>NZ_JAKCPW010000002.1 GCF_021440085.1 Dyadobacter sp. CY261
TGTGAATTTCCTCCGGCTTTGTTTCATTTTCTCATCGGTTTAATGTCAAGTTACTAAACTTAACCGATGGCCTCAATTTTGGGGAGTATTACAAACAGCACCCCGATTAATGTCAAAAGAAGCGCGCCGGCGCCAGCTTCGTTGCTCGTAACTGCCAACGGCGGCGGATCGCCGGATTTTATGTGCAATGGAGCAGGAGTTCAATTGAATGCCTACACCGCCGAGCCCGGAACGCAGTTCGGAATATGGACGTCGAGCGACCCTGGAAATACGATTCTTAACTCAAATGGCGGAACCGCTTATTTCAATTCTTATGTTAACAATTGCTACGGTATCGACATTACCGTCAGCAACTGCTTTGGCTCGGTGCAGAAGGGGATCACGATATGTGTTGATAACTGCCTTACCGGAAAACCTGTTTATAAAGTATATCCAAATCCAGCCAGCGATATAGTGAATATCACATTCGACAAAGAATCTGATATGAGCCAATTGCCGCAATTCATTAAACTGTTCAGCGAAATCGGTGCAAAAGAAGTAAAGAATGTAGAGGCGGAGGAGCGCTATTCATCCGCTGATTTCCAAACAAGCAGAACGATTCCAATACCAGTAAATGACCTACTGAGAGGTGTTTATTACCTTAAAATGATGGACCGTGCAGGAAACGCGGAAACTGTGCGCATTGTAGTAGAATAAAGCTTTCCAGTTCAAAAATCGAAATGCCAAACGTTCCTCACTTCTTCACCTTATACCTCGCTCTCGCATAATACTTCAAAGTAGAAATCTTCAACTGCTTGTTCTTCAAAGCAATCAATTTATATTCCTTAAACTCCCCCTGTTTATCCAGAAACCCGACGATGCAGGATTCTTTCTCGGGCCCTTTTCGCACTTCTACTTTGGGCATAATGCCGAAATTCGGGATCGTCCGCGTGTCCTCGGCTTCCTGCACCATGTATTCAATCTTCATCAGGAATTTGAAAGTCCGCTTCGTTTCGTAGAAATCCACGGCAAGGCGCCAGTCGTTCAAATCGTCTTTTACTTTTTCGCTGTAACTCGCAATGGGGCTGTTTTCTACTTTTTCGCGGGTGAGCGGGATGGTGTCGTTGATAGCTTTGGAGGGGTCGCCGCCATTTGCCGCGGAGCTTTCGTCGTTGTTTTTGGGTTTGTTGCAGCACAATAGCGCCAAAAGGAGTAAAAAGCTGTAATGCTTCATGGAAAATCGCCGATGACGGCACCGGAGGATTTACCGATTTCACGGAGTGGTTTGCAGCGGAAAACGATTTCTTTCTTGCCGCAGAAAGCTTTATTAACCAAACCCCTGCCCGCGAATGCATTGAAGCGCTGGAAGCATCCGTGATCGTCTACATTTCCAGAGATGATTTATTCTCTCTTTATGAGCAAGAACCCCACGCGGCCAGTATCGGACGAATGATCGCAGAGCATTTCTGGCTTGCCCATTTACAACTACTACGTGAAATGCGAACATTATCCGCCCCGGAAAAACTGGAAGTATTTCGTTCACGCTCCGCGAACCTGTTCCAACGCGTCCCACAGAAGTACATTGCCTCGTATTTAGGCATTTCCGAAAACTACGTCAGCAAGCTCAAAGCCAGACGCTGAATTTTCTTCCTTTTTGCAGGTACGATCCTGTTTTATCCCAGAATGGGTGTGGATTGTTCTGTTTTTCTTTGTACAAAAAATATAAATAATATGAGAAAGATTATGCATGTAATTGGGTGTGGGGCTTCTGCCTTGTTTTGGGCCGTCGGGATGGCAAGAGGACAACCTCACGATGCTGTCACAAAGGCGAAGGAGTACATTGATCAAGACGTAAAACGGCATCGATGGGAGCTGAATGTGAATGCCGGTAATTTATTTAAGTTGGGTTACTCGGGCACCTATCAATATCCTTATCTGGTCAAGTGGAATTCAAGACGTCTGAAAGGTAACCATGGGCATGCTTGGAGAATTGCGGTAAGCCCGCAGTTGGGGAACCATGATACAGTGCCAGCGGATGACACTTTGCCTCAAGGATCTCGGGTATTTAACGACTATAATTTCAAACCCCTTTTTGCAATTGGACATGAATGGCAACGAATTCATGGCAGGACAATGCTATTCGGGGGAATTGACTTCGCAGGAGTGCTTAATTGGAGTAAGGGAACTGCTTATGACGCTCCCTCGCCTTGGGAAGGTGGAGCTTCGGGGAGGTCAGTTGTCCATTACCGAAGACACATCACTTGGCTCGCATCATTTCTGGGAGCCAAGATATACTTGAATCATCGGGTTTCGGTTTCGGTTGAAAGCCACGTTCAGTTCAGCCGGGGAATTGAAAGTTACAGGTCTTTATTCGACAATGAGTTCATTGCAAGAAGCAAACTCATCTGGAAGCTTGTTGAACCTGTGCCATGCTATTTCATTGGTCTTAGTTATAATCTTTAAAACACACGTCACTATGAAGGCAATTCAATTATTTATCCTCCATTTTATTTTTATTTTGTTGTCTGTGACCGTTCAGGCGGCTGTTGACCCGATTGTCTATATACAGGGTAATCGCGCAAGCTCGATATTTGATGGTATCGATTTTTATGGACTGGAGCCAAGTGGAGGTACTTATTATAATGAATATGTATATTATCCCACCGTAGTATTTGACCTTCAAAATACCAGCGTTCCACAAAATGCCGTACCAAGTTATGAATGGATCGTAACAGGCGGCACAGCCGTTAGTGCTAAAACAGTATCATATTTTAGTGCGAAATGGAACAACACTGTAAATTACAGCAGTGGTGTGCCGACAAAAACACTCCGCTTAAAAGTCACTTTTACTTGGACACCTAATGGAGGGAGTAAACAAACTAAAACTATCACCAGCGTCCGGGCTAATGGCGCCACTGAAGCGCAGCCTATCGAGGTGAAATACATTAGTGATCCTTCCACAATCACTTTTAATGGTTCGACACTTAGTAACAATAACACGCTTTCATACCCTTGCGGCGCAGAAAACGATTTCGATTCCCGCAGTTTCAACGGATCCGGGTGCGCCGGTTACTTATTATTTCTTTTATCCGAATGGTTGGACAGGACCGGCAAGTTCCAGTGTGCCATCAGTGACAGTCAACACGCATGTCAACCAGGGCGGCACAATTAAAGTAGAGGCGAAGCGAAATGACAGCAATAATTTTAGGACCAAGATTTCCATTACAATAACGAGGCCCATTCCAACCAAGCCTGTAATTAATTCACCGGACATATTATTATGTAGTCCCCAAACCATAACTGCCAGTGCAAGCAATGCTACAAGCTATAATTGGACTTCAAGCGGCGGAATTACGGCAAATTCTCCGGGTAACACCAATTCGGCACAAATCACCGGTGTGTCAGATGGAACAGTGATGGTCTCTGCCACTTCTTCGGTGTGTGCGATGACTACGGCAAGTAGCACGCCCAATAATGTAAAAAGAAGCGCCCCATTACCGGCATCCCTGCTCGTAACCGCAAACGGCGGCGGTTCTCCCGACTTCATGTGCAATGGCGCCGGTGTAATGCTCAACGCGTATACCGCAGAGCCGGGAACGCAATTCGGGATTTGGACATCCAGCGATCCGGGAAATACGATTCTTAATTCAAATGGCGGTAGCGCTTATTTCAATTCTTATGTAAATAATTGTTACGGCATAGACATTACCGTCAGCAACTGCTTTGGCTCGGTGCAGAAAGGCATTACGATTTGTGTTGATAACTGCGCAAAAGGAACACCGATATACAATGTATTCCCGAACCCCGCGAAAGACGAGGTGAAAATCAAGTTTGACAATGCGTACACCATAGAGCAATTGCCGCAGGTGGTGAGACTATTCAGTGAAGTTGGTGGAAAAGAAGTGAGAATGGTTCAGGCCGCAGAGCAATACGCAACTGCCGCTTTTGGCCAAGATAGGACCATTACAATACAAGTTAACGACCTACCGAGAGGAACCTACTATTTACAGTTCGTCAATCGGGCCGGCTCTCCCGAAAACGTGCGGCTTGTTTTGGAATGAACCAAAATTACACGCAAAGTGCCTAATTCTCTCCGTTCCTCACTTACTCACCTTATACCGCGCCCGGCCATAATACTTCAAAGTAGAAATCTTCAACTGCTTGTTCTTCAAAGCAATCAATTTATATTCCTTAAACTCCCCCTGTTTATCCAGAAACCCGACGATGCAGGATTCTTTCTCGGGCCCTTTTCGCACTTCTACTTTGGGCATAATGCCGAAATTCGGGATCGTCAGCGTGTCCTCGGCTTCCTGCACCATGTATTCAATCTTCATCAGGAATTTGAAAGTCTGCTTCGTTTCGTAGACATCCACGGCAAGGCGCCAGTCGTTCAAATCGTCTTTTACTTTTTCGCTGTAACTCGCTACGGGGCTGTTTTCCACTTTTTCGCGGGTAAGCGGGATGGTGTCGTTGATGGCTTTTTCAGGTTCGTCGCTGCTTGTGCTGTTTTCGCTGCTTTTTTCAGGTTTGTTGCAGCACAATAAGGCAAAAAGAAGTAAAAAGCTGTAATGCTTCATGGAAAATCGTTGAGGTTTGTTGATAGGCCTACCTGTTTGCAATATACCTTTGTTATTTGCATTAAAAGAAATATTTTACTCGATGCATTATAAAGAAATCATTACTAATCCCGCCTTTTGCACCCCTTAATCCACTATGGCATTAAACTATATTTTCGTTTCCTTCTTTGTCATCGCTTTTGTCATTGCCTTGTTGCAATTTGTTCTGACAGGCGATGTGCAAACATTCAAAGCCATCACCGAAGGAATGCTCGAAATGGCTAAAGTGGCGGTAATGGACATTGCATTGCCGCTTACGGGCGTCATGACGTTTTTTTTGGGTATTTTAAATGTGGGTGAAAAAGCAGGGATCATTCACGTGATCGCACGGTTTATCGGACCGTTTTTCAACAAGCTCTTTCCCGAAGTTCCCAAAGACCACCCCGCAAACGGCCAGATGATCATGAACTTCTCTGCCAATTTCCTGGGGCTCGACAATGCGGCGACGCCGTTTGGTTTAAAAGCCATGCAAAGCCTCCAGGAACTGAACCCAAGCAAGGACACAGCTTCCAATGCACAGATCATGTTCCTGGTGCTCCATACTTCGGGTTTGCAGATCATCCCGCTGTCTATCATTGCCCAACGCGCGATTCTGGGTGCCGAAAGTCCTTCTGATGTATTTATTCCCTGCGTAGTAGGTACGTATGTGACCACCGTTGTGAGCATGATCATCACAGCCGCATGGCAGAAGATAAACCTGTTCAACAGAACTGTAATGCTTGGTTTGGGCAGCGTTACAGCAATGATTGCATTGATATTATGGTACTTGTCGGGTTTACCCAAAGAGCAAATTGAAACGATTTCGATCCTGGCGGGGAATTCGGTGCTGCTGTTTGTGGTATCGGCATTTCTGGCTTGGGGAATGTACAAAAAAGTAAATGTATTTGATGCATTCATCGAAGGTGCAAAAGGCGGTTTCACGACTTCGGTGACAATCATTCCTTACCTGGTCGGCCTGCTGGTAGCGATCAGCGCATTCAGAAGCTGCGGGGCGATGGATTATCTGATCGACGGTCTAAAATGGATTTTTTCAACAACAGGCCTCAATACTGATTTTACCGATGCATTGCCGGTGGCGCTGATGAAACCGCTGAGTGGCAGTGGGGCACGTGCATTGATGATCGACGCGATGAAGGAATTCGGCCCCGATTCGTTCATCGGAAGATTGGTTTGTATTTTCCAGGGATCGGCAGACACTACATTGTACATTGTAGCGCTTTACTTCGGATCTGTAGGGATCAAGAATACCCGGTACGCGATCGTGGCGGGTTTGATCGCCGATTTGATCGGTGTGATCGCTGGAATATGGCTTGGTTACCTGTTTTTCCACTGATTCAAAGGTATTCGTGGGAAATCGCCCTTTACCACGGAAATGCAACCGTCCGTACCAAATGGATGGTCGCATTTTAAGCTAAGCACTAATATTGATTATCTAACTCTAAACCGCTTATGTTTCATTCTTTACGCTATTCCGCATTGATTTTGACACTGTTTTGTGGCATGACAGTCCCGGAAACCGTCAAGGCGCAGCAAAATGTGAGTCAACCGGCCAACACCTATTCGCTGGAAGATTGCATCCGGATCGCCCTTGAAACAAACCCGCAGATCAAGCAATCGGAAATTACGGTCAAAACCAACGGTAACACTTACGAGCAATCCAAATGGCAGCGGTGGCCAAGTATCAGTTTCAGCGCCAGCCAGGGTTTCCGTTCCGGTCGTAACATCGATCCCTTCACCAACCAGTTCGTACAGCAGAATGTAAGCTCCAATAACTATCAGCTCGGCGGACAGGTGACGCTTTTCAGCGGTTTCCAGATTACGAATAATATCAAATTCAATAACGCCAACTACCAGGCGAGCGCAAAAGACCTCGAAGCTACCCGCAATGATATTATGCTCAATGTGGCCTTAGCGTATTTGCAGGTTGTTACCAATGAGGAGCTGATCATCGTCGCACAACGCCAGGTGGATGCTTCCCTATTACAGGTTGAACGGACCGAAAAGCTCGTGCAGGCCGGTACGCTCGCGGAAAGCAATCTTCTTGATTTGAAATCGCAGCTGGCCAACGATGAACTGACCCTGGTAAATGCGCAGAACAATCTGGAAACGGCGAAACTGAACTTAAAGCAATTGATGAATATGCCCGGCAGCGAGGTGATCAATGTGGTGAAAATCGCGGTGAAGGACCCGACCATGCAGGCTTACGACGCCACTATTCAGGAGATTTATGAAACAGCATTGACCAACCTGCCGCAAATGAAGGCGGCTAATATGCGGATCGAAGCTTCAAAAATCAATGTAGATCTGGCGAAAGGTGCGGGAATGCCTACGCTTACCCTGAATGGCGGCGTGTATACCGCTTTTTCCAGCGCAGCCCCAAAGCAACGTTTCGTCGGCGACGGCTCCGGCAACACAACGATTGATGTCCCTTCGACAACCGACTACGTCATTATCGACAACAAGCAAGTCCCGATTGTACAGCGCGTCACAGCCCCGAACGGTTCCATTCAAAACTTCCGTTATTTCAACCAGCTCGACTTCAACCGCAACTCGGCGATCAACCTGAACCTGACGATCCCGATCTTCAACAATTTCAGGACGAAATACAATGTGGCCAACGCCAAATTGCAGCAACAAACATATGAATACCAGGCCCAGCAAGTGCAGCTCACCATTCGCAAGAATGTAGAACAGGCTTATATCGACATGACCAATTCGGCCAAGCGATACTCGGCAACGGTAAACCAGGTAAGGGCACTGACAGAAACGTTCCGTGTGTCGCAGGTGCGTTTTGATGTGGGCGCCATCAATTCGGTGGAATACAATATAGCCAAAGCCAACCTCGATCGTGCGAACGGCAACCTGGTTCAAACCAAGTACGACTATGTTTTCCGGACCAAAATCCTGGATTTTTACATGAACCGCCCGCTCTCCGACTTCTAGTATTCTCCATCATTTCAGTAACCAATCTTAAATCGTAATCAGGAAAATATGGCACGTAAATCTTCGAAACAGATCTGGTGGATAACGGGAGGACTCGTGGTGCTACTCGTTGGTGGTTTGTTTGGTGCCAAACAGGCTGGCTATATCGGT
Source organism: Dyadobacter sp. CY261 (assembly GCF_021440085.1). Classification (GTDB taxonomy): domain Bacteria; phylum Bacteroidota; class Bacteroidia; order Cytophagales; family Spirosomataceae; genus Dyadobacter. The sequence continues at coordinate 7,689 of NZ_JAKCPW010000002.1, forward strand.
AAACCCAAAACGACGGAAGTTGAATATACGGTCGTCAAAAAATCGGACATCATCGAGCGGGTCAGCGCGTCGGGCAAGGTGCAGCCGGAAGTTGAGGTGAAACTCAGTCCTGACGTATCCGGTGAGATTATCGCATTGAATGTGGCTGAGGGTGACTCGGTGGTTAAAGGCCAGTTACTATTGAAAATCCGTCCGGATAACTACGAATCGCTGATGGCACGGGCGCAGGCCGCCGTGAATTCCAGCAAAGCTAATTACGAGCAGACGAAGGCCATGGTAGCCCAGTCGGAGGCGCGGTTGGTGCAGGCGAAAGCCAATTTTGAGCGAAATAAGAAGCTTTTTGCCGATAAGGTGATCTCGTCCGCTGATTTTGAACAGTTCTCTTCCACCTATGGCGTAGCGCAGCAAGATGTCGAGTCGGCCAAAGCCAACGTGGCAGCGGCACTTTACAATATCAAAAGCGCCGAAGCGAGCATGCGCGACGCGGCGGAGAACTTGCGGAAAACAAGCATTTTCGCGCCGGTTAGTGGCATTGTATCGTTATTGAATGTCGAAGCAGGCGAGCGCGTAGTAGGAACCTCGCAAATGGCCGGTACTGAAATGATGCGGATCGCCAACCTGGCCGACATGGAAGTGCGGGTGAATGTGAATGAAAATGATATTGTACGAGTATCTATTGGCGACACGGCGGAAATCGACGTGGATGCATATAGTTCGTCGGGCAGGAAGTTCACAGGCGTGGTGAAGGAAATCGCCAATACGGCTGCTGGCCTGGCATCAGCTTCGTCAACCACTTCATCGGCGGCGAGCACCTCAGCAGATGCGGTGACTGAATTTCAGGTCAAAGTCAAAATCCTGAATGAATCCTTTAAAGACCTCATGTCGAGCCGGTCGCGTAAATCATACCCATTCAAACCCGGAATGACGGCCTCCGTCGAAATCATTACGGAACGCAAAAACGGGGTTGTTTCAGTACCCATTGCGGCGGTGACGACCCGTGGCGGTGCGCAGCAGGTAATCCCAGGATCGGGCCCGGGCACGGATAACGGCCAGGCCGCGGAAGAAGATGATAAGAAGCCTAAAAAACAGGAAGTTATTAAAGAAGTCGTCTTCACCGATGTCAATGGCAAGGCGGAAATGAAGGAAGTGAAAACGGGTATCAGTGATTTTGAAAACATCGAAATCCTTTCCGGCCTGAAACCGGGTGACAGGATCATCTCAGGACCATATATAGCTGTATCCAAAAACCTCAACAACGGTGACCTGGTCGAAAAAAAGAAGGAAGAGCCGAAAAAAGATGGAAAAAAATCAAATGAAAACCCGAACTGATGCGTTGTAAAAAAGTAATAAGTTCGATTTAGTTTAGGTTAAAAAAGAAAATCCTTGCGGCTTTGCTGCAAGGATTTTTTATTTTGAGCGATTTTGGCCCCATATTTCAGCTAAATTCTGACATTACCTCCGGATGAGTTTATTCAATTATACCAAAATTGCAGTGATCGGCGGCGGAAGCTGGGCTACCGCGCTGATCAAAATCCTTTCCGAACAAAATAACGTGCAAATCCGCTGGTGGCTCCGAAACCAGAAGGACATCGACCATATCCGGAACTTCAACCACAATCCCAGTTATCTCAGCGATGTGGTACTTTCCCCAAAAAAGGTGAAGGTTTTTGAGAAAACCGTCGATGCGGTAAAAGGGGCCGACTACGTAATCCTCGCCGTTCCGGCAGCATTTATCCAGGAGTCTTTACAGCATTTATCAGCAAAGCATTTGCAGGGGAAGCGTATTGTTTCGGCCATTAAAGGCATGGTGCCAGAAAAAAATGCCCTGGTTACCGACTGGGTGGCCGATACTTTCGGCATTGAAATGAAAGATACCTGTGTAATCGCCGGCCCTTGCCATGCCGAAGAAGTTGCTTTGGAAAAACAATCTTACCTGACGATCGCTTCGACGGAATGCCCGGCAGCGGAAGATTTTGCGCAGCTCATGACTTGCCGCTATGTAACAGCCAATGCCGTGGACGATCTCTATGGCGTAGAATATGCCGCGATCATGAAAAACATTGTCGCAATGGCCTGCGGGATCACGCATGGGCTTGGGTATGGAGATAATTTTCAGGCCGTGCTGGTATCGAATGCTATGCAGGAGATCGGGCACCTCGTAACTGCCCTCGATCCGCGTGAACGGGATTTAAGCTCGTCGGCCTATTTAGGCGATTTGCTGGTGACGGCCTATTCGCAGTTCAGTCGCAACCGCTTGTTTGGGAATATGGTGGGACGTGGTTATAGCGTCAAAGCCGCTCAGCTCGAAATGAAGATGATCGCCGAAGGTTATTATGCCACCAGGAGTATCCATGAAATGAACAAGATTTATCACGTTAATTTGCCCATTACCAGTGCGGTATACAGTATTCTTTACGAAGAGCAAACGCCTGCCGCAATCATGAACGAGTTGAAGAAGCTGCTGAAATAATAGCCCTTTTTCGCCTGTTCAGGGTATTTTGCAAAACGTTCAACCTACATTAATCCATGCTACCAAATAGAAAGCAAGCCATTCAACTCGTGGCAACATTGCTGCTCGGCTCCACTGTGCTGACATCCTGCGGCTCTAAACAAACAGAAACGGCAGATGACAAAAAGCTCGATTCGCTCACCAGTGACAAGGAATTTGTCTTCGGCGATCAGAGACCGTTCCCGCAATGCCACGCCTCAACCCTAGTGCGCCTGGACGACGGGCAGTTTCTGATAGCATGGTTTGGCGGTACCGAGGAAAAGAACCCCGATGTCGGTATATGGCTTTCGAAAGGCAAACCCGGCCATTGGAGTGCTCCGATAGAAGTCGCTAAAATCCGCGAGGATGCGCATTGGAACCCAGTTTTGCAGAAAACGGCCGACGGTAAAGTGATTTTATATTTTAAGGTAGGAAAAGAAATAGCCCAATGGGAGACCTGGGTGAAAACTTCGTCAGACAACGGCGAAACATGGTCGGAAGCCTACGAACTTGTGAAGGGCGACAAAGGAGGCCGTGGTCCCGTCAAAGACAAGCTGATCGAACTCTCTAACGGCGACTGGCTGGCAGGTGCGTCCAACGAGGTAAATCGCTGGGAAGTTTTTGTGGACCGCAGCAATGACAAAGGCAAAACCTGGACAGCGAGCCCGTATTTTAAAATCGATACAACTGAAATCAAAGGCAAAGGCGCGATCCAGCCTACATTGTGGGAATCGGAGCCTGGGCAAGTGCATATGCTTGTGCGGACAACGGGTGGCGTGATCGGTCGCAGTGATTCCAAAGACAATGGTAAAACCTGGTCGACAATAAAAAAGACAGCATTACCTAATCCGAACAGCGGCATCGACCTCGCCAAGCTGACCGATGGGACATTGGTGCTTGCCTACAATCCTGATGACAACAACTGGGGCTCCCGTTCACCGCTTTCACTAATACTATCTTATGACGACGGCCAAAACTGGACCGACAAAATTGATATCGCGACCGGCAAAAAGGAAGATGAATACTCTTACCCGGCGGTGATCAGTTGGGGCGACTCGGTGGCAGTTACCTACACTTTTAACCGCCAAAAAATCGCATTCTGGACGGGTAGCAAGAAGGATATCGTCGATCTGGCTGCTAAAACCAAGGAATGACAATCAATAGCCCTGCAATTCGAGGTCGTAGGACTCCATCATTTCAACAGGTTTACCCATTTTTTTCTGGATGATTTTGAAATGGTGGACGTCTTCGGGGCAAATCAGGGATATCGCTTCGCCGGGGTTTTCGGCACGGCCCGTGCGGCCTATTCGGTGAACATAGTCTTTCGGTGATCTTGGCAATTCAAAATTGATCACAAAAGGCAGGAACTGGATGTCGATCCCTCTCGAAGCGAGGTCCGTGGCCACCATGACATTCAGCTTGCCGGATTTAAATTTATTCAAAGCCTCGGTGCGTGCACCCTGGCTTTTTTTACTATGCATCGCCATGGCGTCGATGCCGTTCTTTTTCAATTTTTCAACCAGATTATCGGCTGTGCGCGTCGCCGAAACGAATACCAGCACCTGTTTCATTTCCCGGGTTTTAATCAAATATCGCAGCAACGGTCCCTTGCGGTCCGGATCTACGAAATAGCCGGTTTGTTTGATCAGGTCAAGATTTTGCTCTTCCTCTTCAATTTCAATCCTGAGCGGGTTTTTGAGTTGGTTTTTATTGATTTTATCAACTTCGTCACCCAATGTTGCCGAGAACAGAATACTTTGACGATTTTTAGGCAACAGAAAAAAGATATCCCGCATTTCGTCGGCAAAACCCATATTCAACATTTTATCAGCCTCATCCAGCACCAGAATGCGGGTTTCCGATAAGCTGAGCGCTTTATACGAAATCAGTTCGAGCAGCCGTCCCGGCGTCGCTACCAAAATTTCCACGTTTTGCAATGCGATCATTTGCGGGTTAATGGACACGCCACCGAATACTGCCAGTGTTTTGACTTTCCGCGGCAACCTTTCGCCGAAAGTTTGGAATACAACTCCGATTTGAACAGCAAGCTCGCGGGTAGGAACCAGCACGAGGGCGGTAATATGCCGGTTCAGGGCTTGCGGCCTGTTCTGAAATGATTCCAGGATCGGCAGCACGAAGCTGGCCGTTTTACCCGAGCCTGTTTTGGCGATGCCTAATACGTCGTTTCCCTTCAAAATGGCCGGAATCGCCGCTTGCTGAATAGGGTAGGGCTGAGTATAATTCTGTTCAGCAATGGTTTTTAGTAATGGTTCGGACAATCCTAGCGATTGAAAGGAAGTTTCTGTCTCCGTCATGCGGTTTTTGGTTAATGATCGGTACAAAGATAGGACTACCCGTGCAAAAGCTACTTGTCGGAGCTATCAGCGAGAAATTTTCAGTCACCAGTCTTTCTATCAAATCATGTCATACAACCGCAGGGAGTTCCTTCAACAAATAGGTTTGGGAGCCTTACAATTGGGTGTGATCAGCGCCATTCCGGCGTCGGTATGGGCGTCGTCCCTCAGCTACGGACAATTGCCGAGGAGTTCGCCGGAGTCGCAGGGTATGTCGGCCAAAGGTATTCTGGACTTTGCTAATGCCATCGAAGCCGATCGCCTAAATCTGCACAGCCTGATGATCCTTCGTCAGGGAAAGGTCGTGGCCGAGGGCTGGTGGGCACCTTACGCACCGGATTTGAAGCATACGTTGTATTCGTTAAGCAAGAGTTTCACGTCTTCCGCCATTGGTTTCGCAGTGGCTGAGGGCAAACTAAAAGTGGATGATAAGGTCGTTTCATTCTTCCCGGAAGACAAGCCGGCTACGATAAGCACCAACCTCGCTGCCATGCGTGTGAGGGATTTGCTAAGCATGTCAACTGGTCATGACAAAGATACGACGGGCAAGTTAAGAGAATCGGGAGCCGATAATTGGGTAAGGGCTTTCCTTGCGCAACCAGTTGAGCATGAGCCAGGGACGTTTTTTGTATATAACAGCGGGGCGACCTACATGCTTTCCGCTATCATTCAAAAACTGAGCGGCCAGACGCTGCTTGAATATTTGAAACCACGTTTGTTTCAGCCGTTGGCTATTGAAGATGTTGACTGGGAGGTCGATCCAAAGGGCATTAATACTGGTGGTTGGGGATTGCGGGTGAAAACCGAGGATATTGCCAAATTTGGTCAGTTGTATTTGCAAAAAGGGGAATACAATGGCAAGCGTATATTGCCTGCAGCGTGGGTGGAAGAGGCGACGCGATCGCACATCATGTCCAAAGGCAGTAACCGCAAGCCGGAGGACGACGACTGGCAACAGGGCTATGGCTATCAGTTCTGGCGTTGCCGGAATGGTGCTTACCGCGGCGACGGCGCTTTCGGGCAATATTGCATTGTGATGCCCAAAGAAGATATGGTCGTTGCCATTACCAGCGAAACCGGCGATATGCAGGGTATTTTGAATCATGTCTGGAACCACATTTTACCAGCAGTGAAAGCTACCGGCGTTCCAACTGACAAAGATGTACAAGCGCAAATGCAGAAGAAGCTCGGTGCACTTGCATTACCGCTAACACCTGGAAAACCAGCGTCTGAGCTCGCATCGAAAATCAATGGCAAGAGTTTCAAGCTGGCCGAAAATGAATCAAAGATTAGTAAGGTCTCCTTTGAATTTGATAAAGGCTGGTGCCTGTTTCGGGTGACAGACGACAAGGGCGAACACCTTGTGGTAAATGGTTTAGGCAGCTGGAAAATTGGTTTAACCGATTTGTCGACTATGCCGCTTAAACTCGTACTAACCCCGGTACCCGGTGAAAAAAAGACAAAAATCGCCGCGAACGGCGCCTGGATCGATGACACGACTTTTGAAATGACCTGGCGTTTCATCGAAACCGCGCATTACGAAACAGTCCGGTGCAAATTTGAAGGCGATAATGTGCAGGTTGAATTTAAAAGGAGCCTGGCGATTATTGGAAATACCAAAGATCCAAGGCCGGTTCTGAGCGGGAAGGTGGTGGCTTGATCGTCAGCCATTACATTTATACAATCACTTAAACACAACACACTATGAGAGAATACATGAATTAGTAAAATCAAATTGGCAATGGGTGGTAAAAGTAAGCACGAGGATAAAGCCAGGGAAGAGAAGACCGATACTACCGAATATCATCATTAACCATCAAAACCTTAACAAAAACCACTTTATGAAAAAGAACATTTTTCTGGCCATGTTGATGACCCTTATTGCATTCGGTGCGAATGCGCAGAAATTCAGAGGGCTGGATAAAAGTCCCCGCGACATTGCGTACTTCCCGGATCATTTTGCGCATGATCGGAAGGAAGGCGAGAAAGCATTGGTAAGGGTGTCGTATAGCCGTCCTTTTTTGCAAGGCCGCGAGATCTTTGGTAAAAAGGAGCCTTTTGGCAAAGTATGGCGACTGGGTGCGGATGAATCTACGGAAATCAAATTTTACCAGGATGCCACTTTCGGAGGCAAAAAGGTGAAAGCCGGCACCTACTCATTGTTCGCGATCCCGAATGAAAAGGAGTGGACAATCATTCTTAGTTCCGATCTTGATTACTGGGGCGCTTTCAAATACAAGGAAGCAAGCGACGTGCTGCGTGTGACGGTGCCAGTGAAAAAAGCAGATGCGCCCATCGAAAACTTTTCGATAGTATTTGAGAAGGTTTCAGACAATGCGGCGAAGATGTTTCTCGGTTGGGAAACCACCATTGTGGAAGTGCCTGTTTCTTTCTGAAACCCAAAGTGGCATAGTTCTTTCCCGCAATGATGTCTTCACCAATGCATGAAAGTCATGGCGGATATCAATGATGAGATTGAACAGTTTTTTGAAGCATATGAAAAGCGCTTCGCCGAGGGCCTTGCAGGTACTGCCGTAGCAGAAGAGACGGCAAAGGTTTTCGCAGATTTCTTCGTAGAAGCGAGCCCGCAAGGAATTACAGGTGGTAAAAATGACCAGAGTTTTCTGGATGCCGTTCCGCAAGGGTACGACTTTTACCGCTCCATCGGCATCACCAAAATGGAGATCAGGCAGCTGGATATTACCGAGCTGAATGAGCTGCATTATATGGTGGAGGTTTACTGGGAGTCGTTCTACGAAAAGGATGGCGAACCCGATTCCATCGAATTCAGCGTGATTTACTTATTGCAGCATTTGAACGGCGCATTGAAGGTGTTCGCGTACATTACCGGCGACGAGCAGGCCGTTTTGAGAGAGCGCGGACTGATTTAACCGGTCCATATTGGCATTATTATTTAGAAAGCTGGTTGGGAAATCAAAGCTCCCGATCAGCTTTTTACATTAATATTCATCAATATGACCAAAAATCATCTGACTATTATTGGTATGCTGGCCTTGGCGACTATCTGGGGCTGCAATTCCGGCAATAAGGAAAAGGAAGAGGTTACGCAAAGCCGTCCCGATTCCGTGGTTACTGTTACCGACAGCCTTACACTACCCGCGCCGTTCGCGACCGAATCTGTGGAGAACAGTCCCGAGGAGGCTGGTTGGCCGGAAGGAAAGACGCCCGTAGCGCCAGAAGGTTTCGTCGTTACAAAATTTGCCGACAAGTTTGAAGGCCCGCGCTGGACTTACATTGCGCCCAATGGCGATATATTCGTAGCCGAATCGGGTACAAAAAAGAGCGCTGACAGGATCACGCTTTTACGCGATGTGAACAAGGACGGGACGCCCGAAATGCGGGAAGTTTTCATGGAAAAGCTCAATAAACCGCTCGGAATGCTGGTTTTGGAAAACTATTTCTATGTAGCCAACACCGACGGGCTTTACCGATATCCTTACAAAGCAGGCGAGACAAAAATTACTTCCAAAGGCGAGAAAATAGTGGATTTGCCAGCTGGCGGTTATAATAATCATTGGACGCGCAACCTACTTGCCAATGCGGATGAAAGTAAAATTTATATTTCAGTCGGTTCCGCGAGTAATGTGGCCGATCACGGAATTGACGAGGAAAAGCGTCGGGCGAATATTCTCGAAATAAACCCGGATGGTACTGGTGAGCGGGTTTTTGCAAGCGGTCTGCGAAATCCGGTCGGTATGGACTGGGCGCCGGGATCCAATGCGCTCTGGACCGCCGTGAATGAAAGGGACAAACTCGGTGACGACCTCGTTCCCGATTACATCACAAGCGTAAAGGATGGCGGCTTCTACGGCTGGCCTTATGCTTATTTTGGTCAAAATGAAGATCCCAGAAGAAAAGGTGAGCGCCCCGATCTCGTGGCGAAGACGATCGTTCCCGACGTTCCGGTCGGATCGCATACCGCATCATTGGGGCTAGCGTTTTATGATAAAAACAAATTTCCTGCCAAATACCGCAATGGCGCATTTGTGGGACAGCACGGCTCCTGGAACCGTTCGGCGCTATCGGGATATAAAGTAGTTTTTGTCCCATTCAAAAATGGAAAGCCGTCGGGTAAGCCAGAGGATTTTCTGACCGGTTTTGTGGAGAGCGAGAAGAAAGTTTATGGCCGTCCAGTGGGAGTGACGGTGATGGAGGATGGGTCGCTGCTGGTAAACGACGACTCAGGTAATGTCATTTGGCGCGTTACTGCCAAATAGCATCATAGCCTATGGAGATAGAATAGCGGCCGGGTGCATAACAAGGCCGCTATTTGTATGTTGTGAAGAAAATCTTCAAAAGTTTTTATGATTTAATTTGGAAAAATATACCAATCAGTATATTTTTGTCCTGTGAATTTCAATTCGCAAAACGCAACCGGCGAAACCCGGTTTTAATTTCCAAAATTAATATACCGATTGGTATATTTTAAATTATAACTGCAATGAAAACTACTGGAAATACCATACTGATCACCGGCGGAAGTGCCGGCATTGGCTTCGAATTCGCGAAAGCATTTTCTGCAAAAGGTAATCACGTCATTATCACAGGTCGAAACGAAGAGAGATTACAAAAAGCGGCCGCGCAATTGAGCAATGTTACACCGATCGTTTACGATGTGGTAGACAAAAAAGCGACCGACGAATTTGTGGCACGTCTTGAAAATGAATTCCCAGACCTGAATGTGGTGATCAACAATGCGGGTAAAGCGTCATATTACTTTCTTGATGGAGCAGAAGATGCGGCTACATTGGCCGAGGAAGAGATCACGACCAACTATCTTTCTATTATCCGCCTGAACCAGAAACTGCTTCCACTGCTTCAAAAAGCCGACGAAGCTGCTATTGTGACAGTTTCGAGCATTGCCGGCCTGGTACCGAACCACCGCCTGGCAACTTACGCTGCCAGCAAAGCCGCATTGCATTCATACACTCAGTCGCTACGCATTACGCTCGGTCAATCGACCAACATCAAAGTGTTTGAAATCCTGCCTCCACTGGTGGATACCGAATTTTCGGCTGAAATAGGCGGTGCTACAAATGGTATCCCTCCGAAACAAGTAGCCGATGAGCTCGTGGAAGCATTTGAAAACAACACCTATGAAGTTTTGACAGGCCGTACGGCAGATGTTTTTCAACTCTTTTTGAGTTCTCCCGCCGCAGCATTGCAAGCCATGAACCCTGGCGTACAGTTGCAAGAAGCATGAAATGTAACCGATAAGTATTAACTGGTAGGCACATAAAATTACAACCGAGATGAGACAGAAAATCGCATTTGCCATGATCATGGGCATCATCACCACAGGCATAATTTCCTTTACTTTGATTTCTTTAAATATTGGATTTGTTGCCAATTTTTTGGTGATTTGGCTCAAATCTTGGAGCATGTCCTACCTGATCGTTATCCCGGCAATCCTGCTGATTGGCCCAAAGGTGCAAAAACTGGTGGACGATATGTTCAAAGATACACTGACTCAGGAGGTTGACTAACCTCTTCTGACGTCTTGCATCATTAATCAAACCTTATGAAAAGAGTAGTTGTAACTGGCCTGGGCGTCATATCCCCGCTGGGGAATTCTGTGGAGGAGTTCTGGCAAAATATTGTAGATGGTAAAAGCGGTGCTGCTACCATTACGAAAATGGATGTTTCTAAATTTAAAACTCAGTTCGGTTGCGAAGTAAAGAACTTCAATCCCGAAGACTACATTGAGAAAAAGGAGATCAAGAAATTCGACCTTCACACGCAGTATGCCATTGCGGCGTCCGACACGGCGATCAAGGACGCCGGTCTGGATTTTGCGAATATCGATGTGACGGACCGTTATGATATGGGTGTGATCTGGGCGACCGGAAACGGAGGGATGGGAACTTTTGAAGACCAGTTGATGGAATTCCATGCATCGGGAGGTGTGCCGCGTTTCAGTCCTTTCTTTATTCCTAAAATGATCGTGGACATTGCCGCAGGGGTGATCTCGATCCGACACAAGCTGCATGGTCCCAACTATTGTACAGTTTCTGCCTGTGCATCGTCCAACACCGCGTTGATCAGCGCATTCGATACCATCAGGATGGGCAAGGCCAAACTGATGGTAGCCGGCGGCTCCGAAGCGGCGATTATTTACTCCGCATTGGGCGGTTTTAGTGCGGCACAAGCATTGTCAAAAAGGAACGACGACCCTGCTACGGCTTCGCGACCATTCGATAAGGACCGTGATGGTTTCGTGATGGGTGAAGGCGCAGCGGCTCTGATCCTGGAAGATCTCGAATATGCCAAAGCAAGAGGTGCCAAAATCTACGCCGAAATTGTCGGTGGCGGTATGGCGGCAGATGCTTATCACCTGACGGGTACGCCTCCGGATGGAATGGGTGCTGCGCTGGGTATGAAAAAGGCGTTAAATGAAGCAGGCATTACCCCTGACCAGATAGATTACGTGAATGCGCACGCCACGTCGACGGGATTGGGAGATATGAGTGAGCTGCATGGCATGAAAACGGTATTTGGCGACCATCCGGTGGCGATCAGCGCTACCAAATCCATGACAGGCCATTTATTGGGCGCGGCGGGAGCCCTTGAAAGCATCGTTTGCGCTCTGGCGGTGCAGAATGACGTTATTCCGGGTACCATCAATACCGAAAACCTCGACGAGGCTATTCCCGAAGGTATGAATATCGTTTTAGGCAAATCGTTGAACCAGACTGTGAATTACGCGCTGAACAACACCTTCGGTTTCGGAGGGCACACAGCGACCTCTATATTCAAAAAATACACGGAGTAGGGCATTGCCTTACTCCGTGATTCCTAAAAGGACTTCTACAACCCCGTTTTCATCGTTGCTTTTGGCGATGAAACGGGCTATTTTTTTGATATCCGGGTGCGCATTCGCCATGGCGTAGGAGTAATGCGCTTTTTGGAGCATTTCAAAGTCGTTCAGATAATCTCCGAAAACCATCGTCTGTTCCGCTGTAATGTTGAATTTTTCCTGCAAAACTTCCATTGCCCGGCCCTTGTTGGCTTTTTTGTGTGAAATGTCTAGCCATATGGGCCCCGAAACTTTTACCTGCAGGGCTTCTTCATATTTTTTATAATGCGGATAACTGTTCGCCTCCGAGCCTGCCAGGTCGCATAATGTGAATTTCAGGAACTGGTCATCTGTGATTTCCAGCAAATCTTCTACGACCTCATATCTTTCAAAATAGAGTTTAAGGTGATTGATAAATTCCTCGTCGTTATTCTCCACATACGCCTTTTTCTTTCCGCAAATGATCGGATAGGTGTTTTTGATCTCCCTCGCGATCACAATTAGCTCGCGGGTAATCTCCGGGTCGATCGCCTGAATGTGGATTTCCTCGTCTTTAAAAACGACATAGCTGCCGTTTTCCGCAGCAAAAATCACTTCGTCTTTTACAGCATCGAGGGTTTTGGCAAGATTGAAATACTGTCGGCCACTCGCTGCCACAAAAATGATCCCGTGTTCTTTTAATTTTCTGAAAACTGGAAAAAACGATTCGTGGATTTCGTGTTTGGAGTTTAAAAGCGTACCGTCCATATCGGTAGCCACCAGCCGGATGTCAGAAAATGTCATGCTTAATTTAAGTATTGTCTTACTAATCAAGTCAAATAAGCCGGCTATGGTTCCTCTTTTATTGCAATTTTGACAATTAAGAGAACCCGCTGAGAACCGCCCGCATATTTTAGCTGTTACGAATCCATCACCACAACGTTACGCGGCCTCTGATGAAATTTTCCAAATACTACCTTACCGCATTCATTTCGTTCGTCATCTGGGGATTTTTCAGCCTGGCCCTCAAACCGCTGAAAGGTTATCCCTCGCTCGACATCCTTTTTTACCGCGTTTTCATGTGTGCGGCCCTGATGGCGGTAATCAGCCTTCTCGTGCGGATTAAGGTATTAAAGGAAAGCATTGCGGCATTCAAAGCGATGCCGGTGGCGCGGAAACGGCAGGTTGCATTCCTCACATTGGGCGGCGGCGTATTGCTGACGGCCAACTGGTTTTTCTTTATTTATGTGATGAACCACATCAGCGTGAAAGCGGCGTCATTCGCCTACCTCGTATGCCCGATCATGACGACCGTCATCGCATTCTTCGTCCTCAATGAGAAACTGAGCAAATGGCAATGGACAGCCGTGTCGCTTAGTGTGGTAAGTTGTCTTTTGCTGTCTTTCAATAATATATCCGATATTTTGTACAGCCTGATCGTCGCGGCGTCCTATGCATTCTACCTCGTAAGCCAACGCAAAAACACCGGTATCGACAAGTTTCTGGTGCTAACGGTGCAGATCATTTTTTCGGCGTTACTATTGTTGCCTTTTTATCCAGGATACAGCGCGGCTTTGCCTACCGAGCCAATGTTTTATTTGCTGATCACCCTGATAGCCGTCGTTTTTACGATCTTGCCGCTGTTCATGAACCTGTATGCATTACAGGGCGTAACGTCTTCTACAATGGGGATTTTGTTGTATATCAATCCATTGATGAACTTTGCTATTGCATTGTTCTACTTCCATGAACCGATCGACAGCATTCAGATCACGTCTTACTCGCTGATCCTGTTATCGATCGTCATATTCAACGAGCGGTTTATTTTCGGAAGAAACCGCACCGCAGTTGCCTGATTTACAGTACGCTGCAGAGCGGATGAAACCGCCGAAATGTAAATGGTCAGCGATGGTTTCATAGCCGTTTTCATTAAAGTGCCGGTGCATTTCGGGCAGCTTGTCGGCTTCCACGTGACTAATGTTTTTGAAAAAAATATACATCGATCGGAGCAATGCTTTTTGCCAGAGACGGTTAATCCCATGATCTATATGGAAGTCCGTAAATAGCCACAATCCGTTCTTTTTCAGCATTATATTCATTTTTTGAAACACTTCGGCAGCGCGTATCGTACTGAAATTGTCGAAAAGAAATGGCGTCATCGTTGCATCGTAAGCTATGGCTGCGTGATGGTCTTCAATGGCAGTATGAATAAACCTGACCTGATTAGCTTTGCAATCCCGCTTTCTGGCCAGATCCAGCATGTTAGTGGAGATTTCCACATAATCAATGAACAGCCCCGACGGGTAGATTTTTGCTATTTCTTCCAATATCCATCCCGTGCCTCCTCCTACGATAAGAATTCGCGTGTGCGGCTTAATATGCCGCAACAATGACTGCTGCGCCCGCACGATAGACTTCCCGAAAACCAACCTGCTTAGTAGGTCGTAATTGGATGCGATACGGTCGTAGTTGTTCAGCATGGCTCAATGCAGATTAGTCATCGGATGTGCAAAAAAGCTGCCCGCAATACCGCATAACGCCTTAACCAGCAAGAGACCGTCGATCACGATAAGATAAAACAGGATGCTATGCCGCCTTTGCATAGAAAATGCGACCGTGAGCAGGAACACGAAAGGTGTCATGTTGAATAGGATAGTGGGTACGCCGAAACCGCGATAGAGCGCAAAAGTGAGAAGGGAAACGAGGCCAATGAGCAGTAACGGGACGAGTATATAGTATATGGTATTGCGCAATCCCATTCTTACCGCAAATGTCTTCAATTCGATATTCGCGTCGTCTTCATAATCCTTCATATCAAACATGATCGCGTTGACTGTGCAGAACATCCAATTTTTGACGAACAACCAAAGCATAAGCTGCGGCTCTGGAACCGTGAGACCCTGCTCGATCCAAAGCGCCGCGATCGGGAACAGGTTGACACATCCGGCCCATACAAAGCCGATCACGAACGCTTTCAACCAACCTGTCCGCCTGAGATTGAACGAAATGATAGATGTAGGAAGCAAGCCATAATACAGAATGGCGGCCAGTGGAATCACAGACAGACTCAGCCAATACAGCGGCGGCAAATGCAGGATCGCATTGAAATGTGCAATCAGGAAAAAACCTGCCAGAGACATGCAAATACAGCACAAAAATACCTGGCTCGTTCGGACAAACCGGTAATGCAGCCGGTACCATTCGGTTCGCGGATTAGCGGAAACTTTTGGTATAACCGGCCCTGAATAGGCAATGGTATAATAGAAAACTGTCGTACAAAAAAGGAGCAGATAATAAACCGGTGAGTTGAGGGGGATATTCAGCTGAAAGGCAGTTTCCAGGGATAATGCTACCGCCAGCAGGCCGACGAAATAATTGGCAAAAAATACAAATGCGATAATCTTGTTCAACATATCTGCCTGTGTACCAGCCTCCGGGACGCCCTCAGTGCGGGAATAATATAATTAAAATATCAATTTAGAATTTTTTAAGAGCGTGTGGAAAGCTTCATCGCTATTTCCTACATTCGGAAACGATATTTTCTTAAACCACAATTACATGAAAAAAATCTATTTGATCCTTGCCCTATGTCTTTCAAGTGGAATTCTCTTTGCGCAAAGTAAAGATCCCATCGTGGAAAACATTGTGAAGGAAGCCACGGAAAATTCACAACTTGAAAAATTGGCGCACGAATTGATGGACGTAATCGGTCCAAGGCTCGTAGGATCGCCGCAAATGCAGCAGGCACACGAATGGGCCGTCGCCAGGTATAAGGGCTGGAACATCACCGCCAAAAATGAGAAATGGGGTGAATGGCGTGGATGGGAGCGTGGGGTGTCGCATATCGACATGGTTGCACCTCGGGTGAAATCGCTCGAAGGAATGCAGCTCGCGTGGAGCCCCGGAACGGGAGGGAAGACGGTCACTGGAGACGTAATAATCCTGCCAGACGTGGCCGATTCAGTGGCATTTCAGAAATGGCTGCCGTCGGCAAAGGGCAAATTCGTGTTGATCAGCATGAACCAGCCAACCGGCCGCCCCGATTACAATTGGCAGGAATTCGCGACGAAGGAGTCGTTTGAGAAAATGAAAAAAGAGCGTGACGCACAAACCGAAGCTTGGACCAACCGTGTAAAAAAGACGGGTTACGCTGCGCGGACATTGCCGGTTGCATTAGAAAAGGCAGGTGCCGCAGGTGTGGTGATGTCATATTGGTCAAAAGGTTTTGGAGCTAATAAAATTTTTGGCGCTTATACCAAAACGGTTCCGACAGTTGATATTTCATTGGAAGACTACGGTCTGCTTTACCGACTCGCCGAATCGGGACATACACCGAAGATCAGCGTAAAGGCCGATGCCAAAGAAACGGGTGTAAGTCAGACTTTCAACACGATAGGGGAAATCAAAGGCACCGAAAAGCCTAATGAATATGTGATCCTCTCCGCTCATTTTGATTCGTGGGATGGCGGTAGCGGTGCTACCGACAACGGGACGGGCACGTTGGTGATGATGGAGGCCATGCGGATTTTGAAAAAAGTATATCCTAATCCCAAACGGACAATCCTCGTAGGCCATTGGGGTAGCGAAGAGCAAGGCTTGAACGGCTCGCGTGCATTTGTGGAGGACCATCCGGAGATTGTGCAGAATATCCAGGCTGTTTTTAACCAGGATAACGGAACGGGAAGAGTGGTTAACATTTCCGGCCAGGGCTTCCTAAATGCTTATGAATACCTTACCCGCTGGCTGTCAAAAGTTCCTGAGCCGATCCGCACGCCAATCGAAACCAGGTTTCCCGGGGCTCCCGGTGCCGGTGGTTCCGACTTTGCTTCGTTTGTAGCAGCCGGTGCGCCTGCATTTTCGTTGAGTTCATTGAACTGGTCGTACGGCACTTACACGTGGCATACCAACCGCGATACTTATGACAAGATCGTTTTCGACGATGTAAGGAGTAATGCGATCCTTGCGGCCATCATGGCTTATCAGGCAAGCGAAGATCCTGTCAAAACATCACGGGACAAAAGCATTCTACCTATTGATGCCAAAGGCGTACCCGCCGCATGGCCCGAGCCACGCAAGCCGACACGCCGCGGTGGCATGGATTAACAGGTACGATAAACCATTTTTGAAAGCAAAGGCATATATTGTCTTTGCTTTTTTTATTGAACCGAAATACAAACATGCAGATAAAGATCATACAAGAGCCCGATGAAGACCATCTGATCATCCGGCCTTTTGAACAAGGCTCGGAGCCTGGGAATCAGGAAATGTTCAAAGCAGAGAAAGGGGAAATGTGGTGGTACTCGTCCCGGGAACTTTGGCTCGGGCTGGGGAAAGAGCCTAAGTTACCGGGTATTACCAAAATATTCCGTTCGCTTTTTTTTAAAAGAAAAGACCGCTGGCCCACGGACATTACGCTCGATGCAAGGGGGAAAACGGCGGAATGGGTGGGAAATGCGGTTAATGGTATCATTTTAGGCGGTTATAACCTGCAGTTGTACAAGACAGAGCCGAAGCCTTTAAGCGATTTTTTCAGATCGGGGACGTTGTTTGTGGTTGGTAATGGTCATGCGGAGGTGAGCGTGGCGGCTGAGGCGGCTCAGAAAACTGCATTGGTGCAGTCCCGCATCATGGACCTGATGAATGCGCCTGCCAATTATAAAAAGCCGGAAACGCTTGCAGAGTGGGCAAAAAAGTCGGGAGAGGCGAATGGGTATTCAGTACAAATATTGGAGAAAACCCAACTCGAAGCGCAAGCAATGCACGCATTGCTGGCTGTGAGCAAAGGAAGCGCCGAGCCGCCGGTAATGATCGTTTCGGAATACAAACCGGAGCATTACACCAAAACGGTGGCGCTAGTCGGGAAAGGCGTTACGTTCGATACCGGCGGTATTTCCATTAAGCCTGCTGCCAATATGCATTTAATGAAAAGTGACATGGGTGGCGCTGCGGCCGTTTTGGGCACAGTGGAACTGGCGGCGCAATTGAAATTGCCCGTCCGAATTGTAGGAGTAATTCCATCGACCGAAAACGCTGTCGACGGTGTGGGAATGAAGCCGGGCGATGTGATCGGATCTTATGCAGGCAAAACGATCGAGGTGATCGATACCGATGCCGAAGGGAGGCTGATTTTGGCTGATGGATTACATTACGCCCTGAAACAATTCCAACCAGATGTCCTTATCGACCTTGCTACACTCACAGGTAGCGTCATTCAGACGCTTGGGTATGAAGCGGCAGGACTTTTCACACCTAGCGATAACCTCGCGGCAGATTTGATCAAAGCCGGCGATGAAACCGGAGAGCGGCTATGGCGGCTACCCGTTTGGGATGAGTATAAAGAGGAAATCAATTCGGATATCGCAGACGTTAAAAACTATCACGGCAAACCGCTGGCAGGGGCGATTGTGGCGGCCAAGTTTCTGGAAGTATTTACCGCAGCGCACCCGGCTTGGGCACATCTCGATATTGCGGGAACGGCATTCGGCGACACGGAGTTTGCTCCCGGTCGTGCCGGAACTGCCTACGGAATCAGGCTGCTTATTTCGTACCTGTCGAAGCTTACGTAATAGCATAAAGGTTCGGGTTATTACGGAAATTTAACCCGCGCTTTTCTTGCTAAAATGGTTCTTTTTGCTAGATTTGAGAATGTATGCTTCGCGATAATGCATATGCGTGAAAGCCACTTCCGTCCACCAAATTCCATTTTATGACCCGAACTCTGACTTTTCTCTGCATTTCCACCTATTTCAAAGGCAATGACTTTTTGAGGGCGCTCAAAGATGCCGGAAACACGGTGTTTCTAATCACTGCGAAAAAACTGGAACACAAACCGTGGGTCAGGGAGGCTGTGGACGATTTTTTCTATGTAGAGGAAGGCGAGGACGGCACTTATAATATGAATGAGATCATCACGGGTCTCGCATATGTCATGCGCACGCGCCCGATCGACCGCGTGGTAGCGCTGGATGACTTCGATGTAGAAAAGGCGGCTCATATTCGTGAGTATTTCCGGATCCCTGGCATGGGGCAGACAACCGGCCGCTATTTCCGCGATAAGCTGGCAATGCGGACGAAAGCATTAGAATCGGGAATTCTGGTTCCCGGTTTTTCAGCGCTTTTTAATGATGAGCAGATCAATCGTTTTATTGAAAAGTACCCGGGACCATGGATGATTAAACCGCGATCTGAGGCATCGGCTACGGGAATTCAAAAACTGAATACGGCAGAAGAACTTTGGGCAACCATTCATGAGTTGGGGGATAAACGGCATGCTTATCTCGTCGAGCAGTACAAGCCGGGGGATGTTTACCATGTCGATTCAATTTCTTACAACGGAATTGTCATTTTCTCCTGGAATAGCAAATATCTCGCGCCGCCGTTCGATGTGGCACATGGCGGCGGGATTTTCCGGTCAGTGACCGTTCCTTTTGACTCATCGGAAGAACACGCCTTGCAGACGCTGGCTGTGGATCTGCTCAAAGCATTTGGCTTGAAACATAGCGCCTCCCATACGGAGGTGATCCGTTGCTATGATGATGGGAAATACTATTTTCTCGAAACTTCTTCCCGTGTTGGCGGCGCGCACCTTTCCGAAATGGTCGAGGCTTCCTCCGGCATCAACCTCTGGAAAGAGTGGGCGCGGATGGAAACGGCGGAGGCGAAGGGTGAAAACTATAAGTTGCCGCCTGTGCGTAAAGAATACTCCGGCATTATCATTTCACTTGCCCGCCAGGAATGGCCCGACCTCTCGGTGTTCAATGATTCCGAAGTTGTCTGGCGCATGGAAGAACCACATCACGTCGGACTGGTGGTGCGGTCGAAATCCCGTGATAAGGTGCTGGAAATCATGGATAAATATGCCGCTATCGTTCAGAGAAAATACCACGCATCTGCCCCGGCACCGAAAAAACCGACGCATTAATCCCTGGGATATTTTGGCTAAAAGTTTTTTATAGAACAGTGTGACCAAATGGATGATCGAGCGTCTGAATGGATGTACCTAACCACATTCATTCATGAACAAGATCACTAACACCGCTCTGTTTAGTACTGTAAAAGACCTTATTCTCGCCAGCCGCCAGCATATTGCCGTTTCGGTGAATGCTGAAATGAGTATGCTGTATTGGAAAATTGGGACGGTTGTTCGTCAAGAAATCATGAAACAAGAGCGCGCTGAATATGGAAAACAAATTGTCGCGACACTGTCGCGACAATTGGAAAGTGAATATGGAAAGTCTTTTTCGGAAAAAAGTCTAAGAAGAATGATCCAGTTCGCCGAGCTTTTTCCTGAGGAAAAGATTGTCGTATCAGTGATACGACAATTAAGTTGGTCACATTTTATGGAAATTTTGCCAATTCTCGACCCACTTAAAAGAGAATTCTACATCCAAATGTGTATCCATGAAAGGTGGAGCGTGCGAACATTCAGAGAACGTATCCAATCCATGCTCTACGAACGAACCGCGATCAGCAAAAAACCGGAAGATGTCATTCTTAACGATCTTCAATTACTCAAAAGTAACATCCGCGTCGCGGATTATCTTACGGCATTGCCTTCGCAGGAAGTTTTGCAACGGAAGCTGCACAATGCCGTCGAGATTGCCAGGCATAAGTTAGCGCAGCATGATTTGGCCTAAACAAAAACGGGTCTGCCAAGTGAATGACAAACCCGTTTGGAAATATCAGTTAGACAGGCTATTAAACCAGTTTGAATGCCTGACGGCCGAGCAATACCCAGTTGCCTTTTACTTTCTGGAAAACCATGAATACCCCCAGTTTCACCTGGGCAGGCTCCTTCCCTTTATTATGCGTATCGCCAAAAAGCTTGTGGCGAACGATGGCTACGTCGCCAGAGATAGAAATGGTCTGTTCGGAAAGATCGATCTTGGTAAATTTGGATTCTTCGCTTACGAGCGCACGAACAAATTCTTTCTGATCTTCCAAAAGGCCATTCGAATGTCCGTAGGAAAGCGAGGGCGAGGTTAGCTTTTTCAATTCAGCCTCATCCGCGCTGATAATGGCGGTTTTGAGTTTTTCAACCGTAGCGGCAACGGCTTTTTCATCGGCGCTTTGTGCAAATACAAACGCATTGCCTATCAACAGGAACGCGAGCAGCAAAAATGTTTTTTTCATCGATTAATAAGGAATTAGGATAATGTTACTTCTTCAATCGGCAGTCAGCGGTCACCTAAATATCAACCCGTTCCATTTTCGGCGAAAACAAATGCATTACTCCCCACGCGAGCAGGTATGCGAACCCGCAGATGATGAAGATCAGGTTGTAACCTCCGCCAATGTTTCCGGCTGCCTTGTAATTGTCCAGAATGATCCCAACTAAAAGAGGAAACAGGATGCCTCCTACTGATCCGGCCATTCCGCCGATACCGACGACCGAACTTACTGCCTTTTTAGGAAACATATCCGAAGCCGTTGTGAAAATATTTGCGCTCCAAGCCTGGTGTGCTGCGGCAGCAAGGCTGATCAGGATCACCGCCTGCCATATGTTGGTCGTGTATTGAGCCGCCATAATTGGCATTACCAGGAAAGCGAAGATGAGCATTGACGTTTTTCTGGCGCGGAAAATAGGCCAGCCTTTTTTGATAAAGTAGCCGGATAAATACCCTCCGCCGATGCTGCCGATCGTGGTTGCGGTGTAAACGATCACCAGTTCAGGGCTGGGCTTGGAAAGGTTGAGTTTGAATGCTTCTGCAAAGTAAGATGGCAGCCAGTAAAGGAAAAACCACCAGATGGGGTCGGTGAGCATTTTGCCAAATACAAATGCCCAAGTTTGCCGGATTTTGAATAGTTGAAGCCATTTTACGGGTGCTTCCTTGCTCGTATCGGGCTCGTTATCGCTATGGATATGGTCGTATTCGGCTTGGCTGACGCGTTTTTGTTTCGCCGGAAGCTCGTAATAGCGCCACCAGAAAATGAGCCATATGAATCCTAGTGCTCCGGTGATCAGAAAGGCTTCCTGCCAACCGTAGGCACCGAGTATCCAGGGCACCATAATAGGTGCCACAACGGCCCCAATGTTGGCACCTGAGTTGAATATGCCGGTCGCCAGCGCACGTTCCTTTTTTGGGAACCATTCGGCAGTTGCCTTGATCGCGACGGGAAAGTTGCCCGCCTCGCCAAGTCCCAGAATTGCGCGCATGAACCCGAAGCTGAAAGTGCCCGTCGCAACGGCATGAAGCATCGCGGCAATACTCCATACGACTACCGAAATGACATAACCGATTTTGGTGCCGATTTTATCGATCATCGCCCCGAAACCGATCAGCGAAATGGCATATGCCGTTTGGAAAGCCATTACAATATGGCTGAAATCGGATTCTGACCAGCCAAAATCAGCCTCCAAAGTTGGTTTGAGGAGGCCAAGCACCTGCCGGTCGAGGTAATTGATGGTTGTCGCGCAAAATAGCAACGCTACTACCCGCCAGCGATAACTGGTCATTTTGGCCTCTGTTTGGAGTTGCTCGGGTTCAGGATTGGGTGAAGGCATATTCGGTTCGCTCTAAAAGTGTTTTAAGTGTTTCCACGACGCCATGTTGCGTCATCGATTGAAGGTATTTGGTTACAGAACTATGTACCGGGTTGATTTTATTAAGGTCACGTCCCCAGATTGACTGATCTTTCAGGATCGCCTGTACTGTGTCAGACAGCGACGCGATTTGCCATTTCTGGTAAAAAAATGCGGCTTTGGGGTCTTGTACCGGGTAAAGGACGCCGTCTATTCTGCCGTAATAGTTTTCCCCTTCCTTTTTCACAATCTTCATATAAAAGATATACACTGCCAGACCGAACGTCATATATTCCGGGAGATAGCCATTTTGGCCTTCGTAATGGAGATAAGTTGGGACTACCCGTGAAAGTATCTTGGCTGAATAGTTCTGATTAATATTGAACCATTTATGAAGTATATGCGGGTTGCGGAAGCGGTCGGCTACTTGCCGGCTGAATGCAAGTGCTACATCCGGACGCACATCGTAAGGAATAGCCGGTGCTATTTCGCTTTCCATCAAATGCGTGATGTAGGCCGAAAAAAACGGATCGTTCATCGCTTCTACCACTGTTTTGAAACCGCATAAATGTGCCAATCCACCGCCTAATGTATGTGCGCCGTTCAGCAGACGTAATTTTAGCTCACGGTATCGTTCGATATCAGGCTCGATCACCAGCCCTTCATCGATTCCATAAAAGGGAATCTTTTGCCGGATGCGCTCATCTCCTTCGATCGCCCACAAATGGTAATGTTCGGTGGTAATGAGCAGGTCGTCCTGGTAACCAAGTTCCTCTTCCAGTTCCTTTAAACGGGCGTCGTCGGGTTTGCCGGGCAC
The DNA here is from genome assembly GCF_021440085.1 of Dyadobacter sp. CY261. Lineage (GTDB taxonomy): Bacteria > Bacteroidota > Bacteroidia > Cytophagales > Spirosomataceae > Dyadobacter. Next base: position 30,666 of record NZ_JAKCPW010000002.1, read on the forward strand.
AATGCGGTCGACGAGCGAATTGCAGAAGAAATTGCATTGTTCGATCCAATCGATGAATGTGGCTTCCAGCCCGTTGCGGTGCGCGAGTTCCAGGATAATGGATTCGAGTTTTTTACCATTGTCTGCGATCAGTTCAGTCGGGATGATGACTATGCCTGAATCCGGATTGCCTCCAAACGCAACGTATCGCGCATACAGAAACGCGAGCAATTTCCCGGGGAACGACACCGGTGGCCACTGGTAAATATCATCCTGGACAAGCTGAATGCCCGTTTCGGTAGTATTGGAGATGACAATGGTCACCGCAGGGTTTTTCGCGAGGTCAAGCACTAACGACCATTGCGTTTTAGCAGAAAGTACTCGGCTGATCGCAGAAGAAATGATGTTTTCCTCTTTCAACTCTCCGTTCTGAATGCCCCGTGAACAAATGGTGTAGAGATTATCCTGGCGTTCAAAAGCCTTTGTATCGCCCTGGTCGGTAGATTTTACCACCACGATCCGACCGTTGAACACACCTTGCCGATTAGCTTTATCGATGAAATAATCTGCCAAACCACGCAAAAAAGCACCGGTACCGAATTGCAGCACCTTTTCGGGTAGTTGAAAAACGGAATCATCGGCCACGACTACGTCGGACTGGTTCCTGAGCTGTCGGAGATTTTCCCGGAAGAGGTAGCCCATAGCTTTGAGATTTACTTTTTTACAACCTGTTTCAACAACCAACCGGCTAGGTCCTTACCCGCTTCAAAATTCTGGAAGCTGGTGTCGATCCTCCGACCGTCTACATATTCATTATAAAGCCAGGGATCACCGACAGCGAACACAGTGCCTTTCCCATATTTTGAAATACCTAAAATGACATCGCCCTGATCGGTAATGAGCGACTGTGCGGGTGATTTCAGGCTTAGCGGCGAAAGCTCTTTGATATAGATTTTTTCGGTGGTCTTAAAAACGGAACGGGCTTCTGCGGGGATCAGGATACGTCCCTGCTCAAACTGAGTACCCTGTACCATATTGCGGTTTTTCGAAGTGAACTGGATGCCGAACTTGTCGGCCAGTTTGTTGAAATGTGGGATTTCGCAATTGGCTGTGTCGTTGGCCATCAGTACCAGCACACCGCCGGCTTTCACCCATGCTTCGAGCGCTGAGATGGATTTGTCGTCGATGAAATGCGGCTCGGGCGTTTCCTTTTTGGTATCGGGGTCGACTATAATATAAATGTCGATATCTTTCAGGTTAGCTGCGGTGGGCGCGGAAGGCAATGAAACGGTTTTAGCACCCAATTCTCGAAACGTATTTCCCCAAAGCCAGAAGCCCGAATGCATCCGGTCTTCCCAGGTGTAATGGAACTGTTCAGGCGCGCCAGTCAGGTCTTTGCGGGTTTCATGATTAAAATAGTAATCGAGGCCAACCGTTTTGCCATTTCCGACTGTATTTTCGGCAGCTATCTCCATTTCTACGCTGGCGAAAATGAACGGGCCGATGCCTTTCAGGTCGTTTTTGCGGATGGGCTCGCTGAGGTAATATTCATAGGTTCCATCGCGGTAGGGTGTGCCGCCGAGGCCTCCTACACTCACCGTTTTGTTCAAACTAAGCGAGCCATTATCTTCTTTTTCGACGAAATTTTGGAGGATAGCCTGATAGCCTTTCCGCGCCGTTTCTGCGAATTTTTCATTGATATATCCAAGACGGGAACCTTTCGCGAGCGCATACACGAACATACATGAAGCAGAGGCTTCGAGGTAATTTCCTGCCCGGCTTCCCTGATCGATCACCTGGTACCATGCACCCGATGCCGGATCCTGATATTTCGCAAGTACAGGTGCTAATCTTCGTAAATAACCGATCAGTTGCGGCCTGCCTGGATGTTCATTGGGAAGATAATCGAGCACATCCACAAGCGCGGTAGCATACCAGCCAATGGCACGCGCCCAGAAACTCGGGGAACGTCCGGTCTTTTTGTCGGCCCATTTTTGTTCCCTCGCCTCATCATAGGCATGGTAAACAAGCCCTGTTTTTTCATCCACCGCATATTTCTCGATCAATGCAAATTGCTTAACGATGTCATCGAAATGCTCGGGATGATGGAAAATGGCGCTGTATTCCGCTGCGAACGGCTCTCCCATGAAAAGCCCGTCGAGCCACATCTGGTAGGGATAACGTTTTTTATGCCAATAGCCACCCTCTTTGGTACGGGGCTGCTCTTCGAGCTGCTTCCAGAGCAGGTCGGCGGCTTTTTTATACTTTTCCTTATCGGGTTGCGATTGCTGGTACAATGTCAGCAATGCGCGTCCCGGGGGAATGTTGTCGATATTATATTCATCGGCGCGGTAGGTACGGATGCTGCCGTCGGCGCGGACGTACTGGTCGATATCTTTCCGGATGTATTCAAAGTATTTGCCCTCTCCGGTGCGGTACCACACTTTCTCGATCGCTTTAAGCATTAATCCCTGCTCATAGTCCCATTTGGTGGTCGTGTTTTTTCCGACCAGGATCGAATCCTTGTGATTGGCGATGAATGAATCGGCCATCTGCCGCGATAGCGGCAACTCCTGTGCGGAGGAGCAGGTCGCTGTGAAACACGCGATCCAGAGTGGAAATTGACGTAAAAGGCGTAGAGAAGGGGACATCGAACGGTTTATGGTTTTGGAATACTTACAAAATCCTCCCGCATCGGGGTGAAGATATCGACGAGCATTCCGGCCGAAAGGCATAGTGCACCATGCACCACGTGCGGCGGAATGTAATACACATCTCCTTGCCGCAACACCTGTTTCCTTTCGCCGATCGTGATCTCGAACTCACCATTTTCGACATAGCTCATTTGGGTATGAAAATGGCTGTGCAATGTACCGATCCCGCCTTTTTCGAATGCCACTTTCACCATCATCAGATTGTCGTCGTAGGCCATAATCTTGCGTTTCAGGCCGCCTCCGAGGTCTTCCCAGGCTATTTCGCCGTCAACAATAAACTCCCTTCCTTTGAGTGCTTCCATTATCTGAGATCGCCGATTAATACCGGGTCCATGTCTGTGTAATCCTTGTTTTCGCCTGCCATTCCCCAGATGAATGAGTAATTGGATGTTCCGCAGCCGGAGTGTATCGACCACGGAGGCGAGATGACCGCCTGCCGGTTGGCAACCCACAAATGCCTGGTTTCTGAAGGTTCGCCCATCAAATGCAAGACCCTCTGGTTTTCAGGGACATCGAAATAGCAATACGCTTCCATGCGACGGTCGTGTACGTGTGAAGGCATGGTATTCCAAACGCTCCCCGTTTGCAGCACCGTAAGCCCCATTACCAACTGGGAACTCTGAATGCCGTCCAGGTGAATGTATTTGTAAATGGTGCGGTGGTTCGATGTTTCCATACTGCCCACGGTGGCTGGTGTGGCATCCTCTTTGGTGAACAGCCGCGTCGGATAAGTCTGGTGGGCTGGTGAGGATAGCAGATAATATGCCGCCGGTTCCGACGGATTTTTACTGGTTAGCAACACCTCTTTGGTCCCTTTCCCTACGTACACACAGCCCAGCTTGCTGATAGCGAGATGCTCGCCGTCGGCAATTACTTCGCCATCGCCGCCGATGTTGATGATGCCTATTTCGCGCCTTTCCAGAAAGTAGGAGGCTTTCAGCGCATCGAACACAGGTATGGCCAACGGGGTGGCCAGCGGAATGGCTCCGCCGATGATAACGCGGTCGTAATGACTGTAAACGAAATGGATCTCGCCATCTCTGAAAATATCTTTGACCAGAAAGTTGTCCCGCAAGGCCTGGGTATCCATTTGCGAAACTTCTTTACGGCTGCTTTCGAATCTGATCTGCATTTTGCGGCTACTTATTAAATGTCCTTGATTTAAATTGATGTACTAACGCCCCATCCATCCGCCATCGACGGTCAGAATTGTTCCGTGAACGTAAGAACCGGCTTCCGATGCCAGGAAAATGGTGGGCCCCTTGAAATCCTCCGGCAAGCCCCACCGGCCGGCCGGAATGCGGTCGAGGATGGATTTACTTCGCACCGGGTCGTTTCGCAGCGCTTCGGTATTGTCTGTATTGATATAGCCGGGCGCAATGGCATTTACATTCACACCTTTGCCCGCCCATTCGTTTGACAATGCTTTCACAAGGCCTCCGATGGCACTTTTGGACGCAGTGTATCCGGGGACATTGATGCCGCCCTGAAATGTCAATAGTGATGCCGTGAATATGATCTTGCCCGATCCGCGTGCGATCATCTCTTTGCCTAGCTCCCGGGCCAGTATATATGGTGCGTCGAGATTGATATTCAGTACCTGGTCCCAGTATTCGTCGCTGTGTTCGGCGGCAGGTTGCCGGAGGATGATGCCGGCATTGTTAATGAGAATGTCGATGACAGGATGGTCCTCTTTGACCTGGGTGATAAACTGATAGAGGCTTTCACGATTACCCAGATCGGCGCTGTATGGATAAAATATCCTCCCCGCTTGTAAAACTGATCGCTCAGTTTCGTTACCTTCCTTAAATTCTGATGACGCCACTCCTATGATGTTGGCGCCGGCTTCTGCCAGCGCTTCTGCCATGGCCTTCCCGATGCCACGATTGCATCCGGTCACCAATGCGGTCTTTCCGGTAAGGTCAAATAATTTAACGGTATTCATTAATGGGTTTTATAATTTGTCTTTTTCGGGGTATCCGATAATTTTAGCGTCGGGTGTTAATAGACCTCACCCGACCGATGTTAGATTGAATAATCAGAAAAATCAAATAACGAATTGTCTTTTTTTGTGCAATCGTTATCGGGAACGTTGTCAGCTGAGCCGGATAGATGTAAATTTTAGGGCCAAATAGCAGTCCGACGAGTTACGGTAGCGGCGGAAAGTGTATTTTGAAACAAATAATAAGTTGGAATAAACCAATTTTTCCATTGGAAGCCATCACCATCAAGGATATTGCCAAGGCACTGAACCTGTCGACTTCAACGGTCTCACGTGCGTTAAGAAATAGCTACGAGATCAACCCGGAAACCAAGAAACTGGTAATGGAATATGCCGAGCGAATGAATTACCGGCCCAACCCCATTGCGCTCAGCTTGAAAGATAGTAAAAGCAAGTCCATTGGCGTGATTATTCCCGAAATCGCCAACCATTTTTTCTCGCAATTGATCAATGGCATCGAGTCCATTGCCTATAATCTGGGTTATCATGTGGTGATTTTTCAAAGCCATGATTCTTATGAAAGGGAAGTTGCGAATACCAACTATCTGGTTTCCAGGCGAGTGGATGGTTTGTTGGTTTCGCTTGCGAGCCTTACTACTAACCTCGTTCATTTTCAGGAGTTGATGGAAAAAGGGCTTCCTATCGTTTTTCTTGACCGTGTGCCAAATGACATCGAGACGCATAAAGTTGTTGCGGATAATTTCACAGGAAGCTATGAGGCTACTGAGCACCTGATTCTGTCCGGCCGGAAGCGCATTGCGCATTTGACCAGCCCTATTTACTTATCCATCACCACGGAACGGCTGGCGGGTTATAAAAAGGCTCTGGAAGATTACGGTATCCCCTTTGACGAATCTTATGTCAAATATTGTCTGTACGGAGGCAAAATCGAAGCGGAGAATGAAGCTGCGATCGAAGAAATGCTAAGCCTCCCCGAGCCGCCGGATGCGATATTTACGGCGAGCGACCGGCTTACGACCGGCTGTATGTCGGTACTGCAGCGGAAGGGTATCCGCGTGCCCGAAGAAATAGCGATTGTGGGTTTTACCAATATCAGCGTAGCCGAGCTGCTTAATCCGCCACTTACAACTGTTATGCAACCCGCTATGGAAATGGGGCAGCAAGCGGTAGAGTTGCTGATCCGGCTCATCGAACATCCGCAGAAAACCGACAAGTTCGAGACACGTTCACTCAAAACTGCATTGACGATAAGGGCGTCGTCTGTTGGAAAAACCGTAGTTTAGCGGAAAAACTGCATTACAGATGATCAGTTTGCCTATTAATGGCGCGTTGTTCAATTACAGGGTGGCCGGTGTGGCGATCCTGAATGGCAAGGTGCTCCTCCATAAAACTCCCACGGATAATTTCTGGACATTACCTGGCGGCCGTGCTGAGCTGTTCGAGTTCTCAAAAGACACTGTGCAGCGCGAAATGCGCGAAGAAACCGGTTTGGACGCAGAGGCGGGCGAAATGTTGTGGGTTTCCGAAAATTTCTTCCTTTATAACGGTGATAAATATCACGAGATAGGGTTCTATTTTGAAATGCATATCAAAGATCTTCCAAACCAGGGCGACTTCCTGGGCTCAGAAGGTCAAGACGAGCTGCTTTTTCACTGGCACGACTTAGCCGACTTACATTCCATCCGCACTTACCCGGAATTTCTGGCCGATGCATTAGTAAAAAATCCTCTTGAAAAAGGGCATTATAACGCTGGCTACCTCGACCTTGACGCTGCGGGTGCTATTCTGTCATAAATCGCCACGTTACATTTCCGATCGTATTCGGTTTACCGCTTTCGGGGGCCGAAATGCGGCCTTTTAATTGACCATTCTGTCGTTCAACTTGTATCGTGCGCCACGAGAATACCCCTTTTTCGTAGCCAAATGTTTCGCCGTCATCGTCGTAGAGGTTGTAAGTCCCATTCTTTTGCCCGTAATGCCGGATTTCGATATCCGTTTTCTGCCCCGATCGGGGCGCGTGTAGCAGGGCAGGCATCATTGGAATAATGCCACCGTCTTTTACAAAAACGGGAATCTGGTCCATTGTCGGGCTGATAGTAATCACCTCGCCGTCGCCAGCCAGTTTTCCGGTGTAAAAATCATACCATTTCCCTTTGGGTAGAATCACTTTGCGGGTCGTTTGGCCGGTAAATAGCGGCGCGACAAGCAAGTATTCACCAGCCATATATTGATCTTTGACTTCCCGCGTAACAGCTTCTTCGTAAGGGTTTTCTTCCAGGTTGGTAACCGTTTTCTCCTTTTTTATATTCATACCAAAGCCTTCTTCGAGGTTCATCCCCCGAAATGGCGGTGTGCCGTTGTAATGGTATTTGGCAAATTCGGAATACCAATAGGGCATCATCCGCATCCGGAGTTCGGCAAGGGCCTTGATTTGTGGCGCTACTTCCGGGAATGTCCAGGGCTGCATGCTACTCGACCAGGCGTTGATCATCGCCATGGGTGAAAAGCAGACTGTCTGGAACCGCCGTAGCCATTCTTCGGCGGTTTTGGAAGCGCGTACTTCGGGTGTCCATAGCACGCCCGCATAACCGCTGTTGATCAACGCCGTAATGAAGTCTTCGTGACTGTAATTGTCGTTATAAATTACATATGGGAACGATGCTCCACCGGCGTTGGAAGCCCGCACGAGGCCATAGGTGCGCATGTTGTTCCTTCGAAACATTTCAAAGCTGTGTTTTTGGACGAGGAGCCCATAGGTTTGCCGTATCTGTTCCGAAGACCGGCCCGACGGAAATGTGGCTACATCAGGCCAAAGGTAGGAGTCGAATCCATCGACCTCGTCGATCTTGTAGCCGCTCACACCGATCTTAACGTGTTCTTTCTCAAACTGATCAAATAGTATTTTGCGGGCTTGCGGCATGGAAAGGTCGGGTACAATGCCGTTCCACACTGTGTGTGTGCCGGTATAGGGTGCAATAGCCTTGTAAATGGACGCATCCGGTGAGACGTATGGGTTTGTCCAGAGATTAATCTTCACCCCCATTTGGCCCATATCTTTGACAAAGCCGGCTGGGTCAGGAAAACGTGAGCGATCCCATTCGAATGTGCACGGGTAGGATTTGGTTTGCCAGCCGGGTTCGAGGCCGATGAAATCGAGTGGATAGCCCTTTTCTTCAAATGCCTTTGCTTCTTGCTTAACCTGCTGATCGGTATAGAGACGATGAACGCGTTGCGTGAAACCCAGCCCCCAGCGTGGTGGCAGGCAACCCCCGCCGCTTAGCAGGTTGAAGCGCTCGATCGCATTGACCGGCTTCGGGCCGGCAAAAATGTAAATTTCGATGCCCTCGGCTGGTATCAGCATTTCCACAGCATCGGAATAGGGGTGTGCTTCCCAGTTTTTATCGGTGTTGCGGTCCATGATCTCCGGCGGGTTCTTACTGTCCCTGCGCACACCGGAACCAGCATAAACATCTATGTACTTCGCGGAATTGACAAAAACACCATAACCCAGCGACGACACATAAAAAGGCACCGGCGCATGTGTGCGGCCATTATCGGACTTGCCATAATGATCGGCATGGAGTTGCATAATGCGGCCGCGCTGGTGGATGGTTTGAAAGTTGAGTCCAAAGCCATAAAGCTGCTCATTGCGTTGTAAAGGCAGGCGCAGGTATAATTTGCCATTGTTAACTTGGAAGGTAATGGCTGTTTTATCGAGTGGGAAATCCTGGCTGACTAGTTTAGCTAATGCGGGAGATGCCGTTGTTTCTGCCGCTTTGAGCAGATCATAAGCGTCAGGTTTGCCCGCCGTACCTTTCCAGACGCCGGGGTAGATTTCTTTCCAGGTGATATTTTGCCCGAAAAGCAGTGTGGGAATACAAATCAAAAACAGGATGGAAAAGGCTCGGTTCTGGTGGCGCATGATGTACAATAGCTCGTTTATCAGCATAATAAGACTTGAATGGTTTTTTATACTAAAAATATTATCGTGGTAAATAAGTCTATTAAATTTGTAGGATATGTAGATTATAAGTAAATTCGAACTCCGAAATCAGAAGACCCCTGGCATTATGTACTACGAAATTGAAGACGAACTAGGCAACGTTTCCACGTTACAACTCAAACAACGTGTAGCCGAAGAGCAGGTTGAACCGCCTAAAAGTGGCGAATTGGCGCCGCTTTTCTATCTTAGGAATGAGGAAGGGTTTCCTGTGACATCACTGACCAACGCCGTACCGGACAGCGAATCGCGTTCGATTCTGGATGTGGTCCGTTTCAAGCCGCTTGTGCTAAGTTTTTATTGCAACTGCTGGGGAAGCTACGCACCAAAGCATTTAGAGGCGGTCAAAACCCTTGCTCCAAAAGTGGAGGCGCTGGGCGGGCAACTGCTGATCCTGACGAATGAATCACAAAAGGAAATTGGACGGATTGCCAGGAAAGTAGAAATTGAGCTACCGATTTACCACGACAAAAATTATAATGTGGCACGCTCCTACGGTGTGTTTTCAGAAACCTCGCCGATCTGGGACCGTATCGCCGGGATTTCAGATGAGGTTTTTACTCCTTCCCTTTTCGTCCTTGGCCGTGACCGTCGCATCGGTTATGCATTTGTGGATGAAAACTTTGACAATACTCCGGACATGAAAGCCATATTGAAAGCAATTCACGACGGCAGATAGCCGGAATTTGCATACTTTGGCATCCCTACCGTGTCAGCCTGGCAGCCATGCATTATATTTGGTTTTGCCGCTGTCACGGTATTTTTATATGATTTTAATATGTTACTGAAAAAAACATTGCAGTCGAAGCTTCCCCAGGTCGGCACTACTATTTTTACAAAAATGTCGGCACTTGCCGAAACGCACGGTGCGCTCAATCTTGCACAAGGTTTCCCGGAATTTGACTGTGCACCGGAATTGCAGCAACTGGTCGACAAATATGTGAGATCAGGTAAAAACCAATATGCGCCTATGCCTGGTGCATTGCCGTTGCGGGAGGCCATTTCGAAGAAAACAGAGGAAGCCTCGCAACATGAATATGATCCGATAACTGAAATTACGATCACCAGTGGCGCGACGGAAGCATTGTTCGTGGCAATCAGCGCAGTGGTACATCCTGGTGACGAGGTGATCATATTTGAACCGGCATATGACAGCTATGTGCCGGCGGTCGAGCTGAGTGGAGGTATTCCTGTTTTTGTGACATTGGACCCGCAGTATGACGCGATCGATTGGGAAGTCGTGAAATCCCATGTTACCGGAAAAACCCGCGCAATGATTATCAATACCCCACACAACCCGACAGGCAAAGTATGGGCTGCGTCCGATTTAAAGGCGCTTGCGACGCTGGCTGACGAGCACGATCTGTATGTGATCAGCGACGAGGTGTATGAATACATTGTTTTTGATGGCCGTGAGCATATTTCTGCGTCGTCCATTCCATCACTTGCCACACGCAGCTTTGTCTGTGGATCGTTTGGTAAAACCTTCCATACCACTGGCTGGAAACTGGGCTTTTGTCTGGCTCCTGCCTGGCTTACCGTCGAGTTTCGGAAGATCCATCAATTCCTTGTTTTTAGTGTTGTGACACCCTTACAGTTCGCCGTAGCCGAGTTCCTTGCCGAACCTGAGCATTATCTTGCGCTTTCTGCATTCTACGAGCGTAAGCGGGATCTATTTATTGGTGCCATCAGCGATATCGGCTTTATTTTAAAACTTTCCGAGGGTAGTTTTTTTCAAAATGTTTCCTATGCCAATCTTTCCGACGAAAATGATGTAGCGCTTGCCGAGCGGCTTACCCGGGAGGCTGGTGTGGCTTCGATACCTGTATCTGCATTTTATACCAGAGAAACGGACTATAAAACACTCCGATTTTGCTTTGCCAAGCACGATGAGACTTTGCTGAAAGCTGCCGGATTATTGAGCAAAGCAAGTTGGTAAACCACCTACTTCTTAAAAAGCAATGCCTTAATAGGCTGGATCCGCGTGATAATGAGCGTCGGAATTAGCAGGATCAACGCGGTGATAATGACGGTTACCACATTGACCATGGCGAAAATAGCCCAGTCAAATACAATGGGGACGGTATCCATATAATAATTAACCGGATCGAGTGGGATCAGTTTGAACTGGAATTGCAGCCAGCAGAGGAGCAGCCCGGCTATGTTGCCGATAACCAGGCCCTGGCGGACCATATTGATGCCTACCCGGAAAAAGATCATTCTTATCTGCCGGTTCGGGCTGCCCAGGGTTTTGAGCAATCCGATCAGTGGCGTTCTCTCCATGATCATGACCAGTAAAATCGATATCATATTAAAGCATGCCACGAAAAGGATCAGCGTCAGGAACACGGCCGTGTTGCGGTCGAGGAGAATGAGCCAGTCGAAAATTTGAGGAAAGACGCTGGTCACTTTTTGTAAATACAGCCCGGGAGGCAGCTCGCGCCGAAGCTGGTGCGTCACGAAATCCAGATCGTGAAAATCTTTGAGATAAATCTCGTAGGTGCCGACAGAATCGGCTCCCCAGCCATTAAGCCTTTGTATCAGACCGATGTCCCCAATAACAAGGTTATTGTCAAATTCCTCCATTTCGGTTTCGTAAATACCCGCTATGGTCAGCTTGCGCGGCCGTGGCGGGTTTTGGAGCGAATACATAATGACATCGTCCCCTAGTTTCAACCGCATTTGAGAGGCGATCTTGCGGCTGATCAGGATCTGAGATGAGTAACCGTAATTAATGGAAGACGAATCGTTTCGTTCGATTAGCTTGCCTTCAACGAGGCTTTGTTTGAAAGTATCCCAATCATAATCCTTGCCTACACCTTTCAGAATTACCCCTTTGATCTCCTCAGGTGTTTTTAAAATGCCTGATTTGTGGGCCACAGCCTGCCAGCGTTTCACTTCAGGAATTGTCGGCAACACTTCGGATACCGGATTTTTGATCGGAAGGGGGCCTTCTTCATAAGTATTGCCTTGTGAGAAGGCATTCACATTAATATGTGCCCCAAAAAGGAATATTTTTTGCTGGATAGTCTGTTTGAAACCCAACAGCACCGCAAAAGCGATGATCCCTACGGCAATGCCGATCGCGATGCTGGCCACACCTATCCGCGAAACGGTCGCAGAAAATGATCCTGCTTCGTTATGGCGTATGCGTTTGGCGATGAATGAGGGGAACTGCAAGAGGAATCTGTTCTTTAAATTAGTTGTTGACAAAAATAGGAAAAAACCTTCGCGGTTCGAGAAAGGCATTTTTTTATTAAGTTGCCGGCCTTGTTTTGACAAGAACACATTTTCGAATCAGAAAACCCACGTTCCATGCCATTGATCAAAGTAGCTTCCGGAGTTGTAAACCAGACACCCATGGCCTGGGAGTCCAATACCCGTAATATCGTTGACGCGATCAAAGAAGCAAGGAGGCAGGATGTTAGCTTGCTATGCTTGCCGGAGTTGTGCATATCGGGCTACGGTTGCGACGATTATTTTTTTGCGCCCGACATGGTCGACCAAGCGCAGCATAGCCTGCTCGAAATTGTCGAAGAAACTTCCGGGATGATCGTGGCGGTGGGCCTTCCGTTACGGCATAACGGAAGTTTGTATAATGCTGCTTGCCTAATCTCGAACAAACAGATTGCGGGTTTCTATTGCAAGCAAAATCTTGCGAACAATGGCATCCATTATGAGGCGCGCTGGTTCAAACCGTGGCAGCCGGGCGTAGTCGAAAGCATCGAAGTAAATCAAATGTTTTATCCGATTGGTGATGTGATTTTTGATGTTGCATCCGGGCCGATCCTGGGTGGATCGCGTGGTGTGAAGATTGCATTTGAAATATGCGAAGATGGCTGGGTGGCCAACCGCCCTGCGCGGAGGCATTACGAGCGGGGCGTTGACATCATTCTGAATCCAAGCGCCAGCCATTTTGCATTCAATAAATTTATGGTGCGTGAGAAGCTTGTTGTGGATGCTTCGCGCTCATTTTCTTGCAGCTATATTTATACGAATCTGCTTGGCAATGAGGCCGGTCGCGCAGTTTACGATGGTGATGCGATGATTGCCTCCAACGGTGACCTGCTGGCATCGAGTCCGCGGTTCAGCTATGAGGATTATGTGATTACAATTGCTGTGATCGACACGGAACATACCCGTTTAAGCCAGCTACAAAGCAAAATTGCGGTTCCTTCGAAGGATCGCACATGGCGGATTCCTGCGCGCTTCGATTTTCCGGACATTGAGCCGGTATTGCCGCAAATCCCGGATATCGAGCCATTTGAAAAGGGTGGGGCATTGAAAGAGGAGGAATTTGCGAGGGCTGAATGCCTCGCATTGTTTGATTACCTGCGTAAAAGCCGTTCGAACGGTTTTACAATTTCGCTTTCGGGAGGTGCTGATTCCTGTGCTTGTACAGCCTTGTGCGGGTTGATGATCCGGCTGGCTGATGAAAGTATTGGTATGGAGCGTTTCAAACAGAAATTATTTTATATTAAGGATATCCAGTCTGCCAAAACAGAAGAGGATCTTGCCAAAGTGTTGATTCACAATATCTATCAGGGCACTGAAAACAGCTCGTCCGACACGTTGGAATCGGCGCAATCGCTGGCTGAATCCATTGGTTCTACTTTTTATAATGTAAATATTAATGGGCTTGTCGAGACTTACAAGGGGTTGATAGAAGACCAGATTGGTAGAAAGTTGAGCTGGGAGCAGGATGATATCGCACTACAAAACATTCAGGCGAGGGTTCGTGCTCCGAGCGTTTGGTTGCTGACGAACCTGTCAAATAACCTATTGCTAGCGACTTCCAACCGTTCAGAAGCTGCGGTTGGTTACGCGACCATGGATGGGGATACCTCAGGCAGCATCAGTCCATTGGCGGGGATCGACAAGCATTACCTGCGACAGTGGCTTCGCTGGCTTGAAACGGCGGGTTGTGAAGTGAAAGGGAAGCACATTCGCATTGAAGGTCTAAAAAAAGTGAACAGCCTTCAACCAACAGCCGAGCTAAGACCGCTGGCACAAACGCAGACGGATGAAGCCGATCTGATGCCTTATGAATTCTTGAATGATCTGGAAGGACTGGCAATCCGGGACAAAAAGTCGCCTGTGGAATCATACCGGAACCTATACGTTCGCTACAAGGGCATTTATAGTGTCGATCAACTGCTCAGCTGGACGGAACGGTTTTTCAAACTTTGGAGCCGGAACCAGTGGAAGCGCGAACGTTACGCGCCATCATTTCACCTCGACGACCGTAATCTCGACCCGCGTTCGTGGTGCCGTTTTCCGATTTTGTCGGGTGGTTTTGAGAAGGAATTGGCCGAGTTACGGGCTTATGTTAATGGTGTCGCGGTGCAGAATGGGAGGAAGCGGATCGGGTTTTAGCACCGGAGGCCGATTTGAACCACCTTATCGCCAAGGTCAAATAGAACCAGTCCTAGATTTTATTCAAAAACCTGATCCCGGCCTGAAATCCAACCCAGCCATAGTTTCTTGTAGAACTGTCGGGCTTCTGGCCAATCCAGATTGGCGAAATACCTTTTTTCGCTTCTGTATTGAGCAGGCCAGAATCTTTGGCGAAAAAAGTGTTAAGCGACGGGCCGGCGAACAATGCGAACCGGGATCCAATTTTCTTTTCGATAGCCAAGGCAAATTTTACGATTCCCTGGTTGATTTCGTCGTTTCGGTCGGTGTTCAATAGCACAATGCTGCCGGTGAGATCGGCGTTGGCCCTCCAACCTTTGCCCAGACGTTGCGCGGTACCAAATCCATAACCGATTGTCAGCAGTGGTTTGTCTTTTGCGCCCCCATTGAAACCCAGGTTGAAAATGTTGTAAAACCGTTCTACGCCTGTTTTGAATGCCGTATTGAAGTAGTTGAATTCATCATAGGAAAACTCGTAGCGTCGGTATCCATTGCTATGTACCCAGCTGAACAAGCCAAAAGGAACTGTCGCGGTAGAGTCGGAATAATTGACAAAGCCGATTTGATGGCCTTTTCTGACGGTGTGCGCATAATTGTATCCCACAGAAAACTGGTAACCTTCCAGAGCACCCACCACCACATTTCCAACGCCCGCAACCTGAAACCCGGACAGATTTTTGCCGATATAGTTGATGAAGTTGGTGCCTTGAAACCCGCGCACATTCCCGAGGGTTAAATTCAATACGTTGGCATACTGGAAGCCATTCACATTATTACCTACCAAATTGCCCACGCCACCGAGCTGAAAACCATTCACATTCCCACGAACGACGTTGATCAAACTGCCGACTTCGAATTTGGACACGCCCAATGAGTAGCCGGCTATGAGGTTAATGGAATAATCATTTACAATGTTACCGCTCAGCTCGCGGTTTGTACCGAGAAAAGGCAAAATCGATGCCTGGAATGGCGCATATAATGTGTCTTCAATGTTTCGGGTGTGTACCGCCTGCTTAGCCGACGCGAATGCACTTACAAACTTGTTCTGAACGTTGCGGGCCTTTTTTCTAAGGTTTTCATAATCGGGCCAGGACATCGTGCGGATGTTGGTGCTGCTGTCGAGAAACATGGTATCCCGGGGCAGGTCCACTTTTGCCATTTCAAACTGAGGAATAGCGACCCTTGTGTGCAGCGAATCAACCTGTACCGGCGTGTGGGTAGCCACCTTTCCCGCGATGGGCTTCAAGGTATCCGGATTAAGCGAAATTTGCAGATACCCATCTTTCCGGGTTGGAATAGGGATTGACTTGCCGATATAATCCTCTTTCCTCACTTCCAAACGAAGTTGAGGACGTGTGGCCGGGAGGCGGATTTTGTAATAACCGTATTGATTACTTACAGCGGAAGCCAGCGTAGCCGACTCGTAAATACTAGCATTCGCCAGCTTTTTTCCCGTTTTATTATCGATAATGTACCCGTTGAGGTCAAAATCCTCGGGTGCCAGAGGCTTGTCGGCTTCTGCATTTTTTTGCAGGATAATGTACTTGCGTCGTTCTTTGAAGGTGACCTTATCTTTGAAAATGGCCGCCAAAATTTCTCTGATGCTCATGTTAACCGCCTGGATGGAAACACGGCTTTTAACGTCGATCATATCCGGGCTGTACGAGAAGCTAAACCCGCCGAGATTACCGATTTTTTGGAGCGTTTCGTCGAGTGGCTGGTTTGTCACTTTGAGTGTAATACGCTTTTCCAGCAAATCCTGGGCCGAAATATGGCCCGGAAGCAAGCAAATGCAGATACACCAGAATGCAAGTCTGTAAAATAGTTTCAAAACGGGATAGCTTGTAGTTTCTATTGACAACCGTTTCCTTCGAGCCAGTACACTTTGCCTTCTTTGCGCAGGCTGAGGTCGAGGGTTTCGGCGATGACGGATAGCGTGGCATCTACCGGTTCTTTTTCAAACCGGATGGTCAGCCTGCATTGTGCGATTTTGTCGTTGGAAAGCCGGACATCCACATGGTAACCGTCGCGTATGGAGCTCACGACATCTTGCAGATCGGCAGCGTTGAATTCGTAAACTTGTGTGCGGTAACCCATCATATTGATGTTGGCGCGGAGACTTCGAATAGAATCGGCGAGGACTTCTGCGCTTTCGCCTTTAACGAGTTCGACGCGATGTTCATCTTTGCTCACACGAACTTTTCCGGTCGCTACGTCAACCCGGACGGGCGTTTTCTTATATGCTTTTACATTAAAAGAAGTACCCAAAACACGGATCTCAGTTCCATTCGCCTGAATTACAAATGGATGATTAGCATCCGGTTTAACATCAAAAAATGCTTCTCCCTGCAATGAAACCGTCCGAAGGTCGCCGGCAAAATTTTCGGGATAGGTGATTGATGAATTGTAGTTCAAAAACACTTTCGTGCCATCAGGTAGGATCTGCTCCTTCGTATTGTCGGTCGTTGCTACATTTAGCGACTCCGGTGTTTTGTCCACAATCAGGAAGAACCATCCAAAAGCCATTACTAGAAGAGCGATCATCGCAGCGGCCCAAACTGTAACCGGCAATTTCCTTTGTCGCACTTCCGGCCTGAACTCGATCGTTTTTGCTTCCCGAGCGGAGGCTTCCCGAGCGGATGCTTCCGGCAAAATGGCTGGTGCCTGACCCGCGGCCATTTTACCTTTCATCTTTTTCCAGGCAGCATCTGTATCGACAGCCACCCGTGATTTCTGCATGGATGCGGTATGGTCCCAGATCAGCCGGTAAGTGGCCAGTTCGCGTGCATTGGCTTCCGATTCGGAGAGCCACTCTTCTACTTCATTTCTTTCGGATTCCGAAGCTGTATCGGCCAGGTAACGTGCTAACAGCTCCTCCGATATGTTTGCATGAGATGATTTCATGGTTACGATCTGATTAACTGTTCAACAATACTACCAAACAACCAAAGTGTTACCGGCAGGTAATCCGCCAGCTCCGTACGCAAGATCTTCAACGCTTTTCCTATCTGATTTTCCACCGTTTTAATGGATATTCCCAACTGATCTGCTATTTCCTGATATTTTAATTCCTCAAAGCGGCTCAACCTGAATGCCTTCTGACATTGCTCGGGTAGCGTGCTCACTGCTCGTTCGATACGCTCTTCCAGTTCGCTCGCATGGATCACCTCGGTTACCGAGTCGTATGATTGGCTGGTGAAATTCAACGTATAATCCTTGTGTGCTTCACGTACCGTAGCGTGTTTGAAGCGATTGAGGCAATGGTTATGCACCGCCCGGTACAAGTAGGATTTGAGCGAAAGGGTGATTTCCAGATCTTCCCGCTTTTCCCAGATCGTCAAAAAGACCGTTTGGACGACCTCTTCCGATTCTTCTTCATCCTTGAGCATCGTGCAGGCGTAATTGCACAACCGCGGATAAAAAGTGCGGAAGGTCTGCTCAAAGGCCTGTTCATCGCCGCGCCGTATCGCGCTGACTATTTCTGGGTCGGAAGAGTGCACCGTTATCTGTTTTTGATTTTCGGTCAAAAATAGATAATCTCTTTCGATTAGCGGTTCCTGATATAGAAGAGCGGTCATTATAAATGTCCTTTGGAGTAGGACAACTTACCAGTCGCCTACCCCTATCGTAAAAATTTATTTTTTTGAATAGGGGGAATCAAGGGTCCGGTTGTCCTACCCTAAACAATATCTTTTAGCCATGAAACAAATTTTTCTTAAAATTTCCATCACTCTGAGTCTTGCGCTCATTTTTCAATCCTGCGTTTATATTAATAAGGACGAGGACATTCCACCGCGCGGCGAGACGACCAGGACTTACGATTTCCGCAATTTTGATGAGCTTGAAGTAAGCGATGCCATTCGCGTGAATGTAATCGCAGGATCGTCGTTTAGTGTAGAGGCCACCGGCGAACGTAACGACCTCGACGATCTCAACATTTTTGTGCAGGATGGCAAGCTTACTGCGCGCTACAATAATTCATGGAGAAAGCGGCAGAGAATGGATATCGACATTACCATGCCTGACCTGACGGGTGTCGACTTTTCCGGGGCGGTCAATGCCACGATCGATGATTTTGAAAATCTGCCAAGTATTGAAATCGACCTCTCAGGTGCGTCACAATGTGATTTTGAAGGTTCCGGAACTAATTTGAAGTTCGATATCAATGGCGCTTCACAACTTAATTTGTTTGGCAAAATGAAATACCTCGATGGAGAGACCTCAGGCGCATCCCAATTGAATGCATTCGATCTCCAAACCGAGGAATCAGACCTCGAAGTGTCGGGCGCGAGCAATGCGAAAATTTGGATTACACGGCTGCTAAAGGTGAAGGCTTCCGGCGCGAGCACGGTCCGTTATCGTGGCAATCCGAAAGTAGAAAAGGAGGTTTCTGGTGGGAGTAATGTCCGGGCTGATTAATATTTTTAGGGGATCATCCCATATTTAGCCCGGGCCTGCGCCTTCGACATGCCGTCGAAATGCCACCATTCCGTGGTATTGACCTTGAATCCCACCTTGGTCATCACTTTGCGTAGAAGCTGGCGGTTTTCAATCTGTTTGACCGTCAGCTTTCCTTTTTTTAACATTTCCTGCTCCGAACGCGGATATGCCAGCGGACCGAAATAGTCGAACTTAGTACCCATATCCAGCGGATTCCCTTTGTCGTCGGCGATTGTAAGGTCTATTGCACAACCAAAGTTATGATTGGACCCTATTTTGGGATCTGCTACATATTGCGTTTTGCTCCGTGCCGGTATATTCAGATGATCCAATGCATTCCAGAGATCGTATTGGGCGGAGTTGGGGCGAGCGGCATCGTAGATAAGGAGCTTATAACCAGATTTTTCCTTTTTTAGCAATGCATTAGCCTTGGTAAGCCGTTTAGCCATTTCGGGTTGCAAATATGCATGTCTGAGTTCGCCGTACACATCGCGCCCGATGAAGTTATCGGTGGTTGAGTATTTTAATTCTACCAAAATATCAGGATCTAGTTTCTGGACGTCTAGTAACCCTCTTTCGATCATTTTTTGTTCGATAACCGGAAGTGGGCGCGATGATTGGGCGATACTTCGAAGCGGAGCCAGGGCAAGCAGCAGTAGGCTTAGTGTGGGTTTGACCATAAAAAAATATCTCTGCAAGGGGTGCAAAGATATTCTTTTTTGATTGGATCGATGGGGTAGCCTAATATCGTTTGATGTTAATGCTGGTCAGGCCGCCTTCGTAATGTACAATCACCTTTTTGGCAGCCGTGTCAAAATTGGCGGAGCGGTAATGTCCATCGCCGACTTTATTAAGACCTTCCATATTTTTGGCATTCAATGCACCGTCCATGCGCATTTCGCAGCCGACGGATTCAGGAATTTCCAGCGTTACCGAAGCGACACCTGCTTCTATGTCGACATTAGTAGTAGATATTTTGTCACCGAGCCGGATATCCATATCTGCGACACCGGTGCTTACTTCCAGTTTTTCAACCTTATAATTGCTGAAATCAAAATCACCCTTTCCTGCGCCGATGCCAAGATCGATGTTCCAGATTGGCTTTTCATTCAGTTGTATCTTGGCCTGATTCGAAATTTCTCCATTTTTAATTTTGACATTTCCTTCCTCCATTTTCAAGGAAACTGTTGCCGAGTTGTCCAGTTTATTGATCGATGTGTTCGACCTGAAACCAACAACAGTGCTTTTGGTGGCTGCTTCGAAAAGTTTGGCGGTGTTGCCGTTCAACGAGAATGATCCTGCGCCGCCTTCGAGACTGAAATTGGCTTTTTGGATAAAATCCTGCATCTCATAATTGTAAGACCCGTTGACAGGCTTGTCACCATCTTTCCAACGCTCTTTCTGATAATCATTGTCGTGCCCATCCTCATTATCCTCGTCATCGCCGTTGTCGTCGTGATGATAGCCGTAATCATGATCGTCGTCGTCATCCCAGTCAAAATGCCAGTTGTCGCCGTGGTTGTCGATTGCCTGGTGCGTTTTGTTAACGATACCACCAAAAACAGCCAGCGTGATAAGCAATGCAACGATGCCACCTGAGCCACGTTCCCTGCCTGCCGCCATCAGGATCGCTCCGGCGAGGATCAGAAGCACGGGCCAGTAGGGAAGTACCGCGTCCCAATCTATATTTAACAAATTCATACTCCTGAGTAGCCAGATCATTCCGAGAATGATCAGTAAACCACCCCAAACGATACCACGTGAGTTTCTCATGATCATTAGATGTTTGATCGGTTAGCACTGTCGGAATTCAGAAAATTGCGCAGAAGGAGTAATCCGCCGGTTACTATCAGCATAATGGGCCAGAAGAAGCGTCCGAAATCGAAGGAAGTTAATTCTTCTACCAGGAACAGTGACCCGATAACGATGAGGATTACACCCCAGAAAATGTTTTTGAAATTCATGGCTATATGTTTTTGTGGTAAATGCAGGAGGTAATGGTCAGTTGACCTTGATAACATCGTCATCACCATTGTTCGGCTTTTTCAATTCAGGGTCTTCGGGGAAATGCGCTCCGGAGGTGGGACTTGGTGAAAATGGCGTGTAAGGTTGCGGATCGGGGCCGGGATCGATCGGTTCCACGGGAGGTGGCGTTGTCGGGTACACTGTCGTGTTGTTCTCCTGCTGCTTGTCGCGCTGGCGAAGGATCAGGAATGCACCGACGGCAATCAGGACGATCGGCCAGAAGTATTTTTTGAACTGGTACCAAACCGGAAAATCATCTACGAGCATTAAAGCGCCAAAGAAAATCAGCACACCACCGAGGATCATCATGGTTTGATCCGATTTCTTTTTATCGAACAGCGGTTCTGATGGTTTGGAAGGCTCGGAGCTAAATGTAGTGTGCGATGTATATGTTTCTGCGGGGCCGGTTGGCAGCACAGCCCACAAAATAATATATAGCAGTCCGGTCATTCCAAAGCCGGGAGGTAAAATAGGTAATGCCATTACGACAAAAATCACGCGGACGATTACCACGTCAATTTGCAGATATTGGGCTACTCCCGAGCAAACTCCTCCGAAAACTGCCTGGTCAGGTATACGGTGCAATTTCTTTTCCATGATTAGTTTAGTGTTTATTTGTAATCAAAGGTAGTATGTAATGCAAGATACTGTAAACCGGAAAATTATTATCGGCGGGAGGGCGTGTTAAGCGGATATTTTTGGTGAGAATGTGTTTTAAATGCGTGAAAAACGGCGTTATTGTTCTTCGAGTGCTTCGAGGATGTCCATCATCGAGCCAAAATCCTTGTAGCCTGGCCGGATTTCGTCGCTTCCGCGTAATGCGATGCCGATGTTCGGCAAAAGTTCGGTTAGCGCGCTGACGGTAAATTCGTTATCAAGTCCAAAACCTACAAGCACAGGATAGTCGGCTTCTATTTTACCCAAAATCTGCATCCAGGCTTCGGATAACTCCGCCTCGTTATCGCTTTCGAGCAGGAAATGCGTCACTTCGCCTTCGTAGCGGCTCAAAATGGGGATGATCTCATCGACATCGTAAAAATCAACACTTATGCGTAGCAACAGCGGCACGCCAAGTTCCGCACGAAGATAGTTGAGCAACCCTGAATCATTTACTTGCACGGCATGAACGGGATAT
The DNA here is from genome assembly GCF_021440085.1 of Dyadobacter sp. CY261. GTDB lineage: Bacteria > Bacteroidota > Bacteroidia > Cytophagales > Spirosomataceae > Dyadobacter. Next base: position 52,337 of record NZ_JAKCPW010000002.1, read on the forward strand.
TCCGATAGCGTAGCTAAAATCGCTTCCGGATCGGTCTTTGCCGTCTCCGCCACGAGCGTCACGCCAGCCAGCCAGGAGCAGATATCTTCGAATTTTTTGGGAGAAATATAATTAGGAGAATCTTCGTCAATAGAAAAACCGAGCATTTCTACGCCCATTCCCGCACAATAGCGCGCGTCGGAGAGGTTGGTAACATTGCTGATTTTTACGGTTTTAGTTAGCATTGAGAATTTGCAGATGCGGATCGTCGTCCGGATGTTCAAAACATGGTTCAGCAAAATTAGGCAAAACCCGCTATAATCATTCAATCTTTCCTGCATGGAGCTTTTCAACCGGGAAAATAAGGTCCCAGTCTCTGCCCCAAACGATATTACCTCGTTCGATTTTGAATTTTTTGAAATGACTTGCCTTCTTGTATTTATTGTATTGCGGATGGGGGTGCTCTATCAGGAAGGGCTCGAAGTCGACAACCTGCTGCGTCAGATCAGAAAGCCGATCAGAATTTTGTATTCTGAGATATATTCGGCGCTAACAATTTTTGTCATAATCTTCTGGTAATCTTTAAACTCTTAATTTTCTTTTTGAGAACAAAGAAATCAGTCCATTTATTCACAATGTCCTGCGCATAATGTTCGACCACTTTTTGTGCTTCTTTAAGCTTAGGAGCCGGAAGAGGTTTTGCCCGCATGGTTTTCGCAACCGCACTTACTTTAGAGTACCATTTTCAAAGAATATTTCGAAAACACTTTCATACGCATTGTAAGAAACGTGAATGTAATTAGGGAGGTGTTCATTGGAATAAAAATAAAACATCATTCCGAAATATTCGAGAACTTTGGCATAGTCTGTGTGATAAGTACAGCCAAAACTATCGAAAAGACTCACACAAAAAGACGGGCGTTACCGGCTGCTCATTGCCGGCAACGCCCGTCTAATCAAACGGATAATTTACTTACTTCGCCGAAAACTTATACTTCGTAGTCGTATGATAGGTTTCGCCAGGGTTCAATGTGGTCGTCGGGAACTGCGGCTGGTTTGGTGAATCGGGGTAATGCTCGGTTTCGAGGCATAGGCCGAAACGTTTTGTGTAGGTGGCGCCTTTTCCGGTCAGTTTGCCGTCGAGGAAGTTGCCAGTGTAGAACTGTACAGCTGGCTCGGTGGTGAAAACTTCCATCACACGGCCGCTTTCAGGTTCGTGCACGGTAGCGAATTGGACCAGGCCGTCGCCGCTGCGTTTGATCACCCAGCAATGGTCGTAGCCTCCGCCTGCTTTAATCTGCTCATCTTCGGTTTTATTGATACCAGCACTTATTTTGGTTGCATTGCGGAAATCAAATGGGGTTCCTTCCACAGCGCGCAATTTTCCGGTCGGGATCAATGTGGTGTCTACGGGTACAATGCTATCCGATAGAATAGTCACCTCGTGGTCGAGAATGTCGCGTTTCAGGCCGGTGAGGTTGAAGTACGAGTGGTTCGTCAGGTTCACAACGGTCTGTTTGTCGGTCGTTGCGGTATAGTCGATCGTCAAACTATTTTCGTTATCCAGCGTATAAACCACTTTCACGGTCAGGTTACCTGGGTAGCCTTCTTCCATATCCTTGCTGGTGTATTCGAGTTGCAACCCAACGGTGGAATCTTGTTTGATCTCCGTCGCCTTCCAAAGCACTTTGTCGAAGCCCTTGGTGCCGCCGTGCAATGCATTCGGGCCATTGTTGATCGCCAGTGAGTATTCCTGACCATTCAGTTTGAATTTCCCTTTGGCAATACGGTTACCATAACGACCCACCAGCGCGCCGAAGAAAGGATGACCGCTCAAATAAGATGGCAATGAGTCAAAACCCAACACAACATCCGCCCATTCGCCTTTTTTATCAGGGGCAGTCAGCTTCGTGATGATCCCACCGTAGTTGGTAATGTTGACGGTCATACCGTTGGCATTTGTCAGCGTGTAAAGGTCAGCCTGCTGGCCGTCGGGAAGCTGGCCGAAAGCCTCTTTGGAAATAGTACTGATCATTTTTTCTTCGTTCTTGGTTTTTGAGCAGCTGAAAATGGCCAAGCCAACCAGCGCGGTGAGTAAAAAAGGGATTCTTCTCATGGTCAAAGGTTCAGAGTTTGTGTAAATGGTCAGATTATGCCAGCGCAACCTCCTCGGTACCGTCCGTGATTTTCACTCGGTAGCAAGGCAGGTCAATTTTGTATTTTTCAAGATAAGCTTGCTTCATTTTGGTTTCAAACGTATCCACAGCATCTTTTTTTACCAAATTGATTGTACAACCTCCGAAACCACCTCCCATCATCCGCGCGCCGAGCACCGAATCGTCGTCCAGGGTTTGTTCAACCAGAAAGTCGAGTTCCGGGCAGCTTACCTCGTACTCATTTTGGAGCCCGAAATGGGTTTCATACATTTTCTTGCCAAAATCCGGGAGGTTACCTTGCACGAGCAGGTCACAGGCGTCCTGCACGCGCTGGATTTCCTCGGTCATGAACTTGCAGCGTCGGTAAACAACGTCGCCCATTTCCGCTTTATGCGCTTCCACTAATGCAGGAGTTGCGTCGCGCAGGCTCAACACTTTGGGGTCATATTGTTGCATAATAGCCGTTCCTTTCTCGCATTCCTGTCGGCGGGTATTGTATTCGGAGCTTGCCAGTGAATGTTTTACCAATGTGTCGCAAAGCACGATGAGGTAATCGTTCATCGGGAAAGGGAAGTATTCGTATTCCAGCGAGCGGCAATCGAGGCGGATTACCGACTCTTCTTTGCCGAATGCGGAAGCAAACTGATCCATGATGCCGCATTGTACGCCTACATATTCATTTTCAGCCTTTTGAGACATTTTGACGATGCTGAAACGATCGAGGTTCAGTCCATACATTTCATTTAAGGCAAACAACAGGCAGCATTCCAGCGCCGCTGAGGACGATAGTCCTGCACCAACCGGCACATTACCGCCAAATGCAGCCTGAAATCCACCGATTTTTAAACCCTTTTTATAAATCTGCTCGATAATGCCCAACTGATAATGTGGCCATGATTTTTCAGGTTTGGAAAGATCATCCAGTGCAAAGGAATAAGTCTGGTCGAGGTCGGCGGCATAGAGGATCACCTGGTCGTCTTCCCGTGGAGCGATCACGAAATACACAGCTTTGTCCACACTTGCGGGTAATACAAAGCCATTATTATAGTCGGTATGCTCGCCGATGAGGTTAATGCGGCCTGGTGAGCGGAAAACACGCACCTCTTCACGCGTAGCGGTGCCGAATTTTAAAAAATATTTGTCCTGGATACCTTCTGCGATATCGGTTTCTGTTAGTAGCATTTCAGTTTCGGTCGATTTAATATCCTTTTACAAGGTTCACTTCATTAGCGATGGCGACGCCGTTTTGTATTGCCAAAATATTGTTCAGAAATAAATCTACTTTACCCATATGTTCATTTTTGTGCCCGCCGCCGGTATGCTGGGTCAAAATAACATTGTCCATTTGCCAAAGCGGGCTTTCGGCCGGGAGCGGCTCGATCTCCGTTACATCGAGTACAGCACCATCCAGTTTATTTGACTTCAAAGCGTCTATTAATGCATTTTCATCGGTAGTACTGCCCCGTCCCACACTCGCGTAAACACTCTTTTCTTTCATTTTAGAAATGAACTCAGCGTTCACAAAACATTGTGCCGTGCCTGGTAAAGTGTTTATAACCAGATCGGCATTTGGAAGCTCGTTGAAAAGGTCCTCTTTGCTGCGAAGATCGGCCTCGGGAGATGTGCGTGCCATTAAATGCGTCGTACAGCCCAGCCCCTTCAAGATCGCATTAACCGATTGGCCAATCGTCCCGGCGCCAAGTATGATCACATTCTGTTTATACAAGAGCTTTAATTCAGCCCGAAGCGGCGTGCCGATCCATTCTGTTTTCTGTTTCAAAAGTGTCAGCCGGTCGATGCCCCGGTACAATGCCAGCACGCCACCTACGATCGACTCCGCGCACGGACGTGCAAACCAGTCGCCCATATTGGCGGTTTTGATTTGATCGGGAATGGTGATGGAAGCGTATTGATCAAATCCCGCCGAATCGAGTTGCCAAAATTTCAGGTTGGCAGGGACTGATTCGAACCAGGCAACCGGTGGGTTACCGAGGATATAATCGGCGCTCGCAAACCAGGATTTCAGTTCTTCATTACTGGTGGTTTCTGTGCGGAAGTGGATCTGATGCTGCGTTGTAAGCGCTTCGCTGAGCTTGGTATTGAGCGAGTCGTCGAGTAAGGAATGGCAGTATATGATCATTGATTGTTTTTGTTTTAAAGAAGCAAGGTAAAATGATTTACCTGTAATACCCGCTAGTCACAGGCGGGAAACGGGCTTTTATTCTACACAATTCTGCCATTTTAAATCTTTTTCAAAATTTTCTTAGCCCTCGACACAAATGCGGGCTGCTCGAACTCAATCGATTCCTCAATGAATACGCGCAATTCCTTTTTAATCTCGGGGTAAATCTCGGAAAGATTGAACAGAATGGTCAGGCAAAAAGCGCGTATCGCGATCGCAAGCTGTCGGTTGCCAACCAGCACAAATGCCGCGTCCATCAATTCGCCATGGAATTCGGCCGGGATGGAAATATCCTGCAAAATCCGCGCACTATTTCGGACAACAGCGTCATGGACATCGGTGCGTTTCAACTGGCTGATCAGCACGCCGATATACGGCTTGATGAGCTCAGGCCGCTCGCGTGTCGCAATGCTTGCGCTATATGCCGCGCGTTGTGCGAGCCGGTATTCATCGGATTCGAAGCAATGCATCAGTCCCTTAAATGCCTCCGGAGAGGTGCAGGCGTATTCGGCTACCTTCGTCGCCTTCCATTTGGATTGATACGGATCTGCCAGCAGTTCGTGTCGGATATCCATAGAGCAAATGTTAAATGCAAATGCCCCACATTTTCCGCAGGGCATTCGCAATTTGTCGAACCGATCAATTACTTGATCTCACCGACCATATCTTCTGGTTTCACCCACGCGTCGAACTCTTCCGGTGTGAGGTAACCCAATGCAACAGCCGTTTCCTTCAATGTAGAGCCATTCTTGTGGGCAGTCTGTGCGATTTCAGCAGCTTTGTAATAACCGATTTTGGTATTTAATGCGGTAACCAACATTAGCGAGTTGTTCACGTGCTTTTTGATATTCTCATGCAATGGCTCGATACCTACAGCGCAATTGTCGTTGAAAGAGACGCACACATCGCCGATCAAACGCGCCGAATGCAGGAAATTATAAGCCATTAAAGGTTTAAACACATTCAATTCGAAATGACCATTCGATCCGCCAATGCTGATTGCCACGTCGTTACCCATTACTTGCGCGGCCACCATGGTCATCGCTTCGCATTGGGTTGGGTTCACCTTACCTGGCATGATAGAGCTACCTGGCTCATTATCAGGAATATGTATCTCGCCGATACCCGAGCGTGGGCCCGACGAAAGCATGCGGATGTCATTACCGATTTTCATCAAACTCACAGCAACGGTTTTCAATGCACCGTGCGCTTCCACGATCGCGTCGTGCGCTGCGAGCGCTTCAAATTTGTTTTCAGCGGTAATAAATGGTAATCCGGTCAATGCGGCAATGTGGCGCGCTACATTTTCAGAATAGCCAGGAGGTGTATTAATGCCAGTTCCAACTGCAGTACCGCCTAATGCGAGCTCAGAAAGGTGCGACAATGTGTTGTGAATGGCTTTCAAACCATGATCCAGTTGCGAGGCGTAGCCCGAAAATTCCTGGCCAAGCGTCAATGGCGTCGCGTCCATAAAATGGGTACGACCGATTTTGACTACGTTTTTAAATGCTTCCGCTTTTGCCTTCAATGTGTCGCGCAGCTTCACAATGCCCGGGATCGTCACGTCTACCAGAATTTTGTAAGCCGCAATGTGCATCGCAGTAGGGTAGGTGTCGTTCGATGACTGCGATTTGTTCACGTCATCATTCGGGTGCAAAAACTTGGTTTTATCAGCCAGATCTCCTCCCTGCACTACGTGGCCGCGATAGGCGATCACCTCGTTACAGTTCATATTCGACTGTGTTCCCGATCCGGTTTGCCATACTACCAATGGGAATTGGTCGTCGAGCTGGTCAGTAAGGATTTCATCGCAGACTTTGCCAATAAGGTCGCTTTTTTCTTGTGGGAGAATGCCCGCCTCGAAATTGGTGATAGCGGCGGCTTTTTTCAGGTATGCGAAGGCTTTGATGATCTCCCTCGGCATTTTATTGATATCCTGTGCGATAGGAAAGTTCTGGATCGAGCGTTGCGTCTGGGCGCCCCAGTATACATGGGCAGGCACCTGCACTTCGCCCATCGTGTCTTTTTCTATACGGTATTCCATTTGAAGTAGAATGATAATGTAAATGAACAATGTGCGGTAAAGTTAGGATCGGGCTTGCAGTTTTTGGTGTTTTTTGTGGATAAATGTTCAGGTCTGAAAAAAGAATGTTTAGATTGGCGCGCCGACATCCTGAACACCACTTTTATGATTCCCAAAATCGATATCTATCCGAATTACGCCATGATGAGCTATGCTGCCGCGGAGCGCGTCATCGACCTGATGAACCACAAACCCGAAGCGGTCATTTGCTTTCCGTCGGGGAGCACACCAAAAGGAATGTTTGATGCATTGGTGGCAGCCAGCCAGAAAGGCCGGGTCGATTTCGGCCGATGCGTATTCATTGGTCTCGATGAGTGGATAGGCCTTGGTGCCGGCGACGATGGCAGTTGCCGCGACCTTCTTGACCGCGATTTCTTGAAACCTATCGGCCTTCGGGATGCTCAGATCGTCTTTTTCGACGGCAAGGCGCTCGATCCGCAAGCTGAATGCAATCGCGTCAACAAAATTGTGGAAAGCCTCGGCGGTCTCGACCTGATCGTACTAGGCGTGGGTATGAACGGCCACCTTGCGCTCAATGAGCCGGGCACTTCCTGGGATACCTATGCGCATATTTCCGAGCTTGATACCATCACAAAGGAAGTAGGGCAAAAATATTTCAACCAACCGACCGTACTTACTCGCGGCATCACCGTCGGTATCCGGCACATTCTGGAAGCACGCTCGGCCATTTTACTGGCTTCGGGTAGTGCAAAAGCCCCGGTTATCGAGCGAGCGCTTGCGTTTCCGGTTTCAAAAGACTTCCCGGCAACGGTATTGCAGAATCATTTGAGCGCGGACTTTATCCTCGATGCCGATGCCGCGGAGTTGATCTCGTAATGGTTTAGATGTTCTAAACTTACTGGCGAGAATGCTTCATAGGCGAGAAGTTTACCGGCATTTCCCGTGAAATATTGATCAATGAAGTAATTTTGCGGGCACCAAATCAATCGCAAGAACTCATTTTGACACTCGAAGAAAAAATAACCCTATCGGAAACCCGGGTTTTCAAAACTGTCTTTCCTAACAACACCAATCACTACGACACGCTTTTCGGAGGGACGGCGCTATCGATGATGGATGAAGTCGCATTTATCGCCGCAACGCGTTTCTCGAGATTGCGCTGCGTGACCGTTTCATCCGACCGCATTGATTTTACACATCCGATCCCGGCCGGTACTATTATCGAGCTGGTGGGACGGGTTGAAACTGTTGGCAATACCAGTATGAAGGTACGGGTGGACATTTTTGTCGAGAAAATGTATGAGGAGAGCCGGGAGAAGGCGGTGACGGGTATTTTTACCTTCGTTGCATTGGATGAAAATCAAAAGCCAACCCGAATTTTACCGTAATAATACCGTTAGAAAAGTTTTTTCAACCGAAAGATAAAAAGATTTTTTTGGACAGTTATATTTAGCGTTTCCCGGCACTACGCGTATCCTGTACAATGAACTCACGTTACTTTCTCTTTTCGGGCATTTTTGCCGTGTTTTTGTTATTGTTAACCGAAATCCTGCTTCGTATCGGTCTTTTGTTTTTCGGCTATTCTTTCCTCCGGCCCTCCGATCACCTTTATTCGGGATTTTATCATAATATGCAAGATGTCCGTAAAAAAGAAATCCGGCGAGGGGGCGACGTGAAAAATGTGTTGATCCTGGGCGGTTCGGTGGTAAGTTCAGCTTGGACGCATATGGAAAGCAGGCTGGACACGATCCTGCAAAAGCATTATGGAAAAAGGGCACGATTTGCTTTTTATAACGTAGCAGATGCCGGCCATACTTCCAGGGACAATGCTGTGAAATACAGTTTATTAGAAGACAAACGCTTTGACCTCGTACTATACTATGAGGCGATTAACGAAAACAGGGCTAACAATGTTCCGGCAAAAGACTTTCGCCAGGACTACTCGCACATGCGCTGGTATCGCGATATCTACCTTCTGCAAGCTCATCCGGAGATCAATATTACCGTAATACCGTATTTGCTCGATAAGGTGATAGGCAATGTTAAAGACCGCCTGGAACATCGCGTATACATTAGCCATGGGGAGGTCGACCCACAGTTCGCGCAATATGGTTCGGATATCAAGACGAAAGAAACCTATCGGCGAAATTTAGAGGAGATTATAGCCACTGCCAAAAAGCGGGGTGACAAACTTTTGCTAATGAGCTATGCATCTTTTTTTCCCGAAAACGTCGTGCTGACCGGTGAAGAAAAGGATATGGAACATTTTGCAGGATGCAACAGATTTGTCGCTACGCCGGTCGTGATGTGGGGCAGGCCGGAGAACGTCAAAAAAGGTGTAGACGTACATAACCGGGTTTTAAGAGAGCTGGTTAGCAAGTACAACACGTTATTTCTTGACCTGGAGCATCTAATGCCGAAAGACCAAAAACTGTTTTGCGATGTTTGTCATTTGAGCGGACCTGGGGCAAAACGTTTGGCACATGAGATTTCGGGATTTATCATACAACAGAAATTGCTGGAATAGCGCGTGTTGAAAATCGACGGGAAGAGGCAGTGACAGGTATTTTTACCTTCGTTGCATTGGATAAGAATCTTAAGCGAAGCCAGGCTTCTGTAACAATACCTTTGGAAAGTTTTTTCAGCCGAAAGATAATTTAATAATATAAAGATTTTTTTGGACAGTTATATTAGTATTTCCGGGCGCTATGCGTATCGATGTACAATGAAATCACGTCACTTTGAAATCACGTTACTTTCTCTTTCCGGGCATTTTTGCCGTGTTTTTGTTATTGTTAACCGAAATCCTGCTCCGTATTGGTCTTTTGTTTTTCGGCTATCCCTTCTTCCGGCCCTCCGACTACCTGTATTCCGCGTTTTACGACAACATGAAGGAAGTCCGGGAAAAAGAAATTAAGCGAAACGGCGACGTAAAAAATGTGTTGATCCTGGGCGGTTCAGTGGTTAGTACGCCATGGTCGCACATGGAGAGCCGATTAGATACAATTCTGCAAAAGCATTACGGCAAGGGAAATCGCTACGCCTTTTACAATATAGCGTCGGCAGGCCAGACATCGAGGGATATTCTTTTAAAATACAACCTGCTGGACGACAAACGGTTCGATTTGGTGATCTATTATGAAGCAATCAATGAGAACCGCGCCAATAATATTCCCGCTAAGTATTTCAAACAGGATTACTCACATATCGGGTGGTATCGTGACATTGAGTTGTTGAGAAGTCGTTCCGAAATAAACCTGACGGTCATCCCTTATGTTTTACAAAAGATGGTAGGTGCTATCCAAGACAAGCTGACCCATCGGATTTATGTAAGTCATGAAAAAGTGGACCCGCAATTCGAAAAGTTCGGTTCCGACATCAAAACCGCCGGTCCTTATCACAGTAATATCAGTGGAATTATAAAGATTGCGCAATCACGTGGTGATAAATTGCTCCTGTTGAGTTATGCGTCCTATTTCCCGGAAAATGTAATACTGACAGGCGACGACAAGGATTCAGAACATTTTGCGGGATGCAGATTTGCGTCGCCGGTTAAGATCTGGGGTAAGCCAGAGAATACAAAAAAGGGCATTGGCGTGCACAACAGCATTATACGTAAGCTTGCCAAACAACACAAAACGCTATTCCTCGATATGGAAAACGAGATGCCGAAAGACCCCAAACTCTTCTGCGATGTTTGCCATGTGAGCGAACCGGGCGCCCAGCGTTTTGCCCATGAAATTGCAGAATTTATCATACGGTGTAAAATACTGGAATAGCTAACCGGGTGTCATTAGCCAAAATGCTTATCTTGCACGCCTTTTGAACGGTGTGGTACGGAAACTAAACATAGCAAATTAAATACGCTTTAATGAAAATTTTAGGCATCTCGGCTTTCTATCATGACTCGGCCGCGGCTCTCATTGACAATGGTGAAATAGTAGCCGCAGCTCAGGAAGAGCGCTTCACCCGTAAGAAACACGATCCCGGCTTCCCCTCCAATGCAGTCGCATTTTGTCTGGAATACGGCGGATTATCCATTAATGAGCTCGACGCTATCGTTTTTTACGATAAACCGCTTCTAAAATTCGAAAGATTGCTCGAAACCTACTACGCATTCGCTCCTAAGGGCGTACGTTCGTTTCTTACGGCAATGCCGGTCTGGATCAAGGAAAAGATGTTCCTGAAACGGCTGATCAACGAAGAACTGGAAAAGCTGGGTTACGATAAAAAGAAGAAGGTGAAAATGCTCTTCCCTGAGCACCACCTGTCGCACGCTGCCAGCGCTTACTATCCTTCTCCTTTTGAAAAATCGGCAATCCTGACAATCGATGGTGTCGGTGAGTGGGCTACTGCATCGATCTGTCTTGGTGAAGGAAAGGACATCAGTATTTTGAAAGAACTCCGATTCCCGCATTCACTAGGGTTGTTGTATTCCGCATTTACCTATTTCCTTGGTTTTCGTGTAAACTCGGGGGAATATAAGCTAATGGGACTTGCGCCTTATGGTAATCCGTCGTCGCCGGATATCAAACGCTATGAAGACATTATCCTCAACGAACTGATCGATTTGAAAGAAGACGGGTCAGTTTGGCTGGATCAGGAGTATTTCGATTACGCAACGGGCCTGAAAATGGTCAATGAGCATAAATGGGAAACATTGTTCGGTTTTAAAACGCGTAAGCCCGAAGATGCACTCGAAGCAATACATTGTAATCTGGGTCTTGCCATCCAGAATATTACTGAAGAGGCGGTGGTGAGAATGGCGAAGGAAGCCAAACGACTTACTGGTGCCGAATATCTGTGCATGGCTGGTGGTGTTGCATTGAACTGTGTATCAAATGGTAAGCTGCAAAAAGCCAATATATTCAAAGATATTTTCATCCAGCCAGCTGCCGGTGATGCCGGTGGCGCGTTAGGCGCGGCACAGGCTGCTTATCACATCTTTTTTGGTCAGGAAAGAAAGATTACCTGGAAAGCGGACGCGATGCGCGGCTCTTATCTGGGCCCGACTTTCTCCGACCTGGATGTTGCATTGACCGCTAAGAAATACAAGGCCGTTTATACCTATTATGAGAACTTTAAAGATCTGACGCAGGAAGCCGCCCGGCTTCTTTCAGAAGGAAATGTGGTAGGCTGGATTCAGGGCCGGATGGAGTTTGGGCCGCGTGCACTTGGCGGGCGTAGTATCCTTGGTGACCCGCGTAATGCAGAAATGCAGAAAAAACTGAATCTGAAGATCAAATATCGGGAATCGTTCCGGCCGTTTGCTCCTTCTGTATTGGCGGAGGATTGTTCCGATTATTTTGATTACGAGGGGATTTCGCCCTACATGTTGCTCGTTCATCCCGTTGCCGAAAGTCGCCGCAAACCGGTCCCGTCCGACTATGGCTCACTTGATTTGCGGGAAAAGCTCTATTTCGAACGTTCCGACTTGCCTTCGATTACCCACATCGATTATTCTGCCCGTATTCAGACGGTACATAAAGACACAAATCCCCGGTACTACGAGCTGATTGATTCATTCAAGGCTTTAACGGGCTATGCGGTGATTGTAAATACCAGTTTTAACGTACGTGGCGAGCCTATCGTCTGCACACCAAATGATGCCTATCGCTGCTTCATGCGTACCGAAATGGACTATCTAGTAGTTGGTAACTATATTTTTGACAAAAAACAGCAGCCCGAATGGCTGGAAAAAGATAACTGGAAGGAAGAATTCGTTCTTGACTAACCCTCTATTCATTGAGCGCTCAAAGTAATGGCATCTAAAATTTTTACCAGTATTGTTCGCATTCTATTCCTTGGACTGCTGTTTGTGTTCCTATTTTATCCGGACAGGTTTCATATCAAGTTCGACTATCCCGGATACCCTCAAAGTGATAGCTGGCATGTTCGTCTGGCCAAGCTTGCGTTCTGGTTTTTGCTGATTATTGAGATCCTGCGCATGTTTTACTATGGCGTGGTGAAAAGCAAGACCAAAGGCTTGGTGGCTAACGTTGGGACGATTTTGACGCCGCTCATTGTCGTACTCATATTCCTGGAAATCATTTTCATGTATGTGCCTCAAAGTCACGAAGGTGTGCTGTCGAAAGCGTCGCAGATATGGTGGGAGAAATACTGGAAGCCGGTCAACTCGTTGGGGTATCACGACAAGGAAATCCAGAATGAGCCAGGAAAAAAGAAAATCCTTGTAATTGGCGACTCATTTGCTGCGGGACATGGGCTTAAAGATGTAAACGAGCGCTTTTCAAATATGCTCGAAGCGAAGTTGGGTCCCGACAAATACACAATTTATAACCTCGGAATGTCAGGAGCAGATACGCGCGATGAGGTAAAGCGCTTGCAGGATTTTCCCATTAAGCCGGACATTATTATCCTCGAATATTTCCCGAATGATATTGAAAAAGTGGGCCGTGAAAAGGGTTTGACGCTCACAGGCGCGGAACCATATGCTGATCTGAAAGGCCCGATGGCAACAATTGTGAAGCGTTTTTATTTGCCGAATTTCATTTACTGGCAATTACCGCACACGGGATTCAGCACTTTTGAAAAATTTGTGCAAACTGCATATACTGATACAACAGTGCTTAATGCGCATTTGAGAGACCTTTCAGGAATGCTCGCTTATCGCGATAGCACCAAGGCGCAAATGTACGCTGTGTTCATTCCATTTCTTTTCCAGGTCGACAAGAGTGCTGGTTATACCAAGCCGGTTGAACAATACTTGCGCTCAAAAAACGTAACAACTGTTGGTATCAATGACGGAGTGGTGAAAATACCGGAGAAAGAGCGTGTTGTAGGCAAAAATGACGGTCATGGAAGCGCGACACTCAATCAATTGATCGCCGATAGGCTTTACGAGGCAATCAACAAACGATAACTCATTATTAATGTACAGCTTGTGCATTAAAAGTAATTAAGTCTTACATTTGATTTTCTAAACATTCTATTAAAATGGATTTTTTAACAGATTTATTTGCATTTATGAAGGAGCGCAAGAAGTGGTGGCTTGCTCCTGTGATTATCGTCCTGCTCCTTATTGGTGTGCTCATCGTGATCGGTGGTGGTTCGGCGGTTGCACCTTTCATCTACACATTGTTCTGATTCTTTCAGTTCAACGCAGATCAATCCAAATCATATCTGAAACCTTCGCTCGGTAGCATTGCAACAGGCATTGCTACCGATAGGAATACTAATTATTAAAATGAGTGAATCTGAAAAAGTCAAAGCCCAGCTTGTGATCGTGACAGGGCTGGTTGTCCTGTACTTTATTTTTAAATCCCAATATCCTTATTTGTTGATTGCGGCGGCGGCAATTGGCGTTTTGAGCATTGCAATCCCTGTTTTTGGTGATTTGATCGTCAAACTTTGGTATAAGATAGCCGAAGTATTAGGTGCAATAAACGGGAAGATCCTGCTTTCGGTGGTCTTTTTCGTTGTCTTATTTCCGGTTGCATTGCTTGCCAGATTAACCAAGAAAAACCCGCTTCACCTGAAAAAGGAAGATTCAAATACTGTCTTTACGGAACGTAATCACAAATATTCGGCGAAAGATCTCGAACAGGTCTGGTAGGCGTAAATAGCAATACTTAAACCTAAAAGGCCTGTTTTCAGGCCTTTTTTTTGCGACATGCGCGATCGTAAAGCAATTGAAGCATCCCATCTTTCAGCCCGACATCCGGAACATGTATGATGTTGGCGCCTGCCCAGCGCATGGCTGAGGTATAAATATCACCTGCCGGTACAATAACGTCTGCACGGTCGGGGTTGAGTTGCAGTTTGTTGATCCGGTCGGCGAGTGAGAATCGATCAATATAATCGCGCATCCGCTGGATTTCTTCGAGGCTGGTAGAGCTCTCCGTCAATTTGGATGACAGGTCGAACAGTTTATTGATATTGCCGCCAGTACCTACTGCCTGTATGGGTTGACTGTAGTCGACATTTTGGTTGATCCATTCCTTAATCTTCAACCAGGAATTCTTGGATTCTTTCCCTTCCAAAAGGCGTACAGACCCGAGTTTGAAGGATTTGGCAGTAATCTTCTGTTTATCCTTATACAAGTTTAGTTCGGTACTTCCACCACCAACATCTATGTGGATATACTGACCCTCACCCAGAGATTGTACTACCACGTTGTTGACGAGCTCGGCCTCTTTTTGTCCATCAATGATCTGGATATGGATGCCCGTGCGTCGTTCGATATGATCGCGGACATCCTGACCGTTCGCGGCTTCACGCATGGCGGAGGTGGAACAGGCCATAAAGTCGTCGACCTCATGGAGTTCCATCAGCAACTGGTAGGCCAGCATCAGTTTCATCATCCTGTCCTCGCTTTGTGGGGTAATGAGCCCTTGTGTGAAAACATCATGTCCCAGGCGAAGCGGAAAGCGAACATATTCAACCTTCTTAAAGCGTGAAATGCCTTCGTCGTGCAAAACGGATGAGATTTGCATACGGGCACCATTGGATCCGATATCGATGGCTGCGAATTTCAAAAGGTCGTTAAATAGGGGAGTTAATAAAGGCCAAAAATAGACTTTCGCGGACAAGTTTCAATACCTGCCCGCGAAAGTTCATATGTAAAAACTACATTTGATGACCAATCTGATATAAAAGCTTCACCTTTAAGCCGGGGCCTGCGCTGTGTTTCAGGGGGGTAACTGCTTTGAAATAATTAACCCAGTAACCTTCCGCCTGCACGACGATCGGATGCCATGACTTTTCAATTCCTAGTGCGAAATTCATGGAAGTAATTGGGGAAGTATCGCCTTTTTTAGAGATAGTCTGGTTGAAGAATTCGTTTTTGGGACCACGGCAATCGAAGGAAATCATTTCTTTGGACGAAAGCCTGATATTCGTTCCCATGCTTGCGTAATACGCCCAGTCATCTTTGACCGTATTTCTAAAAGCCAGAGTAAGTGGCATCTGCACGATGCTCTGGTCGATTTTGATATTGTACAGATTGAATATAAGCGGCACTTCGCCCGGATGCGTCGTTTTGAAATCCCTGCGGTTCTTTTCTCTAAAAACGGTTTCATTGAAGAATTCCGCAGGCTTCACTTTCAGCCAGGTAATGCCTGCTGCTATGGAGAATTTCTTCCTGATAATAACTTCTCCCAACACAGTTTTACCCGAGCCATTTCCTTCCACCTGAAACCCGGCGCCGAATCTGTAAGGTGTTTTTAGTGGTAATTTGGGGATTACGCTTTCAGCTTGAGCGACTTGTTCGGTCTTTTTGCCGGAAACCGCTGCTTTGGCAATTTGCATGTTAGCAAGTAATGCTTTTTGTACCTGCCGGTTTGAAAGCTTATTGGCGAGTTCGTACTGCATTTTCCGCGTCAAAGATATGCTGTTGCCAATCTCAGCAAAGTTCTCGATAGCTTTTAACTGGAAATCGCTGCCAAAAGTCCTACCGCTATTGCCCGAAGCTGGTACATTCTGAGTATCGACAGAGTTAGCATTTACTCCAATTTGCTGATTCGTCGTACCATATTGAGATTGAAAGGCGGTATTTTCTAGGGTCTGTTGCGCTTCAAACGGCGACTGCCTGGTTTTGTCAGGTGTTGCGGTGGCAGGCCTCTCAATTGAGGAGAATTCTGCGCGGTTTGGTAAGCCTGCCGCGATTGCGTTGGTAGGCTCATCGGCCACATGCAAGGGCTGTTGTGGCTTCACCTTCGGGTAAAACTCATGCGCGAGCTCCGTTGCCTGTAAGCTCTGCCCATCAGGCGTAGCTTGCAGCACATAAACGGTGTCCGTTTTAGCGATTTGCGCCGGCTGGTTTCGTATCACCTCTATCTGGCTTTGCAGGCTCTTCACATCCTGCACCAGATGGTCGTTTTGCGAGAGCTGACCGACATACAGATAAGCCATTACCGACGTCACAGACGCGGCGGCGGCGTACCCGATCCAGGAACCATATTGTTGCACGAACGAGGGTGGTGTGTGGGCCTGCATGTAGTTTTGCATACGGACCCAGTCCTTTTCTTGAAAGTCCGGTTCGATACTCTCTAATTTGCGACGTATAGTGTTCTCAAATTTATTAGTTTTCATTGCCTCTAAATGACTTGACAGCCCAATCACTTGGGAAGAGATGTGGGTAATATTGTTTGATCAAATGCTGCAAGCGAGCCCGGGCACGCACATAATGCGATCTTACCGTTGCCTCGTTGATTTGCAGCAGGTCTGCTATTTCACGATGATTGTAGCCATCCACCACGTATAACAAAAATACATTCTTATAAACCGGCTTGATCTGTTGGATCAATTCCAGTATTTCATCGGCAGTGATCTGACCTATTATGTCTTCATCGAATTTAGGATAAGGCGCGTCTTCAAGGGCAATCACATCTTCGGTGTGCTTTTTGTGCTTCCGGTAATAGCTGATCGCCGTGTTCACCATGATCGTCCGCAGCCAGGCTTTGAAAGGGTGATTGGGGTCGTACTTTCCCAGGTTGTTAAATACTTTTAGAAAACCTTCATTCAAAACCTCTTCGGCTTCCTCCATCGTGGAAGTATATCGTAGACATATGCTTTTTGAATAGCCAAAAAACTGTTTGTATAAGTGCCTCTGTGCCTGGTTATCCCCGGCAATACATGCCGTTACGACCGACTCAAAGTCGTTTTCGTTAAAAGATATTTTTCTTTTAAAAAGCAAGGTCAGGGTTTCAAGTTGTCAGGGATAGAATTTCTCACATTTGAATACGTCCCTACTCGCAAAACTGTTGCAATAAAATACGAAAAGTTTTTCGCGTTCGGGAATACTGATGATGTGAAAAAAACGAAAAAAAAGCGCTTACCATGCAACATGGGCTTTGGAGGGGGCGTAAAGGCAGATAATGGTCCGACAATTTCAAAAAGACCGTCGTGGCATTAAGGCGCGTCGATAGGTACAGCGAGGGGCTTTTGTTCAATGCCAACGGGGCTTTAAGGAGAAAATAAAGTATTTGTCGCCATTACGGTGGACAATTCAGTTAAAATATTGTTGTTCAATGTGGACGGGACTTTCAGCAAGGAATTGAAAAACCTGTGAAACGTCGTCCTGGAAAGCGTTAATCGAATTTTGTTAGGGGTGAGTTGGAATACGGTGCTGGATTTTCCGGGGCCGTATTTATTTTTTCGAGGATAGCATTTCCAGTGCCGACGAATTTTTGATTTCACCCATCACAAAAAGACTGTGCGTGCTGCCGATATTTTCCAACGAGCCCAGTTTTTGCATCAGGAATTGCTGATACTGCGACATGTCATCTACCACCACTTTCAGCAAGAAATCATAATCCCCGGAGATATTGAAGCATTCCATTACTTCCGGCATAGCCGATACAGCTTTCACGAATTTTTCCCCCATTACTTTTGAATGCTCTTTCAGAGCAATGTTGCAGAAGGCCATCAGCTTCTTGCCCACCTTCTCCCGGTCGACCAGCGCGACATACCTTTTGATAATTCCTTCTTTTTCCAGCCGGCGCACGCGTTCATATACAGGCGTGTAAGAAAGATTTAACTTTTCCGACAATTCGCGGGTTTTCAAGGTAGCGTCCTGTTGCAGCAAATGCAGGATTTTGGCATCGATATCGTCCAGATTATGCATAGATAGAATATCTTTATTCACTTCAAGATGTCCTCGAAGATAGATAAATAATTTAGGGTTAACTGGAAGTGTTAGACTTTTAATCTAAATTTTTCAATTTAATTGAACAAAACATCTATTAACTTAAATTTGTCAATTCAAAAGCATGTGCTTTTCCGGCGAAATGATAATCATATATTAAAACACTTATGGTAGCAACTCAAAAAGCAGATATCCGCGAAATTCTGAAAAACCGTATTTTGGTACTGGATGGAGCTATGGGTACGATGATCCAGCGGTATAAATTGCAGGATCACGACTACCGGGGGGAACGGTTCGCGGACTGGTCGCGTGATGTGAAAGGGAACAATGATTTGCTTTCACTGACGCGTCCCGACATTATCAAGGAAATACACGCCGCCTATTTCGAGGCAGGAGCGGACATTGCCGAAACCAATACATTTTCGGGAACGACCATTGCCATGGCCGACTACGGTATGGAGGAGATTGTATATGAACTCAACTACGAATCAGCGCGGCTAGCCAGGCAGGTAGCGGATGAATTTACGGAGCGCGAGCCGCATAAACCACGTTTTGTTGCTGGTTCTATCGGTCCAACCAACCGTACGGCCTCACTTTCACCAGATGTAAACAATCCAGGATTCCGCGCGATCAGTTTTGATCAGTTGGTGGAGGCCTATTACGAGCAGGTAAAGGGCCTGACCGATGGAGGTTGCGACCTGCTGCTTGTTGAAACGATTTTTGATACGTTGAATGCAAAGGCGGCACTTTTTGCGATCGATCAGTTCTTTGCCGATGCGAAGGCGGGCAAGGTAGAACATCTTCCATCCTGGAAAATCGAACCGGGGCAGGCATTGCCGATCATGATCTCGGGTACCATTACGGATGCTTCGGGAAGAACGCTTTCTGGTCAAACCACAGAAGCTTTTCTAACCTCGGTGTCACATTTACCTCTGCTATCGGTTGGTCTGAACTGTGCATTAGGGGCTGATTTGATGCGTCCTTATGTTCAGATCCTGGCTAAGGAATCGCCGTTTTATACTTCTGCCCACCCAAATGCGGGGCTGCCCAACGAGATGGGTGAGTATGACGAAACGCCGGAGCAAATGGGCGAGGTGATTGATGGATTTCTAAGAGATAACCTGGTCAATATTATTGGAGGTTGCTGCGGAACTACGCCGGACCATATCCGCGTAATCGCTGAAACCGCTCAAAAATATGCGCCGAGACCACTTCCCGAGACCGAGACGGTGATGAAACTGTCGGGCCTCGAACCGGTAAAAATTAATGCATTAACCAACTTCGTGAATATCGGAGAGCGCTGTAATGTTACGGGTTCCAAGAAGTTTGCACGATTGATTCGGGAAAGCAAGTACGACGAAGCATTGAGCATCGCGCGCGAGCAGGTAGAAAGCGGCGCGCAGGTAATCGACGTGAACCTGGACGAAGGTATGATCGACGGCGTAGAAGCGATGAAAACGTTCGTGAACCTGATCGTTTCCGAACCTGATATTTCTAAAGTGCCGTTGATGATCGACTCTTCCAAATGGGAGGTGATCGAGTCGGGCTTGAAATGCGTGCAGGGGAAATCCATCGTAAACTCGATTTCTCTCAAAGAGGGGGAAGAGAAATTCAAAGAGTCGGCACAGACAGTTTTGCGTTATGGTGCTGCAACGGTGGTCATGGCTTTCGATGAAAAAGGGCAGGCAGACAATTACGAGCGCCGCATCGAGATCTGCGAACGCGCTTATAGAATTCTTGTGGACGAAGTTGGTTTTCCGCCAGAAGACATCATTTTTGACCCTAACATCCTGACCGTTGCAACGGGAATGGAGGAACATAATAATTACGCCGTCGATTTTATCAATGCCGTGCGGTGGATCAAAGGGAACCTTCCGCATGCGAAGGTTTCAGGTGGGGTATCCAACGTTTCGTTCAGTTTCCGTGGAAACGAGCCGGTTCGTGAAGCGATCCACACGGCGTTTCTTTACCACGCGATTAAGGCCGGTATGGACATGGGTATCGTAAATGCCGGTCAGATCGGTATCTATGATGAAATTCCAAAGGATGTTTTGGAGCTGGTGGAAGACGTGCTGCTGAATCGCCGCCCTGATTCTACCGAGCGACTTGTAAGCTATGCGGAAACGGTAAAGGACAAAGGCAAAACACAGAGCGGGCCTGACCTTTCGTGGAGACTGCTTCCTATTAAAGAACGTATTTCACATGCATTAGTAAAAGGTATTTCAGATTATGTAGACGAAGATATCGAGGAATGCCGTCATTTGTTCAGCCGCCCGCTGGAAGTAATTGAAGGTCCTTTAATGGATGGCATGAGCATCGTCGGCGATCTTTTTGGAGAAGGTAAAATGTTTCTGCCACAGGTCGTGAAGTCAGCCCGGGTGATGAAGAAGGCAGTGGCCTATCTTCAACCTTTTATTGAAGCTGAAAAAGAGGAAGGGAATTCTTCAGCAGGCAAGATTTTGATGGCGACGGTAAAAGGCGACGTGCACGATATTGGCAAAAATATCGTCGGCGTGGTGCTCGGTTGCAATAACTACGAAAT
Source organism: Dyadobacter sp. CY261 (assembly GCF_021440085.1). GTDB lineage: Bacteria > Bacteroidota > Bacteroidia > Cytophagales > Spirosomataceae > Dyadobacter. The sequence continues at coordinate 72,848 of NZ_JAKCPW010000002.1, forward strand.
CATCGACCTGGGCGTGATGGTGCCGACAGACAAAATTCTGGCAGCAGCCGAAGAGCATAAGGTAGACATTATCGGTTTGTCGGGATTGATTACTCCGTCATTGGATGAAATGGTAGGTGTTGCCAAAGAAATGGAGCGCAGGAATTTCAAGATCCCTTTGCTAATCGGTGGTGCAACTACTTCCCGCATTCATACGGCCGTGAAAATCGATCCAAATTACTCAGGGGCCGTAATCCATGTACTTGATGCATCGCGCTCGGTGCCAGTTGCCGGGAAGCTTATTCAGAGCGAGCAAAGCCAGGCAGAAGTATTGGCTGATATCAAGGCGGAATATGCTAAACTGCGTGATGATCACGCTAAACGAGGCGGTGAAAAGGCGCACGTGACCATTGCAAATGCCAGGAGTAACAAAGTAAAGATCGATTGGAGCGAGTTTAAGGCGGTGAAGCCGCAATTCCTGGGCACGCGGGTATACGACGATTATGATCTGGCCGAGATTTCGAAGTTTATCGACTGGACGCCTTTCTTCCAAACCTGGCAGTTGCACGGTAAATACCCGAAAATTTTTGAAGACAAGGTTGTAGGGCAAGAAGCGACGAAATTGTTCGAGGACGCCGCTGTTCTTTTAGGAGAGATCATCCGTGACAAAACTTTGAAGGCCCGTGCGGTAGTAGGCTTTTGGCCGGCCAACTCAATCGGCGACGACATTGTACTGCACCATTTTGATGAACAGACCCGCGAAGTGCTGTGCGAACGTCATGGCTCGCATCAACACATCGAATATAAGATCAGTCAGCAAGGAGTTGAAAACCTGAATGCCGGCGAATTGATAGCGGATACTGCCGCGGTATTGCACCATTTGCGCCAGCAAAGTCAGAAAGCCACGAATTTGCCAAATTACTGTCTGTCCGATTTCGTGGCACCGCTGGAATCCGGTCATACCGATTACGTGGGTGGTTTCGCGGTTACAGCGGGCATTGGAATCGAAGCTTTGCTCGAAAAATTTGAGAAAGATCATGACGATTATAACAGTATCATGGTTAAAGCTCTTGCCGACCGTCTCGTGGAGGCATTGGCCGAACTGATGCACGAAAAAGTGCGGAGGGAACTGTGGGGTTATGCCAAAAATGAAAGCTTCACAAATGAAGAATTAATCAAGGAAGAATACAAGGGTATCCGTCCTGCACCGGGCTACCCGGCTTGCCCTGATCACACAGAGAAACGTGACTTGTTTGATTTGCTGGATGCCGAAAAGTTGGGCATTACCCTCACGGAAAGCTTTGCTATGTATCCTGCAAGCAGTGTCAGTGGATGGTATTTCTCACATCCTGACAGTCGCTATTTCCCGGTTGGAAAGATTTATAAAGACCAGGTAGAAGACTATGCGCGCCGCAAAAACATGCCGGTCGAAGAGATCGAAAAATGGCTTTCACCGGTGCTGGGATATTAAGGTTCAAATATTTGAAAAGTGCAAAAGGAGAATAGTTCGTTACTATTCTCCTTTTTTTGTGCCTGAAATATAATTTTTTTATCAGAACGGCGTAATTAGGTGGTATACCGCACTTCAATCGGGTATTTATACGCTATTTTCTAAATATTTTACAGCGGATATTTGCATTACCTTAAGTGAGAACTTAATAGTTTATTAGCCATGAAAAGAAATATCTCTGTCTTCATTCTCCTGATCCTTCTGGCTTCGTCCTTTAAATATAGGACGAAGACTAGAGCGATCACACAACCCGTCATTACCGCCGGTTATGACAGTCCTGCTTATCCAAAAGGTGCGGTAAAATCATCCATGGACGCGGCTGTTGCGGATCTTCAAAAGGCCAATCACGAATTGGCCAAAGGCAATCCAGCACTATTTAAATCTTTATGGTCGCATCGGGATGATGTTACGATCTTCGGCGGCGTTGGAAATGCCGACTCAAAAGGATGGAGTGCCGTGGAGGCGAGTCTCAATAATGCGGGCCACGTTCCTGCGCAGGAAGTGGTTTACACATTCGAAAAAATCGCTAGCCAGGAAGAATTGACCCAAGGTTATCTTATCCAGAAAGAACATTATCGTTTCGCCGACGGCCGCAGGGCTGATCTTCATGTAACAATACTTTTCCGGAAAGAAAATAATGTCTGGAAGATTGCTCATCGCCACGCCGACCCTATCGCATCTGTTGCAAAATCAGACAAAACGGCTAAATAGTTGCCTCTCTTCCTGATATTTTGAGTTGGTAGCGCCCATCCAACTAATTTGTTGTTATTTTGCAGCTTTGGTTTAAAGGTGACAACAAACTGCGCATGGAGAGATTTACCGGATTGCTGGGTATCGTATTGATCCTGGGCATTGCCTTTGCAATGTCGAACAACAGAAAGGCTATCAACTACCGTACCGTCGCCGTTGGCCTGGGCCTTCAATTTGGGCTTGCAGTCTTTATCCTCCGAACCGACATTGGCCAGTCTGTCTTTCAATGGCTGGGTGAAAAGGTCCAGAAACTACTTTCTTTTTCAGATAAAGGTGCCGATTTCGTTTTCGGTACACTCGTACGGCCCGATCTCATGCAGCGTGCATTCGGGCCGGGGAACGACTTCGTTTTCTTTTTCAAAGTAATCCCTACAATCATCTTCGTGGCTGTGCTCGTAAATATTCTCTATCATTTGGGTATTATGCAGCGTGTCGTATCGGTCATTGCGCGTGGGGTATACTGGCTTATGGGCGTGAGCGGGGCTGAGGCGCTCTCTAATGTGGCGAGTACGTTCGTGGGCCAGGTAGAGGCACAGATCATGATCAAGCCATACCTGAAAAACATGACCAATTCGGAGCTGATGGCTTCGATGACCGGAAGTTTTGCCTGTATTGCCGGCGGGGTAATGGCGGTTTACATTTCACTCGGCGTGCCGGCTCCATATCTTATCGCGGCCAGTTTGATGGCTGCTCCCGGCGCATTGGTTATTTCGAAGATCGTGTTTCCTGAGACTATCCATTCAGACACGAAGGGAATGGTCAAACTTGAAATCCAAAAGACACACGCGAATTTGCTCGATGCCATTGCTGCAGGAGCGGGAGAGGGTTTAAAAGTCGGCTTTAATGTAATAGCGATGCTGATCGGATTTATCGCGTTGGTTGCATTGCTGGATTACCTGCTGGGTTACATCGGCGGAATTTTTGCATTTCCGCAATTGAGTTTCAATTTTGTTCTGGGCAAGATATTCTCCGTTTTCGCGTGGGCAATGGGCGTTCCCGCCAAGGATATTGAAGCGGCCGGTTCGTTAATGGGTACTAAGATGGTGATCAATGAATTCGTTGCTTACCTCGATATGGTTAAAATAAAAGACACGCTTGATCACAAAACCATAGTCATTACCAGCTTTGCGTTGTGCGGTTTTGCTAATTTCAGTTCCATTGCGATCCAGGTTGGAGGGATTGGAGAATTAGCCCCTGCGCGCCGGGCCGACCTGGCTCGTTTGGGATTTAAAGCGTTAATTGCCGGAACGTTAGCTTCTTATATGTCGGCAACATTGGCTGGATTGCTTTTATAGGGTCAGAGATATTCTTTAGCAGGAAGAGCACATCAGGTGCTCTTTTTTTGTTTTGTGGCATTGCCGACTTAACCTGTATTTGCTTTTTTGGCACAAATATTTTTAAGAAGTCCTTAATTAACACGCAAATGCATCAATTGATTATGAAACGCATCAAACTCTTCTGGTCTTTACTTAAAGACAGCTTTAACGAATTCCTCAATGATAATGGAATGAAACTCAGTGCCGCATTGTCCTATTACACGATATTTTCGCTGGCACCGATGCTGCTGGTCATCATTTCGATTTTTAGTATTTTCTTTGGCAGGGATGCGATTCAGGGAGAATTGTTCGGACAAATCAGCGGGCTCGTAGGCGCGTCAGCGGCTTCTCAGTTACAGGAAATCCTTAAAAATGCCGAACTGTCGAATAAGTCGGGAGTGGCGGCTGCTATGGGCATCGGAACCCTACTGATAGGTGCTACGGGGGTTTTTGCGGAAATGCAGGATTCCATCAACTTTATTTGGGCTATTAAAGCTAAACCCAAAAAGGGCTGGTTGCAATATTTAAAAAACAGGCTGATTTCCTTTTCGTTAATCCTAACGCTGGGTTTCTTGCTGGTGGTTTCGCTGGGTGCCAGTGCATTGGTCGATTTGTTGAGTAGTCGCCTCGAAGCATTGTTTTCGGAAGCTTCGGTGGTAGTTTTTTATATTGTCAATCTGGCTTTGGTACTGTCGATCATTACAGCGCTGTTCACCGTAATATTCAAAGTATTACCGGATGGCGACCTTCGCTGGAAAGAATGTATCGTCGGTGCCTCGTTTACGGCTATTCTATTTTTGATCGGGAAATTTGTCATCAGTTTTTATCTGGGCCAATCTGATCTTGGAGCCGCATATGGTACCTCCGCGTCCATCGTTATTTTATTGACCTGGATTTACTACTCTTCGATTATCCTTTATTTCGGAGCCGAATTTACTAAGGTTTATGCCCGTCTGGATGGTGTTGCCATAGCACCTAACAAACACGCGGTGCTGATTATCCGGCAGGAGCTCGATAAAAAAACAGGTGCTCAAATTGTAGAATAAAAAAGGCCTGCATTTGACTGCAGACCTGTAAGATTATGTTTTAAGCTGTCACCGGATTACCAGCTCAAATGGCATCCTGGTTTGCATCCCCCCCATGTTTATCAACTTTTTATACATGTTAACATAAGGGGCCAGGTCGCCAAGGGCTTTTGTGGTTGCTTTTTCCTCATTATCTCCCAGTAACTTGTCGATCATCTCGTTGAACGGCCGTTTTTTCTCCGGATAATACCGCACGCGGTAGTCACCTTCTTTGAGTTTGGCGGCTTTTGCGGCAATCTTGATCGCATCATCCACGCCGCCCAGTACGTCGACCAGTCCATTTTGTTTGGCTTCGGCACCGGACCATACCCGTCCCTGTGCTAGGCTTTTTAATTTTTCGACTGACATTTTGCGCCCTTCGGCTGCTTTTCGGGTGAAGGTTTCATAGCCTTCGTTAACACTTTTCTGTACCATCGTTTTCTCGAACTCAGTCATTTCCCGTGTTGCGGTAGGCCAGTCGGCGTGAGGGCTAGTGCCTACACCGTCAAAAGTGATTCCGAGTTTATTGTTCATAAAATCGGTTACATTGAATATCAATCCAAAAATACCGATAGAGCCTGTGATGGTGTTCGGCTGAGCAACAATCGTATCGCATCCCATGGCCATATAATAGCCGCCGGAAGCTGCCACGTCGGACATCGAAGCGATTACCGGTTTCTTCTTAGCTGTTAGCTGGATTTCACGCCACATGACGTCGGAAGCCAGTGCGCTGCCGCCGGGCGAGTTGATGCGGATCACGACCGCTTTGATCTTGTCGTTCTCGCGGATTTCCTTCAGTTCTTTAACAAATTTTTCCGAACCGATATTTCCGTTGCCGCCCTCACCGCCGGTAATTTCCCCTTCTGCTACCAGCACACCCACGCGCGTATTGAAATCGCCTGACTCCGTCGAGCTGGCACCCTGCAAATATTTATTCACGCCAACGTAAGAAATCGTTTTTTTCTCTTCAACTTTTAGCTCCTTTTTCAATATAGTTTCAAGCTCGTCCTGGTAGCCGAGGTGAGTTACGAATTTGTATTTCAACGCGGATTTAGGATTATCAACTGCCAGCGAGTCAGCGAGATTTTTCAATTCTTCGACCGGAATGTTGCGAGATGCCGAAATGTTTTTCAGGAAGTTGTTGTTAATAGCGCCAATCAATTCGATAGACTGCTTCTTGCTAGCTTCGCTCATGTCCTGGCGCGAGAACATCTCGATGGCACTTTTGAACTCGCCTACACGGAATACCAATGGTTTGATTTCAAGCTTATCAAATGTGCCTTTGAAGAAACTGTATTCCGCGGAAAGCCCGTTCCATTCGATGCCGCCTGCGGGATTAAGGTAAATCTTGTCGGCAACGGAAGCGATGTAGTATCCTTTTTCGGAATAGCTCTCGCCGTAGGTAACAATGAATTTCTTCGATTTTTTAAATTCCAGCAGCTGGTTCCGGACTTCTTCCAAAGTGGCCCAACCCGCTTCCGGGCCTTCTGTTTTGAGGTAAATGCCTTTGATCTTATCGTCTTTCTGGGCGCTTTTCAATGCTTCCAGAATGTCTTTTAGTCCAACCACATTTTCTTCACCGCTGAATGGCACTCCAAATTCTGACAGGGGGTTATCGACACCCACTTCCTGAATTGGCTGGTTAAGATCCAGTTTAAGCACCGACTTGTCGTCGAGCGACACTTTTTCTTCCGAAGAAAACAAGGAACCAATGCCGGCAAGGATAAAAAAGGAAAGGAAAAGAAAGAGGATGATGCCTACGAATGTCGCCAGGACATATTTAAGGAATTGTAACATAATATATTGCTAATGGATTTCTTCTTTATAAGTTGATCAAGGAACAAAATTACATATTAATTGTCGCGGTTTGTCGATGAAATAATGTCAAAAGGTAGTTTGCGCCCATTAAGTGGTTGAAATGGCCGTTCCAATTTTTCGGACGTTCTGAGCAGTTTTACAATAGCAGATTATTTACTTTTGGAAAAAAAATCAGTAAATGAAAAAGACCCTCATTCTAGTACGCCACGCGACCGCCGAAGATCAGAGTTTCAGGATTAAGGATTTTGACAGGAATCTAAACAACAAAGGTCTGTCGGAGTCGCTGGTAATGGGGAAATGGCTGGTTCAGGAGGGTATTAAACCCGATATTTTTGTGTCGAGCCCTGCTTCCCGCGCATTCAAAACAGCGGAGATCGTCGCAGCTCAGTATGAGGTTCCGGTGAATGCCATTCAGACGCAGGCGGGCATTTACGACGGCGGCCCGAAAGCGTACCTCCAAGCGGTCACGACAGTTCCAAAGGAGCATTCTGTTTTGTTGCTTTTCGGGCACAATCCTGATATTACCTATTTTGCGGAGTATTTGTCGGGTGCCAGTATTGGTTCAATGAAAAAGGGAAGCGCGGCTTTTATAGAGTTTAAAGATCAGGAATGGGAAGAAATATCTGCAAAAACCGGTGATCTGGTGCTTTACAAGACGCCGAAGCAGGTAAGAGAAGAAGAGTGAAATGGGGAAGCCAAATCGTAACAGAACAATATTCATCGTCGTTTTTATCGCTTTTGTAGCGTTGTTTGCGTACATCTCATATGACATGTCGAGTCGGACAACTGCGCCATGGAATAGGCCAAAGCAACTGAAAAGGGCATTGCCGGGAGCGACACCGGATGCAGATTCGCTGAAACTGGACTCGCTCCTCAAAGAAGTGGAGAAGTAGTGGCTTAACTACGGGGATGGAATTCGGTGATAATCTGCCTCAGATAATCCCTGTCAAGGTGGGTATAGATTTCCGTCGTAGTGATGGATTCGTGCCCGAGCATTTCCTGCACCGCACGCAAACTGGCACCACCCTCAATTAAATGCGTTGCAAATGAATGCCGGAAGGTATGCGGACTAACGTTTTTGTGAATGCCCGCTTTTTCGGCCGTGTCCTTAATCATCAGAAAAATCATAACACGTGAAAGCTGACCGCCGCGGCGGTTCAGAAAGACAATGTCTTCGCTTCCTTTCTGTGGAGCGATCTCGCCACGAACGTGATCCAGGTAAATTTGCGTGTACTTAATAGCTTCTTTTCCGATCGGCACCAGGCGCATTTTGTCTCCTTTCCCTATGATACGTAAGAAGCCGATATCGAAATGGCAGTTGGTAAGTTGTAGGCCTGTCAGTTCCGAAACGCGCAAACCCGAACTGTACAGTACTTCGATAATGGCCCGGTTTCGTGTGCCCTCCGGGGTAGAGTGATCGATCGCATCGAGCATGGTCTCAATTTCTTCATACGACAATACATCAGGAAGCTTCCGCGGCAGGTGAGGAGACTCAAGCAGTTCCGTCGGATCTTCGGTGATCTCGTTTTCCATTAAGAGGTATTTAAAAAACGCCTTGATCCCGGAGAGCATCCGGGCCTGTGAATGTGCGGCAAGACCGAGCTCGGCGATGTATTTCAAAAAAGCCGACAAGTGCTCCTCTTGCACACGGGCGGGCGCAAGGGCCATTTTATTCAATTCCAGAAATTCTTCAAGCTTCTCCACATCCCGCACATATGCCTCCACCGAATTGCCGGATAGCGAGCGTTCGAGACGGAGGTAATTTTTGAAATGTTTGATGTAGCTTTGCCACATAGCGAAGGAAGAAATGATTAATGCTACAAAGCAAATGAAAAAGATATTGATCCTGAATGGCCCTAACCTGAATCTTTTGGGCAAAAGAGAACCTGGCGTGTACGGAAATCAATCTTTCGAGGACTATTTCGAAGCATTGAAAGGTATTTTTTCTGATGTGGAGCTGCATTATTATCAATCCAACCACGAAGGAGCGCTGATCGACAAGATTCACGAAGTAGGTTTCTCATTCGACGGGATCGTGATCAATGCTGGCGGCTACACGCATACATCCATAGCCCTGGCCGACGCACTTTCGTCGGTAACGACACCAGCAGTGGAGGTTCATATTTCAAATATCCATGCACGCGAGTCGTTTCGGCACCATAGCTATCTCACGGCGCGTTGTAAAGGCATGATTTGCGGATTGGGGTTGAAGGGATATGAGTTAGCGGTCAGGTACTTTCAGTGATTCACTCATTATCTAAACACCGCATTACCAAACAAGACCTTTCCCTTCTGTAACATCGCCCGGAATACGGGATCGTCCATGAGGTAGATGATTTGGCCACGGCCGATTTCCTGCGCACCGATAATGAGCGTGTTTTTCAGCTTGCCCGACATTTTCTTACCCACAAACCCAGCTTTGTAATTGTCTTCTTTGAGGTAACCCACATTCCAGCCTTCTTTGAGATAGTCGCGTTCGTAAGCGTCGCGTACGATAGTGAAATACTCCTCGCTGCATCCAAATGCAAGGGGATGGGTGGCATCCATGGTTACTTCGAACATGCTGCCAGGCGATGAGTCGCTGGCGTCCTCACGCTGCTGTGCACCGTATTTTTTGAAGATATCCTCGTCCTTTCTTTTCTCTGAGAACTTTTTGGTCAGGCCGAAACCGGTTTTGTTCACAAATGCGTCTGTCGCTCGCTCCATGGCAATCAGCTTACCGCCGCTTTTAACCCAACCTTGAATCGCTTCGAGGTGTTTTTCGCCGATAATGTCGCCATACCGACCATCAGGAAGTATCAGAACATCCACCTCATTCCACGGCAGATCCGCAAGTTTAGCAGCATTGATGATTGTTACCGGATATTTGATTTGTTGTTCGAAGTAATGCCAGACCGCGCCAAACGCGGTAGCGGAAATGCCATCGCCGGCAACTGCCACTATTTTTGGGGCTTTGAGGGCTACGACATTGTCATTCCCAAAATCGGGACCTGTGCTAACAAAACCGGTTTTAACAGGCGTGAGCTTGACAAAATGCTTGTTAGCAGCCGACGTCACGAGTTTATCGAATGCCAATCCTTCGTTCCCTTTTTTTGTGATGATCAACGTGCCCGCCGCGTACGTCGTCCTATCCATCTCAAAAGGCGTGTTGGAGGTTTTGACGAGCACGCTACTTTTTAGTAATTCTGCCAGAAAAGCGGCGTCTTCCGGGCCGGACCAGGTTGCGAGATAAGCGTACGGTGCGGTGGCAGGAAGAGGATTATTGATAGGCTGAGCATTAACCGTCGACGGACTCAGCTTTTCTTTCAATCCGTAGGCCTTTAACCCAAAAATATAGGCAAGTCCCCAACTGGTAACGTCATACGTCACCGAGTCTTCCAATGCGGGTTTAGGATCAAAGAGAATGCGAAGCAGATTGGATTTGGGTTGATAGGCGCTGATCAGCAGATCGTTTTGCTCAATCTTTAATGCCTGTTCTGTCGTGGAAGTAAGCTCTGTGCCTTTGGCGGATATTGATTTGCCTGCCATTCCAAATGAAAAGCCCTGTCGGTCAAGCCAATTTTTAAATGCCCGCGTATTGCTACCCGCTTTAACCACATAAGTTTTGAAATTCCCGGCTGGCGCATTCGCGGCATCCTGGTGGAACCTGATGAATTCCGCCACTACTTTTTCCTTTTGGGACATTACCGCTTCCAATGTAGCTAATGTAGTAGCGTAATGATGTGAAATGCGGTTATTCAGCGTTAGCGTGTCATGTTCGTTCTCCCGTTCGAATGCCAGGCCCGCCCGCCCGCCTCCACCTTGCTCGTAGGTAACGCCGATAGCACCGTTCGCAGTCGGCCAGGTGTCGCCGTAACTAGGATAAAAGAGATCATAATCATTACGGGTGAAATAAGCCCAATTGTTTTTGTCGAAGTATTTGCGGCAGTACTCACCAATTAGCTCGTTGAACTGCCTTTGCCATGCTGTTACGTCCTTATTATACGGCTTGGCGGCAGGTGGGAAGTAATAACTCCGTGAAGGTCCCATTTCATGGAAGTCGGCGTGGAAATGTGGCATCCATTGATTGTATACTGCAATGCGTTCCTGAGTTTCTTTTTGTGTTTGCCATGCCCAGTCGCGGTTGAGGTCGAAAAGGTAGTGGTTGAATCGACCGCCTGGCCAGGGTTCGTCATGTTCCAGTGCAAAAGGCGTCACGTCGGGCATCGCATTTTGCACCCGGTTGTACCATTGCGTATATCGTTCATAGCCGTCGGGGTTAATGCACGGATCTATAAGGATAACCATGTTTTTAAGGAAATCCTGCGTTAATGCATTATCCCTGTTGAGTAGTTCGTAAATCACTTTCATGCTCGTATTTGCTGATACAGACTCGTTACCATGGACATTGTAGCTCAGCCAAACGATCGGGGGGACACTGGCGTCCGGAGTGCCGGGAAGCAAGCCGGTACTTTTGAGGTGATTGGTCCGTATCTTTTCGAGTTTCGCGATATTCTCTGGCGATGAAACAAATGCCAGCATGAGAGGCCGGCCTTCATTGGTGCTTCCGTACTGAACAAGCTTCATCCGGTCGGCATTTCGTGACTGTACAGATTTGAAATAGTCGATGATCAAATGATGATAGGCAAAACGGGACCCGAGCGGGAAGCCAAGGAACTGATCGGGAGTTGGAGTTTGCGCAAATGCAGATTGTACAGAAAGCAAGAAGAGTAAGTAGCGGATCAGTTTGGCCATAGGAAGTGAAGTAGTGGAAGTCGGTCAACCCAAATTTAGAAAGTTGCCTGAATTTACGGCCACTGCGGAATGGATAAAAAAAACTTTCGATTTGAATATTCTGAAAATGAGTCAACTAAAAATTAATTGATATTTATTTGCGCCGTGATGTTGCTTTTTCAAATTCAACCCTGCATCTTTGCACCACGTTTTCGGAACAGGGAAACGAAAAGTGAAAGAAAGTGCTTGTAAAACGCGCGAAGTAGGAGACCAGTCGGCCCATTCGTCTAGCGGTTAGGACACGACCCTTTCACGGTTGAAACAGGGGTTCGATTCCCCTATGGGTCACAAACCGTGCGATAGCACTTTCAATCATTGCAAAAACCGCTCAGATTTCTGGGCGGTTTTTTTGCTTTTCATCTTCTCTAAAAATCTTCGACGCTCCTGTCATAAAATCTGTGTCAAAAAATAAGGCATAAAGTGCTTCTAAGCTACTTTTAAAAAGATTCTGTGTAAAATATAGGAATTAGGACATGTTTATTTGGCAATATTATTCTACAAGTATAAAAATTTTTCTAAGCCTTTGTAGTATATTTGAAACGAACGATGCGGTTGATTCTAAATGTATTAACCCGGTCACATCGGTAACATTGCCCACTAATTTTTTACGCTCTATGAAATTTTTACTGAAACTTTTTTTTGCGGGAGGAGTGATAAGCTCAGTAGCAGCAGCTCCTAACGAGGCCGAAGGCACCTTAGCGCGTGTCGACAGCGCTAATGTAGAAAGCAGTATCGCGATTGACCTGAATGGCTCTTACGACATCAGGAACCCCTACGCGGAGTCTGTAGAAAAACCTTACACAATTACCTCCGAAGCCCCGGCGCCGCTGGCTACCCGGGTTTCCTGCGGTGGCCGCATCTGGACGCACGGAGAATACCTGGGAAGAACCGGAGACGATCAGCCCGTGTACACGCGCATTCAAGACAATCGGGTTTACCTTAATTGGAATGGCCGCGTGCCTGATAATGTCTGGATACTTTATCATCTAAAAGAAAATACTTTTCCGATTGGCGCTGCCAGTGACGCGCTGATCGAAGGTTGTGTAAACCCGGTTGACCCGAGCACAAATCCGGTCAACTTACTAGGCAGTAATGGAAGCGGACAAATTACCTGTAAAGGGGTTGTAATGCCGAACGGAGACCGGCTGGGGGTTTTCAAAGGAAGTACCGGCAACACTTACCAGTTTATTAAATATGTGAATGGCTTGTTGCGCGTGATGATCAAACAGGGAGAAACTGATGATCGTACGGATAACTACTACATGGGTGTGCTCATTGAGACTATTCAGGGTAAGGACGGAAGCTTTCTGGATCCACAATGGAGAGGGGTGCTCACACCTGATATGGTGAATGGCTGCTTCTGGCCTACTAACCCCAAGGCTGCGACGCCACTGCCTGATAACAACTGCACATCCGGCCCGACAATTAGCAACATTACCAGCATTAGCCAAACTGCATTGACGCTCGCTTTCACCGGTTCTGGTGTTAGCAGCCTTAAATGGCGTATCAAATCCAACGGAACTGAAGTAAGATCGGGTACTACGAACGATTTCGGCAGTGCTACGAGTGTGAATCTGACTTACAACTCGCTCGCTCCGGGTGGTTATACTTTGGAAATCGAAGGGAATAATTGCACTTCGACGGTAAATAGCCGTTCATTTACGATCAACGAGCCGGTGGTGACTGTTCCCGACTGCCAGAACGGACCGTCGGTGGCCAGTGTCACCGCAATTACTCCCAGCAGTGCGACCATCAACTTTGGTGGTACTAACCTCCATGTGTTTTCGTGGAGGATACTGAAAGGCAGTTCTGCGGTGGCGAGTGGTAAAACAGGCACTCTTACGTCCAATTCAACGAATCTGACGTTCAACTACCTGCAAAATGACACATACACTTTCGAATTGAAAGCGGAGGATTGCAAGGCGGCATCAGTAGCGACACGCAGTTTTACTGTATCGGCTACCGATACCCGCACGGCATGTCCCCGCGGACCACAACTTCAAGCGGTTTTGACGTCGGAGGAAACAACGCTTTCGTTTCTGTTTGACGGGGAGAACGTTTTCTCGATCGACTGGCGAATTAAGCAAAATGGTACAGTGATCCGCCAGAATCGAGTTGCTCCACAAAGCAACCGGCCTGCAATCAATTATAATGCACTGGCGACGGGCGCATACACTCTCGAGATACAAGGCGGTAATTGTAAATCGGCAGTCACCAGCAAGCCCTTTGGTGTGGGTGTGCCCCTCCCGATCTATGTAGCGAATTTCGATGGAAAAGCAGTTGAAAAGGGAGTGGAATTGACCTGGAACGTGGTAGCTGAGGAAGATGGAAAGGAATTTGAAATTCTTCGTTACGACGATCGCATGCAGAATGAAGAAATCCTCGGTAAAGTAGCGCTGACAGATGAGCGGGTTGGAAAGTATACTTTCCTGGATGAGCAGCCGTTGCTGGGGACTAATTATTACCAATTGAAACAAATTGATATCGACGGCTCTTATACCAAGAGCAAGATCATCGCGATCAATCCTGGTGTGATCACCGGCACAATCATCGCGCCGAACCCTGCGCAGGATTATGTAAACGTTCAATTTTCGTCGCGCAAGGCGGGTGCTTCGGACGTAACGATCTATAACCTCGCCGGTCAACCGATTAGCAATTCAGCGATCAACATTTCGGAAGGGAAGAATAATCATCGTGTGAATGTGAAGAAGCTTGCTGGCGGACATTACTTTATTAAGATCAATCACGCGGGCGAAGCAACCAAGCTGCGGTTTGTTAAGGCTGAGTAAGATTGGAATTAGTTTGAGATTTACAGAACAGCCGGGTTTAACGATCCGGCTGTTTTTTGTTTCAGTATAAATGACGTCGAACCCCATTGCAAAAAAAGTCGCGTTTTTGCGACCTTTATTTTGACACACGCACTATAACAAGATGAACGCAAAGGAATTGATCAAGATTCCTGAACAAAATGGTTGGAAAGAGGCGAGATGCCGAGGTAGTCATCGCATTTTCAAGCATCCGCAAATGCCTCAGGCAATTCCGGTACCCTACCACGGAAGGAAGGAAGGATATTCCTTCCGGGACATTGAACAGAATCTTAAAACTGGCCGGACTTAAATAGGGATTTTATGAAACTGACAGTTATCATCGAGAAAGGCGAAGGCGAGATTTGGGGTCGTATCGAAAACGTACCTGACTACCTGCCAGTCACCTCTGGGGCAAACAGCGAGGAAATCGAGCAAAACTTGCGGGAATTGCTCGATGATTACATTCATAACGAGGGTAGTACATACCCGGAGTGGAACTCATTGCAACCTGCTGATATTCATTTTGAATACGTGGATGACCCTACTCTGATAAAAGTATAAGAGGTTACTCCTCCGGCTGCAATTGCGCCTCTTTCCACCATTGCGCAAATATTTGATCACCCTTCAAATCAACTTTCTGTCCGATGAGCGGTGTTACGAGCGGCATATGCTGCTTTTCGGCCTCGGCACTGGCGCGGAGGATAGGTTCGTTCCAGTCGTGGATGGAGAGAGCGAATTTGGCCCAGTGGACGGGCATTAGCTTTTTGGCACCGAGTTCACGCGCGGCAGTAATGGTTTCCTCGGGCATCATGTGAATGTACTTCCAGGCTTCATTGTACTGGCCGCATTCCAGCAATGCCAGGTCGAATGGCCCGAATTCCGCCCCGATTTTCTTGAAATGATTATCGTAACCTGAGTCGCCTCCGATAAAGATCTTCATGGTAGGCGTCTGTAACACAAATGAGACCCATAATGCGCGGTTGCGTCTGAAACCACGTCCGGAGAAATGCCTGCCGGGAGTGATGTTTACCTTAAACCCATCACCAAGATCGGCTCCCTCGTTCCAATCCTTTTCGATAATGTTCGCAGCATCGTAGCCCCAATATTCCAAATGCTCGGCGGTGCCCAGGCCGGTCACCACTTTTTTGACTTTGGATTTGAGTTTTAGAATTGTGTCGTAATCGAGGTGGTCCCAGTGATCGTGCGAAATGAAGAGGTAATCGATTGGAGGGAAATCCTCCACTTTGTAAACATCGGTTCCCTTGAAACTAGGTGTCGTGAACCGGATGGGGGAGGCGCTGCCGCTGAAAACCGGATCGACCAGGACGGTTTTCCCGTCGATCTGGATGAAATACGACGAATGCCCAAACCATACCAGCACATCTTCTTCCGGTTTCAAGTGGAGCAAATCCGTTTTTTGCGAAGGGATTAATGTCCCGGGGATGTTGTATTTGCTTTTACCGAAGAAAAATTTAGTGATAACCTTCAAATAACTGCTGCCCTCAGCGAGGTCGGGTGTGAAACTTTCATTCTGGAACTGCCCGTCGCGGTAATGGGGAGATTTTGTGATTCTTTCGAGCCGTGCGCCAGAAGGGTGTTTTCCAAATTGCGGTTGCTGCATGAATATAGCCGCGGCAATGACTACCAATGCCAGGATGATGAAGAATATCATGAAGGAAAATTTAATGATCCGTTTAGCCATAGTATGTGGAAGGGTATGAAATCAAGTAGTGGACGAATGTACGGTTTCTTACGTATTTTTGATTTTACTTATCCAAACAAAAAACCAGGTAATATGAAAAGAAATGCATTGCTGTGTTTCCTATATCTTTTATCATGGGTGGCGGTTGCCCAAAATGCCGCTCCCGACACAAGCTGGATTAAGACCAACTACTCGAAAACAGAGCAATACATTACAATGCGCGATGGCGTGAAGCTTTTTACAGCCATTTACACTCCCAAAGACGATTCACAAACCTACCCCATCATGATGCAGCGGACACCGTACTCGGTACGGCCGTACGGTGAAAACAACTATCGGCGCGCTCTCGGGCCTAATACATTGCTCATGCTGGAGAAGTACATTTTTGTGTATCAGGACGCACGCGGACGTTACAAAAGCGAGGGGAGTTTCCGGGAAATGACGCCGGCTATTGAGAACAAAAAAAGCAATAGGGACGTGGATGAGTCCAGCGATACTTACGACACGGTGGAGTGGCTTTTGAAAAATACCAAAAACAATGGGAAGGTAGGCCAATGGGGCATTTCATTTCCCGGTTACTATTCTTCCGCGGGTTTACCGAACGCACATCCGGCGATGAAGGCCGTTTCCCCACAGGCACCCATGTCTGACGAATTCATCGGGGACGATTGCTACCACAACGGCGCATTTTTCCTGATGGATAATTTCGGCTTTTACAGTGGATTCGATGGACTGAAAAGTAAAGACGGGACGGCCTATCAGAGCCACTTCGATGCAGAATACAATGATGCTTACAAATATTTCCTCGATTTCGGTCCGTTGAAAAAGACCAATGCCGCTCCCTATTTTGCCGATCCGAATTCGATCTGGCGACAGACTACCGCGCATCCGGTGTATGATGAGTTCTGGCAGTCGAGGAATGTTAAAAAGCATTTGAAAAACATTAAACCCGCGGTGCTCGTGGTGGGTGGGTGGTTCGATGCCGAAGATCTGTATGGTGCATTAAAAACATATGCAGCGATCGAAAAGCAGAGCCCGGGCAACAACAACCGGCTGGTAATGGGCCCATGGACGCACGGTGGCTGGGCGGCGCCGGTTTGGAAGGGCTTTGCGCAATATCAGTTTGGGAAAGATGTGAACAAATATTATCAGGAAGAAATCGAAACGAAGTTTTTCAATTACTATCTCAAAGGGAAAGGCTCATTTGACCAGCCGGAGGTAACTGTTTTTGAGACAGGCTCTAATCAATGGAAGCATTATGATGTGTGGCCGCCCGAAAATATCCAGCCGACTACTTATAATTTTGGGCCAAAGGGGAAAATGGCCGTTGCGAGGTTGACAAACGATGCAGGATCGACCAGCTATGAAAGCGATCCGGCGAATCCAGTGCCTTACACGAGCGTCACAAGCGGTCATAGGAATAATGAATACATGGCCGAAGACCAGCGTTTCGCGTCCAAACGACCGGATGTGCTGAGCTTTCAAACCGATTCGTTGACGGAAGATGTGACTTTGACCGGCGAGATCGTCGCGAACCTGATGGTGTCGATGACCGGCTCGGATGCGGATTTCATTGTAAAGGTAATCGATGTTTGGCCGGCGGGATCGACGATTGTGGCAGCTAAGGAGGGGGAGAAGCCGGTTGCTATGGACGGTTACCAGCAAATGGTTCGCGCGGAAGTGCTGCGGGGAAAGTTCCGAAACAGTTTTTCGAAACCCGAGCCATTTGTAAAGGACAAGATCGAGAAAGTGACGGTTAAGCTCAATGAGGTGGCGCATACCTTCAAGAAAGGCCATCGGATTATGGTGCAGGTGCAAAGCAGCTGGTTTCCGCTGGTTGACCGTAACCCGCAGAAGTTCATAAATATTTTTGAAGCGTCGGAATCCGATTTCCAGAAGTCGCGGATCACCATTCATCATAATGCAAAGAACCCTAGCAGTATTACTTTGCCTGTAATGCGCTGATCATTTGAATAATACCCTTTTAATCCTAAATCCTTTAAAATCCTAAATCCAATGAAAACTGTTTTCGGGAGAATCCCGGTTTATTGCTTTGTGCTGTGGTTCGCCGCCAGCATGATGGGTGTTTGTGCACAGACGAAGCCCAAATTTCATGTTTTGGTAATGGCAGAACCCGGCGGCCATCATATTGCCTACTCTAAAGCGGCGCGGCCGTGGCTCGACTCTCTGGCCGAGAAAGAACATTTCAGCATTGATTATATTGACAAAGCCGACCCGATTAACGAAGCATATCTTGCCAAATATCAGCTCATTATCCAGCTCGATTATGTGCCTTATGCATGGAAGCCCGAGGGAATGGCCGCATTTGAAAAATATATCGATGAAGGCAAGGGAGGCTGGATCGGCTTTCATCATGCCACTTTACTGGGGGAATTCGATGGGTATAAAATATGGCCCTGGTTTTCGGATTTCATGGGCGGTATCCGCTACAAAAACTACATTGCGGATTTCGCGGAAGCGACGGTGAAAATCGAAAACAGCAAGCATCCGATCATGAAAGGGGTACCCGCATCTTTTTCAGTAAAAAAAGAGGAATGGTACATCTACGACAAAAGCCCAAGGGCGAATGTAGATGTGATTGCGGGCGTCGACGAATCAACTTACCAGCCCGATTCGAAGATCAAAATGGGGGATCACCCGGTTATTTGGTCGAATCCTAAAAAGAAGGCTAAGAATGTCTACATTTTTATGGGGCATTCGCCAGTACTTTTCGAAAGCGACGTTTACAAAACCATTTTCAAAAACGCCATTCTCTGGGCTGCCAAAAAATAACCGGATATGTTAACAAGAATTTTATTAGCTGTGCTGATCATTTCAGTGCAGCAGGTTTGCTTTGCGCAAAAGAAAAAGTCGGTGAACGCGAAAACCTCTGAAAGCAAGTCGTTTTACCAGGCCGGGTTGGAGGACGACGATGCTGTTTACTTCACCTCAGAGAGCTTCAAAATCACAAATGACGGTAAGACCGACGTCTCCGATGAGCTGCAACGGGCTATTAATGAAGTAAAGACTAACTATAATTTCGGGATCGTCTTCATTCCCGAGGGTATTTACAAGATTAGCAAGACTATCTACATTCCTACGGCCGTCCGCGTGATCGGTTATGGTAAAAAGCGACCAGAGATCGTGCTGGCTAACAATGCACCGGGTTTTCAGGAAGAATACCCGCAGGATAAGGGTAATGCCAAATATATGTTTTGGTTTACTTCATCGATCCCTAAAGAAGGTCAACCCATTCCCGACGCCGGCGCCAGCACTTTTTATAGCGCTATGTCCAATGTGGATCTTCGGATCGGGGCCGGTAACCCTTCGGCAGTAGCGTTACGGACACATTTTGCGCAACACAGCTTTATTTCACACGTCGATATTTACGCGGGCGACGGCAAGGCAGGCATGTTTGATGTGGGTAATGAAATGGAGGACGTGCGCTTTTTTGGTGGAGAATACGGTATCTATACCTTCAAGCCATCGCCGGGATGGCAGTTTATGATGGTGGACACCTATTTTGAAGGACAGCGCAAAGCGGCGATCCGTTCGCAAGAATCCGGTCTTACCATTGTGCGAATGACGGTTAAGAATGTACCAACGGTTTTAGAGGTCAATCCTAATTTTTACGAAAAACTGTTCATCGAAGACAGCCGCTTCGAAAACATAAGCGGTCCGGCCCTGGTAATCAGTAATGAGAACAATGCGTATACACAAATCAGTTTGCGGCACATCGATTGTAAAAAGGTGCCGGTACTCGTGAGTTTTCGCGAAAGCGGAAAGCAAATTGCCGGTAAGGGGGAGCTGTTCAGGATAAAAGCTTTCAACCACGGTCTGCAAATGGCAGCCATTGACGCAAAACCGGTTCATACTACTACACAGGAAATTGAAACACTGAAAATCGAACCAGTCCCTGCCGCCAGGGACATTCCCGCATTCCCGGCTATGGAGACCTGGGTGAATTTGAAAGCATTAGGTGCGAAGGGGGACGGCATTACCGACGACACAAAGGCAATACAAGCGGCCATTGACCAGCATGGTGCCATCTACGTCCCGCAAGGCTGGTACCGCATTACGGAAACATTGAAACTGAAAGAAAAAACAATGCTTATCGGTCTCAATCCGGTTTCGACCCAATTCATTTTGCAGGATAACACAGAAGCGTTCGGAAGTTTTGGGCCACCGAAACCGATGGTAGAGTCGTCCCAGGGCGGCAGTAATGTTCTCACTGGAATTGGTATTTCAACGGCTGCCAGTAATACCCGCGCTGTTGGTTTGAAATGGACAGCAGGAGGCAATTCGTATGTCAATGATGTGAAATTTCTGGGCGGACATGGCAATATTATGCGAAAACGACCCGGGCAAGAAGTATTGAGCAATGCGTCGCATGTAGGCAATGAACAGCATTGGGATACGCAATATTGGAGCCTTTGGATAACTAATGGCGGCGGTGGAACATTCAAGAATATCTGGACGGCGAATACTTTCGCTTCCGCGGGTACTTATGTGTCGAACACGTCCACGCCCGGACGTATTTATGCGATGTCGGTAGAGCATCATGTTCGTAATGAGGTGCGGTTCAAAAATGTTTCGAACTGGAAAGTGTATGCCTTGCAATTGGAGGAGGAGAGTAAGGAAAGTTCAAACTGTCAGCCGCTCGAAATCGAGTCTTGCGACAATATGGTGTTTGCAAATTTGTACATGTTTCGGGTGATCCGCGTAAGCACACCTTATCCGCATTCCATCCGGTCGTGGAATAATCGGAAATTGGAATTCCTGAACGTGCATAATTACAGCCAGACAAAATACCCGTCGACGGTTCCGCTCTTCGATGTGAATTCGGGACTTGAAGTGCGTCCGTGGGAGTTTAACAGGCTCATTATCGACAATCCCAAACCCAAACCCATTGATTTGCAACCGGGGAAAGTGGTGCAATTGGCAAAAGGATTTGAATTCGCGGACGGCATTTGCCGGGATAGCAAAGGCAATGTGTATTTCAGCGAATCGCGCGCCCGACGGATTTATAAATGGTCTGTAGAAACAAATACATTGAGCCTGGTGGCCGATTTTCCATGGGAGCCGCTTTCGCTGGGTGTGGATACAAAGGATAGCTTGCTGGTGGTATTTAAATATGTTCCGAAACAGGGCTATATCAGGAATGGGCGACCAGAGACATTTCCTAACCCGCCTGATGCCGCCGGGACCTCTTTCAGTGGATGGGGGAATAATGGTTTTGGGACGTTAGTATACTCCATTAATACAGACAAGCCGGAGGAAACTATAAGAAGACTTTTGTGGTTGCCGCTCGGTAAGAAGAAAGACATTGTTAAAACCTTAAATCCCTCGAATCGCAGAAGAGATTCGGGTGATTTATTGAAAGTAAGTACCAATGAATTCAACACATGCTGGGTAGCGCCCGATTTGGTGACCATCGTGCCGGAAATTTACGATCTGGCGCGTTCCAATGCGCTGGTTGAAGGTTATCCAGGCAAAGTGCTATATGGTACCGATGAATATCTGAAAAGAACATTCCGTTTCAACGTCGGGCCGAAAGGCCATTTGTCCGAACCACAATTATTCGCGGAGAAGGGGGAATTCAGTTCGGCAGTGGATCGCGAAGGCAATGTGTATATCGCCGACGGACAGATTTATGTATTTGACCCTTCCGGAAAGGAGATTAATTTAATTGAGACGCCAGAGAGGCCATCGACGATTGTTTTGGCCGGGGAAAATGGTAATACATTGTTCATCACCGGCCGGAATGGCTTGTATGCAATCAGGGTAAAATAGCAAATTCAAATGGCTGGCATTGTTGATCGAATGCCAGCCATTTTTAGGCCTAATTAATACCCTTGCGCTTCTTGTATTCCTGGTAACGCTGATTATACTCCTTCAATTCTTCTTCCTTGAAAGTCTTCAGATAATGCTCCGGCAAATCGAGCCTTTCCTTCATTTTTAAAGTATTCGAAAGCTCAACCAGTGTATTGACACCGTTTTTATCCTTATTGAGATCAAACGCATCGTACAAGTCGCCATTGACGGTGAACGCTTTAAATGAAAGTTTGTTTTGATCGACTGTAATAGCCTGGTACAGCTGGGTGTTGGAAGCGGCGCGGTCCATCCAGTTTTGCAGGCCGATATCATACATTTTCGGTCCGCTTACCGAAACCACATAAATCGGACCATTCGGCTTTTTGCGGCTCTGCCCGACCGGAATGTTGAGCCCGCGACCATAGGTGTGGTCATGGCCTTGCAGAACGATGTCTACTTTATGCTTTTTGTACAATGGCTCCATTTTGTCACGCCATTCATCATTGTCACGGCCGTTTTTGGTGGAATAAATCGGATGGTGGTGTACGACGATCGTCCAGCGGTTTGGGTGATTAGTAGTGACTTGCTCAAACCAGGCAGCCTGTTTTTTCATTGTCGTTGAATCCAGAATAGCTGCTTGTGAATCAAGAGAAATAAATCGGACACCCTGGTAATCGATGTAATAGGCCGTTTCTGAAAGTCCTTCGGGGCCGTTTTCCGGTAATGCGAACTGCGGTTTCCAGTGTTTCGATACAAACAGATTCTTTTGTTCGTCGCGGAAATACTCGTGGTTACCGGGAGTCGCCAGGTTTGGAACCATACCGTTGATCCACCCCCCGGCTTCGAACCATTCGCCCCATTGGTAATCTACATTAGAGTTGTTGATCAGGTCGCCGGCGTGGATCATCAGATTCGCCTTGGGCAATGTAGCGAATGCTCCGCGTACAGCCCGCGACCATAGCGAGCGAATATCGTTCTGTGCGTCGCCAAAGTAAAGGAATGAAACTGGTTCAGGCTTATCGGAAGCCGTTTTAAAATGGAACCATTCACTCCACGATTGGCCATCGCCAACGCGGTAAACATATTGTGTGGCTGGTTTCAGGTCGCCGAAGTTGGCTTCGTGGTAGTGCACCGTTTTACCATCCAGCACAACTTTGTGCGTAGCCGCCTGAACGGTGCGTGCCTTGGATGGAAAATCTGGGGAGGGATCGGCTTCATGGATGGCAGCAATGGCGTTCGTCACCGTTGAATCGGTGCGCCAGTTGACGGCCTGAGAAGTTGCCGGATTGCCTTTATAACCCAGTATCACGCGATCGGGAAAAGAGGTAGGCGGATAACTTTTATTTTGCTGAGCGTATGCAGGCGCGACACCAGCACTCAGTAGAATTCCTGCGTAAAGGAATTTGAAATATAATTTGTTAAAAGACTGCATAGGAGCATTGTGCAAATTGTGGTCACAATATTACCCGTTTGGAAAGCAATCGGGCTAGTTGCTATCTTCATTTTACATTTTGATAACATTACAGGCCATGAAACGGTATTTACCCTTGATTTTGAGCCTATGCCTGTTTTTGGCAGGGGTGCTCGCTTGTAAAAAGGACAAAGATCCCGATCCCGTCGATGAAGATCCGGCGATGAAGTTTGTGAGGATTCTTGACGATTCCTTAAAAGACAAAGGTTTCGGTTACAGCTTTGCGGTGTATAAAAAAGACCAGCTAATCGGCTCCGGGGTGGGCGGCTATTATGCTCGGCAAGTCGAAGTCCAGGAGGACAAACCGGTCACGCTGGATACCAAAATGCAGATTGCGAGCATGACCAAAACCATTACCGCGGCCGCATTTCTCAAATTAGCCAAAGAGAAGGGTATTAAAACAACCGACAAGATCATCGATTACCTTCCCAGAACCTGGGTTAAAGGTCCGAATATCGACCTGATTACATTCAAAGACCTCCTGACGCACACAAGCGGCATTATAGGGATGGGAGAAAATTGCCGGAATGGCGCTTATACTGAAAATGTTTGGTATGGGTTGAAACTGCTGATCCAAATGGGGATCAGAAAGGAAAACCACGGATCGAGTTGCTATCAGAATGCAAATTTCGGACTTTTCAGAGTTTTGATCCCGGCTATTAATGGCCTCCAATTCTCGGGTAACGACGAGAATGATGCACTCTTTGCTTTACGGGCCTATGAAGAATATGTCCAAAAAAATGTATTCCAAAAAGCGGGCATTGTTACAGATGAGTTCCTAACCAACAGTTTCCCAACGCCCACATTTGGCTATGATTTTCCCTACTCAGGCGAATTCGGCTTCGATCCGGGCGATTTTAGCACGACCACCGGCGGTTATGGTATTTATCTTTCAGCTAGCCAGGGTGTTAAGCTATATGCAGCTCTCTTCTCGACTGAGAATAATACCGTCATCACACAAGATATCCGCGACGAAATTATTACGAACGGCCTGGGTAGTTACAGTGCCGTTATGCCCGAAGGGAAATTCAGCTACCACGACGGCTGGTGGTATTCGGGTATCACAGTTCTCAATCCAAAAGGTTTCAGGAGCGTTTGGATGCATTGCCCAGAAGATATTACGGTCGTACTTTTCACCAATGCGCTCCGCAACGGCGACGGCCTTTTTCCGCTCCGTTCTGAGTTTTATCAGGACATTACTTCCTATGTGTTATGGGCATTCTCGCAATACAAGGATCCGAATCGAGGGAAGCGGGCGCGGCGGGTTAACTTTCATGATTATCTGGAACATCCCGAGCCGCATTGATTAGTTGGTAGCGAAGGTTGTTTTTGTAAAGGAAATCGAACTTTAAGGACGGAGTTTATTTTCTTCCAAATACTTTTGCAGTTGCTCCAAATTCATATCCTTGATTTCTTCCGATATTTTAGTTTTGATTTCGCGAAATGTTTTCACGGCGTCAAACTGCTTTACTTTGTGTTCTTTCGTTTTCATAGGTGTAGAATAGCTCGTGGTGACCGTATGTCAATCGACTGGTAGCCTGATAATAAATTTACAGAATTATAGCCTGGAATTCGGGTTTTGTTTACGATATGTTTAAAGTTCCAACTAATCAACATATCAACTTTATTAATGGTTGCCAAGGCAATGTGGACACAATCGTCAAAACTGGTTTCCCCCACCACATTCGATTCTATGTATTTTCGTGCCAATTGAAGAACAGCGCTGTCGACGTCAACTTTTTCGAGATTTTCTTCGTCGAGACTTTGGAAGAAACCCCTTACCCGCTCCGGAGCGCGTTTTAATTCACTCTCGGCCAGTCCGGAGTAAACGCATGTTATTTGACCTGCATTGATTTTTTCGAATATTGCCAGGCTTTCATTTTCGAACTCACAGTCGAAAACTCCTCCAAACACAGAAGTATCAAGATAGTAGCGAGGGCGCATAGATAGCGTGTGTAAGTTTTGCTGGTAGCGCGAAGTTAGGATTATCTGGTAGCTGGAAAAGGGCTTGATAGGCCAAATGTCCAAATGACCTGCCTCAATTATCCAGCGCCGCAGGCAGCATCCTCAAAAACGGCTCAGCTTGCCTGAAATCCAGCTGCTCATAAAAGATACCAAGCCTGTTCAGATTCCGGTAGTATTCGTCAACATGCTGATTGTTAATACTGCTCCGACAGAATGTGCCACGCAACCGGTCCCAGTTTATCTGAAAGAAACCACTTTTCAAGTAATCGTCCGGCCCGGCCGTTGCCGTCGTTGAATGGGTGGATGCAAACGAATAGCAAATGGATGAACGAAGCATAAGTGCCCCGGCAAGGTCTATACCAAGGTGGCTACGGTAGTTTCCGAGTGAGGCATCCGATAAGATCTTCAGGCGACAGAGCAAGTGCTAAAACTGCAACCGGCCAAGTTACCAGTATTCTTTCAATTCCAAAAACCCCTACCTTTGCCCCGAAGAAAACGCGCATCCGTGAAAAAGAAAATACTCCTGGTCACCCCGCCATTTACCCAACTCAATACGCCCTACCCCGCTACTGCTTATCTCAAAGGTTTTTTGAATACTTTGGGTCGGGAGTCGTATCAGGCCGATTTGGGTATCGACGTGATCCTGGAGTTGTTTTCTTCCAAAGGATTGAAAAAGCTTTTTGCGATGCTTGAAGCGTCGGATATCGAGCTTACAGACAATAGTTTCCGCATTTATGCCCTCCGGGACGAATACATTTCGACGATCGATCCCGTCATCCGGTTTCTAAAAAACAGCAATCCCACACTCGCCCATAGCATTTGCGACCGGACTTACCTGCCAGAAGCCAGCCGTTTCCAGCAACTCGAAGACCTCGACTGGGCATTTGGAACAATGGGTATCCACGACAAAGCCCGGCATCTGGCGACATTGTACCTCGAAGACCTTGGCGACCTGATCCAGGAGGCGGTGGACCCGCATTTCGGGTTCAGTCGGTATGCCGAGCGGCTGGGGCGTTCGGCAACGAGTTTTGATGAATTGGAAGCCGCGCTGGAAACGCCGGATACGTTACTTTCTCAGACGTTGAAAGATGTGTTGGAACGAAAGGTGAAGCAGTATGAGCCTGATATTGTCTGCATTTCTGTGCCGTTTCCGGGCAATTTATACGGTGGTTTCAAATGTGGTCAGTATCTGAAAGCGCATTATCCGCATATTCAAATAGTCATGGGCGGAGGGTTTGCCAATACGGAACTGCGTTCGCTGGAAGAGCCGAGGGTTTTCAACTATATCGATTTTGTGTGCCTGGATGATGGGGAGGCACCTCTGCTGTCATTACTCGAATATCTGGAAGGTGAACGTGCGCTCACGAACCTGAAAAGGGTATATTCGAGAGTCTACGGTAAAGTGATATATCACAATGGCGCAAAGGAAAAGGATGTGCCACAGCGCGAAACAGGTACGCCGGATTATAGCGACCTGCCATTGCACGATTACCTTTCTGTGATCGAGATTGTAAACCCGATGCACCGGTTGTGGAGCGACGGCCGCTGGAATAAGCTGACGCTCGCGCATGGCTGTTATTGGGGCAAATGCTCGTTTTGCGACATTTCACTGGATTACATCCGTCGGTATGAACCCATGACGGCTTCGCTACTTTGCGACCGCATTGAGGAAATAATCGCACAAACGCAGCAAAACGGCTTCCATTTCGTGGACGAAGCTGCTCCGCCCGCCTTACTGCGCGATCTGGCCTTGGAAATCATCCGCCGCAAGCTTACGGTAGTTTGGTGGACGAATATCCGTTTTGAGAAAAACTTCACGCATGATCTCTGTCTGCTCCTGAAAGCGTCCGGCTGCATTGCCATTTCCGGCGGGCTGGAAGTAGCTTCCGATCGTTTGCTCGAACGCATGAAAAAGGGCGTGACGGTGGCACAGGTGGCGCGCGTGGCGGATGCATTTACGCAAGCGGGCATTATGGTGCATGCATATTTAATGTACGGTTTCCCGACACAGACTGCGCAGGAGACGATCGATGCGCTCGAAATGGTGCGCCAGCTTTTTCAATTGGGTATTGTACAGTCGGGTTTCTGGCACCGGTTTGCGATGACGGCCCATAGTCCGGTTGGTTTGCATCCCGAGGAATTCGATGTCATGCGTTTGGGCCCGGATACCGGTAAATTCGCCAATAACGATTTGGAACATCAAGACCCGCTCGGTGCCGACCACGATCAATATGCGGAAGGTTTACGCAAATCACTCTTCAATTATATGCACGGCGTTTGCCTCGATTTCCCATTGTCCAAATGGTTTGATTTCAGGGTCCCGGCCACGTCGATTCCTCCTGATTACATCGAAAAAAACATCCACGAGCTCGCAGAGGCGGCAGCGAGACCCAATGCCGTGATTGTGTGGACGGGCAGTTTACCCGAAATGGCTGTTTTTGAAGAAAGAAAAGGCAAAAAAGTACGTGAAATAGCAGAACTCGTTTTTTATAACAAGAAAAAGGAATGGGCAGTGGAGGCGGACGTGGAGATGGGCGAGTGGCTCACCGGAATACTGCCTAAACTACTGATCGCAAATGCAGAACCGTATGCATTCGAACAATTCAAAAATGATTTCGATGCGGCGGGATTAGGCAGTTTTGAAGTCTTTCTCAACTCCCGCACCTGGCAGGAGTTGAAAAATGGTGGTATGCTGGTGCTGTAACGGTTAGTAACGTAGCACTTCAAAATTTTCAAGATTGTCGTTGAATGTGGTAAAGACGGCCGGGTAACCCGGTGCAATACTGCCGATCTTGTCTTGTAAACCTAATACGGTAGCCGGGCGAACTGTCGCCATTTCAATGGCTTCCTGCACGGGTATCCCAATGATTTCAACAGCATTACGTACGGCGTCGCCAAGCGAAATAGTGGCACCAGCAAGGTTACCATCGGAATTGATATACTTCCCGTCTTTTAAATAAGCATCAAATTCCCCCCATTTGAACTGGGTGACTTTCTGCCCCAAAAACAACGCGTCCGAAATAAGAAACAACTTGTCGCGCTTAATCTTGTAAGCCACGCTTGCCGCTCCAAAGTCGCAATGCGTCCCGTCGATAATAACCGGCGCGTAAACGGACTCGGTATCGAAAGTCGCACCTACGAGCCCTGGCGCACGATGACCGAATGCCGACATCGCATTGTACAAATGGGTTACAAGTTGAATTCCCTGATCAAATGCCGTCATGGCTTCTGCATAAGTGGCATTGGAGTGGCCTGCGGAAACGGTAATGCCCGATTCGAGCAGCATTTGAAGCTGGTCTTCGGTGAACATTTCTGGTGCGATCGTGATCAGCCGGATCACATCTCTGCCGTATTGAATGATTTCTTCCAGTTCGGCATTGGTAGGCTTGCGCACGAATGCAGCCAAATGTGCACCGCGTTTGATCGGGTTCAAAAATGGCCCTTCCAAATGCATTCCTAATACGCCCGAATCCGGGTTGCTCTCCATGTAGCTGCGCGTGGCCTCGATACCTTTCAGAATGTTGTCGTGTGGGGAGGTAATGAGGGTAGGGAGCACGTAAGCAGTGCCGGTGTTGACACTCGCCTGGTAAATATCGTCGATCGTTTCCTCGTCGGCGCGCTCGGTGAAATAGAATTGCTCTCCACCATTGATATGGCTGTCGAAAAGTCCTGGCGCGAGGTTGGTTACCTGCGGCATGCCGGTTTTGGGTGTACCGCTTTCTACGCTTTGGATGCGGCCGTTTTCAACGGCGATAATCTGATTAAAAAGGACTTCTTTTCCGGTGAAAACTTTCTCTGCAAAGAACTGGGTTGACATAATCGGCGCTAGGTTTAGATGCGCCGAAGAAACAAAAAATGGTCAGCCGTTCAAAGCACTATTTGATAATTATATCAAATTTTGTCAAAAGCCCGGCCAGGTCGGACGACAGGAATTTGGCTTTGCGGATATTGTTGGAAGTGGGATCGATCGTGAAGTTTTTACTGGTCGAAAAATCGACACCGCCGAGGTTGGTACCATCGAAAACCGCGTCCCAGAAGTCACAGTTGTGGACTTTGCATTTGGAAAGGTCTGTCTGGGTAAAATCCGCATTATGGATTTTGCAGCTGCTGAAAAGGGTTTTGTTCAGCTTTTTTCTTTCAAAAATTGCATAGTCCAAAATGCAGTTTTCAAAAATCCCGGCAAATGCAAAGTCTTTACTTTCCGAAAAATTAACGCCCGTCAGTTTGCAACTGACGAATTCGACGTCGGATATTTTACAATTCTTCACTGACGCATTACTCAGGTTGCACTCCTCGAAAACGCAATCGATCAGATCGATCCCTGAGAGATCTGTAAACGAGCATTGCCTGAAATGCACCTGCTCGTAGCTACTTTCAAGCAATGGCTCAATGCTAAAATCCTTATTTTCAATAATGTCAAAATTGCGGGTATTACGCATTGAGCCAAAGAGGTATTAAATGTATTGCTGGATAACGGATTTGAGCTGGTCGGCCTGTACCACTCCCGACTGGCGCCAAAGCGGCTTGCCGTTTTTGAAAACGATCAGTGTTGGAACGCCCTGAATTCGGTAAGCCTGTGCTGCCGACTGGTTTTTATCCACATCGACCTTAATAATTGTCGCTGAATCACCAAGATCGGCCTTTACTTTTTCGAGAATCGGTTTCATCATTTTACACGGACCGCACCATTCGGCCGAAAAATCCACTAAAACCGGTTTATCGCTGTTGATCAATTCTGAGAATGTTGCCATGACTCCAAGTGTTTTGTCTGAAATGATAACCCATACAGGCACCGAAAGGTTTAATCCAAACCCGGTTACTGCGGAAGACGTAAAGATTATGCCATTATCCCCAATTATCTCTCAGAAACTTACCGACGCGCTTTTCGACAAATTCGTAGGTAACATGGGAATAGAGAATGGTGAGAACGATCGAGGAAATCAGGGAAATACCAAACATTACCTCATTTTCAGGCGATTTAAGGTACCTGAACAATACAATATTTACGAAAATCAAGACAATAGCATGGTTCAGGTAAATGGAGTAGGAGATTTTACCTAAATATTGAAAAGGTTTGCTGTTGAGTACCTGCGTGACAATGCCGGTAGAGCTCGCAAAAACGATAACGCCAATGGAGAAAATGAAGGGGAATACCAGCTTCCACAGATTAAGCTCCCAATGGTGGACTAAATACATGGCCAAAACCATCAAAAACAGGAAAGGAATTTCGAATGCCGATAGTTGAAAAGTCTTTCGGCTCAACAAACGCTGGGTGAAGATGCCGAGCACAAAGCACAGAAGTCCTCGAATATAGCCATAATCGTAAGCGAGCAGGTATTCGCCTCTTGAATAGATGAAGATGGCGGAGGCTAGCCCTATAATCGCGAAAGCCGCGTATTTGAACCGGGAAAGAATCAAAACCACTAATCCGAACACGACATAGGAGATCATTTCTGCGGAAATAGACCAGGAGGGGTAATTGTTGCTGATCCAGGCACCAAACACCGTGCTGGATCCCATAAAAGTTAGGGTGTCAAAGGAAGTATAGAAGTAATAGCTGAATCCAAGCCCACCGACATTTTTCATCGGGCTATGCTCGCCGAGCAGATTGGCAAGCACGAAAACAACTTCCGTGTAAAACAGTAAAGGGTAAAGCCTGATAAATCGTTTTTTAAGGAAAGTCAGGAAATCGCCAGCGTTATGGATGCGATCGACGTAATTGAATGCGATCACGAAGCCGCTGAGTACAAAGAAGAAATCGACGAACAAGCTTGCATTGATGACAAAGAAGTTATTGTACAGAATCGACTCTTTGAATGCATTATGGTGATGGGCTATCACCAGGACCGCAAAAATGCCCCTTAACCCATCCAGTTGTTCAACTCTGTTCTTCATGTGTGGAATGATGGGAGCCTTGCACGAAGGTCCCATTGCTCAGGGAGCGTATCAGGTGGTTATGGGACTTAATGTTTCTGGCTTCGGTCGGGTTACCTTTCTTCTTGGAATCGCATCGAGGTATTTGATACCCAGGAAGCGAATCATGACCGAATAGGGGAACCAGAAAGCAATGTCGTAAGGGCGGCCACCGGTAAAAAGTAACACCACCATGGATAGGAAGAAATAAGCCAGGAAAGTCGTCAGTGGATTGGTATGGCGACGCACTTCCCGAATCACGTAAAGGAACAGGAAGAAATTGAAGCTTGTGAAAAATACGAACCCGAAAATTCCGTGATTTACCCAGGATTCAAGTAATGGAACGTCCAGATAATCATTCTTATAACCCCTGCCGAGGAAGATGTCCCAGGAAAATAACGTTTTCATGAATTCTCCGAAACCACTCACGCGTCCCATAGCCGAGTAATCGACATCTGCTTCTTCCGATAGCCTTACACCTGTTGAGGTGAAGATCACGTTCATGATGCGGTCTTCGAAAATATCCCAATAGCCTAAAAGCAGGTTCAGAACATCGCCGTAGCGCATCAGGAAGTAATTAATCACTAATAAAATCAATATAATGAATACCGCATTCCTGAATTTGAATGCACTGCCGATGGCAGAAGTAATGTCGGAAAATTTGAAATGAAAGAGGAAATAAGCCCCAAACGCAATGCCTAAGCCGAGATAGCTGGATTTGGCAAGTGACAGGACCACCACACCCATTCCAAACAGCACCGAGAAAAACAGAAACAACCGGGTAAGCAAATGTTTGGTATTACCCAGCAGAACCAGGGCCGAAAGCAGTGTGATCACGCCGTTACGTGCCGTAATGTGTGGGTTACCGCCCGGTTGGGCGCCTTCATTGGCAAAATTTACTGCCGCACGCATCCCCGGCGTCCAGTTGGGGTCGGTGATGAGGGAGTAAACCAGGGTGATATTTGTAAAAAAAGAAAATAGGAAAAGTACTTGTATCAACGTGTCTTTCACGTCATTAGGGACGTGGATGAGCAAGGCAAGGAACCCGAATGTGAAAACAAAGTTTCCAATATCAGCCACCGCTTTTCCCTGGTGGTTCATGAAGAAAAAGTAATAAAGCGTCAATAGCAGGAAGCCCAGTCCGAGGTTGATCAGGATAGTGTTAGGCTTGTAAAGGCGCTTGAAAAGCGTGGGGGGAACCATTAATAGCAATGCCAGCGAAAAGAAAATGGCTGTAAAAACGCTGCTTGCAGGCCCTACACCGAGTGTGTCGCGTATAAAGAATATGAGCGGAAACCCGTTGAACATCATTGCGATGCCCATCGAATATCGGAGATAATTGAAATTATTGGCTACATTAAATAAGCTCCAATTCATCTGGAAAGCCTGAATCTGATATACTGAATATCTAATCGCAGAATGAAATAGGCGATTTTACGAACACGGCACCAAAGATACTTGATTTTGTTGACTACTGGGGATGCGTTCGTTGAAATGTACAATTTTTGTACCCTCGCATGTTCCTCCCTGCCAATGGTCGTCGCGATGGTCGAGGACTTCGCTTCCGCATGTACGCGTAATGCGCCCCCAAGTCCATCGATCTTTTTCGTGGTGGTCGTTTTGTGCGAGGTGTACCGCGTGATGAAGTCGTAATCGAATGCAAAACGGAAGGTTTCGTCGAACAAGCCGTATTTCTCCACCAATGAACGTTTGAAAAATAGCGACTGGTTGTGTATCTGCATCCCTTCCAGAACCTGGCAATCAAAATCGTAGGACGTAGTTTTAAGTATTTCAGTCACTTCGTCGTCGGTGGTGATCATGTACAGGTCGCCGTAAAGGATATCGACCGGGTATTTCAAAGCTGCTTCTCCAAAACGAGCAAAAGTACCTGGGAAATATACATCATCTGAATTTTGGAAGCTTATATACTCGCCGGTGGCCCGTTCCAGCGCCTTGTTGATCGCATGCACCTGGCCGCGATCTTTTTCGGAAATCCACCAGGAGAGGTGTTTTTCATATTTTTTAATGATTTCTACACTGCCGTCGTTCGAGCCGCCGTCCACAATAATGTATTCGAGATTGGGATAGTTCTGGTTGAGGACGCTCAGGATTGTCCTCTCCAAAAACGCCGCCTGGTTGTACGAAGGGGTGATAATGGTCAGTTTCGGATATTTCTGCGCATGGCCGGTGGGTGTTGCCGCCGGTCTCAGTGTTGATACGAAGTTTCGCAGGTCCTGTGTGGTCTGTTCTAAAAAATGCATGGAATCCTGTTTAAAACTGATCGATATATGCGGTTAACTCTTTCAATTTGGCAGCAATGCCTTTTCTCATTAATCGGTTGGGAGCGATATTGGCTTGTTTCCCGAATGCCGGCTGACCGCTCGCTGGCAGTTCGTATCTCTTGTTCACCACAATGCGCTGGTATTCCATGAATAATGTCTGAAATGCCTTGTTTTCGGTAACTAACCCCGCATGATCCGACCAGATTGGGTCGAAATGGCCAAGTCCCGCAAAGTTGAGCGAAATCAGTGGCTGCCCATCCACCTCGTAACCATTATCATTTGCCACAAGATTTTTATTCAAAACCGCATTCAAACCATAATACCAGCCCGGATTGTGAAGCGTTGTTGTCGCAGGAACCCACACTGGTACATAATTCAGCCAAAGCTGGTCGGTATTCATGCCGTTGCAAAGGTCGAAGTTCGCGCGGTCGATAGTTCGATGCGACCACCATTTGAGCATGGCAACGGTTTTCTCCGAAGGTCTTAGCACCCAGCTTCCCGAATGGTACATTCCTGCATTAAGAATTCGCTTATCGTCCAGAATGGCCGATCGTTTCAATGGAGATGAAATGTTGGGTGTTAAAAACATTTCAGAGTTCGCATCCAACAGGCCCTCGAATGAGGCTTTCAAAAGTGTTGTCGGACTAAGGAAAGTCAGCCGCTTGCATTCCGGATGTGTTTTCAGCAATTCAAGTGCGAACCACGGACGGCAAGCCGGTAGTAACTCAAAATCATAATAGCCGACCGCCATTTCGTCAAAGCCAGGAATGGCCAATGCGGTTACGGGCAACAGTTTGACGTGCTCCGGCAAGTGATCAATCTGAATGGCATCGACCAGGCCAATGTAAAAACCGTCGTTCGGCTGGTGTTGTAACACAGAATCCGCCAGAGCCAGTGCATGCGCCAGATTGGTTCGGTTACAAACTGTGTATATAATATTCATGAACAACTATTCCGTTTCAGGCAAATTTTTAAAGTAGGCGATTTCGTCGATGTTGTGTCTGGAAATGCCGGTTAAAGCAAAAGGTAATGTTGTGCCATTTTGATATTGGACACCATATTGTACGAAATGGCTGCGTACGACGTCCGTCGGTTTCCGCAAATTCGGTAAAAACCGATTCGGTTCCAGCTCCCAGAACACGGAATCAACATGGGGTATGGTCGCGTTGTGACGGTATTGATGGGCAAGTTGCCTTTTGCTTTTCAATATGCCGGTCATTCGCTCGATCCGGCAAAGGTAAAGCCCGTTGCCGGTATAACCTGACCCGTATAATCGTTTTTCCTCATCTGAAAGCCCCGTAACGCGTTTCAGCAAACTTGGTGCATTGGCTGGGTCGGGTAGGAGCGGACTGGCTTTGAAGTAATCATAACCCTGCTTGCACCAGTAATGCAGCTCGTCTTTGATCACCCAGCTGTTCAGCTCGTGGATGAGGAGAAAATCGCACCAGTTGAAACGCTCGTAAAAATCCTGCATCAGGAAAAGTGGCGCCAAATGTTGCCGGGATTCGAAAAAGCGCTTCGGAAAATGCACTACATCGATATGCTCGGCATGCTCGTGCACAACCGAAAGGTCGGTACCTTCGCCGGCGATGAAAACGATCGGGTGTTCCGACAGAATATTTAAAGCATGATGCAGCAGTTTTTCCTCCGTCGGGTCGATCCGGGTTTCCAGAATAGGAATAATAACGGTTACCAGCTCTTTCATCAGATCGTCTGAAGCTTTCCGATCAGATAGTTCACAGGCATTTTCAGGTATTTTCTCACGCGCTGATAGCGACGCACCGGCGCAGGCTTGATGTACGAGCAGGGGAATTTGCGGTAGTAAGCGTTCCCATTGTCGATCAGGCTGTTTTTGTATAATTTGAAAAGATCCGTCAGATCGCTGCGGCGACTTAATTCGAAGCGGTCCTGGTATTTCGACAAAATATCCGGTTTGGCGGGATCATAGCCGCTGTAATGGAAGAATATTAATGGATTCTCTTCATTTACATACCATTGGCCGTCGCGTTCCGTAAATGTGCGCTCGTGCAGGTTCCAGTAAGCCGCATTATAGCCGGGATTTCTTTCAATGTATGTATTAGGTACGAAGACCGGCAGGAAATTCATCCAGTTCTGATCTACAAAAAGCCCATTACAAAGGTCGATCAGGCATTCGTAACGTAGTTTTTCTTCCCACCAGGAAATAAAGCGGTCATTTTCCTCGGAGCGGCTGAATGCCACAAACCCAAGGTTGTACACGCCGGTATTGAGGTGATGCAGTTCGTTGGGTGTCAGCCGGTCGTCGATCGGCGTGTTGATATGCGGCGTCAGCACGGCATTGTTCTTTGCCAGTGAGTTCAGGAGGCCTGTCAATGGTTGGAAAACAATAATATCCGGGTCGAAATAGATGACGTTATTCGCCTGGGGGTAGTGTTTGAAAAAATAGGTAAAATAGAAAGGTTTTACCGCGGTGTTAAGCTCTGTAATATTGTAGCGCGCACACATTTCCTGAAAATCCCTGATCTCGATCTTATCGATCTCGATCATCGGGTAGGCTGGCGTGTAGGCATCTTCAAATGCTACGCCTTGAAGGGTGTCCACCAGACCAATGAAGAACCGGACATCCGGATTGGTCGCTTTGAGCGAATCTCCTAGTGTCCGGGCTTGCGCGAGGTAATTGATGGAGCAAATGGTAAAGGCAATGGTCATTGATTGTGCTGTTCCGAAACCTGCAAAGGTAAATACTTTTGAATAATGGCTTCGATGCTTGCGACGCTTTTGTCGGTGTTATGCCTCTCCAAAACTTTCTTGCGGGCATTTTCGCCCATTGTGTTCCGCAGCGACGGGTCGAGGATTAGTTGGATGATCGCGTCCGAAGCAGCGGAAATATCCATATAAGGAACCACAAACCCGGCATCGTCTTCGATAAGTTCTGGCGCGCCGCCTGCATCTTCGAAGCATACCACGGGTATTTCCTGTAAAGCCGCTTCCATAACCACAAGGGGATAAGGATCCTCACGGGAACTCAACAGCAATACGTCGAAACGGTTAATATAATCCAGCGCACGCGGCGTTGGCGGAACGAGGATGATCTTGTCGCTCAGCCCCATCAGGCGAATGTCGCTTTCAATTAACTCATAGATCTCATGCTGTGGCCCGGCGCCCACCCATACAAAGTAAACAGGCAGTGGCTGGGTTTTGCGTATCACTCGGCTGGCGATCCAGTTAAATATGTCGTTACCCTTGCGCCATTCGGCATTCCCGCAGCCGCCGATTACAATGGCGTCTTCCGGGATTTTATAGGTTTTTTCAAGAATATCGTGCTGGACAGATTGTAGTCGCTGGTCGATATGCTCATGATCGATGAGCGTGAATGTGCTGACGTGGTGGGCGGGGAAATCGTATTTGCGGATGTAATAGTCTGCCACTGCATTGGAAACGGCGATCAGATGATCGGTTTTTTTTAGCAGAAAAGCGAGTTGTTTCTCCTGCGTATATATTTTCACTGACATTGCCAGCTCATGCACAAAAAGCACTAAAGGCAAATGATGAAATGATTTCAGGAAATCATAGTAAACTTCCGCATTAGCAATGGAATTGATGAAAATGAGGCCAATATTCTGCTGCTCCAGCTCCGCAAGGACTTTTTCGTTACCTTTTTGCAGCGATCGCTCTTCGTAGAGTTTCAGCAGGTTAGTTTTTCGGAGCAATTTACCAGTGAAGGGAGGCGTGGTAATTTTTTTGTTTTGATAAAGACGCGTAACACTTACCACTTCCTCGAATTCAGCCTCCAGTTCGCCTCCGGTGCAGAGTAGCAGATGCATGGGAACGCCCCGTTCTTTCAATAGCCTTAATAACTGCAGCAACAGCAATTGACTTCCTGCCCTGTTAGCATCATGACTCACAAAAAGTATTTTCTTCTGCTCCATTACCGATATTAGCTAGCTCAGACTGTGGGTTGGCCGGACCCTTTAATAGGCTTCGTAACTCATCTTTCCGGGAACTTTTTTCGCAGGATTTCCGACATACACTCCCCATTCTTCTGTTTCCTTCATTATCGCCGAAGCCATTCCCACCAACGTTCCTTGTGCGATAGTTGTGTAATCGCGGATGGTACTGTTTACGCCAAAGAAAGAGTACGATTCCACCACACAATGCCCTGAAAGCACCACATGTGACGTAAAGAAAACATGGTCTTTAATCTGGCCGTGATGGCCGATATGGTTACCGCTCCACATCACAACATTGTTACCGATGGTCGTGAATGGCTGAATCGTATTGTCCTCCAGGATAAAACAGTTCTCTCCGATCACATTATCAAAAAGTGTCGCACGGGAACTGATATAGGAAATGAATTGATAGCCCTTTGCTTTGGCGTGGTTGTAAATCGCCTCCCGGTTGCGGTTCATGTTACGGCCGGTCATGGGGGCAAAGAACTGGTATTCCGAAGGCGGGAAAATGGTTTCTACATCTTCGAACGCTACTACGGGCAAGCCATGGAAATTGTCCTGTTCGATGTATTGGCGATTGATAGTGAATGCAACAACCTCATGTTCAGAGTCATGAGTGAGGTAGTAGTGCGCTAGTTCTGCTGTGTCGAGTACTCCAAAAACGATAATCTTCGCCATTCCTAAATTAGTTCGTATGCCTCTAATTGTTTCCTGATATCATCCGGACCGTTAAACATCAGAACGTCTATAACAGACAACCAAGGTACGAAAGCATTTTTAAATTGGGGGTAAGGGCTTGATATACTTTTTATGAAGTCAAGTCTTATTCCCTCTTTTTCAAATTTCCCTTTGTCGTACAAGTCAACTCCGCCAATCGGATTGATGTAATGGGTTGCTTGTTCCCGTTTACAGATATCCAGGATCCGGTCCTGTCCTTTCAGGTGTTTATTGTTATATATTGTTGAAGAGGGAACAATCTCCGTGCCTATACCCATGTATGCGCAAGTTTTCTGCAATGCGTATATAGACTGCTCGTTAATTGATTCAACGTCTAAATTTACGATTTCTTCAATCAGATCAAAAACCTTTTGATAACAGGGGGCCTTCTGATAGGACTGCTGAATGGTCTTTAATAACTTTTTCTGCCACTGCTCGTGCCTGGCGAGCTCCACTTCCAGGATCAATTTGTTTTGACTCGCGTCTTTGAGCGGAATGGTAAACATATGAGCTTTCCCGCCTACCAGAATGTTGTTCCTGTTGATCCAGCCCTTGTTGATAAAGTTTACATCGTCATAAATGATAAACTTGTCCACGGCAGCGATCAGCTGGAAATAGCCGATATATGGGAAAATATACGGCTGCATGATAGCAATAGTCATGGTTTGGGCTATTTGAGTTTTCGCAGATAATAATCTTCGCCTTTTTCACTCAAAAAGATATGGTGATATAAGGTCGTATCCGATCCCAACCGGATGTCGGTAGGCAATGCACGGATTTTGCTGGTGTCGTTAATCACCTTGCGAGCGTAAAAGAGGTAATCGGCGTCTTTTGGGATCGGGCGCAGGCCTTCTTCGAAAGGATTGATGGATATGAGTTTCCGGGTCAGGTCTTTGCCATAAAGCGGGTATTCAAAGTCACTGTTCACGGTAGCCAGTGCCACGGTAGCATTCTCGGGTACTATAGAGTCGAAGCGGACGTATGCTCTGGTGATGTCGGGTCTCGCAAATGTCTGATAGGGAATGCGATCCATCGTCAATGCAGATTCCATTCCAAATGACGGGAGTGGAAGACAGCGAATGTTGAGATACACCGCCATTATCGCAGAAATACAAGCCAGCCCCACCACCAGCATGATATAGCCTTTCCAGACGTTTCTGCGCGGCTTGATAATGGACAGGCGATGATGGGAGAATAACAAAAGCAGGAAGAGCACGCCGAATATGCCGGCTTCCATAAAATATCGACCCTTGAACGGGTCATAGGCTGCCGAATAAGAAATCGCGGCCAGGTTAAGGCAGAATGCAATTACTAAAAAGAAATGAACCCGTGACCTGAAAACGCGGAACAATACCAACAGCATGATCGGTAGGATCAGCGCAAAACCGAACGCTCCCCAGTAAGGATTAGCATTGTAATAATAGAACCCTCGCTGAAATGAAAATGGAACAATGGTGAAATCCGTCTCTTCGTCGAGGCGCATGCGCAATTTATCTTCCAGGACTACCAGCGGTTTACGGATAGCGGTGTTTAGGTCATAGCCCCATTGCGCATTCCTGATGCCGTCGAGGTTGCAAAAATCGTAGGTATAGCGGACCACATTCCGGCTGCCTTGCTCGAACAGATTGGCCGCGCCGCCAGCCCGCTCGTACGACTGGTGGTACCGTGCCGTAGGAGGGCCGATCGGGTGGCCGAAAACCTGAATGTTACGGATGTAGCCCGTAGGCAATATGTAAATTAAAGCAAATAAGACAATCGCAATGCCGAGTCGCAAGGTCCTTTCAAAAAACACTTTAAAATCAGGAGCCAGGAAAACGGTATAGATCATGATCACAAACACCGAGGGCATAAGCAGTGCGAATGTCGCTTTGTGGCCTGTGACGATGGCGAACGCAATCCCAGTGAGGTAGAGATAACGATTGTCGCGGCTGGTATAAAAGGTAAAAAGAAAATAAAGCAGGCAGCTCAGATAGGCCGTCAGCACGATGTCTGTTTCGGTGGTGACAGCTTGCATCAGGAAATCGAGGAACATGCTGTATGCCAAAGCGCAGAAAAAGCTGGCCGACAGGTTTCTTCCGATCCTTTGTGCGATCCCAAAAACAGACACCAGCGTTACATAATAGGCCATTTGGTGAATGAGCTTGAATGCATTTTCAATGTCCCCGCTAATCAGGTAGGAATAGACGTGAATCGTGGTGAGGCTCTTTGGATACGTATCCATATTCCAGTTGGCCCCGCCGAAGTGCTCCATTGTCCCACGCTGGATGTAGCGAATGGCCCTATTGAGGTGGCCGGTCATGCTGTCCCATTCATTGGGAGCTGTGAACAGGACCAATATCAGGTTGGTGATCCCGATAATTGCGAACGTCAGGAACATGGCCCCGAAAATGACTTTGAGATACACGGACAACTCTCTGGTCCAAAGCCTGAAAGTAGCTGTCCGGTTGGCTACAAGGCCCCGGATGGTATAAGACGCATTATTCGGGACAAGTCTCGTCCAGAGCAGGTAATGCAGGCCCAGAACCATATAAGTGCCACCGATCCAGGCAAAAACATTAGCTGTAAGGTCCAGTGCCGACAGTACAAAGCCGGCAGGGATGATGCTACCGGTGAAAAGCAGGAAGAAAATGATGATCAGCTCTGAAAGCGAAGGTTGAGCAATCTTTTTTGCAACAAAGCTGATGCCGTATAAAAACAGGAAAAAGGTTAGCCAATAAAAAATGACCATGCGATTATCGCGATAAATGACCGTTGATAATGCGGGAAATGCGCTCAATGTCCTCGTAAGGCAGCCCCACATATAATGGCAAACTTAATACTCTTGCCGCGATATCCTCGGAAACGGGACACGCAATTTGCCTTGGCATGAAAGAAAGTGTATTCAGGGAAGGATAGAAATACCGGCGCGGAATAATATCCTCGAGCTTCAATGCCTCCATTACCCGGAACATAACCTCTTCGGAAGGAAACACCACGGGATAGTAAGCGTAATTATATTCAATATCGGCGCTCAATGTAGGTTTATAAAGAACATCCCAATTGAGAAGACTATCATAAGCCGCAAAAACGTCCTTGCGTGCCTGGATGATCGCGGGCACGTGCGGGAGATTAACCAGCCCCATTGCCGCGTGAAACTCGGAATTTTTGCCGTTAATTCCGGCAAATTCGTAATGTTCGTCGCCCTGGTGACCGAATGCGCGCAGTAAATGCAGCTTACGGTCAAGTTCGGGATGGTTGGAGATCAAAGCGCCGCCTTCGATGGTATGAAACACTTTTGTAGCATGGAAGCTGCATGTGCTCAAATCACCAAATGCAAGGAGTGATTTTCCTTTATAGGTCACGCCGAATGCGTGTGCAGCGTCGTAGATGACTTTCAGGTTATGTTTTTGAGCAATCGCTTCGATAGCTTCCACATCGCAGGGGTTTCCATAAACGTGGGTCGCCAGAATAGCCGACGTTTCAGGTGTAATGGAGGCTTCAATCAGCCCGGGGTTGATATTAAATGAGGCCG
Organism: Dyadobacter sp. CY261; assembly: GCF_021440085.1. Lineage (GTDB taxonomy): Bacteria > Bacteroidota > Bacteroidia > Cytophagales > Spirosomataceae > Dyadobacter. The sequence goes on from NZ_JAKCPW010000002.1 coordinate 114,169, forward strand.
GGTCGATATCAACAAAGACCGGCGTGCAGTTTTCCCACAAAATCGCATTCGAAGTTGCGCAGTAGGAGAAGGGCGTCGTGATGATCTCTCCTTTTAACTCGAGAGCTTTAATAGCGATTTGAAGAACGATCGTTCCGTTACCGCAAAAGTACAGGTGATTTACGTTCAGATATTCTTTTAGCTGTTCTTCAAGCTGTTGTAAAAGCGGGCCGTTGTTGGTCAGATAACCACGTTCCCAGATTCCACGGACGTATTGCAGATATTCTTCCTGGTCAGGTAGAAAGGTTTTAGTGACGTTAATCATTCACTACGTGTTCAGATTGGCGAATGGAAAAATTGAGTTGAGGGCGAATATATCCGGGCCATTTGCCATACCAGGTCACATTTTCACGATAATCCTCAATATCAAAAACTAGGGCCTCTTCCATGTTGTAAAGTACGGTGCTCGTATCTTTTACAATCATCATAGAAACTACATAAGAGCCATCGTTCAGGAAGTTGCCTGGGATTTCGCAGGTGCCGCGGACGATCCCTTTTGAAAAATTCTCAGCGGCAGTGCCCACATTGAAAATACATTCTCCCGTAAATGTGTACAGGTGCATGCTGAGGTTCAATGAAGCGCCTTCCACCAGGTTCCAGAATTCAAATTGGAAGTTGATTGGCGTACGAACGTCGATATGTGTCAGATCGTCCTGATATTCCGGGAAAAGTTTGAAGCTCTTCACACGCACCTGGTCGTTTCCGGGAGCCGCTTCGATATTATCCCAATGCTTTTCCAACGACTTGTGCGAAACTTTGCTAAGGTAGTTCGTTACAATGTGCGTAGTCTCGCCCTGGTCGATCAGACGTCCTTTTTCAAAATAGAATGATTTGTTGCAAAGCGCCTGAATGGCGGTAAGATTGTGGCTTACGAACAGGAGCGTACGGCCACTTTCCGAAACATCCCGCATTTTACCCAGACACTTCTTCTGAAATTCTGTATCTCCCACGGCCAATACTTCGTCTACAATCAGGATTTCAGGATTGAGGTGTGCGGCGATCGCGAAACCAAGGCGGACGTACATCCCGGAAGAGTATCTTTTAACAGGCGTATCTAAAAATTTTTCAACTCCCGCAAAATCAACAATAGCATCGAACGACTGCCGGATTTCACCTTTTGACATGCCAAGAATGGCACCGTTGAGAAAAATGTTTTCGCGGCCGGTCAGCTCAGGGTGAAAGCCTGTGCCTACTTCAAGCAAGCTGGCAATGCGACCGTCGATTTTAATCTGGCCGGTGGTTGGCTCAGTGATCCGGCTCATGATTTTGAGCAGGGTGGATTTACCTGCACCATTATGGCCTACGATTCCGATGCGATCACCTTGATCGATGCTGAAATTCACATCCTGCAACGCCCAGAACTCTTCTTTCTCGGCAAAACCGTTTCTTCCCGGTCTACGAAACAACTTATCGACTTTATCGGAAACAATGTCGCGTAAGCTGGATGACCCAGTTTTACGCTGATGGTCGATGATATATTTTTTGCTGATGTTTTCAGCTACAATTACAGACATGCCCAAGAGTAGTTATTTCAGATATGGTCTACGAAAGTATTCTCTTTTTTACGGAAATAGATCACCGAAATAACCAAAATGATCGATGATGTAATAACCGTTGAATACAAACTCTGCGGGTTGAAATAGGATTTGCTCCCCAGAAGACACCAGCGAAAACCGTCAATAATCCCTACCAGTGGGTTCAGATTGTAGTATTTCTCGTACCAGGTGCCTTGAACGAGGCTGCTCGAATAAGCCACTGGACATACATACATGCCCACCTGAACCATAAAGGGAATCAATTGACCGATGTCCCGGAAGCGTACATTCAGCACTGCAAAAAACAGGCCGAAGCCCATTGAAGTAATAAATGTAAGCAAAACGAAGCAAGGAAGAAAGATGATCTGCCAGCTAATAGGATACTGAAAGAATGCCGTAACCAGTAGATAAATGCCGAAAGTGATCAGAAAATCCACAAAACCAACGGCAATGGAACTCATTGGCATGAGCAGACGAGGGAAGTAGACTTTTGAAACCAGGTTATGGTTAATGAGGATACTGTTGCTGATTTGGGTGAATGTGTTGGCAAAAAACGTCCAGATCGTTAACCCCACAAGTACCATTAAAGGGTACGGAACACCGGGGTCTGCTTTTAATTTGGCAACATAACTGTAAACAAACACCATGACAGTCATCGTCATGAGCGGTCGCAAAACGCTCCATGCTACGCCGAGCAATGTTTGTTTGTAGCGGACAGAAATGTCCCTTTTGGAAAGGATCCAGAGCAATTGCCGGTTGAGCCAGAGGTCTTTCCAATAGTCCTTTTCAGACCCGCCCGCCTTGATAGTAATAGAGTGTTGAGTTGCCATGATTATGCCGTTACTACTTCCTTACGTACGGTAGTCGTGGTGGTGGGAGAAGAAAATACGGTCCTGAAATAGATCAGGATCAGCGCGATCATCAAACCTGCCAACGCTCCGATTTTAGCATTCCGCTTATCTTCATATTTTACGTCCAGGGGTACTTTGATACCTTCGATCTCGGTGAAAAGAGGGGCTTCTTTTACGAGTGAAATACGCATTTTCTCCGCATTGGCCATTGCCTCATAGTAGAGTTGTTGCAGGAAGGACGATTTTCTTTCCATGCTTTTGGCAGAGACTTTGGCCTCAGGCATCATGATTTGCTCGCTGTAATCGAGCTCTCTGGCCAATCTATGCTCTGCGATACCCAAAACACTCGCAAGAGAGTCGGCACGATGTTGCAGCAGGCGGAGAGTTTTCCGTGTTTTCTGGGTCTGATTTTCGGTATACATTTCTTCTACCGTTTCCAAAAGGGTGGTCACCCAAAGTCCTGCCAGGCGTTCATTCTCCATTTTGGTGGAAAGTGATGTGAACGACGACTTTCGGTCCAGCGCCGCAATTTCAGTAGCCTCAGCCGCGCGTTTCACGATTGAATTCAGGATCATGCGCGAGCTGAGATCCATTTTTTTGAGGTCGTTGGTCTCAAAATGGAACTTCTGAAGATCAGGGCGATCTTCCCAGTCCGAATTTTTGATACCGCTTGAATCGATGTAAAAGTTTGCCAGGAGTTCCTTTTTACCATTCACATCTACCTCCTTCATAAGATTTCTTTCCAGTACCGGGCGCGACTTTACAAAGTAGAAGAAGTTGTCTCCAGTAAAAATGTTCGCGTCCGGCTGCGAGCCGAGACCCAGCAAGCCGGCTACATCCCCCAAGCCCGAGCTCTGCCCAGCGGCACCGAGGTTAAACACGACGTTGGCTTCAAAGCTAGGTGGCTTATTTTGATAGGTATCCATGGCATAGCCGATACCAAAACCTGCGGCCGGCAGAAGCAAAAGCCATTTCCAGTTACGGATCAGTGCATTTTTGACTACCAATACTTTCTCGACGACTTCCTTCGGGGATAGCTCGTCTTCCGGAATTTGATGCGTGGTCGCTGTCGCCATGGTTAGTTAATTGAACGGAAAGCTAATACTGCTAAAATTAATGACATTACCGAACCTAATAAACCGGTAGCGGTTGCAATAGTTTGTTGTGGGTTCAGTACCGGAGCGGCTCTGGTCGGAACAAAGATTTCAGAACCGGGCTGTACTTTGGGATACACATTGAAGAAAAGGAATCTTCGCGTACGATCGATATTGCCATTTGGATATTTGATGTATGAGCTCTTTCTGAGCGACTGTACGGTAAAACCTCCTGACTGAGAAATATAATCGGTGAAGTTCATCCCTTTACCGTATTTCACGGTTGTTGGGTATAACACCGAGCCTGCTACCTGAACAGTTTCCAAACGCTTCGGAATGCGGATGATATCGCCTTCCTGTACTACCAGATCTTCGAAAGAACCAGGGTTCTTCAAAATGTTTTTCAGTACAATACCGATTTTTTCTTCTTTTACATTAGGCAGGTCACCGGTGAGGGTCCCCTGTTTAATGCTTTTTTCCGTTTGCTGTACCTGCTCGTAATCTACGGCCTCGTCGAGGTTTTTCACGACCGTACGACGTAGAAGGGTAGCACCTTCCGGATAAGCGAGTTCCGTAAGGCCGCCGGCTCTTTTGATAACGTCGCTGATCTTGTCGTTCTTGTTGATAATGGTGTAAGGCCCGGTAACCAGTACTTCACCTTCAACGAACACCGTTTGCTGCTCAACGTAGTTGGGAGATTTACGAACGATCACCTGGTCGAACGGGAATAAGACAAAGTTGGTTGCCTTAGCGTTCATTGACAGGTCCCGATTGACATTGAACTTATAGACCTCTGAAATCTGAGCATTCGCTGCACCGGCTATTGAATTTCTTTTCCTCCGTACTACCTCTACTTCTGACGTGTATGCCGATTCTTTCAGACCACCGGCTTGCACCAGCACATCTTCGAGCGTCATGTCTGTGGTGTAGGGGAATTTACCATCGTTCTCACCGATTTTTTTATTATTTACCTCACCTTCCACGCTTACGTAAGCTGTTTCGGCCATTTCAAATCTCGAAGGGACTATTATCTGGTCGAGGCGCGTTAAAATGAGATCGGGCGTTACACCGTTTAAAACATCTGTATAGTTAATAGGAATGGTCTGGATAGTCAGGTCTTCACGCGTGCGGAGCACATTGATGCGGCCAACAAATGCATCCTCACGCATTCCCTGCGCATTTTCGATAAGTACTTTGAGTGAAGGGCTATTATCGAGGGAATATTCGCCCGGACGCATTACCGCGCCTTCGATGGTAACAATATTCTCGTAGCGATCAAGTACGGTTTCTACATTGATGGAATCGCCTGTTGCCATTTCAAACGTGTCGTACTGGCTTTCGGCAACATCCAGGATCTTACGCTCTTTCGAAGTGATACGTTGGATTTTTATTCGGGCGCGGTACGCTTTGTCGTTGAAACCGCCTGAGTACCGAAGCACATCACCGAGTTTTTCTTCGGGTTTCAATTCATAAATACCCGGACGTTTCACCATACCAGCAACTTCGGCGCGCTTCAGATAATATCCCACTACAATATTGTCATTTTCCTGCACGCGGATGTCACCGTCTATCTTGCCATTCACGAGGTAATCGTAAATATCTATCCTGGACACGACCTTGCCTTGGCGCACTACACGCACTTCGCGGAAAGATCCAATTTCATTAGGGCCGCCGGCCTGGTACAGTGCATTGAATGCCGATGAGAGCGACGATACCGTATAAGTACCGGGATTGATAACTTCACCTGTTACAAAAACCTTTACAGAGCGTACGTCACCAAGGGTAACCATGAGTTTTGTGCGGGCTGTTTCGCCCCCTGTACCGATCATACCGGGCACGAATTTGGAGAACTTATCGATCAGGATTTTTCTGATTTCTTCAATCGTGCGGCCGGCTACCATCACATTTCCAACGCGCGGAATGCTGATAAAACCGTCTTTGTTGACAACAACTTCGAAGGTGCTCTCTGCGTAATTATAGAGATAAATTTTCATCTCGTCGCCAGGTCCTACCACGTAAGTAGTAGGTGTAACGATCTGTAAGTCAGGGATTGGAGCAAGATTTTTGTCGGCGAAGATTGAGTAGCCATAGATTTTCTGACGAAATGCTTCTTTCTGCTGTTGTTCGGGTGTCAGCGTAGTGCTGGTGCTTTTGTTGATCTTACTCTGATCGCCACCTTCTCCATTCTGACCGTTCTGGTTCGCAGCATTTTTGCCTTTATCTCCTCCCTGGCCATCATTTCCCTGCTGGTTGCCCGATTGCTGGTTGCCCTGCTGCGCACCACCCTGCTGGTTTGCACCTTGCTGACCGCCGGGGCCAGATTGCGTGTTTCCTGTGCCGGTGTTGCCCGTAGTGTTACCTCTCGGACCCGACTGCGACGTGCCTTGTGCCCCCGTCGAAGAAGGAGCGGCCGTGCCCGACGGTGCCGGTGGAGCTGTAACCTGTGAAAAAGTGGGTAACGAAATGATTAAACTCAGGAAAAAGGGAAGTATAGATTTATAACTTTTAGCCAACCTGGATCTGTTCATAAGAAGAATTATTGTACTATTGAAAGTCTGAAAATTCATTAAAACTATGTGTAAGACTAGTATTTTTGAATTCGGGATTCGAGTACACGCAATATTCTGGTAGTGTATATCATGGCAAAGTAAATTAGATTTTTCCTATTTTTAAAGAATTTCTATTAATCGGGCTCCGTTCACACAAAGCCCCGCAAAGTTATAACAGGGTAACGACAAAAGATTCAATTTATTAAAATACAAGTTCCGAAAGCAGGAATCTCCTAAAAGAATAGTTATAAATATGGAAAGTACAAATGTTCAGTACGACGAGAGTAGTATCCGGTCGCTCGACTGGAAAGAACATATCCGCCTGAGGCCTGGGATGTATATTGGAAAGCTTGGCGATGGCTCGTCGGTGGACGATGGAATTTACGTGCTGGTGAAAGAAGTGGTTGATAATTCGATCGATGAGCACATGATGGGCAATGGGAAAACGATCGAGATTAAAATATCCGAGCACCGCGTGGAAGTGCGTGATTATGGCCGGGGTATTCCGTTGGGCAAAGTTGTGGATTGCGTTTCGAAGATCAATACAGGCGGCAAATACGACTCCGGCGCGTTTCAGAAGTCGGTGGGGTTGAATGGTGTGGGTACAAAAGCGGTGAATGCGCTTTCCAGCCATTTCAAAGTGCAGTCGTATCGCGACGGCAAAACCAAGAGTGCGGAATTTAACCAGGGAACGCTTCTGACCGAGTCGGATGAGGGGACAACCAGCCAGCGCAACGGTACGCACGTGGCGTTTGAGCCTGACGGTACGATTTTCAAGAATTTCCGGTACATTCCGCAGTACCTCGATAATATGATCTGGAACTACTGCTATCTGAATGCCGGGTTGACGATCAACTTCAACGGTCAGAAATATTTTTCCCAGAACGGCTTGCTCGATCTTTTGAAAAGCAAATCCGACCCGGAAACGCTCCGTTACCCGATCATTCATTTGAAGGGCGAGGACATTGAAATGGCGATGACTCATGGCAACCAATATGGTGAGGAATATTACTCATTTGTGAATGGTCAATATACGACACAGGGAGGTACCCATCTCGCTGCATTCAGAGAAGCAGTTGTGAAGGCGGTACGTGAACATTTTAATAAAGATTATGCGCCGGAAGACATCCGTTCGTCGATCATCGCGGCTATTGCCATCCGTGTCCAGGAGCCTGTTTTTGAGTCACAGACCAAAACCAAGCTGGGTTCCAACACCATCACGCCTGATCCTAACAGCACGACAGTGAGGACGTTTGTCAATGATTTTGTGAAAGAAAGGCTGGATAATTTCCTGCACATGAACCCCGAAGCGCGCGATGCATTGAAGAAGCGCATCGAGCAATCGGAGCGGGAGCGGAAGGAATTGGCAGGTATCAAAAAACTAGCTAACGACCGCGCGAAAAAAGCCAATTTGCATAATAAAAAACTCCGTGACTGCCGTCTCCATCTGACCGATCTGAAAAGTGATCAACGCTATGAAACCACTCTTTTCATTACAGAAGGGGATTCCGCCAGCGGTTCAATCACGAAATCACGCGATATTCAGACGCAGGCTGTGTTCAGTTTACGGGGTAAGCCACTCAATTCATTTGGGCTAACTAAGAAAATCGTTTACGAAAACGAGGAATTTAACCTTTTACAGCATGCTTTGGACGTTGAAAACGGAGTAGAAAACCTACGTTTTAACCGCATTATCATCGCCACGGATGCCGACGTCGACGGAATGCATATCCGGTTGCTGCTAATGACCTTCTTCCTGCAATATTTTCCCGATCTGGTTCGGAATGGGCATTTGTTTGTATTGGAGACGCCATTATTTCGGGTCCGTAATAAAAAGGAAACCATTTATTGTTACAGCGAGGAAGAGAAACAGGCGGCTGTCCACAAGCTGGGGAACAAACCGGAGATTACCCGTTTTAAGGGATTAGGAGAGATTTCTCCGGAGGAATTCGGCAAGTTTATCGGAGAAGACATGCGGGTAGAGCCGGTAATCCTTCAAAAGGAAACGTCCATTCAGAAACTACTGAGCTATTTTATGGGCAAGAACACGCCTGAAAGACAACGGTTTATCATTGATAATCTGAAAGTAGAGAAGAATGTAGAGGAGTTGGCGCTCGCTGGGTAGGGCCATCGTGCATTATCTTTGGGAGTGTCAAGTAATATCTGACCGGGAAGACCTTTATCCAGCAGTGTAAATGCGCCTCCCGGTTTTGATCATCATATTTAAAACATCTTTGTGGAATTACAGGAATTAAGGAACAGGATCGATGGGTTGGACGACCAATTACTGAGCCTTTTGAATGAGCGTATGGAGCTCGTGAGAACGGTAGGGGAATTGAAGCGGTCCTCTCAATCGATTATCTACCGCCCGGAACGGGAGAAGCAGATCCTCGACCGGCTGGCAAGGCATAATAGCGGGTTACTGACCCGTCAGGCAATCGACGCCATTTTCTTTGAAATTTTTGCGGTATCCCGTAATCTGGAACTTCCGGAGCGGGTCTCCTATCTCGGACCGGAAGGAAGTTTTACACACCAGGCGGCCGAAGGGCGTTTCGGGGCGATGAGCGAATACCTGGTGTTGCCAACAATCCATTCCGTTTTTGAAAGTGTGGAAACTGGTCGCGCGAAGTTTGGTGTAGTGCCGATTGAAAACAACCAGGAAGGAATAGTCGTTGAAACAGTGGATTTTTTGCGGGAAAAGAACCTTTCGATTGTGGCGGAAATGCTTTTAAAGGTACATTTTACCTTTGCATCACAGTCCGATAGTCTGAAATCGATCAAAAGAATTTATTCGAAAGACATTGCCTTCCGGCAATGCGGAAAATTTATTCATGAATATCTGGAAGGTATGGGCGTCGAGCTTATCCCGGTAGATTCCACCTCCAAAGCGGCCAAACTGGCGTCCGAAGAACCGGAAGCAGCAGCCATTTGCTCGTCTATTTCCGCACGGCTGTTTGGGGTACCCATTCTTTTTGACAACATTGAAGACAGCGACCAGAACCAGACACGCTTCCTGATTTTAGCAAAAGATTTTACAAACGTGAAGAGCAGCGATGACAAAACGACCATCATCGCGAACCTGCCCAATACTAACAGGCCCGGCGTACTATTCGAGTTTCTGAAAGATTTCAACGATCGCGGCATTAACCTTACCAAAATCGAAAGTCGGCCGTTGCGCGGCGAAGCGTCATTCCGCGCGTGGTTCCTGGTAGAGTTCCTCGGACATATGGACGATCTGCGGGTGCAGGAGATCATGCACAAATATGGGACGCATTTAAAATGGCTGGGTAGTTATGTAAGAGTATCATAGCAAGAATTTTTGAAAGCAGAAAAGCGCACTTCGATAGTGAGCTTTTCTGCTTTTATCATGCATTAAAACTACTTTTTCAATGTCCCGCGGTACAGCGAAGGCCAGTTGCCGTACAATTCAATTTCCGTTTCCACGCCGTCAGGCAACCGCACTTTCATTTTCCGCTGCGCCGACGGCTGCTGAAACGAATCGACTGCAAGTACCACGATCTGGTTCCCTTTTACAATGGAAGTAATAAATGGTTGCTTTCCGTCGATGGCGAGCAGTACCTGTTCTTTCTTGGGCTGTATCCACTGGCCATTCATTTGAAATGCCAGGTCCCGATTTTGGCCTCCGGTGAGTACGTCTTCCACCTGCTTCGCCATCCAGTTACCTAGTGCGTAATATTCGGTCGGGAAGTCCCAGTAGGGAGCGGCTGTTCCGCCGTTGGTGTTGCGCCCTACTTCGTTTTCGGGCGTCTTTCCGTCGGCGGGATACCATTCGTAGCCCCAGCCCCACATATCTTTGGAAAGCTTGTAGGCGTTCGGATTTTGGGCACTCGGTGCGCCGTCATGCCAGAGGTAATAGCCGTCAAACAGGATTAATGAGAATAAAGAAAAGCTCAATGCCTGGCTGGCCGGCATCATTTCGAGCTGGTTCATGATGAGCTCTCCCTTGGGATCGGTTAGCTGGTAGTTCCAGGGTACAATCGGATCTTTGTACAACGGCATATAGCGGTTCCAGCCATAAAAGATGAATTTGTTATTCTTTTGATATGGCAGAAGTTTGTTGATCCGCAACGAGTGGATCGCCGAGAGCAGTACGAAATTGTTGGGCGAGTTACCGGCATTGTCGGTCGCAAACATGGGCTTGGGATACACGTCGATCGGCGTGGTATTGAATATTTCGCGGAAACTGTCGCCGTTTGGCAATGGGTCGAAATTCGGGTTATTGGATTTTGGGGCTGAATATTCGCTGATAAATTTCTTTGGATCTGCGCCGCCGACGGTGTTGATATGCGGGTTAGTGTAAGCCCCGCCACCCCAATAATCCATCAAGTGCATATCCGGATGGTTTTTTTTAACCACCCTAGAAAACCATATGAGCCGCTGAATCACTTCCTTTGGATAATGCTGGCTCCAAAATTCAAAGTCATAAGCATACACACCAAAGCCGGGCACACCTACCAATGCCTCTACCTGCTCTTTGGACAGGCTTGCAAACCACTTCTCGTCCTTGTCGCCGAAATAATTGGGAGTGGCCGTGTAATGCATCTTTTCGGCGGGATATTCCTTTTCTGTGTTGGACAAATAGGAAATGCCGCGTTTATAATAATTATCAGATGGCACATAATTGTTGAGCCGGTACTGCATCACCAGCTTTCCTTTAATGGGCTCGAATTCGGGAAACTTCGTGTCGAAATCGACATTAATGCCGCGAGAAGGTGAGAACCAGTCCGGAATGTCCACGCGGGTCAGTGCATTGGAAGCAGTTTGCGCCGGTTTACCTGCTATCCAGATATTTTGCTGGCGTACCGACCTGTTTTTGGCTGCATTCCACCAGTCATTATATGGGGCATCTATCCAGCGGGCAATGACCGAGTAGAGATAGCCGGGTTGCACCTCGATACCGTTTTCCAGTCCATTCACGACGATGCCGTCAATCATAACCACTTTGGTGCGGTTGTCGTTATAGTTGGCGAAGTCGCGGAGGAAGAGTTTGCCATCTTTTCGCACCGGGCGTACGTCTAGCCAGTTATCCTTACTACCCTGCCGGATCCAGTCCTTACTATCAACGATTTCGTTGACCACAGAGCCTTCGAAGTTGAATGCGGCCGTAGTCTGGCAGCCTTGCTGGCCGAGGCTGGTTACACTGATCCGCGCTTCACCACCGGCAGCTTGTACATCGGGGATCGTGAGCCACGTGCCGTAGCGATGCGCCACGGCCTGGAAGGTTTGTGTTTGGCCATTCTGGGTAATCTTTACGTCGTAAGGGGAGAGGCCACCCGCATTGGCAGCGAGCTCGAACTGCATTTCGCGGCCGACCTGCCGGTATCTCCTGATCACGAGATCGCAGGCATGCGATGCTGAGTCGAGCGTCCGGGCCGTAGGAAAGCCTTCTGTAACCTGCACGTAACTTTTGTGGCCGCTTGGCCCGAACCTGTTCCAGGCCCAGAGCCCGGAACCGATCAGGAATGCGAGGATGCCACTGATCCAGAGAAATGATGTTTTGGTCAAAACCTTCTTTTTTTGTGTCACGATGCGTTTGTTACCACCAACGATAGAATAGTCCTATCGAACCGCTCACAGATGATATGCCTTTGTCGATGTAGTCGAATTTGTAAGCGGTTCCATCATACTTGACACGCACATCGAGCCCAAACGTCCCGTCCCTCTTGAATAAAAATCTGGAACCGGCCCCTACGCCATATTTGAAGCGTACTTTTTGGTCTTGCAACGACAGCGTTCCGTAATAAATCGTATAGTCGAGAATGCTAGCGCCGCCACTGACCTGAATGTACGGTTGAACAGTAGAATTTTTGGGAAGAAAGAGATAGTTTGCGAATAGTTCCACAGGATATTGCGATACGGTGCGGGTTTGCACCGCTGATATCGTTCCGTCCTCGCCCTCGTACAAAGCCCGCGGCACGCGTTTCTCGAAATACGAAGAACCGATTTCGCCACCAACGGAGAGCGGCGAATTTCTTAACACCCATTCAATAGATATGGACGCGTTTTGAAAGGATGACTTATCGATATAATTATCCTTGAATGAGCCCATTGGCACGGCACCGGTGTAACGGACAGTGGCCAGGTAGTGGGTGTAGCGTTCAAATGGTGAGGCAATGGTGTATAACTTCGGTTTTTCCTGCGCTAATGCGGGCAGAACACTGCCAAGAAAAAGGGCAATAATGATGATTCGTTTCATTGGGTTACTTGATTTTGAGGTAATCGGATTGTCCGAAAATGGAATCCGCCATTTTGTCGATGAGGTTTTGGTCGCCGATGGCAGCGCCGCGGATCTGAGCGTCCCAAACCACATTAAAAGTTTTACCGGACGGTGTCGTCTGCGGATTTTTGAAATCGAGCATCGAGATCAGCCATGAGCTTTCGCTCGTTTCATAATAGCTGTAATAGCTTGGGGAGCCATAACCATAACCACCCCAGTAACCGCCGTAGTAGGATGAAAGCGGCTGGGAGACCACATTGAGATACGTATTGGTGATCCAGGAGACATTAATGCCGACATCCGGCTTCTGATTTTTGCTCACATATTTATAACCCATATTTTGCATATTGGTGATGAGCCGTTGAAGCATCGCGCGGTCGATCTCATCCAGCGAAGTACCAGCGCGGTTATTTTCGACGATCAGCACCGAATCCACGATACTGAATGTTTTGTACTGACTGAAATTAGCGGATTGATCGTGGTTTGTGATGTATACCAATGATTCCTCATTGGAAAGGTCGCTGATCGGGTCCTTGGAGCACGACATCAACCCCAGGCCGACTATCAGTAGGAGGAAAGAGGCTTTTTTGAACATTTGAGTATGTAATTTAAAATTTGTTAAATAAACGAAAATTGAAATGCTTAAAGTTTATGAGTCTATGAGTTCATTAGTTTAAAGTTGACGAGCCGATGAGACTCAGCTCGATGAACAATGATTCCAAACAAGATACTTTAAACTCATAAACTCTAAACTCATCAATACACAAAGGTGACGGTGTCACTCCGTAAATGGTTGGAAGGCGGGCGCGGAGAGTATGGAATTCGGCAAAATGTCTCTTTAATATTGAAAACGCATTTGGAGAATCTTCGTCCGAAACGATGTAAATTTGCAGCTGTTTAATTTAAAGATATGGAATCAAAAGAAGAGATTTTAAGGATCATAGATGTACTTAACGACACCTACGAAAGCGAAGAGGCCTGGTACGGCCCGTCGGTAGTGGAGGCTTTGCGCGATGTAACCCCGAAAATGGCGGAGACGCGCCTGAGTACAAATACCCATTCTATCGCCGAAATTGTGTACCACATGACCACATGGCGGATTTTTGCCGTGCGGAAGTTACAGGGAGATGCCGAGTTTGATATCAAAACGCAGGATAAGGACTGGAAGAAGTTTCCGGTAGTGGATGAGTTCGAATGGGAGGCAATCCAGATGGAACTAAGCCTTTCACAAGAGGAGCTTGTTTCTGAGCTGGAAAAGATCGAGGACGACAGCTTCCTGGAAGAATTTGTGCCCGGCCGTAATTATTCCTATTATACAATGATCCACGGAGTGATCCAGCACGATGTTTACCATGCAGGGCAGGTCGGACTCATTAAAAAAGCAGCGAAGGCAATGCGTGTCGGGGAGGACGACGAATACGGTACACACGGTGATCGCCCGGACTATGACAATTCCGCAGATTATTACTGATACTTACATGAAATTTTGTAAAAATAGGGGGCTACCTATTGTTTATAATATAAATTTTATATTTTGCATTATAATAGAACGTAGGATGTTGAGAAATGCCAACGTTCCAATGGTGTGGATATAGACAAAAAGGCTGCCCGATATTTCGGACAGCCTTTTTTTAAGCAAAAAATCTGTGCAACATTTGGCACCTTAAACTGTTTGCTCATCCTATGAAAATACTTATCGTTGAAGACGAACCGAAGCTGGCCGGCTTTCTGAAAAGAGGGCTCGAAGAACAATCGTGGGAAGTGGAACTGGCTTACGACGGACAAGTCGGTAAGAAAATGGCTTCCAACTACCGGTTCGACGTGATTATTCTGGATGTAAACCTCCCTTTGCTTAACGGCTACGACCTTGCCAAGCAGCTCCGCGCCGACGGCCTGACCACTCCCATTCTTTTCCTGACCGCATTAGGTACTATCGACGACAAGCTGGATGGCTTCGAAGCCGGTGGCGACGATTACCTTGTAAAACCTTTCGAGTTTCGCGAACTCATCGCCCGCATCAAAGTACTTTCCCAACGCAACAGCACACGTGAGCAATCCAGCCAGGTGCTCATGCTGGCGGATCTTGAACTGAACCTCGATGAAAAGGTAGCCAGAAGGGGCGGTAATCGCATTGATCTCACAGCAAAGGAATTTGCGCTGTTGGAATACCTCATGCGCAACCGCGGGCGGGTGGTCTCACGCGTGGACATCGCCGAGCAGGTCTGGGACATCCGCTTTGACACCGGCACGAACGTGATCGACGTTTATATCAATTTTCTCCGTAAAAAGGTGGATAAGGACTATCCTACCAAGCTCATTCATACCGTTGTGGGCATGGGCTATATCTTCAAGGAAGAATGAACATTAAGACGCGCCTGACGTTGCTTTTTACCATGCTGGTAGGCTCCATTATGGCGTTGTTTTGTGTTGCTATTTACTTTTTTTACGATCAGTACCGCGAGAAGCAATTCCTTTCCTTTCTGAACGAACGCGGGCAGACCATCGCTCAACTCGTGGAAGCGAGCCATGGGATCAGCAAGGCCGATATCGAAAAGATCGAAAAAGAGAATAAGACCATCCTGCTTGACGAAGAAATCACCATTTACGACGGTTCCGACTCCGTCATATTCGTGAGCGGCAGGGAGAATTTCAGGCTTTCTAAAATGATGCTTTCAGAAGCGCGGGCGGGAAAGGAAATTCATACCAAACACGAAAAAAAAGAGGTAATCATCATTCGGCATATTTTACAGGATCACCGCAAACCATGGGTCGTAGCGGTGATTGCAAACGATTATCTGGGGATGAACCAGTTGAACCGCCTGCGTGAGATCCTTTTGATCGGCTGGCTGTTATCGATGATCCTCGTGGGGGTGGCGGGGTGGCAGTTTTCTAATGACGCCATCAAGCCGGTTTCCGATATTATCGATCAGGTCAACAACATCTCGGCTGGAAACCTGCATGAAAAGGTGAAGGTGGGACGGGAAAAGGATGAGTTGGCACTGCTCGCGGAGACATTTAATCAAATGCTGACAAGGTTGGAAATTGCTTTTGTAGCGCAGAAGAATTTTGTCTCGCATGCATCGCATGAGTTGCGCACGCCACTCGCATTGATCATGAGCGAGGCCGAACTGAGCCTCATGAAAGAGCGTACTGCCACCGAGTACCAGGATGCATTAAAGGGGATATGGTCGGAAGCGAAGGAAATGAACGAGCTCGTGAGTCGCCTGCTCGAACTGGCCCGTACCGAAGAAAATGCGTTCAGGGTGACGTTCTCAAAAATCCGGGTAGACGAGGTGCTGTGGCAGGCAAAGGCCTCAGTCCAGCAGAAAAACCCGGGTTATGAGGTAAGTATCCATTATGACAAAATTCCTGAGGATGAGGAGCAGCTCAAACGTTTTGGTGATGAAAGTCTTCTCCGCACAGCATTTTTGAACCTGATGGACAATGCCTGCAAATATTCGCCCGACAAAACCTGCAACGTTTACCTCGAAATCAAAAACAAGCTGATCATTATTTACTTCCGCGACATGGGGATCGGGATCGCGCAGGAGGAACTACCCTATATTTTTGATACTTTCTATCGCAGCCAATCCACGATCAGCAAGGCGGGTTATGGCATCGGTCTGGCTTTGACGAAGCGCATTATCAACATGCAAGGTGCCAGCATCGAAGTAGAGTCCGCATTGGGTAGCGGCACGACCTTCATTCTTAAATTTCCTCCTTTTTAATTTCTTTTTAATTCAGCGTTAATGCCTCTTTAACAACGGAAAAGCTCCTTTGTAGTGTAAATCGTACGTTCCTGTTTACACCAGTTGGCAGACATTTCCAGCCGTTCATTCCCACATTTTTTACCAGCATTCATCTCGCAGCAAGATGAACTGGTCGGTAGAAAGAAAGGGTCAAAATATCAAAGAAAAACTGTATTGAGTTAAATTGAGTTAGGTGAGTAGTAAGAAAAGACTGGCCTTCGGACATTCCGGAGGCCAATTTTTTAAATACCCCCGTCGGGCAGCTTGAATTTCATCTGGACCGGTTCTTCCACGCGGGTTGCCGGCAAGGCCTCAGGGTGCTCATTCGCAATGAATTCGATGAGTTTTTCTCTTACCAAGCAGCGCAGATCGAAAGTTTCACTTGAATTCCGAGCCGACATCAGTGCCCGCACTACCATTAATTGATTTTGCGTATCGGTTACTTGCAATGCCCACGTCCGGCCATCCCATAGTGGAGTGCTTTCGAGGATTTCCTTCAATTTTGCGCGTAGCTTATCAACAGGCGTATAGTAGTTCAGATAGAAGAATGCTGCGCCGGTTAATGCGCTGTCATTTCTTGTCCAGTTCTGAAAAGGTGTTTCGATGAAATAGGTAATGGGCAAAACAATGCGCCGCAAGTCCCAAATATTGACGACCACATAAGTAAGGTTGATTTCCTCAATGCGGCCCCATTCGCCTTCCACAATCACCACATCGTCTATCTTGATGGGCTGGGTAAATGCGATCTGTATGCCGGCCATCAGGTTAGCGAGCGATTTCTGCGCGGCGAAACCGATAATTACCGACGCGATACCGGCCGAGGTGAGGATCCCGACACCATATTGCCTTACACTATCGAAACTGAGCAACAATATCGAGACGCCGATCGTGACGACCATGATCACGACAATGCGTTTGATGAATTTGATCTTGGTAAATAGCCGCCTCGCCTGGTTATTGTCGGGTGTGTTGAAATCGAGCTTGTCGATCAGGACCTTTTCGACGATAATGACGATACTGACCATGAGCCAGGTCGTGATACCGATCAGCGTAGTTTTGCTCAATGCGAAAACCCATTCATATTGCGGATTGGAATAAGAATAAGCTTTCGCTGCAGTGGTGATCAGAACGATCGGTATGAAGAAATTCAGCACACTGGTGAGATTTTCGCGGATCGCGCGCAAGGCACTCCATTCTTTCCTCGATGCTGTTACTCTGATTGCACTGATGACGATTGTGCTGATGACCAAACCAAGGGTGCCGCTCAGCAACAGCAACAGCCAGGGGGAATTCCGGTAATTAATCAGGTCGTTAAAATCCATTCACTATTCAAATATCGTTGAGCCGGGCGACTATCATGCCCGTATGTTTTGGAACAGAAGCGACATATTCGGCCAGAGGGACATTCGTCATGATGACTTTTTTGCCCGTCAGCGACGCGTGGATCAGGTAGGCACGGCTACCCACTTTCGAAATAATGCCCATATGGTTCACATCCAGGCCTTCTACCGATGAGGTAAACGCCACGATGTCGCCGTCGTGAAGCATCGGTTCCGCCTTTTGGATTGCGCTTTTAGGAATGTAGCTATGTTCTCTCGAATTGATAGCTGCCTCTTGCTCTTTTAGTTTTTCATATGCTTCACTCGCTGCCAATGACGGGTACAAATTGGCATGGGTCGTCATGAAGTTAATCTCTTTGGCGTAGGGTACACCCCCAACCTTCGCGGTAATATCTTCTAGCCGTCCGCGCTTCTGGTTTTCGTACATCCAATCCAAAATGTAATGCAGGCGTGACGGATAGCCGTCGATGATCCCGTCGCGGTAACGCAGCCTGGTCAGTTCGTTCTTATATTCTTCGAATGTAGAGTTTTCAGTTTTGGCTACGGCCAGGGCAATCGCGCTTTCAACCAATGTGGTACAATCCAGTCCGTCGAACTTGCAAACCAGCCGTTCGGTCGGGTTTCCTTCCAGCGTACCCGCCACGTAGGGCGTTCCCAGGAACGACTCACTGACCCGCAAAACCTGTGTCCCGATGTCCGGACTGGCGGGTAGCTCCATTTTCTGCACAAAGGTCTTTTGCAGGCTGGCTTGCCCGAAGGAGACAATAGAGGCCAGCAACAAAATGGAAAGCACTGCAAATCTGATCATACTTAATTTCTTTTTAAACCAGGGTACGTTAGCGTCAAGAAAACTTGCAAGGCAAAATAGGCCACAAATTCGGGATTCATGTAAAATTAATGATCAAAAGCCCCTTTTGCAATTTCCTGCATGGCCACAGGCAGTATCATTTCGGTACGATCTCCAAAGCAAATACCGAAATCGGTGGAAGCTCCATGTGGACACCGGTAGAAGTGATCTCAGCCGCCCGCAGTTGCACCTGGGTTGTTTCAGGAGGAAAAACGGGTTTCAATTTGTACAAACCCGTATTGCCCAGTTTAAGCACGTTGGTCCAGGCGTCCTGCGGTATCTTGACCGTCGTTTCCACGCTCCGCGATTCGTTAAAATTGTATACAAAAAGCAATTTTTGTTTCTCAGTATATCTCAGATAGCTGTAAATGAATGTTTTGTCGTAATTGGCAGATTGGCCATCTACATTCACATATTGAAGATCATAGAATCCGCCTGCATACACAGCTTCGTTTTTCAGCACGAATGCATTGAGATTCCGGTAATAATCGCGCAATGCTTTTTGTTCAGTCGAAAGCAATTCTTCATTGAATTTACCATCATTCACCCATTGCTGTAACTCGGGTACGCCCCAATAATCGAAAATGGTTGTACGGCCGTCCTCGCCCTGAAAGCCTTCCTGCTGGGTAGGGTCAACGCCCAGTTCCTGCCCAAAATAGATCATCAACGGACCGGTATGTAATGTGGCGCTCAAAACCATTGCGGGCAGGGACGTCCACGGGTTTCCCGCAAAATACCGCGAGGCAATACGCTGCTCGTCGTGGTTTTCTAGGAAGCGGAGCATATGTTCGCTAAAATCCCCGGACTCCTGCTGCCAAACCCGCGTAATGTCTTCGGCTGTGCCGTTGCCTTCTATAATCCGCCGCAGTGAGTTGTATAGCCCGACCTTGTCATACAAATAGTCAAACTTGCCGGTATTGATGTAATTGCGGTATTCATACGGGTTGTAAATCTCTGCGATGAAAATCAACGCAGGGTTTTCCTTCTTTACTTCCGGGATCACCCAGCCCCAGAATTCCACCGGCACCATTTCGGCCATATCGCACCGGAATCCGTCGACACCCTTTCGTGTCCAGTAAATAAGAATATCCCTCATTTTGAGCCAGGTCGAGGGGATGGGGTCGAAGTGCGTGGTGCGGCCATTGAGGTAATCGACGCCGTAGTTCAGCTTGATGGTTTCGTACCAGTCGTACTGGCTTGGCTGTGCCTGGAACACATCGTTACCGGTGGCTTTGGCGGGACGTTCATGGTAAGGAGCGGCAACGGGCAGCGGCGGAGTGTGGCCTTCCGGCACCACGAAGTCGTGGTTAGGGATATAATAAAAGTTATTGGCAGGATTGAAACTGACAGTATGATCATCATCTTCCCCAAAATCCCGGATACTTTCCGGCCGCATATCGGACCAATATTGCCTTGCTACGTGATTGGGAATAAAATCAATGATTACTTTCAAATCGTGCGCGTGGGTTCGGGCCACAAGGTCCTGAAACTCCTGCATGCGGTTAGGGACATCCACCGCGAGGTCGGGATCCACGTCGTAATAATCCTTTACTGCGTATGGCGAACCTGCAATGCCCTTCACGATCAACGGATGGTCGGGATGGATGCCGTATTGCGAGTAATCGGTGAGCGTCGCATGTTCAATCACGCCTGTATACCACAGGTGCGTGACGCCGAATTCTTTCAATGCGCCGAGCGCTACGTCATCGATGTCGTTGAATTTCCCGGAACCGTTTTCTTCGATCGTGCCGTAAACTTTATTAGTCGTATTTCGGTTGCCGAAGAGACGTGTAAATATTTGGTATATAATGAATTTATCCTGATTGACAGCGGTCATTTTATGCTGGTTTTTTGATGTCTTTTATGATACTTGCGCGTCGACGTGGGGCTAGTCCTATGCCCCGTATTTGGCCCTTGGCGCTGCAAATTGCTAATTTTTACTATTTTGCAAGATATTAAATTTGATATGTATGCCCTCAATACAAGCCTGCCTTTTTGATCTCGACGGTGTAATCGTCGACACTGCGCAGTTCCATTATATAGCCTGGCGGGAAATGGCTCAGGACCTCGGCTTTGACCTGACCCGCGAAGAAAACGAACGATTAAAAGGGATCAGCCGGATGGAATCGCTTGAAATCGTATTGTCCATCGGCGGTGTTGAACTATCGGAAGATGAAAAAATCCACCGTGCCACTGTGAAAAATACCCGTTACCTCGAACTGTGCATGCAAATGACATCCGACGACGCCTTACCCGGCGTCCGCGAGTTCCTGGATGAGCTTAAACAGAATCAAATACCGAGCGGCCTGGGATCGGCCAGCAAGAATGCGAAAGTGATCCTTGAAAGAATCGATATGCTGCATTATTTCGATACGATCGTCGACGGTACCCGCATTACCAAAGGCAAGCCCGATCCGCAGGTTTTCCTCATGGGTGCGTCCGATTTGAAAGTTGCACCGGAGCATTGTGCCGTGTTTGAAGATGCGGTGGCGGGTATTCAGTCGGCAAATGCGGCGGGAATGTTCTCGGTCGGCATCGGAGAACCGTCGGTACTTACCGAGGCTGATATCGTCGTTCCCGGTTTCGAAGGGTTTGGTTTAGCACAATTGGAAAACGCATGAAAAACTATATTACACACGATGAATGGAGCATCGTAGAAGATGGCTTTCATCCTGAGCACAACGAAATCACCGAAAGCCTGATGAGCCTCGGGAACGGCCGGATGGGCCAGCGCGGCAATTTCGAGGAAGGATATTCGGGGAAAACGCTCCTGGGTAATTATGTGGCAGGGGTCTATTTCCCGGACAAAACACGGGTGGGTTGGTGGAAAAATGGCTATCCCAACTACTTTGCCAAGGTACTCAACGCCTGTAACTGGACGGGCATCGGTATCCGTATAGGTACCGAGGTGCTGGACATGAATACCTGCAAAATCGAGGAATTCCGTCGCGTGCTGAATATGAAAGAGGGCGTGCTCGAGCGTACAGCCACTGTCACATTGGCCGGCGGGAAAAAATTGCGCATCTATTCCAAGCGTTTTTGCAGCATGGTCGACGATGAATCCGCCGCGATCGTTTACAGCATGGTCCCTCTCAATTTTACTGACCATTTCACCATTACCCCGTTCCTCGACGGCAATATCCGCAACCGCGATTCAAATTATGATGAGTCGTTCTGGGATGGTATAGCGCACGAGGCCATGGGGCAGGAGGGCTACCTTGTATTAGAAACGAAAAGTAATCCTTATCAGGTAGAGCAGTTCCGCGTCGCTACTGGGATGAGATTTGATATTAGATTGAATGGAATGCCGGTGAGCTCAACCGTGCAGCACGCATCCCGCGAAAAATACGTCGATGGGAAAGTGCAGCTGGAAGTGAAGGAGGGTCAGCAGGTCACAATTTATAAATATGCCGTAAACCTCTCGTCGGCCAACCATGCCCACGACGAACTGCTTCCCAAAGCTAAGGCCTACGTTACACGCATTGCGGAGAAGGGCTTCGACCGTATGTATGCAGAACAGGCGGCTGCCTGGGCAGGAAAATGGGAAAAAAACGACATTACTATCGCTGGCGATGTAGCGGCCCAGCAGGGTATCCGCTTTAATATCTTCCATTTGGGACAAACCTACACAGGCGAAGACGAGCGCCTGAATATCGGTCCGAAAGGCTTTACAGGTGAAAAATATGGCGGCAGCACTTATTGGGATACGGAAGCCTATTGCATTCCATTTTACCTCTCGACGGCTGATGACAAAGTAGCCCGCAACTTGCTGGTTTACCGTTACAAACATCTGCAAAAGGCGATCGAGAATGCGGCCAAGCTCGGTTTTACCGATGGAGCGGCGCTTTATCCGATGGTAACCATGAATGGGGAGGAATGCCATAATGAATGGGAAATTACATTCGAGGAAATTCACCGGAACGGGGCAATAGCGTACGCCATTTACGACTACACGAGGTATACGGGCGACGAAAGCTATGTTAATGATTGGGGTTTGGATGTCCTGATCGGCATTTCACGGTTCTGGAAACAACGCATCAACTGGTCGGAGGATAAGGGGCAGTATGTGATGCTGGGCGTCACCGGGCCGAATGAGTACGAGAACAACGTCAACAATAACTGGTACACCAACTACATCGCCTGCTGGACGCTCCGTTACACGTTGGAAGTGATCGACAAGTTGTGGAAAGAGGATTCCCGGAAACTGAACGAGGTGATTTTTCGTACAAACCTGCAACTCAATACCGAGCTGGCCGATTGGAAGCATATTGTCGACAATATGCATTACCCGTTTGATGAAACCCGACAGGTGTTTTTACAGCAGCAGGGCTTTTTGGATAAACAGCTGCTTACCGTCGCCGATATCGCCCCGCAGCGCCCCATCAATCAGCGTTGGTCATGGGACCGGATTCTGCGTTCCTGCTTTATCAAGCAGGCCGATGTATTGCAAGGGCTCTATTTCTTCGAGCACGAATTCGATGCAGCTACTATCCGCCGCAATTTCGAGTTCTATGAACCGATGACAGTTCACGAATCCTCGCTCTCGCCTTGTGTACACTCCATCCTGGCAGCGGGTTTGGGATTGCGGGAGAAAGCTTACGAAATGTACCTGCGCACCGCCCGCCTCGATCTCGACGATTACAACAACGATACCGAGGATGGATTGCATATTACTTCGATGGCCGGAACCTGGATGAGCGTTGTAAAAGGGTTTGCGGGCCAGCGTGTGAAGGACGGTATGCTTACATTCAAACCTTACATTCCGGTACAATGGGCGGGTTATTCATTCAGGATCGGGTTCCGTGGTAGTCTGTTGAAGGTTACGGTGTCAAAACAATCTATTTCTATTGAAAATACCTCCGAAACCGCTCTCACTGTTTGGGTTAATGATCAAAAGGTGTTTGTCGATGCCCTTGCTTCGGTGCAACTTTAATTACCAATAGTTACTTAAGATGATGATATTTATTTAAAAAATTATATTTATCCTGAAATTTAGCAAACGGTTAAAGCAATAATTGTAATTTCCCTGGATTACTTGTAGGTTAGTATCTTTTGAGCCATTCACCGCACCCATGGTACAGAAAATCTACTTACTTGTAATGACAGGTATGTTGCTGATGTTGAAGGTGTTGTTGCCTCAGCAGGTATCAGCTCAGGATTTTAGTGAGTGTCAGCGAATTGTAAAAGAACTTCTACCTGTTTTTAATAAATCATTCGAAGAAAATAGTCCTGCATTGCTTCGTGGTGAAGAGTACCAGCGAGGCGTCAGGAACCTTCAAGCCGCTTATGCCGCCTATCATAAGCTGGCATTCCAGCCATCGGATTCGGTACAGCGAATGAACAACGAGGCGGTGATCCTGGCCCTTACGGGGAACTATCAGAAAGCATTGCACATCATGGAAGAGCTGAATCTGGCTGGGCTCGATCCGCACATGCAGTACAACCGGGGGTTGTTTGCATTGCTTTCGGGCAAGTTTGCAGCGGCCCGCGATGATTTTGCCGATGCACCGGGTAATTCGGAAGCTAAACTGAACACGTTGGTGTCGTTTGGTAAGCAGAAAAAGTACCAGGAAGCGGCCGGGTTCGCAAGTGATAACTCGGCTAAAAACACAGGGGGTAAATGGAATTTTAATGTAGGGATGGCCCACAAATACGGTGGGAGAATGGAAGAGGCAGTCGATGAGATTACCGCTGCGATCCGTCAAAAGGACGAAATGGCCTACCGCTTGCAGCGCGGTGACATCCTGATGCGCACCGGCAATGAAAAGCGGGCTGTGAAGGATTTTGAAAAAGTGGCGCGCACTCATCCGAAGGCACAGATCCGCTATGCGAACGCGCTCTTATCGCTAAACCAGTTCGGAATGGCGAAAGCTGTTTTTGAAAAATACCTCGAAAGCGACGACCGGACTTTCCGTGGCGACGCCTATCTCGGAATGGCGCATTCCTCCTATGGACTTAAACAAATCAGCGAGGCACAACGCTACTATAAGCTGGCTTCCACTTTGAAACGCGAAACACCTGCATTGCAGTCGGGCATTGCAAATACCCACCTTTCCAAGCACGAGTATCAGACTGCGTTTACCCTCTTCGATCGTGTTCTCAAAAAAGATTCGACCTATTTGCCCGCATATCTCGGCCGCGCGGTGGCCAATTATGGTCAGAAAAAATATGATCTGGCGCTGAAAGACTTCAAAAAAGGCGAAAAGGCGCTCAATGAGGATAACACATTCTTCGCTGATCTGTTTGTAACCAAAGCCTTTTCGGAATATTACCTGAAACAAGGCGCGCAGGCTCAGGAGGACTTTCAGAAAGCCATCAAACTCGATCCGGCACGATATGAAGCACTGGCCGGATTGAGCGGCATTATGATCGACCAAAAGAGATATTCTGAGGCTGGGCAGTACCTGGCCAAGGCATTGCAATTTGAACAAGGTTATGATTTGATGTGGAGCAACTATGGAAACCTGCTGCTGCATTTCGACATGTTCAAAAAGGGCTATCAGGTTTTCAAAAAGGCCGTCTCATTAAATCCGGCAAACGTCAATGCCCAAAACGGTTGGGGGATCGTGTTGCTTGAAAACGACCAGCTCGATAAATCCATGTCTGTTTTCGACAGTCTTGTTCGTGAAAAGCCGGAATTACCCTTCCTCCATAACAACCATGGGATCGTGCAGGCGTACATTGGGAACCGCCACGCTCAGAAGCATCAGGTTAACGAAGCAAATGCCCGTTACGATGGTGCTTTTGAGGATTTCAAACTTGCTATGGCCGCCGCACCAGGTCGCAAGTTCTACAATGTAAATCAAGGGAATGTGTACCGTTATATGGAACGCTTCGACGATGCGAAGTTGAGCTACCAGAATTATCAGGATAAAAGTGCACTCAATAACACGGCGGTAATGTATGCTGGCCAGGAGCGGCTCAAAGACGCGAAATATTACCTTGGCATTGCCATCCAGATCGATTCGTTGCACCGCGTTTTTCAATACAACATGACGGTACTCGTGAAGGGCAAGCAAAAGGAAATGATGCGGCTTGTTGCGTCATCTGATGAAAACAGCCCTTTTTCCGACATCGGGATCAAATACAGTCGCGACGGCTTTGTGACAATTTACCTCTACGACTACGACTATGACGTGTTGAGCTTTCCGGGCAGGCATTACATGCCGTTGCCGGTAGCGGAATATCAGGAAGATTATTTCATTCCTGAATATGATTTTAAATTGATTGCCTACGAAAAGAAGAAGACTGATGGCAGCAAGAAAAAGCACGTTCGGTATCACAGCCAAAAAGTCAGGATGCCCGGTGTGCGGGGACGGTCAGGTACGAAATGCCCTATACTATTTTAGAAGTTAACTGGCACTTAACCCACAACATTCTGCGATTTGAGTAAAGTTTTCCACTACCGATCGGGAGTAATCCCCAATTGATGTAAGTTTTTCCACTATTTTACTCAAATGCCGAAGACTTCGATTCATGCTTCACCATTGAGCTTTGTGAAGATATTCTTGACTTCTACAAAACTGATCGGCTTGTCAAGAAAGAAATCTGCACCATTTCGGAATGCTTCATCTCTCAGGTTAGTCATGGCACTCATCATAACTACCTTTGCGCGTTTGCTGGGATGAACTTCGCGTATATTCATAATGGCTTCAACGCCTTTTCCATCCGGTAAGTTATTGTCAATGAATATCCAATCGGGACACATATCCCGTACGCACTCCAAACCCTCTGTCAAAGAAGCAACTACCCTGATCGAACCCTCGGGTGTTTTAATATTCAGTTGCCTTACTAGAAAATTGCGCATCAGCACTCCCAAATCCCTTTCATCTTCAATAATAACAATTTTCATAGCGCTGTGTGAGAAGTAATAATTTCAGCCATCGGTAGTGGAGGTATTATCCCGGCGCTATCAGGTAGCGTTTTGGATATATGAATAACCTTTGTGAGGATTAGGCAATAATCCTGCCATATGGGA
Source organism: Dyadobacter sp. CY261 (assembly GCF_021440085.1). Taxonomy (GTDB): domain Bacteria; phylum Bacteroidota; class Bacteroidia; order Cytophagales; family Spirosomataceae; genus Dyadobacter. The sequence continues at coordinate 140,389 of NZ_JAKCPW010000002.1, forward strand.
AGATGAAGGCCGATTTTCTGCTTATCCGGTATGTAACATTTTTACACCGAATAGGGCGTTAATTTTACAATCGGGGTCCGCAGTAGAATATTTCTGACACTTATGCTTTCTCTATAATGTATTCATTGCTAGTTTAGTGTGTGAAAGAAGGATTGAACTGTGCGTTTGGTACAGGATTTTCGTCAATTCCAGAAAGAACCAAATGATCCACATAAATCGAGTAAGTTATGTCAGCAAATAAAATCATCCTTGGGATAGTAGGGGCGGCGGTAGCCGGCGTTGTAATCGGACTGCTCGTTGCACCCGAAGACAGTAAGAAGACTATCAAGAAGCTTAGAAAGAAAACGAACAGCCTAGCGGGTGATCTGATCGCTGCCTTGGAGAAAAGTAAAGCCAAAGCGACCGACGTGGTAGCCGATCTTAAAAAGGACGGAAAGTCATACGCCGATGAGGCTACCGGCAAGGCCGAAGAATATGTTGATTCCGCACGGGCACAGGTAGGAAACCTTTAATTCAGAATGGATGGAATCGACGAATGATCAAACCAAGCCGGAGAAAGCAAAAATATCCGTTTCAGATACGGTCGATTACTTCAAAGACCTCATGGCAGCGGGTCCTGGCGGTGTTGCGGGCCGCGGGGCCGAAATTGGCCTGGGTGCCATATTAGCCCGCACGGCGCTAAGGCGACTGCCGGTGCCGCTTAATGTAGTTGCCCCACTGCTTATCGAGAAGGTTATTATGAAGTATGGCGTAGAAGAAGGCAGGGAGCTGTTACTGAAAGGGTTGTACTGGGTTAAAAAGGCGACCGACGACGAGCCATTACAGCCTGCCTGACCGGCGCATATGAACTGACTATCAAAACCCTCCCCATTCGGAGGGTTTTGTCGTTTATGGGTCGGCAAGGGTTTTGCATTTCGTATAGTCTATACTCACCATAGCAAGCGGTGTAATGCGAGCCGCAGAGAGGTAGTCCCTGCATCTGAAAATTCGGAGCTGGACGTTCAAAAAAAATAGCGGTATCGTTTGATTTTCAATCAGATGGGGCGGGGTGCAAACTGGGTCGGAGGGGCAACGGTAAAACTTGTATGGGTACCTAAATGAGTTGTTTGTAAGGTTGCGAATGCTGTCTATGGCGGTAAAGAAGGCGTTTTGAAATGGGGATTCGCGCTACATTCCGAATTATAATACTCAGTATGTGGAAATAACTACGCAATCTTCGGTTATGCGCCTATTCGTTGAGTTAAGATTGGATAAAGAATCGTAAATTTAAAGCACCAAGAATATTTAAATTTTACCCTTAGTTGCTATATGCAAAGACAGACGCAGACGCAGAGACAGACATTAAAATACTCTCCCTTGCAAATTCAGATGCTGAATTTACTGCACCTGACCACAATGGAGCTTGAACAAAGGATTAAGGAAGAATTGGAAGAAAACCCTGTGTTGGAAGAGGGGAAAGAAGAGAGTACATCAGAAGATGCGCCGGAAGAGTTTGACGACGCAGATCTTTCATCGGGCGGAGAAGACAGTTCAGTACAAGATTATTATGATTGGGATGAGTTCAGGGACGACGACATTCCAGACTATAAAACGTATGCAAACAATCAGTCGGCAGATAACGAATTATATACAAGGCCGATGGTGGAGACCATCTCATTCAGGGATGATCTTAAACAGCAGGTACACTTTCTGCAACTGGATGAACGTCAGCAGTTAATCGCGGACTTCATCCTCGACTCGCTTGATGAGGACGGGTTTTTACGGCGGGAAAGCGATGTGATTGCGGACGATATTTCATTTGCGAACAGCATGTTTATCGACACCGAGGAAGTGAATACAATGCTGAAAGTCATCCAGCAGTTGGACCCGCCGGGCATCGCGGCCAGTGGTTTGAGGGAGTGTCTTCTCATCCAGCTCAACCGTTTGGAAAATCAGAACGATGTCTGGAAATGGTCGTACAAGATCGTTTCTGATGCATTTGATGAGTTGGGTTCGCGTAATTATGATAAGATTATGCGGATCACGGGGCTGGATGAAGAATCGCTGAAAAAGGCGATACAACTCATTACAACGCTTAATCCCAAACCGGCATCGGGGCTGCGTAACGACTCTATCGTAAATGAAAGCATCAAGCCAGACTTTATGCTCTGGTACACCGAGGATGGGGAGATTGAAGTGCAGCTTACCTGGGGTAACAGCCCTGCATTGAAGCTAAACAAGGTATTTACCCAAATGGCAGAGGAGAAGCGGGATAAGGCCACCAACCAGTTTCTCAAAAACAAGATGAACTCGGCCAAATGGTTTATTGACGCGATTAAGCAACGCGAGAATACGATGCTCAATACGCTGAAAGCAATCGTAAGGCTGCAATATGACTATTTCCAGACGGGCGATATCAAAAAGCTTCGTCCGATGATCCTGAAAGACGTTGCCGAGATAATCGATATGGATATTTCTACCGTATCTAGAGTAACGACCAACAAATACGTGCAGACACCATTCGGTATCGTGCTGCTAAAAGATCTGTTCACCGAAGGAGTGACGAATGAGGACGGAACCGAGGTGTCGAACCGGGAAATCCAGGAGGCGATCCGTGAGATAGTGGTAGACGAAGACAAACGCCACCCGTATAACGACCAACAGATCACAGATATGCTTGCAGAAAAAGGCTATTCCGTTGCAAGGAGAACGGTAGCCAAATACCGCGAGCAACTAAATATACCCACCGCGAGGTTAAGAGTTACTATTTAAAATGAACCAAGTTAAAGCCCTTTTACCCGGCATGAAAAAAATAGTTGTTGTAGATGATGAAGCGGATATTTGCTTCCTTTTGAAGCGTTTTTTATCAAAGAATGATTTTATAGTAGAAACAGCCCAGAATGGCAAGGATGGTCTTGCATTGATCGAATCCATTTCGCCGGATTTGGTCATGACCGATTTCAGACTGGGTGATATTACAGGCACTGAACTGTTGACAGCCATCAAATCCAAAAGACCGAATGTTCCGGTACTGATTATCACGGGTTATTCTGATATTAAAGTAGCAGTCAATGTCATGAAGTTGGGCGCTTACGACTACATTACCAAGCCACTTTTCCCCGACGAAATTCTGGTCACCGTCAAAAAGGCGATTGCGGATGCCGAGGCAGCGCAAAACGACGATCAGCAATATATTGCTCCGACTTCTTCCGATGGTAGTGCTGAACCGGTGAAATCGACCCGTAAAAGCCTGTTACGCACCAAGGCGGGCTATGTGATGGGTAATAGCGACGTTTCGGATAACCTCTTCAAGCAGGTTGATCTGGTAGCCCCGACCAATTTCAGCGTCATCATTTACGGCGAAAGCGGCTCGGGCAAAGAGGCAATCGCCCAGGAAATTCACAACCGTTCGAAACGGAAGGATATGCCTTTTGTTGCGATGGACTGTGGTGCCATTTCGAAAGAATTGGCTGGCAGCGAGTTGTTTGGGCACGAAAAAGGATCCTTTACCGGTGCGTTACAGACAAAAATAGGACATTTCGAACTGGCCAATGGCGGAACGCTTTTCCTGGATGAGGTTTCCAACCTTTCGTATGAAATCCAGGTAGCCTTGTTGCGTGTGGTGCAGGAACGTAAAATGCGCCGGATTGGCGGATCCAAAGAGATCGATCTGGATGTGCGCATCATTGTCGCGAGTAATGAGCGTTTGCTGGAGTCGGCGAAAAACGGCAAGTTCCGGGAAGATCTTTACTATCGCTTCAACGAATTTACGATCGAAGTGCCGGCATTACGCAATCGCAGGGATGATCTGATGCTTTTTGCAGGTGCTTTTCTGGATACAACCAATGTGGAATTGGGCAAGAATGTGAAAGGGTTTTCAGAGGACGTTAAAAGCGATTTTCTGAGCTACTCGTGGCCGGGTAACTTGCGCGAGCTGAAAAACGTGATCAAGCGTGCGACGCTGCTTTCCGACGGTGAGCTGATCGAGGAAAAGGCTTTGCCGTTCGAGATCGTTAACTATAAGCGGTTAAAGGACCTTGACGACGAACCCGCTTCCGCGAGCGCTTCGGTTTCATCTTCGGCGACCGACTTTACCGACGGAGAAGAATCCAAGCCCAGCCTGAAAACCGTCGCCAACGAGGCGGAATACGATATGATCATGCAGGTGCTCCGTGATGTTAATTTCAACAAAAGCAAAGCTGCGCGTTTGCTGAATATTGACCGGAAGACACTCTACAACAAAATGAAACAATTCGATATCTGACCACCGGAACAGCTAGTGCGGAATGAATAATAAACTGATCCGGGTATTGTTGGTGGATGACGATGAGGACGATTACTTCCTGACCCGGGAGTATTTCCAGGATCTTGTCAACTGGAAGTTCGACATTACATGGTGCGCTACTTTTAAGGAAGCGGAGACACAGATTAAGGATAACAAGTTTGACCTGTACCTGTTCGACTACCTCCTCGGAGAAAGTACTGGTATTGACCTGATTGAACTTGCATGCAGATTCGATTGCGAAGAGCCGATCATCCTGCTAACAGGTAAGGGCGATACCAAGATCGCAGTTGAGGCCTTACGGCTGGGAGCGGCCGATTACCTGATTAAAAGTGAACTTGACGCCGAAAAGCTCGAAAGAAGTATCCGTTACGCATTGGAACGGACTTCCGTTTTGAAAGCCTTGCGCCACAGCGAACGACGCTACCGTCGGGTTTTCGAAGAATCCAGTGATTTTCTATTCATTTGCGATCCGGAAGGCAATATCATTGATTTTAATGACTCGGCTAGCGGCATGACGGGTTATTCGGGTGAGCAATTGAAAGAAAAAAAAATAACGGAGCTGGTGGAAGATCCTCATTTTACCGCTTTGTGGCAAGATATTACATATCAACCGATCCACGACCATGAAGTACGACTGCTGCCAAAGGACGGCGAAAGGAAGTACTGCCTGTTTTCCGCTTCGGTAGAGGTTGACGACGACCATCCGTATATCCAGGGGCGGCTTCATGACATGACGGCCCGCAAGCAATCAGAAAAAGAAAGGTTATTCTCTGAAAAGATGGCGGTTACCGGCCGGCTTGTACGCATGCTGGCGCACGAGGTTCGCAACCCGCTTACGAATGTGAACCTTTCGGCGGAGCAGCTCGAAATGGAGCTTACCGATGAAGACCAGAAGTTTTACACACAAATCATCAAGCGTAACTGCACACGTATCAACGACCTCATCACCCAGTTGCTCCAACCTTCTACATCGGAAGACCTTGAACTGATCGAAAGCTCGGTACATTCGGTACTCAGTCAGGCGATCAGCGCAGCTTTGGACCGGGTGCAGCTCAAAAGAATACAGATCGTCAATGAGTTCGCTGAGGACGAACTGGTGATACCACTGGACCGTGTTTCGTTGCAAATGGCTTTCCTGAATCTTATTACCAATGCCATCGAGGCAATGGAAGAGGACAAGGGAATACTTAGAATCAGCACAAGAGGGCATGGCGACCTGATACAGGTCCTGTTTTCCGATAACGGTGCCGGTATTAGCGAGGAGCATATGGACAAGATATTCGAGCCCTATTTCACCGGGAAAAATAATGGGATGGGTATCGGTTTGTCCACTACCATGAGCATTATTCATGCCCACCACGGGCGAATAGATGTGGAGTCGCAAGTCGGGGTAGGGACTACGTTTACCATTAGTTTCCAAATCAGTAAATAATCGCGGACGGTGGAGGCCATGGCGGCTTTTTCCATGCAACGATCGGAGAGTGACGCGCGTAAGGGAAGAAAAAAACCGGCGCTCTCCCATGAAACCCATTTTTACTTTCCTCTTTCTATGCCTCTTTCTTCACGTCCGGGCCCAGGACGCCGATTATTACCGGAAGATTTATACCAAACCAATCGGCTCGAAGCCTTACAATACCGAATCATTACTTAAACAATTCGGAGATGTAAAAGTCCGCGACCGCTGGTATGTTGGAGTAGACGGGTTTGTCAGAAACGACAAAAACACGATCAGTGCTGACTTCGACGGCCTGATCGGCACGCAGTCACCCACGGTGTCGGCTTGGGGCGTTTCGGCGGGTTGGATTTTTAAAGAGCAATGGAATATCGAGCTCGCTTACGACCGTTCAGCCATTCACAACGTTTTACTGATCTATGGTGATAATCCGCTTAGTTATCAGATGGAAAACGATAAAAACAACCTGGTCCTGCGTGGCAAGATGCGGCTGCTTTTTAGAAAACCTTCCATTCGAAAATCTGCATTCTGGATTGGCGCCGGTGCCGGACTGATCCCGAACTCAGGAAGGGCCCGAGATTTCATGGAATTTTCGGGCTATCGGGAAAGAGGGCGGAGATCGGGTGTCGATACGCTCTACATGTCGAGTGATACCCATATCAGCAAGTCGATGACAGGACTGGTGGAAGCTTCTGCGGAGTATGTGATCAAGGTTGCGAAATCTATCGACCTATCGCTTTTTGCCAGAAAACAATGGGGAATGGGCAAATCGATCACGACCGATTTGGTGTACAAAGTGAATGGCGTGGAAACGCAGCGGGCGCAGATCGAAGGTGACGGCACAGGCTGGAATTTTGGCATTTCGCTGCGCTATGTTTTTCATATCGGTTACGACTTCTCCCCGCTAGGCCACAACAGCGGTAAAATATAGTGGCCCCTTGTCTTGAAGCATAATTGACTTGTCACCCTGAGCGCACTTGTCACGCTGGGCGCGCTTGTCACCCTGAGCGCAGTCGAAGGGTGACAAGCGCAAATGCCCTTCGACTGCGCTCAGGGCGACAGCAAAGCCTGGCCCTACTTCCTTGCAACTGCTTCACTAACTCCTCGGTCCGGCATACTTGGAAGCCCTGATCTTCCGGTTAAAGAAACCGTAAATGATCGGGAAAATCAATAAAGTCAGCACCGTAGCCGTAATCAGTCCACCGATTACGACGATTGCCAGCGGTTTTTGGGTTTCAGAGCCGATACCCGTCGACACTGCCGCCGGAAGCAAGCCGATAGCCGCCATCAGGGCCGTCATGATCACCGGTCGAATTCTCGATTTCACACCTTCCCTTATTGCCTCGTCCAGTGTCATTCTCGCAGCCAGGTTCTTATTGAATACTGAAATCAATATCACCCCATTTTGGACGCAAAGCCCGAAAAGTGCTATAAACCCTACACCCGCCGAGATACCGAAGTTCATGTGCGTAACATGCAGCGCGAGGATACCGCCAATCAATGCAAAAGGAACATTGATCAGCACCAGACCGGCGTCTTTGGCATTGCTGAACATGATAAAGAGCAGGATGAAAATACCGATCAAACTGATTGGCACCACTTGTCCCAACCGCGCTGTTGCCCGCACCTGGTTCTCAAACTCTCCCGACCAGCTTACCGAATAGCCTTTTGGCAATGAAGAAAGCAATGGTTTCACCTTCGACTGTGCGTCGGCGATGGTACTGCCCAAGTCGCGCTCGCGGACGGAGAATTTCACGCCGATGAATCGCTTATTGTTATCGCGGTACACAAATGCAGGACCGGTGACGGTGCGGATCGAAGATATTTCTTTTAAAGGGATCTTACCGCCGGTCAGCGTAGGCACCATCAGTTGTTGAATATCATCTACCGTGCGGCGGTATTGCTGCTCGTAGCGTAATCTTATATCGAATTTTCGCTCGCCCTCGTAAAGAATAGAGGCAGTCTTTCCGCCAATTGCCATTTCGATTACCGCCTGGGCATCGGCGGTACTCACGCCGTATTGCGCCATTTTATGGTCGTGGAGGATCACGCTGATCTCCGGCTGGCCGATATTGCGGAGGATACCCACGTCTTTAATGCCCGGCACGTCCTTAATCGCTTCCAGCACCTGGTTGGCCTTATTGTTTAACGTTTCCAGATCGTCACCGTAAATTTTCACCGCATTACTCGCATTCATGCCTGCCACGGCTTCCGCCACGTTGTCGATAATGGGTTGTGAATAGTTGTAGTTAATGCCTTGGAATTGTTTGAGCTTCGTATCCATTTCCTCGATCAGATCATCCTGGCTGATCTTGCGCTTCCATTCCGATTTCGGTTTCAGGTTTACCTGCATTTGCACGTAATAGAAACCCGACGGGTCAGTACCATCATTGGAACGGCCGGTTTGGGAAAGCACTCCATTCACTTCGGGGAACTCGTTCAGCTTCGCGCGCAGGGTCGTTACCATTTTCGTTGTTTCGGCCAAAGAGCTGCTCATCGGCATTTTGGCCTCTACCCACAATGCGCCTTCGTTGAGCGTAGGCAAAAACTCGGTGCCAAGGAATTTTGCGGAGAAAAGGCTGACGCCCAAGAAGGCTGTCGCTAAGATCACACTCAGTTTTTTGTGGCCGTAGCACCATTCAAAGCCTTTGGTAACCATATTATCGAAAAAGCGGACGATTGGGTTGCTCTTTTCACGTACATTTTTCTTGAGTAAAATAGAACAGAGCACCGGTACCAATGTGAGCGTATAGAGCAATGCGCCCAGCAATGCAAAACCGAGGGTGTAAGCCAGCGGCGTAAACATTTTGCCTTCCACTTTCTGGAAACTGAAAATGGGGATCAGTGCGGTAATAATAATCAGTTTAGAAAAGAAGATAGCCTTACCGAGCTCGCCGCCCGTCCGTTTGATCAACCCCATTTTGGAAAGTTTGTTGAACCGGTCCATGCCGTTCCGGTGGGCGAGGTGGTCGAGCGCGACGAATATGCCTTCGACCATTACTACGGCCCCGTCGATGATGATACCGAAGTCGATCGCGCCCATGGAAAGCAGGTTGGCCGACATGCCCATCAGTTTTAAACACATAAATGCGAACAGCAATGCGAGCGGGATGATGATTGAAACGATGACCGTCGTACGCCAGTCGGCCATGAAAACGAACACGATTACGGTAACGAGTACGATCCCCTCAATGAGGTTATGTTTGACGGTATGGGCGCAAAATTCGATCAGGTTATCGCGATCATAGAATGTGACCATCTTCACGTCGGGCGGGAGGATCTTGGTATTCAGCTCTTCGATCTTGTCCTTCACACGCGCCAGCACCTCGCTTGGGTTCTCGCCTTTGCGCTGTACCACGATCCCCTCCACGACGTCGTCATTGCCATCCAGCCCCACCTGCCCCACACGCGGCATATCCGATTCCCGCACATCAGCCACATCTTTGACCAGTACGGGGTAGTCTTTTACATATTCAACAATAATATTCTGAATGTCTGGAATCGAATTCAAAAGTCCGATCCCGCGCACCACATACGCCTGCCCGTTCTTCTCAATCACATCACCGCCGACATTGACATTACTCTTCGTGACAGCCTCGTACACTTCCAGCGGCGTAATATTGTATTTCACCAGCTTGGTGGGGTTCACCTGCACCTCGTAAATCTTATCGCGGCCTCCAAATGCCACCACATCGGCCACACCCGGCACACTGCGCAGTTGGCGGTCGATCACCCATTTGTGCAATGTGAGCAGCTCGCGACTGTCGCGGTCTTTGCTCTGGAGGGTGAAACGGAAAATCTCCCCGGTTGGACCGTATGGCGGCTGCACGTCGGGTTCGACGCCGTCGGGCAATGACACAGTCCTTAGCTGGTTGTTAACCTGCTGCCGTGCGAAAAAATCCTCGACTTTGTCATCGAAAATGATTTTGACAATGCTCAAACCGAACATGGTAGTGCTCCGTACATTGGTCTTTTGCTGTACGGAGTTCATCGCAACTTCTATCGGCACAGTTACAAAGCGCTCGATCTCCTCGGCGCTGCGTCCGTTCCATTGCGTTACAATGATGATCTGTGTATTGGTCACGTCCGGAAACGCTTCCAGCGGCGTGTTTTGGTAGCTGACAACGCCCGACACGATCAGCAGGCCTGTCATAAAAAATATGAAGAACCGGTTCTTGAGCGAGAAGCCCACGATGCCCCGAATGAATTTGTTCATGTGTCAATGATTGAATGAGTGAATGATCCGCCGTGGAACGGGGAATGAGGGAATTTGAATGACTGAATGATTGAATGACGGAATGAAGAGGTGTTATTGAGTTTTTGGTACAGGGTCAAATTAATGAGCGGCAAATCAAGCGTAAGCGATATTCACTCATTCCCCGTTCCACGGGGGCACATTCAATCATTGAAAATTCAATCATTCAACGCGTCATAAACGAGCAGCTGATTTTTGGAAATCACCGTCTCGCCTGGTTTCAGGCCTTCGCGGATATAGGTTCGGTTGGCGAGGGAGCGGTATACTTCCACGGGGCGTGTTTCGATTTTACTGCGGCTGTGGTATACCATTACCCAATTTTTGCTACGGTCGAAAATGACGGCTTGCGATGGGATCGCCTGCATTTGCTCGCCTTCCTCGAAGTTGAGGGAAACAGTGGCGTGCATTTCCGGTTTAAGTTTGAAACCCACATTCTGCAACTGGATACGGATTCTCATTGCCTTGGTTTCAGGGTCGAGGACATTGTAAATCTTATCAACCTTTCCTTTGAATACTTCATCCGAAAAACTGATCGTGCGCACGTCTGCGGGCATACCCAGTTTAATGCGCGGGATGTCGCTTTCATTCACATTCGCCATCACCCAAACGTCGGCGATCTGGCCTACGGTGAAGAGGCTCTCGGAGTTGTCGGAACGAAGCTGCATACCACGGTTCACGTTTTTGTCGATGATGAAACCGTTGATAGGCGATTTCACGGTATAGTTGGTGGATTTACCTAAACCATAAATGGAGAAAACCTCCTTTACCCGGTTCAGCTCGGCCTGGGCTTTGTCCACAATCTGGCGCGCAGAGATCACGTCGCGCTCGGGAACAAGCTTGCTTTCAAACAAATCCTCCGTAGACGAGAGGTTTTTCTGTGCAATGAGCAAGTCGGATTGCGCCTGAATCATCTGACGCTCAAAATCGGCTACCTCGCCGGAACGGATCGTAGCGAGTTTCTGGCCTTTGCGGACATTATCACCCAGTTCCACATCCACTTCCTCCACATTACCACCCACAAGCGGATATACTTTGATAACCTGGTTCTCATCCGGTACAACCTTCCCTACCAATGTAAGCTCATTGCGCACCGGCTCCGTCTGCACGGTGTCGAGTTGAATGCGGCTCATCATGGTATCTGAAAGCATGAATGCCTTCGATTCGTCGTTTTCGACCTTCTTTTGTTCACAGGAGGTCAGCCACACGCTCACGGTGGCCAGCACGACAACATACAGTGTATTTTTCATTGGGAAATGCATTAATGGCAATGCCGTGAATAAGTTGTGTTCAGTTTGAATGGTTAGTTGAATAGCTCCTCGCCTACGGCGTAGTTCAGCTCTTCGTATACCTTAATGCGGTCGGCTTGAAGGCGATTATATTCCTTGATGCTCTCGTTGTAGGTCTCGATGAAGTCAATGAATTCGAGGAGGGTAATATTCCTTTTTTGAAAATTGTCGTAAATACCGTTGCTCAGAAGCTGGAACTGATCCGTGAACTGACCTTCGACGCTTTTGAATGCCTTGTCTGCAATGCTAACTTTTTGCACAGCAGCATCGACCTCATTGGTTACGCTGTTCTGCTTGGCATTCTCGGCTGTTTTGTAATAGCTGATACTGCTTTTGGCCGCGCGGATATTACCCTGGTTCCGGTTAAAGAAGGGTAAATCGATGGAGGCATTTAAACCGAAGTAGTTGTTGACATAATTACTCGCCTGATCATACACTGCGCCCACCTGAATGTCGGGTTTTGCCAATGCTTTTTGTAATGTGTAGTTCAATTCCGCCTGTTTTGTCTCCGATTGTGCTACTTTCAGATCGGCGCGGCTTTGCAATGCCTTTTCTTTCAATGTAGCAATGTTATATCGGTCCAGGTGGTAGCGCTGGATTTCCGTGCTGTCGACAATGGATTTTACAGGACGTTCTGTGCTTAATAATGTGCGGAGGTCGCGCTGGTTTTCCTGTAATTCAAAAAGAATGTTGGCCCGCTCATTGGTCAGCTCGAAAAGGAGTGCTTTGAGTCGCACAACCTCTTTCAGCGAAATATTTTTGCGGTTGTATTCCTTGTCAAAAGCACCGACGGTCGTGGTAAGCGTTCCGATCTGGTTATCGTACAATGCAATGGTTTGTTCCAGATAATACGACTCGAAGAAGATCTGGCGCAACTCGAATTTTAAAGTGCGGATCAGGTTGTAAAATTGATATTCGGTTTTGCGTGTCGATTCTACATCCAGTGCGACCTGCTTGTTGCGTTTGCCGGCGCGGGTAATGAGTTGCTGGATTGTAAATGCTTTCTGACCGTTTTTGCCCACATCCAGCGCTCCGCGTGAAGGGTTATAGGCGCTGATTTCGACGCCAAAAGTGGGGTTATTCCAAAGCTTGTCCTGAATTTCTATCGACTTCGCGATGTCTATCTGGTATTTTTCGGCCAGGATTTCAAGGTTGTTTTGTAAAAACAGGCTGTCGGCCTGCCGGATTGAGAGCCGCAGTGTGTCCTGTGCGTGTAAGGCGGTTGCCAGTAGTACAAAGAGCCCGGTGAGGTAGGTTCGCATAATTTCCGTGTTAGAATGCTGCGATATTCCGACACCGGTATTACACCAGCCTTAAAATAACCTTAGAAAAAAATTAGAATGCCCGTGTAACCTCAAACGTGGCCCAAATGGACCATAAATTCACTTCCTTTCCCGATCTCGCTTGCAACAGAAATAGTGCCCTGGTGCAGTTCGATGATGCGTTGACAAATGGAAAGCCCTATACCAAAGCCGGGAAGCTCCGTCGCGTTAGACGACCTGAAAAATGGGTTGAAGATATGAGGCAAGTCGTCTTCGCTGATCCCGATGCCCCTGTCGCGCACTTTGACAGTGCAAGATTTGTCGTCAGACGAGATCAGTATCTGCGCACTATGATCGGACGAATATTTGCAGGCATTATCGAGCAGGTTGGTGAAAACCCGTTTCAGCAGTTCCTCGTTGCCCTGGATCACGGTTTCGTTCTCGTTTTCGGGAATGCTTTCGTAGTCGATCACCACATTATAATCAGGATGAGAGGAGAGCAGTTCTTCTTTGGCTGCGAACGCAAGGTCTTCGATATGGATCTGGGACATTTTCATGTTGCCCATATTCTCGTAGGATCGGGCCAGAAAAAGTAGGTTATTAGTGATGCTGATGAGCCTTTCCGTATCAGAAAACAAATTCGCAAAGACCTCCTCAATTTCAGGATTATCCTTGTTAAAACGCTGTCCAAGCTGTATTTCAGATTTCAATGCAGCCAACGGCGTCCGCAGCTCGTGTGAGGCATGGGATACAAAACTCTTCTGTTGTTCAAATGCCTTATTAAGTCTGTAAAGTACTGTGTTAAAGTTGATTGCTAGCTGTGCAATCTCGTCTTTCCGATTGCCTTCATCTAACTTCTGGGATAAATTTTGAGCCGTGATGAGCGACACCTGCGCATTGATGTGGCTGATGGGCTTCAATGCATTACCGGCAAAGTAAATGCCCAGCCCGATCGTCAAGGTGATTCCGGCGAGCAGTCCCCAGCCAAGGGTGCTTCTCAAATTTTGCAGCTTGCTATGTCCGAATGTGTCGTAGGCCGAAGCCAGTACTACCAGCGGATCGTCGCTCTCCTGGTAAAGCAGGCCGATCACCTCGTTCTCTCCCTGGTGGAATTCCATGTATTCATTTAGCCGCACTTCATCGAGCAGAGATGTGTGGTAAGTCAGCAACTTGTCGTCCACGCTGGAATAGATCAGCTCATTGCGCGAATCGAAAACGAGCACCTTTTCATCGAGCATTTCCGAAAGGGTATTTCGGTCGATGGCTTTGAGCAGATCTTTATCAATACCTTTCACCTTTACCAGCAACCGGCAGGTTGTCCGGGCACGGCTGCGCAGGCGGTCATAAAATTCCTCCTGACGGTAATGTTCAGAAACGCTGTAAATCGCAATGGAAAACACCAACAGCACCCCCGCTACTAAGAGCGTGAATTGAAGGGCGATGCGGTCTTTAATCTTCATAGGAGGCTATTCTTCTTTCATAATGTAGCCCATCCCCGGCCGGGTATGGATCAGCTTGGTAGGAAAGTCCCTGTCCACTTTTTTGCGTAAATAATTGATATACACCTCCACTACATTAGTCCCCGGATCAAAATTGAGGTGCCAGACGTGTTCGGCGAGATCCATTTTCGATACTACGCGGCCGCGGTGCAGCAGGAAATATTCCAGCAGTGCAAACTCCTTGGCTGTGAGGTCGATCACAGTTCCGTCGCGCTTCACCTGTTTAGTGCCGAGGTTCATTTCGAGGTCTGCAATTCGCAGAATCTTATCGGTAGTTTCGGGATTTAATAACTCCGATACCCGCAATGCTGCATTAATCCTGGCCAGCAACTCTCTGAAATCAAATGGTTTGACAATGTAATCGTCGGCCCCGCTGTTTAACCCTTCCACTCTGTCCTCGATCTCACCAAATGCGGTGAGCATAATGATCGGCAGCGAGGGTTTGTAAATACGGATCTGCTGGCAAACGTCATAGCCTTTCATTCCCGGCAGGTTGACGTCGAGCAACACCAGGTCAAATTTCTTCTCCAAGGCGATTTGCTTGCCGGTAATGCCGTCATACGCGATTTCAGCCTCAAAATTTTCGGCGGCCAGTCCGCGGAAGATATTCTGGGCGATCCTGCGGTCGTCCTCAACGATCAGGATTTTTTTCATGGATATGCTAAAAAGAGTCGGATCAAGTTACAAAAGAGCCAATACTTGCCAAAATAGCAGGTAGTTATTCGCTTTTCAAAAAAGTAAGTCAGGAAATGGCTTTTGACACAATTTCCTTAACCTCGGGCTCTGCCGGCGTCTGGAAAACAATGCCGGTGTCAAGCGAATGGATAATGGCTTTGTTGCTGTGCGCAAAATAGCAGGCGTCGATGCCGAGGTCCTGGATTTTTTTCAGCAGTTCGGTCGTTTCAAGCTTGGCCCGCCTCCGCGTCTGGCGCATGTACACGGCGCGGATGCTTTGCGGGAAGATCCGGCAGATCTCCTCGTAAATTTCCGGGTCTTTTTGCGAATCGTCACCGAGTAGGATAAACTGCAATTCGGGATAGAAAGTGATGATATTGTGGATTTTTCGCAACTTGTGTTCATGTGAACCGCCGCCTGTCATCACAAAATCGTCAAGCCCCGATTTGATTTTTCTCAGTTTCAGGACTGCTTTTGGAAGTCCGTTTAACTCGGCGAACCGGACGATCATATCATATAAATTCCATTCACTGCTTGATACATAAAAGAAAATGTTACTCTCCTTCTGCGGATGCGTTCGGCTGGCGAACGAAAGCAATTGGTAGTGCTTCACCACGTCATCAAATGGCTTTCTCGCCTGCACGTTTTTAGAAAGTAAAACAAATAACTTCCTGAATGAACGACGACTATGCGAAATTAGAAAAGTGTCGTCGATGTCCGAAATTACTCCGTACGAAGTTTTATAAGGCAGGAAAAATTCCTCCGAACTCTCCGCATGGTACTTTTTACCGTTGATCTCGTCGTCTATCGTTACCCGGTAGGTATGCCAGCCACTCGGCATTTCTTCGGTAAAAGGTATCTGAAACCGGAAATAACCGTCAGATTCCGCAGTTGTTTCGAACGTTTTTTCACCCAAATGCAGGGTAATCTTTAAAAAGGGAATGGTTTTAATGGAAAACAGCTCGATGATGGTCTTGGCGTAGCGAAAGCCACGTCTGGTATATTTCCGGTCCCCTGATGGGTATTTTTTTACCACATGGCCGAATACAACAAGTTCCCTTTTATTGGCGTAGCCACGGTACAGTTTTAAGTCACAACGTTTCATAACTATCTTTATCCTCGACGACTTCAAGTCCCTAATTTATTGAATATGTCTTCACAACTGAAAGTTTTGCTGGTAGTAAATCCTATATCCGGGGACGTAAACAAGGATGTTATTTTTGAAAAAGTGATTGAAAAATCGGAAGCGGAGGGTTGCGACCTGCGCATTTACTCCACCACTGGCGAGGACGATCAACAGACCATCCGGGAAATGGTTGAAAATATCAGGCCTGAGCGTGTGCTGGTTGCCGGTGGTGACGGTACCATTTCGATGGTAGCGCAGGCATTGCACGGTACGGAAAGTATCTTATGCATTCTCCCGGCGGGCTCGGCCAACGGTCTTTCGGTTGATTTTGGGCTATCCGGTTCCATTGATCAGGCTTTGGAAGTTGCATTCGAAGGCGAGATGTCGGCGATCGACGCCGTATCAATTAATGGGGAAATCAGCCTGCATTTGGCCGACATTGGTTTAAATGCATTGCTGGTCAAAAACTATGAAGATAGCGACACACGCGGCAAGCTCGGATATGCGCGGGAAATGCTACGAACATTGAGCGAGCACGAGAACTTCGACGTAAAGATCACGACTGAAAACGAAGTGCTTGAAACCGAAGCACTAATCGTGATCATCGCGAATGCCCAAAAATACGGCACGGGCGTAAGCATCAATCCCATCGGCGACATGTGTGACGGCTTCTTTGAGCTCGTCATCGCCAAAAAGCTGGATTTTATCGAAACAGCCAAGATTCTGGCCGGCAGCACCGATTTCAATCCCGAGATCATGAAGGTGATCTCCGTCGAAAGGGCAAAGATCGAATGTGTACAAAAAGCCGCTCATTTTCAGATCGACGGGGAATACAAAGGGCTTGTGCAGGAGCTCGAAGCGATAATTTTACCGGCCTACGTGAGGGTAGCGATTCCTGTGGGGTTGCGGGAGGCCGAATGACGGTTAATCGCTGACCATGGACGATGGACCATAGACCATGGATTACGCTAATCTGGTTTGCGGTCCATTGTCTATGGACGGTACGTGTATCGTCCATCATACCGTATCCGGCGGTCGGCCGTCGAAAAACACATTTCAATAGCCAAAAGACCCTCCACCAACAGTATCCCGTCAGCCTCCCACGCTTTTCTGACGAAACTGCTACTCCAATGAAAACCACCTATACCATCCTTTTCGCCATTCTCGGCCTTGTGTCCTCCGCTTTTGCCCAGCAACCCGAGCTCTGCCAGGGCGCTTACTTTACCGAAGAGCAAGGTAAAGTATTCCTAGAAAAGCATATCCCAACGTCTAAAGTGGAGTGGGAAGCGCGGGCCGCGCAAATCCGACAACAGATCCGCGACGGGATGGATTTGCAGACATTGCCCGAAAAGCCGACCTCAGCGCCAATCATCCATTCCAGAAAGGAGATGGATGGCTACTCGATAGAAAACGTGGCATTTGAGAGTATGCCGGGCATTTACGTGACGGGGAATTTGTATAAACCGTTGAAGAAACAAAAGTCGTACGCGGCGGTCCTCGCGCCGCACGGGCATGGCGAGAACCCGCATGGGCGCTTCCGCGAGCAGACGCAAAAGCGCTGCGCCACGCTCGCTCGCATGGGTGCGATCGTGTTCGTCTGGGATATGGTAGGGCAGGGCGATTCAAGGCAATGCGAGCACAAAATGGCCAAAGCACTAAAACTGCAAACGATCAACAGCATCCGCGCCCTGGACTTTTTGCTGTCGATTCCCGGCGTCGATCCCAACCGTGTGGCCTGCACCGGCGAATCGGGTGGGGGAACTCAGGCATTCCTGTTGGCTGCATTGGATAACCGCGTGAAAGTTTCAGTACCGGTGGTGATGGTATCGGCCTATTTCTTCGGCGGCTGCGTTTGCGAAAGCGGCTTGCCAATTCACAAAAAAGGCGACTACCAGACGAATAATGTCGAAATAGCCGCATTGGCAGCCCCGCGCCCGATGATTATGATCTCCGACGGTGGCGACTGGACTAAGAACACGCCCGATGTGGAATATCCGTTCATGCAAAAAGTTTACGCACTATATGGCAAGAAGGATAACCTCGAAGCCGTGCATTTAGCCAACGAAAAGCATGACTACGGCCCGTCAAAGCGCAAGGCAATGTACGCATTCACGGCAAAGCACCTGAAACTGGACCTGAAAGCAGTGACTAACAAAGAAGGGCAAATCGACGAAGAGCCCGCGAAAGTGCTGGAACAAAAAGACCTGGCGGTATTCAATACGAGCCATCCACGTCCGACTAACGCAGTAATGGGTGACGAAGCGGTGCTCAAACTTTTATAATTGCGCCTATGATTTTCGTCATTGTACTGGCCGCCATTGCATTCATCGTCCTCAGTTCTACTGTTTTCAAAATGCATCCGCTGGTCGGGCTACTTCTTGCTGCGCTGGGTGTAGGTGTTTTCTCAGGACTGCCCATTGATAAGCTGGCGGAGACCATTGGTAAAGGTTTTGGTGAATTGATGTCCAAGATTGGCCTGATGGTGATTCTGGGCTGCGTCATAGGTGCTATTTTGGACAAGTCGGGTGCTGCAATTAAGGTTGCGGACGTAATTCTGAAACTTTTTGGTGAAAGACGCCCTGCATTTGCCATGTCGGTGATAGGCGGTATCGTGGGCATCCCAGTTTTCTGTGATTCCGGGTTTATCATTTTACACAAACTCAACCAGATCGTTGCCAAGAGAACAGGCAAGCCACTGGCTACCATTGCATTGTCACTCTCCGGAGGCCTTTTCGCGACGCATACACTTGTTCCGCCCACGCCCGGCCCATTGTCTGCGGCAGGTAACCTGGGTATTCCCGATTCAATTGGTCTGGTAATATTGATAGGATTGATTGTTTCCATTCCCAGCCTTTTTCTCTCGACCTGGTTTGCAGGAAGGTTTGCGGCCAAAGTTACGCTGGTGGAGGATGCAGCTGTGGAAGAGCCTGTGATGATCGAAAAGCTGTTACCACCAGCCTGGAAAGCTTTCATGCCCATTGTACTACCTATTTTGCTTATTACTCTGGCCTCATTTGCCAAAATCCTGCATTTCCCTGATGAGTTGACGCGCTGGCTGAATTTCCTCGGTAGCCCACTGGTGTCGTTCCTGCTTGCCATCTTTTTCAGTTACTCTCTCTTTCCTGAAAATGCTTCCCAGCGCATGATGGACTGTTTTAAAAGTGGTATCGAACATTGCGGCACCACGCTCGTGTTGGTAGGGGCGGGCGGTGCATTCGGCGCTATTTTAAAGGAAACTTCTTTGAAGGATATGGTCAGTGAATGGCTGCTGCACAATGAAATGTCGGGAGCGTATTTGCTTGCGATTGCTTTCCTGATTGCTGTTTTTTTTAAAACTGCTCAGGGGTCTACCACGTCGGCGATGGTACTAACCACCAGCATTCTGGCACCACTACTGGCGTCGCTCGGTTTTGTAACGCCCGTTCAAATAACATTGGTAGTTATGGCAGTCGGCAGCGGCGCGATGATCGTATCGCATACGAACGATGCGTGGTTTTGGGTCGTGTCGCAGTTTACCGGCATTTCACCGAAGGATACCTATCGCACGCATACGATTCTGACAGGATTGCAGGGTATTGCAAGTTTTGTCACGACGATGGTATTGTACTTGATTCTGGGCTGAGCGCTTTAATCTCATGCGTGTCGAATTCATCTTAGTCCATTCACAAAATATGGATTGATAAAAACAAATGTCACCCTGAGCGAAGCCAAAGTGAAATGCGTGATGCAAATAGCCTTCGACTTCGCTCAGGGTGACATAACGTTGTATCATTATATCAGCCTGAGGCTTTGTTTCTTAAACGCCCAACTCAGCCAAAACCTCTGAAACCTTAGCAGCTGCTTCTTTGAATTCGATCGCAGAAGATACTTTCAAACCGGATTCGTTGATAATGCGTGCACCTTCTTCCGCATTGGTGCCTTGCAGACGAACGATGATCGGGACCGGAATTTCGCCGATCGCTTTGTACGCTTCCACCACACCCGCAGCAACGCGGTCGCAACGAACGATACCACCGAAGATGTTGATCAGGATCGCTTTCACGTTCGGATCTTTGAGAATGATACGGAAACCCGCCTCTACAGTGCGTGCGTTCGCGCCACCGCCAACATCGAGGAAGTTGGCAGGCTCACCGCCCGAAAGTTTGATCAAGTCCATTGTTGCCATGGCAAGTCCGGCTCCGTTTACCATACAACCTACGTTTCCATCCAGTTTTACGTAGTTCAGGTTATTAGCACCTGCTTCTACTTCCAATGGATCTTCTTCGTTAGTATCGCGCATTTCGGCCAGTTCCGGATGACGGTACAGTGCATTGTCGTCCAGGTCAACTTTGGCATCTACGGCGAGGATTTTGTTGTCGGATGTTTTCAAAACCGGGTTGATTTCGAACATCGACGAATCGCTTTCTATATAGGCCTTGTAAAGAGAAGTGATAAATTTCACCATTTCCTTGAAAGCATCGCCTTCCAAACCGAGGGCGAAAGCCACTTTACGTGCCTGGAATGGCTGCAATCCAACTTTGGGATCGATCCATTCCTTCATGATTTTTTCAGGAGTATGTTCCGCAACCTCTTCGATGTCCATACCACCTTCGGTGCTGGCCATGATCACGTTGCAGTTTCTGGCACGATCCAGGAGGATCGAGAGATAATATTCTTTCGGCTCGCTTGGGCCTGGATAGTATACGTCTTCTGCAATCAGGACTTTGTTTACTCTCTTGCCTTCTGCACCAGTCTGGTGCGTTACCAATACTTTGCCCAGGATATTGTTGGAGATGGTCCTGACATCTTCAACGGACTTAGCCAATGCAACACCGCGTTGCTCGCTGCCGACGATACGGCCTTTGCCGCGGCCACCTGCGTGAATCTGGGATTTTACAACATACCACTTGGTGCCTGTCTGCTGGCTGAGCTCACGTGCAACCTCCACAGCTTTATCCGGAGTGTCGGCTACGAGGCCTTCCTGAATACGCACACCGTATTTTTTAAGAACGCTTTTGCCTTGATATTCGTGAATATTCATGAGTATAAAAGTAAATTGGTATTTTCACGGCAAATTAAGGAATTAATCAAAACGGGCGTGTTTTAGGCGCAATTATCTTTTCATTATGGAGCTACTTCGGGCGAGTGGGATCAGGCGTACTTATGGTTCTTTGCAGGTTTTAAAAGGCATTGATCTCGAAGTAAAAAAGGGCGAAGTAGTGGCCATCGTCGGGCCGTCGGGAGCGGGGAAAAGTACCTTCCTGCACATCCTCGGAACGCTGGACAGGCCGGAGCACGGAGAGGTGATTATCGACGGTATTAATGTCTTCACCCAAAAGGACAGAGAGCTTGCACGCTTCCGAAACGAGAAGATCGGGTTCATCTTTCAGTTCCATAATCTGCTGGCGGAGTTCACGGCTTTGGAGAACGTTTGTATGCCAGGTTATATCAATGGGAATGTCAATGAAAAGGAGATCCAGGGCCGCGCCAAAGAGCTGCTCGACCTGCTCGGCCTCGGCAGCCGGACCGACCATCTACCTTCCCAACTCTCCGGCGGCGAACAGCAGCGCGTAGCAGTGGCACGTGCATTACTGAACCGTCCCGCCATCGTCCTGGCCGATGAGCCCAGCGGCAACCTCGATTCACATAATGCATTGGATCTTCATAAGCTATTCTTCAAACTCCGTGACGAAACCGGGCAGACGTTCGTCATCGTAACGCACAACGAGGAACTGGCCGAAATGGCCGACCGCAGATTAGTCATGCAGGATGGATTAATGTTACAATGAAAAACCGGCTGCCAGTTTCCTGACAGCCGGTTTTATATTTTCCGAAGATACGGAGGCTTGATTACATCATGCCACCCATTCCGCCGCCGTGGCTGTGGCCACCGCCAGCAGGAGCTTCTTCTGGCTCGTCAGCGATCACGCATTCTGTTGTAAGCAACAGACCTGCAATAGAGGCTGCGTTTTCCAGAGCAAGACGGGATACTTTCTTAGGATCGATGATACCAGCTTCCAAAAGGTCTGTGTAAACATTGTCCTTCGCATTGTAACCGTAAGCACCTGTTCCTTCTTTCACTTTCTGAACAACCACAGATGGTTCCTGACCGGAGTTAGAAACGATGGTTCTCAAAGGAGCTTCCAAAGCAACGCGGATGATATTGATGCCGGTTTTTTCGTCTTCGTTAGAGCCTTCAACGCCCTCCAGAGCGGCAGTAGCACGGATGTAAGCTACACCACCACCTGCAACGATACCTTCTTCAACGGCAGCGCGGGTTGCGTGCAATGCATCGTCAACGCGGTCTTTTTTCTCTTTCATTTCAACCTCAGTTGCAGCTCCGATGTAAAGGATAGCCACACCACCTGACAATTTAGCCAGACGTTCCTGAAGTTTCTCGCGATCGTAATCAGAAGTTGTGTTTTCGATCTGCGATTTGATTTGGTTTACGCGTCCTGCGATTTCCTCAGGAGCACCGCTACCGTTAACGATAGTTGTGTTGTCCTTGTCGATAATCACTTTTTCTGCCGTTCCAAGGTAGTCCAAAGTGGCGTTTTCCAATTTGTATCCTTGTTCTTCGCTAATTACTGTTCCGCCAGTAACTTTTGCGATGTCTTCCAGCATTGCTTTACGACGGTCACCGAAGCCAGGAGCTTTCACAGCAGCTACTTTCAATGCACCGCGGATTTTATTCACTACCAATGTAGCCAATGCTTCTCCGTCAACATCCTCTGCAAGAATAAGCAACGGACGGCCGGTTTGAGCTACTGCTTCCAATACAGGAAGAAGTTCTTTCATAGAAGAGACTTTCTTCTCAGAGATCAGGATGAACGGGCGTTCCAGTTCAGCTTCCATTTTCTCGGTGTTGGTTACAAAGTACGGAGACAGGTAACCGCGGTCGAACTGCATACCTTCCACAGTTTTAACTTCTGTTTCAGTTCCGCGAGCTTCTTCAACGGTGATAACACCTTCTTTACCTACTTTCTCCATTGCCTCAGCGATCATCTGACCGATCTCTTCGTCATGGTTAGCGGAAATTGTAGCAACCTGAGCGATCTCTTTGGAAGTAGAGATATTTTTTTTCTGAGCTTCGAGGTCCTTTACGATGATCGTAACGGCTTTGTCGATACCACGTTTCAAATCCATCGGGTTAGCGCCGGCAGCTACGTTTTTCACACCGATCGAATAGATCGCCTGTGCAAGAACAGTAGCAGTAGTCGTACCATCACCAGCTGAGTCAGCAGTTTTAGAAGCGACTTCTTTCACCAGTTGAGCTCCCATGTTTTCGATAGGATCTTTCAGGTCGATCTCTTTGGCAACAGTAACACCATCTTTGGTGATGCTTGGAGAACCGAACTTCTTGTCGATTACAACGTTACGGCCGCGAGGTCCCAATGTAACTTTAACGGCGTCAGCCAATGTGTCCACGCCCTTTTTGATCTTGTCGCGTGCTTCTGTGTCAAAAAATATTTTCTTAGACATAACAATTAATAATTTGAAAAAACCTTAAGAGAAACTATTGAATCTGAGTATTTGGATTAGCCGATAACGGCGTAAATATCCGACTCACGCATAATCAGGACATCTTTTCCTTCGTATGCCAATTCAGTGCCTGAGTACTTACCGTACAATACGGTATCTCCAACTTTTACTGTAAGCGGCTCGTCTTTTTTACCGGGGCCAACTGCGAGAACAGTTCCGCGCTGTGGCTTTTCCTTTGCAGTATCAGGGATAATGATACCAAATGCTGTTTTTTCTTCGGCTGGGGCAGGTTCGATCAGAACGCGGTCAGCTAGCGGTTGTACATTCACTTGTATTTCTGCTAAAGTTGACATAAATATTAAACGTTTATTTTAATTGTCAGTAATGATTAGACTCCCATCCGGATAGCACAATCTATGCCAGGCGCTCTGCTCTGACATTTTTTCCGGCAAATGTGACAAATTTGTATTCAGCCGTGTCGTTATGGTACTATAATGTCATTTGTGTGTCAGGAATGCTGAAATCTTGCATTCAGCGATTGAATTCACTAAATTTTATCGGCACCAAATTGAAAACCCAATGGCAGAACTTGATCAGAACTGGCTTACCGAAGGAATTTTTGATTATGAATACAAAAAATATGTACTCATGGGCTACTTCCAGCACATCAGGGACCAGTTCACACACAACCGATTGCACCCCTACCTGCCAGAATTGAAGCAGCATCTCGACACATGTGTCAGCATTCAAAAAAACAAAAGCAGGATCAAAACGGGTTTACCCAAAAATCTAACCGGTATCGACGTCAGTACCTGGCAATTACAATACGAAGAGATACATCAGGACGACGCGTTCATGTCGGACCTGAACTACATTCTTGACTTTGCGATCCCCCGTTTTTCAAAATCCATCGAGGAAGGAACGGAGCGGTTTTCGGAAGTTGAAGAGAATGTGCGGGTTTCGCCGGTGGGTATTGTTCCGCTGCATTTGCAGGAGGGTTACCTGCTCTTCCTGCACACTTTTCAACCGCTGGTCAGTGTTTTTCAATATCAGCTTGCATTGTACAATGCATTGAAAGAACGTTATCTGAAAACACATTATGTGGAAACCGTCCGGATTGGCGTCGGCAATACAGTCTCGCAAATCAAGGTCGATTTAACGAAGCGAAACCGTACAATGCCAAATCCTGCTACTTATGTAGTAGAGTCAAAATATGATTATCCATTGCAGGAAACGCTGCTTCCGGTTGCGGAGCGGCTGATGTTACGGGAGATTAATGTCGCGTGAAACGTCGCGTGAAAACGTCGCGTGAGATGATTTTTATTGGCGCATAAAAAAACCTGCGATGTTGGTCACAGGTTTTTGTTTTTCGGGCTAAAGCCTCTTTGTTATTTCGTTGTGTCGGCAGGTGCAGCAGCTGGTGTGGTTGTGCCAGCCGGTGCGGTTTGGCCGGCAGGTGCAGCGCCTTCCTGTTGTGCGGGTGCAGGGGCGATCTTGCCACCTGGAACTACTGCATTCTGTGCTCTTTCCACGTTAATACTTTTGATACCGGTACCAGCGTTGCTTCCGCCCACCATAATGTAAGATGCCAGTGAAATAAGGATCACCGCGCTTGCAAGGCCCCAGGTAATTTGTTCCAACAAATCAGTCGTCTTTTTAACACCAAACATTTGGGTAGTTCCTGCGCCACTAAACTCGCTTGAAAGCCCTCCTCCTTTTGAATTTTGGACCAAAACGACCAAAATCAACAATACTGCAACAATGGCAACCAGAATAATTAAACCCAAATACATGTTTTAGACGAATTTTGAATGAGTGAATGAGTGAATGTGTGAATGAGTGAATTAACTTACTGACTATTGAACTCTCCTAATTATGATGATCGTGCGTACAATTCGCTTAATTTTTTTGCAAAGTAATTTCTTTTTTCTGGTTTTTTCAAAATCAATTTTTGATAGACGTCTATTGCCTTTTCAATTTTTCCCTGCCGGATGAGGATATTGGCAAATGCTTCGGTCTCAACGCCGCCGTCTCCACCAGCCCCAATCCTGCCGCTCACGTCCAGCATAACCGGCTCCAGATTATTATCCTGCCGGGCAATACGCGGGTTCTTTTTCATGAAACCCTGGATGATCTGCTGCTGCCTGCGCTGCTCTTCACTCCGTTGCAATTCGGCGGAAGCCTGCTGTTCTACGGTACTTATAAGGATGTCGTCGCTATTGAGCGGCTCAGGTGCCTGTGGTTCGAGAATGTCGTCCACATCCACAGTAGCGTCATAGCGTTCATTATCGCTTTCGACCAGTTGTTGCAATGCGACACGGCTGAGGGCGTAAGCGGCTGCCCGCGGACGGGTTTGTTCCAGCTTTTCGGTTCCGGCTAGGCTCGATGCCTTGGCTAGCATCGAATAGGGGATCTGGCAATAAGGAAATGCCTTGATCGTGGCTTCCAGTTGCGGGATCACATCGGCGGTGATCAGGCCAGGGTTTTTCACCAACTGATCAAATGTTTCCTTATCGATGAGCGCCATGTTCCGGGTGTTAATGAGAAAGTCGAGATGTTGAAATTGAAAGATCAGGCAGGGCGGTTCCTACCAGTCGGCTGCGGATTTATTAAAGATCTGCTGCACAAGGTTTTCGCGAATGGTTGGAAGGAGTCGCGCTTCGTTTTGGTTAAGTGTTTGATCCTGAGGGAAATCCGCATAATATGTAAACGACTGGTCGAAGTTTTTCGTCTCGTCTTTTGCATTGGTGTAACGCACTTGTACCGTCACATTCAAGCGGTTCAGACCTGCCTGGTCATTTGCAGTCGGCGCCGCCGGGGTTACGTCATAGCCGGTAATGGACCCTTCTAAAACAAGGTCGCCACCGCCCGGCTGGCTCACGAGGCTGGTATTTCGCTGGAAATATTCTTTCAAATCCTCCGTAACGCGCTGCGGCAAGTCGCTTGGACCGCCCGCAGTGCCCATGGTGAAGTTCAGCACGCTGAATGTCTTAATGTCAGGCGAGAGATTGGTCCCTGTAAATGAATATACCCCGCAGCCCGACAGGAAGACCGGACAAATCAGGAAGACCAACGCCCACACTTTCCGACTCGACCTCCGGCCAAATCTGGCAAGCACATTACAATTATTCTTCAATGTCGTATTGTTTGATTTTCCTGTATAACGTACGCTCAGAAATGCCTAATGCATTCGCGGCATATTTTCGTTTGTTATTATTCTTACGAAGCGCTTTAATGATCATTTCTTTCTCCTTGTCTTCCAATGAAAGTGATTCCTCCTCGGCGGTTACGTGCGTCACGTCCTCGATTTCGTCGCGCTCGTCAGAATATCGATCGAGGTCGACGGTCCGTGAGGGAGGCGGCGTGAGCAGGCGTGCTGGTTCGATGGTAGGAGTGGTAATGGTCGGCTCGGAATTATTCAACGAACTGAATAGCTCCTGGTGATCTTTGAGGATATCGCCACCATATTTTTCATTTTCCAGTACATTCCTCACGAGCTTTTTCAATTCCGTCATATCCCGCCGCATGTCGAAAAGAATTTTATATAGCAGCTCGCGCTCCGAAAATGAGGTGGCATCGTCGCCACCGGTGCGTAATGGGACTAATGCCTTCCGACCCGCGGGCTGCACTGGATTCAGGTAATGGTTCAGCGTTCCGATGCTAATCGGGAGCTCTTTATCCGTTTCCAGAATAGTGATCTGCTCGGCGATATTTTTGAGCTGGCGGATGTTTCCCGGAAATGCATATTGCACCAAAAGATCACGTGCTTCGCCATCGAGCCTTACCGGCTTGGTGCGGTACCGCTCGGAGAAGTCATTAGTAAACTTCCTGAAAAGAAGTAAAATATCCTCCCCGCGGTCGCGCAAAGGCGGTACGTAAATAGGGACGGTATTCAGGCGGTAATATAAATCTTCCCTGAATTTGCCATGATTCACCGCGTCGAGCAAGTTGACATTAGTGGCCGCTACAACGCGGACATTTGTCTTTAAAACTTTGGACGATCCTACTCGAATATATTCCCCGTTTTCCAAGACGCGAAGCAATCTGGCTTGTGTACCAAGCGGCATTTCACCCACTTCATCCAGGAAAATCGTCCCGCTGTTTGTCGTCTCAAAGTATCCTTTGCGTGCATCCAACGCGCCGGTAAATGCCCCTTTTTCATGCCCGAAGAGCTCGGAATCAATGGTGCCCTCAGGTATCGCACCGCAGTTAATAGCGATAAACGGACCGTGTTTCCGTGAACTCAGGCTGTGTATAATCTTTGAAAATGATTCTTTTCCGCTACCGCTTTCACCGGTGATCAATACCGTCAGGTCGGTCGCCGCGACCTGTACGGCCACATTGATCGCGTGGTTCAGCCCCGACGAGCTGCCGATGATCCCGAAGCGGTTTTTTATTGCTTGTATTTCCGATGAATCCATAAAATAGCTGAGGGCTTCCGGCTGACCGAAAGCCTTTAGTTGATTGTCAAAACGGGTTTAAAATAATGGACAATGCATTAACCCAAAACTAGCTCGGGTTGCAGCACGCGTCCCAGCAGGGTAGCGGCGTTGCAATCAGTAATAAGCACGTTTACATATTGCCCTTTTTCATAATTTTCGCGTGGGAACACCACCATTTTATTCTGGTCGCTCCGTCCGCTCAGGTCCTCATCCGATTTTTTGGAAGGCCCTTCGATCAGCACTCTCTGAACGGTACCCAACAGTCGTTGATTGCGTTCGAGCGAAAGGCGTCGCTGCACTTCGATAATCTCGGCAAGCCTTCTCTTTTTGATGTCTTCCGGAATGTCGTCCGAAAACTTCTTTGCGGCCAATGTTCCCGGCCTTTCAGAGTACGTAAACATATAACCGAAATCAAATCTGGCATATTCCATCAGCGATATCGAATCCCGGTGCTCTTCTTCGGTTTCAGTGCAGAATCCGGCAATCATATCATGCGAAACACCGCAGTCATCGCCCAATATCCGGCGGATCGCATCAATGCGATCGATGTACCATTCGCGGGTGTAGGTCCGGTTCATGATTTCCAGCACGCGGGTGTTGCCGCTTTGTGCAGGAAGGTGTATGTGGTTGCAGATGTTGTCATACTTTTTGATGGTATACAACACCTCGTCGGTAATGTCTTTCGGGTGCGAAGTACTGAACCGCACACGGAGTTCAGGACTAATTTGGGCAACCATTTCGAGTAGATTGGCAAAGTTCACCAGCATTTGGCCGGAAGTTTCACCTACCACATTTCCTTCCGACTTCCATTTGTAGCTGTCGACATTCTGGCCAAGAAGCGTTACTTCGCGGTAACCGTCACGAAACAGGTCTTCGGCTTCCTTAACTATAGAATAAGCGTCACGGCTGCGTTCGCGGCCACGCGTGAACGGTACCACGCAGAAACTGCACATATTGTCACAGCCTCGCATGATCGAGATAAATGCGGATACTCCGTTGGAGTTGAGGCGAATCGGCGAAATGTCAGCGTAAGTTTCTTCACGGGAAAGGAACACATTTACGCCCTTTTGACCTGTTTCTGCTTCTTCCACCAATCGCGGCAGGTCGCGATAAGCGTCAGGGCCCGTCACGATATCCACCATTTTTTCCTCTTCCAGAAACTTTGTTTTAAGCCGTTCCGCCATACAGCCCAATACGCCAATCAGCGTTCCGGGCCTGTTCTTTTTGATGAAATTGAGTTGTTTAAGACGGTTTCTTACTTTTTGTTCGGCATTATCACGGATGGAGCAGGTATTCAAAAAAATCAGATCCGCATTATTGGCGTCCGAAGTAGTGACAAAGCCAGCATCGCGCATCACGGAGGCCACGATCTCACTGTCTGAGAAATTCATCTGACAGCCATAGCTTTCGATAAACAGCCTTTTTTTTCCTGATAGCGGTTCGTTTTCCGAAACTCGCACTGTTTCGCAGGCTTCCTTGTCCGCCTCCGTCAATATTTTTAGTGAATCTGCAATTCTTTGTTCCATGAGAAGGAAATCTTAAACGCTCAAAGTGCAAAGATAGGAAAATTTGGATGAAAACTGACAAACTGTCATACAATGGAGGGCCTGGGGAGAGATCAAAACGGATAGCCAACGCCAAGGTTGATATTCAGCGAATTGGCTTCCGTGCGCCTGAAAAGGTGTTTGAATTTCAATTCGTCGAGCACGAAACGCTCTAACGCCGGATCGTACACTTTTACGCCGAAGTCGAAGCGGAGGACAAAGAAGGAAAGGTCATAACGGATTCCAAAGCCCGTTCCGACGGCCATTTCTCGCAGTAATTTATTGGCTTTGAACTTCTGATCATCCGAAGTGGCATTGGCCAGTCGCCATACATTTCCAGCATCGATAAACAATGCGTAATTGATATCGCCAAAGAATTTCGCGAGAAAACCGCGCCATTCCAGGTTACCTTCGAGCAGGAACTCTCCTGGCGATTCAATAGATAGATTGTTGTACGTTACAGGCGCAGCCGAACCCGGACCAAGCCTGCGAGGCAGCCATGCGCGCAAGCTGTTTGAGCCCCCTGCGAAAAAGTATTTCTCATAAGGCGGCACTTTGGTGCTGTCGCCATAACTGAAAATGGCCCCGGCGTTGATGCGGGCAACGAAGGACGAACGACGGCCGGTTGCCCAGTAGCGGCGGTAATCGGCATTCCAGCGAACATATTTATAAAATTGAAGAGAATCGTTGCCGAAAATATTTCTGATTACTTCCTGCTGGCGCGGTAGCACATTCAGCGACGTTCCGCCAGATTCCAACGCAACCCGGAAATATTGCGCGTTTTTCGGAGGTCCTGCAATTGGGTTAGTATTGTAAACGAAACTCAGGTTAATATCCGATACGAATGACTGATTAAAGCTGTAAATGAGGTTGTTACCCTGATCTTTCAATGCGATCAGAAGTGAATCAAAATCTCCCCGTTTACGGGTCGTGTTCAGGATGTTCAGGTCAATCAGCGAAACGTTAACGAGCGTGGTGGTGGTGGGCTGCCAGGAATAGGTTGTATTGATCTTAATATTCGTCCGGGTATATTCCGGTCGGTTCACATAATTATAACCCAAATTCAGCTGCGTCCGGGGGTTAAGGTTGGCCGTTTTTCGCTTGAAAAGGTTCTGCGGCGTGAGCAGGCGCGGGAAAGTAAGCGACGTATTCACCGCTATCTCCTCGCTTTTATAAATCTGCCGGTTTCCTACAAAATTCGGCACCAGCTCGATCCCCCCGCGTATGCTCGCTTCGAAGTTCTCCATGCCATTGAACACATTTCTGATCTTGTACGACAGGTTGGCAAACGGGCCCGGCGTGCCCTGCAACTGGATCACGTTTAAACCGAGGTCGGTAGAAATCTGGTATTTATCGAGTGGGATCGCTTTAAAGTAACTGTTAATACCCTGGCCGGTTGAGTCCAGCGAATAATTGTAATTCACAAAACGGAACTGGTCGGTGAGCGACAATTGCTGTTGAGTGTCGCGTTCCTTTTTCTGGCTATAAAATGTTTTCGGTCGGACCTGAATTTTGGTATCGAGTACTTTTGTAGAGAACTTTTTATCCGAAAACATGTATTTGATGCCAGCGAACGTACTCGTATCCTTTCGAAAAATAGAGTCGGGCACACCGGATGGCGGAAGGACCTCAAAATTGACCGAATTAATCGAATAGCGTTTCACCGCCACCGGTGGCATGTCGACAAGCACTGTCACATCCACGGATTTGAAAAGACTATCGGTTGCACGGCTGGTCACCGTGTCGTTTACGATATAACTTACATTCTGCCTCGAAAAGCCCATATAACCTTCATTTCGAAGCAACGTTTCAATGCGGATGCGTTCTTCTTCAAATGCATCGCCATCATACCGTTTGCGAGGCAGTAGTGCGGCATTCTTCGAATCGGCCTTGATCAGGCTATCGGCAAGAGCGCTATTGACCTGATATTGCAGGTTGCGTATCATGGTCGCGCGGTTTTCAGTAACCAGATAAGCGACCCGGATGCGTTTGAAGATCGTATCGGGTTTGAAAGTAACTTTCGCGTCGAAAAAGCCATTGTTATACAGGTATTTCTGCATTTTCTCGGCATTCTGAACAACGTCTGCCTGCAAGTAAAATACAGGCGGCTCGCCGAGTACGCGCATCCAGAAGTTTCCCTGGGTAGCCCGAGCTTGCGCTTTTTCCAGCTTCTTCGCGTACCTGCGCTGGATTCTTTCGAGCTTTCGGGGTGAATTTGCATGATCCTGGGATTCTTTCTGGTAATTTTGCGTCACCTCGATCACCTTTCGCTGCTTTTCCTCACGGTTATAAAACAGTTCGCCGAAACGGTAAAGGCCAAGATAAGGGAAGATTGGGAAGCCCAGCAACCGCCGGTTTGGCCTCTGCGGAATCAGCGCGTCGAGCTCTGAATCACTCACGACGCGATTTCCTTTGATCGAAGAATTGCCGAGCAAAAAACCTTTGGAAGTGGGTTTGGGGGCGCAGGAAAATAGTCCCGTCAGGATCAGGAAAATCAACCAGCCGTATATAGTCCTACAATTAATATTCAATGTTGTCAAAAAATCGTATTAAATATATTAACTCGCTTAAAATCAAGAAGTACCGTCAGCTTCATGAGGCCTTTTTGGTAGAAGGCGCCAAAAGTGTACTGGAACTGCTTGATTCTGATTTTGAAACCGAGTTTGTACTGGTAACACAGGAATTTCAGCAAAAATACTCAAGTATTTTAACCCGGCATAACTCCGACGTTGAAACGGTGACTATCCAGGAGTTGGAAGGGCTTGGGTCTTTTCAAACAAATGATTCCTGCCTGGCTGTGGCTAAAACGAAGGAAAATGTGTTTTTGTCTCCCGCGCCGACTGAATATATGCTTGTGCTGGACGACGTCAGGGACCCCGGTAATCTGGGCACAATCATCCGCGTGGCCGATTGGTACGGCATTACCAAGATAATTTGCTCGCGTGACACCACCGACTTTTACAACCCCAAAGTGATCGCCGCCGCCAAAGGCTCGTTTACCCGCGTAAGCATCTACTACACCGATTTGGCCGAATATTTTGAAAAAATAAAAGACTTGGATCAAAAGGTCATGGGGGCATTTCTGGGCGGTGATTCCTTATATGACTTTGCATTTCCGGCCAATGGCGGGATCATCGTTATGGGCAATGAGTCAAATGGTATTGGAAATCAGGTTGAGGCTTTTGTGACCGACAAGATCATGATCCCAAGGTTTGGAGCCGCCGAATCGCTCAATGTCGGCATCGCGACGGCCGTTATGCTCGATAATATGAGAAGGCAGGTGCCTGTATAGCGCCTGCTATTCGTGCGCGGCCTTGTGCGAAAGCTCTTCGGCGTATTCCTTGCCCAGGTAATTGTCGATAAAGTAATGTGCAACGTACAAAAGCGGCGTCAACAAAATCGCCACTACTGCTTTATATAGGTAATTGATCGTCCCTACGGAAAAGACAAGTTTCAGGTCCCAGTTTCCAAAAACATAGAATGCAATCCCGATCACAACGAAGCTGTCGATCAATTGTGAGAACATGGTCGAACCAGTGGCCCGCAGCCAGATAAAGCGGCTGCCGGTTTTTCTGCGAAGCCAGGAGAACACGACGATATCCAGCAGCTGACCAAGCAAAAAGGCAGTAATCGAGCCGATCATGATCCCCAATCCCTGATTAAAGATTTTTGAAAAAGCATCATTGATATTGAATGTGTTACCGTGCGTATCGGTGTTGTTAAGGTCGAGCCAGAACTGAGCGGGCGGGAGTTTTGTGGCAGTAAAAATGATCAGAAACGTGTAAACGATCAAGATCGAAGTGAAGTAGGATATTCTTTTGACACCCTTCCGCCCAAAATATTCGTTGATAATATCCGAGGTAATAAACACAACCGGCCAGCTGATGACCCCGGCCGTCATGTTAAAGTCAAGCTTCTGACCGCCGATCGGCAATTGTGCCGGGGCAATGCCCAAAAGTGTCTCCACTGAAAATATTTTGCCGCCAATGATCTCCGCGATGAGCGCGTTGGTCAAAAAGATACCGCAAAGGAGGAGGAACAGGCGTTGTCGTTTGGCCTCCTGAATGGTTCTGTCGGGGATGGTCATCGGGCAATATGTACTTTCAGTGGAGGTTTAGGTTTAAATTTTGTTCACGCAATAATGTCTTCAACGGTGCGTGTCGACATTACACGGCGGTTGGTCAGGAAAAATTCCAGTTTGTCCATCGCCTGGTTTAGCTCGTCGATGGTAGGCAGGAACACAATCCGGAAATGCGGTTCCAGATGGTAATTGAAACCCGTTCCGGCGACAACCAGTACCTTTTGGTCGGCCAGGAGCTGGTATACAAACTGGTCATCCGCTTTGAATCCGAACTTTTTCAGGTCAATTTTTGGAAAAACGTAGAGTGAGCCTTTGGGTTTTACGCACGTAATGCCTGGAATGGCCGTCAGCCTGTCGTGAACCAGGTTCATTTGTTTGTACAAACGGCCGGTCGGTACGACATGTTCTTTGATACTCTGGTAACCGCCCAAGGCAGTCTGGATCGCGTATTGGGTAGGCACATTCGCGCACAAGCGCATGCTTGCAAGCAGAAGCAGCCCTTCGGCATAGGACTTAGCCTTTTGTTTCGCGCCGCTGAGGATCATCCACCCGCCTCGGAAACCTGCGGAGCGGTAGTTTTTGGACAAACCGCCATAAGACACGCAAAGTGTATCAGTCACAAACGAACCCATTGGATAATGCTCGGCACCATCGTAGAGGATTTTATCATAAATCTCGTCCGAGAAAACAATTAGCCCATGCTCTTCGGCTATTTTGGCCAAACGGGAAAGTACTTCTTTATCGTAAACTGCGCCGGTTGGATTGTTAGGATTAATGATCACGATCCCTTTGGTGCGGGAAGTGATTTTCTTTTCAAGATCATCCAGATCGGGGTTCCAGTCTGCTTCTTCATCACATATATAATGTACCGGTGTGCCGCCACTGAGCGAGATCGCTGCTGTCCAAAGCGGATAGTCGGGAGAAGGCACCAGGATTTCGTCACCCGGGTTGAGCAATGCCTGCATAGAAAGGAGGATCAACTCGCTGACACCGTTTCCGATGAAAATATCATTGATTTCAACATCTTGAATACCAATCGTTTGTGTATAGTGCATGATCGCCTTCCGCGCCGCGAACAGACCACGTGAATCCGAATAGCCTTGCGCATTGCGGATGTTCATGATAATGTCGTGGACGATCTCATCGGGCGAATCGAAACCGAACGGTGCGGGGTTGCCGATGTTCAGGTTATGGATTTTATAGCCCTGGCTTTCAAGCTCTAACGCTTTCTGGTAGGTAGCCCCGCGGATCTCGTATTTCAGATGATTCAGACGGTCGCTTTTTAGAAATTCCATTTTTTTCAAGAGTTGGATAACCCTCAAAGTTAAATAAAATCACTGATGGATTGATATAGAGGCATTGTTTTACAGATTTTGTCCAAATTTCCGACAAAAGGAAGTTCAGCCGCGCGATCCGCACGGCTGAAAATAGAATACAGGGAAACTTGTAATTATCTGGAACGGGAAAATTTCCATTCCTCTTCCCAGGTGGTCCGGATGTGAGGAGGTGCCGCTACTACGCTGGGCTGTAACATCCAATAACTGATTTTGACGGTTTTAGCGGCGGGATCGTAAATGTTGATTCCCGCAGGGTTCAGCTGCGCCGAACGTGTGTTGGCGGCCGGTTGTCCATAAAAGTTTTTGACGCTGATGATTTTGTTTGTGGCGGGGTCAAACTCGACCACGGGTGAAAAACTACCATAACCGCTGATTCCCGTCCCAGTCCAGAACGGCACGTATGCGGCACCACCCCAATTGATGTGGTCGGTAATTACGCACTCCGTTGCCGAAATCGTTTCAAGCGTGTATTCAGCTTTCTTGCCTGCAGTGTATAGGCCTATAAAAGCAGCGTTAGTCGCGTCGGACATCTTGCCGGTTGCAGAATATACCCCGTCATATTTGTTTTTCGCGTTCACATTCAGCAGGATTGTTCCGAAGTTTCCGCTAACAATGCCCGTCGAGGCAGACAGGATCTGAATCGGAAGCACATATTTTTTGCTGAAATCGAATGCATTGCTTTTGAATTTCAGTTTAGCGACAACAGTTCGTTCTCCTTTCGGTATTACTA
Source organism: Dyadobacter sp. CY261 (assembly GCF_021440085.1). Taxonomy (GTDB): domain Bacteria; phylum Bacteroidota; class Bacteroidia; order Cytophagales; family Spirosomataceae; genus Dyadobacter. The sequence goes on from NZ_JAKCPW010000002.1 coordinate 175,804, forward strand.
CGGATGCTACCATTGTATATAGTTTTTCGTCGATCAGATCATATTCTTTATGTTGCTCGGCATTGTATTGGCTTAAAGCCGCGGCGTCGATACCCAGGTTAACGGTGATATCTTCCGGGGCCACTTGCGCGCCGGAGTAACTGATCGTAATCGGATACTCATTTTCATCCGCCAGATCGAATGCTTTCGTGTACAAGGCATATTTGCTACCCGCTGGTGAGACAAAACTGGACGGGTTTTTGAATTCGATTACATTAACCGATTTATCGGGATCCAGCGTCATTTCATCTTTGAGGCAGGATATATGAGCACCAAAAAAGGCAATCAGTATGGTCCATTGTAATATTCTCTTCATGGTTTGATCAGTTAGCGTCCCAGAAAATGAGGTCGGAGAATTGATTGAGGGCCTTGTAATTGGCTGTGTTATAGGATTGCTCGGATGAGGGGTAAAGAATGCGGGAAGGCATTTTATCCGGGCGGGTAGAGTTCGAAAGCAGCGAGGCTATATTGTGGTAAGCATCGCCGTTGGGATTAGTAACAGGATATCCCGTTCTCCGGAATTCGTTCCACGCTTCGTCGGAGTTGATCATGTTCAACGCAATATATTTTTGCGTAATAATGGCTTCAAGTTTCTCAGCGGACGTTTTTGCGAGTGAGAGGTTAACAAGGTAGCTGTCGGGATTATCCTTTTTGTAAGCGGCCGCATCCGCATTGACGTCTTTCGTTGTAGAAACCACATTAGTGACATCCTTGTACAGAAACCGGAAGGAAGCAATTATTCCATCCTGGAAACTATCGGCAAATTCTCCTGTCAGATAACCTTTGAGTTTTGCTTCGGCTTGCAGGAAATGCGCTTCTGCTGCCAGTAATAATGGCTGTCCCTGCGATGGTCCTTTCATGACGCCCAATGATGACGAAATACTGGATGCGCTGCTGAATGTACCGGTGTACCAGGTGGAGTAGTTAGTTACGACAGTTGGGGCGTCCACTTCATTGCCTAGCTGGTTTACCGGGGTATTGGTTTCAAAATTTTTATAAATGACGCTTCCCCGGCCATTGTCGGTCAATTTCTGTCCTTTATAGAAACCAAATGCAAACTTGGTAGCGGTGCGTGAGGAATTTGAAAGCGTCCCTGTGGGAGAATATGCCCAGCTGTTCCAGAGTGGATTGGGTTTGTCCTTCACATATCCGGGATTGATAATGGCGTCGTCGGTGAGAAAACCGATGGTCGTATCAATATTCTTGATGCCCTTTTGCGCAAAATCAGAAAGTGTGGCAACGCCGGAGACTCTGATCAGCATCCGCAGTTTCAGCGTATTGGCAAATTGCTTCCACTTGTTCATATTACCGCTGAACAGCGGATCGGACGAAGCACTCAGGTTTTTTGGGAATTTGGCATTATTAATGACACCGATCGCCTCATCCAGTTTGTCGATCAGGTCCTGGTAAATGACAGCGGCATTATCATATTTGGGCGTAAGGTTCGCATTGCTTTTCAATGCCTCGGAATAAGGAACATCGTTGAAAGCGTCCACAAGCCGTTGGTAGGTGAGGGCAGTCATGATCTTAGCTGCTGCATTCGCGTAGGCCAGTTCATCGTTACCAGTGGTTTGTTCAATCACATATTGAAAATCCTGTAAATTGTCGTAGGTGCTGATCCAGAGTGTGTTGTGATCTCCAGGGACGAGTTGATAATTGAAGAGATTTCCAAACCCGGAAAAACCACCCGCATTGGCCATGAATCCGCCGAAATGCGCCCCATAGGAATTATAGGCGTTCGAGAGGGCGGCAGATCCTGTTATGGCCTGCGGCAAGACTAGTAAGGCAGACGCGCTCGTGGCTGCATTCGGGTTTTCATTAATATCAAGGTAACTATCGCAGGAAAAGCTTGCGAGCAGCATTAAGGCCCACACGCAATGTTTAAGTATTCTATTCATCTGCAAGGATTTTAGAAGGTGAATGATAAAGTGCCGCCGAAGTACCTGGCCGGAGGTGTTTGCGCCAGGTTCGTAAAACCGACCGCGTTGCTATCGACCCCATTCTGACTATACTCCGGATCGGTGTACAGGTTCGACTTAGGAACCCATACGAAGAGGTTTCTTCCCTGTGCACTGACGGTTATGCCATGAATGAAACTGGTTTTGGAAAGTAGGGAGGCGGGGAGATCATACCGAAGAGATGCCTCTCTGAGTTTCCAGAAGCCTGCGGAATTGGCGTAGTTTTCACCGATACTACGGTTCCGTGTAGCATCAGTCCAGAAATCGGCACCCCCGCTCCTGACGGTAATGTTGGTATTGGCAACGTACTGACCGTCGGCGTTTTTATAGGAAGAATTGGGGATGACAAAGCGATCACGGTTATACCAGGCAGTCCGTAACCCGGCGCCTGAAAAATCGTACCCGGTAGAAATGGAATTATAGATATAATGCCCGTTGCGGTATTCAAACAGCACGTTAAAGCGCAGCTTCCTAAATTTGATTGTTCCGTTTACGCCCAGAATATGCGGAGGATTTGTAATGCCGACATCATAAAAAGTGCCGTTGGTAGCGGGATAGCCGGTTACGGGGTCTACGATAATACGGCCTTCAGGATCACGGTTGTACCGGGTGGTTTGCAAAAGGGGAAATGGCGAACCTACTTTGGCAAGAATCCTCGCGGTCGTTCCGTCATTGGCAAGCGGCAATTGTTCCGACTGGTCAGAGAGTGATAAAACTTTGTTACGATTAAACGTATAATTGGCGGCCAGTGAAATCTCCAACCCGTTCGCTAGCTTGACAGGCGTGATATTCAGGTAACTTTCTATTCCATTGTTCTGTACTTCTCCCACATTGGTGGTCAGACTCTGGTAACCTGTGGCAGCGGATACCAGGACGGAAATGGTTTGATTGAAAGTGTTGGTTTTGTAAAAAGTAACACCACCGGCAACAGAAAGCGGCGCAATTTCGAAATCAATCCCGGCCTCTGAACCAATCGTCATTTCCGGTTTGATATCAGCGGCCACCAGCTTGTTGTCCAGACCGAAGCCGGCACCGGACGAATAGGGATAACCAAACCCCTGAGAGAATGTACTGTTTAGCGAATAGGCGCCCAGATTAAACACGTTCCCGAGATTCACTTGCCCAACCTTGGAGTACCCGCCCCGTATTTTAAGTGTTCTCAAAAAGCCGGACTCGCCTAATGCGGGTATCGCATCCGTTGCTATGAAAGATATGTCTGCCGAAGGGTAAAAAAACGAGCGGTTGCTTTTGGAAAGGATAGAGCGCCAGTCATTTCTGCCGGTGATATGGAGATAAAGGAAATCCTTAAATCCGAATCTCGTTTCACCATAGACGCCAATCTGGCGCGTTTTGTAGTTTTCCTCTGCAGCCGCTGGATTGCTCAGGCTGTTCCCGATGTTATAGAGATCATTGATTACCAGCCCCGTCCCCGCAACAAACACAAGTTTGTTGCCATTTTCCCGGAAGGTGGTACCAAGTGCAGAGCTAAAACTGAGATGCTGGGTAAGATTCGTTTTAAATTCAGCAATAAAGTCATTGACAAGTTGTGTATTGAAACCGATGAAATCCGACACGTTTCCCGGAATGTCTGTTTTGGAACTTCCTGATATGCTTTTAGTATAGTCGGAGTAGGTGAATTTTCCGATGCGGCTCTTGCCCGAATAATTTTTTGTGGTCACGCCCACACGGTAGAGGAAGCTTAAAGGCTTTATCGGGTTCCATTTCAATTCCATGTTTCCCTGGAAATAGTCATATCGTGCCAATGCCCGGTTGTTGGCCAGTGAAAAATAAGGGTTGGGAGCATATTCATTGAAATAACCATTGGGGTTGCCGAAAGGATTGTTTTGCCAATCCTTGTACTGCGTTACATCAACTTGTGAAGGCGACATCAGCAGGTTCTGATACGCCGTTGCCGTTGCATTGCTCATATCGCTTCGTGTTGCTACGAAGTTCGTGTTGAACGAGGCTGTGAGGTTTTTGTAAATGTGGCGGCTGCTGTTGGCACGGACGCTGTAACGTTTAAAGGCCTCATAGGGAATGGTAGAATGCTGATTTGTGTATTGAGCTGAAAGATAATAGGTGCTTTTTTCGTCTCCCGATGAAATGCTAAGGTCGGTTTGATTGGTGAGGCCCGTTTTCCAGAAATCCTCACGCGAGTTTTTTGCCGAATAGGGAACGGTTTGAATGGATCCATCCTGTAAAGGTTTGCCGATGTTGACCATCGAGCCGTCAAATGCAGGGCCGAACTGCTGATTTTCGTAAGGTGTGTAGGTGGGAACGTCGTCTGGCGTTGTACCAGAACCGAAACCGGATTGAAGCTGAGGTAGAAAACTAACTTTTTCGATGGTAGCGGTATGCGAAACCCTGATCTCGGTTTTGCCCGATTTCCCTTTTTTGGTTGTGACGATCAATGCTCCATTGGAAGCGTCAGACCCGTATAATGCAGCTGCGCCCGCGCCATTGAGTACCTGGATGTCGTCGATATCCTCGGGGTTGATATTGGCTAAAATGTCGCTGGTCGATATCATATTATCAATGATTACCAATGCCTGATTGTTGCCTGTCAGCGACCGGTTGCCTCTGAGAACGAGCCTGAAAGCAGGATTGATCCCGCTGCTGACGCCCATTACCAGGAGGCCAGGCACTCTCCCCGCAAGACTGGCGGCAACGCTGGTAGGTTTGCCCTGTGTAAGTTCCTGCGATTTCAGTGTTGTCGACTGGCTACCCAGTTCCCTGCGTTGCGCAGTGAGGCCGCCGGCGGTGATGACCACTTCGTTCAATGAGAGTTCGTCCTGGTCGAGTTTCACGTTCACATGGCCGGAAGCGGGTACTTTGATGCTCTGGTTGAGGAAACCGACGAAGGAAAACAGCAGCGTCTGCCCCTGTCGCGCATTGATCCTGAATTCTCCGTTTTCATTGGTAAGTGTTCCCGATTGACTTCCCGCGATTCTGACGGAGACGCCAGGGAGCCAGGAACTGTCGGTGGCTGCCATTACCTTTCCAGTAATCTCACGGCTCTGGGCGATGGTATGCGCAGGGCATAGCAGTACCCCGAATGCAAATGCAAGTAAAAGTGATTTCATCCAAAAGTCAGGTTTGTGGTGAAGGGTTTTCGAAAACCTTATGACTCCGAATTACAACCGTCAAAGGGGCATACCCAGCATTTATTCAGCAGGCGGCAGGTCTGGATTTTTAACCGGTATACTATACCACAAGAATTTGAAATAACCGTAAAACAACAAAGGCGGACCGAAGCCCGCCTTTGCCATTTACCAATAACGAATTGGTTAGAATTTATCCCACCACAATTTGGTGGTAGCAAGGTCACCTCCAATGGCACCGGCCGCAGCTTCGCGGTTAGCACCGTTGAGGGTTTGCTCTACGATCGGGTAGATCATACGTACAGGGATCGTCAGGCCAGCCGGTACGTTCCCGCCTGCCGGAGGGGAGAGTTTCGGGTAATCGAGTCTCCTCCATTCAACCCATGATTCCCAGCCTCTGTTGTACAGGGCCAACCATTTCTGAAAACCGATTTTTTCTTTCCAGGTACCTTTTGCTGTAGCGTAAGCTACGTTAGGCTGTGCAAGGTATGCAGCGGCGCGTGCTGGACCAGTTGATGAAACTTTCTCGTCCGGATCCAATGCTGTCCAGTATTCGATCGAGGCAGTTACCGCTTTTTTATAGTGATCGGCAGCTGATCCTGCAATGAAACCTCTCTCCACCGCTTCTGCCAGAAGGAACTCAACTTCTGAGTAGTCCAGCAATAGCCCCTCGAAATCTGGTTCGATAATGAGATCGCTTACGTGTGAAAAGCTCGAATAAGTGTTGAGCATCCCGTATTTACCACCAATATATTTTTCTGTGTCGCCAGCAGTAGTGAAGAATTGAAGTCTTCTGGGGTCATTCAGTTCGTTCATCGGGTTAATCACCGTTTCTGCTGCAATGAAATCCTGACGGCTTGTGTAAAGCGAGTTCAGGTTTTGCGCGATCGGATTATAGTTAGGCGGGGTCGAAATGTAAGGGAATCTCGCATTGTCATCATTGCTGGTGAAGACTTTCGGCGCCGCTTCCGCTACCAATTTTTTCGATTTTTCGGGATCGCTGTCGGCGATGATCATCGCCAGCTTCAGTTTAAGCGAGTTACCGAACTTTACCCATTGTGCCATGTTGCCTTCGTAAAGCAAATCGCCGTCACCGATTGGCGTTCCGCCTGCTTGCAATTTTGGAAGTGCTACGTCCAGGCGTGCGAGGATCGCATCGTAAATCGTTTTAGCATCGTCGTATTTCGGAAGCGGGTTCTCGGGGTTCATTGCCTCCGAGTAGGGAATGTTGCCAAATGTATTGACCAATGCAGCCCAGGTCAGAACTTCCACTACTTCAATCTGCGCAAGTTGAACATCCTTCGTTGTTTGTCCCATCAGCGCGTCGGCGTTGATTACTCTTCTCGCTTCGTTCAAATCGGAGATCACACCTTTGTAAAGTCCACGCCAGAACGACTCCGGAATGATACGGGCTGTAACGTTGTAGCGCGGCTCGTCCAGGTAAGTGGTTGTAGTCCATTGCTGAACATACAGACGGTAGTTATTTACATTGACGTTAGGGCTGGTAAGTGTATCAGCCAGGCCCTTCAACGCATTCGAGAACAGGGTAGCCGGCGGCGCCGTGGACGGGCGTTTGGTATCCACATTATAGTCGTCCAAGCTGTCGACGCAGGCCGTCAGCATGAGGAACGGAAGAAAAAGAATGATTAATTTTTTCATATTGCTTAGAAACGGAATTTAACATTAAAACCATAGTTTCTTACAGCCGGGTAAGCACCGCTTTGGTAACCACCTGCACCGTTCAACAGACCTGAGCCCAATCCTTCTTCGGGATCCTGGAAGTCCATGTTTTTGTGGATGATCCAAAGGTTACGACCGATCACCGAAATGTCGATCTCTTTGAATGCGCGAAGTTTGCTAACGATAGCTTGCGGAAGCGCGTAGGTAAGCGCAACTTCTCTCAGTTTGATGTAGCTCGCATCGTAAATGTACATTGCTCTTGGCGGGTTGCCAGGGTAGCCGTATGCGGTAGCACCGTTTCCGTCTATGTTTTCAGCACGTACGGTATTTGGCGTGCCGTCTGCCTGTACACCCGGGAACAGCACGCCGCCCTGATTAGGCGCGTTGCCTGTTTTTTTACCATCTTTATCATACAGGTAGGCGGGGTTTCTCTTAGGATTGCCAAGTTCGTTGAGGCCCGCGGTTACAGGGTACAAACCGGTTCCTTCACCATACCATTGGTCAAGTGACCACACGTCGCCGCCGTGGCGGATATCGAGCAGAAAGCTCAATGCGAGCGTTTTGTATTTTAATGTGTTGCTTACACCGCCGATCCAGTCCGGGTTTGGGTTACCGATGATCTTGTCCGACGCCGAAGTAGCAGCGTACAAACCGTTCGATCTTACCACTTTCTGGCCGTTGAGATATTCGAAATCGGTTCCGCGAATGATACCGAATGGCTCACCTTCCGCAGCATTAATGGAAACGCCTCCCTGAAGGCTGGCAATTTGTACGTTCGTTACTTTGGTAGCACCTTCGCCGTACAGGCTGATCACCTTGTTACGGTTTCTTGCGAAGTTCACATTCAATGTCCAGGAGAAGTCCTGCACTTTAATTGGCGTTACATAAGCAGAGATCTCGATACCTTTGTTCTGTACTTCTCCTGAGTTTACATAACGGAATGCATAGCCGGTTGCAGCTGTGATCGATACTGGAAGGATCTGGTCAAGCGTTGCCGAGCGGTAGTAAGTGAAGTTAAAGCCTACGCGGTCGTTAAGAAATGCACTTTCAAGACCGAATTCGTAGTTTTTCGTTCTTTCTGATTTCAGGTCCGGGTTGTTTTTTGTGTTTCTTAACGTAAAGTAAGGAACATTTCCGAGCCCGGTTGGTTTGTCGTACACGTCAATAGTACTTCCCCATGGAGCGTCGTTACCTACTTCTGCGTAGTTGGCGCTGATTTTCGCCATGGTCAGCCAGCTCAATCTCTTTAATCCTTCGAGGTTAGAGATGTTGAAGTTTGCACCGACCGCCGGATAGAAGTAAGTGTTATTGTCTTTGCTCAGGGTAGTCGATTTGTCCTGTCTTGCAGTCAGGTCAAGGTTTACGAGGTCTTTGTAGCCAAAGGATGCCTGTGCATAGATACCGTCGACACCGATTCTTCTGTAAGCTTCAATGGGTGCTTCGATCGGGTTGGCCGAGTTCGAAAGCGAGTATAAACCTGGTACGACCATACCACCGTTGGTTTGGGCACGGATCGAATTTTCTGTCGAGCGGCGCATGCTTCCACCAGCCAAACCGGAGAAATTGATGTCTTTGGTAATGGCTTTGCGGAAGTTAACGATTACATCAAGGTTTGTTTCGTTAAATCCTCTGTTAAACCGCTTATACTGTGCAGGGTCCGAGCTTCCGAATGCAATGCGTTCTTCCTGCAGATCCTGTGTCCCGTTGTAAGCGAAACGGGTGGTCACGTCAACCCACGGAGCGATTTTGTAAACCGCCGCAGCATAGCCGAAGAAGTTGTCGCGGGAGTCGTTCGAAAAGTTTTCGTAACGGGAGAAATAAGGGTTTTCAGAGTAGATCGGACCGTTTTGATCGAAAGGCTTGGTTGGACTTCCCCAGTTCCAGGTTACATCCTGTCTGTTTCTGAAATAAGCCGCCTTTTGGTCGAGAAGATCAACGTTGGTTTGGAACCACTGTCTGAATTGCTGGTTCGGGTTTTTACCGTCATAACCTGTTCCGTAACGTCCTACGCCTTTTACTTGTGAGTAGTTGGCATTGGCAGAGATCGTCAGTTTCTTGGTCAAATCGAATGATGCTGAAAAGTTGAACAGGTTCTTGCCCAGCTTACTGTTGGGAAGAACACCCTTTTCGTCGCTACGGGTAAAACCTGCTTTGAAAGTGGTGTTTTCACCACCGCCCAGGATGCTGATGCTCTGGTTGGAAGTTACCGCGGTCTCAAAGAATGCGTCCGGGCCGTTTTTGGCTGCAACCCATGGGGTCATTTTGCCAAATGTCGGCGAGGATGGGTCAAACGCATCCCACTGGTATACCATTCTGTTTGGGTCGAATTTCGCACCAAAAGAGGCATCCGCATCAAATACTGCGATATCACCTTCTCCAGAACCCAGGTTGCCGCGGTAGAATTGATCAGCCGCACCGTCGCCACCATAACCCGCACCATATTCTTTCTGATATTTTACATAAGTGCTTTTGTCGATCTTACCCCAGGTAACGCCGCTGTTTACGGTTACGTCAAAGCTGTTTTTACGGCCTTGCTTGGTGGTAACCAGGATCACACCGTTGGATGCGCGCGAACCGTAGAGTGCGGTAGCCGCAGCACCTTTCAGTACGTTGATGGACGCGATGTTGTCGGGGTTGATATCCGAAGCAGCATTACCGTAGTCCGTCCCCGAGCGACCGCTTTGCTGGTCGGAGGTGTTGTTGTTGGCGTTGGTCACAGGCACACCGTCGATTACCCAAAGGGCCTGGTTGTTACCGGTAATGGATTTGTAGCCACGGATAATTGCGCTGGTCGAACCACCCATGTTGTTGTTGGTTTTGATATCGAGACCGGCAATTTTGCCCGCGAGCGCGTTCATGACGTTCGGGTTACGCGCCTGTACAATTTGTTCGCTGCTGATCTGTTGCGCCGCGTATACAAGTTCATTTCTCTTGCGCTCTTGTCCAAGGGCGGTTACTACCACTTCCTGGAGCTGGCTAACGTCGTTTTTTAGTGAAACGTTGATGACGGTTTGGTTCCCAACAATGACTTCCTGTGATTGAAAACCGATAAAACTGAAAACAAGTGTGGACCCGGTCGAGGATGAAATCTGGTACTTGCCTTCGGTATCCGTAGTCGTACCGCGAGTAGTACCTTTCAAAGAAATGTTAACGCCCGGGAGTGTCGAGCCATCCTCGGCGGTGACCTTGCCGGTCACTGCGAGATCCTGGGCGTGAAGCTGCGTCAGCAATAGCAGCAAACACCCCATTAAGGAGCATAAAGTCTTCCTCATAAATTAATTTAAAAGTTAGGTTTGTTATGTAAACATAATGTTGCAAAAATAACTATTAGTTTAACCATTACAATCTTTTCATTGCGAAATTTCAAAATTTACTTTGGTTAGACCGGTTCATTGGGGAAATATTATATGCATAAGTCGACTTTTTTTGCAATTTTTTTAAATATGTGAAATTTTTAAAAAGTCGGTCGATTTTATGTAAATGTTAACGATAGGCTCCTTTTTTTGAGGTTTTTGCATAAATAGAGGTTAATGCTATGGAGCCGTGCAAAATGGCCGCAGTGTAGCACGCTATATGTATACGCAGCATTTTTTAAGAATGAATCTAAATTGAATCAGTATCCGGTTGGCCGGGGGCGAGGGGAGCTTCGGATGCAGTTATTTTGAATAAATATTAGGATTTTTCCAATATTGTTTGTAGCTTGAAATGAAATATTTTTCGACCAGTACAGGTATTTTTAAGGTAAAAACCTATGCTTTCTGGGTCAGCCACTTTCAGTAAATATTTGAATTGTTTGAAAATTATTTAAGGAAAGGTGAGGGATGTTGCAATTTTGGTGGTAATTGTGCCAGAAAAAATGAACTTATAACAAATACGTTTATGTCTGTATTTTTCTGGTTCTGGCTAACAATCTGGCAATGGAAACTTGTTTATGCCAAATTATATTCTGAACATTGATTTGCAAGGCGTTGTAAATGATTTAGACAACAATTAGTTTTGTAACCTTGACGCAATTATTTTACCTATTTAAACAAACTTTAATCCTTTGTATGAGAAAGACTCTACTGTTTCTATTCTTGGGGTGCTTATTGATTCCTGGCTGGCAGGCTTTTGCTCAGGATAAACAAGTATCGGGAACTGTCACGGCCGACGATGGCAGCACGCTTCCCGGCGTAAACGTCACCCTGAAAGGTACAACGCGGGGTATCACTACGGATACCGATGGCAAGTACACCATTTCAGTCCCCTCTTCGGGAACCCTTGTGTTCTCCTTCGTGGGCTATTTGAGCCAGAGTATCGTGGTCGGTTCCAAAACGACCATCAACGTCACGCTGGTTTCGGATGCCCAGCAACTTGGTGAGGTGGTCGTGACCGCATTGGGTATTTCCCGCGAAAGGAAATCACTCGGGTACAGTACCGCCACCATTTCCAATACCTCTATTACGGAAGCCAGAAACACCAGCCCGCTTGATGCGCTCAATGCACGCGTGCCAGGTCTTTCTGTAAACACCGCTTCAGGAGCACCGGGCGCGTCGACGGTACTGAACATCCGCGGTTTCAACTCCGTGACCGGTAACAACCAGCCGCTATTTGTCATCGACGGTGTGCCGATGAACAACCGCGGTAACACTTCGTCAAGCAACGCGCAAAACGCTAACGATGACTTCAACCGTTCGATGGACTTTGGTAACCAGATGAACGATATCAACCCCAACGAGATCGAAAGCATGACCGTGCTGAAAGGTATTTCGGCATCCGCTTTATACGGTAGCCGTGCCGCCAACGGTGCGATCCTGATCACTACAAAAAGAGGTAAATCCGGTAAAACCCAGGTTGATATTTCATCTTCGTTCGCGCAATCGAGGGTACTCCGCGTTCCTCACCTGCAAAACAATTATGGCCAGGGTTGGAGCGGTTTGTTCGACCGTATTGAAAACGGTTCATGGGGCCCCAGGCTCGACGGCAAGAACCGTCTGTGGGGTAACGTGGTCGATAATTCGCAGATGCTGAAACCTTTCTCGGCACAGGAAGACAACCTGAAAGATTTCTTCGACAAAGGATACGAATGGAATAACAGCATTGCCGTGTCGGGTGGTACCGAAACTGCCAACTACCGCGTGGCATACTCGAATGCGACTGCTGACGGTGTAGTTCCTACCAATGCCGACTCTTACAAACGTAATACGTTGAGCTTGGCCGGTGGTTTGAAGCTGGACAAATTCTGGGTAAACTCGAATATCAACTACGTCCACAAAAACCAGAAAGCGGTTGCGACCGGACAGGGTGATGATGCGGGCGGCGGTAAAGTGGTGTGGCAGGAGATCATCCAGATTCCGCGCGACCACTCGATCGTTGACTCGAAAGCATTGCTGGACCCCAGCAGCCCATACTATAAATTCATGACGTTGGATAACTATTTTACACCATACGCTCAGAATCCTTACTGGACGCTGTACAATCAGGGTAACAATTACGATGAAGACCGTATCTATGGTAATATCGAGTTCGGTTATCAGTTATTAAAAGACCTGAATGTACAATTCAGAGTTGGCGGTGACTATTCCGATGCATTCCAGAAAGACTGGGGTAACGTGGGTAAAATCGCGGACGGCACCCCAAACAGCACTGCCAACGACGTTTTTGGGGGTGTTTCGCAGCTTGCGAAACAGAACCGCCAGTTCAACAGCGATCTGCTCTTTAACTACAAACACAATTTCGGTTCGCGGTTTGATGTGCAGGCGTTCCTGGGACATAACCTCAACGAAAGAACCGGGCAGACCAACTTCGCGAAAGTTACCAACCTCGACCTTCCCGGGTTTTATAGCCTGTCGAACAGCTCCGTAACGCCAACAACATTCGCTACCACGACCAAACGTCGTCTGGTAGGTATTTACGGCCAGGCTACATTCGGTTTTGACAACTGGTTGTATCTGACAGTTGGTGCTCGCAACGACTGGACCAGCACGCTGCCAAAAGGAAAAAATTCCTACTTCTATCCAAGCGCGAGCATCAGTGCCGTGTTATCGGATGTATTCAAGCTGCCGGCGGAAATTCCTTTCGTGAAATTACGTTTTGCGGCTGCTTCTGCGGGTAACGACGCTGATCCCTACCAGGTTTACTCGGTATACGTGCCAGGTTCGATACGTGCGGGTGGTTTTGGTAACATCAACTTCCCGTTTGGCGGTTTGAACGCTTATGAAGTTTCAAACAACCTCGGAAACCTGAATTTGAAACCCGAGATCTCGACCGAATACGAAGGTGGTCTTGAACTGGGATTTCTCGGAAGACGTATCGGTCTCGACCTGAGCTATTATAACAAGCTGACTAAAAACCAGATCATCAGCCTCGCCCTTGAACCTGCAACGGGTGCGACCACGCAGACAGTCAACCTGGGTAGCGTGAGAAACAAAGGTGTTGAATTGGCTTTGAACCTCATTCCAGTTCGTACTGAGAAATTCGAATGGGGCGTGACGGTGAACTACAACAAGATTTGGAACGAAGTTGAATCCCTTGGCCTTGAAGGCGGATCGGGGAACATCCTTCTGAACAGCAGCTATAACGTGAAACTGCGTGCGGTGGTAGGCAAGCCATTGGGAGCAATTTACTCGCCCGACGTACAGCGCGACCCGAACGGCAACACGATCGTGAACCCAGCAAACGGTCTTCCGCTGGTGAGCTCCGAAGAAACATACAGAGGTTCAGTCAACCCGAACTACAGCTTGGGTCTTTCAACTTACCTGGATTACAAGGGCTTCAAATTGAGTGCAAATGGTGATTATCGTAACGGAGGAGTATTCTATTCCTATACCGCTCGTTTGAACTACTTCAACGGGAACTCCTATCTGTCGCAATACAATGATCGGGAGCCGTTCGTTGTGCCAGGTTCCGTTGTAAAGGTTGGCGAGAATAGCTATGCGCCTAATACTACTCCTATATCGCGTGCGGATGTTTTCACCTACTATGGCGGATCTACATCGGCCAACGAATACAACCACGTTCTGCCGAAGACGTTCTTCAAGCTCAGAAACGTGTCCCTCACATATTCGATACCCAAGAAAGCATTGGAAAAACTGCCTATAAGAGGAGCTTCCGTGGGTATTTTTGGTCGTAACCTGGTCATGTGGACGCCAAAGGCAAACCACGTCGTTGATCCGGAAGCCAATACGTACGGAACCAGCCTGAAAAACCTGTATGGTGAATTCGCAGCCGGTCCATCTACCGCAACGTACGGTGCTCAGTTAAATCTATCATTCTAATTAGGATTCAAATGAAAGGTAAAATAAAAAATAGTATTCTGCTTCTTGCGGCGCTTTCACTCGGCTCCTGCAACGACTGGCTGGATGTAAACGAAGATCCTAACAATCCGACCAACGTATCGCCCGAGTTTGTGCTCCCCGCTGCACAGGCATCTGTGGTAGGGGTCGTCGGAGGGGATTTTGCGATCATCGGTGGTCTGTGGGCGCAGCATTGGACGCAATCCAACGCAAGTTCCCAGTACCGCGGTATCGATTCGTACGACCTCCAACCATCAGATTACAATATCGCATGGACTGAGCTGTATGCGGGTGGGCTGAACGACCTTGAGGATGTGAAGAACAAGGCTACCGTGATCGGCAACAACAATATGGTATTGCAGGCGGTAGCTGTGCAGACTTATGGTTATCAGATGCTGGCCGACTGGTTTGATAAAATTCCGTTGAGCGAAGCATTGCAGGTTGAGACCATCAAAGCACCGAAATACGATGAAGGCCCGGCTGTTTACGCCGAATTGCTGAAAAGACTCGATGCCGCTCTGGCACTCGATTTCAGCGACGGCAAATCAACTGCGGTAGCGTCTGACCTCGTTTATGGGGGATTGAGCGCGGAAAATCAGATTGATCAGTGGAAACGTTTTGTGAACACACTGAAGCTGAAATTGTATCTGCGCCAGACTGCCAGCGCTAACTCTGCCCAGGCTATCGCGGCTATCAAAGCAATGCTCGATGCAAATACACCATTCTTGGAAGATGATGCAGCAGTGACCAAGTTCGTGGACGAACCCAACCGTAGCAATCCGTTGTACGAGAATAATGTACGCCAACTAAACGTGTCGTCTAATCTGCGTTTGAGTAGGACTCTTCAAACTTACTTGCAGGCAAACGCGGACGATGCAAGGCTTGCTGCTTACTTCACGCCCGGCACAACAGGCCAGTCAGGTCTCGAACAGGGGGATTTCCTCAATACAGCCATTGGGCCTAACACGCCCAGCGTAGCGAGAATGACCGCTACCGACCCATTCTATTTTTTCAGTATCGATGAGGTTTATTTTATGCTTGCCGAGTCATACTTGCGCATCGGAAACGACGCCAAGGCGAAAGAATTCTATGACAAGGCGGTGGCTGAGGCATATGCGAAATTCAATATTGCATTCGACACGAAAAAGATTGCAAAAGGCGGAGTTTACGAGTACCCGTCGACCGGGACCTTGGAGACGAAGCTGAAAGCCATCATTTACCAGAAATGGGTCGCGATGTTCCGTCAGGGATATGAGGCATTCTGGGATCAGGCCCGTACGGGCTATCCTGAGAAATCACCTGTTGCTACTACTACGTCTGCCGGCTACGTTCCAGGACAATGGACTGTTGCAGCGGAATCGGTAGTAGGTAACGCACTTCCGAAGCGTGTTCCATATACTTCTTCTTCGCGCGACGGAAATGTGAATACCCCTCCTTTGGTACCGGTTACGGCCAAGGTTTGGTGGATGAAATAATTGGAGGTCATTGATAACTGATATTATGAAAAAAGGACTAAAACTTATAATGATAGCCTTGACCTTATTTGCGGCGTTTTCGTGCGAAGAGGATAAGGTTACGGAAGGTATTTCGACAATCACCAATTATCCTGTTATCACGTTAAAAGGTGAGCAATGGAATCAGGTGGCTGTGGGAGGTAGTTTCACAGATCCTGGTGCCATCGCGACCGAAGGCGAAACGGAGATCGACGTGAAGGTGAGCGGATCGGTAGATACCAAAACCCCTGGGGTATACGTCATTCAATACGAATCGGTGAATAAAGATGGTTATTCGTCTGTTGAGTACCGTTATATTGGAGTAATATCACCTGCTGCGACGGCCGACATCACGGGAAGCTATAAGAGAAATGCAGGTGCGTTCGGCGTCTCAAAAGTGACAAGGGTGGCTGGTAATCTATACAAGGCTGATAACGTGGGCGGTGTGGCAGTGCCTTCACCAAGCGAAGCGGTTTTCTTTTATTACTTTGATAAAGGGAAACTTGGTGTACCTTATCAGCTGACACCCGGTAATGCATTTGAAGCAACAAATGCTTCTATCAAAGAAGGCGTGTCTTACAGTTGGGTAGTGATTAATCCGGGCTTTGGTACAGCGCTTCGTGTTTTTGAAAAACAATAAAATGAACGTTATGAAATATATAAAGTATTCTCTGATATTATTGGTGTTTGCACTTGTATCCTGCGATCTTGGCACCGAGCCCGACATCGAGGGCACAAAGTTGAAAGCCATGGCCGGCGAATGGTGGGTACAAGTCTACGCGGAAGGTGAAGATCAGGGTCTTGGATATCACCTTGTTACTACAGCAAACACTGCGGACAACAATGAGACAGACCTCATTATGGACGATCACGGCTTGTTGACCCCTTATGAGTATCCTCCGATCAAGGTTATTTCAAAAGTTAGCCTTGGCGGGATGACTTTTAATCCAACGACTGACCTCACTAACCTGAATACAGGCGAAAGCGCAGTGTCAATCCTGGATGGAAAGATTATCAAAGGCGTAGCAACTACACCCGGAGGCAACAAAACAGATTCGATTTATGTAAAATTCGAATTCAAAACCGTGCCGGGAGAGCAGTATGAATATGCAGGTTACCGTCGTACCGGATTTCTGGAAGACGAGCATTGATTTTAACAAAAGCTCTAAAAGGCCTTACCCCAAGCGGGTAGGGCCTTTTTTTTGTGGATTATCTTTCCGATCTTGAAATCTGACCTTCGTTATTACGCCGATTCAATATGAGATCTCCCTTTACAAAAAGCATTTCAAACAAAATTTTTAAAATATCGGCTGCGGCCTTCATAGTCAGCTTGTCGGGGCAGATGGTACATGCGCAATCGCCGCTTTCGAAATCGATCGACCAGAAGGCGGCGACGCTCGAAAAGAAGCTGGTCGACTGGCGCCGCGATTTTCATCAGAACCCTGAACTGGGTAACAGAGAATTCAAAACATCGGAGAAAGTAGCCAATCATTTAAAACAACTAGGCATTGAGGTCCAAACCGGCGTTGCGCATACAGGCGTGGTTGGAATCCTGAAAGGTGGCAAACCAGGCCCCGTCGTTGCCTTGCGGGCCGATATGGACGGTTTGCCGGTAGCTGAGCGGGTGGATATTGCATTCAAATCCAAAGTTACCACCGAATACAACGGACAAAATACCGGGGTCATGCACGCGTGCGGGCACGATACGCACATCGCAATCCTGATGGGCGTTGCGGAAGTGCTCGCGTCTATGAAAAGTGAACTTCCGGGTACCATTAAGTTTATTTTTCAGCCTGCCGAGGAGGGTGCGCCGGAAGGAGAGGAGGGAGGGGCCGAACTGATGGTGAAGGAAGGAGTGCTCGACAATCCGAAGGTCGAAGCAATTTTCGGCCTGCATATCGACTCCCAGATCGAAGTGGGCAAGATCGCCTACCGCCCCGGCGCGACAATGGCTGCGGTGGATTTTTTTAGTATTGATGTAAAAGGAAAACAAACGCACGGTGCTTACCCGTGGTCGGGCGTCGATCCGATCGTGACTTCTTCACAGATCGTGAGTGCATTGCAAACCATCGTGAGCAGAAACCTGAACATCACACAAGCACCTGCGGTGGTAACGATTGGCGCAATTCACGGCGGGGTACGGCAGAATATCATCCCGGAATCGGTTAAAATGATCGGTACCATCCGCACTTTCGACGAAAAGATGCATTCATATGTACACAAGCGCCTCAATGAAATTTCGGTAAACATTGCCGAAAGTGCCGGGGCAACTGCATCAGTCGATATCAATATTATGTACCCTGTCACCTTCAACGACGAGGCATTGACGGCGAAAATGATCACGACGCTGGAAGATGTAGCGGGTAAGGAGAATGTTAATGTGATCCCGGCTAAAACAGGCGCAGAAGATTTTTCCTACTATCAGCAGAAAGTACCGGGTCTGTTCTTCTTTTTGGGAGGTATGCCAAAAGGGAAAAGTGTAGCTGATGCCGCTCCGCACCACACGCCGGATTTTTATGTCGATGAAGGTAGCCTCGTGCTCGGTGTGCGCTCAATCGCCCGCCTGGCCACCGATTATCTTGAAAAAAGCAAGGCGAAAACCAAGTAATGTTACTCCGGAATGTTCTTCCTGACCTGATCAAACAGCAGGTTCGGGAAGAACCTTTTAAGATAAATGGCGGCCACCTCTTTAAAACCGCCGATGTAGATTTCCTTCTTGTCCTTTTTCACGGCAGCCAGTATTTTCTGTGCGCAAACATCGGCAGGAATACCTTTCGCCTGGTTGCTGTCCATTTTGCCGAACTTATCGCCGGACGCATTCAGCGCATTTAAAGAAATGTTTGTCCGGATATAACCAGGGCAAATTGTGGTGACTTTGACGTGATGCTGATAACCTTCGGCACGTAGCGAATCATAAAAGCCCTGTAATGCATGCTTGGCTGCATTGTAACCCGAGCGCATGATGGTGCCGATCTTCCCGGCTACACTGCTCATTACAATAAAATGCCCCGATTGCTGGGCCATCATATAGGGCAGGACGGCCTTGGTAATCGCGACCGTGCTGAAAAAATTGACATTCATTAAACTCTGGTAGACTTCCAGATCCGTATCGTTGACGTAGGAGCGCTGGCTGACGCCTGCATTATGCACCATCATGTCGATCCGGCCGAAATGGGCGATTACCTTTTCGGCAGCGGGTTTCGCCTGGTCCAGCTGTGTGACGTCCATCGGAAGCACCAGCACATTGGCCTCTGGTAACGTAGTTTGTCTCTTTACCCTTTCAAGTTCTTCGGGACGACGCGCAGTGAGTACGAGCCGTGCACCTTCCTTCGCAAAAGCCATTGCCAATGCTTCGCCAATACCCGACGATGCACCTGTGATCCAGACTACTTTATCTTTGAAATCAGTCATATTCCTAGCTGTTAGCGGTCGAGATTGGTAAAAAACGGAAATGCACAGCGTCCGGAGACACAATTAGTTCCGCCTGCATTCCAACGCCCATCGCGCGGTTGTCGCCAACATGGCCAACCGGAAAGTTGTAACAGACCGGATATCCGAACTCCGCCACATGTTCGTGAATGATTTCGTAAGAATCCTTTCCAAACGTTGGGCTGCTGTTATCCTTCATGTCTGTAAACTGACCCACGATCAGCCCGGCGAGTCCCGACAGCTTACCCGACCGTTTGAGTTGGATCATCATACGGTCGTGGTTGTACAGATATTCATTAATATCTTCGATAAACAGGATCTTGCCGGTTGTGTCGACTTCCGTTTCCGAGCCTATCAGATGTGCGAGAAGACAAAGATTGCCCCCTATAACCTGCGCTATGGCATGTCCCGGGCGGTTCAATGCATGAGCAGGGACGTCATATGCCGGTAGCTCGCCAAAAAGCATCTTTCTGAGTGATTCGGCCGCGGCTTCGGCGCCTGCAACCGTAATGGTTTTAGCCATTGGCGCATGGATGCTGGCATAACCGAGTTGATAGGTCCGGGAAAGAAAGGCTGTCAGGTCGCTGAAGCCGACGATCCATTTCGGGTTTCGTTTAAATTTCTCAAAATTCAGCAGATCCACGATTCGCGAGCATCCGTAACCTCCCCGCGCGGCTATAATGGCCCTTACCGAAGGGTCGTCCAGCATCTGCTGCATATCAGCAAGGCGTTCCTCGTCGGAAGCTGAAAACTGGTTAAATGATGTTCTGAGCGTTTTTCCTTCGACCACTTCCAGCCCCCATTGCTCCGTAAAAAGCTGGATGCCGGGGACAAGGTCCTCATATTTCACAATGCTGGCAGGAGCAACAATCCCGATTCGGTCACCGGGTTTCAGAAATGCAGGAAATTGGATTGGGTTCATTCACTTGGATTGTGGGTAGGTTACTTTTACCAAAAATTGTTTTGGCAATGCAACCGCAAAATGGTCATTTTTTGTAGGCGACTATTCATGTCTTTTAATATTCTATTCCAGACTTGAATTTACATCTTTTCTCAAAAAAACTGGTCCTGACAACCTCTGATCATTCCTAAGAATTCTGATCGCCTGATATGCAACTTTAAATAAATACAACATCCTGCACCAAGTCGCTCCCCATTTCCCGGTTGATCAGCTCGATGATTTTGCTTTTGGCGCGGAACAGTTCGTTCCGCAGCGGGGCGGACTCTATTTGTAAAAACAGGATTCCGTCCTTGATATAGACCTTTTTGGTGCGGGTGGCAATGGCCGAACCCATGATCTTGTCCCAATGCGCGACCACATAAGATTGGTCGAAACGGCTACGGAGCTTGTACCTATCGAGCATTTGATCGATGGCTTCCTTCAACGGCGTGATTCCGGGCCGTCGGGACGCTTTTTCTTTGTCAAACCGATAGTGCATTGCCATAACGTTGTTCGTGAGTAGTACAAAGGTAGCGAGATCAGAGCTCGCTACGAGTAACCGGTTTACTTTTTTAATAGCTGCTCGTACACCACATCCATAACGGAGGTACGGATGTTCATGGTTGAGATCTTGTTGTTCTCGCGTGTTGGGTACACCCGGTTTGATAAAAAGACGTAGTTCAAGCCCCACGCCGGGTCGGCCCAGGTCATAATGCCCGTATATCCAGTGTGCCCGAAGCTCGACGGACTTGCATACCGCGGCGCATTGCCCGAATATTTAAATGTAGGCTTATCAAACCCGATCCCGCGGCGGCTGCCTTCCTCAGGATATTGATAACGTGTAAATTCGATCAATGCGTCCTTGCTTAATAGCTGCTGACCGCCGTAATAACCATTCTGCAAATACATCTGCCATACTTTCATGACGTCGTTGGAAGTGCCGAAAAGGCCCGCGTGGCCGCTCAATCCACCCAGCATCGCTGCCGCCTCATCGTGCACCTGGCCATGCAGTTGCGTCATCCGGAAGAAAGTGTCACGCTCGGTGGGTACGATTTCATCCAGTTTGTAGAAGCGTTTTGGGTTGAACGTCAGTGTATTGGCTCCGAGTTTATGGTAGTAGTGATTTTTAAGATAATCTTCAAAATTCTCCCCGGAAAGCCGCTTTACAATCTGCGGGTAAAGAATGAACGAAAGGTCGCTGTACACATAGCCTTCCTTTTCATTTAAAGGCGAATCCCGGATCGCTTTGAAGATGGTTTTATCATAATTTTTGAAAATAAACAGGCTGTCTCCCACCACGGAAGTCGGATAGCGTTTCGATAGTTTGGTACTGAAAGTTTTCTTTTTCCAGCTACCGTCCGCTTTTTGTGCTTCTTTCCACAGTACGATGAACGCTTTCAGGCGCGCGCTGTGCGTGAGGACGCGCCGCCAATGTAGGTCGGCCTTGTTGGAACCTTCGAAATCGGGCAGGTAATCCTTCATCGTCGCGTCCAGATCGAACTTTTTCGCGTCCCAAAGACTCATTAGCGCTAATGTAGATGCTGTGATTTTGGTTACCGAGGCCAGGTCGTACAGATCCGTCACCTTTACCGGGTGATTGCCTTCGTAGGTCTGCTTGCCATACGCCTTCCGGAAAAACACTTTGCCATCTTTCGCCAGTTGTACTACGCAGCCGGGAGTTGCCTTTTGGGTAACGGCCGCATTGGCAATAGAGTCGATTTTGAATGTAATGACCTTTGAATCCAGGCCGAGTTCTTCGGGGATCGTGTATTTCAAACGTCCGAGCACGGGAGTATCGATGCCTGTATGATAAGGATACTGCGCATTGACAGTCACCGGCAGCTTGCCCTGAGCCGGAATAGCCCCGAAAATCAGTTGAGCAGACAAATCCTGCGTGTAAGGCGTGAGTTGATAAGCCATGAGCAATGCCTTTGCATCGTCGGTTTTTGGCATTTTATTCAAAGCATAAGGATTCCCGAAGACGGACACTACTGCTTTTTTAGTAGCGATCAGTTCCTGTAAAACATTGCTCATCGGCTCGGTAAGGCCATAGTTGCTACGAGGGGAAATGCTGCCTAAATGCACGCCTACCAGCAAGAGATTGTACGCATTCAGCTTGGAGCGGACCGCTTCGATTTGCTCGGTGGTTGCCTTTGCGGGAATCTGAAAATGATCCACGGTTGTATAAAGTCCGAGTGTATTCTGGAAAGTCGTGATGGAATCGGCACCGATCGAAATGGACGCGATTTTCAGGGTATCCAGCTCCCGCAACGGCAGCAAATTGTTATCGTTTTTAAGGATGGTTAATGCTTTTTCGGTCAGCAGGCGGTTTGTTAGCTCAGCGGCTTTGGGGTTCAGGTCTTCGTAAAGATTGTTAAGGTCAACCGGTTTGTAACGGTTGAGACCCGCCCAGGCCTTTGCTTCGAGCACTTTCCGGCAACGGTAATCGATTTCCGCTTGTGTGATCTTGCCCTCGGCAATGCTCTTCTTGATCTCAGCGATGGATTTGTTCACGTCTTCGGTGAATTCCAGCAGGTCCATTCCGGCTTCCAGGCCCATGGCGTCCGCTTTGCCATCGGGGAAGTATTTGGTAACGCCTTTCATGTTCATGGCGTCGGAATAAATCAGCCCTTCGAAGCCGAGCTGGCTGCGCAACAGATTGGTAACGATCGGTTTGGATAATGTAGACGGCAGGTTAGGCGTCTTATCGAGCGCCGGGATGCTCAAATGCGCGATCATCACACCGCTTAGGCCGTTGTTGATCAACACCCGGAAAGGATATAATTCCAGCGAATCGATGCGCGCTGCGGAATGTGATATTAATGGCAGATCATAATGCGAATCGGTGCCGGTATCGCCGTGACCGGGGAAATGCTTGGCGCTGGTTAGCAAACCATTATCCTGCATTCCGCGCATATACGCCACAGCTTTTTCAGCGACTTTGTATTTGTTTTCGCCAAAGGACCGGAAGCTGATCACCGGATTGTTCGGGTTGTTGTTCACATCCGCAACTGGTGCAAAATTGATATGCATTCCCAGGCGACGAGCTTGTTTGGCCAGTTGTGCTCCCATCTCATAAATGAGATCGTTGTTTCCCTGAATAGCTCCGAGCGTCATCTGGTAGGGATACCGGACCGTGCTGTCGATCCGCATCGCCAGGCCGAATTCCGCATCCATCGCCACCAAGAGCGGCACTTTTGAAATGGACTGGTAAAAGTTCGTCAGCCTTGCCTGCGGCATTGGCCCTCCCTGAAAGAAAACAATCCCACCCACCTTATTCTCGCGGATCAGTTTCTCGACAGCGGTCGGGTTACTGGTTTTGGGGTCAATTAATGCACGTTTGGTGTCCGAAACTGCCGCCACCATGATCAATTGGGCAATGCGTTCATCGGGTGTAAGTGAAGCAAAAACAGAATCCACCCATTGCTTATTCTTGTGCAGAAATGTAGGAGGCGTACTGATCTGGGCTTTTGCGGTAAATGCTGTTAGGAAAAGGAGTGTAACTAGGGCTAGGTGGTGTCTGGTCATTGGGTTTGGGAATACTTATTCTTGGTACTTCGGATAGTTCATCTAAAAGTGAAATGTTTGAAACTTCTTTAATCTCGATCCAGTCGAACGCAAGGTTATGCCGGAAAGCGACATTCAAGTCTTGCAATTCCAGAAACGCTTTGTTCGGAATTATTATCTTCTTGTAGAGATTTTGGAGGACATGCAGATGTCCCGATTGAACAAGTCCGCTGATAACAGAGGTCACTTACTACTATCACCAGAAAGCCTTGTTAGTGTTTCTAAATCTGCTTCAAAATCTTCAGTGTCATAGTGCATTGCAATTTTACGTTTTCCCAGCTCACGCTAAAATCTTACATGACCAGGCCCCGTCATAGTGCCGCCTTGACCAACGGTAATTTTTCCATCTTCATACAAACGCACAGCCAACTCTATCCGTAACTCGTCTTCGTTGAGCCCGGTGCTGTTGACCACTTTATCATTTAGTCCCAAAAGCATATTTCAAAATTAAGTGATGGACTAATGAAGTCTAAGTAAATATACACAACGATTTCGGTTCTTCCAGTAACCCTGCGCTAGAACACCAGCCCAAGCAACAACCCCGCCAGGATAATCAAATATGAGGGAACCTTGCCGAAAGCAACCACAATGAGCGTTGCGATGACCGTCACGACAGGTTGAATGCTCGTCATCATTGGCTGGAAGAGTGAGATGGCGGCGGCGATGGTGAGGCCACAACTGGCGGCGTGAATGCCTTCGAGCGAGGCGCGGATACCACGGTAACGTTTGAGCTGGTCCCAGAAAGGATAGGCAAAAAAGATAAAGAACGTGCCGGGAAGAAATATGCCTGCAGTAGCCACAAACCCTCCCACAATTTGCCCGAACCAGCCGTGCGATTGCAGCGAGACGCTTCCGACAAATGTAGCAATGGAAAAAACCGGCCCGGGTACGACCTGCGTGAGCGCCATGCCCGCCAGGAATTCCTGTTCGGTCAGGTAATGCTTGAATGTGACAAACTCGTTGTAAAGGATCGGAATCAGCACCTGCCCACCGCCGAAGACCAGACTGCCGTTCCGGTAAAAGTTCTCGAAGAGCCTCACCGGCAACGAATTCGTTACCTTTCCGATCGCCGCAGCCACGATCAGCACCGAAATCCAGAAGATAATGGGCCGCCATTTGATGCGGATTTCACCTTTCTCCATCTTCTCGTGCTTTTTGAAATTGAGCGACGCCGCAACGCCGCCGCAAATGATCAGCACCGGTGTCATGTAAGGTGAGGGATAGAGGTATGCCAGTATGGTCGAAATGAGCAGGAAGGTCCAGCCTTGCGTGTTGTGAATGACCTTCCGTGCAATGGAGGAGGCACCGTACATCAGAAATGCAACAGCCATTGGTCCGACAAACCGCGTGAAATTCAGGGAAATGGCATGCCGTTCGAGGTAATGAATGCCAATGGCCGCGAGTGTCATAAGCGCCATAGCGGGGATCGACCACACGAGCAATGTAAGGTAGGCGAGCGGTTGCCCGCCTATTTTAAGGCCTATTGCCGTGACGGTTTGGGTTGAACTGGGTCCCGGAAGAATGGAGCAAAGTGCTTGTAATTCAAGTAATTCCTCTTCTGTTACATACCGGCGCTTGTGTACCAGCCGTTCAATCATCATCATTAAATGCACTTGTGGTCCTCCGAATGCCGTGAGCGACAGCAGGAGAATGTCCATCAGATAAATGATGTAACGGAAACGACGGATAGGTGGGTAAGACAAGCTGAGGATACTTTTATTTTTTTAAACCGAGCTCCCGCAAACGTTCATCGAGAAATTCGCCGGCTGTCATGTCGGTATACAGCTTTGGATGTTCAGAGGTAATGCAGCTTTCGAGGCTGGTCAGGTCCATGTCGGCACGCGGATGCATGAAGAACGGAATCGAGTATCGGGAAGTCCCCAGTTTTTCACGTGGCGGGTTTACCACCCGATGAATGGTCGATTTGAGTTTATGATTGGTGAGACGGTCGAGCATGTCGCCTACGTTCACGACAATCTGGTCGGGTAAGGCGGTGATGGCGATCCACTCGCCGTCGCGGCGGAGCACTTCGAGGCCTTCGGCACTGGCGCCCATTAGCAATGTAATGAGGTTAATATCCCCATGTGCAGCCGCCCTTACCGCGCCTTCCGGCACCAGTTCGGGATTTGGGATAGGGAAATAATGCAATGCGCGAAGCAGGCTGTCCCCGTTTTTGACTTTGTCTTCGAAATAATCTTCCGGCAAATTCAGGTAAAGGGCAATGGCACGCAAAAGCGTTTTGCCCGCATTCTCGAAAGTATTATAAACCTCCAGGGTATATTTCCGGAACGCAGGCAATTCTTCCGGGAAAATATTATTAGGCATTTTTCCGATCGGTTCGGGCTGGCCTATGTGGTAGAATTCTTTGAGGTCGGCCACTTTAAAGCCTTTGGCGGTTTCCTTACCTTTGCCCACATAGCCGCGTTGGCCGAACAATTCGGGGAACTCGTACTTCCTCTTAATGTCGTCCGGCTGTGAAAAGAATTCTTTCACATTTGCGTAAAGATCATCGCGCAGCGCGTCGCTTAGTCCGTGATTTTTAATGGCTACAAAGCCGATATTGGTGAACGCCGCACCCAGGTCTTTTACAAATTGCTGCTTTCGCTGGGCATCTCCCGATGTAAAATCGGCCAAATCGAGCGAAGGGACCTCATTCAATAGTGCTGGTTCCATGTTGATTGCTTTTTTGATGCAAAGTAAAAAGTATCCACAGACTTGGCAAACTTTGGAACCTACAACTGACAACACCTGACCATGATGACATTTTAGTCATTTTTGGTCAGGTGTTGTCAGTTATTGAATTCGTTATTCCTTAATGCTCTTTATATAAGCGATCGTTACCGGAATCTGTTTCAGATAGGATGGACTTTCGTCCTCGATAAAGTAATGCTTAATACCCACCTTTTTGGCAGCTTTCAAAGTAGCCGGGATGTCGATCTGGCCGGTACCTAATGCTACGTCGTTGGTGGTGGGTGTGCCGCCTGAGAGGTCGCCTTTTACGCCTTTTTTGAGGTCTTTGAGGTGCATCAGTTTCCAGCGGGTGGGATATTTCAAGAGTAGTTTCGCTGGATCTTGTCCCGGGAATGCGGTCCAGAGTACATCCATTTCGAAGTTCACATATTCCGGATTGGTGTTTTTCACAATGTAGTCGAACAATGTACCATCCTCGTAAGGTACGAACTCGTAGCCGTGGTTATGGTAAGTGAGCTCAATGCCTG
This sequence comes from Dyadobacter sp. CY261, assembly GCF_021440085.1. GTDB lineage: Bacteria > Bacteroidota > Bacteroidia > Cytophagales > Spirosomataceae > Dyadobacter. The sequence continues at coordinate 202,503 of NZ_JAKCPW010000002.1, forward strand.
CTTCTTTTAATTCCTTACCGGCTTTGTTGAAATCAGCCACGGCTTTTTTCGCAGTTTCCAGGTTGAAATTGCCTTTTTCATGAGGAATCCAGGCTACCATCACGTATTTCGCACCGAGGATTTTGGCGTCCTTAATGGTTTGCTCGGCGCTTTCGCTCAATTTCTTATAATCCGCGCCGATCGACCGCATTGCAATGCCGCGCTTGTCGAGCTGTTTACGGAGTTCTTCGGTGGTCATGCCGGCGATCGGGCCGCCTTCCAACTCGGTTACTCCAAGAGATTTGATGGTATCCAGCGTCGCTTCGATGCCTTTGCCCCAACTGCCGCGGAAAGTATATGCCTGCAAGCCGATTGGCGCGGTGTACACCTTGCCCTGCGCGAAAAGGTCGCTTTCGCCCGCCAGCAATGCAGCCGCCAGGCAGCCTAGAACGATTAGTTTTTTCATTGTCATTGTTATGGAATGGTTTAGATAGTATTGCCAAAAACATGTCATCCGGTGAGCCGGTCCTACTTTAAAGCAATACCTGTTATTGATATACTAAAATCCGTCGGCCTTGATCTGCTTTTCACTCAGTTCGCCATACTTTTTGACCTGCTCTTTGATCTCGGAAGCTTTGCCGACAAACACAAATTGCAGCTTGTCTTTTGGGAAATAGGTGGCAATAATGTCCTTTGCCTGTGCCACCGTCAATCCATCCACTTTACTCTGGAAGGTATTGATAAAACTTTCATCGAAATTGTAGATGAACATATCGGTAAGCAACCTCGCCAATGCCCCGGCCGACTCATAGTCTGGTGGGAAATCTCCTTTTACATACGCCTTCGCCGACGCAAGGATTTCTTCATTGATACCCGTTTTATGCAGACTATCGAGTACGCTCAATGCCATGTCGATCGCCGGAACGGTCGTCGAGTTTTTGGTAAATGTGCTGATCCCGAATGTGCCCGCATACTTGTAGCGGTTGAAACGACTGCCTGCACCGTATGTAAGTCCGGAATTGACGCGCAACGCATCATTCAACCATGACGTAAACCGGCCGCCGAGAATGGTGTTGATTACCACTACCGGCACATAATCGGGCGAATTGTAGTCGATCCCTTTACCTCCGATCATGAAAGTAGTCTCGCGGGCGTCTTCCTTGTTAACCAGCAATACCCTGCTTTTTTCGAATTCCAGGTTAGGCGCCACTCGTTTCACCATTCTTGAGGGGGCGGTTTTCCATTCACCGAACAATGCGGTCACCTTTTTCTTCATTTCCGCCGCTTTGAAATCGCCGACAATGGCGACCGCGCCTTTGCCCGTGGTGTAGTTGCTTTGGTAAAATGCCTTTACAGAAGCCGCGTCGATCTTTTCTACTGTCGATTTGCTACCGGTCGTGGGCGTTGCATAGGGAAAATTGCTGAACAGAAATGCATTATAATAGTTGCCGATCACCGAGCGAGGGCTTTCCTTGGCCTGGGCGAGCTCCAGCAATGTGCGTTGTTTGTGCTTGTCAAATTCGGTGGCGTCGAAAACGGGGTACATCAGCACCTGCTGGATGATCTCGAAGAGTTTTTCCTGATCTTTCACCGCGAATGAAGCTGCAAGTCCTGCATTGTCTTTAGATGCGTAAGTCGAAAGGGTGGCGCCAACATAATCCGTCAATTCCTCGATCTGCGCTTTGGTATATTTCTGCGTGCCGAAAAGCAATGCATCGGCGGTAAGGCTCGCGAGGCCGTAGCGCTCGCCGTCGTTAATGGAACCGGCATCGAATACGGCCGAAACGTTGATCAGCGGCACCTCGTGCTGTTCCATGAGGTACACGGTGAGCCCATTTTTGAGTTTGAACTGCTCGTAAGGCGGTACTTTAAAATTATTCTGCGCCATTGCCGAAAAGGGGCAAAAGGCCAGTAGCAAAAGGATGATATTTTTCATTCTGTATTTCAGATTTGAATGCTGGTCATTTCGATTTTTCGGGAAGCAGGTAACCTACGGTGCGGTTCCGGTCGGTAAAGTACTTGGCTGCCACGCGCTTGATGTCGTCTGCCGTCACTTTCTTATAGTTCTCCGGCGCTTCGAACATCTTTTTATAATCACCAAAAAACACATCATACGTCCCGAGGCTGTTGGCTTTGCCGTTGATGGTTTCGAGTGTGTGATAGAATTCCATCACTTTTTGGTTCTTGACCTTCTGCAATTCGGCATCGGTCACGCCATTCTGAATGATCATATCGATCTGTTTTTCAATCGCTTTTTCGAGATCGGGAGCCGATACATTGTCGCCTGCCACGCCAAAAACAGCGAACAGCGTCGGGTCGAAACCATTGTCGAGACCGGTGCTCACGCTGGAAGCAAGGGTGGTGTCCATCACCAGCGACTTCACCAGACGGGAAGAGTTGCCCGAGCTTAGCAGACTGCTGAACAGGTCCAATGCATAGTAATCCGCATGCGCGGTTTCCGGGACATGATATGCCAGGAGAACATTCGGTGTGGTAATGTCTTTGTAGGTAGTCACGCGGCGTTCGCCATTTTGTGGCGGTTCTACTGTGCGGATCTTAGGCGGCAGGCCGCGTGCGGGAAGTGGTGCCATGTATTGGTCTGCGAGTTTTTTTACCGCATCAAGTTTAATATCACCTACCACCACGACGGTCACATTGTTGGGCGAGTAATAAGTTTTAAAATAGTTTTCCAAATCGGCCTGTGTCCAGCTTTTGATATCCGATTCAAAACCAATCACCGGGAACATATAAGGATGCTCCTGGAACGCAACGGATTGTACCAGTTCACCCAATAGCCTGTAATTGCTGTTTTCTAGTCCGGTACTGCGCTCGGAAAGCACCACGCCACGCTCGCTTTCCACCATTTTGGGGTCGATGGACAAATGGCCGATACGATCGGATTCGAGTTTGAAAATGGTTTCCAATGCATCTTTCTGAAACCAGTCGGTGTATACGGTCACGTTCTCGTTCGTGTAGGCATTGTTGGAGCCGCCGTTGGCCTCCATCACACGGTCGAATTGCTTGGGGCCGTAGTTTTTCGAGCCGTTGAACATCATGTGTTCAAAGAAATGGGAGAGGCCGGTAATGCCGTGAACTTCGTTGCGCGAACCCACCTTCCAGAAAAGGTACATATTGGCGGTGGGAATCGAATGATCTTCCAGGACAAGGAATTTCATGCCGTTGTTCAGTGTGAAGGTTTTCACATCCTCCGGCTTGGTTTGTGCATGCGCGACGCCGAGGCAGGACATTGCAGCCGCGGCGAGCAGTAATTTTCGGAGCTTCATGAAGCAGGGATTGTTAATGAATGTGTAATGATAAGGAAAATGCCCGACCGGTCGAAATTTGATCAAATGATAAACTTAAATGGATTGCCAGGCGGCATTAATTCTGATTTCAAACGCTATTTTTGGCGCATTATTGATCTAAATCCTTTGTACCACCCAATGAAAAAGTACTTATTTTCTTTACTCACGCTGCTAACGCTTAACGCAGAAGCAGGTACGTTGTCCGACAAGCCTGCCAAAAAGCAGCGTTTTAAAGTAATGACTTACAATATTCATCACTGTAACCCGCCGTCGGCCGGGGAGAAGATCGATGTGGAAGCCATTGCGAAAGTTATTAATGCTGAAAAGCCGGATTTTGTGGCGTTGCAGGAAGTGGATGTAAATACCGAGCGTTCAGGGAAAGGCAAAAACCAGGCGAAGCAACTGGCGGAGCTTACCGGTATGAAGTGCTATTTTTCGAAAGCCATCGACCATCAGGGTGGCGACTATGGCGTGGCTGTGCTAACCAAATTCCCGATCGTTGATTCGGCACGTTTTGCATTGCCGATCCGCCCGGAACTGAAAGAGGAGGACCGCACCATTGCAGCGGTGACGGTAACATTGCCCGACAAGCGCAAGCTGATTTTCGCCAGCACGCATTTGGGTTTGAAAGAACCGAACCGCATTCAACAGGCCGAAACCATTATGAAGCATTTCGGCAACACAGAACTGCCGATGATCCTTGCCGGGGATTTCAATGCGACGCCCGAAAGCCCGGTAATCGCCTATTTCGATAAGTATTTCACCCGTACCTGCACCGATTGCAAGCCGACCATTCCCGTGGAGCAGCCCAAAAAGACCATTGATTTCATTATGCACAAGCAAGGTAGCAAACTCAAAAGCGCCAATACGACGGTAATCGACGAAAAATATGCGTCGGATCACTTGCCGGTAACGGCCGAGTTTACATTGGACTAACCTCGTCGCGAAGCCAGTTTACCCGCACAATCCGGCTTTGCACGCCATGTTCGGCAAAGAAGTGCTGCCAATGCAGCTGCCGTGACGAGAGGTGGTCTGTCGGTGATTTGATTTCGAGGAAGGCATAGTCAGTATCATTCCAAACGAGCAAATCGGGAAAGCCACGGGTGTTTTCGCGGAGGTTCAATGCCATTTCGAGCATGATCTTGTGGATTTTTTCCGGGCTGAGGAGCGAAGTCAGGGTTAATACCTTTTCCAGAGCGCCGTCGTACCAGGGCACGAGCACGTTGGTAATGCCGTATTTGTCTGCAAAAGTTCGAGTAACGAGCTCGTCGATAATTTCACGTGAATGCGCCGCGGCGAGGCGCTCTTTCAATTGCTCAGCCCGTTTGAAATAGAAATCGGGCAGGAAGAAATCCGACGGAATGCGTTGCAGCGGGTTATGGATCGTCTGCACATTGGTATCATAAATAATATCCCAAAACAGCAACCCGAACAATGCGCGCCAGGGTTCATTTTCGCTGAAAAAGGCATTATAGCCTTGCGATTGATAGTAGGTTAACGCGCCGAATTCCACCCGGAAACGATAGGAAACCGGTACTTCTATTGCCTCCGCAGCTTTCAAAGCCTGGGTCGTCCGCTTGACGGTCCGGGCTTTTTTATTTTTAATTTTTTCATAAAAATCGAGGCTGAAATAGCGCTCGTCGGCATTTTGCGGACTTTCGGAAATTTCCTCGCACAATGCAAGCGCCTCGTCGATCTCGCCGAGGTTATAAAGCAGCCTGACACGTCGCTCCCGGGCGGGCGCATCGCCGGTAAGCTGGTAAATAGTGAGGGCCTGCGAAAGCATTTTCTTGCGTTCGAGCCAGGCGCTTACCCGCAATATAAATGTGTTGAAAGAAGGTAATGCCTTATGACTGAGCCCGGTGCCGCTTACGACGTGCCAGTTCATAAACCAGTCGAAGATTTCCTCTGGCGGCAGGTTGTGTTTGATGACGTCGAAAGTTTCCTTCATCAAAGACACCATCAATGTATCATCCGCATCCTTCCTGGTATCGAATTGAATGGACAAAAACTGCTCATCGAACGACTGGAACCGCACATGCCCGAGGTCGCGTACCACAAATTCGGTCATATCGGCATTGCGGTTACCGAAGAATAGGAACTTCATCAGCATTACTTCCGCCTCGAACGAGACCTTCACAACCGGCTCTATTTCGCTCAAAACCTCGCAAAGCACGGCAAAATCATATTCATGCAGCAGCCAGCGCACGAGATCCGGCTTTTTAATGCTTTTGGCCGGCATAATATCCGGTTCCAGAAGCTTCGTAACTTCCAGTAGTTCAGGTTTGGTGAAAAGGTCGATCACCTCGGCAAATCTGCTTTCGTGTGCCTCACAAAGCGTTTCGATAAAGTCACGATCCAGCAGCTCGGTGAGCACGGCAGCCACGTCTTCAATTTCGGAGTAGGAGAGGGCATTACTGCGGAAAAAAGACTTTCGCCGGTTGCTGAAACGGATAAAAAGGCATTGCGCGTCTTCCGAAAGCGACGCATAATCGTCCAGAAATTCCAGCTCGCTTTCGTGCAGGATGTGAGCATAGCGCTTGCGTACAAAAGCGAGCACGTAATTGAAATAATCGAGGTAGTACTTGGGCGGTAAATCCGTGGGAAACACCTGTTCCTGGGCAAACGGATCGGGCAACTCGGCAGACAAAACGGCTAATTTTTAAGTTGATGAAGGAATAAAGTTACCAAAAATATCTATTTCCGGATATTAAAATTATCAGCGCTTTGTCGGGAAAAAGTAGGATGACGGCATGAAATGCTTGGTGCAGGATGATTTATATTAAAATTTGGTTAAATGCTTATTTTTTAGAAAAATGAAAGGTAAAAATTGGATTATGCCTATGATGAATGCCGCCTTTTCCGAAATGCATAGTATATAATTAAGAAATTGGTTTACATTTGCTCTCTATGGAAAACAATTTTACCTGCCCATGACAACATTAGATTCTTATGATTTTTCAGGGAAAAAAGCCCTGGTCCGCGTGGATTTCAATGTCCCGCTTAATGACAAATTTGAGATCACGGACGATACCCGTATCCGTGCGACCATTCCTACAATCAGCAAGATTCTTAATGACGGCGGTTCCGTCATTTTAATGTCACACCTGGGACGTCCGAAAGACGGTCCAACCGAAAAATACTCTCTGAAACACCTGGTAAACCCATTGTCGCTTATCCTCGGAAAGACGGTAAAGTTTGCCGAGGATTCCATCGGTGAAAGTGCAACGGAGCTCGCGGCTGCATTACAACCGGGAGAGGTTCTGTTGCTCGAAAACCTGCGTTTTTATAAAGAAGAAGAAAAAGGTAACGAAGAATTCGCAGAGAAACTCTCGAAACTCGGCGACGTGTGGGTGATGGATGCATTCGGTACCGCACACCGCGCGCATGCTTCCACTGCTGTAATCGGAAAGTTCTTTGCCGATAAAGTTTGCGGTTATGTAATGCAAGCCGAGCTGGATAACGCGGAAAGACTTCTTGAACATTCAGAAAGACCTTTCACGGCGATTATGGGTGGTGCTAAAATCTCCGACAAAATTTTGATCATCGAGCGTCTGATCGACAAGGTTGATAACTTGATCATCGGCGGAGGTATGTCATACACATTTGCCAAAGCGCAAGGTGGAAATATCGGACAGTCGCTCCTCGAAGCCGACAAACAAGACCTGACACTCGAACTGGTTCAGAAAGCTAAGGATAAAGGTGTAAACCTCATCCTACCGGTTGATACCGTAATCGCTGACAAATTTGCGCCCGATGCCGAACATAAAGTGGTATCGGCAGGCGACATCCCCGACGACTGGCAAGGTCTGGACATTGGTCCTGAAACAGCGAAAATCTTTGCTGATATCATAAAGAACTCCAAGACTGTTCTCTGGAACGGTCCAATGGGCGTTTTTGAATTCCCTAGCTTCGCGAAAGGAACCAACGCAATCGCTGAGGCGGTAGTTGCAGTAACCGAAGAAAACGACGCATTCTCGCTTATCGGCGGTGGTGACTCGGCTTCGGCTATTAACAACGCAGGCTATGGTGATCGGGTGAGCTACGTTTCGACTGGTGGTGGTGCGTTGCTAGAATACATGGAGGGCAAAGTACTTCCGGGTGTTGCTGCGCTGGAAGCATAAGCATTCACTTTTTTAGGTTATATCAAAAAAGAAATCCATCCCGCACATCGCGGGATGGATTTTCTGCATAACAAACCTAACTAATTTATGAACACTGGTCACGATTGACCGGAATTCCACTTTTAATTGCCACCTGCGCGTTTCTGCAAATCGTCGGAACCTGTATTGCGCTGGCGGGCTCCCTTCACATTCTGGTTGCCGAAGTTGTAAGTGAAGGTCAATCTGAACTGGCGGCTTGGCCATTCGGAACGTACTTTGAAATCGATGTCCTTATAGATGGCCGTTCCGTTGAAGCGGTTGGTCCAGAAGATGTCGTTAACATTGAGACGGATCGTTCCTTTTTTGTTCAGGATGTTTTTCTGCAAACCTGCATTGAGCATTCCCATCGGCTTCGCGGCATACAATCCGTAGAATGCCCTGCTATTATACCAGCCCGAGAGCTCAGCGGACCATCCCTTGCCGATAGTAAATTGGTTACTTGCATACATATTCCATGACGCCTGCTTGATTTCGAGCTGTTGTTCCAGGTAATATGATTTGTAATGGTTGTAGACACCCGTAAAGTTCGCCTGCACCTGCCACCACTTAGTGACCGGTATCGGGAACGAGACGGTCAGGCTGACGTTGTCCTGGTTGTCGAGGTTGTCCGATGTTACAAATGTTTTGTTTTCCGAAGCAATCTGCTGGGGCAGTTCATCCGCGATCATGTCTTTGATGCGGCTGTAAGCAAGTGTCGTGTTGATGGTGTTTTTGTAAACGTGTACGAGTTGGAATGAATTGGTATACTGTGGTTTAAGGTTCGGGTTACCGCGTTGGAATGTATATGGGTCGAGGTAAAACTCGAAGGGGTTCAGTGACTGGTAGTTCGGACGGTCGATACGGCGGCTGTATGAGATGTTGATCACGTTATTGGTATCCAGCTGGTTCGACAAAAACACGCTTGGGAACAGGTTAATATAGTTTCTGTCGCGTTTCTGGTTTAATGTAACCGAGTTGCCGATCGAATGTGTGTGCTCAGCGCGGACGCCCAACTGGTATTTGATCCTTTTTGAAATTGCACCGGCGTAATTCACATAACCCGCATTCACATTTTCAGAGTATTTGAAGCGGTTGGATCGGGTAGGATCCAGCTGCCAGGTATCTACAAAAGTTTCGAAAACCATATCATTATCCGAAGTCACGAAGCTTGATTTCAGGCCGGTTTCAAATTTGCCTTTGCCGATGGTCTGCGTGTAGTCCAGCTTTGCCATGGCAATGTTGATGTCCGAAGGCATATCGTTCCGTACAGTTTCGGTATCATCCGCATCGGGCGTGCCATCTGCATTGAAATAACGCGTGTCCAGATTACTCTCCTTTTTGCCGCCATAATGCACGTAGTCCAGATCGAATGTCAGCTCCTTGCCTTTGTTGTTGAACTGGTGTTTGAGGTTTAGGTTTGAGCTGATGTTATTCATTTTGCCCCCATTGAAAACGTTCGTCCGGAATGTCCGTTGCAGACTTAGATCTTCATTCAGGATCCGGGTATTGGTCTGTCCGAACGGGTTGCTCCAGTCGTTATAGAACCCCGAAACTAATACGCCTACCGTAGTTTTATCTGTTGCAGAATAGTCCAGCCCGGCACGCACATTATAGTATTGCGACTCATTGATCCGTTCAGTTTTCTGATCGAAGATTGTCACTTTGTCCTCGTAGGGAATCCGGCGGTAAATGTCGTTGTTGTTGAAGCCTTTATTGTAGAATGCGCCTGCACTGATGAAAGAGCTCAGTTTGCCAGCCCGGTGATTGAGCGTTCCGTTTACATTGGCGCGGCCGTATTTGGCCCAGGCGCCGCCTACATTGATATTCCCATTGGTGCCGTAGTTCTTGTTGCGCTTCATCTTAATATTGATGATCCCGGAGTTACCGGCCGCGTCATATTTAGCCGATGGATTCGTGATCAGCTCAATTTTCTCAATGTTGTCGCTTGGTGTATTACGGAGCAAGGTTATGAGTTCTTGTTGGGATAAAAAGGTCTGTTTTCCATCGATTTGCACAATTACACCTTCTTTGCCACGCAGCTTCAATTGCTCATTCTGCTGATCAACCGTCACGCCGGGAGCACGTTCCAGCACTTCCAGCGCCGTAGCACCTGCCGAGACAATGCTATTTTCCACATTGATAACCGTCCGGTCGATTTCTTGTTCGATGAATGGTTTCTTCGCCACGACCGTCACCTCGTTCAGCGATTGCGTATCCGATTTAAGGGTGACAACAGGCAGGTTTACGGGAGAATCTTTGACGTTGAAGGGCTCGCTGTAACTTTTCTGATAACCCACCATTGAAATGAGCGTCAGGTATTTGCCGGCGGCCACCTGATCGAATGCAAACTTGCCACTTTCATCGGCTGCAAGTCCCTTTACTAGCACCGAATCTTTGGCTTGCAAGAGCAAGACATTCACAAACGGGAACGGCTGCGACTTTTCGTCCAGCACCGCGCCGGTGATATTTCCTTTTCCGGTAAGAGGCTGGGGAGCTTGTGCGTGCACAAATCCACTGCCCAGCAGCAGCGCTGCAGTTAGGTTCATTAAGAATTTCATGGCTAATAGTTAAAGTTCAGTGTACCCGAGATATGTTGTCCGATGAGTACACTGCAAAGATAGGTACCTGGTATAGCATAGAACCTTTGATTACATAAATGGTTGGTATGCTATATAAATGGTGTGTGGTCTATCTTCGGCTTATAGATACAAAGAGATAAAGGGAAGTTGCATATGGGTTAAAAAAAAGTTTGAATGGTGAAATACCAGTTTGAACGACCGGAAGTGCCGATCTTTCAACTTCATTTTTCCGTTTCCTCCAATCTCCCTACCTTTGCGTTTTAGATAGCATATATATGACTGAACAAATTCTTATTTTAGATTTTGGCTCACAGTACACCCAGTTAATTGCACGCAGAGTCCGCGAACTGAATGTTTATTGTGAAATCCACCCATACAATAACTTCCCCGATCTCACTCCCAACGTCAAAGGCGTAATTCTTTCAGGAAGCCCCTGTTCGGTAAGGGATGAGGATTCTCCCCGGATCGATTTCAATAAGTTTCGCAAAACAATACCCCTGCTGGGCGTATGCTACGGCGCGCAACTGCTCGCGCAGGAGCTTGGCGGCGATGTGAAGCCCTCACAGCACCGTGAATATGGCCGCGCAAGGCTGGAAATCGATGATTCCGATTCTTCATTGTTGGCTGGCTTGTCGGAATCTTCGCAGGTTTGGATGTCACATGGCGACACGATCGTCCGCGCACCGCAGAATTTCCACGTGATCGCTTCTACGGAATCGGTGAAAGTCGCTGCATTCAAAGTGGAGGATGAATTGACCTACGGTATTCAGTTCCATCCCGAAGTGACGCACACAACCGAAGGCAAGAAGTTGCTGCATAATTTTGTAGTGAATATTTGCGGTTGCAAGCAAGACTGGACTTCCGAATCATTTGTAGAACATACCATTGAACAGCTTCGCAAGAAACTGGGGAACGATAAGGTCGTAATGGCATTGTCGGGCGGTGTGGATTCAACAGTTGCTGCTACTTTGGTCCACCACGCCATTGGCCAGAACCTGTATTGTATTTTCGTTGACAACGGACTCCTACGCAAGGATGAGTACGAGCAAGTCCTGCATTCCTATGAAGATATGGGCTTGAATATCAAAGGTGTGGATTCTAAATCGCACTTTTATGAATCATTATCGGGACTGACTGACCCCGAGGCGAAACGCAAGGCTATCGGAAAGTCGTTCATCGATATTTTTGATCAGGAAGCACATCTGATCGAGGAAGTGAAGTGGCTTGGACAAGGCACTATCTACCCTGATGTGATCGAATCGGTTTCGGTGAAAGGTCCGTCGGCGACGATCAAATCACACCACAACGTGGGTGGTTTGCCCGATTTTATGAAATTGCAAATCGTGGAGCCGCTGAACACATTGTTCAAAGACGAGGTTAGAGCCGTAGGACGTACATTGGGGATCGACGAAAAAATCCTTGGCCGTCACCCATTCCCGGGACCCGGTCTTGCGATCCGTATCCTTGGTGACATTACACCTGAAAAAGTCGCGATTTTGCAGGAAGTGGATGCCATATTTATTGGCGGGCTGCGCAAATGGGATTTGTATAAAGACGTTTGGCAAGCTGGCGCGATGCTCTTGCCTGTGCAAAGCGTAGGTGTAATGGGCGATGAGCGCACCTACGAGCGCGTGGTCGCTCTCCGCGCGGTAACGTCAGTAGACGGTATGACTGCTGACTGGGCTCATTTGCCGTACGATTTCCTTGCGGAAGTTTCGAATGACATTATTAATAAAGTGAAAGGGGTGAACAGGGTCGTTTACGACATTTCCTCCAAGCCGCCTGCTACGATTGAATGGGAATAAAATGAAAAAGGCGGATATTAAATCCGCCTTTTTCATTAGTTATATCTCCGAATGCCGTCAGGATCGCCCGACACCACGGCTCAATAGGCTCAATACGAAAAGAACGAGGAATACGAAGAAAAGAATTTTAGCAATTCCGGCTGCACCTGCGGCTATTCCGCCGAATCCAAGGATACCGGCAATGATAGCAATAACGAGAAAAATTACGGTCCATCTTAGCATGATTGACAAGTATTTAGGTTTTCGAATATTGATTTCTGATTCAATAATTACCAACTCTGTGCCAGCGGCGAATTTGCTCCAAATAGCGGCCTGATTGCTGGAATCGATTAAAAATGAGGTTTTTTGTGGAGAATGATGCACAGTTCCAAGTGTTGAAATGATGTTTTCTGAATTTCTGCCGCCGTGAAATCGTTAATTAGTTTCCGGGCACCCGCCAATTATGTTATTTTATTTTAACCAAATTACCCGATTACGAATGAAGTTTAAATTTTCTGTGCTGTTGCTGGTCACGCTGGCGTTCCGGGTTTCAGCACAAAGTGACCGTTGGCAGCAGCGCGCGAAGTATCAGATGGAGATTGATTTTGATGCGGTCAAACACCAGTATAAAGGATCCCAAAAGCTGGTTTATATCAACAATTCCCCCGATACGCTTCAAAAGGTATTTTATCACTTATATCTCAATGCATTTCAGCCGGGAAGCCAGATGGACGTGCGCTCGCGTTCTATCAGCGATCCGGACAGCCGTGTAAAGGACCTAATTTCGAAATTGTCGCCGACTGAAATCGGTTATGAAAAGGTGCTTTCCCTTAAACAGAACGGCAAAGTGCTGAAATATGAAGTCGTAGGGACGATCCTCGAAGTGACCTTGAACGAGAAAATCCTTCCCAAATCGCAGCATACATTTGAAATGGAGTTCGAAGGACAGGTTCCGTTGCAAATCCGCCGCACCGGTCGGAACAACAGCGAGGGCATCGACTATTCGATGGCGCAATGGTATCCCAAAATGTGCGAATACGACTACGAAGGCTGGCATTCTAATCCTTATATTGGTCGCGAGTTCTATGGAATCTGGGGTGATTTTGACGTGAAGATTACGATGGATGCGGCTTATACCATTGCGGGGACAGGTTATCTGCAAAACCCTGATAAAATAGGTCATGGCTATTCTACTAAAAACATTACCCACAAACCCGGCGATCGCATTACATGGCATTTTGTTGCACCCGAAGTTCACGACTTCATGTGGGCCGCCGACCGCGATTATAAGCACGACATTGTAAAAGTGGATGATAACTTAGACCTGCATTTCTTTTACCAGACCGACACACTGGCTAATTCATGGAGGGAGATGGAGCCGCTCGCAGTGCGTTCTTTCAAGATTATGAACGAGCAGTTCGGGCGCTATCCTTACAAACAATATTCGGTAATACAAGGTGGGGACGGCGGAATGGAATATCCGATGGCGACGCTGATCACTGGCCGCCTCGGCCTGCACGCGTTGACGAGCGTCACTGTTCACGAGTCTATTCACAGTTGGTTCCAGGGTGTTTTGGCAACAAACGAATCCAAATATTCCTGGATGGATGAAGGGTTTACTACTTATGCGCAGAACATCGTAATGGCCGAGTTGTTCCCGTCCAAAGGCGATCCTCAGCGTGCTGCGACGACCAGCTACGTAAGCTTGGTCAAATCGGGCCTGGAAGAGCCGCTGACAACCCACGCCGACCATTATAATACCAATCGCGCTTACAGCATTGCCAGTTATTCCAAAGGCGCTGTTTTTTTGAATCAGTTGAACTACATTATGGGCAAGGAAACATTCCGGCGTGGTATGAAGCGGTATTTCAATGAATGGAAATTCAAACATCCCAACCCGACGGACCTGAAGCGCATTATGGAAAAGGAATCGGGATTGGAACTGGATTGGTTCTGGGAGAATTTTGCAGGAACAACCAAAACGATCGATTACAGTATCCGTGAAGTGGTGGCTAATGCAAGCAAGACCGATGTGGTGCTCGAAAGGATCGGACAGATACCGATGCCCCTGGATGTGGTGGTAAGTTATAAAGATGGTACACAGGAGAGTTTTTATATTCCGCTTGAAATCATGCGCGGTGAAAAGGATGAGAAGCTATATTCCAAAACCACACAAATGGTTGACTGGGGCTGGACCTATCCCGAGTATTCGTTCACGATTGATCGTAACATTTCGGACATTCATGCGATCGTCATTGACCCTAGCCAGCGCATGGCGGACATCGATCCAGATAACAACGTCTGGCCATCCGTGCTAAAAACAACACCGCGCTTCAAAGCCAACAAAGCGAAATGATTACCGTCCGAACCGAAAGGAGGCACCGATGCGCCATCCCATCCCATCGAAATGGGAGCCATGGAATTGCGCAACGGCCTCCAAGCGGACGATCCGCATGATGTTGTCAATCCCATAAACCACTTCTGAATAGTTTCGGATCGTTGGCACCCGCAGATAATGCAGTTGGAGTGTTTCGGAAAGTCCGGTTACACGAAGAGACTGGATGCGTGTGAGCGCGAAATGCTGCATGGTCCATGTAAGGTGCGCCTGAAAAAACCATTGCGACGTGCTGTACCGGTAATAGGGCAGCATCCGGAACTGGTCGGGCGGGTAGACGTACTGAAAGAAGAATTCGTTACCCATGAAGTGCTGGTAATCGGGGAAGTACATTTTTTTAGTACTTAAAAAGCCGCCCCCGTTGACCAGATATTCCAGATTGCTGCGAGGCCCCAGGCTCAAATCCTGCCGTATCGTGCCTTGCAGCGACGAATAATCCACATCGCCTGCAAATCCCAATCCACTTTTATAATTTATACTAAAAGAAGGCCCTCTGCTTCTCAAATAGCGTTTTTCGCCATTGCGGATGAGGTATCTTCTCCATGGTCGCAATGTAGCCGTCAGGTCGAGCAGCCATGCGTTGTGATCTTCAAAACCAGTGTTGGAAAGTTCACGGTTAGAAGGCCGGTTAGGCGTGAACCCGAACTGGCTCCAAAAAATGATTGGCCGGGCACTTTCCTGATTGAAAAGCTCTTTGCGACGCTCGAAATCCAAGCTCGCATTCAAGCTCAGAATGTCGCCAATGTTCCGGAGCGTGTATTGAATATGACCATATTGTTTTTGATAGACCTTCATGAGACTACGGTCGAAAAAGCGAGCGGCTATGCTGTTAGGCAATGGCGGAATCGGTTCGCGGTTGTTGAACTGAGAAGCCATTTCCCCGCCGGATAGCGAGAGGTTCCAGCGGTTATTGCCGACGTTCGTTTCCAGATTTCCGTAAAGCTTTTTACGCCCAAACGAGTAACGCACCAGCGGCCGGAGACTAAAATACGACGATTTTTTCCATCGCTTCTGCCATTCTGTGATGAAATTTATGGCATTCCCTTCGACCGAATTATAGCTAATGGACAGCAAAGGACTTTTGAAATAAAAAGAATTACGCTTGCCCAATGCATAGGTATTTCCGATTAACAGGTGAATGGGTTTGAAGTGGGTTGAATCGGGCTTGGTTTTGACCCGGATCGAATCCTTGACTACCTTAATGCTATCCTGTGTAACATAGCTTGAAACCTCGGATTTGGTCAAGGGAATCGGTCTTAGCACCTGCCAGTAGGTAGTGTCGCGCTTGTTGGCCATGGAATCGATCACGATGGAATCCTGCCGAACAAGCCGGTCGTTGCCGAGCTGTTCTTTCTGCTCTTTTTTCTGCTCGCGCTCGTATTGTTTGGTGAGTTTCCTGAAATTTTTGGTGGAAAATTCTTTCTGCGCCTGGATCAGATTTTCAAGGTCTTTGCCACCTTTGACTTTCGCCGTTTCCTCTTTCTTATGGTCGGCGATCACAATATCTTCCCGCAGGCTGGGATCGACGTCGAGCTTTTCATAGGAAAGCGAAACGAGGTAGCGGAATTCGCCTGCAAAGCCCAGATAGCTGCCATTCAGCCGGAACTGCTGGTTCACCGGAATCCAGACGCCCTGCACCGGGCTGAAAATCTGTTTCGCCGAAATGTTTAAACCGCTGGTAGTAGTTTGCAAATCGTAGCTATGAATCGCCCAACGGTCTTCCAGGATAAACAAACTTCCCCTGAAAACCCCTTCGCCGTAAGCTTTTGGAATAACTTTTATTTTATTGACTATCTGGCCCCTTTCTTCAAAATAGCCCTCATATTCAAATTTGTAATAGGCAAACGATTTGGGTGACAGGGGCGAAATAGTGCCCGCAATCTCGGGGCTGTATAAACTAGCCAGTATGTATTCATTCGGAGAAGGAATGCTGTTATCGAGGCTGTTGCGGGTAGAGATAATGCGCTGGCTATAATTGTTCGGACGGCGGTATTTGATTTCCGCTACGCTTTCGTTAAGAATAGCTTTGCCTTGCTGCACACCTTCTTTTTTCAGCCGTTTTTGTAATAGAAAGGGAATTTTGGTCGCTACGCCAGTGCTTCGTGAGTATACTTTCGCCGTGTAGCCACGCACCTGCAACTGGTGAAAACGCGCTTTTGCAATCGCCCGGCGCATAATGCTGTAAGCGGGATCTTCCTTTGCCTTCCCAATAGTGGCTTCCTGCAAGCTGAGGGCCTGTTCTTCCATCGTCACGTTCAGTTCGGTAAAATCATTACCGACTGCTATCGTTTTGGAAATACTTTTGAAACCCAGGTACTGGAAGATAATCTCGTAATTGCCGGGCGCGAGACCGAATTCATATTCGCCTTCTTCATTGGCCATTGTACCATTGCTTGTGCCCTTCACAGTAATGCCCGCATAGGGAAGTGCTTCGCCATTTTTTGTGGTAATGCGTCCCCGTAACCCCCCGGCCTGGGAGAGCTGCTGCATAGCCAGAAAGACGAGCATAAATGCTAGAAAACGCATGTAGTCGGGTATAAAGTGCTGATAGCGGTAACTGGAGGCGTGGTATTTTGTGCAACAAATTATCGCAATTAGCACAAATTACATGACATTCCAGACCCCGCTATTGACTTTACATATAGAACCGTACCAGTGATGCGGCGCGCTAAAAAAAAGCGGCACGCCGAACGTTCGACATGCCGCTTTCGAAGGAGGATTACGCTATTAATCGCATTCCCCGTCAATGGTGCAGTTTGCGCCATCGGCCAGGTTCACGAGTGGTTTCGGATTGGCCTTTTCCCACTCGCCAAATGATTGCTGCAATGCACCGAGGAATGTTTCGGTGTGTTGTGCTCCGGAAACCGCATATTTGCGATCGAGTACAAAGAACGGAACGCCGCGGGCTCCTACTTGCTGCGCTTCGTAAATGTCCTTACGAACATCCTCGCTGAAACGAGTGCCTTCCAAAATCGCCTTCAATTCAGCACCATCCAGCCCGATCGCCGTTCCCAGCTCGATCAACGTGTCGTGATCGGCCGTATTTCTTCCATCCGTAAAATAAGCTTTGAACAACTGCTCCTCCGCCGCGTCGCCGAGTCCCTTCGTTTTGGCAAACTGCAAAAAACGGTGCGCATCGAACGAATTGGCCAGTACAGCTTTGTCCATATTATATTCCAATCCGGCTTCGGCAGCCATATTGGTCACATGATCATTCATTTGCTGTGCATAGTCCGGTGTCCAGCCTTTGGTTTCGGCCAGATATTCGTTAATGCTTTTTCCCGGCTCCGTTTTCATCTGCGGGTTCAGCTGAAAGCTTTTCCACTCCACCTGAATCTGATCCCGCTGTGGAAACTCCGCCAATGCACTCTCAAACCGCCTCTTGCCGATATAGCAAAACGGGCACATTACATCACTCCATATTTCGACTTTCATGATATCGTATTTCTCTATTGTTTCATTTGAGAGAGCCATTTGTTGTCAGGTGTTGTCGTTTTAGTCAACTGTTTTCAGGGACTTTAATTTGTTGCCCGAAAGTCCTAACAATACTTGATTACACCTGATCACTCTTGATAATCCCTGACTATTCACCTTATCAAAAAGGTCAAATGGATATAAAAAGTTCGTCATGTGCCCGCCGCACTTTCTTCGCATTTACCAGCGGATCTTTTTCATGATCACGATAACCCAATGCCAGGATCACCACACTTCGAAGCCCCTTCTCGCGAAGCCCCAGGATTTCATCCAGTTTAGCAGCATCAAAACCTTCCATCGGTGTAGCATCTACCTCTTCCGTGGCGGCCGCTACCAGTCCGTGGCCAAGCGCAATATATGCCTGCCGTGCAGCCCAATCGAAATTGACATCCTCGCTACGGCTGAGGATACCGCCATTAATGCTGCTGTGGTAGGCGGCCAGCGATTCGAGGCTTACGTTCCGTGTGGTAGCGACAAGTTTGATAAAGTCGTCCACATGCTTCGAAGTCAGCTTTTCCCAAGCTGCAAAAATCAGCAAATGTGAAGCGTCGGGTATTTGAAGCTGCCTGCTTGCAGCCTCCTGGTATATCTTGTCTTTGAGTACTTTATCTTCTACTATGACAATATTATAAGGCTGCAAGCCTACTGAGGAAGGCGAGAGCTTGATGGCTTCGAGGATATTGTCCAGCTTTTCCTGGGGAATCGTCTGGCCGTTCATGCGTTTGGTGGCATATCGCCAGTTCAATTTTTCTATTAACTCGCTCATTTTTATCTAAGTTTGGTGCGCCAATGATTAACCGGCATACAAACTTAAATAAATTTACTATACATTTGTAAGTAGTATACAAAAGGATAGTGAAAAATCGGCTATGGAAAAGACAAAGGAATCGCACCTGCCCACTCTCGGCGAATGCACAAAAAGCATCCTCCCGGTACGCGACGCATTGGAAGTATTAAGCGGCAAATGGAAGCTGCCCATTATCATATCCCTCATGTTTGGCAACAAACGCTTCTCGCAGATTGCGAAGGAAGTGCCCGGTATTACCGACAAAATGCTCTCGAAAGAACTCCGCGAGCTGGAATCTAACGACCTGGTAAAACGGACAGTTTACGACTCGATCCCCGTGGTAGTGGAGTATTCACTGACCGAGTATGGGCATTCGTTGGAAGTTGTGATCAAGACGCTGCGGGATTGGGGCGTGGCGCATCGGAAGCGGATGATGGTGGCGGAATAGAAGTTGGCCTCGTTTATTCAATTTTAAGGAGCCGGTTTTTAGTTCTGACAGAACTTACGTTAACCGATGAATGCAGAATAGTTTGCTGAATGAAGTATTCGGAATTGGCTCGCCGGGCAACAGATTTATTCTTCGTATCAGTATGAGAAAGCCTGTCCATCACGGATTTCGGAAAATGTAAAGCAAGAGTAGATCCGGTATCAATATGTAGCGTTACAGACGTGTCTCCAACCATTGCATTAATTTCAAAGCCATTTTGATAGGGAATCACTCCCTCATTAGCGGCATTCAGAGAATCTCTTGAATAGGTAATCTCTCCGCGTGGAGAATCAATAGTCACGAGATAATCTCGGAAAAAGTCTCGTCCTACAATTCCGTAAATAAGCATTCTGCCGTTGCTGCGATTGCCATTGTAATTTCTGGACAGAAGCTCAACATTTTGCTCTGCCAATCCAGCAACTCGGAGACTCGACACCGTGAAGACAGGTATAATCTTATATCTGCCGCTCCCGTCAAAGTTCTTCGTTGAGTCGGATGCGGTGAGTCCAAGCTCCTTTACAATGCGCTCGTCGATACGGCCTATTCCGGATGCTCCCGTATCCACCAAAAAGTTGAACGGGCCTTTTTCATTGACATAGGCTTCTATAAAGAGGTCATTATTAGCGATTTTGGCGGTTATTCGCCCTGACGTTTCTTGCGCATTGACATGATGACTGACAACCAGTAGAATTGTCGCTTTGAGGAAGAGTTTGATCATCGAACTAAGTAGGTTTATTTTCCTCGAAAGTAATTGCTATATGCTCCCAGGCGAATTCGCGTAATCAGCAGGCTAACTGGAAATGAGCAAACGGTAAAATTACATTGCCGGACTATGTCTGATAATTGAAAAGGCCCCATTGCACATCGCTTTCAAGTCTTCACAAACAGATTTATTAAAATGTACATGAATGTCACCCTCGACTTTCACCCTCGGTTTTACGACCTATTACGTTTTAATCTCTGTCAGTGGAAATGATGAAGCTCTTCAAAATCATTGTGTTACTGTGTATTTGTTCAAAAGCATTTAGTCTTTCTGTTATGGGGAGCCACCTCGAATGGCAAACTGTGCCGGGCTCAAATGACGAATACAAGGTAAGATTAACGCTCTATCTCGATGCGACCAGTATCGAATTGGAACAGCAACAACAATACATTTACCTCTTTCACGATGACAAACACTGGGAGACAGCTGGACAGTGGGTCTACTTTGGCCTCTTTTATTTGGACAAAATTTCCTCGCGGGAAGTTGAGCAGGATACACTTGCCTGCGCTGGAACAGGCCCCTGGGAAGATTTCGAAGGGCAGCGACATGTGTTCGTGAACATCTACGAAACAACGATTCAGGTTCCCGGCGTGCAAAAGTTACCTTCGGACAACGGCTTTATCGTAGCTTGGCATTCGATTGGTACTCGTGATGGAAAGGATAATAACTGTACTAATTCAACAGGCTCGTTTGAGTGGGTGACAACGTTCATTCCCCCCATGTCCAGGAATGGAGGTAGCATACGAAATTCGAGCCCTGTAATCGGAAATGTAAACAAGTTCTTCGTATGCATCGATGATTTTGCAACTATTCAATTGCCGGCAGTCGATAGCGATGGCGATAATCTTAAATACAAATTGTCGAAGCCTTATATCGTAATGGCCAGCCGGAGTATCCCACAAAAGACAATAACTACCCGCGATTTATTTTGGGCAAATGGGTACACCGACCAAAACCAAATGCATGGAAACCCAGCCCTAACCATCAACGAAAACACCGGCGAACTCACGGTCAAACCCAGCGAGGAAGGCCAATACTTTATTGGCATTTCTGTCGATGAATATCGAAATGGAGTGAAGATCGGCACCGTCAATTTCTATTACACCCTCACAGTCGTGGACTGTAACGAGCAGCAGGCATGGGATAAGGACATTTACAAAGACACCACCGACATCCAAACCCTCACCATCTGCGAAGGCTCGCATGCCACATTAACCTCCAAACAAACCTTCCCCAATCCGCAGCCGGAATTCCAATGGACCAGAAACGGCAAAACCATCTGGGGCGCTAATGCGCAAAGCATTACCATTTCGGAAGCTGGTGAATATCAGCTTTTAGTGAAGAAAATAAACGGTTGCCCGGATTCCTTCGAATCTGAAACTGTCAATGTAAGCATCACATCTTCCGGTGCGGAGATGGATAGCATACCGCCCATTTGCGACACAACGCTTCCGTTTGTATTGAATGCGACGCCGCCGGGCGGAACATTTACCGGGGCAGGTGTAACGGGTAATACATTTGATCCGAAAATAGCCGGTGAAGGAACACACGAAATTCAATACGTGATCGAAGGCTCGGAGGCTTGCCCGACTTCGGTTGCGAAGCGCGATGTCATTGTGAGTCAGACGCCGGTGATCGATCTGGTAGATATTCTGTATGCTTCAAGAGATAAGCCGATTCGCATTGGCGTCAAAGACTCGCTGGATGTGGCCTACCGCTGGACACCGCCTGCTTATTTGAACAGCGTTACTTACGCGAATCCCACATGCACGCCCTCCGCAGGCATTACTTATTTGGTTACGGCTACAAATGCGTACGGCTGCGTAGGCCGTCGCGAGGTGAAGGTTAAGATCATCGAAAATATCCTCATCCCCGACGCATTCACGCCGAATAAGGATGGTATCAACGAAACCTGGGAATTAAAAGGCATTGAAATTTATCCCAATTGCCGGGTGACGATCTACAACCGCTGGGGCGAAGTGATATTCCATTCCGTCGGCTATCAAAATGCATTCGACGGAACGGTCGCAGGGGCATTGCAAATGCCGGGTGTATACGCGTATAAGATCCGGCTTACTGAGAACAGCCCTGAAATGATGGGGTCGTTGACGTTGATCCGGTAATATTTATTTCACATGATAATTAAAACGTGCCACTTGCTGGATAAAAGTAAGTGAAGCCAATTGTGAATTTCAAATTGCCTATTCTTTTTAAACAAAATCATCTTGATCGACCTTCGCTTTAACTATCCCCATCTGGATTGTCAGTATGCCCATTTAAGTGAATGTTTAGCTATTGAAGCTGGGAAGGCAAATGCTGACAGGCTTCAACATTTGCAAACACTTTCCGCTCACGCAGCAACGTGGCTTTCCCAGCCAGAGCACCGCGTTAACTCTAGCCAAATATTAACGACCCATGGAGGGAGTCATGCGCTATCCGTAATTGCGCAGGTAGCTGATATTGTGCGACAAGTAGTGGTGGTTGATCCATTGACCTATCATGGCTTTATCCGACTGGCATTTCTTTCTAAGATCAGATTAGTTGTATGTCCTATTGATGATCAAGGATTTGTACCGAACGAACTAACCGCAATTTGTGAGAGGTGTGTCGTAAAGGCATTTTATATGATACCAACTATCCATAATCCGCTTTGTGGCCTTCCAAATGCCTGCGGAGCGTCGGAAATCAATCGTTCAAGTCGCACGCAAATTCAACGTTAGGATTATTGAGGACGACGCGTACGCTTTTTTAGTTGAAGGTGGACCTTGTCGATTTATGCATCTTGCTCCGGAAAGGACATTTTCAATAATCAGTCTTACAAAAATAGTGGACCCGCGTTTCAAGATTGCATTGTTGTATACGCCCCCTGAATGCTATTTGAAGGCACGCAGTGTTATTGAATTCGGGGCAGGCGAACCTAGCCAGCTCTTCGAGCGTCTGACTATCGAATGGATTAAGAACGGTTTACTCGATTCATTGTCCTATAAGAAAAGACAAGTTGCAAATCGGAGGCAACAAATAGTGCGAGAAATTCTGTATGGTTATGATTTTGTCTCTCAAAGTTCTGCTTTCCACATCTGGCTCCCGCTCAATGCACCCAATATTGACCGCATTGTAACAGGTATCAAAAATGATGAAGTTGATATTCTCGGTAGCAGGGATTGTCAGGTTAGCAATGTGCCGGGCCCTGGCGGACTACGGATTGCATTTGGAAATGTTCGGAGTGATGAAGAGTTGATTCGAGGTCTTAAAATACTTGTCAAACACATAACATACAGCCAGTAGTATAAGCAATGAAAAAGGAATATCTATATCTAAGTATAAGTTGTTGGCAGCGGGATTTACCACTGTCATTCTTTGGGCCTCTGGATTCATAGGAATAGAAGTTGCGCTCGGATCATACACACCAACACAAGTCGCATTCCTTCGGTTTCTGATAGCTTCCTCGATATTAGCCCTTTAAGCGTTGGGCGACGGTTCAAACCCCCTACAACACGTGATGCATGTAGAATAGTCTTAATGGGTATGATAGGAATTGCGCTTTATAATATTACACTAAACTATGGCAAGCAATTCGCGTCAAGTAGTACGGCCAGTTTTGTAGTCAATACAGCTCCAATCTTTACGGCTATTCTATCGTCAATATTTTTAAATGAACAAGTTACATTCCGCCAAGCTGTCGGGATATTGATAGCTTTTCTTGGAATTGGTGTAATTGCCATTGGTGAAGGACATTTGGCTATACCATCATCATAGATGTTACTTTTGGCTCCATCATGCCAAAGTGCATTTTTTGTGCTTCAAAAACCACTTTTAAGCCGATACTCAGTATTCGAACTGATTTGCTTCAGCATTTGGACGGGAACAATTTGTATGTTTCCATTTGCCAATGGAATAGTATACGCGTTCGGAAAGGCATCATTATCTGCCAATCTGGGAGTTCTTTATTTAGGTATTTTCCCGTCAATAATTGGCTATTTGTGCTGGGCATATGTATTGTCGAGAATGTAAGCCTCGAAGGTCGCGACTTTTTTGTACCTGATTCCACTCGTTACGATTATTATAGCTGGTTTGGTACAGGGAGAGATGGTTAAGACAATGACAGTTGTAGGGGGCTTTTTAACTATTTTCGGAGTTGTTATCGTGAAAGTAAAGAGTTCCGAGAAACGGGGCGCTTTTGAAAAGGCTAACCCTAGTGAACTATAAATAAAAAAAGTATCCCCCGCTGGATCGAACCCCGAAAGTTGGACTAGTTAAGATTTAACGATTAGTGTGATGAGCTCGGTATTGAGCCGCGCTCATTCCATTTAAATTTAGCCTGATCCTGTCGTGCTTGAGTACTCGCTGACGGAGTATAGGCATTCGCTAGAAATCGTGATCAAGAGGCTACGCGACTGGGGCGTGTCGCATGGGAAGCGGATGATGACCCCAGTCGAATAAAATAATTTAAAACCACATCACTTTACCATGCAATTTGCCTTAGCTTCTTTCTAAGAAAGTGTTTGACTGGTAACTCAAAAATCCGATAGATTAGGTAGGAGGTTGTGTAAGTGGATAGAATGAAGATGACCAGCGTTTCCGTTTTTGTTGGATTAAGTATTCCGTACAATAGAAACAGAGAATGAAACACTATTTGTAATGGAAAATGCAGCAGATAGGAACTGTAAGTCAAATCACCAAATCCTATCCACAGTTTTCCACTTTCGGGAGAGCGAACTTGAAGCCATGTCAGAAAGTACACGAATGTTGGCAGTATGGTTACACAAGCGACGTATACTTTTGGATGATGATGTTGCATAAAAGTAAATGGATAAAAGGCGATGCCAGCCACGCAAAGACCAACCGCGGGAAGCTTGCTGCTGGCAAAACATGAATTCGTACTCTGATGGTCGAATAACAAATACAATAAACCGCCAAGAAAATAACAGAAAATACCAGCACCGACGTGTATTCCGCCAATTGCCAGTCCCATCAAACTCATTATTGCAACGTACCTGGGACGCAATGGTACGAATTTGCAAAAGACGAAAAATAACGCGTATAAGAGAACTTCTATCGATACCGACCATATCGGGCCGTTAAATGAATGTCCGTCTTGCAAACCCCAATAAGAGGCGAATGCCAATTGGAGCATAAAATGTTTAAGGTCGTTATGTTCATATACAAAATACGAGTTAAAAAGCTGATAATAAACGAATTGAAGAGAGGCAGTAAGCAACAGCGTTAGCAGATGTAAGGGGTAGAGTCGCGAGAATCGATTCCATGCGAAGGTTTTCAACGATACAGACCGACGAACGATCCCGTTAGAATAGAAAGAAAAGAAAACGAACCCGGACAGAATAAAGAAGAGGTAGACGGCCAGATCTCCATATTCATAAAAAGGCTTTAAGATAAAGTAGCCTGGTTGTTCTTCTCTGTTAAAACCTGGGCGAAGTTTGCACTTATCGAAAAAGAAATGTTGGTAATGCCAGATCAGAACGGCAAACGAAGCAAAGCCACGAAGAAGGTCAAGCAAATAAAAGCGCTGAATTTGATTTTGAGCCCTGATAGTATTCATGTTGCTCAAAATAGTCGTCTTGTAGTTCCGAGCGAATTCGCTTGATCGATAGGTTAGCCGGAAATGTCCGAACGGTGAGAAGCAGGGAATTTGTTTGCTGGTATCTGCTCAGATCTTTTCAGAATTAGCAACACAAAAAAGGCAACCCATTACAGGTTGCCTTTTTACAGTTCAATAAAATGCGCAGATTACCCCAGCTGATTAATGCAGTTCAAATCTTCGAACGCAACTTTCAGACGGGCGATCATGCTTTCTTCGCCTTTGCGTAGCCATACGCGTGGGTCGTAGTATTTTTTGTTCGGGGAATCTGAACCTTCGGGGTTGCCGAGTTGTGATTGCAGGTAACCTTCTTTGGATTTGTAATATTGGAGAACACCTTCCCAGGTCGACCATTGCATATCGGTATCGATGTTCATTTTGATCGCGCCGTACTCGATCGCTTCGCGGATTTCTTCGCGGGATGAGCCTGATCCTCCATGGAATACGAAGTTAACGGGCAGGTCGCCAGTTCCGAATTTCTCCTTAATGTAATTCTGTGAATTACGAAGGATTTTCGGCTCCAACTTCACGTTACCTGGCTTGTAAACCCCGTGAACATTACCAAATGCAGCTGCAATGGTGAAGTTCGGAGATATTTTCAACAGTTCTTCGTAAGCGAATGCCACTTCCTCAGGCTGAGTATAGAGTTTCGAGCTGTCAACGTCAGAGTTGTCGACACCGTCTTCTTCGCCACCCGTTACACCGAGTTCGATTTCAAGCGTCATGCCTAATTTCGCCATACGTTCGAAATATTTAGCGCAGAT
The DNA here is from genome assembly GCF_021440085.1 of Dyadobacter sp. CY261. Classification (GTDB taxonomy): domain Bacteria; phylum Bacteroidota; class Bacteroidia; order Cytophagales; family Spirosomataceae; genus Dyadobacter. The sequence continues at coordinate 228,558 of NZ_JAKCPW010000002.1, forward strand.
CTCGATGTTTTCCTCGATAGGCTCTTCCGAAAGGTCGAGCATGTGTGAGCTGTACAACGGCTTACCATATTGATCGAAATAACGCTCGCCCGCATCCAGCAAACCGTCGATCCAGGGAAGGAGTTTTTTCGCGCAGTGGTCGGTGTGGAGGATTACAGGGATTTCGTACAATGCCGCCATCTGGTGTACGTGCATCGCACCGGAGATACCGCCGGCAATAGCTGCCTGCTGATTGGCATTGGAAAGACTTTTTCCTGCATAAAATATAGCACCGCCATTCGAAAACTGAATAATAACAGGGCTGTTAACCGTTTTGGCTGTTTCCAGGACCGCATTTACCGAATTGGTACCTACCACGTTAACCGCCGGAAGGGCATAATTGTTTTCGTTGGCATGGCGGAAAATTTCACTAACTCCATCGCCGGTTACAACACCGGGTGCAAAGCGTTTTGTCGTTTCGCTCATAGTAATAAAGGATATTTTTTCAAGAATTAATTTTACAATTCAAGTGTCGGCCCGGAATTGTACGGCAATCCCTGCAAGTTAGCTATTTTAGCCAAAATGGCCGAGCTATGTATGGTTTATTATAGGTTGAAACGAAGATTAATACAGCAATGATCGTTTTGGCGCAATCTGTGGTATCTTTGAAAATCAATGAAAAAGTGGGGTTGCGGCTCCCGATGTTTAAGAAGATTCTTCATTAATGAATTCCAAACTGATCCGGACGATTTTCCTGGCCCTGGCATTCGGATTTCTGGTGCTTTGGGTGCTCGAATTCCGGCGCGCCGGGCTCTTCGAAAGCTACTGGCTATTGCTATTGTGCATCATTTGTTTTTTGCTATTCCAATTCACGCGGTTGAAGGCAGCCGCGCTTGCCAAAGGGGCGGGGCAACCGGAGGCTGTGTCCAAAAAATCCGGTGCAGCGTCTGCAGGTGCAGCGTCTGCGGGATCCGCGGTCGGCAGTCGGCAGTCGGCCTTCCATTCCAAACCTGGTAAAAAGCCCAAGAAATGAACCCGATATTCCTGGTTACCACCATCGTCTTCTTTATTCTGGCAGGTTATTATGGCGCGGTGCGATCGGTGTTGCTCGATGTGTGGATCGACAGGTATTCGCTCCGGCACGAGAAAAACGAGTTGGTTGAGCAGACGCTCTACTGGCGCCGGATACTCCGGATGATCCGCCTGATGGTGGTCGCATTGGGCAGTTTTATGGCTGTAATAACCGTATTTCCACTATTTTCTCCCAATACCGGCGTGCAAAACTGGCTGCTGATTATCGCTTTGTTTGCGGCGCTGGCGGTGTTGTGGATGGCATGTTATTCCAGCTGGGTCAAAGTTGGACGGGCTTTTCCAAAGGCGTTGGATTTGAAAGCATTCCCCGTTCGTTTCGGAGAATGGCTGATGACGCCGCTATACTGGGTTGTGGAGCCGTTTGTGAAGGAAAACATCCTGTCGCCTTCGCTGCGGGATGATATTATTTCAGCCGATGACCCTGATTTCGACGATCATAGTATCGAAGAGCGGATGTTTATCAATGCATTGGACTTCAAGGATTTGCGCATCCGAGATTGTATGATCCCAAGGACGGAAATTTCAGCTGTCAATGTCAATGCAAGTATAGAAGATTTGAGGACCGCGTTTCTGACAAGCGGGCATTCGAAAATCATTGTACATAAGGAATCGGTCGATGAGGTGCTGGGCTACTGCCATGCATTATCGTTGTTTAAAAAACCGAAAGAGATCAGCAACATTATCACACCCATCCTGATCGTGCCCGAAGCCATGCCTGCGCGCGATCTCATGCTGCGCTTCCTCGAAGAGCGCCGCAGCATCGCTCTGGTAGTAGATGAGTTCGGAGGAACTTCGGGACTGGTAAGCGTGGAAGACGTAGTGGAGCAGATTTTCGGGGAAATCCAGGACGAATACGATACCACGGAGGACTGGACCGAGCGCCAGATCGACGAGCATACCTATATGCTCAGCGCACGACACGAACTCGACTATTTGAACGACAAATACGGCTGGGAACTACCCGAAGGTGATTACGACACGGTCGCCGGGATGCTAATCCATTTTTGCGGCGATTTGCCTGATGAAAACGAGGTCGTTGAAATTCCGCCGTACTCCTTCGAGATAGTTTCCGTACAAGACACGCGCATCGAATTAGTGAAACTGACTTTGGAAGAAAAAGAGCGTAAAACGGAAAAAAGCAGCCATAATTAGCCTTTAATCAAGCACCATTAAATCACTCCCATGAGCCGGTTCATTCCACTTGTAGTAGCCCTTCTTTTTATACAAAATATTGCATTTGCCCAGCAGACGAAGCTTAAATCCGAAATCGAAACCATCAGCAAGCTGGCGCAGGGTATTGTGGGAGTAGGGATTATGGATTTGAAAACAAAGGAAGCTTTGCTGATCAACCAAGATCATAAGTTTCCCATGCAGAGCACGTTCAAGTTCCCACTTGCCATTGCGGTGCTGGATTTGATTGATAAAGGGAAATACAAACTGGATCAGAAGATACACGTTACCCAGGCGGAAGTCAACAAGAAAACGCACAGCCCGATGCTGGGTAAATACCCTGATCAGGATTTTGACATTACCATAGCCGAGCTGCTCAGCTATTCGGTTTCTGAAAGCGACAATAATGCCTGCGACATACTTTTCGAGCTCGCCGGAGGGACCAAAAAGGTCAATGATTACATCCATTCGTTGGGCGTGAAGGATATTGCCATCGTGGCCACGGAAAAGCAAATGTCGACCGGCTGGGACGTTCAGTATACCAATTATGCGCGGCCATCGGCATATCTGCAACTATTGCAGATCGCCTATGAGCGCAAGAAATTGTCGGAGACGAGCCACGATTTTCTTTGGAAAATATTGGTGGAAGGGCCTACGGGTTTGAAAAGGATCAAAGGACAACTTCCAAAAGGCACGGAAGTAGCGCATAAGACCGGAACTTCCAATACCAACGAAAAGGGAATAACTGCTGCAACGAACGACGTGGGCATCATGAAATTACCGAATGGCAAGGCGATCGCGGTGGTCGTATTCGTTTCCGACGCTGCCGCGGACAGCGATGCGCGCGAGTTGGTGATTGCCCGGATCGCGAAGGCGGCGTGGAACTACTACGGCGGCAATTAATCAGGACTACATTACAGAGAACCAGTGCAGATTACAGTCGAGAAAATAGGCAAAAAGTTTATCAAAGAATGGATCGTACGGAATGCGAGCTTCGAGCTTGCGGCCGGTGAGAAATATGTTTTTGTAGGACCAAACGGAAGCGGAAAATCGACATTACTGCAATTGCTGACTGGCATGATACCGGTTTCGGAGGGGAAGATTATTTATACTGATGGTAACGGCAAAGAGGTGGAAACCGATCATTGGTATAAACACATTGTAATCGCAGCCCCATATCTCGAATTGATCGAAGAATTTACATTGCGGGAACAGATCGAGTTTCACGGCAAGTTCAAGGCTTTCAAAAACGGCATTTCGGCCAAGGATTTCGAGGAGTTTATTCAATTATCTCACGCCAGCAACAAAATTATCCGCCATTTTTCTTCGGGCATGAAACAGCGGGTGAAGCTTGGGCTGGCACTCCTTTCGGATGTCCCGGTGGTTTTTCTGGATGAGCCAACGACAAATCTGGATGTGCAGGGCATCAATTGGTACCTCGATCACGTAATGGCAAATACACAGAATCAGCTCGTTTTGCTAGGTTCAAATGTGCAGCAGGAATACGAATTTTGTGAAAATATCATTTCGGTTTCTGCGTTCAAATAGAAAAACCCGCCGTCACGGAATATGCAGAAAACTCTACGGCTTCTTCTTTTATCGTTTCTGATTATCGCCCGCGCAGCTGGCTACTCGCAAGCTGCTTCAGCCTATTTTATCGAAAACAAAGGACAATGGGATAAGGAAGTCCGTTTTCGTGCTGCCATTCCCGGCGGCTTTCTGTTCTTAAAGGACAACTCTCTGCTCTACGTGCTTTACGACGGTGCGAAGATATCCACATTGCACGGAAAAGGGCATGATGGAATACCTGCTGTGCGTGAAGATATAAATGCGCCCGGCATTCGTGCGCACGGGGTGGAAGTATTGTTCGGCAATACAGTGGGCAATGTGACGTATAAACCCGTCAGGGAAAGCAAGGGTTCATTCAATTATTTCCTGGGTAATCATGCCCAAACATGGGCTGCCGGGGTGAAAGGCTATGAAGAGGTAGTATACGAAAACATTTATCCGAACATCAATCTGCGGGTTTACCTGAACCAGGCGAAATTGAAATATGAATTTATCGTCAAACCCGGTGCGGATGCTTCGCAGATCAGTTTGCAATATAAGGGAGCTGAGAAGGTTTCTTTGAACGAGTTAGGGCAAATAGTGATCAAAACCTCGGTAGGAGAGTTTAAGGAAGCGCAGCCCTATTCGTTTCAATCATCAGCTAATGCGCGGACGGTGGAGGTTGCTTCGACTTTCCGTCTTAACAGCGAAAATATTGCCCATTTTGACCTGCCAAACGGTTATAATAGATCATTACCGCTGACAATCGATCCGGAACTGATCTTTTCTACCTATTCGGGATCGGTATCCGACAACTGGGGCCATACCGCTACGTATGATGGGGATGGTAACCTCTACTCGGGAGGGACAGTCTTCGGCACCGACTTTCCTGCGACTACGGGCGCTTTTCAGGTTAAATTTGAAGGGTTGGTAGACGTTTCGATCATGAAATTCAATCCCGACGGTTCCGATCTGCTCTACGCCACTTTCCTTGGAGGTGATAATACCGACGTTCCTGCCAGCCTGATCGTGAACAGTAAAAATGAGTTGCTTATTCTCGGTACCACATCTTCCAAAGACTTCCCGATCCGGACGAATGCTTTTCAGAAAACATTTGGAGGAGGAGCACGCGTAACGCCTATTTCCGGATTGGAACTGATCAATGGCGGGGATCTTTTTATTTCCAAATTGAATGCGGATGGAAGCCAGCTCACGGGTTCCACTTTTGTTGGTGGAAACGGCAACGACGGCGTCAGCATGACCGATATTGTTACCATCAGAAATTATGGAGACAGTTTCAGGGGTGAAGTAGGGATTGATCAGAATGATCAGGTTTATGTGGTATCGTCCACCAACTCGACTAATTTTCCATTAAAAAATCCTTCACAAAACAAGCTGGGAGGCGGCCAGGATGCAGTGGTGCTGCGACTCTCCGCAGGGCTCGACCAATTGTTGTGGGCAACTTACCTCGGTGGCGATAAATGGGATGCGGCCTATTCACTGAAAGTATCGGGTAATGGGGAAGTTTACGTTGCCGGAATTTCTCAAAGCAGTAACCTTCCGACCAAAACCGGCGTGTATCAGGCGGCATTGAAAGGTGCTGAGGACGGTTTCGTGGCCCGTTTCGCAAATGACCAGCTTTCGGCACTGACCTATTTAGGTACTGATAAGGAAGATGGCGCCTACCTGCTGGATCTTGATCAAGCGGGTCTAGTATATGTTTACGGCTTGACAATGGGCAGTTATCCTGTCAGTCAGGGTGTTTATCAGAATGCCAAAAGCAGTCAGTTCGTGCATGCATTGAATGCAACATTATCCCAAACTGTGTTTTCGACGGTCATCGGCTCGGGCCGGGGGACGCCTGATATCTCACCAACTGCTTTTCTGGTAAGCGAATGCGGTAATATTTATCTGGCGGGTTGGGGTGGCAATGTCAATTCCAGCACGGGTAACAGCGGCGCCAGCAGCACAGCCGGCCTGGCGGTGACGGATGATGCCATTCAGCCCACCACAAATGGCAATAATTTTTACATCGCAATCCTGGAAGAAGGTGCGAAATCATTGTTATATGCGACATTTTTCGGAAGCCTGAGCCGCGATCCACGTTTGCAGGGAGACCACGTTGACGGTGGTACCAGCCGCTTCGATAAGAATGGAATGATCTACCACGCGACCTGCGCCTGCGGAGGGAGCCATTTCCCGACGACGCCTCAGGCATGGTCTCAAACGAATAGTAGCGAAAACTGTAATAATGCCGCGTTCAAGATCGATATCGATCGTTTGAAGGCTGATTTTGATGTCTATTCAGGCCAAACCAAGGATGTGCTGAAAGGATGCGCGCCATTGGATCTGACATTTGTCAATACCAGTGAGGGAGGCGTCGATTATATATGGGAAGTAAACGGCGCCACGATTTCCCGCGAGGAGGGCCAGTCGGAATATTCATTCACCAAACCCGGCGAATATACCGTGACGCTGACTGCTTACAACCGGTTGAGTTGTAAACGAATGGATGTTGCGGAAAAGAAAATTCTGATCGAAACATTGGCTACCAAAGTTACCGGTGATACGACGGTTTGCGAGAATACCGCTGTGAAACTGAGTGCCAGTGGAGGCTCCCAATACAAATGGTCGCCCGCCGCCGGACTGGACAATGCGAATACCGCTACCCCGGTTGCGACAGTGAAAGAATCTGTCGAATACACCGTTGAAATCAGCAATGCGGCGGGTTGCAAAGTAACCGAGCAGGTAAAGCTGGCCGTTGAGAAAAAGACTGATTTTGTTGATATGCCTGATACCGAAGTATGCCAGGGTGCGACTGTCACTCTAACAGTTTCCGGCAATGCACCGCAATATAAATGGCATGCTACTACGGGCCTTGAAGAGACGATCGGTAAATCGGTGACTGTAAAGCCCACAAAAACAACGACTTATATTATTGAAGGGTTGTATGAGGATGGCTGTCGGCCGTTGCGGGAGATCACGGTGAAGGTGGACGACTCCTATGCACCGGATTTTGATGTCGTGCAATCCGGAGGAGCCTGCAACGAGCCATTTTCCTATTCATTCACTAACAAAACGCCTGGCGCTCAGCGCTACGAATGGAATTTGGGATCAGGCAACCCGATGAATGATCCGGACGTAAAAAACTATATTTACGAGCTCCCTGGTGAGTATACGATCACGCTTACGGCGTATAATGCGGCAGGATGCTCGCTCACTGCCTCCAAAAAGATCAGCGCGGAACCTGCATTTATATTAAGCAACGTCATCACGCCAAATGGCGATGGTAAGAATGATTCGTTCATTGTTCCGGTCGCGTCGTCTTCGCTGGAAGTATTCAACCGCTGGGGTAAATCCATCTTCAAAAGTGCTGATTATAAGAATGATTGGGGTAAAGACATTGCGAATGGCACCTATTTGTACGTAGTTGATACCCCGCAAGGGAACCATTGTAAAGGGTGGGTCGAGGTGCTGGAATAGTAGGTTTTGATTAAATGGGAAGAGATGTTAACTTTAAGTTGATCTTTCACTTATTTTCTCACAAGCAAATTCGATAGATACGTGTCCTTTGAAAAGCGTATCCAGGTATTGGAATTTGTAGATGAGCAATTTTAAATTCAACAGCTTTTTAGCACACTTTTAAATAGGCAAACATGAAAACCTTTTCAATACTTCTGTTCGTCCTGACCATTTCATTCGCGAAAGCGCAAAGTAATTTTGGCAAGCAGATCGATGATAAAAAAGCGCTTGCTGCGACGGCACTTCCGGCTAAAATGGCGGATAAAAGCGAATTACAGGCTAAAGTGATAGGCACAGTGGAGTCTGTTTGTCAAGTCAAAGGTTGCTGGATGAAGGTAAACCTCGATAATGGCGAAACCATGCGGGTGATGTTTAAGGATTACGGATTTTTTGTACCAAAAGACATTACCGGAAAAACGGTAGTTTTCGAGGGAGAAGCGAAGAAAACGACGGTGCCCGTCGAGCATTTGAAGCACTATGCGCAGGATGCCGGTGAGAGCAAGGAAGAAATAGCAAAAATCACCGAACCGAAGGAGGAATTGACATTTATTGCCGATGGCGTAATTGTGAAATAATATTTTCCCGAAACGGGAGAAACGGCTCTGCGGACACTTTTGTAGCGATACATCGGTGTCCGTTTTCATTTCTATGCTTTCCAGATCCATTTCAAGTGTGTGGCTATGCCTGTTGCTGAACATTCAGGTATTTGCCCAAAACAACGATTACGTTTGGTGGAACCCTCAGTCGGCCACATTTCCTGTTGTTGAAGGACAAGGCTGGCCCAAAGAGCTGAAAAACCCTTATGATCGCCTTCCTGCCCGGGCCGAAAAGCAGGTGCGGGATGTGGTTTGGAATTTGTCCACTCAATCGGCCGGACTAATGATCCGGTTTCGGGCTAATTCTTCCGAAATCAAAATCCGGTATGCGGTGGGGGGAAAGCATGCGCTTCCGCATATGCCCGCAACTGGAGTGAGCGGCGTGGACTTGTATGCGGTAAGCAACGACGGTGAATGGCGCTGGTGTGCCGGTAAGTATGCATTTGGGGATACGATTACTTATGATTTCAAAAACCTCTCCCCCAATGACGATTATCATAAACACGGAAGAGAATACCGCCTGTTTCTGCCACTTTATAATAATGTAAAATGGCTGGAAATCGGGACGCCCGCTGGAACTGAATTCGCTCCGCTGGCTGTAAGGCCGGATAAGCCAATTGTCATTTATGGCACGTCCATCGCCCAGGGCGCTTGCGCTTCGAGACCGGGAATGGCCTGGACATCCATACTAAGCAGGAAAATGGATAGGCCGCTGATCAATCTTGGCTTTTCCGGAAATGGGCGATTGGAGAAGGAAGTGGTCGATCTGTTAGGGGAGATCGATGCGAAAATTTATGTGCTGGATTGCCTTCCTAACCTGACCATCCGGCCCGATTCAAAGCTGGCTCTCACCACCGACGAAATCAAAAAACGGGTTGTTAGTACAGTCACGGCATTGCGTCAGAAGCGGCCTGAGATACCGATTGTACTGGCGGAGCACGCAGGGTACACGGATGAGGCCATCAACCCGCAAAGCAAGCATTTCTATGTGGAAGTAAATGAGGTTTTAAAAGATGCTTTTGCCGCCTTGAAATCGCAGGGTATTTCAAACATCTACTTGATACCCAAAGAGGATTTCGGCCAAACTTATGAATCGACAGTCGATGGCACCCATCCTACGGATCTGGGGATGCTGCAAGTTGCTGACGGCTACGAAAAGCATTTGAGAAAAATCCAGTATGAACCGGTCGGCGAGGTTTCAACGACACGCCCGGTAAGCCAGATGCGCGAGTTGCACAACTATGATTGGGAAAAACGGCACTCGGAAGTACTGGAATTAAACCGTAAAACATCACCGGCAACCGTCGTAATAGGTAATTCCATCACGCACTTCTGGGGAGGATTGCCCAAAGGCCCGAGAGCAACCGGCGAATCGTCATGGACCAGTACTTTCGGCAAAAATGCCGTGAATATGGGTTATGGTTGGGACCGGATTGAGAATGTACTCTGGCGCATTTACCACGGCGAACTGGATGGCTTCGCTCCGAAACAGATTTTTGTGAATATTGGGACTAATAACCTGGGTTTCAACAGTGACGAAGAAATAGTGGCCGGCTGGAAATTGCTTATCGAAGCGATGAAATCACGACAGCCGAAAGCGCAGATCGTCATGATGGGCATTTACCCCCGCCGCCAACAGGAGCATCGCGTAGCGGCATTGAATGATAAGCTACTACAAATCACCAGCGAAGCCGATGTGACATTCCTGAATCCGGGAAAGGTGTTTTTGAAACCCGATGGCAAAATAGATGAAGCGCTGTTCTCGGATGGTTTGCATCCGAACGATAAAGGTTATAGTCTGCTTGGTAATGCGATCAAGCCGTATGTCAAATAGGGATCAAAGTACAATCCCTATTCCGAACAATATCACAAACAGCAGCGTCGAAAGCGCCATCTGTTTCAAATAGGGATCAAGTTCGCTGGCTTTGGTAAGACGGGAAATGGCCAGGCCGTTTTTGACGAATAACGGGAAACTTAGGAAGAAAATAAGGCTGGTATAGCTTGAAAAGTGCTCGGCGGTGTAAATCGTCACGCAAAGCATTCCAACCAACAAAATGCACCAGTGATACACGATCGCCATTTCGCGGCCAACGCGGACGGGAATGGAATTCTTACCGGTAGCGCGATCCGACTCGATGTCACGGATATTATTGATATTCAAAACACCTACGGCAAAAAGTCCGCAGCTTGAAGCAGGTAGTAACAGGCCCCAGTCCCAAACGTGCGTGTGCAGGAAATTACTGCCAAGCACGCCCACCCAACCGAAAAAGATCAGTACGGAGAGGTCGCCAAGGCCCACATAACCGTAAGGCCGCTTGCCCGCTGTATAAGTGATCGCGGCAATAATGCAGGCAATGCCAATCCCGAGAAACACCCAGAATGTATCAGCGGGGGCGCTTTTCAATGCGATCGTCAGCAAGCTGATGCCCGAAATCAATGCCAGGACAGAAAAAATGATAATGGCACGCAGCATTTTCTCAGCCGTGATATGTCCAGAATGCACAGCCCGACGTGGCCCTTCGCGCAACTCGGTATCCTTGCCATTGACTGCATCGCCGTAATCGTTGGCGAAGTTGGAAAGGACTTGCAGGATAATAGTGGTAAGGACGCTCAATGCAGCCACAGGCCAGCTAAAGTGCCCAGAGGCGGCGGCCAGGAAGCAGCCCATTAAAATACAGGAAAGTGCGAGAGGAAGTGTTCGGGGCCGTGCGGCTTCAATCCAGGGATTCATTTTTTATGATTAATCAGGTAATATCAGGCCGCTGTTTTCTGCTCGGCCCAATTGATTATTATTTCTGCGAGGTCAAGGCCTTCCCGCGAAATGCCGGCAACAAGGTTTCCATCATAGCTCATAGCGAGATGGAGCGTATCGTAAGCCCCGACGAATGCTGAAAGAATCTTTTTGTCTACTTGGGACAACTCTTCCTTGTACCAGTCAATACTTTTCCTTCCTTTTTTCTTATCACCAAAAACCGCGTCCAATGCAACCAATACGCCGGAATAGGCGGTATGGCCCGCCATTTTAACATACTTTCGATCCTTATAAAATCCATCTTCCTTTATAGCCTTTTCGCCGGATTTCTTTGGCATTAGTAAGATAGCGGCGGGCTTCGTCAACGGAGTTAGTGTTTTTCATAGTTGCGTATAGTTGACTTTGGAAAGAAATCTGTCGGAGGAATTTAGGGATCACCTCCGACAGTGAATATACTTAAATTCCTACGGCCTGCGTAAACTCCGCGTCGGTAGGTAGTACTTTCGAGGCAAAGAAGTTGGTCAATTCACCTTTTTCATTGATTACATATTTGCAAAAATTCCAGGTAGGAACTTTGTCGTTCCAGCCGTTCAGGTCTTTGTTACTCAGCCATTTGTAAATAGGTGCCTGGTCATCGCCTAACACGGATACTTTCTCGAACATCGGGAAAGTTACGCCGTAGGTTGCAGAGCAGAAAGTGGCGATTTCTTCGCTGGTACCTGGTTCCTGGCCGCCGAAGTTGTTGGCTGGAAAGCCCAGTACCACAACTTTGTCGCCGTGATCTTTGTAAAACTTCTCCCAATCGGCGTATTGCTTTGTGTAACCGCATTTTGACGCAACATTCAGGATCACAACCTTTTTGCCCTTGTATTTGCTCAAATCAACGGTTTTACCACCTACCAGCTGTTTTACTTTGAAATCGTAAAGCGTTTGCTTGGCAACAGGCGCATTTTCCGGGCGGCTTGCGATTTCTGATTTATCGGCAAAAAGCCCGGTAATCAAAGAAGTAATCATAATAAAAAGTGTTTTAACGAGGCTCATAATCGGTTTTGGTTACGGTTAGTACATATAGTTAGAAAGTGAAATCGCATTCACGGATCGGGTATCACCATCATCAAAACACTATACGGCCCGATTTTAATAAAAGTTGCTTACATCCGCTCAGGGACGTCTATGCCCATTAACCCCAAAGCCTTGCGAATCGTTTCCGCAACGGCGCCTGACAATGCAACCCGCAATTTCACCGCTTCGGGATCCGGATCGGAGAAGATCGAAACTTCGGCGTAGAATTGGTTATAAACCTTCGCGAGATCGAATGCGTATTGTGAAATGAGCGAAGGTGCGAATTCATTGGCAGCAGCTAACACTTTCACCGGATACTGTGACAATGTGAAAACCAGCTCACGTTCCGCCTGGTGCATAACGTAGCTGTCGCCCGGAATTTCGGCGGAAATGCCTGCTTGCTCAGCCTTACGCATAATCGAGCGGATACGTGCGTAGGTATATTGGATAAAAGGCCCTGTATGTCCCTGAAAATCAATAGATTCTTCCGGATTGAAAAGCATCCGTTTCTTTGGGTCGACTTTCAGGAGGAAGTATTTCAATGCGCCTAACGCCAGCTGGCTATAAAGTAGTTTGGCTTCTTCGCTGTTGAAATCGTCAATTTTGCCGAGTTCTTGCGTGCGATCGGAGGCTGTTTGGATCATCTGCGCGACGAGGTCGTCGGCATCCACAACAGTGCCTTCACGGGACTTCATTTTGCCGGACGGTAAGTCAACCATGCCGTAGCTGATGTGGTAGCAGCCGTCGGCATAAGTTCTGCCCAAACGCTTCAGGATGGCGAAAAGGACTTTGAAATGGTAATCCTGCTCATTGCCCACCACCCACAGGTAACGGTCATTGCCGAAATCACTGTTTTTAAGTTCTGTAGTGCCTAAATCCTGCGTAATGTAAACCGACGTGCCGTCGCCGCGCAGCACGAGTTTTTCATCAAGGCCTTCTTCGGTAAGGTTGATCCATACGGAGTTATCCGGTTTCTTAAAAAACACCCCTTTTTGGAGACCATCCTCTATAATGTCCTTTCCTAGCAGGTAAGTATTTGATTCATAATACGTTTTATCAAAATTTACCCCGATTTTATTGTAGGTTTCTGCAAAACCGGCATACACCCAATTGTTCATTTTCTGCCAGAGCGCGACCGTTTCAGGGTCGTTGTTTTCCCAAAGTAGCAGCAATTTTTGTGCTTCCAGGATCCAGGGGGCCTTTTTGCCGGCCTCTTCTTCACTCAGTCCCTGTTCAACCAGCGCTCTGATCTGCTTTTTGTACTCAACATCAAACAGTACGTAATATTTGCCGGCCAGGTGATCGCCCTTAATGTCGCTGGACTCCGGCGTTTCGCCATTGCCAAGCTCGCGATAGGCCAGCATGGATTTGCAGATATGAATACCACGGTCGTTGACCAGGCATGTTTTGACCACGTCGTAACCACTCGCTTTCAGGATTCTGGAAAGTGAATCGCCCAGGAAGTTGTTGCGCAAATGACCCAGGTGCAGCGGTTTATTGGTGTTGGGGGATGAAAACTCAACCATCACCGATTTACCATTTGACGGCAATGTCCCGAATGTTTCATTACCTGCAATACCGCCGAACAGTTCCAGCCAGATGCTGTCTTTGAGGCTGATGTTCAGAAAACCTTGTACGACATTGAAACCCGCAACGACCGATGACGAAGCAACCAGTTCATCGCCAATAACTTGCCCGATTTCGGCGGGCGCCTTACGTGCCGTTTTGGTCAATGGGAAAGTAACGAATGTGTAAAATCCCTCAAATTCTTTCTTGGTAGGTTGCAAGGAGATTTCCTGGTCATCCAGTTGGAAGTGTTTTTGGACCGCTTTTTGAATATCCTCCCTGAGTATTGCTTCAATTGTCATGAAAAATCGGGTAATCCGGTGATGCCTTCTTTCTTTTCAAGATACATCCCGGCAAGTTTTTATTTAAGTGAAATTATTTCTAATATTAATAGCATTGTGAGCCAAGCAGTATGCAAAATTAGGCTAATTATTGATGTGAGTTACACCCCTGAAGGAAGAAGTTATGCATAACCGTTCTATAAATTGTTCCGGGTTAATATTATTGCTTTCACTGGTCTTTGTGCCGCTATGGGGCGCTTGGGCTCAATTACAGCAATCCGACCGCCTTGAAATCCCAACTAATTCTTCGTCCTCCGAAGAATTTGAGGTTTTTACCCTGGGAGAGCGCGGTATTTTGTCGGTAGTAAGAGGCAGCGAATTCTCGAATCGCAACGAGCAATGGGAGTTTGTGAAATACGACACTACGTTGAAAGCGCTCTGGCGAACCTCTTACAAACTCGATTTTCGATATATCCCGGTAATGGCTTACAAAGCCGAGGAGAGCGGTTACTGGCTTTTTGCGGAGCCTGACACCGACAAATTTTTGTTCTTACAGTTAAATTTTCAGGATGGCTCGATTGATACTTACAAAGGTAACCTGCTTTCGGGGGTGGATGTACAGCATTTCAAGGTAATCGGAAGCAAGGCATTGGTTTCGGGCTATTACCGGTCGAGGCCGATTGTGATCGTGCATTCATTTTTTGACCACACTACACGCGTTTTGCCGGGCCTGTTCGAGAAGAATACCGAATTGAACAATGTCGACATCAATGAAATAGATGGGTACATTAACGTGATCACTTATGCCTACCGTAAAAAAAACTGCGTTTTTGAAATAAAAACTTACAACTATGATGGTAAGATGTTGAAAAAGACCACGCTGAGTGACCCTCGTTACAGTTTTATTTCAGGGCAGATAGTCCCGTTGAATCCGGACGACTCCTACCTGATCGGTAATTATTCGGTAGGGTGTACACAGTATTCGCAAGGCCTTTACGTCACACACATTTCGGATGATACACCCGAGGAACCGCAATTCATTGAGTTTTCGGAGCTGCAAAACTTTTTCAATTACATGAAACCCAAGCGGCGGGCGCGGGTACTCGAAAAGATCGGGAAGCGGAAAAGTCTCGGCAAGGAAAACCGTTTTCGGTACCGCCTGCTCGTGCACCAGCTGATCCAGACAGAAAAGGAAATCGTGCTCGTAGCCGAAGTGTATTATCCTAACCAGCGCTCGACCAGCCCGATTATCTCGGGAGGCATTTCGCGCCCATATGTTGCCCGCTCGCTCGAAGGTTACCGCTACACGCACGCGATCGTGTGTGGTTTTGACAGGAGTGGTAAATTTATGTGGGATAACACGATCAGCATCAAGGATTTGACGAGTTTCGATTTGCAGGAAATGGTGCAGGTGACGCCGGTCGACGATTATTTCGTATTGGCTTATCCACAGGAAGGGGAAATCCATACCGAGGTGATCAGCCGTAATAAAGTGGTGGTCGAAACGGAGAAATTCAAAATCAATCCGAAGTCTGAAAAAGAAAAGGTGCTGAATAATGAGGATGGCTATCTTTCACCCTGGTACGGGCAATATTTTGTCGCGTACGGTATGCAGCGGCTTGGCACATCGTCGATCGGGCAGGGGCGTGAAGTGTTTTATGTGAACAAGCTTACCTATAAAACCGACGATATCGGTAAAATGGAAGCCAAAGAGGAAGCCTCGCGACCGCGGCACCAGCCATAAAACGGGCGCTAGTCAACCAACCAGATATGATCGGCTCCGAAACCCTGTTCTTTCCATTCTACCAGAACGCGCTGGGTTTCCACGGTACTTACCTCCATCCCAACGTAATCGGGATAGATCGGCAGTTCGCGGTTGTAGCGGCGGTCGATCAACACAAGTAACTCTACGGCTTTGGGGCGTCCAAATGCGGTCATGGCATCAAGGGCTGCACGAACCATCCTTCCGCTCGCAAGTACGTCGTCGATCAGAACCACCTTTTTACCTTCGATCAAAAAAGGTACGTTTGTCTTGTTGGGAACAAGCGGAGATTCGCGGCGGCGGAAATCGTCCCGATAGAACGTAGCATCCAAATGCCCTAACAGCATATTCTGTCCGGTTCTGTCCCGGAGCTCCTGCACAATACGTTCGGCAAAGTGGATTCCCCTGGGTTGTAAACCCATGACAACCGTGTTCGAGAAATCCTGGTGATTTTCAATCAGTTGCTGGCAAAGCCGGCTGATCATTATTTCCAGAAGGGGGCTGCTAAGTACTAATCGTTTTTGGGGTATCATGAAATTTCCCTGAATTTTAGCCTAAATTAAAGTGCTCTTAGACGAAATTAAAACTTTTATTCAATGAAATATCTGATTGCCGGACTAGGGAATATCGGTCCGGAGTATGCTTTTACCCGACATAACGCAGGCTTTATGGTACTCGACCGCCTTGCTGCGCAGCACGACTTCAAATTCTCTTTCGAAAAATTAGCGTTTGTAGCCGAGTGGAAATATAAGGGCAGGCATATTTATTTTATCAAGCCAACGACCTATATGAACCTCAGCGGGAAGGCGCTCCGGTACTATATGGACCAGTATAAAGTGACCGCCGAAAACACGCTTGTGATCGTAGACGAGCTACAATTGCCGTTTGGAACACTGAGGATTAAGCCGAAGGGAAGCCATGGTGGGCACAATGGACTCAAGAATATTGAAGAGTTACTGGGCACCACAGAATACCCCAGATTGCGTTTTGGGATTGGCAATAATTTTCCACGTGGCAGGCAAGTAGATTATGTGTTGAAACCTTTTTCCCATGAGGAAATGGCTGAGCTACCCATCATTTTGGATAACGCGGGAGACATGGTTACATCGTTTTGCACTTTGGGAATACAATCGACAATGAACAATTATAACCAATGATTGTACTTTTTAAAGAAAATATAAATATTTCAAGAATTGTATTTATTTGGTTTTATGAATAAATAGCAAAATTTAATAAAAGTTCTTTGCTGATTATTAGTAGAAAATAAGTTATGAGGTGCTGATTTTGCGATAAAATTCCAAATAAAATTTTGACAAGCTATTTTAATGAGATTTGTAGTTTCAAAATTAATTCGGACATTTGTAGTGTCATCAGGCGAAAGGAAAATAGAATAAATCCATGACGCTAAATTAAAATGCTGTTATCTTTGTAATAAAACAGGATTTTGATTTAAAAGTTGGCAAAATAGGTTAACCCAGTAGTGTCGAAGGTTAGTAGATCAGGATTTCGTCAGATCTGGAGAATAATTAACAGCGTATATTGGTTAAGTTCTTCGAATTTTGTAAAGAAGAAAAATTGGAGTATTATTGATAGTATTCTTACTTTACAAATGAATGAAACGATCGGGTCGACTGATGTGTTAACAAGGAAAAGAGAAATAAAGCTGAAAAGCTGCAAGATATATAAGATAAGAAAAGGTTAAGGGTTTAGGAATAGTCAGTATAAAGCCATCTCAATGAGGTGGCTTTATCTTTTTACTGGCTCTGCCCAAACTTCCACTCTCCTGTTCGATCTTTTTAAAGCTTCCGACTGGTTCATGCGCTTTGGTTGTGCAGAGCCATAGCCCGATCCTTCAATACGCCCCGCGATAATGCCTTTACCGATCAGGTATTCCTTCACTGTTTCCATCCGTCTGTTAGACAGTTCAAGGTTTTTCTCGAAATCCCCGGTATTGTCCGTATGACCTTTCAGCACCACCCGTAAATCCTGCCGCTTCTGAAAATAAGAGACAATAGAATCAAGGTCGGCGAGGGCGCTGTCCTCCAACACTTCTGTTCCCTGGCTGAAATACAGCGTCGAAAGTGCCGTTGAATGCGTTTCGGGTGCCATGTTCATGAGCGCCTTGATCTCCTCAGAGCGGCTATTAGTGCGAACAATGACGTTTTTGGACTGAAATCCGTCGGCCTGCGCGGTAATGCGGTAAGTTTCGTGTGGCGGCAGCTCTACCGTGTAAATGCCGCCGACAGTTTTGGTATGCGCCACAAGCGAATCATTGGCCGATTTGCGTACGTGTACTTCTGCATCGTTAACCGGTTTCAGGTTGCGGCCATCGTAAACCCGCCCGGTAACCTGGGCAAGATTTCTATTCTGAGCAGGCTCCGGCTTTTCCTCCACGACTTTTGGCTCTTCCTTGGGCTCTTCCGACTTAGCTACCGGCTCTTTGAAATTCTTACTGATCGTTTGGTAACTCCGGCGCACAAAAACCGGTGTCATGACGCGATCGTAAAGACGGATCAACGCGATCGCCCCTGCGCTGGATTCGTTGCCGGCGATAAGGTCGTCCTGGAACATGTTCAGCACCTGGTCCACGTCGAGCACGCCCTCGGTACCTGGGTCTTTGAATTCCAGTTTTGAAAGACCATTAATGTACATTTTAATAGTCTTTGTCTCGTGGTCGCGCGAATACACGTAATGAACGTATTGGTTAGCGCGTACAGGCGCTTTTTCGCTTACGGCAAAATCGTAGAAATTGAGCTTGCCATTGTAGATATAGGTGCCGTAATCGCTTTTGCGGTTCTTAAAATCGAGCACACGCTTCCAGCTGTCGAGCTCGGTCATTTTGAAATAGATCTCGACCGTGAAAGATTTATTCAGAAATCCTTTGGTTTCCGCATTATTGAATTGTAATCCGCTGTTTTTTTCAAAGAGGTAGATTGAGCGTGAGAGGTAGTCGGAGCCGGGAATTTGCTCTTTGATGATCTGTCCAGGCTGCCCTAGCGGCTTCAATGAAGGTCCTCCACTTTCGATCGGAACGAGGCCGTTGTTAAAATCGTAGGTCCATTGGTTCTGGGCATATATGTGTAGCGTTGTGGCGCAAAGCAGAAGGCTAAGCGTGGCGCGCAGCGCATTTTTTTTGTTAATCATACCCAAAAATATAAAAACTGGGCGCGGAAGCCGAGGTACAACTTGTAATTTTGAATGGTTATTCTTTTTGCGTGTGAAAAACATTGGTATCGGTCTTCTCTTTTCCATTCTCTGGTCTTCGGCATCTGTCGCAACCAAATTCGGGGTGCAATATGCGTCCCCATTGATCCTGGCAAACGTTCGTTTTTTTATAGCCGGTATATTGCTGCTATCATTTTCATACCTGTTTGCCAAAAATAAATCGTATCGGCTGCCTACCAAAAAAGAATGGAGGCAACTGGCGCTATTCGGTTTCCTGAATACAACGCTTTACCTGGGCCTGTACGTGTACGCGATGAAATATACCGCCGCCGGAATTGGTAGTCTGGCTGTTTCAACCAATCCGTTGATCATAGTCCTGCTTTCTTCCTGGTGGCTTAACCGGAAACCGAAGGCGGAAGAATGGACGGGGATCATTCTGGGAATGGGCGGGGTATGTGTAGCAACTTATCCCTTGCTGGCTGATAGTTATACCACCGTCGAAGGGATAACATTGTTGCTGATCAGCATGATCGCAGTGTCCGCGGCGAGCGTTTATTATGCGACCATCAAATGGGAGTTGCCTAATTTGCTCATCAACGGCTGGCAGGTTTTTCTCGGGGGTGTTTTCCTGCTGCCGACGACATTGCTTCTTGCCGACTTCGGTGCTACAAGCTGGAACCCCGTTTTTTGGGGTTCAGTGCTTTGGCTAAGCCTTGCCGTTTCAATAGCCGGTTTGATCTGCTGGTTTTACCTCTTGCGCATCGACACCGTCAAAGCATCGCTCTGGCTTTTCCTTTGCCCGCTGTTTGGATTCTTTTTCGCCTGGTGGCTCATGGATGAGCCGGTGACCGTTTACACCATTTTTGGAACGCTGCTCGTAATCGCAGGCTTGTATGCCGGGCAACGTACGAAGCTTTCGGCCGGCAAAACCGCCTAGGCGGGGACGCCTAGTTGGGGACGCCTAGTCGGGGACGCCTAATCTACCAGAATTTCGCCTTTAAGGTACAGTTGCGCCTGGCCGCCGATAAAAACGCGTTCCCCGGAGAGCTCGCATTTCAGAAATCCGCCGCGGCGTGAGAGCTGTCTTGCTGTCAGTTTTGTCTTGGAAAGTTTTTCGGCCCAGTAGGGGATCAATGTAGTATGTGCAGAGCCGGTTACAGGGTCTTCATCGATGCCGGATTGCGGTGCAAAAAAGCGTGAAACAAAATCCACCTCTTCGCCCGCCGCAGTAACGATCACGCCACGTGCGGGAATAGTTGAAAGGATGATAATGTCCAAATCAAGGTTCTTGACAACATCCTCGGATTCGAGCACGACCAGATAATCGGTTTTGCCCTTGTAAACTTCCACCAGCGTGGTGCTTTTCAAACTTTCTACCAATCCCGGAGGTGGAACGGCGATGTGGTATTGGTCTACCGGAAAGTTTAGCGTAAGCCAGTCTTCCTTGCAGTCGACGGTTAAAACCCCGCTTCTCGATTCGAAATTAATCGAATGCCCTTCATAGTTCTGAACATTGAATATCACATATGCTGCGGCAAGTGTGGCATGCCCGCAAAGCTCGACTTCTACGAGTGGCGTAAACCAGCGGATATGAAAGCCTGATTCTGTCGGGACGTAAAATGCAGTTTCGGCCAGGTTGTTTTCGGCGGCAATGGCGAGCATTGTTTCCTCGGGTAGCCATTGTTCCAATGGGACTACCGCGGCAGGGTTTCCACCAAACAACTTGTCGGTAAAAGCGTCGATCTGGTATATGGGAAGTTTCATGGAAGTCAAATGGGCTTGGTGATGGCAATGTATTAAAAATATCTGCTACGGGAAGATTTTCTTATTAATTTTTAATATAATTTATTGGAAATAGATAAATCCAAACCGCTAGCTGGCTAATCTGGTTAGCGGTTCCGGTTTTTCATGCGGAGATAGACACCGTTTGTCCAGCCGAATCCCTCCTGCACTTCATATTCTCCTCCACCCGCAGTCAGGTTGGTGTCCGACACATTATATTTTTCGAGCATCCTACCCGAGTGCCTGAACTCTTTCTCGATGAGGTTCAGCCATTCATCGCTTAGTTCATTGGCGGTTCGGTGGAA
The DNA here is from genome assembly GCF_021440085.1 of Dyadobacter sp. CY261. Taxonomy (GTDB): domain Bacteria; phylum Bacteroidota; class Bacteroidia; order Cytophagales; family Spirosomataceae; genus Dyadobacter. Next base: position 249,140 of record NZ_JAKCPW010000002.1, read on the forward strand.
ATTATAGTTGCGTAAGCCTTTGTAAACGATCCACTGCAGCGGCGGCCAGCCGTTAGGCGCATCCCATTGCTGGCCGGTGCGTATCATCGTCGTGAGTAACCCGCCCGATTTTAAGAAGTTCAACCGTATGTAAGCTCTCACATAATGCGAATGGGGCTTTGGAGCAAGTTTGAAAAACAACGGAAATGCTCCTGCAATGGTAATGGAATTGGTAAAATCCTGCTTCTTGAAATCAAAATCCATATAATAATGCCTCGATTCGTCCCAGAAGTACTTCTGAATGGCTATATTCCTTTGCCTCGCTTTCTCTTCATAAAGCAAATGCATACGCCTGTTATCACAAAGCAGATAGGCTTCCGCCAATGTTTTTTCAAGATGGTGAAGGAGGCAATTCAGGTCGATCGGCAGAATATCCGTTGTATGGATCGAAGCAAAGTCGGTTTCATCCGAAAACCACCGGCTGCTGAAATCCCAACCGGATTCGGCGGCCGCGCGAATGTGACGGAACAGTTCTTCGGGTGGCATGCCATATTTTTCCTGAGCTTCGTGTGCGAGTTCGGTATCCTCAATGTGCGATTCGGGGCGTGGGGTGGCCTTGTCGTCCCAATATCGGTTCAATATGGCTCCGTCGGGCAAATGCACGAGGCGGCGGTGCGCAGTGAAAGGCTCGGCGGGTTCATGGCCACCGTCCATCCAGTAGTCGTATTCTTTCTGCATTTGGGGAAGGTATCGTTTCAATACCTTTTTGCCCTCCATTTCGCTGTAAAGCCGCACCATTAAGGAAAAGAACGGCGGCTGCGAGCGGCTTAAATAATAGGTGCGGTTGGCGGTTGGTATAAAACCCAATGTATCGATCAGGTAGGCGAAGTTATTGAGCATATTTTCAATCAGCTCTACTCTTCCCGATTCTTTGAGACCCAGCATAGTAAAGTAGCTATCCCAGTAATAGATTTCACGGAAGCGCCCGCCCGGAACCACATAAGGGTAAGGCAGTGGAATGAGCGAGCCACCGCGCTCCTGGTTCTCGGGCTGGCGTGTCAGTACCGACCAGAGCTTGCGGACGTGCTCAGATACCGTTTCAGTTTTGTCGGACTGGAACTTAGAGGCAATATGTGCAGGCATTCGAAAATGGCCGCGCACAAAGCTTTCCATATCAAAGTCCGGCTGATGCTTTTCCTGGTGATATTTTTCTATGATCAGAACAGGATCTTCCAGCGGAATAGCATCGGCGAATGTTTTGGAATCGGGAAAAATGTGGCTACTCTGGACATCGCGGAATAGCGATCCGTACAACTCTTCGGGAGAGACGTGGGACTGGCCGTAAGTAAATGAGGGGGCAACAAAACCGTACAAAACAAACTGACTTTAAAGGGTTTCCGAATGAACGCTGAGCTATTTGACCTCAGTAAATTTAAGTTTTGGTAATGACATCGCATTCTCGATAAGCCTGATTTGAATATTCAAGATTCCTGCTTCCGCATTCAAATCGATTTTTTCCGTGTCGTCGGTTGGCTTGTGGTAATCGTCATGCCCGCCGGTATGAAAAAACAGCACCGGGATCTGTTTGGCATAAAACGAACCGTGGTCCGAACCACCGCTTCCCGCATTGTCGGTAAAAAACTTCGTATCGCTTTTCACGCCCTTAAAAACGAGTGGCCATTCCGCGCTGGTGCCATACCCACCGATGCCTACGCCTCGGTTGGGATCATAGCGGCCAATCATGTCCATATTCGACATAAAATTGATTTCCGCCAATGGTAATGTCGGGTTGTTGACAAAATAACGCGAACCAATGAGCCCCAGTTCTTCCGCGCCGAATGCGATAAAAAGGAAATTGTATGGCTCCTTTTTATCATTTTCTGAAAAATACCGCGCCAGTTCAAGCAAACCAGCCACACCCGAAGCATTATCGTCGGCGCCGTTATGGATCTGGCCCTCCGGTTTGTCGGCTTTGGAACTACCCTGGCGACCGAGGCCAAGATGGTCGAAATGAGCGCCTATGACGATGGTATATGGTGCCCCGTTGTCGAGAAAGCCGATCACATTTCGGGCATCCCGGATGCTGTCGGGCACGGTTACACGCCTTATTTTCGCGGTGAAAGGCTGGTAAAAGCCGTCGGTACCTTTGGGTAAAAGATGGTACTTTTTGAATTGTTTCGCCACATACTTCGCGGCCTTTTTATTTTCCTTGCTGCCTGTCCCGCGGCCTTTCATGTTATCGGATGCTAGATAGGAAATGTGTTTGCGGATAATTACCGGGGAGGGTGAAGCGGATTGTCCAAATGCCTGCATAGCGCCGAAAACGAGCAGCAGGCTATTAAAAAAGATTCTCATTCGATTAAAAATAGTTATCCGGCAAAGATACACCGCTGCGTTCCGGGAGGGCAGGGCGAGCCACAGAATTTTTGCATTTGTTTGTATTTTCAGGCAACCGGGCGTAATATTGCACCATCAATCAATTGCTTCCCTTGAACGCGGTTGATTTATAAAGAAGAGGCGAGAGAATGGGCTCAACGAACCTCTGGCAACCTGCTACCACATAGGAGAAAGGTGCTAATTCCCACCTAAATTATTTAGGAGATATAAAATCAATTCGTGTGCTCTTACAGTTAGAAATTTCCGTAAGCCGATTGGCTTTAGTCTCGCAGCTACAACCGAAATTTTCCATTTCGGCTGTCAACTTTACCATGTGTTGAATTTAACCACCTGCTGTGGCTCTTATGCAAGCGGAACAAAAGACATTTAAGTACCCTTATCCCTACGCACTCGAAATTGAGGGCGAATTGCCGGGATTTGAGCTCGCATACACTACCTACGGTGAACGCAACGCCAGTGATACCAATATCGTTTGGATCTGCCACGCGCTCACTGGCACCTCCAACCCAACCGACTGGTGGGACGGCCTGGTAGGCGACGACAAATATTTCAACCCGAAGCAGCACTTTATCGTCTGCGTCAATGTGCTGGGCTCGGCCTATGGTTCCACCGGACCACTTTCTGTGAATCCGAAAACAAACAAACCTTATTACCGCGACTTCCCGACGATCACCGTGCGCGATGTTGTGGGGGCGCTTGATTTGTTGCGGCAGGAACTGGCGATCAGCAAGATCAAGATGTGCATCGGCGGGTCGTTAGGGGGGCAGCAGGCGCTGGAATGGGCGGTGGAGAAACCGGATTTGTTTGAAGAATTGATCCTGATCGCTTCCAATGCACTGCATTCACCCTGGGGCATCGCATTCAATGAATCGCAGCGTATGGCGATCGCCGCGGATCCCACTTATGCGGAAGAGCATGCGGAAGCAGGTGCCATGGGCATGCGTGCAGCGCGGTCGATCGCTTTGCTTTCTTACCGCAATTACGATACTTACAATTTTACCCAAGCACGCGACAATCCCGATCAGATCGACGATTTCCGGGCATCGTCGTACCAGCAATACCAAGGCGACAAGTTTGTGAAGCGTTTCAATGCATTCTCGTATTGGGTTTTATCCAAAATAATGGACTCTCACAACGTGGGGCGTAACCGCGGCGGCATTGTGCACGCGCTCGGTTTGGTAAAAGCAAAAACGCTGGTACTCGGCATCAAATCCGACCTGCTATTCCCGGTTTCCGAACAGCAATTCCTCGCCAGGCACATTCCCGACGCGGCATTTCAGGAAATCGACTCACTTTATGGCCACGATGGCTTCCTGATCGAGTACAAGCAGCTTACACAGGTGATCAGGGCATGGCAGGAAACAAACGGGCAGTTGCAAATGGCGCGCATTCGCTAGTCTGTTTTGTACTAATATTAATAAAAGCAAAACTCCCGGTCGGTTATCGATCGGGAGTTTTGTTATCATGTGTTTCAAATACTTACTTAGAAATGCTCAGCAACAGCTCGGGCTCGTTGGTAGTAATGTAATCCACATCCTTTTCGAGGAAGTATTTCAAAGTAGCTTCGTCATTAACAGTCCAGACATTGGTAGTCAGCTTTTTCTGACGCATGGCCGGAATGTAATCCTCTTTCTTTTTCAAAACGCTGAAATGATAATCGAGACCGTCGAGGCCCGCTGCCTGGATTTCGTCCGGCGTTTTATCGCCGTTCAGGTATTCCACATGCGCTTTGGGTGCAAGTTCTTTTACTTTAAGGCAAACATCCCAATCGAATGCGATGTAATCGGTGATTTTTTCAACTTTCATCTTTTTTACCAACTCCACACATTTGGTCGCCAATGCCAGTGAGCGCTCCTTGCTTACTTGTGAGGTTTTGATTTCCAGGATCAAACGTGTTTTCTTCTGTTTCGAACCGGCTTTCAGGTAAGCCTCCAATGTAGGCAATGCCTCGCCATTGGCCAGTTTAATCTGCGAAAGCTCTGCGGAATTCGTTTTCTCGATGTTAGTTCCCTGAATGGAATGGTCGTGCAAGACGTATAACACCGAATCCGCGGACATATGCACGTCAAATTCGCTGCCATAGCAGCCCAGTTTGATCGCGTGTTCGAGTGCACCGATCGAGTTCTCGGTAGCACCGGTATTTTTCCAGGCGCCGCGGTGCGCGATCACCTTGTTTTTGTTTTGAGACATACCATTCATCGACACCAGGCTCATCAGCCCGATTGCAAGCATTAAAAATCCTTTTTTCATTGTATTCAATTTTAACTTCCTTAAAAAGACCGTTTTCGACGCATTTTACCTCTTTGGGCCCAAACAGCGGCGAAATTACGGTAAGATTGGCCGTCGTTTGTTAGCACAATATTAAGTTATGCTACAATGCCTGGTGCGGCGTCACCGTCAGGATCACCATTTTGGATGTAGGTGTATTGCTTTTCTCGGCGACGCTCGTAATCGGAACCAGCACATTCGTTTCTGGAAAATAGGTCGCGGTGCATTGTTCGGGGATAGGGTATTCCACTACCACAAATTTGTGCGCGACACGGTCAACGCCGTCATAATGGTTATGCAAATCCACGAGGTCCCCGTCTTTCAAATTTCGGTTTTTGATGTCCCGCGTGTTCATGAGGATCACCCTCCGTTCGTTGTAAATACCGCGATAGCGGTCGTTCAGGCCGTAAACAGTGGTGTTGAATTGATCATGGCTGCGGATGGTCATCATGATCAGTTCATCATCCTTCAACGCCTGGACTTCGGGCGAGGCAATGTGGAAATGCGCCTTGCGGTCAGGCGTGTCAAAGCTGCCTGCACGATTGCAGTTAGGTAAATAGAACCCTCCCGGCTGCCGTACCCGTTCGTTATAATCGGCAAATCCGGGAATGGTGCGCTCGATATCGTTTCGGATCAGGTCGTAATCCTCCGCATACCTGTTCCAATTGACTTTGCTGCGCGCTCCCAATGTGGCTTGCGCCAGTCTGCACACAATCTCCGGCTCGCTGAGGAGCTGGTCCGAAACGGGAGTGAGCACACCTCGTGAAAGCTGCACGACACCCATCGAATTTTCGCAGGAAACAAACCGGTTTTCGCCCTCGTGCATGTCCTTGTCGGTTCGGCCAAGACAAGGCAATATCAGTGCTTCCTCGCCGTGTACCAAATGGCTGCGGTTCAGTTTGGTCGAAACGTGGACGGTCAGTCGGCATTTTTGCAATGCCTCAGCTGTAAACCGGGTATCGGGCGTCGCGGAAAGAAAATTGCCACCCATGGCAAAGAAAACCTTCGCTTCGCCCGCATGCATGGCTTTAATGCATTCCACCACATCGTACCCATGTTTTCTTGGAGGCGCGAAATGGAAATTCTGCTCTATCGAATCCAGGAACTTTGCACTGGGCCTTTCGAAAATGCCCATTGTACGATCACCTTGCACATTGCTGTGGCCACGCACGGGGCAAGTGCCTGCGCCTGGTTTGCCGATGCTGCCTTTGAGCAGGAGCAGGTTCACTATCTCTTTAATGGTCGCAACAGCATTCTTATGTTGGGTAAGGCCCATTGCCCAGCATGCGATGATTTTCTTTTTACCCGCCAGCACGCGTGCGGCTTCCTGCACTTGCGCATATGGAACGCCGGCCTGCGCGGCAAGCTGTTCGGCATTGTGGTGTTTCAGGCTTTGGATGAACCCGGAATAGCCTTCGGTATTTTGGTGAATAAATTTTTGATCAAAAACGGTCCCTGGGTTTTCATTTTCCGCTTCCAGCAACAACAGCTCAATGGCTTTTATTAAGGCCATGTCGCCATTGATTTTCACTTGAAGAAAGATGTCGGTTAATCCCGGTTTAAATCCTAGCACGCCGGCGACAGTCTGCGGGTTGTTAAAACCCATTAGTCCGGTTTCGGGAAGCGGATTAATGGAAATGATGGTGGTGCCGTTCGCTTTGGCTTTTTGCAATGCGGTGAGCATCCGCGGGTGATTCGTGCCCGGGTTTTGCCCAAGGATCATAATTACCTCTGCCTGGTAAAAATCATTTAGGGTAACAGAGCCTTTGCCGATCCCAAGCGATTCATTTAATGCTGTACCGCTGCTTTCGTGGCACATATTGCTGCAATCGGGCAGGTTATTGGTGCCAAATTCCCTGACAAAAAGCTGGTAAAGAAATGCAGCCTCGTTGCTGGTGCGGCCGGATGTATAAAATACGGCTTCATCGGGTGAATCGAGCTTGTTGAGCTCCCGGCCAATCTTTTCAAATGTAGCTTCCCAAGTGATAGGCTGGTAATGCGTACCGCCCGCAGGCAGGAACATCGGCTGGGCAATGCGCCCCTGGCCGCCGATTTCGTAGTCAGTCAATTTGGCCAATTCCTGTACCGAATGTTGGGAGAAGAATTCCGCAGTCAGTTTTTTCGCGGTGGCTTCTTCGGCCACAGCGCGGGCACCATTCTCGCAATACTCTGCAATTCCTGAGCGCTCATCGTCCGGATCGGGCCAGGCACAACTGGGGCAGTCGAACCCGCCCTTTTTGTTCAGATTAAACAGCGCTTTCATACCGCGCTGGAAGCCTGCTTCGCCGACGGTCATTTCAAGTGCCGATACCACCGCCGGAATACCCGCAGCCACTTTTTTAATGCTGCCCTTTTTTAAGCCGGTCAGTTTTTCAGGGTTTTCGGCACCTGGGATCGGAAGCGGGTTTTCGGACATGGCTCAGCAGGTTTGGTTGGGGTTATCATAATTGTCGGACTGGTCCTCATGGGCATTGTCTAGACATTTAAAATCTTTTTCAATCAACAGATATAACGAATTGCCGTCACCCAGCGGCATATTAGCCTCAAAGCCGACGGTGTTGTTTGCGGTCCAGCCCGCCAGGAGATTTGCAGGAAATCCCAGGATGATTTTGTTATTTTCAAACCGGGCATTTAGTTCATTATCAGTTGATTTTTGGATCGCATAACCGAATTGCGTCGGCCCGAAATCGGTCGTTTCTTCGAGATACCCTTCATTTTCAAGCGTACCGACTTCCGATTTGGAAAGTCTGAAACGCACGGAATTGGCGTGAATGCGGATTTTCATTGTTACTGGATCCGGTGTTTGCCGGTATAAATGTTGAATTTGTCTTTTTTGAGAAAACCTGCGAGTGTAATGCCGCTTTCCTGCGCGAGCTGCACAGCCAGGCTCGATGGCGCACCAATCGCAGCAACGATCCTGATACCAGCCATGGCCGCCTTCTGGATAAGTTCAAAACTCGCCCGACCGCTAAGCAAAAGTACATGATTATGCAACGGGAGGTGATCAGCCAGCAATGCCGCGCCGATGAGTTTGTCCAGTGCATTATGCCTGCCTACGTCCTCACGGAGCATCAGAAACCGGCCATTAAGGCCGAATAATGCCGAGGCATGTAGCCCGCCGGTGCTTTCAAAAACATCCTGATGATGGCTGATCTGCTCCGGTAATTGATAAAACAGGGCTTTTGGCAAAACCAGATCGTCGCGCATGCCCGCGTAGGCCGACCGTGTCTTAATAGCATCGATACTCGCCTTCCCGCATACACCACAACTCGAAGTCGTATAAAAGTTTCGTTCGAGCGACCCGATTTGTGGTTCGAACCCTTCCGAACAGGTTACAAGTACCTTGTTTTCATCGAGCTGGGCATGGTGAATGCCTGCTATCTGGCTTTTGGTATGGATGATGCCCTCGATAAACAAAAAACCGGCCGCCAGCTCCTGATCATTTCCGGGCGTACGCATGGTTACTGAAATGCTTTTACGCTGTTTGCCATCCGGAGTGTGATAGGCAAGCTGTATTTCAAGCGGTTCTTCGATAGCCAGACAGTCGTCGAGCTCTTCGGTGTTCTCTCCGCTGATCCGCGTGATTTTATGATATAGAACCGAACTGTTTTCCATTTTGAATGTCGTCCTGCTTTGCCAATGCTTGTTTTACATTTCGAAACCCCTCGGGCGTATCCACGCTCATCATTGTTTTTTTCGTCAACGGCAGATATTTTCCTGCATTTTGTGCCCGAAGAAAATGCTGCAATGCATGAGCGCCGTTTTCAAATGCTTCTTTCAATGCCTTGCCGCCTGCTTTGGAATACCATCCCAGCAATGGCTCGTAAAAACCTTCCTCATTGTAAAAGGCCGCGGCCGGCAATTCCTTATCAATGGAATGAAGAAAATTGACCAGTTCATCGGTGGTCAGGTAAGGATAGTCGCAACCTGCAATGAGGAAGTCGTTTCCGGGGAACGTTTCAAAAGCGCTGAGTAAAGCGGTCATCGGGCCCGCGTCCGCAAATTGAGGCAGGTCGGTGAGTTTGGGATAGTCTGTTCGGAATGTATCGTTTTGTTCTGTATTGCAACAGAGGATCACGTGCTCGCACAAGGGTGCCAGCAGATCGCCAACGTGTTCGTATTGAGGTTTTTTGTGATAAACCAAAAGACTTTTGTCGGTGCCCATTCTTGTGCTTTCGCCGCCGCAGATCACGAGTCCGTATAAGCTCATAATGGCTGGTTGGTGGATTTAATCGGTCAAATATCCGTAACTTCCTTGTATGGAAATGGGTGATGTTAAAATATTAAAGAAAAAGCCGATCTATCCGGTGAGCCCGGAGTTACGCAAATACCTTCGTTTGTATCAGCGCGATGCCAAGCTGCCTGTGGCTTACCACGATCTGCTGAATTTCTACGAATCTTTCTCGATATCGGACAAAAATGGCAAAGACACACTCTGGGAAAGTCCGCTTTACCCACCGCACGAGCTAGAAAGGCTACATAGCGGCCTGAAAAAAGTGTATGCAATGCTAAAAGCCTCCGGGAACCTGCGCATTGTCGAGCACAAATATATTGATCGTATCGACTATTGTAAGTTTGGCAATTCCAATCCGTTTCGCGTCAAGATCGTGAATAGGCTGAACGATATTTACGACTATTTCTATGTCAAAAAAGCCGATTCGTCGCGGATATACGGGCTGGAACTTGAAGAGATTTTCTCGCCAAACCAGGTAAATTATATCGTCGACGGGGAAACGCTTATTGAGGAGCACATTGCGGGCATTCCTGGTGACGAGTTCGCACGTACGCGTATGCGCGATCCCGATTATAACCCGATCCGGATTGCAAAGGAATTCGTGAAGTTCAATGAGCGCTGTATGATCACGTTACTAGGCGACATGCGTTCTTATAACTTCGTCATGCAAATCACCCCGGATTTCGACGATGTCCAGTTTCGCCTCCGCGCCATCGACTTCGACCAGCAGTTCTATGAGGGTAATCTAAGAGTATATATGCCCCAGTTCTTCAAAGAAAACCTGCCCTATGTGCAACTGGCGATGGAATATCTGACCGATAAAACGGTGGTGCAATACCAGCAGGAGGAACAATCGTCGATCATGTACCAGGCCCGCGCCGAACGTTACCGTTTGCGGGAACTGCGGGATGTTTGTATCAAGGACAAAATTTCAACCCAGGAAAACATTCACCAGCTAAGAGAGGGCCTCAGCAGACATTTCTCGGATCATCATTACCATAAATGTGAAACAATGACGGAGCTTATCGAGTTGAATATCAAGAATGTGATACGGCAGGTAATAGCGTAGGCCTGCTGATTGATGCCCGTTTATGCCAATTAATCCCTACCTTTGCGGAACCGAAGGGCTATTCTCAGCCGTTACGGTTTTTCAATTTAAATCACGATCGGAAGGCATTCAACCTTCGGCAGATTCCTACAATGAGTAAACACGGACGCATTCTTGTCGCCATGAGTGGCGGCATCGACAGCTCACTCGCAGCTGTTCTTCTCCACGAACAAGGTTATGAGGTCATTGGTATGACCATGAAAACCTGGGATTACGCCAGTAGTGGTGGTACTAAAAAAGAAACCGGCTGCTGCTCGCTGGATTCGATCAACGATGCCCGCAATATCGCGGTGGAACTTGGCTTCCCGCATTATATCCTGGATATTCGCGCCGAGTTCGGAGATTACGTAATCGATCATTTCACAGGTGAATACCTCGAAGGACGCACGCCTAACCCTTGTGTCCTGTGCAATACGCATATCAAGTGGGATGCATTACTTCGCCGCGCCGACAGGCTCGATTGTGAATTTATCGCGACCGGCCATTATGCCAATATGCAGTTCAACAACGGTCGTCATTATGTTTCAAAGGGTGTCGATGCCTGGAAAGATCAGAGCTATGTGCTTTGGGGCGTGTCGCAGGAAAGCCTGGCGCGTACCAAGTTGCCATTAGGTTATTTGCATAAAACCGAGATCCGCGAAATGGCGCGCCAAAGAGGATTTATCGATTTGGTCAATAAATCCGAGAGCTACGAGATCTGCTTCGTTCCCGATAACGATTACCGCGGTTTTCTTAAAAGACGCATTCCTGGCCTGGAAGCGGAAGTGGCAGGTGGTAACTTCGTCTACGCCGACGGAACGGTAGTAGGGAAACATGAAGGATACCCTTTCTACACCGTTGGTCAGCGAAAAGGCCTTGGCATTGCATTGGGCCGTCCTGTTTTCGTCACCGAAATCAGGAAGGAGTCTAATGAAGTAGTGCTAGGCGATATGCCCGATCTGTTCCGCGATGGCATGAATGTCAGTAAGTTAAACTTGCAAAAATATGCTTCAATAGACCAACCGCTCGAAACGGTAACCAAGGTGCGCTACAAACATGATGGTACGCCGGCTATCATCGAGCAAACCGGCCCGGATCAAATCGTAGCCCGTTTCCATGATGGTGTCAATGGCATTGCACCGGGGCAAGCGGCTGTTTTTTATGAAGGCGATGATGTTATCGGCGGCGGCTGGATTATGAAGAGCTTCCGGCAGGAGGCCTAGTTTGAGTATAAAAGAAAAACACCTGACGTGCTTAGAGGAGGTTCAATCCAATGCCGGTTCAGGTGTTTTTCAATTTAAGTAATACGCTTAAATCTCCTTCTATTATTTAATTCTCTGCCTGACAGCTTCATACAAAACAACCGAACTCGCAACCGACACGTTTAGCGATTCCACTTGTCCGTTGAGTGGGATTCTGGCGCCGCTATCGGCGAGATCGATGAATTCTTTGGAAATTCCATCTTCTTCTGAGCCCATGATGATCACTGTTGGTACAGTGAAATCAATGTCGTAAAGTGATTTGTCGGTTTTCTCCGTACAAGCAACGATCTGCAATCCACTATTTCTGAGATACATAAGTGTTTCCCAAAGATTGGGCTCGCGGCAGATAGGCAAGAAGTTCAATGCGCCCGAAGAGGTTTTCATGGCATCCGCATTAATCTGCGCGCCGCCTTTAGTTGGGACGATGATGGCCTGTACACCAGCACATTCCGCTGTGCGCGCGATAGCACCGAAGTTACGAACGTCCGTAACACGGTCGAGCAGCAGCAGAAGCGGGGTTTTACCGTCCTCGTATACCTGCGTGAGCACATTGTGCAGCGGCATGTACTGGATCGGCGATACAAATGCGATAACGCCCTGGTGGTTTTTGCGCGTTACCCGGTTTAGTTTTTCGACTGGTACACGCTGATAGGGGACGCCAAGTTCTTTGGCGAGTTTTTCAATTTCCGCAAGCCCAAACTCGCGCTGAATAAATAGACGTTCGATTTCTTTTCCCGAACGAAGGGTTTCCAATACTGACTGCGTACCAAAAACCATGTCGGCCTGGGACTGTCTTGGGGCTGGTTTTCTTACCGTATACTTCCGTTTCTCCATGCTTCTACTACTGGATACCAAATCGGCTGGTATTCGGCATAGCGAACCAGTTCATAATGATCATCCACAAATTGATTGTTTCTCCTGTTAAATGTAAAATTGACGTTTTGGGCGTTGCCTTTATGATCATACGTCCAAACTTCGCGGTCTTTGCTGCGCTGTACCTTGTCGGGGGGGCCGAGCACAATATAAATCATGCCTTTGTCCGTTTTCCAGCCTTCTTTATAGGTGGTAAATAACTGATTGGCCTCTTCAACTCTTCCGTAAAACGAACGGATAGACTGCTGTGCCAGCGGCGCATTGCCGTTCATAAGCGTCAGCCAGTATTTATCCAGTGCCTTTTTATAATCTTCTGCTTTCTTAATCTCGTTGACCTCGTTGTTTGTGCTCATGTAAAGCAGCGGTTCCAACAGCAATTGCGGGCGCGTCACTTTTGGGAAACGCTCATTGACGACCAGGATGCCCAGTCCTTCCGATTGTGTCGTATCTGCAAAAATATTGTAAAGACCTTCTTTGCTGAATTGCAGAGGTTGATTGGCGCTAATGGTAAATGTACTATCGACTTCCAGTGATTTGCCCACATTTTTCGGAGCGATGTTCATAGGCGAGCCTGCTGGCTCAAAGTCGTGGTTATAATAGTAAACGTGTAGTTGCTCGGAGCCTTCACCCGCTTTTTTGACAGTAAACAGCTCGCTGGTGTTCACATAATGCCGTTGAAGAGGCTGGGTCGAGGTGCCTGTGTAAACGCCGTACATCTGGTTGACTGCCAGCTTCTTGAAACGGATCGTGAGATCGTTCAATACTTTTTTCAGGGTTCCGGTCTGGCTGATTTCGCTTAGCAAAACGCCGTAATCACGGTTCGGGCTTTTCAACTCGTAGGAGATGACAATTTTATCGCCTGTGCGTGAAACGTTGGTCGAATCCAGCTTTACATTGCCGTAACCGAGGCGTTCCCGCGTGCCATAGTCTGAATAAATGACGTAGTTGAGGTTATAAAGTCGGACGAAGTCCGCCACGCTAATCGCATTTTTGCCCTTAAATGCATCTATATACAGGAAAACCTGCGTTTGTGTCGTGTCTTTCAGCAGATATTTGCTCTGAATGGCAACCAACGCAAGTTCTTCATTCACCGGGGCCGACATTTGCTGTTGCTGCTGCTCCGTTGGCCGTACCTGTGCCTCGGGAATCTGCTTCATTGGCTTATTGGATGATGCGCACCCGGCCATCACCAAAACAGACATTATATAGATGCAAAAGCGAAAATTTGTTCTCATGTACGTGTCGTCATCGTTTGTCAAATAACGAAGTAACGGGCAAAATTACCCAATAAAACGGTAATAAAATTTTTATTCAGGACTCTTACCGCCACGGGTCGCCGATTTAATCTGATCTTCGATGGCATCCCATTGATCGTCAGTCACTTCTTTGAGAAAATTGAACTGTCCGGCAGCCAGCACCTCGCCTCCATCCAGGGTGACGACCTGGCCGGTCATGTAGGCCGAAAAATCAGAAACGAGGTATGCCGCCAAGTTGGCCAGTTCCTGATGCTCGCCTGTGCGCGCGAGCGGTATGCGGTTTTCGAAGGAGAATTTTTTGGCTAGTTCTTCGGGAAATAGCCGGTCCCAGGCACCTTTGGTAGGGAATGGGCCGGGAGCAATGGCATTGAGGCGTATCCCATGCCGCGCCCATTCGAATGCGAGCGACTTGGTCATCGTGAGCACACCTGCTTTTGCCATGGCCGAAGGAACGACCCAGCCGGAGCCGGTAGTGGCGTAAGTTGTGACGATATTCAGCACTGTGCCTTTGATATTATTGTCTATCCAGTATTTACCCAAAGCCAGCGTAAAGTAATAGGTTCCGCGCAACACGATATCGACGACCGTATCCACAGCTTTGTACGAAAGCCGTTCTGTTGGACTGATGAAATTCCCTGCCGAGTTATTAACCAATCCGTCGACACGGCCAAATACCTCAACGCTTTTCGCAATCACATTTTCGATCTGTTCGGTGTTCCTTACATCACACGCCACAGGGAGGATCTTTCCGCCTGTAATTTGGGCTAACTCCGCGGCGGTTTCTTCCAGCACGGCAAACTTTCTGCTGCAGATCACGACATTGGCGCCCAATCTGAGAAAGTAGGCCGCCATTGATTTCCCCAGCCCGGTACCGCCGCCGGTGACGATAATTGTCTTGTTTTCGAGCGCTCCATCTCGGAGCATTCCTTCGCTAAATATCATAATACATGTATTTTTAGAATGGGATGAACAGTAATTTTTCTTTAAAAACAGTATATTATGAATGTAAAACAAATCATCCGGAAATGGATCAGGTAAAGGAAATTATGAACGAGCTGGCATTGCTCGGGACTGAACAGACGCTTAAAACCCTCAGGAACCATGGAGCGGTGGATCCCATCTACGGGGTGAGAATAGGGGATATGAAACCGATTCTTAAAAGGCATAAAAACGACCACAAACTGGCATTGGAACTGTTTAAAACCGGAAATTCAGATGCGATGTACCTTGCTGGATTAATATCGAATCCCGCGCTCATGACGCCCGAGGTTCTCGATGAGTGGATCGACGGCGCATCCTGGCATATGATCAGCGAGTATACCGTTGCCTGGAACGCGGCCGAAAGCCCCTACAAATTTGAAATGGCCAGAAAGTGGATCGAATCCGAGGACGAACTGACGGCCGATGCGGGGTGGTCGACCTGGGGATGCATCCTGGCATTGACACCGGACGATCAGCTCGACAAGCAGGAGATAGACCAGCTACTCGATCGGGTGGAGCGCGAAATACATTCGGCACAAAATCAGGTCCGGTATGTTATGAATGGTTTTGTGATCGCGGTAGGCACGTATTACGAGCCGCTGGCAGAGAAAGCGATGGAAGTGGGTAAAAGGATCGGCAGAGTAAAGGTCAATATGGGTAACACCGAATGCAAAGTACCTTACCCACCCGATTATATTCAGAAGGTTTGGGATAAAGGGCTTCTCGGTAGAAAGCGAAAAGAGGTCAGGTGCTGATTATTGCTGAGCCAACAAATACAGTACTGCCATTCTCACAGCAACCCCGTTTTCGACCTGATTCAAAATGATCGAATGATTTGAATCCGCCGCGTCAGAGGAAAGTTCTACCCCACGGTTGATGGGACCGGGGTGCATCAGCACGATCTCTTTGTTTAACTCGTCGAGCATCGCTTTGTCAATACCATAATATAAAGAGTACTCACGCAACGATGGGAAATACTTGATCTGCTGCCGCTCCAACTGTATACGCAGCACATTGGCCACGTCACACCATTGCAGGGCTTCCTTTACATTATGGCCAATCTTCACGCCAAGCTCGCCCAGATGTTTGGGGATCAACGTGGAGGGGCCACAAACCATTACCTCGGCCCCGAGTTTTTGGAGGCAGAATATATTGGATAAGGCTACGCGCGAGTGGGTGATATCGCCAATGATCGCGATTTTCTTTCCGGTCAGGTCGCCCAGCTTTTCGCGCATCGAAAATGCGTCCAGCAGCGCCTGTGTGGGGTGCTCATGCGTGCCGTCGCCGGCATTCACAACATTGGCAGGTATGCGGGTCGATAAATAATGCGGTGCTCCGGGGCTACTGTGCCGCATGACGATCATATCCACTTTCATCGCAAGGATATTGTTGACCGTATCGAGCAACGTTTCCCCTTTTTTTACCGAACTGCCGGAAGCAGAAAAATTGACCACATCGGCAGAAAGCCTTTTTTCCGCGAGTTCGAATGACAACCTTGTGCGGGTGGAATTTTCGAAAAAAACGTTGGCAATGGTAATATCACGCAGGGAAGGGACTTTCTTAATAGGCCGGTTGATGACTTCCTTGAACTGGGTCGCCGTATCTAAGATAGTTTGAATGTCATTCTCGTTCAGGTTTTTGATTCCAAGTAAGTGCCGGACCGAAAGTTGTGTCATTGTTGGTATTCAAGAAAGTTTGGCAAAGATAACAAGGAAGCCGTCAATGAGAAAATATGAGGGTGATTTTCGACTGAGGAAATGCTAAATAAAGTTCCGCTTTGACCGTAGAATAAGCTTTGGTACTATTAGAATAATTTATTTAATACGATGAGGTTATTTCTTCCGCTCTCTTGCTATTTTTGTTTAAAGAGGTTCGGCTGCTGATCTCTTTAAACAAGTTTATCTCCTCCCTATTTCCTCATAATCAAGTACATACGTAGCATTTATCTTTAAAAGGCTCTGATAGCCCTGTGGCATTGCTATGTCATATTGGCTCGACGAGAAAGTATGGTCGTGGCGGAATGCAAATCATTCTATTGTAGTTCAGTACGGACTGTCCGCGAGGACGGAAGGGCACCGCCCGTTCGGTCGTTTTTACATTCGTTCGTTTTCAGTTTTTCATTCTTAAACAATTTTCTATGCGAGTAAAGCTCTATTTATCTTTCATTTTCTTGCTGGCTTACCCGACGGTGCGGGCACAGGTAAGTGTGAGTTTCCCACCGGCACGAATGGTTTATCAACGCGACCCGGCCGGTCATGCGAATGTGTTTGTAACGGGCACTTATTTCGGGAATCAGGTTACGCGCATCGAAGCCAGATTAAACACCCGGGGAGGTGAACCCGGCAATGCCATAAACTGGACAACGATTGCATCCAGTCTCAGCAACGGAACATACGGTGGTTTTCTGAATTCGACAGGTGGGCGCTTCGATCTCGAAGTAAGGGCGATGAATGCAGGTAATCAACAGGTCGGGGATGTAATTACCGTCGAAAAAGTGGGAGTGGGCGAGGTGTTTTTGATCGTAGGCCATTCCAACGCCGCCGCCGCGGAAGGGGCCATGACCGGTGCCGCCAGCGATCTCGTCAACTCTATAAATCCGATGAGTAACCCCGGGCAAAGAAACCTCTATTTGCAAACGGGCAGTCCGGATGACCTTCCCCCACTGGAACCGACGCATCTTTGTCAGAGCTGCGGTATTGCTCCAATGGCCGACCAGCCGTGGTTCTGGCCGAAGCTGGGCGACTCGTTAGTAAAGGCGTTGAATGTCCCCATTCTTTTTTACAGCGCGGCATTCGGAGGCAGCAACATGGGACATTTTTATAAAGCGGCTTACGATATCCCCTTCTCCCATGGGTTTATCAAGTATAATATCAGGATGCCCTATGTCAATATCCGGAATACCTTGAACAAATATGTACCCCGCACCGGCTTACGGGCTGTGTTATCGGCGCATGGTATCAACGATGGCGATACAACAGGCGCAGGTTTCTATTTCAGAAGTCTGAAAGTGATGGAAAAGAGCCGTAATGAGGCCAATTATCAGGAACTGGCCTGGATGGTCGCGACGTCTTGTTACAATGACGGGGTTAAACCGGAAATTACGAACGCCCAGAATGACTTGATCAACACCGTACCCAATACTTTCCGGGGGGCGGATTTGAACGCTATCGGCAATGAGGGGCGGTACGATAAACTGCATTTCAACGAACAGGGCCAGCGAATGGCAGCTGGGCTGTGGCGCGATGCGATTATCAATCCCTCCGTGAATATACTGGGTAATGCCAAATCGCTCATGGCCTCCGCACCCCCGCTACCCCCGCCACCGCTTCCTGTGACACTGGTGAGTTTCAATGGCAAAAAAACACTCAATGGTTTTAACGAACTCGAATGGGTCACCTCTTCGGAGACAAGCAACGATTATTTTGAAATTCAAAAAAGCATCGATGCCGTCCGCTTTGCCCCGGTCGGGATCGTGAAGGGCGTGGGGGATAGCAAGGAGGAAAACCGGTATCATTTTACCGATGAGTCGCCAGCTCCCCGCACGACTTATTACCGTCTCAACCAGGTCGATTTTGATGGTACTGCGACGCTTTCCAGGATCATCGCTATCAAAAGTGACTCCGAAGAATCTGCTTCTTCTGTTTATCCTAACCCCACGCAACACGTCATCGAAGTGTCAACCAGTAACGGTTCCGCAGTCAGTAGGTTGAAGGTAATGGACCTGAATGGTAAAATACTGCTCGAGCAATCGCAGGGGAATGAGCTGGATGTTTCGGGACTCAACCGTGGCGAATACATTGTAGAGTTTAACGCCGGCGGTGAGCTGGTCCGCAAAAAAATATCCAAACTCTGACCTCCCGGTTGTTTGTGCCGGAAAGGTCAGAGTTTGGTGCGGGGTATTTACTTCTTGATGAATTTCAGGGAAGTAGATGCCCCGTTCTTTGTTTGTATACTAATCACATATACTCCGGACGACAGGCTTCCCACGGGAACGGCAGGTTTACCCGGCTGCGACAAATTGCTAGCTTTTATTTTGCCTGATACGTCGGAGATGGTGTAGCTGAACGGTTGCTGCTGATCAGGTAATGCGATATGTAGTACTTGGTCGGCTGGGCTTGGGAAAACGCTGGCCGCGAAATCGGCACGTTTGACGGATACCATTTGCGAGTAGGTATAAGATCCGTCGGTGTCAACCTGTTTAAGCCTGTAATAGCTCGTCCCCGGGAGTGGTTCAAGGTCATTCATCCGATATTGATTGATCGCAGATATGGTACCTTTGCCTCGCAGCCTACCGATTGCAAGCCAACCCGCAGCATTCTGTGAGCGCTCCACATCGAAATATTCATTGTTTGTCTCCTCAGTTGTCGTCCAGTCCAGCACCACTTTTTCTTCCGCCGGTTCGGCATTGAACCGTATCAGTGTTACAGGTAATGGATTGGAGCAGGATTGTATGGCAATGTCGTCCAGACGTAGCTCATCCCTCGCGCCGGACGCCGAGGCATCTGTGCAATAGTATCGCCATAGTAATTGAACGTACGGTTTGTTCAAGGCATCGGAAGGCAGTTTCACCCAGTCGATGACCTGCTGGTGCCCGGCAGTAGCTGCCCGCATATATTGTACGGGCTGTCCGCTGGTATTGAGTACATCAGTAAAAGGCCCGCTTTCCGACAGGCGGTATTGCAGGCGGATCGCATACGGCCTTGTATTCGGCATCACCGTGCCGCCCGTCCATTTTACATTAACCTGGGTTTTCCCGGTTGTCTTCAATGCGAGAATGGCTCCTCCGAGTTTCATGCCCGGATAGCCGGGGTTACCGGCCGCATTTCCGGTATTGATAAGCGAAATACCCTGATCGCCTAGGCCATTGATACGCGTGCGGCTGGTGAGGTTGTAGACACCACTTGTAAAGCCGACTACGTTGGAAGTAAGTCCCGGATCGTCGTTTTCCATATAAACAAACCGCATGTTGTCCGGAAAGGTATTTTCAGCAGCGGTGGCAAGCCATGCATTGAAGTTGTATACGCATGCACCGTCGTCCAGTGGAGCGGGGATCTGCAACGGTGCCACGTCCACAGCGAACACCGCACGATATTTGGATCCTGACGAGGGAGCGAATTCTATGGTTGCGGTATTGGAAACAATGTGCGTAGTGAGATTTTCCCATTGCAGGAACTTATATCCCGGCTTCGGGATGGCCGTTAATGCAATGTTCACATTTTTGAAGTATGTTCCACTCCAGGGGTACGGGTCGGCGGAAACGCCCAATGTGCCCGGCTGGATGTCGATGGTGTTGACCCGTACATAGCCATGCGCCTTATTCGAGACATCTACATCGATGACCTGGGTGCCGTCATTGAGTGCAAACTGGCTCTGGATATGCCCCCTGGCGACATTGGGCCTGTTAGTAGCGAAGTTGACCATTAGATTGATGTTCGACTCCCATGTAGCATAGCTGGACGGCCTGTTCCAACGGTTGATGTTTTCAGGAATGTCATCTTTGATGAGATTTTTACATACCTGGATCTGATCCAACAATCGCTGCGGCAGAAAATGGGTGTTGATCAGGTCGGCATAGCGATTGATGAACTTGTTTCGGAAAGTCGTATTCGGCAGCAAGTAACTAAGGAGGAAATCAGGTGCACCCAATGCTTTGGAGAACTGGTTCGCATCCAGTTCTTCGAAACTCAGGTCTACATCAAAAAGGGCCCAGCGCCAGCGACCGTCCTTACCCTTCCCGGCCGAGGGGTTGTACGGTACTTTGTGTCGCCAGTAAGTGATATTCCCATAAGGCCAGTCCCAGTTAGCGGCGTATAGTTCCATAATGCAGTAATCGACGAAATTGTCCATGTCCATTCGCTGTAATGCGTAATTGTAGTTGCCCGCATCGGCCATGTTGTGAGTTTTTATGAAATTTGACAGGTCCGCATAATGCCCTGAATTGTTTTCGATCCCGTCGTCTGTGAAAAACTCTATATTTTCCGGTTCCAGGGAATAATGGCTGGCGTAGTAATATTCGTCCTGCCGTTCACGAAGGTCATAGAGGCCCCAATATTCTCCGTTCAGGTAAGTACTGACCGGCCGGTAATCCTGCAATTCGATATTCAAACCTTCGGCAATCTGATGGATGTAGGAATCCTTCATCAGCGTCCGCTCGTAATCGTTGCCCGAGTTCCGGAGGACAAGTCTTTTGAAGGTATGGAATGTTTGATTTGGAAAAAGAGGATAGTCGATATCGCTTTGTGATGCGTTTGCACCGGTAGAGTAGAGTCTGAAACTTTTCTTGTCATGTGTACGCGAACCTTGCCCATGAATGCGCAAGCCCAATTGCTGGTTAACAACCGAACTGCCGTTGATCAGTATTTCGACATTGGCCGGTATTTCCGTTCCCCGGTAGTAGTTCCCGTAAGGCACCCCAAGCGAAGGGGTGGTAGAATTTGTATTCCGCCAGTCCATAAAGTCCTTTCCGGCAACGCCGATACCGTCTTCATAATCGAACATATCGTCGGGGTCGACCTTGATCGAAAAGACGGCAAGTTTCGATTTTGGCTGACCATTTGGTGTGAGCCAGTACGACCTCGATACGGTTTCGCTGGGCAGTTTTCCTGCTTCATAAACTTTGGCGCGGATGACCGTCCCTTTGTAAACCGGTTTGACGGGTACTAAGCTGTAAGTCGGTATATAATCATTAGTTGTAGAAATAGACGCATAGACATCCTGTTGCAACGATTTGTTGCTGATCGGGATATTAACCGGCGAATTCTGTTTCAGTGTCAGGAAATATTTAGTTAAAATCGGTTCCGTCGGGTCGCCGGGATGTCTCGGGTACTGGTTTTTGTGTTGATAGGCCTTACCCGGTGCTGTAATATTGTTCTTGTCAGGTTCCGAGCCGTCTGTGGTATAATAAACTTCTGCTCCGGCGACGGGCGCGGAAATGGTGAGCGTAAAATCGGTTTGAAAAAAACAGCTCGCGGCGCTCATTACCGGCGCAGCGGAAAACCCGGTGTAGGAATTTGTCTGTACATTATTCGCATTGGGCGATGACGGCAGAAAGTACACGAATTCCGCGCTGCCATTCGTCTTTCGGCCATACGACACATCCGTTCGTTGCCTGGTGAAAGTTACCTGGTCGATAATGGACTCGTTTGGAGCTACAAGCAGAAATTGCTCACCGTCGCCGCTCAGGCCGAAACCCAGGTGCCGGGGGCCACGGGACGGCAAGCCACTGGCCCAGAGGATCAGGAATGAGCCTGGCTGGACTGTCAGGCTGCCGGCGTTGGATGGTAATTGAAATTTTTTCAGCTCGCCTGCATCATCGGTAACATAGTAACCGCTCAGGTCGACGGCCGCCGCACCTGCATTGTAAAGCTCGATCCAGTCCTCGTCCGAACCCGTCTCGTCGGTGAAAGAAGTGGAATTGGAGGCCATCAACTCATTGATTTTGATAGATTGGCCTTGGCAGACGACGCAAGAAACACACATCGCCAGCGATAACGTGTAGTATAAGTATTTCATGATGATAGAGAGGGATAATGCTGTTAGAAATTAAATTTTTTGAAACTAAAATGCTAATAATTTCAAGTGCAATTCACTTTATTTTGACGTATACTATCCTAATTTTCAGACAGTTGAGTATTCGGTAAATGGAATGCTCAAGGTGCTGTGAATTACTTCTAATAGTATTGCACTATCCTGATTTTTGATAGGCGAATTTTACGAAATACTTTGCGATTAAGTATCGATATCGTTAGTGTCGGTTGTAGAATGTACCCAAAGGCGGTAACAGCCGGAGATATTGCGGTTGGTTCTTATATTTGCAACCTTTCAGTAAACCAAACCGTCCGTGCGGTAACTATTTTAATAATGGAAAGAACAGTGGTAGTCGCTCACCTGAAATCTCTTTTAGATGAACGCATGCAGGTAGCCTGGAACGCAATGGAGGCGGCGCAGGAATCGGCTAATGACCAGGGCAAAAGTTCAATGGGTGACAAATATGAAACCTCGCGCTCGATGGGGCAACTGGACAGGAATATGCATGCGCGCCAGTACGAGCTTGCAAGGCAGGAACGGCTGATATTGGAAAAGGTCAGCGAAAGTGATGTGTCCGTGCGAAGTGCGGTAGGGACATTGTTGGAAACGACGGCCGGCTGGTTTTTTATTGCGGTAAGCCTGGGGGCCGTCAAAATAGAAAATGAGACCGTTTTAGCAGTCTCATCTTCTTCGCCGGTAGGCGCTTCCTTATTGGGAAAGGAAACCGGGGCCTATTTTGAATTTATGAAAAAACAACACCGGATCGTGGCGCTGCATTAAGCCATATTGTGATAAACACGCTGTACATCGTCGTCTTCTTCGATCTTCTCGATCAGTTTTTCCACTTCCGCGATCTGTTCGTCGCTTAATGTCTTGGTATCATTTGGAATCCGCTCAAAATCAGCTTCGACAATCTCGTACCCGTTTTCTTCAAGATAATGCTGTAATGCTCCGAAGGCAGGGAACTCACCATATATGTTGATTAGGTTGGTCTCTTCGTCCAAAAAAATTTCTTCACCGCCTGCGTCGATCAATTCGAATTCCAGTTCTTCGAGATCTTTACCGGTATTCTTGATCTTGAAAATGCATTTGCGATCGAAAATGAAATCAAGCATTCCCATTGTTCCCAAACTGCCGCCCAGTTTGTTGAAGTAGCTCCTTACGTTAGCCACCGTGCGGGTTGGGTTATCAGTGGTACTTTCAACCAGGACAGCGATGCCATGAGGGCCGTAGCCTTCATAAACCATTTCCTTATAATCCTCCTGATCTTTGGAACTGGCACGCTTGATCGCCCTTTCCACGGTTTCCTTGGGCATGTTCACTGCCTTTGCGTTTTGCAGGAGAACCCGGAGTTTGGAATTGGTGGCGGGGTCGGCAGTGCCGTTTTTTACCGCGAGCACAATATCCTTACCAATCCTCGTGAAAGTTTTGGCCATCTTGTCCCACCGCTTGAACATCCGCGCCTTTCTGTATTCAAAAGCCCTTCCCATACTATAATGTATTATTGGTTATTTTAATGTTGGTACCCTGATATTGTAAATTGTCCCGCAAATTTATAAAAACGGGGAATATCAGGTAAAATAAATTCTTTTGGACAACACTTTCATGGATTATCAACTGGATTGGCGCTTTCAGACCTTCGAAGAACTAACAAATACAGCGCTTTACGACATTCTCAGGCTGAGAAGCGAGGTATTTGTGCTGGAACAGCGGTGCTGCTTTCTCGACATGGATAACAAGGACCAGCAGTGCCATCACCTCTCGGGCTACCGCCATGGGAAGCTGCTTGCTTTCGCACGCATTGTCCCGCCGGGTTTATCGTATGAATATCCGGCGATTGGGCGGATTGTTGTTTCGGCGCAGGGACGTGGAGCCGGTTACGGGGTGGAGCTACTCAATATGTCGATCCAAAAATTGGAGGAATTGTATGGCAAAGTCCCAATCCGGATTGGCGCGCAATTATACCTCAAAAGGTTTTATGAGTCGTTCGGTTTCAGGCAGTCAAGTGAAATCTACCTCGAAGATGAGATCGAGCATATCGAAATGACGCGGCAAAACAGGTAGATTTTACAAACTGTGTAACTTTTTGGGGAATCGTTTCCCAAAAGTGTTGAAATAAGAAACAGTGGTTGTAACCGATGACAGTCTAAACGAGACTACAAAAAGGAACTAATCCGGGATAAAACAGGATGTTTGGTGAAAAGCGTAGTAATCGATCTACAATTAGATAAAAAAAGTTTGATATAAATTGTTCGCGAACTCTTTCTTTCATAATTTGGCACAGAATTTTAGTTATTAGTATTCAGTCAAGCAAATTGTTGCTTTGGGACTGACGCCCGTCAGCAACCCAATTAACATTTTTGACGAACACTGATAGAGGAGGGTTTACGTGGAATGGCCTACTGTAATGCGGTAGGCCATTTTTTTGTGCCCCTACATTGGTTAGGAGAATGAAATGGTGTTCATTTGTAATTTTTTGGGACACACCACATCATTCAATACATGACCAAAGTTACCGAGTACATCAGCCGCGCGGAAGGAAAAACCCTGTTCTCGATCGAGATTATCCCCCCACTGAAAGGACAGAATATCAATGATTTGCTCGATTCCATCGAGCCTCTGATGGAATTCAATCCCCCGTTTGTAGATGTTACTTACCACCGCGAGGAACTGATCGACCGTGTCGGCCCGGATGGGACCATTGAACGCATTCCGATTCGGAAACGGCCGGGAACGGTCGGTATCTGCGCACGTTTGATGGAGCGTTTCAAAGTGGATGCGGTGCCGCATGTGATCTGCGGAGGATTTACCAAAGATGAGACCGAAGATGTATTGATCGATCTGCATTACCTGGGTATAGACAATGTATTGGTGCTCCGTGGCGACCCCGAGAAGTCCGCGGGCGTTTTCAAACCCAAACAAGGCGGACATACCTACGCATCGGAGCTCGTGACTCAGGTGGATAATATGAATAAGGGAATCCTGCTCAATGCAGAAACAGAAATGTCGCCGACCAACTTCTGTATCGGTGTGGCTGGCTATCCTGAAAAGCATTTCGATGCCGTTTCTTTTGATTCCGATTATGCGGCTTTGAAAAAGAAGGTCGATCTCGGCGCCAACTACATTGTGACGCAGATGTTTTTCGATAATCAGAAATATTTCACCTTTGTGGAACGCTGCCGCGCAGAGGGAATCACGGTTCCTATCATTCCGGGATTGAAACCGTTATCAACCAGAAAACAGTTGACCGTTCTTGCAGATATTTTCCATTTGCAATTCCCGCAGGACCTGGTGAAAGAAGTTGAAAAGTGTGCTACCGACAAAGAAGTCCGTCAGGTAGGCATTGAATGGGGCATACAGCAAAGTAAGGAATTAATGGCTTACGGCGTGCCTGTGCTGCATTTTTATACAATGGGCAAATCCGACAACGTGTCGCAGATCGCCCGGGGCGTGTTTTAATCCAGTATGTGGCATATTTGATACTGCGGTGCCCGGCGTACCATGTTTATTCGTAGCACACCGCAGTGCCATTGGCACTCACCATAAGCATCGAGCTGCCATTTCCGATCGTTTCGAGATCTATATCCACACCGATTACTGCATTGGCCCCAAGGCGTTGCGCCTGTTCCATCATTTCGCGGATTGCGATGCTTTTGGCTTCTCGGAGCCCCTGCTCGTAAGAGCCTGAGCGACCGCCTACTACGTCGCGAATACCTGCCAGGAAGTCCTTTACAAAGTTGGCCCCGATAATGGCTTCACCATTCACCAGTCCGATATACTTGATGATCTTTTTACCTTCGATATTCGGGGTAGTAGTAACGAGCATGCGATTTCAGGTTTGGTTGGTGTTGATTTTGACGGGCCAAATTACGGTTTTTGCCAAAGAAGAGGCTGAAAATAATGGTTTAGCGGCAAACTAGCATGCCTTCGGGGTAAAATTTAGTTATGATTTGAAAAACGGGTAGTACTTCGCCTGATTTGACGGAAAACGGCCTAATAATCGTTAGTTTTGGCCTTTGACAAATTGAAAAGCAGCAAAATTTCTGAAATGGACCAAACAGTAGAAGTTATTAACCATATTATCCGCACACGTCGGAGCATTTTCCCGCCAAACTATATCCAGAAGGAAATTCCACAGGAAGTCATTGAAAACATCCTTGAAAACGCCAATTACGCACCCACGCACAAGCGTACGGAGCCATGGCGGTTTATGGTGTTCAGAGGGGACGAAAAGTTACAGCATCTGGCCAGTTTCTTCATGGAGCGTTACCGCAACAATACGCCCGCTGAATCATTTTCACAAGCGCGTTACGAGGCTGCGGGTGAGAAAATCCTGAAATCGGCCTGCGTGATCGCTGTCAATGCGGAACTCCATCCGAACGACCTGCCGGAATGGGAAGAAATCGCGGCGGTGGCCTGTGCGGTACAAAATATGTGGCTAACTGCCACCGCTTACGGGATTGGATCGTACTGGAGCAGCCCGGCGGTGTTAAAAGAACTGGCCGAATACATGGGCTTGCCCGAAGGCCAGAAATGTCTGGGATTGTACTACCTGGGGTATCACAATGCCCCCGAAGTACCAGCACGCCGCAATAGCCCTATCGAAGACAAAATTACCTGGGCCTGATCATGAAACAGGTCCAGCCGACCCTGCGCGCGCAGCAAATCACCAAGACATTTGGTACCGACGCTGTCCTCTCCGGCATCGACCTCGAATTGGCGCCGGGCGAATGGCTGGGGATCCTGGGCGAAAGCGGATCGGGAAAAAGCACCTTGCTACGCATTCTGGGACGTTTCCTGGATGCGGAGCAAGGTGATGTTTTTTTCAAAGGACAGCTACTCAAATCCGTTGCCAGCGAGTTGATGCCCGGGCATGAGGCCATAAAACTCATTCATCAGGAGTTTGAGTTGTTTCCAAACCAGACGGTAGAGGAAAATATCGCTTACTCGCTACGTTTCTATGAGCCTGACTATCGGCTCGAAAAAGTGGCGGAACTGCTGGAAACAACCGCATTGAAAAGCGTAAAAGACCGCAAGGCAAAATTGCTGTCAGGAGGAGAAAAGCAGCGCACAGCTATTGCCAAAGCGATTGCTGAACTGCCCGATGTGTTGTTGCTCGACGAGCCTTTCGCCCATTTGGATAACCACAATCGCCGCGTACTCGCCGATGCCATCGAGCGCCTGAGAAAGCGAGAGAAAATGAGTTGCATCTTCGTAACGCACGAAGCGGCCGATGCCCTGGCCTGGTCGGACAGGATCGCGGTCCTGCGCGACGGCAAGATCATTCAGATCGGAACCCCGCAGGAAGTCTACGACCAGCCCGTTAACAGTTATGTGGCGGAACTGACTGGCGATATTAACTGGATCGCGGGGGAACAGGGTAAAAAGCAGTTCTACATTCGCCCGGAAAAGATAAAACGAACGCGCAATCCGGAGAAAAGCCGCTGGGCAGGCAAGGTGGAAGCCGTACGCTTTCATGGTAATCATTGGGAGATCCGCTGTGTAAAAGGCAAAGAACAAATATCCTTTTACAGAAACAAACCCGACCTCGAAATCGGGCAAGAGGTAAAGCTCACCTATGCATCCAAAGACCTCAAACGCATTTGATGCATTACAATTTGAACCAGAAGGAAATTTTCACAGCGAAAGGCGTCACATTCGGATTGTCGAGATACGTGAGCCGGTGAATGAAATCGACCCGGCCGGTGCGGAAAATGTTGTCGATCCCATAGCCTAGCTCCACGTAGGGCTTGTCGTTTAACGGGCTGAATGTGAGTATTTTTTGTCCTGACTCGTCGGTAGTGGTCGTCAGCGACTGATTGGCATTTCGGAGACTGCCGTAAAACAGCCTGCCTGTGGCGAGCATTCGCAATTTCAGCCGCCGGATTGCCGGAATGCGGTTCAATATAAATCCTTCAAAATTATGCTCCATGCGCAAAGCGAAATACCGGTCGCTGATAAATTCAAAATAGCGCATCAGATTATAGGCATTCTCGACATAAAACAGCGACTCATTACCCAGCGGCGTGTAAAGCAGCGGGTAGGGCAAGGTAGAGGGAATATACCCGAACGTAACATTATAATAGGTACGCCCGATGACGCCCGCCCGGAAACTCTGCCGGATATTGAAAGAGAATTTATTGTAGTTAAAATCCCCGCCCAGCAGACGCTTGAAGCCATGCGTATAGCGCAAGGTAAATGCCGGGGAATTGCCGGTTCCCATGCTGATACGCTCATTATCGTTAAGAAGGAATGTCTCCTTCTGAGCAAGGCGCGCCTCGAAATTGACTTCCGTAATATCGAATGCACTTTTGACTGGCGAATCGTCACCTGCCGTCGGATTAGTGCGGTAAGTGAAGGGAAACAGCGGGTCAAAAGTGCGATGTCGGACTTGCACGCTACCAGTCAGGCCCTTTACGACCTCCCTTTTCAAATAAGCTGAAACATCCTCTTGCCAGTATGGCCGGCGAAACGCCCCGAAGCGCGACAAGGCCCCGAAAATGGTACTCGGACCGATGGTCTCGGCCGTTAGTCCAAGGCGCTCCAGATCTTTGGAATAGGAGATACCAGCCATTGTCCAGGGTTTACGACTGATGATGTAATCCAGACCGCCGCCGTATTTGAACTCGCCGTCACGTGTGCCGTAAGCGCCATAACCACTGAAAATCCATTTTTTACTAAACCCGGGATCAGTCCGGAAGCCCAGGCGGAAGCGATGGCCCTCCACTTTGTTGTTGGCATACAAAAAAAGGTATGGCCCGAGGTCGATATTCCATTTGTCGATCCTTTTGTAGCCATTTACAAAAACGTTCAGTATCTCGGTATACGTTTTTACTACCGGCAGTGCTTTCAAGGAATCGATCAACTCGAAGGTCAATTTTTCGGACGGACTCAGGCCTTCGGGGCGACTTTTCATCCAGAAAGCGGAATCGTGGTCGAGGTAATCCTCTTTAAGCTCAATGGCCGTGTCGTAAAACCGGGATTCACGCGGCGCGTCTGTTTTGTATTTAGATTGAGCCGAATAGAATTTCAGAAGCATTCCTGCCGCTTGCGGTGTTGGCTCGTCGACGTCGATCATTACGCGCGTTTTACGGGGTAACCAATTTTTTTCGTCTTCTGACAATTCATAGGATTGCTGGATTTTGATGCGGTCGATGTAGTTCAGGTTGGCTTCTTTTCCTACACTCACGTCGATTTGCGTCAATGCAAACGTTTCGCTGTCGACCCACATCGAACCGGAGAATGCGAGGTCCTGCTTCTGCCGGGGTTCAAAATCGATTTGATAATCATAGCCGGAGCCATTGGCAATGCTGTCGGCGAGATAATATTCATAGTAAAGCCGCCAATTGTCCGAAATGGGCGAGACGAAGTCCTTTTGAAGGATATTCAGCCAGTTGTTGTAAAAATTATATTGCTGGAAAGTAGAACCGACCAGCTGTGAAACCATGCTTCCATCTGTCAATCCGACGCCGGAGACTTTGGTTTTGTTGATCACTTCCTTCTTCTTCTGCGGGTCGCGGCGGTAAAAAACATCCGAAACAGATTCGGAGATAAAGATTGGGATGATCGTCTCGCCATTTTCGCCTTTCACTTCATCGAACTTGTCGAGAATATGGGTCATTTTCTTGACCGGCTTGCGGCTTCTGAACCCTTTGGAAAGATTATCGATGTCGATCTGGATCTTGTTGTAGGCTTCATATTCGTAAGCTGTAAGCTCGTCGGGATTGTTGGCTTTTTTGCGGGCCATGATTTTACGCATGATCGCATAGGCGGGGTTTTCACCGGCAAGGATCTTCACCTCCCGAAGCAGGGTTGTTCCCGGCGAAAGCTGGATATCGATCACCTGCTCCTTCAATCCCGGCGCGATGGCTTTGCTCCGGCCTGTATAACCCACATACGTAACGACGACCGAATCGGCGGGAGGTGTAAATGTGAGTTGATAAACGCCGTCAAAACTGGTGGTCGTTCCGGCGAGCTGCCCGCGGATCCCGATATTGGCAAACGGAATGGGATCACCCGTTGTGGCATCGGTAACCTTGCCTTTAATGGCGTAAACTGCCTGCGAGATGCCTTTATGGCAGATCGTCGCGAAGAGAATGAAGGCGGCTATGTACACGCGCGGCCTCATTCGTCATGCTTATTTTTGCCGATCTGGGTATTGGAAGTCACGTCCGCAGCGGGACGCAAGATATGGACATCGAGCACGGCTTTCGGGCGAGCAAGGTATTCGCGAATAAGCGTGCGGAACGAGTAACCGTCAGGAACGTCCTGAGCGGCGAAGGATATGGCATTAATTCCTTCATTATGAGCAATATACAATGCTCTTGCGTTGTGAAAATTTTGGGAAATGATGGTGAAATTATCCTGGTTGAAAACCTGTTTGCAACGGACGATCGAATCGAATGTGCGGAAGCCGGCATAATCCAGCGTCATCACGTTTTCGGGAATGCCCAGGTTTAGCAGGGCGCGCTGCATATCCAGCGGTTCGTTATAGTATTGCGAATCGTTATTCCCGCTGAGGATGATGTATTTGATTTTTCCCTCCTTGAAAAGCCGGGCGGTTGCTTCCATCCGGTATTTGAAAAAAAGGTTTTCAGCACCCTTTTCAGATTTTTTACTGGTGCCTAGCACCAGCGCCACGTCATTCGGTGGCAGGTTTCCGATGGAAAAGTAGGAGTATTGTCGCGTGCAATAAACTACCCAGAAATTACATAGCAGGATAAAAACCATGCAGGCGAATAATAAGGCTAATATGACTTTGATCAATTTTTTCACCTGTATACGCGTTGCCTTGTAAATTTCAAGTCGCCGGATCGCGTACACCCCGATGATCGTGCTTTTTGATCTGATATACGCGATCAACGGCTCTTTCTGTTGCTGCTGATCTGGAAATTATAATATTCTGGCTTATTCAAACAATCCGAGTTGACTTTTAGGGTCCGATCCTTTTTTTGAATCTTTTTTCGATTTCGGTTCGGTCTTAGACTCTGTGTCGGGGTCGTCATCAGCTTGCTCCTCATCGATCCCGGTATCTTCGCCGGCATCGTCGCCTTCCTGGTTAACAGTATTTTCAACCAAAGCATTCGGCGCGTCGCCGGCAGCTTCTTCCCCGCTATGTTCATCGTCCGGAATATCGTCAGTCGCTTGTTCGGCGACTTCCTCCACGGGAACGGCCAACGGTTCGAGCCAACGGATTTCCTTGAACTTGTCGTTCGGAATGCGGTTACCCTGTGCCCGCCATCCGCGGATGTCGACCATATCTTCTACCAGATATTCCTCTGTGGCTTGTTCTTTTTGAGCTGTTTTTGGATACACGATTTCCAGTCGCGGGCGTATATCCGTGCTGGCAAGGATCAGTTTGCTGTTTTTAGTGTCGCTGATGAAAAGGAATTTCTTGTCGAGCGACGAAGTTTCGATGTTAAACCTTTTGATAAAGTGCTGTTTCTGGCCCGCATCAAAATAAATGGCGGTGATGGGTAACTTGGTATCAAACTTCTTGACGAGCAATACGTCGTGCGGTTCGTAATGGTTGGTGAGGTCGAAGTTGGTTAGCTCATACGAACCATCCTTATAAACGACCACGATATTGTCGCTCGGGCCGAAATTGCCAAGGTATTCGCCGCGCTCGTCACGGTTCAAGCGGCCGATGATCGGGTCGAACCACATATCCACGCCGCCCAGCGTCGAACGTCCGGCCTGTTTCAGGGTGAGTTTTCTAACCGGATATTTCGTCAGAATATTACCCATTGCGCTGCGGTTTTTGATCAGCAGGTCCGCAAAATTATAGTCAAATTGCTTGACCTTGGCTTTGCTCTGCGCGGTGAGGTTGACGGTAATGATCTCCGCTTCGCCATTGTCGTTGGCCGTGAAGTAGGTAATCTTCGATTTCGGCGTGCCCTGCGTGAGCTCATATTCGCGGTCGCGGGTGATGGCGGTTACCTGGAAACGTTTCGCGTAAGAAACACCGGTTTTACCATCCACATAAACCAGGTTATAAACTTTACGCTCATCATTTTTAAGAAAAACGGCGCAGTGGATAATGTCTTTGCCGACAAAGACTTTGTCCTGCACTTTGGTAACCACACAGCGGCCGTCGCCACGGAACACGATAATGTCATCGATATCCGAGCAATCCATTACGTATTCGTCTTTTTTGAGGCCATAACCTATAAAACCTTCCGTGCGGTTGACATACAATTTCTGGTTGTTGGCCGCAACGACATTGGCTGAAATCTGATTGAATGCACGAATCTCGGTTTTTCTGCCCCTTCCTTTTCCATATTTTTTGAGTAATTCCCTGTAATACTCAATGGCGAAACGCGTGATGTTGGCCAGGTTATCCTCGGTTTCGGCAAGGTCTTCTTCCCATTTACGCATCAGCTCATCCGCCTTGAAACCGTCGTACTTCGAGATCCGTTTGATGCGGATCTCGGTCAGTTCCACAATGTCGTCGTCGGTGATCACGCGGTAAAATTGTGCTTTATAAGGCTCTAATCCTTTGTCGATCGTGCGGATCACTGCTTCGAAAGTCTCACATTCTTCGATATCCCTGTAAATGCGGTTTTCGATGAAAATCTTTTCCAGTGAGCCGTACAGGATCTTTTCCAGCAATGCCAACCGCTTGATTTCCAGCTCGCGCTGTAATAAATGGACGGTTTGCTGGGTATTGTATTTCAAAATCTCGGTAACACCGACAAAATGAGGCTTCTCGCCAATAATTATACAGGCATTAGGCGAAATGGAGACCTCGCATTCGGTGAACGCATAGAGCGCGTCCATCGTAATGTCGGGCGACACGCCCGGTGCCAGATGTACCTGGATTTCCACGTCGGCGGCGGTGTTATCCACCACTTTCTTGATCTTGATCTTGCCCCCGTCGTTCGCCTTGATGATCGATTCGATCAGCGAAGTGGTGGTGGTGCCGAAGGGAATGTCACGGATGACGAGCATCTTTTTGTCTTCCTCCTCGATTTTGGCACGGACACGGACCTTGCCGCCACGGTGACCATCGTTGTAATTGGAGATGTCGGCAAGGCCGCCGGTCAGAAAGTCGGGATAAATAATGACATCTTTCCCCTGCAAAATGCCGATTGAAGCCTCGATCAGTTCACAGAAGTTATGCGGGAGTATTTTGGTAGACAAGCCCACTGCGATACCCTCTACACCCAGCGTGAGCAGTATGGGGAATTTGACCGGCAATGTAACGGGTTCGCGTTTACGGCCGTCGTAGGATAGCTGCCATTCGGTGGTGTCGTCGTTGAAAACGACATCTTTGCCAAATCGGGAAAGGCGCACCTCGATGTAGCGGGCCGCAGCGGCACCGTCACCGGTACGGATATCACCCCAGTTACCCTGGGTGTCAAAAAGTAGCTCCTTCTGCCCGATATTGACAATGGCATCATAGATAGAAGCATCGCCATGCGGGTGGTACTGCATCGACGACCCGACGACGTTGGCCACCTTGTTGAAGCGGCCGTCGTCCATTTCGTTGAGCGCGTGCATGATGCGCCGCTGAACGGGTTTCAGGCCGTCTTCGATCGCCGGGACGGCACGTTCCAGAATTACATAAGAAGCATAATCGAGAAACCAGTTTTCGTATAAGCCCGAAATGGGCAGTTTATCATGCAATCCGCTATCTTCTACTTCGGGCGTAGCTCCGTTTTCGTCCATAAATGCAGGAGGAACCAGGTTTTAAGAATTCAGTAAAAATTAATTGACCTTCCGATTTCCCGGTCTTCATTAGGGGACTGGCTCAATCCAAAAGGAAGAAACAGGGTGAAGTTTGCCGGAAGATTGGGTTGAATTAACTGCTAATATAGCAAAATAAGCGATAAAACTCAGCTTTCAGCGCCCGGCTCAGACGCGTTGAGGACGGCCAACAGTTCGCTGATCATCATCGCCGTAGCACCCCAAATTTTGTAACCCTGCACCATGTAATGCGGTGCATGTACCTGTTCCCCACGCACTTGAATGTCACTCGAACCGATAATATTAACATCAGAAATCTCTTCAAGTTTGATCTCAAAAATATCTTCGACCTCGCGCGGATCAGGATAAAAGCCGGGTCGATAAGGCATGGCCGCCACGACCGGCAGGACATGGAAATTACTGGCAGGAATGAATAGCTCCGTCAATGCACCCAGGATTTTGACATCATTAAGCCTTAAACCTATTTCTTCCTGCGCCTCACGCAAAGCCGTGCGGATCAGGTTTTCGTCGCTCAGTTCATAACGCCCGCCCGGAAATGCCACCTGGCCGCTGTGGACGCCGTCATAAGCTGGTCGAAGGATAAGCGGGAAATAAATGTCGTTCTGGTAGGGATAAAACAGAACCAATACCGCGCTCTTCCGGGTGCGTGTGTTGGGTTTAAACGTGAGGCGCAGTTTGCTGGTCGACATCATGAGCTGGTGGGCCGTTTCACCAGGCAGAGGGAATTTAAGTTTCTGGGTTAGCTGTTCGGTAAATGCGGAAAATGATTCCAGTGCGGCCATTTTGGCGGAGTTAATGGGATACTTAGGTGACGGACATTTTTGTAATTTAAACTATCCAACCTAAATTTTTGCATAATGAAGCTCTCTTTTGAAATCAAAGAAGCTTTCGAGGCTCAGGTCTTCATCCAGCCGCTTGAACCACGCAAGCGGATTGCCGATCGTATGACCGCTGTCGAGTACCAGATATCTATTGGTTTCGTCGAACCACACTTTGCTGATTTTCATATCTCAAAAAGAAGAACCTCAGCCCGAACATCCGGAAAATTTCTGGCATAGTATAGTGTGGTTTGATTGGATCAATAGATGCAAATATAACAATTACCAGTAATGATTGTAATGGCTTACACCGGCCTGTGCGCATACAACGTCGCCAGCTGCTCGGCGCATCTTTCGCCATCCATGGCAGCGGACATAATGCCTCCTGCATAGCCTGCACCTTCGCCGCAGGGGAACAGGCCCTTGATTTCGGGGTGCTCGCAGCTTTCGCGTTCGCGCGGGATGCGGATGGGGGAGGAAGTGCGGCTTTCAACACCGATCAGTTGTGCGTCGCCGGAGAGGTAGCCGCGCATTTTGCGGCCGAAATCCGATAATGCATCGCGTAACGGGAATGCGATGTGCGCGGGCAAAACTTCGTACAGGTCTACCGATTGCAGGCCGGGCTGATAGGAAGTATCGCGCAACCGGGCCGACGTACGGCCTTTGACAAAATCCAGGGCGAGCTGGGCGGGCGCTGTTTGAGTAGCCCCTGCAAGTTTGCAGGCGGCTTGTTCCAATTCGCGTTGCAGTTGCAAACCGGCCATCGGGCCGTAATCCTTGTAGGGCGCGAGATCGGCTTCTTCGATGGCTACGACCATGCCCGAATTGGCATAGGGAGAATCGCGGCGGGAAGGCGACATCCCATTTACCACCACTTCACCCGATGCCGTCGCTGCCGGAACGATAAAGCCGCCGGGGCACATGCAGAAAGAGAAGACGCCCCGCTGCACGCCGTTATAGCGGGTTTGCGTGACCAGACTATACGATGCCGCGGGTAAATATGGCCCGCGATCGGTCTCGCAGTGATATTGAATTTTGTCGATAGTATTTTGCGGATGCTCAATACGCACGCCCATGGCGAAGGATTTGCTTTCGATCAGGATGTTTTTCGAATGCAAAAGCTCGTAAATGTCCCGTGCGGAATGGCCTGTCGCCAGGATGACGCCGATGCCGGTGTGCTCGTCTTTATCGTTGGTGACCACACCCGTGATCTGATTGTCGCGGATGATCAGATCGGTTACTTTGTTATCAAAATGAATTTCTCCCCCTGCTTTCAGAATGGTTTCGCGCATTTCCGAAACTACCACCGGCAGTTTGTTGGTGCCGATATGCGGGTGCGTGTCAATCAGGATTTGTTCGCTGGCGCTGTGGGCTACGAATATTTCAAGTACACGCCGAATATCGCCCCGTTTGTTGGAGCGCGTATAAAGTTTTCCATCCGAATAAGTTCCGGCACCGCCTTCGCCAAAACAGTAATTGGATTCGGGATTGACCTGATGTTCCTTATTGATTGCCGCTAAATCGCGTCGCCTCGTGCGGACGTCTTTGCCTCTTTCAAAAAGCACCGGTTTGATACCCAGTTCGATCAATCGCAATGCTGCGAACATTCCTGCGGGGCCACAACCGACGATTAGTGCCTGGGGGCGGTTGCTTACATCCGGGTACATTATTCGCTCACCAGCGAGTGCAGGAGGCGTTTCGCCTACATAAACTTCCGCTTGAACATTGATTTTTACCTGTCGGCTGCGGGCATCTATCGACTGGCGTGTTTTGCGGATAATGGGATTGTCGCCGTCGCGCAGGCGGAGTTTATGAATAATGTGGCGACGGAAATTGTCTTCGTCCAGCGCAATTTCGGGCGCCAGGGTCAGTTGAAGTGTTTGATGCATGGTACAGAAAGGGATTTATCCTTTAATACCGCAAAGGTAAGCAGACTTTTGAAGCGGACAATCTCTGATCACCCCCCTGACCATTTTTGATCACCTCTGACCAGCTTCCGGGTAGCAAACTGCAGAGATTTTCTTTTCTGCATACCGACGATCAAGAAGACTTCAAAACATTCAACCATGTCGCAGAACCGCCGCCAATTCCTGAACACACTCGCCGTATCGGCCGGAGTAGCCGCACTGTCCGAAGTCGCCCGGGCCGGGCAGCATGCCACACCATTTCCACTATCATGCAACCAATATTCCTGGATCACATTCTACGCCCGTGATGGCAAAGACTGGGGAAAGGATCCGGACGCCTCTCTTGCGGAGTTTGCGTCAACTGGTTTGAAAGCCTATGAACCTGCATTTAACCATGCCGAAGAGGTGCCGAAGTTGTTGCCTTTGCTCAAAAAATACAAACTGGCAATGCCTTCTGTTTATGTAAACACCGCATTGCACGAGGCAGCGGACGCCTCGAAATCCATAGAATCTGTATTAGCCATTGCCGACGCGCTGAAACCGGCAGAAACGAAAATTATCGTAACCAACCCGAATCCCATTCA
The DNA here is from genome assembly GCF_021440085.1 of Dyadobacter sp. CY261. Taxonomy (GTDB): domain Bacteria; phylum Bacteroidota; class Bacteroidia; order Cytophagales; family Spirosomataceae; genus Dyadobacter. The sequence goes on from NZ_JAKCPW010000002.1 coordinate 286,022, forward strand.
GTGGGGAAGTGATAAAAACAAATCCGACGAGCAGCTTACCGAGCAAGCCAAAAATCTCGACAAATTGGGTGCGGAACTCAAAAAACGAGGAATGACCCTCGCATACCACACGCACGACGTAGAGCTCCGTGCAGCGGCGCGTGAGTTTCACCACATGCTCCTCGCGACCGATCCGAAAAACGTGTCGCTTTGCCTGGATGTGCATTGGGTGTACCGCGGATCTGGAAATTCGCAGGTGGCGTTATTCGACATTGTGAAATTGTACGGCAAGCGCATTTCGGAGCTGCATTTGCGGCAATCGAAAGGCGGAATCTGGCAGGAGACATTTACGGAAGGCGATATTGACTACCCGCGTTTAGTGCAAATGCTCGATGGCCTGGGTGTGAAGCCGCATTTGGTTTTGGAACAATGCCTCGAAAAGACTTCGCCGAAAACGATGGATGGCGTTCAGGCGCATCAAGAGGATTTGGTGTATGTGAAGAAGGTTTTTGGGGTTTGATTTGCTTTGATGATGTAAGATTAATTTTGAAATTGAGCTTGGAAGGGAAATCCCCAAACCCAAAGTTAAACTGATGTACGCCTGATTCTATCATGCCTAGCACCGATTTTTTCAATATCTCCGACCTGCTATCCCCGGAGCAACGCCTCATTCAGCAGGCTGTGCGTGATTTTTCGGATCGGGAAATCAAACCTATTATTGAAGAGCTGGCCCAGAAAGCCGAATTTCCCCGGCATTTAATCCCGAAATTCGGAGAGCTGGGCGTTTTCGGGCCAACGATTCCGGTTGAATATGGCGGAGGCGGGCTTGATTATACCAGTTATGGCCTGATGTGCCAGGAAATTGAAAGAGGCGATTCGGGAATGCGGTCGACGGTTTCGGTGCAGAGTTCGCTGGTCATGTGGCCCGTTTATGCATTCGGTTCGGAAGAGCAGAAACAGAAATATCTGCCTAGACTTGCTACGGGCGAATGGCTTGGCTGCTTCGGATTAACGGAGCCCGACCACGGTTCCAATCCCGCCGGAATGAAAACATATCTGGCTAAAACCGACAATGGTTATACGCTCAATGGTTCCAAAATGTGGATTTCCAACGCACCATTCGCGGATATTGCCGTGGTGTGGGCCAGAAGTGAGGAAGGAAGAGTTCAGGGTGTGATCGTGGAACGAAGGATGGAAGGTTTTACAACGCCCGAAATTCATAACAAATGGTCGTTAAGGGCAAGTGCGACCGGCGAGCTGGTTTTTGACAATGTATTCATCCCCCAAACAAATATACTTCCCGACGCAGTTGGATTGAAAGCCGCTCTGAAATGCCTCGACAAAGCGCGCTACGGCATTGCCTGGGGTGCCATCGGTGCGGCGATCGATTGTTATGAAACCGCTGTGAAATATGCCGCAGAACGCATTCAGTTCGATAAACCGATTGCTGCCTTTCAATTAACACAGAAAAAGCTGGCTGAAATGCTCACGGAGATTACAAAGGCACAATTGCTGGCCTGGCGCTTAGGAAATCTAATGGATGCCGGAGAGGCGACTACGGTGCAAATCTCGATGGCGAAAAGAAACAATGTGGAAATGGCGCTCAACATTGCCCGCGAAGCCCGCCAAATCCTCGGCGCCATGGGCATTACCGGCGAATATCCCATTATGCGCCACATGATGAACCTCGAATCGCTGATTACCTATGAGGGGACGCATGATATTCATCTCCTTATTTTGGGGGCTGAGATTACGGGGGTGGCGGCGTTTAAATGAACGCTGCGGTGTTGACTATGGGCCATAGACCAGGTATTTGGCTTGAACATCACTTTGATGAGATCACACCACGACAAAATTAGGATACACGATCCATCGTCGATGGTCCATGGTCCATCGTCGGCTGCGCAGCAGCCATTTTTCGCTGCAAATCCTTACTCGTCTCCCTCGACCCGTCCGGTGACCAGCCTGGTGCTTTGAAGAGGTATTTTAGCTTTGTTTTGAAGTCTATGGGCTGTTTGAAATCTTCTCCGATGGCTTTCCATTCGTGGAAAACGGTGTCGGTCAGTCCCTGCTGATCAATGGGTTTGGTGAGGCCGTAACGCGGTGGCTCGGTGGGCAATTCTTCCTGGAATGTGCCAAAAATGCGATCCCAGATGATGAGGCACATGCCCATGTTTTTATCGAGATACTGCACATTGCTCGCATGATGCACGCGGTGGTGCGAGGGCGTTACGAAGATATATTCAAGCCAACCCAGCTTACGTACGTATTCGGTATGCACGACAATGCCGTAAATCTGGGTAATCGAATACATGACGATAATATCAGCGGGATCGAACCCAACTAATGCAAGCGGAACAAAGTACACGAAGCGGTAAAGCGGCTGGAATACCGATGACCGGAAGCCGGTTGTGAGGTTAAAATGTTCCGACGAATGGTGCGTCACATGCACGGCCCAGAATAGCCGGGAATGGTGATCTACATAATGCAACGTGTAAAAGGCCAGATCTTCGGCCAGAAAAAGTGCAAACCAGTATAAGTAAGGGTTGGTAATGGGCTCAAAGACCGAAAAGTTATAAAACCAGATTAACACCCCTATATAAGCAGCGCGGAAAAGCAGGTCGATGCCACCATTGAGGAACATCAGCGCCGCATTCATCAACGTATCTTTCAAGGAATAAGCCGGACGTTTGGCTAGTTCCTCGTGTGGTGTTTTGTGTGTTAAGAAGATCTCGAGAGCAATCAGACAGACATAAAACGGCGTTGACAGTTTCAGAATGAGATCTTCGAAATCATAAGTGCCGGGCATAGCAATTTGTCCAAATAGTAAACAAAGATAGTTGAGAAGTGTACTGTAAGCTTTCACCCGCCTATTTCTAAGAATTTTTTAATAGAAACCAGCGAGCTACCTACCTGACATTCATTTGACAGGAAACCCCCATTGAAGGTTCAAAATTTCCCGGGTTTACGGTTACAAATATTATAAGCCGCTGAAAATGGTTAGTTAATCATTTTCTTAAGCGCTTTTCTTAATTCTTCATTTTTGTGCCTTTTTTGAAGGATCACCGGCGCGGCAATGCGCTCGCGGCAATCGAAAAGGGAACAGCGTTCGCAAGTTTGGTTTACCTCGCGGGACGGCAATGCGGGATCTTCCAGAAATGCCAGTTTCTCGCGCGTCTGCTCGTCGAGGTAAATGCCCATGGATACACTCACATTCAGGTTGGGCGTGGGCGACATTGGTTGCGCGAAACTCACAACGAGATACTGGTCCCGGGTATCGATGTAGGTCGATTTCTGTGCTTTACAGAGAATGCGTGGCGGTTGTTTAGCTTGAATAATATCGCCGAGATCGTTGAGTACCGTCAGGGCTACCCAGCGGCGGCAGTAATGCTCGTCACGAACGGTGTGCGGATAATGCTTTCTTGAAATGTGCATCTCCTTTGTCATGTGAAAGATATTCTGACCCACGAAGTTGTTGAACCGCGAGAAGAAAATTTGGTTAATACCAAAATACCGCGGCAGGATGTTGCTGAGCCGGTAGCAGAATGATTCCGGTGTTGTGTTGAAATCGTGAATGAGCTGGATGAGCTTCTCGGGTTGCCAGCTTTTTTGTGCAAAAAAATCGGCGACGGCCGCTACCAGCAAGCTGCGTTTGATAATAATGGCACTGCCGAAATAGGACGCTTTAAAGTTATTCAGCAGTTGCTCAAATGATTCCGCTTCCACCAGCGCCGTAGTATGCAGCCGGTTTTTAAGATTTAAATACAAATAGCCGATCTCCCGCCCGTAAATAAATGCCCGCTGCACCGATGATAAGTGCGCATTGATCAGCAAACGTGTACCGGTTGTATTGGTAATGGTGAGCGACCGCACGGTGGCAAACTCGGGGTTGGTCCGCTCATTGATCGGCTCTATGGTGTAATGATATTGCTCTCTGAGGATTTTTTCGAGCGATCCTTCGTCCAGAAGTTGCGTGGCGGGTACATTGTGCTCGGTCAGAAAACGCTCCGCTTCGAGTTCGATGTCCTCGAAATAGTTGTCGTGCATTTCCTGGTAGGTACGCAAAGCCGAGAAATAGAACTTCTCGATCGACATGTTGTAGTTGCGGGCAATTTCGATGAGCGTACCCACGAACGCACTGATCTTCGTAGGCGCGTCGGAAAGGATTTCCAGGAGGTTAGCAGGGTCGATGCCGAAGAGTTCGAGAGGCAGTTCGGTTAGTACATTAGAGCTGAGCAGGTCGGAGATAGGTTCCAGTCGTTTGCTCAGTTTCAGTGAAACGAGCGTGTCGTAATCCACTTCCATAGCGGCTGCCAATGCAAGGATCTTGTCGGATTTTGGGTATTTTTTTCCCTTTTCGATTTCATTGATATAAGAAATCGACAACCCCGATTTCTGGGAAAGTTCGCTGAGGGACATTCCTTTGTCGAGCCGGAGCTGTTTGAGTTTGAGCCCGAAAACCAGTCTTACATTATCTTGATTGATTGCCACTGCGCTAGGGTATAGGCCTGATTTTGTGCGATTTTGTTTACAGGCAATTTAACAATTGAAACCCAAAAGTAGAAATAGCCCCGCATTCGGCGGTTATCACGGATAAAAAATAGGGGCCGGTCACACAGTTTATGTTAATTCCAATACAGGGAGAGCGTCCTGCTCGTATCATGCACGCCTAAACTGTTTATTCCAAACACTAAACTCCAACAATATGAATAATGCACGCGAGCGCCCAAATCCGGTTAAAAAACGCTATTTTTGCGGTTTATTTTGGGAAATCAAAAATAAACAAAAGCTTTAATTTCTGATAATCAGGGCTCTGGGTGAATATACACACCACCCTCCCCGTGTAAAAGCATAACAACTAACAGGATATGAGTGAGTATAGTCATCGTGAAATAGAAAAAAAGTGGCAGGATTTCTGGCAGGCCAACAGCACATTCGGCGTGTCGAACGAGTCGGATCTGCCCAAATATTTTGTGTTGGATATGTTTCCCTATCCCTCGGGAGCCGGGCTGCATGTGGGGCATCCGCTGGGCTATATTGCCTCGGACATCTATTCCCGTTACAAAAGGTTGAAAGGCTTTAATGTGCTGCACCCGATGGGTTTCGATAGCTTTGGGTTGCCGGCTGAGCAATATGCGATACAGACTGGTCAGCACCCGGCCATCACCACGGAGCAAAACATTACCCGCTATATCGAGCAGTTGAAAAACCTGGGACTGAGCTACGACTGGGCACGCGAAGTGCGGACATCGGATCCCGGTTACTATAAATGGACGCAGTGGATCTTCTGCGAGCTTTTCAACAGCTGGTACAACAACGATAGCGACAAGGCAGAGCCGATCGAAACGCTGACAGCAAAGTTCGCACAGGAAGGTAATGCCAAAGTGAACGCACCAGCCGACGAAGATACCCCTGTATTTACCGCAGACGAATGGAATTCGTGGTCGGAGGAAGTACAGTATAAAATGACATTGAAATACCGCCTGACCTACGTGGCCGACGCTACCGTAAACTGGTGCCCCGGCCTGGGATCGGTATTGTCCAACGACGAAGTGAAAGACGGTGTGTCGGAGCGCGGTGGTTTTCCCGTAATCCAGAAACTAATGCGCCAGTGGATGATGCGGATTACGGCTTATGCACAACGTTTGATTGATGGTTTGGATACGGTAGATTGGACGGAATCATTAAAAGAGCAGCAACGAAATTGGATTGGGCGGTCTGTTGGGGCGCTTGTCAAGTTTCAGGTTTGGAATGGGGAAGAAGGGCAGGACGGAGGAAAGGGAGAAAGTAATGTCACTTCCTCCCAACACATTGAAGTGTTCACAACACGGGTGGATACAATTTACGGCGTAACTTTTATGGTAATCGCGCCGGAGCATGAGTTGGTGGATGTGATCACGACGCCGGAGCAGCGTGGGGAAATCGATGCGTACATTGCTATGACGCAGAAGAAATCGGAGCGTGACCGGATGTCGGATGTGAAAACCGTTTCGGGCGCATTCACCGGCGCGTATGTGGTCAATCCGTTCAATGGTGAGAAAGTGCCGGTTTACATTGCCGATTACGTTTTGGCAGGTTACGGAACGGGCGCGGTAATGGCGGTACCGTCGGGTGACCAGCGTGACTGGAACTTCGCGACGCATTTCAATTTACCCATTATCCCGATCCTGGACGCGCAAAAGGATGTTGAAACGCAAGCCGACGCGACTAAGGAAGGGAAATATATCAATTCCGGGATCATTAATGGCTTAACTTATAAAGAGGCGACCAGCGTGCTGATCGACTGGCTGGAAGAAAAAGGAATTGGAAAAGGAAAGATCAATTATCGCCTGCGCGACGCGGTGTTCAGCCGTCAGCGTTACTGGGGCGAGCCGGTACCTGTTTATTACAAAAATGACAGCGAAGGCCAGCCAGTACCGCATTTACTGGATTTGAATGAGCTGCCTTTGAATTTACCGGAGGTGGACAAATACTTGCCTACCGAAAATGGCGAGCCTCCGCTAGGACGTGCCCACGATTGGGCGCATGGCACCGGCAATGGCTACGAACTGAGCACGATGCCAGGCTGGGCAGGTAGTAGCTGGTATTGGTACCGCTATATGGACCCCAAAAACGATGGAGAATTCGCTTCCAAAGAGGCGATCAGCTATTGGAAAGATGTGGATTTGTACATCGGCGGCACCGAGCACGCGACCGGGCACCTGCTGTACAGCCGTTTTTGGAACAAATTCCTGAAAGATCGCGGCTATGTTCCGGAGGAAGAGCCGTTCAAGAAGCTGATCAACCAGGGGATGATCCAGGGACGCAGCAATTTTGTGTATCGCGTGAAGGGGGAAGATTATAGCAAGCCTGTTTTTGTAAGTGCGGGTTTGAAATCCGAATATCAGGTGTCGGCATTGCATGTGGACGTGAATATTGTCGAAAACGATGTGCTGGATGTGGAGAAATTCAAGGCGACACGGCTTGATATTGCAGGAGAGAATGCGACATTTATTCTGGAAGACGGTAAATACATTTGCGGGGTGGAAGTGGAGAAAATGTCCAAATCCAAGTTCAACGTCGTGAATCCCGATGATATCGTGGAACGCTATGGGGCAGATACTTTGCGTTTGTACGAAATGTTCCTCGGGCCATTGGACCAGGCGAAACCCTGGAATACCAATGGTATCGACGGAACATACCGTTTCATCCGCAAATTGTGGCGCCTGTTTTACACCGAAACCGGCCAGTGGCAGGTAAAAGATGTTCCCGCCAAGCCGGAAGAATTAAAAATCCTGCACAAGACGATTAAAAAGATCGGTGAGGATATTGAGAACTTCTCGTTCAATACCGCTGTGAGCGCATTTATGGTGTGTGTCAATGAATTAGGCAGTCAGAAATGCCAGAGTAAGGAAGTGTTGCAGCAGCTGGTAATTTTGCTTTCACCTTATGCGCCACACACTTCGGAAGAATTGTGGGATGCATTGGGTAATGAAAAAGGCACTGTGTCCAAAGCTGCATTCCCCGTGTTCGAAGCGCAATATGTACAGGATTCGGTATTCGAATATCCGGTGCAGATCAACGGCAAAGTGCGTGCATCGCTGACGTTTCCATTGGATACGCCTTCGGCCGATATCGAGAAAGAAGTTTTGGCGGACGCAACCGTTCAGAAATGGATGGAAGGCAAGCCAGCGAAAAAAGTGATCGTTGTACCGAAGCGCATTGTGAACGTGGTGATCTGATCCACGTTTGAAAAAGCAAAACGGCCAGGTCGGAATCCCGATCTGGCCGTTTTGCTTTTGAGGAGGGTTTACTTAACAGCGACGCGACGGTCGGTACGGATTTCGGTTACTTCGAAGTGCTTTTCGATTTTTTTACCGGCGGCCGAAATTTCAACGGTGTAGCTGCCTTCGGGCAATTCGTTGATATTATAGGCTTTTCTGAATTTGTCGGTGCTGCGGCTGATCATATCACGGTGGATGGCGTCGCCTTTGTAGTTTGTGATCACTACCAGCGCCTTGTCGTTGGTATACTTATCTACATTAACGTGTAATTTGCCGCTTTTTGAAGCGAAAATGCCGGTTTCGAAGATCACCGCTTTTTTGCCTTCTTTGTCGTCAGCGAATGTGTTGAAAGCAAAAGTTACAGCGAAAACGATTGTCATTGCGATTGTTTTGATTGAAGGTTTCATGGCTCTGTTTATTTAAAAGGTGATTAATATTTCCGTTTGCTTGATTCAAATATATGGGTAATAGCAGGTACTATGTATTGCATAGTACATGAATGGTAACGACGGAAAATGAGTGGCGATATGTCGGGAACAACGATCTTTCGTATTTTTGCACGGTATGGTAAAAAAGAAAACCCGCTCCTCGGGAAGTAAAATTAAGTACTTAAAACCGCTGCCTGCGAAGGGTTGGGTGATCATTGGAGCTGTAATTGCCGTCATCGGCGGGCTCATCTGGTGGTCGGAGCGGACGGATGAGAACCAGTGGGAATTTATTAGCAAGTTCGGGATCAAACTGCCATTGCGCTATGCCGTTCACGGCATCGACGTTTCCCATCACAATGCGAAGATCAATTGGGACAAACTAAAAAGCGCCCGTTCTGAAAATGTAAGTATCGATTTTGTGTATATCAAAGCCACGGAAGGCGCCACGCATCTCGACAAACAATTCAAACGAAACTGGACCGAAGCTAAAAGGGTAGGGATGAAGCGAGGTGCTTATCATTTCTATAATCCGCGCGTAATGTCGGATCGGCAGGTCGATAATTTCATCGGTCAGGTGAGAATGGAAGCAGGGGACTTACCGCCTGTACTCGACCTGGAAGTAAATGGCGGAAAGCCGGACGATATCATTATTAAAGGTGTCCGCAACTGGCTTACGCTTGTTGAAGCGCATTATGGCGTAAAACCCATTATTTACGTAAACGAGCATTATTACAAAAAGTACATCGCCGGTAACTTCGATGAATATCCCCTCTGGCTCGCAGGCTACTCGCGCACGCACCTGAACGACCTCGCAGCAGATGCGCACGTACTATTCTGGCAACACAGCGAAAAGGGCTGGGTCGACGGCATCCGCGGTTTTGTAGATTATAATGTGTTCCTGCACGAACGTACTGACTGGGATAATTTGGCGAACGCCGAATAATTTATTTAAGGTTACTTTCGTATTAATATCAGTTATATTTCACCCTTAAACTGCTGGTATGAAAAACGTTATCCTTATTCTGATCGTAATGTTTTTTGTTGGATGCTCGAAATCCGATCCTGTCAATGGAGACGCAAGCGGGAATTTCATCGGAAACTACGAGTATGCAATCGCCTCGCCTCTGGGCTTTGTGTCGAAGTATTCGTGGATTGTGGAGCGACGCTCCGCCAATGTGATCGACCTCGATATGACCAAAGTGATCGTCCGGAGCGATGGTTCGCAGACGAAGAGCAGGGACCTGGTAACAGAAGTGGAGATTACCGATGCGAAAAAGCTCGATTTTTCTTATATCAACATGAACGGACGGTTCGTCCAGGTTTCCGTATTGGCAGCTCCCGAAAAACTTACGGTTTCTAGCGTAGCATTGCAGGGTGATGATGCGACCCACCTCAAATGGTACGAATTCGATAAAAGATAGCGCGGGCCTTTTCGCATTAAACAGCTGGCTCCTGCTGGCTCAGGCAATGGAAGCTGCCCTGGCCCCAGATGATCTCGGTAGCCAGGAGTGGAATAACCTTCCGTCCGGCAAATGCTTTTTCCAGAATATCGATGGCAATCTGGTCGTGTGGATTGTTGAATACCGGCACGATTACGCCCGCATTGCAGATCAGGAAGTTGGCATAAGAGCCCGGTGTACGGAAATCGTCAATAATAACGGCTTTGGGCATGGGTAGTTCAATGATATTGGGTTGCTTGCCATTGACCAGCCGCATTTCTTTCAGCATTTGCAGATTGGTGTTCAAAACTTCGAAGTTCTCATCAGAACGATCGGTTTCTACACAGGCTACGATGGTATCCTGATTCACAAAACGCGTGGTATCATCTATATGGCCGTCGGTATCGTCGCCGACAATGCCGTCTTCCACCCAGAGTATTTGCTCAACGCCATAGTAGTCGTACAGTTTCTGTTCGATTTGGGCCTGATTTAAATGTGGGTTGCGGTTCGGGTTCAGGAGGCAGGACTTACTGGTTAAAATACTTCCTGCGCCGTTAAATTCGACAGAGCCGCCTTCCATAATGATGCCCGGATTGACTACCGGCAAATTCAGGTATTCCGCAACAGCCTGAGGCGTACGATTATCGTCGTCGTAAGGTGGATATTTGCCTCCCCAGGCATTATGGCCCCAGTCAACAATCATTCTCTCTCCGGTGTCTGGATTTACCACAAAAGAAGGACCGTGATCGCGGCACCAGGCGTCGTTGGTAGGTTTTACTATCAGCTCTATTTTGGCAAGATCTACACCCGTCTTCATAAGCTCCCCAATAATGAACTGTTTCAATGCCTCGTCATTGGCGATAATGCCCACATTTTCACCCTGGCTAATCGCTTTGATGAATGCCAGATATTGGGGCCGCATTTTGGCAAGTTTGTCGCCCTGCCACGAGGCATCGTTATGCGGAAAAGTAAGCCAAGTAGCACGGTGCGGTGCCCATTCGGCTGGGAAAGTAAAACCAAGTTCGCGGGGTGTGGATGAAGCGGGATTTGCTGTCACGGTATATTTAATGTATCAGTTCTGCTCAAAATGAAAGTGTAAAGGTCGTAAAAGGTTTCGAAGCTGACCAATTACAAGGAAAGTTTGCGCATTGGAATACAAAAAATAAAGCCCCGCGAACGAGGCTTTACCGGATTGCTGAGTAAATAATAAGATCAGTTGTTGGAGACCATCACATTGTCGACCAGATAAGTGCCATCTACCGTTTCCAGGTTGTAGGCCTTGTTGACGCGCCTCGCATTTTCCTGAACCGCTCCGACTTTCCAGGACGACACAATGCCGGTTGAAGGCTCATAATGATAGAGAATATCATTTTTCGAGAGCCTCTTCATGCGTTTTCTGCCCCGGTTGGTCTGCACTTTATGGTTCGGCGTGGCTTCCAGTAGCAATGCGGGGACGATCGGCGAATCGGATGACGCATTATCGTCCACTGGCCTCAGGTACACCGCGGTCAAAAGCGAAGTAGGCTGGTTGAAAACATCGATCTGCTTCACTTGCGTGCTGGCAGTTTTACCGTCTTTGCAAGTCTTCACATGCTCACCCACGCGCACGTCCGCGATGGATTTCATGCTGCCGTCGGCCATTGTCACCGGCGCGCTGGCCGAGAAATACTTGCACCTTTTGGTACTTTTCGCCATCCGGATCGTCGCCTGCGATTGAATGCTGCTGACGGCTGTGATCTCGGTTTGGGCAAATACTGTGAGTGACAGGAGTGAAAAAATACTGGTAGCCAGGACCTTCATGTTGTGTTAGGTTACGACGAAGCCTTCGACATTTTTACAAATACCTTACTCAGCGCATTGGGCACCGCACCGAGGCAGATCAGGATCAGCCCTGCGGTAATGAGCGTGGAGGTATGTGCAAAGAATGAACCGGAAGACAGAATTGCTAAAATTAATATCGTTGAGAATGGTAATGAGAATGCAAGTAATAATACAGCCAGCTCGAGATCAAATGTTCTTTTTTCCTTCGGCATGGCTTTGGCATCTTCCCGCAGGTTGAATGCCGAAATGTGTGCTAGCGGCCAGAAACTGGCGGCACTCAATGGGATCACAATCGACAGCAACACCATATTCAGATCGGTAATGTTGAGCACATAAATCATCCCCGCACTAATGAGCATGGTGATGCCGGCGCGAAAAAAGAGGATACATGCAACGATACGCTTCTTACCTTCTTTTAGTTGCACGGCCAGACCGATGAAAAGAAGCACAAGCGGCGTCATCATGGCGCTCGTTTTATCAAAAATATCCGTTACCAAAGGCGGCAGCGTATTATAGTTTATTCCGACACTGAGCAGAATGATTGCAATGAAAATCAGCAGATTAATGGGCTCCTGGAACATGCTTGCAAACAGACTTTTGAGCTTTCCGCCCATCTTGGTTTCTTTGTCGTCGCTGTTTTTCAGGAACATATTCATCGCGAGAATGTACAGCGAAATGAGCACGAAAAATTTGTTGCCCACATCGGCGAGGGCTGCAATAGCAAGGCTTTTTTCACCCAAAAATTCTGCGATAAATGGAAAACAAGACAGGCCCGGCGCCAGTGAAGGAATGAGCATCATCAAAGTACGACCGGTAGGGCTGTTCTTTTCTATTCCAAACAATGCGAATGCAAGCGGCGCGGAAAAGAACATCAGGAAATTGAAGATCAGCGTAACGAGCGGAATGATGAACATCGACGAATCGATGTCGATTTTCATTAAAGAGATAAATATCGTTGAGGGTAGCGCCACCGAGAGAATGATCTCCTTGATGCCGTTGGTTTGGTCTTTATTCTTGAATTTGCTTTTGAGCAACAATCCCAAAGCAATTAGTAGTAATAGCGTGATGGTTTTTTGTAATGCGTCACTCATAGTCCAGAATATTTTTATGGGTAATAGGAGTATCGATGATTAAAGAGGGTTTGCTTTCGCAGAGTGTTGTAATAGGAGTGAAAATGTTACCGTTGTTGCATGCACTTCGCCCGCCCGGCGGCCCGGTACGCTCACTTCGACTACGCTCAGTGTGACAACGCGCGAGGTGTCATCCTGAGCGCAGTCGAAGGATGGTGGCGATGTTGCATGCACTTCGCCGGCTCGGCCCGGTACGCTCACTTCGATTACGCTCAGTGTGACAACGCGCGAGGTGTCATCCTGAGCGCAGTCGAAGGATGGTGGCGATGTTGCATGCACTTCGCCCGGCGGCCCGGTACGCTCACTTCGACTACGCTCACTTCGACTACGCTCAGTGTGACAATGCGCGAGGTGTCATCCTGAGCGCAGTCGAAGGATGGTGGCGTTGTTGCTAGCTCAACGCCCCGAGCGCGCCTACAAACGCCTTCATCTCATCCATCGTACCGATGCTTACGCGGCACCAGGGTTTGTTCTGGATGTCGAAAGAGCGGACGGCGATGCCTTTGGCGGTCATTTTGGTGAGCAGCTCCTTGCCCGGAATGCTGATCGGGAAGAGCACGAAGTTAGTGTATGACGGGATGTATTTGTAACCCATTTTATCGAGGTTCTCGTACAGGTAGGTTTTCGCTTCGTGGTTCAGTTTGCGGGTGGTGCCCTGGAAATCCTTGTCGTCGAGGCTGGCGGATGCTGCGAAGATCGACGTGTAGGAAATGCCCATTCCGCCGCGGGTGATTTTGTTGATCGTTGCGAGGTATTCTGGCTGCGCTGCAATGTAGCCCACGCGGATACCGGCCATACCCATGATTTTAGAGAATGTGCGGGCGATGATCACGTTTTTCTTTTGAGCCAAAAGCGAAACCATACTTTGCGTATCCGCACCTACTGCCAGTTCGATATAGGCTTCATCTACAAATACAGGCACTTTTTCCGACACGCGTGAGCAGAAATCGAGCAGATCCTGACCTTTGGTAATAGCGCCGGTCGGGTTGTTGGGGTTACAAACGTAAACGAGCTTGGTGTCCTTGTCGATCGCCGCTTCCATTGCTTTCAAATCGTGCGACCAGTCAGCTGTACATGGAACGGGCTTCCAGGTTGCACCTACCGATTTTGCAACGCTTACGAGCGACATGTAGCAAGGGTCGGCCGAAACGATATTTCCGCCTTTCATGAAGGTTACCAATGCCACTTTTTCGAGCAGGTCGGAAGAACCCGGGCCCATCATGATGTGGTCGGCAGTGACGCCTTCTTTCTTGGCTATTTTGTCAATAAGATCATACATTTCCTTCCATGCGTAACGGTTACCGTTTTTCACGGACTCCGCAACGGCCTTTTGTGCCGACATTGGCGGGCCGTATGGGTTTTCGTTCGCACTTAATTTGGCAATGATTTTGGGCGCCTTGAAGTCGTTTGGCAAGAAATTCTCTCTTACCATTGGGCTGCGGAAAATGCGGTTCTCGGGATCCAGTGACAATGGGGTATTCTCGAATGCGCCAGCGGTAAGGTGTGGGGCTACGGCGATACCACCCAATGCCATTAAACCGGATTTTAGAAGGTTCCGACGGTCAATTTTTTGGTTCATTGTTCAATTGTTTAAGTACGTGACGATTAATATTAGGAGTAAAACTCTTCATTCAATTTACAAATAAACAAGCCAACTACGAAGCACAGTCGGCTTGTTTTTCAATTAGTTAGCTTGTACTTGCGAGAATCGCGTGAATGCAATCCCCTTATGGCTGCCCGACCATGAGATCTTCGTGATGCTGCCTGCCTTGGGTGCGGTAACACCCAGGTCGGCCCAGGTTTTTTCGAGCTTTACCACTCCCTGCGCATCCGAGGTAACCTCGCCGAGAACGGCACCGGTACGCAAGGTGATTTTGATAGATAAATTCGGTACAGGGATTGAGTCGATGCCTTTGGTATGATCCAGAATGTTGGTCTTGTCGAGTTCCAGGAGCCTTGCGGAAAGCGTCAGTTTGTCGGCGGTTGCGGAATAAGCTACTGTCGGTTCGCTGGCAATGGGAGCTCCGAAGGGCGCGCCTACAATGTCGACCAGTACAGGTGCCACGTCCCTATCGAGGAACGGGTCTTCTTCTTTGCACGATACGAACCCGAATGTCAACGCCAGCAATACAACAGCGGAAGGGAAAAGCGATTTGATATTTTTCATATTCTTCGAAGTCTTTGAATTGGGAATAAACCGTTATTTCTCAGCCCACCACAGTTTGGTTTTCATATCGTCGGCACCGCCGTTGAGCTTCGCGCCATCGTCGACGGACTTTGCATTCAGCGAGTATTCGGAGGCGGGATAGTTAAAACGGGTAGGAAGGACTCCGCCATTGTTCAGCACCGCACGCGGATCCGCTGCCGGGAATACCGGGAAGCCGGTTCTGCGCCATTCGATCCAGGCTTCCACGCCTTGTCCGAAGAGCGAGATCCATTTTTGTTCGAGGACTTTTTCCTTGCTTACCGGGCCGGCTTTGGCCATGTAGCCGGTTGGCGGCGTGAGGCCGTACTGGGCGAATGACGCGGTAATGCCGTCCTCAAAATATTTTTTTGCATCGCCGGTAATATCGCCGTCAACAGCAGCCTCGGCGAGGATGAAGTTCAGGTCTGCGAAAGTCATGATCACTTCCGGAGCAGCTGCATCCGTGAAAGCCTTGCCGATGGTCGAGCTGGTGGCGAGGTAGCCGGTAGCGATAGCGTCGGGAAGGCCGTTGGCGTGGCCCTCGTACAAGCCGTCTTTGTTAGGATTAGCATACACGGTAATACGGGTGTCACCCAACGCATTCATCTTGTCTGCCAGCGTTTTGCTGATGTTCCAGTCGGTACGGCCACCCTGGATCAGGATCTGGTTCCACTCGTTGTTGCTGGGGAGCACGGTGGTGCATTTCAGCGAGGCATTGTCGGCATTGCTGGTAAAAATCGGGAATTTGGTGGCGTCACCGAGGATTTCCGCAAATATCGCTTTCGACTCTGCAGGTTTTTTAGCAGCCTGGCGGTTAGCAAGGCGCAGACGCAGCGAGTTTGCGAATTTCTTCCATTTGAGAATATTCCCCTCGTACAAAATGTCCCCCGCGATGGCTGGTCCGCCTACTGTCAGTTTCTCGTTGGCCGTTTTCAGATCGTTCAGCAAGCCGGCATAAATGGTTTCCATCGAATCGTATTTCGGCGTATAAACCGGCTCGCCCGCGGTGCCTTTGATGGCGTCGGTGTAAGGGATCGACCCGTACATATCGGTGAGCAGTGAGAATACCCAGGTGCGCATCACTAGTGCGACACCTTCATAGTTAGCGTTAGGTGAAGTTGATTCCGCATTGGTCTGGTTAATGATCCGCTGGAAGTTCAGGAGGCCGTCGTTGAAAAAACCTTTCCAGTTGTTCGACAGCAGGGCAGGAGACACGGTATAGTCATCGCCTTCATTGCTGTAAATATTGCGCGTCAAATGCTGTACGTAGAGCTCGGCCGCATCGATATTGATGCGCTCGAAGCGTTCGCGGTGGCCCCAGTAGCGGTCTACCGATGTTTCGATGCCGGTAGGGAGCAGATATTGCGGTCCGATAGCGGTAGGGCTGTTCGGGCTCACGTTCATGCTGTCAAAATCCTTGGTACAGCTGGTGATGCTCAATGCGCCTGCCAGGGCTGTCATCCAAACGGTTTTATGAGTCAATATGCTTTTCATCTCGTAATGCTTTTTAGGTCTTCAAATAATTGGACTGGATCAGAATGACAGTGCGAGGTTTGCACCAATACTGCGGGAACTTGGCAGCTCACCATAACCGAATCCTTGCTGGTTGCCGCCTTTTGCGTCGATCTCAGGATCGATGTGAGGCGTGTTTTTGAAGATCATCCAGACGTTCCGACCTACGAGCGAGATCTTGGCGGACTGGATTTTTACCTTTTTCAAAAGTGATGGGCTGAAAGTGTAGCCAAGCGACAGTTCGCGCAGTTTCACGTAACTCGCATCGAAAATCGCCGACTCGTGGTAGTTACGCGGGTTGCTGTATCCGTAAAGCTGGTTGGCAGTTACAATAATGTCGTTGGGGACATAAGATTTCGAACCATCCGCAGCTGTTACTTCACGCACACCCTGACCGATCACGCCTTCTTCGCGGCCTAATGCGGTTTCGGCATACTGGCCTGTCCAGCGAGCCGTTCCCGTACCTTCATCATAAATGTCGCCACCCATACGAACGTCAACCAATGCGCTCAATGACCAGCCTTTGTAGTTGAATGTATTCAGCATACCGCCGATCCAGTCGGGCTGGATGTTACCCAGGTTCTGCCCGGCCGCCGTAAGCGGAAGGCCGTTTGAGCCGTAAACCACCTGTCCATTGTTTTTCTGGAAACCAACGCCGTAGAATGTGCCGTAAGGATGTCCCACGCGTGCTTCGGACGACATACCGCGCTGTGTTGCAAGGGTATAGGTTGTCAAACCTTCGGCGAGCTCAACTACTTTGTTGCGGTTGCGGGCCCAGTTCAACGAAACATCCCAGCTGAAACCGCCCGGCAGTTTCACAGGCGTTCCCGAGATCGATATTTCGACTCCTTTATTGGTGATCTTTCCGGCATTGAGGATACGGGTATTGTAGCCGCTCGCTTTCGAGATTTCCACGCCGAGGATCTGGTCTTTGGTAGTTTGCTCGTAGTAAGTCACATCCAGGCCGATCTTGCCTTTCAGGAAGCGAAGGTCGGCGCCGAGTTCGAGGCCGGTAGTGATCTCCGGTTTCAGGCCGCTGTTCGCGATTTCGATGTTTTCGGAAAACTTAGGCACTGCCCCATTCCATGAGCCTTTCGCGAGATAGGTTTGGGCCAATTGATAAGGCGTGGCGTCGTTACCAACCTGCGCATAGCTGGCGCGTACTTTACCGAATGTGAACACATTGCTTTTGACATCGAACAACTCCGTTAAAACCGCGCTCAATGAAGCAGATGGGTAGAAGTAAGAGCGTGCATTGGCAGGCAGCGTGCTCGACCAGTCGTTACGGGCAGTCAGGTCGAGGAACAATGCGTCTTTCCACGAGAAATTAGCCGTTCCGAACACACTCTGCGTTTCCGATTTTTTGATCTCACTTTCAATCGTATTCTGGCTCGGAACCGAGTTGCCGGCATTGTAAAGGCCATCCACCACGAGTTCACCTACATAAAAATAGTTTCTTTTGTAATAATTGGTCCGTTTGATACCACCTACCTGCACGTTCAATCCAAGATCAGTGGAGAGATTCTTGTTGTAGGTCAGCATGAAATCCGAGTTTGTTTCCTGGCTTCGGAGCACTTCTTCCGAGTAACGTCCCGGTGTACGTACGCCATTACGGACGCGGAGGAAGTTTGAAACGTTGATGCGTGTATCGGACCAGTAATCGGTACCGCTGCGGAGCATCAGGCTCAGTGAAGGCAGGATTTTGTAGTTCAATGCAATGTTTCCCAACAACCTGTCTTTCTCGTTGCTCTGCGGAAGCCGTTTCTGGGAAAAGTAAGGGTTGGTAAAGAATGTGTGCTGCCAGTTAGGCGGATCGGTGTCGTTACCGCGCTGGTTGTGCACATCGATATAGCTTTCGTAATCGCGCAGCTGTTCCCAGGAAACGTGGCGGTGCGACCAGATGAATTCCTGTCCACTGCCGTAGCTCTTGTTATCCGAACCGGATTTGATATACTCACCTGAAAGTGTAATGCTCAGGTTTTTAGTCAGGTTATAGCCGGAGTTGATTCGGAAGTTGTTTCTGTGAAAATCATTGTAATACATGATGCCGGTCTGGTCAACACGGCTCAGGCCGAGGCGGAAATAGCCTTTGTCGTTGCCACCATTCAGCGCAATGCTGTTAGTGGTCGTGCGGCCGGTGTTCCAATATTCTTCCCAGTTGTTGGGCTGAGGAGTCAGTGGTGCAACATCGTCACCAGTCCACCACTGTCTCACCAGACGCCCGTCCATTGGAGCTCCCCAGCTTTCATCTGTACCTTCTGATCCTGCGAGAGGATATCTTGCGTCATAAACGGCGCGGTATTGCGCAATTTCCTTTGGATCGGTGATGTTGCCGCTCCATCCGTCATTATACCAGGTGCGGTAACCATTACCACCTCCATAAGTGTTCTGAAAGTCGGGTTTGATCCAGGGGCGCTCGAAAGTGATGTTGGAATTGATATCCACACCGAGCCCTTTAGTGCCCTGGCCGTTTTTAGTAGTAATCAAAATAACACCGTTGGCAGCGCGCGAGCCGTACAATGCCGCAGCATTAGGCCCTTTCAGTACCGACATTTCCTTGATATTGTCGGGGTTGATCTCTGAAATGCCGCCACCCCATGTTTTATTGGCTGTTTGCTCCATAGGCACGCCATCGATCACGATCAATGGCTGGTTGTTACCAGAAACCGACGAAGACCCACGGATCTGGATTGTAGAACCGCTGCCCGGCCCACCGTTCGATTGCACGCGGACCCCGGCAATTTTTCCTGAAAGGGCATTCGCCACGTTCGTTGAACGCGACTCCGTCAATGCGCTTCCTTTTACTTCCTGTACTGTATATCCCAACGCCTTTTTCTCACGCTCGATACCGAATGCGGTTACCACCACCTCGGCAAGCTGTCGCGTGTCGGCGTCTAGCTTGATGTCGAATTTAGTTTGGTTCCCAATCGGCATCTCTTTGATCAGGAAACCCACATATGAGATGACGAGCACGCCATCATCTGGAACCGAAAAGCTGAAATTGCCCTCAGCATCGGCATTTGTACCCACATTGGTGCCTTTGTAAATGATTGACGCGCCTGCAAGTCCGAGACCATCTTCGGCTGCCGTAACCTTTCCGGTCAGTTGACGCACTTGAGCGTAAGCGACCGGAGAACACAGACAAACCCATATAAATAAGAGTAGAACTTTACGCATGGGGAATCAGGGTTAAATTGTTAGGTATTTGGTGATGTAGTATCGGGAGGGGAGGAAAAAAAGTTATGGCTGTGTGGAGTCCACACTGCCGTGCGCCGCACACACTTTCGCGTGGACAGAACAACACAGCCATAAGCTTGCAACACTGCTTTTCCGGAAAGCAATACCCTCTTTAATCGAGGACAAACAGGGCAATAATTTCAGTGAGGCCATAGAAAAGCCTTACGGAGACAAGCGTTGTTTGTCCACGGGGTCAAGAAACCTGTATTAAAAAAATTATATTGTGTTGGAGCGTAACCTACCCGGCAACCATGTTGCGGCTCGTCCGGATTTCAGTAAGTCCCTCTCAACACGTTCAGATATATTCATGTGCGGCTGGAATATATCCTCGGTTTAGAAGTTCTGTCATTCGTTTAATGACTTTTCAAATATACTGACAATGTCAAATAATGCAAGAGATAAAATTTAAAAATTGAAGTTTTTTGCAATATAAATTGGTTGTCTGGGAAGGAGGCCTGATATTATTGTAATAATTTTATAAATAATTTTACTAATCTGATTTTTGGAGCTACCCATCGGTTTTATAGATTGATACTTGCACTTTACTGGTGTAATTGGCTAAAATATAGGTATTTACCAATTGTAGATCCTAGTGAAATTGTAACATTAGGTTACTAAGACAGTTTGCGTCCGTTTGCACGCTTGCAGATCAGATATAATAAAAAAGAGCACCCTGTCGTCAGGGTGCTCTTTTTTATTATATTGAAATAGTTATATTTTTAAATTAAGATTGATCGATAAACCGCTTTAAAATAGGCCGGTAAGAATCAACTCGGCGGTCGCGCAAGAATGGCCAGGTAGTGCGGTAATGATCAAGTTTCGCAAGATCCAGCTCTTCTACATGTGTCACTTCCTCGTCATGCGGAGCCAGGTAAAGTAGCCTGCCTTGTGGGTTTGCGATGAACGATCCTCCCCAGAACTGCTGGTCGGCTTCACGGCCCACGCGGTTGACAGACACTACATACACGCCATTTGCCACAGCATGTCCACGCTGCACGGTTTGCCACGCGCCATATTGCTCGTCGTTAATGATCGGATCTTGCTCATTGGTATCCCAACCGATGGCGGTAGGATAGAAAAGGATTTCTGCACCCATGAGGCTGGTAATGCGGGCAGCTTCCGGATACCACTGGTCCCAGCAGATCAAGACGCCGATCTTGGCAAATTTGGTATTGAAGATCCGGTAGCCGTCGGTATCCTGCTCGCCTACGGAAGCGTCGCCCGGCGAAGCGTCGCCCGGAGTGAAGTAGAACTTCTCGTAATAACCCGGATCATCGGGAATATGCATTTTTCGGTACTTGCCCAGGTAAGTGCCATCGGCATCGAGCACGGCGGTGGTATTGTGGTACAACCCGGGCGCGCGTTTCTCGAACAAAGAGGCGATGATTACCACGCCCAACTCGTTCGCTAATGCACCCAGCGCATCGGTAGATGGGCCAGGAATAGCCTCAGCGAGGCTGAAATTGCCGTGATCCTCGACATCGCAGAAATACAGCGATTTAAAAAGCTCTTGCAGACAAATGATATTCGCGCCTTGGTGCGCGGCTTCGCGGATTTTTTCGGTTGCCTTCTGAAAGTTAGCATCAACGTCCGAAGTGCAGCTCATCTGCACCAGACCAATGTTTACTTTTTTTGCCATTTGGGATGTTTGTGTGGATGAATAATGGTCGGGAATGCAACACTAATTTTGCTGCGGGAGTTCTGGGATCGGGAAATCGAACGAAATATCGTTCATGCATTTGAAATGCTTTTTCGGGCATTCCTTGTGACCGATCTTGGAGCATGGGCGGCAATCGAGGCCTTTGGTTTCCAGTATTTCAAATGCAGTTTCATAAGGATACATACCAAATTCAGGAATGGTATTGCCCCAAATGGAATAGACTTTTTTACGAAATGCAGCCGCGACATGCATCAATCCGGTGTCGTGAGAGAACACGATCAATGCTTTTTGGATCAGCGAGGCCGACTGGTTGAAATTGTATTTCCCGCAAGCATTCAAAATTTGCTCATCGCTCAATGCGTTGCGAATGGCCTCACCGGCTTTGGAATCTTCCGGCCCGCCAAGCAAGATGATCGGATGGTTGATCTTCCGGCAAAGTTCGATCATCCGTGGCACCGGCATTTTTTTGGTAAAGTGCTGCCCGCCGATGGCATAGGCGACGTAGCTTTTCCGATGCGTTTCGGGTAGCCATTCGAGCTCTACCTGGTCTTTATAAGGAATAAAATAGTCCAGCCCTTCGCCGTCATTTTGGATATGGAAGGTTTTGAGTGTATCCAAACAGCGGTCTACGATGTGCAAATTGGGCAGGTAATTAATTTTAAATTGCGTCATGAGCCACTTTTGCACATTCAGTTTTTCGAAGCTGAATGCAGGAACGCCAAGCGCCCATTTGATACGCAGCGTGCGGATGTTTCGGTGCAGGTCGATGATGTAATCGAACTTTTCCTTTTTAAGAAGTGAAAGAAGTTGACTAGCATTACTCTTTTCAAGCAGCCATACCTTATCTATATAGGGATTCTCCTGCAGCAGGAATCCGAATTTACTTTTAGTAAAATAGTGAATTTCGGCCTCCGGCATTTGCTTTTTCAGGCAGCGTATCACGGGCGTCGTAAGCACGATGTCGCCAATGGAAGAAAAGCGCAGAATAAGGAATTTGACCGGTTTATTCACTTTGAAGTTCCTGAATTAACTGTGATTGCGGAAGATTTTCCGGCTTTTTGTGTTTCCAGCGCTTGTGTGACCAGAGCCAGTTTTCGGGTTGCTGTATAATGTCCTGTTCGAGAAAGCCAATCTGGGCTTGTAAAATACTATTGTTGGGCGCCTGCTTCGGTGTTTCGGTGATCAGTTTGAAATAGGCTTTATAAAATCCTCTTTTTGCCACATTCTTTAATACAGCCATATATAAAACCGGAGAATTGAGTCGTCGTGCGATCAGTTCTACACCCCGAAATACACCGGTGTCCTGGTTAAGAAATTTGGTCCAGAACGCCTTTTCAGGTGCGGGCGACTGGTCGTTGATGAGTATGAATATGAACGGCCGGTCGCGCGGTTGCATGGCTTTGGAAATCGCCTCTTTCATCGTTACCATTTCGGTCCCGAACCGCGTCCTCACATTTTTGAACCAATCTTCAAATGCATCGTTTTGAAGTTCATGGTACACCACAACCATTTGGTGTGACAGTCGTACCGAGCCAAACAGGTTCAGCATTTCCCAGTTTCCGAGGTGGCCTGCCACTACGACCAGGTTCTGGTTCTTCTCGTAATAATAGTCCAGAATAGACACGTCGAGATCGATCCGAGCTAACAGATCCTCCCTGGAAATTGATTTGAGTTTGATCGTTTCGAAAATGATATCGGTGAAATTGCGATAAAATCGGGTTGCAATTGCCCGGATGGTCTTCTCGTCGTAAGCAGGAAAGCTGTTGCGGAGGTTGCTTAGCACGACATTTTTCCTGTATTGGCCGATATCGAAAATAAGGAACCGGAAAATGTCGGAGAGCTTGTAAAGTTTTGCCCAGGATAGTCTTGAAATCGCATTAAGGACATTCAGGGACAAGTGGGTAAAAAACGCTTTCATTTGAGATTACTTCTTTTGCAAACCAAGAACCAGTCGGCAAAGGTAGCACATCCGTTCAATTTTTTTTCTTATATTCACTGTTTCAAACAGTAGAATAATGCTATGCTGGAAGGATTATTTGATATCAAGAATGATCGCAGACTAAGCGTTTATCTGTACCGCGCTGGTTTCGGAATGTGGCTGATGTACCTCGTGCTCGGCGCGCCTGCGATACATGCGTATAAACATTACCGCCAGGATTGTGGAATGTTATGTTTTGCGCTAATGATCTTCGGTTTCACCGCCTCAATGGTGTACGATTATTTCCATCATCGCGATCAGTATGAGGTTAAGAAGAAGTGGTTGTTTATCAGTTATGTAATTCTGGCTGGGCTGATCTATTTCCTCGAATTCAGAGGCCACAACAACAGCATCAACATCGACTGGCTGCTGGGCCTGCTCTAATCTGTCAAGCCAGTGACCGACTGTGATTTCTGCATCATTTTACGTACTTTCTCATGGGAAAGATCCGGTAATGCCGCCACCTGACCGATCACAATGATCGCCGGGGATGCCATTTCGCTTATCTGGCAAAGCGGCACGATATTGCCAATATTCCCCGTCACAACCTTTTGATCTTCAAGTGTTCCGTTCCGGATGATGGAAATAGGCTCGTCGGCTCTGCCCAGGTCTGAGTAAATGGCAACGATTTCCTGCAATTTGTGAAGCCCCATTAAAATAACGACCGTTGCGGTGGACTGAGCTGCGAGCCGCACGTCTTTCGAAAGCTCATGTTCCTTGGTAGTACCAGTAATGACCCAGAAGCTTTCGCTTACACCACGTGAGGTTAACGGAATGCCTGCCAAGGCGGGAACTGCATAGCTACTTGAAATGCCGGGGATGACTTCGGATTCAATGCCGTGTTCGGCAGCAAAAAGAATTTCCTCGTAACCACGACCAAAAATAAATGAGTCGCCTCCTTTCAGCCGTACTACCTCGCCATATTGACGTGCCATTTCAACGATCAGGTCATTGATGTCGTCCTGGCCGCAACTGGTTTTGCCGAAGCGCTTACCGACAAGGATTTTGACGCAGTCTTCCGGGCAGTAATCCAGTAATGAGGGGTGGGCAAGGGAATCGTATAGTACAACCCGTGCTTTTTGCAGGGCTCTGATCCCTTTGAGGGTAATCAGTTCGGGATCGCCCGGGCCTGCACCGATAAGTGTCAGTTTCATGGTGAGAAAGCGATCGGTGGTCGGCGGTCGGCGGTCAAATAATTTCGACCACCGACCGCTGACGGCCGACCGCAGTTTTTTTAACTATCTTTTCCGAACGAAAGCTCCTGCAGTGCAGGCTCTCCGGTTTCGATCAATTGGGACTCGCGGGTTTCGCGGACAAAATTCAGGAAGCTTTCGGCAGTGTTAATGAAATAGCTGGCAAATTCTTCGCTTGGTTCGAATTTATTAATGCTGAATACCAATGCTTTGAACGGTGTCTCAGCTTGGTTTTCTACCGCAAATTCAGCCGGGACGTCATATTTGAACTCCTGTCCGAAATGCGTTTCGAAGTCGTTGATAATGCCGTATTGCGTGTTGGTAGTCACGTCTTTTGACATTAGCAAACCTTTGGCGCCGGTGATGAACACGTTGTAAGCATGGTAAATAGCATCAGCCCAAACATCCGACTGGAAAGATTCTCTCGCAAGGCTCAACTTCTCCTGGCCTTCGATGATGGTAGTTGCCACAAGGTCAACCAGCACAGAAGCACATTCTCCGACCCCGATTTCTGTTTTAAACAACTCATCGTGATCCCAGTCGCGGTAGTCGTTGTCCTGAACGGTAGTCAGGTCTGCCAGCGGTTTCAGTAACTGGAAGAAATAATTCTTAGTCTGGCGCAGGTAATACTGGTTATAATATTCGCCGTCGAATGCATTGGCTTCATAGTCGTTGAACAGCAGGCGCAACACTTCCGGTCCGCGTTTGGTAGGAACCTTAATGACCTTGTCGCCAATGAGACCAATGCCATCACCCGAGAAACCACCACCGAGCAATACTTGCAATGCAGGCAGAACCAGTTTACCATTCTTGATCGAGCTGCCGTGGAAACCAATGTTGGCTGCATTGTGCTGGCCGCAACCGTTCATACAACCGCTGATCTTGATTTTAATATCTTGATTATAAATCATTTCCGGATATTCATCACGCATTACATCTTCAAGCACGCGCGTGATACCGTAACTGCTGGAAATCGCCAGGTTACAGGTATCAGTTCCCGGGCAGGTGGTAATGTCCATGGTGCTGTCGAAGCCGGGCGTTACTAATCCAAGTTTCGCAAGTTCGTGGTAAATCGCTACGAGGTCTTCCCCTTTGACAAAACGGAGGATATAACCCTGGTTCACAGTCACGCGAATGTCGTCGGCAGCATATTGGCGTACAATGTCGGCCAGGCTGCGGGCGGTGTCGGAGCTCATATCACCCAGCAATACACGCAATTGCACGGCATACCAGCCTTTTTGTTTTTGCTCAAATGTATTGGTTCTCAGCCATCTGGTGAAAATATCCAGCTTGTCGGTGTCGATACTTTCGGCTGCTATTTTCAGTATTTCCGCTTCGGACAGTGAGGGACGTGGCGCGTGGTTGATGGCCTCGTATTCATTCGTTCCAAACAAATCTTCCGGAACCTGGAATACCTTGTTTTTAACCGCTTTGCCTTCTTCCTCTACCTTTTCCATCATTGCTTCCAGGCCGAGGTCGTTCAAAAGGAACTTCATACGCGCCTTGTGCCGACGTACGCGCTCGCCGTAGCGGTCGAAAACGCGAAGCATGGCCTCGATGAACGGGATCACCTTTTCTTCTTCCAGGAATTCGAATGCAGTCTGCGCCGAGAATGGCTGAGCGCCAAGTCCGCCACCGATCAGCACTTTAAAACCACGAACCGTTTCACCGGCCTCGTTCTGGCCCAATTTGGCGATCAGTCCCACGTCGTGGATGAATGCCAACGCGCTGTCTTTTTCGGAAGAAGAAACGGCTATCTTAAACTTCCGGCCCATATCCTGATTGATCGGGTTGCGGAGGAAATAGGAGAAAATCGAATGGGTGATCGGCGTCACGTCGAATGGTTCATCGGGATCTATACCCGCGACAGACGATGCCGTTACGTTGCGGATGGTATTACCACAAGCTTCTTTCAAAGTGATGCCCGCATCTTCCAGGTCAGCCCACAATTGAGGTGAATCTGCCAGCTTTACAAAGTGCAACTGGATGTCCTGGCGCGTGGTCGCATGCAGGTTACCGGTTGCATACTTGTCGGAAGTATCGGCTATGCGCACCAACTGGTTCGCCGTAACACGGCCGTAAGGCAATTTGATACGAATCATCTGCACGCCGGGCTGACGCTGACCATACACACCGCGTGTCAGACGGAATTTACGGAATGCCTCTTCCGGCGTCTCGCCAGAGTAGAAACCACCGATTTTTTGTTGCAGGTCAATGATATCGCGCTTCGCAACGGCGGATACTTTGTTAGAAATGATTAATTCGCTCATGGTGATATTCTAATCGTCTATCGGGATAGTATATTTTTATTCGGTAGTGTGGTGTCGTTGGGTTTGCGCCTTCGATAGCTCGGCTTCGACTGCGCTCAGCCTGACATGCGTAATGTCTCTAAGCGTAATGTGTCACCCTGAGCGCACCGGGCCGCCGGGCGGTGGAAGGGGCATGCCCCAACGTTACGCAATCATACACGCCCCAACCGTCACATTTGATGTCTCGTCAATCAAAATCGCTGCGCCGTTTGCGCGGTTTTGCTGATAGGGGTCGTAGGCGATAGGCTGGGCTGTCCGCAGAACGATCCTTGCTACGTCGTTCAGTTTCAGGCTTTCTACTTCATCCAGCTTTTCGTATGAATTGATGTCAATTTGATATTCAATGCCGCGGATCGAGCAACGTGAACGTGCCGTGCCATGTTGCAGTACATATTTATTTCCTGGTTTCAATGTCTTTTTATCATCCATCCAGCACACAAGCGCTTCAATATCCTGGCTGACGATCGGTGAATTATTGATCGAAACGATCGTGTCGCCGCGGCTGATATCAATATCGTCTTCCAGTAATATCGTCACAGATTGAAGAACAGATGCCTCAGCTATTTCGTTTCCGCCAAATTCAATTTTAGCGATTTTAGACTCTCTTTCAGAAGGTAATACCTTGATCAGATCACCTTTTTTGAAACTTCCACTTTGCACCCGACCAGCGTAACCACGGTAATCGTGCAACTCATCGGTTTGAGGACGGATGACATATTGAACGGCAAAACGGCCATCATCCAGGTTCTGATCCTTTAATACATTCACCGTTTCCAGAACAGAAAGCAATGTTTCGCCAGTATACCAGCCCATACTTTCCGATCTTTCCACGATATTGTCACCATTCAAAGCGCTCACCGGGATGATCGTCAGGTCTTTGATAGCGAGCTTTTCTGCGAGTTCTGTATAGCTTTTCGCGATTTCAAGAAAGGCATCTTCTGAATTGCCTACCAAATCCATCTTGTTTATTGCCACGATCACATGCGGAATGCCCAACATGGAAGCGATCAGCGAATGGCGGCGGGTTTGTTCGACCACACCGTGGCGTGCATCCACTAAAATAATGGCCAGGTCCGCATTGGAAGCACCGGTCACCATGTTACGGGTGTACTGAATGTGCCCCGGCGCATCGATGCTGATGAACTTGCGGTTCGGCGTCTGGAAATATTTGTAAGCCACATCAATGGTAATGCCCTGCTCACGCTCCGAACGGAGACCGTCCGTCAGCAATGCGAGGTCAATTTCCCCGGCGTTGCGGGTTTTGCTGGCGCGTTCGATGGCTTCCATCTGATCGGCCAGGATATTTTTTGTATCGTAAAGCAATCGCCCGATCAATGTGCTTTTGCCATCATCTACGGAGCCTGCTGTTATAAATCTTAGTAAATCCACTGGTAATAGTTTAAAGTCTATGAGTTGAGAGTTTATGAGTTAAGTTTATGAGTTGCTTAAACTGGACTCATAAACCCATGAACTTTTAACTC
This sequence comes from Dyadobacter sp. CY261, assembly GCF_021440085.1. Taxonomy (GTDB): domain Bacteria; phylum Bacteroidota; class Bacteroidia; order Cytophagales; family Spirosomataceae; genus Dyadobacter. The sequence continues at coordinate 314,137 of NZ_JAKCPW010000002.1, forward strand.
CTTAAAAATAGCCCCCCTTCTTCCTATCTTCCATCGCTGCCTCGGTTTGCTGGTCGTCGATGCGGGTTTCACCGCGTTCGCTGATGCGTGAGACGGTGATTTCGGCGATTACTTCATCCAGGGTGATAGCACTGGATTCCACTGCTGCGGTACAGGTCATGTCGCCTACGGTACGGAAACGCACCTGGCGGGTAACGATCTGATCTTCCGGGTCGGATTCGATCACCGGCGTATTGTTCAGCAGTTTGCCGTCGCGGAGGATCAGTTCGCGCTCATGCGCGAAGTAGATCGAAGGCAAGGTGATATTTTCTCTTTTAAGGTAAGCCCAAACGTCCAGTTCAGTCCAGTTCGAGATCGGGAACACGCGTACGTTTTCGCCTTTCTGAATGCGGCCATTGAACAAATTCCAAAGCTCAGGGCGCTGACGTTTCGGGTCCCATTGACCAAATTCGTCGCGGAACGAGAAAATACGCTCCTTTGCACGAGCTTTTTCCTCGTCACGGCGTGCACCGCCTATACATGCGTCAAATTCAAATTCTTCGATGGTATCGAGCAAAGTGAAAGTCTGTAGCCAGTTGCGGCTTGCATTCTTACCGGTTTGTTCTTTCAAACCTTTTGCCTTAATCGTATCCTCCACATAGCGAACGATCAGTTTGGCATTGATTTGCTCTGCCAGCTCGTCACGGTATTCGATCGCTTCGATAAAGTTGTGGCCGGTATCGACATGCACGAGCGGGAAGGGGATTTTACCGGGTGCAAATGCCTTTTTCGCCAAATGAACCAATGTGATCGAATCCTTACCTCCTGAAAACAACAGGGCAGGGCGCTCAAACTGGCCGGCTACTTCACGCATAATGTAAATGGCCTCTGCTTCCAGCTGATCCAGGTAATCCGGAGCGCTGCGTTCACTAATCTCCCGTTGGATGTCGGAGGCCTCGTTCACTGAAATTGACATATTATTGGTTATTGATTTAAATGTTAATAGCGGGTTATGCATTCATGGTCTATGGTCATCTTGCAAATTGACGGCAGGCCATCGACCATGGCTCATCGCGCATGCAACCCACATTCTTTCTTCGACTCATCCTCCCACCACCAGCGGCCGGCGCGGAAATCCTCGCCTTCCTGGATGGCACGGGTACACGGCGCACAGCCGATGCTGACGAAACCTTTGTCGTGCAATGGGTTATAGGGAATACCGTTTGATTTTATGTAATGTTTTACCTGCTCAAACGTCCAGTCCAGGATCGGATGGAACTTGAAGAGCTGATGCGCTTCGTCCCATTCCAGCCTCGGCATATCATGACGATTTCCCGACTGTTCTGCCCGGATACCGGTTACCCAGATTTTTGCCCCTTTCAACGCACGGTTCAACGGTTCCACCTTGCGGATGAAGCAGCATTCCTTTCTGTTTTCGATAGAGTCATAGAAACTGAGGGGGCCTTTGGTGCTCACCATATTTTCTACAGCCTCGGTCTGCGGGTAAAACACCTTTATTTTGGTATCGTAACGGTTGTTGGTCTTTTGCAAAGTCATATATGTCTCCGCGAAAAGCCGCCCTGTATCGAGCGTAAAGATGCTGATTGGAATGTTATTCTTTAAAATGAGGTCGGTAATCGCCTGGTCTTCATATCCCAGACTGGTTGAAAAGACGACTTCACCGGGAAAAAGATCCGCCAATATCGCCAGCGATTCAATTTCGCTTTTGCCCTCAATGGCAGCGTTTAAAGATGCTAATGTTTCGTTCATGGTGTAAATTATTTCAATTCAAATCGGGCGACGTTGAGAAACCGGTTGTTCAGATGATCAAAATCACCGTCAGTAGTAATCAGCGTCGCATTCAACGTACTCGCTACTGCCGCAATCCACAAATCATTCTTCCCCATATTCCTCGCCGAACAATCCAGCCTCCTGCCCGGTAACCTTCCCTGACTAAATGCGTCGATTTCGGCGTAGCGATTGACGATGTCCTCTGTCAGGTCAAAAAATGGAATAAATCGTTTGACCAATTCTTCCAGCTTAGCAATTTTTCGCTCGCCCCAACCATTCTGAATGGCAAGAGATCGCAATTCACCTATTATGATCGCCGGAACCATCACTCGCGTTCCCGGTTCAAAAATGCCGAAAGTTTCCTCCATCATATACCAGGAGGAATGTTTTCTGAAATAGGTTAAAATGACGTTTGTATCAAGTACATATGTCATTTCGTTAATTGCGAGAGCAGTAGTTCAAGTGGTTCTTGTATATCCAGTTCGTCCCTCAGTCGATCCATTTCTTCTTTGTTCAAACCGGTATAACCCTGTCTCTTGATCTGCTCCTGCAATGCATCCTCCGCCGTCCTGTTTCTAAACCTGGACCAAGCCTCGGCCCTATCTTTAGCTAATTCATTTTCAATAAATTCTTTTCCCTCAACACCAGCCAATTTCGCAGCCTGCTCAGCGGACACAAGGTCTTTCTCATAAAGATGCTTGGCAATGGAAAGTGAAATTTCCTCCTTGCTCAATTCGTCCGGTATTTCAATTGTTACAGTGTGCATGTATATAGTTGTGTTTAAGTGGATAACTACTCCAATATATCACTTTTCACCGACACTTCCACGGCCTGGGTGAAATCCTCGATGAGGTCTTCTACGTCTTCCAAACCTACTGAAATACGGATCAAACCTTCGGTAATGCCTAATGCGGCCTTTTCTTCCGGCTTTAATTTGGCGTGGGTTGTCGTGTTCGGGTTGGTGACGATCGTGCGGGTATCGCCGAGGTTGGACGACAGCGACGCGATCTCCAATGCGTCCATGAATGCAGCTACGCGTTCGAAGCCACCTTCCAGTTCAATCGTTACCACCGCGCCGCCGGCTTTCATTTGCTGCTTAGCAAGATGGTATTGCGGATGTGATTCGAGGAACGGGTATTTTACCGATTTGACGTCCGGGTGCTTGTCCAGCGCCGTTGCCAAAGCGAGTGCGTTGGACGAATGCTTTTCCATTCTCAGGCTCAGCGTTTCCAGGCTTTTACTCAAAACCCAGGCGTTGAATGGCGACATGGATGGCCCCGTCTGACGGCAGAAAAAGCGTAACTCCTTGATATATTCTTTTTTACCTACAACCACACCACCCAAAACGCGGCCCTGACCGTCCATGAACTTCGTTGCGGAATGCAATACGAGGTCGGCGCCGAAATCGGCCGGAGTTTGCAATGCAGGTGAAGCAAAGCAGTTATCTACATTGAAAATGATATTGTGTTTCTTGGCAATCCGGCCGATCATCGCAAGGTCTACCAGGTCCAAACCAGGGTTCGAAGGCGTTTCGAGGTAAATCATGCGGGTGTTTGGCTGCACGGCGGCTTCCCAATCGGCTTCGCTGGCGTCTGCATCCAGGTAAGTGTGGGTAATGCCCCATTTGCTCAAAATCTGTGTAATTACCTGATGGGCAGAGCCAAACAATGCGCGACAAGCCAGAATGTGGTCACCTGTTTTCAGCAAGGCAGCCATACTCGCGAACACCGCAGCCATACCGGTTGCCGTGGCGACACCGTCTTCCATATCTTCCAGGATACAAACCTTGTCCACAAATTCCTGCACACTCGGGTTGGAAAAGCGGCTGTAAATGTTTCCTGCTTCGGTTTCCTCGAAAAGTGCTTTTCCCTGTTCGGCGCTTTCGAACGTGAAGCTGCTGGTGAGGAACAGGGGAGTGGAATGCTCACGGTATTTGGTTTTACCGGTCTGCGTGCGTATTGCTTTGGTTTGTTTTTTCATGATGTGGAAACTGCGGCTGTCGTTGGTTAGCCTTAAATGTATAATTGATGATTCCCGGATCGCTCCGATGTTATAAGCTGCTTAAAACCATATAGATAATCCTGAGGCTTACGATGATGACGATCGTTCCAACCATGATCATCATGGTCTTGATCGGTAAGCGACGGGATAGTGTGGCGGCGATGGGCGCGGAGACCATACCACCGAGGATAAGGCCAAGCACCACTTGCCAATGTGAAAATCCGATAATGCTGATGAATGTAACCGAGCTTGCCAGCGAAACGAAGAACTCTGCCAGGTTCACGGAACCGATGGTGTACTTGGGATGCCTGCCCCGTGCGATCAATGTCGACGTGACAATTGGGCCCCAGCCGCCTCCACCGATGGAATCCAGCGTTCCGCCTGCCATCGCCAGCCAGCCAATCTTCTTGATCGGCCTCTTTTCAACTCGTTTCTTTAACGCTTTCTGGATGATAAGGATTCCCAGGATCAGCGTATAAATTGCCACCAGTGGCTTAATGATGTAAATGTATTGTTCAAGCGTTGACAGCAAATAGGCACCCGTGATCGCCCCGAGCACGCCGGGAAACAGGATCTTTTTGAAAAGCTTGCTGTTCACATTGCCGAATTTCAAATGCATATAGCCCGAAACCCCGCTTGTGAAAATCTCCGAAGTGTGCACGCTGGCGCTCACTGCCGACGGCGGAACGCCCAAAGTGAGCAGGAAAGTGGAGGCGGTTACGCCATAAGCCATGCCCAATGCGCCGTCGATCATCTGCGCTACAAAACCGCCGAGAATGTAATAAAAGAAACTCTCGTTCAGTTCCAGCTCATTCCAGAGGAGCGTGAGCCGGTCGGCGGTGAAAAAGGTAAACAGTAAATGCCCGACGATCATCAAGGCGATCGCCGAGAAGATGTTAACGGCAATCTCCGTGCCGCTACGCTTGCGGATCGTAGCCGCCCAGAGCTTCTGCTGGATGGTTTCCCAGGTAAGGGGAATTTTTGTATTATTTCTGGAAACGGAAGCAACGGTTTTTGTATTTTCAGCCGGAGCCGCCGCAGACTGGAAGATTTCGTCCGATTCTTCCGGCAGATCGCGCAGAAAAACTGCCTTTCCCTGCTCACGCGCAAGCGCAGCCAAACGTCGATCTTCCTGAGGATCACCACTTGCGATATAAGCAACTTGTAGCGATTCCCAGCTTTTTTCGTCGTTTTCAGTTGAGGGTGTCAAATCCGCCGCTTCCTTCAAAGTCTATGTAGTATACTATAATTATAGAGTAAACTTTCAAGAAAATAGCAAACGGAAGTTTGCTATTTCAGGACGGCAAATTTAAGATCAATTTATTAGTTTTCAAAGAATAAAAACGAAGGCCGTGCTAATATACACGGACTTCCATGAGAGATACCGGCACATGCACGTGGCTGTTTTTCAGCCTGATTTTCAGCGAATGGGTATTCACCGGGCGGTCGAGCACGAGTGTTCTTTTGGTCAGGTGGTTGTCAGATATTGTCCCAATTACATGGTCAGCATCATCCAGCACTTCCACTTCCTGCACGCAAAACGGCATCACCGTCTCAGGATGGACGTAAATTACATTCTCCATCGGATGGTCGAAATCGGTGTCGAAAACGAAGTTTATTTTTGAAATCTGCTGATTCTCATTCCATTGGATATTCAGTTCCGGATTTCTGTCGGCGATGTCGGCGACCCATGCATTCGGGCCGGAAACAGGGCGGTGCAGGCCGTTTCGAAGGCTTTCTGTTCCGAAAAGTAGAATAGGTTCGCTCAATGTGAATGCAAGGTTCAAACCGGCCGGGCGCCGTTGCGGGCACCAGAACTCGAAAGTGTCAACACCGAGGTCTTCGGTCGGTTCCTGCTTTCCATAGTTGGAAACAGCCGGGTTAGTGGCATTGAATACAGTTACCAATCCGGTGACGCGCTGTTCGCTGTATTGAATTTTGACATGCTCATTTTTCAGGAAGCAGACGAACGCGTAGCATTCTTCTGAAAAATAACTGCCCCAGTGCAAAACCAATTCATGTTTACCTTTGGTCAGTTGGTAGTTTTTGGTTTCCAGCGTTACGTCAGGCGTGTGGTTAAAGGGTTTGCTGCTTTTGCGTAGTTCAGTAACGAGCTCAGTGTCCTGTAATGCTTCCACCCAAACATTTACCGCAGGCATTGAAGTTTTGACAGGCAACATCTGCGCTACGGAATGCTCGATGGTTCTCCATTGATCCGAACCTGTTAACCCTTTTAATTCCAATGTGGAAGATGCGCTGATTTTGGCGCTGTTAATCAGGTTCTCCGGATCGGAGATGGATGTTTGAGGAAGATATTGTCCCGATCGCCACAATTCGAGTTGCAGTTCTTCCAAGTGCTTTTCACCTACTTCCCGCGGCGAGCAGTTGTGTCTTTTAGCTACCGCCGCGGCGATAGCCACCGCCTGTCCGCCCGTCGCGCTCGTAGCCATTACGCGTGTGGAGGCAAATGCGACATGTGTTGCGCTGATGATGCGGCCTGCGATGAAGAGGTTTTCGATATTTTTACTGTAATAACAGCGGTAAGGAATACTGTACACGCCCTTGCTATGCCATTGGTTGCAACCCGCCTGGTCGGAGTAAACGCCGTCGGCAGGGTGGAGGTCGAGGCTCCAACCTCCAAATGCGACAGTGTCGTGAAATGTTTTTTGTTCGACGACATCCTGCTGTTTCAGCAAATAATCGCCTTCGAACCGACGGCTTTCGCGCTTGCCGGGAATAGTACCGACCCATTCGAGCGTCAAATTTTCAGATTCAGGAAATTCACCGGAATTTTTAATGTAGTTCCACGCCCCGTAAATGACCTTCCAAAGCTCCCATTTGATCTGCTCGGTGTCATGCACGGTATCCAGCCGCCCGCCATATTCCAGCCACCACAAGCGGCAGCCAAAGTCTTTGGGATTGAAGGTTTTATAACGCGGAATATCAGTAATATTCTGCATAGCGAATGCAGGCGGAACGTACTTCACCGGCCGGCCTATATCTTTGGAATAGAAATACATCGAATGTCCCAGCAGTTCGCCATAAGCCTGGTCGGGCGCGAATTTTTCCCCAAATTCCTCTGCCGACTCCGCGCCCATCCTGAATGCAGCACCCGCCAGAAATCCGACGATGCCATCCCCCGATGAATCGCAGAAAAGGGGTGCCGTTAGTATGTATTTCGTACTATTCTGACTGCAAAATGCATGCACCGCTTCGATCTTCTCTCCATGTTGTGCCTTATCGAGATCGAAGACCGCTGTATTCAACAGCAGCGTAATGTTTTTCTCCTGCGTCACTTTTTCTAGCAACACGGTATCGAATATCAACGGGTTCCCATCCGGGTTACGGAAGGCATTTTCGAGCATAATCTCATCGATGACGCCGCCTTCCCGTGCCCAGCGGTTGTTATTGCCCATATGCGAGGTTGCCCCCAGTATCCATAGCCGTACCTCGCTTGAACAGTTGCCGCCTAGCACTGGCCGGTCTTGTACCAGTGTCACTTTCAATCCGGCCCTTGCGGCGGTTATCGCTCCGCAAGTACCCGTCAATCCGCCTCCTACAATTACCAGGTCTGCTTCAAGCGCAATGGTTTTGGGTTGTCTTTTGTGTGTCGATTCTCCGATTATCATCTTGTCAGGTCTTTATATGTCATCGTTTGGCAGCTTCGCGCAGCCATGTTATTTCAGTTCAATGTCGGTTTGGGTAGTGATAAAACCGGTTGGTTTTGAGATTGTAATGTGTATTTGTTTGTCAAATCCACGCACAGGAATTGTGACATCCTTGCTTTCTCCCGGGTTGAGATCCGGTAAAGCAAAGCTGTTTTCACCCGCTTTCAGCATGTAGCCTTTAAGCGTCCGTGCCGGGAAATCGCCGCGTGACGTGATTTTGAGAACGAGTTGATGCATACCCTGGTCGCCGGTAGTGAAGCGGGCTTTTTCAATTAGTACCGGTGAAAATTCCCTTTGGTGAACCGGATAAGCCAGTCTCGGCGAGCGATCGGGCCCGACAATGCCCCACGGACGAAAACCATTTACATTGGTACCAAACAGCTTGCTGCGGTAGTCGTTATAAGTCCACCATGAAGCTCCTACTACAAAAGGCCGCTTGCGGATTTCAACCATCACATCACTTAAATGCTGCGCCTGCCCAGCCTCGCCGCCCTTGCCGTCGGAACGCGTGCCCCATTCGCTGATGAACACGGGCTTGTCGGGATAGAGCTTATGGATGTGGTCAAGCGACTTGGCATGGCCGCCGTAAGTATTGGTTGAAACAAAATCCACATACTGGCTGGCTTCGTCCTCTGGTTTTGCGGGTAGGGAATTCAACAACATACTCGCGAACGTGTACAGGCGTGTGGGATCAAGCTCACGTGCGTAGGCGATCATATCTTTCGTCCAGCGCTGGCCGCCGGGCACAGTGGAAGCGTATTCATTCCCGACACTGTACGCAATCACGCTCGGGTGGTTCCAGTCGCGCTCGACCATTTCACGGAACTGTGCGCGGAATTTGACCCGCATGGAGTCATTATCCATTTGCTTTGGCGTGAGCTGCCAGTTGCCGGCTTCGGTGATGATCAGCATTCCGTAGCGGTCGGCAAGGTCATAGTAGTACTCAGATGGCGTGTAATGCGTGAGGCGCTGAAACTCCATGCCCGCTTCTTTCATCAGACGGAAGTCTTTTTCGACCAGCCAATCCGGCTCCACGGTGCCAAGGCCGGGATAATCGATTACCCTGTTGCCGCCACCCACTTTCACCGGTTTTCCATTCAAAAGAAGTTGCGCGCCGCTTACTTTAATTTCCCTGATCCCGAAATTCGAAGCAAGCGTATCCGCTCCGACGACAGTTTTCAACTCATATAGATTTGGCTGATCCAGGTCCCAAAGCTTTACCTGCGCCGCCGTCAACGCTGCCTCGGCTTCAATCAATGCTGTTTGCCCGGCCGGAATGCTTTCGGCTTTTGTCTTCCAGCGCAATGTCAATGGTTTTTTGTCCTGCAAAATCGTCAGATCAAGTTTCGGCGAAGCTGGATTGGATGATGCGTTGCGAATCCGGACTTTGGCTTTCACCACAGCCGAGCCTTTTGTTAGATCAGGGACCGTTTCGATCTTGACATTTTCTGTATAAACCTCCGTTTCGATCGTCAGGTACACAGGCCGGATAATGCCGCCATAGTTCACCCAGCCCACAAAACCATCATTCACATTTCCACTGTCCTTAATGCCCGGAATGGTATTCGTTTTCCACGTATCATTGTTCACCGCCACGACGAGCAGGTTGTCCCCATCTTTGAGTTTGTCCGTCACATCGAAGCTGAACGGCGTGTATCCGCCCTCATGCTCACCCACATTTTGTCCGTTCAGCCATACATTCGTTTTATAAAAAGCGGCATCGAAATGCAGGATCACCCGCTTACCGGTAGTGCGTTTCCACGCAAATGTTTTGCGGTACCAGGCTGTGCCCGTATAAAATTCATAGCGCGGGTCGGTGGAGAAGCAATGTGGCACCGTCACCTTATCCTGACGGTTTTCCTGGGCAACTCCCTCGCGGTACCATTGGTTGGCAATGCCCAGCCCGGCGGGATCAAGCAGGAACCACCATTCGCCATGGAGCGGAATCGCGTTGGGTTGCCGGAGATGGTACTGGGCCACACCTGGCTGGGCCACACCTGGCTGGGCCACATCTGGCTGGGCCACACTTGGCTGGGCCACCAGTCCCGAGGAGGAGAGGGATAATGCTAGGAGAGAGATTAAAAGGGTTAAGCGTTTCATTATGTGGATGTCGTTCGGTTGAGGTTTGTTTTGTTCGGGTTTAATTTGTAAAAAGCATTTTGAGTTATGGCCACTTCGCACACCACTCCGACCCGTCTGAGCAATCTCCAAAGCGAGTTGCTGAAACTATATGCCCACAATGTTTCTGATGATCAATTAAGAGATATCCGGAAAATGCCTGCCGATTATTTCGCCGCGAAAATCGATGCGGAAATAGATCATTTGTGGGATGCGAATGGCTGGAATGAACAAACCATCGAGTCCTGGAAGTCCGAGCATATGCGTCGCAAGTCTTTGCAGACTGCGCCATCGTTGCGAATGTTGACCATTTAGTTTCCGAAGGCCGCCATTTTAATATGCTCAAGGACATAGATTTTCCCAGGTTATCTGTCATTAAAGTGGACGAGTTTCTTCAAATGTTGACTGTGTAATTGGTTCAAGCGACACCTTCCTTGCCGCCAGGAACGGTATCAGCGCGGAAAACAGTACCACTGTCGCGATGGCCGCGGTGATCCATGTGCCATCGGTGGTCAGGAGGCTCAGGATGTAGAGCATTACTGCCGTAAAAAGCAGCGCGCCGGTGATCACCTGCAATCCAAAACGGTTTTGCTTTTGCACTAATAATGCTTCTTCGGCATCCGCTTCCTCGGCAACCTGCCTGCGCTGGTCTTTCGAGAGCATGTAAATGGTGTATTCACTGGCAATCAGGTTCTTTGATCTTGCCCACAGCTCGTAAGCAAGCAATAGCAGCAGCGGCAGCCCGACTCCCACGATCGTTTCCATTCCGCGCGACAGTTTGAAATCCAGCAGCGACGGCGCCAGCGTTTTGAAAAACAAGTTGACGCACAAGCCAATGCACGTGACCCAAAGCGTGGTGCGCCCGTTGAGTCTTTTGGAAAACAATGCCCAAAGCGGCGGCGCGAGCAATGGCCCGCCTGAGATGGCCGAAATGCTGAGTACTACTTCCACTATACCGCCCGCGGCCGGAACGAGCAATGCAATGCCGATCATACCGAGCCCAAAAAACCAGGACGAACCCCGCGCGACGCGGATGAGCTGCCGGTCGGAGGCGCCCGGGTTAACCATTCCTTTATAAATGTCATTGGTGAAAACCGCCGAAACCACATTCAAAGCCGTGTTGGCGCTGGCCGAGGTGGAGAAGTACATGCCCGTGAGCATGAGCCCGAGCAGGCCCGGAGGCAACACCAGTTTGCATATCATGAGGTAAGCATTTTCGGTATCCAGACCAGTCAATGCCGGGTTAATCGCCTTATAAATCATCGGCGGAAACATCCAGATCACGGGGCTGATGAGGTAGAGACCCGCGAAGAGAAATGCCACTTTTTTTGCTGACTTTTCGCTGTCGACGCTTGTGTAGCGTTGCACCATGGTCCAGTTGCCGCCGATGTAGCAAATGTGGTAAATCACAAATGCTGCCACGAAGCCGAGGGTGTACTCGCCGTTGAGCAGGTTGAAAAAGTCATCCGGTATTTTGCTGGTAAAACCTTCCCAGCCGCCTACCTTATTGAACGAAAGGGGCAGCAAAATGAAAACGGCCGCGGAGAGCACCACAAACTGCAAAATGTCCGTCACCATCACAGCCCAAAGCCCGCCGACAGCTGTGTAGGCGATCATAAAAAGTCCCAAACCGATGGTACAAGGCACCAGCGGCAAGTCCAGCGAAGCACTTACCAGTTTCGCCACGGGATACAACACCGAGCCTTTGATAAACACAGAAACCAGCGTAAAAATGAAGATATATGTCTTCTGAACAGGTAGCCCGAGCCGTTCGCGGATGAACTCGGCGGCGGTTAATGCGCCCGTTCGTTTCCATCGCGGAGCCAGATAAAGAGCGGTGACCAGCGCGCCAATGCACATCGTCCATTGAATGGTAATCGCGACCCAGCCGTGTTTGTAGGCGATGGAACCCCAGGCTACAAAAGTACCGGCTGAGAAGAAGCTCATAAAAAGCGACAATCCGCCGATAAACCAGGGAACCGCTTCTCCCCCGGCAAAAAAGGATTTCAAATTGCGCCCAGTCCGGGCAAAAAGCATCCCAATGCCCATCACGAATGCGGAGAATACGAGAATGACAATGGTATCGGTGGTATTATTCATGAGGTTCGGTCAATAGTTGATTTGAAGGGTGCGGGTGCCGAATGCGGGGAGTTTAATGTTCGAAATCGCTGCTTTCTGATTCGTCTCGGCCCATTTCATGGTTGCTGTCGCATTGCCTTCGGCCACTTTGCTGTTGTCAATTTTCAGATTAAAGGCCGTCGGTTGCGCGCTGTTGTTCAGGAGTGTTATGTAATAGGTATTTCTAGTGGTTGATTTTGAAATGATGGGGTCAACGGACGGACTGTCCGCCACGGCAAAACCTTCTTTGATGACCAGATTAGCCTTATCGCCGAAAACGTCTCCCGGTGCGAAGCCGTAAGTCTGGTGCGGGCCGACTTTGGGTGTCACAAAACCGCGCGGGAACGTAACCTTGCCGTTCGAGCGTAATGCGGCTTCGGAGAGCAGGTAATCCGTAATCCAGCCGATCTGCCACCAGGCGTGATGCGGATAAGGGCCGGCTCCGCGGTTCATGGCGTTCCAGTAGTAGGAAGCCACGCTGGTTTTGCTGTCCACGAATGCATCGCGACCAATGGCTGAAGCCCGTGCCATATCGGCGAAAAGCTGCTCGCCGGTGAACTGGTATATGCGGATGAACAAACCCGCATGGCTTGCTAACTGAATTGGCCCGTGCCGCGTAGCCGAACCGAAAATGCCACCATGCTCGAAGCTGAGGCCAGTTTGGCTGATTTCCCAATCTTCCCGGTTGATGCCATTTACGGTTTTGGGCTTATGGTCTGCAATAGGATGTGTATAAATGGATGAGGTGTAGATTTTCGCGCAGGTAACGGCAGCGTCCTGGTATTTTTTGTTTTGGGTTAAATCAAACAAATCCAGCAATGCCTGTGCCGATTGGCCGGTCGCGAAATCGGGAGCATAACGCGCGTCTCCGCAGACGCCCAAAAAAGCACCGGTCTGCACGGCGTTTTGCATAAACCATTCTGCCCCTTTTTCGGCCGCTTTCAGGTATTTTTCATCTTTTAAAATGCGGTAAGCGACAATGAGGCCATAAAAAGTAGGTCTTACATCCTGAATATCTTTAAAAGTCTCCTGCTCGGTCTTGCGGTCATAGGCCACGGCAAAGCTGCCATCTTCACGCTGCCAGCTTAGCAATCTTTCGGCACCAAGGATCAGCCTTTCTTTCAGTTCCGCATTGTCCGGTTCGAAAAGCAGCATGTTGCCCACGTCGAGCATTACATAATAGGTCAATGCAATGGGTTCGACGACCTCACCCCATTCTTCTACAAACTTTTTCTTTTTGGCCAAATAATACTGGCCTTCCACGGCGCCTTTGAAGAAACCGGCGTCGGTTTGCTGCTGTACAAGCTTGAAGTTTTCGGCCGGCGGAAGCACTTTTTGTATTAGTTCGGGATCTTTGGTAGCATTTGCCAGCATCCACATCGCGCCATAATCAGAGTTTTTCATCGCGTCCTTATCAGATCCAACTACCCCGCCGAGGTAAGACTGCGCGCCGATCTGTTTGCCTTTGAACTCTTCGATATTCCATAGGGAAGTCTTCGGATCTATAAGGTAATGGTGCATTTTCTCGATACGGTCGGTCAATGCCTGTTTGCTCTGGCGGAGGGCCAGCGTTTCGCGGAATTTGTAAATGTCGATGGCAGCATGCTTGGTGGCCTGAAACCAGTCGCCTGCGATGAGGCTGTACCGGAAAGTGTAGGAAATCGATTCCCCCGCGTTCATTTCCGACTTTTCTTCTCCTAAAACCGGGTAATATATGGTAGGCGAAAGTTGCGCCTTTCTGTTCCTATGCGAAAGCCCGAGGTGCCAGTCGATCTGCGCGATCTGGTCTTTCACCCAAGGATCCCGGGCCAGGCCCGGCTCGGGAATGACCGATAATGTAATGCCATCCTTGCTACTCACAAGCGGGCTCAATGTGGACGCGCAACGCTCGCGGTATACCACCGGGCGATCGGGAATGCCATGCCCATAGGCATAGGCCAGCGCAAAGTTCTTTTGTACAAAATTCCCCTGAAAGTACCCCGGCACCGACACCCAACTCATTTGTTCCATTGGCAATGTGGCCAAAGTGGGCGTGGCGAGCGAGAAAAAGCCCTTTTTCTTGGCATTCAAAGTCAGCGTTACCATTATGTCATTCGGAAAACGCGGATCAAACTGCCAGTGCGCGGTAACGGTTGCGACATCGGTTTCGGATTTGAATTCCAGTCCGTTATCTTTTGCCGCGCCGGTTTGCGGAAAAAAGTGGAATGCCTGTCCGGCCGTGTTCAATGCGACACCCGTGGTGCTTTCCTTCCACTGTGTTTGCTGGTAATGATAGGCATCTTCGGGGAACTTGCCACCGGTGATTTTTTCGAAGGTTTCGGCCGCTTCGGTCGAAGGTTTGGTTTCGGAATACAGTAATGTGTACTCTCCGGACGGCGCCATTGCCATTGCCCATTCCCCATTTTTCTTTACCGAAACCTCCTCGATTTTAAATGCGCCGTCGGTTTCGCGCCATTGCACGCGGATCGCATTGTTGGTCAATGCTTTCACGGAGGTTCGCTGGGCAAAAACAAACGTCGCCTGAACGCTGAGTAAAATAGATAGTAACAGGGTTATTCGCTTCATTTTTCCTGGATTAGGTCTTTGATACCGTCTGTCATAAAAGAGGTTAGTTCGCCTTCCTCATTGGTGTAAAGCATGTATACGTCGATATCTTTCCGGTTTTTCAAAAAGGTTTTGGTCGTTTCGAGGCCCATTACGAAGAATGCCGTGTCGTAGCCGTCGGCAGTGATCGCGTCTTTGGCAAACACCGTGACACTCAGCAGCGGCGTCTGTTCCATGGATCCGGTACGCGGGTCGATGATGTGGTTATAGGTAATGCCGTTTCGGGTAATGTGGTTGCGATAGTTGCCCGCCGTGGTCATGGCGCGGTCGGTCAGCTTTACTCTGCTAGCCAATGTGCCCGGTTTTAGCGGGTTTTCAATGCCGGTAACCCAGAATACACCGTCGTTCTTCTTGCCCGAACAAAATACTTCCCCACCAATCTCGACCATAAAGCGATTGATGTTTTTGGCTTTCAGAAATGAACCAACCAAATCCACCGAGTACCCTTGTGCAATGCCGTTGAAATCCAGCTTTACACCCGGCCGGCCGGTTACCTGCTTCTTGTCAAACTGAATTTGCCTGAACCCGACCCATTGCAGTAAGGAATCCACATCTACTTGCTCGGGATCAACATGGGTTTTAGCCCCGAAACCATAAGCTTCCGCCAACGGCATAATAGTAGGGTCAAATGCACCATGGGTCGCTTCATGAATTTCTTTTGATTTGCGCAAAACCTCATAAAACCACGGCGACCGGAATAAGTGCGTTGAATGGCTGTTAAATGCAGATAGCTCCGAATCGGGCCGGTACAGCGACAGGCATTTATCAAAATCGGTGAGAAGGGAGTCGATGGAATGCTTGAAGTTGCGGTTTTGCGGGTCGAAATAGCGGAGATGATAAGTAGTGCCCTGCGCCTCGCCGTCAATGGCGATCATGGGCGCATCTGCTCCCGACGCTGCCATTGAGACCAACGGCAGCGAGACCAACGGCAGCGTCATCGGGAAGAGGAAGGATATTACTCCGGCAATGCTTATCATTTTATTATTCAAAATAAATTAGGGTTGAGGGGCCAGCGTTTCGCCTTTTAAAATGCCTGTCAGTTCAGGCAAATGATCTTTGTAAACTCCGCGCGGCGAGGTTTTGTACTTCGTAGCCAGATAGGACGCGAAACCAACAACTTCGCCCATCATCCCACATGTGCGCATTACCCGTGTGCTTCCAAACGCAACGTGCGTAGTACTGATATTCCGGCCGGCCATGAACAGGTTCTGGATGTTTTTGGAATAAAGGCATCGGTACGGGATCGTGTAGGGAGCTACTTTAATATGCTTGGTTCCCGCGAAAAACTCCTGTCCTTCGAAGTACTGGCTGTTTTTGGCATCCGGGAAATGCAGGTCGATGGTCCAGGTAGCGGTAACCGAGCCATCAGGGTAAAATTTGCCTTCCTGAATGTCCATCTGGTTCAAAACATAATCGCCGATAATCCTGCGTGACTCGCGCTTGCCGCCGATGTAGGCTACCCAGGCCAGTTCTTTTTTGCCGTATTTGGCAGGTTTGTTCTTTTTCAGGTAAGACCAGTTTCCGTAAATGGCCCGGAGGTTATGGTCGCGGATCTTTTCGGCCTCGGTAATGGTGTTGAAATTGCCAAAGCCGGTTTCCCATTGCCAGTCAGATTTGGGTTCGTCGATGTGGTATTCATCCGAAAACTGCATGGCCCACGGCGTTTCGGGGAATGACGAAACAGTGTCACGGTCAGCGGAAGCCCACAGGTTGGAAGTACCCAATGTAAAATCATCAGCTTTTTCCGCCGCCAGCGACTCGCCCGTTTCGGCCTTGCTTTCACGTCCCATTTTAAATTCGGCACCTGCCAGGAAGCCAACGGTACCGTCGCCGGTGCAATCGGAAAAGAACGAGCCCGAAAAGCGCCGTTCCTGGTTGGTGGCAATGTCGCGACCTACTACTGCGGTGATGATGTCATTCTCTTTTTCAACTTTAAAAACGTGGGTGTTGAGGAACAGGGAAATGTTTTTTTCTGCTTTCACGATGGAGATCTTGCGGGCATCGCCATATTCTTTGGCGTCGGGGTTGCCATTGCCCGGGTCGCCGTTATCCATTTCCCGCACGATCCGGCCCAGTTTAGGATAATGGTTTTTATCCACATCACCCATCAAATGCACACGTACTTCGGAGCTGTTGTTGCCGCCTAGCACCGGCCGGTCCTGGATCAGCGCCACGGTAAGGCCCATCCGCGCCGCTGAAATGGCCGCGCACGTGCCAGCCACACCGCCGCCTACCACCACAAGGTCGTAGCGACCTGCATCCTGAGGCTTTTCGGTGAGGTTTAGCAATTTCCGACGGAATGCGGTCAATGCTTCCAGGTCGTTGGGCGGGGTGAATTTGAGGTCGTCGGTAAAAAGCAATGCATCGCAGCGGCCATTGAAGCCGGTGAGGTCTTTCAAAGCGAGTTTGGCGTCTGAATTTTTAATGTCGATGACACCGCCGTCGTACCATTTCCAGGCGTCCGAGCCGCTCTCACCGAATGTTTGCCCGACAGGCTTTCCATCCAAAAGCACATTGAACTTACCCGGCCCTTTCGGAAACGGCGCCCAGTCTTTGGTACGCACCCAAAGGTGATATTTGCCGATTTTAGGGAATTTGACGGTGGTAGTAGCATCTTTTACCGGCCGTCCCATGCCGTGCGCCATCAGATAGGAGGAGTTCATGACCACAAACGACTGCTGGTCGATCACCCAGCCGCCTTTGTCCTCAAAAGACTCTGTTTCGACAAAAACATGATTTTGTCCGAAAACCGGAAACATCAAAAACACAAATAAGAAAATCCCCAACAATTTTCCAGTATCCCGGGGTTGAAACCCGGGGCAAGGGGATTTTTTGGCCTTCGGTGCCCAGGGCTGAAGACCTGTGGCAGGGAATCTTATTGCCCGGGTCTTTAGTCCGGGGTAGAAAAATCTTATTGCCCCGGGTTTTAATCCGGGGATATGGGAGTTGTTCATTGTTTTTGTAGGATGTTTTGGATTAATAGAGTTTGTTCTTCATTGGCATTGGCCAGGCTGGCTTGCAGGTTTGTGGCCAGGGGTTTTGAGAGGGGGATATTGTTCAGTTTTTTCAGGATCGCTATTTGCATGCTGTAACCTGTTTGCTGATAGGCATCCCAAAGCCGTTTCTGCCGTTCTTCGGTTTTGAAAAAATCATCACCTACCTGTTGCAGGGCATATTTGGCGATGAAAAGGTTTTTTCCGGCCATGATAGCTTGCAAATCTGTTTCAAATGGCTTTTTGACCCGGCCTTCCTTGTCCATCACTTTCGCCATCGCCCAGTATTGGTAATGGTGGTTTTTACTTCCCATAAACCGGTGCAGCAGCGCTTCATTCGAATATGTTTCAATGATCTTCCGCATTTCCGGCACTGCCTTGCCATAGGCGATCTGCCATAGCGTGTAACAAGTGTAAACCGCGCCATCAATGACCTGGTTTTTGATCGTTTTCAGAGTGGCACCGGCCTTCGCATCTACGGAGTCGGCGAGCTTGTCGGTGCCTTTGGTGATCAGGTCTTCCATTTTGAGGTCTGCGAAAATAGAATTGGGCTGCGCGAGAATATCCTGCAACTTCTGGTAATCAGCCTCTTTGAATTCGTCGTGATCTACCTTCGTGAGGACTTTGCCTTCGGGGAGGTCGTAACGTTCGTAATTGCCCAGCAAATCCCAGTAGAAGTTAATATACACCGGTTTGCATTCATTGGTGTAGCAAACCGGCGTGAAGATGTTCCTGAAAAAATACTGTGGCTGTCCTTTTTCGTCGAGGGCCAATTTCAGGGTGTAGGTCAACGTGTCGTTTTCGGTGACCGTAAATTCCCTGATCCGCTCCTTCGGCTTGGCGGCAGAAGGAGCGGTGTTGAGCATTGTCAGGAAGATTAATACATGGAGTAACACAGCTGATCGATCAAACGTGAATGCCTATTTCCAATCAGGATTCTGTTCCAACTTCGCATTCGCATTGATCTCGTCCAGCGGGATCGGGAAATACTTGTTTTTGGCTGTTACATTCCGTGTAGGGTACACATCATTGACCGCCTTCGGGATCACCGTCAGGAATTTTCCGGTGCGGGTGAGGTCATACCAGCGGTCGCCTTCGGCGAAGAATTCCCAGGCACGTTCCTGCAAAACCGCCTCAATGAATGCATCTTTGGTCAGGCCGGTTTTCAGATCGGTCAACCCGGCGCGCTTCCGGATGGGATTGACAAAATCATAAGCGGCAGCAGTAGCGCCATTCAAGCGTGCTTCCGCTTCGGCAGCGATCAGGTACACATCGGGCAGACGGAAAATCGGTATGTTCGGGATCAAGCTCACCGTTGAAACCGGGTCCTGGTATTTTTTGATTAGCACACCTTTGGTCGTAATGGGCGTAATGCTTTTTTGAGGAACTACCTTGCCGCTTTTGTCGATGTAGGTTGTATCCAGCAGCAAACGACGTTTGTCGGAAGGATCGAACGAATCGAAGAATGCCTGGTATGCGAACATAGAACCGTAAGAAGTGCGCGCATATTCGGGACCGGCACTTCCCGGAGGGCCACAGAGGCCGGTAAGCTGGTGGCCAAGGCCTGGCGACACCGGGTCAGCTTCATATGCCCACATATTTTCCAGTCGGGCTGCATCTTCCTGGTCATATTTGTACACATTCCGCACATCCGGCAAGAGCGAGTATTTACCTGAATTAATCACGATCTTAGCCTGTTCAAGTGCTTTGGCCCAGTCTTCGTTGTACAGTGCAGCTTTGGCATACAATGCATTCACCACTTCCTTTGCCACGCGGCCTTTTTCGACATTGGGGTAGGACACCAGTCCGGCACTTAAAGCCTGATCAAGATCGGCGTAGATCTGTTTGTAAACATCTGCTTTGGGGCTTTTCGGGGTTACCGCTTCAAGCTCGGTATAGCTTGGTGAAATTTTAACCGGAACATCGCCAAAATTTTTGCTTAAAAACCAATGATAGAACGCACGCAGGAAGTAGGCCTCGCCGAGGATCTGCTTCCTGCGGGTTTCATCCATGTTGGCGCCCGGCACTTTGGCGATCACCCAGTTGGCTTTTTCGATACCGGCATAGCAGGATTGCCAGATCTGCTGAGGCGATTCGTTGAGCCGGGAGTTACTTTTCTGTGTCGTGTAATTGGGATCGTAGGTGAACTGCGTCAGTGTGTTACGGCCCACCACCCCGCGAGGGTAAGTTTGGTCGTCACTGAAATCAGCTACCAGTGTTAATGCCGGCCCCCCTCCAAGACTGCCCAAAGCACCATATGTAGATACCAGCGCTTTTTCGGCGTCTGCGGCAGTTTTGAAAAACTCTTCGGTGTAAATAGACGAATAGATCGTTTCGTCGAGCTGGCAGGAAGCCGCGATCAGCGCCGTGCCGGCCATGCCCAGGTATTTGGATATTTTCAATAGCTTTTTCATATCATTTTTTAGCCCTATTTCGGCAAGAGGATCAGGAATAGTTAGAATGTAACCTGGATTCCGCCCAGGAATGATTTTGCTTGCGGGTAAACGAAGTTGTCAATACCGATTGCCGTGTTGGAACCTGCATAGGTGTTCACCTCCGGGTCAAAGCCGCTATAATTGGTGATCGTGAAGAGGTTGTTCGCGCTCACATACAGACGGATGCCTTGCACGCCTTTGAAACGCGGCAGCGTGTAGCCGAGCGTGACGTTCTTGCATCGCAGATACGATCCGTCTTCGACAACATAGTCGGTGATCGGCAAGCGGCCGCCCTGGAATGCACTTACATATTGGTTGCTGGGGTTGGTAGGCGACCAGCGGTCCACGACGCCTGCGAGCAGGTTGCGCTGTCCGAGCGGGTTTTCAAACGAAAGTCGGCTGGCATTGTAAATGTCATTTCCCTGCGAGCCGGATAGGAATGCAGCCAGGTCAAAACCTTTGTAAGACAGGTTGGTAGAGAAGCCGTAAATGAATTTGGGATTAGGATTTCCGGTAATGACCTGATCGGCAGAAGTGATCTGGCCGTCTCCATTAACATCTTTCACTTTGTGACCGCCGACGCGTCCGTCGTACCCTGGCAGGATGGCTTCGCCGGTCTGGTTAATGCCGTCGAAAACGTAGGTTTTAAATACACCTAACGGCTCGCCTACTTTCAGGATGGTATAAGTGGTGATAAAACGTTCCTGGGTCACACCGCCGTCAAGGCCAAGCACTTTGTTGCGGTTAATGGTTGTATTAGCTGAGACGTCCCATTTCAACGCGCCATCGAGAATGCGTGCATTCACAGCCAGTTCGAGGCCTTTGTTTTGAAGCCCGGCGTAATTGCCGGTAAGACTGCCGTAACCCGAGCTGAGTGGCAGGGTTTTAACATAAAGCAGGTCATTGGTCTTTTTGTGATATACATCGGCAATGAAGCTGATGCGATTATTGAGTAAGCTGAGGTCGATCCCGAAGTTGGTCTGCTGCGAACGTTCCCAGCGTAGATCCGGGTTCGCAATGCGTGTCGGATCAATACCTGTCACATACAGGTGATTGAACATATAATTATTTCCATTGGCAGCAACTGTCGACAGGGACTGATAGGGGTCAATTCCGCCGGCATTACCGGTGATCCCGTAGCTCCCACGCAGTTTCAGATCGGAAATCCAGTTAATGTCTTTCATGAAAGGCTCCTCGATGAGGCGGTAGGCAGCCGACACGGCAGGAAATGCACCGTATTTGTGGTTGGCTCCGAACTTGCTCGATCCGTCCACACGCGCTGTCAGGTCGAGGAAGAATTTATCCTTATACCCATAGTTAACCCGGCCCATGTATGAGTCTAATCTTTGGCTGCTCCGGAAACTGTTGACAGTGCGGGTCAATGCGAATTGTACAGCCTCATTCTTTGTGGCGTCGTTGGAAAAACCCGTCGCATTCAGCACATTGTCGTTGTATTGCTCACCCTGTGTTCCAAAGACTGCCGTTGCTTTGAAGGAGTGGTTTTTACCAAAATTGGTAGCATAAGTAAGGATACTCTCATGCAGCAATGCCAGATAATTGGAGTTCGCTTTGGTCGCATTACCTGAGTTGTCGGTCAGATCGCTTTTGTTGACAATCGAGCGGGGCGAATAGTAATCGTACAGCTCGCCTTTCTGGTCGATGTTGAAAGAGGCGCGATAGGTAAGACCTTTCAGCAATTTGAAATCTCCGTAAACATTGGCGAGCGTACGTTTGATAGACCGTTTGTTTAGAGTTTCAATAAAGTTGAGCGGGTTCACCACCTCGCGGTACTGGCCGCCCGCCTGCTCGCCAAACGGAAAGATTGAGCCATCGGGGCGATAGGGTTGCAGGGTAGGAGGGGCACCGATGGCCGCACCAAGTACTGTGGCGGTCACGACACCTGCATTACCAATGTCGGTGCTGCCCGTTTGGATACCGTCGGCAGTCGAATAGCTGCCAAGAATGCTGGTTCCCACCTTGATGTTTTTGCTGATCTGATGATCGAGGTTGAGGCGAAAGGAATAGCGCGTAAAAGCAGAGCCGCGCAGGGTTCCATCCTGGTCGAAATAGTTGAGTGACAGTGCCAATTGTGTTTTTTCATTGCCACCATTAATGGACAACTGATGGTTCTGGATCGGTGCTTTGCGGAAGATCACCTTTTGCCAGTTCACACCCTCTCCCAGCGACGCCGGATCGGGGTAATAGTTGTTTTTGAAAACTTCATTTTCAACCTGTGCAAACTCTGTGGCATTCAGTACGTCCAGTGTTTTATTGACTTTTTGCGTACCGTAATAGCCATCATAAGTCACGCGGGTATTGCCGGTTTTACCGCGTTTGGTGGTGATCAGGATTACGCCATTGGCAGCTCGTGCACCGTAAATGGCTGATGCGGAAGCATCTTTCAATACCTCCACCGACTCGATATCATTGGGGTTAATGGTGGACAATGGGCTCACGTCGTTGATGCCACCGCCATTGGATATCTGAATTCCGTCCACTACGTAAAGCGGTTCGGAAGAGCCATTGATCGAGTTGGTACCCCTGATGCGAACACTTACGTTACCGCCTGGTGAGCCGGTATTCTGGTTGATCTGCACGCCGGCAATCCGTGATTGAAGCCCCTGGGCTACGTTCGCAACGGGTGTTTGTACCAGGTCGGCGGCTTTCAAGGAGGCGATAGAGCCGGTTGTTTCAATCTTACGCTGGGTGCCGTAACCCACCACCACAACCTCTTCCAACGCTTTCGAATCTGTTCTTAAAGTAACGTCGATCGTCGAGCGATTGGCGATGGCCACCTCTTCTTTCAGATAGCCCAGAAATGAGAACACGAGCGTAGCATTGCCGGCAGCCTGAATGGAATAAGCTCCCTCAGCGTCGGTAAGTGTTCCCTGTTGTGTGCCCTGCACGGTCACGCTTACGCCGGGGATCATTTCGCCTTTATCGTCGGTCACCTTGCCTTTCACTGTTACGCTTTGTGCGAACAGTGACTGCGTAATGCCCAGGCATAAGAAGCCGAGCAGGAACAAGTCACGTATTTTTTGCTTCATGTAGGTAAATATTAGGGTTTGATCAAAAAGGGTAAAATTAAAATAGTGCAATTTTTCTGCTTAAAGTTTGCGGTTTGGGATACTGGTTGTTTAGGCAGTCAGTCGATCCGAAATGCGGATTTTACCTAAATATAGCGGCAGGGAGAATCGGCGGCAATACAGTTTTAAGCCAGAAATTTCCGGAAATTGAACTAAAAGTATCGGTAACGTTTGCGGAGACGTTGCCGATATATGATTTTGCGGATGATTAATTGGAAATTTCTATATTTTTGTGATCACGGTTTGAGGAAGAGGAAAGAAGAGTCGTTTGTGACGGGAATATTCAAAAAGTACAAGTGCTATGATTCAATGTGTGAAGTGTGGGCAGGTAGATGGCATCATGAAAGCAGGTTATGTGAGAGCTAAGCAGAGATACCTGTGCAAATGGTGTAATTACTATTTTACGCATTCGGAAAAGGATGATTCTATCCAGTCGCTTGTAAAGCGGAAGCGGCACCAGACCACCATCATCGATATTGCCAAATCGTTGGGCGTTTCCAACTCAACCGTCTCGCGGGCATTGCATGGGCACGCCGACATCAGTCCGGAAACACGCCAGGCCGTCCTCGATAAAGCAGCGCAGCTCGATTATCAGCCCAACCAACTGGCATATAGCCTGGTTAAAAGTAAGACGAACACTATTGGAATGATCGTTCCGGAATTTCAGAACCAGTTTTTTCCTAATGTGATTATCGGCGCGCACGAGGTGCTGACGGAGGCGGGTTACAACCTGACGATCATGCAGAGCAATGAGTCATACCAAGTAGAGATTTCGAATACGAAAGCCATGCTCGCCAATCGCATCGACGGTCTGCTTATTTCCCTCACGCAGGAAACCAATAATTTTGATCACCTGAGCCTTTTCGCCAAGCGCGGCATTCCGCTCATCCAGTTCAACCGCGTTTGCGACCAGATCGACGTGCCGAAAGTGGTCGTGAACGACTTCGAGGCCTCATTTCAGGCAGTGGAGCATCTGATCTTGAATGGTTACGAACGCATTGCGCACCTGGGCGGGCCATTGACTTTGCAAGTGAGCCAGGAGCGTTTACGCGGTTACCGGGCGGCGATGGAAAAATATGGCAAGCCGATCGAGGACCATATGATCATCCAGGGAATGCTCACGCAGCAAAAGGCGCGCATTTACGGACAGTATCTGCTTGAACTGACCCATCGCCCCGACGCTATTTTCGCAGTCAACGATTCGTCGGCTATCGAAATCATGCTAATGGCTCAGGAAAAGGGCATATCTATTCCCGATGAACTCGGTGTCGTCGGTTTCAGCGACAATGCGGAATCGGCCTATATCGGTCCCGGCCTCACTACCGTCCGTCAACCAACCTTGCACATCGGCCGCACGACAGCGGAGTGGATATTACAACTCGTTGATGCGGAAGAGATATTGTTGAACGAGAAGCGGGTTTTGAGTACGGAGTTGATTATAAGAGGTTCGTCGCGGCGGTGTGGGTAGGGTCATTTGGATGAATGTTTGCGGACTCCGTTAGAAGGAAAAGGAAAGCCGGAATTGCTACGCTCGAATTACTCCGGTTACTGGTCTCGGAGGATTACCGATGAGCATCGGCTTGTTTACAAGGTTGCCGATGGCTGCATCATCATTGCTCAGTCTAAGTATCATTATTAAAACAAAAAGTGCGTCCCCAGAAAAGACGCACTTTATTAACTACAGAATATAATTATGAAAACCTTCGGGTCGCTAGCTTAGCACTTCCCTCAATACTTTCAGGCACCACTGTGGTGGGATCTTCTTTCCCTTCCATTTTTAGCGATACTTTTGGATAATAATATTAAAAATTTGTCACTTTTATGGATTTTGTTTCAAAACAGCAGCGCCCATGATATCTATCTGCGCTTGCGGAATTGGAAAGTATTCGCTTTTACCCTTCACAAAAGTAGCTCCCGACAGGTAAGTACGTTTCTTGCTTTCTTTGGCGAGGTAGGCGTTTAGCACCACATCGGCATTACCCCAGCGTACGAGGTCGAAATGACGGTGACCTTCCATAGCCAGTTCCAAACGACGCTCAAAGCGTACTGCTTTTCTTGCATATTCCTGGTTTGAGAATGCAGGGTAGGTCTTCACAAGATAGTTGGCGGCAGGTTTCCCGGCAGCGTCGAGTACTACTACGTTGGCGGCGCGGGTACGCACCTGGTTCACGAGTTTCAATGCGGTTGCGAGATCGCTTTCTTCTACAGCTACCTCGGCGCGCATCAGGAGGATGTCGGCAAAGCGGATAGCGCGGTAGTTGTTCGCATTGGCGCGGGGTGATTCGGCACCGGCATTTTCACCGCTGTATGCGAAGAACTTCTTGAAAGTATACGGCCCGCCGAATGCCTGGTCGCGGATCCAGTTTTTGCCAGGGTGAGTGCCCCAGTTCAGGAATGGGAGGCCGCGGCGTCCAACGGTCCAGTCGAGACGGGGATCGAGAGTGCCATCGTAAGGAGTAAATGCATCTGCCGACGACAGGCCTTCATCATTTTTCACATCCACATCATTGAATGTATCGAGCAAAGGCAGTCCGTTTTCGTCGGTTTTGAATGCATTCACCAGGTTTTGAGTTGGCTGATAAAAACCGCAGCAACCTCCTGGCGCAGAGCCATAAGGGAAGTTGTAGTTATCGCCCCAGCTACCATTTTGACCCGCACCTCCATCGGCTACCGACATTTGTACTTCAAAAATCGATTCCGAATTGTTTTCTGTCGTAATGCGGAAGTTGTCGTGGAAGCTGTTTACGAGCGCGAACGGACCGTTATTGATCACGTCGTCGAGCAGAGGTTTTGCGGCCTTGTAGTCTTGCTGATACATATGTACTTTCGCCAGAAATGCCTTCGCAGTCCATTTACTCGCGCGACCTACCTGTGATTTAGTAGCCGAAATGTTGTCGATCGCAAACTGGATGTCACCTTCGATCTCCGGACAGATGTCCTTGCTATTGGGCAGGTTGATAAAGTCGGTCACCTTTTCATCCACGTAGGGGACCATATTCCAGAGCTTTTTGGCCTCGAAATGGTACCATGCGCGCAGGAACCGCGCTTCGCCCAATGCCTGCGCTTTTTCGGCGTCGGTCATGTCGGTGGTTTTGCCGATGAGGTTGATCACGTTGTTGGACCGTGAAACGCCGTCGTAAACGGCTACCCATTTGTCGTTGTATGCACCGATATCAGCCTGAGGGATGTAGCGCTCGATGGTTGTGATCTGCGCCTGGTCGCCTACGTCCGAACCCTTGTAGGCGTCGTCGGATGCGACGGAACCGTAAATCCAGTTGCTGACCGACGAGGTATTCACCGGCCCTGCACCAACGCCATCGAGCAAGCTGTATGCGCCGATAAGCACAGCGTCCACGCCGGTTTTGTTGGTCAGCAGGGTTTCGTTAGCCACCCCCAGGGGAGTGGTTTCCAAAAAACTGTCGCCGCAGGATGTCAGCATTCCGAGGCTGACCAATGCGGTTAATGCAAATACTTTCTTTTTCATACTGATTGATAATATCTATTTGAAAAATTGACTTTAAATCCTGGATCAGAATCCGAAATTGATACCGATCTGATACATTTTCGAATTGGGATAATTGCCCTGATCCACACCCAAAACAGTGCTTCCCGGTGTTGAACCTACCGACGTCACCTCAGGATCGATACCGCTGTATTTGGTGATCGTGAAGAGGTTTTGTGCCTGTACGTACACCCGTGCGCTCTCGAAGCCGATTCTCGAAAGCAAGGTGGAAGGCAATGTATAGCCGAGCGTCAGGTTTTTCATGCGGAAATACGAACCGTCTTCAATGAAATAGCTCGATGGCTGCTGGCTGCGGCTGTCGTTGGCGTCGAGGATAGGGAGTACGGCGTCAGGATTTTCCGGTGTCCATGAGTCGTTCAGCATACGAAGGCTGCGGTTACCGGCCTGGTTGTTGAAATCCACCCAGCGTTTCACCATATTGATGATCTGATTGCCTTTCACACCCTGGAAGAATGCCGACAGGTCAAAGTTTTTGTAACCTACATTCAGATTGATACCATAGGTGAAATCGGGGTGCGGGTTGCCGAGGAACTTGCGGTCGTTGTCGGTAATGGTGCCGTCGCCGTCGGTATCGTGGTATTTGTATTTACCCACAGCTGCATAACCCGGATATTTCGGTCCGGCATCCACTTCGCCCTGATTTTGGTAAATACCATCGATTTGCAAGCCATAGAACGAATAAAGCGGCATACCGGCTACCGAACGCGTCCAGGTGTAGCTGCGGATCGCAGGGCCGAGGAGCACGGCGGTCGAGCTGTTGTTGAGCTTGTTCACTTCGTTTTTGTAGGTAGAAACATTGACACCGACCGAGTAGGTAAGATCGCCGTTCAATGCTTTGTTATTGAAATCGATGCCGAGGTCGATACCCTTGTTGTTCATTTCACCTACATTCACAAACGGAATCGTGGCAACACCCTGAGTTGCGGGCAATGCCACCTGGTAAAGCATGTCGGCAGTGGTACGGTTGTACAAATCGAGGTTCAGGCCAAACATGCCTTTCAGGAAAGTAGCGTCGATACCCACGTTGGTCTGGGTTGTGGTTTCCCATTTCGCGTTCTGGTTACCAAATGCCTCGGTGTCGAAGCCTGGCTGTACCGCATTGTTCGATCCGTCGATGGCGTACGACGACTGGCTCAGGCTTGAACGGTAAGTGCTGAAACCATTATAGTTTCCAATTTCCTGATTACCGGTTTGTCCCCAGCCGACACGCAATTTCAGGTCGTCCATCCACGGAATGCTCTTCATGAAACTTTCTTCCGACAAACGCCAGCCCGCGCTCAATGCCGGAAATGTACCGTAGCGGTTGTTCTGACCAAAGCGCGAAGAGCCGTCGCGGCGCACCGTAGCTTCGAGCAGGTAGCGGTCTTTTAATGCATAGTTGATTTTTCCAAAAATTGAAAACAACGCCCATTCATAACCCACGCCGGTGTTGGCGATTCCCGCAGTTCCTGAATTCAGGTACATGTAAAGCGGATTTTCCGAGAAGAATGTCGTACGCGTTGCAGAAAAATCGCGGCCCATGCCTTTGATCGCCTCCGTACCGGCAAGTACACTTAGTTTGTGAGCCGTACCGAAGTTTCTGGTATAGTTTAATGTATTCGACCATGTCCAGTTGATGTCGTAGGCATTGCCGTTGGTCATCGCGTTGGCCGCTTCGATTTCAGCTTCTTCGAGGTCGAGCAAGGTGTAACCTACGCGGTTGGCATTGGTGAAGTCGATACCGATGCTCGATTTCGCGGTCAGGTCTTTTAGAATGTCTACTTCCAGATACGCATTACCAAATGCGCGAAGCGTGTTGGTCTGGTTGTTTCGCGACCGCCACA
This sequence comes from Dyadobacter sp. CY261, assembly GCF_021440085.1. Lineage (GTDB taxonomy): Bacteria > Bacteroidota > Bacteroidia > Cytophagales > Spirosomataceae > Dyadobacter. The sequence continues at coordinate 342,276 of NZ_JAKCPW010000002.1, forward strand.
GCTGTGCAACCGGGTTGGTAGCAGGGCCGAGGCCCGCCGCCCGCGTCGCCGCAAAGTTGCCCATGATGTCGTACACCGGAATGATCGACGGAATGCGGTATCCGTTACCGATCGGGTTGCCATCCTGGTTGTTGGTCGAGCTGGCTGTACCGTTGGCATTGTAATAACCTTTGTTTTCGGTGTAGCTCAATTCCAGGTTTTCGCCTAAACGAATGCGTTTTTTGAAAGAAAATTCGGTATTCGAGCGGATCGAGTAGCGGTTAAAAGAGGTATGGATCAGCACACCGTCCTGTTTGAAGTAGTTCAGCGCAATGGCGTAGCGGCCATTTTCGGTACCCCCGTTCGCGCCGATGTTATATTCCTGAATGGCAGCTGGACGAAGGATTTCCTTGTGCCAGTCGGTACCTTCTTTGTTCGCTTTGACGATCTGGTAAAAACCGGCGCGGTTGTAGTTGTAAAGTGACGGGTTTGTCTTCGGATCACCTTCAAAAAGTCCATAGCTCGATCCTGCGAGGATATAGTCGGGCACAACAGCGGTAGGACCGTTGCCATATTGCTGATGCGAAGGGTTGCCGTTGGTCAATACCCCAGCATTTTTGCGCTGCGTCCAAAGCAGATCGCCGAATTGCTGCGGGTCTTTGATCAGATCCAAATCAACCTTGCCGGTCTGGAAACCGGCGCGGGAGTTGAATGTAAATTTTGGAGCACCTACTTTTCCTTTTTTGGTGGTAATGATAATCACCCCATTCGCAGCGCGTGAACCGTAAATGGATGCCGAAGAAGCATCCTTCAATACTTGCATCGACTCGATGTTGTTTGGGTTAATGCTGTTTAAACCGCCTTTTGTAGGCACGCCGTCGATAATGTAAAGCGGGTCGTTGTTGTTGATCGTACCAAAACCACGTATGCGGACTGTGGCTTCACCGCCAGGCGTGTTATTGGACGTTACGGTTACCCCGGCTACGCGTCCCTGCAACTGCTGCGCCACGTTGGGAGCAGCCACTTTGGTCAGTTCGGTAGCGTCAACGGTGGAAACTGCACCGGTAATGTCGCGTTTGGATTGGGATGAATAACCCGTTACCACCACTTCTGTCAGTGACTTAATGTCGGATTGAAGCGTCACTTCCACCATGGTTTTGTTGGCAATGTCCACTTCCTGGGTCAGGAACCCGATGGTTGAAACGACCAATGTAGTGCTGCCGTCAGGTATATTTAATGAGAATCCACCATCGGCGTCGGTGGTGGTACCTATTGATGAGCTGCCTTTCAGCACGATCGTCGCGCCGGGAATTGAGCCGCCAGTAGGGTCTTTTACTTTTCCTTTGATTTGAAAGTCAATAGACTGGATGGTTTTGATAGACGTTCCTGTACCTTCCGGGAGGTTAGTGGCCGGTTTTGCAGAGGCTCTTTTCAACAATATTTGCTTGCCCGACACTTCATAGGAAACCTGCAAGGGCGTCAGAAAGTTATCGAGGATCGCTTCCAGCTTTTCCTCTTTGGCGCTGAAAGTGACCCTGCGTTGCGAGCGGATCAGTTCAGGGCTGTACATGAAATGCACGCCCGACATTTTGCCGATCTGTTCCAGTGCCGCGCCGATCTTCTGCTCGCGGATATTGATCGTCAGGCGGCGGCTGAGCACTTCCTGCCCGAAGCCATCGAACGCAAATGTGAGCCCGGAGAACTGGATGATGATGAACAATTGTATGAGGCTGATTCTCATAATTTTGAGCAGGTGATTCTGCCAGTAAAAGGTTTTTTTCATACTTTTGACTGTTTTGTAGGTTTAAAAAAATCGGCAAAATAATTCCCGTGTCCCTTTTGACTTGCAGTCGGGGGAGCTTCTTAGCGCCAGCACAGAAAGAGGGGATTTCAAATCGGGTGAATGATGTTGGTAGCATCGTTCACCTTTTGTTGTTTTTATGCAAATAGTTTTGGTTTAGGGTGAATGATCAATTACAGGGATTTCCGGTAATGGTAATGCTGTCTTGGTTAATGGTGTATTTTGCTTCCAGAATGGTACAGAGCCATTTCAGCTTGTTTTCGAGCGGTTCGTCGCCAAGCGTGGCTGTAATGCTGCAATGCGCCAGGCTGTGGCGGTCGAATGCGACGGTAACGCCATAGGCCTTGCCAAGTGCTTCGAAAACATCCGCGGCAGGTGTTTCCGAATAGGTAAATTCCTGGTTTTCAATCGGAATGTTCAGCAGGACAGGACTTTTGAGCGCCGAACGTACGAGTTTCGCATGCGCGCGCTCGAAGGTAGCCTGCTGGTTGCAGGTAAGAAGGAGGGTTGGGGAGGCGTTTTCACTGGAAACAGACACTTTTCCGGTTTTAACGGCGACGGTGATCTCCGCTTCGTTAGCTATCGCCTTGATACTGAAACTAGTACCGTGCACTTTGGTGATCAGTTCACCGGCATACACAAAGAAGGGCTGGTCGCGGTCTTTGGTAACTTCAAAGAATGCTTCGCCGGTAAGGTAAACTTCCCGCTTCTTACCGGTAAATGTCTGCGGATATTTCAACGTGCTGTTGCGATGCAGAACCACCGAACTGCCATCGGGAAGCTGGACGTATTTGAACGAGCGTTCCGTATTGGTGACCTCCCTCAAAGTATTGGTTGCCAGGGTTTCGGTCGTTGACACAAGCGACACGCGCTTGTTATTTTGATAAATGCGAAAAATAGCGAAGCAAAGGCCTGCAACGATGAGCAAGCTGGCCGCCACATTCCAACCCGAAATGAACACAGGGAAGAACGAATCCCGCTTGCGATTTTCCTGTTGCTGCTCCTGTCGCCGGGCAGCTTGCAGGGCTTCGTTGACTTTATGATGAATGTAATCGTCCGTCAAATGCTCGTCACCGATAGGCATTGCGCTTGCAATGGCTATTGCTTCGCGGACGATCGCTGCGCCGTCATCATGCTCCGCAGCCCATTTTTCCCAGATCGCATCGTCGCCGGGGCGCTTGCCCTCTGCCCAGCTTCTGAAAGCAGGGCTTGCGAGGAGCGATTGCAGCAAATGATCGTGTGGGTCGAGCGGCATGCGGATGAATGTGTTTTTTATACATTATCCAATTGTTTTGCCTGGATACTCAGTTGTGAATGAAAATTTTTTGTTTTGGCAAAAAATTAAGAGAAGATTTGGATTAATGAGCAGAATATGACAGAAATAGAAGGTGGTGTTTGCCATAACCCGCGCAGATTGGAGAGTGCCCGCTGGATAATATTGCTTACCGATTGCGCATTGATCGCGAGTAGCCCGGCGATCTCTTCCGGCATCAGATTTTGGAAAAAGCGGAGATAAATGACCTCCTGCTGACGTTTCGATAGTTGACCTAGTGCAGTTTGGACATTTCTTTTCAGCACCAGGTCATTTTCCCGGCTGATCCAGCTTTCTTCACTGGAAAAGTCATGCACTAAACCATCACAGTGCTCTGTCAGCTGAGTTTCTTCGGAGAATGGCTTAATCGTTTTCAGCATCCGGTGCCGGAACGCCTTGATCAGATAAAATTTTACCGAAGGCGTATCATTGATCGTCGCCCGATGCAGCCAGAGGTGTACCAGCAAATCCTGGATCACGTCTTCAACCAACTGGATATTTGGGGTAAACCTTTGGCCATATTGGAAGAGCATCCGGTAGTAGCGCCGGGCCAGTTCCGTGTATGCGTGCTCGTCCCCACCACGGAACGCATTCCAAAGCACGGCATCGTCGGTATGTTTGCCAAATGCAGTCAAAAAGGCTGGTCAGGTTAATGGGGGATAATCAAAAATAGGTAATGCGATTTGGATATAAAATACTCTATCGGATATTATTGGAATAACCAAATTTTATTACTCTATTCTACCAGAATGCCATTATTTGTAATTTGGCGAGCGGCGATTTGAAGAGGATCTTTCAAGTAGAGAACCTCGACGGGCATGCTTCTATTCAAAAAAATCGAAACTGTTTTATGAAAAGAATGTTCACCACGGCGCTGATTTTGCTCGGTATCACCGGTCTGAATGTCGCCGTATCCCAGACTACACCCGACTACAAATCGCGACGTGGCCAGATTCTCCTCAATATCGAAGGGGTATTTTACGAGTCGTCGACCGGCCTGTTTATCGAAACTAACGGGAAAAATGAAAAGCCGCATTCGTTTCTTTGGCCGCTGTGCGCATTGCTGCAGGCCGCCACGGAGTCGGAGTCAGTAAGTCCGGGCAAACAATATATGAAACCTGTGCTTGGTGCCATTCGGCAATATTACAACACCGCCGCCCCCGCTCCGGGTTATCAGGCGTACGTAACCAGTGAGCATAAGGACTCGCGGTTCTATGACGACAACCAGTGGATTGCGATCGCGTGCCTGGACGCCTATAACCGCACCGGCGAGAAAGATTACCTGACTGTAGCGGAGGAAATTTACCGTTTTATGATGACTGGCTACGACGACCTTTCGGGTGGAGGATTATATTGGAAAGAAGATGAAAAGAATACCAAAAACACCTGTTCCAACGGACCTGGCGTACTTGTTGCGCTGGGACTTTATCAAGTCAAAAAAGAGCCAGAATACCTTAAAACTGCCATTAGCCTTTACGATTGGACCAAGAAGAACCTCCGTGCGAACGACGGAACCTATTATGATGCCATTAAAATTCCGTCATTGAAAATTGATTCGGCGAAATACAGTTACAATACAGGCACAATGCTGCAATCGGCTGTGCTACTGCACAATATCACAGGCAAAAAAGAATATCTCGACGAGGCGAAAGCATTGGCGGAAGGTTCGAAAAAGCATTTTTACAAGAACAACAGGCTGCCCGATAATTATTGGTTCAACGTCGTGTTACTGCGAGGTTTCGAGGAACTGTACAAAGTGGACCCGCAAGCCGGCGATTTCAGGATCTTCGTCTCCGACGCCGAGCGCATCTGGAAAGACGAACGTGACGAAAAAGGGCTGCTAGGCCGCAAGCCGGTAAAAACGCTGATTGACCAGGGCGCGATGCTGGAAATGTACGCGCGGTTGGAGCGGTTAGCGAAGCAGTAACGATATGTTATTTTTGCAAGAGTATAAGCCTGACAAATCTAGGCAAACGACGTTTGAAATAGGCCCTGAGGGAATGGACGGAGGGATTCTGGCGAAGGATTATGCCCTACAGATTTGAAAATTACATTGATATACATACAAAAGCGCCGATTGAAAACTCAACCGGCGCTTTTGTATGTATATACATTTTACTCAGCATCCTTATAAACCCCAAACTCACTGATCGCAATGCTAACCGGTGATTTGGTGATGCGGAGGCGAACCTTTTGAGAGGTTATTGGTACGTCCAGCTTTGCAAGACGCTTTGCACCGACGCTGGTACCTTTATATATCTCTTTCCAGTCGTTGCCGATCCAGGCGTCGACAGCGAATTCTTCAATGCGCTGGCCTAGCTTAATGTACTCCTGCAAGCTGATGACATCAAAAATGATCGGCTGGCTCAGTTCTATCACGACCTCGGGTGTTTTGAAATCGTCATCGGTGGCCCAGTAGGTGTCTGTTTTGCCGTCGAGCAGGTTTTTGGCACTGTAAATGGAGTTGTAACCACGTACATTCACCGCCTTCGAGGAGGCGCGGGCGACCAGGTTGGTCGCAAATGTGTTTTTAACGCGATCGCCGAATGTTTTGAGTGCGGCTACGTCGTCATTGTGTAGCTGGCCGCGCGTGTCGGGAGCAAGGCCCAGGTCGAGGGCAGCACCGCGTCCTACGCTTTTGAGATACAGATCGAATAGCTTTTCGGGCGTTTTCGGCTTTTCATTTTCGTGGTAGAACCAACCTTTACGCAATGGTACATCGCATTCCGCGGGAATCCAGAACTTACCACCACGGGTTCCGCCCGGGTTTTCGGTTGCGTTAGCCTGGCCTGGTACGGCAACATTCTGTCCTTCCGACGGCTTCGGGGTTATTGTTGCCCATGAGGTTGGGTTTACGCTGCCGTCTTCGTTACCGGCCCAGCGCACGTCCCAGCCAATGTCGCTGAAAATGCTGGCGTTTGGTTGCAGCTTGCGGGTGTAATTTGTCCAGGTCGAATCCCATTGATAATAGGTAGTGTTGTCGATCGAACGCTTTTCGCGGGCACCGCCGTAGTAGCCGTCACCGCCATTCGCCCCATCGTGCCACGACATAAACAGGTCGCCATAATTGGAATATAACTCGGTAAGCTGTTCGCGGTAGATCTTGATGTATTCCGGCGTTCCGTATTTCGCATTGTTACGGTCCCAGGGTGAGCAATATACCCCGAATTTCAAACCGTGCTTGCGCGCAGCGTCCGCTACCTCGCGTACAAGATCACCTTTCCCTTCGCGGAAGGGGCTTTTAGTAATGTTGTAATCGGTGGTTTTGGTAGGCCAGAGGCAAAAACCGTCGTGGTGCTTCGCTACAAGTACGATCCCCCGCAATCCGCCGGCTTTGGCAGCTTGTATGATCTGGTCGGCATTGAAATCCGACGGGTTGAATGTCTTTGGGTCGGCATCTCCGTAACCCCATTCCTTGTTTTCGAATGTGGTAGGTGTAAAGTGCATGATACCGTATACCTCGGTTTCATGCCAGGCGACCTGGCGTGGTGCAGGCACGGATCCGTAAGGTTTTGGAGGTGTTTGTGCAAAGGCAATCGACGCCGTAAGGCAGAGGAGACCGGTTATTTGTTTGATCATTTTGAAAAGGTGTTTCTGATGATGCAGTCAGGGGTTATCGCGGTTGCATGCGAATGAAAAGTGAAGATCGTTCTTTTAACAGAGTTCACAAATTTTTTGCCGATGTTCCTGTCAGCTCACCATTTAATCAGTATAATGTGTTGTTTGGAAATTTGAAAACCATAACATAAATCTTAATTTTAATTTAGAAAATAGAAATATCAACTTCCTGTAAAATCAAAATCGTTATGTTGACAATCGTTGAAAACTATATTGCTTTGAAGAAAAACATGGCGGCTTTGATCAACAAATCGGGCTACAAAAACGCTTACCTGGCCGAGCAAATCGGCATACCGGCACCAACATTCAGCGTCAAAAAGCAACGCGGCAATTGGAGCGAAAGCGAGATGTTGCAAATCCTGACCATCATCGAAAATGAAAAACTGAACGACTACTTTTACTTGAACTGATGCGAGCGGATAAAGACGAACCCCGCTACCCGGTTGCCGACCTCAAAAAGGAAATGGGAAGTCGTTCCCTCACAAATCCTAGTTAATCACAAACAAATAAGCCGGTTGCGCGCCTACTTCTGTAACAGTTTTCGCTGGCAACTCAATGGCTCCGTTTTTAACTTTCAATACCTTTTTATTACCCGCAAATGTGATTTTCGCTTTCGCAGAGATTTCCAAACCCTCCGGTTTCAGGCTTGCGGGCAGTTTCTCACCCGCGTCGGCGAGGTAGAAGGCGTATGTTGTGTTTCCCTTTTTGGTATAGGCCCATTTCCCGGCACGGTAAGGCGCGAGTGGTTTGGTTTCGTAAATTCCTATACTATTCACATTCATCCATTTACCCATTTCTTCAAGACGCGTATAGGCTTCCTCGTGCCACTCGCCATCGGGGCCCGGAGCGACGTTTAGCAGCAGGTTACCACCTTTTGCAACAATATCCACTAGTGTATGCACTAGTTTCTGGGTCGATTTGAAGTTTTCCTTTGGAATATACGACCAGGAGTCGCCCATGGTCATGCACGATTCCCAGGGAATGGACATGTAGTGATCAGGGATAGATTGCTCGGGCGTCACATAGTTTTCAAATTCGCCGGTTACCGTGCGGTCCACTACGAGGAGACCAGGCTGGTGCGAACGGGCCATTTTGGCGATGCGGGCCATATCGATGTCCTGGTCGTAAGGAATGGTTTTCTGCCAGCTGATCGTCGAGTCGATGGTGCTGAATGGGCGTACCCAGCCGCCATCGAGCCATAGAATGTCTACGGAGCCGTAGTCAGACATTAGTTCTTCAATCTGGTTATAGGTAAAGTCTTTGAATTTGTTCCAAAGCTCAGGACGTTTCTTAGGATCGTAAGAAACGTTACGGTCCTTGGGCGGGAAGTAAGGCCACCAGTAAGAGTCGGTGTGCCAGTCGGGTTTGGAGAAATAGGTGCCGGTCATGAAGCCTTCGTTGCGGAATGAGGCCAGTACTTCTTTGGTGACGTTGGCCTTTGGATTGCTTTTGAACGGCGTGTTCGTGATTTTGTAGTCCGTGTATTTCGAATCGAACATCGAGAAACCGTCGTGGTGCTTCGTGGTGAAAACCACATATTTCATCCCCGCACCTTTGGCTGCCTTTGCCCAGCGGTCCGGGTTGAATTTCACGGGATTAAAAGTTTTTGCAATGTCCTGGTAAGCCTTTCTGTATTCAAACCAGTCGTGCGAATGCGGGCCTCGGCGCTCACACCAGCCTTCGTCTTCAGGACACAGCGACCAGGATTCCACAATGCCCCACTGGCTATACGTTCCCCAGTGCATGAGTAGGCCGAACTTAACATCCTGCCATTTGGCTAGCTTTTGTTGTACAAGCGGGTCGGTGGGTGCTACATATTTGGAGTGGTTTTGCTCCGAATGCTGCTGCGCATACGACCCGGACGCAATAAACAGCCCGGCGAGCAGAATTGCTGTGGATCTGAAATTCATCTTGTAGGTTAAGTGGTTAATTAAATACTGATTGAAGAAGGTTATGCAAAATGGCTTTTCGAACTAACAACCTTGCCTTTGCCGTCGCCGGTGGTGATGGTGTACGAAAATCCGGGCTGGACCGAATATGCGCCTACTTCGCCAAGCTTGTTGACGGCCAGAAATCCTACCTGAAATGTCTTTGCCCGCTCCGGATCACGCTTTACAATCCTTTCTACGGCTTTTTTACAAGCTTCTTCGGGAGTCGAACCATTGCGCATAAATTCCACGACGAGGTGCGTTCCATTCACGCGGATCACTTCCTCGCCCTGGCCGGATGATGTCGCCGCTCCTATCTCATTGTCGACAAACAATCCCGCGCCAATAATAGGAGAGTCGCCTACGCGTCCGCGCATCTTAAAGCCCATTCCGCTGGTGGTGCACATGCCCGACAGGTCACCTTTCGCGTCCAGTGCGAGGGTGCCCATGGTGTCGTGGTTGAAAGAACCATCGTCGAGGCGGGCCGGCGCAAATGGGCCGTGTCCTTTCGATTGCTTGTGTTCTATATTGATAACAGGCTTGTATTCGGCTTTTTTAAGCCATTTTTTATATTCTTTGTCCGCATCGGGCGAAAGCTTGTCCGATTCAAGTTTGAAGCCGTTCGCTAACGCAAACTGCTGTGCGCCTGCACCAACCAGAAATACGTGCGGCGTTTCTTCCATAATTTTGCGCGCTACCGAAACCGGGTGTTTGATCCTTTCAAGGAATGCTACGGCACCACAATTGGATTTTTCATCCATAATACACGCATCAAGCGTCACATGTCCGTCGCGGTCGGGGTTACCGCCCAGGCCGACGCAGCAGTTAATGTCATTTTCAATGGCAATCGCAGCTTGTTCGACTGCATCGAGTGCGCGCCCGCCTTTTTCCAGCACCGGCCATGCCGCCGCGTTGGAGATCTGGCCGCTGTCCCATGTCGAAACTACCACCGGCGTTCCGGCGACCGGCGTCCCGGCGACCGGCGCACCTGCAAACAGTTGGTTTACTCGCGAAAAGGGGAGGGCGATGGCCGACAAACGCAAAAATGAACGTCGATTAGTGTTCATGGTGTCTGGATTAGTGGTTTAGCGAATGGAAAATGATCTTTTGTAAAATTTTGAAAATACCTCCGGATATTATTTAAAATTTTTTCAAATATACGAACGACGGAATTTGTGATCAATGAAAATATGAAATTTCATACGATCTGTCTGTGGAAGTATCTATTTGAAATGTTTGTGCTGAGATAGGATGGACGTTGCGTCAAATTTGCCAAGTAGGACATTTAGTAAATTTTTCAAGGGAACAACAGGGGATTTCTGATTTAATGGCAACCTTTGGCTACTTGTTTCAGAAAAAAGAAGAACATACACAATGACGAACTCTCCAAAGGCTTGTGTCGATGTGGCGATCAACGCTTATGGCAAGCCTTACCAGACGGCGATGACATTGCTGACGCTGATGCAGCATTCGCACCAATGGATCAATAAAATCTATTTCGTAGAAGAGGCCAAACAGCCGGAGCCGCCCAATTTTCAATTCATTTTTGATCATTTCGGGGACAAGATAGCATATTACAAGCCCAACGTCTGGCTCTGGACCAATAATGTAAAATTCAATTTCCTGCTGAATTTCAAGCGTTACCGTCATGCGGTGCGCTATCAATATGCCTGGGAAAAATCCGATCAGAAATACCTGCTCGTTATTCATAATGATGTTTATTTCAAAGGCGACCTCGTTGGCGAATATGTAAACGGCATTGGTTCGGCATCCGGCATCGGGCGGATCGGGCAATGCTGGGTTTGCCCGGCCTTGGAAGCCGGCTTGTGCGGCCCTGAAAAGTATACCGAATACAAACCCGGCTACAAAGAGCTGATGCAACTGGCTGCTGCGCATCCTCAGGCACGAACAGCCGAATATGAGCGTGTTGTGGATCGTGCAGCACCCTGGCCGTTACCGGAGTGTCGGCTGAACGAATATGTGGCGATGATCGATCTGGAAAAAACGCGGAAAGACACCACGCCCCTTGGAAAAGGTACAGCATTCGGTGCTTACGACCGCCTGGATGTAGGCGTAAAGTGGTTTGCCGATATGAACAATATGGGTCATTCGTTCAAGCATTTCGATTACGACCCCTACGCCACGCATAGCTGGATCAGCTTGCAGAATGCGGGGCATAATGCGCTTTTTAATAAGGATTTGTATAGCTACGAAGAGTCGGTTGCCTTGCAGCAGCTTAAAGATGAATTTGGCATTTATCCCAAAAATTAACCCGCGAATCTGTCTATGGTGTTGGAAATCAATCAGCTCAGGCAGCGATACGGTGAACGGGAAATCCTTGCGATTGAGTCATTTGCAATAGAAAAGGGTATTTACTGGATTCAGGGTGAAAACGGGGCAGGTAAATCGACGCTTTTCAGGACATTGGCTGGTATGCTGCCTTTTGAAGGAACTGTGAGGCTCAACGGGCGCTACGACCTGAAAAAGGATCCGGTAGATTATCGTTTGCGACTGAACCTCGGCGAGGCCGAACCGCTCTATCCCTCATTTCTGACGCCCGCGGATCTCATCGCATTTGTGGCAGAGGCGCAAAAGGCTTCGTATGAGCAAAGTAATATGCTCACCGAAGCATTCGGGATCAATTATCTTCAAAACCCGTTTGGCAGCTGTTCGAGCGGGATGGTCAAAAAGGTATCGTTGCTATTGGCATTTCTGGGTGATCCTTCGGTTATCATTCTCGATGAGCCGCTAATCACCATTGATCGCGAGGCGCGTAATGTGCTTTTTGAACTTGTCAAAGATTATCATCGCAATGGCGTCACATTTCTGTTGTCGTCGCACCAGCTTTTCGAGCAGGAGGGACTGCAGGTTTCTCAAAGTTTTCGGTTGAAGGACAAAACACTCATTGCGACTGAGATGCTATGAAAATGCTGCTGGTCTCCACCGTTTCAGCATTTTTCAGGCAACGTGCCGGTACGTTCCTTGTTTTGTTGGGCGTGCTTTTCGGCTTTTTGAGTGCCAATGAACACCATGCTTTTGCGGCGTTTTTCCTGACTGGGAGCTACGGTATGATTGCTCTTTTCGCGATCTGGCTGGTTTACACGTTCCTATGCGCCCAGTTTCTCATCAATACCTGGAGACTGCCGGAGTATACATTCATTTTCCATGCCCGGACGTGGTCGTCGTTTACTCGTACGCGACGATTTGCGGTAATGGCACTCGGGTTTCTTCAACCGATACTGTATTATGGCATTTACTTGCTCATGATCTCCATTCAGGACAAGTTGCTGACCAGATTATGGCCTGTTATTCCCTTTTATATTGTCCTGGTAATGCTGCTTACCGCGATTGCTGAATGGCGGATCCGGAACCCCGTTTTATATGTACCTGTCAAAACGAAAAGCATTATAAATTGGCCGTTCCGCCGCCCTGTGTCCTGGCTTTTCTGGTCCATGGAATGGCTTGTAAGAGAGCGGGGCATTACGTTGCTGGTAGGGAAGTTGGGTGCAATGCTCGTGGCTGCCGGAACGATGCTCTATTACAGCACGGGCGAATATGATATCAGAATGCCCGCTGTTGGCATGTCGCTCGCCTATTTGCTCAATCTCGGGCTTTCCTATGAGTTATACCAGTGGGAAGGTGAAGTATGGCTTTGGGGCAGGTCACTGCCAGTGCCTGCGCGGGTTCGTTGGGGCAGGGCGGTGGTGGCGCATATTATCCTGATACTTCCGGAGACACTTGTCGTCCTGCGCAGTGGCGCCCTCGGCTTTGCTGAGGTGGTGCAGTTGTTTGTTCTTGGCATCACCATTCTCATCGTTTCTCACCTCTATTACTACAAAAGGTCGGGATTGCCGGAAAATGCAATGCACGTGCTGCTATTTGGTTTTATAGGACTTACTTTATTGATTTTGTATAAAATCCCAATCTTGCTCATAGCTTCTTTCGGAATACTTTTCTCCATGTACGTTTTTCCGAAATGGTGTAAAATATAAAGCCGGAACCGGTCCGGCTTTATATCAAAGATTATTTCGGCGTAGTAGGTCGCACCTCAATCTTACTTGGTAGCGTTCGGGCTGGCATTTTGATCAAATCGGAAACGATCTGGCCGATATCTTCAGGTTGGATTTTCCAGGCGTCTTTATCCGAAGGTTCGTGGTTGTTGAATTCAGTTGCTACCGAACCAGGCATGATCGTCGTTACTTTCACACCTGCATTGCGTACATCCAACATCATGGCTTGTGAAAAGCCTACCAGGCCGAATTTGCTGGCATTGTAAGCTGTACCATTGGCAAAAAAGTTGGTGCCTGCCAGGCTTGCAATGTTGATAAAATAACCTTTTGATTCTGTCAATGCGGCGATGGAAGCCTTTGCACTGAAAAATACGCCGGTAAGGTTAATATCGATCGTCTCTTGCCACAATTCGGCGCTCAATTCCTGAATAGGTGCGAAATGTCCCACGCCTGCATTGGCAATGAAATAGTCGAGCCTTCCCCATTTTTCTATCACGGTTTGGACTGCTTTTTCCTGGGAAGCCAGATTTCTCACATCGGAAGCTATGCCGACCGCGGAGCCGTCTCTGATTTGATTTAGAGCTTGCGCGGCCTCGTCGGCATTCTCCTGCGAACGACTGGTAATTGCCACGTAAATGCCGTCACGGATTAGCGCTTCGGCAATGCCGTACCCGATGCCTTTGGAACCTCCTGTGATCAGGGCTGTTTTTTTTGTTTCTGCCATTACCTGCTGGTTTATTTCAATTTTACTCGTAATGGGTTAACAGCATCAATGATCAGAAGGTTTGGAAAATGAGCTGCCGGTTTCGAAAATCTGCGAGTCGCGGGTGTTCTTCTGAACGGCAATAGCCCCGAAAATGCCCAGGAGAAAAGCGAATGCATAGAATCCTTTTTCGCTCGGTAGTAATGTCGCATTCCAAAGTCCGACGATCAATAAAACAACGGCCAGGATGGTCGAAAACCAGCTGATACCGTAATAAATAGCCGTAACCGGAATGCCTTCCAGACGGTCGCGGACGCTCTTTTGCACGGATACCGCGGCAAAGAGGCCGTACATTAGTACCGTAAAATAATATCCCTTTTCACTCAGCAGCATTTCCGACCGCCAGAGACCGATAATAAATCCGGCCATGCCGACGCCCAATGCGATCCAGGACGCAGCAATAAAGGCTCCTGAGGTTTTCTGGGCATTTGTAGTACTCATGATAGTGTTTGTTTAATGTTGGAGAAGGTACTTTTTACCTGAATATTACATCATTTTGTGATAAAGTACCATACTCCGTTTATTTGCCGGTCTCTCCCCAATATCCTATTTTTGCCGGCAGTATATATTTTGACAGATTCTAATCCTATTTATGAAGTTAGTAGCAAATAAGGTTGCATTGGTAACAGGGGCTTCGCGGGGTATCGGCCGTTCGATTGCGTTGCGCCTGGCTCAGGAAGGTGCTGATGTCGCGTTTACATATTTGTCCAGCGTAGAAAAAGGCGAAGCTCTGGCAAAAGAACTGGAATCATTTGGTGTGAAAGCCAAAGGTTACCGTTCGGATGCTTCGGATTTCCAGGCGGCCGATCAACTCGTTATCGACGTGATCGCTGACTTTGGCAAGCTGGACGTGCTGATCAACAATGCCGGTGTGACCCGCGACGGGCTCCTGATGCGTATGAGCGAGGAGCAGTGGGACACGGTGGTCAACATCAATCTGAAATCGGTTTTTAACCTTACCAAAGCTGCTACGAAATCCATGATCCGTGCGAAAAGCGGGTCAATTATTAATATTACATCGGTAGTGGGTATACGTGGAAATGCGGGGCAATCCAACTACGCTGCTTCCAAAGCCGGTATCATCGGGTTTACAAAATCTATTGCACTGGAATTGGGTTCAAGAAATATCCGTTCAAATGCCGTGGCACCCGGTTTTATCGAAACCGAAATGACCGACGCGGTGGATGCGAAGGCGGTGGAAGACTGGAAGCAGTCGATCCCGATGAAACGCGGCGGCCAGCCCGAGGAGGTGGCTGATGCCTGCGTGTTCCTTGCATCCGACATGTCGCGCTATATCACCGGCCAGGTAATCCAGGTCGACGGTGGTATGTTAACATAGCGTCTTTCTTCGTTAGTAAATAGCTGGCGGTTTCGTTGTATATTGTAACGTTGCCAGCTATTGAATCCCAACCCATGCGGTCAGAACTCATATTCCAAACCCCTTACTGGTTCCTAATTTTCTGCGTGCTTGCAGGTGTGGCCTATGCCTGGCTGCTCTATCAGCCGCAACCGTCGTGGGGGAAAAAATTGAATTACGTGCTGGCGGCCGCGAGAGGGATTGTGGTTGCATTGATCTGCTTCCTTCTGCTGAGCCCGCTTGTTCGGCGCACGCAAAGCTCGGTGGATAAGGCCAAAATCGTCTTCGCGATCGACAACTCCGAATCGGTTGGCAAATATGGACAGGCAGCGATGGCGCAGGTGAATGCTGCTGTCCGTGATCTCAATGAATCCGGTTTTGAAATAAGTGTAGAAACACTGAATGGCTCTGAAACCAGCACTGACTCGTTTCAATTCAATCAAAACAAAACCGATCTGGCTGGCTTGCTTCAAACGGTGAGGGGCAATTTTGAAGGTAGAAACCTCACGGACGTCGTGCTACTGTCGGACGGGATCGTGAACCAGGGCGTATCGCCGGCCTATAATCGTTATCCGTTCAGGGTAAATTCATTAGCTGTGGGTGATTCGGTGCCTAAGCTGGACATCCGGGTCAAGGATGTGGTTAGTAACCGCATTGCCTATCTCGGCAACGAGTTCCCGATCCGGGCGGAAATAGCAGCGAATGGCTTGCAAGGCAAAAGCACCACGGTTACTTTGAAACAAAACGGCCGCGTGATCCAGAGCCAACCCGTAGTGATCGATCGCGCCGATTACTTCAAAGCATTTGACTTCAAAACCTCTTCCGCACAAAAAGGCGTTCAGCATTACACGATTGAACTCGGCGCGGTTTCCGGCGAAACGTCCGGCCGTAACAACCGGAAGGAGGTTTATATCGATATTATCGACGGCCGTCAAAAGATATTGGTGATGGCCCTTGCGCCACATCCCGACATTAAAAGTATCCGGAGCGTCATCGAAGCGAATGATAATTATGAGCTGGACATCAATATTTTGTCCATTGCCAATAACCCACCGCCGAGCGCCAAGCCTTACGACCTCGTGATCCTGCACCAAATTCCCAATGTGCTGGGGTTAGGCAATGCGCAGGTCCGGAAGTTTTTGGATGCCAAAACGCCGTTATTCTTTATTCTGGGCAATCAATCGGCGGTGCCGCTGGCAAGTTCGCTGAGCCGGTCATTGTTTATCAATGCGGCTGCTAACAACCAGGTCGATAAGGTAACTGCACGTTTTAATCCATCGTTTCAGCAACTTAATCTGGATGCCGAAAGCCTGAAACTGCTGGAAAGGTTGCCGCCATTGTCGGTTCCGTTTGGGGAGTATAATATTTCCGCGGGAACTGAAACGATCCTTTATCAAAAGGTCGGAACGCTGAATACGAGCAAACCTTTGCTGGTACTGAATACGAATGGCGATCAAAAAACGGCTGTTCTGGCGGGAGAGGGGATCTGGCAATGGAGGCAGGAGGAATTTGCACAAACCAGCAAACAGGAAGTTGTGGATAATCTTTTCCAGAAGCTGATCCAGTTACTTTCGGTCAAAGAAGACCGCCGTAAATTTCGGGTGTATACGATCAGCAATGAATTTGAAGCCGGTGAGCAGGTTTCGTTCCAGACCGAGATTTACAACGACATTTACGAGCCGATTTTCGGCCAGGAAGTGAAGCTGGAACTGGTCGACGAGAAGGGAAAACGCAAGCAATTTACCTACACACATACTAAAGAGACGCCTCGGTTTAACGTCAGTGGTATGGCAGAGGGTGTTTATCGGTACGCAGCCTCTACAATGTTGAAAGGCAAGCAGGAAAATGCTTCCGGTCAATTTGTGATCCGGAACGCGGACCTTGAATTGAGCAATACAACGGCGGATTTCGGAATGCTCCGCGATCTTTCAAGGCGGTCCGGCGGTACATTCATGACGCCGACATCGCTACAACAATTTATTCAAAAACTAAAAAATGACCGCCCTGCGGACAGGCTGGATAGCACCGAGGATATGGTAGAGCTAATCTACATGAAATGGCTGTTTTTCCTGCTGGTAATCCTGCTGGGCGCGGAATGGGGACTTAGAAAATACCATGGCGGTTATTGATGTCTGGTCCCGGTATGATCGAATGCGTTTTACTCTTCATTATTTGCTGATTTGCCTGCTGGCTGGAAGCTTCCCACGCGCGAATGCCCAGGAAGCTGTTTCAACGGCAGATACACTTTCGCGAGATGCTATTCCCGCTACCAGACCGAATTACAAGATGCTCCGAGGGATTTTTGCGGCGCAGTCGGCTATATACCTCGGAAGCTTGTATGGGCTCAGTAAATCCTGGTATAAGAACCCATTAACCAAATTTACCATCGAAGACGATACGGGCGAGTGGTTACAAATGGACAAAATGGGGCACCTTTACACATCCTACCAAATCGCCCGCCATACCGCGGCCTTGTATAAAAAAACAGGGATTTCGAAACGGCAAATGCTTATTTATGGGGCTGTCTCGGGTGTGATTTTTCAAACACCCATCGAAATACTCGACGGCTTTTCGCCCGATTACGGCTTTTCGCCGGGCGATATGATCGCGAACCTGAGTGGTTCTGCGTTATTCCTGGGTCAGGTGGCATTGTGGGATGAGGTGCGTATACAACCTAAATTTTCATTTCATTACACCTCGCTGGCGCATGTGAGGCCCGCGTTGCTGGGCAGCAGTTGGTCGGAGCGTTGGCTGAAAGATTATAACGGGCAGACCTATTGGTTTTCCGCAAGCCCGAAATCATTTTTTAAAGGCGCTAAATGGCCTGGATGGCTATGCATTTCAGTAGGTTATGGTATTCAAAACATGGTATCGGCCGAGCCGAATAAAAGCATTGAAATGGGTTACCAGCCTTACAGGCAGTATTATTTGTCGCTGGATATCGATTTTACGAAGATCAAAACCAGAAATAAGTTTGTTAAGACGCTAGGTTTCCTGGTTAATTCCCTGAAAATTCCGGCACCCGCATTGCAGATCAGCAAGCATGGAGTGGATTTTAAGCCATTCTATTTTTAATATATTTTGTCTGAACTGAAATCGTTCAGAAGTTAGATGCAATAATTTGATATGAATATAGGAGATAAAGTAAGATTGGTACATGGGCGTGAAGAGGGTATCATCTATGCCTTTTTGCCTGGTAATGTAGTAGAAGTTGAAATTGAAGACGGGTTTCGGATTCCGGTCTTGAAAAATGAGATCGTGACTATTTCGCCGGTTGAATCACAGCGGATGGTGAAAGTGGAGGAGCCGAAAAAGGTTGCAAGTCGCTCGGACGTGATCATTCCCCGAAATGTGCCATTTGCGGAAAAGGGTATTTACCTCGCATTTATCCCGGTCAACGACAAAGCATTAACCGTTCACGTCATCAATAACACCGACTGGATATTGCCGTTCACAGCGGTTGCGGCGTCCGAATCCGTAAGTGTCGGCCTGGCTGCGGGCCTGCTACAACCGCGGACCTCGCAAAAATTGACCGAGTTGCAGATGAAGGATTTTGAAACCTGGCCGGTGTTTGATCTCCAAATGTTCTATTTCAGAGAAGGAAACCACCAGTTGCCATCGGCGTTGACTAAGCGCATCCGCTGCCGGGCGCAGTCGTTTTACAAAAATAAGGGCAAAGTGCCTGTGCTGGACAAGGATGGTTTTGTATATCAATTGGACGAAGAGAATCTGAAAAGAGAGACGCCAGGTATTACGGTCGATGTAGCGGGGGAGATTCGGGCGAGTATGCTCGGCCAGTCGGTTCCTGAGCAAAATACCCTCCCTAAACCTGAGAAAGTGATCGATTTGCACATCGAAAAGCTGGTTCCAAATGCCAAAAGCCTGTCCGTTGACGCCATTCTTAAAAAGCAGCTAGACACTTTTGAAAGTAACCTTGAATCGGCTATTGCCAATGGAATGGAGGAAATTACGTTTATACATGGCGCCGGCAGTGGCGCTCTGAAAAATGAGCTGCACCGCAGACTGGGGAAGAACCAGCATGTGCAATTTTTTAAAGATGCATTAAAGGAGAAATTTGGATACGGTGCTACCCTCGTCAAAATCAAGTAAAATATACGTCAGGCGCGGTTATTTTGGAATAATCGCTCTGATAGCATTCGTTTTTTGGAGCTGCGGTTCTAAAAAAACCTCCCCTAAGGCCCCTATGGAAGAATATAAATATTCGGATAAGGAGATACAGAACGAGAAACACTTGTCGGTGCTGAATGTGCCGGTTGAGATCCCTATTTCCGAGATCGAGAGCCAGATCAACAACCAGATTAAAGGGTTGATCTATGAAGACAATAGCTATGAGGATGATGATAACGACAACCTGAAAGCGAAAGTGTGGAAGATCAGCCCAATCAAAGTGGTTGCGATAGATTCTTCATTTCTTTTTGAGGTGCCGCTGAAAATCTGGGTTAGCGCAGGCTATAAGGTGAGCCCACTGGGTATGACCATGTCGGGTTATAAGGACACTGAATTCTCGATACGCATCCGGTTGATCTCCAAAATCGGCATTACACCGTCGTGGCAGATCAAATCTGAGACTTATTTGGATAGCTACGACTGGATTAGCGAACCCAACATCCGCGTGGCGGGTATCAATATCCCCATCAAAGGAATGGTGAGCCGCATGCTGAACAAAAATTTTGATGAAATCACGCAAGCCATCGACGAACAGGTTTCTTCCAATCTTGGACTCAAAAAGAATGCGGAGCTAGCCTGGAATATTGCCCGTCAGCCGGTCATGCTCGCGAAAGAGTACGACACCTGGCTGGTGATCGTGCCCACGGGCCTGGAAATGACTCCGTTGCTTGCGAAAAATAATGTCCTCCGTTCGGTAATTGGTATTAAAGGTTATACTCAAACCATTACGTCGGCGACAAAGCCGGCAGCAGCACCCTTGCAGAAGTTGCCGGATTTGAGGATCGTCGATAAGGTGAAGGACGATTTCAAGATCGGCCTGATTAGTCTGGTGTCGTACGAGGACGCCGCCCGGCTGGCCACGAAGCAGTTGGCAGGCGAGAAGTTCTCGTTTTTGGGAGGCAAGTATAATGTGGAAGTTACCTCCATCGAAATGTACGGGCAGAACGATCGCCTGGTTATCAAAGCGGGTTTGAAAGGGAGTATCAGCGGCGATATTTATCTGAAAGGAATGCCGTATTACGATCCCGCGACCCAGCAGTTGTCGCTGAAAGGCCTTGATTATGACCTTGACACAAAAAACTCGATCGTTCGCACGGCAGGCTGGCTTTTACAGGGGCAGTTCAGCAAAATGATGGAAAAACGGATGGTATTCCCGGTAGGCGGCCAGATTGCCGACGCCAAAAACACGATTCAGAAAACGCTTGCCAATTATAAAGTCACCGAAGGTGTAGTTGTGAAAGGAATACTTTCCGATATTGTGCCCGACAAGGTTTACCTCACTCCCAAACACCTTTATTCAGTTGTATTTGCGACTGGAAAAGTCAATTTGAAAGTCGACGGATTGAAAGGAATCTGATCAAAAATTTGTACAATATTCAGCGGAAGTGCCAGTTTTTTTTACTTTTTATGGTATATTGACTGCTGATCGAAAGAAAGTATTTCTTAGCTTTGTGGTCAGAGGAAAGGTCTAAGCTGTCCTGCCGCTGCGGCTTTTTAGCCGGGGAGGAAAGTCCGGGCAGCATAGAGTGCCGTACTTCCTAACGGGAAGGCAACGTACCGGCGACGGTTCGTTGACAGCAAGTGCAACAGAGAGGATACCGCCGTGGCATATTTTTTGTGTGCCTCGGTAAGGGTGAAAAGGTGGGGTAAGAGCCTACCGGTTTCCTGGTGACAGGGAATGCATGGTAAACCTTACGGGCTGAAAGATCAAATAGGTGTTGGTTTACGGGGCTACTCGTCCCTGTTCTTTCGGAACGCCAGCACGGGTAGATCGTTAGAGGTTCCGGGCGACCGGAATCCTGGATAAATGGCAGGAGCGGATACCAGGTAACTGGTTGAAGTAACAGAACCCGGCTTACAGGCTTGGCTTTTTTTCTGATTTTTTGAATTTATTTATAATGCTATATTGAATCACATAACGCGTGTTTCCCATGAAGAAAAAGAATCTTTACGTTGCTTTACTTTGTTCTACCCTCCTGAGTTACAATACGCACGCCCAAAATCGTACGTATGACGGACCGAATAAAATGAATACTTGGTCTGTTACAGGCTATGGAGGTATTACAAAATTCTTCGGAGATTTGACCCAGTACAATGGCTTCTTCAAGCGTGGAGACAGGGAAGAATTAACCGGTGCGTGGGGGCTTTCAGTTAATAAGCAGCTCACCCCGCTTTTTGGTATCCAGCTTACAGGTGTTAATGGCCGTTTGCAAGGAGCCAAAGACAATCACTACAGCTCTATCAGCGGTGAGACTTACAGCGCTACATTCAACAGCCCGTCATTTGTTCAATTGACACTGGATGGAACATTGAATGTGAACCGTTTGCTGTTAGGTTACAATAAGCTCCGTCGTTGGAAAGTGGATGCACATTTAGGAGGTGGTATCGTTTACTACCACACAGATATTGACTGGACAAACGTAAAAACAGGTGCTGTTGGTCACTTTTCTACTAACACCGACGCAAGTTCCAAAACTGCTGGTAAATGGGAACGCAACGGATCCACTTACACGCGTGAATGGGTTGTTCCAACAGGTTTGACAGTGCATTATGAACTGTCGTCCCGTTTCGACCTTGGCCTGGATTACACCCACAACTTCGTAAATACCGAGAAATTGGATGCAACCGTAGGCGGATTGAGCGACTACGATCTGCAAGCGGGTATTTGGACGTTCGCGAAAGGTGATTCCAAAAACGACGCCTACGGAATGCTTTCATTAGCAGTTACTTATAAGTTGGGTAAAAATGCGGTTAGAGCAAAAGACGGCAAATACGATGCAGCCGCAGGACGTTATCACCTGCGTTGGGCTAACCCTCAGCAGCTGATTCCTGTTCCTTACAACCCGACTATGAATGACGCGGATTCAATTGCGAAAGCAAATATGCCGAAGCCTGTAGACCCACGTCTTTATACCGATTCCGATGGTGATGGTGTAGCTGATCTGTTTGATAAAGAAGCCAATACACCTGCGGGTAGCATTGTCTCTGGTGGTGGTGTAGCATTGGATATCGATAAAATTATCCGCGACGCGATCAAAAACAACCTTCCAAAAGACGAATGCGAAGCGTTGTTCAGCAATATTGAATTTGATACGGACAAAGCGATCATCCGCAATCCTTCTAAGGAAACACTCAGCAAAGTGGTTGAATTGTTGAACATGCGCACCAACTGCCGTATCGTACTGGTAGGTCATACAGATGCCCGTGCTTCCGATAGCTACAACGTATCCCTGTCACGTCGCCGCGTCGATGCAGCGAAGCGCTTCCTCGTTCGTGCAGGCTTGACAGATCCTAGCCGTATTATTGCAGAATACTACGGTGAATATCGCCCAATCGCAGAAAACACAACTGTGGAAGGTCTTCAATCCAACCGTCGCGTTGAGATCAAGATCTTGCCAAATAACACAATACGTTCTACTTACCCGGCTGGTTTCCGCCGCTAGTCATAGCAGACAGTATATTGAAAGGAAGGCAAGAAATTGTCTTCCTTTTTTGTTACCCGTATATTAAGAAAACAGGAAAGTTTGCCTACCTTTGCACCCTGTTTAATTACGGGACGAGTTCCCAACCATAACAAATTCTAAAATGGCAGTTAAAATTAGGTTAGCGCGTCGTGGACGCAAAAAGAAAGCGATCTACGATATCGTAGTCGCAGATGCCAGAGCACCACGTGATGGTCGCTTCATCGAAAAATTGGGTATCTACAACCCAGGTACCAACCCCGCTTTCATCGTTCTGGAATCAGACAAAGCAGTTGACTGGCTTTTGAAAGGTGCTCAGCCAACTGACACAGCCCGTTCTATCCTGCAACATGAAGGTGTATTGCTTCGCAAACACTTGCAAGTTGGTGTTTTGAAGGGTGCTATCACGCAAGAAGTTGCAGATTCACGTTTCGAAGAGTGGAAAGGTTCGAAAACAGACCGTAAAGCTACTGCTGCCGATACTTTGGCACAGCAAAAAGACGCTGACAAAAAAGCGAAACTGGATGCTGAGCGTAAAGTTAACGACGCTCGTGCTGAGGCGATCGCCAAGAAAAACGCTCCTCCTGTGGAAGAAGTACCAGCTAGCGAAGAAGTCGTTGATGAAACTGCTACCGACGCAACTGACGCAACAGATGCAGCGGCAGACGCTCCGGCAGAAGAGTCAGCAGAATAACTCGATGTTACATACATGCTCTATGGGTCTGTCGGTTTTCCGCACAGACTCATATTGTTTTATACAGAAACTAAATTCTAAATCCGGCAAATGACACAGGATAACTGTTATTTATTGGGCTATGTTGTGCGGACCCACGGGACTGCGGGTAATGTGGTGATTTATCTGGATGTGGATTATCCGGATGACTACGGAGACCTGGAAACAGTATATATTGAGATAAAAGGGGAGTTGGTACCCTACTTCATTGATGACATCAATCTGCAAAAGCAAAGCAATGCCATTGTGACTTTTGAAGACGTAGACACGATCGTGAAGGCGCAGGCACTCGTCGGCAGCTCGCTCTATTTGCCTTTGGAAGAATTGCAGGAGTTGGGCGACGATGAATTTTACTATCATGAAATCAAAGGTTTTCATGTGATTGATCAATCGAAAGGAGAGCTTGGGATTGTGCGGGAGGTGTATTCGCTGAATGGCCAGGACTTGATTGCGATGGATTACCAGGGAACGGAAGTATTGATCCCAACCGCGAATGATATTGTAATCAAAGCAGATAAGGAAGGGAAGTCTCTTTTGGTAAACCTCCCGGAAGGGTTGTTAGAAGTGTACCTCGATAGTTCGTCAGAAAATACGCCTGATGATGCGGATTGATATACTGAGCTGCGTTCCAAGTTTGCTCGATAGTTTCTTCGCGCATTCTATTTTAAAAAGAGCGCAGCAAGCGAATCATGTCGAAGTAGTCATTCACGATATTCGTGACTACTCGATCAATAAACACCGCACGATCGACGATTACGCATTCGGCGGTGGCGCCGGCATGGTCATGCAGATCGAGCCGATTGCGCGTTGTATACGCGCGCTGCAAGGTGAGCGGGAGTATGACGAGGTTATTTATCTGACACCCGACGGTGAGCAAATGCAGCAAAGAATGGTCAACCAGCTCTCATTAAAAGGCAACCTGATCATGCTCTGTGGGCATTATAAGGGTGTTGATCAACGCGTGCGTGACCTATTTGTTACGAAAGAAATTAGTATCGGAGACTATGTGCTTTCGGGAGGTGAGTTGGCTGCTGCCGTGCTTTCTGATGCTATTATCCGCCTCATCCCGGGGGTTCTAAATGATGAGACTTCTGCATTGACGGATTCATTCCAGGATAATTTACTGGCGCCGCCGGTATATTCGCGTCCAGCCGATTTCGAAGGTCATAAAGTGCCCGAAATCCTGATGTCGGGCCACGAAGCAAAGATTGAGGAGTGGCGTTATGAGCAATCGCTTAAAAGAACAAAAGAAAGAAGGCCGGACCTGTTGCAATAACAGCGCCGACCTCCGCGGTCCGACCTTTGCGGTCCGACCTCCGCGGTCCGACCTTCGCGGTCCGACCCTTTTCTATGTGTAAGGCGAGTTAAAAGTCAAGATTGCAGTTGATCCATTCATTGTCGAAGTTGGTGCCGTATTTGCGGTAAAAATTGACGGCGGATGTATTCCAGTCAAGCACCTGCCACATCATTCCCGTACAGCCGACCTGTTTGGCAGCGATGACCGTCGCATCAAACAGAATTTTTCCGATCCCATTACCACGCATCGATTCGGTCACGATGATATCTTCCATGTAGAGTCGCTTTCCCTTCCAGGTGGAATAGCGATAGTAGTAGAGGCAAAGCCCGATGATTTTAGAATCCACTTCCGCAACGAAAAAGTCAAACAGCTTTTCGTGATAGTCGCGGGTCATTTTGTCAACATTATTGGTTACCTGGTTCAAAGCTCTTTCATAGATCGCAAGCTCTTTTACCAATTCGAAAATTGCGGGTATATCCCCCGCCGTCCCCTGCCTGGTCGAAATATTCATGATAAGCGGTTTATTAATTAGAAAGGTTAAGAATCGAGAATATACTATTTCCTACTGATAGTTCACGTAGTTTTCCCATTTTTGGAGGATAGCCTGGAAATTTTCAGGGAGGTCGGTGTCGAACTGGATCCATTTACGTGTGGTAGGGTGAATGAAACCAAGTGATTTGGCATGCAACGCCTGTCCGGGAATAAAGGTGAACGCGTTTTCAACCATTGCTTTGTAGCTGCCGCTGGACACTCCCCGAACGATCTTATCGCCACCGTACATTGGGTCGTTAAAGATCGGATGGCCGATGTGCTTCATGTGCGCACGTATCTGATGGGTGCGACCGGTTTCGAGATTGCATTTGATGAGAGAAACATAGCGCAATGGTTTGATGACTTCATAATGCGTTACGGCGTGTTTGCCCTGGCTGCCATCCACAAACACGTCCATCACACGCCGGTCCCGCGCGCTACGCCCGACATGGCCGGTAACAGTGCCTTTTTCGACTTTCGGTTCTCCCCAGATCAGTGCGTGATAAGTCCGTTCAATAGAATGATCGGCGAATTGGCTGGCAAGGAAGGTCATGGCAAATTCCGTTTTCGCGATCACGAGCAGGCCGGATGTATCCTTGTCAATCCGATGGACAAGGCCGGGACGTCCTTCACCATTTCTGCCTGTTGGTAGTTGCTGGAAATGGTAAACGAGCGCGTTGATCAATGTGCCCGTCCAGTTGCCGAAGGCGGGGTGCACCACCATTCCTGCCGGTTTGTTGACGATCAGCAATACGTCGTCCTCATAAACAAAGTTCAGAGGAATATTCTCGGGCAAGATTTCGGTGTCACGCGGGGGCTGTGGCAGCGACAACGTAACGACGTCGAAAGGTTTGACCTTGTAACTGGCCTTCGTGGGTAGCCCGTTAACCCTCACCGCTTCCGCATCAATCCCATTTTGTATTTTTGTTCGGGAAGCGTTCGCTACGTGAAGATTCAGATATTTATCGAGCCGCATCAGGCTCTGGCCTTTGTCGGCCACAATGCGGTAATGTTCAAATAAATCGTCCTCATCGGAGGCATTTTCAACTAGATCTGCGGACATTCTCTATTGATTTACAATCGGCAAAATTATCAAAATAAGTGGATTTACTAAGTCGGTTATCGCCCACGCCGCTTCAACGTCTATCGAATACGGACATTGACCAAGCCGGTGTGCAGTTATATATCAAGCGTGATGACCTTGTTCATCCTGCGGTTTCGGGCAATAAATGGCGGAAGCTGAAATATAGCCTGCTAGATGCACAGCATAGCGGAAAGAAGGCTATTCTTACGTTCGGAGGGGCATATTCCAACCATTTGTATGCGACGGCGGCGGCGGGCGCAGCATTGGGGCTGAAAACAATCGGCATTGTCAGAGGCTTAGAGCTGGAGGGAAATGACAATGCAACCTTGCAGTTCTGCCGGGCAAATGAGATGGCCTTGCATTACGTGACAAGGGAGGAATATCGTCAGCGAAATTCGGAAGAGTATCTTCAGCGTATTTCAGAACAATTCGGACATCCTTATATGATACCCGAAGGTGGTAGCACATCACTTGCATTAAAGGGAGTTGCCGAAATGGTTACGGAAGTGTCAGATCAGCTAAGTGCCAAACCAGATTTTTTTGCTACTGCAACCGGAACAGGTGGGACGGCTGCGGGAATTCTGTCGGCCGCTTGTGATGTATTGGCTTTTTCGGCACTAAAAGGAGGAGATTTTCTCAGGGATGACATCCAAAACTTGCTGCGTGGGGCAAACAGTCCCGGAAAGCTTGCACTGTTTACAGCGTATCACTTTGGTGGTTATGCCAAATGGAACAATGAACTGTTGACATTCATACAAGATTTTCGGGCTGAATTTGGTATTCAGTTGGAGCAAGTTTACACAGGTAAGATGTTCTATGGCCTCCTCGATCTGATCAGGAAAGGTTATTTCAAGCCCGGCACTACTATTGTCGCCGTGCATACTGGAGGCCTGCAAGGGTTGATCAGGATGTGACTTCCTCGATCTCCTCTTCGCTGTTGGCGGGTTTGTTGGTAAAAAATTCTTTGATCAGGTCTCTGTCCCCAGCGATCCAAAGCACATCCTGGTTTTCAATGATCATTGAAGAGTCGGGATTGAGAATGCGTTCCCCATTTCTTTCCAGCCCGACGATCATACCATGCGTCATTTCCCTGATCTGGCTGTCGCGGATCGTTTTGCCCCGTATATTGTATTGGGGCTTAATTTCAATACGTTCCAGCACAACATGATCCTCGTGTGCCATATAAACGTCGCCATTGGTGCTAATCTCAATATGGCTCCGGAATACATCAAGCTGGTCGTCCGTACCAATCACTTCAATCCGGTCGCAGGGGTAAAGTACTTCTGTCGGGCGTGGAAGATGGATGGTTTTGCTGCCACGCTCAATGAGCACGACATTAATGCCGAAATTTTCCCTGATTTTTAGCTCCTGTAAACTTTTTCCGATCATATTGGAGTCGGCGCTTACTTCCAGAAAAGCAAAATGTGCGTCCCACGGCAAAAGAATCCTCTTAGATTTCCCACTCCCTTCGAGTTGCCGTGCATTCAGGTTTTGCAGGAAGCGGTCTTCGATTTTGTGGTAAAACTGTTGCAACCTTTGGTAAAAAATGGCGAAACCCAATACCATAATACCGCCCGCAACGATGAATGCGATTTGCGTCGAGAAGAATGAGTTTAGCAGGAATGCCATCAATAAAATGGCAATTAATACCCTCGAAAGTTCAAGTAGCAGCAGCGGGCCACGGCTGTATTTCCGGCTTAGCCAGATCGCCGAGTAAGCTTTCCGGTTACCTCTTTTGAAAACCAATGCCCACAGGAACGGTGAAATCAAAAGGAATGTGATTCCAAAAAGCACCGAATTGGTTATGAAGTTCTCGGGCACCCGTGTATGCAGCTGATCGGCCAGCTGACGCGACGAGGCCAGGATAATGCCCACTACGACCACCGAGTTTAATACCACCGTTTGTGCGTAGGATTTTAGTATTTGGTTCCATTGCGTGGTATGCACGATGGTTTCGGTACTGGTGCTGTACCGGTTGAGATAATGCCGCCACTTTTCGGGTAAATGCTTGTTGAGCCATTCGTACAGAGGCTCGGAAGCTTTCATCATGTAGGGCGTGCCAAATGTGGTGATTACTGAAACCCCCACTGCGATCGGGTACAAAAAGCCACTCGTTACTTTCAACGAAAGACCGAGATTCGCGATGATGAACGAAAATTCCCCGATTTGCGACATGCTCATGCCCGATTGAAGCGATTTCTTTAAAGGTTGACCGGATATCACCGCTCCTAATGTTACAAACGTTGTTTTGCCAAGCATTACTACCAAAACGAGAATCGCCGTGGGTACCGCATATTCCAGCAACAGGCTTGGGTTGATGAGCATGCCTACCGAAATGAAGAAAACCGCCCCGAAAAGATCCTTAACCGGTTTGAGCAAATGTTCGATCTTCTCAGCGTGGGTCGTTTCTGCCAAAATGGAACCCATGATAAACGCGCCTAACGCTGCTGAAAAACCTGCTTTGGTCACCAGAAATACCATTCCAAAGCACAAAGCCACGGAGGTGATCAGTACACTTTCATCGTTCATTAGATGCCGGTAGCGGCGAAGCAACGTGGGAAACACGAATATTCCCCCGAGAAACCAGATGATCAGGAAGAAAAAGAGTTTCAAGCTCGACTGGATCAGCTCGTACCCGGCGAATTGCTGGCTCAACGATAACGTGGAAAGTAAAACCATCAATAATACGGCGGTAAGATCCTCGATCACCAGGATACCCATTACGACGCGGGTGAATTTCTGCGTTTTCAGGCCAAGTTCGTCGAATGCACGAAAAATAATGGTGGTGGATGAAATAGCGATAATACCGCCAAGGAAAAGGCTGTCCGTTTTGCTCCATCCGAGTAACTGACCGGTCAGAAAACCGGTTACGAGCATCATGGAAACTTCAAACAGACCGGTAATAGCGGCTGTATTACCGACCTTGACCAGCTTTTTAAAACTGAACTCTAAACCCAGATTGAAGAGTAGAAATATCACACCTATCTCCGCCCATATTTCGATGGTTTTAATGTCGGTGATGGTGGGGAACAAATTAAAATTGGGACCAACAAGTAACCCGGCCAATATGTAACCAAGCACGACGGGTTGCTTCAATTTCTTGAAGATCAGGGTAATAATCCCTGCCATCGTGAGTATTAGAGATAGGTCAACGATTAGTTGGGGAACGTGCGTCATGAAGGGTTGATGTTGATGGACAAACTACTTAGATCAATAAAATACAAAAAGCCTTCGACGAATCAAAGGCTTTCCGGGTTTTATGTCATCAGAAGTTCTAACCTACGCTACCTTCCAGGCTGATTTCCAGAAGTTTCTGAGCTTCCACTGCGAATTCCATCGGAAGCTGGTTTAATACTTCTTTAGCATAGCCATTGACGATCAACGCCACCGCTTGTTCGGTGGGTATACCACGTTGGTTGCAGTAGAAAAGAATGTCTTCGCCGATCTTCGAAGTGGTTGCTTCGTGCTCTACAGTCGCCGACGGATTATTTACCTCAATGTAAGGGAAAGTATGCGCACCGCATTTGTCGCCAAGTAACAGGGAGTCGCATTGCGAGAAGTTACGCGCCTTTTCTGCCTTTTTGAAAACCTGCACTAACCCGCGGTAAGAGTTCTGGCTCTTTCCGGCAGAGATACCTTTTGAAACGATCCGGCTTTTCGTGTTTTTGCCGATGTGGATCATTTTGGTGCCGGTATCGGCTTGCTGCATGTTGTTCGTCACGGCTACCGAATAGAATTCACCGATCGAGTTATCGCCTTTCAGGATCACCGAAGGGTATTTCCAGGTAATGGCAGAGCCGGTTTCTACTTGTGTCCAGGAGATTTTCGAGCCAGCTCCGTCGCAGATGCCGCGCTTGGTTACGAAATTGTAAATGCCGCCTTTACCGTCCTTGTCGCCAGGGTACCAGTTTTGTACGGTCGAATATTTTACATTGGCATTTTCGTGGGCAAAAATTTCAACTACTGCTGCGTGCAACTGGTTTTCGTCACGCATTGGGGCAGTACAACCTTCCAAATAGCTAACATGACTGTCCTGGTCACCGATGATCAGCGTCCTTTCAAACTGGCCTGTTCCCGCCGCGTTAATACGGAAGTAGGTTGATAGCTCCATCGGGCAGCGAACGCCTTTAGGAATATATACAAATGAACCATCGGAGAAAACCGCCGAGTTCAATGCTGCGTAATAGTTATCCTTAGGTGGTACAACCGATCCAAGGTATTTTTTAACCAATTCCGGATGCTCACGGATCGCCTCGCTGATCGAGCAGAAGATAATGCCCTTTTCTTTGAGTGCTCCTTTAAACGTCGTAAAAACCGATTCAGAATCCATTACCGCGTCGACGGCGATACCTGAGATTCTCTTTTGTTCATTCAGTGAAATACCCAACCTTTCGAAAGTGTTGCGCAGCTCGGGATCTATATCGTCTATGCTCTCGACAGACTTCTTTTTCTTGGGAGCAGAATAGTACTTGATAGCCTGGAAGTCGATGGGCGGATAATGCACATTCGGCCATTTGGGCTCCTCCATGGTCAGCCACAAATGGTAAGCTTTAAGGCGCCATTGCAACATCCATTCAGGTTCATTTTTTTTGGCTGAAATAAACCTGACAATATCGTCATTAAGACCCACAGGGGCCTCATCTGCTTCAATATCAGTTACAAAGCCGTATTTGTATTCCGAACTGGTGATTTCTTCCAACAATTCTTCTTCTTTGCTCATAGTCGTATTAATGTCACACTCTGGTTGGTAACTATCCTAACACAGAGAAGTGGGATTGAGTTTAATCAGAAGGTCAAAAATACGGAAAATTGTGGAGAATACGGCAGTTACCGAGGGAAATAGGTTTTGGTCGGCAGAAACAAAAAAGACCTGCTAGGCAGGTCTATTCGCTATTTATTGCTCGATCAGGATCAGAGATAAGTACTCGTGGAGAGATAATTTTTTACATAATCATCGATCCCTTCTTCCAGGCTGCTGAACGGACGGGTATATCCGATGGAACGCAACTTGCTCATATTCGCCTGAGTGAAATACTGGTATTTGTCACGGATATCTACGGGAGTGTCGATATATGAAATGTCCGGGGTCTTGTCCATCGCATAGAAAGTATTTGTAACCAAATCCTTGAACGTGCGCGCCTTGCCACTGCCAAGGTTATAAATGCCCGAATTTTTACGATGATGCATGAAGTAGATGCAGACGTCGATCAGGTCCTTTACATAAATAAAATCGCGCATTTGCTCCCCGTCCTTGAAATCGGGGTTGTGCGAGCGGAAGAGCTTCATTTTTTCAGTCGCCTTGATCTGGTTGTAAGCATGGAAAATCACCGAGGCCATGCGACCTTTATGGTATTCGTTCGGCCCGTAGACATTGAAGAATTTCAGGCCAGCCCAGAAAAATGGTTTTTTCTCCTGTGCTAACGCCCATTTATCGAATTCGTTTTTGGAATCACCGTAGGGGTTAAGTGGTTTAAGCTGACCCAATGTTGATTCATTGTCGTCATATCCGTGTTCGCCCAAGCCATATGTTGCCGCCGACGAAGCATATACGAGCGGGATTTGGTAATCCACACATTTTTCCCAGATGGCCTTAGAATAATTTACATTCAGTTCATCAAAAATTTCTTTATCGAACTCCGTAGTATCGGTGCGCGCGCCGATGTGGAAAATAAATTCAACATCGCGGCTGTTCTGATCAAGCCATTCGAAAAGTGCATTCCTTTCTACTTTTTCTTTGATGGTCTTTCCCTCCAGGTTTTCTGCCTTTTCGATTTTGGAAAAATCATCCACTGCAATAATGTTCTTAAAGCCGTCCTGATTGAGCCGGCCTACAAGCCCGCTGCCAATAAAGCCGGCTGCACCTGTTACGATAATCATGGAGATTATATGTTTAACTGTAAAAAGAATGCCAGATAAGAGTACAAACCTGTGTTGATCTACTCTTGAAATTTAATGGCAAAATAGGATTTTTTTTAGTTATCCGCTTGTTAACAAACAAAACTACGGATACAAGGTGTAATTTTGCACCTGAATTATCAAGTGGTAGGAAGTTTTATGATTTACGTAACAAGAAAAGAGCATTTCAATGCAGCGCACCGGCTTTACAACCCGGCATGGAGTGACGAGAAAAACCAGGAAGTGTTTGGCCCCTGTGCCAACAATAACTGGCACGGGCATAATTTTGAGCTGATTGTTACGGTAAAAGGCAAGCCGGATCCCGATACTGGTTTCGTGATCGACCTGAAAGTATTGGGCGATATCGTCAAACGTGAAGTGGTGGACAAGGTAGATCACAAGAACCTGAACCTCGACGTGGATTTCATGCACGGCAAAATGGCTTCGTGCGAAATCTTTGTAATGGAAATCTGGAATATCCTGGCGCCTGCCATCGCACAGGCAGCCGCGAATGCAAAACTGCATTATATTAAGCTGATAGAGACTCCTAAGAATTTTGTGGAATACTACGGGGAATAAAGAGACCGCCGACAATTAACCGCCGACCGCCGATACTCTATGAAATACTACATCATTGCGGGTGAACGCTCGGGGGACTTGCATGGCTCCAACCTGATCAAAGGCATCAAAGCAAGTGACCCAAATGCCGAGTTCAGAGGCTGGGGTGGCGATATGATGGAAACGGAGGGTATGCAGCTCGTGACGCATTACAAGGACACTGCTTTCATGGGATTTCTGGAAGTGGTCATGAACTTACGTACGATCACGGGTTTTCTGAAGAAATGCAAGGCGGATATTCTCGAATACCAACCCAATGCATTGATTCTAATAGATTATCCTGGTTTCAACTTGCGCATTGCCTCCTTTGCTAAGTCAAACGGGCTCAAAGTATTCTACTACATTTCTCCGAAAGTGTGGGCATGGAACCAGAAGCGCGCCTGGAAAATTAAGGCGAATGTGGACCACATGTTCGCGATCTTTCCGTTTGAAATAGATTTTTACAAAAAATACGATTTCAAGGTTGACTACGTGGGCAATCCGTTGATGGACGCCATCGCCGCATTCCGCCCCGATCCGGATTTTCGCCGAAAACATAGATTGGACGACCGTCCCATTATCGCATTGCTCCCCGGAAGCCGGAAGCAGGAAATCATTGGCATGCTTGACACCATGCTTACCACACAAAAGCACTTTCCCGGACACCAATATGTAATCGCGGGTGTGTCGAACCTGCCTTCTACATTGTACGACCAGTATTTATCCAGCGGCAAAGCTACGATCGTCTACGAAAGCACTTACGACCTGCTATCGGTTGCCGAGGCGGCGCTGGTCACTTCCGGGACGGCCACATTGGAAACAGCATTGTTAAAAGTGCCCGAGGTAGTTTGCTACCGGACCAGCGCAATTTCCTATTCGGTTGCGAAGCGGCTTATACGCATTCCTTTTATTTCGTTGGTGAATTTGATTTTGGAAAAAGAAGCTGTCAGGGAATTGATTCAGGATGAATTGAATGAAGAGAATCTTGTCGGCGAGTTGAAACGCATTCTGCCTGGCGGAAGCGAGCACTCGCGCCAGATGGAAGATTATGAGCGGCTTGCAGAGTTGGTCGGCGGGCCTGGGGCGTCGGAGCGGACAGGGGCGTTAATTGTTAATTATCTGTCTGGAAATACTGATCAGCTCAAATAGCTGATTGAACATATTTTTTTGCTATTTACGTAGTTGTCTACGTATATTTAAACCTAAATATTGAAGCTTGAATGTTATGAACATTTTTAATGAAGTAGGAGCCCTCGCCATTTCGACCAGATTGCAGCGTCTCAGTGATCAGTTTCGAAAAGATGGAGTCCTTATTTATCAGCATAATGGGATCAGTTTCGAGCCAAAATGGTTTCCGATTATCTATGCGCTTCACTTGAAGCAGTCGCTGGGCATTATGGAGCTTTCAGAGGAAATCGGGTATGCGCATCCTTCAACGATCAGTCTTTTGAAGGAACTTGAAAAGGAAGGTTTAATTGAGTCATTCAAGGATGAGAAGGATGAGCGCAAACGCATGGTGCGGCTTTCAGCAAAAGCGACGGCACTCGTAGCGCGAATGCAGCCAGTTTGGGATAAGATTAGGAAAACAGCCGAACAAATTATCGATAATGCCAATAACCTGTTGCAAGCCATGGACGAAACGGAATACCAATTAAAAAAAGAAGGTTTTTTTGAACGTTACAAAAAAATGGAACAAGAAGAAACATCCGCTTCGGTCCGCGTTGTGGACTACAAGCCAGAGTATGCGAAAGCATTTTACGACCTCAACTATGCCTGGATATCTGAAACTTATGAAGTGGAACCAGAAGATGAGAAGACGCTTTCCGACCCGGAAACTTATTATCTGAAAGACGGCGGCGCGATCCTGATCGCATTGTATGGCGACGAACCAGTCGGGACGTGTGCATTGAAAAGGAATGGCGACGTAGTTGAAATGAGCAAAATGACAGTTTCAACCAGCATGCGGGGGAAGAAAATCGGTGATCTGTTGGGAAATGCGGTGATCGAGAAAGCGCGGGAGCTGGGTGCGAGTAAAGTGATCCTCTATTCGAACCGTAAGGGCTCGGCGGCGGGGATTAATCTTTACAAAAAGCTGGGTTTCGAAGAGGTGCCGCTGACGGGGCACAATTTCAAGCGGGCTGATATTAAGATGGAGCTCGCGTTGATCAGTTGAAAACCTTTCCTAAATCTATTTTAAGATCGGGGAAAATGGACGATTGTGCTAATTCAACGGCTGGCGGTAAGCCTATATATTTGCCGTCATCATTGAGTACGTAGATTAGCACCGCGCTTTGAGCCGACTCGACGAGCCAATATTCCCGAACACCGGATTCTTGGTACAGATTGAATTTGTTGTGCATTTGTGTCTTGGAATTACCGGGGGAGAGAATTTCAACGATTAAATCCGGCGCTCCCAGGCAACCTAACGTCGAACGGAGCGGAAAAGGCCTGACAATAATGGTTTTCAAAATAACCCCCTATTCTCAAATGTAATTTCCCCGAGATTTGCTGATGTCGCGTACTCGTCGCCGGCGACATTTTGAAAACCTTTCCTTTTATCAGTTCCACGCGCTCATTGAATTGCCAAAGCAAATAATCGGCATAGGTGTA
Organism: Dyadobacter sp. CY261; assembly: GCF_021440085.1. Classification (GTDB taxonomy): domain Bacteria; phylum Bacteroidota; class Bacteroidia; order Cytophagales; family Spirosomataceae; genus Dyadobacter. The sequence continues at coordinate 377,440 of NZ_JAKCPW010000002.1, forward strand.
AGTGCCGCTCAGGTCTAATTCATTAACGTCTTTGATAATTGCGGACATCGTGCGTTGGTTGGTTGCTGGATATCTTTTTAAACTACCCAAAATCCTTCCGGAAGTCAATTGTGAATGACCAGAGACCAGTTGTGGATTATCAAGTCTTCCTTTTCTTTTTTCTGGCGGAAGGAAACAGCACATTGTTCAATATCAACCGGTAACCGGGCGAATTGGGGTAGAGGTTGAGGTCTGTCGGCATGCGACGGCCGCCCCCGCCGCGACCTTCCGGGTCGTGGCCGCCGTAGAAGGTCCATTGGCCTCGACCAAGTTCGCCGTAAATGTAGCGGTCGGAGGTGCTGCTGGTGCCCATCACGAGCGAGCTGGGTTTGACGGTGTATTTGGAGAATGCGGTCGTTTGCCCGAAAAATTCACGGATCAAATGTTCGTGGTTTTGTACGAGCATGGCGGGAATGACGTCCCATTTGGCCGAGAAGTCGAATAGGGAGAAATAGGCATCGTTTTCGCCCCAGCCACGGTAACGGCCGGCGGCGGAATTGATGTCGGAGAAATTCATGCCTTCGTATTCATCCAGTTGCAATTTGAAATTCTGAAATGCAAATGTTTTGTCGAAATCGAGCTTATTTTGGGCATCAGGGTCGATACCGTCGCCGTCGAGGTTATCGACAATATCCACACCTTCCGCTGCCAGGGCGATATCGAAGGTTTCCGCGCCCGAGCACATCGCAAACAGGAAACCCCCACCTGCACAAAATTCCTTAATAGCTTTGGCAACGGCCAGTTTCAGTTGTGGTACTTTGGCAAACCCGTAACGACTTGCAATGGCTTCCTGGGCCTTGATGTCGGCCTCGCTGGTCCGGCGGAGATTTTTGCCGAACTGTCCGGTGAAATCTTCATGATGCAAATGCAGCCAATCGTATTTCGGAAGATCGCCCCGCATGATTTCTTCGTCGTAAATCACTTCGAAGGGTATTTCAGCATATTTCAGGACCAGCAGTACGGCGTCCGTATTCTCAAATTCGGCCGGACTGATCTTGATCGGAGAATACACCGCTATTTTAGCCGCTTTGAACAGCTTCACCACATCCATATTCACATTCGGATTACTGATCTGGGATATCATCTGCGCGCTGGCTGCTTCCGACAGCACTTCGTAGGAAACGGCCCTTAGTTTGCATTCGTTTTCAATGGATTTACTATACCCGACCTTGAAACTGCCGCCGCGATAATTCAGCAGCCATTCTACTTCAATGTCCCCTTTCAGCAGTATGTAAGCCAGCCCGTATGCCTTCAAATGGTTGGTCTGGGTGTTGTCCATCGGTATCAGGATCTGATTTGCGAGGCAGATCTGCGACAGGAAAACCAACACGAGCGGTAGAATCTTTCTCAGCATAGTAAGAAGCGTTTGAAGTCCGAAGCTGCATCGTCAGGGGAGGTGTATCAAATTTAAACAATAAAGAACAATTTAGACAGCTGTAAATGAGGTTTTTGTAACGATTTTAACGAGGCGTTTACCGCATTTGCATTTCATTTCGGAAATGATGCGTTTGCTGGCTAAATTTGGAATATACGTCTACTCATCTGCTCCCTGTCCATGACCGAAACGCAAATCCTAAACTACGCGCTTAACCAGTTCGCGGGAATCGATGCCCAGGCATTCGATCTGTCATTGCCTTATTGGGAAAAGAAAACCTACGGGAAAGGACAGTTTTATAATGAATACAAAAATGTATGCAAATACCTCGGGTTCATTCTCGACGGGGTGTTTCGGACCTATTACATTGACGACGAGTCCGCAGATGAAAAGAATGTCTTTTTCTTTTCTAAAAACCAGGTCGTAGTGGCATATAAAAGCTTCGTAACACAAACGCCCTGCAGCTATTATACCGAGTCGATGACAGAATCGACAGTCCTGTATATCCACGTCAATCACCTCAATGAGCTTTACGCCAAATCACATCACTGGGAGCGTTTCGGGCGGCTGGTGGCGGAGACGGCATTCAACCTCGCCATGAACCGTGCCGAAGAATTCATGTTCCGTACGCCCGAGCAGCGTTACCTGGAATTAATCCGGAACCATCCGGATATTTTTAATAACGTCCCTTTATACCACATTGCCTCTTATCTGGGCATTCAGGCGCCTTCATTAAGCCGGATCAGAAAAAGAATGGTGGGTAAATGACGATCTTAACTTGGGTTAAGAATATAGTCTGCTGAGCTGCTGACCTTTGTTGTGTTCAAAGATTGAACGAGAAAGAAAATTCAACTTTTAACCGATAGAAATCATGAAAGCCAGTAACACCAAAACCGTTGTATTTGTAACAGGCGCATTTGTAAGCCATCATGGCTGGGACCAATGGAAAACCTATTTCGAAAACCAGGGTTACACTACTTATGCACCTGCATGGCCTTATAAAGATGCTCCTGCCGCTGAACTAAGAAACAGACAACCTCATGATACCGACCTGGCCGGCCTGACATTGACTGAACTTGTTGATCATTATGCCAATTTTATAAAAGCGCTACCCGAAAAACCGATCATCATCGGCCACTCGTTGGGCGGATTGATCACACAGATATTGATTAACCGCGATTTAGGGGTTGCCGGTATCGCTATTCACCCAGTGCCTCCACAAGGTGTGCTCCCCTACGAATTCTCATTCCTAAAAGCAGGATATAAAGTATTGGGACTATTTACATCCTTGAAAAAAACTTACCTGATGTCACTGGCCGACTGGCAATATGCTTTCACCAATGGTATGACGCTCGATGAGCAAAAACGCACCTGGGCAGAAAATGTGATCCCCGAATCGAAAACCGTAGCGCGCGGCGGCCTTACCTCCGCAGCCAAAGTCGACTTTAAAAAAGCACACGCTCCACTGCTGATTACTTCCGGTGAATTCGACAATATTATCCCGGCGTCGATGAATTTGCGCAATTTCAAAGCCTACAAAAACAATGGCTCAGTGCTGGATTACAAAGAATTCCCAGGTCGTAACCACTTCGTGCTAGGTCAGCCAACCTGGACAGAAGATGCCGATTACATCCTCGACTGGATCCGCAAACACTAAAACCACTTTCCAACCCGGCGTAGCGGCCGCCGCTGAGGCAGGAAATGGATTTAAGAAGACAGCTAAGAAAAACGGATTACATGTCTGAAAGGCGTAAAACCCGTGAGAAATACAGTTGGTGCTTCCATTGCCGGTAAGGCTCCCCGTAATGCAACGTTTTTGTGCAGCGCCAGCCCCGGACCAAAGGAAATGGTATCGCCTCCCAATTCATAAGAGCCCGTTGCCTCTTTTAACAGCCAGGAATCTTTGGTGTTTTCAATTCTGGAAACACCTTTGAGCGTTCCGCCCGGTCTGAAAATCAATTCCAATGCGGCGGGTACCCGCTCGGTGCCATTCGTTACCACTTCAATTTCCATTCCGCCGGAAGTTTCCCGGATGACCACTTTGGTTTCCAGCACTTGCACTTCGCTTTGCGGACGGTAGTTACGCGGCATTTTCTCCCAATCACCATCCGGGGCGATCGATTCTTTCGGATAGGGTTGAAAATACGGTCCATCAAGTTTCTGGGTGAGCACCCATTCATTACCATTCTGACTGATCTTTTCGGATTGAAACTGGCCTTTTCCAAAAAACGAGGAAGCGAAACGAACGCCCTGCAGAACCGCACTACCTTTCATGAATGTAAACCAAACGGGATTGTTGGCAATCAGCGTGCTATCCTGGCGGTCACGGCGGATGCGTACGAGACCAGAGTTGGGGAAGGTCTTTACATAATTGACAGGTACCGGCCTTTCGGCCGGCAGTTCCACCCAAAGAGACGGGTCGGCCAGGAAGTAATCCAGGAACGCGCCGGTTTTCGGCCCCGCCGTTTTCTCGATCAGCCTGCACATTGCAGCATAAGAGCCGTTTTGATCTTTGATCGCGAAGTATCGGTAGGGGTAATAGTAGTTTTCCAGTGTACCCACAATGGCCTTGTCTTGTCTTCCGGAGGCATCGGTGACGATTTCGGCGTTCGGGTGTACATAATACATGGTCATGTCCAGGTTTTTGCGGACGGCGTCGAAAAGGTCGGTTTTCCCGAGCCCCTTGCCGACGGTAATGAGCAGGCGGTCGGTGAGGGAGGAGTAAATGAATGTACTCTTCTCATTGTATTGCCCGTCGCGGTCGATGTCGATATGCTCTGCCAGCCATTGCTGTATCCGCGCTACATATTTGGGATTGGGCCAGAGTTCGTTCAACTTGGTCAATGCCGCTGAAATGACCCAGCGGTGGTTGGGTGTGTGAACGCCGCCCACGCTCAGCGCGTCACCCGCACGCAGGAGAAAGGTTTTCAGGTTTGCAAGCATTTTATCCGCTCCTTCCGTACCCGATTTTTCGACCAGCGAATAAGCCATGGTGAGCCTTTTGACCAGAAAACCGGTGTCTGGCGTCGAATGAAAATTAGTCGACAGCAAATCGATCGTCCCATCCGAATGCTGCGTTTTGACGAGATATAATGCTGCCAGATCCATATCCACAAGCAGTTCTTTCGACTTATAAAATTTAGAGGAAGATGAAGACAGGCCACAGGCACCCCATTGGATCAATGCAGCCGTGCTATGCGGATTGAGCAGGTCAAAACCATCGCGTAAGCCACCCAGATCGGCGCTTTTGGAATCTTTGACCTGATAAGTTCTCAATGATTCAATGCTTTTATCATTCTGTTTTACCAGCGTTTCGAGCCACTGGGGCCTACTATCGGCATTGATGCGGCGTGCACTGATGCCCGCCGACGAAACTATGGGTACGGCGCAAAGTGCCAGGCCGCTGTTTTTGACGAAATCTCTTCTGTCCATGAAAGTCGGGTTAGGATACTTTTGGGAAAAAGGATCAGATGCTCGCCGGTTACTTGATCGGTGGTAGCGTTTATGAATCAATCCCACCCGCTTACGAAGTACATTGTCTGCTGAGTCGGGATGTTTAGTATATTTAATAGTAAAAATGACACGTGTGTTGCAACAGTTACAAATAAGTCGTTGTCTTGTATTTGACTGAAAGTATTTCTATTAATTTTGTCGTATTTTTTGCTAAGTATCGTTTGAGTGGTAATTGAATGCTGTATACTGAATGAAAACAACTGTACTTCGCAATTTAAGTTTGGGTTACCTGATGCTGCCAAACCTGATCTTCGCGATCAGCTGGTTCAGATTGCCCATTTCGGTGTGTCTGGCGGTGGGGATTGTGTTTATGTACGCCATCAACTACCAGCGGGAAAAAGCGCTTAAAACCGATCTCGCAACCCGTCATATGGTCGAGATCGGATTCATTTCGTTGGCTATTATCGCTTTTTCGGGAATTGGAGGTCTTTGTTTCCAGGCGTTCGATTTCTTGGCGCATAATTCCAAATATTACACTTTATACAACCAGTCCTGGCCGGTATTGTTTAAAGAGAATGGTCGATATGCCTGCCACTATTTCGGCTTCTTTCTCGTTCCCGCATTGATTTCCAAAGGCCTGGGCGAGCCGTCAGGCATCGCGTTATATCTCTGGGCGTCGATCGGGCTCTTTATCGGGATTTGCTGGATATTTATTTTTACGAGCAAGAGCTATTTATCGTTGATATTCTTTCTCTCATTGGGCGGGATCGGGCACGTTGTCAAGGTATTGTTCCTGCATGCCATCGGGCTTAACTATCACGTACCGCCGTTTTTTACAGAAATCTGGCCCGTATTGTACCAAACGCAATGGGCACCTAACCAGCTTATACCGATCATTATCGTTTCCTGCATTCTGTTTAATGACTATGTGTATACTAAAAAGCCGGAAAAGAGCTTTTTAGCGGTGACATCAATCTTTATCTGGGGGATTTTCCCTTCGATCGTTTTCGTGGTCATTTTCGGGATGCTAATTATCCTGCGTTACTACAAAGAGCCGCGGTATTTTCTGAAACCCAGGCCCATGCTGGACCTTTTCGTGCCTGGATTGCTATTCATTCCCACATTCTTCTTCTTTTTACAGGGGAAAAGCTCCGTGATCACAGGTTTTATCTGGCAGTTCAACCCACTGAACGAAATCGCCTTCCACTATTTCTTCGGCGTGGTGATCGACCTGGCGGTACTCTATGGGATCGTGCTCATTCTCAAACTGCATAAGAGTCAGTATGCAAATGTGATCCATAGTTTGTTTTTGCTGCTGATCGCTATTTCGCTTTTCCGGATGGGTAAATGGAACGACTGGTTCCTACGCGGCAGCACCCCGGTACTCACTTTGCTGATGCTATTCATTCTCCACCGTTTCTCCGAATGGGTGAAGGAACATCCCGGCTGGTATAAAATGCGTGTCGCATATCCCATCGTTATTTTCCTGGTACTTGGCCTGGTAGTCCCGATCTCACATATTAAGCGAGCATTGAGTGAAAATGTGGTGATGCATTCTTTGTTCCCCGATAAAGTTAAATTCACGCCCTATCCATACGACCAGTATGAGGATTTCTACCAATTAGGCAAAGCCGTTTACTCTCAGCAGGAAGCCAACCAGTTCCTCGGGCAGAAGGGTTCGTTTTACGAGTTGTATCTGGCAAGGCCGCAGGAGAATGTTGACGGCCAACGGCCGACGGCTGACCGTTGACCGCCGATGGCCAGTGACTGACGATGGACGATCGACCATGGACCATGGCTGTCTGTCAATAAACACCTGACTATTTCCACACCAATCAACAAAACCAAACCATGGTCCATCGTCTATGGTCTGCATCGTCCGCGGTCGGCGGTCAGCGGTCATTCAAGCCCCAACACTCTTCTTAAATCCCGGCGCCACCCTGTTCTTTGACACTTGCTCGTAGGCATAAGCGATGCTGATGAGCTCGGGCTCGCGGAAGGCTTTGCCCAGGAACGAAATTCCTAGCGGCAGGCCGTTCAGCAAGCCCATCGGCAGGGTGACAGACGGAAAGCCCGACAATGCAGCGGGGCCATAGGAGCCGTATCCCGTCCAGAAATCGCCGTTCACAAGATCGATACACCACGATGGGCCCGTGGACGGGCCGCATAATGCGTCGAGTTTGTTCTTGTCGAATAGTTCGTTCAGTGAATTGGCTACACCATGGATCTTTTCCAGCGCTTCTTTATATTCTTTTGAGTCCAGATCCCCCTTTGCTTGCGATGACTCAAAAAGTTCCTGGCCAAAATGGGGCATTACCTTCGCCCTGTTTGCCGTGTTGAAGGCGATCAGCCCTTCGAGCGATTTGATTTTGGCATTGGAGGTGGTGAGGTACCGGTTCACACCGTCCTTGAACTCATATTGCAGCACAAGTGACTCCGCGCCCGGAAGCCTCTGCGTTTTCATGTATTCAACTTCAATAATTTCAGCACCTGCCGCTTTGAGCTGCTCCAATGCCTTGCTCAACAGCGGATCGATTCCTTCGTGCACTTTCAGCATGGTCTTTTCTACGCCGATTCGCTTGCCTTTCAAACCATTTGGGTCGAGAAATTGGGTATAGTCAGTTGGGAGTGGCAGCGGCGCTTTGTGATAGGGAGGATCAGCAGGATCCTGTCCGGCCATGGCCCCAAGTAATGTGGCAGCGTCCGCGACCGTCCGGCCAAAAGGCCCGGCGGTATCCTGTGTTATGGAAATAGGTATAATACCGCTCCGGCTTACCAATCCTACGGTGGGTTTGATGCCCACGACGCCGTTCATTGATGCCGGACAGGCAATGGAGCCGTTTGTTTCGGTGCCAACCGCCACAGCACACAAATTAGCCGCTACCGCCACCGCTGAGCCGGAACTTGACCCGCAAGGCGAGCGGTCGAGCACGTAAGGGTTTTTCGTTTGTCCGCCGCGGCTGCTCCATCCGCTCGACGATCGTGTGGAGCGGAAATTAGCCCATTCGCTCAGGTTGGTTTTGCCCAGAATCACCACTCCCGCTTCCCGCAACCGGTTGACCATGAATGCATCCTTGGAAGACGCATTATCTGCCAGGGCCAGAGAGCCAGCCGTCGTTTTCATCTGATCGGCGGTATCGATATTATCTTTGAGTAGTATTGGGATGCCATGCAGAGGGCCGCGGAGTTTTCCTGCTTTTCGTTCTTTGTCGAGGGCCGAAGCGATGCGCATTGCATCCGGGTTCAGTTCAATAATCGAATTGAGTTTGGGTCCGGCCTTGTCGATTCTGGCAATTTCGTCGAGGTAATATTTTGTGAGCGCTGCGGAAGTCAGCTGGCCGGCCTTCATGCGTTTTTGTATCTCGGCTACGGTCGTTTCTGCGTATTCTCCGGCAGCCACAGCCTGGCGATTGCTTTCGCCGAATGCGGGTAACATGCCCAACAATCCTGCCGCCGAACTCAGCCGGACAAAGTTTCTTCTTTTCATGGAGTGAATTACGGGTATGGTTTACCTGCAATATAAAAACTCTAGTGCGCTGATCTATCGACGGGGAGGCTTATGAGTGAGTTTTTTCCAAATCCATATGATCAGCAGGAATGGAGACATAATAATGGCAGTAAACGCAGCTGCCACACCGAGTATCCCTGCGAAAATAAGGCGTAGAAATGCCGTTAAAAAATTGCTCATGAATTCGGAGGAGCGAGAATGTAAAACTAATTTTATCAGCAGTCGCAAATAGCGGAAATCATTCTAGATTTTGTAGAATCGACGCTACTAGTTTATGATAACGCGTAGCATTAAATCTATAAATCATTAAATTATTTCCAAAAATAAGAACATTTTTTTGGGTGGCACAGTTATTTTTATAACTTTGGTAATGAAATTTATTAATATAATTTGCATCGGCATGAACTTCTTATCGAACGTAATTGGGTATTCCGGGAAGTTATTTTTTGCAACTATTATGTTTTTCGCAATGATTATTTCGACTGTCATTTCCCTGCCATTTATAGGTGCGGGAATTATCAAGGATGCTATTAATGCACATCACCACCACGCTGGGGAAGGCAATTTGATAGACGATTATAGCGATTACTAAGTATACAACTAACGGAAGCAAAGAGGGTATGGACGGGATGTCCGTACCCTCTTTGCATTACAGCTGTCCACACAAATAATGTCCCGACTACTGCCTGATTTGAGCTGGATCAAGTAATTTGGCGTCCGATTACCCGCTTCTTCATGTCAATGGATCCGTTTAAAAAGGTTACCAGCTTCGTCTTTCTGATTTCTTTTACCATTTCTGTTTCGCCGGTACTGGCCCAGGAAATGCGCTATACGTTCGAGAAGGGATTAATGGGCTCCCCATTTAAACTTGTCGTTTACGCTCAGAACGATTCCATCGCCAAAGTAGCGGCCGACCATGCATTCGGAAGGGTGGAAGAGCTGAACGAGATCATGAGCGACTACCGAGACGGAAGCGAGATTAACCGGCTTTCCGCTACATCGGGAAGTGATACCTGGGTAAAAGTTAGCAAGGATCTATTCGATATTCTGGCCATTTCACAGGACATCAGTGCTAAAACGGGTGGCGTTTTCGATGCTACCTTAGGACCGGTGGTGCAATTGTGGCGCCGTGCCACGCGCAAAAATATTTTTCCGTCCGAAGAGGAGATTCGCGAAGCACTCTCGCGAACCGGCTATAAAAAGTTGAAAATGGACACCAAAACGCAAAGCATTATGCTCACGCAAAAAGGCATGCGGCTCGACATCGGCGGGTTGGGAAAGGGGTACGCTGCAGAAGAGGCGATTAAAGAGGTTAAAAAATTAGGCATTACATCAGCGATGATGGATGCGGGTGGCAAGATCGTGCTCACAAATCCGCCTCCTGGCACCATGGGTTGGAATATTAATGTTTCCAACGGCAGCGATTCGCTCAGGGCTATGCAGTTATCCAATGTCGCGCTGGCGACGTCCGGGCCGACTTATCGATATATGGAATACAAAGGAGTCCGCTATTCCCATATTGTGGATCCGAAAACGGGTGTCGGGCTACTCTTCCACGTGCGTACGACCGTGATTTCCCCGGATGGCACCGTGGCCGACGCGCTGGCCACCGCATTTAGTGTAGCGGGAATCAAGAAGAGTAGAAAGTATCTCAGGCGTTTCAAAGGCAGTAAAGTGTGGCTCGTCGAGAAGCAGGGAGGCGGCATGGCAGAGTGGAACACGCTTGAATAGGCTGCGCGAGGAAAACATGCGGCGTGCATTAGTCAGTGAATCAGATCCTTACGGGAGTTTACGCAGCTGTATGAATGTTTCGGATTCCAACAGTATTGAAAGTGCCTATATGGAGAACAGCGATCAGATTAGTTTTGTAAAAAAAGAGCATAAGTTGGATAAAAGCAGCAAATATTAGTTTTAAATGTATATTTTAAATGATTGTTTAAATTTATCATTTAAAATATTTGACATTGTTATTTCTATTCTCCAACTTTGGATCGTTGATTCAATAAGCAGCTGCAATCATTAACAAAATCTAATACACCAAGAGCGTGAAGTGCGGTACAGAAAAAAGTGAAGACAGGATAAGGGAAGCGGCAAAGCGTGTTTTTCTGAAAAAGGGTTTTGACGGTACCACATCGCGGGATATTGCGAAGGAGGCCGATATGAATATTGCGTTAACAAACTACTATTTCAGGAGCAAGGAGAAATTGTTTCTGGAAATCTTCAAAGATGTGCTGGAAGAGTATTTCCAGAGCATGCTCACAATCCTGAATAAGGACATAGATATTAAAACCAAAATCTCAGAGATCGTCGATAACGATTTCGAAATGATGAAAAGGGAGCCGGACTTGGTTATTTTCATTATGAACGAGATGCACAAGGCGCCTCAAAGGCTGTTTCCCGATATGTCGGTTTTTCGGCAGGTGCGGGAAACTTACCTGAAAAAGCAAATAGAGGAAGGGGTTGCAAATGGGACAGTGAGGCCTATGCTACTCGAAAATATCCTCCCGCTCATTAAATGTGGCGTTGAGTTCATATTCATGGGAAAGGAAATCCATAAGGAGCTTTTCATGATGAATGAGGAAGAATTTGCCAAGTATGCCGAGGAACAGAAAGAGCACATTAAGGCAATGGTGTGCAACTACCTCATCTTAGCGTAGTCATTTTTTTTGCCGCTTCATTAAACAAACATTTAAAATAAACATTTATTCAAGCCATGAAACACCTGTTCCATGTCACGGGAATGCTATGCCTGATGTTATTTCAGCGAACACAGGCCCAGGAATACGATCTGAACCAACTCCTCGATCTGGCCATGAAGAATGATTTTAGCGTCCAGGCCGCACGGTTGGAGGAATCCAAAACCAATGCGAAGATCGACGAGGTGAAATCGGGGCTCCTACCTACACTGAATGTGTCGGGCGATTACAAACGGTATTTCAAGATACCCGGCCAGGTAGTGCCGGCGAGTGCATTCGGCGGGAAGGAAGGCGAGTTTACTACTCTGGCATTTGGTTTGCCATATAATCTGTCAACCACTGCACAAGTAACTCAGGCACTGTACAATCCGTCCATTAAGTATGCGTTGAGAGCGGCAAATCTGACCCGCGAGCTAACATCGCTCAGTACGGTTAAAACAAAGGAAGAGGTAGCTTACAATGTTACCGACGCCTATTATAATCTGGTAACCATCTCGCAGCAGATGGCATTTCTGGACAGTAACCTGATTTCGCTCGACCGCCTTTACAAGGTTTCGGATTTGTTGTATCAGAACAAGCTTGGCCAGCGGGTGGATGTGGACAGGATTTTAATTAACAAAACTACCACCGAAACGCAGCAGGCAACACTTAAAGACAATTACAATCAATTGGTTAACCTATTGAAATACTACGCGGGTATTTCGCAAAGTGATTCTATACGTATATCTATAAGCGTTCGTACTGTGGCGCTGCCGGCCTACGCGGATTGGGACAAAACCAGACGTACGGATGTAGCCCTTCTCCAAAAACAAAAAGACCTTAACGTATTGCAAGACAAGAATATACGGTCGGGTCTGCTTCCGACGGTGAATGCTTACGGTGTGGCGAACATGGCGTTTTATGCACAGGGCGGCGATCACTCAACCTTCCAGGATGTGCCGGGCTACTGGGCCGGATTACAGCTCAATTGGAATGTCTTCGACGGCCTGGCGCGCAAAGCAAAGCGCAGCCAGAACCAGATCGACAAGGAGAAGCTGGATGTACAGCTGAGGCAGGTTCGCGAGGCCATTCAAATGGAGGAGAACAACGCCCGGAACAAGTTCGGCGTAGAACAAAAGAATATCAATGCAAAGAAAGATCAGGTGGCGCTAGCGGAAAAAGTGTATAAACAGATCCAGTTGCAATTCAAAGAAGGTACTGTATCGCTCACAGACGTTATCCAGTCCGAAAATAGCCTGCTGGATGCCCAGAGCAACTATCTCACCTCGCTGGTACAACTCCTGAAAGCCGAGCTCGAATGGAAAAAGGCTACCGGGCAACTCGTTCAGAAATAAAAACAAACTTCATCAACAGCTAAAACCAATGATTGAATGACCGAATGGTTGAATGATTGAATGAACCGCCGTGGAACGGGGAATGAGTGAATATTTCTCTCTCATTTCAACCACTCTATTTAGATCCTTCCAGAATCACAAGTATTCAAAATTCAGTCATTCAGTCATTCAAAATTCACTCATTCTCCGTTCAATCATTCAATCATTCAGTCATTCAATCATTCACTCATTCAACACTCATGAAACGTCTATTCATCTTCCTGGGAATTATTGCCGTGCTGGGGCTTACGGCGGCGAAGTTGCTGAGCAACAAGGAAAAAACGGAGCAGAAAGTATATATCCCAGATCCTGATCCGAAGGTAGGGGTGAAAGTAGCCGTGGCTGAGCTGCGCGATCTTTCACAGGAATCGGGTTTTTTAGGTTCTTTTGATCCTAATCGTAAGGTGGAAATCCGCCCCCAGGCCGGTGGCGAGATCGTCAAACTCAATGTAGAAGTTGGCCAGCATGTAGCTGCGGGGCAATTGATCGCGAAAATCGACGACGAGCAATTGCATTATCAGGTGGAAGCATTGCAGGTAACATTGGAAGGTTACCAGAATGATCTGAAACGTTATGAGGCACTCGTAAAAGGCGACGCCGTACCGGCAGTGAATCTGGAACGCACGGAACTGAATATCCGCAGCACACAGGCTCAGATCAAACAACTGAACAAACAGATTAAAAATACCAGCATTATTGCACCTTTCGGAGGCATTATTACTGCCAAAATGGTTGAAAAAGGTTCGGTAGTAAGCCAGGGAACGCCCATTGCGGAAATCACGGATATTTCTTCGCTGAAACTGGTCGTGAATATTCCTGAAAAATCAGTGAATGAATTCAGGACCGGAAAGCCGGTTCCCGTACGCACCGACGTGTACCCGCATGTGAATCTGAATGGTCGGGTAACGATGGTAGCCGCCCAGGGTGACGAAGCGCACAACTATCCGGTTGAAATTACAGTACAAAACTCGTCAGCAAATCCATTAAAAGCAGGTATGTACGGCTCTATTGCCAACGCATCGCGTGTAAAGGGCGAGGCATTGGCGGTACCGCGGCAGGCCATTATGGGCTCGGCCAAGCAGCCACAGCTATATGTGGTCGAAAATGGCAAGGCGGTATTGCGCGACGTGGCGATTGGTGCTACCACCAATGAATATTACGAAATCACCAAAGGACTGAAAACCGGCGACCGGGTGGTAACCAGCGGGCAGATCAACCTGCAAAATGGCACATCGGTAGTAGCGCAGTAAACATTTCATCAACAAGCTCATGAAATTCATTGAAACCATACTGAAGCGTCCGTCGATGATCATCGTGCTTTTCGCGATCCTGTTCATCGGTGGGTTGGCTTCCTATAACCAACTCAGTTATGTGCTGTTGCCGGAGTTCTCAGTTCCGACGATAACCATTACGACATTATATCCAGGTGCGGCGCCCACGGAGGTAGAGGCGGAGGTCAGCAAGAAGATTGAGGACGCGGTGTCCGGCCTGGATAATATTGAAGACGTTACTTCCAAATCGATGGAAAGTGCGTCGCTCGTGATCGTGCAGTTCAAGGCAGGTACCGATATTGATAAAGCATTGGAAGATGCACAGCGTGATGTGAACAACATGCTCAGCGACTTGCCAGAGGATGCTGAAACGCCGTCATTGTCCAAAATTTCGCCGAGCGACCAGCCTATTATGCAATTGCTCGCCACATCGAGTTTGCCCAATGAGGTGTTTTACCAACAGGTGGAAGACAAATACCTCCCGATGTTGCAGCAGATAGAAGGTGTGGCCGAGATCACCATGACCGGCGGCGACCAACGCGAGATCCGCATTAATGTGAACAATGACAAGCTGCGTTTTTACGGACTATCGCTTTTACAGGTAAGCCAGGTCATTAACCAGGCCAACCTTGATTTCCCAACCGGGAAAGTGAAGAACACATCGGAGAACATGACCCTTCGCCTGGCCGGCAAGTTCGCGTCGCTGGACGATATCCGTAACCTGGTGATCGCCTCGCCTGTGAATGGCAGTTCGATCAGGGTAGGGGATGTGGCCGAGATCACCGATGGTCTTACCGACGCGGAAAGTATCAGCCGGTATAATGGTGTAAACGGTATTGGTTTGTTTATCAAAAAACAATCTGACGCTAATGCCGTAGAGATCAGCAAATCGGTGCAGGCTAAGCTGGCTTCCATTGAAAAGGGTAATGCTAAAGACCACGTCAAATTCGCGATTGCTTACGACAGTTCGATATTTACACTGGAATCGGTGGAAGCGGTCACGCACGATCTGGTGATTGCGGTGATCCTGGTTGCCGTTGTAATGCTGCTATTCCTGCATAGTTTCAGGAACGCATTCATCGTCATGGTTTCGGTGCCTGCGTCGCTCATTGCCGCATTCCTTTTTATGTATGTAATGGGTTATTCGCTGAATTTGATGACGCTGCTCGCGCTGTCGCTCGTGATCGGTATTCTTGTGGATGACTCCATTGTGATCCTGGAAAACATCCAGCGGCATTTGGAAATGGGTAAGAACCGCTGGGACGCAACGGTGGAAGGAGTGACCGAAATTGGTTTTGCTGCATTGGCCATTACGCTTGTGATTGTGGTCGTATTTGTTCCTATAACCATGGTTAACTCAGTAATTGCTGATTTGTTACGGCAGTTCTCGCTTACGGTGGCGTTCGCTACATTGGTCAGTTTGCTGGTGAGTTTCACATTAACTCCCTGGATGACGTCCAAAATGGCAAGGGTCGAACATCTTAACCCAAAAAATCCGGCGCAGGCTTTCCTGATCTGGTTTGAAAAGGGTTTGACGGCATTAACAAAATGGTACCATGGTAGTTTGGAATGGGTGCTGGGACATAAACTGGCCTTCTCGGGAATATTGGTGGCGATCGTCGTGATGACGGGTTGGGTGATGGGTCTGGGCATTATCGGCTCGGAGTTCGTGGCCGAAGGTGATCAGGGAAAATTCCTGCTAACCATGAAACTCGACAAAAGCGTGTCGCTGCAACAAAATAACCTGACCGCACGAAATATTGAAGACTACCTGCGCAGAAAGCCGGAAGTGAAAACGATTTTTGCGAACGTCGGTGGCGCGAGCACCGGCCTGAACAGCTCGGGCCAAGGCGAAACCAATCGTACCGAGCTAACAGTAGAGCTCATTCCCGTCGGGGAACGAAAGAATGCACAACCGACCGAAGATTACATGCTGGCCGTGCGCAAAGAGCTGGAGCAACGATTCGCAGGTGTGGAATTCAACTCCGCGGCGATCGGGATGGTGAACTCCGGTACGTCTCCGATCGAGATATTCCTGAGCGGCGACGATCTCGGCAAGATCCTTACTGCCGCCAACAACCTCGCTGACCGCTTACGGAAAACGCCCGGAGCAAACGATGTCAATGTATCGGTAGAAGCGGGTAATCCAGAAGTTCGCGTGGATATCGACCGTGAAAAAATGGCCAAGCTGGGACTGGATATTCAAACAGTAGGAGCTACGATGCAAAATGCATTTGCCGGGAACGACGATTCGAAGTATCGCCAGGGTGGGGAGGATTACGATATCCGCATTATGCTCGATGCATTCGACCGCAAGGACCCTGAAGATGTGAAGGCAATTACTTTTTATAGTCCGGTGGCTAAGCAATCCGTACAGCTTGCACAGTTTGCAGATGTGACATTGAGTACTGGTCCAAGTATTGTTGAGCGTAAAAATCGTCGTTCATCCGTGACAGTAACCGCCAATACATTAGGGATTGGATCGGGAACTTTGGTGAGTAATATTCAGGCCGGTTTAAAGGAAAATCCGATTCCGGACGACATTATACTTACCTGGGGCGGTGACGCAAAAAACCAGAGCGAAGGTTTCGGTTCGTTGGGACTAGCGATGCTGGCGGGGTTGATGCTGGTGTATTTTATCATGGTGTTGCTCTACGATAGTTTTGTGTATCCGTTTGTGGTGCTGTTTTCAATACCGGTAGCGGTGATCGGGGCATTGCTGGCGCTGGCGCTGTCGTCGTCTAACATCGGGATATTCGCGATGCTCGGTATGCTGATGCTCATCGGCCTTGTGGTGAAGAATGCGATCCTGATCGTCGACTTCGCCAATCAGCAGAAGGCAATGGGCGTGCCATTCCGAAAGGCAATTCTCATTGCCGGTGAAGAGCGTCTCCGGCCTATCCTGATGACGACCATTGCCATGGTGATCGGGATGGTTCCCATCGCTACTGCAACGGGTGCCGGAGCGGAATGGAAGAACTCCCTGGCCTGGGTGCTCATCGGCGGTTTGACAAGTTCGATGTTGCTTACCATCTACCTCGTGCCAATGGCATATTATTTAGTGGACAGGCTTGGGGAAATCTGGAATACCTGGCGTGCAAAGTCGGGGCGGGTGCAAGAAAGCATTGTAGCAGAAGAAATTTAAAGGATCGAGTTCCGTAACATGAAAAAATTAATGTTTTGTCCTGCTTCTTTGAATTCATTCAGCAAACCCAAAGTCGGTCAGAGCTTGGTGGTTACAGGTCTGGGCATTGAAAGAGGACAAAACATTTTTTTTCTTTTTACCGGGAAAATACAAAATGAACCGAAGTTTTAATGAACTACTCAAGCCGGTATTGGGTTTATCACTTAACCCGAAATATTGACAGGTGAAAATATGAGTTAGCCAATGGCGAAATTTCTATTTTGAAAGGCAATCGATGACGGGTCAACAAGCGTAAAAAACATATTCGAGACTCACGATCTAACAAGTACTTTAACATGGGAAATAAAAGCTACAATACCAATTGACTTGCCTGATGTCTCTATCAGGCCGCAGCCTGATGCCGGTAGGCACCCCACTAAAACAAGCTGTTGATTCTGACATTAATTATCTATGGGTAAAATCTTAAATAATCGCATCGCTGAATTCAAAGACCCGGCGATTGCAAGAGCAAAAGGTGTATATCCTTTTTTCAGACCGATCGAGTCCGGACAGGACACAGAGGTTATCATTAACGGGAAGCCGGTCCTGATGTTCGGGTCCAACTCCTATCTGGGTTTAACATCCCATCCCTACATCATCGAAGCTTCGCAAAAAGCGGCACAGAAGTATGGAACAGGTTGTGCTGGTTCGCGCTTCCTGAATGGAACCCTCGACATTCATGAAGAACTGGAACGCCGCCTCGCCAAGTATGTAGGCAAGGAAGGTGCAGTGCTTTTCAGCACGGGTTACCAGGCCAATTTGGGTGCATTATCGTGCCTGACTGGCCGTAACGACTACCTGATCCTCGACGAAAGCGACCATGCGTCCATTATCGACGGAAGCCGCCTGTCGTTCTCGAAGGTGATCAAGTATAAGCACAACGATATGGAGGACCTGCGTAAAAAGCTGGCCCTGCTCCCCGAAGAGGCTGTGAAGCTGATCGCCACGGACGGTATTTTCAGTATGGAAGGCGACATTGTAAAGCTGCCTGAACTGAATGCCATCGCGCAGGAGTTCGATGCGACTATCCTGGTGGACGACGCGCATAGCCTTGGGGTGATCGGAGATAAAGGAGCCGGAACTGCTTCCTACTTCGGCCTGACCGAGACAACCGACCTTATTATGGGAACATTCAGCAAATCGCTGGCTTCCCTGGGTGGCTTTATCGCCGGTGATGCCGCTACGATCGATTACTTGAAACATCGCGCACGCTCGCTCATGTTCAGCGCGAGCATGACGCCCGCATCCGTAGGAAGCACATTGGCTGCCCTGGATATTATCGAAACAGAGCCGCACCACATGGAGCGCCTATGGGCTAATACAAGATACGCGAAAGAGTTGTTGCTCGTGAATGGTTTCGACCTGGGCGCAACCGAAAGCCCGATTTTGCCGCTGTATATCCGCGACAACGAGAAGACTTTCATCATGACACGCAGATTGCAGGACGAAGGGATTTTTGTGAACCCGGTGGTTTCGCCAGGTGTACGCCCTGAACAGTCGCTGATCCGTTTCTCGCTGATGGCTACGCATACATTCAGCCAGATAGAGGAAGCGGTCGACAAAATGTCCCGTGTCTACCGTGAGGTTTGTCCTGACGCAATCATTGAAAGACAAAGACTATGACCCGCATTGCCCCCGTAAACTCTTCTAAGGAATTAGCAAAGTTCATTGATTTTCCGCATGATCTGTATCAGCACGATCCGAATTATGTCCCGGAATTATTCATTGCTCAAAAGGACATGCTTACCCCTGGCAAGCACCCGTTCCATGAGCACTCGGAAGTAAAATTGTTTCTCTCCTACGACGGAGACAAGGTGAACGGAAGGATAGCGGCGATTTACAATACGAACCACAATGCTTTTACAAATAGAAACGACGGTTTTTTCGGTTTTTTCGACACTGTGAATGATCAAAAGGTAGTGGATGGGCTTTTGAAAGAAGCCACTGCCTGGGTAAAGCAAAAAGGAGCTGATACGATTGTTGGTCCGGTCAATTTATCGACCAACGAAACCTGCGGCCTGCTGATCGAAGGATATGACCGCCCGCCGATGGCGATGATGCCCTACAACGCACCCTACTATCTCCCATTGCTGGAAAAGACCGGTCTACAAAAGAAAACCGACTTGCTGGCATACGAGATCAATGTGGCGGATTCTAATGACAAGTCGGTGCGATTGATCGACGCATTGGAGGGAAGGCTTCAAAGAAGTGGTATTACGATCCGGCAGGTAAATCTGAAAGACTTTAAAAATGAGGTCGTTAAGATCCGGGCAGTATACAATAAGGCTTGGGACAAGAACCTGGGTTTTGTGCCAACGACGGAAGCCGAATTTGACTACCTGGCTAAGGACCTGAAAATGATCCTTGATCCCAGGTACTGTCTGGTTGCCGAAAAGGATAACGAACTGGTCGGATTTATACTAGGTATTCCGGATATCAACCAGATTCTGATCAAAATCAAGCGCGGACGTTTGTTGCCTACCGGGATTTTTAAATTACTGTTTGGCAAGAAGAACATTACACGCATCCGTGTGCTCACATTGGGGGTGATTGACGGCTACCGGAAAATGGGTATCGAAGCCTGTCTGTACGGGCGCATTATCAAGAATACCTATGGCACCAAAGTGACCGGCGGGGAATGCTCGTGGATGCTGGAAGACAATTATGTGATGAACCACGCCATCGAGCAGATCAACGGGAAGCTGTACAAACGGTACAGATTGTTTGAAAAATCGATATGAGGGAAAGAGTATTCATAACTGGGGCCAGCGGATTTATAGGTTACCATCTGGTAGCGGCGGCACTCGAAGCAGGCATGGAAATTCATGCGGCGGTGAGGCCAAGCAGCGACCTGAGTTTCCTGAAAAAGCTGAATGCCAATCCAAAGGACCTGGTGTATGTGAATGCTGATTTCAGCTCAAAAGATAAGTTGAAAAAGCTGCTGGACGATGGCGGTTATACCTACATCATCCACGCGGCAGGAGTGACGAAAGCAAAAACAGCCGCTGCCTATAATTTGGTCAATGCGGAATATTCGCTCAATCTGGCGCAGGCCGCAATGTCTGCGGACATTCCATTGAAGCGGTTTGTGTTTTTGAGCAGCCTCGCGGCGCTAGGCCCGGCGGCTTACAATGCGGCCCAGCCAATTACAGAAGAAACCTTGCCTGTTCCGGTGACGGATTACGGAAGAAGCAAGTTACTGGCTGAGCATTATCTGAAAGAAGTAAGTGGCCTGCCGCTGAGCATTATCCGCCCGACAGCAGTGTATGGCCCCGGCGAAAAAGACTTATTTGTTCTTTTTAAAACACTCAGCAAAGGCCTCGACGCCTATATCGGCAACGGACCGCAAAAGTTGAGTTTCGTGTATGTGACAGACCTCGTGACGGCCACTATGGCGGCATTGAGGGAAATGGAAAAGGAAATTACGGTTTACAATATCTCCGACGGACAGGCATATGACCGTTACGCATTGGCAGACCAGTTCAGGGCAATAAGCGGGAAGCAGATTTTCCGCACGCACCTGCCGCTGCTGCTCGTCGAAACGATCGCCAGGTTCCTGGATTTTGTTTATGCAAATTCATCAACAACACCGGTTTTAAACCAGGAAAAACTAAAAGAACTCACAGCCCCTAACTGGATCTGTAGCATAGATGCAGCCCGAAATCACCTGCATTACCAACCGCAATATAATCTGCACCAAGGACTCGCAGAAACATTGACCTGGTATAAGGAGAATAAGTGGCTTTAACTATCGTACCCGCTTGATCATGAACTGCTGCCGGTAAATCTGCCGGTGAGCATGCCTGGCTGGAAGCACAGCGTGCATGATTTAAAACAAGCGGAGGGCAGCCAAAACACGTTACGAACGTTCCAACATGAAAGCAATCAACAAGTCGATATGGTTACAAATACTCATGGTGATCAGCATTTTGCAGATTGGCACGGGTATAGCCACAGCACAATCGACAACTACTATAAAAGGTACCATTACAGACGCCAAGACGGGTGAGACCTTGCCTTACGTCTCGATCCTGATCCCGGGAACAACCATGGGGACTGTCTCCGACGTCGAGGGCCGCTACGCCATGACACTGCGTGAAGACCATGCGAAGATCAAGTTCACTTACGTAGGTTATGTTGCCATTGAAAAGCCGATCAAGCCTGGTGTGAACCAGGTAATCGACGTGAAAATGGCCGTGGACGCCTCAATGCTCAAAGAAGTGACCGTTAAGACAAGAGCGCGTTACCGGAATAAGGATAACCCGGCCGTGCAGCTCATCCGCGAGGTGATCGCGCACAAGGACGAGAACAAAATGGCGAGCAACGATTTCGTGGAGTACGAACAGTATGAGAAGATCTCGCTTGCATTGAGCAACCTTTCCGACCAGTTCAAGGAGAAGCGCATTTTCAGGAATTACCAGTTTTTGTTCAAAAGCCAGGATTCCAGTGCGATGGGCGGTAAAAACATGCTGCCTGCTTACATTCAGGAAAAACTGTCGAAAGTTTATTTCCGCAAAAGCCCCTATAATAAGAAACAACTCGTGCTGGCGAACCGCCGGGCCGAATTCGACGCAAAGTTTGTGGATAACGACGGTTTGAGCGCTTATTTCAACCGTTTGTATGAAGATATTAACATTTACGACAACGATATCTCTATCGCCACCAACCTGCTGCTAAGCCCAATCGCGAACTCCGCACCTACATTCTATAAATTTTTTATCCGTGACACCATCAAAACCTCCGATCCGTGGCTGATAGAGCTGGGCTTTGTTCCGCGTAATAAAACGGATATGCTTTTTGAAGGTAAACTATTCATCACCCTCGACGGGAAATACGGCGTGCAGAATGCCTACCTGACCGTCAACAAAGACATTAACCTGAACTTCATGCGCGACCTCGAAGCGCGCCTGGAATTCGAGAAAGGAGCGGATGGCCGGTATTTCATGAATAAGTCGACGCTCGCCATGGAATTTGCACTGGGCGAGAAAAATGGTGGCTTGTACGGGCAGCGGACAGTGAATTTCAAGGATTATACCATCAACAAGCCCCAGCCCGACAGTACTTACCGTGGGCCTGGCGAGGAAATTGTTTACAATCCGGAGATCAAAACCAGCGAATCCTTTTGGGAGAGCGCAAGGCATATCCCGTTAGAACGTACCGAGCAGGACATTTATAAAAATATCGATACGCTGCAAACTATCCCGTCGTTCAAGCGGACCATGGATTTTGCGACGCTCTTCCTTTCGGGCTACAAGTCGTTTGGCGCGGTAGAAATAGGGCCTGTGAATACATTTTACAGCTTTAACCCTGTGGAAGGTTTCCGTTTGCGTTTTGGTGGCCGTACTACCACTGACCTCAGCAAGCGTTTGTATTTCGAAACTTACGCGGCTTACGGTTTCAAGGACCAGAAGTGGAAGTATTTTGTAAGCGGTACCTATTCATTTAATAACAAATCTGTTTACCATTTCCCGTTGCATTACGTACGAGCGAGCTACCAGCGAGATACCAAGATCCCTGGTCAGGAATTGCAGTTTGTACAGGAGGATAACTTCTTATTGTCGTTCAAACGCGGCGATAACAACCGGTGGTTGTACAACGACGTCTATAAGTTGGAATACGTACGGGAGTTCGAAAGCCGTTTTTCTTATAAGATCGGTTTTACACAATGGAAGCAAACTCCCGCGGGTGTGCTGCGTTACGAGCGCCTCGACAGGGAAGGGCAGCTGCAAAACGCGGGAACTTTAAGCAATACCGAGGCGAACGTCGAGCTGCGTTATGCGCCGCATGAGCAATACTATCAAGGCAAATTGTACCGTACGCCGATCATCAACAAATACCCGATCTTCACATTGCGCTATAATGCGGGTCTGAAAGGGGTATTTCAGGGAGAGAACAATTATCATAACGTAGCTCTGAATATTCAGAAACGCTTCTATCTGTCGCAGTTCGGTTATGCGGACATTACGGCAGAAGGCGGTTATATTCTTGGAAACCAGATCCAGTTCCCGTTGCTGACGATCCACCGTGCCAACCAGACTTACGCGTACCAGTTGAATTCATATAACTTAATGAACTTTCTGGAATTTGCGAGCGACCATTACGCGAGCCTGGACGTGCAATATTACCTGAACGGCTTTTTGTTCAATAAAATACCTTTGCTGAAAAAGCTGAAACTGCGCGAAGTAGTGAGTTTCAAAGGTTTGATGGGCGGCTTGCGGGATGAGAACAACCCGGCATTCAATCCGTCGCTGTTCCGCTTTGCCACTGACCAGGATGGCAAGCCGGTCACTTACACATTGTCGCGCGAGCCTTATCTCGAAGGTAGCGTAGGTATTGCCAACATTTTCAAGCTATTGCGCGTCGACCTGGTAAAACGTTTTACCTATCTCGACAATCCGAATGTGTCGGAGTGGGGTATCCGGGCGCGGTTCAGGCTTGATTTTTAGGGCATCGATTTAAAAAAGATTATTATGAATTACGCAATCATAGCAGCAGGAGAAGGGTCGCGACTGGCAAAGGAAGGATTTACACTTCCTAAGCCGATGGTGAGCCTGCACGGCGAAATGCTGATCGACCGGCTGATCGGAATTTTTATGCGGAATAATGCGGAGAAGATCCTGGTGATCATCAACGAGGAGTCGCCATTGCTGGAAATGCATTTAATGGGCCTTAGTGAAAACCTGCCTATTCAGTTTGTTAAAAAATCGACGCCAAGTTCTCTGCATAGTGTTTACGAATTGTTTAAAAGCGAACCGGAGCTGAGCGAAGTTTGTCTTACAACGACGGATACAGTTTTCCGCGAAGAGGAATTTGGAGCATTCATCACTGAATTTGCAGAAAGCAAGAACCTCGACGGGCAAATGGCTGTAACTGCATTTATCGACGACGAAAGTCCCCTCTATGTGGCAGTTGACGACGACGATCGCATTACCGCATTTGCCGATGACAATAGTACCGATACCCCGTTTGTTTCAGGCGGGATTTATTGTCTCAGGAGGAAAGCGATCGAAACCGTAAATGTGGCGGTGGAAAACGGCGTGAGCCGGATGCGGAACTTTCAACGGCAGCTTGTGGCGGATGGTTTACATTTGAAAGCCTACCCGTTTACCAAGATTGTCGACGTCGACCATGTCAGCGACATCCAGACGGCGGAGCTGTTTTTAAGCGGCGAAATGGCTTTTTAAATACATTAACACACACTGAGTAGACACCAATTTATTTTAACAGACCGGGGCGTTTTGCCGGTCAACACCATAGATGAACGAATTAAGAATTCTGGGCGTGCACCGAAACAAAAAGTTCTCGCCCAACCATATCGGGAACGACGATGCGATTTTTTCGCAGACAGCCAAAGAGCTCGAGAAACTGGGATGCAGCATTACGATCTGTTGCGAAGACGAGTTTCTGGCGATGGAAACAGTGAATTACAGCAGAATTTTCACCATGGCGCGCCAAAAGCATGTTGTCGCCAAATTACAGGAACTGGAAAGGAACGGTACGCAGGTTTTGAACTCCGCATTCGGGATCGAAAACTGCTTCCGCACGAACCTGACCAATGCATTGAACAACAATAATATCCCGGTGGCCGATAGCTACATCGTACCGACCGATTACCAGGGAGACGAGGTTTTTGATAAAATAAAAGGAAAAGGTTACTGGATCAAAAGAGGCGATTTCCACGCGATCCATAAGGAAGATGTGTCGTTTGCCGCATCGCGCGAAGAAGCTAAGGAGATTCTGCGGGAATACGCATTGCGCGAGATCCCCGACGCGGTGATCTCACAGCATCTGATCGGTGACCTGGTAAAGTTTTATGGGGTAAGAGGAACGGACTTTTTTTTCTGGTTCTATCCATACGACAATAATCACCATAAATACGCTGAATACCAGCAGATTAATGGTGATTCGGTATATTATCCGTTCAGTGCCGAGGGTTTGCAGAACACGGCAAATGAAGCGGCAGGTGTAGTGGGGATCGATATTTATGGGGGCGATGCCATTATCGGGAAGGATGGCGATTTTCGGATCATCGACCTCAACGATTGGCCCAGTTTCGCACCGTGCCGTGATCGGGCCGCCGGGTATATAGCCGGTCGCCTTTATGAAAGATTTTTGAACAATAATTAATGGAGACAACCACCACCAAGCCCGTTACAGAAGGAAAGAAGGATACCTCGGCATTCGAGAATTCCCTCAAATCGAACGATACGGAGGAACAGATCGATATCTGGTTTTACAGGCCGATCGGTTACCAGATCGCACTATTTTGCGCGAAGGTTGGCATCCGTCCAAACCCGGTGACGATCATCAGTATCTTCTTCGGTGTGGCGGCAGGGATATTATTTTATTCCCAGGATTTGTGGATCAATGTGATCGGGATGCTTTCGCTGATGTTTGCCAACTCGCTCGACAGCGCCGACGGCCAGTTAGCGCGGATGACCAACGATAAGAGCCGCCTGGGTCGTATTCTTGATGGCGTTGCGGGTGATTTCTGGTTCATTGCCATTCACATCGCATTGTGTTTGCGGTGTATGGAAGAGGGTTGGAGCGCGTGGATATGGGTGCCGGGCGTAGTTGCAGGTATTTCACATACGATCCAGTCGGCGATGGCGGATTACTATCGCAATGTGCATTTGTTCTTTATCAAAGGCACCAATGGCAGCGAGCTCGACAACAGCCGTGATTTGCAAAAAGAATACAACGAAATGAGCTGGACGCGGCAGTTTGGCATGAAACTCGTGGCGCGGTTATACCTGAACTATACCAAGGAACAAGAGTTCTTCTCGCCTAAGCTGCAAAAGCTACTGTCTGTCGTAAAAGAAAAATACCGCAACGGCCTGCCTGCGAAGCTTGTTACTGATTTCCGTGCGCAGAACAAGCCATTGATGAAATATACCAATATCGTCCAGTTCAACACCCGGGTGATATTTCTGTTCATCTGGCTGTTCCTCGACCAATCGTGGATCTATTTCTTGTTTGACATATTCGTCCTCAACCCGATCCTGATCTACATGGTTGTAAAGCAGGAGCAGGTAAGCAATCATTTTTACAAGGAGATCAGTTCCGGCAAATACAATGGGTAGCAAGGCGTACAAAGCCCTTTTCATGGCAATCGGCATTTTCTCACTGGGCTATATGATTTATGGCACAGGGTTGCTTGTGATTTGGGAAAACATCAACAGGACGGGCATCTGGTTCCTGCCGGTAATCGGTAGTTGGCTGGTGATCTACATCCTGAATGCCCTCGCCTTCCGCGCCATCATCCGCGAACCGCAATTGCCCGAAACGAATATGTCGTTCTGGTCGGTGCTGCGGCTGACGATCTCGGGTTATGCGATCAATTACATTACCCCATTCGTCGCATTGGGCGGCGAGCCATACCGGATTTTGGAGCTTAAACCGGCATTAGGCATTCAGAAAGCGACATCTTCGGTGTTGTTGTACAGCCTGATGCACATGTTTTCTCACGTGCTGTTCTGGCTGGCTTCCATTGTGTTGATCGTCGCGGTAGTCCCATTGAGTGATGTGATGTTGATCGGCTGCGGCATTTTGCTCGTTGTGGGGTTGGTTTTAGGGTATTGGTTTATTAATGTATACAAAAAAGGCTTTACCGTAAGCACATTCCGCTTGCTGGAAAAAGTGCCTTTTATCAAACACAAAGCCAGGGAATTCGCATTGAAGAATGCCGAAAACCTGTATGAAGTGGACGAGCAGATCCGTGTTCTGTATTCAGATCGCCGGGATGCATTCTATGCTTCACTGTTCTATGAATTTGTAGGAAGGGTGATTGGCTGTCTGGAAATCTATTTCACGGCCCACGCCATCGGAATGGAAATGACGCTGGCGCAATCCCTGATCGTAAGCTCCGGTTCGTCCCTTTTCGCAAACCTGATCTTCTTCTTCCCTATGCAACTCGGCACCCGCGAAGGCGGCCTGGCGCTGGCCTTAAGGAGTGTAGGCTTGCCCGCAGCGCAAGGTATTTTTATTGGAGTTGTCTTAAGGATTAGAGAGATAGTCTGGATTATAATTGGATTAGCTCTGATTAATAAAAAAACTAAAAACAATCAAACAGCCAGCACAGAACCGGAACTGGAACCAGTTCCAATCAGAGCCAATAGCTGATGATATAATGAAGCCAGCGGATGAAGGTTTCAAGTAAATAATCAATATAAATTTAATATCCAGGGATTTCAATCCCTGGAAACTCAAAATGATAAAGGGAATATTATTTGATTATGGGGGTACAATTGATACAAATGGCTTGCATTGGGCCAATGTGTTGTGGGATGCCTATCAGCATAATCAGGTAAGGGTTGATAAAGAGTCATTTGCGAGTGCATACAAGTTTGGCGAGAGGGCATTGGCCATCCATCCGATCATCCTGCCGCATCATGTGTTTTATGATGTGCTGTATCTCAAAGTAGAACAGCAGTTTGGCTATTTGAAAGAAAACGGATACGAGTTGGACGGCCAGGCCATCGAGGCCATCGCCCGCGCATGCGACCGCATCGCACGCACTAGTGTTGAAAAAGCCGCACCCGTACTCGAAGTATTGGCGCAAAACTATCCTCTCGTAATGGTATCCAACTTTTACGGGAACCTGAACAGTGTCTTAAAGGAATTTGGTATTGCGCATTATTTTCAGGCTGTCGTGGAATCGGCAGTGGTCGGCGTCCGGAAACCCGACCCCGCAATATGGCAGCTGGGCGTGGAAGCGCAGGGTTTTCTTCCCAATGAATGCGTGGCAGTAGGTGATTCTTATTCTAAAGACATTCTGCCAGCAAAGGCAACAGGCGCGAAGGCGATCTGGCTGAATGTGCAGGGATTTGAAGAAGCTAACGAAAAGCAGGTATCGGTTGCCGATGCCGAGATTACAGATTTTGCCCAGGTGGCTGACACCATTAAGAGCCTGGGTTAGTTATCACGTATAACTCGGCCTTTAAAGGTTGGGTTAGGAAAATAAAGAGTATCATGTACGACATTTGTACCATCGGGCACATTACCTTGGATAAGGTGGTTACTGCCCAGTCTGTCAAGTATATGCCCGGCGGCACTTCGTTCTATTTCTCGAAGGCGCTGCGGCAGTTCGACGTGCGCTACATGCTTGTGACTGCATTGGCTGAGAAAGAAGGCCATATCGTTGCGGCCTTGCGCGGGGAGAACATCGAAGTTTTCTCACAAAACAGCCCCTACACAGTTTATTTCGAAAACATTTACAGCGCCAACCAGGATTACCGCGAGCAGAATGTGCTGCATAAGGCCGCCCCGTTCACCGTTTCGCAAATGCCTGCCATCGAAGCAAAATACTTCCATTTGGGACCATTGCTTTCGGACGACATTACTGTGGACCTGATCAAAATGCTGGCTGCTAAAGGCAAGGTTTCGCTCGACATTCAGGGCTACCTGCGCTATGTGAAGGACCAGAAGGTTTTCTATAAAGATTGGGAAGACAAGAAGGAAGCATTGCCTTATATCGACATCCTTAAAGCCAACGAGTTCGAAATGGAGGTGGTAACAGGAACAAGTGACGTCATTGAAGGCGCGAAATATCTCGCCAATCTGGGGGTAAAAGAAGTCATCATCACTCTCGGCAGCAAAGGGTCGCTGGTGTATAAAGACGACCATTTTTACCAGATCCCGGCCTACAAACCGACCGCCGTCGTGGACGCAACCGGCTGTGGCGATACTTACATGGCTGGTTACCTGAGCCAGCGCGTGAAAGGTGAGGGCATACAGGAATCAGGAGAGTTCGGGGCAGCGATGGCTACCTTGAAAATTCAGTCGTCTGGGCCGTTCTCCGGAAATGCGGAAAACGTGCAGGAAGTGTTGCAGTACGGCGAATGCGACCGTGAAGTAATTGCACAAGCCATTTTATTGTAGTACCAGTAGTTCAGAAAAGTCATGAAATTCATACTCAGCATCCTGATGGCGTTCGGCCTGACGCTTGTTTCGTATGCAGCAGGGTTATCCGATAAAAAGACCGGCACGGCAGCCGCGGAACCGGACGATTTTCCAGTCCCCAACGACGTCCCCGGGTTACTTTTTTACATTCAGCGTGATCCGAATACGAATACAATCTGTTATCAGCTTAATGTCGATAAACAAGGAAGAATCAGTGAAAAAAATCCCGTCAATACGTTCTGGATCAGGTATCCGGAAGGCGGGATGAGGAAAGACCTCAACTATTTGCAGCGTAAATTTGCCTACGGTATCAATTCGAAAGCGATCGGCAATGCTGTCTATGAACTGCGGTCAGTAGCGTATTCAAAATTGCCGCTTTACCTGAAAAGGGACAAGCGCAATGAATACCATGTCTATACAAGCATCGATAAGAAGGAATGCATACTCAGCAGGGTATTTATCCGGATCGACGGTGGGACGTTCTGGTCGCCCAATGTGCTCTATATCGAGCTGAAAGGCACCGAAATTGCCACCGGGAAAACTATTATTCAGCGCATTAAACCATCCTGACATGCCTAAAAATTATGTCTCCAATTCCACGGATTCCTCAAGGATGTTTAAAAGCAACTTTCTTGAGGCGTTCTCGAAGGTGCATTACAGCGTGCCACTCTTCATTTTTATACCGGTAATACTGTACTTCTCGTGGAAGGCACTCGGGCCTGGTGAAATGGCCTGGTATACTTTTGTAGGAGTATTATTCGGGGGGCTGTTCTTCTGGACATTCACCGAATACTTTATGCACCGGTTTGTGTTTCATTTTACACCCCACGGAAGGTTTATGGAGCGTATCCATTTTGTCTTCCACGGGGTGCATCATGACTACCCGAATGACGCCAAAAGGCTGGTAATGCCACCATCGGTGAGCATCCCGCTGGCGACGGGCTTCTACTTTTTGTTCACCGTTTTTTTGAGTGAATATTATGCAGCGGCCTTTTATTCGGGTTTTATGGCGGGGTATCTTTTTTATGATATGAGCCATTACGCGTTGCATCATGCCAATTTCAAGTCCGCGTTCTGGAAGAAATTAAAACGGCATCACATGCAACATCATTATTCAGATGCAAGTAAAGGTTACGGTGTAAGTTCAGATATTTGGGACAGAGTTTTCGATTCAAACGCAAATCGGCCCCAAAAATCTAACTCAATCTAACTGTAACCTTAACTTATGAAGAACCTTGGAAGTGAGAATTTGGACCAGGTCTTCAGAGATGAAATCACAAAAGTTTCGGACTTCAAGTTTGGGACAAATGTGGTCAGTGTCTTTGACGACATGGTCAGCAGGTCTGTACCATATTACAACGAAATGCAGCGTATGCTCGCCGAGATCGCTGCCGACCATGTGAAGGAAGGAGGATTCGTGTACGACCTGGGGTGTTCAACCGGAACCACAATGATAGGTCTGGACCAGCTCATTCCGTCGGATATCCGGTTTATCGGAATCGACGAGTCACCCGAAATGCTCGCCAAATGTGATTTAAAGTTGAAAGAGGAGGGTTTCGTAAGGCCGTACGACCTCGTTCCCGGTGATTTGCACCAGCAGCTTCCGATTTCCAACGGTTCCGTAGTGATCCTTTGCCTTACGCTGCAATTCGTGAGGCCATTGTACCGCGAAAGGCTTCTGAAAAATATCTATGACGGATTGAACCCCGGCGGCGTGTTGCTGCTGGTAGAGAAAGTGCTGGCGGAAAGCAGCATCTTCAATCGTGATTTTATCAAATACTATTACAACTATAAGCGGCGCAACCATTACAGTGAGCTTGAAATATCCCAGAAACGGGAAGCGCTCGAAAATGTGCTGATCCCTTACAAGTTGTCTGAAAACATGCTTCTGCTGAAAGAGGTCGGTTTCGCCGACTGCGAAATTTTCTTCAAGTGGTACAATTTTTCAGGGTTGATAGCTCATAAAAAATCATGATCGCGATTGGTAACTTCTTTTTCAAGTACAGGAATAACCTGTTTATCATCCTGTACCTGCTGCTGTTTTTGCCATCGCCGAAGCTTTTTTCGCCGCAACAGTTCGGACCGAACTATTACCTGTACCCGGTGATACTGGGTCTGCTAATCACCTTTTCGGGAGAGATCATCCGGGGCATTACCATCGGCCTTGCTTACATTATCCGGGGTGGTCGCGACAAAAAAGTGTATGCCGAAACGCTGGTGACGGAAGGCATTTTCCGGCATTGCCGTAACCCGTTGTATGTAGGCAATATTTTGATGCTGCTCGGGGTAGGCGTGGTGGCCAATTCGCTGATCTATGTCGGAATCGTAATGCCTTTGTTTTTGTTTATATATCAGGCCATTGTATTGGCCGAAGAGAATTTTTTAAGAAACAAGTTTGGCGCTCAGTTCGATGCGTATTGTGGCAGGGTTAGCCGCTGGCTGATTAGTCCGAGCGGGATCTTGGAGACCCTGAAAGGTATGCGTTTCAACTATAAGCGTTGGCTTTTAAAAGAATATAACACTTTGCTGGTGTGGCTGATAGGTATTGTAGCCATACTTATTTTCAAATACCCGGAAATCGTGCCGGAACCTGATAACCGCATTACCACTTTCGCGGTGATCGTACTGGGACTTGGCATGTGCTACGCTTATGTACGGTATTTGAAGAAATCCGGCAAGATGACCGACAGCATGGCTTGACAGGCTTTGGTAGGCAGTTTTGAGGACAAACTGCCTACCAGCCATCCCGTTTGGCATACTATTGGTTACAACCTCCTGGACCGCCCTAAGAATCACATATTTGTTAACCCCCTAATAAAAAGCACCATGAATATCGTAATCATAGGAGGAGGATTTGCCGGGGTAAACCTGGCAATGGACCTTGCAAAAAGCAAGAAGTTCGAGGTAACGCTGGTCGATAAGAACAATTACAATTTCTTTCCGCCGCTGATCTATCAGGTGGCGACGGCCTATCTGGAACCATCCAGCATCAGTTACCCGTTCCGTAAGCTTTTTGCAGGTAAGGGAAATCTTCATTTCAGGTTAGGAGAACTGCAAAGGGTGGTGCCGGGGGAAAATAAGATTATCCTGCATAACGGTGAGCTTTCGTACGATTTCCTCGTTTTTGCGACGGGTGCAGAAACGAACTTCTTCGGCATGGAGAATGTGAAGAGAAATTCGACGCCGATGAAAACATTGGAAGATGCCATTGGTATGCGGAACAAGCTGTTGTTACAAATGGAACAGGCTACGCTCAGCAACGACCCGGCGGAGATCAAGAAACTTCTGACGGTGGTGATTGCCGGCGGCGGGCCCACGGGCGTTGAAATTTCAGGCATGTTCGCCGAAATGCGCAATGGCATTCTCCGCAGGGAATATCCAGAGCTGGCGGGAAAAGGCAGTGAAATCTATCTGGTCGACGGCAGCGAGGCATTGCTTTCGCCGATGAGCAAGGATTCCCAGCAGGATACTTATGATGCTTTGCGTAAACTCGGGGTCAGAATCCGCCTGAACAGCCATGTGACGGATTTCGTGGACGATAAGGTTTATTTCTCCGAGGGAGACAGCATTGATGCCAAAACGCTTATCTGGGCGGCAGGCGTAACGGGCAGGGTATTCGAAGGTGTTCCGCCGGAAGCCTATGGACGTGGACGCAGAATGATTGTCGACGCATACAACAAGGTGAATAGTACCTACAATATTTATGCCATCGGCGATTGCTCGCTGCAAACATCCGACGAGCATTTTCCAAACGGCCACCCGCAGGTTGCACAGGTAGCAATCCAGCAGGGTAAGAACCTGGCGCGCAACTTCGAGCTCATTGCGGAGCATCAGCCATTGCACGCATTCAAATACAATGACAAAGGCTCCATGGCGATCATCGGCCGGGCCAAGGCGGTGGTAGATTTGCCATCTCCAAAAGTGCATTTCAAAGGGGTAATCGCCTGGCTGGCGTGGCTTTTCATACACCTTATATCGCTTATTAACCACCGTAACCGGGTCAAAACCCTCTACAACTGGATGGTGGCCTATTTCACAAAAGATCAGTCTCTGCGAATGATCATTAAGCCCTCGGTGACGCAGGAAAAAGTCGAATCGGTCTGATGGAACCGTAATTCAACGTTTATCGTTGGCAGTTTAATAAAAAACACTGAATTTTAGCAGCAGAAAGCCTTAGAGCATTCATTCAGTGTGCAAAAAACCGAATAATGGAACCGATCACTATTGATGTAACTCAAAACACACCATACGGTCTCCAGAAACTTGACTCTTCCATTTCTTTCCGGGGTTTTATCAGCTTCCTGGAAAGCAAAATCGATCAGGAAGAAACGGTCAAAAAAACATTTTTTTCGCTGGTTCTTGACAAGTTGAAAGCCAATCCGGGTTTTAGCCAGGATATTCCGCTCTCGGAAGTCACCAACTACAAGGAAGAACTGAGTTTGATCTATGGCATGCTCATGCCACCTATCGCCAATGAAAAGGAAGTTTTCTGGGCGTTGAGTGCTCCCGTTAGTCCCGTGGTTTTCTACGGCACGTCGGGTTTTTACAGTTTGCTTTTCCAGCAGGACGGCAATATCCGGTGCGACCTCATCGAGGACCGCGGCGTCAATTACAAGCAGAAAATGCAAATGCTTTATTCCTTCATTCTGGAAAAGCTCTACCATTTTCCGCCGCTGCATCAGCCCGACATGATCATCACATTAAAAGACGATGGGTCGGGCTTGCAAAAATATTACCGCGTACATATCGACAACCGTTTTTGTGAGGTGTATGCCAAAGGCAGCCTTCCCGAGCTGGACCTGGATACGCTACGTGCAGATTTGCAGGATAATTTCGATATCAATGTATTTTCCAGCCTGCTGCCGCATAGCCTTTTTCATTTCGAAGGTTTCTCGGTGATAACGCTCTATGACGTCACTGCCGAGCACGCAGTGGAAAATATTAAGAACACTATTCTCGACAGGGCTTCCTTTGATCCTAAAACATATTTCAATTATGTGGCAGGTGCATTGAAAATGCTCGTCGAAAACCCACGTATCGATTTTGGGTTAATGGCCGTTTTGCGGGTCAATAACAAGCTCGTTTTTGACCGCAGCTCGATATTGTTCAGTAAATTAATGTCGGCCGCAACCGAAAATGATACCGCCGAGCAGACATATCTGGACATGGCGACCCAATATTTCGAGGCTCCTAAAACATTGCTGCTCCGTAATTTGGGTTTGGAAGATCCTAATAAGCAAGACTTTATACGTATTCTTCAGAATGATGGTGTAGAAGCCTATGCTTTATTGCCGGTTTACCATGACAACAATGTAGTAGGTGTGTTGGAGGTGTATTCCAAAGAACAGAAATCGATTGATGAGCGGCTGCTCGCCAAGCTCGATATCGCATTGCCCTGGATTGCGCAGATGAT
The DNA here is from genome assembly GCF_021440085.1 of Dyadobacter sp. CY261. GTDB lineage: Bacteria > Bacteroidota > Bacteroidia > Cytophagales > Spirosomataceae > Dyadobacter. The sequence goes on from NZ_JAKCPW010000002.1 coordinate 411,653, forward strand.
GAACAATTACATTGATGAATTTAATGTCCAGATCGACAACGTGATCCGCGACAAGTTTACATCATTGCAGCCCGCTGTACAATGGCGTTTCCGCGAAACGGCCTGGCATTACATCCGCGACAAGGCACTCAATCCACAAAGCGCCGAGATCGAGGGCATACAGTTCCGCAACGTGTTCCCGCTGTACGGTGCAGTCGACATCCGCAATTCGACGATTGAAAGAAATGCGGCACTCAGGGAAGATCTTCGCCTCCAATTCAACATATTGATAGAAACCTTTACTGTTCTTAAACAAAAACTCAGTTTCGGGCTCGCCGACGAGATGATTTTCAAATGCCGGAAATGGATCGCGGAAATCAGCGACGAAACCATGGATAACGACGAGATGAAGATCCGGGATTTCCTGGAAAATGAGGCGCATCCGTTCCTGCTGCATTTTAAAGAGGAAAGTCTCCAGGAATTCGGTTCTGGTGCTATGAATCCGGGCGAGCTGGTTTTACGTAACCGCATCGATCAGTATTTCGCCATGATAGATGAAGATCACGGTTCCGCATTTGCTAACCGGCGCGAGCTGGAAGCATCAATGCAGGCGATCAACTCGGCGGTAAACCTTTATCTTGATCTTTTCAGGATAGAAATTCAGGAAGCGTACCCCTGTTACTTCGAGAAATTCAGGACGGATGGTATTGAGTACGACATTTACATTGGTCAGTCCATTGAACCGCAGAAGCGTTTCAGCGAACTTTACCTTAAAAACATTCGCCTGTGGCAACTGACAACGATGGCTGCCATAGCCCGTATTACACATTCGCTGGTTCCGCAGCTGGAAAAACCGCTAGACACCACTCAGCTGATATTCATCAACTCGGGCAGTATCGATATCAGTTTCCGGGACGACGAGCGGCGGTTTGATGTGGAAGGAGCGTATAATATCCGTTACCAGGTGATTAAGAAGCGGATCGACAAAGTGCATGTGAAAGGTTCCGGCGAGCGGCTCACCCAGCCGGGCAAAATCGCACTGGTATATTTCAATAACAAGTCGGCCGAAGAATATGTGGGGTATATCCGATATTTACAGGAAAAAAATACTTTATTGGATGATCTGGAATTCTTTGATCTTGAAGATTTACAGGGAGTTACGGGGCTGAAAGCGCTGCGTGTCGGCGTCAATCTGCTTTCGGACTGGAATTAACGAAGGGCATCAATCATAAATGAACGTTCTATGAACTATAACCATCGGCTCGATAAGGTTAAGCATCACGTCCACCATTTTTTCGGTACAAAGGCACTGACGCAGCTCACCTACCATAATCTCGTTCATACAGAGTCGGTGGTAGGCAATGCTGTCAAAATTGCTAACCATTACCGATTGGAGGACAGAGAAACTTTCATTGTTGTAACGGCGGCATGGTTCCACGATACGGGATATTGTACGGGAGAGGCTTCCGGGCACGAAAAACGCGGAGCGGAGCTGGCCACGGAATTCCTGCGGTCGGAAGGTGTGGAGGAAGATGTGATTGCCGAAGTGGCGGGTTGCGTATTGGCGACGGTATGGCCGCAAAATCCGACCAACTTCCTTCAACAGGTGGTATGCGACGCTGACCTTTTTCATCTCGGTATGCCCGAATTCAACGATTGGAACAAGTTGGTGCGTAAGGAAGCGGAGCAGCGGCTCGGCAGGAAAATCGATAAAACGGAATGGCGCAAAAGCACTATCGAGCTGCTGGAATCCCACACTTTCCAAACAGATTACTGCCGCGATCTGCTGGATAAGCAGAAAAAAAAGAACCTGGAAAAATTAAAGCAAAAGCTGCTCGAAGACACGCTGGAAGAACCGGCAGAAAACTCGCACACGGTGAACGCTTCTGCCGGAGAAATGACCGCCGATCATGTGCCTGCTGCGCTGACTGCCGCTTTGCCCATCGCAAAGCATCATCATAAGGAGGAAAACGCATTCATTCCCGAAATAGCCGAAGGTAAAAAGAAAAAGGACGACCGGCCGGACAAGGGCATAGAAACGATGTTCCGGATCAGTTCCAACAACCACCAGCGGCTCAGCGATATGGCCGACAATAAGGCGCATATCATGATCACGACGACTTCGATCATCATTTCGGTGCTGTTGAGCGTGCTCGTGCGTAAGCTGGAAGACAATACCTACCTCATCATACCGACCATGATGTTGCTCACGATTTGTATGGTTACTATGGTGTTTTCAATTCTTTCGACCCGACCGACCATTCCCCAGGGAACATTCACGGATGCCGACATCGATGCCAAAAGTGTGAACCTGCTCTTTTTCGGTAACTTCTATCGGATGTCGTTCGATGAATACTCCAAAGGGATGCAGACGATGATGAACGACCGGGAGTTTCTGTATGGGAGCCTTACCAAAGATGTTTATTCACAAGGCGTTGTGCTCGGGCGCAAATACCGTTTGTTGCGCATAGGCTATAATGTCTTTATGTATGGAATCGTAGTATCGGTTATTGCATTTGTCATCGCGTCCATTTTCTTCGAACACTGATCTGGGCACATATGGAATCGTTCCGTTATTTTAACCGGGATATCAGCTGGCTTACTTTCAATGAAAGGGTATTGATGGAAGCAGCGAATGAAGCTGTCCCGTTGATGGAGCGGATCAGGTTTTTGTCAATCTATTCATCCAATCTCGACGAGTTTTACCGGGTGCGAATGCCCTACCTGCAAAAGAACGCCATGCAGGATGCAGCCAACAATGCATTCCTGGAAGCGGAGGCGCTTGTGAACAGGCAGCTCGATGAGTTTGGGCGTATCCTGAGCAAATCGATCATTCCGGCATTGAGCCGGCTGGGCTTTCATTTTTTATATAAAGAACACATTTCGGAATCGATCGCGGCATTCGCGAAACACTATTTTTATACCCAGATTGCAGGCTTTTTGCAACCTGTTTACTTGAACGACAAAACGTCCTTTTTCCCCGAAAACAATCAGATATACATCGTTGTAGTGCTGGAACTGCCGAATGACCGGGAAAAAATTGCGATTGTCAACATTCCGGTACCGCAGCTCGACCGGTTTGTGAAGATTAAACAGCCCGACGGTGAATACATTATTTTTCTGGAAGATCTGATCCGTTGTAATCTTGGGGCCCTTTTTCCGGACGCCATTGATATTAAAGCATTCAATATCAAGGTTACACGCGATGCGGAGCTGGATTTGCTCGACGAAGACGGCGAGGATATGGCCGAACAGGTGGAAAAGCAACTAAGCAAGCGTGATTTCGGTCTCGCTACCAGAATGCTTTACGAACCAGGTCTGCCTTTGCGGCATTTGCAATACATCGTGAACGTATTTGACCTGAAAAAAGCGTCGCTTGTCGAAGGCGGGCGTTATCATAACCTGAAAGACTTATCGTCGCTGCCCGTCGCTTCGCCGGCGATCTCCTATCCCGCATGGCCCACAGCACAGCATCTGGAAGGTTTTGAAGAACCGGAAACATTGTTTGCAGCGCTTACGCGTCGGGACCTGATGGTGCATGCGCCTTACCAGACTTACGATACCATCCTGAGGTTTTTCAACGAAGCTGCCATAGACCGGTCGGTGCAGGAAATTTACACGACCATGTACCGGGTCGCATACGACTCTAAAATAGCGCACGCATTGATCACCGCGGCGAAAAATGGTAAAAAGGTTACCGTGTTAGTGGAGTTGAAAGCACGCTTCGATGAGGCTAACAACATTCGTTGGGCCAAGAAAATGAAGACTGCGGGGGTGAAGATCATCCACAGCGTGAATGCGTTGAAGGTGCATGCCAAACTGGCCCTGGCGAAACGGAAGCACGAAACGCATGCTTACCTGGGCTTGCTCGCAACAGGTAACCTCAACGAAGGTACCGCCCGGTTTTATACCGATCACATTTTGCTCACCGCGCATCCGGCTATGTTGAAGGAGGCGGAGCAACTGTTTGGCTTCTTAAGTAAAAAGAAAAAGCCCGAGAAGATCGATGTCATGAGCTTCGAGCATTTGCTGGTGGCGCAGTTTAATTTACAAAATCGCTTTATTGAGCTGATTGACAGGGAGATTGACCATGCGAAAAGTGGTTTGCCGACAGGTATTACCATTAAGTTGAACAACCTGGAAGAAGAAGTCCTGATTAATAAACTATACGAAGCGTCGAATGCAGGCATTAAAGTGAACCTGATCGTTCGGAGCATTTGCAGGCTGGTTCCCGGTGTTCCCGGACAGAGTGAAAATATCCGTGTCAAGCGGATCGTGGACCGTTATCTTGAGCACGGACGTGTGTTTATTTTCCATAATAATGGACAGCCGGAAGTTTTTATGGGCTCTGCCGACTGGATGAACCGTAATATTTATCGGCGTATCGAGGTGTGTTTTCCGATTTACCATGAAGATCTGAAACAACAACTGATCGATATCCTTAGCCTGCAGTGGAATGACACCGTGCAGGCTGTATGGATAGACGAACGGCTGCATAATGTTGCCATTACGGCCAATTCGGACGGTGTAAGGTCGCAAGAGGCCATTTACCAATATCTCACGGGAGCAGTCGAGCATATTAGAAAGACATTCTGATGAAAAATTTATACAAAGCAATACTATCGGCTCCGGCCCTTCTGGCAATATCCCTGCTAGTGGCCGGCTGCAATTCCACACAAAAGGAAACTGAAGTTTTCCGCGAATACGACTTAAACAAACCGGAGAAGTTCAATCTGCCTGAAAGTCTTTTCGAGGTTTCGGGGATCACTTTCGATAAGGGACAGAACGACACGGTTTATGCCATTCAGGATGAGGATGGGAAGCTATTCAGGCTGGCCTGGGATGTTCCCAAGCAACTTAATACCAAATTTGCGAAAAAAGGAGATTATGAGGACCTGGCTATCGTGCGCGACCGTGCATATATCCTGAAAAGTAATGGTTCCATTTTTACATTTCCCATGTCGGAGGTGTTTTACGGGGAGCCCCAAGGTATTGCGGAAGTGAAAGGTCTGTTGCCGAAAGGTGAGTATGAAGGAATGTATGGAGACGAAACGACCGGCGAGCTCTATATCATTTGCAAGAACTGCGCAGGCGACGATTCCAAAAACAGCGTATCGGGCTATATTCTAAAAACGGGGTCTGACTCGGTAATTACACAATCCGGCAGCTTTGCGATCAATGTCAATCAGATTAAAGCTATAAATGGAAAAGTGGCCCGTGGCTTCCGGCCGTCGGGCATCGCGAAAAATCCGTCTACAAGAGAATGGTACATCATCTCGGCTGTCAATCAGATGATCGTAGTAGTGGATCAGCAATGGAATGTGAAAGACGTCCATCACCTGAATGCCAACATGTTTATTCAGCCCGAAGGCGTCGCTTTCGATAAGGCGGGGAATCTTTATATTTCCAATGAAGGCGACGACCTGTTTAGCGGAAATGTGCTCAAATTCAGAAAATCAGGCCATTAAGGCCCGTCCATGACATCCTATGACCAGATATTTACTCCGTTTACTCACATTCGGGTCTGTGTTGGCGGGCGCTTTTTCCTGCGCCAGCTACAAAACCCATTATTCGAAACAAGGTGCGCAATGGCAGTCGGCTTCGCCCGATTCTGGGCTGGAATTGACGCATACCATGTACCTGATCGGCGACGCCGGCAACGATTCACCCGAAAGCCGTGCCCCCGTTTTGGAATACCTCAAAATGAAACTGGCTACGGAACCGGCCAACAGCTCTGCCCTGTTCCTAGGCGACAATATTTACGAATCCGGCATGCCGCCCTCGGAGGACTCGGCTGCACGGAAACTGGCGGAATTCCGCATCGATTCCCAACTCGAAACGCTGGAAAATTTTAAGGGTCGACCCATTTTTACACCGGGTAACCACGACTGGCGCGGCTGGGGAGTAAAGGGGTTAAAAAGGCAGGAAAAGTATATTCAGAAATCCCTCAACGAACGCCGGGGAAAAACTAACAAAGATGACTATGAAGATTATTTCCTTCCATTGAACGGCTGCTCAGGTCCGGAGGTGGTGGAGCTCAACGACAACATTGTTATCATTGTCGCCGATTCGCAATGGTGGCTGACCGACTGGGACCGCGATGAGAAGATCAATGACGGCTGTGAGATCAGGAACCGTGAGCAGTTCCGGTTTGTGTGGGAAAATGTCGTCCGCAAATACCGCAGCAAGAATGTGGTGATCGCGATGCATCATCCGCCTTACACTTATGGCCCACATGGCGGCAGGTTCACAATTAAGCAGCACATTTTCCCGCTTACCGAGTTAAGCCCTAATCTATATATCCCGCTTCCCGTGTTGGGCAGCCTGAGCGCGCTCTTCCGTGCGACCATCGGTTCGCGACAGGATGTAGCCAACAAGCATTACAAGGATTTACGTACCGCTGTACTCGCGGGCGCCAGAAAGAATGGTAAATTCATTTTCGCGAGCGGGCATGAGCATGCATTGCAGTTTATCGAAAACGATGGCCAGGAGTTTATTGTAAGTGGCAGCGGATCCAAAAACAGCCCTGTTAGCCTTGGGAGAGGTTCTTTATTTTCTTCTTCCAAACTTGGCTTCTCTACATTGAGCTTTTATGAGGGTGGCGAAACCTGGGCGAAGTTCTGGGAGGTAACACCCGACGGCAAGGATGCCAAAGTGGTATTTCAACACAAAGTGAAAGGCAAGCAACGGGTAGAATTGCCCGATTCTGTTGTGGCGTTTACCGAATACAATCAGCATGCCGATTCCACCACAAAATTTGTGACAAGTACTAAAGTCAAGCCGATTGGTAAATTTCACAAGGCGATGCTGGGCGAACATTACCGCCCGCTGTACCTGGAACAGTATCGTTTTCCCGTGCTCGATCTCGCCACCTACAAAGGCGGCGTGGTGGCTACCAAGCAGGGCGGGGGCAACCAAACTAACTCGTTGCGCCTGCGCGATAAGGAGGGAAGAGAGTATGCGATGCGCGGACTAACGAAGGATGTGAGCCGGTTTCTGCCGTTTCCATTCAATCAGATGGTGGCGGCCAAATATCTTGTCGAGGATAACTTCCTGTCAACGAATCCCTTCGCGCCGTTGAACATGCCTGCGCTTGCGGGGGCCGTCAATGTTTACCACACCAATCCGAAGTTCTATTATGTGCCGGCCCAGCCCGCATTGGGTAGTTTCAATAACATCTTTGGCGGTTCCATGAACCTTGTAGAGGAACGTGCAGATGGCAAAAGATGGAAGGACGCCGATTACTTCGGGAACCCCGACAAGATCGTAAGCACGCCCGACCTGGTTGAGGCATTGCTGGAAAGCAGTAAGAACAAGATCGATGAGTCCTGGGCTATTCGTACCCGTTTGCTCGACTTTATTATCGGTGACTGGGACCGCCACGATGACCAATGGGCATGGGCGTCTACCAAGCAAAAGGATGGCACCGTATTGTACCGTCCTATTCCGCGCGACCGCGATCAGGCGTTTTCGCGCTATGACGGCTTCCTCACGAATATTGCACGCCTCACGCTTCCATTCCTGCGACAGTTGCAAACCTATGGTCCGGAAATCCAGAGTATGAAGTGGACCACATGGAGCGCCAGGCATTTTGACCGCTCTTTCCTGAATGAACTGAGCTGGGAGCAATGGGAAGAGCAGGTAAAATTTATCCAGAAGAACCTGACCGACGAAGCGATTAATGCTTCATTTAACGATTGGCCGGCCAAAGCCCGCGAAATAGCTTCGCCGAAAATGATCGAGGGCCTTAAAGCCCGTCGTGCCGATCTGATGAAGATCGCCCGGGCGCATTATGAATTTGTGAGCCAGTCGGTGAACGTAATCGGGACCGAAGAGGAGGAGCGGTTTGTGGTGGAGCGGGTCGACGACGCACATACCCGCGTGACCGTATATGAGACGGGCAAGGGTGGCAAAGTCAAGCACCAGAATTATCAGCGGGTATTTGAAAATGCGATTACCGATGCGATTAACATTTACGGTAACGGTGACGAAGACGAGTTTATCGTAAAAGGTGATGTACATAAAGGCATTAAGCTGCGGCTGATCGGTGGGCTAGGAAAAGACGTTTTTGCCGACAGTGCACGGGTGAGCGGTGGTGGCAAGAAAACGCTCGTTTACGACGATCTGAAAAACAACACGATCATTGCCGGTCCGGATACCAAAGACAAGCGTACCAGCCTGTACCGATTCAATGTATACGACCGCCGGAGCGGCGACAGCAACTATGATATCGCATTGCCCCTGCCGATACTTGGTGCCAATCCCGATGATGGTTTCTTTCTGGGTGGTGCCGTGAATCTCACCAAGTATGGTTTTAAGAAAGAGCCTTATGCCTCAATACAGACCATAGGAGGAAGCTTTGCAGCCAAAACACAGGGATTCAAGGTCAATTATACCGGGGATTTCATCAACGCATTTAGAAAATTCGATTTTTACCTGGATAGCTATTACCGCGGTCCGAGGTATGCATTTAACTACGCAGGGCTGGGGAATGAAACCGAACGCCCCGTAGACGACCCCAATTTTTACCGCGTGCGCCAGAGCGCATTCTATGTATATCCCGCGATTAAAAAGCGGTTTGCCGGCCACAACGGTTTTGTAACGTTAGGTCCTGTATTCGAACTGAACGACATTCAGGCAACCGGTGCCAGGTTCATTACCAGCAGCGAAAATGGCCTCCCGGATGACATTTTCAGGACAAAATATTATAGCGGAGCGAAGTTTACCTTCAATTTCAGCAGCATTGACAATATCTTCTCTCCCCACACAGGAATCCGTTTCAATGCTGCTTTAAACTGGACCTCCGATTTGAAAAGCGACGATCAGTTCACCGGGTTACGCGCACAATTCGCCTATTATGCTTCTCTCGACCAGAAAGAGAACCTCATCCTCGCAACACAGGTAGGAACAGGCTTGAACTTTGGTGAAGGGTACCAATTTTTCCAAAGGCCGCAAATCGGTGGAAAACTTGGATTGCGCGGCTACCGCACCGAACGCTTCTACGGAAAAAGCTCGTTCTGGCACGACACCGACCTGCGCCTGAAACTTGGCAGCAGTTACAATCCTATACTACCGCTTACATTCGGTATTTTCGGCGGTTTCGATTACGGTCGCGTATGGCTCGAGGGCGAATCGTCGGATAAATGGCATTACAATTACGGCGGCGGGATCTGGCTATCTCCGGTAAACGCTCTCACAATCGCCGCAGGAGCCTTTATCCCCAAAGAAAAGAATGAGGAGAAACCGAGGATCGCGGTGCAGTTGGGATTTTGGTTTTGACGGGGGGGACGGCAGCTGACCGCTGGCAGCTGACCGCCGACCGCCGATTGTGCATTGAGACGATAGACGATGGACCATAGACGATGTAAACCATGGTCCATGGTCTATAGTCCATGGTCCATCGTCCATGGTCATCACGCATACCGTCCCCATACCGCTATCTGCGATCAATCCTGCCGCTCAAAACTGTTCGTCGCATGGTTTCTATGAGCTTTATGTGTACTTACTTCTTTTGGGGGTCTGGTGTGACGAGCGAATCGCGCATTGTCCTGGCCCGCTCTGCAAACTGCCTCACTATGGGCAGGCGGTCGGATGCCCATTGTTTTAATTCAATATCATTTCCATTAGTGGTTTCTATTTCCAGTGTTCTTATCACCCGCTGCTGTGCTACCACCATCTGGTTGAGATATAATGTGTCGAGATTCTCATCGGTATACATCGAAAGGCTGTCGAGTTGTTGCTGGCGGTCATCCGAAAGTGTCGTGGGAATCTGGACATGTCGGTCCGCTGCCAGTTTTTGTAGTTCTTGTCCTGCCTGCGTGTGGGATTTAGTCATTTCTTCTCCGTAGTCCTGAATCCCTTTTATGGTAGTGCCGGAGGTGGCTACTTGTCCTGCATTGACCTGAAAAAGGGCGTCACCGGTTGCTGCCAGGATGAACTGCTTGTCGATCTCGCTGATCAGGCTCAGATCAGTTTCATTGTCGTCGTCACAACCCGCCCCAGCAAGTAGCAGGGCCGGCAGCATGAAGAATAGGTATCTGCGCATAGGTTTTCAGTTTGTTTTTCACGGGGCGGATAATTATTATGCCAGCACTTTCGGAATAGTAATATTAGTTCTACGAAATCGAAAAAATAGATTAGATTGCAGAAACCAACTCGTGGTCCCTCAATGGACACTTGTATATTTATTGATCGTCAAAGCACGTATTCCCCGCCAGGGTTGAATTGAATGAGTACAGAGAAGCAGGAACGATTTGGAAAGGGGAAGCCGCTGGCTTCGGAGGTAATGTACCACGATTTGTTCGACCTCAACCCGCAGCCGATGTGGGTGTACGACGTGGATAGTTACCGGGTACTGGATGTGAATGAAGCGGCTGTCCGGCATTATGGTTACAGCCGGGACGAATTTTTATCCATGACCATTCTGGATCTGAGGCCGCGAGAGGAGATACCCGTGATTCTGGAGGCAGTGGAGTTTGTGAGGAAGCATGATAAGCTGTATACTTCCGGATCTTACAAGCACCGGAAAAAGAGCGGAGAGATCATTGACGTGCTCATCCAGAGCAATATTGTTTATATCGACGGCAAAAAGGCCGAACTGATCCTTTCAACAGATATTACTTCGTGGGTCGAATCGGAACGGGAGCGAAAAGCTTCAGAAGACAAATTCAAAGCCATTTTTGACAATACTACCGATGCCATCATATTATGTGACGATCATGGCTCCTGCCTAGACCTGAACGACGCTACCGTGCGTGTGCTTGGGTATGATACGGAAGATATGAAAGGCATTTGCATTGACCACTTTATCCTGCTCCCCGAGGAAACACCTTTTGCCCTACTATGGAAGAACTTCCTCAATGGTGAAATTCTCAACGGTTTGATAAATATAAGGCGGAAGGACGGCTCTCTGATAACAGGTAGCTTCAACGCGAAACCGAACATTTTACCGGGCTTGCATATGTGCATGATCATTGACGTGACCGAGCGGCTTGAAAAGAAGCGCGAACTCATTGCCAGCGAGCGACGCTTCAAAGCATTGGTCCAGGAAGGAGCAGACCTCATTGCCATACTCGACGAGCAAGGCAATTATAAATTTGTCAGTGAAAGCAGTGGCCCTATCCTGGGCATTCATCCGGAAGAATTTATTGGTAAAAACGCATTCGACTGGATCCATCCCGACGACCGGGAGGACGTGCTGGCATTATTTTTAAAAATCAGCGAGTATCGGCAAATTAAAACGGAGCCTTTCCGCTTTCAAGATGGTTCGGGCAGATACAGGTGGATTTTGACAACGGCCACCAACATGACCGACGATCCGGCGGTAGGCGGGGTAGTTGCCAATTCGAGGGATATTACCGAGGCGGTGGAAAAGGCACATGACCTGCTGGTCAGTAACGAGCGTTACCGGCTACAAAATGAACGGTTGAGAAGAATTGCCTGGACGCAGTCGCACCTGGTACGCGCACCATTAACGCGCCTGATGGGCCTCGTGGAGCTGCTGCAAACCGGCGATTGCGAGGGAATGATTGTCGAAACAGCCTTAGGGCTGATAAGATCGTCGGCCAATGAATTGGACGAGGTAGTTCGGGAAATTGTACGTATAGCAGATAAAGTTCAGAATGATGACGAATGACGGGCTGAAAATTCTTCTGGTTGACGACGACAAGGTTATGTTGTTTCTCCATCAAACCTTTCTCAAAAGAAGCGGGGTGTCCTTTGATACAGTGCTTTGTTACAATGGAAAAGAGGCTCTGGATTACCTCGATAAAAACCAGACGGTTGCATCAACTTTCCTGGTCCTCCTTGATATTAATATGCCAATTATGAATGGTTGGGAATTTCTGAGCGCCATTCGTGACAAACCCTACCTGCCGCAAGTGCTGATCGTGATGGTCAGCTCGGCCACCGAGGAAACTGAGAAGGCTCGCGCATTTTCATTCGAAAAGGTGATCGATTACCAGCAAAAGCCCCTAACCGTTGAAACCTGCCGCCGTATTATCGGCTCTGAGAAATTGCGCGGGTTCTTTGACGATGTCATATAGGATGTTTTTCTTGCTTCCTCACAATAATAAAAGATAGGTTCTTGTCACCAAAACGTGCCCTATTTGCTATTTTTAAACATAATTTCGGACCAATAACGATAAAGAGGCCTCTATTTGAAAGACATTCAATACTCCGAATCTTTTGAGCGGCTTTGGCAGGAGGAGTCGGAAATAAGGACCCGGATGCAAAACAAGCTGTTCTGTATCACCTTCCTGATTTGCAACCCCATGTCGGCGATCGCCTTTTTACTTTCCGGGGATCCCTTTTTCTATACTTTAATAACTGCGCATCTGCTGTCGGGAGTCATTATCCTGGGGTATATGTTCCTGCATTACAAGAAAGTCATATCGGGGCAGCAAATGAGCTATTACGCATTCGTTACGCTAATCTTATTTTATGCCTTTCTGCTTTCGAGACCGCACCTTTCCTACGTACAATCGTGCCTGAACCTGACGCTCGCGGTCATATTTGCCGGTCTGGTGCTGCGCTGGCCATTGCGGTATTCGTTGGTGATATCTGCACTCGGCCTGACATTATATCCGGTCTCGATTCATTTTTTCAGCAATACGGCCTTGTTGAAGTTTTTTGAGCAAGGAGGATTGTTCGTGATGATCGCACATTGCGTTTTTCCGTTTGTCACCCAACTGAACTACAATAAGGACAAGCGGGAATTCTATTTCCGCTATACACTACAACAACAGAACGACGCCCTTGAACAGCAGAAAACCATAGCTGAGGAAGCCACAAGGGCGAAAACTGATTTCCTGTCGATGATGAGCCATGAAATCCGCACACCATTAAATGGCATTGTAGGGATGGTGTATTTGATGATGCAGGAAGAAGAAAGTGACGAAAAGTCCAGTGACCTACTCAAAACCATGAAATTTTCTGCCGATCACCTGATGGCTGTCGTCAACGATGTGTTGGACTTCAACAAAATCAATTCCAACCATGTTGTGCTCGATCCGCAGCCGTTTAATCCATTCGATTTTTTTGATATTCTTAAAAAGACCTTCGATCCAAAAGCCAATGAAAAAGGGATTTCATTGGTCTTCTCTATCGATTCCCGGTTGCCTCCACAACTCGTCGCGGATCGCGTGCGTTTGAGCCAGGTGATCACGAACCTGGTCCACAATGCGATCAAATTTACTGAAAAAGGCTCGGTGACGCTGGACGTAACAGAAGTTGCCCGTACCCATGAAACCGTCACACTGGATTTTAAGATTATCGATACCGGTATCGGCATCCCGAAATCCGAGCAGGCAGGTATTTTTGAAATATTTACGCAGGTAAGAACGAAAACACATTCGGACAATGCCAGCGGCACCGGACTTGGGCTGGCGATTTCAAAAGAATTGATACGTTTGTTCAACAGCGAGATTCATCTTGAAAGTGACGAAGGTGAAGGCTCCAAATTCTTTTTCCGGTTATCGCTACCGTTTTCGGAAGTCGCCGCGGAGAAGAAACGGATAGTACGGGACGCAGTCGCAACGGTCAATCCGGCGGTCAGGGTGCTTGTGGCCGATGATAACAAAACAAACCTGATACTTGCCACCCAGCTCCTGAAACGCAAGAATATCTTTTACGATACCGCCGCAAATGGTCAGGAGGCATTGGACCTCTTCATCCGGAACCGGCACGATCTGGTGCTGATGGATTTGCGGATGCCCGTCATGGACGGCTTCGAAAGCACGGCGCTGATCCGGGAGCTGGATCCCGCCGTTCCGATTATCGCGCTTACTGCCTCCGCTTTCGAAAATGAAAAGGAGCGGGCCATGGCAAGTGGTTTTTCGGGGTACTTAATCAAACCTTTTATGCCGCAGGACTTTTACGAGTACATCTTTCCTTTTCTGGGCTGATGGCTGACGGCGGTCGGCCGTCAAGCCACCACTCACCCATTTTGTGTATCTTGTGGTTTTACAAATACCTAAACCCATGAAACGCAGAAAAGTCATTCAGAGCCTTTCCACATTACCATTATTCGGTGCTTTGCCGCTTGCAGAGGCCGGTGCAAAGAGTGTTTCAAAGAAGAGAAAACGCGACGTTATTGCCGAATTGGGCATACGCTCATTTATCAATGCTGCTGGTACGCTTACCTACATGTCGGGCTGTATTATGCACGACGAGGTGGTCGAGACCATTGACAATACCTCGAAGCATTTCTGCATGATCGATGAAGTGCAGGACAAGGTGGGGGAAAAGATCGCGAAGCTCGTGCATTCGGAAGCAGCGATGGTGACCTGCGGTGCATTTTCGGCCATGACACTCGGCCTGGCAGGTGTGCTGACCGGACTTGATGTGCGGAAAGCAGAACAGTTGCCCCACCTTACCGGGACAGACATGAAGTCGGAAGTGATCTGTCAGAAATGCCATAATGAACGCTATAATCATGCATTTCTGAATACTGGTTGTACTGTGGTGGAGGTAGAAACGATTGAAGACGTGGAAAAGGCGATCAGTGAAAAAACGGCTCTGCTTCATTTTCTCAACATTACGGCGCATGCAGGGCAGATCAAGTATGAGGAGTGGGTAGCATTAGGTAAAAAACATCATATCCCGACGTCGATCGACATTGCAGCAGATGTACCGCCTGTTTCGAACCTCTGGAAATTCAATGAGATGGGTTTCGATATGGTATTTATATCAGGGGGAAAGGCGATGCGTGGCCCGCAAAGTGCGGGAATCCTGATGGGGCGGAAGGACATTGTCGCCGCGGCACGCTTGAATGCGCCTCCGCGCGGGTTTACGGTAGCTCGCGGGCATAAGGTCAACAAGGAAGAAATCCTGGGGATGTATGTGGCGCTCGAAAAGTTCATATCGGGGGACCATGATCGCGAATGGACGGAATGGGAAGCACAAATTGCCCGCATTGAAGGGGCAGTGAAAGGTTTGCCCGGCATTACTACCAGCGTGACTGTTCCCGAACTGGGTAATATCACGCCGACATTGACGATCAGTTGGGACGACAGCATTGTTAAGGTAACCGGTCGTGAATTGCGTGATAAGCTGCGGTTTGGGAATCCGTCGATCGAGGCGGGATTTTCCGGCTTGCCGCTGTACTATTATCAGGCCGGTTCCGACTCCATCGATCCAGCAATTGAGGGAACGCTTAACGGAGCCAGTCTTATCCGTGTCACAGCATGGATGTTACAACCGGGCGAGGACAAAATCGTAGCACGCCGGATACGCGAGGAAATTCTTGGAGCCACTGCTGGTTGATGCTTTCACCGCTGGCCGTCAACGATAGACCATAGACGATGGACCATAGACCATAGACCATAGTTTTTTTGATAAATAGAGCATATTTGACAGCTATTGATGGCATTCGATGGTCTATGATTATGTAAACGATCGTCCATCGTCTATGGTCCATGGTCTATGGTCCATGGTCTATTGTCTATGGTCTATTGTCCATCGTCTCAACCGGCGGTCAGCCGTCAAAACGCCCTCCGCAACGTCATAACCCGCTGATATAATTCAATTACCGTCGCTACGCCCAACTTTTCAAATATCCGTGCCTTGTAGGTGCTAACCGAGCTGCCTGAGATATTCAGGGATGTGGCGATTTCCTTGGTCCATTTGCCTTCGAGAAGCAAGTCCATTACTTCCAGCTCGCGTTGTGAAAGTGCGGCAAGTGGATTGGTTCGTGGTTTTTCCTGGCTCTTGTGGGTTTGAAGGAAAAGTTGTTGTACTTGCTTGCTGATGTAACGGCCGTCTTCAAAAACAGCCAGAATGGCCGCACGGATTTCGGGCGTGGAAGAATTTTTGGAAATAAAGCCATCGGCCCCGATCCGCAGATAATGGGCGGCGTAGATTTCTTCATCGACACCGGAAAATATCAAAATCAGAACATCGGGCTGATATCTTCTGATCTTTTCAATCATTTGAAACCCCTCGCCGTCAGGCAGATTGATGTCAAGCAGTACCAGATCAAGATGCTGCGAGGCAACGATGCGGACGGCATCGGAAAAGTTTTCGGCTTCCCAAGAGGTAACTGCCGGTAGCGCATCGCGGATAATGACGATGGTCGCCAACCTGACCACCGGATGGTCGTCAATGAGTAGTATGTGTTTCATTCACCAATTGGGTCAGGATGTGCTTGCAGTGCGGAAAACCTTTCTCCGGCTGGCAAATCTAAGTAACCGGTTCTTCCGGATTTGTAGCGCTGCACGGAATGAAGTATAGAAAGATTTCTGTGTTAATTTAAGATTATCTACACCAAAATGCTGTTAATCAATTAGTTGTGTTAAAAATACAAAACTAGTTTCTATATAATCTCGAAGTATATTGAAGTTGAACGTTCGCCCTTGCCATTAACCAGCTTAGAACTGATTGCGAAGCGACACTTTTTGGAAGAGGTCGACAGAATCGATCACTTGGGCGACAATCGCTTACCATTATACGACAACCACTTTCACGGTCGGAGGGATAGACTTACATTTATCTTCATGAACGATCAGCAAAAACAATTCATACTGGCATTTCTGGCCTACGCGGCGCAGCGCGATCTCTCGCTGGACAAGCTATGTCGGCTTTCGGGGGTGGATCTGCGAGAAATCACAGGGGACAGATCAAATCCAATTAGTCTCAAGCAATTCAATTACCTGTGGTTGCATGCCTGCCATTTGAGCAACGATCCATTGTTTGGGCTTCACCTGGGTGAATCTTTGCAACTGGCGGCATTGGGTATGGTGGGGGAAATCATTAAAAGCAGTACCACCGTCGGGCAAGGCGTGGAGCACGCCGTAGCACTTACACCACTTGTTACCGATTTGTTTGGAATGACGGTGGCGTGTAATGCGCGCTCTTTCACGCTCAGCCTGATCCCCAACGATGCAAACCGTGCCGCCTCGCCTTTCGCATTTGAACAAATGGCGTCCTTTTTCATGGTCTTTGCAATTCACGAGCTCGATGGCCTCATCCTCGCCCGTATCCGCCCGGGGCATGTGACGATGCCGTTTCAGGCCAGTGCAGCGCGAGAGCTGGAACGGGTGCTGCGTTGCACGCCAACACGCTCGGACTTGGATTACTCGATCACGTTTGATAACAAATACTGGGACCTGCCCATTTTGACTGCCAATTATGCATTGCAGCAGAACCTTTTGCAAAAAGTAGTCGCTGCGTTGCCAGGAAAAATGCGACAGGAAACCTGGCAGGATAGGGTGCATCAATATTTGGTAAAAAACGCTTATCTCGGCATTGTCTCACTGGAAGAAATAGCTGCGAATTTCAACGTAAGCCCGCGAAGCCTGCAACGAAAGCTGAAAGACGAGCATGTAACCTACCAGGAACTGGCCGACGACGTACGTAAATCCCTCGCATTGCATTACCTGGAATCGGGAGGTTATTATGTAAAGGAAATATCTTATATGTTGGGTTACAATGAATTAAGTGCTTTTTCGAGAGCATTTAAGCGCTGGACGGGAGTGGCGCCCGGGGAGTATGGGAAGGGGATTTTGAATGAGTGAATAAATGAATGACTGAATGATCGAATGACTGAATGTTAAAAAGCCAGAGCCAGGCTAAATTATTTCGGGAAAGTAAATATTTTAGATCCATTCACTCATTCAGTCATTCAAAATTCATTCATCGGCCGACCCCCCAACTCTTATTTGGCAGCGGGCCCATTTCCAGTTCCAGGGTGCCTCCGGATGTAAGCTCTTCGTGCGTAAAAGTTGGCGTGTTCAGTGTTTTGCCATTCATCTTGGCGCTTTGGATGTATTTGTTTACCACTGAACAATTTTTTGCGAGGACGTTGAATTGCTTTCCATTCGGAAGATCGATGGTAACCTTTTCAAACACGGGGCTACCGATGGTGTAAACCGGCAAACCGGGTGTAATCGGGTAAAAACCCATGGACGAGAACACCACGAAGGCCGTCATACCACCACCATCTTCGTCGCCCGGAATCCCGAAAATATTGTCTTTGAACCACACATCCAGCAGAAAGCGCACGCGTTTCTGAGTTTTCCAGGGAGCGTCGGTGAAGTTGTAAAGGTAGGGAATGTGGAAGCTTGGCTCATTACCCATGGAGTATTGGCCCACCAAACCTGTCGCATCCGGGAATTTGCCCCAGAATTCATATTTGCTGCGGCCTAGTCCCTCACGGTAAAGCTGATCGAGGCTGTTTTCAAATTGTTTCTTACCACCCGTAAGCGCTATCAATCCTTTGATATCGTGCTGCACCTGCCATTTGTAGGTCCAGCCGTTGTTTTCATCATAAAAATCGCGTCCGCCCATTCCGCCGTCAAACTTCGGATCGATTTTGATCCATTTTCCCTGGCTGTTTTTAGGAATGAACATTTGCTTTTCGTCATTCCAAAGATTTTTGTAGTTCGTGGCTCTTGCATTGAATTTTTGGAAATCTGCGTCTTTGTCCAGGTCTTTGGCGAGCTGGCCAACGGCCCAGTCGTCGTAGCTGCCGCCAAGTGTAACCGCCACAGCCTGTCGTTTTTCAAAGGCATCCACGAGTTTGACGGTCTCCTTTTCACCGGGGCTCAATGCAGGAAAAAAACCTTTGGTATGGTAAATGTCATCCAACTCGCATTTGGGGCCATTCCGCCAGGGCAACATGGTGGCCTGTTCGGCGTTTTTCCTCATGCCTTCGTAAGCTTTGGCAACGTCGAAATTTCGGAGCCCCTTGCGGTAGCCGTCGAGCAGCGTCACCGACGAATGGAAGCCATTCATACACGCATGATCACCGAAAAGAACCGGAAATGTGGGCATCCAGCCGCTTTGCTCATACATACTCACAAACGATTGGAGCATGTCCTCCTCCTGCGCTGGGTTCAGGATCACACGTAACGGATGGTGTGCCAGGTAGGTGTCCCATGTCCAGTCATCGACGTAAAACGGACGGTTGCTCGTGTGGATCTTTTTGTCATAACCGCTGTAATACTGATTATCTTCGGAAATATTCACCATCCGCTCATAGGTGCGGTAGAGAGAAGAGTAAAAACTGCGTTTCTGTGCCTCGGTACCGCCCTCCACGCGGATCTGGCCAATTGTTTTTGCCCAGACCTGCTCGCCAGCCTTTTTCAGATCTTCGAATCCGACGGTTTTTACCTCATTGTCAAAGTTTTTCCGCGCTTGTTCGGGGCTGACGTATGAAATCGCGTAGCGAAACTCGATGGTGGAAGCATTGTCGGGAAATGTGATGTAGGCTTTTGCACTTTTACCTTTAACCTCATCACCCGGAACCACAATTTCTCCATTCAAAGAACCGGTTTTCCCAATGTGGCTAAATGTGCCATACAGGTAAACAGGAATATCGTCATGATAGATTTCGCGGGCCATCACTTCGTTGCCCCCATTGAATTTCCAACTACCTTCACCATTGTTATACAGGTCGAACAGGATACTTTTGCGGCCGTTTTTGGGGTATTCGAAACGATAAATACCGACTTTATTACCAGGTACAAAGTCGACTTTTACCTCATCATCAATCAGATACGTAGAGTAAAAATAAGGCCTCAGAATCTCCAGATCGTGATCATAAGCCATTTTTTGTTTCCATGCGCCGACGCTTACCGGTTGAACGCTCGGACGCAATGCGAAAGCCTGTCCGAGGCGATGGGATACGATAATGGCAGGGAAACTTGAAATCTGATCGTCGAGGTAATCCTGGCGGACGGGGAACATCCGCATCATCTGGTTCGGAAGCTGTACGGTAGGGCGGGTCGGTTCCAGCAACTGCCCGACGTTACCGATGCGCAGGTCGACATATTGCAGGTTATCTTTTTCAGGATTTTTTTGTGCCCGACTGGTTAATGAAAGAAAGAAAAAAACGAGTATGAACGAGGAAGTTGACAGTTTTTTAAAAGGTAGGATCATGCTTAATTAAATTTTAATTTCGGTTTCGGCGCTTAAATTTTGAATAAACGTTGTTTTAAATGGTACAGAAAACACCTTGTATCGGCGTTTCCCTTAAAAATACGGATGTGTTCACGGGTTATTAAAAACCCTGGTTATTGTTTAACTTTAAATTGATATCGTCCAAACAGGTGATTTTGGAAACAAATGCGAAGTAAACGCGCGTTGCTTAAGAAAAGCTTAACAATCGATTAACGAAACCCTTTAAATGCATTGCCGGAAGAAAACTTTTCGGGTTTTCTGGCCAGCCCACCCTTATGAAATTCAGGTCTATTTTTCTCTTAATTTGGTTAATTCTGTTGTCCTGCCTCTGGAGTAAAACGCGGGCTCAGTCGTATGGGCTTGGTTTTGAGAGTTTTGAGGCGGTGCAGGACAAACGGACGGGGCTCGACCTGAGCCCGGATGGCCAGATTTGCCTCGACGGCGACTTTGAGCTTTCATTTGATCTGGCATTTCTCAGGAATAAGAAAACCTATTTCGGCTACATCGTGCGGGTTATCGGGGACGACCAGCAGAACATCGATCTTATTTATGACAACAGCTCCGTTGATCAGGACCATTTCAAACTCATCATCGGCGAACAGTTTTCACCCATAGCCTTCGACTTCAGAGGCGACGACCTTTTTTCGAAATGGAACCGCATTGTACTTCGTTTCCAGAAACAAAAGCGGCAGATTACGGTCGTGTACGGCAACCGCAGCTTATCGCAGCCTGTGAAATATGTTACGAAGGGCTGCTATAAAATCCTCTTCGGCGCCAATCAATATAAGGAATTCCGCACGACCGACGTGCCGCCCATGAAGGTGCGCGATGTGGTGTTGCGGGAAGACGGGCACCTGGCCTACAACTGGCCGCTTGATGAAACCGACGGTTTGAAGGCGTCTGAAGAAAGTCATCAAAAATCGGCGTTTGCAGCGAATCCGGTCTGGATTAAAAAACTACATTACGAATGGAAATTGTTGCAAACAGTTTCACTCAAAGGATATGTGAGAGTAGGGTTTGACGAAAAGAGCAGTAATCTCTTCATGGTGGGGCAAGACTCGCTCGCCAGGCTCAATCTGGCCGAAAACCGATTGATATCAATGCCTTATCGGAGCGGTAAGCAGCCGGTTTACGTCGATAATCAGGTGCTTTTCGATGTCGGGAGAAATCGTTTGTACAATATATTTCTGAATGAAAAGCAAGTTTCAGCGTTCGACACGGTAACGCGTGCCTGGGACAAAAGCGACATTGCTCCCAAGGCAAAAACCTACTACCTGCACGCCAATAAATTTTTATCTCCGGAAGATTCTTCCATTTACGTGCTGGGGGGCTACGGACATTTGGCTTATAAAAATGAAGTGCAACGCTACCATTTGGGCACCGGAACCTGGGAGCAAATCTCCTTGAAAGACTCCACGTTTACGCCAAGGTATCTGGCCGCTTTGGGAGCAACCCGCACCGGAGCGTACATGATAGGCGGATACGGGAGCTCCACCGGTCAGCAAATGCTGAATCCCCGCAACTGGTACGACTTATTGTATTTCGACCGTGTTCAGCGAAAATTCAAAAAAATATATGAGCTAAAAGTGCCTAAAGAGCACTTCGTTTTTGGCAACTCAATGATTATCAACGAGCAGGATAGCACTTACTATGCATTGATATTTCCGAAACATCAATTTAGCTCGGAGTTGCAGCTGATCAAAGGTTCGCTTACACGGCCGGAATTCAAGATCGTTGGTTCGCGAATGTCTTACCAGTTTATTGATATCGAGTCATTTGCGGACCTTTTTTACGACAAAGCCAATGAGCGCTTCGTGGCGGTCACCTTATACCGGGATGCCAATATGCGGACCAAAGTGGCTGTTTATTCCCTTCATGCCCCGCCGCTCGAAACCGTAACTCCGCAAACAGCTTCCACTGGCAATTCCACTGGGCGGACCGTTTGGGTTATCGTTGCCCTGGCGGCCATTGTGTTGCTGGCTTACTGGCTGTATCGTTACATGCCCGGGCAATTGGGTAAACAAAAGGCTCTAAAGACTCCGGTGATCGGGCCGGTTCCACCGCAGGCATCAGATACCGGGCAGCAAGTTGTTGAGGAAGAAGTATTCGACAAGGCTATCCCTTATAAGAGTTGCATTCTGTTATTCGGAAATCTGCAATTATATGACGAGGAGGGGAATGAGATTACCAAACAATTCAGCCCACTGGTAAAGGAGCTTTTTCTCGTAATCCTGCTTTATTCGATCCGGTGGGACGGGATCAGTTCGGAAAAATTGAAAGAGCTATTGTGGTTTGACAAACCGTCGGAAAGCGCTCGCAATAACCGGTCGGTCAACATCGCCAAGCTGAAAGCGATCCTCGATAAAATGAAGCATTGCCAGGTGTCGAAAGAGACGGGCTACTGGAAGATCAAAATTGATTTTGAGAAAATAGAGGTAGATTATATGCATTATCTCAATCTGATCGGCCACCGGAAGCTGCTCACAAAGCAAAGTATTATTGAACTTGCGAGCATAACGAAACGGGGAAATTTCCTGTCGAATGTCGAATATGAATGGCTCGACAGCTTCAAATCAGAGATTTCGAACGAGATCGTCGACGCTTACCTGAGGTATGCCGCATCGGTCAAGATCGCTGACGATGCCGAATTCCTGGTGAAACTTGCAAATTACGTTTTCTATTTCGACCCGGTGAACGAAGAGGCCATGATACTGAAATGCAAGGCCTTGGCACATTTAGGCAAGCATTCACTGGCCAAAACCACCTTCGAGAACTTCGCGCGGGAATACAACCGGATTTATGGAGAAGATTTTCGGAAGGATATGCCGGAGGTACTACATTCCTAGAGACCGATAAAAACAAAGACCGCCAACCTGGCGGCCTCTGTATGCCCTCCTAAACCTTTTTATTTTCGCAGGGTTTCGAGATAGTGCTGAACGCATGCATAAAAACCCGATTGCAATGTAGCCAATAGCCCAAAAAGCACCTCAATTTATGATCAACCGGCCTGTAGTGGGTATTCTGCGGTGTTCCGAATGCATTTTGGGTAAATAGTCAAAAACAAAGACCGCCCAAAAGGCGGCCTTTGTTCGAATCACCGTTAACCCTCATAAAATAGTCTTGCTTATTTTGTTCTAACGCTGTTCTGGATTGGAGTGCGATTGCCGGGAATTCGGCGAGCCATTGCGTTCAGCTCACTTAATTCTTGGCGTAGCC
Source organism: Dyadobacter sp. CY261 (assembly GCF_021440085.1). Lineage (GTDB taxonomy): Bacteria > Bacteroidota > Bacteroidia > Cytophagales > Spirosomataceae > Dyadobacter. The sequence continues at coordinate 434,747 of NZ_JAKCPW010000002.1, forward strand.
CGGCAATTTCTGTGACCTGTCTTTTTAGCTCACTCACGGCTTCGATCAGATGTGGGATGAGGCCTGTGTAGTTCACTGTTTTGAAGCCCTTTTCATCCTGCTTTACCAGTTCAGGGAAATATTTCTCCACCTCCTGTGCGATTACGCCTGTTTGCAAATCGGTTCCGCGGCGTGTATCAATCCAGCTGTAATGATAGCCTCGCATTTGGCTGATCGCTTCCAGGCTTCCTAGTAAGGGGGTAATGTTGTGCTTCAATCGCTTATCTGAAGATGAAAATCCAAGTTGCCCCAGCGATGTCCACGCGTGACCCGCATCATCGATCCAGAATTGCCAGGCTCCGTTGATGTAAAAGCCAACTTGTTTGTCGGTTTTCATACCCATGAAACCTTCAGGTTTATTTTGGGAATTATTCAAATATAGCCCGGCAGTGCTGCCGTCATTCCGGATTCTCATCCGGGACGCTACATCCAGGACAAATTCAGGTGCAACTGCCTTTCCTCCAATACCAACGTTGCCGTTTCGAAGCACTGTCATCGCATTCGTTCGATTATTTATATCAAAACCATTTCCGATTTGAAAAAGCCTGTCTGTGGGACCTCCATTTGGTTGATCGAAGGAGTTGTTATAGAGGCCGACAGCAATGCTGTGAGGCGCTTTCGCTACGGTGTGATAACCCAGTGAAACGCTGTAATCACCCATAGCCGCGGCCCAGTTGCCCATTGCGAACGAATACGGATTGTACGTGTAACAGCCATTTCCGATAGCAAATGAGAATTGCTGGTCGGCGTTTGTCATATAGCCCAGGGAAAATGCTCTGTGTCCCTTGGAGGTGGAGTATCCGCCTATTGCGACTGCCCCATATCCGCTGGATTGAGCATCGTCACCTGCGGCGAATGAAGACTGTCCGATGTTGCTATCCTCCCAAGTTCCATTTGTATACCCGACGCGGAATGCCGCCTTTTTGGGATGCCAGATGAGCCGTGCCCCGTTGCCGACAGTTGGAAGATCCGCGCTTTGTTGAGCTTGATCCTTTTGCAGGATGGGAAAGTTTTCCCTTAGTTTCCCGGATTCATTGGCATAAAGCGAATAAGGAAAACTAAGTAGTTGACTCATACCGATGAAATGAAATTTGCCGTCATTTTTAACATCAACCTCCGCTTTGAGAAAGAAAATATCATACGGCCATCTGACCTGCGAAAGATCGCCGCCACCTGTGCCCACCACCACGGTAAACATCCCATTCGAATTGGTTTGGACAGTGTGTGTTTCTTCAAATACGATGGGCCCCAATATCTGGCTCTGGATTATGCTGATTTTGACTTGGATAGAAGCATTTTGGACCGGTTGCGCCATGTCGTCTACGGCGAGTCCCTGGAATGTGAATTTGTAGGGGGCCTGTGCATGCGCGATGTTGAGGATCAGGCCGAGACAAATGAGAATAAGTAGGGTAGTTTTGTGTTGCATAGTTAATTCAGATTTGCGATTGACATAAACTTCCTGAAAGTCGCCCGAGCCTTGTACCATTTACAAATTCATTTATTTACAGGCATTGCTGAAATTTTGATTGGCAAAACAAAGACCGCCCAAAAGGCGGCCTTTGTTCGAATCACCGTTAACCCTCATAAAATAGTCTTGCTCTACCGTCCGCTTCTCCTCTACTAACCTGACATACTCGGATCGGTTGTTTGTTCTGAGAGCCGCAACCGTATCCGTTCTTCGGGTGCAATCAGTTGCCTGTCCATATTCTGAATTGAGGTTAGTTCTTTTCAATTCCTTTTGTTCGTTTTTACTTCGCCTGTTTATATAAGTTGAGGAACGATGAGTAATTACGAGGAACAAGGTGGTCGTTACTATCTTGCTATTCTTATCAGTTTTGATGTAATGATGTCATTCAAGGCTCCGGAAGTCAACGAAACGGAGACCGCCAAGCTGGCGGCCTCTGTCCTAAACCCGAGTTAACCCTTAGTGAAAAACCAGCTTCGTTGTTTTACTGCCAACCGGCGTATCTATTTGAAGCAGATAGGAGCCGGTCTGCGGTAATGTAAGTATATGTGTTGTACCGGGAGCTTCAAACTGCCCTAGCTTTCGGCCAAGCAGGTCGAAAAGAAACAATGTTTTGGTCTTCTCCGGCATTTGTACTTTGACTTTGTTTTCGCGAGACGGGTTAGGATATACGTGAAAGCGGTCAAGGCTTTCCTTTTCAGGGATTACGCAGACTGTCTTGCTATATGTATAAGAATCGTCGAAGTCAACCTGTCTCAACCGATAATAGCTCGTCGTCACAAATTCCTGATCGATATATCGATAGCTATGCTCAGTATTTGAAATAGCCGCCCCGTCAATCCATCCCAGAAGTTCCCAGGTTTTACCGTCCAGCGATTTCTGTATCTCGAACCCAAGATTGTCGATTTCCTGGGCTGTTTTCCAATGCAACTCGGCAAGGCCGGCAGTATTCAGTTTTCCTTCGAAACTCACAAGCCTCACCGGGAGTGGAGATATTTCTGAAAACGTGTTGAGGCTTCCCAACACCCAGTCGACGCTCACGCCATTGGCCGATCCGGAACCACTAGCGGCGTAAAGTGCCCCGGGTGAAATTTGCTGTGCCTGCAAATGATATGCGTATAAAAAGACCGCTGCTGTTAGGAAAAGTTTATTCATGTATGCAAATGTCCAGACCATGATTGTGCATTTCGACTGCCAATATCAGACCCTTATTTGTAAAATCTGACATGGAGTGATCTATCGGCACTGGCAAAAATATCCATCGGTAAACCAGGATTTCAGGACTGTATTGAATTATTGGTCGCTTAACCATTTGATCATCCGCGCTGCGCAGTTGATCATCGGTTTATGAAATCAGCCTTCGGTGCGCCAAGTTGCCGCCTCTTACGTACCGCACGGATCACGTAACGGCTACTTTATTATTCACACAAACATCTTGAGCAAATGAAAAACAGAAATGGGTTGAAAATCGTCTTGGCGCTTTGCCTGACGGCTTTGGTCGTGGGAGAGGTGAGCAGGGAGATTGAGCCCGCGCTTCCCGGCGTAACGGAACTTCCGCGAAACGTAAGCGTGAAATCGAAGCACCTCGCAGCGCCCAATCCCGTCGGGGCTGATCAGGCGATGCTGTTAAACATTATCTCGGAGCGGGAATATCATATTACGCCTGACGCAGAGGGTCGGCTTCAAAGCCCAAATAGGCACCAGAATCTGAGAGCTTACTATGAGCCGGGTGTTCTGGCGGTCGAAAACCGTCATATCGACGAGCAAAATCATTTTACTTTACAATTAATCAATCAAGGAATTTATGCCGATGAGAAAAAGCTTTACATGCCAGAGTCAAATGCAACAGAAGACCGTTCTGCGAACCAGTTGCGGATCAAGCATGCTGGTTTTACCGAGGAATTTGTAAATAGCAAAGAGGGTGTCCGTCAGAATTTTGTGATAGACAGTGCGCCCGAGGGCGCGAGGAATCTTTCGGTGCATTTGGGCATAAATGGTCTTGATGTAGAAGATCATGGCTGTAATGAGTTGCATTTTTATTCGTCCAACGGCGACGGGAAACAGTTGCAGCTGGTCTATAATGACATTCATAGCTGGGATGCCACCGGTAAATCGCTTGCATCATCTTTGGCTTACCGTGGGGGTGAGATCGTTCTGGAAGTGGATGCGAGGAATGCGGTATACCCGGTTACGATTGATCCTATCATCGTCAATGGAAACCCTGGTAATGCGGCGGCGACGGTGCAAAGCGGCCAGAATAGCGCCGGATTAGGATGTTCCGTTAAAAGTGCGGGAGATGTGAATGGCGATGGTTACAGTGATGTGGTAGTCGGCGCTTATGCATATGACAACGGGGAACCTGGCGAAGGTGCTGCATTTGTTTTCCACGGTTCAGCTACCGGTATTTCAACGACTGCTACAATTGTCCTGGAAGGTAATCTGGCGGCAGCGCAATTTGGCTTTTCAGTCAGTGGCGCTGGTGATGTCAATAAGGATGGATTCAGTGATATTATCGTAGGAGCGCCGAAATACACCCACGGAGAGGTTGAGGAAGGTGCGGCATTTGTGTTTTACGGTTCGGGAGCCGGGCTGTCACAATCATCCGTAACGATTTTGGAAAGAGATCAGGCCAGTGCTAGTCTGGGTTATTCGGTTTCGACCGCAGGAGATGTAAATGGTGACGGGTTTAGTGACGTGGTAGTGGGCGCTCCATTCTATGACCAGCTAAATGCGAATGAGGGCTTTGTGTTTGTCCATTATGGTTCGGGATCGGGTGTTACGACGTCGGTTTCCACCTTCGCACAAAGCAATTTTTCCGGCGGTGCGCTGGGCTTTTCTGTGGCGTGTGCAGGGGATGTAAATGGTGACGGGTTGAGTGACATTATCGCAGGGGCACTTGGCTATCAGGATCCGATGGCCTCTAACACAATCGGTGCCGCCTTTGTTTTTCATGGATCAGGAGTGGGATTGGCGTTGTCCAAGACTCTCTGGGCTAATACTGATGCAAATATGGGCTTTTCCGTGGCTGGTGCGGGTGACGTGAATGGCGACGGTTATAGTGATGTCGTTGTAGGTGCCAACAAATTCCGGGAGGATGATGGTGCTGCCTTTGTGTTCCATGGCTCCGGTATGGGTGTAAGTTCCGTAGCCAGTATTACGTTGACATTCGTTGACTCGGATGCGGAAATGGGGAATTCTGTCGCCTGCGCTGGTGATGTCAACGGGGATAGTTTCGCCGATATAATTGTGGGCGCTCCGAAATTTTCCAATGGTCAGAATCAGGAAGGTGCTGCGTTTGTGTATCAGGGTTCCCTTTCGGGTATTAAAGCGGGTGCCGTCTCAACCATCGAAGGGCAGCAGGCTTCCGCTAATATGGGATTCTCAGTAGCCAGCAGCGGGGATGTCAACGGCGACGGTTACAGTGACATAGTCGTAGGGGCTTACACATATGACGATGGGAATGCCGACGAAGGCGCCGCATTTGTATTCCACGGCTCTGCGGGCACTACCAGTACGAGCAAGATTGCGAAAGATGGAAATCAGCTGGATGCTCACTTCGGCTTTTCGGTTGCTGCCGCAGGAGATGTGAATGGTGACGGACTTGGTGATGTGATAGTCGGAGCGCCATATTTTGATAACGGCGAGGAAAATGAAGGGGCTGTATTCGCTTTTCATGGAACTGTGTCGGGTATATTACTTTCCGGCGGATTGTTCGATGCGAATCAAAAAGATGCACAGCTAGGTTACTCCGTTAGTTGTGCAGGCGATATGAATGGGGATGGTTATAGCGATGTTGTTGTAGGGGCTCCGTTTTATGATAACGGCGAAGCGAAAGAAGGGGCTGCTTTTGTTTTCAAGGGAAACGGGAGCGGACTCAGCTTTGGCTGGTGGCAACTAGTGCTGGATGCGGATCAGGCGGATGCAGGCTTTGGCTATTCAGTCGCAGGTGCCGGCGATGTCAACGGGGATGGATATGGTGACGTAATAGTTGGTGCAGTACTTTATGATGAGAACCAACCGGATGAAGGTGCCGCATTCGTTTACCACGGCTCTGATCAGGGTGTCAGTCTGGCCCCAGGTAAAACAATTAGCAGTGGCCAGACTTTTTCATTCATGGGATGGGCCGTGAACGGTGCAGGAGATATCAATGGTGATGGCTATGGTGACATCGTCGTTAGCGCAGCAGTCTATACGAAAACCCAGACGGAAGAGGGGATGGTAAGTGTCTATTACGGTTCTAAAATCGGGATAGATTACGATTCGCCTCAAACGTTTTTTGGGGATCAGTTGGGAGCAGGTCTGGGCTCATCCGTTGGGAGTGCCGGGGATGTGAACGGTGATGGTTTCGGGGATGTGGTGATCGGAGCATATCGATATTTTAACGGATTGTTGGAAGAAGGGGCTGCGCTCGTTTACCTGGGGACTTCGGCGGGTCTGGATCTTCCGTCGGTTAGAATACTAGATAGTAATCAGAGTGGTTCATGGATGGGAAATGCTTCGGCAAGTGCAGGGGATGTGAATGGCGATGGATATAGTGATATTATTGTGGGTGCTCATTTATATAATTTTGGCGCAGGACAGGAAGGTGCGGTATTTATTTATCATGGTTCTGCATCGGGTATGGGTTCTCAGGCCGATCGTACCATCAGATTGAACCAGGTGGGGGCGGAGTTCGGTCGTTCGGTTGCTGCCGCAGGTGACGTGAATGGTGACGGGTACGCGGATGTAATCATAGGAGCTGACAATTATAGTAATGGCCTGAGTCATGAAGGAGGCTCATTTGTTTACCTGGGTAATGAAGGCAGCGCAGTAGGAACGCGCAATAATCTTACACTCTACAATTCTGATTTGGTAACGCCGATCAATTATAACAGTTATCCGAAAACTGACTTCGGTATTGGCTTCCATGAAAAACCTTTTCTAGGTCGCACCAAAGGAAAACTGGTTTGGGAATCCAGGAAGGAGGGAGAGAGCTTTTCCAATGTACCAATTACCAATAGTACCCAATCTACTGCACAGCAAGGTGCCTACACAGACTTCGGGATATTTACCGTCGAGCTGAAAGATATGGTCATGAAGCTAGGTAAAGCCACCAGAGTACGCGCGAGGACAAAATATGATCCGGTTACAGCGATAACAGGTCAAATGTACAGCCCATGGAGGTACATAAGTGCCTCTTTGTCTGGATGGAGCCTCAACGAAGGAACCCCATTGCCCGTTACCCTGATCCGCTTTTCTGCGCATCGGGTTGAAAATCAGGCAGACCTGAAATGGGCCACTTCTTCGGAGGTCAATAGTAAGAACTTTGAGATCCAGAGAAGTGTCGATGGCAAGCATTGGGATGCTATTGCACAAATCGCAGCGATGGGCGATTCTGATAAGGAAAACGAATACAATTTTACCGATAATCAGCCTCTGAGCGGGGAGAACCTTTATCGCCTGAAAATGGTGGACATTGATCAAAGTTTTGCTTACAGCAGCATTCAATCGGTGGTATTTGACGACGAAAAGGTTTCTGTCGGTGTTTATCCTAATCCCGTGTCTCACCAGATACGCCTTAATGGCAGTCCGGAAGGGGTAACTTCCCTGAAGCTGATCAATTCAGTTGGTCAGGTGGTGTACGAGAATACGCAATTCACTAAGGAAATCAATGTCGAGAAGTTTCCGACCGGCACATACGTTCTTCTGATTTCTTTCGTAGACGGGAATCAGGAATCTTTGAAAGTTGCCATAAACAAGGGCCTTTAAGATTGGACGGTAGCAAAGCAATGGGGAATACCCAAGTAGCGTATTCCCTCATTGCTTTGCCATCCCATTGGCTCAGTCCTTTAAATAATCTTAAATCTCCCATTGGTAATTATTTGCAAAACAGTTACCTGAGGTGATTGAAATTGTGGTTATATCCAATCTGTTTCATTAGTAATAGCCGTGATCGAATCACCTTTAAAACCGCAAGTTAAATCTCCTGTTTGGGCGATGATCTTACTCGCTATTTGTGCCATTCTAAGACTTTGTGATCCTTTTCTTTTCAGGGAGGGAAAGCCGGGAGTGGGGAGTTCTGAGCGTAGAGCCAAGGAAATTCGGAAGTCGGGAGGAGTTTTTTCCTTTCCGGAGCATAAAGAGGAAATTCCAGCCGACTCTTTGCGGATACCACTTCAATTTTTTCGATAGGCAGCAATTTTCACGTATAACTCGGCCGGGCTGAATGGCTTGCTGATGTAGTCGTTCATTCCAACCGTAAAGGCAATATCCTTAATGTCCATCATAGCCGATGCCGTGAGGGCAATAATGGGGAGCTGCCTGTATTTTTCTTCAGGCAGCAGGCGGATGTGCCGGGTTGCTTCGTAGCCATCCATTTCGGGCATTTGAAGGTCCATCAGCACAAGGTCATAGTCGTGGAGCTTCACTTTTTCCAGAGCTACGAGGCCATTTTCAGCCAGGTCGTACTGCACGTTCCATTGCTTCATGAAGTTCTTCATTAACAGCACGTTGATGTTATTGTCTTCCACGATAAGCACTCGCATCCCTTCCAGGTTGAAATGATTGGCAGGCGCACCGTTGGCTTGTTCGGCGAGGTGATTTTTGCTGATTGGAAACGATAGGCTGAAATAGAATGCCGAGCCTTTGTCTGGTTCGCTATCGACATGAATGCTGCTATGTTGTAGTTCTAGCAACCGCTTGGTGATCGTGAGGCCGAGGCCTGAGCCGCCGTATTTCCGGGTTGTATCGGAAGAGGCCTGTGTGAAACTGTCGAAAATGTTTGCGAGTTTTTCCGGGGAGATGCCGATACCAGTATCTTCAACACGGAAATCGATCCTGACGCGGTCATTGGTCCTATCCGAAACATCGGCTGAAATGGTAACCTTCCCCGCTTCGGTAAATTTGACTGCGTTACTCACCAGGTTGGTCAGGATTTGACCCAGGCGCACAGGATCGCCCACCACGGTGATATTGACATCATTGCTTACTTTAAGTTTTAGCAGGATGCCCTTTTCGTTTGCTTTTTGCAGAACACCCGAGCGGATCTTTTCAAGTAGAGACAATACATTAAAATCAACTTCCTCAAACTCAATTTTCCCGGCGTCTATTTTGCTGAAATCCAGGATGTCGTTGATCAGTACCAACAGGTTCTCGGCGGAAAATTTGAGGATATTAAGGTATTCCACCTGCTCCGGCTTGGGGTCTTGTTGCAGCAGTAAATGCGTGAATCCGATCACTGCGTTCATCGGTGTGCGGATTTCGTGGCTCATGGTCGAGAGGAACTGTGACTTCGCAATCGCAGCCATTTCGGCTTGTTCCTTGGCGTTAATGAGTTCCTGTTCCGTTTTCTTTTGTTCATCGATATCCATGATCGCACCGTATAACTTTGTAACCCTGCCACTGGCATCCATAAACGGCTTACCGATAGCGTGGATGAATTTGACGTGGCCATCAGGTAAAACGATGCGAAGGTCGAATCTCGCCGGTATCTGTTCGTTGATCGCATCTCGGATCCGGGATTTATAGAGCGGCAGGTCGTCCGGATGGATCATGCTCGAAAACAGCTCGGTTTGCGGGCCGATGCTGCCCGGCTGCAGGCCGAAAATACGGAACGCTTCGTCGGACCAGTAATTCAGCCCCGTAACGAGGTCGGCTTCCCAACTACCGCTGTGCGTAAGCTGTTGCGATTCTGAAAGCATAGCCTCGTTCCTGCGGATTAGCTCTTCCGCCCGTTTTCGATGCGTAATGTCATGCCACACTACAAGGAGTGCTTTTTTATTGCTAATCAGCACGGGATTGAGCGTCACTTCTGCGGGAAATTCTTCTCCGTCCATGCGCTTATGGATCCATTCGAAGCGGTTGTAGCCATTTTCGTAGGCAAGCCGGTCCATTTCGACCGATTTCTCGGACGATCTGCGACCATCGGGCTGAAATTCCGGGGAGAATTTTGCCGGGTGTATCGAAAGCAGTTCGCTTTTGCTCTTGCAACGCAGCATTTTGACCGCAGCCTCGTTGCAATCGGTAATGCCGTTTTCATCGAGCAGTAGATGTGCGTCGGTAGAATATTGAAATATGACGCTCAGCTTTTCTTCGACAAGCTTGCGCTGCGTAAGATCTTGTAAAACGCCGTCGAGCTTGCCGGGAAGTTCTTTTTGGATGACTTTTTCATGAATGTCGCTGACCGATCCCACCATTCGTTCCGGTTTGCCATTTTCAAACCGCACATTTCCGCGACATTCGAAATAGCGGTAATCGTTACTTTTGGTTTTGAGCCTTACCTGGACGAGATACGGGATATTGTTCTCTAATTGTTCCCTTATTGCATCGGCCACGATATGCTTGTCATCGGGATGTACCAGCATATCTGCAAATGGTTCATAACCAGTAGGTATTTCGCCTGGCAGGTATCCCAGCAGTTCAAAAAAACGGTCGGACCAAACCTGCTTGCCTGTTTTGAAATCCCAGTCCCATATCCCTGCATTGACGCCGGTAATCACCATATCAAGCGATTCATACGAGAACTTGGACTGCATAGCGGATAATAGAATTAATTCGTATAAAATTAAGATAATTTCCCTATTTCAAAACTCGGAAAGGAACTTTGCTTACTCTTTTGCGGCATGTTGTTTGCCTAAAACTTTTCCAACGGTTGGTTTTGCCCGCATAAGTTTCATTAGTGACGAAACCTTTTGATTTCCTTTTGTAACCGGCTGAAAAGTAGTTTCTGTGTTTTTCCGGACGGCGATGATCTTTGAGGATGTAAACCGATCGCATCCCTTAAACCAGCCTTGACGGCAAGTCTGCCATGATGAATCTTAAACTAGCGAATGTTCTATATGTGGATGATGAAATCCATAACCTAAATTCCTTTAGGGCTGCTTTCCGTAAAGATTTCAATGTATTTACGGCAATCTCGGCGGAAGAAGGTTTGGAAGTCTTGGAAGAAAACGAAATGCATGTAGTGATAACAGATCAGCGAATGCCATACATGACCGGCATTGAATTTCTTGCCCAAATTTCTGAAAAATACGTGAATGTGGTCGGAGTACTTTTAACGGGATTTGAAGATGCTAATTTAATTGCGGACGCGCTCCATAAGCGTTTGGCGCATTTCAGTCTCGAAAAACCTTGGGATGAGGATGAAATTCGCAGCATCGTCGGTGCCTCTTTCGGTTTCCCGCCTTTTAAGCATGAGCATTGATTGCTATTTTGCCAGCGTCGGCGTAAATTGGTGGGGATAGAATTGGCGAAAAACCTCTATATGAATGCAGAAACGGATGCGTTACTGAAACGCATTGAAGAGCTGGAAGCGCAGCTGGACAAGGCCCGGCTGTGGCAGGCGGCCGACGGCGCAGACGACACGCCCGCATACATACAGGAAATGGAGGGGCGTTTTCGCGCTATTGCGGATACTGCACCGGTCCTGATCTGGCTCGCAGGCCCCGATAAGCTCTGCTTTTTTTTCAATAAAGGCTGGCTGGATTTTACCGGTCGCACGATAGAGGAAGAACTCGGGAACGGATGGATGGAAGGTGTCCATCCCGACGACCTGGAAAGGTGCCTCGCCATTTACACTTCGCATTTCGAGGAACGAAAGGAGTTCAGCATTGATTACCGTCTCCGTAGGCACGACGGTCAATACCGCTGGATTTCCGATAAGGGCGTGCCCCGCTACACAATTACCGGAACATTTATCGGTTACGTGGGCGGATGTATGGATATTCATGATCAGATCACGTTCTCCGAGCAGTTGGAGCGAATGGTCGAAGAGCGCACGCGCCAATTGAAGCATTCGGAACAGTTTCTGCAATCGGTACTCAATACGGCGAGCAACAGCATTGCATCCTACGAGGCCATGCGGAATGAGGTGGGCAAGATCATGGACTTCAGGATTGTGTATTCCAATGAAGAGCAATTCTCAAAAATAGCGCGTGACGGAGGAAGTATCGTTGGGCGGACCTGCCGCGAAGTTTACCCGGGCATTTTCAGGAACGGGGTGTTCGAAAAATTAGTGAGATGTGTCGAAACCGGGCAGTCCGATAGTTATCAGATCGACGTGAGAAGGGACGGAGAATTGTTTTGGTTTGAGGCTTCGATTGAAAAGCTGGAAGACAGTGTCACCGTGACGGCCAGGAATATTTCGGAAGAGCTCAAATCGGATCTTAAACTGAAAGACCTGAACAGGCAGTTGAAAATCCAGAACTCCCTTTTCAAGCATTCGGAGGAGAATGCGAATATCGGCAGCTATGCCTGGAATGTAGAGACAAATGAACTCGAATGCTCCGACAATCTCTACCGCCTGATTGGTCACCAGCCGCAGGAGTTTGCACCATCGTTCGGGCAATTTCTTTCCTTTCTTCACGCCGACGACCGCCATCAGGCGATCCGTGACGGGATCCGGGCCTACGAGACCAAGGTCATCATCCAAAATACCTATCGTGTTATTACAAGGAACGGCGAAATCAGGCATTTTCGACTTAGTGGTAATTTTATAAGAGAAGGCGATAACCACCTGATGATCGGCGCGTTACAGGACGTGACGAAGGATATTGAACTGACCGATGCACTTCATAAAAAGAATTTGGAACTGCGCCGGAACAATGAAGAACTCGCTTCGTTCAGCTATGTGGCGTCGCACGATTTGCAGGAACCTTTGCGCAAGATCCGGGCATTCAGCAGCAGGATCATGGAAAAAGAGGCGCACCATTTTTCGGAAAATACGAAGGATTACTTTTTACGGATTATCACAGCGTCGGCACGGATGCAAAACCTGATTGAGGCGCTGTTGAGCTATTCGGGAACCAGCGGCGTCAACTTCAAATTCGTGGAGGTTGACCTGAACAGCATTTTGGACGAAGTGAAAAGTGACCTCGAAGAGCTGATTTTGGAAAAAAATGCAGTGGTGGAAGTACAGAAATTACCTGTCCTACCAGTAATCCCGGTGCAGTTTCACCAGCTTATGCAGAATCTGATAGGGAACGGTATCAAATACAGCAATCCTGAGCGGCAGCCGGTTGTACGTGTAACATCGACAATAGTTGAGGAGAAAGACGGCCAGGGCCCTTTATGCCGGATTAACGTTACCGACAATGGGATTGGATTCGATCAACGTTATGAAAACCGCATTTTTGATCTTTTCCAAAGGCTCCACGGTAAAAATGAATATGAAGGCACGGGAATCGGGCTCGCAATCTGCAAAAAAATAGTTCAGAACCACCACGGATATATCACAGCCGAAGGAACGCCCGGAGTGGGGTCGGTTTTCCATGTATTTATTCCGGTAACTGCCTCGCAGTAATGAGGTATCTTCATTGTATTTTGGATATGTCAATGTCCTAATAGTAAAAAAACAATATTCTGACGCGTCATCACTGCTACACAAAAGTTTCTGTGTTAAAACCCTTGCGTTTTAATTCTCAATAAGTTTACTTTGTCTATCATATTTATAGACTATATAAAAATGATATTGCCGGATTAGCCACCAGTCGGGCAAGCATTCATCCAAAATTCTATCGTACCTATGAAAGCGAAAGATTTACTTCTCATCCAGCGCCTGCTTATCGGTAGGCCGATCCTCGGAAGGTCGCTTCCCGGAAGATCGCTTCCCGGAAGATCGCTTCCCGGAAGGATGGTGGCTTCTGATTTTCCCCGTTTCACAGCCAAGTCCTGTTCCTGTTGTTGACCCCAGACAATACTCTGAACCATTGATAACCACTGACTGGTCGGCATAGGAGGTATATGCGGATCAGACACTTCTTCACATAGCTCAGCTTTTTCCGGCAAACGTCGACAGGTGCTGCGTATATGCATGAAGGTAAGCCCTCTTGTGCCTCGATTATCCATTTTATTTACCACAAATAATGACGAAACATTTATTTCGCCTGTTTCTGCTGACGGGCTTATTACTCACAGGTTTTTACCGTGCCCTGGCGCAGGACGCCATTACAGGGGTGGTCAAAGACGAATCGGGCCAGGGATTGCCCGGTGCAACGGTGGTCGAAAAAGGCTCTGCTAAATATGCATTAACTGATATCGACGGAAAGTTCAGTATTCCGCCAGCGAAGGAATTTCCATTCACATTGCAAATCAGTATTACCGGATTCCAGCAACAGGAAATCGACATCTACGAACAGCCCACCGAACCGGTAGAAGTCGTTTTGAAAACGGCCAACCTGCTAGATGAAGTCGTGGTAGTTGGTTATGGAGAACAAAAACGCAAGGACATAACGGGTTCTGTGGCTTCGGTACCTATCGAAATCAAAAGTCAGCCGGTAGCATCCGTAGAGCGCCTTTTGCAAGGTTCAGTCGCGGGGGCTGTGGTAACGCAGACGTCCGGACAGCCAGGTGGCGGTGTGAGTGTGCAGATCCGCGGGAACAACTCCATTACCGCCGGTAGCGACCCGCTTTACGTAATCGACGGCTTCCCGATCAACAATGACTACGGCCTGACCGACGCGGGTGTGACCGACGGTTCAAAGATCAACCCGTTGTCGTCTATTAACACGGCCGATATTGAGAATATCGACGTTCTGAAAGATGCCTCTGCAACAGCTATTTATGGGTCACGTGGTGCTAATGGCGTGGTAATTATCACAACTAAAAGTGGTAGCAAGAACAAATCATCCATTAACTACGACGCTTACTACGGCTCGCAGAAAGTGCTGCGTACTTTGCCTTTGCTGAATGCGGCGCAATGGTGGCAGTTGAGAAAAGATGCGGCTGCGAACTCCGGTAAAACGGCTTCTGTTCCAACCATTTCAGGTTATTCACTCGATACCACAGGCACAGGCACCGACTGGCAGGACGCGGCATTCCGCAGCGCCTCCATTCAGAGCCATAACCTCTCGATTCTTTCAGGATCGGATAAAACGAGGCTTGCGATTTCAGGTAACTATTTCAAACAGAACGGTATCCTGCAAAATACAGACTTCCGGCGCTTCTCGGCCCGTATTAACCTGGATCATCAGTACAGCGACCGGCTCCGTATTTTCACCAGCCTGAACGCGAGTAACACCAAAGCGAATGTAGCGCCTAACGCCATTGTTGGTAACCTGCTGCAAACACCTCCTTCGCTGCCTATTTATCAGGACAATGGCACTTTTGTGGTGAACAGCCCATTCGAATCCGCATTGCAAAACCCGATCAACTCGCTTTACAATCAGTTAAATGAAACCATTACCAACCGTTTCCTCGGTAATGTTTCGGCTGAATATACGCTTGCGGATGGTTTGAAAGCCAAAGTCCTCGTCGGTGCCGATGTGGTTGGCAACAAGCAGAACCGTTACCTGCCAAGCACCACTGCGGAAGGCCAGGCGTTGAGCGGCAACGCCATCGTGGGTTCTATTTTTACTGCCAACTGGTTGAATGAGAACACGATCAGCTATGATAAGGAATTCAATGAAAAGAACAAGATCAATGCGGTAGCCGGTTTCACGGCACAGGTATCGGAAAGTAAAGGTGCTATCGCCGAAGCGGCAGGTTTTGCGACGGACGCATTTGAATACAATAACCTCGCGACTGGTATTACTAGCATCGCCCCGCGGTCACTGGCTAGCAAATGGTCATTGGCTTCCTACCTGGGTCGTGTCAACTACATTTTCGACGAGCGTTACCTGTTCACACTTACATTGCGTGCGGATGGTTCGTCCAAATTCGGTAGCGGCAACAAATGGGGATATTTTCCATCGGCAGCCATCGGCTGGAATGTCAATGAAGAGAAATTCTTCCAGCGTTTCAAAAAGATCAGCCTGTTGAAACTCAGATTGAGCGCCGGACAGACGGGTAACCAGAATATCCCTTCTTACCAATCCCTGTCGCAGCTGAGCTATTTCCGTTACAACTTTTCGAACACAACAGTATCAGGTTTCGCCCCTAACACCGTGCCCAACCCGAACCTCGGCTGGGAGAAAACATTCCAGACAGATTTTGGGGTGGACCTTGGTTTATTCAAAAACCGCATTAACATCATTGCTGACTACTACTATAAGAAAACGACCGATTTGTTGCTAACACGTACTGTACCAGGGACTTCCGGTCTCTCGGATTTCTACAACGGACAGGCATCAGTGGTGTACCAAAACATCGGATCTGTTTCCAACCAGGGTATTGAGCTATATATCAATTCAAGAAACCTGGAAGGTGCTTTCAAATGGAACACGATCTTTATTGTTTCCAAAAACACCAACAAGATCCTGAGCCTTGGCGACGGTGTGGACCAGATCATTCCGGTGATATCTAATCCATCCATTGCCAAAGTGGGCTATCCGCTGGGTTCATTTATCGTATACCAGACTGACGGTGTTATCCAGGAAGGCGACGCGCCGTTGACCCCGCAACAAAACAAAAACCCGGGTGGCCAGAAATATAAGGATATCAATGGTGATGGCGTGATCACCCAGGCAGGCGACCGTGTGGTGATCAAAAACCAGCCGGCATTGACAGGTGGTATCACCAACACATTCAGCTTTAAAGGTTTTGACCTGACTGTATTCTTCCAGGCATCGCTCGGCGGTAAGCTATACAATGCCAACCGTGCGAACCTTGAACTGGGAACAGGTTATGTAAATGCCTCGACTGTTGTTCTCGACCGCTGGACTCCAACGAACACCGATACCGATGTAAAAGCGGCCTACCAGGATCCCGCAATTACCATTTCTGACCGGTTTATCGAAAGTGCGACCTATTATCGTATCAAAAACCTCTCATTTGGCTATACATTCCCGAAAGAGCTGCTTTCAAAACTGCGCATCGATAACCTTCGGTTGTATGTATCGGCGCAAAACCCGAAAACGTGGACCAAGTACACAGGTTTCGACCCCGAAGTTAGCTTGAACGGCCAGTCGCTGATCAACAAAGGTGTTGACCAGGGCGTGTATCCAAACAACAAATCTTACCAGGTAGGTCTGTCCCTCACATTCTGATAACCACCATTCCAAAATTGATTGAAATGAAAGCATTTAAATATATTCTGTTGGGTTTCACGGCATTTGCTTCGCTGTCGTGCGAAGAATTCCTGAAAGAAGAACCCGAGGCATTTTTGTCGGAAGACCAGTATTACAAAACGCAGGCGGATGCAGTGAATGCGGTGAATGCCGTGTATTTTTTCCTGAATTCGGGAGGAGCATCGATCCAGACACCCTACAACACGCTCTTTAACACCGGTATGAACATGGCCGGTGACGATGAAGATCCGGGGCCTGGTGCTACTAATCCGGATGTGCGCTCACTGTCGGTACTGGCGCATTCGTCGACCAATCTCCGTATTTACGAACTTTGGCAACAGCATTTCGCGGCGATCAAAAAGGCGAATGTGGTGCTGGAAAAAGTGCCTGCTATTCAGTTTGATGAGGCGTTGAAAGCCCGTTTGCTCGGCGAAACTAAGTTCCTGCGCGCATTGTATTATTTCAATCTTGTGCGCCTCTATGGTGACATTCCGCTGATCCTTGAATACCAGAAATATGTCAATGCGTCGGATTATGCCATTGCCAAATCGCCATCAGCGGATATTTATGCGCAAATCGAAAAAGACCTCAATGAGGCCGCGGCGGTGCTGCCTGCTACGTATGCGTCGCCCAACGTGGGCCGTGCGACAGCGGGAGCAGCGAAGGCATTGCTGGCAAAAGTGTATCTCACCCAGGCCTCGTTGCCGCTCAAAGTGAGTGCAAAATACCAGGCTGCGGTGACCAAAGCAGAGGAAGCGTTGTCGTCGGCAGACGGTGGTACCGGTACTTACGGTTACGACCTTGTTACCAATTACGCGGAGGTGTTCTTGCCGGCATTTAAAAATAATAAGGAACACATTTTCTCGGCGCAATTTAAATCCAACTCCTTGGCGCAGGGTAACAATGAATGGCCGCGCGCGATCCTGTCGGGTGTCCCGGGTTTGAATGGCAACTACGCGCATATGGTGCGGTTTTATACTGAGGGTAACGACAAGTCTTTCAGCATTTATAAACTATACAAACCAAGTGATAAGCGTCGTGACGTCACTTTTGTAAGAAGCTTCACCAGCCCTTCCAACGGCCGTAAATTTGGGCTTCCTATTGTGAACACGGCTGTACCAAACGATTCGACACCGTTCTGGAATAAATGGGCCGACCCTGCGTCGACCGCTGTGACTAACCAGTCGGCTGCGAATGTACCCATTATACGTTACGCGGAATTGTTACTGATCCACGCCGAGGCAGAGAACGAAGCGAACGGACCTACGCAGAAAGCTTACAAATCGCTGAACAAAGTCCGCAAACGCGCGGGCTTGGCCGATCTGACAGCCGGCCTGACGAAAGACCAGTTCCGCGACTCGGTTTACCTGGACCGCCGTCTGGAACTGACCTACGAATACCAGCGCTGGTTCGACCTGATCCGTCAGCGTGACGCGGCTTACAACAGTACGTTTGTAGCAAACGAGAAGAAAGTAGGCAAAACCAATGCGGCTCCTAAGCACGTCTACTTCCCGATCCCGCAATCGGAAATCGACAACAATGCATTGCTGAAACAGAACCCGCTCTGGGAGTAATGCCGCACCGAGTTTGTAATCTGTTGTTATTGAATGTTAATGAATAAAAAAGCGTCCTTTTGGGCAAGCCTGATATGGGCACTGGCGGTAATTGCGCTAGTGCCTGCATCAGCACAAAGGCCCTCCGATAAGCCCAATATCGTCCTGATCCTGGGCGATGATATGGGCTTTTCCGATCTGGGAAGTTTTGGGTCGGAAATAAATACTCCCAATCTTGACCGCCTTGCGGGGGAAGGCTTGCGCATCACCCAGTTTTACAACAGCGGTCGTTGCTGCCCCTCGCGCGCCGCGCTGCTTACCGGCCTCTACCCGCATCAGGCAGGCATAGGCGACATGGTACAGGACAAGGGTTCGCCTGCATACCAGGGCTATTTGAGTAAAAATAGTGCGACGATCGCACAACTGCTCAAAACAGGAGGTTATAACACGATTGTTTCAGGTAAATGGCACGTCGGGCTGGTACCATCGGCGTGGGCCGTGAACCGTGGTTTCGATCAGTCGTTCACGCTCCAAAATAACGGGAGCAGCTATTTTAATTCCGAGCCGCTTTACAACGACGGCCGCACTGTTACATTTCAACTGAACGGCCGCGGAATCCAACGCTACGACACTTCACGCTATCTCACACAAGCCATCACCGACTTTGCGATCCAATCCATCGATCGCATTAAGGATCAAAAAAATCCTTTCTTTTTATACCTCGCCTATAATGCACCGCATTGGCCCATTCAGGCATTGCCGGAGGATATTGCGCGCTACAAGGGAAAGTACCTGCAAGGCTGGGATGCATTGCGTGAAAGCCGCTACCGGAAACTGGTTTCACTCGGCATTATCCAAAAGGAATGGAAACTTTCCCCACGCTACGAAAAAGCGCCGGAATGGAATGCATTGACCGCGGCTGAAAAGGACCAATGGGATACCCGAATGGCCATTTATGCCGCGATGATCGACCGGATGGACCAGTGCATCGGGCAGGTGCTTGCCAAGCTGAAAGCCACCGGCCGCGACCGGAATACGCTGGTCATTTTTATCTCGGACAATGGTGGCAGCGGCGATACCGTCCGTGAATGGGATTATGTAACCCAAAAGAAGGGGGAGCCCGGTTCGGTGAACTCCATCGACAGCTACGATCCAGCCTGGGGTAATGCCAGCAACACACCCTTTAAATTATTCAAAAAGAACACACATGAAGGAGGCATCGCATCGCCATTCATCGCCTGGTTCCCCGGGAGAATAAAGGCCAATACATTGAGCCAACAGGTGGGCCACATTACGGACATCATGCCGACACTTCTCGAAGTGGCCGGTGTTCGATATCCCATAACTTTTGGCAGTGAAAACCTTACGCAGCTGCCAGGTGCCTCGCTGACGCGGCTTTTTCAGCATCCCCAGCAGGTTCAGGACAAAACCATTTTCTGGGAACACGAGGGCAGCCGCGCGGTAAGGAAGCGGGACTGGAAGCTGGTGGCGGAAATCAATCAGCCGTGGGAGCTGTACGATCTCAAAACCGATCGGAGCGAAAATAATAATCTCGCTGACCGGAATCCAGAAAAAGTAAAAGAACTGGAAAAGGAATACCTCCAATGGGCCGCGAAAGTGGGCGTCGTGGATTGGAATACCATTAAGTGAATTTGATTAAATACATTCAAAAACAATGTGTTATGGGAAAGGTTTATCGTCCTTGGAATAAATTATCGCTTGGGGCGCTGGCTATGCTGGCCGCCAGCAGTGTGAATGCACAATATGCTCCGACACCTGCATATCAGGGAAAAATTGGGAAGACGGTTGCAGAAACGCAGCAGTCCTGGCCAGAAAAAAAGAAAGCTGTAAAAGGCTCGCCCAACGTCGTCTGGATTTTGCTGGATGACATTGGCTACGGCGCTATCAGCACATTCGGCGGGCTGATCCAGACGCCTACGCTCGACAGTCTGGCAAACAATGGTTTACGTTATACCAATTTCCACACCACAGCCATTTGCGCACCGACACGCGCCTCGCTGCTCACAGGCCGCAACCAACATTCGGTGCATATGGGACTTTTCCCGGAAACCGCCATTGGCACACCAGGTTACGATGCCATTATGCCGTTTGAAAAAGGCACCATTGCCGAAATCCTGAAAGACAACGGCTACAACACATTTGCGTTGGGTAAATGGCACATTACCCCGCTCGCGGACCTCACCCCCGCAGGCCCATTCAACCGCTGGCCGACCGGGCGAGGTTTTGAGCAGTTTTACGGTTTCCCTTCACGCGGAAGTATCGATCAATGGCATCCTGAGCTTTGGGAGGGCACGCACCGAGAGCCGGACCACCAGGATGGCAAGCATTTCAATGAATTAATCGCCGACCGGGCTATCAGCTATCTGGCGAGCCAGAAATCAGGCAATCCCGACAAGCCGTTTTTTCTCTATGTGGCAACCGGTGCCGGGCACGCGCCGCATCAGGTGGCCCAAAAATGGTCGGATAAATACAAAGGTAAGTTCGATGCCGGCTGGGATGCTTACCGCGAGCAGGTACTTGCGAACCAGATCAGGCTCGGTGTAGTGCCAAAAACTGCGAAAGTCCCGCCGCGTAACCCAGGTGTGAAAGAATGGAATGCATTGGGTGCCGATGAAAAGAAACTATATGCACGGTTTATGGAAACCTATGCGGGTTTTCTGGAATATACCGACTATGAAATCGGTCGTGTCATTAACCACATCCGTGAGGCGGGGGAGCTTGAAAATACAGTTATAATTGTATCGGTAGGGGATAATGGGGCTAGTAAGGAAGGCACCTTTGTCGGAACCGTCAATAATTTCGGCACAGGTATTTCCGAAGACGAACGCCTGAAAAAGAATATCGAGCAGATCGACCTGATCGGTACGGAATTTTCGAAAGTGAATTATCCGCTCGGGTGGGCCGCTGCTACGAATGTTCCGTTCCGCCACTGGAAACAGGATGCTAATGCCGAGGGCGGTACACATAATCCGCTGATCGTTTTTTATCCCAAAGGCATTAAGGAAAAAGGTGGCATCCGTAATCAGTACGGTCACGTTTCCGACATTTTGCCCACAACATTGGAACTGCTGAATATCAAAGCACCGCTTACATTGAACGGCATCAAACAGGATCCGATCGAGGGAACGAGCCTGGCATACAGCCTGAATGACGCTGGTGCAAAAAGCCGGCATATAGTTCAGTACTACGAAATACGCGGCTCGCGCTCTATTTATAAAGACGGTTGGAAAGCGGGCTCCCTACACGTGAAGGGACAGGAATTTGAGAAGGACAAATGGGAGCTTTATAATCTGAATGAGGATTTCAATGAAACCAACGATCTCGCCGCTTCCAACCCGGCTAAACTGAAAGAACTGAAAACATTGTTCGACAGCGAGGCATTGAAATACAATGTTTATCCATTGAAAGATGGTACCGAGCCATTTACACTGCCGACGGCTTATAACAATGTGGATAAAGTTGTGTTGTACCCAGGTCAGTCGACTATCATCGATGTGACGAGCCCGTTTGCATTGAAACGCTCGTTTTCAATCGTCGCGGATGCGGATTTGTCGGGTGTGGAGACAGAAGGCATGTTACTTTCAAGAGGTGGCGCTGCTGGCGGGCTGAGCTTTTTTATCCAAAACCAGAAATTGCAATTCGTGTATGCGGTAGGCGATGGCAACAAATATGTGGTTAGTTCTTCAAATGCCACATTGCCGTCCGGGAAGGTAGAATTGAAAGCCAGCGTTCAGTATGATCAGAATGGCGGTGGTGCGGTTACCTTATATGTAAACAATACAAAAGTAGGGGAGGGAACGCTTGCCAAAACTTCTGAAGCATTGTATTTGCATGAAGGCGTGAATGTCGGTTTCGACGATCTTACGCCGGTAGGGGACACCTATAAAGTGCCTTTTGCATTTACAGGTAAAATTCATAAAGTGTCCATCGATCTTGCCCCGGCTCAGCAGGCGCATTTAGGTGTAAAATGAAGTTTCGATGATTTGTTGTTACATGCCTGACCGCATTTGCTGAATGGCGTGTAACACATTATTGCTACCAATATTACATGCCTAGCGGCATTTGCCTCATAAGATTTGAAGCGTTTAATGGCTAATTATCGGCAGTATTAAATGCCAGTCGCGTAGCGACGTAATATAGGTAGGAAAGGACAAACGCTGCGAATGATAAAATCGGTAGCGATGTAACAACAATGCACTGCATATGAATAAACTGACCTGTAAAATCCTTCTGGCGGTATTGACTATCGCATTACATCCGGCCTTCGCGCAAGACCGTCCGAACATTCTCTGGATCGTCAGTGAAGACAACACGATCCTGCTAGGCAGTTACGGCGATAAATTTGCCACGACCCCCAATCTGGACCAATTTGCGACCCGCAGCATCCGCTACAAAAATGCATTTTCAACCGCACCCGTGTGTGCGCCTTCGCGTAACACGCTCATTACGGGCATGTACCCACCCTCGCTCGGGACTGAGCATATGCGTAGCACGTATCCGTCGCCGTCGTTTGTGAAGTTCTTCCCAAAGTATCTTCGGGAAGCGGGCTATTATACCACCAACAATGCCAAGAAGGACTACAACACGACGGATCAGACAGATGCCTGGGATGAGTCCAGCGCCAAGGCCACTTACAGGAACCGGAAGCCGGGCCGACCATTCTTCGCCGTTTTTAACTTAAATGTATCGCACGAAAGCTCGCTGCACGAGCCACTACCCGCCTTGAAGCACGATCCCGAAAAAGTAACGTTGCCGCCTTATCACCCTGCCACGCCGGAGTTGAAGCACGACTGGGCGCAATACTACGACAAGCTGGAAGAAATGGACAGGCAGTTCGGGGAGTTGCTGCAAGAGTTGAAAGATGAAGGCCTGGCCGAAAACACCATTGTGTTTTACTATGCCGATAATGGCGGTGTACTGGCTCGCAGCAAGCGGTTTATGTACGAATCGGGCTTGCATATCCCTCTGATAGTTCATTTGCCGCCGAAATATGCGCATCTGGCGGAGGATAAGCAGGGCAGCGTGTCGGATCGGTTGGTTACTTTCCTGGATTTCGCTCCTACGGTTTTAAGTTTGGTGGATATTAAAGTGCCTGAGTATATGCAGGGAGGAGCATTTTTGGGCAAACAACAAAAGGCTGAGCCACAATATGCATATGGTTTTAGAGGAAGAATGGACGAGCGGATTGACATGTCGAGGTCCGTTCGGGATAAGAAATACCGTTATATCCGGAATTATTTACCGAATAAAATCTATGGTCAATACCTGGAATATCTGTGGCGGGCACCTTCTGTAAAGTCATGGGAAGATCTTTATAAAGCCGGCAAATTGAATGCGGTTCAATCCAAATTCTGGGAACCCAAACCAGCAGAGGAGCTCTTCGACGTAGACGCCGACCCGCATAACATTCATAACCTTGCCGATGATCCGAAGTATAAAAAGGAACTGGAAAGGCTGAGGAAAGCTAATGAGCAATGGGTCAGGAGCTATAAAGATGTTGGTTTTATTCCCGAGGCCATTATTTATGAAATTGCCAAAACTACGCCCTTGTACGATTACGCCCGCAGTGGAAAGTACAGTCTGGAAAAGGTAGTTGCTATGGCAGATATTGCTACTTCGCGGAATGCGGTTCACACACCGGCGTTGATCAAAGCACTCGCCGACAACGATCCGGTGATCCGCTACTGGGCAGCTACGGGGTTAACCGTTCTCCAAGCATCCACGGCAAAAGATGCATTGCAAAAAGCATTGAAGGACCCGGAAGTAGCCGTGCGCATCGCTGCTGCCGAAGCATTGTACGTGACCGGGGCCGACAAATCCGGTGCCGTAGCCACATTGACGGAATCATTAAAAAGCGATAACCCTTATGCACGCCTGCAAGCCCTTAATGTTTTGGATTTAACCGGAAAAGATGCTGCACCGGCAATCGGGGCCGCCGAGCGTATCGCCGGGCAAAAGCCGGAAATGTTTGACTATGATATCCGGGCAGCCAGGGTTTTGCTGAACAATTTCAAAAATTCACAATAAAAGTCGATAGGCAACCACCGAAAGCTAACAATCACTTTAAACAACATTTCAATGAAAACTTTCAAACCGTTGCTTGCATTAGTATGGCTACTCGTCGCCCATACTGCGCTATTGGCGCAAACAGCTCCTAAGCGCGACCTTGTCTCCTTCGAAGAATTCGAAGGACGACTGGCTAAAGCCGGGAAAAATGCACAGATCCTGGATGCACGCCTGCCCGAGGAATACGCGCAAAACCATTTGGAAGGGGCCACCAGTTTCAGCGTGGCCGACGAAGCTGATTTCTCCAAAGCCATTGCCAGACTCGATAAAAGCAAACCGACATTCATCTATTCTATTGCCAATGGTCGCAGCGGTAAGCTCGCCAAAGACCTACGTGACAACGGCTTCAAAGACGTTACCGAACTGCCGGGCGGATTAAGCAAATGGATCGGTTTGGGAAAGCCGGTTGTTTCCACAGTAGGTCCCGGCCTCTCGCTCAGCGACTACCAGGCTTCACTCAAATCAGAAAAGCTGGTGCTTGTCGATTTTGGCTCAAAGTATTGCGGCTCCTGCAAAAGGCTGGCGCCAATTGTTGACTCTATCAAAAACGAACAGGCCAGCACCGTGAAAGTGATCAATATCGAAGCTTATAACAACAAGGCGCTTACGAAGGAAATCGGCGTAACGGCATTACCGACCCTGATTCTTTATCGCGGTAACCAGGTTGTTTGGAAGAAAAGTGGCGTAACGCCAAAGGGGGAAATTGAGAGGGCTTTGGCTGCCGCGAATTTGTGAGGGGTACGAAGCAAGACCAGTCGCATGCAATTGGAAAAAATGCGGCTGGTTTTCTTCGGATAGCTATATATCAGTTTCTCTTTTGAGCATAGTCGTCATCCCAGGGAAAAGGTGGTTTAAGCTTCGACAACATTTCAGCGGCTTCCCGGTTTCTTCTCTGTAACCCTGGAGAATTTTTGATGGCGGCTATGATTTTCTCCTTGTCTTTAAGCAATTCTGCAATTCTAGCTTCGTACTCCATGTCCTTATGTTTTTCCATGTGCGTGTTCATAGGGTTATTTGATTAAAGTTAGACATTTATTTAAGTTTGACCAAGATCTGGTCGTATTGGTTACCAACAACATATTCTTCAACATGTCCCGCCTTATCGCCCCAGAAGGTTAAATGAGCTGAAAGCTCTGACCAATTCGAATTGATTCCTCTCTGATAAAGCATGTTGCGGTGATTCTTGCCATGCCGGATCGATTTTTGGTCATTGTATCCCTGAAATGATAGAGCGTACTCAAGGTGTTTTCGGAGAAATTCCATGGCAATTCTTGCGACTGTTGCTATTACCTTGGGCATGTCGCCGTTTCCACTTCTGACAGAATCGTCGAGCATCCATTCATCATCAAGTTCGATAAAATCACCAAATCCTAGGTTGAAGAGGGGATTGAAGTGTTGTTCGGGATGATAAGGTAAAGGGCTTATCAAAACAGCCTTCAGAATTTTTCCGCGAATACCCTCACTGACGAAAGCATATATAAAGTCTTCTTCAAGGTTAAAAAACGGATAAATGTCCTTATTCATGCAAATAGTGTGCTTAAATAAAAATCAAAGCACACCTCCCACAAATCTCTCCCTAATCCTGCCACCACCAATTATCCTCCGGCACAGAAAAAACGCCCGTCCAGTTTCCTGAACGGGCGCATCGGCGTGGCTAAAAATTTGATAACCTAGAATATAAACTTCGTACTCAAAAAGTTAGAAGTGTCCTCATGCACGATTTCGTTGATAAGCTGCTTGTTGGCGTCATTCATTTTGAAGGCGACGAGCGAGCGGATCGAGAAGGCGCGGATGGCGTCGGGGACGGAGAGCGTACCTTCTGCGCTGTCTTTGCGGCCGGTGAACGGAAATACGTCGGGGCCGCGCTGGCATTGGGTGTTAATGTTTACACGGCTCACCTGGTTTACCAACGGGTCGATGAGTGAGGCTACTTCGTCGGCATTGTTACTGAAAATGCTGACCTGCTGGCCATGCGTAGACTCGATGAGGAATTCGATCGTTTCTTCCAGGTCGTCGAATGGGACAACGGGTACGATCGGGCCGAACTGCTCTTCGTGGTACAGTTTCATTTTGCTGTTCACAGGGTAAACGACGGCCGGGTAAAAGAATGAACCTTCCGATTTGCCGCCATTTTCGTTGACCACTTTCGCGCCGTTTGCTTCCGCGTCGGCAATGCAGTCGCTGAGGTATTCGATTTTGTTCGTTTCGGGAAGCGGGGTTAATGACACGCCTTTTTCCCAGGGCATACCAAACTTCAGTTCGGCAACGGCGGCACTGAACTTTTCAAGAAACGCGTCCGCCACGCTGCGGTGTACCCAAATGATCTTTAACGCTGTACAACGCTGACCATTAAACGAAAGAGATCCGGTGATGATTTCCTTTACTGCAAGGCCGAGATCCGCGTCGGGCGTTACAATGGCTGCATTCTTTGCATCTAACCCCAGTACCGCGCGGAGCCGGTTTACTTTCGGGTGCGATTTTTTCAATTCATTGGCCACCTTACTGGAACCGATCAATGTCAGGACATTGATTTTTCCTGATTGCATTAACCCGGGAACGACGGTGTTGCCGCGGCCGTAAATCACGTTCACCACGCCTTTGGGAAAACAATCGCGGAAAGCTTCCTGCAATGGATAATGCAGCAATGTCCCGAATTTCGGTGGCTTGAACAGCAAGGTATTACCCATGATCAGTGCGGGGATCAGGGTTGTGAAAGTCTCGTTGAGCGGGTAGTTAAACGGCCCCATGCAGAGCACCACACCGAGGGGCGAACGGCGTACCTGCGCAGCGATGCCGTCTACGATATCGAAGCCGGAAGAGTCGCGATCCAGGTTTTTCAACGAATCGATGGTTGCATAAATGTATTCAACGGTTCGATCGAATTCCTTCACAGAGTCGGCAAATGACTTGCCTATTTCCCACATGATGAGCTTAACAATAATGTCCTTTTGCTCGATCATTTTGCCCGTAAACTGCTCTACGCAGTGAATGCGCTCGGCAACGCCCATCGTAGGCCATTCGCCACGGCCGTTGTTGTAGGCGGCGACGGCGGCGTTCAATGCCTCCGTAGCTTCGGTAGCGGTGCCCAGCGGATAGCTGCCGATGAGCTTGCGTTCGAGGCCATTTTCAGTTTTAATACAAATCGGTGAAAACACTTCGTGGACGGGACCGTCCCAGGGCTTCATTTCGCCGTTGCTAAGGTACTCCCGCTGGTGTATCAGCGATGGTAGGCTGAACTCCGCAGGGATGTCCTTTTCTTCAACAAAGATGTTCCTTAACGTGGAATTGAAATCCATTGAACCAAATTTTTGTGGATAAGAATTGATTTTAAAAAGCGCACTGGCATAATGACGAAGTTTCGCATTTTTATCCTTATCAACAAGTCCAAATTTGATAACCTTTTGCCTAAATCTGATTTCTTGCCGTCATTTTGAAGAAGCGCGTCATCAGAAAGATCGACGCCATCGTTAATCCCAGAATCAACCCAAGCCACATGCCCGACGCACCCATGCCAAAATGGAACGCGAGCGTGTAACCTACCGGAATACCAATGACCCAGTAAGCAATTCCGATCAGGACCGTGGGCGTTTTAACATCTTTAATTCCCCGTAATAAGCCAGCGCCGATGGCTTGTGTACTGTCGGAAATCTGAAAAACTGCGGCGAAAAGGATTAGCAATGAAGCCAGCGTCAGCACTTCCGCATTGTCATTGAATGCTTTGGGCAGCACATTGCGGAGGAGGCCAAAGGTTATTGCGCAGATGGTTCCGTAGATCAATGCAGTTACCAGCGTGCTTTTGCCAATTACAAAAATCTTCTTCCAGTCACTGCGGCCGAGGGCGTTGCTCACGCGAATCGAGCCTGCCTGCGCGAGGCCCATCGATACCATAAATGTGAATGAGGCACTGCTCAATGCGATCTGGTGTGCCGCCTGCGCCACCGCACCAAGGGTGCCTATTATGATGCCCGATACGGCAAATGCCCCGGCTTCCATGCCGATCTGCAGGCTGCTGGGTACCCCAATATGCAGCAGCTCGCGCCAGGTCTGCCATTTGAAATACCATTGGTTGCGGCTGACGGCGATGTATTTTTCAAAAGTTTTGTGTCTTAAAATGACGTAAAGCAATGCCACGAACATCATACTCCGCGTGATGAGCGTCGCCCAGCCTGCGCCTTCGAGTTCCAGGCGCGGAAACCCCCAGTTGCCGTAAATGAGCAGCCAGTTGAGCATAATATTAATAGGCATCCCCGCCAGCGAGAAGATCATCGCTGTGCGTGTGTGTTCCAGTCCATCGGCGAATTGTTTCAAAGTCATAAAAAGCAACATGGGAATAATGGACAGTCCCATGAGCCGCATAAACGGGATCGCCAGCTCGACAACTTCGGGATCCTGACCGAGATTGCGGAGATAATCTTTCCCAAAAAGCAATGTGATGGCAATCGCGAGCGCGGTAAGGGTGCAAAGGCAAAATCCGTTGAACAAATAATGCGAGACCTGTTGAGCATCGCGGCGGCCGTTGGCGAGGGAAACCATTTGCGAGACGGAGATCGTCATACCGATGCCGATCACGAACGGGATGTTCATCGCATTGATAACCAACGCTGCCGCGGCTAGTTGCTTGTAGCTGATAGCGCCCACCATAGCGCTGTCAATAAGGTGGAGGGCCATTTGGGCCAGTTCTCCGATGATAATAGGGAAAGCAAGTTTTAAAGTTTGTGATGCTTCGTTTTTCATGGCGCTGTGCTAA
This sequence comes from Dyadobacter sp. CY261, assembly GCF_021440085.1. GTDB lineage: Bacteria > Bacteroidota > Bacteroidia > Cytophagales > Spirosomataceae > Dyadobacter. Next base: position 463,559 of record NZ_JAKCPW010000002.1, read on the forward strand.
TCTGCAAAAAGAAGGCAAAGGTACGGAAATCCGGCTCAGCGCGGGAATCTTCATTTTAATATATCATTACGGTAGAGTAAAACGAGAAGGTATAAGGGTTTGTAAGGGTAGCAACTTTTAAAAGGATTTGAGTAAACATTACAAAATAATAATGGCTATCAGAAGCAGTTTGAAGCAGGGCCTTCGTGAGCGGAAGGCGCATGGATATGTGTGGTTCGCATTGATTTTCGGGACGCTCGCAATAGCGCCCGCTTTCGCGCAAAATGGAGGCAAATTAAAGGTAACAGGTAAGATTACCGACGGGGCGAGCAATGCGCCACTGGGGTACGCAAGTATCCGGCTCTTTAAAACGGCCGACAGCTCTTTCGTTTCAGGCGCTATTACCGATGAAACCGGCGGTTTTATTGTAGATATTTCGGCGGGCACTTATTACGCATTGTCAGAATTTATCGGTTATAAACCCCAATACACAACTAATATTAAAGTGAGTGCAGCCAACTCTCCGCTCAGCCTGGGTACCATTAAAATAGCTGCTTCGGCCAAGACGCTCGACGAGGTGACGGTACAAGCGGAGAAAAGTTCGATGGAGCTGTCGCTGGACAAAAAAGTTTTTAATGTAGGAAAGGACCTTGCAAACGCAGGCGGAACGGCCGTCGATATCCTCACTAATGTGCCTTCTGTGGCTGTTGACGTCGAGGGTAATGTAAGTTTGAGAGGAAGCGGCAATGTGCGGATTTTGATTGACGGAAAGCCGTCCGGGCTTGTCAGCATTAAGGGTGCTAGCGGGCTGGCACAATTGCAGGGCAGCATGATCGAACGCGTCGAGATCATAACCAATCCATCGGCCAGATATGAAGCCGAGGGGATGGGCGGTGTGATCAACATCGTGTTGAAAAAAGAGCGTAAGGAGGGAATTAATGGTTCTTTCGATATCATCACCGGTCACCCGACCAACTTTGGTGGGGCTGCCAATGTGAATTACAGGAAGAAAAACCTCAATTTCTTCGTCAATTATACGATGTCGTACCGGAATACGCCGGGCAAAAACTACTTGTACCAGGAGCTTTACCGTAACGATTCCACATTCATCATGGAACGCGATATGAAGAGCAACCTGAAAGGAATGGCTAATAGCGCACGGGGCGGTTTGGATTATTTTTTTAATACTAAAAATGTCCTCACAGCAGCATATACGTGGCGTACAAGTAAAGGCAAACGCTTTTCCACGCTGGATTACCGGGATTACCTGACCAACCTGGGCAACATGACGAGCTACACGCACCGCACCCAGGATGAAACCGAGACGGAACCCAATTCGGAATATGCATTAACCTACAAAAAGACATTCAACAGGAAAGGGCAGGAGTTCACCGCCGATGTGCGCTATCTGGATAACTGGGAAGATTCGGACCAATATTACCACGAGAACGTTTACAAACCGGATGGTAGCCCCTCCGGAATTCCGCCGTTGTTACAGCGTGCGGTTAATTATGAAACGGAGAAGCAGTTGCTTTTCCAGGCCGATTACGTGCACCCATTCGGAAAAGATGGTAAAATCGAAGCCGGCGGAAGGAGCAGCTCCCGGGATATGACCAACGATTATACCGTAACGCAGCAGACGAGCGATGGCGGCTGGGTGACATTGCCGGGGCTAACGAATGAGTTTTTGTACGAAGAGAATATCAATGCATTGTACGGAATGATCGGTAACAAAACCGGTAAGTTTTCCTATCAGGGGGGCGTGCGTGCCGAATGGACAGGCGTAACCACTACATTGAGACAGACCAACGAAGTAAACGACCGGAATTATGCCAACTTGTTCCCGAGTGTGCATATGACTTACGATCTCGCGAAACAGAATGCATTGCAGCTCAGTTACAGCCGCCGCGTGCGCAGGCCACAATACAACGACCTGAGCCCGTTCGCAACTTACAGCGATAACCGCAATTATTGGAGCGGTAACCCCGACCTGAATCCGGAGTTTACCAATGCATTTGAACTAGGGCATATCAAATATATGAACAAAGGTTCGTTGAGCTCTTCCATTTATTATCGCCATACCAATGGCAAGATCATCAGCATCCGCACGGTGCAGGACGACGGAAGTTCCTACACACGCCCTGAGAACCTCGGAACGGAGGATGCCTATGGAGCTGAATTTACCAGTTCGTTCAATCCTTACCCATGGTGGAAGCTCGACGGTAGCGCCAACTTCTTCCGCGCGATTATCGATGGTACTGGCCTGGACGAAGAATTTCAAAGTGATACTTACAGCTGGTTTGTACGGGCGATGTCGCGATTTACCCTTTGGAAAAACACCGACGTGCAGTTGAGAGGCAATTATGAGGCACCTCAGCAAACGCCTCAGGGCCGCAGAAAGGCATTGGCAACGCTAGACCTGGCTGCGACACGCGACATCCTGAGAGGTAATGGCACACTGACACTCACCGTGGTGGACGTTTTTAATTCGAGAAAATTCCGCTCTATTACCGAGGGTGCCAACTTCTATGCGCGCAACACCTCACAGGGCCGTTTAAGGCAAATTAACCTGACGCTGAACTACCGCTTGCACCAGGCTAAGAAGAAACCGAAAGAGAGTTTGGAAGGTGAATTTTAATATCAATAAATTTAGTATACGGTTTTTATTATCTAACTTGTATATTCTTGGCATAGGGATTGACTGCTACTGTACCGCGATTAGGGTGAATGTATTGAGCAACGTTTATGTTACACCGAGAGTACTTAATTTAGGTTATGAGCATAAAACCAAATAAATCTGTTTACCTGGCCGACGACGATGAGGATGATTGCATGCTCTTCAAAGATGCGCTTAGGGAGGTAAGTAATTCTGTGGAATTGGTCACCGCTAATGACGGGGTGGAGCTGATGCACCTGATGGAAAAAACGGTACCGCCACCTCCGGATGTTATTTTTCTGGATTTGAACATGCCTCGTAAAAATGGTTTCGAATGCCTCGACCAGATTCGTAAAACAAAAGCCTGGGAGGATATACCGGTAGTGATTTTCTCGACCACCGGCCAGGAAGAAATGGTTCGGAAAGTGCATGAAAAAGGGGCTAACTTCTTTATTCGCAAACCAGGGTCGTTCCCCAAGTTGAAACAGGCTATCAAACAGATCCTGGATATCGATTGGACTAAGCATAGCTGGACGCCGGCTCCCGAAAACTTTTATTATCAATATTGATTTCTTCCGACTTGTCCGCTTATTTTTGAAAGTATCTTCTTCTTGAAACAAGTGGACAAGTTGAAAAATCTGCATCAGCATACCTCCCAAAGCAGCGCATTACACGACAATAGTGTAGACCATGCGCAGGATTCCGAAAGTAAATTCCGTGATACCGTCAAGCAGGCCCCTGTGGGGATGGCAATCCTGCGGGGAGAGGACTTTTTCGTTGAAATGGCCAACGATACCTATCTGAATATTGTCGATCGGACCGAAGAAGAACTCGTCGGGAAATCCCTTTTCATTGGCCTACCCGAGGTGCGAAGCTACGTAGAGCCGATACTGCTCGATGTGTTACATACCGGCGTTGCGTACCATGGCAACGAATTCGAGGTGACACTCCGCCGCTTCGGAGAAGCCCAGCAATGCTATTTCAATTTTGTCTACCAACCGCTTTTTGATGATTCCGACACTGCTTCCGGCGTGATGGTGGTTGCTACCGAGGTTACTCAGCAAGTTCTATCCAAGCAGGCCTTGCAGCGCAGTGAAAACCAGTTCCGTAACCTTGTTACCCAGTCGCAGTTTGCGAAAGCCATTTTCAAAGGCCCGGACCTTGTTATCAGTATTGCGAACGAAAGTATGCTAAACATCTGGCGGCGCAGCCTGGATGAAGTGGTTGGCAAAAGGCTTGTCGACGTATTCCCGGAGCTTAGTGACCAAAAGTTCATAGCGCTTTTGAACGACGTTTACCACCATGCGGAAATTTATCGCGAAAATGAAGCCGTAGCATTTGTGGACGGCCCGGGAGGTCTGAAAAGGCATTATCTCGATTTTCAATATGCACCAATTTTCGAAGTGGACGGCAGCGTGTCCGGGATTATGGCGTCCGTAAACGACGTGACCGATAAGGTCACGTTGCGTCAGCAGTTTGCGGAGACTGCGGACCGCCTCTCCCTGGCCACGGACGGAACGCGGCTTGCGACCTGGGACTTGAATATTCAAACCAGGAACGTTATCCATTCAGGCAGGCTGGCGGTGATTTTCGGATATGACGAAACAGAAAGGCTGGGTCACCAGCAAATGCGCGATCAGTTACATCCCGAAGATCGTCACACGATCGTTGAACCGGCTTTTGAGGCAGCGCTGAAAACGGGTGTATACTATTATGAAGCCAGAATTATACACAGGGATCAATCCGTACACTGGATCCGGACGCAGGGAAAGGTGCTTTTCGACGATGACCACATTCCACAACGGATGCTGGGCACGATGATGGACATTACCGACAGGAAAGAAGCTGAGCTTGCGTTAAAAACCAGCGAAGGGAAATTCCGGACGTTAGCTGATTCGATGCCGCAGTTTGTATGGACAAGCGACAATCAAGGTATCCTAAACTACTTCAACCGATCGATGATCGACTATTTTGGTCTCGCTCCCGAGGAACTGGAAATGAATGGGTGGATTCAAACGGTGCATCCGGACGACCGTGAGGAAAATATGCGGTTATGGATGCAGTCGGTAAAGGATGGGACTGATTTCCAGTTCGAGCATCGGCTAAAACGGGCTGATGGTGAATATAGATGGTACAAATGTAGGGCCACTCCTCAAAGCAACACCGATGGCACCATCGAAATGTGGGTCGGAACCAGTTCCGACGTGCACGACAACCGTCTGTTTATCGACCAGCTCGAAACAAAAGTGCAGGAAAGAACTCAGCAACTTTCGGTGGCAAACACTGAGCTTGTCCGTACCAATATGGAACTTGCACAATTTGCGTATGTAGCCAGCCACGATTTGCAGGAGCCTTTGCGCAAGATCCAGACGTTTGCGACTCGCATTTTGGAAACGGAAATCCAGCATCTTTCGGAGCGGGGTAAGGATTATTTCCAGCGCATGCAGGCATCGTCCACCCGGATGCAGCAACTGATCGTGGATTTACTGGCTTTTTCACGTGCCAATGCAGCTGAAAAACACCTCGAAAGCGCTGATCTCAATCTGGTTTTGCAGAATGTGAAAGAGCAGCTGAGCGACATTATTCAATCGGAGAATGCGGTGATAACCAGCAATGTGCTGCCGGTGAGGGATGTAATCGTTTACCAGTTCGAACAGTTGTTCATGAACCTGATCGCAAACGCGCTCAAATTCGTCAGTCCGAACAGGGCACCGATGATCGATGTTCGTGCGGGTGAAGTAGAGGGAGCAGCCATTCCATTGGCCGAAGTAGATCCTACGCGGAAATACCAATATATTTCCTTTGCCGATAATGGTATTGGTTTTGATCCTCAATATAAAGACCGGATTTTTCAGGTATTTCAAAGGCTTCACAACCGCTCGGCTTACGAGGGGACGGGCATTGGATTGGCCATTTGCAAGAAAATTGTAGAAAACCACAGGGGCCTGATCGACGCAGTGGGAAAACCGGGCTTTGGGTCAACATTTATCGTTTACCTGCCCATCGAAAAGTAATCAGCTGTTTTTCCGGGCTGTTTTAGTTCGGCCGGTGTAGGTTATCGCGATCCCGAGCAGAATGATCACACCGCCCACGATCATTTGCAAAGTAATTTTTTCCCCAATAAAAATCCAGGCAAAAAATCCCGTCACGACCGCCTGGCTCAAAAGGCTGAGCGAAACACTTTTCGCATCCATTTGCTTCACGGCCGAACTGATCGTCAGCCATCCTAAGAGTTGACAAATCAATCCCTGCACGGCGAAAACGCCCCAGATAACCGGCTTGAAATGCCAGACCGGCTGGTCGAAAATAAGGCAGATCGCGAAAAGATAAATGCTTGAAACGGCCATACTAATAGTCATGAAGCTGACGATATCGATGCGGTTCAATACGGTTTTACTAATGAGCATGTACGATGCGTAAAGTATGCCTGAAAGTACGGCCAGCGCGAAACCCAGGTCGAGACGCATGCTTGTAAATGTCTCTATTCCAATGAGTATAACCATTCCGAAAAGTGCCACTAGTGTGCCTAGCCAAAAACGGGAACCTGGTTTATCGGGTAGGAAAAGGAATGTTCCGACGCCTACCCAGACAGGCGATAGGTTGGTCAGCAATGTGGCCTGTGTGGCATTGGAATACTGAATAGAGAGATTCCAAACCGCGATGTCGGTGGCAAAAATGATACCGCAAAGCCCGATGGGCAGCCAGAGAGTGGCCGAAGGTACCGTAAATTTTTTGCGGAAAACTACGTAAGGAAGTAAAAACAGCAGCCCGAGAAACATCCGGTAAAATGCCGAAGTAATACCTGAAACCGGCGCCCATTTGACCAGTACTGGGAAAATGCTGATGCTGATGATCCCTATAATCAGGTTAATGCGGGGATTTGACATAAATCGGATAAATTCAGGGCAAAGATAGGGAATCACCTAAACCGGAAAACTATTGCGGGAAATCGATCGCTATTTCATGGAAAAGCCGGAACCGACGCGGAGTTGCCTGCTGGCGCTGCGGCATCTTGTATTGAACTTTGATTCGCAAATTCAGGAAGTTTGGCAATACAAAATGCCTTTTTACAAACTCGGTACCAAGCGGCTTTGCTATTTATGGGATGACAAGAAAACCGGTCGGCCATATTTGGGCATTGTAGACGGATTCCTGTTACGACATCCGTTGCTCGTAGCTGAAAAGCGTTCCAGGATGAAAATATTGCTGATTGATCCGGCCAAGGACCTGCCGCTCGAAACGATTCGTGAAATATTGGAGCAAGCTGCGGCTAATCTTCGGCTTCAATAGTTTTCACGCGCCCGATCTCTCCCGACTCCAGCCGTACCTTAATGCCATGCGTATGCACAGGTGCTTTTGTGAGAATATCTTTCACAATCCCCTGGGTCAGTTTTCCACTGCGCTGGTCTTTTTTGAGCACGATCGAAACAGCAAGTCCCGGTGCAATATTTTTTCTTTCGGTGCCTGACAATAAAGCCATGTTTACGCTACTTTCGCAGGTTTTATTTTTTGAACAATTTTGATTTCGTCGATTGAAATGGTGCTGATCAATTCGAAAAGACCATTAATCGTTTTTAAGTCTGAAAGCATTTTGCGCGCCGGCGACTGGTCGGCCTTTTCAATGCCTAACTCCTTGATTTCTTTTTTACGTTTGGCGAGCAATTCGACCAGTCGCTGGTTTTGAGGTAGCGATTCCCTTGCAATTTCGAGGCTATTACCGGTTTTCCCATCAATAATGTCCATAGCAGCCTGTAATTGCCGGTCGATCTGCCGGATCATCATTTCAAATTCCACTGAAAATTCGGAGTATTCCAACGTCTGCGCATAAGTGGAAAGTGACGCGATGTAGGAAGTGAGCATATGGCTCGTCGCGACGAACTGGTGGTATTCCTCCATATTCATTTGCTGCCGCTTCGGTTCGGAAAGCATTTTCTGGAAATTATCGGAAAGGTTGGCCATCGCGATGATCGCATTTTTTCTCAATATCTTCAATTCGTTAATATCCAGTTCCTTGCCTGTGAATTTGGCTGCAACCAGATCGAAATAATTCCGGTTGGCATTCACAGCCTCTTTCATATACTGCTTGATCTGCGAATGTTCCCAAACCGGCAGCACATAGGAAGAAATGATAAAGGCGATTGCCGACCCGATCACCGTATCGACTACCCGGTCTTGCAAAACGGCCGTCACATGTTGCGGATTGAGGAAATGGAACGACAGGATCACATATAAGGTAATGCTGATAGACGCGATGAAATAATTGATTTTCAGGAAACTGTAAGCAAGGATCATCGCAATCATCATCAGGATGAACAACGGCGTGCTTTCATTAATAAGGTAAAGAAAAAGGAACCCGAGGGTTACGCCCACAATGGTTCCGCCGATCCGGTGAATGTTCCGCTGCTTGGTAATGCTGAATGCCGGTTTGAGGATCACCGCAATCGTCAGCAATATCCAGTATCCATGTCCGACAGCAAAGAACAATGAGGCAATATACCCGGCTAGCAAACCGAGCGTAACCCGCACTGCGTGCCGGAAATGGCTGGATTTTAATGAAAGATTGTCGAGCAGAATACGCGGATGATAGTCTTGCTTAGGCGTGAAATCTGCGGCTTCAACGGTCAGCTTATAATCTTTGCTGACATCGGCTTCATATTTTGTGGCTCTATGCAGTTTTTTGACGCGTTCGGTAACGTCCTGTAAGCTGTTCAGAATCTGGCGCAACATGATAAAATCCTCCATGTTGTCATGGTTCATCTTATGTTCGCGCATACGCTCGAAAGCACGCTGGCACTTGTTGAATGCCTCGTCGAGATCGTGGCGCGGATGGGACGCATAACCACTTTGAATAGCCAGACCGATTTGCTGGATTTCAGCAGCAAGCCAGGTAATGTAAGTTCCGAATAGCCGCAATACCTTGGTATGGTCGAATGCGCGGTGCAGGTTGGAATAATTCTGCTGTGAGTTGAGAATGCGCTCGAACAGGTCGATGCTATCCAGGAACATCAGCATCAGAATGCGGCTTTTAGTCGTCGATTCGGTTACGATCTCCCGCGTTTTGAAGAGGATTTCGCGAAGGTTTTCATGATTTTCACGAAGTATGACCTGCTGATGGACCATCCGGTTAAATAGCTCGTCATAGTTTGGATTGGCAAAATAATAGCCGGCTTTGATAGAGAGCAGTTTGCCCAGCTCAACAAAATTCTCGCCCAATAGCTGCTGGATGAGTTTGTAAGGCAGCAGCTTTTGTAAAACCATAAACAATATAAAATACCAGATTCCACCCGCAGAAAATATGGCCGCGGTCCGGAACACCATATCGCCGCTCAGATGATCGTCAATGTTAAATACAAAAACCAGCAGCGCGATTAGCCCGATACTGTTCACGCGGTTGCCATAAACGCCTACCAGCGAGAAGAACATGCCGAAGACGATGATCTCCAGGAAAATGATCAAATGGAAATGCCGGAGATAGCCGGTTATAAAAGCAACGACAAAACAGGTTCCGATCGCCGCGAGTAACGCATTTCTTCTTCTGTGATAAGGACCGGGATTGTCTGTTCCACCGATGAGCAAAGTGCCGAGCGGAAATGCAATCATCTCACTCAGAACACCATAATGATTGAAAATGAGACTTGGAATAACCGTCCCGAGCGTTAGACGTACACCGGTCGACAGGTAATGGCTGGAAATAAATTTTTTGAACTCGTCGAGGTAATTCATGAGTCAGGTCACGGTGTACTATTGCAATACTACTATTTTAAATCTCACAACCAACAAAAGGTGTACCAAATTTTGGACGTCTATCCGCCGGAGCGAGGGGCGAACCCAGGCTGTTTTTAGTATCTTTGAGAGGGAATAGGAGAGGCTATCGGTAGGTACTTCTGACAGTTCCGTTAATTTTCGAACCATTGCTATCCCGTTATAGTTCTATTTTACACGACTTCAACCAAAAGTTTTCAAATTTTGAGAAAAAGGATCAGACGTAACGCAAGATTGGTCCGTTACGTAGTTTACAAGGAAACATTAATAGACTTCAAAGATCATTTCTGGACTTTTGTAGGGTCATTTTTAGGCATTGGCCTAGTCGGCTTGCTTAACGATCAGAAATTCACCGATTCCGACTCATTATTCCTGATAGGTTCCTTTGGCGCATCGTCGGTACTGATTTATGGCATTGTGAACAGCCCGCTCGCACAGCCGCGTAACCTCATTGGCGGACACGTATTATGTGCGCTCGTTGGCGTGACGGTCCATAAGATCATTCCCGATCAGATCTGGCTTTCGTCTGCCTTCGCCGTCTCTATTTCAATTGTATTAATGCAAGTGACCAAAACTTTGCACCCACCAGGCGGCGCCACGGCCCTAATCGCTAATATCGGATCGGAGAAAATCAAAGCGTTGGGTTATATGTATGTCCTAAGCCCTGTGCTGAGTGGTGTCCTGATCCTGCTTTTCGTCGCTGTGGCGGTCAACCGGTTCGCGGCGCATCGCAAATATCCTGCTAACAAAAACTGGTATAAAGTGTGGGAGCGAAAGTATTTCACAAGGGTTTGAAACAAAAATAGCTGCTCTTTCGGGCAGCTATTTTTGCATTATAAAGAATCTATATTATTCGTCGTGACCGATTTTGGCAACGGCTTTATCTATTTCATACAGGCCTGTCCCTTCTTCGCCGATTACATCGAACAGCTCAATTGCGCGGCGCGCGTTGTCTTCTTCCTCGATTTGCTCGCTTACGAACCATTGCAGGAAATTTTCGGTGCCATAATCTTCTTCTCTGCGGGCTGCTGTTACAATGCGGTTGATCGATTGCGTTACTGCAATCTCGCTTTGAAGTGCTGTTTCAAACACGCTTCTGAAAGTAGGATATTCTTGCTTCACGCCTGAAACTTCGGGAGAGATCGCTGTACCGCCAACTGTCATCAGGTAGTTGAAGATTTTCAGCATATGGCCGCGTTCTTCGTCGGATTGTTTGAGGAAATAGTTGGCGCTGCGTTTAAAACCATTGCGGTCACACCACGATGCCATTGCAAGGTATTTGGCAGAAGCTTCGGCTTCCATCTTCACCTGGTTGTTCAAAAGTATCTCTATTTCCTCTTTGAGGGAAGTACGTGCTCTAAGTAAGTCTTTCATGATGTTGCTTGTTTATTCGTGTCTTAACAAGTGCAAATATCATGCGAAAGTTCATGATTCCAAATCATTTTAGATATTTGGAAACGGTCTAATGTAGTCTTAATGAGTTATTTAGACTAATTCTCGTTCGGAAAAGAGAACTTGGTGTAGCATGGAGTTGAGTTCGATCGCGAAGTGTGTACCGTTTACAAGTTCGCGCAACTGAATCACTTCGCACAAAGTCATTTTGTGCGCAATGTTCAATCTAGGGGCTTCAACGAACTCATAGTCAGACTCGTCGGAGAGATCAAAAATTTTGCTGTGGATATCGATGCTGTTAATAAACCGGCGAAAACTTAGAAAATCCAGAATTTTGAAAGAGGCTTGAATTTCACCAAAGTGAAGAATAATTCGGGAAGTTAAATCACACTGTACGCTGTGACCTTTCGCGGTACTGAACAATTCATTCTGGGTATTCACTGACAGCAAGGAATTTGAATCGTGGAAATTGTTGCACAAAGATAGATTCAAACTTTTTGCCAAGCAAGTTATTTGTAAACGATCTAATTAAAAGAATTCAAACCAACCAATCTGCACCCTCTGCCGTCGGCCTAAGCCGACGGAAAAGATTGATTTCTATTTTCAATTTGCGGTCTTCGCCCAGTTATCCCGCAACGTCGCCGTCCGGTTAAATACAAGCTTTTCCGCAGTGCTATCCGGATCTTTCGCGAAATAACCTTTACGTAGGAACTGGAAGGATTCACCTTCACTTGCTTCGAGCAATGCAGGTTCGGCGTAGCCGGTAATGATATGCAATGAATCGGCGTTCAGGTAATCCTTGAAATCGCCATCTTCGGAAGACGGGTCTTCAACGGAAAACAAGCGATCATATAAACGTACCTCCACTTCCAAAGCATGCGCAACAGAAACCCAATGTAAGGTTCCTTTTACATTAATGCCTGTGGTATCCTGTCCGCTTTTGCTGTTTTCGATGTAGGTACAGCGAACTTCGGTGATTTCACCGTTTTCATCTTTCACGAAATCATCGCATTGGATAATGTAAGCGCCTTTCAACCGGACCATTTTTCCAGGGGCAAGTCGGAAGTATTTCTTCGATGGCGTTTCCATGAAGTCTTCCTTTTCGATGAAAATCTCGCGTGAAAATGGAATATCCCGATTACCTGTCGAAATGTCTTCGGGGTTATTTTCGCTGTGGCACATTTCGGTGACGCCCTCCGGAAAATTGGTAATGACCACTTTCAAAGGATCGAGCACAACCATTCTGCGCAATGCCTGCTTATTAAGGTCTTCACGCACGCAGAATTCCAACAGTCCGACATCGACTATATTTTCGCGTTTTGCAATGCCGATGCGGTCGCAGAAATCGCGGATACTGAATGCCGTGTAACCTCTTCGACGCATCCCGCTGATCGTCGGCATACGCGGGTCGTCCCAGCCGCTTACGTGTCCTTCCTGCACCAGTTGGAGCAACTTGCGCTTGCTGGTCACGGTGTAATTCAGGTTACGGCGTGCAAATTCGTATTGATGTGAAGTGTAAATGCCCAGTTTTTCGATCAGCCAATCGTACAGCTCACGATGCGGGGCAAATTCCAAAGTACAGATCGAATGCGTGACCGTTTCGATGGCATCGCTTTGACCGTGCGCAAAGTCGTACATTGGGTAAATGCACCATTTGTCGCCCGTGCGGTGGTGGTGCGCATGCTTAATGCGGTACAGGATGGGATCACGCATAAGCATATTGATGTGTGCCATGTCGATTCTGGCGCGTAATGTACGGCTGCCGTCGGGGAATGCACCGTTTTTCATTTGTTCGAAAAGTGCAAGATTTTCCTCTACGCTGCGGTTCCGGTACGGGCTGTCTTTTCCCGGTTCCGTGGGCGTACCTTTCAACGTGGCAATCTCTTCCGAAGTGGAGTCGTCGACATAGGCCAGGCCTTCGTTGATCAGCTTGATCGCGTACCCGTAAAGCACATCGAAATAGTCTGAAGCGTAGTGCTCGTTCTCCCATTCGAAACCCAGCCAACGGATGTCATTCTTGATATTTTCAACAAATTCGGTGTCTTCTGTCACCGGATTCGTGTCGTCAAATCGCAGATTGGTATAACCCGGAAATTTCTTGGTCAGCCCGAAATTCAGGCAAATGCTGGTAGCATGCCCAATGTGCAGATAGCCATTAGGTTCGGGTGGAAAGCGTGTGATAATCCGGGTATATTTTCCTGATTGCAGGTCAGTGTCAATAATCTCCTCGATAAAATTCAGGCTTTTCTCTTCTTTTTTCTCTTCCGTAATCATACTAAAATGAAATTTTCCAATTTTCAAAGTTAACCTTCTTCCTGCAAATTCCGCAATCGGCTCCGCGAAATCGTAAATCCGGAGGTTTGGCTTAATTTTGCGACATGCGCTATTTTCTAGAATTCAGTTATCGGGGTACGGCTTATAACGGCTGGCAGAAACAGAACAACGCATTGGGCGTCCAGGAAGTCCTGGAAACGGCCCTGGCGAAAATCCTGAGAATGCCCGTTGAGCTCACCGGTAGCAGCCGTACAGATACGGGTGTCCATGCAGAACAACAATTTGCCCATTTTGATTTGCCAGAAGCGGTTGCCGACACCGATTTGTTTGTATATAAACTCAATGCACTGATTCCAAGGGATATCGCCGTCCAACGGCTGATCCTCGTCGGAGATGAAGTACATTCAAGGTTTGCGGCGACGCACCGCAAATATGAATACCGCATTACGTATCAAAAGAGTCCATTTCTGACTGACCTGGCATGTCAGATGAGGCCAAATCTTGATGTAGCGCTAATGAACCAGGCGGCTGCATTGCTGCTCGTTCATAACGATTTCGAGAGTTTTAGCAAGATCCACACGAACGTCAATAATTTCCGTTGTACCATCAATGAGGCCCGCTGGGTCGAAACGGGGGTAATGCTGGTATTTCATGTCAGGGCTAATCGTTTTTTGCGGGGTATGGTGCGGGCGTTAGTGGGCACAATGCTTGAAGTGGGGCGGCGCAAGATCACGGTCGATGATTTTGAACAGATAATCCTTTCCCGAAACAGGAAAAATGCCGGAGCGCAAGCCCCGGCAGAAGGTTTGTTTCTGGTGGAAGTCGGTTATCCAGACTCGCTGTTTTAGGATTATCTAAATGCTATCCCTGGTTTGCGCATTATCCACCAATCTGAGAATTCCCAACGGATTATCGTTCTTTAATTCGTCCGGCAAGAGCGAATCCGGCCAGTTCTGGAACGATTGCGGCCGGACGAAACGCAATATCGAATGCCTGCCAACCGAAGTAAATTTCGAATCCGCAGTCGCCGGGAATGGCCCACCGTGATGAATGGAGGGGCAAACTTCGACGCCGGTAGGGACGCCATTCATAATAAAGCGGCCGGAAATCCTGGCTAGTTGCCGCACGATCTTCGGATATGCTTCAATCTCCGACTCTTCAGCAATCAGTGTTGCTGTAAGCTGCCCTTTCAAATGTGAAACCGCTTCATAAAGTTCCTCAGTATTTTCACAAACGATCAATAAAGAAAAAGGCCCGAAAACTTCTTCGTGCAATTTGGGATTGGCAATGAAATCTTTTCCGGAAACCATTGCAATGGACGCTTCCGCCTGGTTATCACCCTCCGCATGTTTATCCGAAATGGCTAATACCGACACATTAGCCTGTTCCAATGCTTCCCCACGTAGCTTGTTGTAGTTTTTGCAAATACCAGCCGTCAGCATGGTGGCGGAAGGAGTGTTCAAAATTTCCGCTTTATATGAATTTTGAAATAAATCTAATCCCTCTGTTTTTGTAATAAATACCAATCCGGGATTAGTGCAAAACTGCCCCGCACCCAGGCTTACCGAGGCTGCCAGTATTTTTCCGAGATTTTCTGCATTGTTTTTCAAATATTCTGGCAAAACCACGATGGGATTCACACTGCCCATCTCCGCGAACACAGCAATAGGTTCTTCGCGCTCCTGGGCTAGCCGGTAAAGCGCCATCCCGCCTTTGTACGAGCCCGTAAATCCGACAGCCTTGCTCACCAGATGTTTGACCAATGCTGCCCCGACTTCAAAACCATCATCATATAGCATCGAAAAGGTTCCCTCAGGCATGCCAGTACGACGGGCAGCGCTTAAGATAGCTTGCGCGGTCAGATCGCTCACGCCCGGATGCGCGGCGTGAGCTTTCACAATAACCGGGTTGCCAGCCGCCAACGCTGGTCCGGTATCCACGCCGGCGACGGAGTAGGCGAATGGGAAATTGCTCGATCCAAATACGATCACTGGGCCGATCGGGACGAGCATTTTACGAATATCCGGCTTTGGAACCGGAGTCCGTTGAGGCTGAGCCGTATCGATGGAGGCATCTATCCACGAACCTTCACGAAGCAAGTCAGCAAATTGGGTAAGCTGACTGATCGTCCGGGCACGTTCGCCTTGCAGACGTGCAATAGGCAACCCGGTTTCAAGGGTGGCACGTTCGAGCAATTGATCACCCAGAGCCAGTATTTCTTCGGTAATGGCGATAAGAAAATCGGCACGTTTCGCAGCCGGGACTTGGGCGTAAGCATCAAATGCCTCTTTGGCCAGTTCCATGGTGCGATTTACTTCGCCGATGGTAGCACAATGAAATGCTTCCGGAAGAAATGAGTCGGTCGCAGGGGCATATGCCTGGAACTCGCGCTCGCCCTCTGACGATAGCGCGTATCCTATGAAATTTTTACCTTGAATGGTCGCCATTTTGATGATGTGGAATAGTGATTAGCTTAAAAAACAAAAGTTTGTGCCATCCTCAGATAACACAAACCTAATATGTTGAAATAGTAAATTCTACTGATCCGAAAACCGGTTTTACAACAGTCGTCCGACAATATCGTCCACTGAAATGCCTTCGGCCTCTGCTTTGAAGTTACGGATAATGCGATGACGCAATACAGGCAATGCAACCGCTTTCACATCCTCAATATCAGGGGAATATTTGCCCGACAGTAATGCATTACATTTCGATGCCAGGATCAATGCCTGAGAGGCGCGCGGACCGGCTCCCCATTCGAGATAATCGTTGGTATCTTTAATAGCCAAACTGCCGTTCGGACGTGTTTTATGAACCAGTTTTACAGCATACTCAATTACATGGTCAGTCACGGGAACGCGGCGGACGAGATGTTGGAAATCGGTGATTTCTTCCGCGCTAATGACTTTTCTTACATCATAGCGGCTATCGGTGGTCGTGCTTTTAACAATATTCACTTCCTCCGCATAAGACGGATAATCGAGCTGGATCATGAACATGAAACGGTCGAGCTGTGCCTCGGGCAGGGGATAGGTGCCTTCCTGCTCAATGGGGTTCTGAGTAGCGAGTACGAAGAATGGGCGGTCGAGCGGATGCTTTGCACCGGCAATGGTAACCGAATATTCCTGCATCGCTTCGAGCAATGCCGATTGCGTTTTAGGCGGCGTCCGGTTGATCTCATCGGCGAGGATAATGTTCGCGAAGATCGGGCCTCTGATAAATTTGAAATTGCGGTTTTGATCGAGCGTTTCCGAGCCGAGAATATCGGAAGGCATCAAATCGGGCGTGAACTGGATCCGGTTGAAATTCAAGTCTAGCGAAGATGCGATGGTTTGGATGAGAAGTGTTTTCGCCAGTCCCGGAACGCCTACCAGCAGGCAGTGCCCCTGGCAAAAAATGGCGGTGAGTAATCGTTTTACAACTTCATCCTGTCCGATAATCACATTCCCGATTTCACTCCGGATTTTCTCATAAGCTATTTTCATAGCTTCGGCAGCTTCTACGTCCGATGAATACTTCACGTTATGTTTGGTTAGATTTTCAACTCGTTTAAAAGCAATGATTACCGACGTGCGCTGCTATAAGTCGTCTCCGTTGGCGGCCAGCCCCAATACTTTACAATTTCGGTATTCGGGCTCGATGCTGATAAATACATCGCCCTGCGCTTTCTTGAACCATTCTTCGAGCGCATTGTTCCGCTTGTTGCTCAGTACAATCTGAGCCATTTTTTCATAATCGTCGTGCAAATTTGCAGTATGAGGTTCTGATTTACTCTTATACCAAAGAATACGCATAGCGCTACTACCATCTTCCAAACGATAGGATACCGGCAAGCTGAGGTCTCCCACTTTCATGGTGTCGATCGCAAAATACAAGGCCGGGTCCATGGAAGCGTCGAGCGTCAGTTTTGAGAGCCCGGTACTTCTGTCCTGGATCAATCCGCCTGATTCGGAGGTTTCCTTGTCGTCAGAATTATCCAAAGCTGCTTTTGCGAATTTCAATGTATCGGATTTAATGAGCACGCGCAGGCTGTCGAGCGCCCGGGTGGCCTGTGTCATATCCGTTCCCTTATTATAATCCGGGCGAAGGAGAATGTGCCGCGCATGATATTCAGCGCCGCGGGTTTCAACGAGTTTGATCAGGTGAAATCCGAATTGCGATTCTATTACGTTTGACATTTCACCGGGTTTGAGCGCTAATGCTGTTCCTTCAAACTCAGGTACCATCTGACCACGCTTCGCAAAGCCCAAGTCGCCTCCTACTTTGGCTGAACCAAGGTCTTCGGAGTAAATCTGAGCGAGCATTGCAAAGTCTTCCCCTTTTTCAGCACGTGCCTTCAAATCCTGCAGTTGCTGCCTCAGCTTTTCCTTTTGCTCGCGGGTAACCATTCCTTTCTTCACAATATGCCCTACTTCCACTTCAGATGGGATGTATGGCAAGCTGTCTTTGGGAATGGAATTGAAGAATTTACGGACTTCGGATGGAGTGATTTTGACGTTCCCCGAAATAGTGCGCTGCATCTTCTCGACAATCTTCTGGTCTTTTACCTGCTGACGAAGTTCGTTCTTGAGATTTTCAATGCTTTTACCATAGGCTTCCACAATATTTTTCTCCGAACCGAAACGCTGGATCATATAATTCATCTTCGCGTTCAGTTCACCATCGACCTCCTTGTCTTCCACCGTCACGGAGTCGATCTCAGCTTTCGCGAGCAGCATTTTATTAATGATGAGGGACTCGAGGAGCTGGCATTTCTCGGGGGCACCTCTTCCTTCGGCCTTGTACTGGTTATACATTTCTTCCAACTCCGAATTCAGGATGTAATGGTTATCCACCCTGGCGATGATCTTGTCCAGGCTCACTCCCTGCTGACCTTGTCCGTAGCTTATCACGCTGAAAACGAGCATGAAAATGGCTACTAAGTGAGCCCCGATCCATTTATTTACTTTCATATTCTTCCTTGTATGCTGATTTGGATTATTGCGGGTCTTAATCTACTAAACGCTTAAAAATGAATTGAATTCGGTTTACAAATGCTAAAATACGGCTATCGCTTAATTTTTTCTAATTCCTGTGCATTGACTTTCACCGGGAATTTTTCCTGCAAGCGGCCCACCCATTGCTTTTCGAGCTCTTTCTGGTAGTCGTTGATCACACTTCCACGCGCCTCTAAAAATGTTTTTGGGCGTGGAGGATCGATTTTCGCCACATTAGCCCATAAGAATGCTCCACTGGTATTCGCCGTCTGCTCGCCCGCCTGCCATTTAAATGAGGAAAACAATGGATCGTTTTTTGGGAAATAACCCTCCCGGATTGTCACCGCTCCCGGAGTATCTGTGTTATAAACCTTCTCCACATCATTTTTCGACTGGCTGTAAAACTGGAATGCAACCCTGCGGTTACGCTCCGGTTCGGCCGATTGCCGGAAAGAACCGTAGTCTTTTTCTATGATACGCAGAATTGGGATGTTTCGTGCATTTAAATATTTCACCACATTGCGGACACGTGTCGATGAAGTGATCTCCGGTTCGTCGGCGGAGCGGTATCCGGCTATCTCGACCACATAATCCGCATTTTTTTCCATGATTATGTAAAGATCATTTAAGGCGTCGAGCTGCTCGTTGCCGATCTCGGCCGAGTTGGCGGGGAATAACAGTTCTTTTGATTTCCTTTCAAGCTTGTAAGGACTCGTTGCCAGTGTTTTCTTCACGTTGTTCAAAGTCTGCGTGTCTTTCGCCGCCACCACGGTAGCAAGTGCGCGCGCAGGATAATTGTAACGCTCTTTATTTTTTTCGTAGAAGTTCCGCTGACCAGTCGAATCCGAAAGTGAGCGCTGCCACACCTGCTCTTCCATGATCTGCGACAGCAAAACGCCTTCGCGGATTTCGTTCATCAGGCTGCGGAACTCGGGATTTGTTTCTTCTAAGTGCTCCTTTTCATATTCAGTCAGCGCGTCGGCCATGTAATCGTTGTAGAAACGTCTGAAAATGACTTCGGGTGACGCATCTTTTGGGCGGGGTGCCTGCTTACGTTTTACATAATTTAGGAACGACAATGCCTCATAAGGCCGCTGCCCGATATGGAAAAGTGTTACCGTTGACCAATCCGCGGAGACGGCGCGTTGATAGTCCCATTTGCCGGTACGAAGCGTGCTGTCAGCCAATACTGCTACCAGTTTCCATTGGTCGGCTCCTTCTTGAACGGCATATTTCTCGCGCAGGCGTTTTGCATTGGCTTGTTCTATTACTTTGCCACGTGAGTCGGTCACGACTTTCTTTCGTAGCATGGGCGCCATGTTTGCAAATGTTTCGATCGGGCGTTTTTCTACCAGGCGAATAATGTGCCAGCCGTATATCGTAAGCACCGGTTTCGAATAGGATTGCGCGCGTGTTAAGGCGAATGCCGCCTCTTCGATCTCTGGTACCATTTGACCAATGCCGAAAATGGGCAGCAGTCCGCCGTTTTTCCTGGACTCGCGGTCATCGGAATATTTATCAGCCACCATATTCCAGTCTGCGCCATTCTGCAACTGCGAATAGGCCTCGTCGATCCGCACCTTGGCCGATTCTTTTTGGGCCGACGTTCCCGCCGTATCAACTTTCACCATGATGTGCGCAATGCGCACCATGCCCCGGTTGGAGCGACGGTCGTTGACTTTAATAAGATGATAACCGGCCTTGGTTCTGACGGGTTGTGATATTTTGCCTACCGGCAATGCGTAGGCGGCCGTTTCAATGGGATATAGTGTTTGGAATGCTGTGAAATAGCCCAAATCACCTTTCGTAGTCTTCGCCGCGGGATCTTTTGAGAACCGGGCAGCCATATCGCCAAAATCAGTGCCCTCTTCCAGCCTGCCACGGAGCGCTATCGCCGCGCGGTGCGCTTCCAGCGTGTCAGCGGGTGAAGCATCTTCCGAAACGCCGACAAGGATATGCGATGCGCGTACTTCCTGTTTCAGCCGGTTATAGGCTTCATTAGTTAATTTCTCTACAAGTTCTTTATCGACTAACTGGTTTTTCGCGAGCTGATCGCGGTAAGAAGTGATTTCCTCCCGATAATCGAGTGTCGTATCTTTCCCTTCGGATTTGGCTTGCAGTACTTTGATTTTCAGGTCGGTATAAAGCGATAGGTATTCCTCCGGCGTCAACGCTTTCGTTGAATCGGATGCGAATTTGTTTTTATTGTAAGAATCCTGGTAGTCATCGAGGGAGAATCGCTCACTGCCTATTTCGAGCAGGGGCTGGGTCTCGGTCGCCGTTTGCTGGGGTGGGGCCGAAGTTTTGCATGCACTGACAAGGGAAATCGTAACGAGACCAATATGGAACTGGATTTTGGACATATTCAGAAATTGTATTATTAGGCTATCGCAGCTTGCTTAGTTTAAACCGCGGGAGCGCTCAAATATTGTTAAGCCAGCAAAGTTAGCCGCTTTCTGGTCAGTACAAAAAAATGCGATCTGCTATGTAAATCCCTCATTCTACATTTCCCCATTTTCGGTTGCATAGCTATGGTGAATTTTACCCAAAAATTGCACCATATTTTGTGCCCGATATTTTAAAAAAGGGTGATTAAGTGTTTTTTATGACTTAAAGAGGATTAAGTATTTAAATACCCGTAAAACAGCCAATTAGCGAAAGGTTGGTATAGTTTTTGAAGAATTTATTCTACAACGCTTTAACAATTACAGCATATGGAAGAGAGCAAGGGAAAAGAGTTTATTCTGATGATCCGGGCGTTATGGAATGAGCAGAAAAAGAGGGAAATCCTGTACCTGGAAGCATTAAAAATGGATGGTATGGGGCCATTCAGGAGGTTGCTAAGCCAGGGCCACGTGAGCGCAATTCTTTTTCAAAAAGAGATTAGAGGAGTTTACGATTATTTCAAATGCTTCCTGAACGATAAGGAGTTAGTGGATCATAACCAGATCGCGGCGCGGACATCGGTTCAAATGCTCGAAAATGTGAATGGCAAGGAAGAGGTTGCCTCTTGTCTGAAAAAAATAGAAGCGGCCGTTATTCAACTCTACAAATCCCTTGGGCGCTATCTTGAGATGGAGCCTGAAGCACAGCGTCTGATGGACGAACACCTCGTCCGCACTTCGGAGTTCTACGAAATGTTGTGCAAATACGAATCTGGCGCGCGACGTAGTTACGATCTTACCGCTGCGGCCTAATTACTTTCTTCATTAGATTTCATATAATTCAATTGGCAGATCGTCTGGATCGGCGAAGAATGTAAATTTTTTGCCGGTGAATTCGTCTACCCGGATCGGTTCGGGAAAGATGCCTTTCGCATTTAAATTAGCGATCGCCTCTTCCACATTTGCTACTTTAAAGGCAATATGCCTCAGCCCGCAAGCCTCCGGGCGTGATACGCGAGGAGGTGGGGAGGGAAAGGAAAACAGCTCAATGATATATTGCCCATTCAACGACAGGTCCAGCTTATATGAATCCCGCGCCTCTCGGTAAACTTCACGATCGATTTGAAATCCCAGAATTTCCGTATAAAACCGTTTTGATTTCTTGTAGTTTGAGGAAATGATTGCAATATGGTGTAAGGCCTGAAGTTGCAGCATGTTTAAGCATTTGAATGTGTCGGCAAAGATAGGCGAGGCGGTCAGATCTTAATGAAAATCTTCTTTTTGTACATCCAGTGCAGAATCAGCCATTCAATGAGCAGGATCAGTGCGCCGCTGACCAACGGGGCATAACTTTCCCCAAAAACGGCATCGTAATGCTGCCCAAGGTGTATTTTGAAGGATTCCCTTATGAAACTCCCGAAACCATCGGCGATGACGTATGCCGCGATAGAATTGGTTCCAATCACGATGAGCCAGAAAAACCAAGATTTTCGGCCATTAACGTCAACAATAAAATAAAATGCAGACAGCAGCAGAAACGCGCATCCGCCGCTAAAAAGTGTCCAGGCAGGTGTCCAGATGCGTTTAACAATTGGGTTAAGGCCCATAAAATGAAACAATAATGCGAGTACGAAAAGAATTGCGGCTGTCACTGCGTACCGTTTTAATAGCCATTCCGGCGACATTGCTGATTTCAGCCACTTACCGGCAATTAGTCCTAATGTCATAGTCCCGAGTGTTGGAATGAAGCTTAATGTGCTGTAACCGCCTCCATTGTACTGGAATGGTTTTTCACGCGGAAACAGGTTCATGAACCACCGATCGAAGGCCCAGGCAGCATTGGTGTTTTTGTTCCAATGTGCGGCAAAGCCTTTGAGGTGATGTTCCCAGTCGGCCGTGGTGCCGGTTTGCGACCAGTCAAAATCGGAGCCGGGAAGCGGGTACATGGCAAACAAAGCCGCATAGCTAATCAGAATGGCACTTAGTGCAGCCCACTGGATTTTCTCGGTAGCAAATCCCAATGCAAAAAGAATCGGATAACCGAGACCGATTTGCGTTAATGTGTCTTCAAATGTGAAATTGGTCTGCTCCGAATGCATGGAGCGAAGAAAAATACCCAGCAAAATCAAGATCAGCGAACGACGGATCGTGTGCAACCACATCACGCCTACATTTTGGTTCTTGCTTGTGCGACTGGCCATCGAATACGGCAGTGCTACGCCCACCAGAAACGAAAACGAAGGCTGAATGAGATCATGTAACGAACATCCTACCCACTCCACATGACTTTGGTGGAAATCCATAAATGCCCAAAAGGCGCTTTCGGGAAATGCTTCGGCCACTCTGCCAAACCGTAGCACCTCGGCCATCATCAGGAACATTACAAATCCGCGGTAGGCGTCCACAGAAGAAACACGTTGAGGCAGCGTAGCAGTATCTTTCAAGGTCAGGTTGTTTAGGTAAAGGTTTAATGGAATACTGATAAATGGCGGTAATGGGTTACATCCAAAAAGAAAAAACCTCACAGGATTTACCTGCGAGGTTTTTTTCGTTGTCGGGATTGAATATCCTTTTATACATTCATCTTTTTCAACTCTTTCACTGCGTGGTCTGCTGCGCGGGCTGTCATTGCCATATAAGTCAGTGAAGGGTTCACGCACGAGGCCGAAGTCATGAATGCTCCGTCGGTAACATACACGTTCTCGGCACCCCAAATCTGGTTATGCTTGTTCAGGACAGACGTTTTAGGATCATTGCCCATACGCGCCGTACCCATTTCGTGGATACCGATACCCGGGTGTTTCGACTCGTCGTTGTAAGGCGTCACGTTTTTCAAGCCGGCTGCTTCCAGCATTTCAGCAGCGTCGTTCATCATATCCTGGCGCATTTTCTTTTCATTTTCACCGTAAGCCGCATCGAAAACGACCACGGGTAATCCCCATTTGTCTTTTTCAGTTGCATGCAATGTGAAACGGTTTTTCTCGTCGGGGATCATTTCGCCGAAGCCACCGATGTTCATATTCCAACCGCCTGGCTCAGAGAGTGACTTTTTGAAATCAGCTCCAAAGCCTTCGGTGTCTACGCCACGGCCCCAGCTTTCACGGCTCGCGCCGCCTTGGTAGCCAAATCCGCGGACGTAATCGCGCTTGTCGTCGCCCCAGTTGCGGTAACGTGGAATGTAAATACCGTTGGCACGACGTCCAAAGTAGTATTTATCTTCAAAGCCCGGCATTTCACCTCTTGCCCCTACGGCGAGGTGGTGATCCATAATGTTACGCCCAAGCTGATCGCTGTCATTGCCCAATCCGTTTGGGAACCGCTTCGACTTAGAGTTCATCAAAATTGAAGCGGAAGCAATTGCCGACGCGTTCACGAATATGATTTTGGCAAAATATTCCTTCGTCTCAGCGGGATTATTCTGGTCAATCACGCGGACGCCGGTTGCCTTGTTCAATTTATCATTGAAGATCACCTCGGACACGATCGAGTCAGTAATGAGCGTCAGGTTACCGGTTTTTTGTGCTGCTGGCAGCGTCGCTGCCTGTGTGCTGAAATAGCCGCCGTACGGACAACCGCGCATACACATGTTACGGAACTGGCACGCGGCGCGTCCAAGTTCGGTGTGAAATGGCTGTGGTTGGGTAAGGTGCGCCGCGCGGCCCATGATCATGTGGCGACCGGCGAATTTCTTCTCTACTTCACCTTTTACGTGTTTCTCCACGCAGTTCATTTGCATAGGAGGCAAGTAATTGCCATCTGGAAGTACATCAAGACCATCCTTAGCGCCGCTGATGCCTGCGAATCTCTCCACGTAGTCGTACCACGGAGCAACGTCCGCATAGCGTACCGGCCAGTCGATGCCGATACCTTCTTTGCCATTCGCTTCAAAATCAGCTGCATTCAGCCGGTAGCTCTGGCGTCCCCATAGCAAGGAACGGCCACCCACGTGATATGCGCGGATCCAGTCGAACTTCCGGGTTTCCAGGTAAGGATTTTGCTTGTCGTTTTCGAAGAGATAACGGTGCTCTTCGTTGGCGGTGTAACCTGTACGGATCCCTGCCCAGTATTCTTCTTTCGCCTGTGTAGTTACCCGCCCGCGATGTTCTAGTTCCCAGGGGGCAAGTGTAGCTGTTTTATAATCGACAATATGCTTGATGTCTCTTCCTCTTTCCAGCATCAGGACTTTCAATCCCTTTTCCGTCAGCTCTTTTGCGGCCCATCCGCCGCTTATTCCCGAACCAACCACTATCGCGTCATAAGTGGCTTGTTTTGTTGCTTTTAAGTTCAGATTCATGATGAATGCTTCAAAAATTTTGACAATATGGCCGTTCACCGGCCTGTTAATTGAGTTTCTTAGGGTTACATTGCCCAGTTTTTCTGACCGGGTTTCAAGTCGATACAGCCATCGTAGCGGCCGGGAACGGCCACGTATTCCAACGCCTGGGTGGCACCAGGTTCGGAGGTAAAGTAGCCCAGCAGTGTCAATTCCTTCATCAGGCGGAAGAATGGCACACCGGCGTCTGAATACTCCTTACCGGCTTCCGTGTATTTTTTCTTTTCTTCGCCGGCTTTCGCGAGTTCATCTTTCGCAGCAGCCTCCATTTCCTTCAAGACTTTTGTCTGTTCTTCGGGACTTGCTTTCAGGAAATCCTTTTTTTCCAGTTCCGACAAACCCTTATTGAAGCTCTCCTGATCTTTCGCTTCGTAGCAGTCTTTCAGTATCTTTTCAATAAACTCGCCCACTTTGGCGTCTTTCGCACCAGGTGTGTCTGTTTTTGGAATAATAATTTCAGCCACTTCCGAAACCAGTGCCTTGCGATCCGCGGAAAACGGGAAAGTGATTGCTGACGAACTTTCGGTAGAAGATTTACAACCTTCCAGAAAAGCCAGCATGGTGGGTGCGGAGAGTGTGCCACCCATTAACAGTGCCACACGACCAAGGGCATCACGTCTTTTCATCTGATATACTTAATATAGGTTAACAATCCAAAGTGTAATTCAAAATTTGATTAATGCAATTTTGAATAGCCTGCTAATTTATGAAATATTCTTAGTAACTAATTGGTTAGAATGATTCTATATAGGAATTCTGGGCCTATCAGGCTATGTCAGAGGGCGCTTTCTGAAATTAAATTTACATTAAAAGACAGGCAATTAATGTAGCCGAACTGGTGCACCACAGGCTGTCAAACGATTTATAGAACCATTAAATTGCAACCACGGATATCAGAGTTGTCGAACCGGCCCATGACATAAAAAGTGCCGGGCTTCTCGCCAAACCGACCGAGATCCTGGGTTTCTATGAAAGAGCAAGTGTCGAGATTGGCGAGGTCGATAACATTGATGCCACCGGTTTTGGACGAACTCAGGTTGTGGTCGCTGATCGCGAAGGGGTCGTTAATATCGCGGAGAAGAATGCGCATCGAGTACCCGGGCGTGAACAGCCCGTTGCCTTGGGAATATCCCTGGGAGAGAAGCTCAGTCATACCGTATTCGGAATGGATAACCGGGACGCCCAGGCTGCCCGTTAAGATGTCGTGTACTTCTTCCCGCAGCAGTTCTTTGCGTCGGCCTTTCATGCCGCCGGTGTCCATCACGGTGAAATGTTCGATGTTTTTCAGAAAATTGAGGTCAAAATTACTTTCCGCCAGGTCCAGCAGCGCGAAGGTCACACCTAGCAACAACACGCCTTTTCCATCCGGATCGGCGGCAAGCTGGCGGAGTTGACGTAACATTTCGACTGTGTCATTCAGATAAAATCCCGAGTATTCAGATCCGCTCTCCTCAATAAAATGTTGCATCATATACACGAGCGAAGAGTTGTTTCGTTCAAGGTATGACGGTAGCAGGGCCAGGATATGAAAGCGGTCCGGGCCACCGTAGTTTTGCTGAAAAATGCGGTTGGAAATGGCTTTGTAAAGTGGTTCGTCGTAAAGGTGATGGCTGCTGGTCGATTGTCCGGTAGTCCCGCTGCTTTGAAAAACAACAGACGCGTCCGATGAATGCCCCGTAGTGACGCGATGATTCTTAAAAAACTGGATTGGAAGGAAAGGAATTTCGGTCAATGCGTTAATGCGCAGAGGATCGATACCCAGGTGCCGGATATAGTCCCTATAAATGTGATTGTATTCCGCCTGGAAGCGGAAAATCCCAAGCGCAAGCGGTTCGAAATCGGCAGGCTCGAGTGTAACGACCTGTTGCCGCAGCACCGCCCGTAGTTCTGCAACGGATTTATTGTTTTGAAGTTCCAATCCTCTTACTTTCGTAAATACTAAAAAAGCAAAGTTAAAAATAGAAGTTATATGAAGCTGAAAGTTTCCCTTCTCATATTTTTGGTGGCGGCGGCGTTGGCCGCTTGCGTCGATATTCCTGATTTTAGCGATACCCCGGTGATTTTTTACAACGGCATTTCGCAGGATACAAGGATCGACACCGTTCAGGGCACTATTCAGGAAACGGAGATTGTGACCGTGACGATTAACTTCGAAGATGGTGACGGAGATCTTGGAGCATCCGTAGCAGAAACGCAGGATACCCTGAATTTTACAGGTAAATATCTGAATGTGCCGAACTGGAATCTGGAAGCAAACTATGAACTGGTGACCATGATTCAGCAAAAGGACAGCACATGGTCGGAGTCTGTTTTGATCGGTGACAGATTTAAGTTCTTTCCAATTCTCAAAACGGACGGGAAAGCGGGGCCGATCAAGGGTAAACTAGATATGAATGCCCGTTTCCGGAAATTGGGAACCGCAGTTCCGACCAAGATCAAATTTAAGGTCCGCATCATCGACCGTGCGTTCCGGATCAGCAATCAGATCGAAACCGATCCGGTAACCGTGCGACTTTGGCAATAAATTCTTTAAGATGCATCTACAATATCGGCATTCAGGACTATCCTGAATGTCGTTCCTTTTCCTACCTCCGAACTTTTAACAAAGAGCTTCCCGGAGTGATAGTTTTCGATAATTCGTTTAGCGAGCGTAAGGCCTAGTCCCCAACCACGTTTTTTTGTACTGAAACCGGGGTTAAAGATTTTGTTCATCTGCGCCTTGTTCATTCCCTTGCCGGTATCGGCTATGTCGATCCAGATTTCTTTTGTGCGGGGTGGGGCTTGCAATGTCACATGGATTTGTCCGATGCCGCTCATGGCGTCAACGGCATTTTTGCAGATATTCTCGATGACCCATTCGAATAGGTTCTTATTCAGCAATGCTGTCTGCGCCTCCGCGAGTTGGTTATGCACTTCAAATTTGACCTTGGACGAGACCCGTTTTTCCAGATAGTTCACAAAGTTTGCCATGATCGTCGCAACCGGTTCTTGCCGGAGCGTTGGCACAGACCCGATATTCGAGAATCGCGTTGTGATCATTTCCAGCCGGATCACATCCTTTTCAATTTCCTCTGCAATCGACGGATCAATAGACGAGTCGCTGCGGAAGTATTCCACCCAGGCCATCAACGACGATAGGGGGGTGCCGAGTTGGTGGGCTGTCTCCTTCGCCAAGCCAACCCATACGCGGTTTTGCTCCGCCTTCCGTGCCGAGCTGAACGCGAGATAGGCCAGATAACCTATCAAAAGCATTACAGAAAGTTGTAAAAACGGGTAATAGCGAAGCTGTGTAAGCAGAAATGAGTTGCTATAATAAATTTTACCGGCACGTCCCTTCCCGAGTTCCACAGGGATAGGCGGATGTTCCAGTTTCATCTCCTCCAATTCGTCCTGAATAATGCGTTCCCGCTCTTGACGGCTCGCTTTGACGGGAAATTTGATGTTTTTGTTCGGATTGGGAAGATTGTTTTCGTCGACATAAATAGCGGGAATCTGATAAAAATTCACCGCATCCTCGATGACCTGGTAGATTACGTTAAAGTTCTCATCCAGCGGGCTGTTTACCACATATCGCAAGCCCTCGGCGTAAAGTTGAACCTCCCTTTCCTCCCTTTCCTCCAGTTCTTCTACCAGCTTATCGGTGTAAAACAGGGAGCCGATGCTTAGAATGAGCAGGATGATCCCGATCACATATTTATAGAAGCTTTTTTGATCATAAGTATCCATCAGTGACCGGCGTAATCGCTGGCTGTTTAAGATGGCTACAGGTTGCAGCTTGAAACGCGGTTTTTCTTTTTGGCTTTCGCTAATCATTGCGGGCCGGGCACATTATCCCCGATGTTAATGTTATAGTCTACAAATAACGTAAATAATTTAACCTTAGTGGATTTGCAACCTTTTTTCATAACTCGCGCCGATCAGTTCCGGATATGATAAATATCATGTTTTAAGGCTTTTGACAGGGCGAAATTTGTATGACTTATGACAGTTTTATTTAAATGCTTTCTAAATAAGTGAACGGTCATTGTTCCGCTTTCCATTATCGTTTTTTGTGCCGTATTTTTGTGGATCGAATTAGACAAAGTGATGTATAACCAGTTCAAATCAGTCAGTTTATCACATCGGAATGCTCCTCTTGCTATCAGGGAACAGCTTGCATTGAATGAGGCGGAAGCAAAGAGCATGATGCTTCGTCTGAAAGATTTTTTCGATATCTCCGACGTTCTTGCCGTTTCTACCTGCAACCGTACCGAAATATACTATTCTGCCCCCAGCGATCTTAATGAAGACATTATCAAGCTTTTGCTGATCGAAAAAGGGGTTGAAGACGTTGAAAATTTCAAAGCATATTTCGAACAGTTCTCCGAAGGCAATGCGGCGGTTCAGCACCTGTTCCATGTAGCCACCGGCTTGCAGTCGCAAGTAGTGGGGGATATGCAAATTCCGAACCAGATCAAGCATGCCTACCAGTGGTCGGCCGACCTGAATATGGCGGGGCCGTTTTTGCACCGTCTGCTACACACGATATTTTTTGCAAATAAACGAGTAGCGCAGGAAACATTTTTTCGCGACGGCGCGGCATCGGTTTCCTATGCGGCCGTAGAGTTGCTCGAAGGCTTGATGCCAAACCCGAAAATCCTGGTGGTAGGTTTGGGCGAAATTGGAACGGATGTATGCCGCAACCTTTCACAAAATACAACGGCGGATGTAACGCTGGTGAACAGGACTCGCAGCAAAGCAGAAGCACTGAGCGCCGAGCTTGGATTCCGCGTTGCGGATTTTGCAGACATTGAATCTGAAATATCACGTGCCGACGTGATCATATCGTCTATTCAGCGAGAAGAGCCTTTCTTCACCAAGGAAATGATGGTACGTCTGCGCGGTATGTCATTCAAATATTTTATCGACCTATCGGTACCTCGTAGCGTATCACCCGAAGTGGAAGAAGTGCCAGGCGTAATGCTGTACACGATCGATTCTATTCGCTCGAAAGCCGATGAAGCATTGCAACGTCGTTTGGACGCTGTTCCTCACGTAGAGGAGATCATTGCCGAGGCGGTGGTAGAGTTTAACGACTGGTCACGCGAGATGATCGTTTCGCCTACGATCCAAAAACTGAAAGGTGCTCTGGAGACCATCCGCAAGGAAGAATTGACCCGTTTTACGAAAAGCCTGACCGAATCGGAACTGGAAAAAGTAGAGCGCATCACCAGCAGCATGATGCAGAAGATTCTTAAACTGCCAGTACTTCAATTGAAAGCCGCTTGTAAAAGGGGCGAAGCGGAAACGCTGATCGATGTCCTGAACGATTTGTTCAATCTGGAAAAAGAAAAAGAAAGACATTAAATCGTATAGACCTCTTCCATTATCCTACTCCCGAGATCATTTTCGGGAGTTTTTTTATGCATAAAAAAGAGAGGGTGACATATGCCACCCTCTCTATGTATTACCTTACCCTCCACAATAATTAATTGTATCTTGAAATCCGAGTAGCAGGGGACTTACGCCGTGTGCCGCCCACGCTGCGCCGGATTAGTCGTTCGTCGTCTCGCAACGACTTACGATAGATGAATCTCTTTAGATCAGTGACCCAGAAAAAAAGTCATTTTTTTTAGTCCTGGTCACGGTTCATCAGCTCGAGCATCTTACCGAGGTTCAGGCTTCGGGCCGAAGCATCGAAAATTTGTCTGTAAACGCCGTTTTGCTCGTATAATTCTTCATGCTGGCCGGATTCGACGATTTGTCCTTTTTTCATCACATAAATCCGATCCGAGTCGAGAATTTGTGCTAGACTGTGAGAAATAATCACCACCGTACGGTTTTTTTTGATCGCGTCCAGGCTGTTTTTGATCTGCTCGGTAGCGATAGCATCCAAACTAGCGGTAGGTTCATCAAGGAAGATAATAGGAGGATTTTTAAGGAATAGCCGCGCGATCGCGATCCGCTGCTGCTGTCCGCCGGAGAGTAACTGGGCGTCTGTTTCGTATCCGTTTGGCAGTTCGAGGATTTGCTCGTGCAAATAGGCGCTTTTGGCCGCTTCCACAAGTTCTTCCCAGCTCGCCTCGGGCTTTCCGTAGCGGATATTCTCTACGATCGACCCCTTAAAGATGTGGTTCTTTTGAAGCACCATTCCAATCGCATTGCGCAGTGAAGACAAGTCGTAGGAATTAAGCGGGCGACCATCAAGCATAATATTCCCCGAATCCTGCGTATAAAAGCCAACGAGCAGATTAATGAGCGTACTTTTTCCCGCACCCGACAGTCCAACCAGGGCAGTCGTTTGCCCGGATTTGATATCCATATTAATCCCGGAAAGCGCCTTGGTGCCATTGGGATATGTAAATGAGACGTCTCTTAAATGATAGTCGCCGCTAAATTGCGCCAACGCGGTCGTACCGCTGGTTTCTACCGACTCATTCGCATCCAGAATATCGAAGAAACCTTCGGAATACGTGAGGGCGTCGTTCATCTCGTCGTAAATGCGGTGCAGCTGGCGGATTGGTGCCGATACATTGTTAAAAAGCAAAATATGGAACATGATCGCACCGATGGACATTTGCTGGTCGAGCACGAGATAGGCCGTGAGAATGATGATCAGTACGACGCCGATTTGCTCGATAAAACTTTTGAAGCCATCATAGAGGAAGTTGGTTTTTCGTGTTTTAAGCTGTGAATCCATCAGCTCCATTTGCAGGCCGTATTGCTTTTCGCCTTCCTGTTTTTCACGCACGAACGATTTGATGACAATCACGGATTCGATCAGGTTAATGAGTCCGTTGCTTTTGTTTTCACGCTGCCGTTTTAGCTTCCGCCGCACGCCTTGCAGCTCACCGGCCTGCTTGTAACTGACCCAGAAATAGATCGGTAAAGTGGCCAATGCGATGCCGCCCACGTAAACGTTCGCTGAGAACATAATGCCCAATGCGACAACCGCATTGGCGAATAGCGGAAGAATATCAATAAAAAAATTCTGGATCAGCTTGGTTAGGCTTTCAACGCCGCGGTCAATGCGGGTTTGCAACTTGCCTTTTTGGTTCTCATTGTCGCTGTAAAAGGAAAGATTATAGGTAAGAAGCCGATTGATCGCATCTTGCGCCAGGTCGCTGGATACTTTGATCCGGATCTTTTCACCAAAATACCGCTGTCCGAAAATAATGAAACTATTGACGATCTCTTTCGTGAAGAGTATCACCGTGATAGTTAGTAGAAGCTCCTTGCCTTGCAACGTGCTCCAATGCTTGTCGAGCATCGACTGGACGGTATCGACTGTGTAACGGAGTACCCAGGGGTTTACCTGCGCTGTAACGGCACCAAGTAAGGTAAGGAATAGTGCGAATATGATTTGCCGACGATACGGCTTGACGAACGGCCGGAGCCTTTGGAAGATTTGCCAGATATTCATGCAGGTTCAACAAGAAATGCTGCAAAATGATTTGAATATCTGGCTTTTAACGATTGCATTACTTTTTCTTTCCGGAACGTTTGATGGGCCGCCCGTACTTGGCCATTTTCTCTTTCGCATGGTCCCGGCGCACATTAACCTTTTGATTTTTAGCCTTTTTTTCATGAAAAGCAAGACCTGTCTCATCCAGTTTGGGACGTTTCAGCTCGATATTTTTCATGAAGATTTTAGGCTCCTCATCCGGCAAGAGCACGTCCGAAATTTTCAAATTCTCCGGCAATGGTAGGATCGGTATTTCGAAGTCCATCAACTCCTCGATCTGTTGCTGAAACGGCTTTTCGCGCTCTGTAATGAAAGAGATCGCAATGCCCCTCTGATCCGCCCGCCCAGTGCGTCCAATGCGATGAATGTAGTTCTCAGGCACCTCGGGAATGTCGAAATTGAATACATGGGAAACTTCCGCTACATCGAGCCCGCGCGCGATAATGTCCGTGGCAATCAGGATGCGATAGTTGCCTGCGTGGAACTGCCGGATGGTGTTGAACCGGTGATTCTGGTCTTTATTGGAATGGATTACACCTATTTTGTTCAGGTAACCCAGCTCCAACTGGCCATACAATTGATCTGCCAGCTTTTTGGTAGCCGCAAAAATCAAGACTTTGCTCATTTCCTCGTGTGCGTCGAGAAGGTGATCCAGCAAGTTTACTTTTGTATAAAAATTCGGAACATAATAGGCCTGCTGCTCGATGTTTTCCAAGGGTGTTCCCACAGGTGCCGCCTCGATCCGCACCGGATCGTTGAAGTAACTTTTCATCAGCGCCTCAACTTCCTGCGTAATCGTAGCCGAAAAAAGCAGGTTCTGACGTCTTTGGGGTAGCAAGTCCAGGATGTTTTTCAACTGGGTGCGAAAGCCGAGGTTCAGCATTTCATCCACCTCGTCAATCACCAGTTTCCTGATCGATTTGGTTTTTAGAGAGCCATTCATCGCCAGGTCAAACAGCCTTCCGGGCGTCGCCACAACAACATCGGCTCCTTCGTGGAGCTCTGCCATTTGTACTTTAATATTTCCTCCGCCATAAACCCCAACAACCTCCAGCGCCGTATAGGCAGCAAGCTTGCGGACTTCTTCCACCACCTGCACCACCAACTCGCGTGTAGGTACAAGGACCAGCAACTGAGGCAAGCGATCCTTAGCGTATTCTATCTGACGCAATGTTGGCAATAAATAGGCGAACGTCTTTCCGGTGCCGGTTTGGGCAATGCCGCAAACATCCTTTCCGGACATCATTACCGAAAAAACCTTGTGCTGGATGGTAGTTGGCGTCGTATATCCCGCTTCCGAAAGCGCTTTCAAAAGCGGTTTGGTGAGATTTAAATCTTCAAAAGTCATAATGCATTTCTTAAAAGGACTACAAAGGTACGGCTAATCCCCTTGAACGTATTATGTAAGTTGGTTTTATCTATCCCGTGCTGCCTGCCGGAAAAGCAATGCGGAGCCAACAAATAAGATTGCAAAAAAAGCATGGAGGCCAAAAACAGCCATTACACCATTGGCAAATGCGGGTGTTCCGATAACCAATGCAATCGCCGGGACCAGCATAATGGCAAATGCGGCCGCGAATAATGCGTGCGACATACCATGTGGTTCCAAGCGGGCAATAAGAGCGCCGGTTAATCCAACCAGCAAGACACCGAAATACATCATGTTTGCCGGATTATCGCCTAGAATACCGCCAACAGCAATATTCATCCACATCAGAACCGCCGCTGCAGCAACCGCCGTAAAAACTCCGAATCCGTAAGCCCTGGTAACCAGCCCTTTTTTTGTAAATAATTCGTACACAAGGCCTGCTCCGCCAAGTAAGAGCAAAAAGGCTAGAACACCTGCGCCCGGTTTCCATGCCCAAATGGCAAGTAGCGTTAGAAATAATGGTGTAAGCACTGCGATAGCAGCGACAGTCCACGCCGACAATCCCGTTCTGATATTTTCCATAGGATTAATGAATAGTGATTTAACTGATAGTGTAAAAATAAGAAAGTACTTTGAAATTCAAAGTAAATGAGCGCGCTTATTTATAAAATATTTATCAGTAGCTGTTTATAGCTTGATCAAAACTTTGGAAGTGGTAAAGGAAGCCCTCGTAGCAGGATCCAGAAAACGAAAATCGAGGATCCGGCGTGGGTATTCCTCGGAGCTACCCAGGATTTTTAGATCGGGACGTATTGCCCTGAATTCTCCTAAAAGGCTTTGGTGTGTGTAAACAAGGCAGTTCTTCATGCCGACAAGGCTTCCGAAGTCATCTACTTCGGTAACTTGCACCCCCGAGTAAAAGCGAAGGCTGTAAGGGGTACCGGCCTGATAACTGAACAGCCTGTCGGGTTTTACTCCATTAGACCTGGCAATGATACCCAGTTTCGCGGCCGCCTGGTATTCGTAAATATTGGGGTAAAAATAGGTTGTCAATACGACATTGGCACCTATCGCGAATACGACACATCCGACGATCAGCTTGTTACGGATATGCGAAAAGAAAATTAGCCATGTAAGCACACTCAGAAGCGCCATAAAATGGATTAATCCATAATAATTGTCGGCTGGAAATGTGAACCAGACCAGGCAAAACAGTAATGCCAGCACTCCGTAGGCGGCCACACCGTGTACATACGCGAGTAAGCCGGAAAAGGACCCCGGGTCGCTTTCGAGGCGGCGGATCACATAGGCCGAAGTAATCACAGCTGCCACCGGATATGCCATATAGACGTCGAATGTAGCCCGGAAGGGGTTGAGATAGGTGAAAATAAAGGGCATGACGATCGCGATGAGGCAAGTCAGTTCGTATTTCTCGGTTTGGTCGCGTTCGGGAAAAATGAGTCGCTGAACGAGTTCTATGAGAGCCAGGATCAGAAAGATCGTCCATGGAGAAAAGGTAATCAGCAGCGTTAGCAACGGGTCCGTGGGCCATTGATCAGGGCTATTTGGAAAGGTATTCTTGACGAATATCAACCCCACTACGCCCGACAATGCAAGAAGCAGAT
Source organism: Dyadobacter sp. CY261 (assembly GCF_021440085.1). Taxonomy (GTDB): domain Bacteria; phylum Bacteroidota; class Bacteroidia; order Cytophagales; family Spirosomataceae; genus Dyadobacter. The sequence goes on from NZ_JAKCPW010000002.1 coordinate 498,753, forward strand.
GAATGACTTTGTTGCTTTCCAGATAAGCATTGATTTGCCACAACATGAAAATGAAGCAAGCTGCCAAATAACTGGCATCGCCGAGCTCGTTGTTGACCAGGAAAGTCGCTTGTGCGGTAGCCAGGATTAATATCGAAAGTATAGCAGATTCACTGCCAGCGTAACTCTTGGCGAGCCGATACGTACAAAATAAGGTGAAAAGGATTGCGGCAAAACCCGGAATGTGCAGCGAGAGCTGGTTAATCCCGAATAACCGCATTGCCGCAACCGAAAGGGAAATGATCGGCACCGATATGTCAGTTTGCTCGATCAACCGCCCGCTTTTGACCGTTTCGGCGGCAATGGCGGCGACCTGGGCCGAGAAATTTTCCGGAATAAGCATTAGCCATCCCATCATCCAGATCAATATGGCCGCCGCAAAGCCCCATTTGGCAACTTTTAACAAATCCTTTTGAAGCATAGACCGCATGCATTTAAATCTTCCGGAATCTAAAAATAAAGAAGGGCATTCAAAATTGGATGCCCTTCTAGTCGCGAACCATAATGTGTCAGCGCGTACGTAATCTTCCGGTATCTTTATCATAAGTACCAAGCGGGAAGCTCAGCCCGACATTGATACCCCAATTATTATTTTTAATGTTGGAATTGTCAAGTCGTGTTACATCGAGCAAGCCCAAGCCATATCGGGCATCGAAATTCAGCCAGATCTTATGCGTTAGTTCATAATTGAGTCCCGCACCGAAAGTCAGGCCGAGGTCGAACGGGCTATAAACGCGGTTATTTGAATCGCCGTTGATATTGTTTCCGTTCTTGTCGCGCGCACCAACCAGAAAGTTGAGGTTGGGGCCGAGAAAAATTTTAGGGCGCAGCGGACTACCATAGCGTCCAAAATAAAACGTTGCTAAAAGCGGTGCCTGGATGTAATTCAGATTGATTTCATTGGTTTTATTATTGATTTGAGCACCAAGTTGTGTGAAAAGCAATTGCCCGCTAAAACCAAAGCCCGATTTAGAACTATAATTATAAAAACCACCGATAGTCAATCCGGGTTTCCAGTCCGTGTCCGAAATATCGCCCCGAAAGTTGGCAATCGATACTCCGACGACCGGCCCGATGGAAACGTTTTCCTGTGCTTGTGCCCACGAGCCACTTATGACCATTGCGAGCAGTAAAAAAATACAATTTTTCATTTGAATATGAGTTTGGGTGCGTTGCGGCATATAATCATAAATTATGTGCCAATAGAGCATCCAATGCGCCATATCCTTTAACGGGCTTTGCGCTAGGCGCATGGGCTTCCGTATTTATATATTCATATTTGATAGCTGATGAATTTCGTGGAAAAACCTCTACGTATTGTATACGTTTCCCGCAAAAATAACGCTACCCGTTTATTCGGTATCTTCCGGCTGGTTCGGAATCTGAAAGGGTTTCAGATAGGCTTTGAGCTGTGACGGTACCAGCCAATGTCTGAATAGATTTTTGATGTTCTTAATCTCGACTTTCATTTCATTAATGTTTGCATTAAACTGCGCAATGACCGTGACCAGTGAATTGGCATGCTGGTAGGGCAATCCGCAAACATCGGAAATGCGTTTTTGCAATGTTTCCTTTTGTGAACCCAGTTCTTCAATCTGCTGACGAAGGATTTTGTTATAATAGCTTAACTGATTTTTATTGAGATTTTCAAGACTCGCGCTGTCGATTTGCTGCAACTCCATTTGCAGTTTCAGCAAGTCCAGAAGATTATTGTCCTGGTAAGCCCTGATAATGCGCTGCATGGTTTCTGTTTTGCGCAGCTTTTCAGCTTCGTCTGCTTCGCGGTCGGGATGGAAGGTTTTTACGAGTTCCATATACACGCTACGCACGGATTTGGTCGTTTTTGCCTGTTGCGTTTCCCTTATACGTTCGTCCATGCGCTGTTCTCGTCTTTCGGCTTTGATGCGGTGCTGTTCAGACGCGGAAAGTTCATGAAATGCTTTTTCCGGCTCCGTTTCATTCACGATTTCCAACAGAAATGTAGGGTCTTTGATCCGTGTCGTTTCCGCGGCCTGCTCTTCTTCCAGCAGCACATCGATATTAACAGAACTGTATTTGTTGAAAACCGGTTTGAGATCCGTTAGATCATGATTTTTGATAAGATCATAGGCATTTTCGGTAATCAGATAGGCGAGTTTTGTTTGATAGGCCTTCCTGAAATGCTCAGCCTCGTAAGCGCGGTCCCAGAGGTTGACAATGTCGGCCCGGTAACCCTGGTATTCGCGGATGAGCGGATCGAGCTCGGTAGGCATTCGTCGCGCCATTTCCTCATAGGCCTCTTGCAGTTCAGCGATCTGGCGGTCGAGCGCCTCAATAGTTTCCGAAAGTAGGTTGAACTCCTTTTGTTTTTTGTTGAGCGGTTTCTCGCTTTCTGGGATATGCAGGATGGCAGTGTCAGTCATAATATTGTAACCAGCCTCAAAGGATCACAAGTTCAATTCTTGATAGGAAATCAATATAATTGCCACGACCGCTAGCACTAGACCCCATTTATTCAGGGTATTTAGCCGCTCTTTATACAAAATCCAGGCCGCAAAGGCCGAAACCAGCATTGTAAGGATATTGTAAATAGGGAACACATAGGCCGCGCTGTTGCCGAACGCCGCTAATGCAAGCAGCAAGAAGTACAGCGACAGGAAGTTTGGTACACCCAGCAATAGCCCGCCTAGTACGCTTCTGATTTTTAGCTTATGGCCCTGTACTATAATCCTGTAAATCAGTATCGAACTGCCGATTAATACAGCTCCGAAACAGGCGATGATCATGAAAACGGTGATTTGGCCGGAAGGGTAGTACGTGGAGGAAAGATAATTGATTAAGGTATTGTTCGTGCCCGATGCGAAGAATGTGAGAACCGGGAAAATCCACAAAGATTGACCCGCGATTTGCGCACTATCTGTGGTCTTAGCGGCATTTGCCTCTTTTGGTGAACGCTGAATCGCACCTAATGCCAGCGCTACCAATGCTAGTGCAAGTCCCAGGTAATTGAGCGCGGTAAAGTCTTTATTGTTATTCCTGAAAACAAATAATCCGAACAGCACCGGTATCACCAGCGACATATTTCCTGCCAGCGACGTCGCGGTGACGCTCACCTTTTGGGCAGTAAGTCCGATGAGCATGAATGCCGTTACGAACATTGCGCCGAGTGCCATGGTGAGAATGGTTCCTTCGGAAGACCATTGTACATGCCGGAAAACGGTCAGTTCGGGCGTTAAAACAAGCCCTGTGATAACGCACGAATAATAATTAAAAACAACTGCATCAAAAGAGTTTACCTGGTAACGCGGGTAGGCGCGCATGATCAGGTAAAGTAATACGGTGAAAATAACAGCCAGGGAGAAAAACAGCATAAGCTACCGTCGCATAAGGATTTCATCGATTACGCGCGGATAATGCTCGTATTCCAGCCTATGGACCTTCCGTGCCACATCTTCCGGTGTGTCGGCAGGATTTATATTACAAGTGGCCTGGAAAATGATGTCGCCTTCGTCGTAATGCTCATTCACATAATGGATTGTAATGCCTGACTGTGTTTCGCGTGCATTCACAACGGCCTCATGAACAAAATGCCCGTACATGCCTTTTCCTCCATACTTGGGTAGCAATGCCGGGTGGATGTTGATCATTTTGGTAGGAAATACTTCGACCAGCATTGGCGGTACCAGCATCATGAAACCCGCCAGGACCACCAGGTCAATGCCTTCGTTTTGCAGGATCTGAGGAATCTTGCCGGTATGGTAAAAGGTTTTTTTGTCGAAGAAGACGACTGGTATCTGCAATTTGAGCGCCCTTTTGATTACTCCGGCCATGGGATTATTGGTGAATATCAGCGAAACATCCACATCGTTGCGATCGGCAAAGTATTCGCAAATGTTTTCCGCATTGGTCCCCGAGCCGGAGGCAAAAATGGCAATTCTTTTCATTATTAAGCGCAGTTGATTTATGATAGATAAGGAGCATCGTCGAGAAGATACCCGAACAAAGCTAGAAAAAGAACGGCTTGCCGACGAACCGGAAGCCGTTCTTGCTTAAATATTAATATCAGGACTTCGAGAAATCAATAAATTTTGGCCAGCTCACTATATGCCATGAGTTTGCCTTTCCGGTAAGTCTCTGTTTTCAGGTCCCAAATGATGCCAGGGGCGCGGTAAGAAACACTTTGCATTTCCATTTTGACCGGAAAGCCCATCACCATTTCCATATTCAGGTCAGAACTGATCTTGTACACATCATAGCTCCCGGCGGGAATGGTTAGTTTTTCCTGGCCAGCAACTGTCCGGTTTTTGATAAACATATTGAAGGTTACACCCATAGGGCCGGATTTGCCTTCGCCTTTCACCGATGCATCTTTCAATTTGTCGCCCACATTCAGCCTGGAAGGAATTTCGATATTGTCATATGTGAATTTCATTTCCATGTTCCGGAATGATTTCATTTGTTCCTCATTAATCAGTGAGGACGCGTCGAGGGTGAGCACGTTCCCATCGCATTTCATTTGGTAAGTGTTTTTCAACTCGGATTTTCCTTTGTTGTTGAAGGATTCCATATCGATCGTCACCACCGTATTGCTGCCTTCTTTTGACACTTTGGCGATTTTGTAAGTTAGCTTACCGGTTGGCTTGCCCTTGCCGTCGAAGTTGTTCATTTCAAAACCAGCCCCTTCTTTAAAGGCAAAACCGGCGCATTCTTGGGCGTTAACCCTCAGACCGAGCATCATTATGCAGGTGATGCTCCATAAAAGCAGCTTTTTCATATTCGTAACATCGATTTAGTTTTGGGGTAATCAAATATAACTTTTCGAACGGTTAATTAGGCTGTGCCTCTGTTAATTCCGCGTTTTAAGTCCAAATCATCGTAATCAGTCCCATTAGCATAATCAATTTACAGAGACTGCTGATCTGCCTGAAATCGCGGCGGGTGTCGGCCTGGTAAAGCCGCAGGAGAAGCAGGCCAATCGGTATCAGCAGCAACAGGAAAAGGAGCGTAAGCAAGTCGTTTTGCAGTGCGCGCGCCATAATGAAGAGAGTAAAAACAAACGTGACAATAACTGAGTATAAAAACGTTTTGGTCCGGCGGATTCCCCAGATGATTGGTAAGGTGCGGCAGCCGTGGGCTTCGTCCCCGCGGATATCTTCCATGTCTTTCACCACCTCGCGGATGAGGGAAATGAAGAATGAAAAAACCGCATAAATGAATACCAAATGCCGGTTGGCAGGATAATGCACAGTGAGTATCAGCAATGTGAGGCCGGTAAGCAGCGACACAATGAAGTTGCCGATGAAAGGCAGCCGCTTATAACGTTCGGAGTAAAACCAGAGCAGTGTGATTGAAAACACATTGATAATGAAGATGTAAGGACTGACGATAAGGCCTAGTGCCGCTCCGAACACATTTAGGACCTGGTGTGCACCCATTGCCCAGCGGCGTTTCAGGTAACGGCCCACCACAACGCGCTCAGGTTTATTGACAATGTCGATCTTGATGTCGAAATAATCGTTGATAATGTAACCGGCCGCCGCGATGCACACTGTTGACAATGATAGCACAAACATATCGAAGTCGGCGATGATCGCTTTCCATTCGTGACGCGGACCGATGAGCAGGATTCGTGTGAGATACTGAGTCAGGGCCACAATGACAAGGTTGGTCATGCGCACAAGCCGCGCACTACCGGTTACATAATCCCATGTTGTAATCTTGGGTCTGGCCGACACATTCATGAAGTTTGACGCTGGAAATAGAAGGTTTAGGCAATAAAATTATTCATTTTATCCCATTAACGACAATTCTGAACTTCTTTATCCATTTGTGGGATAAAAAACACGCATTTGTTGTTAGGTATTGAAAGCCGCCGTCCGGGCGGTTGTTCGTACCGGACATTCAACCATTTGCTGACCTATTATGAAAATTGGTATCGTATGCTATCCTACCTTCGGAGGAAGTGGTGTGGTAGCTACCGAACTTGGAAAGGCGCTTGCGAAGGCGGGCCACCAGGTTCATTTCATTACCTATTCCCAACCCCAACGGTTGGATTTTTTTAATGAAAACCTTTATTATCATGAAGTAAATATACCTGCCTATCCATTGTTCCAGTACCCGCCTTACGAGTCTGCGTTATCGAGCGAAATGGTCCATGTGGTAGCTAATGCAGGCCTTGATTTACTACACGTGCATTATGCAATCCCGCACGCATCATCTGCGTATCTCGCAAAGCAGATCCTCGCGGCTCAGGGCATTCACATACCGGTAATCACGACTTTGCATGGTACGGACATCACGCTGGTGGGCAAGGATCCTTCCTACGAGCCGGTAGTCACATTCAGTATCAACCAGTCGGACGGCGTTACCACCGTTTCGGAATCATTGAAGAGAGATACTTACGACCATTTCAAGATCACCAAAGAGATTGAAGTGATTCCTAACTTCATCGATCTTGAACGTTTCAATCGCCAGAAAAAAGATCACTTTAAGCTGGCTATTTGCCCGAATGATGAGAAATTGATCGTCCATACTTCCAATTTCCGAAAGGTTAAAAGGATCGACGATGTGATCATGATTTTCGACAAACTGCGCAGGCTCTTACCAACTAAATTACTCCTCGTAGGCGACGGCCCCGAACGTTTGAGGATCGAGCGCCTGTGCAAGGATTTGGATATGCTTTCGGACGTGCGTTTCCTTGGCAAGCTCGACGCCATTGAAGAAGTGCTTTCCGTCGCCGACCTCTTCCTGATGCCCTCAGAAACGGAAAGCTTTGGATTGGCCGCTTTGGAAGCATTGGCTTGTGAAGTGCCTATTATTACTTCCAATGCAGGCGGACTGCCCGAACTGAACGTGCATGGCGTTACAGGATTCCTGAGTGATGTAGGCGATGTTGAAGATATGGTGAAACATGCCGCGTATATACTCGACGATGCTAATCTACCCACTTTCAAAGCGAACGCATTGGCAAGGGCAAAGGATTTCGAGGTAGCAAGGATTTTACCACATTATGAGGCTTATTACGAGCGGGTGGTGGAAAATAGCAAAGCGGTAGATCTGGCGTAGGGAACCGCCGGTAAACCGATAGTGCCGCTCAATTTCCGGTTTCGTCTTTCATGCGGTTTTACTTATCTTCGTGTGCTAATTATGTTAGGTTTACGTTATTGATAGAGGTAAAAAACATTGTTAAGATGAAACTGTTATTTAATATATTCTTCATACTCCTGCTCCTGATTGCATTTGTGCCGTTTTTTCGGCGATTTCTTTTTCACCTGCTGGTGGGCAGGCAGTTAGTCAAGCAGCAGGAAAGAGCATATCGTGCACAGCAACAACAGGAGAAAGCCCGTACCAAGCCGGGTGGAATGCGGGTGGATACAACACCTCCAAATGCCAATGATTCCTCCCGGTTCAAAGGCGGTGATTATGTTGATTATGAGGAAGTAAAATAAAAAAATTGATTGCTATAAAACAGAACGAGCCCGGATTATCTCCGGGCTCGTTCTGTTTTATATGCTAATCCTACCGGCTTAGATAAAGGTTTCTCTCGCCGTAGATCTTTTGGAAGAATTCATCCTGAAGATCCTTAATGAAGTAAATAGCTTCACCGGTCGATTTCATTTCGGGGCCGAGTTCCTTGTTTACATTCGGGAATTTGTTGAACGAGAACACAGGAATTTTGATCGCCCAGCCGTCTTTCTGCGGATTGAAGTTGAAATCCTTTACTTTCTTGTCGCCCAGCATCAGTTTCGTAGCGTAATTCACATACGGCTCTTTGTAAGCCTTGCAAATGAACGGAACGGTACGGGAAGCACGTGGGTTAGCCTCGATCACGTACACCACACCGTCTTTTATCGCGAACTGCACGTTGATAAGCCCTTTTACATTCATCGCCAGCGCGATTTTGCGGGTATGCTCTTCGATTTGACGAATCTCGTCGGCTGTCAGATCGAATGGCGGCAATGCGGCGTGCGAGTCACCCGAGTGGATTCCCGCCGGCTCGATATGCTCCATGACACCGATAATGTAAGCGTCTTCGCCGTCGCAAATCGCATCCGCTTCGGCTTCCAGTGCGCCTTCGAGGAAGTGGTCGAGAAGAATGTTGTTATCAGGAATGTCTTGCAGGATTTTCACCACGTGCTGTTCCATTTCCTTTTCGTTGATCACAATCTTCATGCTCTGGCCACCCAAAACGTAGCTTGGACGAACCAGCAGCGGGAAGCCCAGCGTGCGCGACAGTTCTACCGCTGCATCGGAAGTTCTTACAGTCCCGAATTTCGGGTAAGGAATACCAAGTTCTTCGAGCAATGATGAAAAGCGTCCGCGGTCCTCAGCCCAGTCGAGCGAGTGGAAGTCGGTACCGATGATTTTTACACCGTATTTTTCCAGTTTCTCGGCCATTTTCAATGCCGTCTGACCTCCGAGCTGAACGATCACACCTTCGGGTTTTTCGTGCTCGATAATGTCGAAAACGTGCTCCCAGAAAACGGGCTCGAAGTACAGTTTGTCTGCAATATCAGGGTCGGTAGAAACAGTTTCAGGATTACAGTTAATCATAATTGTTTCGTATCCAGCCTCTTTTGCCGCCAATACACCGTGCACACAAGAGTAGTCGAATTCGATACCCTGGCCGATCCGGTTAGGGCCCGAGCCCAGTACGACAACCTTCTTGCGGTCGCTTACGATCGACTCGTTGTCGGGGAATTCCTGCGATGTATTGAAAGTAGAGTAGTAGTAAGGTGTTTTGGCTTCGAATTCCGCCGCACAAGTGTCGACGCATTTGTACACACGCTTAATACCCAGTTCTTTCCGGCGATCGTATACCTTACTTTCTTTGGTATTGATCAAATGTGCGATCTGACGGTCAGCATAACCTTTTTGTTTTGCCGTCAAAAGCAAATCTTTCGGCAAGTCTTCGAGGTCATATTTTTCAATTTCGTGTTCCAGCTCGATCAGCTCTTCGATCTGACGGAGGAACCAGGCATCTATTTTAGTCAGGTTCTGGATCGTTTTGAACGATAGACCGATCTTGAATGCGTCGTAAATATGGAACAGGCGGTCCCAGCTAGGATGTTGCAGGCTGTATTTGATAGCCTCCTGGTCACGTAGTTCGCGACCGTCGGCACCGAGACCATTTCTGCGGATTTCCAGCGATTGACATGCTTTTTGCAATGCTTCCTGGAAATTACGTCCGATACCCATTGCTTCACCAACGGATTTCATTTGGAGGCCCAAAGAGCGGTCGGCGCCTTTGAATTTATCAAAGTTCCAACGAGGAACTTTGACGATCACATAGTCGATCGACGGTTCGAAGAACGCCGATGTGCTGCCCGTGATCGGGTTAATGAGCTCGTCGAGATCATAACCGATCGCCATTTTTGCAGCAATTTTCGCGATAGGGTAACCAGTTGCTTTCGATGCTAATGCAGATGAGCGAGAAACCCGTGGGTTGATCTCGATTGCGATGATCTTGTCATCTGCTGGGTTCACCGAGAATTGTACGTTACATCCGCCCGCAAACTTGCCGATCCCGTCCATCATTTTGATAGAAAGGTCGCGCATTTGCTGGTACAATGTATCAGGGAGTGTCATCGCTGGCGCAACTGTGATACTGTCGCCGGTGTGCACACCCATCGGGTCAAAGTTCTCGATCGAACAAATGATGATGAAGTTGCCTTTGCTGTCGCGGAGCAATTCGAGCTCGTATTCTTTCCAGCCCATTACGCTTTGCTCAACGAGTACCTCGTGTACAGGCGACGCGTGCAAGCCATAGTTAAGCGCTTTGTCAAAATCTTCTTCTTTTTCCACAAATCCACCTCCGGTACCACCAAGGGTAAATGAAGGACGAATTACCAATGGGAAGCCGATTTCCTGTGCGATCTCTTTTCCTTCGAGGAAAGAGCGGGCTGTGCGGCCCTTACACACATTAACGCCTAGTTCGAGCATTTTCAGACGGAATTTCTCCCGATCTTCGGTGGTTTCGATCGCTTTGATATCCACCCCGATGATCTCGACATTATACTTTTTCCAGATACCTGCCTTGTCGCAATCAATTGCCAGGTTCAGCGCCGTTTGGCCTCCCATCGTGGGGAGTACCGCGTCGATGGGCCTGCCCATCTCCTTGTGTTTTTCCAGAATTTCAGCGATGTACTTCTTTTCCAGCGGCAACAGGTACACATGATCTGCACTGATAGGATCAGTCATGATTGTTGCAGGATTGGAGTTGATCAGAACTACCTCAATCCCCTCTTCGCGTAGTGAACGGGCTGCCTGAGAGCCGGAATAGTCAAACTCGCACGCCTGACCGATAACGATGGGACCTGAACCGATAATCAGAACGGATTTGATACTCGTATTTTTGGGCACAGTGAATGGTAATTTGTAGAAATGAAGGAAATACTTAAACAACTTTTGGCAGTTGCCTGACGATTTTGAGCAGGGGTACGTCCAAAAATTCCACAAAGTTAATCCTCATATCGGAAAATGGAGGGATTGATGGTTGAAATAAGTATAAATTTTTAAAAGACTATGGTTAACGTATTGAAAACCAGCTCCTTGAAAGGTTGGTTTTCGAGTTATTGGAAAGGGGCAATGGCTGGGGCGGAAATATCAAAGTCGCGCAGGCGCAGGGGAACATTGCCGGAAGTGGCAAAACGGGTAGGGGATGAAAGTTCAGGGATATTGAGGTAGTAACCGAAGCGCAATTGGAGCGTATTGAATGTCAGATTTTCATTTCTTAAACGTAATCCGAGCCCATAGCCCTGGTATAGCGGGCTTTTCCAGAGACGCGGTACGCCATTGACCAGCCCTAAATCCGCAAAAACAAAATAGGCGATCCGGAAACCTAAAAGGCTTTTGTCAGAGAAGAAAACAGTTTCAGTGCCGACGGTAAGCTTCTTTGTTCCGATCAATCTATCATTATTAATACCTCGTATCCCACGGTCGCCGCTGATGTTGAGATAATCGAGTGGGTCCCGGTTGATACCTTTGGCAAACCTGATATTGACGAACTGGCGGAAGAAGCTGTGGCGGAAGGGGATCAGATTGCTGATGTAGTTGATCTCTCCATTGATCACGCCCTGTTGTGCCTTTCCATTTTTTGAATAGGAACCGAGATTAGCCAGACCATACATATATCCGAGGTTATGAGGAAGGTACTTGCCTGTCGCAAACTGAATGCCCCCGTAACCGCGTGCGCCAAATTCAGTATTTTCCCTCCCGATCGTAAGTGCAAAAAGGCTACCGACCGGTACGTCCTCCGTACGGCCAAAGCCATAGATCAAAACGTCCCGTTTATAGTTCCGGTTGGAGAAACCCAGGCTGACGAGCGTCGCCGTACGGTTCCAGTAGTTCTTGTTAAGATCAGCTGCAACATCCGGTCGCTTGTCATAATTGTATTTATTATGCCTGAATGCAGTGACGATCCGGGAGTTTTGGGCCAGCTTGGTATTGGTAAACGGGAATTTGAAAGAGCGCCCAATCCAGAAATCGTAGTACTTGTAGTCGGTTAGTAGCAGAGCCAACGAGTCTTTGGTTTCTACCACACGCCTGTTTTGCATAGTGTTGTAATGCCCGATTTCAAATGCACCCGCATATTTTGTCTCTGTCGTTATGAATCGCCTGTAAAAGCGGACGGACTGTTCTCTCAGCTCGCGCTCGAAAATCAGACTGGCTTGTGCCGTGATAAAGGTTTTGCCGATATACGGAACGGTGTAAATGGCCCGAAACTGAAATTTCCGGACGGAGTCTTTCGAATCCCAGCGGATGGCCGTTCGCTGCGAATGGGTGGTTCCCCGGACATTGATGTTTTCCAGTCCGACCCTGAATTTGTTAAGGGAACTGAACCCTCCGGAGAAATTGAGCGACCATGCATCCTGGATCAGCACCATCACATCGGCCATCCAGGTTACATCTTTTCTGGGGATAACAACGATACGCGCATCGACGAACATCCTGTTAGAACGCAGCAGACGTTCGGTATCCTTCAAAACATGCGCCTGAATGTCGTCACCTTCCGAAAAGAGTAGAAATGAGCGCCGGATAATGCCCTCCCGGGTGTTGGTATGCACACTTTTACTTAAAAACCTTTCCAACTGGTTTCCCTTTCGGGTGGTGTCGTAAACCGATTCGCCAAGGATATTCAGCTGCCGGACGTAGATTTTCCGGATCACCATTCCCTCGTAGGGTGTAAAGGGGTTAGTTTCGATTTCTTTTACCTCCGTAACCTTTCCCTGGTTGTATACGTCCCTGAACAACAGCCGGTACACTGCCCGTGAAAACTTGGTTTTGGACATCCGGGCTTTGAGATTGGTGTAGCGTATACTATCGCGGCTGTGGGTTTCCAGGCTGTCGGGGTTTTGGGCCGAAGCAGCAAAGGAAAGCATCAGAAACAACAGTAAGTATCTACACATGGGTTTACCAGGAATCCAAATCAACTGTCTCTTAACGCACAGGCGCCCACGCCAGGTATGCTATGCTCAACAGAGTTCACTGTCGGCTAGCCTCGATGAGTGCCTGGGCTGTTTTTTCCGTTTCCCTTGGTGAAGTAGCATTTTTCGCCGCGAACTTGCCATTAGGCCGGACGATGGAGAATGTGGCCAGGTCCAGCGGGTTAAGCCGGAACAGCAAGTCCATCGCCTGGTTCTCATTGACGGACATATGAATACCTTTCAACCTATGTCTCACGATATATTGCCTCAGCAACGCGTCCGGAACGGTATAATCGTCAGTTGAAAGATGCAGAAACAAAAAGACGATGTCTTCGGGCAACCGCGCCTGCAATGCGGGAAGGAAATCCAGCTCTTCACGGCTTTTCGCGTCTTCGATGTTCCATTTTGCGATATATACGGTTTTCCCTTTCAAACCGTCCAAAACACCATTGAACCAAGTATTACCCCGGTCGTTCGAAGCAGTAAGGAAGTAGCCGGGCAAAGCTTCCACAGGCTCCGTCCTGGCGTTTTTGAATTCGACGAGCTTGCGGATGTCGGTGCTGTCCTTTACTTCCAGCTTCACAATTTCGTCAAGCGACTGTTTGAACTGCGGAATACCCGCCCGGGATTGAATATGGCTGTTCAACTGAAGCTGTTGCGGATAGGTATATTTGTAAAGGTTTTTCGCGAGATAGCGCACTTTGAGGAACTCCGTGGCGGTGCTGTCAAACAAATCGCCGTAAATGCGACTTTCGCGCTCGAAGTTAAACAGCAGGTTGAGTACCATTTCGTTACGGGCGAAAAGCTTGTTCATGAAATCAAGTTCACCTTTTTCAGCAAGTCCGTTCGCATTGATCTGGTCGAGATGGTGACGGTCTTCTGCGGACAGGTTTTTTGCATTGTCGCGGATCAGTGACGCCATCAGTTTTACTGGCAGGGAGTTGGTCCGGCTTGGGTTATCGAATTTTTTGCCTTCCACCATCAAGTCGGCATAATTACCAAAGCGGTTCGCCCAAATCACGCGCTGTCCGGTGAGAGGTGCTTTTTCGAGCCGTTTCAGGCTGTCCAACAGGCTTCTGCTGACTTGATATTGGTTGCTCAATGCGTGTTCATATAAAAGCTGTAACTGCTCTTCATCGGTAATTGCCTTCGCCCATTGATACAGGACCGGTGATGCAACCGTGTTCTGTGTCGCGGCTTTGACTGACCCTAACCTTAATTCTCCCCGGCCTTCGGCGCTGAAACGTGCGTCCGATGGGCTCTTTTCCCAGAATGATCTGAAAAAATCCGTACCGAAAGTTCTGCTAGTGGCTAGCCGTTGGTTTTCCGCGGCCAGATATAAAGGGTATTGGTTGTTGGCATCTGCATTCACTCCTGCGAAATAGAACAGCTTTTTGGCCCTGCCAATGGAATCGCCATCGAAGGTGATCTCAACAGTCCCGGGTGATCCGAGGAATGTGGTAAATGCTTTGCCGCCATAATCAAGGTAGACCTCTTCTTGTGGAAAAAGTATCGGCAGCGATACACGGAAGCTGCCATCGGGCTGTAAATCGGCCTGCTTGGTCAGTTCGGACTGTGGTTGCAGGACATTATTGCGCGAAAAAGTAATAAACGGAGCCTGGCGATAAAGTCTTCCATTGAGATTGTTAATCCGGCCTTTGACGATAAGTGAATCGGTGTCGGCGAATGCCGGAAGCATTGAACCAAGAAGGAAGGCGGTCAGTATGATGAAGCGCATGCGGGTGATCATTAAATTTAGTAACGAAAAATAATGAGGCTTTTTCATGCTACCAAATATGTAGGCCTATTTACCGAATGCAATGAACCGTAACTAAGCCCTATCCGGATCATTGGTGGGTTCCGCGGCCTTGCCGTCCGCATAACGGACGTAAATGCCGTGGTATCTTTCCTGCGCATCGTAATCTTTCCTGAGTGGGTGGCCTTCCCAATCCTCCGGCAACAAAATGCGACGGAGATCGGGGTGCCCTTCGAAGGTAATGCCCATGAGGTCAAAGGCTTCCCTTTCATGCCAATCGGCCGTGCGCCAAATGTGGCTGACAGTCGGTACAACCGGCAATATACCTTCGGATGTATTTCTTGAAAAAATGGTTTTCAAAATAATGTCGACGCCATAGGGAATGGATGTCAGATTGTAAATCAATTCCATTGTGTCGGCTGCAACGCCGTTATCGATTGCCGTAATGCAGGCGAGGTAATCGAAATAAAGCCTTTCATCCTGCTGTAAAAACTGGCAAATGGTGGCAATTCCCTGCGGAGGGACAATCAATGCAGGTTGCGGGTTTTTGGTGTCGGCCTGGATAGAATACTCGGGGAACCGGCTGGTAATAATATCGGTAATCTCCTGAAAAGTCATAAGCAACTAGGATAAAACGGCTTTCTGGTCTGCGGCTTCCATTTCGAGGAAGAGTCCGGGAACGGCCTCCTGTTTGCCACGAATTTTTTCCTGTAATTTCATAAACCCGCCAATAAGGGCTTCGGGTCTTGGCGGGCAACCAGGTACATATACGTCAACCGGAATAATTCGGTCGACACCTTTTACGACATGGTAGCCATGCTCCCAATAAGGGCCTCCGCAATTAGAGCAACTGCCCATTGAAATCACATAGCGCGGTTCCGGCATTTGTTCGTAAAGACGGCGGATCCTGTCGGCCATCTTAAAGGTCACGGTCCCGGCCACGATCATCACGTCAGACTGCCGGGGTGAAGGCCGGGGCATGATCCCGAAGCGTTCGAGGTCATAATTGGCAGCGTAGGTCGCCATCATTTCAATGGCACAACAAGCCAGGCCGAAGCCCATGGGCCATAGCGACGACAGCCGGGCCCAGTTCATCAGGTCTTCCGCATTGGTCAGGATAATGCCACCGTCGCCGGTTTTGCTACGTTCACTCATGAATATTTTTCAGGATGCCTCAAATTTGGTACGGATATTGCTCTATAATACACGCTTCCCATGCAAAACTAACCATATTTGGCAAGAAACCGTTTCAGGCCACGTTACAAAACAAACACAACACATCAACTATATGAAACACAAATTACTCATCAGTTTTCTGTTTTCGGCCTTTTGCATCGGAAAGGCATTCGCCCAGGCCGATTCCACCGTCCGGATCTTCAAAACCGGCATGGCCGTTTACGCCGAGTTTGGTTTGCTTCCTAATAATAAGACTTTACGCGATCAGCTTTCCCGTTTGCAGGTCAAGCCATTCACTTCATTTATGGGAAATCTCGTGCTCGCACGGCGTACAGAATCGGAAAGATGGATCTCGGAAGCCAGGATCGTTATCATGAACAGCACCAATTACACGACAGACCGTGATGTAAGGAAAGCTTATCTGAATGGATTAGGTATAGGCACGGATGGCGGCCCGAAACTTGTGAATAATGCGCGTTGGAACGTAACGATTCCGCTCGGTGCCGATTTCATGCTTTACAGATTGAATATCAAAAGCAACAACTCGGTTACGGCGCAGCAATTGCTCAATAACCCGTCGGCGTACCAGGCTGTGAAGCTTTACACGGCCAATATCAACCTGCATGGCGGTATCGGCGTTGATTACAAAATGAATTTTTTACCCAAAATCCATGAAAAGGTATACCTGAGCGCGAAGCTAACTTACCACCAGCCCGTCCTCGGACGACGCAAATGGAAAGGCGATAACGTAACCGTCGACGACCTGTCGCGATTGAAAGTTAATCAGTTATATACGCAGATCGGGCTGGTATTCTTTCCCCGGCCGCACATGAAAAAATGGACCGGGATGCATTAAGTTACACCCCCTTTTTTTCGGCTAACAGCAGACGTAACTGATTTTCCAGGATTTTAATGTAGGTATCCTTGTCTATGTCGTTAAGCGATTCAGCGGAAAACTGTCCGGCGGCTTTGTGGCTGATAAGCTCCTGAACGGGGCGATCCGAAATAAGATCGGGTACAGTTGTGTGCAGAATTTCGGACAGTCGTTTCAAAGTATTGACGCTCGGATCGGTGCGCCCGGTTTCCAGTTCATTGTATTGTTCTTCATTGATGCCGAGTGACGATGCCACAGAAGTAACGGAATATCCTTTGCCTTCCCGTTTGGCGCGCAAGTTTCTTGCGAAAGCCTCCATAATGTTTTGTTGATGATGACAGAATAGGTAATAAGCCTGTAAAGTCGGCATTTTTTTAGTAACTGTCAATATAATTCAATAAAACAAATCTACCTTTTGATAAATTATAACTCTGGTTATCAGAATGTTATATATCCAGGTTAATGGCAAGTAATTGGAGGGTATTGAGTTGTCGGTGTGGCTACTTCTTATAACGCTCATTTACCTTCGCGTACAGATCCGCGGGGACGGGTGATTTGACTTCGGGGATTTGTGGTTTGGGTAAAACCCAGTCGAGGTAACCTTTGGCCCAGGCGTAGGCGAGGCCCAAAATGAGAATGCCAATGAATACGGTCATTTCTGCCATAGCGAACCAGCCCCATTGGCCGTTCGTCTGCTCGATGAGTTCCTTGCTACCGAATACTACCGACCACGGAAAAAGAAAGAGCAATTCTACTTCGAAAAGCACGAAAATCAACGCAACGACATAAAACCGTACGTTGAACTGAATGTTCGCATTACCCAGCGGCTCTTCGCCCGATTCGTAAGTCGCTAATTTCTCTTCATTGGGTTTATGCGGGCGCAGGAACTTCGCAATGGTCAGCATCAGGCCGAGCAGTATCAACGCTGCGATGATGAAAAGAAGAATATAACCGAAATCGGAAAGCATGGTCTTGTGCCTGTTTTGTGCAAAACTAGGCAAAATGCGTCGGAAACCGAGTAGATCAACTATTAAAAGCTCAACAGGATTGTCCGGATGCTCAACCCGATTACCAGCACGCCCACGAGCAGCATCAGTGGTTTGCGTTTGATCTTACCTACCAGCATCGCGCCGAATGGAGCTGCCATTACGCCGCCGACGATCAGGCCCAAAACAACTTTCCAGTTGTCGACACCCGTAAAAAGCATGAAAGTGATACCGCTCGCAAAGGCTACGGCAAATTCAGCCGCATTCACTGATCCGATTGTATAGCGCGGATCCCGGCCCTGTCCGAGCAAGGTAGAAGTGACGATTGGCCCCCAGCCGCCTCCGCCAATGGAATCAAGAAAACCACCCGTCGCCGCCAATACGCTGATGCGTTTTGTTTTATTCTTAATGAAGGTTTTTTGCAATGCCTTGCGGATGATGATCACGCCAAGTACCAGCATGTAGAACGCTATAAATGGCTTGATAAAATTGCCATCGATTACGTCTGCAAGCAGATATGCACCGGTTATAGCGCCTAACACCCCCGGAATCAGCAGGCTTTTGAAAAGTTTTTTATTGATATTCTTGAAACGGAAATGCGAGATTGCCGACGCACCGGTTGTGAACATTTCAGCAAAATGCACGCTGGCACTGCTTACTGCCGGTGTGACACCAAGACTTAGCAAAAATGAGTTGGAGGTAACCCCATACGCCATTCCCAATGCGCCGTCCACCAATTGTGCCGCCAAACCTACCAACACGTACAGCGCGAACTCGCCTGTGAGAAAACCTGTCACTTCTTCCGTATTAATCGCAATGACACCATTGGTGATCAACAAGCCAAGAAGCAGAAGAATGGCCGCGGCCGGAACAATATACCAGGTCGGAGACGAGGGCAGTTTGAGCGAGAGGACTTTGGCGAGCATTACCTTCAATTTTAGAATTTTGGAATATTAAGATTACAAAAATAGCAAAACTATTTAATCTACGTAATTGATAGATTATTAAATTTTACTTAAAGTGCATGCTTGCAATTCCTTTTCAGATTAGGCCTGTGACAAAATCGATGAAGTTGTCCTGATTGATCCAGTGGGTCGTGGCGTCGGGATAAGCTTCACGAAAAGCCTTGGGAAACTTGATTTTTGAGTCCTTCCATTTGAACTCATAGCCACTTAGTTTCTCATTGGCAACTTCGAGCCAATCCAGTTCCTGTTGGTCGTAAGTTCGCCAGAAATAGGTGAGTGGTGTTTTTCGGGAGTAGAAATTGAATTTCAGCCTTTCTGCAACAAGATAGTTCTCCCACAGGCTGCCAATGTCGGTACGCTGGTTTATCGGAAGAAAATTGTTGATCAAAGCGTTGCGTATGCCATTGTCCAAAAAATACCATTTGGATGATTTGGTAACTTCCTTGCGCAAGTTTTTACTATATCCTCCCATACGGATAATGATAAAAATCTTCGAGAACAGATCCAGATATCTTTCGATGGTGTTTCTGTCAATCTGGAGAGTTTTTGCAAGTTCGTCATATGACACTTCCTGACCGGTTTGGTAGGCAACTAGTTGAAGCAGTTGCAACATTTTGTGCGAATAGCGAACTTGTTCAAACATCAAAATATCTTTCAGCAAATAGCTACTGACAAGTTCCTTGAGGTAATCTGCCTTGGCGTCGGAAGTTTCCAGTTTTAAAACTTCGGGATAGCTACCATAAATAAGACGCGTTTCCAGTTGCTGTTTAGTCTCAAGATAGTTCTCCTGCTCTGACAATTCCATTTGGGCCATTGGAAAGAGTTGATATCGAATTTGGCGGCCCACAAGCGGCTCGCCCGTCTTGTTAGACAATTCAAAAGCAGATGAACCACTCGCCAGGATAGTCAATTTGGGGAACGAGTCGATCAGCAGTTTCAGCGACTTGCCGATTTCCTGCACTACCTGTGCTTCATCGATAATGAGCAGGTCGATATCACTGACCCATCGCTGAAACGAAGCGACGCGTCTATCTGAAAGCAGCGCGGCAGAATCGATGTCTTCTGCATTCAGGAACAGTGATTTTCCGTCAAATTGTTGTTCTATTGTCCTCAGTAAGTATGTTTTTCCAACACGGCGCGCACCATAAAGAATTAATACCTTATTGGAATTTATTTTATCTAATATCTGGGAAATAATGAGCCTCGAAAAATCCATTTTTTCGTAATTGGTTGAACCTATTCAACGAATTTAGCTAAATTCGTTGAATTAACGCAACGAATTTAGCTAAATTCAGTAATTTGATGCAACCAATTACGGTTTTACAGCCAGACTACCTTTTGCTCCGAAACATGCTTTCGCCCGATAATCTCCCCGTAGAGTTCCGGCCTACGGGCCTGAATGTAACGATGGCCTCCGGCAAGTTGAAGCTTTTCGGGGGTGAGCGTGGCAATGGTAAAACCATTATCCAGCTTCCGGCATTCAGCGATGATGTCGCCAAAAGGATCGATAATCATAGAGCAGCCGTTTTTCAACTGGTCGTCGTCCATACCAATCGGATTGGAGAAAATCGCGTAAATGGCATTGTCGTAGGCGCGGGCCGGAAGCCACTTCATAAGCCAGGCTCTGCCTTTGAGACCGTCGAATTCCTGGCGTAGCGTGGTGGGGTCGGCTTCGCGGTTTTGCCAAAGTTGCGGATCGACAAAACCGGCTCCCGGACGCGTGGAAGGCGTGCACATCGTTACGTGGGGCATAAAGACAATGTCGGCCCCCAGCAGTTTTGTGGCCCTTACGTTTTCAACAATGTTGTTGTCGTAGCAGATCAGGATGCCGCATTTCCAGCCAAACAAATCAAAAACCACATACTGATCGCCCGGTGTCAGATGCGGATTGATGAAAGGGTGCAGTTTACGGTATTTGGCAACCAGGCCGTTTTTGTCGACGCATACATATGCTTTGTACATTTTGTCATCCGCATCTTTTTCGAATAGTCCGGCCAGCACGACGATGTTGTGCTCAGCAGCGATGTCCTGTAATGTGCGGATGCTGGGCCCGTCGGGAATGAGTTCTGCTACTTCAAGCAGTTGCTCTTTCGATAAATGCCTGGCAAAAGTGTAGCCGGTGATCGAGCATTCATGGAATGCGATAACCTGAGCGCCTTCCCGGGCGGCTTCACCGGCTATCTGGCGGATGACAGCAAGATTATAGTCCTTGTCGCCGCTTTTGTTTTCAAATTGAGCAGTAGCAATTTTGATTGGTTCCATAGCCAAGTTTTTTACTCAAAGCTAGTTCCCAAAATATAAGTTGTATTGTACAAACCCGACAAGGGGAAAAATTACCGGCTAATCTGTATCAAATTGGCAGCCAGTAAATTCTGTGGACTGAGATATTGCCCGGGTGTCAGTCCTGAAAGGTTCTTCATCTCCCTGATCAGGTGCGCCTGATCGAAAAAGCCCGATTCGCAGGCAACGCCGGCCAGCGAAAGGTCTCCTGGTTTACGACGCAGCATTTTCAGCGCATATTGCATGCGGGTAATGCCCGCGTAACGTTTGGGTGAAATCCCGATGTATTCTTCAAACTTGCGTTGCAGCTGTCTTTCTGTAACGCCGGCGAGTGCTATGAGCCTGGAAACAGGGACCAGACCATTTTCTGCATGGATGAAGGAAATGGTATTAGCGACCAATTTACCACCGGAAGTACTGTCTTGCAATTGGGATATCAGAAATGTTTCGACTGTCCGAATCTTGTCGGAAACAGTGGTTGCAACAGCGACTTTGTCGGCAAGAGGCTCTGCATTGCGTACGTACAGCTCATCGCAGCCAATGATCTGGTTTCTCAGTTCCGATGCAGGAACCCTGAATAGTGCAGCCGCCCCGAAAGGATGAAGCACCGCAATCAGCAACCGAATCTTTCCGCTGGCATGCACATTACGGAAGGTGTCTAGTTGTCCATACAGAAAGCTTGCAGGAAGCCGGGTATTACCCTGCGAAATCGTGGACTCGTAGGATAGCGGGTCGCCATAGTTAAAGACAACGCCTGTATTTCCGTCTGAAAAGATGCGCATCACCGCATTTCGGTCGGTTTCAATGACCAAAAAATGCCGGACGATGCCGGAAAGCAAAGGTGTTGGTTTGATTTGCATGGTTACCAATGCTGCGCCCAGAAACTTCGACCTTCGTAGCCGCTTTGAGCTAGTAATTTGGCGGCTTGCAGGCTGCGTTTGCCACTGTTGCAGTAAAAAACAACCGTTTTACCGGAAGGAAAGTTACAGATACTTTCCGGGATTTCGGATAACGGGATGTTTTCGCCACCAAAATTATCAGCTTCAAATTCATTGTATTCTCTCACATCCACAAGCAAAATCTGGTCGGGAACCGATTCCTGCAAAACTTCGAATTCCTCGTACGACATTTCGTGTATGGCTTCTGCAACCGGCTTGTTCGATGCCGATACATTACGAGATCTGGCAGGAATTGCAGCTTCTGAACGGGAAAACTGAAAAATGGTATGGTTATTAGAAAGTGTGTTGATTACCAATAACTTCCCTGACAATGGCTCGCCAATACCGGCAATGATTTTGATCGCTTCATTGGCCATATAAGTCCCGATAATGCCGGGTAACACGCCCATAACTCCGGCTTCGGCGCAATTGTCGCCTTCTTCTGCGTCCGGGAAAAGGCACCGGTAGGTTGGGCCTTCATTATAATTAAATACAGAAACCTGCCCTTCGAAACGCAGAATGGACCCAAAAACAAATGGTTTCCCCAATTCTACACAAAAATCATTGACCAGGTAACGCGTTTCAAAGTTGTCGGAACCGTCGATTACCAGGTCGTAAGCGCCCAATAAATCGGCTGCGTTTTCAGCATTCAGCCTGTCGGGATAAGCTGTGAGCCGTACGAACGGATTGAGCAATGAAAGCTTTTCGACAGCCGTAATGGCCTTATTTTTCCCTATATCATCGGCCGAATACAGTATTTGCCGGTGTAGGTTTGTCAGGTCGACAATATCATCGTCAATAATCCCGATTTCGCCCACGCCAGCCGCCACCAGGTATTGCAGCACCGGGCAGCCAAGACCGCCCGCGCCCACAACTGCAACTTTGCCCGCCGCCAACCTTTCCTGGCCTGCAAGGCCCATTTCCGGCATGATAATCTGCCTGGCATATCGTTTGCGCTCGATGGGGGTGAACATGGGGGTTTTGAATGATTGAATGATTGAATGATTGAATGAGTGAATGAGTGAATACCTGAATAATAACTAAGATATTCAGTCATTCACTCATTCAAAATTAAACCCGCGTCCCAATCCTTCCAAACGGCCTCATAGCCTGCTCCGCGGATCATCTGTGCAATTTCGGCGGGGCTTCTATCGTCGGAAATCTCAAACTGTTCCAGTGATTCCGGTTCGACAGCGTAGCCACCCGGGTTGGTTTTAGAACCGGCGCTGATGGATGTTACACCCAATTGAATGCAATGGTTCCTGAATTTCTCGGATTCGCGTGTGGACAGCGACAGTTCCACTTCCTCGTTGAAGATCCTATAAGCACAGATTAGTTGCACCAGTTCGCGGTCGTTCATCTCGACTTTCGGTTCCAATCCGCCCGAAAACGGTCGCAGTCTCGGGAAAGAGAGACTGTAACGTGTCTGCCAATACTTTTTTTCGAGATAATGCAAATGCAAGGCGGTGAAAAAGCTGTCGGTGCGCCAATCTTCCAGACCGATCAATACGCCTAGCCCCATTTTGTGAATACCTGCTTTTCCCAGTCTGTCGGGTGTTTCGAGGCGGTAATTGAAATTGGCTTTTTTGCCTTTGGGGTGGTGCTTGCGGTAGTCATCCTGATGGTAAGTTTCCTGGTAAACCAGGACAGAATGGAGACCCAGCGGAATCAGTTCTTCGTATTCGTGCTGATCCAGCGGCTGCACTTCCATCGAAACCTGCGCGAAATGAGGGCGGATCATTTCCAATACTTTTTTGAAATAGGCCACATGTACCGTTTGGTTTGCCTCACCGGTTACGAGGAGCACATGTTCATAACCCATGGATTTGATCACTTCCATTTCTTGCAGTATTTCGGTATCCGTCAAAGTGCGCCGACGCACTTTGTTGTCCAGACTGAATCCACAATAAGTGCAGATATTGGTGCACTCGTTGGAAAGGTACAACGGCACATACATTTGAATGGTTTTGCCAAAACGTTTTTGTGTGAGCTGGTGGCTCAGCTTTGCCATTGGTTCCAGAAACGCCTCAGCGGACGGAGAAATGAGTGCCTTAAAATCTTCCAACGTTCTTTTAGGCGATATTAATGCCCTTTGCACATCCGCCGCCGTCTTGGAATAAATGCTTTCCCTGACGTCATCCCACTCATATCGTGCAAATTCTTCCTTAAAGCTCATCCAGAAATGCGGTTAGTGGGCTGCTGGCTGTTGCCAGATTTCCCTGTAATCCTAATCTTGCTTCGAATGCCATTCTCCCCGCCTGAACTGCCAGCCTGAATGCCTCCGCCATAGCCACCGGATCACCGGCGACTGCGATAGCGGTATTCACCAGCACTGCATCTGCTCCGATCTCCATCGCTTTTGCCGCGTCCGAGGGCGCTCCGATGCCGGCGTCGACTACCACGGGTATATTGCTTTGTTCAATAATAATTTCAAGGAAATCGATGGTTTTTAAGCCCTTATTGCTGCCAATGGGTGAACCTAGTGGCATAACCGCCGCTGCACCGGCTTCTTCCAGCCGTTTACATAATACCGGATCGGCGTGGATATAGGGCAGTATCACAAAGCCCATTTTTGCCAGTTCCTCAGTCGCTTTCAATGTCTCGATAGGATCGGGGAGGAGGTACTTGGGATCAGGGTGGATTTCCAGTTTAAGCCAGTTGGTTTCCAGTGCTTCCCGTGCAAGCTGTGCGGCAAAAACGGCCTCTTTGGCCGTGCGTACGCCTGAGGTGTTGGGTAGCAGGTTGATGTGGGTATGCGCAAGATGGCGGAGGATATCGTCACTCGCGTGGTGTATATCCACGCGCCGCAGTGCCACCGTCACCAGTTCGGAGCCGGAAGCAAGCAAGGCTTCCTCCATCACCTTCGCCGAACTGAACTTGCCGGTGCCGGTGAAAAGGCGCGATGAGAATGTTTTATCAGCAATGGTCAGCATAATGCTTGTTGAATTTGGTAAAAAAATTTCTGCGGATTGAGTGCGGCGATGAGCGATGAGGACATGGCGACACCGTAAACACCTGCCTCGCGAAGTGGTTTAATGTCGTCCGCTCCAATGCCTCCGATGGCAATGACCGGTGTAATATAACCCGCCTCAGCCATGCGCTGCATCAAAATACGATAGCCCTGCAATCCAAGAATGGGGCTGAGATTTTGCTTTGTCGTTGTAAACCGGAAAGGGCCCAGCCCGATATAATCGGCGCCTTCTTTGATCCTGCGCACCATATCCTCGAATGTGTTGGCTGTACCGCCAACCACCATCTTTTCGCCCACAAGGGAACGGGCATCGGGTACCGGCATATCCGTAAGGCCCAGATGCAACCCATAAGCTTGTACGGCCAATGCAACCCGGGGGAAGTCATTGATAATGAGTTTGGCACCATAGCTGTCACAGAGGCGCGTGGCTTCCCAGGCGATAGGCAGCACTTCCACTTCGGGCTTGTTCTTTACCCGAAGCTGTATCCAGCGGCAGCCAGCCTCCAAAGCGAGGCGGATGCTCTCGATATGGGAGATCTCAACTGTTTCATTGGATATAAAATGAAATCTATCGATAAAAGAAGATTTATGCAGACTTTCGAAATCCCCCGGTTGAAACCGGGGGCAATGGATTGCTTTTGCATTCGATTGATTTTCTCCAGAGCTGCGCTCAGAAGCAGCAGCCAAATCCAATGCCCCGGGTTTTAACCCGGGGATGGCAGATGATTGCAATAAAGCAAGATGCTGGAATTGTTTAAGGGCATTTTCTGGACTTTGCCAGATGCAGCCAAGTACTGCTGCACCATCAAAGCCCATGTTCGTTGAGGATTCCAGGTTTTGTGCATCAATTCCCCCCAGCGCAATCACTTTACCAGGAAAGCCCAATCGGTCTAATTTGAAACCTCCAGGAAGTGCAGCCTTGTAATTTTCCTTTGAAATACTATGAAAAACAGGCCCTACAAACGCATAATCAAAACAAGTGGAGAGTGCTTTCAGGTCGGCAGGATCGTGCAGAGAAGTGCTTAGCGTGAAACCTTTGCTTTTCAATGCTTCCAATGTCTCGTGATCCTGCAAAAGCCTGTTCCTTTCAGTAAAATGCAGCCCGGTAATACCAAATGCACCCGTCAATTCGTGATGCTGATGCAATGCAATACGGTCGCGGAACTGTGGATCAATGTTTTCAAGCAATGCAAGTAGCTCGTTCTCTGATGCCTCGGGCTTGCGTACGTGTAAGCGTGCAAGCCCGGAGACGAAGAGGTCATTGATCATAACAGCTTCCCCGGATAGCATTTCGGGATGGGTTATAACAATCAGTTCTTTCATCACAAATAAATTTCACTTCCCCTCTCCGTAAACTCCCGAGCCTTCTGCTGCATTCCTTCGCTAAGTGCCGCTTCCGTAGCTAATCCATTCTCTTCAGCATAATCGCGGACATCCTGCGTAATCTTCATCGAGCAAAAATTAGGACCGCACATCGAGCAGAAATGCGCCACCTTAGCACCCTCGGCAGGTAGGGTCTCATCGTGGAATTCACGGGCCGTGTCCGGGTCGAGGGCGAGATTGAATTGATCCTCCCAGCGAAATTCGAAGCGGGCTTTGCTCAATGCATTATCCCGATACTGTGCGCCGGGGTGGCCTTTGGCGAGGTCGGCTGCATGGGCGGCGATTTTGTAGGTGATTACCCCGTCTTTCACATCCTTTTTATTGGGTAATCCTAAATGCTCCTTCGGTGTCACGTAGCAGAGCATGGCCGTTCCGAACCAGCCGATCATTGCCGCACCGATGGCTGAGGTAATGTGGTCATAGCCAGGCGCAATATCAGTCGTCAGCGGCCCGAGCGTGTAGAACGGCGCTTCGTGGCAGTGCTTCAACTGTTTCTCCATATTCTCCTTGATCAAATGCATCGGCACGTGACCCGGGCCTTCGATAATGGTTTGGACGTCGTGCTTCCATGCGATTTTGGTCAGTTCACCGAGCGTTTCCAGTTCTGAGAACTGTGCCGCGTCGTTGGCATCGGCAATGCTGCCTGGACGGAGGCCGTCGCCGAGCGAGAATGCAACATCATAGGCCTTCATAATCTCGCAGATCTCCTCGAAATGCGTGTATAAGAAATTCTCTTTATGATGCGCCAAACACCATTTCGCCATGATCGAACCGCCGCGTGACACAATACCGGTAATGCGTTTAGCCGTCAGAGGAATGTAGCGCAGCAACACGCCAGCGTGGATAGTGAAGTAATCGACACCCTGCTCGGCCTGTTCGATAAGCGTGTCGCGGAAAAGCTCCCAGGTGAGATCTTCGGCCTTACCATTCACTTTTTCCAATGCTTGGTAAATAGGCACGGTACCAATGGGAACCGGTGTGTTGCGGATGATCCATTCGCGGGTTTCGTGGATGTTCTTGCCTGTCGATAGGTCCATAATGGTATCCGCACCCCAGCGGCACGCCCAAACGGCCTTTTCGACTTCCTCTTCGATGCTCGACGACACGGCAGAGTTGCCGATATTGGCATTGATCTTCACCAGAAAATTACGTCCGATGATCATCGGCTCACTTTCTGGGTGGTTGATATTTGAAGGGATTACGGCGCGGCCTGATGCAACTTCTTCCCGCACAAATTCGGCGGTAATGTGGTTTTTCGGGGTATTTGCACCAAAGCTGTGCCCTGCGTGCTGTTGCGCCAATGCGCCCGCTTTTCCATTCACGGAAGCCAAACGCGCGTCGATGCGCTGGTTTTCGCGGATGGCGATGTATTCCATTTCAGGCGTGATAATGCCCTTTTTGGCATAATGCAGCTGGGATACGTTCTGGCCTGCTTTTGCACGAAGCGGTTTGGTATTGTGGGCGAAACGCAAGTGATCCAACCTGCTGTCGGCGAGGCGTATTTGGCCATATTCCGATGTAATAGTTTCCATTTCCTCCACATCTCCGCGCTCGCGTATCCATTTATCACGTAACGCGGGAAGCCCTTTTTTGACGTCTATATCAATATTTGGATCGGTGTAGGGGCCGCTGGTGTCGTAAACTGTCACCGGCTCATTAGGTTCGCTTGTGCCGAGTCGGCCTGGACGGGGGCGGTCTGAGGGCAGGCTTCCGTGAATGCGGGTGTCGCTTAGGGAAATCTCCCGCATAGCCACGGAAATGTCGTGGATTTGTCCTTTTACATATATTTTCCTGGAATTGGGAAAGGGGGCACGGGTAATGGTTTCGGGTGTTTTCTCGGTTTTCATAAAGTTCCTGGTTAAATGGTGGGAATATGAACAATGCGTTACCTAGCCGCCTTGCGTGGCAGTAATGAGGGTGATCTGGTCGTTGGGGGAGAGCTGGCGGGTGTGCCAGTCGGATTTCGGGACTACGGATTGATTGATGGCCACGGCAATGCCTTTGCCGGAAGTGGCTTGGCCAGGGATACTGTTGGCAGGCCCGCCCCCGCAAGCCGAAAAAAGCTCGGACACAAGTTGCCCTACCGTGTAAGAGGCGGCGATTTGACTTGGTTTACCGTTGATGGTGATTTCCATTCCAATTGAGTTTTAGAAAATAAAAACCTTAGGAATGGACCTATGAAGAAAAGAATAGACGGAGCTACGTGCACGGTAACTCCTGCTTTTCCCTTCGGCAGTACTAGCTGCATCAGGTTCAAAGGGTATGATCTCAGTCCGCATGTCGGGACACCCCTAAAGTTGAAGCAAAGCTATTCGAAATTCACGATTTTCAAAAGAATTAGAAAAAAACGTAAGGTCAAACGCGGTTAGGACGTGAAAATTTTTAAATTATAAGGTATTTTTGACCCTAAATAATAAACCTACATAACGACCTGCTTTATTTTGATGGATTTGATCATCAGAAGTGCCGCCCCTAAGGATCTGCCTTCGCTGTTGGAAATTATCAACCACGCTATTCTGAACACCACGGCTATATATGACTACGAACCCCGGACCGTGGAAGAACAAAAGGCCTGGTTTGAACAAATGTTCTATGATGGTATGCCTGTAATCGTTGCCGAGCTGGAAGGGGAAGTGATCGGTTATGGTTCCTACAATATATTCCGTCCCAAAATCGGGTACAAATTCAGTGTGGAGCATTCGATTTATCTTGATGAGAAGTCACGCGGGATGGGTGTCGGAGGCAAGTTGCTTGGTAGCCTTATCCAACGCGCGAAGGAATCGGGCCTGCACACGATGATCGGCTGCATTGACGCTTCGAACCGCGCGAGCATCGAATTTCATAAAAAATATGGTTTTGTAGAAAAAGGTTATCTCAAAGAAGTAGCCTATAAATTCGATCAATGGCTGGATTTGGTTTATATGCAGTTGTTGTTGGAAGAAGATTAAAGGGAGGATGGAAGAAGTAAGAGATGTCAGTTTGAGCGCATGACATTCATTACAATACACGATAACATAACAAAAACAAGGCGCAGTGTTTAGCTGCGCCTTGTTTGTTTAATGGGCTCTTCCCGTTTCCACGTAAGTCTCTTCATCGCCGGTTGGCTTGCTTTGCCACCACGACGCGAGGATAGAGCCGGTAATATTCATCAATGGGCCAAAAATTGCGGGGGCTAATCCGACGGTAGCCATTTTCCCCATTTCCTTCGCGATACCGGAAGCCAGACCTCCATTTTGCATCCCTACTTCAATAGCAATCGTGCGGCAGTCGCGCTCGCTCATTTTGAACAAACGGCCCGACCAGTAACCGAGCGTGTAACCCGACAAGTTGTGGATCAATACCAATAAAAGCAATGCAGGTCCGATGGTAAGCAAACTATCACGACCGGCAGCGGTGATGATCACGATAATGAATGCGATCCCGCCCATTGAAACTAATGGCATAGCGGCATCGAGCCATTTCACCTTGCCGCTGAAGAGTTTATTGAAAACCAAACCAGCTCCGATCGGGATGATCACCATTTTAATAATATCCCACATCATATGCAGCGTATCGATTTTCACGAACGCACCTGCTAGCATGCTCATCAGGATCGGTGTTACGATAGGGGCTAGCATGGTAGAAATGGCGGTAATGGTGATCGACAATGCAAGGTTCGCTTTCGCGAGGTAGGAGATCACATTGGATGCCATACCGTTTGGTGAGCAGCCGATGAGGATGATACCTGCCGCGATTTCAGGTGGGAAACCGCTGAGGTTTGCGAGCGTGTAGCCAATGGTTGGCATAATGATAAAGTGGCTTACAACGCCAATAAGTACGCCTTTCGGCATTTTAACTACACCTACAAAATCCCCGAAGCTCATGGAAGTACCCATCCCGAACATGATGATCTGGATCAAGGGGGTAATGAGCGCGGCCAGTTTAAAATCGCCGACAGTCAGGAAATGCTGCGGATAGTACAGTGCGGTTGTTACTGCTGAGAAAATGACGGTAGTATAGGTAAAACCTTTCAGTTTTTCATAACCGCGAAAGCTAACGGCAAGCGACAAAAAGAACGCGATAAAAAACGGACCGGCCGAGGGAAGGTTGCCGGTGAAGGCCAGGTAGAGCGCTACCAGCAGACAAACCACAGCGACACCTGACATGAGCTTGTAAATATTCATATAAATGTATTTAAAATGCAATTTTAAAAATGCGAAAGAAAATTCCTGTCTGTGTTACCAAACAGGAAATGTTGAAAAACTGGCAGGATTACTCGCTTACCAGGTTCTTTTTTTCATGTATTCGTCTAATTCCGAACGCTTCATGGGGATTTCGTTCGGGTTTTTATCGAGCCATTTCAGAAAGTCGGTTTTCAAAGTATCGCTCCACTGGCTGTCGATCTGGCCGGGGGTGTATTTGCCTTCTTTCAGCATCTGAATACCGAATTTGTCACGCAGTGCGATGAATTCGGCCGTTTGCACCACTTTCTCGACCATATGTGCGGGAATGAAGATCACACCCTCTTTTTTCGCCAGTACGAGGTCGCCGGGAAGGACAATCGCGCGGCCAATGCGGATGGGAGTGTTCAGGCCGGTAAGTACTTCATCTTTCAGGTAGGACGGGTCGAAATCGCGTACAAATGCATTGAAACCGGGTATTTTAGATAAGCCATCCAGGTCGCGCGCCGAAGCGTCGAAAATAACACCGTTTCCTGTTTTGGCAAAAATAGAATTAGCCAGGTTATCGCCAATCAGCGTTCCTTCCACGATCTTGCCCATTCCGTCGGCTACATATACGTCGCCTTTTGTGAGCACATCAATCGGCCAGGAATTGGTGTTCCCGATGCGGCCGTTTTTGGTACCGCGTTCTTTAATATTCTTTTCGATATCGGGCCGTGAAGGCATGAACTGCGCCGTTACTGCGCGTCCGGCAATTACGACGTCGTCATGCACAATTTTCCAGTTGCCTTCAAACTGGCAGTTGTATCCATCATTTTTGAGTACAACCCAAGCTTCCTCTGTGTTGATTTCCTTCGCGCGACGGACGAGCTCGTCGGAGATTTTGGGACGACCGTCGGGGAAGCGTTCGCCTTTCCATTCGGATGTCAGGAAAATGAGTTCTTCTTTCGGGATGGTCTGCGACTTTACGGTCTGCAGGCCTCCGATGGTGAGGGTCAGGATCGTGGTTAAAGAGAGAATCGGTAATTTCATGAGATAAGAAAAAAGAGTTCAGCTGAAATTGAGTGGATAAAATTAGGCAAAATATCAATGTTGACTAAGATCGGTGACAACAGGCAGCACAATGTGGCTCAGCTTCGTACCGCCGTGGTGGATCGTCTGCTGGGCCACTCTTGTTTTGGTGCTCGTCCCCAGCGGCTCGCCGGTATTGGGGTTTCTGTCAAATTGCGGAAAGTTGCTTGATGTAATATCGACCCGGATGCGGTGGCCGGGCTGGAACACATTAGCGGTTCCTGTCATTTCGATTTCGTATTCATAAACCTGGTTAGGCGTTAGCAGCTTCACTTTATCGAGCCCCTCGCGGAACTTGGCGCGGATAATGCCTTCGGAAACAGGCATGGCAAAACCGTCGGGATATAGATCTACAAGTTTTACCATCCAGTCGGTATCGCGGCCGTCGGTGGCGGCATGGAGCTTCATTTTGACCGGGCCCGCGATCGTTACGGCTTTATCCAGGAAGTTGCTTGTGTAAACCAGTACGTCCTCACGTTGTTCAAGCGGGCGCTGGTCGCGCGGACCGGAGGGGGTAGGCGTGCCGCAGCAGTTGTTGCCGCCGGTAGTAGGCACCGGGCTTTGCGGGTCGTAGCGGTAAGTATCGGTGTTGGTTTTCGAGGGCTTTTCAAATGACAATGTGCCCTTTCCGCGAACGGAATTGGCATTATCACCACCTAGGTACAGCTCTTTAAACTGTGTGCCCGGAATAGGCCAGTCGGTTTCGGCTCGCCATTGGTTTACACCCATATAAAAAAGACGCACCGGTTTGTCGGTTCCGATAGCGTTTTTGACACCTTTCAAATGGTAATCATAAAACGACAGCTCGGTCTCAAACTGGTCTACATACGCGGCAGGTGTGAAATCCACATCCCCGAATTTCTGCGAGGGACCATGGCCCCACGGACCGATGATCATCCGTGCCCCATTGCGGGCTTCGGGTGTGGCTCCTTTGTTTTTCATACCGACATACCCATTGATGGTACCCATCACGAAAATGTCGAACCAGCCACCGGAAACGTAAGTCGGGACTTTGATTTTATCAAAACGCTCTTCGTCGCTGATGCCCTTCCAGTAGTCGTCGTAGCTTTCGTGCTTGATCCAGTCGCGGTAATGGGGTACAATTGCTCCCGCACTTTGAAGGTCGCCATCCTGCAAAGGCAAATGCATGAGGATATTGGCATATTTGAGCTCTTCGGGAGTGAATGCCTCGGTGTGCCAATATTGCGGCAACATAATGCGGTTGGGCATGCGCACCACGCCCCAACCGTAGTTGAAACTGAGGCGGAATGCGCCACCCATGGTGATCCAGTTGGCATAAATATTCGTGGAGGCCAGCGAGGGGAATGCGGCCACGAGGTGCGGCGGATTCAGGCTCGCGGCCTGCCACTGGTTGTGTCCGAGATAGCTTCCTCCCTGCGTAGCTACTTTGCCATTCGAAAATGGCTGTGAGGCAGCCCATTCGATGGTGTCGTAGCCATCCTTCGCTTCGTCGCGGAACGGTTCCCATTTGCCGTCGCTCTCGTAGCGACCGCGCACATCCTGTACTACCACCGCATAACCGTGCTGCGCAAACTTGATCATGGTTTGGTGCACCCCATCGCGCTGCGAGCCGTAAGGCGTGCGCGTCACGATCGTAGGGTAGCGACCGGGTGTTGCGGGCATGTACACATCTGCATACAACACCACACCGTCGCGCATACGCACAGCCTTGTGGCGCTCGATGCGGATCTCGTTTGGCGGATAAGCCGCAATGAGGGAAATAGCGGACGAAAGAACGGCCATGACCGCCAGCATTAAGCCACGAAGGGATTTCAGCATCATTACATCACACTTTTAGAGGTTTTTCGGGAGAACTATCTTCTCGAAACGACGATCGGGTTGGTCAGACCATTGAGGTCATACACCACTTTACCCGCACGGATCGTCACTTCCGCTTCCAGTTTTTGCTTGCCCTGCACTTTGGTTCCAGTGTAATCAAAGAAGCCAAATGTACCGGTGTCGTTCATCTGAAACTTGCCGTCGAGCACGCGTAATACCGATACGTCCGCACGCGAACCTACGGAGAGGTTCCCCAGTTCTTCGCGGTGAATGGCTTGTGCCGGAGCCCAGGTGCTGGCTTTGATAACCGCTGGCAGGTCCATACCCATGGCAAGGAATTTGGACATTACATTCAGCATATCTTTCATCGCATTGTTCATACTGCCCGTATGAATGTCGGTGCTGATGGTGTTGGGGTAAAAACCGGTTTTCACCGCTGGTACCGCCTGCGAGAATGCGAAGCTGATACCGCCATAGCCTACATCGAAAAGGATGCCTTTTTTGCGCGCTTCATACACAAATGGCTTCACTTTCCCTGCTGCCACGTCCACGATCGGTTCGCGGCTGCTGAGCTGGCCGAAACAATGGGTGAAAATGTCACCGGGGCGGAGGTGTTTCGTGAAAAGCTCTTCGATGGGCAATACAGGTTGGCTGCCGCCGAAGTCGATCATGACCGGAATGTTGGCGAGCTTGCCGGCTTCCACGGCACGGTCAGTGGGCGTCCAGTTGTAGCCATTAAAGTGCGCGAGTTTGATACCCACAATGTATTCGGGATATTCCTTCGCGACTTTGGCGGTAGCGGCAGCGTCCATATCTTCGACGTTCTGCTCGTAAGTGCCGCCGCGCATGCCTTCACCTACAATGTTCAGGAACGAGAGCACGCGGGTCCTCGAAATATCAATGGTTTGTTTCTTGAAATCGGGGAAGGACTTCCAGCCTGCACAGCCGGCGTCGACTACGGTTGTTACGCCGGTGCGGAATGTGAAGCCGTCGGGAGGGAGGGCATTGGGGCCGTTACTGTAAGTCTGGTCCATTTTGGTGCCGTAGAAATTGTGGGAGTGGATGTCGATCAGGCCGGGCGTTACGAATAGACCTTTGGCATTCACCACCTGCACGCCTTCCTTGGCGTCGATGTTTTTGGCAACGAGCATCACCGTATCGCCCTTCAACGCGACGTCCATAATGCTGTTGACGTTGTTTTTAGGGTCGATAACGTGACCACCCTTAATGACGACAGAATATTTCTGTGCCTGCACGATGCCAACAGAACAGAATAGGGCTGCGGCAATTAATACTTTTTTGATCATGGATTTGGGGTTAGGAAAACATTATATAGGTAAGACAAAAAACGGGCATAAATTCCTCATTCATACAGCGAAAACTTTTTTGGGTCGTAAAAACCGATACGGATTGCCGATTTTGGTCAGCAATCCGTATCGGTTATCTACTTCATCAACAGGCGGCTCAATGATACCGCTTATTTATCCCACCAAACTACACTCGACAGCGTATTTGTACCGCCCTGGCGTGTACGCGCTTCGTAAAAATTCACCTGATTATATTGTTCTTCTGAATCGGGGATCACAAAACGGGTTGGGATCTGTCCACCTGTGAGGTTACCCGGATAATTCGTCGGAGTAAGCTTTGGATAACCGGTACGACGCCAGTTCGAGAAGATTTCGTATTCGTCTTCCAGGAAAAGGGTAACCCATTTCTGTGTGCCGATCTGTTCCATTTTCTGGGCCAGCGTACCAGCCGCATTGAATGGGTTTGCTTTCAGGTAAGCCGCAATTCTTGCATCGGATATCACGCCAGCTGTTCCAAACAATGTCCATTGTTTCATGCCGGATGTTACCGCCGTGTTGTAGGAAGCTTCTGCCGTAGCACCGCTGTACCAGCCCCGCAGATTAGCCTCTGCTAGCAGCAAGTGCATTTCGGCTGGCGTTAATACCAGCAATGGAGCGCTGTATTTCAGGATGGTAGCGGGGTTGGGCTCTGAATAGCTGTTGAAATCGCCTGGCAAGCTGTTGAATGCCGCATTAGGCATACCTTTCTGCAATGCGGTAGTGGTATCGGCTGTGAAGCTTTTGCCATCTGCCGAAGGTACCCACACGATAGAGATCACATTCAGACGGGGATCATTCGAGGTTTTCAAATGGTCGATCAACGTTTTGGCAAACTTACCGCCTTCCACATTGTCGCCTCCTGGATTCACATAATCGGTGCTCATCAAACCGGCCGAGATGAAGTTACGGCTGGCGGTGATAGAACCATCCACGTAGTCGATCTTGGCGAGATCCGCATCGGCAGTAATAACACCGCCCGCGATCGCTTTTTTGACCCAGGTTTCAGCCATGGCCGGATCTACTTCTGTAAGACGCATACCCAGGCGAAGCATGAGCGAATAGCCAAATTTCTTCCATTTGATAATATCGCCGCCGTACATCAGGTCGGAGTTGGCGAAGGTGGCCTTGGCAGCATCGAATGCCGCGATCGACTCGTCAAGTTCCTTCAACAAGTCGGCGTAAATCGAAGCCTGTGTATCGTACTTCGGCGTGAAGTTCTTGTCTGTAAGCGCGCGACCTGCTTCCGAATAAGGGATATCACCGTACAAGTCGGTCAGGCGATGGTACAGATAGGCCTTCCAGATGCGTGCTGCCGACAGCTTGTTAATGTCATCGGGTGAAACCTTCACGGCCTCGATCACCTGCGCGATATCGATCACCGCGCCCGCCGTAGCAGGATCGCCGCCAAAAAGTGCCCAGCTACCGGTTGAATAGCTGTAATTGAAATACTTGTCACCAGCCGCAGGTACCTCTTTGTAGGTCGCGAAATGCTGCATTGAACCGCCGATGGTCAGGTAAGCGGCACCGGTAAAGTTGTTGCTTACGGTTGAAAGCTGGGTTCTGGTGAAGAGAAAGCCCGGCACAACCTCCGTCGACGCGTTTGGGTTCACATTCATTTCCTCGAAATTGTTGTCGCAGGAGGAGATGAAGGCGGCCATCGCGGCCATATATGATAGTTTCAGGAATTTGTTCATCGTCACAAAATTTTTGAATGATTAAAACTTCACTGTCAGGTTCACACCGATGTTGCGGGTTCTGGGTACACCGAACGCTTCCAGACCTTGTGCGTTGCCGTTGGTGTAGCTCGATTCTGGATCGAAGTACTTGTTTCTCTTGTCTTTGTAAAGTAAAGCAAGGTTACGTCCGACAATTGACAGGGAGGCAGACTGCAACTTGGTACCGAGAATAGAGAACTTACCGACCGGCAGGTTATAGCTCAGGATTACCTGGCGCAGCTTCACGAAATCGTTGTTGAATGTGAAAATGCCTGTGTAGTTCTTGTCATTGTCATAGTAAGTATCAATGTCTTTCTTTTCCCATGTTTTCGAGAACGGAGCACCTTCCGGCGTTACACCCGTCACCGTCAGACCGTTGTCACGACCTGGCAATGTTTCTTTCGGCAAACCGAAACGATAAGCATACTGGTACATGTTCGAATACACGACGCTTCCGAATTTACCATCGATCAGGATGTTCAGAGAGAAGTTTTTGTATTTGAAATTGTTGGTGATGCCCATTGTCAATGGAGGCGTACCATTGCCCAGTCTTTCCAGGTTACCTCTTACTGCATAACCGCTGGCTGTGTTGAATACAGTGTTGCCATTGGCATCTTTAAGCTTATTGTAACCCCAAACCTCACCATAAGTGCCGCCAACCACGTTGTTGATCAAGCCACCACCTACGCCTGTCCCAATGCTCAAAGAAGGCAGGTTATCGGCCAGCTTCACGATCTCGCTTTTGTTGTAGGCCATGTTATAGCTCACATCCCACATGAAGCTGTTGTTTTTAATCGCAGTGCCGGTTAGCAAGAGTTCGATACCCTTGTTGCTCAATTCACCCACGTTCAACAATGCAGCAGTGTAACCCGAAGACGAGGCGATGTTGCTTTGAACGATGTCGTTGGTCGTTTTACGATTATAAAGCGTTACATCAAGACCCAATCGGTTTTGCAGGAATTTGGCTTCGATACCCGCTTCATAAGTGGTAGATGTAAGCGGTTTCAGATCAGGGTTTGGTACAACTGACGAAGACAATTGTTGAACAGGACGTCCGTTGTGGCCACCTACCGCCATTGCATAGCTTTGGTAGATCTGGTAAGGAAGCACGTTAGCGCCACCCACTTGCGCCCATGAACCGCGTAGTTTGGCAAAGCTTACTACTGTTGGTAAATTGAATGCTTCCGACAGGATCAACGAACCACCGACAGCAGGATAGAAGATGCTGTTGCTTTTGCTGTTCAGTACTGAGAACCAGTCCTGACGGCCTGACACGGTCAGGTATGCGAATCCTTTGTAACCCAAATCAGCAGATCCGAACAATGAGTTGATCGCGCTTTTGTTATAAGTAGGCACTACCGCAGAGGTAGCCAGGTTGGTAAAGCTGTAAAAGCCTGGGATGGTAAATTCTGTACCGTTGAATGCAGTCTGGTCGTAAATGCTTTTTTGCATGTTGCCACCTGCCAGTGCCGAGAAGTTGAAATCTTCTGAAAAATCCTTCTGGTAGTTCAAGGTTAGCATTCCATTGGTTTCCGAAGAAGTAACTTTCTTGGCTTCGTAAGTACCCAGGGGCTGGTAAGCGTTCGCAGTAGGCACCACGAACTCATAATTGAAGTTGTAGTAATCGCGGCTTACGCTTCCTTTGATAAAAAGGTTGTCCAGAATGTCATACTTAATGTTGGCTTGACCCAGGAAACGGTTCTTCTGATCTTCATTGATAAATTTGTTGATCACGAAATATGGGTTCGGAGCGGCAGGTACAGGGTTCCATTCCACTTCTTTACCGGTAACAGCGTCGTATCCCGGCGAAAGGCTTCTGATATCAACTGTGTTTGCAACCAGGTAAGTAGCCCAGTGAGGGTTGTAATCTGCATAACCTACTTTCGGACGGTTGTGGCCGTTTTCAATGTTATACTGAACGACTGTTTCGATGCTCAGCTTTTTACCCAAAAAAGCATTCAGGTTAAGGTTGGCGATTCTTCTGGTGAAAGAAGAGTTAGGCACAATGCTGTTTGAGCTGGTGTTGTTCAAGCCAAAACGGAAATTAACCGACTCATTACCACCTGTGAATGAGATGGAGTTGATGTAGTTAGTTCCTGCGCGGTAGAAATTTTTAAGATTGTTTTTCTGAGGAGAATAAGGGCGTTCCACACCGTCGAACTGCACGACAGGCGTACCATCCATTTTTGCACCGTATGACAAACGTCCGGAGCTTTTTGCCTGTGTCTGTGTAGTTGGTTTTACTCCGTCCACACCTTGTCCGTACTCATATTGCCAGTCAGGAATAATGGAAAGGTTATCTACCGAGAAGTTACCATTGTACTCAACACCGATGCCTTTTTGTGCACGGCCTTTTTTAGTGGTAATCAAAATCACACCATTGGAAGCGCGGGCACCATAGAGCGCAGCTGCCGGGCCACCTTTCAAAACACTGATCGATTCGATATCGTCCGGGTTGATACCACCGATACCGTCACCACGGTCGGTGTTGTTACCGTTACCATCCGAGGCATTGCCACCGCCGGGAACGCTGTTGTCCATTGGCATACCATTGATCACATACAATGGCTGGTTGTTACCGCTCAAAGAACCGTTACCACGGATGATAATACGGCTTGATCCGCCAGGGCCGGTCGACATACCTGTCGCATTAACCCCTGCAATTTTACCTGTTAACGCATTCGCGATGTTGTTCTCGCGTGCTTGCGTAAACTCGCTGCCTTTTACTTCTGTCACTGCGTATGCCAATGCCTTTTTCTCTTTGGAAATACCCAAAGCGGTTACCACCACCTCGTTCAAAGCCTTTGCTTCAGGTGCCAGTTGCACATCAATATTGGTTTGACTGCCAATTGAAACTTCCTGCGTGGTGTAACCTACAAAACTGAATACCAGAACGGCAGCCGTAACTTCGCCGTCGGGGATATCCAGCGCAAACTTGCCATCCGCGTCGCTGGAAGTACCTCTTTGTGTGCCTTTTATAAGCACACTTACGCCGGGCAGGGCCGCGCCGGTTTCATCCTTCACGTTTCCTGTTACATTGCGTTTGGGAGCCGTCTTAGGCGCATTTTCTTCAACAGGTGCTTGTTCGCGGCGCAGGATAATACGATCCTGGACCACTTCGTAAGTTACTTTATGCGGGGTCAGAATTTTATTAAGTACCTCGGACAAAGATTCGTCCTGGAACTTGTAAGATGTTTTCTGGTTGTTGAAAATCTGAGGGTTGTACATGAACTTAACTTTCGTCACATTCTCAATTTTCTCCAATGCCTTATCTATTTCGGTATTGGGCAAACGCAAAGTCACTTTTTGTTCTAACACTCTTTGTCCGCGCACATCGTTCGCGTGAACGAAGGTGCTGAACGCAAGAGAGAGCAGGGCTTGATACAGAGTAATGCGCATGATTTTCTGTAAAGCATGGTGAAATTGTACTCTTTTTGACATAATTTTGATTTTTGTCGGGTTAAAATTCGGCATAATGATTCCCACAGCAGCTTCATTCAGATGCTGTTAAGCGTACACAAGCAAGGGGATTAATCGGGTCGGTGGTGTTGCAGCATCATCGACCTTTTTTGGAACTGGTAATTAGTAGCGGTTTCTGGTCATAGGCACGGGCGAATTAGTCATAAGCTATTGAGAGAGAGTTATTTTCGTTAGCATCCTTTACTGTTGATGATGATATTGGCATCGAGCTGTTCATACTGTGCGCCGATCGTTTTGCAAATCAGGTTGATCTTCTCGAAAAGCGGCTCGTCGGAGAGCGAGGCGGTGAGATAGCAGTTTTGCATCACCTCCGCATCAAACACGATCTTTATACCATATGATTTTTCCAATGCCGCGAACACTTCGTTGATGGGCGTTCCCTTGAATTCAAATGACTGTCTTTGTATCGGCAATTCCAGCAGTTTCGGGTCTGGAATAAGGCTTCTTGTAAGTCGTAATTCATTGGGTGCGAAGGTTATCTGCTGGTTAGGCGTAAGCACCATTCCGCCGAGCCGGTCATCCGCACGCTGACTTGCAATGGCCTCTTTCGTCATCGGGAAAACCGATACTTTGCCTGTTTTTACCACCACTTTCACCTCCTGATCGTCGAATGCGCTCACTTTGAAGCTCGTACCGAGCACCTTCGTAGCCAGCGTATGTGCATACACGTAAAAAGGCTTGTCGGGATTTTTGGCCACTTCAAAGAACGCCTCGCCTTTCAGGAACACCTCGCGCTTGCGGCCCTCGAACCGGCGCGGGTAGGTAATGCGGCTATGTGGTTGCAATAGTACCGAACTGCCGTCTTCGAGTGTAACCAGTTTTGCTTCGTTGCCCGAATTGAAGGCTTCGACCAGTGGCTCCTTAATTTGGCTCAGGATTACTTTGTACTGATCCGACTGTTGCTGCGAGAGCGTTTGCTTATTATACCACCACCCGGCGAACATCAGGATTAATACGGAAGCTGCCATCTGGTATCTATTCGGCCTGAAACGCAGCCATACAGACGATTTTTTAGCCCTGTTTTCGCCGATCGAATGCGACAGTCTGTAAATTTCGTTAGCCACCTCCTCATCCGAGATCTGGTCGAATGCCGCTTCTGTCATCGCCAGAAAATTCTGGGCGCGATTGACGAGATCCTGCTTGTCCGGGTTATGTTCCAGCCATTCGGTCCATTCGGCTTCATCGGCGGGGTCGTTGAATAACACCCAGCGTCTGAATGATGGATCGGCGGCCAGTTCCTCCGGAAGAAAATTGCGGTAATGCAGCATATTGGGCAAATAATAATATGGCTAATTTTAATAAGGATGCGAGATGATTGTGCCGATACTCTTTTTTTGGAAATTATTTTTCGGAGATTCCTGAATGGGCGAATAAAATGCGGTGAAGTGTCTGTTGCCGCCTTGGTGCTTGACCGTTCGTATGCCAGTAATCACCTGTGGATCATTATTTGATTTTCTGGGGATCAGAGAGTTGATTTTTTGAATATCATTTTTGTATTTTTATTGGAGAGAGGGGCACCTCTGGGAAGTAAATTGTTAATTTCATAAGGAACTGATATGAGATACTACATGAATCCGGATTACCAAAGAGCGAAAAGTGAAGCGTATTGCCTGCTACAAGAGTTTGGATTGGAAAAGCCTCCTGTTAATCCAATGGACATCGCAAAGCGTCTGGGGGTGGCGGTCTCATTTGTAGAGTTCGAAAAGAAGC
Organism: Dyadobacter sp. CY261; assembly: GCF_021440085.1. Classification (GTDB taxonomy): domain Bacteria; phylum Bacteroidota; class Bacteroidia; order Cytophagales; family Spirosomataceae; genus Dyadobacter. The sequence goes on from NZ_JAKCPW010000002.1 coordinate 539,807, forward strand.
TCAACAGCATATCAGGATTTTATGATTTCGAGGAGGACACGATCTTCGTTAATATGAATGAGTATCCGCTTAGGCAGACTTTTACGATCGCACATGAGCTCGGGCATCGGATATTACATGCCGAGTGGGCTAGATCTTCTGATTACAAGGTGCTCATGCGGGAGGATACGGCGACGAACGATCCCAAAGAAGCCGAAGCGAATGCGTTCGCGGCGAACCTGCTGGTTCCGCGGTTTATGCTCGACAAGTATTGGCAGGGGTTGTCCGCAAGCCAGCTTTCGGAGCTGTTCGTAGTGTCTGTTCCTGTAATCAAAAATCGGATTTCTTTTGAATATGGAGCTTAGCAGGACTCAGGCCAAAAAGGGGATTGTTAAAAAGGACCAGACGGACACACCATTAACAGAAAAGCAACTCGCGGCGCATCACATGGAGCTCGAAATCACGAGGGAGCTGAATCGGCATGAAAAAGACATGCGAAGCACCGAGCTAGGATTTTTAGGCAGGTTCTTCGGTGACGGACAGAACACCCAGACATTTGTTGCATTGATAGCTGTATTCCTGGGATTGGTAATTTTCGGTACTTGTCTGGTTGCTGCATACGGGAAACCAGCGGAAGCTCATTTCTGGTCAGACGCAGGTTTGAAAGCGCTGGCATTTGCCGGCACATCCCTCGGGTATCTTTTTGGCAGAGCCAGTAACGGTAGAAAATGAGTTGTGTTTGGGAAGTCTCCTTTCAGGATGAGATGTCTGATCAGAGTTAAAAGTATTTTTTTATTATGCTGATCTTCCGCAATTGCAAAGCAACGCACCAACTGCCGATTAGGGCGGTGACGAATGTGACGCAAAATTTCGCGGGTGCAGGTAACTCAACATTAAGCAGGGTATATTGCATCCAAATCACAAACGGATAATGCAGCAAATAGATCAGATAAGCATGCTCCGATAACGAATCCCAGGTAGCACTTGGGTTTTTGACCAATGCGCGGAAGCTGGTCATGAAGGCTAAGCAGCTGAATGTACAGGACGCGACATAAATGGTGAAGTAAATCAGATATCCAGTAAATTCGGACAGTGCGCCACTCTTGACCAGATCCGTCAGGAAATTCGGAAAGAGTGTAAGTGACGTATATGCAATAGCGCACAGCAGTAGCCACTGCGGCCAGCGACGCACGAGCGGCGATGATTCATTGAAAAGGCCTTCGTTGAAATGAATCTTCCCCAGCCATATACCCAGCATAAAATAGCCGAAATACCATGGAGCGCGTGTCACTTGAAAATCGAATGGGCCGAAGCCAGTCCAAGTGCCGGGGCCTAGCCAGAAAGCGAACGGGACATATAAGAGGAATGTGATAAGTAGTAAGTACAGGGCCGCAAGAGCAGGCCTGTGGGCCACAGATGTATGCACATGTGCGGGTGTGTCGAAAAGCGATTTTTTGAAAAAGTAGATCAGTGCAAATGCCAGATTGAAAACAAAGAGCACCCAGATAAACCATGGTGGCCCGACAGGCCACTGTTCGATTGCAAAGAAATCGATAACATAGTCTCGAATGCTCCCATTGCCGTGAGCGATGAGGTAAGCCGGATAGTGTGCGATCAGGTTGAGCAAAGTTCCGCCAATCAGAAATGGCAAGAATAATCGGTAAAACCGGTCGCGGATGAATGCAGCCGTGCCCTTCCGTTGAATGCTTTTGATTACAAACAGTCCGGCAATGAGGAACATCAGCGACATGAAGAATACGTCATTGAAGTTTTCGAAAATGTCCAGACCGACCCAACGGTGGCTGTCGACGATGGGATTGGTGGAGCGGACATAGGCCACCTTGTCGAAACTGGCGAACGTGGTGTAGGCGAGCGATGAATGGTGGGCAACCACTAGTACAGTCAGAAATGAACGGAGGTAATCGATCCAGAGGGTTCGGCTTGGCGTTGAGGGCATAGTTTATAGTTTGTTACCCAAAGGATGTGTAATGTACACTTCCGGTTGCATGAAGCCGAAATTTTGCGGAAAAATTGACTGGGGGCTCGGTAGATTTTTGTCAGGCGGGCCACGTCAGCGCATAGCCCGAGGCGTATGGTGCAAGGCTGGATGGAGTCAATTTACCTGGTATCAAGCTTGTAGTGCAAAACAAAGCAACAGAAGATTGCTGACCGCGTAGATGTGTTGTTTGAGCGTGGTAATTGCCTTGAAAAGCAAGTTGGCTACCGATTGCCGGTTTACCTGCATCAAGTCGGCGATCTGCTCGTTGTCCATTCCTTCAAAGAATTTGAGGAAAACGGCTTCCTTCTGACGGCGGGGCAGCTCTTCGATGGCGCTACGTACTTTGAACTGGTTTTCGGTAAGAAGCTCCGTTTGCTCGATTTGTGTTTCAACGGTCTGATAATCGGAAACCTGTCCTGCTTCGTCGATATCCAGGAACGGATGCGTGCCATTATTGCGGCGGAATTCCTGCATGAGCTGGTTGCGTAATGCGCGCAGGAAATAGATAGTAACGAACTGGATCTGAATATTTTGCCGCTTTTCCCAAATGTGGATCATCAGGTCTTGAATAGCGTCTTTGATGAACTCGCGATCGGATGTGAAGTTGCAGGCGTAGTTGAAAAGCGTGCGGTACTGTTTGTCGGCTAATTGGCAAAATGCCAGACTATCCCCTGCCTGGCTTTGGTGCCAGAGATTTATAAGAACTTCATTCTCTTCAGCGATACGTTGTTTCTTGTTCAAATCTAATCGGGTCAGTTGAACAAATTAACTGTTAAATCACGTGAATCTAAAATTTAAGTCCGACTTTATTTTTAGTGAGCGAATTAAATGCTGGTAAATTGTACTATTTCAAAATAAAAATTTGAGAAAAGTCGGATAAGTGGCTGGGCAGGTTGACTTGGTTACTTTTAGAAATAGGATTGAGGGAGGAAGGAGGAATGGAAAGAAGAATGAATCAGGAACGCTAGCAGGGGAATGAAGGCGAGGTAGAAGGGGAGCAGGAGGGAGGAAAATAAGCAGCAAGAACAATGTATGACTGTCCTTGCCTCGTTTCCTTCCTCCCTTTCCTCCCTCGATCCGCTATACGTAAGCAATACAGTCGATCTCGACCAAAGAGTCGCCTGGTACGCCGCCGTACACGGCTACTGTGGTACGGCATGGGGGTTTGCTGCCGAAACGGCCTTTATAGGCTTCATTCATCGCTTTGTAGTCGTTCAGGTCATGGAGGAACACGGAGCATTTAAGGACTTTTTCCATGGAGGAACCAGCTTTGATCAATTCTTTCTCGAGTTCGTCGAGCACGTGCTTGGTGTGGGCGGTGATGTCGCCATCGAAGTGTGCGCCTTTGCCTGCTACAAATACAAGATTGTTGAATTTGGTATGGCCGGAAAATAGGGGTACGTCCTGGTACATTTCCACGTCACCCACTTCTTTCTGTGGGGCCGGTGCAGTAATTCCTGCTTGAACCTTGGAGACAGCGCCGATACCTGCGATGCCAGCGACGGATGCGAACAACTTTTTAATAAGAGATCTTCTTTCAGATTTCATAACAGATTAATTAAAGTGATATGTAGAACGAGATGTAATTATGAGGTTTTTTTCTTGGTCTTTTTGGCAAGCTTGTCGTTGGCTGGCAGGGTGATTTTCCAAAGGCTTCCTCCCCCCTTGTTGCCGCCTTGCTTTCCGCCATACTCGATAATGTAAAGCGTATTGCCTACGAGCAACGCGTCAGTAGGAGCGGTGAAATTGTTGATAATGCTGGTCGTCTTGGTTTTGTAGTTGTCGGTTTTCTTATCGTAAACCATTTCCAGGTGCAGCAGATCCTTGCCGTACCTGCGCAAAGGGTTCGGGTTGACGACGCCATTACGCGGGCCGCCGGTGTAGCGGATCACGAAGCCATCGCCGGTGAATTCTTTACCCAATGCATTGTGCGTATCGAAGAAAATCCCGAGCGGAGACGAGTGCGCATTGAAAGTACCAACGGTAACGCCTGTGGTATCGCCGTCCATCACAACGCCGGTTTTACGATCGCGGTACTCGTTCGCGTCCGGACCCAGGTTCTGTACGGACGGGGAAAATGTCACGCCGGCCGGTCTTTTCGGGAATTCTGGGTCGTTGTGGAAGTACTTCATGAGAAAGGCAAATGCAAACTTGCTCAGGAATGGGTCTTTTTCAGGATCTGCCTGGAAGTCGGGGTATTGCTGCGGGTTATCGATGCCGCCCATTACCCAGGGGAAGCCGTAATGATGGCCTTTGCGTACCCAGAACATGTCCTCGGGGTGGTCGTAATCACCGGAGTTGGATACTGCGAAAAGGTTACCTTTTGCATCGAAAGCCATATCATAGGCATTGCGGATACCTTCCGCGAAAATGTAGCCTTCGGCTTTTAGCTTCGCCAGGTCGGTGGATAGCAGGAGGTCCTTGGAGTTGATCGGAAAGCGGAAAATGTTAGCAGTGAGGGCATTATCACGCGCATTAGGATACTCTCCCCCATTGTCCTGTACCTCACCGTGGTCGGTACGTGCGCCGGTGTTTACATAAATGTATTTACCATCCGGACTGATTTCCAGCGCATTCCAGCCGTGGTCGAAAGTTGTTTTATTTGCACCGTATTCAACAGTATTGAAAACAACTGTCATTTCCGGCTTTTCGACGCCCTGCGTGGGAACGCCCTGCGTGGGAACGCCCGGCGTCATTTCATAGCGGACCATCCGGCCTTTGTTGCCTTTGTTGTTGTTCACGCTCACGTTGCCCGCAAGGAACAACGTATTGCCATGAAATGCGGCACCCTGCAGGCGTGGTATGCCGTGATCTTCCACCGAAAGCAATTTTTTGCTCACAGGCTTGCCGTTTTCTACGACAATTTTCACTACATCTCCAAAAAACGTGGTGTAATACATTTCACCCGAAACAGGGTGCTGAATGAGGCGGACCGCTTCCGGCTCCACCTTCATGTACTCTTCAATGGTAATGTCGTCGCGAAGTACTTTGGGGACGGAAGTAGACACTTCCCGTTGTTGTCCGAAAACATGGAACGTCATGCCCAGGGCGAGCACCGACGTGAGTCCGGACTTCATAATGCGGCTGTAATGTAACATAGTGATTAAGGGGTCTAGGATATTTCAATTATGTTATTCGGTTTTACCCAAATGCCGGATGTACGCCACAAGCTGCCAGCGCTGCTCGGGCGTAAACACATCCTGGAATGGCGGCATATTGCCCCTGCCGTTCGACATTTTCCAGTACAACGAGCCATCGCTCTGTGCTTTCACGAGCGTATCGTGGAAGTTGGCAGGCTTCTGGCCCAAAGCACCTCCTGCGGCACCATCGCCATAACCGGTTTCTCCGTGGCAGGAAGAGCAGTACAATGTGAAGAGTTCTTCGCCCTGTGCGAGGGTAAGCGGTTCTTCGTGATAAGGACTTTTAAGCGTATCGGCCCAGGCCGGCGCCTTCCAGGGATCCTGGTTATTATGTGAAAAAGCATTCTTTTCGGAAGAAAACCCGGCGAGGCCAATTCCTGAAAGAATGATAAAGCTTGCGGCGGAAAAATTATTTTTCAGCATGAATATACAGGATGGTGAATTAGTACTTTGCCATTCTTCCTCCAACCCCTTTAAAGGAACACTCAATTGCCGGAGAGTAATATCCGCTTAAACGGGGTTGGAAGATGAATGGCGTAATGTCTTACTATTTGAGCAAGGCCCTCACTTTGGCTACTTCCTCTGTGGTTACTGGGCCTGCACTGTTTCCAAAATTGCTTCGGATGTGGGTCAGTACCTCTGAAATTTCTTCGTCTTTCAAGAAGCTGTGCTGGGGCATCACATTATTGTAGGATTGTCCTTTTACCTCAATCGGCCCTTCCAATCCGTTTAGCAACACCTTAATCAGCCTTTCTTTGTCGCCGGTAACCCATTCGGCCCCTCCCAAGGGCGGGAAGCGTTGGGAATCGCCCATGCCGTTGCGTTGGTGGCAGGCTGTGCAATATACGCTATACACTTTCCCGCCGGCTATGGGTTTGTCTTTATCCAGATTATCATTCACGAAGTCGGGCGTGCGGATATGCGACATGGTTTTACGTTGCTCCATTTTCGCCATCGCTGTTTTACTGAATTTCTTCTTATTGCCCTTGTAAGTCACCTTCCAGATCTTGCCTTTCTCAGTTTCAGCTATGTAAATCGAACCATCAGGTCCCATGGCGATACCCATCGGGCGATAAACTGCGTCGCTCACATTTACGATCGGATCGAGACCCGCGAAACCATCTGCAAATACCTCGTATTCGCCTGCTACTTGACCATTTTTGAATGGTACAAATCCAATGAAATAGCTTGACTGTGGGTAAGGCGCGCGATTAGTTGAGCCGTGGAATGCGATGAACGAACCATTTTTGTAATGCTCGGGAAGCTGGTTGCCCTGGTAAAACAGGATGTCGTTCGGTGCCCAGTGGCCAGGAAAACCGATTAGTGGCTTTTCGTACTGGTCACATTGACCTACAATTTTACCATCACCACCATATTCCGGATTCAATAATTTTTTAGATTGCATTTGGTCCCAATAGCAATAGGGCCAGCCGGCATGTGTACCTTCTTTTATTCTCAAAAACTCCTCGGAAGGCAGCATTGCGCTTTGCCAACCATTGAAAAGCTGCGGCCAGAGGCGCAAAAGGTCGTCGCGGCCATGTTGTACGGCATACAAATTGTTATCCGCGAAATTCCAGTCCAAAGCGACTACGCTGCGAAGGCCGGTGGCAAACTTGGTACCGTCTTTTTGCAACTGACCAACCTTGTTCGCATCGAATTTCCAGATCCCGCCGTGATCTTCCAGGATCGGGCATGGATCCATTCCTTTGGAACCGGGCGTACGGTTTTGTTCCTGGCAGGCATTGGAATTAGCACCGAAAGGTACATACATAAAGCCTTTGTCGTCGAATGTAATGGGTTTTGCAATGTGCTCGTGCATCCCGTGAGGGTGGTCGTCGGTCAGGATCACTTCTTCTGGACTGTCCGGTACCAGTTTGCCGGGCGTCAGTTTGTAGCGATAAACGACCAATTCGGAGCTGAAATACAAATAGCCCTTGTAAATGCGCATGGCAGTACCGTAAGCGCGTTCTTTGGCAGCTCCGCCAAAAGTTTTAATAATATCTGCGCGACCATCCTTATTAGTATCGCGCAACGCAATGACCGATGCGCCTTTATCGGCGAAACGGGCTTTTACGTAAATATCGCCATTGTCATTCACCGCAATGTGCCGCGCACGGCCCGGTAGGCTGTCGACTACGACGACAGCTTCGAATCCATCCGGCAAAAACAAACCGCCATTTTTAGTATTAACGACCGGCAAATCCTGGTCGGAATGCTGCGTAAACCCCAGCCCCACCAGAAGAAGGAGCGAAGCAGACCATTTGAAACGATTTTTAAACATAAGATAATTTACGAGGGGTTCAGGTGTTTAGGGATTCATGGTCGGCGGCCGGCGGTCGGTTTGACCGCCGCCGACTGACCGCTGACAGCCGATGCATTATTTCGTCAAATATATCGGTGTCGTAATGCCATTCAAATCATAGACAATTTTTCCGCCCATGACGGTCAATTCGCATTCGAGTTTTTCTTTGCCTTCTACTTTGTAGCCGGTTTTGTCATAAAACCCAAAGTTACCTTTGCGCATTGAGAACACGGCTACGTCGGCAATGGCACCTTCAGAAATATGGCCGAGCTGCTCGCGGTGGATCACTTTGGCGGGTTCCCAGGTGCTTGCTTTGATAATGGCCGGCAAGTCCATCCCGATATTATAAAACTTCGACATAATGCTCAGCATGTCTTTCATCGAGCCATTCATACTGCCGGTATGCAGGTCGGTACTAATGGTATTAGGGTAAAACCCCGCTTTCATCGCCGGAATTGCCTGCGAGTAATTGAAGCTCGCACCACCGTAACCTACATCAAATATGATGCCTTTCTTGCGTGCTTCAATGGCGAAGGGCTTTACTTTTTGCGTGGCTTCATCCACAATGGTTTCTCTTACATTGCCTTCCAGCAATGTGTAGGCGTGTGTATAAATGTCGCCCGGGCGTAGATGTTTCATAAACAGCTCTTCGAGCGGAAGAGGAGGTGTACTGCCACCAAAATCGATCATAACCGGCATATTGGCCAGTTGTCCGGCTTTTACTGCATTGTCAACGGGTTTCCAGTCCTTGCCCATGAAATGCGCTACTTTGAAACCCACCACATCGTTACGGTTTTTAATGGCCACACCAGCAGCCAGGGTCGGGTCCATATCTGCCGTATCCTGCTCCCAATTGCCGCCGCGCATGCCCTGGCCTACAATGTTCAGCAGCGATAGCACGCGGGTTTTGGAATTGAAAATCACATTTTTTTTAAATTCTGAAAACGAATCCCAGCCGGCACCGCCCGCGTCGACGACCGTAGTCACGCCAACGCGGAAGGTGAAGCCGTCGGGTGGTAACGCCACCAAACCATTACTGAGATAATGGTTTGGCTCGGTACCAAAAAACACGTGTCCATGGATATCGATCAATCCGGGTGTGACATACATCCCTTTGGCATCCACCACCTGGCGGGCCTCCTTGGGATCGATATCCCGGGCAACTTTTTTGATCTTCCCTTCGAAAATACCGACATCCATCACCTGATTGATATTGTTCTTCGGGTCGATCACCGTGCCGCCTTTGATCAGTATGCTGTACGTCTGTGCATGAGAAGCCACGCCGAACAGACACGCCAGAAAAATGATAAGGATAGACCTGTGCTGCATTTTACTTTTTGAAAAGGTTTGGGTTTAGGAAGAGTTAAATGGTACTGTACATATTTAAACAACTGCTTTAGACAGTTCTTCTTTCAATCTGGACGCTACGATTTTCTCCTCGCCCGCTTTGAGCATCCAGGTAGTAATGGTCAGCGAATTATTTTCGGCTGGCATTATCTCAATCGACGGGTTGCCTCTGCGAAGATTTTCCTGCAATGTCTTCACAGGCAGGCTGATCTTCGCTGCATCCCACGATATTTTCAGGGTGGGTGTGTGGTTACCGAGCTCAGGAACAGTTACTTCTGTCATTACACCCTTCACGCTTTTCGCAGCATTCTCGATCGTTGCCACGCGGTCTTCCCACACTTTCCACTCTTTTTTATGATCCATTTTGACAAAGTTGTCAAGCGCGACATACATGCCGAGGATCTCTTCTTTATTCACTTTCATACCGCGACCGATGGTCGATCCGCGTGGTGGCATGCTCAGGCGGGCAGCATCGATATACTGCTTTTTGCCCATAAGTATACCCGCGCTTTGCGGCCCACGCATTGCTTTCCCGCCAGACACGCACACAAGGTCGAAGCCCAGGTCGTTGAAACGCCACAAGTTTTCGACCGGCGGCACGTCGGCAGCCATATCTATCATGGTCGGAATGCCATTCTTTTTGGCGATTTCGATCCATTGTTCATGCATGATCTGCCCTTTGTCCGACTGGATATGAAGGAACCACATCAATGCTGTTTTTTCATTAATGGCCTTTTGCAGTTGCTCTACCGTTTCAACCACTATGATCTTGCAACCTGTGTTGGTCAATGCATGCGAATAACCGATGTTGTGACCTTTCTGAATGATCACCTCTGATTTCATACCCGTGCCTTCCAAATGCGGAAGGGCCTCGACTTTCTTCGTGTCCATTCCCGTGAGCACGCCCGCGAGGCCAAGGGTCAATGCCGAGAAGCAGCCCGCCGTCACGACAGCCGATTCCGCGTGCGTAATGGCGGCGATTTTCTCGCCTACTTTGGTTTGGACTTCATCGAGCATCATGAATTCCTTGGCAGCGCCTTGGATCGTTGCCACCACGTCGTCCTGCATGAGCGAGCCGGTCATCATTGTATAGGTTCCTGCGGCATTGATGAACGTACGGATACCCAGTTCTTTAGCAAGGTTGCGCACTGGTGCTTTGGCCAACAGTCCTGCTGCTTCGGCAGTGCTGCTTTGTCCTATCAATCCGCCCAGGAGGGGAAATGTGGACAGATGCTTGATTAAATCTCTTCGGTTTATCATAATGGTTAAGGACTGGATAGATTGGATTAAGGCTTTACAAAACGGTTTTGACAGTATGCAGAGGAAGGATGCTCTTTATATGCGTCGATACTCTGTTTAGTAAGATTATTTTTTTAATAATTAGAAATTTGAAAAATAAAGTTTGGTCAATGCTAGTTTTGATGCCTTTTTATTCCGAGTGATCGATTTTTAAAAGTGCCTTCCGGAATAATTCACCGGAAGGCACTTTTTCGTCTATCAGAATTATCAGTTCTTATCCCACCAAAGCGGTGTAGCGGCATTGTCGGGTCCGCCCAGAAGGGTCACCGCTGCTTCTACGGCCGCGCCGTTGTTTTGTTTCTCCTGCAGCAGGAATGGAATCCTTCTTACTACCGCTGTCGTAGGAACGTCGGTATTCACCGAGTTCACCACCGGATAGAGCTTCGGAAGCCGGGTACGACGGAATTCTGCCCAAGCCTCGATGCCGTCGGGATACAATGCAAGCCATTTCTGTGTTGCAATCTGCTCTCTCTGAACAGCCTCGGTAGCCCCCCATCTGACAGGGATGCTGGAAAGGGCAGGTGATTGCTGCTGGTCGCCGGGTGCAGCGGGTGTTTTTGTACTGTTGATATACGTAGTAACAGCCGCTCCGGTAATGCCCCAGCCTTCCATGGATGCCTGGATACCTTTTTCGTAGAACGATTGCGCAGTGCCACTACCTACATTCCAGCCATTCACCGCGGCTTCGGCCAGCAGGAAGTAGGCTTCGGCAGTATGCATTATGTCTTGCTGAACGGCCAACTGACGGTCCCAGGCCGATCCGCCGCCTGTGTTGCGAATCCAGCGCTCGCCGATGTTGGAGTTATTGTCGTTGCTATTGGCAGCTACGGCAAGTTCTGTCGGGCCCAGGCCATTTCGGATACCTTCATAAGACTTTGTATTGAATGCCGGCTGGAAGAATATGCCAATACGGGGATCTTCATAACCTTTTAGCACCGACTCCATGGCTGCGCTCATCCGGAACTCGCCCCAGCCCGAGATCGTCGCGAGACCATTGTTATCACCGCCAAGCAAGCTTTTGACCATGTAAGCATTATCCGCCACGTCAGTCAGCAATCCGCCGGCAATCGCGGCCTCTGCTTCCGTTTTTGCTTTGGCAGGATTAACCTTCGAAATGCGGAGTGCCAGGCGCAGGCGCAATGTGTTGGCAAACTTGATCCATTTATTTACATCACCGGCATAAATGATGTCGTAGTTACCGTAGGGCTTCTCCGTAGTTTTAGATTTCAATGCGTCGGTTGCTTCGGCGAGACGTTTGAAAAAATCATTGTAAATCTCTTCCTGCGAATCATATTTAACCGTTGTGCCGGGATTACCTGCTGCCGAGTAAGGGATCGGGCCGTAATAGTCGGTTACCCGATGGAATGAATACACCCACCAGATGTTCGCCAGTGCATATTGCGACGTGCCGGGAGCCACGCGCTCGAACAACGTTTTGAGCTGAGGTACCACCTGCACGTAAACGGGGTTCCAGTGGTTGTCGATCCAAGTCGGGTGCATAAAGAAGCGGTCCGACTGGAAGTTCGGCGTGGTGGTTGCGAAATATTGAGCGTATAAATCTGCGAAAAGGTTTTGGGCCGTCTGGTAAGTACCGGCTGCGTATGACGCCTGCTGTTGTGCGCGCGAGAATATGTAGGGCAACTCGGCATCAGAAATGTCCGTCAATGCCGTACGGCTGGTGTTCAGTTCGTCGAAATCACCGGTGCAGCTTGCTAATGCCAGTGCCGAGCCGGTAAGGACACCAAATGTGGTTGCTTTGATATATTTATTGAATGATAATTTCATGTTCCAGTATTTTTGATTGTCTGTTTAATTAGAATCCAACTTTCAAATTCAAACCAACAGTACGTGTTGAAGGGAGGGCTCCGTATTCCGATCCCTGGTAGTTGCCTGCGCCCAGGTTTACGTCCGGATCGAATGGAAGTTTACGTTTGCCTAGACCCGGAATATCCATTTTGGCATAACCGCGGTAGATAAAGAACAGGTTGCGGGCGGTAAGCGAAAGGCGCAGCGACTTGAAGAACATGCCGGGAGGGGTTGGGATGTTGTAGCCCAAAGTGGCCTCTCTCAAACGGAAGTTCGTGGTGGAGTACGTAAAGAACTCGCCCCAGGTATAGCGACCTTGTGAAACCGTTTGCCAAAATGTCTGCGCATCAGTCGCCACCGTGTTCTGTTCGCCTTTTTCGGTTACCGCCGGCAATACCCAGCCACCCTGACGGTGCTCTTCGGTATAATCTGCCGTACCATCGTAAGCAAGGTTACCATCGGTTCCGGAAGTCATCACTCCACCTACGCGGCCATCTACCAGAAAGCTCAGGACAAAGTTTTTGTATGAGAACGAGTTGTTCAGACCCACTGTGAATTTAGGGTTGAAGTTGCCTATGATATTGTCAAACGCGGTAGCCACCGGAAGTCCTTTCGCATTCACGACATAGCTTCCGTTTGCATCTTTTTTCCAGCCGAATGCCTGCAAATCCCCATATGACCCGCCTTCACGGACGATTGCGGTGGTAGTACGGGTATTTCCGCCAAGGGTCGCGGTCTTCACGCTCGGGTGAAGCTCGATGATCTTGTTCACGTTTCGCGCGAAGTTCAGGGTTGCGTCCCAGGTGAGTGCTTTTCCTTTCAATGGAGATGCGGTCAGCGAGATTTCGAAACCTTTGTTGTTGATTTTCCCTGCATTGATAAACTGATTCTGGAAGCCGGTTGGGGTTGCTTGGGGCAACGTTAGTAACTGGTTTACAGTGTTGGTATTGTAGTAAGTGAAGTCTAATCCCAGTTTTCCGGAGAACAAACGCAGGTCGAGACCGAATTCGGTTGAGGAAGAAATCTCCGGTTTCAGGTTCTCGGCAGGACGGGTCGTGTTACGCGAAATATAACCGCCTCCACGACCACCTTGCGTAAAGGTGTAGGTTTGCAGCAAACGGTAAGGATCAGCATCGTTACCTACCTGTGCCCACGATCCGCGTAGTTTCGCAAAGCTGATCACTTCCGGCAGTTTGAATGCTTCCGAGAGGATCACGTTACCACCGAACGAGTAATAAGCGTAAGAATAGGGTTTAGGTAACGTCGAAGACCAGTCGTTACGAACCGAACCGTCGATGGTGATAAAGTCGCGGAATGACAATGATGCCGTTCCGAACACATATTGCAGCTCTTTTTGGCTGAATGCGGTCAATTGGGTCAATGCAGCAGCAAACGACAAGTCGAAAAAGTTTGGAACTGTGAGGCCAGTCGTTGTTCCACCCACTTGCGAGTATTTCTGGTAAGTCTGGCCGGCACCGAAGTTGTAGGTCAGATGGAAATCTTTACCAAAGTTGTTGTTACCCGAAACGATTACGTCCATGTTACGCTCGGTTGTTTCCGCGGTCCAGTCGGCATACGAACCGCCTGAGCCAGCGAAAAGGAGCGTGTTGTTATAGAAACCACGGTTAACGCGGTCAGCATACCAGTCGTAGCTGATCCGGCCCTGAATGTTCAACCAGTCGGTGAGGTCGTATTTTACAGAACCCAATGAAATTACTCGATTACGTTTTTCGGATTCGAACGTGCGGTTGATCGTCCAGTAAGGGTTCATATAAATACCCGAACTGGCCCAGTAAGTAGGCTTGCCAGCTGCGTCTTCGAAAGTTTTGTATTGGTTTAAATCCACGCTGCGCGGGATTTTATACAAGTTCATGGTTACAGAGCTCTCTTCACCGGAACGTGGTTTGTTCTGGATGTCGGAGTTGATATAGGTGATTTTGGCATCGGCAGAAAGACGCTTTGTGATCTGCGTGTTCAGGCGCAGGTTAAAAGTATGGCGCATCAGCTTGTTGTTGGGCAGGATACCCTGGTTGTAGTTATTGGTATACGACAGATAAGTCTGGATTTTTTCAGAACCTGCCGAAACACCGATGGAGTTGTTGGTTGAAATCGCATCGCGGTAGAAATCCTTGACGTTGTTTGGAAAGGTTTTGGTAGCGGGTCCCCAGCTCTGGCTCGAATTGGTACTTTCCACGCCGCCGCTTCCTTGTCCGTAGGTATTTTGAAGTTGTGGAAGCAAAAATGGTGTTTCCACAACAACACCAGAATTGATGTCGGCGGTTACTTTACCTGCTTTCCCTTTTTTCGTTGTGATCATGATTACCCCGTTGGCCGCGCGGCTACCGTACAATGCCGAGGCCGCCGCACCTTTCAGAATGTTCATCGATTCGATGTCGTCCGGGTTGATGTTGGCCGCGCCATCGCTGCCGTTAATACCACCAAAATCGCTGGTCACCTGGCCTCGGGCCGTGTTGTCGATGGGGACACCGTCCACCACAAACAATGCATTGTTGTTACCCGCAATAGATCGGTTACCTCGAAGTACCACGCGTGTTGCCGAACCAGGACCGGATGACCCTTGTGTGATCACCGCGCCAGCCACTTTACCGGAAAGGGTATTTACAAAGTTGGCATCGCGCACGTCTGTCAGCTTTTTACCGTCGATCTGCTGTGTCGCATAGGTCAGCGTTTTAGCATTACGCTCGATACCTAATGCGGTTACCACCACTTCACCGAGTTGCTTTACGTCTTCCAGAAGCGTAACATCAATCGTAGTTTTACCACCAACAGTGATCTCCTGCGACACATAGCCGATAGACGAAAACACCAATACAGTGTTTTCGTCCGAAACGTTGATTGAATAGGTTCCGTCGGCACCAGTGGTGGTGCCCTGATTGGTGCCTTTTATAAGGATGTTTGTTCCCGGAATGCCTGCTCCCGCATGATCTTTCACAGTTCCGTTGATTTCTTTGGCAAGGTTAACCGCCGCCGCAGGCTGCGTAACCCGTCCGGTTGTTTTTTCCAACCTGGTGCTGATCACAATGTTGTTCTCTACCTGCGTGTAATCCAGGCCCGTACCACTCAGGATCGTTTCCAGTACTTCTTTCACCGGTTTTTTCTCAGCGTGGATCGATACCTTTCTTTTCTTGTCGATACGCTCGATGCTGGTGATAAACTTGAAATCGCTTCTTTTTTCGATGGCCAGGAACGCATTCTGTAGTGTCACATCTTTCAGGTCAAGCGAGATTTTCACTTCTTCGATACCCTGGACGGACCGGGCGGCAAAGAGCGGTTGGACGAACATCAAACATGCCAGGATCACCGCCAGGCCTCGCCTGGGCGCCGTCTGTGTTTTCAGTCGGGTGTCGGGTAATTTTTTTCGCATACTGTTTTGAGTAGATTGAGGTTAAATGGATTTGAGGGATTCAATTATTATCAAAACTTCATAATAATTCATAGTCAAAACACCTTGGTGCGGCGCGGCTACCGGTTCAAGGATTGGTTCGGAATGTATGTGAAAAGGATGGAAATGAATGCCTAGTGGCACGTTCCTCCGGTGATGGTAACGATGTCTTTACCGATCACATAACCGAAAGAATTGGACATACTCAATAGTTTTAACACATCATTCAATGATGCAGTGGAATTGAAACTGGCCATTACCCGGCATTTGCCAATGCTGCTTTTAAACACAATCCTTTTTCCGAAGCGTTCCTGCAATGCTTTCATTACTTCGTCATAAGTATTGTCCCTGAAAACAAGCTGGCCAAAATGCCAGGGTGCAATGTTGACGACGCTAACGATATTAATATACGTTTCGTCCTTTTCTGTGTTAATCACCAGTTCCTGCTGAGGAGTCAGTTGCGTTATCCGGACCGGTTCGCCTTCCTCGATCTCCTTGCTCACCTCCACTTTTCCGGTCGCAACCGACACCGACGCAGTCTCGTCCCCATTATAGGCTTTAACATCGAACGACGTTCCCAAAACCCTCGTCGACAGTTTGTCGCTTCTCACAATAAACGGCTTGTCCGGATTGGGTACAACCTCAAAAAAAGCCTCTCCTTGCAAGAAAACCTGTCTTTCATCCCCGCTGAACACTTTGGGAAACTCGATTTTACTGTTTTTGTTGAGCCAAACCTGCGTCCCGTCGGACAGTTCAATGCTCACTACTTCTTTGGCGCCGCTGGTCCTGGTTTCCATCGCTACGTGGGTCTCGTTGCCGCCCTCATGCTGTTTGTTCACCAGAAAATAGCCGAGTCCGGTTGCCAGCAAAATGCTTGCTGCGGCCAGCCAAGAGCCTATTTTAATGTAACGCGGCCGCTCCGGAGTTTCTTCTTCGGCGGCGTCTTCCTGCTCAGCAATCTTTGCATGCAGTCTCGACAGCCCGCTTTCCATATTGAATGCCGCATCGTTCTCCGCTTCTTTTTCCTGCTTCCACGCTGCCTCTATCTGTCGGAACAAGAGCAGGTTGTCATATTCTTCAAGCCACCATTCCATAGCCAGTTTTTCTTCCGGGCTGCATTCGCCAGCTAAATACTTGGCGATAAGGGGCCATGGTGTGTGATCGGACATCAAATTCGGAGCTTTCTAACGTTAGGACAAATTAAAAATGGGCATACCCCCATCCTTTCAGAATATTTTTTAAATCTGGTAAGTTTTTTGCAGAACTTTCAATTGCTTAATGGCTTTACCCATTTGATTTTCTACTGTTTTGGCGGAAAGGGAGAGGATGTCGGCGATTTCGTTGTACGTAAAACCTTCGAAGCGGTTTAGTTGAAATATCGCTTTTCTTTTTTGGGGGAGATAATTGATAAGGTCTGCAATGCGGTTTTCGAGCTCGTGATACATCAGTTCGTCGTCCGGGCCGGGCGTTTCTTCGATAATGTCGTCACTGAGCTCTTCCATGATGTGTTTCTCCTGCTTCATATAATTGATACAGGTGTGCCGGGTGGCCGTGAAAAGGTAGGAGCGGACATTTTTTTCGACCGTAATGCTCTCGCGTTTTTCCCAAATCCTGAAAAATACGTCGGCTACGATTTCCTCGGCCAGGTCCTTGCGGTTATTGAGGTAGGTGGCAAAGCGGCATAATGCGTGATAGTATTTCCGGAAAAGGCAATCGAGCGCCCGGTTATCTCCTTGCTTGATCAGGGAAATAAGAAGCAAATCATCCTGGCCATTCATCATAAACTGTGGCTAATTTGGGTATCAGGTAATTCCAAAACTTTATTCAATGATCTCGTCGAGCACCCGGAGTGATAGGCCCATATTACATATTTGGAATGTGTACAAGTTGATTTTTGTGCCGTACATCAAAATAGTAATATTTTATTTGGTCTATTTTAAATATTATAGAAGAATAGCTTTAAGATTTCTAAAATTAAAAAAGTTGATGGAAATAAGCGCCAATCGCTGAAAATATTCTTTCATATTGTGTTTTCGGCACTTGGCACCCATTTCCATCAGTGACAATGTCGGGGTAGTAATCAATTCAGGAAGAGTTGCTTGACGCACACAGGTGTAGGTGCGCTGATCTCTTTCCCGGTATAAGTCAATTGGCCGGTAGCAGCATCGCGTTTGAAGAATACCGCATTGTCGTTGTCGCGGTTGGTCACAATCGCGAATTCGCCTTTGGCGTCGATCAGGAAGTTACGCGGGTGCTTACCGTGCGTATCGGCATGGCCGGCCACGGTAAGTTTACCGGTTTTGGCATCTACGGCGTAAATGGCCAGGCTTTCGTGGCCACGGTTGGAGGCATACAGGAACTTGCCGTCCGGTGAAAAGTGTATGTCAGCCGCGAAGCTTTTGCCGGTGAAATCGGCCGGAAGCATGGTGACGCGCTCAAATGGCACCAATGCGCCGCTTCCCTTCACAATTTTGAACGAGTTCACCACGGAAGCCAGTTCGCAAGCCGAATAACCGAAATTGCCATTCGGATGGATCGCGAAATGGCGCGGGCCATCGCCAGCTTTTACTTCGGCATAAGGAACCGAGCCAGGTGTAAGTTTACCTGTTTGAGGATCAACAGAATATACCATGATCTTATCGATGCCCAGGTCGGAGGCGTAAATGTATTTGCCGTCGGCAGAAGGGATGATCGAGTGCATATGAGGCTTCTGATCCGGACGGCCTTTGTCCTGAATGGTATCCGCCAACGCGCCGATACTACCGTCCTGATTCAGTTTATACACCGCCAGGTCACCGCTTCCATAATTCGACACATAAATAAAACGACCTTTTGGATCAACGCTGACGTGGCAGGGGCCGCGGCCTTGCGAAGGCTGGTTGTTCAACGCCGTAAGCTTTCCGTTGGTCTGGTCGATTGCAAATGCCGATACCGTGCTGTTGCCCTCATTCGCTGCGTAGAGATATTTTTTGTTGGGATGAAATTCGAGGAAAGACGGGCTCGTTTTGCTCGTCAATACCTGCAATTCTTTGAAAGAATAGTCGCTGCGGTCGAATTCATAGACGTAAATGCCCTCGCCCTTCTGCGTATAGGTGCCCAGGTACAGTATTTCCTTTTTGGGTTTTTGTGCAAAAGCGGTCATAGCCGACAATAAAAGGATGAATGAAAGAATGGTCCGTTTCATGATGCTGGAAAAGATTGAGATAAATTGTAATACGTTGTTATTCAAACACTAACGTGCCGAATTTATTGAATTCGTGGAAGCTTCCGCCGGTTTTTTGCCACGAGTAGTAGGTCGGCTCGGAGTCGTAATCGATGCGGTAGAAGTTGCCACGCCACTTTTCGCCCGGCTTGGGTGCCGCATTGGCAATGGGGTTCATCAATGCGAATGGAATGAAGAATTCAGCCTTCCATCCTTCGACAGACGCCATGCTTTTCTTTTGTCCGCCTTGTGCGCTGGTTTCGTGCTGTACACGGTTGCGCTCCGTATAATTCCATGGCTTCCAGCCTTGTGCACGGCCTTTGATATTCGGGACGAGAATGGCCAGCTCGTAGTTCAGCGGCGAAACTTCGTATTCGAGGTAAATGGGCAGAGCAGTGTCGGGCCAGAGAAATACTTCTACCACATCTTCCTTGAACAATGCGCCAAAATCTTCGAGGATCGTCGATGTCAATTTTTGGTCGGTGCATTCGAAAAGGAAATACATGCCCTTGTCGGAGTAAAGAATTTTGACGCGGGTCGGGAACTGCTTGCCAGGCGTGGGTTGGTTCGGGCCTTTCTGTACAGTGATGTTGAACCATTGTGCGGCCGACCAGTTGGATGCGGTGCCTTCGCCATTTACCTTAAAGTCGGTCGTTTTTTTGACGGTCAGGGAGGAGTCGGGAATCGGGTTGGCAGCGCGGCCCCGATTCATGAAACCGCATACAAGCAGTCCCACGAGCAAAACTTTTTTTAACATTATCAAAAAGGGTTAGGATTGGAAAACTGGTTCAGGTGTTGCCGAGTGTGTTCATTTGCAATCAGATGTGCGGGCAGCCGCGGGGCTTTACGGGCATTCAGGCGCATTGGGTGCCGATTCTTTTCTCTCTGGCAATTTCAAGAGGTTTTTACATTTTACCAAATCATTATTTTTGTAGTGTCAATTATTGATGAAATCTTTCGGCAGGAAAGAAGATACGGTAGCGAAATATTTTAATAATTTAGGTCGTACGTTTGCAATTGAAACCATTTAACAAAATAATGTCATGATACGCGAAAGTGGAGAACTGGCCTTTACTGACATCAGTGAGGCGATTTTAGAACCAGCTGTTTTCCCTGACTACCTAGGGAGCACGAAGAACACCCGTCCGGTAGCGCAAGATCCGTCCGGAGATGATGACGACGAAGAGGAAGTAGATGACGACCTCGTTGAAGACGAAAAAGTACTCGATGAGTTCGATGCAGATATAGACGATCGCGAAATAGTAATCGAAGATGGAGATGAGTTGCTTAGGAGGCTCGAAACTTTCGACGATGACGACGACGATTTTTGATAATTCTTTAAGGATTAAGAGCCGCCTCTGGAACATTTCCGGGGGCTTTTTTATGTCAACGCTATGAGTAATGACGGGAGGCTTGTGACTTATTCACCTAAATTGTTCAATTCCTCACCTTTCCTAAACCCATGCGTTCCACCGAATCCAATGTTACACAAAGCATTACGCAGGTAATCGCGGCTTCTTCCTTAGGTACATTAATCGAATGGTATGATTTCTACATTTTTGGGAGCTTGGCTGTCATTATCGGTCAGCAGCTCTTCCCGAGTGACGCTGGCGCCTCGGCATTAATCAACACGCTGGCGATTTTCGCCGCAGGATTCATCGTGCGGCCGTTTGGGGCGCTTGTGTTTGGTCGCCTGGGTGACTTGATCGGTCGGAAATACACATTTTTGCTCACATTAGTGCTGATGGGAGGTTCCACATTCCTGATCGGCCTCATACCTTCTTATTCGAGCATTGGATATGCAGCGCCTATTCTGGTACTGATCCTGCGACTGGTGCAAGGGCTAGCACTCGGAGGCGAGTACGGAGGGGCGGCCACGTATGTAGCTGAGCATGCGCCTGTGGGCAAGCGTGGCTTTTTCACAAGCTGGATCCAGACAACCGCTACCTTGGGCCTATTTCTTTCATTAGGTGTGATTGTATTAACCAAAAACCTGCTCGGTGCAAAAAGCTTCGCCGACTGGGGCTGGCGTATCCCGTTCCTGGTTTCGATCCTGCTGGTCGTAGTGTCGATTTACATCCGGATGAAAATGCACGAGTCGCCGGTTTTTTCCAAACTGAAAGCTGAAGGGAAAGTCTCCACTAACCCCTTAAAAGAAAGTTTTCAAAAGAGGGCGAATTTTAAAATGGTCCTTCTGGCATTATTTGGAGCGACAATGGGCCAGGGCGTGGTGTGGTATACCGGGCAGTTCTACGCGCAGTCTTTTCTGGAAAACACCTGTAAGCTCGACTTCAACGAATCGAGATATATATTACTCTGGGCGATTGTCTTCGCGACACCGTTCTTTGTGATCTTCGGTTCGTGGAGTGATAAAGTGGGCCGAAAATGGATCATGCTGGCGGGCATGCTGCTGGGTGTGATTTGCTACCGGCCGATTTACCAGTATTTTCTCGATGCCACGAATGTAAAGGAAATGCAGAAAACAATGCTGCTCAGCGAGTCGGAGCCGGTTATTGAGCGCGGCCTCGTCGCAGGTAAAGCGGACTCGCTTATCACAATCACCGTTTCCAAAGTGCTTACCAACGGCATGACATTCAAAGAATCGAGGGTCGAAATCATTCCGGAAGACGTTCTGGCCGAAGTGCCTGCAGTCGAAACGGTGATTAAAGACGTGACACTTTCGAATGGATCGTATATCATGATCATCGCACTCGTATTTTTCCAGGTGCTGCTTGTCACCATGGTCTATGGCCCTATCGCGGCATTTCTCGTTGAGCTCTTTCCCACACAGATCCGCTACACCTCAATGTCGTTGCCTTATCACATTGGAAATGGGGTTTTCGGCGGGTTGGTGCCTTTCATCGCAACGCTGATCGCTTCATTCCAGGGGTCGACGCCACTTTCGGGGCTTTGGTACCCGATCGGCATTGCTGCCCTGTCATTCGTAATCGGAGCCGTGTATATCGATAACCGGCGCGACGAGCATGTGATGGATTGAGTATTTGAAAACAGCATTTGACATTTTAATAACCAATATAAAAATGAGTGGTTTAAAGAAAATATTAGGTCTTCTCTGGATCGTACTGGGTCCGGTTATCATTGTGTTCCTCTTCTTCCAGGCAGCCGACAAAATCGCCGCCGCATCCGAAGGCATCGCCCGCACGAACACAACCCTGCAATGGGCGATCATTATCCTGATTTTCATTCCAATCTGCACCGGGCTCGTGATTTTCGGCTACTACGCCTGGAAGGGCGAGTATGATCATTTGCCGGAGAGTTCGCGGGAATTGTGAATGAGTGAATGAGTGAATGAGTGAATTTTCAATGAATGACTGACTGAATCACCGAATAGTTTGTTTGTTATTGTTAATATTGAGCTTGAATGGACAGTTTATCTATAAAAACATTCACTCATTCGCTCATTCGAAATTCACTCATTCATCATGCAAACCGACATCTTCATTCTCTCCGCCTCCCGTACCCCCATCGGTAGTTTTGGCGGTAGCCTTTCTTCTGTTTCAGCTCCTAAATTGGGCGCTGCAGCTATTCAGGGGGCGATTTCAAAATCGGGCGTCGATCCGGCATTAGTGGATGAGGTGCTGATGGGCAATGTGGTTTCGGCCAATGTGGGCCAGGCTCCGGCACGGCAGGCTGCCATTTATGCGGGGTTACCGGCTTCGGTGATTGCTACCACCGTGAACAAGGTTTGTGCTTCCGGAATGAAGGCAACGGCCCTGGGCGCGCAGGCCATCCAGTTGGGGGATGCTGGAATCGTGGTGGCTGGCGGGATGGAAAATATGTCACAAATCCCTTATTATTTGCCCAAAGCACGCAATGGCTATGGTTACGGTCACGGCGAAATTATTGATGGTTTGTTGAAAGATGGCCTCACGGACGTTTACGATCAGATAGGAATGGGCGTTTGCGGCGACCGCACAGCTTCGAAATACAACATTTCGCGGGAAGCGCAGGACGAATATGCGATCCGCTCCTACCAGCGATCGGCCGACGCAACTGCTAATGGTTATTTCGTAAATGAGCTTGTGCCAGTGGAGGTTACATCCGGCAAAGGCGATGTTTCGTTGGTAACCGAGGACGAGGAGTATAAGCGGGTCAAATTTGAAAAAATACCATTTTTAAAACCTGTCTTCTCAAAAGACGGTACCGTTACCGCGGCTAATGCGTCGACGATCAACGACGGTGGGGCGGCATTAGTGTTGGCGGGAAGTGACGCCGTTAATGCAAATAACCTGAAACCCATTGCACGCATTGTGGCCTATGCAGACGCCGAGCAAGAACCTGCCTGGTTTACGACCACGCCAGTTCTTGCGACGGAAAAGGTTTTGAAAAAGGCAGGTTTGAAAATCGCCGATATCGATTATTTCGAAGTCAATGAGGCATTTGCCGTTGTGGCATTGGCCTACATTCAGGCCTTTAGCCTTGATGTCGACAAAGTAAATGTCTTTGGTGGCGCGGTGTCGCTCGGACATCCGCTCGGTGCTTCCGGTGCGCGCATTATCACCACCTTGCTTTCGGTTTTAGAGAAAAATAACGGCAAATACGGCCTTGCAGCGATCTGTAACGGCGGAGGTGGTGCTTCCGCAATGATTGTGGAACGGTTGTGAGGGTCAGCGGATCAGTATTTTTAGCCGATTGTAGAAGCCAGTGCTTTTGAAAGTGAAGGTTTTGTGCAAAATGTAGTTACTGACAAAGCTGAAACACATCCCGATCACATAACAAACCATTTCGGTCACATTTACCTCCTTTTTGGCGAAGGGGAATTTTACTTTGTAAACCTCCATTCCCAGGTAATCGACCAGTAATTTGGACGAGCCGATAGTGAATGCCCAGGTTATAAACAGGGAAACCATTGATACCATCAGGAATTTCACCATTTCGCGGCGTGTCTGGTTGCTTTTGCGGGCATCGAACGCGAAAAGTTTGGTCAACGTAAAGCCCCAGAAAAATCCGATAATGTAGGAAGGGACAATTGAATCGCTCCACGAAATGTTGAACCAATCCTGGATAAGACTGCTGGAAACTAACTGGATCAAAGCACCGGTACCCGCGACAAGAAAATAGGCAATGATATCTTTGGGATTGAAGATCTTGTTCTGCTTGATTTGGGTCACTGGTGTGTTAGTTTGATTGGAACGGCGAACCTGATTAAGGCCCCAATATTAGAAAGAAAATGGTCTGGAAGCAAAGCAGGGCCTTCTATTTTGAGTAAATGGGCAAAGCAGACTGGCGGCTGGAATGGTATCGTTTTTGCAGGTGAGGGGTTAATACCGCGCTTTGTAACGCTTCGTAAGAAACGCCTCTTTTAATCCTAATCGGTATCATTATGAAGAAGTTGTGTGTATTGCTCCCCCTGTTTTTTTCGGTGTTCGCATGCTTTGGCCAAGCGCAGAAATGGGCTATCGGGTTTGAAGCAGGTGAGCCAATTGCGGTCAGTTTGAGGAAATATGGTGACAGGAATGCACTCGACGTCAGTTTTGGTACTTACCTGGGAATGTTCAAAGGAAAAGACAATTACAAGGTGAGCAATGACGACCTGGGTGGGCTGGGGGTGATGTTCAACGTGACCTATTTATGGTATGCACCGATGTTCAATGAGCGGATGATCGCCTACATTGGCCCGGGTGTGCAGGTGAATTCGCGGCGCTATTATCCCGATCGCAATGTGAGGTCAGTTTATACCACCAATATATCCACTGGTCCATCCGCTACGGCCGGGCTGGAATTCTTCTTTTCACAACGTCCCGCCTCATTTTTCGTTGAAGGCGGCGGTTATCTTGAATTTATACCTAAATTCTTTTACTTTAATCCTAATCTCAGCATTGGCCTGAGGCACAACTTCTAACGGGATTTACTGTGAAAAAACTTTACATATGGGCAGCGATTGCAGCAATAGCCGCCCTCAACCTCTCTTGCTCCGCAACTTTGCAGCGGCGCTACGATCAGCGACATGGTACTTCCTCGTCCGATCGTTCATCACGTGCTGCAGATGACGACAGAAACGATCAAACGGCTGACCCCAATTACAGAAAGGATTACGACCGCGTGGTGGACGGAGGTAATTCGAGCGGAAGAGTGAGCACGTCCGGAAGTGGTAATGCGGGTTATAATCAGCAGTCGCTCAACCAATACGCAGAAATGGACAAGCTCGCGGAAGTCGTTCTGTATGAGTTGGATAATCTTGAAAATCGCTACAACGATCTGCTTAATGAATATAAAAATGCCAAATCCTCATCACGGCAGGCAATGGCAATGGAATTGGATAAAATTAGCGACGACAGGCTTGTTCTTTACAAAGCTTACACCAATATTTATCGCAACGGAAAATCTGACTGGCCAAATGTGAGACGGGAGGTTGATAGTGTGCTTCGGGAGATCAGAAAGAAGAATTAGTTACCAGCCTGCCCCCTTTGTATTGGTTTTGATGCGGCAAACGTAGCCATCGACCGTCATATATAATGTTGAACCGTCGTTACCCCACGCGCAGTTGGAAGTAAGTTCGCCCATTTCAATGCGGCCGAGCAACTTTCCCGCAGGGCTGATAATGAACATTCCGCCCGGGCCCGACGACCATAAATTGCCGTCCTTGTCAATTTTGAGCCCGTCGGGTAAGCCGGGAACACCGCGCTTACTCATTGCTGTGGCGTCGTAAATGACTTTGCCTTTGCCTGCGTTGCCACTTGCATCAAGTGGGTAGGACATCCAGATCGCCTTTTCGGGATCGGATTGTGCTATGTATAATGTCTTACCATCAGGCGAGAAAGCGAGGCCGTTCGGTCGGCTCAGGTCGTTTATCTGCATTGTCACTTTGCCGTCCTTGTGAATGCGATATACCCCGAATTGGGGGATTTCACGGGTCGGATCTTCGTGTTTTTTGGCCATACCATATGGTGGATCTGTAAAATAGTAGTCGCCATTGCCGTGCTGAACCACGTCGTTGGGGCTATTGAAACGTTTGCCTTCAAAATGGTCTGCCAGCGTAATTTTGCCACCCACATTCAATGGCATCGCCGAGATGCGCCGGTCGCCATGCTCGCAGGAAACAAGCCGTCCTTGGTTGTCGATGATTAGCCCATTGCTGCCCGGCTCATCACTGTAAACACCCCGACCAGTGTAGCCGGAAGGTTCGAGGAATACAGACAACCCCTCTTTCTCATCCCATTTGTAAACCTTATTCTTCGGCACATCCGAAAAGAGTAAGTAATTACCATCTTTCATCCACACCGGCCCTTCCGACCATTCGAAACCCGAAGCGAGTACTTCTATTTTGGCATCTTTGGGCAAAAGTTTGTCGAATGAAGCGTCCTCATAAATGATCTTGCCCATGGTAGGGTAGGATTTTTGCGCCATAGCAGTACAGGTCACAAAGAAAATCAGACAAACGGAGATCATACCGGATTTCATAGGGAAAGCATTTGCAGTACCGACTGGGATTTAGCAATAAAGTACCGGGGACGTGTTTCCCTACTGTTTTTGACCATCAGTAGCCATCCGTCCCGGAGCCAGGATAATGCTGGAATGCGGCGATAACCGATTAGAAGTCAGCGTGGTGCTATGAAGCGGATCGGTTGAAAAGCATATTTCGGTAAAAATGGATTTATCCTCCGGCACCGTAAATTCCACTTCGGAGTCTCCGAGGTTATGGACAACCACCAGCGACCGGTCCGCATGCGGGCGGAAATAGGCAAGCAGCTGGTCGTTGCCCAGGCGCACGGGATGCAGGTTAGGCGCGAATATCTGGCTGAGGGCGGGCTCGGTCTTGTGCAGGTGTATGAGGTTTTTATAGTGATGGTAAACAGAAGACTCGTCGTTCCTCTGCGCAGACAGCGGTGTCACCGTTTTCAAGGTAGTGAATTCCGGTTTGATCCAACTCGGGCGTTGCGGGTCTTCCGGGTCGGCAGTCCACAGGAACGGTTCGCGGATATAAGGGTCGGGTTTCAGGCCAAGCATTCCGATTTCTTCACCGTAATATAAATACGGCTGGCCGGGCAAGGTAAGCAAAATGCTGGCAGCGAGTTTGATCTTTGCGATTTGGCCGCCGACGACGCTCCCTATCCGTTCCTGGTCATGGTTGGTGAGCATGATGGCGTTGACAAACAGCGCGTTGTATTTCTGGAAAAGATTAAAACTGGCGATTAATTTATCGATAATCTGCTCATCACGCCCGGCTATGAGCATACGTTGCAAAGCAAAACTCAGGTCGAAATGGAAAGTGGCGTTCAGATTGCGGAAATAGGGTGCGACCTCCTCGGTTTCGGCCCACACTTCGCCGACCGTGAAGGCGTCAGGATTTGCATCCCCAACTATTTTTGAAAAAAATTCCCAGAAGGTCAAGCTCTGTTCGGAATCCCACTCCGGGAAGACGTGGCGTGCGGCGTCGAGGCGAAAACCGTCCACACCAACGTCACTTAGCCAGAAATGCACAATTTTCGCGATCTCCTCACGCAGTGCCTCCGAATGATAATTGAGATCGGGCATTCCTTTGTAAAAAAGCCCATAATATTTCTCATCATCGCCGGGGTTTTCGTGCCACGGATATACAATCTGAGAATCGTGGGAAGTCTCGCGTTCGGAAATGCCCAGATGATCGATCTGATCCTGGTTCATCCACCAGTAGTAATGGCGATAGGGGTTATCTTTGCTTTTTCGCGCTTCTTCAAACCACGGGTGCAGCGTGCTGGTGTGGTTGACGATCAGATCGAGGTAAATGGCTATCCCACGCTTGTGAGCGCCCGCGAGAAGCCTTCGGAAATCGTCCATTGTGCCATATTCAGGCTCAATGTCGTAGTAATCGATTACGTCGTATTTGTGATAGCTTGGCGAGGGATGGATGGGCGTGAGCCAGATCGCCTCGATGCCCAGGTCGGACAGGTAATCGAGTTTGGAAATAATGCCGTTCAGGTCGCCAATGCCGTCGCCATTCGAGTCGCAGAAGGAACGAACGAATATCTCATAACAGATCCCTGGGATATTGGCTGGCTTGTCTGCAGGCATAACTGGGCTAGCTGAAATACGGTTTGAGTAACTGATACACCACCTGGACGGGCAATCCCATGATCGTGTAAAACGAACCTTCGATTTTTCCGATCCCCACCATTCCGATCCATTCCTGAATGCCGTAGGAGCCCGCTTTGTCGAAAGGTTTGTACTGCTGAATATAATAGTTGATTTCCCAATCTTCCAAGTCCCGGAAATAAACTTCTGCGACGTCCGAGATGGTTTCGATATTATTACCCGAGAGCAAACTCACGGCGGTAATAACTTTATGGCTTTTTCCCGAGAGTATTCGGATCATCCGGAAGGCATCGGCATGGTCAGTTGGTTTGCCGAGAATGTGGTGTTCGGCGATAACGACGGTGTCTGCTGTAAGCACGAGCGATTCGGGTCGGATACCGCGGAACATTTCGGCCTTTTCGCGGGCAATGTAGGCTGCTACCGCTTCCGCAGCGAGGTTTGGCGGGTAACTTTCATCGGTTGGGAGTACTTCCACGGTGAATTCAAAGCCTGCATCTCGGAGTAATTGTTTTCTCCTTGGCGAATTGGAGGCGAGGATAAGGCTTTTCTTAAGTTCAATCATGTCAGGTGGTTGTCATTGGTATTTAGGGGATGTTGTTGTGTTTGAGGTAGTTGTGTGGGTTTATTAGTTTGTTCACAAACTTTTTCCAAATATTTTTTACCCAACTGAACCATTTCTTTGCCAATAGATGTTTCTACATTAAATGTATATACATCATTGTTGTATTAAACATTGTTCGCTATGTCTATTGAAACTGATATCAAGCAGAAAAAATTTCGCAGCCCGTACCAAAAACTGGCGCTAAACCTCATGTTTACCACTAAGTGGCTCGAATACAAGCAGCTTGAATCTTTCAAGGAATACGACATTACGCCGCAGCAATACAACGTACTGAGGATATTGAGGGGGCAACAGGGCAATCCTATAAAGGTGAGCGACATTACTGAGCGTATGCTTGACAAGAGTTCCAATACCTCCCGGCTTGTAGATAAATTGCTGGCAAAAAACCTGGCAAAGCGGTCTTCCTGTGAAAGTGACCGCCGCGCGGTGGATGTCGTGATTACCGAGGAAGGCCTGGAGTTGCTGAAAGTGCTCGATCCTTTTATCGAGGATTGGGAAAATCGCTTCGCCATTATTACCGAAGAGGAAGCCGATCAGATCAGCGCATTGCTCGACAAGCTGCGGGCATCCGGTTTTTAAACATGAACACAATTAACAAAAATCCATAATTCAATTTAATTTTTTAATCAAAACTACAATGAAATCACTTAAATTTTTTGTTGCATCTCTTACAGTAGCATTCTTTGTATCTTCTTCTGTTTCAGCAGACAATGGTAAAAAAGCCACTAATCTGAAAGTAAATACCGCCAAAAGTGAACTGACCTGGTTGGGTAAGAAAATGACTGGCGAGCATACTGGCAAAATCACGCTGAAAGAAGGAACGATCGTTTTGGACGGTGCTAAACTGACCGGCGGTAAGTTCGTTGCCGACCTGAACAGCATCACTTGTACTGACCTTACGGACAAAGAATACAATGGTAAACTGATCGGCCACTTGAAATCAGACGATTTCTTCAGCGTTGAAAAACACCCTACAGCAACTTTCGTTGTAACCAAAGCTACCCCAAAAGCGACCGGCGTTTATGATGTAACCGGTGACCTGACTATCAAAGGCATTACAAAACCTGTTACTTTCCCTGTAACTGTTAAAACTACTGCTGCTGGGGCAGAAGCAACTGGTACACTGGTTGTTGACCGTTCGAAATACGACATTAAATACAACTCGAAATCATTCTTCGATAACCTGGGCGACAAAATTATCAACGACGATTTCTCTATCGACGTGAAATTGGTTGCTGCAAAATAATTACCCTCGGACGGTTGCCTGGTATCAGCCGTCTGCATTGTATGACCTGAATGTCAAAAGAACCTGTCCGTTTTGGGCAGGTTTTTTTGTGCTAATTATTGAAGTCGCGGTATTGGGGGAAGTCGTCCATGAAGTGGATCTGTCCGTTTACTGCCTGGAAGCAATAGTGGGTCATTCCGTTAGTAACTGCCAGGTATTGAGGTCGTAATGTGAAGTTGTAGCGACTAATCTGTGCGAAAGTGGCGTCGGTCACCGCTATGAACGGCGCTTTGCATTCGACTAACAAAAATGGCAATGCGTGGTTAGACAGCACCATAATATCAGTACGCTTTGCAAGTGTATTGTATTGTAAGCCAGTCTCTACCGCGAAGAGCGATTTAGGATAACCGTAATTTGCGATGAGCAAATGAATGAAATGCTGGCGGACCCATTCCTCGGGCGTCAGCGTTACGAATTTCCTTCGGATAATGTCGAAAATATGCGGTTTCCCGTTTACCTGCTTAACTTTATGGGCGAATCCGGGAAGGTTCAATGATTCCATCAACGAAGATAATCAACCCCGGGATGCCTCGCCAACAAACCTGCTGAATTCATGATCACCAAGGAACAAATCGTCGAAAACTGGCTGCCACGCTACACGGGCACGCCTGTGGAGGAGTTTGGAAACTATATCCTGCTAACCAACTTTGGAAATTACGTGACCATGTTTGCCGAGAAATTCGGGGTGGAAGTGCGGGGCCAGGGCCGGGCCATGCAAACGGCGACAGCCAAAGACATTACCATCGTCAATTTCGGCATGGGGAGTCCGATGGCGGCTACTGTAATGGACCTGTTATCAGCCATTAATCCGAAGGCGGTGTTGTTTTTGGGTAAATGCGGAGGATTAAAAAAGACCCAGGTCGGCGATCTCATCCTTCCGATTGCCGCAATCCGCGGTGAAGGTACAAGCGATGACTATATGCCTCCGGAGATTCCTGCATTACCATCTTTTCGTTTGCAGAGCACCGTTTCAGCCGCTATCAAAAAACAAAAACTCGATTACTGGACCGGTACTGTTTACACCACCAACCGCCGTATTTGGGAACACGACGCCAGCTTCAAGGAATACTTGCAGGCTGTGCGCGCCATGGCTATCGACATGGAAACCGCCACCATTTTCATCGTAGGATTTGCCAATTCCATTCCGCACGGCGCATTGCTGCTCGTGTCCGACAACCCGCTCGTGCCCGAAGGTGTCAAAACCGAGGAAAGTGATAAGAAAGTGACATCGAGCTACGTGAAGCAGCACCTTGAAATAGGCATCGAAGCATTAACAGACCTGGCGCGTTCAGGAGAATCGGTCAAGCATATGCGGTTCGAGAGCTGACAATAGTCATATTGCGGCGGGAACCTGTTGCAGTGGCTTAGGAGTTGTAAGCTTAGTAAGGCCAATATTCGGCCGATTTTTTATGGAGCATCAAACCTTATACGAGCGCATTGGCGGCGACGCCGCGCTACGGCAACTCACCGATAAATTTTACGACCTGGTTTTTGAGCACGAGCTCATTTCCAGGTTATTCCAAAGTGATAAGGACCTCATCAAGGAAAAGCAGCGCCTATTTTTGACCCAGTTTCTCGGTGGCCCGCAGCTCTATGCGGAGGTTTACGGCCACCCTATGATGCGGGCCCGCCACATGCCCCACACCATTACCGAGGAAGATGCCGTTGCCTGGCTGCAATGTATGGCTTCTGCGGTTGAATCGCTTTCGCTTCCTGAGGAGTTGAAAAACGAATTGTTCGATCGGTTTCCGCGGACGGCGTTTTTTATGGTAAATAGTTGAAAAAGCACTTCTACGTCGCGTTACCTTTTTGATTTTCTTTCGTCTAAATACCGTGTTCCATATTTGGGAACATTGTATTTTTTATGCCCATTTAAGATGAAAAGAATCTTTTCGAGAGGAACGTTGCGGGAATTCTGGGAAAAACACCCCAAAGTCGAGCAGCAGCTGAAAGTTTGGTACGAGGATGTTTTAGCGGCGACCTGGAAATCGCCCGCAGATGTGCCGGATTATATTCAATATCCTTGGTAATACGTTCAGGTTAGTTGCTCATTTCGACTTTGATAAACAAATGGTTTACATCCGCTTCATAGGCTCGCATAAAGAATATGACAAAATTGACGCTAACTCGATTTGACCATGCTGAAATTGATTAAGACAGAGGAGCAATATAATGTTGCATTGAAGCGACTCGGACAGATTTTTGGTGCGCCAACAGGCACCTCGGAAAGCGACGAGTGCGACGTACTGGCATTGCTGGTCGGAGCATATGAAGATGAACATTACCCCATAGAGCCGCCGGGCCCGATTGAAGCGATTAAGATCAGAATGGAGCAATTACAGCTCAGGCAGGTTGATTTGATCGAAGAAACGGGCGGTAAAAACAGGGTTTCGGAAGTTTTGAATAAAAAAAGAAAGCTCAGCATCGAAATGATCCGGAATCTTTCAAAACGACTGAATCTGTCTCTTAACGTGTTGACGCAGGATTACCAGCTGGCACAGTAATCCAACAGCCCGCTTCATGTCGAACAAGATTTCTTTACCTTTGCGGCATGAATTTCAAAGAGCAATTGACACCCTATCCGGTTCTGGAAATAGTTGCCTCAGCTGCGAAGGAGCTGGGTGTGGAGGCATATATTATCGGTGGGTTCGTCAGGGACCTGATTCTCAGAAGGAATAGCAAGGATATCGACATCGTCTCCATCGGAAGTGGAATCGAGCTGGCCGAAATGGTGGCTAACAGGCTGGGGCCAGACGTTTTTGTGAGTGTCTTTAAAAACTTTGGCACCGCACAGATCCGCCAGGGCGATCTGGAAATAGAGTTTGTAGGTGCGCGAAAAGAATCCTACCGCTCCGATTCGCGTAAACCTGCCGTGGAAGATGGGACATTGGCCGACGATCAGAACCGTCGCGACTTCACCATCAATGCCATGGGCATCAGCCTGAATGCAGGCACATTCGGCGAGCTTGTGGATCCGTTCGAAGGGATAAGCGATCTTCGCAAAAAGATCATCCGCACTCCGCTCGGCCCTGAAATTACATTCTCGGACGACCCCCTGCGCATGATGCGCGCGATCCGGTTCGCGAGTCAGCTTAATTTTGATATTGAGCCCGATACTTTTGATGCGATTGTCAAAATGAAGGACCGTATTTCGATCGTGTCGATGGAGCGTATTTCGGACGAACTGAATAAAATTATACTTTCTAAAACCCCTTCATACGGGTTCAAATTACTTTACCACGCAGGCTTGTTGGCCATTATTTTTCCGGAAATGGTGGAGTTACAAGGTGTGGAGCCTGTCGAAGGCAAGGGGCACAAGGATAATTTCTATCATACGCTGCAGGTCCTGGATAATGTGTCTCAGGTCACAGATGACCTTTGGCTGCGTTGGGCGGCGATCCTGCACGACATTGCCAAACCTGCCACTAAAAAGTTTGACAAGCGCAACGGATGGTCGTTCCATAACCACGAGGAAATAGGCGCACGCATGGTACCGGTTATTTTTCGCCGGATGAAACTGCCGTTGAATGAGAAAATGCGGTTTGTCAAAAAACTGGTAAGGTTGCATTTACGTCCCATTGTGCTATCGAAAGAGGATATTACCGACTCCGCGATGCGACGCTTGCTGGTAGAGGCTGGGGAGGATATCGAGGCATTGATGAATCTGTGCCGGGCAGATATCACTTCTAAAAATCCGGAGAAAGTGAGGCGTTTCATCAGCAATTTCAACCTGGTAGAACAAAAGCTCAAAGACCTGGAAGAACGCGACAAGCTCCGTAATTTTCAGCCGGTCATCACCGGTGAAATGATCATGGAAGCTTTCAGTTTGAAACCGGCTAAGGAAGTGGGAATTATCAAAGAGGCCGTGCGAGAGGCGATTTTAGAAGGCATCGTCCCTAATGAGTACGGACCTGCTTTCGCGTTTATGATTGAGGAAGGAGAGAAAATGGGCCTAAAACGGGTTTAGGGTACATTTTTTGATACATTGTCGCCGATGCCGTTACTTATTTAATATTTTTGCGAACTTTTTATCTCCTCATAGTCACATTTCATGGAAAACGCCCAGTTCAAACGTTTCTTCGGATCGCTGCTTACAATTTTAGGCATTGCAGTGCTGCTCTTTGCCTGTGTTGCATTTTTGTCCGACAAGCCTGTATTAGGCCTCACTGTTACCAAATGGGAGTCCATCGTGCCATTCCTGGTGGGCACCGTATTTCTGCTGACGGGCGTGAACCTGGTAAAAGGTTAACCACCACGTACGAGGGCGGCGCCTATGGTGCATTCGAGACATTGCCTGGGCGTGCAGTAGTTATTGAACCATTCAATTAATGCCTGCGAGTCGGCGGTGGTTCTTACACGCATGCCAAGCGACGCCCATTCGCGGATGATCCTATTGTCTTCCGCCGGTATTTCAGAAAGCCAGTATATCGCTTTGTCGAGCAATTCCGGTTGCTGTCTATGTTTGGACCACGCAACCAATAATGGTACCGCTGCATTGATAATGAGTAGATTAGTGGCATCCGCTCCCATAGCAGGTACCTGGCCTCGCGCTTTTTTTTCAAAAATGTAGTGCTCCCGCCAATAGGTCGATTGCTCGATCTTAAAAAGCCCGCGCACATCGCTAAAATGCTCCGACATGATGAAGCGGTTCAAAAAGCCGCCTGAATTGCATAACAAACGGGCGAATTGTGCCAGCCGTACGGTCGGGAAGCCGGCAGGGCGCAGTCGGGCATATTTCCATTCGCGCAGCTGCATGACATTCTCCTGCAACTTATACTTAGCACTGAGAAACCGGAACTCCTGTTGCAATTGTCGTACGTAAATATCCTCAGAACTTCCTGAAAGAAACCCCGCACATCCAAATAACAGCGCTTCGACCTGTACGAGGCGGTCGGCATGCTTTCGGATGATCTTCCATGGGACGATGCCGGTAAGCCGCTGGAACGGTGTGTCGTTTAGTTTAAAGCCGAAATGTCGGCCCAGCCACTGATATGCCGTTTGTTCCCAATCCTGTTGATTAATTTGGAGCAGCTGATGAACTTCCTCCGCTTTGCGTTCCAGCCTTTCAAGTAACACCCTGTCGAGCATGGCAAATTTTCGGATCGGATCCATGCCGAGAAACTGGCTATGACAAGGTACCATTTCCTTTTCATCGAGCAGGCTCCGATATCTTTCAAGCACGCTCGCTTTGACAAGGCCGCTCAATGCCAGTGTAGGGACAAGCGTTCCGTCTTTTCGTATGGCGGGCAAGTCATTTTCCCAAACCACATGAAGTATTACGCCGTCGTATGCGTCGTTCCGCTCATGTTCGTGGAGGTACCAGTCGGAAGCTCTGATATGGATTTCAATGCTTCCTACCCACAACACATCGTCAATCATTAGCCGCGCTTCAGAGAAATCCGGGCCGGCATTGGTATTCCTATGTCCTGGACGGATAATGGAAAGCGGTAGTTTTTCTTCGGTCTGCAAATCCTTCTTCTCGAAGTACTGAAAGCGCCAGATGAAACTCAGTAAATCTTCATTCATATACAGCGTATTGAAAAAATTGACGATTAAGGCGTGTATTTCTTTGCCTAAACCTGATTAGTTTCTGTTCTTTGTACGCTGTTTTCGTTACTTGGTTTCTATTTGTAGAAGTAAAAAGTTTTATGCTCCGCCGTTTGCAATTTATTGCGCTCAGAATCTTCCTTGCCTTTTTAGTACTCTCAATACTTTGGGTGGTTATTTTGAGGTTTTTACCTGTTTGGGTGACACCCTATATGATTTCCCGGAAGATCGACGCGTTTAAAGCCGATGAAGATACCGAAATTTACCATGACTGGGAGCCTTACGAAAACATCTCTAAAGAAGTAGCCCTGGCTGTCGTAGCCTCCGAAGACCAGAATTTTCCCAATCACTGGGGCTTTGACTTCGACCAGATCTACAACGCGATGACAGAAGAGCGTAAGCGCGCACGCGGGGCCAGTACGATTTCTCAGCAGGTTGCCAAGAACGTATTCCTGTGGCATGGCCGTAGCTACATCCGGAAAGGACTAGAAGCCTATTTTACGGTACTAATCGAAGTCTTGTGGAGTAAAGAGCGTATCCTGGAAGTGTATCTGAATGTAGCTGAAATGGGCAAAATGACTTTCGGCGTTGAAGCGGCGTCGCTGCGTTACTATAATAAATCAGCCAAACGCCTCACGCGGTATGAATCCGCCCGCATTGCCGCTGTTCTGCCGAACCCCATCCGTTTTTCGATTAGAAATCCGTCCGGTTATGTAAACCGCCGTACCAATCAGATCGTCCGCCAAATGCGGTATTTAGGCGGGCAGAAGTATTTAGCTGATTTGTAGCTAATAAAATTTATCAGCCCGTATTGCATGATATTGGGAGTTTGATTTTCATAAATCTGCCAAAACATGGATCGTCTGATCTAATAAATGATCAAGAACCTCTTTTCATTTAACCTTCGACCGCATTTACGGTCGTGACCGTTCCGTCTCCCGCGATGACCGAGGCGTACTTTGTTCCCGACTCGGCGACGGCGTTGACTGTCGTGGCGAAGCCGCAGGTCGGGACGTTTCCGGTCTTTGTGCTGGCGTAGTGCGTTCAGCAGGCGCTGTTCTTACAGGCCGTTCGATCGCGGGTCGTGTTACTTCTGGCCGGGTCTGCGCAGGTCGTTCGACCGCAGGACGTGTTACTTCCGGTCTTGATGGTGCAGGTCGCGTTACCTCCGGACGGGAGGGCGTTGGCTGGGAAACATCCGGTCTACTTGGTCGTGTCGGTCTTTCAATATCAGGACGCGTCACTTCTGATCCCGGATTGGATGATCCCGGATTGGATAATCCCGGATTGGATAATCCCGGATTGGATGGTCGCGATGTGCCCGGTCGCGTAACAGTGGGACGACCATTATCCGGACGATCGTCGTTGCCACGTCCCGGACGGTCGCGCCCCGGACGATCGCGTCCCGGACGTTCCACAGAAGGACGTGAAATGTCTGGACTGGTAACCGGTCTTGTAGTTCCTGGACGGCCTGTCGACGGGCGGGACACAACTGGTCGGCCGGATTTGTCGAAGTTTGGAAGTCGTTCCCGTGAAGTCGGCGCTCTGGGGTTTCGTTTGACAAATAATGCAGAACCCTGCCGTGCGGACGACGGTCGGGAGTAGGTTGCGCGGTAGTCCCCGCGCGTGTACCGTGTATGCACGATCACTGAGCGCGAACGGAAATTGCCGCCGTAATAATGGTTATGCCAGGCGGGATTGCGATAGCTGGGCCAACGCCGGAAATGCCCGTTGTAATAATAATGCCAGTGATAGTGGTAGCCGTAATAGTAGTGCCAGAAACGTGGCCGCCATGGTCGCCAGTAGGAGGGGTAGTAGTGCCAGCGCCAAGGGGAGTGCCAGATCACATACTGCGGTACGAAAATGAAACGGATCACCGGCCAGGCGGAAACATAGGTGACATTCTGAACTGCTGCGGACTGGACTTCACGATCGCCGGAATAACCAGGATTGGGCGTCTCGGTAACGGTGCCGGATTGGGAATTTGGTTCGATAATGTAATCCTTCCCATATAAATCTTCATCACCGACAAGCTGAATCCATACTTCACCGTCGTTTTTTTTCTCCACATAAAATGCCGCCACATCCTGATCTTCCCTATCGCTGACAGCCACCTTCAACGTGATGGTATGCAGGTTTCCATCCACATTATCTTCCACGCGGATATAATCGGTCTGATTGTCGCCATCGAGGTCGAGGTTGTTGATTTCCGAGTCTTCCTCATTCAGTTTACGCTCAAAACCTTCCAGCGTTTCGGATTGCTGAAACAATTTCAAAACGGCATATAAATTAAGGTTATCGCCGGGAAGGTCGAGTTTTTCTTCTTCGGATTGGGCGAAGGCCTGGCTTCCTGGCCAGCATATGAGTGCAACAAGGATAATCAGAAGGCGATTTTTCATGATCTCAAATTTATGGCGATGTAAGCACTTCACTTAATTAACCCAAATGCCGTTTATCATCTCCTTCGGATTTAAGAGGTTAAATACCGATCGGTCATCCCTCCCAGCCTCAGGCTCAACAAATCAACTTGCTCTGGATCAAAGCTCGGAAATTTGATTTCTACTATATCAATTATTTAACAAGCATACTATGAAAACAAGAAAAATGTGGCTCAGGCTCTTTGTGCTGGCCACTCTACTTGCGCCGCAATTCTTACGTGCGCAAAATGTCGGAATCAACATCAATGCCAATCAGCTTTCCATTCTGAATGGGAATCAGGGAACTTTGGATGTCTACATGTGTAACAATGATCCCGGCGGGCTTTCTACTCCCCCCAATGCCGTTGCAGCGCTGGTTAGTTTTCCGATTAATTTGACGATACTGGGCGTAACGAAATTAGACGGGACAGCCCTGGCGGCCGCTGATTTTGACATTATCTTTATTAGTAACAACGACAGTGAGGGAAGTCATGATGTGAAAGTGCGCTATAAAAAGCCACTTGTCGCATTCGATGATTGTGCCGAATTTCGTGTTCTCGTACAGGGAAATGCGGTGGGGAACGGATTAATCCTGGGAACATTGCAATTCGAGCAACTCCTTGCATCGAATGACACTGATGACGATAATAGCGAATCCAGTATTCCCGTCATGGTCAATTTACCAGTCACACTTCGGGATTTTAATGCGGAAAAAGTTGAAGGCAGCGCAAAGTTAACCTGGCACACCACCGAAGAGACTAACAGTGATCGCTTCGAAGTTCAGCGAAGCGTGAAAGGAAAAGAATGGACCACGATCGAGTCGGTACAATCGGCTGGGGAGAGCACCATTACCCGCTCGTATGAAGCCATTGACCGGACTCCTTTGAAAGGCGAAAATCTCTATCGTCTAAAAATGGTTGATAACGACAGTAGTACCGCATTTAGCCGCGTAAGGAGCGTAAAATTCGATGGCACATTGGCATTCGTATATCCCAACCCGGTAGGTGACTATCTGCATTTGAACGATGATAATTGGGCGAACGTCTCACAAGTAACAATTCTTGATAAGAACGGTCGCCAGGTGTATGTTTCCGGGAAAAACCCTGAATCCAAAATTGATGTAAGATCGCTCGCTTCCGGCATTTACAATGTCAGGATTAAAAATGCAGATGGTTTGGAAAACAGTTATCGCATTGCGGTGGCTAAGTAATTTATGTTTTATATATATCCAATAACAAAATGAGAGCTACTCTATTTTTACTTTTCTGCACTTTTGTTCTGTTTACGCATGTGGGTAATGCTCAGGAGTTTTCTCCAACAGCAGGCAAGCCATGTAATAATTGCAGCCCAGCTAATTATTCGAAGGTACATTCGCCTGCCATTTCGGATGTTTGGAATCCGAACGGAAATTTGAATGATAAATGGAATATTCCAGGTTTTCTTTTGCCAATTCCCCCGTCAACATATTCACAGGGATTATCTTCGGCATTAGGAAAGAATTCCTTTGTAACCTTGGAAACCTCGGAAGGGGCATATGACGACAGGCTGTTTATAAATATTGCCGGTTTCGTTGTTGGTCAGATCTATACATTTCGGTACAGTGTACTCTCTGGGAGCGTTCATTACGAAGCTGGAAACAACTCACCGTTTGGAGAATCAGCTAAAATGGAGATCCTTACGACTGGAATAAATCCTTCCATTGAAGCCGAGCAAACGACGACCTTCGATGCAAGTAATCAAAATAAGTGGATAGTTAGAGTGATAACTTTTAAACCGACAGCGTCGACGCTCCAATTTAAGTTAACTGGCAAAACATCTGGTTTATCTGCAGGCTACGTGAACTTCTGCATTGACAAATATCCATTCGATTGCATACTACCTACAACGCAGGTACCCCTTATCAATGCTTCCACTATCTACACACCATTCCCAAGTGACAAACTTGATCTGACAAGCTTAAATATTATCGGCGCAGTACCGCCAACGGGCGAATTAGTGTGGAAAGTGGGTCCAAATTCGACAGATGTAACCTTAACACCCGCAGAGGCTTCAAACGTGCCCATCTCAAACCAGGATCCTGCCAATGTGAAGCCCTATTACGCTTTTTTTTATGCTAAGGATTTTAATTGTTACAATGTGCCAGTGTCGCAAGCCGAAATTAAGTTTATGTATATGCCCCAGCAAGTCCCTTTGAAATTACAAACCAATATTTCTCTTTCCTGCCCTGCGGTTACAGCCGATTTGACAGCGGTCGAAGAAAATCCCGTCGCTCAGGTTCGATGGTTTAATAATAACACGCATTCGGGTTTACCAGTCGTTGACCCCAAAGCAGTTCCGCCGGGAGATTACTATGCATTTTATTACCAATGGCAGACAGGTACTTATTCTTTGAAATCGGGCCAGATATCCAACGCTCATGTGCACGTTGAGAATGCTGTTCCTGCCGGAATTCCTGACCTCGGCCCCTTAATGACTATCAATTCGTTGATTTTTCCCTCGAACGGTAGCAAAGACTTTGTAGTCAAAATCCAGAATGCCAAAGCAGAAAATAGCAACTGCTCTGTCTATTTCAAAATTTCGAAATTGCCGGGTTTCGACATTACATACAGCACCGCAGCGGGGCAATCCAATGGCGTATCGACCAACAATGATTTTTGGACATTCTCGGAGAGCAACAATTACATCACCGTGACATCAAAAACCGGGATTGCCGCAAGTGGCTACTCGTATGTCGGTTTCAAGATTACGCGAAATGCAAATACGCCGGCCGAATCGAAACAAAATCTTTCGATAACAATTCCGCAACCGGGTGGGGGGGGAGAGACTAACCTTAGTAATAACCAAACTATCACCGGGTTGACTACCAATTAACTTCCATTGATAAATGGCGTCCGTAGTTACTATCGTATTGCGGACGCGCACCCAATGATCATATCGCACCATTAGATCTATTATATGAAAGCCATTTTATTTTCATGCCTTCTTCTTTGTTCGCTGCTTGTACGCGCGCAGCAGTTTTCTCCGACGACGGGCGTGCCATGCCCAAACTGTGTACCGGCAAATTATAACGCTATTGGTACGCCGTTCATATCAGATATATCACAACCTGGGATTGATGTATCGAAAACAGATTACCAGTGGTACATTTATCTCGGTATACTCGACAATCCGCCATCTACCTATTCGCAAGGATTGCCGGTTGGAGCAGGCAAGGATTCCTTTGTTTCCCTCAAAACTTCAGAAGGGGCGGTGAATGACAAACTCTACCTGGATGTGAGCGGATTTGATGTTAACAAAACTTATACATTCAGGTACAGCGTTTGCGGAGTTGGCCTTTACTACCTTAATGATCCTGTATCTCCATTGGCAGCTTCCGCAACTATGGAAATTGCTACCGTAGGGCAAAACCCTAATTTCATAATTGCGTCACAAACAACTGATTTTGTTGATCCTGCCGCCCAGCAGCATTGGACAAAGAGGGTTATCACTTTCAAACCCACAGCCTCAACTCTTCGGTTCAGACTTTCAGGTAAAACACCTGGCCAAACGCCTGGCTATGTCCATTTCAGTATCGACAAATATCCATTTGATTGTCAGCTTCCGAGCACGCAGGTAGAATTGTCCAGATCGCTTATCGAAACCCCATTCCCAAACGACAAACTGGATTTGTCCACGGTCGGAATTAAAAGTGTTACGCCACCAACTACTGAACTGGTATGGAAAGCAGGACCCAATTCAACTGATGCGACTTTGACACCGCAACAGGCAGCAAGTGTGTCTATTTCAAATCAGAATCCGGCGAATGTAAAGCCTTATTATGCATTTTATTATGCCAAGGACTTCAACTGTTATAGTGTGCCGGTATCGCAGGCTGAATTGAAGTTCAATTATGTGCCCATGCAAGTCCCACTCAAGAAAACATACATCGTAGTGTCATGTGCAGAACCGAAAGGAAATCTGACCACGGCACTCGAATATCCCGATGATGATGTGCGGGTGGTATGGTTTAAAACAAACAACCACCAGGGTGAGGTCGTATACAATGCTTCGCAGGTTGATCCCGGAGACTATTATGCATTTTATTACAAAGGAGGGTATTCTTTACCTGCCAATGAGGTTTCAACTAAACACGTGAAGGTTGAAAACCCGATCACACCTGGCATCCCCGACCTTGGCCCCTTAATGACTATCAACTCGCTGATCTTTCCAGCCAACGGGAGCAAGGACTTTGTGGTTAAAGTGCAGAACATCAAAGCAGAAAACAGCAACTGCTCCGTTTATTTTAAAGTTTCGAAAATTCCCGGTTTCACTATCACGTACAGTACCCAGGCCGGGCAGTCCAATGTAAATGGTGGGATGGCTACCAATAATGATTTTTGGACGTTTGCGGAAGATAATAATTACATTACTGTGACATCCAAACACGGGATTACCGCGAGCGATTATTCTGTTGTTGGCTTCAAAATCACGCGGAATGACAATACGCCGGCAGCCTCAAAGCAAAATCTGTCGATTACGATTCCCCAGCCGGGCGGTGGTGGAGAGACTAATCTAAGTAACAACCAGACTATAACAACGTTGATAACTAATTGACGGTAGTTAACCGCAATGGTTAGGAAGCTGCCGGCAATAACTTTGTAGTGATTTTCAGATATATTCAAAAGGGCGGCCGTTTCGAGAGCATCAAAACGGCCGCACTTTTTTATTGTTACAGATGAAGTCTTCACCGGGGCATTTCCGCAGCATTGACTAACCTGTAAATGTCATTTCCTAACATTCCCCTTATTCCGCTCTTTCAAAAACCGATAGTTTCGATGATGTCCCAGCGAAGGGTCCAGTTTTTCGAACAAACCCTTGCCTTTTAGTGCAAACCAATCGACTTTCAATAAATATAAGCTCACATAAGATTTCCGGTGGGCGCTGATAAAACCGGCGGTCGCATCCCAAAGTTTTTCGCGTTCCGATGCCTGTTCACCAATCCAGTAACGGACGCTGTCGGGCAGATTTCGCTTTTTCGCTTTGGCTTCTTCGAGAACAAACGCATTCAGGCGCTGGTCGGAAGGATTTTGGATCAGTGTTTGATATTCCTGCCATTCCTCATTGCTTTTCGAATGACTGACTACCGATCTGGCAAGGTTGGAAGTATCCAGACGGATTTCGGTGCCAGGGTCAAAGAAGAACGTTAATGAACCTTTCTTTTGAGATACCTGGAACTGGTAGAGGTCAGGAAGCAGGTCTGCATCCATAGTCAGGTGGGTGGTGTCGAAACCCAGTTTGATGGAGTGTACCACCGCAGCAAATCCTTTTTCACGTGTCAACAACAGCGCTTTTCTATCGTTCCAGGCCCTGGGAGCAACGATTTTGATTTTGACACTTTGTGTCGACGTCATGGAAAGGCTCACCGTAGCAATGATGATCAAACGGATTATATGCATTAGCAGCGAGTAGGCAGGTAAAGAATAGCATTACAATTTAATGCTTATTTTTATTGTAATGCATCAAGTTCGCAGTGAAGTGATATAAATAAGATTTGCGATTTCAACAAACGGAAGATGTGGTCAACAGATACGCTTTGGTTCGAGGTTGCCATTGTCAGCATCATTTATGCTGCGGGGAACATATTTTTTGGTCAATTTGAGGAACGAACGCCTAAATGGCGACGGATCGGAAAATACGTGCTCACGCTTTTCATTGTGCTTACTTTGTCGATCTATTTTGGAAGGTGGGCAAGTATGTCTTTGTTGGCTTTGATGATTGTTCCGCTGCTATACGTACATGGTTACTATTTGCCTAAAAAGAAAGGGATCAATGGATGGACTGGGGAACCAAAGCGGAGATATTACGAATTTCGTGGTTGGGATACTGATATTTTTAATCGTGGCAATTCTTAATGTATCTCGATACATTAAGAATTGCCACAAATCGATTTTTGCGAAAACGGCGGTCAGAGGCTAGAAATATTCAAGCGCTGACCGCCGTTCGCGTTATTTCAGCTCCACTTTCACAAGTACTGGCTGGTGATCTGACGGGTACCGCTGCTCTTTGGAGTCCGTCAGCACGCCGTATTTCAGCACGTCGATATTCTTGCTTACAAAAATATAGTCGATGCGTGTTTTCATCGCAGCGTCGAATTTGAAGCTGTTGAATGTACCTTCCGGGCCGTAAGGGGCCTGTTTCGTCACATCGTGTGTATCGTTGAGCACACCACTTATCGTTTTGATCTGCTCAGTATCAGGTGTAGAGTTAAAATCGCCGGTGAGAATGGTGGTAGCGTTTCCTGCGATTTCGTTCATCTTTTTCACCATCAAATGGCCTGATTGCCTGCGTGCTTCCACACCCTGGTGGTCGAAATGGACGTTGAAGAAGAAGAATTTCTTTTTGGTATTCAAATCTTCGAACTGTGCCCATGAACAAATGCGGTTACAGCATTTCGCGTCCCAGCCTAGGCCCGGTTTGTCGGGTGTTTCGCTTAGCCAGAAATCGCCCGATTTGAGGAGTTTGAAACGATCTTTTTTATAAAAAATAGCCGAATGCTCGCCACCTTCCTTGCCGTCGTCGCGGCCTTTGCCGTAATAGGTGAATTCCGGCAGTTCGGCAACATCTTTTAGTTGGCCGACAAGTGCTTCCTGCACGCCGAAAATGTCGAATT
The DNA here is from genome assembly GCF_021440085.1 of Dyadobacter sp. CY261. Lineage (GTDB taxonomy): Bacteria > Bacteroidota > Bacteroidia > Cytophagales > Spirosomataceae > Dyadobacter. Next base: position 583,837 of record NZ_JAKCPW010000002.1, read on the forward strand.
CGTGGAAACGGACGAGGCCTTTTACGTTCTCTTTGCGGTTAGGCCAGGCATTAACGCCGTCGTTGGGCGTGTTGTAACGAAGGTTGTAGGAGCCAACATTAATGGTTGCGGTTTTCTGGCCGAACGACACCGTGGAAAGCATCAGGAACGCCAGCAGGTAAAGGGCAATGTTTTTCATTAGGTATGGATGATTGTTAATATACTATAAAACAAAAGACCCCGTAGGGTCTCCTGTTTCAATTCCAAAAATATACTTTTCATATTAACCCATGATGAATATTCACAGGTTTATCGGCGATTACCAGCCCGGGGTTTGCTTATAGGCACCGTTGCTGCGTGAAATTTCGTCCGGATTCATCGGCCAGGCCATATGCTTTGCGGCATCGAATTTCCGGGCCGGCCATATTTCCTGGATTTTGTAAGCCGAGTTCGGATCAGTCTTGTTGTCGTGGATGCGGCCGTGAAGCGGCTTGTTGATCATATCATAATCCCCCCAGCGTTTCAGGTCGGCGAGGCGGTCGGTCCATTCGCAGGCGAGTTCCACACGGCGTTCGTGTTTGAGGTCGGCGAGTGTAGGAGCGGCAATGGGTGGCAAGCCAACCCTTGCACGTATCTCATTCAATGGCGCAGCGGCTTCCGCGTTTTTACCTTGCTTGATCAATGCCTCCGCTTTAAAAAGCAATACTTCGGCATAGCGCATCAAAGGCAGGTTCAGGCGGGTCGAAGGACCGTCGCCGCTCTGGTTGATCATCGTGTTGCTGCCGGGGTCCTCGTTGCTGCCGTAGCTGTAAGGCTCCATGTATTTGCGGATCTGGAAGCCCGAGAGGCTGTTAGTCGAGAAGTAGGAGCGTTCCTTGCCGAAATAGGTGAATTTATCACCGAATTTCAGGATCGTAATCTCGCGGCGAGGGTCTTTGGCTTCATACTCTTCATATAACTCTTCGGTAGGCTGGAAGTAACCCCAGCCATTGAAAATCCCCCAGCCCTTGTTTTCCAATGCCACACCCGGGAAGATCGAACCGCCCTGAATACCGGAGTTTACTGACCAAATGTATTCGCTCGTCCAGTTGTTTTCGATCGTGAACACGGCCTGGTAATTCGCGGCGGAGTTGCCTTTGCCGGTGATCAGCGCACGGGCCCCTTCATTTTTGATCTTATCAGCCAGCTCGGGGATCAGTGCCCATTTGGAAGCATCGTATTGCGCCCAATAAGCATAGGCTTTCACCATATAACCCCACGCCGCAGCCTTGTGTGCACGCCCCTGGTCGGCAGCGGCGTAAGTCTGGAACAACGGCAGCAGGTCAGCGGCTTTTTGCAAATCGCTGATGATCTGCGCGTAGTTGTCGGTTACGGAAGGAAGTTGCGGCGGAATGCGTTTCCCAAATTCCGCATTCTCAGGTCCGTCGAATGGAACGCCCAGGTCTTTGTGCCCCCAGGAGTAAGCGATCCAGAAATGGGAGAACCCACGGATGAAGTAGGCCTCGCCCAAAGCCCGGTTTTTAACCGCATCCGACACGCCCGTGGCCGTCGGAACCCCCTGGATAACCTGATTCGCCTTGTTCAGCATCCAATACACATCATTCCAGCAGTTGGCGATAGATCCTTCGCGGCCGGTAATGTTGAAATTCTTGATATTGTCGCTTTCCGCACGCACCCGGCCTGTCACGATATCGTCGCTTGCATTCTGCATCCAGAACAGGTTACGGCCCCAGGTATTTTCGTAGCCCATCGGCGCATACATGGCGGCCACGGCCTTATTGACGTCCTCGTCACTTTTCCAGAAGAAGGCGGTAGTAGGGGAGCCGTTGGGTTTGGTATCCACCCAGCTTTCGGTACAAGCGGATGCCCCTATGGCCATTACAATGGCAAGACCCGCATTTTTAATGATATGTTTCATGAGTCAAAGTCTTTGTTTGGTCAGATCTGGCTGTTAGAATTTGAGTTTTACACCGGCTGAATACACTCTCGCCACCGGATACTGGCCGCCATCGAGGCCGGGCGCAGTATAAACGCCATTCACGAGTTGACTGCCGACTTCCGGGTCCATGCCGGAATATTTGGTGAATGTCAACAGGTTATCCCCGCTCAGGTACACGCGCAAGCTGGGTTTGCCTGGCTTGGTTGGGAATGTGTAGCCAATGATAAGGTTTTTCAGACGCAGGTAGTTGCCGTTTTCCAGATACCAATCGGAGTTGGTGGCGAAGTTCTTGTTCGGGTCGTTCGCGCGGATTTTCGGGATGTCCGAGCCACGGTTCGTTTCCGACCATGCATCCAGGATTTTGTCCCAACGGTTGTAGCCCTGTTCAGCACCGTTCAATGTCGATTGTTTGAATGCATTGAAAAGTTTTACGCCACCAACGCCCTGGAAGAATACGCTCAAATCGAAGTTTTTCCAATTCGCATTGGCAGTAATGCCGTAAGTGACTTTCGGGAATGCATTGCCCATGTATACGCGGTCGCTGTCGTCTATTTTGCCATCCTTGTTCTCATCCACGAATTTCAGGTCGCCCGCTTTGGCGCTGGGCTGAACGCGGTCGCCGGTAGGACCCACGTAAGCTGCTGCTTCTTCGTCGGTTTGGAAAATACCGGCATTTTTAACCAACCAGTAGGAATAGTACGGTTGTCCCACTGTCGAGCGGAATGGCACCAGGATGCCGCGCCATGCATCGCCGTGCGTCCAAACCGAATTCGGGTTTTCATCGATGTAATCCACCCGGTTTTTGAGCGTAGCAAAGTTGCCACCGATCTCGTAACCGAACTCGCCGATGCGGTCGCGCCAGCTGGCAGCGAATTCAAATCCGGTATTTCTGATTTTTCCCTGGTTGATGTAAGGTGCGCCGTAGCCGTTCGTGTTCGTCCATTCTGTGTCCTGTTGCTTGATCAGGTCGAAGGTCAGTTTGTTAAAATAATCAGCGGTAATGGTCAGCTTTTCTTTCAGGAGGCTGATGTCCAAACCAAAGTCGGTTTGCTGCGACGTTTCCCATGACAACTCCGGATTGAATCTTGAATTGACATACAAACCATTACTGATGGGCGCGCCATTACCGATCTGGTAAGTGTTGTTGGGTGTAAGGTTAGGATAGCCGTAGTACCTGCCGATGGAACCGATGTTGCCAATGCGGCCCCAGCTGGCACGGAGTTTCAGCAAATCAAGCCCTTTTACATTAAAAAATGGCTCGGAACTTACTTTCCAGGCACCTGTAAAACCTGGGTAACCTTTGGCACGGAAACCTTCCGCGAGGCGGCCGGCAATGTCGTAACGGTAGCTGGCTGTCACGAAGTAGCGGTCGGCCCAGCTGTATGAAAGACGCCCTACATAGGAAGCATTACGGTCTTTCCATTCGTCATCTCCCGGTCTGTTCTGGTCAAAAATAGAGGCATTGACAAAGAACTGCGCCCAGTCGGCTTCGTTTTCAAAGCCGCGTGCGGCAATGCTGAAACTGCGGTTGCCATTCTCCTGTGCGGTCATCGAAGCCATGGCGCCTACATTATGACGGCCAAAAACGCGGGAATAGTTGGCAGTATTTTCCCAAATCCAATGGTAGCCGCGGTTGGTCGAATAGGATAGCGTATTCTGGTTGTTCGGCTTGCCGGGTTCAGTCCTTTTGGGTTCGAAATTTTTCCAAAGCGAGCTGTTCTGGCGGTAACTGAAACGGGTCACGAAGCTTAGTCCAGGGATAATGTCGGAATAACCCAGCTCGGTTACCGACTGCATATCATTGCTTTTATTGTACGGCCGGTAGCGCAGCAATGTACCTACGGGGCTGATCACATCGCCATGGATACCCAGATATTGCGAGTCGCGCGGGCCTACGCCACCGAAGCTGCCATCTTCGTAATAAGGAACGGCCGAGCGCGGCATATAAATCGCCGACAGCACGGTGCCGCTGTAACCGCTGGAAGTTTCGGTGCCACGATTATCATTATTGTTATAAAAAAGCTCCTGGCGCAGTTTGATCTTGTCCGTGAACTTGTACATCGCATTGAAACGGACAGACAGGTTTTGCGCATGCGTATTGATGAGCGTACCTTCGTCGCGCTCGTAGCGGCCTTGCAAAAGGGTCGAAAATTTGTCGGTACCGGCGTTGAAACTTAGATTATGACGCTGAATGAGGCCGGTTCGAAAGATTTCGTCGACCCAGTCGGTGCGGGTAACCTGTGCGTAAGGGTTTTTGGTTGCGTCCCAGCCATCGAGTGGGGAGAGGCCTGCATTGGTATAAGCAAGGTTCGATACTTTGGCTTCATCCTGGGCCGTAAGCGATTGCGGGAGTTTCCAGGCCTGTTTCATACCCATAAAGCCACTGTACTCGATACTCGGCTTGCCTTGTGAGGCTTGGCGGGTAGTGATGAGGATTACACCTGCCGAACCGGAAAATGCACCATAAATTGCTGCCGAAGCGGCATCTTTCAGCACGGTAATCGATTCGATATCAGCGGGGTTGTAGGGTGCATTGGGCACACCATCGACTACGTACAGCACGCTTTCGCCCCCACGCGAGCCCGTTCCGCGGATGGTAATGTTCGGCGATTGGTTCGGGTGCCCGCCATTGCTGATCGCCGTTACACCAGCCACCTTTCCCTGGATCATGCTGCCGACATTAAGCACCGGCCGGTTTTTGATCTGGTCCATATCAGGAACAGTAGAAACTGCCGCCGAGAGATCGGCTTTCTTCGCGGTCCCATAGCCGATTACGACGACTTCTTGCAGCGACTTGGTGTCCGACATGAGCGTAACGTCGAGTTCCGACTGGTTTCCAACATTCACTTCCTGAGCAATGTAGCCTACAAAACTGAAAATAAGCTGGGCATCGCCGTTTGGGATTTCGATTTCAAAAGCTCCGTTCGCTTCCGTTGAGGTCCCGCGCTGGGTGCCTTTAACGACCACACTCACGCCCGGCAGCGGCTCTTTGGTATCGGATGCCATCACTTTTCCGCGGATCACGCGGTCGGCCTGATCTACGTCGCCGAAAATGTCGAGCAAGCTGGTATCGTTTTCGCCCACAGCCTTAGGTTGCGGTTTCCGGTTCAGGATGATGTATTCCTTTGAAACCGAATAGCGGATGTTGAGCGGAGCCAGCAGTTGATCGAGCACGGCGGACAGGCGCTGGTTTTCGGCGGTTAGGGTCACTTTTTGGTTACGTACCAGCGAAGGCACATATGAAAACCGTACGCCTGTCGATTTTTCGAGGCTGTTAAGCACGTGGCGCAACTCCTGCCGCTCGGCTTTCAGGGTTACGGAGCGTTGCAGCAGTTCCTGGGCAAGGCCATTACTGGCAAGCGACAGGGTGCTGAACACCAGGGTCAGTAAGAATGGTATGCATGTAATTTTCATCACAGTCACCAGGTACGTTAGTGGTCGACTACATTTTTTCATAAATTGGAATGGTTTTGATGAATTCTGGACAAAGCCCTCCCGTGTTCCGATTTTGGCGGAACTGTCCTTCTGTTTGAAATGAACCGGGAGAATCAGGCCGGTAATGCTGCAATCATTGCCGGCTTTTTTTATGAATCTGGGGTCAAGGTTTAGCCATAAAGTAGAGGGGTTGGGTTTTAGTTGAAAGGAAATACTTGGTTTATTCGCAGCCTTGCCCCTTGATAACGACCTGTCCGTCAGTTATTTGGTAGCTTGCTTCGATGGTAGAGCAGATTATTCCTAGCTTGTCGAAGAATGGCTCGTCGCGCAACGCTACGCGCAGGTAGCAGTTTTCAAGCCGTGCGGAGTCATACAAAATCGGAATCCCGTAAGTTTCCTGCAATAGTTTGAATGCTTCGCCAACCGGCTGATTATCAAATGTAAAATCGGGTTTTACAACCGGCCGCGCGATCGCCACCGGATTTTCGGTGATGCTCCGGGCCATAACGGGCCGTTGGGCCGTAAACACAATTTGCTGGTTGGGTGTCAGCAGCACAGCGGTGCCTGGCATCTCGTGAGCAGGCTCGTTGCCGACCAGGTCTTTCGCTTGCATAACCGCCACCTTTCCCGTGCGTACAATCACTTCGACCCTTTCGGATGAAGATTTAATCGTAAAGCTTGTTCCGACAACCCGCGTAACAAGATCATTGGCATACACAAAAAATGGATTGGCCTTGTCTTTTTTGACATCAAAGAATGCTTCGCCCGAGAGATAGACCTCTCTTTTATGATTTTGAATAAAAACCGGGGCATAGCTGACCGCCGCATCCGGCATTAACCGGATTTCACTCCCATCAGGCAAATTAACCACCATCGGCTTTTCGCTCTGATTGACAATTTCCTTCAATGGAACAGCCGAGGCCGAAACGTAACGTTTATACGTAAAATCGTTTTTGTGGAACAGTCCGCCGCGAGAAATGAGCCAGCCAATTCCCACCAGCACGAGTACCGAAGCCGCCGCATACCACCAGCGGAGCTGGATAATGCCGGTTTTTCGTACAGGCATCGTCCGCACGGATTCGTTCAGGATGCGGTTCACTTCGTGATCGAGCTCCTCATGGGTGAGGTCGCTAGGTTGTTTTTCCCAAGTGAGAATGAGCTCCGTAGCCTGGTCCATCAGCAATGCTTTTTCCGGGTATTCGGAGCGGAGTTTGGCCCAGAAGAAATCATTCCGGGGCTGGCCGTTTTTCACCCACAACCTGAAATCGTCGTCAGTCAGAAAATCTTCCAGATTGTAGTGGTAAAAGGGATGCATTGGTTTAAATGGAATGAGTTCTGTAAGTATAATCCGCCATAACCGCCAGGATCATGGAAGAATGGGGAAAAAATTTGAAAAGTTTGAATCAATGTCCTTTGACAAGAAAAAGCAGGAGCAAGCCGGCCAGTAACAGCCATTTTTCGCGGAACATTTTGAGGCTCTCGTAAAGAAGATTGGCCGTAGCCGGGCGCGAAATGTTGAGGATTTCGGCGATACGCTCGTTGGAGAGGTCCTGGTAAAATTTCAAATGGATAATCTCCTGCTGCCGCGGTGTGAGCGACTGGATGATATGCTGAATACGCGAAAGCTTTTCCGCGGCGAATTCGGTCAGGATCAGTTCGCTCTCGATGGAGATAGCCGTCTCGTGGAAATCTTCCGGGGTGTGCTCAATGGCCAGGAATAAATCCGGGCGGGCTTCCAGCCGGTTGGCGTTTTTGAAAATGCGGTTGCGCAGACTGGTGAGCAGGTATGGTTTGATTTGATCTGTCTTGCCCAGATACTCCCTTCTTTCCCACAAATGCAGGAAGAGGTCATGCACGATGTCTTTCAGTTGATCGCGGTCGGTAATGAAGCGTCTGCCGTAATCGAATAAGGGCCGGTAGTAATTGCGCAAAAGTTGCTCAAAGGCCAGCGGATCGCCTTCCCTGAACTTTTGCCAAAGTACCGAATCCTGTTCCACGAAAAATGGGTTACGTGCAAAAGCAAATGTACCACTTTTCTCTATTGGCAAAAATCCGGCGCGCGCGGGGACGATTATTTAATGTTGGGTTAATATTTTAAGTAACCAAATGCTTGAAAAAGAGACGAAGATATCTCAAAGGTGGTTAAGCTGTCAGCGAAGTCGAAACAATCCTTGCTGTCATGTTGAGCGAAGTCGAAACATGACAGCAAGGATTGTTTCGCTCTTTTTGATACAACCTCGTCGGGGAATGCACTATTTGTTTTTCTTCGGGATTAAAAACTTGCCGACGAGCTCGCCGTCGTCCCGGATCATTTTCAGGTCGAGCTGTTTGCGGGTCACATGAAGCTTAATCAGCGTGCGTTTTCCTTCTAAAGGCCCGCCTCCGATAACGATTGGCCAGTTATGGTCGGCGTCCGGCTCGTGCGTCATGTACCGGTGCGTGTGCCCGGAGATTTGCAGGTCGATTTTAGCTGTATTCAAAACCGGCCCGAACAACGCCCGGCAATGCAGCGTACCATGCCAGTCGCCCGAGTGATAGGGCGAAATATGGATCAGTACCACGCGGAAATCGGCTTTTTTGAATTCCGGCGATTCGATTTCCTTTTCCAGCCATTTCTTCTGCACCTCGCGGTAACGATCAAATGCCGACAGCCCACCGTACTCGACGCTATCGTCGGTTTTGTCCTCGCCCGAATCCAGCACGACAAACCGCACTGGGCCGCGGGTGAATGCGAAGTAGTATTTGTTGTCGGGATAGGCATAGTACTCGGGAATGTGCCGCGAGAAGCTGCCCCGGCATTCGTGGTTGCCCTGGGTGAGCAGGAACGGGAACTCGGTCGCGAAAATGTCTACCGACGGTTTAATCAAATGGTCTACCATCTGTTGCTCCTCGGTCACCCAGTCAAAACAGTCGCCATTGAATACCACGAAATCGTAGTCTTTGGTATTTCCGGTGTAGCCGTGGCGGTACAAAAGTTGCGGGATGATCTGTGGGCGGTCGTGAATGTCGTTGAATATGACCATTTTGAACTCATCCTCATTCTGTCCCCAGGTTTTGAAACCGTATAACGGACTGGCGATTGTCTCGCCAAATTCCACTTTTGAACCTTTATAACCGGTCACTTCCGTGGATACGATCTTGTATTTGTGCTCGGTACCAGGCGTGAGGTTCGTCAAAGTAACTTTATTGATCCGGTTATTCGCCTCGATAAGCCCGTTGTTATAGCCAAACTCGCGCTTGCTCGTGTAAGTGCCCGCGCCGTATTCGACCCAGCTGAAACAGTTCTTATGAGTGATCCACATGATAGTGACCTCATTCGCACTCATATTCTGCAAATAGGGGCCAGCCACAAAATGGTTCTTTTCTTCGACGGGTGACGCTTCGGCTGCGTGGGCAACCTGCGATCCAGCCAGGGGCAACAGGCTCAACGCCCCGATCTGCGACATTTTTTCAAGAAACGACCTTCTGTCTGAAAGCATAATATTAAGGGTTAGGAACAGTCGGATAATGCATTATTCCCAGTTAGGGTTTTGCGTCAGGTTGGTATTCAGCAAGCGTTCCTGCTTGGGGATCGGATAAAGATAATCCCGGTTTTCGAGGAACTTCTTGGTAATATGGCCATTGATCACAATGTTGCCACCCTTCGCGCCATTTTCCAGCGATACGTCGCTGCCCAGTTTCAGGAGCTGCGCACCTTTGATGTCTGGTTTTGTGCCCTCGTAAATAACCACATCCATAGTTCCGTTACGATCGAGGTCGTACTGGCCCGGGCCTGGGAAATACATGCCTTTGAACTGTTTGGTCAGAGCCTGGCCTTCTTTCCAGCGGATAATGTCGTCCCAGCGGAAAAAATTCTCCATGACGAGCTCAATGCGGCGCTCACGGCGGATTTCGAGGATCACGCCAAGGTTTTTGCCGCTGATCTGCGTGTATTGTTCCGCCTGGTAGGGGTCCGGTTTGGCATTGGCCTGCGCCATATCGATGTTGGGCATGCCCACGCGTTCGCGGGTGAGTTTGGTGGAAATGTCGAGATCGGCCTGGGTTAATGTACCTTTTTCGGCTTTTGCTTCGGCGTAATTCAATAATACTTCGGCATAGCGGAAGATCGGCATATCGGTAATGTCTTTATTAAAAGTATCCCATTTCGGCGTTGAAACGAACTTGATCAGCTGGTAACCGGTAACGGTCGCACCGAATTCAGGCACCAATTGCGCGGTTTCGCCGATACGCGTATAGCCCGGCGTGCGGATCGTCTGCGCCAGGCGCGGGTCGCGGTTTTGGACTTCATCGAAGAACTGCAACGTTTCGTAGCCTTTCTTGTCGGTAAACCGGGAGCCGTCGGCCATGAGGTAGCTGTTCACAAGCCTTTTTTCCAGACCCGGACGGCCGTAAGATGCCGTCATCGTGTAGTAGTTCAGGTTGTGATAAACCTGCAATTCGTCACTGAAATCGCGGGCCAGGATCACTTCGTCGGGAATGGCATTATCGGACGAGAAAAGTTTCAGGTAGGCGGTGGAAGGCGTGGCTTTGTAAATGGTGTAACCGCTATTTTTCATCAAATCCTCCGAAGCCGAGACACAGGCGTCGAGGAACTTGTCGGCATCGGGAAGGTTGTATTCCGGGTGGTATTTGCGGAAAGTGCCTTCGAACAAACCAATGCGTGATTTTAATGCAAGCGCGGTATATTTCGTGATGGTAGTGACCTGACGGCTGGCGTCGAGATTGGCGATCGCGTAATCGATATCGGCCATGACCGAGTCCATCACAAGTGCACGCGGGTCGCGGGCCTTAGTGAGCAATTCCTGGTCTTCGAGCTCGATGGTGGTCGAGTACCAGGGCACATCACCGAAGCGTTTAACCATCCCAAAATAGAAATAGGCACGGAAGAAGCGGGCGAGGCCATTGTATTTCGCAACCGCTTTCTTGTCGGGGCATTTGCCTGAATTGGCGAGGAAATAGTTGATATTCCGCAAATTACCCCAGGCCCATCCGCCGCCGCTCGTAGGCACCACACGGGTTCCCTGCAACTCGTCGCGCAAGCTGGTCTTGACCACATTGTCGATATCCTCATTGTACACATCCTCCGCCGTGGGCAATGCGTTGTAAAATGAGTTGGTATAAAGCAAAAGGTCGTTTTCGGTATTGAAGAACGTCTCCGGCGAGATCGCGTCTTGCGGGAGCTGGTCCAGATCGCAGGCCACCAGACCTATGGAAATGGCGATAATGCTAAGTATTTTTTTCATCGGAGATTAGAATGTGAGGTTAAGACCGGCTGAAATGGTTTTCGACAATGGATAAGTACGGCCATTGGTGCCATCACCGTCGAATTGCTCGGGATCAATGTATTTCGAGCGGAGCGGCGTGTAGGTCAGCAGGTTTTCGCCGCTGACATAAATGCGCGCCCTTGGAATGCGGATCATCTTGCTGATGCGCTCCGGAACGGTGTAGCCGATCACGACGTTTTTCAGACGCAGGTAACCGATGTTCTGAATGTAGCGGTCATTGGTGGAACGAAGGTCGCCGCCGTCGTTGAGCGCTGTGTAGCCACGCAGTACAGGGAAATAGGCATCCCGGTTTTCCGGCGTCCAGATATCGTTGCCGAAATCTTTTGGAATGAACGAGTAGTACGGACGTGAATAAGGTCCCCAGAACTTATCTGCATTATTACCCGGATACCAGTTCCTGCGAAGGATACCCTGCGCCAAAGCCGAAATGTCGAAGCCATTCCAGGATGCGCCGAGGTTGATACCATAACGGAAACGTACGCGGTTGTTACCGACTATCTTCATATCGCCCGGATCGGCGAGCGTGTTTGACCCGTTGTTGATCTTACCGTCGCCATTCAGGTCAACAAACCGGAGGTCACCCGCTTGCAGTTTGCTCCATTCACCCGGCGCGCTCAGGCGTTGCTTGTTGACGAACGATTGATCGATCTTGAAAGCCTGCGCCTCTTCATCGCTCTGGAACATCCCGTCGATCGAGTAACCCCACATTTCACCGATCGTTTGACCTACATAAGGGCTTGAAAGTACTTTATTGGGGTTGTCGTATCTGGTGATTTTGGATTTTGAATCTGAAACAATGAAGGACACATTGTAAGTGAGCGGTTTGCCGGCCACTTTAAACATATCAGCCCAGGCAATAGACAATTCAAAGCCTTTGGTTTGCAAATCTCCCGCATTCTGAGTTGGTACCGTCGCGCCGTAAACCGACGGAAGTACTTGTCCGGGGATCAGCATGTCGGTGGTATTACGAATATAGCCGTCGAAGGAAAGGTTCAAGCGGTTTTTTAGCAATGTTGCATCGATACCGATGTTGGATGTCGTGGCCGATTCCCAGGTTAGGCCTGCTGAAATAGGAGCCGGATTGCTTACATATTGCAGTTTCTGGCCATTGGTGATCCAGGTCGACTGCGCCGTAGGCATCATCGGAACGTAAGGATAGAAGCTGGCTGAACTTGGATTGTCGTTGAACTTCGGAGGCAGCTGATTGCCCAATGTTCCGTAAGAAGCACGTATTTTCAGGTTATTCACCACATTACGAACGGGTTCGAAGAAGTTCTCCTCGCTCAAACGCCACCCTGCAGACACCGATGGGAAGAAGCCATAGCGCTTGCCGCTCCCGAAGCGCGACGTACCGTCATAGCGGCCATTTACTTCGAGCAGGTATTTTCCTTGATAATCGTAATTCGCGCGGAAGAATGCGCCGAAAAGCTCGTATTGGTATGCACCGCCGCTGATAAGCTGCTCGCCTGTACCAAGGCTCAGGTCGTTAAGCTCTTCCGAAAGCAGGTTCTTACGCGAGCCAGCCAGTACCTGGTGTTTTCTCGATTCGTAGTTAATACCCGCAGTAGCACTGAAAAAATGCTTTCCGAAGGTGTGGTTGAATGCAGAGAACACGTTTACGACATTCTGAGGGTCGAACCAGAAGGTCTTCTTCAACTGGTCGGTGTTATAGTTCGGAACGGTGGTGAGAATACCCGGCTGGATCGAATAGGTGGCCACGGCTGAGCGGTACCAGTCGTCGGTAATGTAGAACGAGTAGGAGTGGTTCGCCGTGAGGTTCCAGTTTTTGGCCAGGTTCATTTCCACGGTGTTAATGGTCGTGAGCTCGTGTACTTTCTGTTCGCCGCCTGCAACGCCTTTCAACAGGTTGGCAAACAAACCATCACCGATCGAGTAGTTGTTTTTCAAAGTATTGTAAGTAGGCGTACCGTCCGGGTTGCGCGGTGCGTAAATGGGCAACGCGTGGACGGTAATGGCTGCGAAGTTGGCATTGGCACCGCCTTCGAGACCCGGATATTTGTATTTCGAATCAAAATACTGGGTGTTGTTGCTCACTTTCAGCCAAGGCGTAAGCTGTGCATTGATCTTGCTGCGCAGCGTGTAGGAAGTGAATTTGTCGGTGTTGATCCGCATGATCCCATCCTTCTCATACACCGAGCCCGACAGGAAGTAGTTGATCTTGTCTGTTCCACCCGAGAGGTTCAGGTTATGCTGGCGCGATGGCTGACTCATATTGAAGATCGTATTCCACCAGTCGTAGTTACCATAATAATTGTAAATGTCCTTGCCATTCACATTCTTCACCACTACCCACGGGCGGGCCGGATTTTCGGTTTTGTCATAGCGGCGCGCCTCGATTTCCTTGTAATCTTCCTCCGAATAGCGGGTGTAGCTGTTACCCGTCGCGCGGACGAATGCTTCATCATTAATCTTCACATAATCATAACCATTGGTCATGAAATCGGTGTTGATCGTGGGTTTCGACCAGCCGAAGTTGTTGGTGTAAGAAATGGTGGTCTTACCGTTTTTCGCCGTTTTAGTAGTAACCAAAATTACTCCGAATGCCCCGCGGGCACCGTAAATTGCGGAAGCCGCGGCATCTTTCAATACCGATACCGACTCCACGTCACCGGGGTTGATGCGGTTGATATCGCCGGGGATACCATCGATCAATACCAGCGGTGCTCCACCGTTCACGGATGTTTCCCCACGCACGTTCAATGAACCTCCTTTACCAGGCTGACCTGTGCTGAACGAAATGTTCAGGTTGGGCACCATGCCTTGCAGGATCTGCGACATATTGTTCAATGGCCTGTTTTCGAGGTCTTTGGATTGTACCTGCGAAACCGCCCCGGTAAGGTTCACGCGTTTTTGCGTTCCATAACCCACCACAACCAGTTCCGACAATGCTTTGTTGTCGGCTTGCAGCGTCACATTGATTTCGGTACGGTTGCCTACCACGATTTCTTGCGAAACATACCCCACAAAGCTGAAAACCAGCGCCGATTCTACATTAGGGACGGTAAGCTCGAACTTTCCGTCACCATCGGTAGTCGTTCCCTGTGAGGTGCCTTTCACGACAATGCTCACTCCCGGTAGCGTACCCTGCCCGTCCGACGACGAAACAGTCCCGCGTACCTGTATCTCGGTAGGCAGTACATATTGGTGTAGTTTTTCTTCCAGCTCTGGGATCACCGATTCCTCCCGGCTTACGCGCGTCTTCGCGAGTACGATCTGATTATTGATCAGCTTATAATTGATCCCGCGAGGCGCCAGCAACTGGTCCAACACCCTGGACAGTTTCTGGTTTTTAACATCGATGGTCACATTTTCCTTCACGGAAACCCTGCTGCTATACACAAAGCGGGTGTTGGCACGGGCCTGGATCTCATTCAGGGCCTGTTTGAGCGAAACATTGCGGAGTGTGAGCGTCATGTCTCTGCTTAGCACAGACTGGGCCGCGGTTTCCTTCGCATAACTGCCGACTGCGAGCGAGACGGCAAGAATCCATTGAAGCAGTCCAATGCGCATAATTTTTCGCCAGTCGACCGGCTTGTTACGTACTGTTTTTTGCATAATTTTGATTGTCTGATGGTTAGGCACTGTTGGATAAAACATCCTTTTGAAACGGTGGTACGAAGAAAAAGGATGACATTTCGGGCCGGGTAGTGGTGGTACACTTCCGGCCCTTTTTACGGTGGTACGGACGGGTTCATAAGTTCATGGGTGGTATAAGGGATTATTCACATGGTTCGCCGCTAATTGTGATGTTATTGTTTGAAATAGTGTAAGTTACATCCAGTGAAGTGCAAAGGATTTCTAAAATGTTCGGAAAGCTTTGCGACTCGAAATTGGCCGTCAGACCGCATTTGGCGAGGCCTGGGTTAGCTAGGGTGAGCGATACATTGAAGCGTTTTTCGAGTTGTTCGATCACCTTGTTCAATGGCGTTTCCTCAAACACAATGGTAACCGGTTCGTAGAGCTCCTTTTTGGACTGAGGTGGCAATGTTTTGTAGGTCAACCGCTTGGAATCCAGTTCGAATAATGCCTGTTGCTGCGGTTTAAGGATCACTTCCTGCTTATTGAGCTTTTCATTAAACGCAGTCACCTGCACGCTGCCGGTAACCACATCCACCTGGAATTTTTTCTGGCTTTCGATCGCCTTTACATTGAAACTGGTTCCCAGCACGCGGATGACCATATCGCCGCTTTTGATATTGAATGGGCGTGTCTTGTCCTTCTTCACATCAAAAAAACCTTCGCCGGAAAACACCACGAACCGCTTGTTGTTGGCAAATGCGGCGCGATACATAATTTCGGCTTTCGGATGCATGGTCACGACGCTGCCATCGGGAAGCTCGTGCCGGACGATCTGCGTGCCGGTGTTTTTGAAAGTGGTTACGGGTAATGCCTTCGACGGATCTGGTTTCTGCCCTTTGACGGTAACCTCTGGTAGTTTCACTGTTTTCAGATTGCCGGCGAGGTAAATACCCAGCGCAACGAGCACAGAGGCCGCTATTCCCGCGAGCCAGTGCCAGGGTAGCCTGCGTACCGGCCGCTCATCCGCCATGTTCAGTTCCCGGCGGATATTCCCGAATGTCTCTTGCCTTACTTCGTCCAGCTCTACATCGGGCAGATGATCGAGATAGCGCGGCTCGCCTTTGAGCGACGCGTACCAGTTTTCGACAAGTTCTTTCTCCGCATCGGTGCATTCACCAGACAGGTATTTTTCGAGTAATGCGGGCGGAATACCGTTTGGCTTCATGAGATCGGGGATGTTATCAACCCAGAAGTCGCACGTCGGAAGGGTAACCCTTAGTCGTTTTTGAAAAAAAATTAAAAGAGGGGAAAAAGGAGCAGGGCGCAGATCATATGCTCTTTCAAATGCGCTTTAAGAATACGCAATGCCTTGGTAATGTGCTGCTCGACGGTCTTTTCGGAAATGCCGAGCTGTTCACCGATTTGTTTGTTAGAAAATCCCTTGCGGCTCAGCACAAAAACGTCGTGGCATTTGGAAGAAAGCAAATGCAGGCCCTCCTCGTAGCGGTTTTGCAGATCGGAGGCGAGGGTTGGCTGGTCCGCAGCGTCGCTACTGTCGCTACGATGGATCTCCCATTGCCCGTAATGGTGCTGGCGGGTGTATTCTTTACGGAAGAAAGAGATAATGAGCCGTTTGGCAATTGTAAAAAGAAATGGCCGGCCACATTCGACATGGTTTTGGCGGCGGTTTTGCCATACATTCACAAAGAGTTCCTGGACGATCTCCTGCGCGGTGAACCGGTCGTTGACCTTCGAGTAGGCGTAGTTGAACAGCGTTTTGAAATAGCGATTGTACAACTCCGCAAAGGCCAGCTCATCGTCCTGTTCGCTGATCAGCGCAAGGATATTTTCATCGGAACAGGTTGCGTAAAAGTTGTTCATCATGAAGATAGCCTTTTAATAATCTGATTATTTTCGCTGAGGAGCGGTACAAAATTCGTACTTAAATTTGTGACTTGACTCTTTAAACTGATTAAGTAATCTCATTCTTTTTTTTACTTTGTTAACATAAATTTAACATTTTCCGGGAAGTGCCGGAGAAATGTTTTATAACCAGAAGTTAAGTGAATTGGAAGGATGACACGACGCCACAATAAATGAACAACTATCCTCAGGCCGCGCGGATCCTCGTGGCCATCGACTGCATTATTTTCGGCTTTGATGGCAAGGACATCAAACTGTTGCTTATCAAAAGGAATTTCGACCCTGAAAAAGGCAAATGGTCACTCATGGGCGGCTTTCTGGATGCCAACGAGGACTTGAATGACGGTGCGGTCCGCATTTTGAACAATCTCACTGGCCTGAAAGACATTTATGTCGAGCAACTCGAAACGTTTGGCAAAGCCGGCCGCGACCCAGGCGAACGGACAGTTTCCGTCGTTTTCTTCGCATTGATTAAAATTGATGACCACGATTCCGAAGCTGTAAAAAGCCATAACGCATCCTGGATCACACTCGATTCGCGTCCCAAGCTCATATTCGACCACGAGCAAATGGTACTGCGGGCCATCGAACACCTCAAATACAACGCCGCCCTGCACCCGATCGGCTTCGAGCTCGTACCCGAACGCTTCACCATCCCGCAGCTCCAAAAGCTTTATGAAGCCATTTATAATATTCCTATCGATAGAAGGAATTTCAGCCGCAAACTGCTTTCCACTGGCCTTTTAATCGATACGGGTTATAAGAATAATAATAGTACTACGAAAAAGGCAACGCTCTACAAGCTGGACGCCGAGCGTTATAAAGCAAAATTCCATTCATTCTGGAATTTCATGCCGGATTCGATGAAGAGTCAATGAGTCAAGGAGTGAATGAGTGAATGAGTGAATGAGACGAACTTTTCCTTCCTCCTTCGTTCCTCTCCTCCCCGAGCTCTGCTCATTCACTCATTCGAAATTCAGTCATTCAATCATTCAATCAGTCAAAATTAAATTGTGTCATTTCAACACTAAAAACAAATTTATTTATATTTGTTAGGTGATAAGTTAAATAAATGCGTCAAATTGGTCTGAGGACATCCTAAACCGATATTTTATGAAAGAGAACTACGTCATTGGTATCGACTTTGGTACCGATTCTGTGAGGGCATTGGTGGTGAATGCGAACACAGGCGAGCAGGTGGGGACGGCTGTGCAGGAGTATCAGCGGTGGAAGCGGGGTAAGTATTGCGATGCCGGTGTTTCGCAATTCCGACAGCATCCGCTCGATTATCTGGAAGGTCTGGAAAGTGCTGTGAAACGTGCTTTGGATCAGGTGCCTGCGAATGTGAGGATGCTGGTGCGCGGCATTTCGGTGGATACGACGGGTTCGACGCCAGTGGCGGTGGACAGGAACGGTACGCCGCTGGCGCTGCTTCCTGAATTCGCCGAAAATCCAAACGGAATGTTCATCCTCTGGAAGGACCATACCGCCAATGCGGAAGCCGAAGAAATTAACCGGCTGGCACACCAATACGATATCGATTTTACCAAATATGTAGGCGGTATTTATTCCTCCGAATGGTTTTGGGCTAAAATATTGCGCACATTACGCGTGGACGAATCGGTGCGTGAAAAGGCATTCTCCTGGGTGGAGCATTGCGACTGGATTTCAGCAGAGTTGACCGGCGTTACCGATCCGCTGCTCCTGAAACGCTCCCGCTGCGCGGCAGGACATAAGGCACTCTGGCATCAGGATTTCGACGGTTTGCCATCCAATACATTTTTCAAAGAACTGGATCCTTTGCTCGACGGCCTGCGCGACCGCCTGTTCGCAGATACCGAAACTTCCGACCAACCCATGGGTACCATTTCGAAAGAATGGGCCGCAAAGCTGGGTATTCCCGAGGATGTCGTGATCGGCGTGGGTGCATTTGATGCGCACATGGGCGCGGTAGGGGCGTTGATCGAGCCATATTCGTTATGTAAGGTGATCGGAACTTCTACCTGCGATATGCTGGTGGCACCGAATGAGGAGGTTGGGCATTTACTGATCAAGGGTATCTGCGGCCAGGTAGACGGCTCCATTGTGCCGGGTATGCTGGGGATGGAAGCGGGGCAATCCGCGTTCGGGGACATTTATGCGTGGTTCTCTAAACTGATCGTAGAACCGGTTCGGACATTGCTTGGAGAAGAGGAAGCTTCAAAACTTGCACAAAAGCTGATTCCGCATTTAGCCGAGCAAGCCGCCAAACTTCCTGTTACCACATCCGATATCATCGCCATCGACTGGCTCAATGGCCGTCGTACACCCGACGCCAAGCATACGCTCAAAGGCGGGCTGCTGGGCCTGAACCTGGCCAGCGACAGCGCCCGTATTTTCAAAGCATTGGTGGAGGCGACAGCCTATGGTTCCAAAGCGATAGTGGAGCGGTTCCGAAATGAAGGAGTACCTATTCATCAGGTCATCGCGATCGGCGGTGTGGCCAAGAAGTCCGCATTTGTGATGCAGACGTTGGCCGACGTGCTGAATATGCCCATTAAAGTGGCCGCGTCCGAGCAGGCTTGTGCATTAGGTGCGGCGATGTTTGCGGCCGTAGCGGCGGGCGTATACCCGACTTTGCAGGAAGCGCAGGAAGCGATGAATTCCGGTTTTGATGCGGTGTATCAGCCGCGCGAGGCACAGTCGGCAGTGTATCAGGGGCTTTATCAGAAATACCTTGAAGCAGGTGCCTTTATTGAAAATGAATTTTTACAAAAAGCATATTTACAACTCACCTGATGCTTGATTTAAAACAGTTTGAAGTCTGGTTTATCACCGGAAGTCAGCATTTGTACGGCGAGGAAACACTCCGCCAGGTTGATGAACATTCCGAGATCATCAGCCGCCACCTCGACCAGGCCCCACAGATTCCCGTGCGGGTGATTTTTAAACCGGTTGTGAAAACGCCGGACGAGATTTATAATATTATTCAGGAAGCTAACACGGCTCCCAACTGTATCGGCATTGTAGCCTGGATGCATACTTTTTCCCCCGCCAAAATGTGGATCCGCGGGTTACAAATCCTGCAAAAACCCTTGCTGCATTTGCATACCCAATACAACCGCGATATCCCGTGGGCTGAGATCGATATGGACTTCATGAACCTGAACCAGTCGGCGCATGGCGACCGGGAGTTCGGTTTTATGATGACCCGGATGCGTTTGAACCGAAAGGTGATTGTTGGTCACTGGCAGCAAGAGCATGTAGCAGAGGGGGTAGGCCAATGGACAAGGGTAGCAGCCGGGCGTCATGACCTTAAGGGGGCAAAGTTCGTCCGATTCGGGGACAATATGCGCGAAGTGGCGGTTACCGATGGCGATAAGGTTGCTGCTGAGATGACTTTTGGATTTTCCGTCAATACTTACGCCGTGGGCGATTTGGTGGCAGTCATCAATCAGGTGTCCGACGCGGATATTTCTGGTTTAATCGAAGAATACAAGGATGCTTATCAACTGGCTTCGGGCCTTGAACAGGGTGGGCAACGGCACCAGGCACTGCGCGACGCTGCGAGAATAGAGCTGGGTTTGAAATACTTTCTTAAAGACGGAAATTTTAAGGGTTATACTAATACTTTCGAGGACCTGCACGGCATGAAACAACTGCCCGGAATCGGTTCGCAACGGATGATGGCCGCAGGTTACGGTTATGCGGGCGAAGGCGACTGGAAGACTTCTGCGATGGTGCGCGCATTGAAAGTGATGGGCTCCGGCCTGAATGGTGGTAATTCGTTTATGGAGGATTATACTTATCATTTCAATCCGGCCAATAATCTGGTGCTGGGCTCGCACATGCTCGAAATCTGTCCCAGCATCGCGAAAGGTAAGCCTTCTGCGGAGGTACATGCATTGGGGATAGGAGGTAAGGAGGACCCTGTGCGACTCGTTTTCAATGCCTCTGGTGGTCCGGCGCTCAATGTATCACTCGTGGATATGGGCAACCGTTTCCGGCTGCTTGTGAATGAAGTGGAAGCGACGGAGGTGACGCAGGGCCTTCCGAAATTACCCGTCGCGCGCGTTCTGTGGAAGCCCCAGCCTGATATGCAAACCGGCTGCGCGGCCTGGATTTACGCCGGTGGCGCACATCACACGGTTTTCAGCCAGAATCTCACAACCGAACATATCGAAACCTTTGCGGAGATGGTAGGTGTGGAATTGGTGGTAATCGATACAAATACTACGTTGCGACAGCTTAAAAACGAGCTGCGGTGGAGTGAAGCATATTACAGATAATCTGGCATGTCAAAATATCAATATCTCAAAGAATCGGTCTACGAGGCCAATATGGAAATCCCCCGGGAGGAGCTGGCAATCGTGACTTTTGGTAATGTGAGCGGAATCGACAGGGCGGAAGGCGTCGTTGCGATCAAGCCGAGCGGCGTGCCTTATCACCGGTTGAAGGTAGAGGACATAGTGGTTTTGGATTTGGATAATGTAGTAGTGGAAGGAAATATGCGTCCTTCATCCGATACCAAGACGCACACATTGCTTTACAAACACTTTCCTTCGATCGGCGGCGTATGCCATACGCATTCTACTTATGCGGTGGCGTGGGCGCAGGCTATCCGGCCTATTCCGAATCTGGGGACGACCCACGCTGACCATTTGACCGCCTCGATACCAGTAACAGAGGTGATGTCCGATGAAATGATCCAGCGGGATTACGAGCTGGAAACGGGTAACCAGATCCTTGATCTGTTTTTAAAGGAAGAGCTGAGTTACGAAGAAGTAGAAATGGTACTGGTGGCTTGCCACGGGCCATTTACATGGGGTAAAGACCCAGCGAAGGCGATCTATAATTCGATTGTGCTGGAAGAGATCGCGAAGATGGCGTACCTTACCTTGCAGATCAATCCTTCGGCTGCGACCATCAAGCAAAGCCTGATCGACAAGCACTATTTTCGCAAGCACGGCAAGGATGCCTATTACGGGCAGGGCTGCTAGGCAGGGCTGCTGGTCAGTTCTTTTTCGAAGAGCGGCGGCTGGCGATATTGCGCATTTGCTGTAATGCTTCCTGGCGGGTCATTGCCTTTTCGTTCGACTTGGCTTCTTCAATAGCGTCTTTGGAAAAACGGCCTTTCAGCAGGTTGAAAATCGTGAAAATCATAATGTTCTTTCTTAGCTTGGCCAACCGGCCATTTATATTCAAACTTACCAAAGAACGGCGTATAAAAAAAGCTGCCAGTGTTCCCATTCACCGGCAGCATACGTTAAAACGTCGAGTATAATGAGTGCTTTTTTTGTTGACTACGAAAGTACTTCTTTGCGCAACTTCTTGCCTGGGTGAAATTCGTCCTTGATCCAGCGTACAAAATTGTGGGAATTGGTTTTGTAAATTTCCATGGACAACGGCTTAATGCCGCTGAATTCTACCTCTTTAACATACTGTGCGTGCAATTTCAGGATTTCGGCCAGGGTTTTGCTATCAGTTTTCATTAAATATTGTTGTTAAGGTTTACACTGGTTGTCGGGCATTTTGCATTAAAGACGTACCCAACAGTTCATAAATTCTTTTAATATTTAAAAAATTATATTTTTGATTTAAAACATTATAGATAATGGGTGGGTAATACAGTTCCCCCGTCGCATTATTAACGCGACGTCCGTCTGGATTGTTACATTATAGGACACTTTGTGGAGGTGTGCTAACGATCGCCCTAAACTTATTTACTTGACAATCAATAGTTAGATGGGAGGTCGCCTGCTCGATTTCTTAAAATAGTACACAAAATACTGTTTCTTGTCACAGGAAGGTGCAAACGCGAAACAAGATCCTCACCATAGCGTCCAGTTACTACGATGTAGTACAAAAATTATACTACAATGCTTTTAGATGGCCAGTTTCTTTTTCAGGAAAGGGATTTCGAGCGGCTTGGGCAGCAGGTCGATGATGTGCGGACTCGCCTTGGCCTTCTCGATGTCACGGGTGTCGATCGTCGAGGAAAGCATGAAAATTCTGACCTTCTGCCGAAGGTCTTCCGATAGCTGGTCGAATTCGTCAATGAATTCGAAGCCATTCATATCAGGCATTTGAAGGTCGAGTAGAATGATGATGTCGGGCAGGCTGTCGGCCTGGCCGGTGAGATGTTTCAGAGCGTCGCGCGCTGAATTAAAAGTTTTAACCGAATTTGTAATCCCGCTTTTGATCAATAGCTTTTCGTAGATGAACAAATCAAACGCGCTGTCATCTATCAAAAAGAAGTTAAGCAATGGCTCCATGACGGGTTTATTTGTTAATAGAAGGAATATTGATTTCAAAAATACTACCTTCGCCGATTTTTGAAGTTACGTTGATTTCCCCCCCTAATTTCGAGATTGCCTCGTGGACGATGTAAAGCCCTATTCCTGAGCCGCTGTTGGTGGCGCCTGCCCTGTAAAACATTTTGAAAATTTTGTCCTGATCCGACTCCTTGATGCCCGTTCCATTGTCCTCTACGATGATTTTAGCCTCGGAAGCAGTTGATTTCACCGTAAGGTGTACGAATGGTTTTGGCTTGAACTTGTCCTGAAATTTGATCGCGTTGTTGATCAGGTTATTGAAAATGATCCGCAATTTCATCACGTCAGAACGGAATACTTCGTTCTGCTGGATGTCGGTGGTCATCACAAGGTTGCCATATTCGGGTAAGTATTGAATAGTAGCTTGTACCTCCGTCACCAGTTCTTCGAAGCTGATATCGGTCACGACCGGTACGCCGCGGGCGTTCTTATAATAATCTATGATGTTGATAATGAACGTGTCCAGCTTTTTTACCGACTGCCGTATCAGTTCCAGGTATTCGTTTTGCGACTTGACGTCTTCTTCCAGCAATGCCAGGTTCACAATCCCGAGGACCGACATCAATGGCGCGCGCAAGTCATGTGAGGCGCTGTATACGAATTTGTCGAGTTCTTCATTGGCCTTTTGTAGTTCGATATTCCGTTGTTTCAGATCTTCGCGCGTCTTATAGATATCGTAAGCATTCGAAATGGCATTTTCGACATATTGATAGTCCCAGGGTTTGTCGATAAACCTGAAAACTTCCCCTTTGTTAATGGCGTCGATTGCCGCGCCAATGTCGGTATGGCCGGTAATGAGGATACGGATTGGTTTGGGAAAGTTGACCCTGATTTTTTCAAAGAACTGAACGCCTGTCATCACCGGCATCCGTTGGTCGGCCAGGATAATGCAGAAATCCTTTTCTTCCAGCATTTGCTCGGCTTCTACCACGGAGGACGTAATCGTGATATCGTACTGCTTGCGGAACGAAGCCTTGAACGAATGCAGATTATGCTCCTCGTCGTCGATGTACAGAATGGTTATCGCTTTTTCGCTCATTGAAAATCAGGGATTGGCCGTATTTTTCTTTTGACAGGGAGCGTGATCAGAAACTCTGTTCCTTCTCCCACCTCCGTGTTTACTTGGATATTACCGCTGTGAACTTCGATAATTTTAAAGACAATTGAAAGGCCCAGACCTGTGCCGTCGCCGACCTGCTTAGTCGTAAAGAAAGGCTCAAAAATCTTGGCGCGGACCTCCGGCGTCATCCCGGGGCCATTGTCACGGATCGAGATTGCCACGTTATCGGGGTCTTTCAGCCAGGATTTTACCCAGATAGTCGGGCTTTTGCCTTCATGCTTATCTTTTTGTAGGGCATAAATCGAGTTGGTCAGAATGTTCATGAACACCTGATTGAGCTTACCAGCGTAGCATTCGATACTTGGAATGTTGCCCAGCTCTTTCACCAGCGTGATCGAGTTCCCCATCTGGTAATTGAGAATAATGAGTGTCGATTCTACTCCTTCATTGATATTGACCAGGTTAAGGTCGGATTCGTCCACCCGTGAGAATATTTTCAATCCTTTGACGATTTCAACCGTCCGGTGCGCACCGTCTTCCATCCCTTTCAGCAAGGTACCTAGCTCGGTTTTGAGGTAATCGAGGTCGAGGTCATTTTTCAACTGTTCGATCTCTTTTACCTTGCTTCGCAGGCCTTCTATTGAATCCACGCCCCGGATCTCGTCGTACGAGTCGAGGATTTCCAGCACGTCATCGATATCCCTTCTCAATGGCCGGATGTTCGAGCTCACAAAGTTGATCGGGTTGTTGATCTCGTGCGCGATTCCCGCAGTCAGCTGACCCAATGATGCCATTTTTTCGGAATCGATCAATTGGGTTTGGGCGTCTTTCAGTTTCGTAACCGTCAGGTTCAGCTCGGTGTTGGCAAACTGCAACTCGGCGGTGCGTTCGTTGACACTCTTTTCGAGGAAGGCGTTTTGTTCTAGGATAATTTTCTCGTTTTCCATCGAAATCCGTAGTGCTTGTGCCTGCGAAACTTCCTTTTCTTTTTTGAAGATGTTGATCTTATCCGCCAATGCAAACGAAAGCAAAATGACTTCTATAGCCGTGCCTGCCTGCATGGTATAATTAGTGAATGTATTGTAAGGCAGAATGTTCAGGTTTCGCAACGAGTAAAGCACGATTCCGATCAGGAACATCGACCATGCTACCAGGAAGAATTTCGCCGGGCGATAACCTTCCATGGAGAGCATCAATGACACAATGAGTGCGAAAAGTGCAGCAGACGGTGCCAGAACGTCGATGATCCGGTAGCTGACCATGTTCAGACCGATCAGGTTGAAAAGTACCGCTACGCCGTAGGTGACGATAAGGACTGTGATAATGCGATATGTGACCGTAGACCTTTCGCGGATATGGAGGAAGTTCTGAAAGAACATCAGCGCAAAGCTTCCCGCCAACGCAGGGAACAAAATAATGGAATACTCGTTGAATGCGGGGGTTTCGGGCCACAGAAATTTGAAGGTGTAGCCTGTTATCGTAGTCTGGGTGAGGCCGATAAACAGAATGTACAGGACATAATACAGGTAACTCTTTTCCCGAATCGAAAAGTAGACGAAGAAATTATACAACATCATCACGAAAAGCACGCCGATGTGGATACCGGAAATGATTTCGTTGGTTAGTTCAAACTGGATAAAGCCCATTTCACTGCGGACAATGAGCGGAACGACGATCTGCTCGCTACCGTGGATTCGCAGGTAATAGGTTTGTGCCGTTTGCCGGGGAATATTGAGTTTGAAAACAATGTTCTGATGCTTGACCCGCCGCTTGTCGAATGCGTCGTTCCAGGAAATGGTTTCGTGGGAAGGCTTACCGTGATCCGTGGAATACAATGTCGCCGATTCAATCCTGGGATAGGCGAGTTCCAGAAAAAGGTTGTCCTCAGGGCTATTGTTCTTAATATTGAGGCGGACCCAGAATGTGGACGCGCTGACGCCGAAATTGGGCGTTTCTTCGGCGCTGGGTAAGAACTTTCCTTTCGCTTTGACTTCTTCTATGGTCATTGCCGCGGTAGTATCCTCCATGATCTCGACTTGCTTGCCGATCGTAATGTCGTCCCCCCTGAACACAACGTTTCCTGCATAAACGACAGGCAGCGTGCTTATGAGCAACAGAAGGCTTCCAATAATCCCGCGGTAAATCTTTACATCCATTTATTAATATCGTAAATTATCGTTAAGTCCCCTCGACGGCCGGTTTCAACGACGGTTTGGGTAGGATTTGCTCTCAGGCTGAATATTTTCTCACGCTCTTCGTCAGTTGCAAAAGGCAGGTTATGGAGGTCCCTGGCAATGAGTGAAGTCGCAATCAATCCTTCTTTCGGATAGTAAAAAGTACCGTTGTTACCCAGATCGGTTAATACTTCAAAGCCGATCCGCTGGCTGATAACCAGGGTGATCGGCGAGCATAGCCCCATCAGGTTTTTTATGCCAACCATGGATGAGATGGCCATCGCCGTTCTCCCCAGGTATACGCTGCCAATTCCGTAACCGGCTACTTCTTTGGAATTGAATAGCCCGCAAAATTCCGCCACATTGTAATCCCCGATTTTATCAACATAACCGTAAATGCTTTTGTCAATTTTCGCGATCGCATCTTCCATGGGCATTTTCAGGTTCGGGGAGCGGACTTGCACCCGTGTGCCGCCATAAATGGACTTCCCGTCCTCCGACTCCACGATGATCACGTAAGTGTTCGGGTCATCCAGCCATGTGTGGTTGGAGGATGTAACCTGCTTTACTCCATATGCTTCCAGAACCTTGCGGTGCCCTTCGACATATCTCAGGCTGGTTTCCACGTCATCCGGCGCACGGTATGCTTTAATGTGTGCTACCATGTACTGTTATGGATTTACTATAAAAAGTGTTTCGTTTAACGGCAATCGGTAACTTTTAATCCCGGGCGTCTCCGCTTTTGCTATTTTGAATAAAAACACCTCTGCTACATCCTCTTCATACGGAACCAGTTCCATGAATCTTTTTCTCAAAGTGAGCAACTTCAAAGCTTCGGCCTTGTCGAGGCCTGCATTGTCCCCTTTCGTAATCCGGGGGAACAAATAAAACGGGGAAATTAATGGATGAATCGCAAATTGCAATTGTTCGGCACAAAGCCAGAGCCGTTGCATGGCCATTCCGCCCATGAAAAAGTCCTTATAACTGTACTGCGGCATGGTGATCATCCCTAGCGCAGAGGCTGTACTGACGGATTTAAGTGCTGCATCCACCAATGCGCCGCCGCCTTGTATTCCTTTTAAAGTTTGCGAAATTTCACGGTCACGGATAATCGAAAGCGCTGCTATCTGTGCGTTGTTGAGTCCCAGGGTCCTGACGTCGATGCCATCCATGGATAGCTCGGCATCTGCAGGAGACCATTTCATCTCCCTGTGTACAAAGTCGTAGTGCCCGTCCTGATTAAGTAAACGTACCCGGTCGCATTCACCGATGATTTCGCCGATGGCAATGATTTCCTGCTTTTCGGAAAAATAATGGAATGCTGCACCGGAAACGCTTTCGGCGGCTTCTTTCAATTGTTGAAAGTCAGCGTCGGAAATTGGTATGGCTGTCGATGGGTTGCGGTTGGTGCAACGGTCGTAAATGAATTTGACCGCCTCAGGCGCGTACACCGTCTCGCCGTGTTCGGAAGCTTGTTTGTAAAAGTCTATCACAGCAATAAGAGTAGCCTCTTCACCCAATGGGAACAAGTCCATCTTCACGGCCAGGCCTGCCTCATTGCTTTTCAACAATATATTCTCATAGGAAGCCCCAAATGAGATATTCGAGGCGATCTGATCGAAATCGCCAAAGGAGAACGACCGGAACCGATCGTGAAAAAGGAACAGTCTTCCCTGATGAAAGAGCCATTTCCAGGGCTGATCGTTGCCGGTTGACGGGGCCTGGCAAGCAGCTCTGACAATCTCAGAAAGAATCTTCTCTGACAGAACAGTCTCTGGTATGCCCTGGCTTTTTCGCTCAGGTAACGACTCGGCTATACGAACGGCCTCGGCAAGATTGAATGGCTCATAAGGATTGTGTCGGGAAGGGGTCGTTGTTTTGACAGATTTGTCTCCCACCAGCTCTTCCAGATCTATGTAATACCTGCCCGACTCGTGGAACTGGTCGAGCAGTATGCGGCGGCAGACGTCTGTCACCACACCGCCCCCGAGCGTTACGGCGCTGGCAAGCTGTGGCCAGGTGCTAATGCTCTGGCCTATTTCCACGAGTGAAACTTTACCTCTTTTCGACCCGTTGATCGCATTCACGATCCGGAGCACCAGCGGCAGCCGGTCTTCTTCGGAAATCTGATCGAATTTTTCCAGCGGCAGGCCTTGAAGGAAACCATGGAAGATGGGGCGTTCCGGCTCATGATCAAACCTTTCGACGTCCAGCATTCCCCGATCACTCGTTTCCATTACCACGGGAATGCCTAACTGCGCCGCCCGGATCCGGCTGCGTATTTTGAGGGCAATGTCATCACATTCATCAACAAGTATGTCCAGTTTGCCGCCATTCAAAAGAAAATCATCCAGGTTATCTTTGGTAATACCTTCCGCGAAGCATTCAATGTCTAGGAAAGGGTCAATTTCTGCAATTTCGCGGGCTGTGACGACGCATTTGTTGATACCAATGTTGTGCAGGCCTGTACGTATACGATTCAGATTATTAAGCTCAATCGTGTCGAAATCAGCCAGTTTCAGTTTACCGCAGGTTCGTTCAGTAGCAATGCTCAAAGCAACCGAGTGCCCGACCGACAAGCCAATGATCCCGATGGTCCGGCGGGAGAGGTTTCGTTGTTCGTCCGGCGTGATCTTATATTGGTTCCGGCTGGTCCGAAGTTCGATGAATTCCTCTTCGTCAACCAGGTGCAGAAGCCGCCCCGACCATGGATAGAATACCCACACGCCTTCGGTTTCTACATCCTTTCCCTGCGCCCATTCTAAATATTTTTGTTCTATTTCCGGTGTAGTGAGGCGCTTTCTGGGATGTCTGATTCTGACAAGTTCTTGTTTTTGGGAAGCAAATAGGTCCAGGATGGTTTTGCCGCGATAATCTTCAATGAAGGAAAGGAACTTTTCTTTATCTGCGTAGCGCTCTTTGGAGATGAAAACCGGTTTGTAGATATAGTTGACCTCTGTGTTATGATGCATTTTAGAATAATTGTGAAGCCTGTCCATCAACGGGCTATGGCCTGATTTAACAAATCACAAAATTGTGCCGAAATTCATATTAAATTTGCCCGACAGGCTATCTCATCCCCTGAATCTTGTATATTCAGGCATTTTTACTTGCTTCAATAAGTACACAAATTGCTGAATTTATTTTTGTAAAACTAACCTCTGTTGAATGGGGGATAAAATATTTGGACGTTCGTGCCGAAATTCTCTTTCTAAGCAGAAGCCCGTGCCGATGTATCGTGTGAAATTTGGCCGAAAGTGCCTTTGCTATTGATGCGAATATAGAATTAATATTATAATATTATCAATTAGTTCGGAGCGGAGCATTTTGCTGCTCCGCCAGCACCAGAATCCAGGATGGAAAAAGGAAAAATAAGCGTATTGTATGTCGATGATGAAATCAACAACCTTAACTCATTCAAGGCGGCTTTCAGAAGAGACTTCAATATCTTAATTGCGACGTCGGGGCGCGAAGGCCTCGAACTGCTGAAGCATAATGTCGTGCATGTCATTATCACCGACCAGCGAATGCCCGAAATGACCGGTGTGGATTTTTTGATAGAAGTGTTGAAGGATTACTCCGATCCGGTCCGCATTCTATTGACGGGTTACACAGATATTACCGCGGTGATCGATGCGGTAAATAAAGGGCACATCTATTACTATCTCAACAAACCCTGGGATGAGCAGCAGCTGCGCATTATTATCAAGAATGCCTACGAAATCTTCCACCTCCGGGAAGAGAACAAAGAGCTGATCGAAAAGTTGATCGATGTGAACGGGCAATTGGAATTCCTTCTCCGTCAAAACCTGCTCTCGTAGCTATCTGCTGACGTGGCGATGGTTTCTTCTAACCAGGCTTTTGATCCCTGTAAACGATGGCCGTAAGCCACGAAACATGTAGGTCAATAACGAAAATGCCGTAGAAAACGCAACCGCCAGCAAGAGTATCGCCGCGAATAAAAGGTTGCCGATTGCTTTCAGAAATATGATGATATCCATGACTTTATAATAGTGGGTGACTGACCATTTTTCTTAAAAACCGTACCAGAGCTACCGGTTTACATTGGATGATCCCGTGCTGGTATTCTTTTTGTGATAAATCGTTTTTTCGAAATCGACAGACCAAACGGATATCATCATGAAAAAGAGCATAGCTATCGGCATCATAACAGGCATCGTCATGTTCGTGTTTGTCATCTCCTGCGGCCAACGCACGCAAACCGGCGATCAGAAGGATCGCAAGTCAGACAGTGCAGACGTTGCCCAAAAGAATAAAACCGAGGGATATTTTTACCATCAACCAGAGCAAGGCACCGGTACCGATTCGAGTAAGATCAAAAAAAAGGTGGATAATTGAGCCAACGGGCAAAGCGCTTGCTAAGATGTATTGCGAAAAGAGGTTAATTTCGCGCAGTCAGCCCCCGCAAAGACACAGTAAAGCCGGGCCATCAACGTCCGGCTTTACTGTGTCGGTATGAAAATTAATAGCACTATTAATCCTCACACATGTTAAAGCAATTTTACCGGATATTTAGTTTTATTGTACTGATCGGGTGGTCTGTCAGTTGCCGTTTTCCCGCCACTGAACCGGATCCGATTGATGTCGGGGGCGATACCACGGTACCCAACAAACCGGATACGGTGATCATCGACACGATCCCCGCCAAAAATCCCGATTCCCTGCTAGCCAAGACAGCCCGATTTGGTACCGACCAGCTTTTTGACGATGCTGATTTGAATTTGACCAAAGGAATTTTCGCCAATGCCGCCAATTACCGTGGTCAGGGTGTGGATTTGCGTTATGAGTTTATCGCGCCTGCGGCAGACACGATGAAGCATCGTCCGTTTGTGCTGATGGTGCATGAAGGGGCGTTCCTTTTTGGTGATCTGGGCAATGAAATGGGGAAAGCTCGCTGGCTGGCGCGACGGGGTTATGCAGCCGCCTCGATCGGCTACCGGCTGGGATTTGATGGCGCGAGCGAGCAGAATGCGTGTGGCGGCAATAGTCAGGAGGTCGTGCGGGCCGTTTACCGGGCTGTACAGGATATCTATGCTGCCATCCATTATTTTGTCGATCATGCGGAGGAGTTTGGTATCGACAGCCGACAGATTATGCTGGCGGGGAGCAGTGCCGGGGCCATTACCGTGACAGCGCTGGCATACATGAACGAAGCCGACTTTGAAGCGCTACAGCCGGGGATTACACAAGCGCTTGGGCGGCTCGATCCAAAGGCCGACGACAGTCCGTTCCGCATTCGTGCACTGCTCACGCAAATGGGTTACGGCATTTTTAAAAATGAATATATCAATGCCTCCAATGCCATGCCGACGGTGTTTTTCCAGCGGACGGGAGACAATGTTCTGGCTTACCAAAAGGGAACATTCCTGTCGTGCCCCACGTACCTGCCCATGGAAGGGGCAAAATTGGCTTCCGACCAGTTGAAGAAATTCGAGACACCTTTTGAACTAAACTATGAGAATCAGGAGGGTCATCACCTGAGCTATCCGGAAGAATATGTGGTCGGCCGGTATTCCCAGTTTATGAAACGGCTTTGGTCGCAAAATCTGCGGCAGGTCACTAACGATGCTTATGATACCGTTGAGGATATTGAGCTCCGGTAGCTTCCTGGCCGATACCCTCTCCCAGTTTCATGCTCTTTCCGGCATGGAACCATTGTCTGAGATAGGACGACAATTTTATCTCGAGGTATTCATACGACAGGTTCGACGCAACGAATGTCAATACGAGAGATAGCAGGAACATTGCGACACCTTCACCAAAAACAGGCAGGCCCAGCTTGCGAAATGCAAACGCGAGCCCTACCACGACAGGTACGTGCAGGAGATATATCGAAAACGAAATGTCACCAAGCTTTACCAGCCAGGGAGGGAATTTCTGAATTCGTTTCTGATAGTAGAATATAAACACCGTAAAAATCGCTGCCGAGCCCATTCCCCATTCCAACGGCCCGAAACCACCCAGGAAACCTGAGATAAATTGCCACACTGCAAGACATAGGATGGTAGGGGCGATCATTGGTATTGACAGAAAGTTGCTCAGGCGCTCTTTCAATGGACGATAATCGTATATCAAACCGGCAATCACACCAAATACAAAGTTCCAGATGATCGGGTTGGTAAGCATGTTGAGGTACGGGGTGCCCAGGTTGGCCACCTTGTCGGCCTTTAGCGTAAAAACACCATGGTAATAAGGGATACCGATCAGGGTGACAGCGATGGTTAAAAAGAATACATACCAGCGGAGGCGGGCGAACAGCATTGAAAAGGCTATCATGAGGTAGAAATAGACCTCGTAGTTAAGGCTCCATCCCACATTGAGCGTTGCATAACCGAAAAATGGGGACGGCTCGTTGGCCAGAGGTATAAAGAGCAGGCTCTGAAAAAGATCAGAGAACCATGTTGCATTCAGTGTTAGCCTGCTCTGCAAGAAGCAGTAGAGTAATGTAATGACGGTGTAAGCGGGCCAAATCCGGATAAGTCGTTTACCGATAAACCGCGCGGTGTTCCGCAACGATGGCTTGGTGTTTCGGGTTATATACACCATAATGAAGCCGCTGATCACAAAAAACAGGCTCACTCCGGCGGGACCCGACGCGAAAAGGAAGTCGATTTCCGCACGGAAGGGATCATCCTCCCTGATTACGTCCTTTAAATGGTAGATCGTCACGTACAACGCCGCGATACCTCTCAGGACTTGTATGCTGTTTAGTTTGGATTCATGAATGGCACTACCCAAGCCATGTTCCTGTACCATACCGATCAAGTTGATAAGTTGACTATCCGTTACTTAATACATTGACACAAATAGTTGTCGAACCGTGTCAGAGAGAATAAAATATCGGGTGCTCAGGTAAGAAGATTGCGTGTAGGATGTTCATTTTCATAACGTTGAGTAAGAGTTTTGTCATAACATTACATGTAGTTGCATGCAATTGTAAACGTAAATTAACAAAAGAGTTTGGCGGTCACAAACTGAAATGAGGAATTAGTACAAATTTCGGCACAGTTTTTAGGTATTAATATTACAAAGTCAATCGAAAATTTATGGCACAGGAGTTAACCGTTAGCAAAGAAATATTCATTGAGGCACCTGTGACGAAGGTGTGGGAGGTACTGATCGCGCCCAAATATATCAGGCAATGGGATGACCTCCCGCAGGATTTCGAGGATTATTACCTGGAATATGGAAAGGTCATCGACTGGTCGGGCATGACCCGGCTAACGGTTAGTGGTTACGAGCCCAACGAACTACTGATTTTTTCGTTTTATGTTTCCAAATGGGAGCAATCGCCCTCGCATTATGATATTGCCTATCGCTATCGTCTGGCAGAGCAGCAGGGTGGAACTCTTTTACAAGTGGAAATAGGTGATTTTTCGGTGCTGCCCGACGGTCGGGATTACTACGCATCGTCCGAGGAATTTGCAAAAGCGGCACTCGAGAAAATCAAAAATTTGTCGGAAAACAGGGTTTAACGGCAGGGGCGATTATCTTTGTAATAACCGCTTCGAAGATATGGAACCCAACACAAAACTATACTACGACACCAACGAGGTTGCCGAAATGGTCGGTTGTGAGCCGTCTGCTCTCCGCTTTTGGGAGAAAAAATTTCCGCAACTCACGCCCAAGCGCGACTCGCGCAACCGCAGGCGCTACACCGAACGCGACATCGAGATCATCCGCAAAATCATGCATCAGCGTGATAAACAGGGGCGTACCATTAAAGGGACTCGCGAACAACTGCGCCGCAAGGAAGAAGCGCAGCTGCTGATCCAGCGCCTGATGCGCGTCAGAAAATTTTTGACGGATATTCAGGAGGTTCTTTAGTGACGGCTGACCGCTGACGATCGACGATGAACCATGGATCGCCTTTGCAATGCAGCTCAATTTCTTTTTTTCGAACCAAAAACATCGTCCATGGTCCGCAGTCTATGGTCTACTTTTTCACGCCAGGCATTTTCAATTCCAAATCCAATGAAATACATCTTTTCGGCAATGCTCGCGCTGGTGGTTGTTTCGCAGACGTTCGCGCAGCGTTTTCAAACGGCGTCAATTCGTAAACATATAGAATTTTTGGCTTCCGACGATCTCGAAGGCCGTGGCACTGCGAGCCTGGGAGAATTGAGGGCCGCCAATTATATTGCTTCTAAATTCAAGGAAATAGGGTTGAAGCCAGCCGGTACGAAGGGGTATTTTCAGCCTTTCGAGGTCTCATTTGCTATTGATGGAGAAGGACATGATCTGATCGGGCGGAACGTCGTGGGTTTTCTGGATAACGGGGCTCCGAAAACCATAGTAATCGGTGCCCATTACGACCATTTGGGCAAGGGTTTCCAGGGAAGTTCACTTTCACCCGACAGCAAGAATAAAATCCACAATGGTGCCGATGACAATGCTTCCGGAACCACCGGTGTCCTGGAACTGGCGCGCTATCTCGCCGGGAATAATGTGAAAGAAAAGCACAACTTTTTGTTCATCACTTTCTCCGGCGAAGAGCTGGGGCTTATCGGATCCAAGCATTATGTGGAAAAACCTACTTTGCCACTGAACAGCTTCGCCGCGATGATCAATATGGACATGATCGGGCGGCTCGACGAGCAAAAAGGCATTATTGTTTCGGGATGGGGTACTAGCAAGGTTTGGGGGAAATTGATCCCGGATCTGGCCAAAAAGCAGAACCTGAAATACACCGTTGATTCATCAGGGGTGGGAGCATCGGATCACACTTCGTTTTATTTAAAAAATGTCCCGGTCGTACAATTCTTCACAGGTGGCCATGGCGATTATCACAAAATATCCGACGATCCCGACAAGATCAACTATGAAGGAGAAGCCCGGATACTGACATTGATTGCTGAGTTATTGGAAAATCTGGACAAAGAAACGGCCGAACCGGAGTTCCTGACCGCCGGTAATCCTCATTCGGTGAACACGACCAGCAATTTCAAAGTAACCCTGGGTGTTATGCCCGATTACAGCTACACGGGAAAAGGCTTAAAAATAGACGGCGTTTCAAAAGCGCGTCCGGCTGAAAAGGCCGGAATTCTGGCTGGCGATGTCATTACCAAGCTCGCTGGAGAGCCTATCGGGACGATATACGATTATATGGAAATCCTCGGGAAGCACGAAAAAGGCCAGACTGTGGAAGCCGAATTGCAGCGTGGGTCGGAAACGAAGAGGGTTAAGGTGACGTTTTGAGTCAATGAGTCAATGAGTCAATGAGTCAATGAGTCAATGAGTTGCCCTCACTGATTGTAAATTCTTAAATTTGTTGACTCATAAACTTCTAAACTCATAAACTTCTGAACTCCTAAAGCATAGCCCCACGCTTGCCTAGCTCGATGGCTTCCATCTGGCTGATCAGCCCTTCGTGGAGATTGAAGCGCAGGAGTGTTCGGAATTTGTGGAAACCTTCACGGCCCGCTGCCCCGGGGTTGATATATAGCATATTATTTAACGACTTGTCGCGGATCACCCGGAGGATGTGGGAGTGGCCGCAGACAAAAATGTCGGGTGTTTTCGATCGCAGTTCGGGCATTACCTGTGGGTTGTAGCGCGGCGGGGCTCCGCCGATGTGGGTAATCCAGACCCGAAACCCTTCCACTTCGAAATACAGGTTCTCGTGCGTCAACGCGCGTACCTCGGGGGTATCTATATTCCCAAAAACAATACGGGTGGGCTTAAATGCCTGTAATTGCCCGATGATCTCCGCTGAACCAATGTCGCCTGCGTGCCATATCTCGTCACAGTTGGCAAAATGATCGAAGACGCGTTCATCTAGGTATCCGTGTGTGTCCGATAATAATCCGATACTTTTCATTTTAACACTAAAACAATAACAACTAAAGGGCAAATATGGTTAATGAAATCCGTGGAAGAATAATTTAACGAAAATTTTATTGAATTCAAGTAACTTATATATACCAAACTGAGTAATTTCACAGTTGTTGTTCTTAATAAAAGTTAAATATTTCTTATATGTGTATAAAAACATGTTCAAACTAAATTTTTAGTTGTAAACTTGTCAGGCTTTATCTATTATTGCAAAATGTAATTCAACAGTTACAACCTCTATTCACATAACCACCAACTAGCCTTGAAAAAAATCCTACTTCTGTTATGTTTATGCCTTCCTATCCTGGCCGCGCAAGCGCAGACCGGAGGGCGTTTTACGTTGAAAGGAGTTGTGGCCGACACGGTCGGCACAGGCCTTCCCGAAGCGACAGTAATGCTTCTTACCCCGAAAGATTCCACCCTTGTCAATTTCATGCGGACCAATAAGGCGGGCACTTTTGAGTTTAAAGGGGTTAAAAGAGGTAATTACCTACTGAAAATCACCTATGTAGGCTATTTGCCTTACCAGAACAACGTAGTTCCGAATGATGGCGATGTGACCGACATGGGAAACATCAAAATGACTTTTATGGATCAGAACCTCTACGAGGTGGTGATTAAAACGTTCAGGGCTCCGCTGAGTATCCGGGGCGATACGATCGAATACGATCCCAAGGCGTTCAAAGTGCCGCCGGGCGCTTCCGTGGAGGACCTGATCCGCCGGCTGCCAGGTTTACAGGTCGATCAGGACGGGAGTATTAAAGCGCAGGGCGAAACCGTCAAACGTGTAACGGTAGACGGTAAGCGGTTTTTTGGTGATGACACCAAGGCCGCGACCAAGAACTTACCCGCCGAGGCAATTTCAAAAGTTCAGGTATTTAATGAAAAGACAGAACAGTCGCGGCTGACGGGTGTCGATGACGGCAAGCATGAGAAAACGCTGAACTTGCAATTGAAAGACAGCCATAAGAAAGGCGGCTTTGGGAAAGTAGCGGCGGGCGTTGGTACCGAAAAGCGATTGGAAGGGAAAATCAACTATAACCGTTTCAATGAAAAGAACCAGTTTTCGGTGATCGGGCTTGGGAACAATACCAACCAGGGCGGCATGTCCTGGGATGATTACCAGGATTTTAAAGGAAGCCAGTCGTTCAACTGGGGCGACGACGGCGATTTCGGGTTCAACGGCGGGCGTTACATTTCCTTTGGCGGTGGCGACGACGAAAGCCTCACGATCCAGGCAGGTAGTGGCGCTCAGAACCGCGGTTTCAACAAAAACTGGGCTGGCGGGGCGAACTACAATTTCGACACCAAGAAAACGAAGTTCAACACCAGCTACTATTATAACAAGAACACCCAGGATCTCGACGCGACCGCTCGGCAAACCAACTTCCTTACCAATTCGGCATTTACCAAGCTGGATACCAACGGTCGGTTGAACGCAAACCAGAACCACCGGGGAAGCGTTCGGTTCGAGAAGACCCTGGATTCGCTCAATACGCTGGTTGTCCTCTCCAATTTCCGTTTTGGAAATGGCACCGCCGACTACCGCAGCCATCAGGAATATTATCGTGGTGTGCAGGATTCGACGCAGCTTTCGAATATGAGCGACATTACCAACTTTTCGGATTTCAATTCTTTCGCGATCGCCAATACGGCCATTTTCAGGCACAAGTTCAAGAAGAAGGGACGGAATTTTGCTATAAGTGGAGGGTATAATGTCAATAATTCGGAGGGGGATGTGCGGCAGAAGTCTTTCAATCAGTTTTACCGCACCTCGCAAACTTTGCCTGACAGCGTCTTGAATATCAATCAGACGAACCATACGAAAAGTTTACGCAACCAGGTGAAGAGCAGCGTGCTTTTTACGGAGCCGTTGTCCAAAAAGTTTGTACTGGAAACGTTCTATAATTTCAGTCTGAAAAGCGACGAGGTGGATCGCGACGTATTCGACAATAAAGAGGGTGGCCAGGTCAGGAATCTCAATTTGAGCCGCTATTACACCAACAACACGACATTCCACCGAGCAGGAACATCACTTCGCTATTCCTATAACGGGCTGAATCTCCTTGGCGGTATCGGCTGGCAGCAAATCCACCTGGACGGAAAGTTTGCAGTGAATCAGGATGACCCAATCCGAACGCGTATAGATCGCCGTTTTTCGAACTGGGTTCCGAGCGTGTCGCTGAACTACGACTTGAAAAACAACCGCTACCTCTATGGTGGCTACAACTTTTCGGTAGAGGAACCTAACATTCGTGACCTGCAGCCGATTGTGGACAACAGCAATCCGCTATACATTACGATGGGTAACCCCAATCTGTCGCCCACGCGGAACCACTCTCTGAACATTGGTTACAATCACTTCAATGCCACTAAGTTCACGCAGATGTTTATCGGTGCTTATTATAACTTGTACCGCGATCAGATCATTTACAGCCAGACAGTCGACGAAAACCTGGTGACTACCACCATGCCAACGAACATCAGCGGCGGCCGCAGCTTTAATGTCTATGGTCAATATGGATTCCCGCTCGTCAAAACGAAAAGCAACCTGAGTATCAACGCGAATTATTCCAACAACAAAAACCTCACCTATATTAACGGCGAACTCAATGATACAAAAGGGAATGGCTACAATGGAGGCTTGCGACTAGATTTCACGCCAAGTGACAAATTCACGATTTATACCAATGCCAACTGGAATATTAACGATACCCGTTATTCGCTCATGAGCGCTCAGAACCAGAAAATTGTAAATTCGTCGTACGGCGCAGAAATGAATGTCAAATTGCCGAAGGATATCTATTTCAACAGCCGGTTCAATTACAACAGGTATGTAAACGATCGTTTCGGGTTCGACCAGCAAATGCCGATCCTGAATGTGTCGATCTACAAAACGATGCTGAAAAGCAAAAAAGGGGAGATACGTTTGTCGGCATTTGACCTTTTCAACCGGAACAGGGGCATTTCGCAGTCGGCTTACCAGAACTTTGTTTCACAGGAGCAGGTACGCACGCTTGCAAGGTACTTTATGCTTAGCTTCGCGTATAATATGCGTGGTATGTCGCACTCGGTTCGCCGCAAAGGTTTTTATTGATCAATAGTCAGAAAATCAGATTGGTATATATGAAAAAAATTTGGATGATATGTTTGCTGCTGGGTAATTTACCCGTATTCGCGCAGCAGGAAGGTGTTGTGGTCATTTATGAAAAAGAGCACTTTTGGTCGAAGATCTATGACCGGCTGACTTTCCTTTCGGAAGAAGAACGCAGCCGGATTAAAACGACCTGGGGCAGCCACGATGAAGGGTATAAAACCAAAGGTCAGCTTTTTGCGACCGCCGCAGAAAGTAAGTACAACGACATGGAGCCGGAGGCCGACGGAGGATGGCGCGGCCGCACCAGCGAGTTTATGGTGTACCGCAATCTGGACACGGAGCGTAAAACAGAAATCGAAGAATTTGCAGGCAAAACGCTCGTCATCGACGATTCCCTGAAAGCGCCGTCCTGGAAGGTGCTCAACAAGATCAAGGAGATCAATGGCTACATGTGTATGATGGCCGTAGCGGAAGACACCGTGCGTGACGCCAAGCTGACCGCCTGGTTTGCCAATGATCTCGCCTATAATACCGGCCCGGAACGCTACTTCGGCCTTCCCGGCCTGATCATGGAGCTGGACGTGAATGATGGCGAGGTGATTTTTACGGCCATCAAAGTTGAGAAGAAGCCACTCACCGAAGAAGTGAAACTGCCGAAGAAAATGAAGGGCAAGAAAATTACAACTGCGGACTACGACAAAACGCTGAAAACCTACATAAATGACAGCATGAAGTCACATCGGAACCCATATTGGAACATTAGATATTAAAGTAGCTTGTTTTCAAGGAAAAAGGGAAAGTGTCTTAGCGACATTGTTCCCTTTTTTTTGTACTTTTGCGTTTTTGAAACGCACCCCGGGTCAGTTGGCTCGATTATTGATAGCATTTAGTGTGGTTTATCAAATGTTTTACTTAACAGTGTTTATCTATTTTTAACAACCCTAAAACGATTATGAAACAAACGCTTTTAGCCGTTGCCATGCTCTTTATACTTGGCTCATGTGCTAGTAAGAAAAAATTGCTTTCTGCACAGAAGCAAGCCAACGAGATCCAAATCCAACTGGACAAAGCAAGAGCCGACCTGAATGATTGTGATAGCAGAACTGCTAGCTTGAATAATGATTTGAAGGCTAAGAATGACGAGTTGACCAGTAAAAACGCTAAAATGAAGGAGCTGGAAGAACAGGTTGAATTCCTTAAAAAGAACAACAACAACCTTTTGGACCGCATGTCGGACCTTTCAGTGATCTCGAAAGAAGGTTCAGAAAGCATCAAAAAATCACTTGCGATGATGGACCAGCAAGGAAGCCAGATCCGCGACCTGAACAAAAGTATCCAGCACAAGGATTCTTTGAATATGGCGCTGGTACTGAACTTGAAACGTTCATTGGCTGACGTAAGCGACGAGGACGTACAGATCGAGGTGAAAAAAGGCGTGGTTTACGTTTCACTATCTGACAAAATGCTTTTCCGCTCAG
Source organism: Dyadobacter sp. CY261 (assembly GCF_021440085.1). Lineage (GTDB taxonomy): Bacteria > Bacteroidota > Bacteroidia > Cytophagales > Spirosomataceae > Dyadobacter. The sequence goes on from NZ_JAKCPW010000002.1 coordinate 623,916, forward strand.
GAAGCTCGGTCATCAACACAGCAGCTGAAACCGTACTTTCCAAAGTGGCGAAAATCCTGAACGACTATAAAGAGATCGAAATCCTGATCGAAGGTCACACGGATAATGTACCTATCGCAACAGACAAAGTAGCTGATAACTGGGACCTTTCGGTACTGCGTGCAACTTCTGTGGCACGTACGCTCCAAAAGAAATACGGTGTTGAGCCGGTTCGGATGATCGCTGGCGGTCGTGGCGAATATCTCCCCAAAGTGGCAAACGATTCGGCGCCTAACCGCAGCCTGAACCGCCGCACAGAGATCATCATAACACCGAAATTGGATCAGTTCTTTAACCTTTACACGCCAAATGCTGGTAAATAAGGTTAACTGAAAAAATCTTCACAATTTAAGGGGTCCGTCTGCAAATGACGGACCCCTTTCTTTTAAGCAGGAACAATTTTCATAATGCACATTGACATGACAGGAACTGTACCGACCAGAGAGACCATAGAAACGGCCCATGAGCTCGTTAGGCCCTATATTCATCACACACCGGTGTTGAGATCGCAATTCCTCGATAACCTGTCCGGCGCGGAGTTATATTTCAAATGCGAAAACCTGCAAAAGATCGGTGCATTTAAGGCAAGGGGAGGTCTCAATGCTGTGCTTTCGCTGTCGGCTGAGCTGCTGGCAAATGGAGTTATCACGCATTCTTCCGGCAATCATGCACAGTCAATCGCATTTTCGGCGCAGAAGATCGGTGCAAAATGTTATATCGTGATGCCCGAGAACTCACCGAAAGTCAAAATCGCTGCAGTAGAAGGCTACGGAGCCGAAATCACCTTTTGCAAGAATACACCCGAGGAACGTCAGCGGACAGTTGACGAGATCGTCGCTCGCACGGGAGCAACATTTCTGCACCCATTCAATAATTATGAGGTAATCGCAGGCCAGGCAACCGCTGCCAAGGAATTGATCGAAGACGCAGGCATCAAATTGGATGCGATCGTTGCGCCGGTAGGTGGTGGTGGTTTGCTCAGCGGAACGGCGTTATCTGCCAAATATTTTTCACCCGAAACAAAGGTGTATGCGGGTGAACCGGAAGGGGCGGCAGATGCGGTGTTGTCTTTCCGAAGTGATAAAATCGAAAAAGCGCCTTACATCAACACCATTGCCGACGGCCTGCTGACCCACTTGGGCGATAAGACGTTCCCGATCATCAAATCCGAGGTGACGGACATATTCACGGTTTCCGACGAGGAGATCATCCAGGCTATGCGCTATTTGTGGGAGCGTATGAAAATCGTGGTGGAGCCCTCAGGAGCCGTTTCGACAGCTGCGGTTTTGAAAAATAAGGCTGTTTTTGAAGGAAGGAAAGTAGGTATTATCATTTCCGGCGGTAATGTAGACCTGGGGAGGCTGCCATTCTGATAACGCATTGAAATGAAGATTTTTCCGTTCCGATATGCGCATTCCGGGGCGGTGCCGTTATAGTAGGAAATTTAGGATGCGTGTTTATATTTGAAAATTGTTTACACTTAAAGTTGAAGTATGAAAAAGTTGATTTTTTGCTGTCTGGTGGTTTTAATGGGCGCTTGCAAGGACGACAAAAAGGATCCTGAACCGGAAGTGGATTATGCGGGGAGCTTTGTAGGAACTTATGAAACCACTACAGTGGACGGCGGATTTACCAGTCATTACAAATGGGAAGTTGCTACGGAAGCGAAGAACCAGCTAAGCGTCAAATATACCAAGAACACCGAAATCATTGTATCTGGTACAAAGGTTACTTTAACCCAGGAATATCCGATGGTGGCGGTGAAAACTACGGCGCAGGATAACTTCGAAGTCAATGAAAAAGTGGATGTTACCCAAAGTACAGGGGCCGCATTAAATGTGCGCCTCAGTGGTATAGGGAGTAGGATCGTGAATACGAGCGGTGTGCAGCAAATCAACATCACGCTGAAATCCTCCGAAGCCAGCACCAATTTGCCGGACGAGGAAGTGTACCTGGAATTAAAGAAGAAATAACGTACTGGAATGCATCAAAAAACGCGGATGAGATCACTCACCCGCCTTTATTCTTAAGAGGCATTTTTGATTTTTTGATATTAAAGGGACAATTCCTTAAAAAGCATTTGAGACTTGTCCGCAAGGACAATAAACGGGAACGTAATACCTACGACGAGGCAAGTTATTATAAAGGCCAACAGCCATATGATGAAGAAGGACAATTTTGCTATAACGATCATACCGTAAACGATTTTTTTAGAAAAGATCGCATTGTTTACGTAATGGTTGCAAGCTTACCCTGTTATTTTTCAAGCGGCAAATTACCGACCACAGATTCCCTTAAAATCGCAGAATTTGCAGGTTGTAAGGTCGTCGGTTTTGCGGAAAGGAATATCCGGGTCGAGCATTACGTTCAGGATGTCTGCCAGGATCACTTCCGATTTTTCAATGAATTCGTCGGGGGCGAGCTGGTCTGTAATTTCCAGTGGATTGGCGATCAGGTTTTTAGGATCGCGGAAAGAGTAGAAGCCGGATTTTACCGCATATTCACCGAAATTATAGTTGTTGCCGCGCAATTTCAGCCCGTTCTCCTCCTTCATCCGGCGGTACATCAGGTATTCGTACACCCACAGTTGCCGCACATACCCCATTTTGCGGTCGGGATCGAAGCGGATCACTTCCTCCCGGCTTACCGGATCGGTAAGTTTTTGTTTGCCGGTCAGCTCCACGCTTCCCGTTTTGTAATCCATCACATACAAAGTACCCTCCTCGGCGAGTTCGATACGGTCGATCTTTCCGCCGATGCGCACGGGCGTGTAAGCACCCTGCAACACCAGCTGTATGCGTGTGTTAAGCGGCTGTTCGGCAGCGAGGATCTTTCTACGCGGTTTCTGGGCCATTTGATGGCGCAGGAAGGTCAGGATCTGCTGCTCGCCGATTTGGTAATAAATGCGGTTGAGGCCAAGGTCGGTCACGTAGCCTTTGAAAAGCCGGTCGAATTCCTCGCGAAGGATCGTGGTAATTTGCCCCTCCGAAGGATCGTTGTCGACCAGGAAAAATTCGAGGTCCAGGCGTTCCAGCGAGGCGTGCAGCCAGGTACCGATCTTGTCCATCCCGAGTTCTTCCTCCACCTCTTCCTTTTCTTTTACACCGGCAATATGTTTGAGATAAAACTGCATGGAGCAGCGGATGAACTCATTAAGGTGGGTAGGATAAATGCCCTTTCCATCGAGATAAGCACGGATGGCAGCAATGAGCGCGTCGTCTTTATGGACCACCTCTTCCAGTTCCTGCTGTTGCTGCGGTTCAAAAATGATCGTTTTATTCCCGATATGGATCTGCGGATTATAACCGGCCAGCTCGTATTCGATCTGGCGCAGAAATCTGCTTTTTTCACCCCCGCCGGGTGCATCGTTGGTGCTCGTGTAAAGTATATGGATTTCCGAAGCGCGTTGGAGCAACCGGTAGAAATGATAGGACATGACTGCTTCCTGATGCTGATGCGTCGGCAGCCCCGCGGCTTGCGCGGCATCAAATGGGATCAGTGAATTTTGTCTTTTAGCTGTCGGGATAATGCCTTCATTGACGGACAAAATAATGATGCGCTCAAAATCCAGCGCACGGGTTTCGAGCATTCCCATGATTTGCAGGTTGCTGATCGGCTCCCCGCTGAATGGAATGCGCGTCTGCCGGATGAGCTCAAACATAAATGACCGCAGCGTCCGCAGCGTTATTAGTTCGGCGCGCTCCTCGATCGTCTGCTCGAATTGTTTGAGTAGTGTGTAAAAAAGATAGAGATACTCGGTTTCCAGCGCATTTTTATAATCCTTATAAACCTCCCGAAGCAACTCGATTAGCTGATAGAAAGAGCGGATCACCTGCTGTGCATTGTTTTTTTGCCAATGGGTAAACAGGATTTGAAACAAAGGATGGTTGTCGCCTAATGCGATCAGTTCCTCGGAGCTCAGGAATACCTGGTTTCTTTCGGTGATCTCGCGCAGAGTTCGCTGGATAATAGTCTGGCCGTCTTCCAGCGGCGTTAGCGCTACGTATTCATAATGCCGGATAAATGGGTGGTTGAGGATTTTGTCAATGGATTTGTGTCCGAATTTTGGGATACGGATCATTTTGCCGCTTTTGGTCCGGAACTCCACCACGTTTTGCTGCAGTTCGAAAATGCCGTCGATAAGCGTGTATAGCAATGAATTGCGCATCGAAAGCCCCATGGTCACGTTCAGGTCGCGGACGGCCTCATCGAGCGAATAGAGCATCGGTAACAGCAAATTTTCGTCGGCCAGGACAATGGCGGTGGGTATGGGCGCATCGTCCGGATCGAACCGCTTCATGCGCTGGTAAAGTTCGCCTGCGACTTTGGTTTGCAGGGTGGCATTAGGTACGCCGTAGATCGTAATGTGTTTTTCAGTTGAAAGCAGATCGTCGCCTGTCCAGTTCCAATCTCCGAACTCCTTGCCGCGCTGGTATTCGCGAAGACTTTTCCCGGCTTCCACCATGGTATTTTCGGACATGTAATACTGGTCCGAATCCCACAGCACCTCTGCTTTTTTGGCCTTGACCAATGCCGATACGATCACCCGCTCCGACGTTGTAAATGCATTGAAACCCGCAAAATAGATCCGCTCGGCTTCTGTTCGCGTATCTGTGAGCCCGGCAATGTCCTCTGCCAGCTCGCGATAAGCCATTCCGCGATAGGCTTTCCCTTTGGCCAGCAGCCGCTCCCTGAATGAGCGGTAAACCTTATTGATATTCTCAAAAAGGGAGAAATATTGCTTCGATCCGCCTTCACTTTGCAAGGTTTTACCCTCGGGAAGGCTTCCCTGCCAGCGTGAGAGCGCATGAGATTCCGAGAGGTATTCAAAAAGAAAATCAGTCTTGACCAGGTACTGATCGATTTTATCCAAATCACTCAGTAATACCGAAGCCCAACCCATAAAGCGGTCGAATTGGACATCCGGGTCGATTTCCTTGAAAGTTTCGTACAGATCGAAAAGCAAATGGACCGGATCCTCTATTTCGAGGCTGCAAATGCTTTCGACAAAATCGTCGATCGCCATAATGCCAGGACTCATTATCGCCTCGGTCGTTTGGCCGGCCAGCTCCTGCATCAGGAAAAAGGCCGCACGTCGCGTCGGTACCACTATTTGCACGCGGTCGAGCGAGGTATGGTTGGCCAAAATGCGTTTGGCGACGAGGTTCAGGAATGATGGCATCGAAAAAGAATTTGGTCGGCTAGTCGAAAAGCGGCCAGTTGATCCCGAACGAAAATGCTCTCGCAAGGCCCAGGTAGCCGGGTGTGACGTAATAACCCTTCGGGAAAAGGCCGAAGTTACCGCCCTGGTTAAGATAAGACATTTTAAAGAATAACCGTACGCGTGTAATGCGGACATTGGCAAAGCCGTCGACTACCGTGCTCTGGTTTAAGGTGGTATTGTTTTGTAAATGAAATTGCTGTGTGATCGGCATGTAGGCGTCAGCCAGATATGCGGATCGGTACCGGGCCGCCAGACCGAGCTGAATGAATAACACTTTGGCATACACAAAATCGAATGTAACCTCGCCGCTCGCGAAGACCGTGGGAATCCGTATCACGTCCTTGTTGTCGTTCAGTGTGAGGTAAGCCATGGTTGTGAAATTCCACCGGTTCAGATGAATGCCCGAGTTGAAACCCACCCGAAGCAACCGGAACCCGGTATTGAGCTGGCGGGGAACCGCCACGGTATCATAATAAATGTAATCGTTGATCTGATGGATCTGCGCCTCCGGTACGAACTCGATCTTTTTCGTTTTAAGGGCAAGCGACGCGTAAATGGTCTGGACCTTGGTGGGATCAAAATTGGTACGCCAGTCGAAATGGTTGCCAAGGTAACGCTGCGTAAGCAGATCGGGGGCCGTTTGAATACTCTGAAAGCCTGCTTTGCCCCAACGGGTATTTAATTCACCTTTCAGCCGGTACTCGACATTTTTAGCCAGGTTCAGATCGGCCTCGGCAGTGACATACTGGACGGAATCTTTTAAATAATAGCCCAGCCAAGCACCGATGATATTGTCGAATTTAAGGCCGGTACGATATGTCACATACGGATTTCCGGTTTCATTGGTAGGCTGGCCGATCGAGCGCAATCCGTAGAACCGCTGCCGGACATAAGCACGATAATTGAATCCTTCATAAAATCCTTTGATACCGAACTTGTTATCAAAAAGCTTATAGTAAAGATCCTGCCGCGTTAGCTTTGTATCAAATTTTGGAGTAGGATAGACGTCCTTTTCAACTCCTCTTGAAATGTCCTGATCCGTATAGCGGTCGATCACACCCTGATAATCGACCTGCTGAAAAACCTGGAAGCCATTGGCAAGCCGGTATTGCTGGTAAACATGGAACACATGGCGCCGCTCCCAGGAGTTGGCATTGTCGCTGATACTGGCCGCTCCGTCATAAGAATACGGGTCGATCACGCCATCTTCGACATTCGGGATCACGCCGCCCTGTTCGCGCACCTTCATGTTCATATGCCGGTAATGCGCGAGTACCAGGTATTTTTTGTTTTTAGAGAAAAAGCTGGTGTGCGCGAGAAACGTCCAGTTCTGGCCCAGCAATGCGCCGGAATTAACGGTGTTGGCAAAACCGTAAACTTTATTCGAAGTCAAACGCGTAGCGCGCATGCCGAAGTTGAGGCGCTGATGCACATTTTGGGTATAGGCAAATGTCCCGAGCGACGCTTTTTTAGGCCCCGACATAAAGTCGAGTTCGGTATGCTGCGATTTGGTATCGATGTAAGCCACATCTTCCTGTTTAATCGCATAGGCGTCGTATGCGCGGAGACCCAGTTGTGTCCCAATATCTTCGCGAGGCTGGAAAAACAGGTTCCTCGATGCCGTAACGTGGTTACCAAGGTCGGCTATTTTGCCCCAGGATCTATCTATAGGCATCCAGCGATGGAAGTTGGTCAGGCCCGTGTCCACCCGGTAACGCACCGAGTCGCGGTTATTGAAAATATCGTTTTCGTAAAAATGAAGCGTGGTTTGCGGGCCATAGATGGTCTTAGTACTGTCGTCCAGAATAGACTGACCTCCCCCTCCTTTCGAGCCGCCTCCGCCGCTACCACCGCCACCCGGCATCCGTATATTTCCCGGAAGCTTCACCTGTCCATAGGCAATGGGTATGGAGACGAGGAAGCTGCATAAAATACACAGTATGCTATATAAAACAATTCTCATAGAGGAAACTACATTCTGCCGTTTTCAAACCGGTTGCCGATTTGTGAAGTGATCCATTGGACAAAGGCTGGCTCGTCGTCCCCGAAATCCACGGAAACGGGAATGTACGCAAATCGTGCTGCGTAGCCTTTCGAAGCAACCAACGGCTTTAATTTGACCATATCCTTTTCAGTCGTAACCACAAAAGTATCGCTTTTTAAGTTCTTAATAAGGTCTTCGACGTCGTTGGCGGTGTAATTGTGATGATCTACAAAGACGCGTCGGTCTCTAACGATGAACCGGGTGGTCAAATATGCGGCGAATGGCGTCGGATTTGCGATGCCCGCGACCATTTTAACATTCTTTAACTGAACAGGCGTGCTTTCATAGGACAAAGGTGCTTCATAACGGGTAGTGGCAAAGAAAACCGGAACACCCTCCCGCGTGTAGCGGCTTATATGGTTACAAATATTTTGTTTTTCGGAAACGTCGCGAAATGCCGGGCATTTGGTAACGATCACCGCATCCGCGCGCCATGCGCCATGCCGCCGCTCCCGTAGCCGACCGGCAGGGAAGGGGTGGTCCTCGTAAAACGGCCGGTTATAATCGTTCAGCAAGATATTGACGTCGCGGCGAATGGCGCGGTGCTGAAATGCGTCGTCGAGCAGCAGCAGTTCCACGTCCGGGTGCCGTCTGTTAATTTGCAAAGCGCCCTCCACCCGTTTTTCACAAACCGATACATTTACATCCGTGCCGAATTTGGTATAAAACTGAAAAGGCTCGTCGCCGATCGAACTGGCGGAGGCGGTGGCGTCGGCCTCCACAAATCCTTGGGTCTGGCGGCCATAGCCCCGGCTCAGGATTGCCGTGGGTATTTGCTTTGAATATAAATTCGTGAGGTACTCGATGACCGGCGTTTTGCCCGTTCCGCCGATGGTAAGGTTTCCAACCGCGATGACTTTTTGCGGTACTTTTTGGGAACTCAGGATGCCGTTGTCAAAAAGGATATTGCGCACATCGGTGATAAAACCGTAAATCCATGAGAGGGGCAGTAATGCTTTTTTTATCAGGCGCAGTTCTTTCATCCTGGTGCATAATTACGTAAATTTTGTCTAATATTGTGCCCCTTTTAAAATCTGACACCACAAAATCATGCCGTTAAAAATTGTGTATAAGCCACATACGCTTCATTTTCGCAAGGAAGCAGGCACCTCTCGCGGGGTACTTACACAAAAGACATCCTGGATCGTCATCATTACCGACTCCGAAAAGCCAGGTGTTGTCGGATATGGCGAATGCGGGCCGTTACCAGGATTGAGCGTCGACGATATTCCGGATTTCGAGGCCCAACTAGCGGACGTTTGTAGCATTTTTAACGACCTCGACCTTGATGTCTTTCCATTCAATCTAGGCATTATCCTCGAACAGCTTATTCCGGAAAACCTGCCCTCCGTCCGTGCGGGCGTGGAGATGGCTTTGCTTGATATCATGAACGGAGGTGAACGCATTCTTTTCAAAAATGGCTTCTCCAACCATGGTGAGGGCCTCCTGATGAACGGGCTGATCTGGATGGGTTCTTACGATAACATGCTGGGACAAGTGGAAGACAAGCTTTCTCAGGGGTTTACGACCTTGAAAATGAAAGTCGGTGCGATCGATTTTGATCAGGAATGCCGGATATTGGAAGCCGTACGAAATCGGTTTGATAAAGATGCCATCACCCTTCGTGTAGACGCTAATGGGGCATTTGCAGCGGAGCATGTAAAAGAGCGGCTGGCACGCCTGAGCGCCTTTGACCTGCATTCGATTGAGCAGCCGATAAAAGCGGGGCAATATAAATTAATGGCGGAGCTTTGTGCGTCGTCGCCTGTCCCGGTTGCCCTGGATGAAGAGCTCATCGGCATTGTTGCTTACCGGGATAAATTTGCATTGCTCAAAAAATTGATGCCTCGTTTCATTATCCTGAAACCTACGTTACTTGGCGGTTTCACGGCTACCAGCGAATGGATCGAGATCGCCAACCGGTTGCATATCGGCTGGTGGGTCACTTCTGCATTGGAATCTAATATCGGACTTAATGCTATTGCGCAATATACGGCCAGGTTCAACAACCCGCTGCCGCAAGGGCTTGGCACCGGCCAGCTTTATACCAATAACTTTGATTCTCCGCTTACGGTCGAAAACGGGCATTTATACTACCGGAAAGAAATAGCCTGGGCATTACCAAGCCACGCCCTTGCGGAGCCAGCCTAAGGTTTCGGCTTCCGAAGAACCGGGCTCCGGAACAAAGTTATATTCCCAGTTGGCCTGAGGCGGCAGGCTCATCAGAATGGATTCGGTGCGGCCGTTGGTTTCCAGGCCAAACTTGGTTCCCCGGTCCCATACGAGATTAAACTCCACATATCGTCCCCGGCGCAGGTATTGCCATTGTTTTTGCTGCTCGGTAAATGGCTTATCGCCATATTTCTGCATCAGGGCCGTGTAAACGGGCGCAAAGTTTTCACCTACATCTTTTACAAACTCGAAAAGCTGCTCTTTTGAGAGACCCTGGCCATTTCCGGGTTCATCGGGTTTGAGATAATCAAAGAAAATACCACCGACGCCGCGCGTTTCGTTCCGGTGCTGGATGAAAAAATAGTCGTCCGCCCACGTTTTGAATTTGGGATAAAAATTGGTATGGTGCTTATCACAGGCTGTTTTGAGCGTCTGGTGAAATGCACGGGCATCTTCTTCTACCACATAATGCGGGGTAAGATCGATGCCGCCGCCGAACCAGCAGGTGCCATTATCGAGCTCAAAGTAGCGCACGTTCATGTGTATAATGGGTACGTGCGGGTTACGCGGGTGCATGACGATCGACACGCCTGTGGCGGTGAAGCGAAACTCTTCGTCGTCGTTCAGGTTCATTTGCTGCCGGAGCCTCGGATGAAGTTCCCCCGTAACACTGGAAAAGTTGACCCCGCCTTTTTCGATCACATTGCCGTTTTGGATCAGCCTGGTTCTGCCGCCGCCACCGGAGTGGTGCTGCCACAGGTCTTCGTGGAACTTCGCGGCACCATCTTCCTTTTCAATATCCTGGCAGATCCGGTCCTGCAAATCTTTAAAAAACGATTCTATATCTTCAACTTTCATATTTGAACGCTTATTCCAACGCCCAAAAGTACGACAATATGGAGTAAGGAGGCATAAAAAAACCAGAACGCGGCTCCTGCTTTTTGAATTCTGACAGTGCCAACGATTATCTTCTAAAGGTTGCCGGTTTCGTGCCGACCCAGCCTACCCGGGTGATAATGACGCGGTTATTGATCCGTTGTTCGTAGGTTTTATCAAAATAGTCGTTGGTCATCAGTTCCAGCTGATATTTGTAAATGCGCCCTTTTTTCGCTGCGCCCCATAATTTGCTGTGCCAGTATTCGGCAATATCCGAGTATTTGTATTTGTTCAGCTCGGTGTTGGGGACGTGTTTACCGTTGATCCAGACACCGTATAATGTTGGTTTTTTCCAGTTTTCAAACAGTTCCGGCGTTGGTGCCTGTTTCACGGGAATATCCATTTGGAATAGCGTAATACCGGAGTCAATCAGCACTTTCTGTTGTTCGGCGCTCATTTTAACGAACAGCTCGTACATCCGGTCTTCGAGTTTCGGCTCCATGGTTACCATCGGGTCTGTGCGGCCCCTTTTGTTCTTCACGTACCTGGTGTGGCTTTGAATGGCGGTGTTAAATTCGTCTAATTCGGCAGCGGATATTCCGTTGCCGGGGCCACGGTTCGTGAGCTTCTTGCTGGCAATTGGCTTGTTCGCTGCTGTTTTAGGCGTTTTTTTGATTTCGGGTTGAACTTGGGAATAGATTTTCTCTGAAAAAACAAATGTTAATCCCAACGCGAGTACTACCACGGCAGCTTGTTTGAAATACTGTCTGTTCTGATCTTGAATTTTGGTCATCATGGCTAGTCGTTTTTTGGTGATAGAATAATTGAAGCTGCTCGACAGACTGACCTCTTTCCCCCTAATGGCTGTGTTCAATAGCATTAGCTGGTAATTTTTTACATTATCATATTGAGACAGCACGGTTTCATCGGCCAGGAATTCATGGTTCAGCCGGATTGCCCTTTGATAGAAATAGAGGAACGGGTTAAACCAAAAGAATACGGTGAGCAGTTCGATACCGATAACATCCAGCGAATGCATTTGCCGGGCATGGGCGAGCTCGTGGGCGATGATTTCGTTTTGAGTATCCCGACGGTCGAATGAAGTTTCAGCAATGAAAATATTGTTCAAAAAGGTGTACGACACGATGTCGCCTGGGACGAGCACCAGATTTGCTTCGCCCATAAGAACCGTCCTGCATTTGGATTTCAATTTTAAAATAGACCTTATATTCCACATAAATCGCAGCAGCAGTACCAGGCTGACCGCCGTATAACAGAGCCAGGGAAACAGCGTGAGCCATTGATTTTGCGGCTGTGGTGTGAAACTGCGCGTTGTTTCGGTGACAGGGATATTTTGACCTGATAATACGGGCAGATTATCCTGAAAGACTTCCCTAACAGGCTCGACTGGTATTTCAAAGCTTACAAACGGGACTGTCAATGCAAATGCCAGCGAAAGCAGCAGGTAAGCGCGGTTGAACCGGAACATTTTCTCCCGTTCGAGGACCAAATGGTACATCGCGATCAGAATACCGGAGCAAATGATGCATTTAATAAGGTAGCTAATCATTTTGTTTGCGTTTAATTTCCTCGTCGATAATGTCCCGCAGCGCTTCCAACTCCTGTGCGGTCAGGCTTGTTTCTCTCGCAAAAAACGACCCGAACTGAGAGGCGGAATCGTTAAAGAAGGTCTTGATGATCCCGTTAACCTGTTTTGAAAAGTATTGGGACTTCCTAATCAGCGGATAGTATTCCCGCGAATTTCCGTAAAGCTTGTACGCTACAAAACCCTTGTCCTGCATCCGTTTCAGCAATGTGGCGATGGTTGTAGTCGCCGGCTTAGGGTCTGGAAAGCATTCAATGAGATCCTTCAAAAAGACCTTTTCCTTTTGCCACAAATACTCCATTAACTGTTCTTCTGTTTTGCTTAGTTGCATGGCTTCTTCTACAAATAGGTAATGTACTCTACAAATGTAGAATGAAATTTGATTTGTAAAAACATTTGTGAAAAAAATTATAAATAAATAGGCGTTGGAGGGCTGACATGCACCCGAACGCAGTACCGCAACAATATTTTGAGCACGCAGCTCCTTGGTACCCCGAATCTGTCCTTCAACCTTAATTTTCCGACATCGAAAGGTGCCAGGCTCACTGTTTTTGGAATGGGCGGCATTAGCCGCAATACTTTGGATCCCGGTAAAGACACCACCGCCTGGGAATTTGAAAAAGAGGGCTATAATATCATTTACAAAAACAAAATGGGGGCTGTGGGAGCCACATATGACCAGCCGCTGGGCCGCAAGGCTTCGATCCGGACGGTACTGGTCGCCGGTAAAATTTCGTTGAACACGACACTGACACACAGGGTGAGCGCCCGGGAGCGGTTCAAAAGCGGAGTATTCCTGACGACCCAGAAATACCGAACACCGCCGGTTGGGCCGGGTGGCGATGTGAAATCCTGGCTGGTGCAGCCATTTGTCAGCTGGTCCTTGCAATTTGCCCCTTCGCTTACCAGCGAGATTGGCCTGCACGGGATGATCAGCAAGGTGGAGGAAGGTATAAAGCCCGGGAGCATTGTGGTGTGGACTCGAGAGCGGCGTTGAAATGGCAGCCCGCTGGCGACAAGCAAGTGAGCTTTTCCTATGGTTTGCACAGTCAGATGCAATCGCCCAATGTCTATTCGTCGCTTTACGGGATAACAGATGTGGCCCAGAATTTCGATTTAAAGCCAACGCGTGCACACCATTTCGTGTTGGGCTTCCAGCAGTTTTTCAATAAAAAGAGCAGCCTGAAATCGAGGCATATTTGCAGCGCCAGTTCCATGTACCGGTAGGAGGGGACATGCGCGACAATTATTCGGCCGTCAATCTCGTCGAAGAGCGCGCTGACGGCCGTTTTGACGGCGGGCATACATTCAGTTTCACGGCAGGGGAGGAAATAAAATCGGGTAACCAGAGCTTGTGGTGCATTAATACAAAAGTGCTGTGGCTGGGCGGGTTCAGGGACAAGCCGATCGATCTGGAATATTCCCGGACATTGCAAACCACCATTTATGAGCAGCATAGTGCCTATTTTGTAAAGATGAAAGACTACTTCCGCCCCGATCTGCGCATCTACTGGAAGAAGAGCAGGGCGCATTACAGCAGGACGCTGTCGATTGATTTACAGAATGTGTCGGGCACGAAGAACGAGGCATACCGGTATTTTGACAAGCGGAAGGATGATGTGGTGACGCAATATCAGCTGGGGCTGATTCCGGTGGTGGGTTGTCGGTGGGAGTTTTAGATTTTAATGAGTGAGTGAGTTTAGAGTCAGTTAGTTAGAGGTTTCTAGATCAAAAAAATGCTTGGTGGGCGAACTTTCGTGGGTTAATATGTGTAAATAGCAATGCGATTGGACTTTAATTTGGGGCTGTTGCTGTTTGTAATCTATAAACGCATACGGCCAACGGGTTAGAGCTGAAAGCTAAAATGGGGGTGACTGGAATTGACAGCGGGCTGAGGTTCTGTGTGTAAGCATGTCGGGAGTTGAGAGTACCTCCCGGAAATAATATTCTCAAACAATAACTGGCGAATCTACTTACGCCATGGCTGCTTAATCCGGAGGATTAACCAAATGCCATCATCTCTCCACCCCACGTGCTGCCGGGTGGATCCAGGGGTGTCGAACCGCAGCGCTGGTTGGTATATTGATGCGTAAAACCAACAAGACCCTAGTATCTAAGGCTTTGACGCGGGTCCGCCGTGCACCTTGTCAAGCCCGACAATCTAATCACGGATAAGCATGTAGAAGGCGCAGGGTTTCCCTGTTCTGGACCGGGGTTCGACTCCCCGCATCTCCACGAAAAGCGATCCTAAAAGCTATCAAAAGTCTGTAAATCATTGATTTGCAGACTTTTTTCGTTTATGGCCTCGTCAGAACTTTCAAAAAATCTCAAAGTTCTGGTGAGCAATTCTATTCGCTGGAGATACTAACTTGAGGACATTGAAATCACCCGCCTAGATTTCCAGTTTATCGAAGATTATGAGTCTTGGCTAAAAAGTCAACGAAAATGCAACCACAACACGACCATGAAATACCTAGCCAATTTCAAGAAGATTGTTTTGTCCTGTGAGAAACGAGGGTGGCTACTTAAAGACTCATTTGAGTCGTTTAAAATGGGCAAGCATGAGGTTGATCGCGAGGTGCTGACGGAGGCAGCGTTAAACAAAGTAGTTGTGAAAAAGATGCCGACCAGTCGTTTAGATCAGGTTCGGGACATTTTTGTGTTTTGTTGCTACACGGGTCTTTCATATGCGGATGTCCACAAGCTCAAACGAAGAGAAGTAATAGTAGGAACGGACAATAGTCGTTGGATTACTATAAAACGACAGAAAACAGACACCGCCTCGTGCGTTCATAACAGCAGCTAAATAAGTGGCCCGACTTATGGATGACTATTGAAAGCCGCCCAAAGCTTACGGCATAATGGCGGCTTTTCCATTGTGTGACACAATAAGCTGGGCAGGAATGGATCAGAAACGACAGGTTAGTGGGCTCATCGAGAAAAGCGGGCTTTCGGCCAGTCAGTTTTTTCTGACACTGGCGCTGGGAATACCGTTCAAAAGGCCTAAGAAAAAAACGCTTCCCAAAGCGACCGCTGGCACGATCCTGATCTTGGAACAACTTGCAGGTGGAGCACAGCAACAAAACCCGACCATATCGATCACAAGATCTCACGTATCCGTGAATTACGCGGTCTTAAGCAGGAGTATGTCGCGCACGAACTGAACGTCAGCCAGCAAACCGTATCGAAAATCGAGCAGAGCGAAACGGTGGAAGATCAGATACTGGAGCAGATTGCAAAAATTCTTGGAGTGACCCCAGAAGGAATTAAGAATTTTAGTGAAGAAGCAGTCTTCAATTACTTTAACAATTTCAGCGACAACAGTATAAACCAGGGGCCGATAGGCTCATACAATGTATGCAATTTTAATCCACTGGACAAGGTGATTGAATTATACGAACGTCTTTTGCAGAGCGAGCGAGAAAAAATAGAACTTCGAGGCTTTCTGCCACGCGGTTTTCCGGTGTATTCCGGAGCTACATTGGTGACGATCACCGCCGAGAATGTACCGAAAGAAATTAGCCCAACGGACGATCTTGAAGGCATAAATTCAATCTTAGCAAACCTGGCGCATTATCTGGGAGACTAACATGCTGGCCTGCCTCTCCGAATTTGAAATAGACACAGCGCTCACAGGAGTTTTCTTGTTAGCCACACCTTTTTGGGAGGGCGACCAAGATCGGGTAAAAGCATTCAGACTCCGCGGGCGAATTCGTTGGAATGGTGGCTTCGAGCTTGCTGCATCCGAAGAATTGCTACGTCATGATGATTCAGCGAAGTTCCCTTTATAAACATTAAACTTACTGCGATATGCTTCAAAATCGCGTGAACCCTTACGGACAACTAATTTTTACCGCTGCGCGGGGACATTGGACGGGGAATCGTGGCGTAATTCATAATGACCGCAAAGAAATAATACGAGCATTTAGGTTAAGGCCGTGGATCACCTGTCTGCTTCGGTTTAAGGGGCGTCACCGTGTCGTTATGACTCCAAACCGCTGGACAGAACTGTTCTTCTTGGATGAAGCTACCGCATTTTCCGCCGGGCATCGGCCATGCGCCGAGTGTCGAAGAGAAGATTTCAACCGGTTTAAACGATGTTGGACGGAAGGAAATCCGCAGCATGGTTTTGACCTAAAAACACCTATTGCCCAAATAGACCAAGTCTTGCATCAAGAGAGGATAAACGGTAAAACCAAAGTAACGTTCCAGGCAGAGTTCGATAAGTTGCCGGACGGTGTGTTCATCAGCCACGGCAGCCAGCCCTATCTAAAAATGGCCGAAAAGCTTCATTTGTGGACGCCCTTTGGTTACGAACCTGCAAGTCTTTTTTTGGATACCTATGTAGACGTATTGACCCCACATTCTTTGGTAAGTACCATTGCAGCTGGTTACGATCCGCAGATAGCGCTACTTTAACGAATCGACCTGCGACTGACGGTAGTGTGCTGATTGGAGGCGCGATTCGTTAGCCGACCAAAGAACCGCCTTTATAACAGCTGTATTATGACAGTAAAGAAATCTACGAGTTTTATTATAGTCCCTGAAATACTTGCTTCGCATCTTGCATTGAACGCATTATGCAGAATGATCGAGACGACACTACTCGAAATGGTCGGAAGGCCAGTGCCCAATACTGCTGTACCTAACGGTAATATCATCTCCTTCTTAAAACAGTAGAAACCTCCTCATTTGTTCAAAGCATTAGATATCACTGAATTCGATATTTAAATAAAGCTGGAAGTGAAAATAATTTTTCATTTCCAGCTTTATTTAAATAATCTTCTAAGGGGCCGTCAACGTAATGGTGTTGTAGGCCGTGGTGAACGTAGTGCTCGCAGTTTTCACTTTGGCGTAAAAGCGATAGGTGCCCGGATTGAGAAAAGGGGTTGGCCACTTTCCGGCTGCGCTACCCTCCTGAGCGGATAGCTTGTAAACACCTGGTTGACTGCCGTCAGCTATCGCATAGCCCATCATGTTATGAAATGTGTCGGAAGTGGTTGATGCCCATATCTCTACACTGGTTATAGCAGAGCCTGTCGGGACGCAGGCCGTGACGCTGATGGCGGTGATCACCCTGCCGGCGGTAATGGTGCTGGCAGTACCCACCACACTTGCGTTATTCGCTGGCGATAGTACACTGGCCGTCAGGGCAGCACAACCCGTGACAGGCGCGGTCAGTGTAACGGTAATGTAATTGGTCTCGAACGTAGTCGTTGCGGTGTTTACTTTGGCGTAAAAACGGTAAGTGCCCGGATCGAGCAAAGCTGTGGGCCATTTCCCGTTGGCGCTGCCCTCCTCAGCCGACAGCTTGTAAACACCTGGTTGACTGCCATCAGCTATTGCATAGCCCATCCGGTTGGGGAATCCACCCGTACTGGTTGTCGCCCAGATCTCAACGCCGGTGATGGTCGAGCCTGTTGGGGCACAAGTACTGACGCTGATCGCAGTAATCACCCGGCCAGCGGTAGTCGTGCTGGGCGTACCCACTACACTGGCATTGTTGGCTGGCGAGATCACATTGCCCGTCAGGGTAGGGCAACCTGTGACAGGCGGAGCAGTGAGAGTCACCGTAATGTAATTGGTCGTGAACGTATTGGTGGCCGTGTTTACTTTGGCATAAAAGCGGTAAGTGCCCGGATCGAGCAAAGCGGCAGGCCATTTACCATTGGCGCTGCCCTCCTCGGCCGCCAGCTTGTAAATACCCGGTTGACTGGCGTCAGCTATTGCATAGCCCATTCGGTTGGGGAAGGTTCCGGTACTGGTTGTCGCCCAGACCTCTACGCTAGTGATGGTAGACCCTGTGGGTGCGCAAGCGGTGACGCTGATCGCAGTGATCACCCTGCCGGCGGTAGTCGTACTAGCCGTGCCCACCACGCTGGCGTTGTTGGCTGGCGAAATCACACTGCCTGTCAGCGAGGGGCAACCTGTTACAGGCGGAGCCGTGAGCGTAATGGTATTGTAATTAGTTGTGACCGTAGCCGTCGCAGTTTTTACTTTGGCATAAAAGCGATAGGTACCCGGATCAAGCAAAGCTGCGGGCCACTTCCCGTTGGCGCTGCCCTCCTCGGCCGACAGCTTGTAAACACCTGGTTGGCTGGCATCGGCAACTGCATAGCCCATCAGGTTATGGAATGTATCCGAAGTGGTTGACGCCCAAATCTCGACACTGGTGATCGTGGTACCTGTGGGGACACAAGTGGTGACGCTGATAGCGGTGATCACCCTGCCGGCGGTGACTGTGCTGGCAGTACCTACTACACTGGCATTGTTAGCTGGCGAAAGCATACTGGCCGTCAGGGTAGAGCAGCCTGCACCCAAATCAAGTCCTGCATAGTTTTGCGGACCGGCAGCAGTCCCACTCCATGTATTTGTCAATAGGCCATCAAAAACTACATTATAGCCGTAGTTGGTCGGATCGTTGTTATAGGCAGTTGAAGAGCCAAATCTTGATCCGTTTAGTTTTACACTTCCATTATAAAACTCCAATTCTTTTATGTCCCCATAACAATCGGAATCTGCTAAAAACCGCACATACCGCCAGTTCGTAGTTGTTTGAATGGCATACTCGTTCCATCCGGCAACCGGTGTTCCACCAATCGTGACCAGTGTCGTCCAGCCATTGGCATTAGACATATCATTTGATCCCTGGATAACACTGCCGGCAATACGGCTAATGCAGCAAGTTTCGGAACGGTTGTATAATCGAACCTTCGTGATATTGCCTGTGGTAGGCGGGGCCGTGAGCGTAATGGTATTGTAATTAGTAGTGACCGTAGTGGTCGCAGTTTTTACTTTGGCATAAAAGCGGTAGGTACCCGGGTCGAGTAAGGCTGCGGACCACTTCCCATCGGCACTGCCCTCCTGAGCAGATAGCTTGTAAACACCTGGTTGGCTGCCATCAGCTATTGCCTTGCCCATCAGGTTATGGAATGTATCGGAAGTTGTCGATGCCCAGATCTCTACACCAGTGATCGTGGTCCCTGTGGGTACACAAGTGTTGACACTAATGGCGGTGATTACCCTGCCGGCGGTGACAGTGCTGGCCGTACCCACTACGCTGGCATTGTTGGCAGGCGAGAGCATACTGGCTGTGAGCGAGGGGCAACCTGTAATAGGAGGAGCTGTCAACGTTACCGTAATGTAATCGGTGGTGAGCGTTGTGCCCGCAGTGTTTATCTTGGCGTAAAAGCGATAGGTACCCGGGTCCAGAAAAGGCGTTGGCCATTTTCCGGCAGCACTACCTTCGTCAGACGACAGCTTGTAAACACCTGGTTGGCTGGCATCGGCGATCGCATAACCCATCCGGTTAGGGAATCCGCCGCTGCTTGTTGTCGCCCAGATTTCTACGCTGCTGATAGTGGTGCCTGTGGGGACGCATGTGGTGACGCTAATGGCAGTGGTTACCCGTCCGGTGGTTGTGGTGCTAGCCGTGCCTACCACACTGGCGTTATTGGCAGGCGAGGTCACACTGGCCGTCAGGGCAGAGCAGCCTGCACCCAAATCAAGTCCCGCATAGTTTTGCGGACCGGCAGCATTTCCACTCCAGACATTTGTCAGTTGACCATCAAAAACCATATTATAGCCGTAAGTGGCGGGATCGTTGTTGTAAGCGGTTGAAGAGCCAAATCTTGATCCGTTTAGTTTTACATTTCCATTATAAAACTCTAGTTCTTTTATGTCTCCATAGCAATTAGCTCCTGCCAGGAACCGTACATACCGCCAGGCCGTAGTAGTCCGGATTGTGTATTCATTCCATCCTGCAACCGGAGTTTCAGTAATAGTAGCCAGGGTAGTCCAGCCATTAGGATTGGACATATCGTTTGATCCTTGAATAACACTACCGGCAATACGGGCAATACAGCAAGTTTCGGAACGGGGATATATTCTGACTTTGGTGATATTACCCCCGATGTTCGATGGCAAATCGACATTTTTGACTTTACTCCAGATGCGGTCCGCGATCTCCAACATCCCGGCGTCGCCCGGATGCCGGTCGCCCGTATTGTTAGGGAACGCAGCCATTGATACCGGGTCGTTTCCAGCCAGATAAACAGGGTTCGATATCATATCGCTCAGACTTACGAAGGGCAATCCACGTTCAGTAGCCACTTGCTGAATTTTGGCATCAGCGAGCGGTTGGTCCGGCCACATTGAATTGGTCAGGATTACTTTTGCGCCGGGCGCACTTACTGCCAGTACTTTATCGATCAACGTGTTATATGCTCCTTTGAAATTGTTAAGCTCGACCTCAGAGTTCAGCACGTTTTCCCCCAATCGGATAATGACCAGGTCAGGTTTCCATGATGACGACCCGAAGCTATTCTTAATACGGTTTTGAAGAGCCGTGAAATCGTAGGTAACCCAACCCGCAGGGCTGCTGATATAATCCCGCTCAAAAGGTGCCTCCCACAAGGGTAGCACCTGTGCGTTGGCATCGAGTTGTTTGAAACGGGCTTCCAGGATATGCGCAAAATCTTTTGCCTGTGTGGATGATGCGCGTCCCCAGCCCCCGGCTGCGGTCAACGCAGGCGATTGCCAGCCATCGGAACCAGTCTGAGCTACTAGTTTGGTAATGCTGTTACCTATAATAACTACCCGGCTATATTTGCCCGACCCGGAGAGTGTCGGAGTAACGATCGGTTCAGATACCAACTTGGGTGTACTGCACCCCGAACTGTTAATCAGGTTATACGAGTTGGATTGAAGTAAGTTGTTCCAATGATCTTTTACCGTAACTAACCGGTTAAAGCCATCATATGCATAGAACGTGTTAAAGCTGGCGGGATCCTTAATGGAGGTAATCCCTACCAAAGGCTTGTAGTCGTAAGTTGTGGTCTGGTTACCAATTGTTTTAGAAGCCAGTAGCCCTGTTTTGGATCCTCCATAGTAGGTCAGAGTAGTAGTGAGATTGTCGTTATCAGTGAATTTGACCGGTTCACCACGAAGCGTATAAGCATTGGCAGGGTCATCAAATTTGACGACAACCTTTTTGTAGTCAGAATCATAATTAAAAGAAAAGGATGAACCATTCGCACGAATTGATGAATTGACTACAATAGTCTTCGCTGCTGTAACTGAATATTGTAATGTTTTTTCCGGCTGAATATTGATGAAGCCGCTTGCTGCGGGGTATGATCGGTACAGGTTCAGGAAACCATCAGCTATACCCAGCGTTCCATTATCATTATTCCAAATCTGCCGCTCAACCAACAGGCCGCCCATATTGTTCGCCTGCATTATGCGAATAGCCTTGCTTGGTTCGTCAAGAAGAACACTGCCTGGCACAACTACATAGTCAATTGAATACCGGTCCTTTGTTACAGTTGTTTTTGAATTTCTTGTTGTTTTTGTTTCAACGGGAAGTCCAATCGAGTTGTAGGATATGTATTCTGTTTTATCCTCGGTACTTTCGGTTTGGCCTTGCGTGTAATTGAAAACCTGTTCTTTATCTAGTTTGTATTGATAAGTGTAAATACGATAAGGAAAGCCTGAGCATCCGTACCGCCCTGATCCCGGGCATACTGCAACACTATTTCTGTACATGCCTTCGACAAAGTCGTTGGATAGTGCTTTGTATGTATTTATTTTCTTTAACACCGGTTTGTTCGAAGCATCATATGATTCTTCACTCAAAAGCAGGCCGCGCTCGAAGGATTTGTCATAAAAAGGCTCATATCTGCTTGCATCGCTGCCCTGAATACGTAGTGTATTGGGAACCGGCAGATCCATGTGAAATGAACCGTCTGGTGACTCGTAGTTTGTGTAGGTGTATACTTTGTAGCTGTTGTCGCTATTTTTTTCTACGACTCTACTATATCCAATGTGAGTGCCATGCGAGTTGGTACTGGTCGGTAAAAGATTTTGTAGTGAATAAATGTCCTGAGTAATAGAGCCTTCTGCATTACAAACAGATATTTTATATGCACCTGACCCATAAACGGGTTTGCCGGACGAAATACCGCTCGATGATCCATCTGCAAGCAGGTATTCATACTGCTTGGTCGACAAAACAGCATTGCTTGTTTCCTTACTGGTAATTGTTTTAATCCGAAGCCCGCCAAGTGCCTGAGTAGCATCTGTAACCAGGGTGATGCTTGCATCCTTGTTTATAGATTGATACTTTTTGGAAGTATGTTTCTCAAAGTCGAATTCCGTATACCCGCCAGTTGGATACGTTACTTTCTTCAAACTACCGCTTCGCAATATTTGAATATTGGTGGAAGAAGCTTTTTTAGCTTCATAAGTAGAAAATCCGGTAGCGGGTAGCGTACTGATATCGTATTCAAGTCCGTTGAAGAAACCCCAGTGATCTGTTTTATCTAAGGCATCCAGATATTTTGGTAGCGCATAATCTGTGTAATATTCAAAGTCATATTTGCTTAGACAATTTTCGTCACTGTTAGACAGATATTTTACATTATTAAGTGTGAGCCTTTTAGTGGTATCGCTACTGTATCCGAATTTAATATTGTTAACAATTGAACCGTCTTTGTTTGCAACCTTGATCTGATCTAATTGCTTCCACACCAGTTTGTTTAATAGTGCCCCTATCCGTTGATCAGGCCCGCTACTAACACTCCCCAGTACTCCGTTATAATTTAAGTAAGGAAAAATGTCAGTGGGCACATTTTGTAAATTACCTCCCGGTTGATCAAAATAAGGCTTTAATATCCTTGTTTCATATTTAAGCTCATTGGTGCTGGATCGCGTAAAAGTGATAGAGTGCTGATCACCGGTAATTCCATCAAGATAAACCGGCCTCGTTAGAACACCGGCAACGTATCCACTGGTTGAGCCGATTGAAGAACCACCGCATTTAATTTCCATGGATATCACGCCTGACGTACCTGAACTACTGTTATAAGATCCCGCAGTATGCGAATTATAAAAAGAAGCAACAAACTTTCCATCGCTGCAAGCATTTGCACTGTAATTAAACGTAACCTGTTGCCCTTGCGGGGTTATTATTTGTGTTAAATACCATGTATTGGCTACCCAAATGTCCTTTACCTTGTAATTTTGTGCAAAGCCCGGCCCGTTAAAGAAACTTGTTGAATATTCTATGGCGTCAGTTGTTCCGCCAAAGACGTACCTGGTTCCATCAACAGTAGTTAGTGTGAATTTGCCAAATGTTTTTGGATTATTGCCTGTTGTTGTGGTTGAGATGAGAACGCCAACAGAGCCGTCACAAGTTGCTTGAAGACTATTAGGCACATCCATAAAATTAGGGTCGACGGTAATCTTAATTTTTGAATTCGACCTAGCAACCCAATCTCCTTTTGCATTTTGATAAAAGCTTCCCGATATGCCCATGAAGTTAAAATTGAACTCATCCGGGTCGGTGTCTGTCGCAGCCGCGACAATTTGTTTTGTATATTCAGGTGTCTCCCAATTTAGCTGATTCAGAACGCCATGGCTATGATAATAACCTGAAACGCCTTTATCATTAAATTCATCCAGTATCCCTTTCATCTTGCGGGTGATAGCTCCACCGGCGTTTAGATTCCAGTTCGATCCCACCCATCCCGGGTGTTGATTGACCCGCACACCCGAGGCATGATAACTTAATGTAATGGGAACATTAATTTTTCCTTCTTGCAGCGTGTACAGGGGAATGGTCACATTCGGCATGCCCGTGTATAAAGAAACGGGTACTTCCCCATACAAGCCTAAACTCGCCGCATTTGGACTAGGGAGTGATACATCTGGTCTTTGAAATTGCGCCAATGAAATGCTGCCGGATCCCACCCAGAGAAGGAGGAAAATACTCAGATAAATAACAAATTGCCTTATCCTGGTTTTTGAAAAAACATAGGAATCCCTAGAAGGCACAATGAAGGCTTTCATAATGATAAAATAAAAGACGGTGAGGACTAAATAAGAATGGGATTGGTTTACTGCTTGATAATCGTTTCGGAGACTTTCATGTTACCGTCTTGAATCGCGATAATGTAACTGCCGGGTGGCTGATGAGTCAGGTTAAATTTACTTTGGTAGCGCCCTTCATTCAAGTCGGCGCGCTGAGTCATCAAAGGGCGGCCGTTAATGTCCGTCAGCACGAGTTGAATACTTCCCTGATTGTTTTTACTGCGGTAACGAATAAGTACGTAATCTGATGCAGGATTTGGTGACACAACCAGACCCCGATTCTCCAAATCCAGCGTGTCAGCCTGTTCTTCGGCAGTTAATCTGGCGGTTACCTGAGGTTTATCTAAGCAGCGAAAACCAAAGTCTAAGTCATGAATATTCTCACCCGGAGCATTTGTCGTGAATTTGATAACGGCATATTGGTTAATTAACATGGCGTCACTGTCGATCTCGCGATTGCTACCTTGCAGGCTATTAGTTGGTTTTAGTTCGGCGTATGCAGCCTGCCTGATGGCGACCCGAAGCTCGTATGCCGTCCTGGGTTTAATACCTCCTAACACCAGCGTATCGTTGAAGGCGTAATGTCCGAGGCTATCCGTCCTGACAGTAGCCAGCAACGCATCGCCTTGAAACAAACCTACATTTATATTTGCCAAAGCGGTTTCATCTGCGTCCTGAATGCCATCTTCATCGCAATCCTGCCAGATGCGATCACCTATTTCGGTAGGAGGTACTTCGGTGATTAATTCTATGTCCCCGACATTATTGGATTTACCAAACGGATTAGTTTGGTTTTTAGGTAGCAGCGAGAGGCCCTTTACGGCTGCGCCGGTACTATTGTCAAACCATTTGACTCCTCCACCCAAATATCCTCCCTGCTCAGGCTCCCTGGCCGCTACCAGCAGTTGGTCCTGATCCGGCAGAAGTGCCAATCCACCCGCCGCGGTTTCCTGGTGCCAGGTTATCCCACTGGCTTTAAAGGCGTCGCCGAAGTAAAATTCACCGCCTTGGGGGCCTTCTCCATTACCCTGGCCGGCAGATATCCGGTCGCCAGCCTGACCATTATGCTCTAATTCATACCGGTTTGTTGCCCGCTCGTTGCCACGGTAGGCAACGCGGAGCACATCGCCGCCCGCCAGGCCACGGACCTGTTGAAGTTGGCGCATACCTTTGGGCCGGTATAGTTGCCCCTCACCCGTCTGATGACCCAAGCGATCCATCAGGCCTAAAATCATAGATCCATCCGTATCAAATTCAATGTCGGCCAGAATTGGTTGAGGATAAATCATCCACCCGCTGTTGTTTGCCAAAACGGCTTTTTGATAATCATCAGTCCAGGGACGCCATCCGGATACACCGTAGTCAAGCGTGCCTCTCGTGTAATTAAGGGGCATACTGAAGACCGTCTCAAATTTCTGGCGAACAGGATCGAAAGCCAATACGGTTGCACTCAGGTCGGCATCTTTTGCTTTTTCACCAGTAGCGTCGCTGACAATTCCTACGTAAACTTTGCCCCCATAAAATTTCACGGCAAAAGGCCTGGTTACTCCGTTACGTCCGACTGAGGGAACGGCGTAACCTGCAATGTCGGCTGCCGTAGGTGCTCGTTCAGTGGACGAAAGGGCGATTTTATAGAGCTTACGGTCGAATAGATTAATCACCCAAAGATCCCGCCCATCGTCGGAAACATCAATGCCGCCCAATCCGGTTTTACCGACGAACGAAAACATCAGAGAGTCGTGACTGAACACGCTTTCTTTGCTGGATACATCGCGCAGGTAATTAGCGGGTGCCGCTGGAATTCCTAACGCTGATAAATCAACAAATGGCTTTACATCCTGTTTTTCAGGATTAATTACGTAGATGCCGCCAAGCCCCAGGGGACCTGCCGGGCTGTGGCGCTTTGCAAACGCGGTGGCAAAGAGTCGTCTGCTGGTGCGATCGTAAGCTATGCCCCATAAAGAACCTACCTGGGCGGAATTGGCCAGTGTTATTGCTTTTCCGGTTGTCGAATCGCCGGCCTGGTAACTTACCAAAGCAGCCTGCGGTTCCCCAGTCTTTTTTGGATTGCTCGTTGTATAGAGCGATTGGACGGCCCGGGGATGGCCGCCAACAAATTGACCAGGTTGCCATAAGTCCAGATTGGCCGACGCAGGACTTGTGAGAAACTTTACCCTGCTTTGGCCGGGAGCTGGGCTAAATCCTTGTGGTAGTTGGTCGAATTCAAGCCGAACGCGCTGACCGTCAGGCACGTCGAGTTGGTAATACCCCATCGCATCGGAGGAAGCGGAGGTAAGAAATTTACCTTGAGCATCATAGGCTCTGACACTCACTTTCGTAAAACCCCCAATGGGTCGGTCTCTTGAAAGTTGAGGAGATGAATACCGATGGACATAGCCTGACACTTGGCTAAACAGAGGATTCTGAGTAGCAAGACAAAGGTTAACCAGGATTAATAAATACAGCTGTTTCATAAAAAAGACGGAAATACTTAGAGAAAGATTATGGAAAAGCAGTTTGTTGGAAAAAAGGGATTCTACTCCAACAAAATTGGTGCTTCAAGACCTGGGATAAAATGCTCCCTTGGGGTTAGTTTGGGTGTATTTTAGGGGGGATAGTCTTCCTGGGGATAGGGAGTGTAATGTAATGGGAGGGGACTGTATATAAAAAACAGTCTATATTGGCAAGAGTTGAAAGGCTCTTACGCGATATAGACTGTTTTTGTTTATTTACCAGTTTTTGAAATGGTGTCTAAAATCTTTTTACATAAAAGAGCAACACGCAGGATAAGGTCAAATACAAAAATAAAACTAGTAAACCGACGATTCCAGCTCGCTTGTATTTATTATGAACCTCCTCAAAATTTATCAATGTCACATTTGCACGCCATAACAATCCTGCCAGTATCAAAGGGAATATCTTTTCGAATACGCTATTTCTAAGTGCTTCAATATCGAAAAGCTCTCGAATGAAAACGTATACAGTAACCCCGTTAAGTATCTGAAAAATTAACAGAAAATATATTGCATTATCCTTGGGATCGGGATTGATCTTTGTACTAACCAACAATCGATAAGTTTGATAGTATAAATATCTGAAAGGTTCCATAGAGATTTGTGTCAGTAAGGTCTTGTGGGTAACCCTAATGCTCTTTCTTGTTTTTGATAATTAGCTCCTTGCTCCATCGCATTTTCCCATCCAATAGTTTTGTCAATAATAGTGTAGCCGGCACCCAGAACAAAGCCTTCCACTGAGCCAATTAAGACTGCTGCCGCTGTAACACCGATATTGGTCATAGTTTTGAGGTCACTTTGTTCACCGTTGCTCCAAGCCATTGCGTCAAACCCTACACTAGCGACTGTCGACCATTTTCCGAGTGTTGCTAAACTACTAACTTTCATCCCATTTATAGTTTTCCATTCTGTAAGGTAAAATTTTGGTTTCATATTTTTCAAAAGGCGATACGCCTTCACCCCTTTTATATCTGTCGCATAACCAACCGCTGTTCCAAACACTGTATTTGCATCTCCCAAATTTGACCAGGACAGGGGAGCGGCACTTTTCATTACTTCAGAATCAAAATTTGGACGTAGCTGACTATTCCCGCTACTTTTGCCAAATTTTGGAACATAAAGGGTAGGTGTTGTACCTGAATCCTCTGACTTCTCCCAGTGAGTTATCCATTTCTCCCCAGTCCACGTATATGATCCATATTGGGTTTCGACATTCGTGCCCGGCGCGTAGTTAGCTCCTGAATCAGGGTGCATGCCCAATGGATCAACCATTATTGCCGGGTTATTTAACACATAAGTATACGGTGACACATTCTCATCGAGCTCGCTCAGAGGATCGACCGCCATCCACCTACCAATGCTTGGATCATACATCCTCGCACCATAATCTAGCCATTCCGTCTCAGGCTGTTTCTCCTTCCCGTTGTAAAGATACTTGTTTTTATCAACCCCTGTTCGCTGTATCGGTAAACCAAACGCGTAGTATTCCGTCTCCTGGATCACATTGCCGGTCTCATCCATCACCGAGCGCACGTTTCCAAGATGATCCCGCAGATAGTATTGAGGCAGGAAGTTTGTCCCGTCTTTGACAATCTGCCCTTCCTCTACACCAATGCGCAGCAAGCTGTTCTCCGCGCGATACTCGAACGTTCCCGCATAATATGTATTGACGTTATCCGGCGCTTCACTCTTAATTTTTACTCCACTGGCATCATACGTATACTGTACCGTGCGGCCGTTACGCACGACAAGCCGGGGCAGGTTCAGTAAGTTATAATTGATCCCGTCGGTCGTATTAGTTCCTATGCCCCGGTTTAAATCCCGGACCAGGTTTCCATTGCCGTCGTAGACAAACTCGTCATCCGCGTTGGCTCCATTGAGAAACCCTTTAACAGCTTGGTTCTGATTATCCTGCGCGTCGTTCACACGGTGTAATTGGTTGCCGCGATACAAATAGCTTAATTGGTCGATGGTAGCAGTATTGTACTTGCGCGTCAGGCTTTCCAGGTTTCCGTTAGCATCGTAGCTGATAGGCGATTCGTCGTAGTTCGCAAAATTGCCGGTACCCGTAGCGCCTGTCAGTCGGCTGGATTTGTCGTAGCTTAAACTCATTCCGCCACTATTGCTTTTGGTTGCCCACGACAGGCTATTGATATTACCGTTGTCCTGGTAATTCAAGCCCAACGTAAAAGGCTGTCCCGTGCTGGTTTGCTCATTGCCTAGCCAGCCTCGCGGTGTGTACTTGTAGCCCAGAATTTGCACTCCTGCGTGCAGGGATTTGGTCCCCACCTGACCCACTTCATTATAAAGCTGTTCCGCCTGGGTGTAGGTTTTTTTCTGAACACCTCCTTCATAAAGTATCACATCGGTCTTGCTTAGCCGGTCGCCATGATCGTAAGTAAACGTCTTGGCCACCTTGTAGGTTACACTGCCGGTCTCCTGTGTAGTCCATTCCTGCTCGGGCTTGCCATCGAAGGCCAGTTTATAGCTCACACGCTCAAAAGCACTACTGCTAAATCCGTACAACTGGCGTAGTGTCTGGATAACCCGCTGCTTGTCATCGTAATAGATCACGGTCTGCAACCACGCTCCATAGCCGCCATTGGGAAGCAATACCCTGGCATCCTGGCCGGTATTCAAACCTATACGGTTGGCCGTCGGGGTTTGCGCAAAGGCAACGCCGGTCATGCCAGGCTCGGCGGCATAGGCTCGAAAAGGAGTGAATGCATAGTTGTCGTAGTAGGTCTTCAGCAGCGGTTCCGGGGTGTCGCAATTGCCCGTCTTACACAGACCCATCTCGATCTGACGATTAAGGTTGTCGTAGATATAATAAAACTTCTGCCCGCGGCCATCGGTGCTGCTTTTAGGCAGGTCCGTGGTACCGATGTAATCAATTTGATTGGCATTGCTGCCAGGTAGTTTTTTTTCAACCACCCGTCCGTACTCATCGTAGCGGTACAGGAATGCATGCCGGCTCAGATCCGCTTCGTTTTGATAGCCCGGTTGGAGTACTGCCCGAAGCTGATTTTTCTCATCGTAGGCGTAGTATGTGTCCAGATTAACATCCTGAGGGAGTCCCTGAACAATTTTGCTGGTAAGTGTCCGCTTGAGAACGACCCGGCCAAGCCGGTCCAGGTACTGGGTCACCCTGCCACCTGCCTCGTCAACAGTGCGCGTGTAAGTCAACTCGCCAGCCGCGTATGTGCTGTTCGACAGAATATCGACCAGACCTGTGCCATTGGCCCGGTAGTATTTGACTTCATTGGCTACGTTTACACCATGGAACTGCGTAGAATTGTTAGTGGCCCCTGGTGCTTTACTGCCGGTAATCCGGTTGAGCGGCGCACTTTCGTAAAAAGTTTGGGTTGAAAATGTTTCTGGGACAGCACTAGCTGCAATTGGAGCTGACACCTTTTCAGTGTCGGTGTAGTAGGTTTTGGCTCTGGCTTTAATATCACTGCTTTCGCGAAGCTGTCCACCGTTGGAATTCATCGCTGTGGGTAAAAATGTCCGGACGGGCCGCTGCAGTGCGTCATACTCGATTAGTGTGACGATGTCGGCCTTGGAGCCGGCTCCAAAGGCAGCTACTTGTTGGGTCGGCTTGCCTAGCCCATCGAAGTAGGAGAGCTGGCTTGCAGCCTGATTGGCCGTAGCAGTAAAGTTGGTACCAGCCAGGTTTTCGGTAATGCCAGCCTGCTTATAGGTGCGGCTGATGATGTAATTGGCCGTGGGAGTCTGTGCCAGGCCAAAATAGGAGGTAGTAGCTAGCCAACCCAGGGCCAGCCATCGATAAAGATAATTCATACTCAAGGCTTCGCGGAAAAAATTGGAAAATGTCTTCAGTGCAAGCTTTGGCAGGCACTATATGGAGGACAAAATTGAGGTTCTCCGCGTCGGGTTTCAATCACCCGGAAGGGGCAAGTTGGGGGTGTTTTAGGGGTAGTGATAAGAAGCAAAGTAACGCCTTAACTTGCCAGGAGATGTGTCAGCTTATTAACAAAGGATAAAACTCTAAAATGAGCAATGGTAACAAGTCTGCTGCGCCTGGAAAAGGCCCCATTTGTATCGATGGAATAATCGAAAATTGTTGTTTCAAAATAGAACAAGGCAGTATTTAACTATTTTACAAAAGAACAGACTATTCATTTTTAGGTTTTTGCTGCCCCCAAACTGCTCCTAAATTGCCCCTTAGGGGTAATTGCCATTTGCACATCTGTAAATTTGCTTTGTAGAACTATTTTTAATGATATGCGTTAGAACACATTAAGTTTAAAATAATATTCTTTTATAGCACTCAAGCGAACGAATCCAGGTGTATTGTCCCACTTTATTAACAGATATTCAATATTTAAGAGTATGATTATGAGTTCATTAATGCCCCGATTTAATTTACCTTCACCCAACGATGTTCCTGCTCTTGCGCAATTAACTTCGCAAGAACGCAAGATACTATTAATGACTCTCAATGATTACTCTTGTAAGGAAATCGCTGATTCGTTAAATATTGCTTTCGAAACTGTTAAACGGCACCGGAAGAATATTATCCGCAAGTTAGAAGTGAGTGGAAAAACTGAATTTCGTCGATTGCTGTACCTATGGACAGTGAAATCTTTAGCTAGTATACAGAGAGATGTGCAGTGAATGCATTTACGACTTGGCGGTATTGCTGGAATTTCGAAAACTGAACCTCAATAGTATTATTATCTTTTGAAGTTTTCGATTGTAGCTAAGTAGATGATATTATGTACGCACCTTGCGCGACTATGTGGTGTGTTTCCTCTCAGTCGGATGACAGTAGGAACTACAACTATTCGTTCCCAACGGGAAGTTTCAACCAATTCAAGACACTTGCCAACAGTTATAACTTGGCAAGGAATATGTGGAATTTGTTTCAAAATACAGGCTGTTAGGAGTGTTTTATTATTAGCCTCAATTTCTATGTTCAAACAGCGCCGCCAATTTCCTCAAATCTTCGATCAAAAGGTTCGACTTTTGTACCGTAGGGTGCACAAGTAAGATAATCAAAAAATGACAAACCCTGCAAATCAGTTATTTGTGGGGTTTTGTCATTTTAAAAATCAACCGAAATTATTCAATTTTCCGCATAATCTTGGTGAGTAAAGCGAGAGTCAGTCTATTTTGATGAAAGTACTCACCAGAAATGCTTCAAAATTTTGAGTGCCAACTTGTTCACTAGGTAAACATCTTGACATGGATGGCCTGCAAATCCTATATTTATTCACTAAAACAGGATTTGTCATGGTAAATAAGAGTTTTAATTTATTATTCTATCTTAAAAAGCCATAGGGTTATAAGTCAGGTAATTGTCCAATCTATTTGCGGGAAAGATTGGCCAAAAGGAGGAAGTGAGAAGCCTAAATGCTTACCTTGATAGCCTCCAGATTAAAATTTTTGAGATTCAATGTGCCCTTCTAGACGGTGGTAAAGTCGCGACCGTGCAGCTGGTTAAAGACAGGTTCTTAGGAATTGAAGAAAAACCTGTCATGATTCTGGATGTTTTCAGGGAGCACAATGACCAGATGCTTGCCCTTGTAGGAAAAGATTACTCTATAACTACATTTAATCGCTATGAGGCTGCGCGAGGGAATGTGATGAAGTTTTTGCTACATAAGTTGAAAGTGAAGGATTTGCCGATCGAGCGCCTTGACTACGGATTTATTTCCCATTATGCGATTTATCTGAAAGTGACTAGGCATATTTCGCACAACACTGCGATGAGGTATCTCAAGTAGATAAAGAAGGTCGTGCTGCTATGCGTAAAGTTCGGCTGGCTAAGTAGAGATCCTTTTTTTGCGTACAAAATTTCCTTTAAGGATGTAGACCATCGCCCCTAGATGAAGACGAGCTCTCGCGTATTTCTAGCAAGAACTTTGATAACTTCCGACTTCAACGAGTACGGGATATCTTTCTTTTTTGCTGCTACACAGGTTTGGCATATATGGATGTGCAAAAACTTCGGCAGTCGGATATAATCGTTGGCTTTGATGGCAAAAAATGGCTGTCCATCAAAAGGCAGAAAACTGGGACGCCCTCGTGAATTCCGCTCTTGGCTGTTCCAGCAAACATAATAGAAAGGTACAAAGACGATCCTGCGTTTGTAAACGAGGCGCGCCTCCTTCCTGTACTTACTAACCAGAAGATGAATTCCTACTTGAAAGAAATTGGAGACGTCTGTCAAATTAATCGGCCCATAACTTTCCATTTGGCCAGGCATACTTTCGCGACGACAATCACTCTATCAAACGATGTGCCGATCGAGACTGTTTCCAAGATGCTTGGGCATAAAGATTTGAAGACTACACAAATTTACGCAAAGATAGTTGATCGGAAAGTTAGCAATGATTGTAAGCTTCCCTAAAAACAGAGTGGTGATGAATTAGACAAATTTTCTAATTTTAATCTGCTATGAAACGAAACACATTCACAGAAACTCA
>NZ_JAKCPW010000032.1 GCF_021440085.1 Dyadobacter sp. CY261
ACAGTGACATTGCTGCCCCTTCGCCTTGCATGTATTAAGCCTGCCGCTAGCGTTCATCCTGAGCCAGGATCAAACTCTCCATTGTAAATTTTGTTTTGCTACATAAGTAGCCTTGATTCTATTCAAACGAGTTTTTCTTACTCTTTTGGTTTATCTCATCATGTCAAAGAACAGGGCCAATCGCACTTTCTTTTCTTCTTGTCTCTCGCGTCGTTTGCGATTGGGATTGCAAAGGTAGAAAAGATTTTTTCAACTGCAATACTGGGGAAAGAAAAATCTCCATTTTTTTGAAAGTTCTTCAACTATTCAAAATATTCAGAAGCATTGTGCAATTATTCACCCGAAAGGAAGGGATATTTATAGTCTTTCGGTGAAACCAGCGTTTCTTTGATGGCACGGGGCGATACCCAGCGAAGCAGGTTTAAAACTGATCCGGCCTTATCATTTGTACCCGATGCGCGCGCTCCACCAAATGGCTGCTGCCCTACAACCGCTCCGGTTGGTTTGTCATTAATATAAAAGTTACCCGCTGCATTGACCAAATGTCTTGTCGCATATTCGATCGCATAGCGGTCCTTCGAGAATACAGCGCCCGTTAACGCATAAGGTGAAGTGTCGTCAATGATCGGGATAATCTGTTCAAACTCATTTTCATCATATACATATATAGTAAGCACAGGCCCGAAGATTTCCTCGCACAGTGTCACATAATCCGGTTTAAAGGCGCGAATAACAGTTGGTGCTACGAAATACCCCTTAGATTTGTCAAACGTGCCTCCTGCGACAATTTCCGTATCGCTGCTATTCTTTGCGCCTTCTATATAGGAAGCAATCTTGTCAAACGATTTTTCATCTATGACCGCGTTGATGAAGTTTGAAAAGTCTTCAACACCCCCCATGTTAATCTCTGCAAGATCCGCGAGCATCAGCTGTTTAACCTCTTCCCACAAATTCGAAGGAATATAAGCCCTGGAAGCTGCCGAACATTTTTGCCCCTGATATTCGAATGCGCCTCTTACTAGGCCAGTGGCTACTTCCTTTGCATTGGCGGATTTGTGTGCCAGTACAAAGTCCTTGCCCCCTGTCTCTCCTACGATCCTTGGGAATGTCTTATATGTAGAGATATTGTCGCCGATTGTTTTCCAGATAGTCTGAAACACCTTGGTACTACCTGTAAAATGTACTCCCGAAAAATCCTCATGCCGGAAGATTACGTCGCCGGCAACCGGGCCATCGACCAACACCATATTTATTACGCCATCCGGTAGCCCTGCCTCCTTAAAAACCTTCATAATCACATTCGCCGCGTAAACCTGTGTGAATGCCGGTTTCCAGATCACTACATTACCCATTAATGCGGGTGCAGCGGGCAGGTTTCCAGCAATCGCTGTAAAATTAAATGGCGTGATCGCGAAGATAAAACCTTCCAGCGGACGGTATTCCATCCGGTTCCAGACGCCTTCAGATGACACCGGCTGTTCTTCATATATTCCCCGCATAAAGTTGACATTAAGCCTCAGAAAATCAATGATTTCACAGGCTGAGTCAATCTCCGCCTGATAGGCGTTTTTGGACTGGCCTAGCATCGTCGCCGCATTCATTTCGGCACGGTATGGGCCGGCGATCAGGTCCGCGGCTTTCAGGAATATCGCGGCGCGTTGCTCCCATGTAAGTGTAGCCCAGGCATTTCTGGCTTCCAAAGCCGCGTCTATTGCTTTGAAAACATCTTCCTTAGTCCCTTCATGAAAATACCCCAGGATATGCTGGTGATCATGCGGCGGCGATACCACTTTTTTATGCTGCGAATAGATTTCTTCTCCCCCTATATACTGCGGGATGTCAACGGTTTTAGACCGCGCTTCTGCAATCGCTTTTTTAAGCTCTTCGCGTTCCGGACTTCCTGGTGCGTAACTTTTTACCGGTTCGTTCCTAAGAGCCGGCACGTTGAAAATTCCTATCGACATATTATCTGGTTTATTTTATTGATTTAATATCTGTGATTTCTGAACAAAAATATCTTGCTGTACGATCCCTGCAACCCTTTTCTAGCAGCGTACCCGTGCGCTGTTCACTTCATAAAGTCCATTTAAAGTTTTCAAAGTGAGTGACCTGCTGGGATTTTCGTTAAATTTGCACTCCAATTTCCGGATCAATCATACAAAATGATATTCTACAGTACCAAGACCGCCGAACTGAAAGCATCGCTGGAAGAAGCTATTTTTAACAGCCTTCCTCCTGACAATGGTCTCTATATGCCAGAATCTATTCCCACTATTTCAAAGGAATTTTTGGCAGATATTGAAAACAAAACCTTCAAAGAGGTCGCTATCGAGGTCGCCGACACACTTTTGGGCAGTGAAATTACAAGAAGCGAAATTGAATCCATCATCGATCATGCGTATGACTTCGAGGCACCGGTCGTCAAGATTACTCCTAATGACTATGTTCTTGAACTGTTTCATGGCCCATCCATGGCTTTTAAGGACTTTGGCGCGCGGTTCATGGCTGCAATCATGTCTCATTTTTTGCAGCGCTCCAACAAAGAAATCCGCATCCTGGTAGCAACCTCCGGAGATACCGGCGGCGCGGTCGCACAGGGATTTTATAAAGTGCCTGGCATCACTGTTACTATTCTTTACCCGAGCGGAAAAGTAAGCGATATTCAGGAAAAACAATTGACCAGCCTGGGACACAATGTGACTGCCATTGAAGTGGACGGAACATTCGACGATTGTCAACGGCTTGTTAAGGAGGCATTTCTCGATCCTGAACTCAGTGCAAAATATAACCTTGCCTCAGCCAACTCCATTAATATAGCCCGGCTCATTCCACAATCTTTCTATTACTTCGCGGCTTATGCGCAATTGAAGAAGTTTGGGAAGCCATTGGTGATCTCAGTGCCAAGTGGAAATTTCGGTAACCTAAGTGCAGGGCTTCTCGCCTACCGAATGGGTCTGCCTGTCGAACATTTTATAGCAGCTACCAATGTAAACAACGCGGTACCCCGTTATCTTGAGTCCGGAGCCTACGAACCCGTTCCTTCCATCGAAACGATTTCGAATGCGATGGACGTCGGCAGCCCGAGCAACTTTGTGCGGCTGACCAGATTTTTTAACGATGACTGGAAATTGGTGACGGAAAAAATCTCCGGCGCTTTTTATACTAATGAGCAGATACAAAAATCGATGCGGGAAGTTTTCGGCAACGCCAACTACGTAATGTGTCCGCACACCGCAGTTGCTTACCGGGGCCTGCAGGAGTACCGCAAAAAAACCAACGGCGATTTTATCGGAGTCTTCCTTTCAACCGCCCATCCGGCGAAATTTATTGACCTCGTAGAAGAAACACTTGGAAAAAGTATAGATGTGCCTGCCAGGCTGAAATCCTTGCTCGATATTGAAAAAGTTTCGATTAAAATGAAACCGCAATTTTTGGATTTCAAATCACTATTAATGAGTGGGTTAAAATAGATTTAACGAATTTTATACCGCCTGAGATTTCAGTATTTACCTGAATGCAGGTATCGGCTCGTAAATTCGAAAACCTAAAAGGCCCCGGAGCGACAAACTCCGGGGCCTTTTTCTATTTCTGCAAAAATTTCTCTAGTTGATCACATCGCCTCGCAAAATGCGAAAACGCTTTCTCGACTCGGCGACAAAAATGCTGCCGGGATATTTTTCCATCAGCTCCTGGTATAACTTCATGGACTGATCTTTGTCATTGAGTTTGTCCTGGTAGAGCTTCGCCATCGCAAAGAGCGCATCGTCGCCATAGAGGTCATGGCCAAATTTGGAATACAACAATTTCAAGTCGTCCATCGCCTGTCTATTGCTATCGAGCTTAATGTAGGTCTTAGCGGTCAGCCAGAGAATCTCGTCGGCCAGACTATGGCTTTCGTATCTTTTATAAAGTTGTTTCAAAGAATCGATCGCCTCGAACTTTTTGTTTTGGAATAACTGTAACTCCACAGAAGAATAAGCTTTCATCGCAGCCTCGGTGCTATCAAGGCCGGTATTATCCATGATAAGGAGTGACAGCTCATTGGCATCGTTGGCAATCTCGCGGGTTGTCGCTTTTTTCAAGATGTCCAGAACTGCTTTGGCAAGTTCGAACTCACCTTTGAAATAATGCAGCTTTGCATTCCGGAGCTTCGCTTCGTAGCCTAGCACATCGTCCTTTTGTGACTTTTCAACCTGTGAATATACCAGCGTCGCTTCCCAAGGTTCGCCTTGCAGGAGGTAAATATCTCCGAGATCGAGCTTGCATTTATCTACAAAATTCTTCTCGGCCTTACCGGCATCGATAGCTGTCTGCAATATTTCAATGGCTTTTTTGAAGTCATCCATATAAAAGGCATTCAAAATAGCCATATTCCGTAGTGCTTCGATCGTGCGGACATTCACGCCCAGCTCGTCAACCAACTGCTGGTATTGGCCTAGAAGCTTCTGCACCTCGCTACGCTTTACAGGATAGGTATTCTTTACCTGTTCTTCCCGTGCGAAAATAGCCATTCTACGGGCGACAGGATAGAGCTGGCCTTTCGGATATTCTTTCACCAAATGGTCGAAGATCGTACCTGCATTCGAATAATCGAGATTCTGCAGTGCGAGCATTCCCAGGTTATACAGACGCGATCCATTGTGTTTGAAACGGCGGTCCAGGGAGCGTTCCTGAATAAATGCCTTGTAAAAATCCTTGCGCTGGACCTGGTACCAGATCAGCAATTCATTATAAAAGCCTTCGTTCGGAAATTTCTGGATCTTGTCATACAAGACTTTTTCCAGCAATGCTTGCTCCTTCTCGTCTTTCATGAAGTCCTGAAGCATATTCTGCACCACCTCGGTATTCTGATAACGCATACCGTATGAAAGCAGCTCGTCAATCATTTTCTCAGGCTGGTTCAGATCACGGTAAACGCTAGCTAGCTCCAACTGAAAAATGTCGTAGCGTTTAGCGCCCTCCCTGGCTTCCAACAAAATATTCTTGGCCCATTCAGACTGGTTATTAGCCCGGAATTCGTCCGCCAGATCACGTTTAAGCTCTGTTCTTGCACCGGATGCGGTAATGACCTGCTCATACCTTTTGGAGGCCTCCACGGCTTTGCCCTGGTTCTCAAGCATAATGCCCCAGTTGAGATAATACCACGGCGCATTATTGGCGTCGCCTTTGATCTGCTTCTTGAAAAACTGTTCGCCATCGCCCCAAGCCTTGTTCTTCACAATGCAGCTTGTATAATTCTTAAGCGAAATCTTCTCAAACGAATTTTTGAGGAAAGAAGAGTAGTAAGTAAGTGCCTTTGGACAATCCCCGTTTTTGAAGTATTCCTCGGCCATCTCCCGCTCCCCCTGCCCAAACGCCGCCACGGCCCCGGAAAGCAGAAATCCTATCATCAAACAGCTCGAAACCTTTTTCATAATAGATAAAAAAATCTTTTTCCTTTAGTTATTATCATTCATTAGGGCTGTGGATTTGTGAATAAGTATCTTGTCCACTGTAGATTAACATAGTTATCCACAAATTGTGAATAACTTAAGGGAGTTATCCACTGTAGCGTTTTTTGAAATCAACATTTAAGTTGCTGAAATACAAGTTAGGAAATATTCTGTACACATATGAATGTGGGTAAATACCTTTAGCTGACTATTTTTGTTATCCACAGTTTCTAAAGTGGATCAACGTACTGTTAACTCTGGTTTAGTTATCGATTATCCACTGCAGGTCAAAAATCGGTTTTTTATCCACACATAATAGGGGTTATCCACAAGCTTATTCACATTTTAGACCCTCTTACCAACAAATTTTCCGGGTTATTCACATAGTTATCCACAGACTGTAGACAAAAAAGCCGTTATTTTTCTTCAGGAATCGCGATGTTGATATCATTCAGCTCGAAATTCGCCTTGAGAAGTATCTTATCCGGCAAGTAATAGATAGGTTCTGGCTGAAGACTCTTGTCCATCTGACCCGTGTCCCACCTTTTGTTGCGGTTTTTGTCAATTGTAATGCGCAGAAAATATTTTCCCTGAGGAATGTTCTTGAAAGTATAGGGTGATTCATGAAGTGTTTCGATCACTTTGTATTGCTCATCCACCAAGTCCAGAATGAAATGGACTGATGTGTCTGCATTTGTAACACGACCACGGATTACTCCAAAATCCTCTTCGTTTAACATTGGGTGCTTAAGCAATGTTTTAGGCAATGTGTCGCCTTCGACGCTGATGATAGATCCTTTTGGAATGTCAAATTTCACGGTGTCTTTTGCAAAGGATTTTGCGTCGATGGTGAGGATATTGTGGTTTTTGTTCCAGCGCCATTTAAACGTGCTCAAAGGTTCGTGCGTGAGGCTGTCAGAAATTATTGCGATTTTCTGGTCGTCAATTGCGCGTATTGGCTTATTCAGAATGAGCTTATAGGTGAAGGTGTTGGTCACCGGCTTATTAGCTTCCGGCAATGTTGTGAGCGACATCGGATCGAGTTGACGTTGTTTGCCGCGTTGCGCTTGAAATGCAATTTTCTGCTCAAATTCGCTACTTGTACCCAATGAATCTACGGTTTTTAGTTTTACCAAAGTAGTATCGGAATGTGGCTCCACGTTGAAAAACTTGAGATTTGTACCGTTGGGTTCGAGCATATATGGAAGCGTGTCTTTGTTCATAAACGTGACTTCCACGCTCTCGATTGGTTTGCTGAAAACGACAGCGTAATTATTGACCTTCGGTAGCGTTCGTTGGACCTTCAACAGGGTGTTATCCGACAAGTACATATTGAGTTGGTAGGCGGCGGAGTCGGTGCCGGCAGTGATCGTTTTGCCGAAAAAGCCCATCCTTTCGTCTTTTGCATTGTACAGCATGTTGCGGTTTTTATCGTCGATGGCGATAAGTTTGTATTGTCTTGTCTGAATATTTTCGATTGAAAAGACTCCGCTACTGTCGGTTCGCGAGAAATAGTAAGGCTTTTGTTTGGCGATATTGAGCGTGTCGCTGACATTATAAAGTCCTACCAGCGCATCGAAAATGGGCTTGTTGGTACGAATGTCTTTGAGTGTCCCATAGACGCGTCCAGAGTCGAGCGAACTGCCGGTACTGAATACAAGTTTCAGGTTTTTTGCTGGGTTCTTTTCTGCGAAATCTTTGATCGCATCGCCAAAATTCAATGTGTAGGTAGTACTGTCTTTGAATTGATTTTTGAATGTTAACGACACCGACATGCCGTTCGGTTTGTAAGAGTAGGGATTGTCTGCCTCGGGTGTTATCACCAGTTTCTGGTTAATATTGTCGACTACTACATATTCATCAAAGAACAGTTCGATTTTTTTCCCTTTAAAGTTGAGTGTTTTGTTGAGCGGATTGCTCTCCACAAGGTTAGGGGGAATGGAGTCTCTTTTCCCTCCCGTAGGTGGGACCTGCTGAGCGCAGCGCTCGAAAAGAAAC
This sequence comes from Dyadobacter sp. CY261, assembly GCF_021440085.1. GTDB lineage: Bacteria > Bacteroidota > Bacteroidia > Cytophagales > Spirosomataceae > Dyadobacter. Next base: position 7,431 of record NZ_JAKCPW010000032.1, read on the forward strand.
AGGAAGAGCAGGGCAAATGCAATTATTCTAAGCATTGTCAGATGAATTTAAAAAGCCCCCAATACAGTGGGGTATTGAGGGCCGTTTGATGTATTAAAACTGATCAGTTTTTCGAGATAATGTAAATCAGACTGGAAGTATTCAATTCTTTATCGCTGCCAGACCGGCCTTTCAGATTGGACTGTAAACCGGTTAATGCGCTGTCGACCATATTCATTTTTTTGTTCTTGTATTTTGTGCTAAGCATACTCACATAGAAGGAATCGAACCACATTGGGAGTATTTTTTTGACGGTCAATCCGTGCCTGTGCATGAGATTTTTCATGGTAGCGCGGGTGAAATGGTACAAATGCCGTGGAACGTCGTAAGCGGCCCAAAAGCGACCGTATTTTGCAGCATCAAAAGATTGTGGATTGGGTACTGCAATGATGATCCGTCCGTTGGGCTTGAGCTGCCTTTCAACCCATTCTATGGTTTCATTCAATTTGTGGACGTGTTCCAGGACGTGCCACATTGTAATAATATCGTACTGCTGCGCTCGCAATGTATCCTCAGCGATGTTTTCAAATACCGTAGCCCCTACCCTTTTTGATGCTACTTCACGTGCTCCGGAGTCGGGTTCGGTACCAAAAGTTTTCCAGCCATTTTGCTTCACGGCTCCCAAGAAAGCGCCGGTTCCACAACCAATATCGAGTAAAGTCCCCTTCGTTGGAATTAGGCTATTGATCAATTTTACCTTCTGTTCAACCGTGTGATTTCTTACAGAAGTGTATACTTTACTCATCAGATCTTTGGCTTCGTCGTGATGAGAAATATAGTCCTGCGACTCATAAAATGCACCAATCTGCTCTTCCGACGGACGCGGATTGGTGAACAGAAAATAGCAGGAATTGCATTGCTGGATTGTGAATTCTTTGTGCGAAACGGTATGGTCTTCCACATTCAGATAATTGCTGAAACTGGATTGTTGACATACCGGGCATTTTTCGAGCGTTTCTAAAGACATTAGCGGCCTATGTAAAGCATTAAAACAGATATATCCGAAGGGCTGACACCGCTGATGCGTGAAGCCTGGCCAATCGTGGAAGGACGTGTTCGTTTCAGTTTTTCACGACCCTCGAAGGACATGGAAGTGACGACGTCATAATTGAAATTATCCACGATCATCAAGTTTTCCAGCTTGTTCATTTTCTCCACGAGCAGCATTTCTTTCTCTATGTAGCTGTCGTATTTTAGGTTGATTTCCGCCTGTTGTATCGAGTCATTTGCGTATTCGGCAAGTAATTCGGTCACGGTCGGACTTGCTTCGAGCAGTTGGTTGATCGAGATTTGCGGTCTTCTCAGCAATTGTGCGATTGAAATTTTTTCACGGATCGGCGCTGTGCCTATTACTTCTAAATCGGAATTAATCTCGTCGGGCGTCAGTTTGGTAGCGCTTAGCTTCGCGATGATCTCTTCTGTTTCACGTTTCTTTATACGCACCCTCTCGACTCTTTCGTGACTTGCTAAGCCTATCTCATAACCTTTTTCAGTAAGCCTTAAATCAGCATTATCCTGGCGCAATAATGTCCGGTATTCTGCGCGGGAAGTGAACATTCGGTAAGGCTCTTCGGTGCCTTTGTTAATGAGGTCGTCGATGAGCACGCCGATGTATGCTTCTGATCTTTTCAAAACGAATGGATCGAGATCGTTCACATTTCGGTGTGCATTGATGCCGGCCATGAGTCCCTGGCAAGCTGCTTCCTCGTAGCCGGTGGTGCCATTGATCTGCCCCGCGAAAAACAGATTTTTTACCAAGTGCGTTTCAAGCGTGGATTTAAGTTGAGTTGGCGGGAAATAGTCGTATTCAATCGCGTAGCCAGGGCGGAACATCTTGGCATTCTCGAAGCCAGGAATTTTTCGGAGTGCGGCGTACTGGACGTCTTCCGGTAGGGAGGTTGAGAAGCCATTTACATAAACTTCTACAGTATCCCACCCTTCCGGTTCTACGAAAATCTGATGACGGTCCTTATCGGCGAAGCGGTTGATCTTGTCTTCTACCGAGGGGCAGTATCGCGGACCAAGGCCCTTAATGCGTCCAGAAAACATAGGCGATTTTTCAAAGCCGGTTTTCAGAACGTCGTGCACTTCCTGGTTGGTGTAGGTAATCCAGCAGCTGCGTTGTTTTGCAAGCGGCTTGGTGTCGGTGTAAGAGAATTTAGCTGGATTTTCATCGCCAGGTTGTTCTTCCATTTTTGAATAGTCGAGTGAGCGTCCGTCCACGCGCGGGGGCGTTCCGGTTTTCATGCGCCCTGCTTCAAAGCCGAGAGATACAAGTTGTTCGGTTAGGCCTGTCGCCGACTTTTCGCCGGTACGTCCACCGCCGAAGTTTTTTTCGCCGATATGGATAAGTCCGTTCAAGAAAGTGCCGTTTGTAAGAACGACAGACTTCGACCGGATTTCGATTCCTAGGCTGGTTATTACGCCGCATGCCTTACCATCTTCGACGATGATGTTCTTCGCTGTGTCTTGCCAGAAATCAACTTTGGGATTATTCTCAAGGATAGATCGCCATTCTTCCGCGAAACGTACGCGGTCGCTTTGACATCGGGGGCTCCACATGGCTGGGCCTTTCGAGAGATTCAGCATCCGGAACTGGATCATCGTTTTGTCGGAAACAATTCCAGACTGTCCGCCAAGTGCGTCTATCTCCCGAACGATTTGCCCCTTCGCTACGCCACCCATTGCGGGATTGCACGACATCTGTGCAATGGTGTGCATATTCATTGTGATTAGCAGTACAGACGAGCCCATTGTCGCCGCGGCGGCGGCGGCTTCGCAACCTGCATGGCCTGCGCCCACCACTATCACGTCATATTCCTGAAACATATTTTTACTCACTTGTTAAACCACTTTAATTAAAGTGTTCCACGTGGAAATTAACTAGAACGACCTAAGATATTCATCTTCTTTAGCTCTCATGGCCGTTTTAAGCGCTTCACTCGAGTCTCCATACCCCGCGAGGTGGAGAAGCCCGTGAATGAGCACACGACGCATTTCTGTATCAAAATCGGTGTGGAACGTAGCTGCATTATCACGTACCCTGTCTACACTAATGTAAATATCCCCTTCCAACTGATTGTCTTCCTCACTATTGTCAAACGTAATGATGTCCGTGAAATAGTCGTGATCGAGATACTCCTTATTGATTTCGAGCAGGTACTCGTCCGAACAGAATATGTAATTCAGTTGGGACAACTCATAACCTTCTGAAATTGAGGCGTTTTTGATCCATTTTTTAGTTTTTAGCGGATTAACTACCTTAAAATCAACATCTTCTGAGAAGAAACTAACCATGTTTGATGATTGCACACCCATAACCGCCTGAGCAGAGCCGGCGTGCATGATATTTAAATATTTGACCGTAAATAATTTACAAACTTACGAAGTATACGGATAAGAACATGAAAAGCAGGGAATAGCGTCTGTAAGCCCCTGTTAAAAAGAGTTAACGCTATCCCCACCCTATCCCAACAAATCGGGTGTGTGATCAGTTCTTGGCCTGGTATTTACGGAAGTAGGTGTCTACCTCTCGCTTGTAGAATGGTGAGAATGTTGGTGGTATCGTGCGGAGCAGTTCAGTTTGTTTCTCTTTCTCGCGGATATATTTTTCAAATGCTGCCGGCGGTTGCTTCGGTTGTTGCTTCGCACTTTGGGCTTTGCGTTGCTCGTCTTCGTCCTGCTCCTTCATAGCCCTTTCAGATTCGAGTAGGCGGGTCGTGATTTCCTGGTTGCGTTTGATAAGCTCTGGCGTCACACGTTTGTTGACAAGGTCGGTTTCGGTTTCCTCCATCTTGTCGGTGATCTCCTGCAGCTCCTTCCCCATTTGCTTGCCTTGTTCAGTGCCTTTCTGGGATTCCATCAACTGCTGGATCATCTTGCGGATCGCGGCTTGCTGTGCGGCCATTCTGGCGAGTTGCTCCGATTGGTTGCCCTGCCCTTCCTTGCCCTGGCCGAGTTGTTTCATTTGACCGTTTAGTTGCTCCTGCATTTCGCCCATGCCTTTCTGTTCGCCTTTCTGCTTACCCTTTTTGCCTTTGCCAGCACCGGGCATGGCCATCGCCATTTGCTGCTGCATTTGGTTAAAGACGTCGCTCAGCATTAATGCTAGGTTGTTCATGGAAGTCATGGCAAATTGCTGCTTAGAGGTCGCGACATTGATCTGGCGGTCTTTAATGCTTTTGACGCTTTCGTTCATGTACGATTTCATATCGTTCAGCTCGCGGGTAATGAACGATTGGATCTGCACCACGCGGTTGGCCAGCGCGTACAGGCTGTCTTCGACGATCTTCGCATCGTCTTTCAATTTCAGTTGCTGCTGGCCGAGTTTAACAAAACGTGGGTCTTGTAAGCTCACGCCACGGAAGTCTTTCATCAACGTCTCCTGATCGAAGGATAATGTGATCAGGTTTTCGAGAATGTCGCGCAATGCATCAAGGTTTTCCTGCATTTGCTCCATTTCTGCCGACTCCATTTGTTCCTGCATAGACTGCGCCATTTTCTTCATCGATTTTGCCGCGTTTTTTTGCGACTGAGACGCTTTCTGGTTCTGTTGCTTATCAAGCTGCTGCTTGCTTTGTTCCATTTGCTCAGAAGCGTTTTTTTGCTCGTCTTCCTTGGTGTCGAGTTGCTGTTCCAGCTCCATCGCCATTTCTTCCAGCTCCTTGCTGTTTTCCTGGGCTTTTTTGAAGTCCCCTTGGATCTGTTCCTGCTGTTTTTTCAGGTCTTCGTTTTTGCCTTTTTTATCGTCGCCGTTTTTATTCTTGTCGTTCTGCTCAGATTTGTCGGCGAGCTCATCTTCCTTATCAGCCAGGTCGTTCAATTTTTCGGCGAGGTTTTCCATTTTCTGCTCCATCTGCATTTGCTTGAAGAGCTTCATGGTTCTTTCCAATTCTTTTTCGAGGTTGTTTTCTTTATTGCGGAGTTTTTCAAGCATTGTGGACATCCGTTCGCTCTGTTTTTGTTCCAAAAGCTTTTTAAGCTCTTTGTAGAGCTTTTCCGTATCCTCATCCATCAGATCGTTCATCAGCTTTTGCAGTTGCTCGATCTTCGCCTGTAACTCGGGGCTTTGCTGGTTGAATTGACGCGCCTTTTCATTCGCATTCTGATGCTTTTCCTTCAATGCTTCGAGCTCCTTCATCAGGTCCTCGCGCTTACGTAATACTTCTTCGATTTGTTTCTGCTCTTTGAAATCGAGTTCCTTGTTGCTTTTAAGTCGATTCTCCAGATTGTCAATGTCCTTTTGCAGGCTCTGCGCCTTTTTCATGGCAGATTGCATCTGGTTCTCGGTTTCCTGTTCGGATTTCTTCACCTCAACTTCCAACTGATCTTTGGATGGAACCGTAAACTGGATGGAGCGCGATCGGGCACTTTTTGCGCCATTCACGCCGTCATTATCCCAAACCTGGGCGTAGTATTCGATCTTATCTCCTGGCGCGAGTTTGAGGCTGTCGACATACCACTGGAAGAAAAAGCTCTGCGTATTGACAGTTTTATTAAATGGAATGGGAATGCTTTTCGGCTTCGAAGCCGCATCCTCATTGACGCGTTTGACAGAATAGAACATTTTTAGCTGTGAAAACCCGTAATCATCGCTGATCGAGCCGCCCATTACGAGGTAATTATACAATGTCGTATCCTGGAAATTTTCGACGTTCATCACGGGGTATTTATCCGGAATGACGTTGATGAAATAGCCTATCTTGTCGGAATTGGTTGTTTCATCGTTTTTCAGATAAACCTGGTATTGAGCCGATTTCCGCACCGTTCGACGAATCTCGAAATGGTCGCCATTATTTTCTTTGGCTTTGTAAAATGCGGAATCGTTCTCGAATTTGATCGCCAGTGCTTTGGTGGAAGATGTATTGAAATTCCATTCGATGGTAGTGCCTTCCGGTACCGAGAGGTTTCCTACATTGTTCAGCCCTTCGGAAGGTTTGTTTAGATACGCTGGATAATGCAGGTTTACATCAAATGACAACAGCGACGGCCGTTCGTTCAATGTAATGCGGTATTCGTCCGAAGCATAACCGGCCGCGTCGAATGAAAATGCGACGTCGCGTTGCAAGTTTTTGAAAGTGTAGGAAAAATCCTTGGCACTTTCCTGGGTTAGTTTGAAACGTGTGCCATTCTGCACAAGGTAAACTGCGGATGGCAAAGCATCGCCTTTAAGGGTCAGTTTTAATGTAAAATCCTCATTTCGAAATGCCTTCAAACTCTTGTTTTGCAGTTCAAAAGTGAACGGTGCGTAGGTATAATTTTTTCGGAAATGGATAATGCGGTCGGAGCTTGACGAAAAGAAGGCGGGATTAAAAAGCAAAATCACCGCAATAGCAGCCAGTGGATAAATCGCATATTTAAGCCTCTTTTTGTTCTCATTAAAGCGGATGGCATCAGAAAAGCGGACGATGAGCAGCTGGCTGGACTTCTGCCGGATACTGGCCTCAATTAAATCCGATTGCGTGCCCGTCAGGTTTCGGAGTTGCAGCGTATTTACCAGTTTATCCCCTACCTCTGGGAAGTACTGCCCGATCTGCAATGCAGCCTGTTCGTCGGAAAGTGGTCTTCTCAAACCATACAAATGGATTAACGGCTGGACAACCCATTGGACAAAAGAAAATACCAGCACGGCCAAAAAGCCAAAAAACAGCATCCCGCGCACCACCGAGCTGAAACGCCCGAAATATTCGATTGTATTGAAAAACAAAAAGACAGTCAGCAACAAGGCTATCGAAAAGATCGCGCCTTTGAGCAACTGGTTTTGATAATATTTCTGACGGTATTCCTGAATGCGGAGCAACAGGCCTTCCATTGAGGTAGTGAAAGGAGCCATAGTGGTCTAGGTATAAACTGTGAAGTTTTTATAACGCATCCGCCGCGTAAAAATTACCGAATGCCTACACGTGCTAAAAACAAAGAAATATAGCGAATTCCTACCGCATTTACCCGGAAAATATCTAAAAATCCAGGTATTGTCACACCGGGTGTCGCCGCACCGGGTGTCGCCACACCGGATTTTTAAATCATAGAGAAATAAGCAAACCTGCCGAAGCGTAGTTGATCCAGTTGAAATTGTAGATCTTGTCATTGCCAGCCCCCCCTTCGAGCATGCGGTAGCCAAGCTTGATCGCGATAGTGTTATTGAAATTGTAGGCAACCCCACCAAAGATGTCCTCCGCACGTCCCTGCTTAGCCGCCAATGCGTCACCCTCCAAAATGAGACTCCAGTGATAAGCCGGTTTCCAGGAAGCGTAGAAATTAATGAGCGGTACGAAGCCTAGGTTGTCATAATGCGTATCGGCATACTCGCTCTTGAAACGAATGTCGGCGTCGCGGATCTTGGCTGTAAGCCCCGCCCCTACCCTCCACTTCCCGTTCGCAAAAAAATCGTAGCGGTAAGTCAGCCGGTAGGAATTGAATTTGTAATCTACATTCAGCGGCTGCCCGGAAATAAAGTTGGAATTATTGAAATTGGTGTTTTGTGAGAGTGCCCCGCGGTAGTGGATGGTCAACGGTGCGAAGAGCGCGGAGATGTTGTGACGATTACCAATCCGGTAGCCTGCACGAATGCGATAAAACGCGCTCCTGTCAAGATCAAGTTGCTCTGGCAGATTCACACGGGTACCACTTCCGCTGGGAATTTGCACTTTATTGTAGCTGGTGCCAAGTATGAGCCCACCCTCGACGTCGAAATTCAGCTGCGCTAATGCGGGTACGTACGCGCTGCATATCAGAATGATCAATGCGCAAAGAGCGGTTTTCATAGGCGACGTTAGTATATAAAAAACAAACAACCCGGGGTCGGATTGTTTGTACAAAATTGATGCCTGAAGAAAAATATAATCGGCCGCTGCGCGGCGAATTATGCAGGAATTGCCTCAGATGAATTTTTTACATTCTTAACGAAAGCAATTACGTCGTGTTCGAGGTCAGTACTTTGATGCAATACACGGATGAACGCGCTACCGATAATAGCACCGGCGGCATGGCTCGAAGCTTTCGCAAATGTGTCGTGGTCTTTGATGCCAAAACCAATCAAACGCGGATTACGAAGCTTCATCGCATCGAGTTTTTCAAAGTACGCTTCCATATCGCCGCTAACGCCGGATTTCGAACCGGTGACGCTCGCCGAGGAAACGGTGTAGATAAAACCTTCACTCACTTCGTCGATCTGCCTGATGCGGGTTTCCGAGGTCTGCGGCGTTACAAGGAAGATATTCAGCAACCCGTGCGTGTCGAAAATAGATTTGTATTCGTTGAGGTACACATCCATCGGCATATCGGGTAGAATAAGCCCATCGACTCCGACTTCGGCGCATTTAGCACAGAACGCTTCGATACCATATTGCAAAACCGGATTGATATAACCCATCAGCAGTACAGGCACAGAAACTGTTTCACGCATATCTTTCAGCTGATCGAACAAAATGCGTACGGACATGCCATTTTCCAGGGCGCGGTCATTGCTTTGCTGGATCGTCTCGCCGTCGGCCACGGGGTCCGAATAAGGCATTCCGATCTCGACCAGGTCGGCTCCGCCATCCTGCAATGCTTTCAGAACGCGTGTGGTATCGTTCAATTCCGGGAAGCCGGCCGTAAAATATACGTTCAGCAGTCCCCGACTGGATAGTCCGGAGCTGTCGGTGTTTTGATTAAAATTCTGAAAAAGGCTTACAATGCGGTTCATTCCTGTGTCCAGTAGTCAACAACTAATACTTTGTCCAGGGTAGGTTCCAGGACTTTTACGAATGCTTTGTGTTCAGGATGCGGCAGGTATACTTCACGTGCTGCTTCGCTTTCGAAGCTTACGAAAAAAATGTGTGTGAAGCCCTGTGCCAATCCTTCGGGGCTGTTGTTGGTACCCCATTCAAATCCCTTTACCTCTTTTACTTTGGAAGGAAGCTTTCTGAAAGCATCTTCCACTTCCTTTATTTGCGCGGGCGTTGCAGAATCCTTGAATTTGAAAAGAACAACGTGACGCAGCATTTTTTTAGGTGGATTTGATGGTGAAACAAACGACATGGTGCTGAAAAGGACCATGGAAGCAAGCAAAAAAAGTTTGAATCTATGCATATGGTGTTATGAATTAAGGTGATCTGGGTACAGGCCTAGGCCGAGCAGTTGAGGCATTCGCCTTCGTCGCTGAATTTCAGACGATCGAACTCGCCGAGTTTTTCTTTCATTTCAAGGATTTCGTCTTCCATATCGCACCGTTCGAAGAGCGATAGTTCACCTGAGTTTACCTTCGCTTCCAGTTCCTGGATCTTCAAACGTAGATCGAAAACCTCAGGGAGAGTCAATGTAGCCATGTGATTGTATTGAGATGAGAATTAATCAATATATTTCATATAAGTGCCCATATCCTTATCACCGCGGCCCGAGAGGTTAACAACCACTGTTTCGTGCTCGGAAGCACCCAGACGGCCCAAGATGGCCAATGCGTGCGATGATTCCAATGCGGGGATAATGCCTTCATTACGGGTCAGCTCGAACGCTGCTTGCACTGCTTCATCGTCGGTAGCCGAAAGGAACGCTCCGCGCCCGCTTTCAAAAAGCCATGCGTGCTGGGGGCCGATACCCGGGTAATCCAACCCGGCGGAGATAGAAAATGGTTCCACCACTTGGCCATCTTCGGTTTGCATCAGGATCGTGCGGCTGCCGTGAAGCACGCCGGGCTTGCCCAACGCGGTAGTAGCCGCGGAATGTCCAGTGGTAAGCCCCATTCCCGCTGCTTCAACAGCTACGAGTTTAACGTTTTCTTCGTCGAGGAAGTGGTAAAATGCACCTGCTGCATTGCTGCCGCCGCCAACGCAGGCAACCACATAATCGGGCGTTTCTTTACCGATATGTTCTTTCAACTGCCAACGAATTTCCTCCGAAATAACGGATTGGAAACGCGCTACCATGTCAGGATAAGGATGCGGACCTACCACCGAGCCGATAATATAATGTGTATCGACCGGATTATTTATCCAATGGCGCATCGCCTCATTGGTGGCATCTTTCAGCGTTCTCGACCCACAGGTAGCCGGGCGTACTTCCGCGCCGAGCATTTTCATGCGCGCCACGTTAGGTGCCTGGCGCTCAATGTCGAGTGCGCCCATATACACGATGCATTCCAGGTTCATCAACGCGCATACGGTAGCAGTGGCAACGCCGTGTTGTCCGGCACCAGTTTCAGCTACGATGCGCTTTTTGCCCAGGCGCTGCGCCATCAGGATTTGCCCGATGGTGTTGTTTACCTTGTGTGCGCCGGTGTGGCAGAGGTCTTCCCTTTTGAGGAAAATATTGGTTTTGTATTTTTCAGAAAGCCGGTTCGCGCGGTATAGCGGTGTAGGTCGACCTACGTAATGACGTAGTAAATCGTTGAATTCTTTTTGAAAAGAAGGGTCTGCGATTACTTGTAGGTAGTTTTCACGCAGTTCTTCTACATTCGGGTATAGCATTTCGGGAATGAACGCCCCACCGAAAGTTCCATAGTAACCGCGGTCATTTACCTGATACGACTTCTTTTCTGCAATTGATTCCATAAAAATTAAGCTTCCGCTTCTTCTTGCTCTTTTACACGAACTAAATTAAACAACTCTTCCAGCTTGGGTATATCCTTAATGCCCGGCTCGATCTCGAACTTGCTGTTGACGTCGATGCCGTAAATCGGAAGGGTTTTGGATAATGTGATGATCTCCTCGATGTTGTCCAAACCTACGCCTCCGCTGAGAAGAAATGGCTTCTCATTATCATATTTACCTAGCAACTTCCAATCGAAAGCCGTTCCGTTACCGCCCGGGTTTGCGCCTTTGGTATCAAACAGAAACAGGTCACAGAACGACTTGTAATTGTTAAGCATCGCAAAGTTGAACTTCTCATCGATGGAGAATGCTTTGATCACGCTCACGCCTTTCTGACGGATGCTTCGGCAGATATCCGGCATTTCATTCCCATGCAGCTGCGCATATTGCAGGTCATATTTTTTGACCATATTCAAAATGTGGCCAGGGTTTGCGTTCACAAACACACCCACTTTTTTAATGTTCTTGGGAATGCTCCGGATATACTCTTCATTCAATTCCTCACCTACAAAACGCGGCGACTTGTCATAGAAAATAAACCCTATAAAATTGGGTTGTAAGGCTACAACCTGCTCAATGTTGTTTTGCTGGCGCAATCCGCAAACTTTAATTTTCATAGAACCAGAGGATTTAAATTGCTATGTTGAGTTAAGTTTTGTTGCAAACCTGCAAGTGCGGCTCCGGGGTTTACAGTTTTCATAAATGTTTCTCCTATCAAAAAGCCCTTGTAGCCATATTGGAATAGCCTGAGAATGGTTTCGGCATCTTTTAGCCCGCTCTCGGAGATCTTCACAAACTGATCCGGGATCAACTCGCTGAGCTCGATCGAGGTTTCAATGGAGGTTTCAAAAGTTTTTAAATTACGGTTATTGACGCCGACGATATCGATATCCTCACCTACACTTACAGCCAATTCTTCTGCATTATGGACTTCCAGCAGCACTTCCAGCCCGAGATCATGGGCTCTCTTGCTTAATGTCCCGATTTCCGACGCAGTAAGGCATGCTGCGATTAGTAAGATCACGTCCGCACCGATGGATTTGGCCTCGAAAAGCTGGTATTCGTCTACGATGAAATCTTTTCTGAGCATGGGAATATGCGGGTTGGTGTCCCTTGCTTTGAGGAAATCGGCAAACGAGCCGCCGAAAAAGTCGAGATCTGTGAGTACGGAAAGTCCCACGGCCCCTGCATTTACGTAATCGTTTGTCACGATTTCAGGAAGCACATTGCCGTTGATAACGCCTTTGGAAGGTGATTTTCTTTTGAATTCTGAGATAATGCGGGGTGTGGCAGATGATCTTAAAGCGCTTGCCAGCGAAGAAGTTTTTCGCGCGAACAACGGCTCCTTTTCCAGGTCGGAAATGGATCGTATTTTTTTCGATTCGCTGATTTCTTGCTGCTTACGGGCGATAATTTTTTCTAAAATATTCATCTAAAAATGCTGTAACTGCAATTATCTAAAGGGAGAAATGCTTCCCCACAAATTATTCTTCGATTAATTTTTTAAAAGCCTGCAATGCTTTTTTGCTTTCGAGTGATTCCCGGGCCGTTTCCACAGCGTCGGTCAGAGATAATGCCGGATTGGCACAGTAAAGCGCCATAGCTGCATTGGCCAGCACCGCCTGCTTCTGCGACGACGTCGCGTTATCATTCAAAACATTCATGAAAATCCGGGCCGAATCTTCCACCGTTTCGCCGCCGGATAAATCGCCGGCGCGCAATGTTTGAAGCCCTAGATGAGAGGGAGTAAGTACTTGCTCGGACCGAGCGGTAATAATTTTAAAAGCACCTGTCAATGACACTTCGTCGTAGCCGTCTAATGCGTGAAGAACCAGAAATTGCTTATCCGTTTGTTGGTAAAGATAAGCAAAAAGACGCGCTAATTCAAGACTAAATACGCCCACAAGCTGTTTTTTCGGCGATACCGGATTCACCATCGGGCCGAGCATATTGAAGAACGTTTTTACCCCCAATTCCTTTCGGACCGGAGCCACATTCTTCATAGCCGGGTGAAAAAGAGGGGCATGCAAAAAGCATACACCTGCCTGGTCGATCTTTCTTTCAAGGTAATCCCTGTCATTAGTAAACTTTGCACCCAGGTACTCCAGTACCGTCGACGACCCGCACATGGATGACACGCCGTGATTACCATGCTTCGCCACTTTTTGACCCGCTCCTGCCACCACAAAACACGACAACGTCGAAATATTGAATGTATCCTTGCCATCGCCCCCCGTTCCGCACACGTCGATAGGGTCGTAAGCCGATAAATCCACGGAAAGGCACAATTCAAGCAAGCCGTCGCGAAAGCCTTCAAGCTCTTCCACTGTAATGCTTCTCATTGCGTAGGTGGTTAAAAATGAGGCTATTTCGGAGTTGGAATATTTGCCGGTACCGATGCCCATTAAAACGTCTTTGGCTTGTGTTTTGTCAAGAACTTTATATTCAAAAAGATGGCTAAGAATGTGTTTCATTGTAATTTCAAAAGCTAAATGTCATTGGGTAAGGTGGTGTTATTTCAATAAGGAGGTCAGATTTGCAACCAGTTTTGCAGCATTTCTTTTCCGTGCTCGGTCAGTACCGACTCGGGGTGGAATTGCAGGCCTTTAACATCATATTTCTTATGAGAAAGCCCCATTACGCGGCCCTGTTCGTCCACGGCGGTAATGGTAAGGTCATCGGTAAATGTTTCGGGAATCACTGTCCAGGAATGATACCGGCCGACTTTGATCTGGGAAGGCAAACCTTTGAATATGCGGTCGCTGGTGTCGGTTACAATGGCGGTATCGGCAATGCCGTGCAGCACGTCGGTCATGTTTTCGAGTGTAGCGCCGTAAACCTCCCCTATTCCCTGATGTCCAAGGCAAATGCCTAGAATGCTTTTGGTTGGCCCGTATTCGCGGATAACTTCGTGCATAATGCCGGCCTCGGAAGGAATGCCGGGTCCGGGGGAAAGCAGGATCTTATCATAATCTTTGACCGCTTCCAAGGCGATTTTGTCGTTCCGGTAAATATCTACCTGATCGTGCAACTCCCGAAGGATGTACACGAGATTGTAGGTGAAAGAATCGTAATTGTCGAGAACTAATATTTTCATTGGTCGGTAAATTTCAAATCGTTTTTAGATTCCTTCTGCTACCTGAATGGCCTGGCGTAGTGCCGCCAGCTTGCTGTTAATTTCCTGCAACTCGCTTTCGACGTTGGATTTGGCCACGACACCCATTCCCGCACGGAAAAAAAGCGTATTGTCCTTGCTGAGGAAAGTCCGGATCGCGATCGCATGGTTGAAATCGCCGTTGAAATCCATAAAACCGATGGCACCTCCGTAAATGCTGCGGTTGCTGGTCTCCATCTGGTCGATCAGTTTCATGGCATTATGCTTTGGCGCGCCCGACAATGTGCCTGCTGGGAAAGTGTCGGCTACTAGTTGTAGCGGGTTCACACCCCTATTCATCTGGCCTACAACCTTCGATACCAGGTGGATTACGTGGGAGTAGTATTGTACCTCCTTGTAATTCGTGACTTTCACGGCATCGCAACTCCGGCTAAGGTCATTACGTGCCAGATCGACTAACATCACGTGCTCAGCGGTTTCTTTTGGGTCGTTAAGCAGGTTTTGGGCAGCTTCTGCATCGGCCTGATCATCTCCGGTGCGGCGGAATGTGCCTGCAATGGGGTGGATTTCGGCCTGGCCATTCTTGATGAATATCTGTTTTTCAGGAGAAGAACCGAATATCTTGTAATTGCCGTAGTCGAAATAGAAGAGGTAAGGCGAAGGATTGATTGAGCGCAATGCGCGGTAGACGTTGAATTCATCGCCCTGAAACTTGCGGCTGAACCTGCGGGAAGGTACGATCTGAAAAACGTCGCCTCTGAGACAGTGATCGATCCCTTTTTGGATCACTTTTCGCATTTCGTCGTCGGTAACGTTCGATGTTTCATCGGAGGTAATGCCGAAACCGTATTGTGGGAAATTCCGGTTTTTGATCAGCACTTCGATCTGATCGATGCCGCTTTCTTCTGTTGTATCGCCATAGTGATGTTCAAAAATGTAAAGCTCATTCTTGAAATGGTTGATGGCGATCACGTATTTGTAAACCTGGTAGAATATCTGGTCGATTTCCGTTTCTGGGCTGGCTGGCTGGATTTCAATGTCTTCGAAATAGGTCACCGCGTCATAGGTCATATGGCCAAACAAGCCGTTTGTAATGAAGGGGAACTTACTTTTTTCGGATTTGAAACTCTGCGCGAAGCCGTATAGTGCCTGAACTGCATCCTTGCGGTTCGTCAGCTCGAAATTAACTTCTGTATTGTCGGGAAACTTCTGGCTAACTGTGCCGTTGTTCAGTTTGAATGAGGCGATCGGATCACAGCATATGTATGTGAATGAGTTTTCATTGCCGTGGTAATCCGAGCTCTCCAGGAGCACTGTATTGACGAAGCGGTCTCTAAGTTTCAGGTAAATTGAAACCGGTGTCAAGGTGTCGGCGAGGAGCTTTTTGTGGTGTGTGGTAATCGGATAAGTCTTGTTCAGGGTTTCCATTTGCGGTAATGTAAAGTGTATAAAAAAAACGGCTCGCTGTCAGATGAACAGCGAGCCGTATGAATGTATATTTTGATTCTATACCATGCAATAGCCTACTTATCCATCTTGTTAGGACGGGTACGCCACCACCAAATAGTATTGAATAATTTCATAATTGAATATTGCCTTGCGACAGTTTGTATCACAAATATAGGAAAAAGAATAATTGCTGCAGTATTCCGCAAAATATTTCTGCAAGAATTTGCAAGAGCGTTTAATGGGCAATGGGTCTAGGAGAGCGGTGGTACCTTGGTTGTCTAATTTTAAAGACTGCCATTGTGACAGCCTATAAACGCAAAAAGCATCCTTTTGAGGGGATGCTTTTTGTTTGTTAAAATTGTGGCGGCTACCTACTTTACCAGGTTTGATCCAAGTATCATC
>NZ_JAKCPW010000033.1 GCF_021440085.1 Dyadobacter sp. CY261
ATACGTTTGACATTGTAGGGCATCCCTTTTTCCGCCAGCTCGTCCGCCCGGCGGCCCGGCTGCATACCCAACACGCCCAGCGTTGGGTCGGACAAGAAGATTTTGTCCATTGTCTCCATCAAGGTCAGGTTCTCCTCTTTTTCACCAGCAGGTCGATAATACAACTGACTTCGGTTGATGTTCAGAATCTGTGCTTGTCGGCGAATGCTCAATGGATGACTATTGTCGATCAATGCCATGCGCTCCTTCATAGACCTGCTTTTTTCAAGCTTTTTTTTAAGAAGTCGTTCTCCACCTGAAGCTGGCCGATCTGCTTAAAAAGGTTGTCAACATCGACAGATTCCTCTTCCTTGGCCGCCTCATCTCCGAAAGCTTTTTCTGCGCGATCCAGAAATTCCCGTTTCCAGGCCGATACCTGCGTTGGATGAATTTCGAATCTGGTCGCTAATTCGCTCAACGACTCTCGTTCTTTCAAGGCTTCAACAGCCACCATTGCCTTGAATTTTGCTGTGAATTTCCTACGGCTTTGTTTCATTGTTTCATCGGTTTAATGTCAAGTTACTAAACTTAACCGATGGCCTCAATTTTGGGGAGTATTACAAACTGCCGATCAAACTTCTTACGCTGGTTCCGGCTCATTTCATTTGAACGAAAAACCAAATTCTGCCTCTAAAAGATAGATAAATCTGTCCAATTGCTCTGAGAGGTAATTCTTAGCCTTATGAAGGGCCATTTCAGCTACCTTCTTAGGGTGACACTTCATGTATTTTTTAATATTAAAGGCAATTGCCGCCATCAGCATCGTCTTGTGGGCCCCATCGATTCCGAGTACCGGAATCTTGTTGAGCCCATAATATTGTGTTAAGCTGCCAAACACCGGTTCGACTGTTCCC
>NZ_JAKCPW010000034.1 GCF_021440085.1 Dyadobacter sp. CY261
TTATGAATGAGAAGTTGCATGCATTGGCGGGAACGTTCTGGGGGATGGACGGGAAGCAAAGCGATTGAAAATGCACAGGAGTTGTTTTGGTCATTGAGAGATAAAGGATAGATATAACGACGAAAACTAGACTTGTGCAGCGCTACGTGCCCAAACCGTTGGATCCAGACCGGCTTACTACGGCGTGCATCGTAGATTTTTTCAAGGATATGGAGCTATACTTTATCAGTTCCTGCCAACAGCAAGAGGTAGTGAGCTGTTTGGACGGGTGGCATTGCCACCCGTCCAAGCTTTAATCAGGGGACATAGCCGTTTGAGACCACCGTTGCTGCGCTCTGATTGTCTTCGGCGCTGTGCTCGTTGGGGTCGTAGTTCTCAGGAAAGTCGGCCTGACAAATGCCCGATGTGGTAACACAACCTGAAACCTGTCCTTGCTGCCAATTCTCACTGGTAGACCCACCGGTGCGTGTCCACCTTTGAGCTTGTTTGCCTGGGAAGTTTGCTGCCAAAGCAAGGCTGCCACCAAGTAGCAGGGCGGCCAGCGGAAGGACACTTAATTTACTTTTGGTTTTCATCACAGTAATTGTTTAGTGTTTGAAATTGAGATGTTTTTGCAGGGAAGGGCGGGTACCTGCGGCCCGGTCGGCAATTCTCCCTGGGAGCACGACCGATTATCTTAGAGTTTTGAAAGCAGGCCTCCTTTCATTTGGTGGATGATATATATACCAATCAACGAGATGGTCAGAAAGAATAAATTAAAGATCAAATGGGCCTGAAAGCCCATCTGCTGCAAGACGCCGCCGCAGCTACAAGGCGTTTTTCCAAAGAAGTCTGCGACGACAAGACCCATATAAGCGGTAAAGCCAACCATCAAGATGGCTGATGCGTAAAGGCCGCTAAGCCGGGTTGATTTAACCAGCAGAAGTGCCGTCACAGCCATCTCACTGATGGGGATCAGAAGCGTCAGAGGCCAGATGGTCCATGCAGGGAAAGGCTGCAGGGCGAGCTGCGAGTTAAAAACCCGGAAAGCGACTAATTTTGAAATTGCCGTGTAGCTAAAAAGTACGATCAGCAAAGCTGTGATAGTGGTCAGGGCTGTTTGTCTAGTCATGATGCCGGTGGAAAAGTCAGGTCGCATTATTAACCGGTCGCTCCGGATTGCTTTCGAAAATTAGCCCCGAAAGATTTCTTTGGGCTTCGGGAATATGAAGTCGGAGTTTGAATTCTTTGTTATGGCAGCATGATTATTTTGTGCTTTTTCTTATTTCGCTGATTGTCTGTGGGGTAATGCCAAGGAAGCTGGCAATGTCACGCAGGTGGACGCGGTCTTCAGGGAGAAATTTTTTGAATTTTTTGTAAGCCTCGCGCGCAGGTAATGCGCATAAATGAGACTTCAATTCGGCCATGTTGCGGTCTGTAAGAAGGATCTTGGCGGCAAACCGTGCTACTTGGCCCGGGGCAAGTTTGAGGGCGGTCGCACTTGCATAGTTGATGGCTGAAAGCGATGAGGGTTCCAGGGCTTGCAAATGGTCAGCGGTTGCGATGTTGGGCTGCTGCGCACCTGTCAGTAAGATAACCTGCCTTTCCTTCCAGAACCTTGTTACGTGCTCGCGGCCTTTATCGTCATAGTATAAGCCTTTGAGAATGCCCTGGTGAACAAAGAGGGCTTCTGGCTGGTGGCTGTCTTTAAAAACCATCTGCCCGGGCCTTAGGGTTTTACTAACGGGCATACTGCCAAGTAGCTGCCAGAGAGCATCGTCCTGCTGGTAAGCCTGTGACAAATAGCCGATCAGATCATTTTCCCTTATCACAGATCCTCAGTGCGTATCATGCTCGGAGATCCAGCGGGTGAGCAAATCGAGCATCTCAAGCACGCGCTGCTTATCGGATTCTTCGAACTGGTAGGCTTTTGCCCGCATGCTTTCCCAGGATATATCTTTTTTGCGTGGTGTGGAAAGGTGTGGGACAATTTGCTGGAAAACACTGTTCATTGACCTTGCCTGAATGATACGTAGCGAATCGAGAGCCCTAAGCACCAGCGCAATCTGGTCGATCGAAAGAAAGCAAAGGATCTTTGCCTGATCCGAGGCGACGTCTGGGATTGCGCCAGAGGGTTCGGCGGCTTCCCACTGCCGCTGTTTTTCCAAGTATTGCAGCTCTGCATCAAACCAGCGTCCAATTGCCGTTCTGACATCTGTGTAGCCAGTGTGAAGGCAGAGTTCGGACTGGTGGTGCAGTTGATTAAAATCCTTTTGGGCCAGAAGCAGCTCTCCCCTTTTTTGGGCAGCAGACTGCATCTGCCGGATGCGTGCAGCTATGCCGCTGGTGTAATAATCGACAAAGGTGCGGCTGTTAAAATTCATGAATACCAGCATTTGAGTGAGCTGTTGGCAACTCTGCTCACCTTGCGGCAGGGAGCTTGCCAGCTTTTCGATCTGATCGATCAGCTCTTTCTTGTATAGCACTTCTCTAAACGTGGCCCGCCGTTTCTTTTGATCTTCTTGGTCTGTAAGCGTGCTAAAGGCGCCAAATATCATTGCTGCCAGAGGCGTGCCCGCTGTCGCAGCGTCGAGCCATGGCGTGAGTTTTTTCAATCTTTCCCCAATACTGTCTTTGACACTGGCAAGGTGAGCCGAGGGCACCCAACTGTCCAGGTCAATGTATTCTCCAAAACGATGTTCGATAAAATCAAGCAGCTCATTAATTGCCTCAATTGCCGTTTTTCCTAGGCTTGTGGCCTTTTCGCTGGTAGCCGCTATCTGCGGATGGCGCTCAAAAGCGGTTTCGAGAAGCAGGAAAAGCGAGCGGTGGTATTGGCCAACCATCCGCTGAATTTTGCGTTTGCTGAAAATTCGGAAGGCAGCTTCTGAAAGAAGTGTCTTGTTCTGAGTGATTTCCTGCTGCATCAGCGAACCGAAGCTTTCCAGCTCATGTGAACCGATGTTTGAAATGTTCGTTTTGGCAGGGTCCAAAATCGTGGTGACCACAAGATCAATCCACCGAAGGGCATATTTTTCATCCATTTACATCCACCAGATTGATCTACGTCCTATACCGATAAAGCAGCAGTCTGAGCACTTGGGCTGTGGGAGGGTGGAGGTGTAAAAGTCTTTTTAAAGGGCTAACAAGACAAATTAAATAGACTAATCAAGGGAAACTGTATAGCAGACGGGGTAGGAGTGCCCGTTATCAGTGGCCGATTTCCTTCGAGGAAGGCAACGAACAAGCCAGCCGAATGGCGACTAGCTTGTTAAAATAGGTGCTTAAAATAGGTGCCTTGTCAGCGCTGGCGCCTGCGGAAACCGCAAGTAGTTCCGCTGGTGGTAATCGTGTCCTGCTTTTCATATTGGTTTGATACAGGCCCCAGCAGTGCTAGGCTGGCTATTTCCCGTTTTTTGAGAACGGGAGACGAACTTGTCTTTTGAGTTTGCATCTGAATTTTGATTTGTGTTAGACAATGAACCGCCCCAAATCACCTGCATTCTTCTTGCAATCGGAAATTTAGTATACCAGTCCCGAAAGTTTGTATACGGGGTCAGGGTTCTAGTGGAATTTGTAAATAAACCAGAAAACTCTCCGGTCTTTCTGTAACCAGAAGCCTGTATTTGTCGGGGAAGTGACCTTCAAGCCTGCGCCTCAGGTTTCTAAGGCCTAAACCGCTTTGAATTGACTTTCTACGTTGAGATTGTTCGGGTAGCGGTTTACTGTTAAAAACCTGAATGGTGACCGTATCTGGATCAATATGGCAATTGATTTTTACGTATGAGGGCTCGTGGGTGGAATGAACGCCATGTTTAAGGGCGTTTTCAATCAAGGTGGTGAGCAGTAGTGTGGGCACGCGCTTGGCAGTTGCTGTTTGACCAGTAGATTCAAAATCAATTCTGCTTCGCTGGCTAGATCTCATTGTTTCCAATTTTAGATACCGCGATATGAAATCAAGCTCTCTATTGAGCTCAATGAATTCAGAACGGGTATCGTAAAGAGCAAAACGAATCATGTCCGCCGCATCGATCAGATATTCGGAGGCTTTCTTCGAAAAGGGATCAACCTCGACACTGGCCGCATTAAGCACGTTTAAAATAAAGTGCGGTGCCAACTGCGCCCTGAGCTCTTTGAGCTCTTTTTCAACTTGGTCTTTTTCCAGCGCAGCCCGCCTGAGATCACCCAGTGCACCGCGCCTTATCCATTTGAGCCCTATGGGCAAGGCCAGCAGCTGCATGTCCATCAGATCAAAAACAAACACGTACCAGTCTCTACTAGCTGCCGGAAGCCAACCTCTAAGGTAGTATTTGCCAATAAGCTGGAAGTTCCTCGGCAGGTTCTCAAGCCCTATATGGCTCTCGTAAAAGTGATACAGCGGCTTTGTTACAAGGTGTGTCACTAAAATACATGCCAATAGCGTGATCAGTGGACTGAACCATGTCTGTAAAGGTTTACCACTTAGCCCTGCAAGGAGCAACGCGCCATAGTAGATCGGGATGAATCTTGCGTAATAAAGCAAATAGGCAAGCCTTGTATCAGCGTCATATACACGTTCTGGCAGAATCGGGAAGAAAAAAATCATGTGATAGCCGATGAATGTCCCCCAGAAGATCATGTGGCTTGCGGCGCGCATGCGTGGCTCGCCCGGCATCAACAGCCGGGAGAAAGCCCCACTATTCGTTTCGTCTTTCATATCCTTCGCTGGCGGGCTAGCAGTTGGTTGATGATATTTTCACGGCCCTTGTAGCTAGGGATCGCAAAATCAGAACCGTCGGGCATTCGTACCATGTTGCCTTCAATAACCCGGATCGCCGACCGGTTAACAATATACGAGCGGTGAATCCGGAAAAATTGTGATTGTGGTAGTTTGCGTTCGATGGATCCAATGTTGCCTTTCACAAGGATTTTGCCTCCCGAGTAGTAGACCTTTACATAGTCTTTCAGACCTTCAATCGCATACAGCTCACTTAATTTGAGGTGATGGAACTTTTTTCCTGAATAAATCCAGATCGAATCATCTGGGTCGATGTCGGCCTGGCTTGGCTTTTTTTCATTAGTAGTGACACCACAGGTTGAGCCTGACGATTGATGCGCATGTCCTGCGATAGACTGTAAATGTTTTACGCGTATGTTTTCCCTTGCTTTGATGACAGACCGGTAGAAGCGTGCAGTTTTGATTGGCTTTAAAAGAAAAGCATCCACATCATTTTCAAAACCTTCGAATGCGTAGTCACGGAAGGCTGTGGTTAGTATGATTTGTGGCCTGGGCGCAGCAAGCATCCCAATCAAATCCAATCCGTTGAGGCCTGGCATTTCGATATCTAAAAAAATGAGTTGAGGCTTGATCGTTGCGATCACCTCGATTGCTTCTACGCCACTGTTACAGTGACCTTTCAATTCAAGCCAGGGAACCGTCTCAATCAGCCGGTTCAGTGAAATGTGGGCGGCCTGCTCGTCATCGATGATAAGACAGGAGATTGCGGAAAATAAATTGGTGTCCATTTCGTAGAATTTTCATTTAGATTCTTAGCGATTGGGCGAGGAGAAGCTTGGTTGTCTATTTAACTAAACAATTGGTTACAAAATAGTAAATGCGGGTCAAGATTGAAAGCGAATTATTTATTTTAATTTTGATATTCAATTAATTAGTGAATTTGTGCAAAAGTTTGGTAGCGGATTTGTAGTATTTACTTAAAAAGTGAAACAAGATCATTTCCTGTTTTCGATGGTTACTTTCAAGAATCCGGTTGAGGCACATGTGAACATAGCTAGAAATTTCTGCTGTTGAGATTGCCTCTATCC
This sequence comes from Dyadobacter sp. CY261, assembly GCF_021440085.1. GTDB lineage: Bacteria > Bacteroidota > Bacteroidia > Cytophagales > Spirosomataceae > Dyadobacter. Next base: position 5,785 of record NZ_JAKCPW010000034.1, read on the forward strand.
GCATCGACTGGATCTGCGCAGATCTCTCTTTAAAGCAGCTTTCAAGCGTCATTGGTAATAGCGCCCGAAGTGCAAGTGTTTGTTGGATTTGCACCCGGTGCTTCCTGTACTTGCTGTCTAGCTGCCGGGTGAGCGCCTGGTTCTGGGCGAATTCGGACAAAAAGCGTTGATAGCTTGTTTTGGCGAAATCTGCTCTTTCATTTATGCTCAGGCCGAAATCATTGAGCATCGCGTCCACCGCGTATAGAGCGGCAAGCCATCGGCCCTGGTCATCGCATTCATGTCCCAATAAGGAAATGACCTTAACGCTCGCTAGCGAGTCCTTGTAAAAGATCGATTCTACCATCTCAAAGCTCAGGCTATGATACCGTTCAAGCTCCCTTTCATAAGTATCAGTTTGTATTTTCTCAATGGCGCCCTGGCAAGCAGTGTTTTCAAGTGCGGTCCGGAGCCGGGCCAACACCAGATGCCAGCGCTGCTTCGTAGCCAATCGGAGGCGGATTCTCAGGTGATAAGACGGATCAAAATACCGGACATAAAACCACTTGCTCACATACCCTTCGTCTGTAAGCTGTTGGCAAATCCCGGCCAGCGTTGTAGTCAAGAGCTGGTCGGCTTTAACGACGGAAAGGAAGATTTTCAGATAAAGCCACTCGCTTCCCAGATGAAACATTCGCTGCTCATTCCTGGGAACCGGCGGGCGGACAGGCGCTTGGGTAGCGGATGGTTTAAAGGCCACTACCAATTCGTGGGCAAATAGCTCTCTTTTATCTGTTACAGGCTGATAGGTATTGGATTGTAAGTATTCCTGAATTTGCAGACGGTCGGACTTTTGCAGTTCTGCTTTGAAGAGCATCCGGGAGAAGCGGCTGTTGAAATCGATCAAAAGCAAATTGTCACCCTCGCATATCTGGATTAGCCTTGGAATTCTTAAATGATCTTGCAGCTGCTGCCAGTGCTCATCTAGCTCAATCATATCAAGGATCATTTGACGGTTTTCGCCCGAAAGGTTCCACCGGGCAGGGCTCAATATCAATTGCCGGAATAAGACACGCGGGAGAAACGAAAAGCTTTCCAGGCGCTCCCAATTCCAGGCCATCAACTGGCTTTGCTGATTGGCCACATCTGATAAAAATTGATAAACCGGAAGTCCAAGCCCATAATTGTGGGCGGTGGTATTGTGTGGGATGATCCTTTTTATCAGACTTTTGCTTGTCAGGATAAAGCAGTCATCCTCTGAGATTGAAACCAGAATATCGCTGACAGTAATTTGCCTGGATTTAGGCATCACCGAATAGGAAAGGTAAGGGATTTCATAGGGCCAGAGATGGGGCCTGCTGAGAACGGCCGCTGTTTTCGCGTCCGGAATGTGGGCAATCTCGGCATGGATATTGTCCTTATCGATCTCTGCGAGCTCTCTGGCTGCATCAGATAGACGGGATGCCAACAGCGGATCGTCTTGCGCGAAGCGAGCCATTAGCTCAAGACCAGACTGACCACCGGCGGCCTTCAGATAGAACCGGAGGTAGCCGCCGTCAATGTTTTTTGCCGAACTGGAAAGCATCTCGCCCAGCCAGTAAAATCCAGCCTGCTCGGCAGGCTGCCCGGCGAGCGTCTTTAGATCGCTTTCCAAAATCTCGACCTCGTATAACTGGCGTGATAGCGCTCGGTCCAGTACTTGCTGTTTGATGCGGCTGGCGGCTGTTTGCAGTCCGGAACTGGTGTATTCGCTGTGCGTAAATTCCAAATGCGCGAGCAAGGTAGGCGGTTTGCCCGCCTGCACAGCAAGTCCGGCGTATTCCATTCCCATTTCACTTTCCAGCAGCTCGGAAAGGGGCAGTAGCCGGTCGCCATAATGCGCCCGGAATTTTTGTTTCAAGACCGTTAATGGGCTCGATTGCTGGTTACTTCGCAAAAGTCCCTTCACCGCTGCAAAATCATCAGCTAGTTTGGCGACGACTTTTTTGCTAAGCGTGATTCCACTTGCCAGCAGGCTTAGCTGGGCGCGGAACAACTGCTGCCCCGATAGCGCAGGAATGATGTTGGTCAGTTCTCTAGCCGTATTTTGCAGGCAGGACGCGGAATCTCGACCGTGAAGCTCGCAGATCAGCTTGTGGAGCTTCTGGGCTTCTCTGGATTTTGCGCGGTACCGGTCAAGATCCTCTTTGAGGCGGTCTTCGAAATCAGGACCGGTCGCATTGGGTGAGACCTCGTTGAGCAGAAGGCCCAAGTCTATCATATCCTGTATCAACTGGATGGATTGATCAGGTGAAAATTTTTCGCGTAGTCGGTCTGCCAGTTCGATTTTCGTTTGCGGCGTTCCTGCGGCCTCCAAAAGCAAAGCAAGTTCATCGAAACGCTCGACCTCTGAAATGACATGCTCTAAGGTCTGGCCGTTCGTTTTGGTTTCTATATACCGGTATCCTGTCGGAGTGGGGTATAAACTACTATTGGCCACATACCGGGTCTGCCGTGTGGACATCTGCTGCTTTTCCAGAAAACTGGCGATATAGACCAGTGCAGTCATTTGTAACCTGATTGTCTTTTTTACTTTATTGATGGCAAGCCCGCTCAGTTTGCTGCGCTCAGCGAGAAGACCAGTGCCGGTTACAGAGAACAATCCAAACGGGGTCGCCCGCGTGCTCATTCTGATCAAATACTTGTAAAGCGAGAAAAGTACTTTGCGCCTGAATTTTTCTGGGGCTTGTTTATCGTAGGCATTCATGGCCGCCGAAAGAGAGGGAGAAGCAAGATAGATGGCTTGGCGAAAGGGCTCAGTTTGATAAAATTCAAGTAGCGCCACTTCCCACTTTTGAAAATCGTCGCCGCACTGCTGATGCAGGCTTGCTAGCGCGCAGGTGGGCATGGCAGCCCGCCTGAGCATGAAAAAATCATAGGGCTCGTTGTACATCGTGGTAAACGTTGGGTTGGAGTGAAATGTCCCAAATTCGGCGCTGAAGCCCACTTCTGCGAATTTAGTATACCAGTCTTGCCCGATTGTAGATTTGCCGAGCAACTGCGGTAATCCGCAGTTGCTCGGCCGTATTCGGCGATCCCTATACCGCCGCATGCTGATTGGTCGATGGTCAATGCGTGCTGGGCAAGAATTAAATACTGTTTTTGAAATCCTGGCCGGGGAAGATTTTTTGTGGGTCCAGCAAAAGTGTTCGGCATAACCGCGGCTGCACCCGCTTTCTTATTCCGATTCCTTTTGCCCGCTGTGGCCATGACTGGGGTTGAGCTCTCTTTTCTTATTCGTTTGGACCGAAATTGGCGGTTTTCAGTAGTCTGACCCTGAAATGTAAGAGCAAAACAACTGGTTCAATTGATCTAAAACTGGATAAGTGCATGGCGCATAACATTAATTCAAGGAAAACACAAGGCAGCACTCTTTTCTCTTGGTCTCAGAAAAAGCTTTTATGGGCCGCGCCAGTTTGTCGATGGCTGCGGTTCAAGCACCGCAGAGATCCAGCTCACAGGAATGGATTATCAGGGTCTAGGATTGCCGATTTTCAACAGCCAGATACACAAGACCCTTCAGGAGAACGTGATGATGTTCTTCGACGAGTTTACCAAGGAAGCAGAGTGCTTTTCCATCTGCCGGGTGGTCAGTAGAAAGCTGCTTGACCTGGTCGGCCCTGGTTACCAAATTGTCATGAACTTTAGGCGTTTGCCTTCTTTGGCATTATCACCGATCGAGAAGGTACCGCTGCGAAATTGTCGACGCGCTCTGTCATGGTGATCTGATTTTTATCACCGCCAAAAGTCAAAGCGTGTCCTTACCACTTAATTTGGTGATGTGACACCGATCGGCTTTGAAGACGTAATCCTCCCGAACGACTACCTCGCCGCCGCGTTTGCCGATAAACCGGAAAGTATCTTGTTGGTTTTCTAGCTTCGGCTGGTAGTTGTCATCGAGGACAATGTAATTGTCAGACCTCAGATCCGAATTGCCCAGATTGCGGATGGTGTCCGAGTTTGATAGCCGGACTGTGTACGAATCGGCCAGGGGGACACCAGGTACGTGTAATAATGCGTATCTAAATTCTTCCGTGCAGATCACGCCGCCTGCACTCTCTTCATCCGTGCATCCGGATAGCGATATCGCAAACGAAAAAGCAAAGAGCAATGCAAGTGTTCGGGTAGTCATAGCGCTTTTTTGTTAAGGGTGATCATTGGAACATACCTATGATGACAAGATTTGAGGGGCAGCCGTTGGAAACTAATTTTACTATCAGGGCCTACTGATAAAGGGAACCCAAAGCCTGCTTCATCTGGAAGCTATAAATTTATGTAAATGGCTTCCAGATGAAATCGATCAGTGAGGATCCTGTTAACCGGTATCGGCGACATCTGTGTTTTTGTTTTCCAACCTTTTGATGTGTTGTAAGTGTCTTACAATCAAAGATAAATCTGACATTATGAGAAAAATATTACGTCTTATGCTCCTTGGGCCGCTTTGGTTAGGATGCCAGTCAAGTGAACCCTCTGATTTTGGGATTGAGCCGGATTTCGTTGCTTATGAGGACGAGGCGCCAATGCTCAAAAAGGCTTTTTGCGATGACGCTGAATGTAAGGATCCAAGTTATGAAGAGCGCTACACTTACACAGCAGAGGGCAAATTGAGTAAAGTAGAGAGTTTTAGCAGGACCGCTACGGGAATAATGGAGATGCAATCCTATACCGATTATTTTTTTGAGGGTAATGGCCTGATGACGCGTAAAGTTCAATACGGCAGGCATGGGGCATTGCCAGGTTGGGTTGCTTATTATGAATCGGAATTTGAGTATCAGGATGGTTTGCTCAAACTTGAAAAAACTTATTTTAACCGGCAGCTAGAAGAAAAAGTTTTCACGGGAGCGGTGGAGTATGAATATGAAGATGGCAAAAAAGTCGGCCAGAAATGGATGGACGATCACGATAAATTTTATCGCCGGGTGAAATACGGATACAAGAATGATGTTGTGAATCTGGAAACGTGGTATGATGAGAAAGACAATGTTATCAGGATTTTTGAGCACAAGTTTTCAGGGAACCGCAGACGAATCGGCGAGTATCTGCTCAACTCAACAGAATTGCTGGCCATGATAGAAAAGACATACGACACAAAAGGAAGATTAGCCACTCAGGAAACCAAGGTGCACAACCCAATCCTCTGCTCAATGACACCGGGACTAATTAAGTATACCTATTAGCCAGGTGGATGAAGGCGCTTTTAACCGCACCTCGCGCAAATCGAGATGTAGGATCTATCTCAAACGCGTATTTCGAGATTGGTCTTAACAGTAAAATTGCTTCTGCCAACCTGTTGACGTGCCGATCCATCCGCAAATTGTCAGTCGCTTGTGTGGTCAACGCATCATTCCACGGGAATTGTTGTATTCCGGCGAAGTGCCTATTACCAATATTTCAACCCAACAATTTGCAACATATTGGCGGTCATACGTAACTTGGGGCATTTTATTGTTCATTCTAAAGTGAGATAGCACACCTTAAACTGTAATTTATCTCTTGCTCAAAGCGCCACTACAAACGGTCGCATATATGTGGACAAGCAACAACTCAACCACTGTGGACTTAGTCCATAGTGGTTGAGTTGTTTACGTAAGAGACAGCGTCAATATTACGTGTTAGGCCATCATTGATAGGGTCGACTTCAGCCCGCGCCGCTCAGGACGGCATTGGGTGAAGATACGCAAAAAGAGCTGGCACCGGCTAGCGAGAAGTAAAGGATAGCGAACCATTTTGGCTACAACAATCTCCACATCCGCTCCAAGCGCCAGTCGCGCGCTGCGGAAATTTGTCTTCCGAAAATAACAAGTGAGACAAATGACAAAGACGATTTTTATTACTGGTGCTTCAACAGGTATCGGAAGGGCTACGGCCAAATTGTTTGCGGCCAAAGGCTGGAAGGTGATCGCGACCATGCGCAACCCTGAAAATGAAACAGAACTCAATGCGCTGGATAATGTAACGGTGCTGCGCCTCGACGTGACCAACCCGGCGCAAATCCGCGAAACCACGCAGCAGGCGCTGGCTTTGGGCGATATTGATGTGGTATTCAACAATGCGGGTTATGGATTGTTCGGCGCATTAGAAGCGATGACCGACGATCAGCTGGTGCAGCAAATGGACACCAATTTCTTTGGTGTCGTGCGGGTGACACAGGCCTTTATTCCCTATTTCCGTGAGCGAAAAGCGGGACTTTTTATCACTACCGGCTCATCGGCAGGGCTGATGGCTTTCCCAGTAAGCTCGATGTACGATGCCAGTAAATTTGCGCTGGAAGGCTGGGCGGAAAGCTTGTCTTATGAGCTGAATGAATTTGGAATTGGGATTAAAACCATTGAACCCGGATTGGTGGCGACGGAAATCGGTGCGAAGTCGGTGTTTGCTACGCACCCGGCTTATGAAGCATTGACGAACAAATTCTTGGCGATGCTGGCACCCGACAAAGCCGCGACGACATCCGAACAAATCGCAGAAGTGGTGTACGGCGCGGCTACCGATGGTACCGACACATTAAGATACGTCTGTGGCGACGATGCCAAAGAATGGTATGCGCTGCGCCTGGCTAAGGGCGACGAGGCTTTTCGGGACGGGATCAAACGATTGTTAGCCGCTGTTTAAAATCAAAGGTCTGCCGGCGCAAGCTGGAACGATTTGCGCCGGCAGCCCATTATGTGAGTATGAAAAGGGAACATCTCAAACCGCGCGTTTACCGCTCCATTGCCGAAATGCAGCGTGCATTCGGCCTGCCGCAACCTTTGCACCCGCTGATCAGCTTGCTCGATTTCGATAAGGTGCGGATCACCGCCGAAATGCTGGCCGATACTTTTGCCATGGATTTTTATAACATCACCTACAACGAATCGGCGGGCTGCCGGATGCGGTACGGGCAAACCACCTACGATTTTCAGGTAGGTGGGATGTTTTTTTCCTCGCCAGGTCAGCCGCTGACGGGCATTCAGGTGGCCGAAACGACCCGCGGGTTTACCTTGCTGGTCCACCCTGATTTTCTGAGAAACTACTCACTAGACGCCAAAATCAAGCATTACGGCTTTTTCTCCTACTCGGTAACCGAGTCGCTACATTTGTCGGACAAAGAAAAGTTGATCATCGAAGGCATTGCCGGAAACATCGGCGACGAGCTCGAAACTGCTATCGACGACCTGAGCCAGGATGTGCTGATTTCGCAGTTGGAGCTGATGCTGAATTACAGTCAGCGGTTTTACAAACGCCAGTTCATTACCCGCAAACCGATCCACAATGCATTGCTGGAAAAGCTGGACCAGTTGCTGAATAATTATTTCGACGACGAAACCGCCCTGCTCAAAGGGCTGCCGAGCGTTCAGTATCTTTCGGACGAATTAAACGTTTCGCCCCGCTATCTGGGCGACATGCTCCGCGCACTGACCGGCCAGAATACGCAACAGCACATCCACAACAAGCTTATCGAAAAAGCAAAGGAAGTGCTGACATTCAGTGATCTGACAGTCGGGGAAATCGCCTACCAGCTCGGTTTTGAGCATCCGCAGTCTTTTAGTAAGTTGTTTAAATCGAAGACCAACGTTTCCCCCCTGGAATTCAGAGCGAGCTTTAATTGAGAAATCACACCTGAGGTTTTCACAAAAAAGGGCAATTCCCGTATATGCAATGTATGGAAAACAGGATGGGCTGTGTTCTCATGAACAAATATCTGACCTTGCACGCATAATTGGAGCTGAGCATGTTAAGTACTTCTAGAACTACTGACAAACCTTATTCATTGACCAGCAAGAAATCTTCCTACAGACAATAGGTACGTGGCTCGGGAGGTCCAAGTGAACCTAAACTTTTGATTAGAATAACATGGAAAGTAAAATCACTATCAGAATAACGGCAAAGGGCGATCTTGCGCAAGTTATCCGTTTAGCGCAGCAACTGAGCGAGACGGTGAGTATATCGGAACCATAAGTCACCACCAACGCTACTGCTCTTGGATAATGAACAGCATTCTTTACTTGTGGCCGCCAAAGGCGAATTGGTTGTTGGCTATGCCTCCGGATACTTCCATCATGCAATTTATGCTAGCGGGCTGGTCGCCGATGTACATGAAATCGTAGTTGACGCTGAGTGCAGGTCAACGAGAATGGGATCACTATTAATGGACCGATTTGAACAAGTGAGTTTAGAAAAAGGGAATCGCCCGATTTCACTGGCGAGGTTTGGTACAAAAGGATTTTACGAAAAACTCGGTTACACAACCAAGGCTGGTTATTTTAAGAAATATTTAGAATATCCTCGCAACTAAAATAACTGTCTCAACAAGTCAGCACGTTACGCAGGAATGAGACGTTGATTTGTGAGATGGCGGTCTAAGACTGATATGCTTCTCCACACGTCAGTTACAGGGAGCAAGTAGGAGAGGCGGGAATTTGGGACGTTTTAAGAGACAAAAAACCGAACATATTTAAAGCTGGCACTCGCCGTCCAAGCCTATGAAACCTGGAAAATGCTTCATTCACTCTTTATCGCGGTGACGGGAGCCATCAACGCAGCTCTGATCGTCTGAAAACTGATCGTCAATAATCCAACCATGAAAGTGAAGGCCCCGGAAGCAACGAAAAGCCAGGGACTTAATTTTGTTTGGTACGCGTAAGATTGAAGCCAGCGGTCCATCACATACCAGGAACAGGGAATCGCAATTACCAGCGCGACAGAAATCTGCCTGAAAAGGTCTTTCGTCAACAATTCAAGTATCTCGCTTACCGTCGCGCCCAAAACTTTGCGTATTCCAATTTCAGCTGTTCTCTGACTGATATTAAGTGTAGAAATTCCTATCAACCCCAGACACGACAGGAAGACCGCGATGCCGGTCAGCAACGCAAAAAACGCCCCGAACTTGGCTTCGGCATCATATTGCGCATTATAAGCTTCATCGGCAAAGAAATAGCTGAAAGGAATATCTGGGATGATTGTATTCCACTGACTTTTTAGCTTGGCAACGCTTTCTCCTACCGACGGATTGGGCAAAGTGATGCTGACAAATGTGAATAGACCCGGGGAGATACGGAACGTCAGTGGCCGGACCGTTTCCTGAAAGGAGTGATAATGAAAATCTTTCGTGACTCCGACAATCGTACCATGACGGCTTAACTGCTGGAATTTTTTCCCTATGGCCATTTCCGGGCTTTTAAAGCCAAGTATCCTACACGCAGATTCATTGATCAACATGGCCTCTGTCGAGTCAGAAGCCAGCCCCTGACTGAAAGGTCTGCCTGCGGCCATTTGAATCTGATAATGTTTAAGAAAATCATGGTCTATAAAATAGGCATCAGCTTGTAGCTCCTGCAGTTCAGACCCGCTATTCTCTAACAAGGTCGGGTAGGTATGATTTGCCCTGCCCGGTATGCTGGAAGACATGCTGACTGCCCCTGCACCAGCCAGGCCACCCAAAACATGCTTTAAAAGGGCCGATTTCTTCGGGACCTGTCCCTCAAACTGAAAATCCACAACAAGCTTCTGATCCTTTTTAAAGCCAGGCTCATGATTTCTCATGAAATTGAGCTGCTGGTGGATAACAGCGGTAGCAACGATCAAAGCAACAGCTACCGAAAATTGAGCGACAATAAGGACTTTATTAAGACTTAACTCACGGGTAAATGTAGAGAGTACACCTTTCAAACTATTTACCATCCGGGCTCTGGATAGAAAAAAAGCGGGATAGATTCCAGCTATTATTCCAATAATCAAAGCACACGGCAAAATGGCTGTGAGCGGCTGGAGGAGGTGAATCCGACTGTCAATGATCGTTTTCCCGGTCAATGCGTTGAATGCCGGTGCCAGGGATAAGATTAGTATGATGGCCAAAAATGAAGCAAGGCCACTCATTAAAATCGAATCAAGTAAGAATTGAAGGACAAGTTGTTTTCGATTACCCCCCAGCACCTTCCTAACACCAACCTCCTTCAATCTTCGAGCGGAATAAGCTGTGGTCAGATTTACAAAATTGAAACACGAGACAAAAAGTACCAACAAGCATATCGCCGAGATTATATAAACATTCTGTCTGCTTCCTGAGGACGAAGTTCCAGTCCTTGTACCTCTGGGTTTGCCATCCAGGTAAACGCTTCTTAGAGGTTCTAAAAAAAGCTGATAAGTTGAACGCGTCTGGTCGGTATGGGCTTTTACAAGCTTTGTGATTTTGTTATTTAATGCTTCAATATCCGGATTTTGATTGAGTTCAAGGTAGGTGTAAAAGAAGAAACGTTTCCAGTTGCTGTCCCACTCCTTACCAAGCTTTGTTACTGGAAGCAGATAATCTGTGCGAAAATGTGTGTTTACAGGCATATCCCTCATAACGCCAGTAACATGCACTGTATCCCTTCCATTCAAAAGCAAGATTTTACCAATAGCAGGATCTTTACCAAAGTATTTATGTGCCGCCGTTTCAGATATGACAATGCTCGACGGAGATTCCAATACTTTTGCCGGGTCGCCACTCAGCAGCGGAATTGTAAAAACAGAAAAAACGGAAGGGTCTGCATAAGCAATCTTTTCCTCCCCATATAAATTTTTATCCCTTTGTATGATTAAATAGTCAGGAAAGATTCTTGTCGTATTTTTCACTTCAGGAATGGACCGTTGTATGACAGAAGCCATTCCGCCCAACGTACTTCTGTAGTCGACACCTGACTCCGTTTTTACATCCGTTACAAGCCGGTAGATTTTGTCTGCTTTTTTGTGACCGCTGTCATAACTGAGCTCGAAAAGCACATACATCGCACCAAAAAAGCAGACACACATCCCAACCGCCAGCCCAATCAAGTTGATCGAGCTGTACAACTTATTGTTCGCAACGTTCCGCCACGAAATTTTCAAATAGTTTTTAAACATAGAAAAGGTATGAATATGTGATTTGTTTGAAAGCAATTGGCGTGGCTAAAGATGGAATATAGGGCCCCGCCGGTACCGATCCTGAATATCTTCAAGAAGCGTAACCGCTACCCCATTTACTCCTATGGGAGCAGGCTTCATAAGCGACAACATTCTTTATAAAAGATTCACTTTTGCTTACACCGGATTTTACGACCGCTTAAAACGATTGTTAGGGCTGTGAAAGCCTCTGAGCGTACAATTCTCACAAAACATACGATTGTCAGACTGTAAACCTCGCTTATGTATCCAAATCAGCCGCAATTTTCGGACGTTTTGTCAGACAAATATATTTGTTTCGAAGCGTCATTCAAGTCCAAGTTCATACGGGATTTATCTCAATGATCGGATACTTACTTCTCAAAGTTTCAATAAACGGTTCGTGGCCGTTGCACAACTAGCAGGAGATTTCTGGTGAGTGAATTTCAATAGGTTCTTTCCGAGGATTTTTATGAAGTCAACTCAAAGCGATTAGAAGGCATCACAAACGTAGCATTACAGTGTTCTATGGCCTCTTTTGCTGCACTCTGCACCAATTTCCTATTAAATGTTTTGAGGTACTTTTTAAGATTAAAGCATATGGCTGACATCAGCATCACCTTGTGGGCCGCGATCTTTCCTATGACGTTGATTTTACTTAATCCGTAGTGATGGACCAGGCTTCCAAAGACCGGCTCTATTGTACTCTGTCGCAATCGTTTCATTTGTTTGCCTTGCCTGGTGTGTTGCCTTTCATGAGCTCTATGGTAATAGTCCTCATAAGTTGTCGTGAATATTCTTTTAAATGGGGACTTGGGGGTACAGGAATCTTTGAGAATGCAGGGAATGCAATCCTTTTTAGACGCTCGGTAATTCTTTATGGGCTGTCCATCGGAAGTCCGGTCAAAGCCTTTAAATGGAATTCTCTTATTCATGGTGCAAATGAAGACATCTTCTTTCCGGTTGTAGGTAACCCATTCCCTTTCCGGTTTATACTTGCCAAAAACAGGTATCCATGGTGTGATATTCCGTAATTCTAAGAATTCGTAATTGTAACCGTTGGAATAACCACCATCTGCTAGCAGCTCTGTAATTCGCAGTTCATTCTCCTTTAGTCGGCTTTCGACCTTTTCAGTCATCGCTGGCAAATACTGACTATCTCTTCCATCTGCAAAGTCTGCCTGTATATGGCTGATTACCCCCTGGCCTGTATCGACTGCCATACTGCAATGATAGTTGAGCTTTCTTGCTTTGCCAGGCTTTACCGAAATACGTGCATCTGGGTCGTGGGGGTTGTAATGTGTCTTATTACTAAACAGCTGTGCTTTTTCGTGAGAAGCGCCGCTGGCACTAACTGGGTTTTCGCGAAGTTTTTCCTGGTGAGATTTCATGCGCCTGAGATGATGCGGGCGAGCAGTTATCAACCCGACCGACGAAGTTAGGGTAGTGACTGTTTGTTGTTGTTTTCAGCAATCACATTCTCAAAGTGGCTCTTGACAGATTGAAATGGCCTTTTTAACTCAAGACTTTCCATTGATGCATTAGCTTTGATTGGTGCGGAATCCAGGGCCTGAGTATGTCCACTGACCATTCCTTTGTTAACACACATAGCGAAAACCTTGTCGAATAGACTTTCAAAAACAGTGGCTGGATACAGTTGCCTGGTCCTACTGATAGTCGAATGCCAGGGCAGCTGCTCATCAATATCATAGCCTAAAAAGTAAAGAATGTCCATTCGCATCGAGCAGTGCTCTACCAGACGCCGATCTGAAGTGATGTTATCCAAATAACCGGTCAGCATTAACTTAAAGAACACAACGGGATCGATCGATGGGTTGCCTGTTTTGCCATAAAGGTTGCTGGTGTCTCGGTATAAAAACTGCATGTCGAGTGTTTCACCGAGCCTACGATAAAAGTTCTCCTTCGGAATACGATCTGAAAGTTGGA
>NZ_JAKCPW010000035.1 GCF_021440085.1 Dyadobacter sp. CY261
CTTTGGCTGTTTGGGTTCATAAAAGCCATGGCCTTCCTTTTGCGCCGGATCGCAGCCTGGATCGCGAGCCGCTTGTAGAGATACTCGTCCTTGCTTCCGATCGTGTAACGCCTGTCCCCGATCAAGACCATGATCGGGTAATCCAGCGACAAGCTCGCCTCGGCGATAACCTCCTGGTCAAGCTGTTGCTGTTGCCGTTCAATCTGAAAAACAGCAAGCATGAAAATCTTTCCTTTGTCTAGTGTCAGCGAGCTGGTGCATAGTTTGACCTGACCAGCTAGTAAGCTTTGAAGCATTTCGCGCTTGTCATGGCCTGTTTTCCCAAGGTACGTTTTTAACGGGATATCGAAGAGGGAAAAATGAAATACCGCTCCTTCCCTACTGCTTCGCAGTTTTTTGACATCTGTCCCTTTGAACGGGATCGGAATTTCTTTTCGGAAACTTGGCAAGCCGCTTTCACCGCTGGCAAGGGTCCTACTCATCTTGTTAAAACTGGCGACAAGATTGCCATTCAAAGCGCTCAT
>NZ_JAKCPW010000036.1 GCF_021440085.1 Dyadobacter sp. CY261
CAGCATCCCATACTCGTCCTTTTTGATATCAGATAGCCTTGCCCTTACACCTTCGGTCAGATAGAGCATTTCCCTGAGCTGCTGTTGGACATAGTGATGGGTATAGATCTGGTTGGCAGCCTTGAAACAGATGTAACGCCATTGGTAGAGCGTATCCAAAATCTTGTTCTTCTGATCAATGTCATCCGAATCGATCAAAAGACGGATCTTTCTGGTTGTGAAAAGTTTTTCCATGACCTAGCGCCCGTTTTGCTTCCAGTAATTTTTGATAAGCTGGTATGCTTTGATATAATGCTGTTGTACCTGGGTCTGCGGGTAGCCTAGTATTAAGGCGATATCGGCGAAGGACTTTTTCTGCTCTTGCCTGAGCGCAAACACCTGAGCCTGCTCACTACTCAGAATATGATCGTAAGGATAGAATTGTTTCACTTGCCTTACGGGAACAGTCGTACTGGGTGCTACAATCCTCTTAAGCTCTTCCATGGCTTTTTGAATTTCGCAGCTCACATGCAAGGTATTCGCTCCTATTCTTTTTGCTACCTCGCGCGCGCTGTGTCCGTCCTGGAAATGAAGGCTGGCTATCAACTGGCGCTGTTTGGGCAGAAATGAGATCGCTTTCGAGATTTCTTCCCATCTTTTCCCTTCGCTGCCGTCTCTGAAATAGCTTTCCACATCTGGCTTTTCGCCCAGGAAAGGTTCCAAGTGATCTATTTCCGTCATTTTCCGGTATATCTGATATGCCGGCTTTTGGACCTGTTTCAAGAGTTGCCAACGGAGGTTGAGGCGTATAAACCGGTATGCATGAGGGAAGCTTTCAATCTTATCGCGGTGTGCCCATACTTTCAGGTAACATTCGTGTAGAACGCAGCTTACCAGGAACTCGTCATTGACTAGGCCCCTGCCAACGTAGAGCAGACTACCATAAGTCCGCTTGTAAAAATAATTAAGTGCGCGCTCGTCACCGCTTCGGAAAAGCTGCAAGTATTGCTCGTTGCGTACAGACGTCTGATTGATTTGATGAAGTGCCATAGTATTGAGAATAACTTGATGGCCGATTTGTTGACGAACGACATATCGGCAAGCGGGCAATTACTTCAACAAATATAACTAAAGTTACCAAAAGACACACATATGTGTACTGAAAATTTTTATGCTTCCCGTACTTAGTCCCGAGCATGAAGGACCAGGATAACATCGGCAGAATAGAACAGTACGTGATAGATTACGTAAGGGAACTACGTATAAATAATAATTTGCTGCAAGACGACATAGCCAGTATTCTTGGAACGACCAAAGCCTTTATCAGCAATGCGGAAAGCACCAATCATCGAGCCAAATACAATCTCAAACATATCGATAAATTGGCGCATTATTTCAATCTTTCTCCCAAGGACTTCTTACCAGATAAAAGCCTGCGGTAGCCATTCTAACAAGATTACCATGCCCCCGCTCCCCTTACGCGCCCGAGTGCACAGGCCGATATCAACAGCAGAGGTCGATCGCTTGGTCAATGCCTCATTCTTGAATGGTCGTTCTAAAACGAATTATCTTTAGGTATATCAGAACATGCAGAATAGGCTTGCCAAGGCTTGAAATAGAAACCTATTCCTACTGCATTTTCTACCAGATCCATGAGTCAACCTAGCACTCCCTTCCAAACTCACTAAAAATCAAATAGTTGAAAGTTTTACCGGTTAAATTTCTGATCTTTTCGCGCATCATGGAAGAGATTATCAAAAGTTAGAGGCCTCGCTGATTTTCAGTCCGTTAAGTCAACCGTTCAAATCCCTCGCTACCTAATTTTAATAACAAAATGTGAAGCCTAAAAACTAATGCGTCGATCAAAGGCAAAAGTTCATGCCATATCTAAACGAAAGTCCTAATTTATTGTTTTGGCAATTATTATACGGTTTTTGTTTGAGTTCTATATTTTCAATCTTATATGATTAAAAGCTAAATACGACCAAATTAAACAACCTCCTACTCTCACTTGTTTACTTATATGTCAGTATGTTCGGCCGTGCTAGCTCATGAGTCGTTTAGATTTGCTTGAATTTTTGAAATTTTCGCTCGGCCTGTAACAATATACCCATTCCACATATTCTGAGTTAATTTGTTTGTTGATATTCAGACAGTCGGCCAAAGTTAAAATACAAGAGATAGAGTAAAATATGCCATATTATTGATTGCCTAAATTTTATTCTAATAAGCCTGTTACAAAGAAGAAAAAATCAATAGCTCCGAGCAACTTTTCCAATTAAATTATCTTCTAAACGAAAGTAGTTGGTAAATTCTAGGAATATAGAGATGCTCGGCTGAGAAAGGTACATCATTGGTGTACCGCCCACAAGCTTACATCAATGAATATTTACTCGCTCAATCGGCATAAAATGAAGGAAGAAATATTTGAGAATCCAGTGAGGAGAAGGGTCGATAAACGTCTTCATCAATTTAACTCTGATATTACACAAAATCCTAAGTCACTTGTGTCAAATCAATACTCCCATTTTTGAACATACATATAAAGACAATGTATGGTACTATCACAAAAATTATAGCAATTATGCAGACAAGTCGAGAACGTGGAATTACTAACAAAAGTTTTGTAAAATGGTTCTTCAGTAGGAGATTGAACGGTATTTCTCGATTTGTTTATGTATGTTAATGAACACTTTCGCTCCGATTTCCGCTGCTTCGCCAATCTATAAATCGTTAACAGTAATAATACGGAACAATATCCACGGACAAAATTAGTAAAAGCAAGTATGAAACCGACCGGCTAAAAAGGTTTAGCCAAATTTGGAAAAACTTACTTGCATACGAAAATATTTTCCAAACGCCATTCGCCTAATAGTAAGGTCATATTATTCTAATAATAGCAAAAATTGAAAAGTTATGACAATTCAAAACTATTTACTAGCAAATCACCTAAAGCCTCTGTTTATCTATAGATTTGAATCAGGAGATAATCGCGAAGCGTTTGGTGTATTTGTAGGAACTAAAAAACCAGTGCCGACAACTGGAGATAATGATTTTAAGGATTTGATTTATGACCACGATGCAAAAAAAAAACCAAAATGGGCCAATGAAACCCCCTTGTGGATAATCCCATTGAGTTACACAAAAGAAGAAAACCTATATAAATTGCGCTATAACGATCCGGAATCTCCAGATAAGGATCTTATACTCACTAAACAATTCAATAGCTGTTATATCAATATAGTTAATCAGGCAAAATGCTCCGATTGGAATAGTTACAATGATTTCCTGCCGGAAAAGTCTCTAGAGTTTAGTCATTATCTTAATTTTCAGGGCAGTGAATTAAGCCTAAGTGAAGAAACACCTTTTACCAGGCATACCATCTTGGAAAAAATCCAAGAAAAAAAAGACAAAGTTTTAACCGTATGGTTAACGGACTCAGCCAGTATTTTGACTACCACAAAACTGCTCCATTTCAAGGGCATCCAATGTGATATAGTTGATATGATGGGGAAAAAACATGATTTCGGAATTTGGGTGGGAATAAGGGAAAAAAAACATGATGGCGAAAACAAAATAGTGCTTTCCATCAATTTACAAGACGAGGGTACAGGTAATCAAGCGGTCGGAACCGATTGCCCTATTATATGGAGAAAAAAAGGGCTTTTGGACGACACAATTTTTCCAAACAAGAATACTAATACTTTTTCGGTAGAAAATAATAAACTTTCTTTAAAAGGTTACACCACCAAAAACAAATACCTCTCCTATAATCTAGCAAAAATCGATTATGACGAAGTTCACACACCCTTACAAAAATATAATTCCTGGTTTATCAAAGAAGGGAATATTGATGGAAATGGACAAAATTTATCTCCTTTTTTTAAGTACGTACACCCAAAAGTAACTGCTGGAAAACTTGTTGCATTAATAAATAAGAAGTATGCTCAGGTATATTTCTTTCAGATAAACAGATTTAATCAAAATCCAACTAGACATATTATTTCCTGGATTCCAGGAGGTCTTAATAGGGGCATCTTGGATATTTTTGAAAATACTGCCCGTTCAAGGTCTAATTTGAATAGATCTGGACAGGAAAGCATAAGTCCAATCTTAGACAAGTTTATCTTTTCCAATCTTAATCAGATTGTTTCCGAGCATATCATCTTGAATGAAAAAGTTTCATTTAAATACTTGAGACTATTCAATAATCCCCCTGAACCAGTTATAAGCATTGACAAGTTGGACGAAGTACTTTTGGAAAGACAATCAATAAAATTACCCAATTTTAGACTAAGTGATTTTAACAGAAAAAACTTGATCACTGACGGAATTGAATATGAATTAACTGACTATTTTGATTTTGAATCATTTAACTTTACTTCAGAAGGCATTGGTAGAGAGTTAGATAATGGAACCTTTTTTGGATTTAAAGTAGAGGCCGAGGGCACTCAGAAAGCAACCAAAGAGGGTATTTTCAATGATGGCTCTTTTGCGTTTACGCTAGATAATACCCAAAAAGTAGAGGGAAGAATCTACTTCTCGCTCCAGCTCCAGAAAGCTCAAAAGCCATTTTATTTCTGGGAATGGCATGAAGGATTGGAAGGTAACGACAGTATCATTCCATGTTTCAGCATCGAGGATTTTAAATTACCTGTAAGCCTAATTACACCGCTTTCGAGCGATTTGTCGCAACAAGATCGATTTATTGCCGATGACGACAGCAGTTCTTTGGTGAACTCGGGCACCATTCGCCCAATACTTCCATTGATTATTCCGATTTTCTCACCTGAAAATAGCCAAAAATATTACCTATCATTGAGTGAAAACATCAATGTAGGACAGGATTATAATTTCTCTGTTGAAATTGAAGTAAACAACTTTCAAGCACAGCAGGATACAAAAAAGGCTAAGCTGGGCGCCGTGGTGTTAGGCACCCAACCACAAACCGCGTTAAAGATTGAAACTCCTTTCGGAACCGATCCGCAACAGGACAATGGTAAATGGATTGTTGCCCGTAAAAATAATTTATCAGCCGACGGCGGTGTTTGGGAAATATTGAATGAGGCTGCCAACGAAACCGGAATTACCGTTACTTTTCCTCCGCAGATAATCGGAGAGGCTTTCCGAAAAACAAATAAGGAAAACGATATTACAATAATAAAAGGAGAACCTGAAGATACTAAAGAGGTACAATTTAAATTCGGCCCTCCTGCACAGTTGCAGATAGCTAACGAGCAACTCAACCGCCAAATGGTAACCGCTCCATGGAATTTACACTATCTGTTTGGAAATTATGGTGATTCCAGTCCAGGACGTAAGTTATTGAAAGCCCAATTTGAATTGCTTTATGGCCTGAATGCACATTTTGAAAACAAGGATGCCTTTATTGCCGAATTGGAGAATAAGTTAGGTCAACTGGTCAAAGCTCCAAGAGGAAGAATTGTATGGCAGAGCGATAAAGAGCAAAATGAGGCATTCGAAAAAGCATATTCTGATTTTATACGTTTAATGGCACTTTTCAATTCTAGACTGGCTATTTATGAAGTTTCCGGAAAAGATAAATTCCAGCCTGCCAAGTTTACCGAAGGAATCGATTACTATTTCAGAGTTGAGAATAATGAAGGCAAAATTAAAGGCGCAAAGTTGAAATGGCCGTTCGTGGATAAAAAAGGGAATGACCTGATTCCTGATTACCTGGAAGATATTTATAAAAACTATCATGCCGATGAAGGGCTTACTGGTGGATTCAACTTTGGTTTTGAATCGATGGCAGTGTATAAAGAGCTTTGGGGAACCGGATTACAAAAAGGTTCTTCGTCGGGTGAGATTGAAAACCTAGCCTTTAGTTCCCAAGGAGGTTACGGAAAAATCGTAGCCCGATTTAACAATGATAAAACGATAATAAAATCGACTACCAGCCTGGGGCGTACCCATTTTTACGCGGTGGAACGTATTGGCCGTATAGGCGTGTTTTGGAATAAGGCCAAACATGTTATCGAATATGAACGCACCGTAGTGCCTTCAAAACAATTCAGAAATACTGAAAACGTAGGCCGTGTTATTATGCGTAAGGTCCGTGAATTTGTTGAGATTTTAGAACCTGAACGCAACTATCCTGAATTTGGAGCGGAACCTTCTTCTGCGGGGTCTATTTTGGGAACCCGTTTCAAATCGAAAAAAATACCGGTTTCATCAAGTTGGGGTCGAGATGTTTCCAGACGTGATCAAACAGAACCTATTGGCTGGGAAGTGCCCTTATGGAATCCAAATGCAGATAAGAGTATCTATCTTTTTCCACAAATCATGCTTTCGGTATTGGCCTCAAAAGAGTCGCAGTTAACCGATGTGCTTTGTAACCTCGTCAATCCGGAAAATCTTTATTTCTATACCGACACAAGACCTAGTGTGGGCGACAAACTTATTACCGCCGCCACCGACGAATGGCCAAGTGTACTGGATGTTGACTATACGCTACAGCCATTTGAACACATTTACCTGAAGGCAGAGCCTTGCCTAAATAAGGAAGACTCCAAACTGGTAAATACGCCGCTGCCAAGTCCGGTGGATGTATTACCGGGCTTTGAACGCTACACGTTTAGGATTGTTCCGTCCGACGTATTGATTTCGGCAAATGGTGCGTACAATAAGGACTCGCAGGTAGTAGGTAAGCTGCGTACGGTAACC
Organism: Dyadobacter sp. CY261; assembly: GCF_021440085.1. Classification (GTDB taxonomy): domain Bacteria; phylum Bacteroidota; class Bacteroidia; order Cytophagales; family Spirosomataceae; genus Dyadobacter. Next base: position 6,667 of record NZ_JAKCPW010000036.1, read on the forward strand.
ATGCAACGACAGCCGGTCATCAAAAAAGATAAGGATATTATTGCCGGAGTTAAATTGGGCGCTGACGCGCAAAAACACATTCCTATTTTCCACAATTACCTAAGTGATAAAGCCATAGGCTATAAAGAAGAAATTTTAACCAATCCGGCGGGACTGAAAACCGAAAAAATACAGCAGGCGATAGCGTCCCATTTTTCGATGGCACATAAAGCTGCTGATTCCTTCGAGGAAATTTTTAAAAATTTTAACCAGGAGCCAAAACTAAAATATTTAAATCTTACCTCATTTAATTCTAATAATGTCAACAAAATTTGGGAAATCCCAACAACGGCCTTGTGGTTCCAGTTGACCAGAGAGGTAGATGAAGGGATTGGCGCCATTGATAAGAATTTCAACCTGCTATTTGGCGAAGTAAGAAAAGAATTCCTCGAGTTACACGAAAACGCAACACAAAACTTAAAAGAGGTAGTACTTGACCGCATAACATTCTTTAAAAACAATATTACCGACCTAAATAGCCATATCGACATCAATTTGAATGGCCTGGGCAAATTGCTGAATACCGAAACGGACAAGATTGATGCTTATCTGCTAAGGGAATATACTGATATCCAAAACAAGCTTTCGGACTTCCTTGCAACCGCTTCGGCAGCAATAGACGCCATTCCTGATCCGGCAACTACTTTGGCACAATTTAAGGCTAAAGTCAACAGTGAGATTGAAGCTAAAGTAGCGAAGCAAATTGATGATATATTCGCTAAAATCAAGGTCAATAATCATATCAAAGACAAAGTAAGGAAACAAGTCGAAAAACAGGTCGACGATAAGGTAAAAGCACCTATTTCCGATTTTCTTCAGAAATTGGATACCAAACCATTTAGCCTTGAAGAAGCCAAAGCAGAAATAAAAACAGAACTTAACAAGATTATAAAAGAGCTTGCAAAAGGCCTGGATGACTACAGGAATATCCTTATGACAGAGGTTGGTAACGTCGCGCTTTCAATAGAGCAAATTGTTAAAGATTTTAGGACCATCCTAAAAACAGAAAGGGATAAGGTAATTGCCGTAATTACAGGCTTTGAAGACCAAATCAAAGCCGGAAATGCGGAAATAATAACACTGATTGAGGATTTCTTTAAACCAATCGATGACAATAAGTTTGTTAGCGTAAAGCAAATCACCGATGCGATGATACCGTCAATCCAAGACTTCCTGATTAAAGATTATAAAAAGGATGACAGTCGTAAAGTTCCCCCATTAGCGCATCTTTTCGATCAGGGAGACCAATGGTTAAAATCGCAAATTACCGATTTTAAGACTTTGGTAAAAAACCTATTAGGAAAATCGGAGGATGAAATAAAAAAAACTATTGAAGAAAACTTTGATCAATTAAAAGAAATCTACGCTGAAATTGCTGACTTAGAAAACTTGGTTGATTCCCGCAATACCGACGCCATCATTAAAAAAGCCAATGAACTCTCGAAAGCCATTAGTGAGGATTTCGGTAAGGTAATCGGCGATGTAACCAGAGCTTATTACGAGGCTGTTCAGTTGAAGGATGTGTATAAAGATTTGGAGCAGGAATTTGAAACCACCTTATTCAATTACCGCTCGGTGTTTGAGGAAATAAAAGCGGTAGATTTGGGCTTCAACAGGCAAACCATTGAATTGGTTTTCAACTTCAACCAAACTAAAGCACCTAGGTTATTGCTTACCCCCGTCATGGGTAAACTCCAAAAGCTGAATGACGGCTTAAACTCGATGGGAGTCACCATGCCATATGCAGCCCTTGAAGAGCGATTTGTGGCGCCTTTAAAAGAATGGGGAAATGATTTTGCAAAATCATTTTCGCATCAATTTCCAATTTCCAATCTGTTAAATGATTTGGGTGGAATTAAATTTGACAAGCTGTTTCCTTTTCTGAAAGGAAATGATGCTTTTATGAAAGCAGTAAAAATTACGCACGACCTCGATAAGGAAGCCCTAAAAGCTTGGGTAAGGGCTGATGTAAACTATACGTTTGCCGAAGACAATACGTTTATGAATATTGGTCCCGTAAAGGTAACGATGCTCCGCAATGCGGTAATTACCGCCCAAGCCTATGAATCGCTTGACATTGACCGGAACCGAAAAAGCGAAAATACAGGTTCGCTTAGGGCTACTTTTAAAATATCCTTATCGGGCGCTCCGCTGATGTTATTCAGAGATACGGTAGTAAGCTTTAAAAACGGCAAATACGATTTTGATCTCGATCCGAGCAGGATGGAAATGCCGGGATTATTGAAAGTACTGACCGATGCATCACAAAATATCAAAACCTCAGCTCCTGCAGATGATAAAAATGGATCTCCTTTTAAATTAGAATTAATTAAAATCAGCAGAGACATTGGAGGAAAAAAACTGGAATTACCTATCGGAGCAAAAGCGACGTTAGATTTGCCGCCACTTTCCATTGGAGGCGGACCAACGTCAATGTCCAATCTTTCGTTTGGCGGTAATTTCATCATGAAAGCCATTGATGATAGTAATCTTCCTAATCTCAAACTCGACTTTATGGTTGGTTTGGGATTCTATTTCGGTAAACGCGATTTGCCATTCAACTTTACCGCTTTCATACTCGGAGGCGGTGGTTTTATCGATTGTAATTTCCGTTACAAACCTTCCGTGAGCGGAGCGATTCAGGTAAACTTTATCATGAGCGTGCATGCCAGCGCGGCATTTTCGCTAAGTGCAGGATGGATTAGCGGAACCATTATGATATTGGCCGGAATTGAAGTAGAATACACCAGCGGTACCGGTGGTGGTACACGAATTGAAATATTCATCGCGATCATTGGAGTGGTAGATATTCTTGGGTTAATTTCAATTTACCTGGCACTACGCTTATCCATCAATTACTTGTCCGACGGAAACGGAACCGTATTGTATGGTGTAGGTACCGTAAAATGTAAAATTAAAATCTGCTCATTTGTAACAATTAAGGTAAGCAAGTCGCATACGCAAATATTAAAAGGCGAATCAAAAAGCGTCAGCAATGGCCGCTCCGAATCAATTTCAGCTTCATTAAATTAAAGAATTATGTCAACAGTAACCTTACAACTGTCTTTTGACAGCTCTTATATCGACTTTAACCTTGAAATGCAGCCTAAGCTTTTACATAAGATTTCCTTACTTTCTGTGGGTAACTCCTATGATCTCAACGGTTTAGATCCAAGTAAGAATGAAATTAAGGAATTAGCAAACCATCTGCTTCCATGGAAGAATTCAAATTTAGATAGGCCTACAATTATTCGGTGCTGGTGTGTTATTAATACCGCTGTTGGCTATAAGGTTATCGGAGCATCCTTTGATTTTAAGATACAGCCCGCACCAAAAGTTAGTAAAAATGACGTGAAAGAAATCGCGGATTATTATGCAATCCAGCTTGAAGAGCAGATCAGTCATAAGGAACATTTGGAACTTAATGTCACTGCTGACAACGAAATTGAGATAGACGAAAATTACGTAACTGCGGATAAACCTAAAACTGGCAAAACGCACAGTATGATTTCGCAAATGGCACAAAAACTATTTCCTTTGAATGAAGTCCTTGATTTTCTATATCTATCTACAGAGGAAGAACTGGATTATGAAAACCTCAATTCATTTTACGAAGAAGTGCCTAAAAATGAGGGTTTTGTATTTTTTCCAGTATCTGACATCAAAACCTCTCTCTGGTATTCTCCTAAGGATAACATGCCAAGTTTTGTGGATAAATTAGCTCAATTAAGCTATACTAATAAATCGGAAGCTGCCGGTACAGAAATCCAACGAGTAGCCTTCACTATGCCGACCGAAATGCCGAAAGGGGATTATGATAGTGGCAATGTCCAAATTAGAAAAGACGGAAGGTATGTGGGTGAAGTAACCGTAGCGATAGAACAGGATAACGACTGGAAAGTACAATTTAGCGAAACCCTTGCATCCATTCTGGATATGAGGGATTACTTTATTGACTTCATAAAACCGAATGAGGAAAATCAGGACAAAGTCGAAAAATACAAAAACCTAATCGCCAATTTCGTTAATCGCACTAAACCTAAGGAAAAGATTGAACAAGCCATTCTTTACTTCCAAAACCCGTTCAGCCATATTCCTGAATACGTTGATAGTATATTGGAGGCGTACAACATTAACGCCATAGCTGCGAGTGGTATTCAGGATACTAAAGAACTCGAAGTTTTTCGTGCTGAATTAAATGATGAAGCAAAAAAAATAAAAGACAATATTGCATCTTTTAGTTCGATAAACGTACAGGTACTATTAGAAAAATTTGCCCTAGCAAAGGATAATGCCGGCATAGACCTTAACCCTGATACCTATGACGCGGTTAGCGCAGATAAAATTAAAGCTACTGAGCTCTTTGCTATGTTGGATCAACTTAACGGCATTTCAAATGAAAGTGATTTTAATGTCTTGTTTTTAACCATAGTACGGAATATTAAAACATTCGATGATGCCATTGAAACCTCTCTGGATTTAGCCAACAAAACGATCAATGTAAAAAAAGTGAATGGGACAATTGCAATCCCAATTGAGTCAATAAACAATATCAACCTCAATGCCTTGTGGTACAGGCATATTCTGTTTCAAAAGCTTGCACCCGATGCCAGTTTCAATTTATTAGGATATCTTTTATCAAACGAAATTAAAGACTTTGATTTGGAATCTCTTTCCAAAAAAGTGATTGATTTATATACCGGGACACAAGGTACGTTCGCTGCGTTTCCTTTATTCATTGGGGTGGCAGCAGAAACCGAATTGAAAAATTCCACGCTTGTGAAGCTTAAGGAAAAATACAAAGACACCCAACCCACTAATGACCAGGTTCCGATTCGTATTCAAATTGGTAAGACCAGTCAGATGGCACCTGCAGTCAAAGATGACCTTTTGGATGAGTTGAGTGGTTATGTGCTGTTAACTGCAAGGGGATCTAAAATAAATGATAAAGTAAATTTTAGTAATTGGAAGCACAATAATTGGGCTAAGGCGAATGTAAACATTGGCAAAAGAATGCCAATTTCGTTGGAATCTCCATTTTTAATCCCTGGCTATTTACCAGTTGAAAATGAAACCCAAAAGATATTCCTGGAAATCAGTAATGACAAAGCTTCCCTTGCCGCTGCCATAGAGGGTATTAATCAAGAGGTAACTGAAGTTTGGACACGGGAGAATTCTAACATTACCTACTATCTTGAAAACGATCGGAAAAACAATCCATACGGACTATTATATGGCTATTGGTACAATTTCGCTGCAGCGGCTGTCCTGAACAGCGGTGTGCTTCCGGAAGTTCTTAGGGACGACAAGACCATTCTCAATAAGTTCATTGAGGATCCGGAAAACAGTGCTATAAATAAGTCCGAGAAGTATCATTACCTCAGAACAAAAAAAATACCTGCTCCCGGAGTAAAAGTCAAAGGTATTAAAGGATATCCAACGCAACTTAATCCATTGTATTTTGAATTGTTTCCTGAAAAACCGGGAGAAGAGGACAAGAGATGTAATAAGCTGATTGTTGCTAGTGAAAACTTTAATAGCAATTTCAATATAACTGTAGAAAGACCAAGGACTTCCTTCTGGGATTGTTATTCTTTTTTACATGATGGCATTAAAGATGTACAGGACAGTATAAAAGCACATAAACTCCTTAATCCCCAAGAAGACAATCTGCCTGAAGAGAAAAGAAACAAACGCTTTATCGATTATTTTGATGCCGCAGTGAGTGATTTTCTACGTATTGAAATTGTAGAAATACATACAATGATAAATCCAACTCCGGCTCCTGAATCATTTAATTATAAATACGAAGATTTAGCGCATGATGGCAATGATGAAGTTCTAAATTTAATTGGCTCAAAAAAAGTATCTATCAAATTCGATAAGGATGCAAAAAGCATTAAGATTGACAAAACTGGAATTACCTTAAAACCTGGAACTATTTGTTCTGTTAAAATCTATAATCTGGTCGAAACAAAATACTTTGACTCTGCTAATCTTGACCATTATAAATTCCATAAATGCCTTTACAATTTATATGATTTAGGAAATGTCGAACGTATTCAAATAGATACCAAAACTTATTATAAAATCGCTTTTGACGAACATTGCATTGAAACTGCCCTTGCAGAGCCAACTGTTCAAAATAAAATCACACCTGAGCAACTTTGGGAGCATTTAGTAATTGATAATGAATTACCATTTGTCGCAACATTTAACGATAATAAACAAAAATCGAACGCGAATTCCGTTAAGGCCATTATTGAAAAGAATTCAGAAAAATACAGATTGTACAGCAGGGTTGAGGTGCAGCATCAAAAATGGGAATGGAATGGAAGGCAGCTTAATGTTGATGTTACCAAATTGAGGAATTTACTAGATCCATTAAAAAATCCGGATGGGACTTACTCCATAACAGAGGCGATGAAATTTGAAGCCTGGACGCTATCGGAACGACCTGACTATACCTCTACAAAGACCCAGGGAAGAATCCTGGCTTCCTGGAAGAACATGAGCAACATAGTTCATGAATACAAAGGCGTGGTTGATAACCATTGCATGTATTTGCGCTATGCGGTACAAATTTTCAACCGTTATGAATTGCTGGGACCAACCTATCAGAAATCCGTTAGAGGCGAAATATCTATCGAAAAAACAATGATAAATGGAAAAGAAGTCATTAAAACAGCCAATCCTTGGAAACGCCATCTCAAATTATCTAAAAGAGAAGAAGCCTTACCTACCCCGACTGTGCGATTTTACATTCCGTTGACCAATTCTATCGAAGAAGCAAACGAGATATGTGATACTGCAGACGTAATGCTGGTATTGGATGATGTTCAATATAAAGAAGCCGGCCTTGCCCAAAAACTTACTTTGGGAATACGCAAAAGTGTTGACCCAAATACAGGTAAGGTGTATCCTGAAGCTGGTTATGACCCAACGCTTTCGCTTCCAACTATAACAACAGAGGAATTAACTGAAACTGAAGATAACGACTACTTAATCGTGCCCGACAGCTATCTTGTAGGACCGCTTGGATTTACATTTGACTTTAATGCCACCAACGCCAAAATCAATTCGAGTACCTATATTATTTCAGGTAAGAAACTAAGCACCCACATCAGTAATGAAGCCGATACGAAAAACGCCTTTTGGCCAATGTTTAAGCTAAGTACACGATATGAAATGATTAGGGAACTTTATGATGGGCCCGAAAAGGTTCTCGATTTAACCAGTAAATGGAGCAGCCCGCAATGGGTGCAATTTATGAAAGCGGTTGGTTCGTTTGTTCCAACTGAATGGAGGAATCAGGTAAGAAAGATTGGGTTCGTTAATGCATCAAATCCAATGAATGATATCACTTCCGATCTTTTCAATAAATTTGGAGAAACATTTTGGCATTATCATAATTGGTATTTAGTATTTTCAACCGTAGAAAGTGACATTGGTGGTTTACCAATTGAAAATTATTACGATACTTTTATTGTAAATAAAATTAATAACAAGATATTGCCACTAACTTCTGTACATCCTAGATTTGAAAAAATAGTTGATGGTAAACTTATACTAGTAGGAAATGAAATTAAAAATTTCACTGAAGGATATGTTAGAATTATGGTCGTAAGAAAATCAGATGACTATGATACCCTAAAGACTAGCGAACATGTATGGGAGGAATTGTTTGGTAAAGAAAACGATGACAGCACTTCGGAAGAGAACAAAATCAAAGAAGACAATACATTGGCGATGCCAATTTTGAGTGAAAGGGTACCAATTAAAATTAAAAAATAAAATAATGTCAATTAAATTTACAATTACAAGCAAAACAGCAGCAAAAGCTGAAGGGACATTGACATGGACTGAAAAATCATTAACTGCTAATGCGGTATCCGGACCTTTTGGTAACGGGTTTATAGAATCAGGGCTTTACCATGCCAAAAGGAATGTATTGCTGGACAAACCTGGAGAGGCTCCATATTGTGATAAAAGCAACCCGAGTAACTGTTGGTTCCAGCTCCTTACGCCACAATTTACTACAACACGTACTGAGATAGGAATTCATCCAGATGGGAATACTCCGGGTACAGCAGGTTGCATAGGTATAACGATTCCCAATACAAAACTTTGGTATGATGCATTAAAATCCGTGGCTGCCGGCCAGTATACCGTGGTTGAAGTTATTGACACAACGATATCTGTAAAGATGTTAAAAGTCAAAATCTACAAAATCATTTCTCCGAAATCGAGATTGCGACGAAAAAAGTTTAGAAAAAAATGACCGGTTTTAGCCAATCCTTGTGACGGCTCTCCAACTTGGAATAACGCTCCGAGTCCAAGCAGCAAGTCACTAGCTACAATGTTATAGGCAATAGGCACAAACAAGGATAAAATTGTATGCACAAGGATGAATGCAGATGGCTCAAAAAAATTCTGGGCTGGAATTGATATTAAGGCTAAAATAGGCGTAGACAGTTTTGAAATAAAGATGCAACCGTAACAGATGTTCGTTTTGGCCTTGACTTAGGAAGTTGGGTGGCAATAGGTTTCACAATAAGTAGGGAAAGTATGGATTTGCATACTGCCATCTAAGCAAACAGTCTGCTAAAAATGGGGACAAAGTGAAAAAAGGAGATAAAGTAGGGGAAACTGGAATATTTGGAAATTAATAATCGACAGTTGCACCTTGAGGCGCATGATCAAGTAAGGGTTACATATAGTTCACCTTCCGACCACTCTACTCACGGACTTGACCCAAACGATTACATTTAACGCGTAGCATAAAAATAATTCTATCAGTAGTTAACTTTAATAAAAATGGATTCAATTACATACATTTCAATTGCAACAGCAATTATTGTAGCAGCTATTGCCTTAATAGTTGTCTTCAAAACCCAAATTTTAAGGGAAACGAATTCCAATACTTCACCATACAGCTTGTCAAAATTCCAGCTATGGCTTTGGACATCTGTTATTTGTCCACTTTTTGCAATTCATTGGGGGTGGCACTTCCCCTTAGATCCTTCAATAAATGATACTTCATTGATCCTTTTAGGAATTGCTGGCGGTGTAACCTTAACTTCTAGTATCTTAACGCAAGTTAGCTTTGCAAATAAAAGGGATAAAATAACTAAGAATATTGAAAAGGGATTGTCAGCCGCGAATAAGGATTTACCTAAACTCAAAATTGAGAAGGAATCGAAAGGTTTTTGGGTCGACTTGTTAACTGGTGATGGCGAAACAATGCCAGTAGAAAGATTACAGAACCTGATATTTACATTTGTTTATGTAATTGTTTATGTAGCCTTCTTCTTTAGCCTTACTAAATTTATTGACCCGAGAACACACGAAGAGTCAATGACGTTGATGAACTATATTAATTTCGACAAATTAGCGTTTGTTTTGATGGGAATATCATCCGGTTCATACCTAATAGGTAAAGGAATGAATAGGTAGCCATCGTACAAAAACTACACGCTAGAAATTCACACAAAAAAACCTTCATAAATCAAAATTTATAAAGGTTTTTCTTCTGATATTAGGAATAAATTTTGCTAAAGAAATTATTTCTGCAAAAAAATAAGACTTCATTTCGTCACACAGTGCAAACTCTGACACTACTTTAAATGTAACAAATCGGTTAGAGTATTTGCGGTCGTGATACGGAAGCAATTTGGACATTCAGACGGGCATCTACTGACAAGAGTTTTGGTTCAGGCGGGCTGATGTGTAAACTTCGCAATTTTGTCATAAATCGTGCTGTGGTGCTAGGCCAACTTTTCTGCAAGAAATCCCTCCAAACGCAAACCCGTGCTCGTTGGTAGCACTCGACCCCAACTCCTTTAATTTATATATGCCTCACCTTAGTCTTGTAAAGGAAGGCATTGCTTGTCTAAAATATTTCAGAATCTAATTTGAGAAAAGTACAATCTATTGATCTATCCTATTAGTCGACTGCAGTAAATTCCAGACCAAGAACCCAAAATTTTACACTGAAATCGCTTAACAAGGCAGAATGAATAATATTGCAAAATGTTATTTACATATCAAAACAAACCGAATCTATCCATCGAAACGCGCAGCGGGCAACAATTAGCAAAACATTTTTATAGGTTCCTTTTCAGAAGCCTATAAAAAATGTATTACTAATCAATCTATGCCTCATCGAGTATCTGGCGAGAAAGTATTAGGATTGGATCCTAATCAGTATGTTCTGCCCCCTTATTAATACCACAATTTATTTTATTGAAAGTATTGGTTAGTTACTGTTCTACCATAGTTGTTAATTATTAGACAGATTCCGTAGCCTTTTTAAATGACACTACCAGGTGATAAGTATACCTTTCTTATCAAATATTACTTGACCAAGAACCTTCACTAAGACCTCATATAATAGTTGTTTTTTCTCCAAATCAGCATCGATTTTCGCTTGTGCTGTCGCGATCCCGATCGATCCGCCAATCGTACCACTTTGTACTTCCCTATTAAGGACGACATGCCCAATCGAAGCCCCGTAAAGAGTTGCATCCACAATAATTTCAGGAATGCCAATATCAATTTTCCAGTTGATTGTTAAGGGGCCGAAATTAATTGACCCAGATTGAAAGTTCCCTAGTTGCAGTGCTTCTTCCTTTGTAAGGATAATTGTTTCCATAAGTTTGAAAAATTATTGTTGAAAAATATCAAGTATGTACCACCTAAAAGATATTTTATTGACTTCTTGCGCAACATGGTTTGACGTAAACATAAAAATCCAACCTAACCCTATAATTTTCCTATCTTATCCTTTACAGAAGATAGGAGGCAAAAACTAGCTTAATCTACGAAATCACTTGGACTCTTGACTCTATTATTGCAGGTAATTTTGACCTTGCTAATTTACAAAATTGGATTATACTTTTGCCTGGCGAAGACAAATATGTTTTTTTGTAAAACCTAAATCATTGAACGATACTATAAAATTTGAGTATGTCGACGAAGGTAACAGTTAAGATACTGATTTTCCAGCTGTTTTTTATTTGTAAGATTTTGGCTATTCAGCGCCAAATACGTGAGATTTTGATTGTATGAGTTGCAAAAGACTCCTCTCGACCAATAAACAACTGATTGAGGGTAAAAGTATAACACCATGTCTATCTACTGTGGTCACTTCAACGACTTAGTAAATTTCTTCCACCGCCATCCTAGCGATGTAATCTTTAAGTGAGCCTACCTATTTGTTTTCTTGATGCTATGGCAAGAATAGTAAAGCCCATTATCGAGACCGAAGGAGATCGTCAAGTAGTTCCCTTGATTGGGCGTTTGTTAGCAGTAGTGAAAGTGTGTTATCCCCTTTTGGGTGATCAATTGCTGAATAGAGCTTATCCCGTTTGTTTAAACTCATTCGGTGTTAAAAAGCCAAGTGCTTGATGTG
>NZ_JAKCPW010000037.1 GCF_021440085.1 Dyadobacter sp. CY261
ACAGTCACTTGGGCTGCGGAACACCAGCTTCACCTTGTTCACAAGGCAATTGCCCACAACACCACAACCGGAAGTCTCGCCTACGTTGAACACAGCGGATTCACTGGTCTGGCTGCCAACGGTACATTTGGCCGTGTAATTACCCGGCACGTTTGTTTCCAAGGTCACACCGGTGCCGACCTGCGTGGTACCACGGAACCAGGTAATGCTACCCGAGCAGTTCGAAGCGGTCAGCACTACCTTCTGGTTACTGGCTACACAAGCTGTTGTCCCCGAGGTCTTCTGTACCAAAGGTGGGTTAAGTCCGCCGCAACTAGTTAAGTTTAGGCCTGCCACGTTTGAATTACCTACTGAACTGCCTTCCCATTTGGTCGATAATGAATTGTCAAAGGCAAGTCCGTAGTTGCCAGTACCGAAAGCAGTACCGGTCAGTTTCGTCGTGCCGTTATAGAATTCCAGCTCGGCCAACTCACCCCAGCCTGTGCTGCTGGCAACGAAGCGCAAGGATGTATAGGAAGTAGAGTTACTAAATGTGAACTCCTGATAACTGCCTGTCCCGTTGGCTGAAAAAGTGTAAATATCTGTCCAACTGCTGCCGCCATTGTTACTGCCCTGAAGTTTCGCACCGTTCAGACGGTCCATACAGCAGTCGCCAGGGCTGCGGAAAGCGAGCTTTACCTTGTTTACTACGCAGTTGCCTCCAGTACAACCGGAGGTTTGTGAAACAACAAACGCATCAGAGCTAGCACTCGGACACCCAGAGGTTACCATCGAAGTTGTCGTATAACTTCCAGGCACTGTCACAGTGTAAGATATGCTCGTACCAGAAGCGACCTCTGCCCCATCCCTGTACCACTTTATCGTGCCACTGCCATTACTAGTCAAATTGACCGTCTGCCCCGTACTAAGACATACTGTCGTATTGCTTCCGGTACGTGTGATCATTGGCTTAGATGGCGCGACACAATCATCATCTGTATCAGGCACAGGATCCAAGATTGCAGAGGGTATCAATGAGGGCTTTGCGTCGCAGCCAGTGGAATTCTTTAAATTATAAGTGTAAGACTGGATAAGATTTCCACGATAGTCCTTAATGGCTTCCAAGCGGTTGAAGTCATCATAGATGTAGTCTGTGAATGTTCCAAGGTTTAGATTATTTATCCTGGATACACCGACCAAAGGGTCAGTGTAATCGAAAGTTGTTTCATGGTTACCGACTCGTTTGGATTGTATTAGTCCAGCTCTATCCCCTTCATTCCAGTTAAAATAAGTCCAGATCCCGTTAGATTCTTTATACTGCTTGGGTTCTCCCCTCTGAGTATAACCTGCCGCATTATCAGATCCGAAATCCAAAACAAGGTTAGAGTACTTGGCGTTATCATAGGTAAATCCGACAGTTTTCACCTCGGATATATCAATACTGGCCACTGGTACAATACTTGCGAGCCTATACGTCTTTTCAATCTGCACGTTAGTAAATTGTGCCGCTGCATTGTAACGCCTAAAAAGATTTACGTTGCCATCAACCAAGCCATAAGAGCCATTTTCATTATTCCAAATTTGTTGCTCTACAACAACATCATTCATTCCAATGGTCTTCATCGTATTGATACTAGCCGCGTATTCACCGGTAGGATTGGATGGTATCAGGTAGTCATACGTATATTTATTTATCGTCTTCGTCTTCTGATTACCTCGGTGTGATTCGGACTGCGAAAGTAAACCGATGTTATTATATGAGTTGACTGTCAGATCACGAACAAACCTGTTCCGGTCGGTAGCATCATAAGTATATAACGTAACAGTATCTGCCTTGTACTGATATGTATGATAACCATAAGGAATACCAATGTACGATACGATTGGGTTATTGGTACCCACAGCAAACTGGTATGAATTCACTTTTGCTGCTCGAACAAATCCGTCCGAAATTTTTTTGTATGATATTGTCTTTTTACTAACAATGCCATTCGCATCATAATCCTCTTGCGATAATAACTTCCCTCGCTCAACTGATTTGTCAATTTGCGGGTCGTAGATATTTCCACTTGAGCCGAACTTGTTTGCCGGAAGAATCCACTCATCCATATGCGTCTTGTCGTCCGATTCAAAGTTGGTATAATTGTAAATCGTATAGCTACCGTCTGAATTCGTTTCTCTAACCCGCCGATATCCAATATGGCTCCCCAAGCTGTTTGTGCTCATTGGCAAAGTATTATTGACGGAAAGAATGTTTTTAGTATACGTCCCCATTGATGTACCTTGTATGTTCACATACTCTTGTACAGAAGTCATAAAATACTGATGCAAGCCACTTCCAATGCCACTCGAACCACCATTCCACATGTAAGTGTAAGTCTTTTTGGCTGATTTTTGCCCGTCAAAATGTTCAATCTCCTTTACACGAATACCTCCAATATTCTGTCCGTTCGCATTGGTGAGACCAAGACTACCGTCTGAATTAACAATTTTATACTTGTAAATCGTATGAGGTTCATAGGTGAATTTGGTGAAGCCGCCCGTCGGATAGGTTAGCGTATCAAGGCTGCCTGCATTTAGTATATTTATATTAGTAGATGGCTGTTTGTGATTGAAATAATTAGATAGATTAGCCCCTATGTCTTTGTACTTAAAGGCCGTATTTCCATTATAAAAACCCCAATGGTCCGTTTGGTCGTATTCATCAAAATATTCAGGCAAATTTCCAGCATTATGATAACTAAATTTGTAATTATTTTTACAGTTATCTTTGCTGAAAGATAAGTTTTTCAACATCAAACGTTGTGTCGAGTTGTTGTTGTAATCAAAGTCGATTCTTTGAATCACTTTATTGTCACGCTGTTTAACAGTTATATTATCAAGTTTTTGCCAAACTAATTTATCGATAATCAATGGAATTTGGCTCTTTAGGTTGCTTGGCCAGCCTAAGTGCCCGCCGGGTGTCAAATAAATGAAAGCATCAGTAAGCCATTTCACATCTGAAAAATTCACTTGTCCGGCACTAGTACCAATAAAATCAACAAATGTTTCAATGACTCGACTCGGATATTTCAGCTCGGTCGTATTTGATCGGGTGAAATCGATATAACCTTTCGAAAAAGTAATCTTCGAAAGGTAAACTGGACGAATAAGAGAGCCAGAATACTGATTGACGGAACTAATTGTCGAAAAGCTGTAATTCCAAGGTACGTCTATTCTTGTACTTCCCCCCTCGAATGAATTGCTAAAAGACGCGATGAATTTGCCTTCGCTTTGAGGTGCATAGTTGAAAATCACAGAGTAGCCCTCAGGTGCCTCGATCTTTGTCAAGTGCCAAGTATTGGCTATCCAAATATCTATTTTCTGCTCAAAAAAAAGTGTAGTATACTCAATAGATGATGTATTGCCTCCAAAATAAAACTTCATTCCATCGCCAGTGGTTAGCACAAACCCTCCAAAGGTTTCTTGCGCATCTGCTGAGCTTAAATTCATGCCGCTGGGAAGAGCGAGCATTGGACTGTTTTCAATTTTGATATCAGAATCCGACCGAACCTGCCAACCACCTAAATGGTTTCTATAAAACTTCCCCGAGTACCCTAGGAAGCTAAAATCAAATTCGTCTGGTTCCGTATCATATTCGACAAGCCCGCCTCCGGATAACTTGCTATTGAGAATATTTACCATCCCGACCCTTGTATTCCAGTTAGTATCCGCTAGCGCTCCGTTACGATAATAGTATCCACCTTTGATATTATTCGAGCCATTTTTTGCGAATTCATCGAGCCCTCCCTTAACAACTCTGGTGATACTTCCCCCAGCATTTAGGTTCCAATTTAGTCCAACCCATCCGGGATGCTGATTTGCCCTTACCCCAGATGCATGATAACTCAAACTGATTGGTACTGTAATTTTGCCGTCATCAATGGTGTAAATCGGAATGTCAACATTTGGAACTCCCGTATAAAGTGATACAGGCACTTCTCCGTACAAACCAAGAGTTGCTGCATTAGGACTTGGTATACTCGCATCAACCTTTTGAAACTGTGCTTTCACTGAACCGGCGGCCCCAAAAAGTATAATTATTAACAGCGATAGGGCTATATTCTCTCCCCGACGTGCTAACGTCTTGAAAATAAAATTATTCATCCGGATAGGTAATATTTACTAGATAGAGATATATGGGAATTTACAATGTCCCGTCAAAACTAATCAGTTTTTGACAAGACTTTTGGTAGTTTGTCGCGAGCCTTCTTTTACGATCAACAAGTAAGTACCGGTGGTGTAAGACCCCAAGTCGAGATCTTGCCGGTGATATCCATCTTGTAGTTTAGATGTAAAAGTTTTAATGACTCGTCCATCTTGTGCAGCGATATCCACCTTGATATCGCCATCAGATGTGTTACCGCGATATATAAAATGTACTGGTCCCGTCGATGGGTTAGGAAAAATACTCACAGAATAGGGGGTCTCTAGCCTCTTGTTCTCGGGAATAAAATTGCATCCAGGCTGATTTGCTGAAGTTACAAATTGATCCTGATAACAGCCGGATGGTGCAAATACCCGAAGAGTGGCTTCAAAAGGAACATTTTCGCGAAGCGTTGACTCTACAATAATTCCTTTCTGGCCAATATTCTCTGCGGAAGCGTAATCGGCAACACCTTCATAATAATTTGACTTGGTCAGATCATATCTTTGCTCTTGCTCGTAATCACTTAATAACACTTGCAGCTGATTATTGGAACACATAACACGCGCAATGGTCCGAGGCTTATCCTGACATACAAAACCGAAATCAAGGTTGTGAATATTCTCTCCTGGATTCCCAGTCGCCAGAGATATCGCAGCGTAACCGTCTTTATGGGCGACCGCATCACTATCCAACTCAATACTTCCTCGTCTGGCAACCGTCGGAGTTAATGTTTTATTCCCCTGTCTTGCAGCAACACGCACCTCATAGTCAGTTCGTGACGTGAGACCTTCTAATACGTTTCGATTATTAAAATTATAACGCCCATCTTGATCAGAAACTGTCGTCCCAATCAACTCCGACCCACGATAGAGTTGTAGCTCAATGCCCGTCAAAACGGGCTCATCTGCATCCTGTAACCCGTTGTCGTTATTATCTATCCATACACGGTCACCTATCTCCGTATCCGGTAGCGGCGTGATCAGCTCGATATCCCCCACATTGTTTGACTTCCAGAAATATCCGGGCGACATACCACCTGGGAAGATAGAAAATCCGTTTGTGGCCTTCCCTGTCTGATTGCTAAACCACTTTACCCCTCCTGTAGAATGCCGATCAGGCTCTCTAACGGACACCAGTAAACGTTCGGTATCTGATATGATTGCTAATCCTCCGGAAGCTGTCTCCTGATGCCATTGGATACCAGCGTCAAAGAATCCGTCGCTAACATAAAACTCTCCTCCCCCTGGGCCTTCACCGTTTTCACGTCCCTCTGATATACGAGCACCAGCTTCCCCGTTCTCCTCTGGACGATAAATTTTCTTTTGCTTACTTAAACGCAGCACATCCCCCCCCGAAACACCACGAGCCCCTCGTAATGATTCGGTCGAGCCAGAACGATAAAAGCGCCCATCACCCGTCTGATGACCTAGCCGATCCATTAAACTTACAATTATAGAACCATCATCATCAAATTCCATGTCGGCAAGTATAGGTTGAGGATAGATCATCCAACCTGTTTGTCCAGGTACCAGAGTCTGAAGATAATTGTCTGTCCAAGGATACCACCCTTTTACATTGTAGTCGATTGTGCCTCGCGGATAGTTTAAAGCAAATTTACTAACCTCCCTAAACCGAGCGCTACTTGGCTCATTCTTATCGGCATCTATCGCATACAGATATGCCCAAAGGTCTTGCTCCTTTCGTGAATGTTCCGCATCACAAACCACTCCTAAATATACTTCTCCATTGTGATATTTTACAGCAAAAGGCCTCGCATTGCCACCTGAGAAACTTTTGAAAGGTAATTCATATTTTTTTACATCTCTAACAGTCGGCGAACTCCCGTCTGCATGCAATTTGATGCGATATAAACATCGGTCATAGAGATTAACAGCGTAAAGAAATCTACTATCATCAGAAATATCTAAACCTCCAAGTCCGATTTTTCCTATCATCGAAAACATTAACGAATCGTGATCAGCCATACCCCATTCCTGACTAAGCTTACGATCCGCCATTACTGGGCCAGTAGGGAAGCCCAAAGCATCGAAGCTGATAAAAGGTGTAGTTTTATTATTTGTCACATCGGTCATATAAATTCCGCCGGTACCAAGGCTACCCAAGTCGCTGTGCCGCTTGGCAAGAGCCGACGAAAATAATATCTTTCGTTGGCGGTCGTAGGCCAATCCCCATATTGAACCTGTCTGAAACGCTTTGGCCAAGCCTACATATCGATTGCTATCCTTCTCCATAGCAGAATAACTAACCAGTGAAGAAATCGCAGCTATCGAATCGTTTTTCAAGGATCCCTGTGCATAAATTACTTGCGCAGCCTTGGGATTCTCGCCAATATACATTGATGGATTATAGAGCCTTAATGAGATATCAGCGGGAGTTCTCAAAAATTGTACCTTAGACTCACCAGGAAGAGGAACTAAACCTTCGGCAATATTCGTAAATTCGACACGTATTGGCGTACCGTCTCTAAGGCCAGCACAACAGGTAATCATCTTTTCGCCAGGTGTAAGTAAAACAATATGGCCCCGAGGATCGGTTACCTTAACAGTGTATTTATTTCGCGCCTCGACCAGTTTCACAGATTTGTAAACATTAGCACCCCCAGTCGAATCTTCCGACGTTTGTCCAAAACAAACTGTAAAAACAGGAACAAGTAATATAATAAAACAAAACAGTTTAACCTGCATATTATAATGGCTTATTAAGTTTCAAATCATTTAAAGAATAGATTGACAACATCTTTTCAAAGCTCCATAGGACGGTTAGACAGACAGCTAGAAATCCCAAATAAGTATATCACGCTCGCAACCGACAAGGTTTTACTCCTCATAGGTCGCTGTAATGCCACTTCCTGTATTTTCGTTGTCTCTTCTTTCATATCTAGTCGCCAGCTTAATGCGGTAAACGCCTTTACCAAGTTTAGGATAGTTTAACTGTATTGTCTCAAAATAAAACCTAGACGTGTCAATATTAGCATATTGAAAATAGCCATCGCTCGACGTTAATTTTACCCTACCCTTGCCTTCAAAAACCAGAAAACCAGAAAATCCATCATTAATTCCGGAATACTTAGCCCATATTTTGGGAGATTCCTCAGAAATATTACCGTAGTAAAATGTAGAAATATCACTCTCATCGACTCTCTTTATAGTAGTCCCCTCATACTCATAGGTTACCACGACATCAGTTTCACATGATGAAAATAAAATCAATGATACTATAAAACAGATCGACAATCTCATGAGTACAATGATTCTATTTTCTATTATTAATAAAACGTTTTCCAATGTCTATTGAGCGCTGCGACAGCCTGTCTTCTCCGAATCTACCAATAAGATATCCCGCCGTCATCCCTACGGCAGGCTGCGCAAGAGTCAGTAATCCAGTTGCCAATGTAAGGGCGGCTGTTGGGAATATTTTATTCCCTGTTAAATTATACGCTCCGAACCCGAACTGCACTACTGGCTCCATTGCTGATGACGCCGCAATTGCCCCAGCTGCAAAGTTACCAGCGTCCCTAGGTGATGCATACCTTCCATGAAGAAGAGACCCATTGTCAACCTGACTTTTCAAATCCCATTCATGATTAGAACGCGCTTTGAGAGCATACTCAACAACCGAAGTGCTCGATCTAATTATATTCTCGACTTCCCTTGTCAACCGATTTGATCCAAAGTCTATTTTCATACCACTTTGCTCTACCACCTTGCCGGTTTCATTATAAACGCTTTGATTAGCAAAGCTCAACGAATGTAAACTTTCCCCCATTTTCTCTCCTCCCGCACTCGTTTCCTTTTTACTATACTCTTTTGCGACGCTCGCCTTTGCCTCCTTCGTATCTCCCTCGTGTTTGTAGACCCCCAAATCTCCGTCATCATAAACTGCAACGACGACTCCGTTTTCATCGGTGTGGGTACTAAACATACCCGTTGGATCCCTCAGCTTGAGTGGATTATTCATTACCCATCCATACGGAGACCAAGAGTAATAATTCTCCGCCAAAGGATCGACTTGGAAAGATCTCCCAATAGAGGCATCATACATTCTGGCGTGGAAATCAAAAACACCAATTTCTGGCTGAATCTCCTTACCGTTAAAAAGATACTTATTGCTTGTAGCGTTACCATTCTTAATGATTGGTAACCCAAATGCATAATACTCAGTCTCTTGCAAAACCGTTCCATCCTCCTTCAACACCATTCGTACGTTACCCAAATGATCTTGCAGATAATAATTCAATTCATACGCACCGGCATTTGTCCTAACCAGTTGCCCTTCTTCCAAACCAATTCGTAGCAAAGTACCATCAGTTTTATATTCAAATCCGCTGGCATAAACGGTAATACTCCCCACCGCATCCATTTGCAGCTTATTACCTTCCCCATCATACAGGTAAATAACCGATCGTGACGGATTGGAACGACTCACCTGTGACGGCAGGTTTAAAATATTATAGGCGATAACTGCTCCTTTATTCCCATCGGAAATCAAATTGCCATTATTGTCATACCCAAAACTGCTAGTCCCGCTCTTGACACCTACACTATTACCTCCCGAGTTAACAATCTCGGTAAGTCTGTTACCATTACCATTATAATTATATGTTAGATCATCTGTTGCGGGGCCCTCTCGCTTCAATTTAGTGATGTTACCATTTTTATCATACTTAATGCCAATTTCCTTATAGGTTGGCCCGCTTGCCTCAGAAATCCGGTTTGACTCATCGTATGAAATTGTCCCAAAACTCCCCGCAAAACCTTGAGTTTGCCATGAGAAGTTACTGATGTTACCGTTAACGTTATAATTCAGAGCTAGCTGGTACCTTTTACCTGCATTATTGGTAACACCTGAAACCCAGCTTCGTGGAGTGTATTTGTAGTTTAGCTCTTGCATATAGGTAGAAGCGGAGGTTGCCGGCACAGGTTTGTGAAAAAACTTTTTTCCCAGAAGCCCGATCTCGTTGTATATATTAGCAACATGTTTATAGGTCTTTTTAACAGTTGCAACATCGCCCTCGACTTCATACAATGTATGCTTTGCCCTTCTCAATCTGTTTTGATGATCATATACAAACACTTTGTCTAGGCGATAATTAACCAAATTGGTAAACTGCTCCGTTCGCTCTTCCAATATATTTCCAACAAAATCCAGTTTATAAGTAACCACCTCACGCCCCTGTGAACCCAATTGAGGAATAGTGCGGTGTTTCTGAACAAGTCGCCCTTTTTTGTCATAAAACATCACTGTATTGATCCAGGTCTCGGTAGAACTGCCATCCAATACCTTTGCTGTAATCTGAGTGACAAGGCCTTTTTTTGAATCCGCTTTGGGACTACCTATATAATGGTCATCGTCGGTCAAATTGAACACTGAGTTATTAAATTCTGTGGTTATCCCAGTATAGTCGTCATACTTCGTCTTAAGAAACGGCTTTTCTGAACTACCTTTCATCCCCGTCCCCGCCTCTGTTTGCCTATTCAAGTCATCATATTTATAATAGAATCGCTGACTCTTCGCATCAACCAGATATTCAAGCCTATCTCGATCATCGTAGGACAAGATAGAGGTACCTTGACCTGGAACGCGTTTGCTTACGACTAGCCCTTTTGCATTATACGTATATTGGAAGGCAAAATTATTTAATTTGTTGGCTAATAACTCATTACCCTCTTGAAACTGCGGTTGCAGAACATACACTAATTGTCCTTTCTCATTGTAGACGTAGTATGTGTATTCTTGTCCGCCTACGCGTTTAAGTATTACTCTACCATTGCGATCAGTAAACTCCTCAACCATTTTATCATTCTCGTCACGTGTCTCGAGAACGGTCAAAGTGCTATCTGCATACACATTTGAAACATTCAGAGAACCGTTAGCATTAAGAAAGTATCTCACAACACTCTGATGTTTATCGTTGCTGTAAACCATGTATTTCATTCTCCTACCCTTAGCATCTGCCGCGATTCCTGGAGCTTTCTCCTCGACTTTACGAGCTAACGGCGACTGATCGTATATGGTTTGAGTCCAGGCAAATGTCGTAGGGCTTCCGACGTTCTCTGTTCCGACATTATTATAGTATGAAGTATTAACCGCTTTCAATGTACCATCAGCAGGAGTCTGTGAAACCGGCAAATAATTTTTCTCAGGCAAAAAAACCGAGTTATAACTGGTAGCTGTTGCCAAATCCTTTTGATTAGGATTGCCCGACACTATGACTGTTTGCTTTGGTTTTCCCAAACCATCTAAGTATGATATCTGGGTTTGTACTTGAAGAGGGGTACCCCAATAATTTGTACCTGATTCTATCGACGCACCCTTTACTTTATACGTTCTGGTGAGTACATAATTTTCAGTAGCACTTTGAGACCACGATTTATCAGCTGACAATGCACAAAGCACCGCCATCAATGACAGAATGGAACACTTCATTTTAGAGGATGGAGTAATCTATTAGTGATTTATAATCGGTTACAAACATAACTTCTTAAAACAAGATTAAAACGATTTATTCTGATTTTTTTTTAACTAGTTGTACTTTTGCGCATAGTCCTAAACAAACTACTTCTAGATTGAGCAATCTATTGGAGTCCATCAAGACTTCCCGTATTCTCCGTGAAGAATGTGGGAATGTGACAAACGCAAATATGCCCTTGCCTCTAAATTTATGCGCCTGAAATTCTTCATTCTGATTTTCGCTTTCTTCAAATTTGCGTTGTACTGTCAGGCTACTCACATCATGGGAGGAAATATAGAGTTTAGGGCTTTGGCGAACATTCCCGGAAAGTACCGGATTACGCTGAAAACATATCTCGATCTCGCCGGTACAACTGATGCCGAGTCATCACATTTTATATCAGTGAAAGCAAAACGTAATGACAGTGTTCTCGAAACGGTCTACCTCCCTCTTCTACGCACAAAGAATCTTCTATATGAAAACGAAACGTGTACTGAAACGAGGAGGTTAAATACGCTCCTAGCCTATTACGAGGCCGACGTAACTTTCGACCCGTCAAAATTTGCCGATGCGGAAGGCTATTACCTGCACTGGACTAACTGTTGCCGGAACGGCTCGATTGTAAATTTGAAGGACCCTTTAAATACGAGTACTTTTCTACAGACCTATTTCCCACCGCTCACCAAGTCAGGCAAACCTTTTTTGGATTCATCTCCGTCGTTCGCAGACCTGGACGGCGCCTATATCTGTGCCGGCGAACCGTTTTACTTTCCTTTTGATGCTGTGGATGCCGATGGCGACGAACTTAGTTACGCTCTTCAGGACCCGAGTGGATATAACTCGTTATCCGGATCCGGCGCTATGTGGCAGCCCGGATACAGCGCTGTGAATGCCATCCCGGGTAATCCTTCGTTAAGAATCAACCCCCAAACAGGTGAACTTTTCGTCATTCCAAATCAGTTAGGGTTATTCGTGCTCTCTGTAGTTGTTCATGAGAAAAGAAATGGGGAAATAATTGGTTCTGTACAACGAGACTATCAATTCTATGTTGTTGATTGTCCTCCAGTGGCTCCACCCGATCCGATCGTGAGAACAAATGGTCAAATCGGCACTGATTTCTCTATATGTAATGGTAAAACCGCACTATTGACTTCGGTCAGGAATAGCCACTGGAACTATCAATGGAAAAAAGACGGTAAAAATATTGAAGGCGCAAATTCTGAGGAGCTTAATGTTACTCAATCAGGACAGTATCAGCTTATCACTTCTCTATCAGGAAGTTGCTCAAAAACAGGTCGCTCGGACGTGGTAACCATCAATGTAACTCAATCAAAGTTCAATATAACAATAGACGGCAAGCCAGTCATTTGCGAACCAGTTGGCAAAGTAATGCTACGTGCCATGCAAAGCAAGCATTATTCATATCAATGGTTCCAAGACGGCACGCAACTCGCCGCCACAACTGACTCAATTGTTGCCAACCGCCCAGGGGTTTACTCGGCAGTTATAACTGATAACGTCAATGGCTGCAAATCGCTTTCTGACTCAATTTTAGTAATGGAAAGTCCAGGTACGCCAATTACACTTACATCGTTAGATGCTGTGACGAGCATTTGCCCCGGGGATTCGATATTTCTGTCATCCACTCAAAGATCCGATTATCAGTATTTGTGGTACAAAAATGGTCTGGCTATAACATCAGCAGGTTCAACGTTAAATGTTGATAAGCCTGGGATCTACAAAGTCTCTGTTACGGACTCGGTCGGTTGCGTCAATACTTCAAATGATCTTGAAATTTTGCAACTTGCCGAAACTGACATTGAGATTGAACCAATTATCCCTATCTGTGAAACATCTGCTCCCATCCCACTAAATGCCATCCCTGGAGGCGGATCTTTTTCCGGCGTTGGAATTGACGGGGATCATTTTTTACCCGAGAAGGCCGGCCCGGGAACTCACGAAATTACTTATACGACTTCAAAAGTATCGTCCTGCACCAAATCCGCAAAGACAACCGTAGTAGTTTACCCTTCACCAGAAGCTGATGCAGGCAAAGATATTTTTGTGCGGGAGCGAGAAAGTAGTACGATTGGTGCCGATTTCATAAATGGCCTTTCTTACATATGGGACCCAGTGCAGGGTCTGGATGATCCAAGTAGATCTGATCCAATTGTAACGCCATTGCAGGATTCCGAATACCATTTGACAGTAACAGATAGCAACGGCTGTACTTCACAAGATCAAGTAAGAGTAAGAGTAACCCATCCCCTACTAATCCCTGATGCATTTACACCAAATCAAGATAACATCAACGATACATGGGTTTTGCAGGGATTAGCCCTTTATCCAAATGTTGAGGTAGCTATATTTGATCGATGGGGAAGAATAGTCTATGTCTCTAAAGGTTATCAAAAACCGTTTGACGGAAATCTACATGGCCAGCCGCTTGCTCCCGGAGCATACCCTTATGTCATCAAACTGAATCCCTCAATTGTCGCGATTAAAGGAAGCCTATTGTTAATTAGATAATATTATGTACAGATCAATAGAACTGACAACACGTAGCAAAAGGCAGCCTTATTAGATATCATCAGCACGTCGAGTCTTATATGTTTTTATTTTTTCAATCCTTCGTAAAATGAAAAATTGTACACTTTTTTTTCTTCTCTTATCTTTCTTGTTTTCATGTTCCAAGGATGAGGACATCAAAGCCAATTGGGCCCCGTTCTGGCAGGGTCGCTTTACCACGAGCGAGCAAAGCGGCGACACTCTATTAATCACGGCGTGGGCAATTACTCCGAAAGATAATAATCATATTAACATTGTAATTGAAGAGGAAAGATCTTCCACCAGCAATCCAGAGCAAAAACAATCTTCCGCTATATACGTTGACAATGTGCTAGTTGAATCTGCCAAACTCATTATATTGGATAATGAATTCAGGTCTGGAAGTTCCGTAGGCAAAATGACAGGTACAGCAAAATTAGACAGAAACTGGCTTACTTATGATTTGAAACTTTCAGATAAATCTGGTTCTAAGTCTATCTCAAACACGTTATACCTCAGATAGTCAGAATTAAAGAAGATTTGATTTGTCGGTAGGATTAGATTTTCTAACGTCTAGTCTTAAGATTTTCTTCGAACATTTCGTCTCGAAAACGCTTCATGTCAATTATCGAGGGAACCAGAAAAATCTGCCCTGTAAGGTGGCTTTCGACCAGTTCTGATTGAGTCGTTGCAAGACCTGGCATTCAAACATCCTTCATACGGATTTAGGAAACTTTTTGCCTACCTGCGCAGATCTGGCAAGCCGTGGAATCATAAGCGAGTTCACCGCATTTATCAAGTTTTAAAGCTGAATAAGCGGCGAAAAGGAAAACGGAGATTTCCTGACCGGGTCAGGCAACCTCTGGTCCAGCCAGAGCAGGTAAACGAAGTTTGGAGCGTCGATTTCATGAGCGATTGTATGATTGGTAACCGCAAGTTTCGCACCGCACCGGCCGCCCGGGTTTAATGTTATCGACGATTGCTCACGGGAAGCTCTGGATATAGACGTCGATACGTCACTTTCTTCGAAACGGATCATCCGAACCCTAAATCGGATCGGCAAAAGTAGCGGCTTTCCAAGGGCAATTCGATCGGACAATGGGCCGGAATTCACCCGCTGCGGCGGGCCGCTCGAAAGATTTTGCGATCTGGTGTGAGGAGAAAGGGATTGAAACCAGGTATATACAGCCCGGGAAACCAACCCAAAACGGCTATATCGAACGATTTAACCGACTGTACCGGGAAGCTGTATTAGACGCATATTTGTTCTTCGACCTAGATCAGGTCAGGCAATTAACAGCTGAATGGATTGAAGAATATAACCAGCGACGACCACACGAAGAGCTGGGCAATTTGACACCATTTGAATGGAAGGAATCGCTGGTGAAAAAGGAAATTCAGCAACAAATGACTGTCTGAGAAACGGGGTACTTACAGGTTGGCCCGAAGCGAAGTGCTAAAAAGCCAAAGAAATGTTCAGGGGTAAACGATGGTTTTATATATAAACAAACTCTACCACTGAAAATATCGTACACATGTCTGCCTGATTGTTCTATGGCTTTGGCTAAAAGGCACGTGAGGTGCTAACTCCTTTTTTCGGTGATACCTGATAGCATTAAAAATCACTGATTGGCCGCTATGCTAGTGATTGTGCAGGTTTGAGATTATCTCGGACATCTTACTGCACAGTAAACCCAGCCTTTCTGTTATCAATTGCGTAAAAAACTTATTGAAGATTTTCTCAACCTAAATAATATACGATCCAGCAGAACTTGAAAGGATTCTGTCGTTACTAGGATGCAAAGTGAAAACGTCGACGATGAGACGTTTACGCCCTTGCCAGGGGCAGTATCTACATAAAGGGAGGTAGCCCTGCCAACATGGCGGTAATCAAAGCTGCAGTGGTTTACCCGTCTAACGAAGACGATGAGGATCATTTTAGTTAAACACACAAAACGCACATCATCCAGATTGCATATGATCGGCGCCTTGACACTGGCAGACAGCCTGTACCGGCAAGGGTAGTACGAGCTCTGACCGGGTACTCTTATCTAATATTCCAAAAAGCAAATGGCTGAATAAATCTCATTGCTTTGCAAATTGATTTATTCAGCCATTTGTTAGGCAACAGACACTTCGCAGAGCCCTTTTTCATGTAAAGCTTTATCGTTATTTATTTAACGATAACAACCTTTCGGATAGAAGTTGCTCCGCCTTGTTCAATTCTAAGTAATATTGCACTTTCTGATTTAAAAGCAGGATCTATTGGAACTTCAAGATGCCGCTTTCTATCACCTTTGCTTATAGGGACTATTTTTAAAACCTTTCCGGAACTCTGCGAAAGAATAGTAACCTTAGCATCCGCTACTCCGGGAAGCTCGAAATCTATATTCAATACAGCCTGAGCGGGATTTGGTGAAACGGTCAATGGAAAAGAGTCATCTTGAAACTCCTTTAACCTATCCGAACTAATTTTGTCTGCAGGGTAGTCGTCACTACCAGACGGGGTTTGATTTTCAGTGGAGCGCAGTGCTGATGGACAAAAAGTAAATGTCACATCGAGTCTCGGGCGTCTGGATGCGTCGGGATAATCGCTGCTAGCAAACGAAAGCCATTTATAGGTAGTTTCCGACTGCAACTGCATACGAAAACCATACCGTTGCGCAGCAGGGAGGTTCACAACATCTTGGACAAGCGAAGTAACATTTAAGGTAACATTCGAGTAGCTGGTATTTCCCGGTACAGTCACTTGATTCGTCGTGGTGAAAGAAGGTTGCGTGTTTCCTGTTATACTAGACTCTCCCCAACTCGAGGTGACTCGTTGTAGATAAGCGGCATCGCCAGTATTGCCGGAAGGAGCAATAGGGTCTGATGTTGGTCCATATAAGTACAGTGTCGCAGAGGATATGACTGCCCCCTGGGGTACATTTCGTAAATCAGTAAATTCTATGTAAGATCGAGTTACACCTGTTCCACCTCCTATATCTCCGTAGGTCCAGGTGGAAGCTACGAAATACCCAAAATTCCCATAGTTAGTATTACCAGGGGCAGTTAATCCCCCAATAGTAATTACCCTCGCATCTATTCCCCGACAAGCGTCAGGTTTCATAGAATACGTGATCTGACCGATAGACGTGTTTGAATACGCTATTAAAAATAAAAATAAGCATGAAAATTTTGCAAAGTGCTTCATAATACATTGAGTTTGAGAAACACGCAGTGATATTAGGACTTTTACAGCCAAATTTGTCTGGGCGTCGATTAGATTATGGCATTTCTACAATATATGTATTGCCCTACCTGCCGATAGAAAATTCGGATGCTATCTTGAAATATTGGAGTCCATACAACTGAATAGTTTCATAGTTGTTGAAATAATTTAACTTGCCTTTGGATAATCAGATTCGTCAAATGTATTTATACACGAAGAGAGGTAAACCAGAAGTGAAATTATTAGTCGGAACAGCACAGGAATTAGGTGTCATCACTCAAACTCTACGTGGTAGGGAGAGTCATTGGAAATTGTAACTATCAATGGACAATAGAAATGGTTTGGCGCATTACTAAACAACTGCAAGGTTTGAAACATTGTAGTCTAGCAGCTCAAAAAGCTATTAGCTTCATTTCTGATTGACGTTAAAATCTATTTTAACTCTTCTTTTCGCAATAATCTACCAGATGGTGAACGGATATCTGGCAGCATAGAGGAGAGACAACGAAAATGTTTTTTCATGTATGCGAATAGGTTTAACATTTCAACATGGAATCAATTTAAAATTTAAGTTCATTTCCACGAAAGAGGAAATTCTATCGTGTTATATGTTTTTCTTGTTTTATTGAATGGTTCGGCAATACACAGAAGAATTCCCTTCTTGTTCTACGCATTTATTTGTTGTATAAACTAAATACTTTAATATTAGCGCTAGTCTCTCCGACCTGCTTAAGTTAGCCAGAATACGCAGGATCAAGCCGGTTACCGTGGCGCGAGCCAATACGATAAAAATAATGTTGGGATTGCGATTCATGCCTTAAACGAATGGATGTTCACGTCGAAGCATAAAATTGCGATGCATCGAAACGGTGGCGACTCGAATAAAGAATCTTGATGGGTGCGGGCTACTTTATCAGTCCATATAAAAGAACTAACAATTGTAATACTTGTAACTTGTAGTAAATATAGAAAAACTTAATTATACAAAGCAAAAAATTTGAAGTATTTATTTTACATAGGTCTAGTTTAAATGCTACCTTTTTAATAAGAATGATAGTATTCATACTAAGCGAGCGTTCAAGTGTTGGAAAGAACCAGCTAAAGATCCCAGCCGCCCAGATACTTTCCTTACTGACTCCGAAATACAGTATTCTGTTTCCTGAATTCGCAGTGCCTATCCATGTCGACTGTGCCTAGGCTAGCAACTGCACTGTCAGTTATATATATAAACCTCGTTAGCTACAGAATTTCCGCACAACAAACTCTATTATGAACAATCTGATTTAATTTCAGAGCATTCAGAAAATATCCGGGCAATTGTTCTACTGCCTAACTATATAATACTCCCGAATATCTGGACAGCTACTTAAATTTTTAAATTAGTAGTTGACTATGAAAAAGGAGCGTAGAAAATTCAGCGCGAGCTTCAAAGCCAAAGTGGCGATTGAAGCCATCAGGAAAACAAGTCCTATTCATGTGTTATCCCCTTTTGGGTGATCAATTGCTGAATAGAGCTTATCCCGTTTGTTTAAACTCATTCGGTGTTAAAAAGCCAAGTGCTTGATGTGGT
>NZ_JAKCPW010000038.1 GCF_021440085.1 Dyadobacter sp. CY261
ACTACTGAAAGAAAATGCCGTGAAAAAAGAAGAATTAACTGTCACAATGAACAACTGAGTCTAAATCGCACCACTCTAAAAATGGGAAGCCTACAATGAATGTCTCACGAACAAGCGTTTTTTAAGACAAAAGTACCTTGGACGTGTATGATGGCCAATAGATTTGCTTTTGACACATTGTTAATTAAGTATATAATTTAGTTACTTGCAGTAATAAGCCGAGAAATTGAAATTAACTTTCAGTATCACACAAATCATCACGACCAGTTCCGCATGAAACTAACCCTACTTTCACTATCCATCGTCCTTTTGTTGATCTCTTGCACCAAAAAGGATAACATTGAGCCTGATGTAATAATCGATCCGACCAATGAACTTGTGGGAACAACTTGGCAAAGAACTCTTAATCCGGATCTATTTAATTATCTAGAATTCAAAACTGGTAAGGAAGTAGCATTTTCGTCAAAATGGAATGGCGAGCTGTCAACCGCTCTTATTCGGCCCCACACCTTAAATGAGAAAAAAGTCGTATATACCAGCGATGGCTTCAACTACACAGGAACAATTTCCGGTGACACTTTGGCCGTAATGGGTACTGCGGGATTCTTGATGATCTACGTGAAAATAAAATAAAGGTGGACTTACGATTGGACGCGAACTCTTACTTATAGGTTTGAATATTTGTTTTCTTACAATACGTCCGAAATCTGCGCCAGATTTGGACAGGCAGGCGGGGAATACAGTCTCACGTTCGAGAGTTTTGGGAGAAGCTCCGTATCAGACGACAGTCAAATTTTTTATGGGCTCTGTAGGCATCTCCAACCGCTCGGCGGCTACAGAAGAAGAACCGCTGGTAGTTGTCAGCATAATTCATCAACTTCATCCAATTAAGCTAATCATTTGTTCTAGCGTACTTTACTAGCCGCAAAGTTTAACTGACGAATTGACCCATGCTGCTTGAACTATCTGATACACAACTGGGTGCAATCATTTTAGTGATTGTGCTGCCACTGCTTTACCTATTGGCGCGGGTGGCGGCCAAGATCGCCGAGGCCAGCACGGCTCGTTTGCTGGCCCCTCTTGCCCCACCCATCGAGGGTAAAATAGAAAAGACCCGGATTCGAGGCCGTTACAGGGGTCGCGACATACTGGTTTCCTTTTCACCCGACCAATCGGTTGGTACCGGCGAGAGTGCCACCCGGATCAACGCCTTCATCATTGAGGCCCTTCATGTGGCTGGTCGCCAAGACTGGCACCTGCAATTTTATATAACAGGTTGGCTGGGACAAGGCCCAAAAAAATTGATTATTCATGCACAGGATCAAGCCCTGCAAGAACGGCTGCGCCAATCGGATGTTTTACAGACCGTCAGTGAGGTAAGTGCCCCGACTCAAAGTTACGTTACGATACGGTACCAGGCTCGGTCGCAGCGATTGACCTATACGGATGATGTTTCCCCTGAGAAGGTACCCTCCCTCGAACACTACGCCCTGCAGCTGGCCTTAGTAGACCATCTAGTAGCCATCAATACGTCAGTAAACCCGATCACCATCGGCTGATTTGACTAGTTTAGAGGTACTAGTTGATAAACCCAGCTTGCAAGTTGCTAATTGACTTGTGACTTTTTCTTTCGTAAATCCGCAAGCTGCTGAAATGGGCTTTATCAAAAGGTAAAGAAGCCTCTTTGTCTCGTTTGGGAGGGTTTTCTGAGATTGTCAGAATTTGCCTTCGGATAACTCATTTTATGTTAGGTGATTTTTACGGGAGGAAGGACGGCATTGGCTTTTTGAGAAAGTTCTTGGGATAGT
Source organism: Dyadobacter sp. CY261 (assembly GCF_021440085.1). Lineage (GTDB taxonomy): Bacteria > Bacteroidota > Bacteroidia > Cytophagales > Spirosomataceae > Dyadobacter. The sequence goes on from NZ_JAKCPW010000038.1 coordinate 1,809, forward strand.
ACAAGGAGAACGCATTCGCACAGTGCGTCCAGGAGGGACGTTATTTGGGAAGTTTAGATCATCTTTTACTATCTTTCAAAAACTTATATACGTAAAAGAATGCTAAAAACTAAAATGCTCTTGCTTTTGCCCGCTTTTTGGGCATGTTTATTTGACGAGACAATAACCATTGTTAAACAACGAGCTGAGTATTGGAGTGGAAATCTGAACGCTGCTAATGAAGGAAATCCAGTTGGCGCAGCATTCATGAAATACCATGTTTCCGGAATATTCATAATCTCTGCTGCCTGGCCTATTTTGATAGCTATTATTGGTTATTACTTGCCGGACAGGTTATTAAAAATATTTGTTTTATTCATTGTGATGATTCATACCTGGGGAGCTTCAACATGGATTAGCCATTACTATGGATTTTGGTTTGTCATCATTTTTGTAGCTGCTAATTCGGTGTTATTTATTAAAATGGAGGAAATCTATTCAGAACGCATACATGATCCATCACTTACTTATAAAAATAAAGTGTAGCCTGAATCTCACTTCTCCAATTAGCTCGGAATGCAGCTCTATCTAAAGACGTCGGATCCGTACGACTGGTTTGAACCGTGATCAGTAATTGAAGAGTGTCTCATGTTCGAGCGATTTGTGAGACACCTGCGCCTGATAACGCTTAGCAGGTAAACGTCGTCTATATTAGTATTTCATTTTAGATGATTGCAGGCTACCGTAGCCGACAGCTCTTACCCGGAGTTGGAAAACTGATTTATGTCAACCAATAGAATATGAGGGTAGTTGGCGACTTATAAGTTGGAAGGAGTGTACAAGGGAAGTGCGGATTTTCAAAGCATGCAACGAAATATTTGATTATTGGGTCTAGATAATAAACTTTGCCTTTAACATGAATAGACTGTTTTGGGTTGCTCGGCTTTTATGTATTTTCGCAATAGCGGTTTGGGGAGCTGGTTGCGATAATGTTGATTGTCAAGCTCCACCTTCGCAAATCGCCATCCAAATAATGGATGATGCGCTTATCTATCCTGCCGATTTAGATACTGCTGCAAGGGTGAAGGTATCATACCAAATAAATAACCAACAAAAGTACGTTGCCGATTTAGTCAGGCTGGGAGATGTATTTCTTTCTTCAATGCTTATCGAGGACTCCCGCAGGGCCAACGATCCAGAATTTTCCTTCGAATTAAATGGCCGGGTTTTGGCTACGATAAAGATGGAAACTTATATTAATAATGCAAAATGTAACGGTTGGGCGAGTATCTCGAAAGTTTATCAAAACGGAGAAGTTGTTTCAAGGTCACCAAACTGGGCCTATCTACTAAAATAATTATTGCGTTCCCGAACCTCGGTCATCATTAATACTTACTGACTTTTTACCAGAAATAGTTGACGTGTAAACCGTAGTGCCATACTGGAAGACTGAAAGAACATTGCCTTTACACAGGCTGTATCTCAATAAGAGGGAATTTTGAGAATAAATCTGAGGATAATCTGTTTTGGAAAGTAATTAAGTGTCAGCCAAAGTTGACGGTAGCGCAAAGCCGCAAATACCGTCTACTTTTCTTTTTTTAGAAAAATTATATCGTTCACTTCTGGCTCCAATGCTCCTGAAACGGAAATTATTTTACCTTCTGTATTCATGCTAAAGTGTAACCTGCCTCCTGGAACAGCGGCTCTAAAAGTGTCGAAGTTTAGGTGTTTGAAAAAAATAGATCGTCCATTGTAGATGGCTTGAAGTGTATCATTTTGATTAAATACCTGGATCATCCCGTAAGCAGGATGAATATAATAGCCTGTATAGTCCAGTGGCGGATGAGTTAATGGTTTTCCCACCGTCCGTCTTTGTAAAGTTGATACCGTCATGTTTTTGGGCTGTCTTGCTAGGATAAGGCCGTTCCAATCTTTGTAAGGCAACGAGAGTATTTTATCTGCAATGCAATTGGTAATGATCTCAGAAATCGTTGCATCGAACTTATTCACCAGCACCACAATGCCCACGCTGTCAGTTGGAAAGAAACAAGTGGTAGAGGAGAATAAAGGGAGGTCTCCCCCATGCGTTACTTGATAATGGCCTCGATAAGAGGCAATATTCCACCCATAGCCGTAGTCTCCAAAATAGGCATCTGGATAAGCCGGCAACCCAGATCGAGGCCGGGATGGGGCACTCATTTGAGGAGAAGTCGCTTCCCGAACAAACTGCGGCGAGAGTACTTGCTTACCTTTGTAGGTGCCCTCATTTAGTAAGGCTATTAACCAATTGGCCATATCGTTAACCGATGCATTCATGCTTCCGGCGGCATTCGCTCCATCACTGCCAAGGGTACCTTTGATGAGGGTATCGTTTCTGACGGTATATCCCAAAGAATATTCAGGGGCTTTAGTAAGGTCAGAGATTAAACAGTTGGTGTTGTTCATCTCCAGGGGGGCTAATATCTTTTCTTTCATGTAGGCTTCCCAGGTCTTACCTGTCAGTTTTTGCACCAGTCCACCAAGTACAGTGTACATCAGGTTACAATACTTCAGTTGCTCCCGAAAGCCGGCTGAGGGTTCTAAAAATCGGATGCGGTAAACGATGCTGTCCAACGACAGGGGCACCTTAGATGCTGTAAGCCAGTCATGGCGGGGTAAACCCGTGCGATGGGTGAGCATATCTTTAACAGTAACATAGTTTGTCAATAACTCATTGTTAAAAACAAGTTCCGGGTAATAATGGTGTACCGGTTGATTGATATTAAGTTTGCCATTGGTGACAAGTGTGCCAATCAGCTGGGCTGTAAAAGCTTTCGTGCAGGAGGCAATGGAAAAAACAGTGTTCGGTGTTACGGGTAATTTATTGTCAAGATCCCTATACCCAAATCCCTTCGCGTAAATCACCTTGTTCTTTTCGACCACAGCCACCGCACAACCGGCTACATGCCAATCTCGAAGTACACGATTTACCATCGTGTCAATTCCAGCTAGTCGTTGGTCATCACTAGCAGTTTGTGCTCTGGTTTGAGTAAATAGCACGAGGAGGGAGCCTACTAGTAAAATAAATTTGTCCATACAACACTTAATGATTAAGTCTTTCTAAGGTCAAGACGATTGAGGGCTCCAAACGTTACAAGGAAGAGTAATAAAATAGATTAATCCTTGGATATTCTGCCTCCAATGCGAGCATGTGGCAGTGACAACTTTATCGGGCAATTTACCCTATTGTTGATGCATCCCGACGATTTTATCGTCGCTTTTAACGTTCGAATTCGATTCATTGGGAGTGCTAACACAAAATACGACACCCATAGATTTTCCATGGCAGGCGGCGACCTTAGGTCAGTAGCTCTTGTTCCTATCTGTCGTTTATCGTCGTACGCGGATGCGGTGGTTTAAATGAAATTTTGACGGCAACGGCACATATATGTTTGGAGCTAATGAACAACTATCAAAGTTCAATATACCCTATGTAATGGAGCACTAACTGTACACACAAATTTCAAAAAGAAGGCATGCGGCTACAAAACCAAATGTGAGGGCGCTTTTCCGGCCGAACATTTTGAGGATAATGGCTTGTGCCCATTAAGGTCATGATCGCCGGTCCATTTTACCTTAACGCTATTCTCCGTCCATCTACTAAAAGAACTCCATCTCTTAACCGAACATTTGGCGTCCGGTTTCGGACACCAAATGTTCGGTTGATTATTTTTAAGTCGCTAATTCATAGTATTTTATAGTATTTTCATTTCTTGGCACATTGTTTTTTCTACAAATGTTGAATATATAGGCTATGATAAGAAACTCGCTAGGTGAATTCGAAGAGGTTGTCCTGTTGACCGTTGCGGTTCTGCATGAAGGAGCGTATGGCTCAGCTATTACAGACGAGCTTGAAAAGCAAACGGGCCGGAGCGTCAGTCTCAGTGCGGTACACGCTGTCTTGCACCGGTTAGAGCAGAAGGCTATGCTTAGCTCCCGACTGGGTGAAGCTACCGCCGAACGTGGAGGCCGCAGGAAGCGATTGTTTTCTGTTACAGTGCTTGGCCACCGGACCTTGCAAGGCATACGTGAAACCCGTAACCGTTTGTGGGAGTCCATTTTGCCTAAAACTTTACAAGGATTGGGCATATGAAAACGCAACCACCACGTTGGGCACAGCGACTGCTAGAATACTTCTGCGATGAACGCCTGTTTGAAGAGATAGAGGGTGATTTGCAGGAACGTTTTCAACGCAGGTTAAACTTGCTGGGTGAGCAGCAGGCCCGGCGGCAATACATCCGGGAGGCGTTAGGTTTTGTACGATCCTTTGCCTTTAAGCGTAAACCTAAGACTTCTTCTTCCACTCATCTATTTAGCGCAGATATGATACGTAATTATTTCAAACTCGCCTTCCGTAGCCTTTTTAATCAGAAGGTTACCAGTTTTATCAATATTGGCGGACTGGCCGTCGGAATGGCGTTTGCTATTTTGATCGGCTTGTGGGTCCAGTATGAAATGAGTTTTGATTCATTTCACCCAAACGGTGACAGAATCGCCCTGGTCATGAAACATACGCTATTTAATGGTCAGAAAAAGAGCCAGGAAGTTACGCCTTTGCCCCTGTTTTATGAGCTGCAAAACAATTACCCGGAAGTGAAACGGATTTCGCGGATGGATCTGGGCAGCCAGCATAGTTTGTCGGCGAATGGGAATAGCCTGGTTGTCAAAGACGGCGCATTTGTCGATCCGGATTTCCTGGAAATGTTCGACTTTCCTGTTACAGCGGGTACTGCAAAAACTGCATTGAAGGATCCGTACTCCATTATCCTGACCCGCGCTCTGGCAAAAGCATTATTTGGCAAAGCAAACCCGATTGGGAAAATTGTCAAACTGGACAATGCCTATGACATCCAGGTAACCGGAATTGCAGAAGCTTTGCCCAAAAATTCTTCGATCCAGTTCGACTTCCTGGTACCCTTCGAATTTGGCGTAGCGGTTTCTGATTTTTTAAAAAACAACAAAACCAACTGGGGCAACAATTTTCTAAAGACGGTGGTCGAACTGAAGGAAGGTTCGGATATGCAGGCTTTTTCCAAAAAAATTGGCCCGCTGAATGTTCAGAAGGACAAAAGCATTAAAAATCAGACCTTGTTCTTACATCCGCTGAGCCAATGGCATTTGCGTGGTAACTATGTCAATTGGGTCAACACAGGTGGTAAAATTGTCTATGTCCGGTTATTTGGAATTATTGGAATTGTAGTGTTATTGATTGCCTGCATCAATTTCATGAACCTCTCGACGGCGCGCTCGGAAAAAAGGGCGAAAGAAGTCGGCGTCCGCAAAGCGGTAGGATCTGCACATAACCAATTGGTCCTGCAATTCTTGTGTGAATCGGTACTTACCGCTTTTATTGCGTTCCTGGTTTCGCTGTTGCTGATCAAGCTGATCATGCCGCAACTCAAAGACCTTGGGTTTGAGAATGTCCATTTCGACCTGAATAATTTCAATTTATTGGGCTCAGTGTTGTTGATATGTTTGTTTACCGGGGTTCTTTCAGGTAGTTATCCGGCTTTTTATCTATCCTCTTTCAAGCCTGTTTTGGTTTTAAAAGGCAAGTTCAGTCCTGGAAACAGGTCCATCAACGTGAGGAAAGTGCTGGTTGTTTCCCAGTTTGCTGTTTCCATCGGCCTGATCATCAGTACGGTCATTGTTTACAAGCAAATCAGCTATGCCAGAGACCGACCGGTAGGCTATCGGACCGACAACCTGATCTCGATCGATGCTTCTAAGGACCTCACCAAGAATTTTGTGCCGCTCAAACAAGACCTGCTCAACAGCGGTTTTATCGAGGCGGTATCCAAAGCTTCCCAGCCGATGACGCGTATTTACAACCGGTGGAGCGATTTCTCCTGGACGGGAAAAGAGCCGGGTTCCGATATTGCGCTCGATGCATTGATGACCGAATGGGATTTCGAGAAAGCGGCTGGATTGAAGTTCATGCAGGGAAGACCTTTTTCAAGAGAATACAAAACCGACTCCAATGCCGTCATTTTGAATGAGGCAGCGCTGAAAGTGATTGGTTACAAGGATCCGGTTGGTAAAACCATGCGTTCCGGCGACCGGGTTATTACCATCGTCGGTATCGTCGAAAATCTGATCCTGGAAGATCCGTACCAGCCCGTTTATCCACTTGCGATTTTGTTCAATCCCGAAGCAGTCAATAACATTTTTTTGAGGCTCAAACCAGGTAGTGACTTAAAAAAGGCCCTGGCAGAAGCTCATGCTATTTTCAAGAGATATAATCCTTCGATGCCGTTTGAATACAGCTTTGTGGATCAGGAATTTGATAAAAAATTTGCTACCGAAAACCAGGTAGGCAAGCTCGCTGCAATCCTGGCCGGCATTGCGATTTTTATTTCGTGTTTGGGATTGTATGGGCTGGCTTCATTCACTGCCGAGCAGCGCACCAAGGAAATGGGTATCCGCAAAGTATTGGGTGCGTCTTTTGCCAATCTGTTCCAGATTCTTTCCAAGGAATTTATTGTGCTCATCCTGATCTCCTGCCTAATTTCTATACCCATCGCCTGGTATTTCATGAATGACTGGCTACGGAAATATTACTATCGAACTGAAATTTCCTGGTGGATTTTTGCTGCATCAGGCTTGGGGGCATTATGTATAACTTTACTGACAGTTAGTTTTCAAAGTATTAAGGCAGCACTGGTGAACCCGGTGAAAAGTTTGCGTAGTGAATAAACTGTAACCGTTGACCTCCTGCTGCGGACACCCCTCGTCTTCAAGCCCAATGGGCAGTTTAGCGGCTGCCAAAAGTGCCTTGTTAACTCAAAACAGTTTGAATTGTCATTTACTAGTTTCATCGGCCGAGGCATTGAGGGAGACGGCCTCCTTTAAGTGTGCTCATAAAAATCCAAACAGAGGTTGATGAAGCAATAGCGGATGATGAAAAGTTAGCCCGCAATGCATAACCGTGGATTGGATTGACATGTCAAAATTTCGGTTGTGCGGTGACAATTACGAAAAAAGGCCTTACAAGGGTTCGCAGATTGGCGAAATTCGGCAGAATCACCCTTTTAAATCCTGTTTTAATGCTTGGAAAGTTCGAAGCATTAAAATCAGAATTAGTGGCAAGCTTTGCGGTTGACATGTATTGTAAAGGATCTTTGGAAAAGTAGCACACCATTCATGCTCAGCTAATGAATGATGTGCTTAACAATCCTCGCTACTTAATATGGAGGTTTTTCTTACAAATGGGCGAAAAACGGCCCTAAGTAACTATAAGGTTAGGTATTACTCTTCTCGATCAGCCAGAGCGGATTTAAAACCAAAATTCTTGCTCCGGCCACCCAATCGAAAGCCAGTCCGTACTGATTGAGGCCCCCCTGCGCCCAGCCGTCGTTGAATCCCAGATACATACACCCATAATACTTTTTGGTGGCTGGCAGAAACCATAGGCGGGTTGCCGGATTGGAGTAATCCTCGTTGTTAAAAAACAGCGTCCGCTTCGCATCCGACAAGACAACTATAGTGCAGTAAAAAGCGGCTCCAAGTGGATAGAACACCGCTATCAGGAACAAACAGGCACGCCACGAACGGCCAAAGATGAAGCGTTTCAAGTAGCTAAAATGCATCAGATCAGGTTTTATAAATAGGTGCCGTAGCTTTTCTAATCGTTGCGGACTTGTCAAACGAGTGAATTCACAAACGATTTTATGGATAGGAATGACTGCCGGGAACGCTTCGATGAAGCACCCATCGGGCTGGGGTGGCACCCGCCTTTAGGGGCTTTTTACTCGTTTCGCAAACTCTTCACCGGATTTAGTAAAGCCGCTTTGATGCTCTGATAGCTCACCGTCAGCAACGTAACGAGCAAAGCGCCCACGCCTGAAACTGCGAAAATCCACCAGGAAATTTCGGTATGGTACGAATATTTCTGAAGCCAGCCGCTGAGGAAGTAATAGGCGATGACCGTAGCGATGCCAAACGCGATAAGCACCAACACTACAAAATCTTTGGAGAGCAATCCCCATACATTCAGAACTGAAGCACCCAACACTTTGCGAACACCGATTTCTTTGGTGCGCTTTTCTGCCATGAAGGAGGCAAGACCAAACAAACCCAGACAGGAAATTAAAATAGCCAGCGTTGCAAATACAGAAGCCAGCTTACCAACACGTTCTTCTGCCGCGAATTTTAACCCATATTCAGTGTCGGCAAACTTGTAATCAAAAGGCACGGAAGGCACAGTGTGTTTGAAGGTCGTCTCCATTTTAGACAAAGCATCCCTCATGCTTACGGTAGGATTAAGCCTTACAGTCATCCAAGTATTGGCCTGGTCGTAATTGGCTATGTACACCATTTGTTTTACAGGCTCGAACGGCGACTCCATCAGCATATTTTTTATTACGCCAATTATCTGGAAATGAAGGCCTTCATATTTTATAAACTCGCCAACCGGGTTTTTTAAACCCATGTATCTTACAGCCGCTTCATTTACTATAATACTGTAAACTGCGTTAGGACTACGCTGCGCGCTTACGGTATCCGTTGCATATTGTGTTGAAAAGTCCCGCCCTGCGGCAAACTGCCAGCCTACCGTTTTGCCGTAATCGTGCGTCACCCATATTGTACCGAATCCCTAAGTTTTGTTGGGGTCTTTGCCTTTCCATTCAAACCCGCTGTTGTTTGACCATACGCCTGTTAGCGGACTGTTGGAACAAGCCATCTGCTCGATGATACCTGCGCTTTTCAGTTCGTTGTACAGCACACTGAATTTATTTTTCACATCGGGCGATTTCATTTCTATCATCAGCAAGCCATTCCTGTTATAGCCGACCGGTCGGTCCTTGGCATATTGTATCTGCCGATAGACCATGATGGTCCCGATGATGAGGGCAATGGATACCGTGAATTGTGTGACAACCAATGCCTTTCGCGGAAGCGATGAAAACCTGCCCGCCGTAAATGTTCCTTTTAAAACGGTAACGGGGTTGAACGAAGATAAATAAAGCGCAGGATAGCTGCCTGACAATAAGCTGGTAACGACAACGAAGGCCGCGCTGATGAGCCAGAAGTAAGCGTTTTGCCAGGGAATAGTCATACGCTTGTTCGCCAGTTCATTAAACCACGGCAAGGCAATTGCTGAAAGAAGGATGGCGATAAAAAAGGAGATGGTGACTGTTAAAAAAGACTCGCTTAAAAATTGAGTTGTTAACTGACCACGCCATGAACCAACTGCTTTACGAATACCTACTTCCTTTGCCCGTTTTTCACTGCGCGCGGTGCTTAAATTCATAAAGTTGATGCAGGCCAGCAGCAACACAAATACACCGATAATACCAAACAGCCATACATAATCAATGCGACCGCCTGTATTCACATCGCCCTTCCATTCTGAATACAAATGCCAGCGGCTCATCGGGTTTAAAAAAACCTGTAGGTTGTATTTCTTGTCTTCTTCACTCACATGTGCCTGCCAAACACCTTTAATCTTGGCTGAAACGGCTTCCATCGTCGTGTTGGGCTGCAACTGCACATACATTCGGAAGGAACTGTTACCCCATTGGTTGGCAGCATCCCGCATCCATTTGTTATTGGACAGCATAAGGTCCCACGTAGAAAGAAACTGCGTGCCACTGAATTCTGTATTATAGGGAAGGTCTTCATATACACCCGTAACCTTAACATCCATTTGGTTATCGATACGTAGCGTTTTATTCAGCGCATCTGCATCACCAAACAGTGCTTTTGCCGCCGAAGCGGAAAGCAGGATCGAATTCATATCCTTCAAGCCGCCATAAGTGCCCTGCAACATATCCAGCGATAACATTTCCGGCGCTCCTTCTTGCATGAACCGGCCAACCTGCGAAATATTTTTTGCGCCTATTGATAAAATATGATTCTCATCTGAGCGTGACATAACAATGCTCTTAAAATCGCTGCCATATTTATTACGTAGTTCTGCTTCCAGTGGTCGTGGCAATTCTGATGTGGCAAAAGCATCTCCGTTAAAGTTTCCTTTGGTCATCACCTTCGCAATGCTGTCGTAATTCGGATGGTATTGGTTGAAACTGAACTCATCATAAATCCAAAGCCCAATGAGCATCGCCACAGCCATTCCGACGGCTAAGCCACCAATGTTTATTCCCGAATACACCCGGTTCTTGACCAGATTGCGGAGAGCGATTTTGATGTTGTTTTTAAACATGAGTGTAGTTTCAAGCTGCGTGTATACTATAGGTTTTTTTTCTAGCTTTTACCCAACCCGGGCGTCAGACTACCTCAATTGGTCTTAAAGTAGTTTTGTAGCATGATAGTCGGTTAATTGGATTTATCAAGTTGATAGGTTCAACTATTGTACCATAGTTACAAAACCAGCCTATTGGCTTTAATCGCCATATGACGGATGATAACTGTACGATTTTGGACAATTTACACGAAGAAGTGTCCGCTTCTATAGGGGGTCGAAATGAAAAGAGAAAAGTATGAGATTTAGTATAGGTTGTTTTTAAGTGGTTGGGGTACTACTGTCTGTGAATTTTAGAAATGTTTTGCACCGTTTTAACGGTGATTTTTTGCAGTGCTAGGTTTGTTTAACAGCGGTTGTCTCAGGTGATGTAAATGATGTTGCCTGCGGTACGAGGTAACTGTTGACAGTTCCAGATCTGCATTGCACCTAACGATAAAATTTTTATCTACAATAGAGTATACAAGGCTTAAACGTGCATCTTTTGTTTGATAGTCAATAACTTATGCAAATAATAACAAGCGTATGATAAATGTTCTAATGTCTCTTTTGTTATTTGGATCACTCAAATATCCTGCTCCAACAAATGTGCCTGAGAGTGTCGATAGTGTATTTCATGCTTTTAGGTTTGAAAACTTCAGAGAAAGTGTCATTTACTTTCGAAATAAAACGTCTCGTAAAGTATTAGTGAATTATCACTTAGGATTCGGTAAATTACAGTTTATCAATGGTCATGGTGACACACTTCTGCTCACTAATAAGTATTTGATAGATCGCATAATAGTAAGTGGATGCGAGTTTATACTTGCTCCCAAAGATGAAGATAATGACCTAGAAATTGTATCTGCTTTCTCACAGGGTAGAATTGGCATGATCACCAAGTATGTTGATAATACTAATCCGGCATCTACTTCGTCCCAAAAATATTTAGACAACCCATCTTCTTCAATACCTACCTCTCTCTATATTTCTAATGCCAACAGTGAATTTCACTGGCAAAACACTGTCTTACCATTGAAGCGCCGTTTGAAAACAACATATCATTTCGTCGATTCTAACGGTATTATTTCATTAGTTTCACAAAAAAGCCTTTTTAAGCTTTATGCTAAAAAAAATAAGGATATAAAAAGATATCTGAGATCCACTGCCATAGACTTTTCAAATTTACTTGATATTCAAAGGGTTGTTTCATACTTAGATGCAGATAACTAAACAGTAGCAACACGTCACAATATGTGTTTTCGCAAATAAAATCAACAGCGTTATTCGTTGGCAATAAAAATTATCCTGATGATCCGCTGAAAAAACCCTGCAATGCTTGTTCAAATTTTTCCTGAACCTTTAATCTGAAACAACAATGATGAAACAATACATGTTTACCGTGCTTGCTGCCTTGTTTTTGACACAAGTAGGAATTGCCCAATCTACCGGCACCTTCACTGACTCGCGCGATGGTCAAACGTATAAAACGATGAGCTTTAAGGAAGACTCAACCGGCAAAACCGTCACCTGGTTGGCACAAAACCTGAACTATAAAGTGGAAGGCAGCTATGCTTATGATGATAATGAAAATAATCGGAAGGAGCTGGGCTTGCTTTACACCTGGGAGGCAGCGAAAAAAGCCTGCCCCGGCGGCTGGCATTTAGCGACGGATAGCGAATGGGCTATTCTTGTGAATCATTTTGGCGGCAAGGACAGCGCCGGTGAAGCGTTAAAAAGCACCAAAGGCTGGAATGAGGACGGTAACGGTACAAATAGCAGCGGGTTCGACGCGCCAGCAGGAGGTCACCGGAAACCTGATGGCAGTTATTTTGCCCAAGGTGTTTTAGGTATCTTTTGGACGTCCACACTTACTAATTCGGTTGATAAAGTCTGGGGGTGGAACTTTCACTATGGCGGCCCTCCAAGTAGCAATAAACAAAATTTAAAAAAAGCGTTCCGTTGGGATGTTCAAGTTTCTGTCGGAATCTCAGTTCGTTTGGTCCGAGATTAAGGCAAGCCATTAGCTTTTTGCAACGACTATGTCGAGTTACGACACTTCCCTGAATATCACTCAAAAACACTTTCCTTTATTTACGCCATCTCATAGGCACATAGAAAGGAAAGCAAAGTATAAATACGAGCCAGCTTACGATCTTGTTTTTCATGGTTCTACATCTAACGATTTATAAATGATCCTGCGCCCGTTTGTTATACCAAATAACCGGAAAGGGTAGAATATAATTATGCGTATCCAGCGAAGTAGCTTTTTCATAGCCATGTAGTTTTCTAAAGAAAGATACTGAGAATCAACCACTATTCCAACCTTGTCCCAACTGCTATGTAGTTGCCATTCAGTGAGACACCGATTACTTTCCCATTGGTTCCGGATCGGCAGCTGCACCGGGTGAATCGCTTCTTCTTTTGCCTTCTGGCTTGGCCCTCCATGGCAGCTTTACCGACGCGGACCCAAACCGTATTGCAGTATTTTGCCTTGTCCTGGATTTCTTTTCCCTTCAATTGCCAGTCGTAAAGCCTATATCAGGGCAATTTAATTTTAAAATTTTCGTGCAAAAGAGTCCTGAAGTTCACACAGGTCAGCCAAACAACAACAGATGATTGCTTCTGTCTCAAATTGTCATCTTATATATCAACGTCTCATATTTTGCCCTCGCATGAGTTGTATGAGAATTTATAATTTGAATTTACTTAGACTGTGACCGGCGCAAACGAAAGTTACAAAGCAAAAAATGACGGCTGCAAGCCTGCACTCCGTCATCCGGCTTTTTAGCTAAACTCGCATTTGCCCGCCGCACCTTAAACCGCCGGATGGGCTTGCACCAAAGGGCTTCGCCCCGTCATTTCTTCTTTGAGTGGAAGGCTGCGATTGCCCTGTGCACGAAGCTAGGGCTTTAGCTACTTAAATGCCTTTCAATCATGAACGATTTCGAGAAAGCTCCACGAATCTACGTTGGTACTTATGGTCAATACAACAACGGTTCACTGTTTGGTAAATGGTTTGACCTTTCAGATTACGAAAACCTCAAAGACTTTCTGCAAGACTGCTTCGAATTCCACCGGAATGAGCTGGATCCGGAATTGATGTTTCAAGACTGGGAGAACATACCGGACTTTCTCATCTCTGAATGCAGCCTGCACCAGATTGCTTTCGCATACTTTGAAGCTATCAGCGAAATGGATGAAGATACCGCCGAAGCATTTGAGATCTATAGCAACCACATTAACAGCTGGCCCTCCAATGGATATGAGTTGGAAGATCAACTCGAATGTTTCAGGGAGTACTACCGCGGCTATTTTGGAGACGCGATGAGAGATGCCGCGCTCGAATATGCCTATCAATATGTTGAAGATACAGGGATGCTGTCTGGCGTGCCAGCTGCGCTCGAACAGTACTTTGACTATGAAGCCTTCGCAAGGGACCTATTTCTAGATGGTCATAGCGAGTACGATGGTCACATCTTCATAGACTATTGAGACATGTTTGAGCTGCACGATGCTGATTGGCATTGTGCAGCTTTTCTTCTTTTTATTCCGCGGGGAACAATGAGAAAAGAAAACCCGACAGTCGGGACTATTTTCAGCCGTTGAGTGAACGCAATGGATACCGATTCCCTCGCGCACTCTGAAATGGTCAAACACGAAAACAAAACAGACAATGGTAGGAGAGGATAAGAAAAGCGAGAGGGATGCCGCTGTTTACGCGGGCCAGCTGGTCACACTGGCTGATCTAGAAAAGTTTAAAGATCATATGCTGGATGAATTGCGAAAAATGCTGAAATCCAGCAGCCCGGCCCAAACCAAGCAATGGCTCAAATCCAGGGAGGTGAGAAAACTGCTGGATATATCGCCGGGTAAACTTCAACTGCTGCGCGCAAACCGTCAGCTGGGCTTTATGCGGATTGGTGGGGTAATTTATTATGATCGTCAGGACATCGAAAAAATGTTTGAACGTTTCAAGACACCCATGGGCAAATGAAAAAAAGCTCAGCACAGCAACGAATGGATTCGGTAGCCAGGTCCCGCTCAGTTGGCATCAGGTCAGCGTTTACTTTTGCCAACAATCAGCTTCAAATAAACCGGCAACGGACTTCTTTAGGTATTATCAGCAGCGCAAATGGCTAAACGATCATGGGAGGCCCTTGCGAAATTGGAAAAAGCTTGCCTGGACATGGATCTGGTACAGGGCTTAGTATGAATGACGAGCACAAATTCAACCTATTGATAAGACATATAATAACAAGGAAGCCGTGACCGATCCTGGACACGGCTTCGCTTGTTTAGGCTACTCGGCGCAGGCTGCCGGTCTTTGAGAATAGCTTCAGTCTTACCTTCGCCACATTCTCGCTGATCCGGGATTTTCTCACGCGGCAATACCTCATCGTCGTCCGGATGTTCTTGTGGCCAAGCATCTTGCTAACATCTTCGAGCGGCACACCATTGTTGAGCATCATATCTGCAAAGAAATGCCGGGCATCATGGGTGTCAAGTTTTCTGATACTTCCTGTAATGTCGCGGATATCACACAGGTCTGCAATCTCCTTTAAATAGGTATTGTAGCGAAAATTGCTGTTTACCGGGATTAGTTTGTCAAAGGTGATGCAGTACGGATGATCTTTGTATTTCTGGATCAGCTCATCGACGATCGGCAGGATAGGCACCATTTCGCCGACCTGTGTCTTTCCGCGTTTGCGCACCAACCAGCGTTCCCTGGTTGTGCCAACCAGCACAATACTGTCACGGGTCAGGTTATAGATATCCTGATAGGCAAATCCAGTGAAGCACTGGAAGATGAAGGCATCTCGGACTTCTGCGAGCCTTTCGACATGCATCTTCTTGCGGTAAATACGCTCGACCTGCTCGAATTCCAGCGGGATTACCTCTACTGTAATACTCCCCAAAATTGAGGCCATCGGTTAAGTTTAGTAACTTGACATTAAACCGATGAAACAATGAAACAAAGCCGGAGGAAATTCACAGCAAAATTCAAGGCAATGGTGGCTGTTGAAGCCTTGAAAGAACGAGAGTCGTTGAGCGAATTAGCGACCAGATTCGAAATTCA
>NZ_JAKCPW010000039.1 GCF_021440085.1 Dyadobacter sp. CY261
TCATCTCTGGCTTCGGGTGTGTCATTTATGCCAATGGGATCCCACTTTTCCCATAGCAGTTCATCAATGAATTTGTACAATTGATTTTGTTTCTCACTAAGTCTTCTAAAATTGGACATATCCTCTAAGTTATTGGTAAAATAGTAAAATCTCTTCACCACAACCACCTGACTCATTCAAAGGACTTACTGATTATTGCACTAGTTGTGCAACGGCCACGACCGAATTGTAAAACGGAGTAGATGCTCCATACTGACATGCCTAGCATCCGGCCAAAGGTAGATTAGCCTAAACTAGATAAAGCTGAAACTGAATTCACTTTTCCCAAAGCTGAGGGATAGCATCTGCTTTTTCCTTCGTCTATGATATTCTAACTTTCATCGATAAGTAGAATTAATTGGTCGAAAATGCGACATAACTCGCTTGTTTATCAAAGTAGTTGTTCGGATACTTACACTTACAAAGCTAGTATTCATCTCAACCTGAGTTAACTTACTCATCCCTTTATCAGTATATGCAGTATTTTTTCTTCTTTCCCCAGCCCACAAGTATTAGCTCCTTACTCCGATCTGCCATTTGTATCTCCCGCACAAAATCCCATCAGTGGTGCAACAAAACCTAGGTGCGGATCGCCTTATTAAGATTTAGGCTTCCTAAGGAATCATGATTGAGTTTCCATTTCAATCATTTTTAGTCCTGTAAGGTGAGCAGAATGATTGAACACCTCGTTTCTCGCAACAATCCAGCCAGGATAGTGTAGGCATTACATGAGCCTGTGATAGCTATTACCCGCAGAAGATTCTTGGGCATGTGACCTTCGCAATGGATACAAACTTGTACAGACCCGGTTCAGTAAAAAGATTTTTCACAAACCCAATAATTAATGAAACAATACTACCTTTTTGCAATATTGTGCATGGCGTGCCATGTGTCTTACGCACAGGAGACCGCAATCGCCATAGAATACGATGCGGCAGGCAGCCGCATCGTCAGAAAAAAAGCGGGGTCGCTTCCGGTCACACTCAGCCATTTCACGGCCGAAAAGTCAACCTTGAATGAAAACCATCCCTTGGCCCTCCTAAAGTGGCGAACAGCCTCCGAAACGAATTCAGACCATTTCGATATCCAACGTAGTGATGATGGTAAACAATGGATCGAAATTGGGTCCGTTCAAGCAAGCGGCGATAAGGCATCCGACACGGATTATTCCTTTACTGATTTTGCCCCCTTGGACGGTGAAAACCTTTATCGATTGAAAATGATAGATCAGGATAGGACTTTTACTTATAGTAGGATCCAGAGCCTGGATTTTGGCTCCCTAATTGTTTTTTACCCCAATCCGGTAAAAGGGAGGCTTTGGATCAAAGGCATAGTGGGCGACCAAAATGGCATCATAGATGTACAGGTTTGGGATACTGCCGGAAGACTGGTGCAGGAAACAAAAAGTTTGCCTTCTGAGGGAATCGATATGACTTTATTGCCCACCGGCGTATATACAGTCCGTGTAGTTAACCACAGTGGCTCAGTTACGGTTAAAAAAGTCGCGAAAGAATAGAAGATGCCCCTGCTGAACCCTGCATTGCAGCAGATTACTGGCTTAATGAAAACTTTAGTTGCAGGTGAAATAAGTATAAATTTTAAGTATATGAGACTAAAAAGCTTTACTTCTCTTTTCAGTGTGCTTTTACTGATTTGTTGCTTTGGCGCTCCCAAAGTGTATTCCCAGAAATGGAGCGGGGTAAATGGTAATGAATGGCTTGCCGGCAAATACGGAAAGACGTGGGTGAGGATTGGTGTGACAACAAATGGCGTTCACCGGATCGCAATTTCCTCGTTGCCTGCTGCGGTTCAATCCGCGGACAAGTCAAAACTGCAGTTATGGCATCGTGGTTCCCAGGTGAGATTACTCAAAGCCGATAACATCGAGATTCTCTTCTATGCGGTGACTAACGACGGTGTTTCGGATTCCTTATTGTATCGCCCTTCCAGCTCGCGCGTAAATCCCCATTTCAGTCTATTTTCAAGCCAAAGCGCTTATTTCCTTGTTGTTGGGGATGACAATGGGTTACGTGCAGCCGTTGAAAATACACCGGTCGATAATGGCGTTGCAGCATCTCTATTTCATAACAGGGTCGAGTTAAAGACTTTTCAAACCGAATATACCCATGCAAACTATTACTCCTATCGGCCCTCAATGAATAGCTATTATGAAGGTGGAAAAACAGGTACCGGCACAAAGATTCCGATTGTAGAGGGTCCGTCGAGTCCGGTTTATACAACTAATCCGGCATCACCAGTAGTAACCGGTACGGTAGCTTCCTCTTTTAGTTTCGCGCCAAAAAATGTACTAACAGGTTCTGTACCAAAGGTCAAAATGCTTTTAAGTGGACGCTATGGTAATGCAGAGGTTCAGATTAAGGTTGGAAAAACGACATCTACACTGAGAAATGTTACTATTGTAAACACATCTGATTTCGACCCGCTTGAGGTTAATTTTCATTTGGACCCGGCACTGGACTATGATGCAAATGGTGGCACATTCGGTTTCCAGAGTGTGGTTCCTTCATCCTATTTTTCTGTGACTTATTACACAATCTCATACCCTCAAACGATTGATGTCAACAATACCAACGAATTTAACTTTTCCGCTGCATCGGCTGGCTTAAAGTCAAGAATACCTATTTTAAATCCACCTGCCAGTCCGTTGTTTTATGATATATCTGACGCCGATAGCCCTCGGATAATTCAAGGTGCTGCGACCAACCTGATGGTAACGCGAAACGGTAGCCCATTGAAATTGCTGGTTACGAGCAGCACGCAAAACATCAATGTCTTGGCCACAAACATTTCCACAGTAACATTTCAGGAATTTAATCCAGCGTCATATAACTATTTGATTGTTACCGCCGATAATTTAGTCGCTTCCGCCCAGGCTTTTGCGACCTATCGTCAAAATGATTCTCCTGGCCAAAAGTACACGCCATTGGTTGTCACGATCAAAGACTTATACAATCAGTTTAACTACGGAGAACCTAGCCCAGTTGCGATCAGAAGATTCGTCGACCATATGATTTCCGATGGCAACAAATCCAAATACCTGTTACTAATTGGCAAGTCGGTTACCCGGCCTGGCAAAATGGTAAAAGAGATGCCAGGGGAAGTGCCTACCGCAGGTTTTCCCGGATCTGACCTGTTGCTTGTCGACGGGCTAACGGGCACGCCAGACGACGTACCTGCTATTCCGGTAGGCCGTATCTCGGCACTGACTGATGCCGAAGTAAATGGTTATTTGCAAAAGGTAAAGGATTACGAAGCGCAAACAAATATTGCATGGCGAAAGAATGTGATGCATATCAGCGGTGGAAAAACCAATTGGGAAATCGAGCAGTTCTCCGGATACCTTTCAGCCATCTCAGATTCTGTCACCAGCTCCCCTTTCAATGGGACTGTTATTCCTAAAATTAAAACGCTGACAGGCAACCAAGTCGAGCAGCTAAACATTTCGACCGAGCTAAACGGAACGGGACTAGGCATGATCAGCTATTTTGGTCACGGCGCGCCTTACAATACGGACTTGAACCCGGGCTACGTCACAGACCCCGCCAAAGGTTATAATAACACAATCAACTATCCCGTCTTGTTTTACAACGGATGTGGGGTAAACAATGTTTTCAGCGACCTTTTTGGTAGCGCCCCGAATACAAGTGCTTCCCGGCCGCTTTCACTTGACTGGCTTATCGCGCCTGGCAAAGGAGCAATAGTCGTTTTTGGAAATACCTGGGACAGTTACGCGATGACATCAAACGAGTATCTAGACCTATTGTACCCCAAAATCTTTTCCAGATCTGATAGTGAACGTGGAACAATTGGGCAAATTTTGAAAGACGTTGCTTTGCAGGTCAAACTTGCAAAAGAATACACTTACAATCCCGCAGATACCCTGCTGTCGCCTTACGATCCTGACCGTGCAAACGTCCACCAGGTACTGCTTCAAGGCGACCCTGCCTTGAGAATCCTGCTCAATGAGGCACCGCTTTCGATGGGTTTGGCGGCTTTCAATGCCAAACTTGCGGGAGAAAAGGTAGACATCGGCTGGAAAACAGCTCCAGAAAACAGACATAACCAGTTTGTCGTTGAGAGAAGCTACAATGGCCGCAATTTCGAGGAAATCGGATCCGGACAAGTCAGAATGGAGGGTGATGGGGATTCCAATTCGGGCGTGTCTTATGTTTTGACAGATTCGAAGCTTATGCCCGGAAAGATTTACTACCGCTTAAAGCAAGTTGATTTTGCCAAGGCTGGAGGTTCTGCCGGGAAAGTAGAAGAAAGACTTTCGCGGGTTGTATCTGTGGAGTTCGACAGAACGCCTTCAATCTTAATATATCCGAATCCTTCGACTGAATATTTCGAAATCAAGCTGGATGTTCCAACCAAGGTAAACAAATGGAAATTGGTCGATATCAACGGCCGGGTAGTGAAAGACAATGGGACCGGAAGCCGTGTAAATCTTACTAATCTTTCAGCCGGTGAATACGTTCTTGAAGTTGTCACAGTCAATGGCGATAAATACACCCGGAAGGTGGTCAAGTTATAATTGATATCTATATAGTGCGTCCCTAATATATAAGTTGTGTTAGCCTTCAAACTCACCAACATATTAATGTGTAAGCATTTTGATCGCAACAAAGTGCTTTCGATTTTCTCCACCATTATTACTTCGCGTTATGCTCTTCCATGGTATGACATGGACAGAATACTCCTGAACTAAGTCGTCTATCGTCTAAGATGATCCTGTTTTCATCAAATTTTTAAACTTAATATTCCTTCTAAATACAGATAAGAGGATGAAGAAAATTTTGCTGCTTGCCTTAATGGCCGTTGTCTCAACAATTGCGAGCTCTCAAAACATTACTTATACATCTTTGTATGATAGCACAACTTTCAATAGATCAATAGTAACAACTCTCCCGGTAGGTGCCACGGCAGGGGGAGGAAGTGTGACCTCAACAGGAGGTGCGGCTTATTCTATTCCAATTCCTGTTCCGCCAGGAACCAATGGAACCGTTCCGTCAGTGGCGCTAGAATATAATACCCAATCTCCTAGTAGCATCGCAGGTGTGGGTTGGAGCTTGTCTGGTCTATCTGCAATTACAAGAGTACCAAGGAATTTGTATCATGATGGGGCGGCTTCGCCAGTTGAGCTTTCTCTAAATGATCGTTTCGCAATCGACGGCGCAAGACTTATCTTAAAGACGGGAACATATGGCATAGCCAACTCGACCTATGGCTCCGAAAATGAAACGTTTTCCACCGTAACTGCCTACGGAGCGCAGGGTAATGGCCCATTGTATTTTAAATTAATTATCAAGGATGGGACTATCCTGGAATTCGGTAATACAACAGACTCTCGTTTTACAAGCGAGGCAGGAAATACTGTAATGGCCTGGCGTCTAAACAAAATCCAAAATCCTGATGGGAATTACATCGAGCTTGTTTATAACAATACGGATCGGGATCCGCGAATTAGCGAAATAAGATATACTGGGAACACAGCTGGGTCAATAATACCGTATAATAAAATAGAGTTTGCATATAAAATCAGGCAGGAAGTAGCGCCCGGTACCTTTTCTGATATTCGTACGGTGTATGAAGCAGGCTCTTCTATTGTAAGCAAATACTTGCTTGACAAGATTACCGTGAAAGCAGAAGGCGTAACAATCAAAACATACCAACTCGGTTATGGCAATGACAAAGTAAACTCATACTTGAAATCTATTCAGGAAGCAGGTGCTGACGGCTCATTGCTGAATTCCACTCTTTTTAAATATGGGAATGTACCAGTGGAGGAACAGACCTCGACAAGCACCATCCCTAGTGGTGCTAATATTGAAGCTTTCTCCGGTGATTATGATGGTGATGGTGTTCAGGATATTTTCTCAGGGACTTTTACCGTGACCGATGGCATCCGTTATTTTTCGAATTTTAAGATATACAAAAGAAATCAGGCGAATGGGTCTTATTCGTTACTGTCCGCTACCACTCTTGACGCCGGTTATACCGTAAGCATGGGAAGATATAAATATGATATTCCTAATAGCAGCAATCTATTGCAAGGTGACTGGAACGGTGATGGCTTGGACGATGTAATTGCATTGAATGTGGCGATTGTAGCATCTGGGAGCAACTGGTCTCTAAATAATATAAAACTCTATAAAAACACCAGTTCCGGATCGGCTTTCACCGCCCAATCAAGATCAATTGGAGGTAGAATAAATGCCAATGGTAATTACTTTTTCCCAGGCGATTTCAATGGGGATGGGGTGTCCGAATTTATCACCATTCTTGGCAATTCTTCCAACGTTTATACGCCAGTGATGCATTCCGACTTTATCGCTAACGGCACATCAACTACAATAACGAATCCCGTGCCATCATCCATTGCTTTGACAGATTGGGTAAATGCAAAAATAAGGGTTCTTGATTTTAACGGGGACGGTAAAAGTGATTTAATGCTAGTAGGCGCCACTACCTGCGAGATTTTTACCTTTAACGGTGGCGTCGCTACCAGGATCTATTCCGGCAACTTCCCACTCAAACAAGATAATTTGTATTTGGGGGATTTTAACGGGGACGGAAAGATTGATGTTATCAGTGCTTCAACGGATTTTGCAAGTGTGAAAAAAGGAAGCTCCAACGGAGTGACTTTCAATACAGTCACCGTTAGCTTTTTCTCACCCTGGCCTAGCAATCTCGATAACAATCCGGGTTTTTATGGAAACGAAATTTTGGTCGGCGATTATAATGGAGACGGAAAATCCGATTTTTATTACTCAGGGCTCAGACAGAAGACCATCCCAGTTACAGATGGGAATGAGGTACATAACTATTCATCAAGGGAACTGTATTATAGTACAGGAGACTCGTTCAAACAAAAGCAATTGAGTTTCGATGATCTCGTCCACACTGAGCACAACCTGGTTAATAATATAGTTCCAGAGGAAACAACCTACATTGGCCTTACACCCGCCGACCTAAATGGCGACGGGCGCACGGATCTGGTGTCTTCAGGAGGAAGCACCCTCTCATACAGATATTTCAATAAGGATGGCAAGGATAACCTGATCCAAAAGGTTTTAAATGGACTTAACCATACAACCGAATGGGAATATAAAAATCTAACGACTGGCGGCACCTTCTATTCCAAAGGAAATGGCACTTCAATATATCCTTTCAACGTCATCCAACCAAGCCTTAACCTGGTTTTTGAAGTCAGAAGCCAAAATGGGTTGGGAGGTAATTTTACTACACAGTATAGTTATGAAGGCGCGCGATTTCATCGCACAGGTCGGGGGTTTTTAGGCTTTACAAAGACAACTGTCACTGACGTGGCGATGGGCATTAAAACTATTTCTGAGAACGAGTTCAATACGACTTTCTATACAACAATTCCCAAAAAAACATCTACCTACCTATCTTCCAATAACTCTCTTATCAATGAGGTCACTTTAACCAATGTGGTAGTCTCGCCAGCCTCCAAACGTTTCTGGGTAAAAACAACAGGCATTTCAGAAAACAAAGCGTTGGAGGGAGCTATAATCACAACAACCAATGTTTATGATGAAGCAAACGGCAACATCACATCAAGTAACATGGTGTCGCCAGTAGAAACAGTCGCTACAAGCACCATCTACGGAGCCTATCCAGGTACTATCCTGAACAAGCCTACATCCGTAACTGTGACAAAGACTAGAGTCGGACAATCTCCTTACACGGCAACAACTACGTTAAGCTACAATCCTCAAGGCCAGCTCACTTCAAAAGTAGATTTTTCGGGTAAGTCCAAGGCTGTAACTACCAGTCATACTTATAACACTCTTGGAAATATCGAAACTACTACTACAAGCGCAATGGGACTAACTTCGCGCACAAATTCGGCTACTTTTGATTCAAAGGGTAGATATCCGGAAAAAACGATTGACGCACTCTCACAGGAATCGACTGCAATATACGATCCCAAATGGGGTAAACCGACCAGCTTAACAGGGATAGATGGCCTTTCGACAACGCATACCTATGATGGGTTTGGTAGAGTTAAGACAACAACAGTCAATTCAGATTATGTTGAGACAAATACTTTGTCATGGGATATATCGGGGAGCAAGGTCTGGAAACTGGCAACTACGTATTCGCAATCTGGGAGGGCAGCATCAACGCAATGGTTTGACGCACTGGGTAGGCAAGTGCGTACCGAAACAAAGGCCTTTGACAATGGTACAATTGAAGCAAATACGGTTTATGACGCGAAAGGGAACATATATAGCCAGGAACAGCCACACAAGACTAATGAGCCATATATAATAAACATCAACAGTTTTGATAATTTTAATAGGCCCAGTAGTGTAAATAATGGCGCCTTAGGCACCACTACTTTTGGTTATTCTTACACAGCAGGGAGTGTAACGGTAACAACTACTACTCCATCAGGAAAATCGTATAAAACAACTGACGTTGCTGGACTTGTAACTGAGGCGAACGACTCCGGGGGAACGTTAAGCTATACTTATTTCAGCCACGGCGGCCTAAAAGAAGTTAAGAATGAAGGCGTTTCTACTACAACAAGCGAGTATGATGAATACGGTCAACAAACAAAGCTATTCGATGTTAATGCAGGCACGACTTCATATACATACAATGCATTTGGAGAACTGGTCGGACAAACAAACCCCAAAGGAGGCGCTTACACCCTGAATTATGATGTGTTAGGTCGAATAACGACCCGGGTCGGCGGTTCTGGCACAGAGGGTACAACGACTACCGAGTATTACAATGAAACTACCAGCGGTACTTCGAAAGGTAAGGTCAAAAAAATTACGGGATTTGCCACCAACAATAATACGTTGTACGAGTATAACAACCGGGGCCTTTTGCAGAAGGTAACTGAGACAATAGATAATGTTTCCCACGTAACAAATTACACTTATAATGTTTACGGTGACGTTTTGACTACCACTTATCCCTCAGGACTGGTTATTTCAAATAGCTACACATCGAACGGTTATCTGAATACCATTTCTGGGGCTGGTACAACGCTGTACACAACATCAAGCATCAATGGGCAGGGGCAAGTAACCGGTTACGGCAAAGGAAATGGGAAGTCATCAACCATTTCTTATACCAACGGATTTGTAACAGCCTACACAACTGCCGCAGTGCAGGATTATCAGCTGGTTTGGGATTATCAAAAGGGGAACCTGACAAGCAGAAGGGACGCACGGTCTTCGGTTAATAGGACAGAAACTTTTCTCTACGACGAACTTGATCGTCTCACTAGTGCGAAAGTAGGTACGGGCACAGCCTTTACTGCAACCTACGCCGCAAACGGAAATATTAGTTCTAAAAAAGATTTAGGGGGATATCATTACGACAATCCCAGATTAAATGCAGTAACCGGTTTTGACAACCCGACAGGCGTCATTCCTGTACGTGATCAAAATATTACCTACACCGCATTTAACCAGCCAGACTCGGTAAAAGAGAACAATTTTATACTCAAATACACTTATGGTGCTGACTATAACCGCATCAAAAGTGAGCTCAAACTCAATACCACTGTTCAAAATACCCGGTTTTATTTCTCAGGTGGGTTTGAAAAAGACATTACTGGAACTACCACCCGCTATCTACAATATATTGCAGGCCCGGCGGGACTTGTCGCAATTATTGAGAGTATCGGTACGGCGCACACAGCTTACTACACCTATACTGATCATCTTGGTAGCATCCTGGTTACCACTAACGGCTTAGGTACAATCAAAGAAGAACAGTCTTTTGATGCATGGGGAAGAAGGAGAAATCCGGCAACCTGGCAACTGCTTCCAACAACAGCCACCACCATGAACGCCTGGCTAATCCGCGGTTATACCGGTCATGAACATCTAGATAAATTCGGGCTGATTAACATGAATGGGCGTCTTTATGATCCGGCTGTTGGGCGTATGTTAAGTCCAGATAACTATGTGCAAGAGCCGTTTATGACTCAAAGTTTCAATCGTTATACCTATGCGATGAATAATCCGTTGATATATACGGACCCTGACGGACATTTTTGGAACTTTGTCATTGGTGCAGCGATTGGGGGATTTTCTGGCTGGCAAATTGGTAAAGCCAAGGGAGCTCACGGCTGGGGTATGTTTGGCTACATCGCAGGGGGGGCAGCTATTGGGGCGTTTACTAGCGGGGCTTCTGAGGCTGTCTTAGGTATGTTTGCTGGTGCTACACCATCGTTAGCAACGGGTGCGGGTGCAACAGTTGGGGCGTATGCTGCCAGTGGAGCTGTCGGCGGGGCTATTTCTGGGATAGGATTTGCAGGACTTAGCGGAGGGGACATAGGCAAAGGGGCGCTATTCGGCGGCCTAATCGGAAGTGCAACTGGTGCATTAGGAGGCTACATTAAATACAACAACTACAGTGAAAATTTCAGAAACTATCTAAATGACCCTGATAATTGGGATGCACGTGTGGATGGCCCAGGTCCAAAAACCGGGCGAGCCAACATAAAAAATGGTGTTTATCTTAGTCCAAAGACAGGGAAACCCTTGGCCGAAGGGGCGGTCCAACCAAATTATTTCTTCGAAAGCATGTATATTGCCGGTAAGATTCTCCCAGCTTTTGGCATAGCAAGAACTTTAATTCAAGATTACAGGTATTTGTCTACTATAAGACAGCTTGGATTTAAAGAACTGCAAACCCTTACTAAAACATTTTCCCCTGAAATGAATACATTTTTTAAATCGGAAGGCGCTGCAACTGTATCAAGACGAGCACTACTTACGTATAAAGAATTGACAGTTAGAATTTTAAATTCAACAGGAGGAGCGCCAGCCGCGAAGGCAACGGAAACAGCCATTATTGTTCAAACTCAAAGGCTAAACATGTTAAATAAGGCACTTGCATTGTTTCAATAGAATCATGATTCAATTAAAAAAAGTTAAAGAGAAGTGGGAACTTGAGAGTATTAATAAAAATACTACGCCTACGACAGAAGAACTGGAGGGTTTCAAATTTGAAAATAATTTGTATATACCTGATGATCTAGAAGAATATTTTAAACAACTTAATGGTACTGGTGGCGAGTATACCGATGACCTTTACGAGTTCTATCCGGTTAATAAGATAAAGCAGGTTAAAAATGAACTCATAAATTGGAAAGGAGTACCCAATTACCATAAATTGTTAGGTATCGAAGAAGTAGTCGATCTGTATGTTTTTGCCAATTATAGTTTCAATTTATTTGTATATGCAATAAGACTCGGCTCGAAAAAATCACCAAAAAACGAAGTATATATCCTTTGTGGTGAAAAATATAAAAAAATTGCGGATACATTCTCGGAATTTCTTGATTTATACTTAGAGGATTCGATTGAACTACAATTCAGTTAGGCGATCTAGTTAGATGCTAATTCAAGAACTGTTTAAGGGAAGACTCGTGAATAAACGCCGATTCTACCCTTAAACAGTTCTTGAATTAGCATTTAGTTCGGGACTTTCTTCTAAAAAAATCACGCCTAGAATCAAATCCAAAAACTTTCGGGTATGGCCGCTTCCCAGAATCAACAGCGCTTATTCAAAACGGATATGTCGATTGGACACTTCTTGCGACTTTGAGCAACATTCAGAACGTTTGATCCTGAGAATTTGCGCTATCTAACCGCGACTTCGCATTCGAGATATAGGCATAACCCACAACCACTTGTAACTTCTTTCAAACACCTATGGCGAACCCGGTTGCGGTGCCAATTCTAAAATCTATTTGACAACCGAAAATTACATATAAAGGCTAGTCTGTCAACGACTATTGAACCAAAGACTATTTGATATTACATTTAAAGGTCTTTTAATCAATCATATTACATTTTAACGACCGCAAAATCAATCTGTTATCTTCATAAGCTACTAAGCTTGTAAGATGGCAAAGTGCCATCCTACCGGACTAATAGACCTTACCACCAATACTATTTGCATTTTTCCATAGCGACATGTAACTTATGGTTAAAAGACCATGCTACACTCCTATTTTAAAATCCGTGATCCGTGGAATTTCAGACCGCACAAGTTCGAAATCGGCACGCCGTTGATCAGGAGCTCTTTCCACGACAATCATTTCTTTTTAAAGCTTTACAAGCTGAGAAAAGACGATTTCTCTGACTTTTACAATTTCCATCTTCGGCACTACCTTCAAAATGCGTCAGGCGCTGAGAAAGATTTTCACAGTTACGTGTCTGATGTAGTTTCAACGCGGATAGCACAATTGAAGCTCGTAGACCCGTTCTCCAAAAAAGCGCTGCGTGCGAAAGCGCAAATTGAACATCTGAAAGCATTCCACCGGTTTCTCGATTCAGTCAACAAGTGGAACTCCTCACAAACTTTGGAGATGGTCATTGCAGAAAATAACAAAGAAATCCTCCGCCTCAAACAGCAGATCACCGAGCTTGAATATCAACTCCAGGCTCTCCGGCAATTCGAACCGAGCACCAAAATCGATATTCGCGACAAACACCTCCCAACCTTCGTTCATCTCATCCATCAACTGCAAGATCTAGTCCTCTATGACGAGCGAAGGCTCTTGAACTTTCAGGGACAGAGTGCATGGTATAAGCTCGTCAGCAAATATTTCACGCATGACCGCAAGCCAATTCCGATTGAGACGGCCCGCAACTATTTTCCCGTCCAGAAAGAAAAGACGAGCAAAGCCATCGACGTGCCTAAGGATTTGCAGCTATTTGCAATCGTGCTGACCGGTTCAAAGCCGGGTAAGTGATGACCAGCTGCTAAGTTTGGTCATTGGAACCAGCCTCCCCGAGTTCATTTTTGCAAGCAGCCGGCAGCCTTTATCCGGAATGTTTCACAATAAAGTTGCAGAAAAATGAATGTAGAGATGATCACCAGGGAGGATCTGCAAAACCTGAAAAATGAAATCGTTGCAGAGCTCAAATCAATCCTTTCACAGCAAAAGCCCTCGGAGGGCACCTGGCTCAGAAGCGCGCAGGTAAGGAAAATGCTGAGCATTTCACCAGGCACTTTGCAGAACCTTCGCATCCAGGGACATCTTCGGTTTACTAAGGTCGGTGGATGCTTCTTTTACAGTCAGCGCGACATCGCTGCCATGCTCACCCAAAACGGCTCGGGGCGATGAAAAGGCTCAGTCATGCAAGCACCGCCATGGACATGGCGGTACTTGAAGCCGTCAAATCCGACGTCCGGCTGAACCCTTATCACATCAGCCTTTACACCGCGCTGCTTTACTACGGTAACGGAATCCAAAAGATCCCGTTTCACGCCAGCCGCAGGAAACTGATGGGCTTTTCCAGGATCAAATCCGGGGCGACCTACCATAAGTGTTTGCGGGAGCTGGTTAGCTACGGCTACCTGAGCTACGATCCTTCCTTTCACCCGCAACTAGGTAGTCGTATAGTGCTTACCGGAACAACTGCTGCCTCCGATGCTGATCGATGAGAAACTTCTGATCGAGCTCTTCGAGCAGAAGGACCGAAAACGCAGGGAGGCGTTATTTGAGCTTTTTCCAGGCGAGCTACTTGCCAGGCTAACGCGGGCAAGGATCGCCGCTCTGATCAGCTCCAAACTAGGAAGGCCGGGACTTATCACAGCCGAAGATGTGCGTTACTGCCGGTTTTACTTCAAGAGCAAGAAAACCGCGAGTACTACCAGGCCCGTGGAAAAACCGAAGCCGGATCAATCCCCAGGCGCTGAAAACAATCAATCCAGCGCTTTTAAAGTAACCGATCCGGATCAAATCAAGCTACAAGACCAATTCAAATTCGAATCAAAATTCGCTAAGAAAAATGAAACGTGAACTGCATTTTATCGTCCAGGCCAAAGGCGGCGTAGGCAAAAGCCTGCATACCTACCTGAGGGCGCTTTCCCAAGCGGGCAGCACTTCCCTTTTTGTTGACCTTGACAGCTCGACAAAGACATCATCGAGGCAACTGGCCTTTTTGGGCCAGGACCGCTTCGAGGCCTTCTCCCTGCTTGACAACCGCGAAAGGTTGATGCGGGACCTTTTCATCGGCTATGTGGAAAGCCTAGCAGATAGCCCCTTTGATAAAGTGTTTATGGACTTCGGAGCGCCAGAAAGTGAACAGTTACCCGCTTTAATCACCCGCGATATCGATTTAAAGGAATGGTGTGACGAGCTGGGCATTAAGGCTATATTCCACATCATCATCGGTGGCGGCGGGGCGTACCTGGCCAGTATTCAGTTTCTGGAAAAGATGAGAGCAGCATTAGGATCAAAATTTGAAATTGTGATCTGGCAGAACCTTTTTGGCTTTGCCCAGTTTCCAGGTTTGTCCCGCGAGCTTGAAGACAACTGCTTTGCGCTATCGCTTGACCTGAGGCGTTTTGGCGACTTTGAGCCTGCATCGCTTTTGGGCGGGCAGATACTCGACGGTATCCGGAATGGTTACGCGCTGAGAGACTACCCACCGGGCGCAAGGCTCAGACTGAAAAAGGAACTTAAAGAGAATTTCAGCGATGAATAATGTCGAGCCAAACCGCCTTACCCAGACCAGGGGCAAGTATGCAGCCAAATATGGTCATGAGATTGATGACTGGTCAGCCCTATTTTTGACCGAAACCCAGGAGCATTTCCAAAGCCTGGAAAATAGGGTCGGCAAATCCATTGCCGCCATCGACCGTGCAGCTTCGGAGCTAAAAGGCAGAAAACAGCACTTGCAGTTTCAGGACCGGGCGCAGGCACTGTTCTACGGTTTAGGTGTAAGCGGTCCCTATTCCATTGCCAGCATAGTCGTATCAGTCTTGTTTTATGTTTTAATACGCCATGGACAGCAGTATGTGCAGCAGCAAAGGATTTTGGAGCAGTACCCAAACGCCCCCGCTTACAGGCTGATCATCCAGCATGGAAAGATCATCGAGCAAGATGGCGCGTTGTACCTGCAGCTAGTTCCACTGCCTAAAAAGGGTGAAGTCCAAATCGGCAAGCACTACCTCTATGATTCCCAGGGGAAGCGTGTAATGGTACCGCTCGGCAGCCAGTAAAAGTGTGTTTTCTTGCGAATTCTCGAACAAAAGCGCACAGGTTCTGCTGCTTTCGAACGGATTCAAACACTTTCAAATAATCCCGATTTTCTTAGGACGATTGCAAACACTTGCAAACGGTTACGAACATGAGCGGTGGTTTTCGCCACAGCCAGCTATCGCCGGTACGTCGCAAAATGCGACTCCCCGGCGGGCTGGCCATGGGGAAACCCCCTGGACCCCTGCTAT
>NZ_JAKCPW010000040.1 GCF_021440085.1 Dyadobacter sp. CY261
GATTTTGTTTCTCGCTAAGTCTTCTAAAATTGGACATATCCTCTAAGTTTTTGGTAAAATAGTAAAATCTCTTCACCACAACCACCTGACTCATTTAAAGGACTTACTGATTATTGCACTAGTTGTGCAACGGCCACGTTCGTTAATCTGAGTTACATCCAAGCTCGATAGTTCGCTTAGCAGTCGTCGTTGACGCTCTTTTTCACGAATCATTAAAGGGTCAGACTCAATTTTGTGATCAGTATTTGAGTGAATACGATTTGCATCATTTCTATGCCCGACGTACATATCAACTGTATCTCTTGCAAAGGTTGCTACCCAGACAATATGTTCGAGTTGTGGCTCTATTAGATAATTTAGTGTGCTTAGTACCGCCGTGCAGGCGTCAAGTCCGTCTTGCTGAGCCAAACGGTTAGCCCGTTCACGTTCCTAACCATGATATTCATTTCAGAGGAAAGCTACGAAAACCAGAACATCGACAAGGACTTGATCCTGCACGAGCTTGCTCATAAAACCCAGGCGCACTCTTTGGATATCTTATTTCTAGAATTGGTTACTATTTTCCATTGGTTCAACCCACTTATTTATTTGTTCAAACGATTAGTTCAGGCCAATCATGAATACCTTGCCGATGAATTCGTTCTGCGTTCAGGGGTCTCTGTAAGTGATTATTCCGACAAAATCATTAACCATACTTTCAAAGTTAAACGGACAGCTCTAGTAAGCGGTTTTAGCAAAATGCTTGTCAAACGGCGCCTAAAACTATTAGCCAAATTCAAACAAAAGAAAAGTCCTTTTTTTCGGCTGCTGGCTTTCGCCCCTATTTCGTCGCTTTTATTTATCACAACTGCATTCAGCATAAGCTCTGAACCATTGCGAGGTACGTTCTCTGCTAATGTAATCAGGTGGTCTGCTGAAAAAGAGATTCGTATGGAAGGTAACCTCAAGGTTCAGTTTGGAAGAAATGACTTTACGGGCGAAGGGTCGTTTTCCGGTTTTGACAAAGGGACCCTTTTGATCGTGGATGGTAAAAGGGTAGCCCTCGATGAATCGATCAATATTTCCGAACAGCAGTGCAACTTACTGATCCTGAGTAAAGTTCAGGCGAAATCAAAATACAAAACCGATGGCAACCTCGGAGCAGTCGAGGTGTATACTTCCAGGTAGCCAGTGCCTGCATTCGGTTTCGTTAAACCAAACCCAAACCAAAAAATATGAACAGATTTTTTAGGAGGCTTTTGAAGCTCTCCCTGTCCGGGCTGTGCTTCGTACACGACCCAACTGAGGCCACAGCCCAGTCAGCTTACGCGCCGATTGATTCTACCGTTGCGAGCTTTATGT
The DNA here is from genome assembly GCF_021440085.1 of Dyadobacter sp. CY261. Classification (GTDB taxonomy): domain Bacteria; phylum Bacteroidota; class Bacteroidia; order Cytophagales; family Spirosomataceae; genus Dyadobacter. The sequence goes on from NZ_JAKCPW010000040.1 coordinate 1,342, forward strand.
CGGACATGAAAGTTCCTGGCTTTGCAGTAGCAATTGTGAAGGACAGTGATGCTTTATGGTCAAAAGCTTATGGTGAGTCAAATATCGAAAGTAAAATACCCATGAGTGTGGATGGCATCATGAACATCGGTTCAATATCCAAAACCTTTACCACGGCCGCCGCTATGCAGCTTTGGGAAAAGGGATTGCTTGATCTTAATGAGGATATAAACACCTACCTGGATTTTCAGGTCAGGAACCCCAAATACCCGGAAACACCAATCACCATCCTGCAGATACTGACCCATACTTCTTCCATTCGCGATGGAAAGGCATACATTCATAGCTATACCTGCGGCGACCCCACCATATCCCTACATGATTGGGTATCCGGAAACCTGACATCAAACGGACAGTTTTTCAACGCAGGCGACAATTTTGAGGCGTGGGCCCCCGGAACCGGAAAAAGAAGATATTCAAACGTCTCTTTCGGATTGCTTGGCCTGATCGTCGAAAAAGTCGCAAAGCAACCATTTCATAAGTATTGTAAACAGCATATTTTTGCGCCCCTGGGCATGATCCATACGGCGTGGATGTTGGAAGAGGTGGATCCAAAAACGCATATTATACCCTATGCTTACGTCACCCAAGAAAATCGCAAAGATTTGCAGGAAAGCCAGTTGTATCCTGCCGTAGAATTCAAAATAGGGACTTATTTACCGGCTTGTCTTTACAGTTTTCCAAATTACCCCGACGGGCTTGTTCGAACAAGTGTAAGAGAATTGTCGTTCTACCTGATTGCAATGATGAATGGTGGGTCCTATAAAGGGCAAAGGATCTTGCAGAAAAAGACCGTTGATAAAATGCTGTCGTTACAGAATACCGGTCATAACACGCAGGGCCTCACCTGGCATATCTATGAATGGGATTCCCCCACAGCCACCCGTGAAACATTGTGGGGGCATACAGGTGGGGATCCGGGTATTACAACTTATCTTTTTTTCAACCCGGTTTCCCGGCTTGGTATGATTACTTTTCAAAACGCGTCAACCGGCGGCACATCCAGACTTTTTGAGAAATTGTATCAAATAGCAGCATCCGAAAAGTTTGATGAAACTGAGTCAGACTTGCAGCCCCAAAAAAGGGTATCTTTTATGCCGATAAGATTTACTGGTCGGCAAAAAGCAGGGATGTACTGCTCACTGGTAAGATTGATGTACGATTCGGAGAGAACAATTTTAAGGGTAATGGCTCATTTTCCGGTTTAGGAAAAGTAAACCTTCTAATTGTGAACGGGCAGAAAGCGATGGCAGGTAAGTCAATAAATATTTCCGGGAAGAAGTGTATCATCCATGTGCTGGCTAAGCAAGATGCTATCAAGAAGTACGGTGACGGAGGAGAATTCGGCGCAGTTGAGATAAGCATACCTGAGTGATCTTCCACTACTGCACGATTCGAAAGCCATTACTTGACCCAATGCTGCTCCCCTTGTTCTGTGTTTTGTTATTTACCATCAAAAAAGGTTGTTAAAATTTTACTGTCAATCTCAAAACCCAGCCATCCTAGATACTTAATCTATCCGCGGTGTTTGCAGTTTATTTGAATCCGATTTAGGACGTTTTCTGAAACAGCTAAATAACCCACACGAGCATATATCCCAATAGGAGTGTCTAATTAACCCCCAAAGAAAGTAATCCTGCAAACTCTGCCATCTATAAAATGCTTCCGCTTAGCTTATCCAAAAAGCCCAGATGGCTAATCGTTTCGTAAACTGTTTACTGGGTTTGCTATTGCCGCTTTTATTGTTTGAAAACTTATTGTAATAAGCGCAATAAGCAATACAAACACTGCTGCCGACAGGAATACCCAGGCATTCATTGTGATCCGATAAGGATAATTTTCCAGCCACCTTTGCATCGCCAACCAGGCGGCGGGAGCGGATATTACTGCGGAGATCAGTATCAAAGCGGCAAAATCTGTTGAAAGCTTCGCCACAATCCCTTCGATACTGGCACCCAGCACCTTGCGGATGCCGATCTCTTTCCTGCGATGCTCGGCAGATAGCGCGGCTAGGCCAAAAAGGCCAATACATGAAATAAATATGGTAAGCGCAGAGCCGTAGCCTACAATCTGCTTCCATCTGGCTTCTTTATTATATTGCCCGGCAATTTCCTCCTCCTTAAATCTGTATTGGTAGGGTAAGGATGGGAATTGTTTTTTGAATTCCTGCCCGATACGGTTTAGCGCGTCCGGTATATTTTGGCCCCGTATCCGGATAAATATATTTCCCCAGGGATAATCCGGCTTCATGCTATATAAAACCGGCGACGTTTTTTCCGAGAGTGGCAGGTAATGATAATCTTTCACCACGCCAATAACGCTGTATTGTTTTTTATCATTTGCAAAATTAACTGTCTGTCCTATGGGATCCTTCCAGCCCGCTTCTTTTACAAACTGCTGGCTAACCAGCACCGCCCCTGCGCTGTCAGTGGCCATTACCTTTGAAAAATTGCGACCCTTTACTATCGGCACCTGGAATAATGGCAGGTAGTCTTCATCTATGTGCTGCAGGCCAAAACCAAACTCCTGCGTGCCGTTAATAAGCGCCGAAGTTCGCCACCAGCCGCCCTGGTCGGCAGTCACACTAACGATATTAGGGTCTTTGGACAGTTCGTATTTGAATACCGGCAATTTGGCTTTGTCGATATTAAAAGCGGAAATGGATATTACATTTTTGTCATTATAGCCCAGGTCGAAATTCGTCAGATAGTTGAACTGGGAATAAATGGTGATCGTAGATATGATCAGGAATGTTGCCAGGGTAAACTGAAGAATGACAAGACCTTTCGAAACATAGTTTTTGCCAGTAAAGGGTGTACGGTTATACAAGGTTTGCACCGGCTTTAAGCCCGACAGCACCAATGCCGGATAGAACCCCGCCAGTACGACAGTGAGCAAAAAGATGGCTATATAGCCGGCTACCAATTTAATGCTAAAAAGATAAGAAAACGCCAGCGCCTTATTGGTCAGTGTATTAAATAGTGGTAGCATCAGTTCGACTAAGGCAATCGCCAGAAGAAAAGCAATTAGGCTCAGGGTAAATGACTCGCCCAGGAATTGTATGATCAATTGTTTACGCTGTCCGCCTACGACCTTCCTGACGCCGATCTCTTTGGCCCGCCTGAGCGAACGGGCAATGGTAAGATTTACGAAATTGATACAGGCGATCGACAAGATAAATAGGGCGATACCGGTCAGCACGTAAGAATATATTGGATCACTGGCATCCGACAAACCGTTAGTTGCCGGATAATCGGTACTGGTATGCACCGCATGCAGCGGTTGCAATCCGTAGGTGATGATGTCCTTTTCTCCTGATTCGCGGATCTGGCTTGCGGCATTCCGAAGATATAGTTTATTAAGCTTTAAAGTTAATTTCTTAATATCAGTCCCGGGTCTTATCACCAAAAAGGTGTTCTGAAAAAAGTTTAACCAGCCATCCCGGGTTTCTCTCAACTGCTGCGACAACAACATTTTAATCTTGATCGATGAATTCTCAGGCGATCTTTTCGTCACGGCGGTCACCGTGAAGGGCTGGAACTCGTTGTGAACTTTCAGGTCCAGCGTTTTGCCAACAGGGTCTGTATTACCAAAATACTTTTCTGCTACTTCTTCGGAAAGCACAATGGAATGCGGATCGGTCAATGCATTTTCCCGTCTACCATATAGCAATGGAAAAGTAAAAGCAGAAAAGAAGTTACTGTCAACAAACAGCGCGGTCTGGTCGAACACCTGGCCGTCCAGCCTAACGGTATAACCGGTGCCGTATATACGCACGAAATCCTGAACCTCAGGGATCTCTCGTTTAAAGCTCGGTCCGGGCATGTCGCCTGTGCCCGAAAATTTATGTATCAACCCATCGGAGCTTTTGTTATCCACTACAAGCTGATAAATGTTGCCAGCATTCACATGGAAACGGTCGTAACTCACCTCGTCCATGGCATATAACAAGATCAGCATGCAGCAGCTTAAACCGGCACTTAGTCCGACAATGTTGATAGCAGAAAATCCCCTGTTGCGCCAAAGGTTCCTGAATGTGGTTTTGAAGTAGTTCCTGATCATGTCGTCCGATATTTTGTTAAAAATTATAACTGGTGGATCGTTTTGGAATACAACTTCTTTCTAATGCGACGGCCAATCTGACCTTTTTCTGATTCGAAAACAGCCATTTCATCTAATGGATTATTTTCAAAATATTTAATAAGTAAACATTCCTCCTCTGGAGTGAGTTGGTCCACAAAGAATTTCTCCCAGGCAATATCCAATCCGGAACGTTCCATCGCAATTTTCGCTGAAAGACAGAAGTTAATCTATTCGCAAGCTAGCGATAGGGTTAACCAATGCTGCCTTTACAGATTCATAACTAACTGTCAGCCAAGCGATAGCCATTGCCACCAAAGATGCGGTGAAGAATACCAGCCAGCCAACATTGATGTGGAATGCAAAACCTGACAACCAGCTGCTTACGGCATACCATGAAAGTGGTATAGCTATCACTATTGCAATTAGGATCAATTTTGTGATTCCCGAGGACAACAAATAGACAACGTCCAACACCGAAGCTCCCAATACTTTACGAACGCCAATCTCTTTGGTACGCTGCTCGGCCATGAACGCGGACAAGCCATACAAACCCAAGGTTGAAACAAATATACCCAGCACTGCAAAGAGATTAAAGATGCTTCCCATCTGTTGCTCCCCCTTATAAAGGTTATTCAAATCCTGATCGACAAAGTTAAATTTGAAAGGGTAAGCAGGATTAAGTTGCTTGCTCAGGGTGGCTAGCGCTTTTATAGTTGGCCCGGTTTTGCCTGGCAACGTCCTGATCACTACAAAGCCGCCGGATTTATTGTAGCGCAAGATCAATGGCTCGATGGCTTGTTGGATCGGTTTAACATTAAAATCCTTCACTACACCGATGATGGTGCCATTATAACCAGTGAACGTTAATGCCTTGCCGATTGCCGTCATTGCCGTCAAGCCCATGATGCTCAGCATTTTCTCGTTCACGATGAAGTTATTTGAATCTGCGGGAAATGATCTTGAGAAACTTCTCCCAGCAGCCAGCTTCAACCTGAACACATCCACGAAATCCTCATTTACATCCATTAACTGGACAACTGTCTGTAAATTGGGATCTTTGCCTTCCCAGTTTGCACCCAGATTACCGTTAATCAGGTTGGTAGGCAGGTCGGAGGTGATAGCAAAATCAGCTGTAAGCGGGTTTTGTTTTAGCTCTGTTTTTAAAGCTTGCTGCCGGTTCCATAGATCCCCGGTGATGGGCATGTATAAAAGATTGGCCTTTTCAAAACCAGGGTTACGGTCCTTGATAAATTTGAGCTGATTATAAATCACTACTGTACCAACCAGCAACACGATGGACACAGTGAACTGGGTAACGACCAGGGCGTTACGGAACAGCAGATTCCCACCCATCGATTTCATGTTTCCTTTCAGTACCTTAATTGGGTTAAAGCCAGAAAGAAAAAGGGCTGGGTAGCTGCCGGAGACCAACCCGGTCAACAGAGCAATCCCGAAAAGGCTCCCCCAAAATCTGGGATCGGAAACCGGCATGGCAAGCGCCCTGTCTGATATAGTATTAAATATCGGTAAAAACAGAAATACTATTCCAACAGAGAGAAGTAGAGAAACGAATGAAATGAAAACAGATTCACTTAAAAATTGAAGGACCAGCTGCGTGCGTATAGCACCTACCGCTTTACGCAGGCCAATCTCTTTAGCCCTTCGCGCAGAACGTGCGGTGGCCAGGTTCATAAAATTGATGCAGGCCACCACCAGTATCAGAATAGCAGTGATAAAGAAAATGTTAACATACTGTGCATTCCCGTGACCTGGTGAATCCCCCAATCTGGTCGGTGAAAGGTGTATTTTAGTCAAGGACTGCAACTGGAACACAACCTGAAAAGAGGTATGTTTCTTAAATATCTGATTGATCTGCTTTTCCAATGCGGTCAAATGGGCAGGCGAAGGCTCGAAGCTATTGGCCAACTGAATGTAGGAGTGATAAGAAAAGCTTTCCCATACATTTCGCTGAGCATCCTTGGTTTTCTCCAGGGCAGTCATTGGAAAAATAAAATCAAATTGTAGGTCCGAATTTGCCGGAATGTTGGCAAGAACGCCTGTCACAACTACATTTTCGTGGTTGTCTTTTCTCAGGACTTTTCCGATTGGGTTTTGCGTCCCAAAGTATTTTGTTGCCATGTCCTGCGTTATCAGTACACCGTCAATTCTTTTTAGGGCGGTAGCACGGTCTCCCATCACGAGGGGAAAAGAAAATACACTCATGAAACTTGAATCAGCGTAATAAACGCGTTCTTCCTCAAATCTCTTATCATTTACTTCCAGAAGCGCCTTTGAAATTTCACTCAACCGGACTGTGTTTCTAATAGATGGCATTTCTTGTTTTAAACCGGCAGGCATGCCTTCTGTATTCAAAGCAATTTTGAGGTCCCCGAAATCACCGACAATGCGATATATCCGGTCGGCATTCTTATGGAACTTGTCATAGCTCAGTTCATTTTGTACCCAAAGCAAAATCAGGATACTGGATGCCAGGCCGATCGCCAGACCGGAAATATTAATGACAGAATATGCCTTGTTCTTCAAGATATTCCTGTAAGCGAGTTTGAAATAGGTTTTTAACATATCACGGCTAATAAAAGATGGTTGTTCGTATTTTGGTTTGTCACGGCGTCTGCGGACGAATGGAGGGATTACCGTTATTAAGTTGAGCAGATAACGCCATAGCGCGCGTCTTTTACCTGCCTTGTCCATCGGACCTTTTCTATAATTGTACGCATACAGTTCATCCAGGTCTCCTTCAACTTCTTCAATTGAATTTTCGGGGTGAAGCCATCGAAGCAATTGCTTTGCCCATCGCGGCGGTTGCGGCGTATTCATATACCACTCAAATTCAGTGCGGCGTCCGGCATTAAATCCCAAAGCCGGTTACGCAGTTGATGGATATCGACAATCGCGCTCTTGCCTAGGGTCGTCAACGTAAAAAACCGTTTCCGTCTGCCGCCTCGCTCGGTTGTGGCCCCGCCAAGTTCGGAGGCTACGAATCCTTTCTCTTCCAGGCGGACCAATGTATTATGGATCGCGCCAAAAGTGACGATCCTGCCTGTGTGCTGCTCAATTTGCTGAGAGATTGAAACTCCGTAAGCTTGCCCGTGAAGGACTCCGATCGTCAGCAAAACGAGCTCTTCAAATTCGCCCAAATAAGTCCTGCGCATCCAAAAAATGATTAGTTATCATTTTATATTATAAATACATGCCAGGTTTGCAAATACGCGAATTCATCCCCAAAAAGCTGTTGAGACTAACTGAACGTTGCACTTTAATGTCCGTAAGCGGACTGATATGTTCGGTAATGAACAATGTAGATTAACCTGAAAAATTGCTCGCCTTATTTTTGGGATGCCAATAAGTTGACAGAGTTTTCAAAATGGATCTCACAAAACGCTCGAGCGTGAGACAGTTCTTCCCTACTCGCGGTAGTTTAGATGATCGCACCGATCGGAGGTTTTATGAAGCAGATACAAACCAGTAAGGCCCAAAAGACATGATCGCTATGTGAATGCCTTTTGGGTTTGAACTTTAGTACATTTTCCTTTATTCGGCACGTAAACTCTTTACAGGATTCATCAGCGCAGCTTTGAGGCTCTGAAAACTTACCGTCAATATGGCAATGCCAATGGCCAGAAAAGCGGCCAGAACAAATACCCACCACGAAATATCGACGCGATAGGCGAAGTTGTCGAGCCATCGACTCATGGCGTACCAAGCAATGGGCGAGGCAATCAGAATGGCAATGGCGACCCAGGCAATAAATTGGCGCGACAACAGAAACAGGATTTCGGAAATACTGGCCCCTAACACTTTACGAATGCCAATTTCTTTGGTGCGCTGCTCGGTTATGAAAACGGCCAGACCAAACAAGCCCAGGCAGGCAATAAAGGTGGCCAGGGCCGAAAAGACTGTTGCGATGATACTCGTATTTTGTTCCGCTTTGTAAAGTCGGGCAAGCCGCTCATCTGAAAACGAATAGCGACATTGTTCCGCCTTTTCGAAACGTCGCCAGGTTTCTTCGATGTAATCAATCGCATTTTTTGTGGCATTGGGCTGAATTCGGATGTTTAAAATACTGGCGGCTTGCCGGACGGGACTAAGGTGAAACATCAGCGGACGAACCTGGCGGTGAAGCGATTCATAATTGAAGTCCTTTATAACACCAATAATTTTATACGTTTTAGGGCCATTTACATCGATTTCTGTGATTACCTGATCTAACGGATTGTTTGTATTAAACGCTCGCAATGCCGCTTCGTTGATGACCACAGCGGTGCTGTCCGCCAGCCGATCGTTGGAAAAGAATCGCCCGGCTTTTAACGGCACCGCAAACGTTTTTGCGAAATCCGCATCGACATCTAGAAACTGGCATAAAACAGGATCAGAGCCAGACCGTTTTCCGAACAAATAAGCACTTCCCGGAATACCGTTTGCAAATAAAAGGGATGAGTTGCTGGCCGATAGTATGGCTGGATTTTTCAATAACTCCGCTTTAAACGGTTTGAGTTTGTCGCCCAGCACTTCGGCATTATTGATAGAAAGCAAGTGCTCTTTGTTGAATCCCAGGTCTTTATGCTGAAGATACCCTAATTGGTTCCGGATGATGATCATACCCAGAATTAGTGTAATGGATATTGAGAACTGGATAATCACCAGCAGGCTACGTAAGGACGATTTTCTTTTTTGTACGCCCGATTTTAAGACCTCGACCGGCCGAAAAGACGATAAAAAGAAGGCTGGATAACTTCCCGCCAGCAGACCCACAATGAGCGTAAAAGCAAGCAGCGCCGGAATGGTATACGCGTTGGTAAAAAGTGATAGTGTCAACTGCCGACCTGCTATCTGGTTGAAGCCGGGAAGCATGAGTTGTACCAAAATCAACGCTATGATAACCGAAAGGCCGGTCAGCAATATGGATTCGGTCGTAAACTGCCCCATTAGTTTTAAGCGACTCGAACCGATGGCTTTTCGAATGCCTACTTCTTTGGCGCGTTTCTCGGAACGGGCTGTCGATAGGTTGACGAAATTGATGACGGCAATCAGCAGAATAAATAAAGCCACTGCCGAGAAAATATACACATACACACTGTCGCCAATTCGGATATCACCCCACTCGGTATTGGGGTCGATATTGTATTGGCGTTTTGCGTGCAGATAAATGGATAATAACGGTTGCATGCGATACTCAAATACATTGCCGTTGGCCAGAAATTGCTTCATGGAAAAGCCCAAGGCTTTTTCGATCTCAGGTCCTAAACGGTCGAGAATGGCTTGCTGCATTTTGCGCTCGACCCGCGTAGGATCTGCCCCCTCTTTGAGGACAATGTAAGTGGAGTAATCCCCTTGCAACCAATCTTGTTGATTAACCTCGGGATAAGTCGACATCGACAGAAGAAAATCGCAACGGAAATGCGACTTATCGGGAAAGTCTTTCATGACGCCCGTAATCTGATAGGAGTTTGTCCCATCGACCAGAAACGATTTTCCTGTCGGGTTTTCCTGCCCGAAATATTTGCTGGCCATGGTTTCCGTCAGGACAATGCTATTCGGGTTTTTGAGCGCAATCGACGGATTGCCATGAATGAAGGGAAGCGTAAACACATCGAAATAGGTGGAGTCGACAGTATAGATTCTGCTTTCCCTGAAAATTTGGTCTTTATACCGCAAATCGTGTCCGCCAAAGTAGCCGATGCGTGTTTGAGTGAGCACTTCTGGAAGCATCTGCACCAGTGTAGGGCCAGCCGGAGGTGCCGTCTTGGAATTGTTTGATTCTTCGTTGTTAATCGAACTGTGAACGTAAAGCCGATACGTCTGGCTGGCCTTTTTATTGAATGTGTCGAAGTCTAGCTCATCGAGAATGAATAGGAACAACAGGATGGAACAGGCAATCTCCAACGAAAGTCCGATGATGTTGATGGCCGAAAAGCCCTTGTTGGTGCGCAGGTTGCGGTAAGTTATTTTAAAATAACTCAGTAGCATAGCAGGACCCAGCGAGAAAGGAGATGTATATATGGTACTTGGTAACGTGATTGGCCAGCGGCCATTAGTGGACAGAAATTGTAGAAGGTAATTAATTTCATACCGTTGAACGATGACCTATCAATGGTCAGATATGAACAATCTCAAAAATGCTCGACATTGAGACCTTTATCCTCTAATCATCCTGGTTTATGCCAGTCGCAACGATCGGACGTTATTTGAGACCTTGCGATCGGATAGGAAATGAACCGAATTCCTAGTCATGTTCTGTAATCGCTTATCAAGTTGTGTAGAAATAGCTTTCAGTGAATAGGCGCCAGTACCAATTAATAGTTGTCAAATGACTCTTAAAGTTTTCGGTCACTGACGATATTGGCTTAGTCACGCCGGTTAATAACCTTTCCTTCCTTCATGACAAAAACGACACGTTCAACTGTTTCAATCTTCTTTAGTGGGTCTTCGTCCACCGCAATGATGTCTGCCGAATATCCCGGCTCCAAAAGTCCGATCTTGCCTGGTCCGGCCACTAATTCGCCCGGAATCATCGTCGCCGAACTAAGAACCTGCATATTACTCATTCCCGATTGGGTATAGGCGTGATAGGTACTGGCCGTCACTTCGCCCCTGTTACGCTGTGCATCATAGTAATACATATCTGACCCAAATGCAATCTTAACCCCGGCCTCCAGAGCACGTTTGATGCGTTGCTGATATCTCGTTACGCCTGTCCGATCGGTTGGCACCAGAAAAATTCCCTTTTCAGCCATTAATTTCAGTACCGGTGCAGACAGCGTGTAACCATGTTCAATTGAATTTACTCCCGCATTGATGGCATTCAAAGCTGGTTGGTCTCCGTTGGTGGCATGCGCAGCAACTTTCAGATTGGCCGCCTTCGCCTCCTGTACTATTGCAGTCAATTCCTCTTGATTCAAAGATAATTGATTGTTATTGACGATCACTTTGATACAATCGGCTCCGTTGAAGATCGCTTCTCTTACTGCTTTGCGGGCTTCGTCCACGCCTGAAATTTCGATATACTCTTTCGGCACAAGAACCTTTCGGGCATCCGCTGTCATTTTACTGAACTGCCCGCCAATCGGGGCCAAAGCGCGGGTTGCGGCGTAGATGCGTGGACCAGGAAGCCAGTTCTTGCTTATGGCGTCTCGCAATGCGACGTCGGTATTCTCTCCCGAATTGCCCAGATCCCTTACAGTCGTGTACCCTGCCAACAGCATATCCCGAGCGTTGCGGGCGCCAATCAAAGCCCGAGTGGCATTATCAGTGATGGCCGTTTCTGTCACGATATTCGCTCCGGGTACTTTTTCTAATTCATACTGGTATTCATGGCACAAATGGCTATGTGCATCCACCAAACCAGGCAACAGGTATTTAGCTCCCAGGTCAATGATGATTGCATCAGCAGGTATGTTAGGGGAACTATCTATCTTTTCTATTTTGCCCTGGCGAGAGTATATTATGGCTGGTGTAATTAGTTGACCGTTGCGAACGTCAACAAGTGCTTTCGCCTTGATAACTGTTAGCCTGTCTTGGGCACTGACATCAAGAACGATGATCAAGCAAATCAAAATTCTGTAAATGCGAATGTTCATAGAGAAAGTTAAGCTTGAATACCTCGGAAAGGAAGTCAACTATTATACCAAAGGCCAAAAACTGCCTTCATTTACCCATAAGGGCCTTTTCTCAAATTTGCTGTACGGTTTCGGACAGCCGTGTCCGCTTTTGAATTCTGCAAAGTCGCTGGTTAGTGCTGAGATCGCCTAGGTAATCTACGATGACCTAGCTAAGTTCTCAAAAAACGCTCGAACGTGAGACTGTATTCCTTCACCTACCTGTTCAGGTCCTTTACAATTTCGGGTGTTTAAATAGAAGCTTGTGCTCATTTATATTTCTCACCGGATTGAGCGCGTCTTTTCTCAGTTATGAATGCTTCTGCAACCGGATATATGTACTTAAATAAGTCAGCAGATGCATAGCCATCCCGATTAATCAATATTGAAATAGATAAATTATAAGCCGGAAATAAAACCAACATACACGTCCCGCCAGCTGCACTACCCCCGTGATGGATCTGTTGCACTTTCAGGCTTTGTTGAAATAATCGGGCAGTATCATTTTTCCAACCAAGCGCGTAGTTTAGACCGTTGATCTTACCATTAGTTAGTTTTTGCGGCTCAGTGATAACGGAAGTAGTTTTAGCGTTAAAGAAAGTATTGTTTAGGAGAGAATTACCCAGTTTCACTAAATCTGAGGGTGTAGAAAGCAGTCCGCCTCCTGCCCATTTGTTGCTATTATTGACCTCCATCGCTTTTTTAAAGGTACTATCCTGCTTCTGAAAATTGTAAAACTGGGCCCGACCAGCAATCGTTTTATTCTTTTCGTCACCGATTGTGTGGTACATCTGTAAGGGGATAAATATCTCTTTTTCCATGTAACGTAAAAACTCGGCTTTGGTTACCTGTTCGATAACGGCGCTGAGAACGGTATAGTTGTAGGTGGAGTAACTGAACTTCTCACCCGGTTGGAACAATAGAGAATCATGTTGAAACACCTCCATGCTTTCCCGGATGCTGCCGTACGGAATGTTGCTGTTAAACTCATTATTTTTATAGTTTCGGATACCCGAGGTATGTGCCGCTAGTTGTCGAATCGTTATGGGTGAAAGGAGGGGATCAATGAAGGATAAGTACGATTGAACAGGATCGTCCAATAGGACTAGATTTTGATGGAGGAGTTTACCCAAGGCCATCGAGGTAACTGGCTTGGAAGAACTGCCGACCCGGAACTGGGTTGTTGTATCGGCTGGAACTCGTTTCTCCAAATCCTGGTAACCCTTGGCTGCGGCCCACACAACCCGGTTATCAACGCCGACCGCTATCGAAATTGCCGGAGTCTTTATTTCATCCATTGCCTGGGCTAAAATTGTCGCTCCCTGTCGAATAGCTTGCCCATACTCGAACTTCGTTTCGGAATTCGTGGAGACACGGCAACTGCTCAGGGCAATCCCCACAAGCAGCACAGCTATCCAGCCATGATAGTTATTGATTTTATTTTTCAATGTGTTTTTGACCTGCTTCAAAGTATAAGAAAAATGATAATGATTAAGGGTCAGACAATATTTAAAGCCAAGACGATTGAGTTTCTGAAATGTTACAGCAGATCAGAAAGTTCTTACAAAGATTTAGGCAGTTGTGAGGTTTCTCAAAAAACGCTCCATTCATGATTCTGCGTGTCGTAAGTGAGCGTCAGGATTGCTGTGAGTCAAATTTCGGACGTTTAGTGAAATGACCACATTAAATGTCTTTTGTCTGTAAAGCAGATTTATTTTAGATTTCGGACGGCAATCACGACACAGGTATATGAGCACTTGGGGAACAGGAATATCATCTAATGACACTTACGC
>NZ_JAKCPW010000041.1 GCF_021440085.1 Dyadobacter sp. CY261
CCACATCAAGCACTTGGCTTTTTAACACCGAATGAGTTTAAACAAACGGGATAAGCTCTATTCAGCAATTGATCACCCAAAAGGGGATAACACACGACCTCTAAAAATTCTAACGGAATAGGGACACTTACATAGCTGTGCTTTGGCCGAGTTTGTCTGTCAAGCTATCTTTCAAACGTTTCATACCCTCACTGATTTTAGAATCAATCACCTTTGCATACAATTGAGTAGTCCTAAGATCTCGATGTCCAAGCATCTTCGATACGCTTTCAATCGGAACTCCATTGGACAATGTAACAGTGGTGGCGAATGTATGTCGGGCCAAATGAAACATTATATTTTTCTCAATACCACAAACATCAGCTATTTCCTTCAAATAGGCATTCATCTTTTGATTCGATAAAACTGGCAGTAAGCGGCTAGTGCTGGCACATTGCGGATGATTCTCATATTTATTTAATATAGTGATTGCCTCAGGCAGTAACGGAATGCTCGACCGGGATTCAGTTTTTTGTCGTTTGATTTGTAGCCATTGACCTCCATCAATGCCTATTATAATTTCGGAACGTCTGAGTTTTTGCACATCTACATAGGCCAACCCAGTGTAGCATGAAAAAACAAAAATGTCGCGTACGAGCCGTAAGCGCTCAGTAATAAACTTTTTCTTAATGATTGTCAACAACTCCTCCGCAGATAAGGCTACTCTATCCACCCCTATTTTGGGCATTCTGTAGGCGAAGAACGGGTCTTTATGTAACCAATCGTTCTTGACGCAGATCAAAACTATTTTTTTGAAATTTGATAGGTATTTCATGGTTGAATTATGACCGCAGCTACAGACCGTCTTGAGGTAGAATTCAAAATCAGAAATAAACTGATAGTTTAAATCAGCAAGATGCACGTCAGGCACCTTGAACTTCCACTTCAAGAAGTTCTCCGTACGCTGAAGTGAGGTCTGGTATCGCTGAAAAGTTGCATAAGCATAATCTATTCCTATCAACTGCTCCATCTTCTTGTTGTGATCTTTAAAAACCCCAATAAAAGTTCTTGCATTCTTGCCAGCACCTCCACTTCGTACTTAACAGAAACATAACTATTCACTATACCAAATGCCACAATAGCCAAAAATACAACTGAAATTATCAACCATACTTCTTCCAATGACCTCATGTCGTTGAAACTTTTCTCGACTGCCAAAACTGTTAAAACCCCGGACTATTCTCGACGCCCTCCCAAAGTTGATGAGTTGACGGCAACAGTTGAGGCCCGAAGTACGAAAGTATCGACCGTTGTCGAATATCTGATATCTTTCGGCAAATTCCCATAAAGTAGAGCCATGAAACAAACCCACACCGTGATAGGCTTGACTGTTATGCCTAGCTGCTGAAAAAGAAAGAAAACCTCTTAGCCTAAAATCTTCTTTTAGTGTCCGGAACACGCGTTCGGCCATTGCATTCTCGTTCGGGTCGCCGCTTTCAGCCATACTGATGGACACGCTTTCGTTTCTGAGCCGGTTGACGGATTTCCATGAGCAGTATTGCACGCCGCGATCAGACCGGGTCGCCGGAGCGATGATGAATGAGCGGTTGTGAAGGATTGGTTCTCGACAAAAGGGCCATGTCCAAAGCTTGTACCGATCCCTGCGCCTGCATGGTTCTGTCCAGGTGCCAGCCCACAATTTTCCGAGAATAGGCATCCAGGATCACCGATAGGTAAACGAAGTGGGAACCCAATGGAATATAGGTCATGTCAGCTACCCAAAGTGTATTGGAATGTTTGGGTATCAGGTTCTTAGCACGGTTTGGGTATTTGTAATAACAGTGCTCGGAATTGGTCGTCCTGACGCGTTTGTCTTTTCTTTGCGATAATAAATTATTGTCTTTCAGTAATTATGTAACTTGTCACGACCAAGTTTGATCTGATGGCCGCGCACAAAATCCTTCATCAGATCGTGCAATTTTGCAGTTCCAATTCCGGGGATCTGCCGCCTGATCCGGCGGACTTCACCTAAGACAAGATCTTGCTCGAAGCATTTCTTCTCCCGACGCCTGGCAGCCGCATACCAGGCTTGTCTTGACAATCCAATAGGACCGCCGACGCGGCAATTTAGTCAGCTGTTCCATACCCGTGAGCGGGTAGCGACGGGTCAGCTTTTCGGTTGTTTGGGTGGTACGCCACCGCGGCCAGACTTTTTTAGGATCGGAATGTTAAACCGCGCTGGCGGCCCAGTGTTCTTCGGCGATTTGTATGGCAGTTTCGAATGCTTCGGCTTTAAGCCGCAGGAACCGGTTTTCCTTTTTCGGTTTCCAAAAGCCTTTGTTCCACGGCTTTCAGATATGACGCATCAGTTTTCTTTTTCATAGTCTGAATAAATGATTCAAGAAATAGATATGGCTTTAAGCGATGCTTGAAGTACCACCGGTTGAGTCGGCGGAGCTCGGTCTGCGAAATGTGCAGCGTCTGTTGGATCTGGTCTGCGGTGGCAATCTCCGCCCGGAATGTCTCGACAACCTTTCTTTTGAAAAGCAGCGATTTTCTACTTTTTTTATTTCGACTTAATGCGCTAATATACATGATGTTACCAATTTATTGTACACAATAATCAGTAGCATATGAGCTGTTGTATAAAATTACATTATGTTAGTAAGACGCTTTAAACCACGAAATGGCATGTCAATTCCCCCCACTGCTATCCCATAACAAAAATAAATAAGAAGCCGCATCTTCTAATGCCGAAATTAAGGTCAGCTGTCCATACCTTCTATAATAAGGAAACACAACTTTCTATAGGTATTCGAAAGAAATGTAGCGTGATTTATTTTAGACCTTATTACTTTCCAATGCATTTTGGCAATTATGAAACGTCAAATCATAATCCATTCATTTCCAATTGTTAAAATCATTCATGTAAATATAAGTTGTTTCGAACATCACTTTCAATTAAAGATTTCAATTCATCAATTTCAGTTATTAAACTCGTTACAATGCTTGGGTTAGAAAACACAGCCTCCTCTAATGACGGCGTTATTTGATCTATTTTTGTCGAAATCACATCAAACTGCCGCATCACTGTCTGGCTGAGCAGCTCGTCACCTTTTTTAGCATTGGCTTGGCCGAGCAACCAATTAAAGCCTCGTGAGTCGGAACTTGTAATCGGTCTACCTGTGAAAACGGGCTGAATAGCTCCGATTTCTGCTTTTAAAAGCTCCAACGACTTAGAACTATATGGTGCTTCAATCAAATCCGGTCTAAAGCCATCGCCTCTCTTTAAAGCTAAAGCGATTTCGATGCGTTTTCGTACCAGCGATACTTGGGAGGATATTGCACTGTAGAGCAAGGCAATCGACGAATTGGGACCATCCCCATCATTTCCGATAAATGTATCGACATAACCCTCGCCTGCTCGACTCCATTTTAGCAAAACAAGATTGACATACTTTTGCATGTCGTCACATAACGAACGTAGGTATGCTGTTTTCTGTGCCTGTTGCGTAAAAGACTCGATTGTTTGAGTATAGTTTGTGGGATTCTCTCCAAATATTAAGTATTCCACTGCCCCAATCCCCTTGCTGTCAGCTGGCAAATTCATTACAACCGTAGAATCTATCGAAATATTCCGCGCGAGCAATTCATCTATCGCCTGCGAATTTATTGGGCTTGCGATATTGTCCTTAAAGAAACGCTGGTCTACTGGCCCAAAAGCAAAAACTGAGACCGTCTTCAACTGAATAGCCGTGCTCAACCATTGATCCCTTAACAATAATAGCTTTGCTACATTTGTCGAATCCTCTGTGAATGTCTTAACGTGCCCTCTTAAAGCGTTGAAAGAAGTCTGTAAGTCTACAAGCCCAGGAGTAATTGCCGAATTCCCGAGCGAATTCAACACTATCTGCCGGTCAGATAACTTCAGCGGACTAACCGGATCGCGATTCTTGCAAGCGAATGGCACAACTAAAAGTGCTGTTAGCAAAATTAACTTTATAGCATATTTAATTGTCATACAAAGTAATTATTAAAGTTTCATGTTTAAAAAAACAAATTCAAACAAAACAATTTATTCTTTTTATATAAAACGAAAAATATATTGTTTGTAATACATCAATTACAAAACAATTTATACATATATTATTTATTGGCCCGTAAAATTACGCCTACAATAATTCATCAAAACAACAAACGCTTATGAAAAGAATTATAGTTTTATTTACTTTCCATAGCCGCAATTGTCATTGTATCTTGTCAGAGAGAATCGGATGTCTCACCGGATAAGCCATTGTTATCCAAAAAAGATCGGAAAGAAACAGTCGCCAGGTCTGGGCCAGGATACTCTTGGCAATTGTCCACACCTAACCAAAATAACCCCGACGAATCGTACACCCCTCCGGGTGGTACTCCGCAATTGTTTTTGAAGCAATCGGCAGGCGTTAACAGACAAGTAACGCTAACAGTGACGAAAACAAGTGCAAGTAGCGAAAACCCTCAATTCAGGATATACAAGCGTGACGAGGGATGTCTTACATTGGGTACTCCTTCTGTATCAATCGGAACTACAGCGGCAACAGGCAGTTTCAGACAGGATATATTCAGTACTCAATGGTATACCGGGTTTTCATGGACAGTTCCACTTGGTGCAAGTACCGTAGGCACCAACGCCACCTACACCTTTACTATGTCAGGGACTTCTAGTGGCGCCTGCGTAGAGGGCTATATTGGTGTAGACATGGTAACTCCTGTAAACATAAATTGCGCCTGGAATTATTGGGATGGTGACTATATGTATTTTGTCAAATCAAGTACATAAGAAAAAATGACTTTTTAGATTACGGGCAAAATTTTGTAAGCATAGAGTTGTATTGCGTTCATTTGCAATACAACTCTTATTTCTAATTTCATCCGGTAATTGTACTGATTGCTCGTTCCCACACATTACCCGCTAATTCGATCAAAGCCGTAATGCTGATATATTTTTTCCTGATGTCAATTCCACATTTCTGAAAAGTGAAGGTTAGGCACTCCCTAGTAGAATATTCGGACAAAAACTCGACAAGGTAATATTTTTCCGATCTCGTCGGCTTCCTCCTGGCACACTTCTGAACATTGTCGCGATTACAAGAAGTCTCATTTCCTTGCATAAATATTGTTATTCTGGTGCTTCCCTCAGACAAAGAGCGGTATTTTTTAGTCGCCCTATTCTTTGCAATTGGGCGCTGATACTAGTCCTCTTCATTCAGAATATCAACACTTTCTCATTATGAACCTAAAATTGTCCTTTTACATGATTATAAAAACCAATCAATCAGAATATTAACGATAATTTTAGTGAGCGTCGAAGCCACATGTAACATCGTGCAGTAGTTGCTTACAAGGCAGGAAAGGTTTTTTCCGTTCGAAGGCAAGATCCACGAATATGAACAAAGAAAATTCGAAAACAGTAGCCAGATTGCTGCTTGGGGCTGGCCTGATCTATGCCGGCATTAGTCACTGACCTTTGCCAGAAAAAGAATTCAGGCCCAGGTGCCTGAATTTGTGCCGCTCAAAAAAGACGATACGGTGGTTTACTCAGGCATAGCAGAAATCGCGCTCGGCACTGCGCTGGTCGTTACGCCCAAGCAATACCGTCAGGCAATTGGCCGCATCGCAGGTCTGTTCTTTACGGCCGTCTTTCTAGGGAATATCGCCCAGTATACCAAGCGCAGCAATGCATTTGGATTAGACACAGACGCCAAACGGCTCACCAGGTTATTTTTTCAATCAGCCTTAGTCGCATGGGCCCTGAATAGTACATCACCTTCAAAACCAAGCAAAATACGCCCGTGATACAGTCAAGAATAACAGTGCTCACATTGACCGCCGAAAA
Source organism: Dyadobacter sp. CY261 (assembly GCF_021440085.1). Taxonomy (GTDB): domain Bacteria; phylum Bacteroidota; class Bacteroidia; order Cytophagales; family Spirosomataceae; genus Dyadobacter. The sequence goes on from NZ_JAKCPW010000041.1 coordinate 5,858, forward strand.
TCTGCAAAGGATGAGAAGCTTCTATGAGACGACGCTTGGATGGCAACCTGTGGCCAGCAACGAGGACATCGTCTTCTATCAAATGAATGGGTTCCTGCTCAGTATTACGGGCCGGAAATTTCTTGCGGAGTTGATCGGAATAAGGCCGTAAGGCACAGGGTTTAGGGGCACGACGATCTCTTACAATGTCCCAACCGAGCAAGAGGTAAGAGACATATACGAACACTTGAAAGGTAAGGGCGTAAAAATTCTGACCGCGCCATTCGCACCACCTTTTGGAGGGCTATATTTTTATTTTCAGGACGTGGAATCAAATGTGCTGGAAGTAGCTTGCAACGATTTCATTCCTCTGGATACAGATGGCAATGCGCGAGGTCACAAGTCCATTGAGCATCTGTGATTAAAATTATCGCACAAAATTTCTGTGAGGTCAACCAAGCATTTCACTGCTGCAGTTGGCCTTTCACCTGAACCGAATGTAGTGCGGTCGCCGGAAGCTTCTAAATCTTTGCCATTATATCGTCTTTGAGGAACGGATAGGTGTAATTCAGATAGCCTTCAAATTTTTGTCAGTCACCTTTCTTATGCTTGTGCGGTTTCAAGGATGGCGTGTTGCCCGGTGATTCTTTATTATCCCGCTGGCGCTTGTCTGGTTTACCTGTTGAATCTGCGATTCTCTTAGGTCCTGGCTTAATTCCCATGGTAAGTTAAATTACTTTTTACACATCAAACTGTCATAACAGCCACAGAAAAATATCGTACCAAATGTGCATTATCACAAACTATTCGGGAAGAGATCTACCAACTCATCAATATGCGCTAGGATTGGATACTTGTGGGAGTTGCGCTGGTGGCTTACTTGCTGCTTTTCTTACGTTTAAAAAACTGCCTGGCATTTTTCAGCCCAGTTGCGATGGCGACACCTTCTTCCGCTCCATCGAGCAGAAGGGCGTTCGCGATTTCGACCGCTTTTTCGCGGATCTTCTTGGGCTGGTTTTTATAGGTTGGCGGATAGTCCCCGTTATACCAAGGCATAAGACTCAGTTTTATAGTGAATCTAACTTATGCACGCGTCAGCTCAATCCAGGCGGGCGCATGGTCACTGGCTTTTTCCCAGCCCCTGACGTGCCGGTCAACGCCGGCACGTCAGGGCCGCGGCACAATTTCAGGACTTAACAAAAGGTGGTCCAGTCGAAGGTCGGCATCTCGGCCATAGGCATTGCGCAGGTAATCCCAGAAAGTGTAAACCCTTCCATCCGGGATAGCGCCCGCCTCCAAAATCGTGCCTTCCTTTTTAGATAGCGTCTAAGTTGAATTGCAGCCGGTCACCCGGCACGGATTTATCACAGAAAGCGTGCAAAATACTTTCCGCGATATGAAAAAACTTAACGGCCTATTTGAGCGCATGGCCAATCAAATTACCGCCTGGACTGGGAGCTCACCCGCATTTCTATCCGCGTTTGTAATCGTGCTGATCTGGGCTGCGACGGGGGCATGACCATTCAATACCATGTAGTTCAGCTCACGGATGGCTGATTCAATTTGATCTCTGTTCATTACTGCTAAAACTTATAGTTAATTATTGAATTACATTTTCCCGTTACCTAGCCATATAATGGGACGTTACCTGCACGATCCTTCGGGCAAATAGTTCGGCGGTGAGTAAGTCGCCCGGATGCTGGCCGTTAATGACCTGCTCCCCGTTGTCGCACTGCCCCATCAGGCCAATGTAGCTGGCCAGCCGGTTTTGACCTTCGGTTTGCTCGTTATGCAGAAACCGTGGGAGAACGCCCAGCGAAATTCAGTTCATGCTGTGCTGGCAAGCGAAAAGCATCATCGATTCGAGTGTGTTCAGCTTGTCTCCTTTGATCGTCGACGACAGGGTAAAACCGGCAGCCAGCTTATCCTTCCAGGGTTGCTTGTACCAGAATTCACCTGTACTTTCCATAAACTGTTTGAATTCGGCGCTGACATTGCCAAAGTAGGTTGGGCTTCCGAAAACGATTGTGTCCGCGCTGTGCAGTATATCAGGACGTGCCACGGCTTCGGCCACATTCAGTAAATGCACTACCGAACGAAGGGTTGTCATTTCCCGGGCCAGCAGTTGGGCGAGCCTTTCGGTATACCCAGCCCGACTGTGGTAAACGATAGCGATTGTGACTTTTTTCATGGCTAATATTTTAATGCAAATTTTGCGGGTCTGGCGCACAGTTGCCAATCACCTGGGATAAGAAAAAACCTTAACATGGATTTAACTTTTTAATGGTCTTGCCGGCGAAAATGCAAGGCGCGACTTTACGTCCCGGAATGAACCGGGCAAAGCACAAGGCTTAGATCTTAGATGTTATTTACCGAACATCAGGGGGCGCTACTTGCTTTCAGAGCGGATGCGGCTCAGCGTTTGGTGGTAATGCCCAGGTAGGAAGCAATCTGATGGTTGGCCACGCGCTGCTCTATTTGCAGGTACTTTTTGACAAACTCCTCATACCGCTCGGGCGCACTCTTGGCCAGGCTCGCCGACAGCCTTTTTGTCGACGCAATGAATGCATTCTGGATCATGATACGCAAGTGGCGCTCCATTTTCGGCACTGTCTCATACAAAGTTTCCAGGTCTGCCTTGGTAATATGCAGCACGTGGGCATCTTCCAGGCAATCGATATTGTAGGTTGTGGGAGTTTCTGTCAAAAAACTATACAGATCGCCCACCCACCAGTCTTCCAGGCCAAACTGTAAAATATGCTCCTGGCCCCTGTCGTCCACCTCATAAGTACGCGTCACACCCTTCACTATAAACGTTTCACAGCGTGCTACATCCCCGTCTTGCAGGATGTACTGTTTTCCTGTATTTTTTGAGCGTAAAAAGGGATTGTATGATCCCGGCTTCCTGTGAAGAAAGAGGGACAAATTTGCTCAGGTTTTGGATTAAAAGGTCATACATATCAGACAAATATAGGCGCAGGCGGCATATGAATCAATGGCCCCTTTGAAGCTGCGTTTCAAACCCTTTCCGGTCGGTTTGGAGCCAGTATTCGGCGATCTTTCCGTTCTCGACGCGGTAAACAGCACTCGTGTACTCTACTAGCGGCGCGCCCGTCGGTTTATGGCCATCCATTTCCTGCAAATGGCAACCATCTTGAACCCACCGCGCATATACCTTCGGGCCATCAGCCAACAGCTCGGTGATCTGAAATTCGAATTGTCCGAACAACCGAATGAATTCGCGGACATGGTTGGCGTAATCTTCCGGTGTCCGCTCTATGCTTACCGGAGCTTCTGACTGAACCTGGTGGGCAATAACAGTACCTGCCATGTAGAGCCGGGCCCGTTCCGGAAACTTCCCCGACCTGACCTCTGAAAGAAACAGATGGACCAATTCCTTTGACGATGGCGATTCCTGGCTCGCAGCACTCTGGCCCAGAGCTTGAGGCAAAGCCGCAAAAAAAATGGCAGTGGCAAAGCACTTGATGAATGTAGTTAAGATTTGCATTTCGAATCACGTTTAACAAACTGCTGCAAAGTTCACTAGCAGCCACGACCCTCAAAATCAGGTAGGATAAGTAATTTCGTTAACATAGGTTCATGAAAGTTCCTTGTCCGAGAAAATGGGCAGACAAGGACGAAAAGATTCACTATTTTCAAAGTGTTACAACATCCTCAACGCAAGATTATTAGAAGAACGGCACAAACCTAGGCTTAGGAAGCGCGACAGACTTTTTGATTGAGATTTCTTTTCTAAAAAACCTGATGATTTCTTGTTGAACCTCTGCGTTGGGCAGTATATCTTCATGCCCTGCATTGTCCACGACCAAATGTTGAGCTTTGGAAAACGATGGCAGCAATTCCTCAACATTAGAAATGGGCGTATTACTATCAAAAGTACCACTTACAAACAATGTAGGCAGCTCACATCTGAATAGCGAGCGGAAGTCATCACCAAGATCTACGTCATGCCACCCGGCATAAATGTCCGGAGTGTTCATGCCGTTTCCAAGCAAAGCTATTTTGCCCTCTCTGCGGATCCGGACATATCTGCCCGGTGTCGCGCCGGATGCCTGTCGCATGGCAGATATCCCTGAACCGTAAGCTCCGTTAAATTGATTATACCTCCTTTCCACATATCTCTGCAAAATCCGATTGTCTCCATGCTCCATCCCAAACAATAACGCAGGAAAGTAAATGAAGTCATTCCTATCACCCGCGTCTAATCTCAAGATCATCTGAAGACCAAACTTTCAATTGGAAGTAACACGACCTTTTTATACCGCAGATCTTTGACTGGAATAACGATCGGATGGGCCTCAAGATTTTTCAACTGCCTCTTCAAGAGCACCATCATGTCCGGTACCTGAGCATTGATCGCAGAGTCGCGTGCTGCCAACGCGGATATCCGGATTAGACTCTTGGCCGAATTTTATTTTATGTTACAAAAATTCCAAAGACCAATAAGCACTAACACAAATATAACTTTTTACTGAGCGCCCGAAACGCTGGTATCATACTTTGCGAAATGAATCTTTTGTATAACAAATGCCAATCCCTCCCCCAGGGTACCAGTGGTCTTTAGGCTCTTCTTTGAAAAATACAAAATCTCGGGAATTCTCTATAGCAAATTGAGACAACTTATCTGTGACATGAGAATTATCCCCGAGAATTACGGCGTTACTTGATAAGATCGGTTTGACCGTCAAATATTCATTATACTCATAGGTGGCGGAGTGATCGCTATCGTTAATAAACAGATCAATCTGCTTGTCAAAGGACTGAAGACTTTTGATGGAATCTCCAAATAGGATACTACCAACCTCCTTATACTTACCTGTCAGCAAATAGCCTGCTTCCGGATTAATATCCGTCCCATAATATTCACCCTCGAATCCCTCAGCACGATTTTTGAGGAGACCAGCACACAAAAGTACCGCGCCTAAGCCCTTATCAATACCAGTTTCAACCACCACTTGGGGTTTTAGAATCCTCACTAGGGCATACCAACCAAGTCTCTTAGCAAACCCTGTTCGAAAATCAGCGAATGCCGTATAAGGTGAACGTTTTATCGCGTCAAGCACGTGATCTTCAACTTCCTTGTCATTTTGCGCTTCCTGAATGTACCCCAAAACGACTGAGTATGGCTCACCTGTAACTGCGGCGATAAGTTGTGCAAGGTATCTTATGTTTCCTTCTTTTAACTCGTACGTATAATTGGTATCTTCTTTCGACTCAAAACCCCATTTAAGAATTTCAAAATATTTTCGATTAAAATAGGACGTTGCATACAAGACGCGTCTAGCACCATTGATTAATCGATTTCGTTTTAGTTTCCTTAGTATGGCACGTTTCATAAAATAAATTTGTACGCTTTACAAATATTGTGAGGACTGCGAAGATACGCTTGGCTAGCCAAAAATCCACAATGAATATCATTTGAATATCGAGCTCGAATACTTTGCTGACATCCACCGCCGAATTCTTTACTCCTTATGCTTCTGGTTTGTCATCGCTAACTATCGAAGAACGTCCTTGTCAACTAGTTAATATGCCAAGATCGAATAAATACACTATACGTCCGGATCCGGCGATCCAAAGGCAATGAGACCTGATTGTAAGAACCAATCAGGTCTCATCACTATCGCCTGTAAAATCTAAAAATTTCAAATCCCCGACCCCGGACAAGTCGTATAAGTTATGGTTAGCTTTGGTCTTCGACTAGCGTCACTAGCATCCTTTGACGCAAAAACCATGGAACGATATCTGGCCTCGTCTTTTAATTCAAGTGCGAAACCGTAACGTGAAGAAGCTGGCAAATTGACCATATCTTGTACAAGCTGGGCGACGGACACACTTGCATTAAAATTCCACTGAGAAGACGGGGGGCCCAAACTCACCCAATTTGAGGGACTTACCGACGGCTTATTATCCCAATTAACCCCAGTCTCTTGCCAAGGCGACGTGACACGTTTCACCCAAATCTCAGCAAGGGTCGTGCCTTGGACAAAGCCACTATTACCAAAAGTTTGAGTCGCGTTAGTTGACGAAATTCCAAATAAATTTAGTGTGGCTGAAGTGATAGTAGCTCCCTGAGGTATGTTCTGTAATTCAGAAAAATCGATATACGCTCGCAAGGTAGCGTCTTGATTGTCATAACTCCATCTACTAATCGCAAGTTCTCCTGTTTGCCCATAATTTGTACTCGAAGCGTTCTCCGATACACGTGCGTCTTTGGCTTGACTGGCTGTAATTGAAACAGGTGAGCAAGGATTTACGATAGAGAAGCTGATATTTCGGCTACCAATCTCTGTACTACCATTATATACCTTTCCACTAAGTTGATATGTACCAACTATTGGTGTACTTCCACCATCCCGACCGTGAACACCATATGGACCGCCATCGCCTCCTCCAACTGGATCTGGCCCCCAGCCTTCAGTAGTCGCATTCGGACGTGTCAGACTGATAAGTACTTTGTCGTAATAATTTGCACCACCTGAGTTGGTAACCTGGCCAGGGACCTCCATAAACCAGTTAGCTTGCCCGCCACCGAAAGAACTAAGCTGAATTTGATCTCCATTTACCAAATCTTTGATTTTAGTCCTCACTCCGGAGACACCCGCCTTCCAAATTGAAAAGCTTGGAGTGATTGTAGGTTGACCGCAACCGGAAGTTTGCCCAACATTGAAGACAGCCGATTCACTGGTCTGGCTACCAGATGTACATCTAGCTGTGTAATTGCCCGGCACATTAGTATTCAATGTAGTACCCGTGCCAACCTGCGTCCCGCTACGAAACCACGTAATGCTGCCGGTGCAGTTCGAGGCCGTCAACTGCACGAGTTGGTTGGTAGCTACACATGCAGTTGTCCCGGAGGTCATCTGGATCGTAGGCGGGTTCAGCACACCGCAACCGGAGGTCTCGGCTACGTTGAACACAGCGGATTCACTGGTCTGGCTGCCGACGGTACATCTTGCTGTATAGCTACCTGGTACATTGGTATTCAGTGTAGTACCCGTGCCTACCTGCGTGCCGCTGCGGAACCACGTAATGCTGCCCGAGCAATTTGATGCTGTCAGCTGAACGACATGGTTGCTCGCTACACACGCCGTATTCCCCGAGGTCTTTTCCACCAGAGGCGGGTTCAGAACTCCGCTACCGCAACCGGTCAAATTAAGACCTGCCACGTTTGAACTACCTACTGAACTACCTTCCCATTTGGTCGTTAGAGAATTATCGAAGGCAAGTCCGTAGTTGCCCGTACCGAAAGCAGTTCCAGTCAGTTTTGTTGTGCCGTTATAGAATTCAAGCTCTGTCAGCTCGCCCCAGCCCGTACTGCTGGCAACGAAGCGTAAGGATGCATAGGTATTAGAGTTACTGAATGTAAATTCCTGGTAGCTCCCTGTACCATTAGCTGAGAAAGAATAAATATCCGTCCAGCTGCTGCCGCCATTATTGCTGCCTTGAAGTTTCGCGCCGTTCAGACGGTCCATACAGCAGTCCCCAGGGCTGCGGAACACCAGCTTCACCTTGTTCACAAGACAATTGCCCACAACACCGCA
>NZ_JAKCPW010000042.1 GCF_021440085.1 Dyadobacter sp. CY261
CGGCAATTATGGTGGCGCAGTTGTCTTAGAAGCAGTTAACGACAGTGAACACGGATATAACTTAATTGCCGCCACCAGAATAAATCAGCCGGATAGGCCGACAAAAATAGAGTTTGAAAATTCCGAGATACTTATAGTTAATCATGCCAATTGGCCCGATAGGCCTCACGTGCAATGGTATCTCCCAGTTCGACACAAGCAGATAGCACATCTCATTGAAAGGGTTGAAAACATTGAAGTGCAGATAAGGTACGACATGAACACCTCCATGTACGGTGTTGTATCTGACTTTGACATCTGGATAATACAAATTATTGATAAGCAGTTAAAATCGGAAAAGACAAAACCTCGCTCATTGACAAAGCAGACAATTAAAGGACTGTCAAAAAAGAGCAAATGGAAATTTTGGTAAGTTAAGTCAAAGTCTCGCAAAATGCTCGAACGTGAGACAGACATCCTGGTAGTCATCAGGGTTTAAGCCAATCGCAAGGATCGGACGTTTTCTGAGACAAGAAATTATTACTGATCTTCTTTATTTAAGGCAGTAATGGCATTTCCATCATAACGATACGCTCCACTTAAAGTGCCAAACCAGATGCTTCCATCATTCGCTTCTGAAATACCAAAAATCATATTTTTATAATCTTCATATTCCGACATTACATCGGTTACAGTAGGCTTTTGGTTAGACAACGTTTGTGCATCAAAGCGGGAAAGTGCCCACTTATCACTTCCGTTATAAGGAGGTTGTGAACTGGTCCAGATGTTACCTTTTTTGTCTTCGTAGACATAGCCGGTAGGTTGCTGTGTAATATTGGTAAATGTATTGCCATTGTAGCGCCAAAGGCCGTCTTCTGCGCTCGCTAACCAGATATTGCCTTTCGTATCCTTAATTATCTTACGGACATTTAAAAACGTTTCGGCATTTTGGATGACAACGGTAAACTTTTTCCCATCAAAAGTGAAGGTATTTCCCCTTGTGCCAACCCAAAATTTTCCCGCGCCGTCTTCAACAATAGAATTAACATCATTATCGTAAGGATCAATACCTGACAATCCTTCATTCATCTTATATGTTGTAAAGGATTTTCCTTTTCCTCCGTGCGAATCGGACCGCCGAGCGGGGTCAAAACGGCTTACTCCGTCGCCGGTGCCAAACCAGATATTGCCGGATTGATCCTCATAAATATCAAGGATCGTATCACTCGCAAGCCCATCCTTCGTCGTAAAGTTCTGAAAGGATTTCCCGTCTGCCCGTCTGGGATCGTAATAAAACACTCCGGAACCAACGGATGCAAACCAGAAATTTCCTTTTTTATCCTCTAAAACATCAAAAAAATGGGCTGAACTTACTTTGCTAGTAATGTTCTTGAAAGAATGTCCTACTGCCCGTTTGGGATCGTACCTAAAAATACCATCAAACGCAGCAACCCACATGTTGCCCTTACTATCTTCTATAAAATTACGGGTGATTGTCTTAGGCACATTAGAGGTAATCAATTCTTTCGTTTCGAAAGTCATCTCTTTTGGCAAGCCAAATTGCCCTTGTCCTTCACACCAAGTGGGAACAATCAACATTAATAAGGTAGTGATGTGCACGGATGTTGTCATTTTAATTTACAAGTTTAAGGTTTCCTACAAAGCACCTGTTTTTAGTTTAAAGATTTAGTTTACAGTCTGTTAAAGAATATTTCAGAAACTAAAAGCAGCTTTCCTCACCTCAGGGTATTGGTTCCTTGGGAGGTAGGCATATTAAACAAAGATGTTACTTATACAACTGTCTCATAATACGCTCGTGGGTGTTGCAAAACTTAAATTATTTCCGCTGAACTTTACCGCTAGTTGCAATTAGATGAATGTCTGCCATGTTCTTCTGACCGCTTTGCGATTCAGATTAACCTGAATTTCAACATCCTACACCTCTTGGTATGGCATAAATCACGTTACCGGAAACAGATAAATTGAAGACTTTATCTTGAATAGCAGAAAGTACCAGTTGCCATGTTTTTCCCTTGTCGGGAGATCTATAAATACCTGCTGGGTGACCACAGAACATGTATTTGCCAACCTCCGTAACTGAGGAAATATAGAGGCTTGCCGGAAGGCCAGCATCAATAGGCTGCCAGGTTTTACCACCGTCGTATGATGTCCGTACTCTTCTGGTTTCGGTCTCGGTATTGCAAGTTATAGCGGCAAACCCACCCTTAATGCGTTCGATAGCAATACCCACGCCGCCCTCACTGATCACATTCACCCAGTTATCACCATGATCTGTCGACCGGATTATGCCACTCTGGCTGGTCGCTAGCAGCACGCCATCTGACTCTACCAATTTCATTACCCAGCCTCCGTCATAGACTCGCTCCCAGCTTTTTTCACTGTCATCATATTTATAAAGCCCCCAATCGCAACCGATAAAAACGTTGTTTCCAATTTCAAAAACGGTTCGGACGCTTTTCCCTTTAAAATCCGCATACACCGGCGTCCAAAAAGTCGCCCCATTTGCTTTTTGTAAAAACTGGCCACCGTAATTGAATGCAAGCATTCCGGTCTTGCCAGGAACAATGCTGCCAAGGTTGTCCGGAGAAATCTCTTTCTGCCAAAAAGGGGCCGTGGAATTTGGTTTGCTGTGATACATCCCATTTCCGGCACGCAGATAAACTCCATGATCATTTGCAAGGAAACCATCTCTCGGAATACCATCTTCAGGCAAATTTTCAGGCAAACCTTCGCTCATGTCCTGCCAGGTTTGTCCGCCATCCGTTGACTTAAAAATGATGTTTGCAGCTCCTGCCTTATCTCTTTTTTGTTGATCACTGTCCGGTAGCGAAGATGAATGTGGAAATTCAGAAGCCTGATCAAAGGCAAATGAGAATGGGAAAAGGAGCAAAAAAGCAAGGTTATGGATTTTCATGATTAAAAATGGTTTGGTAAAATAATAGAATAAATTGTTTTTAACTTCACATGTCCAAATGTAGGTTCCCGCGTTGCCGCTCCTTGTAAATTAATTGTAAAAAGAAATGTAAATGCGTGTAAATTCTGCTTTTATTGGCTTTTTCACTAACCGGTTGGTGATGAAGTGCAGCATTTCAAAAACGCTTGGCTATTCCCACATTAAATGTCAGGCAAGGCGATTCGATCCCCTAATTAGTTGTCAATTCTGACCGGCGTAGGCTCGTGCGCGATATTAACGGAAAAAATAATTACCGGCTTGAATGCTTACTCATTTGTTCAGGGTATGAATTTCTGATGTTGCGTTGATGAAAGTGGTGGCACAGCCCTTGAACTATTCACCAATCATCAAGAATCTTCTCTCCTGTGTTCCACCGTGCCGAGGATGTGGTCAAATCAAGCCTTTTATCTGGGAATTCATCAGCATACAAATTCTGTAATTCATGCACATGCTCGATAGCCAGAACTCTCGAACGCTCACTCAGGATATCGTATATTTCCTTTTCTTCATAGACGCCCCTGCCTGAGATGGCGTCCGTCACTTTAAAGTTTTGAGCTCCGTAACCAGAAAGGATCGTCACACCGTCAGAATACGAATGACGGTTATTCGGATCTGGTCGGAAGCTTAGATTTTCAGGATAAAGTATCGATGATCTAAATGGGCCGCCGGGCGCAGATGGCTTGACAACCCAGTAAAGAGTTTAAAAAGTGAGTAACAAGATTAGAATGAAAGCTGATTCCAGCGAAAAATCTATTTACATTGATTTCCAATGAGAGTTGAGTGAGGGTACACTCTGCTATGGCACCTTTCTGGGGCGAAGTTGAGTAGAATACGACGAAACGAAAGAAGTATTCTGGCAGTTCGATCATACTTGATATATTCTTATACCATATAAGAAATTTTACAATATGTTTGAGGACGAGCCCGGTCCACGTGCAAAGCGTCGTAGCTTTCTCCGGGATGTTTCTGCCTCATTTTTTTAACTGTTTGGTGCCAGACTTTTTTCTGATTTTAATATGAAGCTCCTGCTCACTTACCTCAATTAAGGTCTGCAGAGAGCTAATTTTTAGGTTTGCCTTCGCAAGCTGTTTTGTAAGATTCTCGACCTGTTTGGCTAAAATACGGGTCTTGGTGCTTTCATTCATATCGCTATCGGCTTCTTCTACCACATCGTGAAGCTTAATAGCAAACGATGAATAATCGTCAATCCATGCACTAACGCTGTTGCGGCTCAGGCCATACTTGCGAGCAGCTGCACGTTGACCAAGTAACCCTGAATTTACCTCGCGAACAATCCGCTTCTTTTCCACCTCAGTAAGTCGTTCCCAAGGTTTTCGATTTTTGATCGTGACTTCCTTCCTTTTTGCTTTCATCCGTTTTCGCTTGTGTGTAAAGCTATTCCAGGACTATACACTCAAGTTCCCGGAACACTGGCTCTGTTTGCTCCGGAATATCCACACTCGTCTTTTTCTAGAAACACTGTGGGTAAGACACGATTTCTCCGTTACTGCTCAATAAATAAATTCATCGCTAGGCTTCCGGTCATCTTCGCATACATTCTAAGCACATGGCCGCCGTGAAGCGGCACGGCAAAGTATTGGGTAGATATGGCCGGGAAATTTGAGACAGAGAATATGAGAAAGGCGGCAGAGTTTGCTTATACTATGCGGCCAGTGATTACCAGGTACGAAACGAGGGCTATAAAACGGTGGATGTAATAGCTCTACGGACAGGCGGAGAAGATACTCAGATTCAGTAGAAGTAGTTCCTTTAATCCGCAGCGCTTGCAAGTTGTCCAATCCGGAACTCCGGTTTAAGTCCTGATGGCATTATATTTTACATATCTTATCATTATGATGGATAAAAGTGGCACAATCATCATTATCGAGGATGATGAAGATGATAGGTTTGTATTGGAAGAAGTTTTTAATGAGCTAGGGTATCCAAACAAAAGGATATATTTCCTGGATGGATTATCAGCACTCGAGTATCTTTATACAACCCCGGAACGGCCTTTCATTATTATTTCGGATATAAACCTTCCCCAGTTGAATGGACTAGAGCTTAGAAAGAAAGTTCAGACTGATGCTGAGCTTAGTCTTCGGTGTATCCCCTACGTATTTTTCACCACGGCGCTCGACCAGCAGGCCGTTATTGATGCTTACAGCACTTCTGCACAGGGATTCTTTGTCAAGCCTGGCGCATTTGATGAAATTAAGGAGACAATTAGGACAATGATTGAATATTGGAGAAAGTGTGCAGCCCCTAACAATTTTTAATTATTAGCAGGTGTTCAAAACCGTCGTGATTGTTGCACAACTCCACAGTATCACCGGTTTTCTACGACTCCCATCGACGACCTTATCCAGCTGGACAGTTTGTCAATTACGGTCTCAACCAAAACTTTTCAGTATGGATGCTAATTCAGAACGTTGCGACAGGCCAAGACGACTGAGGTAATCTTAAATGCCATCGTTTGGGTCAAAGTCTCACGTACGACTTCGGAGTTAAGATGCTATCTTTGGAGAACTTAACGACCAGAATGGATATAAGCCCCTTTGTTATCGCTGATGATGATATTGATGACCTGCAACTAGTGGTTAGCGCGATCCATAGTTTCATCGGTGAATTTCAGCCGGTATTACAGGTATCCAGTGGAAAGGAGCTAATGTCACTATTGAGCAAAGACGACTTAGTGCCCGCCCTCTTACTCATCGATATGCATATGCCTTACTTAGGGGGAGCAGAGCTACTTCGTTTATTAAAAGGAATTGATCGTCTTCAAACAGTTCCTACTATACTGATATCTGGTGACAAACATAATCTGGAAGCAGCATACCAGGCAGGAGCTGATGGTTTCTACACAAAGCCGTCCTCGCTTGATGAGTATTACGAAGTGATCCTGGATTTAAAGCGGTCCTACCTGTCGCCATAAACTTCTACATGGATGCTGCTGACAAGGGCCGAGGAGGCAAGGATCCGAACCGTTGTACGCTATCTACTCCTCAAAAGGAGTCATTGGAAACCATAAACTTTAACATTTTCCTCAAAGCGCGCGAGAGCATCTGGCCAGGGCGACAAGTAAAACGAATTGCGCACAGACTCCGAATGCAACTGATTAGGTATTTTTTGTTTTACGAAGTTAACATACTGCTTGGTATCCGGATGATAATTTAAAAGCTCAATGTCACGATCGGTCGGACCATCAAGTCCCTGCTACTATAATGAGCAGTATTAGGAGACTGTTTTAAGATTGGACATTGCAAAGGGCACTAATTAAATAATAGGTTATCGATATACTGTGATGGCTCATAACATTCGCTACATTTTCCGCCATTTCACTTTTTTTCAAAAATTCATAATGTGATCATCGAAGTCTGTCTTCTTGGCCTCCGGGGATCTTGACCGTTAGCCAGGAGTTTTTTTGCCGTATCGCGTTTGTTACGCGGCTCAGCCAGGGTAACGGTCGGATAGGAGCCGAACGCCAGCAGCTTTTCCTTACTGAGGTAATAATATTTCATGAGCCAATAGCTCACCCCATTTTTTTTGAACGTACAGGTAAAGCCCGCCACCATCGGCCAGCTTGTATGATTTTTCCTTGAGCTTAGCACTCTGGCAGCGGACGACGGCAGGGCTTAGCGGCAGGCGAAAGCGCCTTTTCAGAATAACTCATTTGGGAAAGACTATAATAGATGATGTTCAGCAGCTGCAGAACAAGCTTTGGAGGCTTACCCCGCACGGCACACCGAACGATTTGATTTCTGCAAATAAAATACGCAGGGTGATTAAGTCGAGTCCAATGAAAAAGGGGCCGCCTCAGATTTCTGAGGCGGTCTATTGCTTTAAACGGCTTGCTTGGTCAAATAATGAGCTTGAAGGCTTTGCTGGTATGGCCCGCCACGATTTGCAGGAGCCTTTGCAGAAATATATTCAATTGGCGAACTGCTAAAAAATCGATCCGAGTCCGTTCTGTGAGACGCAGGCACCGATCTTATCAGACGGATGCAGTCGGCATCGTCAAGGATGAGCGTTTTGATAGAGGGACTACTGAATTATTAAAGAATAACCAGTTTGCAAGAAAGAGATCAGGTTGATCTGAGCGCAGAAGGTCTTATCCGACCTTGAAACTTTGATAAAGGACACAAGAGCTAATATCCAGGTGGGAAGCCTCTATCCAATTGTTGGTTATGCACCGTAAATCCGGCAACTCTTCCAGAATTTGATTAGCAACGCATTGAAATTTATCAGGCCAGTAAATCCGGTAGTCGCCCAGATCTCATCGCGCCTGGTACAAGGGAGTCAGTCAGGCTTCGATCTGGCCGATCAGGATAAAGGCAAGGATTTTCAACTCATCGAAGTAGCGGATAACGGTATCGGGTTTGACCCAAAATATTCCCAGCAGATTTTTGAGGTATTCAGAAGGCTACATGGCAAGAGTGAATTTGCTGGAACAGGAAGAGGGTTATCGATCGTCAAAAAAGTAGTTGACGCTCATGAGGGATATGTACAAGCGATAGGCAAACCCGGTGAAGACGCTACATTTCAATTGTTAATCCCTATATGATGCTCCGTTACACTTATTTTACAATGCGAAGGGTGCGGGTTTCACCAGAAGGAAGGATTTCTTTGCCGTTATATAGGAAATGAGTGTATTGATGAAAGGTGTAACATTTGTCACGGATAGTCTCATAAGAAACCAAGAGCGTGTCGATATCTGCGTTATCGAAGTGTAAAAAGAGTGTTGAGCTGCCACCTTCATTTTTGTAGCAATCCGCCTGAAACCAAAAGCCTTTCAAGGATTCATTAAAGTCTTTCTGAAATATCGTATTCGTTTTATGATCTTGTTCATAAAGTTTAATTGAGTCGGGATGAAATCTCGAAGTCGCGTCAGTCACAAGATTGTTGCCTGATTTGTCGACGATCGCGAACCTAATTGGGGCGGTAGGGGGAGGAGAGCTGTTGCTACATTCATCATCACAACCGAAGGTGAGTGCGATTATGAATGTAGCAATAAACAACCTGGTAGCGTATTTTATCATGGATTAGATTGTCGAGCGCTCTTTCGATAGAGGCTAACGTTTTGTGCGCTTTTGATAAAATGGTACAGAAATGTTAAAGAAGAACAATAATCCTGACAGGATGCAAAGTGCACCTAAGGCGTTCAAAAACACGGTGTCGTTCATATCAAATCTAGTAGTAATCGTATTCGAAGGTAGATAGGTTTATATATTAAACAAATAGTTACATTCGGAGTGGTCCAGTACTATTCCATATGATTGGGTGCTCATACTTGGACAAGAGCCTTCAAGCATACCCGGTACAGTTAATCTAAATACCAATGCGTAACGGTAGTGTACTGGTTGCCCAAAATGGTTATGTGGTCTAGGTTGCCAACCCCAAACAGTTCAGTTGGCACTCACTGAGTGTTGCAGTTGCGGGCATTACCCGTCCGAAGCTAACAGCATGAAGCTTGATATAATCATTTACAGACTCCATTTTATGGAAGCCGACGTCGGCTCAACATTTAGTCTATCATAAATGTTTTTAATTGCGGCCTGCGTTCATAAAGAAGCCGGGCTTGCTCGGCAAGGATTTTGCCTCGACAACTCTGATGACCTCCGGGCTTTCAGCAAGTGTCTGGTTGTACCTCGCTATGAGCGTTATCTGATCAACATTCTTGATAGATTGCCCGACAACATCGATTTTCGCGATTTAATGGTTTGAAGATATATTTTGAAGGGACGTTTCAGCTCAAACTAGAAGCTGCTCAGGTGTTGAATGATGCAGCTGCAGGCATCTACATTATGAGTCCTGGGAATATCAGGCCATTAAAACTCAATGAACAGTGCCGGAAAGTGGGATTAACCCCAGTCATGGTCGGAAGATTTTTTTCCGACTTTTTCTGTTTTATTTGGGTGTTATTTCATTGATTAATCAATTGAATTTTAGGGATTTAAGTTGATTTTAAGGAACGAATTGATTATCTTTAGTAATTGATAATCAGCAACATATGCCCGTTTTTAAAGATCACAAGATTAACATAAATCATCTTTTAGGTTTTATTCCCGAAGCCCTTATCGCCCATCTTTCGGTAACCACCAGAGTGGATCGTTACACCAAAGTCCCGCATGGTAAAAAGATGTTTTATTTGTTAATGTATGGCATTTTAGAGAATGACAGACTTAGCCAGCGAACGCTGGAAGACAGCTTCAATGACCCCGTTTTCAAGGTACTCTTTAAGCTGGATGAAAGTGAAAACCGTTCGCAGAAGTTCTATATCGGACAGGCTCTCGAAAATGGAACCCGACTATTTCAGGCAGCTCTACGAATGTATTTATGATCAGTTCTCAGCACTGTATTCCCCTGTTGAGAAAGAAAAATATAACCTTATCCGCGTAGACAGCTCAATGGTCAGCGAGACGGTAGGCAAGCTATTGGAAGGGATAGATAATAAAAGTGGTAAGAAGGCGGTAAAGTACAGTATTGCTTTCGATGGAATGTTGCCTTGTCATTCCGATGTCTTTGCCGCCGCAGGTTATGCAAGTGAAGATATGGCCTTGCCAGAAGCAATTATGGGGCATGTCCGAAAGGATGATGGGCATCGCAACATTTATGTGATGGACCGGGGATTGCAATCTACCCGCGTGATGAAGGCCTTTAATGATCAGAAAGTTGCCTTTATTGCGCGGACCAAAGAGAACCGCAAGTTCGTGGAGCTGGAATCGTTTATCGGTGCAAACCAGGATTTGGATTTAGGGGAATCTACCCTTGTCAGGGATTGTAAAGTGCAGTTGTACACAGGCTTGGCTATCAACAATAAACGTGGCAACAAGCATTACCGGGAAGTGTTATCCGAAGGTCATTTCCGCCTGGTTGTCGTTGAAAGCAAAGCCCAGGCAGGCAAGACATTCTGGTTTTTGACCAATGATTTTGAATGCCCGGCAAAAGAAATCACCCAAGCATACAGGCGGCGATGGGATATCGAGGTTTTCTTTCGCTTTCTAAAACAGGAATTGAATGTAAGCCACCTGGTTTCTCTGAACAGTAATGGCATACAAGTCATGCTATACATGACCCTGATTACCGCTATGATGGTTTTGATGTATAAAAAGGCTAACAATATCGGCTATAAAACCGCCAAACGAAGATTCTCAATGGAAGTGAGAGACTTGGCTATTGCTTTGATCGTCGTGCAGTGTGGAGGAAACCCAGACCTATTTTTCAAGACATAAAAAATGGCCGGAATTTCTTCCGACCATGACTGGTTTAACCCCGCTTGTTTTTGATCCGCGCTAGCGGATATTTTCGTATCTTGCAGTACATTAGACCTGTACCGCAATGGCTTCAAAATCCCTTGATGATTTCTTGCTAACGCATCGCCAGAAACGAAAGCAGTTTTGGAACAGTCGAAGCCTTCTTACTGTCTAATAAGCACATCATTCCGCGTCTGCGTCAATATCACATCGCCGCCTATTTGGGCATAACAGCCACTCAATTGAGCCGGATCACTTCTGGGAAGTAATTTTTAGGGTCTCAACATTTGTAAATTTCTTTCTCTTCAAAGCGTTCTAACTTCGTCCTCGCCTGAGCCGAACAGGTACTGGGCACGCATCCGCATTGCCCTTTAAAATTCTATTTGGCAATTGCGGCAATTGTCATCATACTAACGAATTTATCATGACATCGAAAAAAGTTAACGATTTTTTTTCCGGACTCAATCATCCATTAAAGCAAGAAATGGAGGCAATTCGGCAATTAATTATGGACGTTGATCCATCGTTAACCGAAGAGGTAAAATGGGGCGGCCCCAGTTTCTACTATAAGGGTGATATTGCCACATTCAGCCCTCGGGTTAAAGACCAGGCGGTACTTGTCTTCCATCAGGGTGAAATGCTGACTAGCCGTACAGTGCTGGAGCCTGCCCCGAAGGGGAAAGCATATGCTAAATTTAACAACATGGCAGAAATAGAAGCTAAAAGCGAAGATTTAAAAGCGGTTATCAGCGAGTGGATCCAGTTAATGGACAAAATGTGATATTTAGGGCCTGTTGTAAGCTTCCCCGCATTTGTAAGCTTTCCCGGGTGTACTAAAAACTATTCCCGGTTTTTTTGTATTAGCGATAATCGCATAAAACGCTCCAACGTGAGACTGTGTCCAGTGCCCTAGTCCAGATCTGCTTCAAATTTCGGAGGTGGCTGTTGCACAACTCGGATAGGATAGTCAACAGCACGAAGCTGAAATTCTCTTAATCTTATTAGTTATAAAGCGTTTAGGCGAACGATGGTGCCGTCAGGTATGTCTTTTAACTGAAAATGAAGGCTTGCGGTAACTGAGAAGTGTTCACAAATACTAAGTCGAATAAAATTATCTACTTCATATTTACCGCCAATAATTGGGAGTTTCTTATAGCTAAAAATCTCATCATTTCGGAGCTGCAACCCATTACTTGCTAGTTCAGCTTGCAGCCAGTCTAATAATAAATCATTTTTCCCTTTGTCGGTGTCCAAATAGTCTAGTAATTCACCAAAATTGTTTGAGACTTTCTCCAGACATCCGTTTCCTGTATCCAGCCAGAATATTGACCCACTAACATCGGTCAAAAAGGCATCGCCAAATACACTTATAGCAACAACTTCCTTGTCAACACCAATTAACCATGACCAATCTTGAAGGATAGTTTCTCTAACATCTACACCTACATTTTCTATTAATCCTTGGAATAGCATATCTGATATTGTGAAAAAAATAAAACCAAGACGGTAACCTAAAATTCATAAAAACCGAACGCTGAGCCATTTCCCTATCACGTAGATTTTGTAACTTCAGGAATGCAAGGAAGGAAAAATTACTCAGAAAAGCTGTTCGTCAGCTTCCAACTTTCAGATCGCGTTCCTAAGGAAAATTTCTATCGCAGACTAAGCGAAACGCTCGATATGCAGTTTTTATACAACGACACCCGCGAGCTTTATGGCAAAACCGGCAATCCATCAATCGATCCGGTTGTATTTTTTAAGTTGATGTTGACGGGATATCTGGAAAACATCACATCCGTTCGTCGCTTGATGGAGCACTGCTCTATGAGGATGGATATTCTTTACTTTATCGGTTATGATATTGACGAACCGCTGCCGTGGCATTCCACTGTTAGCAGGACTAGGCAACTATATCCCGCTACGCTCTTCGAGTCGTTGTTTGAGAAGGTATTTGTCATGTGTATTGAAAAAGGAATGGTAGCGGGTCACACTCATGCGGTTGACTCCGCTCCTATAAAAGCAAACGCTTCAATAGAAAACCTTGAATTAAGGGTTCCGGCACAGTCAATTAAAGCGTATCTTACAGCAGTTGACCCCGACAATCCGGGTGAAAAAGAAGGTGATAAAGGTGACAAGACAGTTATGACTGCCAGTCGGAGTCAACTAAAACGCCTGGCAAAATACCAAGACAATTTAAATGCTACCAGGGCAAATCGACCGGGATCTAAAAACGAGAAAGCGCAGTTGTTAAGCAATAAAACGCATTACAACCCGCGCGATCCAGATGCCAGAATTTCAATTAAACCAGGCAAAGCCAGAAAACTTAATTATCACTGTTCAATGTCTGTTGACGCTGCCCATGGTGTGAAAAGTCATATTCAGGCCGACTTTGCCGACGGTCGGGATAGCCAATATTTACCTAGGATCGTTAGCGTTTTGCAGGATCGACTCAGTAGAAACCATTTGAGACTAACTGACCTGATGGCTGATGCAGGCTATTCAAACGGATACAATTATCAATTCCTGGAAAAGCGCAAAATCACCGGATGGATCCCAGTCTTCGGAAAGTTCAGACCGAAGGTGGACGGCTTTGATTACAATAAGGAGACAGATCCCTACACTTGTCCTAA
>NZ_JAKCPW010000043.1 GCF_021440085.1 Dyadobacter sp. CY261
ATAGGCCGCAGAAAACCAATGAATCTTTACCTGAATGCTGCTTAATTTTAATCAATCATAGCCAACTGCTGGCCTTAAAAATAGGGAGTACTTCATAATCACTGGTTCCTCGATTGAAGGAATTCCATCACTCGGCCCCCAACTATCAAACACCTGTATCCGTCCGAGCAACCATCTATCCCTGCATTCTGTAATTTCCTAACCTTGTGTCATGAAAACAGACACAGAACAAATGCGCGTTCCTTACGATCAATGGTGCTTGGAAAGGGTTAGTAAGCAGCCATTTTGTAACCGAAATGGCATCAGCTATTACAAATTCAATTATTGGGTGAAGAAATTTCGTCGCGATAATGCGAATGAATCCATTTCCCGAAAAGGATTTTCACAGATAGCAATCCAGCAACCACCGTTACCGCAGCCGCAAAGACCTCTGCTTGCGTCTTTTATTTTTGCTTCCGGGGCCAGACTGGAGTTATTTACCGCGCTGGACTCGTTCTTCATCAAGGAGCTGGCGAACTAAGTATGCTGGACCTCTCGCATACATGCCGTTGTTTTCTGTACGACAGCCTAACCGATATGCGCTATGGCCGCGTCGGCGGTCCGAATTTACAGCTGGGCGTATGTATTTGGACAAAATGGCAAGTAGATTACCGTCGTCGCTGAATAGAAGGGTTTTTGTGAGATTCTTAAAATTGACACTTATATTACTCGCAAATGAAGGCGACACCTCGGTTGAGTGTTTGCTTTTCTTTCTGGCCGGATCATCCCTTGCATGGAAAGGAATTGAGCATCTGAATTTTAATGGTTTATTTCCACTCTGGGGCAGACTCCCGAATGTACTTCATCGCTGTCACTTGGGGCTCACAACAGAAGAATATAATAAGCTCGCTTACTCTCGAATGTATTTTGATTTCGTATTAGAGGGTTCGCAGAGAGTGACAATGAGTTCATTGTCAGACTGATCAATATCCCATGTAGCGCAGCCAATACAGTCAACAATGGGGCACTGGGAACTGATTGATATCGCTTCCTTAGGGATCACTTCGAAGAGCTTCCCGTTCACATAATACGATTTGGGTGCACAATTGGGACAACCATTTGAATCAAGTATCACGCCATCATATCTAAAAACTATGTAGTTTGGCTCTCCATCTATTGGAACCCAAATATTGGATCCATTTACATTCTTTTCATAAGCTGTATGCTTCCATTTGCCTACGATGGTTTTAATTTCAGGATCAGGTTTTGGGCTGTCCTTTTCACAGGCAACCAGAACAAAAAGCAGAATAATTGAGAATAAGGGGGTTTTCATAATTTGAAGTTTTTGATAGGATAAATATTAATCCGTTATAGTTGGAAAGCTTGGCATTTAATTAATCCGCATCCGTCCGGTAAAAACCGTATTGTCCTGTCGGAACATAAGTTATCTAAACCTTGGTGGGTTATTACAATTGCCGCCTCCCTGTAATACTCACTAGAGTTAAACACCTACGGGCAGTTACCGTATAATTTCCTACTTTTTTCTGCATGTCTTAGGAACCATAGAAAACCCCTTTCCATGGAAACTTTATTGTCGTAAATATCGCAACAATCAACTTTCATAACCAGTTCTGAGAGCTGCTGGCGCACGTCATCCACTTGTATTTCATCTTTCTGAGCATCAAACCTCTTCGCAAAGACTTCCAGGCTTGCACCCGCGAGAATAATTTTTTCGCCGTGCTCGTGACCCGCACGTGCATGTAAGAACGCGGCGGAAGGTCCAGGCATTCTTCGATGCCTGAATAAGCCTTGCCATTCCTGGTAAACGTCAAGCTTTCGACGATCAAAGGGCCAACTCCGTTGTTCCGGATATGTACAAAAATGTCTTGCCCGTGATCCCCGAGTACAATTTGTGGAAGCGGCTTCAGGGATTTTTCGTTATGGGTACGCTGAAGATACAGTTGGTAAAAAGTGGCAAAAAGTGCCAGAAGCGAAAGCAAAGTAGCCACGCCGCCCGTCCTTTCATTTAAAGAAATTCATCTTGAACGAATTTTCAGGCATGACAGGTTAAAGCAACCTTAACCCTCTTGCCTGGTGATTTGCCAGGCGACCTGTGCAACACGGTCGCCGATGCATTGCATCGACCCCTGACCAGATCATGCAATCGGCCAATTGCCTTTACACCCCTCTTTTCTCTATTTTTAGCTTTTCTTCCAATATCTCAAATTGCTCCCGGTGTTTGCCGGGATTGTTCATTTTGAGGATAGTCAAATTCCGTAGTTTCCATTGAATTGAAGGAAATTTCTCAAAATCATAAATTGACCAGTCGGGCTCTGCATTCTTGAAACTGAGAAGGAAGTCCTTATCTGATTGTGTAAGGCTCTCATGCACTGTTGCGACCAGTTGCCCCCTTAGAGCGTCGTATTCTTCATAGCTAAATTCTTCGGCGCTCATCCCAGAGAATTGGTTGGCAAGCGCCAAACGCTGGTCCTGGAAATTGGGTACGAGTACCTCGTTCATTGGCCGGTCACTGCCTAATAGACAAAACAGGAAGCCCTGCCTTACTTCATCAGAAAAACCTTCATTGTTTAAAAGATATTTGATATCAAACAAGTCACGTGGGTGTTGCCTGTCCAGGGCAGCGCATATCTTTCCACCGAAAAGCTGTCCAAAAGGGACGACGGACATGATATTAAACACGTCAAACTCTTCCTGCGCCCGTGCACACAGGTGCATCTTCACAGGGTCTTTGAAACAGCCGCGTCCTACCAAATTGACTTCGAGCTTTATTTCTGCCCCTGGTACTGAGATCAGAAGTTTCCCAACGTCGCGTTTGTGTTGCACATGGACACGCGGAATACCGTTTTCAATACTCTCCTTTATGCGTTCAAGAGCCTCCCCAATACTGCGCAAGGATGTCTCTCTGTCTTTTAATGGGCAGGTAAGTTAAATCAATATCGACGGACAGACGTGGCATATTGCGGACAAACAGGTTAATGGCGGTGCCCCCATGCAGCGCAAAACAATCCTCTTTTGCAACTTCGGGCAGTACGTCAAGGAGCAATCCAACCTGACGCTTATAAATTCTGTTTTCCATTTTCTTCCAACGCTTCCGGAACCGTTATTTGATATTTTGGCACGTAACTACCATTTTTGACAAGACTGCGCTTGCCCTTTCCCAGGTCGATTTCCCCAACGGTCAGATACCCTACCCATTGGTGACCTGCTTTTTCAGCCATGTAGAGAAACAGACGTTTTACCTTTACGGAACTGCATTCTTCCAAAAGCTTTTGGACTGAGTCCGGACGTAAATTGTTCATCCCTTCCATCAGTTCATAACATTCTACGAATTCCTGACTGGTTGCAGCTAGATACAGGCATTCCATCATAGCCCTTGCCGCCGACGAAGCCCTGATGGAAAAAGAGTTGACCGGTATATCTGTCATCCCTATTCCTGGTGGAAGAAAACTGGATTGATGATAGACAAGTGACAGACCCCAGTCAGCACTTCGGCACCATGCAGGTAAAACTTCATGAGCATATCCAAACAAATCGACCTTCGCCTGCGCCAGTTCAAGATAATGTGCTTTGCCCAGTAGGGAAAGAGCCGCCCTGCCGCCAGGATGGATAGACAAGCCCACCTGGCTTTGAAGGGCGTAAACAGCACCTTCGTAAGCTACGGTGTCACCAGTCCTTATCCATGCACCGGTGCCTAACGAGTTCAGCCAGCTGCTTTTCTTGTAGCGATTTAGCAATTGATTGGAGTAGCCCTGTCTGTTAAGCCATGAGGTGACAGCAACCGTTCCTGGAGGCCAGTCGCGTATAAGAAGGTTTAATTTTGTCTCGCTTGATACACTCATGGTTTACTTATAGCATGTAAAACAAACCTTGTCAAGAAGTTAGTTTATATTAGCCGTAATTTATAAACTAAAAGTATACAAATAACACAAAAAATAAACCGCAAATCCAAGAGCACGAGCAGGATAATCCCTCCGGCCGTTTGAACAGCCCTTAATTCTGAATAGTCCTTACTCTTTATCATAAAACCGATTCTGCCAGTTAGGTCCATCCATACGCATCAAAGCAGAAATGAAAGGGTGATATTCACGGATACTTCCTTGCCTTGCTTCTTTGAACGACACGTCGTCCACTTTGAACCTAAGAACACCAAGGCTTTAGTGAGTGGCTTATAGCATATCAAATATTTTATTAATGACCGGTTGCCTGCATGCTCCAAACCCTTGTCTATCGGGTCATGATATTACTTTTCCATTCTGCAAGCTGTTGCCGGTTCCACATCAACATTCGTCTTTTGGTGGCATCATCGACGAATGAATCCCCACGCATTACCGTATCTAATGCCCTGTGATGCTCGGCCATACTGCTCGTTTTAGACAACAAACCGTTGGCACCAGCCGCCAAATAATCAAACAAGGAAGGTCCAGCCAATTCGAATTCTGCGTAGAGCAGAATTCTCGCTCTTCCAGCAAGCGCCTTGATTCGAAAAAACCTGTCCCGTAAGCCATCGAGCGTTAACCCAGGCATATATACGATTAGATCAGGCTTCGTATTACTTTCCAGGTATCTAGAGGCCCGCTTACCATTTACCTGATAGATGGTAGCCAAGGCAAATAAGTCTCTGAGTAGTGTAACCATGTCTTTGCTAGCATGGCCATCGTCGGTAATGAAAAGGATTGTGCGCATCGATAGAGAGGTTAAATTAGTAGGGTCAAAGTCGTGTATTAATATTAGTTTATTTAAATAATAAACACAAATCATACAAGAATATCTAATTATTCTCTATCGGCATTAACACTGAAAATAAGGGTTAAAGTCCTTCTATGACGACGATCTGGTAGGGATTTCCTGCTGTGAAAAAATCATACGCGATGCCTAAATCGCGATACTGATCGAATTTTTCTTTTAGATTTCGCCTGGCTTGTTGTCCATTATCATCAAGATCTGGAATAACGGTAAAGATCAGGACCTTCTTACCTTTATCATTTAATTCTTCAATCTTCACTTGGTTGATCATGATTTTGAGTGCCTGGTTATACAAGATGATAATAAGGAATATTTGTGAGCACTAGACATACTTCCTGGCATACACTGAACAAAATGTCAGGCAAAGAATTGGCTGATCATCTCATTCGAAATGGCCATGTGACAGATTATGGTGTGTTACATTGGTGAAAAGGGGCATATACACTCTTATGAAAGCGATGCACGATTGGGTATCCGCGGACTTGGATATCCGCGGACTTTCCGCGCAATGCGGATGCTCTGTTTTACACGCTCGGCCAAACTTATCCATGCCAAACAGGAAGAATTGGCTTTGAAGACAAAGTCTCGGCCCTCCCCCTGGCTGGGAACACAAAAGCGACCAGGAGTGTCAAAATAGCATCGAAAAATAAGTTGCCAAATAAAAAGCACTGACCATTTTCATGCGAAACAGTCAGTGCCAAACTACTCCCTCTAAATAAGATACTGGTGATTTAGTTTAACGCCAAAAAACGTTGAGCATATATCGTTGAGAATACAGGTTAATGATTCAAGCGCGTATCCCAGGTTCCAAGTGGCATGCCAGCTTTCCAAAGCATATACAGTCCGATAGCTTTAATGATACGATATAACGGATACCAATTCCAAACTGTAAAGACCGCTTATTCACCATATCGACGACGTCAGTTTCAGGCATTTTGTTATCAATGCTTGCCATACGCGCTGTTAATGAATGAATTATGCAAAAATTACGCAAAATTTTGTAACGGCCAAAGTCGGCTCTATCTTTTCTAAAAAATATGGACAAAATGCAACTATATGGTCAAATACTTCAAAATCAAATAATTGCGTCAACAAAATAACCCCTCCATTTTCGGGCATGCCTTTACTTAGATGTTAAACGTATTTCACTTTGCAGGTGACAATATGAATGTGGGGGACCTTGCCATCAGCATTCTCGGCTACTTTAACCGCATACCAGTCAGCTCATGGATGGTTACCAAATCGCCCAAGACATCTAATTGAACGATCTAACCTGGTTGAATTTGCGGAGTCGCCTCTCGACACTTACGGAGATCTACATCCACCGTCGCCCCGCTTATAAACGGTACACTTTTTGCTAGGCCGACTCAAATCTCGGCCATTTCACTAAATCCTTCCGACGTCTGTGTCAATTTGATGGAACATAAAAGTAAATGTACCTAATCATGTTGCTAACGAAACTACCGGAGACCGTTAAAGTCATATATTACACTCACCCATTCTGCCCTGTTAGCTGGGCTATGCAGGAAATCTGGAGCGCTTGTTACGATTCAAGCAATTAAAGCTGCAGCGATGCAGTCCCATTACGCAGCTGACCTATATTTAAGTGCCCTCCGCAGCGCATTGTTTTTAGACATGCGAGACATTACGAGATCTAACATGTTGATTGAAATAGCCAGACAGGTCAACAAATCT
This sequence comes from Dyadobacter sp. CY261, assembly GCF_021440085.1. Classification (GTDB taxonomy): domain Bacteria; phylum Bacteroidota; class Bacteroidia; order Cytophagales; family Spirosomataceae; genus Dyadobacter. The sequence continues at coordinate 6,439 of NZ_JAKCPW010000043.1, forward strand.
CACCGTGATCATTTTGAATTTCAGCGTTTTGGTAAAGATTTCAGCAGTAAGGGCAGCCGTATAGCGTTAAAAGCAGATTTTGAAAAAGCCCGCGTAAATTCAATCATACACTGTCCAACGATTACATTTACAATAGGCGGTCGAGGGATAAAGCTCACTGGCTCTCGCACCTATGCGCAATTGTTAAGTGCATTAAGCAAAATTTCCGAAAATCAGGGCAGAAGTACAGCAGCGAATGATCAATAAAAAACTTTTACGGAAATCTATGGATACGTCGAAGAATAATGGAAAAGAATCGATTGTTAAGGCCTGACTGTCTTTCTTTACGAGAGGTATCGGCCAGCTAACCAATAGCACAGAGATAAAGGCGCAAGATTGGACTGGTATTCCTTTTCCCAGACCGATAGGCTGTGGTCAACATATCGACCGAAAACATAGGATTTCCTAAGAGCCAATGGTGGCCTGTCGCCCTCACGGTACGCTCGGACATCTAGAACTGATTGGATAAAAATCGGGCTCATAAACCCCGATTCCTCACTAATATAGTCGTTGAGAAAAATGAGCTAAAAAAGCGCAGACATCTCCGTGTACAAACAATGGCTGTTTCTCAATTTATGCTCATTTTATCTTTAATAATACACTATCAATTACTTGGATTATACCATTGCTAGCATTTACATCCGGAGTTAGTACACGATTTAAGTTAATTAGCAAGCTATCCTTATCAGAACGTTTAGTCACAAGAAGTTTTGAATTATTAATATTCTTCAGGTCCCCAACTGAAAACTGCGAATAGGATAGTCTTTTAGCAAGTAAGTGATATTTAAGAAATTTTTCAACGGAATCTTTTGGAAGAGCAAAAATTACCGAACTGTTACGAATATTTATTCTCTCAAAGGCATCATTATTTGGTGCAAACATTGTAAATGTACCCATAGATAGAGAGTCTGACATGCCAGAATGCTGTATTACCGCATTCAAAATACTAAATTCCGGATTACTTGAAACAACTTCACTTATTGACTTAGCCCTAACTACGTCTTTCTCACTTTCACGGCAGGCAAACAAAGACAATGCGACCCCTCCAATAGCAAGAGCGCCTGCATGTAGAAATATTTTGAATTGAAAATCTTTCATTGTTGAGTATTGTTAAACGTTTAAAAGTCAATATCTAATTTTCTAATCTCGTCTAGTAAGTTTCCCTTTTAAGCTCCGTCTAATTCCGGCGCAGCATGACGTATTCTGTCCAATAGCTGGCATCAAACACTAATAATTAGACCTCCGTAAATCAAATTAGCTACCAACGGTTACTTAATGTGAGAATGCGGTCAGATAACAATTCCCCTTGGATAAGTACCATCAAAGATCAAGTTTATGCAACACACTGATTTCCACCCCCTCTTAGGTAAATATCGGTATCAATTTCTAAAAAGAGGTGAATTGATTGTGGAAGCTCCTGAATATTCAAAAAATAATCGACGACAGAAAAGATGAAGCTCAGTCAGCAAATTATCCAGCGTATACTAGATCTGATCTGCGGTTGCAATCTCCGATCGAAAGGTTAGACAACTTATCGTTTATACAGCGATTTCTCGCTTTTCTAGAAGATGCACCGGAGTACAAATGTGATCCAGTAATCTTTTTCAATATAAATTTCGGGTAGCCGGCACTGGGCCGTAAAGGTTACCGCATCACGAAACAGTTCCTTCTTTTAATGCAGTCTCACTGAATGTTCCATTCCGAAGCTAAGGGCAACAATGTATCGTTAATTCCCAATTTGAAAATGGTCAAAGGATTGAGGCTTTCCTTTAAGGCCTTTGCGATGGCTGCTTTCCCTGTGGAAGACAAAACAGCTCCAAGCAGAGCGCGAACACGCGGCGGGTATTTCAAGGCGTATCCGACAATTTCATTCAGCTTGCTTTCTGTTAACTGCTGGATTTGGCTCCCTATAATCCCGATAGCCGCTTGCATATTGACGTCAGGAATATCTTTCAAATCCTTTAATGCGTCAAGCAGCCCAAGCAATTGGTAATTGTCTTCGATAACGTCTACATAACTTTTGACTGCTGTTGCGCGTATAGTACCCCGGTTGACAAAAATCCGCTTTTCACGGCTGGCTATCTGAATAATGCTGGAACCTGGGTCGTCAGGCCCATTTGGCTATAAAGGTAAGTGCCGGTGATGTAGGCGATCCTTTGCCCCCTCACGGTATAAATAGGGTTTGAGCACCTGCTCCTCACCGGGACGCTTTTCACCAAAGACCGTCGTTTTTGGTTTATAGAAGATACCTTTAGACAGTTTCCTGATCAGGCCTTTCTGTTGCAGCCGTTCAAGTACTTTCGCCGCTGACGGGTACTGTTGCTCGGGTATGATAAGCTCTCCATATCCGAAACTGGTATCGTCCGGTATTCCCTGGATCTGCTGCTGTATAGTTTTAGATAGATTGCCCATATCACCAATATATCAGATCGCCATCAAAATGTCAAGTTTTTTGATCAAAAAATTTGACATTTTGATATACTAAGCCTATCCCGTTTACCCGTGCCGGGAAAACCAGCTAAAATCCCTTTCCACGGCAACCTTATTATCATAGATATCACGTCCTTGAACTTCTAACCCCAAAATACTTAACTGCTTTCTGACATCGTCCAGGAAAGCCTCGTCCCTTGTCCTGGATAACTCTGCTGCAAATATTTCGAGGTTTTGACCAGGTAACAAAATCTTTTCTCTCTCGTCACGGATTGCCGTATGCATGTAGGACCGGGGTTCAAGATCCAGACAATCTGTGATGGTCGCATACTTCTGCCCGTCTTTTACAAAAGCGATACTTTCGACAATCAGTGGCCCCAGGCCATGGTTGGCCAGGTTTACAGAAACCACCGATGATTGGTCTGTCAGCACAATTTGGGGCAAAGGCCGGAGGGATTTTTCGTTATGGATACGCTGCAAGTAAAGTTCATAGAAGGTAGCCAGTAACGCCACAAGAGATATTGCAATACCCAAGACATCCCCTTTCGGCAGCAGGGCGGTTGTTTTTCCGGTTGGAAGACCTAGGTTATCATCTTACAATCCCTGAGCAATTTCAACCGCTCTTTGGCCACAAGCGAATAAAACATCGGGATGAACTTGTGATAAAGGCTGCATTGCGGGTCTTTTCCATCTATCCGGTAAACCGGGCAACCGCTCGTACACACAAAACGGTAGCGGCACTTTTTACAGTCGTCGGACTTAACTTCTTCGTGATGGGCACCAAGGTTGATCATATCAACCAGATCGAGCTCATCATCAAAGATCGAAAATGCAGGCCCTGTATGCTGGCCGAAATGGACATGACAATATTGGAAAGTGCCATCGACGTAAATTGCACCTCCAGAAAATCCAGACGCGCAGGTCTGAAACCCAAGCCGGTCTGGTTTCAGGTCGCAAAACTGGAAATGTCTGGAAAACTGCCAGCCACCCTACATCGCCTCCTCCATGATTGCGAAGGCATGTGATAAACAGCTATCCAAAAGCTGGGCGTCCACGTTTTCGCCTTTGACGATAGAATAGCGGAAAGGGATGTTTAATTCGATTAGATACCGCGTTAGATCTCCTAACCCTTTCAAGTTTTGGTTGCTAACAACTGTATTTACTGAAACCGGAATGCCCGATGCGATTAATTTGTCGATATTGGCATCAACAACCTGGAACGATCCTTCCCCGGAGCGAAACTTTCGTGTTGCATCGTGGGCATTACCCATACCGTCCAATGAAACGCCATAGGTTATACGATGACGTTTCGAGAACGTAAGGATTTCATCATTTAGAATCGTCAAATTAGTCAAAAATGCGCAGTCAAACTGACAACCGACTTCGGCCAAAGCCGTCGTGGCCTCGGGTATGAAAGCCTCCCATGATCTAAACTGACTTAACGGCTCACCGCCGGCAAGCCGAAATTTCACCTGCTTGATCTGCCATTTCTCAACTGTTCGGACCAACTTGTCTATTAACCGCGTTCTAACGCGCTCGCTCATCGCTTTTCCGGTATTCAACGTAGAGATATAACAGTAGCCACAGCTCAGGTTACAGGCATTTGTAGTATGTATCCAAAAGTTTAAGCGATCGGTTTCCTGTGGCTTGGCTGGCCTGGTGAACGCGCCGTCGAACCGTACAATCTCTGTCCTGGCCATCATTGCCAAGAGCTCCCGCAGGGTCTCGGCATCCATATCAAGCTTTTGCCCAAGACCGGCGACATCCTCGTTCCCGTCAATCGCATCGAGAACAGCACGTTGATTACTGTTAATGATCCTGAGCGAACCGGGGAAAGAACAATTGACAACGAATCCAAATTCGTCGTCAATCATTCGCAACAGGAGTTCCGGGGATTTTTGAGGGACCATCATTGCTAATGCGATTAATCAATCCGTTCAATCTATACAGTCACAATCCATGCGATCGGCATTGGCCGCCTGTTGCATTCCCAAATACAGGTTAAGCCTGTCCACCATGGAAGTATCATCAAATAGCAGGCCGCTAGCCCTGCTACTGCTTCTGTCACTGGCAGAGCCGGAGCCTGCACTGTCACTTTGAGCGTTCTCTGAGAATCCGTCCAGTGCGTTTTTTCTATCTGGGCTTTCCCAAATTGCCACTTCGTCAAATAATAAGTCGCTGCTGCTTTGATAAATCATTTTCGTCACGTTTGGATAGTCGCTAATTATAGGTTTGTTCATACTCAATCTGCGTGAAAGCGCATTTCAATTTCTGCAACAACGCACAAACTGTACTTGGGTGCCACCGGCCATTGCCACGGAAAGTCGGCACCGCCTTCCTGTTTAATTCCCTGGCGACAGCTCGTACCGATATGATCCCCCTTGTTTTCCAATCTCCGTATAACGGGTAGCAGTCCCTGTGCAAATTCCTCCGACGCACGCCTGTTTTCCATCGCAAGCGCCTTTCCGTTTTTACCAAGGACAGTGCCCCTGCTGCGGGCCGCACTCAACGCTGCTTTTGTATTTTCACTTATCCGTTGCCGCTGTTCTTCGGCCACCGCCGCCAGAATATGGATCGTCAGCCGGTTTGCATGTGGATTGTCCGTCACGATGATTTCTACGTTCGATTTTACAATCCCGGCGATCTGCTCAACGTCCCGTCCCAAACGGTCCAGCTTGGCCACCATCAGCGTAGCCTTTGCCTGCCTGCATAAACTAAGTGCGTGATACAAACTATTCCTGTATTTTCTGGTTGACCGTACCTCTATGACTTCCTGCACGAGCTCGAAACCATTGGCTTGGCAGTAACCGGTAACCGCAGACTGTTGTGCATCCAGCCCCAGACCGCTTTTGCCATGACGGCTCGTCGAAACCCGATAGTACGCAATTGCCTGTTTCATAGCCCTTAAAGCTCATCCTGTACCGAGGTTATCCATGGTTTACTCATAAACAACTAATGTTGAGAATTTGACCATATCTTATTATGATGGCTATGTTGCTTTCAGTATCCAAAAGCTATTTCCACCTTCGAAGCCCCAGCTCAATTCACCAGTCTTTATTCACGAACATGTAGAGGGGAGCTGAGCTTGAACCAGCGAGCAATGGTTTAATAATCCCATCGTGCGACCAATTGCTCCACCTCACTAAGGTACCTTTCAGCAAACCATCAAAATAATTCTCTTTGCCCGAATCAGTTTGAGATGATTTTTGTTTTTTTAAATCTCAACTCATCATGAACGAAGTAACGATATGCCCAACACCGTAATCCCAATCTCAGTGCTACTCGAAAAGTTAAAGGATGAATTAGGAAAGTCTTATGAGAATGTGAACCACGAAAGGGACGCACTTAGATTCTATGCGAGTGGGGAAATTAATGCCATTTCAAAACTAATTTCCTGGGCATCAACCTTTGAGAGGCCATCAAATGAACAAGGTGATTAATTTTTTCCCGAGCTCGGTCAGGGAGTAGTATACGTAGTATGATTTACGGTTTCGGGCAAGCACACCACTTATATACATCTCTTTTAGCATTCTGTAACACTCGAGGGATTCCTATCAAGGATTTTTGACAGCTCATCAGATGTGTTTAGCGCATTAAATAGGTGTTCATTTTTGGATCCAAGTTGTCCATAAGTGGACAAGGTGCTCCCTATGATCGATTCAGATACTATCAATAAAGCCCAGTTTGACCCCTACTCTAAATTGGCAAATGATTTGTAGAAGATGAGGTAGACTACCGAAGCGACTCGATAAGAAAAAGGAGTCCGCTAAAACTCAGAACATGGCTACTGGCAATTCGTAAACACTTGAGAACCGAATTTTTTCATATAAGCTTATACGATCTGGCCTCCCTGGGAACCTTAT
>NZ_JAKCPW010000003.1 GCF_021440085.1 Dyadobacter sp. CY261
TATTTTTTCTCCTGGTAATGAGCGGGGCTTTCTGCGCTAACGCTCAGCCCGTCAAGCAACAAATCAAAAAGTTAGTCGATACCTACGCTACGTTAACCAAATGTGTCCGTCAATATGAATGGCAATGCTCAGGCCGGCATCGAATACGTTTGGAAAGTAAATGGACAGGTTGTTTTCACAGGATTCCAGCTTCCAGCCCGGATACTTGAAAATACGAGCAGACAAGATTCGGTCTATCAGATCAGCGTAGCGGCTGACAATGCCTGCGGAAATCAGACCGAAGTAAAGGAAATCACTGTCCGGCCAGGCACCCGTGCCGAAATCGGCGTGGATTCGACAATGCTCAGGTGCACGCCCGCTTCGCTCCTATTTTCCAATCGGTCCACGGGCCACGACAAAAAAACGGCGGTATGGTCGTTTGGCGACGGTACCACGCTGCCATCCGCCGACAACACCGTCTCTCACCTGTTTTCGGCCAAAGACAGCGCCAGCACCTACATTGTCAGACTGAAAGTCACCGGCGAATGCGGAGTGGACAGTGACTCGGTGGCCATTCGTGTATACCCTAGTACCGTGAAAGCATTGTACACCATTTCCAAATCGGAAGTATGCCCTGGTGAAGTTGTACATTCAAGGATGCTTCGGTTCCTAAGCCCGTGCGCTGGTTATGGCGGTTCGGCGACGGAACCATCGCTACCACCGCTAATCCAACGCACACATTTGCCAAAAGCAAAAGCGAGTTCAAAGTGACGCTTATAGCATACACGGACTGCGGTTCCGATTCACCCAATTGACTATCAAAACAACTGAGGCACCCACAGGGACCTTCGAAAGCCCTGGTCTGGCCTGCGACAACTCGCCGGTAAAGTTTGCCAATCTGTCGCATCCGGAATTGGGATTTGTATGGGATTTCGGGGATGGTAGTCCGATTGACTCGCTCAACCATTCCCCTGAACACCTTTATTCCCGACCAGCAACCTATCAGGTGACACTGAGTATATTCCGCAATACCCAGGCCTGTAAGGTAATCGCTAAAAAACTGCGGTAACTATCGTTGCTCCTGCCAAAGCCGATTTTGGTTTCGCAGGCGACTCATTGTTCTGCGCACCCGGCCCGGTAGTGATGCTCAATCATTCCGAAGCTGCCGACCGCTATTTATGGTATTTCAGCGATGGACGGACTGCCGAGGCCCGGGAGCCGGCCCTCCCCTTCGAACCAGGTATATATGATGTAAAACTGGTAACAATAAAAGGCGGGGTTTGTATGGATTCTACGGAACGCTCAGCGGCTTTTGTAGTCCGGGAATGCCAGGTGGACATTCCACAGGCATTTACGCCTAACGGCGACGGCATCGGTGATCGCTACACATTGTTCGGGGCAGGAATCAGCAAGATCGGTCTTTTGCGGATCCGCAATCGCTGGGGCGAAATTGTCTTTGAAATGAAAAACATCCAACCCGGCAGCCAGCAACCGGGCGAATCCTGGGACGGGACTTTCGGTGGCAAGGAAATGCCCGCCGATATGTACGTTTACGAAGCCGATGTGCTCTATATTGATCAAAAAAAATCCGGAAAACTACGAGGGAATATTTACCTGGCCCGCTGATATTTATGAAACAAATTCTACTTTTTGCGGGCATAATTTATTCCTTATCTAGTCCAGTCCGGGCACAGTCACCGCAATTTTCACAATTTTACGCAAACCCCATTTATGCCAATCCGGCACTTGCCGGCGATGCTGGAACGCCTCGTCTGATCGCCAACTATCGTAATCAGTGGGCGACCGTAGGCACCGCATTTCAAACTGCCGCGTTCTCATTCGACACTTATGCGGAGGATCAGCAACTTGGCCTGGGAGTTCAGGTGATTCACGACCAACGTGGCAATGCCCTGAAGAGTGATCAGCTCTCGGCCCAGTTTTCGAAATTGGTGTACCTTGACGGCCAGAAGGAACTTCGGCTGATCGGAGGTGGCCAGGCCGCATGGGCATTAAACCGATGGAACCGGGCCGACCTTACCTATGTTTCCGACTTCCTGGGCAGCCCCGATCCACTCTCCGGAAATGCCATCCAACAAAACCGGTTTACTTTATCAGTCGGCGGCGTTCTTGAATACGTGCCCAGGCATGAAGACTACGCGTCTTACTGGATCAGCGGTGCCTGGCACAACATAGGCGTCAATAGCCCTGTCAGCATTGACCATCAGCGGATCAACATCCAGCTCGGCACGAAAATCCCCATAGGCATTCCGGCTTTGTTTGGCAACAATCTCGGCAGCGACCTGAGCCGGGAAAGCGCGCTGACCCTGCGAATGCAGGTAAGAAATCAAGGAAGCTCGCGGCAACTGGATGCTGGCTCTAACCTGATTTTTTCGCCCTTAGTGGTGGGTGTATGGTACCGTGGGATGATCTGGGGAAACACCCGGCGGGATGCGCTAATCGGAACCGCCGGATGGGCATATGGCAATATGCTTATCCAGGCCAGTTACGACCTTCCCGTGTCATCCCTCGGTCCGGACACGGGGTCATTTGAACTATCGGTTTGGTATGGCGTCGACGCACTGTTCCGTTTCGCCGGCAAAAGAACAACTGATCGAAGGGCACGTAAATGCCTTCGTTATTGAAATAGAAATGCGGTAGAATGGATGCTCCGAAGACCTACTACCGATTGGTTTTGTTAGACTTTCTGACAAGAGCAGGATCCCAAGAACCTGCCTGCGCCATATTAACATGCGTTTCTGACGCTTTTCAACTATTTTTACCCATTAACCTGTCCATACCTGTCATTCTGCATGATTACCAACGACGCCGTAGTGCTCGGTCTTTTAATGCTCATCCTTGCCGGCATTTTCTACACGGCTGCGCATGCTGGCTGGAAACGGTTTTACAGTATCATCCCTCCCCTGCTACTCTGCTATTTCATTCCGGGCCTTTTAAACTCTTTCGGCATCATCAACGGCGCCACCTCCCAACTTTACCCGGTGGTTTCCAAATATTTCCTTCCGGCCTGCCTGGTGTTATTTACCGTCGGAATGGACTGGAAATCGCTCACGCGGCTTGGACCAAAGGCGCTGGCGGCAATGCTGATCGGAACAGCCGGAATTATGATCGGCGGGCCGGTCGCATTGTGGATAGTGGGCACAATAAGCCCTGCAACCGTTGCGGGTGAAGGGGCAGATGCCGTTTGGCGCGGACTTGCCACGATTGCCGGCAGCTGGATCGGCGGTGGAGCCAACCAAACCGCTTTACGGGAAGTGTTTCATCCGAGTGATGCGCTGTTTTCACAAATGGTGGCAGTCGATGTGCTCATTGCCGAGCTATGGATGGCTGCGCTGATCTACGGGGCCGGGATGGCTGCGCGCGTGGACGCATTTCTGGGTGCCGATAGTGGAGTGGTGCAGCAGGTCAAAGAGCAGCTTGATTCCGACCAGAAAGCCAATGAGCAGAACCCAATGCTACGCGACTACATTTTCCTGGCCGCGGCCGGTTTCGGCGCAACCGGTGTGGCGCACGGGTTGGCTGCAATTATCACGCCCTATCTGGCTGAACATTTTCCCTCCCTTGAAAAATACAGCCTTACTTCTAACTTTTTTTGGGTGATCAGCCTGGCGACATTGATTGGCATATTGCTCTCGCTAACCCCTGTGCGCAAACTGGAATACTACGGGGCATCACGACTCGGTTCTGTTTTCTTGTATGTGCTGGTAGCGACTATCGGCATGCAAATGGATTTGCGCGCCGTTGCGGGTAACCCGGGCATGTTCGCGATCGGTTTGATCTGGATTTCGATTCATGGAATCATCCTTGTTATCGCCTGCAAGTGGCTTAAAATCCCTTTCTTCTTTTTGGCTGTCGGTAGCCAGGCGAATGTGGGCGGCTCCGCGTCGGCCTCAGTGGTTGCAGCCGCGTTTCACCCATCGCTGGCACCGGTAGGGGTTTTGCTTGCAATTTTAGGTTACGCAATCGGAACTTATGGAGGGTATTTAACTGCTTTAATGATGCAATGGATCAGCACCTAAATCTCATTTGAAGATGGAAGAGAACGACAAGCTCGATAAGATCGTCCAGGCGCGCATGAAGCTCAAAGCCCGTTTCGAACAGCAAATGGCCCAGACGCCATCGGTTTCGGACAGCCGGCCATTGGGTAACGGCGAGCCTAACCGCCACGGCATGCCCAAGCTGCCGGTAGGACAAACCAGGACTGTGAAATGGCCCGTACTGGATCTGGGCTTCAAACCGGATGTGCCGCTCAGCAAATGGAAACTGATCATTGACGGTGAAGTAGAGTCCCCTGTTACGCTTTCCTGGGAGGATTTCATGGCATTACCTCAGACAAACGATGTCAGCGATTTCCACTGCGTTACCACCTGGTCGCGCATGGATGTGCCCTGGGTTGGCGTGCGGCTAGCTGATATTGCTGCATTGGTGATGCCCAAATCTACCGCAACACATGTGCTTTGCCACGGCTACGATAAATACACCACCAATCTCTCGCTCGAAGAAGCATTGAAAGAGGACGTGCTGCTTGTGCATACGGCCGACGGAAAACCGCTCGAAAAAGATCACGGCGGCCCGGTCCGCATGATCACCCCGCAGCTATATGCATGGAAAGGAAGCAAATGGATCAGCAGAATTCAGTTTTTACCAAAAAATCAGCTTGGGTTTTGGGAATTAAGGGGTTATTCAAATACCGCTTACCCATGGAGAAACGATCGGTATAGCTGAGCCGGTGCGGGACGACGTATCTAAGCATTCACTGCATGCGTTCATAAGCGGCCAAAACACACCTGAAAAACGTTAACTAAGAAAGCTTATTTACTCGCTTTCAGGTATAGGTTATCCTTCGATAAGACCATTAGTTTGGACTTGCACTTCGAAACTACGAGGTCAAGATAGCCTTCTCGAACAAATCCACCGATTGTTTTAAAGCTAACTGTTGCATCATCGAATTCATTGTATACCAAATTGAATATTGGCGCGCATCCGGTTTTGCCAGGACTAATCAGGACGTTCGCATCACGGGTTGATCCATGCGAACGGGTCTGATAAAGCAGAATGGGCTCGTTAAAGGTATTTGTGAAGCAATACCTCCCAAAACCTTCTCCTCCCTGTTCGCACTCATTTTTAGTCATGCTGGTTTCTCCTGCCGAATTTTTTTTAGGGTCATGAGGTAGCACTTCGTCGCCTTTGGGAATAACTTTTTCAAGTAAATCATTAATGTCCTGTGTTCTTGGTAACGATATTTTGCTGCTGGCAATGGCAACGGCCCCCTGCAAATCGACGGCCTGAAGGTTCACGGCAATTTCCTTTGCAAAAGGCGTAATGTTGCCTATTACAATTACCTCCATGGTAGTCGCCTTTTGTAATTCCAGCGCAAATTTGGGGTCCAGGATTCTCTTTGAGGTCAACTCCTGCTCGGTAAACAGTTGTGACAGCCTTTCCCTGTTAATGACAGTGAGATTTGTATTGATTAGATTGCCCTGGATCTCCGTCGCAAGCCAACGCCCCAGCTCTATGGAATAACCCTTCAGATCAGTAAGGTCGGCCACTCCGATCCGAGTTTTTCCTTTTGCCCTGATACCGTTGGCCAGGTTAACGGAAAGTTGTTGTAATCTGGCATCCAGTGAGGCGTCCTGGGCGAACAGGGATGTTTGCAAAACAGACAAACATAGCGTTAAAAACGAACAAAGTGCTTTCATAAGTCTTTAGTTATTTATCGACAGGTTTTTAATTTTAGAAATAGCATTCCGAATCGAATATTGCTCGGCACTTTCCTTGTCTGCGTCCGCTCCGCTGACTTTCAAAGTGTAATGATCGAGCAAGCCACCATTTGTTGCAGAAATCAGGCGGCATTCCCACGTTTGTTCGACGATCCAATAGCTATGGCCCTCAAACAATTCCTGGCGGTAATCGTTAATTCCTTTTTTTAATACCAGCAGGTATTCTGCCTCAAGGGAAGCTGGGACAACCGGCCTATCTTCCCACAAATCCGAAATCTTCCCTTTTCCGAATAGGCTATTAGCCTGTTCGAGCGGCATATAGTCAAACATATCTTTATGCTGGCTCTCGACTTGCTTTCTCGCCAGTTGCGACATTTCGTAATCAATTCCTTTCTTGTCTTCCTGATGGGCTATTACGACTACTTTTGGGCGAAGTCGTGCATTTTCAAATTCCTGCTCATTGCAAATCTCTAATGGGATGCCCGACTCCTGAATGGTCACATTGATGTAATCAAAAATGGGGAAATCTTCCAAAACTTCATTCACCAGGCGGGGCGTCTGCTTCTTGCTGCCGTATTCTTTCTCCACCAGTTTTGGTACCGTATATCTGACATATTCGGCGAGTTCCTCAACAGAAATAACGCCATACCCCGGACTTCCCTTCATATTCTGCTCCGCTTTTCCGTGCAATCCCTGCAAGACAGCAAAAGTAAATGCCCCATGTTTCCATTTTCCGTGCTCGTAAGACTCTTCTGATTCGCTGCTGGAAGAAAGGACCACTATTTGCGGCGGAGCAGAATTTATTACGCTTTCAATAAGTGACTTATCCCCGGACTTTACACCTGCTGCGCCGCTGTGACATGCGTCCAGCATCACGATCCGCTTGCAATGTAGCCTGTTTAATTCTTGAAGGATATCTTCCCTGAATCTGAAAAAAGAGCGATCTCCCTTAAATTCATCGCTTCCATGAAAGCCGAAATCACCGTGAGAAATTGTGCCGTGAGAGCTCAGAAAAAGTACAAAAACGTCGTTACTCCGTATATTTCTTCGTGTGAGGCTTTTTATAGTTCCCGCAATGAAAGAACCGGCTGTATTTTTTCTGCATGTCAATAAAACTCCTTCAACGCTTCCGTAAAAACTTCCGGTTTGGGTTTTAAATATTTTGTAGATTTCCCTGGCATCACTCGATGGATAAACCAATCCATCTTTGTCTATGCCAATGCTGAGCATATAGAGCACGGGTTTATCCGCGCCGGGCGCCCTTCGCCCGATGCTATTTGAACCCTGGGATTCAGCACTTCCGAACCGGTGCGTTTGGCCGAAACAATCGGCAAAACAGCAATAAAGAAATAGAATACCTAAGTAGTTCATCGACGGAGAGTTCCACAAGATCAGATATTTTAAATATAACTATTTTCCCTTTATCGGCATCCGGACCGTTTGAAAACCTACGCGGATCCAAAAGGCGTTAGCCAAATATCAACGAAGCTGACCTGACTACTTTTTTTCCATTTGGCAGAATGACTTCCAGAGAAACCATATCCTGGACGCCTGTTTCGGCCCCGGGAACATGCAACGAAAACTCTCCCGTGGGTTCATCGGAGGTAACATTGTAAACAACGCTATCCTGATAGCTATCTGTACCGATGATCGACAGCACCACTTTGCTTCCAGCCGGCAGGCAACTGATCTCGATTGTTCCCTGGTAGTCCTGATACGGGCCTGGATCAGAAGGTTGCAGCAATAAGGCGCCAAGGGCCAATTCGCCGCCCAGGTCGAAAACAATGTCCGGATAGGGCCCGCCCGGAACCACTTGCACTGAGGGATTATACTTCGACTTGGGGTATGCCTGAGCTTCTGCGATCAGGAGCAGCCTTCTGGATTCCTGGCGGTATTTAAGGATGGCGTTACACAACTCTTCACTGGCACTCGGCGCGCCTGGGGTTGGCGAAAACCCAACAGTTTCACAGATCGTAACCAACCCGCCTGATATTGCCGGACAAGCTTCCATCAGGGGAATGCCCGCAACTGCGCCAATCTCGGTTAGTGTTAACGCTAAGCCCAGTGCCTCGCATATCGGCAGCGCAGCCGCACCGTCGGCGGTAACGGTGCAGGCTATATCAAGCAATTCGGGCATATATTCGCACATAATCCCTTTTTTGACCTCCGGGATGGATTCGGCGGGAATTGTCGCTCTATAATGCCCCTCTGCGATCCTTACGGCTGGAATGACGTCCAGCTTTTTCAAATCGGAATCATAGACCCGCAATGAAATAATGCCGTCGGCTTTCCCTCCACAAGAGGTAGTGAGAATGTTCACCTCACCGGTTCCGGCGATACGGGCATTAGCTGAAAAATCGGCTTTCTTTGCCTTTGCAGATTGGCTGAATGTCATTCGCAGCCCGCCCCTTTTGCGCGAGGTATTTACAGCTTTCGTTTTGGCCTGGTTAATTTTGCCATTGCTGTCCAAACTGAAGGGCGTTGTCACCTGGAAAGCTCCGTCGGGAGTGGTCGCGGTGACGATCACTCTGGTTGCACTGAGCCACTCAAAGGAAAACCGGGAACCATTTGGAGCGATGGCTGCATTGAGCGTTTTGTTGTTGTAGTAATAGGAAAGTCCTCCGTTATCCACGTCCCCCAATGTGATTGCATCCACCGAAAGTGGTACGCCAGCAGTATCGCGTCGTCCGAATACTTTCACCAGTTCACCACCGTTTGACAACGCGGTCATCAAAAGCGGATCCGCTGCGTTGGTCATCAACGTGTACTTACTTTCCGTTTTGACAGGACCTTTCTCATCCTTGTCACAATTTTGAAACACAACAAGAACTCCCGCCCCCAGGCCCAGCTGTTTCAGGAATGCTCTGCGGTCTACACTGGCTTGCTTTGACATGTTGTAGTAGAATTAAAAGTGATGGAAAATTTTGCTTCATGGCCATTTTGACCTGCTCTTAATTCTACTTCCACGTAATCAGGCATTCGTCACACAGATTGGACATTTTTTTTAATGATGGGCAAGGATTCTCAGAAATGTTCCTCCCGCTTGAAGTTTCTAATCCTTGCTTTGCGGTTATCAAGTTCTGTCCGCATTTTTACAATTTCCGGGCTGGGAGGTTGCTGAGCCGCGAAATTCCTGGTGAAAAAATTTTCCGCTTCATCCAGTATGCCTTCGCTCATTTTCAGCTCGCCGTCGTCAAATGCGATCTGGGATTTCATCAGGTATTCCCCGAATTCCGATTTCAAGTGCTTCATCAGCAGACTTTGCTCGCTACGGATATATTTTTCCTTAGCCGGCGCCTCGTCCGGTTTTTGCTTGCGCTCTTTCGAGAATGATTGAAGGGCCTTGTCGAGTAGTGCCGGGTCGCGCTTGCCACCAGCCGTGTAGGCATCCAGCAGACTGTCTGTCCGAGGAAAAGCCGGAGACGGGCGTATTCCATCAGAAGTCGTACTCATCCGCCCGGTTTGGATGGAATCGGTACGCTTATCTTGCTTTAATACAGCGGAAAAACCTCCCTGGTTGCCGTAGTAAAGCAAGCCAAACAAGGCCATTACCAATACAACCCCTACACCGGCAGCAACCCCAGCCCTTCTGCCTTTCCACCTTGTATCATGCCCATTGATATCGTGCCCGGTTTCGCTTGGTAATGAATCAGTACTATCCTGCGTTTCTGCTTTTTTCACAGTTGATGAATCGCCGTGCAGAGCTGAGTGCGGAATCTGCCCTTCATCGACTGGCCGACTTTCATCGATTCTCAGCATCAGTACCGGGTAGTCGCCCTCCTTTAGTTCCAAATCTCCTCGTTGCAACCGGTCGTTGGTCTTGGCCTCACCCGTCAGGTTGATCGCTACGATATCCCCGCTCCGGGCTTTTGTAGCGCCCGAAATCAACTGGGATACCTCCCCATCCCGGATCAGGTTCACCATGCTTCCGCCATACGCGTAGCTCGAATAACGCCCGGCATCATCGATGATTACCTGCGCGTAGGTACTGATAATGGACTCGTCGCCTCCTTCGAATTCCGCCGAGCTCCTTTTTCTGTATGCGGTGCGAAAGTCGGTACAGCATTTGGCATACGCCAGACCGAATTCGGATTGGCTGAATTCCCGGGGTTCTCCGAGTGAATCGGAAAATGATTTATAGTTTCCGGAAATACAGCGAACGGCAGCAATGCCCGACTGTGCCCATAAATTGAAATGGTTACCTTTATTACGAAGTGTGTGGCGGTATACCGCAAATGTCAGATTGTTGTTCATCAGGATCAAGGTTCAAGTGACATGAACATACTTTGCGCAATTTCCACAGGCAGCTTCGCATACCGCGTCCCGTTGTGGGTGAACGCAGGAATCGCAAAGCTATATTTGGAGACATCTATGCGCAGATTGGCGTTTTTAAGGCCGGCAAATGTGTGCAGGCTGGCGTCGTTAAGGAAAATCCGGTCAAATGCCCTTTCCCTATGGTTTTCGCAGGTGACCAAGATAGCCGAGCCTTCATCGGAATACGAAAAAGAAGCGTCGTTTTGTGCTTTCAACTTTCCAGTAAATGCCAGCAGAGAGTCGACCCGTAAATCTATAAAGTGGCGGTCGGCGTCCAGCGAATCGGCTTTCAAAGCGGGCGGCTCATAGGCCCTTGGAGGGGTCGGTGTTTTCGAAAACAGCAATGCGACATACACCATTACGATGATAATGGTCAACCCCGCCAGCAGCAGTATTTCCTTCTTCATTGGTCAGCTATTTTGATGTCTGTGGTGTGATTTTCCTGTTTCATGAAGTTTTTAAAATCCTGTGTATGCCGGACGTCGGCGATAATGTCGCGGATCGTCTGCTGGGCGTCATAGCTCCATCCCCCAAGCGAAGCATCGCTGTAAAATGAGAAATAAAGCACATAGAACTTGTTCCTTCGCAGGTCTTCAAGGGTCAACTTTCTGTCGTGGATTGGATTTTGGCTGATGATGAGCATCAGGTTTTTATCGCGGGACTCACCACGTTTCCGGTCGCCGCTAATGGTCCCCGTTTTGGCATACAGGGTGTACCCGGCACTTTTAGCATTTTTGAGAAACACCGCCGTGCCCGCCTCGATCGACTCATACATTCCTTTAAACAAGTTATTTGCATAAAACGAAGCCAGGTTTCCCTCACCTCCCCAGTTGCTGGCTACCGAAAAGCTCGCCGGGGCGGTCTGCTGCCGATTTGCAAGAATACTGGCTTGTGTGGCGGAATTGGCGGAAAACAGGTTGAGGGCCATCTCCGCCATTTTCAGGGGCGTCACCGCTATGGGATACCCTCCCATCGCAATCTGGGGAACGGCATTTTGGATATTTTGCCGTCTGTCGACCAGGTATAAATGCGAAGGTTCGGGCAAGCTCCATAGTTTGTAGGAGCTGCGTGAATGATTAATGAATGCGTCGTCGAGCCCGAAAGCGAGGTTGCGCCGGTTAGTGGCGCCCGGCTCGTTTTCGGCGTTTAAGCTAAGCGGTATTGCAAAATTTTCTGAAAGCCCCTTGCCCATAAGCGAGGCCCGCTCGTCCCAATCCGGCATTTTACCGACCCGGTAAGTATGCTCATTGAATTTGATCAGCGGAAAGGCATAAAGCGAATCACGCCCTTGTTGGTAAGGAAGCAGGAAATCGCTGGCCTGCTTGCTTTGCAAACCGCTGGCGACCTGTCCGATCTGGCGCTGGGTGAGAGATCCCAGGTAGACGACCATCGAATTATAGGTATTGGTTGAATTCCGCAGATAGGAAATATTATCGTGCTCGCCAATGGTGCTCTTGCCGGCATACAACCTGATGCTTCGGCCCCCGAAATGCCGTATCTCCACATCGTCACTTGTTTTATTGGAACGAATCGGATAACTGCCCATTCCGCCAAATTTCAGGTTTTCCCAACCCAGGTTATACTGCGAAGTTATGGCCCCGTAAAGAATGGGTTTGAAGGTAGATGCAGGGCCATTGGGCATCCTCACCAGGCATTTGTTTCCAAAAATACTCCTTTCATTGAACCGCTCGGGTTGCATGTACAAATCCTCAAAAAGCGACTGGTAGTCCGACATCCGGTTGGGGTCCAGCCGCATTTGCGGATCGGTTTTGTACTCGCTCAGGGCGCGAATGCTTCCATCGCTGTCGAGCACAACCAGACTAAAACCTCGTTTGGCGGCCGATGGCCCCTTCGCGAAATACTTCTCCACCCGCTCGTAAACATGCGTTGTAAGTCCGGGATCCAGTGTAAGCAGCACATCCTTTTCCCGCAAATCTGCCTTTTTGTCAAAACTACTTTTAATCAGATTGGCGAAATAGTAGCTCCACAGCGAGCGTTCGTGCAGCGGATAGTAATGGGTTCGCTGTCCGTTGATCCAGACATTTTTGGCCAGATACCCTGTGCTTTCCTGATTGAGCCTGAACGAGATTGTCCTGGCCGGCTCACCGTCCGTCCCTGCCGCTTGGAAGTGCACTACGTCATTGGGTTTCAACCGGATGCCGTGTTTGGTTTGCCCAGAAGAGATCAATTCCGTTCCATTTTTCACAAGGAAGGTGCTTCGGGTCAAACGCTCCTCGCCCTGGGTCCGTCCCAGTAACACCTGGGGTAGCGAATCTTTCGTCCAGCTTGCGGGAACAAGCGTCAGTCTGACATTGCGGTTTTGTCGGCTATCCAACATCCGCTTCGTCCATAGCACTTCATCCAGTTTGCCGAGAAGGACATTCGTATCCAATTGCATGGGTGCAGCCGGGTTGCCGATCGGCACAAGCGAAAGGGCCTTTCGCACCGAGGACGATACCAGATTACCATGCCAGGCATTCTGGTAGACATCCGGGCTATTGATATTGTAGAAGAAGCTATTAACTGCAAATTCATATATCCCGTCTTCGTTCGTTTTCAAATGAACGAGCTGACCGGCAGAATTGGATTGGATGTGCTTTTTCAAAAATGCTTCATATGCACTTTGCTCAAATGTTTTTCCTTTAAAAAAATCCTTTTCGTTGACCCGCAGGTATTCGTCGAAGCCTTCCAGCAAAGCATTTATGCCAACCTGCCCCGATTTTGTACCCGACTGCCCGGCCGTTTCGCGCTGATAAATGGTAAAAACCGCATTCAAATCCTCGAACGACTGCTCCAATCGATGAATCGTTTGCCCGAGATTAAAGCTTTGGGCACTGCTACCGGCAAGAACATACGATCCCACGGCGATCAGGCATACGAGCTGCAAAAACCGGCTAAGAAAATTTCTTCTCCCTTTCGATTCAAATGTGTTGGCTGGCACGCTGGCCTCTTCGGGGGTTGGCTTGCCATATCCGGCCAGTATCACCACCAGCAGCAGCCCGAAACCCATCCCGATCGACAACAAACTGTTCAGACTGAGCATCGGAAAGTCCTGTCCGACAAATACCATGCGGTCGGAAGCGGCGAGCCAGACGGTAAACGACAATGCAAACAAAAAGCAAAGAAGCTGTGCCCTTAAAATGGTATAGGAATGGAACAAAACGCGCTTGCCAACCGAGATCTGGATAAGGAAGGCAAACAAAAGGATCAATGCGATCAGGACTACTTCTGAATGCTCGGCGATCACATACCGGACGGATACCAGGTCCGATATCTGTGTCAGATACGATGACCCGCGTTGAAAATGCGGTACGCGTTTGAAATAATCGTAGAGATCAAATGCCCCTTTGCTGTAAAAGTGATCTATTATCCATTGATTCTGAGCGGCATTCAGTAGCCGGCGATCGTTGCCCAGGCCGAACCGCTCGGCAGCAATGATCTCGTCGGCGGTCCGGAATCGTATTTCTGCCCGGTAAAGCATCCGGTTTTTATCTTCCAGCAGTTTTACCAATTGCTGCTCACCAAAAACGGCCAACACCATCATGAGCGCAACCATGCCGGTTATCCTTACTTTCCATTTTCTGAATACAAACCTGTCGGTCCATACAAATGCGATCATTACGATTAACACGGCTTGCAGGGCCCAGAGCGCATTCCGGAACACGAAAGACAGCATATGGGGGGAAAACGCGATGAAGCACACCATAAGACAGCCCACCAGTAACGCGCGATAGGGCCATAAGCTTCTTGCAAAACGGCTCTTTGGCAAGTTTGAACGAAGCCGGTGATCGGGGAAAACCTGGATTTGCAAATACCAGTACATTAGCGAGAAAACAATGAAAACGATCACAAAACCAGCATCACCCACCGCAAACGCGGTGACGGCTGCAAGCCAGTTTATCTTTCTTACAAATGCATATTGATCCGATTTAACAGCGTACCCAAACTTGCTTGCCTCGCGCCGTTGAAATACGAAGTCGATCAGAAAGTAAGTTACCACCGGCACCAGCACACACACCAGGCGTTCAAAATGCCCGAAGCCTTTGAGGGCTACCAGCCCGTACAAGCAGAACAACGCGTAAAGCCATATCTGCCGAGGCTCTTTGTCTTCGCTTTTCTGCATAAAATACGCGGGCAGCCAGCGATTATAAATGAAAGCCCAGACTTTAAAGGCAATAATCAATACCCAGAAAGCAAGCGAGGCATATAGCTGATACCAGAAATATTCTTTCAGCGCGCGTAATTTGATAAATTCGGCCGCTGTGGCATCCTCCACCGGAAGGAAAGTCGTGGCGCGCCATAACAGCACAATTCGCACAACCATAAACGCCAGCAGGGTGATCGAAACGGCAACTTCCAATTTGAGCCAGTTTCTGACTTCTCCCAGTGGCGTCAGCCCGATCGAAACAAATGCCAACAATGTAAAGCCCACGACATACCCCGCCAGCAGCCAGAAGGGCAACCCATTCTCCGACTTCAGGTCCTTGAAAGCGAGTAGCCAGGCGACCGGGTGGCCGGGGCCTTCGGGCGAAGATGAAGTTGCTATGCGGATAGTATCACCGGCAACAGCGGTTTGAATGGCATTATTTCCATTCATATCACCTTCCTGCACTTCATTGACGACCCTGAACAACATTTGCTCACCGGTCGGTCCGTTGCGGTAGGTAACCCCTCCGGTAAAATGGTTCACATTTTGTTCCGACCGCGGACCGTCGAACAGCAACACAGAGGGAAAATCTGTATCGGAAACACGGGAAGAAGAAGAAGTCAACAGCAGGGCTTCCTCTTCATTATCCGAGCTTTTGAGATATTTTCTTTCAGGAAAGGTCAGGTACAACGCCGATTCTCCCTCACGTTCATCGCACCAGTAAGTTTTTGCTTTTTTTGTTTTAAGTCCTGCGTAGAAAAACTGGCCCTGCGCCAAAGGGATAGAGCAGGCAAATTCCCGATTGATGTGAACAGGCAGACCGTCTACCGATAGCGATACTACCGAATCGGCCCAGATGCGAGAGGGGAATAGATGCATTGGCGAGTTGTTGTGCCCGTCGTTACCGCTCAACAGGTATTTTTCCCGGATCAACAATGTCCCTTCCATAAGGGCCAGCACTTCCTCAAATTCATCTGCACGTTGCGGAGAAATGCCTATTAAATCATGCAGCGAAATACCTGTTCTGATCACCCGGCCGAAATCGATCCTGATGGGAGCAAAGGTGCTATCCGAGCTGGAATAGGTGTATCGATAGATTGGTTCAGAGAAATTCATCCGGCTAACCGACATCATTACTTTCCTCCCTTTTGAAAACTCTACTGTAAAAGTGCTATCGAAATGCCGGGCAAATTGCCTGTTTGCCAACACATATGCATCGTTTTCCCTCACAAACAAAGGCTCGTAGAATTTTTTCCCGTTCAGCAAAAAACGCTTCATACCCGGCTCGGAAACCAGTTCAAGTTCCCCTTTTCCAGATTCCCACAGTGCGCTTTGCGGCGCACCCTCATCGACGAGCCGCATTGTTTCCTCAAAAGTGTAGCCAAGATGCTCTATTACATGATGGTCAGCATTCTTGTAAATCCGTGAAGGAGCGGCCACATAATTGGCAATCGTGAAAATACCGGCCACACAAACCAGACCGACACTTGCATAGTATGTGATCTTCTGCACCATCAGCCGGCTTTTCTGCTCATAAGTGCCCGCTGCTTCCGCCGGGTAATCTACCAGTGCGAGGCGGACGACCAATGCCAGGCAAAGCACAGCAAAAACCGCCAGGCTGATAAAGGAAAAAAGCAGGACAACTATTACTGCAATTCCCAGCGTAGTGCGGTGGCGTGCAAGAAATTGGATGTTCATATTGTGCTTCACTTTGGTTTCTTTTTAACTAATGTTCTCTATCCGGTCGCGGATGTCACAACAAGTGCCCTGAAAATTTTACCACAACTCATCAGGAACATAAACCTGATCTTCGAGCAACGCGTCCAGCCCGTTGAGATGTGCACCCTTAAGCACTTCGAAAAGCAGCCTGAACTTGCGATCGGTTTTATAGGCGTCAAAAGTGAATAGTTTCAGTTGATCCGGCGGCAGCTCACCGGGTCGCTTGCCTTCGAACAGTAAGCGGGCATTGGGACTTTCGTTCAGGCGGTCGTATTTGTCCATAACCCCGTAAAAAGAGAAGGTGTGGGCGTGAACGGCCATTTCGGCCAACTGGCGAAGAATGCTCTTTCTAAATTCCTCGTCGACCGGGCCGGACCTTCGTTGCAAATCCTCAAACAGATGCCCGTATTTCCCGTAAAACTTCCGCGCATACCTGACAACCATTTCATATTCAATTACTTGCCTCTCAAAACCAGCATTACTGGTTTCGGCCGGCGGCGAAGGGCTTTCTGCCTCAGCCACAGGAACGGCCGCAACGCGCATTTGTGCCGCGGGAGCCTCGGAGACAGTTGTTGCCGAAGGTTTCAACAGCCAACCGGCAACTCCCGCCGCCCCGGCAAAGAGCGCGCCCAGAATCCCCGCCCAACCCAACATCCTGTTGGAGCCGTCCCTGATAAATAATGAATCACCGAGCTTGTCCGCCTGCATTACCCGGACCCGCTCCGCATATAATGAACGATCCAACACATACGTCGATCGTTTTACGGCGGCCAGTGCTGTAATACCTGCCAAAAACTGCTTTACCAGCACCGTATCCGCATTTGCTGCGCCAACGGCCGCCTCGCTATCAATATCCAGAAACGAACCGAGTTTTTTCCTGACACCCATCCATTGCGCGGCAGTATCTAAGACCATCGGATCGCCCAGCAGATAACGCAACCGGTTTTTCCAGTTGCCTTTTAAAGTGTAAGCCCATTCTCCGCCTGTACGTATCACCCGGTAATCGAGATATTTCTCCCCGGTCAAAAAATCCTTCAATGCACTCGTGTCGGCCCTTAGCAGAATGACCCTCTTTTTCTCTCTTGGCAGGATCAGCCAGGTTGTGTCGCCTTTTCCAGCGGAGGCCAGTACCGTTTCTGAAAGGTTGGCAAGCCGCAACTGTTTTTCGTTCACCGACATCTGTTTCAAGGAAACGACAATTCCTAAAAGTGACGCGACGGCGACCAGGATTGCCCCCAAATATCTTTTTCTCATGTCTGAACGATGCTTCTAAATTTCTGAAAAACTATCGGGCAGCGAATTGTCGATAGGCATATGACAGCCTGCCGCCGAACCGAAGAACGGGAAGAGCGTCTGCCACACCATTGAGCTGTTGCGCATAAACTCACGCGGATATGCAATCGTTTTAAGGCCGGTTTCCGTTCTGAGCCAAAACTGCTCACCATCAAAAATCAGGTCGATAGCTTCCCCCAAATCCAGGCCCTCGCAATGGTATTTGATCCCGCTGATATGCACCGAGTGGATATTGGGATTATATGGGGCGGCAAACTTCGTCCCTTTGGCAAAGAAGCGCAGGATCTCGGGCTGCGTCGGAGTTGCAACAGCAACCGGCTCATCGATATCGTCATACACGAAATCATCCTTGATCCAGGCATGGAAAGTATCCTCAAACCAGGTGGTTTTCAAATGTGCGGGCTTGCCGTATCCTTTCTCGATCTTGGTGTAAGTATCCGGCCCTTTCGCGGTGTTCACTTCGGTAAGCGTGTGCAGGCCGGGAAGGCCCACAATATTCGCGTCAAAACTTACCTTCCGGTTGCTGAATGCGCCGCTCAGGCAGATTTTTTTAAGCTGGTTGAGAGAAATTTCCTTGATATCCTGGATCACGATCCTGTTGTTTCCCTTCGCATCCCTGCCCATTTCCTGCCGTACCTCGTCCACCAGCATGCGGAACAAAAACCCCCGGCCGGTCAGGACGATTTTGCTGATCTTGCCCAAGTCCTTTCCTACGTTTTCGGGATCTGATACGATTACCTGGCCTTTCAGTTTCCTGACCAGTTTTTTGACTGCATTGTGGATAAATCCGAAGTCGTCCCGGATCGTCTCCTGCGATTTCAAAATCACATTCAGAGCGTCGACAATAACCGAAAGCACACTGGACTCGCTAATATTTTCTGCCAGTAGTGTCTTGACCTCACTGACAACATTTGCCGGGATCAGCTCCGACAGCTTGGCAGCCTTACTGCTTTCACCCTCAAAATTATGCTTGAAATGCTCTATTATTTCAAGAAAATTATACTTGGCAGCAATGTCCGTTTGCTCGGAAGCGATAATATTCAGGAGTTTCTTTCGCTCATCCCAGGAGGCTGTCTCTCCTCCCAAAACCGCGACCACGATCGTCTCGATAAAAGCATAGGAAATCACATTCCCCGCACCCACGAAACCTGACCGGAATTCTGAGCTGAGATTATACTCGTTGTCGCTTTTGATAATGGAAAAATCAGTCGTTCCCTTTCCGACATCCACGATGAGATAGTTGGCATTATTCTGAGGCACATCGGGCACGGTCCAGTAACCGAGGAAGGAAGCGTCGCTCTCGGAGAGGGTGCCCACCTCCGCCCCACCGATGTTATAGGTTTTAATTACCTCAGGCTGGTCGAAAAACTGGTAGGTGAGGTTAATAAGCCTGCTGAGCAAAGCCTGCTCCAAAATATTGGGAATCAACAATTTGATGTTGACATACAGCTTGTTCTCATCATTTTTCTGTGCGTGTATATTCGATAGCAGCGCGTGGAGAAAATGGTTGATCGCCATTTGCTGGACATCCAATGCAATGCTTCCAAATTCGCTTTCCTCAGCCCGGTAGGGGTTTGATTTCCTGTCGCGATATTTGATCCGGAAATTGTAAGCACCCAGATGCGCCAGTTTCGAGTTGGTAACAAGCGCGTGCGTCCTTTTCAGCTCGTCGATCTTATCTTTGGTGGTCAATATCGTGATCACATCCGCGCCGTCGGCCTGGTTGGGCTTACCGTACTTTTCCATCACAGCATCTTCCTTTTTTACAAAGAGCTGCGAGCGGAAAAGTTCTTTGTCCGCATCCTGCTGGTGGAAAGGCGGCACCAGCCCGGGGTAAAAGTTCTCCCACACCAGTTGAAGCAATTCCTTTCTATTCATCGACCGATCTTCCGCACGCGGGTGCACCACTACCTGGCTTGCCTCCGAACCGAAGTCCAGGGCTAGGTCGTAGATTTGCGTGGTAGGCGCGAAAGCCGTTTTGATTTTTCCCAAAAACACGCTCTCGCCTTTTTGCAGCCGGAATACAATGTGATCAACCACGACGTTTCTCGAAGTGAGCATCGTTTGGTTCTTTCCGCTTGCATCCAGCTTCACCGTGACGCCCGGCGACAACTCGGCGGCAAACAGCCCGACTTCGTCGACAATCCGCAGTGACACTACCAGGCTATTGTCAGTCACCTGCGCCGATTCGATCCCCACCGTCTGATGCCCCGATGCCGTGGTATGCCCCTGACAAGCCCCACCTACCAGACTGAACAAATGTATGTTTTCGATGTTTTGCTCAAAATTGAAGTTCCTGATGTAACCACTTCCCGCCTCATTTTCCGGGCATAGCTGCACCATATGAAGGCTTTTGCCGCGTACGAGTATGGGCAGAAAAAAATGGGCGTTGGGAAACACGATCTTAGGCATCGAAATTTCCTGGAGCGGTTTCGACTGCCTATCCGCATTACCAGCTCCCTCCGACGCTTGCTCTGCCGGTGCATGTTCCAGATCGAGCATCAGGTTGTACAAATCTACGCTGTTGGTGCACCGGGCGAAGGCGCGTACATAAATCCAGAATTGAACGATCAAATCGACATCGATATCACTCCGGTAGTGGCTTAGGCTGTTACGTAAGGTATAAATCTTTTTAAAATTGTTGGTCCAGTCGCCGGCCGCCCGCCCGAAATCACGTTTTAATAGATTTCTATACTCGTAACAAAAAGAAGAAAAATGCGGGTAGTCGATCAGGTTCCTGGGGTCATGGCCCTCTGCTATCTCTGCATCCCAATTCGGTCGCTGCTCGTGTGTCAGTATATTTCTATATTTTCCAGCCCAATTTTCTCCCCCATATTCGGCCGAGAGCAGTTTTACAAAATAGTCCCTGACAAAATCGATAAATATGCTCAATGCTTTCCTGACATTTTCCTGCTGCACACGGGTTGCGTATTGGGCGGTCATACTGGGAGAGGTTTAACAGGCTTTCTAATAAAAATGGCCCGTCGGGCGAGTCCGGCAACCCTTCCGTAAATTCGAAGGATCCCGGACGCCCGACCGATTTCATTTGAGTTTTTCCAGGATTTCTTTGCGGCCTTCCTCATACCTTGGATCGGATACCTGCGCCAGACTCTTCCGTCCTTTTTCCAGCTCGCCGGATTGAATATAACTCAACCCTTTATACCACAGCACATCCTGCGCAAGCGATTTCTCCTTAACCTGATCGAGCACCACAACCGCTTCATTGTAGCGGCCCGCTTTCACGTACGAAATGCCCAGTAGCAGTTTTCTGTAATTTTCTTCGCTTGCCGACAGCGCGGTTTTCTGCTTTTCATCTACCGCCGTCCCGCCGCTACCATACTTGATCTCGTCGGGGTTCTCCGCTTTACCGGTATCCGTCTTTTTACCCAGGCCCAGCGACTTCAGTTTTTCGATCGATGCGCGAAGGCCGTCGGCAGTATTGATCCCGGTAACATCTCCGGCAAACCGCGACGGTACATTCTTCAAGTCAAGTCCTTGCGAAATATAGTACTCCGCCGCGTCCCGGGCCTCGGGGACCACTAATGTAGCCTTATCCTTTGTTGGTGTTTGCAATGTATCGCCCGCATTGGAGATCGCATTGTCAATCCCCGGCTTCTCTCCGTTGTTGAGCCAAAACAAAATGCCTACCCCGACTGCCACCGCAACCACCGCCGCAGCGAGCAACCATTGCCGTTCCGTCCAGAGCGGGCGTTCTTTAACATCTTCCTCCTTTTTCTCGGGCTCGGGCATTTCGAAATGCTCCAGCTCGTCGAGTTCTTTGAGATAATGTAATTTCTGTGCCGCTTTGATGGTCGCTTTCACTTCTTCGACTTCGTCGAACAAATCGATGTCCTGCTTGATCAGCTTTCGATATTCATCCGCTTCCTGCTCGCTCATCTCATTCCCCAGATAGGCCAATATGCGGCGATATTCTTCCTCATTAATCTTTTTCATAGCGTATCAATTACAATCCTTTTAATTCCATACAATTCCTTATTCTCATCATTGCCCTGCTGCAAATCGTGGTGGTGTTGCTTTTGTTGATACCCAGCATTTCGCCGATTTCCTCAAGGGATTTTTGATCAATCAATCTCCAAACGAACACTTGCCTATACCTTCCATTTTCCTGCCCGAGGCGCTCGATACAATCTTTAAGGGCAGCCATCGGGTCCTCGTCTTCGTTCTGGTCCTCCGAAATTAGATCAGGCACCCACTTATCGTCCTCATCGTCGTCCTCCTCTATGTTTCCCTTCTTCCCTTTCAAATCGTCAAGTGAGCCGAGGTTGCTTTTTTCCAGCTCACGAAAATAATCCATCGCTTTGTTGTAAGCGATTCCCTTATAGTAACGTAGCAGGCTGGACATCGAATTTCCGATTCTTTGCCGGTCAATTGTTCCCGCAACGATTCGTTCTCTGAATGAAATTCGTGCTTTCTGGATTACGTCTTGCCGGCTATCCAGGTCTTTGATATCCTTGACACCCGCAGATCTAATGACCAGAGAATTGGTAAGCTCGTCGAATATCTTCCAGGCCAGCCTGTTGTCGGCGCCCAGCTCGTTCAAAAAGCGGTCAACGGACATGTAGTAAATGAACTTTTTGTACTCGTGCCTTAAATAAAGCAAGTTGACATAGTCCATCAACGCAGCGTGGTCTGAAAGGTGCCTGGGTTCAATACCTGACGCGGTGTCGACCAGGAAAGCTGCAAGAGTATCCTTATTCAGTTTTCCTCGCTCGGAGACCTCCGCGACATCCTTGCCAAATTCCAGCTCGGCCCTTTGGTCAATTTGTTTCAACATAAAAATTCGGGAAGATGACCTCCGGTTCTGATCCTTGCTGTGCAAGTCCCGGAAAAGCAGTTTTGGGTCTTTCCTGTAACGATCAAATGGATTTTCTGATCCCATAATTGTTTAATCTAGATTATTATCCGTCGCCCGTTACCAGGCAACTTGATTTTTGTAGCCTACGTAGAGTATTCGTAAAAACCGATTGATGTCACACAGCCTGATGAAAAAAATTCCTGGCCGCAATCCGGGATAGCCTGGCTGTGCTGGTGGTGACCGCCCTGTGATACCGGGGCCGTGGTCATGCAACAAAAATATCAGATAGGATTCCGGCGGTCACATTCACTCGATAAGTTTTCGGACTTTTCCCCGCCTCGCCGGGCGGTTACATGTATTTTTAACCTTGTTCGGACCGATCTATAAAAGGACCACAACAAAATTTTCTGAAAATGCCGAAACCTGTGTGACATTCCTCCCGCATCGGCGAACCATATTTAAAGAACAACCTGTCAGATGAAAAAACTTACCATCTTCCTATTCATGCTAGCCTCCGGATTGGGAAGCAGCTTTGCCCAGGGACTGATTCTCGACTCCGTGGAATTCAACAAGCTGCCCAAAGCGCCGACCACCAACGGGTCCAAAGATTTCGGTGAACTACCTTTGAAAGTAGACCTCACCCCACACACGCCCACACTCGTTGCCCAGGGGAAGGATGATCAAACCTGCGTAGCCGTATCGACGGCGTTGATTGCCGTTGCGACCCAGCGCGCGACTGCCGCTGGAATCACCGATCCCCAGCAAATCCTTCGGCGGTACGCATTGTCGCCGCTTTACGTATTTTCCAAGCTTAACAAAGACAACTGTAAAGTCGGATTGAAGCTTACCGACGCAGCGAATTACCTCCGCGATGCCGGTTCGATTTCATTTTCGGCCCTTGAAGCCACCACATGTAATGACGACCGTATCGCGGCAGCACTCCGCAGAAATGATGAGCTGACAAGGATCCGGGAAGTCCAGAAGGTGTTTCTTAACAAGGAAACCGACACAGACATAGAGTATGCCGTAAAGTCTCAGCTTGCCGCCAAACGCCCGGTTGTTGTCGGGATTCCCATCGATATGGGTTTTTCCAGACTTAGCAACGACAACCCGTATTATACGCCCAGCGGAAGCGCCGCAAAAATTCTCTGGCATGCTGTGACTGTCATAGGCTATGACGACGAAGTGAATGCCTTCAAACTGGCCAATTCATATGGCACCAAGTGGGGCGCCAACGGCTTCTTTTGGATGCGTTATCCCGAATTTGTGGCCTACGCTACCGAAGGGCTTGTGATGCACCTTTATCCTGAAAAGCAACCGGGTGAAAAGGAATCGCATGTAATCCTTGGTGGGAAGTTCGACTTCAAGAGTGTGACATCGACCCCCTCCGGCCTGAGGTTCAATTCCGAAATGGCGCGGCATCTTTACGGCGGCCATTATGAGCTTCTGAAAAAAGACTGGAAGGAAGGCCAGCGCTTTCAGCTCATTGCGGAAAACACACAACACGGCGAGCATATTTGTGTCTTTAGCATTAACGAGAAGAACAAAATCAATATCCACTGGCCACGGGACATTAATTATAGTGATATCTCTTACGGGTTGGGCGAAAGCGACCTGATCGGACAAAGCGACAAAATCGTAATCCCTGGCTCAAAAACAGCATTGCGCATTATGGAAACAGGCACCGACTACCTCTGTATCCTATATGGCAGCAATCCGATCAAACCTGAATTGCAAAACATCCTGGAAAAAGTACAGGCCTCTTCGGGGACGATGCTGCAAAGAGTTCAGAATGCCCTGGGCAGTCGGCTGGCGAAGGACCACGTAGATTATATTTCTAATAAAATGGAGGTATTCGCAAACCCGCAACAGGGCGACATTATCCCTATCATCCTTGAAGTCAATTCAAAATAAACAACATACCCGCTTGCCGGGCATTCCGCGACGGACATAGACATACACATAACTATGAAAACACAAATCTGGATACTGGCCTTGCTGGCCTTCCTGAAAACCTCTGCCCTGCTGGCCCAGTTGCCGGACCCGGTGCGGATCGGACGACAGCTTGGCAAATGGCAGGCGCATAAGGCCATCAGTACGCACAACGGCTATTTAATCGTCGGCAAGCGCCATGCCGAAAATGGCAGCGTGCGGCTTGCCCTGGCAGGTACCGACCACACAGGCGCCGTCCGATGGAACAAGAGCTACGATCAGCTCGCCGGGGACTCGGAGGCGTTTGATTTGCTCTCAATCGGCCCAAACAAGGTGCTGATGACGGGACGTCTCAACGATCAGGCCGTACTTTGGTGCATCGACCCAAACACAGGCAAGATGGAAGGTACACCTTACAAATTTGGCCACGGGCAGGCGCGCTCAATTGCAAGAATTTCCAAAGACTGGTTTGCAATAACAATAGAAGAGCCCGGAAATATCCGGTTGGTAGGGATGAATGCCGATATGACAACCACCTGGGAGCGCAGTTATGCACCAATGTCCCATTCCGTAAGCAGCCTTTGCCCGATCGGAAACGGCTTATTTTCGCTTGCTTTCGATAACTATTATACAGTCCTGAGCGAAACAGGCAAAGTTGTTGCCCAGGGAAATGTCCCGGGCGCCGAATGGAGGGGAAATTTGGGGCGTGCAAACGGCGAACTGCTCGTCTTCGGCTCTTATCGCGCGACAGGCTCCGGTATGGATAACCCGGAAGCATTTGCAGCGTCGGTATCGGGAGAAAGCGGCAGCTCGGACTGGTTTCGTCGCTACGGGGAGAGAGGTGCATTCGAGGCGGTTTACGACATGGTCGAGCAACCCGGCGGCCGTTTGCTCATGCTCACAAAGCGAAAAACGGCAATTTACTTCGTGGAACTGGGACTAAACCATACAATTGAAGCGTCGATTTGTCTGACAGACAGTGCCAGCGACCACGATTACGAGCCCGTCAACATACTGGACAACTGTGGCTGGCTGAACCGGCGGGCCGTCTTGTACAACCGCTCAGACGGAACGGTTTGGGTGCAGCAAACAGCCGGTAACCTGCCAGCGGCCAACGGTGAGCCGGCGCTAAGTTTCAAACTGGCGATCACAAATTTTCAGCTGGATTCCGTACCCTACCGACCGGTCGACGGCAAGCCGATCACCCTTGAATTGGAAAAACAACAGGGCCTGCATCAATATGTCGATTTCCTGGATACCTATGGGGAAGGATACGCCTATCTGTTCGGCTTGAATCAAGAAAGAAACCAATGGGTAAGCTTAGGATGGATCAAAATAGGAAGTAAAAACCCGCTCTTGCTCGAATCCCTGGTCACCTCCGGGCAACATCTGATCATCGTCTCTAAAAGGCCGTTTGCCGACCCGCTGACTTTGGTCGGACAAAGTTTCAGCGCTCGCCTTACCGGGAGGCCCGTTTCTGAAACGGACGATCCTCTCGGCCAGATCCCTGAAATGCCGGAAGACGCCGGCATCCAGGTGAGCTGCGATGGTACCCACTTCTCTGTACAGCATTTTCCACCCAATGGATATTTGCCAATCCTGATCAAAACGCGAAAACAAATCCCACCCCACAGCCAATGGTAGCCTTTCATTTCAATGAGATTATCGCCAAAACGAACCCATTACTCATATGGCTGTGCCTGGTTGCCGGCTGCCTGCATGCCCCGGCCCACGCCCAGACGGACGCAGACCAGCAGGATGGTTTTGCCATCGACTATGCCGATTCCACCGAAGTAGAGGCAGTCGAAATTTATGGTGCCCGTAGCAGCGATCTGGCCCGCAAAAGGATAAGCCTGCGCAGCTTCACGCCTCCGGTAGGAGATATGGCTAATGCTCCATCAGGGCAAGTGTTGGGTTGGGCATTTGCCTATTATGCGCCTGCCATCGCTTTCCACCTCAAACCATCGGAAATACTCAGCCCATACTTCCTCTTTGACATGCTTACCAAATCTAACGGCAAATGTCAGCTGCCGACAAGCAATTACATTCAGGAAATCCAGCGCATCATGATGGAGACGGGCTGTCTCCGCAAGGCGGATTACGCCGGGAGCGGACAATGTATGACCAGGCCCGACCTCTCCGGATATCGCAGTGCGCCAAGGCTCAGGATTGTGATCAACAGGATACTTTCCGTCAGTGACGACCGCGAAGCACTCAGACCAGAGTCGGTGCTGTTTGCGATCCGTAAAAAATTGGATGTGAATATGCCTGTTGTGGCCCTAATGAAAGCAGACAAGGCTTTCAGGCAACTGGGCAATGCGGCCTGGCAACCAAATAACGATCCTGAGCTGTTCTCGCACGCCGTCGTGATAGTGGGTTACGACGATTTCAAAGAAGAGATCGAGGTGGTAAGTCCGTGGGGAAAAAAATGGGGCAATAGCGGTTTCGGTCGAATTAAGTATCAAAATCTTACCTATCTCAAAAAGCTTTATCAGGTAAGCGAACCGACCCAACTTGCATCGGCAAAAATTGAACTGAAACAACATTCGAAAGTCAAACCGGAAGCAGCGGCAGTCCGTAAGCCTGCTGCAAAGACCGCGCCCGTCAACACTGCACTTCCGTCTCCCTTTAACACAACGCTCTTTGGCCTGGTCGGTTTCAGAAGAGCGGTGTATGAAACTTCGGACGGACAGGTCGCATTTGAAAATCTGACCTTTAAAAACAAAGACGGTGTCTACCAATCATCCGAAGGGAAGGTATGGGGGACGGGTGACAAATTTCAACTGGTCGTCAATGCGCTCACCCCTAATACGCACCTCTACATTTTTAGTGTAGACCCATCGGGCAAAGTGCAAATTCACTGGCCTAAAAACCCTGCACTAAATAATAGTGTAAAGGGCTCTTTTTCATCGCTGATTTCAGATTCAACTACTTCTTTTGTGGTTCCCCGGCCTAAAATGACTGAGACCAACGGACAAGTTGTATGGAAAGAACAAGCTTTTGTCAAAACAAAAAGCGGGCCCGATTACCTGGTTATACTTCATTCGAGTGAGCAGATCGACAACGATGCACTGTTATCTCTGACCGACAGCATGGCCGGGCAATACGAAGCGCCTCATTTCGCAACACGCCTGAAGACATTGCTTGGTGAAAAACTAATTAAAGCTCCAAATGTAAGCGGCGAATCGGGCCGGATCCGGTATGCGGTAAAAAGTAACCAGGGATATGTACTGCCTTTGATCCTGGAAATAGACTAGTGACCGGTCCTTTTATTACCGCGTGGCGGTTCACAGCGTTTTGTTAACAAAAAATTGAAATAATCAATTTTTTGTTAACTCGGCAATAGTGTAACTTATAGACCCATATCGTATTCCCTACGAAAACCCTCTCTTGACGTGAACAAGCCGCTTAATCTCCCCCAAAGATTCCATATGGTTACTGTTTCGTTTCCCCCTGAAAAAAGGGGTATGAGATACGAATGCCTCACGCCTACTTTTGGGAAACACTAAAAAATAACTCATGACAAATCCAATTATCCGAATTGTTATTGGTGAAGACCATAGGCTGTTAATCCAAGGGTATCAGAGCTTGCTCAGCAAAACTACTGACATTCAGATCGTAGCGGTAGCAACCAATTTTTACGAAGTAATACAAAAGCTGAAAACATGCCCTTGTGACGTGCTGTTACTGGACCTGACGATGCCGATGGCTTCCAATAGCGATGTAACGCGTCTTTCCGGGCTGGATGTACTGGAATTCATCAAGAAAGAACAGCTAGGGATTAAGGCCCTGGTCATATCCACGCACCGCGATTATGAAATCATTAAAAAAGTGACAGCGCTGGGCGCGTTCGGATATGTATTCAAGAATATCAACTATGACGAATTCATTGAAGCGATTCGTGCCGTCGCTTCCGGTAAAGATTACTTCCCCAAGGAAGTCGAGGGGATTCTTACAAGCAAGCTGCAGGATGAGGAGCGCCTTATTGCCGGTGGTGTCAAGATTACGCCACGGGAAAAAGAAATCCTGAAATTACTTTCAGAGGGCATGAAAGCCGACGACATCGCGACTCTGCTAGGCCTTGGAAAATACACCATTGAAGAATACCGGACCAACCTGATCAAGAAATTCAAAGCAAAAAACACCACTAACCTAGTCAAAAAAGCATGCGATTTTAAGTTTATCTGACTCCTAACTAATGCAATTATGCCCCTCCTTTTTTTGAGAAAACCACAGACGTGGCTGCTGCTTTTATTGCTTGTACCTAAAATTCTGTTCGCGCAAGGTGTAATCGAAATTCGTGAGGGGTTGACAAAAATTGCGTTGAAAAACAAACTGGAATATTACGTCGATCTGACGGGAGGAGAATCATTCCCTTACGTTCTCAAACATTTCAAAGGGATACCGATACAGAATTCGTATCCCATTTTTCGCGATTCGCCCTACGCGCACTGGTTGCAGTTCAGGGTGAGAAGCGCTGCATTGAAAAACCAGAAAATATCGCTGGTTACCAAGGGGATAGACAGTCTTCAGGTATATGTCACACAGGGCGATTCGATGGTTTATAAATTCGGCCCAAACGGAAGCCATACTCCGATTTTCCTGCGTGAGAAAGTCAGTCCACTCCTTTTTACAACACTGGAATTGAAGCCCTCAGTGACGTATACGGCGTGGGTTCGTATCCGCAACGTCCATTATTCACTGGCTGCATCGCCATTTGATTTGTACGGCTACGAAACGGCCGGAAGATACCTCTTAGATAAGACGTTGCTTTACAGTGTCTACATTGGAAGTACCTGCCTTATTCTTTTGTTCAGTTTGATATTGATCTATTTTTTCAAAGAGAAGATCTACTGGTATTACATGGGCTGTGTTTGCTGCGCACTGCTCATCATGTTTATTTACAATGATTTTATTTACCTGTTTTGCAACCGGCTACCCAGCCTGATACTGAATAAAAACGCACTGGGCATCCTGAGCGCGACAGTGCCGGTATTATACCTGCTCTTTGCTGAACAGTACCTGGACATTGACCTGCGCTTAACATCACCAACTTTCGTGATCAGCCGGGCCATTTTCGCTTTTCAGTACCTGGCCATGGCGGTGCTCATAGCATGGGGAAAACCCTTGTTCGACTTCCGTATTCTCTTTTACCTGACTATGGCAAGTCTCAGCGTCATTCAGCTGGTTTACCTGTATCAAAAAATCAAAACTGTTCAGGCAAGACTCTTTCTGTTCGCTACCATTCCAGTGACAGTGACCGTGCTTCTGGAAACATTTTCGGGACTGCACCAGATTCCCGTGCAGAGCATCCACGACAACTACTACATGACAACCCTGACCGAACTGCTTTTACTAACGGGCGGGATCGTTTATCGCTTCAAAGAAAATCAGAAGGAGAAGTTCCGGCTTGAAAATGAGATACTGACCATTCAATCGACGACAAAAAAGGAAATTACCAGCCTGATCGCCGATAAACTTCACAATCACGTAAGCTCGGATTTGGTTGTGTCCAAATCCAAGTTTACCATGCTGCAAAAAGAACTCTCCGGCGACAACCACACCGAGGACTGGCGGTTCGCTTTTGAGCGCATAGACTCGGCGTATAATGCTGTTCGGGACCTGTCCCATCAGCTGGGAAAATCGGCAAATTCTGTTTCGTTGATCAATATGCTGTTAGCCCGCTACCACGGCGAGGCCCGGGTTGAGATAGATCATCAGGGACTGGACCCGGACAATCCAATCAACAACAAGTCGGAGGTCATGATTTTCAGCATCATTTCTGAGATCATCACCAACGCGATCAAGCATGCCCGATGCACGTCCATCAATGTGCAGCTCACTTACGCCAAACCGGAACTGACCGTCATCGTCGAAGACAATGGAATAGGCTTCGACGTCACCAAGGCGCTGGGCACCGGATATGGCCTTGCCGACATTACCAGGAAGGTAGAACACACCCTGCACGGGAAGATTTCCATCGAAAGCAACTCCGGCGGAACCGTGGCCATCGTTAAAATCAGGCTGAAATAATTTTACACAAAATATCCCTCCTTCCCCTATTTCTGGGGGCGAGACTCTCCATGCCTCTTGCATTCCTTTGTAACCACTAAAATTCCTCAACTAACCTCTATGAAAGCGAACTTCTTATTACCCCTACTACTCTTATTCTCGATAACATGCGCGTACGCGCAGCCGAAGCCCGGAAAAAAGCCTTCCAAAACTATTGTAAGACCGACCAAACCTGCTACCAACAAACGACCATCCGATCCGCAGAAGAAAAAAGAACAGGGAACAAAGATTGCCAAGCCTGATCCGACAGCCAGTCCAAGCCGACGCGTCGTTGAGAACACACCGCCCAAAAACGACAGATTGGCTCCCAATCCTGAAAGTGACGACAACCTCAGGAGAATCGAAGAACAAAACAAAGCGGCACTTGCCGCAGCCGGCGAAAAAGCAACCTATTACCGGATGGACAGGGCCAGTATTACCGTGCTTCCCATTCTGCTGGATGTTCCCGGCCTTTATGTGCACGACAAGGAAAGCAATCCAGTCTATAAGCCTCAGGAACTTTTCAAACGTATGCGTGTGAAGGACTACCGAGGTAATGTGCTGGTGAGTGAAAAACATTTTACCAACAGGATCGGATTTGACACCGGCGAGATGTTCAGGACGATCCTGAAAGATTCCATGAACTTCTACTCGCTGGTAAACCTGCGACCTGCCAAGGCGAAAGGGGAATCTGTTGAGGCGGCCAGGGGAGGGTCGCTGATCAACCAGATCCAGCAATATATGACCCAGAACAATGTTGCTACAAACATTCTCAATATCTGGACCAACAAAAGCATTTTGATGGACCGGATCATGTATTCGCGCACAGAAGCCGACCGGCGCGAGCGGGTTGACCCGAAAAAACTGGCCGTGTTCGAAAAGCTCCTGAAAAAGAACTATGTACTGGTGCTGGCCGTGGTGAATGCAGAAAAGAAAGTCGAGAGAACCGAAAACGACGGAACCTACGAAACGTTCAGGGGGCATATCGAGGGTTATCTGTACCAGATTGACCCGGATGGCCTGGATTTCAACAACTTCAAGGACAAGCACCCTCTGAAATTCATTACGAGTGTTTCCATGCGCAATGAAGACATCGATCCAAGAAGCGAGGAAATTATAGAACTGCTTGGCGGACTTACGATCGAAGAATTCAAGGAAAATGTCAACAGATTTATCGCCAGAGATATTCGTAGCCAGGCGCAGTCATTTTACAAAAACAAGGATTATGCGTGTGCCAAAAACTATTTCGAATATGTGCAAAAGGCGAAGCTGAAAGATACGGATGCCGCTGTGCTCCGGTCGCTGATCAACGAATGCTCGGCGCAGATCGCCCGGGGCAACCTTTCGCAGGATAATACCTGTGCGATCAATACGGAGGCCATTTTCGAGGACTGGGAGTTTGTGCAGGGCGCTACGAACCAGTCATTGAAGGATTTGGAAACCCGCATTGAACCATTGAAGGTCAAATCCTACATCTCCAAAACCAGCCCTTACATCGCCATCGAAATCGGGAAAAAACAGGGCCTTTACACCGATCAGCGCTTTTTGGTATACCGGAAAACACTCGACAAAAACGGCAAGGAAGGTACGAAGCGCGTCGGGACACTGCGAGCCGTGAAAGTAGCTAACAATACCGAAAAAGCGGAGCACAAAAAACGGTATAATCCCTTCGCGATCACTTTTGAATCGCCGAAGTCTAATACAATGTCCGCATCTAACAAAAAGGAAGTCACTCCAACGAAGGAAGTCGAACTGCGCCAACCACACAGCAAGCCGAAGGCCGACAGCCTCGCCGAAGCCCTCAATACGATGTCGGTTTTCAAACAGATCGACGGTGGCCACCTCGAACCGTTCGACCTGGTGGTGCAGAACGAAGATAAGGGCTACGGCGTGCAGCTGGGGTACGGCACGCGGATCGACGTGCCTTCCTACATCATCGGTGTCGACTTCCGCCTTGCGACCATTTTGAAGTCCCGAATGCCGTTCGCCGGCCTGAAGGCAGGTGTCAACCTGGCACTTCCGCAGGAGGACAAAATTTACAACGATGTCCAGATCACGAAGGGTAAAACCGCAGTCTGGGATGCCTACCTGGCGCGGGAGTTCTATCTGTCCCGGTTTTTCGACATTAAGCCATTCGCCGGCCTGATCGCCTACAAAGACGCTTCCTCGTTTATGTTCGGCTCGGCCGTCTACATCAACCTCGTTGGCCGAAACAGCAATTTAAAAGTAAAACTCGCCCCCGAGGTCGCCTACGTGGTCGACTTCCCGATCCAATATTCCGTCAACGTGCGCTTCGACTTTTAGCACCCCAGTACCGACCTAAGACAAAACCTGAATCGAATTTTAACCCCTTTTTTGTGAAAAAGATAAACAGACTCCTCCTCCTGTTACTGACCTTTTTTTGTATCAACTGCGCGTCCGTCAAGTTCGACGACCGTGTCGACGGAAAATTTGAAGCTGTGGATATGAACAGCGTTTGCTTCCGCACGGGTATCCGCGACAGCGGTATCCAGTGCCTGAGGGTATCGGCCACCCACAGCTCACGCGAGAAGGCATTCGCACTGGCCAAGAAGTTCGCTGTCGGCGCTGTGCTGCTCAGGGGCGTTTCCGGCACGCAAAGCGCTGTAAAGGCACCATTGCTACCGCAGGCCGAGCAGCAAAAAAACACGCAATACATTGAAAATTTTTTCAACTCGGGCGAATACCTCAAATACCTCGACCAGGCCGAAATCGAGCCTAACGAGGTGTATAAAATCAAGGGCGGCTACCAGGTCGCAATCAATGCCAAAGTAGCATATGAGCGGCTCAATACGCGTCTGCTCGACGATGGCAAAAAGCAAAAACCAACCTTCTGAAAAATCTAAAATCTATTCCCCGATGAAAAAACTGATCTGCATCCTGTTGCTGACGCTCGGCATGACCCATCAATCGTATTCTCAGATGCAATCGCGCATGATGATCATTCCGGCCGACGATTTGCTCAAACGTCTGAACTGCCTTTCCGAAAAGACCGTTCTGGGGCGCACTATTTATGAACGCAATTATGAAAAGGCATATATCGAACTGATCGACCTGCGGTTTGTCACAGCCGCCATTGCCGACAAGATGAACAAAGCCGGATGGCCTCCGTTGGATGATTTCGAACTTTCGCTGAAAAATCGCCAGGACGAAGAAATTGATGAAGATTTGCGTGACCTTCAGACGGACGCGATCACTCGGGTGCTCAATAAGGTGCGTCCCGATGTGATCCTCGAACTTTCGTATGATTATCGTCCTGGAAAAGGGACCAACAGGCTCACGTTCGCCCTGGTGGCGAAGGACAGCTATACCTCGAAGATCATTGCCACCATCACCAATCCCGGCGAGCAAACCATCGAAACGGACGTTCCTACGCTCCTGTCCACACATGTGGAAAATGAGCTCAACAATTTTTCCGAAGCCTTGAAAAAGCACGCCGACGACGTAGTTGCCAACGGACGGACGATCAGCCTCCGGGTGAGCGTGGACGGAAAGGCAGAATTCGACCTGGAAGACGACTGCGCAGCTACGGGAGATCCCTACATCGATGTGATTATGGATATTGTTGAAGCCAAAAAGAAACCAGGCTCCCCTACTCCAAATCCCGGAAACTCCACGAGCGGTAAAGCTATGTCAATCAGCAACATCAAGATCGAATACATCGATCCCAAAAGAAACAGAGGGGTATCTGCACGGGACTGGGTACGGACCGTCGCTTCCGAATTGAAGAAAACCTGCAAATGTACTGTCAAGAATGTTTCGCAAGGAATTGGTGACGGACGGATGATTTTGTCCAACTAAGATTAAACCCAAAACCGCATATCAAAATGAAGCAATTCCTGATATCACTCTGCCTGACGATCCTCCTGGGCAGTATATCGTTACGCTCGGCCGCCCAGGACCAGGATGTTAAAATCCCCATTTCCGTGATCTCCTCCGATACGAGTAGTTTCGGAAGGCTGCTCCTTTCCCGCTTGCAGCAGGCGGTAAGCAAAACCGGCATGAGCGAGTACGATAGCTATAATTTCGTCATGTTTCCGCGGGTAAATGTCCTGAGCCACGAGGTCACCGCCTCGGCGCCTTCCCTGACGGTGGTAAACCTGGAAGTGACCCTGATCGTGGCCAACGGCTACATGAGCAAAAGTATCATTTTCAATACGGAGACCTTCTCGATCAAGGGTGTTGGCAAATCGTATGAAAAGGCCTTGCTCGAAGCGGCGCGAAGCCTCCGTTCCGACAACCCGAAACTTCAGGAGCTGATCGGCAACAGCCGGGCGACCATCACCCGGTATTTCGCGGCCAACTGTGAATCCATTATCGGCGAAGCCGAATTGATGAGCAAGCAAGCCCTGCTGGCCATCAACAAAAACGAGATTTCAGACAAGGCCGTTACCGCCGAAAACCAGTTCACGCGCGCCATTTACCTGCTCTACAATATCCGGAGTGCCAATTACGGCTGTTATAAGACCTCGATAGCGAAGATCAACCAGATACTTGCGAAATACGACGAGTTTTCATGCCGTCTGTACCTGGGACGGGCCAGGAACCACTGGGCCGCGCGGCAATTGAAAGAGACAATTTCCTACCTGAACAAAATCCCGCCCTCGGAGAGCTGCCGTACGGAAGTGGATGCCCTGCTGCGCCAAATCGATGGTTACCAGGAAAAGCTGACCGGCCAGGACTACAAACATGAGCTCGAACTCTTGCGGATGCGGGAGAAGGCGAGCAAGGATATGCTGGAAATTGTAGTGGAAGGCCAAAAGAAAGAAACCCAGGCCGTACGCGAAAGCCGCCGGCAGGAAACCGTCGTGAACCTGATGAGCGTCATGGCGACGCCGAGATAACAATACTGAACCGGCTGCCTGCTCCGGGCAGCCGGTTGAAAACCCGTAAACCAACTACAACCATGGAACCTTCTTCTCCATTGCTGGCCATTACCGCCCGCACGCACTTTCGGTTAATGGAAATCGTCTATTTCGAAAGTAGCAGGAACTACACATTCATTATTCTCACCAGTGGCCGGAAAGTATTGCTAACCAAAACGTTAGGCTGCATTGCACAGGACTTGCAGAACAAGTCGTTCATCCGGGTCAGCCGCTCACATTTGGTAAACCGCCATTACCTGGAAAGTATCGATAACAGCGACGATGCCTACTATGCAAAAATCAAGAATGGGTCCCAGTTGCTCATCAGCCGCCGCAGGTTGAAAACCGTTTTTGAACAATGCTAGGAACAATTCGCCTTATGAAATATGGTCCGTTGCTGGTGCTGCTGATGGCTACCTGCGTGCAAGCGCAAAACGATGGTATACGATGGAAGGTCCCCAACGAGGAAGAAAATCAGTACACTATATACACACGAAGGCCTTCTTACACCATTGAATTCGAAATTACCTGGACCAAACCGCGCACCTCATCCGAGCCCGCGCACATAAAGCTCGTCAGGAACGGGAAGCCTTATGATTCGGGTAGCAAGGAACTGGACGAGGTCGAATTGGCGGATATCCCGAAAGCCGCCACCAAATTCTCGAAAACGGTGAGCTTGCTCGAAGGTGAAAATGTATGGGAGGCGGAGGCACATATCGGCCCCGGCATCATCCTACGCAGCAAATCGGTCCGCATTATCAGAAAGGTTGGAAAGCCGGACCTGTACCTGTTGTGCGTCGGTGTTCCTTACAATTTGAAATATACCGAGCAGGATGCAAAGGCACTTGCTGCCGGGTTCAAAACCCAGCAGGGGCATTTGTTCGGAAAAGTGACTGGCAAGGTGCTCATATGCGCCGAAAACACAAGGCTTTCCAAACTAGGGCAAACGTTTTCAGACCTGAAACGCCAGCAGCTTACCGAGGATGATGTGCTGCTGATATTTATTTCCAGCCATGGGAAGGCGGGTAAAGTCGATGGATCGAGCGATTTCGGGGTAGTCTCCAATGATGCGGCATTTGGCGTCTCCGATCCCAAATATGTGTTGTTTTTTTACCAAAAAGACATCATCGCCAACATCGATAAGCTGCCCTGCAAGCGAATCGTGCTGCTAGATGCCTGCCATAGCGGAGGGGCGAATGGAAACAAAAGCTGGGTCGGGACGCTCGCAGGAGCGCAAACAGCAATTTCCCAAACACCATCCGGGATTGTCACCATCGCCAGCAGCAATGCCGACGAAGCCTCCTGGGAGCACGAAAAATGGAAGCACGGTGCGTTTACGTATGCCATCCTGGAAGGTCTTTTGGGAAATGCCGATAAGCCGGATGCGAAAGGGTACAGCGACTCGACCATTATGCTATCCGAGCTGGCGGATTATGTATCCAAACGGGTACCGACTCTGGTTCAGGATGCCTGGGAACAGCCTCAGCATCCCTACATTATGCAAGCGGCCGGCCAGGACTACCCTATTTTCAATTATCGGCAAAAAGGCAAAGAGGAAGACTTTCCGGCCGAAGCATGTAAAACGCCACTAACTCCGCTGCACAGTCAAAAACTGGCCATCCTCGGGATTTTGCCCGAGAAGTCGATCATGGACTGGTTCGCGGCTGAAAAGACGGCTAATGCCTTGAAAAAAGTCTTCCCAGACTACGATATCGCTCCTGGCGAGGCATCGCTGGTCAACAATGGCACTGCTATCGCCATTCTCGACGGCTATCCGCCCTCAGGCAAAAAAACGGATTATGGAACAGGTACCAATTTGCTGTGCATCGTCTCGCGCCAACCAACAAGCTATACCAAAATCAATGCAAAAACGTGGCAAGCGAAACTCAGCGCAAAATTCACATTCTTTTCACCCCAGACTAACAAGATCGTTTATGAGCACACGATGGAGGGTGAAGGCACAGCCGGTACCGAGCAAGGATCAGAAAAATCCGCTTTAAATCATGCTTTTCAGCAGCTTTCCAAAATCGATGCGAAACTGCTGCAAAGGTAGCCCGAACAACTAAATCAATCATCTAAAATACATCAAAATGAAAAATTTGATCAAGACAGTAGCAGCATTGTTCATTGCC
The DNA here is from genome assembly GCF_021440085.1 of Dyadobacter sp. CY261. GTDB lineage: Bacteria > Bacteroidota > Bacteroidia > Cytophagales > Spirosomataceae > Dyadobacter. The sequence goes on from NZ_JAKCPW010000003.1 coordinate 37,005, forward strand.
GTGGCGTTCTGGCAATGCGAAGATTCAGTGACTCCCAAAGAGAGAGAGACCTCCGGTGAATGGAGCGTTGCGGAAGGGACCGGAGGAGGTAACAGGCAATCACCGAAAAACCGATATTACAATTTTAAGGTATCGGGCAACGGCACAGTGGTTACCATAAACCTTACCGCAACCGTAGACGCCGGATTTTACCTTTTCGATCACCTGGGCCAGCAGGTGGCATACAGCTACACGGGAAGAGACCAGAAAACAGAGATGGAGCTGAAAGAAGACGATTACACAGTAATGGTGTTTTCTGAACAACGGGATGCAATCGGCAGTTACACACTCAATGTAGATGGTACATCCACCGACCTGACCCGCATTTCCCACGAGAGACTGAAGATAGATAAGGTGAGTTTCGGCGCTGATGGCGGGGGTGGGAACCGCAAGACCTTCCGAAATCATTTCTATCAGTTTGAAACAACAGAAGACAACGCTATCGTGGACGTCAGCCTGGACATTTCAGGCAACGACGGCTTTGTGACGCTTTACAATCAGCTTGGCGAGGTAGCGGCCTACTCCTATACCGGAAGAAGCCAGTTTGTGGTCGAGAACCTACCGAAGGGCAAGCACACGATCCTTGTCGGTACCGATCAACGCGATGTGCTTAACAGTCTTTACGAATTGAATGTATTTGGAAAAGTACAGAATCTGGCGCGCGTTTCGTCCCAGGGGCTGACTTTGAAAGACAAATGGGATGGTGCGATGCAAAATTTTACCCTCAACGTAACGGAAGATAATTCGATCCTCGACGTAGCCCTGAAATCGCCGGATCACAATGGTTCCTTCACCGTTCATGATCCTGTCGGCAACCAGATCGCATATAGCTACTCCGGCCGCGACCAATTTACGGTTGACGCGGTAAACAAAGGCACTTACACCATTAAAACCTATCCTGACCAAGGCAGCATGAAGGGAAATTACAGCCTGATTGTGTACGGTCAGTTCAGCGACTTCAAACGACAATAGGAATTGCCAGCCGGAGAGCATACCAGCTGGCAAACCAAGGTCATAATGAATAAAGCAGAGGTAACCCTCATCACCTCTGCTTTATTACGTGTAACTATATACGCATCAATCTCAGCTCAGAGCAATATGTTGATCTGATAGCCCGGTCCGGAGCGTTCGATTTTGCGAAAAGCTGTGACCGTATCTTGCGTCGATGCGAAAAAAGACTCGATATGGTCTCCTTTGTAGCGGGCCACAATCTCGGCCTCGACGCCTTCCTTCTGAGCAAATTCATCGAAGGTGAACATTTCCAACCCCATTGAACGAAGCAGTCTGTAAAGCGGAGACTTAACGGTGGAAACCCAGCCCTGAAAGTTACTCATTGTCAGGTAGTCCATCGTTGCAAGCATAATCGCCTTGGTAACAATACCCGCCTTTGCGTCCTTGCTTTTGGCGAGGCGCCCGATCTCCACAGCACCGGCAAGGGGCAATACCTGCTCGAATTTCTGAACATTTGCGCCGAAAATGTACTCCGTCGGGAACAGCTTTCCAACAGGTTCCATAATGCTGGCCGTGCCCAGCAACTGATTCTCTTCATTACGAATCACTAGCAGGATGGTGTTAAAATCAAGTGGAAAAACCGACTTGAACTCGTCAAAATTGATCCCAAACTCGTCTTTATAGACCGTTTTGAGCAAATAGCGGGCGTCCCGTTGGTCCTCAACGGAAGTAGCCCGTGAAACTGTAATGTCCATGGCTAACAAATAATAAGTGGATGGATGCAGGAAGAACATCGCCGGGCAACGACTACCCGACAATAGGTCAAAGAACAAATGGAATCAACATATAAGTATCTTTTTGATACTGGCGGTACTCATCGCCAAAACAGGCCACCAATGCTATTTCCTCATGTAAAATCCGGTACCGGTAAGCAACACCTAACACGACCGCCGACAGCATTACGCCCCACCATGCCGAGAAATAGACGCCAATCCCAAGCCCGATCAGGTAAGCCCCTGTGTAGCTGCCATGACGGACATATTTGTAAATACCCGTTTTGATCAGCCTATGGTCGTCACGTATGTAGATGGTGTTGGCAAAAAACTCTCTCAACTCAATAATTGCCTCGACCCTGACGATCAGGCCCACTACCATAATCAGCAAGCCGAAAAAATTTGCAACCCCTCCGGAGAAGACATGAACTTCGTTGAGATACGCCCATTGGCTGATTTCTGCCGCCTGACTCAACCAAGTGGCCCAAAAAAGGTACTTCATCGACGACTTGTCAGACGGATTCTGCAACTGGTCGCTACTTGCCGCAGGCTGGGTCAAGAAAATCAGCGAACATACAATGAGCGGTGCGATCATCATTGGAGAAAGCAATAGCTCCCAATGAAAGATCAGTGGACATACATAGTACATGAGAAGCGCGACCAATGTACCAGGGAATTTTCCCGGCGCTTCGTGAACGGTGCTCTTAAAGAACTCGTAATAAGGATTTGTTAAGTTGAGGTTCTGTCTCATCGCTAAATAGATGTTTGTTTACATCAGCTTCGCATTTGAGATTATTTGTCACAGCACATTTAGCCATTTTTTTATTTGTGCAAAAGATTCGCTTCGCCCTGTGGCCGAAAGTGGTTGTATTCTGACCGAAATCTTCAATTTTTTCCCGTGCGTATGGGGATAAGAATCTATTAGCCGAACGCGAAAACCCTTGACTTTTTTTGGCTACTCCCCCAAAAATAGGGGTCACTTTTACAGTACGTTCTCTTTTCATTTGTCCAGGCGTCATAAAAAATAGCGGCAACGTAACTCCCCGTATCACTCAGATGAGCCATCCGAAACAATCCACGAGCAATTTGGTGAGAATGCCGTCGAAATTACCGGCGCACAGGAGTCAGATGATTCTTCCCTGGATGAATTCCGGGAAAATACCGGAGATGTCACCGACACTTCCGGAAGTGCTGCTTCGGATTACGATGAGCTAACTTATGACTTAAAACCCTAGCGGTATGATGGTAAAAAGACGTCGGGAGATCCTCAGATCCAGGGATATCCTGATTACCGGCCCAAATGAGAAGGCTGCCATAGACGTTTATAATTCGTTGCAGGCGCAGTTAGAACAATTACAGGATTACAGTTTCGATCCGGTGATGTACATGGAGCAACCACCGCAAACCCGGCGTGAGTACCGCACGATCCCCGGCCGTGGCGTTGCGGCCTGCCTGCATCAGAAGAATGGCGTCAAAGCTTGGCAAGTATCGCTTAACTACATCTGCATCGACCAGTTGACGGCGCTGACAAATCTTTTTTCGACGATGGTAGAAACCTCTGAAACTATCGTCCTCTTATGCCTGGATCAGGATTTTCTGAGTGATTCTTTTCATCCCTTTCGCCCTTTAAATGACGGGCCGGTATGCTTATATAATTTTGAACTACATCATTTCTGTGATCAAGTGTCTCGCCGGGCCCGGTTAATCCGCATTCTCTGCGGCAGCACTCTAAATGCAAAGCCGTTATTAGAAATCACGGCTACCTTCTCCGGTCGGATTATGCCACTTGTTCTGACTGGGCACGAAGAGCGCCTATCCCATAATTTTATTGGCTCATCAGGCCCTTTTATATTTAGTAAAGGGCTGGTTCTTAAAAACCTCCTGAAATGAAAAAGAAGATTGTCGAGTATTTTAGAAAGATTTTACGCATCCGATCTGGAAAGGCGCGCAAAGTTACATTCCTGATCATTGGTACGGTTGGCTGTGGAAAAACTGCCCTGATATATTTTATCTATGAGTATTTATTGAGAGAAATCCAGGATGCTCCTAAACCAATGCCATTTGACGAAGACAAAAAAAGTAAAGTTACAAATAACAATATTAAGGAGATAGAATTGCGGAATTTTGTCGCCGAGATACAAAAAGAAACGGACAAATCTGGCGATTTTCTTGGCACAGAGACCGGCTCTATAAGCTCTATCGTTCATCAAATGAATGGGGTTCTAATCCAGATATATAATATTTCGGGAGAAATTTTTAAAGACGTCGACACGAATAAAGAGTTAGTAGATGCACTATACGATCACTTGGAAAATAGCGTCGTTAGTGATACATATTGCTTGCTTTGCAAGTCATTTAAAAATGATGAGGATATCGCGCAGGAAGGGGTTGATTTCTTTTCGCTACATGCCTCATTAAAACGAGGTGCGAAGGCTAAGCAAATATTTGACAATATCAAGAATGGGATAAATACCTTGCGAATTGTAACGAAATTTGATGGTTATAGTGAATCAGGTAGGATAGTCAGGGAAACAAATCCGCAAAGAAATCACTCATTTCATCGTATTGCCAAAATTCTCTTCGCTTTAAACAAACTAAATGTCGTGAAAGAAAGACATGATCAGGAGTTTATAATACCTACGACAAGCGACCCGTTTCCAATATCTGTCGGTTACGAAAAAATAGAGCTAAACAAGTATTTCACCTGCACGGGCCTTTATAGTAGAATTAAACCGGATGAGGAAATATTTGAAATAGGTCAATTCCAGGGAAAGGAAAGAAATATTCTAAAAGAGCAATATAGAGGCAAGAATTTAACTAACCTAGGGATGTACGGAGTTGATGAAATAATAAACTTCTCAATCAAGAACAAAAGCTACTTTAAGAAACTGAGGCCAAAAACTAATTCCGATGCAATTTCATTGTCACATTATAAATTTATCCTTGGCTTGTGAAAATGATGGAATATTTTTATAGTAAGTTTAATAGAAACGATTGGTCATGGCGGGAGCCTTTGGCCAATGTGCCAACCGATATGCGGGAGCTGCTGATCAAATTGAACAACAGCCTTAAATCCAAAGAGTCGGCCACTAAACTTCTATACCTGCCATCTGAGACCGGCATTTTCTTGATTTTGGATAAAGGGAACACGGATTTTGATAAAAACAATCGTCTATTTAGTTTTAGACAATTTTTGTATTTTAAAAATGAATATATTTTAGGGGAAACCCGGTTAGGTAACTTATTTAATCAATTGCTTCCTGTAATTGATATAGCCAATCCGGAAGAAAAAAGAGAGTTTAAATCTCTCAAAAGAAACGTCAGATATTCAAAAATAGATACAAAGAAAATATTTGAAATAATTATTAGTAAATTAGTTTCAGGTGGGAAAATTTGTATAGTGAATGAGCGAATTCCAGCCAGCATGACCGATGACCTTTATAATTCCCTCACTTTCGCTACATTCCCTAATTTTGGAGAGCTTAGTATGGCTTTTGACTTGTTTCCGAAGGAAATATTATTGTCAATTCCATTTATGCTCAACTATGAGGACGATTATATTAACGACGAAAACCGATCCATTCAACTTATCTATTGTGGCTCTCAGCCATTAGTCCCTGAATCATATCGCTCGTTTAATAGAACAGTTATCAATTTCAATAACCTTCAAAAGGAAGGATATGAGGTAACTTTTCTGGGTGACTTTCATCTTGGTAGCACTAATTTCGGCGAACTCTTCGACTTGGCGGATGCCTTAAAAGGTGATCAGGGCGGTCTATTGTTCAGAGATACATTACTCAACTGCGATTCCACTTATGAAAAACTCACGTTAAAAGGCAAGATCGTCCGATTCGCAAATCTGGTTTATCTCTATCATCGAAAAGAGAAAACCTATACAGGTGATTTTGAACTTTTTTCGGCAATCAGTCATTCGTCTTATCCGGATAAAGTTACCCTGTTGACCCAGCACCTTTTTAGTATCGCACTGGATGAATTCATTGCCCGGGTTGACGAATATGATCAGATCTGTGTCGGGCATAAACTGCTGGATGAAGTCCCTTATATACTACGCAAACGCTTAGGCGAAGTGACACTTCCGGAACGGGATTTGCTGATCGCCCGCATACCGTCGCCTGAAAAGTCGGAAGTGATAAAGAGTGTCCTGATCAACGGCATTCAGGACTGGATAACCACCTGGGAAGATCTTATCACGCTATCCAACTGTGAGACATTAAGGCCCCTTATTCTCGCATTATCCAGGACCACTCATTTGAAAGCGTTCGCTGGACAAGTCAGCGACTTTTGGAAGAATTTCGCTGCTGACGATTTTCATGCAATCTCTATCAGCCATCTCCCTGCCATTCGGTATCTCTATGAACTGACTCCCAAGAACCCTATTTACCCTCACCTGCTGCTGGCTCGCTTTAGAGAGGACGGAGATGGAGGCTGGTTGGAAGCAGCTGATCAAGACGCAATTACGTTGCCCTTCAAGTTGCCATTGGAAAACGATGCCGGGTTTGCGGAAAGAATCGAGCTAATAGGGAAAATAGACCCAAAATACAGTACTCTTTCTCTGGTGAAAGAGTTGGGAAACCAATTACTGGCGTATTTACCTCAGACAAGTGTAGCCAGGAAATATACAAGATTCCTGCGTATTCTTCATCAGCATCCGGTGGCAAACCGGCCACCGGATGGCCCGGATAATGACGAGCCTCTCAGCGCAAGAGGGGTAAAACCGGTCGAAGTGGTTTCCGGAACCGATTCGACGGACGGCTCAGAGTACGCCGAGGAGGATTCGAATTCTTACCGACCTACGGAGCCGGTTGGCATCTATGCCTGGATGACCCGTTCGATTCCTGTACGGGTTTATCATATCTTCCTGGCGATATCCGTATCACTGTTTTTTGTTTTTATTTCCTGGCTGTGGATCAGTGGGACGAATACCACTTCCAGCCAGTCCATTCCACCGGCGGCCGTTCAACCGCAGAAGCCTACTCCGATAGATTCGGTAGCCCGTGCTATCGCGGAGGCTGAGAGCTTTCTGAACCGCATGTACTTTCAGGGAGATACAGCACTTAACCCGGCCAACTTTCAGGCAAGAGCAAATTTTAGAGGGATACAGTTTGCATTGGTAAAAAACAAAGCAAGGCCTTCCTCCCGCATTGAGGTAAAGAAGGTAGATTCCCTGCCGAACGATATATGGTGGAACCGATTCGTGAAGCTATATCGCGACTCAGTTGTCGTGATACAGGTGATTGCCGCAGATTCTGACCGAATAGAGACAGTCACCCGTCTGAAAATCGAAAATAAGACATCTAAAAAGCCAACATACAAATGAGAGCCTTTGGTTTTGACGATCATAATGTCCGTTATGATCGCTGGATGAACGGACCGACCATTCTTTGTCTGTTCATTTTCTTTGCCTGTACGTTTTACTACCTTGTCATTCGCCGACCTGAACCGTCGGTGGCGGGCGAAAAGTACTTCTTTTCAGGACGGAGCTCCACGGGGTCCGTGGGTTACGTCGAGCGGGTTAACCAATTTCTGCAAAAGTACCTGACCCCCTCGGTGGGTGATCTGGATCGGATGCGTGAAGTGCCAGGACTACCGGCGGATTATTTTCAGTTTGAAAACTCACATTTGGTATTTTATCTTCCACCGGACGGGGATGAGAGCAGCCTGCGCCTGGTTGGTTTCCGGCAGCTAAACAACCGGGAGGATTCGGTATTTTACTTTAATTCGCCTCTTCATGATCACCTGGTCCTGCAACAGCAGAATCTGGACCGGCGCGTTTTCAACATCGCCTTTGATGGAACCCGAATCGAAAGCATTACCATTGACGAGAAGATCATTTCGGTACCGCTCGTTGCAGACAGTCAATTCTGGCAAAACAAAATCCGGGCCAATACCGATTCGTTGTTCAAAGGCTTTCTTTTTATAAAACTGGCTAATACCTGGCTTCCACTTCCGCCGGCTACCGGTGATTACACACCAACTGACCAGGAATACGAGCCGGTCTCGTTTTATGAAACAGACCAGGCGCGGTTACTTGATAAAGTGTTGTTTGAGGGTAAGAAAGGATTCGAAATCCAGTTTTCGGATTCGAAGTCGATACACGTTACAGCAGTAAACGATACGCTTCATTTGATTGCGCCATCTGATGAACTAAAACTCGTCAATCGGGCAGGCATTACAACCTTGTCTATTCGCGAAAATGACGAACATAGTATTTCGCTCCGCCAATGTCCATTCGAACTGTTTGTCAGCAAAAGTGTTAACAATAGCTTGTTTTCGCTTGGCACAACGCTGGAAAACCCCTTCAATGACCTTTCCTTCATTGTGCACCGGACGAGCGGCCGATTACGGTATTCGGCCCAGGAACCGCTGGTTGATCAATTTGCATCGGTGGCCACCCGAAAAATAGCGGAGCTTGAAAACCTGTTCCATCCAATTCGATCGGCGGCTGAGCCCGACAATGCCGTTTCTTTGTCCTACAACCCTCCGCTGGCCTTGTATCTGGAAAAAGAATTGGATCAGTATATCCGGCATTCGTCCGAACTTCATTCGTTTCAAAGCGATACTGCTAAATCCATTCGAATGGGCATCTCCCTTTTAAATACGCGGAGCGCCGAGGTGCTGGCCATTCCCTGGTTCGACAGTGCTCTTTCAAATCAGTCCGCCCTAACCGGACAGGTGAATTACAATCTGGTCAATCACCCGATCGGCTCGTGCTTTAAGCCGTTATTGTATTTTTCTACGTACCTGAAATTTCCGCAACTTTCCAAGCTTTCGCTTACGCCTGAGATGGTAAGCAGTTTCGAAGATTTCAAGAAACAATCAGCGAAATCCGTCGATACGGTCCGATTGCTGGGTTATCCTACGAGACGTTTTAGCGGCCACTCGGAAGGGAATGGCGAGATGTTGCCAGTCGCCCTATCTAAATCATCCAACCTATTTCCGGTCATTACGTTTCTATATGCGCTGACTGGCAATCAGGGTAACGTTCGCACGGCTATATCACAGGCACAATTCCCGCCCAGACTCTACTCGGCTCCCCACACCCATACACCGGTTTGCAAGATCACGAATGGGGTGCTGAAAATACCGAAAATTAATGCGACCAACATCGATGAGCTATTCAAACAGGCGTTTTATGTCGAAGATGTTAACCTGATCCGAAGCAATCGTGATTTATTTGAATACAATTACTGGGCTACGTCCTATGTACAATCGGGCGCGACCAGGCCGCCACAAAAGTACAAGAACTACGCTTCCATTACGCCAGAACGGGTCTCACTGTACTTCGACGAATTTGACAGAAAGGGCGGTGACTTCCGCCAGGAAATCGTGCCCTGGCTCCTGGGAAGCCAGAACAACCGGTGGAATAATGTAAAGCTGTCCGAAGCCTTTTGTCGTTTGATAACCGGCCGCAATGTCAGGGGGTCGTTTCTAGCCGGAAACACGCCATCCTCCGCTATCAGCTTGCTCCAACCCGGATCGACTGTGTCGTCATCGGCCTCATTTCAGGAAGCACATAAGGAATTACTTGCGGCGCTTTGTTCGGATACCGACACGCAAATAAGGGGGACCTGGAAGGAAATTGCTACCCAAGTCCGTTCGTTCCGGGTCGAAGGCATCCCTACCTCATTTGTCATGCTGGCCAAAACCGGCACAGCCGATGATGAAACCATTATGGATCAAACTGGCCACCAGCGGCGGCAATCCACGAAAACCGTGCATCGCGGCTCTTTTGTGTTCTCCATTATGACCAAATCGCAATACGATCAGCTAAAAAGCTACATCGGAACAAACTACTCAGAAGCAGCGCTGCCCCGCACGTTGGGGCTTACCGGGGTAATATCGCTGGAAACAAGAGAAAATAAAGCTCCGTCAGACTCATTGTACTACTCGGTCTTTGCAAAAAACTTCCTGGCTGATCCCATGCGGTTGAAGCGGATTATTTTGCTCAATAAATCGCTGTTTACCGACTATAAAGCCGATAAACCAGAACTGCCAGCAGGGGAATCGCGTCGATCAGCAGTGCGGCCAGAAAGCTAAACCAGCGTATGGAGGGTTGCAGGGCAAGCCACTCTGGGTCCGCTTTTTTTGCGACCGCGAGAATAGGAGAAGTCGTGTTTTCCTTTAAAAGCGGTTGGAATAAATCATGTAAAAGCTGGAAAAAAGCTTCTGTTCGGGAACTGGCTTCGATCGACAGTTTTGCCTGGGCGAGAAGGATCAAACTATCCTGACGAAAATAGGGGTCCTGATTCACGAGTTGAATTAAGCGGTTTTTGCAGGCAGAAATAGTATTGATTTTTAGCTCATTGCCCGCAATACCGTTCTGGATCGAGTCGACGGCGACCTTAAGGCCGGTTATCGTCTTACGAGCTTCAACAAAGCGATCCTTTTCGGCCCCGGCCTGCGCGACCTCGCTGCTATGACCTGTATTGAGCTGGTTACGCTTTTTGATCAGGGCAGTCTGCTCCCGTTTGAGCCTTTGTAGAATCTCATTTCTGGCAGGACTATAATCCAGTCGCTGTTGATCTCGCAGTTCAGCGATTTCCTCGTCCATTTGCCTGATTTCCGATACTTTCGCCTGATAATCCACAATTCTTCCTGATTCCAGGGCAGAGACCAGGCCGTAACTTTTTTCTAATTCACCCACCTTGGAGCTGATCCTGCTGACCAAACGGGTATAAAGCGTAGGAATGGTGCTCCCATGAAAATCGGCTAGCTCTTCCCGTTGCTTTGCTTCGAACATATACATAAAGTTGAAGGGCATTAAGACCAAGAAGTCGAGCAGGATATACAGGAAGACAAACATCCGGATGCGTTCCTCTTTTTTGATGATGAGCAGCAGATAAAACATAAAAAGAATGAAGCCGACAGACATTACCATAGAAATAGGTGTCCAGCTCAGGCCGAACGCCTGCTCCGCACCCGTGATGGTCAGTAAACCCTTATTTAGAAAATAGAGAGCGATCAGCAAGAAGACACCTTCAATTACCCAGACGAACCACAACGCCCAGTCGCTCGTATCGAAGTCAAACTTCTCTTCCCAGAAGAACTGTTCTTGAACAGTCATCCAGGATGCATAGATCCAGCTAATGATGAGCAAAACCAGCAAGCCGTACATAAAAGGCTGGAACCAGTATTGAATAGCCGTCGCCAGCAGAAATATGGCGATGCAGTTCCGCAGAAACCAGTCGCCCAAAAACCAAAAAAAGTTTAATCGTTTGTCGTTGTTTTCCATTTTTGATTGACTAGTAAGTCGAGGGTGATGGCCTTTTATCCCGTCTGAAAATGACATAGCCCATAAAGCCGGCCAAGATGATGATGTCCATCCAATCGATGAATGAGTCTACGGCGAATCCGTTAACCACCCTGCCCGTAAAAAATAAGAGATTGAACAGGGATAAAAAAAGCCAGGTGGAATTGCCCAGCATCAGGAGCGCCGGCAGGAACCGGACCAATTGCGCCAGATTCAGCTCTTCCTGGTCCAGTCCATTGCCCGATCGGATTTCAAACCGACCACTCCATATCTGGTACCGGTTCAGCAGCAGCAGCAACCACGCGCCGGCCAAAACCAACAGGCCTGCTTTGCCGGCGTATTCCATGATGATGAGCGGATTCAGGTCGTTGATGATGACAGGATAAAGCCCCTGAGAGATGATGCGGTGAAAGGACTTCTCTACTTCGACCAGCCTGAACGTGGGCGAAGCCAAGCTTTCAACTGCCTGAAGATTCGCAATTTCGAGAAACTGTAAATCACTCAGGTATTGCTTGCCACCCGTTTCTAATAACCGGTCTTTCTGTATAACTGCCTGAACCCGACGACTGTAACGCTGGGTTGTTTCGAGCGAAGGAGAAGAAACCGCCTGGATCAGCCAGTAAAGGCCTATAAGGCATATGACGGGGACCAGAGGAATAGTATAACGCAAAAAACGGCCGCCCTCATTGTCAAATTTTCGTGAATAGGTTAAGATAATTACCTGACTGACCACAAAGGGGATTACCAGGCAATAATTGATCATAAAGCCGGTATCTGACCTGAAAAGAGGTAGTCCAACAAACAATACCGAAAGCAGGGCGACGAGAAGGGATTCGTGTAATTTTGGCTTAACACTTTTGTATATGAGCCGGTTAACTAAGAAAAACCCGTAATAAAGGAAACCAATCAAAGCGACATAGACCATCGTATAGGCTCTGGGAAGGGCCAGGCTGATCAACGCGAGTCCGCCGAAGAGCAGGATAAACTGGTAAGAGAAGCGCCAGCGTCCGTCTGGCTTTTTTGAAAACATACTCCGGTTAACGGCCCACATGCAGAGGTCGATCATCATCAACAATAGTGGCGCTAGCAGGATGACGACGGGAATCCGAAAATGCTTCTGAGTGAAAATAAAACGGAGCTTCCCGTCGTAGCTGGTCAACGTCGCCAGGTCTGGCCGCAGATCATAGGCCGCAAAATACGATTCGTAAAACCATCGTCCCAGATCGAACCAGACGAGGCTGCTGATCAGAGCCACGCAAATGAATAATCCCAGATTCAGAACTAATATTCTGACGATTGAACTCCGCCCGTCAAAAAGCGCGTTCGACCAGGAATTCTTTATCCAGAAATAACCAATAAAAGCCGGCGTCGTCAGGGCCATCAGGCATCCGATCGGATACAAATGAGGGAAGTAGGGATGGGTAAAGCAGAGTTTTGTACAAATGATCAGCTTACCACACATCAGGATATAGATGAGCAGTAAAACGGGTAAACGCAAATAGAAAAAAGCTCTGTCTACTCCGTTGGGTGAGGCAAAATAGGAAAAGTCGGTGTTGGCTGAATAGTGGTAGAGGTGGTTGGCATACCGTGAGCCGCTTTCGCGGGTGAGCATAAAAACCAGAATTCCTATTCCCAGGAAGCAAACTGTCAGGTACACGAACGGGCGACGCAGAGCAGCAGGATTCATTGCAATCAGCTGCCCATGCGCTTCAACTGCCGAATTCACAGGCGATACGATAGCTATGTCCTGATTTTTTCCCATGGCTAAGGATCGCAGCCCGACACTGCCGTTGGCTTGTCGTCCGACGTAAATCAGTGAGTCGAAACGACTTCCATTTTTAAGAAATAATGCGACGTTTCCGGGAAACAACTGACTGAACCGCTCGAAATAAAGCGTCCGGGAATCAGCCAGTGCGTTTTCCTGGGCAAGCGGGACGATTCTCGACCGGTTGGGTTCGGCGATTTGTTTCAGCTGAGAGTCGCTAGCTGCTATAACCAACGGCTGGGCGTAAAGCAGATCTATTGACTTCGAGACAGGATCGTACTTCAGTTGGGTATGCGAAGATCCCCATTCCGTCCGGATGGTGGGAACATTGATATTGCTATGATTTAGGAGCGGTTGCCGGGTGCTGAGAAAAGAACTACTGGAAACATCGATCAATTCCAGTTTCAGCGAATTGGTCTGAATACGCCCGCTTACCTGTGTCCGGAATACCTCGGCACCTCGGTGCAGCGACACGCCGGAGTCAAGTAAAATAACAAAGATACGCTCGTCCGATTTGTAGAAAAGCGACTTTGAACGTGGTGTATTTGTCAGTTCCGGTAAATCGCTGACGAAAAAATACGATTGTTCAAATCGGGACAGGACGGTTTGGATCTGGTCGAAAGACACCTGTTGGTCACCTGCCCGAATAATGTCATTGTCCTGTAATTCAACTCGGTTGATGTTCTGATTGTTTAATTTCAGGTAATAAGGCTGGCTCAACTTCCAGTGAAAATATCCGTCCTTACAGGAGAAAACAATGAGCTGATCGCCTAATTTTTTCGAAGGAAAAACGACATGCGCATTAGTGCCGATAGAAATGGAATCGGAAGCGTTGTGAAATCGTAATCCATTCAGTTTTAAGTAAAAATAGCGCTCATCCGGTTTCAAACTCCACCAGGTAATAAAGGTGATTGTCAGGATTGCCAGCAGGAACAGGCCGATGGTATACAGGTTCAGTTTCATCTGATAGATGGTTTTCGATGATACCTGTCAGTTTGATAACTCATTGAATTGATTACACGTTAAGGATTAACCTATCGTTAGGGCAGAACAGGAGTGAATATTGTCACTCATTGCTTATCTGCAAATCAATTCTAAGTCGTTGGCCTTTCATACCCCTATAATTGGGGGAGCTATCGGCATTTAGATCGGGGAAGTAAAGCTGTGCTGGCTTGTAGAAGTGGAGACGCGACGCCTATTGATCAAAGATCCAGCACCAGCCCGTCGTAGGCCAGATGCACATGCGGAGGTAATTCGCTCTCGACCGAGGCATGCAAGCCCAGTTTATGGCTGATATGCGTCAGGTAAGCCTGAGGCACATTGAGCTTGTCGATCAGATCGAGCGCTTGTGAAAGGGTGAAGTGAGAAAGATGCGGCTCTTTTTGCAGGGTATCAAGCACAAGAACCTGGGAGCCTTTTATTTTCTCTTGCTCCTGTTCTGAGATGTAATTCGCGTCGGTGATGTAGGTAAAATCGCCAATCCGGTAGCCGTAGACTGGCAGCTTGTGGTGCATTACTTCAATAGGAATGATTTTGACGCCTTCTATCTCAAATGGCTCGTTATTAATAGCGTGAAGCGAAAAATGCGGGACACCGGGGTATCGTTTTTCGGCAAACGCGTAAGCAAATTCTGTTTTGATCTGGTTCAAAACTTCCTGCCTTCCGTAAAGCGGGATGTCCATTTGTTGCCGGTGGTTGAATGCACGGATATCGTCCAGGCCGGCGGTGTGGTCTTTGTGTTGATGGGTAAAAATGGCCGCGTCAAGGTCCTTCACCTGCGCGCGCAGCATTTGCTGGCGGAAATCCGGGCCGGTATCAATGACAAACGATTTCCCGTGTACCTGAATCCACACGGAAGTCCGTAAACGCTTGTCATGCTGGTCATTAGAACGACAAACGACACAATCGCAGGCAATAACCGGTATTCCCTGCGATGTGCCGGTGCCAAGAAATGTAATCCTCATCAGGTCTTTATTCAGTCAGATGCGCCACTACTTCAACCAGCCGGTCGAAATTCAACGGCTTCATCAGCGCATCATCAAAACCCGCTTCTTTAAAGTCTTCATCTGAATAATTTTTGGCATTACCCGTGATGGCCACAATCGGTGTTTTAGCCTTTTTCTCATCGGGCAACTTGCGAATGCTTCTTGCACATTCCATTCCATCCATCACAGGCATATTGATGTCCAGAAGGACGATATCAAAATCCTCTTTTTCAAGCAGTTGAAGCACTTGCTCGCCGTTTTTCACGGAAGTGATTTCATAATGCTGAAATTCAAGAATCTTCCTGGCCAGGTTTTGAATTACTGAACTGTCTTCGGCAATGAGTACTCGTTTCGTGTATGACATACGATGGGGCAGGTATTGTGTTTAAAGTTTTTTCCCAGGTCAATTTAGATATATTTCAATCAACATCGCAAACTGGATGGATGCGAAGTTTCAAAATTATTCCAAAAAAGTAAATAAACCCTCTATACTTTTTCAAAGCGGGCGATCGGGTGTAAGTTTGCAGTCCGATTAGCCTATTTTCCTTCTTATGTTCAAAAACAAAGTGATCCGATACAGCACAATCGCAATGGTGATTGCGATTCTTGCCTACTTCATGATTGAAAACATGAGCGGTTCGGCCTCATCATCCGACGATGCCATCGCGGCCAATCCGGCAGCTTATAAGGCAAAGCTCCTGCAAGAACGTGCCGCCAAAGACGAGCAGTTCAAATCCGGCCAGGATTCGCCCATTAAGGATAAGGAGAGCTTTCATGGCCTGCATTATTTCGAACCCAACCTGGGTTTGCGCATTAAGGCCAATATTTCGCCTTACATGCAAGACGATAAGGAGGTAATCGTCAAATATACTGACGGCACAAGCGAGAAATATGAAAAATACGGTTATGCCAATTTTAACGTGGAAGGCCAGGGGCAAAAACTGTTGCTTTTGAAGAATGAAGGTACGATTTCGGTGCTTTTCCGCGATGCGACCAGTGGTAAACAGACCTACGGCGGAGGCCGTTACCTGGATTACCCCCTGGATCAGATCAAAAATAATACCATCGTGCTCGATTTCAATAAGGCGTATAACCCCTACTGTGCTTACCAGGAAAGCTTTGCCTGCCCGGTGCCGCCTGCCGAAAACACGCTGACGGTCGCTATCCACGCCGGCGAAGTAACCGAGGAGGCCACACACCAGTAGCACCGGCATCATAAAAAAAGGCACGCGGCACATAATGCCCGAATGCCGTTCAAACTAAATCATTAATTTTGCAAACAGGCTGGATTCTCCGATTCCCGGTGCCAGAAATTTTATTGTTATAAAGCATTCGCATGAAGATCTCTTATAAGTGGCTTAAAGATTTAATTGAAATTACTGAAACACCCGAGCAAATCGACAGCTTATTGACGGCTACCGGGCTGGAAGTCGAAGGTATTGAAGAGATCGAATCGATAAAAGGTGGTTTGCAAGGCGTGGTAATCGGTCAGGTATTGACATGTGAAAAACACCCTGAGGCTGATCGCCTGAGCCTGACCACCGTGGATGTGGGCGCAGTAGCACCACTTTCCATTGTTTGCGGCGCATCCAATGTGGCCGCGGGCCAGAAAGTTATTGTCGCGACCGTGGGCGCTACATTATATCCGGTCGGCAGTGACCAGCCGCTGGTTTTGAAAAAATCAAAGATCCGTGGTGCCCTTTCCGAAGGGATGATCTGCGCGGAGGATGAGCTTGGTGTAGGCACTTCGCATGAGGGCATTCTTGTACTTGATACTGAGCTACCCAATGGCACCCCTGCCGCGGAGTATTTCGGCATCTCTTCGGATTATCTGATTGAAATCGGTCTTACGCCCAACCGTGCGGATGCGGCTTCGCATTATGGCGTAGCACGCGATTTGAAAGCGGTTTTGAAACGTGAGATCACCCTGCCTTCCGTTGAAGATTTTAAAACAGACAACCAAACCCTGCCCATCCCGGTAGAGGTACGCAATACCCAGGCTTGCCCGCGCTACACGGGTCTGACGATTTCGGGCATTAAGGTGGCCGAATCACCCGAATGGCTCAAACAGCGCCTGCATACGATCGGCATCCGCGCGATCAATAACATCGTCGATATCACCAATTATATCTGTCACGAGCTTGGCCAGCCGATGCACGCATTCGATGCGGACAAGGTTTCGGGTAAAAAAGTGATTGTTACAACTATCGCGGAAGGCACACCTTTCGTTACCCTGGACGGTGTGGAGCGCAAAATCTCTGCCAATGACCTGATGATTTGCAGCGAGGGCACCGGTGGCAATCCCGAGCCTATGTGCATCGCCGGTGTCTTTGGCGGACTGACTTCCGGGGTTACTGAGACTACGACTTCCATTTTCCTGGAATCGGCCTACTTCTCGCCCGTGTGGGTACGCAGGACCGCGCAGCGTTTCTCGCTGAAAACCGACTCATCGTTCCGTTTCGAGCGTGGTACCGACCCGAATATGCCCCTTTTTGCATTGAAACGGGCCGCATTGCTTATTCAGCAAATCGCCGGTGGAAGCATTTCATCCGACATCATCGACATTTACCCTGAGCCGATCCAGGATTTCAAGGTAGATATGAAATACAAAAACATCGACCGGCTGATCGGCAAGTCGTTGGAAAAAGACCTGATTAAAGGCATTCTTGAAAGCCTGGATATCCGTGTTACCCAACAAACCGAAACCGGTTTTACGGCGATCGTGGCACCATACCGCGTAGACGTACAGCGCGAGGCCGACGTAATTGAGGAAATCCTTCGCATTTACGGTTTCGGACAAGTAGAGCTTTCGGACGCATTGAGCTCAGATTATCTTTCCGATTTTCCCATTAATGATCCTGAAAAGCTAAAACTGCGTGTTGCCGAATTGCTGGTAGGCAATGGCTTTAATGAAATGATCAATAATTCATTGACCAAACCTGAATATCAGGCCGCATTCGGAGAAAGTCTTGCGGGCAATCCGGTTAAAATCCTGAATTATCTCAGCGAGGACCTGTCTGTAATGCGCCAGACGCTGGTATTTTCAGGCCTTGAAGTGATCGCTTACAACAGCAACCGCCGTCAGAAGGATTTGAAACTTTTTGAATTTGGGAAAACATATCATGAAATCGACGGAAAATATGTCGAGAAAGAGCGCCTTTCCGTGTTCATTACCGGCAATATCCGGCAGGAAAGCTGGTTTGAAAAATCGCGTGAGGTGGTTTTCCATGATCTGGCCGCCTTTGTCAACCAGGTTCTTGCCTCTGTAAAAATCAAGGATGTGCAGAAACAGCAAGCTGACAACGCTATTTTCAAAAGCGGACTTACGCTGCTGGCCAATAAAAAGCCGGTTGTATCATTTGGTCTGCTCCAAGCGGGTGTTGCTAAAAAACTGGATATCAAAGCACCGGTTTACTACGCCGACTTCGATTGGGATTATCTGCTTCGCCAATATAGCGCAGCCGTTAAATATGTAGAAGTCCCCAAATTCCCCGAGGTTCGCCGCGACCTTTCGGTGGTGGTCAACAAAAATGTAACCTTCGAAGAGCTTCGCCAGGCGGCCTACAAAACTGAACGCAGCCTGCTGCGTGCGGTGAACGTGTTTGACGTCTACGAAGGAGCCAACCTGGAAGGTAAAAAATCGTATTCGATCAGCTTCATTTTGCAGGACGAGCAGCAGACGCTCACCGACAAAGTGATCGACA
The DNA here is from genome assembly GCF_021440085.1 of Dyadobacter sp. CY261. Taxonomy (GTDB): domain Bacteria; phylum Bacteroidota; class Bacteroidia; order Cytophagales; family Spirosomataceae; genus Dyadobacter. The sequence continues at coordinate 55,493 of NZ_JAKCPW010000003.1, forward strand.
AGTCAATGCAACGCCTCATTGCCACTTATGAGAAAGAATTTGAAGCGGTGATCAGAAAGTAAACCACAGTTTTTTCATTGTCGGATTTTCAGTTGAGGAAAATGGAGAGGACCACTGAACGTATTATCGAACACAAATTATCCGACGTCGAGAAAAAGCTCGAAATTCTGATCAACCACAAAGAGAAATTAAATTGGTCGATCTCAGAGCTTCAGCGTGAAAACGCGGAGCTGCGGGCCGCCAACGCAAAGCTCACGGAAGAAGCAAAAGAAATAAGGAAAAAATACACCTCTTTGGAAAAAGACTTTAATAAGTCTAAAAGTTTCGCTAAACTTGTCACTAGTAAACTGACACCAACAGGCGCAATTGCCGAACTGAAAGAATCAGTTGAAAGATATATCCAGGAGATCGATAAGTGCATCGAATTGCTTGAAGATACCTTATGAAAAAAAATAGCATACCCAATCCAGACGTTTCTGTCTTTATAAAACTGCTGGACAGAGGTTTCAAACTGAGCGTTCCGGCGGATCAGGAGAAATTTTACCGGGATGGGTATGAGGTGTTCATGCAACGTGTGCAAAAGCATAAAGAAAAAGGGAAAGTATACGGTGATATAGAGGCCATTGCATTGACTTCTATCGAGTGCCTGGTGGCACTACAACGGAACCAGGACGAAATGGACGACCTGGTAGCGGCTTTTAAAAGCAGAGTGGAAAAACTGGACGAAACGCTCGCCAGCGCTATTGAGAGCTGAAACCCATACCTAACCCTTTGATTTTTACAGTATCTGCAAAAATATACTTTCAATTTCTTCCAACTTCGGCATTTCAACGCGGTGTAGTCGGTAAAACCAACTATATATAACCATTATTGAAATGTCAAATTCATTGTTCTTCATCGTCATCCTGTCCGATATCATCGCCGTAGGGGTGGGTATTTTTGCAGGTAAGTACATCTTTCAGCGATCGTTTGACGCCAAGGAAAAAGAAGCCCAGGAACGTGCAGCGGAAATTCTCAGGAATGCAGAGGTAGCAGCCGAAAACATCAAGAAAGACCGCATTCTGGAAGCAAAAGAAAAATACCTCCGGTTGAAATCGGAATTCGAAGAAGACGCCAATAAAAAGCGTGGCATTCTGCAAAGCAATGAGCAAAAACTCAAACAACGCGAGCAAAGCCTCAACCAGAGCATCGAGCAGACCAAACGTAAGGAAAACGAGCTCGATAGCCTCAAAAACAACCTGAGCCAGCAGCTGGAAACGGCTACCAAACGCCGCGAGGAAGCCGAGAAATCGTTGCAGCAACAGGTTACCCAGCTTGAAAAAATAGCCAATCTTACCGCCGAACAAGCCCGCGAGCAGCTTGTGGACGCATTGAAAGCAGAAGCTGAAACCCGCGCCGGTTCCTACATCAAAAGTGCGATGGAAGAAGCGCGCCTTACTGCAACAAAGGAGGCCAAAAAGATCGTCATCGAAACGATCCAGCGCACCGCGGCCGAACATGCCATCGAAAACTGCGTGTCGGTGTTCAATATTGAAAATGACGACATAAAAGGTAAGATCATCGGTCGCGAAGGGCGCAACATCCGCGCGCTGGAAGCTGCAACCGGTGTCGAAATTATTGTAGATGATACGCCGGAAGCGATCGTTATCTCCGGTTTTGACCCGGTAAGAAGGGAAATAGCGCGTCTTTCACTACACCGTCTTGTTCAGGATGGCCGTATCCACCCCGCCCGTATCGAGGAAGTGGTTGCCAAAACCCGCAAGAATATTGAAGACGAGATCGTCGAAATCGGTGAGCGCACAGTCATTGACATGGGTATCCATGGCCTGCACCCCGAACTGGTGAAAATGATCGGCCGGATGCGTTTCCGTTCGTCGTATGGACAAAACCTGCTTCAACACTCGCGTGAAGTGGCTAAATTGTGTGCTACCATGGCCGCAGAACTAGGCCTTAACACTAAACTGGCTAAACGTGCTGGTCTGCTCCACGATATCGGTAAAGTGTGGCCCGAAGAATCGGATCTGCCGCACGCGATCCTGGGCATGGAGCTTGCCAAGAAATACAAGGAAAATCCGGAAGTCTGCAACGCGATCGGAGCGCACCACGATGAGATCGAAATGACTTCTATCCTCTCGCCGATCATCCAGGTTTGTGACGCCATTTCAGGTTCACGCCCGGGTGCACGCCGCGAAATGATGGAATCCTACATCCAGCGTCTGCGTGACCTGGAAAACCTGGCATTGTCCTTTGATGGCGTTGAAAAATGCTACGCGATCCAGGCAGGGCGCGAGCTTCGCGTGATCATCGACGCCGACAATGTTTCCGACGAAAAAGCGGGACTACTGTCGTTTGACATCTCGCAAAAAATTGAAAAAGAAATGCAGTACCCCGGACAGATTAAAATCACTGTGATCCGCGAAATGCGGTCGGTGGCTTACGCGCGTTAATCCAGCATTATATTCATGACATACTCAAAGCTTACAAGCCAGGAACTACTGGGTATCCGAACGCTCGGAGAACTAAAAAAAGCAGGTTATCAGTCGCGTTCTATCAAGCAGGAGCTGAGAGATAACCTGATTGAAAAAATCAGAAACAAGGAAAATGTATTCCCCGGGATATGGGGTTACGAGGAAACCGTCATTCCCGATGTGGAAAGGGCCATTCTTTCGATGCATAACATCAACTTTCTGGGTCTTCGCGGCCAGGCCAAAACGCGGATCGCCCGTATGATGGTTAACCTGCTCGACGAGTATATTCCTTATATCAAAAATTCGGAGTTGCACGACGATCCTTTCGCACCGCTTTCGCGCTATGCTAAGGACCTCATCGAAGAAGACGGAGACAATGCTGAAATAGCATGGCTGCACCGCCAGGATCGCTACACCGAAAAACTGGCGACGCCCGACGTATCCGTTGCCGACCTTATCGGCGACGTGGATCCGATCAAGGCAGCGACATTGAAATTGCCTTATTCGGATGAGCGTGTGATCCATTTCGGCTTGATCCCCCGCTCCCACCGCGGCATTTTTGTGATCAACGAATTGCCCGATTTGCAGGCGCGCATCCAGGTCGCTTTGTTCAATATCTTGCAGGAAGGCGATATTCAGATCCGTGGTTTCAAACTGCGGTTGCCACTTGACATTCAATTTGTATTTACGGCAAATCCGGAAGATTATACCAATCGAGGAAGCATAGTAACGCCTTTGAAAGACCGCATCGAAAGCCAGATCGTAACGCACTATCCCAAAACGATTGAAACCGGCAAGCGCATTACAGAGCAGGAAGCGGTTGTTAAACCCGAGCAACAAGGCTTGGTGCGCGTGAACGAGCTGGCCAAGACGCTCATTGAGCAGATCGCTTTTGAGGCCCGTGAAAGTGAATATGTCGACAGTAAAAGCGGCGTTTCGGCCCGCTTAACGATCTCGGCATATGAAAGCCTTTTGAGCACGGCGGAAAGAAGAGCGTTAATCAACGGTGAAACGTCGACCTACGTGCGCATTTCCGACCTTTACGGCGTTGTTTCTGCGATCTGCGGAAAGGTTGAGCTCGTTTATGAAGGAGAAGTGGAAGGCCCGGTGATCGTGGCGCAAAACCTGATCGGAAAGGCCATCCGCACGCAATTCCTGAACTTCTTCCCCGATCCGGAAAAGAGTAAGAAAAGCAAGATCAATCCTTACGCAAAAGTGGTGGAATGGTTTGGCGCAGGCAACGAGATGGAAATGCCCGCCGACATGACCGACCGAGAATACACCGCCCGCCTGAGAACAATCGACGGGCTGGATGACTTCGTAGATATCCTTTCAGCCTACGGCGATGCTGAGGAAAAGCTTTTTATGATGGAGTTTGCCCTGCACGGCATGGCTGAGTTCTCGCTGGTAGGCAAACAATCCCTCGACCAGGGTATGAAATTCCAGGATCTGGTCAGCAGCATGTTCTCCGGCCCCGGTGACGAAGATTATGATTTTGACGAGGACGACGATGATGATCGGAAGCCTTTTTAACACCCTATCAACAAACAAAAATGCCCTGCTTAAAAAACAGGGCATTTTTTATGACTTACATTTGAAAGACTTATTCGGGAGAACCCTCGTCTGATACATTCGCTTCGCTGGTATCGATCAATGAATCGGGATCGTTGTTGACTTTACCGCGGATTTTGCCTTCCAGCTCTTCCATCAGTTCCGGATTGTCTTTGATCAGCGCTTTCACAGCATCGCGGCCCTGTCCCAGGCGATTACCGTCGTAGCTGAACCAAGAACCTGATTTTTTCACGATCTCAAGTTCCACAGCCAAATCGATAATCTCCCCTACTTTGGAAATACCTTCACCATACATGATATCGAATTCCACTACTTTGAAAGGTGGTGCAACTTTGTTTTTCACCACTTTCACGCGGGTACGGTTACCCAGGATCGCGTCAGCACTTTCTTTGATCTGACCAACACGACGGATATCCAAACGCACAGATGCGTAGTATTTCAATGCATTACCACCGGTTGTAGTCTCAGGGTTACCGAACATCACACCGATCTTCTCGCGAAGCTGGTTGATGAAGATACAGCAGCATCCTGTTTTATTGATCACCCCGGTAAGCTTACGCAGCGCCTGGGACATCAGACGTGCCTGCAAGCCCATTTTGCTGTCACCCATTTCGCCTTCCAGCTCAGCGCGCGGCACCAATGCCGCCACCGAGTCGATTACGATGATATCCACCGCTCCGGAGCTGATCAGGTGTTCGGCGATTTCGAGTGCCTGTTCGCCACTGTCGGGTTGCGAGATAAGCAGGTTACTGGTGTCGATACCCAACTTTTCAGCATAGCTACGGTCAAACGCATGTTCGGCGTCGATGAAAGCAGCCAGGCCGCCTTTTTTCTGCGCCTCGGCAATGCAGTGCATCGACAGTGTGGTTTTACCCGATGATTCAGGTCCGTAGATCTCCACGACCCGGCCGCGGGGAACACCGCCTACGCCCAAAGCGAGGTCAAGGCCCAATGAACCAGTAGAAATCACAGGAATATCTAATACTTTGGTGTCGCTCAGACGCATTACAGTACCTTTTCCGTAAGTCTTATCGAGCTTTTCGAGCGTGGTCTGCAACGCTTTTAGTTTGTTGTCTTTATCTGTTGTTGCTTGTGCCATAAAAATGGTAACAGTAATTTGGTTGGTACATAAAAAAGCGGCTTTTGCAGAACAAAAACCGCTTGTAAATGGGTCTTTATAGTTTTGTAAAAATAGCTAATTTCCGCGAAAGCAACAACCCGGATTTGGCCTAAAAACTTAATTTTTCCCGAAATTTTCGCATTTTCAAACGTTTCTGACCGGGCAATAAATGTGACAATATTCCAGTGGTTAAGCTTATTTATCAAACGGGGACGAAGCTGTGAAAGTCAGCAACTAATTCTCCATCATTTCCCTAATTTTGCTGTCATTACCGACTGTGCAACCTTACGGTTCACCCATGCTTAAATAAATAAATTGTGATTAAAAAAATATTGCTTGCCCTGCTCGCAGTGGTGCTTCTACTCGGCATCTGGCAATGGGAAGTTATCAGTTACGCTTTTTTGCAGGCCAAAGGACAAATTGGCATACTTATGCAGGTAGAGCAAGTCGAAGATGTGTTGGGCGACAAAGCGTTTCCCGATTCCCTCAAAGCGCGGATACGCCTCATTCAGGAGATCAAAAAGTTTGGGGTGGACTCGCTCGGGCTGACACCCTCTGATAATTACACTACGTTTTATAACCAACACGGCAGGCCGCTCATCTGGCTCATTACTGCCTCGGAACGCTATAAAGTAGCACCACATCAATGGCATTTCCCGATCGTGGGTACTTTTCCCTACAAAGGCTATTTCGATTCGACACGTGCGGTTCTGGAAGAAAAATCGTTGATCGAGAAGGGACTAGACACCGACATCGGAGAGGTTTCCGCCTGGTCGACATTAGGTTACCTTAAAGACCCGATTCTGTCGGGTATGCTTCGCCGCCGGGATGGCAGCCTTGCAAACCTGATATTGCACGAGCTTACACATGGTACACTTTTTGTGAAAAATAACCTGGAACTCAACGAAAACCTGGCCAGTTTTGTCGGGGATCAAGGTGCGATCCGTTTTTTGACCTATAAATATGGTCGGGAGTCTGAGCAAATGCGTATCTATGAGCACGCTAAAAGGTATAATGATGCCTATTCACAGCATATGCTTAGGGGTGCCGGCCGGTTGGATAGTCTTTATAATACATTTGGCCACCAACCAAAACCCAATCGGCAGAGAGACTCGTTAAAAACCAAATTGATCACTGACATCATAAGCGACACGGATACACTTCTTTCCGGCAAGCGTACGTTTACAAACAAAAACCGCTGGCCCGACGGAAAGCTTCCCAATAATGCTTACTTTATCAGCTACCTGACCTACAAGTCCAGACAGGATACATTCAGGCAGGAATTTGAACAAAAATTTGGAGGGGATTTAAAAAGATACCTAAACTATTTAAAGGGCAAATACCCTTCCCTGTAACGTTTACACTGAGCATGAAACGATCTTACGCATTACTATTAGCCATTTCGACATTTGCATTACTGTTTTCTTTTCGGCAGTTCGATGAAAGTGCCGAGCTGGACCGTGTCATCCATAACAAAAGCTTCATTACCGGCGAGCGTGTCGAATACCGCGTGCATTATGGCTTCATTAATGCCGCCGAGGCAAAGGTTGAGGTCGGCAGGGCGGTTTCCATGATCAATAACCGGCCCTGCTACCGCGTCAACGTCATCGGCCGGACCGTAGGTGCCTTCGATCTCATTTCGCGCGTCCGTGATACCTGGCGGTCCTACATTGATACGAGCGCGATCCTGCCGCATATGTTCGAGCGGCAAATTCAGGAAAACAAATACCGCAAGGAAGAAACCGTGTATTTCAATCACAGCAAGGACCAGGCCGTCTCGAATGTAAAGGACGAAAGCAAAACCTACAATGTCCCCAACAACATTCACGACATTATCAGCGGTTATTTCTTCCTGAGGACCATTAACTTTGATAAGGTTCGCGAAGGGGAGATCATTGAAGTCCCTACTTTCTTTGACGGCGAAGTTTACAAGCTGCGTGTCCGATATGTGGGTAAGGATGTGATCAAAACTAAGTTTGGAAGAAGCAAGGTCCTCCGGTTATCACCGCAGATTCCTTCCAACAAGTTCTTCAAAGGAGAAGAGCCGATGGCACTTTGGGTTTCCGACGACTCCAACAAAATTCCCTTGAAAGCGGAAGTCGATCTGAAAATCGGTTCGCTGGAAATGGATTTAAAATCCTACAAAGGCCTGCGCAAAGACATTAACTGGTTCTGATCAACAGCCATTTACGGAACTGTTGGATTTGCCGGAAAGCAAATGGCAACACGTTGCGATGCATGCAAAGGAATGGCACTGCTGTTGCTCCAAAGTCCTTATAATACTTCGCTATCGACTTTTTTTGAGGGCTTTCAAAGTCAAAAATTAAATCCGTACCGGCGTTTCCTTCAAAATACGCATTCAACATTACCGCCCTCGCATTCCCTTTTCTTCCGGTTTGGTCGGCTGCATTAAATAAGTATATTGTCCGCCCGTTGTAGCGCACCAGCCAAATACCGGCGTGAATGCGTCCGCCACTCGCAGCATAAGTAAGCGTTCCAATCCCCCTTTGGCCGCAACATCTGCCCAGCCTTGACAAAATCTGAAAAGCATTGCGGTGAATCCTTCCGATACCGGCGGCATGATTCTCCGTAAAAAGCCCTATCAGCGGCCCAAAATCATTGGAGTGGGCAAACTCCCAGCCAGTCGGCGCTCCACGTTGCAAATTGATTTTCCGATCATTTGTATATCCCTTCAAAATCTTCGGATAAGCCATCTGTAAATCGAGCCAGTGCGTGGTGCGCGTTTCCCAGACAAAATCCCCCGCATAGCACCGGTTACAGTCCAGATTAGCGGTGTTTTCAGGATTAAATGAATAGGATGAAATGTAATCGTAACGATTCGCGAGCGCTTGGAAGATCTCGACGGTCTGATCTGCCGTCAAATCTTGATTGGAGAAAATACCCAGATACTGACAGAAAAGAGGTTGGTACAAAATGCGTTTGCCAAATCTGCTTTTAATTGGAAGCGGCATAGCGATGAAGGACCCGGTAGCTGAATACCAAACGAGCGCTTCCCATTGCTCACATACGATATCCAGATACCAGCTAAGGGCGTAGACCACGCATTGCCGGCTTTGAGTAATGTGGTTATCCCAAGCCTGATCGCAGATTTGCGAGCGGGAAAAAAAGACGGGTTTTGTTGACATGATGTTCAGGGGTTCTGCGTCCCGAACATTGATACGTCAATTGCTACTTAAAGTAACTGCGAAGTTTTTGTAAGGTCTCCTCCACATCCGGTGTTTCGTCCATCAGCAGGTTGATGCTCTGGATCGAGTGGATTACTGTACTATGATCGCGGCCACCGAAATGATAACCGATAGATTTAAGCGGCAAGTCGGTGTATTCCTTGGCAAGATACATGGCTAGCTGACGCGGATAAACCACTTCCTTCTTGCGGCTTTTACTTTTCAGATCGGCAATGGTCACCTGAAAGTAATCCGCGATAATTTCCTGAATGGTATCGATAGTCACTTCCTTATCCTCGTTCATTACGATGTTACGGAGCGTGTTTTTGGCCAGCTCCACATCGATATTCCGGCGGGTCAGCGAAGCTTGTGCCATCAGCGATACGATCACTCCTTCCAGCTCCCTGACGTTGGAATTGACGCTATGCGCGATGTATTCGATCACATCATAATCGATCGAAATGCCCTCAGATTGAATTTTTTTCTGGATGATCGCGATCCGTGTTTCGAAGTCCGGGGCCTGCAAATCGGCCGTTAAGCCCCATTTGAAGCGGGATAGCAGACGGTCCTGCAACCCCTGCAATTCACGCGGCGGCCGGTCACTGGTCATGATGATCTGCTTACCGAGCTGGTGCAGGTGGTTAAAAATATGGAAGAATGTGTCCTGGGTCTTTTCCTTACCCGATAAAAACTGGACGTCGTCGATCGCGAGTACGTCCACTTTCATATAAAAGTCGGTAAAATCCTGAAGGGTATTGTTCCGGATCGAGTTGATAAACTGGTTGGTAAACTTCTCGGAAGAAACGTAAAGCACCAGTTTGTTCTCGTAATGATTGGTGATATAATTTCCGATGGCCTGCACCAGGTGGGTTTTACCCAGTCCCACACCACCATACATCATCAGCGGGTTGAACGAGGTGAGGCCCGGACGCTGCGCTACCGCGAACCCGGCTGAACGCGCAAGCCTGTTACAATCGCCTTCGATAAAATTTTCGAATGAATAATTCGGGTTCAGATACGTGTCGAGCGTGAGTGAATCCTGGTCTTTTTCCTTCACCGTGGCACCCATGCGAGGGTCTGTGGCGAAATTATCCGGTTTGGAATAATTTGGAGATTTCTGGGTTGACACGTTCATTGTCAACGGCTGGTGCTTCTCGTTGCCTGTGTCGACAATAATGGAATATTCCAATAATCCGTCGCGGCCTATTGCGTAATCCAGCGCCTTTCTGAGCAAATTAACATAATTGTCTTCCAGCCATTCATAGAAGAACTGACTTGGAACCTGGATCGTAAGCACTTTACCATAGAGCTTTAAGGGACGTATGGGTTCAAACCACGTCCTAAAACTCTGCTCCGGGATATGCTGCTGAACAATTCTCAGGCAAGCATCCCAAACCTGGTCAACCTCTCTATTTGTGCTGATTCTTTCCAATGTATAATTTACCAAACTCTGAGTATCGTAGTTCAAAAGGACGGCAAAGATATAAAAATACCTGATCTCTCCAGATGAATCGGACATTCAATTTAATAGCTGCAAGGTGCATCTGCAAACCCCAAAATAAAATTGCGAGCCTAATCGTGTCCAAAAGGTTACAGAAGGGGTTTTGCATTTTCTACACCGGTTTTTGCTTCTCAAAATTTGTAGTTTTGCTAACAGCGCATGCCCTTAAATCCGTCATTAATCCAATAGCCTATGTCAACAGACCTGTTTTCGGAATTCCTTCCCACCGACAAGAATACCTGGCAACAGCTCGCGACAAGGGAAATGAAAGGGCGTACCCAACTGCTGGAATCCTGGGAAATAGTTCCGGGGTTGCATTTCAAGCCGTATGTTACCGCAGATGAAATAGATTGGGAAATGGCCAGGCAAATCCAGCTGGCGCAAAAGCAAACACCCGGCTGGCTGAATGCCAATGAACAGCCTGTCAATGGATTGCGATCACTGACGATCGAGCTACCGACCGGCGATCCGGTCATGCAGCTTACATGCGCGCTTTTGTTTCTCACTGATAGATTAAAAGAGCTGGCCAGCGAAGGAATTTCGCCACTGCAAGCATTCGAACAGATCGCCTTTTCCGTCCCGATCGGCCCGCATTATCTCACCGAAATTGCCAAGCTGAGGGCTTTGCGTTACTTGCTGCAAAAAATATCCATTGCGTTCGAAATATCTGACCGCCTGGCCACACCCTTCATACATGCCCAAACGTCGCTTCATTATTCGGAAAACAATACAGACTATACCAATCTGGTAAGGTCCGCCGCTGAGGCGATGAGCGCGGTAATCGGAGGATGCGACGCATTGACTGTCCTGCCATTTAGTGACGATGCCGGCAATGCATTGGCGCAAAGGCTGGCCACGCATGTTTCTTATATCCTCGAACACGAGAGTTTTTTTGCAAAGGTGGCCGATCCGGCTGCTGGCTCGTATGCTTTGGAAGATATGACTTGCAAATTGTGCGCATCTGCCTGGGGAGATTTTTTGCAAAAGACGGGTAACGATGCTTTTAAAAACATACCCGACATTGTTGCCGCCAGCATCCAGAACAAATCCCAAACCGACGCCTTTCAAACCTCCGAAGGCATCTTCATCAAACCTGCCTTCACAAACAATGACATTACCGGCGCCCAGCATCTGGCGTTCGGTGCCGGCACTCCGCCATTTCTGCGCGGCCCGTATGCGAGCATGTACCTAGAACGCCCGTGGACGATCCGGCAATATGCTGGCTTTTCGACTGCCTCCGAATCGAACGCTTTTTACCGCAGAAATCTGGCGGCAGGACAAAAAGGGCTTTCGGTGGCATTCGACCTTGCCACGCACCGTGGCTATGATTCCGACCACCCTCGGGTAAAAGGCGATGTGGGGAAAGCCGGTGTGGCTATTGATTCGGTGGAAGACATGAAAATGCTTTTCGATCAGATCCCGCTAGATCAAATGTCTGTTTCGATGACCATGAACGGTGCTGTGATACCGGTCATGGCCTTCTTCATCGTGGCCGCCGAGGAACAAGGCGTCAAGCCGGAAGAACTTAGCGGAACCATTCAGAATGATATTCTGAAAGAATTCATGGTACGCAACACCTACATTTACCCGCCGGCGCAGTCCATGCGCATTGTTGGCGATATTTTCGCTTATGCATCCCGACATATGCCACGCTTCAACTCGATCAGCATCAGCGGCTATCATATGCACGAAGCGGGTGCGCCCGCGCACGTGGAGCTCGCATACACGCTCGCCGACGGCCTGGAATATATCCGCACGGGGCTCGCCGCCGGTATACCGATTGACGATTTTGCGCCGCGGCTTTCCTTTTTCTGGGGAATCGGGATGAACCATTTCATGGAAATTGCCAAGATGCGGGCAGGAAGACTGCTTTGGGCGAAAATCGTCAAGCAATTCAATCCCAAAAACGAGAAATCGCTCATGCTCCGCACCCATTGCCAGACCAGTGGTTACAGCCTCACCGAGCAGGAGCCGTTTAACAACATTACCCGAACAACGATCGAGGCTATGGCGGCAGTAATGGGACATACGCAGTCGCTGCATACCAATTCGTTCGACGAGGCCATTGCATTGCCCACCGATTTTTCCGCGCGCATCGCGCGCGATACGCAGCTGTTTATCCAGCAGGAAACCGATCTGTGCAAAGCGGTCGATCCGTGGGGTGGTTCCTATTATGTCGAATATCTGACCAAAGAGCTGGTTGAAAAAGCTTGGACGCTTATCCAGGAAGTGGAAGCACTCGGCGGCATGACAAAGGCCATCGAAACCGGCCTGCCGAAAATGCGCATTGAAGAGGCCTCCGCCCGAAAGCAAGCGCGGATCGATGCACAAAAGGAGGTGATTGTTGGTGTAAATAGATACAAAAGCACTGAAAAACAGTCTTTTGAAATCCTGCAAATAGATAACGAGGCGGTAAGGCAGGCGCAAATTGCCGGGCTTGAAGCGGTAAGAAGGTCAAGAAATGAGCCCGCCGTGCAAGAGGCTCTCGACCGCATCAAGGGCTCCTGCCAAAAAACCGGAGGGCGCGATCTGAGCGCAAATCTGCTCGCCTTGGCCGTGGACGCTGCGCGTAAAAGAGCTACATTAGGGGAAATATCAGATGCTATGGAAAACGAATTCGGACGCTATCAATCGACGATACGGTCGGTCTCGGGCGTTTACCGGGCAGAAGCGATGGGCGATGAAAACTTCCGGAAGGCGCGCCAGATGTCGGATGCATTTGCCCGGATGGAGGGTCGCCGGCCGCGTATTATAGTTGCCAAAATGGGCCAGGACGGCCATGACCGGGGCGCCAAAGTAATTGCTACCAGTTTTGCCGATCTGGGTTTTGACGTGGACATCGCCCCGCTTTTCCAAACACCCAAGGAAGTGGCATTGCAGGCGATCGAAAATGATGTGCATGTGATAGGCGCATCCAGCCTGGCTGCCGGGCACAAAACCCTTATTCCAGAACTGATCCAGGAGCTAAACAAATTGGGCCGAAGCGACATGATGGTGATTGTAGGCGGTGTAATTCCGCAGCAGGACTACCAATTCCTGTACGAGGCCGGTGTAAAAGGCATTTTCGGCCCGGGAACAGTCATTCCGATAGCCGCACAAGAGATTCTTGCCCAACTAATGGAGGAAAGTTAGTTTACACTGGCGAAAACAAGGGAAGTACAGTTTCCGCCAAACCCGAAAGAATTGGACAACACGTAATTCAAGTGATAACCGTCTTTCCATTCCGAAACCGGCGCATTAGCTGCTCCGCTAATCGGCTCATGTACATTTAAACTCGGAAACAATTCCGAATGTACCAACCCCAGAATGCTGTAAATACCTTCAACGGCACCCGCTGCCCCGAGCGTATGTCCTGTAAATGATTTAGTCGAGCTGTAAGGCGGCATTTGAGCAAACAACTCCCGCATTCCAAAAAACTCAACCTGATCGTTGTTCTGCGTGCCGGTTCCATGCGCATTCACATAGCCGATCTGTGAGGGATGAATGCCGGCAGCATCGATCGCCTCGCGCATGCAACGGATCGCGCCGGTGGCTTCATCGGACATCGCCGACGGGTGATGCGCGTCGTTCGCATTGCCAAAACCCGCCACCTGGGCATATGTTCTCTTTCCGGCTGCCACTTCTTCGGCCTCCAAAACGAGATAGGCAGCGCCTTCGCCAAGGTTGAGGCCGTCGCGATGGACGTCAAATGGCTTGCAAGGTGAGTCCGACAATATTTTCAATGCATTGAAACCATTAACGGTGTATTTGGCCAGACTATCCACGCCTCCCACGATCGCTCTCTTAACTCTGCCTGAACGGATTAGCCGCGCGCCAAGCATAATTGCATTGGCAGACGAGGAGCAAGCCGTATTAATGGTGTCGGTAAAACCCTTCAAGCGGTACCGCTTGATCAGTTTCAATGTGTGTGCCGAACAACCGTAGGCATCAAGGTATTCAGAACCCCGCGATTTGCAGTTGGCGTCTTCATACAGCTGGTCGGTGAGGCACATGCCGCCTACCGTGCTGGCGGAAATAAGGGCGGTGTCAAACGATGAGAGCTGCCCTTGCGTAAGCCCCGCGTCAGCCACGGCTTCGGCAAACGCCTTGTCGGAAAGCAAACAGGTGCGTGTATACCCATTTCCGGACCGCAGGCCTTGCGCCGATTTCAGCTCTTCATTACTTAGCTTGACTTCGCCAAACGGGAGGAGTGATGCATACAGCGATTCGAAATAGGCCACCTTACCGATCCCTGAACGCCCTTCTCGTAAGCTTTCATGATTCTCCTGTACACTGTTGCCAATGGCAGAAACCATGCCCATTCCGGTTACCAACACCCTTCCCATGGAAAATTAAGCGGCTTTTACATGGGCGAGAATGTACTCGGCCATGTGGTTGACGTCGACCAGGATTTTGCGCCCCTCGGCCGGATTATTGATTTTAATACCATATTCCCTTTCAAGGAGCACCACCAGTTCGAGCGAATCGATGGAATCGAGCCCCAGCTCACCGCCAAAAAGCGGTTCATTATCCTTAATGTCCTCAGGGTTAATGTCCAGCAAGTTCAGATATTGTACAATTTGCCCTTTCAGAATGGGCTTCAAGCTTTCTATGTCCATATTGATTTGTTAATCTCTTTCAAATAAAGTTGGGTGCTTCTTCAAACTTAAATAATTCTTTCTAACCGTAACTTAAAATAAGTGCCAAGTTGACAAAGCACGATAAAAATGCCTAGAAATGCGAATACAGCCCGCAAATCCTGCCAACTTCCCCCTTTGAGAAAGAGCACATAAAACCCTTCCAGACACCAGTGCAGTGGGGAAAAGTTGCTGAAAAATTGCATAAACCCCGGCATCACAAACGTAGGCACCAAAATGCCCCCAATCGCTCCGAAAATAATAATCGATATCGCCCCGAAACCGTTGGCTTGTTGTTCGGTTTTGGCAAATGCGCCGATCATTAAAGCGTAACTCACAGCCGCCATACTGCTGATGAAAATCACGGCAATAGTCGCGATGATGTTGTCGGGAACGCTCAGTTTAGGCAAGCCGAGTTGGGGCAAAATCCATACACCCATCGAAAATGTAAGTGCCACCTGCAATGCCGCAACGACCACATAAATCGCCATTTTACTTAACATGACCACCATGAATGTGGTCGGCATCGTTTTCAGTCGAAGAAAACTGCCGTTAACCCGTTCTTTTACAATATTGCTGCCCAGCGATACAACCATAAAAAACATCGCGAAGATCGTCCAGGCTGGCACATTATGCTGCGTCGAGTTTGGAATGGCGGTAGAGTTATTGTTCCGCGCCACGATCTGATCGATGCCAACGCGGTTGGAGATCAGTTTGTCTTTCAGCTTTGCCGATCTCTCGGCAATGTCCATATTGGCGTACATCCGGTCGATCATCAGCGAATTTTCGATCACACTCATGTAGGACTGAATCACACTCATGACCGAATAGCTATAATTTTCCTGCAAAACCGGATCATTATAAAAAGATAATTTCGGCATCGATACCTTTTCTCTGCCCGTCTTATCGTGTTCGAGCCCGAGGTCATCCATCAGAATGCTACTCACATCCTCTGCATTACTTTCTAGTCCGGCTGAAAACGTTGCGGGAATGAACAATGCGATCATTTTTCCCCTCGATAATAGCTCCGAACGCAGCGATTGTTGCTGGATGCTATTTTGGGAATCTATTTTAAAAAGACCCGATCCTTTGAGCAAACCCACCAGTTTTTCCCCTTCCTTACCCTGATCGTGGTTGACGACCAGCAGTGGGATCTGGTTTTC
This sequence comes from Dyadobacter sp. CY261, assembly GCF_021440085.1. Taxonomy (GTDB): domain Bacteria; phylum Bacteroidota; class Bacteroidia; order Cytophagales; family Spirosomataceae; genus Dyadobacter. Next base: position 71,118 of record NZ_JAKCPW010000003.1, read on the forward strand.
ATTCACCATTTTATAGGCGCTGTCCTGGATAATGGTAATGATAAAGACCAGCAACAACGGCATCAGAAACATCAAAGCCAGCCCCACCTTATCGTTGATAAGCAGGAGCAGTTCTTTGCGTAATGATGAAAATAATTTAAACATAGGCTTAATCGCGGTACGCTTCGCCGGTCAGGTCGATGAACAATGTTTGCAGGTCGCCTGCTCCATGTGCAGTTTTCAGCCCCTGTAATCCCCCTGCTGCAATAACCTTTCCATGATCGATCAGCGCGATATTTTTACAAAACTCTTCGGCCTCCGACATGTGGTGCGAAGTATAAATAATGGTCGTGCCCGACTGGTTGATTCGTTGTAAATAGCGGATAATGGCATTCCGGCTCTGTACATCCACCCCCACCGTAGGCTCGTCCAGAAACAGGATCTCCGGTTCGTGGATAATGCCAATCGCCAGGTTTAAGCGCCGTTTCATCCCGCCGGAAAACGTGCCAACCTTCTCATCGGCCGCTTTTGCAAGCCCCAGCACTTCCAGTAAATGCTCGCGGCGTTCTCGCAGCCTGTTTTTGGAAAGATTATACATTGCCCCAAAGTAATCCAGGTTCTGGCGTGGCGTCAGCTCCTGGTAGAAGGCATATTCCTGCGGTACAAAACCGATCCGGCTTTTTCTTTCATGATCCGAATAGGAAATGCCATTGTGCAAAAAGCGCACGCTACCGGAAGAAACAGGGATTATGCCACAAAGAATGGAAATCAGCGTAGTTTTACCCGCGCCATTCGGGCCTAGCAAGCCGAATACGTCAGATTGTATAATATCCAGTGAGACGGCCGAAAGGCTATCTTCCCGGGCAGATTTATAACGTTTGTAAACATCCCTGATCTCAATGCACACCTGACCCGCCATACCCATCAATGCTTACTTACCCAGTTTCAGGCTGGAAAGTTTCTGAAATGCTTCTTTCTCCACCAGACGAATGTCCAGCATCATATCTGCGATCTCTTCAAAATCTTTCTGTTCGGTGAGGCGGCCTTTGTAGACACCAGCCATTTTGATGGCGCTTGCACGCCACATGTCGCCGGCTTTGGTAAAATCTTCCGAAATATTGGCCAGCCGATCATCCTGCAAATAGGCCGCAGCCTCTTCCAGGAATGCCCCATAAAGGAAACGAAAACCGCCACCTCCCGTACCAATTTCCTCCTGCATTCGCACGATCTGGCCCAAATACAGACTTGCCCTACGCAAACCCAGCTTGTCGCGCCATTTGCGAACGTGGTTGGAGGTGTGGCGAATGCCATTCACACCCGCAAAATTGCCCGGAATGCTGAGCATATCGCGCACATTGCGACGGATGCCGGCTGTTATCCCTTTACGGATCATCTCATCGGTGATGGGTTTTATTTTTTCAGGAAAATAAATATGCCCCTTCGGTGCCAGTGGGCCTTGCGCGAAACGCACGCGGGAAAGGTCCTCTCTGGAAAGCGAGGTGACATCCTCCATCACCGGATCGCTAATCTGGTAGCGCCCTTCTTGCTCGCCGAAAACAATGAGGTTATGCGCGTTGAAATGGAAGCGGTATTCTTTGGGAAAATAAGTGAGGTGAAAAACCCCCACCTGGCAGCCGACCGGCACGCCTTCCTTCACTTTCTGATCCAGGAATGCTTCCGCAGCGGCCGGGCTTGAAAATCTCTTGCGGGTTACCTCCACACCCAGCGACTTGCAGGTCCGTTTGAAAATGGCGCCAGGCATTGTCCGGAAGGAGATCGCCGGGCCATTATTGACCGTTAAAAAGGGTATTTGTATGTAAAACAGACCCGAACCCATGCCGAAAGCCAGCGGCTCGGTCATGAAATCAAGGCCGTGGTAGCGGAGCAATGCCGTGGTAACCCCATTCTCGCAATGGGCGGTTTGTACATGGCGGAACTCATCCGTTTGACTGTCAATATTCACTGGATCAACCTTTAAAATTCCTTAATTCGCTCACAGTAATGTCGAAAGCCCTGGCATATTTTTCCAGTTTTCTCTCACTCAGACTTTTAAATACGGATGGCTTAAAATGTCGTTTGATAAAAAAAGGAAAGATACCCGTATAACCCGAAAGGACTGGCAAATCCATCAGCCGTAGTTCCATAAAATAGTACACCGGGCTTTTTTCGCCGTTTGCGACTGCCTTTCTCGCATTTTCCACCCGCTCGTTGACCTCCTCCCAGGCACTGTCGAGCGCCTGCTTTTTCACCTCCCAACCCTTGCTCAATGCGGTTTCATATTTGCCGTCGCCGTTCTTGACGTAGCACACTTCCCGGGTAAATTGGTCGAGCGCGCCGGGGTCCTGCGGAAGATCTTCCTTCTTCATGTTAGGGCAGCTTTTGATGGTTTACAATTAGTGTCACATCAGGCTTGACGCCCGGTCAGCACACAGTCAGCAGGCAGAACATGTATGAAAAGCGCGAGCTTTCAGGCACTGCGAGCAGTATTTTTTCGCCTTTTTTCAAAGCCCCGCTGTTGAATACCTCTTCGAGCATCATGTAAATGGACGCCGCACCTACGTTTCCTTTTGTCACAAGGTTAGTGTACCACTTCTCCTTGGGGACAGGCATGCCGTTTTCTTTGAAGAATTCGTCGATCTTGCTTTCGAAGAAATAGCTGGATAAATGGGGCAAAAAGTAGCTCACATCATCCATTGTTATTCCCTTCGCAGCCATGATATCGCGGAGCTTGGCAAAACCCAATTTAACAATTTTTTCACCTAAAAGCTTTACATCCTGCTTGATACTAAAAATAGAATGCTCCTGGATTTCTTCTGCGGTGAAGTCTTTATAGCTTTTCAATGTACCGTTTTCCAGCTTATCGGCACCCATATACATGCATGCCTCCGCTTCGTTGGCATACGAGCAGCCTTCTATCCAGTCTATTTTCAGGGAAATCCCTTCTTTATTTGGAGCCGATTCCACCAGAAACGCGCCTGCACCATCGGAAAGCATCCAGCGCAAAAAATCTTTTTCAAATGCCAGGAAAGGATTTTTCTCCAACTTGACCAGCTGCTGTATCTCGTCTTCGAACTGGTCCGACCGGAGAACCGACGACAACCGCTCGGAAGCGCAGGAAACCGCTTTTTGCTTCTCCCCGAGCTTCACCGACATGTAGGCATATTTGAATGCGTGCATTCCCGCGCAGCACACACCAGAGGGTGATACCACTTCGATCGGCCCGCTTTCGGGCAGGTGACCATGCACCATCGATCCGTGGGAAGGCATCAGTTGATCCGGGCTGGAAGTCGCGCAGCTCAGCAGGTCCATTTCACCAATTTCGCCCGGGTTATTTTTAAACAGGTTTTTGATTGCAAGTCCAGCCATCTCCGCATTGGTGTGCGTAACAGTGCCGTCTTTCTGCAATGCGTAATATCTGTTTTTAATCCCGTTATTGCGCAGAACGATGGCTTTTGACTTGGATGGTTTTCCGTTGATGTATCCTAAATATTCTTCCATTTCCTCATTGGAAACGGATTCATTCGGTAAAAACTTGGCAATCCTGGTAATATATGCTTCTGACATTATGATTTGGTTTCTACACCACAAAAGTATTCTTTTTTCTTCTTAATCGCATTGGACGCCAACGGGGCGATCAGCAGCCTGTATGCAGTTACGAGCACCGGTGCCACCATAAAAAGTGCCACCAGCAGGTAATATTTGAAAAACCCAACCAGCCTTTTCCGCTTCTCGGGCGTGGTGCCTTTCGTCTTGATCAGGTTAGCCCAGATCCTGAAAAGCTTCTTGGCCCGCCCTTCGATGAACAGGATGTCGGTGGGTATGGTAATCAGGCCCGTGGCCATAATTTCTTTTTGCAAACCGCCGTACTGCTGGTTATCATAAGCTTTTTTTACAATTGCTCCAAAACGGGAGGCGCTTCGAATGTCGTCATCGCTCACGCCCGGCTTTGGGAAAATGCCCCATTTCTTGTCTTTGCGGCCGGTTAACATCCAATGCAGGATTGTTACCGCGCTGACCAGGTTCGAAACGCGGTCCATCAGCGGGATATTGCCCACCAGCTTGCCACCGGCATCGGCGATCAGCTTTTTAATACTTTCCTGCGAATTGAGCCACATATTCCGGCCACCGATCACGGTTACTACCGGCGTCTCCCGAACCCTTAGTTTAAACTCAGGACTTTTAAGCAGCGAAGTAATAGGCAGTGAGGGCGACAGAAACCACGGCTGATAACCAAGCACGATCAGCTCGTATTTTTCGGCACCAAAGTGCAATGGTTGCAACTCGATCGTGTCTTCCTGCACGCATTCGGGCATCTTGTCGAAAAATTCATCGCTTGTCCAGGGAAAGACAAAGGGCTTTGCCGGAAAAATGACCAGTCGCTCTACGGTCTCAGGCTCGAATGGAATCAGGAACTGATCGATAATTTCATTTAACTGACCTGACTGAGAGTAGTTTACGACTAAGATGTTTTTCATTGATCGGCAAATCCTGTTAATGCATTCCTATTTAAGATCCGATTCCTTCAACACTTTCGAATCCTTCGCATAATCGGTGATGACGGTTTTCAAATTAGCGTCCAGCTTTGCGAAGCCAGAAACGATCGCCTCTTTGTCGGCATCGATTTCCTTATTATATTTCAAAATTCCCGGTGCATGCTCCTGTATCGTAAGACGCAAAAAACGGAACTCGGTATTGTCAGGATTGCTTTTGATCTCCTCTTCGAGCAAATGTGCGCCCTTTTTGAAGGTCTTCACCTTCCCTCCTACGCCTTTCACATAGCCGGCCTTTTTCATCGTTAGAGCCCCTTTATAAGCATTCACCTTGGATGTGGCCCTTTCGCTCTCGAGCGTCGCGAGCAGTTTGTCGATGGATTCCTCCTCGCCGCTCGACAGGGCCTTGTAATAGGCGCCTTTGTCAACCTGCGCATTGGCAGCCACCGCCGTTACAAGCAAATAGGCCATGCCAACTGTGATAAACCACTTCATAACAATCAATATTTACGTATTCCGAATGAAAAAGGATGTGGCACTATGCCTTTTTCCTGCATTCCAGAATCGTATGATAACTGTCGCCGATCAGCGGATAAGTCTCAACGACTTCAAACCCAGCCTGGCAAACCAATTCTTTCATCACCTCGATTCTGTACATTTTGCTGTTGCCATTGGCCATGATTGTAAAATACAAAGATGTAGCCACCAGACTATAATGTGCAGCAGGATAATTCTGGTTATCAAAAAATGGTTCCAGAATGTACAAAGTGGTGTTTTCAGAAGCCGCCTGAAAGGCATTTTCAAGGATTGCCACGATTTGCTCTTTGGAAAAACAATCCAGAAACTGGCTCATCCAGATCACATCGGCGCCTTGGGGGATTTTTTGTGTTGTATCAAGAAGGTCGATCGCATGAAAATCGATGCGGTCGAGCAGGCCGCGTTCGGTTGCATTGGCCTTTGCTACATTGAGCTGGACCGGCAGATCGAGTATTTTAATACTCACTTCCGGATCATAATCACAGCATGCGAATGACCATTTACCGGTATTTCCTCCGATATCGAAGAGCGTTTTAGGCTTTTTAGCAAACACAATTTTCAGTGCGTCGGGAAACGCATTGTCGGAGTAATAGTGGTCGAATTCAAACCACGCAGTTTTGGCAGGCTCAGGCAGGATGGAAAGGCCCTCATAGATAGTTGGCCACTTACCGAGCTCTTTGAGGCCTTCGGGCCTGCCGTTGACGATACTTTCAGTCATGTGGCTGGCGCCCAGGTAGCAAACATCCTTCATGAAGTTCATATTCACGCGGGTCATTTCGTCCTTCAAAAGGAAGAAACCGATCTTGCTGATCTTGACAACCTCATTTTCTATCTCCACCACGCCCAGGATTTCGGCCGCTTCAAGCAGCAAGGTCACACCGTATTCGGAAACATTCACACTTTCGATGATGTTGGTAATGCTTACGCCCTTACGGTTTTCGCTGATATACTGTAAAATGCCCAGGTCTCTGAGCGCTACCACCGATTGAAAATACATCGGGCCAAACGCTATTTTTTGTGCTTCATACTTGGCTTCGATAGCCGACAATTCCTTTTTCATTGTACGCTTTTATTGTTCCTGGATTGCTGGGAAGAGGGTATCATCCGATCCTTGTATTTCCTTCTGTATTTTGCTTTTTTTAAATCTTCTTCGTGCCAAACGATGTACTTGCCCATCGTGCCGCGGAAACGTTTGAAAAAACCTTCCTGATCCGATAACTTCACAAAACCTTCTTTTACCATCGCATCGCTATGGTCGGCTTTGGGTTCATAAACGTTGATAATCTTCACTGTATCGATCACAGTCGGCAACAGGCCAATCGGCAGCTCAAATTTCTTGATGAACTTGCGCATATAGCTCGTCTGGATGGGATCGGTAGAAAGGGCTATTTTTGAAAAGCCCTTGTCTTTTGCAAGGCGATAGGAATAATAGACGTTCTCCGTGCTGTGCTGGGCTTTTTCTTCGGTAAACAAATGCTCGCGCGGCACGCCTAACGCTTCGGCGTAGTTGGCCATTACCCGGCTTTCGATATAAGGAGTGGCCACTGCGCTGCCTGAGAAGATGATATTTTTGGTATACCCTTTGGAATACAGATAATAGGCCCAATGGATACGGAGCTGAAGCACCATATCCCATTTCTCACCATTATAAGGGAACCCCGGTACGATGATCGCATCATAGGGCGCTTCCTTGGCACCTTTTGTGAAAGCCTTCGCCGCTGAACGGTAAAGCATCTTACCGCAACCGCTAAAGAGCAGGCATATGATCAGCAGAAAAAACGAATTGGCTATGCGCACGATAATGGATTAGCGGGTTTTAAACAGTAAGCTGTGAACGTTCACCAAACTCAGGCAAACAGATCACAGCTTACAAAAGAATGATATGGTATCGGTATTCAATCTGAGCTTTAAAAATAAGCAATTCTATTTACTTTATTAACCTTTGAATAATTTGCTCCACTTCTTGTAAAGGCTTTTGTCGATTTCCTGGTTGATTTTGTAAACACCTCCGGCCCAGTAGTTACGGAATCCGAAACCGCCTGCCTTGCCTTCCACTTTCTCGGTATGGATCACCTTTTTAGTTGCCAGGTCGATGAATGTAACCCATACGATCAGCTTTTCAGCATTTTTGTTGAGGCTTTCCACCACGTACACCACACCGATGCCGTCCTTTTCACTCAACGAATATTTGGAAACGGATTTTTTTACCTGGTCTTCGGTCATGCTGTATTCGTCTTCGGTCAGGTTCTTTTCCACATTCACCGACTTATTCAGCTTGACCATGTCTTCCACCTTCGACTTATACTGGTCGTCTTTGAGGTTAAATGCTTTTTGCAGAGAAAATTTCTTCGGTTCTAGCTCGATCAGGTTGTTCCAGCTTACAATGTGCTGATTTTGAATTGCCTGAGCGTCTGTAAAGCCTGCTTTGCCAATGTATTTGGCCTGCGTAAAGTCAAGACCCAGGAAAACCAGCTTGCTTTTACCGGAAAACAGGTCGGCCATCGTGTTATCAGCGGAGGCAACAGCGGCTTGAAACACCACCAATGCAATGAGTAACAATTTTTTCATAACGGAAGTAATTGGGAACGGTTGATTTTATTTCAGTTTTTTATCCAGAAACGCCGCCAGGGATTTGCCGGCCTTAGCATAAGACTCCGCGATCCGCACGCCGGTGTCGAAGTCAAAACCTCCAAACTGGCCGCCCGGAACATTTCTCATTCCGATTTCAGCTATTTTACTGGATTTATTGGCCGATTCTACCAGATCGATTTCGTAATCCACATAAGCATTCTTGCGCATCACGCCTACGTTGAAGCCCGGTTCTATAAATTTAGTCTTTACGATCAGGGTATACTGTGCATCCGGGCGGGCCTTCACGGCTGTGATGCCTTTATCTTCCAAACCCTTGTTAAAGAGCTCTTCGAACTTGGGCTCGTAACGGGCCTTACGGTCCTCAACCCAGGCTTTTTTCCAACTATCGCCTTTACCGGCTTCCTTGGCATTGTACTCGGCGGATTTCTTATCGAGGTACTCCTGCTCGGTGGCAAATTTACCTACCCCGAACTCGGAATAATCGTACTCCACATTCACGGTTTTCTGACCTGCCAACACGCTGACATCGCCCGAACGGAGCTCTACCCGCTGAGCAAGGGATGCGTCTGCGGCGAGGAAGGTAATGGCCATTGCTGACGCGTAAATGAACTTTTTCATGATATGGTTTCTATTTTAAATGGTAACAGAGGCGTCAAATATAGATCAATTTTTCAGGTTTGCGTTTCTCCTGTTTGTAGATGCGGAAAGTTAGTTCTTCAGCGGTTACGAAAGTTAATACAGGCGAAACACGAAGCCTGGATTTGAACAGTGAATGCATGTTTTCCTTGAAGGTCGAGCTCTGAAGCTGCATAGGCAGCACCACGGTGATTTCATCATTTCCAAACTCGTTTTTAGATACGACAACCTGGTACAAATCGATCTCTTTGACAGCGTCGAGCACGTCAAATAATGCCGGCGGAAATATGGTCGTGCCTTTGAATTTGATCATTTGCTGCTTGCGCCCCACCACCGGCCCCAGGCGCGGGCTCGTCCGCCCGCACACGCAAGGCTCGTAGTATACATGACAAAGGTCGCCTGTTTTATAGCGTAGCAGCGGCACGCCCTCTACACCGAGTGTTGTCACCACCACCTCACCCAGCTCGCCGTCTTTTACCGCATTACCTTCGTCATCGACGACTTCCAGGATCAGCAGATCGGGGTTCAAATGGCCGCCTTTGCCTTCTCCGCACTCAGTGAAAGCAGCGCCCATTTCAGTAGAAGCATAGGTTGAGTAAAGCTTGACATCCCATTGCCCGGTAATGCGCTTTCCTAATTCATTGAGCGTAAAATCCGGGTTACGGATCGGCTCGCCAATACAGATGATGGATTTGATACTCGACGAGCGGTAGTCGATCTCGTTGACAATGGCGTAATCGATCAGTCGTGGGATAAATGATGGGATCGCGATAATAACGGTCGGCGAAAACCGCTGGATCGACTCCCATTGCAGATACGGCGCTCCCGGGCCGACCCGGATCATCCCCGCACCCATTTTACGTGCACCCATCCAATAGGCCAGACCGGCCATAAAACGGCGATCGATGGTGGTCATAAGCTGGTAAATGTCGTTTTCTGTGCCACCAGCGCATTGAAACGACTGTGCTTCATTTATCGCGAGTCTTTCTACGTCAGCATCGGTGAGGTAAAAGGCCACCGGGTCACTGAGAGTGCCCGATGTGGTCACAAAGTCGGTAATGCGGCTTTTGGGCACACATAGGAAATCGTCGTTGTATCGGGCGAGATCGTCTTTGGTCGTAAATGGTAATCGCGCAAGGTCGGAGACGGACTTGATTGCATCGACGTTGATGTTATGCTCGCGAAAAACCCGCTTATAGTAATTGGAATAGTTGGAAACGTGCAATAATAGCTGCTGCAACGCGGGTTGCTGTGTTTCGGCTCTCATGGCAATTATATTAGTATGGAAAAGCTAGTTATCTGCAACGTTCACTATTTTCTTTCCTCTACATTCGGCTATGTTCCCGCGGATGGATTTTTCCTCATTCAGAGAAGGCAGCTCGTGTTTGAGGGCCTGCTCATAATAGCCGATCGCTTTGTTGAAATCACCTTTTTTCTGATGATACTGCCCCAGAAAGAAATATGGAAGATAGCTTTCCGCGTTGTTGGCGACAAATGCTTTCTCCTCCTGCGTAGTCAGCGAAAGCGGCGCATCGAGCATCATATATTTGGTGATTTTCTGTTTCACTGCTTTAAATGCCTCAAACTTTTTGTAATCGGCAGATTTGAGAAATGGATCGGGATCAATATCGAGCGAATCGAAAGAATCAAAATGCCCTTTTGTTGTAAAAACATTACTCAGATCATACCCTACAAACTCCCCCAACTGATAAGGCGGAGCCGAAATCCAGAATTCTTTTTTGGCTGGTTTAAACAAAATACCATGATGCGCGATGAGCTGGTTGAGCAGTTTTGAATTGCCGTAACCGATAAACTTGTCGTCGACCCCTTTCTGGTCGCGCAATATACCCGCCGCCTGATCCACACCCATCGGATAGGAACGCCCCATGAGCTGGGTCATACGGTCGAAACGGGCCTTGGAATCGGTTTCCTTGATATTTTCGATATTGACCGAGTCCTTCACGAATGCATTGCTCTGGTAATGGTTGGCGCAAACCAGGTAATCTTTACCCGAATCGTACACGTCCATTTTCTTCGGCGATTTTTCTATGATCACAGCCTTATCGTCCGCCGCCGAGCCGATCAGCAGTGATTCGGAAACGAAAGTTTCGCTTTTTGCAGCGATTTTCCGCGCTTCCTCAATGGTACCGGCATATTGCAGGATTTCCCGCGCCAGAATCGAGATGGGCTCTTTGGCAGAGAATGGCAAATCCGATTTTGAGGCATTCAATGTGACGGTAATGCCTTTTTCGTTCATCCCCGATACCACGCCGGTAAGTCCCGCCCACGCATAGGATGCAAATTTGTAGCCTTTGTCGGGATTCATGAACACGATGAGCTTGTCCTCGGCGAATGCATCGCCCATGTAAAAGTCGAAATTGCGGGCGATAAGCAGCGTAGAATCTTTGGTTAGTCCATGATTGACGGCAAACGAAGTACAGCCGACCATATTCAGATCCACCAGCGCATGCCCAATGTCGTGAGCGGCATGGTAGTTGAGAATGCGATAATATTTGGGGCCGATGTAATCGAATTCATCCGAAAAAGATTGGGAAACGCCGTAAATTTCCTGCTGATTTTCCTCGGGAATGTATTTGTAAATATCGCGGTTGAACCAGCCTACAAATCCCTTTAACATTTGAAGAGCGCCAGCGCTCGGGATCATTTCCCTGATTTGCCCTACAAAATGCACCTCCTGCTTTTCCATCAGCTCTTTGGCCAGCATGCCGTAAACCAACCCGCGTTCGTAGGGCGAGCCTTCCAGATACATTTCCCAAATACCGTGTTTGTTCTTCCGCAACCAGTTATTACCAACTGCGTAATGGTTCTCCCCTACCTTAATCCGTTTGTAACTTTCAACGGTTTTAGTACTTTCAATCTCCGGGGCGGGAATCCTTATCCGCCATAGGAATAGTCCAAGGATTACACCGAGGACCAGCAAGAAAATCAGGAAAGCTTTGAGCGCCGAACGCAGTACTTTGTTTTTAGGCCACATAAAAATCAGCAAACAGCCGCGTGGGTAATGCGACTGATCAGTTACCAAAATTAGCAATAAATGGGCATCGTTTCTATAAAAAGCATTTCACCGGTAGCACAATTGGGGCTTTGGTGCATGAGCGAACCCTGGCAGCAGTTGCTCGGAATGCTAGCGTTGCCTGCTTCCGAAATGGAGAAATTACAAGCCATTCCCAAAGAAAAGCGAAGGCAGGAATGGCTGGCTTGCAGGGTGTTATTAAAAGAAATGGTGGGAGACAATGCGCTCATCGGCTACGATGCCGAACGCAAGCCCCATCTTTCGGGCCATGATCAGCAGATTTCAATGTCGCATTCGGGCGAATATGTATGTGTGTACCTGAGCGAGCGCAAGCCTGTGGGAGTTGATATTCAGCAGATGAAGCCTTCCATTTCACAGGGTTCTTTCTATTTTTTGAATGAAGATGAAATGCAATGGGCTGACCTAAAAGACAATGTGCAAATGCACCTGATCTGGTCGGCAAAAGAATCGGTTTTCAAATATGCGGGCGACGCGTCCATTGATTTGAAAAAACATATTACGATAAAGCCGTTTTCAGGCAACCAAAACGGCCATTTTGAAGTTAACCTCCAAACAAACAATCGCCAGCAAACCGTACCGATCCAATTTGATACATTTGAGGATTACGTACTGACCTGGACCCTCTAACCAGCCCATAATCAACCGCCTTAACCCCTTATGCATATTTTTTTTACGCTCGTTCTGCTGTTGGCCGCTTCCCGGCTTTTCGCACAGACTCCCGCCCTTTCTTCAAGTGAAATCTTTCAGAACATCAAAAAACTCAACGTTTTGGGCTCGGTACTTTACATTGCCGCCCACCCCGACGATGAAAACACGCTGATGCTCTCCTATTTATCCAAGGACCAGCTCGTGCGCACCGGCTACCTCTCGCTTACCCGCGGCGACGGCGGCCAGAACCTGATCGGCGCCGAACAAGGTTACAATATCGGTGTCATCCGCACCCAGGAGCTACTCGCTGCACGCCGCATTGATGGTGCCCAGCAGTTCTTTTCAAGGGCTTATGACTTTGGGTTTTCCAAAACGCGGGACGAAACGCTCCACTTTTGGGACCGCGATAAAGTGCTGGGTGATGTGGTCTGGATGATCCGCAAATTCCAGCCCGATGTGATCATTACCCGCTTCCCGCCCGACCCGCGTGCCGGCCACGGCCATCATCAGACTTCCGCTTACCTGGCAGAAGAGGGTTTTACCCTCGCCGCCGATCCGAAAGCATATCCGGACCAGCTCAAATTTGTTAAAATCTGGCAAACAAAACGCCTCGTCTGGAACACATTCACACCCGGTTTCACCAACAAAGCACCCAGCGAAGAGAAGAATCCATTCATTTCCATTGGAATCGGAGGCTATAATCCGGTACTCGGAAAGTCCTACACCGAAATTGCAGCATCGAGCCGCAGCCAGCACCGTAGCCAGGGCTTCGGAAGCGCCCCGCAGCGTGGCGATCGCATTGATTTTTTCCTACATAAAGTGGGTACACCAGCTGAAAAGAACCTTTTCGATGGCATCGATGTGAGCTGGAAACGGGTGAAGGGCGGCGAAAAGGCTCAGGCACTCATTGCAGCGGCCATTAAAAATTATTCGGTAAACAAGCCATCCGCATCCATTCCCGATTTGCTCAAAATCAATGCAGAACTGAACAAGCTGGATTCGGCTAACATCTATATCAAAGCCAAAAAGGAAGAAATTAAGGATCTGATCCAGCAATGCGCCGGGCTGTGGTTTGAGACCAATCCCAACGATTTTTCGGGCGTTGCAGGCGACGAAGCGCGGATCAGCATAGGCATTGTCAAACGCTCGGATTATCCCGTAAAGCTTGTTTCGCTACATTGGACGGGCAAATCTGCCGACAGTGTCTTGAACCTCGCATTGAATGCAAATGAAATGAATGCGTTCCCGAAAAAAGCATTGCTACCCGCATCATTGAAAACTACCCAGCCCTACTGGCTCGAAAAACCAATTGAACGCGGCATTTTCCAGATTGATAACCAGCAGGATATTGGTTACCCTGAAAATCGCCCGGAGACGAAAACCAGCTACAAGTTCGAAATCGGTGGGCAGGAGTTTGTATTTGAAAGACCTTGGATTTACAAATCCGTCGATCCGGCGGAAGGAGAAATTTACCGGCCGTTCGAAATCCGGCCGCTTGTGACGACAAATATAACCGAGCCGGTTTTTATTTTTCCTTCCATGGATGCGAAAACGGTGAATATCGTCGTAGAAGCGCAGCGTAACAATGTAAAAGGCACTTTGAAACCCGAAATTCCCGCGGGCTGGAAGTCTGTTCCGGAATCGGCGGAGTTCAATCTGGCCAACAAATACCAGCAGCAATATTTCTCATTTATCATTACGCCACCTGCCGGAAATCAGGAGGCGGTCATCAAAGCCGTGGCTGTCGTAGATGGCAAATCCTATGACAAAGCGGTCAAAACCATTGCCTACCAGCACATTCCAAGCCAAACGCTTTTCCCGGAATCGGCAGCCAAGCTGGCGAAGATCGATGTAAAAACCACAGCTAAAAACATCGGCTACATTGCCGGTGCCGGCGACGATGTCCCTATGGCCCTGCGGCAAATGGATTGCCAGGTGACCATGCTCAATGAAGCAGGCCTGGCCAAAGACCTGAATGTATACGACGCGATCGTCGTGGGTGTGCGTGCTTACAATACGGAGGCATACCTGAACAATTATCAGGCAAAACTGATGGATTACGTCAAAAACGGCGGTACAATGGTGGTGCAATACACCATTCCAGGTGGCCAGAAAGTGAAGCAGATCGGCCCGTTCAATATTGAACTAGGCCGTGAGAGAGTCACCGAAGAAGATGCGGAAATGCATTTTCTACAACCGGAGAACCCGATTTTGAACTACCCAAACAAGATTACTCAAAAAGATTTTGAAGGCTGGATCCAGGAGCGCGGGCTGTATTTCGCCCAGGACTGGGATAAGAAAAACTACCAGGCGCTATTTTCCGCCAATGACAAGGACGAAAGTGCGAAGGATGGCAGCACGCTGTATGCGCAATATGGCAAGGGACATTACATCTACACCGGGCTGTCGTTTTTCCGCGAGCTGCCGGCCGGCGTTACCGGTGCTTACCGGTTGTTTGCCAATATGATTTCAGTAGGTAAAAAGTAGTTCAGTTTGAAAGAACGTCAAGCATTACTTGACGTTCTTTCTTCTGTTACGTTGAAAATCTTCAAGTACAAATCCTCCCAGCCCCTGCAAATTGCTGTAATAAGCACGGCCGTTGTTGACCTGAGTGAAATTCTGCACAAATTGTTTCAAATAAGGGTCGGTAGCGATCATGAATGTCGTCACCGGGATATCCAGCCTGCGGCATTGTGCGGCTAATGTCAACGTCTTGTTGATGATCTTGCGGTCAAGGCCGAAACTGTTTTTATAATAACGTATCCCTTCTTTCAAGCACGTCGGTTTACCGTCTGTGATCATGAAGATCTGCTTGTTACGCGTTTTTTTGCGGCGCAGAATGTCCATGGCAAGCTCCAAACCGGCCACCGTGTTGGTGTGGTAAGGCCCTACTTCCAGATAAGGCAAATCTTTCAACTGGATCTGCCACGCATCATTGCCAAAAACGATGATATCGAGTGAGTCCTTTGGGTATTTGGTGCGGATCAGCTCCGCCAATGCCAATGCTACTTTCTTGGCCGGCGTAATGCGGTCCTCTCCATAAAGTATCATCGAATGGCTGATATCGATCATTACCACGGTCGCCGTCGTCGTTTTTTGCTCGCGCTCGACTACTTCCAGGTCTTTTTCCATCAGCATAAAATCGCCTATGCCGTGATTGACCTGCGCGTTTTTGATCGACTCGGTCATCGAGATCTGATCAAGCGTATCGCCAAACTGAAAGTCGCGAATATCGCTCGTGAGCTCATCACCTGCACCCATGTGAGGCGTGTGATGGTTACCACCGGTTTTTGATCTTTTCAGTTTACCGAAAATTTCGTCCAATGCGCTTTTGCGAATGCTTTTCTCGGCTTTCGGCGTCATAACAAGCCTGCTTTCTCCCTCCTGCTTCTCCTCGGTCACATAACCTTTCTTTTTTAAATCATCGAAGAAATCCCCGATTCCATAAGAGTCATTGGTGAGATTGTATTGACGATCGAGCTGGCTCAGCCACGACATCGCCTCCGAGACGTCACCGGATGTCATCAGCAGCAACTGTTGAAAAATATCAAAAAGCTGGTCGAACTTACTATTCGCCCCTTGCTCGGGCGGCGTGTATTGGGTGAAACGGTGTCCTCGCATATTGGCAGGTATTAAAACGGACGGCTACTTTCAAATGTAATCGAAAGTAGCCGTCAAAATCACTAATCAGTATCGAATTACGCTTCTTCTGCGCAAAATTCTTCGAAAGCCATTTTCAAATGTTCAGCGATCATCTGAGCCGAACGGCCTTCAATGTGATGACGCTCAACGAAGTGGATCAACTCTCCGTCTTTAAACAGCGCTACCGCCGGTGAAGAGGGAGGATAAGGCAATGTATACTCGCGCATTTTAGCGGTAGCTTCCAGGTCGGCGCCTGCAAACACAGTTGCCAGATGGTCAGGCTTCACTTCGCTGTTGGCCAGCGCCGCTCTCACGCCTGGACGCGCAGCACCTGCCGCACAGCCACATACCGAATTGATCACCACCAAAGCAGTTCCTTTGGTATTTTGCATGAAGTTATCTACTTCCTGAGCGCTTGTCAGATCCTGAAAACCAACGCTTAACAGTTCGGCTTTCATTGGGGCCACTAATTGTGGTGGATACATATATTCTAATGTTTAAAAGTTGTTTTTACTATTTTACATGAACCCGAGTTCTAGCTTTGCTTCTTCGGACATCATTTCTGTTGTATAGGGCGGATCGAAGGTCAGCTCTACGCTTACATCATTGACGCCTTCCACTTCCCTGATTTTTTGCTCCACTTCGCCCGGCAGCGTTCCTGCCGATGGACAAGAAGGCGAGGTGAGCGTCATCGACACAAATACGTTGTTGATTGGAAACACTTTCAAATCGTAGATCAATCCAAGCTCGTAGACGTCAACCGGGATTTCCGGGTCGTAAACCGTTTTAATGGCCCTGATAACTTCTTCTTTCAATTCTGACTCTGACATCGCAAGTCTTATTATTTGTTATGCATTTACTGATTTGGCCTGGAAGGCAAAGCCGTACGCTTTCATTTGTTTCAACATCGCCGCCAGTCCGTTAGACCGGGTTTGTGCCAAATGCTGGTGCAGACCAATCCGTTCCATAAAATAGAGGTCGGATTTCGCAATCTGTTCCGGCGTATGCCCTGAAAGCACTTTCACGAGCATACTCACGAGTCCACGTACGATAATTGCGTCACTATCGGCCTCGAATTTCAGAAGATCGCCATCCATGTAAGCATTCAGCCACACCCTCGACTGGCATCCCTTGATAATATTATCCTCGGTCTTGTATTGTTCTTCCAATGGCGGGAACTGCTTTCCAAGATCGATAATGAACTCGTACTTGCTTTCCCAATCATCAAACAATTCAAAATCCGAAATTAGTTCGTCCTGTATTTCGTTTATGGTCATTTGTAAAATTCTGTTTACGCTGCGGCTTTTCGGGATTCAACCCAGTTGACGATCCCATCCGCTAATTTTAAGCCGGCCGAAGAAACGTCCGCTGATAGGGTTGCCATCATCACTCATTGCAAGGTGTAAAGTGTCATATGCTGCATTAAATGAGTGCAGCGCTTTCCTATCCAGCTTGCCAAGTTGCTCCTGGTACCATTCGACACTCTTTCTACCCTTTGTTTGTCTATCAAAAAGATTGTCCAATGCAACAAGGACACCCGTATACGCTGCATGACCGGCTAGCTTGACATATTTTCTATCCTGATAAAAGCCGTCTTCCTTTTTGGCTTTATCCCTGAGTATTTCCCTGGCATCGTTGAGGTACCTGCGAGCTTGCTGCAAATTGTCCTCCATAATGTGCACATAGTTTAAAATGAAACAATGCCAGTAATTTAAAAAATTATCCCAACATCTTCCTTACCTTATGCAGCCCCTGTATCAACCGGTCGATTTCTTCTATTGTGTTGTAAACAGCAAATGAGGCCCGCGAGGTTCCAGTAATATTAAAGCGGTTCATCAGCGGCTGGGTGCAATGGTGACCCGTGCGAACGGCAATGCCTTGCTGATCGAGCAAAACGCCGATATCCTGGTGGTGAATGCCGTCGATCACAAATGACAAAACACTCACTTTCTCCTTGGCCTGGCCGATAATGCGCAATCCTTCGATCTCAGAAACCGCGTTTGTCGCGTATTTTAACAGCTCGTTTTCATGAGCCGCGATCTGCGGTTTGCCCAAGGCATCGACATAATCCAGCGCATATTTCGCTGCAACCACATCGGCAATATTAGGCGTGCCGGCTTCAAACTTATACGGCAGCTCATTATAGGTCGTTTTGGCGAAAGTAACCTCCTTGATCATCTCCCCGCCGCCGCGGTAGGGCGGCATCGCATTCAGCAAGTCACGCTTGCCGTAAAGGATACCCATTCCGGTGGGACCGTATATTTTGTGTAGTGAAAGAGAATAAAAGTCGCAATCCAGGTCTTGTACGTCTATTTCAATGTGTGAGCTGGCCTGAGCGCCGTCGATGAGGACTTTCGCGCCTACCGCGTGGGCTTTCTGTATGATTTCCTTGATCGGATTAATGGTGCCCAACGCATTGGAAACGTGCACGACCGATACAAATTTGGTTTTTTCGGTCAGCAGCTTTTCATATTCGTCCATCAACAATTCGCCCTCGTCGTTGATCGGAATCACTTTCAGGATGCAGCCTTTTTCTTCGCAAAGCATTTGCCAGGGAACGATGTTCGAATGGTGCTCCATGGTGGAAATGATCACCTCATCGCCCTCTTTGAGAAATTTACGGCCGTATGCGGATGCGACCAAATTGATGCCATCGGTTGTTCCGTAGGTAAATATGATTTCTTCTGAATGCTCCGCATTTAAAAAAGCCTGCAAGCGCTTCCTGGATTGTTCGAAAGCGGAAGTAGCCTTCTCTGCCAGATGGTGAATTCCCCGGTGGATATTGGCATTGTAATGCTCGTAATAACCCGAAAGCGCATCTAACACGAGCCGTGGCTTCTGGGTTGTTGCGGCATTATCGAAATAGACGAGTTGTTTGCCATTGACGACTTCATTTAAGATCGGGAAGTCGCTTCGGATGGATGCGATATTGAGATTGTGGCTCATTTGGTTCGTCATTTAAGAAAAATACCCAACCCCAAAAATGGCGGTTGGGTACCAGGAAATGTATTGATTCGGATCAAAAAATCCGTAAATGCTATTTTGAAGCAAGCTTCTGGGTGATCACGTTTTCGAGATAGTCACGAACCGAGTCGATCTTGATCTGTGAAACCACGTCGGCGCAAAATGCGAACATCAGCAATGACATCGCTTCCGGCCGTGAAATCCCGCGTGAGCGCATATAAAACAAGGCTTCCTCGTCGATTTGACCGGTAGTTGTCCCGTGCGAGCACTTCACATCATCGGCGTAAATTTCCAGCTGCGGCTTGGTGTTCATCGTCGCGTCGGGCGAGAGAACGATATTCTTGCAGGACTGGAATGCATTTGTTTTTTGGGCGTCGGGACGAACGAAAATCTTTCCGTTGAACACACCTTTCGATTTGTCCCGTAAAATACCCTTATATAATTCGTTACTTTCTGAATTCGGCTTCTGGTGATCGGCAACCGTATGGTTATCAACATGCTGCGAGCCGTCCGGGAAATATAGCCCGTACATATGCGCGTCGCAGCGTTCGCCGTCGAGCACGATGTTCAGGTTGTTACGGGTGAATTTACCATTCAGCGTTACTGTTCCCGCATAAAAATGGGAGCGGTCGAGCATACGCACCTGGGTAGTCCCGACGTGGTAGGCATTGTCGCTCTCATTTTGCACCTTATAATATTGCACGTTCGCTTCCTCAGCCACGTGGATTTCGGTTACCACATTTGTAAACGATCGCTGTTCACCCAGCGTCCGGAACGCCTCGGCCAGTTTCACATGCGAATTTTTACCCACTGAAATAATATTCCGGGGTTGGCTGCCTACATTCTGCTCGCGGGCATCGCTTACGAAACGCAGGATAATCGGATGCTCGACTTGCTGATTATCAGGAATATGGATAAAAACCCCGTCCTGTGTAAATGCAGTGTTCAATGCCGTGAATGCATCGTCCGCATCTTTGGTGAGCTCGTTGAAATAAGAAGAAACTCTGGCAGGATCATTCTTATAAGCTTCTGCCAATGAGCTGATGGTAATCTTTTCAACCGGCGAAATGATCGTCGAAAGGCCCGCATTATAACGACCGTTAACGAAATACAGGATATTCGCTTCCTGTGCCGGCACTTTCAGATCTTCCAGCTCCGCAAGGCCGATGGAGCTCTCGGCATTGAAATCGTAAGAAACACTGATCAGGTCTTTTACATTACTATATTTCCATTCCTCGTGCCGGATGGTCGGGAAGCCTAATTTTTCAAAACGGGCCAGGCCTTCGCGTTTTTTCTGGTGGTACTCCGAAGATGCCTCACCATTCAGTACCGCTTCACGGGCGTAAAAATCCGTGATCAGCCTGGTTTTTAAATCTATTGTTTCGGTACTCATTGATATCTGGGTATGGTGCTTGTTAGGTTAAGTTTTAATGGGACAATGTGCCTTTTCTTAACCTACCGCTTCAACTTCCGCTTTAATCCAGTCGTAACCTTTTTCTTCCAATTCAAATGCAAGTTCTTTCGGACCGGATTTCACGATTCTTCCTTTGTACAAAACGTGTACGTAATCAGGAACGATGTAATCCAGCAGGCGCTGGTAGTGGGTTACCACAATAGTAGCGCGCTCAGGAGAACGAAGCGAATTGACACCCTCAGCTACGATGCGAAGTGCATCGATGTCCAAACCTGAATCGGTTTCATCCAGAATCGCCAGTTTAGGTTCGAGTACGGCCATCTGGAATATCTCATTACGCTTTTTCTCACCACCGGAAAAGCCTTCGTTCAGTGCGCGTTTGAGCAAGGAGTCGTTCATACTGACCAACTTAGCCTTTTCGCGCACCATTTTAAGGAATTGCGCAGCATCCAGCGGCACTTCGCCTCTATATTTACGGATTTCGTTAACCGCCGTTTTCAAAAAGTTGATCGTGGTAACACCCGGGATTTCAACAGGATATTGGAATGCAAGGAAAATCCCTTCCGCAGCCCTTTCTTCAGGAGCGAGTTCAAGGATGTCTTTTCCGTCAAATACTACGTTTCCACCAGTAACCTCGTACTCTTCCCTTCCTGCCAACACCGAAGCCAAAGTGCTTTTACCGGATCCATTAGGCCCCATAATTGCATGCACTTCACCCGGCTTGACTTCCAGGTTGATGCCTTTTAATATTTCCTTACCTTCAATGGAGGCACGCAAGTCATTAATAGAGAGCATAACTGATTTATACTTAAAAGATAGTTCGTGGTAATTTCCCGCAAAAGTAACACGCATTCGGCGTAAATGAAAATGAGCGTCAATGTCTTAAACGGCGGGCCACTCTTTTTATACAACCTTTTTAAGTGGCAGGATGTTCCCGCGATTGAGATATTTATCCCTTGAACAGCCACAGAATAAACGGGTTGAAGAAGGGCCGGTTTTTAATTCCATGAGAAACATTTACTTTGTGCCCCAACGTTCCAAACACTTCATTTATGGCTATTGACCAGGCGTCCGGACGCTCCATTATGGTTTCGTCGGAAACCACTACACTTAAAAGGCTTCTCATCCACAGCCCCGACCGCGGCCTGGGCAAGGTGGTACCCAGCAAGGCGCAGGACTGGCTTTTCGAAGACATTGTCCACCTGGACACCATGCGCAGGAAGGAATATGACTACTATGTAAAACTGCTCCTGTATTTTCTGGATCCTGATAAAATCAAAGGCAAGCTGGCGGCAATCAACGACGATCTGAGCCGCTCTTTTTTCATCCCGGGCCATGAAAACTACTTCAACTCCGACCGCGTGGTCGACTTCCAGCGGCTTTTGGGGGAAATCCTGGAAGATAAAAGCACCCGTACCAAGCTAACGGCCGCCATTTGCGGCATTGAGCGCTGCTCTTACCACATTCAGGAGGAGCTCAATGGTTATGATGCCCACGAACTGGCCGATATTTTCATTTCAGGCTCCTGTTCTGACAAGCGGATGCTTTTCGCGCCGCTGCCTAATTTGATCTTCATGCGTGACATCGGCATTGTGATCAATAATCATATCCTGCTCAACAAGCCAGCGAAAACTGCGCGGACACGGGAATCGATCCTGGCCCAGTTTGTATTCTTTTATCACCCGATGTTTGCCGATATCAAAGGCAACATCATTGAAATACCAGAAAATGAACGGCATTTCCTGCTACCGGACGATGAAAAGGCCAGTGACTACCACCGCTGCACCCTGGAAGGCGGCGATGTGATGATGGTCGCCCCGCATCATTTGCTGATCGGTTGCAGCGAACGCACCTCCATTTACGCGGCACAGCAAGCGATGAAAATATTGTTTGATAAAGATGTAGTTGCAAAAATTACCATTATCAAAATCCCTAAAAAACGGGATTACATGCACATTGACACCATTTTTACGCAGGTTAAAAAGGACGCGTGGGTGCTGCTGAGCGCATTGGCCCGTGTAGGAGACGAGGCCAAAAAGAAAGATGTGCTGCATTTCTTTGCTCCTGCCGATGCAAACAAGGAATTTAAGATACTGCAATTTGAGAAAGGGAAAGAGCAGCAGCCTCGTGAGATAGAGAACCTGGAAGACCTGCTGACGCAAATTAGCCGCGACGACCTGGGGGTTACCGCTCCTGTACGCTTTATTTACTCGGGCGGCAATGAATTCCCTTACGGCGAGCGCGAGCAGTGGACCGACTCCTGTAACCTGCTCGCATTGCGCGACGGCGTGGTGATAGGCTATGATCGTAACGACAAAACCATTGAGGCATTTAAAAAGGAAGGTTTCAAAGTGATCAGTGCCAAAGGACTGCTCGAAAAATTCGAACACAACGAATTATCGCCCCAAGACCTTACCGATACATTCATTACACTGCCGTCTGCCGAACTATCCCGCGCCCGGGGCGGCTCCCATTGCATGAGCATGCCGCTGCTTAGGGGGTAGCCACTGCCGGAATATTAATGTTGTAATCGACCTGTTTGAATCGTAAATTGCATGAGGGCATTGGTATGTTTATCATTTCCAACGCTGATTATCAACCTTCACGAAAACTCCTATGCGCGTTATCACTTCATCCGTCCAAAATCAGCCGCAGTCGACGGCCCGGATCATGATGATCAGGCCGGTACGGTTCAGTTTCAACGAGCAAACCGCCGAAAGCAACGAGTTCCAACAGGAATCGTTCGCGCAGCAGACCAGGGACACGGCCCAGCAAACGGCCCGCGAAGAGTTTGACATGATGATCGACCAGCTCGAAAAAGCCGGTCTGGAACTGCATATTTTCGACGACACCGACGATGTTGACCGCCCGGATGCCGTTTTTTCCAATAATTGGGTTTCATTTCACCAGAGCGGCAAGGTGGTACTATACCCGATGATGGCTGAAAACCGCCGCCTGGAACGCCGTCGTGACATTATCGATGCACTTGGAGGCAATTTCAAAGTAGAAGAAATCATTGACCTGACCCATTTTGAAGAAGAAGGCAAATTCCTCGAAGGCACAGGAAGCATGGTTTTCGACCGGCGTTACAAGATTGCCTACGCCTGCCTTTCGCCACGCACACACAGAGAAGTGCTCGACGCATTTGCAGATGCACTAGGATACGAAACCATCGTATTTTCCGCCTCTGATGAGCACGGCAAACCTATTTACCATACCAATGTGCTGATGTGCATCGGTGATATTTTCGCCGTGGTGTGCCTGGAAGCGATTAAAGACCCCGATGAGAGGTTGATGGTAAGATCGGTTCTGGAAGAAACCCACAAGGATGTAATCGAAATATCGCTGGAACAGATGCGGCACTTCGCAGGCAATATGCTGATGGTGAAAAGTAGCAAAGCCGATAAATTCCTGGTCATGTCTACGCAGGCCTACGAATCTCTGACTGCACGGCAAAAAGACCGGCTTGACGATTATGCACGTTTGCTTCACATCGACCTTGCCGTAATAGAAGGGAATGGTGGCGGCTCAGCCCGATGTATGATGACAGAAATCCACTTACCAGTCAGATAAAAAAAATGCTCCGGATTGCCCGGAGCATTTTTTTATCCTATAACCCTCACTAAATTGTTAGTCGTTCAGATCGGCCTTTGCTTTGGCGATTTTTTCCTTGGTATTGGCCTTGAATTCGTCCCATTTGTCGGCGGTTTCATTTTGGGCCTTCTTCAAAGAAGCTTGCAGTTCTTCTTTCTCTGCATTCAGCTCCCTTTTACGTTCTCGCCATTTGGCTTTTTCCTTGTCGGCAGCCTTATCCATTTTGTTGTCGGCTTCCTCTATCTTGCGGTCTAACTTGCCGATAGCCTCATCAATATCCTTTTTCAATTCGTCCTTATCCTCTTTCACTTTGGCTTCAAAATCCTGCCCTGCTTCTTTGATGTCGGCTTTGGCATCGGCCACATTTTCATCCATATCGCTTTTGGCTTCCTCAACCGTCTCGTTAGCCGAATCTTTGGTTTTTTCTGAGCAGCTGGTCAATGATAATGAGCCGACCAAGAGCATGGAAGCAACAATCCAGGTGATCTTTTTCATGTTTTTTAAGATTAAAGTTGGTTTCAGTAATTGTGCACTTATCGGTTATAGAACAAAAATCTTACCACTGCTAAGACCGGTTTCAGGCCCGCTTTTTGTAGAAAAATGTTCTCAGACGGCAAGAAGTCGTTGAACTTCGCATCAAACCGCCCGGTTAAGCAAGCAATAGCACTATTGAAACTGTTGGCTTTTATGATCAGATTTGTATTTTATTGATATACCCCCTAAACCTTATGCTCAAAATCTCTATTATTGGCCTCTTTGCCGCCTTCATCATTTTCAATCACTCCGGGGCATTTGCCCAAAGCGACTCACTACAAGCGCGTGATCTACGCGAGATCACTGTCCATGCATTCGAGTCGGACAAAGACCCGCTTTCGACCACTGCAACGGTGGGAGTGCTAACGCCGCGATCGCTCGGCCGCTTTTCCAATTACACCTGGGCCAATGCTGTCAACACCATCCCGGGCGTGCGCATGGAGGAGCGTTCGCCTGGCAGCTACCGATTTTCGGTGCGGGGAAGCCTTATCCGGTCCCCTTTTGGCGTGCGAAATGTGAAGTTCTATTGGAACGGCATTCCCTTCACGGATGCAAGTGGCAATACGCCTTTAAACTCAGTGGATTTTGGTGCTATTCAAAGCATGGAGGTCATTAAAGGGCCAGGTAGCAGTATTTACGGTGCGGGCACCGGCGGCGTGGTACTCATGCAGAGCCGTCCCGACAATGAATTTCAGAACCGGGTAGAGCAAAGTGTAAGCTTTGGCAAATATGGGTTCCAGAGCCGCAACTCAACGGTTCAGGTAGGCGATATGTCCATCCAATATGGCCACAGCCAGCAGGACGGATACCGCGATCACAGTGGTATGGTAAGGGACGCGATACGATTTACTTCCAATTCAAGCATCGGCGAAAAGGGTACATTGTCCTTACTGGGAATGTATTCCGACCTCTTTTACCAAACACCGGGTGGCATTAACCTGGCCCAATACCAAACGAATCCAAAACTAGCCCGCCAGTCCACACCAACGGTTCCGGGAAGTGAGGCACAAAAAGCGGCCATTTACACCCGACTGGCAATGCTCGGCGGAAACTTTGTGCTTCCTTTATCGGATAGCTGGACGCAGTCCACTGCATTGTACCTGACATTCACCGATTTTGCGAACCCATTTATTTCCAACTTTGAAAAACGCGATGAAAATGGCATCGGTGGTCGGAATATCTGGCAAAACAAATCCGAATGGGGAAATGTAAAAACCAACTGGACCAGTGGCTTCGAATGGCAATACGGCAAATCAGCACAGCGCAATTATGACAACAAAGGCGGTATTGCCGACAAGCAGCAGACCGCCGAAGATATCCGCACGGCGAACCTGTCGGTATTCAGCCAGCTCGAGGCGACACTGCTCACTGACCTTACGTTAAGTGCCGGTTTAAGTTATAACACCTCCAAATACCAATACGAACGATATTTCCCACTGCCATTCAATGAAGACCAAAAGACCTTCGACGGCATTGTCATCCCGCGTTTTGCTGCTAACAAGGTAATTGCCGGCAACTGGTCGGTGACTGCTTCGTACAGCGGCGGCTTCTCCCCTCCTACCTTGCAGGAAGTACGGCCGTCGGCGGGCGGTTTCCGGAAAGACCTGGAAGCGGAAAAAGGTAACAATACCGAAATCGGTATCCGGAAAGCGGGCAAAGTCATTTCAGGAGAAATCAGTCTATACCATTTCGGTCTCCGCAATGCAATCGTGAGGCGTCTGGACGAAGCTGGTGCTGAGTACTTTGTAAATGCGGGCAAAACAAAGCAGAATGGCGTGGAATGGAACATCAGCTGGGACATACTATCGAACCCCAAACTGCCGGTTATGCTCAAACTTTGGAACACGGGCACCTACACCAAATACACCTACCAGGAGTTCCAGCAAGCCGATGCCGACCTGAGCGGGAAACTCATTCCGGGCATTCCGCGTTTTTCCCAGTCAACAGGTGTTGATGTGCTGCTTAAATACGGCATTTCCGCATTCCTGACTTATCAGCATGGTGACTCATTCTATCTGAACGACGCTAACACGGTCAAAAACACCGCCTACAACCAATGGACAGCGCGTGTGAGCTGGAAGAAAAGCTGGGGGACTCATTTTTATAGCGAGCTTTCGGCTTCTGCTGAGAAGGTCAATGCGGGTATTTACAGCCTTGGTTATGATCTCAACGCTTTCGGCAACCGCTACTACAACAGTGCTCCAAAAAACAACCTCTGGGCCGGTGTGAAGATCGGATGGGAGTGGCAGAAAAATTCAAAATAAATAATGCATTTATACATCCATATCCCCTTTTGCAAACAGGCTTGCCATTATTGCGATTTCCATTTTAGCACCCATACAGCCAATAAACGCGCCGTCGTGGAGGCAATAGCCCGGGAAATCGAATTGCGGAAAGCTTATCTGCCGGACGGGGATATGGAAACCATCTATTTCGGGGGCGGCACGCCTTCAATGCTCGATGAAGCAGAGCTGCATTTGCTGCTCGGCACTATTCACAAGCACTTCCGCGTAGCGCCCGACGCCGAAATCAGTCTCGAAGCCAATCCCGATGATCTGGATGCGGCCAGCTTGCAGATGTTTTTTAAAGCAGGCATTAACCGGCTGAGCATCGGTATACAATCTTTCCACGAGCCGCACCTGCGGTTTATGAACCGGGCTCACAGCGCACTGCAAGCCGGGCAATGCGTAAAACTAGCGCAGAAGGCCGGTATCGATAACATTTCAATCGACCTGATCTATGCCATTCCTTCGGAGAACCACAATGTCCTTTTGGCGGATCTTTCCCAGGCATTTACGCTCGGTGTGCCCCACATTTCCGCCTATTGCCTTACTATCGAGCCGCAAACAGCTTTCGGAAGCTGGTTAAAAAAGAAGAAAATCAAGCCTATTGAGGAAGAATATGCGGCGCAGCAATTTGAAATACTGGTCAAATCGCTTGGCGATCACGGTTATGAGCAGTACGAGATTTCTAATTTTGCCAGAGACAGACGTTATAGCCGGCATAACAGCTCTTATTGGAAACAACATCCCTACCTGGGCGTAGGCCCGAGTGCGCACTCGTATGATGGCACCAGTCGCGAGTACAATGTTTCAAACAACGCCAAATACCTGGAAGCGATCCAACAGGAAAGGATACCGGCCACAACAGAAATGCTTACCAGCGCCGACCAGACAAATGAGTACCTGCTTACCGGCCTGCGCACAATCTGGGGGGTGGAAATGCAAAAGCTACATGTACTGTCAAACGGTGCATTTGCATTGGAACAGCAGCAGGAATTGGAAAAAATGACCCGCAAAGGCTGGATCAGGGAAGAGTCGGGGATATTGTTGCTCACCGATGCCGGCAAGCTCTTTGCCGACCGCATTGCCAGCGATCTTTTTATCGATTAAAACCGGTCCGCCGTGCCTGGCGACACGACAAACCGGCTCGTCTGTCTATAACAGTTCAGCATTCAATGTAATCTCAGTATTAAGCAATTGGGAAATAGGGCATTCCTTTTTTGCTTTATCGGCCACCTCGGCAAATTGCTCGGCGGTGATCCCTGGCACCTGCGCTTTCAAATCGATCGCACTTTTGACAATCTGGCCTTTTGCAGGATCCAGAGAAATAGTGGCGGTGGCGTTCAGCTCATCGGCTGTAAAACCGGCCGCATTCAGTTCGAAGCTCAGTTTCATCGCAAAACATCCGGCGTGTGCAGCTGCAACGAGCTCCTCAGGATTTGTCCCTTTGCCATCCGCGAAACGTGTATTGAAAGAGTACTGGGTATTTTCCAGGACTGTGCTTTGCGTGCTGATCGTACCTGTACCTTCCTTACCGGTACCTTTCCAAATGGCTGTTGCTTTACGGTTAATCATCGTTGTTTCTGTTAATTTTAGTTGAATCTTAAAGGCGTTGTTTCAGGAAAAGTAGCACGGAAACGATATCTACGCAAATGATTTTATCATTAAACACACAATAATGTGTTAGCGGTCTCAGTTCCAGTGTATGCCCTCTGCACTGTTTGGAATGGCATTTTTAGTTAACAGAAGTTAATGCCCAACTTAGATTTAAACTTTATAATTGCATCACCATCTAATCACAAATTCTTAATAAATCTCTCAATTATAATTCACAAGTCATGAACAGAAAATTCTTGCCCCTGCTGCTTCTCGCTATTGTCGCATTGTTCCAAAGCTGCCGCGGGCCGAAAGGCGACCCCGGACCGCAGGGAGGCGATGTGTTGGGAATCACCTTCGACATTATCAATGTAGATTTCACCGCTGCCAACGAATATTCCTACACCCTCAATTTTGACCAGCAAAAAATTGAAGTGTTGCCGTCTGACGCTGTGCTTGTATATGTGTATTGGAATGATGCCGGCAGTCTGAAAGCCTATCGCCCTCTTCCACAAACGGCGTTTGTCAACAACGGACTGATTACTTATAATTTCGACCGTACCGACGACGACATGATGCTTTTTCTGGACTCTAATTTGAACCTGGCCAACGTAGGCACCGAACATACAAGAGGCTTTGAATTCCGTGTGGTAGTAGTCCCTTCCGATTTCCTGTCACGCACGAACGGCGAAGTGGATTTGAATAGCTACGATTCGGTGGTAAAGGCATTCAACATCGACGAGTCGAAAGTGAAGAAAATTTCAGCCAAATAAATAAGAAAGTTCCCCATTACTTGGGTTTCTGGAATAATTTTTATAAAATCCGGTAAAAATTACCGGATTTTCTTTTTCCCACTAACTATGAAAATTGTTTTAAGCACACTCTTTACAATTTTGGTCGCGGCGTCTGGATCACAAGCACAAACATTTACCGAAGAGACTGATCAGTACCGAAGAAAATACAAAGACGAGTTCCTGCATTCGGAGAATTCGCCATTGAAAGCGGCAGACCTGCCCTATTTGCAGTTTTATACACCGGATTCGAGCTATCGCGTCAAAGCGCGTTTTGAAAAGGCGAAGGCCAAGTCGTTTGAAATGCCTACTTACAGCGGCATGAACAAAACTTACGTCAAGTATGGGGTTTTGAAATTCAAGGTGAATGGAAGAAGGCAGAAACTGACCGTTTACCGCAGCCTCAGCCTCCAACAGCTGGCAAAATACAAAGATTACCTTTTCATTCCTTTCAAGGATAAAACCAATGGTGCGGAAACCTACGGCGGCGGCCGCTACCTGGACCTGAAAACCAGCGATTTAAAAGACGGCACCTGCGTCATCGATTTCAATAAGGCTTATAACCCCTATTGCGCTTATAGCACCGGATATAACTGTCCGATTCCGCCACTCAACAACCACCTGGCGATCGCGGTCACAGCAGGAGAGAAGAATTTCACCAAGCAACAGCACGAGGCCAGTATTAAATAATACGAGCCCAACCATAAAAAACGCCCGACTTTCCAGCCGGGCGTTTTTTACAGAATGGCTTTTTGATCAGGCCTTCAATACCTCTTTCTGTTTCAAAATCCTCTCAAAAACCTTGATATCGTGCTCGGAGGTAAAAATCGCAAACGGCAAATACAGGAATTGTCCTTTTGAAATCACCAGTACATAAGCCTCCTTGTCTTTGTAACCTTCCAAAATCTGCTCCCATTTCATCACGCTTCCTTCCTTCTGATTAAGCTTCATGATAATCTGCCGGTTATCGATCTCGTAAGAGAACTTCTCGAACATCGGCTTGTACTGCGCAAGTTGTGTGATACCTGTGAACTGGATCAGCCAGAACAGAACGTAGAGGATCGCAGCCACCAAAACGGTAATATAGATCCACAGGTTGGGATACACACCCGTCAGGTTGATCACCGCGTTGATCAGGATAAGGGCCAGGGGGATAAGGCCCCATTTGAGCTGCGTTTTGAAAAAATAACGCATGGCCAGTGATATGTATTTTTGGGTAGATAAGGCATACTTCTTGGTGCGAACCGCAGCCGGGTTCGTAGGCATTTGATAGACGGGCTGGTGTTTGTTTACCGAAACTTTGGCCATAACGCTGTTTAAATTAACAATCTTTTCTCTTAGCGGACACCGAACGAATTACGGCCGCGCAAAATGAAGTGCAAAGTTAGAAAAAAGCATCTGAGATATGAGAAAGGTCTGTAAATAAAAAGTAGTTATGAGAAATTGGTGTAATTTGTCTTTACTAACTGCGTTGAACATTTGAAAAGTGCCTTTTTGAAGGCATATTCGATAGCTGATCACTCAAACAAAATAATATCCCGTTTACATGAGTTTCCTTTTCCCGTCCTTCCTGTGGGGTTTGCTGGCCATATCGATTCCGATCGCCGTCCACATTTTCAATTTCAGGCGGACGAAAAGGATCTATTTCACCAATGTAGCCTTTTTAAAGGCCGTTGAAACGCAAACCAAGTCGATCCGGCAGATTAAGCACTGGTTGGTACTGGCCGCCAGGATCCTGGCCATCGCCTGTCTTGCATTTGCATTCTCCCAACCCTTCATTCCTGCTGAAAGCAACGTGGCCGTTGACCGGCGGGGCATTACCAGTTTGTATCTGGACAATTCGATGAGCATGGAAAGCGAGTTGAACAATAAGCGCTATCTGGACATTGCTACAGGGCGTCTTGGGGATTTGCTGGGGTTGTTCAAAAATGCGACCTCGCTCCAACTGGTCACCAACGATTTCTCCGCCCAGGAACAGGGCCTTTACCCAGCCGAAAAGCTTCGCGACCGCCTTACTACCATAGGCCTGGCGAGCATGCCCCGCACCCTGGAACAGGTATACAAACGCCAGGAAAACCTCATGGCCCGTCATTCGCAATCGGGCAAGAACCAACTGTTCTGGTTCTCCGATTTTCAGAAAAGTACCGCCGGTGACCTTTCGGCAATTCAGGCCGATTCGACTAACCGGATTTTCCTGGTACCTGTTCAGGCTGAGGCCGAAAAGAACGTTTTTGTGGATTCGGCCTGGCTGAACACGCCTTTTATCCGGGAGCTTCAAAACAATATTCTTTTTGTCAAGGTGAGCAATTCGGGCAGCCGCGAGGCGAGGAATGTGGTGTTGAGGCTGAGCCTCGATAATACGCAAGCATCCACTGCGTCGGTAAATGTTCCAGCCAATGGCAGTGCGACAGCCAAATTCAACTTTAACCTAAAAGGAAAAGGCTATAAAAAAGGCCAGATAACCTTCGACGATTTCCCGGTAACCTTTGACAACAACTACTATTTTGTCCTGAATGCTTCGCCGCTGATCCGCGTGCTGCATGTATATGGGCAAAAAGCGGAAGGTAACTATATAGAGAATGTGTATGCCAACGACAGTCTTTTTACATTACAAAATTATAGTGCTCAAAACGTCGATCCGGGCCTGATCAAAAGTTCGGATCTGGTGGTTTTGGAAGGCGTCACCCAGCTTTCTGGCACATTGCCGCAGGATTTACAGGAATTTGTGCAACAGGGAGGTAGTTTAGCGATAATCCCGCCCGCCACTCCGGCTGTGGACGGCTATGCGAGTTTTTTGAGTAGATTGGGTATTAATGGCATTACAGCTGAAAAAGCGCAGGCTGCGCTTCCGCTGGCAGTTCCCGACCGAAACAATCCTTTTTTTAGCGATGTTTTTGAAGAATCGATGCGGCAGGAGATGAACCTTAATCTGCCCACCGCATTACCGGTTTGGAGTTGGGCCAATGCGGGCCAGCAGCTACTGACGTTGCGTAATGGGCAGACATATCTGAACCAGATCCTCTCGGGCACTGGAAGAACGTACGTTTTTGCCGCACCGTTGAACCAGGAAAACGGTAATGTAGCGCAGCATGCCATCTTTGTGCCTGTGATGTACAAAATCGCCGCATCGAGTGTACGCCAGCAGCGTACCTCGTTTACATTCGATGAAAACCCCATTAGCCTCCCTATCGACAAGCCAAAACCCAATTCGGTTTATAAGTTAAGACGAGGCAAAACCGAGATCATTCCCGTGCAACGCATCACCGGAAACCAGCTGCTACTGGAAATCCCACAAGGCGACCAGGCCAGCGAAGATCTGGCGGCCGGTTACTTCGAACTGGTATTGGATAACAAATCTGAGCAAATCATTGCCCTGAACCACAACCACGCCGAATCTAAACTGCAATACTATTCTCCCGATGAGCTCCGGGCCGCATTTTCGGGCAAGAAGAACGTGCACGTTTTCGATAGGATTGACGATGACGCATTCTCTACTGCATTCCAACAGCAAAACATGGGAACTAACCTTTGGAAGTTTTTCCTGTATGCGGCTTTGTTCTTCCTGCTTGTAGAAATTGCTTTGATACGGTTGATGAAATAGCAATTATCAGACGGCGGCTTAAATGCTTTTCAGACCGAAAGGGAATGCATAAGTTTGTGAAAACGAAACTCACACTGTTATGAAAACATCTTCCCAAAAGAGCCTCGCTCAAAATTCCCCCGATGCAGCAAAGGAAACGTCGTATCCTGACCTTAACGAGTCGGAGGCGCTTCAACTCAATGAACCTCTTATTCCTTATGTGCGCCTTGACCCCGCAGTTCATGGGCGCGTGATATGCAACGAGCTTACTGCGGAAGAAGAGGAGTTAGCCAATGATCCTAATGTGAAGCCTTTTTCGCATGTTGGCGATTCCGCAGCGTATGTAAGAAGAATCCGCCGCGATTTCAGATGCTGATATGCTTCTGCTGGACACAAACATCCTCATCGATTATCTGAGAGGAAAGCAAGCAGCTATCGAATTTATTGAATGTGCGGGTAAAGGTAACTTTGCCGTCAACACCGTCATCGTACTCGAACTTTACAACGGCTGTTTAAATAGGGCCGAGTTGTTCAGTATCAAACGTTTATTGAATGGCTTTATTCATTTTGATTTAAATGAAGGCATAGCGCAAACTGCTATGCGTATTGGTCACAGCTTTGCGTTATCGCATTCGTTGAGCGCGTCGGACGCATTGATTGCGGCAACCGCATTAGTTTACAATCTGGAATTGCGGACCGCAAACCTGAAAGATTTCAAAATGATTCCAGCTCTTAAAGTGTCGAATACGTTACAATAGTGACGATTTCACAATGACAAGCTCTGGCCTTCTGACCATTTCCTGACCGACATTTCACACAGCCCCTTTTATCTCACCCGTTTTTAAACCAATTTTGCGGGAAAATATCATTCAATAAATGCTTTCATCCCGAATTGGAATTCTTGGTGGCGGGCAGCTGGGGCTTATGCTCTTGCAAGCTGCCGTGGACTGGAACCTGGATATTCATGTACTCGACCCGGACGCCGAAGCTCCGTGCCGAAAGATAGCGCCCCATTTTACACAAGGCTCGCTGCAAGATTTTAACACCGTTTACAATTTTGGCAAGGACCTCGACGTCATCACGATCGAGATAGAAAAAGTTAATGTAGAAGCCCTTGAAGCGCTGGAAAGAGAGGGCAAAAGGGTCTATCCGCAACCATCGGTGATCCGCCAGATCCAGGACAAACGTATTCAGAAACAATTCTACGCTGAAAAACAGCTTCCTACCGCAGAATTCATTTTGACCGAGAACCGGGATGATGTCTCAAACTACGTCTCGTTTTTGCCTGCGTTTCACAAATTAGGAAAAGACGGCTATGACGGTCGCGGTGTACAAAGACTGACGTCGGCGGACGATCTGGAAAAGGCATTCGATAAGCCAGGACTTTTAGAAAAGGCAGTGCCTTTCGACAAAGAGCTCGCCGTGATTGTTGCTCGTAATGCCAAGGGCGAGGTGGAGACTTTCCCAACAGTGGAAATGGTGTTTCATCCGGAGCATAACCTTGTGGAATACCTGTTTGCCCCAGCCGAAATAAGCGAAGCGGTTAATGTAAAAGCACAGGAAATAGCCCGTCAAACTGCCGAAGCATTTCAGATCGTCGGGTTGCTTGCCGTGGAATTATTCCTTACGCCGGATGGTGAAGTACTGATTAACGAAGTAGCGCCCCGCCCGCATAACAGCGGGCACCATACGATCCGCGCCAACGCAACTTCCCAATACGAACAACATTGGCGGGCGATTTTGAACCTTCCCCTGGGAAGTACGCAGGCTTACGGCCCCTCGGCAATGGTGAATTTGCTGGGAGAAGACGGCTATGAAGGTCCGGCAGTGTATGAAGGCATGGAGAAGTTGCTTGCAACGCCGGAAGTGTTCCCGTTTCTTTACTGGAAAGCGATCACTAAACCTTTCCGCAAAATGGGCCACATTACGATCATGGATTCGGATATCGCTTCGTTGAAAGCCAAGGCTGATTTCGTCAAGAACAACATCAAAGTAATCAGTAACAAAACGAATTAACACATACCAATGGTAGGGATTATCATGGGCAGCCTTTCGGATAGAAAGGTAATGCAGCTCGCCGCAGACGCATTAACCGAACTCGGCGTTTTATATGAAATGGAAATTGTGTCGGCACATCGCACGCCCGAGCGCATGCTCGAATATGCGGCATCTGCGCGAGACCGAGGCTTAAAGGTGATTATCGCCGGTGCGGGGGGCGCAGCCCATTTGCCTGGCATGGTGGCATCCCTGACGTCATTGCCGGTAATCGGTGTTCCTGTATTGTCGAGCAACTCGATCGACGGTTGGGATTCGGTACTTTCGATCCTGCAAATGCCGGCCGGCGTGCCCGTAGCGACGGTGGCCCTGGACGGTGCCAGAAATGCGGGAATACTGGCCGCCCAGATCATCGGAGCGAGCGATACTGAGGTTGCAAAAAGGCTTGATGCCTTCAAGGAAAGCCTCAAAGAGAAAGTTGCAGCGATGAATGAGGAATTGAAAAATCAACTTGGAAACTAGGCTGTCTTTATTATTTTCGTAGAAAATTAACTCCACTAAAAATAGAATCCGGCCAGGTTATGGAAGACGAATTCCCGAAGAAAAGAAATATCCGTCCCACTGAAAAGTCGAATCTGCCTATCGTTACATTGCTGGTTTTAGTACTGCTGGTGTTGGCAATGCTTTACGTCGGCTACGAATATATTTCTGACAGTTCTTCGAGCTCCGAGGAGCTTACATCGGTAGTTGTCGACTCCACCCTTGAGGAAACCGCTGCGGAGCCTATCAGTGACGAACCGGTTCCTGAGGAAGAGGTTCCTGAAAAAACCAAACCTGAGCCGGTGAAAGAAAAAACTGAGGAGCCTAAAAAGGAGGAGAAGCCTTCGATATCGGCCTCCTCGATCGGCGGAGAACAAATAACCCACAGCGTTCAGAGTGGTGAGACGTTTTCCAGCATTGCATCACGCTATAATCTTAAAACTGAAACCTTGCAGGGACTTAATTCCTCTGTATCGGATGTGAAAGCGGGCGTAACCAAGCTTAAAATACAAGTTAAAGGGACTCACACCGTCGGCCCCGGCGACGTTCTTCGCGTGGTGGCCAGCAAATATGGCGTTACCAAAGAAGCATTAATGAAAGCCAACGGTAAAACACGGGATTTCTCCGAAAGAGGCGAAAAGCTGATCATTCCGTTTCCTGACAAAAAATAGCTTGACGCATTCAAGCGCATTAATCAAAGGTATTTGATACTAAAAAGAATCCCGGAGCAAAACGCCCCGGGATTTTCTTTTGCACTGAAGAAGGGGTTAATGCCTAATTGTTGAAGCCCCGGCCACCACCACCTTGCCCGCGGTCACCGCCTCGCTGGAAATCCCCGCCTCCCTCGAAATAACGTCTTCTGTAATTACCGTCGTTGTTGGTTGGCATTTTACCAAAGTTTCTCAGTGTATAAGTGAATGTGAGCATAGCGTATTGCGTGAGCACGCGGTTAGTAACGTCCTGCACATAAGTTTCGGTCACATTACGGCTGATGCTGTTGTTTTGTTTCAGGATATCGAACACGGTCAGTTTCAGCTCGCCTGCGTTATTTTTCAGGAATTTCTTGCCGATGCTGGCATTCCAGAGGGTAAAATTCTGGTTATAACCTTCGCCCAAACCTCGGTATGACTGGTTGCTGATATCGCTTTGCAGCACAAATCCTTTTCCAAAAATCCAGTTCACGCGCCCGGTAAGGCTTTGGGTATAATAGTTGTTGTTCAGATTGGGCTGAATACTGTTGCGAACCACATTGTAGTTTCCCGAATAGGAAGCCGTGAAATCCAGCTTATCACTAATGTTGCTGCTCACTACCAGGCCCTGCGAAATGGCGTAGGTGTTCGAATAGTTAGGCACGTAGTTGATCATCCCCGGTGAGCGCACGTAGTTGAAGCCGGCGGTCAGGTTCAAATTCAGCTTCAGAGGCGCGATGGGTTTCCCGAATGCAAAAAACGAGCGAGCATTCCAGCTACCGTCCACGTTGATCGGCGCGGTATATTTTGCACCTCTTTCCAGGAATACGCCGTTGGGTAATGTTTCCGGCCCTTGCGCGATGTATGTCGA
The DNA here is from genome assembly GCF_021440085.1 of Dyadobacter sp. CY261. GTDB lineage: Bacteria > Bacteroidota > Bacteroidia > Cytophagales > Spirosomataceae > Dyadobacter. The sequence continues at coordinate 107,547 of NZ_JAKCPW010000003.1, forward strand.
GTTCACGATCGCATTGTTAGTTTGGGTAAGGAAGATCATCGCATTCAGACTGTACGGTCTTTTCGCGCCGGCCAGCGAGTAACGCACGTTAAACATATTGCGGTATTCCTGTTTCAGAACAGGGTTACCGGCTGTCAGCGACAGCGGATTGCTGTTGTCGAGCACATTCTGCAACTGCGAGATTGATGGCTGGTTGGTAGAACTCCGGAAAAAAGCGCGGAATTGAGCTCCGGTTTTTGAACGCCAGTTCAGCATTAAGTTTGGCAGTATGTTGGTAAAGGATTGGTCTACCTTGTTATTAGTCGGCGCCAACTGCTGGCTGTACAAACCTGTATTCTGAAAATCAACACCAATATTGGCCGACCAGCTATTTTTCCGGTAACGGTAACCTAGCCCCGCACGGTTGGTAATGTAGCGGTTATCGAAGTTATTGGTCAGCAATGTGTCCAGATCCGAATAGGTGCCATCGTCAAAGCTCATATTGTAGGTGTCCTTATTCGAATTGCTGTTTTGAATAGTCAACCCGTAATTGAACTGCAACTGACCTGTGGTGCTGATAGGCTCGGTATAAATCAGGTTTCCGCCCAATGTAACCCCGTCCGAATGGGTGAAGCTGCGTTGATCGATCGTGTCCCCGCGCATCGCTGTATCGCCCAATACGATGTTATCGAAATACGTATTTCTCGAATACAGGTCCCGGCGGCCGTTTTTGTCGTTCAATTGGGTATTAAAGTTGAAAGAAACAGTCCGTCCTTTCTTGTCGAATGCGTGACGGAACAAGATGTCGTTCGAGAAGTTATAACCTTTGTTGGAACTGGCCTGGGTGTTGTTCGAGCTGTTGACATTGCTGTCATCGATGGCTAGTGTGGTCAGACCGGCCTTCACGCTACCCGAATGATTGTCCTGAAAACTCAACCGCGGTGTGATGATCAGCGAGTTTTTGGGGTCGATATTGTATTCAATGCGGAAGTTCAGGCGGTGATTGGAGTTCGTTGTGCTGGTGCGGCTATTCTCATTATAAAACTGGTTGCTCGTGTTGCCTTGCAAAAAATACTCCTGCGAGGTGCTTTGCACGTTGGTATTGCCGGTTCTGTTGAAGAAATAGCTTCCCGAAATATCCACCTTCTTGCCGAGCTTATTAGAGTAGTTTAAACCAAATGAATTGGTCCCGGTGATACCACTCTGATTGCCCACCAGGAAGTTCCCCGCCGAACCGCCACCTCCACGGTTGCCGCCTCCCCCACCGGAAACCCCAAGCAAATCCTGGCTGGAAAAGTTTTGCATATTGATATTGTTGCTCAGCCCGATCACCGATATGCGCTGGTTGCCTTTAAAGAAACTCACATTACCACCTGCCTGGTAACGGTCGTCCAGACCATAACCGGCGAACACCTTCCCGAACTGGCCCATACGTTTATCCGCTTTCGTAACAATATTGATGGTTTTCTGTCCGTTACCATCGTCGAATCCGGTAAATTGCGCCTGATCGCTCAGCTTATCGAATACCTCGATTTTGTCCACCACTTCTGCCGGGAGCGATTTCAATGTCAATGCTGCATCGTCACCAAAAAACGGCTTGCCATCTACTAAAACGCGGTTAACGGTCTCGCCATGCGCAGTCACTGCTCCGTTTGTGACGGTAATGCCAGGCATTTTCTGAATCAAGTCTTCGGTAGTGGCGTCGGGATTGGTTTTAAATGCTGCCGCATTGAATTGCGTGGTGTCGCCTTTCTGCTCCATGGCCGTCACCTGCCCTACTACTTTCACTTCCTTCAGATTCGACACCGCTTCGGTCAAAGTAATGGTGCCCAGGTCCTGGATATCGTTGGTCAGGGTGAGTGTACGTGAAAAATCCTTATAGCTCAGGTAGGAGACTTTTACAAGATAGGAAACCTGCTTGGAAAGGCCGGTAAAAGAAAATTTACCGTTTACATCCGTCGTCACATATTCTGGTTTGGCGTCGGGGGTGTTGCGACTGACTGATACATAGGCACCTACTACACCTTCACGGCTTACGCTGTCCAGGACGGTGCCGGTGATCTGCGCATTTTGAGCAAAGGCCGGTGCGGCAAAACCGGCGAGCAAGAGGACGATGAATGTAAATCTGTTCATGATTGTAAAGGTTTATTGCTGGTTAGAGCATCCCTTGTAACCAAAGTTTAATGCCCGAAGGCAACAAACCTTTACAATCGACAGTTTCGAAGAAATTATAGACGGGAAGCTCAATTTAACCGACTAAAATGAGCCAGTTTTTCCACCCTTATTTCAGCCATTCACCTAGCAAACCCTTATAGCTGGCAAGGAATCGCTCGTAAGCCTTTTCCAATTGAGGCAATGCCTCGGCAAGCGTGCTTGTGTCATCCGATTTAAGCCGCCACTCCGCATCCCTGGCAATTTCCGCGACTTGTAAAACGCCAATCGTACCTCCGCTGCCCTTCAATGTATGTAAATTACTTTTTACAGTTTTGATATCCCCGCTTTTAAATGCATCCAACGCACCTGCTACCAGTTCATTGGATTCGTTGACGAAATCTTCGAAGACTGACCAGACAAGATCCGCGCCGCCGATCCCGTTGAGCTGGTCGATGATTTCCTTATCGAGCACCGGCGCGATGGCTTCCTGTGCGATCGCTTTTTGTTTCTGTTCAAACTTACGGTTTTCAATATTGCCCATCAATTCCTTTACCTTCTGCACGAGCGTCTGGGCGCGAATGGGCTTCGCGATATAGTCGTCCATTCCCTGGCTCATGAAGCGGTCACGGTCTTCCTTCATCGAATAGGCCGTCATTGCCACGATTGGCGGAAGACCTTTTGAAAAGCGCTTTTTCAGTTCCTGGGTCGTTTCCACGCCATCCATATCGGGCATTTGAATGTCCATGAAAATAATATCAAAGCCCTTAGCATCGGAATGATACCTTTTTTCCACCATCTCAATGGCCTTGAAACCACTTTCAGCCATTTCAGTTTCACAGCCCGACTTTTTGAGAATTTCATTCGCCACCTTGCGGTTTACGGCATTGTCATCCACAAGTAAAATGGATGGGTGATAATCAAAAAACAAATCTTCAATAGGCATATCCTCGACCTGAACCATTGTGCTCACTTGTGCGATGGAAGTTTCTTTGGTTTCAAATGTAAACCAGAATGTGCTACCTTCTCCCAGCGTAGATTCCACACCGATTTCTCCGTTCATCAATGCGCAAAGCTGCTTGGAAATAGCCAAACCAAGGCCCGTGCCGCCAAATGATTTCCGGGATGAATTATCGAGCTGCGTAAACGAGGTGAACAGGATCTGCTTGTCGGTTGCGCTGATGCCAATTCCGGAATCCTGTACATCGACTTTGAGTTTATGAAACAGGCCGTCTTTTTTAACCAGTGTCAGAACCACCTTTACCGAGCCATTTTCAGTGAATTTCAATGCATTGGACGTCAGGTTGGACATGATCTGCAATAACCGCGTCTGATCGGCGATAATGAATTTGGGGATGTCCTGCGCGATGTGGTACGTAAGCGTATTGCCCTTGCTCTTTGCGGTCTGCCCGAAAAGAGAGACCAATTTGAGTAGTAGCTCTTCCACGGCAATGGGCGCTTCATGCAGCTCCATCTTGCCTGCTTCGATTTTGGAGAGGTCAAGAATGTCGTTTAGGATATTTAGCAGCGTTTCCGAAGATCGCTTGATCGTCAGCACATAATCCTTTTGCTCCACGTTCAGCGGCGTTTCTCCCAACAAATCGATCATTCCGATCACCCCGTTCATAGGTGTGCGGATCTCGTGGCTCATGTTGGCCAAGAAGCCTTCCTTCACTTTCAGCGAACGCTCGGCATGTTCCTTAGCTTTCAGCAGTTCCTGCTCATTGCGTTTCAGCTCGGTAATGTCCCGCGCGAGGACGGCTACTTCTGTTGGCTTACCCTTATCATTGGTAAACATCAACATATTGATCATGAACTGGCGCTCCGTTCCATCCTTGCGGTACATGGTGATCTCAAAGTTCCGCAGGCTTTTCGTTTTACGAAGCCGTATTAATGCCGAGTGGATGCGCTTTTTATCAGGGAAAAATTCGGTTATCTTATGCCCTATCACCTCTTCCGGCAAGTATCCAAGCCGTTTCAGCACCGACTGGCTGATCATCGTAATTTCGCCCAGCCGGTTGATACGACAATAAATGTCTTGCAAGTTTTCAAAAATGCCCCTGAAAAGCTCCTCACTATGCCGCAGGGACAGTTCGGCTTCCTTTCTTCGCGTAATATCCCGGGCAATACCCGACACTTCCTCGATCACACCATCGGCATAATGGATTGGGTTCAGGTAAAATTCCAGCCACATTTCGCCGGCATCTTTGCGGTCGATCTTAAATTCGAAATACTGAGGTTCGCCGCGCAATGCCTGCCGGTACTTAGTTTCGAGCGTGCGGCGGTTGCTGTTACCCACCATCCGCCAACCGAATTTCTCTGCGCTGGCTTGTAATGAGGGCCTTACGCCAAGCTGGTTATGGATCAGATCCGCATAGTTCCTGTTGAATGATGTCAGTTGCAGCGATTTGTTCACCGACCAAATCAAATGAGAGCTGCTGTCGAAGATCGCATTCAGACGCGCCAGGTACTTATTCAGTTCCTCTTCGCTTTGCTTGCGGGCAATTGCCATCGCTACCTGACCGGAAATGAATTCCAACAGTTCCAGATCGCGGGTATCGAACATATTGGGATCATCATATGACTTCACGCCGATAATTCCTGTGACCCGGTCGCCAATACGCAGTGGCACGCACAAGAGCACTTTTGGCGTAACGCCATACAAATAGAGGCTATTGGTTTTGGCCAGCTTTTCAATGTCCTCATCCGAAAGGAACAGCGGCTTATTGGATGCGATCGCATATTCCGTTAATCCATTTCCCAGCCTCCTTTTTGTAAACCTCACATTGCCCTTGAAATATTGATCGACATAGTACGGGAAATATATGTAGCTCTTGCTGGGATCATAAAGCGCGATGAAGAAGTTTCTTACATCAATAATCTTACCTAACTCTTCGTGAATGCCATGGTAAAACTCTTCCAGGTTCTGGGTGTTGACCGTCCAGTTCGCAATGCTGTAATAAAGGTTCTGCGCCTTTTCGGCCCTTATTTTTTCGGTAAAATCATTTAAAATACAGCGGAATGCCGTTGGCTTGCCATTGTCGTAGCGGCAATTGACGCTACCGGCTACAAATACCTTCCTACCTTCCCGGCTCAGGAACACTGCCTCAAAATTCGGATTGGCGATGCCCTGCTCGATCCGTTTAAGCTGTGCCAACGCATCTTCCTTGTAATGTGGATGCAGAATGTCTTCCATGCGCATGGAAGCGATCTCGTCCAACCCGTATCCCAACACTTCCCGCCAGGCTCTGTTGACAAATATGAACTTTCCGTCGATCGCCACCAGCTGAATTAGGTCGCTCGTATTGTCCACCAGGTCTTGCAATTGCGAGTTTGACTTGGCGATCGATGATTCCATTCTCCGGCGGCGGGTAATGTCGTCGCCCACCAATGTAATGCACTCTATCTCAGTATTTTCCTGATGGATCAGCACTGAGTTGATCGAGAATGTCCGCAACGTTCCTTTTTGCGCTAAAAATGGCACTTCGCGTTGTTCCAGTTTGCGTTTGCCCTGGATTCCTTCTTCCAGCATTTGTCTCACCTCGTGCTCCTCCTCCTTAGGAATGAGTTTATCGAATATGCTGAAACCCAGAAGATCCGACTCATGCCAGCCCGTTTTCATGAGCGCATGCGGGCTGATGCTGCGTATGACGAAGTCCGGAGAAAAAGTAATTCCGATCAGATTTAAATGCTGAAGTGTGTGGTGAATAGTCTGCCAGTCGGTTTGGGATAAAATCAGTTCCATGGGTGCCGGTACAATCGCACTTTTAAGTTTCCTTCCAATTCTTTATTCAATAAATCTACGAATTAAGACGTAATTTTGGCTCGTGAAAATGAATTATAAAAAACCGGATAACTCCAAAGTGCGGGCTAAAAAGCATCTGGGCCAGCACTTTCTGAAAGATTTGAATATTGCCCAGCGCATCGTCGACGGGCTCTCCGGTCACGGTGATTACGACCGTGTCCTGGAAATTGGGCCGGGTATGGGCGTACTGACCCAATTTCTTTTACCCAAAAACAGTTTCAGTACCCACGTCATCGAGATCGATACCGAATCGGTGACCTATCTGGAAAAACATTATCCCGATCTCGCACCGCGCATTATCTCCGGCGACTTTTTGAAATTCAACCCTGGAGAGTATTTCCCCGACAAGTTCGCGATCATCGGTAATTTCCCTTATAATATTTCGTCCCAAATCTTTTTCAGGGCGCTCGAAATACGTGACCGCATTCCGGAGATCGTATGTATGCTGCAAAAAGAAGTGGCGCAGCGCATCGCGTCACCTCCCGGAAATAAGGATTATGGCATCCTAAGCGTACTTTTACAAGCATTTTATGACATCGATTACCTGGTTTCTGTACCTCCGGGTGCATTTGATCCTCCTCCCAAAGTGCAATCGGGGGTGATCAGGCTTCGTCGTAATGCGGTATCGAATTTGGAATGCGACGAGAAAATGTTTTTCAGAGTCGTCAAGACGGCATTCAACCAAAGGCGAAAAACGCTTAGAAATGCTTTGAAACCGGTCGGCGAAATACCGGATCATCCCCTGCTTAATAAACGAGCCGAACAATTGAGCGTTCCGGACTTCGTTACCTTGACGTTGCTCGCCCAAAATGTGCAGAGTCAGAACTGAATCGCTCTCAGGCAATATATTAAGTAAGCTATAAGCATTTCGCCAATCGCTAAAGCTCTTTACAATGACTTTCGAGTTAACCCAGCTATACGTAGACCATATTCAGGAATTAATTGAAAAAGAGGACTCCGCGGCTATCCGGTCGGAGATGGAGAACCTTTTTGCGGCCGATATTACCAGCCTTCTTTATGAGCTGGAAACTGAAAGTGCTAAATTCCTGGTCAATCAACTGAACGTCGAAACCGGTGCGGCCATTCTGGCCGATATGGAGCCCAGTGAGCGCAGGGAGTTTTTGAAAGCATTTACATCCGAGGAAATTTCGAAATTCGTTAACCTTTTTGATTCCGACGACGCGGTGGATTTGCTCAACGAGCAGCCCATTCGCGTACGAGAGGAAGTGATCGCATTGCTGGAAGACCGCGAGCAAGCTCGCTTCATCCTCGATCTGCTGCATTACGACGAAGACGTGGCGGGCGGTTTGATGCAGAAAGAGCTGGTTAAGGCAAATGTAAACTGGAATGTAAACCAGTGCATCGAAGAGCTGCGTCAGCAAGCCGAGGATGTAGGGAAAGTATACGCGGTGTATGTTGTCGATGATTTTGGCAAATTACTGGGCCTGCTATCGTTGAAAAAAATCGTTCTGGCACACAAAAACACCCGGATCGAAAGTCTTTACGATAAGGATGTCATTTTTGTAGAAACCTACCGCCCTGCCGAAGAAGTCGCCGAACTGATGCGCCGCTATGACCTCGATGCATTGCCGGTTGTAAATGTGCAGGGCAAGCTGCTCGGACGCATCACCATTGATGACGTCGTGGACGTAATTACTGATCAGGCCAGTTCCGATACCTTGGCCATGGCGGGGATTACCGGGGATGTGGAGGAAGACGACAGCATCTGGCAGCAAACCCGGGCGCGCCTGCCTTGGTTGCTGGTAGGGATGATGGGAGGGATCCTTGCCGCGAAATTTATCAGCTTTTTTGAGGGTGACCTTAAAATCATCCCCGCAATGGCCGCATTCATTCCTATTATCGGTTCTACGGGAGGAAATGTGGGTATTCAAACCTCGTCGATTATCCTGCAAGGTTTGGCCGACAAGACTGGTATCGACACTACTTTGGGTCAAAGGCTGATCAGAATGTTTGCCGTTGCATTCATCAACGGACTCATTATCAGCGGCATTGTATTCGGGTTTAATATGCTGATCGGAAATGAGCTGCAACTTGCGCTGGTAGTTTCTATCGCACTGATGTCGGTGGTGTTCCTGGCCTCGTTTATGGGCACATTAACACCGATAGTATTAGAAAAGATAGGTATTAATCCCGCTGTGGCCTCAGGCCCCTTCATCACCACTGCTAATGACCTGATCGGTTACGGCGTTTATTTCGGCCTTGCGCATTTGCTTTTGCATCTGTAACAATCAACATTCGCTCAGACTGATCGGGATGTTAACGGCAAGCCCGCCCTCGGAAGTTTCCTTGTACCGGTTGTTCATGTCCAATGCAGTTTGCCACATTGTTTTGACTACATTATCGAGCGAAACTTTGGCATTGTCAGGGTTACTCTGCAAAGCGAGTTGAGAAGCAGTAATAGCTTTGATCGCCCCCATTGTGTTACGTTCTATGCAGGGGATTTGTACCAAACCCGCTACCGGGTCGCAAGTCAGTCCGAGGTGATGCTCCATCGCGATCTCAGCAGCCATCAGGCATTGCTCCACGCTTCCGCCCGAAACTTGCGCCAAGCCAGCCGCCGCCATGGCCGACGACACCCCGATTTCCGCCTGACAACCGCCCATCGCGGCCGAAATTGTCGCACCTTTTTTAAATATACTTCCTATCTCGCCCGCAGTGAGCAGGAATCTGATGATATCCTCTTCCGTCCCACCGCAGAAGACCACATGAAACTGCAATACTGCTGGGATAACACCTGCTGCACCATTGGTAGGCGCAGTAACTACACGGCTATAAGAAGCGTTCTGCTCATTTACAGCCAATGCAAAGCAACTGACCCAGTCGAGGGTGTAATTAAATCCTGAGCCGCTTGTACGGATCAGTTCGACCCATTCGTCACAGCCTGCACAGGTATGTCCTTTTAGAAGTCTTTGATTCAATGCGGCCGCCCTTCTCTGCACATTCAGCCCACCGGGCAGCACACCTTTGTTCTGGCAACCCAGGAAAATACTGTCCTGCATCACACGCCAGATATTCAGCAAATCTTTCCTGATCGCCTCGTCATTTTTCCAAATCCGTTCATTATCCATCACAATCTCCCAGATGTCCTTTCCGGTAACGCGGTGCCATTCGAGCAAATCCGACGCATGGTCGATAGGGCAAGGAATATCGCTCGATAATGCGCCTGCTGCCTCCTCCCGACCTTCCTGTATCACAAAACCACCGCCGATCGAGTAGTAAGTTTCTTCCAGCACTTCACCACCCAAACAAACCGCTGTAAATGTCAGGCCATTCGGATGGAAAGGAAGCGATTCCGTTTTATGAAAAACCACATCCGTTTTAGGATTGAATCTGATTTGCATTTCGCCATGCAGGTGGATCGTCTCACTTGCTGCAATATCGGCCAAAATGCGGTCCATAGAGCTTGTCTCGATCGTGACAGGGTCGTAACCGCTCAAACCAAGAATTACTGCGATATCAGTGCCGTGCCCTCTACCCGTTTTTGCCAGGGAACCGTAAAGTTTTACTGTCACATTGTTCACGCTGCCCAGCAATCCTCGTTCCTTCACAACACCCAAAAACTGCTGTGCAGCCCGCCACGGGCCAAGCGTATGTGAACTGGACGGGCCAATGCCGATCTTAAAAATGTCAAAAACTGAAATGCGTTCTGTTGTCATGAAATGGTGGTACCTGAAAAGCACTACTTGCTAATCTGCCGATCGCGCAGCTCGGGTGGTAGTGGCACGTTTTTAAGCATTTCTCTCGCTTTCGCCGTTTTCTTGGGAAACATATCAATGCCCTCGTATTTGTCCAGTTCCGGATCATAAGTACCCTCGCTTGTCCTGGACGTTCCCATTTCAGTCAATATGCGTTTTACCATGTCTGTGATTTCATAGTTTTTATGACAATTTTGATATAAGAAATGCCGTGTAATTTACATCTTTTTTGAAAGGACACCATTCTCCACACCAATATCCCCACACTTTATACTTGTTGCTGATCTTATCGTAGTTGTTACTAATGATGATTCTATACAATCTTGTCCTGGAAATTGTACTACCAGTGAGAAATACAGAAACGCCAGGGTTCGGCGATAAAAACTTCAACGTAATTTAATTACGGTAGAAAGCACCATTCCCATGTTCCCATTGTCGGTTACAACTAAATCATCGATTTCGTCATCATTCCCGTTCCAATCACCGAAAGCCAGATTAAACAGATCGCCTTGTATCAATTGAAATTTGACCATTTTTGCGACTTTCCCAAGTTTCCCCTCGCTTACAAATAAGTAAACATTACCGGGAAAGGAGTATTTAAAACCTACGGCATTTCACAAGTAATTCAGGCTATCTTAGCAGATTACCACGTACTTTTGTCCCCTTTCAAGAATCAATACACATTACCAACATGATTGCAGTAATACAGCGCGTCAGCAGCGCTTCGGTGACCATTGAAGGACAAGTAAAAGGAGAAATCAAAGCGGGATTTATGGTGCTGCTGGGCATTACACATCTGGACACACAAGAAGACATTGAGTGGCTAGGCAAAAAGATCGTCGGCCTCAGAGTGTTCAACGATGAAGAAGGCAAAATGAACCTGGACCTCAAAACCGTCAACGGCGATATTTTGCTCATCAGCCAGTTCACATTACATGCAAGCACAAAGAAAGGCAACCGTCCCTCATTTATCGAAGCCGCGAAACCAGATGTTGCGATACCGCTTTACGAAAAGATGATTAGCTTCCTGAGTATCGAGCTGGGAAATCCCATTCAGACCGGCGAATTCGGCGCAGATATGAAAGTCGCGCTACTCAATGATGGCCCCGTAACAATTGTAATTGATTCCAAAAACAGGGTTTAATAAAAGATACGCCTCCCACCTAGGCAATACATCCACTTACTCCCATTGCACACCGAATCTCCATTCATCCCATCACCCATTCGCTCATTCATCATTCACTCATTCAACATATGTCTATCCAGGAAGCACAAGACCAGGTCGATCAATGGATCAAAACTTATGGCGTAAGGTACTTTTCCGAGCTGACCAATATGACCATTCTCACTGAGGAGGTAGGCGAACTGGCCCGCATTATGGCGCGTACCTACGGCGATCAATCATTCAAAAAGTCGGATCTGGGAAAAGACCTCGGTGATGAAATGGCCGATGTGCTATGGGTATTGATATGCCTTGCCAATCAGACCGGTATCAACCTTACCGAAGCCTTTGAGAAGAATCTGGCCAAGAAGACGGAACGCGACAAGGACCGTCACAAACAGAACACAAAGCTGCAATAAACCACATACAAACAGAACAGGCCCGAATTTCCGGGCCTGTTCTGTTATTTATTTTCCGAGATGATAATCTTAAATATCCAGTAGCAAACGGGTCGGATCTTCGAGCAACTGCTTCACCCGAACCAGGAAGCTTACCGAATCCTTTCCGTCGATCGTACGGTGATCGTACGATAATGCTACGTACATAATCGGACGAACGACGATCTGGCCATCAATTACTACCGCGCGCTCAACGATATTGTGCATACCGAGAATCGCCGATTGCGGCGCGTTAATGATTGGTGTCGAAAGCATTGATCCAAAGATACCACCATTAGTAATCGTGAATGTACCACCCGACATTTCGTCCAGACCAAGCTTACCGTCACGCGCACGAACTGCCAGACGAATAATCTCCTTCTCGACTCCCGCAAATGAGAGGTTTTCGGCATTGCGGATTACCGGCACCACCAGTCCGCGAGGGGTTGATACTGCCACCGAAATGTCGGCGAAGTCGTTGTAAACCAATTCCTCTCCATCGATATAGGCATTGACAACCGGGAAGTCTTTCAACGCAACCGTTACGGCCTTCACAAAGAAGGACATGAAACCAAGTCCCACTTCGTGTTTTTCTTTGAATTTATCCTTGAATTTCGCGCGCAGATCCATGATCGGCTTCATGTCCACTTCGTTGAAAGTGGTAAGCATTGCCGTTTCATTCTTCACCGCAACCAAACGGCGAGCGATGGTTTTGCGCAGCGACGTCATTTTCTCACGACGCGAACCGCGTGCGCCAGCAGGTGCAGCCGCAGGAGCTGATGCTGAGGCAGGTTTGGCAGCTGGTGCCGCAGCCGATTGCGCCGGAGTGGAGGCTTTTTCCGCCTTCAATGCATCGTCTTTCATGATTTTGCCTCCCGAGCCGGAACCGTTCACATCTTTTGGATCGATTCCTTTTTCAGCCAGGATTTTCGCAGCAACTGGTGATGCATGCTTCTCGCTGTAAGCTTTATCAGTCGACGCCGCAGGAGCGCCAGCTTCCGGAGTAGCGGGAGCAGCAGCCGGAGCACTGTCAGTTTGTGCAATAGTGCAAATCACCGCACCTATCGACAAAGTCTCACCTTCTTTTCCAACAATTTTCAAAATACCCGCAGCTTCGGCCGGCAGTTCGAAAGTAGCTTTGTCTGACTCCAATTCGCAGAGAATCTCATCCACAGCCACATAATCTCCGTCCTTTTTGCTCCACGAAGCGATTGTTACCTCGCTGATAGACTCTCCTACCGCCGGAACTTTCATTTCGTAAACCTGACCAGTTACCGCAGCGGACACTGGGGCTGATGCCACAGCCGGGGCTTCTGTTTTCGCAGGCTCAGCCGGAGCTGCCTGAGGTGCAGGAGCAGGTGCAGCCGCTTCCGCTTTTGGAGCTGTTTCTTTGGGAGCAGCGCCATTGGCAGCTTCTATGGTAGCGATCAGGTCACCGATATTAAGGGTATCACCTTCCTGCGCTTTAATATGCAATATACCTTCTGCTTCCGCCGTCAGTTCAAATGTCGCTTTGTCAGAATCCAGCCCGCAGATCACCTCGTCCATCTTCACGAAATCGCCATCATTTTTGAACCAGTTTCCTATCGTAACCTCGGTGATTGACTCGCCAACGGGCGGTACTTTTATCTCAATTTCAGCCATATTATGTGCAATCTTGTTATCGAATTAAGTCAAAAATTATAGGAATAATCACTCAAAAGCCCTGTTAATGATTTCTGCCTGTTCCTTCGCATGAATTTTCGCGAAGCCTGTCGAAGGCGAAGCACTTGGCTGCCGTGCGATCACTTGAAGCGGTTTTACGCCTTTATACATGCGTAGCATAAACGTCCATCCACCCATATTGAAAGGTTCTTCCTGCACCCAGTACACACTTGCATTTTCGTACTGGCTCAGGTGCGCATCAATCTGCGATTGCGGGAACGGATGCATTTGTTCCAGACGGATAATTGCCACGTCGTCGCGTTTATCGGCCTGTTGTTTTTCATACAATTCATAGTACAGTTTGCCGGTACACAACAACACTTTTTTCACCTTCTTAGGGTCCGCATAAGTATCGCCGATTGTTTCCTGAAACGACCCGTTTACGAGGTTATCCAACGGAGAAACGCAAAGCGGGTGACGCAGCATCGATTTTGGCGACATGACGATCAATGGCTTTCTGAATGGAAACTTCAACTGGCGACGCAGCAAGTGGAAGAAGTTGGCCGGAGTGGTTACGTTCGCAACAATAATGTTATAATTAGCCGAAAGCTGTAAATAGCGTTCCGGACGGGCATTCGAATGTTCTGGCCCCTGGCCTTCGTAGCCGTGTGGCAACAACATTACCAGTCCTGTCCAACGGTCCCATTTCGTTTCACTGGAAGTGACAAACTGGTCGATCGTGACCTGCGCACCGTTGGCAAAGTCACCAAACTGTGCTTCCCAGATCACCAAAGCATTCGGGTTAGCCATTGAGTAACCGAATTCGAAACCTAACACCCCGTACTCCGAAAGCAATGAGTTGTAGATCATGAATGGCCCCTGGCCTTCCTGAATATGCTGCAAGCTATTGTAAGGTGCGTTCGTTTCTACATCGCGCAAAACTGCGTGACGATGCGAAAAAGTACCGCGCTGTACGTCCTGGCCGCTCAAACGAACGATGTTACCTTCTGCAAGGATCGAACCGTAAGCCAGCAATTCGGCTGTAGCCCAGTTTACTTCTTTTTTATCGAAGATCATCTGCTCACGGTCTTTGAGCAGCTTGTCGATCTGTTTCAGTCTATTAAAATTCTCAGGAGTCTTGATCAGCGCGTTACCAATTTTTTCAAGAGCCTCCAATGGTACACCGGTTTCAGGCGATTTCTCAAAATCCTCCGGTTTTGATTTACGCAAGCTGTGCCATTCCTGTTCGAGCTTCGGCAATGTGTAAGGCAATGCTTTCTGCTTGACCATATCAAGGCGTTCTTGCAGTAATTGCTTGAACTCCTTGTCCATGCTAGCCGCAAGTTGCGCATCCACATCGCCACGTTCTGCCAGCGTTTTCTGGTAGATCTCGCGCGGGTTCTGGTGGTTATCGATCGATTTGTAAAGGACCGGCTGGGTAAATTTCGGTTCGTCCGCCTCATTGTGTCCATGACGGCGGTAGCAAACCATATCAATAAAAATGTCTTTGTTGAACTTCTGACGGTATTCCACCGCAAGGCGCATACAAAATACTACTGCCTCCGGATCGTCGCCATTCACGTGCAACACAGGCGCGTCCACGATTTTGGCAATATCCGTACAGTAAATGGCCGAACGCGCATCAATGAAGTCGGTCGTGAAACCTACCTGATTGTTGATCACAAAATGGATGGTTCCTCCGGTATAGTAGCCATTCAAGGCCGACATTTGGGTTACTTCATAAACGATACCCTGACCAGCCACTGCGGCGTCACCGTGGATCAGCACAGGCAGCACGCGGTCGTAGTCGCTGTCGTACATCCCATCGGCGCGAGCGCGTACGTAACCTTCTACTACCGGGTTCACCGCTTCGAGGTGCGAAGGGTTCGGGGCAAGTTTCAAGTGCACCTTGTTGCCGTCTTTGGTAGTGATCTGGCTAGCAAAACCCATGTGGTATTTCACATCACCATCACCCCAAACCTGATCTGGCAGGTTACCTTCGAACTCATTGAAAATTTGTCCGTAGGTTTTCTGCATGACATTTGCGAGCACGTTCAGACGACCGCGGTGCGCCATACCGATCATCACTTCCACTACACCCATTTCGGCGGCTTTGTTTATCATCGCATCTAGCGCAGGGATAGTCGTTTCACCACCTTCGAGCGAGAAGCGCTTCTGACCGAGGTACTTCGTATGCAGGAAGTTTTCAAAAACAACCGCCTCGTTCAGTTTGGAAAGAATGTGCTTTTTCTCATCGATCGAGAACGACATGGTCAATGCCTCTTTCTCGATTTTCTTGCGCAGCCAGCTTTTCTGATCGCGGTCACGGATGTAGAGATATTCGAAACCAATATTGCTTGCATAGATCTTTTGCAATGCATCCACGATCTCACGCAAGGTGGCCGGACGTTCAAAGACCTCAACACCAGCTTCAAAAACGGTATCGAGGTCTTCGGGTCCCAGATTAAAATCAGCAATGTCCAATTGCGGGCGACGGTCTTTCCTTTTCTGGATCGGGTTGGTTGTCGCCAAAAGATGGCCCCTCGACCTGTAACCACGGATCAAATGCACCACTTCCATTTCCTTGCGGACACGGGCCGGGTCCGTTTTACTGGCAACTGAGGCTTCCTTACCATTCACTGCGCCATTAACATGGCCATTTCCGGTAATGGGATATTTTTGGAAAAAATCATAACCTTCAAAAAACTTCTGCCAGCCTTCATCCACGGAAGCTGCATCTTGCTTATAAGAATTGTACAATTCTTCAATATAAGCGGCGTCGGAATTTGCTATATAAGTGTATTTATCCATCACAAAAGTGAGTATTTCATTTATGGCACAAAGGTACGAGACTTATGTAAAGATTACGAATAAAAATATCCTTTTAACTCAACCAAAAACACGATTTGGAATGGTTCTTGACATCAAAATTTCTGGAACCCTTTCGGATTGGGAACAAATTTGAGCATGAGCTCGTGAATCCCTTTGGGACCTGAGTATTGGGCATAAATCTGCTCAGCCTGCCTTGTGCTGTAAAAATAACCGAGCCTGACATTCCTTCCCACCTGAGCCTCAGCAGTTAACTGCAAGTAACTTACTTTCGCAGAAGCGGTATTATACCCGCCGCCCACACGGTAAGACGCTCCTAGCCCTACTCTTTCTCTAAACCAAAACCGGGAACCAATATCAAACCTGAGATCGTGGTCTTTTTCTTGTATAAACAAAACGTGCGGCAACATCATTACATCCTCACTCAAATCGTGGCTTCCGCCTGCCATAATGTACAACGGCCGACGGTACAGCGTACCTAAGGCCTGATCACCAAATTTTTGTGAAAGCAGTTCGGGTTTTGAGACACCCACATACCATTGTTCGGACCGCAGCCAGGCACCTAGTCCAAAGCTGCCCAGTGCGCGGTTGTTGCTGATCAGCGTTCCGTCGGAAACTGGTAAAACATTGATGCCACCCTGCGCACCCAAACCCAATTTCCAGGTATCTGAAAGCCCGAGATGGAATGCAAATGACCCGACAAAACCAGTGGTAGTGAAATAGCTCGTCTGGTCATTCAACGCCTGGAAACCGATGCCTACTTTGCCATTTGCAACCGTACCGTCGGCTGCGAAGGTCTGGCTTGTAGGTGAATTCTGGATATTGAACCACTTTCGACGGAAGATAGCCGTCATATTGAAGTCCTCGCGCACGCCGGTGAAGCCCGGGTTGATAGACATCGGATTTTGCACATATTGCTCGTAGAGCACCTCGCGCTGCGCCCACGCAATGTCCTGCGAGCCGAGTAGAAATGCACCGGCAACGATTATCCTGGTTATAAAGTAACGTGTGCTCTTCAAAAACATAGGCACCGGATTTGGGTTATTGAAAACAAAAATGGCAGGAGAGTCAATCTCTTGCCATCTTTATAACTCTTGAATAATGCTTTTTTACTGCCTGATCCGATCAAAAATCGTAACCAAGTGTTACGTAAGGAATTGGCTTGTTGGTATAACCGTTATCGACACCCCAGGCATAATCAAATTTGGCGTAAAACCCGAACAGGGTCGTTCTTACCCCCGCGCCATAGCCCATCAGGTAAGGGTTTTTATAATTCGTAACAGTTGCCCGAAATGTCTCACTCTGATCGACGATGATCTGCGTGTTCAGGCTGTTGTTTTCACTGAATGGTCCTTTGCCGGTCCACGCGGTACCAATGTCACCGAATCCAACAATCTGGAAGTTTCGCAGGAAGCTGGAAGTGATGGCACCACGGTAAAGGTATTTTACAAGCGGAATTCTCAGTTCGGCATTCAGCAACATATAACTTGTCCCTGACAACCTGTTCAATTTGAAACCGCGAAGGTTAGTGGCGAAGTCGGCGAAGAAAATATCGCGGTTGTCACGCTGGAAATTGAGCGGATTATCACCGGTTCGGTTTTCTTTGCGGTTACCCAACCAGTTTTCCATACCGCCAAGGATGTTTTGCTTCGGCGCTTTTCCACCCGAATGGCTCGCAGACGCCCGCACCGCCAAGATCAGGTCCCTGTGGATTTTCTGGTAATGCCGTAAATCAAGGCTTATGCGATTGAAGCTTTCATTGCCATTGCTTAGTCCCTGATATGCATCGTAACGCAATTTGAAGCGCGTCCCTTCCATCATATTCATACCATTCACACGGGTATTGTCGAATACGAATTCACTTCGCAGCCCGCCGTAATTGGACGACGCATCCGGATTAGGCAGCAGTACGTCGATCATTCTGGTAGATGTAAACATTGGCGACACCGAGAAGCGGCTCGTTGTCGAGAACGGATACGAGGCCGTGAACATCAACTGATTAAACCGGTATTTCTGGATCAGCCCTTCCGTATCGTTGTACAACGTCTTGCGATCTACACGAAGACCAAAATCGACGCGATATGTATTGTTGTTATACTCGGCAAACAGATCGCTGTTGCGGAAGTTCGAAGAAATAAATAGCCCCGCTTTAATCACATGGTTTTCAAGCAGGTCGTTCATCGAGATGGATTGGGCATAACCAAATCCCCGGATCGGGTCAATACGCCAGTCGGAGGCTGCATCGTTGGTAATAAACAGACCTTTGTAGTTATAAGGCCCTTTGATCGCAATATTTTCGCGAACGGCCTTTGTACGGGAAGCTATGCCCGGAGTCGTTGGAAAGCTCCCACGGTTTCTTCTCGATTCAAACGATTTCAGAACATCCTCGTCGAACTCATAATTGTCCGTATCAACCTCGCCGTCTTTCAGGGCAAGCTTGTTAGTCTGTTGAGACTGTGCGGCCTTGCCTGCCGAATCTGATTTTACGGCGCTGCTTACGGGACTAGCATTGCCCGCGCTTGCCACATTCAGCGCCGGCGGATTTACGGTCGCATTCAGGTCGAAGCTGTTTTTGTAGGCGGCGGTGTAATAGCCGTCATTCAAATAAGTATACGCCAGAGCACCGCCAGCCGATTTCAGATTTACATCTGCGTTCCGGATGTTCTGGATATAATTAGTTAGCTGTGAATTGGTTCGCGAAGCTCTGTTGAATTTGTAAAGGTTGTTGACACCCTTGCCATTCGATAGGTAGATGACGTCACTTTCATCGGCATAAACTGGCGTAACTTTGGTTTTGCCATCTGTCTCAACCAGTTTTACGATGTTTTCAGACCGCGGCGCACCATCGTGCTCGTACAGCGTATAAGAAGGCGAAATAGACTTAAAACTCCCTTTATCTCCCCTGCCAAGCGAATCAACCGGTCTGTTAGAAGAAAAGACCACACGGCGCGACGAGCCCTGGATAAAGCGCGGCGAAAGATCATCGTAAAGGTCGTTGGTCAATGGCAATGCCGATGCCCTGGCCACGCTGATCAGGAAGAGGTCATTTTGCCCAGCCTTATCAGCACTCACAGCCAGCATGGTGCCGTCGTGCGACACGTCCATATCCACGATCTGGTCCAGTCCGCGTATATTCCGCTTGGTTTTGATTTTGATTTTCTTTGTACCGACGTTTTCGTACATGTACAAATTCTTCTTGTCATTCTCGGAAGCCAGGACCGTCAGCACGTTGTTCCGTGACCAACCCAGCAACGGTGGCTGAGTTTTCATACGACCTCCAATGATATCTAACTTACCTTGCCGGATCACCTTTTTCGACCCAGTCTCGCTATCAAAAAGATACACGCGAAAACGGCCATTCTTAATCTCGCTCACAGCAGTAAACTTCTTATCTGGCGAAATTTTGATTACTGCGCTCGCATCCGTCACATTGAACTCGTTTAACTTATATTTCCATGTGGGATTGGGATCTGAATAGAATTGCTCCGCGTTTTTGGCCTGGTTCAGATAATAAGCCCGCCAGTCGCGCAGGAAGCGGTTATAGGATTGTACGCCAAGCGTGCTGGTAATGCTGGTTTGCTCGGTGCGGATAATGCGGGTCAGGTTGAGAATATCCGAAATCTTATCCTTTCCGTACCGTTCCGCAATGTAGTTCCAGATTGAATGGCCGATCAGCGTGGCGTCATCACCTGTCATGAGTGTGGGCTTGCGTACATTGCGGTTTTTGAAAAAGTCACGCATGTAGTCGTTCAACTCGGGCGACCAGCCTTCGGCAATATAAGCTGCCGTTCCGGTCATGAACCATTCGGGCAGTGTCAGCAGCAAAGAGCTTTGCAAAGCCTCCTTCATGTTGCCGCCATAAAGCATATCATACACAAAAAGAAGACTTATATCCCGCACAAGTTTCTTCCTAAACCCAATCTGGTCGCCTGTATATGCCACCTCCACGCGAGACTGCGAGAGGTTAAGTTTCTGGTCACTGAGATTATCCAGCACCGAAAGGCCCATGTTGCTCTGTTCCAGCTCGGCCGGTGAGTTGTAGAGGAATATTTTTACACGATTGTATGGCGTCCAGCCGAGAACGTCAGTAATTTTATCAAACTCGCTTTCAGCATATTGCGCCGTGAGCTTTGCGAGTGAAGTACCGCCCTGATAGTGATAGATTTCGAAGTTGGTGGTCCTGAATATTTTCCAGTTGAATTTCTTGTACTGGACCCGGTTCTTTCCAAAAGTCTCCTGCGAAGGATAGCGCTGTGCTATTGACTCTGTAAATAATCCTAAAATCCCTAAAAGACCAATCGAAAAGGTTAATGTGTAAATATATCTTTTGCTCATATTGCTTAGGCTGACGTCAACGGAAATATAACGAAAAATACCTTTTTATATTCACTAGCGGGTTCAATTCTTTCCCGTCAATCAGGTGGTTACAGAGCTCTTTTGCAAAAAAGGGCGCCAACGTAACTCCCTTGGTGCCTAACCCGTTGAAAATAGACACATTAGGAAATTCGGGATGGACGCCAACCAGCGGTCGGCGGTCACGTACCGATGGCCGGATACCTGCAAAAGCGTCTTTTAAAGTATATGGAACGTTTATCAAGCCATCTAATTTAGACTTCAACTCCCCCGTAGCGCCCTCAGTAACCTTCCAGTCCAACGGGTCCCAGGAGTAAGTTGCGCCCACCTTCATCCTATTTTCAGCCACAGGTAATGCGAATATTCCCTGGTTAATGATATACGGTTTTACTGTGATGTCCGCAGCAATTTCCAGGATTTGTCCTTTTACAGGAGTGAACGGAAGCCAGTTGAACCAATCGTTTTCCAAAGCAAAAAAACCCTGACAGAAAACGGCCATTCCAAATTGCTGGCCATGCCACTCGATACGCTCTTCCGTCCTTACGAGATCGGCTGGTGCAAAGGTTGCTTCCTGGTATAGATTCTGATTCCGAAAATAGGCCCGGCTAGCATCCAGTAACACGGGCAAGTCGATCCAACCCGATTGCACTACCTCCAGGCCCCCAAAATCCGCATTTACATAAGGAAGGTCGTTTCTTGGGTCAGGTGTGTTGGCAATGTAGGGAAGGATAGCGGGGTCGGCCGTTTGGGCTAAGTAAGTATTTTGCTCCGCAATTGACCGGAATGGTCGGTAAATGGGCGCTAAATGCACTATTTTTCGGTCCAATTTTTCTTCCAGGCTCCCGTAGAAAGATTTGGCATAAGGAAAAAGATCGTCAGCCAGCCATGTTTTGACCAGCTTTTTACCCGTCAACGGATTGAAAATGCCGGCTGCTACCCGCGAAGAAGAAGGCATCGACGAGTCGCCGATGATCAGAAAGCTTTTCCCAAGCTCATGCAGGTGCCAGGCAAGCGCAGTTCCCCCAATGCCCTGCCCGATGATCAAATAATCGTAGTCAAATTGCTGCATATTAGGCTTTGTCGGCAGCGCGGCGTCTGAGTGACAACCCGATTTGCTGGTCGGCCAGACGCACCACCAGTTCCACCTGCTCGTCGAGGGTCATAAACGAGTTATCGATATAAACAGCATCTTCAGCTTGCATAAGCGGACTTTCGGCGCGATGTGTATCGATATGGTCGCGCATTTTCAGATTTTCAAGAATTGCTTCCAGACCGACCGTTTCGCCCTTTTCCAATAATTCACGTTGGCGGCGCTGTGCGCGGATCAATAGATCAGCAGTCATGAAGATTTTAAGTTCGGCCTGGGGAAATACAACCGTTCCAATGTCACGGCCATCCATCACAATGCTCTTTGTTTTGCCCATCCGCTGCTGTTGCGCCACCAATGCATGACGCACCTCCGCGATGGCACTCACGTCGCTTACCTTTTCCGAAACATACATCTTCCGGATCTCGTCTTCGACGTTCAACCCATTCAAATAAGTATCGTTACGTCCCAGCTCGGGATGACGGCGGAAAGAGATCTGCACTTTGGACAATGCATTTTCTACCTCCTTCGGATTCGTAAGACTGATATGGTTTTGGATAAAGTACAGTGTAACAGCCCTGTACATCGCACCGGTGTCGATATAAGGGTAATTCAATTGCTTGGCAACCAGTTTCGCAGTCGTCGATTTCCCACAACTCGAATAACCGTCGATCGCAACGATAATCTTGGGCATACTTGAAGGACGTAATTTTACAAAGCGTAAAAATACATTTTTAAACCTCATTCCCCGGCCAGCTTCACAAACAAATGTTCGTCCAGCACCTGGCCATTTTTAATAATGGCCTTGCGGTGAATAGCTTCCAGCTTGTAACCGGCTTTTTCCAGTACGCGCATCGAGGCGTGATTGGTTTCGAAGACGCCGGCAAAGAGCCGGGTAATGCTGGTATTTGTAAAGATCCATTCGGTCATTTGCATGACCGCGGCAGTAGTAATGTTCAGCCCCCAGTAAGGCTCGCCGAGCCAGTAGCCGATCTCCGCGTTGTTGCGATGAATGTCCTCCTGCCGGAGCACTCCTATTCCGCCCACAAATTCATCATTATAATAGATTGCACGGTGAAAACTCTCGCTATTGTGCCGACCATTGCAGAAATCGATCCAGTAATGGGCGTCCGAAAGTGTGTAAGGCGAAGGGAAATTGTCCCTTACCTTCGCTGTGACATTATTGTTATTGGCTAAATATGCCAGCCTTTCGGCGATATTTCTTTGGAAAGGCCTTAATGTTACCTGTGGATGCATATAACTACTCGTCTTCGAGCAGGAAGATCACCATACTACGCGCCCCGTGCGCGCCGATGACCAGCGATTGCTCAATATCCGCAGTTTTCGACGGACCTGCAATAAAACAACCCCAGCCCAACGTGTCCTGCAATCGAACATAAGCCTCATGCATATTGTCTACGAGCGCATTACGCGGGATCACAAATGCGAGATTTTGGGTAATAAATGGCAATACGCGATGCGGCAAATATTGGTCCGAAATCCAGACCGCCCCATTTTCTGCCACGCCAAACTCAGCCTGCACAATGGCGATCTCGACGGTTTCCAACTCATGGGGATCGGATACATTAAGGCTAAAATCCGCCCAGGCGCTTAATGCAGGTATTGTAGTAGCGCGGTTAACGATGCCCTTGTAAAGCTCTCCCGCCTTTTGTGCGAGCTCTTTCAGATTTTTTACGACGATTACTTCGGTGTAAATGGCTGAAAGCATTTCCCGGAATTTGTCTTCCGTATTTTCAAAATCGCTGGCAAATGTCGTTACCGTTGGCAATGGCAGTGCCTCGGGTTTATTTTGCCTGATTTGACCTAATATTTTATCTCGTGAGCTCATCTTCTAATTTTTGCGGTTACGGACATACCAGTCACGGAAACTTTCCTTCGGCGGCTCAGGCATATCGCGTTGTTTGTACCAGGGATTCAGGCTATTATTTACCATAAATGGCATTGCGCGCATCACAGTCCGCCCCAGCCTGCCCGACCACTGGTAAAACCGCGGCGCTCCCAGCACCGTCGACATAGCACGGATTCCGATTTCCTTACTTTTAGGAACATGTCCTTCTTTTGCCAGCACTTGCCGCCATTTATATAGCTGGTCATGAATGTCGATTTTGACAGGACAAACATTCGAACAGCTTCCGCATAGTGTGCTTGCAAATGGCAAATCCGCATTTTTGGTCATATCCAGGTTCGGCGCCAGAATAGAACCGATCGGGCCAGCGACTGCATTATGGTAACTGTGCCCACCGCTTCTTCGGTATACCGGACAGGTGTTCATACATGCCCCACACCGAATGCATTTCAGTGAATTTCTGAAATCCTTCCTCCCCAGCTGCGTGCTGCGTCCATTATCGACGATCACAATATGCATTTCCTGCCCTTCGCGTGGCTTTTTGAAATGGCTACTGTAAGTGGTGATCGGCTGGCCGGTGGCGCTTCTTGCGAGCAGGCGCAGAAATACGCCGAGGTGCTCCTGCTTAGGGATGATTTTTTCAAAACCCATGCAGGCTATGTGGATGTCGGCCAAATGCGCGCCCATATCGGCATTGCCTTCATTGGTCGAGACTACAAAACCGCCTGTTTCAGCAATGGCGAAGTTGACACCGGTCAATGCGGCGCGGCGCGTCAGGAACTTATCCCGCAAATGCTGGCGCGCGGCTTCGGTGAGATATTGTGGGTCTGTGGCGCCTGCATCCGTGCCCAGGTGTTGGTGGAAAAGGTCACCGATATCCTTCTTTTTCAAATGGATCGCGGGCAGCACGATATGGCTCGGCGGCTCGTTGCGGAGCTGCACAATGCGTTCGCCAAGGTCGGTATCAATCACTTCGATGCCGTTTTTGGTCAGGAACTCATTCATATGGCATTCCTCGGTAAGCATCGACTTGCTTTTAACCATCTTCTCGATCTTGTGCCGCTTCAAAAGTCCAAGTACAATCTCGTTGTGCTCGGCGGCATTAGAAGCCCAGTGCACCTGTACGCCATTTTCCTTTGCTTTTTGCTCGAAGGAAATCAGCAGTTCGTCGAGGTGCGAGAGCACATAATTCTTGATACCCGAAGCAGCCTCGCGGAGCTGCTCCCATTCCGGTAGTTGTTTCGATGATTTATCGCGTTTCTGGCGCACAAACCACAGGGTCTCGTCATGCCAGTTTACATAAGGTTCGTCTCTGTTAAACACCTCGGAAGCCTCCGCGTGCTCGATTACTGTTTTTGACATAGCTGCCTTAACAATTAGATAATGGTATTTAAAAAAGAATAAGATTTGTACTTTTCACATTCATTGCATTATTCAAAGTTTGCAGTTTGTTTAATAAACAACTTTTTGAAAATCATAAAAATGCTATTTTATTGTACTGCAATATCTTATACTTTTGAATCAACAAAGTTTTTCGATCGGGGCATCGGAGTCTGAATTAAGTTCAGTTTAACTTTTTTTAGACAATTAAATATTAACTCCTATGAAAACCAAAAACACTCTTATCATCGCAGCCTTGACTGGCTTACTACTTTCAGGTTCGGCATTGACGTCAAATGCTCAGGACAACATCGCTACCGCAGACAAAACTGAAAACGCTTCTACCAAGCTGACTGTTCTGCAGGTTAAACCATTGCAATTCCGAGTTTCTTATAATAATCCAATTTCAAAGAATGTAGTTGTGCGTATTCTGGACAACGAGAAAAATATCCTTTTCTCAGAAAACAGACGCGTTGACAATAACTATCTGAAATACTTCGATTTATCAACCCTGATGGACGGAACCTACACTTTCGAGATCATGGACGGTAAAGAGAAGGCAGCACAATCGTTTGATATTTTGACTACAACCAGCCGCGTTGTTTCTTCAATTAACTAACAACGGGCGCTTCTCAGATTCTCGCACGTCTTCCGTAAACTTTGTATAGGCCGGGGCTCACTGTATGGGTTCCGGTTCTTGTTTTTTGAGACTTCCGTCCCACGTTCCCGCGTTGAGAATTTCGGCGATGTGCTTCACCTGCACATTCGAATGCCCGCGTTTCAAAATGCCGCCCAAATGCATTAAACAGCTCATATCCGAGCCGGTAATGTACTCCGCATTGTGGCGTACATGATCGGCAACACGGTCCTTACCCATTTTCACGGACACCGCTTCTTCGCTCACACAGAACGTTCCTCCGAAACCGCAGCATTCGTCCGTCCGGTCGAGATCGATCAGCTCGATGCCCTTTACCTGTTTCAATAGGAAAACCGGCTTCGAATAAGGCGCCGCATTCAGCTCCGACATCTGGGACAAATGCAACCCGCGCTGTCCGTGGCAACCCTGGTGCAGCCCCACGCGGTGTGGAAATTCCGCTTCGATGGTGTCTATTTTCAGTACATCCGTCAGAAATTCCACCAGTTCATATACTTTATTCCTGAGCACTTTCGACTCGTCAGCTTTGTTATCCGCCTTCAGATGGTCCTTAATGTGCAGGACGCAGCTTCCCGAAGGCGAAACGATGTAATCGCAGCCCTCGAAAAGATCATAAAACAGGTTATCGCAGGGACGTGCCAAATGTTCGAACCCGGAGTTGGCCATCGGCTGGCCACAACATGTCTGGTTCAAAGGAAATGTGACGGTACAGCCCAGTTTTTCGAGCAATTCGAGAGTTGCAATCCCTACCTGCGGATAAAACTGATCAACATAGCAGGGAATAAATAATCCGATCTTCCAATTTGAGTAACTCATTTTCTACCAAAATTCAATGGTGGCCTGAATGGGATAGTGATCAGAAACGTCCGGATAATTCCTGATAACCTTGTAGTTTTTAATGCGGACCTTGTTGTTGAGCAAGGCAAAAATGTAATCGAGCCGGTCGCCCGGTAAACCCTCGTTCCAGGTCTGCATTTGCGACCCATGGGCAGCGTCCTGCCACTTTTTACGGAACGAAAAGTACGGCTGTTCGTTCGGTCTCGCACCCATATCCATTCCCAGAAGCACGGGCTGAACACTGTTGACGAGCATTTGATTGATATATGCTGCCTGCAAGGCACGATCCATTACCGAAGCATATTCGAGCCGTGAGTTGCAAAACCGGAAGGTGACTGAGCGCGACAGTTTAATTAATCCGCACAGTAATACTTTCGGGTCCGACCCTGGCGTCCGGGGGAGGTTTATCACCTGCGTTTTCTCAAACGGCCAACTCGAAAGTATCCCCACGCCCTGCGTTCCATTTTCAGCAGTATCGGCGACCGCGTAAGAATAATACATACCCGTTTGTGCCGCGATCTGCCTCAGCTGGAACTGCACCTTACCCTTGTCTATCAGGCTGTCGACCGCCTGTAATGCGACAAGATCCGGGTCATTTTCCTTGATTATCCTTAAAATCTCCCTAAGATTCGACTCGTCCTGGTTATTCAGCCCATGCCGGATATTGAAACTCATCAACTTCACTTCCACAGCCTGACGAGGCTGCGACGAAAGCAATGCAAATGATAAAAGGATAATGGATAATGCGAAAAATAGTCTACTCAACCTGCTCGAATCCTAATTCACAATACAACCTTTATTCTTAGAGGGCAAATATCTGTTCCATCAATACCCACTTCTCACCGGGTTTCGCGGTGGGCAATGCTTGTTGATACTTCCACATGAGCTGCTCCCATTCCTGCACTTTGGGATTGGAGGCATCCATCTGGGATTTTATTTCAAAACTAAAATCATCTTCCGTTTCCATGATCATAAACAGGCGGTTGCCGACACGGTAAATGTCCATCACCGTAATGCCGGCATCGGTAATGCTCTTGTGAATTTCGGGCTGGATCTTTTTGTGATAACCCTCGTATTCCGCAATCATCTGTGGATCGTCAACCAGGTCCACCGCAAGACAATATCTTTTCATACCAGTAATTAAAAGTCGAGGTTATAAAATCTCCTCGCGTTATTTCCCATTACGTCCCTTACCTCGTCATCGGAGAACATGCTGAGATAGTCGGTTAAAATTCCTTTCGCGCCTTCATACTCGCCTGCAACCAGACACACAGGCCAGTCGGAACCGTACATGATCCTTTCCGTGCCGAATGCTTCGAAAACTACGTCGAGGTAAGGCCTGAAATCCGATTTTTCCCAATGCATCCAGTTGGCTTCAGTAACCATACCGGAGACTTTGCAATGCACGTTAGGCAATTCGGCCAGCCGGCGGATATCATCAGCCCATGGCTGTATTTCCTGCGCTTTGATCAATGGCTTTGCAATGTGGTCCAAAACGAAATGCACATTCGGCAGCTTCACCGCGAAGTTGAATGCCTCTTGCAACTGATTCTGGTAAATGAGAATATCGTAGGTAAAGTCAAATGCGACAAGCTGCCCTACTCCTTTGATAAAATCGGGTTGCAACAAAAAACCTTCCGGCTGTCCCTGCGCCACGTGACGGAACCCTTTCAATTTCTCGAATTGAGAATATCTTTCAAGCTGGTCGTATAGATTATCAGCCCGCAGATCGACCCACCCTACCACACCTTTTACAAAATCATTGGCCTCTGCGAGATGCAGCAGGAATTCTGTTTCAGAATCCGTCTGCGAAGCTTGTACTGCCACACATCCATCGACCTTATTGGCTTTCAGGACAGGCCACAGATCTTCCGGTAAAAAATTCCGCCGGATAACCTGCATATCGGGCGTGATCCATGAATCGCGTTCCTCGTCAAAAATCCAGAAATGCTGATGGCTGTCTATTGTCATATATTAAACCGCTTTCCAGGCAATCGCTTCCTGCTTTTGCGTACCAAGTTTTTCAATACCTAATTCAACCACGTCGCCCGCTTTGAGGTAAACCTGTGGCTTCATTCCCAATCCGACTCCGGCTGGTGTGCCCGTTGTAATCACATCGCCCGGAAGCAGTGTCATAAACTGGCTCAGGTAACTTACCAGGAAAGGAATTTGGAAAATCATGTCCGATGTATTGCTGTCCTGGATTTTATTACCATTCAGGATCAGCCAAAGATCAAGATTGTTGGCGTTGCCTACTTCGTCAGACGTTACGAAGTAGGGTCCCAGCGGAGCAAAGGTGTCGTTACTCTTACCCTTCACCCACTGCCCGCCGCGCTCCATTTGGAACGCGCGTTCTGAGTAGTCGTTGTGAACGGCGTAACCTGCTACGTAGTCTAATGCATTCGCCTCGTCAACGTAGCTTGCTTTTTTACCGATGATCACGGCCAGCTCCACTTCCCAGTCGGTTTTCTCCGAATTTCTTGGAATTACTACCTGATCAAAAGGACCACACAATGCGGAAGTTGATTTGAAGAAAACGATCGGCTCCTTTGGCAGCTCGGTTGCTCCCGATTCGTATGCATGCTTGGCATAGTTCATCCCGATGCATACGATCTTGGAAGGACGTGCTACGCAGGAACCGTAACGAAATCCTTCCTCCACTTTCGGCGCGGAAGCTGCGTTGGTTTCCAGCCAGCTTTGCAAACGGGCTATGCCGTCGGTTGCAAAGAATTTCTCGTTATAATCTTCACCAAATGCCGAAACATCCAGTTTTGAGCCGTCGGCCAATTCTACGCCGGGTTTCTCATTTTCAAATGCACCAAATCGAAAAAGTTTCATAGTATAATTCAGCTTCCGGCTAGCCGCCATCGGCCAATGGTTATAGGGTTGTATTAATTGTTCAACTTCTCAAATCCACCGTCGATCAGATAATCGCAGCCGGTAATGAAACCTGCCTCGTCCGAACACAAGTACAATGCTAGTGCACCTATTTCCTCTGGCTTGGCCATGCGGCCGATTGGCTGGGTTTTCGACAATTTTTCAAACATTTCCTCCTCCTTGCCCGGGTAGTTTTTTGAAATAAAACCATCCACAAAAGGTGTGTGCACACGTGCCGGCGAAATGCTGTTGCAACGGATGCCTTCGGCCAGATAATCGCGGGCCACAGACAGTGTCATCGAATAAACCGCGCCTTTTGCAGTAGAATAAGCAAACCTGTCGGGGATTCCTACTGTTGCCGCGATGGATGCCATGTTCAGTATCACCCCTCCGCCATTGGCTTTCAAATGCGGAATAGTGGCTGCCAGACAATTGTAAACGCCTTTTACATTGATGTTAATCACCCTGTCAAAATCGATCTCCGCCGTCGTGTCCGCCTTTCCAATATGCGCAATGCCGGCGTTATTGACGAGGATATTGATCTTGTGATTCGTCGCAATAGCATTGACGACATTGACGACATCTGCCTGTTTAGAGATGTCAAGTGCGTGTGCCTCAGCTTGTCCACCTTCCGCAGTGATTTCGCTCACCACCTGGTTGGCCAGATCAATATTGAGTTCGAGAATGTGCACATAAGCCCCCTGTTTTGCGAAGGTTTTAGAGATCGCCAATCCGATCCCGCTCGCTCCACCGGTTACCAGTGCTGTTTTTCCTGCTAAATCAAACATATTGTGCTCCTTTAATAATAGCTTTTCTTTATAATAGCTCAAATTCAGGCCTTCAAAATTTTATCTATTCCAAATAGCTCTTCTTTTGCTCTGGATCCCGGGGTTAAAACCCCGGGCAATGGATTTTAGATTTTACAAACCCAATCTAGTCCCGTCGGTTTTAACCGACGGATAGCCAATTAATCCATTATAGAGAAACACCCCTTTTCCATGGGATAAAATCATCCTGGCCTAACTGCTGCGCCTTCGTCAATTCACCGCTGGCTACTTTAATAACATAATCCAGCAATGCCTCTGCATTTTGTTCGATGGTTTGTGTACCGTCTACAACGGGGCCGCAGTCGAAATCGATAACGTCGGGCATGCGCTGTGCGAGCGCAGAGTTGGTCGCAACTTTTGCTACCGGGCAGATCGGGTTACCTGTCGGCGTTCCCAGGCCAGTGGTGAAAAGGATAATATTGGCACCCGCGGCAGTTTGGCCAGTAGTCGCTTCCACGTCGTTACCGGGAGTACATACGAGATGCAAACCGGACTCCGTGGCACGTTCGGTGTAATTCAAAACATCGGACACGTAAGCATTGCCACCTTTCTTGGCAGCTCCGGCAGATTTAATTGCATCGGTGATCAAGCCGTCCTTGATATTACCCGGCGAAGGGTTAAATGCAAATGCGGAACCGACGGCTTCGGCTTTGCCTGCGTAATCGCGCATTAGTTTTTCAAATTTCGCGGCCTTCTCTTCTGTTACGCAGCGATTAAGCAACTCCTGCTCTACCCCATTCAGTTCTGGGAATTCGGCGAGGAGTGTTTGACCGCCCAATCCTACCATCAGATCCGACAAATGTCCCAGCACCGGATTCGCGGAAATACCAGAGAATCCATCCGAACCGCCACATTTTAACCCGACAGACAGCTTGGACAGTGGCGCATCGGAACGCTCGAACTCATTGATTTTCGTCAAACCCATAAATGTCTCCTTGATCGCACCGGACATGAGTGAATACTCCGTCCCTTTCTGGTGTTCGAATGCAAAGAAAGGTTTGTTGAAATGCGGATCACGTTTGCGAATTTCGTCTTCCAGCGTTTTAAGCTCCGAGTTCTGACACCCAAGGCTCAACACCGTAATACCAGCCACATTCGGATGAACCGCATAAGCAGCAAACAATGAGCATAATGTATTGGCATCCAAACGGGTACCGCCGCATCCGCCTTCATGTGTCAGGAACTTCACGCCATCCACATTCCGGAATGGGCGTTCCGGTTTCTTTTTCGCCTGTACCGGTGCATCTACAAAAGTTTCCAGATGCTTGATCGTACGCATATCGCCCTGTTGGTACAAATGCAGGAACTCGCGTACCTGGTCGCGGTAAATATCGGTTTGCGCATAACCGAGCTCGCGCTCGAATGCGTCTTTCATGATCAGCACGTTGCGGTTCTCGCAAAAAACGAGGGGCACCACGAGCCAGTAATTATAAGTCCCAACACGACCGTCTGCGCGATGATAACCTTTGAAGGTACGATTTTGCCACTGACTTACGTCCGGCTGTGTATAGGAATATGGCTTCCGATTGGCAGTGCTGTAATCGTGCGCATCGTGTTTCAGATTGAATGTCGTGATCGGCTCGCCTTTTTTGATCGGCTGCGTAGCCCGGCCTACGAGCACACCGTACATGATAATGGCGCCGCCGGTATCGATGTCCTCCGTAACGAACTTGTGCTTGGCAGAAACGCCGTATTGAAGATTGTAGAGATTCCCCTCATACGCTGCCTCCGCGCCTGCGGGCTGGTCGCGCAATGCCACGATGACATTGTCCGAAGGATGAACTTTCAAAAATTGGGACGCCATATTTATTTTCAGGTGAATGGTATTGCGCGATATTCCTTTGGTTTTCAACAATGCCAAATAGAATATATCAGCAAAACAACAGAATTATTTGAATACAATGAACTCACACATTAGCAAATTTTTCAACTATATTGGCATATATTTCTCTCTAACGGTTTTAAACATGTAATTATTTGTGAAACCGCAGCTACTGAAAGTCCCAAAAGGTTTACAAAAATCGTTCAGCATCCGCCGCGATGTAGTACTCTATTTTTACAACCGCTGGCATTACCATCCTGAATTAGAGCTCATTCACATAGAACAGGGCTCCGGGACACAGTTTGTAGGCGATAATATCCGCAATTTCCAGAGCGGTGACCTGCTGCTCATCGGACCCAACCTCCCGCATTACTGGCGATGTGACGAAAAGTACTTCCAGCGCGAGAGTAAGCTTTATGCACAGGCTACTGTCGTCCATTTCTCGGAAGACATTTTAGGTAAAAACTTCCTGGCACTGCCCGAAAACAAGTCGATCCACGATTTGCTGGTGAAAGCCCGGCTTGGTTTGAAGATACTCGGCGAAGGCACCGACAAAGTAAAAACGCTCCTACACGATCTGCTCAACCAAACCAACGGCAACCCGATCATCTCGCTGCTACAAATTCTCGAAACCCTGGCCCATTGCGAAGATGTCAATGTCCTCTCCAACACGCAATACCAAAACGAATACGACCAGTACGACACCGATCGCATCAACCACATTTACCAATACTCGATCGGCAACTTTCAGAAAAAGATCTCCATCGAGGAAATTGCCGAAGTCGCTAACATCAGTCCGCATTCCTTTTGCCGGTATTTCAAAAGCCGAAGCCGTAAAACCTACTCGCAGTTTTTGCTTGAGCTCAGGATCGGACATGCCTGCAAGCTGCTTTCCGAAAGCCGCACTCCGGTGGCGCAAGTTTGCTTTGAAAGCGGTTTCAACAATTTTGCCAACTTTAATAAATACTTCAAACTCCACACCGGCAAAAGCCCGATGCAGTACCAGAAGGAATTCCGAAAAATCCCTATTTCCGGTCATTTGCCTGCATTGAACACAGCCTTATGAAAGCTAACCTGATTAATATCTTCGAAAAAAGCATTCAAGAAGCCGAAATCCTTATCGATGGCAGGCATATCGGACAAATTGAAATCCTCGGACCGGAGAACCCCGCTCTACCATATGTATTACCCGGTTTCGCAGACGCTCACGTTCATGTGGAAAGCTCCATGCTTACGCCTGCACAGTTTGCACGGCTGGCCGTAACACATGGGACGATCGCGACGGTATCCGACCCTCACGAGATCGCCAACGTGCTCGGCGTAGAAGGCGTGCATTTCATGATCGCCGACGGCAAACGAGTGCCTTTCAAATTCTGCTTCGGCGCCCCCTCGTGCGTACCCGCAACGATTTTTGAGACGGCCGGCGCCGAGATCGATGCTGTGCAGATCGGAGAACTGCTTGCCAGCGACGATATTGGTTATCTGGCGGAGGTCATGAATTTTCCAGGGGTTTTGAATAATGACCCGGACATGATGGCGAAGATCAACTGGGCGAAACATTATAATAAGGTAATAGATGGCCATGCGCCCGGCCTGCGTGGAGCGGCTGCAAAGCAATATGCGAGTCACGGCATCAGCACCGATCATGAATGTTTTACTTACGATGAAGCACGGGAAAAAATCGGTTATGGTGTCAAAATCCTGATTCGCGAGGGCAGCGCTGCCAGGAATTTTGATGCACTAATCCCACTGATCGACGAGTTTCCGGACCAGATCATGTTCTGTTCCGACGACAAGCACCCTGACAATCTCGTCGAGGGACATATTAATGTACTCGTCAAACGCGCGCTTGCACTGGGTTATAATCTCTGGAATATCCTACAAGCCGCGTGCATCAATCCGGTGTTACATTATAGTCTGAACGTGGGGCTGCTCCGGGAAGGAGACCCCGCCGATTTGATCATCATCGACAATACCAGTGCATTTAATATCCTCGAAACCTGGATTGACGGCGCTTTGATAGCCAAGCAAGGCCGGTCGCTGATCCCCGATTTACGTAGCGAGCATTTAAATCATTTCGAATGCGCGCCCAGGTTGTCGGATGATTTCATTTTTCCCGCAAAAAATCCTGACAAACAAATCAGGGTGATCGAAGCTTTGGAAGGTCAATTGGTTACAAATGAATGGATAACAAACGCAAAAGTTGTCAACGGCACAGTGGTTCCCGATTTGGAGAAGGACGTGTTGAAAATTGTGGTCGTCAACCGGTATTCAGCTGCGCCACCAGCGGTGGCATTCATCCGCAGCTTTGGTTTAAAGAAGGGTGCATTGGCCTCGTCTGTTGCGCATGATTCACATAACATAATATGTATTGGATGCGATGACGAAAGCATCGCCCGGGCCGTGAACCTGGTGATCGACGCAAAGGGCGGCCTATCGGCTGTGGGACCTGATGCTGAACATCTGATCAGACTGCCGATCGCCGGACTAATGACCGACGAAGACGGCTATCAAGTAGCCAAAAGCTACATACGGCTTGATAGATTTGTAAAAAATGAGCTTGAATCGACACTTAAATCACCCTTTATGTCGCTGTCGTTCATGGCGTTACTGGTGATACCATCCCTGAAACTGAGTGATAAAGGGCTTTTTGACGGAGAAAACTTCAAGTTTACCACTCTTAGTTTATAAAAGGTACCCATTTTCGAAGAATAGTATCATTAACCTTTGAAATATAATTTTATGATGAAAATATTTTTAAATTATGTTTTTTTATAAATATATTTACAAGTGTAATAATGACATTATTATAATCCATTCCTAACCCCAATTCCAAATCCTTTCCAAACAATGGCTCACCTACGCTACAAGCAAGAAGAAGAACTCTGTTTTTGGGATCAGTTCAGAAAAGGCGATGAAAATGCCTACGCATGCCTCTACCGCTCTTACGTTCACATTCTTTACCAGTACTGTTCGCAATTCACGATCGACAAGCCTCTTATCAAGGATTGTATCCACGATTTGTTTGTAGAATTATGGAGAAACCGCATGACGCTCGGTGACACCACTTCGGTACGCTTTTACCTGATGGCTTCTATCAAACGCAAATTGGTCCGCCATTTGAATGCACAGCAAAAGCACACGAGCAACGAAGATATCCCGGTTGAATACTGGCATATCAACACACCTTCTCACGAAAATCACCTGATTTCGGAAGAAGAGTTCGAATCCACCAACCAGCACCTGAATGTGGCCATCAATGGTCTGCCGCGCCGCCAGCGTGAGGCAATCTTTCTCAAATTCTACATGAACCTTAACAACCATGAGATCGCGGATTTGATGAAAATAAACATACAATCGGTATACAATCTGGTTTTTGGTGCGTTAGGCAACCTGAAAAAGCAAATGACACTCGACAGGCTGACTTTTTGATAGCAGTCTGTTTAAACGTTTAAACGATACCTTTAAAAGCGTGGCGAACTATGCCACGCTTTTTTTGTGTTAGAATAATCTTACATTGACAAACTAATTTCCGACACTTCACCCATGACCATGATCACCACACCCCTCGCCGAACGTCTCCGGCCCCGGACACTCGACGATTTTGTGGGGCAGGAAAAATTACTCGGCCCAAAAGGCCCGCTAAGACGCGCCATTTTACAGAATGCGATCCCTTCGATGATCTTCTGGGGACCACCGGGCGTAGGTAAAACCACCCTAGCATTGCTCATCGCGGAAACTACCAAGCGACAGTTCCATAACCTGAGTGCGATCAGCTCCGGCGTCAAGGATTTACGGGAAGTACTTACGCGCCCGTCGGGACTTTTCCCGGCGATCCTTTTCATCGATGAGATTCACCGCTACAACAAAAGCCAGCAGGACGCATTGCTCGGCGCAGTGGAAAAAGGGCAGGTAACGCTCATCGGGGCAACTACCGAAAACCCTTCGTTCGAGATTAATTCCGCATTGCTTTCGCGTTGCCAGGTGTATATTCTCGAAGCATTCGGTGAGAAAGAACTGAAAGACCTCGTTGTGCGGGCGTTGGAGAAAGATCAGTGGCTGAAAGAAAAGAACATTAAAATTAAATCCTACGATGCATTGATGCGGCTTTCAGGTGGAGATGGCAGGAAACTGCTCAACCTTCTCGAACTCGTCGTGTTGGGTAAAGGTGAAGCCAAAAAAATCGAGATCACCGACGAGTGGGTAACCGAAGTGGCACAGCAGAACATCGCGCGGTACGATAAGTCGGGCGAGCAGCATTATGATATTATTTCAGCATTCATTAAATCACTCCGCGGTAGCGACCCGAACGGGGCTGTGTATTGGATGGCCCGAATGATCGTGGCTGGCGAAGACCCGTCGTTCATTGCGCGGCGAATGCTGATCATGGCTTCGGAGGACATTGGTAATGCCAACCCCACGGCAATGATCATGGCCAATGCGTGTATGCAGGCGGTGAATGTCGTCGGTTATCCCGAATGCCGCATTATATTATCGCAAACCGCCGTCTACCTGGCCACCTCGCCCAAGAGCAATGCAAGCTACATGGCCATCGGCGATGCTATTGAGGCGGCTACGCGTACGGCGCACCTACCGGTACCGCTGCATTTGCGCAACGCGCCTACGAAGTTGATGAAACAAATCGGCTATGGGAAAGACTATAAATACTCCCATGAT
This sequence comes from Dyadobacter sp. CY261, assembly GCF_021440085.1. Taxonomy (GTDB): domain Bacteria; phylum Bacteroidota; class Bacteroidia; order Cytophagales; family Spirosomataceae; genus Dyadobacter. The sequence goes on from NZ_JAKCPW010000003.1 coordinate 143,652, forward strand.
TTCGAAGGAAATTTCGCTAGACAGGACTTCTTGCCCAATGAACTCAAAGGCACCAAATTCTTCGACCCGGGACGCAATGCAAGGGAAGAAGAAATCCGAAAAAAACTGCAAAACTGGTGGGGCGACTGGTACGGCTATTGATCGCCGGCGTCCCGTAGCTTCTTCTCGAATTTTTCAAACGAAAAATCCGGCTCTGTAGTGGCAGGTTGATTTTTCAATTCATTTCCGAGCTTCCTGGCAAGCTTTTCAAGATTCTCGTCGGTTTCCTTCCGCTTTACGTACTCGGACAGGGATTCACCTTCAGGATCGCCTTCCATATTGCAGGAATCAGTTGAGTCGATGTGTAAATGTTCCATAAGTTGAGTGCGACGCGGTTCACGGGCCTTAGCCGTCAAACCAATGCAGCTGTAAAGGAGCAAACTTTCCCGAACATTGCAAGTAGCCCCAGAACAAAATGTATTTAATACCATTAAATTGCCAAAAAGACGAACAAACTCCATATGATCCCTGAAAGCATTTCCCTCATCGAACGGCAATTGTTGATCAATCAATGTAAAATACTTTTCAACATTGGTGATGAGAAAGAAAAAGATATGTATGAAAAACGTATCGAAATACTCGAAAAAGGTTACACAGGCCTCTATCCCAAGGTTTTCAATAATCTTTATGAAGAGGTCCCGATTAGCGTTTACGAGGAAATTTCCAATATCATGAAAATGTATGGCCGTATCAACGATTCAATACGCCTGCTGCCGAACCCTGACAAAGAGTTGCTCGACCTGGCATTATTGGAATTTGAAGGGTTCGACGAGGACAGTGGCATGCATTATTATATGATGTCCTATCTGGTCGACCGGATGGATGAACATCCTGAATATAAAGGGCGAGAATTAAAGTCACATAGTAACAATGCACTAATCAAATATAACCGTATGCTTTCTATATTTTCTGACTTTGAGAAGAGTGAAAAGCTGCAATATTCCACCGTGGATCTAGAAAAATTCATCAACGAAGTGCGATCTATTTCGATTGATACCCAACTGTAATTTGTTACCGTTTGCCGAATAGTAAGTACTTATTAGCCAACGGCTACAAAAAATATTATTTCCTAAATAAAAAACAATGTTTTGAATAAAGAAATCATTAAGTTTGTATCGAAAACCCCTCAAAGGGATTTCAATAACGTTGAGTAAAATCAAACATCCCGGTTACCTTGTAACTGGGATGTTTTTTTATAGTATAGTGTAATCTCAATGTAACTGCATTTTTCTAAGCCTGTTGGCATTACGTTTGAGAAACAAACGATCGCTCAGTGGATAGCGGGCATCAGAACTCCGCTTTTTCAAGTCGATTGCAAGCCAGAACCCACCTACCGCCGCGGTGAGAAGAATAATCATCACGACAAACGGTGCGAGGTTGCAGATATTCTGAAGTAGCTGTGCCATGGTTTCCGGTGTTAGTCAGGTTTCAATGATTAGATTAAATAATCATACCAGAACCTCCGGTCCACCTGAGTTACATCCTCGCGCTGAGAACCTTCACATCGCATCCTACCACAGAATTGTTCACATATCCGGCACTTAGCCCGGAAATTTGTGTGGATTTACCTGCGGGAAGTGGTGTTTTAATAGTGATGATCTTGGAAGTTACCACCGCCTGCATGTCGTTCAAGTACTTAAATTCGATCTCGGCGGTCTTTGTGGTAACAGCGGACGTATTCTCTATCACCAGATTGTGGATCGCAATCCCGCCAACCGAATGCCACTCATTTTTCGAGACATGGATTTTCCTGACAATATCGTCCGGCGATTGCCCGGCGACGTACCCCGCAGAGTCGGCTTCGCTCAGCACTTTTGTGTCGGATTTGACCTCCTCACGTGCTTTTACGAAATCGAATTGCTTGTAGTAGTAAAGAATGTAAATGAAAGCGCAAACCGGAATGATTGCGCTGGCCCATTTCAATACCGGGATAAGAACTTTCTTGAACTTGCTTCTTTTACCTTTTCTGCTTGGCATAACAAACTAACGTTGGTAAATCGGGGGATGCTTTAAAACTCAAATATACCGCTCAACATACTCTATACCGCTTAACCATTCAAAAAAAGTGTTGAAGTGCCTTTTTAAGCAACCACCTTAATAAAAACGAACCGCTGACCTTTTGGGCCAGCGGTCTGATCGTGTATCGTGTGTACAGGGCTACAATCTTACAAATCTCTGCGAACGCACAGTCCCGTCGGTATGCGTTACCTGGATCACATATGCGCCTGCGGCAAGGTTACGCGCGCTTATTTCCGACAGCAATGCATTCGAAGCTTCGAATACGACCTTTCCCGCAGCGCTTACCACCTTTACTTGTTTCACCTTGCTCCAATCGCCTACATGAAGCGTCAGCGTTTCCGAACCGCTGACAGGGTTGGGGTAAATGAGCGCTTTCCCTTTAAAGTTAAGGCTTTCGATACGGCTGTAAGCGAATGTTTCGTCCAGATCCACCATTTTCAGGCGGTATAGGTTTTCTCCATTCAGCGGCGAAGCATCCACAAATGAGTAGTACTGCGTGGTGTTGCTTTCTTTATGAGAGGCTAAAGAACCGATTTTAATCCAGTTTCTGCCGTTCTGGCTACGTTCGATATCGAAGCGGTCGCTGTTCGTTTCTTCGGAAGTGGCCCACGCTAGCGCAGCCGTTTCCCCTTCGGAGGAAGCATTAAAGCTTACGAGCGTTACCGGCAGCGCACTTTCGATTGCAATGGTGAAGGAAGCAACAGCGCTTTGGCCAAACTGGTTGGTTGCCCGCACTTCGAAGGTGTATGTTCCGTTCTGACCCGTTGTGGGTGTTCCCGAGAACGTACCGTTGGGGTTCAGCGTAATAGTGCCGGGCAGCGTACCCGCCAAAGTACGGCCGCCAGGTGCGGATACCTGAAACAACCTGTAAGTGTAGTCGGTTGGAGCACCGCATTGAATGCTGAAACTTCCGACTCCGCCTGTTTGAGCCTCAAACAAGTTCGCGTTGACAGCGTCTCCTACACGTCCTGGGTTGACAGTACCTCCTGTGAACAATACAGGTGGACGTGTACCGATTTCATGGATACGGACGCCCGTAAATACATTCGCGCCGACGACGGTTCTTGAAGTGATTACAATTCTGTCGAAGGCGCCGGTTGGTGTAAACCTTATTGGTGTCAGATTATCGCTGCCGAATGCTCCCAGCAAATCAACCATTAACAAAAGACTTCTCAGTGTTTGCGGAGAACCAACCTCGTCATCGCCAAGGTATGCTTGAATCGAGACATTCGCCAGCAAGTCAACATTGGCCAACGCAGGTGGTCTGGAAATTATCGCAACAACATCATTTCCGAGCGGTGCAGTTTTACCCAGGTAGATGGTTTGAGACACCTGCGATACAACACCAAGTGTTCCGTTTTGTAGTAACGAAAAATTTCCTGAACTAAAAATGCCGTCAATCGCCCGCTGGGGGTTCTGCAAGACATCGGTCAGTGCCAAACTGACTCCTTCGGCATCCGGGTCTATGCCGGTAAATGCAAATGCCGAAGCCGCACACGGCGTGAAGGTCACATTTTCATAAGTAGAAATACCATCAACAGCCAATTCAACAGAACCAAGCGCTACGCCAAGAAGGCCGGTAAAATTTGCGAATGTTATCCTGACCGTTACTGATTGATAACTTTGATCAGAAGTTACAGCGATATAGAGATTATTGTCTTTATCCCTTACAAGCTCTGATTGTGCAGTCCCCTGATTCGTAGTTACCGTAATGGCATTATTTTCAAGAAGCTTCAACAATTTCAGCAAATTCCCCAAATCCACAGATATACCCGCGGAAGGAACAGGTGGCTTGATTTTCACATAGGCTTTTTTACCAGCAGAGACAGCCGTCGGTAAATTCAATGTCATGCTCGCCCAGCTTGAATAGGTAACGACGGCAATTTTAACCCCTGACGCTTCAAGATACCCGTATTTCCCGTCTGGTGCACCCTTAACGCTGTCAAGCTTGGTCACTGAGGCGTTGGCAAGGTTATTAGAAGTCTCACCGCTGGCTGTTGTCGCGTGTTCCTGTCCAAAAGAAACCTGCGATAAAAAGAGTGTAGCAGCTAACACAGCGGCAACTTTCATTGCGCTAAGTTTTCTGATTAATTGGCCGATAGAACTTTTCATAGTGATAGAAATTTAGAATAGAAATAAACCGTTACGTGAATAAAAGAGTACAATAAAAAGTATATCAAATAGTTACCTCCACCCCATTCGCACCCGCAAGCGGATTTGTACAGGGTCAAAGCCTAGTCTGGTGTCAATTAGCAGTTTCGCTACGCTATATACGTAGCCTCCTGCCAAACAGTCTTTTTTGAAGGTGTCGTCGAACGAAGACCGGAGGGCCGGTCAAATGAGATGCGTAATTCCTGATCGCCTTTGTTTCATTTTAAATTTGGTTTAGATGCTGATGATTGATCTACGTCTGGCAACGTCGATTTGTAAAGTTAGTTGTACTATTTTACACAGACAGAGAGTACTTGTTTGCAAATGTATCTATAAATGGATCAAAATAAACCCACATATTTTCAGTAAGATTCTACCCCCCAAAAATTAGGGTATTAGAATTAATTTTATCCACGAAAACTTTGTACATTCATACCTTGTCGACGCCGCTGGATAAGTTTCACTTCGCGTCAGATAGCTAATTCGATTGTTTTAAAGTATTTAGACCAGAAAGATTGATTTGTTTAAACGGAAAATGGCAGGAAATTGTCACTGCTGGTTGCAGCTAAATCTGTCAATGACGTGATCGTACAAAGAAAACCAATCGAACTAGGTCGAATGAATTTAAAAGTTATTCTATGAATATAGTTTTAGTAGACGAACACCTCCTCTTGGCCGATGCATTGCGAAACCTTTTGAAGCTTATACCAGAAGTAAATGAGGTAGATGCTTATACGGATGGCAAACATTTTCTGACTGAAAAAAGCGCAGCCCCACCCGACATTCTGGTCATTGACCTGATGTTGAATGGCCTTAGCGGCATCGAACTGCTCGACATTTGCCGTTCTAGTTTCCCCAAAGAAATGAAGGTCATCGTACTGTCGACAGTGACGGACGTACAAACGATCAAGCACACGATCCGCCGGGGTGCGAACAGCTTTCTTTCTAAGTCGACATTATTCGAAGAATTAAAGGAATCCATTTTCCAGGTCAGGGCCGGCAAGCAGTACATTGGAAATGCTATCCGGGACAGCCTCATCAATAGCGTCTTTACAGAAGAAGATGTGGTTATGCACCTGTCGCCTAGGGAAAAAGAAGTGCTTCAAAAAGTTTGTGGCGGGCACACCATCAAGGAAATTGCCTATGAGCTGAAATTAAGCGCGCATACGGTCCAATATTACCACCGCAGCGTGATGGACAAATTTAAAGTTCGTCGCACGACCGACCTTATCGTGTACGCCATGCAGCATGGCCTCTATATTCCGGAGGCCAGATAGGAGCCGGCCTCCGGTTTGGATGTTTAAGGTTTGGAAAAATGGCCGTAAAAGTCCGGCAGAGGATTCAAAGTAGTGTTTTTGCGCTGGTGCCAATACGGATAGACCGGAGATTTTTCGCTCGCGTCGTCCAGCCGCTTTACCTGCTCCAACGTAAGGTTCCAGCCCACCGCACCCAGGTTCTGCTTCAATTGCTCTTCATTGCGGGCCCCTATTACAATATTACTTACCGTAGGTCGCTGCAAAAGCCAGTTAAGCGCAACTTGTGCGACACTCTTTTCCGTTTCGGCAGCAATTTCATCAAGCACGTCGATCAGATTGAAGAAAAAGTCTTCGGGTATCGCCGGACCTTCGCCGCCACCCTGTGCAATCCGTCCTTCCGGCGGCATTGGTTGACTCCTGCGATACTTCCCGCCCAGACGCCCGGCAGAAAGAGGACTCCAGACGATCGTACCAACTTTCTGGTCCAGCCCAAGCGGCATCAGTTCCCACTCAAATTCCCGGCTCAGCAGCGAATAATGCGCCTGGTGAGCGATATATTTTGCCCAACCGTAACGCTCAGAGACAGAGAGCGACTTCATCAGATGCCAACCCGAAAAATTCGAACAGGCGATATAGCGCACTTTTCCATCGCGGATAAGATCATTCAATGCGTTAAGCGTTTCTTCTACCGGCGTGGTGCCGTCGAAGCCGTGCATGTGGTAAATATCGATGTAGTCGGTCTGCAACCGGCGCAGGCTGTCTTCACAGGCTTTGATCAGGTGATAACGGCCTGAACCTGATTGGTTGGGATTATTGCCCATCCTGAAGGTCGCCTTGGTCGAAAGAATGATCTTATCGCGGAGACCGATGACCGCCTTGCCGAGGATTTCTTCGGATAGTCCCTGGGAATAGACGTTGGCGGTATCGAAGAAATTGAGCCCGGCGTCCATGCAAAGGTCAACCAACTGCTTCGCCTCATCGACCTGTGTACTACCCCACGCCTTGAAGAAATCGCCGGTACCGCCGAATGTGCCGGTGCCAAAGCTCAATACGGGGACTTTCAGGCCTGATCCTCCCAGTTGTCTGTATTCCATTTGAGTAACTATTAAAATGAATAAAAACCGCAAAACGGTTCGATGGCGGCTGCATCACGGAGTCTAATGATAGGATAAAATTTACAAACATCAAATCAATGGCGTCTTTTCCGGCACGCGGCAGAGCATAAAAAAGGGCCGGAAATATCCGGCCCTCGCCTCGACTGCCCCACAAAGATCCGCCAGAATATGAATGCGGTCAATCTCAGCTGTTCGATTTAGTCAGGTTAATATGCTTCGTCAATTTGTGGATTCTTACTTTGTCATTCCTTAAAAAAATATCTTCCCTGAAACTCAGGGAAGATATCCACATTATTTACTCAACGTTCCTCTATTACTTAACCTTCAACCTCTGTCCAACAGAACCTTTAACTGCTGTTGGCCTAGCCCCCGGTTCAGAATATTAATCAAATATCACCCGACGGATTGGATGAAAAGAAATTTGATGAGCAACTGGCATTTTTCAGTGAACAATCGGGAAATCCGGGTCTTAATGATGGCAGATTGTGCATTCTTATTATCTTTAAAAGATATTTTATACCTATTTGAATTCCTGACTTAATAACCTAACCATGAACCGTAGAGAAGCTGTTCAAAGAATAACCTTCCTGCTTGGCGGTGCGATCTCAGCCCCGCTCATGGCCGGTATCGCAGGCGAACGCCTGAATTTCGGCCCCTCCCTCGACCTGTCCGATCAGCAGGAAGCACTGCTTGCAGATGTTGCAGATGTGATCATCCCCACCACGGGAACACCTGGCGCCAAGGCGGCCGGTGCCGAGAAGTTTATCGTGCGCGTCATGCGTGACTGCTATCCGATGGACGAGCAGAAAAAATTCTATGATGGCCTTGCCAAAGTGGATGCATTGGCCAAAGAAACGTATTCCAAGGAATTCACTTCGCTGGATGCGACGCAAAAAAACGACATCATCAAAAAAACCACTGTTTCCGACAAGCCTTTCTTCCTCGCAATGAAAGGGCTTACCATCACCGGCTATTTCACTTCCGAGATCGGCGCCACCCAGGCACTCGATTACCTGCCGATACCTGGCCGGTTCGAAGGCAGCTGGCCTATGCCCAAAGGACAAAAAAGCTGGGCACTTTAATTCGGAAAACATTTCACAGGCAATAGCACGGGCCATGAGTTCACCTCCTGACTACTGCCCGACCATTCCAAACTCATTAAAAAATGGCGAATCTTAATATTGACGCAAAAAAAGACATCACCTACGACGCTATCGTGATCGGTTCCGGGGTTTCCGGGGGCTGGGCGGCGAAAGAACTGACTGAAAAAGGTCTGAAAGTGCTTATGCTCGAAAAGGGAAAAAACCTCGAACACGTTACAGGTTATGAAAATGCATTGAAAGCCCCCTGGGAAACCCAATATAATGGCCGGTTGACCGTCAAGCAGAAAGAAACCCACCCGTTCCTGTCGCGCGATTATCCGTACAACGAGATGACGGAGAAATACTGGATGAACGATATGGACCAGCCCTACGAGGAGAAAAAACGCTTCGACTGGTTCCGTCCCAATATCGTCGGCGGTAAATCTATCATGTGGGGCCGCCAATCCTATCGTTGGAGCGACCTCGACTTCGAAGGAAACCTGAAAGATGGGATCGCGGTAGACTGGCCGATCCGCTATAAGGACGTGGCACCCTGGTATTCATATGTTGAAAAGCATGTCGGTATCTCCGGTGAAAAACTCGGCTTGCCCCAGTTACCCGACAGCGATTTCATTGCGCCGATGGATATGTACCATGTTGAAAAAGAAGTGCGCAAACGGCTGGAAAAAGAATTTCCTGGACGCGTCATGACGATCGGGCGGGTTGCCAACCTTTCGCAGCCCACCAAAATCCAGCTTGATGGCGGCCGTGGTCCCTGCCAATACCGGAACCGTTGCTCATACGGTTGCCCTTATGGCGCTTATTTCAGCACCCAGTCGTCTACTTTACCACCAGCGATGAAAACCGGGCGGTTGACGCTCCGTCCCGACTCGGTTGTACGAGAAATTATTTATGACGGCAAGAAAGCAGGCGGACGTGCCACGGGCGTACGTGTGATCGATTCTGTGACATTGCAGGAACGCGAGTTTTTCGCCAATATCATTTTCGTATGCGCGAGCGCGCTGGCCTCAACCGCATTGCTTCTCAACTCCACTTCCGAGCGCTTCCCTAATGGCATGGGTAACGACTCCGGTGAGCTGGGCCACAACCTCATGGACCACCACTTCCGCACAGGTGCCAGCGGCACCTGGGAAGGCGATCTCGACAAGTATTATTTCGGTCGTCGTGCAAACGGCATATATGTACCTCGTTACCAGAATATCGGCTCCGACAAGCGCGATTACCTGCGTGGTTTCGGCTATCAGGGAGGAGGCAGCCGCCAGGGATGGCAGCGCAATGTGGCTGAACTCGCATTTGGGGCTGATTTCAAGGATGAATTGACCACACCAGGTAACTGGACCATGGGCTTCGGGGGTTTCGGCGAAACACTGCCTTACCACGAAAACCGCATGTACCTGAATAAAGATAAGAAAGACAAATTCGGCATTCCGGCTGTCGTGTTTGACGCGGATCTTCGTGATAATGAGAAGAAAATGCGGAAAGACATGATGAACGATGCTGCCGAAATGCTCGAAAAGTCGGGTGTTAAAAATGTCAAGCCCTACGACAACGGCTCCTACCTGGGTATGGCCATCCACGAAATGGGTACCGCCCGCATGGGACGCGACCCTAAAACTTCGGTTTTGAATGGTAATAACCAGATTCACGCTGTCAAAAACGTGTTTGTGACTGATGGGGCCTGTATGACTTCCGCGTCTTGTGTGAACCCGTCGCTTACCTACATGGCGCTCACAGCGCGAGCGGTGGACTTTGCGGTAAAAGAATCCAAAAAGAAAAATATCTGATAGATGTTAAAGGGCCAGGCAAAGAACCTGGCCTTTTTTGTTGTAAAACTGCAACAATGCCACACATCGGCAATAATATTTTGCAACATTTTGCAATATTTAAATAGTTATTGCATTAATTTGCAAATGAGTAAATTGTAATCATGGAAGGGAAATTGAGAATCAGCGCCGCGCGCAGAGCTACTTTATTGATATTTTTGGTGTGCGGGATCGGCCTGTCGAGTTGGGCGCCGATGGTGCCATTTGCTAAAATCAAACTCGGTCTGAGCGAGGCCGACCTGGGTGTAGTGCTGCTTGCACTGGGTGCAGGGGCTATCTTAACAATGCCTGTCACTGGCCTACTAATCAACAAATATGGCAGCAGGGCCGTAGCCATCGTGTCTGCGCTCGTCATTGCTTCTTTGCTTCCATTACTCCTTCTGGCAAGTTCCGCCTATCAATTGGCCGCTGCATTATTTGTCTTCGGTGCGGGGATCGGCTCCATAGATGTTTCCATGAACGCCCAGGCCGTGGTAGTGCAGGAGCGGCACGGGAGCCACATCATGTCATCCTTTCACGGTATGTTCAGCCTTGGTGGGCTGATGGGTTCGATAGGGCTCGGTTTTTTGATTAAGGCAGGACTATCGCCCACTTATGCCGCAGTTGCCATTTCAGGGCTGCTGGTTCTTATCACCTTCACCCAGTCGCGGTACCTGCTGCCGCATTCGGAAGAGGCCAAAATGGATAGTACCAGCTTTGTTTTACCCAAAGGCCCGGTAGTATTGCTGGGTATCATGTGTTTCATTTTATTTCTGGCCGAAGGTTCGCTGCTGGACTGGAGTGCCGTTTTCCTGCAATTCTCCCGTGGATTCGATCCGTCCTTTTCTGGTTTGGGTTACGCGGCATTCTCTGTTGCGATGGCCATCATGCGCCTTACGGGCGACGGGCTCATTCACCGGCTTGGACCCAAAAAAGTGGTGCTTTACGGCACATTGCTCGCCGGCTCGGGGTTCCTGGTCGCCGTGCTGATTCCCTCGGCTATTGCTGCATTAATCGGTTTTGTTTTAGTAGGATTGGGAGCCGCAAACGTCGTGCCGATATTTTTCACTGCCGCAGGGCGCATTCCAAATATCCCGCCGTCTATCGCATTGTCGGCCGTGACGATCCTCGGTTATTCGGGACAACTGGCTGGCCCGGCGCTGATCGGCCTGATCGCCGAAGTAACATCGCTATCCTGGGCGCTCGGCCTGGTGGGCATAATGCTTTTCTTTGTTGCTTTCGGCTACAAGCACCGTGATTAAAAAGCTTCGCCTGTAAAGAGGTAAAATCCCGGACCTTCTTTGGTAAAGCCCACATCCAGCCGAAGGAAAATATCCTTTTTGGGAAACAGCAAATACCGCAGGCCTACGCCACCCGACAGCCTTGCACGTGCAGGCGTGAGCGATCCAATCTTAGGCCCTACCACTGCCGCACCGGCAAAAACCGCCCCGCCCAAACGCTTGCTAAATCCGAACGGCAACCAACGATGCTCCACCTGGGTGGCAAGCATGTTCTTATCGCGATAGCGGCCATAATAGTAGCCTCGCATGATCATCTCTCCGCCCATGAGCGCCATCTGGTTGAACGGTATATTGCCGGTAAAAAAGTTTCCGTAAACCTGCCAGGCCAGCACATTGCGCTTTGTCAATGGATGAGAGCTCCGTATATCCAGGTTAAATCCCTGAAAATTATGGTGGCTGCCGATCGACTGATTGTATTTCAGAAAAGACAGCTCGCCAAAAAAACCTTTCCGCACATTGAGGACATTATGCCGGTTATCATACACCAGCGCAGCACCCAGCCCAATGTTACGCGTTCCGTCGCTCCCCAGCGGCTCATCGTATAAATGGTCCTCAGGTTGTTTAAATTCCGCATTGTAGAGCTGCTGGTAATCAATTTCCGGACCAATGAAGAAATTAGGCCTGACCCGTCGTAACACCCTTTGTTTGAAAAGAAGATAATTAGCATCGACCAGGGCAGGTTCTTTGTCCGGTGTCGTATGCCCGATACCGTAATAAAGTAATGGAAAACGCTGAAAACGCGTTCGGCCAAGAAAGAACCATTTATCTTTATCCCCGTAAATCGCATTATCGAGCCATATGCCATATTGGCCTTCCAGCGTGACAAATGTAAATGCAGCCACCTCGCTCAGGCGGTTTAATGTGTCGTTTTTGGCCTGAAACAACAGTAGCGACGAAAACCCGAACTCCACACTGGTTTCCGGCGAATAACCCAAAGTCGGATACACCCGGAAACTGGACTTACCCTCGCCCGTCGTATCGGAAATTGTTTTTTGTACAAACCGTTTGAACCATCCATCCTGCGCAAAGACCTGCGGGGCCTGTACGGCTATCAACAGAATCAGAACGTAAAGCTTTTTCTTGCCCAATGGCGCTGCTGTTTAGATAAAGGGATTATTTTCATCCAATGCAATATAAAAATCAATCCGCGGGCGTCAAGTAGATGCGTAATGCGCTGTATCTTTTGCACCAAACACGACTCACGGTATGAAAAGCGGCATTTTACTCCTTTACTTTATTCTTCAAACAAGTATCCTATCCGCACAAAACACCGGGGCCTTCTGGTGGAAGAGGAATAATCTCAGGGTCATTCAAATGAACCTTCCGGCCTACGAAGCAGCCACTATCAATGCCGATTCGATCGTTACCGACCTCGTCGCCTGCTCCGCTAACACGCTGTTGATCAATGCAGGAGGCATTATGGCCTTTTATCCTACCAAACTGGATTTTCATTACCGCAACCCATTTTTGAAAGACAACAACGTTCTCGCAGACGTCGTAAGGAAATGCCACGAAAAGAACATCAAGGTAATCGTCCGCTTCGATTTTAGTCGTGTACACGAAAGCATTTTCAAAGCGCATCCAGACTGGTGTTACATTTCCCCAAAAGGTGAACGCATTATTAATACCGATATGTATGTGGCGTCCATCAACGCGCCGTATGTGCAGGAAAAAGCATTCAAGATCATCGAAGAGGTCATTGACGCATTTCCTATCGATGGGATTTTCCTCAACATGCCCGGCTATCAGGTCAATAACCCATATGAAGGCAAATACCACGGGATCGATCAGAATGAATATGACAAGAAGCGCTTTGCTGAATTCACCAACGGCCAGTCGCTACCTGTTGAAGAAAACAAGGCCGACCCGCTTTTTCAGAAGTATCTCGAATTTAAGAAAACGACCGTCGAAGACTGGTCGGAGCGCCTGCACAAGCTGGTTAAATCCAAAAATGAACAGATCGCAATCTGCACTTACTCAGACAAATTTGTAGATATCATCCGCCATGAATCCCAAAGCATGACCACCCTGCCCTACTGGCCTTATAACGCTTCGGACAATGTCGGTAATGCCGTCAATTCTTTTCCGGGCCACATCATCAGCAATGCGAGCATCCAGCAAATTTCCTTTCAATCGCGTTACAATGCGGTGGAGCCGGAAGAAACGCGGATCCGGTTGTATGAGAACATTGCCAATGGCTCGGGGCTGGATATGAGTATGATGGGCGATATGCGCGGCTATGAGGACGAACGCAACTATCCTGTTTTCAGGAAAGTGTATGGGTTTCATAAAAAGAATGAGGCTTATTTTGGTAAATATAAATCGGTAGCCAAAATTGCGGTCGTCGCGCCGGGTGCCTGGCCAAACGGCGAGCCGATGCAGGAATACCGCGGCATTCAATTGATGCTCCGTGAGGCGCATATTCCTTTTGATATTGTGGAAGACGGGCAGATCACCAATCTCGAACAGAAAATAAAAGGCTACAAGCTGATTATCCTGCCTGAAATCACTTACCTGAAACCGGAAGCCATCCGCATTCTCCAAGAGGCCAGCGCCCAAGGCACCCATCTCATCGGAACCAATCGGACGATGTTTGACGCTCCGGAGGCATTACAGGCCCTTTTTGGTGCAAAAATCGAGAAGAAAGACAACGACGGAGCGGGAAACTATCTGGTACCCGACGACCGGAGCATATTCACAAGTTTCAAGGGACAAAATCGGGTGTTCTGGAAATTCAATCTCGGCTTGTACGATCTTTCCGGCGCAGATAAAAAATTGCTTCCTGTTTTAGCCAAAGGTCGTCCCGGCCCACCCGAGATCATCGGCGGTCACGATCTTACCGGCTATTATGCGCTGGCAATCAAGAACCATCCCACGAGCAAAGCAGCGCTTTTCCCGATCAGCCTGGGCAGGATTTACTATATGCACGGTTATCAGGAACACAAAAACCTACTGCTCGACCTGATCCGTTACATGCTTCCGGAAGCTGCGCATAGCATTCAAACCAATGCTCCTGCCCGCGTGGAAACCATATTAAAAGAGTTTACCAAAAATACCATTGAAAACAGCCGCAAAACGACCTCCGACGGCCAGATCCTCCACCTGATCAACCTTACGGGGTTCAGTGGAAATACCTATTTTGAGCCGTTGCCTGCCAACAACCTGCAATTCAGGATCGGCGTTGCCAAAAAACCGCAAAAAGTTTTTACATTGACAGACCGCAAGCCTTTGAACTTCACCTGGAAAGATGGCGCACTTAACGTCACGCTGACACGCCTCGCCGAGTTCGAAAGTATTGTTATGGAATGGTAAACTAAATCAACGCTCCCCTTTATGAAACCCCGACTACTTATGCGCATTGCTGCGCTGTTTGTGCTTATTCATTTGATAGGCCATTCATTCGGTCATTTTTCCTGGAAAGAAACGACCAACCCCGCTAAACAGGAGGTAATTAAACAAATGACAGGCCCACGATTTGAATTTATGGGGGCAATGCGCAGCATGGGAGATTATTACGAAGGGTACAGTCTGATCCTGTTCGTCGTATATGCTATGTCGATAGCGCTCATCCTGTCGGCCGCAGGGTATGCCGACAGCAACCACGACATTGCACGAAAAGTGCTTACTCCTATCGGGATCGGTTATGTTGCATTCGGTATTATTGAGTTCCTGCACTTCTTTCCGTTTGCGGCTTCAATGAGCCTTGGTGCGGGCGCGCTCATCATTCTCGCGATTTTCCTGAATGGCTAGTTTCCGGATTAAAGCGATTATAACTTAGGGGCATCCGGCTTATTGGGTGCCTCCCCGCTCATTGCACCACGGGCTTTCAGCTTGCGGTAGTACACCCTATTATTGGCAGTAATGTAAAGTGTATCCAGATCCTTTCCACCGAAAGCGATCCTCGAAACTGCGCCTGAAACAGGCAATATCGCATTCACGCGCCCGGTCTGATCGAGAATCTGTACGCCCATATTCGTAGCCACGTAAATGCGTCCGTCGCGATCGCATACAATGCCTCCTGCTCCCGCACTTTCTTCGGTATCGGGCTCATGGAGCCATCCAAATTTCTGCTTATGGGCAAGATTTCCATCCTGTTGGATCTGGGAAGAGTAAATCCAGTGCGAATTGGGCTCGCTGGTGTAAACCAATGTCTGATCTGGCGAGAGCGCTACGCCTGCACCTTTCAGGCTTTTTACAATACCGGCTTGTTTACCCGCTGGTTTTTGGTCAAATTGAAATTTCTCAGTCGCTTCCATCCATTCCTCGCCTGGGATCAGCAACGCCGATAAAAAGGCATTTTGGGACCGTCCTGCCTTCACTTTTTCGGGCCATCCTTTCCATAAATAACGCATCGCTTCAGGGAAAAGTGATGTCCCCTGCTTGCCGTTATGACCACCTTCGCCCCATTGATGCTTCACTTCATAACCCGCGAATGTCAGCGCTCGCAGCATGGTTTGGTTAGCCATCCACCAATCTCCGGCGTAAATGTTCAGGTCGTTGGCACCGTCCTGCATGTAAATGCGGATCGGCTTGGGCTCAACCTTTCTGACCAATGTGGGATAACGTTCGGCCCCACGCAGGCCGACATACGTACCAATTGCGCTGAAAACTCGTGAGAATGCATCCGGCCGTTCCCATGCAGCAGTAAATGCACAGACGGCACCACTACTTGAACCGCCAATAGCCCGGTCGTTGCCATTTTTGGAAAGACGGATCGGCCGACCGTCGCTCGTTTTCTGCTTTTCTACTTCCGGCAAGATTTCCTCGAGAATAAACCGGGCATAAGCATCGCCCAGGCCATCGTATTCGAAACTGCGGTTGAAACGGTCATTCGCGACGGTGGGATCAGCCGCCTTTACACGCCCGTGCATAACAAAGACGCCGATCGTTACCGGCATTTCCTTTTGATGGATCAGGTTATCAAAGACGGCCGGCGCTTTCCATTGGATACCGTCCTGGTTCACATACACGCAAGCGGGGGTATCGGACCGATATTGTGCAGGCACATATACCCAGTATTCCCGCCACGTGCCCGGGAATATTTTGGATTGATCAAAAACAAATTTCAGCACCTCACCTTTTGGCACGCCGGCATGCTCCTCCGAGGCCGGATCAACGGGATAGTTCTCATCGGGAGCCTGGGCAGTTGCGAGAAACGGCAGGAAAAAGCTTAACAGGATTAGTAGTCGTCTCATATATGTGTGTAGTCTAATTTAAAAATCACTTACAAATAGCTCAGCCACCACGTCCGCTTTCGTGCGCGGTAGGCTCCATACCATTTGCTAGGCCAATACATCGCTAAGACAATCAATATCCAGATGATGTAGGTTTGTCCCAACGAGTAACCAAAATCATCAGGCCGGAATTTGAAGAAAAGCTTGTCGTCCGTTGCCTGCTGCCAGGTATAACCGGAAAGGAATACCACCACCATCGTCGCAAGGTGAATGAGGTAAAAATGCGCCACAAAAAAGAAGAAGGGTACCCGGCCAAAGATGGTACAGAAACGGCTGAATGCATTGTCTGTCCGCTCGGTAAGTGCCAGCAGAATGAGGATCGGGCCTTGCGTCATAAAAGTGAAGAACAGCGACGGCGGGTACTTGGTTACATTAAAGAAAGACATAAACGTTTTGATCCCCGTATCTTGCTGTGACCACGGGGCAGGATCGCCATAGCCATTTATTAATCTTAAAACCACGAAAAGCGCGGCAAGTACGAAACCGATCAAAAGGAGCAGCTTCTTGCGTCGCGCAGGGTCACCATTACGGTTGTACAGCATACCAAGCCCATAGCCCGACATCATGATGCCCGCCCAAGGAAAGATCACGTACAGAAATATGATTGCGCCGCCATCGGGCCGTGGCAGGAATGTGCCCCTGCCGGTGAAGAATATGCGTAACAGGATATCCGCCGGCGTGTTCTCTTCCAGCTTCACATAATCCAGCAAGTTATGCCCAAGCACCAGCACCAGTCCAAGTAGCAAGACCGTTCTCGCCGAGGCAAAACGCACTGCGATACCCAGGACGATCATCGCACCACCCAGTGCCCAGAATACCGCGAAAAAGAGCGTTTTGTAAGTAATATCAAATGTAAATGCCAGCGTCATAAACACGATTTCTACCAAAATAAGCCAGAAACCGCGTTTAATAAGGAACATCGACTTCTCGGCTGCGGTTTTGTTCAACCCAGACAAATAGGCCGACAAACCAGAAAGCATCATGAAACTCGGTGCACAGTAATGCGTAATCCATCGGGTAAAAAACAACGCGGGCGTGGTGGTGGCGAGGTCGGTGGGATCGCCTGTCGCACCCGCAATGTGGAAGAAATCCCTGACGTGGTCCAGGGCCATGACGATGATGATCAGGCCGCGCACAGTGTCGATCGATCGGATACGATTGCTAAGGGTACTGGTGGTGGAATACATGACTAATAAGATGTTGGAACAACTGTCCTAAGAAGCCACATAAATTACTGATTTACTGTCAATATCTTTTAAAGCAATAGCAACAAAAATCCCGACATCCGGCCAGCCCTTGGGCAGACGAATGTCGGGATGAACAACTCTGAATTTTGCTTACAGCAGCGCCGCGCCGAAAACACCGGCGCTATCGCCGAGCTTGGGCTTTACGATTGGCGTAGTAACAATGCCTTTATTGAAAATATACTTGCGGATGCGTTCATAACCGGCTGTGTAGAGCAGATCGATGTTACCCACACCGCCACCGATCACGATCAGGTTCGGGTCGATGACGTTGATCAGCGTCGAGATCGCGCGGCCATAGTATTCAAGTAACCGCTCGATGGTCGCTTTGGCATGCTCATCGTCGCCAGCGTGGTATCTTTCGAGCACGGTTTTCATCGATACTTTCTCACCGCTCAGCCTGGCATAATGGCGCTCCAATGCAGGGCCGGCAATAACCTGCTCCACACAGCCATCCTTGCCACAATAGCATGGATCGCCGCCTTCCTCGAGGATATTATGTCCCCATTCGCCGCCGATACCATGATGACCGCCAATGATTTTATTATTCACAACCAGTCCACCACCAACGCCGGTACCCATGATCACCCCGAAAACGACTTCCGCTCCATGGTAATCTTTGCCCGCGCCCATCAGTGCTTCGGCCAATGCGAAGCAGTTGGCATCGTTGGCCAGCTCGCAGGGCACGCCCAATATTCTTTCGAGGTCGGCCTTTAACGGCATGCCGTTCAGGCAAGTTGTGTTGGAATTTTTCATCAATTGCGAATCCGGTTCGAGCACGCCCGGTGTTGCGAATCCGATCTTACGAGGGCGCTCTCCAACCTGGTCTGCCACCATGTCGATCAGCTTTTTGATCTGCGACAAAATGTGATCATAGCCGTTCGCCGATTCTGTCGGCACGCGCATTCGTACTACCACTTCCAGATTCCTTTCGGGATCCAGCACTGCGCATTCTATTTTTGTACCTCCTAAGTCGATTCCCCAGAGTTTCATTATTGCGTGTTTTGTTGTTAGTGACCATGGACGATGGACTATAGACCACGGCATTTTTGGGACAGCCGACGGCGGACCGCCGACTTATAGTTATTAATTATCTTAACTCAAAAAATGCTTGACAAACCATAGTCCGCGGTCGGCGGTCCATGATCGGCCGTCATCAGTGTACCTTATAAAACTTATATCCGAACAGGAAGATCACCGTGTAGCAAATGATCGGCAGGTAGTAGGCATGCGCCACGTTGGTTTCTGCCACCGCACCCATCAGGAACGGGAAGAATGCACCACCCGCTACGCCCATCGCGATGAACGAAGAGCCTTGTTGCGTGTGAGGCCCGAGGTTTTTCAAACCAAGACTAAAAATCGTTGGGAACATGATGCTGAAAAAGAAGTTGAGCATCATCAGCGCGATGAAAGAAGGCCATCCCCAGGCCTGTGCCACGATGAGGCACATCACGATATTGCTAAATGCAAAAACAGCCAGCAGTGAATGCGGCGCAATGAAACGCATCAGGAAAGTACCTACGAAACGTCCGGCTAGCATCAATGCCATAAAACCGATCATGTAATTGGCTGCCACCGCATCGGAGAAACCCATTTTTTCGTGCCCGTAATTAATAAAAAATGCCCATGTACCACCTTGCGCCGCCACATTGAACGTTTGCGCAAGTACCGCCCAGATAAAATGGCGATGCTGGAACAATGTCTTTCCGGGCTCCGAATCTACATTCACCGCGTCCGGATCGATCTCGGCCGCATGCGGGTCGATGAGCGTAGGTACCTTCACAAATGAAAACGCCAGGGCGATCAATGCAATGACCGAACCGATGGCGATATAAAGATTCTTCACAGAAGTAAGATCAGTACTGCCCTCCACATGGTTGCGGAACAGGAAATATCCGCCGATCGCTGGCCCAAGAATAGCACCCAGTGCATTGAATGCCTGCGCAAAGTTGATGCGCTGGTCGCTGGTACGCTGGTCCCCCAATGACGCTACAAACGGGTGTGCTACCGTTTCAAGCGTGGCAAGACCACAGCCCAGGATAAAAAGCGCGACGCCGAAAAAAGGAAACGAAGCTGTGCTTGCCGCCGGAACAAACAAGAATGCACCGAGTGCAAAAAGTGACAAACCAAGCAACACGCCGCTTTTATAGCCAAAACGCTTCATGAACAACCCCGCAGGAATACCCATAATGAAGTACGCCCCAAAAATCGCAAACTGCACAAATGCGGACTGTGTCTTAGTCAGGCTCAGCACGTGCTGGAAGTGTTTATTAAGAACATCACCCATCGTAATGGCAATCCCCCAGAACATAAAAAGGGACGTAACAAAGACGAGCGTGATAAGGTATTTTTTATCAGTAAACTTGGGCGGGGAGGTGTGGGCGGTGCCGGCAGACGGAAGGTTGCTCATTTAGCTGAATAGTAAAATTAAATATTAGGTTCGGTCTATTTTTGCAAATGTAAATCAGAGAAATTTAAAAACTGTATCCAATCGAACATTTTAACGTCGTGCCCTCCCGGTCGGATATGAAAGCCAATTTGACCTGTCAAAGGCTGATTCAGTGCAGGAAACGGGCCTTCTGGCAAACCGTTCGTCCCTAAAAACCGGTACACTGTATCGGCAGCCTGCGCGGTTGCAAACTCACCCTGCGGATCCGAATTTTTATCGTCCTCGGCGGTAGCCAAATATACCGGCCGCGGGGCGATCAGCGCCAGAACGAAATGCTGGTCAAATGGCAGATCAGTGTCTCTCCCCTTGTATTTACCAAAACTCCCGGCAAACCAATGCGGAAACACGGTACAAAGCCGGTTGATATCCTCCCCCATACCACGCCGGAACTGCTTGGCGCCGCCTGCACCCGATTCATTGCTCAGTACGGCAGCAAACCGCCTGTCTGTTGCGCCGGCCCAAAGAGCAGACTTGCCGAGCCTCGAAAATCCGAATACGGCCACGCGTTTGGCGTCGATATCCTTGTCGGTTTCCAGGTAATCCATGCCGCGGCTCAGTGCCCATGCCCAGGCTGCCACGGTCCCGAAATTATCCTCCCGCTGTTGCAATTCAGGATAAAGCGGATGGACGCCCGTTTGAAATGCCTGTGCCTTCCGGTCGGAGGCAACTTCCTCGCGGTAGAGCGTCACGAGCGCATACCCGCGTGCAAGGATGCTGTCTACGGCCCATTGCGAGGCATTTACGCCCCGGCAGGCTTCCGTAGCCTTGCCATCGGCTCCACACGGGAACATTTTGCTATTTTCTACCCAGGCGGTTGTCAGCTTAATGCCCGGATCTGCGTGAATAGCCTGGTTACCAATGAAGTTCAGCCCGATAATGGCCGGTACCGGATGCTTAGCATGGTTTGGGATGTAAATAAGCAGGTCGAACTGCGCTTCTTTTCCCTTCTCAGTAATATGGATAGTGACCTGCTTCCGCGTCGCTTTTCCAGCCAATGCATTTTTGTTCTGATCAAAAACTTCGAACCGTATGTTCTTCGGACGACCCGGTGCCATTCCGTACATTTCGCGCGTCATGATATCGAGGATCTCCCCGCGTCTTCGTTCCCAATCCTTTAACGTCTTCACCTTTTTCCCATTGGTAAAAGTAAATGGATCGGGAAACGCCTGATTACCCTCCTGGCCATGCGTTATTTTTGCACAGGCCAAAAGCATCAGTAGTAAAAAGATAGAAGACCACTTCATAATGAGCAGATAAAGAACGGATTACTGATCTATTTTTTATTAAAATAACCACTCATAAACAACAACTGATGCTGCACTGCATTTTCCCAGTAAGGCCAGTTATGCGCGCCCGGACGGGAGATGTAATCGTGTGGGATTTTGCGGTATTCGAGCTGCTTATGCAGGTTTTCATTCACACCATAAAAGAAGTCTTCGGTACCGCAGTCAATGATCAGGGAAAGTGCGTTCGGAGTGAGCAAATGGAGCATATTAATTACCGTGTTCTTCTCCCATCTTTCAGGTTGTTCTGCGTAGGTTCCGAGGCGTTTGGCCATGTCCCAGTTGTTGGGGAAAGGGCGAATATCCACACCACCGCTCATACTGCCTGCCGTGCCATACACATCCTGATGTTTGAGCGCAAGGTACAACGCGCCGTGCCCACCCATGCTCAGCCCGGTAATGCCACGTCCCTTGCGGTCTTTAATTGTTTTGTAATTCTTATCGATGTAGGAAACGAGTTCTTTGGAAATATAGGTCTCGAATTGCGATTGCGGATCTACCGGACTATCCCAGTACCAGCTGCTGAAACCGCCATCAGGGCACACAATGATGATGTTGTGAAGATCCGCAGCCTTTTGAATGCCGGGGACGCGGCTTACCCAGTTGGAGTGGTTACCGCTATAACCATGAAGAAGGTAGACAACTGGGTATTCCTTCCCTGAGTCGTACCCATCCGGCCTCACAATCACCACTTTAAAATTCTTTTTCATAACAGCGCTATTCACCTCGACCGAGTCGACGCGTGCCGCGTGCGCTTGCAGGAGCGACATTAAACCAAATACAAAGAGCGAAAAGAATGCTTTTTTCATTTTGAAAGGTTGAAAGGAAATTAAGATGATGACGACAATCTATGGCATGTGCCGTAAGCTTTTGAGAAAATTTTCTACAACTAAACCGTTGGTTAGCCGTGAATGCCGCAAATATTGTAGAAACCGGGGAAATATCCCGATTTAGCCTGCGGAATCCTATCTGGCATTTAATTTGATATAACTATCATAATTAAAAATTAACTCTAACTCAAAATATTACAACAATGGGAAATCTCCTTTACACGATTGCCATCATCCTGGTGATCCTATGGCTGATCGGCTACTTCGGTTTTGCAAGTTTTGGATTAGGCAATATCATTCATGTTTTGCTGGTAATCGCCGTCATCGCGATCATCCTTCGTGTCATACGTGGGGACAGGGTGGTGTAGACAGTCATGGAAACGACAATCGAATACAACTATCCGTCGCTGGTCAATGCGGTATTCTCTAACCGAATTGACGCCCAAAAGGCTTACGATGAGCTCATGTACCGCGGTTACAAGCCCGACGAGATCAACGTAATTGTTTCCGATGAAACACACCGGATCCACCATGAAGAAATCGAGACTTCAAATCCGGCCCATTCTACCATAGAGAATGCGGGTATAGGCTCGGTCGTCGGTGGTACTGCCGGGGCCATTGCGGGGGCGGTTATTGCGATCGGGACCACGATAGTGATACCAGGCCTGGGCATTGCCGTTGCGGGTCCGTTGCTCGCAGCACTTACGGGTGCAGGCGCTGGCGGACTTACCGGCGGGATTGTAGGTGCGCTGCATCACCGCGGTGTCCCCAAGGAACATGCCGATGTATTCGAGTCGAGCATCCGTGAAGGGGGCACGGTCATTTCATTCACACCACGCACGGTAGAGGACAGGATGGAAATTATCGAAGCCTGGAACAGCTACGGCGCAAGACAACTCCACGGTAATGAAACTTACAAAGTCTGAAAAGACGCAAAAAAGAACCCGCTCAACGGCGGGTTCTTTGCTTATAGCAGGTCTTTTATCATGATCCAGACATTCTCGGCGAGAATCTTGTGCCCTTCGGCGGTCGGATGGATGCCGTCGGCCTGGTTCAGTTTTGATTCGCCCCCTACGCCTTCCAGCAAAAAGGGGATCAGCGTGATGTCGTTCTTTTTGGCCAGCTCGGCATACACTTCCTTGAATTCACCGGCGTATTTTTGGCCCATATTCGGCGGGATCTGCATACCTGCCAGCACCAGTTTAGTTTCGGGATATTTGGCTTTTACTTTGTCGAGAATAGCTTGCAGGTTCTTTTTCGTTTCGGAAACCGGGATACCGCGCAGGCCGTCGTTACCGCCGAGTTCGAGGACAAAAATATCTAATGGTTGTTTCAACAGCCAGTCGATGCGGCTATTACCGCCCGATGTGGTTTCCCCACTCACACCCGCGTTAACGACTTTGTAATTTAATTTCAGCGAATCGATCCGCTTTTGGATGAGCCCGGCAAATGCCTGTGAGGGGTCGTCGAGGCCGTAGCCGGCAGTAAGGCTGTTCCCGAAGAACACCAGGACCTTCTTCCTGGCTTCGGGTGATTTGGTCGCGGCTTGGGTAGCATCGGCCTTTTGCCCTTCATCCTGCTTTTTCTCACCGCCGCAGGACATTAGCACCACCGTGAGGATCGCCAAGTTCAAAAATATTTTAGATGGATGCACAGCAATCATATTTAGTAGCAATGGGAATGGATTTATGGTTAAAAACGCCGTACCGGGCCATTCATTCTCTTTTAAAAACCGTTTAAACTATATTTATGAGAAACAATTGCCGAAAAGAGCCAAATTAGGTTTTCCGCGGTAATCAGCACCACGCAAACATAAAAGAAAAACGATTGATGAATACCATACTCGATCTGCACGACGTCAGTAAAATATATAAAAGCGGTGACCGCACCCTCAAAGTCCTCGACAATATCACTTTTTCCATCGAAACAGGCTCTTCCGTCTCAATTGTAGGCCCTTCGGGAAGCGGCAAAACGACAGTCCTTGGCCTCTGTGCCGGCCTCGACCGCTCTACATCGGGCACTGTGGAATTGCACGGAACGCGCCTTAATGGCCTTAATGAAGACCAGCTCGCAGCAGTTCGTAACCAATACGTAGGCTTTATTTTCCAAAACTTCCAGTTGCTGCCCACGCTCACCGCCTTGGAAAATGTAATGGTGCCTATGGAATTGCGCGGTGAGAAGAATGTGAAGCCACGTGCCCTCGACCTGCTCGACAAGGTGGGCCTGGCCGAAAGGAGCCATCACTATCCAACGCAGCTCAGCGGTGGAGAGCAGCAGCGTGTGTCGCTCGCCCGCGCGTTTTCCAACCAGCCGCAAATCCTTTTTGCGGACGAACCCACGGGAAACCTCGACGCCGAAACGAGCGAAAAAGTCGTAAAACTGCTGTTCGACCTCAACCGCGAGGCCGGTACCACGCTGGTAGTTGTGACACACGACCTCGAACTCGCTGCCAAAACCCAGCGTATTATCCGCATCAAAGGCGGCAAAATTGTGGAAGCAAGCTAACTGTGATTTCCTGATGAACCCCGATACATTCAACTTTCCCTGGTTATTACGAATGGCCTGGCGCGACAGCCGTAAAAATCGCGCACGCCTGGCATTGTTTATATCCTCCATCATTCTTGGCATCGCGGCGCTTGTGGCGATTTATTCATTAGGCGACAATCTGCGCGATAACATCGACAGCCAGGCCGCGACACTCCTTGGAGCCGATCTGTCCATTTACAGTGGAAAAAAGATTGAGGGGAAAGCGATGGCATTCGTTGATTCGCTTGGCAAGGTACGCTCCGAAGAACGCGCATTTGCTTCGATGGTTTATTTCAAAAAAGGCGGTGGGAACAGATTGGCGCAGGTAAAGGCACTGCAGGGCGATTTTCCTTACTACGGCAAACTGGAAACCATTCCGGTTTCCGCTGAAAAGTCTTTCCGGGATCGCCAGGAAGCATTAGTGGATCAGACTTTAATGTTACAATACCGCGCACAGGTAGGCGATTCGATTAAAATCGGGGAAGTGACTTTTGCGATTGCGGGTGTTCTGGAAAAAGCGCCGGGCGCGACGGGCATTACCGCTTCGGTAGCGCCTGTGGTATATATTCCCATGCGTTTTCTGGACCAAACAGGCCTGATGCAAAAGGGCAGCCGAGTCGGTTACCGGTACTATTTCAAATATCCGGTTAAAACGGATGTCGAAAAATTCGTGAAAGCACGGCAACCGCAATTCGAGCGTTATGACCTGGACCACAACACCGTACAAAGCCAAAAGGAAGACACCGGCCGTTCTTTCCGCGACCTTACACGCTTCCTTTCCCTGGTCGGTTTTGTAGCGCTGCTGCTGGGATGCATTGGGGTTGCGAGCGCAATACATATATATGTGCGCGAAAAGTTGAACTCCATTGCTATTCTGCGTTGTCTGGGTGTAAGAGGATCCCAGGCATTCCTGATTTATCTGATCCAGATCGCCGGAATCGGGCTGATTGGAACGATCCTCGGTACCATTTTGGGGACGGTCATTCAGCAATTTTTACCGGTGGTGCTGAAAGACCTGCTGCCATTTGACCTTAATACCGACATTTCCTGGCCAGCCGTCGCACAAGGGCTTGTGATTGGCGTACTTATTTCCATTTTATTTGCATTACCCCCGCTGGTATCGATCCGTAAAGTATCGCCTCTAAACGTGCTGCGATCGTCCTCCGATGCCGCCCATCCCGAACGTGATGCCGTAAGCTGGGCATTGTACGGCCTGATCATTCTTTTCATTTTCGGGTTTTCGTTCCTGCAAATGCAAACCTGGTTGCAGGCGCTGGTCTTTACAGCGAGTATCCTGGCTTCGTTCCTGATCCTTTTTGGCATTGCCAGCCTGCTCATGTGGCTCGTGCGCAAGTTCTTCCCGACGTCCTGGAGTTACCTCTGGCGACAGGGCCTGGCCAATTTGTACCGGCCCAATAACCAAACTACCATCCTAATCGTGTCGGTAGGACTCGGCACCTCGCTCATCTGCACGCTCTTTTTTATCCAATCTATTCTACTTACGCGCGTCAAGCTTTCCAGTAGCGGCAACCAGCCCAATATGGTGCTTTTCGATATCCAGAGCAACCAGAAAGAAGGCGTATTAGCCATTGCCAAGGCACAAAAAGTGCCCATTAACCAGAGCGTACCTATCGTAAACATGCGCTTGGAAGAGATTAATGGCAAAACCGCCGCCGATTTCGAAGGCGACACCACCGCCGAGCAATCGCGCCGCATTTTCGGGCGGGAATACCGGGTAACTTTCCGCGACTCGACGACTTCCTCCGAAAAGATCACCAAAGGAAAATGGCAGGGTAAATACGACAGATCCGCGACAATTATCCCTATTTCCGTTGAACAAGGTTTTGCGGAAAGAAGTCGGCTCGAGCTGGGTGATACACTGGTTTTTAATGTACAGGGCACCATTATGCCGACAACCATTGCGAGCTTCCGGGAAGTGAACTGGAGTGAGGTGCGTACCAACTTCCTCGTCGTTTTTCCAACAGGCGTTTTGGAAGAGGCTCCGCAATTCCACGCTATGCTCACGCATGTGCCTAATCCGGAAGTATCGGCCAGTTTCCAGCAGGCATTGGTCAGGCAATACCCCAACATTTCCATCATCGACCTCGCACTGGTACTTCGGGTTTTGGATGAAATTTTTGATAAAATCGGCTTTGTGATCCGTTTTATGGCCGGTTTCAGCATTCTGACCGGGCTGATCGTACTCGTTGCCTCTGTCATGATCAGCAAATATCAGCGAATCCAGGAAAGCGTTCTGCTCAGGACATTGGGCGCAAGTCGCAAACAGATATTTGTCATCACCTCCCTGGAATACTTCTTTCTCGGCTCGATGGCCGCATTCACCGGCATTCTCATTGCTGTAATCGGAAGCTTTTGCCTCGCCAAATTTAGCTTCGAATCGGAGTTCAATCCCGAGCTCGGGCCGATTGTATTGATCTTCCTCTTCGTCTCATTGCTAACTGTTATTATCGGTTTGCTCAACAGCCGCGGCATCTTGTCCCGCCCCCCGCTGGAAGTGTTGCGGCAGGATGTTTAAAATTTTATTTTAGGTCATGGATATGAAAATATTGGAAGAGCTCCAGGAATGGGGAGCACAGGTTGCCAGGCTTGTTGAGCTGGTAGCAATGACGAACACGACTCTACAACTACATATGAAAGATTACTCGCCGAACACCAGCGGGAATTGGACGAGTTGTTAAAACTCGTGGCCTGAATCTGAGAGTCCTACCGATAGATACCGTAGCCTAACCGCCTGGAAATAGCTATTATTCCTTCCTCCATCGCCCTTCCTCCTTCCTCCCCCTACTCCATTCCCCCCCTCCCGCGTCTCATCCCCTTCCCCTGATTTAACAATTCCTTAAACCAAATTCCTTCACTTATTCGTCCTTCGACTGCCATTTTTGGACTGGAATGCTGCTTTAATGCAACTTTCTTAGCCCTTATGAGACTTTTGGATGATTTAGAGTTACTATTCCTACACCACATTCCGCAATATCAATTTCATCCTATTTAATCTTTATATTTTTTCAAACGTTTGCACATAATTTCAAACGTTTGCATAAACTATACAGTTAGTTCTATTTATTGTTTCAAAAATACAATTTGTAATCTTGTAACTCCATACCTCTAATTCCTCTATTATGGCTATAATTCACCTCACGTTCCCATTTCAATTCATTCTAAAATCCAATAATCCACGACTATGAGAAAATCTTCGACTCTATCAGTCAGGACCGGGATAATCCGAAACTGCCTAATGCAGGTGACGGCCGTGTGCGGCCTCCATGCAATAGCTGCAGCCAAGATCCCCCTATCCGAAGGCCAGCCAAGAAAACATGTTGAAACCAGCATGATCCAATCGCAGGAAGTAACGCTCACCGGTAAAGTGACCACCGAAGGCTCTTCCGAAGGACTGCCCGGCGTCACCGTCGTGATCTCCGACGCCAGTGGGAACAACAAGCAAGGCGCAACGACCAATGAATCGGGAACATTCAGTTTTCCCAACCTGCAAACTGGCATGCGCTATAACCTTGAGTTCAGCTATATCGGTTTTGAAAAACAGTCTCTCAATGATTTTCTTTTAACTGAGTCCAATACGAATTCTATCGAGATCAGGCTTAAAGAATCGGCTTCCAACCTGAGCGAGGTGGTGGTGGTAGGTTACGGCAGCACAACCAAAAAGGATATTACAGGTTCGGTGAAGTCATTGAAAAGCTCGGATTTCAACGCCGGGATCATCAACTCGCCGGAGCAGCTTCTGCAGGGAAGGGTATCCGGCGTGAACATCACCTCGGCGACGGGAGAACCTGGCGGCAGATCGAATATTACCGTTCGCGGTCCTGGTGGGGTGCGTACCGGTAGTACGCCATTGTTTGTCGTGGACGGTATGGCGCTCGACAACAGTGGAACCGGAGGCGACGCCAATCCGCTCAACTTCCTGAACCCTCAGGATATCGAGTCGATCGACGTGCTGAAAGACGCCTCTGCCACAGCAATTTACGGAGCACGTGGTGCAAATGGGGTCATTCTCATTACTACCAAAAAAGGAAAATCCGGCCAGGCCGTTGTTACTTACTCCGGAAGCCTGGGCCTTTCTACGATGGCCCGCCCAATAGATGTCCTCTCAGGCCCCGAATTTCTGACCGAGGCCACGAAACTCGGCGCTGCGGTAGTGGACGGCAAAGCGGACACCGACTGGCAAAAGGAAATTTCCCGGACCGCCACTACCCACAACCACAATTTATCGATTGGCGGGGGTAGCGATAAAATGAACTATTACGCATCATTCGGCGCGCAGAAACAGCAGGGCATACTCAAAGGAAGCCAGCAGGACCGTTATACCGGCCGGGTAAACCTTTCTCAGAAATTATTTCAGGACCGTGTGACGCTTGACGTGAACCTGAATGCAACCAACACCAAAAACCAGCGCCCGAATGTCCAGGGCATGATTGGTAGCGCCCTTACCATCAACCCTAGCTATGCACCATATGATGCCGACGGGCAGTTGGTCCAATACCAGGATTTTACCAACCCGCTGTTCATATTGCATCAGTATAAGGAACTCCTGACGACCAACCGCGTGCTCGCCAGCATATCGCCATCCGTGAAGATCATCGACGGGCTGGTTTACAAGCTGAACTTTGGCATCGATAATTCGACGGCTACCCAGGATAAGCAGACCCTGCCGAGTACTGTTCCAGCAGAAGTAGGGCGTCTGGAAAACTATGGTCTGCGCAATACCAACAAGCTGATCGAAAACTACCTGACTTATACACTGAACAATAAAATACACAGTTTCAGCGCATTGCTCGGACATTCATACCAGCACATTTTCATCCAGAGCAGAAATTTCAGCATCAACAAGTTCCCGATCTCCGACATCGAGCCGATTTACAATCCCGGCCTCGGACAGGATCTTTCGCTCGTGTTGAACCAGCCAGGCGGCTTTGCGACGATCAACGAGCTCCAATCGTTCTTCGGCCGTGTGAATTATGGTTTCAGAGACAAATACCTCGTTACAGCTACCTTACGTGTGGATGGTTCTTCCAAATTTGGTTCTAACAATAAGTACGGTTCCTTCCCTTCATTTTCATTGGGTTGGCGGATTTCGGAAGAGCCTTTCATGAAATCATCGCCATTCTCCGAGCTGAAACTGCGTGCCGGATGGGGCTCAACTGGAAACCAGGAAATTCCTTCCAAAATCACCCAGGCAAGGTTTACATCAGTGGTTTCGGGAACGACCAGTTATCCGCTAGACGGCGGAACTACCTATCCCGGTGGGACCACCTACACGCGTCTGGCCAACCCGAACATTCAGTGGGAAGTGTCAAAACAGACTGACGTAGGACTCGATTTCGGATTATTCAAAGGTGCGCTGAGCGGGGAGATCGACTATTTCAGAAAGACCTCTGAAAAAATGCTCCTTGAAGTAATTCCTGCCGATCCGGTTCAACCGGCAGGAACATTCTGGACCAATGTACCTGACATGCAAATCATCAATCAGGGTGTCGAACTTGATCTGAGCTATCGTAATTCGTTGGAGAACGGCCTAAGATATTCGGTTGGCGGAAACATTACTTTTATCAAAAACCGTGTTGAGAACTCTCCTTATACGGTCATCCCATCGGGCTCTGCGCAAGGTTCAGGCCTTACGTCAGCGACCATCAACGGTTACATCAATGGCGAAGCGATCGGTACATTCTATCTGAAAGATTTCATCGGGTTTGACGAAAATGGCATCAGCAAGTTCCGCGATGTGGACGGTAACGGCATTGTGAACGACGCCGACCGCGTAGTAGCCGGCACTGCCCTGCCTACCCGCATGTACAACTTCAACGGAAATATCAGCTTCAAAGGCTTCGACCTATCGGCGAACTTCAATGGTGTTGCGGGAAACAAGGTGTATGACAACACAGCCAACTCGAATTTCTACAAACTGAAACTATCGAAAGGCGTAAACGTAACACCGGAAGCCATTTCTGAGCCAAGCGAATCGGTTAACAACGCGGCGCTGGTTTCGACAAGGTATCTCAAAAGCGGCGCATACCTGAGGCTCAACAACCTTGTGCTGGGCTACAACCTCAACACGGCGAAACTGGGCATTAACAAATGGGTACAGACAGCCCGCATTTCGGTAACGGGCCAAAACCTGGCGCTCTGGACCAAATACAACGGTTATGATCCTGAGGTTAACAACGACCGTTCGATCGGCGGCATTACTTCATATGGTATCGACTATCTGAGCTATCCGAAAGCGAAAACCGTCCTTTTCTCGATTAATCTTGGTTTTTAATAATTGACCCATGAAGAAGAAACTATCAACCATATTTGCGGTGGCCGGCCTGCTGATGCTCAGCAATGCCTGTACCGACCTGAAAGAACAAGTCCTCGACGAAACACTGACGGTGAAACTGTCGGAAGAAGAAACCGTAAACGGCTTGCTCGCGCCAACTTATGCGCTGTTGCCTAACCTTTTCCAGCATACCACCTATTTTGCATTGCAGGAAATATCCACCGACGAGGCGATCCTGCCCTATCGCGGCGGCACCGACTGGGGTGATAACGGTATTTACCTCGCATTGCATGCGCACAATACCACCAGCACTGATCCGAACGTGAATAACACCTGGAACCAACTGGTACAATCCATTTCAAGGTGTATTACAGCAATCGAAGGCCTTAAATCCGCCACATCGCCTAACACGGCACTTTACACTGCGGAAGCCCGGGGCATGCGCGCTTATTACAACATGGTGATGCTGGATTTGTTCGGCATTGCATTTGTCAAGGAAGATCCGGGTACAACGTCGAAGATCATCCGCGGCGATGAAGCCGTCAAATACATTGAAAGTGAATTTCTTGCGGTCGAGCCTGTTTTGCGGCCCAAATCGGTTGTAGGACCAGGCCGCCTCAACCAGGCCGCCGTTTGGAGCCTTCTGGCGCGTTTGTATCTCAACTCAGCGGTGTATCGCAATATCTACGGCGCGACATTCGATTTCAAGCCCGAGGATATGGACAAGGTAATCCAGTATTCCGACAAGGTAATCAACTCGGGCCAAGCGAAGCTCTCGGCCGACTACTTCGCCATCTTTGGAAACGAGAACCACACAAATGACGAGATTATTTTTGCTGTCGATCAGCGCGCCGAACTGAATGGCCATAACCGTATGGCGTACTTTTCGATCTCGGGCGACCAGTTCCCGTTAGCGGAGTTCCCGACCGCAAATGGTACCGATGGTCCTGGTATTACTTCGGATTTTTATCAGACCTGGGTACAAGCCTATGGTGCCGTGGACCCGTCGCGCGACCCCCGGTTTTATCAGCAGAATATGTCGGTCTACACCAATGCTGCGGATACCTGCGTGGCCGATGCCGATTACAAGATCAACCGCGGTATTCTCAGAGGCCAGCAATATGGTGCACTGCGTGTGAACGGCGCATTCCTCAGATGCCCTGACGGCAAGCTGAAAGTAGGAAAATTGACCTACGTTACCCGCAACCGGGCCGACTTGCCGGTAAGCTTCTCCGAACTGATCGACTTTACAACCACGGGCAGCAATTACAACACTGGCTACCGCGTGGAGAAATACGAATTCAGCAGCAAATCGAACACCGGCCGTAACCGTGGCGAAGCGGATATCGTGATCGCCCGCCTGGCGGACATTTACCTCATGCGTGCGGAAGCGAAACTGCGTAAAAGCAACGATGCTGCCGGTGCCCTTGCCGATGTGAACCTCGTGCGCGCATCACGTACAAAGACGATCGCCCCACCTGCATTGACCAGCATGACCCTTGACCTGCTTTTCCGTGAACGAGGCTTCGAATTCTACTGGGAAATGCTCCGTCGTTCCGATATGATCCGTTTCGGCAAATACGAAGGCAAATGGACTGAAAAAACCAACGCCGATGTAAAGAAGCGAATCTTCCCGATCCCACAGACAGCCATCGATGGCGCGTCTAACCTACCAGGGTATTTGGTGCAGAATGACAGTTATTGATGCATTTGAACAAAAACAAAAAGCCGGTGGGATCGCTCCTACCGGCTTCTTGTTGGCTATTTGAAACAGCCGGTAGTTGTTTTTAGGCCTCATCGGCTTTTTTGAATGTTAGGTCCCCCTTTGGTTCTTCCGGCTGCGGTAATTGCGTGTCGGTTGCATGCTGTGGCCCATTTTCAGGTTCACTTTCTCCACCTGGTCCACCGGCACATGATTCTGCTTGGTTGTGTAAATGTCATTGAGCTCCCACACCTTTTCGCCAGGAAGAAATTCTGACTTGAAAGAAATGTCGGCCAGGTTGAGCCTCGATGCAGCCACTCCATCCCGCCAAACGACCAGGCTGTGCACACTCAGATGTTCGTAGGAAGGGTCGAAAAAATCGAGGCTGGGCCGCGCTGCTTAAATCCGCAGGGACGACTCCCTGATCACCAGTTCCGAAGGCAATACAATGCTTTCCGGTGCAAAGTCCCCGGATCCGTTCAATTGATTGAGAAACAGGCGGGAAGCCTCCATCCCGATCTTGCGGCCCGGCCGGTGTACGGTGGTGAGCGACGGGTACATGTAGGCCGAAATCGGTGAATTGTCGAAACCGACGAGCCCGATATCCTGCGGAATGCGCAACCCTTTGTCCTTCGCGACGCGCATGGCTCCGATTGCAACCTGGTCGTTTACGCCGAAGATCGCGTCCGGTGGTGACGTCAGTTCGAGCAATCGCTTGGTGGGGAGAATGGCGCTTTCGACATTAAAGTTGGTATTGATAATGAGCTCTTCCCGGACGGGCATATTGTATTTTTTGAGGCAATTGAGATATCCCTTGAAACGCTGTTCGGACACTGTGAGGCCATTCGGGCCCTTCAGATGGGCGATCTGCTTGTATCCTAACGTAACAAGGTGCTCCACCGCGGCGAAGGCCCCGTGATAATCGTCCACAGTGGCGCGGCTTGTTTCAAAATCCTCATATTCCCGGTCTATGAATATCAACGGCGTTTTACGCTGGATTACATTTTCCAAATGCTCGTAATAGCCTGCGTCATAGGTTTCTTGTGATACCGAAAGAAAAATCCCCTCGGTCCGGTTGGAGAGCAGTTTGGACAGCGATTCCTTTTCGAGCAGATAGCTTTCGTTGGTCACGCAGATGTTCAGCGTATAACCCATGGGCTGTAAAACCGTGTGTAATCCTTCAATCACCGCCGTTTCATAATAGTTACTGATCGTCGGGACAACTACGCCCAGCGAGGCGGTCTTTTTGTTGAGTAGGCTCAACGACACCTCGTTACGCTGGTAACCTACTTCCCGGGCGTATTCCTGGATGTTCTTCCGGGTATCTTCATTGATAGCCGGATGGTCGTTAAGGGCACGGGAGACGGTGGATGGAGAGCATCGGAAACGGCGTGCAATATCTTTGATCGTAACAGGACGTGAAGAATTCATGGGTTGGATTATAGCAATTAAATCTTTGAAATTTTTTCAAACGTTTGCATTCGATATTAACATATTTACATTTTGTGTTTAATTTATACAACACTATCATTGTGCAAATGTAATGGATTAACCACAATGAGTAACCTGCTGATTAAGCCCCGAACACACGACAAGACCTATCATTCCCTCTCTGCCCAACAGGCTGGCTGGACATATCTGAACTTTGAAGCTAAAATACTGGAAGCAGGTGAACAAATCGCGGGCGACACCGGCGAATATGAATATTGCTTTGTTTTGCTGGGTGGAAATTTCAAGATTGACGCTGCTGGACAAACCTGGGAAACCGGTAATGGACGCAAGGATGTTTTCAG
The DNA here is from genome assembly GCF_021440085.1 of Dyadobacter sp. CY261. GTDB lineage: Bacteria > Bacteroidota > Bacteroidia > Cytophagales > Spirosomataceae > Dyadobacter. The sequence goes on from NZ_JAKCPW010000003.1 coordinate 177,791, forward strand.
CGGAATCGGCCATGCGATGTATCTTTCGCGCCGGACGCCGTTTGTACTGACGGCCCAATCCCCCGGCACCGATATCGCCATTTGCAAGGTCCTTTCGGACGAAGATCACCCACCGCGCATGAAACGCCCGGAGGAAGCGGCGATCGAATACCGCGGAGGCGACAATGCGAACCGCCAGATCAACAGCCTGCTCGAACCCGGTTTTGATTGCCATAAGATTGTTTGCGTGGAAGTTTATACGCCGTCCGGCAATTGGAGCTCCTTCCCTGCACACAAGCACGATGAGCGTAAGGTAGATTCCGATGGCAACCTGCTGGAAGCGAACCTCGAAGAGATTTACTTTTACAAAATCGATAAGCCACAGGGTTACGCCATTCAGCAGGTTTATACAGATGACCGCTCGCTGGATGAGATTGTCCGGGTGAAAAACAATGAAGCCGTGCTCGTTCCCAGAGGGTACCATCCGGTGGTAGCTGGCCATGGCTATCATGTATACTATCTCAACTTCCTGGCCGGAAGCGACCAATCACTCGCCAATACTTCCGACCCCGATCACGATTGGATTTATGGAACCTGGAAAGGCTCCGACCCCAGATTACCGATCGTCACCGCCGAAATGAACGGATAGACGTTCCAAACAACACAACCCATGCGCAAATACGATCTTATTACCCTTGGCCGCTCGTCTATTGACCTCTACTCGGCCAACGTGGGTAGTCCATTTGAAAAAATTGAAGCATTCAATGCATTTGTGGGCGGCTGTCCGCTCAATATTGCTACCGGAAGCCGTCGGCTAGGCCTGGAAACAGCCATTCTGACCGGCATTGGCAATGACCAGGTTGGTAACTTCATCAAACATTTTCTCGACAACGAAGGCATTGTTACCGAGTGGGTACCGACTATCGAAGGCACCCGTAGCTCGGCAGTCGTGCTGGGTATAGAACCTCCCGACCGTTTTCCGCTTGTTTATTACCGCGAGAACTGCGCAGATATTAACCTGAACATCGATCACGTATCCGCCATTCCGTTCCAGGATTTCAAAGCGGCCGCGTTTTCAGGTACTGCATTCAGTAAAGATCCAAGCCGTACGGCCATGTTCTTTGCCCTCGAGCTGGCGAAAAAGAACGGGGTTACGCGCTTGCTCGACATCGATTTCCGTGCCGACCAGTGGTTCGACCCGCGTGCATTCGGCGTAACGATCCGTGCGGCATTAGGAAGCTTTAACATTGTAGTAGGAACAGAAGAAGAGATACTGGCGACGTTCCTCACTGACAAAGAGCAGCTTTTGATCAAACACCAGCAAATATCCGCACCTGAAATCCGGGGGAACATTGAGAATGCGATTCAGGAAATCCTGGCATCAGGTGTAGAAACCCTTGTGGTGAAACGCGGCAAAGACGGTGCATCTATTTTTCAACCGGGTAAGGAAGAAGTGAAAGTTCCTGGCTTCCCGGTGGAGGTACTGAACGTGCTTGGAGCCGGAGACGCGTTCTGCGCGGGATTCTCGTTCGGGCTGCTGAGTGGCTGGGATTTGTACCAAAGCGTAAGAATGGGTAATGCCTGCGGTGCGATCATCGTGACGCGTGAAGGCTGTGCGAACTTCATGCCAAGCTATGACGAAGTAATGGAGTTCGTACAAGGATACGGAGGCTTATAATTTCAAACAGGCCGGAACCCGCGTCCGGCGAAATCAATACAAATGGAAAAATTACAGAATTACATCAATGGCCGCTGGGTCGACAGTCACTCCGATCACTTTGTGAATGTATTGAACCCGGCCAGTCAGGAAGTGTTGGCACAAGTGCCTTATGGCAATGCGCAGGATGTAGCCGATGCGGCTGCCGCGGCCCACGAAGGTTTTCAGGAATGGAGAAATACGCCGGTTTCTAAGCGTGTACAATATTTGTTTAAACTGAAAACACTGCTGGAAGATAACGCCGACGACATCGCCAGAACCATCACACTCGAATCGGGCAAGACATTCATTGAGGCAAGAGCCGAAATGGTCCGCGCGATCGAAAATGTGGAGAATGCCTGCGGGATGCCGACACTGATCCAGGGCGAGTTCTCCGAAGATATTGCCAAAGGCATCGACGAATATATGATCCGCCAGCCGCTGGGCGTGTGTGCTTGTATTGCACCGTTCAACTTTCCCGGTATGATCACATTCTGGTTTCTCCCCTATGCACTCGCCTGCGGAAACAGCTACATTATCAAACCGTCTGAAAAAGTACCCTTGACGATGACGAAGATCGTAGGCCTTATGGAGCAGCTCGACCTTCCCAAAGGCGTACTGAACCTCGTGCAGGGCGCGCGCGAAACGGTGGATGCTATTCTGGAACATCCGGTCATAAAAGGTATCAGTTTCGTGGGTTCTTCAAATGTAGCGCGTTATGTGTATTCCAAAGGTTCCGCCAACGGCAAGCGTGTGCAAGCGCAGGGAGGAGCCAAAAACCCGGTAATTGTCCTTCCGGATGCAGATATTGATATGACCTCGCAAATCGTCATCGATAGTGTTTTCGGTTGTGCAGGCCAGCGCTGTCTTGCCGCTTCGACAATCATTACGGTGGGCGAGCATAAAGACATTACTGAAAGTCTCGTCGAATCTGCGAGAAACCGTAAGACCGGTTTTGGGCTGGATTCCGACGTATTGATGGGTCCGGTAATCACGGCAGAAAGCAAGACCCGCGTTCACGGCCTGATTGAAAGAGGTTTGCACGAAGGCGGCAGGCTGCTGGTAGACGGGCGTAATGCGCAGATCAACGGATACGAAAATGGCAACTTCATTGCCCCTACCATTATTGAAGATATTCCATTGGATGGCGAACTGGCCTCGACCGAGATTTTCGGGCCGGTGTTGAGTTTGGTTCATATTAATACCATCGATGAAGCCATTCGCTTCATCAACTCGGGGAGGTACGGAAATATGGCTTGTATTTTCACGAGCAGCGGTCTGAATGCCCGCCGTTTCCGTCACGAGGCGGAGGCTGGTAATATCGGTATCAATATCGGTGTAGCTGCGCCGGTGGCACAATTCCCGTTCTCGGGCTGGAAAGACAGCTTCTACGGCGATCTCCACGGCCAAGGCAAGCACGCAGTCGAGTTCTTTACCCAAACCAAAGTGGTGATAGAGCGCTGGCTGAAAGAATGGAGCAGGAAATTTTAGGGCCTGCGGCCCCGACCGCAGACCACCGACCGCCGATCACATGGATTTGCATTACAAGAGATCAGCGGTCGGCCGGCGGCGGTTAAAAATCAATCGCAAAAACAATCCCTGACAATCAAATACTTAATCATTTGCCGTCGACTTAAGTCGACGGCAATAAGCTGAAAGATGACAAAAAAAATTAAAACCGGTGTGATCGGACTGGGCCGGATTGGCCAGATCCACCTCAGCAACCTTGTGCATCACATGCCGGATGCGGAAGTGATTATCGCTTCCGATCTGTCGCCGGCTGCGCATGCGTTCGCCTATGATCTCGGCGTTCCGCAAGTTAGTACCGACGCTTACGACGTGATTAACCATCCCGATGTGGAAGCGGTAATTATCTGCTCGCCCACGCCTTTTCACGTGCCCTACACAGTGGCGGCTGCGGAAAAAGGCAAGCATGTTTTTTGTGAAAAACCACTTGATGTGACGCTGGAAGCCATTCAGGCGGCGGAGAAAGCGGTTTCCGACAATAATGTAAAGTTAATGCTGGGCTTCAACCGCCGTTTCGATGCGAACTTCAATAATGTGAGGCACATCGTGGCGAACGACAAGATCGGCGAACCGCACATTCTCCGCATTACCAGCCGCGATCCGGCACCGCCACCGGTAGAATACCTGAAAGTATCCGGCGGGATCTTTCTTGACATGTCTATTCACGACTTCGATATGGCGCGATATATTGTCGGCAGCGAAGTGAAGGAAGTATTTGTAAAGGGCGATGCACTCATTCATCCCGAGATCAAGGAATTTGGCGATATCGATACCGCTGTAATTGTTTTGACATTTGAAAACGGTGCCATCGGCGTTATCGACAACAGCCGCAAGGCCGTCTACGGCTACGACCAGCGCCTCGAAATCTTCGGCTCAAAAGGAATGGCGAAAGCAGAAAACAACACCACCGACACGCTTATCCACTTCGATAGCAACGGCGGCCATAGCTCTTTACCGCTGCATTTTTTCCTCGAAAGATATGAGACCGCCTACCGTGTTTGTCTAAAAACGTTTATTGACTGCGTGTTGAAAGACACTCCATCGCCAGTGAATGCACATGATGGGCTGATGGCAACCGCAATCGGTATCGCAGCGATGAAATCCCTGACCGAAGGCCGGAGCGTGAAACTGGAAGAGGTGCTGCAAGATGTGACCGTTCAGGCGTAAACAGGAACTGTTCAAAAATTCATAAGTTTGGGCGCTTTTAAAACAGTTCAAATTCCGATTTTAATCAACTAACCCTTTCACAAGAATGTCCAATACCGGTTTGCAATCGCTGGATTATATCGTTTTTTTCATTTATCTGATAGGCGTCTCCGCTTACGGTTATTGGATTTATAAAAAGAAGAGTTCGAAAGAGGTTAGTTCCACCGACTACTTCCTCGCGGAAGGCTCGCTGACATTTTGGGCGATCGGCGCTTCGATCATCGCCTCAAACATTTCGGCCGAGCATTTTATCGGAATGTCGGGATCGGGATTTGCAATTGGCCTGGCCATTTCTTCTTATGAATGGATGGCCGCGGCCTCGCTGATCGTCGTGGCACTATTTATCCTGCCGGTGTATCTCAAAAACAAGATTTACACCATGCCGCAATTCCTGCGGGAACGGTATAATCCCACTGTTGCGACGATCATGGCGGTTTTCTGGCTGCTACTTTATGTTTTTGTAAATCTGACCTCGATCCTGTATCTCGGCGCGCTTGCATTGGAAGTGACAGCAGGCATCGACTTTCAATACGCCATTGTCGGACTGGGACTGTTTGCCATTGTAATCACGATCGGCGGGATGAAAGTGATTGGTTATACGGATGTGGTACAGGTGGTGGTGCTGATTCTGGGCGGTTTGGCTACCACTTACCTCGCGCTGGACCTCGTTTCCCAGCATTTCAACAGGCCGGGTATTTTCAACGCTTTGGGCTTGCTCCGCGAACAGGCCGATTCACATTTCCATATGATCCTGCCCAAGGATCACCCATTCTACAAAGATCTCCCAGGTCTGACGGTGATTATCGGTGCAATGTGGATTAATAACCTGGCCTATTTTGGTTGTAACCAGTACATCATCCAAAGAAGCCTGGGCGCCAGCTTGCCGACGGCACGAAAAGGTATTCTTTTCGCCGCATTGCTCAAATTACTCATCCCGATCATCGTCGTTATTCCCGGCATTGCTGCTTTTGTGTTGTATCAAAATGGTATGTTTCAACAGGAAATGCTCGCTGGCAATGTTGTAAAACCCGACCATGCCTACCCTGTTCTGCTGAATCTTCTGCCGGCGGGTCTGAAAGGAATGGCATTTGCCGCGCTTACAGCCGCCATCGTAGCGTCGCTGGCCGGTAAAGCCAACAGTATTTCGACAATTTTTACACTCGACATTTACAAACAATATATTGCGCCACACGCTACCGAGCGTCAGCTGGTGCGCGTAGGTCGCTACACGATCTACGTCGCGATGGCTATCGGAATCCTTATTGCCCCGCAATTGAGGGCGCTCGACCAGGCGTATCAGTTCATCCAGGAATACAGCAGCTTTATCACGCCTGGCGTGTTCGCGATTTTCATTCTGGGCATGTTCTGGAAAAGGACTACCTCGTCGGCCGCCCTTGCCGCAGCCTTGCTCACCATTCCCCTCTCAACCGCAGGAAAGTTTCTGGTACCCGAGGTTCCGTTCCTCGATCGAATGGGCTATATATTCCTAATGCTTTGCGGCGTAATCGTGGGCATATCCCTGGCAGATCCGAAAGGCAAGAACAATCCGAAAGGTCTGGATATAGAATCTTCCATGTTTCGTCCGGGCAAGAGCTTCGCGATCGGTTCGGTGCTGATTTGCGGAGTACTGGCCGCGTTGTATACGATTTTCTGGTAAACCAAATGTTACTAACTACTCGCCAACTCTTTCAAAAATGCTATGGCCGGTACGCGGTCCCGGCGGTGAATGTGTTTTTCATGGAGGAAATCCACGGACTTTTCTCAGCGGCGCAAGAGGCTAATGCACCTTTTATCGTACAAACAACGCCCTTCGCACGCGATTACGCGCAAGCGGATATGCTCTTGTCTATGATCGGCGCAGCTGCGCGCATTTACCCCCACGTGACGTACGCGATCCATATGGACCACGGTTACGAAGAACACATTTTTGATGCCATCGACAAAGGTGGCTACACGTCCGTTATGATCGATGCTTCGCACGATAATTTTGAAACAAATGTAGCCCGTACCAAAGCCGTAGTAGCCGCTGCGCACGCCAAAGGCATTAGCGTGGAAGCTGAACTCGGCGTACTTGCGGGCGTGGAAGACGACCTCACCGTCGACGCCGAACATTCATTTTATACCAATCCAAAGCAGGTCGAGGACTTTGTGCACGCGACGGACTGCGACAGTCTTGCTGTTGCGGTAGGTACGAGCCACGGCGCTTACAAGTTCTCGGGTGGCCAGGGATTGCAATTTCACATTCTGGAAGAAATCCAGCGTCGCCTGCCCGGTTTTCCGCTGGTACTGCACGGCGGTTCCAATGTGGTCCCCGAGGTGATTGAACGGATTAACGCCGCCGGCGGGAAACTTAAAACGGACGCCAAGGGCGTGCAGGAAGAAGAAGTACGCAAAGCAATCCCGCTGGGCGTCTGTAAGATCAACATCGCTACCGACACGCGCTTGCTCTGGACGATGGTCAACCGGGAATTTTTCCACGATCGTCCCGAGGAATTCGCTCCGACTACGCCCGGGAAAATTTTCATGGAAGAATACAAAAAGTTTATGCTGAAAAAATTCGACCTGTTCGGTTGCACGGACAGGGCAGGCGATTTCAGCGAATGATTCACGGATGCTGTTCGAACAGTAAACAATCAAAGACATGACAAGACGACTCACGGTGGCGCAGGCTACCATCATGTTTCTAAAAAACCAGTACATCGAGCGCGATGGTGTTGAAGAACCCTATTTTGGCGGTTGCTTTGGTATCTTCGGCCATGGTAATGTAGCCGGGCTCGGCCAGGCGTTGCAGGAAAACCCGGATTTTCGTTACTATCAATGCCGCAATGAGCAATCGATGGTGCATACCGCTGTCGCTTATGCGAAGGTTAAAAACCGCCTTGGCGCATTCGTTTGCACCACTTCGATTGGCCCCGGAGCGACTAACATGATCACAGGCGCAGCATTGGCGACGATCAACCGACTGCCGGTGTTGCTACTACCGGGCGATATTTTCGCTACGCGGGAACCCAATCCCGTTCTGCAACAACTCGAAAGCACGGCAACGCAGGATATTTCCGTGAATGACTGTTTCAAACCGGTTTCCAAATACTGGGACCGCATTAACCGTCCCGAACAACTCATTTATGCGCTGCCGGAAGTAATGCGTGTGCTCACTTCCCAGGCAGAAATGGGTGCTGTGACGCTTTCGATGCCGCAGGATGTGCAAACGCACGCATACGATTTCCCGGAATTGTTGTTCCAAAAACGGGTGTGGCATATAGGCAGGCCCCGTCCGGATCTGGTTACGATCCAAAAAGCTGCCGAATGGATCAAAGCGGCTCAAAAACCGGTGATCGTAGCAGGAGGCGGGACCATCTATAGTGGAGCAACCGAGGCTTTGCATGGTTTTGCTTCCAAAACGGGTATTCCTGTTGGCGAGACATTTGCCGGAAAAGGAGCCGTGCGCTACGACGCGCCTTACAGCATCGGCGGCCTCGGTGCCACCGGTACCAAATATGCCATTGAAATAGCCAATGAAGCGGATCTGGTGATCGGGATCGGGACCCGTTACAGCGATTTTACAACCGCTTCCAAATCGCTCTTTAAAAACCCCGGCGTACGTTTTATCAATATCAATATCAGCGAGTTTGATGCATTCAAGCATGCCGCATTGCCTGTGATCGGTGACGCAAAAGCTGTGCTGGAAGAGCTGGCAGGGCTGCTTGGCGATCATGAAGTCGCCGCTGACTATCGCCAGCACATCGCCCATGTAAATAAAGCCTGGGACGACGAAGTAACGCAAATTTACGCCGACGGCAACAGCACCGTACCTCCTATTGACCAGGCAGTTGTGATCGGGACATTGAACAGCTTTATGGACGATCGTGATGTGATGATCAATGCATCGGGAAGCGCACCCGGCGATCTGCACAAGCTCTGGCGCGCCACCGATCCCAAGAACTTCCATCTCGAATACGGCTTTTCCTGTATGGGTTATGAGATCGCAGCCGGACTCGGCGCTAAAATGGCCGATCCAACGCGGGAAGTTTATGTGCTTTGCGGCGATGGCGGTTATCTGATGAACAACCATGAGATCGTCACAGCCATTCAGGAAGGTGTGCGGTTTACCATCCTGCTTTTAAATAACAATGGCTATGCGAGCATCGGCGGGTTATCGGAAAGCATCGGCAGCGAACGTTTTGGAACCATGTATAAATACCGGGATAATGCATCAGGTCAGCTATCAGGCAGCTTCCTGCCCGTAGACCTTGCAAAAAATGCGGAAAGCCTCGGCGCGAATGTCATCCGGGCTACCGACAGACAATCGCTGCAAAATGCATTGGCACAATCCAAATCCGCCGACCGCACCACCGTCATTTACATTGAAACAAGCCTCTACCGCACCGTCAAAGGCTACCACGCCTGGTGGGAAGTGCCAGTGGCAGAAGTATCGACCTCCGCTTCCGTTCAAAAAGCATTTGAAACTTACCGCGAAAACAAAAAAACGCAACGAATATTTTTATAGGGAAGAAAATAGTAAAGGAGGAAAGGGAGGATGGAGATCCTCCTCTCCTCCCTTAATCCCTTTCTCCCTTCTCCCCTTACTCCTTTCTAGAAAAAATGAATTTCGAAAACATCAAACTTGGGGTTGCGCCCATTAACTGGACCAACGACGATATGCCGGAGCTCGGCGGCGAGAATACTTTTGAGCAATGCGTAAGCGAAATGGCCCTCGCTGGATTTACCGGCTGTGAAGTAGGCAACAAGTTTCCGCGCGACACAAATGTTTTGAAGAAAGCCCTGGAACTCCGTGGCTTACAAATCTGCAACCAATGGAACAGCTATGAACTGACGACTAAATCATTGGCCGAAAACCGAAAAAACTTCACAGAACTGCTCGACTTCCTGGAAACAATGGGGGCGAAAGTAATCGGCGGCGGTGAAACGGGCAATAGCTGCCAGGGTAAAATGGACGTTCCTGTGTTCGAAGGCAAAGGGATGCTGAACACCAAAGAAGAATGGGACAGTTTTACCTTCGGCCTCAACGAATTGGGCAAGATCGCGCACGACCGTGGCATGAAGCTGGCTTTTCACCATCACATGGGAACCTGCATTCAAACCATTGCTGAGACCGACCGCCTGCTGAACGAAACAAACCCCGACTATGTGTTCCTGAATTACGATTGCGGGCATTTCCATTTCGCAGGCGAAGACCCGGTGACGGCATTGAACAAATACATCGGACGCACAGCGCATATCCATTTAAAAGACGTCCGCCCGAACGTGCTACAACGCGTGCACGACGAGCGATTGAGCTTCCTCACAGCAGTAAAAAATGGTGTTTTCACCGTTCCCGGTGATCCGGAAGGGTGCATTGATTTCCCTTCACTTTTCGCGACTATCAAAGGAAGCGACTACGCTGGCTGGATCGTCCTTGAAGCAGAACAAGACCCTGCAAAGGCGAATCCGTTGGAGTATGCAATTATTGCGAGAAATTTTTTCAGGGGGTTGACGGGGATTTAAGCATCCATACCTTCATAAATCGCCACTGGACCGGAATCTAACTTTTGCTTTAAAAGCCTCCGGACCAGCGGCGATAATTTTGTTAATTCAACCCATTCCAGCGCATTTCCCGCACCGTACAAACGAGCCAAACGCCGGCTTCCAAATGGTCGAAAAGTGCCTCGATAGGCAACCCTGGTTCCACTAAAAACCGGTTGCCCACTCAATATCTCAGGGTCGATCGTAACGATTTGACTAATTCCCATATTCTTCATGCGTGTCATCTTCAGAATGGTAACGGCTTTGTAGAAACAAATAGCAAAATTTTAGGACTAAGCCTTCGCACGCCGCCACATTTCCCTCCTACCCTACGTAACAGGAGTATATCACCAAATCAACTCCTATTGCAATACCGCCTATGGCAAATCAGTTTACTTATACTTTAAACTGAACACTATGTTAAATCTTAGAAAACTACATCTATTTTATGTCCTGGGTGTTGTATTGACGGTGACGGGGTGTAAAGACAAGGATGTCGACCCGGCTGTTGAAACTGCGGATTCTACCACCGCGGCGGACTATCCCGATATTAATAGCTGGCTGTATGACGTGACGAACGACGCTTATTTCTGGTATAAGAACCTTCCGGCTGAATCCAGTCTCGATAACAGCATCGATCCCAACAACTACTTTGAGAAACTGGTCTACCAACGTGCAACAGTGGATCGCTTTTCGATGGTCACCGACAATATTGATGCATTGGAGAACGAGTTCAACGGAATTAGTAAAATATTTGGTATCAGCTATTCATTGTCTTATATCGATAATGGCAACTCCAATATCGCGGCATTTCTGAATTATGTTGTCAAAGGGAGTCCGGCGGAAACTGCTGGTTTAAAGAGAGGGGACATATTGATGAAAGTGAACGGTACGCAACTAACGACGACTAATTACACGTCGCTGCTTAGCGGCAACGAGACGGCGACGTTTACGCTGGGCGAGCTAACCGGCTCTACCATTGTGGCCAGCAGCCAGACCGTTAGCATGACCAAAGCACAAGTGAGCGAAGATCCCGTCTTATTTTCAACGGTCATTTCCAAACCTGCGTACGGCAAAGCGATCGGTTATCTCGTTTACACCCAGTTTATTCCGGGAACCGATGCTGAGGAATCGAAATACGACAATGAATTGCGTCAGGTATTTGCGGATTTTAAAAGCAAGGGCGTAAATGAACTGGTGCTCGATCTGCGCTTTAATCCGGGTGGGTATATCAGCTCGGCGGAAACGCTTGCATCACTGATCGGTAAGGGGATTTCAAGTTCCAAAATCTTCTACACAGAGCAATGGAATGACAAATACACCGCCTACTGGCAAAAGACCCAGGGCGCCGACGCATTGAACTACACCTTCCTGAATGAAGCCAACAACATCGGAAGCAGCCTGGGCCGTGTATTTGTGTTGACATCTAACGGCACAGCCTCTGCCAGCGAGCTGGTTATCAATGGCTTGAAACCTTATATGAGCGTCATCAAAATTGGCGAACACACAGCTGGAAAAAACCTATTCGGATCGACCATTAGTGATGACCAGGAAAGGTGGAAATGGGGCGTTTACATGATGCTGGGCCAAACTGCCAATGCCAATGGAGAGTCGGATTATGGTACCATCAACGGTATGACACCCGATTATGAAGTCGAAGACTCCAAAGTTCCGTATCTGCCCTTTGGTGATGAGAACGAAACCCTCCTTCGCAAAGCACTGGACGTAATGGGCATTCCGGCACCAGACGGCCAACGACTTGCCGCTACTAAGAGCGTCGACACCTTCCGGAATATGCTTCATGACGACCTTCAAACGAAGCGAAGCTTCATGATCCGGCGGGGGAACGTAAGACCGATCCCTCAGTAAACTCCCTTATATATCACTGTTGCCACGGGCCTGCATGTGCGGGCCCGTTCTGTTTTCTGTCCGTTTCATCAAAAAAGAGGTGGTTCCTCATCGATTTCGATCTATTTCGCGTAATTTTGATTCTCAAGTTTTACTCACGTTCGATGCGCAGGGCAATGATATGAAGTGGAGTGCTTTACATATTCTTCTTTTTTTTCTTTTTCATCTGCCGTTTGCCCAGGCACAGAACAAGCATACTTACCGTTTCAATAACGATTTGAAAGTGGCCCAGCCCGAGTGCGGTCCGGATCTCTCTTTCGCAAAAGCGTCAGGCTCCTGTCCCGCCGGAACAATTCCAGGGATATTCGCTCAGGAAGTGCTCCCCTGCGGAGGGAGAAGGGTTATTTACCACAATAACCTGAACTGGGGCTTTATGTATCCCAATTCCGATGGCCTGGTCACCGAGACTTACACCATACAGCTGTATCTGAAAGTGACCGATTGGGGGAATGAGTGGGCCCGGATCATCGATTTCTCCAACGGCAGTTCCGACAACGGCATTTATTTTAAAAATCTGGGCGGTACTTCCGAACGTTGCCTGGACTTCTATCCCAACGGCATTGTCGGCGAGTGTCCTTTTTTTAATACTTCAACCTATTATCTGCTCACTTTCACCCGCGACGGCGCTACGGGCCAAATGGATGTATATGTCGACAACAAACTGTTTGCCACGTATATTGATAAGGATAAAAACTATGTAGGCAAGACCGGGGCTCCGATTTATATTTTCCGTGACGACAACGCCCAGGAGTGCGAATCGGGGGAGGCCAATTTTGCGTATTTGGCGTTTCATAATAAGTATTTTTCTAAAACAGATGTAGATAAGTCCTTCTCTGAAATCTGTTTCGAAGCCACCATCAACGCTTATGCGGATTTTTCCATTGCCCCCAATCCAACCTGCGAATTCCCCAAAAACATTGAAGTAAAATACACCGGCTCGATTCCCGCACCAGGCACCAGTTATGACTTTAAATGGGATTGGGACGGCGGAACGGTTGTCTCTGGATCCGGAATGGGACCTTACGTACTGAGCTGGAATTCTCCCGGCACCAAAAATGTGACACTCACTGTCGCCAATAAAGCGTGCGGCAATTCACTTTATAACCGCAAACAGCTGATTATAAGTGATCTTGGGCTTACTACTGCGGTAACCTTGGGTAATTGCAGTACGGGGTCAAACGGCACCATTACCCTTACCGCTACCAACGGCCTCACTCCTTTCCGGTATTCCATCGACTCAGTTAACTATCAAACCTCAAACATCTTTCAAAAGCCTGCCGGCAACTACCGCGTGTTTGTAAAAGATGGTAACGACTGCGTTGTTGGTAACGACGTGAATTTGAAGTTTGAAAGTGACATCAGTGTCCGGACATCGGGAGATACTACTATATGTGAGGGCCAATCGGCCCAACTGAGGGTAGAGAACAATGGGGATTCGTTCTCATGGTCGCCGCAAACGGGGCTCAACAATCCCAACAGTCTCGAACCGGTTGCGACGCCCACTGTGACGACGCAATATGTAATCACGGTAGGAAGAGGCTCCTGTACCCAAACCGACACCATTCAGGTGAACGTGGCACCCAAGATCGAAGTGCAAGTCACCCCGGATGCAGTAATTGACTACAATGTTCCGTTTCAACTCAATGCTACTTCACCGCAAATTGGCAATCACGCAGGAACAACATTTCTTTGGACACCCGCCGACGGATTGAACAACGCCAACATCCCAAGCCCGATCGCCGTTTTGCAGGAAGATCGGTCGTATACCGTCAACGTGACGTCTGAGCTCGGCTGCACAGGTTCCGGCGAAGTCAATTTGTTTATCAAACGTCAGGAAAATATCATTATCCCAACAGCGTTCTCGCCTAACGGCGACGGCAGAAATGAGGCACTTATACCAGTCGTCAACGGAATCGAGTCAATCCGCTTCTTCCGAGTTTATAATCGTTGGGGACAAGTGGTGTTTTCTACCAATCAGCTCAATGTCGGCTGGGACGGCACCTTTAAAGGCACCGCAGCTACTTCTGGCACCTATATATGGGAAATAGAGGGCGTTTCGACGAAAGGGAAGGTGATTAGCAAGAAAGGGGCGGTAATGTTGCTGCAATAAAAATGACGGCCGACGGCCGACCGCCGATGACATGCTAATGGCATACATGCGATCGGTGGTCAGTCGTCAGCGGTCGGCGGTCACTCTATCGGCTAATCCAGCTAAACTCATAAGCCAGTTCCGGAACGCGGGTTCTGTCGGCGACCCTTCTGAGGCGTGCAGGTAATGCCATGAGGTAATCTCTTGCTTTTTCGGCTTTCTCGTTGATTCCCTTCACCGACCCTATCTGCCATTCTTCCAGCAATCCTTCCAGAATATCGATATAATCCTGGGTGGTGTAAACGCCCAGGCGTTGTGCGGCATCTGAGAAGTGCGAGAATGTTTCGCCCATTTTCATGCCGGTTTCACGCATGAAATGGGCTGGCATTACGATTTTCTTGCGCATCATGTCGTCCAAAGCCAGCAATAGTTCGGACGGGTCCACTTCGAGAATGCGGGCCACAAATGCCTTATAAGCCTTTGCATGGCGCATTTCATCTGATGCGATCACACCACATATTTTAGACAAATGCGGGTTACCGAATTTTTTGGCCAATGTCGCGGTACGGCGGTGCGACAGGTTGGTAGCGAGTTCCTGGAATGAAGTATAAATAAAATTCCGATACGGATCACGATCGGTCCCGATATCGAAGCCGTCGGCGATCAGGTATTGCGTGGAAACCTCCATCGCGCGCATGTTCACACGACTCGACAGGTACAGGTATTTATTCAGCAAATCTCCGTGACGGTTTTCCTCCGCCGTCCATGCCCGCACCCATCTCACCCAACCCGATTCCGGCTCGTCCACCTGGTTGACCCCAATTACATCGATAAGCCACGACTCGTAGGTCGGTAACGCTTCCTCGGTGATCGTATCCCCGATCAGCACGGCAATGTAGTCATAAGGCAGATCGCGGCAGCTTTCCTGCAACAGCTTCACTTCGTGGAAGAAATTCTCGCGGGTTGCATCAGGCAGAAAATCAGATGGTTGCCAGTTTTCATCGATTGGTTTCAGGTATTCCGCAATGAGTCCGTCAAGATCTTTGCCTATATGTTTCATTACTTCAAGCCTTTCAGCTGAAAGTGTAATATCCATTGGTATTTCGTTTTAAACACTATTGACTATTTTACAAATAACGTGAATTATGCGTAAGATTTGAATGACAATTATCATTTCAGCTTTTAGAATTTGGGGTAAGCAAAACAGATTTAGACTATTTTTGCAAAAAAAATAAGAATGAGAAAAATCCTCGATTACGTTCTAAGTTCCCTCTACCTGATCCATTTCGGCCTCACACTCCTTATTTTCCATGTCATACAAGTCGTCGCATACAATGTCTTTGGCAAAAAGGCGCATAAAGTAGCCGTCGACTGGCTTAACTTCTTCCTCACTTTCGGTCTTTACCTGACCGGTGCCAGTATCAAGCTCAAAAACCTTGCCCAACTCCCCGACAACCGCCCCATTATATTTGTAGCCAACCACCAGAGCAGCTACGACATCTCTCCCATCTACTGGTTTATGCGGAAATACAATCCGCGTTTTGTCTCAAAAATAGAACTCGCGAAAGGCGTCCCGAGCATTTCCTACAACTTGCGCAAAAGCGGCGCGGCGCTGATCAACCGGAAAGACGGCAAGCAAGCCATCTCCGAAATTGCACGCCTGGGCAAGCTGATACAGGATGAAAAAGCGTCGGCTATGATTTTCCCCGAAGGCACCCGCACCGCCAGCGGGCCCATGAAACCCTTCCAACCGGGCGGCGTCGCCACATTACTTAAAAGGGCTCCCGATGCACTGATCGTACCCGTCGCCATAGACGGCACCGGCGCATTCAACCCGAAAGGTGTATTTCCTCTTAAATCTTTTGCGAAACTCAGTTTTACGGTACTCCCTGGCATAGAGCCGGCCGGCCGCAACGCTACGGAGATCCTGGGCGAAGTGCAGGAAGCTATTCGCGTTCAGATCGCGAGTTGATAATCAGATGGTTAAAAAGTCTTCATTTTGGCTTAACAATCGTTAACATTCCCCATTTAAACCTCTATTGAAGGTAACCCTCTAACCCACGAAACTTAAAACTTTTGGGTTATGAAAAAGATACTTTTTGCCGCAGTGGTTCTCGCATTAGGATTCACCAATGCTTCCGCCCAATATGGTCCCCGCTACGATTCCCGCGATGGATACCGCGACGGTCACAGCCGAGAAGGCATGTCTGACATCAACAGACTTCAAAGGGAAGCACGCCAAAATATAGCCAATGGGGTGCAATGGGGCACACTCACTTCCCGTGAGGCGAACATGCTCATGAACCGTTATGAGAACATTGAAGCCAAAGAACGGAAATTCGCCCACCGCGGCCGGTTGTCGTCCCGCGAGGAAAGAATGCTGCGTAACGATTTGCACGAACTGATGTCCGACACACGCCGCCTGAGTAACGACCGTGACCGCCTGGCGCGCGACCGCCGTCACAGAGGCAGATTTTAGGATATAAAAGAAAATAGTTGAAGGTTTAGGGTAATGCAAAAAGCACCGGGACGATGGCCCGGTGCTTTTTTATGCTTCATTAAAATACCTGACGAGCTTGACGTGCGACTTTGCAAACCCCTCGCGCTCGTAGAACCGGTGCGCCTGCTCACGTGTAGCACGCGACGTCACTTCCATTTGAATCGCTCCTTCCTCTTTCGCAAACCTCGTAACATACTCCATAAGTGCCATGCCCACTTGCTGCGAACGATATTCAGGCTCCACGTACATTTCCTGGATTTCGGAAACCAGCGCTGCGTGGTGCAGTAGCGGCTGAATATGGCAACTTACCATGCCAACCGGCCGACTGCTGTGTTCAGCGAGAAAATAGGCGATGTTCGTACTGGTGATATTTCGGTCGAAAGCACGATTGAAGCCCTCACGATCGAGTGCGGTGTTTTCGAGGTCGCATATCATGTTGTAGATGACCTCGCGGTCGGTGGCGGATGCGCGCCGGATGGTTACTGGTGCCTGCACGGGAGCTCTGGATTGGAATGAACGTCACAAATTACACTCTGCAGCGTTGAAAGGCAACATCTATTTCTCTGGCCAGATCACCAGGCCGGACTGTCTTTGAACCAGCATTTCCGTAGAATTAATTTATTATGACTTAACAATCGGTTACAATATTTAATTTACATTTGAAAAAACCTCATCAACCTGACAAACATGAAGCAAATTGTACTCGCAATTGCCCTGATCATCTCCTTTCAATGCCGCGGTCAAATTACATTTGTCGACGGTAATACCTCCTGGGAGGAGCTTTCAAAAACGGCAAAAAAAGCAAAGAAACTGGTTTTCATCCATCTCGAAGGCAGCGAATGCGAGCAATGTAACGAGGTAGCTTCCCAAGGTTTCAACGGCCCTGTCCTCAAAGATGTTTTTCAAAAAGACTTCATAGCCATTCGCAGTAATGTCGCCACGGAAAACGGCAGAAAACTGGCCGAAAAATTCCAGATCAAAGGCTCATTGGTATCGCTCTATGTAGATGCGGATGGCAATATTCTCAACCGTTTCAATGGTTCTACAAGCCATTCGAATGCATATCTCGAACATGCGCAGGTGGCGATCGGTCGCAAGGGAGGCAAACAATTAAGTGACTTTGACAAAGAATATAAAAATGGGGAAAGATCGGCAGCATTTTTGAAGGCCTATATGCAAAAGCGGCGGGAAGTGAATATGCCTACCAACGATCTGCTGGACGAATATATAGGCAAATTGCCAATCGACTCACTCGCGACCTTCGCCACGATCAAATTCATCTATCAACAAGGCCCCACACTAGACAGCCGCGCATATAAACTGGTTCAAGTGGTTGTTCCGCATTCAACGATCGACAGTTTGTACAAATCCGTTCCCCCAATGGAAGCCGTTGCATTCAATAATGGTATTATCGGAAACACGGTGCGCAAGGCCATTGAAACCAAAAATCAGCAATTAGCCTTTCAGGCGGCAACTTATACACAGCAGACGTACCGTGAAAACTTCTCGCTCGGACAGCTGAACTTTCGGCGGAACATGCTGCGGTATTACCAGCAAGTGAAGGATACCGCCAACTATTTTATGGAATGCCGCAGTTTTCTTGAATACACTCATTTATTGCTGAGCGTCGATTCACTAAAAAGAATGGACGAGGCGGCGCTCAAAAAGAACCTTGCCGATCAGACACCCATGGGACCCGCAGGTGAAAAGCAAGCCGTTCGTTTCGCCCCGCCGTCCCAGGCATTTCATATCGAACTGAATGAGCATGCATGGCAATATTATCTGCAAAACAACCAGCCACGCGACTTGGAACGTGCATTGATGTGGTCGAAAAAGTCGATGGAATGGCACGAAGAACTCCGAAGGGACAAGAATCACTTGCCGCTCGGTAATCCTGCTTACATTGACACCTACGCGCACTTACTCTACAAGCTGGGCCGCAAGGACGAAGCTATCGAATGGCAGACAAAAGCCGTAGAGGCCCAAAAAGTAACCGGCATGTCGTGGGTATCGATGGAAAAGGACCTCAACGAAATGAAGGCAGGAACACTCAAACGGTGAGTTAAAGGGGGTAGTTCGGCTACCCCTTTTAATGTTCATACAAACGCACTTTCCCCGGTAATCGCTCTTCCGACGATCAGTGAATTGATTTCCTTGGTGCCTTCGTAGGAATAAATGGCTTCCGCATCTGCCACGAAACGTGCGATGTCATATTCGAGCAAAATCCCATTGCCGCCAAAAAGCTCTCGCGCATGGTCAACGATAGAGCGCATACGCAGGGTGCAAAACACTTTGGCCAGTGAAGCGTGTTCATCTGCCAGGTCGCCGGCGTCCTGTAATTGCGAAAGTCTGTAAACCATCGTTTGCATAGCCGTGAGATCGCCGAGCATCGTCACCAGAAGGTCCTGTACCAATTGAAAGCCGGCTATTGGACGACCAAACTGCTTTCTTTCCATCGTATACTTCAAAGCCAGCTCGTATGCGCCACGTCCGCACCCGACTGCCTGCCAGGCCACGCCCGCACGCGTCATGCGCAGGACATTCGCGGTATCTTTGAAAGAATTGGCATTTTGAAGGCGGTCGGTTTCCTGCACGCGACAGTCGGTGAGGGTAATTAATGCATTCTGCACCGTCCGCAGCGCCATCTTGTCCTCCATTTTTTCCGCTTTAAATCCCGGGTTTTCTTTCCTTACAATAAACCCTTTCACCTGGTTATCAGAAAGATCACGTGCCCAAATAATTGTAATATCTGAAAATGTGGCATTGCCGATCCATTTTTTTTGACCGTTAATAACCCATTCATCCCCTTCCCTTTTACAGGTTGTGGTTAGTCCGCCCGCCACTCCCGATCCCACTTCCGGTTCCGTCAATCCGAATGCACCTATCAGCTCCATGCGTTGCATCATAGGTAGCCATTGCTGTTTTTGCTCTTCCGATCCACAGAGATATATCGAGCCCATCGCCAAACCGCTATGTACGCCGAAAAATGTAGAAATCGAGGAGTCGATCCGTGCCATTTCCATGGCGATGAAGCCTTCCAGCAAAGCCGATCGGCCCGCACAACCGTATCCGTGGTAAGTCAGGCCACATATGTTCAGCCTTGCCATCAGCGGGATGATGTGCATGGGAAATTGTGCTTTGTTCCAGTAGTAATTGGCAATCGGGCGTATCTCCGTTTCCATAAATTCACGCACTTTGAGCTGTATTTCCCGTTCGTCCGCAGTGAGTGTCGAGGTCAACTCATAAAAATCTCCATTGACAACCGGAGGGGCTTTCTTTTTGCCCGAACCGGCCTGCATGAATTTGAGCATCTTGCCCAGGTCTTCCTCGCTCATTTTGGAAACGATTCCCATCATTTGATTGAGATCAACCTTTTGTGAAAGCTTGGCGATGGCTTCGATATCAATGGTTTTGAGCAGGTTGCGTATTTGTGAAAAAGACTTGAAGAGGTTCATACTGATTATTGGATTGTGATTTGATAAAGAGACGGGCTGTCAGCCGGTTCTACTGCGAAATGCCCAAAAAGTAACACCGAAGCATTTAGGAATGAAAATTGCAGACAAAGTCTCAAATTTCAGAAACTATGAAAACGGAAACGAAAAGCAAAGACGTGGAAGGCGGCTCTCCAAGCAAGGGCGGCCCAAAAAGCAAATCGAAGCAGAAAGATGATAGCCTGAAACCTTCCGGGCAACTCAAAGAAGAAGCCATTCAAAAGTCGGAAAAGGGGAATATGACCCAAAAGAATGGCTATAACGAAACGCCCGAAACAGTCCCGGTCAAAGGTAAAAAGGCCTGAAAGGGCTTGATAGTGTGTTTTCGAGCTATTTTAGCGTCGCTTCCAATACCGCCGCCAGGTACACGAACGGTGCATTCCAGTTAATGGCGATTTCATTGGAAGCATAGGAGCAGTCGTGATCAACGAAAGACTCGTCGGCAAATTTGTTGGGGTAACCAGCGCATTTGTCCTGCTGCCCCGGATTGGGCCCGCCTGATAGCAGCCCCGGCACGGGGTCAACAATGCCATCGGCAATGGAGGGCCGGTGATGCGGGTGCATAACTCTTTTCGCTCCAAAACCTGTCAGAAAACAATAGCCAGTGGCGTTGCGACCGAGCAGGTAATCGAGATTCCCTAACGCTGCTTGAACATATTTCTGATCTTTCGTCAGGCGATAGGCATATAGCAACGCTACGCCCTGATTGGCCGCAACCGAGCTGCTCCCCCATGCGTAATCCTGTGCAGTTTTGCCCATAACTGTGTTGTAAGGCTGTTTTTCAAGATCAGTGAGCAGGCCATCTGCATAAGCGATAAGATTTTGCTTAATTGCATCCATTACTTTCGGCTCGGCCACGACATCATAATGCGGTCTGAGCAATGTGTAGTATCCCAATGCTTTCACCTGACTCCACGTCGGCAGCACAAATGGCTGTCCCAAATCCAGTTCCGCCTTTTCAAGATAGGATGACTTGCCTGTCAAAGCAAACATTTCGGCTGCCGCCCAAATCCACTCATCTTTCACCGATCTGTCGCCATATGCTCCTGTAACTACGTCGGGATCAAATTGTTTGTTCATTTCGTCCTGGTTATACATGACCGACGGATGTTTTTCTGCCCATTGCCAGCCTTTTACAGCAGCAGTTCTGCAGGAATCAGCCAGGCCGGGGAATTTGTTATCGAAATTTTTGAAAACCCGGGTCGCCTGTGCCATAACGGCCACCAAATCCAGGGTAGCCGCGGTTCCCTTCTGCACCACATAGCGGGGATTTTTTGCGGCATCTGGCATTACCATTCCATCGAAACGCGGATTAGTCAGTTTATGATAGACTCCGCCGTCGGCCGGGTCCTGCATCGTGAGCATCCAGCGCAAATTCCACGCTATTTCATCAAGCAGATCGGGAACGCCGTTGTTGCTTTCGGGGATATTGATATTAAAGTCCTCAAAATAGAGCGGGTAATCTTCATACAACGACAACAAAGTGCCCATTGTAATGCCCGAATTCACAATGTATTTGTTGTAATCGCCCGCATCATACCATCCGCGCGTAGATGATATGACACTATTTTCGGGACGGCCTTCCGACACCGCCGAAGCATGGATAAGCACTTTTTCGTCGGGATGCCCAGCCGGTCTGGCCCATCTCCCTGCATATTTTTCGGGTAACTCAATGGAAGCCCTTTGATAATAGAACCCTTTCAACGAAGCCTCGGCCACTTCGCGGTGAACCCGGCTGCTAATCCTGAAAGCGGCCGATTTTCCCAATCCGGGAATTTCGACAATGTACGAACCGGGCTTACGCACCGCAGTGAAATCCGCCAGACGGGTATGTTTGCCCGAATGCTGGCTGATACGCGCAGGTCCCAATTTGCCTTTTAACACTGCCTTCCCAGACTTAGCATCTTTCACCTCAAATGCTTCTGCCGCATCTGTTACAATGACTGCCGTCTTGGCCGCATTGGGGTAAAAGCCCACCTGGTTCAGCCGGATCGCTTCCGAAGATTGCTGTGCAGTGGAAGGAAATGCATGTAGACAAATAATCGCCAGGAGAACGGCAAAACGCGGGAATAGCTTCATGATCTTGTTGAATAATATCAATTCAAGATCACAAAGTCAGCGACAGGGCAACTTTACCTCAATCCTGTAATTCTTTTACGGGGTAATCGATATTCGTACCCGTAACGACCAAACGGTGATACTCACCCCAACGACGCAGCTCCTCGATCAGTGGTTCGAGTGTCCTGGCATGATTGGTACGCTCATATTCGATTATCGAAGGAAATGAATCATACACTTTGCGCTCGACGAGCAGGTTCATTTCCAGCTCTTTGAGCTCTTTGGACAACATCCGCGGTGTAATATTCGGGATCGAATTCTGTAACTCCATAAAGCGTTTGTGCCCGAGGCTCATTGCGATGAGAATTGATATCTTCCATTTCCCGCTGATTACATCCAGCGCATCCCGCACGGGTAAGATCATTTCCCGGCATTCGGGGTGGTTATCTTTAAAATTTTCCTTCATATGAATTATTCCTTAAAAACTTGGAACGAGTGGGACAGCATGACGGGCATCCTATCCTACCTTTTTAGGGCCCACCGAATCATAAACCACTACTTTTTCCCACAAATGGCCATAATTCTTAATAAAATCGAGGTGAATCGGGTGGGTCTGATAAATTTCCTCTTCGATGATATTTTTAAACAGGCACATCCACGAAATCGAATAATCGTTGACGATCACCGACCGGCTGGTTGGAGCGGGTTTGCCGATATGCACATAATCAATAGTGGGCACTTTCGCCAGCTTGTGCAAACCTTCCAGCAACTGCGTTTCATGCTGTGCATTGCTGGGTTCTTTCAGATAAAAAAATACATGATGTATGAAAAGCTCCTTCGCTCTTTCCGGTTCGGCTGTAATGTTCGAAACGGAGGCGAGTGAAGCCAATCCCGCATTTTGCAGGAACGTTCTTCTTGATTGTTCTTCCATGTTTTGGGTAAAACGGCTTTGAATGCGACCGGCGCAAAGTCCTGTGGTTTTATAACGTCAAGGATAATGCATATTTAACCATATTCAAAAGGTAAAGAAGCGATTTGTATGTCTTCCTACATAAAACCTTTTCACTGAACCCTATGCAAATTACAAAAAGAGACCTGATCGTGTCGCTGTCCACAGCCTGCTTCACCCTGACCTGCATCTGCGCAACTCCCAGGTTCGACATCATGGAATCATCGATCTTTGAATGGAACACCATTCCCGTGAAAAGTACGAAAACCGGCGGTGTCAGGACATTTTTTCGTTCACAAACTGCTACGCTCGATGAGCTGGAATGCCACGTCACGACATTAAATCCTGGCGAAGCTTCGCACCCGCCGCACCAACATCCGGAAGAAGAAGTAATTATAGTAAAGGAAGGCACCGTAGAGGCGCTCGTAAATGGGCAGAAGAAAACGGTTGGCCCCGGCTCCGTCATTTTCCAGGCGTCCAATCAAATGCATGCGATCAGCAACGTAGGTCAAACGCAGGCGACTTATCATGTGTTCAGCTGGCATTCACCTGGGACGATGAAGCGTTAGCTTTTCTTTTGGAAGAGTTCCTCCGGAACCGGGTGCTCTTTCAGAAACGCTTTCATTTTCTCGGCTTTTTTTGCGAAAAACTCCTCCTCGTTAGCTATGTGCCTTACCGGCGGACGGCCGGGTCTCAATTCGTAGGTCTTTGTTTCGGGCATAACACTCAAAGTTTTTACTATAATACAATTTAGACATTCAAGACTTATAAATCAAGAACGCGTCGTAGGCTACTCCCAACTGAATCTTGTACCATTCATTATCTATTTCGGGATAATGTCCCTCTGACGGTTCCATGCAACTTCGTTTGGCGGGATAGCCAAATATCATATAGCCATTCAACGTTGGCATTATTTTGTTTATACCCATTTGATATAACCGTGTCCGCGATTTAGTGCTACCGGTAGCGTAAATATGCGCCCTCGTATGATCCTCTAAAAACATCAATGTAATATTGGCCACGGTAGCCAGTAACTTCTGACTGTCACCATTTCTAATCTCTACAAGATCATCCAGTTCCTCAGTTTGCGGGTCAAATACACCAAACCCCAGATTATAAGAATGATACACCATTTCTGTTATCTTGACGCGTATTTCGAACCTCCCATTGTAACCCTCACTGTAAAAGCGGTAGGTAAATTCATCAAGCTGGTCGTACTCATAACGGTCAAAATTCATACCGACAAATTTCAAGGGTTTGCAAAAAAATAGCCAGCGAAAAGTCGCTGGCTACCCTTTCAATCTACTATTTACAAACTATTCCGTCTTCGCGTAAGCCGCGGCGAGGTCGTTGAGTGTGGCATCTTTCAAATGCTCGGAAGCGATTACCAAACGGTAACGGAAGGTGGTCGATTCGCCTTTTTTCAATTTGAAGTTCAGCGTTTCCTTTCCATCGCTAAGCGCTTTCATGCCCAATGGGTTTACGGCAAAAAGGCCGTAGCCACGAGCGTGCCAGTAGGCCGGATAACCGACATTCTTTGGATGATCGATCATCGCGACACTGATATTTTCATCTTTGATCTTTCCGGTGAGGTTACACCAGATCGCCCGCTTGCCCCAAACGGCTTCTCCTTCCACGCCGTTGCTGTTGCGGTAGTTGCCGGTTACGCCTTCATTGTTCATGACCGGCACCTTGGTGGCAATGC
Source organism: Dyadobacter sp. CY261 (assembly GCF_021440085.1). Taxonomy (GTDB): domain Bacteria; phylum Bacteroidota; class Bacteroidia; order Cytophagales; family Spirosomataceae; genus Dyadobacter. The sequence goes on from NZ_JAKCPW010000003.1 coordinate 202,422, forward strand.
CACTTGCATCGGTGAAGATCTCAGGTTTGGTAGACGGCAATTCCAGCTCCCGCCCTACGCGGATCGCGTACATGCCATCTTTTACGTCAGGCATATTCACCTCGGGCAACACGGCTGTCAAGGTTGTGGAGCGGTCGATAATACGGCTGTCTCCTTTTCCGCTGAAAGTGTATTTGGTTACCTCTTTCAACGTCAATGTACCGTCTTTGTCCACCCAATCGGCGGTGACGGTCAGTTCACCTTTGTCCTTTCCACTTTTCACGGAAGTGATGCCGGTATGGATGATCGTTCCATATGCACGCTTTTCGTGGTTGACGGCATCGGAGTTATTCCAGTAGTCGTTGCCATTCACGTCCTCATAATTGAGCCAGATACCCACGTGGTGTGGATGGTCTATGCGCTCGCCGGCGCGGGGGTCGAGTGGCCAGCCACGGGTGATCAATGTGCCCTTAGGAGTTAACACCGGGTACAGGACGGCCTTTTTCAGTGTCTTTTCGCCGGGATAGTAATAGGTCGTAAATGGCTTCCCGTCTATTTTCACTTCTACTTTTTTGTCTTTATCGTTTCGGACAAGGTCAACCTTCTGCGCAAATGCGCTCCCGGCCGAAAATGCCAAAGCCGTCAGTGCCAAAGCTGTAAGTTTTAAATTCACTGTCTGATCTTTTAAAATGATTAGCTAAGGACGATTTCTTTTTTCTTCGGATCCCAGCTTACGCGTTTGCCGGTATGCAATGCCTGAGTAGCCATGATGTTCGCCACCGAGTGGTTGAAGCCTACACGGGCGGGTGCGTTGGATTCCTTACGGCTACGGATACACTCCATCCAGTTACGCATATGCAGGGATGTCATCGGATCGGCGCCGGTATTGGCATCAGTGGCAATTTTATCACCTGTTTTTAACGACATTTCAGGCAGCAAATTAGCTTGTAAACCCATTCCTTTGGCATCTTTCTCTTTCAGACCGCCCTCGGAAGTGATCTTGTTCGTGTCGAGGTTGATCATACCGCCATTGGAATAATAATACTCTTTTACACCACCTGCTTCATTGTTGAAGCGTGAAGAGTAAATTACCTGGAAGCCTTTGCTCTTGTCGTCGAACGGACCGTATTCGAATGCTGCGCTGAATGTATCCACGTTAGTACGACCATCTTTCCAGGTATAAATACCGCCGTTCGCGACTACGTTACGCGGCGCATCGAGGCCCGAGAACCAGTGCACTGTGTCGATCTGGTGCGCCATCCATTGTCCGGGAATACCTGAAGAATAGGGATAGAACAAACGGAATTCGAGATAGTAACGCGGATTCCATTCCACTTTCGGACGGTTCATCAGGAAGCGGTCCCAATCGGTATCTTCCTTCCGGATCTGCGCTACGAGGTCCTTGCGGCGCCAGCGGCCCGGCTGGTTTACATTCCAGGTCATCTCGACGGTAGTGATGTCCCCGAATTTGCCCGATTTGATATATTCATACGCTGCCCAATAGTTAGGCGCGCTGCGGCGCTGAGAACCTACCTGAACGATCTGTTTCGATGCTTCTACGGCCTTCAATGCCACTTTCGCATCTTCCAAAGTTTCTGCAAATGGTTTTTCGACATATACATCACGGCCCGATTTCACCGCTTCTGCACAATGCAATGCGTGCTGGAAGTCGGCGGTACTGATGATCACTGCATCCACATCCTTACGCGCCAGCAGCTCTTCATTATTACGTGCTTTTACAAATTCGCTGGCCGCATATGGTTTGCCCTTGATAAAGGCCTCCGCTTCGTCGCGGCGGCGGTTCCAAAGGTCGGAAACACCCATGAACTCAAAGTTCAGTTCTTTGGCATGATCTCCGAAAGAAGGTGCCAGCGAACTGCGGAAACGGTCCGAAAAACCGATGATACCTACTCTCACGCGATCATTTGCGCCCAGGATACGGCGGTAGCTGGCCGCTCCGAAAGCATTGGCGCCTACTGCGACACCCGCAGAAGCCAGTGCTGCATTTTTAAGAAAATCCCTTCTACTGGTCATGATATTGGATTGAATAAAGTTGACTTGATGATTGCCTGCGGGTTCAATTTGCGGGCAATCGTTTCTAAATCCCGGCCGCCCGTTTATCTACTGTATTTTTTTACCTTTTTTCCGCCGTTTCGGGCTATTTGATTTCCTTCACTTTTAAACTACGGAAAAATACATTGTCGCCGTGGTCCTGCAACAGCAGATTGCCTTCTTGAGACAAGCCGAAACCTTCGAACTTGGCAAATTTCGAACCTGCTACGAACTCTTTGAACTGCGGCGAGCCGCGCACATACTCCACTACTTTATAGCCATTCAGGAAATGCTGCACGGTGCCATCTTTCTGAACCACAATGCGCCCCTGGTTCCATTCACCAATCTTCTTCACAGCATTCTTCGGGCGGTCGGCGGGAATTACGTCGTAGAATGACGCAATGGTGCGGTTGCCGTTTTTGCCCAGCTTAGCATCCGGGTGGCGTTCGTCGTCGAGCACCTGATACTCGCAGCCAATGCCCGATTTGCCATTGGAATTAAACTTCTGGTCTACAAAATATTTGACGCCGCTATTGGCGCCTTCGGTCAGTTTAAATTCAAATTCAAACTCGAATGCAGGACCATACAACTTGCGTGTAACAATGTCATTGCCTGTTTCGGAGCCGTCCGATTTCGATATATTAATCGCGCCGTCCTGGTAATTCCACCGTTTGGCAGGGAATTCGGTACCGCCGTAAGAGCGCCATTGGTCCACCGATTTACCATCATATAATAATGAATAACCCTGCGCTTTTTCCGACGCGTCGAGATTGTTCGGAATCAGGTTCACGATGCGCACATTGGTAGCCGGGCTTGGTTTCAGATTGGTGGTTTTAATCCGGACATTTTTCCAACTCACCTGAGTCCCTTCCATTTCCTTACTTCCGATCGCATGCACTTGCAGGCAAATAAACCCTATTGGCGTCATATCGTCCACCACGTGTGCTACGGGCACGCCATTCAGGAAGGTACGGATCGAGTTACCGATCGCTTCTATGCGGTATTTGTTCCAGGCGTCCCTTTTGAATGCTTTTTTGCCTTCCGGATTCAAATCGAGCGGGTAAAGCCATCCGCGACGGGCTTCGTCGTAAATGCCTGCAGAGTATGCCCGGTCGCTCGGGTCGATCTCCACCTGATAGCCATGCACGCGGCCGTTCTGGTAATCTGGCTTGGATAAGCTGCGGATCTGGATGCCGGAGTTTAGCTTATTATCGACTTTTACGTCGAGTTCGAGGATAAAATCGCCGTAATCCTTCTCCGTAGTAAGGAACGAATTAGGTGTACCCATTACCGACGTGCCGACAATAGCACCGTCTTTTACTTCATATTTAGCCTGACCGTTGAGTTGTTTCCAGCCAGTAAGGTCCTTGCCATTGAAGAGGTCTTGCCATCCGTCTTTCGACTTCTGCGCTTGCAGCGGGGAAACAAGGAGGAACGCGGCCAGACCGACCAGGGGTAATCTGAATTTTTTCATTGTGTTGATTAATGGTGATGATACCTGAAAAATGCGAAAGGGTATCCAAATCTAATATCAGTTATTACATTAATAACGAAATATTAATAGGAATACCCTTACAAATCCAGTTTGGGCTATACCGGATATTTCAAAACCCCGGTGATATATTTTTTATTAATCTCGGCGCAAATGAGTGGTGACTTTTCAGGATCGGGTACACCGTCGAGCTCTACCACGGCCCAGCCTTTGAACTTGATTTTGTCCAGCGCCTTGAAAACGGCCGGAACATCCACTCTCCCCTGCCCCAGTTCCACGAACTTGTAGCCACTTTTGGTTTCAGCAGGTTTGGTGTCTTTCAAATGCAGGGAATGCAGAATGTCTTTGTATTTGACCACCGCTTCATGCGGTTCTCCGCCGCCTTGCTTGTAATGTGCGATGTCAAGCAGTAGTTTAATATAACGAGGGTCCATCGCCTGCACGATCACATCCACTTCTTCGGGGGTTTCGCCGAGTTGGTTCATGTGGTTATGGTAAACGGCCTGTACGCCCAAATCTGCCGTTTGCTTACCCACTTCATTCATCACCTGCGCCAGTTTTTTCAGCTCCTCCACGGACGGAGCGCGGTCTTTCGGCCGAAGACTATTGGTGAGCTGCATGGCATTACCACCCAAGGCTTTTACAAAACTTGCGTGTGCTACATGCGTATCAACCGTACTTTCAAACTTTGCCGGATCTATCTCCACATTCCCGCTCGAAAACATGCAGAGCGTCAGGCTATTTTTGATCAAGGCATCTTTCAGTTCGGAAACCTTGTTCCGGTAGGGCCCGAAAGTGTTGGCACGCAACTGAATACCTTTGAAACCGAGCCCGGCCAAATCGACCATGGCCTGCTCGTCTTTCCCGCCCCAGGTAATGGCCGAATAGCCGATTTTTATATCTCCTTTCTTCACCGCGGCTTCCAGCCAGCCGGCCCCCGGCAGACTTGCAGCCATAGCCAGCGAAGTGTTTTGTAAAAAATCCCGTCTGTTCATTTCAGGTTTAGATTAATATAAAATCCTAAACTCCCAGACGATATAAAACAACAATGACCCGCTATCTACGGGCCATTGCTTGTAAATTTATTTCGGAATTTCCGTGAGGGGCGGCACATTCAACTCATATCCCGCATATCCCTTGTTCTGATTAATCCGCGCCTGCGTATTCCCATCGATCGCCGACTGCGGAATGGGCCATAGCACATGGTACGGGCTCATGGTGTATTCGTCGGCATGCCGGGTTTTCACCCCTTTATTGTAAAAGTCATTTTTCTCCATGACCCGATCGTAAAAGTAATTCTCATCCGAAAACTTGGCCATGCTGTAAGTTTTACCATTCGGCGCAGGTTTGCCGGTTTGTGCGAAAATATAGGCAATGCGTGTCAGCTCGGTTTTTCGCGGTTCTTCAAAATAGAGCTCCCGTGCGCGCTCGTCGAGAATCGTCCCGATGTTAATTTTACCCGCCGCGAGGGGCGCGCAGTTCGCGCGGGTCCGAACCGCATTCACGTCTTCGGCCGCTTTGGCGAGGTCGCCCTTCCAGGCGTACGCTTCCGCACGCAACAGATAAGTTTCGGCCAACCGGAACACATACCAGTCGGTATTACCTCCCTGAGGCTGTACACGCAAAGGGTCTTCGATGAAGAACTTATAGTTGGGCCAGTCGAACCAGCAACGGATCGTATCTATCGTGAGCACCACACCTTCCGCATTTTTAAGTTGCAAATGCTTGCCGTAAAAGCTGTCCGTTTCCTTGATTTGGGGGTTATTGTACAAAATATCCTCCATCCGTGTCCAGTTGCCGGGTGCGTGCCGAAGGTCGTTCTTGTCATCCCAGATCTGGTTCTGCGAATAGTCGGTCGGGCGTAAACGTCCGATCCCGCGGCCATATTTGACCACCTGATCGATCTCAATGCCATAGGTGTCGATCGTGCCCCGGTTTCCGTTCGGCGTGTTAATGTTGTTGAACCAAAGCGGCACACCGTTCCGCATGGTGAGTATACCGCCGTCGACATTACCTTCGATATTCAACCGGTCGATTACAAGCATTAATCCTTCCGTATTGGTTGCCATCGCTTTGTTTTGCGGCCTGTGTAAATCCCACACCACATTTCGAGAAGCGTCATTGGCATTCACCCCAAACCGCGATGTCATCAGCTTGTGCGTGCCGCCGTCGATTACGTTAGTTGCCGATTTGATGGCATCATCAAACAGCCCCAACGCCAGATTAACCTTCGTTAGCAAATGACTTACTGAACCTTTATTCACCGTGCCTTTGTCCGTCACCGCGGGCACCCATTGCTCGGCCAATTCCAGGTCCTCTTTCATCTTTTTAAGGATTACTTCTCGTTTTGTCGTCTTAAAATCGAGTTTTGGGCCATTCACCTCTTCGAGTAGCAACGGCACATCCCCAAACTGTTGCGTAAGCCGATAGTAACGGGCCGCCCGGTGAAAATAGGCTGCGCCCAGGAGTTCATTTTTCTCCTGCTCACTTTTATAGGTGGGTAAATCGATGCGTGAGATGGCCGTGTTGGCATATTTAATGCCCTTGTAGCCTTCCAGCCAATACCAGCCGATCCTGTTATAGTCGATATGGTTCAACTGAGCATCGGGAGTGATGAGCAGGTTCAGGTTCTGTGCAGGGCCCGATTTGTCGGTTGTACCCTCCACGGCAATGTCAGAAAAGACCGATTCGGTAATCATCGGCATGGCATCGCCATACCATTCCAGGCGCAGGTTACGCTCACATGCGACAAGCGTCGCTTTTAAGCCTGCCAGGTCTTTAAAAGTCAGATCGGGCTCGTAAAATGAGAGCGGCTCAGGCTTCAGCCAGGTTTCCTTGCAGGAAGTAATGGCTATTCCTGCGCCAAGGAGCCCCAATGCCAATATATATTTGGATGTTTGGTTAAACATATTTCATACAGTTTTGTGTGATCAGGATTATAAGGTGATATCAAGCCCGAGTGTGTAAATTCGAGGGCTCGGTACCGAGGTGGCAATGCTGTTGCCTGTCGCGCCGTTCGTGCCGTTTTCTGGATCCCAGAAGTTCCATTGCGGAGCCCAAAAGCCGATATTTCGCACGTTGGTGTAAATACGCAGGTTTTGCACCGCCACTTTTTGGCTGACCGCCTTGGGTACAGTGTAAGCTACCGAGAGGTTTTCGAACCTTACGAAAGATTTGCTTCTGTATACGCTATAACCCGTCGCCGAACCTTCGCTCGAATAGAGCCTGGCCCATTCGTCCTGGCGGTTCTCTTCGGTCCAGTAAGGGAATACGTACGAGCTTGTCCGGTCCACAAATCCGTCGCGGTTTTTCATCTGGTTAAATGTCCCCTTCTGCCCCCAATAGGAATAGATCATGAACGACACATCCAGGCTTTTGAACAATTTGAACTCGTTCCGCAACGTCCAGCGGAAGCGCGGCGAGGTATAGCCAAGGAATTCCTTGTCGTCATTGGTGAACTTGCCGTCGTTATTGACGTCCTTCAATTTGAAATCACCCGGCTTCACACCGTATTTGGCAGCTTCCGCCTCTTCTTCCTTCTGCCAGATCCCCAGGATCCGGTAGTTCCAGATCTCATCCAGCGCATGACCGATAAACCAACGATTTGTGATATCGTCCGCCTCCTTCCGGCCCGTTACATTGCCCGACCCATCTTTGACATCGACATAATTTCCGTAGAGATGAACGATCTTATTCCGGTTGAGCTGAAAGTTGAAAGTACTGCGCCATGTAAAGTTCTCCCGGCGGATATTGTTGGAGTTTAAACTGATTTCCAGACCCTTGTTCTGTACTTCTCCGAGGTTATCCCAGACATTGTCGAAACCCAAAACATTCGGCAATGCACGTTTTACAAGCAAATCCTTGGTCGTTGATTTATACATTTCAATACTACCATCCACCAGATTATTGAACAATGCAAAGTCCAGACCGATATTCAGCGCATTTGTTTTCTCCCATTTCAGATTGGGATTGGCCATGCGGCTTACATAAAGCTGACTGACCTGGTACACGGTGCCGTCGGGCTTAACATGCAGGTATTTTCCACTGGAAAGATCAGCCAATGCATCGTAACGGGGAATATCCCGGTTACCATTATTACCATACGAAACACGCAGCTTTCCATAGCTCAGCCATTTGCTGGTCAAAAAGCTTTCATCCGTAAACACCCAGCCCAATGCAGCAGACGAGAACACGGCCCGGGGGTTTTTCTGCCCGAATGCCGAATACCCGTCACGGCGGCTCGACACCGTAATCATATATTTCTCTTTGAATGAATAAAACAGACGGGCCATCAATGCGTCGGCAGTGCTTGTCTGGTCATCTGTAAATACGACCGGAAGCCCACCAGCCTGGATGTTATGATAACCCAACACATCCGTAGGCGTAAAACCCTTATTCGAAATACTGTCACGCCAGCTACGGAAACGTTCGGCATTGGCCAGGAAAGTAAGATCGATATTGTGTTTCTGGTTAATGGTTTTGCTCCATTTCAGGATATTGTCCACCTGCCAGTTGAACACCGTCGAATCCTTCCGCGAGGCGCGCCCGCCTTCCGCCGCCCATTCCGCATGCTTGGCAGATTCGGCATTATAGCGGTGTGTATAGTCGAAACGGGGCGTAAAATTGAGTTGATAAGTAAAGCCAAACGGCAGATTGACCCTTGCAAAAATCACCGAGTTCAAAGTCTGTGCCCCCTGGTCTCGCTGGGTGAAGCTGCGCGCGTAATAGGGGTGGTTCCCACCGCTGGCCTCGCCGTTTGGCCGCCAGGAGTAATTTCCGTTTGCATCAAACTCCGATCCCCAGGGTGACAACACCCTGGCCAGATCATAGTTCACCGGCACCTGGCTCTCGTCCCTTCTCGCAAATTGCGTATTCATCCCTATCGTCAGGTGCCGGTTCACTTTTCCTTCCAGGTTCAGGCGTGCGCGAACGGTGCCGTACTTGTCGCCTACTATAATGCCCTGGTTATTCAGGTATCCCAGCGACATGTAATAAGAAATGCGCTCGTTGCGTCCCGACAGGCTAACTGTATGATCCTGCCGAAACCCTTTTTGAAAAATCTTGCTGTACCAATCTACGCTTTTGCCGTCTTTATAATTCTGGATTTCGGCCGGTTGCATTCCTAGCCGTTGCAGCCATACGGTCGTGGGGTCGCCTTTGGAGCCATCATACGCCAGCCATTGTTCAAGCGTGACACCTGCCGGAAGCTTGTTCGGATCTGTGAACCGGGACGGTTCGGCAGTGGCGTTGATGTTGCGCATTACATCCTGGCGCCAGGTTACGAATCCTTCCGGGCTGAGCACAGCTTGATCTCTGGCTACCTCGGCAAAGCCAAAATTGCTGTTGATATTGATAATCGGCTTGCCTTCCTTCCCTTTTTTGGTGGTGATCAAAATAACGCCGCTCGCCGCCTTTGCACCAAATACGGCCGAGGAACTGGCATCTTTCAGCACGTCGATCGTCTCGATGTCGTTTGGATTGATGTCTTCCAAGCCCCCATAATAAATCGTCCCATCCAGCACGATCAGCGGTGTGGAACCTGCATTAATGGAGTTCTGCCCCCGCACCGAAACATTTCCACCGCCCTTCGCAGAAGTGGAAAACCCGACGTTCATGCCCGGCACATTCCCCCGGAGCACATCCTGGACCGACTGCGGGTTTTCATTTTCCAGCCGGGTAGCGTTTACCTGCGAAACTGCGCCGGTAAGATCCCGCTTTTTCAGGGTACCATACCCCACCACGACCACTTCATTGAGCGTTTTCTGGTCCGGAGCAAGCGAAATGTCGACCACACTCGCATTACCCGTCTCCTGCTCTTGTGTGACATAACCGACGGCCGAAAAGACCAGCACCGTCGAATTACCCGGTATTTCGATGGTGTACTTGCCATCTGCATTGGTTGTCGTGCCCTGGGTGGTGCCTTTGACCACCACCGTAACACCCGGAATAGCAGCATTTCCTTCTTTGGCCAGCACGGTACCGGTAATAGTTCTATCGGCTTTTATGACATGGCCAACCCTTGCAAGCGGACTCGCGACGACACTGGCGGGCACCGGCGGGTGCAGGCATATCGCAAATATGCATACCCCGCTCATGCGCCGCAAAGAGGTGAGAAAACCTTTTGTAATGTGCATAGGTCAGTGGATTAAAATGGTGTTTTAGGTGAAATATACCACCCTGACGCCACCCATTCCAGCGCACACCGACAATGGATTAATCCTAGTTTTTAACCGGATAGTTTCATTGATTCTGCGGTAAGTTTTTTTCGATTCGGTTAATTTCAAAACAAAAAAGGATGGCTGCACGAGGCAACCATCCTTTTCCGAAAGTGTTATCTGATCCGATCAATAACCGGGGTTTTGCGGGAACACCGATTTTCCGTCGGCTGTCTTCGCGCTCCGGTCGATCTGTGTCTGAGGGATTGGTCTCAAAGCATGGAACGGCTGGATACTGGCCGCTTGCGGGTTGTATTTTTTTACTCTTTCCACGAGTAGTCCCCAGCGTTTCAGGTCCAGCCAGCGGGTTTGCTCGCCGGCCAATTCCCTTGCACGTTCCTCAATAATTGTCTCCAATGTAAGGTCTTTGGCAGCGATAGCCATCTTATCCTTTTTACCAGGCCAGCCCGCACGGTATCTCACCACGTTCAGGGCTTCTGCCGCACCCGCTTTATCGCCTGTTTGCAACAATGCCTCGGCGAGCATCAGGTACACATCAGCCAAACGCACCACATAATAATCGCGACTACCTGGCTCGTAGGTCATATCCGGACGTTTGGAATCAAAGAACTTCTGCAATGTTGGGAATAACGCTTCCGAGTATTTGCTGGGCACAAGCACCTGATATGGTTTCTTGGCGCGTTCTTCCTTCGTCATTTCGTAACCCGGAATGAAAATCGTGGTATCGCCCGACGCAAATGTCACTTTCGTCTTGGAATCGTCGAAAGATGCCGCATTATAAGTGCCCGGGTTATTAGATATCCAGGTATCGCGGAATGTCTTTTTGTAACGCGAGTCATTGACACGGTCAGCGAAAACGGTGTTGAGCAGATATTCGGTCGGTCTCAGGCGTTTGAATGGACGGCCCCAATAAGTATCGCGTTTCATACCCGGCTGCACGTCGTATTGCATACCGAAGTAAAGGTGCAAGCTGTTACCGGTACCATTAGTCAGCGCGTCGCTGGTGTATTGGACTGCAAACACAACCTCGGCGTGGTTCTGATTGTTTTCATCGAAAACGGCAGCAAAGTCGTCAAGTAGTTTGTAGCCGTATTTGGTTGACACTTCTTTCAAAAGGTCTGCCGCTTTGGTGAAGTCGTCGGCTGCCTTCTCAGTCGAATATCCTTTTGCAAGATAAACTCTTGCCAATAGCGCCTGCGCCGCCGGTTTGGTAGCCCGGCCGTAGTCGCTAGATTGCGCCTTGGCTTCCAGATCTGTCACCGCTTCGCTCAGGTCCTTGATGATCGCCGCATACATTTCCGCATCGGTCGCGCGCTTGGTGTCCTTGGTTGGGAGCAAAGTTTCAGTGAGGCGCAGGTCTACACCTCCATATTGCTGGTGCAGCAGATAGTAGAAATGCCCGCGTAAAAATTTGACTTCCGCAATGCGCAACTTTTTAACGGCATCGGTTATACCCGTCACATTTGGAGCACGTTCGATAACTGCGTTGCAAGTATTGATCCCTTTGTAAATCTCGTCCCAGGTGGTTGCCAGGTAATCCACGGTCGGGTTTAGTTGGCCATCGTAAAAATGGAAGCCCTTATACCCGCCATCTGCGCCGGTTGCATAAATATCTGTACCGAATTCACTCATCGTAAGCCCCTGCTGGGTGCCATAATAAAAGCGGAGCGAAGAATAGGCCGCTTTCACCCCGTCTTCAAAGCCTTTAGCGGTGTTCAGGTAGTCGTTGCCAACACCGGAAACGATCTCCTCGTCGAGCACATCCTTACATCCCTGCCCCGCCAGCATCAATGCCGCCATCCCGCATATCACAATCGATTTTCTTATATTTTTCATTTGTCAATATCTTTTAAAAGGAATGTTAAACCTTGGCCCTTAGAATTTTGCATTTACACCGAATGTGATCACCATGGTGGCAGGGGTTATGCCAGTCCCACCTGCTGCCAAACCGGTCGTTTCAGGGTCAACACCGTTGTATTTGCTCCGGTATTTTGCCCAGATGAACGGCTGTTGGATGCTTGAATACAGGCGGAGTGATTCCATTCCCAACTTTTTCGAAAATTCCGGCGTGAATGAATAACCTACGTTCACGTTTCTCAGCTTCACGAATGTTCCATCGAAGTAAGTAAGCGTGCTGCCGTAAACAGGGAACTCCTGGTTGCTTTTCGGGCGGGGGAATTCGTTGGTCGGGTTGTTGGGCGTCCAGTAATCCACTTTCATTTGCTGATAACGGCCCGCCAAGGCATTGTTATTTCTGTGGAACTCGCTGCGGATCAGGTTACCTACACGGGCGAAGAAGAAGAACGAGAGGTCAAAGCCTTTGAAACTAAGCCGGTTAGTAATACCACCGCTGAAATCAGGCACGTCGGAACCGATGATCTCACGGTCATTCGCATTGATCTTACCATCTCCGTCGACGTCTTTCAGCTTAATCTGGCCTACTTCGCTGTTAACAGCTTTTGCTGCATCAGCTTCGTTGGTCTGCCAGATACCCACTTTTCTGTAATCATACACTGTGCTAAGCGCGCGACCGATGAACCAGCCGTTACCCACGTCGTCAACCTTTCCATTGTATAGGGATAGGATTGCCTCGGTGTTTTTAGTAAATGTAAAATCGGTTGTCCATTTGAAGCCGCTTGTGGTATTGATGTTATTGGTAGTTAAGCCAAGTTCGATACCACGGTTACGGGTTTCACCCACGTTGCGGGTTACGGCACCAAAACCGATCGAACCGGGCAATTGGTCTGACAGCAACAATGCAGTAGTATTGGTCTGATAAAATTCCAATGAACCTTGAACACGTCCGTGGACGAAGCTGAAATCCAGTCCTACGTTGGATGTAGCGGATGACTCCCAACGCAAATCCGCATTTCCGATTGTTCCGGGACGGTAGCCGTAAGCAGGGCTTGTATTCCAAGCATAGCTTGTACGGCCCAGGAATGCCTGCGTTTGGTAAGGTGCTAAACCTGTGTTACCCACCTTGCCCCATCCGGCACGCACTTTCAAAAGATCCACCCACGAAACGTTTTTCAGGAAGTCCTCGTTGCCCAGGTTCCAACCCACAGCTATACCGGGAAAGTTTCCATACTTGCTGTTTTCACCGAACCGGCTCGAACCGTCGCGACGCATTGTCAAGGTCAAGAGATATTTGTCGTTATAGTCGTAATTCAAACGGCCCATGTAGGAGTTGATGCTCCATTCGACCAACCCGCTTCCTGGTGAAAACACAGTGGTCGCCGCGCCTAGGTTGTAGAAAGATTGATTTTCAACTGGTACACCTTGTACCGAAGAACTGTAAACTTCCGCCCGGTCGCGCTGGATTGAGTGTAGCAACGTCACATTCAGGTTATGCTTGCCACCAAACGTTTTGTTATAGTTGATAATGTTTTCCAAAGTCCAGTTGAACTGGATAGCATTGCCAGTGTTCGCTTGCGCATCTCCGCCCTTTCTGGCGTTGGTCTGACCGCCAATGAAACGTCCGTAACGGCTAATGACGAAATCCGGACCGAAGTTCACCCGGTATTTCAAACCCGGCAGAATGCTGAACTCGGTATAAATACTGTTAAAAATGCGGTAACGTTTCAGCTCGTCTACCTGCGCACCCTTCACCAGCTCGGCGAGCGGGTTGGTCAACAATGCATCATTCGTAGGCGAGAAAATCATTTTGCCGTTCTCATCGAAGGGAACTGCCAGCGGGTTCTGGTTGATGGTCATCCCGTAAGTGTTCAGGTTCTCCCCATTGCGGGTGCTGTTCATCATGTAGGACGAGAGACCCACTTTCAGCCACTTGTTAACGTTGTGGTCAAGGTTGGCACGCAGCGATAAACGGGTAAAATTCGCCTCTTTTATCACACCTTTGTCCCGAAAAAAGCCTCCTGAAAGGTAGAACTGCGTACGGTCGCTCCCACCCTGCACGCCTATCGAATGATTTTGCATGACTCCTGTGCTGACCACAAGGTCCTGCCAGTCGGTACTGGTACCGTTTGCGATACCTTTGGCCACGTTCGGATCACCTCCGAGAACCGCCACTTTCGCATCCGCCTCAGCATTGATCACACCGGTCGGGATTGCATTGCCGGCGGCGTCCTTGTAACCACCGGTAGCACGGTAAGCTTCACGAACGAATTCGGCGAATTCCGGGCCGCTGAAAAGATCCACCTTATCGAGTGCTTTGGAAACGCCCACGTAACCGTCATACGTAACAGTTGTCTTGCCTTTCAGGCCGCCACGCTTCGTGCTTACGATTACAACGCCATTGGCACCGCGCGAACCATAAATAGCGGTAGCCGTCGCATCTTTCAAAACCTCCATCGACTGGATGTCGTTGGGGTTCATATCCTCATAACCTCCGGCTAACGGAATACCGTCGACTACATATAACGGATCGTTACCTGCATTGAACGAACGGCGGCCACGGATCAGGATCTTTGGCACAGTGCCCGGTTTCGAACCCGCCTGCGTTACGTCCACCCCGGCAGCACGGCCTTGCAAGGCCTGGCCGAGGTTGGTGATAGGCATCTCATTAATTTCCTTTGCACCAACCGACGAAATTGCGCCGGTCAGCTGGCTTTTCTTTTGCGTACCATAACCCACCACGACCACTTCCGTCAGTATTTTCTGATCGCTGGCCAGTATTATATCGATAACGCTTTTGTTGCCCACCGGCACTTCCTGCGTTGTAAAACCCACCGCCGAAAATACCAGGACCGCATTATCTTCCGGCACATTCAGCTTAAAAGAACCATCGGCGTCCGTGTTGGTACCGGATTTGCTTCCTTTGATCACCACCGAAACACCCGGAATTCCTTGGTTGTCCTCCACAGAGATTACCTTTCCGGATACGGTTCTGTCGATAATGCTGATAGTGGGGTTTGAAGGCCTCATCGAGTAGGCCTGCCCTGTAAAACCCGTCATCACCACACCAGCCATTGCCCAACGCATCATACAGTGGCCAATACTTGTAAAGTTTCTTTTCATACGCATTGATTGTTTTAACTATTAATAGTTCACCATAAACCTGTTATTCTGACGATCATTCAAGAGGTTGACCCTTACAAATAATTACATTTTTTCTATAAATAGTTACAAATATACACGCAGTTACTCAGCGCAGATTTGTAACCAATCTGTTCAAATATTTTATCTGGAAGGACGCTTAGGGACAGTAGACGCTTTTAGTCTTCGCAAACTATACTTACTTGCACAATTTCAATAAGTATATTTTTTGTACTTAAAATACAATTTGAAAATCTTTCTGAGAATAGAGATTCGGGAAGAAAATTGAAAACGATCTGCGAAGTTTATTTATGCAATCGTTGTCGGGAACGTTGCCAGAATAGGCTCGATCCAAGTTTTTATTATAAAATATTTGCATAAACCAATACAAAAATGCCATATCCACCCAGAAACTTTCCTTAGAAATTGCACTTAAACAGTATTAAGTAACAAAATATCTAAGCAGATAACCGGCAATGCGCCCGCGTTCTCTTACCAGATCGCTGCGATGGCTAGACTGCATTGTCCAAAGGCATCAGCTGTGTAACCGCAAGACGATTCACGGTGAAGCGGAAAGCCTTAAATAAAAAAGATTTTCAGAAATAAAATTAGCAGCGAAGAGGGCCTGAGGGGCTAAGAGATCCCTAGAATCACGTAAAAGATGAACAATATAAAGGTCACCGACATGAGGATGAGGATAATATTCCCAGCCGAAAGCGCGGTACTCCGGCTTTCACGGGGCTTTTTTTTAGTGTCACGATCGCCCATAATGTCGAGCGAGCTCATGATCCGGCCCCAGATCGAGTTTACTTCGAGGTTCGACAGATTGTCGGGCTTCCAGTCCGAGGCGATCAGCACCAATTCGCGTGCTTTGGCCACCGTGTCTTTCTGCGCAGGATATTTAAGTATCCAATTTTCCCAAAAAGAGCGAATGGGCGGATCCTCCGGAAACCGTACCCATCTTATGAAGAGGTTTTCCATTGCCAACTCCTCAGCCGATAACTCTGAAAACGGTTTCATTTTAGTATTAGTAAATTGATTTTCACAGCCCATTACACATAAATCCGGATTAGTATTGTATCGGCCATTATGTGTTTGTTAAGCTTTATGCCTGAAAAAGTAAGCTATTCGGCGTTTATACTCGCTCGAACATAGTTTCCAAACTGGCCAATATTGTAAGTCCATAGATTATTTTCAAAATATCCATCCTGTACTATGTGGTTCGATGATTTTGAACACCAACCGAAGGCCTTGTGAGCCCAATACCCCCGTCTTGTGTCATTGGTTCCTAAGGCGGATAGCTACGCAGGCTATTTCATATCTACCGAATAATTGCCAATAGATAAGCAGGATAAATGTTACCGCAACCTCGCAATTGCAACATTGAAGGGATATCGCTGTTTGAATACTTTTGTACAAACACGCTATCTATTCGTTCGCCTTGCAAACATTCTCGGAGTATTCAGAAGAAGAGCTTTTGTCCCTGTTAACTGAAAGCAATCGTACCGCTTTCAAGCAGCTCTACGTATCCAATTACCGGGTGGTATTCGGCTATGCATTGAAATTTATTAAATCTATTCCACTGGCGGAGGACATTACACAGGAGGTATTCCTGAAAATTTGGGAGAACAGAGAAACGCTTCCCGAAATCCGGCATTTCAAAAGCTATCTGCTTGCCATATGTAAAAATATATCCCTCAACTTTCTGGCCAGGGCCTCGCGGGACATCAAGCTCAGAGAACAGATCGTTCGAGCTGCCGAGCAATCTCATGAGGATACCGAACATGGCCTGCAACTAGAAGCGTACGAAACACTACTGCAAGAAGCCATTGAACTGCTGCCTCCTCAACGCAGGCTCATTTTCAAGCTTTGCAAGATCGAAGGAAAGAGCTACATGGAGGCCGCTTTGCAGCTTGGAATTGGTGCGGGGACGGTCAACGACCACATTGTGAAAGGAACACGCTCGATCGTTGCCTATCTCAAAAAGCACAATATCACATTAGTCTTGGCAATCTTTTGGCATTTTTTAAAATGTTGATCGACAAGCATATGATACCAGCCGACAATCGGTCTTGGTAAAAAGGACGAAAATGAAACGGGAAGAAGTCCACGCGCTGATGCGCCGCTTTATCGACAACCAATGTCCGACATCAAAAGCTAACCTACTGATCCGGTTAATGGCATCGAAAGAGAATAGGCAACAATTTGGCGAGTTGGTTGAAGATTCCTTGACTGTGGACGATATGACAGGAGCGCCGGTTAACAACAAGAAGATCGAAGAAAATTTTGAAAAACTCGAATCTAGGCTCTCAAAGCATCGCATTTTTAAAACCCCTCACGCCCGCCATTGGCTGATGGGAAGTGATCAGGAGAACTTGCTTTTAAAAAATACCTCGCCCGCTGAGATTGCACGAACGCTATCTGACACTTAGGACGAAAAAGTAACATTATCGCCCCCTCCTTCCCGATAAGCACTGCCCGGTACATTACTCAAAATGTATTGATCAACCATATTAATTAACTAAAACCATGTGATTATGAAAACGAGGTATTGTGTAGTTATTGGCGTCGCTGCGGCTTTTACGATTGCAGCCTGTAAAGAAAAAGAAGTAGATTCCAAGTTTATTACCGTCAGCTCGCCGAAGGCTAACCAGGTGATCAATGACCGGGATAGTGTCATTATCGAGGCGGTGATCAAGCCTGAAAAAACAACCGTGAACAGGTACACTGTGACCGTCAAGAACAAGCATGACAAGACACTTTTTACATCAAACAGAGGCTGCGATTGTAAGTCGTTGAGTGAAGTTAAACTCAGAGAATCGTTTTTCTATGACATTGATAAAACGTCGGATGTATTCCTCGAAATAACCGCAGTGCTGGACGACAATAGTGAGACCAGGGAAAAGGTGCCTTTCGTCCTGCAAGATAAATAGATCAGATCGCGTGCCGCTACGCCAACTCGGGCTTATCGGCAGCGCTTTCATTCATCAACAATCACATCTCAAAGCCATGAAAATACCTTTTGTTGCCGCACTGTTTTTTCACAGCATCAGCCTCATCGCGCAGCAACGTATAACCATAAGCGGTTACGTTCGTGAACACAAAAGCAGGGAACAGCTTCCCGGAGTAAACGTGTACATAAGCGGTAGCTCTTACGCCGCTGTGACTAATAATTATGGATTTTATTCCCTGACTGTTCCCGTTGCGGATTCGGCTGTTTTGTCCTTTTCATTTGTAGGTTATGAAGGACAAAACCGACGGATCAGTTCGCGAAAGAACATGGAGTTGGATGTGTTTCTGACTTCCGTGAACCAGTTAGAAGAGGTCGTGGTGAAAGCCAACCGTGACGACGAAATAAGCCAGCGTGCTCAAATGAGCCAGGTTGAAATTCCAATCGCCCAGATTAAGAAGATTCCCGCGCTCTTCGGAGAAAAGGACGTGCTGAAAGTGCTGCAGTTGATGCCTGGCGTGCAAAAAGGAACAGAAGGACAAGCCGGACTTTATGTGCGCGGTGGCGGGCCCGACCAGAACCTTATTATCCTGGACGATGCGGTGGTTTACAACGCCAATCACTTGTTTGGCTTCTTCTCGGTCTTTAATAGCGATGCGATCAAGACCGTGGAACTAACGAAGGGAGGGTTTCCGGCACGATACGGCGGTAGGTTATCTTCCGTGGTCGAAATGACCATGAAAGAAGGAAGCAAAGACCGGCTGCACGGCGAAGGAGGCATTGGATTGATTTCTTCGAGGCTGACATTGGAAGGACCTGTCAAAAAGGACAAATCTTCGTTCCTGTTTTCCGCGCGGCGGACTTATATCGATTTACTGGCCGCTCCCATTATCGCCAGGCAACAAAAGGGACAAAAAAATCAGATGAAGCCTGGTTACTATTTTTATGATTTAAATGCCAAGGTCAATTTCGACCTAAGTTCAAAGGACAAGCTTTATGTAAGCGGTTACTTCGGAAGGGACAAATTGTATGTTGGTGAGAAGAGTGAAAGTTACAAAACAAGTAATGGCCTGGACTGGGGCAATGCTACCGGCACGATGCGATGGAACCATCTCTTTTCCCCGAAACTGTTTGCAAACTTCTCGCTCATATTCAGCCATTTCGATTTTGGCGTAATGAACGATTTCAGCGATCTGGATAAAAGCGGGGCGGTGGCCAGCGAAAATCGCTTGCGTTACCATTCGCGGATCAAAGATTTGAATTTCAAAACAGATTTTGATTTCTATCCGTCGGCCTCGCATGCGGTAAAATTCGGTGCTCAGGGCATATTGCACCGGTTTGTTCCCTCTGCGCTGGTCATTACGGGTTCCAATAGCGACAATCCTGGCCAGCACGTGAAACAGTCCCTCAGCTCATTCGAGGGAAGTGCCTATGCCGAAGACACGTGGCAGCCATTTGATATCCTTAAAATGAACCTGGGCCTGAGGATCAGTATCTTCAACACGTTGACCAAAACTTACATCCGACCAGAGCCACGTTTCTCGGCAGCCTTAAAATTAACCGGGGACTTGTCCTGGAAAATGTCCTATTCCCGGATGAACCAATATGTGCATCTGCTATCGAACACGGGCGTTGGCCTGCCTACCGATCTGTGGGTCCCCACAACCGACCGCATTGCCCCCCAACAGTCCGAACAAATTGCCGCCGGCTTTGCAAAGGACCTTACTCATGCCAAACTGCTGATCACATTGGAAGGATATTACAAAAAGATGAACCACATCATAGCTTACAAGGAAGGTGCTTCTTTCCTGAACATCAGCGGAGACAATTCGAATGAGCTGAGCTGGCAGGACAATGTTACCTCGGGACGTGGCTCTTCTTATGGGGCCGAATTGCTGATCCAAAAGAAGACCGGCAAGCTTTCAGGCTGGGTGGGCTATACATTGTCATGGACACGCTGGAACTTCCCTGAACTGAATTCGGGCAAAACCTTTTTCCCGAGACACGACCGACGGCACGACCTATCGATGGTCGCTATGTATGACTTGGGCAAACATGTTACTATTTCGGCTAACTGGGTCTATGGAACGGGCAATGCACTTACGCTACCCGTTTCCAAGTATACCGGGGTGCAGGAACACTTCGCGGGCCAGGCTGTGGGCAACGAGGAACATCTGCTGGGAACAGAAATCAGCGAGTATTCGGGAAGGGGCAATTTCCGGGCGGAGGCCTATCAACGGCTGGATGCCGCTATCCAGTTCCGAAAAACCCGGAAGCGATATGAAAGGACCTGGGAGTTGGGGATATACAATGTGTACAACCATAAAAACCCGTTTTTCTACGATATAGGCGAGCAAAGCAACACAGGTAAGCTGGCATTGAAGAAGTTTTCGCTCTTTCCGGTTTTACCATCCGTAAGCTACAATTTCAAATTTTAAACTACACACCAATGAAGGCTTCATATAAACTATTCTTTCTATTGATGGTAATGAATATCGCATGCGAGACCTTGGTTACTGATATTCCCGAATCCCGGCTGCCACACGCGGAGTCGAAGCTGGTCGTGCATTCATTTATTTCTCCACAAGCCGAAAGGATCACTGTAGTGGTTTCGGAATCTCAGCCTTTATTTCCGCAGAGCGACGTTACAGACCGCGTAATAGAAAATGCGGTAGTAACAATATCGGACGGAACCGGCGAGGTAGTATTGCCATTTGACGAATTAACCCGGATGTACAGCATCGATCAAAGCAAATTTCCGATTAAGGCATCCAAGACATATCATTTGATCGTGTCGGCTGGCGTGCGGAACGTGACGGCGCAATGTACCGTGCCCAAAAACATCCCGGTCATCAAATCTTATGTACTCGACAAGGTTGTTTCTCCCAACGCCTTTTTTGGAAATGATGAAGCTATTACGTTAAAAATGGACTGGACCGACATTTCAGGAGAGACCAATTATTACCGTGTGCGAGCTGAGGCCGACATAGAATACAGCATTCCCGACCCCAAATCGCAAGAGAAGCGGATCCGAAACGATTTTAACTTTAACTGGGATGAGATGACCGGACGGGCCGAATTGCAAACGGACCAAAACCGGGACGGCATGCTGTTTTCTTCTCCGCTTGGAAAGGTAACACTCCCGAACTTCACGTCCGTTATCCCCGAAAGCACGACGCAACAGCCATTTGATCCTAAAAGTCGGGTAATATCGGTTATAATGATGATTTACAACACCGATATTCACTATCATAAATACCACAAATCGATGCAAGTGCACATTGATGCCGACAATCCTTTCTCTGAACCCACGACAGTATACACCAACATCCAGGGCGGCTTGGGATGCTTTGGCGCTTACAACCTTGGAAAGCTCACCTACCAGCCTGACTAAATGAGATTTTTCGTTAGCTTTGCGGCAAATTTCATGATGATATAGTACGAAAACAGATACAATGACCTCGCATCAAATACGTCAGGCTTTTCTTGATTTTTTCCGCAGTAAAGAGCATTTAATAGTACCCTCGGCGCCGCTGGTGGCCAAGAACGATCCCACTCTGATGTTCAACAACTCGGGGATGGCGCAGTTCAAGGACTTTTTTCTCGGCAACGGCACGCCGCCGTCGCGCCGCATCGCGGATACCCAAAAATGTCTGCGCGTGTCAGGAAAGCATAACGACCTCGAAGATGTCGGTTTTGATACCTATCACCACACCATGTTCGAAATGCTCGGCAACTGGTCGTTTGGTGATTATTTCAAAAAAGAAGCGATCGGCTGGGCCTGGGAATTGTTGACGGAGATTTATAAACTACCTAAAGAGAGACTGTACGTCTCTGTTTTTGAAGGAAACGAGGCCGATGGTGTACCCTTCGACCAGGAAGCATGGGACCTTTGGAAAGGCATTGTAGGGGAAGAGCGCATTATCCTGGGCAATAAAAAGGATAACTTCTGGGAAATGGGCGATACCGGTCCGTGTGGCCCTTGTTCAGAGATCCATATCGATCTTCGCTCGCCTGCCGAGGTGGCCGAAGTTTCGGGTAAGTCACTGGTTAACAACGACCATCCTCAGGTAGTGGAAATATGGAACCTGGTATTCATGCAATTCGAGCGTAAGGCCGACGGTTCGCTTATCCCGCTCCCATCGACACACGTCGATACCGGAATGGGTTTCGAGCGCCTTTGCATGGCTATCCAGCAAAAAACATCGAACTACGACACCGACGTTTTCCAACATACTATTCAGGTGCTGGAAACGCTTTCAGGCAAAAAATACGGGCAGAACGAAGAGCCCTTCGCCGACATCGCCATGCGCGTGATTTCGGATCATATCCGCGCTGTGTCATTTGCCATCACCGACGGACAATTACCATCTAATGTGAAAGCAGGTTATGTGATCCGCCGTATCCTGCGCCGCGCGGTGCGTTATGGCTACTCCTACCTCGGCCTGCAAGAGCCATTCTTTCATAAGCTGGTACCTGTATTGGCCGAGCAGTTCAAGGATGTATTTACCGAACTGAAAGACCAGGAAGAATTTGTTACCCGTGTGATTTTGGAAGAAGAAAAGAGCTTCCTGCGCACGCTCGAATCGGGGTTGAAAAGACTGGATAGCATAATTTCCGGACTGAAAGAAAAGGGTTTCAACACCATTCCAGGCGACGAGGTATTCGAACTCAGCGATACTTTCGGCTTCCCCGTTGATCTTACCGCCCTTATCGCACGCGAAAAAAACTTCCAAATCGACGAAACCGGTTTCCAGGATGCATTGGCAGCGCAGAAAAAACGCTCCCGCCAGGATGCCGCCAAAGAAGCCACGGACTGGATTGAACTCCGCGAATCCGATGGTGTGGAATTCCTGGGTTATGATTTTGAAGAGACACACAGCCACATTGTGAAATACCGCAAGGTGAAGACCAAGACTGGCGAGGAATATCACATTGTGCTCGACCGCACGCCTTTTTATGCAGAAATGGGAGGGCAAGTGGGGGACACTGGCGAGCTTATTTTCAATTCGGGTAGTAAGGAGGAAGGAGGAAGGAGGATAGCGATTGTTGATACCAAGAAGGAGAATGATCTTTTTGTGCACATTTCCCGCGATAAGGATCTTGATGAGGCATTGTCCGGCTCGGGGATCGTTACTGCGAAAATCGATACCGGTCGTCGTAACAGGATCAAGGCAAACCATACGGCTACGCACCTGATGCTTTCGTCTATGCGTGAGGTGCTGGGTACGCACGTGAGTCAGAAGGGATCGTTCCTGAACGAAGAGGTACTGCGTTTCGACTTTGCGCATTTCACGAAAGTGACTGATGAAGAGCTGCAAAAGATCGAAGACCGCGTGAATGAGAAGATCCGCGAGAATATCGCATTGGAAGAAAGACGGAACGTGCCCATTCAGCAAGCGCTGGACGCAGGTGCTACGGCTACTTTTGGCGAAAAGTATGGCGATTTCGTACGCCTGATCATCTTCGATCCCAAGTTCTCCTTCGAGCTTTGCGGGGGTACGCACGTGCCTTCGACAGGCGAGATCGGTGTGTTCAGATTCATTTCGGAAGGTTCGGTTTCGGCTGGTGTTCGCCGGGTAGAAGCCGTAACCGGTGAAAAAGCACTGGAACTGATGCGCCAGCAGGAAGAAACTTTGAATAAGATCAAGGATTTGCTCAAAGGGCCATCCGACCTTGTCAAAGCGGTTGAAAGCCTGATCGAAGAGCGTTCGGCATTGCAGAAAAAGATTGCAGGGCTTGAAAACGAGAAGATCCAGACATTGAAGACTTCGCTAATCGAAAGTATGGAAACCCACAGCACATTCAACCTGATCGTGCAGAAAGTGGATGTTCCCAGTGCCGATTCATTGAAACAGCTTTCCTATGAACTTCGCGACCAGGTCGAGAACCTGATCGCCGTATTCGGGGCAGAAATCGGTGGTAAACCTCAGCTTTCCGTGTTCATTGCCGAAAATCTGGTACAGGAAACCGGCCTGAATGCAGGTAAAATCGTCAAAGACCTTGCGAAAGAAATCCACGGCGGCGGCGGCGGGCAACCGTTTTTCGCAACGGCGGGCGGTTCCGATGCAAGCGGGCTGGATGCGGCTCTCGAAAAAGCCAAAGGCCTGTTCTGATCAAGCATACTACTCATCTAATATAAAAGAAGAGCGGCATCCTTGCGGGGCCGCTCTTCTTTTTTTGGGGCACAAAGGTGCTTTAATTAGTGGGTTATTCCGTAGTTTTAAGCTGCCCCCTGATCTCTCCTTCCGGGTATTTGGCTGACTCAATATTTACATAATACAAGCCAGCTTTGAGATCGGCAACCTGCGCCTCGGTCAAAGTATCTTTAAACGCGAAGGGTGTTTTGAAATCGGTCCCGAGATCGATCACTAATGAGCCCGAGGAATCGGCCGATGCTTTTGAAATGTACCAGGCCGTCGGAGTGAACACAGAATCGGTGGCTGCCGAATCGGTGGTTGTGGAATCGCTGTAAAGGATATTGATGCTCAAAATCCTCGACTCCTGGTCTAATGTACCATCTACTGAACCGGTAGCTGTTGATGGATTAGCGGGTACCTGGTTGGCGCCGGAAAGCGTTGTGGCAACTTTCAGTTCGGGCAACACGGGAGTTGGGTCTGTTGTCTCGTCGTCATCACTACATGCTGCCATCATCCCGGCGATCAGAAACACACCCATAAATGCTAATTTTCTCATAATGCTTTGTTTTGGTAAATAATTGGTTTGACCGCCGCCAGGTAAAATTATGGTTCCCATCAAACCATTATTACATAAAACACTCGCCCGCAATTATTTACAAAAACACGTCGAAATCCGCTAGTTGGGAAAAAGGCCTACCCTTTGCTGAATATTACTACAATTTCAATGCGCTGACCGGCTTTTGTCCCTTCAGTGAATGGAACTTCCATCTGTTGTGAGACCACAGCCAGAGCTCCGGCTGCCGCTCGATGGTGTTTTCCAGCGCTTTATAATAGTGTTCCATGATGCCCGCCTCACCGAGTTCCCGCGGCTTTTCGGTAATGAGCCGGAACCTGAAATGGTACGTATTTCGCTTCCTTTGGCTCACATCCAGGTATACTACTGCACAATCGCCCTGGATGGCAATTCGCGCTGCACCCGACTGAACAAACGTCTTGCGGTTCATGAAGTTAAGGTAGTATTTGCCCGACTCAGGCGGCCGCTGGTCGGCGATGGTGACAAAAATCGCCGGGGAGCCTTTGTCCCAGCCGATGGCTTTGCGGTACCACTCCGATTTCGGGACCATTACAGCGCCGAAGCGCCCCCGGAGCTTCAAGAGCCAGGCGTTCAGCCATTTGTTAGAGACGGGTGTATAGGCAGCAAGAACTTCACAATTAGTCTGCAACGGCAGCGACAGCAAATATTCCCAGCTTCCATAATGCGAAGCCATCAGCACAATGCGCTTCTTCTCTTGCAGGAGTTTGTCGATCAGCTGCGTGTTTTCGTAGTGAACCAACCATCCGAGACCTCCGTGAGGCATTCTACTGATCATAAAAGGCTCGACGATCAGATCGGCGAGATGCCGGAAATAGGCGGTAACCATCTGCCGTATCTCCTTGTCGGAACGCGTGGGAAAGCAGCGGGACATATTCACGAGCACCATATTGCGTCGATAGGGCCATAGGTTGATCAGTACCCGGAAAATCAGGCCTGACAAAGAGCGCCAACCCCAGAGGGCCAGCCTGAAACGGAGCGCCCGCATCAGAACAGGAATTGTACGCCTGCATTGAAGCCTACAAAAAGTCCCCGGAAGTCCTTCGAGCTGCTGCTGTTCTTCCAGATATAATTTTTGACAAAATCATAGTCATTTTCCCGTTCGTATGAAACGTAGTTGAGCGTTGGACCAGCAAATGCTTCGAACCGGTTGCCGAATTTTAATGCGGGCAACACCCGGATCGAATTTTTGAAATAACTGCCTCCATCAAAATCGGTGAGCGTATGGCTAACGGCCTCGAGGTTCAGACGGAAGCTTCCTGCGAGCGGGATATGCGCACCTAAGCCTCCTTCGGCGGCATACATCGGTTCCGCATTGTCTTTGAAATTATAACCGACACCCGCGATCCCATACAGCACACGCCCGCCCGAGCGGAAAGAAACGATGCCAGTCATGGTTTCGTCGAGTGTTATGGCCACCGACTTTTCACCGTTTTTGATAAAATTGAAAATCGCGATCGGATAATCGCTGCTATCGGCGATGTTGATCAAGCCGGCCAGCTGGACGCCTCTCACCTTCTTGGCGACATTGGCAAAACCAGCCACCTGCGCATTCACTTCGTTAGCTCTGTTAAGAAAACCCGCCAGTTGTAACCCTTTGGCATCTTTCCGGACGATGTTCGCGAAGCCTGCCACTTGCGCCGAGCCGGAAGCATCGGCAAGGTTCATAAAACCGGCTAACTGTGCTCCCCTCGCCTCCCCGCCGGTGATATTAGCGAATCCCGCCAACTGGGCACCGGTAGAACTACCGCCAGTTATATTAGCGACTCCCGACAATTGCACGCCACTCGCCGAGCCGCCGATCACATTAGCTACACCGGCCATTTGTACTCCGCTGACATTTTGTTTAACAATATTGGCCACTCCTGCAATGGCCGCACCCGTCTCTGCTTTCGAAAGGCCGGCAATGGCATGAAGCGAAAAGCGGTTGGTAATAGAAGCGGCCTGTTTGCCATTGGAACTTACCGGATAAATGAAACCGATATGCACTGCGGCAGAACTGTCACGCTGGGCAATTGCGCTACCGGAGAATGCGGTCAGCAGTATGATGATGGCGATAAATCGGGATGGATTCAAAAACAAGTTTTTCATGGGTAATGCATTTAAAAATTGATTGTTCAAATGCATACACTCACCCAAAATCCTCGCAGGCCTTCGATTCGATCGGGTTGAACGTATGCATTTAACCGACAACCGGATTGCCTTCTACCCTAAATTTTCTGAGAAAAAACCTGACTGAAATCCGTCTTAAATATGATCATGAAATATAATTCTACAACTAACATTCATCCAACTGGATGATGTAGTAGAAATAATTTATAATTTTTACAAGAGTAAGGTCATTTAAAAAACTAGTTTAACCTCACATGTTGAATATATTTCTACAAACTAGGTTTATTTGACAAGACAAAATAGTAGAAATAATTATGTCAATTCCGTTACTTTCTTTATATGTTTATATATATTTATCTCAATATCATATTCCCTATTAAACAACCTTCGTACTTATGATGAAACGTTATCTGCTTTTTTGCCAGTTGGCATTACTTCCAACCATGGCCGCACACGCGCAGTTTACAGCAGGAACCGATGGGTTCTTTATTGCGCAAAACACTCAAGTCTTTATAGACAGCCTCACGCTGAAGCCAAGCGTCGATTTTTCGATTACATCCCAGACACTCACTATCACTCCTACACCGATTCCGGGCACGCCGCCCAGCATCGCGAGGGTTTACAATTTCACCACGCCGGTGAATTTTGTGGGAGTTGCGGGTTTCTTTTATCGGGCTTCGGAGCTTAACGGTAACACAGAAAGTACTTTGCAGCTTACGCATGGCAATGCCACCTTCGTGTCCACCACTGGAAGTAGTATTAACCTAGTCCAGCACTACATTTCCAACACTTTACCGTTGACCAATTTTACATCCCTCACTGCTGCCCAGGAAAACGCACTGCCGGTTACCCTGGTCAATTTCGCGGTAAAACGGGTGGAAAATGCGACGGTACTTTACTGGCAAACCTCCGAGGAGCGGGACAGCGACCATTTTGAAATCCAGCAAAGCGAGGACGCCCGGAAATGGACCGCATTGGGAACGGTCAACGCAGCGAAGGAGAGTGCGATCACAAGGGAATACTCGTTCCCGGACCGTGCCGAGCGATATGGTACTCAGTACTACC
This sequence comes from Dyadobacter sp. CY261, assembly GCF_021440085.1. GTDB lineage: Bacteria > Bacteroidota > Bacteroidia > Cytophagales > Spirosomataceae > Dyadobacter. The sequence continues at coordinate 229,975 of NZ_JAKCPW010000003.1, forward strand.
GGCTCAAAATGGTGGACATCGACGGAAGCTACGCTTACAGCACCATCGAATCGATCCGCCTGGAATCCGGAGGATTGATCAGCGCTTATCCCAACCCTGTGGCTGACAAACTTCTTATCGGTTCCAGGGAAGCGCTCGCCAGCGTGAAAGTGACCGATCTGTCGGGACGCTCGTTTCTCGAATTATCGAAACCTAAGGCAGGTCAGGAATTCAGTCTCAAAAGCTATCCGGCCGGCACCTATCTGGTAAAAGTAGAAACGACTAACGGCAAGACACAGGTTATCAAAATCGTCAAACAATAAACTATCGCATTCTCATGAAAAGACTATATATTTTCAACGTTCTTCTATCCTCTCTGAACCTGAAGGGGACATTACTGGCCGCGCTATTCGCGCTGCTCGCATTCGCAGCCAATGCCCAGGTGGGTATCGGGACCATCAGCCCGGATGGCAGCGCGCAACTAGATGTAACATCCACTACAAAAGGTTTGTTGATCCCGCGTATGCTCGATACCGAACGTGCGGCCATCGGGACTCCGGCCACGGGCTTGCTGGTGTATCAAACTAATGGTGACTCAGGCTTCTGGTATTACACCGGTAGCCAATGGGTGCCTTTGAAAGCCGCAGCTGCCGGAAGCACAATTATTCCTTATGCCTCCGGTGCACCAATCGTGATGACAACTATTTTGGGCGGACTTGTCGGAACGACGTCGGTAGTGGGCTTTGGCTCTTCGGCACCAGGCATATCGCTCGTGGGCGGTGTTATTGATGCTACGTTGCTCACCAACTTCGCGTTCGTCGCACCACGCGCCGGGACCATCACATCGCTCTCCGGCTTCTTTAGCAATACAGTAGGCCTGGCACTTATAGGCACATCGCTCAATATACAGGCTCAATTGTTTTCAGCACCGGTAGGAAGTAATTCATTTTCGCCTGTGCCCGGTGCGGTTGTAAACCTTGCACCGGCACTTTCAGGTATTTTGTCAGTTGGCTTTACTGCCAGCGGAACGACAAGCGGGCTCAGTATCCCCGTAACCGCAGGTCAGAGGTTTTTGCTGGTATATTCCGCTACAGCAACCGGAATTGGCCTTATCAATACCGTGACAGGTTACGCGAGTGCAGGTGTCGGCATCGATTAACAGAACGGCCAACGAAACATGGAAAAGGCCCGAAACCGATTGGTTCCGGGCCTTTTCCATGTTTTCGAACAGATTTCTTGCGCATTCACAAATTTCCGTACCGCCAGCTTACGCCCACCTGCCAGCCGATCCAGGACGTAACTTTGTCACTGCCCAGGCTGATAGATGGGTAGCCGCTAATAGGAAAAGATTTGTATCCTGCCTTCTGCTCTACGCCGTCACTATCATAAATGGTGTATGAAGGCCCTCCGAACAGCAGGAAACGTTTGCCAAGCTTGTAAGTGGCCGCAATTTGCAGACGATAAGTGGAAGGCATCTCCTCCCAATTACCCTGATAAATATTCTGGTTCAGGATTTCTACGAAAAAGCCTGCTTTTTTAAATGGATAAAACTCCCGCCCGATCCCGGCACCGAATGTTTGCACCTTCTTTTCACCATTGAAACCTGTTCCTGCTACCAATATGCTGTAAAATTGATGTGTACCCATTTTCCAGGCCACATTGAGTGATGCTATTTCTGTAGCATACACCGAGATATTGGAAGTACTTTTCCGAATGAGATTGAAAAGGCCGATGCTTACACCGGAAGAACTATCGGCGATATTGACGATTCCAATCTGTACGCCCCGCATTCGCCTGGCATAATTGAATGGTGCGAGCTGCAATCCTTTGATGTTTCTCGCCATATTAAGGCCACCAGCGATCTGTGTTGCCTTGACCGAGTCGCGGGCGTTATTGGCCGCACCGGCAATCTGTACGCCTTCATACGTCCCGCGCACCTGGTTGTAGCCACCTGATATCTGCGCACCATGTCCGCCGTTACGGATCAGCCCGATTGCACCGGATACCTGAGCGCCTGCCATGACACCGCCTGTCCTGCTCAGAAAACCGCTCACCTGTACACCGTCTACCCGTTTCCGGACCATTCCGCTAAACCCGGAGACCTGCACGCCATTCAGGGAATCGAGCACATTGTTGCTGAAACCCGCCACCTGCACGCCGCTGACATGCCCCGATACCACATTAAATGCCCCCGCCAGTTGCACGTAGCGCACATTTTCTTTGGAAATATTAAAACCACCCGCAATTTCGACACCATTGACACCGGCGGTATAACCTCCTGCGAGGTTAAGGGAAAACTTGTTCACCACCTGCCCGCTCATGCGTCCGTGCGTGCCCAACCCGGGCGTCAGCGAAGCCTGGTAAGGCAATGCCACAAAAAAGCGGCCGATATTCCGGCTTTGCGCACGCAAGCGTCGGGAAAGGAAAAGACGACCCAGCCAGGTCGTTTCGCCTTCCGCATAACGGACGATCAGCGGGTCGAGGTCCACGGCTTTTTGCTGGATGCGCATGATGCGGTCTGCTTCGTCGGCCTCACCGATGACCATCGTGGTATCGCCATACCCGACTTTACTGATGGTCAGGTGAACAGGAAATGCACGGTCTTTGATCCGCAGCCTGAAAGCACCATCGTCCGCCGAAAGTGTCGACACCAGCAACTGCTGCGAATACACGCTGACATAATCTACCGGCTGGCCGGTTTCATCGTCCAAAATGTGGCCGGTAACGTGAAATGACCTTTCTTTTGCGACCGGCAGGATAATCAGATAATCCCCTTTTTCCTTGTACTGAAATTGATGGTTAAATAGTTGTTCGAGCACCTGCCTCACCGGCTGCCGGCTTACATTTAAAGTAACCAGACTATCGCCGGAAATCAGATTGCTGTTATAGGAAAAATAGAACTTCCCCTGCTCGCTCATCGACTTCAAAACGCCGGAAACCGGTTGTCCCTTTACAGAGATATCAACCGGTTTGTTCAGGATCTGCTGCGCAAAACACCCCCAAGGGACCATTATCCAAATCACAGCAAGCCTTATTACACTACGGAATATAGAATTCTGATTCATCCCGAAAGATAAGGCTATTTCAAAATGATTTGCCCGCCATGGCGTTCGACTTTGAGTGAAAGGGTTTCGCTGATGACGCCCAAAATACTTTCCAGAGAACTCTGGTGGAATGTCGTATTGATCGGCAGCTCCGCTAATCGTTCGTTTCCGATGACGATGTCGGCCTCATATGCTTCGTTGAGGATTTCGACCAACCGCCATAGCGGCGTTCCATCACAAAACAGTCGCCGGGTCCTGTAATAGTTATAAAATTCGTCTCCTGTCCTGCCCTTCTGCATTTCCGAGCTTGCTTTTACAACCGTTGCTTCTTCATGTGGTGTAATGCGCACCTTCTGATCCGCTCTTGAAACCTCGACAATGCCTGTCTCCACGATCACCTCCGTTTTACTCGCATTGTCCTTTACATTAAATGACGTACCCACTACTTTCACCGTCACGTCATTGACCGAGATCAGAAACGGCTTGGTTTTATCAGGCTTTACATCAAAAAACGCCTCACCTGTAAGCTGTACCGGACGTACCTTCCCTTTAAATTCCTCCGGATAGGTGATACTTGATTTTTTGTTAAGCGTAACCACTGAGCCATCCGGCAATGTGTCGGTCAGCGTCTGCATGCCCGAGTACACGGTCAGCATTTCCGGAGAAGCGTTTCGCGTCGCGGCGAGGTAACCCAGCCAGCCCACACCGGCCGTCATGAGCACCATCGCTACCATACGCAATATCCTGAACACAGGTTTCGGATACATCGGAATAATTTCCGGTTCAGTAATCCTTGTTCTGGCTTTAAAACGCTCCCAGGCTGCATTTTCATCCACGGTACTCACCTGCGCAAAGTGTTTGCTTTCATTCCAGATCAGTTCGAAATGCTCGTAATACTGCTGGTGATCATCGTCGTCGAGGAGCCATTGTTTGACTTCGATCTGCTCCGCAATGCTGGCTTCGTCGAGCATCGACTTTACCAGTAATTCATCTATGTTGGGATTGTGTTCTGTTTTCATGACTGATCAGCTGAGGAAAAAAAGTAAAATGGACGCCGGAAGGAAATCGACCAGTTTGACCCTGAGAAGCCGCAATGCCTTTCCCATCTGATTTTCGACCGTTTTGACCGGCAATTGGAGGCGATCGGCGATTTCCTGGTATTTCAATTCTTCGAACCGGCTCATCTGGAATATCGTACGGCATTTTTCGGGCAGCTCCCGCAATGCGATATCCAGGCGGGTTTCGAGCTCCGACAGTTCGAGGGCATGCGAAGCGTGGGCGCTCTGCTGCTCCTGGTGCATCACATAAGTCTGGTGCGCCTCCCGAACTTTCAGATGTTTGAGATAATTCAGACTTTCGTGGTAAACCGACCGATAGAGATACCCGCTGACTGACTCCCGGATATCGATATGGTCCGTCTTTTCCCACAACCTGCAAAACACATTCTGGACCATTTCTTCGGCCATGATATCGTCTTTCAAGATCGTACAGGCATAGGCATGCAGCCCTTTGAAATGTTTCTTGAAAACGTTCTCGAACTCCGATTCTCTGTCCCTGCTCAAAACCGTTACGTGGTTATCCGCTAAGGCTGCATTCATTGCACCGACTAGTTTATGTAAAAAATAAGCGCCCGACTCGGGTTGTACAATGAATTGACAACCGGTCGGGCGCTTACCCTAAACTTTTCCTAAAAATATTCGGAGCTATGTTCCTGACAACTACTTCTTCTTGGGAGCTTTTGTGGTGTCGGCTTTTGTTGCATCAGCCTTGTTCGCTTTGTAACGCTTGTCAGGCGTGCCGTCTTTTTTGAGGTGTTTGTTCTCTTTATAGCGCTTGTCGGGCGTGCCATCCTTTTTCACTTTGGCCTCCGTCTTCTGTTTTTCCGCCGCAGTCTGCGCAAAGATCGGCGTTGCCACAGCCATCAAAGCCAGGAGCATCCATGCTTTCAGGTTCTTCATAGTTGATAAAATTAATGTGAGTGATAGTTTAAAGTAAGGCTAAGTTACAATTCCTGAGGGAAATGCAATAGCCAGAATCTTTGAAGAAGGAAGTTTAATGATGATTTAATGCTACTACAAGTTGTTACCTGTTTCAAGGAGCTTCGTATAAGAGGAATGTATCACGCAAAAACATTCTTCAAGCACGCAAAAATCAGAAGCTTTTTGTTAACGAACAGGAGATTAGCGTCCTAAGCCGCGATAATGGGGAATTTATCTCATTGACGGACATTGCACGCCAGAAAAATGCCGCCACCGGCCTTGTGATCTCTCACTGGCTGAGCACCAGATTCACCATCGAATTCAACGGGCTCTGGGAGCAACTGCACAATCCTGATTTTAATCTTACCGAATTCGGTAACATTAAAAATGAAGCCGGACATAACAGCTATGTTCTCACATCCAAGCAATGGATAGAAAAAACCAATGCAATCGGTCTGATAGCAAAAACAGGGCGATATAATGGCGGCACATTTACGCACCGGGACATCGCCTTTGAATTTGCTTCCTGGATATCAGCGTCTTTCAAACTTTATCTGATTAAAGAATTCCAGCGACTAAAAGATGAGGAAAACAAGCGATTAGAACTGGATTGGGATTTACGACGCAGTTTATCCAAAATCAACTATACCATCCACACCGATGCCATCAAGGAAAATCTGATTCCTAAAGAGCTGGACCCGATTGCAGTAAACAGAATTTACGCAGAAGAGGCTGACATTTTAAACGTGGCACTATTTGGTCTGACTGCCCGGGACTGGAATAAAAACAACGAAAACCGAGGCAATCTTCGCGATTCCGCGACCATGGAACAGCTCGTTGTCCTTTCCAACCTTGAAAGTATCAATGCCATGCTGATCGGGCGCGGGTTGCTGGCATCCGAGCGGATATTTGAACTGAATAGGATTGCAATCATTCAGATGAAGTCCCTGCTTAATGGTCAGGTCTTAATGAAAGGTTCAATAGGAATAGATCAATCAAAATGATAATTTCTATTTTTGCATAAAGAAAATTTATTAACAGCATGAATATCCAGCAACTGGAATACATCGTCGCCGTCGACAACTACCGCCATTTCGTCCATGCGGCCGAGCATTGCAACGTCACCCAACCCACACTTTCTATGATGATCAGGAAACTGGAAGAAGAGCTTTCGGTGAAAATTTTCGACCGGACTAAGCAGCCTATCGTTCCCACGGGCGTCGGGCGGGAGATCATCGACCAAGCCAAAACCATTCTTCGGGAGACATCACGGATCAACGAGATCGCCAAGCATTTCAATGGCGACTTATCGGGGGAGCTACGCGTGGGAGTCATTCCAACCATCGCACCTTACCTGCTTCCGCATTTTGTAAACCCGTTTATTTCAAGCTATCCGGATATCAAACTGCACGTCTCGGAAATGATCACCGACAGGATCATTTCTGAGCTAAAAATAGGCAACCTGGATGTAGGTATTATCGCGTCGGTTTCGGAAGAAAACAGTTTGCAGGAGATACCATTGTACAAAGAGCGTTTCTATGCCTACGTCTCGGAAAAAACCGATCTGTACGCGAAGCAGTATATTCTGCCGACAGACATCGAACCCAACGAACTTTGGCTGCTGGAAGAAGGCCATTGCTTTCGCACGCAAATCCAACGCCTGTGCGAGTTGAGCCGCAACAGTCAGTTTGGAAGCAGTTTCAGTTACCGGTCGGGCAGCATCGAAACGCTCATCCGCATGGTCGAACGCAATGGTGGTATCACTATTCTTCCCGAAATGGCTGTGATGGAGCTTTCCGGAGAGCGGCAGAAGCATATCCGCCACTTCCGTTTCCCCGAACCTGCCCGTGAAGTATGCCTGGTCGTCAACCGCGAGCAAATGAAGGCCCGGCTGATCGATGCATTGCGGGAGGGCATTACAGCACATTTACCAGAGGGAATTTTGAATAAAGAGTTGGAGGTAAGGGTGTTTTAATTTTTTGTTGTTGAATTGATGAAGGGAGGTTATTGAAGAAAACCTCCCCAGATAAAGCCTTCGAATAACCTTACCGGGTGTCGGCCCACCACAAACGCTTCGGTAATTCCCAGATTCTTTGCCAACGATTCCGTCCCCTTCAAATCGGCCTCTGTTCCGGTCTCTTTTACTTCAAAACACCGCTTTTGGTTCACGATAAAGTCGATTTCCCTGCCGCTCTTTAATTGATAGTAGGCAACCTCGCCACCATGCATCAACTGATTAAAGACCGCATTTTCAAATTTTGATCCGCTGCTAAGTTCGCCCGCGAGCGAAGCAATGCCGTTATCCAGGAAGTATATTTTCTTTGCCTTAACTATTTCGCGATCCGGGCTATTTGAGAGTACCGGTATTGTCTTCACCAGATAGCTCTTTTCCAGCAGGTCCAGATAATTCTCAACAGTTTGACGCGCCATTCCCGTCAGGCTTGTAAGCTTGGAAATATCCAGCTTCGTACCGATTCGAACAGATAACAATTTGACAAGCTTATATAAATTGGTAGGATTGCGAATGTCCGACAGGAATGTCAGATCAAAATTGATATACGAACTCATAATATCACTAATCAGGTCGCGTTTGTCCTCCGCCGAATCTGCCAGCACAACTTCCGGAAAGCCGCCAAAATCAATGTACTCGTCATAGTAACCTTTGAGTCGCTCATATTCCGACGGGATAAACCTGGACGCCTCCCGAATGTCTGAACTCGTTGCCTTAATTCCTTTGAAAGCAAGCAGCTCTCCGAAGGTCAGAGGATGGATCTCAAAGATTTTCTTCCGGCCCGCTAATGATTCTGAAAACTGGTTCTTCATGTAATATGCACTCGAACCAGTGACGATAAATTTAATATCGTAACTATCATACAGGTATTTCAGTACGCTTGGCAGATTGGGTACCAGTTGGATTTCGTCGATGCATATCAATACCTTTTTCGAGAAGTCCGTTCCTTGCCGACTCAGCGCTTGCACGATAGTTTCGTAGTTCGGCTCGGAGAAAAGCACGCGCACATCGATCCGTTCAAGGTCAAAATAATGCTTCTGTGGAATGTCACATTGCGTCATCAATTGCTTCAACAACGTGGTTTTCCCCGTCCGTCTCATTCCGGTGAGTACGGTGATTTGCTTTTTGGTTGAATGCGCAAGCAGCTCTGGATAAATGTACCGCGAAACGAACATTGTTTACTATTTTATAAGTGCACTGTAAAAATAGCAATACTATTTTATAAGCACACTATAAAAATAGTAATACTATTTCATAACGACACTTTAAAAATCGTCATAAAGCCTTCGAAGCCCGCACTTTCAGATAATCCTCTATCTGCCCCAAATCCAATGCATTAAAGGTCATATCCTTCGTCAATCCGCCCTTCCTTGCATTGGCGACACCGTAATGCATGTCGAGATAACCTTCTTTGGCATGTGCGTCGGGATTGATGCTGAGCATGACGCCTTTTTCCATACAGTAGGAGATCCAGCGCCAGTCGAGGTCGAGGCGCCAGGGAGAGGCATTAATCTCGATGACAACCCCGTTGGCGGCACAGGCGTCGATAATGGCCTGGTGATCGATCGGGTACCCTTCGCGAGAGAGGAGCAAGCGGCCTGTGGGATGGCCTAATATGGTTGTGTAGGGATTTTCAATGGCTTTGAGCAAACGAGCTGTGGCCTTTTCGAGCGTCATCGATAAGTTGCTGTGCACTGAGGCTACGATATAGTCAAAAGAAGCCAGGACATCAGCCGGGTAGTCAAGCGATCCGTCGCCTAGAATGTCGGATTCGATGCCCTTCAGAATTTTGAATGGTTTTGCAGGGTTTTCAATCGCAAAACGCGCATTGAGCCTCGCGATTTCTTCATGCTGGCGGATAACCTCTTCTACTTTCAACCCTTGCGCATAAGTGGCGGTTTGCGAATGGTCGGCGATGCCGAGGTATTCAAAACCAAGATCGCGACAATGCACGGCCATCTGTTCGAGCGTGTGCTGGCCGTCGGAATAAGTACTGTGATTATGCAGAATGCCTTTGAGATCATCCCAGGTCACAAGCTGGTCGGGCGTGCGGGTTTCGGCCCAGGCAATCTCCCCCGCCCCTTCGCGCATTTCAGGGACGATGTAGGGCAGGCCGGCCTTTTCGTAAATGCTATGCTCGGTATTGGCCGTGTCATAATAGGCATGTCGCCAGATTGTGCTTCCTGATGTTCCGCTCAGTCCGAGGTGGTCGACGCCCGCGGTTTCAAGAAACAATTCATTCACCAGCCGCTCCGGCTTCACCGCCACGATCTCGATCGCAACGGCAACATCCTGTACATTCCCTCGCCAAACGAATGGCGACGATATCTTTTCATTCTGCACCAAAAGTTCGATTTCACCGACAGTGTTCTGTAAAAGCGCCGGAGAATCCGTCCCTACCAGAACGCGGATCGTCTCCACAACCTCCGATTTCCTGCGCACTTCTCCTGCTACTTCTACCTGATCGAAAGTCTTTTTCAATTCATTCGCAATCAGCTGCGCCACAGCCTCGGCCTTGTCCATGCGGAGCTTCCCGGCCTGGTCTTTCAGGAATGCCAGCGAATCAAGGATCTTTTGCTGCGTATTGCCGCCGAAGCCTTTTACTTTGGCAACCGTGCCATTGAGGCAAGCCAGTTCCAGTTCATGCAGGTTATCGATTCCAAGTTCCTGCCACAGCACAGCGATCTTCTTCGGACCAATACCTTTAATATTGAACATTTCCATCACACCCAGTGGTGTGTTGGCGATCAGTTCTTCCAATTCCGGAAATGTGCCCGTTTTGGCAATTAGCGCAATTTTGGTAGCTGTACTTTTCCCAACCCCCTGCAATTTGGTCAGTTCCTGCTCGGTCATGAATTGCAGTTCACCTTCCTTGTATTTATCCAGATAAAAAGCCGCTACCGAATAGCCTTTGATCTTAAAAGGGTCGGCATTGTGCAGTTCCAGCAGTTTGGCGGTCAGTTCGAGGACCTCTACGATTTCGGGATTGCTCATGGGATTGGGATTGATGAATTCTTCGCGAATTACGAAGTATGCGCCAGCATTTGCAAATCATCGGGACATGCCGGTATCTAAATCGCGTCAAGTAGTTATGTCCGTGCCCTGTCTTAACTAGAAAAAACCAAGCTATGGAACCCAAAATTATCACTCCTTTTTCACGCCGCGATTTCCTCGTTGGCAGTGCCGGAATGCTTACGGCATCGATATTTTCACCAAATGTCTTTGCGTTGTCTAAACCCAAAGACCGCCTCGGTGTCGCGTTGGTAGGGCTTGGCTATTACAGTACCGACCTGCTCGCGCCTGCATTGCAAAAGACCAAAAACTGCTTTCTGGCAGGCATCGTAACAGGCTCGCCCGAGAAAGCAGATACCTGGAAGAAAAAGTACAATATTCCAGATAAAAACATTTATAGTTATAAAACCTTCGATCAGATAGCCAATAACCCGGACATCGACGTAATATATGTGGTGCTGCCGCCTTCGATGCACAAGGAATACACGATACGGGCTGCCAAGGCGGGGAAGCATGTTTTTTGCGAAAAACCAATGGCCATGACGGTCCAGGAATGCGAGGATATGATCAAGGCCTGCAAGGACAACAAGCAAAGCCTTTCGATCGGTTACCGCTGCCAGCACGACCCTAATACCCAGGAATTTATGCGCATTGCGAAAGAGCAGACACTAGGGAAAGTACAGCTAATTTCCTGCGCGGCCGGTTACAAGGAAAGCCGGGCCGGAAACTGGAAAGTCCAGCGGGCAATGGGTGGGGGCGCGATGTACGATATGGGCGTGTACGCATTACAGGGTGCACGGCTGGCGGCCGGAGAAGAACCCTTGTCGCTTACGGCGCAGCATGTGGTGAACCGGCCGGAGATTTTCAAGGACGCCGATGAGATCACGCATTTCCAGCTGCATTTCCCGAGTGGCGCGGTGGCCAACTGCACCGGTAGCCATGGCATTAACACCAATTTTTTGAAAGTAAATTACGACAAGGGCTCATTGCATATGGATAATTTCTCTGCCTACAATAGTAACCGGGGATCAAGTACGCTGGGAGAGATCAACTTCCCGGTCGAGAACCAGCAGGCCAAACAAATGGACGAGGACGCATTGGCCATTATGCAAAACAAACCTCAACTCGTTCCCGGTGAGGAAGGCCTGCGTGATATCCGCATCGTGCAGGCGATTTACGAAGCCGCTAAAACGGGCAAAACCATTAAACTGACTTAGCTTTTAAATACATATCCTTTAACCATTTCAAAACTCTGACCATTTCTTAAACCAATGAATGTAGATCAATTGAAAAGCTACCGCGAGGAAATCCGCCAGCATTTAACAACCGAATTGCTTCCTTTCTGGGAAAATCGTTGTGTGGACAAGGAAAACGGCGGTTTTATCACCCATTTCGACAATGCAGGCAATGATTCGGGAGAAGACGAAAAGTCGCTGATCGCCCAGACGCGCACGGTTTTCACTTTCTCTTCCGCACATCGTGCGGGTTACGGCGAAGGGCGTTATGCCGACATTGCGAGGCACGGAGTGGATTTTCTGATCGACAAGATGTGGGACGATGAATATGGGGGGTTCTATTGGCTCATGGATCGCAAAGGCAACGTCAAAATCGACGAAAAGATCGTCTACGGGCTCAGTTTCGCGATTTATAGCCTTTCGGAATACACATTGGCCACCGGCGATCCACGCGGGTTGGAATATGCCGAAAAGGTCTTTGATCTATTACAAAAACATGGTGCGGATACTTATTACGGAGGTTATTTCGAAATGTTCCACCGTAATTGGGACCTGAAGGGTCCCGGTGCAGCAGGCGGCGATCGCAAGACGCTCGATGCCCATATGCACTTAATGGAGGCATTTACTACCTTATATGAAGCATCCGGAAAACAGGTTCACCGCCGTAAGCTTATTGAAATTATCCGGTTGCTGATTAACAAGATCATGCATCCGCAATATAAAACAGGCATACCGCAGTTCTGGGAAGACTGGACCGTGGCACCGCAGATCAAGTTCGACATTATCTGGGGCTGGGACCGGTTCACCGAAGATGGGCTGAAAAGCGCCGCTGAAGATAATACCAGCTACGGCCACAACGTCGAGTTCGCGTGGCTCCTCATGCACGCGCTCGACATCGCGGGCATTCCATATGACGAATACCACGACCAGTTCAAAGCTTCTTACGATCATGCTGTCGAGCACGGTATTGACTGGGAATTTGGAGGAGTGTATGTGGAAGGCTCTCATGCTGGTGATGTGTACGACCGGGAGAAGGAATTCTGGCAACAGGCCGAAGTGATCATCGGGATGCTCGACGCCTACCGCGTTTATGGCGACGAAAAGTATTTGAAAGCTTACGATGCCACGCACCGCTTTGTTTTTGACAAAATGATCCACCATTCCGTAGGCGAATGGCTTCCGCTATTGACACGCCAGGGTGAGCCAATCTGGAAACATATGAGCCACTCGTGGAAAGTCAACTATCATTCGGTGCGCTCGATGGTGCAGGGTATCGTTCGATTGGACAAGCTGATCGGGCGACACAATGCCTAAGGAATTTGCAAGATTTTGGACGTTTCGTGTAAAAATTTGCTCATCGGTTCGTGCTGAAATGCGCTTGGAAGCATTCACGGCGATGGAACGGTTCTTGAGAGTAGTAATGCAATAAGCGCCCACAAAGGCGTCATTACAAACCAAAAAACCACACAATCATGAGCGCATTCACACAACAAGTAAAAGGTAACTGGAACGAAATCAAAGGTAAGTTCAAGCAACAATATGCTGACCTGACTGATGACGACCTGCTTTATGAAGAAGGAAAAGAAGACGAACTTCTTGGAAAAATTCAGAAGCGGATAGGTAAAACCAGAGAAGAGGTGGAAAGTGAAGTTGATAGCTGGTCGCGCTAGATCCGACGTAGGTCGATATAAAGCCCTGGAATCGTTGATTCCGGGGCTTTTTTTGTAGTAACCAATGGTCAGAAATCGCTTTAACCATTATATTTCCTGCAACAAATCCTAAATCCGTCTTCTCAAATGAATCCAAACGAAATACCCGTCGGCATTGTTGGCCTTGGTTTAATGGGTTGCAGCATTGTGACTTGTTTGCTTATCGCCGGCCACCAGGTTGCGGCCGTGGCCCCGATTTCCGCCGACCTGGATCATGCCGAGCGCCGCATCCGGGAGCATTTGCAGAATGCCTGGCAAAACGGCATTGTCGAGAACGAGCCAGAATTTTATCTCCGGCGACTGATTATCACGGAAGATTATTCAGTGCTGTATCCCTGTAAACTGGTGAATGAATGCACGATCGAGAACATCGATATCAAAAATGCAGTGTATCAAAAGATCGAAAAGGAGATTTCGGCCGACGCTCTTCTGACCAGCAACACTTCCGCCATTCCGATCAGCCAACTCCAAAAACTGACGCAACATCCGGAACGCTTCCTGGGCTTGCATTGGACCGAACCAGCCCATACGACCCGCTTCCTGGAAATCATCTGCGGCGATGATACGGATATTAAAAATGGCGAATACCTGTACGAGCTATCGCATTTGTGGGGCAAAGAGCCCATTCTGGTCAGGAAGGACATTGCGGGCTTCATCACCAATCGTCTGATGTATGCCATGTACCGCGAGGCAATCAGCCTGGTCGAGAACGGCTACGCTACCATCGAAGATGTGGACCGCTCGTGCCGGAACAATGCCGGTTACTTCATGACACTCGTGGGCGTGTTCCGCTGGATGGACCTTACAGGCGTTCCGGCTTATCACACCGTGATGAAAAACCTGCTTCCTACCCTCAACAACAGCACGGAAGTGCCCGAGCTGATCGACAAAGTCGTGCGTGAAGGCGGCAAAGGCGTACTCAACTCCCACGGATTTTATGAGTATGAACCCGGCGAAGCAGAAGTTTGGGAAGAGACTTTTAAAGAATTCACTTACGACATCCGGGAGCTGGCTTTGAAATATCCCGGGGATATCGTGAAACGGCGGTTGGCTGAGAAAAATAACCTGAAATCTTAATCACTCCCAACCCATTTCTTTACGAAACTCGTCATAACTAATCGTTTCACCTTTGTCGTGCTTTTCAATGATTTCCAGAAGAAGCAAATCTTGTAGGTTTTGATCCTCCAAATCTAAGTTTTCTTCCATTTCTAACAGATTTGTATTATTTGCCATCCTTCAAAAACTCCGTAGTCCCGGAGACTCCGTCGCTATCCTTTAAATAGAAGAATGCATACTTATAACCGCCTGCTGGAACGGGCTGTATGATTGTTTGTGTATCCTTATTAATAGTGACAGGACTATGCTGCCAGACCCGGTGCTCATTATCGGAGGTTACATCATTCGTGTAATAAAATTCGGCGGAGGCTATGTTCTTACCCGTGACGGATTTCAGGTGAGCTGTTAGTTGGTTGTCTTCCAAAGTGATGTACTTCAATCCCACAAATGGCCACGGATTACCATTCAATGCCCCGTCGAAAAATGTCTTGATCTCTGCTGGTGCCCAACCGTCTTGGTGACTATGTGGCATATCGGGGATAATGCAGACCTGCTTGTTCCTGCTCATGCCATAAGTTTTGATATAAGGCGCCACATTATAGTGTTTGTCTTTGTTTCCATTGATGAAAAACATAAATGGCTTTGCATACCATAGGTAGCTCGACGGGTCAAAGTAGGTGATCCACAATTTCCGGTTGCTGGCAGAGAGGGCATTAAGCGGCTCTTTAAAAACGTCGGATTCGATATAATACCCACAACCATAAACCGGCGCGGCCGCGATAAACCGGTTATCCAGACTGGCCACCATGCAGGTAAGATACCCGCCCCAGCTGATACCCGTCACACCAGTTTTGATCGGGTCGATTTCGGGGAAGCTGAGCAGCAGCGAATGCGCCAGGATGGAACTCGCAACGGCATGGTATGTCCATACGTCCCGGAGGTTACTCTTTTCAATCTTTTTAAATTTGTTGTCATTGGACTGCTCAGGCCCGGGATGTGCGACCTTCTGGCCGTCGGGACCATTACCCGAAAGGTCCATTGCTATGGCTGCATAACCTTCCTTTGCCCATTTCTCTACCCATTCGCGGAATGCCTTTCCGCCACCTCCGTGGATCAGTACCAGCCCGGGAAATTTTTGCTTGCTTGCCGGCTTACCTGCAATGATATCCGGGTTGGAATAGTACGCGAAAACCTCGGTAGGCTTGCCTTCATAGTCCACGCTTTGGTATAACAATGATCGGACAGGTCCCGCATTGTCGAGCCAGCGGAATTGAGGTGCATTACTAAGATCTTTCAAATCCCACAAAAGGCTGTCGGCACAGAGGTCTTTGGTATCGATCAACCATGGTTGGCTGTATTGCGCATGGGCAGCGGGCGCCAGCAACAGCAGAATGGCAATGATTTTTTTCACCTTGTGTATTGATGTTTTGTCCTATAATTATTTCTGAACAAAAAATAGTCAAAAGCCGATCATTTTACTAAAAATGATGGTTCTTCTAAAAAGTCTTGACTAGTTTTGGACTACCCTTTGGCAGGCTGTTCCTAACCCGGAAAACGATATTTTTTCAGTAAATCTATTCCCATGAACGACTTCATTGCCGCCAGATCCCAAATGGCCCTCTCCCTGGGGTTTCATATCATATTTTCCTGTATCGGGATGGTCATGCCCTTCTTTATGGCCGTAGCCCACTTTTACTATCTCAGAACCGGGCAGGCTGTTTATAAGAATGTTACAAAAGCATGGAGTAAAGGCGTAGCCATTTTTTTTGCTACCGGCGCAGTGTCCGGTACAGTGCTATCCTTTGAGCTAGGGCTTTTGTGGCCGGAGTTTATGAAACATGCCGGACCCATTTTCGGAATGCCGTTTTCCCTCGAAGGAACGGCATTTTTTATTGAAGCGATCGCGCTGGGGTTCTTTCTTTACGGCTGGGACCGGTTCAATCCCTGGTTTCACTGGTTCACGGGGGTGGTCGTTGGCGTGAGTGGACTGGCGTCGGGCATCCTGGTGGTAGCCGCCAATGCATGGATGAACAGTCCGGCCGGTTTTGATTTCCTGAATGGCCAATATCTGAACATCGATCCCATTGCCGCTATGTTCAACAAAGCCTGGTTTTCGCAGGCTTTGCATATGACAATCGCCGCATTCTGCGCGACCGGTTTCGCGGTTGCCGGGGTGCATGCTTTCATGATCCTGCGCGGGAGCAATGTGCCTTTTCATACCAAATCATTTACCATTGCCGCGATTTTCGGCTGTGTGGCTGCGCTGGTGCAGCCATTGAGTGGCGATATTTCTGCAAAAGACGTCGCCATCCGGCAACCTGCGAAGCTTGCTGCCATGGAAGCCCATTTCCACACCGAAAAGTCGGCGTCCCTTCTGGTAGGGGGTATTCCAAATGAAGAAAAGAAGGAGGTCGATTATGCAATTAAATTGCCGGGCTTTCTGAGTTTTCTGGCCCATGGCAACTTCGAAGCCGAAGTAACCGGCCTCGACCGTATTCCCGAAGAGAACCATCCGCCTGTCGCTATTACCCATTATGCATTTCAGATTATGGTCGGAATGGGAATGGCTATGATGCTCATTGCCGTCCTTTATTTCGCCGCCTTGTGGAAAAAACGAAAATGGTTGCAGGAACCTTGGCTGTTAAAACTCTTCGCATTGGCCACGCCGCTGGGCTTCATAGCCGTTGAAGCGGGTTGGACCGTCACCGAAGTAGGGCGGCAACCCTGGATCATCTACGGCATTATGCGCACCGCCGACGCCGTCACACCCATGCCCGGCATCGCTTACTCATTCTATCTGTTTACCGCCATTTACGCTTCGCTGGCTGTTTTTGTCGTGTTTATGCTTTACCGGCAAATTAAGATGGTGGGGGTGCTTTATGATGCGACTGCCGACCACTGACGGCCGATTGCTGTATAGTGACGGTGCGGTGATGACGATAGACCATAGACCATAGACCATAGACCATAGACCATAGACCAATCGTCTGCCACGTAACAAACGTTCAAAAACAAAACTAAAAAAAAAGATGGTCTATGGTCCATCGTCCATGGTCGTCAAGCCATCGGCGGTCAGCCGTCAGCCGTCAGCCGTCGGCGGTCAATATTCACTCATTCACTCATTCAAAGTTAAAAATGCTCTACATCGTCATCACATACCTCTGGGCGTCTATCCTGCTGTATTTGCTCCTCGGCGGGGCGGATTTTGGGGCGGGGATTATCGAACTTTTTACTTCAAAAAAGAACAAGCAAGTTACCCGTAAGACGCTCTATTCAGCCATTGGGCCTATTTGGGAAGCCAATCACATGTGGCTCATCATCGCCATCGTGATCCTTTTCGTGGGGTTTCCGGTGATCTATTCGACCATGTCGGTGAACATGCATATTCCGCTGACGATGCTGCTGATCGGCATCATCGCCCGGGGAACAGCGTTTACGTTCAGGCATTACGATGCGGTGGTGGATGATATGCAGTATCTTTACAATTCCATTTTTGCCATTTCGAGTTTCACTACGCCACTCTTTCTTGGAATCATCGCGGGAAGTGCCGTATCAGGTCATATCGATCCGCAGGCTGACACATTTGTCGATGCCTATATCTTCAGCTGGCTGCATTGGTTTGCGATTACCGTGGGACTATTTACGGTTTCCATATGCGGGTTTCTGGCGTCAGTCTACCTGATCGGGGAAACAAAAGTAGAGCATGAGCGCCTGCGCTTTGCGCATAAAGCGCAATTCTTCAACATCGCGGCGGTGATTTGCGGCGCGCTGGTTTTTGTAGCAGCCTGGTTTGAGCACATTCCCCTGTTCGACTGGGTATTCGGCAACTGGGTGGGACGGATCGCGATCTTGTCGGCTACGCTTTCCCTTATCTGGATGTGGGCTTTATTGTATCAGGGCAAAATTGACTGGCTGCGTCCACTCGCCGGATTTCAGGTTACAATGATCTTGTTAACAACCACTTACAAGCATTTTCCCAACATCGTTCTTCTGAAAGATGGAGGTTATCTGTCATTGACCGAACATGCCGGACAAGAAAAAACCATTGAAGCCCTCGCCTGGGCATTGCTATCAGGCAGCATTCTGATTCTGCCTGCGCTTTTTTATCTGATTTATAGCTTTCAAAAAAATCCGCTCAACTACGGAAATGAGGCACATTAACTTAAATGCCGTTGTCAAGCCCGTAAACTAATTCTTTTTCGGTCCTTTTCCATTCAATAACCATTTGGTGCCACACGGACATCGGAATGAGCTCGACTGTGCCTGTTATCATACTTTGTGGAAAAATCGCGGCGGCGGAGCTGCTTTTCAAAAAGTGATTTAAACACTACATCCACAATGATCAAAGCGCTAATCATCGACGACGAGCCTAAGGCCCGCAGTGTTTTACACCAGTTCATCATCAGTTTTGTGCCAGAAATCACGGAGGCGCGAATGGCCGCATCTGTGGAGGAAGCCCGGGGAATTCTGCAGGTATTCAAGCCCGACCTCGTATTTCTGGATGTAGAAATGCCGCATCAAAACGGTTTTGACTTTTTGCTCCTGCCTAACATGCCCGATTTTGACGTGATCTTCACCACAGCCTATAATCAGTACGCCATACAGGCAATACGGTTCAGTGCATTGGATTTTCTCCTGAAACCGATTAGCCCGGAGGACCTGCGTGCGGCCGTCAAACGGCATTTTTCCAAAGGGGAAAGCTTTCGACAGCGAAAGCTGCTTTTCGACAATCTGGCGGCCAATATCGACAAAAGGGATGTCAAAGATTTCCGGTTGGCGGTGCCCTCGAGCGAAGGGGTTTTCTTTTTTATGATCCATGAAATACTCCGCCTCGAAGCAGACCGTAATTATACGATCATCCACCTGATCGGTAAGCGGCCGTTCATTGCGAGCAAAACGTTGAAGCATTTTGAAGATATGCTGATCAAATTCAGGTTTGTCCGCACGCACAAATCCCACCTGGTTAATCTCGACCATATTATCCGGATCAGCAACAACAACGAATTTATTATTCTTTCGGACGGCTCACGCATCGAAGTGTCGCGCCGCAAAAAGGACGAGGTCCAGCGACAGCTCAACATCCACTGATCTGCCTTTGCAAAACAATGTGTGGAAACATTTATGAGGAAAACACGTATTTCCCCGTAAAAAAATATAATTCCTTTGCATTGTTTTGTTTTACTTTACAGCCGTTCCTGCATCTAATTATACTAACCTTTATGACCGATCGTAAGACGCGGCTGGCTGTCATTCTCATCACGTCACTGTTTTTTCTCTGGGGTTTCGCCCTCAACCTGAACCCAATCCTGATCCCGCATTTAAAGAAAGCCTGTCAGCTCAGCGACTTCCAGTCGGCGCTCATCGACTCCGCATCTTACATCGCGTATTTCCTCATCGCATTGCCGGCGGGGCTTTTCATGAAAAAATATGGGTACAAGGCTGGTATCGCCTTTGGATTGCTGCTTTTCGCTGCCGGCTCATTTCTATTTTATCCGGCTGCAGAGATGCGGCATTTCGGCTTTTTCCTTTTCGCATTGTTTGTGATTGCCAGCGGGCTTACCATGCTCGAAACCGCTGCAAATCCCTACATTACTGTGCTTGGCGATGCAGATTCGGCCACGCAGAGGCTCAACTTTGCTCAGTCCTTCAACGGCCTGGCAGCATTTCTGGCGCCGCTGATGGGTGGAAAATTCATTCTTTCTGGTAAAACTCTTACCGAGGCACAGCAGCAAGCCATGTCGCCCGGCGAGCTCGACGCTTATCTGAACACCGAAGCTTCGTCGGTGCAGATTCCGTTTATACTAATTGGCTTGGTAGTACTATTTGTTGCCGTCATGATCTGGCGTACTTCCCTTCCTGAGATCAAGGAAGAAGAGGAAGTTGAACAAAAAGCCAGCGGCTCTATCTGGGGAGAAAAAAATCTCATCCTTGGCACCATCGCCCAGTTTTTCTATGTTGGTGCACAGGTTTGTATCAGCAGCTTTTTTATCCGTTTTGCCGACCATGTCGCGGGCGTCGAAGAAAAAACAGCAGCCTATCTGCTCTCGGGCGCATTGCTGGCATTCATGATTGGCCGCTTTATAGGGACCTATTTAATGCGCTTCGTGGCACCACCGCGCTTGCTGGCGATTTACAGCATTGCTAACATCGTGCTCCTCATCGTCGCCGTGCTTACGAATGGCATGTTCTCCGTTTACGCCCTGGTTGGCGTCGAATTCTTCATGTCAATCATGTTCCCGACGATTTTCGCTTTGAGCATCCGCGGATTGGGTGAGAAAACCAAAATCGGTTCTTCGCTCGTCATCATGTCGATTGTCGGCGGTGCTTTTTTCCCGGTGATTATGGGTCAGGTATCGGATATTTCGTCCATTCAAACGGCTTACATAGTCCCTGCGGTCTGTTTTCTGGTAGTACTATACTTCGCGGTCCGTAACAGTTCGGTGAAGAATGTGACGCTGGGCACTTCTCATTAAGATATAAGCAGTTCATTTATAAGTTATTATTTTAATCAATAATGGATTTAAAACTTCAAAATAAGGTAGTCATCGTGACAGGCGGTGCAAAGGGAATTGGCGAAGGCATTGTGCATGTGCTGGCATCCGAAGGAGCGATTCCTGTGATCGTGGGCAGAAATACGGAAGATAACCAAAAGGTAATCGACGCGCTGGCTGCCCAAGGCAAAGAGGCATTTCAGGTAGTAGCCGAATTAACCCACCCCGAGGCATCTGAAAAAGCAGTGAATGACGTACTTGAAAAATACGGCCGGATCGATGGCCTGGTCAATAATGCCGGTGTGAATGATGGTGTAGGACTTGAAAATGGCAGTTACGACGGTTTCATCGCCTCCCTGCATAAAAATGTGGTGCATTACTATCTGATGGCGCATTATGCATTACCGGCATTAAAGGCCTCCAAAGGCTCCATCGTTAATATCAGTTCTAAAACGGCGGATACCGGCCAGGGCGGAACGTCGGCCTATGCCGCTGCTAATGGCGGCCGCAACGCCTTGACCCGCGAATGGGCAGTGGAATTGCTCAAATATGGCATCCGCGTCAACTCAGTGATTGTGGCGGAATGCTGGACGCCACTTTATGAGAAATGGATCGAGACATTGCCGAACCCAAAAGAAAAGCTGGCATCGATTACCGCGAATATCCCATTGGAAAACCGCATGACCACCGCGGAGGAAATCGCGAACATGACCGTTTTCCTGCTTTCGGAAAGATCCAGCCACACAACAGGACAGCTCATTTATGTCGACGGCGGCTACGTCCACCTCGACCGCGCGCTGGCCAATTCCTGAAATATCTGACCATGGAGATACTTGTTTGCAACACCCCCGGCTCATTTTCCTACGAACAAGCCGAAGCACCGGTCGCAACACCGGGACATAGCATTCTTAAAATCAAAAGGATAGGCATCTGCGGTACCGACCTGCATGCATTTGAAGGAACGCAGCCATTCTTTAATTACCCAAGAATCCTGGGGCACGAGCTGGCCGGAGAAATCGTCGAAACCGACGCTCCTGGATTTGTGCCGGGCGAGGCGGTCACTTTTGTACCCTATTTCAACTGCGGCAAATGCGTCGCCTGCCGCAATGGCAAACCCAACTGCTGTACCAGCCTGAAAGTGTCGGGCGTGCATATCGACGGCGGGATGGCCGAATACCTTTCCGTCCCCTCCTATTCACTGGTTCACGGCGACGGCCTGAGCTTCGACGAGCTCGCTCTCGTGGAGCCGCTCGCGATAGGCGCGCACGGCGTGCGTCGAGCGGATGTACGTAAGGACGAATTTGTGCTCGTAGTAGGCGCAGGCCCTATTGGATTGGGAACAATGGAATTCGCACGCATTGCGGGTGGGAAAGTGATTGCATTGGATATCAATGACCAGCGGCTGGCGTTTTGCCGCGACCGCGTTGGCGTGGAGTATACGATCAATGGCCTAACGGAAAATGCCACAGAACGGCTGGCCGAGATCACGGATGGCGACATGCCTACCGTCGTCATCGACGCGACCGGCAACCTGCGTGCCATCAACACCGCTTTTGCCTACCTGGCGCATAGCGGAAAATATGTACTGGTCGGGCTTCAAAAAGGCGAAATCGCATTCAGCCACCCTGAATTTCATAAACGGGAAGCAACACTGATGAGCAGCCGTAACGCTACCCGTGCCGATTTCGAGCACGTGATCCACAGCATGAAAAATGGCCTCGTGGACCCGAAAACATACATCACCCACCGCGTAGCATTCGGGCAGGTGAAGGATGAGTTCGAAAGCTGGCTCGACCCGGCCAACGGCGTCATCAAAGCGATGGTCGAGCTGGATTAGTGGAGAGGATCATGGACCATGGCTGACCGCTGACCGCCGACCGCTGACGGCCGACTGCTCGTTTCGTTTTTCTGCCGTTGTTGGTGTCATCAACCCGGCAGGACGGCCGAAAACCATGGTCCATGGTCATCAAGCATAAATCGGCGGTCAGCCGTCGGCCGTCGGCGGTCACATCTCGTCAATTCGTCTTTTTATAATTCAAAATTGCCCAGCCATTCAATACCACGGCCATCAGGCCTACAATTCCTAAATGTGGTAAAATATCGTTAAAGCTGCTGCCTTTTAGAATAACCATCCGCATCACCTCGATCATATACCGCACCGGATTGAAGCGCGTGATCAGCTTAGCCCAATCAGGCATGCTGTCGATTGAAGTAAACAGACCACCCAGCAGTATGAACAGCATCATAAAAAAGAACATGATGAACATGGCTTGCTGCTGGGTATCACAAAATGTCGAGATCAGCAATCCGAAACCTAAAACGGCGAGCAGGTAAACGGAAATAAACGCATATAAGGTCAGCAGGCTTCCTTCCGGCACGATTCCATACACAAACCTTGCGACGATCAGGCCGATTGTGAATACGACATTGGCCAGCACCCAGAAAGGGATCAGTTTACCCAATATAAAAATGTGCTTTTTAATAGGCGTCACGTTGATCTGTTCGATCGTACCGATCTCTTTCTCCCGTACGATATTCAATGCGGTCAAAAAACCACCTACCATTGTGACCAGGATCGCGAGAATACCCGGCACAATGAAAAACTTGTAATTAAGCAACGGGTTGAACCAGTTAGAAGCCACCACCTCGATCACCGGAAACTGGCTAAACCGCGGTGTGGTAACGAGCTGCATACGGATGTCCGCATTGAAATCCCCGATAATACTGCCCAGATAGGAACCGCCCAGGCTGGCCTTCGTGCCATTGATCGCATTCACGGCAACGAATAGTTTTTCATGGTCCTCCCGGATCAGGTTTCGTTCAAAATTATGCGGGATTTCGAGGATGAGATCTGCCTTATCAGATTCAATGAGGCCAAAAGCTTCCTTGAACGAGGCATTATAGCCCGTCAGCCGGAAGTAGCCCGACGCAATGATCTTGGCGATCAGCTTTTGCGAATAGGGCGATTTGTCATGATCAACGACCGACAAATTGATGTTCCTAACCTCATAGTCGGCTGCTAACGGCATCAAAATGAGCTGTACCATCGGCATGAAAAAAATCAGTGCAACAATGGATTTGTCTCTGAAAATCTGCCGGAATTCTTTGCGTAACAAAAATCGTAACGTTCTCATTGTAACCGGATTTTAAAGCTTTTTAAACTGACCATCAGCAGAAACACGGTCATTCCCAGCAGAATAAGCGTCTCTTTCCAAAGCATAGAAATCCCCAATCCTTTGATCATGATCGACTTCACGATAATATAAAACCATTTCGAAGGGACAATGTTGGAGATAATCTGCAACGGGACAGGCATATTCTCGATCGGGAAAAGGAAACCGCTGAACATCATCGTCGGCAGTAGCATGCCCATGAGCGAAATGAGCATGGCAATCTGCTGGGTTTCGGTTTTGATCGAAATAAAGATCCCCAAAGCCAGACAGGTAATGATGAACAACGTACTTTCCGCAAACAACAATGGTACGCTTCCCTTTACCGGCAGATCCAGCACGAAAACGCTCAGCAACAGGATCGCTACCACATTTACCAACGACAACGCGAGATAGGGAAACGCTTTGGCGAAGATTACCAAAACTGGTTTGAATGGTGACACCAGCAGGATTTCCATGGTGCCTGTTTCCTTTTCGCGGACAATTGAAATCGCCGTCATCATCACCGACACGAGCATTAGTACCAGCGCCATGACACCCGGTACAAACCCATGAGCACCTTTCAGCTGCGGGTTGTAGAGCATCCTCACCTCCGGCGTAATCCGGTAAGGCATTTTCAGCGTCTTGTTAACCTGGTTTTGATAATCCATGATGATCGACGACAGGTAGTTGGTGATCATATTAGCCGTATTCACGTCGGTCGCATCCGCGATGACTTGTATCTGCGCCTTGTTGTGATGGAGCAGATCTTCATTGAAATTCACCGGAAACACTACCACCGCCTTGATCTTACCCTGCCGAAATGTGCTCAGGATCTCCTTATGGTTCAATGCCGCCTGGCGGATCTTGAAATACCGGCTCGAACCAATCTTCGTCAGCAGCTCCTGTGAAGCATTGTCTTTGGCATAGTCCACCACCAGTATTTCCGAATCCTTCACCTCGTTGGTCAGCGCAAAACCAAAGATCAATATCTGGGCGACGGGCATTCCAAAAAGGATCAGCAGTGTACGCTGGTCGCGGAGCACGTGGTAGAATTCTTTCGTCACAAATGCGAGAAACTGTTTCATGGCTAGTCCCCTCTTTTGGCGCCGCGCGCGAGCTGGTAAAAAACTTCATCCATCGAGCGCACATGAAAGCGGTTTTTCAGGTTCGCAGGCGTGTCAAGTACTTCCATTTTGCCATCTACCATAATGGATATACGATTGCAGTACTCGGCCTCGTCCATATAATGTGTCGTTACGAAAACGGTAATGCCACGATCGGACGCTTCGTAGATCAGGTCCCAGAACTGCCGCCTCGTCACCGGGTCGACGCCGCCAGTGGGTTCGTCCAAAAACACGATTTTCGGCTCGTGGAGCACCGCCACCGAAAATGACAGCTTCTGCTTCCAGCCAAGCGGCAAAGAGGCGACCAACTTATTTGCCTCCGATTTTAACCCGAGAACTTGCAGCAATTCTTCGGTTTTAGATTTGATCTTTTGGTCGGAAAGGCCGTAAATGCCACCGAAAAATTCGATATTTTCCCGCACCGTCAGGTTTTCGTAAAGTGAAAACTTCTGGCTCATGTAGCCTATATTCTTCTTGATCTGCTCGGTTTGGGTGTAAACATCATAGCCCGCAATAGTAGCTTTTCCCGAGCTAGGCGAGGAAAGGCCGCAGAGCATCCGCATCGCGGTGGTTTTCCCGGCACCATTCGCGCCCAGGAAGCCGAATATCTCTCCTTTATGTACTTCAAAACTAATTTCATTGGTGGCAATAAAGTCTCCGAAGCGCTTCGTCAGCTTCTCGCAGACTATCACTTTATCGTCCTGCATCATCATCATAGCTATGCCGGTTTTTTTAATGTAATAATTTGATAAATGAATCCTCGATCGTCGCACGCGCTGCCAGCACTTCCACGCCCGAAAGCCCGTGTGCATGCAGGTACGATTCCAATGCCTCGGGCTGCATTTGCCCATTAGCAAAAACGGCATGTGCATATTCGCCAAATGCGTAGCTATTGAGCATGTCCGGATGCTTTTCCAGGACTTTCAGCAGCCGGTACATCTGGTCGGCCTTGACGGCGAGCAGGGTATCCGGATAGCCGTTCACAATATTGTCGGGCTTGTCGATCGAGAGGATTTTCCCTCCCTGGATCAATGCAATGCGGTCGCAGAGCGAGGCCTCGTCCATGTAGGGCGTCGAAACCAGGATGGTAATGTTCTGCTCTTTCAATCGTTTGAGCATCTCCCAGAATTCCTTCCGAGATACGGGGTCCACACCAGTAGTCGGTTCGTCCAGGAATAACGTCGTCGGTTGGTGTATCAGCGCGCAGCATAAGGCCAGTTTCTGCTTCATACCGCCCGATAACTTGCCTGCCCGACGGCTTTTAAATGGCTCAATCTGGACATAGATGTCTTTAATCAGATGATAATTCTCTTCAATGGTCGTCCCGAAAACCGTCGCGAAGAAATGCAGGTTCTCTTCAATCGTAAGGTCCTGATAAAGCGAGAACTTGCCGGGCATATACCCTACTGAACTCCTTATTGCCCTGAAATCCTTTACAATATCATGGCCATCCACGCTTGCCGAACCGCCGTCCGGCAGCAGCAGGGTCGTCAGCATACGGAAAATGCTCGTCTTACCCGCGCCATCCGGCCCTATCAGCCCGAAAAGCTCGCCCTGGTTCACTGAAAACGATACGTCGTCCACAGCCACCGTTTGCTCTTTCCCGTAGGTTTTCGTCAGATTTTTTACGACAACCGCTTCCATTATTTGAATGCTACTTCACCGTACATGCCTATTTTCAGGTAGCCGTCATTCTTCACACGGATTTTCACCGCGTACACCAGGTTAGCACGCTCATCCTTGGTTTGGATGGTTTTGGGCGTAAATTCAGCCTTATTGCTGATCCATTCGATCGTTCCCTGCGACTCGCGGTATTTGCCATTGACGTCATCCACCAGCACTTTCACCTGCTGGTTCAGTTTAATGCCCGTCAACTGATCGCCCGTCACATAAGCGCGCAGGATGATGGTAGAAAGGTCAGCAATTTTATATAAAGGCTTTCCGGCCGTTGCAACCTCATTAGCCTCTGCATATTTAGTAAGCACTGTCCCTCCGACCTCGTTAATGATTCTTGACTTCGCCAACTGGTCATTAATCTGCTCGATCTGCACGTACAATGGCAGCACATCCGCCCGCAATCCCGAGGTCTGCGTTTTCAGCACCGACGTCTGCGCCGCATCCTGTTTGCGGATCACTTCCAGTTGCTTTTGCAACTCTTCCACCTGTGCGTTGATGTCGTCCAGTTGCTTCGGCGTGGCGGCATCGGCTTTCAACAGGTTCTGAATGCGTTTTTGTTCATGAATAAGATTATCGAGACGCACTTGCGAGACGGCGATCTGCTGTTTGTAGACGTTCGTTTGCGCTACAATGTCGGGCACCCGGCTTCCTGTGGCCCTGATCTGCGCTTCTAGTTGTTTTTTGCGCAAATACAATTGCAGACTATCGATATAACCCACTGTTTGCCCGGCCGTCAGTTGCTGGCCTTCTTCCAGGTTCAATACCATAATGCGGCCCGTGGCCTCGGCGGATACGATGGTTTCGACCGCCTCAAATGTGCCGGAGGCGTCGTAAGGATTTTCCTTGCCGTTGCATGCTGTCAACACGGCAACCATTATGATCAGATAAGAATATGTTTTCATGATTTTGTGGTTAATGCTTTATTCGATGTTGGTCCCCAATGTGTTTTCGAGATTGTATTGAGACATGAGCAACTGGGTACCGTGGAGTATCTTGCTCTGGCGGGCCGTGTCTTCGGCATTAACTTCCCGCAAAAAATCATTGGTGTTGATCACGCCGTTTTCCAGTTGAGCGGCAGCCGCCGTTTTAATGCTTTCTCGGAGATTGATGATCTCGTCGTCGGTCACCAGCAACTGGCGGAAACGGTCGAGTTCCGCACTCTGCTGCCTGGCTGTCAGGTTTGTATTAAAAAGGAAGGTCTCCTTTTGTAGCTGAATGGCATCCCGGTTGTTCCGCACAAGTTCGTGGTCCTTTTTCGCCGTATAAAATCCTGAAAGTGACCAGTTCAGCCGTACGCCGGTGATGTAATAAGGATCAAAACCATTGCTGAGGATATTCAATGCAGGCCTGCCGTAACCTCCTTGGAAGAAAAAGTTAAGCTTGGGACGATTCCGTACATCGATCATTTGAGATTGAATATCGAGACTGCGGTGCTGGGCGTCGTACAATTTAAGTTCGGGCCTGTGGATCACACCGCCTGCCGCCAGCTCTATCGGCCGTTCCAGCACCGCCGAATCTCCCAGCGGTTGACCTGTGAGCAGGCCCAGCATTTCGACATAAGCTTTCCGGCTGGCATTGAGGTCGATCGTCCGCTGGTCGGCTTTCAGCAATTCCGCTTTCAGGGTATTTGCATTGCTTTTGAATGCCGTGCCGTTGTCGATCAGCGCCTGTACTTTTTTGATACCCAGATTGATATCATTTTTCAGTAACTCATTTTGTTTGAGCTGCTCATCCTGCATCAGCACGCCAAAAAACAACTGATTGACGCGTTCATTGAGTTTGTAAAGCTCCACTTCCAGCTTTTGTGTTTCCACCAGCGCATTCGCCTCGTGCGAACGGACCTGTGTGCGAACATTCCCGCCGTCGTAAATGACCTGGTTCACTTCGCCCAGCACCTTGTACTGATCTTTATTGATCGTCGGAAATTCCACGCCGGGAATGGAAACGGGCAGTTTGAACTCCGTCACTGCCGATTGGTAGGTTGCTTGCCCCTGCACGGAGAATTGGGGCAAATAGCCTTTGGCCGCATTGCTTATCGAATAATCCCGCGTCTTTTCGATCAAACCGAGCTGCCGGATCATCGGGTAGTTTTTACGGGCCAGCTGGTATGCCTCCCGGATCGTAAGCTGCTTTTGCTGCGCTTGCGTAGGCAAAGTCACCAACCATAAGCAACCGATTAAAGCTATTTTAACTTCATTAATCATTTTATTTATTCGTTTTATTTAATCATTTGATTAATTGTAGAGCAAAAAAATTCCCGGGTTTACGGGACTATTCAGGTGTGATCAAGCATGAGCTTCATCCAGACTGGTACCAGTTTCTTGCGTTGCTCCATCAACTGCCGGTAAGCCTCTTCATTTCCCACGATCGGTTGTAAAACAGGCTTTGCGACAAATGGGAACAGGTTCATACCCAACAAGTTCATCAGAAAGTGAAATGGGTTAATATCGCTTCTGCGTTCGATCAGCTGTTTGATAAAAACCGACTCCGTCAGGTTTCTGCGGGCCTGGAACCGGTTGGAAAGCTGCTCGGGATTATTCCGGATCTCGCTCAGCACGAAAATCGGCAGGTCGGGATGTTCGAGCAGCATATTAATATAGCTCTCTGTGATCTTTTCCAGTTTTTCGTCCAACGTTGTCGACCCATCGTTAAGGATCGGGCCCAGTACGCCGAAAAGCTTGTCGATGCGCTCGGCCATGATAATCTGAAAAAGCTTCTCCTTACTGCGGAAATAGTAATTGAGTAATGCGAGGTTAATTCCAGCTTCTTCCGCAATGTCCCTTGTACGCGCGTTGCCGTATCCTTTTTTGGTAAATACAATGCTCGCGGCCTCCTTGATCTTCTCTTCGGTACTCAAATCCAATGCTTCCTTTTTTGCCTTCGCCATCTTCCGTTTTCAGTTTGATGTCCCAAAGGTATAAGTGATTTTTAATTTAACCAAAATATTTAATCAAATGATTAAATATTTTGGTTAATGCCTTTTAAAACACGGTCTTTCGTCGCAATAAACCGTCCTTTTTTTTAGGCAATATTTTTTCTTAACTTTTGAAAAGACATTTGTAAACCACGCTTTTGTTATAACTACTCAGGTTCCATGACTCCCTTCCAGGCAAGGAAATGGCTGCCGGGCATTCTGTTTCTGTCGGCGCAGCTTATCAATACTGTTTATGAACTTACCCTGGACACGCGCACAATCTCCTGGGCACCCCACACTACGCAGGTATATTACACGATCGAGGCATTTCAGAATGGCGTTGCGTGGGACAAACAGACTATCGAAGCGCGGTACGGCATTGCCCAATCTCATTGGGAGGCTCATTCCCAGGGCAATTTGCGACGCCTGGTTTTGGCTGTGGAAACAACAAAACCAGGGAATCCCGACAGCGTCCGGATCCACTATCGCAGAAATGCAGCGCCTGAGCAGACCTATATATGGAAAGCAAGCAGGTAAATCAGATGCAGCTACACTTAAACCCATTCTATATCAAAGAAAAACCGGTTGTACCGGAGTTAGTGCTGGCAATCCGGCTGCTGGCCTCCTATTTATTGCTGACCCGCGAATTTCCGTTCAATGGTAACCAAGGTACGGGCCGCTTTTTCCCACTGGTCGATTTTCTAAGCTACATCGGTACCGACGATCAGTTCGATCTGGGCGTCCGGATTGTCTTTCTGGCAGGAATTGCGGTCATTCTTTTCTCACGCTGCATTAGGCTGGGCGCGTCGCTGGTCGGGTTGAGCTTTGTTACCGGATTGCTTTCCTGTCAGATATGTATTTCAGTAGCCCATCTTTTCACGGCATGTGTATTTCTCTGCACCGCATTGAGCAACCTCGTAACAGGTACCGATCTGATCCGTTTCCAGTTGGTGGTGCTTTATCTCGGGGCTGACCTTAACAAGATTTTCGATATTGATTGGTGGACAGGCGCGAGTATAGAGACACTCCTGGTTTCGAGGCACCACATTGCCCCCTACATGGCGGCGGCCGACATTTTCCCACCGCTTTTTCTTTCACAAATAACCGGCATTGGCGTGATCGTGCTGCAAATGGGCATTGCGATATTGCTTATTAACCGGAAAACGATTCCTTATGCGATGTTCCTGGCCCTGGGCCTGCATTTGCCGATGGTCGTACTCATGCAAATCACATTCGGACCCTTTCTATTTGCGCTCGTGGTGGCCTACGGGTCGCTGCTGACGTGGCCGCGGCAACTGATCTGCAACGCCCGCCTGCATAGCCCGATGCTTGTGAAATGGCTGAAGAAACTGGATTTTAATGAGCAGGTCGTTCCCTGTTCAGAGCCAGCGGGTGAATCTTTCGCCCGCTGGCTCCGGACCGGCCTCGGTTTTATATCTCATCCCGTGATGCTTCTTTCAGCTACGTTGCTGGCCGTCGCATTGATCCGCTACGGAAAGTTTATTTTATTATCCATGGTGGTCATTCTGGCAGTTTCCATTTATGCATGGCCGCAACACGGTCGCTCGCGGGCAAAACCGTCCTCTGGAAGCTGATCCCTGTCCTTTCAGCTTTTAGTTTGAAGTTCTCTCCGAAAACCTGTTGAAATATTAATTACCCTCTTAATTTTGTGGTTGCTTTGACCTGAACTATATATTCAAAGCATTGGAATAGGAACTACTTTCATGAAGAAAATCCGTAATTTTTGCATTATTGCCCATATTGACCACGGGAAAAGTACCCTGGCGGACCGGTTGCTGGAGTTTACCAAAACAGTATCCCACCGTGACATGCAGGCACAACTCCTGGACAATATGGACCTGGAACGCGAACGAGGCATTACCATCAAGAGCCACGCGATCCAGATGAACTATGTATATCAAGGAGAAGAATATATACTGAACCTGATCGACACACCGGGGCACGTCGACTTTTCGTATGAAGTTTCCCGTTCCATTGCGGCCTGCGAAGGCGCCTTGCTGCTGGTAGACGCGTCGCAGGGCACAGAGGCACAAACGATCTCCAACCTGTACCTGGCCATCAACCACGACCTGGTGATTATCCCGGTATTGAACAAGATCGACCTTCCTGGCGCGATGCCGGAGGAGATCAAGGACGAAATGGTGGACCTGCTGGGGTGTGAACGCGCCGACATCATCCCTGCGAGCGGTAAAGAAGGAATTGGCATTGAAGACATCCTGAATGCTATTATAGAGCGCATTCCTGCGCCAGTAGGCGATCCGGAAGGCCCGTTGCAAGCATTAATCTTCGACTCCGTTTTCAACTCATACCGCGGTATCGAAGTTATTTTCCGGGTTAAAAACGGCAGCATCAAAAAGGGCGACAGGGTCAAGTTCATGGCGACTGGCAAGGAATACATTGCCGATGAGATCGGTACATTGGGCTTAGCGCAGATCCCAAAACAAGTGGTGGAATGCGGCGATGTTGGTTACCTGATTTCGGGGATCAAAGTGGCGAAGGAGGTGAAAGTCGGTGATACATTCACACACATCGACCGTCCTGCGAGTGAAGCTATCGTAGGTTTCTCGGAAGTAAAACCAATGGTTTTTGCCGGTATTTACCCGGTCGACACCAGCGAGTTCGAAGAGCTTCGCGAGGCTATGGAAAAATTGCAGCTGAATGACGCGGCACTCGTTTGGGAACCTGAAACGTCGGCGGCACTTGGCTTCGGTTTCCGTTGCGGCTTCCTGGGAATGCTGCATATGGAGATCGTGCAGGAACGTCTGGAACGCGAATTCGACATGACGGTGATCACCACCGTTCCATCGGTACAGTTCCGGGTACTTACCACTAAGGATAACTTATTGAATATCAGCGCTCCGTCCGAAATGCCCGAGCCGAACCATATCAAATACATCGAGGAGCCTTACATCAATGCACAGATCATCACGAAATCGGACTATATCGGGCCGATCCTGAATTTGTGTATGGATAAGCGGGGTATCCTCAAAAACCAGATTTACCTCACCTCCGAACGCGTGGAACTGCAATTCCTGATCCCGCTGGCAGAAGTGGTTTTTGATTTTTTTGACAAACTCAAAACCATTTCACGCGGCTACGCTTCGCTGGACTATGAACTGGCAGGCTACCAGGAATCCGACATGGTGAAACTGGACGTGATGCTTAACGGCGAGGCTGTGGATGCATTGTCGGCCATCGTGCACCGCTCGAAATCATACGAATGGGGCAAAAAACTTTGCGAAAAACTCCGCGAGCTGATCCCCCGCCAGATGTTCGAGATTGCCATTCAGGCGGCTATCGGACAGAAAATCATTGCGCGGGAAACCGTGAAGGCGATGCGGAAAGACGTTTTGGCCAAGTGCTACGGCGGTGATATTTCCCGGAAACGCAAGCTTCTTGAAAAACAGAAAAAAGGAAAGAAAAGAATGCGTCAGGTTGGCAACGTAGAAATTCCACAGGAAGCATTTATGGCTGTGTTGAAAATCAACTAAATAGCATTATATGAGCGCAAGATACCGGCAATACTACCTTCCAGGGATGTTGTCGGTATTTTTGCTTTATCATGCCCCCACTATTTTGCTTGGCCAGCAAGCATTCTTTAATGCATTCGATTCACTGGATTCCTTCGTGGTATGGTACCGAACCGTGACCCAGCAGGGCTATGCCTGGGCGCCACCCTCTGCGATCGTGGAACCATTCATGGGTGGCGTCCCGAAATTCACGCTGGTCAGCACCTATAACATTTATTACTGGCTCAACCTGGTGCTGCCGACATTTGAAGCATATCAGCTTTACGGTATTTTCATCAGCGGTATAGCGCTGACTGGTATGTGGCTGCTTTGTAGGCGGCATCTCAATCTCAATGAACCAGCTTCGGCCTTTATTGCACTTTCATTTGCATTCACCCCTTTTTTACCGACCTGGGGACTCAGTATTGCAGGACAGCCGCTGCTTTTGTTCACCATACTAAACCTCAGGAGGCCAAAGCCCGCAACCTGGAACTGGCTGATCCTGGCCGCTTTCCCTTTCACTTCCAATTTTCAGTCTGCCGGCGTCTTTATCCTTTCTGCATTGGCATTACTGATCGTCCATGATGTGACCAGGAAAAAGTCTTATCGACGCCTGCTGATGGCTTTCGTAGTGCTGCTCGCAGTTTACCTGATCACGAAGGTCGATTTGATACAAAACTTGCTGGGCGGCGAGGGATTTGTTTCCCATCGGATGGAAATGCGCCGTTTTCCGACTTCCATCGGCATTTGCCTAAAGATTTTTGCAAGGTATTTTTTGCTGGGTAATATCGATGTAGCATTGTCGCTTCACACTTTCGTGCTACTGCCTTTCGTATGTGGGGTTTATAGTGTTTATCTCTTCCGAAATAAAAGGCTGCCCTCTGCACTGACATTTACGTTAACGGCTATTGTGTTGATTTGCCTGTACATAGGCATTTTACATTGGGGGCCTATCGTAAACCTTCGGAACGAGTCGGATTTGCTACGGATGTTCAGCCTCGAAAGGTTTCATATTTTCCTTCAACTTTTGTGGCATGTTGCTGCTGCACAGGCGATATTGCTTATTCCAGCTGTGTATCGCAACCGGGCCGTCGGTATTATTGCTGCCCTGCAACTGGTACTTTGTTTTGCCTATCAACCGACTTACTACGAGCGTTTCGTCAAGAAATTCGTAACCATTGTCCCTTACCACTACATTTTCACCTACGAAGATTATTATGCCGAACGAATGTTCAGCAGCATCAAGGCGAGCATACCGGAACCGGTGCAATCCTATCGTGTAGCGAGTATCGGTATTCCGCCGGCCATTGCCCAGTACAACGGTTTCCGAACTATCGATGGCTATTCGAGCAACTATCCGCTTTCCTACAAACACAAATTCAGGGCGATCATTTCGGAAGAACTTTCAAAAAATGAAACAAACCGGGGCTTTTTCGATTTCTGGGGTAGCCAGTGCCTGATCGTGTACGACCAGCAGCTCCCCTATTTTGAAACACATATGACCCGCCGTATGGCTCCTGCCAGCAGGCCGATCGCGCTTTCGCACCAGGCTTTACTGAATTTGCATTGCGACTATATTCTGTCCGCTGAAAACATCGAAAGCCCGGAAAAATCCGGATTGCGGAAACTGGCCATTTTCAGTTCCGCATTATGGCGCGTCAATTTGTACGAAGTCATTCAAGGCCAGTGACGTATACCAGTGATATAACTATGCCGTACGGTTAAAAAGTAGTAGTATAAATTAGTTGCACTGCGACACATTTTCCTTTATATTCAATGCCGTAAGAACCAGCCCCTTCCTATGAGCATTGTCGTTTCGAACATCAAGTTTCACAACAATCAGCAGCTCGACTATTTCGGGCAAAAGATCAAGCAGACGATGATACCGGTTTCGTCGCCTTATGTGCGCAGGCATGTGAAGGAGGTTATCGATTTTGCCGGCATCAAAAAGACCGACCGGATTATCGACGTGGCTTGCGGGATGGGAAAATATACGCTCAGTTTCCTTTCGCAGGGTTACAAAGTGGAAGGGCTCGATCTGTCGCCATTTCTTTTGCAACAACTTCTTATTTATAATGACAACAGATTTCCAGTAAAACTGCATGCCGCAGACATCCTGGATGCCCCTGAGGAGCTGAATGAGCAGTTCGATGTCGTCATGGGTTTTATGGCATTGCATCACTTTCACAGCCTCCATGCATGCTTTCAGGCCATGTACCGGATCGCGAAGCCAGGTGCAAAACTGGTTTTTCTTGAACCTAATGCTTATAACCCGCTCTATTATTTACAGATAGCATTTACACCGGGCATGTCGTGGGAAGGCGACAAAGGCGTGGCCGATATGACGAAAACGAAGTTGTATGATGCGATGGAATATGCCGGGTGGAAGAATTTAAAAATCAAAAGATTCGGCTTTTATCCGCCATTTTTGTCCAACACCCCTTTCGGCCAAAAAAGCGAACCGATACTTGAAAAAGTCCCAGGCCTGAATACTTTTTTACCATTCCAAATCATCACGGGAGAAAAACAATAATGGGAGACAACAGGGAAAACTGGATCGTTTCATATCCCGACGACGGCAATTCGGTGTGTTTTGACATGGAGGACATTTCATTCTGGTATCAGCATCGGAACGAATGCCTCATAGAAGCCATGAAGGCCAACCATTTCCCGAAGGATTTTTTGGACATTGGCGGCGGAAACGGCATTACCGCTCTGGCTATGCAAAACGCAGGTTATGACGTCACACTGGTAGAACCTTACCTGAGTGGCATCGAGAATGCGAAGAGGCGGGGCATCAGGTCGACCATTCAGAGCACACTGGAAGATTATGTAAAACAGGCGACCGGAACGGCTCCGGCAGCCGGATTTTTCGATGTAATGGAGCACATTAAAAATGACAGGGCTTTTCTGGAAAATGTTAATTCCTTGCTGGTGCCAAATGGACAAATTATGCTGACAGTGCCTGCTTTCAGTAGCCTCTGGTCTGAAAATGACGTGCAGCTGGGGCATTTCCGAAGATATACATTAGGCCAGCTTACCGATTTGCTGACAAAGACAGGCTTTGAGGTCACCTATAAAACTTACTTCTTCTCGCTGGTGTGGGTGCCAATGTGGTTCGCCCGCGTTTTGCCCGAGAAGTTTGGGATCAAAAAGAATAACACCCCTGAAAAAAAACGGAACGAGCATATGGTGGGACGTCCCGGCACAGCGCGCATCTTGCGGAAGTTGCTGAGTTGGGAAGCCAAAGCCATTCGAAGTAAATCCCGGATACCTTTTGGTACCAGTTGCCTGATCGTCGCACGTAAAACCAGAGACTTGTGAGCCAACTTTTACGCCAAACAGACCATTTCCAGCTATTCCTGTTCACTACGGACCCGGCAGTGGTCAAGAAAGCCGTTTCTGCCGGTGTGGACGGAATCATCGTAGATTGGGAAAACCAGGGCAAGAAACTGCGGCAGGAAAATTTCGACACGCAGATCAACTTTGATACTTATGACGATCTGTGCCGTGTTCGGGACGTCACGCCAGAAGGAAAGCTGATATGCAGGATCAACGGGTTTTCCGGTGAACATACCTTAAAAGAAGTTGAAATGGCATTGCAGGCAGGCGCGGACGAAATTTTCCTGCCTATGGTCCGCAACGTCGACGAAGCCCGTCGGACATTTGATATGATCGCAGGCCGTACAGGTTTCAGCATTTTGATCGAAACCGCTTCGGCACTTGAATGCATGAGCGAGCTGAGCCAGCTCGCACTTCGTCGGGCCTACATTGGGTTGAACGACCTCCATATTCAGCAAAACAGCAAAAACATATTTGTGCCGTTGATGAACGACACGGCGGTAAATGTCCGCCAGCATTTTAAAGTACCGCTCGGTGCAGGTGGCGTTACTTACCCACCCAGCGGTATGCCTATCGCCAGCAAGTATCTGATCAATGAATACGCACGGCTCGGCATTGATTTTAGTTTTCTCCGACGAACTTTCATCAGGGACCATGCGCAACACAGCATGGAACACATGGTTCACCACATCCGCGAATCCTATGATGCGGCCGCGAGACGGTCGGGCGAAGAAGTAGCTGCGGATTATCAAAAGTTCCGGCAGCTCGTGGATAGCTGGACCACCAATCCGGCCCACATATGATCCTGCTGATGTACGAGCCGGTGGAGGCACATTTAGATCGATTAAAACAAATAGCAGCCGGTCGCCACATGGTCGTCGCGCATTCGGAGGAGGAAGCAAAGAAGCTGATCGCTGATGCGGAAATTGTGCTTGGCAACCGCTATTTTATTCAAAGTCTTCCATTCGCCAAGAGGCTTCGATGGATGCAGTCCAATTCGGTGGGCGTCGATCTGATCCTGACTGAAAAAAAGCTGCTGATAGACAAAAATGTAATACTCACTTGCGCCAGGGGCGTCTATGATGCCGAGTTGGCAGAGCATACCATTACGCTTCTGCTCACGCTTTTCCGTCAGATCCACCTGCTCCGGGATGAGCAAAACGAAACCCGCTGGAAGCGCCACAGGCTTCGCACCCTACATGGGAGCCGTTGCCTGATTCTTGGCTGGGGTAGCCTGGCCAAAGAAATAGCGCGACTGGTGTCTGCAATGGGTGCCGATGTTTCGGCTGTAAGAAACCATTCCGACGATTCCACGGAAGGCAATATCACCGTTTTCGGACACCATACCTGGAAAACACAGTTACAGCAAACCGATGCATTGATCATCTGCCTTCCAAAAACTCCTGAAACAAATCATTTCGTAAACCGGCAAATACTCGATCTGTTACCGGCTTCGGCTTTCGTTGTCAATATCGGAAGAGGCGGTACGCTCGATGACGCAGTGCTTTGGGAAATGGTGCACACCGGGCGGCTCGCAGGCGCGGCGCTCGATGTTTTCGAACAGGAACCGCTTCCTGCTTCACATCGAATGTGGAAAGAGCCGAACATTGTGGTGAGCCCGCATGTGGGAAGAAGCCTCGAAGGCCCGGTTTATAAATGGCAGCAGCTCTTCGAAGAAAATCTGGGTCGGTATCTCCGCGGCGAGGCGCTGGTCAATATTGTTAATTATGATAAGGGTTATTAATGATCAGCATTGTCGTTCCCGTATATAAAAGTGCCGCCACGCTCCAAACGCTTCACGAGCGAATAGGCCTGATGGCTGCGAACTCGGATAATGCTTATGAGATCGTCTACGTCAACGACGCCTCTCCTGACCATTCCCTTTCGATACTTCGGGCACTAACGCACACCATTCCCTTCCATATTGTCGACCTGAAAAA
The DNA here is from genome assembly GCF_021440085.1 of Dyadobacter sp. CY261. Lineage (GTDB taxonomy): Bacteria > Bacteroidota > Bacteroidia > Cytophagales > Spirosomataceae > Dyadobacter. The sequence continues at coordinate 268,170 of NZ_JAKCPW010000003.1, forward strand.
GAATGTTGGCCAGAGCGCCGCATTGATTGCAGGCATGGCATTTGCCCAAGGCGAAATCATCGCTACCATGGACGCCGACCTGCAAGACGAACCTGAAAACCTGCCACGACTGGTCCGGGCATTGGGCCCGGGAACAGACGTTGTTTTTGCCAAACGGCAGGGTCATTATGAGTCGCCCGGAAGGCTGGCCACTTCATTTTTTTTTAAGGGGATGGTTCATCTCATCTCCAAACGGCGGATTCCGATAAACGCCGGCCTCTTTATGCTAGTCCGGAAAGACGCGGCCAGGCAGTTTCTCGGCTATCTGAACCAGTCCCCTTATCTCATTGGCCTTATCTCCAAATCAGGGCTCAGATGCACCGGCATTGATGTGGAACGCCCGAAAAATGAGCGCCGGGAAACCTCTTATACCTTCCGTAAACGCGTTCGGGTGGCCATCAGTTTTTTCCGGACTATTCGGCTCTCACACGCAAAAACAGATGAATCGGCACGCGAGTGGCTTAATTCACATCTTTTGGCCGATCATTCATATATTACCGGCAAGTGCTAAACAAGGTGCTCAATACCGCCGTCTACATTCCATTAACTATCCAAAGGCCGCCGTTTGTCCATATAAGACTGATTATCAAGCCCTACCCAGGTGATTGTTTTGCAAAAATCAGAGGACGCCCTCGAGGGGGGCAATTTTATGATATGAAAAATCTCTCCTATTCACCTTTTATTGTAATTTTGACTGAAATCTCAATTTCGACCAAGAACTAAAAATACCTTAACAAGCGATATGGCAGAAGTAATTCGTATGCCCAAAATGAGCGACACCATGGAAGAAGGTGTTATCGCGGAATGGCACAAAAAAGTAGGCGATAAAATTAAATCCGGTGAAGTGATTGCTGAGGTGGAAACCGACAAAGCAACTATGGACCTGGAATCTTATTACGACGGTACCCTTCTCTACATCGGCGTTAATAAAGGCGACGCTGTCCCCATCGATGGTATTATGGCGATCGTTGGCTCGGAAGGTGAAGATTACCAATCCCTGCTCGAAGGTGCCAGCAACGGAAACGGAACACCAGCGGAAGCTGCTCCTGCCAAAGAAGAGGTTAAAACAGAAGCACCTGCCGTAGAGACCATCAAAGCAGACTCTGCTCCTGCCGCTCCCGCTGCTAAACCTGCCGCTTCTACCGAGAAAATTAATGCCGCGGTGGTGCGCATGCCGAAAATGAGCGACACCATGGAAGAAGGAACGCTGGTTTCATGGCAGAAAAAAGTAGGCGATAAAGTAAAATCTGGTGATATCCTGGCCGAAGTCGAGACAGACAAGGCTACGATGGAACTGGAAGCATATGAAGACGGTACCCTTCTTTACATTGGTATCAAAGAAGGCGAAGCAGTACCCGTAGATGGCATTATCGCGGTTATTGGTGAAGAAGGTTCAAATGTTGAAGCATTGCTGGCTCGTGAAAACGGCGAAGCCCCTGCCGAAACCGCTGCACCCGCCCAGTCGGAAACAGCTCCTGCACAAGTGAATGGTTCAGAAAAAACCGTTTCCCAGGCTGATTCCGGTGAACGTGTAAAAGCATCGCCATTGGCAAAACGCCTGGCCGACGAAAAAGGCATTAATCTGAGCGAAGTGGCGGGAAGCGGTGACAACGGACGTATCGTAAAACGCGATGTGGACGAGTTCAAACCTTCTGCTAAAAGCGAGGCTTCCGCGCAGTTAGCCCCTTCGGCTGCTCCCGCTGCACAATCTGCACCTGCTGCCAAGGCAGAAGCGGCTCCTGCGGCACCTGCGACTGGAGATTTCACCGATACGCCAATCTCGCAAATGCGCAAAACCATCGCGCGCCGCCTAAGCGAAAGCTTGTTCACAGCGCCACACTTCTTTGTGACGATGGAAATCACAATGGACAAGGCAATGGCGTTGCGTCCGCAGTTGAACGAAGTGGCTACTGCCAAGATTTCATTCAACGACATGGTGATCAAGGCCTGCGCAATTGCATTGAAACAACACCCTGCTGTAAACTCAGCTTGGCTCGGCGATAAGATCAGAAAATACAATTATGTCAACATCGGTGTGGCCGTAGCAGTAGACGAAGGTCTCCTCGTGCCAGTGATCCGTGATGCCGACAAGAAAACGCTTTCGACCATTTCGGGTGAAGTAAAAGACCTGGCGGGCAAAGCGAAAGATAAAAAGTTGCAACCGAAAGACTGGGAAGGCAACACATTCTCGATATCAAACCTCGGTATGTTTGGTGTAGATGAATTTACGGCGATCATTAACCCGCCGGATTCATGTATCCTGGCAATCGGTACGATCAAGAAAGTAGCAGCTTTCAAAGAGGATGGAACGGTTTATCCAACCAACATCATGAAAGTAACGCTTTCCGCAGATCACCGTGTGGTAGATGGCGCAACCGCAGCCCAGTTCCTTTTGACAGTGAAGAAACTGTTGGAAGAGCCGATGAGCATGTTGGTTTAATCAAAAAATACAAATGCATGAAAAAGTGTCAGGCCCGCAAGGTCTGGCACTTTTGTTTTCAGAGGCGGTTTAAGTGCTTTGCCAAATAACATTGAGTTACTAAACATTAATATGGAGAAAATACACGCTACCACCGTCCTTGGTGTGGTTCATAACGGCACTGTCGCGCTGGGTGCGGATGGCCAGGCTACGATGGGCAATACGGTCGCCAAAAGTAATGTCAAGAAAATCCGTACGCTCCAGGGTGGCAAGATCCTCGTCGGTTTTGCCGGCTCTACCGCCGATGCTTTCACCCTGCTCGACCGCTTCGAAGAAAAGCTGAATGGCTATGGCGGAAATATGAAACGCGCAGCCATTGAACTCGCAAAAGACTGGCGTACGGACCGTTACCTGCGCAAGCTGGAAGCGATGATGATCACTGCTAATAAAGACGAAATACTCGTCATCTCGGGTACAGGAGATGTTCTGGAACCTGAAAATGGCATTGCGTCGATCGGCTCGGGTGGAAACTTCGCATTATCGGCGGCCCAAGCGTTGAAAAAGCATGCAGGTCATCTTTCCGCGGAAGAGATGGTGCGTGAAGGATTAACTATTGCGGCTGATCTTTGCATTTATACCAATCATAATTTGGTGATTGAGAAGGTTGTGCAGTAATAGGTTGATTCAGATGTAAAACGATAATGTCAGTCTGAGCGAACCGCGCCGCAGAGCGGTAGAAAGTAGTTGCGTGATGCCTTTTGCGCGATTGCGGTATGGCTAGGCTTCGACCGCCCTGCGGCCAGGTTCGCTCAGACATTCATATATTGTCGCTATTCTGGACTTTCCATCTTAATGCATTACAACTCCGCCATCAAGGTCATCAACTTCACCAGCGAATCGGAAATTACCCGATTGCTTCCTGGCACATATTTGTGCGCGATGATTGTAAAGCTCAACAAGGCTCCCGATTTTGCATTCACGTAACCCGCAAACGCCCGGGTGCCTTCGATAGAACCGCTCTTCGCATGCACATTACCCGCAGCGCGTGTGCCCTTTCCAAGGTTACGAACGGTGCCATTCTGCCCAAGAATCGCAATGCTTTGATAGAGGTCTTTAAAACTGGCATCCTTATAAGCGAGGTTCATTATGTCAGTAAGATTGCCCGTAGTAATCGAGCCAGACGGTGAAAGGCCGCTGCCATCTTTAATATAAAAACCCCTCAGATCCGCTCCCCTTCCCGACCAGTAGCCTGTAATGGCCGTTGCGGCATCATCAAAACCGGACTTGCCGGAAAGCCGCTTACCCGATTGTTTGAAGAATGCATCTGCAAAGAGGTTAATGCTCCAGAAATTGGTTTGCTGGCAAAGTTCCCTCAGTGGCGGCGACTTATATTCGTCGATGATCTTTTTAGGATTGGGAGTAATTAAATACTGGCTCAACGCAAGTTGCTCGGCTTCCGCCACCACTACGCCATTGCCAGATAATGCATTCTTCAAAGCATAAGCTGCATACCAGGCGGGATCGGGAATGGAGCCTTTGACCGTAAAAACAGGATTTCCTGCCGGCACCGTACCGGTAAGCAACACATTGTTACCCAATGGGCTGCTATAAATGATCGTTTTATCACCGGAGCCGCGTTCGCCCGTGGTGACCTGATTGGTAAATGATAAATAGGGAATCGCCGGTTCGGTGCCAATGACGGTCGTTGGATCACCGACATCCACACCCGGTTTGAATTTAACGCGGTACAAGTTTTCATTAAAATTGAGTCCCTGAACTCCCGCTCCGTAATAGTTACCAATATCCCCCCAGATCCAGGTGCTGGCGACGGCTTCCTTGTCGAAAAATGAGGCATCCGCGAGAACTTTCCCTTTTATGTATTTAATCCCGGACTTCTTTACGGCCGCTACCCACCGGCTGATCATTTCAGGGGCCGCTGGATAACCTTTAAACCGGTCACTTCCCAGGGACGGATCGCCGGTGCCATGAATGTACAAATTGCCCGCGAGTGTATCGCCTCGAAGCATGCCGTCGTACTCGAGAAAAGTCTGGAACCTGAAATCTCCGCCGAAAAGCGCGAGCACTGTGGAAGTCGAAACAAGCTTTAATATAGACGCAGAGGGCAACGACCGTTCCTGATTCAGCGCAAATACATGGGTACCTTCTTTTACAGCCTTGACACTCACAGCCAAAGAACCGCTTCTCATAAACTCGCTGTTTTGTAATTCCAGCACCGCATCGCTGAAACGGATAAGCCTCGCACTATCGATCGATTGCGCGAAGGCACGGACTGTCATTAGAATGCAAATAAAAAGAAGGGTTGCTCTCATCATATCATATATTAGCAGACGCGAAATTCAGGCCGCTTTGTCTAATCTAGTAACTAATGTCCGTTTCTCAGGCTGTTTTTTGGTACTTTTGTAAGATATTAGGCAATCGATTAGTAGTTTACAAAGAAAAGATACAATAGTGATATTGGTTTTTCCGCCAGACGAAAAATACCAATATAGCTTTCACCCCATACTATTTATATGAAATTGACATTTTGGGGGGCATCGCAGCAGGTCACAGGTAGTATGTTCCTACTAGAAACGGACGACTACCGCATCCTGATCGACTGCGGCTCCGATTTTGACCTGGATGAGATCGGGAAGAAAACACGATACGAACAACAAAAAAGCGTGTTTCCGTTTGAACCGAGCCTGATCAACACCGTACTGCTCACACACGCCCACATCGACCATTCCGGCAATATTCCTAATCTTTATAAGGAAGGTTTTGAGGGACGGGTGGTTTGCACGGAGCCTACGATGGCGTTGACGTCGCTTTTACTGAAAGACGCGGCCAATCTGCACCAGAAACGCCTCAATTCCCGCATTAACTCCAAAAAGAAAGGCAAGAAAAAGCGTGAAGTTCCAATGGATTATTATGTTGAAAAGCATGTGATCGAGGCAATGGACAACTTCGTGCCTGTGGCTTTCGGACAGCGTTACCGGATTGCCGATAACGTAACTGTTATCTACTATGCCGCCGGCCATTTACTGGGCGCAGCGCATATTGTGTTGGAAGTGTATGAAAACGGAGAGAAAAAACGGCTCGGCTTCTCGGGGGATATCGGTCGCAGAAACTATCCCCTGCTCATAGATCCGCAGGAAATCCCGCAGGTGGATTACCTGATCTGCGAATCGACTTACGGAAACCGTCTGCACGAAGATCGGGGTGGAACGGTGGAAACGCTCGCCGATGTGATCAAACGCACTTGCATAGACATTCCCGGTAGGCTCATTATCCCTTCTTTTAGTGTCGGACGGACGCAGGCGTTGCTGTATACCCTCAACAAACTCTACCTCGACCGTTCGTTCCCGTTTATTAAGGTCTTTTCCGACAGCCCATTAGCACACAGCAGCACCAAGGTTTACCAAAAACACGTGCGCATGCTGAATAAAGAGGCGCGGGCCTTTCAGGACGACAACGACATGCTGTTCGACTTCGAAAACCTGATCTACCTCGAAAGCTCCGATGCGAGCCGGGCGGTTTCTAATTATAACGAGCCTTGCATCATCATTTCTTCATCCGGAATGGTGCAGGGAGGGCGCGTTGAGGCACATGTGGAGGCTAATATCGGCAATCCTTATGCGACGATCCTGATGATCGGTTACGCATCGGAAGGGACGCTGGGCTGGCGGCTTTTGAACGGACAGGATACGATCTCGATTCGCGGAAAGCAATACCCGGTCTTGGCTAATGTTGAAAAAATTGACGTATTTAGCGGCCATGGAGACCAAAACGACTTAATTCAATTTGTAAAAATGCAGGACCCGGAAAAACTCAAACGCGTTTTCCTCGTCCACGGAGAGCAGCAAAGCATGGCCGAACTCCAAAGTAAAATTCAAGAAATTGGCTATCATTCGGTGGAAACACCGTTAAGAGGCATGACCTACGAACTCTGACCGCTTCTGATTTCGCCCACTAATCACCAGAACCTGAATTATGAGAACATACCTGGATTTTGAAAAGCCTATGGCCGAGCTCGAACGCAAGCTCGAAGAAATGAAAGCATTGGCGCAAGAAAACAATGTAGATTTTTCTGACGCCATTGCGTTGCTGGAAGGCAACATCACCAACCTTCGAAAAGAAATATTTGAAAACCTCACGCGCTGGCAGCGTGTGCAGCTCTCCCGCCACCCCGACCGTCCCTACACGCTTGACTATATCGAACTGATCTGCGACGAATTCATCGAACTGCACGGCGACCGCCAGGTGCGTGATGATCCGGCTATTATCGGTGGCCTGGCAAACGTCGGCGGACAGTCATTCATGCTTATCGGACAGCAAAAAGGACGTAACACCAAGCAGCGCCAGCACCGCAACTTCGGTATGCCCAATCCAGAAGGTTACCGCAAGGCATTACGGCTGATGAAACTTGCCGAGAAGTTCAACAAGCCGATTGTGACGCTGATCGACACACCGGGCGCATTCCCCGGCATGGAGGCCGAAGAACGTGGGCAAGGCGAGGCTATCGCGCGCAACCTGAAAGAGATGTTTATGCTGAAAGTGCCTGTGATCTGCATCGTGATCGGAGAAGGTGCTTCCGGCGGTGCATTGGGTATCGCCATTGGCGATCGCGTGCTGATGCTTGAAAACACCTGGTACTCTGTAATTTCCCCTGAAAACTGCTCGGCGATCCTTTGGCGAAGCTGGGATTTCAAGGAGCAGGCTGCCGAGGCGATGAAAATTACGGCAAAGGATATGACCAACTACAAACTCGTGGACGGCATTATCTCAGAACCGCTTGGTGGCGCCCACCTCGACCATAAGTGGATGGCCGATGAGCTGAAAAGGGTTATCCTTGAAAACATATCCGAGCTGTCTGCTATCGAAAACCAGGACCGGATCGATCAACGTATCGAGAAATTCTGTTCAATGGGCGTGGTTGTCGAAGCATAACAATATCCATGAAAAACGATAAAATCAAGAATATCATTTTCGATCTCGGTGACGTGATCCTCAACATCGACGTTCCCATTGCCTCCAAATCATTTGCCGATCTGAGCGGGCGGGAACAAAGTGAGATCCTCACCATTTTCAAGGAGAACGAACTTTTTCGCCAGTTCGAAACCGGTTTGCTGGATGAGGCTACTTTCCGGAATTACGTGCGCGAAATTCTGAATTTCCCTGATCTGTCGGATGAGGCCATCGATACCGCCTGGAACAGCCTGCTACTCGATCTGCCGCCTGCGCGTGTGGAGTTGCTGAGAAAGCTGGCTACCAAATACCGCATTTTCCTGCTCAGCAATACCAGTTCCATTCACATTACGCAGGTCAACAAAATCCTTGAAGCCTCGACGGGCGTGGAAAAGCTCGAAGATCTGTTCGAAATCGTTTTTCTTTCCTATGAAATGGGCCTGATGAAGCCGGATATCCGCATTTACCAGGATGTACTCGACCGCGCCGGTCTGAAAGCAGAAGAAACGCTTTTTCTCGACGACAATGCGGACAATATCCGCGGCGCGGCGCAGTTAGGCATCGATACCATCCACGTTCAAAAGCCGGTTACCATTCTGGAATACCTTAAAGACTATGCAGTCTAACACAAAAACCCACATCATCCAGGCAGCACTTTTTATCATTACCATCATCACCACGACGATGGCGGGTGCAGAGTGGATGTTTGGAAACATATTTGGCTTTGTTTACGATTTTTTCTTTTTCCTGATCGGCAAACAGGAAGGCCAGCAAATGCCTGCTTCCAACAAGCCAATGGGCTGGGTGGAATTTGTGCAGGGTTTGCAATTTTCTATACCTTTCCTGCTCATTCTCACCATTCATGAGTTTGGGCATTATTTTGTAGCCAAGGCGCATAAAATTAAAGTGACGCTGCCGTACTACATTCCGTTTTGGTTTGGCATTTCACAAAGTATCGGGACGCTCGGTGCATTTATCAGGATTAAAGAGGTGGTCCCCTCGCGCTTAAAGTTCTTTGATATCGGCATTGCGGGACCATTGGCCGGCTTCGTTGCCGCATTGGTTGTTTTGTGGTATGGATTTACTCATTTACCTCCGCCGGAATACATTTTCAATATTCACCCCGAGTACGCGCGTTTCGGGCTCAACTATCCTCAATTTGTTTACGAAAACCCTGCTGGTAACCTTATGCTTGGGGATAATATCCTGTTCTGGTTTTTCAAAAACTATGTAGCAGATCCAGCACGTTTACCACACGCTTACGAGATGTTCCACTATCCTTACCTATTTGCGGGATACCTGGCGTTGTTTTTCACTTCATTGAACCTGATTCCCATCGGTCAACTCGATGGCGGCCACATTCTTTATGGGATGATCGGCAAAAAACGTTTCGATGTAGTGGCTCCCATCCTGTTCGGCATTTTTGCTTTTTACGCGGGTCTGGGTCTTTTCCGCACCGAATCCTTTGCCACCGGCAGCGACGCAATGTTCTACGAGCAGTTGCTTTATCTGGCCATTTACATTTACTTCCTCTACATCTGTTTCAAACGCGCATTCGATAATTCGTCGAATGCCCTAATGATCAGCCTGCTGATCGTCGTGGGGCAATTCGCCGTTTGCTACGTCCGTCCGGATTGGAATGGCTCGGTCAATTTGCTGCCATTTGTACTGATCCTGGGCCGTTTCCTTGGCATTCGTCACCCGGATACGGCGGATAATACTCCACTCGACACCCCACGAATAATATTGGGCGTGGTAGCTTTTCTGATATTCGTGATCTCATTTAGCCCTACGCCGTTTATATTGATTGAGTAAAGGAGATTGCCTTTATTCATGCTTTTTTGTAAAACCAAAGAGGCTCTTATGATAAATGACATCTCCCGCAGACAATTCCTGGCAATCCTGGGCGCAACGCCACTCATCGGTCACGTCAACGCGGCTGAACCACCCTATACCTACTCAGTAAAAGGCAAAATAGCCGTCTCTGAACTTGGTACCGCATTAATTCACGAACACGTCCTGGTTGATTTCATCGGCGCGGATAAAATTTCTTTTGACCGCTGGAAGCACGAAGATGTGATCCGCAAAGTCCTGCCTTACTTGCTGGAAATTAAAACGCGGGGCATTAAAACATTAGTCGAATGCACGCCGGCATTCATCGGGCGGGATGTAGTTTTACTCAAAAAACTATCAGAACAGTCAGGCTTAAATATTCTGACGAACACCGGTTATTACGGCGCTTCCGACAATAAGTATTTACCCAAATGGGCATTTACTGAAACGGCAGAACAGCTTTCGGTGCGCTGGATTAAGGAGTTTGAAAACGGGATTGAGGGCACAAACATTCGTCCTGGTTTTATCAAAACAGGTGTCAATAACGGCAAGCTGTCGGAATTGCATCAAAAACTCATCAAAGCTGCGGCGCTGACGCACTTGAAGACGGGGCTCACTATATGCTCTCACACCGGCCCCGCATTGCCCGCCCGGGAAGAAATTGAGATACTGAAGAAATCGGGCGTGCATCCGTCCGCATTCGTGTGGGTACATGCGAGCGGAAGCGCAGAAGAAATGGAAGATTTGGCCAAAAGCGGTTGCTGGATCAGCCTCGACGGTGTAAATACCGACAATATCGCCAAACACGTAGATCTGATCGCTTCTCTCAAAAATAAAAACCATTTGAAACAAGTCCTCATTTCCCAGGACGCGGGCTGGTACCGGCCCGGCGAACCTGACGGAGGGGAATTTCGTGGCTTTACGGCGATTTCCGACAAGCTGATCCCAGCATTGAAAAACAATGGTTTTACCGATGCGGATATTCATACGTTAATGGTCGATAATCCGGCCAGAGCATTTGCAATAGGCATTCGCAAAGCTTAACTATTGAGATTTCTCTATCCTGAACTCGGTCCAGCCGTCGTGACCGGTTTCCAATGCGAACACAAAGCCGTGGTTGCCGAGTATTTCGCGGGTCAATGTAAGACCGATTCCCTGCCCGTCGCGCTTGGTGCTGAAAAAGGGGTTGAATAACTTCGTACTCACTTCCGAGTCGATAGGTTTTCCATTGTTACGAATCAATATATGGTCCTGCATCGTTACAATTTGCACCTCCTGTCCGCTTTCACACGCCTCGATCGCATTTTTGATGACATTGATCAAAACCTGCTCCATCTGCCCTTTGTCCGCATTCCAGAAAACACCTTCTTCCGCCTTGCTTTGAACACGAATGTTTCGAACTGATGCCGCATTCTGCATAAAAACGGCGACATCCCTTGTCAGCATTCCCATATCCGTCCTTTCAAAAGCGGGTGCAGGTAGCCGCACCACATCCGCAAAATTCCTCATAAAACGGGTGAGTTGCTGATTTCGCTCAGAAGCTACGTGCAATGCATCCTTAATATCACGATAATCGGTGTCGGGCAGCAGGTGGTTCGTTGTCTGCAATATCGAATCGGTGGCGCCCAGCGTATTATTTACTTCGTGCGCCATCATCCTGATCACTTTTCCATAGGCATTCTTTTCCGATTCCAGGATCTCGTTCGTCAATTCTTCAATCATGAGGAAAGACCTTCGGAAACCGCGGTCCATAAAATGCGAGCGCTGCGCTTTGAAGGTGGCAATGCTGTTGGTTTTGATCATCCTTGACTCTCCATCCTGTATGCCAACTAGTTCCGTAAGCAGCGGCAAGCCGGTTTCTTCCAGCTTTTTGCCTGTCAGTTCGGTGCCATTCCGTTCAAACTGACCTTTGGCTTTGCTATTCAACGAGTCTACGCGATCGTCGTAATCCAGGATAATGATAGATATAGGCGAGGCTTCGATGAGTTTTTCCAGAAAAAAATGCTGCTCGTTCAGCTTAATGCGTTCTTCGCGCAACTGGTCGATCATCATGTTGTAGACCTCTATCAGCACGTCGACTTCCCCTTTGCCCGTTGGGACAAATTTGATGGAAAAGTCTTTGTCCTTAATAGCCTCGATTCCGGACTTCACAAATTGGATAGGTTGCATAAAATTGTTGTAGAGAACGATGGACGCACTAGCCGACAACAGCAAAAACACTTCCGAGGCGATGAAAAGCGCCTTGTTTTCAAAAAGCAGCTTGTAAACGAGCAGAATCAGCACCAGGTGCAGAATTGTGATATAGGTAATGTATTTCGTTTTCGTGGATATGCTCATACTTCCTCGGAATCAAACGATATTCCGTATTTTTCCAACCGCCGGTACAATGCAAAACGGGTTATCCCAAGCGAGCGGGCCACCTTGCTGACCTTGTTCTGATGGTGCTGCATGGCCCGCACGATCATCTGATATTCCATTTCATCCAGCGTGATACTGCCCACCTCGGGTACGTTTTTCTGCGTCGGCGCTGCATTGCCCGCATGCAGGTTCCGTTGAAAATCCTCAATATCCAATACATTGTTCGGTGCCAGCAAAACCGTGCGTTCGACAAGGTTTTTCAGCTGACGGATATTGCCTTGCAACGGCAGCATTTTCAACCATTTCAAAGCCGCATTGCTAATTTTCAGCTCAGGCCTGTTGTAAATGACTTTGAGATTATCTGCGAAAAAAGAAGACAGCAGCGGAATATCATCCGGCCGCTCGCGCAATCCCGGCAACTTTACTGTGATGAGGTTAATGCGATAATACAAATCTTCGCGGAATGCGCCCTGGGCTACCATTTCTTCCAGATTCCTGTTCGTAGCGCATATGACCCGCACGTCCACCGTCCTGCTTTTGCTGCTACCTAATGGCTCAAATGTTCGTTCCTGCAACACACGCAGGAGCTTCACCTGGCTCGACAAGTCGAGCTCCCCTATTTCGTCCAGAAAGATCGTACCCCGGTGTGCCATTTCAAAACGGCCGATCCGGTCGGTCTTGGCGTCGGTAAAAGCGCCTCTGACGTGACCGAACAGCTCACTCTCAAACAATGTCGAAGATATTCCGCCCAAATTCACCTTTACAAATGGCCGCACTTTCCGGCGACTGTTGGAATGGATGGCTTCGGCGACCAGCTCTTTGCCTGTCCCGCTCTCGCCTGTGATGAGCACAGGAGCATCCGTAGGCGCAACGCGGCCAATTGTTTCAAGAATATCGAGCAATTTCGCATCTTCTCCGACGATGTTCTCAAAATGATATTGCTGATCCAGCTTTCGACGGCTTCCCGCCTGCTGAGCCGGTTTAGCCAGATTCAGGATCGTGCTGATCGACTGGATGAGGTAATCATTCTGCCAGGGCTTTGTCACAAAGTCAGCCGCCCCTTCCTTCATTCCCCGAACCGCCAGATCGATCGTTCCCCAACCCGTAATAAGAATGACCGGAATCGATGCATTGAACTTCTTGATTCGCTGCAACAAATGCATCCCCTCTTTTCCCGATGTTTCAATTGAAAAATTCAGGTCGAGCAGCACCAGTTCCGGCGTTACAGTTTTCAGTATTTCAAATGTTTCCTCCGGCGATCCCACCCCACGCACATCAAAGCCCTCCTTTTTCAAAAGAAGCATGAGGGATGTACGGATGGCAAGGTCGTCGTCTACGATTAGGAGCATTGGAGGCGTTTTCAGGTTTAATGTACGTTTGTGTGTTTTGACCGCCGACCATTGACCGCCGATCGCATGTTGTTATTGTCGTTGTTTGATTGGGTCATTGACGGTCAGAAATTTTCATGGTCTATGGTCCATCGTCCATGGTCGTCACCGCCACAGCACTCGGCGGTCGGCCGTCGGCGGTCAGCAGCCTCCGGCTGCCTACTCCTCATGCAACGCCACCGCCGGATGAATTCTCGCGGCTTGTTTACTGGGAAACCAGGCGCATAGTGTTACAATGATATAAATTACGACGACGGCGGCAAAGATCGCTATCAGGTATATTTCCTTATCCAGGTCAAAAACATGCATAATCGGGAACTGGACGGCAAAAATAAGCCCAATAATAAGGCTGAATGTGGCCAGCACCCATATTTCACCCAGGAATTGACCGGTTACGCCCGATTCGGTGGCACCCATGGCACGACGCAAGCCTATTTCGCCTTTGCGCTTGGCAATATTCAGATTCAATACACCAAACAGGCCAAGCGCAACGTTCGTCAGCAAGAAACCGCTCACAATCAGAAATATCAAGACCGGAACCAGCGTCAAATTCTCTCGGTTCTTACGCGAATCTTTGAGATAACCCACCTCTACACCCCAACCCGGCAACATCAATGCCATGTCCTTGACCAACTGCGCCTCAAAATTTGCATCCGTCCCCGGTTTGGTTTTGATCAGGATGTTCCCATTCCATCGATCCTTCTTTTCCAGCATCTCGAATAATGCGGGGTTATTGGACATAAACTGCCCTTTTGCCTTGAATTTATCAACTATGCCGACCACTTTGTACATCGTCTTGTCGTCCCGCTTGATGACTTTGTTTAATCCGGATTCATTTTGAAAGAGCTTGTCCTCCATGACCTGGTTAATGACGATCGGGATAAACTTACCCACCAGATCAGCGTCAGTATACCATCTGCCTTTTTTGAGCGGTAGTTCCAGCACCTTATGGAGCTCTGTATCAGTATAGTAAAAGTCAGCGCCTACATCGACCTTATTGTAAGTCACCGAATTCCCGATCTGATTAGCCGAGAACGGCGTATTGCTGCTCATCCTGCTGGCTGCTACCACCTCCGGATAGGATTTTACCCGTTGCACTGCCCTTTGCAGTTTTGCCGCGATCTCGGTGGTATCCTGATTGGTCGCCAGTTCCAGGTTCCAGACATTCTCGTATTGGAAACCAATGGGCTGCAGATAATTACGCAGGTTGAAGACAATGAGCGTCAGTACACCGAAAAGTACCATAAAAGCGGCCCACACCTCGATAATTAGGAGAGAATGGGTGCCTTTTTTATTCCATATCAATTTAAAAAGATGTCGTAGCATGGCTAAGCTGGATTTATAATGAGGATTTCAACACGGAGGGTCAGACTTTAAGCGCTTCCGCGATCTTCAACCTGGACATCCTGAATGCGGGCAGCACGCCGGACAACAGTCCGAAAACCAGGCACACCAGTATGCTGGTCAGGAACACAGGCAGGTTGATCGTGAGATCCGCGTAGGCGATCCAGCCACTGGCATTGATGAAATGAATGACGATCAAGGTGAGCAGCAATGCGAAAGAGCCACCGATAAAAGTGATGAAGATGTTTTCAATAATAAACTGCCACAAAAGAGCCTTCGACGGAGCACCAAATGCTTTCCTTACCCCGATCTCCGACGCCCTTTCAAGTATCCGGCTTACGTTCACATTCACCAGGTTCACAGCAGGCAGTCCCATGATCATTAGCAGCACCAGCCCCACGATCGCATAGAACGTTACCCGATCCTTTTCACTCCGTGTGAAGGTGTTCAGGAAATGATCAAAATAGGTATCTGCCTTTACGATCAGGATGTTGTAACGATTGTCTCCGTAATCCGAACGCGGAATACGTGCGACGTGACTATCGAACTCGGCTTGTACGGCAGGAATATCAGCAGGCTTTCTGGCCAGGACAATGGCCACGAAGCGTCCACGCATCCCCTTTTCCTCGTAATTACTTTTTGGAGCTGTATAAGGAAAATACACATCCGAATAAGTGTAAACCCTCGTCGGCGGGCTGCCTTTCACTACGCCGATCACGCGATAGTTGATGTTTTCGATATCGATCGTCTTGCCCACAACGGTTTCCGTATCCTTCCCAAAATACTGGTCGCGCAGCGCGTCGGTGATCACCGCCACGTGGTCGGCATTGCGGAGGTTTGTTTCGTCATAAGGTTTGCCTTCTAGGAAGTCAAAGTCGGTCACCGACCAGAATTCGACATCGGTGTATTTCGTGTTCAGTTTGATCCGCTTCCCGTTCACGTAGGCATTCGAGAAACCGAAATTGTTCATTACCGCCACGCGCTCAGCCGTTTTGAGCGTTTTGGCATACTTCTTCAAAAAATCGAAAGAAGCCGGTCCCGACGACATCGTCGTGTTAGCCGAATCGGTTTGAATAATGGTCGCAATGTACAGCGAACGGTCGCGGTTCGTTTCAGGATAATGCGCCCCGAAAAGGTGATCTAAAAAAGAAGTCACTACCATCAGGACCGTCAGCGTAAGCGTAATCCCGAACAGCGTGATGAAAGTATAGAAAGGATGCCGCAGCAACACTTTCCAGGCGATTTTGATGTAGTTGGTGAGCATGGCGTTGGGGGTAATGTGTTAGCGTTTGGTTGTTAGACCGCCGACCGCCGACGACCGACCGACGATTGCATATTTTTCCCTTTTGTGCCGGCGGTCAGCGGTCGGCCGTCGGCGGTCATTAACTAACCTGCACCCCATCAAACAGCCTTATCAACCGGTCCGTTTTCTTCGCCATGGCTTCGTCGTGGGTGACCATGACGATGGTGGTGCCGTTGGAGTTTAGTTTTTGCAGGATACCCAGGATCTCGTTGCCCATGGCGCTATCCAGGTTACCCGTCGGTTCATCGGCGAGGATAATTTCGGGATTGCCGACGATCGCCCTGGCGATGGCCACGCGTTGCTTTTGGCCGCCGGAAAGTTGTTTCGGAAAATGCTTCATCCGGTTGCTCAATCCCACTTTTTCCAAAGCCTCCTGTGCTGCATCGCGGCGTTGCTTCGCGGACGAATTCCTGTAAAGCAGTGGAATTTCGACGTTATCTATCACCGATAGATCATTGATCAGGTGAAAGCTCTGAAAAATAAAGCCCAGCTTGCGGTTGCGCAGTTCGGCTAAATGCTTGTCGGTATAGCGCTCCACCGGCGAGCCATCGATCTCGATATGTCCTTTGGAAGGCGCATCCAGCAGCCCGATAATGTTGAGCAATGTACTCTTTCCACAACCCGACGGCCCCATAATCGAAACAAACTCCCCTTTTTTCACATCCAAATTGATGTTGTTAAGGGCCAATGTCTCAATCGAGCTGGTACGGTAAACTTTTTCGACGTTTTGTAATTTGATCATGGCATGCTGGTATGTTGTACGTTTTTGTTTTTTGACCATGGACGACAGACCATGGACCATGTTTCTTTTTTATTGTCATTTAGAGACTAGTTGTTTGCCGTTAACGACCGCAGACGGCCGTGGCCAGCCGCAGGCGATGGTCTGTCGTCCATGGTCGCCGGTCAATAGCTAATCTTCCTCCCCTGCTGAAAATCATACAGCGTCAGCAGCCGCAGACTGTAATATGCCTGCCAGTAATCTCTGAGCGCCAGAATGTAATCCCGGCGGGCGATGTCTTTTTCCTGGGTGGCGATGCCGAGGTCGGTTACGCTTAGGTCGCTGAGGATGAACCGCTCTTTGGCGATCTGGTAACGGTCGGCGGCGATTCCGTCTGCTACTTGTGTGAGCTTTACCTGCTTCTGGAGCATTTGTAAAAGGGTTACCTGCGTGAAAATTTCCTGTTCAAAAGTAAGCTTATCCTGCTCCACCGACTGCTGGGCGAACTCCTGGGCGGCGCGGGCTACCTCCGTCCTGGCTTTGTTGCGGCCCCAGGTGAGGATAGGCAACGTCAGTTGCAGCTCCACAAACTCGCGGTCCTGCGGGCTCATGTACACATCGCGTGGGAGGCTGCCCTGATTTGAGAGACCGAATGTCGCGTTTAGCGTGGCATTCAGGCCATTATCCTTCCTCGCCTGTTGCACGTCCCGCTCGGCTTCGAGCAGTCGCCTGCGAAATGCAACCGAGGCCGACCGATTGGCAAAAGCTTCGTCCAGCGCCATTTGCGGATCGATCGCAAATTCCGCCGCTTCGGCGGGAATGCCCAGTTCAAGCCCCCGTTCGTCGCGCATTCCCATATACATTTTCAGTTTCAGTGAAGCCACCGCTGCGCTTTGCTGGGCTGAGGCCAGGTCCTTTTGC
The DNA here is from genome assembly GCF_021440085.1 of Dyadobacter sp. CY261. Classification (GTDB taxonomy): domain Bacteria; phylum Bacteroidota; class Bacteroidia; order Cytophagales; family Spirosomataceae; genus Dyadobacter. Next base: position 285,458 of record NZ_JAKCPW010000003.1, read on the forward strand.
GCGGTAAGCAGCCCCATTTGCAGCTGTAAAAGGTCGTTTTGTGAAATTTTACCGAGTTGCAGCTTATGCCCTGCTATTTTAAACAGGGTATCGTTGTTGCTCCGGTTTTTTTCGGCAATCTGCAAATTCACCTGTGCTACCAGCAAATCAAAGTAAAAGCCCGTGGCATTCAATGCGACTTCTTCCAGCGCCTGAATGTACTGCTGGGCTCCTTCCTGGTATTTCAATGGCTGGATCTTCCGGTCCCATTTCAGGGGGTTGAACTGAAACAATGGCTGTTTGATACCTATTTCAAACGGAATACCATTATACCGCGTCACATCGCGTTGGAAATCGTCGAAACGCTGCATTTGCTGTTGCGCATAAATGGTACCACCGGTCATGGCGATGCTCTGGCTCAGCGAAAGGTTCAGCATCGAGTTGTTATTCGAGACTGGCTGAAATGACACCGTACCATCTGGCTGCACGACTTCAATATACGAGCGGGTGAAGCCCGGAACGGTGCCCAGCAGGCTAAGTTGCGGCTTATAATCTGCCAGGAAGGACCGATATTGCCAGTAATTTGTCTTTTTTTGCGTCACAGCTTGTTTGGACGCAATGGATTGCTCTCTGGACTGCTGTACAACTTCTTCGAGCGTCAGCTTGCGGATTTGCGCCGAAACAGGCCGGCTCAGGAGCGATATCAAGATACAGATGAAGAGCTTTCTCATATCGGTCATTGGATCGTAAGCTCTTCAAGATGTTCATAATCATTCATATTGATCAGAATGACCTTTTCGCCAGGTTTCAAGCCACTTTTGATTTCTACAAAATCAAAGTTGGAAAGACCGGTTTCAACTTCCCGCCGGTGCGCCTTCCCGTTTTCCAGCACATATACATATTGCTTACGCTTGCCATTGAACGCAGGACCGTTTGGCACGCGGAGCGTTTTGGCACTTTTGCTTGTTACCACATACACCTCCACCTTCATGTTCGGCCGCAGCGACTCATTCTTCGCATTATCGAGCTGAATGGTGAAACCAATCACACCATCCTTCACCGCTGGCTTTACCTGCGTAATCACACCCCTTAATTGTACTTCATTGATCTTCACAATCGCCGAAAGTCCCGCCTTGACCTGATCGGCATAGACATCCGAACAACTACCCTCGACCCGAAAACTGCCCAGATCGGCCACTTTGGCCAGCATTTCGCCCTCGTTCACTGACGAGCCGATATTCTCGTTTACCCACGTTAGTACACCCGGCCTATCGGCGATGATATCGGCCATTTTGAGCTTATGCTGCAATTCCTGCAAGTTCTTGCCTTCAATCTGCGCCCCCAGTTCGGTTTCGCGCAAACTGGCCCCCATTGATTCCCGGTTGTATTTCAGGTCATTTTCGAGTTGGTTCTTTTCAAGTTGTGAGATCTTTAATGCATTCTCGGCCCGGGTAATATCTTCAACGGTACCACCGCCGACCTTTTGCAAACGTTTGGCATCTTCGAAATCAGCTTTTAGTTTGTTGATATTCAAAGATTTGATCTTGTCATTGATCTCGGCATCGTACAAATCCTTATTCAGCTTCATCCGTAACTGATCGATGCCGTTCTTTTTTAGTTCGAGCTGATCTTCGTAACGTTCAAATTCGATTTCGGTCAAAGACTTATCGAGTTCTACAATGGGCTGACCAGGTTTTACGCGTGTTCCGGGTGTCAGCAGGATACGCTTGATACTCGCACGGATGGGACTGGCGAAGATCTGCTCGTAGGCTGGTATGATCTCCCCAGAGGCCGTAAGGGTATTCTCTACATCGCCGGTTTCGACGACGCCAGTCCTGATACGGGCACTTTCAAGCGTGCTGGAAAGCGATTGTCTGAAAAAATAAAGAAGGACCGCCACGACTACCACGATGATCCCGATAACGAGCCATCGGCGGTTCCTGGTCTGCGTAACGTATTCCGGTGCAATTTCACGATCCATGTGGGTTTAATTGGAGATTTTATGTTGAAAAAATTCATGGCTAATACCACTTCATTTATCCGAAATCTGTGCCAATTATTAACACACTATAAATCAGCAATTTACTGACTTTATAAAAACAAAAAACCGTGCGATAACGCACGGCTGGTGTGATTTCAAACGCTGTTAAGTTTCCGGTCAGGTTTTAAGTTTTTTCTTTTTAGCTGCTGGAAAAAGGATATTGTTCAGGATCAAACGGTAACCTGCGGAGTTCGGATGCAGGTTCAGATCGGTAGGTTCCTCACCTACGCGATGCTGGTAATCCTCGGGATCGTGACCACCGTAGAAAGTAAAGAAGCCTTTACCGTGTGTGCTATGGATGTAGCGCGCCTCCTTTGCATTTTTATTCTCTGCCAGGATGATCACTTCCGGTTTGATCAGACGGTTTTTAAATGCGGTAGTTTGTCCCAGGAAGCCTTTGATAATGGCCTGGTGATTTTGCGTCAGCATGCTGGGTACCGGGTCCCATTTGGCAGAAAACTGGAACAATGAAAAGAAGTCATTCGATTCCACCAGACCACGCTCGTCGGGCTGGTTGTCGATGTCCGAAAATTCTATTTCGTAAGGATATGGTATTGTTTTAAAATCGCGGAATGCGAATGCATTGTCGTAATTCAGCTTGCCATTTGCGGTCGGGTCGGCGGGTGTGCCGTCATACATCGCATCTACAATATCCACACCATCGGCAGCGAGTGCGATATCAAAAGTGTCCGTCGCATTGCACATTGCGAACATATAACCTCCTCCTGTCACGAATTCAGAGATTCTTTTCGCGACGGCCAGCTTCATTTGCGGCACATTGTTGAACTGGAATTTCGTAGCGGTTTCTTCGGCTTCCTTTTTCTGTTCACGGTACCAGGGATAATCTTTGTATTGAAAGAACTTACCGAACTGGCCTGTAAAATCCTCATGGTGCAAATGTAGCCAGTCGTATTCGGGCAGCTTGTTGTTCAGTACTTCGTCGTCGTACACCACATCATAGGGAATTTCGGCGTAGGTAAGCACCAAAGTCACGGCATCGTCCCACGGAAGCTTAGATTTGGGAGAATACACGGCAATTCGCGGCGCTTTTTGCAGTTTCACCGCGTCCATATTTACGTCCGGTGCGGCGATCTGGTTCAGTATCTGCCCGGCAGTGGCGTCGGAAATTACCTCAAAACTCACACCGCGCACGGTCATTTCCGAAGCAAACTGCTGATTATAAGCTACCATAAAACTGCCGCCCCGGTAGTTGAGGAGCCAGTCCATTTCCATTTCATAATTTTTCAGTATCCAGTACGAAATGCCGTATGCCTTCAAGTGGTTTTTTTGTGTCTCGTCCATCGGGATCAGCAGCCGGTTCGCCATTGCGTTGAACGAGCCGATCAAAAAAATGACGAGCGGGATATACAGGCGTATCACTGGTTTGACTCTTTCGACTTTCATGCGCAGTTTTACATTCAGGTAAAGAATAAATATAGAAAGAAACGGTTACGATCTGAAATTTACCACAAAACTGTACCAGCTTCTCAAACTAGAACTTCATTACTAACGACCAAACCCTGTTTCTGGTGCCCCAGTTTTGAACCGCTATGATAATACGCGAAAATATCGAAGAAGGTCTGCGTTCGATCCAGAGCAACCTGCTCCGCACCGTGCTTACAGCCATGATCATCGCCATTGGCATTACCTCGCTCGTGGGCATCCTCACTGCCATTGACGGTATCCAGGGCTCGGTCAACAGCAGTTTCGCCGATCTCGGGGCCAACACTTTTACCGTCCGCAACCGTGATGATGACGATTTTCGTCGGGGCGGACGCCGCAGCAAACAATACCCGGCAGTAACCTACCGCCAGGCAAAGACCTTCGCTGAAAAATTCAAAGCTTCCTACGAGGCGACCGCTTCGCTTTCCGCCGACATTGCGGGTGCCGTACAGGTTAACTACCGTAGCGTAAAGACCAATCCAAACAGTAATGTAGTTGGGTCCGACGACCAGTACCTGGGCATCAACGGCTATAAAATCGACCTCGGTCGTAATCTCGACAAAAATGACCTGGAAAACTCCCTGAATGTTGCAGTGCTCGGACAAGAAATCGCGCGTAAACTCTTCGAGCGGGCTGACCCGATCAACAAAGAGATCACATTTATGGGAAGCCGCTACAAAGTGGTGGGTGTATTACAAAAAAAAGGTTCGCTAGGTGGGAATAACAACTCCGACCGCCTGATTCTGATCCCGCTTGAAAACGGTCGCGGCCTGGCGGCCAACCGCACATTAACCTATAACATTACCGCCTCAGCCCCCAATGTGACCGACGGCGATATGATCGTGGAAGAAGCCCGCGGCATCATGCGCCGCATCCGTAACGACGAACTCGGCAACGAGGACTCTTTTACCATCGACCGCGCCGACGCTATGGCAAAGGATTTTGCCAGCATCACCGGCTACCTTCGTGTTGGTGGCTTCGTTATCGGCACTGTCACGTTACTCGGTGCTGCCATCGCATTGATGAACATCATGCTGGTATCCGTTACCGAGCGCACCCGCGAGATCGGGATCCGCAAGTCGCTCGGTGCTACCCCACGTGTAATACGCATGCAATTCCTGATCGAAGCCATTGTAGTATGCATTCTTGGTGGCATAGGCGGCCTGATTCTCGGAATTATAGTGGGGAATTCCATCACCGGCCTCATCAGCGAAAACAGCTCGTTTGTAGTTCCCTGGCTTTGGATGGGCGTTGGAATCACCATATGTGTCATGGTAGGCGTACTCTCGGGTATATATCCGGCCATCAAAGCCTCACGTCTCGACCCGATCGAGGCATTACGCTATGAATAAGTGGGTTAGTTGGCGGCACAGTCTTTTATCGTGAAAATCTCGCGAAAATTTGCAGCAAGGGCTTGCTTAATCTTTTTTTCTGTCTACTTTTGCACTCCCAACAAGTAAGAGAATGCCCAGATGGCGGAATCGGTAGACGCGTTGGTCTCAAACACCAATGAGGTTACACTCGTGCCGGTTCGACTCCGGCTCTGGGTACAAATGGCTCTAATGACAAATTAGGGCCATTTTTTGTTTTTAGATTGTTGGAAAAGCCCTTTCCGGTGCTTTTCATTATATTTAGACAACTTCTCTCCATCTCTCATCTAAATGCCCGTGCTGAGAAAATCTACGCTTTCAACCTTACTCCTTTTACTCATCTTTGACCTATGCATTGCTCAGTTGGATACCCTAAGGTGGCAGCCGGGATTGAAGTTCCAGTCTAGCGATTTTTCGATCGATACTGCAACGAATAATGTGTTTGCTGATATCGTCATTCATTACGAATATGCATTTCAGCCTTTGAAAGCAGGCAACTATTTGCCAATTGTTCACGCCTATGCAATATTGAATCGGAAAACCGCTACCCTACCAGATTCCAGTGAGCGAACACTTCGCTACGTCCAGCTTCTTTTTGATTTGTCGGGCTATCAGAGCAAGCTGATTGAATGGAAGACATTCGAGCTTGGCGAGCTGAACGAGAAGGTCGCTCCAATAAAACCGACCATGGACCGTATTTTTTTGGAAGCGACCAATGAAGTCTCGCAATTGAAAAAAGACATGATTGAACAGCTTTCCCAGCCTGACAATACACAGGCAATGGCTGAATGGGAAGCCAAACTTGCTGATCTGTTACATAATACGCCCGAAATAATAGAAGAAAAAAACGTCGGCGATTTCCAGATCGGACTTTTCGCAGGGATTACCCGAAGTATATTCACGGGAAAAACCAAAGACCATTTTACCGATGCGACCGGATTTGATTTTGGTTTTAATTTCGATATAAAAAGATCAAGGTTTGAATTGGATATGAATTTGGGCTTTAACAAAACAAAAAAAGAACTTCAAGGTAAAGGTGACTGGCCAGCCACGATGAAAACACACTTTGCCTCCATTGAAGTAACTTATGGTGTAAAGATCCACAAAAACAAATGGCTTGCAGTGCCCTACATCGGCTTGGCGATCAACGAATTCACTCCGGCAAAATCCGATAAGGACGACAAACGGCGAGTTGACGGGTACAGTCCGGTAGTGGGTTTTGAGCTCAATCGACTCTTTAAGGACATGCATGAACCGCAAGAAAAAGCCTCATTTTTTTATCGCATCCGCGCATCTGTCAGCCCTGCCAATTTAATCAAAAATTATAGCGGGACCCAGTTTAATCTTAAAGTAGCGGTCGGCTTTGATGTTGCCAAAGTGAGGAGCAGGATGGTGAAGAGAATGTGATTGGTTAAAAAATGCGTCCGATCCTTTTAATAAATCTTTTCCAAGTTCCATTATTTTCCCATTTCCATTCTAGGAATGCCATCACACAACAATTGAGCTATTTTATTCAAATCATCGTATAACCGGTTCGACATTTGTTCGGCTCTGGGTACAAACCGGAACTTTGACGAATTTTCGTCGTAAGTTCCGGTTTGTTCTTTGTATAAATCAGTGTTAATCTGAAAGAAAAAACGTATTTGTCTAAGACGGACAGAACTACGCTGCCTCCGCCAGGCGCGACGTTAGAGCTTAAAGCCCAGGGTCGCCCTGAGAATGTTGTTTTTCTGGTTGCTTTCTTTAAATAGTCGGCTCATCCCCCATTCATGTGAAAAATCCAAGGTCACAAACCCGAATTCAAGGCCGAATCCCGCATTGAGTCCATAAGAAAAATCTTCAATATTGTCTTTATCAAAACGATCAGAACCATTCTGGTCTACATTAATGACATAGGTTCCTACCACTCCGCCTTTGATATTGAATCTGAAAAAACCTCCTTTCGCTCTTGTGAGATAAACACCGATCATCAGCGGTGCCTTCAAAGAATGGATCCGTGGCCCGGTAAGCAGTGGCGCCGTCGAAATGCTATCCTCGCTGGTAACGTTTAAGGAAGAGCTGAAATAGTGCACTCCCGGCTGGATGAAGAACTTTCGCATCCTGAACCTGAAATCAAGGCCTGCATTCCAACCTGCACGTCCTTCATATTGGTCATCCTGGAAGTCTGCATTAAAATTCGAAGCATGAATCCCCACCATAGGAATCACCCACATTCCTGAATTTCTTTGGGGCTTCTCGCCAAACCGCTGCCTGAAATCAAGTCTGTCACTTTTGTCCGAAGGTTCGCTGCTTTCAGCTTCATTTCTGTTTGGAATGGCGGCGTAAGACGCTGCATCTGATGAGGCAGATTGTCCTTTTTTATGTCTTAGCCAAGCCTTATAGTCTTCGTAATCGGCTTGATCCTGATTTGTTACTTCCTCTTTGACAGGTTGAACTGCTCTGGATTGCTGCCCATTGTAGTCTGCCGGAACAATGATGTTGTTGATGATAATGGTAGGCTGACCCGGCTGCTGCGGATAATTCTTATAGGTAGCCTCTAACGCGCGCTGGGCGACTGCCGTTGCGCTGGCAGCATTTGCATCAGAGGTCACATCACGCTGCACAACATAGGGCGTGTTGGGATTCGGCGCGGTAGCAGAGGAGCCTTGCACAGCACTTCCGGTTTGAGAAGAACCAGCATTCGCAGCGACAGGCGCTTGCGGCGCCGGCGTAGACATTCCCGTATTCGATGCTAACTCCTGCTCCTTTTCCTGTATTTCTTTTTGAAGATTTAACACTTCTTCATTCAGCTTGTCAACGCTATCCGAAACTTTCCGGGCATTTTTTGCATCACGCTGAGCATTCTTTGCAGCACTAGAAGCCTTTCTGCTCAGTTTTTTGTCTTGTGGGTTAGCGGCCAAGTCCCTGGCGGCGCTTGTATTGGCATCTGCCGAAGCCTGCGCTGTTGCCGCATTTTCCTGCATCTGGGCGCGCTGCTTATCCAGCTCCTGCTGCTTTTCAATGAGCTCGATCTTCCTTTCGTTAATATCCTTGCTGATCTCTATCGCCTTCTTCTGACCATTTAAGGCCTGTAAGGAATCATTAGGAGCGACTTGTGAAAATGCCGGCGCCGAAAATAGCATTGCCGCCAACACGTGTGTTGCTAGTATTGTTTTCATTAGGATTTTGGTTAGTGATGAATACAACGAATGCAGCTTGCCCGTCAAAGTGTGGATTTGCCGGCAACGAAGCGCCTGGTTTCAGGAAGTTGCATGATTGTGGCTGGCCAGTGGGATAAATATTATGCCGCCGAAAAATTCATCAGAGCATCGCCAACTTACGACGATGTGTACAGAAGTGAACTCAGCTATTTTCCAATAGCTTTAAATAGTAAGTCTGTTAAAAATCTCGCAGTAAAATCCTTGTGTCCCAGTCCACCCACGTCGGTCAGCTTGGGAAGGTAGTTGCTGAAAAACTGCTGAAAATGGGACATTTCTATCAATGTGCTGCTTAATGACCTCGGATACAGATAGTCCGGATTATATTCACTGACGACCTCGGCTATCTTCGCGCATAAATCCTTATACGCCTTGAAAACCTCCGATTTATTGATCTCCTTCACTTCCTTTACCAGGTACACCTTACTGCTTTCGGAAATAATGATCTGGTTCAGGTAGCGCTTATTATAATCCATTGTCCCGCTGCTTTCGGGAAGCTCCTGGGTAAGCAGCTCTATAATGATCTGCAATTTCACCTGCGGGTCGGCCACATTCTGCAACCTGAACATGACCAGGAACTCCATATAGCTCCAATACCAGTTGAGAATGTAAAGCAGTAAGCGGTGCTTATTTTCGAAATAGCGGTAAATCGTAGCCTCCGTAGTGCTCACCTCGGTCGCCAGCTTCTTAAAGGTAAAATGCTCAAACCCCAACTCATAAATCAGGTCTATCGCGCTCTTGATGAGCTGTTTGCCGAGCTCACTACTTTCCGGGTCTTTCAAAAAGACCTTTTCGTTGAGATGAAAACTTACCTGGAATTCCATACGGTGTCATTTACAAAACGAAAATAGTAAAATATCCAGCAGCAATAGTTATTGTATCAACAAAAAAATATTTACTTCTCCATATGATAGTATTACTATTGTTAATTGAAGTGTTGTTATATTTGTGCGATTCGTAAATCATCGAGCTATGGAAAAGGTAAACCCTTTCAAGAGATTATGGAACCTGATTCTGCTGGACCGGTCCGACGTTGGAGCGATTTACTTTTATGCGATGCTGAGTGGCCTGGTCAACCTGAGTCTTCCCCTGGGTATTCAGGCAATTATCGGGTTTGTATTGGGCGCATCGATGGTAACGTCTATTTACGTGCTGATCATTCTGGTGGTGATCGGGGTTGCCGCGGTCGGTCTGATGCAGATCAATCAGATGAAGATCATTGAAAAAATCCAGCAGAAAATTTTCACCCGTTACGCATTTGAGTTCGCCGATAAAATCCCTCGGTTCGACCTGATGAAGACGGACGGGTTTTACCTGCCCGAAAAAGTGAACCGCTTTTTTGATGTGCTCAATATACAGAAGGGGCTTTCCAAGCTGTTGCTGGACGTTCCTGTGGCCAGTATCCAGATCATTTTCGGTTTGTTTTTACTCGCAGTATACCATCCGTTCTTTATCGTGTTCGGGCTAACGCTGCTCTTCGTGCTCACGCTCATTTTCCGGCTAACCGGTACCGACGGGCTAAAAACCAGCCTCCAAGAAAGTGTCAATAAATACAAGACCGTGGGCTGGCTGGAAGAAATGGCCAGGGTTATCAATCCCTTTAAGCTGGGTTATGCCGCCCATTTAAACCTTACCAGGACCGATACCCATGTAAGCAAGTACCTGCAATCCCGTACGGACCATTTCTCGGTTCTGCTTTTTCAGTACAAAACACTGGTCATTACCAAAGTGGCGATTACCCTGGCGATGCTGGCGGGCGGCTCCTATCTTCTGCTCGAACAGCAACTCAATGTCGGCGAATTCATCGCCGCCGAGATCGTGGTACTGACCGTGACCAATGCCGTTGAAAAACTAATCGTCAATCTGGATAGTGTGTACGATGTAGCTACCGGTCTTGAAAAACTGGCGACTGTAACCGAAAATCTTTCCGAAAAGGAAGGTAATGTTGCCCTGGATACAGTCCAAAAAGGTGTGGGCATCGACCTGATTGATTTTTCCTTTTCATTCCATCACGGCAAAAGCATTTTCAGCAATGTGAACATCCACATTCCGTCGGGGAGTTTGGTAGGTGTTTCTACATCCGGCATGTCAGGTAAATCCACTTTCCTGAAAATCCTGGGCGGCCACTTCCAGCAGTTCTCTGGATCATTGCTTTTCAACAAAGTCCCGCTGAGCAATTATCAGCTGCCATCGCTCCGGAAAAGAATCGGTATGTACCTGAATCAGAAAGATATATTTATCGGCTCGGTCTGGGAGAACATCATTGTAGGCCGAAACCATATCACCGCCGAGCAGATCATCCTCCTCGCCGAGAAGACCGGGCTTGCCGGGTTCCTGGATCTGTTGCCCGAAGGATTTGAGACCCAGGTCGACCCCAACGGCAAAAACCTTCCCAGCCAGTACATCAAGCGCATTTCCCTGCTCAGGGCATTGCTCGACCATCCCACCCTTTTGCTGCTGGAAAATCCCTGGGAGGGCATGACGGGGCCTGAAAGGGAGAAAATGATGGAATATTTGTCGGGAAAACCTGACCAGGCTACGGTAATCATCGCCAGCAACGACCCTGAATTTTTAAACCGGTGCGATTACCATATCGTACTAAGTAATGCAACAGCAACCATCACCCGAAACATAGCAAATGGATCAGGTCAACTATAAAATACCGCTCAAATCCCTGGATGCTATTTACCTGCAAGATCAGGAAAGTAAGGTCAGGTATTGGTTTTACGGCATCATGCTCCTGCTCGGCCTCGCGCTTTTCCTGCCGTGGACGCAGAACATCAAAGCCCGGGGCGATATCACTTCGCTTTACCAGGAGCAGCGCCCCCAGAACATCAACTCCCCCATTCCCGGCAAAATCGTCAAATGGGCAGTTAAAGAAGGAGATTTTGTAAAAAAGGGCGATACGATCATGCAGATATCGGAGATCAAGGAGGATTACCTGGATCCTGATCTGGTCAATCGTACTCAGCAGCAGGTAGAAGCGAAAAAAGGCTCCATTAAATTTTATAAGGGAAAAGCCGCCACTTCGGTTTCGCAAATCGAGGCGTTGCAGGCTGCCAGAACTTTCAAAATCAAGCAACTTGAAAACAAACTCGGGCAGCTCAACAACAAGCTGAACGGCGAGCAGGCAGAGCTGGAAGCGGTCACCAATGAATTTAACCTGACGAAAGACCAATTCGAGCGCCAGCAGAAAATGTTCGAGCAGGGACTTGTTTCCCAAACCCAGCTTCAGCAGCGCAATACCACCTTTCAGAATGCCCTTGCCAAGAAAATAGCCGCTGAAAACAAGATCGCCCAGACAAAACAGGAAATGCTCATTGTGGAGATCGAACAAAATGGCGTGGCGCAGGAGTATGCAGAAAAGATCAGCAAAGCAGAAGGCGACCGGCTGCAAAGCCTGAGCAATATAGCCTCCGGGCAAGGGGAAATGGCGAAGCTTGAAAACCAGGTGGCCAACTACACGATCCGGAATGGCATGTACGTGATCCTGGCGCCACAGGATGGCCAGATTGTCCAGGCTAACAAAGCCGGGATCGGCGAGATACTTAAAGATGGGGAACGGATCACGGTGATCGTTCCGACCCGTGTGAATTATGCGGTCGAAATGTATGTGAGGCCCGTAGACCTGCCGCTGATCAGCATCGGGCAGAAAGTCCGGTTCATGTTTGACGGTTTTCCGGCCATCATATTCAGTGGCTGGCCCGAGAACAGTTACGGGACCTTTGGCGGGAAGGTAGTTGCATTCGAACACACGATCAGCACAAACGGGATGTTCCGTGTGCTTGTGGCCGAAGATGCCGCCGACCGGCCATGGCCTAAGCAATTGAAGCTGGGAACGGGAGCGCAGGGGATTGCATTGCTCAAAGACGTGCCGTTATGGTATGAGCTCTGGCGAAATATCAACGGGTTTCCACCGGACTACTACACCTTGAAAGATCCGGCATTGAAAGGTCAGGGAAAAGAAAAATAAAATAGGCTTGTGCATGAAAAGCTTGGCAATACAGTGGGGCCTCCTGATCGGGCTGGTGGTTTTTAATGTGGCAGAAGCGCAGGATTCTACCAGGACGCTCAGCGCGGCGCAGGTAATGGAGCTGGTCCGAAAATTCCACCCCGTCGCCAAACAGGCCAGTATCCTTATCGACAAAGCCCAGGCCGACCTGCTGATTGCCCGTGGCGGGTTCGACCCTGTTCTGGGTGCATATATCTCGCGTAAGCGTTTTGACGGCACCAACTACTATAACAGAACTTCGCCGGAAATTGTGATCCCCACCTGGTACGGGATCGAAGTACATACCGGCGTGGACAACTACACCGGAGAGCGCCTCGACCCGACGATGACCAAAGGACAATCGGCTTTTCTGGGTGTGAGCATCCCGCTCGCGCGGGACCTGCTGATGGACAAGCGGCGCGCCTTCTTAAAACAGGCCCGGATTTTCAGGTCGTTGGCCGACACCGAGCAAAGACTGGTCCTGAATGACTTGCTGATGGACGCCATGGATGCGTATTGGCAATGGGTAAGCTATTATAATCAGTATCTGGTAGTACAGGCCAATGTGGCCGTCAACACACAGCGGCTGGATTTTGTCCGCAAGTCACTGCTGAATGGCGAGCGCGCGGCCATTGATACCATTGAAACACTGGCCCAGTTGCAGAGCTTTCAGTACCAACAGAACCAATACCAGCTGGAATTTCGCAATGCGGGCCTCCGGCTTTCGGCATTTTTGTGGAACGAAATGGGTGAACCTTACACGTTGCCTGAAACCGTGACTCCTCCGGCCGACTGGGATGATGCCCAGCATTTCAAAGACTTCGACCTGGATCTGACCAGTTTGCTTTCAGCTGCCACGCAGACGCATCCTCAACTGCGGAGCTACGATTTTAAACTTCGTGCGCTGGATATTGATAAAAAACTCAAATTTCAGGAGCTTTTGCCCAAAGCGGACTTCCGCTACAACCATTTGAGCAAGGGGTATAATGCATTAGCCAGCGCCGGAGAAGCGGCGATCTTCGACAATAACTACCAATATGGCTTCAAGTTCGAAATACCACTACGGCTTTCGGCTGGCCGCGGTGCATATAAAAAGGCACAACTCAAAATCCAGGAAACACGACTGGGACAAATGCAGAAGCAACTGGAACTGGAAATCAAAGTCAGACAGTACTATAATGAGTTCAATATTCTCAAAGAGCAGATTAAACTGCAAAACCTGAACTATGCCAATTATCAGCAACTGGTTAAAGCTGAGGAGATAAGGTTCTCCAATGGAGAAAGCTCGCTCTTCCTGATCAATAGCCGCGAAAACAAGGCGCTGGACGCCAGGCAGGAGCTGATTGAACTCAAAACAAAATACTACAAAACCGCCTATGCCCTGCAGTGGAGCGCAGGCTTGCTGGATTAAGAATAGCCGGAATGTTTGAGCCAGAGCAGTTGAACTGCATCAAAACGTGTTCAGGTTAGTTACAGTAGGTGTGATCTGTCGCGGGGTACTGGCTTTGAGCACTTCGGCCATCGTCTGACGCAGCCGGTCGTGGGTAAATGCCTGAACGCAGATCAGTCAGAAGCTGGAATGAAAAGGGATTACTAAAAAACGGATTTTGTTCTTGTCTTGAAAGACGTGCTTTATGTCACTAATGGCTTGAATATCTCCCAGTGATGACCAAACGGGTCTGAGAGGTGACCCAGCCTATACCCATAATCCTGATCGGCCACTTCATAGATAATTGATGCCCCGGCTTTTACTGCAAGTTCAAAAACCTGGTCAGGATCTTCGACCTGCAAGCCGATTCTCACGGGTGTACCATTTAGCTTTTCTGGGCTAAAATTGCCATGCTCTTCCGACCGATCTGCAACCACAAACCTGGCGCCCATTATCTCCATCTCCGCGACCACGGATCCATCGGGTCCTGAATTGGACATGAGGACATTGGCACCGAATGCCTTCTGATAAAATGCAATCGCTTCTATACCGTTTCTCACAGTGAGCGTGGGAACAATGATTGCCTTTGCGTATCCATTTTGATCTGTCTTCATGATTGCCGTTTTGACGAAAGTAATACAGTTTCAGCGCCGCGGTCACGATCGTTGCTACGCTGATGTGCTACGAAGGCACCGTTGAATCTAAAAGTAGTAAACAAACTACTCCTACTAGACAGTGAACAGTGTCATCACGTATAAGGACATTTGGGCCGACGGTGAAAAAATGTATGATAATTGGGTTGCCGGCAGTCCAAGGAACGGTACGCTTACTGTATTTATGCACCCAAAGGAGAGATCAGAGAGAGGTAGTTCTGGCAACCAGGAAAATGCATCTCCAGCCTCTCACGGATATACACTTGCATTCGAAATCAGCGTCATAGCAGGCGCGTACCCGGCATGGTTTAACCGAACCTATTTGGGAGAGTTTGAAGAAATCGTACTACTGGGCGTCGCTGTACAAACCGATCGGTCATTCTCTGTCATTGTTCAAATCTGAACAATTGGAAACCCCTCCTTTCTATTTAAAGTAATGTAAACCAGATAATTACAAATGCAATTTCATTAGGCATAGTATTTTATCGACATTATCGGAACAAATCGAAAATACTTATGAAGCGAACGTCTCCGGGAGGGTTTGAAGAGATTCTTTTGCTGAAAGGCAGATGAAAAAGCTGTTTCCACCTCATTGGGCGAGCAAATTCCTGGCCCATTTTGCAGATCCCAACACTTCGGAAGAAGTTCAGGGAGATTTACTCGAAATGTATCAGCATTGGGCGGAAAACCTGGGGGAAAGCCGGGCCAGACGACTCTATGTATTGAACGTAATCAAGTTAATGCGGCCATTTGCCAAGGACAAAAAAGCACAGCAGTATTCCCAAACCTATTCAAATATTCCAGCCATGATCCTTAACTACTTCAAAATCGCATTTAGAAATCTTGCTAAAAACAAGGGCTACTCTGCCATTAATATCGGTGGACTGGCCGTCGGGATGGCCGTCGCTATCCTGATTGGCCTTTGGGTCTACGATGAATTGTCTTTTGACAATTACCATAAGAACTATGAGCGGGTAGGCCTTGTAATGCAACATGTAAGTTTTGATGTTGAAAAAACGACTTACGCCGATTCTCCTATTCCATTGGGTGATGAACTTCGCAGCACATATCCCGATTTTGAATCCGTCGCTCTGGCAAGAAACCAAGGATTACTTGTAGCCTCGGGCGATAAGAAGTTCTCTAAACGCGGCAAAGCCGTGGAGCCGGATTTTTTGGATATGATGTCTGTTAAAATACTTGCCGGCAGTCGTGCGGGGTTGAAGGATGTTAATTCAATTATGCTTTCTGAATCGCTGGCAGAAGCTTTTTTTGGGACCGGAAATCCCTTGAACAAAGTCATCAAGATTGACAATAAACTCGATGTGAAGGTTACGGGTGTTTACGAAGACTTTCCGGATAACAGTTCGTTTAAGGAAATTGCTTTTTTTATCCCGTGGACACTGGCCGTTGCCAAAGACGAGTATGTCAGAAGATCGTTACTGGAATGGGAT
Organism: Dyadobacter sp. CY261; assembly: GCF_021440085.1. Lineage (GTDB taxonomy): Bacteria > Bacteroidota > Bacteroidia > Cytophagales > Spirosomataceae > Dyadobacter. The sequence continues at coordinate 301,012 of NZ_JAKCPW010000003.1, forward strand.
GAGAATTCTTTCCAGGTTTATGGTCTTCTCAAAAAGGGGGCAGATTTTGATCTGGTTTCGGCTAAGATAAAAGATGTGCGGATGAAAAAGGATAATCCGCCTAGTTATAAACCTGAATTTTTTATCCATCCGATGAGCAAATGGCATTTGTATGCCGATTTTAAAAACGGAATAAACATCGGTGGACTGATTCAATTTGTATGGCTTTTTGCCATCATTGGCATTTTTGTATTGCTTTTGGCATGTATCAATTTCATGAACCTGAGCACTGCCCGTTCGCAACAACGTGCGCGGGAAGTGGGGATCAGGAAAGCCATCGGATCATTTCGCTGGCAATTGATCGGGCAATTTTTGAGTGAGTCATTTCTGGTCGTCTTCGTGGCTTTTGTAATTGCTATTGCACTGGCAGCTCTGGCACTCCCGTTTTTCAACGAAGTTGCAGAAAAGGAAATGTCCATTTTGTGGTTCAATCCCTGGTTTTGGGCCACTGGAATCGCATTCAGCGTCCTGACAGGATTCCTTTCGGGCAGTTACCCGGCACTTTATTTATCTTCCTTTCAGCCACTCAAAGTTCTTAAAGGAACGTTTAGTGTAGGTCGTTTCGCAGCAGTTCCCCGTAAGGTGTTGGTCGTCATGCAGTTCACGGTTTCGGTAACACTGATTATCGGGACCATTGTCGTTTTCCGACAAATCCAACATGCTAAAAACCGTCCAATCGGATACAGTCGCAGCGGCCTTATTGAAGTCCGCATGAACACCCCGGAACTGTACGGGCACTACGATGCCATGCGTAGCGACCTGAAAAACACGGGTGCAGTGAAAGAAATGTCTCAATCTTCAAGTGCAGTAACCGCACAAGATGGCGGAACGACCGATTTCTCCTGGGAAGGAAAGAGTCCGGAAGCGCATCCCCTGTTTATGTCCAATGCCGTGACGCACGACTATGGTAACACCATTGGATGGCGGATAAAAGAAGGCAGGGACTTTTCCAGAAGCTTTTCTACGGACACTGCTTCCATTATATTAAATGAAGCGGCGGTTAAAATAATGGATATAAAAAGCCCGCTTGGCTCTTTCGTCAGGGCGAGAGGTCGATCCTTTAAAGTTGTGGGAATTGTGAAGGATATCATCAAAGAGAATCCTTTTTCGCCCGTCAATCCATCTTTTTTTATATGTAATTATAACTACGTCAATACTATAAACATTAAACTTGCACCAGGTCAGAGCGCAAGTGAGGCGCTGGCGAAAGTTGAAAATGTTTTCAAGAAGTACAATCCTGGCAGTCCGTTCACTTATGAGTTTGCTGATGAAGAATACTCCAAAAAATTCGGTACAGAAGTACGGGTTGGTAAGCTGGCAACTTTCTTTGCCTGCCTTGCGATTTTGATCTCCTGTTTGGGATTGTTTGGATTGGCTTCTTTCGTTGCAGAACAACGGACCAAGGAAATTGCCATTCGTAAGGTATTGGGCGCATCAGTCACCAATTTATGGCAACTGCTTTCGAAGGATTTCGTGATTCTTGTTCTCATCTCTTGTGCCATTTCCGTACCATTAGCACAGCATTTTATGGGAAATTGGCTGAAAAACTACAAGTATCACACTGAAATATCCTGGTGGATTTTTGCTGCTACTGCCCTTGGCGCCTTGATAGTTACGTTACTAACGGTAAGTTTCCAGGCAATCAGGGCGGCATTGCTGGATCCGGTAAAGTCGTTGAAATCAGAATAGCTCTGTAACTTATCTTGTTAAAACAAGCGCCTAGCTAATCCCGGCTATCAGCAGTTGCCGGAACGCATCGGTTGAAACTTCGATATGTTATATATTGTGCGGATTGAGGAGTTCCCCGGGGGTAAGTACTTAGTTTATTATTAACTTGTAAAATACCCTAGCAATTGTGACATGGAGCGCTATTACGTAAGCTTGTTCAATTATGTTGAACAACTCATAGTCCTGCCCGAGACAGATAAAGCGTCGATTCGGGAGTCCTTCCGGCCACTGTTTGTACCCAAAAACACCATCATAGAGTATGCCGGGCAAATACCACAATACCACAATTTCATAGTGACGGGTCATATGCGCAGTTTCCATCTCGACGATGACAATAATGAAATAACCGTCGATCTGAACGACGGTCCCCGCTTCTTTACCTCGTACTACCATTTTATGCATCGCAGTGTGTCTGATAAAAATCTGCATTGCATTACGGATTGCGAGCTGCTCAGGATCAGCCGGGATGACGTGGACAGAACTGCCGGACACAGCAGTACGCAGAAAGATTATACGATCTGGATATTGCAGCAGCATCTTGAGGAAGACAGAATTCGCATCCAGGATATGGCCAATATCACGGCGGAGGCCCGCTATCTGAAAATGCAAAAGGAAAAACCAAACATCTTTAAACACGTTCCTTTACGATACATTGCATCCTATCTGGGCATTACTCAACGGCATTTGAGCAGATTACGCGCAGAAACCGGTAGTTAGCCCGTAAGAAAATAAAACCTTTCATCACTATTGGACATTTGTCTAATCACTCATGCTGTGGCAGGCTTTAAGTTTGACTGAACTTAATGCTTTCTGCCATGATGCCCAAAACTCATCCTTCCCTTTCAAACAAACAAGAAATCGTCTTTTTTCCAAAAATGCTGAATGTCGCCGCCGCCGCCTGGCTGACGGTTGCTTTTCTTGGCCAACTGCTATTCGGGGTTTATATTGTTATTTTTTACGGTGGAAGCACCCTCGCCGGTGAGTTCGACAGGTGGAACGAAGTATTGCCACATGGATATAATGAAGGGGATTGGAAGGGAAATCTGGTTGTGGGAATTCATGTATTGCTGGCCTCAGTGATCGTAATGGGTGGACCTTTACAATTGATTTCAAGGTATCGCTATCCGCGCTTTCACCGATGGCTTGGCCGTGTGTATGTGTTAATGGCCATACTGGTAAGCATGGCAGGGCTTACGATGGTTTGGACGCGCGGCGCTGTTGGCGACACTACGCAGCACATTGGCATCAGCATTCAAGCCGGTTACATCATCGGTTTTGCATTGCTTACTATACACTACGCCAGGACGCGGCAGTTCGGAAAGCATCGAAACTGGGCATTAAGGCTTTATATGGTTGTCAACGGTGTTTGGTTTTTTCGCGTGGGGCTGATGTTCTGGCTGCTGATCAACCGAGGTCCGGCTGGCTTTGATCCAAAAACTTTCACAGGACCTTTCCTGACAGCACTCTCAATTTTAACTTACGCCATTCCAATTCAGCTTATTGTACTGGAAATGTACATTTATGCAGGCAAACATCAAGGCAAGGTTTTCCAGATCATCACATCCATTATTATCTTTATTTCGACTATCATCACGGGCATTGGCGTTTTTGGGGCAACGATAGGCATGTGGCTACCCAGGCTGCCATAACATACAATCACCATATGGAAGTTTGCTGATTGCTTTCCACCCAGACTTTGGCCGTCACCTCCCACCGGTCGGGATATTGATTTGAATGTGCAGATACATCACACAGGGGATAAGATAATTTAGAACAAATCAGGGCACTTTTCGGAGGGAAGCATACAGCAATGAGCTTACAGCCGTGCCCGGGAACGCACAGATGTGTCCGAAAGTGAACATAATATCACCCCAGCATCCACCTTTCAGGCTTGCTTTCAACCTGGCACCATATTTCTTTGCATCCTGATATGCTCAAAAATTACTTCAAGATCGCTTTAAGAGGTTTCCTTAAAAACAAGGGTTATACACTGATCAATGTATCGGGTTTGACGTTGGGATTAGCCATATTCATGCTGATTTCCTTGTGGGTCTGGGACGAGTGGACTTACAACAAGAGCGCTAAAAACCATCAGCACGTGGGCCGGGTGATGTCACATACTGCGCAGAATGGCAGTATTACCACTTCGCCGAATATGCCTTTCCCCCTGGCCGGTGAGTTGCGGGAAGTTTTTTCAGCCGACTTTGAAAGCGTCGCCGTTTCGTGGGATACAGAAGATTATAGCCTGGCGTCTGGCGAGAAAAAGTTCAGGAAAAAGGGCCGGTTCATGGAGCCCGACGGTGCAAAAATCCTCTCGCTTCAAATGCTCAGTGGCAATGACGCAGCGCTCAAAAACCCTTCCCATCTCCTGCTGTCAGAATCTGCTGCATTGTCGATTTTTGGTAACAGCCAGCCCATTGGCCGGATTTTGAAAATAGACAATGAGCTGGAAGGAATGGTCGCGGGTATCTATAAGGATTTCCCGCAGAATTCAGACTTCTATAATTTGTCGTTTATAGCACCCTGGAAACTGTTTGCATCGGCCAAAAGGCGACAGTGGGTCAATGAATTAAAAGACAACTGGAATGTAAACACCTTTGAAATTCTTGTTCAAACCCGAAAAAACACCTCCGTCGAAGCAGCATCGGAAAAGATAGAAGGCGCATTGCTTAAACATTTGAAGGACAACCACAAGGTTGCCGGTTCGATGCCGGTAATTTCCCTTCACCCTATGCACAAGTGGCATTTGTATTCTACCTGGGAAAACGGCCTCAATACAGGAGGACAGATCTATTATGTTAAGCTGTTTACTGCAATCGCCGTTTTTATTCTGCTGCTGGCTTGCATCAATTTTATAAATCTGAGCACAGCGCGGTCCGGTCAGCGGACAAGGGAAGTTGGCGTTCGAAAGGCCGTCGGGTCAATGCGCGTCCAACTCGTAGTTCAATTCGTTACTGAGTCCTTCATTGTAATAGCATTTTCAATGCTGGTCGCGTCAGTGGTAGTTCAATTAGCCTTGCCCTATTTCAACGCTACGGCCGACAAAAAAATCGAATTTCTTTTCACAAGTGACACTGTATTCAATCCGTATTTTTTACTGATTGGCGTGTCGTTTTGCTTTCTAGTGAGCCTCCTGGCTGGCGGCTATCCTGCTCTGTACCTATCCTCCTTCAAGCCAGTCAATATCTTGAAATCCGGTTCAGTCAGTACAGGACAGCATTCGTCCCGACCGAGAAAAATTCTTGTCGTTTTACAATTCACGATCTCTATTTCGCTCATCATTGGCACTGTGGGGGTATTTCGCCAGATTCAATTTGGACAAAACCGAGCTACCGGCTACGAAAGGAATGGGCTGTTATATGTAAAAATTCCGCCAGGCACAGCATCCATTGAAGCATTAAAAAATGACTTGCTTCAATCGGGAATGATTGCATCGGTCGCGCAATCCTCCGGTCCCGTTACCGATCTTCTTTCTAATGCAAGAGGTTTTCACTGGCCAGGAAAGTCGGCCACAGACCAGGACGAGTTTGCTGTCATAGCCGCATCGCATCGCTATGGCGAGACGGTAGGCTGGCATATCACGCAAGGGCGGGATTTTTCGCAAGACTTTATCTCTGATTCTTCGGCAATCATTATCAATGAGTCGGCAGTAAAATATATGGGGCTGGACAATCCGGTTGGCAAAAAGATCAGGTGGAAAGATGGCACTTTCAATGATTCGGAATATCACATTGTTGGCGTGGCGCAGGACATGATCATGCAGTCACCGTATGAACCTGTGAAGCAGACCATTTACTTTATGACTTACGCGCCTAATTACCTGTATATCAAGTCAAGCGCTGGCGTCGGAATAAGCGATGTCCTTGCAAAAATTCGCCCGGTGTTCGACAGGCATTTACCGGGTCTCCTGCTGGATTTTCAATTTGCCGACCAGCAATATGATTTGAAGTTTAAAATGGAAAATCGTGTGGGTAAAATAAGCCTTCTTTTTGCGGCAGTAGCCATTTTCATTTCATCCCTGGGTTTATTCGGCCTGGCTGCCTTTACCGCCGAGCAAAGGCGTAGTGAGATAGGTATCAGAAAAGTCCTCGGCGCCTCAATTGCAAGTGTATGGAAATTGATAGCAAAAGACTTTGTATATCTGACAGTTATTGCCATTGTCATCGCTACCCCGGTAAGCTACTATTTTCTAACCCAAATGCTGGCGAAGTACCATTATCGCGCTGCCATTCCCTGGTGGATATTTGGCGGGTCAGGCATGCTTGCTCTTGCAATTGCGGTCCTCACCGTAAGCTACCAGGCATTGAAAGCTGCCTTTGCAAATCCTGTGAAGGTGCTCCGTTCGGAATAGGTCTTACTCAAAAACTGCTCATTTACGAGTCTCCTCACCTCATCCCCGTTTCAACTACACATCCCCTCACTTAGACTACACTTCCCGGTTTGCAGACGATGACCTTTGACATATTATTCATGTCAAAGAAATTGTTATGACACATCAGAAGGAAAATGCAAGTCTTGAAACAGTACAAACCGCTGTAACATCTCAAAAAGTTTGGTTCATAACGGGCGCGTCCCGTGGCTTTGGACGTGTTTGGACCGATGCTGCCCTCCGGCGTGGCGACAAGGTGGCAGCTACGGCACGGAAGCTGGAAAGCATTGCCGACCTAAAAGAACAATATGGCGAAAACGTGCTGATACTCGAATTGGACGTAACAAACCCAGAGCAGGTAAAAGCCACAGTAGAACAAGCTCACGCGCATTTCGGGCGACTTGATATTGTACTCAACAATGCCGGTTATTCGCTCGTCGGCACCATTGAGGAGGCCAGCGCGAATGATATCCGTGCGCTTTACGAAACCAATATCCTCGGTCCGGTTGCCGTAATCCAGGCGGCCTTGCCGCTATTAAGAAAGCAGGGGGGCGGTCATATAATTGGTACATCGAGCAATCTTGGCCATGTTACCTTGCCGGTGATCGGCTATTACGCTTCTTCCAAATGGGCATTTGAAGCCATTCACGAAAGCCTGGCCGAAGAAGTTAAATCCTTCGGGATCAAGGTTACGATCATCGAACCGGGTGCCTATGCCACCGAATTTGGAAGCCAGCAGTCGTTGAAATTCGCACAAGGCCAGGATATATACGCGGATTTCAAACAGCAGTTCTTTGGAAAACTAATGCAATTGGAGCGGGGTGATCCCCATGCAACACCTCAGGCACTATTTCAAGTCGTTGACGCACCGCAGCCGCCCCTTCGGTTCTTCCTTGGCAGCCAATGCTTGCCTTGGGTGCGTGAGGCTTATGCCGAGCGGCTGGCAACCTGGGAGGCGTGGGAAGAGGTTTCCAATTCTGCCCAGGGTTAAGCCGACAACGAACCGTCAGAAGTCGAAAATGGTTGATTAAGCATTCATGATAGCCGATACCAAATGTCATCGGCTATCATTTTCATATTTCAAGCGATGAACAAAGAAGAGAATAGTCCGAAAAAGATGGGCTCGCTGGCCGATGCGCACCGGGCCTTTGGCTTGTTGAAGCCGCAGCACCCGCTGGTGAGCCTCATCAACGGCTCCTATACCCAGGTTAGTGAGTTCAGCATTCCGCATTACCACGTGCTGGGCTTTTATAAAATCTCCTACAAACCGAAACTGACCGGCAAACTGCGGTATGGCCAGAATTATTATGATTTTGATGAAGGCGGGTTGCTTTTCGCGTCTCCGGGCCAAGTTGTGGGGAGTCACGATAACGACGCCAGCGTGTGTTCCGAATACACGTTGCTCATCCATCCCGATTTCTTTCTAGGGTATTCTTTGGCCAAAAGCATTAAACAATACGGATTTTTCTCCTACTCGACCCGGGAAACGCTGCATCTTTCGGAAGAAGAAAAAGCAACGATCTTCGACATCTTCAAAATGATCGAAAAAGAACTGGCCAGCCGGATCGACGATTTTAGTCAGGATGTGGTTATTTCTCAGATTGAGCTATTGCTGAACTATGCAAACCGCTTTTACAAACGGCAGTTTATTACCCGCAAAGCAGTTAACAATGACCTGCTTGAAAAACTGGAAGCAGTTTTGGATCATTATTTTACCAATCAAACTGCCGTCAACGAAGGACTGCCAACGGTTGGTTATCTGGCAGAGCAGGTCAACTTATCGCCCAGCTATCTGAGCGATATGCTGCGATCTCTGCTTGGGCAAAATGCACAGCAATACATTCACGATAAACTAATTGAAAAAGCAAAAGAAAACCTTTCAACGACTAATCTGACGGTAAGGGAAGTGGCTTACGCGCTAGGATTTGAGCATTCACAATCGTTCAGCAAACTATTTAAAACAAAAACCAGCCTCTCTCCATTGGAATTCAGACGGTCATTTCATGCCGTTTAACACCTATTCGCTCCGCAAACTCTTTACGGGATCGAGCAGGGCCGCGTGAATGGCCTGATAACTTACGGTGAGGAGCGTGATCGCCAGTGTGCCCAGGCCCGCTGCGGCAAAAATCCACCAGGAAATTTGGGTGTGGTAAGTGTATCTTTCCAACCAGCGATCCATAAAATACCAGGCAATGGGTGTGGCAAGCAGACAGGATACGACCACCAGGATCAGAAAATCGCTTGAAAGCAGCTGCCACAAGCTGATGACCGAAGCACCCAGCACTTTTCGGACACCTATTTCTTTGGTCCGTTGCTCTGCCATGAACGAAGCCATTCCAAAAAGCCCAAGGCAGCTGATAAAGATCGCCAGACCCGCAAATAGGGCCGCTAATTGGCTGATCCTTTCTTCGGCAGCAAACTTTAATGCATATTCCTGATCCACAAATTGGTAATTGAACGGTGAATCGGAACTGTATTTTTTGAAAACGGTTTCAATGTTTTTCAATGCCAAACTGGCATTAGTACCAGGATTAATCCTCGCCGTAATAAACCGGCCTCCTTGGGGATGAATAAAAAAGATAGACTTTTTAACCGGGTCATAAGGCGACTCCATGATCATATCGTCGATCACCCCAATTACTTTGAATGGCCGTCCGTCCCAGGTTACCGTTTCCCCGATCGCATCGTTCAGGCTCTGCTGCCCTATCCCCATAAACTTCGCGGCAGCTTCATTGATAACAAATCCGGCAGAATCGGAAGAAAAAGTTCGGGTAAAATCGCGCCCGGCCAAAAATTTCCAGTCAACTGTTTTTCCGAAATCATGGGAGATACCAATCGTCGCAAATTCGGATTGCAGGCCGGGATCTTTCCCTTTCCAATTGAAACCTACATTGGCTGAAAAAACCTCCGTGGGCGGTGCGGCGGACTCTGCTATCGACGTCACGCTCCTTGTTTTCACAAGATCGTCCAGTATGGCGTCAAAATGCGTATGGATATCACGGGAGTTTACCAGCATGGTCACCAGGCCCTGCCTGTTGTAGCCTATGGGGCGATTTTTGGCATGAAGGATCTGTTTGTAAACCACCACCGTGCCGATAATCAGGGTAATGGAAACGGTAAATTGTAACACTACCAGGATTTTCCGTGGCAGCGTCGCCCGCAAACCCATCGGAGTCCATTTACCTTTGAGTGCTTTAATGGGCTGAAAGGAAGACAGGTAGAATGCCGGGTAGCTGCCCGCAATAAGCCCGGTCAGGAGTGTGAACACAATACCGCTTACCAGCACAACGGGCTCACCCCAGGGGATATGCATTCGCTTGTCCGCAATTTCGTTAAAGAACGGCAGGATAAGCCGGGCCAGCAATAACGAGAGGAAGAAGGCAAAGAATACAACCAGAAAAGATTCGGTAAAAAATTGGCTTACCAATTGCAGGCGCACCGAGCCAATAGCCTTCCGGATCCCCACTTCCCTGGCGCGTTTCTCCGACCGTGCCGTACTCAGATTCATAAAATTGATACATGCCAGCAACAATACAAATGCTCCGATAACACCAAAAAGCCACACGAACTGAACGCGCCCGCCGACATTACTTCCATTGACCCATTCGGAATACAAATGCCAGCGGCTCATCGGATGCAGCAGAATCTGTGGCTTGAACTTCAACTCACTTGCATTGGCCTTTCTGAGTTTAATGTCTTTAATTTTGTTAGAAACAATTCCTATATCGCTGTTTTCCGATAGCTGCACCAGGATTTGAAAAGAACTATTCTCCCATTCGTTATTTGCTACCGCTGCTTTCACCCAGTCGGTCGATGAGGCAAACAGGTCAAATGGCGCTATAAAACCCAGTTCGTGAAATTCGGAATTGTAAGGTATATCTTCGTAAACGCCAACCACCTTCACATCCAGGTCTTTATTGATTTTCATCATTTTATCGACCGGATCGGCCTTCTTAAAAAGCGCCTTTGCTACCGATTCGGAGAGCAGGATCGATGCCGGATCTTTCATCCCCGAAGCACTTCCACTTACTATTTTCAATGACAGCATTTCCGCCGCGCCAACCGACATAAAATTGCCCGGTTTTGTAAAACTGGATTCGCCATAAGTCAGCACATGCCTTTGGAGCCAGGACGTGATCACAACACGGTCAAGATCTGCTTCAAAGTTGGATTGCAATTCTCTGAACAACGGCGCCGGAACATTATTGCCTGTATTTACTTCTCCGTCCAGGGTTTGCTGCTGCATTACCCGTGCAATTCCGTAGTAATTTTTATGGTATTTATTAAAAGATAATTCATCATGAATCCATAGGCCAATCAACATAGCGACTGTCATCCCAACTGCAAGGCCACCAATGTTGATTGCGGAGAAAGTCTTCTTTCCCGTCAGATTGCGCCAAGCTATTTTGAAGTAATTTCTGATCATATCGATTAGCTGTACAGTAGGTAAGCCAAAGGCATGAATAAGAAAGAATTTACTTGCGCCGAGTTATACCGGGTTGAGTATCTGAACACTGAAACCTGATTTCACTTCCAAACCAAGGTAGCCACCGCGTTCGGGTCAATGGTGTAGTTGAATTGATTTTCGCCCAGGGCGACCGTGAACTTCTTGTTGTCGGATCCCTGGTTTAGTACTACGAGCACTTTGGAACCATCGGGATTGAGGAATGCAACGTGTTCCAACTGGCTCGACGCGCTCAACCGGTCGGATTGTACGCGGAATGCGCCCGGCTTCACGAATTTGGACATGTGGGCGATGGTGTAATACTCCACATTTTTGGTAACACTGCCATTGGATGCGATGGTGACTACACCGCGGCAATTGTCACAACCCTTGTTCTTAGGCCCGTCGCTTTCATCGAGTGCAATATTCCATAGCAGCGCATTCTTCGACCAGTTGTTTGCCGTGCCAATGAAAATGCTGGACATGTTCCATTTCAGGTTATCGGAGAAATTGGTAGCCCAGCGCCCCCCCGATATTTCGGTAAAGTACAGGCCCTTACCGGGAAACTGATCGTGGACTTCGCTCATAGCAGAAACATTGCCGCCGTAAGCGTGAAATGCGGATCCGGCTACATACTGGCTTGCTTGCGGATCATTTAAGATCGAAATGGGATACCCAGGCCGGTCCCAGTTGTGATCGTACAGCAGGATCTTTGTTTTAATTGCGTTTGTTTTAAAAAGTGGTCCGAGGTGATTTTTGATAAAATTTCCCTGTGCTGCCGAATCCATGCCCATCGACGGATAAGCGGCTTCATGCAAAGGTTCATTCTGCACAGAAATCGCGTCGATAGCAATCCCTTCCTTTTTATAGGCGTCCAGATACTTTACAAAATAATTGGCATAAGCACCATACCATTCGGATTTGAGGCTACCTCCTGCCAGTTTTCCGCTCGTCTTCATCCACGCCGGCGCCGACCAGGGCGTCGCCATGATCCGGATTGAGGGCTGCAAAGCAACGACGGATTTCAAGACCGGTATCAGGTCTGTATGGTCTTTTGAAATGGAGAATTTGCTTAAAGCCGGATCCGTTTGCCCTGCGGGAAGGTCATTGTAAGTAAAGTCTTCCAAAGAAAAATCCGAAGCCCCCATCGTAATGCGCAAGTAACTTATACCGATACCTGCATTGGGATCAAACAAGTCTTTGAGCAAACTCTCGCGTTGCGTAGCATTTAGCTTTTGATTGATCAGGTATGCCGATGAACCCGTCAACGCAGCTCCGAAGCCTTCCATTTCTTGGAGTTTCGTTGAAAAATCGATGTTGATCAGGTTTGCGGATGGTGAGATTGTACCGGCCTTTACGACGGAAAGCGCATTCTCATTTTTTAACAATTTGCTCTGTGTTCCATTTGTGACCCAAACCGCAACCTTGTTTACCGTGGTCGTATCCGTTGGCTTGGGGTCATCACTCGCCGGCGTGTCGGCCGAACAACTGATTAGTGAAAAAGTAAGCCAGGCGAACGTTGCTATCAGAATTCTTTTCATGGATTTGTTTAAAAAAGATAGTCATGCCGGAAGCGGCATCATCAAACACCGACCTTTCCGGCATGACTCCGTGCATATTACTCAATAACCTTTATTCTGGGTCAGATTGGTGTTTTTATCAATCTCTCCCTGTGGAATCGGCCATAATAATCGGGAATCAGTGACTTTGTAATTCAAACTATTGCCTGAACCATCCTTCACCGCTTCCATCACCGGCACTACCCTGCCCGTACGCACCAGATCATACCAGCGCTGGCCTTCGAATGCGAGCTCCAACCGGCGTTCCTTTTCAATGGCCAGGCGCATTGCCGCCTGGTCGGCCGCGGGGGTCGCCGCCAGTTTAGCGCGTGTCCTCACCTGGTTCACCAACGCACGTGCTCCGGCCAGATCGCCGGTTTCGTTCAGTGCTTCCGCTTTCAAGAGTAACACATCCGCCAGGCGGTACATCACTATATTCTGGGAAGCGTCGGTATTGCGCATTTTGTAGGCAAACGGGAACTTCGTCAATGCCCAGTATTTGTCGGACCATTTGCCGGTTACGTTGGCTGTATAAATCGTCGATGCTTTGCGTACGACATCCTTTTCGTCGTCGTAAGCCTTAATCAGATCATTAGAAGGTGTATTAAACTTCTTCCAGTCCGTTCCATAGAACATCGAAGAGCCCCAGTTTCCGCCAGTCGACCAGTCTTCAAAATTCAATTCAAAAATGGCTTCTGCACTGTTTTCATGTTTGCCATCCCATAGATCTTCGAAATTGGGCATCAGCGTGTACCCCAGCGCAATCACTTTATCAGCATTTTCCTTCACTTTGGCCCAATCTTTCCGGGTCGCGTGCACCTTCGCCAGTAACGTATGCACGGCACCCGGCGTAACTGTCATCTTGTTCGGGCCCGACTTTGGAACAGCCGGCGCCGCCTCGTCAAGGTCTTTCACAATTTGTGTATATACCTCTTCGGCCGTGCTTCTTGCCGGATAAAGTTTGCCATAAATTTCCTCGACATTGGAAGAAGTAATGGTTGGCAATTCATCCACCACCAATGGAATATCCCCATAAATGCGAACCAGATCGAAATAGGCCCGCGCCCTTATAAACTTCGCCTCACCGACGATCTGTGTTTTCCGGGCAGCCGATAATGACGCGTCGCTCACCTTGGGAACGTTGGCAATGATCGAGTTAGCGCTTGCGACATGGTTGTACAAATACTGCCAATCCCTGGCTGCAACCGCATTGGTTGAGAGAATACGGAACTCGTCCACCTCAAACCAGGCCGCATTATCGGCCCCGGCGTAGGAATTATCCGATTGACCATCGCCCAGGATAAAGTAATCCATCACATAATATTCCGAGGAGCCGTTCTTGAAAATGGCATAGGAGCCCGCTAACGCAGCTTCGGCACTCGCCGCATCCTTGATGGCTGAACCCGCCGTACCGGTACCGCTTCCGCCAACGACCGTTTGAGAAATAGGCTGTAAATCAAGCTGGTCCTGGCATGCGGGCAGCAGCATCGACGATCCCAGCAAAAGCATTATATAATTTATCTTTTTCATAAAATTCCTGAATTAAAACGAAACATTAAGACCTGCTACAAATGCACGGGACACGGGGTAGGTTCCATAGTCTATACCCAGGGTCGCACCGCTTGATGTAAATGCATTAACCTCAGGATCAAACCCCTTGTAATTTGTAATCGTAAACAGGTTTTGGGCCGTCAGGTAGATGGTCGCCCTGCTCAACTTAATCTTGCTGGCGAAATCTTTGCTGAGTGCATAGGAAATCGTAGCGCTTTTCATACGGAGGAACGATGCATTTTCAACAAAACGCGACGAGATCAGTGAGTTATTGACATTACCATCCGTTGCCCTTGGAATATCTGTGACATCACCGGCCTGTTTCCAGCGTCTCAACACCTCAGTCGACTGGTTCTTGCTGTCATACATCCCTTCCGTTTCTAACCTCGAAGCATTAAATGCCTTGTTTCCCTGCGAACCCTGAAACAGGAAAGACAGACTAAAACTCTTGTAAGTCAGGTTGTTATTCATTCCATAGGTAAATTTCGGTTGTGCCGATCCCAGGATTGTGCGGTCGGAAGGCGAGAAAGCGCCATCGCCATTCACATCGCGATAGATCATATCCCCGGTTTCGGGATTTACACCGTCCGCGATATAGCCGTAGAACGTACCCAGCGAGGCTCCTTCCTGCAAAATGATGATCTGGTCGCTCCGGCCTTCAACGTCGGCATAACGATAGATTTTGCTCAACTGCAGCTCAGTAATCTTGTTCCGGTTGAACGAGATGTTGAAATCGGTTGTCCATTGAAAATCAGCCTTGTCGAAATTGACGGTTGACAACACAAATTCAAGACCCCTGTTTTCCAGCTTCCCGGAATTTCTCGGCATATAGTTGTAGCCGCTTGTATTCGGCAACGGTACGTTAAGCAGCAGGTCGTTCGTCTTTTTCAAATATGCGTCCGCAGTAAATGTAACGCGGCCCTGCAACATGCTCAGGTCGATACCGATGTTGGTTTGTGTGGTAGTTTCCCATTTCAGGTCTGGGTTAGGCGCATAGGTGGGAGGCGTCACAGCCGGGCCCGATGGCGGAGAAGTAGGCGTGCGGCGCGTGTAGCTATTGAGTCCGTAGGATGCGTAGTTCGCCAGACCTTCCTGGTTACCGTTTTGTCCCCATCCACCGCGCACTTTCAGGTCGTTGATAAACTTCACATCTTCCATAAACGGCTCCGCGGAAATACGCCATCCGGCCGATACCGACGGGAAAAAGCCCCATTGATTGCCCTTAGCCAGCTTCGACGACCCGTCTGCCCGGAAATTGGCCGTGATCAGATACTTGCTGTCAAAGTTGTACATCAGGCGCCCCAGGTAAGAATTCAGGAACCATTCCGACTGTTCGGTGTATGCGTCGGTGATTTCGTTCGCAGCATTCATTGTCTTTACGACACCATCGGCGGGAAAATCCCTTCCAGCCATGTAGGAGTTGTTCCAGTTATTTTTCTGGACCGTCGTACCGGCCAATGCCGAGAACTCGTGTTTTTCCCACTTCTTCTCGTAATTCGCCGTGTTTTCCCAAAGGTAGGTAAACGAGTTACTGCGGGTTGCATTGCCGAGCCCGTGCGTGCTTCCGTTACTTCCCCAACCCTCCGTAGTCCGGAACGGGTCGAGGTAATAGTCGTTCGTGTGATTGACAAAATCGATCCCGAAGTTGGACCGCAAAACCAGCCCTTTTGCCACCGTCAGGTCACCTGCTACGTTCCCGAAGATCCTGTTATCCCTGGCAGATTGTGTAGGCCCGAACATGGCGGCCAATGGGTTGTCCCAGCCCGCTTTCAGAGGGTTGGTTGAGAAAATGGTGCCCCTAACTGAGTCCTGCGAATAAATGCCCATTGTGGGAGGCGCGCCCAATGCACCTAAAACGACCGCATTCCGCCCCGCATTATTGTTATCCTTCACATCCCTGATCTTCGCATTGGCGTAGCTGACATTTGTAGTGAGTTTGAACCAGCTTTTGATCTGATTATCAAGGTTCATGCGGAAAGAATACCGCCGGTAACTGGCAGGCTGAATGATACCCTTATCCTGAGTGATCGCTCCGGACACGAAATACCGGTTCTTCTCGGTACCACCTGAAAAGTTGAGCTGATAGTTCTCGTTATGACCGGTTGTAAAAACCTCCTTGTTCCAATCAGTCGTTTGGCTTCCCACCGTTACATTGTGACCCATTTCGTTCATCAAATCGGCATATTGCTGTGGGTTGAGCACCTCGATCTTCTTGGCCATATTTGAAACTCCGTAATAGGCTGCAAAATTTACCTGCGACTGGTTGGCTTTACCTCTCTTTGTAGTCACGATCACAACCCCGTTGGAAGCCCTTGCCCCGTAAATAGCAGCCGAAGACGCATCCTTCAACACCTGAATACTTTCGATATCATTCACATTCAGATCCCTTGTGTCCGTTGTTGGAACGCCGTCGATCACATACAACGGCTCGTTGCCTGCCTGCACGGATGTGGCACCACGCACACGAATGGACAGCGCGCTACCAGGCTTTCCCGACGGCTGTGTCACCTGTACACCGGCCGCCTTACCCTGCAAAGCTTGCGCTGCCTGCAAAATAGGCCGCTCTTCGATATCCTTCGTACTCACCGACGCAATGGAGGTTGTAACGTCCCCACGCTTTTGCGTACCATATCCGATCACAACGACCTCGTTCAGGGTCTTCAAATCCGACCCCAGTGTTATATCGATCTGCGTACGGTTACCGACGGCAATTTCCTGCGTTTCGTAACCGATAAATGAAATGACCAGTACCGCCTGGTCGTTGGGCACACCGATTGAATAATTGCCGTCTACATCTGTCACAGTACCTGATTGCGTCCCCTTCACCAAAACACTTGCCCCCGGCAACGTCTGATTTTGCTGATCCCTGATCACACCTTTCACAACGACTTCCTGCGCATTCACCAGGCCGACTGTCGCTAAAATCATGGCAATGAACATCGTAATTCTCTTTCCCATAGGATGTTAATGAATTATTGGTAATTAATCTGATAATTTCTTGGACAATTCTATGGGCGCAAAGTTAGGGATAGTTTGAGAAAATCAATAGTCGAAATAACACATAAACATCTGTAAAATAGACACTTACATCGTTTATGATACGCTTTAATACCGGAGCAGCATTAGAGTAACTAGGCTGATTTACAGCCTAAGTGCAACGCGCGAAGATGTTTGAGCCAATCAGAACTGATACGCCTGCAAGCCGTAAATTTTTGCCTAAAAAAGTCACGGTTTCGCCATATAATCCGGCCTTTAAGGTATTTTTTCAGCACAGTCCAGGCTCGTTTTGCTTAGGCTGTTTCGAGGGAATGGTCCAATACAAGCAAGCTCCATCCCTCACCCGATTTGGAAGCGGCTATTTCCTTGCGGCGGTCGTGCATGACTTTTTTAATGCGGCTTGCGTATGCCCAACAGGTGCCTTGCCGGATAGAGAGGATTTCCGAAAGTTTATGAGAAGAGATTTTACCTTTGGTGGTATAAATCAAAAAGACCATATAAAATGCCTTATTGATGGGAATGCGGGTGTTTTGAAAAATAGTATGGGCGATCACCGACTCGTCATAGTCGCATCTGGCACATCTCCGGCTGTAAGGCGAGTGGCCGTGAAAGAAGTGGTCATGACCGCATTTCCGGCATTCGTAATGGTCGCCGGAAGTGCCATTCCCCCATTTCATCCCAGCCAGGAACCCGAAGCAACTGTCATTATCCGGGTAAATTCTACTGAATTCTTCAAAATCAACTTCGGTAGACATCACCCTTGCCTGCGTGACTTTTACTACATTGGTGTGCAATACCTCATTGTCTTTTTCCAATAGAAGGTTCATTTGCAGAATTTCCGCTTTCTGCTGCTGCAAAAGTTCGTTTACCTGCATCAGCTCCTGGTTTTGGGCCTCAATGATCGTCGACTTTTCAAGTGCTTCACGCGTCCGCTCCCCCACCTCGGCTTCCAGCCTGACGTTGAGCGAGTCCTTCAACTTTTCATTCATCCTCATCTGATGGATGATCTGTTTCTGCGCCCTGTCTTTTTTCTTTTTAAGGACCCGTACCTTGTCGCCAATCGCAAACGAGAGAAAAATCATCTCGATGACAAAACAAATGCTCAGACTATAATACGTGATGACGCCGAAATTCAGGCCTTCGACATGCAACATCAGCAAAAACTTGTGTATGAAGCCCACCGAAAGAAATGTGTATCCTAAAACAAAGAAACGGGCTGGATGGTACCCCTGCCTGTAAATGTAAATCCCTGTGTAGAAGGCCACAGCGAGCGGGATAAGCTCCACAAATTTGTAGCTGAACCAGTTGGTATCCACCACAAAACAAATAGCAAAAAAGACAGTCCTCAATAGCATCACCAGAATGATGAACCGGTCGAGTTTCGGGGCTTTTCGGTACGTATAAAGCAGTGTCCTGGTAAACTGCAGCGCGAAAATGCTGATCCCGTACAGGGCAATGCCATAGGCATATTGATTCCATTCCGGTGCATTCGGCCAGAGATACTGATAGGCAATGCCATCAATACACATTTCGAACAAACCGACGCACAGGTTGTAGAGAACGTAATATAGATACTGCACCTGCCGTACAGCGACATACATCATGAGGTTATAGAAGCTGAAAACCAGCACCATCCCGTAGAATATCCCGAAGATAAAGTATTCGTCCAGCGCATAAGCGATAAAACGGTTGACCGATCTGAGCACAATGATCGCGTCGGCCGTCTGGTGGGATTTCACCCGGAAGTAATAGGTGCCCTCGAAAGAAGTATCGTTGGAGATATTAAGCTCAAAATTCTTGTGCGCATATTCCCGGTTTTGAAACGGCAGCTGGTCCCCCATGCGGCGCTCGTTATACCCACCCTTCCCATCCGGCAAAAACGCCGTTATATCATCGATCGTCTGATCAAAAAACTCCAGCATCCAGTTCTTATCGCTTTCCGGATTATGACGAACCTTTATCCTGAACCAGTAAGTTGATTTCAAATTGTAATTCTGCGGCGTGTTGGTGGCGCTGTTCTTAAAACGGCTGTTTAATGTTGGTGATAGAACGTCTGCGAAGGTATAAGCACCGTTTTTGTCTTCGAGAAATTGAATTTCATTGCCTGTGAAGATGTGTTGGTCTTCGGAATCTGTAATGCCGATCGGACGCTGGGCGAATGTTGGACACAGAGCGGTCATGAAAAAGCAATAGGCTAATGCCACGGCTTTGATGAAATTCGAGGCGGTGTAAGTGTGTGAAGAATGCGCCATTTGCTTGGATTTATAGCTGTCAAAAACGTGATAACGTTTTTAAGGCTGTTTTGAGTTTAACACCTCCGAACTTCGATGCATAGAGGTAAACAGCCAATTGTCGATTCGTGCCCAAATAATGCATTGATGAAACAGTGAGCATATGACCAGTCGCAAAAAAGCCCGGCATTACCGGGCTTTAAGTCTTTTTTGGAAGCACTGACACATTTTCAAGGCATCTTAAACTCAGTTCCTTTGACTTCCGTGGATATATTAGGGTAAACTGTTAAACCGTAATGAGGGTCAAAATAACTGTTATAGCTGTATATCGCACCGTACGAACGGACAGAAACCTTTTCTCCTGATTTAAACCCTAGCTTATATAAGTCGCTGTAAAGAAATAGTGTGTAGCCTCCGGAGTCGCCAATTGAACTGCTGGTTACCAACCTCACAAACAAGCCCGCTGAACTGCCATCAAAAAATCCCCGTTCGTAGAAGACTTCATCACCACCCGCATTGTGTTTTGGGTATTGTCAATGCCGTCAAGATAGACTGCCGCGCTGGCTGGGCTGGCAACGCCATTGATTATTGCAACAGGCCATCTACCAGCGACTGCCATTGTATTTTAGAAAAAACCTTTTTGCCCGCGAAACCGGTGATCGCATTTCTGACCTTGTCGATCAAAGAATCGGCTTCGGTGTTGGGCGCGATATTACGGTCGTAAACGGCGGCCGTGACCCTGGCATGCTCCCGCGTAAGTGTGAATGTGCTTGTGGATTTTTGATCGTAGAAATGCGTCGGTCCGGTGTCTCCTGAATCGGGTGCGGAAACGGGGCGGACGCGCAATGCAACGCTTTCCACCTCATCCGACCTCGTCTTCGCTATTTCCTCAATCATCACCCAGTCATAACCTTCTTTCGATCCCGGCCCCGGAATATCGATTTTGAGCAACAGTCCTTTTTCAGCGTCGCTATTAACGGGATTTCCATCACTATCCGAAAGCATGAAGTGCGCAAGTGCTTTACCTGCCCATTCGTGCCAATGGTTTACATCTAGTAAACGACCCTCGGCTTCTATAAAAAATGTGCTGGCAGCAGCCGCATCCACGAACTGACGGCTGCTTTCAGCCGTAATTGACTCGCCGCGATAGTTATCAGGCACCGCACCCGTGTAGTTTTTCTCGTCCATATTTTTAAGTAAATCAATGTCAGGAATCGAAGCAAAATCTTCAATTACAATGCTAAACCCTTGCCGCGATGTAGCATCAGCTAATCAGCATTCCTTAGCGCGGAAAAGCAGCCAACATTGTAAATAAGCATGCCATTGGGCATCTGACATGCCTGATTTATCCGTGCGCTTTTTTGTGGAGAAATCTCAACTATGTTCGCATATGTGGCTGGTTCGGTTTTTTCCTGATGCTGCTTCATTTAATTCTTCATCCAAACGATTAACATCATATGAAACCAGAGATCAGAAACATTCTGGGCGGGATTACCGGCGCGGTGGTGCTTAACATCATCCACGAAGTGGCCAAACGAGTATCTCACAAAGCCCCAAGGATTGATATGTTAGGCGAGGAAGCATTCACTAAAACAGTGGAAGCCGTGGGGATAGAAGCACCGACGGGCGATGCATTGACGGTATCGACTTTTATAGCCGATCTTGCTAGCAATGCGGGCTATTACGCCATGATTGGAAAAGGCGACAACGATAATATCCTCATCCGGGGCGCAGGTTATGGCCTTATGGCCGGCCTGGGAGCGATCGGCCTGGCCAAACCACTTGGCCTTGACGAAAGGCCAATCACCAAAACAGGTGAAACCAAGGTCCTGACCGTAGCGTGGTATCTGCTGGGTGGCCTGGCGGCAGCGCTGGCGATTAAGAGTCTAAGATAACGGCACGGTTTTTACCCTGCCGCTGCCTTTCGACAACAATCATGATTATGGAAAATAGAGGAAAATATGCCCTGATCACCGGAGCAACAAGCGGGATCGGGCTTGAACTGGCCAAGCTATTCGCCAAAGATGGTTTCAATCTGGTGATCACGGCAAGGGATATTGCAGAGCTGGATGAGACGAGCGCATTACTTCGCGGCGAAGGTGTGGAAGTATTGCCCATCGCCAAAGACCTGTTCGACCGCGAGCAGGCATTTGGCCTTTACGCGGATATTAAACAAAAGGGGATCGAAATAGATGTGCTGGTGAACAATGCAGGGCAAGGCGTTTATGGCCAGTTCGATCAAATCGACATCGATCGAGAACTGCGGATCATTGATCTCAACATTGCATCGCTCGTTATCCTGACCAAATGCTTTCTGACAGACATGGTCGGCCGCGGATCAGGCCGCATACTTAACCTGGCGTCGATTGCGAGCAAATTTCCCGGACCATGGCAAGCGGTATACCATGGAACCAAGGCGTTTGTACTCTCATTCAGCGAGGCCGTGCGTGAGGAAACCAAAGACACCGGCGTGACTATTACGGCGTTGATGCCGGGTGTTACTGACACCGATTTCTTCAATAAGGCCGATATGCAAGACAGCAAGGCCGTTCAGGACGAGGATAGTATGGCCGACCCAGCCGATGTGGCACGCGATGGCTACGAAGCGCTGATGTCAGGAAAAGACAAGGTTGTTTCCGGGTTGAAAAATAAATTGCAGGTGGCTATGAGTGCGGTCACACCCGACAGTATCGCGGCACATCAAATGAACGAGCAACAAAAACCAATAAGCCAGGATCAATAACCAGGGTTAAGTTAATAGTTAAAAAAACCGGGACGCTTGTCCCGGTTTCTCAATTTAAGTTGGAGTAATTTAGGCTACAAAAGATAAGTCCTGTCGGCTTTTCGGCAGGCCGCTTACCTCTTTCACGAGCGAACTTTCCAATACCGACAGCTTATCGATGTGCTCACTGCAAGCACGTGCTGCATCACTGGCCGGGTCGAGATGAGGCAAAAGCGCCCGGTACTCTTTGAGGATTATCTGCTGGTGCGTCGCGATCTCTGACAGCAGTGCGAAGCTATCCATCACATCAGCGTCGAACTCGTCTACGCTCCGGGTGATGCTGGAAAGTTCACCATCATTGAGATTATTCTTGATCGATTCGTACATACTTCCCACATCTTTCTTGAACAGCAGCGACATCATATATCCGTTACTGCAAATCCGTCTCACCCTGCTGGGTATATCCAGCCGCATTACTGATCGGAGGAGCGACTCTTGCCGCTTATACATCCGCCAGATCCTGGCCACACATTTCACAATGTTACTTGCATCACTCATATTCCTGACTGTGATAGCGCCTACTATGCCCGCTGTTATTTTTTACATTGTTTAATTGCTTGCGACGGCGTAAAAATTATTCCCGGAAAGGCATTCCGAAGGGCTCCACGAGAGCCTTAAGTGCACGTAAGCAGCCGTCTCACATTTAATGCTTAAAATCAAGCACTTACCATAGCAGGCATTCAGCACTATTTCAGCACTATTTTCGAGCTATACTAAAAACTGTGGAACTACATCTTATCGTACCGGGAACGCTGCCGCAAAAAATACACACATGCTCATGCAACCAAATCCACACCGCTTACCAATGCCAGCGTGGTACCTGGACGCGTCCGGTTCTGCGGCACCAATACTGAGGTCCTCATTGATTATTTGGCGTTTTCATCCCCCGCTCGTCTTACTTCTTGAACAGCAGGCGATAAAAATTATATCATGCGAACGTTTTGGCACGGTTTATTCACCTGAACCGGATAGAAAACGCTCCGGACGGCCGACCCGCCAAATGGCAGAATAGTCGTGGTCGAAGACAGTGAGGATCGTCTGCTTACTCTCCACCTGAATGAAGGGAGTTTGCCTATACTAAAAGATTTTCCATGAGCAAAAAAGAAATTTATCTTGTAGAGGATTCCAGTGATTTTCGCCAGGTTGTTCGGACGATATTCAATAAATTTTTGCCTGATTATCACGTCAGATTATTCCAGGGAGGTCAGGAGCTGTATCAATATATGATCCTGCAATCCTCCGAGGAGTTTAAAGGACGTAGGCCTGGGCTCGTCTTACTGGATTTGCAACTACCAGCGATCAGCGGACTTGAAATCCTCAAATTGGTCCGACAAACGCCTTCCAATAAGGAAACAGAGTGGAAAACTATCCCCATTGTAATTCTCACCAACGCTGCCGGGCAACCTGAAATTGTCAGCAAGTGCTATCAGGCCGGCGCAAATTCATTTATTGTCAAACCTGACGATTTGGAAGGGTTACGCACCGTGCTCGAAACCATGTGCCATCAATGGATTGACTACAACCGGCAGGCTACGCCGACATTCCCAACCTAAGCCCAGCTGCAAAAACCTCCACAGTTAGCCTGTGCCGGCGCCGTCTATTATTACTCTTTACTTTTGATTACCGAAGCCTGACCTGCGTAGTCAGTCAAAACAACCTCCCGTTCGGAAAAATCGCGGTATTTCCGCTCCTCTACTATAAAATGGATTTTATTTCCAAACATCTTTTCGCCTGAATAAGAGCGACTGTCCTGGTAAATGTTCTGATCGGAAGGCAGACAGCCATACTCCCCGTTGTACTTTTCTATAAATGAGACCAGTGCATAAAACATTCTTTGCCACCAAAGGTTGTCCTCCGCCGTGCTTCCCATTCCCGGGACGTGGCTGCCCGTGTATTTCTGTTTAGTGATATGGACCCGGTACACATAAAGTTCCCCGGTTTCCAAATGAAGCATTTTAAAACGTCCGGAGAAACCTGCCGGAACGCCATCCAATACGATTTTCGTAGCAAAAACCAAGGTCTTCATCATGGTAATGGTAAGCTTTTCCCTTTTATGTTGATCTGCCGCGGCCTAGCAGCAACTAAACGGCCCAATGGCAACATGCGTACCAGCCACAGTTGTGGCGGAATAGAACTTCCCGCTTACAAAACAGGATCCGTTAATGCGACACAGCTTTCAGCCCCGTGATAGAAAGGATCAATGTTGAGATGAAAAATACCCGCCAGAAACTGACAGGGTCTTTAAACACTAATATGCCGACGAGCGCGGTCCCTACCGCTCCTATTCCTGTCCACACCGCATATGCCGTGCCGATTGGAAGCGTCTGCGTGGCTTTGAGCAACAGAAGCATACTCACTACCAGGGAAATGATAAATCCCGTAAACCACAAATACATTTCGCTGCCCGACGTTTCGCGGACTTTCCCCAAACAGGAAGCAAATCCGACCTCGAACAGGCCGGCGATAATCAAGATAATCCAGTTCATAACCTCGTCTTTTTTTAACAAAGGTCCTATCTGGGATCCGGAAAAAATTTTACAAATGATAAAAAAGGAAGGCACTACCTGATTTCCGCCCGGATCCGGCTGAGACTTACCTGTGTAATGCCCAGGTAGGAAGCGATGTGGCACAATTGTACACGTTGGAGCAAGTCGGGCGCGTCAGAAATCAGGTCGAGATACCGTTGCTGAGCGGTTTTGAACTGCATGGAAATCAGCCGCTCTTCGGTTTTGATGAGCTCTAGTTCGATCAGTTTACGGCCCCAGTTGGCGATATGGATATCGCTTGAAAAAAGATCACCGAGGTGCTGGGCTTTCATTTGGTAAAAATCACACGCTTCGAGCGTTTCCACATGTTCGTAGCCCTCCTGCCCGGTCACATAACTTTTCATTGAAACAACCACGTCACCTTCTTTACCAAACCAGAAGGTAACATCACCGCCATCGGAATCCGAATAAGCGCGTACGATTCCGCTTTTGATAAAATATAAGTTCCTTTCCACTCTGCCCGCATGGAGGAGCTTATGCCCTTTTGGATGACTGACTTCCGAAATTTGTGCCATTAGTGCCTCTTTCGAGGACAAGGGCAAAGGGTAAAACCGGTCCAGGATGAGGTCGATTTCCATCACCGTTAACTGGACAATCTAGCTACGGCCTGTTCTACAGAAGGCAGAAAGTTGATTTGCCTTCCTTTGTTGCTCTCAAAGATGAAGTCGCGCAGGCTTTTGCTTTCGTAATGCGTAAAGTCGCCTACGATCGCTACCCTTATCCTGTAATTAGTGAATTTTTGAAGAATTTCGCCGGCAATCCCCGTTTTCAAATCAAAGAAATCCGGGATGATATTTTGCTCATGCAAGATGATGCGGTCATAATCCTGGTAATACAGATCGACCATTAATTGCAAGGCCTCTTCCGGTGTTCGTATGAGCGTCTGGTCCGATAAAACCTCGGCTACCGGGGTTTCATTGTTTTGGTGTATGTGAATATTCATGCAAATCCGCCGCAATCAATTTAAGCTGGAACGGATCGCTAATTTATACTAAAAACCCATTTCGGCTACAAAATGTGCATTGAACTTTTTCTACGTAAAAAATTATTTTTTCTAGTCCTCATTTGTCTTTTATCAGAAAAAAAATCAAACGAATTCAATAAAGTACGACTTGATAGCCGACTCAAAACTTATTGGATACGCCGAATCACCGTCCAGTTAGCCTCCTAACATCTACTTCATTTAGCATCTGTTCACACGTCACAAACCGTATCCCAGTTATTAGCTCATCAACTCAAAACTACTTTTACAAAGCCATTAGAATTGTATTTTACGGCATTATCCGGCGTAGTTTTGAATCAGAAATAGTGGTTGTTTGATTGCATAATTATCATTAATTTTTGCATTAAAGCCCCCATTAATGCATGATTCATGGTGCCCGAAGCAGCTCACCTCCACATAATTTCAAATGACAATATTCCGGTTTGCCATACAGCCGTGTCACGGAGTTCTCAAGGTGGGCTTCCGGAACAGTCCCAAGAATTTTTTAACGGCATCTTCAGCACCGCCGAATGGCCGGCCCGATGGTACTGCGGCTACTGGTCTGACTTCCATGGCTGGCTTTACATTGTTTCTGACATTCTGATCTGGGCAGCATATTTTCTGATACCGGTTTTCCTGGTCCGGTTTGTTTTGAGGCGCAAAGATTTTCCCTTTCCTAAAACCATCTGGCTTTTCGTCGCATTCATCCTCTTCTGCGGTGCAACGCACCTGATCGACGCGCTGATCTTTTGGTTACCGATCTATCGTTTTAGTGCGCTGGTGCGGTTTGGCACCGCCATCGTATCGCTTACTACGGTTTATTGTCTGTTTAAAATATTCCCGAATGTACTCCTGCTACGGTCGGTCGCCGACCTGCAACGCGAAATAGACGAGCGGACTATCGTAGAAGAGAAGCTGGCTGAAAGCGAGTTCCTGCTCACCGCCGCGGGTAATGTGGGCAAATTGGGCGGCTGGGAATATGATCCTGCTACGGGGCAGTTCAGGTGGACTGCAACCTGCGGTAATATCTTCGAAACCGACGAGGCCGATGTCCATAGCGAGACCGACCTCCTCAAACTCTTCCCCGAACCCTATCAACTGATTATCCGCGCGGCTTTGCGTGAATCTATCCAGTTTGGACAGGCATGGGACCACGAATTACAGTTAGTAACGCCTGCCGGCACGCGTAAGTGGGTCCGGTTTTCGGCCACTCCGTTAC
The DNA here is from genome assembly GCF_021440085.1 of Dyadobacter sp. CY261. Classification (GTDB taxonomy): domain Bacteria; phylum Bacteroidota; class Bacteroidia; order Cytophagales; family Spirosomataceae; genus Dyadobacter. The sequence goes on from NZ_JAKCPW010000003.1 coordinate 327,459, forward strand.
TGAATGCAGCCGGGCAAGTCAGCAAGGTTGGAGGCATCATCATGGATATTGACAGATATAAAACGCTGGAAATCGACCTGGTCAGATCGATTGATCAGATGGCGCAAAAGAACAATCAATTGCATAGTTTCACGCATATTCTTTCTCACAACCTGCGCAACCATTCGAGCAATATTGCATTGCTTTCGGAATTCGTCGATGAAACGACACTTACGAAAGATAACGAAGAGCTTTTTCAGAAGATTAAAACCGTGGCTAAACACCTCAACGGAACACTCGATGACCTCTCACAGGTGATCAAGATCCGCGATAACCAATTGGAAGGCGAAAAGTTGGATATCCGTGAGGTAACCGACCAGGTATTAAGTGTGCTGGACGAAAGCTTACATAAAAGCCAGGCACATATCGATCTGGAATTCGAGGAAAAGGAAATCGTATTCCCGCACATTTACCTCGAAAGCATCCTGATGAACCTGATCTCCAACGGGATCAAATACAAAAAAGACGATCAGCACCCGATGATCAAACTTCACTTTTACCGCAACAAAGTGGGGCTTAAAGTGCTGGAATACTGTGATAAAGGAAGAGGAATTGATTTATCGCTGCATGCCGAGAAGATTTTTGGTTTGTATAAAACTTTCCATAAACATGAAGATGCTCACGGAGTTGGCCTATTTTTGATAAAAAATCAGATCGAAGCCCAGGGCGGGAGCATTCAGGTATTTAGCAAGGTCGACGCGGGCATTACATTTAAAATCACTTTTAACGAAAATGCTTGAAATACTCTGCGTAGTTGACGACGACAAGATATTCACCTACCTGCTGAAACGAATCATAGAAAAAGCCAGAATAGCCCGGGAAATCATCTACTTCGAAAATGGGCGCGATGCTCTCGATTATCTTATCCACAACCAGGAAAATGCATTGAAGTTGCCCCAGTTGATCTTGCTCGATATCAATATGCCTATCCTTGATGGCTGGCAGTTCCTGAATGAATACAGTAAAATAAAACCGGATGTTTCCAGCCCTATTTCCATTTGCATGATGAGCTCTTCCTCCGATGTGGCAGACTACGACCGCGCCATGGACTCCGGTCATGTGATCGATTATCTGCAAAAACCGGTACAAATGCCCTCTCTGAAAGAAGTTACCGATCGTGTTCTGTCATTTCTTGGATCAAAATAGCGCGGGACTTGCTATTTTTACCCTTGTAACCAAAGTCATTCCACCCTGCCTTTCCGTATCCTGATAGCGCCGCTCGACTGGGGGCTGGGACATGCCACACGCTGTATCCCCGTCATCCGCTACCTCCTTGAAAAAGGTTGCGATGTTACGATTGCGGCTTCCGGCAATACCTCACTTTTGCTTCGGGAGAATTTTCCGGAAATTTCCCAGCTGGATCTTCCCGGATACGAGGTCACGTACAGCCGAAGCGGAAGAACTTTTGCCACTAGAATTCTGGCCCAGATTCCGAAGATCTTTCGTGCGATCAGCAGGGAGCGCGAATGGCTGCGCAAGACCCATGCCACCCACCAGTTCGACCTCGTTATTTCCGACAATCGCTATGGATTGAAAATTGATGGGTTGAAATCGGTTATCATGACCCACCAGTTGCAAATCATGACCGGTTTCGGGTTCGGCGCGGACTGGCTCCTGCGAAAACTGCATTACCGCATCCTGGAAAAATTCGACGAATGCTGGGTGGTGGATCGCGAAGAAAGTGGTGGGCTGGCCGGCGCATTATCTCACCCGATTCATTTACCTGTGAATGCGCGTTATGTGGGCCTGTTGTCGCAAATGCGGCCGGTGGCGAATGCCACGCCCATAGAAAACGGCCGGATACTTATTTTGCTTTCCGGCCCGGAACCGATGCGGGGCATATTGGAACAAAAACTCCTTCAACAACTGGCCCGACTTGACAAATACCATTTCCATATCATAGCAGGCAATCCCGCAGGCGCTGCTCCTATACTTGTGTCTGCAAACGTCACCTATGCTACGCACGCGAATGCAAACGACCTTACCTTGGCCATTACAGGTGCGGAACTGGTGGTTTGCCGGAGTGGCTATTCAACATTAATGGATCTCGCCGTGCTGGGAAAAAAGGCATTACTGGTGCCCACGCCAGGGCAATCGGAGCAGGTGTATCTGGCGAAGCATTTACAAGAAGCAGGCTTGTTTCTAACCAGGGAACAAGCACACCTCGAGCTCGAAAAAGACATTCCCGAAGCCTTGCGCTATCCGGGTTTTGAAAAACCGGTAACCCGGGAAAGCGAGCATATTAATGAAGTAATAGATTTGGTTTTGAAGAATTTAAAGTAAAAAAAAACAGCCGGGCGGAGAAACACATCCGGCTGCTAAAACTCTGATTAATTACTTAAAATCGCCTGATCCTCAGGCTTTTGCCCCCGCACTACACGAAGCATTTGCAGCACCACCGACAGGATAATTAACCCCAATCCTGCATAGAACGACCATTGCAATTCCTTGTTTTCATGATAGATCAGAATGGCCAGGCCTATTGTGTAAACTGGTTCGAGATTCAGGCTGAGATTGACTGTAAATGCTGAAATGCGGTTTAGCGCCTGCGTTTGCAACATGTACAAAACCACGGTGCAGAAGAACGCCAGTAGCAGAAGATAGCCCCAATCGGAAAGTGACGGCATGAGTGTTGCAACAGGAAAGAAGGAAAAGTAAACGGGCATCAGCGGTGTGAGCGCGATGGCCCCACCGATCATCGAGTACATGGTAACAGTCTCGCTTTTGAATGCATGCGCGAGCCGCTCGTTGGTGATCATGTATAACGATGCAACCGCCGAAGAAATCACACCAAGGATGATCCCGACGCGGTATTGGGAGTCAAAACTGAAAATCAAAGCAATTCCGGCCAGGGTAAGCATGCTCAGCAGCATTTCCGACACCACAAACGGTTTTCGGTTAATCAGCGGCGAAAAGATGGCGGTAAAGAAACCAGTGAGTGAGAAACATACCACGCCTACCGAAATATTAGAATACTTGATACTCCCGTAAAACCCGATCCAATGCAACCCCAAAAGAAGTCCCGCGAGCGAAATACGTCGGAAATCCCGGAAGGATACCACCTCGAACTTCCTGGTCGCGGCCAGGATCAGCAACATTAAAATTCCCGCCAGCCACAGGCGGTACCAGGCCAAAAGCCCTGCATTGACAGTAATCAGTTTACCGAAAATACCGGTAAAACCGGCGAGAATAATGGCTATATGTAGCTTGATGAAAGCTTGTTTCATTGTAATAATTGTTCAAAAAGGTAATTAAATGGACATCAGAAGCACTTGCGACGTGATCAAGCAAATGCAAACCGGTTAAGCAAAACCCGTCGTGCGGGCTAAGGCTCAACAACCTTCGTGAACAATGACAGCAGGCAATAGAAAACTAATTCCCGCGAGGGCAGGAAAATACCAGGATCGGTTCCGGTTATTAAGCCACTAGGCTACCGGAGGAGGCGAAATGCAGAAAAGAAGTCGATTATCGGACATAATATCATTAATTGCCATGCAAAAATAAGGCGGTTCGTCGATAGGAGCAACTGCCTGGTTCAATTTAGCAGGTAAGAAATTAAAAATGGCGGGATGCCAACAAATAAGCCTTCCGCCATTTCATCATGCTACCCGTTAAATACCACTGATCTGCACGCCGAGCAATTTGTAAAACTCTTTCAAAATCGCAGGATGTCCGGGCCACGCTGGCGAGGTTACAAGGTTCCCGTCCACAATCGCCTGATCGGCCGGAATGTTCTTCCATGTGCCGCCAGCCAGTTCAATGTCCGGACCGATTGCCACGTAGGCCGTGAGCGTGCGATCTTGCAACACTTTCGCCGCAGTGAGGATCTGGATACCGTGGCAAATGGCGGCTACCGGCTTGTTGGCCTCGAAAAAATGCCTGGTAATTTCCAATACACGCTTGTTCAGGCGGGTGTACTCAGGCGCACGGCCGCCTGCGATGTACAATCCATCGTAATCAGCCGGGTCTACGTTTTCAAAGTCAACGGTGATCGCGAAACGGTGGCCTTGCGTTTCCTTGTAAGTCTGGTCGCCTACAAAGTCATGAACGGCTGTGGGCACGGTGTCGCCCTTCTTGCGGTCGGGAGCGAGGGTATCTACTTCAAATCCAACGGAGAGTAAAGCCTGATAAGGCACCATGGCTTCATAATCTTCGACATAATCCCCTGCCAGCAACAAAATTTTCTTAGACATAATGGTTAAGTTTAGTGATTAAAGAAGTTAGTATCGCACTTAAAGCTACGCGAAAAACGGCCTTCTGGTTCCTGCAAAGGTTTATCTTTGTCATTCATATTCTTTAAGTAAAGTACGGATATCGCGGATGAGATCGTAGGTGCCGGCATCTGTTGTACCATCGTACATGCCGCGGATGTGCCGGTCTTTATCCATCAATACAAAGTGCCCGCTGTGCAGAAATCCTCCCGGCGATTTGGCGTCTTCGGCAGCGGTAATGAGGTAATGCTTCTGCCCTATTTCGTAAATTTTCTCCCGGTCGCCCGTCACGAACTGCCAGGTGGCATTGCTTACGCCAAGGTCGTTGGAATACCTTTTCAGCACCTCAGGCGTATCATGTTCGGGATCAATGCTATGCGAAAGAATGCGTAACTGAGCATTGTCTTTGAAAACCTCATAAACTTTGAGCATGTTCTTTTTCATAATGGGGCAGATCGTCGGGCAGGTGGTGAAAAAGAAATCGGCCACGTAGATCTTATCCTTGAAATCGAGCTCGGTAACAGTCCGGTTATCCTGGTTGGTAAAGGCAAATGGCGGGATCGCGGGGTAATTGAGCTCCTCCACCTCCTTGCCGCCGACGGTCTTGACAATCTTTTCAGGTTCGCCCATATAAGGCAATTTCCTTGTTTGGCAGGCCGGGAAGGCAACAATAGCCATCGACATGGTCATAAATAGTTTGGTAACAGCTTTCATCGTAAAGGGGTATTATATTAAGTAAATGGCGCAACCGCCAGAAATGACGGTCGCGCCGAAAACACTAAAACAGCCAGCCTACTTGGACGAGCACACGCTCATAGGCCCGCACGTGGCCGGAAGCACTTCGTTGCGTCACAGGCAGTTGTCCGTGCGCGCCCAGTGTCCAGCGGTTAGAAAACAAACTCAGCCCCAATGAGGCGTTCAGCATTTTACCTCCGGTTTCTTCGAGTACCACGCCGTGCTGCCTGCCGTGTTCAGAATGCTCGGCATATAATCCGAGGCTGGGCATGAACGTAAGCGAACCCAATGTAAGCGACCGGTACACATCCACGGTACCGTAAAGCTGATCGCCAAAGCGATAATCCTGCGCATTGGTGGTATTGAACTTCCTGGAAACATTGGTAGCAAGGCCCCATTCGCTAATATTCATCGTGTAGAATGCATTCAGGATGAAGTCGGTGCTACCTGTGCCGGGTTGAAAATTGGCATTGGCAACCTGCGTCACATCGTTTTCATCGAATTTGAAACGGCCGGTCGGGAGTTTGACTCCCCCGCCCACCATCAGCGTGTGGGTCACCGCCGAAGACGCCTCCGTATCCATCAGAGAATTGAAGATGTTATAATTGGCAAGGACAGTTATGTCCCCAAGGCCATTCTGCCTTTTGGTATCCGCGCTGGTATGCTGGCGATCGGAACGGTAGGGTACAAATGCCATGACCTGCACCCTTTTTATCGGAAAGAACCGCCCGTACAATTCTGTCACATTGAATTGCTCTTCGGTGCGTAACACCTTGCTATCCGCATGGGTTGTAAACCGCAAATGCTGGTAACGCACGCCAACAAGCGACTTGTGCGACTGGGGCATCAATCCGAAATACGAACCGCTGTTCGCGCAACCGCAAATATCGCAGGCCATCAGCGGCGTTGACAGAAGTGTCAGAACAGCTGCCATAAATATTAGTATATATCTCATTTTAAATGCATTATTAATTAAAAAGCATTTCCTACTCCCGGATCGGAAAGCTTTTCATCATGGATAAACTGATCGTCAGAAAGCGTTTTCAGGAAGCCTACCAGCAAAGCCTTTTCACTCCGGGAAAGCGAAATGCCGGGCCTGCCGCCGGGGCTTAACAGCACTGGATCGAGCGTGGGCGAAGGCTGCACGCTGTCGGTGTAGTGGTCGAGCACCTCGTCGAGCGTGTGGTAACGCCCGTCGTGCATGTACGGGGCGGTCAGCGCCACGTTACGCAGGCTAGGCACCTTGAATTTGTGCTGGTCGCCGTCCTGGCCGGTAATGGCGAAACGGCCTTCATCATTATTCTGCTGCGGCATAAGGCCGTTGTTCCGGAAGCTAAAATCGGTAAAAAGCTCGCCGGTGTGGCAAGAGCCGCATTTAGTTCGGAATAATGCCAGGCCTTGCTGCTCGGTCGTCGTTAAGGCAGAAGCGTCGCCCATTCTAAAATAGTCATAGCGCGACTCCGCCGATACCATTGTCAGCATAAACTGCGACAATGCCTTCATCATCCGCTCGCTATTGATTTCTTCCGAACCAAATGCCGCTTTAAACATTTTGGGGTAATCTACCGGCTTTTGAGCGGTTTGCCTCAATTTTTCGAGGACATTACCTACTTTTTCGTCCATTTCGACCGGGTTTTCGATCGGGTTGAACGGTAGCAGGTCGAGGTCGTGGACACCGCCATCCCAGAAGAACGAGGTGTTCCAGGCCATGTTCTGCACGGCGGGCGGGTTGCGCACGCCGAGGCGGTCTTCCACACCATGGCTAAGCTCGTGTCCATGGTGCGTGAATGCCGCCTGCTGCTGATGGCAGGTACCGCATCCAACAACGTTGGTCCGCGAGAGAATGCCGTCGTAAAACAGGAACCGGCCCAACTCCACGCCCTCTTCAGTGAGCGGGTTGCGTGCCATGTCATAAACCGGTTCCGGGAAATGTGCAGGCTTTTGCCAGGCTATGGGCGTGGGACCGAAAGCTGCGGGTTGCGGCTGCGAGTGCCGGCAAGCGGCACCCGTTTGCAACAGCCCGAGCCCGACCCAGCAAATGATCGATGATCTGGTCATATCAGTACTTTAATGGATATGATCCAGCGAAAACATTTGTGCATAGTTATCGGCAATTTCCGCCGACCGCTGCGGCTGTCCGCCCATAATGCTGTTGGCCTCGGCGATTTTTGCGCGGGTACCCGGACCATCGAACAGTTTGAGTACATCTACCAGCAAATGCACTTCCGGCGTTTTGGATGCATTCACACCCGCCCGCAACTCGCCGAAATCCACTTTCACCATGCGGGTGTTATTTACCGTCCGCTGCGAGTAGCCGCCAAACAGCCCGATGTGATAATAGAACTTGCCATTCACCGGATTACCCGCAGGGGAAGTGCCCTCCAGCTTCACGAAAATATAACCGGAGTTCCACGACCAATACATGCCGTCGTCCATCATCGAACCCGACGGATCGAGCACTCCCTTGCGTCTCTCGATCGGCGTCGTGCTGCGAAGGCTGTCCACCCCTACCATGAATTCGACCGCCCGATAATCGCCGAACGGCACATTGTTCAGCGTAACAAATTGGGATGCTTTCGTATCCTCCTTGATCAGGAAATAGCTCGAATCCTGCGGCACAGTGTAAATAGTACCGTCGGCGCCAAACAGCCGGACGTTCGAAATAAAATAATTGAATTTGGTAGCAACAAAATCCTCCCCGGCGGCATTCCGGTAAGTCACACTGTTGAGGATCAAGTTCTTATCGCCGGCCACATTATCGAACTCGATCCGTAGCTTGCCGCTCTGTAGAGGATCAGGCAATGAATCGCCGGAAGAATCGGAACATGATGCCAGAAAAATGGCGCATATAACGGCCATGCCGATCGCATAGCCGAAGGAAAAGATATTTTTCATCGGTATAAAGAAGTAATGCAGACGGTTACCATCAGCGGTAATGCCTGGTTTTAAAAATAAATAGGTTAAGCAGTTACCGGAAGGTCAACCGCAGGGAAGAGTGCCGGGTTATACCAGCGGGGGATGAAAAATATCGGCAGCGACAATGCGAGCGATGAATGGGGAATTGAATTCGTAGGTAATGACAACCGGCATTTCTAAATGTTCGGGTGCATTGAAAATATAGGGTTTGCGCGTATCCATGACCTGATAGAGCAAATTGGCCATGTAAGTCTGCTCGGCCTGGCGCTCCTCCTGTTTCTTGGCATCCACGACCCGCTTGGCGAGGTAACATTTGCCATCGCAGACCACGATCGGATTATCACGGTTAACGCAGAGATTAGCGATAATATACTCCCGCCGCAGCTCGTAGTCCAGATATACCAAAGGAATCACCCATGCTTTTACAAGCATCAGGAGCATCAGGCTCAGGGCAATCCATTGTTTTCCGGAAGCTTTCAAAAAGCGGGACAGGTTAAAGAGGACTTTGATTCTGGCGCAAATCTAATGCGGGATGGTTGAGATAACAAATAATATGGGGAAACGAAGGGGATCGAGGAGGAAAGGGAGGATTGGGAAAGGGATGTATCCCGCGCGCTCAGAACTGACGTATCGCCCATCCTCCGTCCTTCCTTTTCTCCAAAAAAATTAATTTTATTTTGTACTAATTAGTAAAGTATTGTATATTTGTAACATCAAACAGAAAAACAATGGCAGGCAGACCAAAAATATATGACGAGACAGCGATCCTGGATAAGGCGGTGGAAGTCTTTTGGGAGAAAGGATATGCCAACGCGACTGCCGACGACCTGCTCCATGCCATGGGAATCGGAAAAGGCAGTTTTTATTTTGCATTCAAAGGCGGGAAGGAAGAGCTGTTCCGCAAATCAATGGACCGGGTTGTTGAGCTAAACTTTCAGGCGATTCGCGAGTCACTCGTTACCTGCGAGAATCCGGTACAGTTTATCCGGGATTTTTTCTTTTCGCTAACTGGCGCTGATTCGCCGATCGGTAACAAAGGCTGTTACTTCGGTAACGCATTGATACAGGTTTCCGCCGACGATTCGGGCCTCAAACTGATCGCTGGCAAATACCTGCACTTACTGGAAGAAATATTTACGGAAGCCGTTCAAAGGGGCAAAGACCTGGGATTGCTTCAAACCAAAGAACCTGCCGAAGCGCTCGGTGCCTACCTGGTGAACCTCTGGAATGGCTTGAACGTCACGCGCAGAATGGAAACAGACCAGCAAAAACTCGCTGAGCTGGTCCGCATGAACCTGAATATATTAAACTGAAATTTTTTTAACCAATTTTGTACTATATAGTACAGTTTATTTTAACCATTTTTCCAATTTTAAACTCTAAAGATCATGAAACGCAAAGCAACAGCAGTATGGAATGGTGACATCGAATCAGGCGCCGGCCACATCACGACAGGCAGCACGGTTTTAAACAAAACCCAATATTCATTCAAAAGCCGTTTTGCAGACGGTGTCGGCACCAATCCTGAAGAACTCCTTGCCGCCGCTCACGCGGGCTGTTTCACAATGAAACTCGACCTCGACCTTACTCAGGCAGGTTACAAAGTGGAATCACTGGAAACACAGTCCGTAGTGACGCTGGATAATGGCAAAATCACCAGATCTGAACTGACATTGCAAGCCAAAGTGCCGGGCATTTCAGAAGATGAGTTCCAGGTCATTGCAAAAGGAGCTGAAAAAACCTGTCCGGTAAGTCAGGCATTTAATTTTGAAATTGTATTGAATGCGACATTAGCGTAAACTTGTCGAATACAATTTAAGAAGCGGCATCTGCAATGGATCAGGTGCCGCTTCTTTGTATTTTTGACCGATGGATAGTTGATAAGATCAATCCCGTAAGAGTCAGTATTATCAGCCTATCTTGTTTTGTTTACTGGAATTAATCCCTGGTTCCGAACTGATTAAATCCAGTTTTTTGTTGCAGGAAGACAACTAGCAACAAAGATGGATACCTTCTTCAAAACCATGTCATCGCCGGTAGGCAAACTGACACTAATTGCCAGCGAAAAGGGACTTCGTGCGGTGCTTTGGGAGCGGGATAATCCTGATCGGGCGGGAGGCGGCCAGGGTATAGAGGATCTAAATCACCCGGTACTTCTAGAAGCGGAACAGCAACTGACTGATTATTTCTCAAAAAAACGAAAATCCTTTTCCCTCCCACTCGACTTTATCGGCAGCGATTTTCAGAAACAAGTCTGGGAGGCTTTACTCACAATTCCTTTTGGTGAAACGAGGTCATATGGTGACATTGCCCGGCAAATAGGCAATCCAGATGCCGTACGCGCGGTGGGTGGGGCTGCGAACAGGAATCCGATTCCTATCATTGCGCCTTGTCACAGAGTGGTAGGCTCGACCGGAAAATTGGTCGGCTTCGGCGGCGGCCTTCCCAACAAGGAACTACTGTTAAATCTGGAAGCTCCATTCCTGCAAACCTCGCTGTTCGAATAACATTCCCAAACTTCCTGCCGCATTACTTCTCAACATGTTTGAAACTTTTACCGATCAGAATTTCCATAGTTTTTGCGACAAGCTCGCTGAAAATGACGAAGATCTTCTCGCCATCATCCAACAGCACGGTTACCCGCCTATGTGGACCCGGCCTAATTCATTTGAAACGCTCGTCCACATTATCTTGGAGCAACAGGTTTCGTTGGCCTCGGCGCTGGCAGCACTAAGAAAATTACAAGAAGAAACCGGCGAACTAACGCCTGAAAAAATCCTCGAATTGAGTGATGTGACAATGCGCGCCTGCTACGTGAGCCGACAAAAAGCGGGTTATGTCCGTAACCTGGCACAAGCGATCGTGAATGGTGAACTCGATTTACCGGGAATGGTGAATATGCCGGACGAACAAGTGCGCGCAAGGCTAACGGCGATGAAGGGTATAGGCAACTGGACGGCGGATGTATATCTGATGTTCGTGTTACAACGCCTTGATATTTTCCCGATCGGCGATTTGGCGGCCGTCAATGCATTGAAACGTGCTAAAAGGCTGTCCTGGGAAAGTTCACGTGAGGCATTACTCGCTGCTGCGGAACCTTGGAAACCATATCGTTCCATTGCGACGATGCTGCTGTGGCACCATTACCTATCGGCGCCGTTCCGGAGCTCAGAATATAGCAAAAGACAGGAGATCAAAGTAACCAATGGTTGACCAGAATGCAATTTTGTAATTTTCTGCTTAGCTTTGCATCATTATTCACCAACCGAAAACACCAGGTGTAAGAGCTTATTTCTTTAGAAAGATCAATGTACGCAGCTATGACAATGCTGCCATTATTCATTTTCAAAAGAAATGCGCTATGCTTTTCCTTCAAGGTGTTACCTATGCACACCCGAACCGGGATGTGCTGTTTTCAGATATAAATTTTATCGTCAATACCCACGACAAAATTGCCCTTATCGGCAATAACGGCGCGGGCAAGTCCACTTTGCTGAGTATTCTGGCCGGGTATTTGAAACCGACCGCAGGGGTTGTAAGCGTGGATTCCAAGCCGTATTATGTCCCCCAGCTTTTTGACCAATACAAACAGCACACGGTGGCCGAAGCGCTCGGCATCTACGATAAGCTATTGGCCCTGAAAGAAATCCTCGATGGGCACCTGACCGATATGAACCTCGAATTACTCGACGACGACTGGGGTATCGAGGAACGATGCCAGGAAGCTTTCGCCCACTGGCAATTGAGTGGACTCAACCTTTCGCAACCCATGGCCATGCTCAGCGGCGGGCAAAAGACCAGGGTTTTCCTGGCTGGGATCATGATCCACGAGCCGGACATCGTACTCCTTGATGAACCCAGTAATCATCTGGATGCGTCAGGCCGGGCGCTGCTGTATAAGTATATCCGTTTAACGACCGATACGCTTGTGGTGGTTAGTCACGACAGAACATTGCTGAATCTGCTCGGCACCGTTTGCGAGCTTGGCAAACGGGGTATAAACATGTATGGCGGGAATTATGATTTTTATAGCGAGCAAAAAGCGATCGAAAACGAAGCTTTGAGCCAGGACGTGAAAGCCAGGGAAAAAGCGCTCCGCAAAGCCAAAGAGGTGGAACGGGAATCCTTAGAGCGGCAGCGGAAGCTTGATGCGCGGGGAAAAAAGAAGCAAGAAAAAGCGGGATTGCCTACAATTGTCCAGAATACCCTCCGAAATAATGCCGAGCGAAGCACAGCGCGAATCAAAGGGGTACACGCCGAAAAAGTGGGCGGCATTGCTCAGGAACTAAGTCAGTTACGCGGCGAATTATCCGGCATTGATAAAATGAAGGTTGATTTCGACAATTCCTCGCTTCACAAGGGCAAGATCCTCGTCACTGCGGAACATGTCAATTTTACCTACGACGATGAACCGCTTTGGCAAAATAGCATTGATTTTGAGATTACGAGCGGAGAGCGCATTGTGATCAAGGGTGCTAATGGTTCGGGAAAAACAACTTTGATACGGATGATTCTCGGCGAACTGCAACCCACTTCGGGAAGCATCGGGGGAGCCGATTTTAAATCGATTTATATTGACCAGCACTATTCGCTGATCGACAATACTTTAACGGTTTATGAGCAGGCGCAGCAATTCAATTCCGGCGCATTGCAGGAGCACGATATCAAAACCCGGTTGAACCGCTTCCTGTTTACCAAAGAATACTGGGATAAAAGATGCGCCAACCTCAGCGGAGGCGAGAAAATGCGGCTGATGCTTTGCTCGCTGGCCATTGCAAATCAGGCCCCGGATATGATCATTCTGGATGAGCCAACCAACAACCTGGACATTCAGAACATCGGCATTCTGACCGCCGCAATTAACGAATACCGTGGAACGCTGCTGGTAGTATCGCATGATGCTCATTTTCTGCGGGAGATTAACGTCGGGCGGGAAATGATGTTGACATAACCACGTTGGAAAGCCCGCTTTCCTTAAACTGCTCATTCTTGCTTCCAACTTCCATATTTCTTTTAGGCTTATCAAAAACAACCTTCACACTTGCGGTCTTTTTTTATCTTTAACCCACAAACTATGCTCAAATGCTGGATATCGTAATCGAAGCCCGGAAGGCCGCCATCAGTGAATCGGTAGTCGTGAAACGTATTTTGCCTTTCCGCCTGAGAAGAATGGTCGGGCCGTTCATATTTATGGATCATGCCGGGCCATTGGGAAGCATTCCTGTGAACCCTTCTTCGATGGATGTGCTTCCGCATCCGCACATCGGGCTTTCGACGGTCAGTTATTTGTTCGATGGGCAGGTAACGCACCGGGACAGTACAGGCGTGCAGCAGATTATCAAACCCGGAGAAGTAAACTGGATGACCGCCGGAAGCGGCATCGCGCATTCCGAGCGTTTCGAGGATCCCGCCGCACTCTCGGGCGGACTCGAAATGATCCAAACCTGGGTCGCATTGCCTGAAAAAGACGAAGAAGCCTCCCCTTCATTTAGGAACTATACCCGGGAAGAACTGCCGGTCTTTACCGACAAAGGCGTATGGATGCGCCTGATCGCAGGGGAGGCTTTTGGGCTTACCAACGGTGTTAATACCCATTCTCCCCTGTTTTACCTGCACGTGGTGCTGGAAGCCGGGGCAACATTTACGGTACCTGCCGGCCATTCGGAAAGGGGCGTATACATCGTGAAAGGCGCTGTGGAAACGGGTGGTCATTTTTATCAGCTGGGGCAAATGCTGGTTTTTAATAAAAATGCGGAGCCAACGATCAAGGCAAAAGAAAATACCACACTGATGTTGTTGGGTGGCGAACCGTTGGGTGAACGCTTTATCTGGTGGAATTTCGTATCGTCCCGAAAAGAGCGCATCGAACAAGCCAAGGAAGACTGGAAACAAGGCCGCATTCAGCTACCGCCAGCCGACGACCACGAATTTATACCATTACCGGAAGATTATTCAAGGCCAGCCGGCGCACCTCCCCGACCAGAACCGCTTTCATAACCGCTGATATTTAGCACTTGGTGTACTGACAGGCTCCTCCCATTTGCTTCGACAGAAAGGTTTTGTATGCAAGATTTACCGATGCCTATGGGCAAGAAAGCCCTGCAATCAAGAAGACTACAAGGCTTTACATAATATTAGTTTCTATTGATGTACTAACCGGCCAGCCGCGAAGGCGACACGCCATACATTTTCTTAAATGCAAAAGAGAAATGCGACAGGTCCTCAAAACCGATTTCCAGATAAACGTCCGAAGCTGTGCGTCCTTTCTCCCTGATCAAATAATGTGCTTCCTGTAACCTACGCTGCCGTAACCAGCGGCTGGGAGATGTATGAAAAATATGTTCGAAATCTCGCTTGAATGTGGCCAGGCTTCTGCCCGTCAGATAAGCAAAACGATTCATCTGTACATTGAAATGGAAGTTCTTGTGCATAAATGCTTCCAGATCGATCTTGCCGGGTTCGCTAAAATCAAATAATATATCTTTCATTACCGGCGATGACCGAAGCAGGATCATAATAGCTTCCCGCACTTTCAATACCTGCAACCCATCGTCGATCAGTTGGTCGTCTTCACTATACGGCATCAGAGAATCCATAAACCCTTTCACTAAACTGCCCCCTTTTATGGCAATGATGGAGCCTGCCTCCTGGCCTTTGGCATGGTCGGCCTGGTAACCTTGCTCCATCGCGAAACTCCTTAAAGTTGGCTGGTCGAGATACACCGAAATGGATTTAAAAACACCGTCGGGCGGTGGCTGTTTAATAAATTTGATCAACTGATTGCGCCGGATAAACCGGTAATCGCCCTCCCTGAAAACATATTCCTTTTCGCCATTGTTAATCGTGAGCGTACCGGAAATCTGATAGCTGAACACGTGCTCGGGCGCAAACTGCTCCCCCTCGCGATTCCGTATATAATAGCAGGAATACGCGATTGGGAAGGGTTGTTTATCGGGTTTCGGATCGGACATAGACAAAGTTAAAAATTAAGCGTCTTTCTTGATCCCGGTGTACCATTTACCCATTGACGTTTTCAGAAAGTCTTCCGATTCTTGGTGATCTGTGGACAGGCTCACTTCCAGCCATTCTTCCATTTCGGCATTCCGGGCTTCGTCGGCGCTTTTGAGGATGCCAATGGCCTCGCTACCAAGCACCAGGTGCACAGGAGGTGCAGGATGTGTGGCCAATGCTACCATTACATCGGCTGCCTTTTCAGGATCGCCGACCGGTACAAACTTGCCTGATTTAAAGTAATCCGTACGCTGGTTGACCATTTCGTAACCTTCTATTTCGCGGGCGTAGCTCATCGAAGCGCCCGCCCAGTCGGTACGGAAACCACCCGGCTCCACGCTCGTCACAAATATACCCAGCGGAGCAACTTCCTTCGATAATGCTTCGGTAAAACCACCCAAGCCGAATTTTGCCGCCTGATACATCGTCAGACCTGCATTTCCAACCCGACCACCTATCGAGCTGATCTGCAAAATGCGGCCGCTACCCTGCTTACGCATGTAAGGCAACACGGCGCGGGTCACTTCTATGGGTGCATAAAGATTCGTTTCGAGCTGGCTGCGCACCTGTTCGTCTGTATATGCCTCTGCCGCACCGATAATACCGAAGCCAGCATTATTAACCAATACATCGATCCGTCCAAAATGTGCTACGGCGTCGGCCACCGAGTGATACACTTGCTCGTAATTCGTCACATCTAGCGCGATAGGTTTGATCTGATCGCCATATTGTGCCACCAGGTCGTCGAGCTGGCCAAGGTTGCGGGCTGTGGCTGCTACTTTATCTCCGCTTTTTAAAACCGCTTCTGTGAGGCTGCGTCCCAATCCGCGGGAGCTGCCTGTAATGAACCATACTTTTGTCATTGTCTTGTTGTTTTAAGTACAATACAAAAGTATCCGGTCCTGGCCCGCCCCACTTTGTTGAAAAGCTCAGAGTTGGTTTGTTGAAAAGCTCACAGGCCGATGCCCAAAAGTTGCCCTGCACAGGATCGGCCTCTCGCGCTTATTTCAGTCAGGATTCTTTTTCAATACATAAAAATAAATTTCCGTGCGAATTTCAAATCCCAGCGATTCGTAAACGCCGATCGCACGTGCATTATCCGCTTTTACGTGCAGGAAAGGCATTTCCCCGTTTTGCTGGATGCGATTGACCTGCCGTAGCAACAAATGCCGCGCATAGCCTTTGCCCAAATGATCAGGATGCGTACAAACGGCGCTGATTTCCGCATGCCCTTCCGGGTGCATTCGCTGGCCTGCCATTGCCACGAGCCTCGCATTGTCGAAAACACCTTCATAATGGCCGAAACGAATCGTTTCGGTGGAGAACGGGCCAGGGTTGGTCTGGCTGGTCAATGCGATCATTTCGGGAACGTGATCCGTTGTCAGGGGAATGGTGACCGGTCCTTCCGGCGCCGGAAAGTCCGGCCCTTTGTAGAGCATTTGATAGCCGGGTATCGCCGCCAGCAACTTCCATGGAAGTGGAATCTCCACGTTTTCATTACTCACAAATATCACATTATTGCCAAAAGGAATAGCCTGGTGCAATGCGGGTAACCCCTCCAAGGCATGGCCTTCCACAGCTACAAACGGGGAAACTTCGGGCTGAAAATAGGCCGAACCGCCGCTCACCTGCCCTAACGCATGGTTATGAGCTCGGAGCGCGTACCAGACCGGATTATCAAGGATTTGTTTCATTTAATATTGGTATTTCGATGGCAAATTTACGGCTCTCACTGTAATTTTAGCCTGTCAAATCCCAAATCTAGGCCATTTGTAAGCTTGTAAGAACCTAATTGAACGATTGTCGATATTGTAGCGGCGTCACCTGCGTTTTATTCTTGAACAATTTATTGAAAGACTGCGGGAAACCGAACCCCAGTCTGAATGCGATTTCAGCTACAGACAAATTGGTGCTTGCGAGCAATTCCTTGGCCTTTTCAATCACATAATGGTGAATATGTTGCTGAGTATTCTGCCCAGTGAGGTTTTTCAGTAAATCACTGAGATAACTGTCCGAAAAATGCAAGGAGTCGGCAATGTAGTTTACGGTAGGCAAACCTTGCTCAACTAGTTTTTCACTATTGAAATAGGCTGACAATAGGTTTTCCAGTTTCAGTAAAACATCATTGTTAACAGGTTTACGGGTAATGAACTGCCTGTTATAAAACCGCTCAGCATAGCTTAGTAGCAGTTCAAGATGCGCCACGATAACCTGCTCACTGTACGAATCAATATTTGAATTCAATTCATGCAACAGCATTTTAATCACCGAAACGATCAGCTCTTCTTCCTTTTCGGAAAGGTGCAATGCTTCGTTCACCTCATAGCCGAAAAATCCATAACCTTTTATTTTAAGGCTTAACGGGTGCCGACGGATAAAATCGGGATGAAAAACCACGCACCAGCCAGATGGCCGGTGATTGTCGCTGATATTGCTCACCACCTGCCCTGGTCCGGTACAGAACATGATCCCTTCATCAAAATCAAAATACCCCTGCCCATAGCGTATCTTGCCGACAACATCCCGTTTCAGGGATATGCAGTACATATCCATAATGAGCGTTTCTACGCCAAAATCGGCATGATCATGATTCATGTCCTCAAAGTTGAACACACTCACCAACGGATGGCTCGGCCTGGGCAGACCAAGGATTCGGTGCTGTTCCGAGACAGAGCGGACGATAGACGGCGATTGCTTTTTCATTTCGGGTCAAATATGGTAAAACGCACAGGCAGCCGGTGGTCGCCTGTGCGGATTGTTACTGGTTAACCGCCGCCATTCCGAACTGGTCATACCGGTCGCCGGTATCTGTACCGAGAGGAATAATGGCTTCCAGCCGGGCGATATCTTCACCACTCAGCCCGATTGCAGCGGCTTCGATATTCTGTTCGAGGTATTTTCGGCGTTTTGTACCCGGGATTGCGGCGTGGCCTTTTTCCAGCACCCATGCAATGGCGAGTTGTGAAGAAGTGATCTGCTTTTCCGCGGCCATTTGTTGGATTTCTTGCAGCAAATCGAGGTTCTTCTGGAATTGCTCTCCCTGAAAGCGGGGAATACTTCGTCTGAAATCGTCGGCTGGGAGGTCTTCCGCACTCTTCAATTCACCTGAAATGAACCCTCTCCCGAGCGGCGAGTAGGCAACGAACCCAATACCGAGCTCAACCAGCGTTTGCAGAATGCCCATTTCTTCTACCGAACGCTCGAATAGCGAATACTCCGATTGCACCGCGGTTACCGGATGCACGGCATGCGCTCGCCTGATCGTTTCCGACGATACTTCGGACAATCCGATATAGCCCACCTTCCCTTCTCTTACAAGCTCCGCCATCGCTTCGACGGTTTCCTCAACGGGTGTTTGCGGATCAACGCGATGCAGGTAATAAAGGTCGATATAGTCGGTACCAAGATTTTTCAGCGACCGTTCCACCGCTTTCCTCACATATTCTTTCCGCCCGTTGAATTGCCAGGTGATCTGCTCGTTATCATCTATTTCCCACCCAAATTTGGTGGCAACAATGTAGTCATTCCGGTGGCCTTTGATGGCTTTGGCAATGAGGCGTTCGTTGACGAGCGGGCCATACAGATCGGCCGTGTCCAGAAAATTACCGCCCAGTTCTAGCGATCGGTGGATCGTGGCGATCGCTTCCTGTTCGTCGGCTTTGCCATAAATGTCCATATGGGCCATGCCCGTCATACCCATGCAACCTAATCCCAATTGAGGCACTACCAAGCCCTGGCTTCCTAGGCTGATTTTTTTGATGCTATCCATAATTTCCGTTTTTTTACTGTTGCAAAGGTATCCCCTCGCCCACAGCCCGGAGTAGCCAGTTTCCGGAGAGTTGTATCCAATTTCTGGAGAATCGCAAAAACAGGTAGCAATTCAAAAGCGGTATCATTGTAAATTGGACTGCCAATGGTAGTTACTTAAAACTTACACCAAATGCTCTAACTGCCTGAAAATTACGACCAGCGACTTTCCTCTTTCCGAAAGCGTATATTCGATATGGAGCGGCTTCAATTTGATCACTTTCTTATCAATCAGATTTTGCTGCTCCATTTCTTTCAATGCCACGGCTATCGCCTGCTTACTTGAACCTTCCAATACCCGCAAAAGCGCATTAAAGCGCACAGGACCAGCTAATGCCATCCTGAATATCTGCGGCTTCCACTTGCCCGACAATTGTTTCAACAAACCCTCCACCGGACATTGGGCCGGGTCGCTTTCTATCTCTTCCATATATAGCCGGATGCGGTTCCATGTTAAGTACCGCGGTCAAAAGTTACTCGATTCGACCGGTTTTTTTATCCATAAATTAACTATCTCAGTTATTAAGTTGATTATCAACAAACTAAAACAAACAGATCCCTTCTGCCAATGGTCAAGAATTTTTGACTAATTGACTGCTTGCGAGGCTGTGACGAAATTTGTTGCGAAAAGGCATTTGAAATGCCGAAAATTCATCTCTCATGACAATAGCAAACAGTAACCCACTTCTGTGTGATGTCGAATCAGGCATTTGTGAAATGCCCGGCTCTCCATCAACCGCCGACGGCAATGTACTACCTGATGCAGGTAAGCCAGTCAGGATCATCTATTTTACTGACCCGATATGCTCGTCCTGTTGGGGCATTGAACCCCAACTACGGAAGCTCAAACTCGAATACAGCCAGCATTTCGAGATCGAATACCGGATGGGTGGCCTCTTGCCAGACTGGACTTACAACAGTGGAGGCATCAGCAAGCCCTCCGATGTGGCCGGGCATTGGGACGAAGTTAGCGTGCATTACGATATGCCCATTGACGGTGACGTATGGCTGGAAGATCCGCTTCATTCCTCTTATCCGCCATCGGTTGCCTTTAAGGCGGCGCAATTGCAGGGCCAGGATAAAGCCATCCGTTTCCTTCGCGAACTCCGGGAAATGGTGTTTCTCAAAAAGATCAATATCACCAAATGGGAAAATCTGAAAGCGGCGGCGGGTATGGTCGGGCTGGACATAACGCAATTTGAAAACAGTTACAGAGGGGATGCCAGGGAGCTTTTCAAAGGGGACCTTGACCTGGCTGCGCAACTAGGCGTGCGGGGCTTTCCGACCCTGTTTTTTATAAACCAAAAAGGAGAACAGGAAAAAATATATGGCACAAAACCTTACCCAATTTTTGAAGCTGCCTTACACAACCTGTTGCCGACATTAACCAGGAAAGACGTTGATACAGATTGGAAAAGCTTGTTTTCCAAGTACAACACCCTTACATCGCGTGAATTTTCTGAGCTATCAGAAACTCCCCGCTCTGAAAGCGACGCTTTCCTGCAAAAGCTGATGGACGAGGGTGAGCTGACAAGGTTTCGGATCAGGAACGGGATACTTTGGATCAGGGAGTAAGCCAGGCCATTAACATGCGGGCCGTTACAGCATGGAAATCGCTGAGTTAAACACCTTGGCTTTTATTAAATCCGCATTCAACTTCCCTTGTGAGGGATGTGGAACTTCGATGCAACAATCACAATACCTACTACAATAAAAGGAATACTAAGCAGCTGTCCCATATTAAGCACCATATCGTTTTCGAAGCTTTCCTGGTTTACTTTGAAATATTCGTCTATAAACCGGAGCGAAAAAAGAATCGTCAGCATTAGCCCAAACAGTATGCCATTTGGCCAATCGGTCCGCTTATTGTGCCACAAATAATACATGACCACGAATAGCAAGGCACAGTAAATTGCTTCATACAACTGAGCCGGATGTCTTGGGATACTATCAATATTTGTGAATACGAAAGCCCATGGCATAGTCGAGGGTATCCCTACCATCTCGGAGTTTATTAAGTTACCCAAACGGATAAATACTCCGCAAAGCGGGGCTACAATGGCAATCCGGTCTAGCAGCCAAAGGAAATTCAACCTGTTTTGTCTGGCATAAATGAACGTTGCGGTGATTAAGCCTATTCCGCCTCCGTGGCTGGCCAGCCCGGCAAGGCCTGTAAAATGGAATGCGGGTGTAAGCGAAACGGGCAATATTTCGATGGGATGCTGCCAATAGTATAACGGGGCGTAGAACAGGATATGCCCTAACCTTGCACCAAGTAACGTGCCAATGATGAGGTAAATAGCTAGTTTATCTATTTCGCCATTCGGACGTTTTTCAGCCTTGAAGATGTATGTACCGACCGAAATACTTAGAAAAACGCCTATTGCCCAAAACACTCCATACCAGCGCGGCACGTCCAGAAAGGAGAACACTTCCGGCCTGATGTTCCAAACGATGTAGTTCAGCATGTTTGACAAAAGATCAGCAAAAACAAAAATGACGACATGTTATAAACGAGCCTGCGAACTTTCGACCGGCTAGCAAGGTCATGCTGTATTGCCCCCAGAATATCTTCTTCTAAAATAAGCGGAAAGCCTTCATGCTGCTTTTGCAACTCCCAGGCCCTTTTAAGATCATCGATGTTCATGGAAATAATAGTCTTTAAGTCTGCACTTCAATCGGTTTAGCCTCGTGCTTACGTTGGTTGCTGAGAGGTCGAGCATCAAGGCGATTTCTTTATTGCCATACCCTTCCGCCCAAAGCATCACAATCGCTTTGTCGCAGTCGTCAAGGCTGCCAACCAGCCAGGCAAATATTTGCTTATCATCCGCAGTGGGGGCGAGATCGAATGAAAGTTCGTCCAGATGAGTCTGTGATATAGGCTCATGAGCACCGAGGTTCTGATCATTTTTCCGTTTCGTCAGGATCGTGTTAAGGGTAACTTTGTATATCCAGGTGCTGATCTTGGATGTACCACGAAATGTCGGGAAGGAACGCCAGAGCTGTAAGATCACATCTTGTCTGGCATCTTTAAAATCATCCGCCGCGGGGAAATAGGTCCGGCAAATGCTATTAATGATCCCAGTATTAACCTGAACAGTTTTTATAAATTCCTTTTCGAGAGACATGAGTTTCGTCGCTTAAATGCCATTCGATAGATTAGTATTGAAATTAGCGGATTTGTCACAGCAAGAATCTTTTTTTTGATTCCTTATCGCGCCCTCCGATCGAGCCGGCAACATTTCGACATAAAAAAAGCACTTGCAAAAAAATGCAAGTGCTTGACATTCAAGTGATCCCGTTTGGATTCGAACCAAAGACCTACTGCTTAGAAGGCAGTTGCTCTATCCAACTGAGCTACGGGACCTGGAATTATTTTAATACTTCGTTCAAAAAAAACAGGCAGTCAGCAGTGCAGGTTTACTGCATACGGCTTACTGCCTGTTTTGCTTTTATCGGTGAGACGGAAGTTGGAACGGTAGCGGTCCACCGTCTGCGACCCTCTGGCCCCAAACCAGATGCCCTCCTATCTTATTTTTTTCATTCATGTCGGGGAGACAGGATTCGAACCTGCGACCCTCTGGTCCCAAACCAGATGCGCTACCGGGCTGCGCCACTCCCCGAGAATTCTCTTTCTACTTTAAGAAAGAACCCATTATTTCAAACGTTCAGAAAAGGTGTAGAGGAAGCGGGATTCGAACCCGCGGTACCCTTGCGAGTACGGCAGTTTAGCAAACTACTGGTTTCAGCCACTCACCCATCCCTCCTTCTTTCCGTTCTGGGTTGCAAATATAGGGGGTTCGTTTTCAGAAATGCAAACATTTCAATAAAAAAACTTCACCAGAAGCCTGAAATGCCTATTTTTGGCAAAGTTTAAATTACCCCAATACGTTCATTATGAACTGGAATTACCCCTTTGAGAGCACTGAATATTTTTTTATATTTTTTTTCATTTTTGCCTACACCGCCTACATTATCCGAACTGTCAGGATAGCCCGGCAGCTTCAAACTACTGCCCGGACACTGATCATTAAACTGTTTCTTCGCAGCATCACCTTTTCACTTTTGATCATCAGTCTCCTTGGGCCGTCGTTTGGTGAGGCCGAGCGCGACATCCAGGCCAAGGGAAAGGACATCTTTATGGTGGTAGATCTTTCCAAATCCATGGACGCGGCGGATGTGACACCTTCTAGGCTCGAAAAAGTAAAGTTTGAACTCAACCGTTTCATCGAGAATGAGCGGGCCAACCGGATTGGCATTATCATTTTCTCAAATGACGCATACATTCACGTCCCGCTTACATATGACGTGGCTGCGCTTGAACTTTTCATACAATCCCTACAAACAGACCTGTTGCCGACGAATGGCACCAACGTGTGTGGCGCGATTGAAACGGCTTACAATAAGCTCATGAACACCGCCGACCCCACAAGCCGGGCCAAGATGATGGTGCTCTTTACCGATGGCGAAAACAGCACAGGATGCAGCAATTCGGTTTTTAATAACCTCAGGCGCTTTGGCATCGGGGTATATTCGGTGGCAGTGGGCACGAAGGTGGGCATCAGCATACAGCACAACGGCAAGCCCCTGATGGACAAAAACGACAAACTGGTGATTAGCAAGCTCGACGAAAATTTCCTCCACGGTATAGCCAATTCATCGCGCGGCTCCTATTATGAGCTTAATAATTCAAAAAATGATATTCCGAAGCTCATCAGCGATATCAACCAGGCCGAAGGTGCATTGGTAGACTCGCGGACGATCACCGTCGTGAGTAACAAGTACTATTATTTCCTTGGTGCGGCATTGATTCTAATCCTGCTGGACGTACTAATTACCATCGGGACGTTTCGACTCTAAGCGCAATTCCCTATTTTTGCACGCCAATGTGAACCGATATGACGTCTTTGATCCTTTATGTCCTGCTTTGGCTTTGGGATAACCGGACTTTCGATTCCATTACCAAGGCTAACCAGCGAAAGCTCGATGCCGAACAGGCATTTAAGAGTAAGGAATATTCCAAATCCGCTGATCTATATTACCAGATCACTTACGGCTCGCTCTTTTCTGATCCCGCCGCAAGATTGAACCTCGCCCATTCACTATATAAAACAGGCGATTACAAACAGGCTTTGAAACATTACCGCCTGCTGAGCGATATCGACAATAGCGGCATTGCATCCGTTGCCAATGCGCAGATCGCATTGATTCTGGTAAATAAAAAAGACACGGCCAGCGCGCTCACCAACCTGAGAACTGCGCTCCGGCTCGAACCCGGCAATGCACTGGCGAGAAACAACTATATCATCCTCAAAAAGAGCTTTTCGGGCGTAGACCAGCCTTCGGACCTGACGACACGGAAAAGGCGGTCGGAACAGCAGAGTAATACGCAAAGCCAGCCACAAACTCCGCCCGAACCACCGAAGGAATCACGGGAGGTGACGGAGGATTTTAAAAAGGAAGAGTTATTGAAAAGTCTTAGGGCGATGAACATGACCGAAGAGCAGGCCAGGGCCATTCTCGATGCCATGAAATCGAACGAATCCCAATATATTTACCAGCTCCGGCGCAAGCAATACAATCAGAAGCCCGGACAAAAAAGCGAAATCGAATGGTGATTTTATCCATAATCTAATGAACAGCATACCAGCAACCAACTTCCAGTTTCCCGGCCAGACCGCCTTTTATAAGGGGAAGGTCCGTGACGTTTACTCGTTCGACCAACGCCTCGTCATGATCGCTACCGATCGCATTTCTGCATTCGACGTGATCCTGCCGCGCGCCATTCCTTATAAAGGCCAGGTTTTGAACCAGATCGCCGCACATTTCCTGAACGCCACTTCCGACATCGTGCCCAACTGGCTCGAAGAAGTGCCCGATCCCAATGTGAGCATCGGTATCAAATGCCAGGCTTACCCGGTGGAAATGGTGGTGCGGGGTTACCTGGCTGGCCATGCGTGGCGGGAATATAAGTCGGGAAAACGCGAAGTATGCGGTGTGGCCTTGCCCGACGGTTTGAAAGAGAACGACAAGCTACCCCAGCCAATCATTACCCCCACAACCAAGGCGCATGAAGGCCACGACGAGGATATTTCAAGAGCGGAAATCCTTGCACAGGGCCTTGTAAGCGAAGACGAATATGAGCACCTGGAACGCTATACACTCGCCTTGTTCGCAAAAGGGACTGAAATGGCGGCAGATCAGGGGCTTATCCTGGTGGACACCAAATATGAGTTTGGGCAATTGGATGGCACGATTTATTTGATCGACGAAATCCATACCCCTGATTCCTCGCGGTACTTCTACAAAGACACTTATGAAGAAAATCAGCGCGCCGGAATCGCACAGAAGCAGCTTAGCAAGGAGTTTGTGAGGGAATGGCTGATCGAAAATGGTTTTCAGGGTAAAGACGGCCAGACCGTCCCTGAAATGACCGATGAAAAAGTTGCTTCGATCTCCGAACGTTACATTGAGTTGTTCGAGCAGGTAACGGGGATGAAATTTCAGAAAAACAATCTGGACCACCCGCTGGAAAGAATCGAAAAAGCAGTGCTGCGCGCATTGGCATAACATCCTGGCGTATCTATCTATACAAAACACTTGTTGCACAAAACGACAACCGAAATGGATTTTAAACTGGAAAAGAAAGAACAATACGTTTACATCGAAACCGAGGAAGCCGCTTTCGCCGGGGATGTACCCGCTTCTTTCGAAGAAACAGCCCGCTCGCTCTTCCGGGAAGGCTATCACAGCCTGATCGTGAATATGCAGACCGTCAAGTCACTGGATGCAGCGGGAATCATTACATTAAAGAAAGTAAACCGCCTCTGTGTAAACGACCTTGGCATGCTCGCAATCGTGACGCGCGATGACGATTTCATCGATCTTTTGGAGGATTTACGCATTCCTGATCTCACCGTTTTGCCTACAAAAGAGGAAGCGATCGATGCCGTTTTCATGCACAGTCTTGAAAATGAATTTGGTGCCGGCGATGACGATTATGATGATGAAGATTACGAGGGCGTGAGCGAATCCAAAGAGCCCTGATATTTGAATTGTATAATTTTTCAGCCTGTTATGAAAACGTCCCGCCAAAATACCGCGGGGCGTTTTTTGATGTCATTCCCACACTTTTTATATTTTCCTTAGGCGCTTTTTGTAATCCTCCAAGGCACCGAAAATGACCTCTCCGACCTTCGAAAATGGCAATCAATAAGGCAATCTGTTACACTACTATCAATATTTCTATAATAATTGTAACTAATCGACCAAATGCATATTAGTGGTAGAAAATTTTGCCATTCGCATATTAAGCCAAATATTTTTTATGATTATCTTGCGTGGCTTTACCCAATTCATCACACACTGGGGGTTTCGCTTTCCTTTTAAAGTGCTTATTTAAACAAATTCTAATTACGAATTTGTTAATTACTCTACAATTCGATAAATGTCGCAAATGTCTGAACAAATGGTAGAAAATCAGGGACTGTACCGCCCGGAATTTGAGCATGATGCATGTGGAATCGGTTTCCGGGCTAACATCAAGGGTCGTAAGTCGCACCAGATCGTGGCAGATGCCATTCACATGCTTGAAAGGATGGAGCATAGAGGTGCAACTGGTTTTGACCCTAACACCGGTGACGGTGCTGGTATTTTAATTCAGATCCCACATGAATTCTTTGTTGAAGAATCTACCAAATTAGGGTTTCATCTGCCGGGTGCGGGTGAATACGGTGTGGGGATGATCTTTTTCCCGGGCGATGAGATCGTACGGGAAGAGTGCCGGGACATCCTGAACCGAAAGATCAAGAAGCTGGGCCTGCAATTGCTCGGCTACCGCAAGGTCCCTACCCTGAACAACACCCTGGGTGAAGGCTCGCTTTCCGTTGAACCAGCGGTGGAGCAGGTGTTTATCAAACGTCCGGACGACATTACGGACGATATGGCATTTGAACGTAAGCTGTTCATTCTGCGCCAGGTATCCACCCGTTTGATCAAAGACACTGTGAAAGGCGGCGCGAAGTTCTATTACTCTTCGCTTTCATGCCGCACCATCTCCTATAAAGGACAGCTTACCACTGCCCAACTGAAATACTACTTCCCCGATTTGGAGAACGAGTCTGTCGTATCTGCATTGGCGGTAGTGCATTCCCGTTTCTCAACCAACACATTCCCATCGTGGGAGCTGGCCCAGCCATTCCGCTACATCGCGCACAATGGCGAGATCAACACCGTTAAAGGAAATGTGAACTGGATCCGCGCCGGGGAAAAGTCATTTGAATCGGAATACTTTACAAAAGAAGAAATGGACCTGCTCCTGCCGATTTGCGACAGGAACCAGTCCGACTCCGCCAACCTGGATAATGCCATTGAATTGCTGCACCTTTCGGGTCGCTCATTGCCGCATGTAATGATGATGCTCGTTCCGGAAGCATGGGACGGCAACGACCAGATGGACCCGGAACGCAAGGCATTTTACGAATACCATGCGGCCATTATGGAGCCCTGGGACGGCCCTGCATCAATCTCGTTCACCGACGGTAAAATGGTAGGCGCCACGCTCGACCGGAATGGTCTGCGTCCGTCACGCTACTGGGTGCTTGACGACGACACCATCATTATGGCGTCCGAAGCGGGTGTGCTCGAAGTAGACCAGGCACGCGTCGTGACCAAAGGTCGCTTGCAACCCGGACGGATGTTCGTCGTGGATATGGAGCAAGGCCGCATTATTCCGGACGAAGAAATCAAATCACAAATATGCTCCGCGCAGCCTTACCAGCAATGGCTGGATGAGAACAAGCTGCACGTAGACCAGCTCGATCACCCGATCCGCACCTATCGCGCTTACGACGACAATGCATTGCTGAAACGTCAGGTTGCATTTGGTTATACTTCGGAAGACCTGCGGATGATCCTCGCACCCATGGCCCAAACCGGCATGGAAGCGATCGGGTCCATGGGTACAGACTCTCCGCTGGCAATCCTTTCGGAGCAAAGCCAGCATTTGTCAACCTATTTCAAACAACTTTTCGCACAGGTTACCAACCCGCCGATCGACTCGATCCGGGAGCGTGCAATCATGTCTCTGATCTCGTTCGTAGGCAGCACAGAGAACATTCTGACGGAAACACCAAAACATTGCCGCCAGATCGCATTACCGCATCCGATCCTTTCGGTGCAAGAATTCGACAAGCTGCGTTTCGTGGATAAGGACGGCTTTCAGGCTAAAACCATAAATACCTACTTCCGCGCCGACGAAGGTGGAAAAGCATTGGAAAGAGCTTTGGACAGAATCTGCCGTTACGCGGTAGATGCGATCGAAGACGGATTTGAAATCCTCATCCTCTCCGACCGTGCCATCGACTCCGACCACGCGCCGATCCCTTCATTGCTCGCAACGGCAACCATACACCATCATTTGATCCGCGAAGGATTGAGAGGCAAAGTTGGCTTACTCGTAGAAGCGGGTGACGTTTGGGAAACCCACCACGTAGCGACATTAATAGGTTACGGTGCGGCTGGAATTTGCCCTTACATGGCCTTCGAAACGCTTTCGCACATGAACCGCAAGAACATGATTGAAGGCGAGTTCACGGACGAAAAACTGCACTACAACTACATTAAGGCCGTTAACAAGGAGCTTTTGAAGATATTCTCGAAAATGGGAATCTCGACCCTGCAATCTTACCAGGGAGCGCAAATCTTCGAATGCGTCGGCTTGAATAAAGATGTAATCGACAAATATTTTACAGGAACCATCTCGCGGATCAGCGGTATGGGCATTCCTGAGATTGCACGCGAGATTCTGGTGCGTCACAAAGTGGCTTATCACGAAACCGCCGAGCAGAAGCCAAGATTGGAAGTGGGTGGCGTTTACCAATGGAAACAACGGGGTGAAGCACACATTTTCAACCCGCAGTCTGTGCATTTGCTGCAACAATCGACCCGCAATGCGAGCTACGAACAGTTCAAGAAATATTCTAAACTGATCGACGACCAGAGCCACAAAGCGCTGACATTGCGCGGATTATTGAGATTCAAAAAAGGCAATGCGATTCCATTGGAAGAAGTCGAGCCTGTGGAAAACATATTTAAACGCTTTGCGACCGGTGCTATGTCCTTTGGATCGATTTCCTGGGAAGCGCACACGACGCTGGCCATTGCGATGAACCGCATTGGCGGTAAATCCAACTCCGGTGAAGGTGGCGAAGACGAATTGCGCTACAACAAGTTGCCGAACGGCGACAGCATGAACTCGCAGATCAAACAAGTGGCATCAGGACGTTTCGGCGTAACGAGCCATTACCTGAGCAATGCGGGTGAATTGCAAATCAAAACGGCGCAAGGTGCAAAACCGGGCGAAGGTGGTCAGCTTCCGGGCTTCAAAGTGGACGACTGGATCGGCCGTACCCGTCACTCGACGCCGGGTGTAGGCTTAATCTCACCTCCTCCTCACCACGACATTTACTCGATCGAGGATTTGGCCCAGCTGATCTTTGACCTTAAAAATGCCAACCGCGCCGCTCGTATCAGTGTGAAACTGGTATCAGAAGCCGGTGTAGGAACCGTGGCATCCGGTGTGGCGAAAGCACATGCCGACCACATTCTGATTTCGGGTTACGACGGTGGCACCGGAGCCTCTCCATTGAGCTCGATCCGCCACGCGGGTCTGCCGTGGGAGCTTGGGTTGGCCGAAACGCACCAGACGTTGGTCAGAAACAAATTGCGCGGACGGGTAACCGTTCAGGCCGACGGACAGCTCCGCACCGGCCGCGACCTCGCGATCGCCGCATTGCTCGGTGCCGAAGAATGGGGTGTAGCCACTGCCGCATTGGTTGCAGCAGGTTGTATTATGATGCGTAAATGCCATCTGAACACCTGCCCGGTGGGTGTGGCCACGCAGCGTAAAGAACTCCGCGCATTGTTCTCGGGTAAGCCTGAGCATGTGGTGAACATGTTTACCTACATGGCGGAAGAACTACGCGAGATCATGGCACAGCTTGGTTTCAGAACAGTAAATGAAATGGTTGGTCAGGCGCAATACCTCGAACTGCGCAATGACATTAAACATTGGAAATATAAAAACCTGAACTTCGACGCGATCCTGTACAAAGAAGGCGACCTCTCGGTAGCGCAATTCAAACAGGAAGAACAGGATCACGGCATCGACGCCATTCTCGACATCGACCTGATCCGTTCCGCAAAACCGTCGCTGGACAGCCAGGAAGAGATTTACGCGGAATTCCCGATCAACAACCTGAACCGGTCGGTGGGAACAATGCTTTCGAACGAAATTTCTAAGAAATACGGCGGTGTGGGCTTGCCAACGGGCAATGTCCATTTCAAATTCCGCGGAACAGCCGGCCAGAGCTTTGGCGCATTCAACACCACCGGCGTCCGTCTGGAACTGGAAGGAGATGCGAACGACTACTTCGGAAAAGGCCTCTGCGGTGCAGAACTGATCGTGTACCCCGACCGCGACGCGAAATTCAAACCGGAAGAGAACATTATCATCGGTAATGTGGCATTCTACGGTGCTACTTCGGGTGATGCCTACATCCGCGGAACGGCGGGCGAGCGCTTCTGCGTACGTAACTCAGGCGCGAAAGTGGTTGTGGAAGGTGTGGGTGACCACGGTCTCGAATACATGACGGGCGGTTTGGCGATCATCCTCGGCGAAACCGGCCGCAACTTCGCGGCGGGAATGTCGGGTGGAGTAGCTTACGTGCTCGACAAAGCCGGCAATTTCGAAGAGAAAGTGAATAAAGAAATGGTAACGCTGGAACAATTGAACGAAGAAGATCAAAGTATTCTCCGTGAATACCTGGATAAGCATTTCCAGTACACAACCAGCAATATTGCTTTCCAATTGATCCAGAACTGGGAAGAGTCTGTCAAGAAGTTTGTCAAAGTAATGCCTTCCGACTTCCGCAAAGCGCTGGAAGGACGCGGTATCACATTGGCGCAGCAGATTGCAGACAAAAACGTGGTGTACAAAGACATCGTCGTGGACGTGGTGCACCAATAATTTTTCAGTTTAGGATCAACTATCAGAATTTTTAAAATCAGTAATAAGAATGGGAAAACCAACCGGATTTTTAGAGTTTGAAAGGGAGTTGCCAAAAAAGAGAAGCGTAGACGAGCGTCTGAAAGACTATCGTGAGATCGAAACCGCACCGACCGACTCTAATTCCAAACAGCAGGCAGCCCGTTGTATGGACTGCGGAATTCCTTTTTGTCATAATGGTTGTCCGCTGGGCAACATCATCCCCGAGTTCAACGACGCGGTGTATGATGAAAACTGGGGACTGGCCTATGAAATATTAGCATCTACTAACAATTTCCCTGAATTCACAGGCCGCATTTGCCCCGCTCCGTGCGAAGCATCCTGCGTACTGGGCATTAACAAGCCACCGGTGGCGATCGAGTATATCGAGAAAGCGATCATCGAGAAAGCATTTGAATTGGGCTTGGTTAAACCAAGAATCCCTAAGTTCCGCACCGGCAAAAAAGTAGCCGTGGTGGGTTCCGGACCTGCGGGAATGGCTGCGGCTTACCAGCTCAACCAGGCGGGGCATTCAGTGGTATTGCTGGAAAGAGCGGATAAAATCGGGGGACTGGTACGTTACGGTATTCCCGATTTTAAACTGGACAAAGGCGTTATCGACCGTCGGCTGGCCGTAATGGAAGCGGAAGGCGTTGAGTTCCGTACCGGTGTGAATGTGGGTGTGGATATCAAGGCGGATGAATTGCAGAATGAGTTCGACGCGGTGCTTCTGACCGTTGGATCGACTGTGCCAAGAGATGTCAAAATCCAGGGCCGCCAGTTTAAAGGCGTGCACTTCGCAATGGAATTCCTCAGCCAGCAAAACAAACGCGTAGCCGGTATCGACCGGGTGGTAGATCACCGCGGCACAACTTATGCGAATGGTGAAATCCTTGCCACCGACAAACACGTGGTGGTCATTGGTGGTGGTGATACAGGTTCCGACTGCGTAGGTACTTCGGGCCGTCATGGTGCGAAATCCATTACGCAGATTGAATTGATGCCTATTCCTCCGAAAGACCGTGATGCTAGCACTCCATGGCCAAACTGGCCGATGATGCTCCGCACGTCCACCTCGCATGAGGAAGGCTGCGACAGACATTGGTCTATCAATACCAAAGAATTCGTAGGCGACGAAAACGGTAACCTCACGGCATTGAAAATAGTAGACCTAGACTGGCAGAAAGACCCTGAGTCGGGCCGTATGCAAATGAAAGAGGTGGAAGGCAGCGAGCGTACCATTCCTTGCGACCTGGCGTTTCTGGCAGCCGGCTTCTTGCACCCATTGCAAGAAGGCCTGCTAACCGACCTTGATCTGGAATTCGACGAGCGCGGCAACATCAAAACCAACGGGTATCAATCTACTTCCAACGAAAAAGTGTTTGCTGCCGGTGACTGCCGTCGCGGACAATCGCTTGTCGTTTGGGCGATCTCCGAAGGTCGTGAAGCGGCCCGTTCTGTCGACGAATACCTGATGGGCGAGTCGTTCCTGGAAGCGAAGGCGGTATCGATGCTGAATCCTGTATTTGCGCACGCATAATTCAATAAAGGATTTAAGCCAGCCTCTATATATTGTTATTGTAAGAAAGCTGCCTTTACCCGGGCAGCTTCTTATTTTATATCCCTTTATATTTGAAATCAGATTCATCACGCCGCTATGTTTTTGCATCATTCTCCTTTCTGGCTCAGGGCATTCTTTCCCGGTTTCACCTGGCGCATTCCCGCGAAGGACAAGACGATTTTCTTAACCTTCGACGACGGGCCCATTCCCGACATTACAGAGAATGTGTTGGAGCTATTGGCCAAATTCGATGCAAAAGCTACCTTTTTCAGCATTGGCAATAATGTGCTGAAACATCCCGATGTGTATGAAATGGTAAATAAAGGCGGGCATTCTATTGGTAACCATACTTTTAACCACATGAATGGCTGGAAGACGGATGACGCTGTTTATCTCGAAAACATTGAGAAATGCCAGCAGCAGCTTAACCTCGCCACGCAACTCTTCCGCCCGCCTTACGGAAGGATCAAAAAAAGCCAGTCAAAAGTGGTTTTAAAAGACAAGCAAATCATCATGTGGGATGTCCTGAGTGGCGATTTTTCAGCCGACATTACGCAAGAAATCTGTTTAAAAAAATCGATTCAACACACGCGGCCCGGCTCCATCGTGCTCTTTCACGACAGCATTAAGGCCTCCAAAAACATGCTTTACGCATTACCCCGTTACCTCGAACATTTTCGGGCTGCCGGATACCGGTTCGAGCCATTACCGATGTAAATATGATTGAAACCCACGCCCACATATACAGCGACGACTACGCTGTAGACCGCACCGAAATGCTCGACCGCGCCTGGAATGCAGGTATCGAGCAAATATGGATGCCAAACTGCGACCATGAAACGATCGACGGCATGCTCGAACTGGCCGAGAAATACCCCGGCAAATGCCTCCCGATGATCGGCCTGCACCCGACCTATGTAAAAGATGGTTTTGAAAAGGAATTGCAGGTCATGGAAGACTGGCTGGGCAAATATCAGTTCATTGCCGTCGGAGAGATCGGCATGGACCTTTTCTGGGACGTTACATTTAAAGAACAGCAGGAAAAGGCATTTCTATATCAATGTGGCCTCGCACGCAAGCATAATCTCTGGATTGACATTCACAGCCGGAGCGCTTTTTGGGAAACCGTAAAACTCATTGAAGACTTCGCCGACCCCGCATTGACCGGCATTTTCCATTGCTTCACGGGCACGTTGGAAGAAGCACAAAAAGCCATTGAACTAGGTTTCAAGCTTGGCATTGGCGGTGTGGCAACATTTAAAAATGGTGGTTTGGACAAAGTGATCCCGCATGTGGATCTGGCACACCTGGTGCTCGAAACCGACGCGCCTTACCTGGCTCCTGTCCCCTATCGCGGCAAACGCAACGAAGTCGCCTACATAGACCTTGTGGCCCAACGCGTGGCCGATTTGAAAGAAATGAACAAAGCAGACGTCATCGCCGCCACCACCGCGAATGCGAAAAGCATGCTCAAATAGTAGTTGTAATGAGTTATTCTAAAATCCACATCAATCCCATCTCCCCCGAACCGACCGTCGGTTCCGTACTTGTGATTTACACGGGAGGCACGCTGGGGATGGTTTATGAAACGAAAGGCAAGCAGCTCGTTCCCTTCAATTTCCAGCAGATCATCGAAAAAGTACCGGAAATAGGTCGGCTGGATTTTGATATAACCTTCCTTTCCTTATCCGAGCCCATCGACTCATCGAACATGAGCCCGGCCATCTGGATTGAAATCGCAGGCATTATCGAGGCGCATTACGAGCAGTTCGACAGTTTTGTGATCCTGCACGGCACGGATACAATGGCTTACACGGCGTCGGCATTAAGTTACTTGCTTGAAAACCTCAACAAACCCGTCATCCTTACCGGCGCACAGTTGCCGATAGGCGTTGCCCGCTCGGACGCGCGCGAGAACGTGATCACTGCATTGGAACTGGCAGCAGCCAAGAATGCGGATGGCCACCCGATTATCACCGAAGTTTGCATCTACTTCAACTCTTCGCTGCTGCGCGGCAACCGTTCCAAAAAGCAGGAAAGCTCCGATTTCAATGCATTCCATTCCGAAAACTATCCCGCACTGGCCAATGCCGGCGTGCGGATCGAATATAATTTCCCCTACATCAAGCCTTACGAGCCAGGTTTGAAACTCAAAGTCCACAAAAACCTTGACACCCATGTCGCATTCCTGAAAATGTTCCCGGGCATCAGCCAGCAAGTTGTTGAATCGATTCTGAACATTGCAGGACTCCGGGGCATTGTCCTCGAAACGTATGGCGCCGGCAACGCGACGACCGAACCGTGGTTCCTCAACGCAATCAGCAACGCCATTGAGAAAGACATCATCATATTCAACGTCTCCCAATGCGACGGTGGCCGCGTTTCCCAAGGCCAGTACCAAACCAGCAAGTTTCTCGAGCAGATCGGCGTCATCAGCGGCTCTGACATCACTGCGGAAGCGGCGATCACGAAAATGATGTACGTTTTCGCCTGCGAAAGTGCCATCGGAACTTGCGTTGAAATGCTTGGAAAACCCCTGCGCGGAGAAATGAGCATTTGATTTAACGACTTAGATTTGGAAACAAAAATCTCTTCCCTATCTTTGCACCCCATAACCACGAAATAGAGAGGTGCCCGAGTGGTTGAAGGGGCTACCCTGGAAAGGTAGTATGTGGGTAACTGCATCGTGAGTTCGAATCTCATCCTCTCTGCAAGTAAGAATACCAAAAAAGCATCAAATCCTGTAAATCAAACATTTACAGGATTTTTTGTTTTTCAGAACTAACCAGAATATGCAAATTTTCCCAATATCTGGGTGAGCAGTACTCGGCGTTAAAAGTATTTAAGGGAATACTATTGTAAAAATGTACATCATCAGGTTGACCAAGAGCACAACTGCATATAAGCTATTCGTTTGTCCCTTATTGAGCGAGAGCATTACCGTAAAGATTGAAAGAACAAGCAAAACCATAGATTTCATGCTCAAACCTAAAATAAGCGGGAGATCCATTATTGTACAAACAACCACCACAGTTGGGATACTAAGTCCTATACTTGCTAATGCAGAGCCAAGTGCCAGGTTAATGCTGGTTTGATACTGGTTACGTCTTGCAGCGCGGATGGCGGCTATGCCTTCCGGCAAGAGTATAACAGCTGCAATAGCCACACCTACTAATGCAGTCGGCAACCCGGCTGCAATCACTCCGCCTTCAATTACAGGTGAAAGGTTTTTAGCAAGGAGAATAACTACCCCTAAACAAACCAGCAAAAAACCCAAACTCACTAAAGCCTCCGCTGGGGTAACAGCTTTTTCCTGACCGGACACTTCAGTCAAAAAATATTTTCGATGCCTTATGGTTTGCGTAAATATAAAGGACCCATATATTACAAGACAGCATATACCAATAACAATAAGCTGTGGGGCACTGTAAGATGGTCCGGCAATACTGGTAGTGAAGTTTGGGAGAACCAGGGTGAGCACTAAAATTGATACAAGGCTTACCAAAGCAATGGTTACGCTTTTTGTTTCGAAGCTCTGTTCTTTAAATTTCAAAGCTCCTACAAACATACTGATACCCAGGATGCCATTTAGAATAATCATAACGGCTGCAAAAAGTGTATCCCTTGCATAGGTATCGGCACCGGCACCTCCCGTCAACATGAGTGACACAATGATCGATGCTTCCAAGAGTGTTACCGCTACCGCTAAGATAATGGTGCCGTAAGGTTCGCCTACCTTGTGCGCTACTACCTCAGCATGATGCACTGCAGAAAGTACACCCACAATTAAAGCGATTGTAGCTAACATATTGACTACAAAGCCGGTCCCAATTGGCAAACCCAGATAAAAGATCCAGGCAAAAATGGGTGCTATGTAAGTCCAGTGGAGTATTTTTTTCATAACAATAAGGTAATGTTCGAAATTACACCAACCAATTCAGTATTAGGCACCCTATTTACTTATTTGAACAACTATGGTAGGAGGCGATCTTCTCCTTGCTGGTAATGTTCATGGGTTTTAACAGGTGCACTTTTTGATTTGTTCATTCGCATTTGAAACACATCAACCAGCAGTGAAAATGCCATAGAAAAGTAAATGTAACCTTTTGGGATTTCAAGACCGAAGCCTTCACTGACCAAAGAAAAGCCAATTAGCAACAAAAAGGACAAGGCCAGCATTTTGAATGCAGGATGCCGGTTTACAAAATTACTGATTGTTTCAGCAGCCACCAGCATTAGTATCACCGTCGCAATAACTGCCACATACATTACCCACACTTCCTTTACCATACCAATGGCGGTTATAATCGAATCGATGGAAAAAACCATATCCATGATGAGTATTTGCGTAAGGACTTGCCCGAATGAGGAAGCTTTTATCTGTTTACTCTGGTCGCCCTCTTCGCCCTCCATTTTATGGTAAATTTCCGTAGAACTCTTGTAAAGCAGAAATAAACCTCCTGCGAGTAGGACAAGCTCTTTCCCGGAGAAGCCTTCCCCGAAAACCACGAATAGGTCCTTATCCAATTTCATGATAAGAGAAATCACCAGCAGAAGGCCAATCCGCATCACACCGGCGAGTACCAGGCCGTATTGTCTGGCTTTTTTCTGCTGATTTGCCGGAAGCTTCGCGGCGATTATTGAAATAAAAATTACGTTGTCAATTCCTAGGACCGCTTCCAAAGCGACCAGCGACAAGAGAGAAACGATGACTTCGAATTCCATGGATGGTTGATTATGTTATCATTATAAGGACTAGCACCGTCTTAACTCCCCGTTATGGGCGGGTTTGTTTCTAGTCTGGCAATTCAATATTTTAAAATCATTTTCTTTTCACGGATTATTTTAGTAAATTTACAACTGTAAAAATGAAAAAGCAAAAAAATGACCTATCTCAGTGCTCAGCCGCAGTTCACTACTTCATGGGATGATATCTGTTACCCTGTAAATCCAGTGTGGCTGGCCGACCTGCTGCCAGATTATGAAATCATGGCTACGGATAAGCAGCAACTTATTGTTGGTCAGCCTTTTCGCGGAGCTAAGACGATTTTCGGTATTCAAAGCGCCGACTATGCTATTATACCCAACATATTGATCAGAGAAGTTGTCGATAAGCTCTTTGCTGACTATAAACTGGAAATCAAATACACGACTACGGGGGAATTTAGCATTAACATCATTCTTCCTGAGCAGCTCTCCATCGGCGGCGAGCAGTTGCAGCGCAGCATGATTTTGACCAATAGTTACAATGGAAAAACCCCATTTAGTGTCCAGGGCAAGACTTTGACGGCCATGCTGGACGGTTCCGGAACGCCTGGCACAAGCATGTACCGCGCAGTTTGCCAAAATGGACTAATGGGATGGGCGGATTCCTTTTCCGAACTACCAAAATATCAATCCTGGTTGAAGGAACGCGGACAGGGAAAAGAAAAAAAGCAGAGGCCCAACAGTGGCGTCAACGCAAAAAAAGATACGGCCAGCCGAAAAATTCACCACAGCAGACAAACTCCTGAACTCTTTCGGGAGCAGCTATACGAACTGCTGGTTGGTCAGAATTACAAAAGTCCTACCCTGACGACTTCTGTATATGAACATCTTCAGCAAAAATCCGTTGGCAGAGCGGATGAAAAAATGCTAAAAACACTGCCAATTCCTGTTCAGCTGGCCAAGCAAGCCTATGAGCGACTTAAACTGGAGCAGCGCCTTCTTGACGCGGATTCATCTTACTGGTTGATGTACAATGCTGTCAATCACGCTCTTTTCAATGCACGCAGCAGTCTTACTCTAAATGACCGCTACAAGCTTGATGAAAAAGTTTTCCATGAGCTCGCAGCCAGTTCTTTAAGATAATACAAAGTGCTGTGTGCGCTTTATCGGCTCACTTGCTGTATGCCATATGCCCGGGTTAACCTTGGCAACGCGCATACGGCTTAAAACTATTTATACCTATATGAACAATCAAAGAAACACAGTCATACTTAGCGAAGACGATTTTCGCATGTTGAAACAGTTTGCAGAAAACTTCCCTAGCAGCCCGAATGAAATGACGCTGTCCTACGAGTTAAACCGGGCTATCGTCGTCGAAAATGATCAGTTGCCGGAAGATAGTGTCCGCCTGAATTCGCAAGTTCGCGTAAGGGAGCTGGCTAGCAACAAGGAAATGGAATTCAGTATAGTCATGCCCGCCCTGGCAGACATCAAACAAAAGAAGATCTCTGTGCTTACACCTATGGGAGCAGCCATGATCGGACTTTGTAAAGGCGAGACCATTGAGTGGAAAATGCCTGCCGGTATGAAAAAGTTTGAAGTGATGGAAGTTACTCAGATCGCAATGTAAACAGCGAATGTCCGATCACAGGCCCCGTTTTGGAAATTAAACAGACTAACTGAAATGATCATGGAAAACGAAAAAAGTAGCCCGGAAAAGGAAACGTTTACGGTTATGCTCTACGCATTTACGATCATGCTCGTTTATATCACCATTTGCTTATTGATGGTAAACATCAAATAAAAACACTTATATAATGGAATTTTTTAACCAGATCTCCGATGTCTTTTTCCACCTGGATAAACATTTGGGACACATCATTGAGCAGTATGGCGCATTCACCTATGTGGTCCTCTTTCTCATTATTTTTATAGAAACAGGGGTTGTGTTAATGCCATTTCTTCCTGGCGATTCATTACTATTTGCAGCAGGAATGATGGCTGCGAAATATTCCGATTCGCTCAACATCTGGCTCATTGTTGCACTGCTTATTATAGCGGCCATACTTGGCGATAGCTGCAATTACCTGATCGGACGCCGTTTTGGAGCTAAAATTCAACAGATCCGCCTTTTCGGAAAAAGAATGATCAAGCCTGAACACCTTGCTCATACCCATAGTTTTTATGAGAAATACGGAGCGTCCACAATTGTAATAGCACGTTTCGTGCCCATTGTCAGGACTTTGGCACCCTTTGTTGGAGGCGTTGCGGCTATGAACTACGGCGTATTTTTTAAGTTTAATATCATCGGGGCTATTCTTTGGGTTGTGAGCCTGGCATTTGCCGGCTACTTTCTGGGCAGTATTCCACTGGTGAGGGACAATTTTGAAAAAGTAGTGTTAGGAATCGTTGCATTATCAGTATTGCCAATATTATGGCAGCTAATTAAAGCGAAATTTAGGCCTACCAGCCAGCCAAAGGTGATGGTTTAGGGTTAGCCTACTTGAAAAAATCGCCATATCGCCTCCGCTTCTATGCTGCAACTGGAAGTCAAAACCGTCTGAGAGCCGAATCCCGTCAGAATGTGCTGGCGAAGATACATGACGTGAGTCTTTTTAAACCCAAAGGC
This sequence comes from Dyadobacter sp. CY261, assembly GCF_021440085.1. Lineage (GTDB taxonomy): Bacteria > Bacteroidota > Bacteroidia > Cytophagales > Spirosomataceae > Dyadobacter. Next base: position 367,121 of record NZ_JAKCPW010000003.1, read on the forward strand.
CAAAATTGCTGTCTGCTTTATCTAGTCCTCTCGAAGGAATAAGTGATCCGTATAATTCTATACTGTGGAAATAAGGGGAGCAAATTGCTGATAACGAGATTGTCGTACTCATAGCAACTCGGCATCCTCCGAACCGAGCCATATTAGTCCTTTGGTAAGATATTTAAGGGATGCGCTGCTCTTCGTTATTGCTTGGCTATGAACCTACCAGTTATTGCCAGGTACATAACCTCAGATAAATGTTAATCACTTATGATAACCGGCAAAATTAAATTCGCTGCAGCAGAAAAAAGCCTGTTTTTTCCGACACTCAAAGACAGGATAGACCAGTACTTTGCCCAAGGTCGCAAGTCCCGCTATGCCAATAAGGAAATGATCATCAAAACTATCGTCTTGCTATCCGGATACATTATTCCATACATAATTCTTCTTGCATTTGCGCCGCCACTGGCCGTAAGCCTGGTACTGTGGCTAATCATGGGAGCCAGTATTTCAGGAATTGGGATGAGTGTAATGCATGATGCCAATCATGGGGCATTTTCCAAGAGCGCTACCATCAACAAGTGGCTCGGACGTACGATCTATTTGGCTGGCGCCGGAGTGGTGAACTGGAAACTGCAGCACAATGTGCTTCACCACACCTATACCAATGTGGCAGACCTGGATGAAGATATTAAAGACCGGGGTGTAGTGAAGCTTTCACCACATGATAAAGCAGGTCCTATGCATCGCCTTCAATGGATATATGCCTTTTTATTCTATGGCATTGTAACGCTGTATTGGGTTTTGTTAAAGGATTTTATCCAGTACTACCATTTTATTAAGGCCGGCATAAACCGGCAAAGCCAGGCTGAGAACCAACGGATGCTAGCTGGATTGATCATTTTGAAAACCGCCTATTTAGGTATCTTCTTTGCAATTCCTGTGCTTGTGTTTAAAATCGCGTTCTGGCAGATACTAATCGGTTTTCTGCTCATGCATTTCACAGCCGGATTAATACTGACCGTGATTTTTCAACTGGCTCATTCAGTAGAAGGGACGCAGTATCCCTTACCTGACGACCACGGCGTAATCCATAAAGATTGGGCTACACACCAGTTAGAGACAACCGTAAATTTCTCTGCCGACAATAAGTGGCTGAGCTGGTATATCGGGGGGTTAAACTATCAGATTGAGCATCATTTGTTTCCCAAGATATGCCATGTGCATTATCCGGAACTGGCCCCGATTGTCAAACAAACCGCCACTGAATTTGGCTTGACCTATCTTGAAAACAAGACCTTCTCGACAGCTTTGAAAGCCCATATTAGGAGTTTAAAGCGTTTCGGCGCACCAAACTTGGAAGAATCAATTGTATAATCGTTGATGGTGTGTATAGTGCACAGTAACATTTAACGAATGGAAAACCAAAAAATCAGGGTTTTCAACTTACAAAATCAATCGTCTTGCTTTTTACTGTCGCGTTTTTCCTTTTTATCTGCACGCTTTTCTTTCAAGTTCTTAGCAGGCTTTTTCTTATCGTCTTTCTGCACCACTTTTTGATTTGACATATTTTTTGTTTGTTAGAATGTAGTGATTACTTCTGTCTTTCGATGGCATCCAGCAGTTGTTGGAACGGCTTGCTAAACTTGTCAATCCCCTCTTCTTCCAGCTGTGTTGCTACTGCATCCATATCAATGCCGGCTACTTTTATCCTTTCAAGGATGCCGGCCGCACCATCAATGTCCTCTTCCAAACGGCTTGCCGGATCGCCGTGATCGCGGAATGCCTGCAGCGTTTCCATAGGAATGGTGTTAACTGTATCAGGCCCGATGAGTGCTTCTATATAGCGAGTATCTTTAAAAGCAGGGTCTTTGCTACTGGTGCTTGCCCATAACAGCCGCTGCGGTACTGCGCCTTTTTCGGCGAGCTTTTTCCAGCGATCTGTGCTGAACATGCGTTTGTATATTTGGTATGCCGTCTTTGCGGATGCAATCGCTACCTGACCTCTTAGATCTCCAAGTCCTTTCTGGTCTAAAAACGGGTCAACTAAAATGTCGATGCGACTTAAAAAGAAGCTGGCTACTGATGAAATATGGTCTACCGGCAAGCCATCTGCCGCCCTTTTTTCCAGGCCAGAGATGTAAGCCTCGGCCACGGCCTTATAACGGTCCAGACTAAAAAGTAAGGTGACGTTCACATTTATGCCTTCGCTGATCGCAGTCTCGAATGCGATCAATCCAGACTCCGTCCCTGGGATTTTAATCATCACATTTTCCTTGCCGACTTGCCGCCATAGCTCGCGCGCCTGCTTGATGGTCGCTTGTGTATCCAGGGCCAGAAATGGGGAAACTTCCAGGCTCACATATCCGTCGGCACCAACAACCCCTTCCTCATTGTAAACCGGTGCCAACAGATCGCATGCCAGTTTAATGTCCTCCACCGCTATGCTAAAAAATATCTCTTCATTTGTTTTGTCACTTTTTGACAGCTGGGCAATATCCTCGTCATAATCTGAACTGCTGCTAATTGCTTTTTCAAAAATAGCAGGGTTGGATGTAACGCCCCTTAAGCCATCTTCTTCAATCAACTTTTTCAATTCACCAGAAAAGATGATCTTACGGTCAATGAAGTCCAGCCAGATGCTCTGTCCAAAATCATGTATTTGTTTTACTTTACTTGTCACCATCGGAAACGTTGATTTAAATATTTTAGATAAGTTGAGCGCTCATTGCTCCTGCTCACTGCAAGCCCCGGTTCTTAAGGCAGTAGCCAGAGCTGAAAGCAGCGATGGCATTTCCCCCTCAGCACCGATATCCGGGGCAATCTGTAAAACTTTTGCGGCTATTGCTTTCATTTGATCTGTAACACCTGTCGAATCTGTCGGGTCTGATATCAACAAACCTTTGAGCTTGTGCAACTGCTGAGCGATCGGCTGTGTATTTTCACTTTCCGAAAGCGGCAGGATCCATTGATTGATCAACGCTATTCCAGCCTGTGCGGTAACAGGCTCCTGGTTGCCCATTAGCATGCTAGTTGTAATTTCCAATAACTCGGTTGTATCAGCAAGACTCTTCATAGTTATGAATAGTTAAAATTACATGCGTACTTGTCAAACCAACCGGAGATGCCTGCTTAAACCAACCGAAACTGACTCCTGCAAATCATCTGCTTAGAAAGGTATGTGATTCGACTTGCCGCTTTACTATTGTCTCATCTTTAAAAGGTTAAATCGATTTGTTGATCAATTCCCAGAACAAAGGAATAATGGAATTTTTTTGTGAGGCGTATTCAGTAAATATCATGCCATAGCATTGATAAGTTGGCAGCAATGATCAAGAACGCGCTGATTTTCCTACCAGTTACCTAACGAAGTATGTGGTATACACTTCTGATAAAGGAAAAATCTCATTTAGCGACAGGCAATGCCTGAGGAATTTTGTTCCATTCCGTTCAGTCCAAATGGTAGTCTCAATTGGTTCACTGAGCATATAAGCCGGGCAGGCAGCCCAGAGCTGGATTTCGCTCTGTGGCATTTCTGGCGAGCGGTAGACTTGCCTGCCGGCCAGTTCAACTAACGTCATGCTGTGTACGTTAATTGCTAAAAAGGAATTTGAAAAGGGGCCGGGAGATCCTCAGCCCCTTTTCGTTACCGTCGGCCTGGGTATTCCAGGCGGGTTGCTCTCCGGCAGAGCTCATTTCTGCTTTACCAAGCAGTGGTTGGTTATCACTTTGTCGGAAAGCTCGCTGACGTCTTGGCTTTGGGCAATTGCTTTACTATCTGAAAATGTTTGCAGAGGTGTTTTGCCATGACAAACATTGTAATATTAGATCCGCTTACCTGACTGCTTTAACGGTTTCCTTGCGGCTTTTAGCTTACGGACAAAGCTGGTCAAGCAAAGCCAGTAATGCGCGAAGTGCATCCTTGATTCGCTGTGGGATCAACGGAAGACTGAGAATTATTGCGATCACGGGTTTTAGCTTTTTATAAAGCTCACAAATTTTACCCGTATTGACAGCGCCAGCAACCCCGACGCTCGACACGTTGAAGCTTTCCAGGTTCATTGAATCGATTTCCTTTTCAATAGAAAGCAGCTCCTGGATTGTGATTGATTTTTCTTCCATTTTAACAAATGATTAAGTGAACGAATAGGAACTTAACCATCTCAAGACGACGATGAGGGTAACATTGAAAGAATATGAATCTTTTGTTAAAAGTGCACCCAAACAGCCCCATGAGAAGGATGGTCAAAAATAGCAGCAGTGGCGGATGGGCACACGGGGCTTTTTCCCGTTTTTAATTGGGTATTTTTCTGATATCGAAATGAAAAGTCTAATAAAATGCTCGACCATTTAGCGGTAGCCTATGGAAGCAACCCACCAAATGCATTGCCTGTTCCCCGGTTATCAAACTTGCCGGTAAACAGGCAAAATTATTTATATTTAAGTATCACCATCGCTTTATGTACCGCCATGAAATACAGCGCCTCATTAGATAAATCTACTAAATTGCTCACGATCGGACTGACGGTATTCTTTATCGCAGTGCTCGTTTTTGAGGCCGTTACATTTTCTGCCGAGGCAAGAGTAGGCTTCTTCGCTTCCGCTGTGATCCTGGTCGTGACTTACCTGTACGCTTATCTTTACCACCCGACGGGATATACACTTAATGCAAGCGAGCTGCACATCCATCGCCCCATTGGCAGCCTGACTTACGCCCGCGGACAGTTCACATCTGTAAAGGTCGTTCCAAAGGAAAACCTGAGATACAGCCTGCGCACATTCGGCGTCGGCGGCTTGTTCGGCTACTACGGAAAGTTCTACAATGCTGCCTATGGTCATATGAGCTGGTACCTCACCCGTCGCGAACATCTGGTAATGATCACATTGGAGAACAAAAAGAATATTCTGCTTTCGCCCGACGAAGCGGATGCCTTCCTCAAAAACTTGCAGACCGACACACCATTGTTTAGCTAGGGCACGAACCCCCACCTATTTGCTTAGCAGATTTTTGGAAAAGAACGGCAGCATCTTTGTCTCGATCCGCTCACCGATTTTGTTTAGATGGTCGCCCTGATATTCTTCGTAAGCATGCTCGACTTTGTAGTTGGCATCACCTCATGCAGCCTTTTAATATTGGTGGCAATGGGCTGGTCACGGTCACCGGCGTCGAAGCCGATCCCTTTCATTTGTTTGAGATTGGTAATGTATTGATCGATATCCGATAGCGGCACATTAGCACTCCATTTGATCTCGGCGGCAGGACTTAGCTTCCCATTTTCGACGATCGGGTCAGTGAAGAATGGCGGTCGTGTCGGATTGGGAGACCAGGCTGCGGCATAGGCGAGGGCGGCTTTGGTCAAAAAATCGGCTTTTGAGATGTCCTCCACCGTTTTTACTGCTTCGATTTTGGCAATAGCCTCGGACGACGAATGCACGTTACCCGGTGCAAGACAGCATGGACTCAGCAGATAAATGCTGGAAAATATCTCTGGGTGGCGTTCCCCGATCCGGATGGTGCCATATCCTCCCATCGAATGTCCGGCCAAACCGCGGCTGTGCGCTTTCGGGATCGTGCGGTAATGCCGGTCGATGTAGTTAATAAGCTCTTTGGACACAAAGTCCTCCCAGTTGCCGGCAGTAATGGAATTAGAATAATAGCTGCCGCCACTGCGTGTGAACGCATTGGGTGTAACGATGATCATCTCTTGCGCCTGTCCCGAAGCAAATACCTTATCGACTATTACCGGAAGGTTAATCCAATGCTTCACAAATCCGTACCATTGTGCATCCGTGTCCGTGAAGCCATGCAGCAAATACACCACCGGAAACCGTCGTTTTGCATCTTTTTTATAGCTGGGCGGCAAATACACCGACACGTCCGGATCGGCCGGGTTACCTTCCAAATTGCCTTCGAGAGCCTTACCGTGCACTTTGATCCGCTCCACAGCGCCTTTCAGAGGCGCTTGGGCAAATGTAATCGCAGGCGCGATCAGGATTGAAAACAAAAAGGCGGTCAATCTACTTTTCTTCATTTCAGGTCAGGTTTTAATATGGCCCCAAATTAAGAAAGATTGACCGCCTGTTAAAGCGCATTTTCGATGACAATGATTTTCTGTTAATAAAGAAATCGCTGCCCCTCCTGCAAAGTCGAAACATGCCTCATTTTTCCGTGGCGAAAAGCACTGTAAAGCTCCCTGATCTCGTCCTGATGGTCGGAAATAAACGGGCCATAGGAAATTATTTTATCGTTTTGTGGCTCGCCCGCGTATAACACGACGCGTGCGCCCCCGCGGTCCGCGACTACCGTCAAATCGCTTGTTGCACCTACCGAACCCCTATCCAACCAGCCTACCTGACTGGCAATCAGTGATTTCTGATCATTTCCTACTGTCACATTTCCTTCTATCACATACAGAAACGCATTGTAAGATGCCGGCAGTGATTCGCTAAGCCTGGCACCCGGTTGCAAGCGAATATCCGCGACGATCAACGGCACGTGGTTTTTTACCGGCGAATGTAAACCCGCGAATGAGCCACTGTACAAAACCGTTTTCACCCCGTTCATTTCCACCGTCGGTGCATTTTCAAAAGAGAGGTCCTGTACCCTGGGTTCCGCCCAGCGGTCGGCTTTGGGCAGGTTCAACCACATTTGCAACATACGCATCCGTGACTTGCCTTCGATGGTTTCGGTATGCACGATACCGCTACCAGCGGTCATCATCTGGAAATCGCCTTGTTTCATGATATGGGTTTCATCGCCGATTTCGCCTTCGAGCAAAAGTGAAACTGTTTCAAAGCCGGCATGCGGATGTGGCCCGCCCACGGGTTCGTCGTCTTGTTTGTCGAGAAAATCGTCCATTAGCAGAATGAACGGGTCACTGTGTTCGAACTCCTTGTAAACTACTGCCCGCGCCGTATGGTCGGGACCGAGAAAACCCGGCTCCGCAGCCGGTGTTTTGATACTGACTATTTTCCTCGTTATACTTTGATTTTCCATGATGTGTTTTCCTCTCAAGATTACTGAAACCATGGCCGGCTTCATTTAGTAAACAAAAACAGCACGCTCACTGTGCGCCATACACCGCTATACATTTTGTTAGCACAATGCGGCTGATGTGCCTCATACAGGAAATCAGGGATACCGGCAAATTCTTTTTGTCAACTTTTTGTTGAAACAAGTGACAGGGCAATCATTGCAAACCTGCACGGTGGCCTATGTCATAAAAAACAGTTTAAGAGCCCATTCTACACTTCACAATGCAATTTTATTCAGAACGTTTACGCTACGAAAAATTTACTCCAAACCATTTTGAGAACTATTTCCGGCTTGTATCGCAGCAGGACGTGATGTTTCACATCAGCGGCGCCGGGCTTGATCTCGAAGGGGCGCACCGGAGATTTGAAATATCGCTCCGTGCCGACCGGCAGCAGAGTGATATGGGTTTTGTCGCAGTCTATGAGCAGGCAAGGGATTTATATGTAGGCTTAGGCAAAATCGTCCCTTTTGAAGATGGTTTTACCGAAATTGGCTATGCATTGCTGCCTGAATTCTGGGGCCAGGGCTATGCGTCGGAGATTACCCGAAGACTCATTGCCTATGCCCGTGATTGCGGAAAGGTGGAATCACTTGTTGCGTTGGTAGCTCCCGAAAATCGAGCGTCTATTCATGTACTCACCAAGCAGCAATTCCGTTTCTTCCGGGAAGTTCCCGAAGGCGACGAAGTTCGGCACGATTACATTCTGGATTTGTAGGCCTGACGATCGGTGAATGCCAGACGGATTTCCGAGTTGGGATCGGCATACAATTGAGCCAAACCTCCGTAGTAGAGGTTCAGGCTTTTATTGGGCAGGCGGCCATGGCTTGAAATGATTTTGATGCCGCAAATTTCATTTCAAGCCATCAATCTGCCACTTCAAATTGTATGCGCTGGGTTGTTGATGTGGTTATTTGTCAAAATAGGAAAGTGAATTGCGAATTCCTCTTTCTTCCAGATTGCCTCAATTGCATTCATAGCGCTCCTAGACGCATCACTTGAACTCACGTGATCGAATTCACCCTGGCGTCCGATATTATGTATATCCCAGTTCAAAAGCCCTTCGTGAAAGTCATTGACCTTTGTCCTGTCAAATGATTTTCCGAAAACAGGATAGCCGTTTTCTGTAATACGGTGCCCTATTAATGAAATATTTTCAAAAGTATCTTGCAGTTTCGTCGTTTCAAAAGTTTTTCTGAAATCAGAATCCAGTTCTATTGTAAGAAGCGGATTGGACAATTCATCCTTAGCCGGCATCGACTCAACAACAAAATAATGCCGGCGTGGTGTGTTGTCAGTTTTCTCGATATTATAATAGTTGGAATGAAACGTAATTCTTTTCCATTTCCCTTTTCTGGAAAAATTAAAAAGTACAAAGCATTCTGGTAGGATTGCTTCCTTTGCCTCATAGAACAGGCTGCATAAAGGCTGATAATTTATGTGAGCATCCAATTTTATCCCGGTCATCTTGCTTGTCAAATGTAAAGGCTGGCTCGATAAAAGGTAATCATACTCCACAATTGACCCATCGCTCACTTCTATACACTTGTCCCTATAATTAATCTTTTCAACCCGGCGATTGTATAGCACATTACCACCGGTGACCATGATTGCTTCCCCAATATATTCGTACATAGCAGCAAATCCGGATTCAGGTCTCGCCCAAACATTTTGCGCGATAGAATATCTCGCGAAGTAATCAAAATTACCTTTCAGTATGTTTTTAAGCACATTTTTGCTCCTGAATTTATCAATTACACCGTTAACCCTTTTCCGGGCAAACTCGACATGAATATCTCCTGGATGTAAGTGAAACAATCGTTGTATATAGTTATCCAGCCCGGTTTTTCTATAAAACGGCCCCATAAAATACAAGAGTAGTTCCTCCACATTGCTGCATTCCGATTCAGAATGAAACACCCGGTATTGCAAAATTCTAAACAGGTCCCAGAGCGTTGCTACCAGCCCATGTTCCTTCACATATCCCCTTAGCGTTATCGGATACTTGTCAAGATTAAAATCATTACTTAATGATAAATGTCCGGAACTTCCAGCGTGTATCATTTTTTCCCGGAGACCTGGGAACAACGAAAGAATCTGATGGTGGCTCCAAAAAAAGAATGCCCCCAAGTCAAAATGCAATCCATCAATTTCTACATCTTTATGAAGACCGCCCAATGAACCGGCAGCTTCCAGCAATGTCACATTTTGAAAGCCTTTTTTTAAGGCATGCGCAGCAGCAGCGCATCCCGCAGGGCCGCCGCCTATTATGACAATTCTTTTGTCAATCTTCATGAAAATCGTAGAGGTGTTAAATGATCATATTTTAACTCAGCATCAATTCAGATATCCAATATATCACATTTATTATTGGTTTAAGACAAATGTACCAATTGTAATTTCCTTTGGTGACAAATGTCCCCCAAACGTCAGTGATCGACTGCGATGCATTCAATGATTATCCCAAGTTGTGGGGGTTGTTTTTTGTACAAATCGATATTCACCGCTTACCCTCCTTGTGTCTTTTACCTGTCGATGTGTGGACCGTGATGCCACCGGTTCGATAGGTACCAGGCGGCAATGAGTCCAGGAAAGCAAGGAATGAACTCGACAATCCGAGGGTGGATTCTATCTCCTTAATAAAATCATCGATGGCAATTGCCTCTTTAAAATAGTACCTCTGACTCGATGGATTGCTGTAACTTTTAAAAGTGAATGAAACTGGTGTAGTATATTCAATTGAATAGCTTGTGCCGTCCCCAGTTATCCGCCTTGGTCGTAAATCATCTCCGTTGGGAATGGAAGCAATCGATCGCTTTGCGAATGCCTCATAGACCTTGCGTGCCTGTGACTTTTTCAGTGGCTTAATATTAAACAGAAGTTTTTCGTCTGAGCGCGAAACATACCCCTTATTGTCTGACAGAGCCTGTTTTGTGAAGAAATATCGCTTTCCTTTAAATGTATCGAAGTCATTCGTTTGAATCTCAACCGCCCAATTTCTGAAGAAATCCGCAACATCAGGCTGTCTTTCGAAACATGCGGATCGATCATACCCATTGTTACCATTCGCTCACGCTGCCAACGATACCACAATGTCGTGTCGCCAGAATTATTAACAGGGATTGAAACCTGTTTTGGTTGACCGCAAAGGCCCGAAAAAACGAACAATGCAAGTAGAATGGTTAGTAGCCTAGACCTCATAGCATGCTAAAATATTTTCCTTATTAAATTCTAAAATATCGGCTACAAAAGCAAGCTTCACAACTTATACGGCGCGTTGGAGGCCTCAGCATCCCTCTTTTACACTTGGCATAATTCTTTGAGCCAGCCTACTCAAACGCAAATCATACCACATCAGCAAAGAGCTGGCACCAAATGACTGAACAACAACCATTTACGCACCAAACCATCGTAGTCGCCGGGGCGACAGGCCACCTGGGGACATTAATTGTAAAAGAACTCCTCGCCCGGCACGCGCATGTGAAGGCGCTTGTGCGCAAGGACACGCCTCTCACCAAAACCGATCCGCTCGAAAAAGCCGGTGCAATGGTAATCCCGGTTGATTATCAGAATACGGTAACACTCGTCGAAGCGCTTCAAAATTCGCAATGCGTCGTTTCGGCGTTATCCGGGTTACGGGAAGTGATTGTAGAAACGCAATCTCTGTTATTAACGGCGGCCCTGGATGCGGGCGTGCCTCGCTTCGTTCCATCGGACTATTGCATCGACTACACCAAACTCGCCGAAGGCTCGAACCGTAATCTTGATCTGCGAAGGGAATTTGCCAAAATCCTCGACCACACGCCCATTCACGCCACATCAGTGCTCAATGGAATGTTTACCGACCTGCTCAAAGGCCAGGCACCGCTAATACTGCCGTCATTCAACCGGGTAATTTATTGGGGCGATGCCGACCAGCCGATGGATTTCACGACAATCGCTGACACTGCCGCATTCACTGCCGTCGCCGCGCTCGATTCGCAGGCGCCGCGATTCCTGAAAATAGCGGGCGAAGTCGCCACAATCCGTGGCTTGCAGCGGGCTGCGAGCCAGGCATATGGAAAGGAGTTTAGTTTACGCAGGATGGGCGGACTTGGATTTTTGGAAACGATGATCAGCATTATGCGGACCATCGCCCCTGCCAAAGACAGCGTGTTCCCGCCATGGCAGGGCATGCAGTATTTACACAATATGCTCACCGGTTTACCGAAATTGGAGCCGTTGGATAATGCGCGTTATCCCGAGATTAAATGGACAAGGGTGCGCGAGGTACTTGCTTAGCTATTCTGCCAGAAATTCCTTAATGAGTGTCGCGGTAACTTCCGGTTGTTTGCTATCGGGTTTGGGGGTACATATTTCGCCGAGTAATGCACCGTGTATGCCGGGCAGGATTACCAGTTGCGCTTTTGGGATTAGTCTGGAAACTTCTACGACGTGTTCAATCTTAATCACATCCTGGTCACCGGACATGATCAATGCGGGTGCCTGAATGCGCGTAAGATCGCTTTCAGGCCAGTCGGCGAAGGTGCGGCGGCGTTCGCGGTCCTTGTTGAACATGGCTTGCAACCCCTTTGGGTCGGGGTTTACTTTGAGGAAGCTTTCCTTCAATGGTGCGGGCATGTTATCGAGCGAAGCATTGTCCATCATCTCAAAAAAACCATCGATCATCCCGGCGCGGGTGTAGTTGGAGGCCACAACGATGATCTTGTTGATCAGCTCAGGATGGCGTCCTGCCAGTTGCATCGTCGTGCAGCCGCCGTCGCTGAAACCGAGGACATTGGCTTTGCTTACTTTTAAATATTTCAACAAACCGGCCACATCGTCCGCATCCTGAGTGAACGACTCTGGTGTGTCGCGGTCGCTCGTGCGTCCATGGGCTTGCATCTCAACGGCGATGATTTTGGTAAATGCGGATAACCGCGGAAAAATGCGACCAAACGTTGTTTCGATCGTAGAACCGCCACCGTGGATCAGCACGAGCGGCATATCGCCGCTTCCGTGGATCTCGTAATACATTTTCAGGCCGTTGACGGGCGCATAACCGGTTGTTTTTGCTTGCTCCATTTTATTTTGCTGTGCTTGAACGGATAAATGCAACATTGCGCAAAGCAATGCGAGTGCCAGGGTTTTCATGATTGCCGTGCCGATTTTCTGTCTTCCAGGTACAACGAGAGCTTGTCCACATTCTGCTTCAAACCTTCGGCAGCATTGTTCGATTTTATAATCCTGATCATTTGCTCGGTCGATTCGAAAAGCATGTGCCATTTCAGGAAAGTCTCCTCACCCTGCGCTTCGAATTCCACGGTAGTAACGAAGTTGGGTGCAAAGTGCTGGAATACAATCTTCTTCAAGGGAACAACCTCCTTAAATATACTCCTGTTCTGGTAGTCTTTCCCATCGGGCCCGTGCATAACGAGCTCCCAGGCACCACCAGGCTCTACGTCCATCGTGGTAATGGTGTTGGTAAAACCGGTCGGCCCCCACCATTTGGCTATATGTTCGGGCTGGGTCCAAACTTCCCATACCAATTCGACAGGTGCATTGAGTTTGCGGGTAATGATCAGTTCGCGGTCGTGCGTGCTGCTTTTTTCATTTTCCATATCGCTCTTTTTTTAGTTGTTCCAAATAGGCTTCCAATGAATCCAGTTTCGCTTCCCAATGCTTTTTGTACTGCTCCACCCACATGGAGACCTCGCTCAGCTGGTCGAGACGGGCTTCGCAAATGTGGTCCCTACCTTCCTTCCGTATAAAAATCAACCCGCAATCGGTGAGTATTTTGACATGCAAGGAAATCGCCTGTCGGGTCACATCGAAATGCTCGGCAATGGTATTCACATTCTGCGGCTGTTCGGCCAGCATCCCGATGATCGCCCGGCGAGTAGGATCTGCAATGGCCTGATATACATCTCTTCGTGCTTTCATAATAGGCAAGTATTTGCTTGCAAATATATACGCAAGTATTTGCTTGCGCAATAGCTATTATTTATTTTTGAAGTGTCATGGAAACGTTTTCACTTTGGCGCACCAACCCCCTGCGGTTGTCCCTTTTAGGGAGCATGCGTGACAGTTGCATCTGATACTTTTGCATCAGTCAACAACTAAACCAATCCAATCACCATCAAAATCTTTTAGCTATGCCCAAGATCAATCCTTACCTCAACTTCGACGGGAATGCCGAAGAGGCTTTCACATTCTACAAATCCGTATTTGGCGGAGAATTCCAGGGTGTTCACAGAATGGACGGCGCGCCAGGCACGGAGAATTTGCCTGAAAACGAGAGAAACCGTATTATGCACATCGCATTGCCGGTCGGTGATGAACTGCTGATGGCTTCGGACATTATGCCATCTATGGGCCACACGCTCAGCCTCGGCAACAACAACTACATTTCAATTTTCACAGACAGCCGCGAGCAAGCCGATGCGTATTTCAATGGCCTCTCGGCAGGTGGTACCATCGAAATGCCCATGGAAGACCAGTTCTGGGGCGATTACTTCGGAGCCTTCAGAGACAAGTTCGGTATAAACTGGATGATAAACTTCCCCGCGCAGCACAGCGCATAATGTACAGTTGTAATGGCGAAAGGCCGGTTCAAAAGATGCGAACCGGCCTTTTTACATGAAAACACTACACATTACTTTCCTGCCTTATCTTTTTTAGCATAATAACGCTGCACAAAACCCACCCAGTCCTTCTCGCCCTCGGGAATGCGTACGTCGGGTGCGAAGCCGATATTGTCTATACGAAACTCCCTTACCCAGCCGTTGCGGCCCCAGGGCACTGCAAGGTTGAATGTGCCGTCGCAAAGGTCAAAGTTCTGATCATCTCCGTAGTCCATCACACCATGTGAGTTGGTGCCGAACAATGTTACTTTTTTGCTTTGCTTACCTTCGTAAATAAAAAACTCCGTTGCGCTGCCGCAGTCTTTGTCGATCAGGAAGGCGATATGCTGTGGATAAGCTTTCGGATCGACATCATAACGGCGCTGATAGTCTTCGCCGGCGCTCACCAACTTGCCCGGGTTCTTTTTTATTTTCTCCAAAAGTTGTGTTCCTCGCTTGTAGTAGGAATTAGTTGTGTCTTTTTGTGATTTGAAATACTTATCCATCCTGGTGATATACTCCTCGCTCGACCGGTAATCCCACGACGGATAAACAAATGTATTGGTGTAAATCAGCTTCGCCATTTCGTCGGAAGTGCTCGCGTTGCCTCCCCCATTGCCGCGCAGGTCGAAGATCAGATGCGGCGTTTGGGCAAGGAGCGTCTTGTTGGCAAGCAGAATGCTGTCTATTTTGCCCACTTCGCGCAGATCAAACGCGGCGAGTTTCAGGTACAGAAAATCTTTATTCAATTGCTTGAATTGAACCAGGTCCGTCCCTCTTGCATTGGCTTCCATGGCGCTTACACCCTTGTGCACCCAGCCCTGCCAGATCATAAAAACATGGCTGTCCTTAAAGAAAGCGGTATAATCTTGCAGGACTTTAAGGCATTCACCTTCCGTTTTAGCCTTGGGCGCGCGGGTGCGAACATCTTTTAACAGTTTGTCATAAGCCGGGCGTGTGGTGGCGGTAACCTTGTCGTCGAAGCCGGCGTAAATGCGGGTTACTTTGTCGATAGCCTGCTCGACCGCTCCCTGGCAGCCGCATGCAGCGCTCAGTGGTTTCGATTCTTTGCTATCAGTTTGCGCGAAAGCCATTTGGCATAGCAGAGCGAGGATGAAGGTTTTGAATAGATGCGTAGATTTCATAGCGTTATGATGATGTAACTGTTTTTGATTAAAAAGAAAAGGTTTGCTACTTTCATGCGGTTATCCTCGGCCGTAACTGGTCATAAATCTGACTTTATGCCTAATTTGCTTCGTTGCGCCATTATCGAGGATGAACCGCTGGCGCAGGAACTGCTCGAAAAATATGTCCGTCGCGTTTCGTTCCTGGAACTAGCCGGAACTTTCGACGATGCCATCGCAGCGTTCACGGATCTGCCCGGGCTGGCGCCTCACATTGTTTTTCTGGACATCAACATGCCCGAAATGAGCGGCATTGAGTTCCTGAAAGCCTTGCCCGCCCCGCATCCGGTAGTGGTGATGACCACCGCTAACCCCCACCACGCGCTCGAAGGTTTCGACCTCGGCGTGGCCGATTACCTTTTGAAACCCATTACTTTTGACCGCTTCCTGAAAGCGATCGGCCGTATTCGCGAACGTTTTCCAGCGACGACGAATATTGCGGAAGGCGGCAATGCACAGGTGGCCGACATTTCGTTGCAAGAGGAGCCCGTCGTAACCGAACCCGGTTTTGCGTATTTCAAAACCGACAAACGCATTGAACAAGTACTTTTCGCCGATATTGAATACGTGGAGGCACTCGGCGATTACCTGCGCATTTTCCTGCCGGATCGAAATATTGTCACGCATTTGACCATTAAGAAGTTGCTCGAAATCCTGCCCGCCGGAAATTTTATCCGCACGCACCGGTCGCATATCGTGCAGTTGCGGCATATCCGCACCATGGAGGGCAACACGCTGGTACTTTCTTCGGGTAAGGAGCTGCTCATCGGGCCCAATTACCGCGACGAAGTCCGGACTGTGATGAAAAAGTGGCTGGCGAATAGCTGACATATTTGCGTGCTGTTTGTATTGTTTGAAATACATCAGCAAAAGTATCCGACGGCAATGCGAACGCTCAATTTATTCGATGAAGGCATCGGGCTTTTCGGTAAAACGTGGTTTTGAATTTTTATCGAAAATCGGGCGGTGTTCATCGAAAGAAAGCTGTGAACAGGTCCAGAGTCGGGTATTTTGGTTTGATATTAAAAAACGCTCTATGATACAACGCACTCTGGCACTCATCACCGACGAAACCCGCTACCGAGGATTAACCCGCCTGGCCTTTCACGGGGTGTTGATCCTAGGGGTATTCCTGCTGATCTTTTCTGCTTATATCCCCTGGTTCCTCTACCCTTCCTCGCCGCTCGATTGGCCGTTCAAAACTTATGCAGGGCCGATACTGCGCGATTCGCTGTGCGTGATCGTACAGTATTATATGCTGGTATTTCTTGTGAAGCATTACGCGCGCAAGCCATTGCTTCTGGTGCCGGGGCTTGTTGTCTTTTACTTTGTGCTCTTTACCTGTTATTACTATACGTCTTATGTTGTAAAGCGTTATTTCGGCTTGCCGGACGACTACTCAGGCTCTATCAACCACTTCGAAAGGTTTTCTTTCTGGCAAGCGCTTACGCACCCTGTTACTTTTTTTCATTTGATGTTTATCATTGAAAGGGCTTTCTATCCGCTCGCATTGAGATTACTGATCGAAATCTACCGGCGGCAGAAACGAAACCTGCGGCTCGAAAAGCAGTATACCCGTCTGGAACTGGATTTCCTGAAAAGTCAGATTAACCCACACTTTCTTTTTAATGTATTGAACAGCGTGTATGCGCTCACTGAGGAGAGCAATCCGCGCGCGGCCCGCATTGTGGAGCAGCTTTCGGGCATGATGCGCTATTCGCTATACGAGACCTCCGACACCCTCGTACCTTTGTATAAGGAGCTGGCATTCATCCGCGACTACGTGGGCTTGGAACAACTGCGGACGGCTAAGAGGCTCCAGCTGGAAGCTGTTTTCCCAGAGCACGTCGATGAGGGGCTAGCTATCGCACCATTTATCCTGATCACTTTCGTAGAAAACGCATTCAAGCACGGTGTGCACAATACGACGCGAAAATCTTGGGTAAAGCTGAAAATAACCTTAGATGACGAAGCATTAAGCCTCAAAATCAGCAATCAAAAAACCGCGGATGCGTCACAGCAAGCCGGTGGGATCGGCCTGATTAATGTCAGGAAACGCCTCTACGCATTGTACCCCGGCCATGAGCTCACCGTCAGCGATGAAACCGAAGTTTATCATATCCAGTTGCAAATTAAGTTAACCAGAAGCGAATGGACTCGTAACGCTCCGTGGCAACTGCATGCCCTCGCCAACTAACCTCTATTCCTTATGTTGGGTAAACAGCCAGTCCATCAGCCCCTTCTCCTGTTTGACATAGCCCCAGATATCATGCCCGGAAAATTCGTACTCCGTGTATTTCGGCTTTCCGCCCGCCTTTCGGATCGCCTCGATCATATCCCGTGAGTGAGCTACCGGAGCCAGCTTGTCCTTTGCACCGTGAAATGCCCAAATGGGCGTATTAACCAGCTTAGGGCCATATTTCGGATCCCCTCCGCCGCAGATCGGGATGGCAGCGGCAAATAGCTCGGGATGCGCGCTGATGAAATGCCAGGAACCATATCCGCCGCCTGAAATACCCAGGACGTAAATGCGTTTGCTATCGATCGGTAGCTCACTTTGTAATTGTCGGATCGTTCTGAAAACCAGTGAATCTACACTTGGTGATCCGTGCATCCCACTGAACCCGACTCGCTCCGGGCTTTGGGGCATGAAAATGAATGCCGGATACTTCGCTCTGTTTTGAGGCTCCATTAAGAACGGTGCGGGATCGGCCGATAGCTGATGAATGTTGTCCTTCCCATGCGCGCCACCGTGATGCAGGCACACGATTAAAGGATATTGTTTGGCAGAATCGTAGTCAAGCGGTTTTAAAAAACGATATGGCAATGTATCGCCACTTTGATCGACAAAATAGCGGGCTTCCACGAGCTTGGACCGTCGCAGCTCGGTAGACGAAGGTTTGTAAGCATGGCCACGACTTACGGCTTCCACAGAAAAATTGAATCCCAGAAATAACAGACCTACAAACGCCGCCAGTTTTAAAAGCGCAGGCAACGTTTTGGGGGGCGCATAGTCCGGAGCAACGGACCGCCTGTTTTCGAGCCGGAAATGAATCAGGATGCAAACCGGCACCGTCACTTCGCAAAAGGTGCTCCATCGGCTGATTCTCTCAATTAATAGCTTTGTACCGGCATCTCCGGTGCGGAAATAAGAATATAATAAGGCCGCCTGCAAAAGCGAGAAGATCACCAACAGAATACCGCTCAGCCTGAGCCATCGCTTTTGCCCGGCATTGGTAAATATCAAACTTAACGCGAAAAGTGCGTTCGCTGCAAACAGGACATAAGACACATTCTGATAATACTGCTGGAATTGCACCCTCAATTCCACATTGAAAATCAATGCATATTGAAATGACGCAGGGATAAACAAAATAATATATGTGATTGCCGCAGCAAGGTAGCCATGGTGCAGAAAGTACCGTACCAACGCACCAAAGACGATAGCGTTGACTGAAAAAACCAGCCAAAGCCACGGGTAAAACGATCCCATCGTGAAAACATTAAATCCGGCATTCAGCAAGGCGAGTGACTGGATCAGCGATGTGATCACGAGAATCGACAGAAAGAAAATAATGAAGGAATAGAAATCCTTACTGAGCGGCTTGGTATTCATGGGAGAAGGCGTTTGGTAAGGGATCAATTAGCATGTTCAATTAAGTTAATTCCCCTATTGATTTCCTTCGCTGTTACATAACCGGCGAGTGATCTGTTTGAATGGCGACCCTTAAAACAGCGCATCACTTGCCAGCCAGCTTCTTAGCCTGGGCTTCCAGGATCAGTTGCAGGTCGGCACTGGCGTCGGTTACATGCGCATAGGAGCCCAGGCCTAACTCACTGAGTTTTTTGAGCTTCTGACCGGTGTGCTCGTTGCGCCCGAATGTAAAAACGCTTAAATAGATGTCCTGGCGAGCATTCTGGCGAATCATGTCCGTTACTTCATCACTTACGGGGAACTCGCCGTCGGTTGCCAGCACAATGCGGTTGTTGCCGGCGCGTATGTATTGCTTGTTAGCGGTTTTATAAGCCAGCTTGATGCCCTCATTGCCATCGGTATCGCCATCGGATTGGAGCAGGTCGATCATTCTTGAAATCTCCGCTGCTTTTGCGCCGGAAGTTGGTTTGAGAACAACCCTTGCTTTGCCAGAGTAAAGCACAATGGATATCATATCCTCCGGCCGTACCAGCGTTAGCAGCGACTTGATCGACCTTTTCAGCAAAGGCAGTTTGTACGGCGAGTTCATTGACGATGATACATCCAATAACAGCACCATGTTATTCGGCGCAAAGCCATCCAGCGACCGCGTAACATTTTGCAGTTGCGCATTGCGATCGACATACACCGTATCCACGCGCACGCGCTCTACATACACGGTATCGCGTTTCACCTGCGCAAGAGGAGCCGCTTCATTCGTGAGCGGGCGGGCGTCCTCGCGTACAGGAGGCTTCGGTGCCGCCGGTATTTCAGTGTTGTTTGTTTGAACCTGTGCGATATTCCCGACCGGCTTTTCCACCGGCTTTTCAATCTCAGGCTCTTCGTTTTCCACAGGTGGCGCAGCAGGCTTCTGAGGTTTCGTGCGCCGGAATGCGAAAACGTCTGGCTGGTTAATGGTTTTCAAAAGTCCGGCCTTCGAAAGCTCAATAAAGTTGTTGTACTGATAGACCAGCTCATTGTTATAAAAATAGTAGAACGACTCATACGGATGCGCCGCGTAGCCTGACGAGGCAGGTTTGTATTTCTGTATCTTTTCCGCAAACCGGCCCGCGTTGGTGCCTAAGTCTTCATACGGCGTGTACGGACAAAGTCCATTGCTACGCCCATAGCGCTGCAAGCCTTTCATGTTCTTGTATTCGTCGGCGATCAACTGGCGGCTGTCGGCTTCGAGAACCGTTGTTTCGGGCAGTTTTGGAACATCGCCCCGAAAGTAATCACGTACACCAAACATGGCGTCGTGCGCATTGTCCATCGTTTTTAGCATGGCATTGCCAGCGATGTACCAAGAGGCTGTCGGGCTTGCGTTCGGGTAGCTTTCGTGGATACGGCGGATGTCGTTGTAGAGCTGCTCTTTCTTTTTATCCAAAATATCAAACAACACAACATAGCGGTCGAGAATGGCGTCGGAGCGTTTGAGCTGGTCTTGCAGATATTGCTTTTCAGAAGTATAACGGACCAGTTCGATACTTAGCCCGTCCATTTCCTGTAAAATATTCATTAAAACTTCGGCTTCACCGGACACCTGTTTACGGTAGGGCTCGGGTAATGCGCTGCTAGCGGCCAGAAGTAATGTGTATTCAGAGGAAGGCAATTTGAAATCTTCGTGCGAGTAGCTCAAATTTGCCCGTTTCGGAGCCTTGGTTGCATCACGGTAGTATTCGGCCGAACTCTGGTAATTGCGCACGATCATTTGCATCATATGCATCTGCCGCAGCGATTGATTGATCCAATCGACATATTGGTTTAAAGTTTTGATCATTGCAGCGCTCGCGGGTGCAGATGCCTTTTTTACATTGAGCGGCTGATAGCTTTTGTCCTGAAATGGCGGGGTGCCTTTCCCTGAAACGACTACATCACCAGAACTCTCCGCTTTCATCACCGGACTGAATTTCGGGTAATTCAGCAGCAAATGCACCGGCTTACTGTACCCCACAAACGCCTCGTACATTTCCACCATATCCTGGTTGAACTGTTTCAGGAGCGACATATATACCTCATTCCCATGCTTTGCCGACTGCTGCGCGGCGAAATTATGGTCGTTAAGCGCCCGCCCTTTGATATCCTGCATCGAAGCCAGCGCTGATTTAAAGCTGCCTACCATGTCCGAAGCGGGATACTGCAACTGAGAGGCCGTATTTCCGATCGTAGCCAATGCCTTTTCGTCGTCGAGCATACTTTGGCGAACCAGGGTTACGGGCCACTCGGCGCTTGTTTCTTCATTTAAATAGTATGGTAATGCTTCCAGTAACCGCTGCTGGCTGGCTATCACCTCCCCCATTGCTTTCTCCGTCAGGAGGTATGGATCGGTTGCAGGATGGGATTGATGCTCGACGTAGGTCCGCCTGATTTGCGTGTACAATGCATTTTTATCGTGTGCATAGCGTTCAAAAAGCGATTGCATATCGGCCACCAATGCATCGGACTTTTTGAGGTTATCCCTTTTATAATCCTTCAAAAGCACGTAGGTTTCCAGCGCTTTGCAAGTTTCATCCAGCTTCCCAAGCACTTTCCAGACATTCTCCGTTCCGGCATTCAGTTGCTCCCGCCTGCCCGCCTCAATGCCCAGACCGTGTAATGCCTTTTTGTAGTAATATTCTTCCAATGGACCCGACGACTGCAACCGCAGCCCATAATCTGGCTTTTTACGGTACCGACTTACATCGTCCTGGTATTTACGCAGCATTTCGAACCGCCGGATAACCAGTTCCGACGATTGGCTCAAAAATTCGATGTAATGGTTTAGCGAAGTCTGCGGCGCCTCCTGCTGCGCGGCGACGGGACTGATAATGAATGCAAGAAGAATGAACAGGATGGAGAATCGCCTCATACGTAAGCTTCTGGAAATATGTGTGTTATCGGATGCCCGAAGGTCGGGATTTTTGCCCGAAAATCGGCAGTACACATACTTCCGTAAAATAATTCGTCGTGGCGTGGAATGTCATTCCCCTTTATAAAATGTACTCGTTACGAATGTGGGAATGCTGTTGTTCGCTAGCAATCCGCAAAACGTGACAAAACATAAAAAATGTTAACTAAACAGGCTTGCAGGCGGCTTCAACTGTCAATCGACCAGCGGCTTTTTAAATAGACAAATAATCGGTCAGTTCGGAAATGTCGACTTTAAGCATCCTGCTTTTGAAAAGATCTGCTTTGTACTTGAAAATGAAATTGCGGAGCGACATGCCCGTCTGGTTGAGCACACAGAGATTGGCAACGTCTTCGGAAATATTAAAGCGCATCAACAATTCTGGCACGCGGATGTTCTTGTTCTGGTGCAATTCCTCGCGCAAGTAATCGACAATGTCACAGGCGAGGTTTTGGCTGGTGGCCTTTTCTTCCACTTTTTTCGTTTCGAAATTATTCCTAGCCAGGATAGTGACAATCAGGTCGATACTGCCGCGAATGAGCTTGTTGTGGGAGGTGGGTTGCTGCGTTACTTCAAAAAGAATCTGATTAATAAGGTAGTCGATGGTTTGTGCGTCACGCTCATTTTGCAACGGCTTTCCCTGGGTGAGCCGCACGCTTTCGCACAAATGTTCCGCCTGCTTATAAATGTCGGCAAAATCGGGGCTAGCCTCTTTTTTCTGCAGAAAGTCGTCGGCCAGCCAGTTATCGAACGCGATCACAAAGATCTCGGCGCTATTGTCCTCCTGGAAAATCGGGTGCTGTCCCGGGCGAAGCAGCATTACACCTTGCTGAGCATATTCATACAATTTCCCATCCAAACTAAAATGTCCCTCGCCGGCGCGGATGAAAATCAGGCGATAATGCGGGGCCAGATCATTGTGGGTTTCCCAGATACGGGTCTTACTTTGAAGCAAATGGTACTTCTTGTGGGCATTGAATTGGATTACAGACATAACACAAACCTCCTGCTGTTTCCACCCAATTTGGACAAGGCATTCCTGGAAAGAAAATCCAAATCGCGGAACGCCGGTTTTCGGTGGCTGAAGCGGCCATTTTGAATGCGGAAGTCAACTAACGGTTATTTGCCTAACCAGCTTTTGAACTCGGCCATCCGCTCCGAACTGACGTAAGTTTGCGTCGCGGTGGCAGGGTTCAGATCGATTTTGAGCTTACCAGCCGAGATAGCGTACATTTCCCGGATGGCATGGAGCGACAGTAGCATGGTGCGGTTAATCCGGAAAAACTCGGCAGGATCGAGCATTTGTGAGAGTTTTTCGAGACTGTACTCAACGGCGAAATGACGGCCGTCGAAAAGCCGTAGGAATGTCGCGCGTTCTTCGATGGTGAAGTAGGCGATTTCGGAGGTTTTGAAGCTAAAAATTCGCGAACCGGCCGTAACCAGGAAACGGTCTTTGTATTTTCCGACGGACTCCAAATACACCTGTTCGCCCGATTCAATACTGTTCATCGCCTTGATCCTTTTGAACTTGGCAAGCGAGGCCTGCAGTTCAAGCGGGTTAATGGGTTTCAATAAATAATCTATACTGTTCGCCTTGAAAGCCCGGAGCAGGTAATCGTCGAATGCTGTTGTGAAAATGATCGGGATCATCAGGTTCTGGCTCTCGATAAGCCGGAAACCGTTGTCGTCTTCGAGATGTATGTCGAGAAAAATAAGGTCAGGCTGCGTTTTTTCCGTGTTTTGCAAATAGGCGATCGTGTCAAATACCGACGGAATAATGGCCAACACTTTAATGTCGGGATCAATATTCCGGATCAGGTTTTGCAGACGTTCCGCGCTCAGCTCCTCGTCTTCTACAATCAGTACGTTCATGACAACAAGGGAACTTTCACAGTGAAATGGCTCGTCGTTTTTTCAATAATCACATCTTTGTCCTGCAACAATTTATATCTGCTAATAATGTTTTTTAAACCCAGACGCGTTGTCGGCTGATCCTGTTGCCTCAATTGCAAAGGATTGCTGACCACCAGCATCTGATCACACATTTTAATACTGATTATCAAAGGGTTCGCAACCGACATCGTATTATGCTTCACCGCATTTTCGACCAATAGCTGCAATGTAAGCGGTATGATCGAATACTTATCCTGGTCGGCTGGCGTCAATTCCGACTCCAGCACCACCTTTTCCTTGAACCGCGTGCGCAGCAGGTACATATAAGTATCGAGAAACTTCATTTCTTCCCGTAAGCTGATTTTATCCAGCTCCGATTGTTCAAGAATATAGCGGTAAGCCGATGACAGTTCCTGAATAAACTCGCCCGACTGCTCCGGCCGCGATTCCACCAGCGACGACAACACGCTCAGGTTATTAAAAAGAAAATGGGGGCTTACCTGATTTTTCAATGCCAGGAAACGCGCACGTAGGTTTTCCTTTTCCAGACGCTCCGAGGCCACAAGCAACTTCTTCATTTTTTCCTGCACCTGATTGCTCACACAGAGGTAATAAGCGGCGATCAGCGCCAGGATCGTGAGCGCCTGGCCTGCACGCCAGCGCGTATGCATAACGTCAGGTACACGCAGATTGCCCAATGCGGGCCGCGGCAACGGGTTCCACCATTGGCTCATAAGACCCCAGGTGCGGATCAGGGCCATATGGAAAATGAAAGCGAGTATCACCGCGGGGATGAGTGCGATAAGCTGGTCGCGGATGCTGAATGCAGGGGACTTGTCAGCCCCTGTGAATGCGGCCTGTTTTCCTAAGAACCAGTCCATTAGATAAATCCAGGCCGTGTAGAAAACGGTACTGATCACAATTTCCAGCAAAAACAATGGCAGATTGCGTGGGATCGTATAGTAATATTCCGGCGGGACATTTATGAACGTACGTAACGGGATATAAACCAGCGCAAGGGCGAAACCCAGCAGCCATTTTTGCCCGAAAAGATAACGCCGCATAGTTAGGTAGTGAGATTTGGAAGCTCCAAAAATAAGGCAATTTCATGAAAATTTATCAGTATTTTGCAAGGTAAAACCAACCGGAAACATTAAAATAAACCTTTATGACCCGCTTTTTCGTCACCGCATTCGCCGCATTGCTTTCCCTGAACACTTACTCGCAAACATTGAACACCCTTTCGGCCGCCGAAAAGAAGGAGGGCTGGAAACTGCTGTTTAACGGCAAAGACCTTAATGGTTGGCACGCCTATAATGGCAAAGCTGTCGGCTCGGCCTGGATCATTGAGGATAGCGCGATCAAACTGAATGTACCCGAAAGGGCCGGTAACAAAGCCAAAAATGGCGGCGATATTCTGATCGACGAAGTTGTTAATGGCGATTTTGAGTTTAAAGCCGAATGGAAAGTGAGCAAATATGCTAACAGCGGTATTTTCTTTTTCATACAAGAATCTCCCAAATACAAGAATATGCACGACACCGGCCTGGAATTGCAGGTAATCGACGATAAGATTTATGAGGGTGCCCGCGAGAACACCCATCGCGCCAGCGACTTTTTCGGCATCGCCAACGCACGTCTGCGCGAAGGCAATCCGCAGGGCGAATGGAACAAGATCCATTTCATCGTCAAAAAGGGTAAGCTCACCGTATATCAGAATGAATTTATCGTTCAGGAGCACAACCTCAACGGCACCGACTGGAAACAAAAAGTTGCCAACAGCGGGTTGAAAGATGCGCCTATTGCCAGTGGGAATTATGCTGGACGCATTGGTTTGCAAGATTGGGGTAGCTCGGTTTGGTACCGGAACATCAAGTTAAGAAAACTTTAAGAAGCAGAACGTGGCGCAGTATCACCCGCACGGCCGGGACATTGTTCCGGCTTTTTTAATCGCCCTTTTCAAAGCGTTCCTGCAAATACCAGCGCATACAGGAGTCTCCATCCATCCTGCGGACAAAGCTGAAATAGATATCCGACGGGCAACCCCACGCACCCACATATGTTACGCCGATCTTCGGATATTTCCTCACAATGCTATCTGGCAAGGTAAGCTGGTTTGAAGGGCTGCTTGCGTAGTAAGGAACATATGTTTGTGTACCCGAAGTGTCCTTTAAAGGCGCAATAGCCCAATCCAGGGCTATCGACGAAGGTGAATCTGCCGTCAGCACAATCCCGTTCGTGCCCTCATAGCAATCCGAAGAAACCGTCATCCGCTCCACTGCCACACAGTTATCGCGTTTTTCAACCTTCTTATCGGAACAGGCCAATGCAAGTGCAACCAGGACTAGGATCTTTTTCATAGAAATTTGCTTTTAGCGCATGACACGGTTATTGGGCGTATGGTTGTTGTGGTCATGGGTTCTTTGTAAAAGCAGATATTTCTTCCAGCTTACCTGGATCTGTCGCGAATAATTGATGTCGAACCTGACAAGACCATCTGCTAATGTCATCTTGCCTCTGCGCAAACTCATTGCTTTTAATTCTGAAAATTGCTATTTTTGAAATCCATATATTGGTATTAAAAATATCAATATATATAACTCAACCGTTCTAAAATGCTTCACCCCGCCCGGAAAAACGGCTTGTTTAACAAGCTGCAAGAGGATATTCTTGCATTGCAGGGGTTTAGAACGTCCGTTG
Organism: Dyadobacter sp. CY261; assembly: GCF_021440085.1. Lineage (GTDB taxonomy): Bacteria > Bacteroidota > Bacteroidia > Cytophagales > Spirosomataceae > Dyadobacter. The sequence goes on from NZ_JAKCPW010000003.1 coordinate 393,097, forward strand.
GGGCCAGTAAGATTGATTTTGGGCTGGGAGTGATGAATGCCGCTTTTCCGAATGGTGCATTTCCTACGGGCGCTGTACATGAATTTATTAGTACTAATGCCGAAACCGCCGCAGCTACCACTGGATTTATGGCAGGCTTGCTGGGAAAACTGATGGGAGATTTTGGGATATGCCTCTGGATAGGGATCAAGCCTATTGTGTTTCCTGCCGCTCTCAAAATTTTTGGCATTGAACCTCACCGCGTCATTTTCATCGACCTTAGTAAAGAAAAGGACGTAATCTGGGCCGTAGAGGAAGCATTGAAATGTGAATCACTGGCCGCAGTCATCGGTGAGCTTAGGGAGATCACTTTCACTGAATCGCGCCGGTTGCAACTGGCTGTGGAGCAAAGCCGTGTTACCGGTTTCATTCACCGTAACAATCCACGGGCTGTAAATACGCTCGCCTGTGTATCACGCTGGCAAATAACCCCAATGACGAGCCAGATCGAAGCAGGTATGCCAGGTGTCGGTCATCCTTGCTGGCATGTGGAATTACAAAAAATAAGGAACGGTGAACCCGGAGAATGGGAAATGGAATGGGTAGCCGGGCATTTCGAATATCTTGAAAAAGACATTGCAGACCCAACAACGGTTTATCATCTGTTGCAAACGGGCTGATACAATATTTCTTGGAACCTAGTTGATTTATTTAATTTAATATATAATTTTATTTTATATTAAATTAAATAAATCACCCCATGAATTATTACACAGCATTTCTAGTCATAAGTATCTTTCATGCAGGACTGCTTACTTGCCAGAAACCTGCCCCTGACATTGGGGAACAAAAAGCAGCGGATACTAATAATGTCGTCATAGAAGAGAAAATCATCGATGGCGATTTTTACGATAACATGCCGAATGCTCTGGAAGGGTCGGAGACAATAAGTATCCCCAATGACTTTATTCCCATTGAAGTCGATGTTCAGCCTCAATTTCCAGGCGGAAAGGCTGCGCTACAACGATACATTGATAAATATCTTCAAACTCCACCGTCCGTACGCCAGATAAAAATAACCGGCAAAGTATATACGTCTTTTGTCATCTCCGAAACGGGTGAAATACAAGAGGCTACTGTGGTCAAAAGCTTGCGTTTCGATTGTGATCAGGCAGCTTTGCAACTCATCAATTATATGCCAAAATGGAAACCGGCCCGGAAAGGCGGAAAACCTGTGAGCATCCGTCATTACCTGGAAATACCCTTTGATTTTAGAACACAATAGATTCTCTGATCACACTATCAGTTGGCTAGCTGCCTTTTAAAGAACTTCCAGGATTCCTCAAACATGTCAAAGTCAGTCACGAAGTCGTGCTTGCCATTGACTACTTTCAGCAGTGTTACTTCCGGCTTTCCTTTTTGTTTATAAGTATACTTTTCAGCCGTAATATTGTTCGAAGTATCGCCATCCGGCATGATTGATTTCACCGGCTCGCCTGAATAACCATCCAGCTTGGCCCAATATTGGAATGACTGATCCGTCGACCGCACCGTCCCTAGTGTTACGCCGGGCGTGGTGACCTCTCCTCCGTTATAAGGGTTCGTCTGATCTGCCGTGCCATTTGTGATCATCACCGGAATTGGCACGTTCATCGGTGTGCAATCCATATTTGTGTCTGTTGGCAAATTCGCTACGATCGCTGAAACAGCCCGGATTTTCCCCGGCATCGTTAACGCCAGCTTGTAGGACATGTGGCCACCCCCTGAAAAACCCGTCGCAAAAACCTGCATTTTATTGATTTTATATTTGGAAGCAAATAGATCGATCAATGCCTCAAAAAATGCCTCCTCATTCAAATTCTGCACATTAGCCACCGCTGTGGAAGCTTTTCGGCATTCATTCCAATACCTTTTATACCCGCCCGGATACACCACCATCACATTCTCCGCTTCGGCCAGAGATTCCAGCTTTGCGCCGCGCCGCACCAGCCCCAGCGGCTCCCCTCCCGAACCATGCATTACAAAAACCAAACTGGCGCCCGGTTTCACTTTGGTTGCCGGGTTATAAGCAAAAACACGGTAATGCCCTTCTATCAACAGCGAATCCAGCACATGCTGGGCCTTAGTAGTAATTGCCGAAAGGATCAGGAATGCAGAAAAGAGGTATTTGAACATTGATGGATAAATTGGATTTGGTATGCGCAAGTTACACAGCGGGCCGGACATCTTTTGTAAAAAGCATCCTTAGCTCCTATTTTCTTGATAGCGTTCTCAAATCCTGCTTTCAAACATCCAGACGTGCCCGAACGGATCGATAATATCTCCCTGCCGGTAGCCATAATCATAGTCCTGCGCCGGGGAAGCGACTTTCCCTCCGGCGGCAATAGCACGCGACATAAATGCATCGACATCGTCAACAAATAACCCGATGGTCACGGTCGAGCCGGCATGTCTTGCCGGGCTAAATGACGTTGGATTACGGGTTTCTTCATGCAAATGGAAGATTGCGCCTTCTATTGAAAGCTCCGAAACATGAATGCTACCGTCATCATTACTGAACCGCCGGAGTTCGATGGCACCTAAGCCCTTGGTGTAAAAATCAATATTGGCCACACCGTTGGGAATGTACAGTTGTGGCGCGAAAAATGGGATTGTTGAGGCCATGTCTAGCGGGTTTGTTTGTATGAATTTAAGAAATCCTACCTTTACTCCTTCCTCCTTCAACTATTTCTTTAAAAGTCGTCCAACAGCCTTTAAAACGGCGTCCCTATTCTTAGCTGCCTTAATGAATTGCGGAAGTTTTTCGACCATGGTAGTAACACGCATCGTTTGCCGCTCACGCAGTTTTGCAGTGACGTAGTTGCGGATTTCTAACAAGTGTTCCTTGTTATTTGCCCACAGTGTGTCACCTTTCACATTTTCGCGAAACCAGAGCGGCAACCCAAATACCGGATCCACGAGCCTGTCAGCACAATATTTCAATCGATACGGGATATTATTGGGCTTATAGACCTCAGGGGCATGGCAATACGGGCATGAGTATTTCAACTCGGCAACCTTTTCCTTGTTGTTTGGAATAGTAACTTCGATGGATTCGCCGCAATTGCTACATGCTCGTCTGACGGAGGCGGTATAGCGAATACGTTCTTCACCCAGCTCGGTATAATTGCAATGATGGCACAGAAGCTTATCGTCACCAATCGCCTCACGTTCTTTCCTGATGACTCTTGCGGCCCGTGCACATTTGGGACATTCCACCCAAAATTCCTGTATGTACGCATAACGCGTAAACGGTGGCCCAACATAACGATCATCCGTGCTTTCAATGCTGTTCATGCCTTAGAAGAGTGTTACTTTTTAATACTAATCTCCGGTATCGAAACCTTCGCAACATCAGTAACTATCGTCTTTCTGGTAGTTTTCAGGCCCGTTAAAAACGGCTGAATGGCACTGCCATAAGCACGGTTACTAAGCGCAAAAAGAATAATTCCCTTCTGTCCTGACTTTGCCGTTACTGTCTTAAACCTATAAACGTCATGCTCATAGATACTCTTCTGCTCATCCGAAGCCGTTTGTCCGATCAGGCAATCGATGATCTTTTCGCCGGTCGCGGCATTGCCAATCACTTCAAAATTAACATCCAATGTTTTTTTCATTTGTTCCAACTCGCGGAGTTTGGTGCGTACAGCCTCATCAACACTGGTGCTAGCAACCACAAAATCAATGCTGATCATCGATTTGTAATTAGGGAAAGCGTCCCCTGCGATCAGATATTCCTGCTTGTAAAGTGATGCGTCCGGATGGGATGACCAAATCAACTGGTAGTTTTTCTTTTGCAACACAATCGGACCTGAAATCCCCATATAATTGACCGCCGGCTTGTTATTCTGCCCAAAACTGTAAACCGAAGCCAGTAGCAACGAAGTTGCTACCAATGGGATCATTTGAATGATAATTTTCATGCGTATATGGATGGGATATGGAAAAACGAATGCAAATCAGAACGCAAACATATCATCTCCATTTGCCAAACACAATGCAGAACCACACTCAACTACCCATCAACTTCCCTGAGCCACAATATTTTGAGTAAACGGCAACCCGGAAATGACTGCTATCAATTCACTTTCGACAAGTAAGTATCCAATTGTTTGAAAGTACCTTCATAACCCTGGTTCATGCTTTCATTCAATTCCCTGAAAGCTTTCTCCTGCTCTGGTGTTGCGTTCACTGGTTTCGCATAGAGCGTGAGTGTGGTAATACCGTCAGTTTCGCTCAATGTAATATTGTTATATACTTCCAATGGGAAATCAAATGGGAAGGGTGAGGTACGGATATTCCCCTCAGCATCCGCAAACGAGCTCAAAAACTCGATAAAATCGAACTGCCTGATCTTCTGGTAACGAAAAAGTGCCCACATGACCATTCCGCTGCTATCGAGCTTGTAATGCGTTGTTCCACCTTCGCGAAAATCGAAGTTGATAAGCGTAAGTTGCGAACCGGCCGGTCCCCACCACTCCGCAAAGGCTTCTTTGGATGCGTAAGCATTGAATACGAGCGATTGCGGCGCTTTGAACTGACGTACGATCGTTAGTTCTGCTTTTTCAGCTGTTGGGTTTTCCATCTTATTGATCGGATTGATTGTTGTTTTGAATTCGGTTCAAATAATTGTCCAGAGAGTCAAACTGCGTATTCCAGAACTGCCGGTATTGATCGACCCAACTAGATACTTCCTTCAATGTATCAAGCCTGGCTTCACAAAACCGCTCTCTTCCCTCCTGCCGCACCACCACCATTCCACATTCGATCAGTATTTTGATATGTTGCGAAACAGCCGGCCTGCTAATCGAAAACTGATCGGCAATAGCATTCAGGTTCATAGCCTGGAAGGCGATCAGGTTAATGATTTGCCGCCGTGTTGGGTCTGCAATTGCCTGGAAGACATCTCTTCTTGCTTCAATCGACATATATGTAAGTATTTACTTACGCAATAATATATGTAAGTAAATACTTACGCAAATTTTTGAAGCATTTTTTATTTAAATTTTTAGCAATCAGTCTAAAACCAAACTATTTGAAGCGTTTTCGCTTGGGGCGTTCTCCTACCTTTTTAATACTCTCTGCCAATGGGAGGTCTTCGGGCATTGTTCCTCCCAATTCCTGAATGGTCTGACGCACCTTAGCCCCGACTTCAAAATGCGTTCGGTTCGCTTTTTCTTTCCCAACGATATTCTCCCGTCTCAATTTGTCATCGGTTTGCGTAGCACGGAAGACATTTGCAGCCAATTCGGAGCTACCCATGTGATCGAGCAGGCTCTGGTTCTTTTTCAACTCCTTCCTTTCCTTAATTGCCTTGGCATCAAGCCCGCCATACAATCCCATGTAGCCATGATTCTGAAAAATAGCGTAATCGATTGGCTCGATAATCCCCGCAGTTTTGGCAGCTTCGGCCAGGAGAAGATTGTTTCTTGTAAGCTCTCCTCTGAGAAAAATCCGCTTTTCGTCCTCAGTGTCTAACCTATTGTACTCCTCCATTTGCCTGATTTCCTGCAAACGTGTTTGTACCGCGAAGTAGGTTTGCCCCAATGCGACCACTTCCTTTGCAGGGTCGGCATTCTGGACAATCAGGTAACATGCGTAGCGGCTCAGTTTCACATTTTCAACCATACGCTTACCACCTTTTCCTAGCCCGATCATTCCGAGCATATGCTCGAAATGATCCACTACATTCTGCCCGCTGTTTGTACAGGCCTCCCTTGCACGTTCCATAGCGGGTTTGAAATGCCGGTACTCCGTGTATTCGAGCACTTTTGCCAGATCCCTGGCACTCCAGAATTCATTGCCATTGTCATCAGATTTTCTGATTTGCTCGAAGAGCGATGGGCCTTGTGGTGTAGTCATTGTATCCAATTTTAAGTGTGTTAAAGATTGAAACAAAGCAAAAAAATCTCTGGCAATTTTCAAAGCATTTTGATATTATTGTAATCTATTTTCAGATATTTATAATATCAATTTATTTAACGCCAATCTTAAGACACTTCATCAACAACCAGATAAGCAATGCCAAGCCGCTTCATTTCCATATGGTTCCCTAACCTTGCTACGGATCATTGGATCCGCATCAGGCCGGAATTATATGGGATTAAATTCGCATTAGCGGCACCTGAACATGGGAGGATGGTTGTGAAGGCCGTAAGTGAAGCTGCCAGGATCATGGGTATCGAAACAAACATGGTTGTGGCGGATGCACGGGCGATCTTCCCGGCTTTGGTAGTGCTGGATTACGAACCGGAAGTTGCCTTACAAGCATTACGGGCATTGGCTGAATGGTGTATCCGCTATACGCCTACTGTTGCGCTTGACTCACCCGACGGTCTCATTCTCGACACCACAGGCTGCGCATACCTATGGGGTGATGAACGTGCTTATCTGAATGACTTAGTGACCAAACTTGGGCATGCTGGATACCATATACGCGCCGCAATGGCAGACACGATCGGCGTAGCATGGGCCCATGCACATTTCGGACGCTCGGGCACCGTTATTCCATCAGGAGCGCAGTACAATGCGTTATTGCCACTTCCCTCGGCTGCCTTACGGCTCTCTTCCGGGACGATTGAAAAAATGCAGAAATTGGGCTTTTACCAAATCCGAAATTTCATCAGAATCCCTGCCAGGGTCTTACGAAGAAGGTTCGGCCCTGAAATAACCGATAAGCTGAGCCGTGCGCTTGGCTATGTTCAAGAGTTTATAGATCCTGTCCGACAAGCTGTGCCATATCAGGAACGGCTTCCGTGCCTGGAACCGATCGTTACGGCGACGGGCATTGAAATAGCTTTACAAAAATTGCTAGAAATGCTCTGCACGCGTTTGATGAAAGAAGGGAAGGGACTTCGAAGTGGTGTTCTGACCTGCTTTCGGGTGGATGGAAAGACCCAGCAAATTGATATTGTGACCAACCGTGCCTCGCATCATGTCAAACATCTTTTCAGGCTTTTCGAACTCAAAATCAAAACCATTGCCCCGGGTTTTGGAATTGAACTATTTATCCTGGAAGCACCTGAGGTGGAGGACATTGCGATCACACAAGGCACCATGTGGGATACGACCGGCGGCTTTGAAAACTCAGCAATCGCCGAATTGCTTGATGCCGTTACCGGTCGGGTGGGCACGGGAGTGATCCAACGGTACTTGCCAGATGAACACCATTGGCCGGAAAGATCGGTCAAATTGGTTACTTCCTTGCAAGAAAAACCTAAAATCGACTGGCGTACCGACAGGCAAAGACCCGTTTTCCTGCTCCCAAACCCAGAATCCATTATAGTAACCGCACCTGTTCCCGATTACCCCCCTACTGTTTTCCGGTACAAGGATAATGTGCATTACATCGATAAATCCGAAGGGCCAGAGCGCATCGAGCAGGAATGGTGGCTCCAACAAGGCCTTTACCGAGATTATTACACGGTAGAAGACCGCGAAGGCAGGCGCTACTGGCTTTTCAGGCTAGGCCCCAATCCTGAAGACGAGGACGAAAGGAAAGCCGAATGGTTCATACATGGCTTTTTTGCCTGAATTATAAGCTTCGGGCCGAAGCAATTACACTTCATCAACATGAATTATACGGAACTACAAGTCACAACAAATTTCAGCTTCCTCCGCGGCGGGTCACACCCTGAGGAGCTTGTGGATCAGGCCATTCAACTGGGTTACAAAGCTATTGCTATCACCGACCGGAACACGCTCGCGGGCATCGTTCGCGCTCATGCGGCTACGAAAAACAAGGATTTTCGTATCATTCCGGCCTGTCGCCTGGATTTGCGCGATGGCCCCAGCCTGCTTGCTTATCCCACCGACCAAGATGCATACAGCAGATTATCATCATTGCTAACAGAAGGGAACCTCCGCACTGAAAAAGGTAAATGCGATCTCTTTAAAGCCGATATTTACCGCAATGCAACCGGCATCAAGTTCATTGCGGTCGCTCCATCTGCACTCAATGAGTCCTTTGATTTTGATCCCGTATTTGCCCGAAACCTAAAAGAATACCGCGAAAAACTGGGCACCGATCTCTACCTCAGTGCCGTGCGGTCCTACCAGGGCGATGATATGAAAAAACTCTACCGGCTTGACCAGCTTTCTAAACGGCTCCATATCCCACTCATAGCCACCAACGATGTACATTACCACAACCTGGAAAGGCGTGAATTACAGGACGTTCTCACCTGTGTCCGCGAAAAATGCACCATTTACAATGCCGGTTACCGCTTACATGAAAATGCCGAACGCTACCTAAAACCCGACGCGGAAATGCAGCGGTTATTTTCCAAATATTCGGAGGCCATTGCACGTACCCAGGAAATTGTGGATGCCTGTCAATTTTCGTTGAGTAGCTTGAAATACGTGTATCCGGAGGAACTAACCACAGAAGGCCGAACGCCTTTGGAGGAACTGGAATATTTGATAGACAAAAAAACGAAGGAAAAATATAGGAATGACATACCCAAAAAAATAGCCGCTGCCATTAAACATGAGTTGAAATTCATTAAAAAAATGAATTATGCTCCGTATTTTCTTACTGTTTACGACATCGTTCGTTTTGCTCGTGAACAAAATATACTGTGCCAGGGCAGAGGTTCAGCAGCTAATTCCACAATATGTTACTGCCTGGGAATTACTTCCGTCGACCCAATAGAAATTGATTTGCTTTTCGAGCGCTTCATTTCCTCCGCCCGTAACGAACCGCCGGATATTGACGTGGACTTCGAGCATGAGCGGCGTGAGGAAGTGATACAATACATTTATAACAAATATGGCCGCGACCGGGCTGGTATAGTTGCAACGGTTACCCAAGTCCATCAGAAAGGCGCTGTGCGGGATGTGGCCAAAGCAATGGGAATGTCCATGGACGCCATCAACCGTCTTTCCAGCTCACTGTGGGAATTAACTGACGAATGGTTCGATGGCAAAATCATGTCCGATCATGGTTTTAATCCCAAAGACCCGCATTTGCTCAAAATTCTTGACCTCACAAGACAATACCAGGGTTTTCCGCGTCAGCTAGGCCAGCATACCGGTGGATTCGTGATCACGCAAGGCAAACTCTCCGACCTTTGCCCTATCCTGAATGCAAGAATGGAGAACCGGACCTGCATTGAATGGAACAAGGACGATATTGATACATTGGGATTTCTTAAAATCGATGTGCTCGCGCTAGGTATGCTCACGTGCATACGCAAAGCATTTGATTTGCTAAGGCAGCATTATGGTATCATTCATGACCTTGCCAGCATTCCACAGAAGGATGAGAAGGTGTATGATATGATTTGCGAAGCAGATACAATCGGTGTTTTTCAAATCGAGAGCCGTGCCCAACAATCCATGTTACCCCGGCTCAAACCTCGGTGCTTTTATGACTTGGTCATTGAAGTGGCTATTGTTCGTCCTGGGCCTATCCAGGGGAATATGGTGCATCCATATCTTAAAAGAAGGAATAAGGAAGAAGCAGAAGTTTACCCAAGTGAAGAACTGAGAAAGATCCTTGAAAAGACAAAAGGAGTTCCGCTTTTTCAGGAGCAAGCCATGAGCATAGCCATTGTAGCTGCCGATTTCAGTCCAGACGAAGCAGACGAACTCAGACGAAGTATGGCAACATTTAAAGCAAAGGGAGTTGTATCTAGGTTGAAAGATAAATTGGTAAATGGTATGGTTAAAAAAGGTTATAAACGAGAATTCGCCGAAAACATCTTCAAACAGCTCGAGGGTTTCGGAAGCTACGGCTTTCCGGAAAGCCATGCCGCCAGCTTTGCACTGCTGGTATACGTTTCTTCCTGGATCAAATGTCACCATCCCGACGTCTTCGCTGCCGCATTGCTGAACAGCCAGCCGATGGGTTTTTACCGTCCTGCACAGATCGTGATTGATGCCCGAAAGCATGATGTGGAAGTGAGGGAGATCGACATTAACCATTCTTTTTGGGATAATACCCTTGAAAATATCTCCCAAAAACAATGTGCGCTCCGACTGGGTTTCAGGCAGGTCAAAGGATTGAAGGAAGAGGAGATGCGGCTCCTTGTAGCAGCGCGCACCAAGCCATTTACCCATATTCATCAATTACTTAAAGCAGGGATTTCAATAACAACCCTGGAAAAACTCGCCGATGCCGACGCATTCAGGTCCATTGGATTTGACCGCAGGCAGGCATTCTGGGAAACCTCTGCATTAGCCGACAGCCCGATGGGTCTTTTCGAAGGGCAAAATTCGGCCAGCGACACCGAACCGGATATACAGCTACCCGAAATGATGCTTTCTGAGCACGTTATTCAGGATTATGCTTCGACATCCTTGTCTTTAAAAGCACACCCCGTCAGCTTTGTGCGCGACCAACTGAATGCATTGGGTGTGGTTCGAAGTAAGGATTTGGAATATATTAATGATGGAAAAATCGTTAAAGTAGCTGGCCTGGTACTGGTTCGCCAGCGCCCGGGCACGGCGAGCGGGATTTGCTTTATCACAGTTGAGGATGAAACCGGGACGGCCAACCTGGTCGTTTTTCAGAACCTGTTTGAAACCTATCGAAAAGAAGTACTTCGCTCCAAACTGCTGATGGTGGAAGGCAAGGTTCAAAAAGAAGGCAAGGTGATCCATGTAGTGGTGAGCAAATGCATCAATGCATCCGGATTGCTACGTAAACTGGCCGCAACTGAGGACCAGGAGCCGCATGTGCTTACTTTATCCCGGGCCGATGAAAAAGATGAATATGATTCGCTGGCCAAAGCGAGAAAAACACAAGCGAGAAAAAATGTGCAAGCCGAGATTTTCCCTTCATCACGGGATTTCCGCTGATCAATGCGCAGCGACATCGAGCTCAACCACTTGTGTTTTGTAGTTTTCAGGCAAAAGTGCATTACGCATCAACACACCAACACCAAGAACTCCCGTAAACTTGTAGAAAGGAAGCAGCACATTGACAAGCCACGCATTACCCAACCCAAGCAACGCATTCACATGTTCGGGAACGAGTCGCATCTGAACTTGCCGCAGCAAATGGTATCGGAACCATCCCAAATGCTTTCGGTATTGTTTGTATAAATCAACCGTGAATTCACTTTTGAGCAGGTTCTCCTGCAAATGCGCGGCGCGCATACGCTCAAAATCCCGCAGATTGGCGGGTAAGCCAGCTATGCCCATTCCATCACCCACTGCATGAAAAACCGCAAACGCTTCCTGTTTTTCGGCTGGTGTCAGCCTCCTTTCAAGCAATTCGAAGGAGCGGATCGAATAGTCGATAAGCATGAAAAGCACGTCGCGGTAGGCGCTGTCCGGTATGCGTGCGTGGCGACTACGTTCGACACCCTGGTGTATGGCGGCGATCTGGTGAATGGCCTGCATGGCATCATCATACTCCGAAAACACGATCTGCCTTGCATAGGCGACGGTCGAAAACAGCCTTCCCAGCGGATCGGCCGGAAGCTTGCCGGTAAAATAGAGCCAGTCGACTGATTTGTTCAAGGCGAATTCCGCCGACGCTCCCGCAAATATGAAGAGGATCGTATCAGCCTTCCCCCAAATCTCCCGCACAATCGAATCTTCATTCACAAACCATTTCATTGTTAATCTATTTTTCCTGACATTTTCTCCAATAACAAAACAATCACCATGCCGACTGCATAAGCCGCCATATCCATCCATGAAAAACTAGTACCTATAACAGTCCGCGCAAAAGCATTTCCCCCCATACCCAACACCCTGACAATTTGCAAATACTGCAAACCTTCCACCAGACAAGCAAATAGCATCACAGAGAACGCCGCTAAAAGCACATTCAGCCGGGTGACACCGCGTAGCAAACAGTATAAGAGTATCACTACCAAGACGTCGCCACCCCAGGGCCGCACAAAGTCGTCATGAACGTATAATGCAATCAACACCTCTGTAAGGAAGATTGTCGATGCGGCAATCAAATATATTTTTTGTGTTAACAACATATTAATTTCAGCGTATAACGGCTCGTGGCTGTGATCATCATTTTTACACTTTCAGTTATAAAAAAGTACTTTGCATAACAAAGTAACTTAAAATTTTTGAAGCAAACAATATCGCTCTTCCATTACGCCTGCGAAAGCACACAGGTATAGACAAAAATAACCCCCGAAAATTCGAGGGTTATTTCAGCAAATCGGAAACCTGACTTAATACCTCATTTCAAATTTTCCAGACGATAACCCAGGTAATCGTCAATAACAAGTTTATAATTCAATTTTTTTCTCGGGCTGCTGATGTGAACACTGTATGCTCCTTTACCTAGCTTCGACATATCGAACCAGCGGCCATAAGTCGAACCACTTGCCTTTTCATAATAGATGGTACGCAAGTCACTATCGATAATCCGGATGTCGTAACTTTCAAGGGTTGGGTTTTTGAGAATGACTTTCATTTTACCATTTTGTACCACATACACATTCGACATCGCCGTTTTCATGTTCACTTCCGAAGCCGGCAAGTGTTCGGGTTCTGACATGCTCCGGAAATCGGTGCGACTATCGGCAACCAGATCATAGGCCCTTACTTTATCGGACAACAACTCGCGGGCCATTAGCTTGACCAGCAGATCATCGAACAACCGGACATTTCGTTTCGTCAGTTTGATGTACTTTCGCGACATCGACTCCTGGTAAAGCAAGTGATTGCCCGCATCAAAAAACTGCACGACGGTGTTGCGGGAGTTCGGATCGGTATGGACCTGCCAGTAACCCTTGTCGGGCTCGACGTACGACTGCGCGGAAATCGGCAGAAGAGATGCCAGCCAGAAGGCGGGCGCTAACAAAAGGGTTTGGATTCTCTTAATTTTCATGGCTATCTGGGGGTGAATAAATGAACATACAACACAAAACCTGCTCAATGGGAAGGACTTTCCCACTCACTTCATTCCTTTATCTTGATGGCCATCAATTTGTTGTAAAGAGAATCATTTGAAAACGAAAGTTGCAGCGAATGTAAATTCTTTTAGAGATTGGGTAACAAAACGAAACAGAAGCTATGGTAACCATTACACAATATGTCTATATCAGGGAAGGCAAAGAGGAGATTTTCCAGCAATTTGAGTCGCTGGTATTGCCATTGATTCCCCAATACAACGGAAAACTGCTCCTGAGGCTGAGATTGAGCCCGGAGCAGTTGATCGAAGGCGAACTGGAAGCGCCTTATGAAGTACATTTAGTCAGCTTTGAATCGGAAGCGGATCTAGCGGCATACATGTCGGACCAGACCCGCGAACAAAACCTCTACCTGAAAGAAGAATCGGTTTTAAAAGTAATTAATGTAAAACAATCCTGAAAGTCTCAGGGAGCTGGCGGAATATGCGACGGCACTGCATTGGAAACCGGTTTAATGGATTTCAAATAAGCAAAAATCGCACGCATATCACTGTCGGCCACATTTACATAATTGAACCAGGGCATTGGAGGCAACAATGGACGACTGTTTTCCAGGCCTTTGAACTTGCCTTTGCGCATCGCGGTATCGAACTGTTCGAACGTCCACGTCCCAATTCCGGTTTCGTCGGGTGTCAGGTTGGCGGCAAACGAAATCCCCCAAGGACCGGCAAAAGCAGTACTTTGGCCATTGAATACGACCCATTCGCCTGTTTTAAGAATATTTTTATCAAATGTACCCAGCGGCTGGCTGCTGTTATAACCCGACAGGAACCGGTCCATATCAGGTGCGGGCCCCTTCGGAGTCATTTTCTTGGGTGCGTGACAGTCAGCACAGCCCATAATAGTCACAAGGTATTCGCCCCTCTTGACAACGTCATCATTCGAAGCGACGATGGCTTTCTGATGCCCGGCTACTGAAACCGGCTGCTTACGAACTACTTGTTCGGAATTTTCGGGTGCGTTTGTAAAGGCACAAATTGACCATAGGGCCGCGGAAACGGCCAGATAAACGAGTTTCATGGTGAATAGATATTTAAGTTAAAACTGGCTCAGGCGAACATCATCTGCTTATCTGGTAGCCTGAAATATTGGAATTCGTCCTGGAAAATACTCGTGGGCACTTTGCCCAATATACGTCATCCACGAGCCGATTGATCTCCTTTCCGAAGCAACTCTCCAAATCGCTAAACTGATCAAAAAGCGGCGCAATAGGCACCTTGAAAAATTCCAGAGCACTCTCTGGGTGTATCCTGACACCAAACTTCCGGCACGAACCAACAGTTTTCCAATGCACCGCATAGCGATATAATCCCACGAAAAATGCCGAAAGCAAAACCTGATAACCTAACTTCATCGTTTATGAAAAAGGGCTTTTTGTATTGACGCTGCAAAACTAAGGCTATTTTCGAAAGTGTGTATTGTAAAAAAGCGATATCAGACGGCAAATTACCTGCAAATCAAGGCATTGGTAAGGAGTCCAGTTATTAACCGGCACGAAAAACGGTTATGTCAAACCTATCCCCATGGTTCAGCACCACCTCAGTCCGCACCGTGTGCCCATCCAGCTCGATAATACGGTAACCATAATAACGACTGTGGACCACAATCTCCAACGGGCTCTTTTCCATCTGCACCGACGCGGCTGGTGTTACGTATTGCATAATATTCTCTTCTTTGGTAAAGTCATCCGTATGATAATGCCCGCTAAAAACAGTAACATCACGACCGCTCCGCACTAACACATTCTTCACCGCATCACGGGTTAGTAATGGGTATTTAAAATCGACTGCCGTAAGCACCTGTAAAACCGGGTGATGTATAAAAAGAAGCACTTTCTTTGTCGTAATCAGTTCGTTTGCGAGCCATTGTAGTTGCGCTTCACCGACAGAATCGGAAGATGAATCGAGAAAAATATATTTAAAATATACGTCCTCTTCGGAATGAAACATTTCGTTCTTAGTGCTCAGGTATGCCGGATGATAATGCGGCTTAATGTCGGCAAACTTGTCATGATTACCGGGTATTACTATAAAATGAAAATCTTTGAGCAATGCAAAAAAACGCTCAAAAGCGTCGGGATGACCGATATCGCCTGTAAAAATTACATCTCTTATCCCTCGCGCGCCAACGTCCTGCAAGATCAGTTTCAGGTTTGTATCTGTATCAGCTCCGTTTTTGGCCGACCATTCTTCCATTAAATGGATATCGGTTATTTGCGCAATGCGTTTCATAGTTTTCTCTTTATTACCTACAAATTTCAAAAGAAATTTGCTGCAATGACGGATCCAATCGGACGATTCTTGCGGTACCAGTAACGAAACGTCGAAACTTCCCAAACGAGTAGATAGGCTGCCTTCCATGTTTCCACAAATGGCTTTTTGATCATTCAAGCAACAGTTGATTTTTATCTCTAACTTTCCCAATCTTTAATACCTAAAAAATTTATGAAGAAAGTATTTCAAACTAACCTGTGCCGGGCATCCCGGAGCCTAATGCTTTCGGCAGGCGCACTGCTGATGGCAACCTTTTCGACAAAAGCCAATCCCGCTCCCCTTGCTTCTCCTATCGAAGGCCGCTGGGACATTTCAGTAGATGCGAATGGCAAAACTTTGCCATCGTGGCTGGAAGTGCGGCACTCGGGCAACAAAACGCTCGTGGGGCAATTTACAGGCTTCTCCGGCAGCGCACGACCAATTTCTGTGGTACATTTTCAAGAAGGCAAATTCGACTTTGCGATTCCCCCACAGTGGGAGCGCGGAGAAAGCGATCTAAAAGTGGAAGGAACGGTGTCTGGCGACGCCATTACGGGCTCACTAACCACCCCCGACGGCAAGACATACAGCTACAAAGGCGTCCGCGCTCCGTCGTTACGCGGAAAAGCGATGCCAGCCTGGGGCGCACCTATCAAACTGACGGCCGGCAATGAAATCAAAGGTTGGCATGCTAGCGGCGAAAACCAATGGATTGCTGAAAATGGCATTCTCCGGAGCCCGAAATCGGGCGCTAACCTGGTTACCGATCAGAAATTCGGCGATTTTAAACTACATATCGAGTTTCGCATTCCGAAAGGCAGCAACAGCGGTGTCTATCTGCGGGGCCGCTACGAAGTGCAGATCACCGACGGCAAAGGCATGGAGCCGTCTCTCGATCAGATGGGTGCTATTTACGGCTTCATCGTGCCAAGCGAAATGGTAGCCAAGGACGCGGGCGAATGGAATTCATTTGACATTACATTGGTAGGCCGCATGCTGACGCTGGTTGCGAACGGCAAAACCGTCATCAGCAACCAGGAAATCCCCGGCATTACCGGTGGCGCGCTCGACAGCAATGAGGGCGAACCCGGCCCACTCTACATCCAGGGCGACCACGGTCCGGTTGAATACCGCAATATCGTGATCACACCCGCAAAATAATCGCTTCGGAAGTCGCACTTCAAAAGCCGCTACCCTGCCCCTTCAAACCCATATAATGACTGCGCAATGGTTTGTCGAAATGCTCGATGGAATACCGCAGCAAGGTCCGGGGCATGGTAGCGGCGTGTTTATCGAGAAATCGTTGTAATTCTGCACGGTTTACCTGGCCTGCGCTTCGTAGCATCCAGCCGGTGGCTTTATGAATGAGATCTTGCTTGTCATTCAAAAGCAGTTTCGCGATCCTAAAAGTATCTGCTATATCTCCTTTTTTGATAAAATACCCTGTCGCGACGATGGCAGTACGACGCTCCCAAATACTTTCCGATTCAGCCAGTTTGTAAAGCACCTCCCGCGGCTCCCTGGAAATGTAAAGGTACCCGCCTACTACATGCGGTGCACAGATGTCCACCAGGTCCCAGTTGTTGATCCTGTGTGTGTTACGCAAATACAACTCAAATAGCAGCTTCCGTTGATCGGCCGTTGTCTTTTTGCTTCTCGCCTGCTTGTCGATAATGCTCAACGCACCCGTCCTTATTTCATGGATCGGATTTTCGAGCATCAATTCGATTTCTTCCAGCGGCATATGGATGTAAGCTTTGGCCAGTTCGAAAATCTGTCCCATGCGCACGCCCATGAAAATATCCCCTTCCCCATATTGCCCCTGACCGGTTTTAAAATAACGCATCAGTTTTAATGCTTCTACCGGCGAACGGAATTTTTCCATGTGTTCGGCAAATTCCTGGGCCGTTGGGTTCGACGGCTTTTCCTTAATAGCCTCGATAGCTGCCATAGATCTGTTGTTGAAAGTGCTTTTCTCAAAGATAATGATATAAAAATGATGAAATCATAACCCTCGGGTAACAGCCGGAGCTGATCCGTGAAATAAATTTGAAGTCCTAAATTCACCGGTATTAATGGATTCAAGAAGAGATTTTCTTAAAAAAGCCGCTCTGCTTGCGGGTACGGGCGCAGTGGCCAATACACTTCCACCTGTCATTCAAAAGGCACTAGCCATCGACCCGGCACCAGGTAGTACTTTTTACGACGCCGAGCATATCGTATTCCTGATGCAGGAAAACCGCTCGTTCGATCACCAACTTGGCATGTTGCAGGGCGTTCGCGGTTTCAACGATCCCCGTGCGATCGAGCTGCCGGATAAAAATAAGGTATGGTTCCAAACCAATAAGGCAGGCGACACTTACGGACCTTTCCGCCTGAATGTAAAAGATACCAAAGTGGCCTGGATGGGTTCCATCCCGCACGGCTGGACCGACCAGACCGACGCCATGAACAACGGCAAATACGACCGCTGGCTCGACGTAAAAGCCCCGCGCAACAAACAATATTCGCACATTCCGCTCACTATGGGATATTGCGACCGCTCGGACTTCCCATTCTATTATTCGCTCGCCGACGCATTCACCGTTTGCGACCACAATTTCTGTTCGAGCATTACCGGCACGCACCCCAACCGCTATTACTGGATGTCGGGCACAGTTCGGGAGAAAAACGAGCCGTCGGGCATTGCACATTTGTGGAATATCAGCAATTATGAATATCCCGAACTCGAATGGAAAACCTATCCCGAACGCCTCGAAGAAAACGGCATTGACTGGAAGGTTTACCAGAATGAAATCACAATGGGTTATGGGCTTAAAGGTGAAGAAAGCGCATGGCTCAGCAACTTTGGCACCAATGTATTGGAGTATTTCAAAGCTTACAATGTGCGTTTCCACGAGGGCGGATTCGCCAATCTTGAAACTAAACGGCAAACAATCGTCCAGACCATTGCCGATCTGGAAAAAGAAGCAGGCACCGATGCCCGCGCCGCCACACGGCTCGCAGCGGCTAAACGGCTTTTGAAGAACATTGAAACAGCACAGACGAAGTTCAATAAGGAAACGCAAGCCCGCCTATCCGACAGGGAGAAAAATCTGAATGACAGGGCGTTCACAACCAACATCAGCGACCCTCATTTCCATGAACTGACGTCGATGCAGTACGCCGACAATGGTACTGAACGGACATTGAATGTACCCAAAGGCGATGTATTCCACCAATTTAGAGAAGACGTAAAAAACGGCACATTACCGACCGTTTCTTGGCTCATGCCGCCGGCGCATTTCTCCGATCACCCGGGCGAGCCCTGGTTTGGGCCGTGGTATGTAAGCGAGGCCATGGAAATCCTTTTGCAAAACCCGGAAGTTTGGAAGAAGACCATTTTCATTGTGACTTATGATGAAAATGACGGCTATTTCGACCATGTGCCTCCATTTACAGTTCCTAATCCTTATCAAGAAAACACTGGTAAAGTATCCGCCGGGATCGATCCAAAGCTCGATTTCGCATTGGCAGACCAGCAAACCAATCCGTCGGCCAATCCTGCCAGCATTCGTGAAGGCTCCATCGGGCTTGGGTATCGTGTACCGATGATCATCGCTTCGCCTTGGTCGAGGGGTGGATATGTCAATTCAGAAGTCTTTGACCATACTTCGTCGCTGCAATTCCTTGAAAACTTTTTAGAAAAGAAGTTTAAGAAAAAAGTCCACGAAGAGAACATTACGCAATGGCGACGGACCATCTGCGGTGATCTGACTTCTGTTTTCCGGCCTTATAATGGAGAAAAGATCGAGAAACCGGTTTTCCTCCAACAAAAGCAATTCATCGAAAGCATTCACCAGGCGCAGTTCAAGCAAGCTCCCGAAAATTTCAAAAAGCTCGACGCGACGGAGCTTGGCGACCTTAACGCAAATCCGGGAAAATCACCGCTGTTTCCGGTTCAGGAAAAAGGGGTGCGGCCGGCTTGCGCATTACCATACGAACCACTTGTAAATGCACAGGTAGGTAACACTGGTAGTGCGCTTCAAGTGTCATTCAAGGCTGGTAACAGACTTTTTGGCACAAAATCGAGTGGAATTCCTTTTCGGGTGTATGCGATGAAACCTTATAAAAACGAAACGCTCCGCTCCTGGGATTACAGCGTGGCCGCAGGCGACCAGCTTACCGACGAATGGCAACTATCTGGTTTTGACAATAATGCTTATCACCTGCGCATTTACGGGCCAAACGGCTTTTACCGCGAGTTTCTGGGAAATGCCGCTAATCCCAAACTCAAAGTGAGTTGCGATTATGAGGTAAAATCTTCGAAACCAACCGGCAATGTCATGGTAACAATTGAAAACCTGGATTCGAAAGCGCATGAGGTGACTATTGAAGATAATAGTTATAAAACAGGTGTTAAAAACAAGTCTTTTGCCGTTGGTGGCAAAGCATCGCTCGTGCTGGAACTAGGCAAATCGTTTCAATGGTACGATTTCAGCGTGAAAGTGAAGGGGTATAAATCATATGAGGAGCGTTTTGCCGGGCATGTCGAAACCGGAGCTGTTACCAAGACGGATCCGTTAATGGGTGGCGTTGTGTAATTTCCTTTGTTGATATAATAGCAAATGGCCGGAATCGATCAATTGTTCCGGCCATTTGCTTTGCTGACGAAATGTAATTTGACGCTTATTTCTTGAATGGAATCATCGCCCGCAACTTCTCGTCACGCAGGTACAACCCGACCCAGACAAGTACGCCAAATACTGCCGCGAAATACAAAGGCTGACCCACACGCACCATGATCGCGATGGCACCGCCGAGGTAACCGGTGATTAAAATAGCGCCCAAAAAAGCGGTACGCGGGATGATATAAAGGATCGTAGAAATCAGCAAAGCTGTTCCAATGCTCTGCACCTGATCCACGGGCCAGCCCAGCGCCGCCGAACCTTCAATCGAATGGGACTCCTTGATTACCTTCATAATGGCATCGAAAAGCAGGAACAAAATGCATAATGCGCTGATGATCTTGCCAGCGAGCACCCCTTTGTTACCCTGGCTTTTTACGTTCGAATTGACGAGTGTAGCTTCCATGATTTCTTTTGGTTTATATAAGTTTTGTTTGACTGATTGGTTGATACAAAACTAATGGGTACCAAAAGGATAGGCGCTGTGTGAAAACGGCATTGTTAGGGGGCGTTTACGCCAGTAACAGAACCATTCTACTGACTTACGGGCAATTACCCTGCATTTATTCCGTTGTTGGTTACAAAAAGTAGAAATTATTAGTAACTTGCTTTTAACTGAGATTCCATCGTAGCCCGCAACAACTGTAAATATGAAAGAACCGATCATGCAGGATGACATCCTTGCAGCAAGCATTCGTAACGGCGACATACCCTCTTTCACAAGGGTTTACGAAACCTACCACGCTTATCTGTTCCGCTTTGCACTTCGCTTCCTGAAATCTACCGAACATGCCGAAGAAGCTGTGCACGATGTATTCCTGAAATTATGGGAAAACCGCGATTGCCTGAACAATGAATGTTCCCTGAAAGGTTACCTGCTCAAAATCTGCAAAAGCCACATTTTCCAAATCCTCACACGAGCGGGCAGAGAGCAAGCCGTACTGCGATTCTGATCAAACCGGGACAGACGCATGGACAAAGAACTTCACATCAGAAACCTCGTTTACAAATACATTTCGAACCAGTGTAATGGTCACGAGCAGGACGAATTGTTCCGGCATCTGCAAACACCGGCAGGCAAATGGGTTTTTGATGAGGTGATGACGTCCGAAGCCGGCAAAATCTTCACAACCGAGGAAGATATCGAACCGGCCGTTTCCAATCGGTTGTTGGGACGTTTGCGTCAAAGCGTACTGCTGGAGCATGATGTCCAGACGCAGCCCGTACCGTTCTATCGCCACAGCAACTTTATTTGGGCATCCGCAGTTGCCCTGGCATTGTTAGTCGGCCTGGTGCTTTATCGTCTTTGGACCTAATACCCTTTCTTTTTGATATACTCGTCTGTAAAATGCATTCTCGCCTTCGGTTGAGCGAATTTTTCGCCATTATAATCTTGTGACTTCCCACGTGGTATTGATAGCGACGACCATTTTTCATTCAACGCCATTTTACCGATAAACACGATCTGGCCTACATGATAAGGATAATGGGCCAATTGCCTGTTAATGGCCTCCATCACTGAATGTCCCTGGTTTCGAATGTAAATGACAGTCTCCCAATTCGACTCATTGAGTGAATCCAATGCATGGAAAAGACGGTTCCAGCCCTCGTTCCATTTCGCGAGGAGATCCTCACGACCATCGATATCATTATCAAATTCGGTATCGCGGCTTCGCCATTCCTTTTCCCCGTCGGTGGTCAGGAAATCGGTCCAGCGGGAAAGCATATTTCCCCATAAATGCTTCACAATGCTGGCAATGCTGTTACTTTCTTCGTTGTATTTCCAGAAAAGCTGGTCGTCGCTTAGCTGCGCGATGGTCTTCTCTCCCAGCATTTTATAATATTCAAATTGTTTTCTGACACTTTCAAGATATTCCTGGTTCATAGCGCGGCAATTTGAGTGGTTTATATAAAATTCAAATTACAAATTGTTGACGATTTAATGAACTTCAACCCGAATCACCTCACCGTAGCTAACGTTAATATTAAATATATCTTGCAAATCGATTTGTCTTACAATGGAAAGGATCAGGCGAATCACTCCGGCGTGCGTCACGATTGCTACCTTATCATAACCCGATTGCCCCAGCTCCTTCCAGAATGCCTCCACGCGCGCATACATTTGCATCATGCTTTCACCTCCTGGCGTACACACGTTCACGAAATCGTCCATCCATGCCTGCAATGCCTGCTGGTCCACAGTATTCCACGTTTTGCCCTCCCAGCCACCAAAATCCAACTCCTGCAAACGAGGATCTGTCAAAACATCGGTGTAAAGCGCCCGGGCAAGTTGAATGCAACGAAGAGCCGGACTTGAATACATGATCTCAAAGTCTTTACCAAGCTTTGCCCGGACAGCTTCCAACTCGGCAGGAAAATCGGCATGAAGCAAAAGTTCTGTACGACCATAAATCATTCCAGGTTCGAAAATGGGAGTCGTATGCCGGATCAGACAAACTTCCATAACACCACAAGCAAAAAGTAGAATGCTATTTCACAAACCTGCTGAATAGCGCCAAGACAATCGCCCGTGTAGCCACCGATCCATTTTCCGAAATAACGTGCGAGCATGGTGGTGATCAATCCCAAGATCGGGATAACAGCGAAAATCAATGGTTGTGCAAGAAGGACCGCCAATGGAAACAGCGGCAAAACGCCAAAAATAATGGCTGCTATCAATACGGAAAAAGGGGGCTTTTCGGCGACTGGCTTCGCCTTGCTATCGGTATCGCGCGAGTAAGGCAGCATATAAATGACGAAAACCGGCATGAGCCTGCTCAGCGCATGCGCGCTCACAAGCGTTGCGATAATCCCAAATTGCGAAGCATGTGCTCCGATGGATTGAAGAAGTGCGAATTTTAGCCCGAGGATCAGAATCAGTCCGACGGACGCATAGGTACCCACCCGACTATCTTTCATGATTTCCAGAATCTTATCCCGCGTCCATCCGCCTCCAAAACCATCGCACGTGTCGGCAAAACCATCTTCGTGGAATGCGCCGGTCAGTAAGATCGAAATGATCATCGAGCAGAGAATAGCTATCGAAGGGTTGGTCAGGTAGTCGGTCAGAAGCCATGCAGCTCCTGCTACCGCGCCTACAATCCAACCGACAAATGGCAAATAGGCCGTCGCGAGACTGAGGTATTCGGGCCGGTAAGCCACCCATGTCGGCGCTGGCAGACGGGTGTAAAATTGCAATGCAGTGAAAAACAGCGTGAGCTGCTGACGGATATGCGACATCTGTTTTCGGCTATAAGCTTTCGTTACTGGCCCTCCATTTTCTGGCTTACGCCCGCACTTTCGAAGCTGGCCATTTCATTCAGGAATGCGACGGCGCATTGTAACAGCGGATAAGCAAGCGCACATCCGGTCCCTTCGCCGAGACGCAGATCGAGTTTCAAAATTGCATCGGCTTCCACGGATTCAAGCAGCAAACGGTGCCCTCTTTCATTGGATTGATGGCAGAAAACTGCGTTTCGTGAGATAGCAGGCTCCATTTTAAATGCAGCTAAATAACTTACCGAGGCGATAAAACCATCCACCAGAACCAACATTCCCAGCTTCGCGGCTTCCAGCATAGCCCCACACATCATCGCGATTTCAAAGCCACCAAATGTCGTCAGCACCGATTCCGGGTCGTCATTTACATCCTTATGACGTTCCAATGCATCGGTTAATACCGCTATTTTTTTCGATAGTTGCGCATCGTTAAGGCCCGTTCCCTTTCCTACACAGTCGGCTATCGGAATATGCAGCAGCCGGCTCATAACCGCCGATGCCGATGAAGTATTTCCAATACCCATTTCACCGAAGCCGATCACATTACAGCCGGTTTGGTAAACTTCCCTGACCAATTCCGTCCCCTTTTCGAGACATTGCCTGCATTCCGCCGCCGTCATCGCAGGCTGTTCAGCAAAGCTTTTCGTACCGAAATTGACCTTTGCATCGATCAGCTTTTCGTTCTTTCCAAAATCATAATCCACACCCGCATCCACCAAAAGCAGGTTAATGCCGTGCTGGCGTGTAAAAACATTGATCGCCGCACCTCCTCCTATAAAGTTGAGTACCATCTGTGGCGTTACTTCCGACGGATAGGCACTCACACCCTGCGCCGCAATTCCGTGGCTGGCCGCGAAGACCATGATATGCGGATTGACCAACTTCGGCGACAAGGTTCCCTGTACAGAGGCGATCTGGAATGCCAGTTTTTCCAGTGCTCCCAGCGCACCCAGCGGCTTCGTTTTCAAATCGATTTTCGCCTGGATTTCCTGTTTGGTTATAGTGGATATATGCATGGTTATTTCATTGATTTTAATGTTAATGGAATACCGGAAACCATCATAATTGCTTCATCGGCAACGGCAGCTACATGCTGGTTTGCCCAACCTTGCAGATCGGCGAATTTCCGTCCCGCCTCAGTTTCAGCATGAACGCCCATGCCTATTTCATTAGAGATTATGATTAATGTCGCATCAATTTTCACGAGTGCATCGATTTCTGCTTTAAATGCAGCCAATGATTTTTCAATATCAAATTCAAAGGCAACAAAAAGATTGGTCAGCCACAAAGTGACGCAATCGATCACCGCCACTTTGCCCGTCAATGGGAGCAAATGAATGTCCTTTTCACTTTCCAGTGACGCCCATTCCGGCCCGCGTTCGTCCTGGTGACGTTTTACGCGTTTCGCAAAATCTTCGTCCCAAATTCTGGATGTGGCTACATACACGGGATGCTGGCTCTTTTGCAATGCCAATTCCATCGCAAAGCTGCTTTTTCCGCTGCGCACACCGCCTGTCAGGTACACGATCATGAAGGCTCCGCGTTTTTGAAACGTTTGTACAGAAATAACTGCCACTTTTCCTCCGCCACTCCCGCTTTATCCATTTCAGCTCGGGCCAATGTAAAAAACAGATCGGAAAGCCGGTTGACGTAAGCCGGAATGGCTTCATGCACCTCGTCTGTCTTGATCAGCGACACCAGCCTACGCTCTCCCCGCCGCATTTGCGTGCGCACCATATGGCATAATGCCGAAACTTCATTTCCCCCCGGCAATAGAAAATAATCCGATGGCGAAGTCATAGCCGCTTCCAGCGCATCGATCCATTCCTCACAAAAATTGGCCCCATCGATCGGCATCGGGTTTTTGTTCTCCTTTTTTGCATCCGACGGACGTGCAAGGTGCGACATCATGTCCATCAGGTCTTTTTGGATTTTATGCAAATTCTGCTGCCACTCGTGTCCGTTCCCTAATTTCACGCGCAACAACCCGATCGTCGAGTTAGCCTCATCGAGCGTCCCGATGCATTCGATCCGAACATCATCTTTGCTTACCCGACTGCCGCCAAACAGACCCGTAGTGCCCTTATCACCCTTTTTGGTATATATTTTCATTTAATTGATTGATTTATAGTAGATCAATTTGTGCTCAGGTAACAGCTCGGGATGGACAATATGGATCAAATCGGCGAGTACCAAATGCGGATTTACCGCACCGGATTCCCAATAATCGTTCGCTCCCTGCGCATTCATGCGGTTATTATAACTGTAAATGTGGTTGTTTTTGAAGGCCTTAAAGTCGGCATACCTGATGTCGCGGGCAAGCACATCCTTCTTGGTCTGAACGTTCCCAATACTCACATTCAGCCAGTAATCTGCCTCCAATGCGACAGGATATACTGTTTCAAAGCTTAACGGCAGGCTTCCGGTCGCTTTTGTATCGGACCAATGATAAGACGCCCCTGCATCCTGAAAAAAACGGTTCACATAGCTATCCCCGTTCGGTACATACCAGGCATCCCTTGAATTCATCCCGATAATGAGGCTTGGATGCGTTTTTACCTGACTCGTCAATTGCATTAGTTTCCTGTACTCCTTTTCAACGAAGGCAAATTTCCGGTTCACAAGATCTTCCTTGTTGATCAACGCGGCCATCAGCTTCACCCATTCCGCGCGGCCCAATGGCGTCGTCTCGACCCATTCCGAATTCACCATGACCGGTATCCCGGCCTGATACAGCGACTCGTACCGGCTCACTTTTGCAATCGGGCTCCCGGTTGCCATGACCAGGTCGGGATGCATACCCACCAGCAGCTCTTCATTCAGCCCCTGATCCTTCCCCACCTCGGCAATTTTGCCGGATTTAATGCGACTGATGACTTTCGGAGAAGAAACATAATTGAGATTTCCCATGCCTGATAGGATATCCTCACAACCCAGGAAACCCACCAGCCCAATGTGCAGCGACGACATGGCCACCATGCTCCGCACGGGAATCTCGATCACCTGGCTGTCTTTATAACCAATGGGCCGTGACGTCCCGCGTTGTACAAGTATATAAGTAAGCGTATCCGCCAGTTTCTCGAACGGGCTCATGATTTTTACCACTTTATAATGCCCGTGATAAGTAATCGTAAAGCCTCTGGCGTGTGCCACCTTAACCTTTTCCGGAAACAGGTCTTTACCCGAATAATGAGAATCGCTTTTCTCGTAAAGCGACGAAGAAGTGCTGCAACCGGCCATCCAGCCGCACAGCAGAAGAACTGCAAGTAGTTTTCTAACAATCATTTAGTCATCGGCCTTTCTTCCGAAAGCCATGTTAGCAAAGTTTTGCAGGCAGGTCTTCTGACTCGTCCAACTCTTGCGCCTTCCCGGAAGTAATTTCGAATAATTGAATAAAACATTCGGTCATTCAGTCATTCGAAACTGATTCCAGTGACATTCTACAAGAGCCTCTTAATGAACTCACAGCAGCGGAGACTGTTCCGGATTCACACCGGATTCCCTTTTAATCACGCGAAATGCGTGTACCTGGTTGGCGGCAAAACTAGCAATATTTTATTGCTTATCATTGCATGCATTCATTTCCACACACGCTGCATGAAACGAGATGACACCCTCTGGAAATCAATTCTGGAAGATATTTTCGACGACTTCCTGCTTTTCTTTGATCCGCAAGCCGACGCGATATTCGATTTTTCGAAAGATTTTGAGTACCTGGACAAAGAACTGGAACAATTATTCCCACCGGAGGATAATTTATACCAAACCCGCTTTGTCGACAAACTTGTAAAAGTGCATTGCAAAAACGGCGACAATGAATGGATCCTCGTGCATATCGAAGTACAAGGCTATCACGATCCGCATTTTAGTCAGCGGATGTTCACATACTATTCACGCATTCTGGACAAGTACAACAAGCCGGTCACGGCGTTCGCCATTTTTACGGATGGAAATGAGGCCTTTCGTCCTTGTGAATATTACCGGGAATTTATGGGAACAAGTATTCTGTACCGATATAATGCCTTCAAAATTCTGGATCAGGATGACGAAATGTTGCGGGATAGCAACAATCCATTTGCGATCGTGATATTGACAGTTAAGACTGCGCTAAAACGCAAATCCCTCAATGAAGATGAGCTCCTTGATCTAAAAATCGAGCTGACCAAAAGTTTACTGGAAAAGAACTTTCTAAAGCATAAAATCAGAAAACTAATGGCATTTCTGC
This sequence comes from Dyadobacter sp. CY261, assembly GCF_021440085.1. Lineage (GTDB taxonomy): Bacteria > Bacteroidota > Bacteroidia > Cytophagales > Spirosomataceae > Dyadobacter. The sequence continues at coordinate 420,431 of NZ_JAKCPW010000003.1, forward strand.
GTTACTACGTGCGCTTTGAAAAGTATGAGACTGTTGCTAAATTTGATCAAGTACTCGATGCATTAACGAAACGAACCAAGAATATGGGAATTGAAGAATTTTTGCTGGATAGAGCCAAAAAAGAGGGCCAATATGAAAAATCCCTGGAAATCATCCGGAAACTCTTGAAAGACAAAGTCTACTCAATTGAGGAAATCGCGAGGGTGGTGGGTGAGCCAATCGACCTTATTAATAAAATACGGCTTGGGAACCAATGACTACCGCGCAACATAAAATAGCATGATCAAAACGGCCATTCCAATGCAAACGAGTTGATTAACAGTGCTTGCCTTTACAATTTCGGCCGGTCCCATAAACCTGTCATTCTCCCCAATAAACGGCTTCTCCACTAGTTTCCCATGATACACATTCGGCCCGCCGAACCTGCAATTCAAGATGCCCGCCAGTGCAGCTTCGGGATATCCGGCATTAGGGCTTTTATGTTTACCTCCATATTTAATTATAAATTTTAGCCCTCTTCTACTTCCCGTCACCAACACCATCAACAGCGCCGTAAGCCGAGCTGGAATAAAATTAGCAACGTCGTCCATACGCGCGGCAAACTTCCCGAACCACTCGTAACGGTCGTTGCGGTAGCCAATCATCGAATCCATGGTGTTGATCATCTTGTAGGCCATCATCCCCGGGACACCCGCAATGGCGTAGTAGAATAATGGCGCAATTACACCGTCGCTCAGGTTTTCGGACATGGTTTCCAGCACCGCAATGCGAATCTGCTGCGTGCTAAGTTGTGAAGTATCTCTTCCAACAATCCGCGAAAGTTGCTTCCTACCAGCTTCCAGACCTTCGGTTTCCAGCACTGAAAAAACCTTTTTGCCTTCGGCAATCAGTGAATGGTTTGCCAGACCATAATAAACCCAGATACTATTAATAATGAGATACAAATAGGGTACTCGGCGCAATAGAAAATCCAATCCCAAAAAGAAAAAAAACACCGCTAAAACCGACAGGAAAGCCAGTGTAGCACCTTTACAAAACCTGAAACTTCCGCGGTTCAGAAGTTTCTCTCCCAACGCAATGGCATTGCCGAAAACACGCACCGGATGGGGCCAATGATCAGGGTCGCCAAGCCACAAATCCAGCAAATAGCCTGCGATTAACGGCAGGATCAATAGTAAAGCGTCTGCCATTCCTTTAATGCATTGACCATCTTGTCATTGTCCTCTGGCCGCTGTGTCGCAAGCCGGAAATGTTGGCGCGTTAAACCACGAAAATTACCGGCGTCGCGGATAAGGAGGCCGTGTTTATCAAGCAGAAATTCCTTCAACTGGGCAGCATTCCGCACCAATGTCCGGGCCAGAAAGAAATGCGTGTCACTATCCATTACTTCGAGACATTCCAGCTTGCATAATTCTTGAACGAACATTCTTTTATCGGACAGCAACTGCTTTATCGGCGGCTGGACCTTATCAAAATGGTCATAAATGAAATGCCCTGCACCTATCGCGAGCGTATTTACTGTCCAGGGTTGTTTGATATTGACAAGTTGCCCGACCCAATCTTCTCTCGCAAGCAGGTAACCAAGCCGCATGCCCGGGATTGCGTAGACTTTTGTCAGTGAGCGCATTACCAACAAGTTGGGAAATTTCGATACCAGCGATAAGACAGCGATTTGATCTTCTGTGAAATCTACAAACGCTTCGTCTACCACGAACAGGCATTGGGGATTCAGTTTCAACCAATATTGCAAATCCTGAAAAACCTGTCCGGTCGGGTTATTAGGACTGCAAATGAATACGAGATCGCTCTTCAGTCTCGGCAATTCCAATGCATCCTGCCAGTTCAGGCTCGTTATTTCATGATCGAATGCCAGGCACGCATCCTCATACTCCGCAAAGGACGGTATGACAATCGTTGTCCGTTTGCCGGTGAACAGCTGGGCGATCAGGTAAATGCTCTCTATCGTTCCGTTACATACCAGAATTTGTTCGGCAGGCACCTGATGGTGACGGGCAATTTTCTCCCGCAAACTTTCGGCGAGAACTTCGGGGTAGCGGTTTACTTCGTTCCAGCGCTCAAAAACATATTCTTTCAATCCGGCAGGTTCGCCTCCGTACCAGACATTTGTACTAAAATCCGCAACAACTTTCGTTCCGTAACGATAACCATCGTCGCCATGGCCGTGTAACATACCTTATTCAGCTATACTTTTGTAAATCAAATCCATATCGATATGCTCGCGCAGTAGATCCGCCAGCTTGTCGTATTGCTGCTCCTTAAATTGCTGATAGTCATAGTGCATTCCCTTCTCGCTGGTGTACGGAGCCAAAATGCTTTCGATCACCACTTCATTATCCAGAATGCCATGCAGATAAGTGCCCCACGTTCGCGCATTGAGATAGTACCCGTCCTTGCGCCCATCGGCTAATGTAGCTACCGCATTACCCGCTTTCAATGCAGTGGTTTCTCCCATATGGATTTCATATCCCAAACAGACTTCACCATTCTCTCTGAAATCAAAAGCACACTGCAATGTCGTTTTTTCAGCTTGCAGAACGGTTTTCACAGGTAACAGGCCCAATCCAGGCATTTCCTCTATTTCACCTTCTATATGGAGCGGGTCGAGAATGTTTTCGCCAAGCATCTGATACCCGCCGCAAATCCCAATCAGCGTCCTACCCGCTCTGTGGGCGTTGTAAATCGATTCTGCAACACCATTGTTTTTGATTGCCAGCATGTCGGCAATGGTATTCTTACTGCCCGGAATGATGATGACCGAGGCTTTGGCAATTTCCGAAGGCTCATTGGTATAATACAAATTCACTCGCGGGTCTTTCTCGAGACGGTCGAAGTCTGTAAAATTCGAGAGGCGTTTCAACAGGATCACGGCTACATTCACTTTTCCCTCTATTGCCGAGCGGTATTTTAATTCGAGCGACACCGAATCCTCCTGCTCAATATGAATATCTCTGAAATAGGGCAAAATACCCACCACAGGTAAACTTGTTAGCTCTTCCAACATTCGCTTTCCTTCTTCGAACAAGCGTCCATCACCCCGAAATTTGTTGATAATAATGCCCTTCATACAGGCTCGTTCCTCCTCCGTAAGCAATGCAATGGTGCCATAAACGCTACCGAAAACACCGCCCTTATCAATATCGGCGATCAGGTAGGTTGCCGCACCCGCGTGCGCGGCCATTCGGAGATTAGTTATATCCCGATGTTTGAGATTTAGCTCGGAAATACTGCCTGCTCCCTCCATCACGATCGGAGAATACCTGGTCGCAAGCCGGTCAAATGCATCCTTTACTGCCGAAAAGAGCTCGCGACGGTCGTTGACCATGAAATACTCGTAAGCCGACTGATTACCAACCGGTTTACCATTCAGGACTACCTGTGATAATTTGTCGCTCGTCGGTTTCAGCAACACCGGGTTCATGTCCGATTCGCAGGGAATTTGTGCCGCTTCGGCCTGGACGGCCTGCGCGCGTCCCAGTTCGAGGCCGTCCGCTGTCACAAAGCTGTTAAGCGACATATTCTGGGCCTTGAATGGCGCTGGTTGATAGCCGTCTTGCTTGAAAATCCTGCAAAAACCGGCTGCAATTACACTTTTGCCAACGTCGGAGCCGGTCCCGACAAACATGATGGGCCGTAGCTTTCTGGTGTCCATTTAATTTAAATAACGATCCGCTCCGAAACGGTTTCCATAACCTGATCAGCTGAAAGCTCCTCCAATGACAAATATTCTGCGCCCAACGCTTCCGCCAAAGTTCTTGCTTTCCCATAACGGACATAACCACTTTCAGTATCCAACACCAGGGCCTGACAATTCAACTCCCGGGCGATTTGCAACGACTGCCCCCATGCGTCGCCGTTTCCTCCTTGCAAAGGTACATTAGCCTTCCCATCGCTCAATATTACCAGGAATGGTTGAATTCCGCCTGCTCCGGGAAGCGCCGACAACATTTGTTCCGCGAGCTGCAATGCATGTGGCAATGGCGTACGCCCGCCAGTCGGAAGCTTTTCCAATGCCTGCTCAGCCAACTCCGTGCTACGTGTCGGTTCGAGCAAAACCGTAGCCTCTACCCCTCGGAATGAAATGACGGCAACCATATTTCGTTTTTGATAAGCGTCTTGTAGCAAATTCATTACACTTCCTTTTACAGCCTCCATACGCTTGCCAGCAGCCATGGAACCGGAGGCATCTACCACAAAAAGGATCAGGTGACCGGTCTTATCATTCCGGATTTTCTGATGCAAATCCTGCCTTTCAAATCCTGCACCATCCGGATCGCGTATTATCGAATGTAGGACGGTTTCAGTAACGGCAATATCCGTAACATGATCACTTTTGATTGCTCTGACCTGGTATCCCTTCGTGGTTTGCTTAGCCTTTACGCTCCGCCCGTTCGAAAGATCCGAGCGTTCGGCAGACATAGTATTGAACAATTCAGGAACGTTTATTCCAGAATAAATACCCACGATCTGTTCGTCTATATCTTCCCCGCACTCTCCGTCGTCGCATTTAGTATGATCATCCTCATGTTCAGCGTCCTCATTTGGGAGAGAAGAACTTAAACTGGATGGCTTGCCCTCTTTCGGGCTCAAATCATCTTGTTTGTCGTCCGAAGATTTATTGGGTTGTGGTGGCAATGCTTTCTTGCCCTTGCGATGCGTTAATACCAGCTCCGCTGCCTCGCGTACATCATCTGGCGTTACAGTCGTGCGATTATTCAATGCCGCAATCGTGAGCGCCGTTTTGTACATGACAATGTCGCCCCGAAGACTGCTCACCCCCCATTCAATGCACAATTGGCTAATTATTTTCAGCAATCCGTCAGCCACTTGCACCGACGGCAGTAGCTGCTGAGCCCTGCTTATCTGCTCCTTGATAACCTCCTGACCACTGACCCACTGATCTACGAACCCCATCGGATCCCGCTCAAATGCGATCCTCCTTCGCACCACCTCCGTTCGCGCGTGCACATCGGTTTGCGCGCTCACTTCGACCATCATTCCGAAACGGTCGAGAAATTGTGGGCGAAGGTTTCCTTCCTCCGGGTTCATGGTGCCGATGAGCACAAACCTGGCCGGATGACTCACCGAAAGGCCTTCACGCTGCACGGTATTTACACCCGAAGCCGCCACATCCAGCAAAACGTCCACCAGATGATCCGCAAGCAGGTTTACCTCATCGATATATAAAATCCCCTGATGTGCCCCCGCGAGCAGCCCGGGCAATAATTTCTTAGTTTTATTGGCAAGAATAGCTTCAATATCCAGACTGCCCAGCACACGGTCTTCCGACGCGCCTAGCGGCAGATCGACAAACGGCACCGACTCACCATGAGAGCCCAAAGGTGGCATTACTGCCGCCAATCCGCGCACCGCCGTGCTCTTCGCCGTCCCTTTATCACCTTTGATCAGCACCCCGCCAATGCCAGGATTGATCGCACATAAAAGCAGCGCCTTTTTCAGTTTCTCCTGCCCAACTATGGCGGCAAACGGGTATAGTGTCATTTCAATTTTAATTACAAATAATCCCTATTCTGCCCTTGATTCAAGCAGCGCCTCACTTTTGAGATACAAATTTTTCAAACCTTCCAGCGCTTCTTCTGAAGGCTTTTCCCAAAGCCCCCGCTGCGCCGCTTCCAGTAAACGCTCGGCAACTGCGTGGAGCGCCCAGGGGCTGTTCTCTTCAAAAAACTGCTGCATGGCAGGATCCAGCGCGTAGGTTTCAGCCACTTTTTCATACATCCAATCGTCGACAACGTGCGCAGTGGCGTCGTAACCGAAAAGGTAATCCACTGTCGCGGTAAGTTCCAGGGCACCTTTATAGCCATGTTTCTTGATGCTTTCAATCCATTTCGGATTCACGACTCTTGACCGGAAAACGCGCAACGTTTCTTCCTTCAAGTCCCTTACAACCGGACGAGCGGGATTTTGAGAATCACCAAAATAATGTCGCGGCTGCTGGCCCGTCAGATTACGGATCGTCGCGATCATACCGCCGTGAAATTGCAGGTAATCGTCGCTATCGAACAGGTCGTGCTCCCGGTTATCCTGGTTATGCAATGCTACTTCGACGCTGGCCAGCCTTTGCGTAAATTCCTTTCGCGCATCCACTCCCTGCACGTTTCTGGAATAGGCATAACCACCCCAGTTGATGTAAACTTGTGCGAAATCACCGTCCGTTCGCCAGTTCTTTTCGTTGATCAGCGGCAGAATCCCGGCTCCGTAGCTACCCGGTGCTGCACCAAAAATGCGGAATGCAGCCCGCTCCTCCGCCTCTTCAATGGGTAAAGAATCATCTTTTTGCAGCTCAGCAAGCTCCTTTAAATAATGCTTTTTAATAAAATTCATTTCCAAAGGCTCATCAGCGGCAATAACCATCTGCACTGCCTCGTCCATCAATTCGATCAAATGCGGGAATGCATCCCTGAAAAAACCGCTGATCCGTGTCGTGACGTCGATGCGCGGCCGCCCTAACTCTGCAATGCCGATCATTTGCAGTCCTGTAATCCGTCGGCTTTCGGCCTGCCATACGGGCTTTACACCCAGCAATGCCAACACCTCAGCCACATCGTCCCCGTGCGTACGCATCGCACTGGTACCCCAAATGCTGATCCCGACACTTTCCGGGTATCGTCCGGTTTCTTTCCAATGGCGGTCGAGCACTTCTTTTGCTAACTGCTGGCCTACTTCCCACGCTGCTTTGGAAGGCAACACCCGTGGATCGACCGCATAAAAGTTCCTTCCTGTGGGCAGTATATGGGCCATCCCACGCGTTGGTGCACCGCTCGGGCCGGCAGGAACATATCCACCGGAGAGCCCGTGCAGCAGATGAATAATTTCTTCATCCGTTCGTGCAAGATTGGGCACTAGCTCTTCTGCCATAAATTTCAATATCGCACGAAGGCCTGCCAACTGTGGCAAAGTCGGATTTTGATTGATCGCCTCGAATATGACACGATCAATGGTTTTGGGATCAAATCTGTGATATTCGAAAAGCCTGATCAGGTGCAAGGCCATTTCATCCAGTACTTCCAACGCGTCGGCATGGGTCGCTACCGGTCTGCCCGCCCATGACGCAAAAGCTTCCGGAAGCACCGGCAATCTTTGTCCTTTTTGTTGATGCAGTGTTTCAATATCAAAACCATGCAATGCAGCCAATGTGGCTTGCATACCTGGCACAGGGCCGTTAGGAAGACGTGTCAGGGATTGCAGCATATCGATTAGCGCATCGCCTACCGGCATTTCACCCAGCGTATGCAAGCCGTTCCGGATCTGTGCAGCGCCCAGCTCACATAAATAGCCGTCGATATCCTCAATCAAATGCGCTATGTCTTTCCCGTCCATCTCCGCGAGGCCCACCGGTACACCTTCTGGCGTCATTTCATCATCCCAATCATGCTTATGGTCGCCGTGATCTCGGCTAAGCATGGCCGAAAGGTCGGCGTCGAGATTCGTTTGTTTGATGAGATCCCAAATTTGCCTTTGCAGCAATGGTAATTTAGAAGGATCGAGGCTTTCGACCTGATAATATTCATCCACGAGTTGGGTAAGCTGCGCGAGCTCGCCATAGCTGTCGGCCGACGTCATAGGCGGCGTCAAATGGTCAATGATGACCGCATGCGCGCGTCGTTTGGCCTGCGAGCCTTCACCGGGGTCGTTAATTATAAATGGGTAAAACAATGGCAAATCGCCCAAAAATGCATCCGGAAAGCAATTTTCAGATAACCCGATACCCTTTCCAGGCAGCCATTCCAAAGTGCCGTGCTTACCCACGTGCACAATCGCGTCGGCATCCCAGCTATCGCGGAGCCAGCGGTACAATGCATAATAATGATGGGTAGGTGGCAAATCAGGCTGGTGATAAATCGCGTCGGCGTCCATGCCATAGCCACGCGGCGGTTGCAAGGCTATAAATGCATTCCCCAAATCGAGCCCGGCGAGTGCAATATGGCCTTCATGCACATAGGTTTCACCAGGCGCAGGCCCCCATTGCTTCAGCATCTTTTGCTGCGCTGCTTCGGGCAACTCATTGAACCAATCTGCATACTGAGCAGCAGGCACCCGCGCGGCAGCCTGAGCGAGTTGTCCGGGCGTCAGGAAGTTCTCGTCATAGGCGCAAAGGTCGATCAACGCATGAATGAGTGCGGTGCCTGTTGGAGGCAATTCATCGATCCGGTAACCTTCGTCCTGCATTGCACTTAGGATATTGAGTAACGAAGCCGGTGCATCAAGCCCGACGGCGTTTCCGATCTGCGATGCTTTGGTATTGGAATTGGTGAGAATGAATGCCACTTTTTTATCGGCATTCCGCAAATGTCTTAGCCGTGCAAAACGGATCGCCAGACTGGTAACTCGCTCAACGCGGTCCTCCAACGGCACATAGCCGCGTGCGTCCCTGCCCTTCTCCTTGAAAGAAACAGGAACGGTGATAATCCTGCCATCAAATTCGGGAATAGCCACATTCATGGCCGTATCCAGCGGGTTAAGGCCCTGCGCCGACCATTCCCATGGCCCGCGGCTCATTCCGCTCGTAATCGCCTGTAACACCGGCACGTTAAAATCCTGCAATACTGTCACAACACCATTCGCATGCCCCGCCGGCTTAATGTCACTCATCGCAAACGAAATAGTATTGATCAGCACATCGATGCCCATTCCGGCTTCACGTTCGAAATATTCGAATGCAAAAGGCTTACCCGTTTCTGCGTCGATTGATTTGAGCGAAGACGTAAATACAGGCAGCGCATTTACGCCACGGTCTTCCAGCGAGCGGATGATCGCGTCGACAAAACCGGTATTGCCACTCAGCCAATGTGCCCGGTAGAATGAAATGCCGATCGTCGCCAATGCTGGATCGCGGTATTTCAGCCAGTCCGACTTGTCGGCAAATTCCGGCAGATCGGGATGGTAAATGCCATGTTCCGGCAAATGCATGGGAGCCCCGGCCCCGAAACCGGTCATCAGCAAATGGTCGGACAGATAGCTTAGCATGGCGATCAGGTTATTGTACCCTCCCGCCTGCAGATAGGCCAGCGTTTCTTGCAAAACAGCGGGTGAAACCGTCGAAACCGCTGCAAACTCCGGATTTAATTCCCCGGTACCGCTTACGACGATCAGATGCTGCCCCCGTTGACCGGCCAGCTTGACCAGCTCATTAAAACCAGGAATGCTGCTCAGCCGCCCATGAATGCGGATAATAATGATCCTTGCCGCCGCAATTTCCCTTTGCAAGAGCTGCTGCATTTGCTCCTCGCTCTTGATCGCCATCAGGCTGATGCCCGTTGTCTTTGGGAAATCATCGGGCAGAAGTTGCAACGCCCGATCGAGCGTCAACAAGTCGGTGTCAGCGTGTGTGAGAAATACGACCCCGTCGGCCGGAACGGCGGTCTGCCCAAGTTCAGTGGAGGTTTCCGAACCTTTCCAGGTGTAAAATTGAAATACATATTCAGCCAGGTCCGAGGGCGGCACCAGGTATCGGTCGGCCTTCACCATACTTTCGATATAATCAAAGATCGCGATGATCTGCCAGTCGTAATTAACGGAATGGAACCACACCGAATGCCCGTCGAACAGCAACGTCACCACATTCGCGAGCGTACATGGCCCAAGGCATCCTCCCTTGGTCATGTGTACGACATTTCGTAGTTTTCTCCGTAACCATTCACTTTTGTATAACTCGACCGGAATCGGTGCATAACCGCGGTCGACGCGCCCGCAGCAGCACGCGTTATAGCAATAGGAAAGATGCCCACGCCGCTGCACGAGGTTAATGGCTTTTCCGTCGGACCGCGTAACGCGCTGACGTTTCATTTTGGGCGATGGGCTGTCTGCCATTTCCTTGCGGTATTTTGAATGGATTTGTTGATGAAGTGTTGAATGAAATCGGGTTTATCGGCCCAGTAGAAGTGTGTATAGGAGGCAAAAGTGTTTTGTTTGCGGAAAAGTTGTGTATCGACCGACATGCCCTTTGCATTGGTCAATCGCGCATTTTCTGCCTGCATCTGGTGTTCTTTCAATGCCGAGTAATGAAATTCGTGGCCATTTATTTCCAGTCCGTCCCAATGCATCGTCCGATAACCCAGCGTCATTCTTGATTGTTGCAACGTAGTCTCGCAATCCAGCACACCAGCCATTGGAAAAACATCGCCGCTGCTGGTAATGATCGACTTTCCCAGATACATCATCCCGCCACATTCGGCGTAGGTCAATCCACCGTTTTCACAATATCGTTTGACGCTTTCCAGCATCGAAAAATTATCGGAAAGTTCTTTGGCGAACAGCTCTGGGTAACCTCCGGGCAGGTATAGCAGATCTGTTTGAGGTAATACACGGTCGTTTAAAGGACTGAACCATTGCACTTTACCAAACTCCTTCAACGACGCTATGTTCTGGTGATATAAAAAGGAAAACGCCTCGTCCTGCGCCACCGTAATCTTCAATTCCAGGGAATTGTTCTCCTGGACTAAGGTGTCTTTTTGACTTAAAACAACCTCATTTTCAAACGGATCAGCCGACGAAGTGATTTCCAGCAACCGGTCGACATTCACCGTCCGAGGGATAATTTCCGCCAGCCTTTCGATAACACGTTCGTAATCAATTTCAGCGGTGATATGTAACCCCAGGTGCCTGGAAGGAATGCGCAAATCCTCGTTTTTAGGCAAATAACCCAACGCCTCCACGCCCGCGTCCGCACAAGCATCCTTTAAAAAGCTATAATGCGATTCGGTATTCACAAAATTGAAAATCACCCCCACCACGCGGATTCCGGGAAAGAAGTTTTTTAACCCATAAATCAGCGGCGCGGCGGAATAGGCCATCGAACCGGCATTGATCACTAACACTACGGGCATATTAAGCAACGCCGCGATCTCCGCGCTGCTGCCCCGCATTTTATCCGCCCCATCGAAAAGCCCCATTACGCCCTCGGTCACGCTCACATCCGCCCGGGATGCGTAATGCGCGTACACTCCCCTCACGTGCGCCTCCGAAGCCATGAAAGTGTCGAGGTTCAGGCCGGGCCTGCCTGCCGCCGTGGAATGGTGAATAGTATCAATATAATCCGGCCCGCATTTGAAAGGCTGCACCCCCAATCCCCTGTTTTTCAGCACACGCAAAAGCCCCAGGGTCAAGGTCGTCTTGCCCGAATTACTCGAAGGAGCGGAAATGAGGAAATTGGATTTTGTCATAGTTCAGGTGTTCCCGGCGGCTATTTATTTAAGCTGAGTGATTGCTACTTTGAAATATGAGAAAAACAAAAACATTGAAAACCAACTATGCGCTTCCAGGTCAGCCCATGGCCGGCGAAGAAGCCAAACGCATGGTAGAAGAAGCTCAACAAGGAAAATTTCATTCTATGGACGATTTAAAACGGAAAATCGCTGAATGGAAGTTGAAATTCGCCCGGCAGTTATCAGCGATCTCGCCATCGAAAGCCTTGAGAACGTTTACCTGTATGGTCTGAAAACCTTTTCCCACTCCTCTGCAACAGTTTTCGTAGAAGAACTCTACACCCGCATCAACCAGCTTTCTTTCTAATATCTTCACCATTCCATTTGTCTTTTCATCCCGACGAAAACCGGCATTTACAGAAACCTGCAACACGGCAAGTACCTGGTCATTGACCGAATCAGGTCGGAACGGATTGAAGTTCTGAACATCATTCATAGCAGTCGCATGCCATCGAAGATTAAAGCCGCGAGAAAATCAGGATTTGACATGCGTTAACCCGCAATCAGAGAAATCAGCAAGAAAAAGAAAGGCATACCCAGGCAGCACCGCCACCCGGCAATCGGGTGATAACCCGACAAATATCCAAACCAGACCCTGCTTCATCCCGCGAAAGCATTGTCAACAAGAAAAGGACCGGTGCTCTGGCTTGGAAATTCAATGAGTGAATGTTCACTCATTGAGCTTCCCTTACAGTTGCGCGACAGCTCGTGATTTTCACACGATTCCCCTGGAATGCGTTGATACGCAATACCTTTTCCTGTTGGAGAAGTATGTTAAAGAACTTTTTGTATCGTAAAGTTAGCGGTATTCACCTATTTTCCGGGTTTATCTCCAACAAAAAACCATAGCTTTGCGCATTCATTGGTTCGCGCCTCCGGCGTGATTAAAAGGGAATCCGGTGCAAATCCGGAGCAGTACCCGCTGCTGTAAGTTCACTAACGATATCCTGGCAAGATGCCACTGGGGATTTTAATGAGTGAATGTGCAAATGAGACACATTCACTCATTATCCCGGGAAGGTGCCATGGATTTGAACGAGCCAGAAGACCTGCCGTTGAAATGATCCGGTTTTGCTTTCGGGAAGAAAGGCAAGAGGAAACGGCAGGCTGCATCGTGGCCGCGCTACTCCCTGCATTCTCCCATAAGTTATTTTCTAATTTATGCGGAAATCCAAATGATTCATTATCTGCTTATTGATTCACTGCTCCTCGGCGTGCAGCATTCCTTCGAGCCCGACCATATGGCGGCAGTTTCGGTCCTTGCGACAGAAGAAAACAAGAGCGCTGTCCAGCGGGGCCCTGCCCTCCGTTGGAAACTTATCTGGCGGTCGTCGCATTGGGCGCTCGGGCATTCACTTACGCTCATTTTGTTTGCCATTCTCGTGCTATTGCTCAAATCCACGTTGTCGCTGCAAATTGCCGATCAGGTGGAAATGCTCGTGGGGCCGCTTATGATATGGCTGGGTATGCTGGCCATTAGTAGAAATTTCAGGAAAAAGATAGTTCCGGTCGATCGGGGGGAGCGTAAAGTCAGCCGTTCGTTCTGGGTCGGGATGGTGCACGGGCTTGCGGGAACAGGCGGGGCTTGCGCAGTGGCGCTTACACTCGCGGCACGCGATGCCATGACAGCCGTTTGGATCATTATTCTGCAAAGTATCGGCATTATCTTCTCCATGTCGGCATATGGCTACTTCTTTGCGTTTTCTATCGGCCGTTTTTCCGGAAAGCGCGAGCGTTTTCTGATGATCGTCAATTACCTGGTCGGTGCATTGTCGATCATTATTGGTGCAATAACCCTTTTTGAATCATTTCCATTTTAATAATGCATTCCCAATTCTACCAGTTCGCCAGCGTGTCCGCAAGGGGGCTGCTTCTTTCGTTAGTCGCATTTCATGCTGCATCTGCACAGGAGAATGTCGCCGACTCTGCCAGCCGCAAGTTGCTGGATCCGGTTGTCGTTACCGCTACCCGTTTTGAAACCAAAAAGGAAAAAATCTCCCAAAAGCTCGACATTATTCCCAAAGAAGATATTCAAAACACCCCTTCCAACGACCTGACCGACATTGTCAGGAAAACTGCGGCTGTGGATGTCATTCAATACCCTAACCTTTCATCTGGCATTGGTATACGCGGTTTCCGCCCACAATTTTCAGGCCTGAACCAACGGACGCTATTGCTGATCGACGGTCGTCCTGCCGGAGCTACCAACCTTTCGCAGATCAACCTGAATGGCATCGAGCGCATCGAAGTGCTGAAAGGGCCCGCGTCGTCGCTGTATGGGTCCCAGGCGATGGGCGGAGTGATCAATGTGATTACCCAGCATTCCAAAGGTGCACCGGGTGGCAATGCATTTCTGGAATATGGCAGTTTTAAAACATTGCAGGCCGGGCTCAATACCGGCGGGAATCTGACATCCAAATTCGATTATGATCTGTCTTTCAGTTATTTTGAAAGGTCAAAGGATTACAAAATCGGCAAGAATAACTGGCTGCGTAATGCATTGGGCTACCAGCACGCACGAAAGAATTACACCGACAGGCCGACCGTCGAAACGGATGAAACTACGGGTGACGGATTACGACGTGCTTTCACGGAGCTGCATTACTATTCCGGTGCATTGCGGCTGGGCTACCAGATTGCAAAAAACTGGCGCATAGATGTGCGCGGGGAACAGTTTCAGGCAAAGGATGTGGAATCGCCTGGCGAGCTGTCGTCGGGAAGCACCGAGGCTAGTACCAAGGATGTCGATCGTCAGGCGGTGGACATTTCATTGTCAGGGCGGTTGGGCCAGCACAGCCCATCTGTGAAAGTTTATGCCTCGGAAGAGAATACTAAAAACTACACTCAAAATGTATCGGGCAAACCCGTTATTCCTTTCCGCTCCGCGCAAGGCCATAATGCATGGAAGGGCATTCAGGTCAAAGATGTATGGAAATTAGGGCAACATTCGGTGATATTAGGCTACGATTATCTCAATGCATCCACCAACAGCCGCCGCTGGACGAACGACACCACCGAGCGTGCTCCTACTCAGCCCGAATATGCCCTTATTTCCAGCGCATTCTTCGGACAGGCATTGCTGAATTTGGGTAAACTCACCCTGCAACCCGGCATCCGCCTTGACCACATTACTTCCGATGTCCGTGAAACGCCGCTGTTGCCTACCTATAAAGCCGGCAAAAAGTCCACCCCTTTCACCAGCCCAAGTCTTGGAATCACCTACGCATTGCTTCCGTCAATTCGCGCTAAGGCGAACATCGGTCGTGCATTCGTTACCACGGATGCATACAGCGTAGCGGGATACAATGAAATCCGAGATTCCAAAGGCCGCATAGCAGTCACGGCCGGAAACCCCGATCTGAAAAACGAAAGCAGCCTCAGCTGGGATCTGGGACTGGAATTCACCAAACCGAAATCAGGCTTTGCTGCGAATGTGACATTCTATACTACCAAAGTCGAAAACCGAATTGCGAAAATTATCAGCGTCGTAAACGAACCATTAGAAAACGGTGACCTAATCACTTCGCGCGCAACGTTCGTCAACGCGGCAGATGCGCACATCACCGGTTTGGAAACCGAATTCTCTTACGATTTTGGTGCGCTGAGTAATTACCGCTACTCATTGAAAGCATTCTGGAACGGTAATTCTATAATCAAAGCTAAAGAACTCATCGTCGGCACCGACGCGTCCGAAGTCCGCCGCGACATTCAGAATGTAGCGCGCAATACGTTTAATTTCGGAATAGCTTATGATAATTTGAAGTGGCTGCAATTAAGGCTTTCCGGAAGGGCGATCGGCACGAGGAAAGATATCGATTACACTGATCCCATTAATCCTGAAATCGAATATCCGCAATACATGGTACTTGATTTCGTAGCACAGTTTAAAATCGCAGGCGGGCATACCATCGCATTGAAACTAAACAATGTGACAGATGAAAATTACTACGAAAAGCGCGGCTACAACCTACCAGGCCGTGCGTTGTCGGTGCGATATTCGAAGAGTTTTTAAACATGTGGCCAGGCTAAATAACCTGGCCACTTTCATTCAGTATTTATCCCACCAATTCTTAGCACCCTTACTATTTCTACCTCCCAGTTTCTCCAAAGCCGTCCGATAATGTGCGCCGTTGAGAGACGCTTCCACGAGCGGATAGCTCATGCGTTTCGAAATATCCGTCACGTCCGGGTCGAGGGAGCCGTCCGCCGGAAGGACAAAGATCGCTTTTCCGGTGTTGGGATCTTTGAAATCAAGGCGGAGGCGTTCGAGCCAGCCCTGAATGCCCTGAGTGTACATGGCGATCCATTTCTGCGAACCGATGCAGTCCTTCCATTTGGCAGCGTTGTAAGGCACCTTTTTGAGATAGGTCGCGATGTTTTCATCGCGGATGCCCGCAAAATGCATAGATGCAGCAACACCTTCCTGGTAATACTGCGCAGCCGTGCCGGTAAGCCCGACTTTCAGGTCGCGGGCCTGGATTTCGGCAAGCATGAATTTCACTTCTGCCAGGTCTAGCCAAATGGTCGGAGCGGTGGCGCCTACGGCATAGTTGGCTGGAAGGCTCACGAGCGTCGGGTCGCCATTGGAGCTGGCATCGCTGTTTTCGAGGCCGTATACCTCTCCTACGTACTCGTCGGTATCAAGCAATGGCTGTGCAAAAACCGGCAGGCGCGGGTCGTTGTACAGTTTGAGGTAGTCGATGAATGGCTTCGACATGGAGAAGTCGACGCGAACTTTGAATGACTGGTTAATTGGATTGTTGTTGGGCGGCGAAGGTAGCCAGCGGAACAATGCACTCTGTTCCTGCGTGGTGATAATGCCGCCATTGGCCGGGTCGAGCGCTTTTTTGATGGCCTTGGTAGCCTCAGCTGGTTTTACGTCAATCATCCGCAACGCGATCCTCAGTCGAAGTGAATTGGCAAAACGCTTCCAGGCATTCACATCGCCGCTGTAAATCACATCGCCGGTTGCATAGCTCGGTTCCGATGCATTCAACGTTTTGATCTGCTCTTCGAGCGTTGCCAGCAAGCCCGCATACACTTCCTCGCCGACGTTGTACTGAGGTGTCACGTCGTCCGCATTCAATGCTTCCGTATATGGAATGGGGCCGCCGTAAATATCAGTCAGGAAATGATAGGTATAAGCCTTCACGATCTCGGAAATGGCGATGCGGTTTTTGAAACCCGGCCATTGAGATTCCTGCTCTACTTTCTGAGATTCCTTCAATTCATTCAGCACGTCGGTGTAAAAGACGTTCCACATGATCTGGTTGATGTTCTCGCGAATCTGGTAACGGCTTTCGTCGGAATAGTAGGTCGACGACCAGTATTGCGCATAATACATTCCGAAGCGGCCATTGTTCCACTCGTCGGTAATGTTGGTAGAAAAATTGTATTGCGCATTTGTGAGCAACTGCTCCGACCTGGCTTGCTCGGCACGGTTCGGGTCCTTGTTCATTTCCTCGAACCCATCGGTACACGCCAGCATCGATGTCATGAGTAATGCGGCGCTTATTTTCCTGAAATTTTTCATAGCTGTTTGAATTAAAATCCGAAAGAAACATTCACGCCCATCGAGCGTACGGAGGGTAATGCGCCGCCTTCGAGCCCCTGCCAGTTGGAAATAGAGTTGGTGATCGCCGTAGGATCCACATGCTGCGAATTCGACTTCATCAACCAGAGATTACGACCCACGAGCGACAGACGTACTTTACTGAAAGGCGTTCGTGAGATCCATCCGGCGGGCAGGCTATAACCGAGGCTTATTTCACGCAGGTAAATGTAGCTGGCGTCGATCACGTCGATGGAGTTGATGTTATAACCGCCGTTTCCATTGCTGCTGTAATGCGTACGGGCTGTGATGACCACGTCGTTGGGTGTGCCGTCCTGCTTCACTCCTTCCGCGATCATGCCATCTTCGCGGATACTGCCTTCTGCGGTTTCTTCAAGGATACCGGTTTCGCGGCCAAACATTTGTGTGGTCGAGAAGAAACTGCCGCCTTTCTGAAAATCGATCAATGCTGAAAAGTTGAAACCTTTATAGCGCAATGCGTTGATCAATCCGCCGGTGAAGGATGGCAACACCGAGCCCAGCACTTTCTGATCGTCCGAGCGCAGGTACACGCCATCTTCGTTGACGACCTTCTGCCCTTTTTCATTATATACAAAGTCAAAGCCTACAATGGACCCGAACGACTCGCCCTCCCGCGCTTCGAGCTGCACAGCGAAGGGTGCATTTGTGAGCACCATTGTCTTCTGGTCGGTGGTAAGACGGACGATCTTATTGTTGTTTTTGGCCCAGTTCAGGGTTACGTCCCATTTGAAATGCTCTGTCGAGACCGGTGAGGCGTTCAAACTAAGTTCGATACCTTTATTTTCGAGCAAACCTGCATTGATGTATTTGAAAGTCGCACCCGTGGCTGCCGAGCGGCTTAGCGGGATGATCTGATTTCTGGTGCGACGGTTGTAATACGACAAGTTGATTCCCAATCGATTGTTAAGCACCTTGATTTCAGTACCAAACTCATATTCCGATGTAATCTCAGGCTTCAGATCGGGATTAGGCAATGTATTAGGCACCGAAACCCGCGAATCGCCGCCGAAAGGCTGGTAAAGCAGGTATGAAAGAACCGTGTTGTAGGGATCCGTATCATTTCCGACCTGTGCCAGCGCGCCGCGGAATTTCAGGAAGTTCAACCAGTTGGCATCGATGATACCGGACGCAATCCAGGACACCGAACCCGATGGATAGAAGTAAGAATTGTGCTTCACCGGCAATGTCGACGACCAGTCGTTCCGCGCACCCAGATCAAGAAAAAGCATGTCTTTATATCCCAGCGAAGAGCTCGCAAACACCGAATTAATCCGCTTTTTAGTCTTTAAATCAGTAATATCAGGCCGACCCATCGACGCTTCCAGACTAAATACATTGGAACTCAAACCATCCACCGTTTTAGAAATCAGGTTCGAGCCGGTGCGGGTCATTTGATTGATCCCGAGGTTGGCATTCCACGAAAAATCTTTGTTAAACGGCTTGTTATAGGACAACAATCCCTGGAAGTTGTTTTCAAGATGCCCATATTTGCTCAACCAATATTGCGACGTGTACTGTGAGCCAATAGCCACGCGCTCTTCCTGCGTTTCGAAATAAGTATCTGTCATGTATTTCACCTCCGCAGTGAGGCCCTCGGCCAGTTTGTAGTTCGCGGCAAGGTTCCCGAAAAAACGCGTACGGCCATCGGATTCATAGTTTTTATGCCTTACCCAATAGGGATTATTGGAATACCGCGGCGTCGGGTTGAACCATGCGGTACGGTTCCAGGTAAGCTGTGTCCCATCGGGCAGTTCGTACTCCTTCATTTTGGTAAAATCGACCTGCCGCTGGCCCCATTGCGTGAACTGCACCATTACATTGGCACCGTCGTCGCCATAACCGGTGCCGGGCCGTCCTGTGGCCGAATGCGTGACGAAGTTAGCCGCCCCGGAAATGGTCAGGTTCTTCAAGGCTTCATAACTGGCATTGATACTCGCATTGTGGCGTACTAGCTTGGAATTGGGCAGAATGAATTTCTGATCCAGGTTGGAATATGAGACACGGTAAGAACCCTTTTCCGTAGCGCCGTCAAGTGAAATGTTATGGTTAAATGTGCCTCCTGTTTCGAAAAAGCTCCTGATATTATCGGGTTGCGCCTCCCAGGGCACCACTTTTCCGAAATCAGGGTTTTTACGTTCCTTATCCCAGCTCCAATACGGCCTGTAAAGCTGGCCTTCAAACTTCGGCCCCCACGATTCGTCGGTGGCATATTGCGGAAGAAGGTCATAACGTCCGAGGCCGTCGTTGTCGTCGTAACTGCCCTTGCGGTCTTCCGGGAAAGCTTCGGGATTATCGTTGTAATAAAGCTTTGTGAAGCGGTAACCACCTCCGTATTTATTCTGGTAACGGGGCAGTTTGTACACCTTGTCAATATTGTAGCCAAATGAATAGGACAAATTCGGCTTCCTGGACTTACCTCCCTTTTTGGTAGTGACCACTATGACGCCGTTCGATCCGCGGCTTCCGTACAATGCCGTCGCCGCCGCGCCTTTGAGCACCGTCACGTTTTCGACGTCGTTGGGGTTAAGGTCTTGAATGGAGTTACCAAAATCATAGCCACCGGAGCCGCGTTGCTGTTCGAGCGAGTTGGTGTTGCGGTTCTCCATAGGCATGCCGTCCACTACAAAAAGCGGGTTATTGTTGCCGTAAATAGAGTTGATACCACGGATGTTGATCTTCGCCGAACCACCCATCGAGCCTGTGTTACCCGCCACTTGTACGCCAGCAAGCTTACCCGACAGCGAGTGCACAAGGTTCGTTTCGCGCACGTTGCTAAGTTCACCGCCATCGATCTTCTGTGCGCCAAAACCGATCGATTTTTCCTCGCGTCTGATGCCCAGCGCCGTCACAACGACTTCGCCCAGCTGCCGCATATCCTGTGCGAGCGCTATGTCCAGCCGCGACCGTGAGCCTACCTGGAGTTCTTGTGTTTCAAAACCGATGTAGCTGAAAACCAACACCGTGGTATCGGTCGTGACTTTGATCGTGTAGGTACCGTCAATATTGGTTTGCGTACCAACGTTGGCATTCCTGATCTTGATGTTAACCCCCGCGAGCGCGGTACCATCGTCTTTGGCGGTCACCGAGCCGGTCACCGTCCGATCCTGTGCGATCGCATGCATTGCCGGCAGCAACAGCATGCACCATAATGAATAGATATTTCTCATGGAATATATGGATTGGTAAAAAAATACGGTACCTGCTGCCTGCGGGAGGGACGCGGCAAATAAGTGAAGCGATAAATCGACACAATGCTTCCTTTCACCGGCTGAATAGCCGGTGTGAAAAATAGTTTGCGTTAATGATTAACGAAACAGACTGACCTGTTCGGCAACGATCCGCCAGCCTTCGGGCCGCTGTTGCCAGACACGCGTAAAGAACCCTTCAACAGTTTTTCCGCCTTTCACCGCTTTGGCCTTGCCAAAACAATAGGCCAGATCACCATCCTTGGCAATCCCTTGTCCTGATCTGATAAATTGGTATGATTGAATTTCCTGTTGGGCAATCGTGGCAAGCGCTTCTGTTTTCGTCCTACCAAACGGGCGGTCGCTTCTCAGCAAAACGACTTCATCTGCCAAAAACTGCTTGTAAGCTTCGCCGACATTCGTGCCGGCTGCGGCTAAAAAGGCCTCTTCGGCCTTCCAGGGTTGTGGGTTATTGTCTTTTACTTTCGCAACCGGCAGAATGTAGTCATACGCCGTGTTACTTTGCGGCTCGGGATCGCGGATGAATGCTTCCTTGGGGTCCTGTGAATGAATAACACCGCCATCGAGCATCACTTTGAACCGCCCGGCCGCATTCTTCCTCCAAACCGAAAAAAAATAGCCCGAGCCAACGGCGTCCTGGCCACGTTCGGCGATAAATTGGAATGGTCCCGACGTGAAACCAATATCTCCCGACTGCGAAACGTGGGCTATCAGCGGGTACCATTTGAGCAGATCCTTTCCACCCTTTGGCGACTTGCCGTATTCCACGATGCCATTCACGGCATCGACACCATTGAAAATCATTCCGGCGCTATCCAGATATGTCAGGAATGCCGTCGGAACATCGGAAGCTTCCGCCTTCGCCGCGAATGCCTTTTCTTCCCGGATCATCAAGGCCAGGTCGGGGCTTATCTGTTGTGACCTCACACTATATACGCAACCAATAAGCAACGCAGCACACAGGTGCCACCCATAGCAGTAACGCCTGGTGTGAGTACGATTGAGAGTAGGTGCAGGACGGGGCATTCTGATTAATTTAGCTAGGAGTTATCGTACAATAATACAGCATCTTACAGAAAAGTAAAAGCCCGCGAAAAGCTTATCGACCAACGACGTCATGTATCGGCGAAATGCATTTATAGAATAAAAACGACGTACTAATACGCATTTACGGCATTCGTCTTCCATATTCTGATTACTCATTCTGCAAAAAAAGCGATTTATACAAAAAAGCCTGTCAAATCGCCATTTACTGGCAGCGCAAATTGTAGCAGTTTTGTAACGAGAGTTTTTTAACCGAATTACTTTTTCCACTTTCTCTGGAAATACCGATAAGGTAATAATGGTGTAGTACAGTTGTTGTAATAATAATCCCGTCCCCAGGCATTGAGGACGGGATTTTCATTCAGAAGTCTTCATGCTACCACTCTATCTGACCGCGTATTTCGCCAGAAGGGTAAACAATGTTGTGAATATTAAAGTAATATAACCCGTTAAGCAGTTCCGTTTCTTTGATTTTGACCTCATCCACCATCACTGAATTGGAATACTCGCCGGACAGCGTTTTAGGAAAATTGGCAAAAAAGTCGTGCTGGATGCCGGCGTTGGCGCCTTTGGCAGCTGTTCCATGAATGTGCGCACCGGTTGGGATGCTCGTCAAATCTTTCCATTTGATGAAATAGCTTAGCAAATGTGTCGATTTGTTGTACATCACATCCACAGTTCCCCACGCATTGGTCACGATAGGCGGCACCTGTTGCGAACCCATCAGTGGCAACCCCTTTTTGACCACAACATGAGGCTGGTCGTAAAATTCGATCTGCCCGCGGATCTCACCGCCAGGGTTCAGCGGCGTGTGGATGTTGAAGTAGTAAAGGCCATTCAACAAATCCGACTCATTGATACTCGTTCCGTCCACCAGCACGGATCCCGAGTAAGAACCTGTTGTAGTTTTTGGAATGGACGAGTAGAAATCGAATTTGATACCGGCATTGCTCCCACGCGCTGCCGTGCCGTGTATGTGCGCGCCCGAAGGATTGCCTGTCAGGTTGGCCCAATTGAGGGTAAAGGTAAGCATATGCGTGGTTTTGTTGTACGAAACGTCGGCCCAGCCGGTAGCATCCGTCTGCTTGGCCGGAAACTCCTGTGAACCACTCAGCGGCAATCCATTCTGCCTGACAACATCCTGTGGAGTCTCGTGATCGTCACAGCCCGCGAAGAGCGCAACAAGCATCCACACCAGTGTAAACTTGCATAGAACTTTCATCATTTGGTTCGTTGGGTTGAGTTAAGAGATTTTTATAAACTACTCTTATGAAATTACAATAAAATAAGCAGAGTCTGTGAAAATACACATCAATAAAACGTTAAGAAATAGCCACTTACCAGTTCTCTGCATTTCCTCTACTTTTTGACACGTTCGTCGATATAATTTCGACGGCTCGCCGCTTTTCTGTTCATTTACTTCATCATTTCAATTCGCCTTTATGGAGACGCCCTTTCTGGAAACGCAAATCCGGTTTCCACTTTCAAACCGGCCGGTAACAGTCAAATATGCATTGGTGCATGCGTGCTACTGGGTGCTGGTCACCGGTTTTTTCCTGTACGAGAAGCGCTACCTGATTTACAAGGCCAGCCTCAACTACTTTGCCATTTGCGTGATCGCCAGGGTGGCGTTGCTGATCGTGATCGCTTACCTGAACCTGCATTATTTTTTACCTAAATACCTTTTGCAAAGAAAGTACGGCCAATACTTCGGGCTCGTGCTGTTGTCGATCCTTTGCTATCTGCTCGTCCAATGCCTTTTCGATTATTACCTCTACGGCTACGTGATCGGGCCAATGCGGAATAGTAATATAGTTGAAGCACTTTCCTACAATTTTCTCAGCACGCTATGGTATCTGGCGCTGATGGTGGCCCTCAAACTGAGCATCGACTGGTACGAGCAGCAACGTATCCTGCAAAGGATAGTGGTTGAAAAACTCAATGCAGAGGTTAATTTTCTGCGCTCTCAGGTCAACCCTCATTTTCTTTTCAACATCCTGAACAACCTGTACGCACTGACATTGAAGAAATCGGACCTGGCACCGGAAGTGGTGCTGAAACTGTCCGAAATGATGGAATATATGCTTTACGACAGCGACGACAGCACTGTATCGCTCGATAAGGAGATCAGCTATTTGCACAATTATATCGAGCTGGAAAGGATCCGTTACGATAACAACCCGGACATTTCACTGGAAGTCGCCGGTAATCCCGATGGAAAAGAAATCGCCCCTTTGTTGCTGCTTCCGCTCGTCGAGAATGCATTTAAGCATGGGGTAAGCCGCAAATCCGACCCGGGCTGGCTGCACGGGAAGATCCATGTAAGCCCTTCCTCGCTGGAAGTAACTATCGAGAACAGCAAATCAAATACAATAGCGAAAGAGGGAAAGGGTGGTATTGGTCTGAATAATCTCCGCAAGCGACTGGAACTCTTGTACCCGTCGCGCCATAGCCTGCGCATTGACGATCAGCAGGAAAGTTTCAGTGTGTTTATGAAAATCAGTCTTATCAATGCATAATGTTAATTAGTCATGCAAAAATCCATTTGGCTTCCGCTTTTGCTACTCTTTTCATGGACTACTCAGGGCCATACCACGTCGCCCGAGCCCGATATTTTCGTTGCTGCAACGCCTTGCGACGCTGTGCCGAGGGAATTGCTCTCTATTCCGGGTGATATGGATTGCGAAATGATCAAATGGCGCCTCACGCTTCGTCACGACCCGCGTAACCTTGGCCGGGACGATTTCAAATTGCAATATACCTACGGCATGACCAAGCCCGGTACGCGCGGGTTTATGGGTGATGGTGTCGGCAAAGAAATCACCGGTAAGTGGCACATGGCCGAAAATACAGGAAAAACACCGGGCAAACGCATTTTCACTTTGGAACCCGGCGCATCGAAAGCGCCCGTTACGTTCTTACAACTGAACGACAAGCTGTTACACCTGCTCGACCAGCAAGGCAATCTGATGATCGGAAATGCGGGTTTCAGTTATACTTTTAACAAACAGAACGCCAACCTTTAACATTAATTACTAGCCATGAAAACCCTATTCCTGCTTGCGGCCTGTTTTCTTTCATTGCAAAAGGCAGCCGCACAATCCGCCGCCCCGGCGAATATACCATCCAAAACCACGACCCGCCAACCCGTAGCCGAAGGTCCTAATGTGTGGGGCGTATTCCACGGCCGCGTGCCTTGCCAACCAATCGCCCAGGTAATACACATGGCCGTGGGCGCCAATTGCGAAAAACTGAAATGGGGCTTTACGTTCTATCAGGACCCGCAAACGCAAAAACCCGCCAGATACCGATGGGACGGCTCGCTTTTCCGCGACAAACCCCGCACCGGCAATTGGGCGCTCGTCCGCGGTACAGCCGACGATCCCGATGCGACCGTCATCCAGCTCGACCCCGACCAGCCCGAAAAATCTATCTATCTGTTGAAAGGCGATGAAAATGTATTATTTATACTTGACGGAGCGAAAAAACCCATGGTTGGTGGTGATTACCTTAGTTATACTTTCAATCGGGTAAAAAACTAATATTGTTGAAAAGAATTACAACGTATGCTGCAATGCGTGATCATCGACGACGAGCCTCTTGCGAGGGAGATCCTGGAAGAATATCTTCAAAAATCGGGCATTACCGGTGCCCGCCAGTTCAGCAACGCCCGTGACGCGCTTGCACACTTGCAGACGCGCGAGGCCGATGTGCTTTTTCTTGACATCGAAATGCCCGAAGTGAATGGCATCGACTTCCTGAAATCGCTCCCACATCCACCGGTGACCGTTTTCACAACCGCCTACCGTGATTATGCTTTTGAAGGTTACGAACTCGGTGTCATCGATTTTTTACTGAAACCCATTTCCTACGCCCGCTTCCAACACGCCCTCGAAAAAGTGAGGGACTTTTTGCAACTCAAAGAGCAAAATACTAATCTCGAACAAAACCTGTCGGAAGAAAAACCCGATTTCATATTCGTCAAAAGCGGCGTCCAGCGCGTTCGCCTCGCATTCGACGACGTTTCTCACATTCAGGGCCTGAAAGACTATGCCATCATCCACACCGGCACCGGCAAAGTCGTCATCAAAGGCTCCGTCAAAGCCATGCTCGACATTTTTCCTCCCACCCGCTTCCTGCGCGTGCACAAGTCATTCATTGTCGCTATTGACAAAATAAGGCGCATTGAGCGTAACCGGATTATCTGGGGTGCTTATCAAATTCCGATTGGGAGGAATTATCGGGAGGAGGTGATGGGGTTGATTGGCCGGTAGATTGTTGAGGCATACTCATTGATCATTTCGTCGACTTCCGAGCAAGAAATTTATTTATATTGAGCTACGTTTAAAGAATCAAGACATTTCATTTTCAACGGTTCCAAAAATCATAAGCATATGGATGAGTTCAATAAATATCACCTGGAAAAGCTAATGCAAGAACACCCGGAAAAGGTGATCAAGATCGATGGACCGATGCCTGAATGGATCAAAAGGGCAATTATTGAGAAACAAGAGTGGGCCGAGGAAGTACGGTCACGCGGGAAGATTGATGTAACCAAATTAAAACAGAAAATTATTGTCTGAACGCTACCCGACCAACCTTTATCGACACACTAGTCAATTAATTGAATATTTCTTCGAAACTGAATTTGGCGCGCAATATTACGTCAGATTCAGACAGGCACAATATCAATTTAAGATAGATTGTAAACCTTGCCGGAGTATTTTTGAAGTATCATTTAACCCGGAGTCCGCCTCTCAATTTCCCGATTACCGGGTGAAAAACACCATACTTCATTTGATCAGGGAATTCATGGAAGAGCAACGGGCACCGATTCTATATATTTGTGATAACCTGGACGGAAGAGAGTCAGAAAGGCAGCGTTTGTTTTATCGATGGTTTGCAAAATTACAAATTGCCGAACTTCAACATGACTATCGGATTGTAAAGCTCGAAGACTACACGCTTATCCTCGGCATAATTGCTTTCAAGTGGGATACTCACTTCAATCATTATTTTGAACAAATTGAGCACATCTAGCTGCATCAGTTGCCAAACAAACCGAACAAACCCCGTCCGAAACCGGACAGACATTTTCCGTTAAACCGCATTTCCAGCAGAAAAACACGGTTTTTAAATTCTGGTACAATTGTTGCGACCGCAGGCAGTGACACGCTGACAAACCAACTGCCTCATGCTGATCAATTACCTAAAAATCTCTTTCCGTCGGTTATGGACTGATAAAACCAGCTCTGCTATCAACATCCTCGGTTTAGCGCTCGGGATGACGTGCTGCCTGGTTATCTTCATTTTTGTCAGATACGAGCTAGGTTTCGATAGCTTTCATTCCAATTCGGAGCGGACATTCCGAATAGTGGAGCATAGCAAGAAGGCAGACGGTATTCAGCATTGGCCAACCACAGCCTACCCCCTCGCCGCCACCATCCGGGAAAACATCCCAGGTGTAACGGTAGCCCAAACCGTCGGGCCATTAGCCAGGATCATTAGTTCTACCGACAGCAAGGGCAATGTGCATCGTTTCGAAGAAAACAGGCTCATGTTCGCTGACAACCAATATCTTAAAACATTCGATTTCAGCAAGCTTCAACACAACGGGCTCTGGCTGGCCGGTAACGCCGAGACGGCTTTTGCCCAAACAAACGCCGTGGTGCTGACACAAAAACTGGCGGAACGTTATTTTGCCGAATATAAAAGTGATTTGCAACAAATTATCGGCCGGAAGCTGATGCTCAACAATACCGATCCTTTGGTCGTTTCCGGCATTATC
Organism: Dyadobacter sp. CY261; assembly: GCF_021440085.1. Taxonomy (GTDB): domain Bacteria; phylum Bacteroidota; class Bacteroidia; order Cytophagales; family Spirosomataceae; genus Dyadobacter. The sequence goes on from NZ_JAKCPW010000003.1 coordinate 447,305, forward strand.
CGCAACCCTCCCGGCAATACCAACCTGCTTTTTGATATGCTGGTGAACTATCAGTTTTTCAAAGTCAACAACACTTACCGGGCAGGAAACTGGTCGGGAAATTACCTGGGGACTACTTTCGTGACGCTAAGTAATGCCATCGATCCGGCAACATTCGAGACGCAACTGGCGACGATGAAGAAGAAATACATGAGTAAGGAGGATGACAACCGAATCAGCTATCTGCTGCAACCGCTCATGGAAATCCACACCGAACCACTTTATGAGGACTTTCTGGGCGGATACCTGGTCAGTCGCAACATGTTGTGGGGCCTTGCCAGTTTGGGGATTTTCCTCATCCTGATCGCATCCTTCAACTTCATTAACCTGAGCACCGCCCGCGCGCTGCGACGTCGAAAGGAAGTGGGCGTGCGCAAGTCGGTCGGAAGTACGCAGACGCAGCTTTTCTTACAATTTGTAGGCGAGACATTCATCGTGACGGCGCTCGCGGGCATACTTTCTTTGCTGGCAATGGGGTTTCTGCTCAACTGGCTCAACCATTCGCTGACGATCATTCATCTGGATCTGCGGCCGGATGCCTATGTCTGGATTTTCAGTGCAATGCTGATCGTCCTGGTTGCATTGCTGGCCGGGTTTTACCCCGCAATGGTGCTATCCCGTTTCCGACCCATTCAGGCGCTCAAAAATACAGCGGCCCCCGAACGTAGCCGTTTTTCGCTGCGCCAGGGACTGATCGTCGGCCAGTTTTGCATTACCTATGGTTTGCTGGTAAGCACATTCGTGGCGTCGGGACAAATGAATTTATTCAAAACCAAAGAACTGGGCTTTGCCAAGGATGCGGTGCTAACGATCAATGGACCGAAAAACCAGGTTGTGAGCAAAATGGATGCCTTCCGGCAGCAACTTCTGCAAAATTCGTCGGTCAGGGAAGTGAGCTTTTCATCCGGTGCACCGATCACCAAAAACTACTATGGGACCAATTTCAGGTTGAAGTCGGAAGACCAGAGCATGGATCGCCAGGCCGAAATGAAAGTTGTTGATTTGCATTACAACTCGCTTTTTGACTTAAAAACGCTGGCCGGGCGCTGGTTTAATCATGGCAATCTCGTCCCGAACGGCTCTGCCTTCAATGGTTTTGTTGTAAATGAAACCATGATCAAAATGCTTGGACTGACGCCCGGAACGGCCATCGGTAAAACCCTGACAATCAGCGAAGGTGAGGCGCCTATCATTGGCGTAGTAAAAGATTTCCACAATGTATCCTTGCAGCAAACCATTGCCCCATGCGTGTTTATGTGCTGGAATTCAGACTTTTATGAACAAATTCACGTGGCCATGAATTTCACCGAAGGTTCATGGGTGCAAACCGGCGCCACGCTCAGGAACATCGAGCAGGCCTGGAAAAGTATCTTTCCGCAGGATGTTTACCAATACACTTTCCTGGATGAATCGCTCGCCAAGGGTTATATGGTAGAACAACTCGTTTTTGACGCATTTCGCATTTTCGCCGCCATTTCGATATTCATTTCCTGTCTCGGACTGTTCGGGCTGGCGACATTCGCCGCGCAGCAGCGTACCAAGGAAATCGGCGTCCGCAAAGTGCTTGGCGCATCGGTAGCAAGCATTATGTCGCTGCTATTCAGCGATTTTCTGAAACTTGTAGTAATTGCCATTCTGATCGCCTCGCCTATTGCGTGGTATGCCATGGAAACCTGGCTGGAAGATTTCGCTTACCGCATCGACATGCAATGGTGGATATTCGCCGGTGCCGGCTTGCTTGCTGTCGGTATCGCGTTGCTGACAGTCAGCATCCAAAGCCTGAAAGCCGCGCTGATGAACCCGGTGAATTCGTTAAAAAATGAATAATTAGCGAGAGCGGGTAAGCATAGTGACTAGTTGCAATGCTGCCTGGTCATGTGCATTTAACTGCAACACCTTCCGTGCGTAACTTAGGGCGCCGTCCCGGTTATCCATTTTGTAATAAGCCGAAGCAATGCGGCTCAGTACCGAAACATTGGCAGAATCCGTAGGAAATCCGGAACGAAGTGAAATCACTTCCTGCGTAAGCGCCCGTATGGGCGTGAGATTCAAACCCGAAGCATTGTTCCTTATGGCATAATCCAGATAGGGAATGGCTTTTTCCGGCTCGTCCATTTTCAGCAATAATACAAAAAGATAACGCGCAGTTTCGAACGACGGAGCGAGCCGGAAGGCCTTTTGAAAGCTAAACAAGGCGTCCCGCTCTTCACCCAATTGACCGCTTAACATCGCCGATTTAGCATACAGAGAAGCGTCCAGCGGCTGTTCCAAAATCAACGATTCGACTATCTCGCGTGCTTCGCGGTAGTTTTTAGTTTCAATGTAATGGCTGTAAGTCTGATCCATGGCATTTTCCCATGAAATGCGGCGGTAGGCAAGGTCAAATGCAACCCGCTCCTCGAATGTTTCGCTTTTCACAGAATCCTGATCCAACGCTACATTGAACGGCCAGCTCCTTTTCAGATTCGCTACTTTGTAAGCCCCGGCGAGTGAGTCGATCACCGGAATGGGCATCTCTTGCTGCAAGCGTGTGAAGGAAAGCTCTTTACCCGTCTCGGGACGAATAAATTGCGCCTTTTTTAATGCCTCATAAAACGCGTCGGACATCAATGCATAACCTTTCAAATCGGGATGGACATGTTCAAGAATCAGTTCTTTACCAATAATTCCACCCGTCGAATGGGCTTCAAAAATACCAAGTGTTTCGACCAGATGCGCATGGGGATGGCTCTTAACCAATTGACTGATGATATTATTGAATTCTCCGGGCGCCCTGAAACGCAAGCCATCCAGGTCGCGCGCTTTGGAAAAGTATTCGTGCGCTGCTTGGGTGTTGCCGTGTGCATATTCCTGTTTCCCCAGATTATAATTTAAAATTGCATTGGCTTTATAGTCCTCCGGAAAACGGGGATTTTTTAAAGGAAAGCTAACAAACGGCTTTAAATCAGCCTCATTACTTACAAGGTTACTAATAAAAACAGGCACGCGATACCGTTCAAATACGTCGAGCACCTGCTCCATATTTGACCTGAATTGCTTCACCCCTCGGAGATAAAGATCCGATTGAAAAGGGATCTCCTGCTCGGCCACCATCCGCTGCATGCGGGTACCGTCGTTCTGGTCGGCGGTATGCATTGCCAGCAGTTCCTGATAGAGATTGGTGCCCAACTGCATGACCTTCAACGATCGCAAACGCAACAACAAATTAGCCAATGCAGGATTTCCACCAAATTGCTCTGTAGAACCTACTCCCATCGCACCATAATATTCGTTATGCCCGGTGTAAATCAATACGGCATCAGGCTGAAAATCGACGACTTCGCGTGCAAAGCCGAGCACCGTGTATGAATTAACAGCCGTAAGCGCAATGTTGACAATTTCAAAATGCTGCTCCGGAAATGTGTGGGCAAGGCGGTATTGTAGCCAGCGATGAAATGAGCCATTATGAAAATAAGGATAACCAATGGTCGTAGATTCTCCCAAAACAAAAATGCGACGGGTACCGGGAGCCTTTACCTTTCGGAAAGGCTCCACATTACCGGTCGTCGCATTCTTCTGATTGATGAAGTAGCGTTTGGAAGCGTCAGGGTTTAGGAATAAATAATCTTTGTCTTGCGGGTATTCGATAAAAAGGCTGAGATCGTAACCGTAATGGAGCAGCCGCAAGCTGCACTCGAGCAATGCCAAAAGGCAAAAAGGAAGCGCAACGCCGATGATTTTGAACACCAGCGTGCGGTTACTTTTTACCTTGCCCGAATCAATACCCTTCATTCTGCTGCCACTTCGGATTCCGTGCCATCTCGTTAACCGGTATCGGTGCCAGGTATTTCTGAGCAAAATTGGTATTGGCCGGAATAGGGTTTTCCTCCTGGCTGCGCTCGGCTACGATCTTTGGCAAGAGCTGCAACCGAACGATATCAAACCAGCGCACGCCAAATTCCCCGGCAAACTCATAAGCACGCTCGTAGACAACGGAATCCCGGAATGCTGTGGCGGACAATCCAGCCGTCAGATTTGGCAGTCCGGCACGCTTCCGCACTTCGTTGATCGCCGCGTAACTGGCCGCCGTAGGGCCGCCACCCGACATAGCCGATGCCTCTGCATAGGCCAGCAGTACGAGCGGATAACGGATAATATCATATACCTTATTGGTGCTCGGATTGATCGAATTAATGGCCGTTTCGGTCTCGGAAACACCGTCGCCATTCAAGCCGGCGCGGAATTTCTTGTAGTAAGGATGCCGCGCATGGGTTTCGGGAGAATCCCAGGAAACGAGCTTGAAAGTCTTACCGTCAGGCTGGCGCAATTTGAGCGTCGTGTAGAAAGTGTCGTCGGTACGCTTGCACTTTGGCGCTCTTTTGTAAAAATTGATTTCGGGATAATAGTCATCCCAGCCACTTGAACCGTTCGTTGCCACTTCATCCAGGGGCACACACGACGAGCCCGCACTGCGCAATGGCAAACCGCCATTTACATTGTATTGCAGGCCAAAGATCGATTCCGGGCCATTGTTAGTTGTAAAAACCTGCGCATAAGGTGTGCTCAGATTGAACTGGCCGGATTTGATGACAGCATCCGCTTCGGCCGCGGCCTGCGCATAATTGCTTGCCTGGTTCAATGGCCAGCCGGTCATATTCAGGTACACATCTGCCAGCAGCGAACGTGCCGCCATTTGATCCGCTTTTCCAGGGGCATTGTCAAATTTCGCAGGCAACAATTCTTTCGCTTTTTGCAAATCGGCGATAATGGCTTCGTACACCTTCTCAATCGGGTCACGGTCGGGACGGTCATCGACGTCAATCGGCGTCAGGATCACAGGTACCGGGCCAAACGTGCGCACAAGATAGTAGTAACCCAATGCACGCAAAAAATAGGCCTGCCCCGCCGATTGGTTTTTCTGCTCCTCGGTCGAGTTGACTTTGGCATAATTCGCAATCACATTATTGGCCTGGTAAATCCCCTGCCACGGGCCTTGCCACTGCGCTACCATGCTGAGGTTACCGCTACCACCACTCAGCCGATCAAAAAGACGAAAATCTTCCTTGTTCAGGCCCGGATCGGTCGTAAAATCGTCGGAACCGAAATAGGATGTGCTCCGATTGGTAAAGCCCCACGCACCATCACGGGCGAACTGAACGTAGATCGCTGAAACCGCTCCGTCCAGATCGGACTGTGTCTTGAAATAGGTACCGGGCGTCAGGTTGGCCTTCGGGTCCTCGGTCAGGTTCTGGCAACCCGAAAATGCCGCGGCAGCCAAAAGAATCGATAATATTGAATATTTGATTTTCATAATGCTCTTTTTAAAAATGTCATGAAACCGGTCCTGTTACAATCCCAGCCGCAAACCGACCGTATAAGTCTTGGCATTGGGGATCACACCCATTTCCAAACCTTGCGTAATGGCATTGAACCCATTCGAAACCTCAGGATCATAACCTGGATATTTGGTGATCATAAACAGGTTCTGGCTGCTCAAATACACTTCCAGGTTCCGTACTTTGACCTTATTCAAAACCACCGCAGGCAGTTTGTAGGTAAGCGAGACGTTTTTCAGCTTGATATAGCTCGCATTGTAGACATACCGGCTACTGTTGTTGAAATTCTTGCTGGTATTGCTGAATGCCGGATTGTCGGTCTCATTCTGCGGCGTCCAGATATTGAGCGCATCCTGCGTGGTGGCATTGCGCTGGTCGCCCAGGCCGCCCCATAGGTAGGCCAATGTCTGTGAATAGATCTGGTTACCATGCGTGCCCTGGAACATGAAGCTCAATGAGAAATCGCCATAGCTCACATCATTGATAAACCCGAACGAATACTTCGGCGTACCATTCCCAATTGGCATCCGGTCGTTCGCGGTGTAAGCATGGTCGCCGTCCACATCGGTATACTTGGCATCACCGGGTTTCATACCGAATTTGGTCGCCTCTTCGGCTTCACTGGTTTTCCAGGTCCCGAGGAACTGATAGCCGTAAAATTCGCCCAATGGCCGTCCTACCCGCAAAATAGAGGCACTATTGCCCGCGGAACCAATGCCATTTACGATCACGTTGTCGAGCCCGCCCAAATCAGTCACTTTATTCCTGTTAAATGAAATGTTGAAATTCGTCGTCCAGCGCAACTTGCCCGTGCTTACCGGCGTGCCGCCTACCGAGAACTCGATACCTCTGTTCTCAACGCTTCCGATATTGCGCAGATAATCGCCGCCACCCATATAGAATGGTGCCTGGTAGTTATAAAGCAGATCGGAAATGTTCTTCTTATAGGCATCGGCGGTGAATGTCAGTCTGCCTCTGAGGAAAGATGCGTCCAGACCAACGTCAAACTGCTCGGTCCGCTCCCATTTCAGGTTTTTGGAAACCGGCGCACCCAATGGTGTGGAAACACTCGGTGTCGTTCCATCGAAATAATAGGCCGGTTGCTGGCCGCCCGTTGTGATTTGCGCAATGGTTGCGTACGCTCCCACAGCCTGGTTACCCGTTTGCCCATAGCTGGCGCGGAGTTTCAAATCGGAGAAGATTTTAGAATCCTTCATAAAATCCTCATTAGCGACATTCCATCCCAATGCGAGCGAAGGAAAAGTGCTGTATTTCTGTGTTAAATGCGAGGAACCATCGGTACGAACGCTGGCTGTGAGCAGGTATTTATCCTTGTAAGAATAATTCACCCGGCCCATATACGACTGCAACGCGTCCTGCGAATAGCCGGAATTAGTCAGCTGCGTGGCGCCGAGGCTGAGATTGTAATAGCCCAAAGCATACGACGACAAGTTATTGGCGCGCGCATTGATAGAATTGTTAGTTCCATTCTGCTGCTCATAAAGGGCTGTTAAGGTAAGCGAATGGTTCCCAAAATTGGTTTTATAGGTCAAAAAATTGCTATTCTGAAAAAATCCGCCGCGTGATGCATTTCCTTCCGCATACAGAACACCATTGCCTGTCCCTGGGCCGGCCAGATTCTGACCAAATTGCGAACGAATTTCGTAGGTATTGATGGTTGTAAATGAAAGCCCTTTCAAAATACGGTAGGTAAGAACAGCTGTGCCGGTCACATTGGCCTGGCGGTTGTCAAACTGCTGATTAGTAGCTCTAGAAATAGGATTGTATTGAATTGAACCGTAAGGGGCTGTGTAAATAAACTGACCAGTCGCCGGGTCGCGCACGGGCGAGGTCGGATCCCATTCGGTAGCTTGTGTGAATGGGTCGGTGAGGTCGCCGGAGTAGCCATTGTTACGGCTGTTTGGCAACATGGCGGCGACGTTGAATTTAAGGTCCATTTTGTCGTTCAGCTTCGCATCGATGTTCGCCCGTAGGGTGGTCCGTTTGTAATATTGGTTTAAAATGAGGCCCGGCTGGTCGAGATAATTGGCCGAAAACAGGTAACGGATATTGGAAGAACCTCCTGAGACATCCAATTGATAATTCTGGATCCACGGCTCCTGATGCAGCTCATCCTGCCAGTCGGTGCCACCGTTGGCTTTCAGCTCTGCCAGACGCTGATCCGAAAATGCAGCTGTATTACCCGTGGAGGCGAACTGCGCATTCACGGTTCTTGCAAAATCATACGCATTCATCAGGTCCAGCTTTCTCGGAATACTCGCCTTGCTGAACCACGTGCTGAAATTCACCCGTGCTTTGCCTTCCTTACCGGTTTTGGTAGTAATTAAAACCACGCCATTCGAACCCCTGGAACCATAAATCGCAGCGGATGAAGCGTCTTTAAGGATTTCCAACGACTCGATATCGTTCGGGTTGATAGATTCGATATTACCACCGACAAAGCCATCGATCACATACAAAGGTTCGTTGGAACCGGTAATGGAATTGGCCCCTCGGATTCGGACATTCAATCCCCTGCCTGGCTGCCCGCTCGAACTCGATACGGTCACGCCGGACGTCGTCCCTTGCAAAGCCTGTTCCACACGCACCAGCGGCCGCTTGGCGATTTCCCGGGCCGAAACACTGCTCGACGCCCCGGTCACATCACTTTTGCGTTGCTCACCGTAACCTACTACCACCACTTCTTCGAGCCCGCGCTCACTCACATGCATACCAACATCAATGCTCGTGCGACCGCCCACAACGACCTCCTGGCTCTCGTAACCCACAAAACTGTACACGAGCACTGCGCCAGAAACCGATTCATCGGAGATTTCCAGCTCATACTGGCCGTCGGTGTTCGTCGTCGTGCCACGCTGGGTACCTTTGAGCACAACGCTCACGCCCGGCAAGGGGTCGTTCTTTTCGTCGGTCACTTTACCCCGGATATTGATCACTTTTGGAACGTTTTCAGGGCTAACAGTACTTGCGCCCGGCTGCGTTTCGACAGAAGATTCTCCATTAGCGGGTGCTCCACCCGGAGGAGGCAACTGGGTCTGTTTCAAGCTTTGTTTCAGTTCACGGACGGAACCTGCGTCGGCATCTTTCGGGAAAATGGCGTAAATCTTGCCATGCTTTTTGTATTCCAAACCATTGGTTTTCAAGACACGGTCGAGCGTTTCCCCGATCGCCTCGCCGTTACGGCTCTGGTATTGCACCTGCAATGACTTAATTTTATCATTGTGGTACATAAAATAGACGGAATGCCGCTTTTCGAGGTCGTGCAAGACCTGATCCAGGCTTCGGTAGGAAGGCTGTTCGCTACGCTGGGGCTGGGGGACCTGCCCTCTGGCGAACGTTTGCGCGTGGGCTACTGAGCCACCAACGCATAGCAATCCCATCATGAGTAAGTTGATCTTTTTCATGAGCATTGATTGAAGGTTTCGATAAAAAGTTTTAGCTGCTAGTTAGGGCGGCCCCGGATCGTCACCCGTTGCTCCTCGTGGGTAATGGTAATAGGCAGGATGCTTTCCAGCGCGCTGAGAAGGTCTCCCATGTTGTCGGTCGGGACAACGCCGTTTACGGTCTGCTTTTTTAATGAATCAGTTTCGATATTAACGGTAACACCATACGTTTCCCTGATCAGTACGGCAATTTCGGCCAGCGAAGCGTCATTGAGCGTCCAGCGGTTATTCTTCCAGGAATACATCGGGCTGGCGTCGGGCAGATGCCGCATGCGCAATTGTTGTCTGTTTCGGGAAAAATCTACGAGATCACCGGGCTTCATTTGAATTTCTTTCGCTGAGCGGTCATTCAATTGCAAATGCACCAACCCTTCGCTCAGCACCACGCGCGTCTGGTCTTGCCGGGTATTGACATTGAACTCCGTACCGCGCACTTCTACATTCAAGTCATGCGTATGAACCGTAAATTTGACGGCATGACCCGCTTTTTTTAATTTACTTACACTAAAAAATGCCTCGCCTTCCAGCCACACCTCGCGCTCGGTACGCCTGCCCCAGCGATCCGCTACACGGAGGCTCGAATTGGCATTGAGTGTTACGAGAGAGCCGTCGGGCAGCAGCACACGCCGCGATTCGCCGAATGCAGTGTGATAGATATGGCCCTGGCTTTGCCGGTAGAAATAGCCCCCAAAAGCGACCAGAAGCAATATCACTGCCGCAGCGACTTTCAGCCATAACACCCGGTTTCCGAACATGACGGTCTTTCTGCTTTTGCCATCCTCAATACCCTGCCAAATCCGCTCGATTGTTTCAGAACCGGGCATCGCGCCTTCATCGGAGGAGGCGAGTAACACCATTTGCCTGGCCAGCTCGATATCGCGGGTTTTGGAAGGATTGTTACGCAGCCAGTCGAGCCAGAACAGCTCCGCTTCGGGAGTGGGATGAAGCACCCAGCTGCAAAAAAATGCATCGGTTGCAAAATCCTCAGGTTCAAATGACTCGTAATGCATGGAAAAGTCTGGTTTTCATCCTCAAACATCAAATGGGGAAAAGCCGGGCGGATTACCCCAGGAAATGGGATTTTTTTTTGAAAAAATTATAATAGCCTAAAATGCTACCATTTCACTCATTCCGTCATTTAGAAATGACGGCAAAGGATTTGTCTGATTCCGAACCGGGATTAATGAAAGATGAGGAAGGTTAATGCGGTCAAAATAATCTCGGAATAGCCCGATAACAATTCCCGCAGGCCCTTCATAGATTTTTGCAGCGTGTTATGCACCGATTGCAGCGAAATATTCATGATCTCAGCGATCTGCTGATGGTTGAACTCGTGGTAATAGCGCAGGTTTACAACTTCCTGCTGGCGCGGCGGCAGTTGGGTCAGTGCGCGACCGAGCGCACGCGAGCGGCCCAGTTCGTTTTCGGTGTCGATAAGCTCGCTTTCGGTGGATGCGGAAAAAAGCCGGTGCTCGAAGGCGGATATCTCCGCCCCGGCACCGGCTACGTTTCGATTGAGCGGGTGCTGCGTGATCTTGCGGCGCAGCACCCGGAAAAGATAGTATTTGATGCTATCGGTGTCGGACAGTCGCTTGCGGCTGTTCCAGAGCTCGATAAACATATCCTGGATCGAATCTTCCACTAATTGCGTGTCAGTAGTCAGTTTATGGCCATATCGGTAAAGGACTTCAATATGCGATTTGTAAAGCATTGAAAAGGCCGTTTCATCCCCGCTTCGGAAACTTCTCCACAAGTCTGAGTCATTCATAGGAAATGGTGCCGGAAAAATAGTCTGTAAGTCCGGCAAACCTAAACCCCTACCCTTAAAAAAAGCTTAACAAAGCATTAACAGACCCCGTTTTCGCCCGATTTTTTAAACAATTTCAATAAAAAATTGGCCATAAACTTTTAAAAGCTGATTATCAAGGTTTTAAAAGGGTCCCGTCGCTCTTCCGTACCGTCCAGCGCGACTTGGTTCCAATCGGGTATTTGGCCGCCTCTTTTTCGTTGATGTCGATCCCGAGCCCCGGCGTTTCGTTCACATAATAGTAGCCATTCTTGATAGTCGGGCAACCCGGAAAAACCTCCTGTACTTTTTCGCTGAAACGCTGCGATTCCTGGATTCCGAAATTCCACACCGCAATATCGATATTGTTGTTGGCCGAATGTCCTACCGGCGAAGTATCACCGGGTCCATGCCACGCCGTTTTCACATTGAACCATTCCCCGAGGCGCGCCACTTTCATGGCTGGCGTAATGCCACCGATCTGCGAAATGTGGCAGCGGATGTAGTCGAAAAGCTGATTGGCCATCGGGTCGCGGAACTCGTTGATATTGTTAAAAAGCTCGCCCATGGCGATCGGCACTGTAGTACTTTGGCGGAGCTGTTTGAACCAGCCCATATTTTCGGGTGAAAAGGGGTCTTCGATGAAGTAAGGGCGATATTCTTCCAGGCCTTTGATCATATTAATGGCGTCCATCGGCTCTACGAGCTCGTGCATGTCGTGGAGCAGCTCGATATCCTCCCCACATCTTTTACGCACCATTTCAAACATCTTGGGAACGCGTTTCAGATACGTGCGCTGGTCGCTGAAATCGTCGGTAGACCGGCCAAAACCAGCCGCTTTGAAATCGGGCTTGATCTCGTCCATGGCCCCTACCCCGCCATAGCCGCCCTGCTGAATGCGGACATGCCTGAAGCCTTCTGACATATATTGCTGCACCTTATCGGCAATGGCTTCTGGTGTGGGGCCGCTCGCGTGGGTGTACGTATCCACCGCAATGCGCGCTTTCCCGCCCAGGAGCTGGTGGACCGGCACATTAGCGCGTTTTCCTTTGATATCCCAAAGTGCCTGATCAAGACCCGACAATGCGTTGTTCAGTACGGCATCATTGCGCCAATACGAGCTCACATATGCCGACTGCCACATATCTTCTATGTTATCGACGTCCTTACCCACACAAAACTCATCCAGGTAAATATCTATTGCGGGAATCACCACTTTCGCCCGCTGCGTGAACGTCGCGCAGCCTAATCCGTAAAGACCGGGCTCGGAAGTTTCCACTTTCACGATCACCAGATTAGCTCCGCCAGGCGCGGTGGTAATGGCTCTTACTTTTTTTATTGTCACCGGCGCTGCTCCTCGGGCATATTGGGGCGTCACATAGCGTTCGGCTCGGGCCTGGGGGCTATCGAAGAGTGACAGGAGCCCAGCCGTGGAACCTGCTGCGAGCATTTTCATCGCATTCCGGCGGCTGTTTTCGGTGGAATTTTCTTTCTTGTTCATCATGTACAGGTTTAGTGTTTATTTTAATGCAAAAGCAATGTAATTCCCTCCGATCTTCTGGCCCCGTCCGCCGCCGGCCGCGATCACGATGTACTGTTTGCCATCGATCTGGTAACTGATCGGCGTCGCGAACCCACCGGCAGGTAATTGATATTCCCAAACGGTTTTACCCGTCTTTTTATCGAATGCGCGGATCTTTTCGTCTTTGGTACCGGCAATGAATACTAATCCTCCGGCAGTTGCGAGCGGACCGCCATAGCTATCTGTTCCGGTAATGGGAATGCCTTTTTTAGTAAGCTCGGGATATTCGCCGAGCGGCACGCGCCAGAGATATTCGCCCGTGTTCAGGTCAATGGCATTTAATGTGCCCCACGGTGGTTTGATACCCGGATACCCATTTTGATCGGTGAAACGCTGCCAGGTTTTACTCACATAGGCCGGCATATATGGGAAGCCGTCCTTTGAAGCAGGCTTGGCAGTCGCATCAGCCGTTTTAACCGATGCCGACCCTGCTTTTTCGCGGTTCAAAAGAAAATCGACCAGTGCATCATGCTCCTTGTCCGACAAATGCCCGAAAGATGGCATTCTACCGCTACCGGTTTTGAGAATGCCTTTAATCTGCACAGGATTTAGTTTTTTACCAATATCGACCAATCCCGGCAGTTCCGGGCCGCTGCCTTTGCGGTCCTGACCATGGCAAGCCGCGCAATTGGTAAGGTAAAGCGAGTTACCCAATGTCCGGGGCGCTTCGGATTTCTTCTGCGCGGCATCGGCCATAATCAGCTCCCAGGGTTCCTCATTTACATTTTGGTAAAATACACCATCAGGATCGACTGCGTTACCACCCCATTCTGCACCGCCGCTGTAACCGAACAGTAATGTGCCCGTAGTATTCGGCGGAGTGAATTTATGGTCTGTTTTTATCTTGTTGTAACGCTCCTTCACGTAGGCGTGTGCCTCGGGCGAGAGGTCTGTAATGTCCGCTTCCGTGTAAACTTGCCTTGAAAGCGGTGCCGGTTTTAGTGGAAATTTTTGTGTAGGAAAAGGATGCTCCCCGGGGAGGCCATTAACCGGCACTTTTCGTTCCTCGACAGGAAAAATGGAGGTGCCTTTATCGCGGTCGAGCACATAAACAAGGCCATCCTTCGTGCTTTGAACAACAACATCAATGCGTTTGCCATTATGAGTAATGGTAGTCAGGTTCGGCGGGCTCGGGTGGTCGCGGTCCCAAAGGTCGTGGTGAATGGTCTGGTAATGCCAATTTCGCTTGCCCGTTTCCGCATCCAGGGCCATAATGCAGTTGGCAAACAGGTTGCTGCCTTCTCGATCACCACCGTAGAAATCCGAAGCGGGAGAGCCCGTTCCGAAATAGACGACACCGCGCTTTTCGTCCAGGCTCATGCCGCTCCAATTGTTGGTCGCGCCAATTTTTTTGTAAGCATTCTTGGGCCAGGTGTCATAACCATATTCGCCCGGTTGCGGGATCGTATGAAAAACCCATTTCAATGTCCCGGTTACCACGTCAAATGCCCGAATATGCCCTGGCGCTGCATCTCCGGATTCGGAAACCGCCGAGCCGAGGATGAATGTATTTTTAAAAACGATACCCGGGCTCGTCGCATTCACCGAAAGCTTGCTTATATCATGGTCCATGCCGGTCTGCAAACCGGCATGAATATCCACCCGACCTTCCTTTCCAAAACTTTTAATGATCTCGCCTGTTGCCGCATTCACCGCATACAAACTCGACCCAACTGTGTAAAGTATACGTTTGTCATCACCATTTTCCCAATACACTACGCCCCGGTTCGAATTGAGCCGATCATCTCTATACGGCTCAAATTTCCAAAGTTGCTCACCCGTACCGGCTTTCAAAGCAAAGAGCTTTAATTCTGGCGTCGTGCCATAAAGCACACCATTCACCACGATGGGCTGGCACTGGATAGCACGGTTACGCTGCCTGCCAGGATTGGCGGGATCAGGCTTTTCGGAAGCATCGTACATCCAGGCGACCTGCAACTGCCCCACATTGCCGAGATTAATCTGATCCAGTGGCGAATAACGGTTCCCAGCCTTGTTACCGCCATAATTCGGCCAGTCTGAGCCGGGGCCTGGCTGATCCGGGGCTGAAAAACCATTGCCCAGCATCATCGCTACACATACTGCGCCCACCGACATGCCAATGCCCTTTCTCCAAAGCGCAGGCCGCAAAAACTGCTTGCTTACCATTAATTTCAAGTTTCGGTTTAAAGAATCAGTTATTGGATCGATAGTTCATCAAGCGTATAGGCCTTGTCACGCGATGCCGTTTGTTCCCGGATCGTTTTCACATCTGCGGGGCGTACGGGTGGAGAGTTCGTGAATTCGAAGCGTACATAACTCAGTACCGACGCAATCCATTCGTCGTCGTTATCTTTCATCGACGGCATCTCCGTCGGATAGGTATTGCCTTCAATAGGTCCCGATAGGCCATGCAGCAGAATACGGACGGATGCATTGGTATTGTTCCTGTTCAAACGCCGCGAACCGGCAAGTGGTGGTGCCGTTTTACTAACTAATCCCCTTCCATCCGCACCATGACAGGTCGCGCAAAGAGATTTATAAATCACCGAGCCATTCATCACCAGCGTGCGGTCCGGCGCATCCAACCGGCCCAGTTTCGTCCCGAATTTCTTGGCATCCTCATTTTTCTCAACACTTCGTTGTGCACGGGCCAGCACCTCTACTCCTGCCGATTGTTTGACAATATCATCGGCCAAGGCCTTTGCTTTCGGCGACTTGCTTTGTGCCAATGAAAATATCAGTTGCATACGAACGTCTGCAACCGCGTCGGATTTCAGAGCGGCCAGGTTTTCAATCATCGCATCGTCTTTTTTCAGGAACGGCTCCGTCATACGCACGGCGGCTTTGCGGATTTCGAAATCACCGTCTTTCAATGCTGAGGCAATGCTGTTTTGATCCAAAGCTCCCAACCCTTCCAGCGTCCACAACGCATGCAACCGCGCCAATGCCGATGGTTCTTTGATCGCATCGTTGCTTTTACCGGCGGCTATTGCTTTTAAAAGTGGCACAATCGATTGGTCATTGCGGATAATGAGCTCCTTCTGCGCATTGTCCCGCCACCAGCCGTTGGAATGGCCGAGATAACCTGCTAATGTCCTGGGGCTTTCGTCGAGCATTTGGGGCTTGGGCCCGGGAGCCATGCCGTCGTGTACGAGGCGGTAAATGCGTCCGTGCTGGATATTTTTATCCAGACCAAACCGCTTGATCTGCGGACGGAGATAGCTATTGGGGCCGGTCCAGTTACCTTCCTGGATGATACCGCGGTTCATATCCACAATGTACAGACAGCCGTCGGGGCCGGTGTACATGTTCACCGCGCGGAAATTCATGTCGGTAGAGGCTATAAACTCTTCATTTTGATAAGCATTTTCCAAAGTGATCTTGCCGTTTTTGTTGATCACTTTCGCGCGACGAATGAGTCGACCAACCGGTTCGCTGATCAGCAAGTCTCCTCGGAGATCGGCCGGCAGCCGGTCGCCACGAAAAATTAGCTGGCCACAACTTGCAGTGAAATGGTTGAGCGTGGTATCGGGCTTCAATCTTTTCAGACCGCCTTCCACATCGGGTGTTTTGATAATTGGCCAGACTTCGTTGAATTCTTCCTTATACTGATCATTAAACTCCATCCGTCCATAAATCGGGTTGATCTGGAAACCCAATGCGGGTACCTCGCCACCCGCCGAGGAGAAGTACAGCCGTCCAAAGTTATCGTGCGTCAGCCCCCATTGCCCATTAGATCCGCTCGGAATAGAGTCGGGCTTGAGAATGCCATCGGCATACCGGAAGCGGACTGGGTCAACGGCCACGTAAATCCAGTTATCGACGTTCCAATCCAAGCCGCTACGCTGGTGTTCGAGGTTGCCGGGTGCTTTTTTATCAGGCGTGTAAACGGGACGTTTTACATCGGCCACACCGTCTCTATCGGTGTCCTTATAGCCGTAAACATTATAAGTATCCGTCTCATTTACAAGCAATTCATTACCTACGCAGAGCAACATCCGCGGCAGGAGCATTTTATCGATGAACACCGAGCTCTTGTCCATCTTTCCATCATTATTAGTGTCTTCGAGCAGCATTACCCGGCTCGTGGGTGCATGCTCGTTGGTACCTTCTACATCTTGCATGTACGTGTTGAGTTCGGCCACATACATGCGCGCATTGCCATCCCAGGCAACGGCCACGGGCTCGTGGATCATCGGCTCGCTGGCTACCAGTTCAAGATGATAGCCTTTGGGTAATTTAAATGTCTTGATACTTTGCTCGGGCGTAAGGTGTGCGGGTGAAGGGTTTTCGGTAAATGCCGGGATAGCATTCACCGACTCATCGGTCGTGCGCAGCACTTCGTCTTTGGAGCTGTTCTGCCTTGAAACCTGGCAGGTAACGAGCGTCACAGCCAGCGCGCCGGCTATCCAGATCTTCTTATTCATGGTGATGGGTTTAGAAAGGGTGTTACCAGGTGAATGTGTATGTCTTGCCTTTTTCGGTTTTGAAATCGTAAAGGGCCGTTTCAGGTAAGGTCAAACCAGTGATTTTTGCCGCCGGTGAAATCAATGGCTTCGGGATGTCGAGTGTTTGGTAAAATGGATTGCTGTTGGCGTTTCCATTGGTCGCCAGGACAATTCCATTTCCTTTCAATGCATTGGATAGTCTCAAACGGCAATTGCCGCCCAAGGTGGATTTGATGACCAGCTTCGAGACCTTTCCCTCTTTCCATTCCAATGACACGATTTCAAAACCGCCACGGGCCCGTAAGCCGCTGATCGATCCGGCTTTCCAGCTGTCAGGGAGGGCCGGAAGCAAGTGAATGGCGCCGTCGTGGCTTTGCATCAGCATTTCAGCGATACCCGCTGTGCATCCAAAGTTGCCGTCTATCTGAAATGGCGGGTGGGCGTCAAAAAGATTGGTGTAGGTGCCGCCCCCGCCTTTTTTACCGGGCGCGTCCACAGGTGAAAGCTGGTCTGTAATCAATTTGTAAGCGCGGTTTCCATCGAGCAGGCGCGCCCACCAGTTGACCTTCCAGCCCATTGACCAGCCCGTAGACACATCGCCGCGGTGTTCGAGCGATGTTTTGGCCGCGCTGAAAAGCTCAGGAGTCCGGTAGGCCGAGAGCTGATGTGAAGGATACAAGCCATACAAATGCGAAATGTGGCGGTGCTTATCTTCCGGACTGTCCAGGTCTTCCAGCCACTCCTGTAACTGCCCAAATTTCCCAACCTGCATCGGCGGAAGCTGCTCGCGTTTCGTTTTCAACGTTTTGACAAAATCGGCATCGGTCCCCAATGCCTCCGCAGCGCGAATTGTACTGGTGAAAATGTCATAAACGATCTGATTATCCATGGTATTCCCAGCACCGATCGTCGTTTTCGGACGGATGGAGGGCGCATTCTCGGGCGACATACCTGGTGCAACCACCAGCCATTGATGTGTAGGCTCGGGAACCAGAAAATCCACAAAAAACTGCGCTGAGCCCTTCAAAGCCGGATACACCGATTTCAGGAACATCTTATCTCCCGAATAGCAATACTTCTCCCACAAATGCGTGCTCAGCCACGCACCGCCCATCGGCCACATGGCGTAGAAGATCGGGTCGACCGGACCGGTTATGCGCCATAAATCGGTGTTATGATGTGCCAGCCAGCCTTTTGCACCATACATGACCCTGGCCGTTTCCTGACCGGTTACCGACAATTCCTTCACCATCTGGACCAACGGCTCGTGCATTTCGGTCAAATTGGTGACCTCGGCAGGCCAGTAATTCATTTCCGTGTTGATATTGATCGTGTATTTGCTGCCCCAGGGCGGGTTCATTTCCTGGTTCCAGATTCCCTGTAAATTGGCAGGCTGCCCAGCGGGCATGCCATTGCTGCCCGGCTGTGAGGAGGATATCAGCAGGTAGCGGCCAAACTGGAAGTACAATGCAACCAGCTGCGGATCATTTCCGGAAGCAAATTGGACGATCCGTTCATCCGTAGGCCGTTTTGCCGCTTCGGATGTCCCCAAATCAAGCTTCACACGATTGAAATAGTGCTGATATGCTGTAATGTGACTTTTCAGGATTGTGTCAAAAGACCTTACCGAGGCTTTACTCAAATATTCACTGGCTTTTACCTGTGGATTGGCCGTCAATGTCTTATAATCGATAAAATTCGTAGCAATAGAAATGTAAATTGTAGCTGCATTAGCTCCCTTGACGGTCAAAGACGTGTCTCGTTCACTCAACTGCCCGCCCTCAGGTTTCACCAGCACATGCGCCTGAAATGCAACCTGCCCTTTTACACCCTCTTTATCTCCACTAACACCCGCAAAAACCAACTTCCCTCCTTTCTCCATCCTCCTTTCTCCTTTCTGAGGACTGTTCAAAAATGAAGTAAACGTGAGCTTCCCGGGCTTATCGGCCGTCAAACGGATCGCGATGACCTCATCGGGCACTGAGGCGATCACCTGACGCGTATATTTTACTCCATCCACAATATAGGACGTCGTGGTTACTGCCTTCTCAATATCCAGCTCACGGTAATAGTCAGTAAACTTCTCGTGTCCCGGAAAGTCGATATTCAGGTTCCCCACCGGCTGGTACATCATCCCATTGGTGGTTTTCGACTCGATTTTCTCTGCCGCGAGCTTGGCGGCATCATTCTGTTTGCCTTCAAAAATCAGTTTTCGGACTTCGGGTAATGCGGCGAGAGCATTCGGGTTATCATTCCGGTTCGGGCCACCTGCCCATACGGTCGATTCGTTGAGTTTAAGAACCTCTTTTTCGGGATTGCCATACACCATCGCACCCAGCCGGCCATTTCCGACAGGCAGCGCGTCGGTCCAGGTTTTCCCGGCTGGCTTTTTATACCAGAGTTTTAACGAACCTGATGTTTGTGCAAAAATTGGATTGATAAACAGAAAAAGGGTCAGGCTTAGGAATAGGCGTTTCATGAAAGATGGTTACGTGATCTTGTCCTTTGTGTTAAGAGGACACGAACCCGGATTTTTAATGCTTTGGGTTATTAAAGTTTGGGTTAACCGGGACGACTATGTGCTCCGGCATGGCGTGAATGCCAGTTTCGGACTTACCCGACAACGGCAGGCAAATTAGACGGGCAGGATTAACGGGGGCATTAATAAAAGCTTAATGCGTAGGGAAAACTGTAAATAGTTCTTTGGAAAGTGAAAAATCACAAGATAAGCTCTCGTCGAAACGGTCATCATTTCCTCGGGATGCTGTTAGTTCCACAGAAAATGAGCCGTTGATTGTATTACCGCAGGAACGGCACTTGCGGTATTGGACGAAGGTGCAGGCTTTTTTAAAAAAATCATTGCGCCGGCAAATGCAGGCATCCGGTTTGGTACGATTGTTTAATAGAGGTGTCGAAAACCGATCTTACACGAATGTAAACTACCCTTCCAATGGCCGCCACACGCACATATTCCAGAAAAAAACGTACAGCCAAAATCCTGATCGGCATTCTGATAGCCATAGTTGTTATCCGATTGGTGTTGCCTTACGTAATCCTGCATTTCGCCAACCGCAGCCTGGCAAATATGAATGGTTATTATGGACACATCAAAGACATTGACCTCGCCATTATCCGCGGCGCTTACAAGATAGACAGCATTTATATTGATAAAAAAGACACCGTATCAAGCAAGCGAACACCGTTTTTTGCGTCCAAAACGATTGACCTCTCTGTCGAATGGAAGGCTTTGCTAAAAGGTTCTATTGTAGGTGAACTTGTGCTTCAGGGGCCGTATTTGTTATTTACCAAAGATAAAGTCGAACCAAAGGAAATTGTAAGGGACTCGGCGGATTTCCGGCAGGTGCTCGACAAGTTTATGCCACTGAGTATCAACCGCTGCGAACTACGCGACGGGAAAATCCAGTATAAGGATTTTGGGTCCACGCCGAATGTGGACATAGCGATGACCAATCTGCATTTGGTCGCCCAAAACCTGAAGAACAGCTACGACTCGACGACAGTCCTGCCCGCAAACATTCATGCGACCGCAGATGTGTACGAAGGCAAATTACGCTTCGACGCCAAGCTCAATCCGCTAGCCGCTTCCCCTACTTTTGATATGAGCGCGGAACTTAAAAATACTAATTTGGTGAAGCTTAATGACTTTCTCCAGGCCTATGCCAAGATAGATGTCAATAAAGGGCGCTTCGGCCTTTATACAGAGGTAGCTGCCAAAGATGAGGCATTTAAAGGATATGTAAAACCGGTAATTAAAGACCTGGACGTCCTTGGGAAAGAAGACCGGGACGATAACCTGTTCCGGAAGCTTTGGGAAGCGGTTGCCGGAGGGGCAGGTAAGCTTTTTGAGAACAGATCAAAAGATCAGGTAGCTACCAAGGTGCCTTTTCAGGGCAGGCTGGACAATCCCAAAACCAATATCTGGCTAGCGATTACGAACATCCTTCAAAACGCTTTCATCCATGCTATTCAACCGTCCATTGATAACGAGATCAGCATTGCTTCGGTGAAGGAAGACAAAAAAGAGAAGAAGACCTTTCTTCAAAAGATCTTCTCCAAGGATGATGATAAGAACGACGATGATAAAAAGAAGAACAATAAAAAGGATAAGAAGAAAGGGAAATAATTATTCTATCTGCATCCGCCATATCGGCTATAACCAGAAATATTCCAAGCAAAAATTATAATTTCTTGTGATTGTCTGATAGTTACGAAAATCACAATTAGATTTTATTCAATTCTTCGTAAATTCCTAAAACATGACAAATGTCATATTTTAGGACGAACTACTTCATTTATATTTGTAGAAATACTTCAATTGCTTTACTCAACGTTGTAAAAAGGGCTTCCTAATGAAGCCCTTTTCCATATCAGTGATTCATGGCAGTGCCAGTTCCATGCTGTTCATGCGGATTTTCAGCTTTTCCCACTTTGTTGCTGTAATCTTTAAGCACTTTTTTGGAGTCCTCGGTGCCGATCGCTTCCACGCGCTGAATCATATAGGGTAGCATTTTAGGGAACTTCGATTTTTCCGCCAATTGCAATGCACGTCTGGCGTCTATCGGCGCTAATGGTTCAGCAGCGTACCACTCCAAGAGCGGCAGGTTATGATCGTCCTTGTCTTCGTCTTTCTGCACCAATGCATCGAGCACCTCCCAGCGTTGCGCGGGATCTAAGCGGAGCATTCCGGAAGTCAGGTACAGCCGTACCAGCTTGGAATTATCCTTTTGCGCCATTTCTGCGAATTTCCCCAGTGTTTCCGGAGAAACGGATTTATTTTCGGTCAAAAGCTGCACAGACCAGCTGCGAATGTACTCGCTGTCGCTGGAAAGCAGATCTGCAAGTTCTTTTTCTGTCAGGCCTTTGGTTACATGCAAAGTCCAGAGCGCCCGCAGTTTCCGTGTTTCATCCGGGTTTTTAGCTAAAATTTCTTTCAATGCCTTATGCACCTTCTTATTGGGGCCGCGCTCCTGCAAGATTGTGCGTGCCTGGCGGACGTACCATTCGTTAGCGTTCAACTGGTAATTAACCAGCTCCATATCTGACGCCTTCGACAAATCGACTTGCACCCATTTGTCGTTACTGTGGGTTATTTTGAAAATGCGCCCCATGGTCTTGTTATGAACGTCGGGATTCGGGCTGTGGCATTGGTTCTTGTCGTACCAGTCGATCGCCCATACCGAACCGCTCGCATCATACTTGAAGTTCAGCCATTGCGACCATGAGTCGTTCATGGCCATGAAGTCGTTCTTGTGTGTGGCTTCGTAGCCCGAACCCGAGCGCGTCAGATGGTCGGTATTCAGGCGGGCACCGTTGATGTTGTTCATAAAAATATCATTACGATACTCTTTCGGCCAGCTGTTACCCAGGTAAATCATCGCTCCTGCATGCGCATGGCCTCCTCCCGCGGATGCCGAACGGAAATTACCCGCATGCGGGCCCCGCTCGCCTACCCAATGCACGTGATCGGCAATGGTTTTAATATCATCATAGGTGTACGGATTGAAATGTTTACCGGCCTGGCGCTGATAGCGCGCGCCCTGGATGATGTGGTACATGTGCGGGATGACACAAACCGTGATAAATGGATGTCCATAGTCGTTAAAATCTATTCCCCAGGGGTTGCTGGACCCTTCGGCAAATACCTCGAATTTGTGGGCAGTCGGATGGTAACGCCACACACCGGCATTAATCTTCGTCCGCTCGGAGTCGGGGGCGCCTGGTTTGCCTACATTAGAATGGGTAAACACGCCATGCGTTCCGTAGAGCCAGCCATCCGGGCCCCAGCGGAGGTTGTTGAGCACCTCGTGCGTGTCTTCGAGGCCCCAGCCGTCGAGCAGGATCTGCGGCGGTCCGGCAGGTTTGTCGTTTTTGAAATCGGCTGGGATAAAAAGTAAATGAGGCGCTGAGCCAAGCCATACGCCGCCCATTCCCACTTCAATGCCGCTGATAAGGTTAAGACCTTCGGCAAATACTTTGCGCTTATCGAGCGTGCCGTCGCCGTTGGTGTCTTCAAATATCAGGATCTTGTCCTTGCCCTGACCTTCCGGGGCGCGTACCGGATAGGTATGGCCTTCTACTACCCACAATCTTCCACGAGAATCAATTGTAAAGCTGATTGGCCGGATAATGTCCGGTTCCGCTGCTGCGAGGCTGATTTTGAAGCCCTGTGGCGGCGTCATCGCCCGGGCCGCCTCAGTACCCGATAACCCTGCATTGAGAACCGGGTCGAGGGGAGGAAGAATGATGATATCCTTTTGTTTCAGCTCATTAGGAAAATCGGGGCGGCTCGGATAAAAGCGAAAATCGTCGAAGTTGATATGCCCCCATTTATCGTTGGGAATGTAAGGGATTTGCGAAATACCAGTCTCATTATCGACAATCCTGATAAAAATCTCTTTGTTTAAATATGGTTGTAAATCAACCACCGCCGGTTGCAAAGTGGCCCTACCCTGGCCGGTAATATGGTAAATGACCTTGTTATCAGCCACTGTGACAAGCTCCACCCGCGTATCCTGCAAAGCTCCACCCGAAACACGGAATGCGGCAAAAGGCTGAGTTACCTGAAATGGCACAGAAGTGAGCGTGCCGGTTTGTTTGTAATTGAGCGTGCCTCCGCTACTCAGAAAGTACTTCCCTTCGTAACCAATGTGCATTTCCTTCTCATGAACAGGCGAAGGATCGGAGCTGAACAGCGCGTTGGTAAATGCATCGCCAGTGGCAGTCCAGTTTTTCAGATCGCCCGTTTCAAAACCGAAGTTGAGCGGCTGACCATCCTTCACCGGCACTTGTCCTGCTACCGTTTCATCGGAAATCACCCCTTCTACTACCTCAAAACTGCCTACCATACCGGCAGCCCGGTGCCCGGGTACAGAGCAGAAGTAAGTGTCAGTTTGCTCCGCTTTGAATGTAATGCTTGTGCTGGTCCCTTTCTCGATAATCACCTTGCTTTTGATGCCTAGCTTTTCGAGGGCAATATCGTGGGTCATTAGCTCGCCGTTCGTGATCGTGATCCGGACACGGTCGCCTTTGTTGGCTTTCAATGTCGGGTTTCTGGCACCGTCTTTGGCGAAAAAGCCGAGCATGGTGGCTTCCAGCGCATAGTCGCGATCAAATTTTTCGGTGGTTTGTGTGGTTTTGGCCTGCTGCGCAATGGACTCATGCACGGGGATCGTCATCATTGCGAGCGCCAGCGGTAAGAGGATGTGGGTCAACCTTATCATATTCATCTGTTTAGGAATTTCTGCACCAAAATTTGAGGAATAAAGGAGTGGCATACCGGATTTATACTGATGGTAATTTTCCTGGAATTCATGAAAAAAAGAGGAAAAAATTCGATTATTGTTTTGAAAAAATTCCTAAATTTGATGTACTCAATCTCCTTTGTTATGAAAGCCCTTGCCCTCCAGCCCGGTTTGGCTTTAAAATCCAAATTTAAAGACATTGACATGGACAGCAACTTTGCCATCGTGCGCTCTGCCCGCAAAGGTTTGAACACAAAGGTTTTCTATGATTTCGCTGGGGCGATCAAAATGCCGGAAAAGCGGCTTGCGGCGATTATGAATGTTTCTGCGCGTACCATCAGCAATTATAAGGATGCGCAAAAAACACTGGAGCCGCTATATGGCGAGCACCTTTTGAAGCTCATTGCGCTGTTTAAGAAAGGAGAAGAGCTTTTGGGCTCAATCGATGAATTCAATTACTGGCTGCAAAAGCCGTTTTGGAATTCGGCTGAGAGGCCTGCTGAGTGGCTGACGACCGGTGGCGGTGTGGATTTTTTGAGCGAAGAGCTCGATAAGCTGGCCGAAGGTTATCCTGCATAAATATGCTGGTAGCCCGCATCGTTCACAAGCTATATGCCAACACCTTATTCGCATCAGGCATGCGCGGGCGATGGAACAGTACGGGTAACAAGGTCATTTACACATCCGAATCAATTCCCCTCGCGTTTATGGAAAACATGGTGCGAAGGCAGGGTGTCGGATTCAATACCGATTTCAAAATCATGCTCATTCAGATACCTGACGACGTGCTCATCGAGTCCGTCGCGATGACTAGCCTTGAAACCGGATGGCGTGATCCCAACGATTACTCGCAATGCCAGCCGCTAGGTGACAAGTGGTTCAATGCTGGTAAATCGCCTGTATTGAAAGTCCCTTCGGCCGTGATGCCGGAAGCATTCAACTATGTGATTAATACCAGCCACCCCGATTACGCACGGGTGGAATTGTTGGCCGTCACCGACCTGGTTCCGGATGCGCGGATTGAAGAGATTTTGAAAAAATACTCCTGAAAATCACCGTTACCCCCTTACTCTATTTCTTTGCCGCCATTTGATTTTCTGCCACGCGCAGTTTGGTAATTTTTTTGATCAAGTCCAGCGGCATCGGCTTGCTTAATGGGAAATGTACCGAACTCTTTGTGCCATTGTACGCCTCAAGTTCTGTTGAAAGTGCTTCAAAGATCTTTTCAGTGACCGGATAAAGTGCCACATGCTTCTTCCATCCTGCGAAATAGATGAGATAGGCCCCGTTCAGGTTGAACGTCGGCATATCATAGGAAATCACCTCTTCGGCATCGGGAGCCACTTGCCTGATCGTCGCGCGGATTTCTTGTAATACCCCCCGGACTTCTTCCGGAAAGCCTGCAATGTATTCATCGATTGAACTGGGTTTTATCGCAGCCATATTAGTTTTGTCGAATGGAGTTATAAGTTAGTAAAATTCCAGATTTTCTCCGACAGCCTGGTATCGCCGCCAGCTACGCAATAAACAAGCAGACTACTCAATTGACTGGTAGAGAATGCATTTGCAAAGATAGTTTTGTGTCATCATTCTATATCCTAAATCACTATGAGATGGATTCTATTTATTTCGACACTCATTGCATGGCTGTCTAGTAATATGGCCTCAGTGTCCTGTTGTGGTTACTTAACAGCTATTTTGAAGTACAAAAATCATCCGGTGGCATTCGTTTCACAACCATTACGAAAATCGAAGGGTCGGGTACGGTTTACGGGCAGAAGACCTACGATGCAGTGGATATATCGCCTTACGAACATACCTATTTCCGCCTTAAACAAGTCGATTACGATGGGACATTTAGCCTCTTTCTTATTATTTACGTTCAGCAGGCTGATCATGCCGGGTTTGCATTGTATGCCAATCCGGCGAGCGATGTGCTTTATTTATCGGGTGACAAGCGTCACGGCGATCTGCATATCTCGATTTTTGATCATAGTGGCCGCATTGCTTTACAGCAAACGCCCCCTCAGCAGGATCATATCAATTTGAAAATTGGCTCACTCTTGCCCGGAACTTACGTCATCCGGATAGCGAGACCTTTTTCGATGTCGTTATGGTCGTCTAGGTTTGTAAAGCGATGAATGTTCGTGTAAGTATCCGGCACCATCAATCGCGACTATTAGCTTTTCGGGGTTATATTGCTACGGAAATAGCCGCGCCGGAAATATAAGTGTAGACCGTTGACCACCGGCCTGCGCAGAATGCATCACTTTCATGTCTAAAACCAAACTATCCCTGCTTGCATTAGCCGTGCTGACCAGCTTCGGCCTTGTCGCATTGAACACCGGAAATGATCCGGGAACACCGAAGGCTGCCAAACGCCCGAACATTGTCGTGATCCTGGCCGATGATATGGGTTATTCGGATATGGGTTGTTACGGAGGTGAGGTCCGGACACCAAACCTCGACTTTCTGGCACAGAACGGCTTGCGCTACCGGCAGTTTTACAACACTTCACGTTGCTGTCCTACGCGCGCATCGCTGCTCACAGGCCTGTATAACCAGCAGGCGGGCATTGGCAAAATGACTGAAGCGGAGAACCAGCCGGGTTATCAGGGCCATATTACTGAAAATACCGTGACATTGGCCGAAGTGCTTAAAACGGCCGGGTACCGGACCGGCATGGTGGGCAAATGGCACGTTTCCAACACACTTACCCAAAAGAACGCACAAGACCAACTTGCATGGCTGAACCATCAGAAAGATTTCGGGCCCTTTTCGCCTATTGAACAATATCCGACAAGCCGGGGCTTCGACAGGTTTTTCGGGACAATATGGGGGGTGGTGGATTTTTTCGATCCATTCAGTCTCGTAAATGGGAAGGAACCTGTGAAAAGTGTCCCAAAAGACTATTACCACACCGACGCCATTAATGACACGACCGTGGCGTACATCAGCGAATACGCGAAATCGGAGAAACCATTTTTTCTTTACGTGGCGCAAAATGCTCCGCACTGGCCGTTACAAGCGAAGCCGGAAGATATAGAAAAGTACAAAGACACTTACAAAGGCGGCTGGGAGGCAATCCGCAAAAGGCGTTATGAAAGGATGGTCAAATGGGATTGATCGACCCGAAAACCACAAAACTACCCGAAACACCCGCGAGTGCCCCGAAATGGGAGGACAATCCCGACCGTGAGTGGGACGCGATGGCGATGGCCGTCCACGCTGCGATGATCGATCGGATGGACCAAGGCATCGGACGGATCATCCATGCTTTGAAACAAACCGGTGAACTGGACAATACGTTAATCCTCTTTCTGACTGACAATGGAGCCAGCCCCGAAAACTGCGCAAAATATGGCCCGGGCTTCGACCGCCCCAGCGAGACACGCGATGGACAGAAAATAGTTTATGCTACAGAAAAACAGGTAATGCCGGGACCACAAACCAGCTACGCGTCCATTGGTGCGCGCTGGGCCAGCGTTGCAAACACGCCCTACCGCTATGCCAAGGCCGAGTCATTCGAAGGCGGGGTCAACACGCCGATGATCGCTTTTTGGCCAAAAGGCATTACGGCTAAAAAAGGAGGTTTCAGCGACCATACCGGCCATGTGATGGATTTGATGGCGACATTCTGCGAGCTTTCGGGTGCGGTATATCCAAAGCAGTTCAACAACAAGCCTATTAAACCGACAACCGGTGCGAGCATTGTCACTTCTTTTGGCAACAACCCTTCAAAAGGCCATCCTATGCTCTTCAATGAGCATTTCGGGGCACGCTATGCCAGACAAGGCAACTGGAAACTGGTCTCCCCGGCCTCAGACTCGGCCTGGCAGTTATATGATCTTTCGACCGACCGCTCTGAAACGACAAACCTCGCTGAACAGCATTCCGATAAAGTTAAACGCCTGGCAAGTCTTTGGCACGAATGGGCCAATACCCACCAGGTATTCCCGAAACCGGGCAAACCGGCCTCGTCGAAATGAGCTTTTAACGCCCTAAACTGCCGCCAGCGTTGGTCAACGCCGAACTCAAAGCACCAGCTTATACCCTCTTCCCCGGATATTAATAATCTGAACCTTAGAATCTTCCCGGAGGTAGCGACGGAGTTTGGTGATGAATACGTCGAGGCTGCGACCATTAAAGAAGGAATCGTCGCCCCAGAGTTCGGTCAGGATTTCGCTGCGGCCGAGTACCTGGTTCCGTTGCTGGTAGAGCCTTCGGAGCAGCTCGGCTTCGCGATGCGATAATGTAACTTCACGGTCTTCGACGGTGAGCTTTTGTTTCGCGGGGTCGAACAAGTAACGGCCTATTTTCAAGGTTCCGTTCGTATTAGCCAGCGACGCTCCGGCACGGAGGAGCGCATTGATCCGCACGATCAGTTCGTCGAGGCTGAATGGCTTTTTGAGGTAATCGTTTCCACCCAGTTCGAACCCCCGCACGACGTCGGCTGTTTGCGAACGCGCCGTCAGGAACATGATCGGAACATTTGGGTCTTCACGGCGAATATGTTCGGCCATGGTGAATCCATCCATATCGGGCATCATGATATCGGCCACGACAATATCGGGCTGATGTCGGCGAAACTGTTGGAGCCCCTCTACACCATTATCAGCATAAAGCACTTCAAACCCTCTGAAAATCAGGCTATCTTTCACGATCATTCCCAGCGCAGTTTCGTCTTCGATCAATAATACCGTGGCCATTTTTCAGAATTTTAATACAAAAGCACTCCCCTTGCCCGGCTCGCTCGCCAGACTAATGCTCCCACCATGTTTTTCGACCACTTGCCGTACATAGGCAAGCCCCAAACCAAACCCTTTTACCTGATGCAAATCACCCGTTGGGACACGGAAAAAGCGATCGAAAACCGATGCCTGATACGTTTTTGGAATTCCAATACCATTATCGGTAACAGTCAATTGCCAGCCCTCCGGTTCCTGCCGGAAATCGAACGAAATCGTTACACGTTCATAGGAGTATTTGATCGCATTGTCGATGAGGTTATTGAGCACATTGCCAAAATGCATCCTGTCTACCTGCACCGTGGTCCCAAATGGAATATGCATATTAAAAATCACGGTCTTGGCAGCTTTGATCCTGTGATTTGCCGCCAGGTCGCTCACCATTTCTGCCAGGCCGACCGGCTCCTTCTGGAATTCCAGTTCCTGCTTTTCTTCAACAGCCAGGTTCAACACTTTCTCAACGAGATCCGACAGTCTTTGCAGGTTATTCTGCGAAATACGGAGATACTCCTCGCTTTTACGCGGATCATTCAAAGCGCCGAAATGCAGCATGGCGTCAACGGCTGCGGTTACCGTCGAAATCGGCGTTTTGAGCTCATGGGTCATGTTGTTGATGAAATCGTTCTTGATGTCGGAGAGCTTTTTCTGTCGGAGAATCGTCCGAAGCATGAATACGAAGCAGCAGGTGGTCAATAACAAAAGCATCATGGAACAGCCTAGCAGCCATCCCATTCGCCTCAGCAAATAAGGGACAGGCGTTTCGAAAGTAGCTTGCACGAACAAATGCCGGATAGGATTAATGGGCAGTGGCAGGGTTTTGAAACGGTCACCGCTTTGCTTTCTCAAACCGTTAAAAACGATCATGTTGTCAGACCCTGGTTCGGGAAGAATATATAGGGTATCAATCAAAAAAGCTGCGTCAATGTTTCTCCTCGACAATTCCGCCCGATAGGCAGCATAGATCTTCCGCAAATCCACCCGCTCGCCGTCCGTCCACTCTTGTACAACAAAGCGGGAAATGCGGCGAGCAAGCGTGTCGGCCGGCGCTACAACCGCGCTGTCATTGTTAAATTTATAATAGAAACGCGATCCGGCACCGCTGGTACCCAACCGGCTCACCACCCGAATGCCTTTGTGGGGCTGCCCGGGGCTGCGCTTCCCGAGCAGCCTGCTTGCACTTTCAACCTGATGCTCTTCGATAACACCAAATAAAGCATCCTGCACGATATTACCGAACTGCTGACGGTTGAGCTCGTAAGTCGTCCAAAGCCAATATCCCTGAAATGCGTTGATAGCAACAATGCAGATAGTCATCAGCCAGAAAATCGAACGGATACGGCGGTTCATCATACCACAAAGCTAACTTTCCGCACGGACGATTTCCGGCGGTTTAACACTATTTAACACTAAATAGCATTGATTAATAAGCCGTTCTAGGTAAAAGAGAAATCGAGGGATTTTCCTTGCGATGGAAGATCTTCACACCGTCCATATCCCGAATGAAGCGGTAATGTTTCCGCACATATTCACGGACTACCGGCACTTTATCGTGCGGTAAAAACAAGTGGCCTCGTTCCGAATAGTCCCTGATCATGGCTTCGACGAAGATTTTCGGTTTGTTTTCTTCCATATCTTCCAGGAAATCCTCGGTCCAGTTCGGAATGAGTGGCGATTTCATCGAAAAATGAAAAGTATGAACGTCGCGGTAACCCATTGGGCGTTGAGAGCTTACCAACAGGCCATCACGCCAGCCCCAGACCACCACAGGGTCGGTCGACCGCGAGTGCCGCATAATGTGTCCTACCACTTTTCGGTCAGTCTCGGATCGTCTGTCGTATGCAATGTCGGGATTGAGGTATTTCAAACTGACTGCGGTTTGTAAAACGCTTCCCAGCAAAAGAAATCCCACCGCGTATTTCCGTATCGAAGGTTCAGCAATCGAAAGAAATAATGCGTTGAAAATCAACAGCGGAACAAACAGGAAAAGTTTATAGTGCTCAAAATTGTTGCCCGACTGCAACACCGCATATATGCTGAGCAAAAGCAACAAAAACGAGAACAGAAATGGCAACCAGTTATTCGTGACCTCAAACCGCCATTTTTTAAAAGATAAAAGCGGCAAAGCAATGGCCAATGCAAAAAGCGTCAATGCGTAAATACCGGAACTGGTTGCATAGAAGAAAAAACGGATGATGCGGACAGGGTTGAACCGCTCGGCCATAGGCATGGATGAAAATTGCGTGGTGAATGAATAGTAAAAATAATTCCAGAAGTAATTATTCCAGAATACATCCACCTTCCCACGGAGACCATAAAATACATTCACCAGAACGGTCGGCAAAAGGCAACCCAGAAACAATGCAGCCATATTCCGCCAATCTTTTCGCCGGGCCATGCTCAGCAACAAAAATGCCCCAGTGAGTAATCCCATGGGGGCATTTTGAAACTTGGCGTAAATGAGGCTTCCAAGCAATATACCCGTCGACGCGGCGACTACCGGACTTGTCCATCGCCTGTAAACATATAAAAAGAACAATGCGACGCCCGCCGTCACCAAAAAAATGCTGCTATGCTCGGAGTTGTAGGCTGCGAAAATATGGCAGAAGGTAGCCAAAAAAAAGGCCAGGCTCGAAGTCACGACGAGACTGAGATTCCTGCCGGCGAACATTTTACATATCTGGTAGAGTAATAGAACCGTACCGGTCCAGAGAAGCAAACCGATAATTTCGGCACTACTGTAATTGACCGGCATTCCCACCCACGAACCGGCTAGTAATGGAAATACGGTGAGCGGCCGCGCATCGGTGTAATTGAGTAAAGTCCAAAGCTTGTCGGGGTAGTGATTGATAGCGATCACCGCGCTTAGCCAGGTGCTAGTGTCGATATCATACTCCTTTTCGCGCAAAAACGGCAGCCTGACGAGCCACACCATCAGAAGTATGATAGCAATAATCACTGTTACATTTTTTCCGGAAAGCTCACGGGTTGGGTTCCTGATATACCCCCTATAAATCCATAAACTCGACAGGAAAAAGATAATAAACAGAAATAATTTGAAGTAGAGGTTATAAACCATTAGTAAACAGATGGTTGCTGAGTATAATATAGTTCAACCAATATACGCAACCTTCGGGCCAACACCTGATGGAATGCGATGTTTTTTAGTTTACGGCCTGACGAAAGGACTTGGGCTGTGTTTTGAACTCTGCCGTGATCAGGGTCTTAACACTACTTAACATTAAATAGCAGTACCTTACAAACCGTCGACTGACCTTTGATACGTCAAATCAAAACTCAGGCGACATTATGAAAAAGCTTCTTTTAATCATCACGCTGCTCTTTGCGGCGAACTCCGACATCCTCGCACAAGCCTCCGGGCAAATCAATTACGAAGTCGTACGCAAGATCGACCAATCGAGATTACGCTTCATGGTCAACGGCGAGGAGGTAAAACAGGGCGATCCCAACTTCCCGACTGACGTTCCCGACACACGCACCATTGGGCAGAAAGTGCTGTTTGCCGGGAATTTTGTACGCGAAAACCGTGACGAAGAAAACATGATGAAAAGAGTGATGATGGAACCGGGCGGGGTCCCGCAAATGAGCAACGCCGGACGTCCATTTGAAGAATATCTGGTCACCGACATTGCGGCGCAAAAAATCCTGACGTTCGTGACCGTCGGCACAGAAAAAGAGGCCCGTACTTACAAAAGCGAAGCACCCATCGAACCGATCGGTGGATGGCAACTCACGCAGCAGACAAAGAAAATTGCAGGGTATATATGCCAGAAAGCGATAGTCACCTATCACAACGAACCCTACACTGTGTGGTTTACGACCGAATTGCCGATCCGATACGCACCTGTCCCAGCCCTTACGCCGGAGAAAGGAGTTGCATTGCTCATCGAAGGCAGCCGTGAGCAATTCCGGGCAACGAAGGTGAGCCTGGGCAAGGTTGAAGCTGTATCGGTCATGCCGGACATCCAGGCCGAAACTGTAAAGCCAGAGGAACTGACAGATATCCGCCAGAAAGCAATGGCCGATTTTCACCAGAAAATGGGACCCGGTGGTGGAGGCATTTAAGCGCGTATTGTTCCTGCTGCTGGTGGTGCTGGCACCAGCAGTCGCACAAAAACCGCCCGCCAGTGGTGAACTCACTGGTACGGTTCTTGACTCGGCCACCCGAAAACCTCTGCGGATGGCATCCGTGTCCCTGCTGCAAGCACGTGACTCCACATACGTAAGCGCGACGATCACCGATGGCGACGGGCATTTCCGGTTCCGGAAAGTCGCGCCAGGTGCCTATCGCCTCCTGGTTACATTTGTAGGATATAAAAACGCATCCCGATCTCTAACGGTAACCCGCGACACTCCTGCCGACGCAGGCACATTGCTCATGGAGGAACAGGGCAACTTGTTGAATGAAGTCGTGATCCGTCAGGAAAGTGCGCCGGTGACGATCAAACTGGATACACTGGAGTTCAATGCAGGATCATTCAAAACACAACCTAATGCACAGGTAGAAGAGCTTTTGCGCAAATTGCCTGGCGTGGAAGTTGCGCGAGACGGGTCTATTAAGGCCAATGGCCAGGCTGTGAACAAAGTACTGGTGGATGGCAAACCGTTTTTTGGCAACGACCCAAAAATGGCTACCCGTAACCTGCCCGCCGACATTGTGGATAAGGTACAGTTGTACGACCAATCCTCGGACCAGTCGCAGTTCTCGGGCGTCGACGATGGTGACCGAGAGCGGACTATCAACATTACCATTAAAAAGGACAAAGGGAAAGGCTATTTCGGACAAAATGCCCTGGGTGCTGGGCCAAGCGCTGGTGATCAGACGGCCCGCTACCAGGCCAGATTGAACATTAACCGGTTTAATAACCGCAACGGCGGTCCAACGAAACAGCTCTCGCTGATAGGACAGGCAAATAACCTCAATCAGCAGAATTTCACAATGTCCGATGGTAATCTACCGGGGCCGGGTTCAGGAGGGCCACAATTCATTGGGCAGCCAGGTGGTTCGCTTGACGGCCCTTCTACTCCATCCAATATTACGGAAGTTGGTGCATTGGGCATCAATTATCGGACCGAAAGCAAGACTATTAAATGGGGAAAGCGGGCTGAAATGGCCGCCAGTTATTTCGCGAACCGGTCGATGACGACGACCGACCAGCAAAGTCATCGGGAAAATGTTTTGCCCGGTCGCTCATTTTTGACAGATCAGGTAAATTATTCTAAAAATACCATGGTTACCCATCGTCTAAACGGCCGCTTCGACATGCCGCTGGATTCACTGACCAGCCTTCGTTTTACGCCGAACGTCAGCTTTCAAACCAAGGATTTCCTGAATAAAACCACCAGTTCCTCGTATCGCCCGGCAGCAGATTCACTGAATAAGGGGCTTACTCATTACGATTTGAGCGGTACAGGTGTGAATGGCTACAACAATCTGCTGCTCATGCGAAAATTCCGGAAGGAAGGCCGGTCACTTTCTGCAAACCTTAATTCAATACTCACAACGGGCAACACAACTGCTTACAATCAGTCTATGAATACGTTTTTTGATTCTTTGGCCACCTCTTCCAAAATCGATCAGCGCAATGCCCAGAACCAGTTCGCATTACAGAACACATTGAGCCTATCGTTTACCGAACCGCTTTCCCTCAACCAGAAACTGGAATTCCGGTATGCATATGGTAACAACTTTGGCAAACTCCTTCGCGATGTGGACAATAAAAGAGACGAAACGAATGGCTATGATTTGCCCGACAGTTTGCTAAGCAGAAATTTCGCAAGCACCTTCGAAACCAACCGCCTTGGCGCTACTTTCCAGACCAGGCGTTTGCGGTACACGATGGCATTGGGTGGCGACTTTCAACTGGCATCACTGCGGCCTGTGGACAGGTCTACCGACACCGCTTATGGCAGCAGATATGGCTATTTCATGCCGAATGCGCTTTTTTCATACACATTTCGCGGCGATAAAAGCTTGCGGCTGCAATACCGGACGCGCATTTCCCCACCCGGAATCATTCAGCTCATTCCCGCGGCCGATAATTCGAATCCTCTTAACATCAGTATAGGCAACCCAGCTCTGAAACCAGAGTATTACCACACCGTAACGCTTTCATTCAACGCTTCCTCGCGGGGTGGGAACGATAACCTGTTTGCTTTTCTGGCATTTAATCAAAGTAATAACCGGATCGGCTTGTCGACCAATACGGATGGGTCGGGCGCGCAAGTAACGACGCCTTTAAATACGCGTGGCTTTTTCTCTGCCAACGGTGTTGTTTCGCTGGGTAAAAAGATCGAACCCCTTCGGCTAACGGTGAACCTGACCACGCAGGGGAGTGTGGCACGCAATACGAACCTCATTAACCTGGCCGACAACATGGCTACATCGACCGCCGTTGGACAGAGCTTCCGGCTGCAATCGGATTACAATGGACGGATCGACTATGGCCTCACTGCCCGCATTACGTATCAGCAAGCCCGTTATTCGCTTTTACCTCAGCAAAATTTGCAGTACTGGTCGCAATACGCCACAGGAGACGTGCATGTTCAATTGCCGGGTAATCTGGTGATTGAATCGGATCTTACTTACACGGGCAACACTGGCCGCGCCGAGGGTTACAATCAGCGTTTCCTGCTCTGGAACGCTTCATTCGCCCGCCAGTTTCTACGTACCCGGCAGGCTGAGATACGATTGCAGGTATTCGACCTGCTCAACCAGAACCGCAGCCTTCTCCGGAACACCGGCGACGCTTATGTCGAAGATGTGCGTAGCCGGGTTTTGAAACGCTATTTCCTGATCAGCTTGGTATATAATCTGAGAAAGTTTGGTGTATAGGTCTTACTTCTTGCCCACGACCAGCCTACCCGTTCTATCACCCGTTCCGCTGCCTGTGATGGTATAGAAATAGGTTCCCGGCTCCAATTCTGAAATGTCGAGCGATTGGTTATCGGAGGTAATCTGGCTTGACAATGCCACTCTTCCCTGGTCATCGGTCAACCGAAACTGCCCGCCGCCGGTAGCGAGCCCGTTGGCCAATGTCACATCAGCAACCGACGGATTGGGATAGACGTAAAAATCCAGACGCGGAATTGTTTGCCGTGGAATTTCAAAAGATCTGCCTAAGGAAGTGCTGATCAAACCATGCTGTGTGGCCACATACAATCGTCCGTTAGCCTGGGCGATACTGTAAGTGTAATATCCCTGCAACGTATCGACCGTCGTCCAGGCATCCGATAGCGGGGCGGAAATGCGGCGGCTGTAAAGAATTGTATGGTTGTTACCGAAGTTTACCGCCGCATAAATGCGGCTCGTTGTCGCTGTCGCGCGTGCATGGCTTCCGTGGCGCATGCCGGCCGGCACGTATACCCATGTGCGGCCGTTGTCGCTGCTGGCATAGGCTTTGTTGTTGGTAAATGCCCAGATATGTTTGCTGGTTTGCAGGAAATCAAAGGTACTGAGGCCAGGCTGTATGCGTCCACCTTGAAAACGGATATCCCAGGCGGCAGTATTGTCGTCGAGGACCGCTAATGTACCGTTGGCCCCCACTCCGCCGATGAGGCAACTGTCGGTATTGATGAGTGCATTGAAACTGTAACTGGTCTTAAAATCCAGGCCTTTGTTAAATGACACCCAAGCCGTTCCGGCCGCATCGAGTTGCTGTATACCCTGGTCGTCGGTGGCAACGTACAATGCACCATTTCGCTCGGCAAACCGCACCGCCCCGGAGATTCCCTGTGATGCGAGACGCCACGTTTTGCCATTGTCAATGCTTTCGTAAATACCTTTCCCATAGCCGGTGGCATACAATTTCCCTTTGAATCTGATCAGGTCGTCGATCCCGTCGGGCGCAGGGCTAAAAAGGGCGGATTGGGTCCATGACAGACCGCGGTTATCGGCGACATAAACCTGGCTTGCGGTGGAAGCATAGAGTTTCCCCTCTATATTCCTGACGGTGTAGATGTCCGTAACCGGGATTTGTTTTTCAGTGCGCCACCCATGCGGGGATTGTGCTACCGCATATTGCAACGAGAGGAAACAAAGAATAAAAAGTGAAATTTTCATGGCTAATGAATAATGTTTAAAACATCAAGTCACATTTGCCACGAGAATGGTTTGAGCGGTTTGAGTGAACGTGCGGAATTCTTTTGGCGATAAACACAAAAAGCGTGTCGTAACAGCTCACGACACGCTTCCACACTACTGTTCGTTTATCGGCTTATTATTCTTTCTTACTGAAATTTCTGACATTTACATGCTGTCACGTATGGGCTTATCCGGTTGCCTATGGATAATGGACAGACGCTACAGAGACAATGTTAGTAAAATTAATTCTATATTACTAATAGCAAATAGTTTGTAGATTTATTTTAGTCAAACCGGCCCTTACCGTGCTGGTGTTCTGTCAGTTTTGGCATAGTCAAAATACCATCTGGAATCCAATACAGATATTTCGGCGGACAATTGGTAGGTCCCCCATGGATACTCCGCAACGGCGCGGACCATACGCTTTTTGAACTTAGGTACCGGCCTTCTCATTTTCCTCATGGGATAATCCCGGAAAAGCTCATGAATAACCCGGCCATTCCCACCTACCGGATTTGGCAAGCCATATATTGACAAGATAGAAGGCATAATATCCACGTTCGAAGTCGGGAAAGTGGTGGTGTCGCCGCTACGGATATAGGGCCCTGACGCGAGCAACGCAATATTGATCTCATAAGGGCTTGAACCGCCGTGACCTGCCACGCCGCCGGAAAAATCGGTTCCCGCATAACCTTTGTCATTCTTCGAGTCATTCCAGTTTGGAGCTACTAAAATATCTCCGGAGCGTTTTGGATGGTCGTAATGAATTGCATGGAACGAAAGCGTTCCTTTTACCCAACCTTGCATATCGCCCTTTTTCCTACTTTTGGTAAAAACAGCCCCTACCCATTCTTCCTTATGCAACGCTGCCACAATAGAACGAATGGTTTTCGGATCGTGGCCTTTCACATAGATTGCGCCTTCTGCCACCACCACGTCGTCCGATTCTTTGTCTTTTTTAAAACCCTGTTTGATCAGGAAGTCGGCCAATCCTTGTTTTCCGGTGTGTGTAACAAAGCCATGATCGGTCGAAATGATCACATTATAGCGTTCGCCCGCCCCTTTCGCGTTTAGTACATCCATAATCCGGCCAAACTGCCCGTCGACATATTTGATCGCGTCCACTGCCTGCTGCGAGCCAATACCATGTTCATGCGCCGCACCGTCCGGGTCCGAGAACCAGATCGCGCTCACGAGTGGTCCGTCTTTTACTAGTCCGTATTTCAGAAGCGCGTCGGTGATCCATTTGTGCCTGCCGAAATCCTCATCGGATCCTTGGGCAACTAGCCCTATCTCGTCAAACACGCGCTTCTTGAATGATTCAGGTAAAATCAAATCGGGATTGACTACCGCTCCATTCACGGTATGATTTTGTAAAAAAGCCTGTCCGGTTGTCCCGGAGCTGAAAACCATCATTTTCTGGCCTGCATCTGCCAACACTTCGCCAAGCGATTTGGCAGTGAGTAACGGACCGGATGTTGCTGCGGGTATTTTGCTCAAATCTCCATAACCGGTTCCAATCGCCTTGTTACCTGCCACTTCCGGGACGAAAATCGAGTTACCGAGTAACCCGTGGGTGCCAGGGTAAGAACCTGTTGCATAAGAGGCTGAATTTACGCGTGTCACGGTCGGGAACACGCTGTGATGGTTTTTGCCCCATGCCGCCGTTTTTTTGAATGCAAACAGGTTCGGCATTTGCTCTTCGGTAATGTAATCAGGCCTGAGACCGTCGAAAAAAATGATCAGCGTTTTGACTTCAAAGCGGTGGTTTACTTTCCTGGTCGTATCCTGCGCGCTAACAATGCCTGCGGAAGTAAGGAGAATGGCAATCAGTAGGAGTCGGAACTTCATGTTTACAAAGGTTAGCGGATTTCAGAAACAGTGACAGTGTGTTTGCTACGCTGGATGCCATACAACAATGCCTTTCCCGGCACCGCGCGGTCGATGGCGATCCCCTGACCTTCTATCGGCGCCGGAAGCGTGCGTATATATTCAAGCGTGTAGCCCGATTTCGGCAGTTTTAAAACGTACACCTCGGCGCGGTCGTGACCGGTACAATATAACAGTCCATCGGCACCCCATGCCCCGCCAGAATTACTTTTAGGTGTAAACAAATCGATCAGATTTTTCGGAAATACCCATGCCTCCACCTGCCGCCACTCCATATCGTACTTCACCAGCGATGTCCACCGCACATCCCGCCCCTCGCTCGACTCCTTCCCCGCATAATGCGCGAAGCCAATAAACCAATGCCCATCTTTCTGATCCAGCCAGGTTAGCGACCCATGCTGGGCAATGCCAAAACTATGTGTATCAACGTGCGTGAGCGTTTTTACATCAAAAATCTCTACCGAACTCGTCATCGGTATTTCAGGATAATTTGAATTCGCGCAATACAACCGTCCTTCGATCACCACCCCGCTGTTCAAATGCACAATGCCTTCTTTCGCACCGTCCCAGGTCGCTACTATCTTGCCATTGGCCTTGCTATGCTTGGTAATCGTGCTGTTGTTGATCACGTAAAAATACTGCGCATCCACTGCTACGGCCTGTTTGGCTTCCTTTACATCGAATTCCTTCGCCGGTAACAATATCTGCGCAAAACCTGTTTGCGAAAACAAAAACAGCAAGAAAGTACAGATTAACAGCGATTTGAGACGCGACATAGGGTTACAAATGTTTTCAAATGCTAAAAGTAGGGAAATGGCGTGTTTTCTACTTTACCTGAGTGTTATTCCGAAGCTTGATCATTGGAACCTACCCATATGAAATCGTCTGCGATGATCGGGATCGTTACTAATCACAACCCTCACCACGATTTGATCCGGAATGCACTTACAGGTATTCCTTGCTCGGACAACCAGTCGCTAGCCCAAGTCACCTCAAATACAGTATAACAGACACAACACCGAACTTGTACTTGTTATGCATTCCCCAATCCGCTTTATGCAAAAAGTTAACTTCCTGTTATCATGTACAATCCTGCTTATCTCAGCTACCTCATTGCAGTGCAAGGCGCAAGCTGTTGACCTGAAAAATGCATCTCTTATCATTTCCGCAAGCATTCCGTCACCTATGAGGGAAACAGCTCCGGAGGTGCTATCGCAGGAGATTTCGAAACGGACGGGCATAACGCTCAAAAACGTAGCTGCCTGGCCAAAAGGGAATGTACCTGTAATTGCTTTGGCACTGGCATCAGATAAAACTTTATTAATCCGAAACGTCCCCGCCAGTAATGGCAATGGACCCGAATCCAAGCCCGAAGGCTACCGCATCGTGACGGAGACGAATGGTAATTCCAAAACCATCTGGATTATTGGCGCCGATACGCGAGGAGTACTGTTCGGCGCTGGATATTTGCTGCGGCATTTGAAAATGAGCAAGTCTTTTATGGGCAAGCCGCTTTTGGAACTGGCTGGTCCGGTGAATGTAGCTTCGTCGCCCGCTTACGCTATCCGCGGACACCAACTCGGGTATCGCTCGACCGCGAATACGTACGATGCCTGGTCGGTGGCGCAGTTTGATCAGTATATCCGTGAACTCGCCATTTTTGGCAGCAATGCAGTAGAAGGTATTCCGTTTCACGAAGACGATAAGCCTAGTCCGCATTTCAAAATACCGGCGGCACAAATGCGCATCAAAATGAGCGGGATTTGCCAAAAGTATGACATGGACTACTGGGTATGGACCCCAGGTACCTTTGAACTGAAAGATGAGGCCAAACGCAAAGCGGAGCTAGACCTACACGAGCAATTTTACAAAGAATGTCCCCGCCTCGACCACATTTTCTTCCCAGGTGGTGACCCCGGTGACAATCATCCGTCGGAAGTACTGCCGTTCCTGAAAGAGCTTCAGTCAAAACTCATCAAATACCATCCCAAGGCCAAAATGTGGATTTCGCTGCAAGGCTTCGATACCGAGCAGATCGATTATTTTTACAAATACCTTGAAACGGAAAAACCAACCTGGCTCCAAGGTGTGGTATCCGGTCCCGGGAGCCCGCCCATAGCCGAAACACGTTACCGCCTGCCCAAGCAATACCAGCACCGCCAGTACCCCGACATCACGCATCAGGTCCGCTGCGAGTTTCCGGTGGAAAAATTTGATCAGGCATATGCATTGACGCTCGGACGGGAGTCGGTGAACCCGCGGCCGAATGCATTTGCCAAGATCCACGCGAAATATGCCCCGTTTACCGATGGCTTTGTGTCCTATTCCGACGGCAGCCACGACGACGTTAACAAAGTATTATGGAGCATGCGCGGCTGGGATCCCCAATTGGATGTGCATAGTATTTTAGAAGAATATTCGAATTTTTTCTTCAACCCTATGGCTGCTTCAACTGTCGCCAGCGGCATTGAAGGCTTGGAGCAAAACTGGAAAGGGCCACTAGCTGAAAATGGCGGTATAGAGATGACTTATCTGAACTGGCGAATACTTGAAAGAGTAGAAGAAACATTGACAGACAACTGGCGATGGCAAATGCTCGTTTTCAGGGCCTATTATGACCAATACACCCGACTGCGCCTGATCCGCGAACAGCGATTGGAAAAACAGGCAAACGAGGTTCTCGCCACGGCCAACCAAACTAATTTGCAGCAAGTCATGGACTCCGCGATGATTATTGTGAATAACAATCGCGCAGCACCGATCGAAAAAGACATCTGGAAACACCTCGACGTGCTTAGCGAAGCAATGTACAGTTCCATTGGATTTCAAACGAGTTCTAAACACAAACCCCGCAGCCCGGAGCGTGGCGTTGTGATGGATTTCGTAGACTATCCGCTCAACAACCGCTGGTGGCTGGCCGATGAGTTCGACAAAATCAAAAAAATGGATTCTCCCGAAAAACAGCTGGAAAGATTAAAAATGATTGCATTCTGGGAAAATCCGGGCATGGGAAGTTACTATGATGATATTTCGAGCGTCGCTAAGGGGCCAAGGGTGAAAACGATCTCGGATGATGCTACCGATGTGGCCTGGTGGGATAATGGTATGAGCCGTAAACGCTTGTCGACCCAGCTTTTCCAGCGCGAACCCGAGCTTGATTATGAAAATCTCGACCCGCATGGGCGTTACATCATACGCGTAGCAGGCGAAGGCGATGCGCTCCTGCGTGTGGATGGTCACCGCCTTTCCCCGACGGTTTACAACAAGGAGCCAGAGACATTCAAAGAATGGATAGTGCCATTGTCGCTCACGCGGGATGGAAAAATATCAGTGACTTTCGATGGGCCTGAGGAATCGCAACTCAATTGGCGGAAACAATCCAAGATTTCTGATATATGGTTATTGAAACAGCATTAAGACCGAACCTTAATCGTGAATACCTAAAAACCGGTTCCGAACCAGCAGGCATGCACCTAGCAACCCGGCATCCTCACCTAATTTGGAATGCACCAGTCGTGTGTCGTTGTTGACAAGGCTCAGGGAGTATTTGTTAATAGCAGTTTTAATGGGTAAACCAATATAGTCGCCGGTCGCGAGGAGGCTGCCTCCCAGGATAACCAGTTCTGGATTGAAGACGTTGATCAACGAGGCAATGCCCCTGCCAAGGTTATCACCCAACTGCGCGATGAGTTCAATGGCAAGGACGTCGTCGGCAATGGCCGCCTCTATAATGTCGTCCATGGTAATGCGATCGGGATCGGGGATTTTCTGGGTTATTAGCGAGGACGAACCTTCACGGATCTTTTCGCGGAACATTCTTTCCAGCGCCCAACCGGCCGCTTCGGTTTCGAGGCAGCCCTTCTTGCCACAGCGACAAATGTGTTCATTGTTAAAAACAGGCATGTGCCCAAATTCGCCCGCGTAGCCCGATTTGCCATAATACAGCTTGCCGTCCATCAGGATTCCGACGGCAATGCCGTAATCGAGGTTCAGGAAAAGCACATTTTGCTCTTTCTCCACAGCTCCCAGACAAAATTCACCATAAGCCATTGCGCGTGTATCGTTTTCAAGAAAAACCGGATACCCAATTTTTTCCTCCACGATCTCACTTAATGGCCGGTCGTCAAAATGGAAATAGCTGTAACTGTGGCCCGTCAGATAATTGACACGGCCTGAAAGGTTGACACCCACGCCTTTGATCCGGTCCTTTGAAACCGACAAGCCTTCGATAAACGCTCCAATATGCATACAAAGCGCGTCCCGCGATTCGAGGGTATTGGCCAGGGCATAAGGCAATGCACCTGAATGCACAATGAGCGTTTTGTCGAGATTCAGAAGCCCTATTGTAACATGACTTTGCTTTACATCGACACCGATAAAATATGCAGCTTCCGGCGCTACGCCGTACAGGTTCGGCTTGCGCCCGCCCGAAGATTCAATTTTACCATAATCGCTCACAAACCCCTCATTTCGCAGTTCACTGACTAGTACCGTCACCTTTGGTACGCTGATATTCAACTGCTTACCAAGCTCCGGTAACGTCATGCCGCCATGATTGGCCAAATACCCCAGGACGATTTGTGCCGGATCTTTGGTTTTGTAGTTGGCTGCAACACGTAGCGGTCTGCTCATAGGAGGTTCAAGACAAATGGGGCAGCAAAATTAAGCTTTACTTTGTTTATACCCATTTAAACCAAAAAACAGGATGAAAAGATAGCATACCAATGGCATCAGAAAGGCAATCTGCCAGTTGTAATGATCGATGAGCCAGCCTTGCAGATAGGACACCACTGCCCCGCCGACGATGGCCGTTGAAAGCCAGCCCGATGCCCGGGTCGCATATCGTTCCAGGCCTGCCACGGAAAGCGAAAAGATGGTAGCAAACATGATGGAATTGCACAAACCGACCGCGATCATACTCCATACCGCCAACATGCCGCTGGTCGAAACCGATAGCAGGATCAATGCAACAGCCGCTGTTGCGCAAACGCTTAATACAACCGGCGGACGTACAACTTTCAGAATGCCTGCGCCGACGAACCTGCCTACCAGCATGCTTCCCCAGTAAAATGCGACTAAAGTATTGGCTTTGTTTTCGTCAATCCCTGCTGTGTCGGCAATGTAATTGGTTAGAAAAGAGCCAATCGACACCTCCGCACCCACGTAACAAAACAATGCGACAACTCCGAAACGAAGGTTTCTGAAACTGAATATGCCGGT
Organism: Dyadobacter sp. CY261; assembly: GCF_021440085.1. Classification (GTDB taxonomy): domain Bacteria; phylum Bacteroidota; class Bacteroidia; order Cytophagales; family Spirosomataceae; genus Dyadobacter. The sequence goes on from NZ_JAKCPW010000003.1 coordinate 491,142, forward strand.
CTCTTGCTTCGCCGCTTCTCCAACTTCCGTTACTGGCACGGGTAATTTCAATCGACTCACCACTACCGCAATTAAAATAAGCAATGCCGTAATGCCAAGATACGGAACCCGCACTGCATCACTGGATTGAGCCAGCTGACCGGCTTTTGAAAGAATTAACCATCCACCTAAAAGCGGTGCAACAGTTGTTCCCAACGATCCTACGGCCTGAATAAGATTGAACCGCGAGGAAGCCGTTTTCGCCGGCCCAAGCATGGTAATGTATGGATTTGCGGCAACCTGCAACAATACGATGCCGATCGCCAGAATGAACAATGCAGCCAGAAACAGATAATACTGGTGCATCAGCGACGCCGGAAAAAACAAGAAAGTACCCACTGCCGCCACGGCGAAGCCTGCGACCATACTCTGCTTGAAACCCAATTTCCCTACAATCGCCCCGGCGGGAATGGACATTACACCATAAGTGGCGAAAAAATAGAACTGCACCAGCGCCGATTGCGTGTAATTAAGCTGAAAACTGTTCTTGAAAAAAGGCACGAGCGTGTCGTTCAGACAGGTGATAAGGCCCATCATAAAATACAAAACCGCGAGCGTCGCAAGGGCGGGTCGGTAGCTTTGGCCCTCCGCAATGCCCGCAGGCTGACCGGAAGCAACAGGTATCTGTGCCATAATCAGACGTTTACAGATGATTTTACCTGAATCGCTTCCAATGTTTTCCAGCATTGGTAAAGTCCGCGTGGAACGTGAAAGCACCCTTTCCATTTGCCGCCCTTCAATGTGACCAGCGGCTCACCCTGGCGGTTGAGATAGCCAAACCACTCCCCATATTCGGGATCGGGGAAATGGCTCCATGTGTACGCATGCATGCGTTCGAACCACTGCGCGCACCGCTCGTCACCCGTGTGCAGGTAACCTTTTAGTAGCGTAATGAGCGTTTCCATATGCACCCACCAGAGTTTCTGGTCCCATTCGAGCTGCTGGGGCGGGTTGCCTTTTACATCCATGAAATAGAAAATACCGCCATGCTCCTTGTCCCAGCCGTATTCGATCAGTTGAATGGCAATGTCCACCGCCCGCTGCGCCAGCTTTTGATCCGAAGTCCGTTGGGCAAGATCCATAATAAACCACATCGCTTCGAGCCCGTGCCCGGGATTGACCAGCCTGCCTTCGAACGAATCCGAAAACGAGCCGTCCGGACTGATGTTTTCGAGGATTACTCCCAGCTCAGGCCGGTAAAACTTGTTCATCACAGTGTCGATCCCGCGCTCGATCACCTGGTTCACCAGTGCCGGATCCAATAGCGACTCTATTTCCAGCACCAGGTTACAAAGGATCATCGGCAGTGCAAAACTTTCCAGCGGCCGCGCGCCCGGTACGGCTTTGCTGTAAACGCCCTTTGGGTTATCCTGATTTTTTAAGATATTCTCAAACGTATCTGCCGCAATGGCCTTGAACTCCGCATTGCCGGTTGCATTGTACAACTGGCCAAATGCCATGGTGGCAAAACAATCCGAGAATATACTGTGTGGCTGCATGAGTGGGTTACCGTGGCGGTCTAATGAAAAATACCAGCCGTTGGCACTATTCTCATTAGCGCGAACGTCCCGTTCGTGCCGCCGCCCGTGCTTTTGTAAAAATGTAGCCCCCGAAAGTGCCATATCGAGCCAATCCTGCCGCTTTTCGACTTGGTTATAAAACATGGCAAAGCACCATACCTGCCGGCACTGGAGCCACATAAACTTATCGGTATCAAAAACCTTCCCCTCACGGTCGAGGCAGGTAAAAAAACCACCCGATTCGCGGTCAGGCGAGTTTTTCATCCAGAAAGGGATCACATCGTTTAACAGCGCGTGGCGGTACTGGTCAATATACTTCTCGGGTTGCATGAAAGGTTTGGTTTCGGTTTCAGGAATAGTACTGATCGTGGGTTATGCAAGGTCAGGGATTAAGATCGTTTTCGAAATACATCCAGTCGATATGGAACATCGGCGCTTTGATCTTTTCATTTTTGAAAACCAAATAAAGATCATGAACCCCAATGGCACTGTTTACTGGCAGTAAAACCTCTTTCCACCCGATTTTCAGATCCTCCAAACGGCCATCTGTAATATCCACCTTGCCCAGCAGCATGCCATCCCGCGCGTCCTGCCTCAGCTCAATCGTCCCTCCTGCACCATGCTCCTGAATGCGGAAACGGATGTTTTTGATATGGGTTAAGTCAATTTGATTGAAACGGGTGTATTTGCCATTCGTGATGTTGGAAATGTAGGAAACAAAACCCGTGTTCTGCGTAGCCACCACCACGCCCACATTGCCTTCCTGATAGTCCTCCATCTGGATCAGCGGGTTTCGCAGCACAATGTGCGTTGCCATTTTCTGCGGCCCGATGCCGTTTGCACCCTTATCCGTATACGAAGCCAGCAATACATAAGCGCCTTCATTGCCTTTTCCGACATGTTCGGTCAGCTTTACTTGTGCTGTCAGCGGCGTCCGGGAACTGGTTTTGCTTAATGATAAAATATAGCCGGCGATTTCCTTCGCATCTTTTTCGGGCAAATCGGCATGCGGGGGCATCGGGTAAGAACCCCACGTGCCGCTCCCGCCGGTAATGATCTTACGTGCCAGCATATCGGCCACGTCGGGTTTACCTTCGTATCGCTTCGAAATAGCCTTCAATGCCGGTCCGATAGACTTGGTTTCCATCGTGTGGCACGCTTTGCAATCGAGCGAGGAGTACAGTTTGGCCGTGGCGGCATACCGGATATTCTCCCCTTCCGAACCCGACAATGCCCCGGCCAAATCTTTTCCAAATGCCAGGTAATTGAACCCTGCATGGATTTTGGAAGGCTCGATTTTACCGTCTTCCTTATCTGTAACCGTGATTTTGTAATCAAAAGGAACATTGTCCCAATAAAAACTGCGGTTCGCTTTGGTCAAAATTTTCACATCGGGAGGTGTGTTACCGATCTTGAATTCGGTGGTTGCCGTACCCCTTCCCCCATGCTGGTCTGACACGCTGAGGACTACATTATAAATGCCTGGTTTTGTGAATGTATGTTTGATCTCCTCGCTGACCAGCTTCTTCGCTCCTATTTTCCATTCATAGGTTAGCTGATCACCTTCATCGTAATCCTTCGAGCCCTTCGCCGAAAGTGTGACCGTAAATGGCGCGGCTCCGATAGTCTTGGAAGTTGACACCGTCGCGATCGGGTTGCGGTTGCCCTCGGCATATTCCACCCGGATAATGCCAGAGTCGGTATTGCGGGCAAACCAGTTAGTACCGTAGGCCAACAGATAAATGGCACCGTCGGGCGCAATCTGCATATCGATCGGCGCGACGACTTTCAGTTGCGGCAGAAACGGCTCCATGCGCGCGTAATTACCGTTTGCGTCCATTGTCACGGCCATAATCCATTTACGGATCCATTCAAAAATGAACAATTTGCCATTGTAGTACTCCGGCAGTTTGTAAGGCGCATTGGGGTACAGATCACTGTAATACACCGGCCCGGCCATAGCACTGGCCCCACCTTTGCCAACGAGCGGATATTTTTTGGATGGTCCCTTCCCGTACCAGATCCATGCGGGTTGTGCAGGCGGCAGCTCACGGACGCCCGTATTGTGCGGCGAATCGTTGACCGGCTTTTGCGGGTCTTTGCCAGGACCTTCTTTCTTGGTAGCAAAATCATAATCCGGAAATACTTCGTTATCGCCGAGGAAATAGGGATAACCAAAGAAACCAGGCTTCCTGGCCTGATTGATCTCATCGTAACTCATCTTGCCTTCGCTTCCCGGCACTTCGGTATCCGGGCCAACGTCGCCCCAATACAAATATTTGGTCTTCGGATCGACGGAAATGCGGAACGGATTGCGAACACCCATCACGTAAATTTCAGGCTTGCCTTGTGAGCCGTCTTTGGGAAAAAGGTTTCCATCCGGAATGCTATAAGTACCATCCGGCTCCGGCTTAATGCGCAGGATTTTGCCGCGAAAATCATTGCTATTGGCCGTCGCCGCCTGATCATCCGAAAGCTCACGGCCAGGCCGTTCGTCGATGGGCGTATGTCCTTCGATTTCCTCAGCATTGGTATTATCACCGATTGATAAATAAAGTAATCCGTCCGAAAACGTGATATAACCCGCCGAATGGCAGCAATACTTCCGCTGGGTTGGCACTTCCAGCAACACTTTTTTGGAATCCCGGACCAGGCTTTGTCCTTTCAGCTCGAACCGCGCCAGTTGACTGATACTTTTCTCACCACCTAGTCCATAATAAAAGTAAATCCAGTTGTTGTTCTTGAAATCCGGATCGACGGCCACTCCAAGCAATCCATCTTCGATCCCGCTGAAAACGTTAAGTTGAGCGACGGTCGAAAGCTCTTTGGTGGCGTTATTGAAATAACGCACAGCTCCTTTTCGCTCGGCTACGACGACGTCGTAGTTAGGCAGTATCGCCATTTCCATCGGCTCGTCGAGACCCGACACCAATTTGGTGTAAGTAAACCGGCTCGAATCCGGCCCCTCCGACATGCTTGTTATATGCACCGAACGGGCATTGTCCACTTCCCGAAACAATGCAGTGTCATGCCGGGCCACAGAAGCTACGCAGAGCCCCGCGGCGAGTAGAAGTCCGAAAGAAGATTTCATTTTTTTCACCTGATAAACTTAATAAAGTAAATTATTAAATAATCAAGAATTAAAAAAACAATTTTCAATTTTATTGATCTATGTCCGTCGACTTAAGTCGACGGCAGGTGGGGCCTTGCTTACAACACTGACCAAAGTCAGTTTTCCCGCCTCCCCGCCGTCATCTGTTCCGCTGGTCATTTGCTACAATTTTGAGCAAAGGTTAACCATACCATGACCATGAACATATTGACGCCCCCCGAGGCTATTCCCGATACACGGCACGTTTGCTACCACTGCGGCGAGGATTGCCGCGATGAGGTACTGCATTCCGACGCCCATGATTTTTGCTGCGAAGGCTGTATGACGGTGTACGGCCTGCTGAAAGACAGTGACCTTTGCCAATATTACGCCATCGAAGGCGCGCAGGGCATTTCACCCGACTCTTCATTTTACAAAGGCAAATACGACCACCTCGATCTGCCGGAGGTTTATGGTAGCATGATCGAATTCACGGATGGTCGCCTGACCACCGTTTACTGGTACCTCCCCAAAATGCATTGCAGCTCGTGCATCTGGCTGCTCGAACACCTTTACAGGCTCAATCCGGCGGTGCGGAGTTCTGTGGTCAATTTCCCTGAGAAAAAAGTCAGGATCACTTTTAATGCCACGGCTCTGCGCCTGAGCGAGCTGGCGGCATTGCTGACGGGGATCGGGTATGAACCCTACCTGAGCATGGATGACCTTTCGGGCAAAAAGGCCAATAAATGGAACCGCACGCGTCTCTACAAGATCGGTATCGCGGGCTTTGCATTCGGGAACATCATGATGCTCAGCTTTCCTGAATATTTTCATTTAGGCCAAAATACATCGGACCAGAACCTGCGGACACTTTTCGGTGCGCTCAACCTGGCATTGAGCCTACCGGTGCTGTTTTATTGCGCGGCGGATTTCTACAAATCGGCCTGGTCGGCGCTGAAAGGGCGGTATTTGAATATCGACGCACCTATTGCCCTGGCATTGAGCTGCGTTTTCCTGATCAGCCTATATCAGTTGGCGACACAAACCGGTCCCGGTTACCTCGATTCCTTTGCCGGAGCGGTATTTTTCATGTTGGTTGGCCGTTATTTTCAGGATAAAACCTATGCGGGCGTTTCGTTCGACCGTGATTACAAATCCTATTTCCCCATTGCGATTTCTATCCTGGATAATGGCCAGGAAACCCGCAAACCCATTACCGACCTGCAGAAAGGCGACCGGATGCTGGTCCGCAACGAGGAACTCATCCCGGCCGACGCTGTGCTACAAAGCCCGGTCGCGATGATCGATTACAGTTTTGTTTCCGGCGAATCGCAGCCTATCGAAAGACGCAAGGGCGATACCATTTACGCCGGTGGCAAGCAGAAAGGCACCGCGATCGAGTTGGAGGTGCTGCGCGAAACTTCGCAAAGCTACCTAACCCAACTTTGGAACGACGAGGCATTTACACACGAGAAGGATGATGCCAACAAATCCCTCGCCGCACGTATTAACCGCTACTTTTCACTCACCGTGCTCGGTATTGCAGCGGTTACGTTTCTGATATGGTTTTTTGTATTTAAAAATCCCGAAACTGCATTCCTCGCATTCACCACTACCCTGCTCGTAGCCTGCCCCTGCGCATTACTGCTTTCATCAACATTCACGAACGGGAACCTGTTGAGCGTTTTCAGTCGCAATCGTTTCTACCCGAAAAATGCGCACAGCATTGAAAGACTGGCACAAATCAACGCGGTGGTTTTTGACAAAACAGGCACCATTACCTTGCCCGACGATGCCGAAATCAATTTTACAGGTGCCCCTTCGACGCGGGAAGAGCTGGTGATGACCAAATCGCTGGTAGGACAATCCTCGCATCCGCTGAGCCGGTTGCTGGCAAAGCATTTGGCAGATGTTCCGGCCAGCCGGCGCGTGCTGAGTGGATTTTCTGAAATCAGCGGCAAAGGAATGATGGCTCAATGGGGCCTGCGGACTGTAAAGGCAGGCTCTGCTAGCTGGGTCGGTGCAAATGCTGCCGAAAATCCCGAACAACAATCGAGCCGCGTGTATGTGGCGATTGATGACATTGTGAAAGGATATTTCACGATCCGCAGCAAATACCGGCCCGAGTTACCGGAAACGCTTGCCACATTACGCAAGGCGGGCATTCGCACCTACCTGCTTTCCGGCGACCGGCCTACCGACCTTGACGTGCTCAACCCGCTTTTCGGCCAGAATGCATTGCTTTTATTTAACCAAAAACCCGAACAAAAACTGGATTTCGTCCGCGACCTTCAACAGAAGGGCAGCCACGTACTCATGGTCGGCGACGGGCTGAACGACGCCGGGGCATTGCGCCAGAGCGATGTCGGGCTGGCCGTTTCCGACGATATCAACAACTTTTCGCCTTCTTGTGATGCGATTGTAGAAGGCAGTCAGCTCAGCTTACTGCCCGGTTATATTTCCCTCGCACGCAGTGGCCAGCGCATTATCCGGCAGAGCTTTGCCATTTCATTAATCTACAACATCCTGGGCTTGTCGTTCGCGGTCACAGGGCACCTGTCGCCGGTCATTGCGGCGATTCTGATGCCGGTCAGCTCCATCACCATTGTGGCTTTTACGACGCTCGCGAGTAATGCGGCAGCCAAACGATACCTGAAAAACTGACCAATGTCATAAACCGGACTTAGTGGTTGTCATGCTTTGCCAGCCATGCCACAGGTAGTTTTGACCTATCAAAATCACCTAACTCGATCCTCATCATGAGCGCATTATATCTGCTGATCATCGCCAGTTTGCTGGTGGCGCTGGGATTCCTGGGCGCGTTTATCTGGTCGGTCCGGAAGGGGCATTATGACGACGATTACACGCCTTCGGTGCGCATCCTGCTGGATGATTCCGAAAAGAACACCGCTAACTGACGCCACTCACCTGAACTGATTTTTACCATTTATCTCCACCAAGTTATGTCAAACGTTCCCCATCCCGACCTCGCCTCTGTTGAGTTGGATGAATTTCAATATGACAACCGCATTGTCCGGGACTTCGCCATCGCTACCATCCTCTTTGGGCTCATTGGCATGCTTGTGGGCTTGCTCGCCGCATTGCAGCTGGTTTTTCCGAACCTGAATTTCGACCTGCCGTTCCTGACATTCAGCCGCATCAGGCCGTTGCACACCAACGCAGTGATCTTTGCATTTGTCGGAAACGGCTTTTTCACCGGTTTGTATTACTCCGTTCCGCGCGTGCTGCGTACGCCCATCTGGAGTCCTGTCCTGAGCCGCTTCCATTTCTGGGCATGGCAGGCCATTATCCTTGGTGCGGCCATTTCTCTGCCAATGGGTTTCACTACTTCCAAAGAATACGCGGAGCTGGAATGGCCTTTCGACATCGCGATCGCGGTGGTGTGGGTTTCCGCACTGGTCAATATTATCATGACGACCATCAACCGCCGCGTGGAGCACATTTATGCCGCCGTGTGGTTCTACATTGCCTCATTCGTGACCGTCGCGATGCTTCACGTGGTCAACAGCATCGAGCTGCCGATCTCTTTCATGAAAAGTTACTCGGTATATGCAGGCGTGCAGGACGCGCTGGTGCAATGGTGGTACGGACATAATGCCGTGGCATTCTTTCTTACAACCCCGTATTTGGGTTTGATGTATTACTTTTTGCCCAAAGCAGCCAATCGGCCCATTTATTCATACAGGCTCTCCATTGTGCACTTTTGGGCGCTGATCTTCCTGTACATCTGGGCCGGCCCGCACCATTTGCTGTATACCGCATTGCCAGAATGGGCGCAGACGCTCGGTACCGTGTTCTCGGTAATGCTCATCGCGCCGTCGTGGGGTGGTATGATGAACGGACTGATGACATTGCGCGGCGCCTGGGACAAGGTTCGCGAAGACGTGGTACTGAAATTCATGGTGGTGGCGATTACCGCTTACGGTATGGCTACCTTCGAAGGACCGATGCTTTCACTCAAAAACGTGAACGCCATTGCCCACTACACCGACTGGATCGTGGCACACGTGCACGTGGGTGCGCTGGGCTGGAACGGCTTCCTCACTTTTGGCATTTTGTACTGGCTTTTCCCCCGCCTATATAACCGACCGTTATACTCCACCAAAGCCGCCAACTTCCACTTCTGGATCGGTACGTTGGGTATTCTCTTTTATACTATCCCAATGTATTGGGCTGGCTGGGTGCAAAGCTCGATGTGGAAGGAGTTTACGCAGGAAGGGCTTTTGAAATACCCTAACTTCCTTGAAACCGTCACGGCCCTTAAACCGCTCTATTTCCTCCGTAGTGTAGGTGGCACATTGTACCTGGTTGGTTTTGTAGTAATGATCTACAATCTCTGGATGACCGCCCTGAAAGGCAAGCTCGTACCCACCGAAACCGCCAAAGCCATGCCGCTGAATGCCATCTGGCACGCTGAGAAAAGCGAATACTGGCACCGCCGCCTCCTGGAACGCAAGCCATTGGCATTGACAATCTTCTCTCTAGTAGCCGTCGCGATCGGCGGGATGATCGAAATGATCCCGACATTCCTGGTCGAATCCAATGTGCCTACCATTGCCAGCGTGAAGCCTTACACGCCATTGGAATTGCAGGGGCGGGATATTTACGTCCGTGAGGGCTGCTATGTGTGCCATACCCAGATGATCCGTCCGTTCCGGTCCGAGATTGAGCGTTTTGGGGAGTATTCCAAATCGGGCGAGTTTGTGTATGACCACCCGCACCAATGGGGCTCCAAACGCACCGGCCCTGATTTACACCGCATAGGCGGCAAATACCCCGACTCCTGGCATTACAACCACATGGAAGATCCTACCTCCATGTCGCCCAGTTCCATTATGCCGCGCTATGGCTGGCTACTCGAAAATGATCTGGATACGGCCACGACGAAAGCTAAAATCAAGGCGATGCAAACATTGGGTGTGCCTTATGAAAAAGGGTACGAGCATCAGGCCAATGCGGATCTCGTGAAACAGGAAAAGGAAATCCAGGAACGCTTGAAGCAAAGCGGCATCAAAACCGCCGCCAACAAAGAGATCATCGCCCTGATCGCCTACATGCAAAGAATGGGAACTGATATTAGAAAATGAGTGAATGAGTCATTCAAAATTAACCTCTATGAAATTCCGGAATTACCTCGAAACCATCGCTGGGGTCGGCATTTACCCCCTCATATCCTTGCTGATTTTCTTTGTCTTCTTCGTCGGCCTGCTCATTTATGTGTGGGGTTTAGATCAAAAGAAGCTTGACAAAATGAGCAGCATTCCCTTAAATGACGGCATTAGCGGGAAAGCATTGCTGTCGTTGATTACCCTCGCTTGTTTCGCATTACCCGCATCAGCCCAGGAAACGACCGAAAAAATACGCGCTGTGAGCGAACTGGATTTGATCCTTTATGTGGTGCTGGCTGCATTGGTTTTCATCATTATCCAGCTGGCAATCCTGCTCACGTCGGCGATGCATGTGTTGAACAAAACGGCGCAGGCGTCCAAGGCCGAGCCTACGCACGTTTTCAGCGCGCATTGGTGGAAAAAATTCAGGGGCATTGGCGTCGCATTGCATGACGAAAAGCAAATCCTGATCGACGGCCACGACTACGACGGCATTCAGGAGCTCGACAACCGTATGCCGCCCTGGCTGCAATTTTTGTTCTATACGACCATCTTCTTCGCGGTGGTTTACGCCGCGGTGTATTTCGGCGGGATAGGCGATTTGCAGATCGCCGAGCTCGACAAGGAAATTGCCATCGCGGAAGCCGACAAAAAAGCATATATGGAAAAAGTAGGCGCGAGCATGGACGAAAACTCCGTAACGCTGCTTACCGAAAAGGTAGGCGTGGAAGCTGGAATGAAAATCTTCCAGGAAAAATGTACCGCCTGTCACGGGACCGAGGGCGGCGGCTCAGTAGGCCCTAACCTCACCGATGATTATTGGTTGCACGGCGGAGGCATTCATGATGTGTTCAAAGTGATCAAATATGGTGTACCTGAAAAGGGAATGATCTCCTGGGAAAAACAACTCTCCCCCACCGACATCCAGAAGGTAGCAAGTTTTGTGCTCTCCCTCAAAGGCACCAAACCCACTAATGCCAAAGAGCCGCAAGGCGACCTGGTAAGCGATGCGACAGTGGCCACGAAATAAGTAAATTATGAAAGCGAATACTGAAACACGGCCCCTTTATCCGCAACGCCCCATGGGCAAATGGCATAACCGCCGTGTGGCATTCAGCACAGCCATCATAGCGCTGCTGTTCGTCGTTCCGTTCATCCGGATCGACGGGCAGCAGCTCGTGTTGCTGAATGTGCTGGAAAGAAAATTCATCATTTTCGGTGTTTTCATCGGCCCACAGGATTACTGGTTGTTCGGGCTTTCGATGCTATCCTTCTTTGTGTTTATCGTCCTATTCACGACGGTTTTCGGCCGGTTATGGTGTGGCTGGGCTTGTCCGCAGACGGTTTTCATGGAAATGGTTTTCCGTAAAATCGAATATGCCATCGAAGGCGACGCCGGGAAACAGAAACTACTTGACAAAGCACCATGGACATCGGACAAAATCCTGAAAAAGGGTTTGAAATACACCCTTTTCCTCATTGTCTCTTTCGCCATTGCCAACCTGCTACTGGCTTATGTATTGGGGGTTGATGAATTGTACAAAATCATTTCCGAACCCATTCAGGACCACATTGGCCTCTTTTCCGGTATTATTATTTTCACGGCCATATTCTACTGGAACTTCGCGTGGCTGCGTGAGCAGGCGTGCACGGTCGTATGCCCCTACGGACGCCTGCAAAGTGTGTTACTCGATCGTAACTCCATTAATGTAGCCTACGACTACGAACGCGGCGAGCCGAGAGGCAAGTTGCACAAGGGAACACACCGCCCGGAAGGTGATTGTGTCAACTGTTTCCAATGTGTGTCTGTGTGTCCTACCGGCATCGACATCCGCAACGGTACTCAAATGGAATGCGTGAATTGCACGGCATGCATTGATGCCTGCGATACAATAATGGACAAGGTTGGATTTGACAAAGGCCTGATCCGCTATACTTCTGAAAACGCTATTGTTAAAAAGACTACGAAAGTGATCACTCCGCGCACCTGGGGTTATGCGGCAGTGCTCGTGCTGCTCTGGTCGGCATTAGGCTTTGTGGTAGCAACGCGCACCGACACCCAGACCACTCTCTTCCGTGCACCGGGCAGCCGCTACATCGAGAATGCCGACGGTACGGTCAGCAACCTCTATACCTTCAAAATATTTAATAAAACCAACAAAACCATAGTACCCTCCATCAGCCTCGACGCCCCGCACGGAAAGCTTCTGTTCGCCGGGTCACCGGACCTGACGCTAGAAGCTGCGGGGATGTCCGAGGGAACCGTGTTTGTGATCATCCAGAAATCAGAACTGAAAAGCCGTAAAACTGTGCTGAAACTATCGGTTTCACAGGGGAACCAGCGGCTCGAAAGCTTTGAAACTACTTTCATTGCGCCTGAGGAATAATGTATTAATCTGTTTTAAAACACTATGAAAATCAACTGGAAAGCCCTAATTGCCGCTGTGTACGTCAGCTTTGTTTCGATGATCCTCGTGCTCGTTAGCATGAGTGCGGGGCAGAAAATCGACCTTGCGTCGGAAGATTATTATGAAGAAGAACTCAAATTCCAGGGCAAGATCGACAAAACGCAACGCGCCTCGCAACTCACCGAACCATTGTCGTGGACGGTCGCGGACAGTGGCTTGCAGATCCATTATCCGTCCACATTCGCAGATTCGGCTATTTCGGGTAAAATCAGCCTGTATTGCCCTTCCGACGACCGCAATGACCGCCAGTTTAGCATTCATTCAAGCTATCACGAACAGACAATCGCATTGTCCCAAATCCCCGTCGGCCGTTATAAAATTCAGGTCGACTGGAAAGGCGGCACCGAAACTTACTGGAATGAAGGCGTGGTCGTGATCGGAAACAAAACACGTTGGCCATGATTACCGCGCTACCTTACCTCGCTCTGACCATGGGACTGGTCAGCAGTTTTCATTGCGTAGGTATGTGCGGGCCTATCGCGCTCGCATTGCCTGTGCACAAGGGCACACGCGCACAGCAGATAACAGGCATACTGGCCTATAACGCGGGACGTGCGCTTACTTATGCAACGTTTGGAATACTCATAGGGACACTGGGCGCTTCGCTCGCGTGGCTGGGCGTACTCCGCTACGCATCCGTGGTGGTAGGCGTAACGATGCTAGGTTATGTGGTCTGGCCTGCCGGGTTGGGAGAGCGGCTGCATATGCCAATGTTCTGGCAAAAAGCCATCGGCCGGGCGAAGCAAAAAATGGGCTTATACCTCAAAAAAAACGATTTACCCAGTATGCTCCTGCTGGGAATACTGAATGGTGCGATCCCCTGCGGCATGGTGTATATAGCACTGATGAGCTCCATTTCCACCGGAAGTTCCTGGGGCGGCGCGGTGTTTATGGCACTTTTCGGACTTGGTACGATGCCTGCCATGCTTGCTTTGGGCATTGCACGCCAACAATTCACACCTGCATTGCGGACGCGCATACGTAAGCTGACGCCTCTACTGGTGGCGATCGCAGGTATCTGGCTCGTCGTGCGCGGCGTGATGACCACCTACCCAGATCATTCCAAGGAATCCGCAGGCATTACTACCTGCCGCTAACGACCCCGAAAGTCTGTTTTTTACATGACAAACATCATGTTTTTCACCTGCGCTCCTGGGTAGTTTTGATTGATCATCTACATCAAAACTTTGACCAATGGACAAGGACCTGCTATTCAAATATAACATTCCGGGACCGCGCTACACGAGCTACCCGACCGTTCCGTACTGGCAGAAAACACCGCCCCCCATTCGCGAATGGAAAGAAATGGTGCAGGATGCATTCAGGGTTTCCAACCAGAAGGAAGGGATCAGCTTATACATTCACCTGCCCTTCTGCGAGAGCTTATGCACCTATTGTGGTTGCAATACGCGCATTACGGTCAATCATGCCGTTGAGAACAAATATATCCAGGCTGTTTTGAAGGAGTGGAAGATGTATTGTGAGCTGTTTGGGAACGAAAAACCGGTGATCCGGGAATTGCACCTTGGCGGCGGAACGCCTACGTTTTTCAGTCCGGCCAATCTGGTGAAACTGGTCAAAGGTTTGTTGGGAAATGTCCTGGTGCATGTGGACGCCCGTTTTGGATTTGAGGCGCATCCGGGAAATACAACGGATGATCATCTGGAAGCATTGTACTCGGTGGGGTTTCGGAGAATCAGCATTGGTGTGCAGGATTTCAACCCGGTGGTGCTGGCGATGATCAACCGGCACCAGACTTACGAACAGGTCCGCCACCTTACATTAAAAGCCCGTGAAATAGGCTATACGTCCGTGAACTATGATATTGTTTACGGCCTGCCGCAGCAGAAAAATTGCTCGATGATGCAAACCATGCTGCGTGTGATCCAGCTCAAACCCGACCGCATTGCTTTTTACAGCTATGCCCATGTGCCCTGGATCAAACCGGGCCAGCGCAGCTACACCGAAAAAGATTTGCCCGACGCCGATCACAAAATGGCAATCTACGAAACCGGTCGCAACGCATTGGAACTGGCGGGCTACGAAGATATCGGTATGGACCATTTTGCACTCAAGACCGACGACCTCTTTAAAGCGGCCATCCAGGAACGCCTCCACCGAAATTTTATGGGTTATACCGACACCCGCACGCAGCTTTTGATCGGTCTTGGCGCCTCTTCGATTTCCGACTCCTGGCGGGGTTATGCGCAGAATGAGAAGAAAGTGGAAGATTATTACAAAAGGCTCGCCGCCGACGAATTCCCCATATTCCGTGGCCACGAGCTCAGCCGCGAAGACCTGATCCTGAGAAAGCACATTCTCCGCCTGATGACCAGCTTTGAGACTTCCTGGGCCGGCACTTCGGAAGTTTGCATGGAAGTTTACCAGGCCCTCGAACGGCTCTCCGAGATGGAATTTGACGGGTTGGTCGAAGTAGAACCTTTCCGACTGAGGATCACGGAGAAAGGCAAGGCATTTGTCCGTAATGTCTGCATGGCATTCGACGCCCGTCTGTGGTCTGATTTGCCACAAACCACATTATTCAGCCAAACAGTTTAGTCATGAATTCTTGCGGTGTTCACCTGTGTCCTGTACTTTGGTATGTTTGATACGGATATTTTAATTCATACGCAGGTGATGACACGGCATATTGAGATGCTGGATGCCTTGTTCAAGCACGCGACCGAAGGGATCGTGGTGGTGGACAAACAGGCAAACATTGTAATGCTCAACCCCAAAGCAAAAGAACTTTTCGGCTACACCGACCGTGAACTGATTGGCAGAAAAGTAGAGACGCTGATCCCGATGCGGTTCAACAGAAACCATGTAGGCTATCGCGACGAATACCTGGAAGCGCCCCGGGCACGTGGTATGGGGCATATGATGGATCTTTTTGCCCGCCGCAAAGATGGCACCGAGTTCCCGGTGGAGGTCAGTCTCAGTCCGTTCAAAACAAGCGATGGTGAATTTGTCGTGAGTTTCGTGATAGATATTACCGAGCGTAAAAAACAGGAAAGCCGCATTATCGAGGCTAATCTTGAAATACAAAAACTGAATGCAGAGCTGGAAGAGCGCGTGCAGCAACGGACCGAAGAACTGGCTGCGGCGATTAAGCGCATCGAACAGTCGCAAGAGGAAGTGATGCGAGCGCTCACAAAGGAACGTGAGCTGAATAATATGAAAAGCCAGTTTGTAACCATCGCTTCCCACGAGTTCCGTACGCCATTGGCGACCATTCTGTCGTCGGCTTCGCTGATAGGCCGTTATGCACGCACGGAAGACGAAGAAAAGCGCCAAAAACACGTCCAGCGCATCAAATCGACCGTGAGCAATCTCACCGAGATCCTGAATGACTTCTTATCCATCGGTAAGCTGGAAGAAGGCCGGATGCATGCCATTCCGGTACTCACGGACCTCAGCGGGTTTTGCAAAAATCTGATAGAAGAAATCAAGGGTTTGTGTAAGGAGGGGCAGCAAATGGCTTTCTCTTATGAAGGGGAAGTTGATGCCTGGCTCGACAAGCAACTGCTGCGCAACGTGCTCTTCAACCTGCTTTCTAATGCGATCAAATATTCCGAAGCGGGGAAATCTATTTTCCTGAGCGCCCAAAATCGGGACGGGCTGATCCGCATCGAAGTGCGGGACCAGGGGATCGGTATCCCGGAGCAGGACCAGGGGCATATATTCGACCGCTTTTTCCGCGCCAACAATGCGGGTAATGCGCAAGGCACAGGCCTGGGCCTAAACATCGTGCAAAACTATATAGAGCTCATGGGCGGCACCGTACACTTCAGAAGCGAAGTGGGCGTTGGAACTACCTTTTTTCTGGAACTTCCAAACCGCGAGCCCGCATCCATAAGAATCGATTCCTGACAAAAAAGCATGCAATTTGGAAACGCGAAAGATACTTTTGATTGAAGACAATCCCGAAATGCGGGAGAATACGGCAGAGATCCTGGAACTCGCCAACTACGAGGTGGTAACCGCCCAAAACGGTAAGGAAGGCGTGCAGCACGCCGCCCAGCACCACCCCGATCTCATTATCTGCGACATTATGATGCCCGAGCTGGACGGCTACGGCGTGCTCCACATGCTTGGCAAAGATGAGCGCACGGCCTCTATTCCATTCATTTTCCTGACCGCCAAAGCTGAGAAGGAAGACTATCGCAAGGGCATGACCATGGGCGCCGACGATTACCTCACGAAACCCTACGATGATGTAGAGCTTTTGAACGCGGTGGAAATGCGTCTTAAAAAAAGTGACCGGTTGAAAAAACAGTTCGAGCGCTCTGCCGACGGGCTTGATCAGTTCATCAGGGATGCACAAGCATTCGATCCGATCGTCAAGCTGGCAGAAGATAAAAAAGTGAAACTTCTACGAAAAAAAGAAACCATTTACACCGAAGGCAGCTTTCCGTCACATGTTTTCTTTCTGCAAAAAGGGAAGGTTAAAGCATACAAATCCAATGAAAACGGCAAGGAATACATTACGGATCTGCTGAAAGAAGGGGAATTTTTCGGCTATCTCGACCTGCTGCAAGGTGCGCCTTACGAAGAGACCGCCATTGCATTGGAAAAGTCGGAAGTAGCGATGATCCCGAAAGACGACTTCTTCAATTTGCTGCAAGGCAACCGGGACGTTTCTTCGAAATTTATCCGAATGCTTTCCAATGAGATCAAGGAACGTGAAGAGCGGCTTTTGCAGCTGGCTTACAACTCGGTGCGCAAGCGGGTAGCGCAGGCGCTCGTGATGCTCGTGCAACGTTACCAGGAAGACCGCACGAAGCCATTCTCCATGGCCGTTACCCGCGAAGACATCGCGTCCATGGTAGGAACCGCCACCGAAACGGTGATCCGGACCCTTTCGGACTTCAAAGACGAACGTCTGGTGGATATGAAAGGGAGCCAGATTACTGTTTTGGAATACGAGAAGCTGGCCCGCATGCGGAATTAGCGTGCCAGGTAACTCAAATCCTCTCTTCGAACTAGTTTTTCAACCGTTAATTACTTCGCGAGATCCGGCTGATCATTTGTCAATTTTAGGTGGACAATAGTTCACTTGGTTTTTCTAGTTTTAAGACCTTGTAACCACTTTTCAAACTATGGAACAACCAAAACCAACAAATGCGCCTAGTGCTACGGAAACTCCGAGTACCGAAAACCGTCCGCCTGCACTTACCCTCGAAATGCTTATTGGGAGAATGATGCAAACACAAAGAAACATAGAGGCTTACCATAGGGGCGAAATGACAAAAGCTGAATTTGAAGCGCTTGGAATCAAATTTTTCTGAAATTTATCCCTACCAATCTCTGGGAAAATACTACCAGTTTACGACCGCGCAAAATATTGTCGTGCATTTATTCCTGGATCCGAAATGGTTTCCGGACAATCCCGAAATAGCAGAAGCTTGTAGTTTCTTCATTCTAACAAATAAGCCATCCATAGGTGTGGACATCCGACTCAGAAACACTGTGCTCGATATTCTGGCCAATTTCCTGAAAGAGAACGAACCCATTATCATATACCATTGCGATCCGCATGACGGCAAGGGGCATAAGCGATTTACTAAATTTAACAGATGGTCCAGCCTGATTAATGATCAGACCATCGAAAAACACGACAGGCAGGTTATTGTCAAGGACTTGAAGATTGACGAGGACGGCAATTGCGTCAGATCGGAGCTAGTAGTTTATGCGTCCTTGCTGCTACGAAAGACACATCCGAATTATGAGGCTGCCATTCGTATCTTTTATTCAGGAGATTTAGATCAAACGGGCAAACTGTGAAAGCCTTCCTTCAATTGCCTCCAACTGCGCCATCATCTCCTGGCGATAGGCCACGGTCTGGTTGGTGATTTCGGGTATTAGTCGTTTGTAATAGTTGATCCCTTCCAGCAGGTTCGTATGGAATTTTGTAAAGTACTTCGCCTTCTTATCATTCAGCGCGGTGGCGTGGCGATCAATGTCTTTTTTGAGATAATCCACATACAAGTTAAGCTCGTTGATGAACATATTAGGCCGCAGATTTTTGGATAGCAAATCTATTTTTCCATAAATATGCCCTACCATTTCATCCAGCGAATAAATTTCTGAGAAAAAGGCCAGGTTTGGTCCGGGACAGATGGCGACGGCTTTGTTTTCCCTTGGTTTGATGAGGTCGTTTTTAATAAGTGCGGCGGTACTTAGTCCGTCGCAAAGGCAAAGCTTTTCGGTCACCGCGTCGATTTGTGTTTGCTGGTTGGTGGATTGCGGATCCTTGGCAATCAGCTGCTTGATTTTCAATTGCTGATATTGTCGCGAGGCCGTACAAATAGGTTCTTTGGTAAATTCAGTATTCGACACCAGGTAACGTTTGTGGCACGGGCTGCCGGGCCTTCCTTTGGCAATCCGTTCTAGCCGCTGCCTTTCGGCGCTGCTGTTTTTGAAGTTGTTGAAAAGCACACCGAGTGGCGATGAATCACTTACGTAATAGTCGTCGCTTTTCGCGGTGGTCAGTTTATTCAATGTGGCTTCGTCGACATTGGTGACTTCGGGAACAAGCAGGAACGGGCTTCCCCAGCCTGTCGCTTCAATGCCGTAATGTTCGAGTAAAAATTTGTTTTCCGCGGCGGTGCCGATGCCTCCCTGCACGCTGATGCGCGTGTGCGGCGCGCCTACAAGTGCAATGCCTTTCGTTTCCAATGCTGGTTTGTAGAGCGCCAGCAGTTCGGTAAACATTTCGGAACGGCGGCTTTTAAATTCCTCCAAAACAGGCCCAAGCAAATTGCCTTCGGTCGCAAATGCGTGACCACCGCAGTTCAAGCCGGATTCGATCCGGAATTCGGAAACCCATATGCCTTTTTTTGCCAAAAATTTGGCCTGGATCAATGCGGAACGGTAGTCGCTCACTTTGAGGATCAGTTTCTTTGGAAAATCACCGGCGGCATCGGGAAAAAAGTCTGTAAAGGTCTCGAGATAGCTGTACAAACGCGGGTTCATTCCGGCGGACAGAATGATCGAGGATGACAATTTACTTAATGCAAAGCCCCTAAGCGCAGCCAATGCGTCGGTGTAGATCTCGTCGAGCAGGTTACCGTCCGCGTCGACATTCATTTTATCAACCTTCGACATGATGTTGACATCAATGCTGCCTGCTACAATGCTTTCACGAAGTGCAGCGTCCTCAGTCTCTTTCTCTGGGCCTCCGGGCATGTCCAACAATGCCACATAGCGACATTTCAGCTCCGAGTCGGCTGGCAAAAGACTGAAATAGCGGTCTATGTCGTTGCCTTTTCCGAATGGCTGCATTTTGAGGGTTTCAAATTCCTCATCGACAATTTTTTGCATCAGATCGAGGTAAGTCGTTATGCGGCGGCGGCGGTAGTCGGGCACTGTTTTAGGAATAGGCGTGGTGTCTTCGCCGCGCTGCCCGGCATAATGCACGCGCATGCGCTCGATGAGCTCGTCGTCGACGATGGAAGCGACCGACGAAATGCCGTATTTGGCTACTTTAATGGGAGTATCTATGGAATATCCCAGCCCGAGGACCGGGATATGAAATGTATGCGGCGTCATGTTATGGATGAGGTCTTGATAAGTCATCCAAAAGTACGGGGTCGTTACTGCGCGAAAACTGACAGTGCTTAGCTGCAATCCTGAGAAACATCATGCAACGGGCGAATGCATCATTTCTTTTTAGATTTTTGCGGTTTCGCTGCTTCGGCCAGCTCATTTTCCTTCACGCGGTATTCGACAATCCGTCTGATCATGTCAACAGGTAGCGGGTCTTTGTCGGGAAGCTGGATCGCCGATTTACTTACCTTATATGTTGAAAGCTCCGCTTTGAACTCAGCCAGCAATGCTTCGCTGAAAGGATAAGAAAGGGAAATATGGTTCGTCGCACCGGAATAGTAAACCAGGAAGCCAAAATGCTTGTAAGCCGGGATCTGGTAGCTGATCACCTCTTCGGCACCCGGCGCTGCTTCGCGGATGATTTCCCGGATCGCCTGCAATCGCTCTTTCTTCTCTCCCTGGAATGTCTCCTGGTATTCGTCAACCGATTTGAAATCTGTCTTGGCCATTTTGATCAGGTTGTTCGATGGATGATTAAAGTGTATTTCCTAAATTTTCGAAGATTTCGGGCCGTTGCTTGCTCCATATCGACATAGCATTTGCCATGATAAACCAACCCTGCCCAATGAGTTGCACACTGATGCTATGTTTCGAGCCAGGCTTTAAATGCAGGGGCCTTCTCCCTGCTGACCACCACTTCCTGCGATGTTTGTGGCCGGAGCTCTACTTTTAATTTACCATTAAAATAGGTGTGGATCTTTTGAATGGCGTCGATGCGGGCGATAAACTGGCGGTTGAGCCTGAAAAAGTTCATCGGGTCGACCAGCGATTCCAATTCTTCCAGCTTGTAATCGACCAGGTACTGCCGACCATCCGTAGCGACAAGGCACGACATTTCATTGGCTGTATAAAAATAGGCCACATTCTCCTGGTTGATCGGAATTAACTGCTCGCCGTTTTTAACGAGGAAACGCGTTTTGAAAGGCCTTTTTGTCATTTCAAGGCTGTCGAGCAACGTCTCGACTTTTCGGGCATAAGCTCTGGGCGAAAAATCCTCGCGGATATTCTCGTATTTCCGGATCGCTTCGGCCAGTTCGGGCGCTTTAATGGGTTTCAGCAGATAATCGATGCTTTTGACGCGGAATGCCTTGATCGCGTACTCGTCGTAGGAAGTCGTAAAAATAATCGGGCTGTGAGCGGGAAATTCCTCGAAAATCTGAAAACTGAGCCCGTCGGCCAGCTGGATATCGGAAAAGATCAGATCCACAGGTTCGGCGTCGGCAAACCATTTTCTGGCAGCTTCCACGCTTTCCAGCACCGCTCTCACCTCCATCCGGGGATCGAGCTTTTTGATCAGCTTTTCCAGCCTTTCCGCTGCCGGATATTCGTCTTCAATGATCAGTATTTTCATAGCTTTCGGGCGTCACACCGCCCCGGTGTCAGGTATTTATTCAACCAACTGGCCCAGCAGCGGTATTTTTACGGTAAATTGCTCCTTACTGCGAATGATCTCCACTTCCTTGTTAGTCAGGAGATTGTAACGATTGATAATGTTTTGCAACCCTACCCGCGTCGACTTTTCGAGGATCGTTTTTTCTGAAATATTGTTTTCGACCACCAGGTATTCGCCGTCCTCACGGATCACGATCTTCAACGGATTCTCGCGCGAAGCGATATTATGCTTGATCGCATTCTCGATCAGCATTTGCAGGCTCAGCGGCGTGACGTGGCTGGACAGGGCTGTATTAGAGAGCAGCTTTTCAACCTGTAAGTTGTCCCGGAAACGGATTTTATTCAAATACACATAAGCATCCACAAACGCTATCTCCTCACTCAATAGCACGGTATTCTTGTTCCGGCTCACCAACACATAACGGTACACATCCGACAGCCTTTCGAGGTAATCCTGCGCCGCCGTATTTTCATCGTCGATCAACGCCGCCAGCGTGTTCATACTATTGAACAGAAAATGCGGGTCAAGTTGATTTTTAAGCACCTCCAGTTGCGATTGCACATTTTCCCGTGTGAGCGCCTCCGTCTTACGTACATTCATTTTCCAGGAATCAAAAAAGTAAACCGCTTCGTAGACGAGGTAAACGATCACCGTAGGCACGATACTGATCCGGAAGCCCATTCCCAACCCGCTAATGTGGTACACGGGTTTATAATATAGCTCATCGAGCAGGAGCGAAATCAGAAACACATAGGCTACCGCCAGCACAGCCTGCCCGATCACACGCCTGCCGGTTTGGCCATATTCGGGAAATGCCCGACGCATCCTAATGATAATGAACCGGTTGCCCTCCCAGAATGTAAGCGTCAGCAAAGTAGAGAAAAGCACACTGATGAAGAAAAGCTGGCTCAGTTTCAGGAACTCGTCGAAATTGACCATGATGGCGATCGTCAGTCCCAGGAGCGGGATACCGATCATTCTCCATTTCTGGTCATTGAGCGTATAAGCTTTTTCTTTCATGCGATGAATATCAGTGGGCAAACTACTCGTTTGCCCACCAAATTTCAATTAAAATGTATATCTGAAATACGGCACAGGGAAAAACGGCTGCTGATACTGGTTCACCAGCTCGTTGGTACGCGGGTTATAGGTTTGCTGGAAAATGTTTTTGCGTGCCGTCACGTTCTGCAAATCCATTGAAAACTCCATTGTGCTCCGGCGCATTTCGCGGCGGTACGAGAAGCGGATGTCCGTCCTGAAATAGACGCTTTGCCGGAGTGAATAGGCCTGGTTTTCGTCATACACCGCTGAGCCTTTAAGCCGCGATGCCGCCAGGTTCAGCGGGGTAATGTATTTGCCCCCTACAAGCGAAGTCTTAATGTTGGCGCTCAAAATATTGTCTTTCCCTAACTTAAACTCCTTGCCTCCCAGCACATTGAGTACATATTTAGTATTGAAAGCCGTATTGCGTTCCACCTTGTCGCTACCCTTGTATTTCGAATCGAAGACCGAGGTTGTCAGCAAGAAGTAGTAGCCCTTGTTGAAATATCTTTCCAAGGTCAATTCGACACCCATATTGTGGCCGCTGCCTTCGTTCACAAGGCTGTCGCGGTCCGACGGGCCGAACGATGCACCCATATTTAATGCGGAGTAAGTAGATGTCCGCCGTTCGACCGGAACGTCAAACAATTTCTGGTAGTAAGGTTCGATTTTCAGGAGCAGGTTTTCCGTCAGGCGGTTTTGATAGCTCAGCACGAAATGGTGGCTTTTGGTAAAACCAAGGTCCTTATTGTTCCGCACAGGGCCCGATTCTCCGGGAGTTTGTACAAAATAAGTATAAATATTCTGCGCCTGGCTATTCAGCCCATATCCCAGGCTCACCGACTGTCCCTTGCCAAATGCATATTGCAGACCCGCACGCGGCTCTACCGCCACATTGTTGTTTAGATCATAATGCTGGAAATGAACGCCGGTCGTAAAAATTAACCCCTGCGAAATGCGGTACTTCCATTGCGCATAAACCTGAGTGAGCACTGTTTTTTCTCCGCTCACATTCGCACGGACAGTGTCGATCTTCCCGGCCTGATAAATGGAGCGACTGTAAAGATCGAAGTCCAGCAAATCCACGGTTACGCCACCGTAAAGACTGCTTTTTGCATTCATTTTATGTCTTAAATTCAATACTGCTGAATATTTGGATGTGTTGTACTTTGCCTCGCCGCTCAGAAATGCCTCGCGGGTTACATTGCTGATGGAGTCGCCACTGAACCGCTCGCGGGTGGTGCTCATGCCAAGGGTTAGTTTGGCGAATGTTTTGGGCGATAAATTGTGTTCGTAGGATAATCCAAATACGTTGGTACCGTACTTGACACGTGTATTCGTGTTTTCAGTTCCGTACAAGTTGGTGAGGGTCGTGTCTACTTCATTACCCAGAAAATTCACGTCGCTGCTTCCTGTAACGCCAAAAAGTGTCAGTTTCCCCTTTTCGCCAGTAGGCACGGCCACTTTGAAATTTAAATCCTGATAATCGGGAATAGCGGTACCGGTCCCGAACGACAAGCCCAGCGCCTTAAAAAGTCCGAGCGTCGAATAGCGGTAATTCAACAAAAAAGAGGCCTTTGAATTCTTTGAAAATGGACCTTCGGCCCCAAGTTCAAATCCGTTGAAACCCACTTGGCCCATCAGTTCATGTTTCTGATTATTGCCTTCCCGGAATTGGAGGTCAAACACCGCTGAGAGGGCATTTCCGTACTGGGCAGGAAAGGCGCCGGTAAGAAAGTCGGATTTACCGAGCACGTTGTTATTGAGCATGCTCACAGGCCCGCCAGTGGCTGCGAAAGAGCCAAAATGGTTGGGATTGGGGATGTTGAGGCCTTCGAGCTGCCATAATGTACCCGATGGCGAGTTTCCGCGGACTACGATGTCATTGCGCGAATCGTCACCCGATACCACACCCGCAAAGTTGGCGGCCATCCTCGAAGGATCGCCCAGGGCACCGGCGTAACGTTTGGTATCATCCACATTGAACGACCGGCCGCTTACCAGCGACAGTTCGTTATTGGTCTTGGTTTTATCATTCTTGCGATCGGCAGTCACAATCACCTCGTCCAGGTTTTGTACAGCCTCGGTCATGGTCACATTCAAAATGACCTCTTTACCGGCCGTTACAACGATCGCGGATAGTTTTTGCGTTTCGTAACCGACCATCGTGACCTGAAACGACTGGCGCCCCACAGGCACGCCGGAAATGCTAAAACTTCCCTCGACATCTGTAACAGCGCCGATAGGACTTTCACCAGCCTCTCCGATCAACAAAACCGATGCGCCGATCACCGGCGATTTAGAAACTTCGTCCCGGATAGTCCCGCGGATCGTTTGCGTGCCTTCCTGTGCATAAAGGTCGACAACGAAAAGTAAAGTCATGGCTAATAGTAATGCTTTCATTGGCTATGTTTTTTGAATTGATGCACCAAAATTCTCCATAACATGCTGTGTTTGAAATACAATGAGAGGTCAACCGTAAAGAATGGAGGGTGAAACGGCGGCATCATAAGGGGAATCGTGACAGAAGTCACAGGGATATAATAGGAAAGAGAAAACAAACTTATTTGGACTTATTATAAACAAAGGGCTATATTTACTGCATTGAACTCCGTTCGCACCCATGATTGCATGACTACCAACGCGCCCGATAATGCTCCATTCCGGATAGACGAACAGTCTTTCAAGCAGATCTATCTGGCTCACTGGGAGAAGGTTTACGCGGTTTGCTACAACACCATCCGTGATCCTGAGCCTGCCAAGGGTATGGTCCAGGAAATCTTCAAATCGCTTTGGGAGCGGAAAGATGCACTGGAAATTACGACATCCGTAGAACGTTATCTGCTGCGCTCGGCCAAATTCAAGGTTTTTGAATACCTCCGCAATACCAAATCGCGCAAAGAGCACAATGAAATCGCATTTGCCGATTACTGCGACCGTACGCATTGCACCGAGAACGACGTTCTTTATAATAACCTCAAAAGCAAGGTCGACGGCCTGGTAGACACCCTGCCATGCCAATGTCGGCGTGTTTACAAAATGAGCCGTGAAGAAGGGCTTAGCAACAGAGAGATCGCCTCTGCCCTACTGATCTCCGAAAGGGCTGTCGAATACCACATTACTCGTGCGCTTTCCACACTTCGCGCCAACCTCGCCGAATATATCCACTAGAATCGTCGGGGCGGCTTACGGCTAATGTCAATTTATGCTACTTTTACTTTTGGAAGCATCACCAACCGAACTGTGCAGTACCTGAATGAAGATCAGTAAAGAGCTTATTGAAAAATACCATCATGGCCGCTGCACCGAAGTGGAAAAGACGGCAGTGGAAGACTGGTTGCTCAACGACGATGCCGAGGAAACCGTAAGCTGGGAATCACCACAAGAAAGAATGACGTTGAAGGCTGAAATGTGGAATGACATTTCAGGCGTGCTTCCGGAGTCTCAAAGCAATCTTACTCCGAAAATCAAACATACCATTGTCCGTTCGTTCTGGAAACCGGCCATGGCTGCCTGCCTGCTTGCTGTACTGGGAACGGTTCTTTACAGCGTTCAGCGAGAGTCGGTGAATGAAGAAGTAATCTCTCTCGACAATATTTCCGGTACCCGAAATAAAGACCTTCACGAAAAAGGGTTTACCCTATCCATCGCCCCAAAAAGCAACGTAGCTATTAACAGCAAAACGGGCATCATGGATTTTTGCGGTGCCGTACTGATCAACCCCAAAGAGGATATCAAACTTACCATTCAGGGTTCATGCGCCAACCCTACCCAGAACCGGGAAACAGTTTCCATGAAAAAAGGGCAAAACTACATTGCACTTAACTACGGCGGCAATACTCAAAGCGGAGAAGCATCAACCGGCGAGGTCATCGTTGTGGAGGAAGGTGCGATGGTAAGCCTCCCTCCACTTGTTTTGAAGCAGCTCATGCATCAGTTCAATATTTGACCTAACTCATGGCACAGCGTTACCGGAGTGTTTGTCACTTCGCTTTACTCCTTCTTTTCGTCAGTGTATGGATGAACGGCTGCCAGCCGCAAAACCATGAAGATAAAGGTGGCTCCAAAAAGAAGTACAGCATTTATGTCATGATGCAAAATGGCAAGGAATATGTTTTACAAACAGATTCCCTTGCTTCGGGTGAACTAAGCCCTGAAAAAACCGGTGCAAGGGTCGTTCCTGCGCCACTTTACTACGACCTCATCATACGCGACGGGCAGTATTACAGCATTGATCGCCGGAGGAAATCTTTTGTGCGATATAAGATTGCAAACGGAGAGTTTGTAGCGGATACGGCCATTGCGGTTACCGGATTTCCTTCTGTCGAAAATTACAACTGGATTTCCCGCGACTCGCTGATGATCCTGGGCTATGACGACGAGGCCCGTAAAGTGAGGTATGTCAAAATACAAGTCAGTAATATGACCATTTCGCAGGGTACGGTGCCTATTCCGGCGCCGTTTGGCGGCTACAACTGGCTTTCGATCGGCTTTTCGCAGTTTTTGGATAACAAACTGTACATCGGCTATTGCTACCACGCCTACAATCTGAACAACTACACTACTGGCGACACTATCTACACCGCCGTGCTGGATTACTCGCGACTGACACCCCTCAATACGCTCAAAGACACCCGCTCCGTCTACCCGGGAGGCGAAAACACGCGTCAAAGTCATTCTTTTGTTACTGAAAAAGGGGATTTTTACTTCATTGCCTGCCCCGGCATCGCGGCCGGCAATTATCCGAACAAGGCTACGGGGATTTTCCGAATCAAACAGTCACAGGAAGAAATTGATCCGGATTATTTTTTCAACATTTCTACTTCTCCAATTAAAAACCACGGCTACGGCTTCTGGTATGTAGGCAATGGAAAGGCCATCGTAAGAACCGAACGGAAAGGCATATACACTGGCATGAAAGACCACTATAAAGTCCCTCATTTCGACTTTTACCTCCTCGACCTAGAAAAACAAACCACCAGCAGGCTTGATTTGCCGCTCGATAAGGGTACTGCACGGCAATGCGTACTGGTAGAGGACGGGACCGTGTACATCACCGTTAGTTCAGGTAACGAGGGCCGTTATGTCTGGCTATTCAATCCAGAGACAGGTTCTTTGAAAAAGGGATTGAAATTCAGTGACGATACTGAATATATTTTGAGATTGGAGCGGCTGAATTGATGAATGCCAACTAGGCCTTCTCGGTTTCCTCAGGCGTGAGACCCAACGCCGCTCACCTGCCAGCAGCTCATTCAGAAATCAATCAAAACATCCTTATTGGCTTCCGTGCCAAAGATCCATTTAAAACCAAAATCGGTCAGTGGATCGATAATCTGCCGGAGTGTGTGTCTTCCATTAACAAGGGACTAGTGTGTATGAATCGCCAAAAATCAATATCCCGAAAATATAAAATCGTTTAATGCAATGCTTGGCACAATGCCGTTCGCAAAGTCCTTTTTTTGCCAAACGGCCTTCGGGAACTGAGCAATTGGGCTACTCCATTCAAAAGGGCGAACGTCCCTATCAACATTAATACATTGGCGAAATAAGTACAGTGTCCTCCATGAACATTCTTAAAAAAATCAATGCCTGGCTTCATCTCTGGCTTGGGCTGGCTTCCGGAATTGTAGTAGTTATCGTCGGCTTTACGGGCTGCATACTTGTGTTTGAAAGCGAATTGGAGGACATGACCATGAGCCACCTTCATGCCGACAACCCGGACAACAACGAAATGCTGCCGCCTTCGGCATTGTGGCAATCGGTGAAAGAGGCCTTGCCCGACAAGGAAATCCACAGTGTATGGTATCACGGAAAGAACCAGACGGCCCATTTAAGCCTCAATTCCGATTCGCTGGTTTATATTAACCCTTATACCGCGGAGATTGTGGCCATGGTGGACCATGAGGATTTTTTCCATTTCATTCTCGATGGCCATACCAGCCTGTGGATCGAAGGCAAAGTCGGGACAGGTATCGTAAGCTATGCCACACTGATCTTTTTTATTCTGCTAATCACAGGAATGGTGCTTTGGTGGCCGAAAAAATGGCAGAAGTCGGAAAGGCAAAAGGCGCTGACGATCAAGTGGAGCGCCAGGTTCAAGCGTGTAAATTATGATCTGCATAATGTGCTGGGATTTTACTCGCTCACTATCGCATTAATTCTGACAATTACCGGACTGATTATGGGTTTTCAATGGTTTTCCAAAAGCTTTTACTGGATGGTGTCCGGCGGCGCGGCACCGCAACGTTATGAGCAGGCGTTTTCGGATACTACCCAAAACCTGCCGCTTGCCAGCATGTCGAATGTGGATGCTGCCTGGCGAAAAGGCGTTACGGAGATCGGGGTGCTGAACAAGGACGCCATCATCGTTTCCTTTCCTGAGAAGCCTTCCGAACCAATTGACCTCTGTACGGACATGTACAATGGTTCATGGCGTTATGTGTACCTAGACCAGCATACTTTGAAACAACTACCGGCCAGCCAGACACAGATTTCGGACCTTAATGTCGCGCAGTGGCTGCGACGGACCAACTACGCGTTGCACGTGGGGGCGGTGGGCGGATTAACCACCAAAATACTATATTTCCTAGCGAGCCTTATCTGCACCAGTCTACCTATTACCGGATTCTATATTTGGTGGGGTAAAAAAGTTAAACCTAAAAAGCGAAGCAAGACGTTTTCAGCCAGTTCTCAATTTTCTGTTTCTACCGGCAAAGCCTGATCATTATTATTGTACACTTCATCACCTCTTTCCATTCCCGGTAATGAGCCGGATTCTTTTTCTCAAATATGAAATTTCAATACTTTTTGCGGCCTCTTGTCACCTTTCTATTTGCATTAATTGGATTACAAACAGGTTTTGCTCAATCATTGCCTGATTACCTGATCAAGGGTACGCTCGTTGACTCTGCCTCTTCCAAAGCCATTGAATTTGCTACGATCAGCATTCTCGACGAGCAACAGCAAGCGGTAGCACTGACCTATTCCGACGAAAATGGCATTTTCAAGTCGACCGACGTCAAGCCTGGCTCCTATTTTCTGAACCTCTCTTTTGTAGGCTACCGCCAGAAACGGCTGGCATTCAAAATCAATTCGACGACCCCTTACGATTTCGGCATGGTACGCCTCGTTCCTGATGTAACACAACTCGACGCAGTGACCGTAACAGGCATGCGCCAACTGGTTGAACAACAACCCGGAATGCTTATTTATAATGCAGAAAAGGACATCAGCAACTCGGGCGGAACGGCGGCTGACGTGCTCCGCAAGGCGCCCATCCTGAACGTTGACGCGGCGGGAAATGTAACGATGCGCGGAAATTCCAACCTGCGTATCCTCATTAATGGCAAGTACTCGGGACAAATGGCGCGGAATGCAGCCGATGCATTGAATATGATGCCGGCGGGGGCGATCAAGTCGGTGGAAGTGATCACAAGCCCGTCTGCCCGCTACGATGCGGAGGGAGCTGCCGGCGTTATTAATATTATTACTAAAAAAGGGAACCAGAGCACCAGTGGCACGATCGAACTGGTAGGTGGTAATCTTGAACAGGCCATTAACCCACGCATTGCATTGAACCGCGATAAATGGAATGTTAGCTCAACGCTGCATTTGCACCGTTTTCGTAATAAAGAACTCTCGAACCTAGACCGGACTACATTTGAAAATGGCGTAGCAACGGGCAAAGTTCGCCAGGAAATTGTGCGGGACAATGCCAGCCCGCACAGCTCCGGCGATGTGCAAATGGAGTATTTGCCCGACAGCGCTAATGTTTTCAACTTCTCCGTCAATGGCTGGCTGGGTAACTGGCCGCAGAACAGCGAGCAGCGCAACAGCCAGTTGACGCCCGATGGGCAAATAACCGATCAATTCTATCAGTCAGTCAAAACCAAAGCGCCCAATAAAGGCATTGACCTGAATTTGGGTTATACTAAAAAATTTAAAAAACCGGGCGAAGAATTGTACCTGATGGTGCAACATAACCGCTCGATCGACGATTACCGTTACAATGCCTATCAGCGCGACGATGAGCAATTCCTGATCTACCGCGAGATCAATAACAATAGCACGCACAACCGTGAATGGACATTTCAGGCCGACTACATTTTACCATTGACACCATCCGGTAAACATGCCCTCGAAAGCGGTGTAAAAGCAATTTTGCGCAATGTCGGAAGCCATTATCAGGTGCAAGCCAGCGGGAATGGCACACCGGATGAACTCAGCATTGTCCCATCCCGTACCGATCGTTTCGACTACCGCCAGGATGTGCTGGCTGCTTATGGCCAGCTCAAATTGAAATGGGGCAATGGCTGGGCGCTGCATACAGGAGCGCGTATGGAGGGCACTTTCCTCGAAGGAAACCAACGAGATGCCAACGTGCATTTCATCAGCGATTTCCGGAACTTTGTGCCCAGTGCGACGATTTTCAAAAAACTGAATGCTAATAATAACCTGACGCTGAGTTATACCAAACGCATTTCGAGACCATCGATCTGGGACCTTAATCCCAACCGCGACAGCCAGGACCCAAAGAATATCGTCGTAGGTAACCCTTCACTGAAACCCGAGGAGCTGAACCAGGTAGAGTTCACTTACGCCTTGCAGACCAACTCTGATTTCTTCCTGAACCTTTCGGCATTTGGCAGAAAAACCGATAATTCCATCGAAAGCATTGTAACCATGGACAGCGAGGGCATTGCAACGACCACGAAACAGAACCTCGCCTCGAATGAGCAATACGGAATCAACTTTTCGACCTCACTCTCTCCCCTTCCCGACTGGAAGATCAACAGCAATGCCAACATCCGACATGCCCGTTTCAAAAGCGGTGCACTCAGCATCGACAACAAAGGCGCTGCCTGGGGTGTCAACATCAATACCAGCGTCAAACTGCGTAAAAATTACAGTGTGCAGGCGTATGGGGACTATGATGCTCGCAGCATACAGCTCCAAGGATTCGAAGGGGCTTGGTTCTATTACAGCTTCTCAGCCAAAAAAGAGCTTCCCGCACGCAAGCTTACGATCACGCTCATGACAGTGAGCCCATTCGGCGCCTATCGCCCGCAAAAAGAGGTGGTAAGTTCACCAGAATTCCATTCTGTGATGCGTAACCAATATTTGATGCGCTCGGTCAGGGTTTCGCTCAACTGGGAGTTCGGCGGGTTGTTCAAACAGGGCTCGGGACGGAAGATTACGAACGACGACCTCAAAAATGTCAAACAAGGCGGCTAATACCTAGGGATCGAGCGGCTCATCGGCATCAATGTGCAGCGCGTCGAGCACCGGGTAGAATTCAAAATCCGTCTCGCTGAGCCGCTTACCTAGTTTGTACGGCACGTGGTTAATCTCCTTCATGCAACGTGCCACGAAAGCGTCGTTGGTAATATAATAGCTCTGGGAGCGCATAGTCGACACCAGGCAGGGCTTCTCTACCGGCATTCCATAACGATACAACAGCCGCACGCCATTGCGCATATTAGTGGTCGTATGGCGTGCATGCGGGTCCATGATGATGGCGTTCTCAGGAACGTGCAGCGTCTCCATTAAAAACTTCTTCATTTCAAATGCTTCGCTATATTTTGTTTTGAAAGGATGCACGCGGCCTCCCGAAACGAGAATGTACGGAGCTGCTCCCTCAAAATAGCGCAATGCGGCCACACGGCAGCGGAGCATACCGCCTTCGCTCAACGCACGGTCGTAAGTATCCGGCCCGGCACCGGGAACGAGTATCAGGGTGTATTTGAATTTGTTCCAATCGATTTTTTTCACCCGCTCGAAAGCTGCTTTGTTGACCGTCGATGCCATCGGCTCGTAATCCGCGGCCTCGTGCCGCTCATTTACTTCGAGGAATTGCAGCGCATAATGCATGGACGGCCCAAAGAACATTCCCATGCTTTTCTTCTCCTGACGGACGATATCGGTTACATCGTAAACAAGTGCAGGGTAACTTTTCGCAGTGGTTTTAAATTCAATGGAGTCAATGGCGGGATAATTCGGCTTTTTGCCTTCCGCATATACTTCAATGGTGTGGTTAATGCCTTTTGCATCCTGTTCCCAGGCTTTTCTGAGTAATTCTTTTTCGCTGGCGTCCTTGAAAAGAATATACGTTCCGGAAGGGATCAGGTGTTGTTTTACCAATTTACCCAATGCATTGTTCTCACTATAAAGCGCTTCCAGCCTGGCCCCTATTGCATTGATCTCTTCAGCTGAGAATTTCATTTTACCGGTGTAGCACTGGAAGTCGCTTTTGCATTCCTTGACCGATGTTTCCAGGTTTTTGTACCTGGCGGCAGCCACACCACCCAGTTCGTTGTCTTTTTCCAGCAAAGCCTTTACCTCCGGAAGCGATTCAAAAAGTGTGAGCAAATACCAGTTTTTGGATTGAACGAATGAGTTGCCTGTCAGTAGGTGATAGTCCTGCGTCGGGGCGCGAATGGTTTGGGCAAATCCACTGATCGTGGCAAACAACAGGAAGAAAAAGGTCAAAGGCTTAGTCATAGCTTGTAAAAGGAGTTGTGAAAAGGCCTGCAAACTAAATGAATCCGTTTGACGGGATCGTTAACTTAAAGTTAAATATGCACAAAGTATCGCGCTGCAAAAAACCGGAATCTTCCCGTTTATTAACTCCTTCGATCTGAACGTATGTCTATATACGAACAATCGGAATCCTTAGATAAAACAATGCTTACCTGCGTGACCACCATTTGCCAATATTTAGCTACAAACCAGCTAAGTCTTTTCGCTAAAATTGAATTAAATCACTAACCGTAAACTAGTAGAATTGAAAACAAAAAAGCCCCTGGCAAAATGCCAGGAGCTTTTTATTTTTTAAGCACCCATTTTACTTATAAAAGTTGACGTTTTCCAGTAGCCCAAGTATGTTGTTTTGGTTTGATAAATTGCCCTTTTCCGGGTTAAATCCTAATTAAACAACCCATTCAATACACCTTAACTACATGGAAGTAAGAGATCACCAGGTTAATTGTTCAGAAATTAAACTGCGCAAGACCGGATAGCCTGTGTCGTTTGCAAATGAAGTGTAATCACGGTTTATATGGAGCAGAAGCGGACACATTGGAATCCCGCTTGTGAAAACAATTGTTAAAGATCTTTTTATCATGGCCAATAGTATCTATTATTCTCTTGCCAAACGTCATTCCATTTAGCGAGTTAAAAGTAATCTCAAATGCTTCGTGAAGTAAAATAATTTCGCCGAATGATGCATTTATTTCGACCAATACCTATATTATTGCAGACGAATGAAATTTAGTACCGAAGTTATGCTAACAGTATGTTGTCTCCCGGACGGTTGCGTTGTATTATAGTAGACGATGAGGCTGATGCACGCCGATTGATTGAAATATACGTACAGAAAGTGCCCTATCTCGAACTGGTCGGTTTTGCCGAGAACGCCACGGATGCATTGTTCATGATTCGGGATATAAAGCCGGACATTGTATTCCTTGACATTGAAATGCCCGAAATGACGGGTTTTGAGCTATTAAAGCTCCTTCCGGCCGCCCGCCCTGCTGTGATTATGATTACAGCAGACCCTTCCTATGCGCTCGAAGGTTACGAGCATGAACTGACCGATTACCTGCTTAAACCCGTTCCTTTCGAGCGGTTTTTAAAGGCCGTCAACAAGGTCGACAGTGCACATTTACCAAAACATTTGCAAGGCGCCTCCGAACCCCGGCGGGAATTTGTTCAGCCAGCCGGTGAATCGCATGAGGCAGACGATGTTAACACTTTTACAGGGGCCTTAAATGACTTTCTTTTATTAAAAGAGAATAAAAAACTCATTAAAGTAGCACCAAGTGAAATCCATTTCATTGAAGGTATGCGCGATTATCTTAAATTATATTGGGCCGATCGCGTGGCGGTAATCCATATGACCATGTCCAAAATTGAAGAAGTGCTGTCTCCCACGCAGTTTCTGAGGGTAAATCGCTCCTATATTGTCAACAAAAAAGTAATACGGGAAATTGAGGGAAATGAGATCACCACAAACACCGGCCGGAAGATTCCAATTGGCGTAACCTACCGGGCCAACGTACTCGCTGCTTTACAGAAAAACAGAATATGACAGGCCACGCAGCTTATTCTGGTTCATCCCCTGTTACTCTGCACCAAGGTAACGTGGCACATTGTTTATTCGACGACAAAAAATATGCAGCTTGAAATGGAACGGCTGCAACTGAAAAGGGCAAACCTCAACCTGCAAACCCAAAGCTTGCAGTTAGAGCGCACTCAGTGCAATTTATACCAAAACAGTTGACATAAGCAGGCAGCCGACTTCGAACGCGTCCGATTTTCTGATCAGGTAACTATCGACTGACCGGAAACGCTGAACAATCCCTCATTGCGTCGTTACTATTGTCCTTAAGACACAAGTTGTCGGTCCGGCAGACAGGCTCCGAATTGTCTATCGATCTCGACCTGGAACCAGATCAGGCCATTATGAGGCAGCATATCGCTCCTGATGTGTCTTAGCGAAGGTGATCCGTATATGCCAGGACGTCAGGTCAGGAGCGCATATTATCAATAACAAAGACGTTCCCAGTCAATCAGTTACCCGTGTGCTTAGTATTTTCCGGGAGAAGACCCTAAAATAGGCTGGTTGTCTACATTTCCTCAAAAAAATTAACCGGGTTATTGATTTACTTTTATTTTTGAAATTTCCTTTTGATATTGAAACGTCTATTTAAATACAGGTAAAAAGAATTTTATATATCCATTGATTTTGATCAGCACATTAGATTCAACGATCTAGAAGGGCGCTTGTTTTTCTATCTCGTGGAGTTCCATTTGTATACCGATTCATTCACTGGGCCTTCCGCAAAAAAATGGAATTGATTTTTTGTATTTGATCATGTCCGGATGAAAAATATTTTAATTGTCGAAGATTATCAGATTATACGACTGGCTACAAAAATACTCGTACAGGATTTATATAAAGGCGCAGCCATTCATGAAGCAACGTCTTTTTGTGCCGCTTTATCTGAACTACAAGCACACCCGCAGGACTTGATCATCCTGGATGTTCAGATTCCTGGGGGAGAGGGTTTTGAAATGATCAGGTTGATGCGGGCCATTCAAAAGAATGTCGCTGTTCTGGTTTTCTCGGCTATTGAAGAAAGAATTTACGGCATACATTATCTGCGCTCCGGAGCGAATGGCTTCGTCTCTAAAAATTCTACAACCGAAGAATTGCGGACTGCCATTACTTCCGTCGCGGAAACGGGCCGGTACGTAAGCCCGAGGATCAAGGTGGAACTGCTGAATCAGATCGATAAACACAATTACCGCGCCGACAATCCACTGCTCGATCTGTCGGTCCGTGAAATCACCATCATGGATATGCTCATCGAAGGATTTTGGATCAAAGAAATAGCCTCGAAACTAGACCTTACCGAGAGCTCTGTCAGCACCTACAAGGCAAGGCTTTTTGAAAAACTCCAGGTGACGACACTCATTGAAATGTTCCAGAAAGTGAGGCATTATAAGGATATGGATTAAGACCAGGAAGGTTGGGCATCAGAGCACGATAGTCTCCGCGCCCCTTTCCTCGCCAACCAGCTCTTTGTGTTGCAACCCCCATTCATTCATATATTCAATAATGGGCATAATGCTCCGGCCGATGTCCGTGAGCGTGTACTCGGTACACAGCGGAAACCCGGCTGACTGACATTTCTCGACGATCCCGCTCACTTCGAGTTCGCGCAATTGCATGTCGAGTACACGTGGCGTGGCACCTTTGATCTCCCGGTGCATTTCACTTGGCCTGCGAAAGCCGCGCTGAATGGCATCGAGCAGGCAAGGCTTCCATTTGGCCCCGAAAACTTTCATGGCAATGGTAATACCGCATTCAAGATCTTCCGGTGTTTTTCGCTGGTACATATGGCTGATGAATAGGTTGGTCGCTATGGTTTAAGAACACCCAATTTAGTCAATACCGAATAAATTTTCGGTAACCGAATCTTTTTTCGGTTATTGATGTCCGGCGGATGGCTTCCGAATTTTGTGTTCATCAAATCAACATGAACAGTAAAATGGGCACAAAACAAATCACAGTTATAGGCTTAGGTCAAATGGGCACTCGACTGGCGGAGCTCCTGGTAGCGAAAGGTTACAAAGTTTCGGTCTGGAACCGGACCCGCGCAAAGGCCGATACGATTGCTGGCGTGCAGGTGTATGAAGACGTGCAGGAAGCAATCCGTCAAAGCCAGTTGATCGTCATTTGCGTACTCGACTATGCAGCCGTCGATCGCGTATTCGACAGCATTACCGATAAAGCGATTCTCGTCGGCAAAACACTGATCAATTTTACAACCGCCGATCCGCAAGAAGCTGAGGCATTGGAAACAAGCCTCGCCGGCGTAAATGCAGGCTATATTAATGGGGCATTACAGGTGGCTCCCGACCAGATGGGCCTCCGTGAAACGACTATTATCGTATCAGGAAACCAGGACCATTTCGAAAGCAGCCGTGACACCTTAGCCGTTTTCGGTGGCAATATCAAATACCTGGGCGACCGCGCGGCCCTGGCATCTGCGATGGATCTCGCTACTCTTACCTGGCTTTATGGTTCATATACCGGCTTGATCCACGGTATTGTATTGGCTCAAAAAACGGGCCTACCCCTGTCGGCATTCAACGAGATCCTGGGAGAAATTACGCCTGGCTTCACGGAATTTTTCAAACACCAGATCGGTGTGGTGGAAAAAGGCGATTTCACGATCAGCCAGAGCCCCCTAGCGATCAGCGTAGCTGCTACACAACGCATTCACCACGCATTTCGAAATGCCAACATTCAGCCCGCGTTTGTAAAAGGAATCAGTGATTTACTGCAACAAGCCGAAGCACAAGGACTTGCCGATCAGGAACTTGCTTCACTTGTTAAAGTTATCGGATAGGATTTTCCGATAAACTGGAAGCCGCGCGTAGAAAGGTTCTGGTAGGCCGCATTTCCGACCACTTATCGACCGAAATAATTTGTGAGGGCGAAGCATTCTTTGTGCTGTCGGATGACCGCCTGATGCAGCTTGTCAGGCAACTTATGAATAGCGACCTTACGCCTGGCAAATATATCGGGATCCTGTCGTACCAGAAAAACGATGCGAAAAAATCCATGCTGAATGGCATTACTACCATTTCCCCCGATTTTAAGGCAATGGGGAAAGCCACTGCCGAAATGGTATTGACAGGACATATGCAACAGGTTGATAATCCCTACCGAGTGCTTGCGCGCGGCTTGCTGTGAGCAATGCGGGCATAATTGTTTAGGCTAATGGGTCAGCTTAAAACTGATCCGATCATGCATAGTTTCCCGTTATTTCTGCTCACAGCATTATCAATCTTTTTGATGACAGCCCAATCTTCCGCTCAGCAGGCCAGTCAGCAGCGGTACACCAAAATCCCTGCGGGCTATCTGATGGTGCTGCGGCAGGGCGATGATGTTTTTGCAGAAATAGAGAAACTGGCCATAAAGCAAAAGATCCCCTCGGCCACGTTAGCGGGAATGGGCTTTGTGAATGCGCGGTTTGGCTTTTTCAATTTCAAAACCAAAGAATACGACCCAAAAGAGTTCGAGGACGTGGAAATGGCTTCAATGACAGGTTCCATTGCCTGGCAGGATGGCAAGCCATCGCTGCATTGCCACGGCGTAATTACGGGCAAAGATTTCCGTGCTTATGGCGGCCATTTGCTCGGCGCGACGGTGAGTACCGGCTCGCTGGAAATCACCTTCACCGTTCACGACAAACTGCTCGAACGGACCATGGAACAACCCCTCGGCGCCAATGTCCTCCAATTGAAAGATTAGTGTCCGCTTCGGAATTTTATGCGACTTTACAATTAGATAACATTTCAATAACACTCTGGATAAGTAGATCCTCTTCTTTTGCGGCGAATTTTGTTTAACCCAGAACGCAACCATGCATAAGAGAATTCTACTTTTTATCACCCTGACATTGCTTTGTTACCTAAGTAACATTGTGGTACTGAGGGC
This sequence comes from Dyadobacter sp. CY261, assembly GCF_021440085.1. Classification (GTDB taxonomy): domain Bacteria; phylum Bacteroidota; class Bacteroidia; order Cytophagales; family Spirosomataceae; genus Dyadobacter. Next base: position 529,446 of record NZ_JAKCPW010000003.1, read on the forward strand.
ACAAACGACGCAGGCATCCATTTCCGGAACGGTAACCGATGACCAAAACGCAGAGCTGGCCGGTGCGACGGTCCAGGTCAAAAACGAATCGACGGGCTTCACAACCGGAACCGTTACTAACGCAAAAGGTGAATACGCATTCAAAGAGCTCCCATTAGGCGGACCTTACACAGTTACAGCCACTTACGTAGGGTTTGGCGAGCAGAAGCTGACGGGATACCTACTCCATCAGGGAGATGCCATCAAGGTTAGAATGAACATGAAAGAGGCCGGTCAAACTCTTGAAGTAGTGAGTGTTGTGGCATCGGGTATCAAGAACAAAATCGAAAACCTGGGTGCTTCCACGTCCATTTCTGCGAGAGACATTACCCGCCTGCCAGTGAACGGACGGAATTTTACGTCGCTGATGGAGCTTTCTCCATTGAGCCGCGGCGGTAACATTTCCGGTCAGCTCGGCTCTTCAACGGGTTATACCATCGACGGTATGAGTGCGAAAAACCCGACTTCTGCGGGTGCGACCACCAGCCGAAGCGGGGCTCCGTATTCGATCTCGATCGAAGCCGTACGTGAATTTCAGGTGGTTACTAACCAATATGATGTCACTTACGGGCGTAGCGGTGGTGGTACCATCAGTGCGGTAACGAAATCGGGTACCAACCAGCTTAGCGGTAGCGCATTCAACTACACACGCGCCGACTGGTTGTCGAGCCCGTACGATATTCGCGGCAATAAGATCAATAACAAATTCTCTACCAACCAGTTCGGCTTTTCATTGGGCGGACCGATATTAAAAGACAAGCTGCATTTCTTCATGGCATGGGATCACCAGCAGGACAGCCGTCCTTTAATAATCGCGGATATTCTCAGCCCGGTTGACGAAAACCGTTTCAATGTGACGCGCGCTACACTCGACAGATTTGTGGAAATCGCCCGCAGTAAGTACGGCATGGCCAACACCCCGCAATTTGGTTCTTTTGATAAAAAGCGTGGTTCAGATGCAGCATTTCTCCGTCTCGACTGGCAGTTGAACAACAGAAACCTTTTGACGATCCGGAACAACTACACCAACGACCGCAACAAACTAGGTCTGGCGGATAATACGACGATCAACGCCTACGAATCTTACGGAAACGACTTCAACCAGGACAACAGCTTGCTCGCGTCCCTCCGTTCGACACTCAATTCGAAAGTGACCAACGAGCTGAAAGTGCAACATTTGTTTATCAAACAAAAAAGTGCTCCCGGCGACCAGCTTCCTTCTGCCAACATCCCAAGAGCGATTGTGGAGAACGTCAACTCCGTGCTGAGCGACGGTAACTCGCGCTCGACCAACATCCAAATGGGTGGTCACCGTTTCGCGCAGGAACGCTTTACCAACAATGTGGTACAATTGGTTGATAACCTGTACTATAACACTGATAAAGTAGAATATACTTTCGGTGCCGACATCATGATGACCCGTTCGCATTCGACTTATGGCTCGGAGGTAAATGGTCGTTTCCACTACAATGTGGACGCTGCTGCCGGTAAAACTGCCCTCGATCAGTTCAATGAACTGAAACCTTACCGTTACTACCGAGAAGTACCTTTGATGGACGACTGGTCAGTAAAAGGAACGATCTGGAATGCAGGCGTTTATGGTCAGTTGAAAACTGCCCTGGCAACAGGTTTGGATGTGGTTGCAGGTCTGCGCCTCGACTATGCGCATTACCCAAGCTCTCCTTTGAACCAGACTTTATACGACGCATTGCAAATCCGCACCGACAACAAGATCAAATCATTCGTAGTACAACCACGCGTTCAGTTCACGTGGGACGTGAACGACAAGCACACCGATATTTTCCGTCTCGGCGGTGGTGTGTTCGCGTCGGATATCAACAACTATGTGGTGATCAACAACCTTACGTTTGACGGAAAGCACCTGGCGACGGTCGATGTACGCAGCCCGAATATCCCTACCCCGGATTTTGCCGCTTACCGCGCCAACTACAACAGCATTCCGACTTTGTCACAATTCCAACTGCCGACGATCAATACCAACGGTTCAGATGCGCGGGTGCCTATTATGTATAAGGCCAACTTTACCTACAACAAGTATCTGACCGACAAGCTGAAAGTGGGTGTTGCAGGTTATATGACTTTGGGCCGCAACAACTATATGTACGTGGACAGGAACATGGTGGACGAGCCATTCTTCCGCCTGGCCAACGAGGGTAACCGTGGCGTATACGTACCGGGTGGTAACGATATGCCAACGAATGGTGCCGGTGACTGGCTGAAAGGTCGGAAAGCTACACAGTTCGGTCGCGTACTGGAATTGAACAGCGAAGGCAAGGTTAATGCATTTTCTTTTGTAGCCGATGTAAAGTATCAATACTTCCGCGATGGGGAGATTACTTTAAGCTATACTTACAACGATGTGAAAGACAACACCTCGTTCAACGGTAATGTTGCTAACAGTGCGACGCTTTCGTTGCCCGTCAGAGACGATCCGCGTAACCTGAGCCTGATGTCGTATTCCGACAACCAGTTCCGTCACAAGATCGTATTTTACGGCACATTGCCGAGTTTCTGGGGTGTAAATGTGGGTGTTCGTTATTCCGGAATCGGCGGCACGCGCTACACCCTACTCTCGGGCGGTAACACCAACGGCGACTTCGTAGGTACCAATGACCTCGCATTTGTATTCGACAAAAACGACCCGAGTGTGCCTGAAAACGTTAGAACTGGTCTTCAGGCGATCCTCGACAACCCCGATGCGAGCCAAAGCATTAAAGATTATATCACTAAAAACTCAGGCAAAATCGCTGAAAGAAACGGTGGTATCAACGGCTTCTACGGCATATTCGACATTCGCGCATCGAAGCGTATCAAGATCGCCGGCACGCACGCCATCGAAGTTTCTGCCGACATCTTCAACTTCGCCAACTTCCTCAATAAGGAATGGGGGCGCACTAAAACCCTGGGTACACAAGCGCTTTACGCATTGGGTGTCCCCGCTGCAAACGGCAACCCTGCGCAGCCTGCGTTTGACAGAGCAAAAAACCAATATGTATACCGTGTAAACACTGCCGGTGTGGTGACGCCGTCGGGTAACCCTTACCAGGTACAATTCGGTTTGCGTTATAGTTTCTAAGATTACTCCTTTAAAATACAGAATCCCCTCTTCCGCTTGGAGGAGGGGATTTTTTTGTGCGATTATTCCGCTTGATTATTCATCCGTGGCCGTATGGTCATTGCCGAGCGCCGCGGAGAAAATGATGCTTTATTTTATCGCATATTAATTCAGAAGCAGCGAATTGAAGATTGTACCTATCCCTTTCATACTATCTGAATTTGATCAATATGCCATGAAAAAAGACATCACAAAACTACTGTTGCCTCTGCTTATACTGACACCTTCATTTTCCTGCGAGTTCAAGCGCAGCACCTGCATTTTCGGGAAAGTAGTCGACCAAAATCAACAGCCTGTGGATAGCATCATGGTTTTGGCGGCGGGTTCCTGTTACCTCCATGCGGAGAAGTTGGGACAGACATTCACGAATAAAAAGGGTGAATACGTCATTAACATTGATGTCCCGGAAGAATATTATGCGCTGGATCTATTCATTCCGAGTCTCTGCGAAAGTCCCGAGAGCCAGGCCCGATACAAAACCACCAAAATCTTCAAGGACAGGCGTAAGACTGCCAGCTGCTGTATCTCAAAAATCGAAGAAAAAACACGGTGGGACTTTGAGCTGGAAGTTAGATGACCACTACTTCCATTGGCCTTAATTCTCCTCTTGATCATTCCCCGGTTGCCGATCGGTCATTGCATCGTGCCGGAAAGAAAATATGTTTTTGATTTGAGAAATATTCGTCATTAAACTAAATGCTCATGCTATGAAAACATGGTTTGAATGTTGCAAAACTTACAATCCGTCTGTCTTGCTATTACTCTTATCATCTCGCTCGCCGCCTGTGAATTTGAGCGCACCACCTACATTTACGGAAAGGTGATTGATCAAAATCAACAGCCTGTCGATAGTATTATGCTTATGGTAACGGGAGCAAATCTATCTCCCAATACCGTTCATCTGGCTTCCACATACACGGATGCGAATGGAGAATATGAAATACTCTTAGAAGTGCCTAGGAAATATCTCTTCCTAAGCATATACATTCCCTATCTACCTGACATCCCAAATTTGAAAGGCTTTATGAAGTCGCGATGAAAAAGGTTGCTGCGGTGGTCCGATAATCGGGAAGAAAATGCGATGGGACTTTGAGTTAGAGCCAAAGTAAATTTTGCATTCATTCATTAAACAAGCAATCAAATTATGAATAAACACTCCAGAACTCTATCAGGTATTTTCAAAACATGTCTATTTCTCGCAGTGCTGTCGATGCTCGCTTGCGGACATTTAGGTGATCGCACCACGGTCGTGTATGGCAAAGTGTATGACCAAAATCAGCAGCCTGTGGACAGCATTAAGATTTTGGTAAGCGGCTTAAAATTGAACGGCGTGTACGACCTTGAATCGACCTACACCGATGAGAATGGTGATTATGAGATTCTCCTGGAAGTACCTAGAAAGTTTGGAAACATTAGCGTCATGGTTCCGTACGGTCTGGACAATCCAAAGTATGAAAAGATGTATCGTCATGCTAAGCTTATAAACGAACAGAACATTCGGATGATCGGCAAGAAAACAGAATGGAACTTTCAGTTAGAACCTAAATAATTTTTCACTTCAAATACATACACCAATGACACATTTCAAAAAATGTGACACGGGAAAGCTATGCCTTTTCCTGGCGTCCCTCCTATTGTCTTGTCAAACCATTTTAGCTCAAGACTATCAGACATTACGACAAAATGCCCTGGACGAACTGGACCTGTCGGGCCTCGGCGATAAGCTATTTATGAATGCGGCGGTCACTACACGCCATGAAATTGATTACTTAAAGCAAATTTACTCCGGCAAGCTTTCGAAACCGGAACCTGTTTCGGCAGAAGAATGGCACAACCTCTACGAACGCATGTACGACGCCGACCTCCGTGCAAAAAATGCGCACATACCATCCCTGAAAGATTTAGTGGAGATCAACCCTTCGAAACTGACCCGGAACGATACCATTCCGCTTGGCATTATCGATATGGAAGCCGTGTATCTGACTGAAAAACAGCTTCGATTGAACGAGGATACCAAACGTGCGGGGAAGCGGGTCGATTTCTCCGCTTATGCGCCGTTCAGGATTGTTTACGCAGCTGCTCTGCAACAGGACGCTTATCAGGCCGAGGTTTTTTTCAAGATCAGCCCCAAATTGTTCATTACCAATCACACACAACCGATTACCGGAATCGCGATCGACTTTGACGACGGCAAGGGCTTTGCCAGTTATTCATTTCAGGAACAACTGGTAAAGCACCACTTTGAAACGGAAGGCAAGCATCCGATCACAATAAGGCTGATTGCGAAAAACCGAAACTACGATTTTGAAACGTATGTCGATGTACGGCAACTAGAACGCATACCACCGTCGATGGAATTCCATATCTCCGCACCTGCCGCCATTAACGACACTTCCCTGCATAATGCTCGGACGCAAGTCCTTGGCGCGACCATTCGCATTGTAACGGGCTGCGACGGAATACTCGACAAAGCCGTGATCATAGGGGAAGGTTTTGATTTCGCGAACGATGTAAATCTGGACGAGTTAGAAGCAATGTTTCGCGAGCGGTTTGCACAATGGATCAGGGAGGGTTTTGACCTCGTATTTATAGATTACGACGATGGAACAGCTGCTATTGAAAACAACGCGCAGGTTATGAAAGCGGTCATTCAGCAAATCAATTCTATTAAGCAGGGTAATACTGACAACATCGTTTTGGGTGTCTGCATGAGCGGTCTGGTTGCCCGGTACGCATTACGAAAAATGGAAGTGGATGGAATCAATCACCATGTCAGGCTCATGATTTGCTATGATACCCCGAATCAGGGTGCTAATGTCCCCGTTGGGCTGACACAGCTCCTATGGGAGTCTGGCCCGACATTGCTAACACAAGTAATCCTCAAATTTTTCGCAAAAACCTGGCGTGACTACTATTACTCGATGACCACGCCAGCCGCAACGCAAATGATGCTCCACTGGGGCGGCAAGCTTACTGGCGGCGTTGGCTCCAAGTCGCCTGCATTTGATGCTTTCCAGGCCAGTCTTAATAGCCTTGGCAATAGCGGATACCCGCAAAACTGCCGAAATATTGCTATAACACACGGTAGTATGAATGCCCAAGATCGCGACCTGTTCGACAAATACAACTATGGTGATCGCATATTGCGAAGCTGGACACCTTTCGGCCTGCAAAACAGCAATATTGACATCCATACGAATTCACTTAACCAGAACACTAATGTGCTTCGTTTTGCAACGTGGGGGATATTTTCCAAAAAGTTGGGAGTTAGTCTTAATTATATTTCTCCGTTTAATGATGACTTTTTGCCCGGTGGCATAACCCCGAGGGCAGTTCCTAACAAATTATTTTTTGACACCAAATATTTCACATTTTGCTTCATACCGACGTTTAGCGCAATCGACTATAAAGGCCCTTTAAACACGCAAGTACAACGAGAGTTACTGGACTTACACGCAGTCAATGCCGTCACTGGCCCCGGAAGGCAGACGCCGTTTGCAAATATTTATGGTACTGATGACGACACCGAACATATCCAAGCCGGATTTATCCCCTGGACAACCATCGGCCAAGCCGAAAACCTCCTCGCTGGAGGCACGACCTGCCCGGCACTCCCCCTCCCACCCCAGCCGATCATTTCAGTCTACAACGTCTGCTATCCTTTCAACCAGAGCCGCGCGACGGAGGGCAATACGGCCAATATCTCCGTTTCACTGGCAACGCCGTCCGGTGGGCAGTACATTCACAATTGGCTGATACTTCCCACGCAACAGGCCTTCACAACCACGGGTGATCAGATCACATTTCAGGCTGAGCAACCGGGGCAGTATCAGGTAATTTGCACCAGGACTTATCCGAACCGCAGGGACCTGGAATCGAAGCATGAGGTGACTTTTACCGTAACTACCTGTGGCGATCCGGCTATTCTGGTGCCGGAAAACCCGCAGATACCGCCACTGATCGATCCGGACATCAGTATATTCGACATTTGGGAAGATGATTTCCTCCTTACCACACCTAACCCTGATTCCGTTGCGGTATTTGCCCATTACGAAGGGACGCTTCCGGCCATTCTTTATGCCTCGAAAGCCAATGAAAGCTTTGTACCGGCAAGTCAACTCGAAGTCGCCGGCATGTTTCCCGAATTTGCCCAGCTCTTTGCGGAACAAGATCCCCGTGACCCTTTACCGGTTACGCTCGCTACATTCACGGCCTCGCGCGAGGGTGGTATAATCTGCCTGCGTTGGGCAACCACCAGTGAGGTCGATAGTGATCACTTTGAAATTGAAAGGAGCAACGATGTGAAGGCATGGCAGAAAATCGGTGAGGTCCATTCCAAGAAAACCGACGAAACTATCATGCATTATACTTTCAATGATCTCGCCGACCTCAATGGAACAACCTATTACAGGTTAAAAATGGTGGATCATGACAGCTCTTTCGCATACAGTCGCATTTGTCCCGTCAACCTGGATGAAAGCAACATGATCGCGTTTCCCAATCCGTTTGAAGCCGACAGGCCGCTAAGATTGCTTTGGGGCAACAAGGCAGTAGAAAAATTGACGTTTTACGACTTATCGGGAAACATCGCAATAGAAACAACCGGAGAACCGACACCTGCGCAAATACGGGTACTTGCGGCAGGAAAATATCTGATAAAGGCAATATTTACCAACGGTACCACGGCGACCAAGCTTGTGATGAAGCGTTGATCAAATTAAAACAGCACCGGAAGTTGCGATTACGGCCACAGCGGTGTTTAAAAATCAAATTTCCTGCAACTTATTGACAGATTTCTGCGAAATGGTCGTTAACGGGTGAACAGATTACACCAAATTTTGGACGGTTTGACCCTGCGTTTCAGCAGTTCATCACATTGGCGTTCTGTATGTTGAATTTCAGACTTTAATTTAGAGCATGTTTCATTCATTTGGAAGCTCGTCTTCCGGAACATTAACATCATTTAGCCATGATCACTATTGAAATTGAACAAGAACAGGAAATTACTCCAATGAACATCATCCGGATCGGAACAGGATTCTGGTCTGCGAAACCGCTATTAACAGCCGTCAGACTAGGACTTTTCACCGAACTGGCCGACGGTCCGCTTTTCGTATCCGAGATCCGGCAAAAACTCGGCCTGCACAGCGGCAGCTCCCTTGAATTTCTCGACGCGCTTGTTTCCTGGGGCATTATTGAGCGCCAGGGCAAAGGCTTCACCGCCATTTACCGCAACTCACCCGAAGCCAACACATTCCTCAACCCCCGGAAGCCGGATTACCTGGGCAATTTGCTGGAAATGGTGAATGACGAGAGATCGCCGATAAGTGGCCATTTAAAAGAAGTAGTCAATGTTGCCGGGATCAAAAATCGTTTGGACTGGAAGGGAATATCCACGATGGTGGCTTAAAACAACATTCGGACAACCTTACTTTTTCGGGAGCGGTATCATCATCGCTCCCTCAGTTTTTGCAATTATTTCTTCAATTCAGATGTCCACCAAGTATCAAAGCGGGCTACCTGTTCATTAGCTGCCCCCAAGTGCCGGATATTGCTACTTTAATTCTTCATCAGCAATAAATTTTGGGCGATGTTTCTTCCGTTGGTGATATTTACTTCCATTGAAAAACCGCATTTCATCGCGGCAAATCTGCACCTTGTCAATCCGATTTGCCGTAGCCTGACCTCCGGTTTACATTTGATGCATTCACAACTTCCAACCGAACCGACTATGCCAACCTATAAGCTTTCTGTCAATGGCAAAACCTACTCTGTCGAGGCGGAGGAGCAAATGCCGCTGCTTTGGGTAATCCGTGATCTGATTGGCCTTACGGGTACGAAATATGGTTGTGGTATTGCGCAATGCGGGGCTTGTACGGTGCATTTGAGCGGCGCGCCGGTTCGGTCTTGCTCTTTTCCCGTAGCTGCGGTGGGTGAGCAACCGGTAACGACGATTGAGGGGCTTTCGGACGACAATTCACATCCTGTGCAACGCGCCTGGATCGCGGAGCAGGTGCCACAATGCGGCTATTGCCAAAGCGGGCAGATCATGTCGGCGGTAGCATTGCTGGCAAGTAACAAAAATCCTGACGACCAGGCGATTAACGAGGCTATGAACGGCAATATATGCCGGTGCGGGACTTATCCGCGCATTCGCAAGGCCATTAAAACTGCTGCCAGCTACCCGCATTGATCGCTTCCCATGAAACTACAAGACATCTCACGACGCGATTTTATCCGTCAGGCAGCCTGGTCCGGTGCGGCGTTGACGCTTGCTGCCTATATGCCTGCAAACGGGAAAGCGGTGGCTGAAATCGTCAATCCCGTCACGAACGGGATCGCATCGGGTACCGAATTGATGTCCTGGATCTCCATTGGACCGGCAGGCAAAGTCACACTCATGTGCAACCGTTCCGAAATGGGGCAGGGTACTTTCCAGGCGCTTCCGCAAATGCTGGCCGAAGAACTGGAAGTATCTCTGGATGATGTTCATATTATTTTCGCCCCAGCTAACCCGGCAAAATATGGCCCGCAACCGCAGGAAGGAAGTTTCTCCGTACGCGGATGGGCACCGCAGCTGCTACGAACGGGCGCCAGTGCGAGGGAAATGCTGATAGAGGCGGCGGCGTCAGAATGGAAAGTACCAAAATCAGAATGCTATGCCGAAAATGGCGAGGTAATCCATCGTGTCTCCGGCAGAAGAGCGGCTTACAGTGCCTTGGTAGAAAAAGCTGCCAAGCTCGAACCACCAGCAGACGTTCAGCTCAAAAAGCGGGCCGATTACAAGATCATCGGCAAGCCGGTTCCGCGAAAAGATATTCCATTGAAAACCAATGGCTCCGCAATTTTTGGTTTAGATAAAAAATTACCCGGCATGAAATATGCCGTTGTGGAGCGCAGCAAGAGGTTCAGGGAAACGGTAAAAAGCTTCGATGATTCCGAAACACGGAAAGTGCCGGGCGTTACCCATGTTTTTAAAGTACAGAGACCCGTCTTTAGCCAGTTCTGCGAAGGCGTTGCCGTAGTAGCCGATTCGCTTTGGGCCGCCATGCAAGGCCGCAAATTACTAAAAGTCGATTGGGCCGATTTCGGATCTGAGCACCCTAGCACTGCTTCGCTCGAAAAACAAATGCGTGAAAATCTGCAAAAAATAGCGCATCAACCAAAATTCGACGGGGAATACGCTCAATGTGTTCAAAAATTGGAAGCTTCTTATGAAACGCCCTACCAGTCGCATAGCTGCATGGAGCCGCTCAACTGCATTGCGGATGTCCGCCCCGACAGCATCGAGATATGGGGACCGATACAAGAAGCCAACTGGATCCAAGCCGATCTCAGTCAACGGTTTAATATTCCAACGGAACAGGTAACAGTGAATATGACGTTCCTGGGTGGCGGTTTCGGCCGGAAAGGCTTTACCGATTATCCATTCGAAGCGGCGTTTATTTCGAAAGAAATACAGGCACCCGTGCAAGTGGTCTGGACGCGGGAAGACGATATGACCGCTGGTCCTTTCCGCCCCGGCGCATTTTACACATTGAAGGGGGGACTCGACGCCAAAGGGCATATACATGCATTTCAGGCCATCACGGCCACCCAGTGGATCGGGCAGGAATGGTCGCCAAAGCCTCCGTCCGCACCAGATGCCCCCGGCTATAACAGCAGCGATTTTGAAGGATTGCTGCATCCTTACCGAAAGGGCATTCCGCATTACAGTTTTGGCGGCGCGGGCACGCACTCGCCGATACCCGTCATGTGGTGGCGCTCGGTGTATGCATCCACGAACGGGTTCGCGTGTGAAAGTTTCATCGATGAAATGGCGCATTTGGCCGGTAAAGATCCATTGCAATTTCGACGTGATCATCTTCCCGATACCCGTTACCAGGCATTGGTCGACAAGATGGCTGAATTGACCAACTGGTCGTCGCGCAGCTCAAAACAAGGTTGGGGCGTGGCATTTACGGAATGCTTCACCGGCATTTGCGGCCATGCTGTGAAAGTCATGCGCAATGCGGAAGGGAAAGTCAGGATCGAAAAAGTGATTGCGCTGATGGACTGCGGCTGGTATGTCAATCCCGATACCATTCGTGCACAGGTGGAGGGCAGCATTGTGATGGCACTGGGAGCTGCCACGACCCATGCGACAACATTCGGGGACGGAAAGGCCGTTCAGCAAAATTTCGACAGCTATCCTATGCCGCGGATTACCGACATCCCGCCCATTGAAGTACATATCATGGAAAATGACGAGAAGCCCGGCGGTGTGGGAGAGCCGGGGCTGCCTCCATTTGCCCCGGCCCTTGCCAATGCGATTTTTGACCTCACCGGCCAGCGCGTCCGCCGCCTGCCATTCAGTCTGGATGAAATATCTCAGTGATTATTTTCTTGAAAGTGATTTAATAAACAAAATCACCGATTCGATATCATTGTCAGAAAGCACGCCGACAAACGACGGCATTTCTTCATTATAACCTTTTACAATGTGTTTGGAAGGCATCAGGATCGATTCGCGCAGATAGGCTTCATCGGCCACTACCTTGCTACCATCATCAAAAGTGCGCTCCGATTTGTACAGGTTCTGGAATGGAGGCCCGTACATACCTTTGGTACGGGTGCCTTCGGAATGACATCCTGCACAGGCCATTTTCTGGAATATTTCCCGCCCTTTTTCCGCCGATGCCGCCGTTTCTGAAGCTGCTGCTATCGCCAGGGGCTCAGGCCGCTTCGCATTCAGCAATGCCAGGTCCACGCCTTCAAAACCTTTTAAATCTACATCTGTGGATTGATTGACAGTAAACCAGAACTGATCATTCACCTTTTTACCATCCGCTGCCTGTAAGTGGTAGCTGACCTCCATTTGCATGATCTCGGTCATTTCCGGCACGAGCAAAAAGACGCTTTTACGGTCGGCGGATAAATAAGATGCTGCCACATACATGATCTCCTGGCCCGTAGAACCATCGAGCTTAAAATGGCCTGAACCATATTCTTCGGTGCGCTTGTAATTCCACCTTTTTACTTCAAAATTCTTCGGATCGCTGGCCGTGCCTTTGTCGAGCGGGGAATCGAAACGCAGCACAATGCCTTGCTTACCAGCGCGGAAATGGTTGGGTGAATAGCTTGGCTTGCCGGTGTAACGTAAACGTAGCAATGCGCTGATTCCATTCGAGCTGGAACCCCATAGGTTGAAGCCAGCTATGTACAACTGTTCGTCTGTCGGGTTCATCGCACCTTTCGAAGTTGGGGCAGGATAATTTGCATTGATAACGGAAACACCACCTTGAACCACGCTGGTTGTGCTGTCGATGAGCACGCGGAAAAGGCCTGGCCGTCCAAATGAGAAATGGATCAGATTACCATTCAATGGACCCATTTTAGAGCTGGTCGCCCACACCTGGCTGATTGCCGAACGGTCGACGCTATGAGGGATCCAGGTCAACGGCGGCGTTACAGTCGGGTTGTCCTTCCGGTGTAATGTTGGTTCCACTCCGAAGTAATCCCCTTTGTGAATTACAAAAATGGGGGTCGACGGCACAAAGTTCCCCTGCTGGTCGGAGGCGGTAAGAATGCCTTTTGTAGGGTGTATACCAAGATAAGGACCGCGCAAACCTGTTGCTACAACCTCAGCACTCCGGCCATCCTCCGAAATTTTGAGGATCGCACCATTCTGATCGGAGCCTGCCCGGAAGCCCTTGCCCGTTACCTTCGTCATCCCTGGCCCGTTGCTTAAACTACCGCCTTTGGCAACATAGAAACTGCCGTCCGGCGCGGTTACCAGGTCCGCCGCCCACTCGCGCGACTCAGCCGATTGCGCCATGACATTGGAAAAATTCTCGTAATAATCCGCCACGCCGTCGTTGTTCAGGTCGCGGAGCTGCACAATGCCATTTCTGTCAAAAACATAAATATTTTCCTTCACGATTTCGATGCTCATCGGTTCGTGAAGACCGGAGGCAAACCGCCGCCATTTAATATTTTGCAGGTCTTTATCAATGCCTTCAATCGTCCAGACGTCCCCGTCGAAAGTCACGACTGCCGCTCTTCCATCCTTAAAAAAAGCGACATCTGCCACTCGCACATTTCTTTTCCAGGGATTGTTCAATGGCAATGTAAGCTGGTCGGTTACGAATGCAGCCGTATCCGGTGCCAGCTTGCCCTGCGTTACCACCGTTTCCTTCCACAATGCAGGGCCCCCTTTTTTGAAGTCCGGCAAAGCAGTATGTTTTGTTTTACAAAATTTCTCAAATGCTTTTTTGTCTTTGGAAAGACCCTTCCAGATAGCGACGGTCATTTCCTCAGGTTGCGTTGATACGGGAACCTTAACCGTCAGGTATTTTCCTTCTTCAACCCCGGGCTGCCAGGATTTTCCTTTTCCCAAAACAGCCACAGCCGTCACCGTATCCTTGCTGGCACCTTGGTACACGTACGCAATGCGGCCTTTCACCTCACTTCCCGTCGCATTACCGATCTCGGCAGCGGTCAGGTACAACTCCGAGGAGACATTGCTGGTTTGAATGGCGCGGGTAAATGCGACATCACCATCGAATTTTGCACTGCCGGGCATTTCATAAATGCGGGCGTTGCCCACCGAATAGTCGAGCACCGACTTATTGCCATATACATACACCCCATTCCACCGTGCCTTTTCGGCAGGAAGCGGCTTCCAGGTCGGTGGTAAGGATTGGTCTGTGCGGTAGGCAGGCTTGCCCGTCGACCAGCCCGCATAGGCACCGGTAGCGAGCACGGGTGAGCCTGTAACGGTGGCGATGTTATTGTTTTTGTTAAAAAAGTCTTTGTACGAAACCTGCGCCATCAACACCATCGGCAAGAATTTACCAGTCCACGCCACCGACCACCGCAGCAAGTCGGTATCGAAGCAGGCATAGGCGCTGTCGCCAAGCTGTAATGCCAGCGAGCGGGCAGCCTGATTGTCTTTCGGGAAACCGCCTCCCAGCTTCCGGGCATCCACCGAAGTTGAAATATAGGGAAATCCGGGTTCGACAAATGAGGCCAGTTGCAGCGAATCGGGACGGTCGGAAGCAGTGTTGCGGGTGTAGGTGTAGCCGGTCAGAAGTACGGACGCCAGGGAAACGCCGCCCAGCAGAGCTATGCTCAGCCGTTTAGGAATGTTAAGCATGTATGGTTCAGGTGATAAAAGAACAAATTTTAAAGCAATGCAAAATAGGAACTTACTGGAATACTAATGACCAATTTTCTGCACCTATTCCCTTACAGCCGATAAAATAGCGGCCCCGTTGAATTTAAATCAATATATTTGAAATAAACCTAAACGATATGTTCTCTTTCTCCGGACTTCGCAAAGAGCAGATCTCCACCGAAATCCTGGCCGGGGTTTCTTCATTCCTGGCAACTGCCTATATCATCGTTGTCAATCCGTCGATACTTAGCCAAACAGGCATGCCCTTTTCGGCAGTACTCACAGCCACGATCCTCGTTTCATTCTTCAGCAGCCTGATGATGGGCCTCTATGCCAATAACCCGATTCTGGTCGCGCCGGGAATGGGCCTGAATGCATTCTTCACGTTCACTGCCGTACTCACCGATAAGCTTACCTGGCAAGTCGCACTCGGCACGGTGTTCTGGTCGGGCGTCTTTTTCCTGATCCTTTCCGCATTTAATATCCGTTCCTATATTGTTAAAGCTATCCCTAAGCCGCTACGTTTTGGCATTGCGGCGGGTATCGGGCTGTTTATCACGCTGATCGGCTTTGCAAATGCGAAGTTCATCGTACCGAACCCGGCGACGATGATCAGTTTGGGCAACCTCAATGCGCCTACAATCACGTTCATTGCCGGATTGCTCATTACCGTGATCTTATTGATCCGCAATGTAAAAGGCAGCATCCTGATCGGCATCGTGGTAACGAGCCTGCTAGCGTGGCCTATCGGCCGCTGGTGGGGCGGTGCCGAGACCGTCATTACCATCGACCAGATTATCGCCAAACCTGATTTCAGCCTCCTTTTCCAGTTAGACCTCGTTCATTCGCTGCAATGGAGCCTCGCTCCGATCATTCTCGCATTTGTTTTTACCGACATGTTCGATAGCCTTTCCACCTTCGTCGGCCTGGCCGAAGCCTCCAACCTGCTCGACGAGCATGGCGAACCGCGGAATATCCGTCGTTCGCTCATGGTGGACGCCATTTCGACAACCATTGCGGGCCTCGTCGGCAGCAGCCCGGGCACGGCGTATATAGAATCGGCGGTAGGGATCGAGCAAGGTGGTAAAACCGGACTGACTGCCGTTACCGGAGCCGTTTTATTCCTGCCTTTTCTGTTCCTTTCACCGCTTTTGAGCGCCGTTCCGGCCATCGCCACGGCACCGGCTTTGGTGCTGGTGGGCGTTTTTATGATGAAACCAGTGATCCGCATTAATTGGAACGATCTTTCAGAAGCGTTCCCGGCATTTCTGGCTATGGTACTTATTCCATTTACCTATTCCATCACGCAGGGCATCATCTGGGGCTTTTTGAGCTGGACGACATTGAAACTGCTGTCCGGGCAAGCGCGGGATATTAGTATCGCACTTATTATCATCGATATTTTCGCCATTCTGGCGCTGATCTTTTAAAACTCAATATGAAGAAAAAATCACTACTCACGTCCCTCGTTTTCCTGACAGTTCTTTCAGCAGATTCCCAAAGTATTACCGGTATATTAGGCGCTTTCCCGCCGGAGCTGGTGCTGCTGGAAAGTGAAATGACGCAGAAACAGGACACTGTCATCAGTCAGGTACGTTTCATCCGGGGCCAACTGCGGGGCAGAAATGTGGTGCTTGCCGAAACCGGTGTCGGGAAGGTAAACGCAGCCATTACCACCGTGCTGATGATCCAGCATTTCAAACCCCGCGAAATCGTCTTTTCTGGTATTGCAGGTGGCGTAGATCCGGCATTGGCACCGGGCGACCTGGTGATCGGGACGCAAGTTTCCTATCACGATTTCGGGCAGATCGACGATGCGGGCATGCATTATTGGGCTACCAAAAACCCTTTTACCAAAAAAGATAACCCATTGAAGTTCCAATGTGATTCGGCACTGGTGAGCAAGGCACTTTCCGTATCCAAAACTTTGAGCCTGGCGAAGGTGGAACGGGATAATGGCAGCTTTGTCCCGGCCGTCAAAAAAGGCATTATCGTGACTGGCGATGTGTTTGTTTCTTCCGAAAAAACGACCCGCCGCCTGCTCAAAGACCTGAACGCGGCCGCCACTGAAATGGAAGGTGCCGCCATCGCGCAAACATGTTACCAGCAAAACATCCCCTTTCTGATCATCCGCAGCCTGAGCGATAAGGCCGATGGCAAAGCTAAAAGGGATATGGACCAGTTTTACGACGTCGCCGCACGCAATGCAGCCACGCTGGTAATGGCGGTAATTGGTGAAAAATAAGCGCTCAGGCGTGTTTCACCTGATACGTGTAAACCGAATAAGGGAAAATTGCCGAGGCCACCCATTTTGACACCAGGCTTGCGACAACAATCGGGATAAACAGAATGTAGTTATCGGCCAGCGCACAAACCAGGAAAATGGAAGTAAAAGGTGCGTGAATGCTTCCGCTCAATACCGCCGCCATTCCAATGAGCACGAAATTGACGGGTATCAGTCCCAGTCCGAAGAAATGGTTGAGTACCCCGCAAACGATCAGCCCGAGAAACGCACCGATAAACAGGCTCGGTGCGAACACGCCCCCGTCACCGCCTGCGCCAAGTGTCACTGAGGTCGCTATCGGTTTCAAAAGCAATACAGCAAGCATTGGCATCATGACAGCCGGTGAAGGTGCACTGGCCTGCTGAAATGCGTGTTTGATTCCCTCATAACCTTCTCCATACAGATTGGGCACAAAAAAGATCATCGTAGAAATAAGCAATGAACCTCCGATTATGCGGACGTAATCGTTTTGCAGCGAACTGAAAAATTTCTTAAAAAACAGCACGGATTTGGTCAGATACACCGAATTCAGTCCTGCCAGAACGCCCAGCAACACCATGTAAGGCAATGCCGCCGTGCGCCAGTCGGTGACGTTGAAATGAAAGGTCTGTTTGTAGAAGAAAAACTTCGTGAGAAGATAGGACGACAGCACAGCCGTAACCACCGCTGCCGTGTGCAGTTTGCTTTTACGTCGGGTAAAAACTTCAAATGCAAACAAGAATCCCGCGACGGGTGCATTGAAAAGTGCTGTCACGCCTGCTGCCAGGCCTGCGCATACGAGGTCTGTACGATATTTACGCAAATAACTCACTTTCCGGCTCGACAGCGCCCCGATAGCCGCCGTCGAGACTACGGTAGACACTTCAATGCCGGTGGAGCCTCCGAAAATTACGGTTAGCAGGCCATTGAAATAGTGCGATGGAATTTTATAAGCCGGTAATGTGTGTGCATTCTTGTTGATCGTATCGAGGACTTCTTTAATTCCCTTATTTGCCTTATTTCTGAAAAGAAAACGGCGCAGCAAATGAATAGTCGTCAGGCCAATGAGTGGAATAATGAAAATCAAATAGCGGTTATGCCCCAGGTTTTCGAGAAAAGCTTCCTCATAATGCTCGGTAATTACTTTAAGCGTATCGGCCACCAGTGCGGAAAAAACGCCTGTTATAGCCGCCGCAAATATTACCGCAAACACTCTTTTTGATTTTTTAACCTGGTAAGAATTAGAATCCATTGCCGTATCTTGAATCTGTGCCGGGCAATACCCGCATCCAAAGGTAACGCAGCTCGTTCTATTTTTGTTTAATTAAGGTTTTTTCGGACGGTAGGATTGATAATCCTATTGCTTTTTAAACCGTCCCTTACAACACATTAACCATTCATTGTCAACCTATTAAACGCATGTAAATCATGAAAAAAGTTTACCTCTTGTTGGCAGCACTCGCGGGGCTTGTGTTTCTGGCTAACATTTCGCGTACGGCCCGCGGCAAATATGGCATGGTGGTGGGCACGCCGGAGATCAAATCGATCAGCGGACTGGCTTTCGGGCCGGAGGGTGTGCTTCTCGTAGGCGACTCTAAAAGCGCAACGATTTTTGCGATCGACACTAAAGACGCTGCGGCGAATGCCAACGCCCAACCAGTGGAAATCAAGAATATCGATCAGAAAATTGCATCACTGCTGGGTACCGAAGTGGCAAATATCAGCATTCAGGACATTGCGGTGAACCCTGTTTCCAAAAACGTTTATTGTGCCGTACAAAGCGGTGATGGCACGCCGGTGCTCCTGAAAATCACGGGTGATAAAATTGAAGCGGTGAATACGAAGAATGTGCCGTTTTCGAGCCTTGCCCTGAACAATGCGCCTGCCGAAGATGCAAAAGACAAACGCGGCAATTCGGTGCGGGTTTCGGCCATTTCGGATATTGGCTTTGCCGATGGCAAGGTGCTCGTGAGCGGGTTGTCCGGCCAGGAGTTCAACTCCACTTTCCGGAGCATTCCGTTTCCTTTTTCCAACAAGCAAGATCAGTCTACGCTGGAAATTTACCACGCCGCGCATGGGAAGTATGAAACACTGTCCCCTATCCGCACATTTACGACCGCTGAAATTAAAGGCAAAAAGTATCTCGTAGCGAGCTATACCTGCACACCCTTGGTACTCTTCCCGATGGATGAGTTGAAACCCGGAACGCATGTGAAAGGCCGGACTGTTGCAGAAATGGGTAGCGGCAATTCGCCGATCGATATGGTAACGGTTAGTAAGGGCGGAGAGTCCTTCCTGATGATGTCCAATTCGGCACGCCCCGTTTTTAAAGTAAAATACAAAAGCATAGAGGCATACCAGGGCGCATTAAGCACGCCGGTAGAGGAAAGTTTCGCCACTGCCGGTGTCGATTTCGTATCCCTGCCAGTAACGAATGTGATCCAGATGGACAAGTTGGACGACTCACGCATGGTTATTCTGCAACGCCGTTCCAATGGCAGTCTCGATCTCTGGACTTCGAGTGAAAGATATTTGTAATATTTGGGTGAAGGGATTAGTCAGGCTGGTAATTATACCCGGCCTGACTTTTTTTGTATGTCTCATTTCCTGTAACCCAAAACCGGAAAGTAGGGAAATTCGCGTTCGTTGGGAGAACGAGCAGGCCATTTCGATTGTCATCCCCGCATCACTAACACAAGGCATCCCGGACGATTCTGCCTCGAAAGCCATCGTCGTAAGCCTTGCCGGTCAGCCGAATCCCGTGGCTATTTTCGGAGCGTATACCCGCGATGGCGCCGGCCTTTTATTCACTCCGCTCATTCCCTTCACACGCGGAATGCATTATGACGTACGCATTCGCGGAAAGCTCACACGAAACTTTGAAATACCGGAAAACAATACAGGTAACGTCCCAGCTGTTACGGCCATTTATCCATCGGCAGACACTTTGCCTGAAAATCTGTTGAAAATTTATCTGCATTTCGACAGGCCGATGCGTGAAGGCGTCTCCGGCACATATGTAAAGTTGGTCAAAAACCAGCGTGACACGGTCGATGGCGCATTTCTTGACCTTCAACCCGAACTATGGAACCCCGAACGCACGGTACTGACCCTATGGCTGGACCCGGGCCGTATCAAACGCGACTTGCAGCCTAACAAACGCCTCGGCGCACCGATGCAAAGCGGCACGCATTATCACGTGGTGGTATCGCCGGAATGGCCAGATGTTCGTAGCAAAAAACTGGTAAAATCTTACGGAAAGACTTTCGTTACCCTGGGCAAAGACTCCCTCTCGCCGCAACTTTCCGAATGGAAATTGTCATTACCCGCCCGTTCTACTAAGCAGCCTTTGACCATCGATTTTAACGAATCGCTCGACCATAGTCTTTTACAAGAGGTATTTGTAATACAAAAAACTGATGGCGACCTAATAAATGGAAAATGGGAGATTCGTCGATTTGAAAAACAATGCAGTTTTATCCCAAATACCACCTGGGAGGCGGGGGCTTACAAACTAGTGATTCAAACAAGGCTGGAAGATTTGGCAGGCAATAACCTGAACCGCCCTTTCGACCGGGATGTAAGCCGGCAAACGTCGCAAACAAATGGCGCGTTTAGTGAACTACGTTTTATGATTAAATAAGCTAGCGGTTCTTATCCATTAGCCGCCGGTTTACCACCTGTTCAATTACCTGCTCGCGGTAGTTCCTGCTGATGGGAATACGGTGTGGTTGGATGAAGATCTCATTCCCGTCGATCCCTTCTATTTTCCCAATTGAAACAATAAAGGACTTGTGAACCCGTATGAAATGTCGGCTGCCGAGGTTTTGTTCAAGATGTTTGAGGTTGAGTAGTGTAATGTATTTACCCTTCCTGGTGTTGATCGTCACGTAGTTTTGCAGGCCTTCGATATAGAGAATGTCGTCGAAAAAGATCTTCTCGTATTTGCTGCCGCATTTAATGAAAAAATAGTCCTCCTCCACTTTCGATGCAGCCGATTTGGTCAGCAATTTGTGATAATCCCGGGCCTTGCCTGCCGATTTGAAAAAGCGTTCAAAAGTGATCGGTTTGAGCAGATAATCCATCACATTGAGCTGGAATCCTTCAAGCGCATAGCTGGGATAAGCTGTTGTAATAATAGCCATTGGGGGATTCTGTACAATTTTCAGGAAATCGATACCACTCATTTTAGGCATTTGGATGTCCAGGAAAATCAGGTCCACCGGTTCGCGGTCCATCAGGTTCATGAGCTCCACCGGATTTTCGCAAACGCCTGTTAGTTTCAGAAAATCCACTTCCTTCACGTAGTCGGCCAAGCCTTCCCGTGCCAGCGGTTCATCATCGACTATCGCACAACTGATCATTTATTCTAATTGATTTAGAGACAATTGTTGTATTTCCGCTACTTCCAGCTCTTCGAGTTCGGCTTCAAAATGCACGCTGAAATGGTCGGTATCCCGCTGTATATCTAATTTGTACTTTTCAGGATAGATCAGATCAAGCCTTCGGCGTACATTCTTCAAGCCAATTCCTCCATAGCTGACAACCTCCCTGTTCTGTTCGTCAGAAATGCTGTTGCTCAGTTTAAACGTAAGTGATGTATTTTCCAATCGCAAATCACCAAATATCCGGTTAGGCCGGTCGTGATACCGGGAGACATGCTTGAAGGCATTCTCCACAAAGGTCATCAGGATAAATGGCGCTATGCCTGGCTGCTCCCCACTATGCACATCCACATTGAAAACCACTTCCAAGGCATCGCTCTGCCTCAGTTTTTCCAGTTCGATAAAATTTTCCAGATAAGCAATTTCCTTACTCAGCGGAATCTGGTGGCCATTGCATTCATAAAGCTGGTGCCTGAGCAACTCAGAGAATTTAGCCAGCGAGGCCGAGGCCATATCGGGATTCTTGTGAATCAGGAAAAAAATTGAATTAATACTATTAAAAAGAAAATGCGGGTTGAACTGGTATTTCAAAAAGTTCAACTCGGTTTCCAGCTTTTCCTTTTCGAGGGCCTGCTGCCTCTGTTGCGTTTGCAGCCAGTTTTTGGCGAGCTTGATACTCATCGCAAATGTTGTCGCGGCAACAGTCGACGAAAGAGGTCCACCCATCATCATATGAAGGAAACCATAATTTCCCTCACCAAAATATTCTTCCAGCGTTTTGCCAGCTACCCATGCGCTTATATAATAACCAGGGACGATCGTTGCTGCGGTGGCAAGGATCGTCAGGGACAATAATGCTAAAAACTGCCAGTACCGACCCTTTTCCAAATAGCGTGGGATCAGAAAGTACAGGTTAAAATAAACTGCCAGTGCCTGCAATATGACGTAGAAAAGGAATTTAGCAACCGACGAGGTCAACAAGGCCTCCACCACTTTAATAGGATTACCCAATGCTACGACCCACCAGATGTAATGATAAACGAGCCAGAAAGGAATATGATAGAGCTTATATCTGAAAAACCAATGCGCCTGCCGGTGCGACGGGCTGAATTCCGGATCGGGATGTGGCTGGGTGATCATGCAGGGCGAGAGGCAATATGATCCTACAATTTACTGCAATTAGCATGAAATGTGAGTGGGCTGGATGAAGCGTCGAAAATTATTGATGAACCACTTACTCCACTATACAATGATGCCTGGCGAACAAGCTTGTACGTCAGGCATCATTAGAATTTTTTGTTTAATACTTATGTCAAACTAACGCCGCAAGGGCAAGCCGAGCTGGGTTTGGCACCATTGGTGAATTCCAATTTCAACCGCTTGCCTTTTTCATCAGCTTCTTCGAGCAGCTCAAAAGTACGCCGTTCGCCGATCATCAGCAGCGACTGGAAAAGGATACCGGCATATTTACTTTCTTCGCTGCCGGGGCCTTTTTCCTTGGCGAGGTCATTGTAGTGTCCGAAAAGATCTTTCCCTTTTCCCATGATCTTATGTTTTGCTTTGAATTTCAGAACCTTAGCTTTTGATACTCAAAAACGCATCAAAACGCTCATTTGCCAATTTAGGAAATAATCATAGAAAATCTCAAAAAATGCATGACAAATGTGCGATGGAGTCGGGATTGTGGCCCGCCGACCGCCGACCGCCGACGACCGACCGTTTGTCCAGCTGTGGCTGGATTTGCTCAGATGTGTCAGAAAGTCGAAGATTAGTAAAATGGCAAAAGCTATTAGGATCTTGCTTGTTTTCTCACAGCGGTCAGCGGTCAGCAGTCGGCGGTCAGCAGTCAGCGGTCAGCGGTCAGCAGTCAGCAGTCAGCGGTCGGCGGTCAGCAGTCAGCAGTCAGCGGTCAGCGGTCAGCAGTCAGCGGTCAGCGGTCAGCGGTCAGCAGTCAGCAGTCAGCGGTCAGCGGTCGCTCAACGCTCAGCCAATCTCCTCCGTTCCGCCAACACATCCCGCATCCGCTGAAACGTCTCGATTGGGGCGCGGCAGGCGAACATATTGACAATATGGGGAGGAATGTGGCCTCCTGGATCGACCTGCAAAGTGTATTCAACCCAGACTTTCCCATTCGCCAACGGCCGCAGCAACCAGCGGTTTACCGAATGCTGCACCCTGACAATTCCTTTCCGGACGGGCATGATACCCGGTACCGCGGGGGCGTCGACTGTGACAATGTCGGTTTTAGGGTCGCGGATCACTTTGAGATGTGTTACAAAATCGCGGTTATCCAACGGCCAGGGCAAACTTACTTCTGTATGATAGAACAATTCAGTGTCCGAAACTTTCCTGACCACGGTGCAAGACTTCGTGTGGCACACCCATTGCTCGGCCGATTTTACATCCATCAGCAAGGCTATTACTTCCTCCACATTTGCATTCAATGCGCATTCAGCCTTCATGGCCTTGACCTTCGAATCTGAAATGGCTTTTGCATACACTTTAATGCCATCATGTGCAGCCACACGCTTCCAATCCGACTGCGCGTTCACACCCGCAACACACAGGAAAAGAGCCAGTAAAGAGAGCACCGCATGTTTCATAGCGATGCAAAATTCTCATTTCAAAAGTCATCACCGAAACCCTTTAGTCTTCTGATGCCTTAAAGCGCGTTTCAACTGACAGAAAGCGCGATTGAACTGCTGAAAGGTCATTCCGGCCTCTTGCTCATTTAGTTACACTAGGAACTACAAACATGTTATTATAGGAATTCGGATCGGGCGGTATTCTGCAAATGTCCGCCGCAATAGTTGGCCAACTATTTTTTACTTTTAATTCATCACAAAGGTTGCAGCTTCGAACTGACTAAGCTGCCCATGAAAATTGTACCTGGATTATTACTTAAAAAATTCGGACGTGCTAAAAGATTTCCCAACGGCGAAATTGATTAGGGGCAGCATAGCGCGTTTCAAAAGCAGTGGAAATAAATACCGTCTGATCGTTGAAATCGACTATGTTGATTCAATAGTAGAAGTCCGCTTCATTGGTACACACACAGAATATGACTGGATTAACGCTGAACAATTTAATATGGAAACGAAACAATGCTATCTGATTGAAAACGATGCGGAGTATGACAACGCGCTCATTCGTGAATACAGTTTAAAAAACGGTTATTAAAAATAAACCGAACCCCCAATCTTGTACATATTCTTCATCGCGGTGTTTTGACCTTGTGGAATCAAATAGGCGAAATCAAGCCCGTAATGTTCAAGGAATTTGACGCCGGCACCTACTGTGAAAAATTTGCGCCCTCCTTTATCTATGCTTTCGGTTCGATAGCCGCCCCGAAGTCCAAATTGCTCCTTATACCAGTATTCTGCACCCATAGCCACCACAACTTCCTGCATTTCCTCCTTAAATCCGCCCGGCGCATCGGAAAATGACTGGATAATACCTTCCAAGTAGGGTTTTTGATTGACATTCCGGCCCGAAACAGGCGTAGGTACCAGCAGCTTTCCAGCCTCCGCCGCCACGTTCAGTTTGTGCTGACCGCTGGCTGTATACGAGAACCCACCTCCGAGTCGGAGCGTTGTCGGCAGAAAATAGTCATTTGCTCCGCCATAGTTTAGCTTAGGGCCAATATTCGTCAGCGACACACCAACCGTCCAGTTCATATTTTCTGCTCCTTCGACATCCGGGGATTGGCTTCTATAAAACGCGCCAATATCCCCGGCAACGACATTGGCCGTTTTAAGTACAACGCCGTTTATGACACCACTCCCGATACTTGAAGATAAATATTTGAGTGTCATTCCCATCGAAAAGTGACTACCCAACTGCTTCGCATAGGCAGCATTGAAGGCAATATCTCTGCCCGCAAAGACGGAAGGTGAAGGACTATTCATTTGCGCCTGACTGAAATAATGCACAGACGCTCCCATAACCTGGCCCTTATTCAACTTTTTATAACCAGACACATACCCTACCCAGGCATTATCGATCAGAGACGGCAACCATGGCGAATATGTCGCCGAAACCCCGAAGCTCCGTGGAGCGTCCGGCAGCTTGCCCGGATTCCAAAACATCGCATTCGCATCGCCATTGGTAGCGGTACCCGTGTATCCCATTCCACCCGCACGAGCATCCGGGGCAAGAGACAGGGCATAAGCTCCCGGATCCGGAATTCGTGGACTTGTCTGGGCACAGACAACCGTTGCATTGCATATCAGTATGCACGCAAGTATGAGCCAAATTGCTTTCATGGAGATATGATTAGATTTAAATAGAGTCGGCATTCGGTTACAAAATTCAGAACGCAACAGCCTTTTCATTATTATACGCAATCTTCTATAAGTTCAAATAGCGCTAACACGAGCACTAGATAGGTATGGCGAAAATATTTTCAGAAATTTAATGATATTTTCAGAATCATTTTTTTGATATTAAAAACATCTTTATTATTTTTACAAGTGAAATTTTTAACACAAAAATTTTATTACACTTCATCAACATGAAATCTATTCACTTCAACAACAACGATTTGAGTACGATCAGGAATATCCGGGAGCACTTGTACGACTACCTCCTGGTTTTTTCCTGTGATCCGGTGACCGAGGCAGCCATCGGAAGTATCAAGCAGTATTTTCAAAAAGCTTACGGGTGTGAACAGGCGGCTCATCTCCGCCCACACCTGACGCTTTTTAACTGCATTATCCACGAACACAAAATTGAGCGGGTCGTCCAGGGATTTGAAAAAGTGGCGCGTCATACGGCCCCTTTCCGCATCAAGCTGGATGGTTTCAACCGGTATGAAGGTGGAACATTCTACGTCGACCTGGAAGAAAACTCTTCGAAGGATGTGGCCGGGCTTGTGAAAGGTCTGAAATCCGAGACATTCGATCATCTTACGAAATGGGCGTCCGGGGAGTTCAGGTTTTGCTCTGATCCTCACATCACCGTTGCACGCCAAATGACGCCTGAACAGGTGAACAGCGCTGCGAAAGAATGGACGTACAAAAAATTCAGCTCATCATTCCGCGTGACAGAAATGATATTGCTCAAACGGTCCCTCCTGAATGGCTCAAAATGTCAGGAAATAGCTCGTATGCCGTTACTGGGCTTGCCGGACAAGGCGTTGTTTGTGCAGGGGAGTTTGTTTTGAATTTAAAACGATGGTTTCCACGGCATGAAAATACAAATTGGACCGGTTAGCCCTGAAACACTATTGCGAGCGCCAGGTGTTTTCCCAACGATCCCGTAAGGATTGGTAGTAGTTTGGTTTCATGCTGCCTTGTTCAAAAGCGGTCTTTACACTTCCGTAGTGTTTCATTACGTAAGGCTGTTCGGCATGCCAGATGATATACCAGGCGATTTCAGCCCCTTGTTCGCCAAACAAATCTGTTCCAGGCCAACCGTATTTAGCAATGATCCGGCTCAAAAGAATTTGATTAACCGCATCCGTAGCCATAATGTTTCGCCAATAATATACTTGCCGCAGCGAATCTTTTGATCCGTTATGGAGACTATCGCGATATTGCTGATCGGCATCATACATCTTTTGAAGGGTGATTTTCACTTCACCGACAGTTTGCTTTTCAATCGCAAGCACAACGGACACCCTATCCTTTGGCTCTATGCGGAACCATTCGTTGTAATACTTGTGCCAACCAGTTGGCCTCTTTTCCAGTTCGCGCGCCAGCTGAGCGTAAGTTGTGTGAAAGTTCAATGTGGCCAGTACCAACAAAAGTATCGTCACTCGGCTGATCTTGTTTTTTTCAGGCATTAGAGATTGTCGAAGATGGAGACTAAAACCGGTAACGCATATCTTAATCGGATTGACTTTCTGGTCAAAGTTACGCACGAACCTAACGGTACGGCACTGGAAAAATAATCAGAAAGTAGCGTACGGAAAATCCTACGAGTACCGTACCACATATGACGGCAACGGGAATCCCACCAAAAGTGAGAATCTTATCGATCGGAGCGTTGATAACTACACCACCAATACCTACGGACCGGCCGATCTGCAATCCCAAGCGAGGCCAGTTCATAAAGGGCATCCTGTCATTAAATCCCCGCTTGGAAGCAATGCCAATTTGATTACGTGCCCAATAAGTTATGACCGGCAAAACGGTCAAAGCGCAATCAAGAGGTCGGAAACGACTTACGTCTACGAGTTCAATGCAAAAGGCTATGTGTCGGTAAATCGCTCCATTTCTAAGCGATATAATGCCTTAGGAAATTTTAGCGGGTCATCCGAAGGGACCGTTACGTATACTTACACCGGCTGTAACTGATTTTGAATGGAAAGCCGGGTTTAGTAACTTGTAGCCTGACATTCGACGGTCGAAATGCATTCTACCCTGAATGCGCAAGGCCTACGTTTCCTAACCACCTTTTTATGAAACCAAAACTCCTTTTACGCTCAACGGTCGGACTGATGTTTTGTGGGCTCAGCGCCTTTTCGCAGTCGTTCAACAACTTCCCTGTTACTACCCAAAAACCGCCGCTGCATGGCAAGCATTGGATGGGAATCACCGGCAAGCCGTTGGCTGCAACTGCCGGTGCGATGATTTTCAGTAAAGGCGGTAATGCCATTGATGCGTCATGTGCTATGCTGGCTGCTACCTGTACGATGTGGGATGTTCTGAGCTGGGGCGGGGAAACACAGGCGTTAATCTATAATCCCAAGACCAAAAAGGTGATCGCGCTCAATGCGATGGGCGTTGCCCCTACCGGCGCCACGGCTGAGTTTTTCAAGAATAAAGGGATGAACTACCCACCTGAATACGGTCCGTTGGCCGCTACGACGCCTGGTACACCCGGCGGACTGATGACCATGCTGGCCGAATATGGCACAATGAGCCTCAAAGATGTGCTCGGGCCTGCGATGCAAATCGCGGAAGGTTATCCGATTGAAGCACAAACAGCCAATTCGATCGAGCGCGAAAAAGCCGAGATCAAAAAATGGCCTTATTCAACAAAGGTTTTCCTACCACATTTAGGCCAAAAACGCGAAGCACCGGACGCAGGCGAGATATTTGTTCAAAAAGACCTTCGCGCCACGCTCCAAAACTTGGTCGATACCGAGCAGCAAGCGCTGAAAAGCGGTAAAAACCGCAAGGAAGCTATTTACGCGGCTAATGACCGGTTCTATAAAGGCGATATCGCAAAAGAGATCGCCCGGGGTTGCCAGGAACAGGGCGGGCTGATCACCGAACAGGATATGGCCAACTGGAAAGTCAAGATCGAGGAGCCTTTAATGGTCACTTACAAAGGGATCGAGGTTTACAAAATGCAGCAGTGGACGCAAGGCCCCGTCATGTTGCAAGCCCTCAATATGTTGGAAAACTTTGATTTAAAGGGAATGGGATACAACTCCTCCCGCTATGTGCACACTTTGTATCAGGTTATGAACATGGCGTTTGCTGACCGGGATTTCTATTATGGCGACCCTGCTTTCGCACCGGAAGAACCCATGAAAGGCCTGCTTTCGAAGGAATATGCCAAGGAAAGGATCAAGCAGATCAACTGGGAACGGAACGATATAAAAACTTTGCCGGGCGATCCTTATCCCTTTGAAGGCAAAAAGAATCCATTCGCGGATCAAATCAAAAGCTGGGGTAACTTCCAGGCGTCGACGAGCCGTAATGTGAACGGATTAGACGAGAAATTCATGGGGGAATTTACGGCAGGCACAACTTCTGTAGAAGCTGCCGACGAAGAGGGATGGGTGGTAAGCATCACGCCCAGCGGTGGCTGGGTCCCTGCCTGCATTGCTGGTAATACGGGCGTTGGCCTTAGCCAGCGCATGCAATCGTTCGTGCTCGATGCGCGTGAAAACCCGTTCAATGTAGTTGAACCCGGCAAACGGCCAAGGGTGACGCTTACGCCCAGTCTCACATTAAAAGACGGCAAGCCGTTTCTTTCCTTTGCCAAGCAAGCCGGTGACGAGCAGGATCAACTGCTTTTACAATTCTTTTTGAATGTAGTTGAATTTGGGATGACCGTGCAGGAGGCAACGGAGGCCCCCAGCTTCAAAACGTTGCAGATGTACGCCAGCTTCGGAAAACACGAAAAGGAACCAGGTGGTCTGATCCTTAATCAATCCATGCCCGACTGGACGCGTAAGGAGCTGTCTCGAATGGGGTACAAACTGACCTATCAACCTCGCACCAGCGGACCTATCAACGCTATCTATTTCGATTGGCAACATGGCTCATTCTGGGGAGGATCCAGTAATCATGGGGAAGATTACGGTTTCGGATGGTGATCACCCGACGGTTTGTCCAAAGCGGATCCCGCTCCCATTCGAATCGGTCGCCACGAATTTGCGAAGCCCCAGAGCTGGCTATCCGGTTCATTCGGCAGGTTAGATAAAAAAAATTTCATAATTGCGACCGGTCCATAATGCGGATCATGCCAAATACCTGACCGAAACCGGTTTGCCGATAAAAAGGGGCTAAACCCTCAGCCGTGAACAGTCCGACCAATGCGCCTTCGGGCGCGTTGGCATCCAGCCAACGTTTTACCTCCTTCATGATCACCGAGCCGACCTTTTTACGCTGCCATTCCTCATGCACCATGACATCCTTGATATAGAAAAAGCTAATTCCGTCACCTAAGACCAATGCACAGCCGATCGCCTCACCGGTTTCTGCATTTTCCGCGACGGCTATAAAAAGCGTTGCGTCCAGTTTCTTTTGAAGTAGTTCATCCGGCTGTGTACTCGCCCACCCGACCGATTTGGCAAGGTGGCGGTATTCCGCGATTGTTAGCATACGACCTACAACCCTGACGGCCGTCGGCAACGGCTCCGACTTGTGACCACTCTCCGATGACGACGGGGCAGCGAAAGTCACGTAATTGCCGTTAAGGTCCTTCACAACATATTCCTCAAAACCCCACGGCTGCTTGGCCAGAGGCATTATAATTTCCGCCCTAAGTTCCTGATGCACTTGATAAAGCTCCCGGATATTCTTGACCCTAAGCCACACACATTGCCCACGCAGCCGTTCGGCGGCTTCCGCATTCCGGGAGAACTGAATAAATGCCCCATGCCAGTTGACGCCTCCATGATTTGGGGGGGTGCCCCATGTCCAATGACCGGGAAAACCCAGTACTTCATGCCAATATTTTACAGTTGCAGCGACGTCGTTAACCGCTAATACCGGTTCGGCATGGGAAATGAACGGCTCGGGCTGGATCTCGGTAGTTTGCATGGTCGCTTTCGTTTGAATATCCGGTCTTGTTTTGGCCCTTGTCTCAGGCATTGGGCCAGTTTAATGCCAATACATTTTCATACCCGCGCCTTTCAGCCCACGCACGCGGGCGCGACCAGGGTTTGTCTGTCGGCAAATTCGGGTCGGCACCATTATCGAGCAGGAATTGCACCATTTCCGCCTTATTGGCTTTGGCCGACCAACCGAGCGGCGTTGTACAATGTTGTTCGCCGACCGCATTAATGTCAGCACCATTTTCGAGAAAAATAGCGGCATTATGCACATCACCATGTTCTGCGAAACGGTGCAATGGAGTAATACCAAGCCAGTTCTTCAAATTGGGATCCATTCCCCGCCGAAATAAAAATTCAGTTAATTCGCGGCTTTTAATAGCATGCGCAAAACATTTTCCAAACATCGGTACCCAGTCCCGTAGACCAGAATAACGGCTCTTCTTTTTGGAGTGCGGCGGGCTGTGTCATCTTGAAACGGGTTTGATCCGGCGTATTTTTGTAATAAAATACTCGTGTAGTTAATTATTTTTCAAATCAAATGAAAGGCGTGGATTCAATTGAAATTCAAAAAGTTAATGCTGATGATCTGATGGATATCCGGCATGTTGTACTCTGGCCGGACAAGCCCCGCGAATTTATTAAAGTACCGGAAGACGAAAGCGGCACACACTTTGGGTTATACTTTGATGGCGCTATTGTGTCGGCAATCTCGCTCTTTCCAGACGGCTTGAATATCCGGTTCAGAAAATTTGCAACATTACCTGGCTTTCAAGGCAAAGGACTTGGTTCCAAGCTATTGCAACACGCCATTATACATGCTCAGAATCAAGGATTTGTACGAATGTGGTGCGACGCACGTACCGACGCATTGCGTTTTTACGAGCGTTTCGGTTTCACCAAGTTTTCAGAACCTTTCTTTAAGGAACATTTAGAGTACTACAAGATCGAACGAATGCTTTAAGGTTCGTTTCTTTCAAAAACTATATTTTTCTTCCCAATAAATCGCGCATAGGACGCACCTGCCGCTTGAAGAGATCTTTCTGCCGATGCGGGTATTTTGGCCAAAGGTGTAATTTCAATACTAACTAAGTCCTTCTTCTCCGTCCGCCGCCATGCAGCGACGATCTTCCCTTTGACCATCATTGACGGCTTGAAGATACCGTTCCCGGACTCCGGATTCTGCGCAACGGCATCGTCCATCGCCGCACGCCGATCGGCGTAACCGACGGTAAGCTCGTCATATGGCGGAATCAGCAAGGCCTTGGAAGGCATTACCGGCAATTCGGAATAACCTGTAAAAATATACTCCCATTCTCTTACCTTGGCCGTTTCAAAATCACCTCTGACAGCTTCGAAACCGAGTTTTGCATCGCTAACCGGCAAGCCGCTCCACCACGCAAAATCCTGGATAGTCGCCGGCCCGTGGCTTTTGAAATAGCGCTTAGCCAAGGCTGCTAATGCCTCTTCGCGTGGCAACACCGTCGCTGCGGGCACTTTACGATCGAACAGCGCATAAGTAAACTTTTTCCCGCGCCGCGCGCCGTTGCATATTACCTTGTCGAGCTCCGCCTGGAACATAATATGCGTGGCGCGGAGATTGTCCGTTTCGATCCCCGCCTTGTTGACTTCCGCAATGATTTCCTCCCGCGTCAGTTCATCGCCGTCAGCTAACAGCTTACCGATCAGATCATTGGTAATATTGAATACTGCATTGTCGAGTTTGAGCTGCCGGTACATAGTGCCTGCGAGTCTGATGACGTGTGGGGCGGTGAGGTCCGTCATCCAGCGGACATCCTCTTTTGCTACAAAATGCCAGGTAGGGCGCATAATGTGTGTCCGGATAATGCCACCGGCGTCGATGGCCTTCTCCACGCTGGCGTCCGTTTCCTTTTTAAGCCGTAAACCCAATGCCCATTTCGCCATGGCAAAGTCCTGTGCTTGCACAGCACCCATCCAGGCTACCAATGCGGCCGGATCTGTGAACCTGGTTTGGAGGATTTGCTGATTGGCAAAGCGCAACGCTTGGATGTCGGATAAGGTCATGGCCGGATAAATGGAGTTTGATACACAAAGATCGGGTTTGCTAAAATGAGGATTTATATCAAAAAAAGAAACCCTATCTACCCGAACGGTGACAGGGCCTCACTACTAAATGGACATCATTTAAGCGTTATCCGGTAACATTCCGGATCTTTCATGGCTTCGATACATTTACTTTGAAACGGAAACTTGTTTAAGCCCGGCAGACTGGAAGTAAGCCATCGCAGCTACCCACGCTGCCACCGCGCCGATAAGGATATATCCGAGGATCGAAATCGGAAATGGCTGGAAGAGTACAATTGCTGCGCTACCGATTACCCAAGCCGCGTCCAGCACGATAACCAGTCGCACGGCGCGAACATTTATGGGGTTTCCACGGCTTACCGAAAAGACCAGTGTCGCGAAAGCGATCAGGAAAATACCTGTTTCAATAAAAGGCATTGTAGCGGTTGTTTCGAATATGCCCGCTATGGCTTCGAAAAAAACGGCAAGCCCCAAACCGGTTGCACCTGAACTGATTGCATTGATGAGCATTACATTTCTGAGCGTTTTCATATGTCGATTGTTTGGTTGTTTTTGATGAAACAAAGGTAGAGGCGTCCCTCCGCTTGGAGCTTACCTCCACGCGCCAACGGCTTACCATTTTATGACAAACCTGCAATCATAACAACCGAAGAAGATGCCCCGGAACGTCGTCGGGCGTCCGGAGCGAAACATCAGGACTAAATAAATGTTAAATGCCAGTGGCAAGCCGCATTTCGGTGAGCATTTTTTTGAAACCTACCTTTTCGTAGGCGGCAATGGCCGGTGTGTTGTCGGAATAAACCTGCAATCGGACCTCGTCCAGTCCTTTGCCGCGCGCCCATTCGACGAGCCCATCGATAATCAGCTTATTAATCCCTCTACCGCGCATATCGGGTTCTGTATACATAAAACCCAGGAATGCGTACCGTTTGAAGCGATTGTAAGGTTTTCCTTCGAGAATTCGGGCATTACCGCTTGCAACGAGCCTGTCGCCCATCACAGCCACGACCACTTCGGCGTCGTCACTGCGGATCATTTTTTCCAGATCGTAATAATGAAATTCCTCTGCGACAAAAGTATCGTCGAGCGGACGCTCGTTGGCGATCAGGTTTTGTTCGAATGCAAGAAGTGCGGGAAGCTCGTCGAGCCGCGCCTGGCGGATTTGAATGTTTTCCATGGAAATGTTGATGTTGTATCGCCACAAATCTACCATTTCAATGCAAAGGACACTGTTTTTCACTAAATAAATAGGGCATTAGCCGACTGTCACGCGACTTTCACCCAGCTCCGGCAAGACGTTTTCCAGTATCTCCCCTGCCCTGCCGACAGACTCGGCGCCGGCAAACACAGGTAATCCAAAACTGCTGATCTGCAATCCCGATTCGCTTAATTCTTCGTTGAAATGTTCCGCAAAACGCATATTGAAGGCCAGTAAAGCCTGCTCCCAACCCGGCACCGGATGCGAATAGCACCAAAGGTCGATTACCCTTGCATGCGCATGGAGCAGCAAATTGGGTAGCAATTGATGCAGATATAGGATGCCACTGGCGTGATTGGTTTTCAATTTTCGATCCAGCGAGCGGATATCGTAATCTTCCAGCGGCAGTGGAAAACCGGTTTCCACATGGTTGACGAGCAAATCTACTTCGAACCGGTCGTTGATCTTCTCACAAACGGAAATGATACTTCCCGTGTCGGCATCATCGGCAACCAGGTAATGTACAAGTATCCGGTGTTTTTGTACGATTTCGCGCGTGAGCGTTTCGAGCGCAGCCTCCCGTGCGCCGATCAGTATCAGATGTCGTTTGTTTGTCGCGAGTATTCTGGCGAAAACCCTTCCCCAAGGCTTATCAGCTCCGCGGATTACAGAAAAATTCATGGCTTTGATGATTTGGTAAAAAAATACAGACTTAGCTGAGGTTAAATGCCATCAGAGTTGTCCTATCCTTACACCTGCAAAGAAAACCGGGATATCAATGAGAGGAAATACTGATTTATCATTACAAAGCCTGCCGGGAAGGTCTATGAGATCTTCGCCCGATTACCTGCAATTGCTTAACACATATTATGATTTTGATGGTGTAGAACCCGATAGGCTTGATAAACAGCTTGCGTTAGTACGGGCGATGGCGCAACTCAGCAGCAGTGGAGTAACGGTTTACGACTTGCAAAAACAGGTGCATGTGTATGCCTCTCGTAACTTTTATCAGCTCTACGGATACAATTTCGAAGACTGGCAATCGCAGGTCGAAAACGAGGTTTTTGATCGTAAAATCCATCCGGACGATCGCGACGCGCTGGCACGTAACGGCTATGGTGCAATGAAATTCATGATGCAACAATCCGTTCACACGCGCAAACACTTCAAACTGGTAACTGAATACCGCATCCTCACGGACGAGCAGGCCTACGTGCGGGTCAGCGAGCAGCACCAGGTGTTAGAACTGGACGCGTCCGGCAACATCTGGCTTTCGCTGGGCGTGATCGATATCTCGCCCAATCAGAAGCTTACCGAAGTGAGTATGCAGATCAATAATTTTCACACAGGGGAGCTTATTAAGCTGGAAAACAACTGCATTTCGGAACGTGTGAAGCTGACGGCACGTGAAAAAGAGATACTTGGAATGGTGGGTTCAGGGAAATTAAGTAAAGAAATTTCCGCATTACTGGACATCAGTGTCCACACTGTCAACACTCACAGGCAACGGATACTTGAAAAATTACGGGCTGACAACTCGATTGAGGCCTTGCAAAGCGCTAAATTGATCGGCTTGATCGCCTGAAAATAATCAATACCAGCCCCATGATAATAGCAAGTCAAATTGTGAGCTAATTCTACAATATAATACAAGAAGTTGGTATAGTTTTAATGTGGTAGTCGGTTACATTTTGTACTTATATACAAAGTTTAACCAGATCGCTATGGAAACTGCAAACGAAAAACAGCCTGTAATCACGCTAAACGATGAGAGTTTCAAGCACTACCTGATCGAACGCTACAGCGGCACCAATGAAAATTCTAATTGGCAAAAATTGAAAGACGCCTCGCAGGAACTTATCTCTTCGGAAACATGGGTCCAGTTATTTAATCACGCGAAGGAAGACCTGGCTAAAAAAGGCGGTTCGCTGATCGGCTACGAACTTGTCAATAATATATTGCTGAGTCATGACGGTGTCACTTCTCACTGGCCTATGAACTGGATGTGGGTAATCCGTTTCTAATGCAACTAAATTCCCGTAAACGGGAATTTAGTTTTCAAGTCTTGCAGCACCCATTTTAACACAGTCCTAACCGTGTCGTTTTTGTTCTATTTTTCCGGTATTTCCGGGCCGAACTTTGAATAAAAAGACATGACGACGATCAACATTTTCTTACTTGCTACCGCAACGGCCAGCGGCCTCATTGCCGGATTATTTTATAGCTACTCGTGCTCCGTTAACCCTGGTCTGGGTGCACTTTCGGACGCTAACTATCTTGCAGCCATGCAATCCATTAACCGCGCCATTCTTAACCCGGTATTCTTCCTCAGTTTTATGGGGACACTGCTGCTATTACCCGTCAGCGCCTACCAGCATTTTGGGACGGGACGGTTTTACTGGCTGCTCGCCGCCAGCATTGTCTACATTATCGCTACTTTCGGGGTAACTATGGCAGGAAATGTGCCTTTGAATGAAGCGTTAAACAAAATCAGTCTCACAAACGCGTCTGCACAGGAACTTGCCGCCCATCGTTTACAGTTTGAAGTTCCGTGGAACAGACTGCATGCGATCCGCACCTATGCTTCGG
This sequence comes from Dyadobacter sp. CY261, assembly GCF_021440085.1. GTDB lineage: Bacteria > Bacteroidota > Bacteroidia > Cytophagales > Spirosomataceae > Dyadobacter. Next base: position 565,516 of record NZ_JAKCPW010000003.1, read on the forward strand.
TTCTTTCGTTCATACTTGTGCTGGTTGCCTGCCTCCATACATTTGACAAACACTGATAGCGAACACGACCATTCATTCGCTTAATCCACCCTACCCTTTTCGTCGTCCGAAGCATTGTTGCTATGCCGACGTTTGCGGGCGAACGTTTCCTTTCCGAATTTGTAGCTAAATGCGACGCCGACGCGCTGCGTGTCGGTTCTGTTAACCTGATAATAGTCGGATTGCCGGATACTGAACGAACGGTTGTGGTACACCCAAGAATGGAACAAGTCTTCGAAATTCAGTGCCACGGCACCTTTTCCTTTCCATATCTTTTTCTGAATGGCGCCATTGACCCGAAACATGCCGGATGTCTGCGCCTGGCCATTTACGTCGCGGCTGGCATAGTAACCACCGAGTTCGGCATTCCAGCCGTTGCCGAGGTTGAAATAGTTATTGATCTCCAGACGCGCCACATTGGTAGCGTAGTTCAGCGATTCGGTGTAGAGCGGGCCTTTCATGGTGATACGGGACAGTCGGAGTGTTGTGTTGTTATACCACCAGCTTGCTAATTGACCCGAAACGCTGGTGTTCAGCAATACCATATAACCGCGGGCGATATTGTCGGGGCGGCTGATGAAAGTATCGCCCTGCGCTTCGATGGTGGTAAAAATGCCGTTAGTGAACCGATTGTAGCTCAATCCCATGTTTAGAAAGCTTTTGTGCTGGTATTTAAGCTCCAAACGGTCTTGATACTGGGGTGTTAGCTGAGGGTTTCCCGCGCTGTAGGTGTATTGATCTTTATAAAACACAAACGGGTTCAGCATCTGGTAATTAGGGCGATTAATTCTTCTGACGGCCATCAGTACAAAGACATTTTGGGCATTCACCTTATAATTCAGGAAAATACTGGGGAAAATTTTGGTGTAGTTTTTGGTAAAACGCATGGCCTGAACGGAATCATTCCCGAACTGATGGCCTCTGGCGACCGTATTTTCCAAACGAAGACCCATTTGCATGCCGAAGCGTGCCCATCGTTTTTCACCGCTTGCGTACGCAGCACTGATGTTTTCGCGATACTGAAAGTGGTTGGACCGGCGATTATCGATAACTGGCAAACCATCGGTCATATTGAAATGATCAAACACAAAGTCATTATCCACGTAACTTGACTTAAAGCCAGCCTCAAAACGCGCTTTGTTTTTCAATGGATGCACATAATCAGCTTTAAAAGTATAAATATTGATATCCGATGGCGTGTGGTAACGGAACAGCTCATTTTGCATCAGCACCCCATCCGCATCGAATAGCCGGTTTTCGAGGTCCTGTTTCCCGTTTGAATGATAGTGCAGATAGTTGGCGTCAACCGCCAACTCGCGGCCTTTGTCGTTGAATTTGTGCAACATATTCACGTTCACACTGGTATTGTTGCGAATATCTTTCGAAACCGTGTTACCGTTCCCTGAGCCTGACAACTTGTTCAGGGAGTTCAATTGTGCACTTTGATAGGCAAAATTGCCTTTCCTGGACGAACCGTTCAGGTTGATGATGGTGCCCAAAACAGTTTTGGAAGTGACGTTCCAGTCCATCCCCAGATTTGCATTATAGCCGTTCGAAGCATAATGCTGATCATTTTTCAGGCTTACCCGCGATTTCAGGGCCCCAGCTTCGTTGTAGTAACGGCGGCTGAAATCATCTTCGCTGTAATTCTTTTCATATCCGTAGCCCAGATTGGCGAATACGTTCAATTTTTTGTGGTTGTAATTGAGATTGAGCGCATCGTTGGTTCTTGCATAACGCCCCAGGCTGCCGCCTAATGCCAGGCTACCCGTAAGTCCACCGACGCGGGCCTTTTTCAAACGAATGTCGATCACCGCATTACCAGCAGCATCATACCGTGCAGGCGGATTGTCCATCAATTCAATTCTGTCGAGTACGCCGCCAGGAAGTGATTTCAAATAAGCAGCCAGATCAGCCCCCGACATGTAGGTACTGCGGCCATCGATCAACACCATGACGCCTCCCTTGCCGTTCAGACTAATCTCTCCATTGGCATTGACCGTTACGCCTGGTGTTTTGGCCAGCACATCGAAAGTATTGCTCGTGGCGCTGCCGATCATGGCGCCCACATTCACGATCGTCCGGTCCAGTTCCTGTTCGATCAATGGCTTACGGGCCTTCACGGTCACTTCGTTAAGCTCAATACTCTTGGCAGGAAGCATGATAATTACGGGTAATGCGATGGTGGGGTGTGTGGCATCGATCGTTAATGGCACACTCGCGAAATCCTTCTGCCCCAGGGCGGCAACGGCCAGTATATAAGTGCTATTTTGAAGGTTGATGAAGCGAAAGCTGCCGTTCGCGTCTGTTATCTCGCCTGCGACGAGCGTCGAATCAGAGATTTTTAGTAACCGGACGGTGGCGCCCGGCAAGCTTTCATTTCCGGCATCTTTAACGGCCCCCGAAATCGAGCTGCCGGGTTGCGCCATAGAAGTGAGCGTGATAACGAGGAAAGTCAGGACGGTGAAAAGCGTTTTCATGGCTGTATGATTTGGTCAATTGATGAAGCAAATATTGTCCAGGCTTGTAAACCCGAGAAATAAATGTGTTGTAACTTCCCATAATCGTGATGGAAGCCGTTTCCGGGCTGACAAACCAGCTCGGCCAACTTTAAGCCTCGTCCGTCACGAAATCGGGGCTTTCCGTCCTGCTCCCGCCGAAGATCCACGGGCATACGACATATTTGCCAGTGATATCAGGCAAGGGCAATAAACCGAATAAACCATGAGCAATATTCTCAACAATAAAGACGCAACCCAGACGGGCATCTACGTCGTGCTAACGGCCGCGAGCGCTGTTCCGGTCTTTTTTGGTATAGATACCTATCTGAACACTATTGGTGCTCCTCATGACGAAGCGTTGGCTACGGCGGCTACGATCGTATTTTTTGGATGCGTTTACACTGGCAGGCACCTTGCGACGATCTGGGCGGCGAGGCAACGCGAGATTTCGAAAGACGTGTTGAATAGCCTGGGTATAGCCATTGCTGTCTGTTTTGTCTGGCTTTTCATTCACGCGGATTTTAATTTTCAGGCGTTTCCAGCCATTAATCTGCTTTTGTACTGGATACCATTTCTTGTGATCGGGCTATGTACGGGGGCGTTGATCAAGCTATTCAGGATGAGCACACAAAAGGAACTGGAAGCAGCCAAAACGCAGGCGGCACAGAGCCAGAGCGAACTGCATTTGCTGCAGTCCCAGCTGAGCCCGCATTTTCTGTTCAACACATTAAATAATATGTACGGCCTGTCGATCACACAGCACGAAAAGATCCCGCCGCTCATACTCAAACTGTCTGATCTACTGCGATATTCCGTTTATGAGGCAAACGAAACCTATGTACCGCTAAAAGACGAACTCGCGTACATTCGTAACTACATTGATTTCGAACAGCTCCGAATGGGTGATCGCCTGGACCTAAAAACTGAGATGGAGCAAGTCGGGAGCACAGACATCCGCATTGCGCCGATGTTGCTGATCGTATTTATTGAAAATGCTTTCAAACACTCTAAAAACACAGCGGATCCAAAGGTTTTTATTGAAATGCACCTCAAAATATGGGGAAATTCGATTCTTTTTTACCTCCGGAATTCGCACAACCGTAAAGTACCAAACGATACAACGGTGGAAAAACACAGCGGATTCGGTCTTGCGAATGTCAGAAAGCGGTTGCTACTGCTTTATCCGAACCAGCACGACCTCGCTATTGAGAATGAAGAAACGACTTATACCATCAATTTGCGTCTGAACCTCCGCTAATATGAGCCCCATGGATTGCCTGATCGTCGACGACGAACCCATTGCAAGGGATATTATACTTAAATATTGCAGCCACCTGCCCTACCTGCGGGTAACGGGCTCCTGTGGGAGCGCGCTGGAAGCCAAGGCAGTGCTGATGCAGCAAAAAGCGGATATCGTGTTTCTGGACATCAATATGCCTGTTATCGATGGCATTTCATTCCTCAATACCCTCAAATCGCCACCACAAGTCATCTTTACCACCGCCTATAAGGAATATGCTGTCGACGCTTTCGACCTCGCTGCCTGCGATTACCTGCTCAAACCCTTTTCCTTGGAAAGGTTTATGGTGGCTGTGGACAAGGCTATGGAAAAAATACAACCTGCCAATTATCCTGAGGTAGAATCTGGAAATCTAAAGGAAGATGACTTTCTCTTTCTCAAAGCGGATGGCAAGATTTACAAAATCATGCACGATGACTTGCTTTATGCGGAAGCCAACGGGAATTATACCAAAGTAAAGACCTCACAGCACACACTATTGCCTGCGATGACATTTTCAGGATTTGAAGAACTGGTGCCCAAATCGAAGTTCCTGCGCATTCACCGCTCCTTTATCATCAACAAATCCAGGATCGACCATATTGAAGGTAATCGCGTATTTATCCAAAATACGGAGATACCCATAGGCAGTAATTATCGTGAGCAGTTTTTGAAGCAAATCGGACTTTCGTCTTAATTAAAAACGCAAAAAAGCAGGGATTTCTCCCTGCTCCTAAGATGCAATCTCAAAATTTTCCTCTCAAAAATTCCCTATTTGTGAGCGGGGATCGCGAAGAATAAGCTGAACTGGATCACGCTGTTCTTAAAATCGGGATTCATCGCGGCGGTTTCGTCAAAATCTCCCACTTTCGAAAAACCGGCTATATACCGCGCACCAATACCCAGACCGAAGTTGGCCTGATAACCCAGGCCTACGCCTCCTGCCAAGTCGAGGTTCTTTGCAAAATTATCGATCGTCTGGTCAGGAATATTTTCCCCTGTTTTGAATGACGCCTGTGGTCCGAATTCGAAATAGAACCCGCCCTTTGAACGGAATTTCAGCATTACCGGCACCGTCACATAAGTCGTTTTAAATTCCTGCGTTCCCGCATTTTTAAATTTCGCACCCTGCGTGGAGAAAAGTACCTCCGGCTGGATCGAAAATACCTGTCCGATGCCAAAGTTCAGAATACCACCCAAATGGTATCCAATGCGTGCATCGGATTCAACGTCACTACCGGTATAGTTGCTGATATTTACCCCCGCTTTCGGGCCGATAGAAAAGGACTGCGCAAACGCCGCACTGCTGAACACCGACAGAAGAACGAGCAAAGAGAATTTTCTCATGGTTTGTTGATTTAATATGGTTTTAAATGTGGATTACCAGTTGTAGTTCAAAAACCATACCAAGTGCATTGAAAAACGCCGGATATTCATCAATATACCGTAATCCCGCAGGGTAGACCGGTCATAATCTATGCTTTTAAAAACCATCTGCTTCCACGATTATGCAATACGCCCAATTTGAATTCAACGCCAGGGGCCCCGATGGCCGAACCTACGAATGCACGATGTTCTACGAGCAACCGAGCCAGCCGGACGCAGCGCAAGCCATCGCCAACGCAGCCCGGTACTATCCTGATTTCACAGACATTCACATTACGGCGACAAAAACTCTATCTCTCGAGGAATACTCTTTCCGGGTACGCCAAATGTCGGATTGCGATGAATGGGGTTTCCAACTTATCCGGTAAAGCCCAGCAGCCACTAACAGGCCACAACAAAAAAAGCAAATTCATGCACTACTCATAATGAAGAACTTACTAAAAATCACAATAAAATCACCAAAATTTTCTTGCGCTTATCGATAATAACTTTACATTTGCACCACGTTTCGCATACGGCGAAGCATTTTAGAGAGATGGCAGAGTGGTCGATTGCGACGGTCTTGAAAACCGTTGACTGTAACAGGTCCGGGGGTTCGAATCCCTCTCTCTCTGCAGAAGATGTCTGATTTCATTTTGAACGCAGTACTGACTTAAAAAAAACTACACGGCCTCCCGTGTAGTTTTTTTGTTTTTGCCCCATCTGAGTCATATTTCACCCACAGTTACGATGAAGGTTACGACTAATTATGGCCGATTACGGCTTAGTTAATTGTTATACTAACCTTCCCACGAACAGTGTTTTACAACAGTGCCAACATGAAGATTTTATTCTGGTTCAGAAAATCAGAGAGTAAGGATCTCGGTAAGTCGGTTGATCCAACAGGTAACATCCAATGCCGCATTACTATCCAGAATGCGACAGTAGAGATAGGTTCGACATCTATCACCTGCTTAAAATCCCGCTGGAACCCAGCCGAGCAGCGAGTCAGAGGGGACAGCAGCCGAGCCGAAAGGGGGAATCGTAGGCTTCGTGAAATAACTTCTGCACTTGAAAAATTGTATGACATACTTAGTGCGAAGTATCCCTACGTATCACCATCCACGGTAAAGGATTATTACCTAACTAAAAGGAAGTTTATCTACTCACTCGGAGAGATCATCGGCGCATTTATGCTACACCGTGAGGCACTTGTCAAGCGCAAAGCCATTACCAAAAGCACCCTCGAAACGAATGAAAATTACGCGCGTCACATTACCGCTTTTTGCAAGGCGAGAAAAATCAACGGCGCCATTGAGATCCAGGATACATTCTTCCACGATCTGTTTGACTGGATGATTGTTAGCGATCGCGCTGGCGAGCGATTTTCAAGGAAAGTGTGCGAATTTGCAAAACAGATACTGACGTGGGGATACAAAAAGAAAATGTGTCCGCCACTGGCGGCTTTTGCGGAGTCCATGCCTGGGCATCCAGATTCCGACGAAGATATGGACACAACCCACCTGTCGATTATAGAGCTCACCAGGTTGATCGATTTTGATTTTAACAAGCTCGTTTCTCAAAAGAAGATCGTACAGCAAACTGCCGATACCCTTTCTGCTGAACGGGATGCCTTTGTATTCAACTGCTTCACAGGGATGCACCACTGCGACTACACAAACAAGGATTTTCAGATCGAGGTATATAAGGAAACCTATTTCCTAACTGGCCAGCGGCAAAAAACAAAAAAGAGGTTTTCGATTAAGCTACTGAATCCGGCAGTCCGGATCCTCGAACGCTACGGCTCCAATCTGCAAAATCTACCAGCTAAAAGCAATCAGAAGCGAAATGCGACTCTCAAACAAATTGCCGTATTCGTCGAGCTACCGGTCGTACTGTCAACGAAAATTGCTCGTAAGACCTTCTCGGATATGGCTATTAATGAAATGATGATGAGCCTGGACGATGTCGCCCAATGCATAGGCCTGACATCGACAAAGTACTTGAAGCACTACGCCCGGATCCGGCAACAACGCCTATTGAAGATTATGCCGAACTGGGATGAATTGAAGGAGGCCTCATAGTGCTACTGAAACGTTAAAAAGTGCCTTCCGTTTTTTGTTGACGGTAGGCACTTTTAATTACCGGTGGCAGCAATTGCTGTTAAGCACCATCGAAGTACTTTTGGCCTTATTATTCCGAGCGGCGGGAATCGATAGAGGCTTTATACACTTGATAAAATTCTATGATTAGGAGATTCAAGTTGCTCGTCCATTTTTGCACTTGTAGATCTGGAATACTCATTAGCTGCCCTATTAACGGACGTTCATCGCGCAGCCAATAAGGAACAGTTCCCTTTCTATGCGTCTCGTCAGCCAATTCTTTTCTGTCAAGTTTTCCCAAAATGATGCAGAAAACTTCTAGCACATCGGCTACCAGGTAGAAAGCACCATTTTCATTGGGATTTCCACTCATCGCAATGGCCTTCTGAGCACAATTAAGCGACTCCCAGTATGCATTGCAAGCAACCCAACCTTCTTTTACATCCCCATAGTTGAGTACATTCTGCGCACGGAGACTTCCCAGGTGAGCCATTGTCGTTGCCATGTTGTGATTTGTTTCAATCAAAGATGACTGGATCTCGTTCTTTAATGAACTGACGTCAACCTTTACCGACTTAACTTCGGACCATTGCTTTTCCAATCTCACAATATAGACGACACCTCCTAAGGAGAAAAATCCGATTACCCCAAAAATGATTGTAATTAGATTATCCAGTTTTCCTCCATACCTCTCAAAAAGTCCAATGTATAGATCTTCCTTTTGCCGAAAGTAATATAACTCCTTGGTTAGCGAGTCTCTCGAAACTTTCACCATCGCAAGTTCTCCTTCGATTTTATCTAGTCGAGCCAATGTTGAATCGCCTTTATCAATGGATTTAATTCTGCTCTGTGCCGACGCGGTCTGACAGATCATCAATAGGATTAAGAGAAGGTATTTCATTCAGTTTTTTTCCGAAAGTTACAAAATGCTGCAAGTTCTAAGCACTTGCTCTCTGGCGGGTATTAGCAATCTGGTCCTCAAATTTTTCAAAAACTTCATAATTGATTCCCGAAGGCTTGTCAACAACCTTTTGCAGGAGTCCTATCATGATAGCAAACTGTGTAGACATGTCACCAGTCATCGGCCCCGCTGCCGGCATCGCAGTGCTGCCCCCATCAGCAAACGCCCGCCCGGTCCGCATTGCTTCGAGCATACTGGTGAAATCAGCGACTACGGGGTTTTGTAGCATCTTGTTGCTTACGACATACTCCGCGCCGGCTTCCCCTGCGACATAGCTCCGTCGGCCGAGCGAGAATAGGGTCGGGCGCGTTACCCATCCCGCCGGCGCTCCGGATTTATCAACCTCAATGCTGCCCAAGTCAGTCGGACCACCTTGCGCGCGGAACGCCGGCGCGTCAGGCTGCTCAGCTGAGTTGATCAGCGCTTTGGCCTTCACCATGCCTGCGGTAACCGCGGCAACGGCGGCTGCGATCCGGAGCGCGACGGTGTAAGGATCCCCTTTCGTTCCAGCGGCAACAGCGGATGCAATGGCGGTACCAGTGTCGACGGCAATCTGAAAAATCCCGAGTGCTTTCTGAAATTCTGCATACTCATTCTGGTTTCCTGCGGCCAGGGTGAGCACGTCAGAAATAACCTGACCGCCTTCCGACATCGCCTGGCCAGTCTTTTGGATCTGATCCAGCTTTATAGCGAGCAATTCCCGATCGGCTTTGGCAATCTCGGAATTGATCCGCTTTTGCTGATCGATTTCCATTGTGCCATAGTCTTCACGGAGTAACCGAAGCCGTTCGAGCTGATCACGGACGATCTGCTCTTTGCTTTCCCCGTTTTCTTCCGCCATGGCCAGCTCACTACGGTAGCTGTCGACAACGCCGTCGAGCAGTTCGTCGTTGGCTTTTTTGGCGCGCTCAGCCTTTAAGGCATCAACTTCCTGACGCCAGCGTTTTTCGATTTCAACGATCGATTCGCCCCGCGCTTTTGCGGCTGCTATCTCCTGCTCATAGTGGTGATTAATCTCAAAAAGCTGCTCATCCTGGCGTTTTAAGATTTCGTCCTGGTGTTTCTGCTCAGCTTCATTTTCTTCCTTCGCCTGGCTGTTAATTACGTTCAGCTGCCCGCGAATGGTTTTATCGAAGTCGGTCAGAAACTTTTTATTGTACTTCTGGGAAATGTTGCCGACTTCCTGCTGATGGAGCTCGTTGATTCGTTCGAGATCTTTCGAATTTTTGCCTGCACGTTTCCGGAGCTCGTCGTACTTGTATTGAGCAGCTTGAAGTTCCTTGTCGCGCTCACCCATCATATTGATGGTATTGCGTTGCTGTTCTTTCAGCAGATCATCGTTCAGCTTCTTCTGCTCTTCTCGTGCCTTTTTAGCCTGGTCCCTGGTCGGCCCTACGTATGGTACAGCAGGTGAATCTGATGGATTTCCAGCTTGAAGTTTTCCACGGTTAGGATCCCGACGCTTCCGCCTGGTGTCGATATCGTCAATACCTTCCAGGCCCGCCAGGTCGCGCCGGCGTTGGGTAATTTCTTCATTGAGTTTTTGGGCTTCCTTCCGGCGCTGCTCAAATTCCTCCTTCGTAAAATTTTGTTCAACCAACTGACCGCCGCTGTTGACGACCATTTTTTTCTTTTGGTTCAGCTCCCATTGCACAACCTTCGCGCGCCGATCCAGATCCGCGACTTCCTCTTTGAGCATTTCACGGCGAGTCTGGCGCATTGTCTCCAATAACGATCGTTGATTAGCAATAAACTGAGCAGCTTTGTCCCTGCTGATATCCATCGCATTCCCATACTTATCGAACGATGTTGCCGCCTGGGGAACTTCGTCCGCGATCGCATTTACAATTTTTTGCAGTTCCTGCTGCTCTTTGGTAGAAAGGTTGGTTTTAGATTTCAACTCGTCATACCTGGCGAGTAGCGCGGGGAATTTGGATTCAACCGCGGCTACTTTTTCCTGCTGCTTTTGCAGCTCCTTCAAATTCAGATCCAGTTCGGACACTACACCAGCCCATTTTCCGAACAGCTCAATGAATGGGGAAATACCAGCCGCGGTCGATTCCCACCACGTGGATAGTTTCTTTTGGATTTTATCCAGGATCGCCGCGTTGTTCTGGTTCTTGGTATTAAACTCATCGATGACCGAAGTGCCTTTTTCGAACGCCGAGTTTGCAATTTCCTGCTGTTTGCGTACCAGCTCGGTATTTTTTGCAAATGCTCCCAGTACTGCCGCGCCCTCGCTACCTTCGATCCCCAGGGTTTCAAGCATTTTAGCCAAACCTTCGACGCCTTTGGTGCTACTTTTCGCACCTTCCAGCACGCGCAGGAACGCCTCGTTACCATCGGTTTTAAGCAGCTTCGAGAATTCTTTCACCTGCATGCCGGCCACCTTGGCAAAATACGGCACGTCTTTACCCATGGCGATTATCATCTTACCAATGTTGGTAGCCGACAGCTCTGAACTTTGTCCCAGAATGTCAGCTGCTGCTGCCATCCCCATCGTGTCGGCAATGCTAATTCCGGCATTGGGCGCAATACCGGCAAAACGTTTCGCCCAGTTCACCAGATAACCCTCATTCGCCTGGCTACTTGCGCCCACTGTATTAATGGCCGATCCGACTTTGAGCATTGATTTTTCAATCCCAAATTCCTGCTCGAGACCGAAAATCGCCACTAGTTTTCCGATATCGTTGAGCGCTTCCTCAGTATTGCCTCCCAGATCTTCACCCAACGCGACATTGAGCATATCAGCTGCTTTCACAAAAGACAAAACTTCATCTTTGGTCTCGTATCCAAGTTTTCCCGCAACGACAGCCAGTTTACGCAATTCGTCGACCGGAGTCCGGGTATTGAGCTCATTCAGCTCCGTATTGAGCTCGGTGAGATCCTTCCCGGTAATTCCAGTTTGTTTTGATACATCAGCCAAAGAATCCGACAATAGCGCGTTTGTCGATATCAGAGAAACGATCCCTTGTTTCAACATGCCAATCCCCTGATCAATCAGACTGCCCCCGACAAATCCTGCCGCGATGTCCTTCCAGGTGCCTTTGAACTTCAAAAGGGAACCTTCCCCGCCGCGTATTTCGGTGAGCATGGACTGGTGCGCCTTGCGAACCTGGTCAAGCTGCTTGCGCACCTTGTCATACCCAGCAGGGTCATCGGCTTTTTTCATATTGGCCAGCTGCCGCTCGAGACCGATCATGGTCGTGCGCACTTCCTTCAAACTGGTTTTAGCTTTCTCTCCGTTGATGATCAGCTCAATGACGGCTTTCTCATTCGTCCTGCCCTTTGCCATGGCTATAAATTGATTGTAACAGTGTTGTTAAGGAGGGTTTCGGCCATTTTGATCAAGCCGATGCCGTAGCGGCTGGCCAGTATCTCAGCCAACTTCTTTTCTTCCGCCGTTTTGCGCCGTGAATACCACTTTATCGGCTTCCGAGGCACATCGGGCTTATGTATTGAATATCGCTTCCGGAGCAAGGCAGAATTCATGTTCACGCCTCGCCCTACGCCCATGTCGATGAACCGACCGTACATTGGAAATTCCATCGAGACCTTATCCATTCCGCCGGATCCCATCGAAAGACCGGTCTTCCACTCATCGTACAAGCCACGCGTTCGCTCCAACTTGTTTTTCCCGCGCGACCTGGTACGATAAACCTTCTTTTCTAATTCAGCACGGAAGCGGGTCAATGCAATTTTCAGGAACTGTTCATAAGTCCCTTTCAGATTTATCCGGGCGTTGATATCGAGCTCTTTATATTCCATCAGCGTGTACGATATCCTTCGCCATCGAGCATCGCCCAGGTGGTCCATTTGATCAATCCCCTTGGATTCCCAGCTATATGCACCAGGGCGCTCGGTTCAATGACGGTCCTATGCCCGAAGATGTAGATTGAATGCTTGGTGGATTTGGTGGTCGATATCCCGTTGACATCGTAATCGGTGACCTTTTTACGGTACTCGATCAAAAATCCCTGGGTAGTCTCAGGCTCCGTGAATAGGCCGTCTTTCCACACGTAGGCAACGATATCCCAAAATGTGGTGGTCACACTGCCGTTCTCATTCTTCTCCGTACGATGATTTTCCATACGGAGCTCCACCCAACTACCGATCAGAGCGGCATCCGTCGTACTGCGCGGCTTGACCGTTTTAGGCACCAATTGACGCCCTTCGAATTCAGCCAGCACAAACCCGTCGTTTGCCGGAAGCTCATACTTCATTTTTTCAAGCAGGTATTTACCGAGCACCTGGTTGGATAGTTTGAACCCGATCGGAGCTGACGCGCTGACCTGGTAGAGTGTCGACAGGTTCATGCGCAGGGCGAGTGTAACCTTTTTGGAATCAGCGAGGAATTGATAATACATGCGCTGATAGCGGTTCCACATATCATCAGGCTCACCTGGTTGAAGGGACAGCTCACCGATGATCCGGTACTTAGAGTCGTAGCTTACGCTGCTTGCGTAAGGATAAAGCTTCCCGGCGGTGTCTTCCCGTAGCCCCCAATAAATCAGCATACGCAACTTCCAATCATTCTTTGCTTCCGGAATCAGCTCCGGGTCGGTCGCATCGAAATAGGGAGAATAGTTTTGCGACTTTTCAAAGAATGGATCCGCCAGGTTGCCCGGCTGCTGAGCCGCCGGCAGGAGCCATTCAGGCCCGGCTGCTGTTGTGTCATTGGTGTTCTTAAAGCCATCGACACGAAGTGTACCGATCGATAGCGAAACGGGAGTTTGTTTCCCTCCGATCGCAAATGAAAATGTCTCGCGGATCTCCTTGGGCTGGATATTCTTTGAGTCAAATGGGTACGGGTGATAGCGCACATACTTGTCGCTATCATCTTTGAAGGCGGTAACCGTAAAGCCTTTTGTCTCCGATTTTTCAACGCCCTCCGTTTCGGGAATTACTGACTTTGAAAGGTCGACATAATCCGCCTGCCTGGTGAGTGCCTTATAGGTATTAAAGATCGCTTTGCGGTTGGTGACATTGATATCGATACTCACGCCGATCCACGCCCGCACCGCTTTAAAAAACTCCGAAACAGAATATGTCCCCAAGTGTCGTCCAATCTCCACGGTATAGCCGGCAGTGTCGATCGACAGGCCTGGCGTCGTCTGTGTATTGTAAATAATCAATCTGCTAAGGACTGGATCCGTAAGCAGTGATCCGGATGCAGTAAATCCCAGCTTAGAGCAGATATAACTGATCAGCCAGGTCATATAAACCATAGGTACCAGCAGCCGGTCGCCAGTCCCCAAAAGTGTATCGGAATAGACCGGACCTTCTACACCAGGATAGCACACATTGACGATCGTAGGCCTGGTAAAGCTGATCGGTGCTCCCTGGCTGTTGACTGGTTTAAATTCGGCATCCACCATTTCAGAATTGTGAAATGGCGGAAAAACGATCGGGTACCTGCCAGCCGGCGCGGTTGCCAATTTCAACATAGTCGGCGCACCTGATGTCTCGTCCGTCGACACAAAAAAGTGCTCTGTAACAAACTCCCGGACCGGCACGTTCCGGATCTTGTCGGCGATCTCACCCAGGTCGATTAACAGTGCAGCAGTAGCCACGGACCCGGAAGTTTTGAAAGTGAGCAGCGCCCCGAATTGGAATGGTCCGGATCGGACAGTGACCTTGATATCATCCTGTGGCGGGCTTTCTGGGAGGTGGGAATTACCGATGAACCTGCAATTATTTGGCGTCAGACCAAACTCGAATGGGTACGAGTATGACCCCCTGATCACGTCGTCAGTATCGAAAATTGTCGAGTTAATTTCGATGTTCAGGCGCTGATCAGCGGGGAGCTCTAATATCAACCCGTTCGGATTACGAATTTCGAGCATATTAAATGGCGGCTTTGGCAAGCGTAAATCCTGCCCAGATAATGAAAGCGAGAGATAGGATCAGGACCAGCAGTAGAGCCAGCGCGAAAAGTAAAATTTTCCACCATCGGACAGGAGCTGGCTTTACATGTGGCCAGGGACCAATAATGTATTTCCAGCAGTGATCATGATCGATCAGGTTGAGCATGCCAGTACAACCTTCTCCCATGATTGTAAGGCTGCCCATCGTCCAGTTCTTGCCCAGGGCACTACTGACCGTTTCACCGTCGACGCCAAAATGGTAGCCGCCTTTCGCAAGAAAATAAGCGTTGAAAAATGAGGCGTACGTCGCGTTGGCATACACATCAAGCCCATAAGCTCCCAGGTAATAAGAATCGGCCAATCGGGTTTTGTTGCCAAATCGTAACTGATCGATCAACGTATGAAATCTTGCGATCGGACCGAGTGCGAAGCATAGCAATTTCGCAAAGTAATACAGCAGAACACTGATTAGAAGGTTCATTTCAGTAAGCATTTGAGATTTTACACCAGATTTTTTCTCCGGCCTGGATTCGCTCCTGGATTAGGGCATCCAACCGGTTGAATGCTTTACGGCTTTCGGTGACAATCCAGTCAGCGCCCGAAGCCTGATAATTTTCACCAGGAAGTTGGCATCCGTCCGTGTCCAGGTGGGTGTTTCCAGGGTGAGCTAGAATGCCGACAAAACCCGGAACGTCTACAAAGCGCGGTAGCATTCGTTTAAACCTGGGCGACATCACATAAATGACTTGGTATCTGCCTTCCGGAATGGCAGTTTTTCCGTGCACTTTCTTTGCTTTAATTTCCTCGATAGGCATATCACTCCGAAGGCCACGGTCGACGTCTTCCAGTATGTAGCAAAAGAATTTCCCGTCGACAGACAAGGTGCTGAGTGTACTGTTGACGCCCTTTTTAATACGGATTACATTGATGTCCATGGATCGGAGGATTTGTAGTGGAAATAAAACAAGGCGTAGGATGCGACAATGGCAGAAGGATGCACGACGTCGTTACCAAAATGAACTGAGCCCGGGTGTGCATTGCTGGCCAGCATAAAGAAGGCCCCGCCCATGATTATAAATAGGGAAACCCGCTCGAACCAGAATTCGCGCAGGCCATCGGTCAAGCGAAAAAGAGCGACCAGGATGATTACCAGCAGTATCAGCTGGTTAAGGAAATTACTCGGGTTGAGTGTCAGTACTTCCATCTTGTGAAGTGTTATTGAAACGTTTGAAAATCTCGCTGCTGGTTCGCTCGATGACGGAAAAGCCTCCGACGCCGATCGCGAAAGCAACCCCTTCCAACGATTTCAAATTGGCAAATTCGGCCACGAGCTTCGTCAGGTACACCGCCGTCAGGTAATTGACCAGCACGATGGAGACGATCTCTTTCTTGTCCTTTTTCTTCCCGTTGATCAGCAATACCACTGTACCCAGAAATGCCGCAGTGGCAATGCTCCGTTCTACCGGAAAAAAAATATCCCAAATTGACATCGTAGGAGAGGTTAACGATGTGCAATTTGGGACGCGCGTCCGCTCTGTCGCTAGGACACAAAATCGAGTTTCACCCTGAGAATATCACGATATCCAGTTGAGTCCATACATGATGGAGCTGAATAAGATATCCGCGATTCTGAGGTATCCCGGGTCATTTAAATGCATTTTATCGTACGGATAAACCTGCCCATCTCGTTGCTCCGGAAAACGGAAGCCCCAATCCGTGGCTCTATTAGCTACCAAATAGGTCGGGGACAACACAACCTGAACATTGTTAGGGCTTTTATAGTTGGCAAATTCTGTTTTCAACAGTTCCAAAAATGGAATGAGTGTGGTCTTGATAAAATTGCCGTCGCTCGAATCCAAAGCTCCCATAGTCGGCATGCTCAGGATGACCAGCATGTTAGGATTGTATTCCCATGCGCTCGCCATCAAAAGTTTCAGGTTGGCAATATACTCTTCCTTAGTAAACCGGAATTCATCATTGTTGCCCAGGTGAATTGGCATAATATCGCAAGCAGGAAACGCATGAAGCGCCATATAAGCCGAGAAACTGAGCTGGCCGCCGATAAAAAATGGACTTCCGGTAGTTGTAAACATGCGCGTATCCCAGCTCGGTCTTCCTTCGTTCAACACAGTCACGCCATCCCCAGTGCTACTTACCGTGCCTATGAAGTGAGGCTTGAACGAACCATTCGAATCAAATAGCCTTTTCAATTCTCTCGTTACTAGCCCCTCTCGTTCTTTCATGTGACTGTCTCCGACAATACACATATATAAATCCGCTGTCGGGTTATAGACATTAGAAACACACCTGAGAGGGAACGATGCCGCATTTAACGTTTCACCAGAGTGCAGTTTGTTGGTCAAGGTGATATTGAACGGTGCAGGTACCGACTCGGTCGTTTGGCGTAGATATTTAAACCCTTTGAGATGACTGCTGTCTGGGCAAATATAGGTTCTAGTCCCATCATTAGCGCTAATATCCAGCCGGGTGTCTGGCTCATTAGCATAGCTTATCTTCCTGACATTCTCTTTCCAGATCGGAAACTCCCGACCCAAAGCATACGGAACGTAGAGTGGCGTTATGAACGCGGGTGCTGCTTGACCGATTGAGAATAAATCCTTGTAACGGCTTTTGTTGATTAGTGAGCGACCGACATTCTGAAATACTTTGCTAGCGAGGCCAGCAACTGTCATTTTGCTCCAATCTATGACCAGTTGAATCACGTCACCGTTGGGAGACGTGTCAATCACATATTTCTTCACGCCGGCGGGAATCCCATTTCCGAAGCTTTTATTGAAGGAAGCCAGCGTGGTATTATTGTAGAAGGAAATGATCGTAGGATTATCAGCATCTCCTTTTTGAATGTAATAAAGACTGTAAAACACTCCGTAATTCTTAGACTGAATACTGATATCACGGAGTGCCAGAATTGTCTCGATTTCAGCTGAATTAAAGGCGGCCGATGGATCTTCAAACACCTTCCGTTCGATCCATTCTGTATATAAATAATTAGCCTTGTTGAACAGCGAGCGGGCTACATCAAGAAAATATTTGGACGCCGTGCCGGCCGTCGTCATGCGGTCCCAGTCAATGACCAAATTAATCTTATCCTGATTGGTTGCCGTCAATGTATATTTTTTCACCCCTTTAACAATACCATTCGCAAGGGTGAGGTTAAAGGAGCTGGCCGTGCTATTATTGAAAACAGCAATTATGGTTGGGCTAACAGCATCTCCCTTTTGCAGATAATAAAGGCTGTAAAAAACACCTGGATTTACAGACTGCACCCATACGCTTCTTAGTGCCAGGGCTGTTTCAATTTCAGCATAGTTAAATGCGGCCGACGGATCTTCGAAAACGTCGCGTTGAAGGAATTGGAGCGTTGAATACACGTTCTTATGAAAGGTTGCTTTATTGGCAGTCACAAAAATTTGCTCGCCGGCAGTACTCGTAATCTTTGACCAATCCAGTGTGAGATAAATCTCATCGAAGTTGGTGGGGTTAACCAATTTGTATTCAACAACGCCTGCTGGAATACCCAGGCCAAAGCTTATGGGAAATGAAGTTCCTCCCTTATCAATAGTCAAACTGATACGTGTCTCGACGACGGTGCTTCCCTTGGTGATATAATTGATCCCGTATATGGTTGGTAAACCAGGATTGGTATTTCGGACGGCTGCATTCAATATCCCTCCAAGTATCTTTTTCTCATTTAGCGAGAACTGGTTAAGAGGGTTTTCAAAGATGTATGCGTTGCCTTTCTTAGGAAAGACGATATAGCATGATGAAGCAAAAACGGCCTTTGAGTTTGTCACGAAAAAATTGACATTGGTTGTCGTTATCAGCGTCCAGTCAATTGTTATCACGATTTCATCCCCATTGTCCGGGTTGACACACTTATAGATCTGTATACCACTAACAACACCGTTACCAAACGATGTTGGGAAGGAAACGCCTGAAAGGTTCTTGTCCAATGAAATCACAGTCGGGTTCGTAGCATCGCCTCTTTTGATGTAATTCAGCGCATATACGATATCTCCGTATTCAGAGTAAATTACAACGTCACGGATTGATTTGGCGACTTCTATTTCTTTCCCATTGACGTTGTTTGAAAACACAACATTTTTATCGCGCCACAAATATTTCCCCTTGTCCGCAAGTTGCTCTAACGTACTGGTTTTCTGTAAAGCCAAATCACCCTTGGGCAGTTTAACAAATGAAGTTCCTGACCAGCCAATGAAGTCTCCCGGCTCATAGCTTTCTGTCTCACCTGTGTAGGAATTCGACCCTGGTTCGGTCACATACCAAACCTTGTTTTTATCGGTATCGGTATTGCCCAGACCTAACGTAGAAAGGTTAGGAAGGCCAGTTGCTCCATCCCATGTCCTGCCGTCCCATTTAAAGGGACCAGCAGACATATCCCGATAGTCTTTGGCTTGCAAAGCATATTCTTCCGCCTGCTCCTGAATGATAAGGGTATCTCCTTTGATCGCATTTAAAGCATCAACGTAGGATTGAGCGCTTTCCAGATTCTCATACCGAGGCACAAGGTTTTCTATCGAGGTGCCGCCTTTGTACCAGTATTCTATCATTCCCTTTCCATCGTTCAGGTCGATCCAGCGAATTTTTCCGATAGCTCGATAGTCAGTCGGCGTTCCCTGGTGAGCTGCTAAAACTGAGGGCCATGGTTGACCGTTGTCCTGCAACTGAAATGCGATATCGGGACCGGGGCTGAGATTTCTAAGACCTCCCAATGTATCTATGAAGCTCATGATATTCTGAATTCGGTTGTTGTTGAAAATTGGGTTTTGAAATTTGATCGGTAAACACGCCAGCCATTCACGACGCCGATCACTTGAAAGGCCTGGCCTGGTCCAATTAGTCCCTGGTTGAGACCGGAACCATACCAAACCGTTTTTATTGGCTCGGTATCGCGTTCAGCCATGTAAAGGAACATGGGTGCGGCATTCCCAGCCCGAAAGTCAGCTGTGATCGTAGATCCGGATGCGAATTCCGCCGATCCTTGCAGGACGACAATCTGCGCTTCAACCAATAGATCGGATGTACTCATCCATCCCCACCGGGCAATCTTATTCGAAGAGAATGGCACGGTCGAAAGCGTGATTTCGATTGTGTCTTCATCGTCGCGAAAAGTGACTGAAACACTCATGATACAGTTTTTGTTATGTCGTCCGTAATTGTAAAAGCTCCCCGAACCCGCGTCTTGATTTTCCCATTTGGATAGGTTTGCTGGATATCATAGACGAAGGAGCCGGCGGGTAGCTGCTCCATATATCCCGCTGGGATCTGCAATAACAGAACACCTCCGTCCATCGTCTCTATTGAAATCCCCCCTACGGGGTTGAGACCACTGGCAATTTCCTTGATCAGGGTATTGCCATTTCGGATCTGCATCCGGTATGTGCTCGGTTGTAAATTTTCTTCGATACCGTTACGGCGGATACGAATCCACCTTTCGAAGGTGTCACCCCGATAACAATTAATATCCAGGCCGGAAGCCGGCCCGGTCGTAGATACTGCCATGGCTAATGCTTGTTGAAAAAATAGATGATGATAATTACGACAACCAGCAGGAAGATCATTAGCGCGTCCCCGGCAAGCGGCCTTCCGATCGGCGGTTTGGATTTGGAAATCAGGGCTTTCGATACGTGGTGTTCATCCTCCTTTTTCGCTAGACTCTGGCCGTTGGCTTTCACTGCCTTCCGGATTACTATTTTCGTCCGGAAGGGCTTGCTAATTTCTTTGGTGTCGCGGGTTGCCACGTGCTCAGGATAATCCAGTACTGGCGCGAAAACATCAGGATAAAGCAGGCTGGCCACACGGAAGTCTGTGGTCTCAATGGAAATTTCTTCCATCGACTGGCCCGCCCAGTTTTCAACCTGGACGGTTTTTGTAACACTGGTACTGTCGCTCTTCGAACGCTCTTTTTTGACAGAACGGCACCCGATAAACGCGCAGGCCGAAGCCATAAACACTAAAATCAATCTGGCTTTCATGGGAGAGAGGTTGGGAATTTGATAAACTTGGTTTGACGGCCATACACCCGGCCAAGGTTGACCGAAGCGCCCTGGTGGGTGATCGTCACGTTGTCTTCGAATTCCTGCGCGGACAGATAGCCGTTGTAATACACGGCCACCTTTCCCGCGCTTCCGACACCGACGATCGCCAGGCCTGCCTTCTGATCACGGGCATCCACAAATGATAGAGATCCCATATTCAAAGCACCGAAGCCGTTCAGGTGCAAACCCGTGCTACCTGGTGCAGGCGTGAAGCTTTTCCGGCTCGATGTGTATGATGCGAAATAAAGCGTCTCAGCATGATCCAGTAGCTCACGCGCGTCCTCATAGCCCAGGTGAGCATGATCGATCACGGTTGCATAAAGCAGGTCGTAGATCCCGCTTGGATCGTTCACGGGTGCACCATTCTGACCTGAAACCCAGTCTTCGCGAGATCCGCCGGAACGAGTCCAATACATAGGCTGGTTGGTCGCTTCATAGGTGCGAATTTTTGTCGTGTCCAGACCGAAGGTGTCTTCTCCCCAGATCAGTATCCCGTTGCCAATCAGGGTCGACCAGAAACCAAGCTCGTAGAATTCGCCGGCTACGGCTGCGCTGGGTGTATTGTACACCGATAGAATTTCACCATTCGAAAAAGGGATAATGTCACCTGTACGGGCTTCTTCAACCCCGATCTGCTTGCCTTCTCCATTGCGGACCAGTGTCTGACAAAGTATCGTCGAGTATACCACCCACTTCGATTCCCGGTCCTGCCCATCAAAAGTTTTTGTCCCAATCTTCCACCTTTCGTTGGCGTACACCAGTTCGTAAGGGATCATCCGAGGCAGACCATTGTACATGTAATAGCCGCACTGGACATTGCGAACGTCGATATGACCGGAATTATAGTAGTCATTGATGCCGCCCCAGGCCTGTGTAGCAGGATCCCAATCGTTATGTACCTTTTCATTGAGCGATTGAGCAACCTGCGCTTTCGTTCCCCAGGTGAAGCGGTCAGGAGTTGAATCTGCTCCATAGCTTCCATAAAGGTTTGTGTCCTTTTTGTCTAGCCCCGGAGTAGTTTCCCTGAGCTTATCGAGCGCTCCCTGGTAGGCATGCTTCATCCGGCTCAGGATGGTCGGATCAGTACCTTGCGTGTTTTCCGGAATTTCGTCGGTGATGACAGTGTCCTTAGTAAGGCCATAGTTGTCGATGAAATGCCTGAATTTTGCATACAGCTGCTCATTAGTGATCAGCGGCAGACCATCCCAATCCCATTTGAAAGTACGGTAGCTATATGGCTGGTCAATGCTTTCGTCATCGATCATCCTGGTATGTGATCCCTTCGCATGATAGATGCTGTGGGCATCGCCCAGGTTCAGCGCACCCATTGCAAAAACTTTATCGTTCCGGAAAGACTTGTTTTTTGCTCCTTGACCGAAATTCAGCCTTCTCGATGGGATTAACCATGCCGGAATTCCCGGATTGGAGGTTGTCCTGATCGCGACGGTAATCTCCGAGAGTTTCGCATTGTAAACATTGACCGCGTTAGTACCGTAGCCAGTAATTCCTGCCTTGAATGCATCCAGGTTAGGGATTTTCGAAGCATCGCAGCTGAAATGCCGGATCGTATAAAGCCCATCGCGCAGGAAGACGTTCTTCAAATCCGTGTAGATCGAAGTTGCATCGCCATTGGAAACGAAATACGAGTAGTTGATCATGTAAAAGACCGTCCGCCCGTCGATTTTGTTCGGAGTTCCCGACTGCAAACCGGGCGTCACATCAGAAAATGTCCCGTCGTTGTTGAAAGACAGCTGGAAATTCGGGGATTTCGTGAAAGTGAATTTCCTACCGCCGGCAGTTGATTGATATGTACCCAGCGGCGTAGGTTCAGTTCCGGTCCCCCCTGGTGAATTGGCCACTGCGAAAGACGCTGACCGCACGGCAGGCAAAGCCGGATTCCGGAAAATCACTTGCCTTGTCGTGCCTTTCGGGAAATTGTCGATTGAATTGTTATTCAGGATCCACACGTTGGAATAGGCTCCTTCCCCACCCCAAATGTCACCTTGCGCGCTAACGTCGCTGAACCAAGTATTACCCCCGTCTACGCTATACTCCAATTTCTTCGGCAGGCCTGCAAATGGCGCTGCCCAGACATTGTCGTTTACTACATTCTGCCCGTCGTAGAGCATTTTGCTAATCAACGGAGCATAACGGCCATTGCCCGGACCTAAATTGGTCACCTGCCCTAGAATCTCGAAGGCATGCAGGTTGAAAGTTTGCTGGTAGGTTTTCGTAACGGGTGTCGCGCTCGTATCACCCTGAAACATTTCAAAAGTGACGCGAAACTCGCCGTAGCGGTTCAACGATTTGTTTTGGAAAGAAACCACGCGAGAATCAGCTCCCAAAGCAGTGAAAAGCCTTTGCTTCGATATCATGGTCGTCGGAACCGACGATACGCCTGATTGGCCGGCATTTGGCACGTTTGTGAAAACGCCGGCAACTTTATATTCCATCCGGAGCCGATAAGCGCGACCAGCTGTGACGGTGTCGGTGGCTTCGAAAGTCCCGTTAAATCCGGATGCCGGCACCGGCCCATTGTAAGCGCCCGCCAGAAGATCAGCCAGCACCGCACCATTATATCCCGAAATTAGTTGGAAGACTTCTTTTGGCGCCGATGGCGGCGTACCAACAGTAATTTCTGCGCTTGCCGTGCCGACATTGATCCGGTATTTACTGTCCTGATACGTTCCGGATTTCCAGATTTGTATTTCTGTCGTGTTGGCGACATAGTCGTGCTCTTCAGAATATAGCTTCGTATTCTCAGGAAGTTTGATCAGCTCCGTCAGAAAACGGCCGGAAGGCTCCACCATCATCAAAAATTCGCTTACTGTCCCATTGTTGTTGAATTTTGGGTATCCTTCCGTGAAATGCACGACAGCATTTTCAGGAAAGACGATTTCCCGCCATTCCCAATTACTCTTGCACAAAACGCCACGGATTCCAAGCCAGTAGCCGCCAGCAGGTAAAGGGTCAGTTGTCACATCAAGGAATGCCAACCCTTGGTAAGGTGCCTCCTGTCCCTTTCGAATAAAATTTGCAGCATCTTGCGAAGATGAAATAACCCAATCAAGTGGATCCACGCCTTCTCCGTCGAAAGGAGCCCGAAAATGACCGTTATCAAATACCTGGATAGGCGCACCAAGCCAATGAAATGGGCCTTTGGGACAAGTTGGGCGGTTGTCTGGTTCTTCTGGCTCTTCGGTTTCTTCAATGACTTGGAGGCGAAGCGCCACGACGCCCTGATTTTTTGCCTGATCACGAACGATGAGTAAGACGTTCTCTTTCGCGCTGAGTATTTCCGACAAAGTTCCTTTGACAGACAACACCAGGCCATCGGCTGTGATATTTACACCATTTAACTTATCGGTGTTGAAAACGATTTCCACGTCTAGTTGATCAATTGGATGAAAGGAGGTTTGATAAATTGATAGGTCGAGATATTTTTCAAACGCAACGCCTTTTTCGACCACGATCGGAGGGACCTTGTCGAATGAAGGGTGCGTCATGCGTTGGATGTACCATGCAGCCATTTGGCCGCCAAGTTTTGGCACGTTAAGCCCGTTCTCGGGTGGAAGGGCTTGCAGATCATTTACTATCTTGGAAAGCCCTACCAGCGATTTCGCGTAGGTGGGCACGGTCGGGTCTTTCTCGTAGGAGTTCACTGCCTCACGCATATTGCTCAGCTTGTGTTCGCCATTGATGAATTTTCCCGGATCGCCGATCGGAAGTTTTAACTGGTAATTTTCTAGCGTACGGAACATCCCGTCGCTGCTGATAGGGTTGCGACTTCCAGGGATCGGGTAAGGATCCACGTACATATTGGAAGGTGGTGGTGGCGAGCTTGTCCCGCCTCCGGATCCAGGATTCTGAGATCCAGGCGTGATCACATTAGGCGGGATAACGTCGCTGACGTCTTCCCCCTCCATAAGCTCTTCATTGACCGAGTCGAAAACCCTGGCGAATTGATATTCGAATACCAGTGCATGTTGGTTATCGCCGTCCTGACCCTTCTGAATCGTATCACTGTTTACCTGGACCGCATACGACCTCCCATTGATTACCCGGTATTTGAGCGCACTGATGAACAGGTCGAGCCAAAGAATTAAATCTTTCCTACGCATCCATCCAGTGGCCACTTCCCGGATATCCTGGTAAGTGGTATTCCATTCGACAAATTGAGCTTCGCTGGAATCGAAGCTATACGGCAATACTTTCCTTGCAGTCTCCTTGAATACTTTCCAACTGTCTGATTCCTTGCCGTATGTCATCAGTGTTTCGATGCATCCGTAGGAATTGATGTGGGCGAAATACCGCACGTATTCAAGATGCCGATAATCGACTACAAGCCGATATCCATCAGAAACCACGCCCAGATCATCGCAGATCTGCACCGTGTATTCGGTGACGACCCGCCCCTGCCCTTCCAGTATCCAAAGCCCTAGCTGCTTGTAGCCGATCCCGAAGACAAGCTTCTCGTACTTTTCAACTGCCGTAATTACGCCTGTATTGGTCGTTTGTGAACTGCCATCAGCAAACGTAAGTGTTGCCAAGGCGTAAATCGTCCGGCCTGCGGGCCCGAAGTTTACCCAGCTCGCAAAAACTGGCTCATCAGTTCTAACCACGCGCATTGAAGTGCGCAGCTGCAAGATCTTCGATTCGCGTTCTGAAATTTTGAAGGTACCGATCAACGACTGCGGCCCTTGTTTCCACTGGACAAAACCACCCAGCAATACAACGAAATCGTCAGTCTGCTGTACTGGTCCTATGCTTGGAGTCTCACCGCCGTAAAGGGCATATCTGAGGTAATACTTCCGGCGGCTCTGGTTGCAGCGTTCGGCAATTTTGACCACCATGTCCGGAATCTCCGCGCTCAGGTTGCTGTGCAGCACCGAAGCAACGTCAAATTCGGCAATCGAATCTTTGTCAAAAGGATGCACGCCCTCATACTGTTTTTGGAACATCGACAGGTCTGGCGTTTGCATCCAGACTTCCACATAAGTGCCGTTATTGGCTACTACGCTATCGTCAGTCCCTTCGACGGTAATCGCGATTCCGCCGCCGGCAAATCTGGTGTTGACCAGGTTATAAACCGTTCCCCTATTCTTCGCTGTGAATTTGACTACCCAGAGCGTTGTACCAAACAGTGACGCCTCGTAAGCTTCAATGTCGAAGTCCCTGTCGAGAAATAGATTTTGCTGAAAATAAGGAACCAGGCTTTTGACATAAGCCTCGTGCGCAGGCGGCGAGTACGCCGGAAATGTTGGGATTTCGTTGCCGTATTCCCCGATCGTTTCCCTGGCGGTATAACGAAGTTCATTGTTTCCCCAACGGAAAATAATTTGGGTGCCATCAGGCACGGCATCGGAGATTGAAAAGTAAGCTTCCGAGGCGATGCCCGGCGTTATCCCTGCCCGGTCGTCAACGAACCGCCAAAGGATTCCATCTTTTGAATAACCAATTTCTTCGGGAGCTGTAACAACAATTGCCATGCAGCAAAAATCCGCTGCGCGTGGCCCGATCAGTAGGACATCAAGGTGCTTAAAGTGGTTTAACTAAACTACTTTAAGGCGTAGATTCTTCCCACGAATCGCGGTTGACACACACGCCAGCGGCAATTCTCCATTCGAAGTTGATCAGCCAGCCGTACAGATTGCTATCGATCGGCCCTACCCAAGTGCCGTGACTCGTGCCCACCAGGCTAACCGTTTTGCCTCCCAGCTTCAATTCCATTCTATCGGTTTTTTGCCTCATATAGGCAAAAATCTGTTCAGCTGCTGGCCGACATCTTGAATAGATAATTTTTTCAATGTTATCAGCTTTGTCCCTGGAATTTTTCTGGTCAAGAACGACGAAAGAACTATTCAATACCTTAGCCGGCGACTCGCCGTTTTCGTTGTCTTCATCGGGGAATTCAACCAAAAGGCATGGCAGGGTTAATTTATTGCGCAACGCTGAGACCAGCACAGAAGCGTTTTCAGGACCTTCCGCAAAAAAAAGGTTTACCATGCCAGGCTCACGGCCCAGCAATAGGAGCTTTCTGCTCACATCTTCAAAAAAAGATCTGAATTCAGGGTAAGTGTTCATCGCCGGTTACGAATTGCTTCTTCCTTCATTTGCTGATTGTGCTGGATCATTTCGTCGAGCACTTTGAGGACGGTATGCAAGGACGCTTTTTCCACCTCTTTGATTTTGGTCACATCCCGATCGGCCAGGCTCACCAGCGTATTGAGCCAGGCCATTGAGGATGAAGTCCGTTGTTTAGGCTTCGGTTTTGGCTCTAACTCGTCTTCGTCCTGCATTTTTGGAGGAAACACGTTCCGATACAAGGAAGGGAACCGCCGTTTCATGCCGTTGTAGTTCATTACCAGCGCTGTCTTGGTATAATCATCGACCTTTGAAAAATATCTGCCGTTACTTTCAACAAGCCCGTCTTCAAAACTGGTCCGCTGGTCCGAGTACTCGCTCCTTTCCGGCGAGCTTTTGCGGTACATCACACCGCAAAACTGGTTTAGCTGCGCTTCGTCATGGATTTGATAGTAGCGATCGAGCCTAGTTTCAGCAGCGAGAAATTCTCCAAAAGTAAAATGCTTCAACAGGTCGCCCGGGCCATAGAGCGCGATAACCTTTGACCTATCTTTTCCATGAAGCTTTTTGATCATCTGCTTGCTTGGCAACTTGTCCAGATCATAGAGAAATCCCATGGTTGACAGCAGTTCGATACGCTGAACACCGTTAAGCAACTTCAAATCCTCCTGGCTGATACGGATTAGTACCATCAACAGCAGCCACTGATCGGATGGATAAGTTTCCGCCCGCTTCAAAATGGTGATGCATTTCAAATACTGGTCTTCGGTCAGCTCTTCAAAACTCTGAGGAACCAGGAAATGTTTGGACTTTCCGTCCGGAAATTTCAGTTCTATGGGGATCATAACAGTGTTAGAAAAAGACGATGCCGCCAGACTGCGCGCCATGGTCGGTATAGGTAACTTGTTCAGGTTTGGTATAGCCGTCAGGCTCGTACTTGTTCAGGTGCTTTACTAGTGCGTCGAGCTCGATCTGACCGCTTTGTTCAAATTCTTTTGCAGACGCCTCGATCCGATCGTTTTCAAACTGGCTTACCTGGTCATCACCCGCCATAACTTTCAGACCCTCGTTGGTAAATTTGACCGTGCGCGTGATCATCGACCTGGCAGACGCCAGGTAGATCAATGCCCGTCGTGCCAAACGCAGAGCGACGGTGTCTACCTCATTGAGATCATCCTGTTTTTTGTCAATCAGAATACCATAATAGTCTTGCATGATTGGCGCGACCCTACCGTCTTCATGGTAGCGGATCGCTTCACGCATCGCCTGAAAAGTTACCCGTGGATGAAATAGGGTGAAGACGGTCTGCACAGTAGCAGCTGATGTAACAAGGCCCCGGCGCTCTGCCAGATATTCCTTGCTGTTGCTGTAAGTAGAATATTTGGAAATGTTATCTTCCAAGTGATTCATTAGGTCATCGAGCGCGTCCAGACCGTCGCTAAGAAATGAGTTTTGCAGACGCTTCTGGTCACTTTCACTAAGCACCCAGCGCTGTTCAGTACGCTGCTTATACATGCCGGAGCTATCAATAAGCACATCCCCAATTTGCACGTAATACCACATGGTAAGGTTCGCCGAAGCGCTCCGGATGTATTCGACGAGTTCCTGATGATCCTCGCTCAGAAGATTGCCTTCATATTCTGATACAAGCAGCCGGTAAAAATCCTTGCCCAATAGCGGAAGGATAAACCGGCGCTCAGCCTTGCGAATAGAAGGCTTTACCGAAACAAAATCCAAATCCCGACCGACCGGAATGTATTCCCTCAATTCGTCAATATTAGATATCAGCATGGTTTACGGCGTTAGGCTGCTTTTTTCTTTTGATCTGCCCCAGTATCGAGCGTGGTCAGGAGCGTTTGCATCGAGCGAAATTCGAGCCATGGATATTTCTTCTTCCAGCCGTTGTATTCCGCAATAAAGTTGAGTGGTTCTAGCAGCACATCACGGTAGGGCTGCAACTGAGAAAGATAAATACCCAGCGCTTCCCGCTTATCGGAGCCGCCGCTACGAGCGCCCTGTTCTTTGCTGGCAAAGCCAACCAGGGTCGGATCGATACCTAAGGCGTACATCAAGTGCGCAGTCGCTTCCATGTTGTCAGCCAAGTGAGCGCCGTCTTTCAATTTGTCCGGAAGCGCCTCTATTTTCCAGCCCTCAGTAGTCTTTCCATCCAGCGAAGAAATCCCGTACTCGGTTGCCATCGCAATCCCAGTTTTCTCGACGCCGGTCAAATGCCGACTTAGCTCTGCAATCCTATTTTTCTTAATCTGCTCTCTTTCTTCCTGGCTTGCAATTCGCCACGTCTCACCGTAATTGCTCGGCCAGTACTCGTAAGGGATTTGGATGTGATATTTGATATTCATCTGATTATCAAACAACGCCCTTTTAAGTGCAGGTACTTTTTCAAGTACATCAAGCCAACCAGATGTACGGATACCATCCCAATGAGCAAGCTGGTAAAATGTGTTGCCTGGCGTCGGGTAGCTGCTCGGATAGATGAACTTGAATTCATCCGTATGTTGGTCCCGGGTCCAGTCGGTCAAATCGTATTGGTATGGATCCAGCGTGCGGATCTTGTGGGTTTCCTTATCATCCCAGGAAGCATATGGCCAGTTTGCATTGATGTAAGTGAATTCAGAAACACCCAGGTCATTCTGCACGCCGATCCGGCAGTATGCCGCTTCGTTGGGGTGAATATGAGTGATCTTCTGCCGGTTTTTTGAAAGGATGAGCTCCGGGAAAATATTCAAAAACCAGAAAATGTCATTGGCCGCCTCACGCTGGTATCGCTTAAAATGCCGGTTGCTTATGAACTCGCGTATCTCCGGATCGTTGACCACCTCCAAAACTTCCTTTTCTCCATCGTAATGCGCCTGGTATGGGATCAGCTGAGTGCTGACCAGGTTGGATTGCCAGCGTAACGCTGCTGGAATGATGGTTGATTTCCTGCCTTTTTCCAGGATCATTTGCGGAAAGTTATTCGCTGTTCCCCAAAGCACGATTCCTTGTGTGGTAACAGTGTACGGATCCTTGACGATCGGCTGTGTTGGAGATGCACCGGGATCCGGCATGGTAACAACGACGCCGGCGGCTGAAAGAATAGCCGAGCGGCTATCTGGAAAAATAAGGCTCATAACACGAAATGGTCATTGACAGATTCGATCAGTGGGATATGCACTTTACGGATCTCATGGCTGGTTAAATTTTTTACCATAATCGGAAGCGTCTTGTCCGGGCTTCGCTTCTTTCCGTTGGTACTGGCCACCACGGAGCGAATCCGTTTTTTAGTCAGCACCGCCCTATGGAACACGATCCTTTTACCGCCGGTACCGTGTCTACGGTCGCAAGTGGTGAAGATGATCGAGAAAGGATTTGGCCGGTCTCCGGACGTTGACTCGTCCATGATCTGCAAAGCGTCAATTACTCTGATTGGTGGCTTCATTGCTCGAAAGTAGGGTCGAAAACAGGCTGACAATGGGACATCAAACCCCAGAATTGCCCGAAATCAGCCGGATTTAAACACGGTTTTGCAATATTTTTTTGACTAAAACTTTCAGGGTCAGCGATTTCAGGGGTGCCACTTTCCAAAAACGCGATTTTGCCACAAAGAAGACCCCGCCACACCCTGTCTCGTAAGGCAATTGCTTTCGGTCGACTTCGGCGATATATGACACGCCCCCCCTCAAAAATCGATGACCGATGCCACCGGCGTCCGACCCTGCCGCCTGCGCTTGATCATACCATACACCAGCAGGTCAGCAGCATCCGAGTAGTGGGGTGCATCGCGCTGATCCGCCTTCGTATCCTTCTCCATCTTCTTATTCTTTTCGAAGCCGGTCTTTCCATTCAATGTGAAGTGGGTGAAGTTCATCGCTTTCTTGAGTGTCTTGCAGTTCTCCTTGTTGAAGCGTACCTGGTAGAACTCCGATTCACTGACACGTTGACCAGTGAGCAGCGCCGTCCATAGCTTGTAGCGGTTGTAGTAGGATGGCGTGACACCGACCGGGTACTTGGTTACAGCCCAGCCCAGATCTGCAAGCGTGTCGACAAACTCGTCGATCGGGTTCTTGTCACTGACCGGGTTGCGTGGCACGTGGGTGTGATCATAGTAGACAATGACTTCTTTCTTAGGATAGTATCGGTAGTACTTATCGAACTGCCGGGCCAGGTCTGCTATCTTGTTTGGGTGCAGCACATCCATTGCGTTAACTAACGATATCGTCATCGCCATTTCCTGCCCGCATGCAAGAGTGTTAATCTTACCGCCCACATCGAGGGCTGCTTCCAGCGGCATGCTCCTATTCAAATCCAGATCTTTACGACAGTCGTTGAGTTTACCTTTCCCGTAATCAGATTCAGGCTGACCGTCGACAAAGCTGTAATCAAGTGCATTGTAGAAATGACGATCGGCCAGATCCGGATAAAATGCATTTTCACCCTTACTGGGGCGGATGTTTGCAACCGATGTTTCAAATTCAAAATCAGTAAGGTCCCGCTTTAAGTCGCGGATGTATTCTTCCCCCAGCACATCGATATTGTCCAGGGAGCTGGCCTCACTATAAAAGATCAGGTCTTTGCGCACCAGGGACAACTCCCTGTTGATAGACTCGATTTGCCGGATCTCGTTCTGAGTATATCGGCCACGCTTGGTTGCTGCCAGGCGAATATCGAACAAGATCTTCTCACCGGCCAGAATAAGCTCGTTAGCAGCTGGATCCATGTAATCCTCATATTCGTGGATCCATTTCGCACCTGGTTCAGTCGGCATATCCGTTGTGTACATTTCCGATCTGTACAAATGGCAGTCCCCAAAATAGCGACGATTACCGCGAAGCGTCGGTTTGAATTCCCGTTTCAGCTGCGTGTAATCCAGAAAGCGGGTCTCATCGCCCATCATCCAGACGTTCGACATACCGTTCGAAGATCCCGGGCGATCCTGCGAGACCATTTGCATAAGGCTCACATCATACCGGTTCACACGCATGAAAACGCAATGCTCCGGTGTTTCTGGCATTACGTAAGGCATACGGAGCCCGGCATTTTTCGGCGGAGATTTTCTAAACCAGAAGTCAACACCATCTTGCAGGCCCATTTCCTGCCAGCGTGCTTTAATCGGTGGCATAGTCCGATCCAGCAGCTGCATATAGGATTCGGCGACATTGGCACCGGTGGATCTTGGCATGAAGGACATACACCGGTGGGCGCGATGCGAAAGTGCTCCCGAGCTCTTTCCTGTACCACGCCCCCACACATGCGCCTGTATCCGGGCATCCATCAGATTAGAAACCAGTTGGGGCCGGTTCATATAAAGCGAAGTACCGGCCTGCCCCTCAGTAGTTAAATTCATAGCTATTTCCGCTGATGGTCGCGCTCGTTACGTGGCTTATCGAAAATTTCGTCGTGATCAATATCCTGAGCATCCGCCATTGCCTTTTCCTCTTTTTTCTTCCAGAAGGTCTTTTTGAGCGCTTCGAAGTTGGCAATTGGGAGAGCGCCTACGGTCGCGGGATCCGTGTTAATTGTGATATTGGCAATTACCGGTGTCGGCATAAGCGCCTTCTCACGGTCAAAGCCAAAGATTTTCAATAATGTCGCATCGCATTTAGAGGCAATCAAAAGCCCTTTTGCAGTGCCGGATTCGATTGCTTTCTTCCGGAGACGCTTGGTGCGCTCAATGAGCATGACCTTTTCGAACTCTTCGTTGGCCTGGTCGACGGTACAGAAAAAGCGCTGGCTCGCCTTTACGTCCAGGTAGGCCTGGCGCTCTGAGATCCCGTATTCCTTCATGAGAGCCCGAACCACTTGGATATCGTTGAACGGGTCGAAGTTGGTGTACCATTCACGTGCAAACCGCCAGCGGGCGAGCTGGCGCTGCTGAGTTTCTGAAATCTTGAATTTCTCGGGATCTGTGTACCATTTGAAGATGTCGTCGAAATCATCTTCAAACACATCCGGCCGCGCCGGTACTTTCTCTGGTAGGCTCATGCGTCAAGGATTCGTTGTCTTTCCATGGCCTTCTCGATGCTGATCAGCGCGCTTGACTCCCCAGTTTTTGCCAGCAGTATCAATGACTCGTTCATTTCACGCTGGAACCGGAGCCGACCGCGGTTAACCCGAATGAAAAATGGATGATGACGATCATCCATCCACCGGCGCACGTGAAATTCATCGACTTCGACCAGGATCGATATGTCTGAGAGGGAAAGCTGCGCGTATGCGCTTTGCTCCACTTCATCAAGTGCAGCTGCGCTTAAAACAGGCTCGGAAGGATAAAATTCGGCGTCCATGGCTGGTTATTTATCTGCAAGGGTAGCAGGTTTCCAGCCGGATCGATGGGACAAAGGATATTGAAAGTTGCTGTAAGTAAAAAAGCAGTTTATAGCTCGGTTTCTATCTCCGCGAGCTTATCCCGCCACTTTTGAAGGACGTCTTCCAGTTTCTTTTTTTCGGCGGGCTCCTTCGCCAGGTTGATCTTCTTAATCGTCTTGCTGATGTAGGTTCGGATGTTCAGATACGGCTTTGGAAGTTTCAGCACGTCCGGAGCGACCACAATTTCTTCCGGAACGCGGCCATGCTCACGGAAGTAATTGATCTTGGCAAAAAGCATGTCGAGCTCGTCGGTCATATCCAGGATCCTGACGGCTATCTTTCTCCGATCTTCCCTGTACTCCGGATCCGGAAGTTCGCGAAGCTGCTGCTTTAAAATCACACGCTCGTCCATCAGAAGCCTGGTCTTACGCCTCATTTCCTGAATTTCCTGTGGCTCGTTTTCAGATTTCGCCGGAACTGCTTCCGGACGCAAGTTCGCGCCGGTGAGCTCATCGAGCTTTCCTTCCAGATCTTCCACCTTTCCGCGCAAATCCGAAACCTCCCAGTCAAGATCCGAAACTTCATCCTTAACCCGGTCCAAATCCGGATGCGGCTCTGCTTTGGCCGGCTCTGGCTTAGGTTCCGGATCCGGAGCGATGACGCCTTCCATGAGCCCGGCCAGCATCTTCGCCCGGGTAAAGTCATTGGCACCGAAACAAAGCGTCCTGTAAGTGAGATTTTCCCCGTAGCGCTGTTTCCAAAGCCGGAGACCTTCGGTGTAGTCTTCGCTTTTCTGCCAGGCCATCGCTTGCAAACAATATTCTTTATCCATAGCTGTAAACAAAACATCCGGACGCGATGCACGCCCGGATGAACACTTAATATTACCCACAAAAACTAACAGGAACTACACTGGAATGATATGCGGATATTCCGCCTCGATCAGCTGCTTTGACTGCTGGTCAGTCAAATTCGCTAGATCGATCATCTCCCCGTTGAAGTGGACAGGCATATATGGTTTCATTTCCAGGCCGACAATCTCGTAAGTCCGCTCCTGCTGTGATGCCTGCCCTACTTCTGGGGTGATTTTTTTCTTGGTTGACATTACGCTGCCGGTGTTAAGGTTACCGCGCCGCTGTAAATAAGGCGCAGATTCTGCGTAGAATTTACAGTGAACTCGTACATGCCGCCTTCACCGTCATTGGTACCGGGAAGCTTTTGACCCTTAATGGTCGCATACTGGCTTTCGGTCCCGATTTGGTCATAGGAGCCATCTGCCATGTTCGCATCTTCTACCAGGAAGATCATGGGCAAAATACCATTGGCCATATTGAAGAGCACGCGCGCGGCCACGTTATTGGACGGTACGCGGAAAACGAGAGCTGCGACTTTCACACCGCTATTCTCTCCACCTTCACTATATGTCAGACCTCCCGAATTTTTAACGATCTGGATGGTCTTCCATGCCTTGGTAGCTTTGAAAGTGTGGGCTTCGGTGATTTCCGATTTGGCCGCACCTTCGGCATTCGCTGCGGGCTTTTTGATCGATGCAAAGTCGGCAACCTGAGCGTAGCGAAGCAGTAGCTTCGTACCGCCCTGGTTGGATCCGCACTGATCACCCAAAAGAACGTCTAATACGTCACACATGGTTTTAAAAAAGTTAGAGCCGTATTGGCTGAGTGATCAAATTGATTTACAGAGCAGCGAGGATCGAGCTTTTCTTCTCGACCAGCCTGGCAAGTAGCTCTTTATTCTCGTTCAAATCTTCGGCTTTGTATTCCTGGTCTTTGAGCTTGAATGCGGGAACTACAACGCGGAATTTCTTCCCTTTGTAGGTGACAATGGTGTCCTGGCCAGATTCCGCTGTTGCCTGAGCGGTCAGAGCAGTTTGCAAACCGGAAATCAGCCCTTCGGCTTCGGTAACTTCCGCTGTTTTGGCAGTCAGCTGCTCTTTGGTCTCGACGATCGTCTTATCCTTTTCGACGAGCTGCTTTTTATAATCGTCAACTAATGCAGTGAGCCGGACGATCTCGACTTCTTTTTCGGCAAGCTGCTCTGCCGTTGGTTGTGCCGTTTGTGACATAATATCAACTGGAAATTGGCACTGTGCAGGCGTTTGCTGCACAGTGCCTGGATGATCAGAATTGATTAGGCTGCGCCGTCATTAACCCAGACAAGCTCAGGGATGATAAAGCCGAAGCCCAACCACCAGTCAGTAAGCAGCTTTACCTGACGGTCCTGCTCCTGCACATTGAAAATGCCCTTAGAGTTGTTGAAGCCCTTTTTGAGCATGATCGCATTTTCCTTCGGCGTGGTGAAGATCCGGTCGTTTGCAGATCCGTTAGCCTTGAAATTCATCGAAGGAAGACCAACCAGCGACAACTGCGTATCCAGGATTTTGATACTTCCGTCTGCATTGGTCTGGAAGTCCATGTCCTTACCATACTTGGCACGATATCCACGCTTATAGCGTAACACCAATGGTTCAGGCACGTAGGTTGTCATTGGGATATTCTGGTACAGGATAGGTATACCCGCATGGTAATCCTCGAAGTACTCGACCAGCTCAACGTTGTCGGTTGGGATCGCACCCAGGACTATCGGTGTGATGCGCGAAGCGGTAATGTGATCACCGAGGATCTTCTGGATACCGTTCATGGCGGTACCAGCTGCACCAGCTGTTCCAGGAGTCGGGGCCGCATAAACACCGCGACCGGCCTCGTTAAGTTCAATGTCTTTCTGGATCTGCGGGACAATCAACTTGTCCATCCAGTATTTGACAAACGGCCATTCGGCACGCTTAACACCTGTTGATGACAGGAAGCCAAGCCAGCTGGATTTGATATCGTCCGGATACTCCGAAAGATCAGCCTTCATGTTGTACTGACGGATTTCAACAGGTTTGAATTCCGCTGATCCTGTCGGCGTAAATGCCTTCTGGAAAGGCTGCACAATGCGGGTGTGACGTGCTTCGGAAGCGCGCCAGATTGTATCATCGGTGATGATAGGAGTGAAAACCTGCTCGGTCACAAAACCCTGATACAGCTGCGTGTACAGGCTGTTCATGTTTTGGCCGTTATTCAGGTAGTAGGCACCGAACGCGGTTACAATTTCTGAAACGGTCATTGGTTATCTAATTGAAGATGAAGTGTAATTTGTTATTGGTGTCAGAAGCCCATTGCAGCAGCCTCTTTTTCAGAAGGAAGCTCGTCGATGATTTGTTGAAGCGTTTTTGACTCTGTTCCTTCCGGAATTTTGTCGCCGTCCTTTTTCAGGGTTTGTGTACCCATCGCACCAGGTTGATCGCCATATTTGTCGACTGTCGCCTGCAATTCAGTGTTCTTGGTGGTCAACGTGGTCACACTCGTCTGAGCAGCGTCGCGTTCAGTTGTCAGGGTAGCAACCTGCCCCAATGCAGTATCGCGTTCGGTGGTAGCCTGAGCGAGCTGCGCGGTCAGAGATTCTACGGTAGGCTCGTTGCCTTCTGCTTCTGGTTGTTCGTCGATGCTTTTTAAAGCAGCCATAAACGCGGCCACAAGACCCGGTTTTTTGATTGTTGACATTGTTATAGTCGATTTTTTGGAAGTAGTTACCATGTCGGAGAGCACGGAAAACGAATCGCTGGCTGGCACCAGGTCGTCAATTAATCCATTCTCGATTGATGCATCGGAAAAAAATAAGCGTCCCTTCAATGGATCGTCACCTTTCCCGGTCAGCTTTTTACCACGCCCGGCTTTGACGTCTGCCAGGAATTGATTGTTATACGCAGTCAGCATTTTCTGAGCCAATTCAGTTTGCTTTCCCTTGGAATCAATGATTTGACGGAATTCCTCATTTTTTTCCGTTGATCGGTCTGCGTAAACCGAATACATTTTGAGGCCCATACTTTCGTAGTAGGCTTCCCAATCGGCAAATGATTGATAGGTTCCAATAGAACCAATTTGGTCTGTCGGCTGCGTGGCCACGATCCGGGTACTGCCTGAAAGCTGGTGATAGCCGGCACTTGCCAAAAATCCGTCGACAGTTGTCAAAACGGGCTTTGGAAAATCCCGAACTAATTCAAAAATCTCACGGCTACCGTTTACCTGGCCACCTGGCGTATCCGTAATGACTCTGACGCCACCTACACGATCGTCAGAAGCCATGCCAGAAAGTAAACTGCCGAAGATCTTCGAACCACTGTAATAGCCGTACTTGTAGATAGGTCCGATCAGGTTAATCACGCCCAGGGCTTGCCCCTTTCCGATTGTGTCACCTTTCGCGGCAGCAGCAAACACCCCGCCTTGATCAACAAGCAGGCTGCTTGTCATTTTAGGCCAGTGGCCTTCGAGGGCTTCGCCATTATCAGCACGGACCAGCAGGTCGGCGTGTTGAAACATCCATTGAGGATCGATATGCCACTGCCCGGATAGGCAGCGGCATATCATTGTGATTAAGGCGTGAGAAGAAAGGTTTACGTCCGGCATTATCGCTTTGAATTTGCGTGGACACAAACATAGAAGGGGGTAAAAATTTCCGATGGGACACGGAAACAGGCGAAAGCTTTATGGTTGCCTAATCTGCTTTTCTTCCGCGATAGTGACAGTGCGTATCAGCTGACCGTTCTCAGCAAAATGATCATCAAACGTGATCGCAACTTCCTTTTCGAGTAATTCAGGATTTTCTTTCCGGATTTTATCACGAAGATCCCGTGCCATAGAATCCATAAATACATCCGGATAGCTTTTACTCTTTGATAGGTCGTAGGATACGTGAAATGAGTGGTCCAACATTTCAGCCTTAAATTTTGGTACCTGGCATAATATCTCAGACCAGTATTCGTAACGCTTCAAAGCTGGTTTCTCACTGCCATTATCGGCGTCCTGAATGCTATTCATGTTTTCAAGTCTATTTTACCAGGCATTCAAATTCCCATTGTGGGCCCAGAGATGTGAAGACTTTTTTAAACCTGACCAGGTGATAGAAAAAATTCCCTACCGGACGCAAATTCATTGATTTGACGATATCGAAATCTCTGCTGGCTACCGGCACATCATGACTTGAAAACGGTAGCCAAATTGGCACATTGTGGATGCGCTCGCAGGCCTCTTTTATAATTTGCTCATCGGTCTTCCCTTTCATTTTTCGCGGCTAAAAGTGCTGTAAGTGAATTTGTATCAAAAGTGTCCTCAATGGCGACAAGCCGGCCAAATGCATCACGCTTTGCGTCGACATCGCCCTGGCTAAAAGTCTTGAAGCAATCCCACCTTACCCAACAAGTATTTGAATCGCGATGAAGGAAACCCCAATGACCAGTTCTGTCGATCGCCGGCACGTAGTGAACCGTCAGGGTAATTCTTTCACTGAATTTCGGGTAGTAGGTCCAGGTCAACTTCATAAAGTCAGGATTGCAGGCTTTGCGATGAATGAGCCTGTAAAATTAAGCGTGTAGCCCTGCGCTCCAACAATTTTCGGAGGTTTAAACTGTGAGGTAGTGAGCGTCACCAGCTCATTCGGTGTACCTACTATCCGGATTTTCCCGTCATAATGCGTCACCCTGAGCGCAAACCGCATTTGCTCCATTTGCTGTACCTGGTCTGCGATGGCCTGGCTATCATTTACAACCATACAACCGATCGAAACCCGGTTGATCGCACCATGTACGGTGCCTTCTGCCGGCTGATCATATTCGAGGGAGTCCTTAAAGACCGCGATCCCGTACCAGCGGTTAAGCGGGATCGGGCGGATACCTTCCCAATGGCTGATCTCATGCCTGGGCAAAAATTCCAGCGTGTAAACGCCGGTGGGGAGCTCACAAAGCTCTGATATGATATCGTCCATCGCTAAATTTTGCCGAGTAGTTTTCCAGGGAAGAAATCAACGAATGCCGCCTGCGTGATATCTGACCGCTTTTTCCAGCGCATGTACGCTTTCCGGATCGTTTCGTCCATCAAGTATTTATCCCAAATACCGTAACGGTCGCGAAACTCATCGATGCTCGTCTGAATGTAATCAACTTCGCCTTTGAGCCTTCGAACCTCCATTTCAAAGAAGATCTCACCGTACATGAATTTCATTATCATGTTATGAAATTCGATGACCCGGCGCTTCGGGAGCACGATTTGATACTGATATCGGACCGGAGCGTTGAAACACCAGCTTTCTGTGAGTTTGGCTTCCTTGAGGGAATCCAAATCCGCACTCGAATCCGAGTACGAACGCGTCCAACTCGTTTTCTTGACCATGGCATTAATGAGCCACATCCCCAGATATTCACTTTGGTTGATCTGATAATGGTCCGGATACCACTTTTGCAGATAGTTTTTTACAGGCAGGCTCACCGGGATAGAATGCTTGATTCTCCGGCCAGCCCGAGCTTTCTCCACATACATACTATTCACTGAAAGAGGTCTAAACATTTTGTCAAACCGAAAATAGTTTGATCTACGTCTGAGGGGTTGGACAATCAGGCACATAGGTTTCGTCAGCTGCTCGCCGGTCCTGGTACGGATCCGCAGGCAGTCGATTTTCGTCCAGTTCTCGCAGCCGCTGCTGATATTCCCACTGCTCATACGCCTCCCAACTTCCATGAAGCTGGATCTCATCTGCAATCTTCTGGATTATTGTCCCCAAATGTGTCGCCGAATTGTACTTAGATTATACTAAAGTTACTTAAAGAGGCCGATTTTTTAAAGGAAATCGGTAACTATTTTGACATGCTTCCGAATGCTGCCGGTCCTGAAACCGGTTTTTTTTTTGTAACTTCTTATCCTTCACTTTATATCCTGTAAGTCACCACTTTAAACCGAAAAACCTTCGAAATAATTTCTTATTCAGGGATACAAATATTTGTATCCGGCTTCCAGAAGGGTCAAAACGGCAAAAAACACTTTTTACTTTTTGTAACTTCTTATCCTTGGGATAAGAAAATGATAAATATTTTTATCTCTCATTCTCAACACTTTAAACCATAAAAAATAAGAAAGATAAAAAGTTACAAAATTTTACAAGGTTTTAGGAAGGGGGGGTTTGGGGGCAAACTCCGCCTCCCTTCCAAGGCACAAAAAACGGGCAACCTGGCGGGTTGCCCTGGATAGCGGCCTTTGTATTTTTTTAAGAGTACGCCCGGCGATCATGATGGTACCTAATCTTGACAGTTGTTAAGAATTTTGATACCATTGCAATCAATATAATGATATCTTCATCAACAATGGGACAGCAACTAAAAAAGGGAGATGTGTTCTTCCTAGGAAAAGGCAACCGCGTAATGCACAAGAATTACAGCACTATCGTCGGCCAGGTTTACGAGCGGAAGGCCATAGATTTTTCGGAGAAACGGGTATCGCTCTATACGTTAATCGCCGATATCTTGCTCAAAAAAGGCGTGGATCATGACTTCGACGTCGTCAAGCGCTTTGTTAACTATGTTGCAAAAGATCAACCTGCAACCACATCACTATTTCCGGAAGGGCATTTCGTCGTTACTCACGTAGATTCGTCGGGAGAAACAAACCATGAAAACGTGTACTGTAAACGGCTTAATCCAGAGGCTGGCCAAGAGGCTGACGAAATTGACTTTATGCAAAACAAGTGGGGTGTCGGCGACAACCCGTATAACGCTCTCATGCATTTGCCGCCGGACAAATACTAACAAAAGAAAAACGGGAGGCATGACCTCCCGTTTTTGCTAATTCACACACAAGTTGCACTATAAGCGCTTGAAATTCACAACCCACACCCACGGATTTTTCTTCACTGCATCGTCTCCGTGAATGGAGATCCAAAGGGTAAAAAAGGAAAACACCGGGTCGCTGATTGTCTCGTAGCCTAATTTGTCCGCGCTCTTCTCATACAGCGGACCGTACAGCTGGTAACGCGGAACATCGGGAGCTTCTGGCCACGATTCATGGGCTTTGATACCCTCGCCGATCGCGTCGGCCGCGCTGATATTTTGCAACCTATCGATACGAACATCAGTAATTTCAAGCAGTACCCGCGATATCTCCCGAGGCATGTGAATCGATGGCCGCCATCCGCCACACAAATGAGCATGCCCCGCTGCTTTATAGGCGGGAGATACGGTAGTCGTCCCGTCCCAGCCTCCATTCTGCCAAGTTTCGCGAACCCAAAGGCGATCGCCTTCTTTGCCGAACGGACACTCGACGGCACTGGCCACGATCAACGGATTCACTTTGCCGCGAAATGCCGCGAGGATCTTATCGTCTTCGCCAGAAACGATCGAGGCTGACAACCAGCGGTCCGGATTTTCATTAATAAATTCCAGGCCATTGGTGCGCCGGGTCTGGTTTTTCGTATCGTCGAGCAGCGCCTGCACCATGGGCGTGCTGAATAATATTGGTTTCTCTCTCATTTGTATGCGTTTTGAAATTTAAAAAGAATGCTCTTACGATTTGGCCAGGCCGAGCTGCTGTCTCCGTGCCGATTCGTACTCGCTGTAATTATTGTAAATGGCTATACTGTCAATGCTTACCAGCACGCCGTTTGGCTCTTTAAACCAGCTGGAAACATCGTAATGAAGGTAAATTGGGTTACGGCCAGACAATACTGCGAAATGCCTGGACTCTTCGCAGAAATCCTTCACATCCGCATTCTTCAGAAGAATGTCAATCGTATGATTCGGCACCTGGTGCTTGGATTTAATCAGATCGTGCAGGGGTTTAAAGCCAGGATCTGTTTTGAATTCGGATCTGGATATCACTTTCATTGAGTTGTTAATTTGAGCGTTTGAGATTCATTTCTACGAGTCGGCAAATATTTCCAACCTTCTTTACATCATTCTCATCGGCCTCGATTTTGATGGTCGATGTATTGCCAGTGAAGGGGAAAATTTTGAAATCTTTGAATCCGTTTTTGGTCAGCTCGGCCTTGAAAGTATCAAGCTTCCAGTTGTCGGCAACGATGCCTATTGTCTTTGTCATAGCTTTGAAAATTTAAGACTCGTCAGAAAAATCGTTATGATGCCCGAAGTCAACCGGCTCAATTGCTGTGAAACCTTGACAATGCAAATGGTAACGATACTCAGCATTTTCGTTCTCCGGCCAGGCACGGATTGCATGATCCATAATTGGTTTTTGACAGCGAGAGCACAGGCAATTGCTGCCAGTATCCGGGCTATCGACAAATAAAATGTCGCTGGGTAAGATTGTGAGCGGCATGGTTCGACGCTGTTAAAGTGTTGAAAGTGGATAAAGCCCAGGTGCGGAGTATCCTGGTTTGTTTAAAGGAGATTCCCTGAGTCGCATTAGATGATGTCCGATCATGTTTTTACATTGAGGACACTGCCAGCCGTATTCACGCGGTTCCATACGACCGGAGTAGTTGCACATCATGCAGTATGGATTCCAACCTTTATACCTAATATGCTTTTCCCGAAGGTATTCAGGCATCTTTTTCATATCGTCAATACAATCCATAGGGTCCGAAGCTGTTAAAGTCATTATTAGAAATCGGTAGTTTTTTCTATCCTCACTTCTGCGCTTTGGTAATCAGAAATGTATTCCTGCCAGCGTTTCAGCTTCTTAATTTGCTTGGTGTCACTAATCAGTTTCAACTGGATTTCTGACAAGATTTTTTGGATATCCTCGCAATCCCACGCAACGGGAATTTCAATTTTGACTTTGAATGACATAGGGGTTCGACTCAGTTAAGGTGGCTAATCGGCAATAAATTCGCCCTTCATCGCGCCATGTACGGCAAGGAAGTAGGCGTCCATGTATTCTTCTTCCGAACTGGGTTCGGTATCTGCATGGACAGAGTCGGCCGCAAATGAGGGCTTAACCTGCGGGCGACCTGATCCGGGAACAATCACTTGAAACAGGAGCCAGCTTTTCATTACCGGCTGGCGGATTTCGAAAATGGTATCACCATCGATATTGTATTTAACATGTTCTGATGTTGTCATGGGTTCGAATCGTTTAAGGTTGATATTGTGGATTTGGATCTACCAAATCGTTCCGGCCGGAAAGGTCGGCTCCACAGGACGGGCACCATCGTTCGATTCCTGTTCCTTTACATTCCTCACACGGATACATATCCGTCCCTGGAAGTGAGAAATTTTCTTCGCTATCGTCGTGCCATCCGTCCTCACACCAATTTGTGCAGGTCCGAGACCTGGTTCCTTCGTGTCCGCATTCCGGGCAAATGAAATCTTCAATGTCGTAATCATCCATAGAGGTTCGACTCTGTTTAGGTTTCTAACCAAAAACGGGTAGAAAGGGGAGGTCGTCCCCTACTACCCTCATTTAGTGATTAATTACAATTTGTCGCGCAGCTCAAGACGGCTGAACCGTAATTCGTCACAGTGACGCCAGTATCGGTACATAATTTGATCGTAGACGACGCTGTAAGTGAATATTGTAAGTTAGAACTCGTAAGCACTTTGATTCGGCCCGTTCCAGTCACTTTATTGGCTGCGTCGGTGGTAATATGAGCCGCGATAAGATACCCACAATTTTCGAAAATCAGACTTCCAGGGCCGTGCAGAGTCAGTTGACCCCAATAAGGAGGCGAAAGGGGAACTACTTGGCCTACTTCACTAGTCCCGCGTTCGTAATATTTCCCCCCGTTGATAGTTAAACTAGCGGCCTTATGCGTGCCATTATTATAAATGTTCGCGCCAAAGTTGACTATCATTTGAACCTCTAGATAGCCATTATTTGTGATGTTAACAGACGCAGGAACGGTTTCGGGCGAGCTAACCTTAACGTTTGCACCGCTAGGGATGGTAATCGAGGCGGCAGTTCCTGGCGTATTTGAGTGTACCACGCTGTTGATTGTAGTGGTACCGGCTGAATATGAAAGGTGACCACCATTCCCGATATCAATCACATCGTACGCCCCAGCAGGCAGGGTAACAGCGGAAGTAATGTAGGTCGTCGTAGCTGTCCGCGCACTCCTATGATCACCTGCTGACCCGGAATCAAGCACATCGGACGAAGCATCCTTACAAGCAAAAAATGACGCGGCTGAAAGGAACAGAATAGCAGAAACTTTGAACGCAATTTTCATAAAAACTAAAAATTAAATTGAACAATTGGTTAAAAAAGAAATCGATAAATCCAAGTTTGGGGCATAGAAAGCCCAGGCGGTCCACGAATGGATCTGGCATTAAGTGCGAATTTCAAAGGTTGTTTATTTGAGAGGTGTAAGGCCTTCCAGGCTTCCAAAGCCATAGCCGGCGTGGCATTTATCGCAGTCCTTGACGTCTAGCGTTAAGGATCTTCGGGTGGATTTGACAGTTTTTTTGACAATGCCGTGGCCACAGTGCCGGCACTGAAAACGCTGAATTTGAGTTGCCATTTTGATGAAAAATAAGGTGAAGAAAAAGCTGTTTACTTCTTTCGTAATAT
Organism: Dyadobacter sp. CY261; assembly: GCF_021440085.1. Lineage (GTDB taxonomy): Bacteria > Bacteroidota > Bacteroidia > Cytophagales > Spirosomataceae > Dyadobacter. The sequence goes on from NZ_JAKCPW010000003.1 coordinate 609,448, forward strand.
GCCTATAATGGCCAGCAAGCCAGCATAAATGAGGCAAAGCAGGACGCAAGCCAGTTCCGGATTTTTTTGGATCCAGATCAGAAAGAACTGGAAATCGGTTTGAGGAATCATTGGTTACTGAGTTGGTTAAATCGCTTTAATTGGACTTCTGGATCACCCGATAACTGAGTTGCGTCTCCGAAATATTTCATCTTCCCTGTTTCGATATAGCTGGCCACCTCCTTGTATGGCCGTGTTACCAGCTCAAACGGGCTGATCACCAGGATCTCGACTTCCACGCAGACCAGGCTCGGACCAAAGCCTTCAAAAGCGCGCCGGTGGATAAACAGCATTCGTCCTTTTTTGTCAACCCAAAGGGTTTTTTCGCGCAGCATGCACACATCGGAAGTAGTTTTATTGCTCATGATGTTTACGGATTAGGTCTTTGCTGTGAGGGAATTCATCCACCTCGTGTGATCCAGGTTTCCCCTGGATTCACATCGAGATTGGCAGAATCATGCACACCCATAACGGTTAGTATTATACGGTGATAACTTTTAAAAGCTCATTGTGTCATCGTCACCATCATCGTCGTCATCCCGACCAATATTGAATTCGCGATCTGGGTATTTGACATCCAACGCATCGGGAGGGGCTGCTGCCGGGTTCGTTCGGAAATAAATACACTCCTGCTTTTTGTTGTCGATATCCCTGATGATCCGGCCCTGACTGTTCACCAGGTCAGCAGGGTTTAAATCGAAGCCGTGGTACTGCGCATACTTCGTCAGATACTCGGTAAACTTTTGAGTGCTCAAATCCCGGATACCTTCACTACGCATGTATTCATCTTTCGCGTAGGCCTTACAAACGGCAACATTCAACCGGTCGCTATCCGGAGAGAAATAACTTTCAGCCCATTCAAAGAACCGGTTGCCCATCGAGCTGAGCAGGTTTCGTTTCTGGATATTATTCATTGGGGGTTTGATTTTAACCGGGCAACTCAAATAGAAGGCCAGACACTGAGCGAAAAAATTAAAGAACCGATTCCAGTCGTCTGGCGTGAAGTCGTAGAACAGACGGCGATCGCTGAAATCATCCGACGGTTGCCGGGTCTCACGATAAGCGCCATTATTTTCATGATAGTAGTCCGAGAAACTAGTCACTAACTTCCTGCGCTGAGTCGACTCTGAGAAATCCCTGTCACCAAAATTGCTGTCAAACCAAAATTTGGGGCTATCGTCGAACGGGATTGAATAGGATTGGGCGTTTTTCGGGTTGGGGTTCATCGCGCCCGTGATATCGCCATAGAAGTAACCAAAATCCAAATGTTCATAGCAGTCGTCAATGGTGATCATGTCGGTTAGCTTCGTGACCTTGTCATAGATGTGCGGGTTTTTGGTCAGGTTAGGATTTCTACCAGAAAAGGAAACCGAACTTTTCCAGATATACATAAGCGCCTTCCCTGTCAATGACTTTCCAGACCCGCCGTTACTTTTCGCCCCGTCGCCCATGCCCTCTGATAGCTTGTTATCCATTGCCCATACCGCCCAGGATTTAGCGGGATCCTTGTATCGGTGCAACATATAACCGATAGTGTAGATCCGGTTGATTAAATGTAGCTTCTGCTCTGTTCGTTCTATGTCAGTAAGCAGCTGGCCAGCTATTTGGAAGCGGTTCGCTTCCTTGTAATCGTCCTGCTCCTTCTCGCTGCGCGTTTTAAAAAACAACTCTTCTTCCTCCTTGGTAAGACCAAACTCTGCCACATATTCCTGACGTTTTTTGGGGCTTGAATGAGTCATCCAAAGTTCCTGCCTGTATTCGAGCTCCTTGCGCCAGTGAACCCTTGCTGTATTGATCATGAACCGGAAAAACATACACTCATTGTTAAGCACATTGATATCGAAACTTCCGTCCTCTTTCCGGGTGATATCGAACATCTTGTCCAGCTTTTTCACTTTCGTTTTCTGGTTATCCTTTGTCGGGTAACTGATCAGCTTATCCTCCCACACAAACTTGTTGGCCACCGGCCCATTAGATTCCTCAATTCCTGCTGCGGTTACCTTAAATGTGGTATTAGGAAAGAACATGTACTGGAAATCCGGCCCATAGCTTTTAAAATCCGGATCGATTAACGGCAGGTTCGAAAGGTTAGAAATGCTAAGCTGGTTGGTAGTAAACATAGCATTGAGCAGGTCCTGTGTAATCGAGTCGTCAATCAGCCAGCGCTCATTCAGGAAATTGTGGAGAAACCCTTTGATTTCCTGAGCGTCGATTTTCCTAACAGTGCTGCCTTCTACCTGTACGTAAAAATAACCTTCCTTGTCCCGCTCCGACTTGTACCGGGCAAACCCATTTCGGGCAAGAAAATTATAGGCCTGAACGTGGTTGAATTTGTACTGGATCAGCGGCCGGCCAAACTTGAATTTCTTTTTACCATCGTCATCATATTGAAATTCCTGATCCCAGAAACGGTATGGCAATGCCGTCTTTAACAACTGATCAAAATCGCGCTTGGAATGCGTTTTCAGGTAGTCCCGGAGATCTTTGGATGTCGCCTTCCCGGATTTATCAATCCTGAGTATTTTTTCTGGAAGCCAGATTGTAAGCAAATTCAAATACTTCGTCGCCAACTTGTGCCCGGTTTCTCTTCCCGTTTTGTCGATATCCGGCAGGTTATAGATTCTCTCACTGATTTTCAGTATCGCCGACATATCTTCTCCTGACAGGCTTTCGGATTCCGAATTCAACCAAATGACCCGATATCCAAGACACGCAACATTTATACCATCCGATCCACCTGAGCATGCAATGATTTCTGGAAGTTTAACCTGGACGTTCTCAATGTCCTTAGCCACTTGCTCCGGAGACGGAGTAAACTCCTCGCTGGCATCGGCAGCTTCTTTATTAAGCTTCTCCTTTTTTGCCTCTTTAATAAAATCCTGGTGCTGCTTGAGGCCGTGCACAAAATGAGCAGGCTTTTTGCCAACATACCGGAACCGTTTGTCATGTTGAGCTTTCGGCCGATATATCTTGCCGAAATCCCCTTCATCAAAATAAAAAATCGGATAGTCATCAGTACTGTAAGTGGTTAAGTGTTTTCCTTCGCGTACTGTGGAATAATGAGAAAGGCTTTTAAGATGATACAGAGCGAATATTTGCCCCGCTTTTTCCTTCCTGGTCTCTTCATTGTTACCCAGCGCATGCCAGGCGCTATCGATTAAGATGGTCCGGATCTCTGCAACCGTCAGCTCTTTGGGCACCACGGCGATCGCACCCTCCTGTTCTTCGGGTAGCGCTGCGCGTTCTTCATATTTGGCTTTTGGTTGGAAATTTTGGGTTTCATCCTGGTAGTTATAGAACTCGGCTACCGCGCGGATTGCCTGCCCATAATCGACATTGAGTTCAAGCATAGCTACTTGAATCGCATTGCGCCACTTGCTGTCGAGTCCGAAATCAGTCACACCCCATTCGCCGCTATCCATCCTTTTGAGGCTGGCGCTGGCGGTTTTCTCTTCCCTGGTCTTAAATTTTCGAAGTGTGTTCTGAAAGCTCTGTCGAGCGTCCGGATAATGTTGGAGGATGTAACGTTCCCCACCATCTTCGGCAAAAAGGCGGTCTAAATCTACTCTGGCCATGGCACTAAATTTTTCCCCGACCCGTCCGCTCTCTGGGCCAGCAAAGCCGGCCTGAGAGGCACGTAAACCCTCAATACTCTATTATTAGAGCGCGGACGGGAACGGGGAAGTGAGTGGGTTATCTGATAGATGAAAAAAGGAGTTGTATTTGGGTTGAAAGCTCGTAGGCTTCAAGAGCTGGATAGTCGGGAACGGATGCCTCCTTGTCGTGAAGCTTCATCCGGTCGGACAGTATCCCGCAGTAATTGCTATTGTATTCTCGCATAAGCCGCTTTTCTGGTTCGGTAAATTCCAATGTCACCGCTTCGCCGCCGCGTACAACATTTTTGGCGCGTTCAATTTTTAATGCGAGGGACTTATGGGTATTGGATTTGTGTCTGATGAACACGGCAGCCATTTGCACAACCACGTTGGCAAATCTGACTTGTGTGAAGTCCAGCACAACACTTTTAGTACGAAAGTTGAAATCAAAAAAGCTCATGGGAAGGGTCGTTTTCTACTGAGGGAAGTTCGGGGTTCGGGTAGTTTGGGTTTACGATCAACGATCGGTGCTTTCTTAATGTCCCATAGCATCCAGCAGGACATGGCCAGCATAAGTATTGTAGCTACCAGGGATACAATTTCAAGGATTTTCATTCGCTGGCCGGAGAATAGTGTAACAGATCAAGCAGAAGAGTGCAAAAATTAAAACCCCGACTATTGTAGCCTTGGGCTCGTGAACGGCGCGCTGAATTGACGATTCGGTTAGGATCATGGTGATCATGGCTCGCGAGTTGGGTCTATGGTGAAAAATTCCTTTAACTCGCCCGAGGTTGACTGATATTCTTCGGCGATGTCCTGAAACATAAACCGGTCAACCTGGTTGAACAGTTTATTGATTGCGGCATTCCCTTCGCGTTCGGGCATGCCGGCGATCGTATCAATCACTAGGGCCAGCATCTTGCCGCATGCATGCATAAATGTGCGCTTCATTTCCTTGTAGCGGTCCGCCGGCATAGTCGCCCGGTCGATCCCCATTTGAACCAGGTAAGTGTGGAATTTCTCTTCCAGGTCAAATGGGTTGGCCTCGGTCTGGGTAGTTGTGTCGAGCATAGCTATAATTGGTTTGATTGGTATTTGTTGCTTCTTGTCATCCACGAATGATCACAATCGATTAATTTCAGGTGTTTTTAACCCCTTTATAGTTGACATATATGTTGTTATTTGTTGATCAAGTCCAGCCTTACGGCGGTGGATTTACTCGGGACTTTCGGAGAGTTGAGTTTAATCTGTTGACGTTGGCTTCAAGTGTTAGCGAACTCGCAGCGAAAGCAAAACCTAATGCCCACCCTCTCGCGTTTTTTCTTGCTGGTAAATACATTGTAGCCTGTCAACTGTTTCAGGATCTCACCAGCGGCCAAATGCTAATAATTCCGTCAGATATGACCATTGAGGACAATCCGGATCCATATCTTGAAGCGTTTAAAGCAGATCCCAAACGACTGATACATATTCAGCGACTTCAAGAAAAAGCTGCGTCCCTCCCGGAGGATCACTTCGGCATATATGATATATCCGATGATCAGCTTCTTTTTGAATTCATGTATTCTCGGAAATAATTGACGGGCATTACCCTTTGCGCGCACACCCTCATGGAATTTGTGAAAGGGTAAATAATGCGAGCAATCACTGATAACCAGCACATCTGGTTTTTGGCTGCATTCGAGCTGAATTACGCCTGCATTTGTAGAGCACTTTCCTTCATCCCGCCTCATAACGCTTCTGCTTTAAGATTTGGGTGATTGAACAGGTGTGCGGTATCGGGAAGCTCGTTTACAATAATGTCGCGGACAAACGCGGGCACTTTGTGGGCTTCTGCCGAAGACAACAGACGCTTCCATTGGTTTTCCGTAAACCCTGCGTCTTTAAGCTCAGACTTAATTTTTGAACGGCGCCAGGTCGGAAGGGCGGCTAACGCGGCTCCCAACGCTTCTCTCTTGATATTTGTATCGGGCTTCATGAATCTATTAGTGGATGATTGAAAAACCTTCTTTGATTATTTATCCACTTCAAAGGTACCTGAAGAATACTGGCATTGTCAACACTTTGCCAGTATATTTTTTTCTCATTGACTTTAATAATTTGATTGTCAGAATTTTAAATAAAAAATATATGCTGGACAAAAATTATACATGCAACACTAAAGATGAAAAAAAGGTCTAAATGGCTTGAAAAAATGTTCAACGGTTTGATTTTTGTACAGATATGGATCATATTTGCACATCCATAGTTGAAAAAGAATCCTGACATTGTAAACAATACTGTTATGACAAAATCCAGAATGCCCATTGGGGCGGTGATAAAAGAGATCATCAAGGAGAAGCGAATTCCGATGAAGGAAATTATGGCAAAGACCTCCCTCTCAAGAACAGGCATCTACGCGAACTATTCTAAAACCGAGATGGCAGATGCCGAAATACAGAAATGGGCGAAAGCTCTCGGAGTAACTAAGGAAGAGATGTTAAAGCGCCGGTCGCTATCCGATGCCGATTCTGGGGATAACTCCAACTACCTAATGGAGCACCTTGCCGGACTTGAAGAACAATTCAAAGCTTTCAAGGAGCAATTGCAGGTGAAGGATATGCAGATCGCTAGTTTACAGCGGATGCTTGAAATGACCTTGGGAAAGTCTGAGGGCGTAATCAAATTGAAGACCACTCTTGTAAGAGATATGTATCCAGAAGCGGGCGCTCTGGAAGCATAAGATTACGGAGTCGATTGCGTCGCCGTTATGAAAGTTCATAACATGGTCAGTACTAGCTTTTAATGAAAATGGTTTCTAGTACCTCTCTCTCTGCAGGACATGATGTCAAAACATTCAAAAACCCCGTTTAAACGCTTTAAACGGGGTTTTTGCGTTTTTCGGGCTTATCAAAAAATGCAAGAATTCCCAATGAAAATGTAGGGTATCGTGGAAGTTGTCAATCTGAAAAAAAACTTCCATAGCACTCAAATTAACTGGCTGATCAAAAGATGTTTACGTGCTAAACATCTTTACTTTCAAGTGTAACAATTCGATTTTTGTTCATCTTAAACATTTTTTACTATGTTGGAAACAAGCTTCGGGTTGATTTTCTTTTTGAAAAAGCCCAAACCAGAATTAGCGGATGGAATGCGGTATCTGTACTGCCGGGTCACCGTCAACGGCGTTCCCAAGGACATCTCTACAAAACGCATCTGGCATCCGTCGAAGTGGAGCGTCGCCGCTGGCCGGGCGACAGGAAACAAGGAAGACACTAAGACATTAAATGCCTACCTCGATACACTGACCTCCAAGATTTACGAGGCAAAACGGTCCCTTATTGAGGCGAATAAAGAGGTAACTTCGGAAGCGATCAAGAATATTCTTCTCGGCAGAACCGAAGGAGAGAAAACTATCATGCCCATCTTTCGCGAGCACAACGATCAAATCGCTGCTTTAATCGGAGCTGATTTCGCACCTGGTACATTGGAGCGGTATGAGACTTGCATGAAACACACACGTGACTTCATCAAATGGAAATACCAGACAGACGACATTGAAATCAGGAAGCTGGACTACGAATTCATATCACAATATGAATTTTGGCTTAAAGCAGTTAAGAAGATCAGCCATAACACTACGATGAAGTATTTGGCGAACTTTAAGAAGATCGTTCTTCTGTGTGTCAAAAGAGGATGGCTCCTACGTGATCCGTTCTATGCTTTCAAATTTTCGAAGCGAGAGGTCGATCGGCAAGCATTGACTGAAGCCGAGTTGAAAAAAGTTTGGGACAAGGATTTGGGTGACGGTCGGCTTGGTCTTGTTAAGGATATCTTTCTTTTCTGCTGCTACACGGGACTTGCCTATGCGGATATCTACAAATTGAAGCGAACGGAAATTGCAGAAGGAATTGATGGCGGAAAGTGGATCACAACTAAGCGACAGAAGACGGACACTCCATCCCGAATCCCTATTCTACCGATGGCGCTGGAAATTATGGAAAAGTATGAGAATCATCCGCAATGTGAGAATGAGAACAGGGTGCTGCCGGTGCTCTCCAATCAGAAGATGAATTCCTACTTGAAGGAGATTGCGGATTTGTGTGGTATCATGAAGAATATCACGTTTCACTTGGCTCGACATACATTTGCGACCACGGTGACTTTGACTAATGGGGTGCCAATTGAGAGTGTTTCTAAAATGCTGGGGCATCGGAATATCAAGACCACTCAGCAGTATGCTAAGATTGTGGATAGGAAGATTAGTGATGATATGGCGAAGTTGAAGGAGATATTGTCAAAATAGCTGATTTCGAGTCGGGCAACAGAAATTAAAATCCTGTGGGCCGAAACGCCCTTACGGGTTCGATTCCCGGCCCCGTTACCGATTATGAGGGAGTTACGAGTAATCGCAGCTCCTTTTTCTTTTCTTAGATTAGATTGCCAGCGCCAAACTGCCTTTGCCGGATCGATTGGAATATTTCATAGAGGAAACTGCTCGCATGGATTCGATCAAGGCGGCAAAAATCAAGAACAACTAGGTTTTTCTAACATTAATGACCGTCTATGAACGGGCAAAGGCGATCAAATTAACTGTGATGGTTCATAACATTCGCTACAATTGCAGTCATTTCTGATCCTTCAAAAAGTCACATTTGGCTCATCGATTAGTTCCAGAAAGTCGTTACA
>NZ_JAKCPW010000044.1 GCF_021440085.1 Dyadobacter sp. CY261
CCACATCAAGCACTTGGCTTTTTAACACCGAATGAGTTTAAACAAACGGGATAAGCTCTATTCAGCAATTGATCACCCAAAAGGGGATAACACAACGGCATGCTAGCAATGCAGCCCGACCCACAAGTCAGTTAAAGGATTGCCTGAATTCCAGCGGGCTTTGTTTTGTCTTTGCCTTAAAGAGCTTATTGAACGATTGCGAATGTTCAAAGCCCAGTTCATAGGCAACTTCGCTTACTGATAATTCGGTCGTGGATAATTTCTCTTTTGCCTTCTCTACCAGCTTTTCGTGGATATGTTGCTGGGTAGTCTGCCCGGTTAATTGCTTGACTAAACTGCCTAAGTATTTAGCTGAAACATTAAGTTTCTCCGCAACGTGTTTAACCGTAGGTAATCCCTTTGACACCAGGTCATCATCATTAAAATATTCGGTCAATACCGCTTCCATTCGCTCCAAAATTCTGCTGTTGGTTATTTTTCTGGTGATGAACTGACGTTCATAAAAACGTTGCCCGTAGGTCAGCAGCAGTTCCAGTTGCGCGATGATCACATCCTGACTGAACTTGTCGATGTTGGATTTGTATTCGTTTTTGATGTTGGCAATAATGCCGTTGACCAGGGTTTCCTCGTGGTCAGAAAGAAATAAGGCTTCATTAGTTGAATAACCAAAGTACTCGTATTGCTTGATTTTTTTAGCGAGCGAGGTATTCCATAAGAAATCCGGGTGGATAAAGAGCATCCAGCCTTCGAGTTTGTGCGGCACACCATTCTCTTCACCACGCAAAACCTGCCCGGGAGACATGAAGGCCATCAACCCTTCGTCAAAATCGTATTTCTGCTGTCCATAAAATAGTTTGTCACATCCCCTTTTCATGGAGACGACATACAAGTCAAATACGACAGCATCGAGCCCCGTATCATTTTTTAGTCCGGCTAAATCAAGAATCCCGATTAGCGGATGGTATGGTTTTTCCAGGCCCATCAGGCGATGGATTTCCGTAATGGATTCTATTCTATAAGGTTTCGTGTTTTCCATATTACAATGTCATCAATTCAAAGGTTTTACAGATTACTGACAAAAAACAATCCGTTCATTTTAGACTATGTTTTTTTAGCGTTTTGATTTTATAAATCCTGATGCTCAAATTTCAGCAATACGTTTGGAACAAGCCGCCTTTGTAAATTTGATCACGCTGATCATCGTTGGTTTATGCTCTGGCTGATCTTTCAAAAGACCCTTGGTTGCAACACCTACCATCTTGTCAAAGTCCATCATCGTCCGTACCAATGATATTTGCTCCCTACTGGGTCAGTTGTTTTACTATTCCAAACCGATTCCGCTTGTGCAGCCTGTGACCAGGACAGTGCTATTTCTTAATTCCATTTGTCTCATATTTTGATATTGCAAAGATCCATAGCCATTGCAAAACATATGTAGCCAAAAGGCTTAAGCTTGTAGTCGAAAGGGTGAGTTTTGCTGTGCCTTTTACTTTTTTCCGACATCCAAGAACATATTTCTTTTTTTACACCCCATCTTTTACTCGCCATAACTCAATCACTTTCTTAGCGAATGCTGTCTTCCGACTTCTAAGAAAGTGACATCTGTTTAATATTTAGGAGGTCAATTGTATTCTACCACTTCCTGGAAATTAATAGCTTTAAACTTAATGGGCTGGTTAAACAGAAGCAATATAAAATGTTTCTAACTGCGTAGATATTGATGTAAGTCACCTGTGACGCCTTGTGGTCGTTTCAGCGGCGGCCGGTGCCGTAAAATCTTTTAATCTAGCATTCAATACCAATGTGGGGTGGCTCTGTTTGCCGGAATCTAACATTCAAGTGGCTCGATATGCCGGAATGTCAGTCGGACTAACTGGCTCTGTTTGCTGGAATACTAGCGGCCAACCCTCTTTTGCCGGTGGCTTATGTTGCCGGAATCACTGGCTCAGGTTACCGGAACAGGGCTCTCCTTGCTCCGGAATATCCATACTTCAATAACAATACATCTTCTCACCCTCCCTTTCTACTACAATATTACGACTTTTGGCTACATCCGGTTTTTTACTGTTTCAGAACTTTGCATTAACAAAATCAATTAAAATGCAGAACGAAATTAAAAATTGGACAGCAGCTAATATTCCTCAAAGAAACAATGGTTTAGCTGTAATTACGGGTAGTACAGAAGGTATAGGATATGAAGATGCACTGGCTTTATCATCATCAGGATGGAATGTGATCATGATGGGGCGTATTGCTGAAAAAGGGGCTGAATCAATTGCTAAGATTCATGAGATTAACCCGAAGGCAAAAGTGAGTTTTGAAAAAATGGACCTTGCAGATTTATCTTCAATCAAAGCCTTCGCGTCGAAGATGATATTAAAAGGACAAGCCATCGACCTTCTAATCAATAACGCTGGCGTAATGACGCCCCCAAAACGACTGGAAACTGCCAATGGTTTTGAGTTACAGTTCGGCACAAACCATATTGGTCACTTTGCACTAACAGCACAACTTCTGCCTTTATTACGCAAATCGCAAAGTGCTCGTGTTATTACCGTTTCGAGTATAGCAAATCGTGAAGGAATAATCAATTTTGATGACCTTCAGTCAAAATCTTCGTATGCTCCGGGGAAAGCATACAGTCAGGCAAAACTTGCGAACCTAATGTTTGCCTTAGAGCTTCAGCGACAAAGTGAAAAGCACGGTTGGGGCATCATGAGTATGGCTGCACATCCAGGTGTTTCCAGAACAAATTTACTTATCACCGGTGCAGGGCGATGGAGCGCCGCAGGAATTGCGAGAACTTTTCTCCCGTTTTTGTTCCAGCCATCTGCACAAGGAGCCTTGCCAACATTATATGCAGCCACTTCTCCGGACGCTAAAGGAGGTTTGTATTACGGTCCAAATAAAATGAGTGAGACCCGAGGGTTTCCATCTATCGCGAAAATACCAGCACAAGCATTAGATATAAACGTTTCTTTGAAATTATGGGAGGTATCCCAGGCGTTAGCCAAAGTTGAATTTTAGTACTTAAATTTCCAGAGTGCCCGGATGTACAATGCCAGTAATTGCGTCAGGTGCCCCTTAAACGGTGCTTGCCACAAATCGAAAGGCAACCGGATTATCCAGGTTAATGTGAATTTGGGAAGGCAAAAGCAGCAGGCAGACCAGTTACTTAGAAGTGACGAAGGGATAAAGAAACGAAAGAAGCGGTGCTTCGATGTCGAGCCCGTCTTCGGTAACATAAAACACAACCATAGCTTCCGCAGGTTCATGCTCCGTGGCCGGCAAAAGGTCGAAATCGAGTGGGGGTTGATTGCAATTGCACAAAATATCAGGAAAAAGGCAGCCTAGAAAGGTTGTTTAAGCTTCTAGCCACTAGCAAACCTTATTAGAATCGATCATACAAAATCAAAGTGCCAATTGGCTGTGATCCTGAATCAAAAAAAGAGGGTGCCTCACTTTGTATATGAGACACCCTCTTTTTTCATTTCTGGCCATCAAGAACCTGCGTCTCCAGTGCTCAAAGACATCTTTTTGTTCGACTCCGGTTCACCTTTTTTTGCCCTTTTGGAACTTTGAAAAACGTTGCCTCTTATAAAGTCAGATATCTAAAAGCGGAGAATTCGTCATCGATCACCGCGATAGTGAAATTGTTTTATATAAGTTTGAGAGAAGGCTTATGGAAGATATTACAAAGTACACCCATTCCATTTGAAAAACTTAACAACGGGAGCAGACAAATTGAGGTGGTTGGTATTGGCTCTTGCTGTTTCACCCTTAAAACTTATTAATGTCACCGGTAATGGATTGCTGATGCTTCCCAAGGTAAAAGGTTCCATGTGATTTGATCGCAAATAATAAACCCAGCCATTTTGCTACAATTGCCATTTACCTCGTAGGCATCCGAAGGCGGATTCTTCGAGCTGACTGTACCGTTAGCTGTAAACAGGATCGGACTACCATCCATAGCAGTGGATACAATGCCATCAATAAAATCAAATGCCCCATCGTGCCTCTGTATATCTCATTCTTTCACAAACCGCCCTGATGCCCCATTTGCAAATCTTAAAGTATAAAACCCACTCGTCAGAGAACCTATATTGACCTGTTGCGGGTTGGTGGTGATAACTATACTTTGCAACTTTCGTCCCATAAGGTCATACAAAATGACTGTGCTGTTCAGCAGCGCACTACTCACTTCGAAAGTAACCGCATCTGCTGCCGGATTGGGATAAATGTTGGTGGCACTACCGTCACTGCCAAGCGAAATAATCCTGCTGAAAGTAAAAGTCCTGTCCAAATCCGACATTTTTAACCGGTAATAGATGGTGCCGTTATATGTCGCATAGTCATAATAGCTGTATTGGTGGTCACCGCTGCCACCGGCACCGACCAAGGCTACCTTTTTAAAACTTTTCGCATCGGTACTGCTCTGAATTTCAAAATTGCCAGTGTTTACTTCACTTGCCGTGCTCCATCGGAGCAAATTGCCTTCTTCTTCTTTAAGTGCGGTGAAACTGATCAGACGAAGCGGCAATGCAGACTCTATGGTTTTTATGAAGAACCCGCTGAAACCTGTCACGTCAAAACTGACTTCCCAGCGATTGGCACCTGCGTTCCATTCCACTTTTCCATTGGCTTCCGAAGGTTTGATGGTAACCGATGTGCCCGTATAGGATCCGGGTGTACCGTTGTCATCGCCGGTACCGTCGCGTTTCTCGATCCGCAGGTTGGCTTTGTAGTTTTCTGCATCTTCTCCGTTCAGGGGCAGTTTCAACGCAGGTGCGGGGGTTTGGGTATTGAAATCTGTAAAATCCTGTTGGGTAAAATAAAGCGTTACTTTGGCTGTAGCGGTTTCCCTGTTCTCGACAGGGGTGATCTGATAATGACGTTTGAGGTATTGGACTGGCTGATTGCTTTCCACCCACACTTTGGCCGTCACCTCTCCGCTGAGATTATAAGCAGGTCCGTCCCCATCGATGGTTGCAACCTGGTTGGCGCAATCACCATAGGTCACAATGCTGTTGGGCGCTTGTTCCAGCGTCAGGCTGGTGTTTGTGCTTGTTATTCCGCTGCTGGGAGCTTCATAGGCACCCAGGTCCAGGCGGTTGGCCCTTTTTATCCCGAGGATATCCAACGCTGGCGTGTCGCCTGTGCCGGCTTCCGCTGCCGGACTGTCGCAATTAATCTGCAAACCGTCATCGCCGGTCCGCCAGATCCCGTCGGGACCGGCAGGATTAGAAGCATCTACAAATCCCGGGGCCGCATTTACAATACTTTCCCCCAAATACCCTCCGTCCACCAGCGAGTAGCCCACATCATCGGTCCCGGAAGCGCCTGGTTCAATATCTACGGAAATCTCGGCCATATTATTTCGCCAGAAAACACTGTTCCTTGCCTTAAATGCAGAGTTCTTAGCAAACACGCCACCGGTTTCCCCACTATTATTATTATTTGAAATGATTGTGGAATTGACGAGATCCGCTGTGCTGAGCAATAAAAACATGCCGCCGCCTTCTTCTCCCATATTGTTGCTGACGATGCAATTGGATAAAGTAATCGTCGCAGCGTAACTAGAAATCCCGCCGCCATTGCCTCCTGCAGTGTTATGATCAACTACACAATTGGTAAGTACCGTTGACGAACCGGCATCCAGGAAAATCCCTCCGCCCACATCCCCATAGGTCTTGTTGTTTGTAAAGTTTGCATTGGTAATGGCAGCAGTGCCCGATTCCACAGACAAGCCTCCTCCGCGGCGGGCAATATTTGAACTAAAAATAACATTACTGATCTTCGGGGCATTGCCCATAACGGACATTCCCCCACCATCATTTCTGGAAACCGATACAGACCCGACCGACAATGATCCTTCACCCTCCGCTTTCCCGCCAGTTACTGTGAAACCGTCAAAGACCGCATTGGTATTGTCCCCCACTGAAAGGACCACGTGGTAGGAATCATCGCTCTGATCATCGTCATTGTCGATATTCCCGCTGAGTGTGGTGACATTGCCCCTGACCCGCTGGTTAATATTCGTTTCCGTCCCCGCAAAGCCGCCATACATTTTCACTCCATTGATGAGCAGAAAAGTAAAATCCCTCGGATCGTTTGTTGACACAAAGCTGGGTACACCGCTGGGTTTGTAGATACCGGCTGCTACAAAAACGGTATCTGCCACACAGACCTCATTGAGGATTGCCTGCAGATCACCGCTGGCCGTGGCCCAGCTCAGCCCGTCGCCCTTACCGCCCTGCTTTACGTAATGTACAATCGGCTGCCTTACCGTAACGAACGCGGAACTTTGGGTGAAATTTTCAGTGCGTGTACAGCCGTTCGCCCATGTGACAGAAGACAATGTATATTCATCAATGGTATTCCCTACCTCGAATGGTATGCCACTGAGCAGGTTATCGTAGGTTATCCCGTTTATGACGGCGGTCAGCGTGTCGCTTTCTGTTACGGATAATGTCAAACTCCCGTTACCTCCCGGACATATAGTACTGCCCGTCAGGCTGGCTTGAAAGCTTCCGACGGTCACTGTCGCCGACGATTCGACAATGTCACTGGTGGCAGGACAGTCACCCATAACACCAATAGAATTAAGCTTAAATGTGGTGGTGTTGGTGATGGCAGATTTAGAAAGGAACGGGATACCGCTAACCACATCTGTATAAGTAATATCGTTAATCGTTAATGTGAAGAATTGGTCCGGACCATACTTAGCTGTAAACTTCAGAGGCACAAAACTGTCTGAACAAACTAATGAATCTTCCGCAGTTAAGCTGCCTCGTCCTACATGAGGCGGATAAGAGCTTGTAAATTCATACGCTCCGATATCTATGCTATAGAAGAAACGATTGTTACCGGTTATGTCCTTGTCATATTCGGTGTGGAGGCTTTGGTATGGTTCAGATAAATATTGGTTGTTTCCACTATTGATCAACGGGCTGCATGGCAACAATTGATAATCTCCCTTTGTGCTCAGGCCTGGGGAGAGAGGATTTATAAACAGAGGCTGCGCGCTACCAGGAAGACTATGGTCATTTGAAGCAGTATAATCCTCTACCAGACTATATTGAGGCTTAAACCCAGTACTCTGGTTGCCCAAATAGACACTTCCGCCCGAATTACGATACACAACACTGTTACGGAATGTCTGGAAGACCCCCACTTGTTCCAGCGCTATACCCCCTCCTTTGGGAGCTACATTGGCACTGATCGTCAAATTAATCAGGACGGGCGCGACGGCATAAATATACATACCTCCGCCTTCCACCGATGCCGTATTGCCTGTGATCCTCGAACTTATGATAGTCAGGGCCTTTGTGCTTCGTAATGAGATACCTCCCCCCTCTTTTGCATTATTACCCGCTATAACCAGGTTGCTAAACGAACTCACCCCATCGGAGTATACAAATATGCCACCACCTTTGCTTCTTTCCAGAAGTAACCCATTGGTTTCACCCGTAATGTTGAGTGAGCCATCCCCATTCGCGTTCCCACCCGATATCGTAAAACCATCGAGGATGGCCGAGCCGCCCGCCAGGACGACAACGTGGTAAGCATTATCGCCCATATTCTTTGAGTCGTTGTCATCGCCCGTTAAATCCCCGTTCAAAATACTGGGGCGGCTGGGACTGACAGACCGGCTGGCCAGTGAAGTTTCAGTACCTTCAAAACCCCCATAAAGCTTTACGCCATCCCGCAGCACAAAGGCATTGTCCCGGTTGTCGGATTGCACATTGTGGTCCCGGCTATTGGCCGGATATACCGGTATGTAAGTGCCGCCAGCTACCCATATCTGGTCGCCATTGACTGACATATCAATGGCTTGCTGCAAGTCGCCTATCGCGCACGTCCAGCTTTCGCCGGTACCTCCTGCCCCTGGTTTTACATAAATGATCCCTTCTTTGCTTGGGCTATTGTTCGTTAGCTCTTCATAAGCACCCATATCCACAGCGCCGGCAAACGAGCGCTCCCATCCTCCCAAATCAGTCCTGGAATAAAAACCTGTTTCAAGTTTTTGCTCTTCATATTTACTAAAGCTGCCCCTGTTGCGTGCCGGGCTGCAGCTTTGCAGGCGGTAATCGCCATCAGTCGAAGGAGTCTCACTTGGCACGAGTTGGGTCATAAAAAGCGGATTTGTCATGCCAGGTAAGTTTCCATTTTCCGTTCCCGTAACTCCCTCAACCAGACTGTACTCCAAAGTCACGCTGGATGGTTGCGTGTTTTGATTTTCTATACTAGCTCCATGATTTCCATAAATGATGGTATTTCGGGCCCTAAATGCTCCTCCTCCTAAGTTTACAACTACCCCTCTTCCTGTATCACGTACAAAATTTCCACTAATTGTGCAATTATAAAGATCTGCCACGCCAGAACTCGCAATAGCAGGGGCGAGGCCTGATGCATGGCCACTGATCACACAATTAATAAGCCAGAGCCTTGAAGCCTTGTCAATGGATATACCCGCAGCAGATCTAAAAGAATTATCCCCATTACCAACGGAATTTCCGGCGATTATACAATTGGTAATGGTCACAGAGGATAGCGAGATTATTATCCCTCCGCCAAAGAGGTCGTTATGCCCACCCGTTATGGTAAACCCATTCAGCAGGGCTCCCGAGATGTTGACATTAGTAATAACTGAATTGCCATTCCCCAACAACACACTTTTATTTGCAGTGACCAACAGGTTTCGCTCCCATAGTTCTTTTTCATTGCCTGCGAACCCTCCATAGACACTTACACCTGATTTTAATTGATATGCGTTACCTGGATTCCTATGGTACGTTCCACCTGTAACCCATACCTGATCACCAGCGTTGCTGAGATCGATCATATATTGAAGATCATTACTGGCCTCGCTCCAGGATTCACCGGAAGTAAAGTTTGGCGAATTAGCCTTCACATACCGTATCCTGGCAAATGCCGCGGATGAAAATAGGATAGGTAGCAACAAAAGCAATAATGTCGACTTGGTGCGTAACGTTGCCGAAAATAGCAGGGACACACTTTTTGAAGGAGGTAAGATTTTTTTCACGGGCGTTGAGAGAGGTTGGTATTAAAATCCCGTAAAGATTCCAATAGTCACCGATCAAAACCTAAAAACGACAGTGGACAAAGAGTAGACAAAATCGGAAAATAACTAATTAAATGTGATGGTTCATAACATTCGCTACAATTGCAGTCATTTCTGATCCTTCAAAAAGTCACATTTGGCTCATCGATTAGTTCCAGAAAGTCGTTACA
>NZ_JAKCPW010000045.1 GCF_021440085.1 Dyadobacter sp. CY261
AAACACATCCTGGATCTGTTTGATAAGGAACCCGCCGCGTTCTTCAACAACTGTGGTCAGAATGGTTGGCACGTTAAAGACCTTTGCGGCTTTTGAAAGGCCTGCAACAGCGTTGATAATCATAGTAGGCTCGTGGCTGTGCAGGTTAGCGAACTGGAATGGCTGGTGATCGATCAGCACAACGATACTGTCCTCGGGACGCAACAGAGCTTCAAGGCCTTTTTTCTGAATGTTTGGCATGTTTTGATAGTTACAATTAAATTGAGCAATGCTTTGCAAAAGCTGAGAGAAGCAAATGTCACAAACTCGATTAATTGAAAAGATGACATTTGTTTCAAAAACATGTAGACATTCGTCTATAAAGTATCCTTATTGATACGATCAGGAATCGAAAATATAAAATGTAATAGTCAACATTTCAATGCATTAGGTTACCGGCCCGGCAGCAAGAAAAATGTATTTAGACTAGGCCAGCTACGTTTCGGAAATGGACTTAAGAATGGTCATTAGTACCGATATGCTGGAAAATCTATTGATTAACCCAGGCTTTTCGCAGGGAAAGTTGACTTTTTGAAGGTTTATCAATGACAGTAATCACTTTTAAAGTCTGATCAAAATCAAGTCCGGCCTTTTGTAAGCTCTCTTTAAGGGGGAGCGGCTCTCCTTGTTCTATGTAGTATTTAAAAAATTGACGAATCTCGGGAAAAGTCATAGCCGTAATTTCATCAAATAAGTCTTCGTCATTGAAAGCCTTTTCTGGACCGAATTTCTTCATCAGCTTTTGCATTAGATCTTGCGTGCCTATTTTTCCCTTGGAAAGTTCTCTCAGGCGTATATCAAGGCATAAACCGATCAAAGCTCCTTTCTGATAAAAATTCAGATATTGATCTTGGCGTTTGATCGCTGTGGTACTCATCTCAGTCATCGAAAGCGTATTGTCGAAGGGTTCCATTCCCCTTATTTTCCCCTCAATCACTTTGGTAAATTCCACCAAGGTTGTCATCCGTTGTTTGACAGGCATATGGATGGTGGCATATTCGGTCATTCCTTCATAAAGCCACAAATGCTTAGATAGCACAGGATCAAGGAAGTTGAATTCCAGTATTTCTTCCGAGTGGATATTAAGTGGGGTTAAAATATGAAAAAACTCATGCGAGGCGAGACCCTTTAATGCGTTGGGGAGTTCATCTAAGGTCTGTGAAGCGTACAAGCAGACGGTCGAATTGCTGTGTTCAAGGCCGTCACCCATGAGTCCTCGCGGTATTTCTTCATGATAAATCAGAAATGCATATTCATTTACGGGTAACTTTCCCCCAAGATAGGCCTGCTGGTTAGTTAAAATCGTTTCCAGCTTGGCGGCCAGATTTTTTGAAAAAGACTTATGCTTCCCGGAATAAAAAGAAACCAGGACATTCGTGTTACCCACTCTTAACCAGGTGGTATCCGGTACACAGTAAAAGACCGGGGAGTCGACAAGATTCCGATAATCTTTTGCTGACGTAACATCGATTGTGTCATTTTTAGGAATATATTTCAGAGCGGATGAAGGGTAGAATTCGGGGTTTTTCTTGACTGTGATATCATAGCCAGCAGTTGTAATTTCATCAAAATACCCAACAAGCGAGTTATAATTGATGATAAACAAACTGTCTTTTTTAAACATACTGGCAGGAGATTTCGCGCCTCCGGTTTGCTGCGTAAGGTGTTCCCATCCATCGGATACCAGGTAACTTATCTCAGCAGCGTTTTTCAGGTCCGCAACCATCCAAGTGTTCACATCCAGCTTTTTAACTTCAATTGGTCTTCCTTTATCATCAACTGCTTTAAAATCTGATATATAT
Source organism: Dyadobacter sp. CY261 (assembly GCF_021440085.1). Lineage (GTDB taxonomy): Bacteria > Bacteroidota > Bacteroidia > Cytophagales > Spirosomataceae > Dyadobacter. Next base: position 1,842 of record NZ_JAKCPW010000045.1, read on the forward strand.
TGACCGAAATCCATGGCATCATAATACCCGGGAACCATCCTGGGTATTATGTATTTACCCTCTTTTAAGTTGTTCTGAGGGGGCGTAAATGTTACAAGAATCTTATCGGCCCTGATATTTATCAAATCTATTTTATACTGATAGTTAGCGGTTTGCGGCTGTGCCGCTAATTTGATAGATACAGCCAGTAGGACAATAATTTGTCTGAAGTTTTTCATGTATTTACTTTCAATAGTGGTTAAGAAGCGCAATTATCGTTTTAAATTCCCAAATAGGCTGTTATTGTAGTCCGTTATAGACTGCTGTACATCTATCGAACTCGAATTCTAGCCTTAGAATTCAAACCCAAGCCGTAGCGTCACTCTGGGCGATTGTTCGTTTTTTTCTTTTGGGATGTAAGCTGCTACTGAGAAAACCAGAATGTCAATCGGAGCGAAATAAAAACCACCGCCATAGTTGTAATGCCATTGCCTGGACTCCTCATTTTCCTCCCAAACCCTTCCATAATCAAACGCCCCGAATACACCAAAGGTGAAAGGTAATGTACGATTGTAGCTCGTGCCAAATTTGATGCGCAAATCGGTGTTATGCCAAAGTGAGCTTTTGCCGTAAAACCTTTGCGTGCGGTAACCGCGTAGTCCCTGCTGGCCGCCGATGGTCGGCGCACGCGCAATGAGTTGGTTTGGTTACCACCGCCTTGTTTGACAGCTTTAACGCCGCCCTTGTAAACGTACATGTCCAGGACGGGGAAAGGGTATTTTTCCAAATACAACTGTCGGTGATGCTCGCCGAGCATAAAATTATGAAACCTGCCAGCTGGTTTGGGTTTATTGATCGTAATATGCTGAATGGAAGAATCAGCATGCGCGTTATATTCAGTGAATGCATTGAGCGTATCGATGTCTGGTGGATTTGGTTTGTCTTTAATTTTCTTTTGAAAAACCAGCGTTGCATCGGTCCCTTCTGCATTAAGCTCCCAGAACTGCGTCCAGGTTTCACCATTTTGATAAATAGAAAGCATGCTATAACCTGGCTTTCCGGCTGCAAACTCGGAGCCCTTCCCAAGCTTTACCAGACTTACCTTTGAGCCACTGCCGCTGACAATGAATTTTTGCCCTGACCGTTCTATGTATTCCAGGGCATGCTCATGGCCGCTGGCAAAAATGAAACTTCCGTTCTTGCGGGCACCTGCTAGCAGTCCTTCGCGAAGATCTTTATAGTATTTGTTGGGTGTATCCTGCCGGGAGCCGATGCTTCCACGTAGAAGCACACCCAAACTCCCCAGGATCGGCAGTGGAATGTAGAGTTCTGGATCAATGTCAACCAAGGGAAAAATGTGCTGCCGCCAAGTAGCAGCCCCGCCATGTGGGCCGTACGTATAGGGAGGATGGTGCATGGCTATAACTACATTTTTGTTCTTGTATTTGCGTAGCATGTTTTCAAACACAAAAGAGAACGTAGCCCTGTTCTTGATCGCGCAGCCTTCGTTGATCTTGTAATCCTTATCCCAATCCGTCAGCCACCATTGAGAGTCGACAATAATGATAACAATGTCATCATTGAGCTCCACGGCTTCCGGTCCGGCGCAGCCATCATTGGGCAGGAAATATTCCTCTTTGTCCTCGCCGGTTTGCTTTCGTCGTTCGGCCAGATAATTTTCGATGAATTTTTCCTGGCGTTCCAGCCCTTGTGCCCTGCCTGCCGCTCGCTCCTGCATAGGTATGATGTCTTTGTTCATATAACCAATCCAATTGGTGCTTGATTTTGAAACTGATGAAATGTGCTGGCGATGCTTACATAATTGCCGATTTTTCTTGCCCGAGAGACATTAAATTCCCCAATTCAGCCACTATTAAAGCTTATGATAACGATTGCATATATACGTTATCTTTCGAAGTGAGAAATTATGGGTCATCTGAATCCTTGAAGCTTTGCAGCAGTGTATTTTAGAAGGCTTCGAAAAAATTTGGTTAGTGGGCTCATTTTTAAACTTTGGAAAATAGCATCCCAGAATCCGGGATGCTATTTTAATTACAACTGTACTGTTCCATTATTATCGTTGCATGTTATTTTTCAAAATGGTAGCCGCCAAAATATTTCACAGGTGACCAGGACGGTAGCGGATCTGCGATCTTCGGCGAAAGGCTACTGAATTTATCGGAGCCGTATACAATTCGTCCACCTACTACGGTCAGCACAGATTGCAGGTTTTTGATCTGGTCATCAGGCATAGAAAAGTAATCATCACTAAGGAGCACGAAGTCAGCAAGATTTCCTGGTGCAATTCGACCTTTGTCACTTTCCTGATATTCGAACCATGCGGCACCGACGGTATATAACCTCAGGGCTTCTTCACGGGTCAGGCGGTTATCTTCAGCCAGAATGACATTACCAGAAACAGCCTTGCCAGTCACTGCCCAACTGATCCCTATCCAGGGATTACCGGGAGCGACTCGGAAAGCGTCTGATGTGAGCGACAATGGAATGCCGCTTTTCATCAAAGCGTTGAACCTTGGCGTGTATAAAGCTTTTTCTCTGCCATGGGTCTTTGCAAAAGCTTCTCCGTGGAGCGCCATTTTAGCGTCTAGGGCGATACCGCCGCCTAACCTTTTGATTCTTGCAATATTTTCATCGCTGATAGTTTCTGCATGTTCTATACTCCAGCGCATGCCGTCAAGCGGCGCGGTCTTAACCACTTCTTCCATTGCGTCCAGGAAAGGCGTCAGATTTTCGTTGTAGGTTATGTGCAAACGGAACGGGATTCGCTTTTGTATGAGTTTACGTACATCTTCCTCCGCGTATTGCCTCATTTTCTCTTTTGGAATGATCACAGTTGGCCTGTCAAAATTCTCATGGTCGTGGGTCTCGGCACGGAGTACTTCGCCGGTGCCTTCATACTCGTAGCCATGCTCGAGATTGGGGTGCAAATTTTGTCCCGGGCTCAAAGGCGAGGTCTTCGTGATCCTTTCTATCTCGGTATCTACCCAATTTTTTTTAGGATCATAACTGAACCCAAGGTCAGCGAACGGAAAACGGATGTTGAGCCTGTTTTCTTTGAGAAGGGTTTGAAGAGGCGCGTGACCTTCGGGGTAACCAATGAGGCTCGAGTTGTCGATGACAGAGGTTAATCCGAAACGGTTCAGGTCTTTGATCAGATATTCAAGGGAGCTGACCTGCTCCTCAGGTGTCGCTGTTGGCAACATGGCATCCATTGCCAGAAATTCAAAAGTATATCCCTCAATGACTCCCGTATAATTGCCTTTACTGTCCTTTTGGAGTTCGGTGCCGGGTAGCATCGGGAATTTTGACGTGCCAATCCCAAAAAATTTCATGGCCGACTTGTTGAGCCAAACCCTGTTGTAAGCATACTGAACATATAGAGGCTTGTCTGGCACAGCTTTGTTCAATTCTTCAATTGTTGGATAACGTTGCTCCTTAAATTGATAAGGAGACCATGCGCCGTGTACCTTTACCCAATGACCATCAGGTGTTCTCGCCGCTTGCTCGGTCAGCATTTCAAGCGCTCTTTCAAGCGTTGGTACATTATCCCACCTTACCTTATAATTGAAACTTTTCTCGTTCAGCGGATGCATATGCGAATCTTCCAGTCCGGGAATCAGGCGTCTGCCGTCTGCGTCGATCAGGCGGGTGTGGCCATCGTTAAGGGCAAGGATTTCTTCGTCGTTGCCGACTGCATAAATTCTGCCGGCACTGACAGCAAGCGCAGTGGCCTGCGGCTGTGCTGCCGTCAGAGTAGTGATCTTAGCATGATAAACGATCAGGTCCGCACCGGCTGATGGATTTTTCGTTTGTGCATGTAATCCTAAACTGATCAATACGGATGTGAGTAATGAAATAGCTTTTTTCATAGATATTTGTCTTGATTGATAAAACCTACACTTACTGAAGGCCTAACCGCTGGCGACATGCTGAAAGATCGGGATGTCGCCTTCCAGGCATTATGCTTGTTAAGCCGGTACAGGCGTATTGAGTAATTGCTGTTCCCATGCATAAGCTACGCCGGTTGCCCCTGTATGTTCGATCATCAAACCGGCCAACTGGGCAGCAGTATCCAGGCGGGCCCAATCCCTCTGCCATTCAGATGTGACCGCAATCCAGTTGATGGGTGTAATGCCATGCTGTACCATACGGCGAACCGCCATATCGTGCGCTTCCGCTGTAACCGATCCGCAGGCATCTGTTACCACAAATACATCATAGCCTTCGGCAGCAGCCTGGATGGCAGGCATAGC
>NZ_JAKCPW010000046.1 GCF_021440085.1 Dyadobacter sp. CY261
GATCTGAGTTTCTGTGAATGTGTTTCGTTTCATAGCAGATTAAAATTAGAAAATTTGTCTAATTCATCACCACTCTGTTTTTAGGGAAGCTTACACCTGATCATCTAATTAAAAATTAATGAAAAGATTTGTATTTACATTAATCCTTTCTAGTCTAGTTCTTATTTTACTAAACTGCGATAGGAAGCAACTATTGCCTGAAAAAGTAGAAACCAATTCAAGCCTTACTGTTCAATATGCTAGGGCATGGTTTGAATCAGAATCAGAGAGTAACTCTTTATCCCGTGAAGCTCAAAGTAGGTTTTCAAAGTATGGTGTGTCCTGGGATAAAGCCGTCACTGGGAAAAACACTGCCAGTGAGTATGTAGAAGTGCCGCTTCAAAGGAAAAGCGATAGTTCTTATCACATAGGAGTTTATGAAAATAAGAGAATGAAGATGCTCGATCCAGATAAATTATGGATTGTATTTTATAAGGACAAAGAGGGAAAAATGCAAGAAAGAATTAAGCAGTACTACCCTGACGAGTCTGCGAAAACAGGGAGCTTTAGTGGTCGTATAATGCTATGGAGCTGGAATGGAAAACTAATGGGAGGAGATCGATATCAAAACGGGAAGCCAGTGGCAAGAATTTACCCGAACGACTCTTTGAAATCAGGAAAAACAAACACAATTGTCTGCTCACAGTTCATGATTTGTGCATGGTACCGGAGTTGCACGGGTCCAAACAATGATTACCTTGAGGTTCAGGACATCAAGTTGCGCGCGGACAACGGGATGTGTTATTATCCCACGTCTTGGGATTTTCAATTTCCGTGGTATAATGGTCCTAATTGTACACTTTGGAATTTTAGCTATACTGATTATTTTACCGAATGTACTGAAACCGGCTCAGGCAGTGATCCGGGTGCCGGTGGTGGCAGTACCGGGTTCGAGGATCCATTCCCTCAATTAAGTAAGATTTATTATAGTGGTAATTTGGGAACCGAAAATTCAGCTAAACTTGAAGCCGTGATTACTCAGTTACGTAGTAACTGCCTCGGCAAAACAATATTCGACAAGATGGTTGCTTGGAATCGTTATTTGAATTTTATGATTAACCCGGCAATATCTACTCCTGGGATATACTCACCGAGCACAAGAACCATAACTTTTAAGTCTGCTGCTGACATCGACATTAATGTTTTTCGAGAGGAACTGTTTCATGCCTACCAAGATGTCATCTATGGCGGGACTAGCCAATACTCAAATAATGGATTTTCAAACATTGAATTTGAGGCGAAGCTTTTGAGGGATATGGTAGGTGTAATGATTGGAGGGGCTGGAGTGGCTTCAACAACAGTCCCTCCGGCTAATAATCTAGATTATCTTCTATGGCTAAATGACATTACCTCTGGTGGAACGACATATCCAAATTCATGGTCTGACTTATCATCAAACTATTTTAATTATTTAGAATTGTTTAAGCAAGCAAATCCAGCATACAATAAGCCTACAATAAATACTTTAAATCCAGATGCATTACTTAATGCAATAAATTCTTCTGGATGTCCAAAATAAATATAAATATGAAATCTTTTACATTATTACTTTTCTTGATTATATCTGCTAACATATTAGCATCTGCTCAAAACTTAAAAGCTGGCCGGTTTAAAACCGGTTCCAATACCTTTGATGTTAAAAAAGTAAAAAATCAATTTGTCGTCAGTAATATTAAAAACAGTCAAGTTGATAAGGCGAGAAAATTGCCAGAACACCTTGTAAATAGTGGGTATGAACAGTTTTTGCATATTGGCGAGAAGGAACGTTCAGGAATTCTTTCATTGGTGACTGCGGAATATACAAGATTAGGCAAACAATTACCTATGGAAAATCCACTTATTGTATATTATATAAGCGAAGATGGTAATATTCTCGCAATGGATTTTATACTACTTTCCGATAGCCGTCTAACTACCGACGACTTTAGAATTATTGAAGGAGCCCTGAAAGGCAAATTTCACTTTAAGACAGATTCGAAAAAGTTATCTGGAGCTGGTTACGTCACTTGGGCATCTCGGCTTACAATGACCAAGCCTCCAAAAGAGTAATAACTCGGCATGGACTAAATATTGCACAGCATCGAAATAAGTCAAAAAACCTCTTTTAGGCGTTTTTTTGACTTATTTCGATGCTGTGCAATAGACAGTGACTTATCGAGCTTTTCTTTCTGCGTCTGGGTAAAGCTCCGGAGCGGTTAGCTCTGCCTATTTTTTTGCCGCTCCCAGCAAAGCTGATTTTTAAACCGTCGACATATTTTATGTTCCTAAGCTCATTCCCTTGTCCTTTCCGATATCCAACCCCTGCCTACGCAACTGCTGCCGGTACCCGGCCAGCTCCATGGCATTTTTAGCCGTGTCCCTTTCTAGCCATTTCCGGGCAAAATCCGCGCCGACGGGGCCGCTGTCCTGGGCAACACTCCGGCAAATCAGCCCGATATCATCTTCCCCCAAGCTTTTTAGATACGTTGACACCTGTGGGGCGCTGCCTTTGAAATTGGCGAAGATCCTGGCCATGATTTGCTCATAACTCTGTCGGCTGCCTAATTCGACTTGGTTGCTCGGTTTTTTGTGAGGATAGTGCAAATTTTTCTATTTAACATAATTAAAGTTATATACGAAATGATACATAAAACTTGACAATTTTATGCTTGCATGTTACATTAGTTGAATGGGAAGTGTTTCTGAAAAAATAGCTGAAAGGATTAAAGCAATATCCGAGGATATGAGTTTCGGGTATGAAGAATTGCCAATTGAACCGGACGAATTCTGGTCCGCTGCCAAGGCAATAGAGCGGTTGCAGAAAAAGGGTGTGATTAGAAAACTATCAAAAGGGAGGTTCTATAAGCCCAAAATGACGGTTTTTGGAGAAAAGCGCCCTGATGAGCAGGAAATTCTCAGACCTTATCTCTATCGACAGGGAAAACGCATCGCCTATATCACCGGGATGGGTTTGTACAATCGGCTGAACCTGACCACACAGATACCTGCCGTTATTCACATAGCGAGCTGCTCGCGGCGTAGCCTGACCGGGATAGGATATTTGCGGGTAAAGCCCGTGAAAAGCTATGTTGATGTCTCTGAGGAAAATTACCAGATTCTCGGGTTTCTTGATGCCTTGAAAGATTTGAGGCGCATTCCCGATTTAGACATTTCGGCAGGGATGACCCTATTCAAAAGCATGATAAAGGCCTTAGGCCTGGATCAGCAAGACCAAATGATCACATTGGCGTTGTCTTATCCACCAAGGGTAAGGGCGTTGTTAGGGGCGATCCTGGAGGATATAATGAGCACACCTGATCTTAGGCAACTTAAAGAAAGTCTCAATCCATTCACAAGATTTGCCTTAGGGGTAAATAGCACAGTTCTGAAAACCGCCCCCACCTGGAATATTCAATAGGGTTATTACCACAGTAATGGTATACCTTTAATTATTTTAATGAATTTAAAGGTATACATTTAAAAATCAATTAGTTTTTAAATGTATACCTTTAAATTTGTGTTTGTAAAATGAAGGTATGCTATGAAAGTCCCCAATAACCATCTTCTCGTCATTCGACAGCTCGATGCGAAATTGAAAGATTTTAGCGCATTGGCACAGTTTAATCCGCCTCCACGAGGTTGGATCAGCCAGCTGCGCAAAGCCTTTAACATGTCCCTCGCGCAAATAGGGGACAGGTTGTCCAAAACCCCGCAGGCCGTAAAGGAAATTGAAAAGCGGGAGGGCGATGAGAGCATTACACTAAAATCGCTTCGGGAAGCGGGGGACGCTCTCAATATGAAGCTGGTCTACGGATTTGTGCCCAAAGATGAAAGCCTGGAAAAGATGGTCGAAGATCGGGCACGAGAACTTGCCTTGAAAATTGTCAAACGAACGTCCACCACGATGAAACTGGAAGATCAGGAAAATTCATCCTTGCGGTTAAAACAGGCCGTTGATGAACTGACACAGGAAATCAAACGCGAGATGCCGAGAAGTCTATGGGATTAGAATTACAGTACGACGAAGGGCAAACACCGCTCGATGAAGAAGAGAAAGAAGGCTTGCTCATTGAGTCAGTCACAACGCGTGGTGAACTGGATGAGGTGGAGCAGCGGAATATTGAGGAAGCAATCCGCTGGACGATTGAACGCCGAAGAAAATTTACAGCGTCTGAAATTCTGACGGAAGAATTTATAAAACTGGTCCACAAAAGAATGTTGGCCGGGGTCTGGCAATGGGCCGGCTCCTTTAGAAATTCAAATAAGAACCTCGGCGTTGATAAATATCAGATTGGTACGGATTTGCGCATGTTGCTGGATGATTGCAAATTCTGGGTTGAGAACAACACCTATCCGCCCGATGAGATTGCCGTTCGGTTTAAACATCGCATTGTATCGATCCATTGTTTTTCAAATGGGAATGGCAGGCATTCCCGGTTGATTGCCGATATAATTATTGAAAAGATTTTTGGTCGCGAAGTATTTACCTGGGGGAGCCAGAGCTCAATCAGAAGCAGTGATATGAGGGCCACTTACTTAAATGCTCTAAGGGAAGCGGATAGAGGGAGCTACGTTAATTTGTAGTGGCTCTACAGTTCCGCTACATCTAGAAGTCGGCAAAATGTAGGACAAAACTACGTTTTGCTTTTCATTGCCAGCTTTGCCATC
>NZ_JAKCPW010000047.1 GCF_021440085.1 Dyadobacter sp. CY261
GATATGAGTTATTAAAACCCACCCTATTCAGTTTAAGATCAGCTTATGAATCCCAAACAAAAGAAGTTGCAGAGCTACGAAACGCCGTGCGTCTGTCAGGCTTGCAAGTTGAATTGCAGGCAAAAGGTTTTGAAGCCGCGATGCGATCGGAAAGGAAGAAATCCAATGCCAGGTTCTGGATAGGTTTCCGGATCGGTTTAGGCGCCGGTGTAGTTGGCGGTTTATTGATAGGCTTGAAAATATGAATAATCCAATGGAAGAGTTATTTAAACGATTTGGGGTTCCCCCTGAAATGTGGATCGTATCCTTTTTTTCGGCTACGCTTTTCACGCTGTACCGGATCTATGAGACAGAGGTTGCGCCCTCGAAGAGGAAGGTAATTTCAATGCTCATCATGGGCCTTGTTAGTGCGCTTATCGTGCCTGGCGTGGTCATCCACTGGCTGGGGGTTGCAAACCCTTCCATTGCGGCTATGATAACCGGTGCGGTTGTATACAGCTTTGAACAGGTAATGCATGCTGTTCGCGGTAAACTTCTCAAAAAACTAGACAACGAAAATGGAAATCCTGCTTAATGTGGTGACGATAGCAGTTTGCTTATTCATCCTCATTCTTACGATTGTGTCACATCGGACACTGAACAATAGAAGAACCGATACGATCGGTAGAAAGCTTTACAGGTATTTGGTAGTACTCTTCTGTGCTGCTGGCATTTGGTATGGGCCGCAGGCTGCAACATTCATATTTCTGTTTGCTGCGCTGCTTACCGAGCGGTTGATTGTTTACAAGGGGTGCCGGTCAAAGAAAGACTGGCTTGGACGCTGGCTTTATAAAATAGGATGGTGATGAAAACGCAAGCACAGCTGATCGCCAAGTTCGGCGATCCGTACAAAAACCGCCTGACATTCGAAAGAATGTGGATGATGGTATGGGAGGTGCCCGACGATATCCGTGAAGCCATTCCGGCAATACCGAAAAGAATCTATCTGAACCGGATTATCCTGATACCGCTGAAAACCACGCTGAGGAAGCTAATATCAACGGGCCTGCACGAGGAAATCGAGACGTGGGACGGCTGTTTCAATATCCGGCCAAAGCGCGGTAGTTCTGGCATATCAACACACTCCTGGGGGATCGCGGTAGACCTGAATGCGGCACTGAATCCCTTTCGTGGTAAAGTAACCTGGTCCGACGAGTTCGTACAGGTGTGGCGGGATATCGGGTGGATATGCGGGGCGGACTGGTCGGCCGCTTCGAAAGATGGAATGCACTTCCAATGGGAGAATTTTTAAACTAACATACTTCATCAATAAAATGAAACGCATTGCTTTTTTGTGGTTACTTCTAGCCTCTTTTATCGCACACGGGCAAACTCTTCCGGATATCAACACCCGGCCGCCTAAGCTGCCAGGCTTTCAGGTGTCAAAACTTAGCCCTTTTTCGTTCAGCTTTCAAGTTAAACCCGGATATGTGATTGAGGGCCCGGTCGTCGCTGAGGTTTACCGGGATGCGCTGCGCCTGATAGATTCAACCGCGATCGATGTTGACGTTCATTCAAACTACGTCACCGTATCATTTACCCAGCAGCAGATCGCATCTTTGCCGATGCTCTCCCAATGCTACATTTCATGGGGAAATCCAAGGATACGTAGGCTTGTCACGGATTTAAAGCCAGGAACGGGCGGCGGAACGCCAACGCTGGGAAAAATTTCGCTTGACATTATCGAGGTCCAGATTGCCGGAGACAGTTATAATTCATGGTTGTCTGCCCAGTATGCAGATTCTTCCAAAATTGATGCCCAAATAGCAGCTGATACCGCGATTGTAAAGGCGTCGGCTGCTACACAAATGGCCACTGCGGCGCTTATCGCAAAGGATACGGCAGTTTCTGCGCGTACGGCCGCGATCACAGCACGGAATACGGCTATTACAGCCAAAGACACTGCCGTTTCTGCAAGGAGTAC
>NZ_JAKCPW010000048.1 GCF_021440085.1 Dyadobacter sp. CY261
TAATGCATCGACAAATACTCCTTCTTTATCTGCTACGCCTCCCACCGCGCCCGGGACGCCATTAGGCGCGTGGTATAACATAACGGTCTCGGGAAATATCGCATTCGCCGGAAGCAATTTTGCGTCCGGGTCAGCCGTAGCGGTCGGGGGGAGGATAATTAAAAAGAGTGAGTCTGCCTGGTACTATCAGCCTCCGTCTGATAAAGCGCTTGAATTAACCCAGAAGGGAAGATTTATTTGGAAAGATAAAAATACGGTATTCTCCAACACTGTCAACGAGAAAGAAATTGAAGTCTCGCAGGCAGTCCGTGACGTAGTTGTATACTCAGATTATAACGATGTAACCTATTCTTTGAATTATCTTCGGAAGGGGGACGCTTCGAATGCGACTACGATTTCGATTTACAGAAGTCCGCAAGGGACATCTTTCCCGACCTCTTTCGGAATTGGCGAGGTAAGTGGCATTCAAAATTACGTATGCACTAACCCTGACAATGGAGACGAGGTGGTGCTTACAATCGATTGGTCGCTAATATCGACGACGAATGTTTCTTACTTCATTGATGTATCAAAGTCTGTTTTTGCGAAGGCTAGTTATACCCAGGCAACTAAACGAGGAAACCGATACATTTTTGAAAATCCCAATGCGGTTTTAACACAGTCCGAGAGAAAGGTGCTAAACGGCATTGTTAGCGCGTCTGTGAGGTCAACTAATGCCGCAGCGCCCACAACTTACGGAATCAATTACATTACAAAGGGGAGCGCAAGTGCACAGACCAGGATAAGTCTGACCATTAACAAGGGCGGCACGTCATTCCCAATAGATTACGGCACCGGGGTCCCGTCCGGGGTTGTTGAATACAAATTAGTAAATCCCAACAATTTTGATGAGATCTTCTTAACCTTAGATTGGTCAAAGGTTACTAGCGATCCCGCAGAGCAGGTTTTTATTGCCGGCAACAAAGCAACGCTGCATCGGAGCGTTTACTCGGCTCCATCGTTCCTGCAAAGAGAGGTCTATGAAAATCCTTCTGCGGCATTTAACTATGCCGAGATAGAAACCGCATTGGCCCTTCGCCAAGTGTCGGTTCAGTCGGTTAATCCCGGGACAACATACTCACTGTATTACCTGCAAAAAGGAAGTGCGTCCGATCCGACGCTCATCTCAATCTACAATAACAGTACTGCCACCTCTTTCAATTTGGATGCAGGTGTCGGGGCCGTGTCTGGCGTCAGGAAGTATACCGTTACGGCCCCTAATTACGACAAGGTGAGCGTCGTAGTTGACTGGGATAGAATGACCACGTCCGGTACTGCCTCTAAGTATTTCCTCGATATCGCCCGCTCCCGAATCAATTCGGCCAATTATTTTTATACTGAATGGATCGAGCGAAAGGTGTACGAGGAGCCCGCCGCGTCTTTTAACTCCGCTGAAATAGAAACAGTACTTGCGCTGAGAGACATTTCGGTTCAGTCAAAGAATCTTGGCGTTTATTACAGCCTATACTACATTCAGAAGGGTGACGCATCAAACCCGACAATAATCTCCTTTTTCAACAACACGACTGCCAGCTCATTCAATCAGAGCTTTGGGAACGGGGTCCCAAGTGGAATACAAAAGTATGTCATCAATACATCTCCGAATGGCGATATCGTAAGCGTCGAGATTGATTGGAGTAAAATGTCGGTTTCTGGGCTTGCTAGCAAGGTATTCCAGAACGTCACCAAGACGCTGATCAACAAATCAAGGTACAAAGACCTATTCCCGTTGGGCATTACCGCTCCGACATTGGTTTTGCCTACCTATGTTCCCTATGCAAGAGGGCGCGAGTTCCCTGTCTGGAAGGAGAATTTAAGAGTTGTTAGCTATGCCAACGAAGCAGATACCCGTGTGGATATTTCAGGTAACGACGGGTCCAGGACCTGGCTAACTCCGGATGTAAACGCATTGGAGGGGTGGAAGTACTTGCGCCAAACATCCGAAAGCGTACCGGCGAATTTTAACGTTACTGTCACCAATAAACTTCTAACTGGTGAGGCGCTTAACAGCGGAACATTCCAGGTTCGGCCGACATCGCAGGTTTTCAACTCGACGGCACAGAAATCTATCCTTGTTATTGGGGACAGTCATACCGAAATTGAAGACAGGCTTGTTACCCGCACGCTGAAAGCACTGATCACGGCGAACAACTCCTTTATCCCGACATTCATTGGTACACGTGCTTC
>NZ_JAKCPW010000049.1 GCF_021440085.1 Dyadobacter sp. CY261
GATATGAGTTATTAAAACCCACCCTATTCAGTTTAAGATCAGCTTATGAATCCCAAACAAAAGAAGTTGCAGAGCTACGAAACGCCGTGCGTCTGCAAGCTCTGCAAATCCAGGTGCAGAAACAAAATTTTGAAGCCGCGATCAGCGAGGAAAGGCGGAAGTGGCCATTTTGGAAAGGCTTTAAATGGGGGTTCGGGGTTGGCTTCGGGACAGGATTTTTAACCGGGCTTTCTGCTCACTAACCGAGAAGACAATGAAATTTTCAGATTATTTTAACATTGGCAGTATGCTAACATCAGTCGGTTTGACAATAAAGGGAATGGCTACAAATCCGGCCTTCCTGCTGCTCTCTTCTTCTACTGTCGGGTTCATTCAGGTGTTCAACTACCGGAAGGATTTAACCATTGATTTGATGGCTGCTGTCGGGATTTGCTTTGGATTAATGACGTTTCTCGGACTGGTCAAGCACTATAAATCGGGGGAGGCCAAAGCTGAAATATTTATGCGCAAGACCGTCGAACAGTTTGTGGTAATGGTTTCGGTCGTACTGCTCGGCTACGTGGCCTCAGTGGTGATTTCTGTGGTGTTCAAGATCGTTACACAGGCGGTTTCGGGGGCTAATCCAGTTCCGGGGGTTGCGCTGTACTTCATTTTTGGTGGGTATGCGATAATGTTCACGTACTACTTTATCAAGTCGTGCGATTTAATTGACCAGATATTACCAAACCTGCTTCCTAAATGGTTTAGTGCACCGTTCCGGAAGTTCCGCGAGACTGGCGACTATAAGGATTTATTGAGTTTTCAGAGAGAAAAGGAGGAGGTAGAGCCATGAAGACACAAGCACAATTGATTGCAAAGTTTGGCGACCCGTATAAAAACCGTCTGGCTTTCGAAAAGACATGGATGATCCTGTGGGAGGTGCCGCAGGATATCCGTGAAGCCATTCCGGCAATGCCAAAAAAAATCTACCTGAACCGGCTTATCCTAATCCCGCTGCAAACCACGCTGAGGAAGTTGATATCAATAGGCGTACACGCGGAAATCGTGAGCTATGATGGATGTTTTAATATCAGATCGAAACGCGGCAGCTCGGGAATATCCACGCATGCATGGGCGATCGCGATAGACCTGAATGCAGCACTTAATCCATTCCGTGGTAAGGTGACCTGGTCCGACGAGTTCGTACAGGTGTGGCGGGATATCGGGTGGATATGCGGGGCGGACTGGTCGGCCGCTTCGAAAGATGGAATGCACTTCCAATGGGAGAATTTTTAAACTAACATACTTCGTCAATAAAATGAAACGCATTATTTTTTTGTGGCTGCTTTTTGCCTCTTTTATAGCACACGCGCAGACGATTCCGGACGTCAACACCCGGCCTCCCAAATTGCCTGGCTTCCAGGTCTCAAAGCTTAGCCCGTTTTCGTTCAGCTTCCAGGTCAAGCCCGGGTACGTGATCGAAGGCCCGGTGGTGGCTGAGGTTTACCGGGATGCGCTGCGCCTGATCGATTCGACAGCGATCGACGTCGAGGTTCATTCAAATTATGTCACCGTATCATTTACCCAGCAGCAGATCGCATCTTTGCCGATGCTCTCCCAATGCTACATTTCATGGGGAAATCCAAGGATACGTAGACTTGTCACGGATTTAAAACCAGGAACTGGCGGCGGAACGCCAACGCTGGGAAAAATTTCGCTTGATATTATTGAGGTTCAGATTGCCGGAGATACTTACAATTCATGGTTGTCTGCCCAGTATGCAGATTCTTCCAAAATTGATGCCCAAATAGCAGCTGATACCGCGATTGTAAAGGCGTCGGCTGCTACACAAATGGCCACTGCGGCGCTTATCGCAAAGGATACGGCAGTTTCTGCGCGTACGGCCGCGATCACAGCACGGAATACGGCTATTACAGCCAAAGACACTGC
>NZ_JAKCPW010000050.1 GCF_021440085.1 Dyadobacter sp. CY261
CAATGCATCGACAAATACTCCTTCTTTATCTGCTACGCCTCCCGCCGCGCCCGGGACGCCATTGGGCGCGTGGTACAACATAACGGTCTCGGGAAATATCGCATTCGCCGGAAGTAATTTCGCGTCCGGGTCAGCCGTAGCGGTTGGGGGGAGGATAATTAAAAAGAGCGAGTCTGCATGGTACTATCAGCCTCCGTCCGATAAAGCGCTTGAATTAACCCAGAAGGGAAGATTTATTTGGAAAGACAAAAATACGGTGTTCACCAACACTGTCAACGAGAAAGAAATTGAAGTATCGCAGGCGGTCCGTGACGTAGTTGTATACTCTGATTATAACGATGTAACCTATTCATTGAATTATCTTCGGAAGGGGGACGCTTCGAATGCGACTACTATTTCGATTTACAGGAGTCCGCAAGGGTCATCTTTCCCGACCTCTTTTGGAATTGGTGAGGTAAGTGGCATTCAAAATTACGTATGCACTAACCCTGACAATGGAGACGAGGTGGTGCTTACAATCGATTGGTCTCTAATATCGACGACGAATGTTTCTTACTTCATTGATGTATCAAAGTCTGTTTTTGCGAAGGCTAGTTATACCCAGGCAACTAAGCGGGGCAACCGATATATTTTTGAGAATCCCAATGCGGTTTTAACCCAGTCCGAGAGAAAGGTGCTAAACGGTGTTGTTAGTGCGTCCGTCAGGTCAACTAATGCCGGAGCGCCCACAACCTACGGCATTAATTATATTACAAAAGGGAGCGCAAGTGTGCAGACCAGGATAAGCCTGACCATTAATAAGGGTGGCACTTCATTCCCAATAGATTATGGCACAGGTGTGCCGTCTGGGGTCGTTGAATATAAGTTAGTGAATCCCAACAACTTTGATGAAATCTTCTTAACCTTAGATTGGTCAAAGGTTACTAGCGATCCCGCAGAGCAGGTCTTCATTGCCGGCAACAAGGCAACGCTGCATCGGAGCGTTTACTCGGCTCCATCTTTCTTGCAAAGAGAGGTTTATGAAAATCCTTCTGCTGCATTTAACTATGCCGAGATAGAAACCGCGCTGGCCCTTCGGCAAGTATCGGTCCAGTCGGTTAATCCCGGGACAGCATACTCGCTATATTACCTGCAAAAGGGAAATGCGTCCGATCCGACGATCATTTCAATCTACAATAACAGTACTGCCACCTCTTTCAATTTGGATGCAGGTGTCGGGGTTGTGTCTGGCGTCAGGAAGTATACCGTTACTGCCCCTAATTACGACAAGGTGAACGTCGTGGTTGACTGGGATAGAATGACCACGTCCGGTACTGCCTCTAAATACTTCCTCGATATTGCTCGCTCCCGGATCAACTCGGCCAATTATTTCTATACTGAATGGATCGAGCGGAAGGTGTACGAGGATCCCGCTGCGTCTTTTAACTCCGCTGAAATAGAGACAGTACTTGCACTGAGAGACATTTCGGTTCAGTCAAAAAACCTTGGCGTTTATTACAGCCTATACTATATCCAGAAGGGTGATGCCTCAAACCCGACAATAATCTCCTTTTACAACAACACGACTGCCAGCTCATTCAATCAGAGCTTTGGAAACGGGGTTCCAAGTGGAGTACAAAAGTATGTCATCAATACATCTCCGAATGGAGATATCGTAAGCGTCGAAATTGATTGGAGTAAAATGTCGGTTTCTGGGCTTGCTAGCAAGGTATTCCAGAACGTCACCAAGACGCTGATCAACAAATCAAGGTACAAAGACCTATTCCCGTTGGGCATTACCGCTCCGACATTGGTTTTGCCTACCTATGTTCCCTATGCAAGAGGACGCGAGTTTCCTGTATGGAAGGAGAATTTAAGGGTTGTTAGCTATGCCAACGAAGCGGATACCCGTGTGGATATTTCAGGTAACGACGGGTCCAGGACCTGGCTAACTCCGGATGTAAACTCATTGGAGGGGTGGAAGTACTTGCGCCAAATATCCGAAAGCGTACCGGCGAATTTCAACGTTACTGTCACCAATAAACTTCTAACTGGCGAGACGCTTAACAGCGGAACATTCCAGGTTCGGCCCACATCGCAGGTTTTCAACTCGACGGCACAGAAATCTATTCTTGTTATCGGGGATAGTCACACCGAAATTGAAGACAGGCTTGTTACCCGCACGCTGAAAGCACTGATCACGGCGAACAACTCCTTTATCCCGACATTCATTGGTACACGTGCTTC
>NZ_JAKCPW010000051.1 GCF_021440085.1 Dyadobacter sp. CY261
ATAGGCCGCAGAAAACCAATGAATCTTTACCTGAATGCTGCTTAATTTTAATCAATCATAGCCAACTGCTGGCCTTAAAAATAGGGAGTACTTCAGTTGTGCAACAACCACGTCCCAACTGTGAGACTGATCTTTCTATTTGCAACCTATAATACTAGGCATCTTAAATTGTCATCTCACAAATCAACATCTCACATTTAGACCTTCAGCTGGCTTTGTAAGACGCTTCGCTGTCAATGAAAGGCGTTTCAAAAGAGCATGTACACTCGGGATGTGCCATTTTTGCTTAAAGTAGAACGATGTTGAATTGGTCTTTATCAAAGATAATTTGATATTATGAAAAGACTGCTCCTACTTGTACTCGGTCTGCTTTATACAGAAAACGTTATTTCTCAGCAAATTACAAAAAATGAACTGCTGTTTCTCACTCCGCTTTGGAAGGGTGATCGGTTTTCCGACGGCCGACCGAAAGTTCCAGACGCAATTCTGAAAAGAATGAAACTTGTGACATTGGAAGAGGCTTGGGCAGTATTAAAAGGAGAAAATTTCAAACATCAGTACGACGACAACTGGCAGACCATTAACCCCGACTCGGTGCTTGTTGGAAGGGCTTTGACGGCAACATTTATCCCCGGGCGGCCAGACATCCACCTAGTGATCGATGAACGCGGTCATACCCAGGATGGCAGGGTAAAGTCACAAAATTCCTGGCCTATTGATATGCTCGTGAAAGGTGATGTCTATGTCGTGAACCAATTTGGAGCCCATGAAGATGGCCCAACTATCGGTGACAATCTGGCAAATTCTATTTATGTCAAGAGTGGAAATGGCATTGTGTATGATGGAGCGGTCAGAGACATTAATGGTTTGAAAGAAATAGGTTCATTTACTTCATTTTTCAGGAGTTATCACCCATCTCACCACCTTACCAGCCCTGGTAAAGAGATAAACACCACCTTGGTCGGCATAAATCAGCCAACAAAAATCGGAAATGCTGCCGTCATGCCAGGTGATGTTGTGCTGGGTAGAGATGGAGGTGTGATTTTCATTCCTCCCCATCTGGCTGAGAAAGTTGTCAAAACATCTGAGGTAGTCAGATTGCGGGATATGTTTGGGCACCAGCGCCTGCGTGAGCAAAAGTATACACCCGGACAAATTGACACCAGGTGGTCTGATGAAATTGAAAAGGACTTTTCGCAATGGCTCAATGATCGTATCGATCAATTGCCGGTTCCAAAAGAGCAAATCCAGGAATTGTTAAAGACCCGAACCTGGTAGATCTCCATTGAGATTGGATTGTTCGTAGCCAAATTTTTACCAAACTTCAAGTCACATTCTATGGCAAGTCCTACTTCAAGACGACAGTTTTTTAAAAATGCTGCAATTTCAACTGCCTTAGCAAGTGTACCCCTTGCCGGGTTCGGCGAAGTGTATGAAAATGCGATTGATAAAACACCAAAAAATTCGGCACCTTCAGATCTGAAAATCACTGATATTAAATGTGGATACATCCGAAATGGCCATAGTCTGTTTGTTAAAATATATACCAATCAGGATATCGTGGGACATGGCGAAGGCGTGGATGCAACACCCGGGACATACCATCTGGTAAAGATGTTCGATCAGCGGATCAAAGGCAAAAGTCCGCTAAATATCCATCGGCTTTTTGAAGATATCAGGAGAAGTGGTTTTTTCGAAGGTGCTCAGTCGGGCATGTATATTGCCGTCCTCACCGCAGTGGAAACTGCACTCTGGGATTTGGCTGGGAAGGCTCTGGGATTGCCAGTATATCAGCTTTTGGGCGGTAAATTTAGAGACGATATCCGAGTTTACATGGATACCGCTTTGTATCAAAACCGGCTGCCCAAGCCCGAGGATTTTGCCGCAGCAGCAAAAGAAGCTGTAGGTATGGGCTTCACTGCGGTGAAGTTCGATCTGGACCAGGCAAATGACCCAAATAAATATGATAGGTATAACTGGACGGCCAGCCCGGCTGAAGTGCAGCGAATGTTTGATCAGATGGCCGCCACCAGAGCAGCTGTAGGTCCGAAAATTGACATTTGTGCCGACATGCATGGCCGATACGACGCTCCTACAGGTGAAAAAGTTGCAAAAGTCCTTGAACCTCTCAATTTGATGTGGCTGGAAGAGCCAATACCCGCAGAAAATGCGGAAGCATACAAAAGAATAGCGGATTCGACAAGTACTCCTATTTGTGCAGGTGAAAATCATTATTTGGCCTTGGGTTTCAGACCATTACTGGAGATTGGAGCTGTGGATATTATTATGCCAGATCTTCAAAAGGCAGGCGGACTGGGCGAGGCACAACGGATAGCCAACCTGGCCAATTTGTATTACGTCCCATTTGCACCACATATGGTGGCGTCATATCTGGGTGCGATGGCATCAACTCACGTGTGCGTTTCAGTTCCTAATTTCATGATAATGGAGTGGCAAATTTACTTCCATAAGGATCCTATGTTTAAAGAGATTGTTACGTTCGAAGGAGAAATGGTGACCAAAGGATTTATCAAAGTTTCTGAAAAACCGGGGATTGGTGTTGAAATAAATGAAGAAGGTATGCGTAAATACGCAACCCCTGGCGTTCCTTTCTTTGAATGAATAGGGATTGAACCGTCAAACTCTATTATTCAAAAATGTTTCTGGTTCTCGAATTCAGCGCGCGTATCGAACCACATCCGGTTGTATTCTACCACAGGACGTTTGTAAAACACTCCGCTTTACTTGTTGAAGTTGGCAGGGATGTTTTTTTTATTTGTAACCATGAGCATAGCAACAAAACCTAACGATATCGGTCAGAAGATAAGCCGTATCCGTGAATGACGCGGTCTGAAGCAGGAAAGTTTGGCCCTCGAATTGAAAGTCATCCAGCAAACTGTGTCCACAATTGAACAGAGTGAAACAGTTTTATCTTACCGTGTGCCATAGATACATGTTCGATGCGTTAGCCGGGCGGTCAGGTGTACCTGCGTCTGTTTTTCCAAACTCTTTGTGACTCAACATAAGGCCTGTTATCGGACCTAGAGCATATTTTAGTTGGAGTTTACGTAGGTGCTTGTGATCTTCGTTTAAGATTTTGCAGCTACTAAAATCTGGTGAGCAATTCGGTGAGCAGTTTTCTATGGTATGTTATAAGTAATTGATTGTTAGGTTGATGCATAGATAGTTCGACTCCCTACATCTCCACTGATTGTAAAATCAAATCTTACAAAAACCCGCAAAATCAATTTGCGGGTTTTTTGTTGTCCGCAAATTTGCAGCAGGGCCCGAGGGACGAATTAGGGACTGAAAAAAATACGGGAAGTTAAGTATTGGAAAATAAGTTGATTAAAGGTGGAGTTAGAATCCTTCCATCTCCACTCCAACAAATTTCAAAACATCAGAAGTGGAATAGTTAAGCCAATTACTTTTCACCTAGCTAGACACACTTTTGCCACAACAGTTACGCTTTCAAATGGAGTTCCTATGTAAGCTTCCCCTAAAAGTGATCGTTGAATAAATGGAGCTTTCCGATTATATTTTCATAAAAGGAAAGGAACATGAAGAAGAATCGATTCAGC
>NZ_JAKCPW010000052.1 GCF_021440085.1 Dyadobacter sp. CY261
ACTACTGAAAGAAAATGCCGTGAAAAAAGAAGAATTAACTGTCACAATGAACAACTGAGTCTAAATCGCACCACTCTAAAAATGGGAAGCCTACACAAGGCTTAAATGAGTTTGTGAAAGGTATAAATTAAATATTAAAACATATATATTAATATAATTTTATTTATATGATCAAATTGTTTTTTGAAAGCTTATTATATATGTTCGAAATATTTCAAGAGTATCCGAGGCCAGATTCTTTTCTTTGAAAAATGAATCATCTCTCCGATCCATAGAGGGTGATTAAGCAATACCTCACTACAACGTTTAATCTACCGGATAGAACGTTGGACAATCTACGGATTCTGCACTGTCTTAAAAGATCCAGATAATGAATAATTTCGACCAATATAATATTTTTCGACAAATGGTTGTATGGTTTTTAATGGAATAGGTATTGGATTGGTCGGGTGAAATGGGAAAAATCCAACCCATTTCCTTTCACCGGCGGCTGGTGAAAAGAGGACAGAAGCCAGAAACGCCCTGGTTGTTCAGATAACTCTTTTTATGTTAAATGAGAAAACACAGAACAAGAGGGTAGCAGCCGTTTGGGAAAGTTCTTCGTTTTGTCCAAGGTTTACTCACTCTTTATTAGGCACTTACAACCATCCTTTTGTTAGCGGGGTCTTATATCGAACCTAACAAGTCTCTCTTATGATCAACTATCTGTCAAAAATGAGATCGTCTATTCTCTTAGCCTGCGTCTTATTTCTTGCAACAAATTGCACCAATGAAGGCCCAACAGAGGAGCCGATAAGAGGTCATGATGTTGAAGGCGCTCTTAAAAGAGCTCGGGCATTGTGCAATCAAAATTCGATGGTGTGGTTATCTGATATGCTTCGCAAAGCTGAAGAAGATCGCACTAACAAGACTCACAAAGGCAATTATATAGGCATTGTTTCCCTGATTAAGTACCAAGGTCAACGAGTGGTGTACACTAATTTCGGGCTGGGTAGCGGCGGAATTGCATTTTACCTGTTTGACTGTAACGGGAACCCGGTCAACTGTGAAGCAAATGATGAAGCCGGTAAACTTCCCGGCCTGGCAGAAACAAAAGAGGCCGTTATTTACTCAAGTTTAGGGTTATAAGCCGAGTTAACTTCTACTACATTTGAGATGTATAACCCATTCGAGAATGAAGGATCATGCCGATTTTCAAACAGAAATAGACAGATTGCTAACCAGGTATCTCCAAGAAGTGTCCCAATCTAATTTGAAGCCCTTATCCGCAAAAACGTACCAGATGCAGGCCATTAATTTTGTCCGGTGGATGAAGGGGGATTTTAAGCCAGGGAGCGGGAAACGCAAAAAGAGCCCTTACAATCCTTCTTTTGAGAAGAAGGTCAAAGAGGCCAGATCAAGTAAGGCAAAAGGGGAGCTGATCACAGTCAACCCGGAGAATGTATGGGAAAGTATCGAATCCGGATTGGAGCGGCACAGCATGGAGGTTAGCATAAAAGCTGTTTGGTTTCAGGCCGATCGCATCTTTATCCGGACGGCATCAGGTGAAGAGCGAAGCATGCCGCTGGAGTGGTTTCCTAGGATCTTTAACGCTTCCCAGGCAGAGCGCGAGCAGTTCGAGCTTTCTGCTTTTGGGATCCACTGGTCGGAGCTGGACGATGATTTGAGTTTCGAAGGCTTTTTCACCTACTCAAGGCCCTGAAGTGATACGGTAAGAAGGTATTGGGGGTAGGCTGGCTGTATGTTCAACCGTGGTGGGTTATTACAATCATCGCCTATCCCCATTGTGTTATAAAACGCCCGTTTTCTGACACATTCAAAGCCCTTCGCATTGAATTAAGTTGATACGTCCTCTAATGCGCCACAAAATTCCGCGTTGGAATGGTTAGTAAATCGCGCACTTGCTTATAGTTCGACATTCTATATCAGTCTCATAATACCTGCGAAATATGTGACGGTTACCACCAACATGCCGCAAAGAAGTTGACGGGGGAACCGATGACCTGCGCATCCGAATTTCAGATATACGGTTGTTGCATCAACCGGTCAAGTGCTGAGTCCACATTCATTAGCCATGTGGCCTCGCTCGCAATCGTAAGGAGATCTGGCCTCAGAGAATGAGCATTTGTGAAAACTAGGTGGAAGGGGCTAGTATCTTCATGATGCAACATTTTCGTCTGCCCAAATCATTCGGGCAGCTTTTAATCTTCTACATTCACCACTAAATCTGCTGCATACAGTAGGATTTCGTGTGTGTCTGCTTTTCACACCGCTCTTACTTGCTTTCAATCCCAGGTTTTGAATGGATTTTCAATAAAAATGCCGCCCAATACGAGCGGCTTTTACTAGTGGGTATTTATATATTTTAGAAAAGTGGTCTGGCACCTTCGACGCCGAAAGAGATCGGGCGAACACCATCGCCGCTCTCACTCAGCCCACGCTCAAATCCTTTTTGGGTAAATCGTTCGATACCACCTGACAAGCCATTGCCGCCTTTATCCCCGGACACTCTTTCGATACCGCCAGACAGTCCCCGCTCCACGCCGCCACCGTTGAGACCGTGAGAGCCACTGCCACCATCATTGATTGCAACAAAAAATACAAACACAGTGATTACACTGACCATGAATTTTTGTGTTATCCCCTTTTGGGTGATCAATTGCTGAATAGAGCTTATCCCGTTTGTTTAAACTCATTCGGTGTTAAAAAGCCAAGTGCTTGATGTGG
>NZ_JAKCPW010000053.1 GCF_021440085.1 Dyadobacter sp. CY261
TATTTTTTCTCCTGGTAATGAGCGGGGCTTTCTGCGCTAACGCTCAGCCCGTCAAGCAACAAATCAAAAAGTTAGTCGATACCTACGCTACGTTAGGCAAATTTAACGGCAGCATCCTGGTGACCGCTCAGGGTAAAGTCTTACTTAATAAGGGCTATGGCTACAAGGATATTAAACAGAAAACGCTCAATGATCCTCATACTATTTACCAGATTGCCTCCCTCACCAAGTCCTTTACCGCGACCCTGATCTTAAAACTAGTCGAATCAAACCGCCTAGCCTTAACCGATAAAGTCAGTCAGTTTTATCCTGACTTACCCAAAGGCGATAGCATTACGATTGATCAATTATTATCCCATACATCCGGCCTATCGGACGACGATTCTAACACCAGGACAAAAACTTATCCAGGGTCCGAGGAAGCTAAGTTTTTGGCAGCATTGAGAGACCGGGCATTGGATTTTAGCCCCGGAACGGACTGGAAGTATAGCAATGCGGGCTACATCTTGCTGGGTTACCTTATTGAGCGTGCATCTGGCATGAGCTACTATAAGGCGGTCCGAACCTACCTGTTTACCCCGCTAGGGATGAACCACAGTGGTTTTGATTTTATTGGCCTTTCCAGTCCGGATAAAGCAACGGGCTATTGGGAGTTTCCCCAAAACGATACGGCCCGTGCGGCCACCCAGATTGACTATAGTGGTCCCCGTGCCGCCGGAGCCATCTATTCTACTACCGCTGATCTTTACCGGTGGCATCAGGGCCTACAGACAGGTAAACTGGTCAGTTCATCATTACTCAACCGGGCGTACACCCCCGTAAGGAACAACTATGGCTATGGTTGGATGATTGATTCGGTGGCCAGCGCCAAAGTGGTTTGGCACAGTGGTGATATCTGGGGTTTCAAGTCCGAGTTGGCCCGTGTCCCGGCAGATGACGTCTGTATCACTATGCTCAACAACGCGGAAGATGTGGATTTGCATATCATCGCTCGCAAGATCCTGGCGATTCTTTACCACCAATCTTACCAATGGCCCGCCCGCACCAAGATTCAGTTTAGTACTAGGCTGTTGCAAGAATATGTGGGGGAGTATCTATTACGGCCAGGGGAATGGATTAAAGTAAGCCTTGAAGGCAATCATCTGAAGTCCACCACTACGCGCAAACAAGAGCTTTATGCCCAAAAGAAGGATTATTTTTTGTTGGATGATGGCCGTGAACAACTCGCGGTTGTCTTTAACCGAAACTCCTCCGGCGTAGTCACAGGTTTGTCTTTTAGTCTTGGCGAACGAAAAGTGGTCTGCCCCAAAAAAGAATAGGTGCCTACTATGGGCGTCACGACCTCATCTGACAAGTTGCCCTGTTATTTCGCTGGATCCATCTCAATAGTGAAGCGCCTCTTTTAAGGCCCATTTTAGCTCAGTAACAGTCTCCTCTGATTAAGTGAAATGTTCATTTTGCCAGGCTAAGTACCGGTAGACTGTCGCTCTGCTCAGATGAACAGATTTCCTATCTCGGCGACCGTGTTTATTTTGCTGACATACATTGCCTTAACTGCCCTTGCTTTGGCTTGCGCCTCCAGCGTAAGTCCTTTGGGGCGTCCGCCTAACCCTCCTCTGGCGCGAGCGGCAGCCAGACCAGCCTTCGTTCTTTCGCGGATCATATCACGTTCATATTCGGCTAACGATGCAAATAAGTTAAAACTAATCGGCCCTGAGCTGTCGTGGTATCAATAGCATCGTTCAAACTTCGAAATCCAATTCCGCTGTTTTGGAAGTCATTTATCAGTGTAAACAATTCTTTAAGCGACCTACCCAGTCGATCCAATTTTCAAACCACAATGGTGTCCCCCTCACGAACGACGTCCAGCATCTTCTGGAGTTGCGGTCTCAATTCTGCTGAGGACACCTTTTCTTGAAAGATTCTCTTACAACCCAATGTTTTAAGGGCATCCAATTGCAGTGCTAAGTTTTGGTCCTGGGCGGTCGGCCACTGCCGTTGAAACGTGCGCGTAGCCAATGAGCATGGTTTTCGAATGCTTTATGAGTTAATCAGGAGCTATTCCACCGATTTCTTGTGAAAACTCTGCAAGATTGAAAAGTAACAGCATTTATAAAGCGCTCGTTCAGATAATACTTTATCTCTTTGTCCAGTCTATATTTCTTGAAGCAGGCTGTTGACGATATATTCCTAAATGAGCCTTTTATGAGATAAGTATCCATCAGCTATAAACCCTTATTGAAGGTAGTGAAGTAAATGGTGATTAAATCCACTGACCGGCTGCTAATGATGCCATCCAGGCACTCTAGACGTGTTTAGCGCATTTAATAGGTGTTCATTTTTGGATCCAAGTTGTCCATAAGTGGACAAGGTGCTCCCTATGATCGATTCAGATACTATCAATAAAGCCCAGTTTGACCCCCTACTCTAAATTGGCAAATGATTTGTAGAAGATGAGGTAGACTACCGAAGCGACTCGATAAGAAAAAGGAGTCCGCTAGAAAACTCAGAACATGGCTACTGGCAATTCGTAAACACTTGAGAACCGAATTTTTTCATATAAGCTTATACGATCTGGCCTCCCTGGGAACCTTAT
>NZ_JAKCPW010000054.1 GCF_021440085.1 Dyadobacter sp. CY261
CGGCAATTATGGTGGCGCAGTTGTCTTAGAAGCAGTTAACGACAGTGAACACGGATATAACTTAATTGCCGCCACCAGAATAAATCAGCCGGATAAGCCGACAAAAATAGAGTTTGAAAATTCCGAGATACTTATAGTTAATCATGCCAATTGGCCCGATAGACCTCACGTGCAATGGTATCTCCCAGTTCGACACAAGCAGATAGCACATCTCATTGAAAAGGTTGAAAACATTGAAGTGCAGATAAGGTACGACATGAACACCTCCATGTACGGTGTTGTATCTGACTTTGACATATGGATAATACAAATTATCGATAAGCAGTTAAAATCGGAAAAGACAAAACCTCGCTCATTGACAAAGCAGACAATTAAAGGACTGTCAAAAAAGAGCAAATGGAAATTTTGGTAACTTAATTCAAAGTCTCGCAAAATGCTCGAACGTGAGACAGACATCCTGGTAGTCATCAGGGTTTAAGCCAATCGCAAGGATCGGACATTTCAAGAGACATAAATTGGAAAGCATGGATTTCGGCATAAACATTGAATTGGACAAATACATACTTCTTTTTCATGACGAAAAGCTGAGCTAGATTAGCATACTTGTGCACTAGTTGAGCTAAAAAAGCACCGGACTGCCCGGTGCTTTTTTAGGGGTTGCCAGCTCCAGTCGGAAATTTATTCTGTACGCAGACTTTTTACCGGGTTAATCATGGCTGCTTTCAACGCCTGGAAGCTAACAGTCAACAGCGTCAGCAGCAAAGCTCCCATGATGGCAACTCCAAAGATCCACCAGGACACATCGACGCGATAGGTGTAGTGATCTAACCAGCTGTTTATCGAGTAATAGGTGATCGGGACCGTCATTAGGCAGGCGATGAGAACTAACACCACAAAGTCTTTAGAAAGCAACTGCCAGAGGTCGGCAACTGACGCGCCCAGTGTTTTGCGGATGCCAATCTCTTTCGTTCGTTGTTCCGCCGTAAAGGAAGCTAATCCAAACAGCCCTAAGCACGAAATGAGTATGGCAAGAGAGGCAAAAATACTGGCCAGGTTGCCCACGCGCTCTTCAGCCGAAAACTTAGCTGCATATTCCTCGTCCACAAACACATATTGAAAAGGTAGAGCAGGCACGTTCTTTTTGTAGATCTGCTCGACAGTAGCCAGACTCTCTCGAACAGGGATTGCCGGATTTAGCCGCAGGTTATAAAATCGAGCAGCGCCTTTGTTAAATTCATAGACCGTCGGTTGGACAGGTTCGTAGGGGGACTCCATCACCACATCGTCGACTACACCAATGACCTTCAACGGTGGAGCAGTGCTCTTGTCATTATCCTCCCGAATAAGGGTGCCAAGGGGATTTTTTAGGCCCATATATGCGACGGCCGTTTTGTTCAGAAGCACTGCATTGGAGTCGGATGGAGAATCAGCTGAAAAATCGCGGCCAGCAATGATCTTCATACCCAGCGATTTGACATAGTCTGGTGACACCCAGACCCAGGCGAAACTGTCCTGAAAGTCGGCCGGTTTACCTGCCCATCGGAATCCACCGCGACCGAAGTTCACAGCTGTCGCCGGATCGCTGGTTGCCGACATGTCCGTGACGGCTTCCGAACGCAACAGTTCGTTGCGGATAAATTCGTACTTCCCTGAAAATTCGCCTTCCGTCAGGGGAATGGATACCAAACCTGCTCGGTCGTAGCCTACGGGTCGGTTTTTGGTATATTGAACTTGACGAAACACGACGATCGTGCTGATAACCAGCGTGACGGAGACGGTGAATTGCAGCACCACCAGGACACGGCGGGGTAAGGCTGCGAAACGACCCAGTCGAAACGTCCCTTTCAACACTTTCAACGGCTGAAAAGCCGACAGATAGAGCGCTGGGTAACTTCCCGAAACCAGGGCTGTTAACACGATAAAGACAAGAGCAGCTACCCAGAAGGAAGTGTGCTGCCAAGGAAAAACGAGTTGCTTGTCGGCCAGGGTATTGAAAATTGGTATCATGAGCATAACCAGCGTTAGAGCGAGCAGAAACGCCAAAGTCACGACCAGGAACGACTCGCTTAAAAACTGTATGATTAACTGCCTACGCATTGAACCCAGGGACTTGCGAACCCCAACCTCCCGGGCTCGTTTCTCCGAGCGAGCTGTCGACAGGTTCATAAAATTGATGCATGCCAGCAGCAATACGAAGGCTCCGATACTCCCAAATAGCCGCACCAGCTCGATGCGCCCGCCGGTTTGAATACCGTTCTCGAAATTGCTCCTCAGATACCAGTCGTTCATTGGCAGCAGGGAGAATTGCGGATTTCGCTTGGCGTATTCAACCCGATTCGTATTGAGTTTGATGTCTTTGATTTTGGCCGTTACCTGCTCCATTGTCGTGTTTGGGGCAAGCTGTAGGTAGAGCCGAAAGGAGTTATTTCCCCAGGAATCGGCGGCTTCTTTAATCCAGGGTGTATTGGCGACC
>NZ_JAKCPW010000055.1 GCF_021440085.1 Dyadobacter sp. CY261
AAGATGAATCGAGTTTGAGGCCTTACCCCGGTAAGGCCTCTTGCATTTACCGCTTATACTTTGCAACCCACATTTTCTGTCTCAAAAAACGTCCGTGGCTGTTGCACAACTATTCATTTGACGACTTGGATACTAGCTATTTTGATTCTCACCATATAATGAAGCAACACCTTCTTCATTCAATGCTAATGCCATCAATTCGTCTCGAAAACGGTCAATTGCTGCGATGTAGACAAGGATTTCCAATTTTACTTTATCCTTTTTCTCTGGTCTACTATATTGAGTTATACAATTTGCCTCTAAATTGATTTCGACACTGATTACGCCAGTTGGATCAAGGAGAAGAAATTTCATTCCGCAAAAAGCATAATCATTCTTTCCCCCCGCCTCGTATATTAATGGTTGTTTTTCGTCCAACAGGCGGCCGAGTGACGTTGCTAACTCCCTCAGTGATTCGCTTGTATCATAAACGTTTGTTGAGCCAAAATATCTTCCATTTGTCGCCTTAACGCTCAACTCGATCATGTCACTGTCCTTCCAGATGACTTCTAATTGTAATTGTGACCTTGTGTTGTCAAATGCCATTGCGGTAGTAGTTCAATTTATAAGCGATCGATTGCGACGTCGTTGCATGAATGATTCAATCAGTGTTTTAGAATGGCTTTGATTCCAAACTAAACAAGAAATACCGATGGAAAGCTTCAAGAAAATTTGTAACTTCAGGAATGCAAGGAATGAAAAATTACTCTGAAAAGCTCTTTGTCAGCTTTCAACTTTCAGATCGCGTTCCTAAGGAAAATTTCTATCGCAGGCTTAGCGAAACGCTCGATTTACAGTTTCTATACAAAGACACCCGCGAGCTGTATGGTAAAACTGGCAATCCATCAATCGATCCGGTTGTGTTTTTCAAATTGATGTTGGCAGGATATCTGGAAAACATCACATCAGATCGTCGACTAATCGATCATTGCTCCATGCGAATGGACATACTTTACTTTATCGGTTACGATATCGATGAACCGCTGCCTTGGCATTCTACGGTTAGCAGGACTAGGCAACTATATCCCTCCATACTTTTCGAGTCATTATTTGACAAGGTATTTGCCATGTGTATTGAAAAAGGAATGGTTGCGGGACACACTCATGCGGTTGATTCAGTTCCTATAAAAGCAAACGCGTCAATAGAAAACTTTGAATTAAAGACTCCTGTACAGTCAATTAGAGCTCATTTTACAGCAGTTGGCTCTGAAAATCCGTCTGAGAAAACAAGTCAGCAAAGTGACAAAATCGAGATAACCGCTAGTACAAGTCAACTCAAACGCGTAGCAAAGTACCAGGATAATTTAAACGCCGACCGGGCAAATCGCCCGAAAGCCAGTAACGAGAAGGCGCAATTGTTAAGTAATAAAACGCATTATAACCCGCGTGATCCGGATGCCAAAATATCAATTAAACCTGGCAAAGCGAGGAAACTCAATTATCACTGTTCGATGTCTGTTGACGCTGCCCAAGGGGTGATAAGTCATATTCAGGCTGACTTTGCTGATGGTCGGGATAGCCAATATTTATCTAGAATCGTTAGTGTTTGCAGGATAGACTCACGAGAAATCATTTGAGACTAACTGACCTGATGGCTGATGCAGGCTATTCTAACGGATACAATTACCAATTCCTGGAAAAGCGCAAAATCACTGGATGGATTCCAGTCTTTGGAAAGTTCAGACCGCAGGTGGATGGCTTTGATTACAATAAGGAGACAGATTCATACACTTGCCCTAATGGGAAAAAGTTACCGTTTCGGTCCCTCGAGTACAGCACAGAAGGTAAGCCATTAAAGGCATATTGGACTACCAGGAGTGACTGCGCGACATGCCCATTAAAGCAGAAATGTATTCCGAAGGCTGGCACGAAGAGAATTGTAAAGACGATCTATGAGGAAGAATACCAGCGTGCATATCTCCGCTAACAAACGACAGCCGGGAAACGCATGAAAGGTTTAAGGCAGGGAACAGTAGAGCCGGTCTTTGGCAGCTTAACACAGTACTATGGGCTCAACAAGATTCCAGTACTTGGGATAGAGGGCGCACATAAAACGATGCTGATGGCGGCAATTGCCTTTAATATTAAAAATACATGAAGTGTCACCCTAAGAAGGTAGCTGAAAATGCCCTTCATAAGGCCAAAGATTACCTTTCAGAGCAATTGGACAGATTCACTTGTCCTCTGGGTGCAGAATTTGGTTTTTCGTTCAGATGATCCGACCCTGAACCAGGTAAGAAGTTTGATCCCAGTTGTGCAACGGCCACGTCCGAAATCTGACTCATTGAAATGCTGATGTGCTCAGCGTACCAAGAATGGAGGGTTTTGTGAGAATACAAATTAATCTATCGAAATTGAGCCGTTCATGATGAATTTTTGACCTCCATCCTGTTTTGTAACTAAAATCGAATGTTCCAGATTATTTTTTA
>NZ_JAKCPW010000004.1 GCF_021440085.1 Dyadobacter sp. CY261
GGAGTGCAAAAGTGCAGGCTTTATTTTTAACATCCAAGAACCAGTTACAAATATTTTATCAACTTTTTTTAGCTTTCCTTCTAACCACTTGATAAACAAATCGAAACACACCGAAAATTTTTTGAAGATTTTAACTTCCGTTTTCGGAGCATATCTACCCCAATGGTGTGCTTTCTTCAGGCGTCCAATTTTTCCATTTATTAATACAAAGTATTTTTTAAGAACACCCGCATTGCCAGGCACCGTAAAGCAGAAGAGGTGCCCGATCCATGATCAGACACCTCTTCAATATTCGATTTTAACCAAAATTAAGAACCACAAGCCTCACATCCCTCAGGATCGTCGAGCGAGCATTGCATATCTGAGCGGTTATCACGTGACGCGACAGGCTTGGCGTGTTCCTCTGCATACTGTGTGTAGTTAAGCTCCTTCTCGGCCACTACAGCCATTGCAGGCTCCAGTTGCGGCTCCGCCTGCTTGCTCACAGTAAACTGCACCGGATCGGAAGCGGCCCGGGTGCGGAGATAATACATACCGGTTTTTAGGCCCTTTTTCCACGCATAGAAATGCATGGACGTCAGCTTACCGAAGTTCGCTTCTTCCATAAAGATATTCAGCGATTGCGACTGGCATATAAATGCACCTCTGTCAGCAGACATGTCGAGCAGGCTGCGCTGCTTGATCTCCCATGCCGTTTTATAGAGCTCCTTGATATTTTCCGGGATGTTTGGGATGGCCTGCACCGACCCGCTGGCACGAACGAGGTTGTTCTTCATCTCCTCACTCCACAAACCAAGTCGTACAAGGTCTTTCAACAGATATTTGTTTACAACCACGAATTCACCCGACAAAACCCTCCTCACATATATATTGGAAGTAAACGGCTCGAAGCATTCATTGTTGCCGAGGATCTGACTAGTCGATGCCGTCGGCATAGGTGCGAGTAGCAATGAATTGCGCACACCGTTTTGTACAACATCTTTTCTAAGCTTCTCCCAGTTCCAGCGTTTACTTCCCGGGGTTACATTCCACATATCAAATTGGAATACCCCTTGCGAGATCGGACTGCCTGCCCAAGTTTCGTACGGACCGTGCTGCATTGCCAGCTCCATCGAAGCCTCCATCGATCCGAAATAGATCGTTTCGAAAATATCCTTGTTTAGCTGGCGCGCCTCTTCCGAATCGAATGGCATGCGCATCATACAGAATGCATCCGCAAGGCCTTGCACCCCGATACCAATTGGCCTGTGGCGCTTATTACTCTTCTCGGCTTCGGGAACCGGATAGAAGTTAAGGTCGATGATCTTATTCAGGTTGCGCGTTACCACTTTCGTGATCTCGTACAATTTCTGGTGATCGAAACGCAGAAAACCATCTGCGCCCTGTTCTACAAACTTCGGTAACGCAATAGATGCAAGGTTACAAACCGCTACTTCGTCAGGCGCCGTGTATTCGATGATCTCGGTACAAAGGTTCGACGACTTAATCGTGCCCAGGTTTTGCTGATTAGATTTGCTGTTCGCATGATCCTTGTATAACATATACGGCGTACCTGTCTCGATCTGCGATTCCATGATCGCAAACCATAGGTCTTGCGCCTTAATCGTTTTACGGGCTTTGCCTTCACGCTCGTATTGTTCGTACAGCTTCTCGAATTCCTCGCTGTGCGTATCCGACAGCCCCGGGCATTCGTGCGGGCAGAATAACGACCAGGTATCGTTCGCCTCGACGCGCTTCATGAACAAATCCGGAATCCACAATGCATAGAATAGGTCGCGCGCGCGCTGTTCTTCTTTTCCATGGTTCTTTTTCAGATCAAGGAAATCGAAGATATCCGAATGCCATGGTTCTATATATATAGCAAAAGAACCCTTGCGCTTGCCACCGCCCTGATCGACGTAACGGGCCGTGTCGTTGAACACCCGGAGCATCGGTACGATACCGTTTGATTGCCCATTGGTTCCTTTAATATAAGTTCCTGTTGCACGGACGTCATGAATGCTCAAACCGATACCACCGGCCGACTGCGAGATCAATGCACAGTTTTTAAGGGTGTCATATATACCACTGATACTGTCCTCCTTCATTGTAAGCAGGAAGCAAGACGACATTTGCGGTTTGGGCGTACCTGCATTGAACAATGTAGGCGTCGCATGGGTAAACCATTTTTCAGAAAGCAAATGATAGGTTTCAATCGCCGACTGAACGTCATCCTGATGGATACCGACGGCTACACGCATGAGCATATGCTGCGGCCGCTCCACAATTTTTCCTTCAACTTTCAGTAAATATGATTTCTCAAGGGTTTTATAGCCAAAATAATCATAAGAATAGTCGCGGTCATATATAATAGTAGAGTCGAAGAGGGACGCATTCTGGCGGATCACTTCATAAACTTCCTTCGAGATCAGCGATGCATTTTCACCGGTTTTAGAATCTATATATGTATAAAGACGCTTCATTGTAGCCGAAAATGACTTCAATGTATTCTTATGGAGATTTGAGATAGCGACACGGGCAGCCAGGATTGCATAATCAGGGTGCTTGGTGGTCATAGAGGCTGCGGTTTCGGCAGCAAGGTTGTCCAATTCCGCGGTGGTTACGCCGTCGTAAATACCGGAAACAACCTTTTTGGCTACTTCTACGGGCTGAACATACGTGGCGTCCAGGCCATAGCTCAATTTTTCAATGCGGGCAGTTACCTTATCGAATTTCACGGATTCGCGGCGACCGTCACGCTTTATGACATACATAGACATAGTAATGTGGTGTTAGATAGAACGTTAGTGATGTATATTGCTGGGATTGTACTCGGAGATGCACTTTAAAAATCTGTTGAAATAACATCAAATTAATCACAAACGCAACGAGTATTTATACCTAAAAACCGGGTTTAGCGACATAATCCAAATTACTAAATTGTTAAGAAACTAATACCTAGTTGTTTACAGAAAATTGAATCTAAGAAAATTATTTCAACAACATGAGATTCAAAAATTTGCAAACTTTTTTTAAAATTTTTCAGAGCCGAATATTCTCAACTCAATATTTAATACTGAAAATCAATAAATTATACACTATAAATTATTTATAATTAATCTAAACTTGTAAACTTTACAATTATAGTAACTTTCGAATTCGACATAAAACTTTAACATACAGACGCTAAAACAATATAGTTATGAGCACAATTATCGAACAGGCCGACAGGAGAACATTCCTCAAAACAACGTCAGGGCTCGTAGCCAGCCTCGCCATTGGCGGCTCACTTACCGACGCCATGGCAGAAGCGACTCAAAGCGCCGCTTACAGCATTCCATTAGGCGTGTATGCAGCCTATGACAAGGCCGACTTTCTGCGCAAATCAGGGTGTGCATATATTGAAGAATCCGTAGCCGGCTTCCTACTCCCGGAGGGTGGCGACACCGGCTATGAGAAAAATCTGACACAGTTGCGGCAGGAGCATTTCCCGATCAAATCGTACGTGATCCTACTGCCCGCCAGTCTTAAAACGCTCGGCCCCGAGGCAAACCATGAAGCAATCCTCCAGAGAACAGATACCGTTCTGAAACGTGCCAAGGAATGCGGGTCCCAGTTTGTTGTATTTGGTAGCGGTGCTTCAAGAATCATACCCGAAGGGTTCGATCGTGCGAAAGCAAAGGCCCAGCACATTGAACTGACTCAAAAAATGGCCCCGCTAGCAGAAAAATACGGCGTCACTATTGCGGTGGAGCCGCTCAACCGCGGCGAAACCAACTTTATCAACAGTCTGGCTGAGGGTGTTGAAATCATAGAGGCGGTGAAAAGCCCGAAGGTGAAATTGCTTTGCGACATCTATCATATGCTAAAAGAGGACGAGCCTGCTTCCGAAATCATTAAATATGGGAAGCATATTGTGCACTGCCACATTGCGGAAAAGGCAAAACGCACCCCGCCAGGCGTAGCTGGCGATGATTTCAGGACATACCTGGCCGCACTGAAAAAAATCGGGTACAAGGGCGGGCTTTCGATCGAATGCTTTGTGTACACCGATTTCGAGAAGGAAGCCAAACGCGGCGTGGAAGTGCTCAAACAACAACTCAGTGAAGTTTAGCGCATTAATTTTCGCCGTATTCCATTAATATTAAAAAAGATACACTTCCGACGCTTGATTTACAAATCAGGATTTTTTACTTTTGCAATCCTTTTGAAAATCGTATAGAAACAAATAATACCATATACCAATGAAAAAAGATATTCATCCCAATTATAGAGAGGTAGTTTTCTGGGATCTATCAAGCGATTATAAATTCATAACTCGTTCTACCATAGAGACTTCTGAAAACGTTACAATGGAAGACGGCAAGACGTATCCAGTGTACAAAGTCGAGGTTTCCTCCCAGTCACACCCTTTCTACACAGGTAAAAACGTACTGGTTGATACAGCTGGTCGCGTTGACAAATTCAGAAAGCGTTACGGAAAATAAGCAACGCTTCGCTTTTTTCTGCGTGGTCGAACACAGCAGAGGCATTCAAAAATACAGTGGCAGTCCCCCGGCAAATATGCTCAGGAGACTGCTTCTTTTTTTGTCGTAACCAATAAAATGCCCGAACTTTGGCAGGCACATACGTTTTAAAACATGCCCGATATTATTCTGTTCGACGATCCAACGCTTAGAATACAACTTTTACCTTTTACATATACCAGACCAGTCGCCGGCATTCGGTGCGGCATTCATACACTGGCCGAAAAGTGGGCCGACAGATGTCATTCACCAGTATCTTTCCAGACGGAAGCTTATTTGGCCGCAAAATATCCCCAACATACGTCCAACGACAACCTTTTTATCAACGGTGCATTGTGCCCCGATGAGCACCTGGCGGGCATCATTAAAGGTCTACCCTATGGAAACGCGCTGGTTTCGAACCGGAGTGAAGTGCTCGCAGTGAGAACTCATTCGGCGTGGAATGCATCGGAAGGCACAAATGATCTCACGGTCGTACATTATGAAGAGCCATTTACGATGATCCGGAATGTTTGGGACATCTTCGGCCAGAATGGGGCGCAAATTAAAACCGATTATGAACGCATAGTATCTGTTCGAAAATCGGTAGGTGTTAGCGACCCATTCACACATTGTTACAAGCCCGAGAATATATTCGTGGAAGAAGGCGCGGTTATTAAAGCTTCTATATTGAATGCGGAGAATGGGCCTATCTATATCGGGAAGAATGCATTGATTCAGGAAGGCTCGATGATCCAGGGCCCGTTTGCAATTGGCGAAAACAGTGTTTTAGCGCAAGGAACGAAGATCCGGCCTAATACTACTGTGGGGCCGGCCTCGAAAGTTGGTGGAGAAGTGAGCAATTGTGTAGTTTTTGGTTATAGTAACAAAGGCCACGACGGCTACCTGGGTAATTCGGTCCTCGGCGAATGGTGTAACCTGGGGGCGAATACCAATAATTCGAACTTGAAAAATGACCATACGAACGTCAAACTGCACAGCTATGCCAGCAATGCATTGGCAGACACCGGCTTACTTTTCTGTGGCTTAATGATGGGTGATTATTCCAAAGCGGGAATTTCGACGATGTTCAACACCGGGACAGTTATTGGCGTAAGTGTGAATGTGTTTGGTGCAGGATTTCAGGCTAAGCATGTATCTTCGTTCTCCTGGGGCGGGGCAGCTGAGGGATATTGTGAGTACCGGTTCGAAAAAGCAGTGGCAGTGGCGAAAGATACTGTGAACCGCCGCGGCATCATATTCGGAGAGACCGAAGAAAACATTATGGGTTCAGTTTTTAAAAATACGCAGGCCCAACGCAGCCAATAGGCTTTCATACATTCTATTAATTGATTTAAATCGTGCTTTTCAGAGATATTCCGGGGCTTGAAAACATCAAATCGACGCTGAGGCGTTCGGTCCGGAACAGCCATTTGGCCCACGCGCAGCTATTCGATTACTCCACAGGAGGAGCTGGACTGGCCATGGCTTTGGCTTTCTCTACCTATATTAACTGTGAAAACAGAAATGAGGAAGATGCGTGCGGCACCTGTGCATCGTGCGCGAAAATGAGCAAGCTCGTACATCCTGATTTCCATTTTATATTTCCAATTGCCACTTCCAAAAAAATCGACGGTAAAACCAGCGAAGCATTTCTACCGCTCTGGCGTTCGTTTTTACTGGAAAATCCCTATCGCGTTCTGCCCGACTGGCTCGATCACATCGGTGCGGATAACAAGCAAGGCAACATTTCCGTGGAAGAGGCACGGGGAATTTTAAGAAAATTGTCCGTAAAAGCTTACGAAGGCGAATACAAGATCCTGCTGATCTGGAAGCCGGACATTATGAATGCAGCGTCATCCAATGCGATTCTGAAGATCCTGGAAGAACCACCTGAAAAAACATTGTTCCTTTTGGTAAGTGATCAGTCGGACAAACTCCTGACGACAATTATTTCCCGGACGCAGCGCATTACCATTCCGGCGTTCACCGATTTGGAAATCAAATCGTACCTGAAACGACAAGATATAACCGATACTGTCGCGAATCAGGTCGCCTATTTGTGTGATGGGAACTTGGCCGAGGCACTGAAACTCGTTCAGGAAGAGCAGGATGACCGTTCGGCCTGGTTTGCCGACTGGATGCGTTCGTCCTATAAATTTGATGTGGCACATCTGGTAAAACTGGCAGAGACCTATGATGTGATGAGCAAGGAAAAACAAAAAGGACTGCTCGAATATGCATTGCGATTGTTCAGGGATATGCTCGTGTGGAGCCATGGTGCGGGCGAACTTTTGCGCGTTCCGCAGGAAGAGCTTACTTTCGTGCAGAATTTTTCAAAAACCGTCAATTTTGAATCCATGGAGAGCATGATCGGGGAAGTGAACACGGCCTATTACCACATCGAGCGGAATGTGCGCGCCAAAATGGTTTTCCTGGATTTATCATTAACAGTCGCCCAGTTTTTTCAGCGCAGATGAAACGTCCTATGGAAATTATCGGCGCAACAGACATGGCAGATCTGCCAGAGTTAGGCTGGCACAATGTCCCTGTCCGGGTCGATTCCGGTGCGGCGACTTCTGCCATCCATTGTTCTCGTGTGAAATTGGTAGAAAAAGAAGGGAGCAAAGAGCTCCATGTTTACCTCGATGCCAAGCGGGGTGCACCTCAACATTTCTTTATAATAACCGAATTCAAACAAACCGTAATCCGGAATTCCTTTGGAAAAGAAGAAAAACGGTTCGTGATCAAGACACCAATCAAGCTTTTCGGCAGAAAAATACATACCGAATTTTCGCTGGCCAACCGGCAGAAAATGAGTTATCCCATACTACTCGGGCGAAAATTGCTCAAAAACAGGTTTATTGTCGATGTATCGAAGAAAAACCTGTCCGCGGCAAAGCATTCGCTGACACCAACTCGTTCCCAAAAATAACATCAGACGAAACCCGGGGCGCACAGCCCGGGGCAACACCTCCATTTTTCTAAAAACATTTTTATGAAAATCGCCGTATTATCCACCAATCCGGACCTGTATTCGACCAGGCGCCTGGTGGAGGCAATCAAACAAAAGGGACACGAAGCGGTTGTGATCGATCATGTCAAATGCTTTGTGATGGTCGAAGGCGGCAAGCCGACGGTCATTTACAAAGGCAAGCCGGTAACTGACATCGATGCCGCCATTCCACGGATCGGTACTTCGGTAAATGCATTCGGCTGTGCCGTAGTGCGCCAGTTCGAGCTCATGAAAATTTTTACT
Source organism: Dyadobacter sp. CY261 (assembly GCF_021440085.1). GTDB lineage: Bacteria > Bacteroidota > Bacteroidia > Cytophagales > Spirosomataceae > Dyadobacter. The sequence continues at coordinate 7,744 of NZ_JAKCPW010000004.1, forward strand.
ACTGTTAAATCACAAGCCATTCTGCGCTCACGCGACAAGCTGCGCAGTATGCAGGTGCTTGCGAAGGTGGGTATTGATATTCCAAAAACGGCATTTGCTAAAAATCCTGCGCAGGTCAACGAATTGATTCACCTGGTGGGAGGTCCACCCGTAATCATCAAATTGCTTGAAGGCACACAGGGCGTAGGTGTAGTATTGGCAGAAACCATTAAAGCCGCCAAATCAACTATTGAAGCATTTTACGGACTTAAAGCCAACTTCCTGATCCAAGAATACATTGCCGAGTCCAAAGGCGCCGATATTCGTGCATTTGTAATAGGGAACAAAGTGATTGCAGCTATGAAACGGCAAGGTGCGGAAGGAGATTTCCGTTCCAATCTGCATCGCGGTGGCTCGGGCCGCATGATCGAACTGACGCCTGAGGAAGAGCATACTGCCATTGCGGCGGCGAAGGCATTAGGTGTCAAAATCGCCGGCGTAGATATGCTGCAATCCTCACGCGGGCCACTGGTAATGGAAGTTAACTCTTCCCCGGGGCTAAGAGGGATTGAAGAAGTAAGCGGCATAGACGTTGCCTCGCTGATCGTGTCTTATATCGAAGATAAAATCGTGACGGATGAAGGGGATACGGTGGGAGTTTGACAAGCTGGCCGCTGGCCAGTGACCACTGAAAACCAATCAGTTGACTAAATGATTTCCCGACTCAATGACTTCATGACCTGATAACGGACCATCACTGTCAGAAATCAACAGGGACGACGATTTCCGGCAGTAGCGCTTTCAGATTCACCAGCGATTTCCGGAAGCTTTCTTCCATTTTGTCCTTCTTAAACAATCTGAATGTCAGCTGTTTCAGCAGGTCTTTTTTTAAATAGTATTCCAAACTGAGGCGGGTTCGGGTGTCGCCCAACTTTTCAAGCACAAAATAGAGCGTGCCGGTCCGATTTTCGTCCGATTCGCTGAAGACAACCCGCGAATCAGGATCGTAGGAAAAGCCGCTGGCATACAGAATCGTTTCCCCGTCGTTGCTTACACGACGGTGACGCGAGCCGATTCCAGGCAGGAAATGATCGAGCTCTTCGATCGATTTCACGCCGTCCTGCCATCGGTGGCGCAGCTCGAGGTGCCCCGAGGTGAAAAACATCTTTTTAATATCCGTATCATATTCCATTGAAACAGAAGTCATTTTAACCTTTTCCAACGGCTCCAGCAACGGAGGTTCATAAGGCGGAATGCTGTCTTTGAGCAAACCTATCTGAGTGTATGCGAATGGGATCTGCTCATTTTCCGTCGTCTTTGATCCGGAATGCCATGTCATCCAATCGGTAAAACCGTTTGGTTGCTGTCCATTCAGCAGGTTTTGCGTCACCAGCCAGTATTCGTGCTGTTCGATATCGTTTTTCAGGAGCTGGTGCGCCACGATAATGTCCTTGCCGATCAGCTTGCTGAAATTTTTGACCTGATAAGTCGTAAACTCACCGTAATGCGCTACGACTTTCAAGGTAAGATTTACCGCTGAAATGCATGCCTTGCACTGGCAAAAACGGCGGTTGTCATAGGCAATGATGTATTTGTGAAAATCACAAAACATTCTCTCGACCTGCTTGTACAATACTTCCAACTCCGGCGCCTCCCCAAATTTGAAAAAGAGAATCGCGTCACCCTCGATCTCGGAAATTTCCAGGCCGATCTGATTCGCATTCACCAGCGTTTCCAGCAACTCCTGAATGATATGCCGGCCGTGCTCGATCTCGATTTCATGCATAAACCGCGTAAAACCGCTTATATCGGGAATAAATATCAAACCCCTATTTTCCATGATGCTAATTTTGAAAGAGGTTGAATTTACAGGGATTTTTTCACTCATTCCATTAAAATCGTATTGCACAGCTAATTGCGGGAACTGTAAGATTTCACTGGCTGGTTTCCTGGTTATGGCATAACTTCGCCCCCGAAATAAAATTTGTTCAGGACCATATCATCATGCATATAAAAATAGGAACCCGCGGAAGCAGGCTGGCGCTTTGGCAGGCGTATTATGTTGAAGAACTTTTGCAACAAGGCGGCATAGAAACGGAAATCGTTATCATCGAAACCAAAGGGGACAAGATTCTTGACCGGTCCCTTTCGAAAATCGGAAGCAAGGGCGTTTTCACAGAAGAACTGGAAGACCAGCTCCGGAGCGGCGGCATCGACATTGCCGTACATAGCGCTAAGGATTTGCAATCACAACTGGACGACGCATTCGAAATCATCGCATTCACGGAGCGGGAACATGCTAATGATGTGCTCGTAAGCCACAACACCACGCTATCGCTCAAAAACGGAGAATCCTTCACGGTCGGAACTTCCTCGACGCGCCGGGTGGCCGTTTTGAAACATTATTATCCGCATATCAAAACAGTTGATATGCGCGGCAACCTCCAAACGCGTCTACGCAAGCTCGAAGAAGGCCAATGCGACGCGCTTCTGCTTGCTTACGCAGGTGTACACCGCATGGAATATGATGATAAGATCGCAGAGCATTTGCTGCTGGACGAATTCACGCCAGCAGTAGGCCAGGGCAGCGTCGCGATCGAATGCGCCGTTTCCCTGGATGCCGAAAAGAAAAGCAAACTCAGAGAACTCCTCAACCACGAGCCTACTGAAACATGCCTTCTGACTGAAAGAGCTTTCCTGAAACGCCTGCAAGGCGGTTGCAGCATCCCGGTTTTTGGAATGGCTACATTGCACAATGAAGAAATCCGGATCGTAGGTGGTATCATCAGCCTTGATGGTTCGGAGCTGATCCGTAAAACTGAAAGCGGTGCCAGTGCATTTCCACAAGAGCTGGGCACTGCTTTGGCCGAGGAACTGCTGGAAGCCGGAGCCGACCGTATTTTGGCAAACATCAGGCAACAACAAAACGCGCTGTAGAGATGCCCCATATAAACGATAAAACCCGGAGGTTGCCATCCGGGTTTTATCGTTTATAGCATATTATTATTCTTTTTTGGTTGAATCTGCCGGGGTAACTGGTTTCACCGGCAATACGGTTGAATCCTGCTTTATCGGCGTCGCAGGCAGGGCCGGACGAGCGGTGCTGTCTGGTCTTACCGCGCTGCTATCCGGTTTTAACCCCGTCGAATCCGGCCTGAATGTCGAATCGCGTTTCATAGTCGAATCCGGACGCATTCCAGGGCGGCCTTGGAAGTTACCTTGCCTTGCCGGGCGGCCTGTACTATCGGCAGCTGGCGTTACACCCTGCCCTGGTGCACCTTGTGGCCTACCAGCTCCCGGGGCTCCGGCAGCACCATTGCCCCGGCCTCCTGCGGCTGGTACTACTGCCGGTGTTACACCACCTTGTACACCACCGCCGGCGCCGGCGTCCATATTACCACCACCGTCTGACTTTTGGTCGTCGTTATTCACTGATTTTCTTCTGCGGGTTTTCTGTTCCACAAAAGTCATTTTGCCAAGGCGGTAAGAGAAGTTCACCCGGAAACCGCGATTATACAGGTAGTTGGTATTGCTTTGTGTAAACGTATTCGATTCCAGGCTGGTTTTCATCTTGAACGACGGCGCCAGGAAGTTCTCCATTCCGAAACCGATGCTTCCGCGTTTGTTGGCGAAATCTTTACGGATCCCGAAGTCATACATCCGGAAACCGGCCTGTGTTCCTTGCAACTGTACGTCTCGGCCTCTCATAAAACCTCCCGCCTGCAAGCCCCAGCCATTTTTAATGTTAAGGCTTGTACGGAAACGGCCGCTCAACACGAAACCACTGTTGGAGTTCTGCAATGCAGGATCAGGACTGTTGTTAGAAAGGTCGGCATAATAGAAGTCGAAGCCACCGCCCACTTGCAGTCTTTTGAAGAAGGTCACATTTCCGAAGATGTTCGCTCCATAGTTCTTTTTAGATCCGATGTTACCGTAAGTCGTCTTGATCACCCCCTCATCGCTGGTAGTCCGGATACTTTCAATCGAACTGTTAGTGAACCGGGCAAATGTCGACACGTTGATATACATCGAGTTTTTGAAGAAGCTCGTACCCAACTCGACTTGATCCGTCAATTCCGGTTTCAGGTTCGGGTTACCAACTGTGATGTTCTGCGGGTTGGCAGCATTCACGTTCGGGTTCAGGAACTGAATGCCCGGACGTTGCAAACGACGGTTGTAGGCCAGTTTTATGGTCTGCCCTTTTCCGAATGTCTGCGAAAGGTTGATGCTCGGCACCAGATTGCCATATGCAGGCAATTTCAAGTCTCCTGCCTCACCCTGTTGCGCATCGATACTCGTGTATTCATAGCGCGTACCAGCCTTTACGGTAAATTTACTTTTAGTAGTAAATGTGTAGGACAAATAACCTGCTGCCACATTCTGATCGTAGTTCAGGTTGCTGGCAGGCTGCGCTTGCCCAAGTTCAGGAGAAGAGTAATAATCGTAATTACTAACCACCTGACGGAAAATGCCTTTACCACCCATTTCCAGCATTTGATTATCTTTAATCGGCGTTTGGTAATCTACCTGAACGGTGCTTTCCTGGTTGTGGCTGCTGTTATTGTTGCCTTGCGTGCCAAGGAGCTCTTTCAGTTGTGTATTGTTTAGGGAGTAAATATCCGCATCGTAGTCATTAGTCCGGTTGTTACGGCTGTATTGTGTTGAAATACTCAATTCCTGCCCCGCTTTTGCTAATGTCTTGATATAATCCACATTCACATCCCAAGTACCGGAAAGGTCTTTGCTGCTTACATCACGGAAGCTGGTGCGGGTGGTATCGTTCAAAGTATTATAGGTATAAAGCTCCTGATCGACCTTGCTGTTACGCATTCCATAACGCACACCGGCTGATAGGGAAGTCTTGGAATCGATCTCCCAGTCCCAGCCAAAGTTATAGGAACCGAATGCCATTTTGTTCTTGGAATCGCTCGTTTGACGCACGGAGAACGGGCTCAGTTTACCGACTTGAAGGTTCTCCGATTTACCCGGCATATTGTAGTTGAAACGACCAAACCCCCCGAGGCTGAAACCCATTTTACCTACGCGGTAGTTACCCCTCAACCCCAGGTTCGATCCCCGGTTACCGATACCCGTATCAAGGTTAAGCGTACCGCCCTGAATCGTACTCTTTTTTGTGATAATATTGATGATCCCCGCCGAACCTTCCGCATCGTAACGCGCCGATGGCGAAGTGATCACCTCTACCGACTTGATCATATCCGCAGGAATCTGCTTCAATGCATCGGCCACGCTGGTTGCGATGATTGTCGAAGGCTTGTTGTTGATGAGAACTCTTACGTTAGAGCTTCCTCGGAGTGACACGTTACCATCGAGGTCGACTGTCAGCATCGGCACTTTTTTCATCACATCCGAAGCATCACCACCTTTACTGGTAATGTCTTTTTCTGCATTATAAACGAGCCTGTCGACCTTTTCCTCGATCATTTGCGCCATTCCAACCACCTCGACTTCATTGAGCTGGACCACATCGGGCACTAATGTAACAGATCCCAGATTCAGCTCTGTCTTACGGTCGATCTTGACATTGTTGATCGTTTTTGTTTTATATCCTATAAATGAGATCAGGATTTTAAAGTTACCTGCCGCGACTTTCGTGAGCGTAAATTCCCCTTTTTCGTCGGTGGTGGTACCGTCAATCGGGTTGTTCGTTTTAGTATCTACCAAAGATAATGCTGCAAATTCTACAGGCTTTTTGCTGGTCGAATCCACGAGCACACCCGTGATTTTTCCGCTACCTTTAGGAGTGTCTTCTGCCGTTCCCGGAATGACCGTTTGGCGCTGTCTGTCGCCTCCTCCACGGAAATCTCCGCCGCCACCGCCACGGCTTCCACCACCGCCACCACCGCCCGGAAACTGGGCGAATGCCGCTGATGTAAGTCCTGAGAACACAGCCAGGAATGTTAGGTGTAAAACAATTTTCATGGTTTGGGTTTTAAATGATTTACTTTTCGAATTTCAAAATAACAACCTAAATGCCTGTGAAAAAAAAGGAATAGATAGATAGGACGGATGTGCCGATCAAAGGCCTGTTTCCAACGACACAACCCTGAAAACAACAGACGATTTAGCGATCGCTTCGGAAATCGGCACCGGTTTGTATCAAGACCTCTACCATCACAAAAGCCGCTCCCGCGTCCCGATCCATTAATAGACTGCGACGTGCCGCCCGTCGGTATTCGGGGTACTTTGATCGATTGAAATAGGTGATTTAATAATTTCCGCGTAAGATTGCAGTGATGTGTTGCGTTCAAATCACATTGAAACTAACTAATTGCTAAATGGATACGCCTACCGCCCGGAAATATCCCCCATTATTCCTCCATTTGCTTGGATGGAGTTTTCTGGCCCTTTTCCTGATGTGGCAGCCCCTTAGCTGGCAGATCGAATTCCCTATTAGTTTTTGGATTAAACAAGCAGTTCTGTTCACACTTCTTGTCACCATATTTTATCTCAATTACTATTATTGGTTCCCTAGGTTCCTGGCCAAAAACCGGTACATGAAGTTCATTCTCTTCAATATCGTGTCGGTGGTAATGCTGGCCGTTGTGATCGAGCAGGTAAAAGTCGCGGTGAACCACGGCGAACAAATGGATCGTGCATTCAAGCTCGCCCGGGAAACGAATGGTGACAAGAAACGTCACGACCGCCTCGACTATTTCTCTTTAATGACCGCCCTGATGATCATCGGGCTTAGTACCAGTGTTGCCGCGGTACGCACGGCCCAGCTCGACAAGCAGTACCGCCAAAACCTCGAAAAAGAGAAGATTAACTCTGAGCTGTCGTTCCTGAAAGCGCAGATCAACCCGCATTTCTTTTTCAATACCCTGAATAATATTTATGCACTCACTGTGATAGACGTGGAAGCCGCGCGTGAGGCATTACATAAACTGTCGCGCATGATGCGCTACGTGCTGTACGAAACGCAGCACGGCACGGTGCTGCTCAGCCAGGAGATTGCATTTGCACAGGACTACATCCAGCTCATGCAGCTCCGACTTACCGATAAAGTAACCGTGCACCTCGATCCACCGAACCCGCTGCACGATGTTTCCATTGCACCCATGCTATTCCTACCCTTTATTGAAAATGCATTCAAACACGGTGTGAGCGCCGTACAACCTAGCCGGATCGACATTCAGATCCGCCAGGAAGGCCACAAGATATTTGTGGAGGTAAAGAACACGCTGTTTACCGATAAAAGAGCCGTTCTTGATGAGAGTAACGGCATTGGCCTTGCTAACACCCAACGCCGCCTTGACCTGCTTTATCCAGGTAAATACCAACTGGAAGTGACAGAGAACAAGGAAGACAGGGAGTTCGGCGTACACCTGGAACTGGAAACAGCATGAGTGTAAACCTGGAATGCATTGCCGTGGACGACGAGCCGCTTGCGCTCGGATTGGTGTGCGCATTTATTGAAAAAACACCGTTTCTGAATATGGCAGGACGATACTCCAGCGCCGTGGAGGCATTACAGGTGATCAACATCAAGCCGATAGACGTCATTTTTCTGGATATTCAAATGCCGGATCTGACGGGCATCGAGCTCGCGCGAGTGCTTGAAAAGGCAGGCAATAAGGCACCGAGGATCATTTTTACGACAGCATTTAATCAATACGCGTTAGATGGCTTTCGCGTGGATGCCATTGACTATCTCCTAAAACCCTTTAACTACGAAGAGTTCCTCCGTGCTGCATCGAAGGCGCAGGCGTATGTAGAGCTGGTTCACAAGGCCTCATCGGCTGGTTCTTCGGATCCCAAAGATGAGTACCTGTTCCTGAAAGTTGAATACCAGCTGGTGCGGATCGCCTATGACGACATTTTGTACACGGAGGGACTTAAAGATTATGTTAAAGTACATCTCAAATCGGACCCGAAGCCCATTCTGTCGCTTACCAGCCTGAAAGCACTGGAAGAAAAGCTGCCGGCATCGAAGTTCATGCGCGTGCATCGGTCGTTCATTGTAAATCTGGACAAGATTAGTGCTGTAACGCGCAACACGATCCAGATCGGTTCGACTTCTATTCCGGTGAGTGACCAGTACAAAGAACCTTTCAACCAATTCTTGAGTAAGTGGATGTAACTGAAAGTGATTTTTGTTAACTTGATGGCTGATCTTCAATCTATCAGCCATCCACGCAGTTACAGTCATGAATAGATTTCTCCTATTGCTTTCAGCTTCGCTGATCCTTTTCTTTTCCTGCCACAAAAAACAAAAAGAAACGCCAGAGCCTGACCCCGAAGAAATTAAAGTCACTCCGCTGACCGACTCCGCTTTTATCCAATATATTGACGTTCCCGGCGCAGACAAAATTATTTTCGACTCTACCATTGATGCCTATTTGATTACCCTTCAGGCCGGCTTCACCGAAAGTGAGATTCGCATACAATTTAAGCTCTATCCCGGCGCTTATCTGACATGGACCAATTCGGGTTCGTCCACATTGATAAATTTTGCATTCAAAAACAAAACACCGCTGGGTTTGCAGATCAGCTCCTCGTCACAACAAATCAAAACATATCAGTTTTTTGTCAAACATCCCGGCCCTTTGAAGGCGTCAGTCGATCCTGTATACGATTTTCGGCTTTCCACATCTGGGGCATGCGAAATCCCATATGACCTTATATCCGGCGTCGGCACAGTTCCTGAAAGTCCCGATTCAAAAGCTACGCTATCGGCTACTCTGACGGATGACGGCACGGGCAGCCGACTTGACGGATTTGCGTCGGTCAACGCGGTTTATTTCCAGAACGCAAATCCATTTAAGGAATCCAGCCAATTGAATGTTGTTCTAAAATTTGGCGATAAAATGTTTGAACTGGCCAAAAACAGAAAATTTCTGCCAGTCCGGTCGCTCGTGTACCGCTTTGGGGAATTTCCGCTTTTCTCAGCCGCTCCGCTCAACAAACAAATCCTTATCTCCGGCAACGGTTTTATGGCAAAAGACCGCTACAAAGTAACGGTTGAAAGTGATTTTCTGTTGAACGCCGTCACAGTTCCGGCGACATTCGCCGACTCAGCTTCCTTGTGGTGTACGTTGCCGTCGAGCCTTCCTAACGGGTCTTACTCGGTCAGCATATTTCAGAACGACACACTAGTCAATGCGTTGATAAGGACGATTTCCAGCAATGATAAAGAGAAAGCCATTGGTCAGATCTGGCTCTCCCAAATTGACTATCCGATCGACCGCCCTATTTATTACTATGCAAGAAAGATCGTCGCCGAAAGGGGCGGGGCATTATATGTAAATCCATTTCCGGCGGTACTTGGCAGAATGTATTCCGCATTTGACCCTACCACAATTTTGCCCGACTTGCAACTGAAGAATGCCGGACGAACCGTCAATCTGAAGGCGGATATAAGGTCCGATCCTTCCTTTGCAGACGGTAGTTTCAACGTTTATTACGGTAAGTATGCCGTGCCATCCGAGCTTTCCCCCGGTTTATATGAAGCCCGTCTGCTATATCCTGATCAAACTGTGTCAGCTCCATTTTGGAGCAAAATAGAAGTGCATTAATGCAAATACCCTGCCTCCTCGGCGGGAGCAGGGTATTTGAAAAAAGATCGCGGAGTATTTTCCTATTTCAGTTCTTCCTTTAAAAAATGACCGGTAAAGCTGCCCTTTACCTTCGCCACTTTCTCAGGTGTTCCTTCCGCAATAATGCGGCCACCTTGTGCTCCCCCCTCCGGACCTACGTCGATAATGTAATCGGCAACCTTGATCACGTCGAGGTTATGTTCGATGATGAGCACTGTATTTCCTTTTTCAACGAGTTTATTCAAAACATTGAGTAAATGCCGGATGTCCTGGAAATGCAAACCGGTCGTAGGCTCGTCGAGAATATATAATGTTTTGCCGGTATCCCTTTTTGACAACTCTTCGGAAAGCTTTACACGCTGCGCTTCGCCGCCGGACAATGTCGTAGCATGCTGGCCCAGTGTAATGTAGCCCAAACCAACATCATTCAATGTCTGCACTTTGCGGAGTAATCTTGGCTGATTTTCAAAGAATTCCAATGCCGTTTCGACAGTCATATCGAGGATGTCCGCAATGGATTTTCCTTTGAAACGGACCTCCAAAGTTTCCCGGTTGAAACGCTTGCCTTTACAGGTTTCGCAGTTGACATGCACATCGGGCAGGAAATCCATTTCAATCTTCTTCATCCCCGCTCCTTCGCAATCCTCGCAACGCCCACCTTTGACGTTGAAGGAGAAGCGACCTGGTTTGTAACCACGAATTTTAGCCTCTGGCAACTCGGCAAAAAGTGTTCGTATATCGGTAAACAGGTTGGTATAAGTGGCTGGGTTCGAACGTGGCGTGCGGCCTATCGGGGACTGGTCTACTTCTATTACTTTGTCGATATGCTCCAACCCTTCGATCGACTTGTAAGGCAGCGGCTCTCTTCTCGATTTGTAAAAATGGTGATTCAAAAGCGGGAACAACGTTTCGTGGATCAGCGACGATTTACCGCTGCCACTAACGCCCGTTACGCAGATCATTGTTCCTAGCGGGATCGAAACCGAGACATTCTTTAAATTATGACCTGTACAGCCTTTCAGCGCAATGGAGTCGCCGTTGCCTTTCCGACGCTTTTTAGGAACCTCAATGGATGCGCGACCAGCCAGGTAATCGGCCGTTAGTGAGCCATTTTGCAGAAATTTCTCCGGTGTTCCCGCTCCTACCACGCTACCGCCGTGACGTCCTGCGCCCGGGCCAATGTCGAGAATATAGTCCGAGGCCAGCATCATATCTTTGTCGTGTTCCACCACGAGGACAGTGTTGCCGAGGTCGCGAAGACTTTTAAGAGAATTGATCAACCGCACATTGTCGCGCTGGTGCAAACCAATACTCGGCTCGTCCATAATGTAAAGCACGCCGGTAAGCTGCGTACCGATCTGCGTTGCGAGGCGAATGCGCTGCGCTTCTCCGCCCGACAAGGTCCTCAACGCCCGGTTTAACGTCAGGTAATCCAAACCAACATCGAGCATAAAACCGACGCGTTTCCGGATTTCCTTCAAAACCTCATGACCGATCATGCGTTGCTTTTCTTCGAGGCGATCTTCCAATCCTACCAGCCATTCGGCCAGCTCGCGAATGTCACTATCAGCCAGCTCGGCAATGTCTTTTTTGTCTATTTTAAAATGTAATGATTCTTTCCTCAGGCGCTTGCCCTTGCATTCGGGGCAGGTTTGAGTCACCATGAAATCCTTCAACCAATCCTGAATTTTTTCATTACCCGATTCCTGCTGACGTTTCAAGAAGTTGATGATACCGTCAAATTTGGTCTCCCAGTCTGTGCCAGGGTATTTCTTCGAAGGTACCGGAACAGCTTCCTCGCTACCGTAAAGCACCAGTTTCAACGCTTCCTCGGAGAATTTTTCAAGCGGGGTCGTGAGCGTGATCTTGTATTCCTTCAGCAAGACTTCAAGTTGCTTGAATATCCATGCCTCACGATATTCACCCATTGGTGCAATGCCACCGCGGCTAATGCTCAGGGATTTGTCGGGCATAATGGAATCTTCGGTGATCTCTTCGATAATACCCAATCCCTGGCAAGTAGGGCACCAGCCGTAAGGCGAGTTGAACGAAAATGCGTTCGGTGCCGGATCATCATAGCTAATCCCAGACTCCGGGTCCATCAGGTTTTGGGAAAAATAATTCGTTTCGCCTTTTGCGTCCAGCACGATCAACGCGCCTTTACCTTGCTTGATGGCCGTGGCTACCGATTGGCTCATCCGGTATCGAGACTGCGGATCTTCCTCTTCTTTTTTAGGGATCACACGGTCAATCACGATCTCGATATCATGGACCTTATAGCGGTCGAGCTGCATTTTGGGCGTAATGTCCTGCACCTCTCCATCGACGCGCACTTTGGTATAGCCCAGGCGCGCGATCTGGACAAAAAGCTCTCGGTAATGCCCTTTACGGCCTTTTACTGCAGGTGCAAGCAGCATGATTTTCTGTCCAATGAACTGCGTCATGAGCTGGTTCACGATCTGATCCTGCGATTGCTTGATCATCCGCCTGCCTGTTACGTACGAATAGGCCTCGCCCGCGCGCGCGTAGAGCAGGCGCAGGAAGTCATAAATTTCAGTAACAGTCCCCACCGTCGACCGGGGGTTTCTCGATGTTGTTTTCTGCTCGATACTGATCACCGGTGACAAACCGCTGATCTTGTCGACATCAGGCCGCTCCATTTCTCCTATAAAGCCACGCGCATACGAGGAGAAGCTCTCCATATACCTGCGCTGTCCTTCGGCATAAATTGTATCGAATGCGAGCGACGACTTGCCGCTTCCGCTGATACCGGTCACCACCACTAGCTTATTACGTGGGATGGCGACATCAATGTTTTTCAAATTGTGTTCCCGGGCGCCTTGTACCTCGATGAGGTCCTGTTCTGCCACTTCGAGGCCATTTAAATATTCCAAATCCCTGATAATAGTTTGTGAGTTAGTCCGTGATTGTGAAAGTGTAATCTGTTAACCACAAAAATACACTTTGAGTTGCAAATTTTCTCCCGCCCAAACTGCTGCGTATACAGTTTAAGGATTGTTTTATTCCAAGAGTAACCTACGGCATGCAATCGTTTGCATAATAAGACTTTTCGAAGAAGCAATATTTTGTAACCAGTAACATATTAATATTAATTATAAAAATATTGCTAAAAATCACACTCGAATGTGAGGCATATTTCTATATTTGATGGTATATTGATATTTACTTACATTATTTTAACATTATCCCCAACTCATTTATGAACAAACATTTACTAGTCCCGCTTTTCCGGGGTGTCATGATTATGCTGTTCGCAATAGCAGCTCATTTATCTTACGCCCAGGATCATCCGGTCAAGGGTAAAGTCACCTCCTCCGCAGATGGAACCGGTATTCCCGGTGTGAACGTGCAGCTAAAAGGAAGCGCTGTCGGTACAGTCACCGACGCCGACGGCAGTTACGCGCTTGAGGCAAAAGGCGCAGATGCGATCCTTGTCTTCTCCTCGATTGGTCTTATCAAAAAGGAAGTTCCGGTAGGCAATCAGTCGACTATCAATGTGGCGATGGAAGACGACATCAAAAACCTCAGCGAGGTGGTCGTAACCGGTTATGCGGCGCAGCGTAAAAAGGATATAACCGGCGCTGTAACGGTAATCAACCCCAAGGAACTTACTTCGGTGCCTACCGCGAGTGTAACGCAAATGCTTCAAGGCCGCGCTTCCGGAGTGACTGTGGGAAATGACAATTCACCGGGTGGTGGTACCATGGTGCGTATCCGTGGTTTTGGTTCGATCAACAACAACAGCCCGCTTTACGTAATCGACGGCGTGCCTACACAAGGAACGCTGAACCAGATTAATCCGAATGACATCGAATCGATGCAGGTTTTGAAAGATGCATCGGCGGCATCCATTTATGGTGCGCGCGCTGCGAACGGGGTTGTGATCATTACCACCAAAAAGGGCAAAACCGGCGCACCTAGTATCAGTTTCGACTTCTATACCGGTACCCAGCGCCCGGGCAAAATGCTCGATCTGTTGAATACCAAAGAGTTGGGGCAGTATTTGTATGAAGCTGACCTGGGAGCAGGCAAGAACCCTTCGGTAACATCGCCTTCCGCCCAATACAAATTCGACGAAAATGGCAACCAGACCATCGCCGACTACATTTATCCAAATGTGTACGGTGAACTTCCAGCGAATTACACCTATACCAACGACATCGCCGATCCTAATTTGGGCAAAACCGCATTCAATATCACCAAAGCCAACAAGCAAGGAACCGACTGGCAGGACGAAATTTTCGATCCGGCTTCAATTTCCAATTACCAGATTGGCGCTTCCGGTGGTTCAGAAGCAGCAAAATATGCACTTTCTGCCAATTATTTCAAGCAGGACGGTATTCTGAAATATACCAAATACAAAAGGTATTCAGTCCGTGCGAACACCGAATTCAAAAAAGGAATAGTAACTGTGGGTGAGAACTTTACATTCTCGTATGACGAACGGCAGGGGATTACTAACAACGACGAAGGTAACCCGATCATGTTCGCGATCCGTGTACACCCGATCATCCCCGTGTTCGATATTACGGGTGGTCCGAAAGCGCTTGGCGGAACCAACACATCCGATTACAACGGCTTCGCGGGAAGCCGAGGTAGTAATCTCGGTAATGCGCCCAACCCGCTGGCCCGTTTGTACCGCGAAAAAGACAACCTTACGAAAGGCACCCACGCATTTGGCAACGTGTTCGCACAGATTGATATCCTTCCCGGACTTTATGGCCGCACCAGCCTAGGTATAGAGTATAACCAGTCTAACCGTTCGGAGTACTTCCACCGCGATATCGAAGCGGCCGAGGCAAGAAATGCGAACAGCTTGAACGTGATCAACAACGTGGACCGTTCATTCACCTGGTTCAACACATTAAATTATGCCAAATCATTTGGCGTACACAACTTCAACGTGTTGGTAGGTATGGAAGCCGTGAAAACATACGCGGCGGAATTCCGCGCCAGCCGTAGCTCATTTGCATTCGATGACGTCGACTATCGTTATCTCGATGCAGGTTCGGCGGCAGGTTTGAGCAATGCAGGCCCTGGCGCAACAGAAAGTGCGTTGTTCTCACAGTTTGGAAAAATCAACTACATTTTCAAAGACCTCGTGCTCGCCGATTTCACATTGCGTCGTGACGGATCTTCACGTTTCTCGGCAGCGAACCGCTATGGTATTTTCCCTGCATTTTCACTGGGATTGCGTATGACCGAGCTGGCATTTATGAAACCTGTGAAGTTCGTGGACGATTTGAAAGTCCGTTTCGGCTGGGGTAAAACCGGTAACCAACTCATCCCTAACGTTTATAATGCTTACACACTGTACGCGGCCGATCCACAAAACAATGCCTACGACATCAACGGCACCGGCACGTCGATCGTGGGAGGTTTCGACCTTGTTCAGTTTGGTAATTCCAATGGTAAATGGGAAACCAATACCTCTGCCAATATCGGTTTGGACGCAACATTGTTCAACAGCAAACTCGAAGTGGTACTCGACGTTTACAACCGTCTGACTTCAGATATGCTGACGCAAATTGCCATCCCCAGAACAGCCGGTTCAGGTACGATCCCTTACACCAACATTGGTGAAGTGCGTAACCGCGGTGTAGACCTTGGCGTGAATTTCCGGGATAAAAAAGGGGATTTCAGTTATATGGTTGGCGTGAACTTTGGCCGCTACAAGAACAAAGTCATTAAACTGAACAACGACCCGAACGCCACCATCTTTGGTTTCACGACCCGTCTGCCGGCAATGTCGGCTACCAAAGCAGGTCTTCCGATCGCAAGCTACTATGGTTATTTCGTGGATGGTGTGATCAAGGACCAGGCAGAAGCTGATGCGGCGCCAAAATTCGGTTCTTACACCAGAGAAGGTACTTTCAAATTCCGTGATGTAAATGGCGATGGTATCATTACTGCGGCCGACCGCACCATTATCGGTAACCCGCACCCCGACTTCAACTATGGTATCAACGTGGGTATCGGCTACAAATGGTTCGATCTGACATTGTTTGGACAAGGTGTGCAAGGCAACCAGATATTCAACTATGTCAAGTACTGGACTGATTTCAACGTGTTCCAGGGCAACCGCTCCAAGGATATGCTTTACAACTCCTGGAAGAAATCAGGTGACGACGCCAAATTGCCACGCCTGAACTCCGGTGATGCCACCAGCCAGCAGGTTTCGTCTTACTTCCTCGAAGACGGTTCATACTTCCGCCTGAAAAACGTACAGCTTACTTTCACTCTGCCTTCAACCTGGCTGAAAAAAGTAAAACTGAACTCGGCACAAGTATATGTCCAGGGACAAAACATGCTTACAGTCACCAAATACACGGGACTTGACCCTGATATCAACCTAAGAAGATCAGGCGAAAACAATCAGGATACGCACATGGGCGTCGATGAGGGCTCTTATCCTGTGGCCAAGTCTTATCTGGTTGGTTTGCGTTTCGGTTTCTAATTCATCCATTGATCTTCATTATAAAGAACATACAATGAAAAAATCATTATTAATATGCCTGCTGGTTGGTCTGAGTTTCTCCTGCTCCGACGACTTTTTTGATCTGAAACCCCAGGGGCGCGCATCGCTGGAACAACTCAGCAATAAAAACGGTGTGAATGCCCTGCTCATCGGGGCCTATTCATTGCTCGACGGTGTGGGCGCTGGTAATACCGGTCGCCAATCCACCATTTCGAATTACGTTTTCGGGGGTATCAGTAGCGATGACGCCGTAAAAGGCACCGACGCTGGTGACCAGCCCGAGCAATCGTTCATCGAACAGTATAACTGGCTTTCGGACAATACCTATTTCCTTGGCAAATGGTGGCATTCCTATGATGGCGTTGCCCGTGCAAACGAAGTAATCCAGATCGCCGCGAGCCCCGATGTGAAGGACATGACCGATGCAGAAAAACTTCAGGTGGTTGCAGAAGCGCGTTTCCTACGCGGACACTATCATTTTGAAGCCAAAAAAATGTGGAACAAAGTTCCGTTCATTGACGAGAAAATTTATAATGCAGGCGACCCCAACTCGACCAAAGTACCCAACACTGATGATATTTGGGCTAAAATCGAAGATGATTTCAAATTCGCCGCCGACAACCTGCCTGTAACCCAGGCTCAAAAGGGACGTGCTACGCAATGGGCTGCCAAATCATATCTGGCTAAAGCATATCTTTTTCAAAAGAAATGGGCTGAAGCCAAGACATTGCTGGATGATGTTGTAAAAAACTCTGGTAAAAAACTCGTGGCCAACTACCACGACAACTATCGGACAACGGGGAATAACAATACCGAGTCGATTATGGAGGTACAGTTCTCTGTCAACGATGGCACAAATGGTAACAATGGCAATGCGGGTGATAACCTGAACTGGCCATATTCAGCTGGCGCACCAGGACGCGGATGCTGCGGTTTCTACCAGCCATCGCATAACCTCGTAAATGCATTCAAGACAGAAAATGGCCTTCCCATGATCGGTACAGCTGCCGATGGCACATTGGACACCTACAACAACGTGGATTTGCCAAACGATCAGGGAGTCGTCGCTACGGCTACATTTACCTTGGATAAAACTGTTCCTGTTGATCCTCGCCTCGATTGGACAGTAGGCCGTCGCGGCGTCAACTTCCTCGATTGGGGCCCAATGCCCGGCTCGACGTGGATCCGTGATCAGGCTTATGCAGGACCTTTTACAGGCAAAAAGTGGATGTATTACCTAGCGGAAGAAAACAGTACCACTCACTCAACCAGCAAACGGAACGTGAACAACAACTACCGTCTGATCAAACTGTCGCATGTGTTGTTGTGGTTGGCCGAATGTGAAGTCGAGCTGGGGAACCTGGCCGCTGCACAAGATTTGGTAAACCAGGTTCGCAACCGCGCCAAAACCGGTTCAGTGCAGGATCCAACGGTGACTTACAAAGTGGAACCTTATCCGGCAGGAGCCTTTGCAGCAAAAGGCGCCGACTACGCCAGAAATGCAGTTCGGATGGAGCAACGCCTTGAATTCGCAATGGAAGGCCACCGCTTCTTCGACCTTGTGCGCTGGGGTATTGCGGAAAAAGTACTGAACAAATATGCCGCGGAAGAAGCCGTTGCAGGTAAGGAGCCTTCGGGACGGACTTTCACTAAAAGAGGATATATGGCAGGAAAAACTTTCACGCAGAAAAACCTCTATTTCCCGTTGCCACAGGACGAAATCCTGAACAGTCAGAAAGACGGCCAACCGACCTTGACACAAAATCCGGGGTATTAATCTCCTAATAACCCACTAACGCACCCCAAAAGAGCCGGCCTTTGTGCCGGTTTTTTTGTGTATTAAAAAACAAAAAATACTTTTGATAAATCATACAACCACTTGGCCCATGAAAATCACAAACGAAAGCGAATATGAAAAGGCCTCGGAACGGGCGGACGAGATATTCGATGCGAAAAAAGGAACGCCGGAGGAAAAAGAGTTAAAGGAACTCCTGAAGGCAATCAAAGAATACGAGGACGACTTCGTGAGGATGCTGCGAAAAAACGATTAACCGGCCAGCTCAACCGCAAGGTCTTCCACCTTTTCCGAGCGTGAGATAAAGCGCTCGACAAGTGTGGCGCGCACCTCCACGTCCATGACGCATTGCATTTCGAACAACTGGTCGCGCACAGGCAACTCCATTTCCTTTACGATCCGCATGACGTCGTTCATCTGCGGATACTGGAACGACAACCTATAAATGCTGAAATAATGTCGTGTGACTATTTCCGCAAGCTCCAATGCAATTTCTGTGGCCGTTTTATAGGCATTGATCAGCCCGGGTACTCCCAACAATGTCCCGCCAAAATAGCGGACCACCACTACCAGCACATTCGTTATATTTTTGGAATATAATGTGTTCAAAATAGGCCGACCTGCTGTGCCGGAAGGCTCGCCGTCATCACTTATTCGATAACTCATCCTGTCGGCACCAAGGCGATAGGCATAACAATGGTGAACAGCTTTCGGATGAAGCTCGTATAAGTTATTGAGTTGCACTTTGGCCTGCGAATCGTTCTCGACAGGAAATGCGTAAGCCAGAAATTTGCTCCCTTTATCCTTGAAAAAGCCTTCCGCTGGCCCTGCAATGCTTTGATAGGTATCGTCAAATAACACGGGTGCGACGCTTTTTGTATTGATAAATGGTTACAGTATAAGACAGCGCTGCGAATGCGAAGGCTGCCATGCAAAAGAAGACTAAGGGGAGATTTTCCCGTTGGTTTTCAAACAATTCAGCCGAAAGGAATGCCCCTAGCCCGATACCCGCTTCCAAAGAGATAAACATCGTGGCGATTGCCCGCCCACGGTTGTGCTCGCCGCTCAAATCCACCGTCCAGGCGGAAAGTACCGGCGAGAGAATTCCCATAGCGACGCCAAAGAAAGCCGCCCCGGTGAGAAACAGAGCGACAGAATCCGCGTAGCCGGTGATGATCATCGCCAGAATCAGGATAACACATCCGACAATTGTGACAGGCATTCTGCCATGCCGGTCGGAAATTTTTCCCGCGAAGAGCCGGACCATAATGGACGAAATAGTAAACATCATGAAATACAGGCCGCGATTTGGTAAACCAAGATAGCCGCTGAAATCCGGCGTAACGGTCGAAACGGCACCAAACCCGAAATAGCAAAGAAAAGTAATGAGCGCCGGACTGAATACGTCGGGTTCAAAAACATCCCGCCAGGTAATTTGAAAGGATTTCAAAGAAAATTTTTGCTTTTCCTGCAATGTCTCTTTCATGTTAAGCAGGATAGCAATTGAAAGGAACGCCAGAAGGGAAGAGGTGTAAAAAAGGGCATTCAAAGAAAATGCCAGGCTGATCATGCTCCCAATCGCCGGACCAAACGCCGACCCCACACCCATACACATACCGTGGATGCCCATTGCCTCGCCACGCCGGTTTGCAGGGACAATGTCTGCCACATACGCGGCCGTCCCGGTCGGTTTGAAACCAGTTGAAAACCCATGTACCAGCCTAAGGAGTAGGAATGGCATTACCGTTGTAAAAACGGGGTACAAAAACCCACAGACAAAACACACCAATGAACCAAAGGCCATGACAGGAACGCGTCCGATACGGTCTGTCAATCTGCCGCTGAATGGTCGTGAAAGGCCTGCCGTCAAAGTAAACAACCCGATGATAGCACCTTTGTAATCTGCTCCACCCATGCTGGAAAGATACCCCGGTAGCTCGGGAATCAGCATATTGAAGCTGGAAGAGAAGAGAAACGAGCTAAGGCCCAGCAACCAGAACTGCGTCGTCAATATTCCGGGAGAAGCGGTATTTTGCATCGCACAAAAATACGACACTTTGCCAAAAGACCGGAATTTACTTCGAGTTATCGGCAAGCAACTTGTTACTTACACATAGATCATTGATTTCTCCGTCCTCATTTAAATCGCCAAATGCAAGATTGTAGTACCCTCCCCAATACTTACAAGTTCAACCGCCTTGGCAATTGTGCCTTCTTCCGACGGACTTTTGAACCAAAAGTGCAAGTAATCCTCCGAAGCTCTGAACGGGTGAAATTTCTGTTTCACAAGTGTGTGTTATTAAGCGAATACAAGTTAGCTTTAACCGCCGGCCATTCGAAGCTGATGCTATAACAATGAACGAACGGCTAAGCGTATGGCTTTTTTTCCCAACTTTAACGCATGGTACGCATATTCTATAAAGAAGGCAGAGTCATTAAGCGCGAAAACGATATCCGCGAGCTGGGAAAGACCCCCAACCTGGTATGGGTAGATTTGCAGTCTCCCAGTGCGGAAGAAGAGGAATGGGTGGAAAACAAATGCAACATCAGCTTTCAGACGCCCCAGGAAATTGTTGAAATCGAAAGCAGTTCACGTTTCTTTGAACAAAACGAGACGATCAATGCCAACTCCAACTTCCTCAAAATAGAACGCGAAGGGTACGAAACTTACCCCGTTTCGTTTATCCTGCATCATAATGTACTTTTTACCTACCGCCGAGGCGACTCTAAAACATTCGCCGACACGGTCAAAAAAATGAAAGTCAGCCCGGATGGCATTCAAGGTGGGGTCGACTTTATGCTACTCCTGCTCGAAACACGCATTGAAGCCGATGCAGATGCATTGGAAGGTATTTCACGCGATATTTCGATCATCAGCAAGGACCTGAGCCGCGAACAGAAGACACGCCAGGAAACTCTGCTCCGCATTAGCGGCTTGCAGGAGATCACGATGATGCTCCGTGAAACCAGCATTGACAAACAACGCGTACTATCCGGGATTCTGCGGAGCCAGCACTTCCCCGAAGACCGGAAAGAGCACCTGCGAATCATCCTGAAAGACATTAACTCCCTACTCGAATACACCACATTCAATTTCGAAAGGCTCGAATATCTCCAGAACACCTTCATGGGTTTGATCAACCTCGAACAAAGCCAGGTAATCAAGATCTTTACCGTGGTAACGATCATTTTCATGCCGCCAACGCTGATCGCCGGAATCTTCGGCATGAACTATCAGCACATACCCTCCACCGGTGAACCATGGGGCTTTTGGCTCTCGCTGTTTCTCATGGTCTTCTCCTCCCTTGTTGTGCTTTGGTTTTTCAGAAGAAAAAAATGGATTTAGTCATGAATTTCATTATACCGCACCATTTTTTAGTTGATTATACGTTACGGGCATAACTTTAATGCACTCTTTTATGTTCTGAACGAATACAATAAATATTTCATCGTAGTGTTAGTAAAGAAGTTATATTTCGGCTGCCAGGTTTTGAACCGGGTGCTCTAAACCCTCTTCCAACCATTTCCCTAACAATAGAGTCATAACTCCTAGCCGCGTGGCTCCAACAACGCTGGCTTGATATTTGTACAATAAATATCCGCAAGGGTATGGAAATGAGCTATATAATTTCACCAAAGGAGAAGATCATGAACGCCATCCTGTTAAAAGGAAGTATTGAAGAATCGGGTATTAAAAAACTCTCAACTCACTTGATAACCGATTGTCTATGAAAAGTATATCAGTAGTAATCCCAAATTATAACGGGAAACACCTGTTTGAGAAATATTTCGAACATAATTATAAGGTTCTTCAAAAACTTGAAACTAGTGTTCAGATTATTGTCATTGACGATGCATCCACTGATGAATCTGTTAGGTATTTACAAGAACACTACCAAGATAAAATCACGCTAATAAGAAAAGAAACTAATTCGGGATTTTCGGATACTTGTAATATAGGTATTCAAAATGCGACTAATGATCTGATCTTCCTACTCAATACCGATGTGACCCTGGAGCCAGGTTATATTGAAAAGCTTTATAAGTACTTTGAACTGAAAGATACCTTTGGTGTGATGGGAAGGGTGATCGGGATGAATGATGATTTGATCCGAGAAGCAGCAAGGGAGCCGAAGATTTCGGGAAGAAAGATTAAATCTTCTGATTTCTTTCACCTGCAAAATATCAATGCATTTACGCCGACATTCTATTTATCCGGCGCAATTGCATTGATGGATACACAAAAACTGAAAGCGATTAACGGATTTAACGAAATGTTTAATCCTTATTATGGTGAAGATCAAGAGCTTTCGATTCGGGCGTGGAGATTGGGTTGGAAATGCTATTATGAGCATGATGCGGTATGCCGTCATGAAGTATCAGCCAGCACTAAAAATCACAATCATAAAAAAGCCATTAAAAGAATTCACTTCAGGAACCGTTACTATGTACATTACTTGCACTTGCAGGGCCTCGACCTAAAATTATGGCATTTACAAATCTTGTTATGCGATGTATTGATCGGTATGCTAACGCTCCAATTTTTTAAAGTTGAGGCATACTGGGATTTTATTAAAAATCGTGGTAACCTGCAAGCGAAGAAAATGGCTTTTAACAGGGAAATGAAAAAACATCAATCGGAAATTGGCATTATCGATGTTATCAATAATTTCCATATGATGCTAAAATATCAGCAAGTGATCAAGCTAAATTAAGCAAAGCTCTGATATAACGCAAGGTATTCAGAGGCAGCCCTTTCCCAGGAGAAAAATCTCGCACGTTCGCGGATTTTTTCCCTGGGTTTTGTTTTATTGTAATGTTCAAGACTTGTAGTCAAGACATTGCGCATATGATCCGGCTCGAAATTATCGAAATAATAAGCGCAATCTCCCCCAATTTCCGGCAACGAAGTGCAGCGCGACAATATAACCGGTTTCCCATAGTACATGGCCTCAATGACCGGCAGACCGAACCCCTCGGCAATAGAAGGAAAAACAAAAGCTGTACAATTGCTCAAATACCACTTTTTGTCATTCTCTGAAATTGGGCCGGTAAAAATGAGCCTGTCGAGAACGTTTAGATTCTGTGCTTCTCTAATGATTTTCTTTTTATACTCCTGACTACTCTCAATTCCCGCAATCACAAGTCTTAAATCATTATCTTTCAACAATGCCGGTAGTACATGGAAATTTTTTTTCCCGACAATCGTACCTATTGTGAAAAGAAACGGCTGGTCGATACTCTGCCTGGGAAGCATTACAGTGACGCTGTCGTCTATATTGCAGCCATTGTATATCACTGAGGTTGGCTTATCACCTAATTCAAGATGCTTTTTCAGATCTTCAAGAACATAATATGAAATGGCGACAATGTGATCCGCCCTATCGATTTTAAGTTGCAACCTGTTTAAATATTTCTTTATCCGTTTTTCCGACCTTTTCCCATCATAAAGAAAATTCAAGTCATGAATGGTCAGGATAACAGAAACCTTCTTCCCAAACGGAAAATATTTCGAACCCTGATAAGTACAATGCCAAACGTCAACCGACTTTGTATCAGGAAAAAACAATTTATGAATGAAGTGCTGAGAAATATAACTGGCCTTTTCTCCAAAAATATGCTCTGCTGACGTCGGTAAGTAAAAGGAAATTTTCTCTTTCTCTTCACCAACCTTTTTTAAAATAGAATTCCCCAGTTGAAGGCAATAGTGATAAAGACCGGTATGAGGGTGTCTCATCCTTTCGCAATCAATCAAGACATTCTTTAACATAAATTGCTCATTCATCTTCTGTACGCTTCCAAGGCATAACAAAAACCGTTTATGGGGACATAGCTAACATGATACCCCAAATGCTCAAGATATTGACTAAACGTTCCCACATTACTTTGGCTATCAACATCATGCACTTCAATTAACATTCTTTCTATTTGGCGAAAAAGACCCGGTGGTGAATTAAAAACAATATCATATTCACCACCTTCACAATCCATTTTCAACAGATCAATCCTTTCCTCCGGCATTCTTCCAATAATTTCTGATAATGAAATCGCCGGAACCCATATTTCTTTTGTATTGTCAATATTAAACCCCTTCAACGAGGAAGCGACTACCTGATTATCTTCGGTATCCTGCGCGTATATCCGCAACATTTCACAGGACGTTCCGGTCACGGCAAAAGAATTGATGACGACGCACTTATCAAACTTGGGATTGGAGGAGGCAACAGCACGCATGCGCTCGATATTACTGCTCAGAGGCTAATACGCATAAATTTGTGCATTCTTTACCTTAGATAAAAGCAATATATCAAAAAAACCGACGTTTGCGCCAATATCGATGATTATCGGATTATCAGGTAGTACGCATTTCAAAGCTTCGATGTTGTATACGTCGGCCATGAATATTTCCTTGAATACCTGATAAGTGCTCGGTGACACCTCAAAAACCAACCTGTTTGGTTTCGTCACAAAATGTAGCGTCCTGCCACGGTCGCCAGCTTTGTCAAAGATGTAGGTAAAAGGGTTTTCGATATTGCGAAACAAATGACGGTACCGTTTCAGGCCAGTTGTGGGCATAGGTAAGAACGTTAACGATGACAGTTATTAAGGGGCAGACATCCAAAGGGATGGTAAGTGTCGATTATACCCAACTTCTCATTTCCATCCTGTTAATATTTACCCGGTGGGTATCCCTGGTTTACGATCGGTGCCATCTCCTCAACATTGTTTGAATTTTAGCTCAAAGGGTGTAGCTTTGTTTTCTTCCGTCCCGGCGTTCAAAGCCATCGGCAAGTAATAACGTTATATCATTCAGATCCCCGTAAAATACTCAATTTAACTATGTCACAAGAACTTAGCAGACAGGAACCCCTGTTGACAGAAGATCCCTTGCGGTTTGTTTTGTTTCCCATCAAACATTCCGAGATATGGGAAATGTACAAACGTCACGAGGCTTCTTTCTGGACAGCCGAGGAAATCGATCTGTCACAGGATATGAAGGATTGGGAGAACCTTAATGACGGTGAAAGGCATTTCATTTCCCACGTACTGGCATTTTTTGCGGCATCCGACGGGATCGTCAACGAAAACCTTGCGGTCAATTTCCTGAGCGAAGTGCAATATGCCGAGGCAAAATGCTTCTATGGATTCCAGATAGCCATGGAAAATATCCATTCCGAGACCTATTCGCTGCTGATCGACACTTATATCAAAGATCCGGTTGAAAAAGACAGACTTTTGCGCGCGATCGAAACCATCCCTTGCGTACAGAAAAAAGCCGACTGGGCATTGAAATGGATCAACAGCCCTGTTTTTGCGGAACGTATCATTGCATTTGCAGCTGTGGAAGGGATTTTCTTCTCGGGTTCGTTCTGTTCGATCTTCTGGCTCAAAAAACGCGGCCTCATGCCGGGACTTTCTTTTTCGAACGAGCTGATTTCCCGCGACGAAGGTCTGCACTGTGAATTCGCATGTTTGCTTTACACGAAGCACATTGTAAACCAACTCCCTCAGGAGCGCGTGATCGAGATTATGATGGATGCGGTAACAATCGAAAAAGAATTTGTGAGCGAGGCGCTTCCGGTTTCGCTGATCGGCATGAATGCCGAATTGATGAAGCAATACATCGAATACATCGCCGATTTCTGGCTCGAACGCCTGGGCTGTCCCAAACAGTTCGGCTCCGCCAACCCATTCGATTTTATGGAGCTGATCTCGCTTCCAGGAAAGACAAATTTCTTCGAAAAACGCGTAGGCGAATACCAAAAAGCGGGCGTAATGAGTGGTGTGAAAGACAAGGATTCCGCGCACAAAATCTCGTTTGACTCTGATTTTTAAAGTCTGAATACAAAAAAATAGCCTCGAATGTGAACCATCCGAGGCTATTTTTATAGATCACCTATTTCCTTCCAGACGAGCTCTCCCTCATACCCTTTTCCCAGTGCAAACCTTGCAAGTTTCTGTTTCAGCTTAAAAGGGTCGGTTTCGGTTTTTAATAGCAGATTCTTTTTCTTCGAAAGTAATTCCCGCAATCCGGTTACATAATCATCGTCACCGATCTCATCCATCCCTCTTTCGATGCTGTAAGCGCTTAATCCACGCCGGTTAAGCTCTTGCCGGATCTTCATACGGCCCCAGCTCTTAACCCTGAATTTGCCTCCGGCGTATGTTTTGGCGAAGCGTTCCTCGCTCAGATAATTCAGGGAAATCAGCTCAGCGATGAGCTCATCCGCCTCCTCGCCCCAGACGTTCCATTTTTTCAGGCGTTGCCTCACTTCGTCTTGCGTCCGCTCCTGATAAGCACAATAGGAAGCCGCTTTTTGCAAAATAAGCCGGTCCATGAATTCTGTTTTTATTAAATATTCTTAACAACCTGCAAGATTAACGAAAATATCACGGATGAATAACTATTTTTGAAATTACAAGAAACCCCTATTTCCGTTCATCCAAACCCATTAAAAGATGACTTTTCACAGACGGTCTTTTCTAAAACTTCTGCCAGCATTATCCGGAATTAGCTACTTGTCTGAACCCGCCAAAGCACAATCTGCTGCGAACATCGCAATGCGCTTTATCGTTGCTTCCGACGGACATTACGGCCAGCCCGATACGGAATTCAAAACTTTCCATTCGGATCTGGTAAGCTGGGTAAACCGCGAAAAGCTACAAAAAGGAGTGGACTTTCTGGTTCTGAACGGAGACCTTATTCATGATGATCCCACATTGTTATACGATTTCAAAAGCACTATTTCAAACCTTAGTGTGCCATATTATGTGAGCCGTGGCAACCACGACAAAGTGGGGCTGGACGTGTGGCAAAGTACCTGGGGCTATCCTACCAACCACAGCTTTGCCAAGGGCGAATACGCATTTGTGATTGGTGATACTTCGAATGAAAAAGGAGAGTATGTTTGCCCGGATGCTTCATGGCTCCGCAATGAACTGGCTAAATACAAAGAGAAAAAAGGCATTTTCGTATTTCTCCACATCACGCCATCCAAGTGGACTGTTAATGGCATCGAATGCCAGGAAGTGACGGATCTTCTGGAAAATACACCCAATGTAAAAGCGGTCTTCAACGGTCATGACCACGACCAGGACAGTACCAAGATGTACGGCAAAAAACCCTATTTCTTCGACGGGCATTTCGGCGGCAACTGGGGAACAACTTACAAGGGCTACCGCATTGTGGAGATTTACAACGACCACACATGGCAGTCATATCAGTACAATCCGACGGCGGCGCCGGTTTTAAATACGTTTTCGGGGAAGGCGTAAAATCAACGCCTCAGGCTACTTAGGATAATTTTGATGGGCCTTGACACGCTTGATTTGGTTGGTGTGCCGCTGCGTGTGAGCAATCCAGAGCAGTGTATATTGATGCAAATCCCTAACCCGCCACACGCCGGCGTCCTTTGAGCGAAATACGAAATGCAACCGGAAGTCGGTGTCCGTTTCACTGATCAGCTTGATCATTTCATTGCGATAGCGGTTGAAATATGCAACTACGTCTTTACCATTCGGGAAGCGACCGAGTGGCTGGGCAATGAATGGTGCCTTCAACTTCATCGGATCTTCGGTGTAGGCTGTCATCACCGAGTCGAGACCTTTCACTTTGCCGACCCATTCCGGCATTTCAGGGGAATATTGCTTGTTCAACAAATCCCAGTAAAGCAATTCATCATAGATTGCAAGGTGCTCTGTAATCTCGGCAATGGACCAGGTTGCGCTGTCAGGTTTAAAATGAAATTGCCCATTGCTGATGCTCTTAACCTCATCCAAGAGGCTATTTTGCGAAGATCGCAGGCCGTCTAATAAAATTCCCCGCTCCTGCTTAGTCCATAGCGGACTCTTGGTCTGTGCAAATGAGGTGGCGCTTAATAAAAGGGCGAATGCGAATAGTAATTGTTTCATGGCTTAGTTACCTTTTTGAAAGCTTTCAAGTTAGCAACTTACCCTTTCCCGTCTTCGCACCGAATGATCCATTGGTCACTTTCGATTCTTTATCGGTATTTCAAAGCAGTACTCGTCTCACCCAACTGTGTGAAAATCTTACAAATTCAGTTTAAAAAAATTTATTTATTATAAGTCATAAAAACCTTCGCGTCAAACCCATAACGCTCCAATATCGAAACCATTCTCTTCTGAGAAATCCCCTGTTTGAATGTAAAGCTCCGCCAGGCGCTGACCAGCTCCCCTTTCTTTTCCTCAGCGGGTAAATTTTTATCTAAAAAAGATACTGATACCCGTGCAAAAAACAGGAGGTCCTATCGGAGCCCCCATATCAATGCATTGCTTCGTTGTACAAAGGGATGCTATCAGAGCATGTTAAGCTGCATGACCTTACTCAACACGGATCAAATGGTTTTTCTTACCCTTTGAAATCAGTAAAAATCTGTCTTGCAGCAATGCAAAATCGCTCAACGGCTGCTCGGCCGAAGCGACCTTTGATTTATTCACACTTACCGCATTCTGCTGAATCGCCCGGCGGGCTTCGCCTTTGGAAGCATATACTTCGCCGCGGGTTACTGTGGAAACCAGGTCGGTAATGTTGGCGCACTCATTCCATTCCGAACGGGTGATTTCGGTTTGCGGTACGCCGTCGAAAATGGCATCGAACTCGTCTACTTCAATGCTTTGAAGTGTTTCTAATGTCGCTTTACCGTACAAAACCTCGGAGGCTTTCAGCACAAAATCCAATGCCTTTTGCGAGTGTATCCGCACGGTTAGCTCAGAGGCGAGTGCCTTTTGCATAATGCGCAAATGCGGCTCGGCTGTGTGGCTGGTTTCCAACGCTTCGATTTCCTCACGGCCTTTCAGCGAAAAAACGCGCAGGTAACGCGGCATATCATCATCGGATTGGTTGAGCCAGAACTGGTAGAACTGATAAGGCGAAGTCCGCTCCGGATCGAGCCAGATATTTCCGCCTTCGCTTTTACCAAATTTCGAACCGTCGGCCTTGGTGACAAGCGGTGTGGTCAAAGCATAAGCCTTGAAATACCCTTCTTCATCGCCTTCCTTCCGTCGGATGATTTCGGTACCCGTGGTAATGTTGCCCCACTGATCCGAGCCGCCCATTTGCAGCCTGACATTTTTGTTTTTATATAAATGATAGAAATCGTAGCCTTGCAAAAGCTGGTAAGAGAACTCGGTAAATGAAATACCGGTTTCGAGACGCTTTCTCACGGAATCTTTGGACATCATATAATTGACGCTCAAAAATTTGCCCGCATCGCGCAAAAACTGTAAAAAACCGATGTCTTTGAACCAGTCGTAATTATTGACCATTTCAGCCGAATTTTCGCCAGAATTGAAATCCAGGAACGATTCCAGTTGCTTGCGAATACCCTCCTGGTTGATCCGCAAGGTATCCTCGTCGAGGAAAGAGCGCTCCGCCGCTTTGAAAGAAGGGTCGCCAATCATCCCGGTGGCACCTCCTACCAATGCAATGGGCTTATGGCCGGCGCGCTGAAAATGCACCAGAAGCATAATGGTAGCGAGGTTACCAATGTGCAGCGAAGGCGCCGTAGGGTCGAAACCAATATAGCCGCATGTCATCTCCTTCTGAAGTTGCTCATGTGTTCCCGGCATCATGTCGTGCAGCATGCCCCGCCAGCGTAGTTCCTCTATAAAATCAATCGCCATTCTAAAAACTGTTGCTTATTTCAAAATTGACCGCAAAGGTAAAGCTTATCGGTTTGAAAACTCCCCAAAGGTGCGATGCTTTTGCAGAGGGAAAAGATTATTAAGCCAAAAACAGGTAATTTTGTAGAATTAAAAGAATAATATGCATCCTATCATCAACAAAATCATGTCGTTACGCGGAATTGGACTATTGCTTGGTACGTTTCTGCTACTCCATTCGCAGGTGACTTCCGCGCAGACGACCTATTGTAATCCGATGGATATCGATTACAAATACAACTTTGAGCAATTGAATGACAACATCAGCTATCGGTCTGGTGCTGATCCGGTGATCATCAACCATAAAGGTGAGTACTTTTTGTTTGTGACGATTTCGGGCGGTTACTGGCATTCCAAAGACATGCTGAACTGGACATACCTGACAGCCAACCGCTGGCCTTTTGAAGATATGTGTGCCCCCGCGGCTGTATCTGTTCGCGACACATTGTTTCTTTTCCAGTCGACATTCGAGTCCCGCCCGATCCTGTATTCCGTAGCTCCGGAAAAAGGCATTTGGGAATTTTACAACCGCTGGACGCCGAGGCTACCCAAAGATATCGGCCCATGGGATCCCGCATTATTTCACGACCCGGACACAGACAAATGGTATATGTACTGGGGTTCTTCCAATGTATACCCAATTTTTGGTTCCGAGTTGGATTATTCCAAACGGCTTGCATTCAAGGGACAATATCAGTCGATGTTCTGGCTCAATCAGTATGAACATGGCTGGGAACGCTTCGGACCCAATCATTCTGACCCGTTCAAACCATTCACGGAAGGTGCCTGGATGACGAAGCATAAAGGCAAATATTACTTGCAGTACGGCGCACCGGGAACTGAATATAACGTATATGCCAATGGTACCTACGTAGGGGACAATCCGCTGGGACCATTCACTTACGCGCCTTACAACCCTGTGTCCTACAAGCCGGGTGGTTTCGCAACCGGCGCCGGGCATGGTAATACATTTCAGGATAACTACGGCAACTACTGGAACACTGGCACATCTTGGATCGGCCTGAACTGGGCTATGGAGCGACGCATTGTTCGCTTTCCTGCCGGTTTTGACAAAGACGGTCAAATGTTCGCCAACACCCGCTTCGGTGATTTTCCCCATAAAATTCCCACCAAAACCTGGACCGGTAAAGGCGATGAACTCTTCACTGGTTGGATGCTGCTTTCCTATAAAAAACCCGTTATTGCCTCGTCTACGCTCGACTCGATGGCCGCGCAGAAAATCACTGACGAAAATCCCCGAACATTCTGGGCGGCGAAACAAAACAAGCCGGGAGAAACGTTAACCATCGATTTACAGATCGAACAGGAAGTAAAAGCTGTACAAGTGAACTACACCGACTATAAATCAGATATTTTCGATAACAAGCCTGAAAAGGTTTATACGCAGTTCAAAATCTGGACATCGAAGGACGGGAAGAAGTGGGATTTGGCAAGCGACCTCACCAAAGAGCCCAGGCGCGACAGGCCCTGCGCTTATATCGAGTTATCCTCACCCACACGTGCGCGCTACATTCGTTACGAGCACGTATACGTAGCCTCGCCGATACTGGCTATCAGTGAATTCAGGGTTTTTGGAAACGGTTTCGGAAAAGCACCCCAAACTCCTGCAAACTTTACCGCCATCCGTCAGAAAGACACGCGTAATGCTGATTTGAGATGGGAAAAAGTCCCGGGCGCGGTCGGTTACAATGTGTTATGGGGCATCGCCCCCGACAAACTTTATCAGACCTACCAATTTTGGAATGATGAACCGAATACTTTTGAGTTAAGGGCATTGAATGTAGGCGTACCCTACTACTTTGCTATTGAAGCATTCAATGAAAATGGTGTTTCGGCTGTGAGTGAGGTAGTTTCTGTGAAATAACGGCGATTATTGAACAATCTCCGGCTCAAACTCGATGTTTTCGTAAATCGCTTTAAGGCTCATTTCAAAATTGAACGCGTCAAAGCGGACCGCATCATTAATACCTTCGAAAGACTGGTAGCCCCAAAGATCATTCCCTTCGAGCCGGGAATACATATCAACACTATATTCAAGTTGAGAGACCAGCAGATAATATTGCAGGGAAGGTATGGCCCTGTAATGTTTCAGTTTAAAACCTCGATCCCTTGATTCGGAGCTTTTTGAGATTACTTCAACAAGGATTGTGGGGTGTTTAACGACGTAAGTTCCTGAAATGTCGACCGGAGCGCAGGTAACTATTACATCGGGATAGGGATAGTAGATGTTCGAAGCTTTAACTTTGACACTTTCAGCGAAAACACGGCAACCTCGCGGTTGGAAAAAACCCTTCAAAAAAGAACGGACATTGTCAACGATGTCGTTATGGTTCAAAGTAGTGCCCGCCATTGCGTAAATCTCACCATTGTAGTACTCATGGCGGATTTCACTTTCCTTCTCCAACTCGAAGTATTCTTCGACAGTCATTCTCTGCTCAATTAGTTGTGCGCATCCCATAATTTACTGTTTTTTAACAACAAATTGCGAGGAAACATCAACAAATAAAACTAGGACGCGCTACCGTTTAGCCAAAGGAGAGAAGAATCGCCGTAGCTCAAAAAGCGATAATCGTTCGCTAACGCCTCGGAATAGACCTTTTTCCAGTCGTTTCCCAAAAATGCGGCGACGAGCAGGATCAATGTGGAGCCAGGTTGATGATAATTAGTAATTATCCCGCGGCAAAGCCGGAACCGGTAACCCGGGAAAATAAATATCTCGGTTTCGCCTACGATCTCGCTAAGTCCTGCCTGATCCATCTGCCCGGCAATGGCTTGGAGCGATTGCCGGGCAGATGGTAATTCTTCCTCTTTCCAGGGATATGGATAAAGTTTTTCAATATTAAAGGCCGTGGTTTCCTTTTTGAAAAGCTTTACTCCAAACCAATACAAGCTTTCCAACGAACGCAGTGATGTAGTGCCTACCGGCAAAATGTAATCGACCGATCGAAGCAAATCTTCAATTAGGACCCTTGTAAATACCACTTGCTCGGAATGCATTCGGTGCTCCGTGACCTTCTCTACCTTAATGGGCTGAAATGTTCCTGCACCTACGTGCAAGGTCAGAAATGAATTCCGGATACCTTTTTTGTGCAGCGCATCAAAAACGCGCGGTGTAAAGTGCAATCCGGCAGTAGGTGCCGCAACGGCCCCATCGTGATGTGCATATACGGTTTGGTAAGTCTGGCTATCCAGCTCCTCGGTATCGCGGTTCAGATACGGCGGTAACGGTATTTCACCCAGAGCCTTGACAAGATCTAAAAACGTGATGTCGGCATCCCAGGATAACCTGATAAGGTTCTGTTCATAATCATGATAGGAAACCTGCAATGTGACGGGCAACCTATTCACAAGAATGTCGTTTCTCAATGTGTCGCCCGCTTTCCAGCGCTTTTTGTTGCCGATCATGCATTCCCACACACAGGAATGCTTCACCAGCATCGCATCGTTGATCACGCGGGTTGGCAACTCGGGATGCAGCAGCAAGAGCTCGATGACCGCCCCCGTTTCCTTCCTGAAGTGTGCCCTTGCCGGGATTACCTTGGTGTCATTGAAAACCAGCAGCGTATTCTCAGGCAATTGCGAAACAACGTCCGTGAATTGTAGATGAGTGATTTCGCCATCCCGGTACACCATCAACTTCGACTCGTCCCTGACTGGCATCGGATACTTTGCGATCCGTTGGTCCGGCAGCTCGTATGTGTAACTTTGCAGATCTATCGCCTCCGCCTGCACCCGCCATGCAGCGTTCAGGTTCGCCTCATCCATGTCTTTTCCTTCCATAAGGCTCTATCAAAGCTTATCATCGTCCAGCGGCGGCCACAGCAGGCGTAGCGGAAGCAGGAAAACGATCAAAACGAGTGCAAGACTCGCATAATAAAGCCACGAAAAGTCGAATACATCCAACTTGTAGCTAGTGCTGTTAATCGTCGACAATGCCAACAGACTAAAACCTATAATAGTATTGATCACCGCCACAAGACAATACAGCCAGTTGGTAAGGTGTTCGTTTAGTTCAGCACGGTGCTGTGCCCATTCCTTACGCTTCAAAATTGGGAGATTCATCGGATCCACATTCTGAATGTGGCGAGCGATGGCCGTGAGCACCACGTTGTTCAGCAAGAAAAGACCTGTTACGATATAAAAAATATGCTCTTTGTCCACATACCGCTCGGCCAGGCCGCTGTCCGCAAAGTCGACCGCGACCATTTCTGGAAAGAGTGAATACGTCCAGCCCAGCGCCCCGATAACGAATAATAAAGATGCCCAGCGCCAGATCTTTATTGCAAATGTTGTAACTTTCATGAATTGGTAACCTTTTAGAGAGGTTTTTCGCCATAGTAAATCAGGGTGCAAAATTAGGTCGGGAAGCTTCTAAAACCTAATTGGCTTTTAATAAACACACATTATAAATCCGGCAATGCATTTTGAGTGGGATTTCAACAATTTACAGCATATAATTACAGATCATCCTGAGAGAGAAAATACGGTCGAAGAAGTCGAAAATATTTTCGACGACCAATTGAAATACACCTTGAAAGAACTTCTTGAAACCGAGTCTTTGAGAAAAGCAAAGGCATAGCTCCCCTATGAAAATCTACACCAAAACCGGCGATAAGGGTACCACATCCCTCATCGGCGGGACCCGCCTGAGCAAGGCGCATGTGCGCATCGATGCCTACGGAACGGTCGATGAGTTGAACAGCCATATAGGTATGCTCCGCGATCAGCCGGTGAATGAAAGCCGCAAAGATCTGCTCAAAGAAATCCAGGACCGGCTTTTTACGATCGGCTCGCACCTGGCTTCGGAACCGGACCAGAAAAAGAAAATCCTGCCCGACCTGTACGACGAGGACATTACGCTTCTCGAAAAGGAAATGGACCTGATCGATGCCAACGTTCCCGCATTGCGTGCATTCATTCTGCCGGGCGGACATCCGTCGGTTTCCTTTGGACATATTGCCCGCACCGTTTGCCGCCGGGCGGAGCGTGCGGTAATCCATTTGCAGCAGGGCGAAGAGGTAGATCCGATCGTGATCCGTTACCTCAACCGTCTTTCCGACTATCTTTTTATGCTTTGTCGCGCAATGACGCACGAGCTCGCAATCGAAGAGGTTACCTGGCAGCCGAGGGTTGGACGGGGAAAATAATTGTTACACTAAATATCAATTATTTATAGATTAAATTCTTTAAATTGCGAGACTTAGGAAAGAGTGCGCCGGGATTTCCAAACCCTGCCTTTTTTCGGATTATAAGCTTCGGAAAGCGTTTGAAAAATTAAATTTTTGGCATCATGACAGCCGACACAGTACAAATTGAAGTTCAGCAAACCACCAATTCTCGTTTGCAGGAGGTTGACTTCAACAACCTCGTTTTTGGACGGAACATATCCGACCATATGTTTATCGCCGAATATAAAAGCGGGCAATGGCAAGACCTTCGCATTGTGCCCTACGGCGACCTCTCACTTAGCCCTGCCACCGCCGCGCTGCATTACGGTCAAGCTATTTTCGAGGGAATGAAAGCTTACAAAAATGACGCTGGTGAAGTGCTGCTTTTCCGTGCGATCGACAACTGGAAACGCCTTAACAAGTCGGCTGAGCGCCTTTGCATGCCACAGATCCCGGAAGAAATCTTCATGAACGGCCTTACGGAGCTGCTTCGTCTCGACGCCGGATGGGTACCGTCTCAACCGGGCTGCTCGCTTTATATTCGTCCATATATGTTTGCCACCGATCCTTACATCGGTGTGAAACCATCTGATTCATACTATTTCATCATCTTCACAAGCCCGGTAGGTACTTACTATGCAAAACCTCCGCGTGTGAAGGTGGAAACGCATTTCATCCGCGCTGCGGAAGGTGGTGTAGGCGCTACCAAATGCGCAGGCAACTACGCAGGTTCACTTTACCCGGCAAAATTGGCCCAGCAGGAAGGTTATGACCAACTGATCTGGACCGATGCGCGCGACCATGACTACATCGAAGAGTCGGGTACGATGAACATCATGTTTATGCTCGATGACAAATTGCTTACACCGCACGTTTCCGAGACTACATTGGACGGTATTACGCGCAAAAGCATTGTAGCGATCGCTGAGCACTGGGGCATTCCGGTGGAAGAGCGCCGCATCAGCGTGAAAGAGATCGTCGACGCATTGAAAGCAGGTAAGCTCGAAGCCGCATTCGGAGCCGGTACTGCTGTGGTAATCTCTCCATTCGCGACAATCGCATATGAAGGCGTTGATTACCCATTGCCAGAAATTAAAGAAGACTCGTTTGTAAATAAGGTAAAAAATTATCTCACCGACCTCCGAACAGGCAAAGAAGAAGATATCTTTGGCTGGATGCTGAAAGTTGAATGAGTCAATGAGTCAATAGGTTATGAGTCAGAAAAGAGTTCAAAGTTGGGAATCGATTCCCGAACTTTGAACTCTTTTTGTTGTAGTAATCATTCAAATATTCACTCATTGACTCATTCAAAATCTACTCCTCACACAAATGTTCGCGTGCCGGAATAGTTATCCCGAAATTCCTTGGGCGTACATCCGTTCCTGCTTTTGAACATGCGGTTGAAATACGACAGGTTATTGAATCCGCATTTGTAGGCGATCTCAGAAATGGTATTCGTCGTATTGATCAACGATCGGGAAGCGTGCCCCAATCGGATCTCGTTGAGGCTATCGATAAATGTCTTTCCTGTACGCTTCTTAATAAACCTGCTGAATGACACTTCCGACATTCCCGCTAGCTTGGCCACTGTGGTAAGATTCACTTCCCTGTCATAATTGTCGCGCATGTAGGCGAATACTTTTTCGATACGACGGCTGTTATAGTTGACGTTTTCGTCCGTAAATGTACTGTTGGAAAGCGTACGCATATTGCGCGAAACTGACAGGTCGTGCAGAATCGACATGAGTTCGAGCATGGAGTCGAACCCGCTTTTCTGGGCCAGCGCGGCAAGCCTGGGCCTAATACGCTCGATCGTTTCTTTCGAGAACGCAATGCCTTTGGCTGATTTTTCCAGCAGTGAACGGACAAAAAATAGCTGGTTCCTTTTCAGAAATTTGTCATCAAACAGGTCGCGATGGAATTGCACGGTCACTTCATTGATTTCAGGCATTCCTTCTTCCCATTTATAGCTGTGGGTGAGCCAGCCATGCGGTAAATTGTTGCCCACCAAAACCAGCTCTACATCGTCGATCACCTCTGTATGATCGCCGACAATCCGTTTCACGCCTTTGCCGGACAGGATCAGGTTGAGTTCGAATTCTTCATGGTTATGAAGCGGGAAATCGAAAATGGTCTTTCTGCGGTCAAAAACGGTAAAACAATCGTACTGGGTTAATGGGGTAATTTCTCTGTAGATTTCACTCATAGGCTAAATAGGTGTTTAATTATATTAGAACCAGGTAACTGCTTAAAACGGCGATGGATTTTTGATTAACAATTTAAAGATTTATTGTTAATTATACCACCAAGCCACCTTCCGATAATTCCGCCGACTTACCGATGAAAATCAAGTCCCTCGATCTTCTGATCATATTAATCTACCTGATAACGGTCCTATCAATCGGTGTTTACCTGAAACGGCAGGCGGCAAGAAGCAAAAACGACTATTTGCTTGGTGGCAAATCCATGCCGTTCTGGATGCTTGGCATTTCCAATGCCTCGGGCATGTTCGACCTATCCGGCACAGCCTGGATGGTTGCCATTATGTTTGTTTATGGCGTAAAAAGCATTTGGCTGCCGTGGCTCTGGCCCGTATTTAACCAGATATTCATGATGGTATATCTCTCGATTTGGCTCAGGAGATCCAACGCAGCTACTGGCGCGGAATGGATGCTTTTCAGGTTCGGCGACTGTCGTGAAGGCGGGCTTTCCCATAAGGTCATCATCGTCTTTGCATTACTAAGCTGCCTGAGCTTTATGGCCTACGGGTTCATCGGACTGGGAAAATTCATTGAAATATTTATCCCCTGGCAGATCGTTAAACCATTTTTACCATTCAATATCCCGGATGATTATGTTGCTCACTTCTATGGGATTCTGTTTACTATTTTCACGACTTGCTATGCATTGCTTGGCGGAATGAAAAGTATTGTATGGGCCGATATGCTGCATTATCTGATCATGGTGATTGTATGCGTGTCTGCCGCTGCGATGGCATACACCGTGTTTCCCGACAGCTCACATTTACCTGTACCTGCTGGCTGGACCGACTTTTTCTTGGGACAACAATCGGACCTCAATTGGTCGTCGCGACTGCCGGCCGCCGCCGAGAAGCTCAAAAGCGACAATTTTGCCCCATTAGACTCTTTTTTTGCACTAATGACTGCCAAAGGCATTCTCGCTAGCCTGGCCGGGCCTGCACCTAACTATGATATGCAAAAAATATTATCTACCCGTTCCCCCAGGGAAGCCGCTCTGATGAGCATGATCGTGAATATCGTGCTGTTACCTACCCGATATCTCTTCATTACCGGCATCACGGTTTTAGGGCTGCTATATTTCCAACATTCAGATATGGCACCAAACATCGGCACCGACCTCGAAAAAGTACTTCCTGCGGTGCTGAATGCTTACGTTCCGTCGGGCATGCTTGGATTGGTACTTATAGCGCTAATGGGCGCGTTTATGGGCACTTTTGCCGGTACATTCAACGCGGCCCAGGCCTATTTCGTGAACGATGTCTATCTCAGGTCTTTCAATCCAGGTGCAGGGAACCGCGAGATCAGCCGGGTCAATTATCTTTCAGGCATCGTTATAGTTAGCATCAGCATTCTCCTCGGCTTGCTCGCAAAGGATGTGAACAGCATTTTGCAATGGATCGTGTCCGCATTGTATGGTGGCTACATTGCCTCCAATGTACTGAAATGGCATTGGTGGCGCTTCAATAGCGCGGGTTTCTTCTGGGGAATGCTGGCAGGAATCGTGTGCGCACTGATTTGTCCCCATATTTTTCAAAATACCCTTCCACTGCGCTATTTCCCGCTCATTCTCGGCATTTCGATCATCGGCGCCCTGGCCGGATCACTGGCGACGAAGCCAACAGACATGGAAGTATTGAAGACATTTTACAGGACGGTGAACCCATGGGGATTTTGGGGGCCTGTTCGCGACGAGGTTAAAGCAAGCGACCCGTCGTTTGTCCCGAACAGGCACTTTTCCAGGGACATCTTTAACGTAGCAATCGGAATCATTGCGCAAACAGCCATCACAGCCATTCCGGTCTTTTTTATTCTCAAGATACCGGCCGGAATAAACATCGCGATTGCCCTATTTGTGATTTCTTCTGTGGTTCTCTGGAAAACGTGGTATAAAAATCTTCCGCAGCAGTGAGCGTCCGACAGATTCTG
Source organism: Dyadobacter sp. CY261 (assembly GCF_021440085.1). GTDB lineage: Bacteria > Bacteroidota > Bacteroidia > Cytophagales > Spirosomataceae > Dyadobacter. Next base: position 46,635 of record NZ_JAKCPW010000004.1, read on the forward strand.
AATCCAGAAACACCTTGAGCCCACACTTGTCAAACGTGCCTTGAATGGCTCCACTTTGATGTCTGTAGAGCTACGTATATAACCAATCGAACTATGCTCCCAGACTGCTTCGACAGCCTTCTATAAACTTATTTGTTTCCTTGTAGACATTTTTCAAATCGCCAAAGCATACAAAGAATAATCCTTTTTTAAAGCCAAATAATTTTAAATGCACATTAATAAAGTGTTAAAAATGTGTTATTTTTAGATAAAAAAGCACTATATAAGTATGGAGTCATCGGCGGTATATTTGACTCTGCTTGTAGTTTACAATACCTCTATTCAAGGATCAAATTTAACCTATCAGAAGTACGGACTGTATGAAAAAAAATCTACTAGTTAACATGCTGATACTGTTCACTGTGCTTTCCCTAACGGGTTATGCGCAGGAAATGACGGTATCCGGGAAAGTAAGCGACGCTGCCGGCGGAGAGATTGCCGGCGTAAACGTAGTCGTAAAAGGTACCACAAGGGGCACCACCACTAATGACAAGGGTGAATATAGCATCACCGCTGAAAAAGGAAAAACGTTAACATTCAGCTATATCGGTTATGTAACGAAGGAGGTGGTAGTTGCCAATGCGACTATCCTGAACATCTCGCTGGCCGCTGAAGCAACGGCATTGAACGAAGTGGTGGTAACGGCATTGGGTATCAGCCGCGACAAAAGGGCATTAGCTTACTCCATTACAGAAGTAAATGGTAGCAATCTGACCCAGGCGCGTGAAGCCAACCTGGGAAATGCGCTCGCAGGAAGAGTAGCTGGTGTAAACGTAAGCAAAATCGCATCAGGCCCCGCTGGCTCTTCTCGTGTGATCATTCGTGGCAATAAGTCCCTGCAAGGCAACAATCAGCCTTTATATGTGATTGACGGTATCCCGATGGACAATAACAATTTCGGCCAGGCCGGTCTGTGGGGAGGTTCTGACGAAGGTGACGGATTGTCGAGCATTAATCCGGACGACATTGAGTCAATTACCGTTTTGAAAGGAGCGAATGCAGCCGCACTTTACGGATCACGCGCTGCCAACGGGGTTATCAACGTGACCACCAAACGCGGAACGAAGAGAAAAGGTATCGGTGTAGAATTTGGTTCTAACTATGTATTTGAAAAACTGAATGATCTGTCGGACCTTCAACACTCGTATGGAGCAGGCGGCTATGTAAGTGGCGTTGCAACCAAACCTGCCAACCAGAACCAGGCTTACGAGTGGGGTGACGACTCCTGGGGGCCTAAATTTGACAACAGCCAGGTCGTCGGTTTTGATGGAAAAATGCACCCATATTCTTACGCAGGGGACAATTTCTCACGTTACCTCAAAACTGGTCACGCATTTACAAACAATCTTGCATTCTCAGGTGGAAACGAAACACAGAATTTCCGTGCGTCGGTTACCAATTTGAAAAGCACGACCATTATTCCAAACTCCGGCTTTGACAGGATTAACCTCTCATTATCAACCCAGGCGAAATTTGGTAAAAGGCTGAGCCTCGATGCCAAGGTCCTTTATTCCGAAGAAAAAGCAAAAAACAGACCGAACGTTTCAGACTCTCCGGGTAATGCCATTCAAGCCGTTTGGAGAATACCGGGCGACATGAATGTGCTTGATTATTACGGAGATCCTTTGAAACCGGGTGCGATTCCGTCAGGTACCGACGCTGCAAGCCTTGGCATATGGGGAGTAACCAAGCCAAAATCGGTTGGAGAAGAAATGCAGCAAGCTAACAACAACTGGGGCCAGAACCCTTATTGGGTTGCTTATCAGTTTATTAAGTCCGACCAGAAAAACAGGATCATTACTTCCGGCCAATTAAAATACCAGTTGACCGATTGGCTCTTCATCCAGGGGCGCGTAGGCTTGGATAAATATAGCAGACGGGCGGAAAGCCTCACACCTGAAGGTACCGGCTACCAGCGCGGCGGAGCCAGAAGTTTGGGAAACTGGGACGTGTCCGAGCTTAATGCCGAGTACACCATTGGTGCAAACAAAGAATTCGGAAAAATCGGATTCACGGCTTTTGTAGGCGGCAACAGGATGAGGAGGAAATATGAATATGTGAATGTGTACGGCAATGGATTTAATGTCCAGTTCTTTCCTGCTTTGAACAACGTTAAAGACAAATCCTTCAATTACGAGCCCAAAGAAAGCGGTATCAACTCGCTTCTGGGATCAGCGGAATTGTCATACGATGGATTTCTGTTCATCACTGCAACTGCAAGGAACGACTGGTTCTCGGTACTTAATCCTGAAACAAACAGCATCCTGTATCCGTCGATCGGAGGTAGCTTTGTCTTTTCAGATGCATTTAAAGGACTTCCGTCATGGCTATCCTACGGTAAAGTGAGAGCATCATGGGCACAGGTAGGTAATGTTACCATCGATGCCTACCAGAACAATCTTACCTACTCCCTGAACGGAAACCCGCATCTTACGCTTCCGATGGCCTCATTCTCCCAGGCAATGGGCAATGGCGGAAACATACCCAACCCCGCTCTGAAACCGCTGACGGTGACTGAAACGGAAGTCGGTATTGATTTCAGGGTCTTCAATAACAAGCTGGGTATCGACTTCACTTATTACGACCAGCAAACCACGGACGACATTTTGAATGCTACCATTTCGAGAGCTTCCGGCTTTGGCAGCACCTCGGTCAACCTGGGTAAACTACAAAACCGCGGTTTAGAACTTCTGTTATCCGCCACCCCGCTTAAAACCAACAACCTGACCTGGGATCTTACCGTAAACCTGGCTAAAAACAATAGCAAGGTGAAGTCACTGATCGAAGGAACAAACGAACTGGTGATGGATGAGCCGAGAACCAAAAATGCTTTTATCAAAAATATCGTTGGTCAGCCTTTCGGTGTAATCACCGGACGTGTACAGAAAATGTCTCCTGATGGACAGCCGGTATTTGATAAAGACGGTCGTCCGGTTAGCGCTCCGGGATATCAGCCCATTGGAAATGGTATTGCGAAAATGACCGGAGGTGTAACCAATGCATTCAACTACAAAGGATTTGACCTTTCTTTCCTGGTAGACTTCAAAGTGGGAGGTGATCTTCTTTCCGGAACAAATATGAGATTGGATCAGTGGGGATTGAGCAAAAACTCCCTGAAAGGCCGTGAGGGCGAAGCACCGCTTACAGTAACCGGAGTGACGCAGGAAGGAACCGATTATAAGCCTTTTACAAAAACACTAACTCCTCAGGAAGCATTCAACTACTGGGGTGCCGTGGGAGGCGAGGGAGACAACGCGGTAACCACCATGTACCTTTACGACGCGTCGTTCATTAAGTTGAGACAGCTTACTGTTGGATATTCATTCCCTAAAAAGCTCCTTAACAAGACACCCCTTCAAAACCTGACATTGTCGTTTGTGGGGCGTAACCTGGCTATTTTGTTCAAGAATACGCCAAATATTGATCCTGAATCAAATTATGCGAATGGTAACTCGCAGGGCTTCGATTATTTCGGATTCCCCTCGACACGCAGCTATGGTTTCAATTTGAGAGCAACATTCTAATTTCTGAAAAATGAAAAATTTGAAAAAATATATGAAGTACGGACTCGCTGTATTGTTGGTGACCGGGTGTGATACCAAAGAATTGCACGACCTGAACATCAACCCGCAGGCGCTGAACCAGGTAAATCTTAACTTCATCTTTACTTCGGTCGAACTAGGCATCGCATCTAACGGCTCCACTGGCGATAACCGCTACATTGACTGGCGGACGAACATTGGGATGTGCGCTTACGCCATTCAGCAGTTGGCAAACTCAGGCGGCGGTATCGCCCCGGGCGATAAATACACCGTTAATGCAGAGACCAATGCGGCTCCGTTTGAATTTACCTACAATGATCAGCTCAAAAATATTGCTGAAATTTTAAAACAGTCGGGTCCGGGAGGTTTTGCGGAAGGTAAATACACTAATATGCGCAACGCGGCCAGAATTATCCGCGCATTCAGTTTTGCTCGACTGACCGATTTTTACGGTAATGTGCCGTATTTCGAGGCCAACAAGGGAATTGAAGGAATTTTCTTTCCAAAATATGATTCGCAAGATGCCATTTATGCCGACCTGCTGAAAGAACTGGATGAAGCTTCCGCCGCTTTGAGTACTTCTAATCCCGATGACGGCTTTGCTGCGGCTGATTTCATTTACAAAGGCGACATCGCCAAATGGAAAAAATGGGGATATTCATTAATGCTGCGCCTGGCAATGCGCATCTCCAATGCCGACGCGGCAAAAGCGGCTACCTATGTAACCAAGGCTGCTGCGGGCGGCGTCTTTACGAGTAATGCAGACAATGTATGGGTTGCGATGGCGGACGGCCCAAGCGAATGGGTAAACCAAAACGGTATATCCCGCGCCTTTGACCCGGGTGATGGCGGTCAGCCTACCTATCTGAGTGCTACGCTGGTAAACTACCTGAAGGGCACAAACCAGGCTGTGGCTACCGACGACGATCCTCGTTTGATGATTATCAGTGGCGGAATTGGAAGCGACACTGTCATTACCGACCCGGTTAAACAAAAGGGGATGCCTAATGGATACGATCAGGCAATGCTAGACAAGCTGGAAGGAAAGACCGTCGATGTTTCGAAAACGTATTCCAGAATCAATACGAAAATGTTGCAGGACTCCGATCCTTACATGATCATGAACTATGGCGAAGTGGAGCTCCTTCTGGCAGAAGCAATTGAGCGGAAAATCGGAAGTGGTATCGCCGGAACGGCTAAATCGCATTATGATGCGGGTGTGAAGGCATCCATGCAAATGTACACGCCGTACGATGCGTCGTTGACAGTTTCGGACGCTGCCGTAGCTGCCTACCTCACTACCTACCCTTATGGCACTGCTAAACCCGCACTGGAGATGATCGGAGAGCAAATGTGGGTGAACAAGTTCTTCAACTGGTGGGAAGCATGGAACGACTGGCGCAGAACCGGCTTTCCCAAGCTGACGCCCACCAACTACCCAGGCAATGTAACCAATGGAACCATTCCCGTAAGACTCCGCTATCCGACCAACGAAGTGGCAGGTAACCCGAATTATCAGACAGGTGCTACTTTGCCCGACGAATTCACCACGAAAGTATGGTGGGACAAATAGTATAAATTAGTAGATATAATTCAAAAGGTGCCCTGAATATTTTGGGGCATCTTTTTGTTTTTTATCCTAATTTTGAAACTCACTGATTTACTAATTAATCCCGAACATGATACAGTCATTTACGGCTGATGCCGATAAAAACGAGGTTTTTGAAAACGTGCAGCAGTTCATAGAGCAACAGGGTTTCACCGTTGTAAGCAAGGACCATTCCCGTCCGTGGGGTGGTTTTTTTGTATTGGACGAAAGCCAGGCCCCTCAATTCATATCCACATTTTTCCCGCATTTGTCGCTTGCAGATTTTGCCGGTTATGAAAAGCTGAGCCCCAAAATCCTTGTGGTAGCGCCGAACAAACGTCTTTCCTGGCAATATCACCATCGCCGCGCCGAAATCTGGAAAGTGATCGGAGGGAATGCAGGGATCGTGATCAGCGATACAGACCAAGAAACAGAATTGCAGCAACTGCCGATCGGCACCGTTATCAATCTCAAAAAAGGCGAACGCCACCGACTTGTCGGTGTGAATGAATGGGGATTTGTGGCCGAGATCTGGCAGCATACCGATCCATCGAACCCATCCGACGAAGACGATATCGTACGTGTGCAGGACGATTTCGGAAGATAACCTCCTGACCTGACAAGCTATCATTGCTTGCCGGTTGCATTATATATTCATCTAAATTAGCCAGTTATGAAATTCGGAAAAGTTGACAATCCCGATGATATAGATTTCAAACTACCGGCCGACGCTCCTGCCAACAAGGAGATTTTGAATGCGGTAAAGACCGCGGCAAAACCGGGAATCTACATCGGATGCGCCAAATGGAATAAGACCGATTTGAAAGGGTTTTATCCAAGAGGAACCAAGGACGAATTGGCGTATTATGCGACCCAGTTCAACAGCATCGAGCTGAATGCGACTTTTTACAGCAACTTCCCCGTTGAAACAATTGAAACCTGGTACACCAAAACACCGGCAGGCTTCAAATTTTTCCCCAAATTGCATCAGGGAATCAGCCATTGGAAGCGGTTGAAAGATGCGAAAGAGCCGACGGATATCTTTCTTGACGGCATTGCCCATTTGCAGGAGAAACTCGGCATGCTCTTCCTGCAAATGCCCGACAACTTCGGCCCCAAAAACTGGGAAGTGCTGAAAGCCTACCTCGAAGGATGGCCATCCGGCTTTCCGCTCGCCCTCGAACTACGCCATACCGGCTGGTACGACCCCACCCTCTTCAATGCCGAAGACCTGTACAGTGTGCTGGAAAAGAAGAATATCTCCCACATTGTTACCGACTCGGCCGGGCGGCGCGACCTGCTACACATGCGGCTCACCACCCCTACGGCCTTCATCCGTTACAACGGCGCGAATGTCGATTCGGACTACACCCGTCTCGACAACTGGCTCGATCGATTGAAAATCTGGATCGAAGAAGGCATTCAAAATATCTATTTCTTCGTGCATCAGAACCACGAAGAAGCATCGCCATTACTTTCATCTTACCTCATCCAAAAACTCAATCAAGAGCTGGGACTGGACTTACAAGTTCCATTCGACCCGAGAATTGAGAGCGGGCAAGTAAAACTTTTCAAATAGCAACAAGGCGGGCTTCAACACCCGCCTTTACTTTGGGACGTTATTTCAAATAGAGCGGCACACCCTGTTCGGGAAAAATCAAATGCAGGCCCAGGTCGTTTGCGCCGGTGAGCTCTTTTCGGATGGTTGCCTCATTATTTCCAGTGGGCTTGATGTGCGTGACGATTACATTCAGGTCTTTCAAATGTGCTTTTCCTGCGAGGCTTGCCAATGTTTGGAACTCCTGCATCAACCATTTTGGCGTCAAATGCCCGTACAAATGCCGGTCAGGTTGCGCATTGGGATAAGATGCCTCCAAAAATATACCTTTCAGTTTTCCCGCTTTCACCAACGGCGCAACAACCGTCCACACCCGCTTCATAAGATCCGTTTGCTCCACTTCATCCGGCCCGGTGTCACCGAAATACAAAATAAAAGCATCACGGAAGCGCACGAGAAAGGCCGTACTCGAGTACGGTTTTGAATGGCTTAGCGGAAAGGCCTGCACGGCCATTTCAGTGCCAGCCAACCCAACTTCCGCATTTTCGGCCAGGAGTTGGTAGCGGTATTTGTTCAATGCAGGCGCAGGGCCGTCGTTAGCCAGATTCGGCCAGCTTTGCCAGTTGAAGTAATGCGTCTTCATGACCTCGATACTGTGCCCCATGGCATAAACCTGCTTGACGGTGTCATCTACCGAGTTGATGATCATCCCGGAAATATGGTCGAGATGCGGGTGCGAAATGAGGTAGCCTTTGATATACTGCTTCAAAACCGTCTCCACAGAGACATTAAAGGCCTTTTCCTGGATTGACCGCGCTATCCCATTGCTCACCGTGCCGGCATCAAGGCACACGTATGCGTCCGAACCCGCAGGCGCGACCATGTACGCGGAAAGATTTCCGTCCATCGTACCGCCTTTCACGCCTAATGGCACGACTTTAAAGCCGTTTTGCGCGAAGGCCGTAGCGGTTAAAAATAGCAGAAGGAAGGCTTGTATGATATATCGCATTTTCATTGGATAGATTTCGAAGAGTTATGAAAGCCGTCACGCTTGTATTCCCACATCAGTTGTTCCAAAAACATCCTGCGATGGCCAGGGACAGGCCGGTGATTATGGTGGAAGAATCTCTTTTTTTCAAGCAATTTCATTTCCACAAACAAAAACTGCTCTTTCACCGGGCAACGATGCAAAACTACAAGGCGTTTCTGGAAGAACATCAAATCGCGGTGGAATATGTGGAGGCAATGGAAATGCATTCGGATGTGCGGAAACTGGTGCCTTACCTGGCAAAAAAGGGTATTACTGAAATCCATTATGCCGATGTTAGCGATGACTGGCTTTCCCAACGGCTCCGTAAAAGTGCTGCCGAGGTAACAGTCGGGTTGGTCGAATATCCGACACCCATGTTTTTGAATTCACGGGATGATCTGGATGCGTATTTCATGAACCGCCGCCGGTACTTCCTGGCTGATTTTTACATGGAGGAGCGCAAAAAGCGGGACATTCTCATGTCGCGGAATGGCGAACCTGCCGGTGGAAAATGGAGCTTCGATACGGAAAACCGTTTGAAATACCCCAAAAAACAACAACCACCCGAAATCCGCTTTCCAGAGCGGTCCGAGGCCTGGGTAGAAGCGAAGGAATATGTTGAAAAACACTTCGCGGAGAACTATGGCGAAATTTCGAACGACATCCGCTTCCCCATGACCTCGGCGGAAGGCCGTGCCTGGCTCGACCAATTTTTCGAAAATCGCTTCGCCGACTTCGGTGCTTACGAGGATGCAATGGTGTCGTCGGAGCATTTCCTGCATCACAGCATTCTTACGCCTGCCCTCAATACCGGCCTGATCACGCCGGCGCAGGTGATCGAAAAAGCGCTTGCCTACGCACAAGAAAACGGCATTCCGCTCAATTCGCTGGAAGGTTTTGTGCGGCAGATTATCGGCTGGCGGGAATTTATCAGAGGTGTATATGAGGTAAAAGGTGGCCAGCAACGCACACGCAACTATTGGCAATTTACACGCAAGCTGCCCGAAAATTTTTGGAATGCGGGCACGGGCATCGAACCAGTCGACATCGTGATCCGAAAGGTGCTGAAAACGGGTTACTGCCACCATATCGAGCGGCTGATGGTATTGGGCAACTTCATGTTACTTTGCGAAATCGACCCGGATGACGTGTACCATTGGTTTATGGAGCTCTTTATCGATGCTTACGATTGGGTCATGGTGCCTAATGTATACGGGATGAGCCAGTTTGCCGACGGCGGACTGATGGCTACCAAACCGTACATCAGCGGGAGCAATTACCTGATGAAAATGAGTGATTTTCCCAAAGGCGAATGGCAGGAAACCTGGGACGGCCTTTTCTGGCGGTTTATGGACAAATACCGGAAATTTTTCCTCCGCAACCCGCGCCTGGGCATGCTCATCAGGACTTTCGACCAAATGCCGGAAGAAAAACGGCAAATGCACATCAGCAACGCAAATGCCTATCTTCGCAAACTCGACCGCTAACATTACCGACGCCAATGCCCGACATCATCCGAACCAACAGCGACAACCCCGATTTCCAACGCCTCACAGACCAGCTCGACACCGAACTCTGCCGCATTTACAACACCAACAAGGAAGATTACGAAGAATACAACCGCATTACCGGCTTGCCAACGGTTGTATTAGCCTACGAAAACGGCGTCGCCATAGCCTGCGGCTGCTTCAAACCCCACGACGGCACGACCATTGAATTGAAAAGAATGTTCGTCCAACCGACATCCCGCGGGAAAGGCATCGCCTCCGCGGTCGCCGCAGAACTGGAAGCATGGGGCCGTGAATCGGGCTACCAAACTGCTATATTAGAAACCGGTACCGGCCAACCGGAAGCCATTGCGATGTACCGGAAACTGGGATATACCCACATCCCACATTTCGGAGATTTCCCAGACGAATCGCGGAGTGTGTGCTTGGGGAAAAGGTTGGGTTGACTTATCGGGTCTTTGCCAAATTTTTCTGTTTGAGCTTCAATTCATACATGCGGAGTTCAGTGATGCCTTCGAGGGTCCGCGGTGGCTCTATATAATAGTGGTCTTTTTCATATGCCTGCGCCGCCCGGGCCATTGTCTCCAAAGTATTGAGCTCTTCTTCCGACAAATTTTCCTCGCCCCTATCCATAAGCCGCTCGATTTCTTCCATTGCAACTTCGTATGCAGCTTCCGTCTCGTATTTCAGTTCTTTTTTCATAGTCGCCTCAGGTCAAGCTTATCATATTCGGCATGTGTACCAATAAATTTAATAAAAACAGTCCGAACCCGGAACACAATTCTAACCACAATTCTCAATTGATTGCCACGCACGTTGAAAATGTACAAATTTCTTCCAACAGCATCAGCAGAATTAAATACATTCTTAACATCATGAAAACTACGCCAGTTGGCCTTCTCAACCACCGAATACCAGTTGTCAAGCGCCTCGAAAAAATGTGGATGCTCTTTCCCGAAATCACGTACCTTCTTGTAGGCTATAACAACCATCGCGAATAAGCGTGTGTGTGTTTGGAATTAAAATTTTGAAAAATCTGAAAAGAATTTAAAATTTCAGAAAATCCATTAGCAGTCGGCCAAATCGCATTATCCATTGGAAAGCTCTACCCCACCCTTCTATCAAAAACTCTCCCTTACCCTTCTGGCGATCGGTATCATTATGGTGGCGATTTATCTGGGGCAGGACATTATTGTTCCGCTGGCGCTTGCGGGTTTGCTGGCGGTGTTGCTGCGGCCGCTGGAAGAGCGTTTGATCCGGCTGGGCGTTCCCAAACTGATGGCGATTACCCTCGCATTGCTGCTTGCTGTGTTGGTGGTGTCGGCGGTAACGGTGTTGATCTCCATGCAACTCGCGGATTTCTCCGATGAATGGCCGAAGCTGAAACGGAATATCGATCACTTTTACCGCGATGCCCGCCGGTGGATCCGGCGTGAATATAGCGTGAGCTACCGTCAGCAGGCCGAATATCTGAAAAATGCGCAGAGCAAAACGCTTGAAACTTTTCAGGGGCCAGAAACGCTGGGCGCGGTGACGGGGCCACTTGGAACTTTGATATTAATCCCGATCTATACTTTTTTACTGCTTTATTACCGGGCAATGCTGCTCCATTTCGCCGTGGTGCTATTCGCAGAAGAACACAAGCAGCGGGTGCTCGAAATCTTAGGAGAGATCAAAGCCATTATCCAGAGCTATATGGTAGGGTTACTGCTTGAAACAACCGCTGTGGCCGTGCTCAATTCAGTAGGCTTGCTTGTCCTGAATGTGCAGTATGCCATTCTGCTGGGCGTAATGGCCGCTATTCTGAACCTGGTGCCTTACATTGGCGGGTTAGTTGCGACGGCGTTGGCGGTAATGGTAACTTTTATCAGCCACCCGGAAATTGATGTGCTGCTGGGTGTGGTAGGCATTTTTATTGTCGTGCAGGTGATCGATAATAACTTCTTCGTGCCGTTTATCGTTGGCTCAAAAGTGCGGATCAATGCATTGGTATCGATCGTAGGTGTGCTGGTGGGCGGCGCGCTGGCTGGGTTGTCGGGTATGTTTTTGTCGATTCCGGCCATTGCGATGATGAAGGTCGTCTTTGATCGCGTAGAAGGACTGGAACCCTGGGGGATCTTACTGGGCGATCAAACGCCCGAGCAGGCCAACAACAATCTGTTTCGTTTTGTGAACCTGAAAAGGCCTGCCGCCGGTGCGCCCGGTGCCGGAGCTTCGGATAGAGAAGAAAAAAACCAGTCGTGAAGTTTTCACGACTGGTCGTTATGGATGTCAGCTTACAAATTGCTGGGTATCCACCACCGCTTTCAGGTCATGCAACAGGCTGAAAAGCCCGAAGAATGTGCGGTTAATGTAAATAAAGTGCTTGGAGCCGCGGTTCATATTCATTTTGCGAAGCTCCTTGTCGTTGGCATATTTCTCGCCTAATGCAGCCAGTTTCAGGAAGAATTCTTCGTCCGAGAAATCGAACGTCTCCGCATGGAATGGCTGGGTAAGTAATGCGAGTATTTCCTTGAACAGGGTCGAGAAATAAACGGTTTCCGCTTTCGTATCCTTATCCGTGAGAATTTCAAGCTCAACTAATCGGGCATGGAAGAACGCCGGATTATTCAGGTTTTCCGGCTCGGCCAGTTCGAAGTAGGGAATATAAAATTCTTCGGGAATCTCCTTGATACAACCAAAATCAATGGCGATCAGGTTATCGTTTTCGTCTACCAGGAAGTTGCCCGGATGCGGGTCCGCGTGCACTTTGCGTAACTGATGCACCTGGAACATGTAAAAATCCCATAATGCCTGGCCAATCTTGTTCGCCACCTCCTGCTCAGGATTGGTTTTACAAAACTCGGAAAGGTGCTTTCCTTCCATCCAGTCCATCGTGATCACCCGCTCGGACGAAAATTCCGGATAGTATTTCGGAAAACGCAGATTCGGGATATGGCTGCAAGCCTCGGCAATTTCGCTGCTCTGCGCTATTTCAAGAATGTAATTCGTTTCCTCGGTCAGTTTCGTTTCGACTTCCTTAAAATACTTGTCCGAATCCTTAGCCTGGATATTGAACATTTTCATAGCGATCGGCCTCACCAGCGCCAGGTCCGACGAAATGCTTTCTGCCACGCCGGGATACTGGATTTTAACGGCCAGCTCTCTGCCTTCGTGCGTCGCCTTGTGCACCTGACCAATGCTGGCCGCATTGATCGCATTGGGATCGAACGTATCGAACAGTTCAAGCGGTGATTTCCCGAAGTATTTCCGGAACGTTTTCACTACCAGCGGGGCCGATAGCGGGGGAACAGAAAATTGCGAAAGCGAAAACTTCTCGACGTAAGCCTGCGGCAGGAAGTTTTTTTCCATGCTCAGCATTTGCGCCAACTTCAACGCGCTGCCTTTCAGGCTTTTGAGGCTATCGTAAATATCCTCGGCATTGTTATTGTTGAGGTTATCCCGGGCCGTTTCCGGACTCGTGATTTTCTCGCCGTAGTATTTCAAATAATTCCCCCCAATCTTAACACCTGTTGAAATAAGCCGGGTGGCACGCCGTATTTTGGAAGTAGGGATGCTATCAATTGTCTCCATTCCTTACTTCATTTTTTCTTTAATGAGAAACTTTCCAAAATCGATCACGCTTTCAAGTGGCGTCGTATCGATCAGGTCAAAGGTAGCCCGGATAGATTTTTCTATATAGAGATCCGTCTTCTCAAAACCTACAGATTCATCATCGAGCCAGAATTTCAATGTAAGCAAAAGCTGGATCCACGCGCCTTCTTCCAGTGCATCCTGCTGCGCTTTGCGAATGCGTTCGCTCCTGGTTTTGAGGTATCCGTCGCTGATTTGGTGGACAAATGCCTTGAAGCTGTTCCTGAATTCTTTCAGTTTCAGCATGCCGCTCAACCTGTTTTTGTCTTCTTTCAATGCAAAAACCACATAGCTGCGGTTGGCGGTGAAGATTTCAAAAAGCGTGAAATAGTAGGTCAGAAGCTTCTCCTGGAAGCCCAGGCCATGTACCTCGCCGCTCTGATTGATCAGGTTTACGGCCAGGTTATGAAAACTCACAAAAACGCGTTTTTCAAGCGAATCGATGGAAGTGAAGAATTGATAAAATTCCTTTTCCACCATACCATGCTGCTTGCAAAACAGGTACACCGATTCCGGCTTTTTGTGGTTTTCCAGGCAGTAGTGCATATACAACTCGGTAATTTTGTCGGCAGTCAGTTCCACGCTCGCGGGTGGTAATGCCTTCATTTTGGTAGCCATCAGAAGTATTTGGTTTACTTATGGAAGATGAGTCACATCTAGGTAAACGCTTCACGCAGTGATTTAATTCGCAAACACATTCAAATTCAGGAATGCATTGCGAAATTTTCCTTTCGGGTCCATCTGCGCCGCCAGCTCCCTGAATTCGGGCAGTTTTTCATACCGTTTTTCGAGTATTCCCGGTGAAACGGTAAACAGTTTGCCCCAATGCGGCCGCGCGTTGAACGGCGCGAGCTCTTTCTCGATCACCGGCAGCAACTTGCTCACCGCCGGCCAATCCTGCTTCCAGGTGAAATGGATCGCCACCGAATCCTGCTTGTAGCACGGGCTCAGCCAAAGGTTGTCGGCCGCAATGGTCCGCACCTCGGAAGTGAACAAATGCGGGCTGATCTGACTGCCCAATTTGGAAATCGCCAGGATAGCGTCCACTGCATTTTTGCGCGGCACAAAATATTCCGTCTGCAATTCCTTGCCGCTGCTGGGCGTGAAACCCATTTTGAAATGCGGCATCCGCTCGTACCAGGGCCCCGGCACACCCATTTGCTCGGTGCAGTTTTCGGCCGAAAGCTCCGGGATCGGGTGCATGTTTTTGGTGGCCAGTTTCGCCCCGAAAAACTCTTTCGCTCCCGAAGGCTGACCCTGGCCTGTTTTGAACTTCACCCACACCTCGGTAATGTCGTCGGTAGCCCAGTTTGTAAATAAACTCACACTGTCCCCGCTTGACTCTATTTCATCAAAATGCGCTTTCAGTTGGGCTAATGGCAGGTTTTCATACACATATTGCCCCATCAAAAACGTCGGCTGCACCGAAAGCGTCAATTTTGTAATGACCCCCAATGCGCCCAGATGCACTACCGCCGCATTGAATTTTTCTCCATCTTTTTCCCTGCTCAAATTGACCACTTCGCCCTCCGCCGTCACCATTTCCATAGCCGTTACCGCCGTAGCCAGGTTTCCGTTTTTCTCGCCCGAACCATGCGTGGCCGTGGCGCACGCGCCCGCCACTGAAATGTGCGGCAGCGATGCCAGGTTGTGTAATGCAAATCCCTTCTGATGCAGGTAAGGGCTTAATTGCCCGTATTTCAGCCCGCCATTGACGGTCACCGTCTTGTTTTTGGTGTCCAGATCGATCTGTTCGTCGGCACCGACTATCGTAATGAACTGGTCTTTTGTATCGGCAATGTCATTGAAACAATGCCTGGTACCGAGCACTTTCAGTTTGGGATACTTCTTCACCAGATCGCGGACCTGCTGGACGTTTTTGCCTAAATCCAATTTTTCGGTACTGTATTCGAGGTTGCCTGCCCAGTTGCGGAGCTTGTCGGCATTAGCCCAGCCGGCCAGCGGAGAAAGTAATGGAGCCGTCATTAATGCGGATGAAATTTTGATGAAAGTACGTTTGTTCATGCGGCAGTCAGGTTGAAATGCACGAATAGGAATTTATCCCAAATTAGTTGAATAAATCAGCATTCCAACCCGGCGCAGGCGGATCAGGCTGTCTTTTCCAATGCGGTTTTCAAGATGTCGGCGGCTTCGCGCAGTTCCTTTTCGTCGAGGTTTCCGAAACCCAGCCGCATGGCGCTGAGCCTGCCGGTCTGGAAAAGCAATGTTTGAGGTAAATGCAAGTTTTCGCGCAGGCATTCCTTGCTTACGCGCATGAGGTTCACGTCGCGCCGCCACTCGGTCCAGATCGCCAGGCCGCCCGGCGGGGCTTTGAAAGAAAGGAATGCCTGGAAATCGTTTTCGAGCAACTGCGCAAACAGGTCGCGTCGCTGATGGTACACTTTCTGAGCTTTTTTGATATGTCGCTGAATTTCACCTTCATCGAGCAATTCGGCCAAAGCCTGTTCCATCATCAGGTCGCCCTGGCGGTCGATAATGCGCCGAATCTTTCCCAATTCGCGGATCAGGTTCTGAGGCGCCACCAGGTAGCCGGAGCGCAACCCGGGCGCCAGCGCTTTGCAGAATGAACCGACATACACCACCATCCCGGCGCCATCGGCACTCGCCAGCGGCAGCACCGGGCTGCTGTTGTAGTGAAAATCGTAATCGTGATCATCTTCGAGAATGATAAAACCATATTGCACGGACAAATTCAGCAACTCCACCCGCCGCTCGGCACTCAGGGTAACCGTCGTCGGATAGTGGTGATGCGGCGTAATGTACAACATCCGGATCGGCGTGTGTTCGCAAAGCTGCCGCACTGCATCTACCGAAATGCCCTGGTCATCCACCGGCACCGAAAGGATATTCGCGCCAGCCTGTTGAAAAATCATATTGGCAACATAATAGCTCAGATCCCCAACCACCACATTGTCGCCCTTTTTGAGCAATAGCGTCGAAGCAAGGTAAATGCCCATTTGAATGCCCCGGGTCGTAATAATATTCTCTGCGCCAATGTGCAGGCCTCGGGTATTGTTGAGGTAGGCCGCCAGCCGCTCGCGGAACCAGATATTGCCTTCTACGTGTGAATAAGAGAGGTATTTTCGGTTATTATTCCTTCTTAAAACGCTGGAATAGGCTTTGGCCAGCTTGTCCATCGGTGCGAGGCGTACGTCTGGAAGACCGTCGGTAAACTCCAAATCTACACGCGAAAGCGATACGGGCCGGTCGAGCAGCATACTTTCTTCGAATGCAAAGCCCGTCTGCCGGGGATATTGTTTTAAATCACTTACATGGGCAGGCAACGCGCTGCCCCGGACTACCGGGCTCTTCCGGGTCACGAATGTGCCACGGTTGGGCAGCATCTCGATCCAGCCCTGGGCGTCGAGTTCGTTATAGGCAGCAACGACGGTCTTGCGGTGCACATCGAGCATTTCCGCAAGTGAACGGGTACCAGGCAGTTGCACACCCGTCACTAGCACGCCACGCTGGATGGCATTGATCATTTGATGGGCGATCTGCAAGTAAACTGGCGTGCCGGACTGGCGATCCAGCAGGATCACATTTTTAAAAGGAATTTCAACCGGACTACTCATTAGATTCAAACCGGAGCATGGATACAGTCCGGCAAGGTAATAGTTTTGTATCGAAATCAATACCCCTTTATGAAACCACATTACATCGCCACCACCTTGTTTTTGCTACTGACCGGTACGCTCTGCCTGGCCCAGGAAATATCGCTCGACCCGGTCACGGTCACCTCGTCGCTGATCGAAAAACGCGCTTCGCAAACCGGCCGGAACATTGCCGTCATTAAAGGCGAATATTTTCAGCAATTGCCCGTGCACAGTATTGATGACCTGTTGCGCTACGTTCCGGGCGTTGAAATCCAGACCCGCGGCCCACAGGGTTCGCAAAGCGACATCGTTTTGCGCGGCGGCACATTCCAGCAAGTACTGGTCATTCTCGACGGTATCCGTCTCAACGACCCGAATACGGGCCATTTCAATAGCTACATTCCCATTTCACCCGCCGAAATCGACCGCATCGAGGTGCTGAAAGGCGCATCGTCCGCATTGTATGGTTCGGATGCCGTGGGCGGGGTAATCCATGTGATATCCAAAACCTTTGCCGCGCGGCTTTCGGGCAATGCAGATGGTGATCCGGTGCAAAAAACGCAGGTGAACGGAGCATTAGGCGCCGGGGAATACGGCGCGTTCAATGCGAATGTGGGTGCATTTGTGCAACGCAATAAGCTCGCAATTTCGGGTGGCTATTTGTCCAACCATGCTTCCGGTGTGCAGCAACGAGGCATCAAGGGCTATTTCCACAACAATACAGCCTCATTGTCGCTTAGCTACGCCATTTCCCCCAACTGGAACATTGCCGTTCGCAGCGCATACGACCACCGCGATTTTGCAGCGCAGAACTTCTATACAGTGTTAAAATCGGACACGGCGAGTGAGAAAGTAAAAATGTCGTGGAACCAGGTAAGATTAGGTTATCAAAAGAACAAAACGGCTTTTTCAGTGGATGCGGGCTATAAATCGGTGCAGGACACTTATTTGTTCAACCCACATTCCATTGCCAATAGCAGTAAATCGAAACTTTGGCAGGGCCTGGCTACCTTGCAGCAGGGCATTGCTGCAAGCGCCAACCTGATTGCCGGTATCAACTTCCAGCAACGCAATATCGCCTCCAACGACCGCGGTAACCATACCTTGAACCAGCTCGCGCCCTTCGTTTCGGTAGTGCAAAGCATTGGTGAGCATTTCACGGTTACTCCTTCCGTCCGCGTCGATTGGCGGGAGCATATCGGCACCGAAGCTTCACCTCAAATCAACCTTTCTTACAAAAAAGCAAGCTGGCAGCTGCGGGCAAGCGCCGGCAAGACTATCCGCGACGCCGATTTTACGGAGCGGTTTAACAATTACGCCAAAACACTCGTCACCGGCGGCAGCGTCGGCAATCCCGACCTGAAAGCGGAACGCTCATTCAGCTATGAAGCAGGGGCCGATTGGTTTCTGACGAGCAATGCGACGTCGCAGCTCAAAGTTTCGGGTACATTCTTCCAGCGCCGCCAAAAAGATCTGATCGACTACGTTACAACCCCATATGCGCAAATGCCGCGTAAGGATAACCTCTCGCCGACCGGCACATTCGGCCTTGCATTGAACATCGCCGAAGTGAATACAACCGGTTTTGAGCTTGATATCCAATCCGCTAATACGATTTCCGACAATCAAAAATTGCTTTTCAATGCAGGCCTTACCTGGCTTGATAGCGACAATAAAAGTCAGATTCAATCATTTTACCTGTCGTCACACGCCAAATTCCTGGCCAATTTCTCGGCCATTTACCAGATCGGCGGTTTCTCATTGAGTTTGACTGGTTTGTATAAAAAACGTGCAGAGCGGGAAGCGTCTGCCATTGAAGCGGTTATTTCAAAAAATTACTTCCTGCTCAACGCCCGCGCCGAATATGCATTCCTAAAACGGCAGTTGGGGATATTTGTCCAGGCCGACAATGCTTTCGACAAACAGTACAGCGACGTGCTGGGGTCGGTCATGCCGGGCCGCTGGCTGATGGGAGGCGTGCGGTTTAATTTTGCCAGATAGCAGGGCACCGTTTTTGCAGGAGTTCGTATATTC
This sequence comes from Dyadobacter sp. CY261, assembly GCF_021440085.1. Lineage (GTDB taxonomy): Bacteria > Bacteroidota > Bacteroidia > Cytophagales > Spirosomataceae > Dyadobacter. Next base: position 65,184 of record NZ_JAKCPW010000004.1, read on the forward strand.
GAAGTGAACGCACCCATTTATGTTTTCGAATATCTGTAACTCCTGCTTGCTATTGGCACTACTTTCATTTTCCGGCTTAGAGGCCAACGGTGGAATTGACAGCGCGGAAGAACATTCTGCGGCTAAAAAAATGAATGTTTACTTCATTAGCGGCCTCGGCGCCGACGAGCGCGTTTTTACCAAATTGAAGCTCGATCCAAGGCTGGATGTGAAGTATATTAAGTGGGTCAAGCCGCTGAAAAGGGAAACGTTGCAGCACTATGCAGCCCGTTTGAGCAAGCAGATCGACATGTCGCAGCCCTTCCAGCTGGTAGGATTGTCTTTTGGAGGCGTGATTGCCTCGGAAATCGCAGATGTCGCTTGTCCGCAGCAGGTTACGCTCATTTCGAGCATGTCTACCGGCGTCCCGCTTTCGCGTTTTTATCAGTTAGTGATCCGGTTCTTTTTGTTTTCGCCACTATCGGCTCCGACGCTGAAATCAGCCAACCGCTTGACGTACAGCTATTTTGGAGCCGACACGCCGGAATTAAAAAAGCTACTCAAAGATATTCTGCATGATACCGACAGCAAATTCCTGAAATGGGCATTGATCCGGATGAGTGGCTGGGGAAGAAAAGATCGTGCGGAAAACCTGTTTCACATTCACGGAACCGCCGATAAACTGATCCCTATCGTCATTGTAAAGCCCGATATGGTCATCAAAGACGGCGGACATTTAATGGTGTACGCCCAGGCCGATCAGATTTCAAAGATCCTCAACGACCGGCTCACGACCATTCATTCAGTAGAATGATTTTTCCAATATGATCGCTGCTTTCCATTAATGCATGCGCTTTGGCAGCCTCGTCAAGCGGAAACGTTTGTGCGATTACCGTCTGGAATTGTCTGCTTTCCAAAACCGGCCACACCTGTGTTCTGATCTCTGATGTCAATGCAGTTTTAAATGCGTTATCCCGGTTTCGCAGCGTGCTTCCGGTGATGGTCAACCGCTTGCGCATAACCAGTCCGAAATCCACTTCGTCGGGCCCTTTTACCTTGGAACCGTTCATGGTATTGATAAACACCAAACGGCCCTCCTCTCGTAGCAAACGCAGGTTTTTGGGAATGTAATCGCCTCCTACCATATCCAGGATCACGTCGGCACCGAGTTCCCTGAGCTGTTCTTCAAAATCGGCAGTTTTGTAGTTCAAGCTGATATCAGCGCCTAATGCATCGCAGGCACTGCACTTTTCATCCGAGCCTGCTGTCGTGAAAACCTGTGCACCGAATACCTTGGCCAGCTGAATGGCTGTAATGCCGATTCCGCTGCTGCCGCCATGCACAAGAAACCGCTCACCGGCCTGCAAACGCCCTCTTTGGAATACATTATGCCAAACAGTGAACACGGTTTCCGGCAACGAAGCGGCTTTTACAAAGCGATCGCCGCGGTCAAAACTTTCGGGCACGGGCAGGCAATGGCCTGCTTGCGCAATCACGTATTCCGCGTACCCACCACCGGTAAGCAATGCGCATACGGCGTCGCCCGGCTTCCATGCTGTTACATCCGGGCCCACTTCCTCAATCGTCCCGGCTACTTCCAGTCCCGGAATGTCCTGAGGCGCTCCCGGAGGTGGCGGATAATTTCCTTTTCGCTGGAAAACATCCGGCCGATTCACGCCCGCGGCAAATACCCGGATGAGCACCTCTGAACCAGTCGGGTACGGCATTTCTACTTCTCGGGGCTGCAATACTTCCGGTCCACCGGGCTGGGTAATGACAATGGCTTTCATGACGAGTATATTTCTTTTCCAAACGGCGCGAACGACAGGCTCATGAGCTTGAAATGCTGCTTCGCGAAAGGTAATCCGATGATGGTGATGGCGAGTAAAATGCCGAAAATCAAATGCGTAAGGGCAATCCAGATGCCCCCCAGGAAGATCCAGACGATATTGAAAATGGTGGACAAACAACCCGAGTCGCCCGGAATATCGCGTACATGCTGGCCGAACGGGAACAGCGTCATGATCCCGATCTTAAAACATTGAATGCCGAAAGGAATGCCGACGATGGTGAGACAAAGGGCGAGCCCGGCGACCATATATTCGAGAAAAACGACAAATCCGCCAAAAATAAGCCAGATGATGTTTCCGATGAAGTTCATGACGTGATCAGTTTAGAAGTCCGATATGTAACTAATAGGCTAAAACTAATCCTGCCGGCAACTAATGTGCCGGATTTTCGATGGACGGCTCCCTAGCTGAACGGTCGGCCGAAATCGGTGACTTCCAGTTATCTATTTTCAACAACCTGAAAAACTCCTCCTCTTCGATCTCTCTCACGCCCCCCGAGGGCAGGTCGCCCAGTTCCAAATCCTCGATACTGGCACGGATCAGCCGTTTGCAGCGATGCCTGGCCACACGCACCATTTTTCGCACCTGGTGGAATTTCCCCTCTGTCAAAGTAATGCTGAGCCAGGTATTCGGCACATGGGATTGGGTCTCGTTCTGATGTTTGTTTAAAATTGCAGGCCGGTCGATGATCTCCACCTCGCAAGGTGTGGTTGTGTAGTAAACACCCCCTTTAATGCGGATAGGAATGCCGCTGCGCAGTAATTCCACCGTTTCGGGCGAAACGATATGGCCTACATTCACCCAGTAAGTACGCTTGTGCGGCACTTCGCCCTGGAACAGCAGGCTTGTAACTCTTTTATTGGTAGTCAGGATCAGCAAGCCCTCCGAAAGATTATCGAGCCGCCCCACCGCATGCGTCCCCTCCGGAAACTCAAAATCCAGATCCCCCAGCAACCGCACCTCGTCCGAGCTCACGAATTGGGAAACCATATTGGGTGGTTTGTTGATAATGAAGTAACGGTGTGGTGTTGGAGTCATTGATATTTAAAATTTCCACTCCAAATGTTCGGGATCCTGATGACTATTCCAAATAGCCAGGATGTGAATTTTTGTTTCCGTCTCTTCGTCGAGCTCTCGTGCGCACTTCCTCACTTCTTATGCCCCGCTTCATAATGCGCCTGCAACAAATCCTCCCCAAAATCACTCGTCAAATCGCGCACAACCGAGTGGATATGATTTCCCCCATTCTGCGTGTTATCGAACTCGATGAGGAATGTCGGTCCGTGGATGCGGTAGTAGTGGCCGTGGCCGGTGCCGATTTCGGGTTGCTGGTCGCCGAGCCAGGCGAAATGGATCTTGTCGAGGCCGTTCTTTTCGAGTTCGGCCCACTGCTGACTTTTGAGCGTGACGTGGTAGCGTTGCAAATATGCCATGATGAGTTTTTTAAATGTCGCTTTTTGAGCCGCATTCAATTCGCCCATCGCAATGCCCTCCACTTTAGCCAGCGAAGCCTTTCTTGCATTGGAAGTAAATATCTCGTTAGGTGCTTTGGCACCGAGATTTGCTTTTGCCAGCTGTGAGGCATCGAGGCTGTGGAGCAGTTCGAACGCCATATCTTGTTCTGCTTTCAGGATGCGCTTGCCTTTCTGGGGCACGTCGGCCATGACCTGACCTGGGTTGCTGCCCATAAAACTGGGCGTGTAGGTGATCTGATTGTCGACCGACGAGAAGTGCAGCGATAAATGGTGCCCTTCCACCCGCCAACCCCAGGGCTCTTTCCCAGGCGTGCCGAAAACGAGGAAAGCATAGTTTTCAGGATCGCGGTAGGTGTCGTTGGCCGGGCGTGATTCGACTACGCGGAGCACGTTTTCAAGGTCGATGATCTGCTCGGCTTTGCTGTAACCTTCCTGGCTGAGCACCACACGGATCATCGCCATTGCAGCTTTTTGCTGCGCAGGGTTCATAGTTTTGAAAGTAATCCCTTTGCGGGCGCGCGGCGTGAAGTTCCAGTCGAAACGGGCGAGGTCGGGGTAGGGAAGTTCGGTCTCTTTTCGCTGCTCGGCAGACAGGGTTTTCAAAAACGCGGTTACCGCAGTATGCATTTCGCGGGCGAGCTGGTCGTCATTTTGCGTTACTTTCCTGCTCAATAATGGTTTGGCCAAAGTTATTCGACTTTCGATTCCGGCTATCATCAATCCTAAACAGAAATACCAGACTAACTTTTTCATATCGCTTCGGTTTGAAATAAATCTTTGTGTATTATCTCGTTAAAAGCCCGCTCCTTATCCGTTTCTACCTGAAAACCACATTACCCCATTTCGGTCATTTTTTCCGTGAAAGCCATTAGTTTTGCGGTTTATTTGAAATCAATATGATGAAGTGGGAACAACTGCTGTCCGCGAAACGCTGGGGCAGTGAAGACAAATACAATGCCGATCCGGCAGAAGCGCGCTCGGAGTTCCAGCGCGATTACGACCGGCTCATCTTCTCATCTCCTTTCCGCCGGTTGCAGAACAAAACGCAGGTCTTCCCCCTTCCCGGAAGCATTTTTGTCCATAACCGACTTACACACAGCCTGGAAGTGGCCAGCGTGGGTAAATCGCTTGGGCGGATATTCTATAATCATTTAAAAACCCATGATCAGCACGTCGATGAGACACTACCACTGATCAGCGAGATCGGGAATATTGTGTCGGCCGCCTGCCTCGCGCACGACCTCGGTAATCCAGCCTTTGGGCATTCGGGGGAGGCCGCTATTTCGCATTATTTCACAGATGATGACGGTTTGAAATACCAAAGTGAGGTCAGCGAAGTGCAATGGGCAGACCTCACCCATTTCGAAGGAAATGCGAACGCCATCCGCATTCTCACGCATCCGTATGCCGGCAAGGGTTACGGCAGTTTTGCATTGACCTACTCCACGCTCGCAGCGATCGCCAAATATCCGTGCGAATCGCTCGCCGGGCATCAGAAAGCGAATATTTATACCAAAAAATATGGTTTCTTCCAGTCCGAACAGGCTGGTTTTAAGAAAATCGCCAACGAGCTGGGCCAGTCGCAGGTCTCGGATTTGCCGCTGGTTTATAAACGACATCCGCTGGTATACCTGGTGGAAGCGGCAGACGATATTTGCTACAATATTATTGACCTGGAAGACGCACACCGGCTCAAAATCCTCTCTTACCAGGAAGTAGAAGCGTTATTGCTCGCGCTCTGCAACGATCCGCGGATGGCGGCACGCCTTGCGGAGATTGAAGATGACGATGCAAAAATCGGACTGCTGCGCGCCAAATCAATCAGCACGCTTATCGGCGTCTGTTCGGAACTGTTTATCAATGAACAACAGACCATTCTGAATGGTGATTTCAATGCCAGCCTGGTCGACCGCATTCCTGAACCTCACCGTTCGGCTATGAAAGAGATTGCACGGGTTTCAGTACAAAAGATTTACAACTATTCATCCGTGGTGCAGATCGAAGTGGCGGGTTATAAGGTAATGGGTGGGCTGCTGGAAGAGTTTATTCCTGCATATCTCAACAATAACTCGCATTACACACGGAAATTGGTAGACCTTATTCCTAAACAATTTATCACAAAAAGCACTGATACCTATACAAGGATCCAGACCGTTCTCGACTTCGTATCGGGCATGACCGACCTCTATGCAGTAGAATTATTCCGCAAAATCAAAGGGATTTCATTCCCATCTATTTCGTAGTGGTTTTCCATTTACCGTATGCGTACAGTGCCAAGCGTAAAAGTAGTTCGTTCTCAAAAGTTTTATGTAAATTGTAGATCGAATTAAAAGCCGCAACCACCTGTACTTATGCAGATTGAACAGTTTGTCTATTCCGATAAGCCGTCTGAAATCCCGTTTTCGTTTTCCCCGCAATTGCTTTTCATATTCGGCAACAGGGAATTGCTGGAAACTACGGGCATTTCAGAGCATCTGGCAGCGCAATATCCCGAAGCCATTTTCTCGGGATGCTCCACCGCCGGTGAGATCGCCAATGTATCGGTAAAGAATCATTCTATGGTCGTTACGGGTATTGCTTTTGATCATGTCGCCGTCGAAAGCTCGAAGATCAGCCTCGAAGACATTGGCTTCGATAGCTCCGAAGCTGGAAAGCAACTGGTTTCCAAGCTTTCAGCCAAAGATCTCAAACACGTTTTCGTTATTTCGGACGGCCTGAAAGTGAACGGCACCGACCTCGTAAAAGGCATGTCGGAGGGATTAACCGATGGAGTGACCATTACGGGTGGCCTGGCTGGCGACGGTTCGCAATTCTCCCGTACAATAATTATAGAACCCGATGGAAAAGTGGCGACCGAAAGTGTGGCTGCAATTGGGTTTTATGGTGATAAACTTTCGATCGGCTTCGGTTCGCGCGGTGGTTGGGACAGTTTTGGTCTCGACAGACAAGTGACCCGTTCCAAAGACAATATACTTTATGAAATCGACGGACAGCCCGCGCTGGATCTTTATAAATCGTTTCTGGGAGAAAAAGCGAAGGACTTGCCGGCATCAGGGCTCCTGTTTCCGTTAAGTATGCGGGACAAAGAAGACCGTGTGCCTGTGGTACGGACGATTTTGGGCATTAACGAGGATGAAAAAAGCCTGACGTTTGCCGGCGATATCCCCGAAGGTTCGTTTGTACGGCTAATGAAAGCTAATAACGACCGGCTTATCAACGGCGCGGAAGAGGCGGCCCAGGAGGCGGCGCGAGGCCTCGGTAATAATCCGGAATTTGCGATTCTGGTAAGTTGTGTAGGACGTAAACTGGTGCTGAAACAAATGGTGGAAGAAGAAGTCGAATGCGTTTCGCAAGTGCTGAATGGACCTGTTATGACCGGCTTTTATTCCTATGGCGAACTGGCGCCATTTAACCGCGGCTCGCTGTGCGAACTGCATAACCAGACCATGACGATCACTACTTTCCGTGAATAATGTCCATGCAAACCCTGGAACTGACCGAAACCAACTACCACCGGCTCTTAAAGCGGCAAATCAGGAAATCATTGCCTCCTGAGCTTGCCGAACATCCTGATATTCAAGAATTTTTACTGACTGTAAATCAAGCCTATACCGAGTACCAGGATGACCTGGCGCGGATGGAGCTGATTTTGGAACAAAGTTCGGGCGAGCTTTTTAAAGCCAACCGCGAGCTAAGCCGCATTGCACAGGAAAAAACCGAAGAGGCCGCGCTGACGAGCAAGAGGCTCGAAGAAGTGGTAGGCAGTATTTCCGAGGTGCTCGTGCAGCTGGATCGCGAGGGGAATTTCACCTACCTCAACCCGGCTTGGGAAAGCATAACCGGCTATCCGGTGAGTGCCAGCCTGGGGCAAAGTTTTACAGGTTTTTTCGCGACGCTCGAATCGAGGGAAAAGCTTGTTGAAATACTTACAGTGGAAACCGACACCAACGAAGAAACCGTGCGACTGATTACCGCCGACGGACAGGAAAAATGGCTGGGCATTTCATTAAGTCCCTATTATGCCAATGACGATCATATCGGTTTCACAGGCACACTTGCCGACGTCACGGCGCGCGTGACAGCCGAAACAAAACTGCAATCCTATACCCGCGACCTGGAACGCATCAATGCAGAACTCGACCAGTTCGCTTATGTGGTAAGCCACGATTTGAAGGCACCGTTAAGGGCTATCAACAACCTGTCGGAGTGGATCGAGGAAGACATCGGTGATATGCTTGAAGGAGAGACTAAGGACCAGTTCAGGTTACTTCGAGGGCGCGTGCACCGGATGGAGAACCTCATCAACGGCATTCTCTCCTACTCACGGGCGGGACGGATGAAGACCGTGAAAGAGAAGTTTCTCATTAAGAATCTGGTGGATGAATTGTGTGAATCATTCAGTACCAAAAAGCCGCTCACATTCCAGATTGAAGGAAATGCAGGCACAGAAATCGAGGCGGAGAAAATTGCATTAACCCAAATTCTGCAAAACCTGATTTCCAATGGTATCAAATATAACGACAAGGCCGAAATCGACATTACCATTGGCTGGAAGGACCTTGGGACACAGTTCGAATTTTACGTAGGCGACAATGGGCCGGGAATCAGCCCCGAGTTTCATGAGCGGATATTCATCATTTTCCAGACATTACAAGCCCGCGACGAAGTGGAAAGTACCGGGGTAGGGCTCGCCATTGTTAAAAAAATCCTCGACGAGAAACATAGCACAATCAGAATCGACTCGGTAATGGGCGAAGGGGCGAAGTTCTTTTTCACCTGGCCGAAAAACGAAGGAAAGGACATCGAGCATGTCAAATGACCCATCTCAATTAATAACAAAATACAATAAAATGTCCTTTTCCAATCCTGTTCCGATGACCATATTACTGGTAGAAGACGATGAAGTAGATGTGATGAATGTCAAGCGGGCGTTCAAGAAGAACAATATTTCCAATCAGCTCGTTGTCGCATCCAACGGCATTGAAGCCCTGACCTTGCTCCGGTCAGAAAATCCCGAATATTCGAAACCAAAAATCGTATTGCTGGACCTGAACATGCCTAAAATGGGCGGTATAGAATTCCTGAAAGAGATCAGACAGGACCCCGCGCTCAGCAAGTTGTCTGTTTTTGTAATGACCACCTCCAACGAAGACAGTGACAAAATCGATGCATTCAATCTGAACGTGGCCGGTTATATCCTCAAACCTTTGTCGATGGATCGGTTTATAGCAGCGGTATCCACTCTAAACAGCTATTGGACTTTGTGTGAGTTTCCTGAGTAACATCATTTCACCACTATAATCTTAAGCACAATATGAGCCCCCTATCCATCCTGCTCGTTGAAGACGATGAAATTGACGCCATGAAACTAAGCCGTGCGATCAGCAGGGCGCAAGTTGAAACGGGGGAAATCAGAATATGCAAATATGCCGAGGAAGCACTCCGGATGCTTGACGTCTGGACTCCAGGTTGTATTTTTCTCGATTACCAATTACCCAGGACAAATGGGCTTGAATTGCTCAAAACGGTCAAGAAGCGTGCGCCTCACCTGCCGGTGATCGTGCTTACATCACATGGCGACGAGCGCATTGCCGTGGAGATGATGAAAGCTGGCGCGCTGGATTACTTTCCCAAATCGGAGATCAACTCCGAAAAGCTCACGAAAGCCTTCCATACTATGAGCCATATGCTCGAAATGGAGAAAGGCCGCGAAGTAGCGGAGCACGAATTGGCTGAAAAAGAGGAATTCATTAATAAAGTTGCCTTACTATCGCCTAACATCATCTATGTCATAGACATAGAAAACTGGACTAATATTTTTCATAACAAACAGATCTGGAAGATATTAGGCTATTCGGAATACGAGGTGGAAACCGACACCAGAAAAGGTTTGGCACTCATTATCAATGAGTTAGACCAGCACACTTTTCGAAAGCATTACAACCATATGCGGTACTACGTAAAGGATGCCGAAGTGGTCGAGAAAGAATTCCGGCTAAAACATAAGAATGGCTCGGAAATCTGGATCATTACACGTGAAGTACCATTTAAGAGAAATGCAAGAGGGCGGGTCCAGGAAGTGCTGGGCACAGCTATCGATATTACGTCACGTAAAATTGCGGAGCGGGAACTGATCCAGGCCAAAAAGGACGCCGAAGAGGCGACCCGGATCAAATCGGATTTCCTTTCGACAATGAGCCACGAGATCCGCACGCCAATGAACGCGATCATCGGTTTTACCGACTTGCTTCTTTCGAGCGGCTTTACCGGTCAGGAACAGCAATATTTGAACACGATTAAATATTCCGCTGATAATTTGCTGGTTATATTAAATGACATTCTCGACTTTTCGAAGATCGAGGCGGGTAAATTCGGGCTTGAAAACTTCGAATTCGACCTGCGTGAGAAGCTGGGTTATCTGATGAAAACTTTCGAGATCCGCGCAAGGGAAAAGTCGATCGACTTTTCCTTCGAGTGCGCCCGCGATGTGCCGCAGATCGTCATGGGAGATCCCTACCGGCTCAACCAGATCATGGTTAATCTGATCGGTAATGCCATTAAATTCACCGAGGAAGGCGGATTTGTAAAGGTATCAGTGCACCTCGATGAAGACCATGGCGACAACGTCGACCTGAAGATTGATGTATCCGATTCAGGGATAGGCATTTCAGAGGACAATTTGAATCTCATTTTTGACAGTTTTTCACAAGCCCATAATAATAATGCAACCCGCAATTTTGGCGGTACAGGGCTGGGTTTGAGCATTACCCGCAAAATCACCCAGCTTATGAACGGCTCTATCTCCGCCAGGAGCAAGCTAGGCGAAGGCAGCACATTTACTGTGGTGCTGCGGGTTGGTAGGGGACGGACTTCGTATGAAGAGGAAAAAACCGATGCGCCGCTGACATTGTCATTAAAAGGCTATCGCATTCTGGCTGCCGAAGACATTCTCGCCAACCAGATTTTGCTAAAACACCTGCTCAATAAATGGGAAGCCCAATTTGTGATCTGCAACAATGGTAAGGAAGTGTTACACACACTCGAAACCGACGATTTCGATTTGATACTAATGGATATTCAAATGCCGGTGATGGACGGTGTAACGGCTATGAAGAAAATCCGCAGCTCATATCCGCGCCATCATAACGTGCCTGTTATCGCGCTTACCGCCGATACTTTTGCCGAGACCACACCTGAAATTGTGGCTTGCAATTTCAGCGGTTTCGTTACCAAGCCGTTTAAAGCTGATGAGCTGATCAGGGCGATTAATCAGCATCTGGAGGTGAAGGTTTCTACGAAACAGGTAGCGGTTGGGTGACGTAATTGCTCCTATATCCAGGCTCTCACCCCCTTCGACATGGGCAGCCTAAACCGGTTGACTATTGACATGCAACGGCTGATAAGTAGCCTCGTAGATTTGCAAGTATGCAAAATCAGGACACTTCTTCTGACTTCAAATTAGATTATACTTGTTAGTAACTATGCACTATCATCATGAAAACTTATAACTACAAAAAAGCAGTTCAGCTAATCAGCTACTTCGCCGCATACAATAAAGGCACTATCAACAAAATGAAAGCGCTTAAATTGATCTGGCTGGTTAATCGATTGCACCTCCGAAGATATGCGAGAACAGTAACTGGTGACACTCATTATGCCATGGAATGGGGAGCGGTTCCCTCCAATACTAAGGATATGATTGAAGGTAAAACGCCTGTCCAATCAATCGAAAACCTTTATTTTGATCAATACCTGACATTAGACGGGCACAATGTCAAAACAAAACAAGAGGTAAATAAGAAGGTCTTCTCGGAAACTGACCTTGAAGTGGCCGATGAAATTTTGAACAACTACAACGAACTCGACCAGTTCGAACTGGCAGATTATTCCCACCACTTTCCTGAATGGAAACGGTTTCAGAAAAAGATCGAAGAGTCGGGATCTAGCTACAAGATGGACATTAACTGTGTGGAAGCGTTACCGACTTTGAATTTCAAAAGATCGTTCGAGGACTTTTGATTAGCAGGCGTATTGATGAGGAATTTAAAGACGCACTCCGCGAGCTGTTGCTGAACGAAAAAACATGATTTTGGGCTCCGGATAGAGGTTACTGATGCAACCTTACTAACAAACCGAGAACACCTTCGTGTCCGTGGTAATGTAGATCTTCCGATCATCTGCGAGGCCCATTTGATAACCGCCGGTAAAAACCCCGAAACTTGGCAGAATCGCCTGGTGCTTGTCGATCACAAAACATGGTAGCCGCACGCTTTGGCGGCCTTTGCCGTAGGAGGTAAAAACGGGATGAACGTGGCCGGCGAAGACGAATTTTACAGGATCGAAATGCTCTTTGGGATGGTGCGTAAAGACGAATATATCCTCCTCATAATCATTTACATAAACCTGCAAATCACATTCAAGCAACAGGCTTACCGGAAGAATATCGTGGTTGCCCATGACGATGATCATTTCCATGTAGTGATGCTCGGCGCGCCACTCGCGGAACGTTTCCCATTCGGAGTTGTATTGGTTGTGAAAAAGGTCGCCCAGGAAGATGATACGGGTAGCGCCGGTTTGCTGTACAACCTCATTGAGCCGCTCAAAATTGTTGGCGGCGGCGTTGTTCGGGATGGCGATGCCTTCTTTTCTGAAATGCGTTACTTTACCTAAATGCAGGTCGCCGATCAGTAATGTTTGCGTTTCTTCCCAAAAAATGGCCCTTTGCGTCAATAATAAAAAATGGTTGCCTCTGATCTCAATCTGCATTCCCGTACTGTTTGATCATTTTCTGGATCCTGTCGTCCAGTTTTTCCGAAGTTAATTGTTCCCGCAGCCTGTCAACCATGATCGGAAAGGAAAATGGCGTCGGCCTGTCGGTATTTTGTATGACTATTTTCTGATGCTCGATCCGTTTGAGCGCCTCGCGCATGCGGACTTCTTCAAGTTGGTAAGTCAAAACTTCCTGGTATGCCTGCTTCACGAGCAAATTGGCGTCTTCATATTTGCTCATTACCGTGAACAGCAACGAGCTGGAAGCCTGCAACTGTTTCGTTTTGAGATACTTGCCCGGATACCCCTGGAACATCAGGCCGGCAATGGCTGCTATTTCGCGAAATTTTCGTTTCGCCATCTCCGTCGCGTTCACGCTTTGGTAAATGTCGTCTACCAGGTGCTTGGTCGAGAAAAGATCCGTTTCACCCAGAATTTCGGCGATATTCACATACTGATCACTTAACAACTCAAACCCGTAATCGTTCATCGCCACCGAAAATGTGATCGGCCGCAACTGGCTGATACGGTAGGCGAGCAAAATCGACATTCCCTCATGCACAAGCCGGCCTTCGAACGGAAATATAAAGATATGATATCCCTCCCGTGTTTCGCATTGCTCGATCAGCAGTTCATTGGTTTTCGGGATTACCGAACGCTTTGCCTGTAATTCGAGCAGCGGTTGCATTTTGGCCAATTCCAGCTCCTTATGCGGGTTTTCAATGGCATCAGCAAGGCGCTCACGGATGAATGCGGAAAGTTGAGACGATAGCGGCATGCGCCCGCCCGCCCAACGCACGAGGAAACCCTTTTTGCCTTCTGCCTTTTTCACCGTCACCGTCAGTTCATGGATACGGACGAACTCTACGCTCATTCCTGCAAAGAAAAACACGTCGCCCGCTTTCATCCACGTCACAAACGACTCTTCCACCGACCCCAGATATTTGCCGCTCTGCAACTTTACTTTCATTGAAACTTCCGATACAATGGTGCCCATGCTCAGCAAATGCCGGTGGGCAATGCGGCGGCTCGTGACCATATAGCGCCCATTTACCCGCTCCACTTTTTTGTATTCGTCATACACCGTGAGCGACGAGCTGCCCGTGGTGATGTAGCCTAAAAGCCATTCCCATTCCTCGCGGTTAAGATATTGGTAACCATACGCATTGCGAACTTCCTCGAACAACTCGGCCTCGTCAAACCCCTCGCCTACTGCCAAAGTCATCATCCATTGAGCCAATACATCGAATGCGTGAGCCACCGGTGGCCGGTCTTCGATCATATTCTGCGCCACGCCTTCTCGCAACGACACCGCTTCAATCAGTTCCAATGCATTCGTGGGACAAAAATAAATCTTGCTATCCACACCCGGCTGGTGCCCGCTCCGCCCCGCCCGCTGCACAAACCGCGCAATGCTTTTGGGACTGCCTACCTGAATAACCGTATCCACAGGTCGGAAATCCACGCCCAAATCGAGACTTGCCGTGCATATCACCAGTTTCAATCGCTCATCGTGCAATGCTTCCTCCACCCAGTCGCGGATCTCGCGATCGAGCGACGCGTGGTGCAATGCCATAATGCCCGCAAATTCAGGGTATTTTTCAATAATGGTACGGTACCAAATCTCGGTTCCCGAGCGGGTGTTGGTAAAAAGCAACGTCGTCCGGCTCTTGTTCACCACTTCCACAACCTGGTCCACCAGCCTGATCCCCATATACCCCGACCATGGAAGCGTCTCCACTCGCTCGGGAATGATACTTTCGACCAGGATTTTTTTCTCGGTATTGGCCCGGACAATCACAGCGTTTTCTTCCGGGAAATTCATTCCGAGCAGCACCTTCTTCGCTTCTTCGAGGTTACCGATCGTAGCTGAGATGCCCCACGTTTGCAAACCTGGATTGATGGTGCGCAGGCGTGCTAATGCGAGCTCCGTCTGCGTGCCGCGCTTGCTGCCCATGAGCTCATGCCACTCGTCGATCACGACGGTATGCAGGTTTTTGAAGAATTCGGAGGCATTCTTTTGGGTGAAAAGCAGGTGCAGGCTCTCCGGGGTGATGATGAGCGCATCGGGCATTTGCTTTTTCTGCTGGTTGCGCTCGCGCATGCCCGTATCACCGGTTCGGATGCCGACACGCCACGTAAGGTTCATTTCCAGCGCCGCTGTTTCCATATTCCGGAAAAGGTCTTTCGAAAGCGCCCGGAGCGGGGTGATCCAAATTACCTGCAAGCCTTTTTTGGTCTTTAACGGCTTTTTAGGAAGCGAATTAATATGCCGGATCAAAATCGGCAGCCATAGCGAATAGGTCTTCCCGCTACCCGTAGGTGCATTCACCAGCCCACTTTTCCCTGCCAGATACTCCGCGGCCGCCTCCTTCTGAAAGGCCGCCCACTTCCACTTTTTATTTTTAAACCATTGCTCAACAATGCTATGTCCGCGGGATTTGGTCAAGGGAAAAATTATTTTGGATTATTATTTATAATTATACAAAATCTCCTTCAAACTCTCCAAACTATCCGCCTCATCGGCCTTTTTGTCCTTACGCCACCTTAGAATACGTGGGAACCTCACTGCAATTCCAGATTTATGTCGCGAAGATTCATTGATCCCTTCAAAGCCAATCTCAAAAACCAGCTCCGGTTTTACCGTCCGGACGGGGCCGAATTTTTCAAGGACATTGCGTTTGATAAAATAATCTACCTGGCCGATTTCAACGTCGGTAAGGCCGGAATAGGCTTTGGCGAACGGAACGAGCTTGCCGTCTTCACCCCAGACAGCAAAGGTGTAGTCGGTAAAAAGTTCTGCGCGGCGGCCGGAGCCTTTTTGGGCGTAAATGAGCACGGCGTCGACGCTTAATGGATCGATTTTCCATTTCCACCAGTCACCTTTCTTCCGGCCGACCTGATAGGTACTCGCCTTGCGCTTGATCATGAAGCCCTCCGCAATATGCTCGCGGGACAACGGATGAAGGTCCCGCAACTCCTGCCAATCTTTGAAATTGATCAATGGTGAAAGGTTGAAATGTAACTGCGCTGGTACATTCGCATGGATTGTTTCCAGTTGAATGCGACGTTGTTCCTGCGTCAATCCGCGGATATCGACGCCGTTTGCTTCCAGAATGTCGTAAGCCAGAAATGCAACCGGTGCTTCTTCCAGCACTTTTTTAGAGAGATTTTTACGTCCAATGCGGGTTTGCAGCACATTGAAAGGCATCGGACGGCCGTCGGCATAAGTCACAATTTCGCCGTCGAGTACAGTTCCATCAGGCAAAACATCACTCAGGAAATGCAGTTCGGGGAATTTTTCGGTGGATAGTTCCTCCCCTCTCGTCCAGATAAACAGCTCGTTGTGCCTGTAAATGATCTGCGAACGGATGCCATCCCATTTCCATTCTGCAAACCAGTCCTCCGGCTCGCCCAATCCCGAAACGTCGCCTTCGATCGGATAGGCGAGGAAAAACGGGTAAGGCCGGGACGCATTATCGTTTTCTCCCTTGTCGAGAATTAGCTGTTCGAATGTCGTTTCGAGCGGGTCCCACTGGCCCATGACCCGGTGTGCGATCACATTCGAATCCGTTTCGGTGGCTTCGGCGAGGGCGCGTACAACGAGCGTCTGCGAAACACCGATCCTGAAACTACCCATGAGCAGCTTGTTGAACACGAATGTCTCGTGCTGGGAAAGCTGCATCCAGGCTTGCAAAATATGGTCGTGCTTTTCCTCGTCCGTCATTCCGGGCAGCATTCCGAGGTAGTGGAACCATTCGGAAAGCGATTTATCAGAACCGCCGGTACTCGTGCGCGGCAGGAGCAGCGAAATCGTTTCACCCAAATCCCCCACGCTGTGGTAGCTTTCCTGGAAAAGCCACATCGGCACGCCTGCTTCTTCTGCGGCCCACTCTTTGACCTGCGTCCGGTTTACTTTGAAGGACGGTCGGCGGCCGGTAAACAACGTCAGTGCCCACAGTTTGTCGTTGTCGGAGGCCGTCAGAAAGTAATTTTTAAGTAGTTCGACTTTCGCGTTCGTCTTGTTCGTGCGGTCGAGGTTCATGAATAGTTCTGCAAACTGTTTCATAGCGCGGCACCGGTTTTATCCTCATTAACCTCTCCATCCAGCTCTCGCTTATGCTCCTGATAAGCATCCAGGCCAGCCGCCGCATCCTGCACGGTTTCTTCTTCCTCATTCTCATCCTCATTGCCATACATCGTACTTACCTCGGCGGCTTCAATGCCATTTTCATTGAGCCAGCGGGAATAAATGCTCGTATAACCGTGGGTCACATACACCTTTTCAGCACCGGATTCCCTGACGGCCCGGTTAAGGTCGGGCCAGTCCACATGGTCGCTCAACACGAACCCCTGATCCACCGCGCGGCGGTTTTTGGCGCCTCTCAATGCCATCCAGCCCGAACAATACCCGACGGAATAAGGCGCAAATTTTTTGATCCAGGTCGTACCATCGGCCGAAGGAGGCGCGAGCACCAGTGCGCCCTTGAATAGCTTTCTGTCTGTCTCTTTGGTCACCAGGGTAAGTTCGGGCAAATCAAAACCCGCTTCCCGCAGCCGCTCATTCACCGTATAAATAGCCCCATGCGCATAAAGCACCGAATCCTGCAAGTGGATATTCTTCAAAATTCGCTGCATTTTCCCCAACGAGTAGCCCATGAGCACGCTGGCTTTCCCATCGGCCCGGTTTTGCGCCCACCAGTTGTCGATTTCAGACATGACCTGCTGCTGGGGCTGCCATTTGTAAATGGGTAATCCAAACGTGGATTCGGTAATGAACACATTGCATTTGACGGGCTCGTAGGGCGTTGCGAAATGATCGTCTTCGAGCTTGTAGTCGCCGCTGGCCACCCAAACCTCGCCCTGGTATTCGACCCGCACCTGCGCTGAGCCGACAATGTGCCCGGCCGGGTGAAGGGAGAATTTGACGCCATTGATCATAAATTTTTCCCCATACTGCACCGTTTGCAGGTTAATATCCTGCCCAAGCCGCAACCGGAGAATAGGCTCGCTGTCTTTGTGTGCAAGGTAATGCTGGCTTCCCCAGCGCGCGTGGTCGCTGTGCGCGTGTGTGATGATCGCTCGGCCAACAGGAATCCACGGATCGATATGGACGTCGGCAACGGCACAGTATATACTTTTTCCGGTAAACTGTAAGAGTGGCTGTTTTGGCATAATAGGGAATTTATCAAAAGTATGCCAAACGACATGGGCCTGCCGCTAAAAAGAGAGCTTGTTGCTAACACACTAGCGCTTTGGAAATTTATTGGTAATTTGAGTGTTACTTTGTTTGAAATCGTTCGTATTAAGATTGGATAAACTAATACAACACTATGGAACAATTGGAGCAATACGATCTTTCCCTTACACCGGCGCAGGAAGCAGAGCGATATCTCGAAAATGCAAGACAGATCCTGACCAAGAAAGCTGGCAAGAGAGATGGACTATATGCGGATATTAAGTATGTAAAAATGGCCGCAGGCACCGCTTATTCGGCGTCATTGCTTATTTTGGATGAATATCTGAGGCGCAAAGAGGGTATTCATTTCACAAAACCTAAAAGCATTGAAGATTACACCAGTCGGCTTCGCAAGCATAATAAGAAGTTGCTGACGTTGCTCACCGACGTTTATGACGAACTCCATTTAGCAGGATATTATCATGGAACCCGCTCCGTCAATACGATCCAGACAGGATTAGAAAATGTCAGGCAAATGCTAACCTACATTTAGTTTAAAATAACACCCAAGTAACGATAAGGGAAGGTTTTTCTTAATTTTGATGATCCAATCATTCTTCCCGACATGCTCATACGCCCTTTTCTGATTATCCTCTTTTTGTTGCTCTTGCAGGGTTGCGACAGATCCCGTCAAAATCAGGAACATAAGGAGGCGGGCAGCCATTCAGAAGCAGGCACTTCGTTTCAGACCACCGAAATCCATCACGCGAGAGGGTTTAATATTCAATATTTCAAAGATTTCAAACTCGTCAGCATTATCAATCCGTTCGGCGGGAATGGCGATACTTTGCAATATATACTGCAACGGCCCGGCGCAAAGGCACCGGAGGGTTATCCTCGCGCGCAGCGGATCGAAATTCCTGTCAAATCCCTGGCGGTCATGTCCTCGATGCATGTTGGCTTGCTGGGCTTTCTCGACTCTGAAAATGTGTTGACGGGGCTGGGCAGTTTGCAGTATGTGTATGCTCCGAAGGTCATCGAGATGATTAAGGCGGGGAAGGTTGTCGGTGTAGGGCGCGACCAGGGACTTAATGATGAGAAACTGATTGAAATGCAGCCCGGTGTGGTGATGACGGTCGGTAATCCCGGCGGCAAGATGGACCATTACCAGGTGCTGAAAGAAGCTGGCATTCCCGTATTGATCAATTCTGAATGGGTGGAACAAACGCCGCTGGCGAGGGCCGAATGGGTAAAACTAATGGCCGCGCTGCTCGACAAGGAAGCACTCGTGAATGAAAAGTTCGGAAAGGTTGAATCGGAATACCAACGCCTGGCGACTCTGGCGCAGAAAGCGACGAAAAAACCCACCGTATTGTCCGGATTGAACACCAAAGATGCCTGGTTCCTGCCGGGCGGCAATAGCTACATGGCGCGGTTTTTCAGGGATGCAGGGGCGGATTATCCCTGGAACGAAAGGCCGGAAACCGGCAGCCTTCCGCTAAGCTTCGAAGCCGTTTACCCCTTTGCATTGAAGGCGGATTACTGGCTCAATGTTGGTTTTGACAGCCATGATACCCGAAAAAGCATCATAACCCAAGATGCGCGCTATGCTGATTTCAATGCGATGCGCGGCGGTAAAGTGTACAGCTACAACCGGCTTGTAAGCGATCAGGGTTCCAACGACTTTTTCGAATCAGGCAGCGTGAACCCGCACACGGTATTGGCTGATATGATCCATATTTTCCATCCCGATTTGCTCCCTAACCATCAGCTTGTGTACTATAAACAGCTTCCGGAATGATACAGCCGTTTCATAACAGAAGCTGGGTATTCGTCTTGTTGGGCATTCTGGCCATTGCATTGTTTTGCCTGGACATTATGCTGGGCTCGGTGGCCATCCCATTCAAAGAAGTTTTCCGGATCGTCACAACGGGCGAGTCGGAAAACCGCGCATGGTTATTCATCATTGAAAAAATACGATTACCCAAATCCGTCACGGCCGTTCTGGTTGGATGTGCGCTGTCCGTCAGTGGGATGCAAATGCAAACGTTGTTCCGAAATCCACTGGCCGGGCCGGCAGAACTGGGCATTACCGCAGGGGCTGGTTTGGGCGTCGCGGCTGTGATGCTCGCAGGTGGCAGCAGCGCGAGTATGTACGCGATCAGTCAGTTGGGCATTACCGGCAGCTGGCTCATAATCGGCATGGCTTCGCTGGGTTCTGCATCTGTTTTAGCATTAATCGTCCTCATTGCCGGGCGCATACACGACAACGTGATCCTGCTGATCGTCGGCGTGATGATCGGCACTATAACACTTTCGATCATTAGCATCTGGCAATATTTCAGCCAGCCGGAGCAATTACAGGAATACATCATGTGGACTTTCGGGTCATTGGGTGGTGTTACCGGCTACCATCTATATGTACTAACAGCCGTGGTGGTAATCGGTCTGTTGCTTGCTTTTGCTTCTTCCAAATCCCTGAATGCATTGCTGCTGGGTAAAAATTATGCAAGAAGCATGGGACTCTCCGTCGGTCGCACCCGGTTGCTGATCATGCTGAGCACAAGCCTGCTCACCGGCAGCGTGACGGCCTTCTGCGGGCCAATAGGCTTTGTAGGCATTGCCATTCCACACATAACCCGCTCACTTCTGGGCACATCCAACCACCGGATACTCATTCCGGCCACTTGCCTGACGGGAACTGTGCTATTGTTGGTCTGCGACGTTATTGCCCAGCTTCCCGGAACGCAAACCGTCATTCCGATCAACATTGTAACTTCCCTGCTCGGCGCACCAGTCGTGATCTGGATCATTATCCGGCGCAATAACCTTCGTTCCACATTTTCATGAAAGCGTCTTCCGCAATACTCGAAACCCGTGCATTGGCTATCGGATACCGCTCATCGGGCAACGAGCGAACGGTTGCTTCGTATTTGAATGTACAGCTCCGGCCTGGCGACCTTGTTTGCCTGCTAGGCTCAAACGGAGCAGGAAAATCCACCTTAATGCGCACATTGAGTGGTTTACAGCCAGCCCTGGGAGGTGACATCAGCATCGGTAGCCGACCAATAGGTTCGCTGAAACCCGTTGAACTTGCACAGCAACTCAGTCTGGTGCTGACCGACCGCGTCGACGCGGGTAACCTCACTGCACGGGAAGTTGTCGCGCTGGGCCGGACGCCCTATACCGGCTGGCTGGGCTCGCTCTCTGAAAATGATCACCGGGAAATTACCCGGAGCATTGAGCAAACGGGTATTCAACCGTTGCTCGACCGGCCTATGCACCAGCTTAGCGACGGTGAAAGGCAAAAGGTAATGCTCGCCCGTGCACTCGCACAAGACACGCCGCTGATCCTCTTAGACGAACCAACAGCCCATCTCGACCTGCCCAACCGCGTGGAAATGATGCGGCTCCTGCACACACTCGCCCGCCATGCACGCAAAGCCATTCTGCTAAGCACCCACGAACTGGACCTCGCATTGCAAACCGCCGACGAGCTCTGGCTGATGCACGCCGACGGCACATTGCTAACCGGCTTGCCAGAAGATTTGGTGCTCAATGGCTCTTTCGAAAAGACTTTCGCACGTAATGGTTTCTCCTTCGACCGCTTAACCGGTACTTTCACGATCCATCAACCCGCGGCGCCTGCCAACATCTACATCGAAGGCCCGGAACGGCTGGTATTCTGGGCGAAACGGGCGCTTATGAGGGAAGGCTTGGGCATCAGCAAATACCGCAACGCGCCATGTCGCATAAGCGTTGTTGATAATGATAATGGGTTCGAAGCCGAAATTAGCTTTGAAAATCATTCGCTGAAAGTATCGTCGGTTCAGGCGCTTTTAATGCAATTATGCGTGTTCTTCCCAGAACCGGATCATTTCTAACTTCGGAACTAACCCGATTCTTAGCAAGAAATAGTCCTTTATACCACAAGTGGCCCACTACTCCGGGGCGGCCATTAGCCGGACAAGGAAGTTTTTTCAGAAAGGGTAAACGCACTCAATCCCCAAAAAATCGGTTTTGAGTTTACCGAGGCCAGTTATTACTAGGCCTGCCAATTTTGCTCCGAAAAGCTAGTCGTGTTTTTGGACACGTAATGGACAGAAACCGTGATTGATTGTTATTATGTTTAAGAATAAAAAAAATCTGTTGCTGCTGATACTCGCGGCCATTATTGGGTACATAGTGTACGATTCCACATCGCAGCCGACAGTCGACGATCTTCCCGGCGGGTTCCGCGAAGTCGCCATGTACCGGAACGAGAACAATACCGGGCCAATCGTCAGGGTGTATGCGGTAACCGTCGAGGATACGCTTTCAAAGGACATGGCCCAATACGGGGATCTCATGCCGTACACCAAATATGGCTCCACGACCGTATACTTTTTTAATGCGGCAAAGGCGTTCCCAAGTACGCTCACAGCGACCGAACCGCATTTCGACGCTCAATTTTCAGCCAACTGCCTTGCTATGTACCGGAAGGACGCCAATGGACAGGTTTCATTGGCAAAAGGGCCTTTTTGAGCCAGTGGCAATTATCTTTACCGACTATTTTTTAAATAAATACTAAAAATAAATGACTGCTCTAGAAACCGTCCAGCAATACTACGAGGCCTTCAATGCGAAAAACTGGGAAGGCATGCTGGCCCTGCTGCACCCCGAAGTACGGCACGAGGCCAACCAAGGAGAAGTCCGCCTGGGTCTTGAAAAATTCACTGCATTCCTACAAAAAATGGATGAAACCTACGAGGAAACACTCACTGACATGGTGTTTTTCAGCGAGCCGGAGGACAAGCGCGTGGCTGTGGAGTTTATCGTAAACGGTATTTACAAACAAACAGAAGAAGGCCTTCCCGAGGCGCACGGTCAATCCTATGTGCTGCCAGCCGGTGCATTTCTGGAAGTGACCGAGGGCAAGATCAGCCGGGTAACCACTTACTACAACCTGCCGCTCTGGATTGAGCTCGTTTCAAAATGATGACCGCGCAACTCACATTCATCAGCAAAACCGGTGCGGCCATTGCGGAGGTCTTCGACGACCTTGCGCAACTTCGCATTGCTGTTTTCAGGGATTATCCGTATTTGTACGAAGGCAGCGTGGACTATGAAAAAGGCTATTTGCAAACCTACCTGCAATCGGAGCGGTCTTTCCTGTTCGCGGTTTATGACGGCGATCAAATGGTGGGTGCCTCCACCTGCATTCCGCTGGCAGACGAAACGGCCGAAGTAAGAAAGCCATTTGAGGATGCCGGTTTCGATATTGGATCGATCTGCTATTTTGGAGAAAGCATTCTACTGCCGGCTTATCGCGGGATGGGCCTTGGCAACCGGTTTTTCGATGAACGGGAAGCGCACGCAAGAAGTTTTAAAGACTTTGAAATCTGCTGCTTCTGCTCTGTCGACCGAGGCGAACATCATCCATTGAAACCAGCCGACTACCGCCCCAACGACGCATTCTGGCTCAAAAGGGGTTACAAGAGAGAGGCCGTATTACAAAGTGTTATGGAATGGCCCGATTTAGGAGAAGCCGTTTACACACCCAAAACCATGATTTTCTGGACCAAGCGTCTCAACGACTGATACATGATGCAGCAAGTAACCATTGCTTCGGCCCAATATCCTATTACCGAGCACGCCGATTTCCTATCGTGGCAACAGCACACCGAAAACTGGGTAACCGATGCCGCCAACCGCGATGCCGAGCTGCTGCTTTTCCCGGAATATGGGGCTATGGAGCTGGTAAGCATCTTTGAAACCGAAATCCGCAACGACATCCGCCGGCAAATCCATGGATTGAATGCATTGAAAGACGACTTTTGCGCTACTTTTGAAGCGCTTTCCCGGAAATGTGGCGTCATCATCGTTGCCCCGAGCATTCCCGTGATCGAAAGGGGCCGAAACCTGAACCGGACTTTTGTATTTTCGCCAAACGGCTTAGCCGGCTATCAGGATAAATTTTTCATGACCCGCTTCGAAAACGAACATTGGGGCGTCGAAAGCGCTCCAAAGCAACTCACCGTTTTTGAAGCTGCATGGGGACAATTCGGCATTCAGATCTGCTACGACGTTGAATTCCCGCTCGGCGCACAAAAAATGTGCGAAGCCGGTGCTAAACTTATCCTCGCCCCAAGCTGCACCGAAACCATTCGCGGTGCCGCCCGCGTACACATAGGCGCACGAGCGCGTGCGCTCGAAAACCAGGTCTACACCGTGGTTTCTCAAACCGTCGGAGAAGCTTTATGGTCTCCCGCCGTTGACATCAACTATGGTTACGCGGCCTTCTACACTACCCCCGACAAAGACATGCCCGAAGAAGGCATCATCGCCTCCATGCCAGTGCAACAGGAGGGCTGGCTGGTTCAAAAGCTGGATTTCTCTCTTGTCGATGAAGCCAGAAACGACGGGCACGTGTTTAATTTTAAGGATCAGGCGCGCGTGGAGATGAGAATGGCGGGAGAGGAAATTTCTGTCATACACAGAACTACCTAGTCGCATAATAGCACGTTTCTAAGAAGCATTTTAAAAAGGAATATAACTTTAACGGCATCAATCCTTCGTACAAAAATGTGTGCGCTGAATACGGAAAATTCATTTAGAAATAGTCTCATTAACATTAAAACAGATGCAAAAATAGTACGCGATAAGTGTAACTAATTCATAATCAGAAATATAAAATATATCTCGTAGCGTTAGAATGAGTTATTTCTATAATCAAATTAAATATTTCGCGAGACGCTTAAATATAGCTTTACAATAAGTCGTCTTCCAATTTTTTTCTCCGATAACAGCATTCTTATTTTTTCACAGTTTAACTATTTCAAGATCAAGGTGGTATATTAATGTATAGCAAAACGTTACTAAACTTCCTCTATCATGAAAACAGTTTATGCTTTGAATTGGATTCTAATTGTGGGCCTCTCCACAAGTTTGGCCGTCGCCGACCCTTGTACTTTGAGCGATGGTCAGATTGAACTAAACAATGTTTCAGCCTCCGGTGGAAATTGCATTCTGAATTTGAAGTATTCTTTCAGCCTTGATAAGAATAAAGGGAATAAGTTCGCATACATTCATTTTTGGAAGGCAAGTAGTTATGCAAACCCTGACTACAAAAAAGGGCCTGTAAAAAGCGAACTCGGCAACGTGCTCGGGACAATAGCGATCAGCACAGATGACCCAGTGAGCCTGCTATCCACATATCCCGACAATACCGTCAACCCTCTGTTTGCAGGCCTTACGATCAGCCAGGTTGACCTCGGCGGTGGCCTGTATAGAATCACAGTCGACAATATTCTCCTAACTGTGCCGGGAGCCTGTTCCGGCCTGCCGAATTTGATCGCCGATGTTTGGGCTACACAATCGAATGACAAGGTAACGCCCCCTGTACACTGCCTCTTGAAAGGTAACGACACTCCGCTTCCAGTTACATTAGCGCGTTTCCAGGGGAGCTTGCTTGACAATGCAATAAGCGTCTCCTGGACAACCGCTGAAGAAACCGGCGCCAGCCATTTTGACATCGAACGAAGTGCGGATGCCAAAGAATTTGTTCAACTCGGACGTATGCAAGCGAAAGGGAATTCATCGACTTCGCAACAATACCGGTTCCTCGACCTACTGCCTCTGAGCGGGCACAATTACTATCGGCTCAGGATGGTCGATAAGAATGGGAGCTCGGAATACTCAAGAGTAATTACGATTGATAATGGCCCTAATAGCGTGGCGTTCGAGCTGCTTGGCAATCCGGTATTGAACCGCGAGATCAAGTTTCTGCTCAAAAATGAAGACGTTTCTGGTATCCAACTTCTGGACATGTCGGGACGCGCAGTTACATTTTCGCTCAGCCAATGGGGAAATGAGTTTGTGTTGAAACCCAGAAGTAATCAGTCATCCGGCATTTACATCCTCTCATTGCGACGCGATAAGGCAGGTACCATGGCAAAGAAAGTCCTGATGCCGTAGCTGAATTACCCCTACAAATAAGAACTGTGATGCCGGGCCTGGTCCGGTAATCACAGTTCTTACATATAAATCGGTTGCCTGCCGGATAGCGACCCTATGCCTATTATTTACTACTAGCTGGTAAGGGTGGCGACATCAATAAGTTCATTTTTGATTCTAAATCCGCCAGCCTCTCGCTCACCCGCTATTCTCAATTTTGGAATCAGCGTTTTCAGATTTAAGCACTGCATTCTCCTTTGCGAGCTCTTTTACAGATTCGACCAAGTGGGGGATTAGACCAATATAATTGACCGCCTTGTAACCTTTATCGTCTGTCTTTACTAATTCCGGAAACAATGTTTCAACCTCCTGCGCGATTAGCCCCGTTTGAAGAGATGGATCCTGTCTTTTATCATTCCAATGGAAGTGATATCCTTTGAGATCGATAATTTTTGAAAGACTTGCGGAAAGTTGCTTAAAATCTCGCTTCCGACGACGATCCGATGTCTGTACAATAACGCCATTAAGGTATCCATTCCCTGCATTGTCAACCCAGAACTTCCAGGAATTCCCAAGATAAAACCCTACCTGATCATCCGTTTTCATGCCCACGAAGCCATCGACCAGGTGCTGAGAATTGTCGAAATAAATTCCAGCGGTGCTTGCGCTATGGTGAATGCGTGGCCTCCCCCCCACTTCCAAAATATGGGTTGGATACAATGCATTGTTACCGATACCCACATAACCGTTCCTCAACACAGTGAGAGCATTGGAAAGTGATTGTGGGCCCAGTCCGTTGCCGATTTGAAATACACGGTCTGAACTTTTCGCACCCGCCTGGCTTCCCACTGTATTGTTGTCTTGCAGGTTGTTATAAGCGCCGACGACCGTCGCCCCGAAGCCTTTCGCAACTGTACCGGCACCTAGTGCAACTGAACCGTCGCCGATGGATGCCGTTTCCGTTCCGAGAGAAACCGAAGATACTCCGAGCGGAATGGCCACATTGCCGCTGGCTATCGCTCCGTTGTCAGCAACTTGAAACATCCATTGATTACCGACATAAAACCCAATTTTATGATCATTAACCATTCCTACAAATCCGGCAACGCCATTGGTAGAATTATTAAAATGAATACCTGCCGTAGCACCATTGTGCCTTATTCGCGCCCGGCCGCCTACGTCCAAAAGATAGCCTGGAGATAACGCGGTACTGCCGATTCCGACATTACCTCCCCTCAATATCGTCAAGGCATTCTTTCTCACATTCTGGTCGCCATTCCCAATCTGAAAAATACGATCCGAGGGATCCGGGACCCCAATATCCGGACTGTCCCTATTCTCATTGTAAGTTCCAGCAACAAAGGATCCCCGCGCCTTAGCTATTGTGTGACTTCCCAGTGCAGAGCTTTCCCAGCCCGACGCAACAACTTGCTTCCCCATCGCGAATGAATTCACGCCTGTTGCCTGTGAGTTCGATCCAAACGAGGCACTGCCTTCACCGCTGGCTAAGTTATCGATACCAAAGGCGACAGAGCTTTGCCCGATTTGAGCATCCTCCCACGTGCCGTTCCCGTTCAATCCCGCCCTGAATGCTGCTTTGAAAGGATACCAGATCAGCCTCGCGCCGGCCCCCACTTGCGGAAGATAATATTTTGGCATATTAGGGTCTCCCACGGGAACTTGGTCACTTTTCTGGATTACAGGATACCCGTTGACCCAGTGCTCGGCCTCCTTGGCATGCATACTATAAGGTACGCTTAAAAGTTGCGTTGTACCCAGATCGACATAGTTATTACCTCCTCCGGGATCCAGTTCAAGTTGCAAAAATTGCGCGGACGCTTTCCACAAGATTCCTGTAAAATCTCCTGAGGTCACCGTTCCGCCCCCTATTGAAATATTGAATATTCCTTCGGCATTGGTTTGGGTATTATGGGTTTCCTGATAAACGATGGTACCTGCTATACTTTCCGTATGAATGGAAACCCTCAGGCTAACCGAAGTAGTGGCTGCCGGTTTTCCGTCCGCTTTCCGGGCAACTCCCTGGAAACTAAATCGCTGGGGAGCCTGTGCATTGGCATTCTTAGGACAAAACCCCAAGAGTATTATTGCCAAGAAAATAAAGAGATAATGGAAGTGGTTACTTGTTACATTCATGTCAATTTGAGTTTTGAGCTACCTTTAAACAATTCACCGGCTGCCTCAACACTTTCACGAACCCCGCCAACACATTCCTGGACGGCAGGGCGTGTTTTATAAAAGCTATCGATCAGCAAAAATGCCGCCCGCTACTCCGCGACCGGCATTTCCTACTCAAGATGAATCCGGGCAAGCTTCTATTCCAAAATCAATGTGCAAGTGGTTAGAAGCGCATGTACAAAAGGCAACAGAACTGTAACCTCTTATTAATTTCCCAAAGCCCGCCGCACATCACTCACCGAAATGGCATCGGCATCGTTTCCGAAATTTTGGCGAACGTAAGTCAGGACCTGGGCCATTTCTTCCGGTTTGAGAAAGTCGTGTCGTGGCATTAGGTCATTGTAGGGCTTTCCCGCAACCTGAATGGGGCCTTCTAATCCTTTTGCCACAACTTCTATCAATCGTTTTTTATTACCCGTCACCCATTCTGACCCGGCAAGAGGCGGAAAGCGGCTTCCGTCGCCCAGGCCGTTGCGCTGGTGGCATGGCGTGCAGTAAGTATTGTAAATGCGCTGCCCAAGCTCTTTAGTTTTGATATCCAGATTGTCTGCGACTTCGTCGGGCGTACGGATATGAGCCAGTTCTTTATGTTTTTCCATTGCGGCAAGCTGGTTTGTGCCGAAGTCCCGTTTGTCCCCCTTGAACATGATCCGCCACACTTTGCCTTTTCGGGAATCGGTAATATATAGCGAACCGTCAGGTCCTTCGGCAAGACCCATCGGCCTGAATTTAGCATCGCTTACATTGATGATTGGATCGATACCGGCAAAGCCGTCGGCAAAAACTTCCCAGTTGCCGGATGGCCTGCCATCTTTGAACGGTACGAAACATACGAAGTAACCGGCCTGCGGGTAGGGCGCCCGGTTGGTCGAGCCATGAAAGGCTATGAATGCGCCATTTTTATAGCGGTCGGGAAACTGATTGCCGCGATAAAACAGCACATCGTTGGGTGCCCAGTGCCCAGGAAAGCCAAAAAGCGGCTTTTGGTACTTGGCCCCTTCTCCTTCTTTCTTTCCATCGCCGCCATATTCGGGGTTGAGCATTTTCCTGCCTTTCATCTGATCGTAATAATAATATGGCCAACCCACGTTGGTGCCCTGCGTTACTTTTACAAATTCCTCCGCGGGAAGCACCGCGCTTTGCCAGGAGGTGAACAGCTCGGGAAAAAGGCGATGGAGGTTGTCGCGCCCATGAACAACGGCGTAAAGGCCTTTGTCTGCCGGATTCCAGCGCATTCCCACAATGCTGCGAAGTCCGGTTGCATATAAAGTCCCATCGGCCTGGGTTTGATCGGGCTTGTCGGCGCTGAACTTCCAGATGCCGCCATGCTTTTCAAGATCCGGACAAGGATTAACACCCGGACTGCCCGGTTTTCCTCCCGGCGAGTTGACCATATCCTGACACGCGTCCGATGGGGCGCCGAAAGGTACGAACATATTGCCCTGGTCGTCGAATGCCATGGGTTTGGTAATATGCCAATGGGCGCCGTGCTCGTGGTCGTCTTTCAGGATCAGCTCGGTTTTTTCGTCGGGGAGAAGCTGTCCGGGAATCAGTTTGCTGCGATAGATGGCCAGTGAAGAGCTGTAATACAGGTAACCATTGCGGATCGTAATGCCATTAGCGAGGCTGCTATGGTCCTGGTAACTGCCGAAATTCTTTATCATGTCGGCCTTCCCGTCGCCATTGGTATCCCTGAGGGCCACGGTGCCGCCACCCTGGCCTTTGCCGTAATATCGAAGTTTAATATAAATATCCCCATTGTCGTTCACCGCGATATGGCGAGCGAGGCCGGTGCTGTCGGCGACCACGAGTGTTTCAAAACCATCGGGCGTTGTCAGTCCGCCATTGTCGGGGTCACCGGCCGGAAGCTTGTCCTGTTGCAAATGCATAGCGCCCGCTAGCGCGAGTACGAGCATAACAAGACTCAGATATAGTCCGAACCTTTTGAATTTCAATTTATGAGAATACATGGTGAGTTTTGGTTAAAGTCCTTTTTTCTTCGCTGCCATACCATTCAGGTCCCACACTACTTTGCCCTGCCGAACGGTCAGTTCGACTTCCAGCTTGCGGCTTCCGCTTATACGATTGCCTGCGGAATCCATGAAGCCGAAATACCCTTCCCGAACCCGGAATACTGCGATATCGGCTGGATTACCTTCCTTCAAATTCCCCAATTCGGGATGACCAATGGCACGCGCGACATTCCAGGTTGCTATGCCCACCACTTGTTTCAATGTCAGCCCCATTGCCATAAATTTGGACATAACATTCCCCATATCCTTCATTGCCGAATTCATGCTGAAGCGATGCAGATCGGTACCAAAGGAATTGGGATAAAAACCTTGGTTCACGGCAGGCACGGCCTGGTCGAACCAGAAACCTGCCCCACCGTGACCGAGATCGAACAACACACCGCGTTTCCGGGCAGCGAGCACAAAAGGACGGACCTGCCCGTCCTCGCCAACAATCGGCATTCGCTCTTTAATGTTTTCGAAAGTATGGGTGATCATGTCACCGGGACGCATTTTCGCCAACTGATCTTCCAACGAATATTCAGGCAAATGGCATTCTACAAAAAGTGGTTTACCAGCCTTCTCTGCCACTTTCAATGCATTGTTGAAGGGCGTCCACTCGTTCCCGTTATAATGTCCGATTTTGACGCCGGCTATGATTTCCGGATATCTGCGAATCGTCGCAACGGCCGAATCGACGTTCATATCCTTCAAATCCTGCTCATGGGCGGCACCCGTCATTCCCCCGCCCGCAATGTTCAGGAATGCAAGAATGCGTGTTTTGGACTGATCGATCACCTGCTTTTTAAACAATGGAAAGCTGCGCCAGCCCGAAGTCCCGGCGTCCACAACGGTAGTTACACCCGACCGGAATGTAAAATCGTCGGGCGAAACGCTATTCACGCCGTTCGCAAATAAGCCCGCCTCCGGCCCTACGAACACATGCGTATGCGGGTCGATAAAGCCGGGTGTGAGGTACAGGCCATTCGCTTCGATGATTTGTGCCGCATTATCGCTGATCACCGGGGCCACTTTCGCAATTTTACCGCCTGTGATAGCAACGTCCATTATTTTGTTCAGTGAATTGGCTGGATCGATCACGTGTGCGCCTTTGATGACGAGCTCATAATATTGCGCCTCTGCACTCTGAGGCATAACCGCTGCCAACGCAAGCCATATTCCGGCTAAAAACCGCTTGTGGAAAACCATTTTCTCCATGACGATCATTTACCTTGCATTTCTGACTCCCATCCTGCCACGCTGATGCCATTCAGGTCCCACACCACTTTTCCGGCACGGATCGTGAGCTCGGCTTCGAGTTTTTTGTCGCCCTTCAATTTCAGTCTTCGGGCGTCGATAAAGCCAAAATTGCCTGTGCGTACGCTGAAAATGGTAATATCCGCCTCAGAGCCCACTGTAAGACTACCCAGTTCCGGGCGTTTGATCACCTGCGCGGGATTCCACGTCACCCGCAGAATGGCGTCCGAAAGCGTAACACCCATATTCAGAAATTTAGAAATCACATTGTCCAGTCCTTTCATACCGCCGTTCATACTGTCGGTATGGAGGTCGGTGCTGATGACATTGGCGAGGAAACCCTGTTTAATGGAAG
Source organism: Dyadobacter sp. CY261 (assembly GCF_021440085.1). Lineage (GTDB taxonomy): Bacteria > Bacteroidota > Bacteroidia > Cytophagales > Spirosomataceae > Dyadobacter. The sequence continues at coordinate 96,191 of NZ_JAKCPW010000004.1, forward strand.
GGATCGCCTGTCGCCATGCAAATGCCCCACCGCCATGGCCAACATCGAACACAATACCTTTTTTCTGCATTTCGAGTACAAAAGGTTTTACTTTACCCTGCTCATCAACCACCGTTTCGCGATCGGTCGGCCCGTGCGCATAGGTGTGCGTGAAAATATCCCCAGGCCGTAAATACTCCCTGAAAAGCTTTTCGATCGACAACGGCGGACGGTGTTCCCCAAAATCGACGATCACGGGCACGTCTGCAAGCTTCCCGGCCTCTACGGCGCGCTGTACCTGGCTATAATCTCCCCAGTAATGGGCGGATTTGATACCGACAATGATATTGGGATACAATCTTTTAATCATATTGGCCGTCATAACCGGGTTCATGTCGCTCATGTCCTGTTCCTCGAAGCGGCTAGCCATGCCCGTACCGACGATATTCAGAAAAGCCAACACGCGCGTCTGCGCGCGATCGATCGTCTGGGCTTTAAAGGTTTTGAAATTTCGCCAGCCCGACGAACCCGCGTCTACTACCGTAGTAACGCCGGTTCGAAATGTAAAACCATCGGGGGCAACACTGGTGTGACCATTGGCAATGTAAGCATCGGGCGTGGTACCGTTGAAAACATGCACATGCATATCGATAAACCCAGGTGCAACATACAATCCCTTTGCATCCACGACCCTTTTAGCATCTGAAACCGGAATGTCTGCGGCTACACGCACAATCTTGCCTGCCGTTACAGCTACATCCATTACACCGTCGATTCGATTTTTAGGGTCAATGACATGTCCGCCTTTCAGGAGCAGGTCAACGGACTGGGCATTGGACAGCCCTGTTAAAAGCGGAATAAGCAGCGACACTGCTAAAAACCGGATGAATTTCAGCCGATGCGAATGGATAAGCTTCATGGAAGTCCTGATTAGGATTTAGGAGTTGGACACTTTCAAAAAAGCACCAAGTGGCAATAATATAGCCGCCTATTTCGAAAAAAATGCGGATTGCCAACTATCATATCGCATGGTTGCAAAAGAACCAACGAATATACATAACCGGACAATTGCACACGGTAGACGTATAACATTTGAAAAGACTATCTGTGAAAAAGACAAGAAATGGCAATGCCTGCGTGTAAATTTTCGAAGAACAAGTTTAAATATTCACTCTCACAAAAATTTACGGAGATGAATTTCAGCGTATTACAGACTTGTAGTGATATTTTGATTTTGAAATAGCAATCAAATGTTTTAAACTTGTTGTAGATATTATTTTACATCTATGTAGTTGCTAGTAAAATAAAGTCTACAAATAACCATTGAAAATCCGTGATTTCCATCCTCGGACGTCACACCACCTTCCTCTCACTGATAATTGCAGAAATTCCTCTTAATGCAGGAAAGGCACGTGCGGCCCTGATCATGCTTAACAACCAACGGGGTTTCCAACCGGGTTTCCAACCGGGTTTCCAACCGGGTTGCGCGATGGCGTGACAGGCACATATAGGCGTATCCGTTCGCTCACTCAGATTGCTTTGGAAAGGCAATGCAGACTGTTGTGCGATTCGGGGACACCAGACTGTTTACAACAAGTAATCAGCCAAGGAATACGTCAGGCTTTGACACGCTAGCTGACATAGGAAAATTATGCCCTTAAAAAAACAAGTTGATAATCCGCCAATTTCTTTTCACCAAATCTAACTCGTATGAAAACACGTACACTGAGGTTACTTACACTTCTAACTTTCCTCACATTCTTCCTTTATGATTGCAAGGACAAAGAAGCGGATTCACTTGAACCTGCCAACACGGAGCTTTCCAGCCAACTGGACAAGCTGGAACTGGCTCCAACCAAACTAGAAGAAACGCCGGACATTAAACTGGTGCCCGGGAAAGTAGATCCTACGGCGAAAACACTGGAATTGAACAAATCTTTGGGAACAGTTACTTCCGGAAACATTCCTGCAAGCGTGTCCAAGGCCGCTGAAGAAGTATCAGCTGCACTTTCCGACGCCGAGATTAAAGCGTTGAACGAGGTTTCTCCTTCACAGGCCTCCAAAACTGTTCTTAATTCACAGCAGGTACGCTCCATTCTGAATAGGGTATCGGCGGACCCCAAGCTCCAAAGCTACCTTTCGCTTTTCACAGCGGCCAGGCTACAAGGGCTTCCTGACGGCGGACGCACCCGCGGGGTAACGGGGGGCACTTCCTCGGGCCCGGCCATCGAAGCAGGCAACAGCGATGACTGTATCGCACGCGCCAACGAGAAATTCGAAAAAACCAAGGATCGCCTCGATGAAGCTAAATCTCGAGGGCTTGAAAAAATCAATGGGGCTTACATCAAAGATTTGGAGCGCATCCAGCGGAATCTCGAACAATGTACCGGCGAAAACAGTGCGGGGCATTTTGAAGCGCTTCGCCAGGTAGGTATCAAAATCGCGAATGACGCGTTGGCTGCATTAGATAAGGCGAAACCATTCCTGCGCCCAGGCCAGTACGAATACTTGAAAGCACTGATCAACATCCAGTTGCTCGATTATCTGAACAAAGTAAACCAGCTCGAGGCTGCGAAGATCGGTACTTGTACTGAAATCGCTGCGATTGCGAAAGCACGTGCGGAAGAAGTTAAAAGCTCCAACACCGCGAATGTAGAGGCGGCTTATAACGAAGCCCTTGCCAAAGCGATCGAATTGAGAGACAAAATGATCGAAAACTGCCACAACCAGGGCAGCGGTATTTAATCGTCAGGCGGATGATTCAATTTGTTAGCCAGAATGGGAACTGTACTGTTTCCATTCTGGCTTCAACCTACCTATGCCAGTTTTTCTTTAAAGAAATCGATGGTGCGCTTCCAGGCCAATTCGGCGGCCGTTTTGTCATAACGGGGAGTCGTGTCGTTATGAAAACCGTGGTTCGCGTCCTGATACATAAATGCCGTATATTCCTTTTGATTTTCTTTCAAAGCCTTTTCATACGCCGGCCAGCCTTCGTTCACGCGCGTATCCAGGCTTGCGTAATGCAAAAGCAACGGCGCCTTTATTTTGGGAACATCCTCTGTAGCCGGCTGGCCACCATAGAAAGGTACCGAAGCCGCGAGACCGGGGATGCGTACCGCCATCATATTGGCAATGCCGCCGCCAAAACAGAAGCCCACCACGCCGATCTTTCCATTGCAATCCTTGTGATTTTTTAAATATTCATAAGCTGCGATAAAATCCTCCTGCATTTCATTGCGGTCGCGCTTGCTTTGCAACTCGCGTCCTGCATCGTCATTTCCCGGATAACCTCCCAATGGCGAAAGGGCATCAGGTGCGATAGAAATGAACCCAGCCAGCGCCGCCCGGCGCGCGACGTCTTCGATATGAGGGTTCAATCCCCGGTTTTCATGAACTACCACTATACCGCCCAATTTTCCCTTCGCATCCGTCGGCTTCGACAACAGCGCCTTGATCGTTTTTCCACCCTTCGGTGATTCATAATTGACATAGTCAGACTGCAAACGCGGGTCATTGGCAGGCACTTGGATAGCTCCCACATAATCGGGCATCAGAAAGCTCATCAGCGATGCTACCGTGACGCCACCCGCGGCATAGGCCGACAAGCTTTGCACAAAATTGCGGCGATCAATGCGGTCGTGCGCATAGTCGTCGTAAAGATCGAATACTTCCTGTTTGATATCTTCTTTTCTGAGCTGCGACATATTCAGGTGATGGTTGAAGTGTTTTTAAGCTAAGTTGAAAACAACCTGCTACATAGCAGAAAACCACGCGAGGGCGTGGTTTTACTCAATAAATTGAAAGAGTTATCGGGCCTGTTCTATCCGGCATACCATTGCTTTGGAAGGGCTATGTGTTCTCTTTTCATATTGTCAAAATCCAGGGGATGCGGAAATTCGGTCTGTCTCGATTTTTTTACAAATCTGTCGTTTCTCAAAAAAGTGAATTCAGCGATCGGCGGGATTTCTATATTTAATCTCTTGTACAATCCGATGCAATTATTCGGATGTATGTGAACGCATGTGTGTGTTTGGAGTATTTTACCAAACACCTCATTGGCAAGCCTGAAAAATTCCGGGTTCCACAGTTTATGCAAATCGTGAAATTCTACCACAATGATGCGGCATCGCTCCAATAGGTCGTTCGACGCTGCGGTAAGCGTCAGGTATTCACTGCCTTCAATATCCATTTGCAAAAGGATATCCTTGTCTTTTTTGCCATAAAAATCATTGAACCAGGTATCCAGCGTAATCAAATCGTCTGTATTGGTACAGCCTACATGTTTTTTTAAAAAATGGTAACTACTGTCGTCGAGGGATAATATGGGTTTATCGACAGATTTATCTGCGAGAAAAAGCCGCATTCCCCTTCTGAAACATTCCATTTCAAATTCGCTTACGGTGTAAACACCAGGGGAAAAGCACGCACCTATGTCTTCAAGATCATCGGGCACCAGGTAGCCGCCATCACCATTGGGGCCGACCCTGATCAAATCGATGCCAGGGTTGTAAGGACGCAAGCGTGCTATTAATGCGAGTATCTTTTCCTCGGGAGTCTGTTTAATGATCGCATTTCCTTTCCCCTCTAAAAACCATTTTTTTGCCAGGGATCTTACCAAATTCTTCATACTTCAATATTCGGACTTATAGTGTTTAAAACTGTGTACAGCTTTGGGAAAAACGAAATCTTTAACCAATAGAACCCTGGCCAACCTCCCTTTAAAGCCGAGATTGGGATCTATCATGAATGCCTGTTAGCTTACTAACCGTTAAAGGTGCTCGCGCTATATTGTAGACTATCAGGATCTGGAAATTTTGTGGGAACGCCTCGTTTGTATGAGATACCGCCACCCGTGACCGAGGGGGTTTCTGGCCGCAATATATTAATATTTAGTGCCAGCCTTGCACACGACCCGCCTTTTTTTCACCAGGCCTCTGCCGATTCGGATTCATCGGAATGGATTTAATATAAGGGAGTAAGTAAATGATTTAATGGCAAACTGCCCGGTCGACCAGGGGTAATCAAAACAGTACGCTTCCAATTCCCATGCGAAATCCTTCACTACGGGTTATCTTAATGGGATAATCTCATCAGATGTTAAAATTTGCAAGTCTCCAATTTGGCAGTGATCGAGAGCGGATCTCGTGAAATTGCGTTGATTGCTATTGACAGAGGCAAAAAGGGTGGTTAAACTCAATATGAAGGGAACGTTCTCTTACAAGAAGTTGCCGGACCAAAACCTGAACGCTTTCTCAAAACTTACCTCAGATTTTTCGACCGATCCATACATTCCCGACTTTTCTGCTATATCTAGTGTCTTCGACGCCATCAATGATAATCTTGTCTTCGTTAAAACCAAATTTTAACAATTCATCAATTTCTTGGCTATCAAGGTATTCAAGGTTCTTAAAAGCAAAATCCTCATCATCATGTTGTTGCCAGGTGAAGTTCTTTAGCTCCTTAACATGACTTGCCCACATTGGTGGCAGTATATTGTTTTTAGTACTTTCTCTGTAATAGTTGTCTCTAATTTCTCCAAAGCTCTCAACCTTCGCGCAGACTATTCGGCTTCGTATGGTATTAGGATAGTTTAGCCAAATTTGAAGGTCGTACGGAATCTGTTGGCTCTCGAAAATGTCTTTCCAAATATCATGGATCAAGACTAGCTTCTGTGCGATTAACCGAAAGTACCAGTTTGGTGGTATGCGCTCGCATACAAGATTCCATGGTGAAATCCTTATTTTGACATAGTCCTCACCCTTAGTCTTGAATCTATCAAGATCAGGCATTTTATATGCCTCAAACCATCGGTCGATCTCCTTGATCCGCCGTTTCCAGCCTCTAATTTTCTTTTTATTGACCGTTATCATGCTTTTTGTCTGGACCATCCTCAATTTTTCTGGTATAGCTCCCTAATGTGAGAACTCTGAATGCCCTGGCATCTAACGATTTAGGTTTAGTAAGCTATCTTGTTCTTTTTATACAAGATGAATCCAAAAATAATTAGCAATAAAGCGAGCCCAGCCACAATGAAACCAAGCGTTTTTTGAAAATCTCCTCTCCCAAAGTACACCTTGCCGTCTTTTTCAAGATACTAAAGAAATCGATTTAGTATTTCCGGTTTCGTAAAAGAAGACTGTTACTATATCCCCGGGCTTCAAGCTATCGCATTGAATCTTGTTTATAATAAAAATCGACAAAAAAATCTCCGTACTGAAGAGACTAGGTTAGCCCCTCACCCTCCACGTTATTTTAGGCATAAAACCCCATAACAGCTCAAATTTAAACATGTCTGTCTCCACTGACGGATTTCTGGCTTCCACCGCCCTAAGAAATTTCATAAAATTATCGTTGGTCACTGACGGCAAAACTGTGATAGATTTTTCATCACTGTCACTTACCTTATATTGGATTCTCCAATAACGATCATGTTGAAGGTTGGAACTCAGACCAAGCTTAATCGCCGTAATAGAGGAAAGAGGAATTTTGATGTCCTTATCATAATGAAAAAACTCCTCGTCGAATTTGAGATCGCGGCTAAGGAGTCCACTTCTGATCCAGCACAACACAAGTGCCGAAGAAACAAAAAACATCACGTCTTCTGCTCCAAGTGTCCCATTCAGGACAAGGTGGACGCCGAAAATTAAATTGGCCGTGATAACTATCAACGTGGCGAGGCGTTTCATGCCGATTCTAAGGCTAGTCAAGTATTGCAACTTTTATTGCAACAAAAGAAAAAAAGCGCTTAGCAATTTCTTGCTAAGCGCTTGATTTTCAAAGCTCCCGAAGCTGGGCTCGAACCAGCGACCCTCTGATTAACAGTCAGATGCTCTAACCGGCTGAGCTATTCGGGAATCATTATCCGGTTGTTGTACTCGAATTGTGGTGCAAATCTAGTAATTCAAGTTATACAGCGCAAGTCTAATCTTTAAAAAATTGTCACGCCTGCACTTTGGAGAGTATTAACTCCTTGACTTTCTTCGCATCTCCCTTTGTAAAATTATTGATAATAATTTCAGGGCGCATCCTCGGAATAATCCGGATGGTCGAAAAGAAGATACTACTGTCAATCTCTACCCCCGAGATGTCTGAATAGAAAACAAAGTTGTCGTTGCTTTTGAAAAGTTTCCTGACTTTGAAGGTTACGCCCTTTTCTCCGAAAGTGATCTCGTCGGGGAAAAACGGGTTCATGAGTCCACTGGCGCTGAATCGTTCGTTCATATGATAGGTTATTAAAATAAATGCGTTACAAAGGTACGTATACCACTTTCTTAGTTTCAAAGAATTCCTCGGTGAAAAAGTCTGAAAGGGCGTAAATCTGCGCCTTTTCTTGAATCTCCGACAACTCCTCGGCTAAGTCGCCACCTTTGAGATATAAAATTCCGTTCCTGCGGTCGTGGAAAGAGTTGCGGCTGATATTTTTTTTAACCCAACCCACAAAAGGCGCCATGCGCGTTACCGCCCTGCTCACGACGAACTCATAGCTGTCGTCGAGCCTTTCGGCCCGCACCTGCTCGGCCCGGACATTGTCCAGCTTCAATGCATCGGCAATTTCCTGCACAACCCGGATCTTCTTGCCAATACTATCTACAAGATGGAACTGTGCTTCCGGGAACATAATGGCTAACGGCACACCCGGAAAACCGCCTCCCGTGCCCACATCCAGAATGCTTGTGCCGCTACGGAACTGCTGCACTTTCGCAATGCCCAGTGAATGCAGGATATGACGTTCATATAATGTATCGATGTCCTGGCGGGAAATTACATTTACCCGGGCATTCCAGTATTCATACAACTCGCCCATTTGCCCCAATTTATCACGCTGCCCGGCAGTGAGGTTGGGGAAGTATTTATCAATCAATTCCATGATTTACGGGGTTTTCTGCTCGTCATGGTCAAAAACCCGAAAACGAGATAATAAACGAAAAGTGCAAAATCCATCAGTAAAAAGCTGAACCACTCCACGGTTTTGTCCAGCTTTACATTAATAATGATGAGCAGGAACCACTGAATGGCCCATCTAACACCGAAGATGATCCCGAGATACTGCAACAACAAGTAATCTTTTGTGATGAGCCCCCAAGCCAGTATAATGAGACCCAATGACCAGCTGGCTATATGCGTCGCAGAAAGCATTCCCAGCAACACCTTGTTGCGCGGCTTATAATACCGGCTCACGGAAATGTGCCGGCGCTTCTGGCGGAACCAGCTCTTCCAGTCGGTTTTAGGGACTGAGTATACAAATGAGTCTTCCTCTATTGAAACCGTGGTGTTCGAACTAGTGGAGACCTCGTTCAGGAAAATGTCGTCGTCGCCACCGAAAACATGTTTGTGTGTATAAAACCCTTTGTTGGCGAAGAAAACGGAGCGCTTATATAATATGTTACGGCCTACGCCCATGTAGGTTAGCCCCGCCAGTGCAAAGGACAGGTATTGCACGGCGGTATAAAACGTTTCGCAGCGGATAAACCAGTTAAGCAGACCCTTTTGTTTGAAATAAGGAGAAAAACCGAGTACTATGTCCTTATAGTCAGTTACCCGGGAGGTCATAGCCGTTATCCAATGGTTCGAAGAAGGGCGGCAGTCCGCGTCGGTCATCAGGGCAATGGGATATTTAGCCTGCTTCATCCCAACGGTCAGCGCATACTTTTTGGGCGTAACGTGGTCGAACTGGTCGTTGATACGGATGTAGCGAATGTGCGTCCAGCCGTTGATGTTTTCGCGAATATACTCTTCACTGCCGTCATCGGACCGGTCGTCGAGCAGGATCACTTCATACTCAGGATACTCCTGCGCGTCCAGCAAAGGAATAAGCTCCGTCAGGTTTTCTCTTTCATTCCATGCACACACCAACACGGTCACGCCAGGCATTGCATTGCCATAATTAGCGCCTTTCCCATAAAATGCCAGCCGTGTAAAAAAGAAGAGATAATAGAATAACTGAACAGCTACAAACGCCGCCAGCGCATAGAGTAAAGAATCGGCCACAACAGAAGAGAGATGTAAAATTTTTCCAAATTCATGCAAATATACTGTCATTGACAGGAATGTTCGAGACGTTCCTTCTATTTTTGCACACCAGCAATTTAAAACCTTTTAATGAAGTTTACACTACAAGTCCAGGACCCCCATTCGAAAGCAAGAGCCGGGTTGATCGAGACGGATCATGGGGTAATCCAGACGCCCATCTTCATGCCTGTTGGCACTGCCGGGACTGTCAAGGCCGTTCATCAACGCGAATTGAAAGAAGACGTCAAAGCACAAATCATATTAGGGAATACCTATCATTTATATCTCCGTCCCGGGCTCGGCATTATTGAAAAAGCAGGCGGGCTGCACGCGTTCAATGGATGGGACCGGCCCATTCTGACCGACAGTGGCGGCTATCAGGTCTATTCGTTAGCCGGAACCGGCCGCAAGATCAATGAAGAGGGTGTGGTATTTAAGTCACACATTGATGGTGGGGTACACACATTCACGCCCGAAAACGTAATGGATATACAGCGTACCATCGGCGCCGACATCATCATGGCATTCGATGAATGTACGCCATATCCCTGTGAATTTACCTACGCAAGGAAATCCATGGAAATGACCCACCGCTGGCTTACGCGTTGCTGCGACCGTTTTGACAGCACTGAACCGAAGTATGGTCACAGTCAGACCTTGTTCCCTATTGTTCAGGGAAGTGTGTACAAAGACCTGCGCAAGCAATCGGCCGAATTTATTGCTTCTGCCGGGCGCGAAGGCAATGCGATCGGTGGTCTTTCGGTAGGCGAACCAGCCGAAATCATGTACGAGCTCACCGAGGTTGTATGCGACATTTTACCAAAGGATAAACCACGCTATCTGATGGGCGTGGGTACGCCTGCCAACATCCTGGAATGCATTTCGCTTGGGGTTGATATGTTTGATTGTGTGATGCCGACGCGCAATGCACGTAATGGCATGATTTTTACAACGGAAGGGATTATCAACATCCGCAACGAAAAGTGGAAAGATGATTTGTCACCGATAGATACGGGGCTTGGCGGGTATGTTAGTACATTTTATAGTAAGGCCTATTTAAGGCATCTTGTAAAATCAAGCGAAATGCTCGGCGCACAGATTGCCAGCGTCCATAACCTGACGTTCTATTTGTGGCTGGTTAACAGTGCGAGAGAGAAAATTATCGATGGGACTTTCGCTTCCTGGAAGCGGGAAATGGAAAAAAAATTGAATCAACGGCTTTGAAAGTTCAAAAAAGGAGGTTTCTTTCGGGTAAAATTTGAATTAAATATCAGGAAACTTTTCCATTTGTATCAACTTGCGGTTGATTAAGTGATATTGTTAACCTATTTTTGTGCGCACTAGGCATCTGGTTAATATTGCGATTAGCCGTGAAACAAATAATATAACTTTACTCATAAAATTGGATATAGATCAATCCTAGTTAATCTTAATAACGCTAACTTGAATAGTATGAAAAAAGTATCCCAGTTGATTGGTTCGTTTGCCTTGGGAGCAATGATGGCGCTGCCTTCATTCGCACAACCGCTGGTGCAACCGAATTCTCCGGATTACAACCCCAAAGCGACGTACGATGGCCCTTACAAATTGAACACCTGGTCAATTTCAGCACACTTTGGCCCATCCATGTTCTTTGGCGATTTAAGAGAGTATGACTTCTGGCCTGTCACTAAAACCAATTCTGATAGCCACAAGGAATCCGGAACTTTTCAAGGAGGCCTCACATTGAACAAGCAACTTTCATACCTGTTTGGCGCTCGTCTGGACGCTTCTATCGGTAACCTTAGAGGTATGAAACGTCGTAACTATAACCGCTATTTTGAGGGTAACTATTTCGACGTCTCTCTTTCAGGAACTGTTAACCTGAAAGGACTTTTGATGGGTCCCAACAAAATGAAGCGGTGGAAAATCGATGCGTATGCAGGTGTAGGTCAAGTGTTTTATGACGCGACTGCTTATGATCTGACAGGTGGCGTTGAGCTTCGTAAAACAGGCAATATGAATGATTGGATCATTCCGACAGGATTGAACGTAAACTACGAGGTAACTCCAAGAATCGATATCGGTGTTGACTTCCGTCTGACCCACACTAACTCTGACTACCTCGACGCTACTTACGGCGGTGACTACGACAGAACTCCGAACAGCTTCAATATCGCTGACCAGAAAACTTCCCGCAAAGGAAACTCTGAACTTGACAGCTATGGATACGGTGCAATCCAGGTAACTTACAAATTGGGCAAAAAGCCTTTGAAAGTTGCGAAAGTGGACGGCAAATGGGATTACAAACCAGATGAAGGTGGATACTACCACCTGCGCTACACAGATCCACGCGTACTGGTTAAGCCACCGAAAATTCTTACACTCGAAGAAATGGACTCTGTTGCAAAAGCAAACCGTCCAAAAGATATCGACCCACGTTTGTTGCTTGATACTGACGGTGATGGTGTATCCGACTTCTTCGATAAAGAGCCAAACTCACCAGCAGGAAGCATTGTTGATGGTGCTGGCCGCGTACTCGACTTCGACTCCTACGTGAAAAATGCATTGGCAACCGGTGCTGCTTGTAGCGAAATCTTTGCAAATGTTACGTTCGATACCGACAAAAACGTGCTGAAACCTGAATTCCAGGAATTGCTGAAAAACGTAGCGGCATTGATGAACAAAAACGGATGCCGTTTGCAACTGGCAGGTCACACAGACCGTCGTGCATCTGACCGTTACAACATCGCGCTTTCTAAACGCCGCGTAGATGCAGTGAAAAACTACCTGATCAACGAAGCTGGTTTGCAAGACCCAAGCAAAGTGATCGTAGACTACTTCGGATCATTCAAACCAATCGCGGACAGTGCAACCCGCCCAGGTTTGCAAAGAAACCGTCGCGTAGAATTGAAACTTCTTCCTTAATAGTTGGATAAATGACTTAAAGAGAAAGGCTCCCGTCGGGAGCCTTTCTCTTTTCAATATATTCACGCGTTCATCACGGAATAAGTTAGCCACATCACAAACAAAGCAACAGGGAATTCAATGAAACAATATGATTATCTGGTAGTAGGTGCAGGTTTGTGGGGGTCGGTATTCGCTCATGAAGCAACCAAACGCGGCAAAAAATGCCTGGTCATTGATCGCCGCAATCACATAGGCGGAAATGTCTATTGTGAGAACGTCGAGGGCATTAATGTGCACAAATATGGTGCGCATATCTTTCACACCAACGACAAGGATATCTGGGATTACGTCAACTCGTTCGTAGAATTTAACCGGTACACCAACTCGCCTGTGGCCAACTACAATGGCGAACTTTACAATCTTCCATTCAACATGAACACTTTCTACCAATTGTGGAAAGTGCGCACACCGGAAGAAGCAAAAGAGAAGATTCGGCAACAGGTAGAAGAAGCGGGAATCAAGGAGCCCGGCAATCTCGAAGAGCAGGCGATCTCACTGGTGGGGACCGATATTTACAAAAAGCTTATCAAGGCATATACAGAAAAACAATGGGGCAGAAAAGCCACCGAACTGCCTGCATTTATTATCAAACGGCTGCCAGTAAGATTCACGTTCGACAACAATTATTTCAACGACCGATACCAGGGCATACCGATCGGTGGCTATAATAAATTAACCGAAGGCCTTTTAAAAGATGTCGATGTAAAACTTGGTGTTGACTTCTTTAAAGACAAGGAAGCGCTTATGACATTGGCAGAGACGATCGTTTACACCGGCCCTATCGACGAGTACTTCGATTTCCGTTTCGGTCAACTCGAATACCGCAGTTTGCGCTTTGAAAACCAACTGCTCGATGTCGAAAACTACCAAGGCAATGCGGTAGTCAATTACACCGACGGAGAAACGCCATTTACGCGGATCATCGAGCATAAGCATTTCGAATTCGGCACACAACCCAAGACTGTCATTACACACGAATATCCCCAGGAATGGGTAAAGGGCGCCGAGCCGTATTATCCCGTGAATGATGATAAGAACACTACGGTATTCAATCAGTACAAAGCCTTGGCAGCCGAAGAGACGGCAGTCATTTTTGGAGGACGATTGGCTGAATATCGCTACTATGACATGCACCAGGTGGTGGCATCGGCGCTGAAAAAGGTAAAGGTGCATTTCGATTCATAAAATATCTTTTACTTTAAAATCCTCGTTTCAAGCCTCTGAGACGGGGATTTTTGTTTTATCCAGAAATTTGGAAAAAAAAATTGTAGAAGTCGCGTTACCAAAATTACAAGTCAGCGTCTAAACGGGTACGAACTTAGATCCGTATCCGATGCCGAAATTTCAAATATCAGAATTTGCACAACGTCGGGACTGGGCCAATGACCCGCTTTGGAAGGCCATCAAGTACCGCCGGCATTGGTTTCTCCTCTCTCCAATGCTATTCGTGACCTTGGGGCTACTATTTCTGAGATACAAAACACCGCGTTATGGCATTACGGCTTCACTTCTGATACGCGACGATGCCCGGGGCAGCGACTTTCGTGAAACTGCCCTCCTGGAAGAATTAGGGTTTCCGGACGCATCCAGTAGCGTTGAGAATGAAATCGAAATACTGAAAAGCAGAACATTGCTCAGCCAGGTCGTCGACGACTTGCATCTAACCATTCAGTACTTCGCCTCCGGTCATGTCAAAACAACCGAGCTATACGACAAAACACCCTTCAAGGTCAAATTCCTGAAAAGGCGAACTGCAAAACCCGAAACCTATCATATTAGCAAAGGAATTGGCAATTCCTTTAAGGTTCAAACAGGAGCTAACAGTCTCTCCGGCACTTTTGGCGGCAAACTGCTATTGCCACATGGGCTCGCCACGATCGACACCACCCACTTCAAACCGGCCGCAGATTATGAATATTCATTCAGCATATCGAATAATGAATCTATTCTGGAACATTATGCGCATGTACTGACCGTTCAGGCACCCAACAAAACCGCAAGCCTTGTTGGGCTGTCTATACAGGATGAACTACCCAAAAAGGGAGAAGCGATTTTAAAACAACTCATTTTCAGATATCAGAAGGCAAGCATTGCGGAGAAAAACAAGGCAGCCGACAACACGATCGCTTTCATCAATACCAATTTGAACCGGGTTTCGTCCGACCTCGCAAAAATTGAGACCAACATCGAACATTTCCGGAAACGGCATAAGGTCATCGATATGGATGAGAATAGCCGATTGGTTCTGCAAAAGTTGAATGGAAACGAATCACAAGAGAAAGAGCTGTCTATTCGCTTCAAACTCGTACAGGCATTAGAAACGCATTTGAGTCAAAAACCTGCAACAGCCATTCCATCGGCGCTGTACCCACAAGACAACAACTTCTCCGAACTGATCACAAAGTATAATGAGATGCAGTTGTTGCTCGCCAAAACCTTGACTTCCCTCTCCGATCACCATCCCGATGTAAAGTCACTGCATAAACAGCTAAATGTCGTCAGAAACAATCTGTCTGATGCTATTCAGTATCAGAAGCAGGAACTGACGCTCAGTATCGCCGCCATCCGGAACTACGCCAGAGATTTCAATGCTAAAATAGCGCAAATACCGGGTCAGGAACGGCTATTCCTATCACAATCACGCGAGCAAGGCATTCAGCAGGAGCTGTATCTGTTTTTGCTCAAAAAGAGGGTGGAAACAGCGATTTCCAGATCCGCAAACATCGCCAACGCAAGAATCATCGACCCGCCCCAGGCCAGCCCCACGCCCACATATCCAAATCGTCAGCTTACACTGCTTGTAGCTCTGCTCACAGGAATTCTTATTCCCGCTGGCGCGCTATACGTAGGGCTGCTCATCGATGAAAAGATCACTTCGAAAGATGACATAATTCAACAATGCGATGTAACCGTAATCGGCGAAATCAGCAAGCAAAATCAATCAAACCTTTTATTAAAACCCGCCCCCCGAAGCCTTGTAAAGGAACAGTTCCGTTCATTGCGTACGAACCTCCATTTTATAGCCGGGGCGCGACAAAATATTGTTATTTTACTCACCTCGGCAATGGCCGGCGAAGGCAAGTCATTCGTAGCAGCCCATCTCGCACAATCGCTGGCGCTCGCCAATAAGAAGGTGTTACTTATCGACTTCGATCTTCGAAAACCGACTCTTGCCACAATCCTGAATCTTCAAACCGAAGGCATCACCGAAGCGATTGCGCTCGGTAATGAACCGCATATTCAGCGATACGGAACCCAATATCCTTTCGACTTTCTCGCCTCCGGAAAACAATGCCCCGAAACCGGCGAGTTGTTACTCTCTTCGAAAATGAATGAACTGGTCCTTGCGCTCAAAAAAAGATATGACTACATCCTCTTAGACAGCCCCCCCGTCGGCCTTGTCGGCGATGCACGCTTGCTGGGCATCCACGCCGATATGACTTTATACATCGTTCGGCAACATTTTACTTTCCGGCATCAAGTGGCTGGTATTCAAGCATTGCACACAGGGTCACAACTCCCCGAGATGTACATTATCCTCAACGGCACGCGGAATCTGCACAAGTATCAATACGGCTACTATTAAATCATTTATTAATAAACCAACACACTTATGAATCCGATTTACATCATTGGAGAAATTGGCCAGGCACACGAAGGGAGTGTAGGCCTGGCGCATTCGTACATCGATGCACTGGCCTATGCGGGTGTCAATGCAGCCAAATTCCAGGTACACATTGCCGATGCGGAAAGTAGCATTTATGAGGATTTCAGGATCCGGATTCCCTACGAAACCGGCAATCGTACCGAGTATTGGAAGAGAATGGAATTTTCGCGAAATGAATGGGAGGAACTTAAAAAGCACTGTGAAAGTGCAGGTTTGGACTTCCTCGCCAGCCCATTCTCGATAGCAGCTGTGGATTTGCTTAACGAGCTAGATGTAAAGGCGTTTAAAATCGGGTCGGGCGAAATGGATAATCTGCTAATGCTGGACAAAATTGTTGCGACGCGCAAGCCGGTAATACTGTCGTCGGGTATGAGTTCCTGGGCAGAACTCGACCGGGCGGTGGCACTCCTGAGAACACAAGAAGCAATCTTTTCGATTCTTCAATGCACTACCGCCTACCCTACCAGGCCACATCAATGGGGTTTAAATGTGCTAAGCGAGCTCATTCAGCGATATCAGGTTCCCGTAGGCTTCTCCGATCATTCAGGTGACATATTCGCATGCCTGGCAGCAGCCACACTCGGCGCGCGCATACTCGAATTTCACATTATATTCGACAAGAGAATGAGCGGCCCCGACGCGTCGTCTTCCCTCAATGTGCGACAAGCTAGTACCCTGGTTGCCGGTGTCCGCCGCATTGAGACAGCGCTGAATTTTCCTGTCAATAAAAATGCAAATGCCACCTTTTCAAGGCTGAAAAGCACATTTGGTAAATCCCTCGCCGTAAGCCGTGATCTGCGAAAAGGTGAGCGGATCCAATGTGGCGATCTGGAAACCAAAAAGCCGGCCGGATTTGGCGTAGCAGCGGCTCGCTACCAGGAAGTGTTAGGCAAAACGCTGGCAAGGGACATTGCCCAATGGGAATTTCTTACTGAAAACCATCTCAGCCATGCGTAAAATCTGCGTTGTTATCACTGCCAGGGCCAGTTATAGTCGGATTAAAACCGTATTGACGGCCATCGATGCACATCCACAACTCGCATTGCAAATCGTCGTGACCGGAAGCGCCATTGTCGAAAAATTTGGCAATATTTTGCCGCACCTGGAAGCAGAAAACCTGCCCGTTTCAGCGATCATCCCCACTTTGCTGGACGTCGAAAATGCAACTGCATCAGCTAAAACAACGGGTTTGGCGGTGATCGAATTGGCCACATTTTTCACTAATAACAGTCCCGACGCGGTGATCACCGTCGCCGATCGCTTCGAAACTATCGCGACAGCCATTGCAGCGGTGAATATGAATATCCCGCTTGCGCATATTCAGGGTGGGGAAATTACAGGGAATATCGACGACCGCATCCGAAACAGCATTTCACAACTCGCCGACTTGCATTTCGTAGCCACAGAGAACGCGCGTAACAGATTGATTGAAATGGGGCTTTCTCCACAAAAAGTCTTTTGCACCGGGTGCCCGTCGATCGATCTGGTCTGCCAGCACAGGTCTTTTAATTTTGATCCATACCTTACCTACGGAGGCGTGGGAGCGCAACCCACGCTGAACGGGCCTTATCTCATAGCCCTGCAACATCCGGTAACTACCGAAGCCGATCACTCCAAATGGCAGGTAGAGAATACATTGCAGGCGGTAGCTGCGTTGAATATCCCATGCATCTGGTTTTGGCCCAACGCCGATCCGGGCACAGACGGAACCTCCCAAGGCATGAGGGCATTCCGTGAAAGCCACGCCGATATCCCGTTTCACTTTTTCAAACATATGGAGTCCCGCCACTTCATTCAGCTTTTAAAAAACTCCGCATGCTTTGTTGGCAATTCGAGTGTCGGCATACGCGAGTGCAGCGCCCTAGGTGTGCCTTCGGTAAATATCGGGAGCAGGCAACGGGGAAGGGAGCGCGGGTGCAATGTGATCGATTGCGTGCCCGACACGGAAGCGATTGTATCGGCCATTCAACAGCAGCTCAGGCATGGACCCTACAAGCCCGTATCAATTTATGGTAATGGCGATGCCGGGGAATTGATCGCCGGACAGCTTGCCCGTATTCCTTTTATTCTGAAAAAACACATTCTTCCGGCATGACTAAACCATTTCCAAAGATTCTCGGCCTGATTCCCGCACGGGCAGGATCAAAAGGAGTTAGCAACAAGAACATGAGGCTGCTTGGCAGTGAGCCGCTTATCCGCTATACGATTGAAGCTGCCCGACAATCCGATCTGCTAGATAAGGTTATTGTTTCAACGGATAGCCCCGAAACAGCCGATTTCTCTAATCGTTTTGACGGGACTTCGGCATTCTTCCTCCGCCCGCCGCATTTGGCGACCGATCATTCACCTATGATCGATGTAATTGTGCATGCCATCGATTATGCTGAAACAGAATGGGGCAAGTTCAAATATGTGGTATTACTCCAACCAACCTGCCCATTTCGGGCCATTGATATCATCGACAAAGCCATCAGGCAGATTATTTGCGAAGACGCCGATAGCCTGATCAGCGTCCGAAAAATCCCGCACATGTTCCATCCGTTCTGGGCCTACACATACGCCGATAAATCGCTCGTGAAAGCACTACCGGATGTGAATCGATCGATCATCACGAGGAGACAGGATCTTCCCGACACCTACTTTCGCGATGGAGAAATTTACATTGCTCGCACGTCCCTTATCCGTGCAGGGCAAATAACCGGCGGCAGCATATCGCCTTGGATCAACGAAAATAGCTTCGGAATCAATATTGACACACCGGCCGATTGGGCTAGGGCCGAAAACCTCCTTCAAGCATGGAAAGACCATACAAGCCTCGTATCCTGGTGTTAATTACCAATCCATTTGCGATGATCAACGTTATCCACTCCGGCTTGATCGGAGAACTTGGTAAAAGATGGCACATTTCAATCCTGTCAAATCTGCTGACCGAATCTGACATCGTTCATTTCAACCACCATTTTTGTTTAAATATGGAGCTGCTAAAAACGCCTGTTCCAGCTCTTTCGTGGTTTGAAAAACGGGTTCGCTCCTCACAGGTGTTACTCTTCGGCCATTTTTTTAATCTGGCTACGTTTCGCATCAAACTCTTTGAACGCCATCGCGCCGTCCAGTGGGTTTTCCATACGATACGCGGTAGCTACCTTATCAGATTATTCACTGGCTGGCTATTGTTACAAACAAGAGGATGGCTAATCCGACACACGACCCGACCCGACGAATACCAGGCGCTTCTTAGACACAACTTTCGGGCTGTTCTATCGACATCCCCACTTGATTTGCGTGAAAACAAGATCATTAATTCATTAAAAAGCTGTGGAATAAAATGTATTTCAATGCTCATTAGCTGGGACAATCTGACCTCCAAAGGCATAATTAATACAAATTTCGATATGGTCCTGGTGTGGAACGAATTGATGGCTGCTGAATACAATCGATTCTATCAGATGTTTGGCGATATCGGCTGCGTTTGCGTGACGGGCGTTCCAAGGTTTGATATTTACTTCAAAAAAATGCCCTTTAACGCCATTTTAACACGCTTGTCAGGAATTGATCCCGACAAGCGAGTCATCTTGTTTGCTACCGGTGCTGTCAAACATCATTCCTGTCAAAACTATATCATTGACGATTTGTTGGAATACGGGAAAGAAAAACGGGATATTCTGATTTTGGTAAGGTGTCATCCAGGTGACGATCCGGATCGGTACCGGCAGTATAGCTGCTCAAAAAAACTGGTTTTCTACCAACCATTCAACATGAAATCCCCAGTACCGCCTGTTGACTTTCTTGAAACTTTGCAATTACAATTAGAAGCATGCTACGTGTGCGTGCAGGTCGCGTCGACGATGTTCCTGGATGCCGCAGCTTGTAACAAGCCTGTTATCAGCATTGCTTATGACGCTCACCCCGGCACTCCGTACATAAGCTCCGTCAGACGATTTTACGATTATTCCCACCACTTCCCGTTGCACAAACTTTTGGAAGGTCACATTGCCTATAATAAAGCCGAATTGTTTGTAAAACTGGATGAAGCATTAAAATGCCCACACACTACCGGCAATTCCTGGGAAACCGCAAAGCCAATCATCCATCACTGCGCACCTGATTCCACACATCTGACCACCCAGTATATTCAAGTATGCTTAGACCGATAAACGAGATATGCATTAAAGCCGGGATGTCCATTGGAATCACGTGCCTATTGATAACACTGTTTGATTCGCTGCTATTATTCGGGGAAAGCAGAGTCCAAACTGTGGTTGTCTTCGGCTTTTATCTCTACTGCGTGATTGTATTGGTAACCCCCTCAGAGCACAAGTTTTCCACGTGCTAGCCATTCCGGTTCTGACACAATTTCTACATCTGTTTCAGAAATACGATTTCCCGGCTGGTGCAAACTCTCTGTGGCGACTACTACCATTCATAGTCACCGATCTCTACCTTGCAGCCGCGATCGTGCGTTTCAAACCGGGGGGTACGTTCACAGAAAAATGCCTGGCAGCCTCCTGGATTATCGTTCAATTCGCCTTCATTGTTATTTCGCCCAACCTGACGGGCATATTAATTGGCGCAATTGTATTACTCCTCGTCACCCTGCCAGCATATTTCGTGTATTTCAGTATTTGTTCTCGAAATCCATCTTTCGGTCCGGAGCTGGAAAGGTCCCTTGCATTGCTGTTTATAATCCTGGCTATTGGTACGTTCGGACTGGTGTTTTTAGGCATACAGTATAAAGGAGCCGATAATCTTCTGGTAACCCGCAATATTTCGGATACCAATGTGACAATGGCCTATTTCATCCTTCTGTGGCCATTCGTGTTGCTACATTTAAAGCGTATTGGTAGTCCGGTTCTCCCTACTTTCATACTCGTCCTGCTATTTGTAGCTGTTGTCGTCCTTTCATTTTCAAGGGGAGCTGTCTTTATTGTCACGCCTTATCTGATGGCATCTCTTTTGATAGGTGTCTCAAAAAAAAGGCTGGTATGGCTTACTGCTGCTGGAATTGGGACTTTTGTTATTTTCAGTCCGATAATCGAAAGCTTCAATGCGGATCTTACCTATCCCTGGCAGCTTCGTTTCGGAGAAATACATTCGGCTGGTCCGGTGTTACAAAAATTGCAGGAAGCGAGCGGGAGGTCAAATATCCGCGCGTTCGCCTATGAGCTTTTCCTCGAAAGCCCTCTTTACGGGCATGGAACTGCAAGTTTCGAGATTTTAGGTCCCGGTTATCGCGAAGCTCATTCCGTGTTTTACACATCACTGGCCGAACAGGGACTTCTCGGAACGCTCTACCTATATACTCTTTTTGTCGGGCTTAGTTATTGCTTGTTCAAAGCTGCCAAATGCAGTGGCAAAAACTGGCTGCTATTATTCGCATTGGCCGCTTACCTCGTGTTTGTGCATTCAGTAGGCTCCGTTTTTGTAATTCTTCCTTCTAAAAGCCTTACGATCAATTGCATCGCACCTCTACTGTTAATCTGCTTGTATTACTATTCAAAAACCGTCGGCCAACATCCGCCGATCCGCAATAATGCCTAAAATTCTGATCATAGGGAGAACGCCGCCGCCTATTGGTGGCGTGACAATGCACATGAAAAGGTTAATAGAAAACCTGCATAGTCGCGATTTTCCGTTCCGCTTTTGCGACCTTGGGAAAGATCGTCTAATTAGCGTTTTACGTGCGCTGATAATGCACCGGGTCATTCACATTCATGTCTCAAACCCTGCATACCAGCTTATTTTTGCAGCTTTCTGCCGACTCACTTTCAAAACATTGCTTATTACTTATCATGGCAAATGGGGCAGATACGACCCTCTTAACAATGCAATTGTTAAATTGTCAGCCCACCTCGCCCATGCCGCTATTGTACAAGATCGCGAAAGCCTGCAACAAGCGCTTCGGCTCAATCCGAGGTCACAGCAAATTTCCACCTACATTTGCGGCGGTAAAATAGAGCGCCTTACGGCAACATTGGACCACGAAATCAATGAACGTTGCAAGCACTACGCCGCGACATTCTGCACCAATGCCTGGGACGTGGTATTCGACAAAAATGGCAAGGAAACCTACGGGATTTCCGAATTGATCGAGCGGTTTACGGATATCCAGAGTATCAATTACTCATATCCGATCCCTCCGGTAACTACCGTTCGTACATTGAGCAAAACATGTCGCACATTCCCAGCAACACATTTTTTATCAGTTGTTTACATGATTTCCGGTGCATCCTTTCTCTTTCAGATGCATTCATCCGGAACACGACCACCGATGGTGTTTCTTTGTCTATCCATGAAGCACAGGCACTTAGAATACCCGTTCTGGCATCCGCGGCCGTAGAGCGGCCACCATTTTGCTGCGTTTTTCGGGATTTTTCTAAAACAGATCTGAAACGGAATTTGGAAGAAGGAAGGCAATTGATAGCTCTTTCAGGAAACATTCCCGATGCCGTCGGCGAACTGATCTTATTTTATTGGAAAGTGGTGAGCCGGCGAGCTAATTAATTCACAATCAACATAAAAAACAAAGGCATAGAAAAATTTCCATGCCCTGTTTCACACTATACACACACTATATTTTTAATATCTATATATCGCTAAAATAAATTTCGACTTGATTTTCAATACCGCAAAATAACAAACTAAAGTAATGAGAAAAAAACTTTAAGATGCGAATTTCTAAATTCTAATGAGAAAATAATGGACATTTCTCTAAAACTTTTCCTTTAGATTCCGGCCAAGCCCAAAATTACGGAAATTTGGCGTAATTATTGTTCAAGCTGCTCTGCCTGATTACTTTCGTGCAACTAACGCTCACAACTCATTCATGGAATCACTTTTCACCACCGACGCACTCATCAGCTTGCTCACATTGACCCTTCTTGAAGTCGTCCTTGGAATTGACAACGTAATTTTTATCACAATTGTTTCCGGCAAGCTCCCGGTCGATCAGAGAAAAAAAGCACAGAACAATGGCTTGCTCATTGCACTTGTTCTTCGGGTCGCCCTGCTTTTTGCCATTTCATGGGTTATAGGCCTGAAAGAGGATGTCCTTACCCTTTTCGGACATGGTTTCAGCGGCCGGGACCTTATCCTCCTCGGAGGGGGTTTATTCCTACTTTACAGCACAACCAAAGAAATCCACCACAAACTGGAGGGCGAAGCCGAGGATCTGCCATCCGGCGATATTTCCAATAAAAAGTCAATGACATTCGGCAGCGCGTTGATACAGATCGCATTGCTGAACATTATTTTTTCATTTGACTCCGTGCTCACGGCTGTTGGCTTGGTAAAGGAAGTGCCGATCATGATCGTAGCCGTAGTCCTGTCGACGTTTATAATGATTGCATTTGCGGCTAAAATCGGGGATTTTGTAAATAATCACCCGTCCATCAAAATTTTAGCGCTCTCATTTTTGTTGATGATTGGCACGCTGCTCGTGGCAGAAGCATTCCACTACGAAATTCCGAAAGGCTATGCCTATTTTGCCATGGCATTCTCATTCTTCGTGGAACTGTTGAATATGAAACTGGATAAAAAGAAAGATCCGGTGAAGCTCCGCGACCGTGTAAATTGAATAACAGAAAATCATGCGCATTAATCCCGAAACCGTCGAAAGGATCAAGCACGCCGCAGACATCGTGGAGGTGGTCGGGGATTTTGTGTCCTTGAAGAAAAAAGGGGCCAATTACTCGGCCTGCTGCCCGTTTCACAACGAAAAAACGCCGTCCTTCAACGTCAATCCATCACGACAGATTTATAAATGTTTTGGTTGCGGAGCCGCAGGTGATTCCATCAAGTTTGTGATGGATGTCGACGGCATCGGCTATGGCGAAGCGCTCCGGTACCTGGCCGGTAAATACAATATCGAGATTGAGGAGGAAGAACTGACGGACGAAGAGACTATCCGGCAAAATGCGCGCGAGAGTTTGTACATTATCCTCAACTTCGCCAAAAATTACTATCAGCATCAGCTTCATCACAGCGACGAGGGCCAGGCAATTGGTCTGAGTTACTTCCGTGAGCGGGGCTTTACGAGTGAAATCCGGAAAAAATTCGAGCTTGGTTACAGTCTCGACAACTGGGATTCTTTTTCTAAAGAGGCCCTGGAAAAAGGCTATTCCGCAGAAATATTAGAAAAAGCAGGATTGCTCATTCACAAGGAAGGCAGCCATTCGGCTGGTTATGACCGTTTCCGCGGCCGGGTTATCTTCCCGATCCATAACATTGCAGGCAAAACCATCGCATTCGGGGCAAGGATATTAAAGTCGGACAAGAACCAACCCAAATATCTCAACTCTCCCGAGACTGAGGTTTATCATAAAAGCGAGGTCCTGTATGGCATTTATCAGGCCAAAAACGCGATCCGGCACCTTGAACATTGCTATCTCGTCGAGGGCTATACCGATGTTGTTTCGCTGCATCAGGCAGGAATAGAAAACGTCGTCGCGTCGTCAGGTACATCGTTGACGGTCGAGCAAATTCGGCTGATAGGCCGTTTTACGCCAAATATCACCATTCTTTACGATGGTGATATGGCAGGTATCAAAGCGGCATTGCGCGGGCTCGATCTGGTTTTGGAAGAAGGATTGAATGTCAATATCGTCCTGTTCCCGGATAATGAAGATCCTGACAGCTACGTCCGTAAAGTAGGTGCGGAAGCATTTAAAGCACACCTTAAAAAGGCAGCGAAGGATTTCATTACTTTTAAAACGGAAATCCTCTTGCAGGATGCAGGTAACGACCCTTTCAAGCTGGCGGCTGTCATACAGGAGGTGGTTAACAGCATTGTAAAGATTCCTGACGCGATCAAAAGGCAGGTATTTTTCCATCGCACATCAGAAATGATGCGTGTGGATGAGCAAATGCTGATTACCGAGGGCAATAAGCTCCTTAGAAAGCAACATTCGGCAAAGCCAGCGGATCGGCAACCACGCCAAACCAATGCGGCGCCAGAAGGCCCGAACGACCTGGATGCATTGTTCAGCGACGGTTTCGGCCCGTTCGGAGGCGAGCCTGATGCAGGCCCATTTGTTACCGAAGAAGCCCCGGAACCACTTCAACGTACCAAGCTGCATTATCAGGAAGAAGCATTCGTGCGGTTGCTTGTTGTACATGGAGCGCGCGAGCTCGAACCTACCATTTCCGTATGTCAGTACGTACTTGGGCAAATCGAGGGAATTGAATTAAGAGATCCTGTATACAACCATTTGCTGACTTTGTTCCGTGAAAATTTCAATAGAAATCAGGTACTCCCTACCGATTACTTTCTGAACCATCACGAAGCGGATATCAGGAATATGACCATCGAATGGCTAACGCAGAAGCACGAACTGAGCGAGTTGTGGAAGGAGAAATATGAAATTTATGTCCCGTTCGAGACTGACGTGCTCGACAAAACGGCGTTCAATAACATTCTGAGGCTCAAAAAAGCCTTCATCGAAGAAAAAATGAAGGTTTGCCTTCAACAGGCTGCACACGCGCAAACGGAAGAGGACCAACATGCGGTTATGACCGAATTCATGTTTTATAAGGGCATTAGTATGGCAGCCGCCAAAGAACTGGGAAGTGTAATCGGATAATTAACCTAAATATTCGTCCTTATGAAAAATGCACTGTTCCTTTTGTGCTTTGCCGTTTTGATCTCGGCATGCAGTCCTTCTTATAAACTCCTGAAAACTAAGCAAGAAAACACATTTAAACTTGCAGACTTTCCTACCTACGGCTTCTACGATATTGAAGCCACCGGGGATACTGTTTCGAAAAATTTTGAAAAAAATGTCGGCATTATCAAGGACGCGATTGCCAAAAACCTGCAAACGCGCGGCCTTGACGAAGCCCGTGACCCGGGCTTGAAAATCAACATCGCACTTAATGTGCAGGAGCAATTACAAACACGCCAGACCGATTTTCGCACCGATGGCCTGCCACGCTACATGGGCCAGCGCCGTTACTCGTGGAAAAGCGAAGAGGTGGTAACCGGCAAATACCGTGAAGGAACGATCGTGATCGATCTGGTGGACGCGGCCAATAACCGGATGGTGTGGCAGGGTGGTGCAAGCGGAATAATCTCGGAGAAAACAAAGAATTTTACGGAGGATATCAATCAGGTAATCGCTGAGGTTGTTGCAAAAATTCCTTGATATAACGCATAAAAAAGGGTTGCTTCTCATGAGAAACAACCCTTTTCAATGTCGTGATGTCGGAGTTACTAAGCATTATTGTTAACGGCACTACGAACGTTTTCGCTCACATTATCGGCCACACCGTTTGCTTTATCTTTTACTGTATTCAAGTTTTTGGTAAAACCATCTTTAAGTTTCTCGGCAAGATGAGAAAGTTCTTCCAGGCTTTTTTCATAGGTATCCTTGGCAGATCCGCCCAGGTCGTTTGCCTTATTCTTGATCAATTTGCGAGTCTCTTTGCCATTTTTAGGAGCTACCAAAAGGCCAATCGCGATACCTGTCAACAATGCTCCGATTGAGCCGATCAAAAATTTTTGGTTCTTGTTCATACGAATCCCTATTTTGTGTTAATAAAAACATTAGAACTGAAAAATAACAAAATACTGTGCCACTTAGCAAGCAATCGCTCCGATTTCCATTGAACGGTCTTTTTATTGTCATGTTACCATGGCTACTTTCCCTTACGGCGGTCGAAAGTCAGGCCCAATGGAAGGTCATCGATATCAAAACGAAGATTCATATGCGTGCAGTACACGCGGTATCACCCACAATCTGCTGGATCGGGGGCACGCGGGGCACTGTTCTGAAAACAACGAACGGCGGTCATACCTGGACCACCTATAAAGTCTCCGGTGCAGACTCGCTCGACTTCCGGGACATTCATGCTTTTGACAAGGAAGTTGCCATTGCCATGAGCGCTGGCGAATCCGAAAAAGACAAAGCAAAAATTTACAAGACCGAAGACGGCGGAGAAAGCTGGAAGCTTGTGTACCAAACTACACAAAATGGGGTTTTTCTGGATGGAATCGACTTTTGGGATAAAAATAAGGGCATTTGTCTCGGCGATCCTACACAAGGCAAACTCTTCATTTTAACTACTGAGGACGGCGGTAACAACTGGCAGGAACTGCCACTCGACCAGCGCCCGGCTGCAGAACCCGGCGAAGCATGCTTTGCAGCCAGTGGCACTTCCATTGTCGTCAACGGTAAAGGAACCGTATTCATCGGCACCGGCGGCAGCAAAATGGCGAGGGTTTTCAAATCCGAAGATTATGGACGATCGTGGAATGTATCGTCCACGCCACTTCCCGCAGGTCCCACTAGCGGAATTTTCGGTCTAAGATTCTGGTCTAAAAATAACGGCATGGCAGTAGGCGGGAATTACAAAAAAACCACCGATTCGACCCAGAATGTGCTTTTAACCAATGATGGCGGCCTTAACTGGACTTTGGCCGGGATGACCAAACCCACAGGCCTGAAAGAATCCGTGGCCATTTACCACAAAACCAACGCCACCTGGAATGGCGACACCCAGATCCGTTCCGATAATTATGCAATAGTAGCGTCCGGACCTTCCGGCAGCAGTGTTTCCTTAGACCGCGGTAAAAGCTGGATTTCGCTGGGAACCGAAGGCTTTCACTCATTGAGCTTCGCCGGAAATGTAGGCTATGGCGTTGGATCCAACGGTCTGATAGCTAAAATCGAAAAGATCTCAACTAAAAAGAAGACGCGCAAACTGGTATTTGTAGATCAATAGTTCGCATCAATTCAAAGTCGGGCGTTGTGGCGGTCCGCCGCAGCAATGCCTTCACGGTCGGCCACGGCCATAACATCTAAATCCGATCAATCAACTCCTTAACCTTCCTCACTTCGCGGCCCGCCAAATGATCGGCGATAGCTGCCGCATGTTCGCGTCCATTCTCTATAAAGACTTTTTCAGTAAAAACACCAGCCATCACAGTTCCACACAGGTAGAGTCCGGGCACATTCGTTTCAAAGGTTTCCGCATCATATTCCGGTACTTTCGTGCCCGGATCGAGCGTAACCCCGCATCGCGCCAGCAAATGTTCGTCGGGTAAATAGCCCACTAACAAAAACACAAAATCCGCTGGAAGCCACTCCTGCTCACCCGTTTCAATGTTCTCAATGAGCATTTTCCCCTGCTCGATGGCTTTCGTTACCGAGTTGAATCGCGTATGGATCTTACCTTCCTTCACGCGGTTTTTCACATCGGGTACGAGCCAGTATTTCACTTTGGTACGGAAATCTGCCTCTTTATGCACGATCGTCACCTTCGCATCGTGCCGGTACAGCTCCAAAGCGGCCTCCACCGATGAATTGGAACCTCCTACCAACACGACATTGGTGTAAGAATATTTGAAAGGCTCGTCGTAATAATGCGAAACATGTGGCAGGTTCTCACCCGGCACATTCAGCATGCGTGGCACATCGAAATAGCCTGTTGCCAGGATCACGGTTTTAGACTGAAATACCTGACCATCGTTGGAATACGTCAGAAAAGTACCGTCCGATTGCTTTTCCGCACGGTCTACATCTACGAAGAGCTTGAAATTCAAATGATAGTAACCGGCTACCTTCCGATAATATTGAAGTGCCTCGTTTCGGTTTGCCTTTACATCCGAGATTGCGAATGGTATCCCGCCGATCTCAATATTTTCCGCGGTTGAGAAAAACTTCATCCGCCTCGGATAGCGACGAATCGATTCGGTGAGATTTCCTTTTTCGAGAATCAGGTAATCGAGGCCGCTTTTGGCCAGTTCGACACCCATTGCGAGGCCGCAAGGGCCCCCTCCTATGATAATTGCGTCGTAAATGTGCATTTGAATGGTGCCGACGACCTATTTAGCTTGTAGCCGTCCTGGTCTTTTAACCCTCTAATTTAGCTATTGGTTTCTGAACTTTGTAAATTAGCTAACTGTTCTCAAAGCCTGATTATACTCATTTTAGATTGGAAAACGCGGCCTGCTACTTTGCGAAGAAGCTGAATGAATGGGGCAGGACCAAAACCCCTTTCTTTTTTTTGGTAGATTACCAGTTTCAACAACCGCAAGCCTGGAAACTCGACGACATCGACCCAAACGAGATCCTATTCTACCTGAATGGTTTTACGAATGATCACCAGCAGCTCCGCGACGAGCTTCCGGAGCATATCCGTTTTGGCAAACATCCCATTCCATTCGAAGCATATCAGTCAAAATTCGATTGCGTACTACGCCATTTGAATGCAGGGAACTCGTTTTTGGTAAATCTTTCCGTCCCGACTCCGATCGATACAAACCTGACGCTGGAACAAATTTTCCGGTATAGCGAGGCGTCTTACCGGTTACTTTATAAAAATCAGTTTGTTTGCTTTTCGCCGGAAATATTCGTCCGCATCCAGGGCAACCGCATTGCTTCGTTTCCAATGAAAGGCACCATCGACGCATCCATTCCTAATGCCGCGCAGGTAATTCTTTCGGATCATAAAGAAGCCGCTGAACATGCTACTATAGTGGATTTGATCAGGAATGATATCAGTATGGTGGCTGAGAAAGTATGGGTTGAACGCTATCGCTATATCGATCGCATTCAGACTTATGACAAAACCCTGTTACAAGTGAGCTCTGAAATTGCGGGCACTCTGCCGGGTACTTTTAATGGTCAATATGGCGATCTCCTGACAAAATTATTACCCGCCGGTTCGATTACAGGTGCGCCAAAACCCCGCACTCTGGAAATTATCCAGGAAGCCGAAGCCTACGACCGCGGCTATTACACCGGCATAATGGGTTATTTTGACGGGGAAAACTTCGAGAGTGCGGTGATGATCCGTTTCATCGAGCAACAGGAAAACGGGCTGATTTTCAAAAGTGGTGGTGGGGTTACAGCGCGGAGCAATGCGTTGAGCGAGTACCAGGAAGTCATTGATAAAGTTTATCTCCCCTTTAGCTACGTCCCGCATGCTGTGCTTTGAAACGATCCGCGTCGAAAACCGTCAATTAAAAAACCTGTCGTACCACCAAGCACGTCTTAATAAAACCCGCCGGGAATTATGGGGCTGTACCAATGAATGGGACCTTTCGGCTTTGCTTGAAATACCCGATCTGGTCGATCACAACATCCATAAGTGTCGCGTCGCCTATGGCAAAGACATCGACAACATCAAATGGGAGCCCTACTCCCGCCGCACAATCGGTAAAATCCGCCGGGTTTATCATAATGAAATCGATTATCAATACAAATACGATAACCGCGACACCCTCAACACGCTCTTTGCGCAACGGGGGGACGCGGACGAAATTCTGATTATTAAAAATGGCCTCGTGACTGATTCCAATTATTGCAACGTTGCATTTTGGAACGGAAGTCAATGGCTTACTCCCGACAGTCCGCTCTTACCTGGCACTCAACGGGCATTTTTGCTCGATCAAGGTGTTATCCGGACGGCCGAAATCTGCGAAACCGACATTAATTCGTTTAGCCAGATAAGGCTTTTCAATGCGATGGTTGATTGGGCTAATGCGGCAACCCTCGATGTTTCGTTGATTGCTTGACCACAAATTGCGAACTTGCCGCCTAATTAAAGAATTGAAACAATGACCTCCCTTTTTGAGGAAGAAATCACCCTTTTTGCCGACCTGATCCTGCCCGTGCCGATTCCGAGCCTGTTTACGTACCGGGTTCCTCGCGAAATGGCGTCACTGATCAAAGTCGGGGCGAGGGTAATCGTGCAGTTTGGTCAGAAAAGGGTCATTACAGCCGTGGTGGCACAGTTGCACACCAATCCGCCGGTGAAATATCAGGCCAAATACATTCTCGAATTGCTGGACGAGCAGCCGATAGTTACCGCTCACCAACTCGAACTTTTTGCATGGGTAGCCGAATATTACCTCTGCAATATCGGCGAGGTGATGAATGTGGCATTGCCGGCCGGCCTGAAAATTACCAGCCAGTCGCGCATTCAATTGAACCCCGAGTTTGAATATGATGACCTGCTGACCGACCAGGAGCGCATTATCCTGGATGAAATCAAAAAGCATCAGACCCTTTCCTATGAAGAAGTAGAAAGGCTTTTGCAGAAATCCAATATCACGTCGATCATCAAATCGCTCGTGGGCAAGCGGGCCGTGATTTTGTATGAAGAGGTAAAAGAGCGCTATAAGCCCAAAGTAGCGAAAAAGGTCAGGCTGGCATCCGCGTACACCACGAATGAGGCACTCTCCAGGCTAGCCGCCGATCTCGATAAGACGCCAAGGCAGCAGGAGATCCTTTTGAAGTACCTCAGCTTCATCCCGGTTTACAATAATCCCGATTTGAACCACAAAGGTTTGGACAAATCGATATTTAGCCAGGACGATAGCATTTCCGATGCCTCTTTGAACACACTAATTAAAAAAGGCATTTTCGAACAGTTTGAAATATTCATTTCACGCTTCGACGACATTCCGACGGGCACTATGGGCACTATCACGCTCACCGATACCCAACAAGAAGCCACAAGACAAATCCACGCACTTTTCCAGGAAAAGGAAGTGGTGCTTTTACATGGCATTACCGGCAGCGGCAAGACGGAAGTTTATATCGAACTGATCAAACAGGCTCTTGAAAGCGGATCGCAAGTCCTCTTCCTGCTTCCTGAAATTGCATTGACAACCCAAATTGTTGTGCGGCTGCGGAAGGTATTTGGCGACGTCATGGGCATATACCATTCCAAATTCTCGGATAATGAGCGCGTAGAGGTCTGGAAGGGCATTCTGGATGGGAAATTCCAGTTTGTGGTGGGAGTGCGGTCGGCCATTTTCCTGCCATTTGATAATCTAGGATTGATCATCGTGGACGAAGAACACGAAACCTCCTACAAACAGCACGACCCGGCCCCGCGCTATAACGCACGCGATGTGGCGGTGATCATGTCGTACATGCACAAAGGCAAAACGGTCCTGGGATCAGCCACACCCTCGCTGGAAAGCTATTTCCATGCACAAAATGGCCGTTATGGCCTGGTGGAAATGAAGCAACGCTTCGGAAATGCTGCATTGCCGCGTTTTGAGTTGATCGATACCAAGAAGGAGAAACGGCAAAAGCAAATGAAGAACGAGTTTTCTTCCGTGCTACTCAGTCATTTGGAATACAATCTTAAAAACAAGGAACAGACCATCCTTTTCCAGAACCGCCGCGGTTACTCACCGTACCTGCAATGCGAGGAATGCAACTGGATTTCGGAATGCGCTAATTGCGACGTAAGCCTGACCTACCACATGAAGGCGCGCGAGCTGCGTTGCCATTATTGCGGACATAAGGAAGAGGTACCCCGGACCTGTCCGCATTGTGGGTCTACCAAGGTCAAAACCATGGGGTACGGCACCGAAAAGATCGAGGAGGAAATCAATGTGATGTATCCTGAGGCGCGCGTACAACGCATGGACCTCGACACGACGCGTGCCAAAAATGCTTATCAGCAAATTATCCAGGATTTTGAAGAAGGTGGGATCGACATCCTCGTCGGTACTCAGATGGTGAGCAAAGGGCTGGATTTCGACAATGTGAGTATTGTTGGTATTTTTGATGCCGACCGCATTATCCATTTCCCCGAGTTCCGCGCTTCGGAACGGGCATTCCAGATGCTTACACAGGTGAGTGGGCGCGCAGGAAGGCGAGCGGACAAGCCTGGGAAAGTACTGATCCAAACAGCAAACCCCTCGCAGCCTCTGCTTGAAAAGGTCATCAACAACGACTATGAGGGAATGTATGGGGCCGAAATCGCGGAGCGTGAAAAGTTTAACTACCCGCCGTTCACCCGGCTCATTAAGGTGACTGTAAAGCACATTGACGAAGGGACGGCTTTGCGGGCCGCAAAAGTTTTAGCAGAGAAATTGACCGCACATTTAGGGGCAAGCAGGGTTTTGGGACCACAGCCACCGCTGGTCGAAAGAGTAAGAAATCAGTTTTTGTTCGATATTCTCATCAAACTTGAACGAGAAAAGATTAATTTTAAGGCGGCAAAGTCATTTATACAGGAAAAAGTAATTGACACTCTGACTGACAAGACACTAAAAAGCATCCAGGTCGTGATAGACGTGGATTGTTTATAAAACATCATTTTCACTGCACGTTAACTTTATGTCTTCCAAAAAAACCAGAATTGTTGCAACCGTAGGCCCGACCTCGGAATCTAAAGAAACGTTATACGCATTGGCCAAAGCAGGAGTAAACGTATTCCGTTTGAACTTCTCCCACGGCACCCACGCCGACCACCTGGAAAGACTCACCAACATCCGCGAGATCAATGAAGAGCATGGCCTTAACCTGGCTATTCTTCAGGATTTACAAGGCCCTAAAATCCGAATCGGCCTGGTGGCTGAGAAAGATGGCGTTCTGATCGAATCAGGCAAGAAACTGATCCTTTCGAATACTGAAGTGCTTGGTACCGCTGAAAAGGTAAGCACGCCTTACGATGGGATGTACAATGATGTGAAGATCGGTGACCGCGTGTTGATGGATGATGGGAAACTGGAAGTGCTGGTAACGGGAATCGACGGAACGGATGTAATCACAGAGGTTATCTATGGTGGCTTGCTTAAATCGAAAAAAGGTGTAAACCTGCCTAACACGCGAGTTTCCATGCCGTCGGTAACGCAGAAAGACTGGGAAGATCTGGACTTTGGTCTTGAAAACAATGTGGAATGGATTGCATTGTCATTCGTTCGCACAGCCGAAGAAATCACAAAAGTGAAGGAATATATTGCCAACAAAGGCAAAACCGCCCGCGTTGTAGCGAAAATCGAGAAGCCTGAGGCAATCGTCAATATCGATGAGATCATCGAAGTTACGGATGGTATCATGGTGGCCCGTGGTGACCTTGGGGTCGAACTTCCTGCGGAAGAGGTTCCGATGATCCAGAAAATGATCGTTGAAAAATGTAACCGCGCCGGCAAGCCCGTGATCGTGGCGACGCAAATGCTGGAAAGCATGATCGAAAGCCCACGTGCAACCCGCGCCGAGCTGAACGACGTAGCTAACTCGGTACTCGACGGTGCTGACGCAGTGATGCTATCGGCCGAAACGGCTTCCGGTAAGTACCCGCTTCTGGCCGTAGAAAGCATGACCAGAACCATTGAAAAGGTAGAAGCTAACAGCAAAAGCATTTATTTCAAACACCATGCGGCTGTTAACGACACCCCTGGCACTTACAAACTGAATGATAATGTTGTAATGAGCGCCTGCCGTCTGGCACGTGATACGCAAGCTGCGGCGATCATTGGCATTACCCGCTCGGGTTACACGTCATTCCGCCTCTCGCACCACCGTCCGAAAGCTAACCTGCTGATTTTCACATCCAACAAGATGTTGATGAACCAGTTGGCGCTGTATTGGGGAACCAAGGTATTCTTTTACGACCGCGACCAGGGCGTTTCAACCGACGATCTGATCGAGGATATCAAAACCTTCCTCGTTGAAAAAGGCGAATTGCAGAAAGGCGATGTGTTCATTAATACTTTGAGCATGCCGGTTTCAAGACAACGCAAAACGAATACTGTGAAATTGAGCGTAGTGGAGTAATTCGATATCAATATTATAAGAGAGGGCGACGGATTCATTTCCGCCGCCCTTTTTTATGTCCGCCGATTGATCATCGAGCGGGGGAAGCGACAAAATCGATTTGAAATATGCGCAGGTTCCTCCCACGATATCTGTCGAAGTGGATACCGATGTTGAGCTGGAAGATCTTACAGAAAGCGAATATGTAACCTTAAAAACCATGAAACTCCTGGAATTCGGAACAGAGAAAGTCATCTGGTTTTTCACAGAAACAAAACAAGTAACGATCGCCACACCTGGCAACTGGTCAACCTTTGACTGGGATCATGAAGTGGTGCTGATGCCAGGTGC
This sequence comes from Dyadobacter sp. CY261, assembly GCF_021440085.1. Lineage (GTDB taxonomy): Bacteria > Bacteroidota > Bacteroidia > Cytophagales > Spirosomataceae > Dyadobacter. The sequence goes on from NZ_JAKCPW010000004.1 coordinate 130,646, forward strand.
GATGTGCAACGTTGGCCAGTACCTTCGGAGCAAAGGATCGAGATTCGCTTAATGGTAATATTGAAATCAAGACAAATTGTCCAACCGCCATGTAGCGGTTTTTTATTTTATTAAATAACTAATAAAATAGTTTTGAAACTAATTAAATAGTCATAAATTTGAATTAATCATTAATGATAACTCGTTTTAAAGACAAGAACAACATGGAAATCCGTAACCTGACCAGGGCTGAGGAAGAGGTCATGAGGATCCTCTGGCAGTTGAAGAAGGCGTTCGTTAAAGACATTCTGGTGGAAATGCCCGAGCCTAAACCCGCTTATAACACCGTATCGACGATCATCCGCATTCTGGAAAAAAAGGAGGTTGTTGGATATAATGCCTATGGAAAAACGCATGAATACTACCCACTGATTTCAGAGGAGGAATACAAACGCCACGAGATGAAGCAGTTGATGGTCAACTATTTTGATAATTCGCTACCGAACCTGGTGTCCTTTTTTGTGAAGGATAATGATCTGAATACCAAAGATCTGGATGAGATCATGAAGCTGATCGACCAACATAAAAAGGATCAATAAATCGTCTGTTAGCCATGGAAATTCTAATATACATCGGCAAGGTGAGCCTTTACTGGACGTTGTTGTACGGTTGCTACTGGCTTATGCTGCGAAGGAACACTTTCTTCCAATGGAACCGCGCCTATCTGATCGGATCATTACTCGCTGCATTTCTGCTTCCGGAAGTCATCTATCCCGCTTCCGGCCCTGAGCTGCCCGTTATCTATCAGGTTAATGCAGCCACGTTTACGGTCTCGGCCGCGCCTCAGGAACAATCTATCGGATTTACATGGTGGCAGGGCGTTGCAGTGATTTACGCGATCGGGCTGGTGATTGTCGGTTCAAATCTGGTCCTGGAAATATCGAAGCTGGTCAGATACCTCAGGTCCGGGGAACTCATTGAGCTGGACGACTGCTCGGTTGTCCTTATAGATTCCAACCAGGTAGGATCATTTTCATTTTTGAAATGGATCGTCATCAACCGGAATGACTACGAAAATCATTTCGACGCGATACTTCGGCACGAAATGGTCCATACGCACCAGCGGCACAGTCTCGATATCCTGCTCGTCGAAGTTCTGCGGGCGGTCTTCTGGTTCCATCCTATACTTCCTCTTTACAAGCACTCATTGCAGGAAACCCACGAATACCTCGCCGATGCCGAAGCACCGAACCGCGAACATTATGCCAAATTTCTCGTGGCTTATGCACTTAATGCACCTGTTGCCGCGCTGACAAATCATTTTTTCAAACCGTCTCAAATTAAAAACCGTATCCAGATGATCTATAAGAACCGCACATCCAAATGGATGCTGGGCACCTACGTGGCCGCCGCAACAATGATCGGAACCAGTGCGCTTTTCGTAGCGGGCTGCGAGAGCCAGGTTTCGAAGGAAAACGATGTTGTGAAAACGGAATTGCAAAAAGAGGACAACAACGGACGCATTTTCAACGCAGTAGAAGTGCAGCCCGAGTATCCGGGAGGTAATCAGGAGATGTTTAAGTTTCTTGGCCGGAATATCAAATATCCCAGGGCTGCGTCCGATGCCGATGTACAAGGAAAGGTCTTCGTCAGTTTCGTGGTCACTACGACCGGCGAAATCGAAAACGTAACGGTTCTGAAAGGTATTGGGTCTGGCTGTGACGAAGAGGCAGCCCGTGTAGTTTCCAAATTTCCGAAATGGACTCCCGGTAAGCAAAGCGGAAAGGTAGTCAACACGAAATTTATAGTTCCTATCAATTTCCAGCTGGCAGAAGAAGGTGAAGACACCTCTACTGAAAAAGAGATAAAGGTCGTGGGATTCAAATCTGTTCGAAAACCCATCTCGCAAAAGAACCCGGGAGAGTTACCATTGCTTGCCGAAACCTTCGAAGGAAGAACCGACCTTACTGTGGGAGAAGGATCAGATTCCAGAATTACAATTCGCGGCACATCAGGACCATTTATAGCTGAAAACCAGCCACTCTACGTGCTAAACGGCGAGGTGATGGAGCAAAGCTTTACTGTTAATACGATAGACCCTAATACGATTAAGAGTATAAGCGTTTACAAGGGGCCGGATGCGTCGAAACTCTACGGCTCAAAAGGTGCCAACGGTGTCGTTTCCATCCATACCAAAGACCAATAGCCACTCTTTCAATACCACGGCCCGGCATGGAAACGCTCCTCTATCTGGCAAAAATCAATGCATACTGGCTACTATTTTATGCCTGCTACTGGCTTTTGCTTCGAAAGCATACTTTTTTTCACCTGAACCGGTTCTATCTGCTGGGCACACTGCTGACCGCACTCTATTACCCTCAATCCGTTTCGCGCATCCGGTGAAGACAATCTACGTCCCGGAAACGATCTATCAGAAAACCGCGATCTCTGTGGCCGTGATTGCCGGTAAGACACCGGAAACGGGTGTGGATCTATCGCTTTGGATCGCCGGAATTTATGTGGCCGTCGCGCTGATCTTAACCTGGAAATTCCTTTCCGGCCTGTTCAACCTTTGCAAATTAGCCAGTCAGAGTCAGCGTATTGATATGGGACATTACACATTGCTAATGCTCCCTGACAATCAGACCGGAAGCTCATTTTCATTTTTCAACTGGCTATTTCTGAGCCCTCGTGATTATCGCGATCATGCCGACACAGTTATCCGGCATGAACATGAGCATATCCGGCAATGGCATTCGGTGGACGTGGTTGTCATCGAGCTGCTTAAAATATGTTTCTGGTTCAATCCTGCTATCTGGCTTTATAAGCGTTCGGTTGAAACCGTTCACGAATACCTGGCCGACCTGCCTGTTCCTAACCAAAACGATTATGCGTCATTTTTGGTCGCGTATGCCATGCGCAGCCCGGATATTGCGATTGCCAATCATTTCTTCAACACATCATTGCTTAAAAGCCGGATCCAAATGATTTACAAAAAACGCACTTCGCGTTGGCTGCTTTCGCGGTATTTTCTGATTCTCCCCGTGATAGGATGTTCGCTTGCTATTACAGCATCCAGAGCACCGCTCCAATCCATCAAGCGGCTTAATGCGATCATCGAGCGGAATATCCGTGTCAAAGGAAACGTCGGGGATGAAACCGGCGGACCAGTCCAGGATGCGATTGTTGTGATTGCCGGAACTACCCGTGGTGCAAGCACTGACGGAAACGGCTGGTTTGAGCTGGACGATGTCCCGGCAAACGCCAAACTGGTAGTCTCACATGTCGCCTATGAAACGCAGGAAATAATTGTTACCAATGCGGAAACGGAGCTTTTGCTGGTCATGAAGAAGGCAGTTAACAAGATTACGGGTCCAGTGGTTGTAGGCCACCCGATAGCTGCGGGAAGCGCTGCGAAGGCCGCTTCAAATCCTGCCTTAGGAAATACTGACATGAAGGTGGCTGAACAGCAACCGGAATTCCCGGGTGGCAGAGAGGCATTGATGGCTTACCTTCTTGAAAATCTTAAATATCCCGAAATCGCCCGCAAAACCAATGTGGAAGCCGTTGCACTGGTTTCTTTTACGGTCGACAAAAATGGTGAAATCCGGAATGCGAAAAGCCTCAAAAACATCGGCTACGGCATCGATAAAGAGGCATTGCGGGTCGTAAATGAAATGCCGCGCTGGAACTCGGCGGTTCAAAACGGAAAGCCGGTTGAAATGGAGTATACTTTGGAAATTGATTTTAAACTTGAAAAAAACGAAGCGGACAAGCGGCAGGGATTTCTGGATTTTAATATCGGAAATTTGGAAAAACAAAGCGCGGCTATGTTGTCGTCGATGTCCGAAATCGGATCGTTCCTGACTGGCTCTCCCAATTTGTCGGCTTCGGGAAAAGCTCCCGAACTATATTACTACCCGGCGGCAAATGTCACGTCACGCAATCCGGCCAACGAGTATATGGCAGAACAAGCCGGGAAATACAGATTTCTTAATTATGGAGGTCAATATGTTAAAAATCCTCCTTACAAGTGGAAGAAAATAGACGACAAATAATTGATCTTTGGAAGAATTAATATAAATCTATTTCTTCCAGTTCATGTCAGTACTTAAAGCGGCGATTATCGGCGGCGGGCATATCGCCGATCAAAACCACCTGCCTGCATTAGCCAAACTACCCGGACGGGTAAAAGTTATCTCGATATGCAGCCGCGATATTCACAAGGCCCGGGCGCTGGCCGACAAGTATGACGTTTTATTCGCATACGACGATCCTGATGAAATGTACCGGAACGAGGGCAAGCCCGACATCGTCATCAACTGTACGGCGAATCATCTGCATTATCCATTTACCATGCAGGCACTCGAAAACGGATGCCATGTCTTTTGTGAAAAGCCCCCAGCAATGAATGCGAAACAGGCACGCAACATGGCCGATCTGGCACAAAAGAAAGGACTTATGCTTGCCTACAACTTCCAGCGCCGCCATTCTTCCGAATACGCGGCATTACAAAACTATCATGCGCAAGGCAACCTGGGCGACATTTACCACATTAAAGCCAATTACCTGCGCCGGCGCGGTATTCCCGGCTGGGGTAATTTTACCAACAAAACCATTCAGGGCGGCGGTGCCATGATCGATCTCGGCGTTCATGTCCTCGATCTCGCATTGGGTTTGACGGGTTATCAAAATCCTACACGCGTTGTTGCTAACACTTATGACTTTATTGGAAAAACAGGCGGAAAAGGCTTAAAAGGATCCTGGAATCCGGCCGCATTTGAAGTGGAAGACGCATGTTTCGCCTATTTGTCGTTTCCAGGCAATTTGAGCATCATGCTATCGACTTCCTTTGCCTTAAACATGGAGCAGGAAGAGGCCGTCGATGTGGAAATATTCGGTACAAAAGGCGGAGCCAAACTATACCCGCTGTCCATTCACACGGAAGTAGCCGGCGAGCTTGCCGATATTCGCTTTCCCTATTTAGGTGATGTTGATATTCAACTGCAAAACACCATTGCATTCCTTGACTTGTGCGAAGGGAAGCCTGCCAACATTTGCGATGGCGAGCAAGGTGCCGTTTTACAATCTATTGTGGAGCAAATCTACCAAAGCGCCGCAAATCAATAGTAACGAAAAGGGTTTGAAGACCAAAATCTTCAAACCCTTTTCGTTTTCCTTCCTCCCTCTTCCTTTCTCCCAAAAAACTTACTTAGCCGTAGCCATTACCATCTTGATATCGTTCTTGGCTCCCAATTCGAGCACATCCACCAGATCCTGCACCGCCAGGTTTTTGTCTACCCGCAGCACGATCGTGCGCTCTTCTACATTGGCAAAGATATTCTGCAATTCGGCTTCGAGGCGATCAAATGGAATCGGCTCTTTATCAATAAAATAAGCCTTCTTATCGTCGATCGAAAGTGTGATCTGCTTTTTATACATCTGCTGTGTGGCCGACGCCTTAGGCAGCATCAGTTTGATCACGTTCGGATTGGACATCGTAGAGATGATCAAAAAGAATAACAGCAGGAAGAACATGATATCGTTGAGCGAGTGCGTGAACACCTCCGGGGCAAACCGGCTCTTCCGACGTATTTTCATATTGGAAATGAGTTGTAGACCTGTCAAATCTCAAAGACCTGCCAGGCTCGTAAATATCTATTTTGCAGCAACAGGCTTTTGAAGGACATCCAGAAAATCGGAAGCCGCCATTTGCAAGCGCAATGCAAAACGGTCGATTTTCATGTTCAGCAAGTGGTAGCCTGCGTAAGCGATCAGACCGATGATCAGACCGGAACCCGATGTGATCATTTTTTCATACATACCACCCGCAATCGTACTGATGTTGAAGTCGTTGGAAATTGAAATATCGTAGAAAATACGGATAATACCGGAAATCGTACCCACAAACCCGAGCATTGGTGCGATACCCGCGATCACCCCGAGGTAAGGCAAGTTACCTTCCATGCGCTGGATCTCGATCTGGCTTGCATTTTCGATCGTAGTTTCAATGTCTTTGATCGGGTAGCCAATGCGACCTATCGCTCTTTCGAGGATGCGGCCGGCAGCGTTACGCTGGTTCCTGCAAAGCGACTCAGCTGATTTCAGGTTGCCCTGCTGGATAAAATCCTTCACATTATCCACAACTTGCGGCTCGATCTTACCGTTGGCACCGATACCCAGGAAACGTTCGATGATGAGGAACAAGGTAGCCAGGAACAGCAATCCGAGCGGCAACATTACCCACCCCCCTTTGGCGAGCAGATCAATTACAGAAAGGCCCTGCTCAGCGACGGGTGCAGCCGCAGTAGAGTCAGTAAGTGCTTGCAGAAGCATCATATCAGAAATAAAAAGTGAATGGTTAAGCGAATGAAACTGAGGTCGATTCTATTCAAAAACAATTTTGATCTTAAACGGAGCAAAAAGCCCCTTATTGTTCAAAGGGCAAATATAGGAAAATTACTCTTTGGACGCCGGAAAGAGACTGCTTACATTCTCGGTACCGTCATAAAGATCGGCTATTAGCCCCGCTAATCCGTACGTCCGGCATCTTCCCGGATTCGGTTGCACGCCCAATGGCGTGAACAACCGCTTCTTGTATTCTGGTCGGTTCTCCTTGCAAATCCAACGCCCTTATCAACATTTCGGCCTATTTTTGCGTATTCATGATTACCTTTGCCCCGAAACACCTTTTACTCCGGGTTGTCCGTTTCTGAAATTGTGAGAAGTTCTGCCAAACAATGGATCTCCCTCAGTCTGCTGAGCCTCATGCTTGTCAAAGTATGGGTGATACCGTTGTTGTACCTGGATTTTGAGATCAGAAGGCAATACATTATCTCCAATCTTTGCGAGAATAAAAACCGGCCGCAGATGCATTGTGATGGCAAATGCTATCTCGCCAAACGTATCGCGTCGCTCGATGAACAGGAAAAACGGCAGGCCGAGAAAACATACATGACGCGGCTCATAGACCAGGTAATGGATCAACGCGCAGACTTCACTTTTACCCCACCACCGGTTGCCGCTGAAATATTGCCCAAGGCCGGTATCTCCATTCTATCGACTTTCACACCCCGCATCGCGGTGGACGATATTTTTCATCCCCCGCTCGTCTGATTTAGCATAAAATCACCCCGTTTGCAGTTCTATCATTAGTTAGAACTGATTCTGTTTGCAATTTTGTCGGCTCAAAGCACGCCTATCTACTGCGTGTGAACTATTATTTTACAAAATACACATGATGAAAAGAACATTTTCATGGCTGTTGGCATGCGCATTTGCGTCGGGGCTGCTCATAGTTTCATGCTCTTTCCCCGACGAAAAAGACGATACCGATCCCGTCGAAACCGGCACCATTCAGTTGCAGTTTGACAATATCGCAGGCAACCAGGATTTGCAGCTCGACAGCACAAGGTATATGAATGCGGCAGGCGAGGATTTTACGGTCAGTAAGCTCAACTACTACATTTCGAATATCAAACTAATCAAAATGGATGGCAGCGTGTTCACGGTGCCGCAGGATTCGAGCTACTTCCTGATCCGGGAAGCGAATAACGAATCGCAGAAGCTGACGATCCGAAATGTGCTGACAGGCGACTATACCGGTATCGAGTTCGTGGTGGGCGTCGACAGCACACGCAGCGTCGCGGATAGCACGCAACGCAAGGGGATTCTCGACCCCTACTCAGGGCCGACCAACGAGGAAGCGATGTATTGGGACTGGAACCCCGGCTACATATTTTTGATGCTCGAAGGTTCTTCCGATTCGGCAACGACTGCCAATGGCAAGTACTATTACCACATCGGCGGCTTTGGCGGCCGGACATCACGAACGATCAACAATCTCAAAACCATTAAACTGACTTTTCCCGGCCAGAAGGCGATCGTCACGACGAGCATTGTTTCCAATGTGCTTATCCAGGCCGATATCCTGAAAATCTTCAACGGCCCTACCCAGTTGAGCATTAAGAAAAGCTCCGGAATAATGTTTTCCGACTCTTCGAAGATTATCGCCGACAACTACGCCGGGATGTTTAATGTCAAGGAGATAAAAATCAAATAATCGCGTACATAAGCGAAATGAGGAAGTTTACAGGCATATTGAGTTTTTTGGCAGCCCTGCTGGCTTTGGCGGTTTCTTGCAAAAAGAGCACCAGCGAGCCGGAACCCAAGCCAGTGGACAATACGCCCACACCCTTGCAATGGACGAAACCTTCCTATTTCCCCGACCCGGTTTATGATTTGTCCAAAAACGCGTTGACCGTCGAAGGTGTCGAACTTGGGAGGTTCCTGTTTTACGATGGTATTCTCTCCCGAACGGATAATATCGGCTGCGGGACGTGTCACCAGCAGCAGGCTGCATTCACGCACCACGGCCACGACCTTAGCCATGGTGTGGATGACAAAATCGGCACGCGGAATGCCCCTTCCGTACAAAATATGGCTTGGAGCACTTCTTTCTTCTGGGATGGCGGCGTGCATAATTTGGACATGGTACCGCCCGTCCCCATTCAGAACAAGGTTGAAATGGACGAACGGGTTGCTAATGTCATCGAAAAGTTAAAGAAAACGCCGGTGGCGGGTGCCACCAAGCAGGTGGACTATCCTAAAATGTTCAAAGCAGCATTCGGTAGTGATAGCATTACAGCCGATCGCATGATGCACGCGCTATCCCAGTTTATGATGACGATGGTTTCAGCCACCTCGCGGTATGATTATTTTGTAAGAGGCGACGCTTCCGCATTGACAGCCCAGGAAAAGGACGGCATGTCCATTTTCAAGCAAAAATGTAGTTCCTGTCATGCAGGTGAGCTTTTTACCGACCAGGCATTCAGAAACAATGGGTTGACACCCAACAGGATCAACGACCAGGGAAGGTATGCCATTACGTTGAATGCCGACGACCGGCTGAAATTTAAGGTACCGAGCCTGCGTAATGCGGGCCTGACAGCCCCTTACATGCACGACGGCCGTTTTACAACGCTGGAACAGGTGCTTGACCATTACGCGAATGACAAGCCCGGCAGTAAGGACAGCATTTACGTTTCACCCACTTTGGACCCACTGCTAAATGTAGCTGGTCAAAAACGTGGAATCAACCTGACAAGTGCAGAAAAGCAATCGATCATTGCCTTTCTGAAAACATTGAATGACGACGATTTTATCAAAGACAAACGTTTTTCTGATCCCGGCGTAGGGACATCTTTTTAAACTATGCGTTCATTTATAGCATATATCCTGCTTGCAGCCATTATGCTACCCACGCTCAGCCCGTGGGGAACGATCGCTTATTTCAAACTGAACCGGGAATACATCGCTAAGGTCCTTTGCGAAAACAGAAAACGGCCCGAGCTGCATTGCGACGGTAAATGTTATTTAGCTAAAAAACTTAAACAACAACAGGAGAAGCAGGATAAAGAAACTTCGGAGAAAGTCCATAACATGCCTGTTATTCAGCTTTTTACTCCCGAACCCTATTTCTACCATTTTGAACCAGAAACAAGGATGTTTCGCGAGCTGGTGAGTTTTTTCCATCAGTTACCCTTCTATTCTGCCCCCGTCGGCAAATTATTGCGCCCGCCCAAGAGATAAAATTCACGATACCTAACTGAATTTTAATCTCTTATACCATTATAATGAACCTGAAAATATTTTTACAGGCCCTATTCCTGTATGTTTGCGCGCATGCAGCTGTCGCGCAGGGCTTCGAAGGCGATGTCTTTGATACCCAAACGAAAGAACCCATTCCCGGTGCAAATGTTCAGATTGTTTCCGCGAATATGGGTACCACGACCGACAATAATGGCCATTTTGCGTTCACCGGTCCAGTTTCAAATGCAACAATACGCATTTCGAGCGTCGGGTTTTCTGCGCGTGAAGTGCAGATAGACGGAAGCAGGCGCATTAAAATAGGACTGGAAGCCGCCACGGAAAATCTTCAATCCGTTGTTGTTACCGGCAACCGGGAGGCGACATTACGAACCGAAAGCCCGATTGCCATTTCTAAACTTACTCCACGGATGATCGACGAAGCCAAACCGACGGCTATGTACGAGATCGTGAATAAGGTCCCGGGCGTGATGATGGTGAACCTCGGCAACGAGCAGCATTCGATGGCCATTCGCCAACCGTTCACCACGAATGCCTATTTCCTTTATATGGAGGATGGTGTGCCGATCCGTCCGATGGGCGTTTTCAACCACAACTCCATTTTGGAATTCAATCAGTTTGCGATCAGCTCGGTGGAAGTGGTAAAAGGCCCGGTTTCATCGATTTACGGCCCGGAAGCGGTGGGTGGCGCGATCAATTTCATCACGCAACGGCCGACCATTTTACCGACAGCCAAAATTGGTGTACAGGCTGATCAGTGGGGCTACAAGCGAATTCAATATGGTGCGGGTGGCATGATCGGGAAGTTTGGCGTTTATGTGGGTGGTTTTGTGGCAAAGCAGCGAGACAGCTGGATGAAGAGTACCGACTACGACAAAAATTCCATCAATGCACGTTTAGAATACCATTTCACACCTTCGTCCCGACTGATCTACACTATTGCTTACAGCAAATACGACTCGCAGACCAGCGGCAGCGTCGATAGTGTGGCATTTTACTCGCGCCAATATGTGAGCACCACCGACTTTACCTACCGTAAATCCAATGCATTGCGCAGTCGCCTCACCTATGAGAAGGATTGGAAAAATGGCTCGCAAACATTTATCACCGCATTTGCACGCAAAAATGAGCATGGCCAGAATCCAAACTACGGCATTCGCTGGATTAGCGGCCAAACAACCGCGAAAGGGGAAATCAATTCCAGCGATTTCAAAAGCCTTGGCCTCATTGCCCAACATAGCCAGCGCTTCAACTTTCTGAATTCCAAGCTGATTACCGGTACGGTGTTTGACTTTTCGCCGTCCAATTACTGGTCCTATCAGATCGATCTGGCTGCTCAGCTGCGGCCGGATCAGAAGTCGGTCGAAAAATACACCATCGTAAAAGAGCGGCCGGATATTAAAAATTCGGATTACGACGCCGACATTAAGAATACCGCTGCCTATGCGCAGTATGATTTCCAGCTTTTGCCGAAGCTACGCGTTTCTGCAGGCCTGCGTTATGATCGGATGTCGTTTAACTACACCAATTTTCTCGACAGCACTTCGGGCGGGAAATCGTACAGTAAGGTTACCCCGAAAATCGGTGCAACTTATGATTTGGGCAAAGGAAAAGGGATTTATGCCAACTATTCCAGGGGTTTTTCACCTCCGGGGCTGACCTCGGTATTTCGCAAACGCACTGTACCATTGGATAATGGCGATCTGTTCTACTATAACCTCAAACCTGCGCAGTTCAACAATGCCGAAATCGGCGGATGGGCTTCGCTGTTCGCCAATAAAGTTTATCTCGACATCGCATTCTATCAAATGAATGGTCGGAACGAGCTGCTCAACGTCAGGCTGCCCGATAATTCTTACGATTACCAATCGGCCGGAAAGACATTGCACCGCGGCGTCGAGTTCGGCGTAACGTATAAACCGACTAAGGAGCTTTTCTTCCGTTTTGGCGGGACGAGCGCCATTCACAGGTACGAGGAGTTCATTTTGAGCAACCGTGAATCCGATGCTATTAAGAACGTGAATGGAAAGGATATGCCTTCATCGCCGCGTTGGCTTTGGAACACCGAGTTTAGTTATTATCCCAAATGGTTCAAAAATTTCCGCTCGGCCGTCGAATGGCAGCATGTCGCTTCCTACTATCAGAATCAGATCAATACCGTCAAATATGAAGGTTATGACGTCCTCAACTTGAGACTCGGGTATAACTGGAAGGGGATTGAGCTATTTACCAACGTCCTCAACATGACCGATGTGCTTTATGCGACCAACGCAACACGAGGCAACAACGCGACTGACCGCACGACTTACAATGCTGCGGCACCGAGAACATTTGTTTTTGGCGTTCAATACACTTTTACAGGTAAAAGTAGCAGGTTATGATCGAGGAAATTGCCATTCAGCCAAAAGAGTCTTTTAAGGCAAAGGCCGAAAAGACCATCCGCAAGAACATTTATCGCTGGCACCGCTGGCTGGGTTTGCTGGCACTGGTGCCCACCATCTTCTGGACCGCGTCGGGTGTCATGCACCCATTCATGTCACATTGGTTCAAAACCAGTATTGCGCATGAGTTCTTCAAAGCCGATCCCGTGACGCAGGCGGATGTGACATTGCCGCTCGGGCGGGTTTTAACACAAAACAAAATCACTGAATTCAAGAATTTCAGACTGGTTAAATTCAAAGGAAATACCTGGTACCAGATCAAAGGTACCGAGAACAAGTTGCGGTATTTCAACGCCTCTTCGGGTACCGAGCTATCCGACGGCGACCGCAAATATGCCGAACATATGGCTCGTTACATGCTCGGCGACGAGCAACCGAAAATTGTTTCCAGCACATTGCTGACCGAATTTACCGACCAATACAAATATGTAAACCGCTTTTTACCCATCTGGAAAATCAGTTTTGATGACGGCCGCCAAATGGACATTTATGTAGAAACCAGTCAAAGCCGGTTCGCTACCTTCAATGACAGGGGGCGCAAAGCATTCATCTGGGTATTCAGTACGTTCCATAACTGGGGTTTTATGGATGTGATCACCAATAATACGATCCGCATTGCGGTGATGGTGACCTTCCTAAGCCTTATCATTCTTTCGGCGGTTGCAGGTATCATGGTGTATGGACTGATGTGGAAGAAGTTCAAATCGGGCCGATCGGGCATTCAGCGGGGAGTGCTCCGCAAATACCACCGATCGATCGGTATCTGGTGTAGTATTTTCACCTTCACTTTTGCATTGTCGGGTGCTTACCACGCCGTTCAAAAGCTCGATCCCGATCAGCGGCAAAAATACGTTTACGATCCGGTGATCAAAACCGAGGAAATAGCCCAGGCATCGATGATCGATCTGAAAGGTGTTTCCAATATAGGCCTGATCAAATGGGGTGAGAGCATTTTCTGGCAAACAGTGCACAAGGATTGGGAAACGGATAAAACCGTAGTCGATTACACCAATATCCGCGACGGCAAGAAGCTGGAAGACGGCAATATCCGCTTTGCCAAATACCTCGCCCGCAAATTCGCGGCACAGGAAGAACGGAATGCAGAAAGCTGCTGTGACTTAATGGAAGCCCAAATCTCATCGCCGATCTCGGACGCGGAAGTGGAAAAAGCTTCACTAGTGACGAGCTTTGCGGGCGAATACGGCTTTGTAAACAAGCGGCTCCCCGTAGTGAAACTCGCCTATGACACGCCGGATCATACTACTTATTACATTGAGACTACCACGAGCCGACTTTCCACGAAGGTCGAAGATCGTAACCGACGCGAAGGATTCAGTTTCGCATTCCTGCACAAATACAGCGGGTTGGATTTCCTGGGTAAGAATGCCCGCGACGGCATCATGACGGCTGCGGCGGCGAGTGTTTTAGTCGTGAGCGTGCTGGGATTGCTGGTGTTTTTGAAGATCAAATAAATGGCCGGCCTTTCACGAACTCAGCTATTAAACCTTCATTAAAACCAAGGATTTTTGCGATTCAGGTTGTTACTTTGCAGGAAATCTCAGAAGCAATCGATAGTACATATATGCAAAGCGGTGAAAAGAATGCGCAGCCCTGGTTGGGGAAAATGCAGGAAAAATGGGGATTGGAAACAACCAGACAGGTTTTATTGGTGCTCGCGGTTTTCAGTTTGTCGGGATCGTCGGTGGTTTGGCTTAGAAAAGGGCTTTTCTACCTGTTAGGATATGACGACGCCACCCCGATGTGGCTTAAAACCATAACCTATATCCTCTTTATCTTCCCAACCTATCAGAGTTTACTGCTTCTTTACGGGTTCCTGCTAGGCCAGTTTTCATTTTTCTGGGAGAAAGAGAAGAAAATGTTCCGCTGGATAGCCGCAAAATTCAGGAAATAAGCGCAACACAAAGTATATACTTAAGGGTGAGTGAATGGTAACCAACCATTGCTCACCCTTTTTTCGTTTTAATTCTTGCAAATATCGAGATATTTCTACTTTAATATTTGCGTGCGCCCATTGCTAATGTTCGCAAAATGAGTGACTTTGCAATCGGAAGCATTCACCTGCGACCATTCCTTCACACATCCCATATCTTATCAACAAAACCTCTACAAGACATGAATTTTGACATTATCAAAGCGCAGATCTGGACGCTGGCGACGCTCTATGGCGGTAAAGTCCTGCTTGCCATCCTGGCTTTTATCATAGGCCGTTTCATTATCGGCAAAATCAGTTCGATGCTGAGCAATGTGATGGAGAAACGCAAAGTCGACCAGGACGTACAGCCGTTTCTGACTTCGCTGATCGTCGTGCTGCTCAATGTTATGCTGCTGCTAAGTATTGCGGGTATTGTAGGCATCGAAACTTCTTCATTTGTGGCGGTCCTTGGTGCGGCCGGTCTGGCGATTGGTCTGGCTTTGCAGGGCAGCCTGGCAAATTTTGCGGGTGGGGTGCTGATCCTCATTTTCAAGCCCTACCGTGTCGGTGACCTCATCAGCGCCCAGGGGTTTACGGGGACGGTCGAAGGTGTGCAGATTTTTAACACGATATTGGTGACACCTGATAACAGGACGATCATCCTGCCAAACGGCTCTCTATCTACCTCACCCATCACCAACATTTCCGGAAAGGGAAAAATACGTGTTGATATGGTTTTTGCAGCGGGGAGCCAGAATGGGGTGGATAAAATCAGGGAATCAGTACAAAAAGTAATAGAAGCCTGCCCCACGGCTTTGAAGGATGTTCCGCATGACATACTTGTAACCAAACTGACTGAAAACGCCATCTTTTTCGACGTGCGCGTGTGGACGCCCAGCGCGACCTTTTGGGATACCTATTACAATGTACACGAAGGCATCAGCCGCCAGTTCGCATTGGACGGCATTCAGGCACCCAAACCGGCAGAAGTAAGCGTCGCGTTGAAGCAATAATCCGACTTCGGGTAACCGAATAATGAGGAGTATGGGAGGTAACTTTCCTGTACTCCTTATTTTATTTATACCTTTGTGTTTTATTTCAAATTCAGGTTCAGATCCATAGATATTATTCCATGTTTGAAAACTTACAGGACAAACTCAACAACGCCTTTCGCACACTAAAAGGAAAGGACAGGATATCCGATATAAATGTTGCCGCTACTACCAAGGAAGTACGTAAAGCATTGGTCGACGCCGATGTTAACTTTAAGGTAGCCAAAGAAATTACCGACCGCATCCGTGAAAAGGCCCTCGATAGAAAAATCCTGATTTCCGTTGAGCCCGGCCAGATGTTCGTCAAAATCGTGCAGGAAGAGCTTACCGAACTGATGGGCGGGAATGCAGAAGGGATTAATATCAAAGGCGATCCCGCTGTAATCCTGATCGCCGGCCTACAAGGTTCCGGTAAAACGACATTCTCGGGTAAGCTGGCCGCACTGCTCAAAAAACAAGGCCGTCAGGTACTTCTCACAGCCTGCGACGTGTACCGCCCCGCGGCGATCGACCAGTTGAAAGTGCTGGGAGAGCAGATCGGCGTGGAAGTATATTCAGAGCCTGAGAACAAAAATGCGGTAAACATCGCGCAGAATGCAGTTGCGCATGCTAAGAAAACCGGTAAGAAGATCGTGATCGTCGATACCGCCGGTCGTTTAGCGGTGGATGAAGTGATGATGAAAGAGGTAGAAGACATTAAGTCTACTGTCAAACCATCTGAAATCCTCTTCGTGGTCGACTCCATGACCGGGCAGGATGCGGTGAACACGGCCAAAACATTTAATGAAAGGCTCGACTTCGACGGTGTGGTCCTGACGAAACTCGACGGTGATGCACGCGGTGGTGCGGCGCTTTCGATCCGTCAAATTGTCGAAAAACCCATTAAATACATCAGTACAGGGGAGAAAATGGAGGCGCTCGACTCCTTCTACCCCGATCGTATGGCGAGCCGGATTCTCGGCATGGGTGACGTGATCTCCCTCGTTGAACGCGCACAACAAGCATTCGACGAAGACGAGGCCAAGCGCATTAATGCCAAAATGCGTCAGAACAAATTCGATTTTGACGACTTCCTCGGCCAGTTGCAGCAGATCAAAAAGATGGGTAATGTAAAAGATCTCATCGGTATGATCCCCGGAATGGGCAGCGCCATCAAAAACCTTGATATCGACAACGAGTCGTTCAAACCGATTGAGGCGATCATTCAGTCGATGACCAAAAAAGAACGCGAAAATCCCGACCTCATCGATGGAAGCCGCAAAAAACGCATTGCTGCGGGTAGCGGGACTACTATTTTGCAAGTCAACAATCTGATCAAACAGTTTGACGAGATGCGGAAAATGATGAAGAAAATGAATACCATGCAGGCTGCAGGCAAGCTTACCAAAGCAATGCGCCGCTAATAAACACTCCTCCATGAAACGTGTTCTTTTTGTACTGATGCTTTTGCTCTTACTGGGCCAGGAAAAACTGCGGGCGCAGGCATCGGTGGGTTACTATCCATGGAGCAGCTTGCTAACAGTCAGCACTAATGCAAAAAGGGCGATTTGGCTGGATACACGGATGCAGACCAATTCCCTTTTCAGCAGCCTGAGCATCGACCTGCTTCCGATGATTAACCTCAAAAGAGGTGAAATTGCCCAATGGTACATCGGTGGCGGCCTCCGGCTGAACCCGCTCTACCGCATTGCCGATTCGGATGCCGATCTTATCACGATCGACGGCTACTCAGTCAACGTAGGTGTGCGCATCTCGCCACTCCCCATGAACCGCCGCATTATGCTTGCCCTGGAGCTGAACCCTTATGTAAAGGACAAGTTTGATAGCGGTGTACTTAAAAGCCACTTCGGGATAGTATATGCATTTGGTAAAAAGAAGAAAACAGACGCTGCACCGGAGCAACCGGTGAGCCCATAACATTGTGAGAAAATTATGATTTAATAATAATTTCTTAGCTTTAAAATCCCCCAAATTCGGTGAATTAGCCGTTAATTTGGGGGATTTTTTATTAAACAGTCATTCAATTTATGAAAAAGCGGTTTTACCTGTTTTCGTGGGTGTTACTGGTCATGTTCACCCTTTCAAATGCATTTTCTCAAAACGTCAAACCCAAAAAGGTCGTCTTTGTGATCGTGGACGGCATTTCCAGCGACAGTAAGGAAAAAATCGCAACGCCGCACCTGGACGCGATCGCGAAAGTGGGTGGCTACACACGTGCACACGTGGGTGGAGCAAAAGGCACTTATTCGCAAACACCAACCATTTCGGCCGTAGGCTACAACAGTCTTCTTACCGGCACGTGGGTGAACAAGCATAATGTTTGGGATAATGATATTAAAGACCCAAACTATAACTACTGGACGCTATTCCGCTTTCTGGAAGAGCAATATCCACAAAAAAGAACGGCTATTTTCTCTACCTGGCTCGATAATCGCACCAAACTAGTCGGCACCAACCTGCCCCAGACCGACAAGCTGCAAATCGATTATTCATTCGATGGCTTCGAACTCGACACTGTGCATTTCAAGCATGACAAGCAAAGCGAATACATTCATCAGATTGACGAAAAAGTGGTGGATGAAGCAGCCGCCTATATTCACGAAAATGGCCCGGATATGTCATGGGTATATTTGGAATACACCGACGACATGGGACATAGATACGGCGATAGTGAGCAGTTCCATAAAGCAATTCAAATGATGGACGACCAAATGGGCCGCCTTTGGAAATCCATTAATTATCGTGAAAAAACCTTTAATGAAGACTGGCTGATCGTGGTTACCACTGACCATGGCCGCGATGCAAAAACAGGCAAAGGCCACGGCGGCCAGAGCGATCGCGAACGCAGCACCTGGATCGTCACCAATGCAAAAGATTTGAATACCAATTTCAAATCCACACCTGGCGTGGTCGATATTTTCCCGACCGTGGCGCGGCATATGGACATCAACATTCCGAAAGAGCAGGCCTTTGAAGTAGATGGCGTTGCATTGACGGGCAAGCTCTCCGTTTCTTCGCCGGTGATGCAAAAAGCCGCCGGCAAGGTGAGCATATCGTGGAAAGCCGTTGAAAAGGAAGGAAAAGTGAAGATATGGCTCGCCACTACCAATCATTTCGAAAAAGGCGGCCGTGAGCTCTATTACCTGATGGATGAAGTGGAGGTTACCAATGAAAAAGCCGAAATAGATATTTCAAAATACCCTTCCGGCTTTTTCAAGATCGTTCTTGAAGGCAAATACAACAGCGTCAATCGCTGGATTGTGGAAAAATAGGCCTAATTGCCTCCTCTTCCGGCTTTATAGGAATCGTATTCTTCTAGCAAGCGGATCAGATCATCATCGCCGGCAAAATCCAGCTGCTGCTCTTTGATGACGTAATTCAGCTTATTGCGCTCGTCAGTAAGTAGTTTGAGGAAGCTATTACGATTATTGAGCTGTACCGGGTTCATTTTGCCGTCCTTCAATAAGAAAAGCTTTGCGCCAGCGTCCATTTCCCTTGTGGCGCTGGCTTTTTCTACTTTTATAGCATTGGTATATTTTTTCAAAAGCTTGGTATTACCGTCATAAAGCAAGCGATAGAAGCTTTTATCGGTATACTCGCCAACCGCAGGATAACCGCTTTTGAAAGTATATAACTCGACGCCGCTCGGGATAGAAAATTCCGTAACACCCACCGAAACGCGGTACAGAGCTGAGCCTGCCTTGTATTCAACTTCGTCTTTCACATAATCATAGCGGAGCTGAACCCCATCGTGGACACGGTCGTCACTCGTCCTTACCGTTCCCGAATACCATTCTTTCAAAAGATAGGGGGATTTCTCTCCAGCGGCCATCTGTGATTCCTGATAGGGTGTGCCTGCCAATCCGGTTGAATCCTGGGCATTTACCTCAATGCCCATAAAACATAATACCAGCGAAAAAATTCTTAGCAGATATTTCATAATTTAAATTGGTTAATTTGATAAGTTCGAGGTTTGGAAACGGATAGGGTGGATTCCCTGCTATCTTTCCTTACTTTTGCATAAAAATTGTACCCGCTCTCTTGGATATCAACGATCAGCTCATTCATATACGCCAGAGCCTCGGCGGCATTATCCCTGAAATATTTCTGGCCATATTTTTTTGTCTGTTCCTCGTTGCCGAGTTGCTTATCGCGAAACGGTTTGGCAAAGAGAAAGTTTCACCCTATTTGTTGAATGTTGCATTGTTGGGCAGCCTGATCACATTATTGCTCGTGGCAGGACAATGGGATACTGAACCATCATACCGGTTCCAACCACTTTTGTTTCTCGACAGGCAAGCTGTATTTTTCAAAATCCTGATCACACTCGCCTGGATTTTTACCCTACTTCACGTTCGCATACTAAAATACGACTTTCCTGCCGAATATCACGCATTGCTAATTGCCGCCGTGACAGGAATGCATTTGTTGGTAATGTCCACACATATGTTGTCTATCTACCTGTCGCTTGAACTGATTTCGATCAGTTCTTATCTGCTTGTGGCGTTGTCACCATACAGAAAAGCAGCCGAAGGCGGCATCAAATACCTGCTTTTCGGGACGGCGTGTTCGGCGATAATGCTCTACGGCATTTCCCTGATCTACGGTCTCACTGGCACGCTCGATATTACCAGCGACGATATGACCGTCGCCCTCAGTAATAATTCTGATCTAGTAGTAACGGTCACCATTGTACTGACACTAGCCGGGCTGCTATTCAAGCTGTCGCTCGTGCCATTCCACATCTGGACGCCCGACGTATACGAAGCTGCCCCTACACCATTGGTTTCTTTCCTCTCCGTAGCGCCCAAAGCAGCTGTTATACTTGTGTTAATGCGTCTGGCAGGCATTTTACCCGCGCAGTACTTCCCTGTCTTAGGAGGCATCGCATTGATCAGCATGACCGTTGGCAACGTTGCAGCGCTCTGGCAAAGCAATGCCCGTCGGCTGCTTGCCTATTCATCCATAGCCCAGGCTGGCTATTTGCTCGTTGGGATTGCAGCGTATAGCCGTTTTGGTTTCGAAGCTGCCGTATTTTACACAGCCGCCTATCTCGTAATCAACCTGGCGGCCTTCTTCCTCGTCGACCTGCTACAACCCCGGCAGGAAACGGAGCTTAAAGATTATGAAGGCCTCGGTCGTAATTACGTCTGGATTTCAGGTATTCTAACCGTTGTAATGGTCGCTTTGGCCGGATTGCCCCCTACCGGAGGTTTTACATCCAAACTGCTCGTATTTTCAGCACTTTGGGAAAGTTACCATGATCAGGAACTGACATGGATGCTGTGGCTGCTTGTTGGTGGCATTCTGAACGCAGCTATTTCTCTCGCCTATTACATGCGATTGCCTTATTTATTGTTCTTTAAAACAGTAAGGGCCGAAGCCGTTGTCAGCAATAACAGTGCTTCCGGCAAACTGATCGCCGGGTTGTTTCTGGCTGCCGTGATAATGCTATTTTTCAGCCCTGAGTGGCTGACGCGTTGGATTTCAGCGTTTTGAAGTAGGCATTGGCTAGGTCTGTCAGCGACAGTCTCCGAATTCCTGTCCTGTCTTCCAGAACTTCGGCTCGCTCATTTTCTATACTTGCCGGTTTTAGGTTATTTTAAAATAGCTATGGTTCTGAATCTTGCCTCGCGCCCTTCGCCTATAAAATTGAAAACGTAGCTTCTGATTTTTGCGGCAATATATCATCTAACCGCCTTCACCTGGTACCCCTCCTTTCTCAACAAGGCAATTACCCCTCTCTCCCCTCCCAAATGCGCCGCACCGACGGCGAAGAACGTCGGCTTCCCATTCGCAATTTTCCGCATGCGTGGTATCCATTTCCGATTACGGTCGAAAAGCATTACTTCCTCATTGCCTTCCATTCCAAACTCGCTTTTCATAGTCATCCGGTAAAGCTCGTTGATATTTTGTGCTTTGTACAAGGCCACAAGGCTTTTGAACTCCTTCTTCGCGGCGGGTAAACTGTCGATGAGATTGAGTAGCATTTTTGCCTGGTCTTTGTAGGGAATAGTGTCAAAAATAGCCATTTGCTCCTCTAATGTTTCGATCCCTATTACCTCGGATTTTTGTTTTCCTGCCAGTTCTACCAGTGCCATTTCATAAGATTGCGGCTGGCAATCGAGCACGGAATTGAAAAGCGGCCCCATCAGCACGAACGGCTTTGCCCGCTCGAACATTGCCAGGCCAATGCCCACGGAATCCTTAAAAAATTGCCCCAGCCTCTCATACTCTGGCCCGGTAACAAGCTTTTTCAACTCATTACCAGCAGTCATGTTCATTGCTTTCATCATCCCGGCCATCATACCCGGGTCGTCCATGTCCATTTCCAATGCTACCTGTTGCGTGCGTGCCAAGGTGCTTTTCAGCGAGTCACTCAACGAGAAGTCGGTTGGACAAATGAGGTGAATGGTGCCGAACAGATACGATGGCTTGCTTAAACCCGGCCCGGTAATTTCCCAGAGCAGCGAATTTTCCGCAGGCACCTGCGCCCACGACCCGACACAAAAAGAACACAGAAACAAAACCGATAATACCGTCCTTCTCATAATCCCGATATTTAAATCAAATCTCCTTTACACCCTTCCTCCATCATCCCTTCCGTAAAACTATTCCTTATGACTATCTACCACAATCCGCTCGTCCCGGTTTACTAAGTCCCAGGCTGTATAAAACACCAGCTTCACGATCTCTGATTGTTTGTCAAAAAGGATTTTTTCCACATCGTCACCCGGACGGTGGTAGTCCTCATGAACGCCTGTAAAATAGAAAATCACCGGAACGCCCATTTTGGCAAAATTGTAATGGTCGGAGCGATAGTAAAAGCGATTAGGGTCTTTCGGATCGTTGAAAGTATAGTCGAGTTTGAAGTTGACATATTTCTTGTTAGCCTCCTCGCTGATTTCGTGCAGTGTGGAAGAAAGCTTGTCAGAACCGATCAGGTACACATATTTATGATCATTCTTGTGTGCTTCATCTACGCGGCCGATCATATCTATATTCAGGTCTGCGATCGTGCTTTTTAGCGGTAGCAACGGATTTTCAGAATAGTATTCCGACCCAAAAAGTCCCTTTTCCTCCCCTGTTACATTCAAAAACAAAATACTTCTGCGCGGCCCTTTCCCTTCCGCCTTCGCTTTGCCGAAGGCTTCTGCCAGTTCCAATAATGACACCGTGCCAGACCCATCGTCGTCCGCGCCGTTATTGATTTCCCCATTAGCCGAAATGCCAATATGGTCCAAATGTGCACTGATTACCAGTACTTCATCTTTCTTATCCGAACCTTCCATGAACGCCGCCACATTTTCAGTATCGATGGTTTCGCTCACACGGCCGACCTTCAATGTCGCCTTTCCGGTAAAGCTCCTGGACACTGGTTTGCCTGTTTTGTCGATCTCGGATTTCAGCTTATTGAGTTTCTGGACAGATGTTCCAAGCATTTCTGCCGCCACATTGGCAGAAACTACAAACGCAGCAATGCCCGACGGGCTTTCCTGCACAGGTTTCAGCGTTGGTGCACTGAAGCGACGGGCCATTACTGCGCGTTGCCGGATCTCCTTATCCAGATCTTCACCGGTTTTGTCGGTGATAATGAAGACATATTTAGCCCCCTTTTCCTGCGCCAGTTTCGCTTTCACCTGCCAGGAGACCGAACCGCTCCATTTGCTTTTTTCGGAGTTGCCGCTTAGCAGAAACTTACCTCCCGACATTTTAGGCTCGCCTTCAAAGATTACCACCGATTTATCTTTTACATCCATAGCCGCGTAATCGTTGTATTCCCCATCCTGAACGCCATAACCAGCCGTTACCAGACTGGTACTTACCTCCTCAGGGACGTCCAGCAGGCCATTCAAATAAAAATCTTTATTGAACTCGTACTTCTTGCCATCCGACTTTACATACACGTCTCCCCAGCTCCGCTTGTATAATTTATATTTCTGCAAATAGCTTTTCGAGCCGTCGGCATCGGTCGCAACGGGCAGCAAACCGTATTGCTTGTAATATTTAGATACGTACTCGGCTGCCTTTTTCTGGCCGGGTGATCCAGTGTCGCGTCCTTCAAGGCTGTCGGACGCTATGATGACGAGGTGTTTTTTGAGATCGGTGGGTGTAATACTTGCGCCATATTTGGCTGCATCATCCTGCGGCAGGCGTTCCTGTGCGAAGGCCAATGTATTGATAGACAGGAGTAATCCAGCCAGCATATTTTTCTTCATAGTCGAGTTTAATGGTATTTCAATCTTCACAAATTAACGAAACGCCGAGGCGAATGCAAAATGGACGGGTTACACGAATTCTTCTTATCTTTGAATAACAAGAAACATGCACACTATACAATGCCAGAAATCAGCCGCTTTTTCGGTATTATCATCAGCATGTACTTTGATGACCACAATCCTCCCCATTTTCATGCAATTTCAGGAACACCGGGCGATCATCGATATTCAAAATGCAATGCTGCTGGATGGACATCTTCCTCATCAGCAAGAGTTATAGAAAACTTTATCAACCTGGGCAAGGATTTTAAAAGCATTACGGCACGCTGACCTGGGATAATGGTGTCGATTTTGATCCCGATAACCTTTATCAAATTTCAGAAAGCGAAATTGCAACCTTCTGATATTTTTATGCACTTTTTGCACTTCTTTTAGATTAAAGCCTGTTTTTCACGGCATAACAATTATTTAATTGTAAAATACTGTTATTCAGGGAAAACCTGCGTACATTTGCACCCTGTTTGGCCAAATTAAATCCAGACAAAAGCCAAATCGGCCATTGCCGCGCAAATCGATCATTTCGTGCCAGTGCCGTAAACATCTGATCCATAAAACAATGCAAGCCATTCGTAACATCGCAATCATTGCGCACGTTGACCACGGTAAAACCACTTTGGTTGACAAAATCATCCACGCGTCAAAGCTGTTTCGCGACAACCAGGAGTTTGACGACCTGATTCTCGATAACAACGATCTGGAACGTGAGCGTGGGATTACAATTGTTTCCAAGAACGTATCGGTGCGTTACAAAGACGTTAAAATCAATGTAATTGATACACCAGGTCACGCAGACTTCGGTGGTGAGGTGGAGCGTGTTCTTAAAATGGCTGATGGCGTGTTGTTGCTGGTCGATGCATTTGAAGGACCTATGCCTCAAACCCGTTTCGTATTGGGAAAAGCCATCGATTTAGGTCTGAAACCTATCGTGGTTGTAAATAAAGTAGATAAAGAAAACTGCCGCCCGGAAGAAGTTCAGGAAAACGTTTTTGATTTGATGTTCAACCTGGGCGCTACCGAAGACCAATTGGATTTCGTGACCGTTTATGGTTCGTCAAAACAAGGTTGGATGGGCCCAGATTGGCAGAAACCAACTGATAACATTACCTATTTGCTGGATACGATCATCGAATCCATTCCTGCTCCGGTTATCGACGAAGGTACATTGCAAATGCAAATCACTTCGCTTGACTACAACGCATTCGTTGGCCGTATCGCCATCGGTCGTGTGAAAAGAGGAACCATCAAAGAAGGAGCTACATTGTCGCTTTGCAAAGCGGACGGTGTGATCAAGAAAGTGAAAGTAAAAGAACTTCAGACATTTGAAGGACTTGGAAGAGTGAAGGTTTCAGAAGTTACAGCCGGAGATATTTGCGCAGTAACCGGTATCGAAGATTTCGAAATCGGTGATACGCTTGCTGATCTTGAAAATCCCGAGCCAATCGCGCGTATTGCCGTGGATGAGCCTACAATGAACATGCTCTTCACGATCAATAACTCCCCATTCTTCGGTAAAGAAGGCAAGTTTGTTACATCACGACACCTTCGTGACCGTTTGATGAAAGAAACTGAAAAGAACCTTGCTCTTCGTGTGGAAGCTACTGATACAGAAGATAAATTCCTCGTTTTCGGACGTGGTATCCTTCACTTGTCGGTACTGATCGAAACAATGCGTCGGGAAGGTTACGAATTGCAGTTGGGTCAGCCACAAGTACTTTTCAAAGAGGATGAAAACGGCGAGCGTCTGGAACCAATCGAAACATTGGTAGTGGACGTACCGGAAGCAACTGCTGGTAAAGTGATCGAATTGGCGACGCAGCGTAAAGGCGAATTGCTGATCATGGAACCGAAAGGAGATTTGCAACACCTCGAATTCCTGATTCCTTCAAGAGGTTTGATCGGACTTCGTTCGAACGTGTTGACATCAACACAAGGTGAAGCCGTAATGACACACCGCTTTAAAGAATTCGGCACCTACCGCGGACCAATCCCGGGACGTATCAGTGGTTCTATTATTTCAAAAAATACAGGACCTGCTACGGGTTATACCATTGATAAATTGCAGGATCGCGGTCGCTTCTTCGTAGAGCCGGGTGATGAAATTTATGGTGGACAGGTTATCGGAGAGCATAACCGCCCGAACGATATCGTTGTAAACCTGCAGGAAGCGAAAAAATTGACCAACATGCGTGCTTCTGGTACGGATGACGGTCTGCGTATCGCTCCGAAAATCAACTTCTCTCTGGAAGAATCCATGGAGTACATCCAGAAAGACGAATATTTGGAAGTAACACCGCAAAGCATGCGTATGCGGAAAATATACCTGGACGAAAACGAGCGCAAGCGCTATGCGTCTAAAATGGAAATGGCTTAATCCAAGCCGGACATTCCAAACCCGAAAAGGAGGCAATTTTTTGCCTCCTTTTTATTTTTCCTGATTTACTATCAATTCTGATAGTGCTCTGACATGGCGCCTATGTGATTTCTTTGTAATTACAATATAGGTCAGTAATGCCAACACAATACAAACTGACCGCGATAACTAGCCCGCCCGCTCCTGCTATTCTACCGCAAATCGCTCCCGCAACAAGAACTAGCTTCCATCACCTTTGTATCATCACCGCCAAGTGCCGCTATGGAGCGTTTCAAGTCTGGCTCGGTTGTCACTTGCCGGAAAGTGCTATATCTTGATCCGACAAATGACGGCGATTATTCGATGCCAAATTGGCTTTGATACTCCAAACCAAATCTGTTAGTATTAAAGCCGCTTCCTCATTCGATAAATTCGATGAGTCGATTAATTCCGTTGTACCCAAATTATCAATCGGGCCAAGGTTTGCTTTATCACCTTTTTCGCTGTCACATGAAATTGCTACAAGTAGAAACAAGCAAATAATTGGGGCAAATGTACAATCGGCAAAAAGGCATTTCAATCCCGCGTAATTAGCACATGCTCTAATCTCCTATTTACAGCCTTTTGCAAGTTTTCGTGATTTCGAGTTCTTACTTAAAACCGACAGGATATTTGGCAATTACTTGAAATGAGTAGTCATGGTTTCATGGAAGCCCCACCCCTTGCAACTTTATACGGCCTGACGATATATTATACTATTTCAAGAAAAATTAGTTTTTTGTTTTTATAACAACAAATACCGTAGTTTGCATAAGCAACTCATAGATATTGGGCTAACTTTTTATTTATCAACATATTATAAATCGAAAATGTCTTACATAGAACCGGCTCCAATCAAGGATAAAGACAATCCCTTGGAGTCAATGATGCAACGATTCGACAAGGCAGTAGACCTCCTCGGCATTTCGGAAGAGATGTATTATATCCTCAAAGTACCTCGTAAACAAGTGACAGTTGGCTTGCCCGTAATGATGGATTCCGGTAAAATCCAGACCTTCGAAGGCTACCGCGTAATTCACTCTACCATTCTCGGCCCCAGCAAAGGCGGCATCCGTTTCGATCCTGATGTAAACCTGGATGAAGTCCGTGCATTAGCCGCGTGGATGACCTGGAAATGCGCCGTTGTGGACATTCCTTATGGTGGCGCCAAAGGTGGTGTCGCGTGTAACCCGCGGGAAATGTCGTCCGGCGAAATCGAACGTCTGATGCGCGCTTATACTACCGCATTACTAGATGTTTTTGGTCCCGATCAGGATATCCCGGCCCCCGACATGGGCACTGGCCCGCGTGAGATGGCGTGGCTTATGGATGAATATTCCAAATCAAAAGGTATGACCATCCCGGCTGTCGTTACAGGTAAGCCGCTCGTTTTGGGCGGTTCGCTCGGACGCACCGAAGCCACAGGTCGCGGCGTGATGGTATCCGCATTGGCGGGCATGGAAAAACTTCGCATTAATCCTTACCGTGCTACGGCAGCAGTGCAGGGCTTTGGAAATGTGGGCTCGCATGCGGCCCTGCTTCTGCGCGAACGCGGCGTGGCCATCCACGCGATCAGCGATATTTCCGGCGCTTATTATAACAGCAAGGGAATCGATGTGGCTGACGCCGTTGCTTACCGCGAGGCCAATAACGGTTCACTTGAAGGTTATACCAAGGCAGAGCCCATTTCCGGCGATGATTTATTTACATTGCCCGTAGACGTATTGGTGCCGGCAGCAAAAGAAGACGTGATCACCCGCAAAAATGTAGCCAGTATCCAGGCCCGAATGATCGTGGAAGGCGCCAATGGCCCTACTTCCGCCAAAGCCGATGATATTATTAATGAAAAAGGCATCATGGTAGTACCCGACATCCTGGCTAATGCAGGCGGCGTAACGGTGTCCTATTTCGAATGGGTCCAAAACCGGATCGGCTACAAATGGACGCTCGAACGCATCAACCGCCGCACCGATCGCATCATGAAAGACGCCTTCGACAAAGTGTATGAAACTTCACTGAAATACAAAGTTTCGCTCCGCATTGCCGCGTACATTGTTGCAATCGATAAAGTCGCAAGTACATATAAGTATCGTGGAGGGTTCTGAGGTCTGTTCCGGTCGTTAATGACCCCATCTGACGAGACATCACCAACACTTAACAATTTCTTAACAAGCCACTTCCGCATCTAAACCGAATCTAAACCGGTTTCAAAGTGTTAACTTTAAGGCAGAAATTTCAACAGATTCATTGCACGCCGGGAAACACGTCCCGGCGTGCAATAAGCTTTAAAGTAACATGTCGTTAAGTCCCCGTTTCATTGCCGTCATTCTGGCGTTCCTGATTTCCCTCATTACCACTACATTCCTTGCATTTGTGGATGGGGTTTCTAAAGGGATGCTGTTTGTTTCCGCCATTTCCTCATTTATTTCTTCATTTTTTCTGGTGTTGTATACCGTGGACATCCTTGTTTTCAGGGAGGTTAATAAGATGTACCGTACAATTCACAAATTAAAAATGAAGGATTTCAATATGGCACCCCGTAAAAGGCTGATCCGCGAGTCGAATCCCCTGAAGACGATTAACGATGAAATCTTTGTGTACGTGACCAAGAAGCAAAAGGAGATCGATGAGCTAAAAAAGCTGGAACTGTTCCGCCGCGAGTTTCTGGCCGATGTTTCACACGAATTTAAGACACCGATTTTCGCTGCCCAGGGATTTATCCACACATTGCTGGACGGCGCGATGGATGATGAAAACGTGCGAGAACGTTTTCTGAAGAAAGCCGCCAACAACCTCGATAGCCTGGATGTGCTGGTGAAGGACTTGCTTGTGTTGTCGCAAATGGAAACCGGCGACATTAAAATGAATATCCTGCCAATGGATCTCCGCAAATTGACGATCAGCATATTCAGCAGACTTGAAAACATTGCAAAAAGCCGCAATGTGACGTTGAGGGTAAAGCCAGAGGATATGCCGGGAGTATGGGTGAAGGCCGACGCCGACCGGATGGAGCAGGTGATGCTTAACCTGATCGAAAATGCAATCAAATATGGAAATGAGGGAGGAAAAGTAATCGTCCATTTCAGTGAAGGGAAAAAATACATCGAAGTAGAGGTGCGCGACAACGGTCCGGGAATCCCCCATGAGCATCTAAACCGCATTTTCGAGCGTTTTTACCGCATCGACAAAAGCAGGAGTAAAGAAATTGGTGGCACAGGCTTGGGACTTGCGATTGTAAAACATATATTGAACGCCCACGACACTAAAATTGCAGTAATGTCTAAACCGGACAAGGGTACCACTTTCTCGTTCAAGCTGGAAAAGGCGTATCCGCAATCTATATCAGAGGCTAAGGCCGAGGGTGTCGTCAATCAGATGAATCCTTAAATCATTTTTCTAACACCATAAACCATTATCCATGTTTATCCACAATGTATTCTTCTGGTTAAAGGAGAAAGACAACGAAGAAGCGAGACAAACCCTGCTAGCTGGTATCAAGTCACTCGAAGCGATTGAATCCATCGAATCGGCATACATCGGCCCTCCGGCTGCAACACGCAGGCCGGTTATCGACGCTACTTATGATTTCGCGGAAATCCTTATTTTCAAGGATGAAGCCGCACACGATGTTTACCAGGTTCACCCGCTGCATAAGAAATTCGTAGAGGATTACGCACACCTTTGGGAGCGCGTATTGATTTATGATGTAGAGGCATAAAGTCTAATATTTGTTAACAAGTTATCCACAGGCAAAATGTGCATAACTTGTTAACAACCCGAAAAATCACTAACTACCAATACGTTAACCCGCATTTACCACCTATCCACAATGTGGATAACCTCCAGATGAGTGTGGGTTACGCTCTTTCACGGCACTATTCGACCATCCAATTCGTTCTTTAAACAGTACAAAACGAATTAGAACCGTGAAAAGAAACAGTGTACTGCTGTCGGTCATCATAGCGATGGTCGCGGCGATAACAATATCATCCTGTACTTATCGATCATACAGCCCAGGCTACGACTATGGCCATCGGCAGGGTTACAGGTACTACAATGCCCCTCCGCCGCCACCCCGTGTGGTTGTAGTCAGACCGGCTCCCCGACGTGTCATATATGCCGACCGTCACCAGTACCGCCGACATGACAGCAGGGCTTATCGCAAGCAATATCGCCGTAATGATCACTATGGCAACAACGGGCGTCAGCGTGGCCCCAGACGATAATTAGTAAACCTTTTGATAAATAAGGCCAGATACTGTGCATTAAGCCACTTTTATCTGGCCTTTTCTCTTTATTTTGCAGTTTATGGATATAATCGATGTACTAAAAACCAATGCCGGTTTACATCCAGACAAACTTGCTTACGGCTATGTAGGCAAGGAGGGTGAATTGTCCGAGCAACTTCGTTATAACGAACTTCATCAACGTGTACTGGCAGCTTCACATCAGTTAAGCGCCAAGTTTCCCGTCAACGCCAGGGTGATCATCCTGCTGCCCGCCGAAGCGGCCTTCGTGTGCTCTTTCCTCGCTTCCCTCCATGCGGGCATTATAGCAGTGCCCACGCCGATCAGTTATTCGGAGCCTGGAATTAACCGGATACTCAGCATTATACAGGACTGCAGCGCGGCTGGGATCATTACCAACAAAAAAACCTATAAAATGCTATTTCAGAGGAAGAATGCAGCCTCTTCAGCATTACAGGACTATGATATCCAGTGGTCTTTCACTGATGACCTCATGTCGGCACCGCCTGCGCCCGGCGCAATAAAGCGTCACAAGGAACTGGTCGAAACGGCCTACCTCCAATATACTTCGGGCTCAACGAGCCAACCCAAAGGCGTGATGATTGGCCACGTTAACCTGATCGCCAACCTCCACGCCATTAATAACTGTTTCGGTCGCACGGTCGACGACGTTTCCGTCACCTGGCTTCCCCATTACCACGACATGGGGCTGGTGGACGGTCTTTTATCCCCACTTTTCACGGGAGGAACCGGTTTTGTAATATCGCCCCTGCTATTTATCACAAAACCAGCATTACTACTTCAGACCATCAGCACCTATCAGGCCGGCTTTTGTGGGGGACCGGGCTTCGGACTCGACCATTGCCTGGCCCGTATCCCTGAGGATCAAATACAAGCGCTCGATCTCAGTTCGATGCGCGTGCTTTATGTAGGCGCCGAGCCGATCCGCATTGCTACTTTGGAAAGATTTGCCGCCGCTACTGCGTCAGCCGGTTTTAGAAAAAACAGCCTCGTTCCTGCCTACGGCCTTGCTGAGGCAACCCTCGCTGTAAGCCTGCATTTGAATGGCACAGATATGACTTACCAGAGAACGGGCGGTGCGAATGCCAAAGAGGCGGTTGCGTGTGGGCCACCTGTCGAATTCACAGAAGTTGTCATTGTAAATCCTGCCGATAAGGTGCCCGTGCCGGGAGGTGAGGAAGGTGAGATTTGGGTTAAAAATAAAGCCATTGCCGCAGGATACTGGGAAAAACCCGATGTCACAAAAGCTACATTCCAGGCATATACCAATGACGGCCAAGGGCCTTATCTGCGAACCGGGGATTTAGGATTTATGGACAATGGCCTGCTCTTCATTACGGGACGCACTAAAGAACTTATCATCATCCGCGGGGTTAACTACTATCCGCAGGACATCGAAGAAGTTGTGAGCGAAAGCCATCCCGACGTTCAACCTAATGCAGCAGCAGCTTTCTCGGTCGAAACAGCGCAGGGAGAGGCGTTGATGATCGTTAGCGAGATAAAACGCGTGACGCAGACGCCGGATGACGAAAAATTGATTAAAACAAAAATGGCGCAAAGTGTAGGACTGGCTTTTGGGCTTATCCCCCATGACATTATCCTGATCCCGCCCGGAAAATTGCCAAAAACATCGAGCGGCAAGATACAGCGCCTTAAGGCCCGTGAGTTATTTGCTAAAAAGACCACCATAGATTAACACCGGTTACTTAATAAGTCCTGTGCTTTTGAAAAACCTGCGAAAGTACTATTTTCACCCTAGCAATAGGACTTGCCACAAACATCAACTAAATGAATAAAACATCTACCGAGATTTCCGACTGGATAGTAGAGCGCATCGCGCACCATGCGGAAATAGACCCTTCCCAAATAGATCTGGACGCCGAAATCATCGACTACCGTCTGGATTCCCTCCTTATGGTTGACATTACCACCGAGTTACAAGAATGGATCGGGGTCGAGCTAAGCCCTTCCATTTTTTGGGAAATGGGCACCATTAATGCTACTACTCAATGGATTGTGGAAAACCAGGAAGTCTGAAAGTATGCTGGCCTTCTCCATTCTCGCATACTTGGTTGCCAACTTGGGAATAGGTCTTTGGGCTTCCAAAAAAATCTCGTCTACACAAGACTTCGTACTGGCTGGCCGTCAGCTTCCGCTGATGCTGGCGGCTTCGGCAACTTTTGCCACCTGGTTTGGATCGGAGACCATTATGGGCGCTCCTACCGAATTCGTAAAACATGGTGTGCTGGGAATTATAGAAGACCCTTTCGGGGCTTCGCTATGCCTTTTTCTGGTCGGCGTATTCTTCGCCAGGAGATTTTACGAAATGAATATTATCACATTTTGTGATTTTTTCAGGATACGTTACGGCCGCAATGCCGAATTGCTCTCCGCTATCCTCATCATCCCCTCCTATTTTAGCTGGATTGCTGCTCAATTGCTTGCGATGGGCATTGTTCTACAGGTTGTGCTGGGCTGGTCGTTGCTGATTTGCATTCTGTTAAGTTCATTCGTTGTCATTTTATATACGATCTGGGGTGGTATGTGGTCGATCTCGATCACCGATTTCATCCAAACACTCATGATCATTATAGGGCTATTGGTCGTAGCCGCTGTCTTATATGAAAAAGTGGGAGGTTTTAGCCCCTTAGTCAAAGCTGCGCCGGAGGGCTTTTTCCGGTTCTTTCCGGAAAATACGTTCAAAGGTTATCTCGAATATTTCGCTGCCTGGATTACGATTGGCCTGGGCTCGATTCCGCAACAGGATGTATTTCAAAGGGTAATGTCGGCCAAATCGGCCCGCGTATCTGTGCAATCGACATTGCTGTCTTCACTGATGTACCTTACGATTGCATTATTGCCGTTATTCATTGGTCTGTGCGGACATTACCTGTACCCCGGTGAAGAAAAGGATGGGCAAATGATCATTCCGAACATGGTATTGAAGCATATGAACCTGCCGCTTCAGATCTTGTTTTTCGGCGCATTGGTTTCTGCGATCCTAAGCACGACGAGCAGCGCCATTATGGCACCGGCAGTGGTATTGGGAGAAAATATTGTCAAGTTTTTTAATCCAAAACTCACCGACAAGCAGTTGCTGAAAACGATTCGTGCAGGTATTGTCGGCATTACAGCCGTATGCATTTTCCTGGCCGCAACGCGGGAAAGCATTTTTGAACTCGTCGCGGAATCCTCAGCGTTCAGCCTGGTATCACTTTTCGTCCCACTGGCGGCGGGGCTTTACTGGAAAGCGAGCAATACACTAGGCTGCATACTGTCGATGGTGGCCGGCCTCGCGGTGTGGCTGATATGTGTACATATTGAAACCGAATATCCCGCCCTCGTTTACGGATTACTCGCCAGTTTTCTTGGCATGGCAGCTGGCCTGATTTGGGAAAAAGCTAGCAATCCCAGCGCCGCATCCTGAGGCGATCAGGCCGACTCGACTTCCGCCCTGCGGTCCCAACCTGCAAGAGCATTGAGATGAACTGCTTCCCGGTCGGCTTGCATGATCAGTTCCAGCTCTTCGATGTGCTTCCGGGCAGCATGAATGTATTCTTCATCATTCCGAATACTCGATAAATGTTTCAACGTCCGCTCATCGTGGACAAAGAATGTTTTGGCCATTCTGGTAGCCTCATGTGCACGGTGCCCGAGCAGTTTCAACGCATCGACGCCCAATCTCAGGCTCGTATCGAAAGTTTCCCTGTAAATGTGCATCATGCCTGCATTCATCAGGTCATAGGCATCATTACGGTTACTCGAGCGCACCAGCATGTGCAGATTGGGAAAATGCTTTTTCACCGTCTCGATCAATTCCAGCCGTTTCTCTTCGTCGCTGATAGCGATGATGATCACCTGCGCACGACCCGCACCGGCTATGTCCAGCAATTCGTATCGGGTAGCATCCCCGAAATAGACTTTCTGCCCCATTCGTCGCAAAAAATCAACATTGTCGCTATCGTTATCGAGAACGGTTGCCTCCACGCCATTAGCCCTTAAAAACCGCCCAATTGTATTGCCAAAATGCCCGTAACCTGCGATGATGACCGGATTATCCTGCTCCTCCACATCGCTGAGCCGCTGCTGCACCTGCAATCCGGCACTGACGAGGCAAAACCGCGTCAAGATCCATTTCTCATTGACCATCATTGCCAACGGCGTCATGGCCATGCTGATAGCCACCACGGCAGTCATCGTGTCGGTTAATTCTTTCCCCAACACACCTTCCTGAACGGAAAAACTGAGCAGCACGAATGCGAACTCGCCGATCTGGCTTAGCCCTATGCTGAATATAAAGTTCTGTGCATTCCGTACTCCGAATATTTTACCTAAAACAAAAAGGATAACCATCTTGAGAATCATCAGGCCGGCCACTAAGCCGATAATGACCGCTGGCTTGGACGCTACCAAGGGAAAATCGATCGAAGAGCCTACGGAAATGAAAAATAACCCCAGCAGTAATCCTTTAAACGGGTCGATCGAGCTTTCCAATTCATGGCGGTATTCGCTGTTGGCGAGTACGACGCCTGCTACAAATGCACCCAATGCAGGACTCAGCCCTACGGAAGTCATCAGCACGGCAATCCCCACTACCAGCAGCAATGCTGTCGCAGTAAACATTTCCCGCATTCCCGTCCGCGCCATCACCCGGAAAACCGGTCTCAACAGATATTTCCCGGTAACCACAATTCCCGCCACCGACAGCAACACGACCACCGCCTGCTGCCAGGCCGGCAATGCATTGACCAGTGAGGTGCTACCAGCTCCATGTCCATCGGCTGCTCCAACATGATCCGCCAGCAAGGGAAATATCGCCAGCATAGGAATAATCGCCAGATCCTGAAACAGCAGCACCGCAAATGAGCTTTGCCCCGCCACCGTTTTAAGCCAGCCTTTCTCGTCCAAAGTTTGCATAACAATCGCGGTAGACGACATTGCCACGATCATTCCCAATGCAAGTGCTTCCTTCCAGCCTATCTGGAAAAGCATAGCAATGCCTGTTACAACGACCGTTGTGATTCCTACCTGCAAGCCACCAAGCCCTGCGATGCTCTTTCGCAAGCGCCAGAGCCGGGAAGGTTCGAGTTCCAGGCCGATCACAAACAACATCATCACCACCCCGAACTCGGCAAAATGCATGATATCCTGGCCCTCCATTCCAATGAATTTAAGGCCAGCCGGACCAATGATCACCCCCGCAACCAGATAGCCCAGTACGGATCCCAGTCCGAGCCGCTTGGCAACGGGCACCATCACGACAGCCGCCGCCAGGTAAATCATTGCCTGAAAAAAGAAGGTTTCCTGCATATCGGGTGCTGTTTATTCCTTAAAAAGTTCGTTGAGATATTCTACTTGGCCTAATTCGGCAAGATTAAGATCATCGTGAACGAGGGCCGCCAGAAGTGAGGCATAGTGCTCCCCGTACATTTTTAGTTCATAGTTTTCGATCGTGTAAGTTTCATGCACGACAAATGGGGGCAAATACTCCATCCGGCATAAAAAAGCCGTCTGGTTAAATGGAAGCAGATACTGG
This sequence comes from Dyadobacter sp. CY261, assembly GCF_021440085.1. Lineage (GTDB taxonomy): Bacteria > Bacteroidota > Bacteroidia > Cytophagales > Spirosomataceae > Dyadobacter. Next base: position 166,132 of record NZ_JAKCPW010000004.1, read on the forward strand.
CTGACAGGGAAACGGTTGTAGCCCGATGAAGCATAGGCATCACGTCCGCCCCCACAGGACATCGCATTGAATATCTTTTTGCCTTTCAATGCATATCCTTTTGGCCCGTAAGCCCAGTTATATTCCAATACCAGATCCTGCCATTGTTTCAGAATAGGAGGACTGCTGTACCAATAGAACGGATGTTGAAAAATCACGATATCATGCTCCAGCAACAGTTTCTGTTCTCTTTTAACATCTATGAACAAATCGGGGTAATGTTCATAAAGATCGTTGAAAGTCACGCCCGGCACCTTCCGGGCATAATTTTCTAATGTCTTCTGCACATTGGATTTGCTGAGGGTAGGATGGGCAAACTGAATAAGGACCTTGGCCATAATATTAAATCGAATGCGAAAACTTACGGCACCAAAATTACGGAACCAACCGTTTTTCTCGCTTCCAGATCGGCCTGTGCCTGGCCCGCTTGTGACAAAGGGTAGCGGGTAATGGCCAGCTGGCCGAAGATCCCCTCCTGCAATGCCTTAAAAGTATCTGCGGCATAGGTTTCCAACGCCTCGCGATCGGGAATATATGCGCTGAGTGTGGGAGTGGCCATAATGATCGATTTCGCGCGCAGTACGGCATGATCGATGTGTTCGGGCTGACCAGACGACGAGCCGTAAAGCACAATTGTGCCCCCTCTCCGGATCAGGTCCAGCGAATGCGTGAACGTATCCCTGCCAACTCCGTCGAACACCACATCGACGCCCTTGCCGCCGGTAATGTCGAGAATAGAATGATAGAAGTTACTGCATTCGGCCAGAAATGCATAGTCGGCACCATTGGCAAGTATCACTTCTTTTTTTTCCTCGGAACCCGTTGTACCAATCACCGTTGCCCCAAGCGCTTTGGCCCATTTGGTAACCAGCGTCCCCACGCCGCCAGCCGCTGCGTGAACCAGCACGATGTCTCCTGGCGAAATAGGGCGGACCACTTTCACCAACATTCTTGCCGTAAACCCTTTAACCATTATAGCCGACGCTTCCTCAGCGGAAACCCCGTCTGGAATATGGATGAGCTGTTGAGTCGATACGACCCGGCTCTCTGCATACGCTCCGGTAATAAAGTGATAGCCCACCCGGTCACCTACTTTGAATTCGGTAACCCATGGCCCGACGGCCTCGATCACACCTGCTGCCTCAACGCCCGGCGTATATGGGAACGATCTGACGGGAAATTTACCGTCGCGATAATAGGTATCTACAAAATTCAGTCCGATCGCCTCCTGGCGAATTCTCACCTCCCCCGGCCCCGGCTCTGAAATATTCTCTCTTTCATAACCCAGTACCGATGGCGTTCCTTGCTTGTAGATTTTTACTATACCTGATTTCTTAGCTATTTCTGTGATTATTCCTGACATGACTTTAAAATGTCTGCTCCGTACAGGAGCAACATTATTTTTTGATAGATTTAATTAAAAATTCGGCTTGCTGCTGCAAGAGCTCCGCGTCGCCGTACACCAGAAAGAACTGCCAGAAACCAGTAAAGTTGGCTACAATAAAGTTGGCTAGCATACCCGGATCTCGCTTTCCGCCAATCTCCTCCGCTTTCTGGGCTTTTTTGAGGAGGTCCTTCAATACGGTGACGAGTTTCGTGGTGTTTTCTTTCAAAATGGCATGCACCTCTTCATCCACAGAGGCAAGTTCAAATGTCGATTTGACACCCAGACAAGTCTTTCCCTCCTCCACCGTACGAAGCACCGCCTTTTTGATGATCTTTTCAACCGCCTTAATCGGTGATTTCGTTTCCTCCGCCACGGTTTTATAGTCCTCGAAGGTGCTTTCTGTATAGCTCCGGAGGCATTGCACGAACAGGGTGTGCTTGTCGCCGTAAGTATCATAAATACTTCCGCGATTCAAGCCCATCGTGTCGACAAGGTCTTGCATGGAAGTAGCGTTATACCCTTTCTCCCAGAAAAGACATTTGGCCATTTCCAGTTTTTGCTCCGGTTCGAATGCTTTGTTGCGTGCCATGACTATCAGACAATTATTTCAGAATGAACGTTCCAGAATAATAGAAGATTCGGATACCCTTTTTCGAAAAGATATTGTGACATTGTCAGATAATAAACTTCGCTACGCCTCCGTCCACTTTCAGCGCCGAGCCATTGGTGCCGGAAGATAGCGGACTAGCCACATAAGTTACCAGGTTTGCAATCTCTTCAACTGATGCAAATCGCTGCAAAAGTGACGTTGGCCGGGCATTTTTAAAGAAATCTTTCTCTGCCTGTTCCGCCGACATACTATTGGCTTCTCCCAATTGCTTTACAAAATCCGCGACGCCTTCCGATTTCGTTGGGCCGGGCATTACCGTGTTCACTGTCACATTGGTACCTTTTGTAAGTTCCGCCAAACCGCGACTGACCGCCAGTTGGGCCGTTTTGGTGGTGCCATAATGGATCATTTCTTCCGGGATATTCACGCCCGATTCACTGGAAATGAAGATAATCCTGCCCCAATCTTTCGCGATCATTTTTGGAAAGAAATACCTCGAGAGGCGAACACCACTCAGCACATTCACTTCGAAAAAACGGAACCAGTCTTCGTCTGAAATGTCCGTAAACGCCTTCGGCTCGAATATGCCTGCATTGTTTACGAGGATATCAATGTCCGGCAGCTTTTCCAGCAATGCATTCACTTCCTCAACCTTTGAAAAGTCGGCCGCTACACCGCTCACTGATGCCCCTGGCGCAGAGTCCTGCAATTTTCGGACGGCTTCCGCTATTTTATTTTCGGAACGGCCATTGATAATAACGTTGGCACCTTCCTTCAAAAGACCTTGTGCGATCGCAAAGCCTATGCCTTGTGTAGAACCACTGATAAACGCGGTTTTTCCGTTAAGGTTTAAATCCATAATAGTTTGATAATAAGAGCGTAATTAAACTTTGAACAGGTACGATCCGGTGCCCTTGCAATGCTCCCGGGATTCTATAATTTTATAACACATGACTATACAAAATCATCGCATGAGACACATTTATCTTTCGTTACTTTTTCTGCTTTCGCTGGCCGCAAATGCGCAGGGACCACGCGTGCTGATCGTTACCGCGCATCCTGATGATGAAACCATGTTCCCGGTAACGATTTTCAAAATCACCCATGAACTGAAAGGCTCCGCCGACCTGGCCCTGATCACCGATGCGTCGGGTGGGTATAATGGGCTCGTGGCGTCGAGCTACTACGGAGTGAATCTGGTAGATTCGGCCACCGGAAGAAAGCATTTGCCATTGATCCGTAAAAAAGAGCTTATGGCGTCAGGCGAAGTTTTAGGTGTCGGCAATTTCTTTTTCCTCGACCAGCTCGATGATTACTATAACCGTGATGAAAAGCCCTATTTGCAAGGTAAAAACTGGGACATTGCCTACGTCGAAAAGAAACTCGACAATATCCTGGCCAATGGCAACTACGACTTTATATTCTGCCTCGTACCGCACGACGGCCAGCACGCACATCACAAAACCGCTTCTATCAGTGCGATCAGGGCTGCGCAGCGTTTCAAAGGGGCTAAAAAACCGATTGTACTGGGCGGGCAATCTCAAAACAAGGACTACTCTTTCCAATTCGCAGGACTCAGCGGTTATCCCGAAACGAATATCCTCAAAAGTGCCCCGGTCTTCGAATTTGACCGCTCGCACAGTTTCGGTGAAGACAAAAAGCACAGCTATATGATCGTCGCCGATTGGGTAAAGGCATCGCACAAATCGCAGAGCGGCGATATGAATCAGGCCATGCACCGTGGCGATCTGGAAGTATTCTGGTATTTCGGGATCAATGGTGAGGATGGGGTCGCTAAAACGAAAGCGCTATTCGATGCTGTGAACTCGTCGGGGTACTCCAGAAGCAAGTGAAAGAAGCCAATGATCAGGCAGAACGCATGGTCATAAACAGCGAACTGCCGAAAGGTGCTTTACTGAGAATCGCGGATTCCGCTTTTGTGATGGTTTTAAGAATAGCATTCACTGCATCGCCAGGGTACTCCACGTCGGAATCCAGTTCCTCCACATTCACTTTCTTATTCCTGATCTGATAGTTCTGCCATTGCCGTACCGCCAGGATAGGCAATGAAAGTGCAAAAGGCCAATAGGTGCTGTAATCGATCCGCAATCCCGCGGCTTGGGAAAATGCTTCAAACTGAGCCAATTTGAAGCGGCGGGAACTACCTACCGCCAAATCATGCGTACCAGAAAAGGCCTCGAATGCATGGATATTGACAATGATCAGCCCATTCGAGTCCAGTCGATTCCTGAATGCAATTAATGCCTCGATGATTTCCTCGTCTGTCAGGAAATAAAGTGCGTCGTTGCAGGTAATAATGTCGAAAGTTTCACCCGGTTCGAATGCATCCACGTTCCGAAGGTCGCCGAATACCACATTTAATCCCCGTTCATTAGAGAAATCGGTGGCGTGCCTGGAATAGTCGAAGCCGCGCAGGTTGGAATAGCCTTTTTCTTTTAAAAAAGACAAAAGCCCGCCCGTCCCGCAGGCCGCATCCAGGATTTTAAGGTCAGCACCAGTCGTTCCAAAATGCTTACGGATCTGCCGCAAAACCTTGCCATGCAAAACCTGGTACCACCAAAGTTTCCGCTCGGTTTCGTACATCCGCTGGTATTCGAGCCGGTTGTCGATCATACGGTTTCGGAGCTATTGTATTTGATCACATATTGCGGTTGCCCGCTTTGCGCCATAAAGCTCTTGCCGATATATTCGCCCAATACACTGAGCAGCATGCATTGAATGCCTCCAATGAAAATGATGGTCGCCGTGACTACCTGCCAGCCTTTGGGATCAGGCCCGATTATCCATTGGATGGTAAGAAATAGCAAAAGGAAAAACCCAAGGCTAAACAATCCGACGCCAATGGGCACAAAAAATCGGATGGGCAATGATGAATAGCAGAAAAGAATGTTCAGAAACAGCGATACAAGCTTGTGCAGAGTGTAATTGGACGATCCTTCCTCCCGTTTCTGATGCGCCACTTGCACTGTTCCGATATTCCGCGTAATCCGGAATACCAATCCATCAATATATGGATAAGGCCCGTGGTATTTGATAATTTCTTGCACTACTTCCTGCCGGATCAGCTTGAAACTCGACAGGTAAAGGTCTTTGGGTTTGTTTAAAAGGTAGCTCGTCATCCAGTTCACAAACCGGCTGCCCAGGTTACGTCCTACTGAATGCTGTTTTTTGGCATAGTGGGTATAAACAACATCATGATCTCCACTTTCAGCGGTTTCCACCAGTTTCAGAATTTCCTCGGGGGGATTCTGGAAGTCGTCGTCGATCATCACGCAATAAGTGCCGTAAGCCCAGTTAAGGCCACACATGACCGCATTAAATTCTCCGTAATTTCTTCGTAATGAGATAAAACGGACGTTGGAATACGTGTTGCACAATTCCATGCAAACTCCCTCCGAGCGATCGCGGCTACCGTCGTTGACCAATACGATTTCAAATGATATCTGCGATAAAGTCGCTTGCAGCTTTTCGATCAGCGGCCGGATGGTTTTTTCGCTATTGTAAACCGGAATGATGACCGATAACTTCATTGGAGATCGAATTGATTGACGATTTGAATGATATGTGCCACCTCGTCATCCGTCAAAACGGGGTTAAGGGGCAAACTGATCACTTGCTCGTGGATTTGCTCTGTCAAAGGCAAATGTAAATCTTTATACTCTTTGTAAGCCAATTGTTTATGAATAGGCTGAGGATAATGAATGTTCGTTTGCACGCCATACCGATCCAAATAAGCAATCAAGTCTGCACGGCGCGGATGCCGGACTACAAAGAGGTGCCACGCGTCGTCTGAAACCTTGTCGCCAGGAGGCAATACCAGGTCGCGGCATTTCAATTCCTTTAAATAACGGACTGCTATTTCACGCCGCCGTCTGTTTTCTCCGTCCAGATAAGGCAGTTTCACGCCTAGGATAGCAGCCTGCATTTCGTCCAGGCGGCTATTTATCCCTTGATATTCATTTTGATAGCGGATTACAGAGCCATAATTCCGCAGATACCGTATTTTTTCGGCCAGTGCGTCGTCATTGGTCGTGATGGCGCCAGCGTCACCTAATGCGCCCAGGTTTTTGGTAGGATAAAAACTGAATGCGGTGGCATCCGCCAGTGATCCAACTTTCCTTCCCTCATAGGTAGCACCATGCGCCTGCGCGGCGTCGGTAACCACTTTCAAATCGTATTTGCGTGCCAGATCCAGAATCGGGGCCATTTCACAGCTCCGTCCATACAAATCGACCGTGATAATGACCTTTGTCCGAGGCGTGATCGCCTGTTCGATCAATGCAGGATCGATCAGCATTGTGCGCGGATTGGGCTCTACGAAAACAGGTATCAGATGCAAGTAGCTGACAGGCAGCACAGAAGCGATATAAGTATTTGCAGGAACAATGATCTCGCTGTCTTTTGGCAAATCCAAGGCCAGTAGGATCAGCGTGATCGCATCCAGACCATTAGCTACGCCAATGCAATGCATTGCCTCGCAATATTCCGCGTATGCTTTTTCAAACGATTTCAGCTCATTGCCCAGGATAAACCAGCCAGATCGGATCACACGCAGGGAAGCGTCTTCAATAGCTTGCAGGTATGGGGCATTTACCTGATTTAAATCCAGAAAAGGGATCATTGAGATACAGTCTGGTTCAGCTGATTCAATGGATATGGCTCGTCGATATAGTCGGCTTTGTCGTAATATTCATTGGACAATACCAACAAAATCGCGTCATCCGAGAATGAATCCATGATGTGCCAGTCTTTAGGTTCGAGGATCAGGCAGGAAACAGGATTATCCAGAATGAATATTTCCTCTTTTTCGCCGTCGTTGGAGTATATACGACAGCTTCCGTGGATGCATACCAGCGCATTCCATGTTTTGTGATGCCTGTGGCCTCCGCGCTGCGTTTCTCCCGCGCCATAAATGTAAAAAACACGCTTGATCGTCCCGGGAATCATTTTTTCAAAGACTGTGAGGTTACCCGATCCGGTATTAAATGTATCCAGCTTTACTAGTAGCGGCATATTGAAATTCTTGAATGTTAGGGTGTGGCTGAACTCACTCGAAATGCGATCCTCTCTTCAAAAGTAACCGTTTAGTAAATGTCAGACATTTTTTGTCCAAAATACAAAAATACCTCTCAGATAAAAAAATCGATTACCCTTAGGCATGACTTAATGATCATTTAACGCAATCGTACCATACCCACCATCATAGCATTGACTAATGTTTACCGGCTTTGGTTGGGAAATGACGAAAATAATGGACAAGCCCCCTAACTGAAAAGTCCCCAATGCAACCGGTGATCGAGCAGCATGAATAATTTAACGGGCAGCGGTTCCAGCCACAGTATCTTATTATAACCCATATAAAATACCTGCGGATGAGTTACGCAGACAATCATCACGAAAAACAGGATGAGTCGGACAGCGGATGTAGATGTAGTGTGGATTAATATAAAAACCGCGAGCAGAATGAACGGGAAACCATAAGACAAAGCCCGGTCGATATCATGCACGTAAATGCCGGTCGCAACCAGTGTGACGAAACCGGCTATCAATGCCAATAATAGCCAGTAGCGCTTTGAGAAACATAGTATCAGAAAAGCGGCTATCAGTATAAGCCACGTTCCTTCAAATGCACCCCAAATGCTGCTTCCCAAGCCATTCCGGTGCGCGTTGGCAAACAACACGGGTGTACCGATCGTGGAATAGCTATGATGGGGAAAATAAGTAATCTGTACATATTCACGGATCGTGAAATAAATCGCCCAGGCAACCCACACAACGAGGCTTTCACCCGTAAATGCCCAGCGCAAAATAGACCAAAGGCTAAAATCATTTTTTTGAAAAGCTTTGGTCCCCATCCACCAAAGCAACAGATAACCTCCCGCCACCACCGCACGCTCATCGGTAAAAAAAGCTACTTGAAGTGAAAGGAATATCACGAGCGGATTTTTGCTCAATAATGCCAGCAGGAGAAAGAAAAAGGCAAATTCATCGCCGTACCCATGCACATCGGCGAACGCCCATACACTTACGAAAATATTGGCGATAGCCGTTACAAAGAATGCAGTAGTTACTTTATCGCCAGATATTAAATAGACATAACCTGCGATTTTGTAAAGAAAAAGCACGCCCAGCACCGCCTGAATGATGAGGATGATGAGTACATTATGACCCGTCAGGAAGGAAAGTAATGGCAATGTCCAACGGAAAATCATGTTCTCACGACGGACGTCAAAATCCATGTCTTTCGGATGCAGCAGATCCTGTGCCTGGTTCTGGATAAAAACCCAGGCATCCAGGCTTACGCCATTATTTGTCAGGTGGTTAATAAGCAGGGAATAGGGTGGAAATGCAATAAACAGCGATAGCGCGACGGCAAAAAAAGTGAGCTTCCACAACCAGTTCTTTCCCGATAACTGTGCTTCAATCCAAAGTAGTGACGACCCGTAAAAGTTTTCCAAAAGCATAGGACGGCTTGGGCAAATAGACCCAAATATACATTTTAATGCGTGATACTTATTTCCAGCTCGGTACGATGCGGCTGCCTTCCTCGCTTTCGATGATCCTGAGGTAAGCCTGGATTTCCTGCTGGAGCTCTTCCACGTGGCTGATCACGCCTACGATCCTGTTTTCCTTTCGCAATGATTTCAATGTTTCAAAAACGGTTTGCAGGGCATTTTTATCCAGTGAGCCAAAGCCTTCGTCCAGGAAAAAGAAGTTATGTGTGGACTCATTCCGAATGTGGATGTGATCTGCCAGCGCCAGTGCCAGCGATAACGCCGCCTGGAATTTCTGTCCGCCCGACAAGGTTTTCAGTAGCCGCATATGCCCGCCGTTCAGCAAGTCGCGCACCCAGAAACTGTTTCCTTCCCCCAGTTCGAGGTGAAGTTGCTGGTGGGTCATTTGGTGAAACCGGTGGTTGGCTGCCTGGATCAGGTTTTGCAGGTAGATGCTCGATGCGTAATCCACAAAACCGCTGGACCGGAAGAGCTTTGCCAGATCATCAAGATGTTCTTTCCGGAGCAACAAACGGCCTTTTTCTTTGAGTAGCAATGCTTTTTTCGCAAGATCTTCCGCCATTTGTTTCAGTCGCCCGCCGATGTTGCCCTCTTCTTTCCGCTGGCTGTTCAAGGTTTCGGACAATGTATTTTTTAACGCGGTTACCGCTTCGTGCCTGGCTGCATCATACTGGTCTCCTGCATGCTCTTCCAAAAGGTTCTTCAATTCTACACCTGTTGTTTCCAATGCCAGTTTGAATGCGTCGATCGCCTGTCGCTCGGTTTCAATGTAAATTGGCTTTTGCAGGATTTCCGCCACTTGCGCCTCCGATTCGAATGCGTAGGTAGTCAACAGGCTATCCATTTTTTCCTGAACCACCGCGAGGTCGCGCTGGTTACCCCCCAATGCAACTTGAAGCGTAGCCTGGCTTCCTAAAATAGTATTATGCTCTTTTTCGAGTGCATCGACTTGTTTTTCGGCTTCCATGAAAGCTACCGAAAGTTGTTCATAATCCGCCTTTAATGCAGTGATTTTTTCAGCAATCGTAGTTGTAGCCGTCATCTCGAACTCCGCAAGATTTACTCTCAACAACTGCCCCGACAATGTATAAACCGTGTTTTCCAACTTCAATATTTCATCCCTCAATGCTTGAAGCGGCTTTTCGATCTTTTCAGCCTTCTCCTTTATAGCCGTTTCGATTTGTTCGCCCAAGGCTTTCAAAGCCGCTTCATTCGCTTTGATTTCAGTTTGCACGCGGCTGCTCTCGGCAAACCGCTTTTCGAACCCTTCCCGGTCTGCTTTGCTGAATGTCGGCCATGCGAATGCCTCATCGTGCGTCTTCAACCTGCCTTGGGCTTCCGCGTAACGTTGTTTTATCGATATTTTCTGCTTTTCAAGATTTTCGATTTGATTAAAAATACGTTCCACCGGCGACTGTAATTTTCTTAGCAGCCTTTCATTCCCTTCCAATGCATTCAACTGATTTTCGATTGCCGCTATTTCTCCGTTCAAAGCACCGTCGATACCCAACACCTCAGGATGGTGCAACGAACCGCAAAGGGGACAAGGCTCTCCGTCTTCGAGATCACCCGCATATTGGTGCAGCGCGACTTTTGTATTAATATGCAACAACTGACGGTTCAGTTCCTTCCGCTTGCTTTCTCCGGCTTCCAGGTATTCCGCAATGCCTTTCTGAAAAGCTTCCAATGATCTATCCTCACCAAATTGGATCGCAAAATCGTTGGTAATATCGTTCAGTCTTAGCCCTAAACCATCAATAAGCGTCTTTATTTCCAATGCAAGCGCCTCGGCTTCCGTTTTGATAACCTGGCGGTTTTCGGCAAGGCTGTCTGCTGTTGTAAACCAGGATTTTACAACTCCCAATTCGAGCACATCGCCCAGGCCGGTTTTACGTTGTTCATTAGCTGCTTCCAGCTCCTGCTTTTGTTGTTTTTGTATTTCGATGGCACTTCCCTTTTCCTTCAATTGCTCTTCGCCACGAACCAATGCTTCCTTCCGCTTGATAACCGCTTGCGAATGTTCTAAAATGCGCATGACCTTTTCCAGTTCTTCTGCGGTAGCAAGCAAGTCTTCCCGTTTCTCGTAGCGTGGTTTCAGCAATAGCAAGGTTTGCTGTTGGTTTTCGAGCAACCCGGTTAATGTCGTTAGTCGCTCCTGATTGTCGGCAACGATTTTCTGATCACGGTTGATAGCCGTCAACAGGTTGCTTTTCTGGTCCAGAATTGATTTAAAATGCAGGGAACAGGTTTCAAAAGTCTTCAATGCAGCCTCGCGCTCGCGCATGGCTTCCCGCTCCAATTCCAGCCCTTCCAGCCTCACACGAAGCGTTTGTATCTTTTCGCCTGCCAGTTTCAGTTTTTGCAAATTGCCCTCCAATTCAGTTTGGAAAGCCAGCTCATTTGTCGTTTGGAGGATTTGCTGCCTTAGTGATTCAAGGTTCCGCTCACCTTCCGCCAACATTTCCTGCATTACCTCGCCCAAGCCAAGAAGTTGACCGTCCACATTCGACAATGCAAGGTCGTTCTGTTTGCTCAGCGAGCCGACATTACGGCTCAAATCATATTTTTCGAGCTGAAAAAGCTCTTTCATCATCCGTGTCCGGTCCGCGTCCCTCAATTCAATGAATTCCTGAAAACGGCCCTGCGGAATGATGATCGTCCGCCGGAAATTGTCGTAACTCAGTCCGATAATGCTTTCCGCCGACTCGCTTTCCGCCAGCGGTATCCAGTCGTTTTCTTGCCATATATAACCCCTTCTCTCAAATGTCTTGACATCCTTGAAATTCTTGCTGTTCCTCTTGCCACGGACCGTAAACCGGTACCGATCCCCTTTTTTTCCTGCAATGCATTCGAAATCAATCAGCAAATCATCCGAACGAAGGTTCATCATATTATAAGTACGGTCGTCACCCGACTTGTTTAGCCGTTCGGTATCACCATACAATGCGAAAGTAATCGCTTCGAGAATGGAAGACTTTCCACTCCCCACCGCTCCGAAAATGCCGAATAACGAAGCATCGGTCAACGGATCAAAATCGATCTCCTGTTCGGTCTGGTAAGAATAAAGTCCTTTTATTTTTAAGCGTTTGGGGATCATTGTAGGCGTTGTGGCTTGTGTGGTGGCATTTGGGGTTTTGACCATGGACCGCCGACCATATACCACCGATTACTATAGTGCGGCACTTTGGAATTTTTATTATACAACAATCATAATCAAGAATCTGGCCGTCAACGGTCTGCCGTCAGCGGTCAAGAAATCGCCGACCATGGTCGGCGGTCCATCGTCCATGGTCACTCCTCCTAAACTCCCCTACAACCCCGCCAGCAAATCATCCAGATACTCCCTGGAATTACTAAGCCGCGGCACCTTGTTTTGGCCACCGAGCTTGTGTTGCTTGCCAAGCCAGGCGTAGAAAGTGCCAGCGGGAGCGAAATGAATAATCGGACGGGTAAGGGCCATATCCTTGTAGCGCTTGGAGTCATAGTCCGAGTTGACTTCTCTTAACGCATTGTCGAGCAACTGGATGAATGCTTCTCGGTCGTCCGGTTCCTTGTTAAATTCGATGACCCACTCATGGCAGCCACGCGAGCCATCGCCCATGTAAACGGGACCGGCGGTATAGTTCGCAACCGACGCGTCGGTTTGATGCGCCGCCACCTTAATGGCGTGATCTGCATTTTCCACAATCACTTCCTCGCCGAATGCATTGATAAAATGCTTTGTGCGCCCGCTTACCTTTACGCGGAACGGATAAATGGATGTGAACTTGACGGTATCGCCGATCAGGTAGCGCCACAAACCTGCGTTAGTAGAAATGACCATCGCATAGTTTTTTCCAACTTCCACTTCATTTAATAGTAAGGCCTGGGGATGTTCCTTGCCCAACTCTTCAATGGGTATAAACTCATAAAATATGCCATAATCAAGCATCAGCAACATTTCACCAACGCGGTTGATATCGTCCTGGATTGCAAAAAAGCCTTCGGAAGCGCTGTAAGTTTCCAGATAAAGTACCTGATCCGATGGGAAATATTTTTTCATGAACAGGTCACGATAAGGCTCAAAAGACACCGCACCATGTACAAAAACTTCAAAATCGGGCCATACCTCGAGCATATTCTTTTTGCCTGTACGTTCCAGAATTTGGTCCAACAAAACAATCGTCCAGGTGGGCACGCCGAGAATGCTGGTCACATTCTCCTGCGAGCAAATCGAAGCCATTTTGTCCAGCTTGCCTTCCCAATGATCCATTAAAGCTACTTCCAGCGGTGGTGTGCGCATGAATTCAGCCCAGGAGGGCAAATTTTGCATGATAACGGCCGATACATCGCCGATCTGGGTGTAATCATCAAAAGGATTGGCATGCAAGGTTCCGCCGATCGACAGCCCTTTACCGTCAAAAACACGGGTGTCAGGTCTGTTGTTGATCAGCAAGGTCATCATATCCTTCCCGCCTTCGTAATGGCATTCTTCGAGGGCTTCTGGCGACACGGGCAGAAACTTGCTGCGCGCATTGGTGGTACCCGACGACTTGGAAAACCATTCGATCGCTGACGGCCAGAGCACATTCGGCTCACCTCTTAGTACCCGCTCGATATACGGGTAAAGCTGCTCATAGGCGGAAATGGGCACCTGTTCCTGAAATTCCTTTACAGACTTGATCTGCCCGTAATTATAACGGCTGCCAAATTCGGTATAACGGGCCGTTTCGATCAATTCTGAAAATATGCGCTGCTGGGTTTCGATGGGGTACTTCATAAACTGTTCGATCCTTTCGAAGCGCCGCTTCAAAAACCAGACAGTCATATCATTTACCAGCTTCATAGAAGGTCAATTAGTTAGAAATACGCTAATGCAAGACTGTAAAAATAGAATAAAAAATGGTGAGAGTACAGCGTCGGGCAGTTCTCTCACCATCTCAAAACAGATTATTTCCTGCTATTTGTCGTAGAACATATTACTTCCGCCAGCTTTACGGCTGATGGTCGATGACAGTTCGTTTTGCGCTTCTTCCTGCAACACACGTGCGCTGCGGCCCTGACGTGTCACATGCGTACCGGTGATCTGGAACAACGCCTCGCCAAGCAACGGATCACGAGGATCGCCGTAAGGATAGAGGATGTTCCCTTCGCTTACCTTCACGTCGGGCTCAAAACCAACATGATAGTCGGATTTTTTATCCTTATTCAAAGATTTGGAAACAATCGGCTGCAAACCTACTTTAATGCCGTTCTTCTCATCACTCAGCGTAACAGAACCCACATTTTTGCCGACCGTTTTGCCGCCAACCAATGTAACGGTCATAAAAGGCTTCAAACCATTGATCACTAGCTCGCTGGCCGACGCCGACCGCGAGGAAACTAAGACGACCAGATTTTTTAGATTACCTCCTATGTTTTCGCTTTTAGCCACAAACTTGTCGTAGAAATAGGACTCACCGTATTTCTTGAGGTTCGTTTCCGTCACCTGCTTGTTATATTCTTTATAGTAGAATATGTCGTTGGAAGTAACCTTCCCGATCAGGCTGGCGAGGTTGGTGGCTGAACTTACATAGCCCCCCGGATTATACCGTAAATCGAGCACCAATGCATTGACATTGCTATTCTTGAATTCCGAAAAGATGGCATCCAGCTTCTTGTCATAAGCCTTATTGTTCGTTTGGTAAGGCTCCGGTATAAACTGGTGATAAACCACATAACCGATTTTATTGGCGCCAATGGTATAAACCGAATCGAAAAACACGGGATCTTCCTGTAATTCAACCGGCGTAACATCCCTTTTCGTGGCCGTTTCCTCCACCGTTCCGTCCTTGATGTTGGCCAACGTGTAGGTTTTCTTTTCATCCGTATTCAGCAACTTGCTGTAATTGGAATCGGTCATTTTCTGTCCGTTCACACTGCTGAACACATCGCCCCGGGCGAAACCCGCCTGTGCGGCCGGTGAGCCCGGTATCACATACAGCACAATGCCAACAACATCACTCGTATTGGCTGGGAAATAAACCAGCTTGTACTCCATGCCGGTCGTCTTGGACGATCCGCCCAATGAAGCTTCCAGTTCCTTGGCGCTTTCCTGCATCCAAGAAAACCGGTCGCCGTCGGGACGGGCCGTGGCGTCGTATTTGTAAAGAAGCGAGCTGAAAAAATCGCTGGGTGTTTTGTTGTAATCCGGTGAATCGGTGATATGATCCGTCCAGTAGTACCAGTATTTCATATTGGTGTAGATCCACTGGTTGGTCTGGGTTTCGGTAGCCGGATCGACGTTTTTGTCCTTACATGAGAAAACAAGCGCGGCCAGGAAAATGACAGGCAGGAAAAGTCTAAGTCTCATAAATTTCAGTTCATTTCTAAAAATACCTCTTCAATAATGCGGCAAGCTTCATCCATTTGCGTCTCCGAAATGACAAGTGGCGGCGCGAAGCGGATTTTATTGCCGTGGGTGGGTTTACATAGCAGGCCTTTTTCCATCATTTTGTAACAAAGGTCCATCGCTATGCCGCTCTCTTCGGAATCGTTGATCACGATCGCATTCAGCAGGCCCTTTCCTCTAACGCTTTCGATCAGAGAACATTGCTTTTGAAGTGCTTCCATTCGTGCACGAAAAACGCGTCCCATGTCCTCGGCATTCCCGGCAAGGTTTTCTTCTATTACTACCTGCAATGCAGCGATCGTCACCGCGCAAGCCAATGGATTCCCGCCATAGGTAGAGCCGTGTTCGCCGGGAGCGATCGTTAGCATGATCTCATCATCCGCGAATGCCGCGGAAACTGGCATCGTGCCACCCGACAATGCTTTTCCGAGAACGAGAATGTCGGGCTTCACACCTTCCCAGTCACAAGCCAGCCGCTTACCAGTACGACCGATGCCTGTTTGTACCTCGTCAGCGATGAAAAGGACATTGTATTTTGTGCACAAATCGCGCACGCCACGGAGGTAACCTTCCTCAGGAACCACCACACCCGCCTCGCCCTGAATGGGCTCTACCATAAAACCGGCAATGTTTGCGTCACTTTTTAGAAGGCTTTCCAATGCATTGAGGTCATTGTAGGGAATAATCTCGTAACCCGGCAGGAAAGGACCATAGTCGTTGGTAGACGATGGGTCTGTCGAGGATGAGATCGCGGCTAATGTCCTTCCCCAAAAATTACCGGACGCGTACACCGTTTTAGCCTTTCCGGGCTCGATCCCTTTTACTTTATAAGCCCATTTGCGGGTTAGTTTCAATGCCGTTTCTCCGCCCTCCACACCGGAATTCATCATCAGCACCTTATCATAGCCAAAATATTCACAAAGGAACTTCTCGCATTCGCCGAGGCGATTGTTGTAAAATGCTCGGGAAGTGAGTGTCAGTGTTTGCGCCTGCCCAATCATTGCATTCACAATTTTCGGATGGCAATGTCCCTGGCTCACCGCGCTGTAAGCCGAAAGGAAATCGAAATACTGCTTCCCTTCCACGTCCCACAAAAAAACTCCAGCGCCCCGCTCGATCACTACCGGCATCGGTTTATAGTTGTGTGCCCCATACCGGTATTCCAGTTCCATGGCGTGTTGAGAGGGACTGATATATGTGTCTGTATAGCTTTTCATTTTGAAAGTCAGGCAGTTAATAAGTTCTTGTAGCAGATCGTAAATTTAAGGAAAAGCACTTGAATATGATCCATTTTAAAATCGCCGAAACAGCAAATCGCTGCGATCAGCGCAATCTTTCACATGACTATGAGCCCCAAGAAATGGCATGAACGCAAACAATAGCAGGCGTTCTCTTGAATCCCCGGCTTTCAAACACTAATTTTACACCATAATCTCAAGGGGTGCCCTACCGAACGGGCTGAGATCATACCCATTTAACCTGATCCGGGTAATGCCGGCGTAGGGAGAGAAAGCCGGAACCGGCTGTTTCTACATTTATATTTTTTGAACATCTGATAGGTGGCCCCTGCCTGTTGTAATGATATATCGCAATGCGAAAAATTACTACCTATCTGCTGGCGCTGCTGTTGAGCGCCTCCTCACTCCTCTCTTTTGCTCAAAAGGCACAGCAAATATTAACTGTTTCTGGCCGTGTGACCGATGCCGAAGATGGCAAACCGCTACCCGGCGCGACGGTCAAAGCCGGTGAAATCCGTGGTACAAGCACGGACAAGGATGGAAATTTTGTTTTGAAAAACATTTCCGAAACGATCGAAACCCTGGAAATTTCCTACATCGGTTACCAAAGTTTGAAAGTAGCGATTGGAAGCTTAAATCAAGTTGACATCAAGCTTAACAAAAGCACTTACCAGGCCGACGAGGTGATTATCAATGCCACCCGAGTGAACGACAAGTCGGGGATGGCTTATACCAACGTAACGGCCGCACAGATCGACAAGCAAAATCTTGGACAGGACCTGCCGGTATTGCTCAACTTTTCGCCATCCCTGGTGAGCACGAGCGACGCGGGCGGTGGCGTCGGTTACACGGGTATTCGCATCCGGGGCTCCGACGCCACACGCATCAACGTAACCGTGAATGGCATTCCTTACAATGATGCCGAAAGCCAGGGTGTATTCTGGGTCAATATGCCTGATTTTGCTTCGTCGGTAAGCAGCATCCAAATCCAGCGCGGGGTGGGGACTTCGACAAACGGGGCCGGTGCATTTGGCGCTTCGGTGAATATCAATACCAACGCTTTTCGTGAAGAACCTTATGCAGAACTGAACAACTCGTATGGCTCTTTTAATACATTTAAAAACACATTGAAGGTAGGTTCGGGGCTTATTAAGGACAAATTTACCTTCGATGCGAGGTTATCGCGTGTTTCGTCGGATGGTTTTGTGGATCGGGCGTCTTCGGAATTGCACTCGTACTATTTGTCAGGTGGTTATTTTGGTAAAAAGAGTTTTGTGCGGGTCAATGTGTTTTCGGGAAAAGAGCGTACTTACCAATCCTGGAACGGCGTACCGGAAGCGAAATTACGTGGTGACCGCCAGGGTATCCTCGCTTACATCGACCGGAATGGCCTGGGCGAAAAAGATGCACAAAACCTGCTCAATTCCGACGACAGGACTTATAATTCCTACACTTATAAAAACGAGGTCGACAATTACCGCCAGGACCATTACCAGATCGTTTCTTCTCATAATTTGAGCAATAAACTGACATTCAACCTCAACGCCTTCCTCGTCCGCGGGCTCGGCTATTACGAGCAATACCGCACGGCTGACGAATACAGCAAGTACAATTTGCCGAATGTGACCATCGGTAGTGATACGCTTACCAGCACCGACCTCATCCGTCGCCGCTGGCTCGACAACTATTTTTATGGAACGACATTCTCCTTTGACTATAACAGTTTCAAAAAGCTGACGGCCAGCTTCGGCGGAGGCTGGAACCAGTATGATGGCGACCACTATGGACAAATCATCTGGGCACGCAATGCCGGAAGCATCGAAAATGAGCATCAATATTATTTCAGCACGGGCAAGAAAAAGGATTTTAACCTGTATGGAAAGATATATTACGCATTCACAGACCAACTGACCGCATTCGCGGATCTGCAATACCGGAGGGTAAGTCACGCGATTCACGGCACGGATAATGATCTCGTTCAGCTCGCGTTCGATCAGTCCTATTCATTTTTTAATCCAAAGGCTGGGCTTACTTATCAATTGGCTGAACAAAGTTCCGTTTACGCCTCTTACAGCATTGGCAACCGCGAGCCTAACCGCGATGATTTCACCTCTTCTACCGCCAATCTATTCCCGAAAAACGAGCGATTACAGAATGTCGAGGCCGGTTTCCGTACGCAGCAAGGCAAATGGGCGTTCGCGGCTAACTACTATTTGATGGACTATAAAAACCAACTCGTACTCACCGGCCAGATCAACGACGTAGGTAGTTCCGTACGAGTGAACGTGCCTAAAAGCTACCGCACCGGCATCGAACTAGAAGGCGCTGTGGTTTTCAACCGCTTCCTGAAATGGAACGCTAATGTTACTTTCAGCCAGAACAAGATCAAAAACTTTACGGAATACATTGTCGACTATGATAATGGCGGCTATAAAACCGTCGATCACGGCAAATCGGACATTTCGTTTTCACCTGATGTGATCGCCGGGAGCCAGTTCACCTACTCCCTCCGTAAGAACCTCGAACTCGCATTGCTGACTAAATATGTGGGCAACCAATACCTGGACAATACGTCCACCGAGACCCGCAAACTTGACGCCTATCTGACGAACGACATCCGCCTTTCATGGACCATCAAACCAACCTGGGCGAAGGAAATAGCATTCAATCTGCTCGTCAACAATGTGCTGGATAAGAAGTTCGAATCGAATGGCTACACCTACGGCTACATCGCCGGCGGCGCGCTGACGCAGGAGAATTTCTACTTCCCGCAAGCCGGGCGGAATTTTTTGGTTGGGGTTAATTTTAGGTTTTGAATAACCACTTTCTCCCTACCTTTGCCGCATGAATCTTAAAAATGACCTTTTACTTCGGGCGGCGCGGGGGGAGAAGACCGAACGTACGCCTGTATGGATGATGCGCCAGGCCGGAAGAATCCTGGCCGAGTACCGGGCCGTTCGTGAGAAGGCCGGAAGCTTTATCAAATTGGCCACTACACCTGAAATGGCAGCAGAAGTGACCCTGCAACCTGTTGATTTGCTGGGCGTGGATGCTGCCATTATATTTTCCGATATCCTCGTGGTCCCGGAAGCAATGGGTTTACCTTATGAGATGATCGAGCAACGCGGGCCCGTTTTCCCGAGCACGGTGCACACGCTGGATGACCTTCAAAAGCTGCATATCGCGGAGCCGGAAACGGATCTGAAATATGTGCTCGACGCCATTAAGCTCACGAAAGAGGGTCTGGCTGGACGTGTTCCACTGATCGGTTTCGCCGGCGCACCGTTCACGATCTTTTGCTATATGACAGAAGGCAAAGGCTCGAAAACCTTCTCGGTAGCCAAAAAACATCTCTACGCCGATCCCAAGTTTTCACACACATTATTACAACAAATCACCGATAGTACGATTGCTTATCTTAAAGCACAGATCGCCGCAGGTGCCGATATTGTCCAGCTTTTTGATTCCTGGGCAGGCATTTTGTCGCCGGAACAATACCGCGAGTTTTCCTTGCCCTATATCAAACAGATTTGCGATGCCATTACCGAGGTTCCGGTGACTGTTTTTGCCAAAGGCGCATTCTTTGCGAGGAAAGAGATTGGAGAGCTTAGTTGCTCGGTCGTTGGCCTCGATTGGAATATGGACATCGCCGAGTCACGCGAGCTGATCCCGAACAAGACCTTGCAAGGCAACCTTGACCCTTGCGTATTGTATTCGTCTTTCGATCAGATCAGAACGGAAGTGAAGAACATGGTCAACCAATTCGGCACGCAACGGTACATTGCCAACCTTGGTCACGGCGTGTACCCAGATACTGATCCCGACAAGGTTCGGTGCTTTATCGAGGCGGTTAAAGAGTATTCCTCTCTGTAAATATGGCAGTTCATCCAAACAAATGCGTATTCCTCGACCGTGACGGAGTACTGAACGAGGATTGCCCGGACTATCTCTACAACCTGAAAGAACTGGTAATCCCCGAAGGCGTCGCAGAAGCACTACGAATGCTGAAAGAGGCGGGTTACCTGCTGATCGTAATCACGAACCAGGCAGGCATCGCGAAAGGGCTTTACACGGCAGATAGTGTGTATGCAATCCACGAAGCAATGCAACAGGTTTCGGATTACGCACTCGACGATCTGTATTTTTCTCCCTATCACCCAGCCTATTCAGGCAATTCATTATCTCGGAAGCCCGGCTCGTTGCTGATTGAGAAGGCAATGGCTAAATACGATGTTGATCCTGATCAATCATGGATGATCGGTGACCGTGACCGGGATATGGAAGCAGGAAAAAATGTGGGTTTGAAAACGGTTCATATTGTCCCGGATGCAGAAGAATCGACGGGAGATTATGCCGCTGTGAATTTACTGGAAGCCGCTAAATTGATATTGCAGCAGTAAATATTAAGCTTTTAACGCTGGTGCAGGCTGCGTTTTCTGCAGAGAACCGTAAGCAGGGCAGGCGTGTTTGGTGCAGGATGACGCCACCGCCAATGTTCCGCAGACAGCTAAAAGAAGTAAGATCTTTTTCATTTTCCAGTTCGTATAAGATTTTATCACTACAAAAATATAAAAATAAGTTCTTTGAACGAGCGTTTTAGTCGAACTAATAACGAACTCATTCAAAGAACTTTATATAGGACATCAGATTTTTGTTTCTGCCAATTCCTCCACAGGCTCCTTACGCTTCTTCTCCACCGCCACGGGCTTTCCGTCCTGTGACCCGTAGGGCTCTTCCTTGAAACCAAGAATCCTCAACATCGAGTCGCTGTTTTGTTCATCGGCAAATACGCGCGTGGTAATGCGGCCTTCTTCGTCTCGATCCACGAGCACGTGCTTAGGCGCCGGGATCAGGCAGTGCTGAATGCCACCGTATCCTCCTAGTGATTCCTGATAAGCACCCGTATGGAAGAAACCGATGTATTGTGACTCATTATCTTCAAAGATCGGCATGTACAAATCTGCGCTGTGCATCTCGCTGTTGTAAAAATCCTGCGAATCGCATGTCAGACCACCGAGGTTAACCTTTTGATAGGGACTATCCCAGTTGTTAATCGGCAACATGATGTATTTCTGGTTCATGCCCCATGAGTCGGGAAGCTGGGTAATAAATGAGCCATTAATCATATACCACAACTCCTTATCGTTTTGAAGCTTTTTGTCGATGATTTCATAGATCACCGCACCGCTTTCACCTACCGTGTAGCTTCCAAATTCTGTAAAAATGTGCGGAACAGGCACATTGTTCTTGTTACAGATCCACTGGATGTTCTCGATGATCTCGTCGATCATCTGCTGGTAATCGTATCCTGCCTGTAATGAAGTCTGGATCGGAAGCCCGCCGCCAATGTCGATCGAATCGAGGTCGGGGCAGAGTTTCTTCATTTCGCAGTACTTGAACATGAAGCGGGTGAGCTCACTCCAATAATACGCGCTGTCTTTAATGCCTGTATTAATGAAGAAGTGCAGCATTTTGAGTTTGAAACGAGGATTTGGCTCGATCTTCTCTTTATAAAGTTGCTGAACGTCATTATAGCGGATACCCAGGCGAGAGGTATAGAATGCGAAATTCGGTTCCTCATCCGTCGCAATCCGCATTCCAAATTGAACGGTGTCGGCTGTTACCTGCTGCTCGTACGATTCGATCTCTTTCAAATTGTCCAGGATCGGTACTACATTGAAGCCTTCGTTGATCAGCTCGCTCAGGTATTGCGTGTAACGCGGCAGCTTGTATCCGTTTGCAAGAATATAAGTGCTTTTGTTGACCTTGCCACGGCGGTAAAGCTCCCGGATAATGGGGATATCGAAAGCCGATGACGTCTCGATATGGATATTATGCTTCAAGGCTTCTTCCAGTACAAAACTGAAATGCGACGATTTAGTGCAATAACAATAGGTGTAGGTCCCCTTGTAGTTATGTCTTTTGAAGGCATTCCTGAAGAACATGTTCGCATTCTCGATGTGCTCTCCGATCTTGGGCAGATAATTGATCTTTAACGGCGTACCATGTTCCTTGATGATATCCATCAGAGGTACATTGTTGAACAGCAATTCATTATTATCAACGTTAAATTCCATGGTCGGAAACTCGAACGTCTGCTGAATCAGGTCAATGTAGCTTTTCATTGATTTGTTTGTCGCGATAGCAATTAGTGAATTGGGTGTTAAAATAGGAACGAAAATGATCCGAAAATTGGTCAGAATATGTGTCATTTCCAAACACGGATCAATGGCAAATCATTCCCATCAGAGGGCAATTTATCTTTCTATTTGCCAAGTTCATACCTAAAAATCACCACTTAATAATTTTTTAATTGACCAAGCGGTTGACAGCTGTCTATTTTCAGCTTAAAATTTGAAATCCTCCCGGCCAATAAAGCCACAATCGAAATAGTCTAACGATGCCGCATTGAGCCTATTACCCTTTGTATAATCCTATTTAAGATTAAAATATTTCTCAACAGCTAAAAACCATTTTTTATGATCTTTCTCCAAACGGCG
Source organism: Dyadobacter sp. CY261 (assembly GCF_021440085.1). Lineage (GTDB taxonomy): Bacteria > Bacteroidota > Bacteroidia > Cytophagales > Spirosomataceae > Dyadobacter. The sequence continues at coordinate 188,812 of NZ_JAKCPW010000004.1, forward strand.
GCACCAAAAACAGGACCTGAAACGCGCCAATCCTGCCAGTAGACAGCATTTAAATGCTTTTAAGCAATACCCATGTGCCCTCTTTGCCGATAACGGGCTACTAGCGAACAGAAAACTTTAAACATTTTTAAAGTTTTCTTGGTTTTTTTCATTCGAAAATTTCAAATTTGTCGCTGTGAAAGAGCGAATTATAAAATCGGCATTGAACCTGTTCTGGCGCTATGGCATACGCAGCGTCACCATGGATGACATTGCCCGTGACCTGGGAATTTCGAAGCGTACCATTTATCAGCATTATTCCGACAAGGAAGCCATTCTTGCATTGGTGATTCAGGAAGAAATACAGTCGCAGAAATGCGAGATGCAAAAAATGGAAGAACTAGCCGAAAATCCCATCGAGGAAGTGATGTATGCCACGGTGCAAATGCAGGAAACGCTCGCGAACATGAACCCGACGCTTTTGTACGACCTGAAAAAATATTATCCCAATGCCTGGGACCTTTTTCAGGACTACAAGCACGAGTACATTATTAAAAATATCCGCGACAACCTCGTAAAGGGCATCCAAATGGGCGTGTACCGGCCTGATATAGACGTTGATGTGCTGGCGCTCCTGCGTGTAGAACAGATCGTGCTCGCTTTCGACCCGACCGTTTATCCTGCCAAGAAGTTCACTATGATGCACGTGCAAACACAGTTTCTCATGCATTTTTTGCGGGGTATACTTTCGGAAAAAGGATTTGAATACTACAACACCATAAAAGATAAACCAACAACTGAATTCAATATCCATGAAAAATGCCAGAACAATACGTAGTACACTGATTCTGCTCGCGGCACTGATAAGCGTTGTTCCCTTATATGCGCAAACCGGCTACTCGCTCAAGGAGGCCGTGGATTATGCGATCAAGCATAATCTGAACATCAAAAATGCACAGCTCGACGCGGTTTCGGCAGAGGCGCGAATCGGAGAAATACGCGCGACAGGTTTGCCGCAAGTGACCGGGGCCGTTTCGCTAACGAACAACATTATTATCCCAAAGTTCTTCTTCCCTGCCAATGCCTTTGACCCGACAGCACCAGCGGATGCACCCCCTACTGCCGTTGAATTCGGTATTCCGTGGCAAGGCTCAGCGTCTGCTACTTTGAACCAGCTGATTTTTAATGGGTCCTATTTTATTGGATTAAAAGCGGCAGCGACGTATCGGGAACTTGCACAGAAAACTACTACTTCATCCAAAGTGACAGTAGCCGAGGCGGTTACGAAAGCTTATTATTCTGCACAGGTAGCCGAGGAACGCGCTAAGCTGCTCGACCTGAATATCTCCCGCGTGGATTCGTCCATGCGCGAGACGAAGGCCATGAATGCAAGCGGTTTTGTGGAACTATTGGATGTTAACCGTTTGGAGGTGCAGATCAACAACCTGCAAACCGAACGTCAAAAGGTACAGAACCTCATTGAGTTAAGCTATTCATTACTGCGGTTCCAGATGGGAATGCCGGTGAATGAGCCCATCAAGCTGACGGACGACATCAACGCCGTGAATGTGAATGAGCTTCAAGCTCAGTCAGCAAGTCTGGATGTGAGCTATGAGAACAGGATCGAGTATTCTTTGCTGAATACGCAGGAAAAACTGGCATTTCTTGACCTACGCAATGTGCGGAGCGGATACCTACCCAGCGTGTCGGCCTCGCTCGGCTACGGGTATAATGCGGGTATGGACAAGTTTTCCCAGCTGTTTACTAACCAGTGGTTCAACAACATGGTGCTGACAGTCAACCTGAACATTCCGATCTTCGATGGCTTTACCAAAAAATATCAGATAGCTCAAAAAAAGATTGCTATCGATAAGGTTAAGAACAGCCAAAACTTGCTGAAACAGTCGATCGATCTGGAAAACAATCAGGCAAGCATTAATATCAAGAACGCATTCGCTACGCTCGAAACCCAGAAGCGTAACCTTACGCTGGCGGAAGAAATCGTAAGGGTGACAAAAATCAAATATAAAGAAGGAGTAGGCTCAAACATCGAAGTGGTCAATGCGGAATCGTCACTGAAAGAAGCGCAAACGAACTACTTCACCTCATTATACGACCTGATGATCGCAAAAGTTGATCTTAGCAAGGCCAGAGGCGAGCTTTACGCCGAATGACACATTAACACTTAACAAAATTTGAAACAGCTACTTACCAATATCATGAAAAGTAATATTCTGATCATAATCGCCTTAGCCTCATTGCTGGCCGCATGCTCTGCGAAAAAAGAAGGCGTCGAAGGAAAAAAAGAAGAGCTTGCAGCGCTGAAAGCGGAACAAGCCGAAAATGAAAAGAAAATCAAGGCACTCGAAATCGAGATCGGGAAGCTCGATCCTAAAAAGACGACTGAAGCCAAAGTGAAGCCCGTTTCGATCGACACACTCAATGCCGAGACTTTCAAGCATTATGTCGAGCTCCAAGGTACGGTTGACGCAAAAAACAACGTGCTCGTGACGCCTAAAACCGGCGGAGCGATCGTAGCCATGTATGTGAAAGAAGGCGACGCCGTAAGAGCCGGAAGCGTGATCGGTAAGATCGATAACAGCATCCTGACCGAGTCCATTGAGGAACTGAAAACATCATTGAGCCTGGCTAACACGCTCTACGACAAACAGAAAAATCTTTGGGACCAGAAGATCGGTACGGAGCTGCAATATCTTCAGGCCAAAAACAACAAAGAGGGGCTGGAAAGAAAGCTGTCGACATTGAATACCCAGATTGCTCAAACGAATATCGTTTCACCAATGGCCGGAGTTGTAGACCTGGTGAATGTAAAAGTAGGTGAAATGGCTTCCCCGGGTGTAGGCGTTGTGCGCGTTGTGAACCTGAGCAACCTCAAAGTTTCGGCCAAAGTATCGGACGTTTATGCTGCCAGCGTGAAAAAGGGCGACGAAGTGATCGTGAAATTTCCGGATTTGAAAAAGGAATACAAAGCCCGCGTAACATTCGTAAGTACGGCTGTGGATCCATTGTCACGGACATTTACGATCGAGGCCAACCTGCCTTCCGACCGGGATATCAAACCCAACATGATGGCGCAGGTGCAAATTAACGATGCGACCAGCAAAAATGCCCTGGCAATTGATCAGAACTACGTGCAAAGCACCGAAAAAGGGGATGTGGTATACGTAGCTGTGACCGAAGGCAACAAAAAAGTAGCCAAAGCACGTGAAGTGAAAACCGGTCTGGCCTACAATGGCAAGATCGAAATCCGTTCGGGTCTCTCGGCAGGAGATCAGCTGATCACGCTTGGCTACCAGGAAGTTTCCGACGGTCAGCCGATTAGCTACTGAAATGAAGAGTGACGGCCATTGGGTCATTTGTAGTCAGGAATTGTCACTGATTGAACAGTTCCTTTATTCAGTCATTCACTCATTCTCTCATTCAACATTATGAAATTCAGCGAATATAAAACCTTAAGCTTCACCAACTGGTGCGTAGAGAACAGGACGACGATCTACATCTTTACGTTCATCATTACGTTGGCAGGGTTCATGGTGTACAATAACCTGCCGAAAGAGCAGTTCCCAGACATCAAGATCCCGCAGATTTACATTAATACCGTCTATTTCGGAACGGCGCCGGCCGATATCGAGAATACAATCAACAAGCCGATCGAGAAACAGTTGAAATCGCTCAGCGGCGTCAAAAAGATCAAATCCAATGCATTACAGGACGTTTCGGTCATTCTGGTTGAGTTTACGCCTGATGTGGCTGTGGAAGTCGCATTGCAAAGGGTAAGGGATGCCGTCGATAAGGCAAAAACAGATTTGCCCCAAAACCTCGACTCCGGCCCCACCGCCCAGGATGTAAATTTCTCGGAGTTCCCGATCATGAACGTCAACATTGCCGGTAATTATTCCCTGAAGCAACTGAAGCAATATGCCGAAGATTTGCAGGATGGGATCGAGGCGTTGCCGGAAATTACCCGTGTGGATATCCTCGGCGCATTGAACCGCGAAATACAGATCAATGTAAATCTGGACCGTATGAAATCGACCGGCTTGACATTCTATGATGTGCAAACGGCGATCCAGGGTGAAAACATCAACGTTTCGGGTGGTGAGCTCAAAGTGGAAGGTGTACGCCGGACATTGCGCGTGAAAGGCGAGTATACCAATGTGAGTGACATGGCCAATATCCGCATCCGCACCGCCACCGGCGCGACGGTCCGTCTCGGCGACATTGCCGAAGTGGCCGACAGCTTTGAAGAGCAGCAGGACTTCGCGCGTTTGGCTGGTAAAACGGTTATCACACTGAACGTCATCAAACGCTCCGGTGAAAACCTGGTGGAAGCGGCCGACAAGATCGAGGACGTGATCGCTGATTACAAGGAAAATCGTTTTCCTTCCGGACTCGACATTAACATCACCGCCGATTCATCGATCCAAACCCGCGCTGACCTTCATGACTTAATTAACACCGTTGTACTCGGCTTTATTTTCGTGGTAATGGTGCTCATGTTCTTTATGGGCGTGCGCGACGCGATCTTCGTGGGGCTTTCGGTGCCATTATCCGCATTGGTTGCATTTGTGATGATGCCGATCATCGGCCCCATGGTAGGGACTGAATTTACATTGAATACCATCGTACTCTTCGCGTTTCTGCTCGGGATTGGTTTGGTAGTGGATGATGCGATTGTGGTAATCGAAAATACGCACCGGCTTTTTAACCAGCATAAGGATTGGACTATCCAGCAAGCGGTAAAAGCGGCGGCGGGTGAAGTATTTATTCCGGTACTTTCCGGAACGCTCACCACCATTGCGCCATTCTTCCCGTTGCTTTTCTGGACGGGTATAGTCGGGGAATTTATGAAATTCATGCCGCTGACGCTCATTATCACGCTCGGAGCGTCTCTTTTCGTAGCTTATGTAATGAACCCGGTATTTGCGGTGTCGTTCATGGGCCGCCATGAGGATGAAAAAGAGGCGCACGACACGAGTTTCAAAGCGATCCGCAGGCCATTGATCATCCTGGTCGTAGCCGCATTGGTTGGTTATGCCATCGACCGCGGTATCGGAAACTTCTTCGTATTTATTCTGATCCTCTGGGTTTTCAACCATTATATCCTGACACCTAGAATACTCGTTCCGTTTCAAGACCGCCTGTTGCCCGCGCTTAAAAACGGCTATCGCAAGTTGATCGACTGGTTATTAAGAGGTTGGCGACCGATTGTTGCGATCGTACTGGTATTCGGGTTGTTGATTTTCACATTTGTCCTGACAGGCATTGTACAGCCCAAAGTCCTTTTCTTCCCAAGTGGCGACCCGGATTACGTCTATGTTTACAATAAGCTCCCAATTGGTACCGATGCCCGCGTAACCGATTCTGTGACCAGGATCATCGAGAAACGTGTTTTTGATGTTTTGGAAAAGGAAAAAGCCATGGACATGGTAAATTCGGTAATTGCCAACGTAGGCAAAAACGCAGGCGACCCTTATAACCCGGACCGTTCTGCTACACCTCATAAATCTAAGGTAACCGTCGCTTTTGTTTATGGTACCGAACGTGGCGGACGTTCGTCGGAAGCTATTTTGCGTAAAATCCGCGAAGCAGTAAAAGGAATACCGGGAGCCGAGATTTCCGTTGAGCGCGAAGCCGTCGGCCCTCCGACCGGGAAACCGATTTCGATCGAGATTTCCGGAGATGATTTTGCGGTCCTGCAAAAACTCGAAAAAGATGTGTTGCAGAAAGTACAGCAGTCGGGCATTGAAGGTATCGACCAGCTTCGTTCGGACCTGGTAACTAACAAGCCTGAAATCGTAATCGATATCGACCGTGAGAAAGCACAGCGCGAGGGGATCAGTTCTCAACAAGTTGCCTTGGCGGTACGTACCGCATTATTCGGACTCGAAGTTTCCAAATTCAGAGACGCGAAGGACGAATATCCGATCATGGTCCGACTTGAAAAAGATGACCGTGAGCAAATCGAAAAACTGTTGAGCCTTAATGTGGTTTATCGTGATATGAACATGGGCGGAGCATTGCGGCAAGTGCCTATTACTTCTGTTGCGAACATTCATTATTCGACCACATTCAGCCAGATCAACCGTCAGGATCAGAGCCGGATCGTAACGTTGGGCTCCGATGTATTGCCAGGATACAATGCGAATGAAATCGTTGGACAGATCGAGGCATTGATCCAGGATATGGAAGTTCCGAACGGTTATATCATCAAAATGGGCGGTGAGCAGGAAGAACAGAACGAATCGATGGCATTCCTCGGAACGGCCTTTGGGGCTGCAATCCTGTTGATCTATCTGATCCTCGCAACGCAGTTCAATTCCGTGATCAAGCCATTCATCATCTTCTTTACGATCTTGCTATCGCTTATCGGCGTACTGCTGGGCTTTATCATATTCAATAAAGACTTCTCGATCATCATGTCAGGTGTGGGTATCATCGCACTGGCAGGTATTGTGGTGAAAAACGGTATCCTGCTGATTGAATTTATCGAAGAGCTCCGAGGGCGGGGTTACCCGATGCGGGAGGCAATCATCGAAGGCGGTGCGATCAGGCTTACTCCGGTATTACTGACGGCGTCCGCAGCGGTACTTGGTCTTGTTCCTCTGGCTTTGGGTATTACCGTCGATTTCGTAGGCCTTTTCCGTAATCTTGAGCCAGACCTCATCATTGGCGGACCAAGCTCTGTATTCTGGAATATTCTGGCCTGGACAATCATCTTCGGGTTGACTTTCTCCACATTGCTCACATTGATCATGGTGCCATGCATGTATTATGTGAACGAGCGCGTTCGCGATAAATGGTTTAGGAAAGGAAAGGCAGAGGTCGTAAATCCGAACTGGCAGAACGAAACGATCTGATAACCAAATGGATTATTGTCTGTTTCTGGCGTCCGACAATTTTTTTGGAGCAGAAATAGACAATAATCCAAAACATTTATAGATTTGCAACCCCAAAGAATGCCTTAGGGCATTCTCAAAAAAGTTCGGGATGTAGCGCAGCCCGGTAGCGCACTAGCATGGGGTGCTAGGGGTCGCAAGTTCGAATCTTGTCATCCCGACATTGATTATCAGCCACTTACGACGTAATGTTGTGGGTGGTTTTTTCATTAGGTCGAACATAGGTCGAACATTTTTTCCTATATTCATCGACATTTTATTGCGTCTGAACAGATTGCCGCAGTTGGCTTTACGATTATTTAGCTCCCTCACCTTCTTCAATTAATGAGGTCTAGTATCTCACCGAGCTGCCAAGGGAAGCCAATGGTTTTTCTCAGGCAGAAGAGGAAAGGCAAATAAAGTCTTACCATTCCATTATAGGGAAGTATGAGCGGGACGAAGTGAAGCCTACTATTGATGTGGTCAAAAAACTGGCCGATGTACTGGATACCACCGTGGGTTACTTGTTGGGGGAGACTGAGGACAGAGAACTTCTAAAAGACCCTTCCATGATGAAGCGGCTCAACGATATCGCCAAGTTTCCGGAGCTGGACAAAACACATATCCTCTATGCGCTCGATGCCATGATCAATAATGTAAAACTTAAAGCTATTCTCTTAGAATCTCACCCGAGTAATTAAAATGGATAGTAAAGCCATGATACATTACTGCTGTTCGAATAATGCCGCCTCTAACACCAATTCCCTTTGAAAAAAAATCGGTATCTGTCATAAAAATAATGGGTATTTTTTTCTTGTTAACTTTTACGTATCTATTTGTTTGCTTAATATATCTATTTACTTTTTGTAATGGAAGTACCATTATATTATAAATACTTGGACTGGTTTTGTCCATGACGATATAATGCTTTTTAAATGAATTTTGATTAATAAATGAAGTCAGACTATCTGTTACTTCTTTAGGAAATGTATATTCAATCCCCTTTTGGCTAAAAGTATCTACACTGACTAACAAGAGTATTATTAAAAATATTTTTCTCATTTCTATCTTATTCTACCGCCCGAACGCTGTAAAGCGTCAAGGCCAATATTGAAATTACCAATTGTCCCTGTACCGATAGTTTTGCCAACCCCGTTAGTTTGAACACCGCCTGGTGTAACTCTGTTTATTGTGCCTACACCGCCTGTTTTCTTGCCGCCGTATGAATCTATTGAGTAAATTGGAACACCAGAGCTGGATGCCGCATTTTTATCCTTCAATGAAGTACCCGACTCGTTTACCATTCCGGCCTCCTGAGTTAAAGGATGACCATGGACCTGTCCTATCAATATACTTAAACCCGTCACTTGATTTGTCTCGCCACTAGTCATATAGGAAGTTTCTCCGGGCCGCTCATATTCCATGGTAGTTTCACCATTTTTACCCGTAGGCCCAGCCACAGCCGATATTGTCGCTGTTTCCGGGTTTAATGTCAAATATGCTGAATGCTCCACTCCCGAGCTTCTGGAATTATCCCTGACGCCTTGAAGAGTTGTTTGAATTTGCCCATCCTGAATTGCGACTACTTGGCTGCTCCCCTGTAACGCTGCCGTAGCCTGAGAACTTGTTGTACCTCCGTTGGCCTGGCTGATTTGGCTATACTGATCAACAGATATAAGACGCGAATCAGTTGTTGCAGCTCCATCACTTCCAAGATATTTGCCTGTTTCCCTGTTATAATAATCATCAGGTGCCATACCCAACGGATCAATAAACCTAACAGGGTTATTGAAGCCGTAACTATATGGAGACCAGGCAGGCATCTTTTGGCTTAACGGATCGACCGCCAAAAAACGTCCAACCTGCGGATCATAAAACCTAGCCTGCAAGTCTACCCATCCGGTTGATTGCTGATTTTCCCGTCCAATAAACTTAAACCGATCCTCCGGACTCCCGCCAACCTTCTCCGCATCCGCATTCAGCGGCAAGCCCAAGCCCCAAGGATCATAATGATTCTCCTGCACTATAATCGGCGCATACGCATCGCCTGGAGTTGTTGCCCCAGATTTTTCCCCGCAACGGCATGCTACGCGCAAGTTACCTAAATGGTCGTTGATCTGATACTCATATCGGTAAAATGTGTTGGTTACGCCAGCAGGTGCCGCAGTACTTCCATTCAACTGCGGATTGACCGCTTTCCCGGGAGGAAGAATACGCCCCTCAGCCGTCGGGATAAATTCGAGTGTATTGTTTTCATATACCAGGCCTGCTACATAGTCGTAAAGCTTTCCAGTACCGAAATTAGCTCTCAGCTTACTCCCGTCGGCCGCATACTTGTACTTAATGGCTTGACCCGATTTCGTAACCTGATTGGGCAAGTTCAGGTGGTTGTAAGCGATGGCCGTAATGCTCTTTCCGGTGTCGGTCAACAGGTTCCCATTTGCATCATAGGTATAGCTGGAATTTGATCCGAAAAATTCATTTGGTGTCGACGGATTGGTACCTGTATCAGTAATACTGCTAAGCTTATTGCTATTCGCCGCAAGATTATAGGCAAGGTTATCCACCGTATTGCCGGTGCCATTGAAGGTCCGCTTCATATTCAGGATATTGCCATTGTCGTCATATTTTACCGAACCGTTGTCTGATCCGCCCAGCGTAAATACGTTTGTGCTACCTGATTTAAGCAAGCTGGCAGTTTTTATCCTGCTAAGGTCGTCATAAGTAAATGTGTAAGCATATGGATCTTTGGGGGTGATAGCATAGGTGGCGCCATAGGTCCCCGTCCGTTGCGCGGCACGGTAGTTCCAGCCTGTTACGTTTCCAACCGCATCATAGCCTAACGACATGCCGAAAAAATCCTTTTCGCTGGTCGTAGACAAGTTGCTCGGATCGTTCATACTGGTCATCCAGCCACGGATGTTATAGGCGTAGTCCACTTTCTGAATGTTACAGCCCAGGGTTTTAGATACCATTTCACCGATACCATTGTAGCTGTACCTGCCCACCGGCTCCCAGTAAGCGCCGACCGTTCCCGTAGTTCCGTCACTAACTTTCTGACAAACCGCTTTCGTACGCCCGCCTCGGTCGTAGGAGGTCCGCGTCTCAACAACCAGGCCATTGAGCGTCGAAAGCTTCGTTTCCAACACCCGCCCGGAAAAATCCAGCTTGCTCGACTGCCGATCCCAACCTGCTTTGTGATTTTGGGAGGCCGCCTGGATTACCTGCCCCACGTTATCGTAATAGGTTACAGTACGTAGATACGCGGTGCTGTCGAGAATTTTGTGCTCTGTGGCAACCAACATTCCTTTTAAATTAGTGAGCCTGGCCGCGCCGAAAGCATGCGTTTGATCGAAGCTTTCCGAAGTACCGCCGGTTGCTGCCGGATAAGCATCATAATAATTACGCGTTATTTCAGCCCCCGCTAGCGTAACACTCGTTACACGATTCAAATCGTCATAGTTATTTTTCACAGCTTGTCCCTTAGCGTCGGTCGTAACATCCAGTCGGTCCCGGCTATCATAGGTCATCGAAGTAGTCCCGGCACCGGGTATTCTCTTCGATGTCATCCTTCCCCGGCTATCGTATCCATAAACAAATAGGAGCTCGCCGCTCGCAGGATCGACATTTGTTTGGCTAAGCAAACCTGCTGCTGCTGGCGGCACTATACACCTCAGCAATCCAAAATCGTCAAAGCAGTAGTAAGTTTTTTTGCCTGCAACATCGCGAAGGACGACCCTATCCTCAAAGTCCTTGAATTCAATCGTTTTGACATTTTTCTCATCGGTACTCTCTGTGACGAACAAGGTCCCTGCGCCATACGTCCCGATGTCGATTTTGTTAGTACCAAAATTATAAGTCAATCGCTTAACGTTATCTCCACTCGTATTGCCCCTATACAAGAATGTTTGAGCAACTGAACTTCCCGGCGCTTTTTGCGAAACGATCCGGTTCAATGGTGAATTTTCATAAACGATATCTGTATACGCATTACCTACTTTACCAATGCCTGTGAAGTAAGCAGCTTGGGCCGAAACAGGACTGCCCACCAGATCGCCGGAAGAGCCATTTTTTGCATATGGCAGGTATTTTTGAGTTTCCCGGCCATATGCGTCGTACACAATTGGCTGAATAAGATCGGAGATCTGGGTAGGATCGGATAATAAAAAGCCGCCGGCTTGCCGACTTATCTTTTGCTTAGGTCGCCCCAACCCGTCCAGGTAAGTTATCGTTTGGGCGACCGAGGAACCATCGGACGTCAAATGGGTATTTTCGATCACATAGTTAGCCGTCGAACTACCTGACGCCGATTCACCTACCGAAGGGTTGCTCACGTCTTTAACAGTAGCCAGGTCGCAGTCTGTACACCCACAATTAACTCCCGTACCACATTCACTCCCCGCCGATACATATGTAATATCAAAATTATTCGTACTTAGGTTTCCGCCCGAAAATGTAATATTCGAGATGGAAATGTTCGCGTACAACTTCGGCGAAGGTTTGCCAGAAATAGCCGGAATGACTATATCATGACATGGGGTAGGAGCCAAGCCCAAAGACCAGTTTGTACCGGTTTCCCAGTGGTCGTTGGTTGTCCCTGTCCAGGTATTGGTTTGTGCAAAAACGACACAGGAGGACACACAAAAGATGATCAGGGTCAAAAACCGCTTCATGTAATATTAGGAAAGAAGATGTAATAACTTAATTAGCTATTCAAGAAAACTATGGGACGTTTAGGGCGTCGCATAGTTATACTTATAGGACTTGACTGTCTGACTGTTTGTATCCTTAACCTTCTCCAGCCGCTCCAATACATCGTAGGTGTAATAAGTGCTCAGCGCGTTAGGCGCAATTTTCTGTGTCAACCCTACCAACGGTTCATATAAGTAACCTGTCACCAAAGAGCTTCCCAAGTTGCTCCTCAGACTGTTTATTTTTGAAAGGATTGTGGCTGAACTTGTCTCATCCGCCATTGCATCGAATGAAGTCCCCCCTAGTCCCGACAGCACTTGTGCATTGTCCGCATTCTGGATTTCCGCCACGGGATGTTGACTCTTATAAGCCCACAGGTAGGAGACCTTGTGCGAATTGTTTAGCAGTACACTCAGCAGGTTCCCTTTTTTACCATATGCGACGTACTTTGTAGTTTCATAGTAAGAGGTAGTTGCCTCGTTGTTTGAACCTGTGTAAGCCGTAAAACTTGGGATTGAATTATTAAATCCACTAAACCTGAATTTTTTATAGGGTAGAACTATTGCAGGTTTACCGGACTCCACCACAAATGAATTGTAAGTTGTCAGAGACGCATCGACGACTTTGGCGCCCAGTTTTGTTACCTGCTCAATTGGATAGGCGACCATATTGGATGCAATCATCGCCTGAAGCACCGCGTTGCCAGTTGCTGCCGAGTAGTCGAGCGGATAAGTATAGGTGGTCTCTTTGACGGCTCCATTACTTTGCGTCACCTGCTGTTTCTTTAATTGCAAGTGGTTGCTGCCATATTCATAGGTAGTCGTCACTGCCACCGGATCAGTATTGTTTGAGCCATACGTTGTAACGGTCTCCGATGTCTTACGGGGCCACCCACCGACCTGGTAATAGGCTTTACCATAAAAGACAAGCCGCGGAGATGGGTCAAGGCTTAAGGGGTCAGGATAATTGTCATATTGGGCAAATAATTCGTAATGCAACGAGGGAATATTCAACGTGTTCTCGCCCCATCCCGAATACTGATACGACGTCTTTTGTTTCAAATTCCCGTTACTATCCTTCACTTCAATTTCCGATGGCAGGCTACGTAGAAAGGAATAATCACCATAACTTCCCATACCGTAAAAGTTTGTAACTGTGTAATCTTCGGCAAGTACCCCGCTAAGTGTCGATACTCCCTTATCATATACGAAAGCCCATTTTCCATGATAATCATTCTGATTAGAATGTGAAGTATATTTGTAATTAGTCACCGAACCATCGCGCGTAACTGATACCGACCTGTAATAAAGCTGCGATAATGCTTCCGGATTAAATGGAGTTGCTCTGTAAACCCTGATAATTCCCACCGTGTTGACCAATACAAGTTCGTAATAAGGAATGAAACCAACTACTCCGCTAGATAATGTTGTGTCACTTGTATCATGATAAGAAAAAGTACTAGTATAGGATTCATTCGCATTGCCCGTAAAGTCAGTCATGCTTTTGACCCGCAGACCACCGAATTTATGCCGATTAGATGCCGTTTTCTCAAAAATCTTGAATTCAAGTGTAATATCGAAACCAGGAGAACTACCGATATCTGGACGGTCACACGGCAAAAAATTATAAATTGCCATAATGTCGTTCATCGTGTAAGTACCTGCCTGCAATGTTCTGGGCCAAAACGTCCCCTGATTCGCACAAGCTGGGAGACTGGTGTTCGTAGTGTTGTTGTTTAGCCTGACATGAACAAGCGTTGGTTTAGTGAGTACGAGCGAGTACATACCACTGCTGTCCGGGTGCGAAAATTCATGGTTCCAAAAGCGTCGATAAACCCGGGTTAGAATGGTTGTTGCTGTGTCTGTACGGACCAAGTCACGAAAATAGCTATACTGGTTTTGCTCGTAATCAATTGTTGTGTAACCTTTTGTCGCATATGTTAACCTGACTAATGCGCCCATTTTTGCTGCATACTCTCTGGGCTCAAGGTCCGCCCCCAATTGCGGGACAAGTGTGGCGTTATTCACGGCGTTATAGTAACCCCAATAGTCAACATTAGCATCCCGGCCAAGTATGTTGGAGCTCGCATACGAATCATAGGTCATTGTATAAGGATTTGACCCCTCCTCTTTAACTTTTAATAGATGCAGCCGATAACTGCTTTGGGTCGTATATTCAAATGTAAATTGCTTTATCGTCGTAGGCGAGGCTGTATTTGTTTTCAATTCAATACTGTTTAGCTTTCTGGCATACAAGAGAATACCAAACTGATCCGATAGCCTATTGTACGACTCAGAATTAAATACCAGTTGCCAGTTGGATCCAGAGATCTTTGTAAGATAAATTTCTGAGGTTTTATTTTCAGATACTTGTACTCTGCTGTTTGTTATATCATTACTGCCCGCATTTAACGTAACAAATTCATACTGCTCGGAACGTCCATATTGAAGGCGGCTGCCTGTTGTGGTTTTCTCTGCCGTTGTATATTCGAATGTAATTTTGTTCCCTGTTTTGTCTGCAATTTCCGACAGATACCAGGCGGAAGGCATATATTCCGCGTTTGGTCCAACCGGAGAAAATTCCATGTTAGTTTCAGTGTATTCCCTGTTGGAAAATGTGTAGATTGTTCCATCTTCTGTCGTAAATATCCATTTGCTGATCACGTAGTTGAGGCCAGCAAAAGAGTCGGTTGCTCTTTCATACTTCACGACAATGGGGGCCGACGATACTACGCGGCCGTTTCCCTGATTGTCAATCACTACTTTCCCCGAATATCCATTGAATTGGAAATTGTAACTATCAGGTGATGGATCATCCAAATTTTCAATCCCATTGTTTTTAAAGGAGGCAATGCCGAATGAAGATTGGCTTACGAAATTAGTGATCTTTTGGGGTTCGTTAAGATAACCATGTCCAGCGAGCTCATCAGGCAGACCACGAATAGTCCGTGAAACGACACCACCCGACATCAAAGAAAACCCTAGCCCGACCCACGAAGCCTGATCGCTCGGACGGAACCCGCTATACGTATAGTGAAGTGATATAGGCAACGAGAGCGCCCCTTCACTAACAGTTACGATAGGAATGTCTATATTGGGTGTTCCGGTACTATAATTGAGCGAATGTCCACCAAATTTAGAGATGGAAGCCGCCTGAGGGGAACTAAATGCAACATTGCCACCGACTGTCGGCATTTGACCTTCACATTGCGTCCAACTTAGTACGCACAATACTATGCACAGTAGAATTGTGCTCGTTCTTTGTAACAAATTTTTCATTTTATTTACTTTTGTTCCAACAACCAGATGGAAGTCACCGGGTACGATTGCTTTTTTTGTTTATCGAATTCGTTTCCTCCATACAGGTATACACTCCCATCAGCCGCCGCGAAAACCGTCCCTCCGTTTAAAACAACTGATTCGGAATCTAATACCATAACCCACATTCCCTTGGTAATATCATATTTCCATACGTATGGATCTACGAACGTCGATTCGCTGTATAGGATGCTGTGTCCGCCCATAAGATAAAAATTTCCCGCGCCGTCTATCCAGCTGACTGCCCCATGCCTACTTCCCGGCGTATTTTTGGGTGATAAAGCCCCCGCAGAAAAATTTACCTGATCACTGTTTACTTGAAAGTTTCTACTTTTTATTGACCAGCTGTTACCTTTAATATCATACGCCCACATATCGGCCAATCCTCCCTGCTGGCCACTAGAAACACCAAACCCAAACCCACCATACAAATACAGTTGGTTTTTTGTCTTGTCATACCACGCGATTGCGCCCCGTCGCGAAGATGGATCTATTTTTTTCGAGCCCGTTGATATTGAGTTTGAGTCTAAGGTCTGGTTTGGTTTATCCGCCCCAGCAATCTTACGCCATAATTCCTTTTTTTGGTCAAATTGCCATAAATCATTATAGGCAATCATATTTTTCCCCTCCTGCGATTCGCCTCCAAACAGCCATAGATTGTCATCATTATCCACCCAGGTTGAAGAACCTGACCTACCACCCGGCGATGAGTTTTTCGCAGACTCATTTAACCGATCATAGGTAGGCTTATCGTTAACAGAGTTTGAACCTTGGATTTTTCGCCACTGACCTTTGTTAGTTTCAAAAACCCACATATCATTTAAATGGAAGAGATCACCCATACCCTTACCTCCAAAAAGCCACAAATTTCCATTCTTATCACACCAGGTGGAAGCGTTTCTTCTGCCCGCTGGCCAACTCGGATCTTTGTCAATTTCCTTTTCAGAGCTGTTGCCCTTTCCTTTAATGAGCTGCCAGTTATTATTCTTTGGGTTAAACCTCCATAAATCCTGAAAAATCCCGTACTGACCATCTACGTCATAGCCACTACCCCCAAACACCCACAAATTTCCTTTTGCGTCGGCCCACCTGCATTCCTGCGTCCGGGCAGCTATAAACGCTTGGCCCTCCTTTACATCGCCCTTCACAAATTCCGAGGTGTTTTTTGAGGGCTTGCCTACCCTTTTCCAATGGATGCTTTGAGATCGAGTATGTGTGCTGACTAAAAAGAACCAACTCAGCAAACAGCCAATTAATATCCTCATAATGATTATTTTAATATTGAATTCTAGTATCTGCTCGTCAATCGACGCACATTTAGTTTCTATCTAGCTATGCAAGCTCTGACCAATTCTGTTCGTAAAGACGTTAGTTGGGCAAACTGTACTCTGCGACCAAGTACGCGGAGGATGCCCTGTTCGAGATACATGGAATAGTGTTCGTATAAATCCGGTGTATACCAGGGCGTTAATACATCATTCCTATCGTATGAGTCAAAAGATGTGACAATTCAATTACCTAGGAGAGCGTCACAGTCCGAAATAACCACTTTAGCGTTCAAAGGTTTCATATTACAACTTCACAATCTTCCTGACTGTTCTGTATAAAGGGGTAGTTAAAACGCAGTTATAAGTTCCTGAGGTCAGTTGCTGTCCTTCCAGACTGATCTTATGAAGTCCGCGGGACTGAAAACTATCTTGAAAAACCTTGGATACCAGAATACCACTATCGTCATAGATTAACAGGCTAACCTTGGAATCCTCAGGCAGCCAATACTGCACTTCGGTGTTTTTGACGAATGGGTTTGGATAGTTGTTGATCGACAATTTCTCCTGATCAAATTCGACTTCCATTTTCATCTGGCCGGCTTCTTCGAGTACAACGTCCCGCTGGTCCGCATGTACTTCTTCGATTTTACCATGAAACTGGGCACCGTTAGTCACTGAAAATCCAGGTTCTAAAACGATAGCCTCGCCCGCTATGGCAACCAGGCTTCCTGATTGCATCTGCACATTTACATTCATGTATTTACGTGCCCTTATCAACTGAGAATGCATTGATAGCTTGGTCAGGACCACCTTTTCAGGAATGTATTCATATTCCATAAGCTTCATTTGAGCTTGACATAACCCTTCAGTCAGCAAAAGGAATGATAAGAAGATCAAAGATTTTCCCATAAATTTTTTCTCTTGTTCGATTGTTATTTTTTTACAGCCCTTAATTTTTGCGGGCTTTCAGCTCATCCAATCGGCCTGAAATCTTTCCCATTCTTTCGTCAAACTCTGTCAAAAGCCGGTCGTTGCTTTCGAGCTTCTTATTTTGTTCAATCATGTAGAGGGTAAGTTCCTCTATTTTCTCCTGCTGTAAGCGGCTCATTTCACCTACGTTGATACCCCATTTTTCAACTTCGGTCGCTGCCGGGATATTAGGTAAATGTCCGTTGGCTTTAATGAATGCCTCAACTTCGGTCAAATCTCTCAGTTTATAGTCTTTTTGGAAAACATAATCCGCCCAAGTCCCGGCGCCTGTGACAATTAGGTCGCGCGTTACCATGCCGCCGTCCACAAACATCTTGTACGTACTGACATTGTTGGACACACTGTTTACCATTACAGTTGTGGGGAAATTCGTGACCCCCACGCCAACACGCGTATTGAAAACGAGCTTTCCTGCGTAAGCCGGGCTCGTGGTGGGAAATTCACCGTAGATAAGTGGACTCGAAGTATTACTATTTGAAATATAAAGTTTATTGCTCCCTGCCTCATTTACGCCTGCCATGTAGCCCAGGAACACATTATTAGAACCGGTTGTTGTTGTTGTCCCACCACCAGCACCAAATCCAACCATGACATTATAGGAGCCGCCCGCGTTATAATACGCCGTAGCGCGCCCAATATAAACATTGTTACTTCCGTTCGATGAGGAACCTGCTGATAGCCCTACAAACACATTCGATTGACCCGATACATTGGACATACCTGCACCACTTCCAACAAAAGTATTGAAGTAGCCTGTTGTAGTTGCCGCACCGGCGTTATAGCCAAGCATCGTATTGCTGTACCCAGTCGTGTTCGCTGCACCTGCAAAGGTCCCCGCAAAAAGATTACTATATCCAAGGGTATTAGCCTTGCCCGTGTTTTCTCCGAAGAATGTATTCCTGCCGCCAGTCATCGTTTTGTTGCCACTGTTAGGGCCCAAAAATGCATTTAGTTCTCCACCAGATGCTTTGGACATGCTCAGAAATTTGTAATTGGCGATGGAGACATATCCCGTGTCACTTTCGATCGAGATCTTTTGCTTTACGATCACATTGTCCGAATTGAGTCTTAGCGATTGACCAACTGGAGTAGTCACCTGGTTTTGGCCATAGGTCTGCAATGAACAAGTTATCAAAGCTAAAATAGTCACAAGCTTCGATCCTTTTAAAAATGTCTTTTTCATGCCAGAGAGTTAAATTCTTTATAAATGATCTATTTCCTTGGAAAGCTTTACCAATTGTTCCATTTTCTCCTTGATCCGCACCTTTTGCTCTTCTAACTTCTTGTTCTGGGCAATAATATAGAGAGTCAGCTCCTCAATTTTCTCTTGCTGAATGCGCGCCATTTTCCCGACGTCAATTCCCCATTGAGCCACTTGTCGTGCCGAAGGAACACCAGGCAAATGCCCATGAACTTGAATGAAGCTTTCGACTTCATTGAGTGGGCGTAATGCATAGTTATCATTGAAAACATAATCGGCCCAAGCACCCGGACCGGTCAAAATTGAGTACCTGGTAACCAATCCGCCGTTTACAAACATTTTAAAGCTGGAAACATTGGTGGCAACACCATTAATTGTCACTGAGGTAGGAAACGTGGTTACCCCCACTCCAGCACGGGTATTGAAAACGAGTTTGCCAGCATTAGCAGGGTTTGTGGTGGGGAATTCACCGTAGATCATCGGTGTCGTGGTGTTACTGTTGGCGATGTAAAGCTTATTGCTACCCGTCTCGTAATATCCGGCAAAGGGGCCGATCAAAACATTACCCGTCCCATTCGTGTTAGTAGCACCTGTACCTGATCCCGCTGCAAAACCAATACTCACATTGTTGGAGCCGTTTTCCGTGTAATAGGAAGCGGCCCTGCCGATAAAGACATTTGCAGTGGAATTGTTTGTGGAACCGGCATTAAGCCCCAAAAACACGTTTGAAGAAGATGTAGCACTGAAAAACCCAGTCCCTCCCCCGACCATTGTATTAAAAAACCCAGTGGTATTGGCTCGTCCCGCCTTCTCACCGACGAATATGTTCGAATAACCGGTTGTGTTAACAGCTCCTGCCTCCGCACCCATTGCCAGGTTACTATAACCGGTAGTATTGACCAGGCCCGCATTTTCTCCCATAAAAGTATTCCACCGCCCGGTCATCGTGAAATTACCACTATTAGGTCCGGCAAAAGTATTCAGCTCTCCGGCGGCGGTCTTTTTGATACTTAGAAACCGATAGCCACCAATTGACACATAACCCGTGTCGCTGTTGAGTGAAATCTTTTGCTTAATATTCACATTGTCAGCGTTCAGGCGCAAGAGTTGGCTGGCGGGTGTAATCAATTCGTTTTGCGCATAAGCACCGTAGGAAAGCATAAAAGCAAATAAAATCTTATTCCTTATTTTCATCGGCGATTTCTTGAATTTAATTGATCGATACAGCTATTTGAAAAACGACGCAAGGCTATTTAATTTTCAAAGATTGTCACTCTCTTCTCAGCAGCGGCTTGTAACTCCATCTATTACTGGTTTGCCGGCTTCTAAGAACAGGTCCAGATTCAAATGACTGTATGATAGATTGTCCGGATTACCCCAATAGCCAACAACCAAGATAGTCTCGGTGAAGGATCTTTTCGCTATGCCATGAAATCATTTGATATACCATAGTTATACTGATCCGCATTGAAATACGCAACATTCGTTGTATTGATTACATCGATATTGGCCATAAAACGCGCACTTCAAATCAATGGAAGCTTGGTTGTAACTGACTTTGTTGCCGCTCAATAAGCTCCGAGAAAACAAAACGATATACAATATACGCAAACTTTTTCTTGTCGGTTTTGAGCTGACCAACTTACGTTTCAGCAGTGTCGCGAGTACAGCTAATCCTGAAACAAAGCGCTGGGAATAAGCAGGAAATAAAAAAAAAGGCACTGGATACAGAAATAAGCACGGGTAAACACTTCAACATATAGAGTAGGATAAAATATATTAATGTTAGCCAAGCCAGTAAAGGCTCGGCAAATAATTAACCGGATACTCGGTGTATCCAAACATTAAACAGAAATTTACGGGTGCTTTGTAACTGATGTAAAGTTAAAGCAATAATAAATAACTTTGCAAATGAACTAGCTAATTATTTTATAAAACTGAAATAATATTCACTAGTACGATGTCAGTCTTTTAACGGAAGTGATTGAAGGCAATTATACTATTTTAAAAGTTACTAATATTCAATTGATTACAGATTTGATTGACTCAGCGAGCAATTCTTCAGGGATAAACCTGGCATCGGTATGTTCGCGTCGACGGTTGTATAATTCTACAAATGCTTTTACCCCCCCGATACAGGCCCATGCAACATTAGGAGGATTTAGATAAACGGTGTCGTATTTTAGGGATTTCAAAATCTAAAGGTAAAGTCAAGAAATCCTCCTTTGACATACATAGCTATCCTGGCTCCTTGATCAATAATGACTAAAAGATTGGACTAGTAAATTGGTTTGCCTCGATCAGTCTAAATGGCACGCAAATTCATGACCTTATAAATCCTTCTGATTCGTTTGGCGCCATTAGAGACCCAAACCGCACAGATAATCGATCATCTGCTCCATTCCATAAATGGACATTTCAGGAATTTCTTGTCGATGGCTTTCATCCTAGGCTGATTTAACAACGACTCCACCGCCTTCTGCCTGGAACACCCCTGTTTAAAATCATAGCAGCGTGCAGGCGCTACTGCTTGATGCTGCCGAAGATACCCGTGAGGTGTTCATACGGCTAAGCTTGATCTTCTTTGTGGCATCTTTCCTGCTGACAATGGCCTGTACATGCATCTACTCTCCCTACTTACACTCGCCGCTCTTTCTGATTCCTTTTTCGACCTCAGGTTCATTGTACTCATAATAATGATAGTTTTCCAATTTGGCCACGAACAACACCACCACGATGCTTCTGCAAACAAAACGGCACTTCGAAATTCTCGACGGATTAAGGGGTGTTGCTGCACTGGCCGTTGTAACGTTTCATTTTATGGAGTGGGCTTATCCCGACCCTGGAAAGAACTTTATCGGTCATGGTTTTTAGCTGTCGATTTCTTTTTCTGCCTTTCGGGATTTGTGATTGGCTACGTTTATGATGATCGTATCGCGAAAATTGGCCTACGCAAATTTTTTATATTAAGGATGATCAGGCTACATCCGCTGGTCGTGGCAGGATCGGTAGTGCTTTATCGAACTAGTCGCAGTTACCCGCTGCTGTTGACCATACTTTCGGCTGCGGCTATTGGCTTTGTTGCTTACCGTTCAGGCAACTTATTGGGCGGATGGAGCTGCCATGACACATTATGCCTGTTATGGATGTTCGGCAATTATTACACCAGTCATAAGCCCGGGCACTGCGCAACTGGCTCTCATCATCACAGCCGGGCTAATTCTACTGGTTGGAGCGGCGTACGTGATGATGGTAATTTACGACATGCCTATAAGGAAATATTTAAGCGATAAATGGATTGAGAAGCTCGATAAACTAAAATCTGTCACTTAATCTCGTCAATACCCCCATCATTACGCACAAACGGATGAATCTCCTCAGCTTGCTTTTTCGAAAACATAGCCAATATCCTCTCGGATAGCGACTTAGGCTTCTTAATCTCCGGTACTACATAGGGATTGATCGTCTTTTTCCCAATTTGCTTGTGGAAAGGTTGTGCTCGAAGTCTCTTTTGAAAAATGACCATTGAATCGAAAAACGAGATCGATTCGATGTTTTGAGTAATGTTATCGGTTCTGACGTTATCTCCTTCAAATAAATGATAGTTGTACAACGAATCAATTAATGCTTTTGACTTTTCAATAAACGTCCCATCCTTTCGGAGCCCTCCTCCGAATTCAGGCCAATAGGATGTGTGAGTGTCCTCAACAATGTACTGTCCTCCTTGTTTGACTTTTGGAAATAATATCTCAAAGGACAAACTCTGTTGATCCATAAAGTGTCCACCATCGTCAAGCACAAAATCCAAATCGGGAATTTGATGGGCAACTTCGTTTAAAAAATTGGCGTCTGCCTGTGATCCAATAAATATCTTAACTCCTTCCTCTTCCAGTCTGCTGCATTCAGGGTTGATGTCGATGGCAAAAATCTGACAATCATTGCCAAAAAATTGTTTCCATAATTGGATAGAGCCACCATGAGAGACACCTATTTCGAGTATTGTCGGTCGGCGGCCCCGATATTGCGATAGATAGGTGGGATAGATATCTAAATAATGGTCCCATTTATGAATTAGATTACCCGAATGGCTGTAAAATAGATCCTTCATGGAATTGTCTGAGGCAGTTCTATCTTTTGAACTCATGAAATCTTGTAGTTATGATTATTAATTAAGCGAAAGCCGTGCTAGCTGGCACCTTCGAAAGATACAATTGCCCCGGTTGTCACTAACATTTGATTTGCAACAAGCATGCCCACCGAGCTGCGGATATTTGAAGTATGTCGTTTGAGGTCTCAATAAAACATTTTCTGTTAGGTCTGATTTTCCTATCTACCAAACATGCAGTATAGATTATTTATCGGAAATCATCAAAGTTTCTAATGTCACAATTCTATTGAAATATTTCTACTAAATAATTCGACGACCCGCTTGCAACCCTTTACATTCTTGAAAATGTATAATTTCTGGCATAGGATTTGAATTTTACCTGCAAAGCAGAAAAAAACTCGAGACCAATGGACACTTTTAAGTTTATGAAGGACGATTGGGTAAAAGAAAGGGGCGGCAACCAGCTAATGCAGGTTGACGAATACCAGATCGTGGAAACCGTAGTTCACCCTAACGGGTTTGGTTCGCGTCCAATCACGAAGCGGGTATTCAGCGGCAAGGTTTGGTGTACTTGGGTCAATGGGAACAAGGCGGTTATTACACAACCGTTTTGGGAAGAGGACCTCGAAGCTACCGCTCACCAACAGGGCGATCTTAATACCCATACCTTGCTCAATCACGCGCACTGAAAACCAAAGCCTATTCTCTTCGCGACAATCAACAAGAAAGCCCGGAAGATTCCCGGGCTTTCTTGTTGATCAACCTGTACACTTTCAAGGCTTTTTCGCAGGGGCTGTTTGTGGCTGTGCCGATGTAGTATCATCGGTTTCTGCGGTGCCTTTGCGGTTTTTGCGTCTTTCAGACCGGCTCTTTTTCTTATCGGTTGTCGTCGGCATCAGCGTATCGTGTATGACAGCGCCGGAGCTTTTTTGTCCCTTAATGAGTGTATCTTCCGATGGAACCTGGGCAGGGCGGGCAGGCGATTGCGGCGAATTAAATACAGGTTTCGTTTCAGGACTTGTAGTTGGTACAGGACTTGTTTGAGGTACAGGCTGTGGCACGGACGGTTCCGGGGTAACCGGATTTTGTGCAAACGCCCCCACTATTCCCAAAAGCATTGTGAATATGCATGCAAGATATTTCATGGTTCATTCCGGTTTAGTGAACAAAAAATTTCCAATACTATGGCGCTTGCTGCACTAAAATTGTTCCAGAAGTGAGTGGTTCAAAACACACCAAATATAACTTTGCATAGCCCGAATTTAATTAAGCAAAGATCTTTTCCAGTGAATCAGGCCGGTTTTGACGCCTGTCCTTTCTGAATCTTTTAAAACCTACTGTCCCCACATTGCGTAGCGATATACCCAAAGTGCCTATAACCACTGAATCAGTTGCAGTTTTAAAATAAATTTTACGATACGAAATACTTCGGAAATAATTTATTGACTATACACTCTTTTCATGCGTATTTTCTCACTCGGTGTTAGTACCAACGGCACCTTTTCGATTTTCACCGAACTACTATCCAGACCAAACCACTTGTCTTCCGACGTAGTAATGCTTTTTATCCCAAAGTAGACCTTCATGATCATTTCTTCCATAAAAGGCAGGTTGTTTTCCAGCGACAGATAACGTTCAAGTACGATAAACCGGAAATCGCCGGTGATATTCTGCCGGTTGAGGGACTCATAACGACTCGTAATATCCACTTCTTTATTCAGCACCATATCTTCCACCACTTTGCGAAAAAACAGGTTGATGCGCTGTTCAATACGGAAGCCCAATCGAAATGTTACTTTGATTACATCGTCTTCCGCCAGAATATTCACGTGATAATCCATCGTGTAGGGCTCGTCGGTCGTTTCAACGTGTACAAACCAATAAATATCGGCGCGCTTTGGCCTTTTGTAAAAGATCGAGTAAATGATTTTATTTTCAATCTCACTCTCCCGGGACGCATTCGACATAAAAATCAAATGCGTCGAATACTTCGGAATACTGATGTCGTTACTCAATGCCTTTAACGGGCCGATATACTTTTCGAGACTTTCAAACTCGGTTAACCGCAACTTGATGTAATATGCCCTCAGCCAAACGGTGATCACAAGCCCGATAATGGTTGCCAGCAGCAGCGACACCCAGCCGCCGTGAGTAAACTTCAAAAGGTTCGCCGCCAGGAAAGAGCCCTCTATGGCCAGATAAACGATCAGAAATACAGCTACGATCCACTTACTTACCCGGTTGACATACAAATACACCGACATCAGGACCGTCGTCATGATCATCGTGAGCGTGATCGCGAGCCCATAAGCCGCCTCCATATGCGAGGATTCCTTGAAATACAGCACAATACCGATACATCCAGCCCAAAGCAGCCAGTTTACGCTGGGGACATATAGCTGACCTTTCTGGTCACTGGGATAGACCAAACGGACTTTTGGCCAGAAATTAAGCCGGATCGCTTCCGAAATAAGCGTGAATGAACCGCTGATCAGTGCCTGGCTGGCGATAATGGCAGCCGTGGTAGCGATACCGATCCCCGGTAGCAGCCACCAGTCGGGCATGATCTCGTAGAATGGCTTCCTGCCATTCAGTAAATCACCGGAATGAACAATCAGCCACGCACCCTGGCCAAAGTAATTCAGGATCAAACAAGTCTTGACAAAAACCCAGCTAATACGGATATTTCCCCGTCCGCAATGCCCCAAATCGCTATACAAGGCTTCTGCCCCGGTGGTGCAAAGAAAAACCGCTCCAAGCATCCAGAAACCACCGGGATGGTCTGCGAGGAGCCGATAGGCGTAAACCGGGCTGAGAGATTTCATGATCTCCGGATGGTCGATAACCTGCGAAACACCCAGCACAGCGAGCATCAGAAACCATATTGCCATCACCGGGCCGAATGCACGGCCGACGATAGTTGTCCCAAAAACCTGAATGATAAAAAGCAGCGTCAGAATGCCGATAACGATCGGGATTGTCTGGATTTCGGGATATAATATACGTAACCCTTCCACCGCAGATGATACGGATATGGGCGGAGTAATGATCCCGTCGGCGAGAAGTGTGCTGGCCCCAATGATGGCCGGGATTGTCAGCCAGGCCGCCCGCCGGCGTACCAGCGCGAACAATGCGAGGATTCCGCCCTCGCCCTTGTTGTCGGCGCGAAGGATGAGGATTACATATTTGATGGTCGTTTGCAGCGTGAGCGTCCAGAAAATACAGGAAACTGCTCCGTATACGACGTCATCGGTAATTTTGCTTGTTCCGATGATGGCCTGCATTACGTAGAGCGGGGAGGTTCCGATATCCCCATAAATAATTCCTAATGCAACCAAAAGTCCCGCAGCCGAAGCTTTATCGAGGTGTTTATGCGAACCCATTGACTAATTTATTAAAATGCGGTGCGAATTTAGGCAAATACGCGCGTCTTATGCTAAAAGGTATAAAACTCATAATTAACCTTCCATTTGATTTCCTGCCCTGGCTGAGCCGTGATCTTGATGTATGGTTCTGGGCACGAAGTAGTCGGGCATGCCCAGTAAACGAGCTTTTCTAGCGGCTGGTCGCAAGTGATCCTCACTCCCGCTTTGGTTTTTGTGTTTTCAATCCGAATGTCATAATCCTTTGCCGTCGGGCCGAAACCTTGCAAACCTGCGCTAAAGACCTGATCACCCTTTACCACTTCGCGTGAGTAGTTCAGCATTTTGCCATTTGCATTGATAATGGTTCCAAAACCCCTTCCCTCGCCTTTCACTTCAAATGGAAACACGATTCGAATGTTCTCATTGGACGGCTCATTATCGATCATGAAGAAGTTGTGATTGTAGGTACTCGCCACGATTGGTCGGGAGCCGGTATTCTTTAATGTGTGTTCCAAAACGAGCTGCGGTTTGCCTTTTACCAGTTTCAATGTTTTATGATACTCA
Source organism: Dyadobacter sp. CY261 (assembly GCF_021440085.1). Lineage (GTDB taxonomy): Bacteria > Bacteroidota > Bacteroidia > Cytophagales > Spirosomataceae > Dyadobacter. Next base: position 215,195 of record NZ_JAKCPW010000004.1, read on the forward strand.
TAGCCGTAACCAGTCTCGTCTTTCAGCTCATGTGTAAATGCCACCTGATCATTTGCCTTGGTCACCGACCATTTACCAGGGTTCTTGATCTCATAATTTGTAGCAAAGGAGTACTTTTTGTCGTCCGGTTTAGTCAAAACTCCGACGCCGATCTTGACGAACTGATCACCTGGCTTCGCCTCATCAAAATTCAGCGGTGTGAATTCTTCAACCGGCCCCATAATCGCATCGTGCAACTTCGGATCGTAGGGTGCCTGGTTCCATGCACCAAAGTAGGTGTGCCCTTTGTATTCCAAACTCGGCACCACGCCGGCCCAATCGAACCGAACACCGCGGTAATAACCTTCATTCCCATCAGGCAAATAAAGTTTCGCCTTGACTATCCCGTTGGAAATTTCGGCTCCCGGAAAGTCGGCGATCGTAAATGCAGCAATGCCGACGCAAAGCGAAGCAAAAAATAACACAATAATCTTTTTCATCTTGTTTTCAATGGTTTAGGAACAATAATCAGGGATTAAATTGGGTTAATCCAACCCGGCTTTAAATAAAAACAGTAAGATAAAAATGCGGTATCACATTTTCATCTTACTGTCTTACAATTTGGCATGATTTAATATCTACGAAATGCCTTTGAATGCTCCTTCATTAATAAACGGCTGGTTTCGAAGGCGCTGTTTCGTCGCTTTGTAGAAAGCATTCGCTACCGCCCCACCGGCCGGCGGCAATGCGGGCTCACCTAGTCCGGTCGGTGAAATGCCGTTATCGACAAAATGGACATCTACCTCCGGAATTTCATTCATACGGATCAGCCGGAATCCGTTAAAATTACTCTGGTCCGGCGTACCTGCTTTAAAAGTCATGTTCCCGAACATTGCGTGTCCGATGCCATCCACCACGCCGCCACGAACCTGCTGCAATGATCCGCTCTTGTTGATCACAATGCCGCAATCCACAGCTGCGATGACGTTTTTTAATGTTGGTTTTCCTTTTTCGACCACCACTTCCCCTACCTGGGCTACGTAAGAACGGTGTGAGAAGTAAACAGAGAAGCCTTGAAAAACACCCTTTTTCTTGCCCCAATTGCTCTTTTCCGCCGCCAGCTTGATCACGGCGATCATTCTGTCTATGTCATATTTCACTTCTCCGGCAGGGGATTTTTTTGCCTTTTCCAAAAGTGCCAGCCGGAATTCCACCGGATCCTTACCCGCTGCCTCCGCTACTTCGTCGATAAACGACTGCTCGGCATAGGCCAGGAAATTGGTGATCGGCGCACGCCATGGGCCTGTTGTGATGGCCGATTTATGTTCTACCGAGTCGATCAGCAGGTTATCCACAGAGCCTGACGGGAAGTTGTCCTCGCGCGTAGGGTTACCAGAATTGATCCCGACACCACGGAGTTTATAGCCGATCATTTCACCGTTTTTATCCAATGCGGCTTCAAAACGGTATCGAACGGCCGGACGGTAAGTACCGCCGGTCATATCATCTTCTCGCGTCCATATCACCTTCACCGGCGCTTTTACCAATTTGGAGACATGAACGGCCTCAATAGCAAAGTCGGCTGAAAGCCTGCGTCCAAATCCACCCCCCTGCCGCGTAATTTCGACCGAGATTTTTTCTGGTGGAAGACCCGTTATTTTGGCCGCTTCCCCACGCGCACGATCGGGCGTTTGCGTAGGACCAACGAGCTCGACGCCGTCCTCTCGAACATGCGCGAAGAAGTTCATCGGCTCCAATGGGCTGTGAGGTAGGAACGGGCATTGATATTCGGCCTTAATAACTTTGGCAGCGCTTTTGAATGCAGCTTCTACATCCCCGTTCTTCCGGCGAACCGTGGCCTCGCCATTATCCATCAGATTCGAGAAAATACGGTTATGATCTTCCGAGCTTTCCAGATCGGCAGCTTTCTCGTACTCGATTTTAAGTACTTCCCGTGCCTTTTTACATTGCCATGTCGATTTACCAACCACCGCGACACTGTTTTCAAAAGTAACTACATCCACAATGCCAGGCATTGCTTTGGCAGCGGCCGAATCTACCGATTTTAGTTTGAAACCAAATGCCTTGGGTCGCTGGATAATGGCAAAGAGCATTCCCTCCCTGTAGAAATCCAAGCCAAACAGTGGCTTCCCGGTAGCTATGTTTTTGTTATCGACATTCCTGACCGACTGTCCGATCAGCTTGAATGTCTTTTCATCTTTTAACTTAATGTCTTTAGGCGCAGAGAGCTTACCGGCCGCTTCTGCGAAATCGCCATAAGCCGCAGACTTACCCGCTGCCTTATGGAAAAGTTTGCTGTCGGCAGTCGTAATCTCCGACGCGGGCACGCCCCATTTGGCGGCGGCAGCTTCGATCAGCAAGTGGCGGGCGGTGGCACCTGCTTTGCGTAAGCGTTCCCATGAATGCGGAACAGCCCCGCTACCTCCGGTTACCTGGCGTTCGAACTGGCTCGGATCCAGATTACCTTGTACCGTTTTCACCAGTTTCCAATCCGCATCGAGTTCTTCCGCTACGATCATTGGAAACGCCGTTTTAATGCCCTGCCCGATTTCCGGGTTAGGCGAAACAATAGTAATGCTGTTATCTGAGCCAATGGATAAGTAACTATTGAATTTTACCGATCCTGCTACGATCGATTTTGCGTCGACTACCACCGGTGCCGCTGCCGAATCCGACCAGTTGAAGCCCAGGAACAATCCGCCCCCGGCCGCTGCCGCGATCCTCATGAAGTCGCGACGCGATGCTTGATTTAATGTACTCATGATCAGTTCGTTTTAGTGGCTGCAACTTTGACGGCTTCGCGGATACGGTGATAGGTTCCGCAACGGCACAGGTTGCCGCTCATCGCACCGACGATCTCCTCTTCTGTCGGTTTGGGTTTCTCTTTGAGAAATGCAGCGGCCGTCATGATCTGGCCTGCCTGGCAGTAGCCACATTGTGACACATCCACTTCGTCCCAAGCTTTTTGAACGGGATGATCCCCTTTTTCCGATAATCCTTCGATAGTAGTTACTTTGGCCTTGCCTACTGCCGACACAGGCAATACACAAGAACGGACTGCCTTGCCGTCCAGGTGAACGGTGCAAGCGCCGCATTGCGCGATACCGCAGCCATACTTGGTGCCTACCAGGCCCAGATTGTCGCGTAAAACCCAGAGAAGCGGGGTATCACCCTCTACCTCTGCGCTATATGCACGATTGTTGATTGAAAGTTTGAACAATGCCATGGTGAGTAAATTGAGTTTAGAAATAATCCATCTGAGGGCAGCTGATACCGAAGTTAATCAATTTGCACTAAACTTGCTTGCTATCACCGGATTACCCTTCCAGAAGTACAGGATGTCAAAAGTTTACTTTGCTGCGTCGATAAGATATAACAGCCGGAACACATTATAATGTCGCTACAAAAAACTCGAAATCCTGCATTATAATGCAATCTTGGTTACTTAGAATAATATTAGTTAGCTCTCTAATTCAATATGCCCTCTTAACGTCACAATACTCGTTCTCTTTCCTGCTAAGTTCTTCGTGGTCCAGACTGGCCATTTTCAATAAGTCCAGTTTAAAATACCAACTTTATATGACCATCTCCGAAAACGCTCCTCCTATCTCTTTCTCATCTAGCCCGATCAACAATCAGGCTTCGCCACCCGGGCCACCGAAACTGATCGGGAAATTGAAGGTTGGCTCGCTGTCCTGTGAATTCTGAATAGGACCGTACTGATCTTCATATTTCTGGATATTGTCACGCAATGCTGCTACGAGACGCTTGGCGTGTTCGGGCGTTACGATAATGCGGGCCTTCACCTTTGCGCGGGGAACGCCTGGCATGAGGCGAATGAAGTCAAGAATAAATTCGCTATTGGAATGGGCGATCATGGCAAGGTTGGAGTAAACACCTTCTGCCATTTCTTCCGACAGTTCCACATTAATCTGCTGTTCGTTTTCCTTATTTTCCATTGTTGGTGTTTTAATAGCGGTGCTATTGAATCAGGAATTTTGTTTTTACTGGGGAAATTACTAAAAATACGCCGCTTGAAAAAGCAAGAAGCCGGCCCCGCTCATGCGGTCCGGCTTCTTGATGACTATATTCAGTCGGATTATGCCAATTCCTTTTTCTTACGTGATTGTCTCTCGCGAGAATCGGACAGCGCATCGAACTCTTCTTTCGATCCGACGAGCAGGTTTTCATAGACACGCATACCTGTACCGGCAGGGATCAGGTGACCAACGATCACATTTTCCTTCAAGCCTTTCAGTTCATCGCGTTTTCCGCGAACCGCTGCTTCGCTCAGTACTTTGGTTGTTTCCTGGAACGAAGCCGCAGAAACAAAGCTTTCTGTACCCAAAGACGCTTGCGTAATACCCATTAAAGTAGGTTTCGCAACCGCAGCTTGTGCGTCACGAGCTGTTACGAGTTTCAGGTCACGGCGTTTCAAGCTTGAATTTTCATCGCGCAAACGACGTACTGAAACGATCATACCCGGCTTCAATGTTTCGGAGCTGCCTGGGTCCTCAACTACCTTCATATCGAGGATCTTGTCGTTTTCCTCACGGAATACAACACGGTCAACGGCCTGCATTTCAAGGAAGTTGGTATCACCAGCATCCAGAATTTCCACTTTCTGCATCATCTGGCGCACGATACATTCGATATGTTTATCGTTGATCTTCACACCCTGCAGACGGTATACTTCCTGAATTTCGTTCACCAGGTATTCCTGAACTGCGGTTGGCCCTTTGATTGAAAGGATATCCGCAGGCGTGATTGCACCATCAGAAAGCGGGTCACCGGCTCTTACGAAGTCACCATCCTGAACAAGAATGTGTTTCGAAAGCGGCACCATGTAACGACGCTGTGTTCCGTCTTTTGATTCAATATGGATTTCACGGTTACCGCGTTTTACGCCACCATAAGATACCACACCGTCGATTTCGGAAACCGTTGCAGGGTTAGATGGGTTACGTGCTTCAAACAACTCCGTCACACGTGGCAGACCTCCCGTAATATCGCGGGTTTTACCAACCACACGAGGAATTTTTGCCAACGGCTGACCAGCTTTGATAGCTGCACCCGCTTTTACAACCAGACGTGCTCCAACAGGAAGGTTATAGCCTTTTTCGGTCTGCTCTTTCAACAGCGTAGACTTTCCTTTCACCACGATCGCCGGGTTTTTGGTTTTGTCACGCGTTTCGATGATCACCGACTCCTGGAAGCCTGTTTGCTCGTCAAATTCTTCACGGAATGTGATGCCTTCTTCAATTGCGTCGAAAGCTACTGTTCCGGTGAATTCTGAAAGAATTACCGCGTGATAAGGGTCCCAGGTACAAAGTTCCTGTCCTTTGGATACGGTATCGCCTTCTTTCACTTGCAGGTGCGCACCGTAAGGTACGTTATTCGAGATCAGCAGTTGTTTTGTTTCAGGATGAACGACTTTCACCTCACCTGAACGGCCCATTACTACTGTTACTTCGTCACCTTCCGAGTTTACAGATTGTACCAGACGAAGGTCTTCGAACTGGATCAAACCGTCGAATTTCGCTTTGATGTTGGCTTCAACAGAAATGTTGGAAGCCGTACCACCCACGTGGAATGTACGGAGTGTCAGCTGCGTACCTGGCTCTCCGATCGACTGGGAAGCGATTACACCTACTGCCTCACCGATGTTCACCATGTAGGCGGATGCAAGGCTGCGCCCGTAGCATTTCGCACATACACCGTCACGGGTTTCGCAAGTCAGTACCGAACGGATTTCGACAGTTTCAATTGCAGTCTCATCAATGTAAGAAGCAATTTCCTCTGTGATTTCCTGACCCGATGTAAGGATCAATTCGTTAGTCAACGGATCGAACACATCGTGTACACTTACGCGACCAAGGATACGCTCTGATAATGGTTCAACGATATCCTCATTGTCTTTCAACGCTGAAATCGCAATACCACGGAGCGAGCCGCAGTCTTCTTCAACTACTACCACATCTTGTGCAACGTCGTGCAAACGACGGGTCAGGTAACCCGCATCCGCAGTTTTCAACGCTGTATCGGCCAAACCTTTACGCGCACCGTGAGTAGAGATAAAGTATTCCAAAACGTCGAGACCTTCCTTAAAGTTGGAAAGGATCGGGTTTTCAATGATTTCACCCGCACCACCAGCGATGTTTTTCTGAGGCTTGGCCATAAGACCCCTCATTCCACCCAGCTGACGGATCTGCTCGCGTGAACCGCGGGCTCCGGAGTGCATCATCATATAGATTGAGTTAAATCCGCCTTTGTCTGTTTCCAGCTGCTTCATCAACGTCTCTGTAATACGTGAGTTAACGCGCGTCCAGATATCGATAACCTGGTTGTAACGTTCGTTCTCCGTGATAAGACCCATCAGGTAGTTGTTCCAGACGTTTTCTACATCGCCTTTTGCCTGCTCAATGAGTTTCTCTTTTTCACTTGGAACCATTACATCGTCCAATCCCATTGACAAACCGCCTTTGAAGGCCATTTGGAAACCAAGTTCTTTGATTTCGTCAAGGAACTGTGCGGTACGGGCCACACCAGCTTGTTTGAATACCAAACCGATGATCTGCTGAAGTTTCTTTTTAGTCAACAATTCGTTGATATAACCAACTTCTTCTGGAACCGCCTGGTTGAACAGGATACGTCCGGCAACGGTATCAATCAATTTGGTCTCAAATGTCGCGTCGTCGTTACGGACACGCAGACGACATTTGATATTGGCATGTTTTGAAAGTTTGCCTTCGTTGATCGCGATGATTACTTCATCAGGACCGTAGAAGATCTTGCCTTCTCCGATGATCGGATATTCAGGTGTGCTAACACGTCCTTTAGTCACATAATAGAGACCCAAAACCATGTCCTGAGATGGTACCGTGATCGGCGCACCGTTGGCAGGGTTGAGGATATTGTGTGAAGAAAGCATCAGCATAGACGCTTCCAATACGGCTTCCTGACCCAGTGGTACGTGTACCGCCATCTGGTCACCGTCAAAGTCAGCGTTGAATGCCGTACAAACCAATGGGTGAAGCTGGATCGCTTTTCCTTCGATCAGTTTAGGCTGGAATGCCTGGATACCCAAACGGTGAAGTGTCGGAGCACGGTTAAGCAATACCGGGTGACCTTTCAGAACGTTTTCGAGAATATCCCAGATCACAGGATCCTTACGGTCTACGATCTTCTTCGCTGATTTTACAGTTTTAACAATACCCCGCTCGATGAGCTTGCGGATAATGAACGGCTTGAAAAGTTCTGCCGCCATATCTTTTGGCAAACCGCATTCGTGCAGTTTCAACTCAGGACCTACTACGATAACCGAACGACCAGAGTAGTCGACACGCTTACCAAGCAAGTTTTGACGGAAACGGCCTTGCTTTCCTTTCAGCATATCTGAAAGTGATTTCAATGCACGGTTACCTTCCGAACGTACTGCATTCACTTTACGGCTGTTATCGAAAAGCGAGTCAACCGCTTCCTGCAACATCCTTTTTTCGTTACGCAAGATCACCTCCGGTGCCTTGATCTCGATCAGACGTTTCAGACGGTTGTTACGGATAATCACACGACGGTAAAGGTCGTTCAAATCCGAAGTCGCGAAACGACCACCATCCAGGGGCACAAGCGGACGCAATTCTGGTGGAATTACCGGCACCATTTTGATCACCATCCATTCAGGGCGGTTTTCGATACGGGTATTCGCATCACGGAATGCTTCAACCACTTTCAGACGTTTCAAAGCTTCCGCTTTACGTTGCTGAGAAGTGTCGGTAGCAGCCTGGTGACGGAGTTCATAAGAAAGTTCATCGAGCTTAATGCGGCTCAACAACATTTCCAATGCATCGGCACCCATTCTCGCGATGAATTTGTTGGGATCCGCGTCTGGAAGCAACTGGTTCTCACGAGGGAGCTTGTCGATGATATCCAGGTATTCATCTTCGGTCAGGAAGTCGAGGTAGCTAACGCCGTCCTCTTCTTTGATACCTGGCTGAACAACCGCGTACCGTTCGTAATAAATGATCTGGTCGAGTTTCTTGGTAGAAAGTCCCAACAGGTAACCGATCTTGTTCGGCAAGCTGCGGAAGTACCAGATATGTGCAACAGGAACCACCAATTCAATGTGGCCCATGCGCTCGCGGCGAACCTTTTTCTCAGTTACCTCTACACCGCAACGGTCGCAGATAATTCCTTTATAACGGATGCGCTTATATTTCCCGCAGTGACATTCCCAGTCTTTTACAGGACCGAAAATGCGCTCGCAGAACAGACCGCCCATCTCCGGCTTGTAGGTCCGGTAATTGATGGTTTCAGGCTGGGTTACTTCACCGAAGGAGCTTTCTAGGATAGACTCCGGTGACGCCAGACTGATCGTCATTCTGGAAAAGTCGCTATTTAATTTTTTATTCTTTTTGAAAGACATAATAAAGAGTCGTTTGTCTGTTAGTCGAAACTAAATGATTGCATTTCTAAGCGGCGCATTTTTCAATGCGCCGCTTACGACTAAAAATTAGTCCAGTGTAATCTCCAATGCTAGTCCACGGAGCTCGTGAACAAGTACGTTGAATGACTCTGGGATATTTGGTTTCGGAAGGTTTTCACCTTTCACGATCGCTTCGTACGCTTTCGCACGGCCAACCACGTCATCGGATTTCACAGTAAGGATCTCCTGAAGAATATGGGATGCACCGAACGCTTCAAGCGCCCACACTTCCATCTCACCGAAACGCTGTCCACCAAACTGCGCTTTACCACCCAGCGGTTGCTGCGTAATAAGCGAGTATGGCCCGATCGAACGCGCGTGCATTTTATCGTCAACCAAGTGGCCCAGTTTCATCATGTACATCAGACCGACTGTTACCGGTTGGTCGAACTGCTCACCAGTCAAACCATTGTACAGATAAGTACGTCCCCAATCCGGCAGACCTGCTTCTTTCAGCTCGGCAGCAACTTCCGCTTCGGTAGCACCGTCAAAGATCGGTGTTGCGTAACGGCGGCCGAGTTTCAGACCAGCCCATGCAAGGATGGTTTCGTAAATCTGTCCGATGTTCATACGTGAAGGTACCCCAAGTGGGTTCAACACGATGTTTACCGGTGTTCCGTCTTCCAGGAATGGCATATCTTCATCACGAACAATACGGGCAACAACCCCTTTGTTCCCGTGACGACCCGCCATTTTATCTCCCACTTTCAGTTTACGTTTCTTAGCGATATATACTTTCGCCAATTTCACGATACCAGCAGGAAGTTCATCACCCACTTCCAACGCGAAACGATCGCGTTTGAAGCGACCCATCAGTTCGCTACGGGCATTCAGGTAATTTTTTAACACCAATGAAACCTGAAGGTTTACGTTGCTGTCCTCGCTCCATGAGTCAGTCAGAACGTCTCCGATAAGGTTAACCTCCTCGGGAACTGCATACTGGCTTTCGTCACGGTATGGGTTGTTGGCAGGGAAAAGGTTCTCGGAGATGTTTCTCACGTTGAACTTCATTCCCTTGCTGATCAACTCGTCACCGAATTTATGTTTTACACCAGAGCTCGTTTTGCCTTCAGTCAATGTCACCAGCTTATCGATTACGCGACCGCGCAATGCAGTCAGGTCACGGCTGTATTTTTTCATCAACAGACGGAGCTCGTCTTTGTGTTTTGCACGCTCTTCTTTGGTTGGGCGGGAGAAAAGTTTGGTATCGATTACCACACCCTTCATCGATGGTGGTGCTTTTTTCGAAGCATCCTTCACATCACCAGCCTTGTCTCCGAAGATCGCACGAAGAAGTTTCTCTTCCGGAGTAGGATCAGATTCTCCTTTTGGAGTGATCTTACCGATCAGAATATCACCTTCTTTTACTTCTGTACCTACTTGTACGATACCGTTTTCGTCGAGGTTCTTAACAGTTTCCTCGCTTACATTCGGGATCTCCGCAGTCAATTCTTCTTCTCCGCGTTTGGTATCACGCACTTCAAGCTCAAATTCTTCGATGTGGATTGAAGTGAAGATATCTTCGCGTACTACTTTTTCAGAGATTACGATCGCATCCTCAAAGTTGTATCCCTGCCAAGGCATGAATGCAACCAAAAGATTACGGCCCAATGCAAGTTCACCCCCTTCTGTACCATAGCCCTGGCAAAGTGGCTCGCCTTTCTTCACTTTCTGGCCTTTAAGAACCATTGGTTGAAGGTTAAGGCAGGTATCCTGGTTGGTACGACGGAATTTAACCAGATCATAAGAAACGCTGTCCTCGATAAAGCTCACGAGGCGGTCGTCGTCTGTACGGTCATATTTAACGACGATCTTCTTCGCATCTACGAATTCTATTTCACCATCACCTTCCGCTACTACCAATGCACGTGAGTCCATTGCTACGCGACGTTCCAGACCAGTTCCTACGATAGGGGCCTGTGGGCGCAACAAAGGCACACCCTGGCGCTGCATGTTAGATCCCATCAAGGCACGGTTCGCATCATCATGTTCAAGGAACGGAATCAGCGAAGCAGCAACGGATACGATCTGGTTGGCAGCGACGTCCATATAAGACGCTTGCGAAGGATCCACCATAGGGAAGTCACCTTCAAAACGCGTCTTGATCTTTTCTACCGTAAAGTTTCCTTCCTTATCGACGGAGGCATTCGCCTGTGCGATGTATTTGGAATCTTCTTCTTCGGCAGTCATATAAATAAGCTCATTTGTCAGCTTACCAGCGCTATCAATCACGCGGTATGGTGTTTCGATGAAGCCCATTCCGTTCACTTTCGCAAATACGCAAAGTGAAGATATCAGACCGATGTTCGGACCTTCCGGAGTCTCGATCGTACACAGACGCCCGTAGTGGGTGTAGTGAACGTCCCGAACTTCGAAACCTGCCCGCTCACGGGAAAGACCACCAGGCCCCAATGCCGACATACGGCGTTTGTGGGTAATCTCAGCCAATGGGTTTGTTTGGTCCATAAACTGAGAAAGCTGGTTGGTACCGAAGAACGAGTTGATTACTGACGACAATGTTCTTGCATTGATCAGGTCAACAGGTTTAAAATCTTCATTGTCACGTACATTCATACGCTCCTTGATGGTACGCGCCATACGTGCAAGACCAACACCGAATTGTGCATAAAGCTGTTCGCCAACTGTACGTACACGACGGTTTGACAAGTGATCGATATCATCGACTACTGCTTTCGCATTGATCAGACCGATCAGGTATTTCACGATCGAAACAATGTCGCCTGTTGTAAGTACACGAACGTCGAGGCTAGTATCAGAACCGAGCTTTTTATTGATCCGGTAACGGCCCACATCACCCAGGTCATAACGTTTGTCACTGAAGAACAGGCTCTGAATCACGTCACGTGCAGTTTGCTCATCCGGTGCTTCTGCGTTACGCAGCTGGCGGTAAATCTGCTCAACAGCTTCCTTGTCGGAGTTTGAGCTATCTTTTTGAAGCGTATTATAAATGATGTTATAATCCGCAACATTCATATCCTCTTTGTGCATGATGATCGATTTCTGTCCCGATTCCAGGATTACATCGATATCATCTGCTGAAATCGTAGAGTCACGTTCCAGCAATACTTCGTTACGCTGAATAGAAACTACCTCACCGGTATCCTCATCCACGAAGTCCTCAGTCCATGTACGGAGAACCCTTGCCGCCAAGCGGCGTCCTACTGCCTTTTTCAGGTTAGCAGGTGTTGCGCTGATTTCCTCAGAAAGGCCGAACAGGTCAAGGATATCTTTATCAGATCCGAAACCAATAGCTCTCAGAAGGGTGGTTACAGGGAATTTCTTCTTACGGTCGATGTACGCATACATTACGTTATTAACGTCCGTAGAGAATTCAATCCAGGAACCTTTGAATGGAATAATCCGCGCTGAATATAGTTTAGAACCATTGGTGTGCTTGCTCATGGAGAAGAACACGCCTGGTGAACGGTGAAGCTGAGAAACGATTACACGCTCAGCACCATTGATTACGAACGAACCTCTTTCGGTCATGTAAGGAATGTTCCCTAAGAACACTTCCTGCTCAATGGTTTCAAATTCTTCATGATCGGCGTCGTTACAGATCAAACGTAGTTTCGCCTTCAGAGGCACTGCGTAAGTCAGACCACGATCGATGGACTCGTCAACGGAGTACTTTGGTGGTTCAAGGAGATAATCGATGAACTCAAGAACGAAGTTCTCACGTGAGTCGGCGATGGGAAAGTTTTCAGCGAAAACTTTGTACAATCCTTCTCCGGAACGGTCTTCAACCGATGTATCCAGACTAAAGAAGTCACGGAACGATTGTACCTGGATTCCCAAAAGATCCGGATAATCGATAATCTGATTAATCCGAGAGAAGTTCTTTCTTGGTGTTTTTGGATTAATTGTAGCCAAGGCTATGTGTGATTTGGGTTAGCAGAAAAACTAATTAGTTTTAACCTAATCTATTGCCTCGTAGAAGAGTAAAGTTGATGCCCCTTTTCTCCTTTCCTACGAGTAAAGAAGTGTTTCGGGCAATCAGCTTGAAGGGGATTTCGGCGGTAAACTCGTTACCACCTTTATTCCAAACGATAAAAAAGTACTTTTCGTTTGGTTTGTATACAAAACAGGAAAAGACCTGACGGTTGTCAGGCCTATTCCGTAGAATTTTATCTTCTAATGCTATGGAGCAAATTACTTCACTTCAACTTCTGCACCAGCTTCTTCAAGTTGCTTTTTCAAAGCGTCAGCTTCATCCTTAGCAACACCTTCTTTTACAGGTTTTGGAGCGCCGTCAACGAGTTCTTTCGCTTCTTTCAAACCAAGACCAGTCAGGTCTTTAACCAACTTCACAACAGCAAGTTTGCTTGCACCAGCTGCTTTCAGGATCACATCAAAAGATGTTTTCTCTTCCACAACAGGAGCATCAGCACCTGCACCACCCGCAGGACCTGCTACTACCACTGCACCAGCAGCAGCTGGCTCAATGCCGTACTCGTCTTTAAGAATTGTAGCCAATTCGTTCACTTCTTTAACCGTAAGGTTAACAAGCTGTTCTGCGAAAGCTTTCAAATCTGCCATTTCTATTTTGATTTTTTTGATTATACAATAAGATGATTTAAAAAGGCTCCTTTAATTATTAACCCGGAGAGCAAGGCCTGGTTATTTAATTAGTCTTCTTTTTCAGATAAAGTTTTCAGAATACCAGCCAGGTTCTGTCCGCCGCTTGTAAGAGCACCGATAACATTTTTGGCAGGTGATTGCAACAATCCGATCACTTCGCCGATCAGTTCTTGTTTAGATTTCAGAGAAATCAGAACATCAAGCTGGCTTTCTCCAACGAAAAGGGCAGTGTCAACAGAAGCTCCTTTGAACTTCAATTTGTCGCTACCTGATTTCTTTTTGAAATCCTTGATCAGTTGTGCAGGAACTTTACCTGACTCCGGGTGAAACATTACTCCGGAAAATCCTTTCAACACTTCGTCGAAAGAAGAGTAGTCCGTCTCTAATGTCTCGAGCGCTTTTTTAATCAATGTATTCTTCACAACACGATACTCAACACCACGCTCGAAGCAAAGGCCTCTCAATGTGTTCACCTCACTCACGGTCATACCGTTTGCGTTGGTTATGTAGAAGTATGGCGTGCTGGCGAATTTCTGACTTAACTCGTCAATAATTACTGCTTTTTCTTCCCGTGTCATATTACAGTCCTGGAATCGTGTTTTTGTCAATAATAACACCCGGGCTCATCGTACTTGACAAGTGAATGCTTTTTACGTAAGTACCTTTTGCCGATGAAGGCTTAAGGCGAACCAAGGTGTTGATAACTTCGGTTGCATTTTGTGCAAGCTGATCAGTTCCGAAAGATACTTTTCCGATACTGGTATGAATGATGCCGGTTTTGTCAACTTTGAAGTCAATTTTACCAGCCTTCACTTCTTTTACAGCTTTTGCTACGTCCGGAGTTACAGTTCCTGACTTAGGGTTAGGCATCAGACCGCGAGGACCTAATACTTTACCAAGTCTACCTACTTTTGCCATTACACTTGGCATTGTAATAATCACGTCAATGTCTGTCCAGCCTTGCTCGATTTTTGTAATGTATTCGTCAAGACCAACATAATCCGCTCCTGCCTCTTTCGCTTCTGCCTCCTTGTCGGGAGTACACAATACAAGCACACGAACTTCTTTTCCGGTTCCGTGTGGCAATGTTACCACGCCACGCACCATTTGATCTGCTTTACGCGGATCCACGCCCAAACGAACGTCGATATCTACGGAAGCATCAAATTTGGTATAGGAAATCGTCTTCAGAACGTCCGCAGCCTGTTCCAGGCTAAACACCTGGGTCGCGTCGAATTTCGAAAGAGCTTCTTTTTGCTTTTTGGTCAATTTTCCCATGTTCTTTGTTTCTTTGGCGTAATAATTAATCTACGCTCAGTTGTTTTCTTCCCATGGGGCCTTGCCAGCCACGGTGATACCCATACTACGAGCCGTTCCCGCGATCATTTTCAAAGCAGACTCTACGGTGAAGCAGTTCAGGTCGGGCATTTTTGTTTCAGCGATCGTCTTAACTTGATCCCATGAAACTGATCCCACCTTAATACGGTTTGGCTGAGCCGAACCGGTTTTCACTTTTGAGGCTTCCAGAAGAAGAATAGCGGCCGGGGGGGTTTTGATGACAAAGTCGAAAGACTTGTCTTTGTAGTATGTAATAACTACCGGCAATACCACACCCATTTTATCCTGGGTACGGCCATTGAATTGCTTGCAAAACTCCATGATATTCAAACCCTTCGATCCCAATGCAGGACCAATTGGAGGTGATGGATTGGCTTGGCCACCTTTCACCTGCAGTTTGACGTATCCACCTATTTCTTTTGCCATTGTTTTGGAATTTGTCGGTTCATTGATTGACTAGCGGCTTACATGCAGTTGGAAGCCTACCTGCCCGCTATTCGCTCAACTATCCTTTTCTACTTGTGCGTAACTGAGTTCCACGGGTGTATTACGCCCGAATATTTTTACAACTACATTGAGTTTTTTCTTCTCATCGAATACTTCTTCCACCAGACCGATAAATCCGCTGAACGGACCATCTACAACCTTCACGGTTTCGCCTTTGATGAAAGACATGCTTGGCGCTTCTTCGTGTTGCTCTGCCTCATCTACCTTACCGAGGATCCGGTTAATTTCAGATTGACGAAGCGGAACAGGTACTTTAGAATTTCCTTCGGCATTGCCCAGGAAACCGATTACGCCGGGAATGCTTGTAATGATGTGCAATACCTCACCCTTGGACAGATCCGCCGAAATGATGATATACCCAGGAAAGAAGTTTTTTTCCCGAACACGCTTCTTACCGTTGCGCATCTCGTAAATCTTCTCAGAAGGGATTAGGATCTGCGGAACGAATTCGTTTAGCTTCTGGCGTGTTATTTCATTTTCAATGTAGGACTTGATCTTCTTTTCTTGTCCAGACACCGCCCTTAATACAAACCAATTTAGACTACTCATACCTTTCGGGGGTTATCTTTAATAAAATAGCCTTAGAAAGACTGGTAAAACAGATTCAGTGCGTTTTCGAAAACGAAATCCATCACACCTACCACAAAGGCAAAAATGAGCGAACCCACAAGCACCAGCGTGGTATTGGCTTGCAGCTCGTTGAAAGGCGGCCATGTTACATGCTGGGTAATTTCCTCCCAGGACGCTTTCAAAAAAGAAGTAAATTTTTCCATTTCACCTTTTCGATTTATGCACGGGTGGAGAGATTCGAACTCCCATCAACGGTTTTGGAGACCGCTATTCTACCCTTGAACTACACCCGTTTATCGTGCAACTCACTCATTCGGGCTGCAAAGATACGATTTTTTTATAAAAAACAAGTGCATCTCAGAAGAAATGCACTTGTTTTAATATTGCTATCTTGATTAGTCAAGAATTTCAGTTACCTGACCAGCACCTACGGTACGTCCACCTTCACGAATCGCGAAACGAAGACCTTTTTCCATAGCGATTTTGTTGATCAGCTTCACTTCAATTGTGATGTTGTCACCTGGCATAACCATTTCAACACCAGCAGGAAGTGAAATTTCACCTGTCACGTCAGTGGTACGGAAGTAGAACTGAGGACGGTATTTGTTAAAGAATGGAGTGTGACGTCCACCTTCTTCTTTCGAAAGTACGTAAACTTCACCTTTGAAGTGCAAGTGAGGCTTAACTGAACCTGGTTTACAGATTACCATACCACGACGGATATCTTCTTTATCGATACCGCGAAGCAACAAACCTACGTTATCACCAGCTTCACCACGGTCAAGGATCTTGCGAAACATCTCAACACCAGTTACTACTGATTTAAGACCTTCTGCACCCATTCCAAGGATGTCAACTGCTTCCCCTGAGTTGATAATACCACGCTCGATACGACCAGTTGCAACAGTACCACGACCAGTGATCGAGAACACGTCTTCAACAGGCATCAAGAATGGAAGTTCAGTCATACGTGGAGGAATTGGAATCCAGCTATCGACAGCATCCATCAGCTCTTCGATCGTTTTCACCCATTTCGGATCGCCATTAAGGCCACCCAAGGCAGATCCCTGTACAACAGGAATGTTATCACCATCGAATTCGTAGAAGCTCAGAAGCTCGCGGATTTCCATCTCAACGAGTTCAAGAAGTTCCGGATCATCAACCATGTCCACTTTGTTCATGAACACAACCAGCTGAGGAACACCTACCTGACGAGCAAGAAGAATGTGCTCACGAGTTTGTGGCATAGGACCGTCAGTTGCTGCAACCACAATGATTGCACCGTCCATCTGAGCAGCACCAGTTACCATGTTCTTCACATAGTCAGCGTGACCTGGACAGTCAACGTGCGCATAGTGACGATTGGCTGTCTGGTATTCTACGTGGGAAGTGTTGATTGTGATACCGCGCTCTTTCTCTTCAGGAGCATTGTCGATTGATGAGAAGTCGCGTTTCTGTGCAAATCCTTTTTCAGCCAATACAGTTGTAATCGCCGCTGTAAGGGTAGTTTTACCGTGGTCAACGTGCCCGATAGTACCAATATTTACGTGGGGTTTCGAGCGGTCAAACGTCTCTTTTGCCATGACTTAAGTACGCTTAAAATTTAAAGTTATTACGAATTTATTATACACTACTAATTGATCCTGCTGGCTTTACTGCAATCAAACACCGCAATCATCTACCAAACCAGGATCAAAATCAATGCAGGCACAAAACCCTGCTTTCTGAGCATTTGAACGGCACCGACTAACCTTCCGCCCTCTTCCTCACCCAAGAAGTGCTCAAAATTACCTGAGCTTTTGAGGGGATTTGAACGGCACCAGCCGCCCGGCCCTGACTTCTTCCTTACCAAGGAAGTGCTCAAAATTACCTGAGCTTTTGAGGGGATTTGAACGGCACCGGCCGCCCGGCCCTGACCTCTTCCTTATCAAGGAAATGCTCAAAATTACCTGAGCTTTTGAGGGGATTTGAACCCCTGACCTCTTCCTTACCAAGGAAGTGCTCTACCCCTGAGCTACAAAAGCAATCTTTAATTAGAACCAAAAAGCGATTAGCGAAAAATATATGGCAAGTTTTCGCTAATCGCTTCGATGATGTTTCTTTTGAGCGGAAGACGAGGTTCGAACTCGCGACCTATAGCTTGGAAGGCTATCGCTCTACCAGCTGAGCTACTTCCGCATTTGTCTTCGTCTTCTGCTTCAAAACTGGTATGATTTGAAGCACTTTTACAGACTCAAACTGTGGGGGCGGATGGATTCGAACCACCGTAGGCATACACCAGCAGATTTACAGTCTGCCCCATTTGGCCACTCTGGTACACCCCCAGACAACATTTCAACACAAGCGTGAAAACCGTTTGTTTCACAATTTGGAGTCGCAAAATTATACCCATTTTTTAGATTCTCAAATTGTTTTGAAAAATTTTTACAAAAAAAAGTGTCCTGGAATCAAAAACGTCGATTCCAGGACACTAGGGCACATTTTGACTTAAAACAATCTCACTCCAAAACTCAACATCCGTACCGACGGACCGCGGTTGGCCTCATAAAGATTGTTCAAATCATAGTTCACAAAGAAGTCAGGAAAGTTACGGATACCTATTTCCGCGGCCAGGCCGTAGCGCAAATCTTCGATATAAAAGTTCTTTCTGTCGTGTTCCACATCCTTGGTTCCGTATACACGGACCTTTGTATAACTTCCAATCCGGTAACCTCCGTAAACACCCGCGCTGATGTAGGATATGAATGATCTCGAGAAGCTTAACGTGGGCATGATGGATAGGTTTACGTAGGGTACGACCAATTTCGATTTCCTCACCTCTACCGGCTGCCCCTGACCGTTTACAACATCATTAAATTCTACACCGTCATCTGTTTTTTCTATCGTGTTGTTTCCGTCATACATCATATTGTACCAAGAAAAGTCGATTCCGAAATCCAGATGCAACCGGGCATTTTTGCCGCGGATGACATTGGCACTGGCGACGTAACCTAAACTGACATAACGCGAACCGAATGGTTTGAGGTCATAGGTAGCTTTGTCATAACCCGGCGTAGCTTCGTTGGCACCATAGGTATTCAGTCCAAATGCGACATTAAATCCTTTCCGCGGGCTCGATCCGCCCCATGAAGCCCGATGGAAGCGCTTGCCAATTCGCCGGTAGGAAGAATCAGATGCAACTACCTCATCCCCTTCTTTTACTTCAACTCCTTTGCCATCAATCGAAACTTTTGTGTCCCCGTCTTTGATGTGGATTCCCCGAAGCCCGATCCTGACATAATCTTTTTCCACCACATCGCCGGGATTTTTCAGGTATTTGTTTCCGTCGAATTCCTCTCGCAGGAGTGTGGTGTCGGCCCGCGTGCTGTCCAGTCTTACTTTCAGATCTCTCAATAGGGCGTTCAAATCATATTTCATGATCCTTTCCAACTCTGCCCGGTTTTCACCGTAAATAATCAATCTCGTTTTGTCTCCGAATGTCACGATAATCGAATCCTTGTCCCGGGCGCCGGGACGTGAAAACTCATTGCTGAACTTCAGTGAATCAGCGCGCGTGCCAATGGCTGCTAATATAAACAGCGCCGCCATTGCATATATTTTACTTTTCATGGCACAATAGATTACAGTTTTGTCTTCTCTTTAGAGTGATCTTTTTTCTCGTCCTTGCTACGCAGGCGATCGTCCACACGTGCTACAAGGTTTTTTGGATTAAAACCAACTTCGTCCCAATCGACTTTTTCTCCTGCCCTTGCATTTTTGAGCTGGCGGAAAACTCTCGCGAACCGGGTGTTACGTGGCTTTTCTTCCGCTTCATTACTGCCGGTCTCCACGGTGACGACAATCGTCCTCGTCGGCTCCGGCTTGTTCACCTGACTAACAGCTGGCTCATCGGGCAAAATCTTGATATCCTGTGTAACAGGAATATTCACAGGTTCCGGCTGGATTGCATTCACCGAAACGGATGGTCTTTCATTAATAGCTGCAACCGGCGCATCCTGAACAGGGGCAGGTATGGCGAGTGGCCTTTGGGCTATTTGCTTTTTGGCAATGTCAGGTGCTTCGGTGGTTTGACTTAATACCTTAGGCTCGCTATTCACCAATCCATAATCCTTTTTTTCAACTGCGGCTAATTGTTCGACAGGCTTATTTGCATTAGCCTTCGGCAAAACCGCTGAATCAGACCGTAACGGCTTTGTAATGGCTACGGTCTGTTGTGAATGAATAGTACCCGGTGAAACGCCCTGTTGATTTTGCCAAACCAGGTATCCCCCCATCACCGCTGCGACCACACCGGCTGCAGCATACCAACCCCACACAGCCGAACGGTGTTTCACCGGGCGAATTCTCGCCAACTGCTTTTCCTGAATTTTCAGCCACGCGTTTTCCGAAGGCGCTCTTTCCAATCCTTCAAGTCTGCGTTTGAAAAGATCATCAACAGGATGCTTTTTCATAGTCTACTTTTTTTTTATAATCATTCTGCCATTCCGCCACCATTTTTTGCAATAATGCCCGGGCGCGGTGCAATTGTGATTTCGATGTACTTTCGGTAATGCCCAGCATCTGGGCGATTTCAATGTGTGCATAGCCTTCGATGGCGTACAGGTTAAATACCGTCCGATAGCCAACAGGCAACGATTCGACTAAACTCATCAGCTCCTCCGTCTCAAGGTTTTGATCTGCATGGGTGTAATCCGGAATGTTATTGGCCTCATCAGAAAGATTATCCTCCAAAATCCGCTTCTTTTTTCGCAGGTAACCCAGCGACTCATTCACCATGATCCTCCTGATCCATCCCTCAAAACTTCCCTCGCTATTGAACTGACCTATTTTCTCAAATACTCTCAAAAAACCTTCTACCATCACATCCTCAGCCGCCATTTCGTCACACACATAGCGGAAACACAAAGCCAGCATCCTGTTGCTGTACTTGTCATAAAGCTGTCGCTGCGCCTTTGGATCTTCTTTTCGAAGGGCTTTAACGAGCTGTGCTTCCTGGCTAAATAATGCTAAAATTCGACCCATTCTTATTGGTGGTTTCGATAGCAAGATGCGCATTCCTCTGCGTGAGGTTGCATGTGTCGAAAAAGTTTTTTGATATTTTTTTAGCTTTGATGCGAATATCATTCATTGACTATCAAAAGCACTTCTAATGCTCGACTCCTCTGCACCCATCGGAATTTTTGACAGCGGAATCGGCGGTATGACCGTCGCCAGCGCCGTAACCAAACTGCTACCTCAGGAAAATACCATCTATTTCGGCGACACGGCGCATTTGCCCTATGGCGATAAATCGACAGCCGCCATTCAGGCTTATTCGATCAAAATATGCAATATGCTTTTACAGCAAAACTGCAAGCTGATTCTCATCGCCTGTAACTCCGCGTCTGCTGCCGCGTATGAACTCGTACGTGAGTATGTAGGAAGTAAGGCGAAAGTCCTGAATGTGATCGATCCGGTAGTAGATTATGTCAAGGAGCATTATGAGGGAAAAACCATCGGGCTTATTGGCACCAAGCAGACCGTCCTTTCTAATGTCTATAAAAAGAAGGTTGACGCGCTGGATCGTAACATTCATTTGAAATCCCTGGCGACGCCATTGCTGGCACCTATGATAGAGGAGGGTTTTTTTGACAATAACATCAGCGAAAGTGTGATTGCCAATTACCTGTCCGATCCTTCTTTGAATGGCATTGAAGCACTTATACTAGGCTGCACGCATTACCCGTTGATCAAAACCCAAATTCTCAAATTCTACGGCGAAGCGATAGAAACGCTGGACACCTCCGAGATTGTTGCGCGATCACTCAGGGCCTGGCTGGAACAGCATTACCTCATCAATGAAAAAGGAGAGGGTAAGCGGCAGTTTTATGTATCGGATTATACATTGTCATTCGAGCAATCGACAAATATTTTCTTTGGTCGCCAGATCCAGCTGGAACATTATCCATTATGGGAGTAATCGACTAGTAAATCAGCCTTACAGGTCCGAGGAGGCCCGAAGGCATCGGCTGCCAGCGCGTCGCATCGAATTTTTTGTAGGTAATATCCACGATGTTAATGTCGTAAAATTTCTTCCAGTCGGGTTGCTGCTGGTCGCGGAGGCGCATGTAGTTGGCTGAAAGGTTGGTTACTTCTATTTCAAGGACATTACCCTTTGATTTTAATGCATGACCCGCATACAATTGGAAGGGAATATGCCAAACCGTACCCAAGTCTTTCCCGTTCAAAGTCACCTGCGCCACTTCCCGAACATCACCTAAATTAATTCCGGCATCTTCGAATCGCTTCAATGGCCCTTTTAGGTCGAAAATGATCCGGTAGCGGGCTTTTCCAGAAAAGTATTCCGCCGAATCGGACAAAGTTGTCCAGGATTTAAGTGTAGTAAGCTTCGCTGGTGCTGGCAATGATGGTTTCCCTTGAAGAAATGTGACCTCCCAGGTTCCTTTTATCTCCAACTCTTTCGAAGTTTTGCTGGCAAACGGCAAATCCGAGCCATCCTTAGCACCTTCCAGGAAACACGATTCTCCGGGTGGCAGGTTTAAATACACCTCATCGTGCCCAGCGGCCGTTCGGATGAACATCATGGATTCTCCCTTCAACGGTGTATTCCGCGACATCGTTTCACCCTTCCCAATCCGTACCCATCCGCTTTGAAATGTATTGCCAAGGTTTGTCACAAAATACAGCGGCAAACCACTGGCTGCTTTCTTCCGAATAAATGTGAGTCCCTTTTCGGCCAATTGCTCTTTCACCACACCATACTGGTAGAGGTCAGCATTCAGGTCGGTTGAAACGCGTACAGTTTTGAGTTTTGAAATTTGGGCTAAACTTTCAGAGAATAATTGCTGCCGTTGCTCATGGCTCGCATTACCCGTCACAGTTGTCGGCAACTTTCCATCAAAAATGATTTTCGCACCCGCATTAGCCAGTCTTTGCAGCTCCTTCAATGTCTCTTCCGGCAAATAGGTCACCGACGGGATAAGCAAAGTTTTATAGTTAGCGTCGCCTGAACTCAATACACCATTTGCACCGACATTCAATTTCTTCAACTGTAAATCCGACACGAAGTCGAAAGCATAACCTTCCCTCCAAAGCTTCCCAGACAATTTTCCAAATGGCAAATCCAGTAACCAACGATCTACGTGGTGCACTTCCAGCAAATGCACACCGCCGCCGGACTTCGCTTTGGTAGCCCACAAATCATGGATCGGGAAATAGACCAGCACATCGTTGTCCGGCTTGCCATCCTGCAACAGCTTTTGGCACGCTTCGACATAGTTGTTCAGTAATGAGAAATATTCTGAGAAATGAGAGGTTTTTCCAAAATTGGTCGAGGCATAAAACAGCCAGCCTGGGAACCCTTCCTTTTCCGGAGAATATGTCGTTCCGTGGTAAAAAATGTGATTGATACCTGCCGTAAAAAGCTCGTCAATCTGCGGCTTGATCTGCGAAAGCGAAACTTTAAAATGGTTAGCAAGCCAGGTACCCGTTTCGGAGCTCACCAGCTTCTTCCCTGACAAATTCGCTGCCGACGACGCAAATTTCATCGCCAAAACATTCGGCGTGCCAAACTGATCAATGGAGTAATCCGGATCGATACGTAAACCGGGTATACTGAAACGACTGGTTCCAAATGATTCAGTTTCCGGAATGTCGGCCGTTTCATATAAATCCAGGAGGTTACCTGGTGAGCCGTGCGCCTGATACCGCGTCTTGAAACCGTGTGTGCGGCTCCAATCAGACCATGGAACGGCATACCGCTCCAAAAGCAGTTCCGCCAGGGTCTGGTGATAATCTATCTTTACTAATGTAGCCTCCGGATTTCCGGTCGAATCGCTAAGCATTGACAGCTTGCCTAGCAAGTCATATTTTCGTCTTGATTGAAATTCCTTTACGAAATCCGTCGTCCAATTCGCACCATATGCTTCATAGGAATCATTGTACATTGACCTGGGTTTATCAGGCGATTTGCTGAATGCAGAATCAAATCGCGACAAATACTGTGACATTCCTGTGGCATTGAATGGATCCAGCACAAAACCGTCGCCGCCCGGTGCGGGCCGCTTTACCTTCTGCCCTGTTGGCTTAACAACCGGCTTCCCGTCCACGACGGTCATGTTTTGCGCCGCGGTGACCGAAGTTACATTAGGCCCGCCGAATGGCCAGCCGGTGCCGGTGGTCATATCTACACCCAGCCCGATCCTTTTGCCTTCACGAATCGTATGCCGCATTACTTCCAGCCATTGCGGACTGAGGAATGATATGTTTTCCTTTTCATAACCTTTGACCCCGTAAATCGGAATGATATGCACACCCCCCAAACCAGACTTGCCGAAATATTCAAGCTGCGCAGTAATGTCGGCCTTATTGACCGCACTGCCCATCCACCACCAGTAAGTCCAGGGCTTGGTAGTTGAAAAAGTCTGCGCATAGGTGTCGAAAAACTGAATTAGCAAAAAGAGAAGGCAAACAAAGAGACGACGCATGGTGGCAGGTGTTTCTCTTTAAAGACGCGCAATGCGGTATCTACGCCATTACAACGGAATATTTTGTTAAAACAAAACCACAAAAAAAGGGCGGAACCGCTATGGTCCGCCCTTAAATACCTTCTTGCTGATTAACCCTCGTATGCCTGTCTCACACGCGTCGCTACAAACTGACGCTCGTGCTGTGCACGCTTTGAATTACGATACCAAAGGTAACCGATCACGGCTACAAGCAGGTAAGGCATTACAAAGAGAAACATAATGCCGGTATTGAGTCCGACGCCAACATTATTACGGCCATTGCCCATGGAGCTTTCTACCGACCCACGGCACATCGCGCATTGTGCGAACGCGCCAGCACTGTTCATCACAAATAGAATCACTAATCCGGATATTACCAAAAACCTTTTCATACGTAATAAGGACTTATCATCAAGTAAACGATCACACCGGTTACACTTACATAAAGCCAGATCGGCATCGCCCATTTCACAGCCTTCCGGTGCTGCGCGATCTGATTAGTATAACCATAATACACCGCACGCAATACAAACCAAACGACCCCGATCGACAACACGATATGCGAAATCAGCAAAAAGTAATAAACAGGGCGAATAAAGCCTTTGCCGCCAAATGGCGTGGCCTCATTTGAAATGTGATAAAGCACATAGCATACCAGGAACACCGCACCGAGTACGAATGCGCCGGTCATCGCCTGCCGGTGCGCGGAGATGTTCTTTTGTTTGATAAAATAGAACCCCATGATCAGCAACATGGCCGTCAGTGTATTGATCACACCTATAATATGCGGGAGCACTTTCGTCCAGGTACCCAGATCGATTTTCTGCCGGATTCCCAGCAGCAATGCAACAGCCACCGGAATGACGATTGCCAAAATGTTGATAATACGTTCGTATTTCGGTTTTCTTTCGATTGTTAATGTAGCCATGCTCACTTATTTCTCATTCTTCTTTTCGTAATCGAGAATCTTGATCTCGGCCATAAGCCGGTCGGTCTCCTCCGCATCTCCGGCTTTATAAAAGCCTCTCACGTGCTTGCTGCGGTCTATCAATACGATTTGTCCCGCCGCACCATTTGCTTTCTCACTCCCTCTTTCCGGATCCGACAATTCTTTTGCAAAACAGCCCTGAATCGTAATGCTGTCTGCCTTCACCGACTGCCAATCTCCTCTTCGAATCGTATCCGTGGCAATCACCAGTATCTGCAATTCAGGAATGGCGCTCTTTAAGGCTGCTATTCGCTCCAACTCGTCCATCGTCCGATCGCAAGGCTCTCCACAGCGGGACGGCATTCGGGTTACTAACGTTAAACGTGCGTCCAGATTAACGGCCCCGAAAACACCGCAGTCTGCGGAAACCTGATGGAACAGCGTATCGCCGCTTTGAACGATCACCGAGCTGTCTGCATTACGTTCCGCCACAAAATACGGCAGGTCATAATGGTTGGTCCCGAACAGTTTTAGTAAAGTAAAAATCAAAGCCGGTATTACTAATGTGATAATCAGTAATCCGGCTTTGGGGAATTTCTTCATTATAATCTATTATCCAAAAATCGCCTCGAAAATTGCATTTCCCTCGAGCAGGAGTGCCAGGATCAACCAGGCTACGAATATCACCGGTACAAGTATCGACCAGATCAGCGTTTTCGTTTCATGTTTTAAGTGCATAAACTCCCCTACGATGTAGAACGCTTTCACGATCGTCATGACGATGAAAATCGACACCTTCAAAACTCCGTGAGGGACAGTAAAAGCGATCACGAACTCCAGTGAGGTGATAATCAAAAGGATCCAAAAGGTTTTCCAAATCGCTTTGCGTTGTTCAGCTCCTGCTTCGGGATCCTGGTTGTGTACGTGGTGATGGTGTACTTCCGCCATTTTAGTTCAATTTTAATATTGTCTGATAATTTAAACCAGGTAGAAGAATGTAAATACAAACACCCAAACCAGATCCACAAAGTGCCAGTAAAGACCTACCTTCTCAACCATTTCGTAGCTTCCCCTTTTATCATAAAAACCGGTTGCAGCACGGAAGAAGATCAGAATGTTCAGGATCACACCACTGAATACGTGGGTTCCGTGGAAACCTGTAATGAAGAAAAAGAAGTCCGCAAATGCGGGAGGGCCGTACTGGTTTTCTGTCAGGTTAGCTCCAAAGATCGTCTTTTCAATCCAAGCACCGTTCTCCATCACCTTCATGACGCTACCAGCATCGGTACCGTGGATAAAGTGGCTCCATTCCCAAGCTTGGCAACCAAGGAAGGTAAAACCACCCAGGATCGTCCAAAGCATATATTTCTCAACATTCGCGCGGTCCATGCGGTGACCGGCTTCCACTGCAAGTACCATTGTTACGGAGCTTGCGATCAGGATGAATGTCATAATACCAACAAAAACCAGCGGCAGGGAAACGCCATGCAGGAACGGCACCGACTCATAAACCCTTTCAGGCACGGGCCAGTACATATTGGAGAATGTAAAATCTTCGTGATTTCCGGAGAAAGCGGGGAAACTAAACCGGGCTGTACCATATGCCACCAGCAAGGCAGAGAAAGTAAAGGTATCTGAGATAAGGAAGAACCACATCATCAGTTTGCCGTAACTTGCTTTCATAGGCTCAATACCCCCCAACCACATTTTGGGTTCTACCGCGCCGGGTGTTGTTACATGTGCCGCCATTGATAAAGAAATATTAATTAAAGGTCAATAAAAAAACAAAAAGGTATAACCAGAGTATATCGAGAAAGTGCCAGTAAGTAGCACTGATCTGAATTCTTCTCAGATTTTTGGAATGCGTGTTCAACCTGAATGCGGACAACAATGCAAACATTAAAACAACCAGGCCGGTAATAAT
The DNA here is from genome assembly GCF_021440085.1 of Dyadobacter sp. CY261. Classification (GTDB taxonomy): domain Bacteria; phylum Bacteroidota; class Bacteroidia; order Cytophagales; family Spirosomataceae; genus Dyadobacter. The sequence goes on from NZ_JAKCPW010000004.1 coordinate 242,053, forward strand.
GTGAAAACCATGGAGCCCGGTGAATACGTAAAAGAACGAACCGGACGGGTTTCCAACAAAATAGACATTCATTGCCACCAGCTCTTTCCAGCCTTCAAACTGCATCCAAAGGAAGAGCAGGCCGAGTACAAAAGTAATAGAAATTGCTATTTTCAATTGTTGGAACTGATCTTTTTTTGCCGAAAAATAGGCCCATTGCATGGCTACGCTACTCATTAACAGCACGGCCGTGCTATACCAGAATATCTGCGGCATTTCAAATTCAAGCCAGTTACCTTCGGCACGGCGGACCAGGTAGGCACTGCTCTGAGAGGCAAAAAGCATGATGATCGTTACGAGGAACAACCAAAGAATGAATTTCTTCGGGTCCATTGCAAGCGTCTCCTGCGGCCCTCTTTCCAATTTATACTGCTGAACGTTTTCCATTTTCACTTAAATCTATATCACAATTTATCCAACAAAAAAGCAATTTGTACGATAGGCAGGTAAATGAACGATCCGAACATCAGCTGTCTTGCCGTCTTGTCAGTGCATTTGCGCATCAGGTGGAACGTCTGTGCGAGGAACAACACTCCGAAAACCGTTGCAATAAATGCGGAGTTAATACCCGTCATTCCCAGCTCGTACGGCAACCACCCGATCGGAAGCAGGAACAACGTATAGATCATAATCTGCAATGTCGTATCGGAGTCTTTCAAACCGTTAGCTGGCAACAATTTGAAACCTGCTCTTTTGTAATCTTCATCTAAAACCCATGCAATAGCCCAGAAATGCGGGAATTGCCAGAAAAACTGGATCGCAAACAGGATGCCAGGTTCCAGACCGAAATGGTTCGTTGCGGCCACCCACCCGATCATCGGAGGAAATGCGCCGGGGAATGCTCCTACAAACACGGCAATCGGCCCCACACGCTTCAACGGCGTGTATACAAACCCGTAAAGTACGAGTGACAACAAAGAAATCAATCCAGTCGTCAGGTTGAATACCGTTACAAATATCACAAGCGAGGACACGCCCAGGATGACCGCCCAGATAGCTGCCTGCTCTATTGTTATTCTTCCGCTTGGCAGTGGACGCGAGGCCGTTCTTTTCATCATTTTATCCAGATCCTTCTCTAAGATCTGGTTGATGATATTGGCAGCACCAGTAATACCAATAGAAGCAAGAACAAAAAGCACGAGATCGCTGGTCTTTACATCGCGTGATCCCAAACAATATCCCATTGCTCCGGAAAAAGCTATCAATGACGCCAACCGGAATTTCAATAATTCAAATAAAACCCCTAATCTCTCTCTGATCTTTCCAACCCCGCCGACACTTTCCTCTACTGAAATCATTATTACAGAAATTGAATATTCTAAAACTGGCTGCCACTAGCTACGGCCACGCCTTTGTATTTTAAATACTTTTTGCCATTTACGACCAGCCAGACAATAAACTGCAAGCCGATCAGCAAAATAGCGAATGTCAGGTGAATCGGCTGTGCGAATGCGGGAACTCCGAAATAAGCCATCAGCACGCCCGTCGCGATCTCCGCGATCAGTATCCAGAGGCAGGCCGTTGCAATTTTGCCTGCTACTGTGCCTTTGTTACCCGATTTCAATACTTTGTTGATCCAGACCGCATTAACGACAAAAACCAATATTGAAAAAGAGCGGTGTATATAAAAATTAACTCCCAGCCCTTCGATCCATTGTGATCTCGCCCCGTAACCGAGCTCCATGATCACTACGTCCATCGCTTCACGTACCTGCGTACCCAGGAGAATCTGGAACAACGACAACGCCATCACCAGGATTCCAATTCCGTTGAGTACCTTTTCGCTACCTTCACGCAGCGTTAAAACATTCTCAACATATCCGGCCCATGTAAATACATAGAGCAGAATGAAAATTATCACGATGGCCAGTAACATGTGTACAGTTACGATCACCGGATGCAATTCAAATGATACTACCTTCGCTCCGAGCCATCCTTGAAAGCCAGTCAACAAAAAAGCCGCCAAGCTTAAAAAGAATATTTGCTTGTTTCCGGATCTCAGAAAAGGAATGGAAGCCAGCAGCGTCAGGAATATCATAATCCCCGTGAAGACGCCCACAAGTCGATTGACGTACTCTGTCCAGGTTTTGGTGGGATTAAACTCCACCTCCCCTTTCAGTTTCACACCATAAATTTCCTTGTAATTGGGAGGAAGTTGTGATGCTTCGGTCGGAGGCACCCATCTGCCGAAGCATTTCGGCCAGTCGGGACAGCCCATTCCTGAGCCGGTACTCCTTACGACTCCCCCCGCAACAACTACGAGATAGAGCGTAATCAGCGTATTTAAAGCCAATCGCCGGAACCGGCGATTGGCTTTAAGATCAATGATGTGTTTTGAACTGGTCATTAAAGTTTTGGGACTCAATCACCTTCTCGATCGCGATCAGCTCATTCTCATGAGGTAAGTTCGATTCTGGCGTTTGAGAATACGGAATGTTCTGAGGAATGAAGTCCTCTTTTGCACCTGGTTTACTGTAATCATATGACCAACGGTACACCGCAGGAATCTCGCCTTCCCAGTTTCCGTGACCCGGAATGATTGGAGCAGTCCATTCCAGCGTATTTGAATGCCAGGGGTTTTGCGGAGATTTCTTTCCTTTGAAAATGCTGTAAAAGAAGTTCCAAAGGAATATGAATTGCGCAAGGAACGTGAATATCGCCGCGACGGAGATAAACATGTTCATATCCATAAACTTATGCGTAAAGTCGTAGCTGGTGAACTGGTAGTAACGACGAGGGAAGCCTGCAATACCTACGTAGTGCATTGGAATAAACACCAGGTAAATTCCTATGAAAGTCATCCAGAAGTGCGCCTGCCCTAACGACGTGTTCATCATCCGTCCAAACATTTTAGGGAACCAGTGGTAAACCCCCGCGAACAAACCGAATGCCGACGCCGCACCCATTACAAGGTGGAAGTGAGCAACAACGAAGTAGGTATCGTGCAATTGAATATCCAGTGCACTGTTACCCAAAATAATACCGGTCAAACCCCCTGATACGAACAATGAAACGAGACCAATTGAAAACAACATACCTGGCGTGAACACGATGTTACCCTTCCAGAGTGTTGTGATGTAGTTAAAGCCCTTCACCGCAGAAGGAACCGCGATAATCAGAGTAAGGAACATGAAGACCGAACCCAGGAACGGGTTCATACCTGTTACGAACATATGGTGAGCCCATACAATAAATGCAAGGAATGCGATACCCAACATCGAAGCGATCATCGCTCGGTAACCAAAAATAGGCTTACGTGAGTTTGTGGCTATAACTTCGGAAGTGATACCCAAAGCAGGCAACAACACGATGTATACCTCAGGGTGGCCGAGGAACCAAAACAAGTGCTGGAACAAGATCGGGCTACCACCCACGTTTGGCAGCGCTTCACCATTAATATAAATGTCAGAAAGATAAAAGCTCGTACCGAAGTGACGGTCAAAAATCAGGAGCAATACCGATGAAAACAATACAGGAAAAGAAATCAGACCCAATACCGCCGTGATCAGGAACGACCAGATCGTCAGAGGCAGGCGGTCGAAAGACATACCTCTTGTACGCAAGTTGATAACAGTAGTAATGTAATTGATACCACCCAACAACTGCGATACGATGAACAATGCCATACTAGCCAACCACAATGTCATACCCATTCCGGAGCCTGGGTGCGCTTGTGGCAATGCGCTCAATGGAGGGTAAATTACCCAACCACCAGCCGCCGGTCCTTGTTGCAGGAACAGCGAAGCAAACATGATCACGCTGGCCAGGAAGAAGAACCAGTACGACAACATGTTCATAAAACCCGACGCCATGTCGCGGGCACCTATTTGAAGTGGAATGAGGAAGTTACTGAAAGTACCGCTCAAACCGGCCGTCAATACGAAGAATACCATAATGGTACCGTGCATCGTAACAAGGGCCAGATAGAAGTTAGGATCTAGTTTGCCTGCATCACTGATCCACCCACCTAAAATAGGCTTCAACCAGGACAGGTTAGAGTCGGGCAAACCAAGCTGGATACGGAAGATCACCGACATGGTAATACCGATAACAGCCCACAAAATACCCGTGATCAGATACTGCTTGGCAATTACTTTGTGGTCTTCACAAAATACATATTTCTGCCAAAAGCTTTGTGCTTCATGGTGGTGGTCATGCTCGTCTGCGTGGTGGTGAGCTGTTTCCAATCCTTCAATAGCTGACATATACTTTTATTGTATTTAATTAATAGAATTATCGTAGACTAGAACTTGCTCCGGCACCGCCAGCAGATGTTGCTGAACTGTCTGCGGCAGGAGTCGCTGCTTCGGCAGGCACATATTTCATGGCCTTCGCTTTCAGATTCTCAGGTACTTTTGCAAGATACTCAGGATAAGTTTGCAAGAAAGTTGCCTGTTCAGAAACCCATTTTTTGTATGTAGCCTCGTCGTCCACGATCAATCTCATTTTCATTGAAAAGTGACCTTGTCCACATACCTCCGTACAAGCAATCTCATAGTCAAATTTCGGGTTACCGGTTTCGGCGCGCATATCAGCGGTTGTCTTGTCCGGTACGAACCAGAATTTGGTCGGCATACCTGGAACCGCATCCATTTTCACACGCATGTGCGGAATAAATACGCTGTGCAATACATCACGGGCCCGAATTTTTAAAAGCACCGGACGGCCCACCGGAATGTGCATTTCACTCGGGTTGGTAAAGTCATCGAAAGAATTTTCGTCCGACAAATCGATACCTACTTCGTTCTGTGCATCAATCAATTTATAGTTGTAGTCACCAAGCTTGTTATTATCAACACCGCCGTAACGAGCGATCCAGTTGAATTGCTTACCTGTGATTTCGATCACCTCCGCGTCTCGTGGGGCCTCGGAAGTGATGTCCGACCATGCTTTCCAACCTGTAAACACCAGCAATGCCATTACAATAGCCGGGATGATAGTCCAGATCAATTCGAGCTTATGGTTGTCAGGATAGAATGTTGCACGGTGTCCTTTTTTATGCTGGTATTTCCAGGCAAAGAAGAATACGAGGAAGTTCACCAGGATAAAAGGAATTGTCAGGATACCCATCGAAAACCAAAACAGGTCATCCGTTCTCCGTCCATGGATAGAAGACGCTTCGGGAAGGAAAAATTCGCGGGCATGCAGATATGACCAGGTAATGGAAATAGCACCGCCCACCAACACCACGATAAACATGGCACCGTTGAATTTATTACCAGTTGTTACAACTTCGTCCGAATCGGTTTTGTTGATACTCTTCAAAACACCCTGCAACCTGGAAATGACTACCCCGGTGAGGACAATGAATACAAGAGCAACTAATGCGATAATAATATACATGATGATTTACTGGTTTTGCAATTAGGCGATATCGTGATGCAGTGATTCCTCCAACATCGGGTGATTTCTCGGGATCAGATTTGCCTTAGTCAATTGATTTGCGATTGAATATGCAAATGCACAAAGGAAGATCAGGAAGAAGCCCCACTCCAAAGGACCAAGCTCAGCACTTGCACCAACTGTTCCAGGCATAACGTTCGTGTAGAAATCGAACCAGTGTCCGACGATCACACTCCAGCAAGCCACTTTTAGAATTGAATGTGTAAACTTCGCATCACGGGTCATCAATACCAGGAATGGGAAGAAAAAGTTAAGGAACAAGGTGATAAAGAATGGTGCCTTGAAAAATCCACCGTGTCCGCGGAAACGCTCAATGAAATAGATCGTTTCTTCAGGAAGGTTAGCGTAGTAGATCAAAAGGAATTGAGCGAACCATACGTAAGTCCAGAAAATGCTGAATGCAAATATAAACTTGCCAAGGTCGCGTAAGTGGCTTGAATTAACGGCTCTCAGGTAACCCTTTTCGCGTAATGTTACGATAGTCAGGGTAATCACAGCCAGACCAGCTACGTGCCAGCTAGCCAAAGTATACCAACCGAACATGGTGCTAAACCAGTGTGTGTCGATCGACATCACAAAATCCCAGGCTGATGTAGAAGATGTAACACCGAATACAACCAGGAACGCTGTTCCAAGACGGATCGATTTTTCATAGAACTCAGTTCCACCGATCTCATCTTCCTGTAATGACAGGTTACGAAGCTTTTTCCACATCAAATACCAGACCGCGAAATACGCTACCAGACGGCCCAGGAAGAAGGGTGTATTCAAATATCCCTGCTTGCCAGCGATGATCTTGTCATATTCGGGACCTCCTACTTCGAAAAGACCTTTATGTGTCCAGTGGAACAGATCGTGCCCACCCAAAAGGAAAGTAATGATCAATACGGCGCCTGTAAAAGGAAGGAATGCGGGTAACGCCTCGGGTACTCTTTTAAATACCGCCGACCAGCCAGCCTGCGCCAGGTAGTTATAGGAAAGGAAGAACATCCCCACAACGGACATTCCGGTAAAATATACACCATTCACCCAAAGGTTAGCCCAAATGCGCGCAACCCAGCTCTTGGCATGGTGACCGCCCTCAGCGGCAGCTCCGTGTGCTTCCGTGGCTCCGTGAGCCGCAGCCGCTCCATGCTCGGCAGCCGCGTGGCCTGCCGCCGCAGCGTGCTCTGCTCCGTGTGCAGCCACTTCATGACCACCACCGCCATTGGCTGCGAGGTATGCTCCTAATAGTACAAGAGCCAGTCCTACACCGCCACCAATGAGCAAACTTTTCTTAGCTCCCGATGTAAATTCAAACCGTTCTTCAATAGAAGGAATCGAATGTGCTGATGCCATTATTTAAATTATTTCTCTGTTTTCAAAATTGTACTTAAGCCCCTTTCTGCAATTTCTGTACATAGTGTACGATTTTCCATCGCTCCTCCGGGTTGATCTGCGATCCATGAGGCCACATGCGTGCCTTTCCGTGTGTGATCACGTGGAAAATATGTCCTTCATTCAGGTTCTTGTAAGCGTCGCTCGCATAGTTGGGAACACCTTTGTACATCGCTCCTACTTTTCCGTCCCCGGCGCCGGTTGCACCGTGGCAATGCTGACAATATCTGTCGTACAATACCTTTCCCTCTGCGAGAGTTTTCTCATTCAAGGGAACTGGGTTTTTAAGTACTCTTTCTGCGATCTCAATGCTGTCGGCAGGAATATTGTAAACCATCAGGTCTACAACTGCTGAATCCGACTCACCGAAATTGGTGCGGTAGTTACGTCTCGCAACCGTTCCAGCCACCGGCAAACGCATGGTAAGGCCCTGCGGATTGATCGGGTTGGCTTTTTCCTGTTTGTATGGTTCATAACCTACGGGCAGGTACATATTTGGCGCATATTCCTTTCCGGGATTGTTAGGATCCTTTTTACAACCAGCGGCAGCAGTAATCAATACAGCGGCAACCAATAGATATTTATATAAACTCTTGAATTTCATCGTTTTAAACTCCATTAAAATTGCTTAATGTTGACTTCCTCCGCACCGCTGTCTTTCAATGCTCTCGATATTTCGTCTTCGGTCATTGAGTTTCTGCTCATGTCGATCGCCATGACAAATTTGTTGTCAGTCGAGCGGACGTCGAAACGCGGGTGAAAATGCGTACCTGGTCCAAGGCCATTTGAAATGAAGAATGTAGTTACCATCCCGAATGCAGTGAAAAGTACTGTCAATTCGAATGTGATCGGGATATAGTTGGGGATTGAGATCGGATCTTTACCGCCGATAATCATTGGCCAGTCGTAACCCATTGTCCAGATCATCAGTGTCAATGCCACGCAGCATCCTGTTACACCAAACATAAAGGCAGCGATACCGATACGGGTTCTTGGGTGGCCTAATGCTTCGTCCAACCCGTGAATAGGGAATGGAGAATATACTTCTTTGATTTTCACACCGGCCTTTCTCAACTTGGGAACCGCGTGAAGAACAGTATCGTCATCGTCGTAAACTCCGACCAAATATTTACCAGATAATTCTGCCATACTATTACTTAATTATAATCTCTATAATTCGCTATTTCGCTATGCTTTTATTCCTGATCCTTGTTGTAAGCGGGTTCAGCAGTTCCACGCTGTCTTACTTTGGCAACACCGGCGATCTTAGCAGGCATTTGTGCAGAAGTTGAACGCAATACCGCTTTTACTTCGGCCATGTTTACAACCGGCAGGTATTTTGAAAACAATAGGAACAATGTGAAGAACAAACCGAAAGAGAAAATGTAATCCCCGATATCATATCTGGTCGGCGAGAACATTGCCCAGCTTGAAGGAATGTAGTCACGGTGCAGGGAGGTTACGATAATTACAAAACGCTCGAACCACATACCGATGTTTACAATCACAGAAATGAAAAAGGTAAAAGTAATGCTGCGGCGCAGTTTTCTTGACCAGAATAGCTGCGGGGAGATTACGTTACAGGTCATCATCGCCCAGTATGCCCACCAATAAGGACCAGTCATACGGTTAAAGAATGCGTAGTATTCATATTCAACACCACCGTACCAGGCAATAAAGAACTCGGTAATGTAAGCCACACCTACTACTGAACCGGTAAGAGTGATTACCTTATTCATAGTCTCGATGTGCTCGAGGGTTATGTAATCTTCCAGTTTGTAAACAACCCTCGTGATCAACATCAGGTTTTGTACCATCGCGAACCCCGAGAAAATCGCACCTGCAACGAAGTACGGAGGGAAGATCGTCGTGTGCCATCCCGGGATTACCGAGGTAGCAAAGTCCATACTTACAATGGTGTGTACCGAAAGTACAAGTGGCGTAGAAAGACCCGCGAGGATCAAAGAAATGTATTCGTAACGCGCCCAGGTTTTAGCTGAACCGTCCCAGCCCATTGCGAAAGTTCCGTACATGAAGCGGGAAACTTTGCTCGTGGCACGGTCGCGGATGGTAGCAAGATCAGGAATCAGACCGATATACCAAAAAACCAACGATACCGAGAAATAAGTACTGATCGCAAATACGTCCCAAACGAGCGGTGAGTTGAAGTTGACCCAAAGGGATCCGAACGCGTTGGGTAATGGAAGCGCCCAATAAGCCATCCAGGGACGACCCATGTGCATCAAAATAAAAGAAGCTGCACAGATTACGGCGAAGATCGTCATCGCTTCTGCCGCGCGGTTGATGGAAGTTCTCCATTTCTGACGGAAGAGCAGGAGAATCGCGGAGATCAACGTTCCCGCGTGACCGATACCTACCCACCATACGAAGTTGGTGATATCCCAGGCCCAACCAACTGTTTTATTCAAACCCCAAACTCCGAGGCCTTCCCACCAGGTCCACGCGAGACACACAGATCCATATGCCAAAACGATGAGCGAAAGTCCGAAAGCGATCTTCCATTCTTTCGTTGGAGTTGCCTCCACGTGGCGGCATATGTCTTCCGTTACGTCCGCGTACGTTTTCCCACCTTGAATCAGCGGTTCTCTTACAGGTGAAGTAACATGCATACTACTATTTATTTATAATGATTGGATCGTCAATAATTCTAACTCTGAAAATTAAGCGTGCTCTTTCTCAACCGCCTTGGCTGCTGCCAAGTCCTTGTTACGGACTTTGGTGAGGTAAGAAATTTGTGGACGAACGTTGATTTCTTCCAGCATGTGGAATGCGCGTCCTTCTCTTTCTACTTCCAGCAATTTCGAAATGCGGCTTTCAGGATCGTTCATATCTCCAAAAGTGATAGCATCTGTCGGGCAGGAAGATGCACAAGCTACGTTTACTTCACCGTCGACAATGCGTCTTCTTTCTTTCTTCGCAGTAAGCTTAGCCTCCTGGATTCTGTGAACGCACATCGAACATTTCTCAATAACTCCTCTTGAACGTACTGTTACATCAGGATTAATGACCATTTTACCAAGGTCATTATTGAATGCGTAATCGAAGTTGTCGTTATCAAAATATTTGAACCAATTGAAACGACGTACTTTGTATGGGCAGTTATTTGCACAATATCTTGTACCTACGCAACGATTGTAAGCCATCTGGTTCAAGCCCTCGGAGCTGTGGGTAGTAGCCAATACCGGACATACCGTTTCGCAAGGTGCATTGTTACAGTGCTGACAAAGCATCGGCTGGAATGTAACTTCCGGATTTTCAGAAGCGATCTCCAATCCTCTCAGATCTTCCACATCTGCATCGCTGCTGTAATAGCGGTCAATACGCAACCAGTGCATTTCACGTGCATTGATAATTTCCTGACGACCTACAACTGGGATGTTGTTTTCATTCTGGCAGCTTACCACACATGAACCGCAACCGAAGCAAGTGTTCAGGTCGATCACCATACCCCATGAGTGGTTTTTGTATTTGTGGCCATTCCAAAGTGACAGGTCAGTTGCGTCCACTTCACCATCGGAAGTCTGGATTTTCGGAACGAAACGGCCGGCCATCGGGTCTTTCTGGAAGTGAGCCAGCACTGTTTCCTGAAGAACCGATTTACGGTTCATCACTGTGTTGTGCGTCTGAGTCTGTGCTATTTCGCGGGTATCACCTGTTTTCGACAGCGTTACCTCACCTGGTGTGAAGTTCAGGAAGCCGTCGGTGAATGTTGCAAACGGGTAAATATTTTTACCCACACCATTTGCAGACTTACCTGCTTTCTCGCGACCGTAACCGATTGTGACCGCTACGGTGCCTTGTGCAAGTCCCGGCTGAATGATCACCGGTAATTCAACCGATTTTCCTTTCAAATCAACCTTTACAACGTCGCCCTGCGCAAGGCCGAGTTCTGTTGCTGTTTTTTGAGAGAGGCCGGCATGGTTGTCCCAGCAGGCCTTAGTGATCGGATCAGGAAGCTCCTGCAACCATGGATTGTTGGCGGAAGCACCTGTACCCAAACCTACGTTTTCGAAGATCGCAAGTTCGAGACCTGATGAAGAAGCCTTGTATTTTTTAGCAATACCTGCAGCAGCAGCAGCAAGGTTTCCAGAGAATGCAGCCCCTGCTCCTGTTGGAGCAGTAGAAGTTACCTCAAAAACACCGTCATGCAACGACTTGATCCAGAATTGTTCGAAGTCACCACCTCCCGATTGTGGATAAATATTCTTTCTCCAATATGCTTTCACATACTCATGAAAATCAGTGGAGGCCCCAGCCCATTTCAGGAGACTCGATTGCGCCTGACGTGTACTGAAAATCAAACTGATAGCTGGTTGCATTAAGCTATATGATCCGGCGATTGGTTCTGCATCACCCCATGATTCCAGGTAATGCGAAGCAGGAAGGATGTATTTCAAAAGTGAGGATGTTTCATCAGGACGGTCGTTGAAAGACACGCTCAATGAAACCTGTGGCAATGCAGCCGCCAGTTCAGCACCACGCGGGTGATCATAAACCGGGTTAGCGCCCCACAAAATCAATGCTGAAACTTTGCCACCTTTAACCTCATCAATCAATTGGTTGGTAGCGATATCATTACCCTGGCGGTAATAAGCAGGCTTGTCAAGATTGATTGTCGAGCCGTAGCTACCCAGAAGGCTGTTCAATGCATTCACCACCACTTGTACCGAAGGATCATTGATTCCGGATACAACGAGTGCCTGGCCTTTTGCTGCAACGAGGTCCGCCGCCGCCTTGTCCAGCTCAGGAATGTTGAGTGCCGCCGTTGCAACGGGAGTTCCGCCCAATTTCGCCGCAACCTTATTGTATAATGCAGTTGCAACCAGACCAATTTGCGAAGGCTTCACTGCTATACGATAGTCGGCATTAGCACCGGTCAATGAGAGCGTCGACTCAAATTGATACAGACGTGACATTTCTTTTTTACCTTCTTTATCACTGCTTACACGACGGGTGTCTGCAAACTGTTTCGAGAATGTATCAGGAGCAAGCCATGTTCCAAGGAAGTCGCCGTCGATGCCTACCACTACTTTCGCTTTGCTGAAATCGTAAGTGGGGATAACGGCTTTTCCGAATGACAACTCATTTCCTTTTACAAGCGCGTAAGAAGAGTTGGCATCGTAAACCACGTGTGTTGTGGTTGGGTATTTTGCAGTGAAATCTGCGATAACCGCCTTGGTCGACGGGCTCAATATCGTGGAAGTAAGAATTCGGATTGCTCCACCTTTGGCTGCAATCTGTGCAAGTTGATCAGCGATCTCCTTGTCGACAGCTTCCCAGCTGATTTTGGTATCTTCTCCTTTTTTAGGACCTCTCAGTTTTTCGTTATCATATAGGCCAAGAAGCGACGCGTGAGCGCGGGAACTTACACCGTAAGACACCTTTGAAAGGGAATTGCTTTCTATTTTAATAGGCCGTCCCTCACGGGTTTTGACCAGGATGCTCGCGTAGTCTCCACCTTCGGCGTAAGTGGATGCATACCAGTTAGATATTGTAGGAAATTCGCCTTCTGGCTTATTAACGTAGGGGATGGCTTTTTTTACCGGTGTTTCGCAAGCAGCCAGGGATACCGCTGCCATTCCAAAGCCCAAAACTTTAAGAAAATCACGGCGATGGGTGCCTACGCCATCCACCAAACTTTCATACTGACTCTCTGTCGGCGCACTTGGGAACTCTGAACTCGCATCTTTTACAAACTTCTCATCATTCCTCAGCTCTTCAAGTCCCCGCCAGTATCTTTTATTAGAATTTTCCATAAAACTATTCAATACAATGAGTTGTATCCGGTATTAATTTCCTTGATTAATAGTGGCACTTAGAACATTCCAGGCCACCAATATCCGCTACTTTCAAAGCCTCTTTGCTTTCAGAAGCGTGCAACTGTACCAGCTTGTCGTAGTACTGATTGTCTTTGGTATTAACCTCGGTTTTACGGTGACAATCAATACACCATCCCATCGTCAATGACGAACGTTGCTGTATTACTTCCATTTTCTCAACATCACCGTGGCAGTTCTGACATTCCAGGCCACCCACATTTACGTGCTGTGCGTGGTTAAAGTAAGCCAGGTCAGGCAGGTTGTGAACGCGCACCCATTCGATAGGCTGGTTGTTCTCAATAGAAGTATAAATCTTTTGAATTTCAGGAGATTCCTTTTTGATAACACCGTGGCAGTTCATACAGATGTTAGCAGACGGGATGTGCGCCGACTTACCGCGATTAACGCCGGTGTGGCAATAGTTACAGTCGATCTTGTATTCGCCTGCGTGCAATTTGTGAGAGAATGATATAGGTTGCTTCGGAGCGTATCCTTGCTGAACCCCTATATTAAACGCGCCGTCTATTGTTGATTTCAATACGAGCAGCACGAAGATCCAAAGTGTTGCAGAACGGATGGCCGGATCAACAGAAATTCTTTTAAGCAAGCCTCCGAAACCTTCACCGGCGGGAGCCTCAGTTCCTGCATCTCCGCCCTTAACAGCCTTGGAAAGAAGCGATACGATCACCAGCAAAACGCCGAGTACCAGTACCATTACTACTACCAATGCAACTAATACGATCACAAACAAATCGGAAGGTGCACCGCCTTTGGCATCACCAGAAGCCGCTGCGCCACCACCACCGCCAGCTGCCGCAGCGGCAGGAGCAGCAGTAGACGCTTTGTCTACATAAGCGAAGATCGCCTTGATATCATCATCCGAAAGGTTCGGGAAGCTCGTCATCTGAGCTTTCGAATATTCGTTGTAAATTTTAACAGCGTAAGGATCGCCAGATGCGATCACCGCTTGCGAGTTACGTACCCATTTCGCAAGCCAGGCAAAATCGTGACGAGCACTTGCACCTTTCAAACCGGGACCAACTACACGCTCATCAGTGGGTGCGTGGCATTGAGCGCAGTTGTTTTTGAAGATCGACTCACCCTTTGCAGCATCACCACCTCCGGCCGGTGCCGCAGCGCCCGCTGCCGCAGTGCTATCCTGAGCAGACACTAAAGTTGGTACGCTTAATAAGATAGCTAAAACGAGAGCTAGAAAGGTTTTGGGGTAATTAAAGAAGGAACAAAACTTAGCGTCCATTCGGAATGGTATATTCATAATCAACTATTCATTATTCTTCAACAGACAAAACTAGCTCACGATTTTTTATCCACAAAAGTATTTAAGGGATATTTTACCCCACCTTCTTATTTATAATTTGTCTAATTTGCCGCACTGATTTAACAGTAGTTACAAATTTATTAAAGACTGATTTTCAAACAAATAGCAAAAAAAATACCATTTGGAGCTCGTCTAAAAAGCTTGTTCCAAATGGTATTTTTCAGGCATTTTTTTGTGTGCTTAAACTGGGGAAAAGCGCCACAAATTCAGGGGAGGTTCCGAGCGGATTCGAACCGCTGTACGAGGTTTTGCAGACCTCTGCCTAGCCACTCGGCCACGGAACCATTTTGAAAAGATTAGCTGCCCGCACGGGGCTGGCAGCTAATCCGGGTGCAAAAGTATTAAAAAATTCTTCTGCTCCTATTTTATTTTACTTTTTTCCTTTCTTCTCGCTTTCTTCCATTTGCTCTTTCAAAGCAGACAGAACGCTCAGGTCACCAAAAGTAGATTTCTCTGCTTCTTTGCTTGCCGACTCAGAAGCAGGAGCACTTTTAGGAGCCTTAGGCTTCTCTTCTCTTCTTTCCTCAGCTGGTACGCCTTTCACTTTCGAGTGCGTCAGAACGATTTTCTTCTCGTCTTTCAGGAATTCAAGAACAGTAAAGTCAAGGCTTTCACCTACTTCAGCAAATGTTCCGTCTTCTTTCGCCAGGTTCTTGATAGAAGCAACACCTTCGATTCCGTAAGGAAGTTCGAGTGTAGCGAATTTATCACCCTTCGCAACGATCGTAGATTTATGTACGGAACCTACTTCGAAAATGCTTTCGAAAGTATCCCATGGATTTTCTTCAAGCTGTTTATGGCCCAAAGCAAGACGGCGGTTGTCCGCGTCGAGTTCCAGAACAACTACTTCCAGTTCGTCGTTTACTTTCACGAAGTCGGAAGGATGTTTGATTTTCTTAGTCCATGAAAGATCCGATACGTGTACCAGACCGTCGATACCTTCTTCAAGTTCGATGAAGAGACCGAAGTTGGTCAGATTACGAACAACACCTTTATGACGGGTACCGATCGCATATTTCTCTTTCAATGAACCTTGTGTCCATGGATCTTCGGTAAGTTGTTTGATACCCAATGACATTTTGCGCTCCTGGCGATCCAAAGTCAAGACAACCGCGCTGATCTCGTCGTTCACGTTCATGAACTCCTGAGGATTGCGCAGGTGTTGAGACCATGACATTTCAGAAACGTGGATCAAACCTTCCACACCTGGTTTGATTTCAAGGAAAGCACCGTAATCAGCAACATTCACAATGCGGCCGGTAACTTTCGATCCAACCTGGATTTGCTCGTCCAGAGAATCCCATGGGTGTGACTGAAGTTGTTTCAGACCCAAAGAAATACGTTTTTTCTCTTCGTCGAAGTCGAGTACAACCACGTTCAGTTTCTGATCCAATGCAAGGAGGTCAGATGGGTGGTTGATACGGCCCCATGAAATATCGGTAATGTGCAACAGACCGTCAACACCACCCAAATCGATGAACACACCGAAGTTGGTCATGTTTTTGATCACACCTTCCAGAACCTGTCCTTTTTCAAGGTTGTTCAGGATTTGCTGACGTTGTGCTTCAAGATCTTTTTCAATCAGGATTTTGTGAGATACTACTACGTTATCGTTAGCGTAGTTGATTTTCACAACCTTCACCTCCATACGCTTTCCAACGAAAACATCGAAGTCACGGATTGGTTTCACATCGATTTGTGAACCTGGCAAGAATGCTTCAATGCCAAATATATCAACGATAAGACCACCTTTGGTTCTTCTCTTCACGTTTGCATCGATAACCACATCCTCGTCGAATGATTTCTGGATGTTATCCCATGCAGTGATAACTTTTGCTTTTTTGCGTGAAAGTACCAGCTGACCCTGTGCGTCTTCCTGGTTCTCTACGTAGACTTCCACTTCATCGCCGATTTTCAAACCGGGAATGTCACGGAATTCATTGGATGAAACGATACCATCAGATTTGAAACCGATGTTCAGGATCACCTCGCGGTCTGTAATACCCACTACAACACCTTTAACTACTTCTTTTTCCGAAACAGGCGAAAGGGTAGTTTCATACATTTGTTCCAGACGATTACGGTCAGCTGATGAATAAGCGGTTCCGAAACCTTTGTCTGATGCTTTATCCCAATCGAATTCGGGAAGTGGTTGATTTTGCTTTTCCTTAGACATAAATAGGAATAATGGCTCTTCGATACATCAGCCGCCGAGCTAACCGGCTGAAAATTAGTTCAACAAGTATTTTTTGAAAAATTAGAGCGCAAAATTACGCGATTCAGAGGCAACTTCCGAATGGTTGGGCGATTTAATTTTACACCGGAAGATATACGGCGTAGGGGGAAGGTCAGAGGTTGCCAGGTGTGGTCAGATAAAGCAACTTGGGAAGGGAATTTGGCTTGGAGTAACGGACTAGCGCCACATTGCCTGACAATTAATGACTATACATGACAACAAATGACATCACGCAATTCAGCACCGTCAAGGAACGATGTTAACACGAACGCTCCTTCGATCCGAGATACGGCAGCCACTCATCGTCGGCCATACCGGAAAAATCACGAATGAACATTAAAAAAGAAGGCCGGAAAGGGCGCTGCTTTAAGGGCATGTCAACCTCTTCCGGCGTATGGTCTCCTTTACGGGAGTTGCATCTTTTACAGGCGGTGGCCAGATTATCCCATGTAGTTTTGCCTCCTCTCGATTTTGGCATTACATGGTCCAATGTCAGATTATCATGTGTTCCGCAATACTGACATCGGTTGCCGTCCCGCTTGAAGAGGTTTTGCCTGGTCATGACTACGCCTCTATACGGTATGTGTATGTAACGATGGAGACGGATGACGACTGGCATGGGATACCTGTCGTTAATAGTCCTTAAATGCTCCTGCTGTGATTCGGCGAGCATTTCCGCTTTTTTCATGTAAACCAGCAGGAACGCTTTCGGAACTGTGCAAACACTTAGTGCGCTATAATCTTGATTCAGAACCAGTACTTTACCCATGAGCTCTGTGGTAGTTAATTCCCACAATATAAGAATATTTCACCAGAAAAAACGATCCGGTATTTTCAAATATTGTGGAAAGAATTTACGCGAAAGTCCCCATTATCACCATATTAGCACTTTTCGGAGATTCAGAAACAGACCTCGTCAGTAGCCTGCCCGATCGTTTTCACGCTTAACATCCCGCTCCTTAATGCTGTCACGCTTGTCGTAAAGTTTTTTACCTTTTGCTAAGGCAATGTGCAGCTTCGCCAGACCGCGCTCGCTGGTAAACAACCGGACGGGTACAATCGTCAGACCCTGATCCTTTAAACCTTCCGTCAGCTTCCTCCGCTCGCGTTTGGTTATCAGCAGCTTGCGGTCCCGCGTCGGCTCGTGGTTGTAATGTGTACCTTCGGTGTAAGGCGAAATGTGAAGGCTGCGAATGAAGAGTTCTCCATCCATAAACAGGCAATAGGCATCCTGAAAATTGACCTTCCCCTGCCTGATTGACTTGATTTCCGTGCCAGTCAGCACCATACCGGTTGTGAACTCTTCCAGGAAGAAGTACTCGAATGAGGCCCGCCTGTTCTTTATATCTACTTTTTTAACTATTTTTTCCGACATATCGATTCCCAAATTTTTGAAGGGTCTCAAAATTAAGTTTTTGTTAAAACTATACAAATGAAACCTATTAGCCATTTCCTGACACTGGTTCTGTTCATCACGATCCTTATCTCCGCTGCAAACCACGCACACGCACAAGCGGAGGCAAATACTGCCCGACAGGTCGTAGACCGGCTTTTTGACGGCATGCGGAATGGCGACTCCACCGCCGTCAGAAGCGTATTTACCAAAACCGCTACATTGACTTCCATTTCCAAAAACGCCGCCGACTCGGTAATCACGCACAAAGGCAGCGTCGATGGCTTTGTGAAAGCCGTGGGCTCGCCGCATAAAGATCAATGGGACGAGCGCATTTACGACGTAAAGGTTTCCATCGACGGGCCCATGGCCGTGGTCTGGGCACCTTATAAGTTCCACCTTGGCGGGAAGTTCTCACATTGCGGCGTGAACGTTTTCAATCTGATCAAAACCAGTACAGGCTGGAAGATCAACGACATCACCGACACGCGTCGTAAAGATTTTTGCCCGTGATCAATGCTTTAATCGCATTCAACATTATAACAGCAAAGCGGCCCGCCAGATAACCTGACGGGCCGCTTTGCTAAATGCTATTGGCTATTTCAGCATACTGAGCAAGCTTGTCAATTTATCTTTCAAATCCTTGCGATCGACGATAAAGTCCAAAAAGCCGTGTTCCAGCACAAATTCCGCACTCTGGAAACCTTTTGGCAGATCTTTGCCGATCGTTTCGCGAATAACACGCGGACCCGCAAAACCGATCAAGGCTTCGGGCTCAGAAATATTAAAATCACCGAGCATCGCGTAAGAAGCTGTTACACCACCGGTTGTAGGGTCAGTAAGCAGCGAAATATAAGGCACTTTGGCCTCCGACAATTGCGCCAGGCGTGCCGAGGTCTTAGCCATTTGCATGAGCGAAAACCCCGCCTCCATCATACGGGCTCCTCCCGACTTCGAAATCATCAGAAATGGAACCTTCTTTTCGAGCGAGTAAGAAATCGCGCGGGCGATTTTCTCTCCCACTACCGAGCCCATCGATCCGCCGATAAAACTGAAATCCATACAGGCGATCACAAGGTCCAATCCGTTCATTTTTCCGTGACCTGTACGAACCGCGTCTTTCAACCCAGTCTTCTTCATGGTCGATTTTATACGGTCCGGGTAAGCCTTGGTATCCACGAAGCCCAGCGGGTCTCCTGAGGTTAGATTAGCGTCGAGTTCGATAAACTCGTTGTCGTCAAAAAGCAGGTTGAAATACACATCCGACCCGACCTTCTCGTGGTAATTACAGTGTGGGCAGGTAAAAGCATTCTGCTTATGTTCCCTGGTAGGTGTAATTTTTTTGCAATTAGGACATTGATACCATAAACCGTCCGGCGCTTCGCGCTTCATTTCAGTCGGTGTATTAATACCTTTTTCTTTCCGAATAAACCAGGACATATTTATGTGGGTTGATTTATATATAACAATCTGAAAGCCAGACGATTATTGAGATTTCACGATGAATAACGGGTTCAAATATAAGAATAATTGTTGTGTATCATGAAAACCCGCTGCTAACGTGTCATTTTGACGTTTAGTTTTGCCTCTCGCAGCGGCACATTTCGAACAATTTTATCCATTATTTGTTACTAAGGACAACTAACATAAACCGGCACAGCCCGATGCGCCGTTTACAAGGGCTTTCAAATGACTCCATCTACATCGCCAATAGTAATTATCGTTGGTACAAACCGGCCCAATTCAATGTCCCGGAAAATTGCAGATTATTACCAAGGCATCCTCCAACAGCACGGCGCTGAAAGCATTGTTCTCGATCTGGTCAATCTGCCGGATGATTTCACGGTCTCGGCATTGTACGCGAATTCAGGAAGGAATGAGGCATTCAATAATTTGAAATCATTATTGGAACAAACCGACAAGTTCGTGTTCATCGTTCCGGAATACAATGGCTCTTACCCGGGTGTTTTAAAAGCATTTATCGACGGGCTGCCTTACCCTAATAGTTTTTCAAACAAAAAGGCCGCATTGGTAGGGTTATCCTCCAATATGCAAGGCGCAGCCATCGCGTTGAGCCATTTGAACGACGTTTTCAGTTATCTGGGAATGAACACATTAGCATTGAGGGTCAAACTGGCACAGATACGCTCGCATTACAGCGATAATATGATTTCCAATGCGCTTTATAAGGAATTACTCGAAATACAGGCAGGACAAATCATCCATTTCTGATAAGCGAAAAGGGAGCTCGAAGCTCCCTTTTCATATTCTATTTCAGCCAGTGCTGCTCCATTTCGTGCGCAGGAATGGCGGGGCGTCTCCAAAGCTCTACCCTACTCCTTCTGAATGCAGGACCTTCGAGATCCGAATATTTGACGAGTCCGTCTTTGAACGACTTTACCATCATTTCCATCTTCAACGCATCCTCATCAGTCCAGTCGTCCTGGGGCTCCACCTCGGTCAGTGAAATATTGATAGGATCAAAGCCGCGGGTCACTGTTTCATCCTCCAATACGATGTCAATAGAGCCGGTTGGCGTGTTTTCGGCCACCTCGCCAGTCAAAATCAGCTCCTCCCCTTCTACCGCTACGGGTTCAGGAAGTTCCTCTTTGGGTGCTGCTATCACCACCGGCTTTTCCTCAGGCTTGTTTTTTAATCCTTTGAGCTGAATTCCCGGGATAGGCGATTCGATGCTGTCAAAACCGGCTGCCACGATGGTAACACGCAACTTGTCGTCCAGTGAATCGTCGGTAATGGTACCTAGTTTGAACATTCTGGCTTCACCGCCTACTTGCGACAGCACGTATTGCCAGATCTCGCGCTGCTCCTTCATCGTGGCTTCCTTCTTTTTGCTGGTTGCCAATGTCACGAGAATCCGTTTCGCGCCGCGGATATCGCGGTCGTTGAGCAGAGGAGAATCCAACGCCTCTTTGATCGCTTTCTGAGCGCGTTCCGCGCCGGTTGCCTCCGAAGTGCCCATTACCGATTGGCCGGCGCTTTTCAACACCTTCTCCACATCTTTGAAGTCGGTGTTGATGTTACCGTTTGTCGTAATAATTTCGGAAATACTTTTTACCGCGTTCAAAAGGATTCCATCGGCCTCTGCAAATGCCTGGGTCAATGTCATATCCTCATAAAGTTCTTCCAGTTTATCATTCAGAACGACTAGCACGGTATCGCTGTATTCTTTGAGTTGCTCTATACCTTCAAGCGCCTGCTCCTTCTTGTCAAGTCCTTCCCAGGTGTAAGGTGCGGTTACGACAGCGACGGTCAGTTTACCCATTTCCTTGGCAAGCTGCGCGATCACCGGTGCTGCACCGGTACCTGTGCCACCGCCCATACCGGCAGTGATAAAAACCATTTGCGTCGATCCTCCCAGCAGGCCTTTGATCTCCTCGATAGTTTCCAGGGCCGCTTCCTTTCCCTTAGTTGCATCGGTCCCCGCCCCTAAGCCTTGCGTCAGCGTGGCACCGAGTTGGATTTTCACCGGAACGGGGCTGTTAGCCAAAGCCTGCCTGTCGGTATTACAAACCGCGAACTCCACATCTTTGATCTTCTTCTGAAACATGTAGTTCACCGCATTGCTGCCACCTCCCCCAACACCAATCACCTTGATGATAGCCGGTTCGCCGTGGCCCTCTCCGTCTGGCTGGTCTTTGATGATTTCGTTCACTATATAGTCCTGGTCTAATGCGTGCAACAAGCTGCTCTTGTTCATAGTCTTTCGGGGTTGAGTATGCGTAAAATGTGATTAATAGTCTCCGATACTATCGTCCTTCTTTCCGATAATGCCGGTAATGTTATCCCAAAACGTTCCATTCCGCTTTGGCGGCTCTTTCACTTCCTTGACAGGCTCTTTATGAACGACATTACCCGTATTGAATGCAGATGAAGGCTTGCAAACCGATTTCACGCGTGGGTCGACCAATTTCAGTCCTGCCCAGGCAAGGCCAATGGCTGTGCTGAAAGAAGAATTGCTTACCGCGTCAGCCTTGGCTGTCCGTTCCAGGTTTTCGGGATAGCCTACCCTCACCGACATGTCGGTGATTTTTTCGAACAAAATCTCGATCTCGGGAATGTTTGCCGAACCGCCGGTAAGCACAAGCCCGCCGATCAGCCTATCTGCAAAACCCGACTTGATTATCTCCGCATAAACCATCGCCGCGATTTCTTTCAGCCGCTCTTCGATGATCAGCGCCACATTCTTTTTCAACACCTGCTTTGGCTGACGGCCTGCAAGGTAGTTAATCAGTATCTCCACATTCAATGGGACATCAGCGGACACCGCTACGCCATATTCCTTTTTCAACTGTTCCGCATTTTCGAATTGGATTCCACATCCTACTTCAAGATCGGCGGTGATGTGCCGGCCACCGATCGGGAACGACGCGATGTGGCGAACGATACGGTCGTGGTAAATGATGACGTCCGTTGTATGGTCGCCGATGTCCACCATCGCGATGCCAGCTTTCATTTCATTATCCGTAAGCACGGCAAGGCTGGTTGCCAAAGGTGCCAGCACAAGTTTATCGCATCTCAAAGCCTGATCGGCATCGGCCAGACTTTTCTTGGTGCGCAGGATCGATTGGCTATTCGCAGACACTACCAGGAAGTTACCGCCCAATTTGATCCCCGTCCTGCCCACAGGCTCACGTATGCCCACAGAATTATCCACAATAAAATCCATTGGCAGGACATGCAACACGTCGAAGTTTGGCTCAATCTTTGCGCGATACATATCGTCTACCAGCTGGTCAACATCCCGCTGTGTTACCTCCTCGCCCGAAGACGCTGAGGGCCGGATCACTCCGTCGCTCTGCGAACTTACTTTTACATGGGTTCCGCTGAAACTCACATTCACAATCCCGATGTCGAGATCGGATCGTGATCCTGCTTCTGCCAATGCTTCCTTGATGGCGCTGCCGACCTGCTTGATGTTTTCGACAGAGCCATTTACTACTGCTCCCGCCGGCACAGGGACTTCGCTGAAGCCCAGAATCTCGATATTGTTCCGACGGTTTGCCGATCCCTGCGCGGCGACCACCGTTATTTTAGTACTTCCAATATCTACCCCAACTACAATCTTATCGTGTGCCATGCTGATGGTGAATTATTATTCACAAACTATTTGATCTTGAAACTTAACACTAATTCTCTTGTACCGACTCCAGTCCTTGCTCAGCACCTTGTCATAAAAGATGCGGAGCTTTTTGAACTTCGGCTCGAAATCTTCCGCCATTCCCAACTCGACGCTTTGATCGCCCAGCAATGTCGTCAGATCGATTTCACCATCCTTATCCACCTTCAGTTGCGTCACCTGCGCTTTCCAGAACGGGTCGGTGTTCAGAAAACGCAATAACTCCAAAACCTGAGTGCCCTTTTCGGACCTCAGCTTTTGAGGGTTCTGGAAATACGCCCCTGAAACCAGTAACGTTCTTGCTGAATAACTTTCTGATAGAGGAAAAAAAACGCCCTCGTGGTTGATATAGTATCCCGACGTGTTCCGCATTTCTCCATTCTCCGAAGTATTGATCCAGCGCGCGAGTGGTTTCTCCTGCTCTACTTCGACTACTATATTGCCTTTGAGGTCACGAAAAACCTGACATTTCTTGATGAGTTTGTTGCGCCTGACGCGGTTTTCCAGATCATGCAAGGCTACATCACTGAGCCTGGCACCAATCAACGGGTCCCCACCGTTTTCTGTCAGCAGCGTTCGTACATCCATTTGGTTCAGGAATCGTGTACCTGAATCGCCCTGGATCGATATTACGAGATTCGTACAACGCTGTTGACCAAGCTTGCTTTCCGCCATGCCAATGCCGGCGATTGGCAAAATAAGCCACAAACTACGTTTCAACAAAAGCCATGAATAGTCAAATTTACGTAACATCTTAGTAATATTAAAAATGCTTTGACTAATTATTCGCAACCGCATTTTGCAGCAATTCGCGGATCGGACCTACCAAAGTATCGATATCCCCAGCACCGATCGTGACCACAATATCCGTATTTAATTCTTTTAACAGTTGCAAAACTTCTTCTTTTGCAACCAGTTGTTTATCCGCAGAGGTAACTTTGTCCAGAATCATTTGCGAATCCACGCCCGCTATCGGCAACTCACGCGCAGGGTAAATATCGAGCAGCAAAAGACGGTCGGCAAGCGACAAACTTTCTGCAAAACCATCCGCAAAGTCACGGGTACGCGTGAACAAGTGCGGCTGAAAGACCGCCGTGACGTGACGGTTGGGATAGAGTCCTTTTACCGACGACAGAAATGCCTCGATTTCCGTAGGATGATGCGCATAGTCGTCGATATAGACATTTCCTTCCTCCTCCACCTGATATTCGAACCGCCGTTTCACACCTCCATAACTTTCCAGTGCTTGCTTTATTTTGGAAGGCGCAACACCAATATATAATGCGACGGCACTGGCCGCAACCGAGTTTTCAATATTGTGATACCCCGGGATTTTCATCGCAATACCTTCGATCAGGCCATCCGGATAGATCAGATCGAATATAAAACGTGCATTCTCAATGCGGATGTTGGCAGAATGATAGGAGCCGCTGTTCAGTGAGTAGGTAAATACTTTTGCTTTTGAACTGTCTGCTATTTCGAGTCCGTCGCGGAGGAACAATGCACCATCTTCGTCGATCTGGCTTACGTAATCCCGGAAGGATGCAAGTACCGCTTCATGTTTACCGTAAATATCGAGGTGGTCGGCATCGGTGGAGGTTACAATGGCAATCTCCGGGAATAATGTAAGGAATGAGCGGTCGAACTCATCAGCCTCAACCACGCAGAAAACTTCTTCCAGCTTATCGGTTGGTTCATTCAAAAGCAGATTTGTACCGTAGTTCTGGGTAATACCACCTAAAAACGCCGCGCTATTCACCTGCGCGTGACGCAGGATATGCGCAACGAGCGACGATGTGGTGGTCTTCCCGTGGGTACCCGCGACACCGATCGTTCTGAGGTTTTTTGTCAAAATACCTAAAACTTGCGAACGCTTCAGGATCATGAAATTTTCGTCCCGGAAGTAAAGCATTTGCTTGTGCTGCACAGGAACTGCCGGGGTGTATACTACCAGCGTTTGTTGTGAATCGGCTGTAAATTCCGCGGGAATCGTCGAAACCTCATCTTCCAGCGTCACCGGAATTCCTTCCTCAATCAATTTTTCAACAAGCGGCGTCATGGTTTTATCATAACCCGCCACTTCAAAGCCATTGGCCTTGAACCACCGTGCCAGCGCGCTCATTCCGATCCCGCCTATTCCTACAAAATAGATATATTTCCAGTTTGTCACAGAGGATGACATCATATTCAAATCTTAGGTTACTGAATCAATTTTAAAACTTCCGCGGCAATATCGTCGGCTGCACTCGGACGGGCAAGCTTGTTGATATTGGTTTGCAATTCGCGCTGGCGGGTGACGTCGTCGAGTAACATCAATGCCTGATCGACCAGCTTTTCTCGTGCTTCCGAATCTTTTACGAGAATGGCTGCATTACTATCTACCAAATTCATCGCATTCTTGGTTTGATGATCTTCCGAAGCATGAGGAAACGGCACGAGAATGGCTGGCTTTGCCGCAAGGCACAGCTCCGACACCGATAATGCCCCGGCCCGCGAGACGACCACATCGGCCACAGCATAGGCGAGATCCATCGTGTAGATAAAATCAAATGCCTTTACCTTGTCGGTCCCCAGTTTCTCAATGGCAGCTTTGGTTTTGTCTACATCGTTCTTTCCCGTCTGCCAAAGTACCTGATATCCCGCGTCTACAATTTTCGCCAAACCATCCGTAATGCTTTCATTGATCGAGCGTGCGCCCAGGCTTCCGCCCATGACGAACAATGTTTTCAATCGCTCATCCAATCCGAATTGCTCCAACGCCGCCGCCTTTTTCAAATGCACGTAAGTAATGTCACTCCTCACCGGATTGCCAAGCATCGTAATTTTCTCTTTTGGGAAAAAGGCTTCCATTCCCGGATAGGCTACACATATTCTGGCAGCTCTTTTAGCCAAAAATTTGTTGGTGATGCCCGCATAAGAATTTTGCTCCTGAATTAAAGTCGGAATGCCGGCCATGGATGCCATCATTAACAACGGTCCACTGGCAAAACCTCCTACGCCCACGGCCACATCCGGTTTGAAATTTTTGATCACTTCCTTGGCCTTCATCAGGCTACGGAACATTTTGAATGGCAATGTCAGGTTCTCGAGCGAAAGGCTTCTTTTAATACCTGCAATAGGCAGCCCTACAATCTTGTAACCGGCACGTGGCACCTTTTCCATCTCCATTTTACCCAAAGCGCCTACAAACAGAATCTCGGTGTCCGGCTCCTTATGCTGTAATGCATTGGCAATGGCAATGGCCGGATAAATATGTCCTCCGGTGCCTCCTCCGCTGATGATGATTCTATTTGCCATATTAAATGCGTTTTTCCTCGACGATCTCGCCCCGGCTCACGCTCAGGATCATACCCATTGCAATCCCCGTAAAAAGCAGAGATGTGCCACCCTGACTAAAAAAAGGCAGTGTCTGCCCCGTCACAGGTACCAGCCCGACCGTCACTGCCATGGCCGAAAACGCCTGGCTCACCACAATAAATGTAAGTCCGGCTGAAAGCAACCCACCAAATGGCCTCTTGGTAGCCTCTATGGCTTTGAGGCCTCTATATAAAAGGATAAGATAAAGGATAATCAACGCTGTGCCTCCAAGGGTGCCGTATTCCTCTACCGCCACCGCGAAAATGAAGTCTTTTTGGGGCTCCGGCAGGAAGCGGCGCTGGCGGCTTTTGGCAACACCTTCCCCGTATAACCCGCCGCGGGCCATAGCCATATAGGATTGTTGTGATTGATAAACCACAACATCTTTGTCAAAAAAACTAGAAATCCTGCTTTGCGCAGTTCCGGAGCGTTGTGTGGAATTGAGGAGGATTGCGATGGCTGCAAAGAACACCAGGCCCATTGCTGTGAATACCAGGTAATGCAATGGCACCTTACCCACGAACATCAGCAAAAAGCAAATACCCGCCAGCATAACTGCCGTGGATACATTGCTCACGAAGATCAGACCGCACACAACGCCTACAAGTGCGAGCGGTTCCATAAAGAGCTCCCGGGTATTCCAACCCCCTTTGATATGCCTCGCCAATATCAGCGACAAATGCGCCACTAATGCTACTTTCGCCCATTCTGATGGCTGAAACCGCTGCCCCAGTACAGGTATTTCGATCCACCGGGCAGCATCATTGACTGACGTTCCGAAAAACATGGTGAAGATCAGCAGAAGAATGGAGCTCCAAACCGCGAGCCGCGTTACATACACGAATTTGATGTAAGGCACGCGATGGACAAAATACATTACCATCAACGACAGCACACATAGCAATGCGTGTTTGTAAAGATAATATTCGGTATTACCGTCCATCTGGCTATACGCGTCCTTCACCGAGGCGCTATATACCACCACGATGCTCCACAGCAACATGATGATGCATATTCCCCAGATCCAGGGGTCGCCTTTGAGGTTTTTGCTAAACCACGCCTGTGTATCCTCCCTCGTTTTGTTCAGGAAATCCATATTGGGTGCCGACTGATGATGGATGTTATGAAATGAGATTTCTGACAGCAGCTTTGAATTGGTCGCCCCGGTCCTCGTAGTTTTTGAACAAGTCAAAACTCGCGCAGGCGGGTGAAAGCAGAACGATATCCCCCGGTACGCCCCACTCCCGTCCTTTGTCGACGGCGTCTTGGACATCCTCGGTGGCATATATTTGCGGGACTTTGCCCGAAAAGTAACCTTCCAGTTTTTCAGGATCTTTTCCCAAAACTATCAGTCCCTTCACTTTACTCCTAACCAATTCTTCGATTTGTGAATAATCATTGCCTTTATCCACACCTCCGGCAATGAGGATTACCGGCTGGTTGAAGCTGCCTAATGCGTAAAAAACTGAGTCCACGTTGGTCGCTTTGGAATCATTAATGTAAGTCACGTCGTCGATCACTTCTACCTGTTCGAGACGGTGCGGGGCGTTGGTGAAGGATTTCAACCCTTCACTGATGGTCTCCGCACCGATGCCCAGTAATTGCGCTACCGATATGGCCGATAGTGCATTAATCGCATTGTGCGGCCCTTTGATCGGCAACTCGTTGAATGCCTGTTGAAATGCACTGCCATTAATTTTCGAAATCAACTGGCCATTCTCTAAATAAGAACCCGAACCCAATTCTTGTTCAAGTGAGACTTCGACCTTGCCGACAACCGGTTTCCGCTTTTCGAGCTCACTATTGATTACCTCGCTTTCTTTGTAGTAAATGAAATAATCACCGGCAGTCTGGTTCCGGATGATATTAAACTTCGATTCCACATAGTTCTGAAAATCATATCCATAACGATCGAGATGATCGGGAGTGATATTGAGGAGAATGGAAATATAAGGATGGAAATCGATGATATTGTCGAGCTGGAAGCTACTGATTTCCAATACATAATAATCGAACCGCTTCTCTGCGACTGCCCATGCGAAGCTGTCGCCGATATTTCCCGCCAAACCCACGTTCAGACCCGCGGTTTTCAATAAATGGTAAGTAAGTAGAGTGGTCGTGGTTTTACCATTGCTGCCGGTGATCGCTATAAGCTTTGCGTCGGTATAACGCGAAGCAAATTCGATTTCAGAAATCACCGGAATGCCCTTTTCCTTCAATGCAACGATCAGAGGCACTGTGTCAGGGATACCAGGACTTTTAATCACGAGGCCACTTTCGAGGATCCGCTCTTCCGAATGCTGCCCTTGCTCGAAAGGTATATTTTTACTGTTCAGAATGTCGCTGTATTTCTGATGCAACAGGCCTTTATCCGATAAAAAAACATCAAACCCTTTGGATTTTGCCAGAATCGCGGCGCCGGCACCACTTTCTCCGCCACCCAGAATAGTTACCTTTTGCACAAGAATCAATTTAAAAACGTTCAAAAACCTGCCCTGACCACGAAGGTAAATCTTTTGACGAAAACTTTTTTTAATGCCCTCCCAATAACATGGATAAAAAAAGAGGCACAGAAAATATGCCTCTCTTTCGCCGTTTATGAACATTTAACTAGTTCTACTCTTCCTTCCTCAAGGATTCCGACAACCTCAACCGGTTAGCCAGTTTCACGACCATGAATATCACCCAGGCGATGATCAGGAACTGGATCAGGACCTGGATAAAGTTACCATACTTGACCGCGACTTCCGGCGTCTTGCCGACTGCCTCTTTCAATACGATTTTGAGTTGTGTAAAATCAACACCGCCAATAACTAGGCCAAGGATCGGGTTGATGATATCTTCCACCAACGAGGTCGTGATTTTTCCGAATGAGGCTCCAATGACCACACCGACAGCAAGGTCGAGCACATTGCCCTTTGCAATAAACGTCTTGAATTCCTGAAGCATAACAAGTTGAGGTTAGTTGAATGGATTAAAAGGCAAACAAAAATCCTATGCTGAGCGCCTGAGCGAACTGGATCTTGTTGCTCTGGTCTTCATCATACACCATAATAGCGCCCATATTTACATTGACGTATTTATTAATCTTCGCCGTCAACTGAGCGTCCAGACGGTTATCAATATTGAGTGGCTCTTTAAAACTCGAGAACATCAGGTACCGGAATTTCAGGTTTACATCTTTGGCAATATCCTTATCGAAGTTGGCCACGATTTGGATCAGTGCCGCTTCTGTACGTACGCGCTTGCCAATGGGCACGCCGTAGTTTTTCTGATCCGGTGTATTGACATACAGATCTTCATCAACTACGATCGTTTGCCGCAACGCGCCTGGTGCCACGTCGATGAAAAAGTAAGGAACCGGGCGATATTCAATACCAATCGCCTCGGTGAGATATGCGGGAGCGAGTATGCCTGATACCTTCCTCTTGACATTTATTGAATCAGGGTCCGAAGAAAATTCATAACCATTGCCAAATTGCGACAGGAAGTTGAGGTTCGCGAAAAGGCTCCATTTAGCTGTAAGTTCGCGGTTATATTTGGTGTCAAAAAACAGCCGGTCGACATTTTTGCGGCTTTGCTGGCCTTTGTTGCGTACGATTCCATATTGGCCCTGAAAGTCGTTCCGCCAGGAATCTTTCCCAACCTTTTTCTCACTCAATGCGTTCAGAAAAAGTCCTAATGCGATCGAATTGACACCACCGCCGGTCCAGTTTGAGCTGAAAGATCCTTGATTGAGGTTAGCCCCGAATTCGATTTTATGCCAGGCGGTATCGTTGGCAGTTTTTAGCCGGCCGGAACTGATTGAATTGGAAAGATCAACTTTGTTTTGGGTAAAAGCCGGGAAATTCAGAAGTGCGAGTAACGTTAGAGCAATAAAGGATGAGCGTTGGTATTTCTTCCTCATTGTTAATGTGTTAAGTGGAACATACTCATTAATTTATCATCGTTTTCCAGACTGATGGATGAGGAGGCAGCGGTTAAAGTAAAGCAATTTTTGACGCTTTCAAAAGAAATCACCTCTTCCAGCAAGTTTCTGATACCACTTTTTAAGCTTTCTGCGGGAACGTAGCAGCCGCATTTTGGCCGCACTTTCCGTTGTGTGAAAGATCCGTGCAATGTCCCGGATGCTGCGGTCATCCAGATACCGCAGATAAACCATGGCCCTATCTTCGAGGTCCAACTGATCCAGGGCTTCTTTCAGCATTGCCAGATTAATTTCCTCTCCAAAAAGCCCCGGCAGGTTCACCTCCCCGCATTCTTCCAATTCGGTGCATTCCTGATGGACGAGAACGACCTTGCGCTTGCTTCCGCGCGCGAGATCCATACAGTGATTATATGTGATGGTAAATAGCCAGGTTGAAAATTTAGCGCCTGTCTTAAAAGTGCTCATCTTACCGATGAGTTTAACAAAGACGTCCTGTGTAATGTCTTCGGCCCGGGCAGCATCCCTGGTAAGGGTGAGGCATTTCTGATAAACTTTCACGGCATACCGCTCATAAAGTTTCCGAAAGTGACGATTGTCCCTTGATTCGAGGAAAAGCCTAACTAGTTCTTCGTCTGTCGAATTATGCTCCGAACATGGATTGTTCCGTATTTCAACCATTCTGCCTGATGAAATGCCGCCGATAGCGTGTGCTGAAAATTAAATTGCATTTAACTTTCCGTAAATATGAAAAAACAACGCCTGGTATACAAATTAGATACCAGGCGTTGTCAAGATATTTTATGAAGAATGGCTTATCCGCCGATCGCTACACGTTTGAATGAAGATACTGTCAAACCTTTCGCGGTTTTTTCCAACAGTTGACGGATAGTCAATGAAGAATCCTTTAC
Source organism: Dyadobacter sp. CY261 (assembly GCF_021440085.1). Classification (GTDB taxonomy): domain Bacteria; phylum Bacteroidota; class Bacteroidia; order Cytophagales; family Spirosomataceae; genus Dyadobacter. The sequence goes on from NZ_JAKCPW010000004.1 coordinate 273,010, forward strand.
GAACTCCTGGTTCAACAGGGTACTGTCTTTGTAAAACTTCTGAAGTTTCCCCTGAGCGATTTTCTCAAGCATTGCTTCCGGCTTGCCTTCTGCACGAGCCTGTTCTTTACCCACCTCGATTTCGCGCTCGATAGTAGCAGCATCGATGCCATCTTTATCCAAAGCAACAGGCTTCATAGCAGCGATTTGCATAGCCACGTCTTTGCCCAGTTCAGCAACATCCGCTCCGTTTACGCCGGTGAATGCGACCAATACGCCCAATTTACCGTTAGAGTGGATGTACGGCACAACCTGGTCAGCTGAAAGATTTTCGTAAGCGCTGATTTCCAGTTTCTCTCCCAGTTTACCGGTAAGCTCGATCATGTGCTCGCTTACCGGACGACCGTCTGCCAAAATTGCAGCCAAAAGGGCATCTTTGTCAGCGATGTTATCCGCTACTGCTTTGTCAAGAATAGACTGCGCAAGGTTTTTGAAATCCTCTACGTTGGAAACAGGTTCCGTTTCGCATGCCAGGGCAACGAGCTTACCATTGCTACCATCCGCGCTGATGTTGATCAGAACAGTTCCTTCCGATACTGCGTTGTCAGCACGTTTTGCGGCTACTTTTTGTCCTTGCTTACGGAGAATATCAACGGCTTTGTCGAAATCGCCATCTGCTTCCTGCAGGGCTTTTTTACAATCCATCATGCCCGCGCCGGTCATCTGGCGGAGTTTGTTTACATCTTGTGCGGTAATTGCCATGATCGTGATAAATATTATGTATTAATGTTTTGTGGCGATAAATCCTTTAACCGAAGATTATCAAACAGTTAAAGAATCCGGTCTCGAGAATTTTAAAAAAATGTAGCCCATAGCAAGAGGCCATGGGCTACGGTATATGTCAAGTATGGCGAGTCATTGAAAACTAGACCATATTGCCCTTTTTACTCTTCGTCACTTTCAGCAACCTCAGCTTCCGCGGCTACTTCGGCGCGAGGCGCTGCTGCCTCTTCACCTTTGTCGGCCAAACGTTTCGCTTCTTCTTCTTCTACCAGGCGCTGGTCGTCTTTATCTTGCTTGCGTTCCATCAAACCTTCTTCGATAGCTTTACCGATCGCCAGTGTAACCAACGAAATCGCTTTGTAAGCATCATCATTTGATGGGATTGGGAAATCAACCAATTCAGGATTTGAATTGGTGTCACAGATTGCAAAAATGGGGATGTTCAATCTTTTTGCTTCTGAAACCGCAATGTGCTCGCGTTTTACATCAACGATGAAAAGTGCTGCGGGAAGGCGAGTAAGGTCTGCTACACCACCTAGTACTCTTTCCAGCTTGTCCTTTTCACGTGTAAGCATCAGGCGTTCTCTTTTCGCTATATTGCTAACCGTGGATTCGTCTTTGAGCATCTTCTCAAGAGTCTGCATTTTTTTCAAAGACTTGCGAATCGTGCCAAAGTTTGTAAGCATACCGCCCAACCAGCGATCGGTCACGTAAGGCATTTTAAGGCGTTTTGCCTCTTCCGTTACGATTTCCTGTGCTTGTTTTTTAGTAGCAACAAACATGATCTTACGTCCTGAACGAACGATTTGTTTCAGAGCGGCTTCAGCGTCGTTGAGGCAGCTCAAAGTTTTGTTCAGGTCAATGATGTGAATCCCGTTCTTCTCCATGAAGATATATGGAGCCATACGTGGATCCCACTTGCGGGTAAGGTGACCAAAGTGGACACCTGCATCCAATAGTTCTTTGTATTCTATTTGTGCCATTGCCGAATTTGATTAGAAAATATTTTTTTGACTTGTTACGCAGCACGAAGCATCGGGCACGATAAGCGACGTCTGGACAATTTTAGTTTTAAGTTTAAAGACAATCCTACTTTGAACTCATGGACTCTAAACCACGCGGCGGACCGCTTTGAACTCTTAACGTTTCGAGAACTGGAATCTCTTACGGGCTTTGGCACGTCCGTATTTCTTACGCTCAACCATACGTGGGTCACGGGTAAGAAATCCTTCTTTTTTCAGTGCCGGGCGGAATTCTCCGTTATATTCGCAAAGCGCACGGGAAACAGCCATGCGGATTGCTTCCGCCTGTCCTGAAATACCACCGCCTCTTACGTTTACTTTAAGATCATAACCGTTTCCTCCGCTGATAACAGCAAACGGCTGCTGAAGAACGATCTGATGTACTTCAAATGGAAAATATTCTTTGTAATCGCGACCGTTTACTTTAATATCTCCTTTGCCAGGCGTCATGTAAATACGCGCAACGGCTGTTTTTCTTCTACCTATTGTGTTGATCACTTCCATGAATTACAATTGGATTTGCTTTGGTTGCTGAGCGCTGTGCGGATGTTCTGCAGCAGCGTAAACAAACAGGTTTGTAAATAAACGACGTCCCAAACGGTTCTTTGGAAGCATACCTTTTACGGCTTTCTCAATCACACGCTCAGGGTGTTTTTCGAGCAACTCACGGGGAGTCTGGAAGCGTTGACCTCCTGGGTAACCTGTGTGACGAACATAAACTTTGTCCGTCATTTTCTTACCTGTCAACTTGATTTTATCGGCGTTGATAACAATTACGTTATCTCCACAATCCACATGAGGAGTGTAGCTTGCTTTGTGTTTGCCTCTGATAATTTTAGCAACTTCACTGGCCAAACGACCAAGAATTGCATTTTCAGCATCCACAACAATCCACTCCTTGTTTACTGTGTTTTTGTTCGCCGAGATGGTTTTGTAGCTTAACGTATCCACGATTAACAAAAAAATTAAATTGATTTTCAATTATTTACACTGTAACAAGACAGTCCATCGCAAAATGGGAGTGCAAATATAGAGTTTAACAAATTGAATTACAAGTATGTTTGAGAAATTCATTTGTTATTGCCCCACCGCAAAGGCCAACGCCACGTAAGGCAGGCCGTAAACTGTGGACACATGTCGCTGGCTGTTATCGAGGTAAACATTTAAATCGTTGATTTTTCTGGTCGTGTAAGTAACCCTTCCGTAAACATAACCGAGTTTCAAGCCCAGGCTTCTTCCCGCCCTGAACCGCACAAATGCTTCCGACTGCCCGCTGTTATCGCGAAGCGCCAGAGGCAAAGCGTTAAACAAGGTCGGCTTGGTACTCAACCACTTGTCGTAATACCGTGCTCCGGTGCCAGGCCGTTCCACAGTGCCCTTCTCATAGTACCCATGTCTTTTTGTTCCGTAAGTCAGCCCCAAAAGGTCTGTATTGACCCCGATATCAAACTTCCAGAAAGTCATACTGATGCCTGCGAGAAAGCTCACCCCGTTGATTGACACATTCCGGTATTCAAGGTAATCTTTTACCCCTGCGATGCGCTCGGTTTCCAGATTTGTCCTGCCAGCGGAATATCCCCAAGCCCGAAAACCAAGCCCGATACGCAACCAGGGTAACCTTTGAGAACCTAATTCCTCATGATACATCAGTGAAGGAGCCAACTCGTTGCTGCCAAAACCAGCTCCGATATCGACGCCTGCTGCGATCGGGGATGTGTTTTGCGCGTGTGTGACAGTGGCATTCAGTAATAAAGCGACAACCAGTACTTTTAAAATTTTCATGGGTCGAACCATTCGTTTAAATGAAGAATTTAGTCAGCAGAGCGATGAATGAAGTCTTTTTCACAATATTAGCGGATACAGGTAAGAAATTAAGCCATACGCCCGTACAACTGGCAATATTGTTGCTCTTTACTATGTACGGTAGCAGGCTGTTAGCCCAAGGTAACGATCAATTATCTTTCGTTCAGCTGTTTAATGGTAAAAACCTGAACGGCTGGGTGGATGTCAACACATCCAAAGATACGTGGAAGGTTAAAAATGGGACTTTGATCTGTTCCGGCAAACCTATAGGCGTCATGCGCTCCGATCGGCAATACGAAAATTTCATCCTCGAAGTGGAATGGAAACATATGGAGGCAGGCGGCAACTCGGGCGTATTCATATGGAGTGAAGGAACGCCCCAGGAGCACGACCCGTTGACCAAAGCCATAGAAGTACAAATGCTCGAACTGGACTACGCCCCGCAACACAACGCTACCGACGATTACGTTCACGGCGAACTTTTTCCAACCATGGGTATGACCGCGATTCCGGACAATCCGCGCGGCATCCGCAGCAAATCCCTCGAAAAACGCTGCAAAGGCAAAGGAGAATGGAACAAGTATGTGGTCGTAGCCGTGGACGGCACCGTAAAACTCTCGGTGAACGGTAAGTTCGTCAACGGCCTCCGCGCCTCCGAGCGCAAGAAGGGCTACATCTGCCTGGAAGCCGAAGGTGCCGAAATCCATTTCCGGAACATGCGCATTATGGAGCTGCCCTCGGGGATTACTACGCCTGAGCAAGTGGCACCGGTGGTGCATTGACGTATCGGCATGCCCTGCCTCCTGTGTCGGCGAAAAGCATTATATTAGCATGAATAACAACTGAAAACGCTATGCAGCAGACATTTCAGATCAATGCACGACCGCATTGAGATATAATCTAATTCTGGCGACCAGAAACATAAAGATTTTGCAAACCTGGCTGATATTCAGCTTGAAAATTGGATAGATAATTGAAAATATCTTTCATCGGCGCGGGTAACGTGGCCTGGCATCTGGCGCAGGCATTTGAGGACGCCGGGCACTGGATTTGTGAGGTGTATAGCCGCGATACGCAAAAGGCGCGTCAGCTGGCTTCGTCAATGTATGACACCAATATCCAGCCGGATCTCAATTTCTCCGAAAGCGAGGCCGAGATAATCGTGGTCGCAGTGACGGACGATGCTATCGAGAGCATCATCCAACGCATTGTACTCCCGGAAGGAGTGATCCTTGTACACACCTCGGGTACACATTCGCTCGCTGAATTTCAGAAACTTGTGGAGATTTATAGCGACGTATATGTTCACACGGGCGTTTTTTATCCTTTGCAGACATTCACCAAGGGGGTCGAGATGGATTACAGCGAACTGCCCTTCTGCATTGAATCGCGAAATGAATTGATAGAAGCTAAATTAATGCAGCTCGCATCGAGCGTGAGCAATAATGTAACACGGATGGATTCTGATGAGCGCTTTATTTTGCATGTAGCAGCCGTTTTTGCCAGCAATTTCACCAATTACATGTTGACCATCTCGCACGACCTCCTCGAACGGGAACAGCTCAAATTCGACCTGCTGAAACCACTCATCCAGACAACCATTTATAAAGCTATGTTATCCGACGACCCATCGATCGGACAGACCGGTCCGGCGAGGCGTGGCGACTGGAAGACAACGGCACGTCATCTCGAATATTTACAAGAAACCAACGAGGATTATACCGAAATTTACCGCCTGCTCACCGATAAGATCCGCAACCTCTACATTTCAAAATAATACGATGCCGCACCGTCCCGAAAAAAGTTAGGCTATATTTGCAGGATTCACAATTCGGCTATTCATGAATTCGACTCTAACGGAACGTTTCAAGCGCATTACTACCTTCATTTTCGATATAGACGGCGTCATGACCGACGGAAGCGTCATCGCCCTTGAAACTGGCGAGCAGCCCCGCATTTTCAATGTACGCGACGGCTACGGCATCAACCGGGCGATTAAAATGGGCTATCGCGTTGCCATTATTTCCGCACAGAGCCAGGTAGGCGTCCGTAAACGTCTTGAATACCTTGGAGTGACCGACATTTTTATCGGTACTTCACCTGACGGTAAGCTGCCCGTTTTCAAAAAATATCTTGCCGAAACCAGCCTTACCGAAGACGAGATTGTATTCATGGGTGACGACCTGCCCGATTACGAAGTCATGCGCACCAGCGTCATGGGCGCATGCCCGGCCGATTCGGCTGATGAAATCCTCGCCATCGCCGATTATATTTCCCCGAAAAACGGAGGCCGTGGGGCCGTTCGCGATCTGATCGAACAGGTCATGAAAGTGCAGGGAAAATGGATGGCCTGGTTTGAATAATAAGCTCGGTGGTGGACAAAAAAAAGCGCTATTTCCCGAATCTGAACGGTATCCGTGCTATTGCGGCATCGCTGGTGGTATTTCACCATCTCGAGCAAGCTAAGCATGCATTGGGTATTGCCCATGTATATGACATCCCCATTATACAACACGCTGGCAGACTTGGTGTTGGATTATTCTTTGTATTGAGCGGGTTTCTCATTACCTATCTGTTGCTCGAAGAGCGTGGTCGTTTTGGGAATGTCGATGCCAAAAAGTTCTATTTGCGCCGCGTATTCCGAATCTGGCCCATTTACTTTCTGATCATCGGGCTCTCATTCTTTGTTTTTCCACATATTCCTATTTTCGATTATCCAGGCATTGAAGAAAAGCTCACTGTCAATCTGCCCGAGCGGCTTACGCTTCTGCTATTAGTATTGCCAAACTTTGCGTTCGTCCTCTACGATTTGCCCTACTGGTGTGCACAAACGTGGTCTATTGGCGTGGAGGAGCAATTTTACTACCTCTGGCCCTGGTTGATCAAGTATCCTAAAAAGCGCATTCCGATCTTACTATTCTTCCTTTTGCTGACGGCCGCATTGCTTTATCTGGGGATTGAAATGGTTGATCCTTCGGAAGAAACGCGCAAATCGATGATTACTACGTTCCTGGGGCAGTTCCGTATCCAGACAATGGCATTAGGCGGTTTCTGCGCGTGGCTGGTTTACAAGGATAAAACTCAAATCCTGAATTTCATTTTCAGAAAAGATGTGCAAATCGTCGCCTACGCGATCCTGCTCGCATTGTTTTTTTCCGGCGTGCATTTCTTTGGCTTTCTTGAAGTATATGCGCTTTTCTTCGCATTCTTCGTGCTGAATGTTTCCTGTAATCCGAATACGATCATACACCTGGGCCACCCGGTGATGAATCATTTGGGCAAGATTTCCTATGGTCTGTACCTTTATCACGTGGCAGTGATTGTGGTGGTGATCAACCTGCTAATGATGTATTCTCCGAAATGGGAAGGGGCTGTTTATCAGATCGTGCTCTATATTCTGAGTTTTATCGGATCTGTTGCGGTAGCTACTTTTTCTTACAACTATATCGAAAAACCGCTACTGGCTTACAAAGACCGTAAATTCGGCCGATAGCTATCGGATTTTCGGTAACTCCGACATCGTGTAAAATCGAAGGCCTTGCTTCTGTGCCTCGCGCAGGGTTACGGCCAGGAAACTTACATTGAAGCCGTATTCGCCGTTCTGTGGGGCTCCGTACAACGGCTCATGCCCGAAAACCATCAATGCAGTGCCCGTTTCTTTCGCCTTTTGAATAGCCTCGGTAATCTCTTCCTCTGCCACTTCATCCATGTCAATTATTAATGCATCGACCTTTTGTTCTGCCTCAAACGGATAGAAGATAGTATTCATCCATCGCGGCGGCCACGCGTAAAACTGGAACCCATTGTATTTCCTTCTCGAAATCGCGACATCACGCAAAATAGTAAAGCCCTTGGCTAAAAGCACCGAATCGACGCGATCGTTGTGATTCCCGCCCGGGTGAGCGTACGAAGTCGGTTGAAAGCCTGCCGCATTCATGTAGCGCAAACCCGGCTCGATTTCGGATTCAATGTATCCCTTCGGGCCGCCTGCGGCCATTAGTTCAGTCGACTTGGCGTGAACTGTGCCATGGAAGCCAATCTCGTGCCCTTCCTTTTCCAGTTCTTTTAACATGGCCACCTCTTCCGCATTCAGACTGTCGGGACAGGTAATGAAAAAAGTCACTTTCGCGTTGTACTTCTGGAATAATGGCCGCAATTCGTACCACTCTTTAATGAAATGGTCGTCAAATGAAATGGCGATACCACCCGCGCCAGGCTTGCCGGATTTAGGCCCGCACCCGCAAATACCAGCTGCTATGGCTGACAGCAGCAGCAAAAAAATCCCGGCAAATGCCTTTGAACGCTCGTCTGGATATTTCAAAACTTCAAAAATGATCTGTTATTTTCGCTAAATTAATGACACGGATGAAAATACTACACACCGCCGACTGGCATATCGGCAAAAAGCTCGACAACTTCTCCCGCCTCGACGAGCAACGCTTTGTGATGGAAGAAATCTGCGAAATTGCCGAGCGCGAGCAGGTCGACGCGATTGTGATTGCGGGCGATTTGTTCGACAATTTCAACCCGTCGTCCGAAGCTACTGAACTTTTGTACAGCACTTTGCACCGGCTTTCCGCCAATGGCACCCGCGCAGTGATCGCCATTGCAGGCAACCACGATTCCCCCGAACGCATTCAGGTGCCCGACGCGCTCGCAAAGGTATGCGGTATTCTGTTCGTCGGGTTTCCGAATACGGAAGTGAAGCCGTTTTGCACGCAAGGAAAAGTGGATATTGCCAAGACAGCGCCCGGATTTATTGAAATCAATCTTCCGAATGCTTCTTTTCCATTACGCATACTGCACACACCTTATGCAAATGAGCAACGCCTAAAAACCTTCCTCGGTGTAGAGGAATCAGAAGAAGCCCTACGCGTGCATTTGCAGGAACATTGGCAACATCTGGCCGACGAATATCTCGACGATAAAGGCTTCAACCTCCTTGCAACCCATTTGTTCGTCATGCAAAAAGGCGGCCCCATGCCCGAAGAACCTGACGACGAGCGTCCGATCCTGCATATTGGCGGTGCACAAGCCATTTACACCGAAAATTTCCCAAAGCAGGTGCATTACATTGCCTTAGGTCATCTGCACCGCTTTCATCAGGTGGATAAGGTGCCCGCCCCGGTGGTATATTCAAGCAGCCCGTTGGCATACAGCTTTTCGGAAGCCAATCAAACGAAATATGTGATCCTGATCGAAGCGGAAGCAGGAAAACTGGTCGGTTACAAGCCTATTGAGCTTTTGAAAGGCAAGAAACTTCGTCGTAAAAGCTTCCACAGCATCGATGAAGCCATTGAATGGCTTGCTGAACATCAGGAAGATTTGGTTGAGCTGACCATCATTTCCGATAATTACCTCGAAGCTTCCGATAAAAAGCGGCTAATAGAGGCCCATTCAGGGATAATCCAGATTATTCCGCAGATCAAAAAAAGCGAGGTTGCAGATACTTCCTCGGAGGTGGATCTTTCGCTGAGCATGGAAAAGTTATTTCAGGAATATTTTAAAACGAAAAACAAAGGCCAGGAGCCATCCGAAGGACTGATGGAAGTGTTTCGGGAAGTATTGGGAAGCGAAGCGGAATGAAGAAGCGCCCATGTCAGTCTGAGCGCAGTCGAAGACGTCCATACCCGAAAGCGCCCATGTCAGTCTGAGCGCAGTCGAAGACGTCCATACCCGAAAACGCCCATGTCAGTCTGAGCGCAGTCGAAGACGTCCATACCCGAAAACGCCCATGTCAGTCTGAGCGCAGCCGAAGGCGTCCATACCCGAAAGCGCCCATGTCAGTCTGAGCGCAGCCGAAGACGTCCATACCCTAAAGCGCCCATGTCAGTCTGAGCGCAGTCGAAGACGTCCATACCCGAAAACGCCCATGTCAGTCTGAGCGCAGTCGAAGACGTCCATACCCGAAAACGCTTCGACCATCCGGGTCCATTCAGCGTGAAAGTAACAAAACAGGCTACCCCGCTCCGGAATAGCCTGTCATGCGTTTGATTCGATAAATATCAGCTGGCTCTTCTAAGCTTCGCTTCGATAGTTTGCTGTGTATGCGGTACGATGCGCAAACGCTCTTTCGGAATCAGTTTGCCCGTATCAATACAAACACCGTAAGTGCCGTTTTTAATGCGGATCAGCGCGTTTTCGAGCTGTACCGAATATTTTTGGAGACGTGCGGCCAACTGGCTCAAATTTTCCCTTTCACTGGCATCTGCCCCATCTTCCACTAATTTGGCTGCTCCGGCTGTTACGTCCGTGCCACTATCGTTCTTTTTACTAAGTCCTGTTTTAATGTAATCGAGCTCACTTCTTGTCGCTTCCAGTTTCCCACGGATCAGCTCCTCAAACTCCTTTAACTCTTCCTCTGAATATCTTGTTCGTTCTTCTTGCATAATCTGAATTGATTTGTTGGTCTACATCAGGGAGGCGTTCAAAGCACAAAAGTACTAGTATTCTGCCTATTTTCGGAATAGTATTTATTAATAACCACTTTCAAATAAGAAACTTACCAACACTGATATCAGGGGCTATAACCAACAAAGCCAAAACCTGATACGGTAATGGCTTTGTTATAAATCTCTGGGGATTATTTGTAAAGGACCGATTTCACTGCGTCCACCGTGCGCTTCACGTTTGGCAGGATCTCTTCAATGAGCGTCGGCGCATATGGAAGAGGTACATCGCGGCTGGTGACACGGATCACCGGCGCATCCATATAATCGAATGCATGGCGTTGGATGTGGTAAGCGATTTCAGAAGAAATGGACGCCAGGGGCCACGCTTCTTCTACCACCACGCAACGGTTTGTTTTCTTAACGGATTCGATGACAGCGGGATAGTCGATAGGGCGAACCGTTCTCAAATCTACCACTTCTACATCGATCCCTTCTTTTTCCAATTGAAGCACCGCCGGCATTACCACGCGAGGGATCATTTTACCAAAAGAAACGATGGTTACGTCTTTACCTTGGCGCTTAATGTCCGCTTTCCCAAGTGGAATAAGATATTCTTCCTCAGGGACAGCCATTTTATCACCGTACATCAACTCCGACTCCATAAAGATCACCGGGTTGTTGTCGCGGATAGACGATTTCAGAAGGCCTTTCGCATCGTAAGGGTTTGAAGGAACCACCACTTTCAAACCAGGTGTGTTCGCAAACCAGTTTTCAAAGTTCTGCGAATGCTGTGCACCTAATTGACCAGCATTACCGGTCGGTCCACGGAAAACGATCGGACAGCCGTACTGGCCTCCTGACATTGAAAGAATTTTCGCAGCACTGTTGATGATCTGATCGATCGCTACCAGCGAGAAGTTGAACGTCATGAACTCGACGATCGGGCGCAGGCCGTTTCCGGCAGCTCCTACCGCAATCCCCGCAAAGCCAAGCTCCGCAATAGGCGTATCGATCACACGGTCGGGACCGAACTCATCGAGCATTCCCTGACTCGCCTTATAAGCACCGTTGTATTCCGCAACCTCTTCCCCCATCAAAAAAATACTCTTGTCAAGGCGCATCTCTTCCGACATAGCGTCGCGAATGGCATCTCTAAATGCTAATTCTTTCATTCGTAATTCTGATAATTATTAATTCTTAGAAGAAACCAACCGCAAAATCATTTCATCTATAACAGACCGACCTGCGCGGTTACATTAAAAGAGGTTCTGTATACTTATTTCAAAATGATCTGGTAAAATTAGAGAACAACGCTCAATTCTCAAATTCTTTCAGAGAACCATTCTGTTAAAAACGTCGCAAATACGGCCGGATGCAATATTATACCGGGATCACATCTACTTCTACCGTGAGCGTATGTTTACCGTAGCTGAAAATGATGCCTTTTAATGGCGGCACGTCGCTGTAATCACGCCCCCAGGCTGTGACAATATGTCGCTCCCCGGGCACCACATTATTGGTCGGATCGAAATCGCACCAGCCGTAATCGGGTACAAATACCGAGACCCACGCGTGCGAGGCGTCGGAGCCCTGTAACTTGGGCTTCCCAGGCGGCGGAAGTGTTTCGAGATACCCGCTCACATAGCGCGCCGCAAAACCGAAACTCCGGATACAAGCAATGGCCAAATGCGAAAAATCCTGACAAACGCCCTTTTTTGCAGCCAGAACCTCCTTGATGGGCGTATTTACCGTCGTGAAATCAGCCACAAACTTGAATTCGGTATAAATCTTCCGGCAAAGCCTGGCAATGCATTCGTACAAAGGCACATTGTCGTCAAAGCAGTCGCTCGCAAATGCCCTGATATCGGCATCCCATTTTACGAGCGGGCTCGGTAACGTGTATTCCAAAACCGAAATCTTCAACGCGCGATCACCCATCAGCCGCTCCCGTGCCTCCCCGCTCTTTACCGACGACGGAATGAACAGCGAGCCCGTACGCTCTTGCAAACGTTCCACGATCGCCGTAGTAAGCACTGTCAGCGTTTTATGGGGGGAATGCAGGGAAAAGTAGTGCGTGGTATTGCCGTAAAAATCAACGCGCTCGCTGATTTGAGTCGGCTCAGGCGTTATTTTGATACTAAAATCCTGGCAAAGCTGGTCGGGCAGCACGCGCGGCGTCAAACACAACAGACTGTGATAATTATTGACAGCCTCCGCGTATTTATATTCCGTTTTGTGAATCAGCTTATACTTCATCCGTATCGTAGTCTATCGGTTCAAAAGAGTGGTGTATCAATGTGTGGCTAAAATACTGGTTGGTCAGATAAATGGATACCGACCCCATCAGCCGTGCCACTTCAGCGAGCAGGTTGAAAAGCTCCTCGCGCTCGTCGTAGGCATTGCATTTAGTTAAATCCTGGATATTCGACAATTTGATCAGCGTAGAAGCCCGCAATGCCAGTTTCTCGGCCTCATTCAATCGCTCGCCCCGTGTGGTCGCCGGTAATTCACTGAGATTTTTCTGCAATTCATCGAGCATATAAGCCAGCGAGTACGGCAATCGCGTTTCGAGCAAAATCATATCCAGCATCGCCTCCACACTCAGATGCGACTTGTAGATCTGCCGGTAGTTCACGAGCATATGATGGTTGATCAAAGTCGCTTCGATCAGCTCATTCTCCACTGCCATGCTGCGCCCCACGCCAAAGTTGGACTGTATCACGCTAATCCGTGATAATATCCTTTCAATTAGTTTTCCTGTTTCGAGCAACAAATAACTGTTATCCCGCGGCATACTTTCTGCGATGACGCCCAGGAACGTGAACATATTATTGAACAATCCATCGAGCGTCCGCTGAATATTGGTACTGTTCATATGCGACGCATTCCGGATCTCGTGGTAACCATTGTCGATCAAATCCACGATCCGCCATATTTCCAGCTCCCACTGGTTACGCACAGCTCCCACCGCACTCAGGAACGAGCCGATGTTGGAAGCAATGGTTCCCGGACGATAATGGTCTGAAATCAATGCGATGATCTCTTTATAAGGTTCATTCAGCTTTTCATCCCCATCCAGAAAACCGGGGTAAGTCGATGAAACGTGTGTAAGAGACTGCAAAAGTACCTTGATATGCTCCTGCTTCGCCGATCCGCCGAAATTACGGTCAAGGTTGAGCACGTTAATGGTAATATTCATGAACTTGATCACCGCCATGGCCCGCTCGCAATAGCGCCCGACCCAAAACAGGTTTTCGGCGCTCCGGCTAGGAAGCGAAATGTGCTTGTTCACAGCCGCCGGGGTGTTCAGCACGATCCTTTCCTGTGGCTCGTCCGATTTGTCGGAAACGATCCATGTATCTTTTGAAAAGCCGCCTTGCTGGTTGGAGATTACAAACCGGTCCTTCACCGCCGAACTGCGCGTAAGCCCGCCTTGCATTACGTGATAGCCATTTTCGTCGGCCACCATAAATGCCCGCAGAGCCGCGTAACGTGGTTCAAGGACTCCGTCTATCAACGAAGGTGTAGTGGAAAGACTTACCTCCTGCTGGGCGATAAAGTCGTGTGGTCGTTGGGCGATCATCGCTTTCAACTCCGCCTTTTGGGCACTCGTCAGCATCCGCCCGTAAATAGAGCTGAACCTCGATTTCCGGTTGGCCTTCTTGATAATTAGCTCGTCGAAATGGTCGAACACATAATCCAGCTCTTTCTGATGCCCGCACCACCAGGTCGCTACATTTGGCATCAGCAGCTTTTCTCCCAGAAAATACTGGCATATATTCCCCATAAATGCCAGAAAAGCATGATTTTCCAACACGCTCGATCCCGGCGGATTTATGACCTGCACATTCCCGAGGCGGATCGCCTGCAGAAGTCCAGGCACGCCGAGGCGCGAGTCCTCCCGCAATTCCAACGGGTCACACCATTCATCGTCAACACGGCGGATGATAACATCTACCTTTTGCAGGCCATCGATGGACTTCAACCAAACACTGCCATTGCGTACGAGCAAGTCGTCGCCCTGCGCAAGCGTGTAACCCAGGTACGAAGCCAGGTATGCGTGCTCAAAATATGCTTCGTTTCCCGGTCCGGGTGTGAGGTAAACAATGTTAGGAGCATCCTTGCTTTTATCGGAAAGCCTCAGTACCGTATTTTGTATACTGTTAAAAAAAGGCGAGAGTTTGCTCACATACATGCCGTCGGCCAACTCGGGCAGGAGCTTACTCATTACAATGCGGTTTTCGAGCGTATATCCCGAACCTGAAGGCGCCTGCGTCCGGTTATCGACAACCCACATCTGACCATCCGGCCCGCGGGCCATGTCGGCCGCAAACAGGGTCAATTGCCGGGGGCCGCGGACTTTGATATCGATACAGGGACGAAAAAAGCCTGTGTTTTCGAAAACCAGTTCGGCGGGGATAATCGCATCCTTCACCAGGTTACGAGGGCCGTATAAATCCTTTAAGATCAAATCCAGCAGTATCGCCCGCTGCTGCAAGCCTTTTGAGATGCCATTCCATTCTTTTTGTTCGATCAGAAACGGAATGGGGTCAAGCTGCCAGGGGCGATTCATGCCGTCGGGGCTTCCGTAGACATTGTAGGTTACCCCATTTTCCCGCAATTTACTTATGATCTCCTGATTCCTGTTTTTAAGCTCCCCGATACCGAGCTTTTCCAGCGTAGCAAAAAGCGCGCGCCAGTGCGGCTTCAATTTTCCGTTGGTATCCAGCACCTCATCGTAGGAAGTCAGGCCAGCTTGGTAAGATTGTAACAGGTTCACGGAAGCCTCGGTAAGCATGTATCAAAAACAGGGTTATTACTGATAATCTATTTCGATTTCCAGTATTTACGTAAATCCAAAGTATTGGGATACTCCGGATTAATAAGTTCAATAGGTGTATCGCCTTTCATTTCCTTTTTCGTTTCGGCGACAAAACGTGATACGCCGGAAGTAATTTTCTCCATCACCGGCACCTCACGGCTCGCCGAGGGTGTATGCCCGAATCCTTGGAAAAGGCTGATCTTACGCGATTCGGCCTCGAAACTATTCACGGGATAAGTATCGAAACTACGCCCGCCGGGATGCGAAACGAAATAGGTACAACCTCCCAATATACGGTTATTCCAGGTATCCACAATATCAAACGTCAGCGGCGCGTCGGCCCCGATCGTGGGGTGCAATGCCGACGGCGGGTTCCACGCTTTATAGCGGATACCTGCCACATAATCCCCCTTAATGCCTGCGCTCCGCAGCGGTACGCGGCAACCGTTGCAAACTAAAATATGCCTTCCTTCCACAAAACCACTCACTTTTACCTGCAATCTTTCAAGCGAGGAATCCACAAACCGCGCCGTTCCTGCATTCGACAATTCTTCTCCTAAAACATGCCACGGCTCGATGCCGAGTCGTAGTTCAAGCTGAATATTGTCTACCGTTATGCCGCCATAATGCGGAAAACGGAATTCAAAGAATGAATCGAACCAGGAGATATCGAACTTATATCCCGCCTCCTTCAGATCGTTCACCACATCCACCATATCCAGATATGCGAAGTGCGGCAAAAGGAAACGGTCATGGAGCTCGGTGCCCCAGCGGATCAACTTATGCTTGTAAGGTTCCTTCCAGAATTTCGCGATGAGCGCACGTATCAGTAGCGTCTGCACGAGGTTCATATGCTTGTGCGGCGGCATATCGAATGCCCGGAACTCGAGAATGCCCAGCCTGCCGGTCGATGAATCGGGTGAATAGAGCTTATCCATACAAAACTCCGAGCGGTGGGTATTGCCGGTGATGTCGACAAGCAGGTTCCTGAAAATACGGTCGACCATCCAGAACGGTACTTCACCATGTTCGGGAATCTGATCGAATGCAATTTCAACTTCATAAAGGCGCTCGTCGCGCCCCTCATCAATACGCGGTGCCTGGCTCGTAGGGCCGATAAATGGTCCTGCAAAAAGGTAACTCAGTGCCGGATGGTGCTGCCAGTAGGTCAAAAGGCTCCGGAGGAGATCGGGACGGCGTAATATCGGGCTGTCGGCCGGTTTGGCACCTCCGATCGTCACATGGTTACCGCCGCCGGTGCCGGTATGCCGGCCATCGACCATGAACTTGTCGGTTCCTAGTCTCGAAAAGAATGCTTCTTCATACAACGCGCTGATATTATCCACCAGTTCCGTCCAATTTTTGGCAGGATGGATATTTACCTCAATAACACCCGGATCAGGTGTAACGATCAGCTTTTGTACCCGGTAATCAGAAGGTGCCGGATATCCTTCGATCCTGACCGGCATTTTCAGCTTTTCAGCGGTCGCTTCGATTGAAGCCATCAGGTCGAGGTAATGTTCGAGGTAATCGGTTGGTGGGAGGAAAATGTAAATAATGCCGTCGCGTTCTTCCACGCAAATCGCGGTTTTGATCACCGGCACATCGAAGAGCAGGCTATTTTGTGGCTCTTCCTCCTTCTTTTTCTTCGGTTCTTCATCATCGTCAACCGGCTCTGCATTCAGCGGCAACTGATATGCCGATGCCACCGAACCATACCGCGTCTGTACAATGGGCTGGTAATCCGCTAATGTTGGTAAATCTTCAAAAGGGCTGCGCTCCACCGGCTGTTCGCGGTGCTCTTTGGCAATTTCAGGAAGTGAGGTCAATGGCAAACGATAACCCAGCGCCGAATTCCCGGGGATCAGAAAGCAATTACCCCGGCGGAATTGCCAGGCTGTACTCGTCCAATGCTTTCCGCTTTCTTCCCATTTGACAGGGATCACAAAACCGGCCGGATTATTCAAACCTTTTTCCAAAAGCTTCGCCAAAGTCCTTCGCTCCACCGAATCTTTAAGGTTCACCCTCAACGGATCGACATTCACCGGAATTTTTCCCTCTTCCATGGCCCAATAAATGGGATCTTCGTAGGTTGGGGTAATGTTGTTGGTATCGATTCCGAGGTATTTGGTTAGCTCTGTTGTAAAAGTTTCTGCCTCACGGAAGGTGTATTTTGTTTGCCCTTCTTTGGTAATCAAATTATCGTTTTTCCAGATCGGAAGACCGTCGTTGCGCCAGTACAACGCATATTGCCAGCGGGGAAAGAGTTCTCCGGGATACCATTTACCCTGACCGAAATGCAGCAATCCGCCATGGGCAAAGCGGTTTTTCAATCTCAATGCTAGATCGTAAGCCAATTGCCGTTTCAACGGCCCGTCGGCGGCGGTGTTCCACTCCGGTGATTCAAAATCATCTATCGAAATGAAGGTCGGCTCGCCACCCATGGTAAGCCGGACGTCGCCTTCCTGCAAATCCTTTTCAACATCATATCCCACCTGCATAATCGCAGCCCATTGCTCTTCCGAGTAGGGTTTGGTCACACGCGGGTCTTCATGAATGCGGAAGACCTTATTGTCGAATTCAAAAGTAACCTGTGCAATATCCGTAGCACCCGTAACTGGTGCCGCACTGGCATAATCGGGGGTACAGCAGAGCGGAATATGCCCCTCGCTGGCAAAAAGCCCCGATGTAGGATCCAGACCGATCCATCCAGCGCCGGGAACGTATGCTTCAGTCCAAGCGTGCAAATCGGTAAAATCCTCTTCCGGCCCCGATGGCCCATCAAGCGACTTGATGTCGGAGGTAAGCTGCACTAAATAACCAGATACAAAGCGCGCCGCTATGCCCAGATGCCTCAGAATCTGAACCAAAAGCCAAGCTGAATCCCGGCACGAGCCGCTGCGGATGGTAAGTGTCTGCTCACATGTCTGCACGCCCACTTCCATCCTGATATTGTAATGAATGGCTTTGTAAAGCTCCTGATTGAGATAAACCAGAAAATCGACCATTTTAATATCCGGCTGAATTTTCAGATTTTGAATAAAATCCATCAAAAGCGTCCCTGCCTCGCGGGGTTCAAGATAAGGGCCGAGCTCCTTTTCCAGTGTTGCCTCATATTTGAAAGGGTATTTATCCGCATAATCCTCCACGAAGAAATCGAATGGATTGATTACTTGCATTTTAGCGATCACTTCCACATCGATACTTAGCTCCGTCGTTTTTTCGGGAAAAACGACCCGTGCCTGATAATTGCCGAAAGGATCCTGCTGCCAATTGATAAAATGGTTCTCCGGAGTGATTTTCAAAGAATATCCTTCGATCGGCGTACGCGAATGCGGGGCAGGACGAAGCCTGAAAATATGCGGGGAGAGAGAAACGCTCCGGTCAAATTTGTAACGGGTCTTGTGCGAAATAGCAACTTTAATAGCCATAATAGGAGTATTACAATATAGTATAGGTAATCGGGGAACCGGCAATGACAATTACATAAGTAACTCGGTTCTGGTAACATTTCAAAATTTTTGGCCGACGACCTTTTGATCATTTGCCCGGTACGCTTGCACATCAATTTTCGAGGACACTTTCCGATTCCCTTGCTTTGTCCAAACAAGTCGTGGAAAAGCAATGCAGCAAAAGAAAAAATCATTTATAAACACCTCTGACAAAACCGATTATACTCTTCATACACTTCTGACAGTCGCGGCGTTAGCGTTATTTCTATTGGTCCAGCGTTTCCTGGGAGCACAAGTTTTCGAACGGGTAAAAAGATACAAACAAGAATATCGTGCCCGCTCCGTTTCGCTCGATACACTCATGGCCGACAGGTTTGGCCTCGATTACATGCTCCCCAAATACATGGTGGAGTTTATGAAACCCCAAAAGCCGGTACTACTGACGCCGCCTGCCGCCTATATCCGAAAATACATCAGGCAAAGTTCCTCATTCTCGCTCACAAACCCCATTTATATGTTTTATATGAACAGCGAGGTCAGGATTGTGTGCGTAGATAGCCCTGATTTTCGCGAAGCGAATTGCGCCGTGCTCATTGATCAGAAGGGACAATGCTATCCCACGAAAATAAAATCAAAGGCGGATCTGGAATCCATAGTAAGGCTTTTCAAAAGCGACCAGCCATACCGGCCTTCCAAACAATAACATCCACTTTACACACATTAAAAATGCTTCTAGCCGGAATATTTCTGCTCCAATTCTTGATAGGCTTCGGCCTGATCGACAAGTTTGAGGTTATCAGCAGGTTTCCTCAAAAAATATCACTTTCGATTATTCTTGGCTTTTTCATTTCCACCATCCCGGTTTTCGCGTTAGAGCTGGTTCACATTACGCTTACCGTTTTTAGCATTTATCTGGCTATCGCTGTTACCGCCCTGGCCGTCAATCTTAATTTGTCGTGCCTGTTTAAACGGCTACGGCAGGTTTTTACAGAATATCACTACACGATAAACGTCTATGAAACGATCTTTTTAGGTGCCATTTGCTACCTCCTTTTTTTCAGTGTATGGCGAAGCTACGCCATTCCTGTTACGCCTTACGATTCCATCGTGGGAATTGATCTGGTTGCTAAGCAAGCCATAAAGGAAGGCCACATTGTTTCCTCTTTCTTTTTCCGCTCCGATTTTCGTGCGTTTATATCAACCCAGCCGTATTACGCGCCGTTTACGATGTTGATGCAGGTCATTTACAGGTCTATCGGGCTGCCATTCGGGCAACTTTGGCTGGGCATTCTGACCGTCTCCTTTTTTATATTCACATATAGCAAATTATGTGAAACAATCAGCCCGGTGCTTGCTGGCTTTTTTGTGTTGCTACTGGTCACTGTTCCCGAGCTTTATGCCTATACATTCTTGCTGCAAACCGACTTTTCTAATGCGGTCTTCTTTGCAATAGCCATGATTTTCACGATTGAGTTTCTGGATTCGAAGAAAACGCCACATCTCATCCTTGGTTCGATGTTCATGGCTGCCGCCTGCTGGTCGAGAACGGAAACGATCGTATTGGTTATTCCTGTGGCAATAGTCGTTTCTGGCCTTTCGTTTTCCGGATCTCTGGTGCAATCCGTTCGATATGCAGCAGGCTATGCTGGCTTTTGTGTACTTTTTACTGCATTGTGGAACTTGGTCTTTTTCAAATTTTACTTCCCAGTGGTACCCGACATGAAGGATCAGATCAATTGGACAGGTTTGTATTCCATTGAAAAATCCACGGAAATCCTGAACGGGATGAACAAATACTTTTTCGATACAGGCTACTGGGGCTATTTTATTTACATTTTTCTCGGCCTATGGCTTGTCAATGTGGTATTTACACGTCGTAAAGAAGCACTTTGGCCGTTGGTCTGGCTCATAGCTTTCTATTTCTGCTTCTTCATCATGCTGCACCACTTCACATTGATGAATATCGAATACACTTTCCGAAGGGCCATTATGAAATTTCTGCTGCTCATGTGCCTGATGATCGGGCGTCTTCATTTTCTGCAAACACGCAAAAAGCCGACCGCGGCAACGGCGACGGACAAAGGATGAACAATCCCCCGGTGAATTGACCATTATTCCTTAAAAGTTGCGTAATTCGCCGAGTTCCTTACCATTAGTTTAGTTTAAAATGAAAATCGCTATCATCGGCTGCGGCAATATGGGTATGGCCTTCGCCCGCGCCTTTCTGAAATTTGACCTTGTCAAAAACCAGGATTTTTTGCTCGTTGAAAAAAGTACCGACCGCATGGAAAGCCTTACGAGCTTCCAGCCAGGCGTTATCACGGGCATTATCGGTCCGCAGATCGGGGAATATGACCTGATCATTCTTTCCGTAAAGCCGCAGGATTTTCTTTCGGTAGCCGGTTCTCTGAAAGAAGTTATCCAGCCCAACCAGGTAGTTTTGTCGATCATGGCCGGTGTGACGATCGAAGGTATTCAGCATGCATTGAACCATAAAGCGGTGATCCGCGCGATGCCTAACACGCCTGCTATGCTCGGAATGGGCATCACAGCCTATTCGGCCTCTCCGGAAGTAGATATCCATCAATTGCGTAAAATCGAGAACCTTATTAATGCTACTGGCCGCTCGGTGTTCCTGGAAGACGAAGAACAACTGAATGCAGTAACGGCATTGAGCGGAAGCGGGCCAGCCTATTTCTTTTATGTGGTGAAGGCGATGATCGAGGCTGGCAAACAAATGGGATTTGAGGAATCGGTAGCCGCATTGCTCGTCAAGCAGACCATGTTGGGCTCTTACCACCTTATTAATACAGCAGATAAATCACTTGACGATCTTATTAAGGCTGTCGCGTCAAAAGGTGGCACAACCGAGGCTGCATTGCGGCAATTTGAAGCAGGCGAATTAGATAAAACACTCGAAAAAGGCATTTTCGCGGCCCAGGTAAGATCGGCCGAATTGTCGAAGGGATAAAACTCCTGTTGTCAGCCTGACAGTGCAAATGGCCTTCGACCGCCGGGCGGCCTCGTTCCCTCAGGCTGACATCTTAGCTGCATTTAACCTCAAGAGACTCTTCACAAATCATCAAACATTGAAAAATATGGGAACGTCAGCAGCCAAACTAACCGCCCTGGATATCGTTTTGAACGGCCTCATGCGCCGGTACAGGGAACGTGTGCCCGATGTTGGAGTGATACTGGATGCCATGGTGACCGACGGCATTGTAAAAAGTGCCGACGAGATCGAAAACGACCATATTGCATTCCGTACCATGGGCGTTCCACAACTCGGGGTGAAGTCGTTTGAAAAGATTTTCCTGGATTACGGTTACGAGAAGCGCGACCATTATTTCTTTGAAGGCAAAAAACTCGACGCCTGGTGGTATAGCCCACCCCGCGAAACCGACCCACGCATTTTCGTAAGCGAACTCCGCGTAGACGACCTATCCGAGAAAAGCCAGCAAATCATCCGAAGCTACACCGACGAAGTCACCACCGACCCTGTCGACTCCCTCGACCTGGCCAATGGCGACGCCGTAGACGCATTCCTGCACCAGCCCCTATGGCGTACGCCCACCGTCGAGGATTATCAGTCACTGCTCAAAGAAAGCGAATATGCCGCTTGGGTAATCTACAACCGCTATTATCTCAACCATTTCACGATCAGCGTCCATAACCTTCCCGAAGGCTATAACACAGTCGCGCAATTCAACGAATTTTTGGAAAAGCACGGCATTAAACTGAATACTTCCGGCGGGAAGATTAAGATCAGCCCGGATGGAGGTTTGCTACAAAGTGCAACCGTGGCCGAAATGCTGGATGCAGAGTTTGCAAATGGTGAAAAACTACGGATTTCCGGTTCCTACGTCGAATTCGCGGAACGCAAAGTGCTACCTGAATTTGCCAATCTTCCAGCTGGTGAAATTAAAAGAAAACACCGCCGGGATGGTTTTGAAGCCGGTAATGCGGATAAGATTTTTGAGAGTACTTACACTACGCAGACAGGGCGGAATTAGGCGGGAGTTGAATGCAGAAAGAAGACGTCGGGACAGAAATCTAGCGGAGCTGGTATAACCTGCCGAATCTGTTTCCGAGGTAAATCTCCGACGATCACATTCCCGGTTTCAATCGAAAACTAAGCTTCCTGCCCGCCATATTCGGCATGACAAACGCTATTTACTCATTTACAAGAAAATGCACAACCCGCAACGCATTGCCTTCACTCTTCTCATTCTTCTCGGGCGAAATGCTCAAATGCAACTTATGCTTCCCGGCCGGAAGTTCATCGTTGAGCATTAAATACCAGGGCAAATGCAGCTGGTTACTCCATTGGGTATAAGTATCTAATGTTTGCGGCTTTTTGCCGTCGATGGTATAGGTGATTTTCCCGGCATCGGGACCGGAAATAATGGCAATCCCAACTCCGCGACCTTTAAATTCAAAATCCAGGGATGCGTTGGCCGTTTCGCCGACGAGCATTGGAACGTTTACAAAGCCCGGGCGGGTTTGGAACTTCACTTTTGGTTTCCAATCGGGGTCGAGCGTGAAGCCTTTGAGGTTTTTAGCTTCTTCGAGTTTGTGGTAGCTGCCTTTGTCGTAACTAAAACGGTCCATAGGAGCAGGTAATTGAATGTCGCCGGTTACCGGATATTCCATTTTCAGCACTTCCTTAATGGTTTGGGAATACACTTCCTGGCCATAGGGTGATGGATGCAGGTCTTTAAAATCATATTTCCAGCTAAATTCTCCTGCTTTGATGCGATCGTAGACTTCCTTGGCGAGATTAATGTAAGCCGCGCCATAATGCTTTGCGACGCGTTCATGCACGCCTACTTCAATTGGCTCTTTGCCCTGGTCATAATCGTCATTCTTTTTCGGCTCCGCAAACGCCATCATCACGACGTCCGCCTTTGGGTTAGCCGCATACATTTGCCTCAAAATGCCGTCCAACGCTTTAATCTGCGCCTTTTCACTAAATCCATTTCCGCGATCATTCACCGCAGCTTCTACAAAAAGCAAATCCGGCGTTCCTTTGGCAAGCACATCAGCACTGAAACGCATTGAATGCGGCGTGCTCCCGAGCGACGGAATGCCCGCAGCGATGAATGTGAATTCGACATCAGGGAAATGCTCCTGAAGATATTGGGAAGTTTTGTTCCGCCAGCCAGGATTATGGGTAATGGAGCCCCCCAGGAAAGCCACCGTCCCCTTTTTAGATGTCCGGAATTTTTCGAACGCATTGCCTAAACCTTTATTCAATGTAATATAAGGTGTGTGTGGCAATGGCTTCTGCACCGGAACGCTGTTCTCTTCAATGAAATTTGTGAAAAATTCGGGATGTTCGATGGGGAAATGGTGACCTTCGAGCGTCTGTTCGCCGCGTGTCATCGGGTACACGCTCACGGGACCGCCCAATGCGAGGTAATTTTTAACCAATAAACCGGTATTTTCATCAACGGGAGCGTGTTCGTCCTTTAAACCGACAACGTGAATAATCGGTACTTTGAAGGATGCCAGCCCGCCGAGGTCGTCCAATGGAATATCCGTGAAATTGGCGGCCTGCTCCTCGGTCATATTGAAGATTTTCTTCCAGGCTTCCCAATCTTTGGGTGAACCTTTACCCTTTCCTTTGCCACCTGGCCAGCTTTTGGGATCGGCAACGGGTGCTTCGGCGTAAATGCAGCTTACTTTGTCGGGATTGCGCTTTGCCCAGCCATACACATATAACCCGCCCCGGCTTACACCTTCCAAAGCTACTTTGGGGGCAAAATGCTCTTCTTTAACCAAGTAATCGTAGAATGCGTCCCAAACCTGCATGGCTCTTGGATGCGCGAACATGTCGTTGGTGTTGACATAAGCCACGTGAAATCCCCGAGTGAGCAAAATGCTGTCCATATCTGTGTGCCATGTGGGGAAATGTGCCCGCCATACCCATGGGTTTCCTTCGATCGCCGTTTTGGGTTTCACATACCACGCATCACGGCCCTGAAATGTGAATTCTACTTTCTCAAAACCTTTCCAGGAAGTTGTTTTTTTGGCAGTTTGAGCTAAAATATGAGATGCTGATAGCGAAAAAATCAACAGCATATATAATACGGAGCGCTTTGTTTTCATAACATCGAAAAGGAGCGAATCCGGTTATTTTACCGCCAGCTACATTCGCTTTGGTACGATATTTTAAATATTACAATCAAAACAATCTTGAAGAAGACTTATGGATAAGATCGAAAAGTTTAAGACCATGGAGAAAATCCTGCGAGAGATCGAGGATTTGAAAAACAGCGAGACTGCCGTGATTAAGAAGATTGGTCAGATTGAAACAGAGAATATGAATGTCAACGTCCAGAACCTCGACAAGTCGTTGAATGAGATCTACGACGGTGTTTATAAAAATCTTCAGAATGTGGAGAACCTACAAAACGAGTTCACCGAAACCGTCGCTGATTTTAAAGACAGGAATAAGATCACTGATGAGATGTTACTTGAAATAAGAGAATAAATTACCCCAATATCGACAGACTAAAAACCAGCAAAGAGCCCCGATTCGCATGAATTGGGGCTCTTTTAGTTTTGGGAGGAAAGGGAAGAAGGGAGAAAGTAGGGCCTTTTTCAACGCAACTTTAACGTGGCAAGCGTCAAAATCGCCAGAATAATCCCCACAATCCAGAAACGTGTCACGATTTTCGCCTCGTGAATGCCTTTTTTCTGATAGTGATGGTGTAGCGGCGACATCAGGAATATCCTTCGCCCTTCGCCGTATTTCCTTTTGGTGTATTTAAAATAGCTGACTTGCAGGATCACGGATGCATTCTCGACAATAAAAATGCCGCACATGACCGGGATCAGCCACTCTTTACGGATCGCCAGCGCCACAACCGCAATCACGCCACCGAGCATTAAGCTCCCCGTGTCACCCATAAAAACCTGCGCAGGATACGCATTATACCATAAGAACCCGACACAGGCCCCTATGAATGCCGCACAGAAAATAACCAATTCTCCCGAGTTGGGGATGTACATAATATTCAGGTACTGCGAAAACTTGGTGTTACCGGACAAGTACGCCAGCACACCGAGTGTCAATGCAATAATGCCTGAAACACCCGCAGCCAGGCCGTCGATGCCGTCGGTAATATTGGCGCCGTTCGAAATGGCGGTGATGATGAATATTGCGATAATGGTGTAAATCACCCAGGTATATTCCTCTGGTAACCAACCGAAAAGCAATGCCCTGTAATCAAATTCATTGTTTTTAATGAATGGGATAGTAGTAATGGTCGGATGAATAATATCGTGGTATCGCTGTACTTCGCCCAGGTTCGAGCTTAGAAGTGGCTGATCATACACGCGGATCTTAACATTATCATTAAAAGAAAGCGTAATCCCTACAATCACTCCCAAACCTACCTGGCCTACAATTTTGAAGCGCCCCGCCAGCCCGTCCTTATTATTCTTGAACTTCTTAAGATAATCGTCCAGAAAGCCGATTCCACCTGTCCAAATGGCCGTTATAATCAGCAAAACAATGTAGACATTGCTCAGCTTCGCAAATAGCAACACCGGGATCAGCAATGACGCCAGGATGATGAAGCCACCCATGGTTGGCGTACCGGCCTTTTCCAGTTGCCCGGCCAGCCCGAGATCGCGGATCGACTCACCCATTTGCTTTCTCCGTAGCAGATTAATAATAGACTTTCCGTAGGTGGCAGCGATAAATAGCGACAAAACCGTCGCCCCCAGCGCCCTGAACGAGATGTATTGAAATACCCCGGCCCCGGGAATGTTGAAGTGCTTGTCTAAGTAATCGAAGAGATAATAGAGCATGAAAAAGCTTGTTGGGATGACGGCTGCAAAATTGGTTTTTTTAATAGACTACGCCAAAAGCACGGTGATTTTTAATTCCCCGCCCGCTTTGCGAATACTTCCATTAACACCTCCTTATCGTCGAAATGGTGTTTTACACCTTTAATATCCTGGTAATTTTCATGTCCCTTACCCGCGATCAGGATAATATCACCGGCCTCCGCTTCAAAACCGGCTTTCAAAATAGCCTCATGGCGGTCTTCGATCACGGTTGTTTTTTTGTAATCCAATGGCGGCACACCTTTCCGCATCTGGTCGAGAATATCGATTGGGTCTTCGAAACGCGGATTGTCCGATGTCAGGATCACACGATTGCTATACCGGCAGGCGATTTCCGCCATTTTAGGCCGCTTTTCCGCATCACGGTTGCCTCCGCAGCCTATCACGGTGATCACCTGTTCGTTGCCCTGACGCAAATGTGCGATTGTTTCGAGTACATTTTCAAGCGCGTCGGGTGTGTGTGCATAATCAACAATGCCCACAATGTGATCGGCCGAATGGAATTGCTCGAACCGGCCCGGAGGGCTTTTCAGGTTAGAAAGTTCCGTTAAAACAGCCTCTTCCTTCTCCCCCAAAAGCACCGCTGCACCATATACTGCGAGCAGATTATAAGCATTGAAACGCCCAATCACACGGAACCATACTTCCTGGTTGTTAATGTCCATGTGCATCCCCGCGAGCGTATCTGAGATAATTTTCCCCTTGAAGCTCGCCAGCGTTTGGAGCGAGTAAGTTTCGACGCGCGCTTTGGTGTTCTGAACCATCACGGTGCCGCGGCGGTCGTCAATATTCACCAATGCAAATGCGTTCTTCGGCAATGCGTCGAAAAAGCCTTTTTTGGCCTTGATATAGTTATCGAATGTCTTGTGAAAATCGAGGTGGTCGTGGGTAATGTTGGTAAAAATGCCGCCGGCGAAATGCAGACCGGTGATGCGGTGCTGGGCGACGGAATGCGAGCTCACTTCCATAAACACGTGGCTGCAATTGCGGGAAGCCATTTCGGCGAGCAATGCATTCAGAGCCACGGCGTCGGGTGTGGTGTGTGTGGAAGGGATGATCTCGTCTTCGATCTGGTTCTGAACCGTCGACAACAAGCCGGAACGATAACCCAATGCCCTGAAAAGCTGGAAAAGGAATGTCGCCACCGATGTTTTTCCATTGGTGCCCGTCACGCCAACCAGCTTCACTTTTTTGGAAGGATGACCATAAAAAGCCGCCGCGATAAGTCCCATCGCCTCAGCCGAATCCTCAACCTCAATATATGTAATGTCTTCTCTTACACTTTCGGGAAGTTCTTCGCATAAAATAGCGGTCGCACCTAGCCCGGTAGCGGTTCCAATGAACTGATGTCCATCCACCTGTGTCCCGCGTAATGCGACGAACAGGCTTCCGGGGATAACTTTTCTGGAATCCAGAATGATATTCTTGACCTTGACATCGGCATAACCATGGATAATGGCCCCTTTTACTTCGCCGAGCAGGCTGCTCAAAATTGGATCGTTTTCCATGAAGGATTATTGTAATGTAAGCAGGATCGCCTTGCTTCCCGTTTTATTGATGCCCGGAGGCAATGATTGTTCGATCACCTTGCCGGAGCCTTTGAACGTCACCTTGAAACCCTTGTTTTCCATTACGTACAAGGCGTCGCGCATCGACATTCCTTCCAGGTTAGGTACATCCCGCGATTCCACATCACGCGGGCTCCATTTCGTTTTACCTTGTTTGTAGAGCGATGCCGCGGCATATTCGCTTTCATCGGCAACGGGTGTCATATTCAATGACTTGCTGATTACATTAAGGTCGCTCGTCATACCCGTCCATTTCACATCCGTGGATGTCTCGGGTATTGAATCTTTCACCGGGTTCTGAATCGCAACGTCATACGCATATATGCGGTCGGCTACTTCTTTGAAAACAGGCGCTGCAACGCTTCCCGCATAACGGGTGTAATCGGCTCCCGCGCTTTTGGGATTGTCGATAATCACGATGCAGCTATATTTTGGCTTATTGGCTGGAAAATAACCTGCGAACGAGGTGTAGTTTTTGCCCTCGGTATACACGCCATTGATCAACTTCCGCGCCGTCCCGGTTTTCCCGGCAATCTGGTACAAATCACTTTTGATATGTTTTGCCAAACCGGCATTTACCACACCTTCCAGCATCTTCTTCAATTTCCGAATGGTTTCCGGCGAGCAGATCGGTTTTTCTTCTACATATGCAGGGATTTTGTCTTCAATTTCTTCCGCATTGCGTATCTCCCGCACGATCATCGGCCGTACCCAGTAACCATTATTGGCCACTGCATTGTAAAAGGCCAGCGTCTGCAAAGGGGTCATCTGCATTTCGTAGCCATGCGCCATGAAATACATCGAGTAGTTGCTCCACTGCTTCGATTTCCGATCACGGATCAATGGTGGCTTTTCGCCTTTCATATGGATACCAGTGGGCTGGTTCAGATGGAATTGCTTCAGATATTGCAGGTATTTGTCGGGCTTGTTGGCAAAATACCTTTGCATTAACTGCACAATGCCGATGTTGGACGACTTTTCTAAAACCTGCGA
The DNA here is from genome assembly GCF_021440085.1 of Dyadobacter sp. CY261. Taxonomy (GTDB): domain Bacteria; phylum Bacteroidota; class Bacteroidia; order Cytophagales; family Spirosomataceae; genus Dyadobacter. The sequence goes on from NZ_JAKCPW010000004.1 coordinate 301,684, forward strand.
AGCCGTTATCGTACCGAAACCGCCCCGGTGCGCGTCGCGGATAGTATGGTTACGAAACTTCATGGATCCATTGCCTGTATTCACCATCACCTGGTCGGGATCCATATGTGTTTCTTCCAGCAAAGCCATCATTGTTGCCAGCTTGAATGTTGAACCGGGGTCGTTGCTGCCTGCCAATGCATAGTTAAATACTTCCTCGTACTTCCCCGGCCCTCGCTTGGTCAGGTTAGCCATTGCCTTGATTTCCCCGGTAGCCACTTCCATAATGATCACGGAGCCGAAATCCGCGTCCATCTCGAGCAACTTTCTGCGCAATGCGATCTCGGTACGCTCCTGGTAATTCATGTCCAGCGTTGTGTAAATATCGCGGCCGGCCTCGGGCTGGACGTTGAATGCATCCCCTACCGGTATTTTCAACCCGCCTTCCACTTTCTCCACCCAACCAATGCCCGGCCTTCCTTCGAGTTGTTTGTCAAAACTGGCTTCCAGGCCAATGTAGCCCCGACCACTCTTTGGATCGATGCCGCCGATCGTGCGGTCGGCCATTGGGCTGAAAGGCTTGTAACGTTTGTAAATCGTCTCGAACTTGCCACCGCCACCTTTGCGGTCCTTGGCGAAAAACGGCCATTGCTTGATCCGTTCACGCTCCAAATGGGTGATTTCCCTGCTTTTCAGGCGCAGGTAGCGCTTACTCTTGCTCACGCGATAGCGCATGATTTTGCTTTTGTAACCTTCCGCCGTATTTTCTTTGAAGTTTTTGGCCAGCAGCGCTGCCAGCTCGTCGATATGGTTGTTGAAATAAGCCGAATCCGCTACTTTGGTATCAAACCCCACATAATAATAGGGCAATGACGTAGCCAGCAAACTGTTGTCGCTGGAATAAATATTGCCCCGCATGGCCGGAATCGTATCCAGTTTCAGATCGTTTTTTTCTGAATATTCAGCCCAGGTCTTTCCTTTGAAAGTATCGTAGTACTGAACCCGTATGAGCTTAGCGAACACCATGATCGCCAACGCAAATAGCAACCAGCCCACAAGACGGGCCCGGCTGATCAGCGCTTTTTTATTATTCTGGCCGCTTTCGACTTCGTTTTTCATGAGGTGTTGAGAGAAAAAAACGGCTTATTCGTCTTCTTTTAAAATGATTTTTTTAGGCGGGGTCAAATTCTCGACCAGCCCTTCCGCCTGGACCTTTTCCACGACCACCGACTGCTTACCGGCCCGTTCATATTCCGCGTGAATGGAAGTATATTCTGCTTTCAGGTCGTCGACCTCCTTTTTAAGTTTGATCGCCTTACGCACATATTCTTCTGATTGAAAACCAATCCGTTCGTAAGCTACCAGCAACACGATCACCCAACCGAAATAGTAAAAGTATTTAACGGGCAAACGCTCTTCCTGGCCCGGCACTTTTTCGCCGAAAACTTTATCGAGTGGCAAAAACTTGTTCAGCCAGTTGAATAAATGATATTCCCGCTTCCGCTTGGGCGGCTTCGGGGGAACAGGCTTAGGACGTTTTTTATTTTCAGCCATGTTTCAACGTTACGTTAAGTATTTAATCAACTTGCACTTAACCAGGAGATTATCATTCCTCGTCAGGTGTTGTCAGGAAATGGCATTGATGGCAACTATTCTCTTTCAATAAATTTTAGTAACTACTTCCGACAGCGCCTGACCATTTATATACACCGGTACGGTTACGCCTTTTCCGCAACACGCAACTTGGCGCTTCGGGCGCGCGGGTTCAGCGCCACCTCCTCCGCTGTCGCTTCGATCGGCTTGCGCGTCACGCTTTTCAGCGGCTTGACCTCGTTCCCATAAAAGTCTTTTTCGACTTCTCCGTAAAACTTCCCTTTCTGGATATAATTCTTCACCAGCCTGTCTTCCAGCGAGTGGTAAGACATCACCACCAGCCTGCCGTCGGGCGCCAGCACTTCCGGCACCTGTGCCAGGAATTCTTCCAGCACCGCCAGTTCATCGTTCACTTCAATACGCAATGCCTGAAACACCTGCGCGAAATACTTGTTTTCACGATGTTTCGGCGCATAACGCAAAAGAATGCCCTTCAGGTCATTAACGGTTTCGATTGGCGAATTATATCTGGCAGCGAGAATGGCTTCCGCGGCCGTGCGCGCATTCGTCACCTCTCCATACATGCCGAGAATACGTTGCAATTCCCCTGCCGAGCGCGTTTTGAGCACTTCCCGCGCTGTTTTCTCGATATTTGGGTTCATGCGCATGTCCAGGTCGGCGTCAAAACGGGTAGAAAACCCCCGCTCGGGCGTGTTGATCTGGTGCGACGAAACACCGAGGTCCGCCAGAATGCCATTTACCTGCGGGGCCTTGTTCAGTTTCAGGTAGCGTTTGAGGTGCCTGAAATTGGCCGGGATGAATGTAAACCGGCTGTCATCCTTAAATTCCAGGGCATTAGCGACCGCATCGGGATCCTGATCGAACACCAGCAGCCGGCCTGTCGTGAGCTTTTCCAGAATGGCCCGCGAATGCCCGCCACCTCCGAAAGTAACGTCGACATAAATGCCATCGGGCTGTATTTGAAGGCCTTCCAGACACTCGGGTAACATGACGGGAACGTGGTAAGTACTAGGTGAATCCATTTGTTAAAAGCAATGTACTGAGGAACTATTTCCGGCAAAGCGGCAGTTACAAACTTAGCAATTTTCAAGCGTAGGAATCGCGCCCGACTTGGGAATTAATTTTAACACCACTCATGTCATTAAACACCATTATGTTAAATATGAGACTCCTGTTATCGTTCGGAATACTTTCATTTTTCGCCATTATCACTGCCTTCCGGTCTGGTCCGGTAACCCCGCCACAAAACGGTATCTGGCGCGCCACATTGAGCCGTGACAATCAGAAACTCCCTCTTATTCTGGACATTGCCAGAAACAGCGACGGTAAGACTTACACCGTCAATATCATCAATGGAACCGAGAAGCTGAAAATGGACAGCAGTTATTTCCAGAACGACTCTCTGGTAATTCCCATGATGATGTTCGATGCCAAAATCATCGCCAAATCCACCGGCGACGGGCTTAAAGGAACATACTACCGGTATGCCAACGGCACCGTAACAGGCTCTTTGCCATTTGAAGCGGTACAAGGAGAAAATTATAAGTTTTACAAAAAAGGTGAAGCCAAAAGCACCCGTAATGTGGCTGGAAAATGGGCTACAACACTTAAAAACCCTGCAAGCGGAGACGAAACCATTGCTGTTGGAAACTTCACCCAGCAAGGCACCGATGTGACGGGTTCATTTTTGACACCCACCGGCGATTACCGCTTCCTCACCGGCAGCGTGAATGGCGACAGCCTCTATTTATCAACTTTCGACGGCTCCTTTGCCATGCTTTTTAAAGCTGGCTTCCAGCCTGACGGCTCTCTGAAAGGCAATCAATGGTCCGGCGTAAAAGCATTTAAAACCTGGACCGCGAAGCCAGACCCACAAGCCAAGCTCCCGGATGCTACCAAAATGACATTCCTGAAACCGGGCTTCGAAAGCGTCGATTTTTCACTTCCGGATACCAAGGGCAAAACATGGACATTGAAAGATCCCCGTTTTGTCGGCAAGCCCGTCATCATCCAGATCATGGGCTCATGGTGTCCCAATTGTATGGATGAAACCAACTACCTGGCTCCCTGGTACGAAAAAAACAAAAAACGCGGCGTTGAGATCATCGGACTTTCCTTCGAACGTTCGGATAAACCCGAAATCGCCAACCCTAAAATTGACCGCATGGTAACCCGCTTCGGCATCAGCTACCCGGTAGTGCTTGCCGGAACAAGCTCCGACGCTTCCACCGCCAAGGCATTGCCGATGCTGAACAAAGTAATGTCGTATCCGACGACGATTTTTATCGATAAAAACGGCAAGGTCCGTGAGATCCATACCGGCTTCAATGGCCCGGGCACCGGCCATTATTACGACGAGTTCGTGGCCGATTTCAATAGCTTAATGGATAAGCTCATCAGCGAAAAGTAATAGCAGCACACCGTCACATGCTGAGGCGGTGTGTTTTTTATTGGTGTCAAATTGGTATGCTTGCATAATACTGGCCACATTGCTTACATTTGTGATAAGGGCATTCTCTGATACCAATAGCTTTTTGACACGATGCGCAAGGAAAAAACAATCGACTTCCAGATTAAATGGGCCTGGCATTCCATTTCACGAATGTACAATGCCTACGCTGCCCGTTTTGACACCACCATGGCCGTCGGGTATGTCCTGTTAAATATTGACATCGAAAACGGCACCCCGGCCACTAAAATAGCTCCCTTGCTTGGTATGGAGCCGCGCAGCCTTGTGCGGATGCTGAAAAACCTCGAAGAAAAGGGACTTATCCGACGCGAGGTGAGTAAAGATGACAAACGCTTCGTGCGGATCGTGCTCACTGAGCTCGGCATGGAGAAACGTGAAGTGGCACGCGAGGGTGTAATTTCGTTCAACACCTTGATCCGGGACAAGATCCCACTCGACAAGCTCGTCGTATTTTTTGACGTCATCAAAGAAATAAACCGATTGGTGGAAGATGAAAACCAAAAACTGAAAGCTGGGGAGATCACCGAAGACTTTCAATAACCATCAATCCAATCCTGAAAACCAACCTTAGTAAAAATGAATCGTTCCATTCGTAAAGTAGCTGTTCTTGGTTCAGGCATTATGGGTTCGCGCATTGCGTGCCATTTTGCCAATATAGGTGTTGAAGTGCTTTTGCTCGACATTGTCCCGAAAGACCTTAACGACGCCGAAAAAGCAAAAGGCATTACCACCGATCATCCAGCGTTCCGCAACAGGATCGTGAATGATTCTTTCCAACAGACCTTAAAAGCGACGCCGGCGTCGTTATACAGCCCGGCATTCGCGTCGCGGATTAAGCTTGGCAACTTCGAGGACAACCTGGCCGATATCAAAAATTACGACTGGATTATCGAAGTGGTAGTGGAACGGTTGGACATTAAAAAAAGCCTTCACGAAAAGGTAGACGCGCTTCGCAAGCCGGGCACCTTGGTAACCTCCAATACTTCGGGAATCCCCATTCATTTAATGGCGGAAGGCCGGAGCGAGGATTTCCGCAAGAATTTTGCTGGCACGCACTTTTTCAACCCACCGCGCTACCTGCGCTTGCTCGAAATCATCCCGACGGCGGACACCGATCAAACCGTGATCGATTTCCTGATGCATTATGGCGAGCTTTTTCTCGGAAAAACGACCGTTCTCAGCAAGGATACGCCAGGCTTTATTGCCAACCGACTGGGCATTTACGCATTAATACAAACCATCCGCGTGGCCGAAGAAATGGGCCTGAGCGTAGATGAAGTGGATAAACTAACCGGCCCGGTAGCCGGGAGGCCCAAATCGGGGACTTACCGACTTTCGGATCTTGTCGGACTGGATACCACCATACATGTTGCAAACAACCTTTACGCTGCCGGTGAAGGGAAGGATGAATCACGCGACGGTTTTGTGCTGCCCGAAATCATGCAAAAGCTGTTTGAAAACAAATGGCTGGGAGATAAAACGGGCCAGGGGTTTTACAAAAAGATCAAGGATGACAAAGGCAAATCGGTAATTCTCGCGCTGGATTTTAAAACACTGGAATATACGCCGTCTGGTAAGGTCAAATTCGACACGCTCGAAGGCACCAAGTCTATCAGCGATGTGTACAAGCGGTTTGGCGCTTTGGTAGCGGGCAAGGATAAAGCCGGCGATTTTTACAGAAAGACATTTGCCGACATTTTCAAATATGCCACTTTTCGCATTCCTGAAATTTCCGACGAAATATTCCGCATCGATCAGGCCATAACCACCGGTTTCGGCTGGCAATACGGCCCTTTCGAAACCTGGGATGCCATCGGCGTGAAAAGCATGCTGGCGATCATGGAATCGTCGGACCTCAAACCAGCCGAATGGGTCTACGAAATGCTGGCTGCCGGTAACGAATCCTTTTACAAGGTCGAGAATGGCAAGCGGTTGTATTATGACATTCCTTCCAAATCTTACAAAAAGATACCTGGTCAGGACAGCTTCATTTACCTCAGCAACCTTTCCAACAACATCGTCTGGAATAACGCCGGGGCAAACCTGTATGACATTGGTGACGGTATACTGAACCTCGAATTCAAATCCAAAATGAATACGATGGGTTCAGAAGTGATCGAAGGAATCCAGAGAGGGATTAGCATAGCGGAAAAGGATTTCCGCGGATTGGTGGTTGGTAATGAGTCGGTTGAGGCATTTTCTGCGGGCGCTAATCTGGCGATGCTCTTCATGTATGCTGTCGAGCAAGAGTTTGATGAGATCAATATGGTGATTGCCCAGTTCCAGCAAACGATGATGCGGGCACGGTATTCATCGATCCCGGTGGTGGTGGCACCTCACACGCTCGCACTCGGAGGTGGTTGCGAGCTCACATTGCACGCGGACAAGGTAGTCGCACATGCGGAGACTTATATCGGGCTTGTCGAATTCGGCGTTGGCTTGATCCCGGCGGGCGGCGGCACGAAGGAAATGGCATTGCGTTGCTCTGACATGTACCAGTCCGGCGATCCCGAGCTGAACATTCTCCAAAATGCATTCATGAACATAGCACAGGCGAAGGTATCCACTTCCGCGCATGACGCGAAAGCCATGAACTACCTGCAAGAAAAGGATCAGATCGTACTCAACCGTTCCAGACTGATTGCCGAGGCAAAACAGGCCGCTATTGATCTTGCAGAAAATGGCTACACCCAGCCGAAACCGCGAAATGACATCAAGGTACAGGGTAAAACGGGTATCGCATTATTCCTGGCGGGCATAAGCCAAATGCGTCTGGCCAATTACATTACCGATCACGACGCGAAAATCGCGGGTAAGCTGGCTTATGTGATCAATGGCGGTGATTTGAGTTATCCGCAACTTGTTTCGGAACAATATCTGATCGATCTGGAAAGAGAAGCGTTCCTATCGCTTTGCGGCGAAAAGAAAACCCTCGAAAGAATGCAGGGGCTTCTGAACGGCGGAAAGCCCCCCAGAAACTAATCACGGAATTATTGTTTCACCAATTTATGTTCTGTTGGATAGGATATTTGTTTAAAAATCCGAAATTTAGAACTAGTCAAAGCAAAAATTTGCAGAAACCGGTTCATCTTTACGCTTGCTGACCCAAAGTACATTTGATCGACAATGATTTCTAAAAAAGCTAAATACGCGCTTAAGGCCCTCAAAGTTCTGGCAGAACAATACGGAAAAGGACCGGTATTGATATCTTATATCGCTGAAAAAGAGAAGATTCCGAAAAAATTCCTGGAAGCAATCCTGCTTGACCTACGGAACAACGGCGTGCTCCAAAGCCAGAAAGGCAAAGGCGGGGGCTACCTGTTGCGCGTGCCTCCGGGGGAAGTTAATTTCTCCAAAGTACTGCGGATCATCGATGGCCCCATCGCGCCGGCACTTTGCGTTTCCATGTTTTTTTATGGTAAATGTGATGATTGCAAAGACGAAGAAACATGCAGCCTGCGCACCGTGCTGGAAAGATGGCGCGATGCCAACCTCGCGGTACTTGACAGAACTACGCTAAGCGACCTCTTGCAGGCCGAAAACACCACCGCGACCGATATTTTATCGTAAGGCCGGACGGCGGTCCGTCGGGCGGCGGTCCGCCGCGTAGCGGTCGTTGCGGACGTAGAGCCGCACATCGTCGAATTCGCCCAGGAAAGTGTAGTGATTACGAATATATTGATTCAACTCAGGGTAACTTTCGATGCCCTGAGTTTTTTTGTCCTGTACCCAAACGCTATTTTTTCCCACCGCGTCCAGTACAAACGCGGGTTGGGTTCGCGCAAGGTCCGATAGGTAGCGTTTACGGTAAGTCTCGCGCATCGGATGTTCGAAAATCGAGCGCTCAGAATGGTTCTCTGCGGTACCTTCCGCTAGTTGAGCTTCAACATAATAGGTACAGTTCCAGCCCCACACAGCCATATAGTCACCTTTTTGTTTCCTTTCTAAAATTCTCGTCACAACCGGGCTTTCGCGAAGTGTTGTCTTGCCTACTGAATCGAAGGCGTTCAATCGGCGCTCTTTTACGAAATGTAAAGCATCGTAGCCGCCGAACCAAAGCACTATTACTGCCGGAAACGCCGGTGACCAGCTTTCAACGGCAGATAGGCCATAAGCAGCGAGTAATGTCCAGGGAATTATGCAGAAATTGAGGTAATGTATAAAATCGTTGCCCGATTTGGTAACTGCGTAGATGCTTGTGAGAACTAGAAAAAGGATCGTGAATGGGACGTAAAAATCCAATTTACCGGGTACATACAGCCTTATGATCCTAACCAGGCCGATTACCATCGGGACGATCAGTGCAAGCGAAAAAAACTGAAAGTCTATCGACAGGGCGACGATTTTGTAAAATTGCGCAGGAATTTCTCCAAAGGTGGCACCGCCAGCATAAATCGCGTTTCCAAGCACATAAAAATCAATCAAATCATCGAAAACATCGAACGTTAAAGTGAATGCCAGGAAAAGGAGCGGCACGGTGAGCCCGCCCACTATCAATGCAATAGCAGATTTGAGCTCCCCGAATCGTTGAAAACGTTGGAACAGAACCCAGAAGGCCGATACCACGATCACAGCAACGAGCGGAACAGCTTGCAGTTTGCTAAAAGGAACCGCGCCTGCGACAAGGCCAAGGAAATAGAGGCCGCTGGCAGACGACGCATTTTTTGGATCGAGCTGTGAAAGTTGATAAATGCAAAATGCCAGCAGTAACACGGGAAGCTGCTCACTCGAATAATGCACAAAATCGATTTCCTGTGTGAATGCCAGGAACAATAATGGGACAATGGAAATACGTCGCGCTATGGATGTTCCAAACCAGTTCTTTAGCACCGAAAACAGCAAAAGCCATGCTCCTGCGATACACAATAGCCCCATAAGGCGGCCGGAGCTGTAATCAATCTGGAAGCCAAGTAGTTTCGGAATGACTAGCAGATAATTGTCCAACGGACCGATGGTAGTCCCATCTACAGAACGCCAAAACACCGGATCTTGCACGAGCGTCAGTGCGTGACTTGCCATCTGGCTTTCATCCACATTGAGTTCACGGTTGAAAACAATAATCGGCAACCGCATGAGAACCAGCAGGATAATACCGGTACATAGGTAAACCCTATTCGATATCGATTGAGATTGCGAAGCAAAAATGACAAACCCCGCCAATAAGTAGCCGATAAACCAGTATACCGTGGGGGAACTGTCGAAACTGAACATACGATTAGCTGAAAGACTCTACTTTTTCGACAAAATCGCGGTAGTGTACAGCTGGGATAAAATGTTGCTGCGAACGATATTGCAACACCATAAACACCAGAAAAAGAGAAATCAGAAACGATTGCAGCATCAGGATAACCAGTGTGCTGCCCAATGTCGAAGCCCACCCCGGCGTAGCATTTCCGATCAGTTTCAGGAAAAGAATAAAGAAAATGAAAGTGATGGCAATCCCCGACATAAAGATCGAGAAGATCAGTATGCGCACGGCCGTGGTATCGACCATAACCGAAATAGCGCTCAAACCGTGAAGCACCAACGAAACAAAGTTCATTTTGCTCTCACCGGCGAGCCTGGTGGCGCGGTTAGTCAATACCGAATCATACGGAATGCGCGATTTGATAATGCCACCCGGATAGTTGTTCCATATCTCGGAAACGCGAACGAGGTTTTGCAAACGGCTTTGGGGAATCAGGCTGAAATTCCCGAAAGTGATCACCTTGCCTGTCAGCAGCTTGAACACATATTTGTAAATCACATAAAAGGACCTGAACAAAAGGCCCTCCGTACGCTTGTTGCGCTCCGCAAAGATGATCTTGTCTGGCACCTCTACTGACCTCGCTACCAGCTTGTTGATATCGCCGGGTGCATCCTCTCCATCTGCATCCATCACGATCACCTTGTCGCATTGCAAGTGTTCGGCCACGTACGAAAGTCCGATGGCAATCGCCTTCTGATGGCCCAGGTTGCGATAAAGCCGCAGGAGTTTAACTTCCTTGCCCCCGAATGCAGCAAAGGGTTGGGTTCTTGCCGTGGAAGAGCAATCATCCACGACGAGCAGCGTCGTATTTTGAAGGATTGGGGTATTTAAATCCGCATTAATCTTTTGAATCAGCAGATTCAGCGCCTCCCAGTCATTGAATTGGGGTATAATAATGACGTAATTTTCTGGCATGGGAGAGAGTTACGAAAGCCTCCGGAAGGCGATTCCGGAGGCTTTGAGTGTGATTTAAACAGTTTTTACGCCTAGTCTGGAAGAGATTCCGTCGTGGATCTGCGTAAGTGTTTCCGTCAGACCGTATTCCCAGTTCCAGTCGGGATAGTGGGATTTGAACTTCGAAAGGTCGCTCACGTACCAGATATGGTCTCCGACGCGGTTAGTTTCCGAATATGAGTAGGAAAGTTTGTTACCAGTAATCTGCTCGCACAATGCAATCGCTTCCAGCATTGAGCAGTTGGCAAAACGGCCGCCGCCCGCATTATAAACTTCGCCCGGACGTGGGTTTTGATAGAAGTGCCAGAACATGTTCACCAGGTCGTGGCTATGAATATTGTCGCGTACCTGCTTGCCTTTGTACCCGAAAATTGTGTAATGCGTTCCGGTAATGGCACATTTCATCAGGTAAGCCAGGAAGCCGTGCAATTGAGCGCCGGAGTGGTTAGGTCCTGTAAGGCAACCTCCACGGAAAACAGCCGTTTTCATTCCAAAATAACGACCATATTCCTGCACCATAATGTCGGCAGCTACTTTTGATGCTCCAAAGATCGAGTGTTTTGTATGGTCGATACTATGGTTCTCGTCGATTCCATTGATAAAATATGGATGACTTTCGTCGATTTCCCAGCGGGTTTCGAGCTCTACGAGTGGCAGATAGTTCGGATTATCTCCGTAAACCTTATTAGTAGAAGTGAAAATAAATACGGCCTCAGGTGCATGCAAACGGGTCATTTCCAGCATGTTCAATGTACCGACCGCATTTACACCGAAGTCGGTGAACGGCTCGCGCGCTGCCCAGTCGTGGCTTGGCTGCGCTGCGGCGTGAACGATCATTTTAATATCCGTCCCGTACTCTTTGAAGATCGGTTCGAGCTGGCTTACCTCACGGATATCGGCAGAGTAGTGCTTGTAGTTGCCAAATGCCTCTTCAATCCTGTTCCGGTTCCATTCTGTATTCCCGTCCGCTCCGAAGAAATATTGACGGAGGTTGTTATCGACTCCGATGACCAGATCAAACTTGTCTGCCAAAAAAGCAACCGATTCACTTCCAATTAGTCCGGCCGAGCCGGTGACCAAAGCTATGTTCATATTTTGAAGACTTTTTAATCGCTTATATCTTTTCTAAAATTTCGGCTTCGCCCTACCTCGAGTACGTAAAGTAAATTAAAAATGTTCAATTGTCACAACTTCACTTAGTCAATGGACGGATGCCAGAAGGATAATACGCCTGGTGCAATATTAAAATTGTTCAATACGGGAGAAAACTGTGCAAAAAAAAGATATCCCCATTTTGTGGGGATATCTGATATATTTTCTCAATCAATGGTTGCTATTCTTTCACCAGCGAGCTAGGAATTTTACCACCGTAGAGCTTTGCACGAATGTCGTTCACGCGTGAATCAAGCTCAGGTTGTGCATCATACTTGAATGACATCTGACGTGGCAGAGAATCGGGGCTTACGCCGTACACCCATTCGTTACCGGCATTCACATCTTTCTGCTCCTTGCGGTTGAATCTTTGGTATTCGCAGGAAGAAAGGAGCACCACACACGCAACAAAAGCAACTATTTTATTGAATTTCATTTCTTTGATCGTTCATAGTATTGTGCGCAAAAATAACCGCCAATTTCATAACCACCAAATTACAGGTTACTGAAATATTATTTTTTTAACACGGCCAGTTCGTCGCGTACAAACTGCATCAGCTCAGCGATGTTCCGCTCCGAAAAATCGAACGGAATGTTTGCTGCCTGGTAAATTTCGCCGATTGTAGCGGTATAACCCAGCTTCAACGCATCCAGGTAACCTTTCAGACCTTTCGCCGGGTCCTGGCGGTAGTTTTTCCAAACCCCGATAGCCCCCAGTTGAGCAATACCGTATTCGATGTAATAGAATGGCACTTCGTAAATGTGCAACTGTCGCTGCCAAAGATACTTTTTGAAATTTTCCAATTCCGACCAGTCCATGACCGAGTCGGTAAACTCTTCATAAATGCCCGTCCAAGCTTCGGTACGCTGTTCGGGCGTGTGCTGCGGGTTCTCGTACATCCAGTGTTGGAATTTATCCACAGTCGCTACCCACGGCAACGTTTCGATGATCGATTCGAGGTGGGTGATCTTCGCACGTTTCAGATCTTCTTCATTTTCAAAGAATTCATCCCAAAAATCCATTGTGATCAACTCCATCGACATCGATGCCAGCTCGGCCACTTCCGAAGGCGTATGCTTGAACGAATTCAATGCGAGGTCGCGCGTCACGAGCGAATGCACCGCATGCCCGCCTTCATGCAGGAGCGTTACCATATCGCGCAGATTTGAGGTTGCATTCATGAAAATGAACGGCACACCGATTTCGTCCAGCGGATAATTGTAGCCACCCGGTGCCTTGCCCTTCCGTGATTCGAGGTCGAGGTGCTTCATGGTTTTCATAATCCTAAGGCAATCGCCCAGGAACGGATCGAGGCGCGAGAATGCGTGGATTGTCTTATCCAGCAGCTCTTCGCCGGTTTCAAACGGTTTCAAAGGCGGTAATCCTTTTGGATCGACTTTCGTATCCCACGGGCGGAGCGCCTCCACTTGCAGTGCAGCCTTACGCTCTGCTGCCATTTCATTTAAAATCGGCACCACGGCCTTTTTCACCGAACCGTGAAAGTTGAAACAGTCCTGTGGTGTGTAATCGAAACGGCCCATTGCAGCGAACATATAATCGCGGTAGTTGCTGAAGCCGGCATTAATGCCGACCTGATTGCGTACACCTACGAGTTTGTTCAGCAAATCATCCAGTTTCTCGTGGTCCTCGTAACGACGACCGCTAATGGCACGCCAGGCTTCTTCACGCACATTTCTATCCGTTGATTGCAGACGGTCGGCGGCGCGCTGCAAGGTCATTTCCTCGCCATCGAGCGTGACAGTCATTGCACCGGCAATCGCGCCATATTTGCGTTCTTCGGTCTGCATTTCGGTGATCAGCGGGATATTTTCGTCGCGGAAAATCTCGATCGCCTTCTTCATTCCGCGGAGTGTGATCGTGAAACCGGGGTCAGTCAGCTCGCCGAGGAACGGGTTATTTACAACCTTCTTGTCGAGCGCATTGCCATATTCTGCCAGTTTTGGCTGAATTTCAGTAATAAAGAATTGCAACGCATTAATGAGGCCGGTATTCGCCGTGTCGCAAGTCTGGCGGATGTAGCGCCAAGCAAAATTCTCCGACAGATAGGACTCGATTTCACTGCGATCGGAAAACCATTGTTTCAAATCCTCTGCGGACTTGATTTCCCTGTTTTTCAGATCTTCGAAGAAAGGCTGGACATCATCCCATTTCTTCAAATCAAATTCTTCCCCAATGAAAGGCCTTTTCGACCGGCTTGGTATGTGAAGTGTTTCCTGATTGGACATATAAAAGGTACTTTGTTAGAAATTCAAATTTACACTTGATACATCGATGCCGCCAGAATGCATTCGTGACTTAAACCAGGATACATTCTCATCCAGTCAAAAACCGTCGCGCCCTCGCGCAGTTTTCTTTGAATCAATTCCACCGATATTCGGGTTCCTTTGATTACCGGCTTGCCTTGCATGATGCCAGGATTGGAAGTAATATATTGCTGATCACTCATCATTAACAAACAGCTCTCAATGTCTTCTCCTGTCACTACAACTTCCTCCCCTCCGGCTGCGTAACATCGCTCAAATTATCGGTCACCACATTCTCCGTTTCCTGAATATTATTGAACGCATATTCCATTTTACTCCGGTCGAACTCTTTTTCATTATTGGCCAGCCAGATGGTCGCGACACCGTTGCCGATGAAGTTGGTGATTGCGCGCGCTTCGGACATGAAACGATCCACGCCCAGCAGAAGTGCCAGGCCTTCGACAGGAATCACCTTAATAGCCGTCAATGTCGATGCTAGCACAACAAAACCGCTGCCCGTCACACCCGCTGCGCCTTTGGAGGTAACCATTAATATCCCGATCAGCGAAAATATCTGGCCCATATTTAAATGCACATTGAAAACCTGCGCAAGAAAGATTGTCGCCATCGATAGGTAAATGGTCGTTCCATCTAGGTTGAATGAATATCCTGCCGGCACTACGAGACCAACCACCGGCTTGGAGCAGCCCATTCGTTGCAACTTGTCCATTAATGAGGGCAAGCCCGCTTCCGAAGAGGAAGTCCCGAGCACGATCAGCAACTCTTCCCGGATGTATTTCAAAAACCGCCACAGGCTGATTTTGTAAGTCCTCAATATCAATCCCAATACCCCGAAAATAAACACAGCCATGGTTGCGTACACGGTTCCCATCAATTTGGCGAGCGGTAGCAGTGTATGGATGCCGTATTTGCCAATGGTAAATGCCATCCCGCCAAATGCCCCGATGGGTGCGAAGATCATCACGAGGTGCAACGCGCGGAACACATATTTGGAGATAAAATTCAAGCCGTCGATAATGCGCTGCTTGGCGTCGATCCGGCTCAACACCGAGCCGAACACCAGGGCAAAAAGCAATACCTGCAATGTTACATTATCCAAAAAAAATTGCAGCCAGCTGAAATCGTGTGCCTTACCAGCATATTTGGAAATATCCCCTCTTTCAAGCGAAGTTGTCACCACGCCGTCACCGGGCCGGATAATGTTGGCGACGATAACGCCTACGAGCAACGCGAGCGTCGTCACTACTTCAAAATAAAGCAGTGCTTTGGCACCCACTTTTCCTACCTTTTTCAGATCGCCCATTCCGACGATGCCCAGCGTGATGGTCAAAAAGATGATGGGATTGATAAAAAGCTTCACTACCGAGATAAATCCCTCGCCGAGAAATTTCATTTCAACCGCCTTGTCGGGCAAGTAGTGGCCGAGCAATGCCCCGGAGGTAATGGCGGTCAGGACCCAGAAGGTCAGGTTGGTAGCAAGCTTTTTCAACAGCGATAAGGTATAGGAATGAAACAGATCGTATCGGCCGTCACCCCAGAGAGTTGGGCAACTTATCAATTTACAATAATAAGAAGTCTGTCAGACGATTTCCGGAAGGCAGGGTGAAATTTTTATTAGTTATTTATACTTGGTCTAAATTAATAACATATATTTGCCTTAGACAAATGGCGAAATTCAGGAAAGCACTCAAATCCATGATTATTAAAAGTCTATGCAAGAGGATTCGCATTCATACAATTCACTACGGATTTTGAGCCAAACGGCTAAGGGTTACGTTGGACAGTGTCACTGCTGTACGCATTTCAATTTTGCCTACGGAAATGTCCTTTTTGTGTTTACAGAGGATGGTTTGAGGGGATTTCAATCCGTATTGTATGGCGACTACCCCATGCATAGCCTTGCGGAACCGCTTCCGCATGGCAAAACCCATTTACTACCATCGCCCATCCCGAATTTCATGCTTTCTTTTGACGATGTCGAATTAGAAGAGATCAGAACGATGTTTCAGGAAGCGCTGCTGGTTTTGGAAGTGGATAAAATATTTTCCTATAAAAAGTAAAACCCTGAAATGCTTTCTGTTTCGAGAATTATAATCTGTTTCTTCCCGATTTTCTTCGCATGCGGGCTTTCGTCTGCCAAAGCACTGCGGATCGTCTCTACCAACGGCACATTGAGCGAAATCCTTGTCGGGCTTGGTTTGGAAAAGCAGATCGTTGGTGTGGACGTCACCAGTACCTACCCCGCTTCCCTTGAAAAACTCCCTAAAATCGGCCATAACCGCACCATCGCGGCCGAAGGAATACTTGCATTGAATCCGGACGTGATTCTTTACACCGACCAGAGCATGATCTCACCGACCGTTGTGAAGCAGCTTACCAGCAGCGGTAAAAAGCTGGTCATGTTCAAACATGAATACTCCAAAGAAGGTGCGATTAAGCTGATCCGCGAAGTAGGTGCACATTTCAACACTAATGCGCAGGCCGAAAAAATGGTCAAAGCACTGCAAGCTGATCTCGCAAAGATCCCCGCGCCTTCAGACCCGAAAAAATTACTGTTCATTTACGCCCGGGGAACAGGCACATTAATGGTTTCAGGAACAGGTACTTCGCTGGACAAAATGTTTGCATTGACGGGACATACAAATGCCGTTACCGGTTTCCCCGATTTTAAACCACTGACAGCCGAATCACTGATCACCGCCAATCCCGATGTATTGGTCCTGTTTTCCAGCGGACTCGAAAGCCTCGAAGGCATAGACGGGCTATTGAAAGTACCCGGCATCGCAAACACCAATGCGGGTAAAAACCGGAAGATTGTAACCATGGACGGCCAGTTTCTCACCGGCTTCGGGCCCCGGCTCGGCAAAGCCGCCATTGAACTTTCCCAAAAAGTAAAATGACGAGGCGATGCTGACAGAAACGGTAAACGAGCGGGAAACGAGGACGTCGGAAACTTTCCAAAAACACATGTTGCCTTCCACAACAGGCAAGATGGCATGGATATTGGGAACGATCCTGCTTGCCTGCGTCATTTTCTCTGCCTGCACCGGCGCTTTGTCCATTTCCGTGCGTGAGCTTTGGGAGATTATTGCTTTCAAATTGGGTTGGATTTCGCAAACGCAGGTCGAAGAACAAAAATCGATCGTCTTCTGGATCATCCGACTGCCAAGGGTATGCCTCGCCGTGCTGATCGGTGCTGCCCTGGGCATTGCGGGCGCCTCGCTTCAGGGGCTTTTTCGCAACCCGATCGCTGATGCCACGCTAATTGGCGTCACGTCCGGTGCGTCGCTTTTTGCGGTATTTGTCATTATGCTCAACGTTAAATATTTCGGAATGCTGAATGAGCTTGCGGGCGCATACGGCATTTCGTTCGTCGCATTTCTCGGCGCTGCATGCACGACATTCCTCGTGTACCAGCTTTCGAAAGTGACCGGCGACGGCGGCATCACCACGCTGTTGCTTTGCGGGATTGCTATTAACGCATTTGTAGGTGCTATGACAGGACTGATGACCTACCTCGCCGATGACGCACAGCTCCGCAATATCACATTCTGGAACCTCGGCAGCCTGGGCGGCGCCAGCTGGACTTCCGTCATGGCCGTGGGGCCGTTTGTAGCGGTCTCCATTCTTTTCATGCCCTATCTTTCCAAAGCATTGAACCTGCTCGTGCTTGGCGAAAGCCAGGCCGCCAGTTTGGGCGTGAATATGAAATCATTGAAACAAAAAGTGATCATCCTCGCGACTATGGGCGTTGGCGCATCGGTGGCCGTAGCCGGGACGATCGGGTTTGTAGGATTGGTTGTACCACATATTATACGCACATTGTTCGGGCCCAACCACCGGACGCTCATCATCGGGTCGGCCTTGTCGGGCGCTATTGTGCTCACATTAGCCGACACGCTCTCTCGCACTATCGTAGCACCATCAGAGCTCCCAATCGGCATTCTCACGGCCATGCTAGGCACGCCTTTCTTCATCTATATTTTATGGGAACAAAAACGGAAGCGGCTATGATCGAGGTGAGAGGTGCGGGTTTTGAGGTTCGTAGCAGAAAATTGCTGGAAAACGTGAGTTTCTCAGTCAACCCAGGCGAGTTTTGGGCGATTGTCGGGGCTAATGGTGCCGGCAAATCGACGCTGATCAAGCTGCTCTCGGCGGAGCAAACTGCTACTTCGGGATCGGTGCAGTTCCATGAGCGTGACCTGAGAAAGTATAAACTAAAAGAGCTGGCCAAGAAGCGGGCGGTATTGTCGCAGCAGAACAATATCACGCTTTCCTTTACCTCCCAGGAGATCGTGCTGATGGGCCGCTACCCATTCTATGACGCCGACCCGACGCCGCGTGACATCGGGATCGTTGATTTGTGTTTGAAAAAAGTGGGAATTGGCCATTTAAAAAAACGTCTTTACCCTACACTATCCGGTGGCGAACAGCAACGTGTGCAACTCGCACGGGCGTTGGCGCAGGTGTGGGAGATCGAAAACGGCCTATTGCTCCTCGACGAACCTACGACCGGGATGGACCTCTTGCACCAGTATGAGACATTTCAACTGGCCAAAGAGCTGACCCGGAAAAATTTCGCAGTAATCGCCGTGGTCCACGACCTAAACCAGGCATTACAATATGCAGACCGTGTACTGATGCTTAAAGCCGGACGCACACACGGCGTCGGTGCACCGGAAGATGTTTTGACAGAGCAAGCCATTCATGAAGCATTTGGCCTCCCGGTGCAGATTATCCAGCCGGAACTAACGCCCTATCCGGTAATCGTGCCCCATGTGGCACCAGTTTCATTTTAATACCCTGATTTATCACTATCCAAAAATAGCAAGACATGAAGTCAACCCTATCACCAGAAAGAACTGAATTGAAAGAACGTTGGGCGGAGTACAAGCTCGCCAACCCTAAAACGCGCATCCGTGATGACGCCAAAGCCCTGGGCACCTCGGAAGCGGAACTCCTTGCAACCGGTATTGGAGCAAACGTGCAGCTGCTCGACGGCGATTTCAGGGAGCTGATCAAAGAAATGGGCACCCTCGGGCACGTGATGGCACTTACACGCAACGACCACGTCGTGCATGAGCGCAAAGGTATTTACGAGAAAATTTCATTTAATAACCACGTCGGCCTGGTCCTGGGCGAGGATATCGACCTCCGTCTGTTTCTGGGCGACTGGAAATTTGGCTTTGCCGTTTCAGAAAATGACCGTTTCAGCCTGCAATTCTTCAACAGCTTCGGCGAAGCGGCACATAAAATTTACCTCACCGAAAAAAGCAATAAAGAGGCCTACGACGCCTTGGTAACAAAATACCTCGCCGCGGACCAGGAAGTAAATCTTTTTGTAAGTGAGAAAAAAGAAAAGTCTCTTGAGCCCGACGAGGCCTTTGACCTCGATAAGGCCGCATTCCAGCAGGAATGGCTTGCACTAAAAGACACACACGATTTCTTTACATTACTTCGCAAATACAACCTATCCAGAAAACAGGCATTGAGCAATGCGCCGGAAGGCTACGCACACCGCATTAAGCCGGAGAGCATGAAAATCCTATTCGATGCGATTTCAGAAACAGAACTACCGATCATGGTTTTTGTATCCAATCCGAACTGCATCCAGATACACACCGGCCCGATTAAGAAAATCTTCGTCATGGGCCCGTGGCTGAATGTAATGGATCCGGAATTCAATCTGCATTTGCGGGAAGATGCCATCGACGAGGCGTGGGTTGTCAGAAAACCTACCGAAGACGGTATTGTAACCGGCATCGAGCTGATCGACAAGAACGGTGTGATGTTCAATCAATTCTTCGGAAAGCGCAAGCCGGGCATTCCCGAACTAGCAGAATGGCCCGCGCTGATTGAGCAATACGCGATCAGACTTTAACTGCATCGTCACAGTAAAAATGACTTAAGATAAAATTTCGCCATAGTAATTAAAAATTGCCGGCTTCCTCATGAGCCGGTTTTTTTTGTTAATAAAAAGTGCTGGCAATCAGCAACCTGAAAAATAAATTTGCAAACATTTAAATTTTTCAAAGAATTTAAGTTCTTGATAAACAAAATATTAAATCATTTTTTTTGTAAACTTTTTTAAAAATTAATTTTTATAACCCCTCAAAATATTTACATTTGAATATATAAAACTCAGCATATCTTCACTGACGCCAACTAATGGAAACCATAAAATCTTCACAATCAGAACGAACCTATACGAGTGACGAAGCATTTCAGGCATCACTGGCGTATTTCAAAGGGGACGATCTCGCAGCTCGGGTGTGGGTCAATAAATATGCCTTGAAAGACTCGTTTGGGGCGATCTACGAAGCAACTCCCGACGACATGCACCGCCGCATCGCTTCCGAGATCGCACGCATCGAACAACGCTATCCAAACCCTTTGAGCGAAGCCGAAATTTTCGATTTGATCAAGGATTTCAAATATATTATCCCGCAAGGCAGCCCGATGACGGGCATCGGTAATCCCTACCAGATCGCCTCGCTTTCAAACTGCTTCGTGATCGGCAACAATGGTGAATCCGACTCCTATGGCGGCATTATGAAGATCGACCAGGAGCAGGTGCAGCTCATGAAACGTCGCGGTGGTGTGGGCCATGACCTCTCCCATATCCGCCCCAAAGGCTCTCCGGTAAAGAACTCCGCATTAACGTCCACCGGCATCGTGCCGTTTATGGAACGCTTCTCCAACTCCACACGCGAAGTAGCGCAGGACGGTCGCAGGGGCGCATTAATGCTTTCGGTATCCATCAAACACCCTGATTCCGAAAGTTTCATCGACGCCAAATTGGAACAGGGCAAGGTTACCGGCGCCAATGTGTCGGTGCGGATCGACGACGAATTTATGAAAGCTGTGGATTCGGGAGCGAGCTATCGCCAGCAGTACCCGATCAAAAGCGACAGCCCAACCCATACCAAGGACATCGACGCGACAGCACTCTGGAAAAAGATCGTCCATAATGCCTGGCAATCGGCCGAACCGGGTATTCTGTTCTGGGACACGATCATTCGCGAATCCGTACCTGATAGCTACGCCGACCTCGGTTACCAGACCATTTCGACTAACCCATGCGGAGAAATCCCGCTTTGTGCATATGACTCATGCCGTTTGTTGGCTATTAATCTGTTCTCCTACGTTGAGAATCCATTCACTAACAAGGCGAAATTCAACTGGGAGCTGTTTAAGAAGCATATTGCCGCAGCCCAGCGCATGATGGACGACATTATCGATCTGGAACTTGAAAAAATAGACGCGATCCTGCGAAAGATCGATGAAGATCCCGAAGACGCCGAAGTAAAACGTGTAGAGCGTAACCTCTGGCTCAATATCCAGACCAAAGCACAAGAAGGCCGCCGCACTGGCATCGGCATCACGGCTGAAGGCGACATGCTGGCGGCATTGGGCCTTCGCTACGGCAGCGACGAGGGCAATGCATTTGCCGTTGAAATCCACAAAAATGTTGCCCTGGAAGCATACCGCGCATCAGTTCATACGGCGAAAGAAAGAGGCGCATTCTCGATTTTCGATTCGGAAAGGGAGAAAAACAACCCGTTCATTCTCCGCTTGAAAGAGGCCGACGCCCAGCTTTATTACGAAATGCTGGAATACGGCCGCCGGAACATCGCATTGCTGACGATCGCTCCCACCGGAACAACCAGTCTGATGTCGCAAACCACATCGGGTATCGAGCCCGTATTCCTGCCTGTTTATAAAAGAAGAAGGAAGGTTAATCCGAATGATCGGGACATTCGCGTCGATTTTGTGGACGAGGTAGGCGATTCCTGGGAAGAATATGTTGTTTTTCACCACCGTTTCAAGGAATGGATGGAGGTGAACGGCTTCGATATCACCAAAAATTATTCGCAAAAAGATCTTGATGAACTGGTTAAAAAGTCGCCTTACTACAAAGCCACTTCCAACGATGTGGATTACCTCAAAAAGGTAAAAATGCAGGGGGCGATCCAGCAATGGGTAGATCACTCGATCAGCGTGACCATCAATATGCCGAACGATGTGACCGAAGAGCTCGTCGGCGAATGCTACATGGAAGCCTGGAAAGCGGGTTGCAAAGGTGTTACTGTCTACCGTGACGGCTCGCGTTCAGGTGTATTGATTGCCAACACCGAGAAAAAAGAAGAACATGCCGAAGGTGTCCAGACTCCTTTTCCGACCGAACGCCCTCAAACACTCGCAGCCGATGTAGTGCGTTTTCAAAACAAAAAGGACAAATGGATCGCGTTCATCGGTCTGATCGAAGGTCGGCCCTATGAGATCTTCACCGGTTTTGCGGATGACGAAGATGGCATTTTGATCCCTAGGTGGGTGAATGAAGGGGTGATCATCAAAAACCGGGAGTCTGACGGCAGCTCACGCTATGACTTTCAATATAAAAATACCCGCGGCTATAAGACTACCATCGAAGGGCTATCCCATAAATTTAATCCCGAATACTGGAATTATGCCAAGCTAATTTCCAGCACATTGCGTCACGGAATGCCTATTGAAAAGGTAGTTGACCTGATCAGCAGCCTTCAACTCGACGAGGCCATCAACACCTGGAAAGCTGGCGTAGCCCGGGCATTAAAACGCTATATCCCCGACGGCACCGAAGCCATAAAGCAGAAATGCCAGAACTGCGGCTCGACGAATCTTCTATACCAGGAAGGTTGCCTGACTTGCAAAGATTGCGGCTCGTCGAAGTGTGGATAATAATTTAAATGATTGAATGAGTGAATAATTACTATTTATTCACTCATTCAATCATTTAAAAAGTATCCTCCACCACGCCCAGGTAGTTAAAAGGCGTTAGCGCGCGGAGTTCTTCGCGAATTTTTTCGGACACGTCCAATGTCTCTATAAAGCGGGAAATAGAATCGTGGGTGATTTTTTCGTTGGTACGCGTCAGCTCTTTTAGCGCCTCATACGGTTTCGGATAGCTTTCGCGGCGCAGGATTGTCTGAATCGCTTCGGAAACTACCGCCCAGTTTTCTTCAAGATCCCCCTTCAGTCTTTCACCATTCAGTTCTACTTTGCCTAATCCTTTGAGCAGGGAGTTTAGAGCAATGGCCAAATGCGCGATAGGGACGCCGATATTCCGTAGTACGGTTGAGTCGGTGAGGTCACGTTGCAGACGGGAAATAGGAAGTTTTGCTGCGAAATGCTCGAATAATGCCGATGCCAGTCCGAGGTTACCTTCCGAGTTTTCGAAGTCGATTGGGTTTACCTTATGTGGCATAGCCGATGAACCAACTTCTCCCGCCTTGATCTTTTGTTTGAAATAACCCATCGAAATGTACGTCCACATATCCCGATTAAGATCTGTGAGGATTGTGTTCAGGCGTTTCAAACAATCGAATGTGGCAGCCAGGTTGTCGTAATGCTCGATCTGCGTGGTATGACGGCTTCTTTTCAAACCTAAACCTTCCACAAAATGGTGACCAAATGCCATCCAATCCTGCTTGGGATAGGCCACGTGATGCGCATTGAAATTTCCCGTAGCTCCACCGAATTTTGCCGAATGGGGAATTTTGTCGAGCATTTCCAACTGCCGCTCCAGACGCTCCACAAAGACCAGGAACTCCTTACCTACGCGTGTAGGAGAAGCAGGCTGCCCGTGTGTATGCGCAAGCATCGGTACGTTTTTCCATTCGATCGACATTCTTTTCAATACAAACAGCACCTGACGGAATAATGGTTTGATATTCCGCTCCAACGCGTCTTTCAACGACAGCGGAATCGCCGTGTTGTTGATGTCCTGTGAAGTTAGACCAAAGTGGATAAATTCCTGAAAGGATTCTATGCCGAGCTTTTCGAACTGTTCCTTAATGAAGTATTCAACCGCTTTTACATCGTGGTTGGTTACCTTTTCGATGTCTTTTATATGCAGTGCGTCAGCCTCGCTGAAATCCTCATATATCTTGCGGAGCAACGCGTATTTTTTCTTGTCAAATTCTGATAGCTGTGGAAGGGGAATTTCGCAGAGTGCAATGAAATATTCGATTTCCACATACACCCGGTAATAAATCAGGGCATATTCCGAGAAATAGGCCGAAAGTTCAGATACTTGTTTGTAATAACGACCATCAACCGGAGAGATAGCCGTAAGCTGATTTAATGACATGATTTTCAATACAAAAATTGATTATCAGGCAAAGTTAGCAGAATTAAGCGTGCTAAAATGGTAAAACGGAAACGAAAAATTCTTTTTGGGATTGGAAATAGAAATTATAAAACAATTCGCATATTCGCTCATTAACCTTTGATTATCCAAACCTTATGCAGCCTTCCCCTTTTATCGGAGAATTAGTCGGAACCATGGTCCTCATTTTATTAGGCAATGGCGTAGTCGCCAATGTCGTATTGAAAAAGACAAAGGGGGAAAGCGCCGGATGGATCGTGATCACGGCGGGATGGGCATTCGCGGTGATGATCGGGGTTTTTACTGCCAACGCATTCGGAAGCGCTGCCGCGCATCTGAACCCGGCGGTAACAGTAGGCTTTGCGGTCCTTAAAAATGATTACAGCCTCGTGGCAAGCTACATTCCGGCACAGCTTATAGGGGCATTTCTGGGTGCAGTGCTGGTGTGGCTGCAATATCTACCACATTGGAAAGCGACGGAGGATGGCGGGGCGAAGCTGGCCTGTTTTTCCACCGATCCGGCCATCAGAAGCACAGGGGCCAACTTCCTGAGTGAATTCATCGCTACCGTCGTATTGATTGTCGGCATTGTGGCTATTGGCTATGCCGGAACTTCCGATCCGGAAAAAGGCGGCATCCCCTCGGGCGTAACACCGTATCTTGTCGGAATGCTGGTTTGGAGCATTGGTCTGTCATTGGGTGGCACTACCGGATATGCCATTAATCCTGTGCGCGATCTCGGTCCGCGCATTGCCCACGCCATTCTGCCGATTCCCAATAAGGGCAGCTCTGACTGGGGCTATGGCTGGATCCCCGTGGCGGCCCCCATTGCGGGAGCCATCATCGGTGGATTGATTCTGCGTGGCTTTTCTATGTGATTTTATTCGGCCTGATCTCTATTCAACGGTAATCTTGCCGCCACCCGAATAGCTGCGGTATTCGCCCTGATACATGGCGTCTGCGGCGGCCGGCCCTACTGTAAATGTTCCTTTCGAAACGATCCTCACCTGATAATAGAAGGTCTTTTCCTGCGCATTGGCCGTGGTGAAGAAGTGAATGCGGTCGTCGCGGATGTCGTAATATTCGGGAACGGCAGCCTTCGTAATCCACGGCATGTCACGCGGCTCGGTAATGCGCGGGTTTTCGATTTCAAAGCCCGAGGGTAGCAAATCTGTTACCACCACGTTTTCGACCGGTAGGCCATTCGTACTAGACAATGTCAGTTTGACCACGACCAAATCGTTTTGTTTAAAAGATTGGGCCGGGGTGCCGTTACGTGTCAGAAACTGACGACGAATGCTAAGGCCCTGATCTTCTTCTACATAATTCCCGATAGCCGACATACCGTCCGTTTGTGCAAACCAGTACAAATCACCCTTGCCTTGCGTGTTGACCAACAACTTCTGATTTATAATACCTTTCGAAATTTTCAACTCCTTGCCGGAAAACTGGCCGAGCGGCTTTCCATTTGCGGAAACCGAAGCTGTGACCGTCGAATTGGAAGTCTTTTTGGCCAGCTTCCCCAGCGCCAAAACCGCAAATGCCGCCTCTTGTGTGTTCAGGTAGGAAGCCGATTGAATGGCTTGTGAAAGCTGTCGACCCAATGTCGGAATTTGCAGGTTCGAAGGATCCGATTCCAATAGTGTATTCAACACCAGCGACATATTCCTAAGCGGGGACGAATAACTGTTATCAAAGAAATTACCCGTGTTTTCGGCAACGTACTTTTTAGGTAACAATGCATTAAAACTTCTCGAATCGCCCGCCAACTGGAATGCGCCTGCCAGCAGGTATTTCGAATCCTGGGTTAACAAATGGGGGTTTTGCTTGTAATAGTTCATGGACGCGCGGTTTGGGTGGCCGTTCAGCGCAAGTACATAAAGTGAATAAATAGCCTCACGGCGTGCGACTGTCTTTCTTGTCTGGCTACCGTTAGGTTGTCCTTCATAGGCCAGGCCATTGTTCGTACTGGCAACAACGATCTCCTTGTTTGCAGTCGTACCACTTTGTGCAGTCAGATATTCCACAGCACGGCTAAGTGTTTTGGCATTTACTTCAAACCCGGCCCTGTGCGCTTCTTCCAGGAAATGAACAGCATAAGCGGTCGCCCACCAATCCTCTTGTGCAGCACCGGGCCACATGCCCATTCCGCCGTTGAACAACTGCTGCGATTCGACCTTTCGGATGGCTTGTTGCACATTCGTCATCGGGTTGAAATCACTATCGCCTGTTTTCACTGTGTAAACCGGCGCTGCCATGGCCTTGGTAAGGTCGGCGAAATAGATCTGAGGGAACGCCTTCGAAACGGTTTGTTCCAAACAACCATAAGGATAGCCTAGCAATGTAGACAATGCCTTTCCACCTCCCTGGACAAGCGGCGAGCGGCTCAAAACCACCTGGCTGCTGCTCGTCGCAGGAATGAATGACGACCGTAGATCGATCAGCCCCTGTTTGTCTCCCGCGATCAGTCCGGATGTGCTTGTTTTCAATAATGGCGATGCAGGGCGAACCGAAATCTCTGTCTGGTTGATGAATGTTTCTTTAAAAGCATTCACTTTTACGGTTACCTTGCCAACGCCGATCGCAGCCTGGGCTTTTACGGCGAATACCGCCCGGCTTTCCTTACCGGCTGGAATCGTAATGCTCTGTGTAATAGGAGTTGCGCCCGCCGCCAGAGGCCCAGCCAATTGTACGGATACCGTCGCCGTTGTTGCTTTTGCCTCGGTATTGCTAATGTTCACCGGCAGCACCAGTTCATCACCCGGACTCAGGAAACGCGGCAAACCGGCACTGATCACGATCGGATCAGCCACTTTCATGTTTCTGGTTGCCGAGCCAAATGCATTGTCCTTATAAGCCACAGCCATAATGCGGAGATCCCCGCTGAACTGCGGAATATTCACGTCGAAAGTTATGTCGCCGCTGCCATTCGCTTTCAAATGCCCACTCCAAAAGGATACGAGTTCAGTGCGGCCATTGCTGAGCGGGTTGATCCTTCTTTCGAGATCATAACCGTCACCACCAGAGCTGGATGTTCCCGAAACGGTCAATTCCGGAAACAGTTGTGCGTATAAATCGTAGCTATTTACCTGTAATGCTCGTTTTTGGTAAAAATGGCCGTAAATATCCGGTGTCTTCGAATTCTTGATCTGTAAAATCCCCTCGTCAACCACCGCCAGCGTTACCTCAGCATCAGGCGCTGTTTTGATCCTAATCTGCTGTTTTGTCTTCGATCTTGATTTTTCAACCGCGACTACGCGGACCGGCAATTTCCGCTCGGTATCTTCAACCAAAATAGGCTGGAAGCCGTGAGCGACTGTCAACGGCATATCCGACGCATCTAGCGGACGTATAAGTGTTGCCGTAACAAATACGTTTGGCAAATGTTCTTCACTAATTTTGAATGTCAATTCGGCAGCCTTTTTTTCGGTCGTTAAAATATGCTGTTCAAGTACATGATTGCGCTCCACTGTCACGAGCAATCTTCCGTCAAAAGGTGTTTTAAACAAAACCTTCGCAGATTCACCAGTTTTATATTTGTCTTTATCGGTTTCCATTAACACCCGGCCTTCATTGCTTACCTCGAAAGACGAATATTGTGTGTAACCATAGCCGTAAGCATAAAAATTAGCCAGCGTGTAATGCGCAGCGCCGGGCCGTTTTACGCGCACTTCATATTCGCCAGACACCGTCGGCACGTAACGGAATGTGCCTCTTCCACCTGTTAGCATGAGCTTGTTCGAATACACCAGTTTTTCGCTTTTCCGGGAAGTATATTGTAAGCGGTCGTATTTTTTCTCAACCACGGTCTGATATTCAAGACGCACGACCTCGATATTTGCCACAGCACCATTTTGCAGTGCACCGTTTTTACTAACTCCCACAATATCAACAGGAACAGGCGCATTGGTTCCTACATAGGAGTCGGGTAGACGAATGCCATAAAATACCGGCTGGGTATACACGTCGAACTGCTGAATTCTGCCAACAGACCTCCCGTTTTCATCAAAAACGTTGACATAAATAGCACCCCGTAATATTCCAATATCCTGTATGCCGGAGGCAAGTGTAAATTGTTCGCTTGCCTGCCCCTGTTCATTAGTTGTTCCCTGACGGCTGTCGCGTTCAAAAGTGGTTTTGTCCGGGATATCAAATACGTATTCCGAAAATGCCTCGGCTGAAAATGCTTTTCGCCGCAGCTCGAAATCCATCTGATAAGTCCGATTGCTTGCAGGAGGGCCAAAGAGGTTCGTCGCCGTAGCTGTAAGTGATACTTTCTGCCCGGAAACGTAATCCTTTGCCGCACCACTGAGTTCCACTTTGATGCGATCGGGCATGAATTCCTCCACACTCACAGCCTGCGAGCCCAATAATACTTCGTTGGCATTGTATACTTCAAGAATATAGGTGCCAGTTAGTACACCCGCGTCCAAGGGAATTTCGGATTCGACAGCGCCTTGCTCGTTGGTTGTTTTACGCCAGGTCCTGAATTCGCGTCCGTTAGGAGTTAACAACCGTAATTTCAGAGGAACCTTACCTGCGGTTTCCCAATTCTGCGTTCGGAGCACTGTATTGAAATGCATCGTTTCTCCGGGACGGTAAATGTCGCGCTGGCCATAAATAAATACCTGATAACCAGAAGCATTATCCCATAAACCATCCACATCGAACCGCGACGTAGGTACCTGGGAATCTTCCAGTAACAGAAAATTGAAATCATCCTTTGAGCTGGCCGTGATCATCGCAATCTTGAAACCGGGCGCTTTTTCGCTCAATTTGTCGACATGCGCAATGCCGTCTTTATCGGTCGTAAGTGTATGGACCGTCTGGTTGTTTGAACTAACAAGCGTTAATTCCAGATCGGCCATAGGCTCGTTCGTTTTGATGGAATTGGCGAAAACCCAAAGTTCGTCCTTGCCTTGTTTGAGAATGAGACCAATATCTGAAATGGAAACCAGTTTGGTAGCACCCAGGTAAGCTTCTTCTTCCGAGTTCACTGCTACCAAATACACGCCCTGCCGCTTGTTATCATCCGGCAATGCGATGTTCAACGCCGAAATACCTTTGCTTTTCGAAAGATTCTCGGTTTCTACCGTTTTGCTGACGATAACATCGCTCAACTGACTATCCCGGTCGTCGCTGTAATTGAAATTTCCCGTTGGCTGCCAATCGTCACCCACGTAAGCGTAGTCGTTCCAACGGTTGCTATGAATATAATGCAGGATGTTGTTCGCATATAATTTCGAAATACGCACCTGCACTTTGGGCACATTCACGATCTGCACACCAATATTCCGCGAACTTTTGGTGGATAAATACAATCCTTTTTTGTTCGAAAACGAAATCGCAGCGGGCATTTTGCCAAAAAACAGATCGCGGGATGTTACTTCTTCCAATGTCTGCCCGAGAATGCCTTTCAGCGTTTGGTTCAGCTGTAAAACATAAGTATCTGTTTCGTTAAAAGCGCCGTGGATAACGAATCCGTTTTCAGTAGCTTCTGCTTGCACGGACGCTTCCGGATTCACTGCAAAACTCTTTGCGATGCTTTCCTTGTCGAGTTCCTGGGTCGTGATAATCCTCGCATAGCCCTCATTATTTTCAAAACCGGTCTTGATCTCGACTACTTCCAGATGCAGCGGAGAAGGAAAGCTGACCATTTTTGTTAATGCTTCCTGACTGCTGTAAGATGTGTTTTGTACCTTCACCCCTTTGTCGATCGAAATATTAATTGGCATTTCATTGTTATCCGCTTTTCCGACATTGGCCAACGCCAGCGTTACCGAAGATTCACTTTGGGAAGGCAATATCCTGAAATCCAAAGCCTTGCTTCCTGATAAGATTTTCAACTTTTCAGCCACATTCTGGCTATTGACCGGATAGTTGAAATTCAACCGCAGCCTAGCCTCCTGTCTGCCGCTTTCCTGTGACAATGTCCACCAGCTTTCCGTTTCAGCCAGTTGCAGGTAAGGTGTATGGAATGTGACCGGATCTTTCGAGACTTTATATTTCTTACCCCCTTCCGGTTTCTCTGTCAGCAGATCCGTAAGTTGCGCTTTATAGGAGGTTGCAGCGCCAAACCCTGCGACTGGCGAGAAAACGAGTTCATTTGGCGCGGTCCATTTAAATTTTCCCCGGACCGCCGGTTCGAACGTCACAAATTGCGTCGAATCCCAGTTGTTCAACTCGGCCTTCGAAACAAGGTCCTTGTTAAAAGTAAATACTAAATTCTGCGACTGGCCGACCTCTTCGGTGAAGTTGGTGCTGGCAACACGGATTTCGTTGAAAGAAGAGCAATTGCTAAAAAACCAGGCAAAAAAGAGGAAGCAAAAAGAACTCAGGATGGCAGTCTTTTTCATAGGAAAGAAGATATAAAAAAACGGATGATTTTATGAACAAAACCATCCGTCTAAATTAGACTATATAAGTTAATTCGCTTTAAATAACCTCTTTCAAATGATTCAACGGCGCTCCTGCGAAATTAAACGGTAAAAGAACTACTAAAATGCCTGCATCACTTCCTCGATCGGTTTCGCACCTTCAAAAAATGACAATAACCGCACAAGAATACCTTCCACGACCGCATCCGGACATGACGCGCCACAAGTGAGCATAATGCGCGCGGGAGACTTTTCCGGTAGGTAGTTTTCTGTCACCATTTCTTCTTTTTTGTGGAGATCGAAATGGCGGATCAGGTGCTTGTCGAGAATTTTATTGACCGATTCGATAAAATAAGTCGGGAATTTTTGCTCGCAAAGCTCTACCAAATGGGATGTATTGGAGCTATTATAACCTCCGGCCACCACAACCAGATCCGCATCGTGCGTCAGCAAAGCGTAGGTAGCATCCTGATTATCGTTCGTCGCGTAACATAATGTGTCGCGCGTGTTCGCGAAACGTTCTTCCACCTGTTCCGGGCGAAGGCTGTAATGCCGGATCATCACATTTTTGAGGTAATCAGCAATGCCCTGGGTGTCTGACGCCAGCATGGTCGTCTGATTTACTACTCCAATGCGCTGCAAGTCCTTCTTGGGATCAAAACCATCTGAATACTGGTTTTTAAAATCTTCAAAAAACTGGTCGGTGGGCTTGGAACCCGCCATATACTCAGCCAGGAGCTGGGCTTGCTTCATATTTTCCACTACGACCGTCGGTGCATTTTCCTTACTATGCGAGAATGTGGCGCGAGTTTCTTCGTGATTCGGTTTGCCGTGCACTACAATCGTATAGTTCTTCTCGCCAATCTGCGCGGCACGGTTCCAGACTTTTTCTACAAACGGGCAAGTCGTGTCGTACACATACGCATTTACGCCCAGTTCCGAGAGCTTTTGCTGATTTTCGACCGTAGTTCCAAATGCCGGAACGATCACAATATCTTCCGCTGTCAACTCTTCCCAAGCGATCAGTTGTGAGCCTTGGGTATCCATGATAAACTGTACACCGCGTTCTATCAGATCGTGGTTTACATCCGGATTGTGGATCATTTCGCTCAGAAGGAAGATCCGCTTGCCCGGATTCTCGGCAATGGCCTTATAAGCGATGTCGATGGCATTCTCTACCCCGTAGCAAAATCCAAAATGCCGTGCAATGAGAAACTGCACAGGCCCGAAATCGAGTACTGTGGGTGAATAATCCCTTTTTAACTTGTCGTTTTTACGACGGAATTCCTTGATCGGCGTGATAATGCGGCTCCGGTAAAAATCAGGGATATTGAAAGTTTTCATGTACTTAAATCAGTAGATTGCATCAGGCGGCACAAAGATAACCCCGCCTTTTTCTAAGAACAACACGGTATGCCCCTTTGTTCGGCGTGCGGCATTTTGAAAAAATTTTTAAAATGAATGCAACATGCCGAAGAATCGCTTGTCTTTGATTCAGAACGTTCAAAATATAAACCTTCTGCTTGAAAACACAAATTTACCCCGACCGGCACGTCGAACTGGTAGAGCGTTGTAAACTCGGCGAGCGCAAAGCGCAGTACGAGCTTTACAAACATTACTCTAAGGCCATGTTCAACATCTGCATGCGGATACTGAACCATTTGGGAGAGGCCGAGGATGCTCTGCAGGAGGCTTTCGTGGACGCGTTCACGAACCTGCACCAGTTCCGGCAGCAATCTACGTTCGGGGCGTGGTTGAAGCAAATCGTGGTCAATAAGGCGATCAACCACATGCGGAGCAGGAAGGTAAAATGGGTGGAAATTGAAGAATTCCACGAGACATTAGAGCAAAGCGACCGGAATGAGGATTCTTTCGGACTGGATGAGAGCGACACGACGCTCGAAATAGAAAGGGTTCGTAACGCGGTACAGAAATTGCCAGATGGTTACCGGGTGGTATTAAGCCTGTATTTGTTTGAAGGCTACGACCACGAAGAGATCGGCGAAGTGCTCGGGATCAGCGAAACAACCTCCCGAACGCAATATATGCGGGCGAAAAGGAAGCTGACCGAAATGCTGGTCAGATAAGCTTTTCAATAGTTGGAAATGATACTTACCTAAAACTCTTACGGATTTGAGACTATTATTTACACTTGACAAGTTAATTAATCTATGAAAAATTCTTCTGATAAAAAGGATCGATTGGAGCGGTTTGTGCGAGATAACAGGGATGGATTTGATACTTTCTTACCGCAGGATTCTTTGTGGAGCCAAATTGAGAGCCAACTACATAACGAGATTCCGATAGTACCGGAGAAAGCGAAAAAAAAAATCAGGCGTCTGAATAACCCCTATTTCGACTGGCGGATCGCCGCCGGGGTATTTCTGGCCCTCGGGATCGGATTTCTGGTTTACCTCAATAACGAATACGGCATCACCCGTGATCCGCGCGTGGCCCTGAAAGTCCCTGCCTACGCCCGTGAATTCAATCAATACAATGTTGCAATAGACCAAAAAAGGGAGGAGATCATCAAACTGGCCCGGAACAATCCGGAGCTGTACAAAGATTTTTCCACTGATTTGGAAAGTCTGGAAGCGAATTATAAAAACCTGCGCTCCAACTTGTCGAATGCCCCTAACCAGGAAGCACTGCTTGAAGCAATGGTTCAGAACCTCCAGTTACAGGTGGACCTGCTGAACCAACAACTGGAAATTTTGCAACGTATCAACAAAGTGAAAAATGACAACAATAAAGAAAATAGCAACGCTCCTGTTATTTAGTGTGATCGCACTGCCGCAGGTAGCCAGCGCAATGCCCAGTCCCGACGATTCCGAACAAAATGGGCTGGTAGAGAAGCGAAGGAATATTGTAAAGATATTTGACGTCAAAAAAAGCGATGCCCTCGAAGTCGATAACCAGTTCGGACTTGTGAAGGTAAACCTTTGGGCGAAAGAAGAGATTAAGGTTGAAATTGTGGTAACCGCCAACGCACCATCCGATACCCGCGCTTCGGAATATCTCGGATCGGTGAATATTGATGAAAAACGGGTGAAAAACCTCATCAGCATCACCACTCGCATCGACCGCAACCAATTTGGCAACAATGGCTGGAACAAAAGCAAAGGCGACAAAAACTTTATCCAGATCGACTACACGATTTATATGCCGAAAGAGAATGCGCTTACCGTCCGCAATAAATTCGGGAATACCGACATCCATACATTTCACGCGCCGCTGACCGTCGACTCCAAACATGGTAATTTCGTGGCCACGCTGCTCGAAAACCCGGATAATGTGATCGACATTCAGTTTGGAAGCGCCAAAATAGGCAAAATGGATGGCGGAAGGCTCGATTGCCAATATTCTAATGTGAAGCTTGACCTGGCCAAAAAAGTGTGGTTAAGTAACAAGTTCGGCGAGCTTAGCATTGGTGATGTCGTCAATCTGGACGCGGCTATCGATTATTCCGGGGCGAAAATCGGGACGATCCGCGGTACCGGCAAAATCAAGCTGAATTACTCAGGCAATTTCAAGATAGATGAACTGACAAACTCGGCACAGAATGTAGATATTCAAGCATCCTACTCATCGGTGGTGCTGCCGGCTGAGGCTAATCAGTTCAATGTAAGCGTGACTTATGGAAAGTTCAGTTACCCGGCGGAGAATGTCAACTTTTCCATGCAACCTGAGAAAGATGGCCGGCCCGATAAAATGAAGCATTATCAGGGCAAAATCGGCACCGGCGGAGGAACGAAGATTACCATTACCTCACTCTTTGGCGATGTCAAGTTGAAAGAGTAAAGCGCTCTCCTACTCTTCCAGCAGCACATTATACCTGAAATCCAGCGGATCGAAAGCGTTGTAAAGCTTCTGGATGAACTGAGGATCGTTGATATAAAAATTGAGCAGATTATCATACCGTTCCTGGGCGATTCCGTTCGGGAACAGTTTGTTTTTGAGGGTCAGTAATTGCTCGATTTCTGATTCGTGATTCCGCTCCTCGGCACGGATAATGCGCTTTTCGAGCTGTTTCAGCGAATTCAGCAGACGTGTTTGTTCCGCTTTCACAGCTCCGTGCATGGTTTGATCTACTTCCGTGGCTTTTATCAGGATTTGATCAAAAATCGCGTTGAAAGCGTCCTTTTGCTCACCTAAATTGAGTTCATGCTCGGTGTTGCGCTCAATAAAGGTCTTGCGCAGCGCAATCTCGTCCAGAAAGAGATCCTTATAGTCGATTTTCAACTTCTGCGCCTTCTTATATTGATGACCGTTCATGTACAACGCGAAATTTCGCGGGAGGAGCATCGGGTAAGGCACGCCAAAATGATCAAAAACGCCTTTCAACTGCATCCAGTAAGGCACTTCTGACGGTCCTCCTATATACGCAATATTTGGTAAAATGACTTCCTCATACAACGGCCGCAGGATCACATTCGGGCTGAAACGCTCGGGATTGCTTTCGGCAAGTGCCAGCAGCCCTTCACTGGTAAATTCCAGCTCGGTGTTCAGCACTTTGAACACATTGCCTTCGCGCACAATGCGCTCGCGGAGATTGTCGTCGAGATAGAAAAAGTTGATTTCACGCGCGTGCAGGGGAGTATGATAGCCCAGCGCGTTTAGGCGGGAGGTGGTTTCCGTAACGAGTTTTTCCGAAATAGAGTCTTTGAGTTCTTCCTGAATGACAGGCAGGAAATGGCGTTTGAGATCGGCATTGTCGGCGTCCAGACTAATCAGCCCGTAGCGTCCGAAAAGCTCATGCATATAACATCGCACGGCATCGGCCAATGTATTGTTTTCGAGATAGGCTTTGGTAAAAAGCAGCATCTTGTCTGGCAATTGCTTTAAAATACCCGACAACTCCCTTGGATTCAGTTTCCCGACAGCACCTTTATGCTCGCCCGTCCATTTGTGCGTTTGGCCGAAAAGGTGGAAAGTAGCAATTTCTTCAAAATCATGGTCTTCCGAAGCCATCCAGTAAATAGGCACGAAATTGTATTCGGGATATCTGGCTTTTAAAGCCTCGGAAAGTTTGATGATCGTGACGATCTTGTATATGATGTATAAGGGGCCGGTGAAGATGTTCAGCTGGTGCCCGGTTGTAACAGTAAAAGTATTCTCCTGCAATAAAATCGAAAAATCGGGTAGGTAAGGCAGGCCGTGGTATTGCTTGTTCAGCACATCCACAAGGGTTTTGCGCTTCTCAGCGTCAAATGCTCTTTTGCTCAAAATAGCCTTCTCCGCATTCTCCAAGGTTGGGAAAACGCTGTAAAAAGATTCGAGCGTCGGTTTCTGGTCCAGGTAATCGAGTAGTAATGCAGGGAACTGGCCTGTGGTACGCAGATCCACGGAATGCAATGTCATGAAAGGTGGTTTTTCAGTAGCTAGTAGAGAATCCAACGTAATTATTTTGCTATTTGAGTCAAAAAAGAAACCTACTATCTAACGAGAAAGCCGCTGATTTTGGTTTCCCAAAATTGCGCAATTTGCCCGATAATCGGAAACCTTTTACCAAGATACGAAAAAGCCGCATCTGAGTCAGACACGGCTTTCAACGGATACATTTTGGTTTTTAGTTGTAGCAGGTTATTCGCCTGAAATATTTTATAGCTGTTAAAAAACGTAGTCATTCCTGGCGACCAGTTCGTCGGCGATACGGCGACGCGCGTCTTTCAAATTCGCCGGTTCAATTTTCGTAAACCTCTTCAATCCCATCAGCATGACACGTAACTCGTCGCTTTCGGCAAAGCTGGTTATCGCTGCCCGACCCGCATTATTACTTTTTTCCACCGCTCGGTTCAGATAGATAAGCGCGATATCTTTCTGTAATGCGCTGGCGTCGTCACCCAGTAAGCCGATACGTTTCTCCACCCTCAATAACACCGATTCCGCCACATAAATTTCAATGACCATATCAGCGAGATTCATGATTATTTCCTGTTCCTCAGAAAGTTTCATCATGAATTTTTGTACCGCCGCTCCCGCAATCATCAACGCCGCCTTTTTCAGGTTTTTGATTACCATTTTCTCGGCTGCAAATAGGGTCTCGTCTTCAACGGCACTAAAATCGGGAATCGAAAGGATTTCTTTACCTACCGCCGCGGCCGCACCCATCAGGTTCAGCTGGCCCTTCATGGCACGTTTCAGCAGCATATCCACCACCAGTAAACGGTTTATTTCATTGGTACCTTCAAAAATCCGGTTAATCCGGCTATCGCGATAGGCGCGATCCATGGGTGCATCGGCCGAAAAACCCATCCCTCCATATACTTGCACACCTTCGTCCACCACAAAATCCAGCACTTCCGAGCCGTGCACTTTCATGATCGCGCATTCAATCGCAAATTCTTCCACAGCCTTCAATTTGGCCTCCGCATCGCTCATTCCCTTCTCTTTGAAGGCCTGGATTAAGTCATCTATATTTTGTCCTACGCGGTACGCCGCCGATTCGGTCGCGAACATTCCCACCGCCATTTCAGCCAGTTTGTGCTTAATAGCGCCAAAATTAGCAATAGCCGTGCCGAATTGTTTTCGTTCATTGGCATACTGGATCGCCTGCGAAGCAACTTTCTTAGCCCCGCCCAAAGCCGCTGCAGCGAGTTTGATGCGGCCTATATTCAAAATATTAACAGCAATTTTGAATCCGTTACCCCTTTCAGAAAGCAGATTGTCAACAGGGACCAGACAATCATTAAAAAACAGTTGACGCGTATCCGATCCCTTGATGCCCATTTTGTACTCAGGTTCGTTCATGGTAATGCCGCCAAACGATTTTTCGATAATGAATGCGGTCAGGTTTTTATCAATCTGGCCATTTTCTTCAATTTTGGCAAAAACAATAAACACATCCGCAAAGCCTCCATTTGTGATCCACATCTTCTGACCATTGATCAGGTAATGCTTTCCGTCTTCACTTAGTTTCGCCTTAGTTTTGCCCGAATTAGCATCCGAGCCAGAATCCGGTTCTGTTAGACAATAGGCGGCTTTCCATTCCCCGGAGGCCAATTTTGGCAAATATTTCGTCTTCTGCTCCTCATTGCCGTAGTACAGAA
This sequence comes from Dyadobacter sp. CY261, assembly GCF_021440085.1. Classification (GTDB taxonomy): domain Bacteria; phylum Bacteroidota; class Bacteroidia; order Cytophagales; family Spirosomataceae; genus Dyadobacter. The sequence continues at coordinate 338,963 of NZ_JAKCPW010000004.1, forward strand.
TAGGTAGTGTTCCGATACCTGTATGTGCCGAAAGTGCTACGGAAAAAGAGTTTCCAGCGCCAGTGGCTTCCGCTACCAGCATAGAGGTGTTAAAATTCATTCCAAAACCGCCAAATTCCTCAGGAACGGCAGTCCCTAGCAAGCCGAGCTCTCCCGCCTTGTCCATCAAACCCGAAATCAATGCGGGACTTTTAGCCTGATCGATTTCATTCAGCCGCGGCCATACTTCTTTGGAAAGGAAATCCCGGCAGGTATCAGCGATCATCCGCTGCTCTTCAGTAAATTCTTCAGGGATGAAAATTTGGCTTGAAGAGGTTTCATTGATCAGGAATTCACCTCCTTTGATGGATGTCTGGTTTACTGCTGCAACGGACATATCTGAATGCGGGTTAGTCGGAATGTGGAGTATGCTTGCCTACCATTTCAGGTTAATGCAAAGATAAGTCAGAAAAAATATTATGCAAGCATACTATCGCCAAAATAAATGAAAACGGCGACCGTTCCCGACCGCCCTTCTTTTTATCTACATCTTGAAATCGAATCCTATTTCTTGAATATTTTAAACTGCTTCAAAAACTCCCCGTTATTTTCAATTCGGATGAAATAGATTCCCGAGGAAAGGCCTATGGCATCAAGATCCAGATTTAACAGTTCGTCCGACATTTCTATCAGCCCATCAGCGATCGGAATACGTTTGCCGGACACTGTGATGATTTCGCAGGATAAACTGTCCCCTGGCTGATACTCAGGAACTTTGATATTCAGGATACTTTCCACCGGATTGGGATAGAATGCCCAATCTTCCATGTCTTTTGTGATATCGCTTTTATCTCCGGCTGAAATACCAAACTCGATGGAATTAGTCACAACGGCTGAATCTTCCTTGAAAGCCGTCACAGTCAATGTATACCTTCCCACGTAAGGCGCAAAGCCAGAGGCGTCTTCATACAAGGCATAAGGGAAAATAGCAGTTGTCGATTTACGGCGGTAAGGACCATTCAGGTCGAAAGAAACTCTGTCATATTCAAAGTTTCCGTAAGCATACATGTTCAACTTAGACGGCAAGGAATCGTAAGGAATCACATCATCGCCGGAGAGTTTCCGGATCACCCGCTGGTCCACCTTGCTTCCCGCCTGAACAAGTTCAAAACGGATCTCCGGAATCTGCACCAGCAGGATCAAGGGAATTTCAACATACGCACCCGCATTGTCGTAGGCGCGGATGATCAGTCGGTACTCTCCTTCTTCTGTGGGCGTTCCCGAAAATACATTCAGTGCGAAATTCAGCCAGGAAGGCCGATTTTGAACTGTGATAGAAGAAATGTACCCGTCAGGATCACCAAATAGGTTTGACGGGAGAATGTAGTTGAAAGGCATGTTGATCTGCCCATATTTAACCGACAGTGTGGTGGTCGCGAAAGGCGGTGCATTCAGGAACTGCGGCTCCACGACCTTGACCGTAAAATACGTCTCTACGAATGCATTCAGGTCGTCGTAAGCTTTGAGAATAATGCGGTGATCGCCCAATGTTGTCGGGGTACCGCTCAACACGCCGTTGGTAAAGGTCAACCAGGACGGCAGCCCGCTGGCTTCTACTTTGGTGATCTCACCATCGGGATCAACAAAAGCGGTTTTAGGAATCGTAATAGTAAACGGCTTGTTCACGGCCACCATTTGGTTCGAGAAATTGCTATCGACGGTCGGAGGCTTGTTGGCATTCTCCCGCGTGTCCACACGGACAGTGAAAAACGCCTCCGACGAACCACCCTCATCGTCAATTCCTTTCACCGAAATACGATAATCGCCAAGCGTCGATGGCCTGCCGCGCAGAACACCGCCTTCGTAACGAAGCCACGCCGGTAAAGAGCCCACTTCTACGCGTACGATCGTTCCGTCCACATCCGAAAAAGTGTCGATCGGCAGCCGGTACTCAAAGTCCTTGTTTACCGGAATGATCTGCATTGGTACAGGCCTGAATACATAAGGTGCATGATTGGACGCATCCTCCCAATAACTCGGCGACAGTATATCTTCGATGAGCCTGATACGGATAGGTCGCGGGTGAGCGGGATCGAGATAAGCTCTCTTGGCCCATTCGTCATAAATTACGCCTTGTGCGCCGCCTTTTTCCGTGGCAGCCGACAAGCGATAGGACACCGAATCTGCATAAACAATCGGTTTCATCGGCGTATTCAGCCAGGCCGTTGCACCCTGCCTGAGGAAACCCTCTGCCCGCGCCATCTGTTCTTTCTGCGAAATTACCACTGCTACTACGTTCGCGCCATGCTCGAAGTTCTCGTTGATCTGCTTCATATGGGCGTTATTATCGAGGTAGGAACTCACAAACAGCTCATTAGCCGTAATAAAGCCCGGAGGCGCATCGCTTTTCAGAATATCGACAGACCAACGGTGATCGTGTGAAGCAAGGTTGTCGTTCACCTTGATGCCATCTGTTTTTTCATTCAGATCACGAAAGCCCAACGTGCCCCGCGACGCCGATTGCGAATCGAACACGGAGCCGTAGTCGGATACATATTTGATCGTCGGGTCAATGCCCTTCACAGCAGTTACCATCTGCTCCGTAAATCTTTTGAGCATCATATGGCGGTAGATGTACCAGTCTTTCCCGTAGCGCTGGCGGAAAGAAAGGTTAGGTTCCCATGCCGTTGCGGGCGGATTGGCTTCGTCGAACGACTTGAAAGTCATCCCCCAGAGGAAATTGATCCGCTCTATCTTTTTGTAATGCTGTTTAACAAAATCTTTAAACCCTTTCACCATAGAAGGTGAGTAGTCGTAAACGGCGGCATCTTCCTTACCGTTCTCGATTAAACCTCCCGGGTATTCCCCCTCCTGTGTACCGGTGTTGGTAACTGAAACATACAGCAGTCTTTTCTCAGTCTGTAAATGTTTATAACGGGTTGTCACTTCCTTCACGAAAGAAACGCCTTTATCCAGAATAGTCTGATTGTCAAATCCGAAAAATGTGTCCTGATAACCGCTTAGCAACGGTTTATTTGAATGGCTAAACTGGCTGTCCGACACCTCCCAGAAGCCTTTAATGCGTGTGCTGTGCCTGCCTATATGGATCCGGAGCGCGACTTTCATGCCCAGATCCGTCGCGATCTTGATCTGCTGGTCGTATTTGGCCCATTGCGGCTGCTCGGTCGGCGAGCTGAAATACACTTTGTCCCACGGAATGGTGATGTAAACTGCGTTCAATCCAAATTGCTGCGCCGATCGGATCAGGTCGGGTTCAGGACCGATGTCATCAGGGTCGGTCAAATTCAGGAGCATAAGCGCAAGGTAGCGCTGGGTATCTATCTCCGTCGTTCTTTCCTGGCTTTGTCCGAACACGCGGTTAGCTGTCGTGAGAACGATCAGCGATAATGCAATTCGGGTCAAAAACTTATACACAAACGTAGAATTGAGCATACTAACGGGTTTTGTCAATTAATTCGATCCACTCATTATATCCGTTTTCCACATTGAAACGGCTCGCTACCTCAACGCTCACAGCGCTGTTGGTTTTCAATTCGCCGCTCATAACCGAGCGCATGGCCTCGACCATCTGCCTGACACTTAGATCATCAGTAACAACGCCCATTCCATCTTTGACAAACTCTGAAACACCTCCCGACGGGAAAGCGACAATGGGTTTACCCAGCAACGCAGCTTCTATCATCACCAATGGAAAAGGGTCTTGCCTAGAGGTAAGCAGGAAACCATTTCCCATATTAAGATAGGCATAATAATCTTCTTTTTGCTTGCCGGCCAAATGAATTTTGGTGGCCGACTTGTTGCTGGCGCACCGTTGCTCGGTATAATACACCAATCCGTCGTCGATCGTTGCACCGACCCACACCAGATGAACCCGCGGGTCATTCACCTCGGTGGCGATATCGGGCAGCATATCGAAACCTTTCCGCTCGGATGTCATCCCCGACAGTATCCAGACAAATGCATCGGCCGGAATGCCCAGTTTCTTTCTGAGTTCAGCCGAACGAATATCGTCCTTTCTGACCAGCGACGGATCAATGAATGAATAAAGCAACCCGACATTTTTGCCACCAGCATCTTTGAGCGAATCACAGGTCGTTTGAGAGCAACCGATCAGGAGCGTCGAGTAGTCGACAATGCTCTTAAAATCGGGCGCACTCAGGTATGCGTATGTGAGCGGCATTTCGTGAAAATGGGTAATTACTTTTATCCCAAATTCCTTTGCCACCACGATCGTCTCCGGGATCATCGTAGTATTCACATACCAAAAATCTGCCTGGAAACTCCTGGCAAGCTTTCTTAATGCACGAAGCGTTGGGTTAATCCCGAGGTGAAAGGAAATTTTCTCAATCGTATTGAATTTGCGCGGGGCAATGTGAACAGGAATGTCTTGCGGAAAATCGGTCAGCAGTTCGCCGTTTGCAAAACTGACTATACCGACGTCAAAACGGGAACGGTCTATTTTTTTCAAAATGTATAACAGCATCATTTCTGATCCTGTCCGTGTGGCATAGGGTGTAAAAAAGAGGATTCTTTTTTTCGATTGATTCATGCAGAGGCAGTTAAGAGGTCGATGTTCTCGTGAGGCTTGATCTTATACAGCTCCTGTTTGAGAAACAGCGTTTTCCAGAAATACTTTAACAGAACGCGAGTCTTCCTTACATATATATGTTGTGTGCGAAGTTCCGAGAATGGATTCCCGCTTTTTCGCAGATTTAAAAGCATTTTCCAGCCATACACTACCGGCACCATGAAAATGTAATGCAGGATTAGCAGGATGTACTGGAAAATACCATATTGTTTCCGTACCCACAGGAAATTGGAAACCTGCATTTGAGTACTGAAACGGTTAATCCACGAAATATGCGTCCGCCGGAACGGGTTGTTGTTTTCAAGATGGATAAAAGTACAATCCTGAAAATAGCACAGCTTACCCAGCTTTCCCAATCTCCCCGACCATTCTACGTCTTCACCATACATAAAAAAGTCTTTACTGAAACCTCCCGTTTTTTCAAAACCTTCCCGCCTTACAAACATAAATGCCCCTACCAGCCAATCGTGTTGGTCGGGATCATCGTAGGTCGGTTCGGGGTAGAGTTTGTTAACGACCTTGTCTACCAGGCCGCTCGGGGGCAGGATGAAAAACGTTCTCCGGAATTCGTTAAAGCTCTGGTAAAAGGGCATTGGAGTGCCATCCGGATAATATTGCAATGCCCCACACGCGATAATGTCGGGGCGTTGGTTCATCCGTTCGAAGCAACGACCGATCACATTGTCGGTCACGAGTGTATCCGCATTCAGCAGCAACAGATATTCCCCTTGCGCTATTTCCATGCCTTGGTTGTTGGCAATGCCAAATCCGGCATTGTATGCCATATCGATCCATCGCACTTCAGGGTGAGCCTCCTTCACCAACGCTCTACCACCGTTTTCAGGATCATTGTCAACAACGATTACCTCGAAAGTTACTCCTGACGTAAATCGATTGATAGAATTTAAGCAATTGATGATGAGTTGAGGCGTCCTGTAATTGATAATAACGATGGATACATCCATGAAAAAGGCGTGCATGTTGAAAGGGCAAAAATAAAGAATCTCCCCGGAAGATGGTTAACACTTCCGGGGAGACCTTTAAATTCGCTTTGATTGTTAGTCTACGGCCTAGTTGAGCCGCTCATAGATACCCGCAACGCCCTGGCCTCCGCCTACGCAGGCAGTCACCATGCCATATTTCTGGTCGCGGCGCTTCATTTCATTGAAAAGCTGCACGGAAAGCCTTGCGCCGGTAGACCCTAATGCATGTCCCAATGCAATCGCACCGCCATTTGGATTGACAATCTCCGGATCAATACCGAGCTCCTGGATCACCGCAAGCGACTGCGCCGCGAAGGCTTCATTCAGTTCCACTTGCTGAATATCATTCAGGTTTAATCCGGCCTGTTTCAATGCCAGTGGCACTGCAGCAACTGGCCCAATACCCATAATCCGCGGATCGACACCTGCCGTCGCATAGGACATCATGCGTGCGATCGGTTTCAGGCCCAGTTCATTCACAAGTCTTTCCGACATCACCAATACAAATGCCGCCCCGTCCGAAGTCTGCGAAGAATTCCCGGCGGTAACCGATCCTCCGGCCGCGAAAACGGGTTTTAATTTGTTTAATGCTTCGATAGTCGTGTCGGCACGCGGCCCTTCGTCCTGGCTAATGACCATTTCTTTTGTCTTTTTCTTGCCCGACGCCGCATCAAAATAGGTTTCTTTCACGGTTACCGGCACAATGCCATCGGCAAACCAGCCCTCCTTCTGCGCACGCAACGCCTTTTGGTGTGACTGTAATGAAAATTCATCCTGCTTTTCCCGGCTAATATTGAAGTCCTTTGCCACCTGTTCAGCGGTGAGACCCATACTCAGGTAATAATCAGGATTGGTATGCGCTATTTCGTAGTTCAATGCAGTTTTCCAGCCCATAGTCGGCACGAGTGACATCGATTCAGTACCACCAGCAATAATGCACTCGGCCATTCCGGCATGGATTTTCGCGGATGCCATGGCAATCGCCTCCACACCGGAGCCACAATAGCGATTGATTGTAATGCCTGAAACATTTTTCGGTAGTGAAAGCAAGGCCACATAACGACCCATCTGCATTCCCTGTTCGGCCTCCGGCACGGCATTACCAACAATTACATCATCCACGCGGGTCGGGTCGAGCTGTGGGATTTGTTCCAGCAAATGTTTAATTACCGTCGCTCCGAGGTCGTCAGGACGTGTAAACCGGAACCCGCCTCTCGGCGCTTTGCCCACCGCGGTACGATAGCCCGCAACAATGTATGCGTTCATATTTGAATCTGGTTTGAAATCGACGTTAATGCAGGCTCACCCATGTTAGTATGCCTGCATACCATTGGTAAAAATAGGTATTAATCCTAAAACAACAAACCGCCGGAGTTTGTTGTCCGACGGTTTGTAACTACCAAGTCTTTGCTGATGGAGCTTTAAAAATCAGGAAGGGATATGCCCTTGTTCCAGCTCTCTGGGTCGTTTTGCGATATCCGGCATGACGATCCAAAGGATGATGTAAAACAAAAAGACGGGGAAAGTAACCGGGATGAATATCGCGAGGACGAACAATACGCGGACAATGGTAACGTCGATCTCGAAGTAGTCGGCTAATCCGGAAGCAACGCCGCCGATCATTTTGTTGCTGGTGTTTCGGAACAATCTATTGTGGTTCATGGCTAAATCTGTTTATGTCGTTTTGATGATTCAAAGGTACTATGCATTACCTAGTAGTGGTTAAAAATCTATACAGACGGTCCAACCACGGTAGCACGGGTTATTTTTGGTGATCAAAAACATTAGATATGCATTAGGATTATGCCAGTTGTTGCGTAATACTATTGGCAATGAATTACCTTTGGGATTGTAAATGCAGGTTTTGCTGACAATCTGACACGCGATTATCAGCAGGCGCAATATTTTTTACGGAAAAATCGGTTAAAAAACATACAACACATCATGTTTAAAATATTTTCCAAGCTATTTGGTACGAAATCAGAACGGGATTTAAAAGAATTGACCCCGTACGTTGATAAAGTCAGTGCTGAATATACCCTCCTGACCTCCCTATCGAATGATGAGCTCCGGGCACAGTCCGCAAACCTGAAACAACATATTGCCGACCAACTTAAATCTGTCGACGAGCAAATCGCTGCATTAAAACAGCAGGCTGCCGACGAACCCAATGTAGATAGCAAGGAGGTGATTTTCAAGAGAATTGACGCCCTCGAACTGGAAAGAAATAAAGAGCTGGAAAAGGTGTTGCTCGATATTCTTCCGAAAGCATTCGCGATCGTCAAAGATACGGCCCGCCGTTTTACAGAAAATGATAGCCTGGAAGTAACTGCCAATTATTTTGACCGCGAAATCGCAACGAAAAAGTCACACGTGACAATTAGCGGCGACAAAGCGGTTTGGAATACTACCTGGGATGTGATCGGCCAGCCGATCAAATGGAACATGATCCATTACGATGTGCAGCTAATCGGTGGTGTGGTGCTGCACCAGGGTAAAATTTCGGAAATGGCAACGGGTGAAGGTAAGACCCTCGTAGCAACCCTTCCTTCGTTTTTGAATGCACTCGCAGGTCAGGGCGTGCACATCGTAACCGTAAACGACTATCTCGCGAAACGTGACGCCGAATGGAATGCCCCGCTTTTTGAGTTCCATGGACTAAGCGTCGACTGTATCGATCGTCATCAGCCAAATACCATTGCACGCCGCAATGCATATAAAGCAGATCTTACCTACGGAACCAACAATGAATTCGGGTTCGATTACCTGCGTGACAATATGTCACGGACGCCGGAAGAGCTCGTTCAGCGCAAACACCACTTCGCGATGGTGGATGAGGTTGACTCCGTTCTGATTGACGATGCGCGTACACCATTGATCATCAGCGGGCCTGTACCACGTGGCGACGAGCAAGAGTATCTAGAACTGAAACCGCGCGTTTCGAGGATCGTGGAAGCACAAAAGCGCCTCGCAATGGAATTCCTGAACGACGCCAAAAAGAAAATTGCCGCAGGTGACAAAAAAGAAGGCGGTCTGGCTTTGTTCCGTGCACACCGCGGTATGCCGAAATACAAACCGCTTATCAAGTACCTCAGCGAATCGGGGGTTAAAGCGATCATGCAGGAATCGGAATCGATTTATCTTGCAGAAAACCAAAAATTGATGCCGCAAGCCGATGCGCCGCTGTATTTTACCATCGACGAGCGCCACAACAGCATCGAACTCACCGAAAAAGGAATCGACTTCCTGACCGGCGAATCAGAAGAATCCAACTTCTTCATCCTCCCCGATATTGCGGTTGACCTCGATGCCATAGAAAAAGACGCCTCGCTCAACGAGCACGACCGTGTGATTCAGAAAGAGGCATTGATCCGCGACTATTCCGTAAAAACGGCACGTATCCACACTGTGAACCAGCTTTTGAAAGCATTTACGCTTTTCGAAAAAGACGTCGAGTACGTGATCATGGACGGAAAAGTGAAGATCGTTGATGAGCAGACTGGCCGTATCATGGACGGTCGCCGCTATTCCGACGGCTTGCACCAGGCGATCGAAGCCAAAGAAAGTGTGCGCGTGGAAGATGCGACGCAAACTTATGCGACGGTTACCCTGCAAAATTATTTCAGGATGTACCACAAACTGGCCGGTATGACCGGTACGGCGGAAACCGAAGCGGGAGAGTTCTGGGAAATCTACAAACTTGACGTCGTTTCAATCCCTACCAACAGAGGTATTGTTCGTAAAGACCAGGAAGATAAAGTTTACCGCTCGGTTCGCGAGAAATATAATGCCGTTACCGACGAGATCGTAGAATTAGTAGAAGCTGGAAGACCGGTACTCGTGGGAACAACTTCGGTCGAAAACTCCGAGATCATCAGCCGGATGCTTACGCTCCGCAAGATCCAACACCAGGTTTTGAATGCGAAACAACACCAGCGTGAAGCGGAAGTGGTTGCGGAAGCCGGTAAACCGGGAACTGTAACCATCGCTACCAACATGGCAGGTCGTGGTACCGATATTAAGCTGACCGCAGAGTCGAAATCAGCGGGCGGTCTGGCGATCATCGGTACGGAGCGTCACGAAAGCCGCCGTGTCGACAGGCAGTTGCGAGGTCGTTCAGGTCGCCAGGGTGACCCGGGTTCATCGCAATTCTTCGTTTCCCTGGAAGATAACCTGATGCGCCTCTTCGGTTCCGACCGTATGGCCAAGGTAATGGACCGCATGGGCCTCGAAGAAGGTGAAGTGATCCAGAGCGGGATGATCACGAAATCGATTGAAAGAGCGCAGAAAAAAGTCGAGGAAAATAACTTCGGTATGCGGAAACGCCTGCTCGAATATGATGATGTCATGAACTATCAGCGTGACGCGATCTACACTCGTCGTCGCAATGCATTGTTCGGAGATCGTCTGGCAGTGGATATTGCCAACACGTTGTACGATGTGTGCGATGAAATCGCAACTACCGCAGGAAGCTATGCTGAACTTGAGCTGGCTGCCATTACTACACTGGGAATGGAAGTACCTTTCAGCGAAAATGAATACGTAGCATTGAAACCTTCCGATCGCTCGCAAAAGCTATACGATGCCGCCGAGAAGCAATATCAGGAAAAAAACGATTCGATCTCAGGCAAAGCATTACCCGTGCTCCGCTCTATTCATGCGGAACGCGGCGCGGTGATTTCCGAGATCATGATTCCTTTTACCGACGGTATTCGTCAGGCCGGGGTGGTAGTAGGCTTGCAAAAAGCGATCGAGAGCGAGGGTAAGGACATCACCCGCGAAATGGAGAAAGCGATCGTGCTTTCGCTCATTGATCAGGAATGGAAAGAGCATTTGCGTGAAATGGATGATTTGAAACAATCCGTTCAGAATGCAGTATTCGAACAAAAAGACCCGTTGTTGATCTACAAATTCGAATCCGTTGAACTCTTCAAACGCTTCCTGAGCAAGGTGAATTTCGATATGATTTCATTCCTCATGAAAGCAGATATTCCGCAAGAAGAAGCGGCGCCACCAACCGCGGTTCCGCAGCAGGTTCGCCGTCCGGAGCCTGCGCCTGAGCTGCACACGAACCGTGAAGAAGATTTCGATGTGGAAACTGATATTTTCCACTCACAGGAGTCAACAACCAAAGCGCAACCTGTACGGACAATCAAAATCGCCGATCGCAACCAGAAGGTATCAGTTCAATACCGCGACGGACGTATTGTGCGTGACGTAAAGTTCAAGAAAGTGGAACATGAAGTTAAAAACGGCGATTGTGTGGTGATCGACGCACATGAGGCGTAGTCACTTATGACGTTACAGAAAAAGCCCTGACGCTATTGCCAGGGCTTTTTCATGACCGGAAAATCAGGATTTATGCGATATTTGCAATTCAGAGATTATCATTAACGAAAATAAACCTTCATGAAACTGCACAGAGAGGGATATGCTATCATGGCTATCACTGCCATCATATTGATCCTCATAAATTTAGGGATCAACTATCTCCTTCCCGATGGCTACTGGATCCCGCGCTTGGTGCTGATCGGCAGCATTATCGTTTTCTTCCTCGTGGTGCAGTTTTTCCGCGTTCCAACACGCATCGTCCACAAAAGCGACCGCGAAATTGTGGCGCCTTGTGACGGCAAAGTTGTGGTAATTGAAGAGGTGGTCGAAACCGAATATTTCAAAGGGCCACGCCGCCAGATCAGCATCTTCATGTCGCCATTGAATGTACACATTAACTGGAACCCTATCAGCGGGGTTATTCAATATTTCAAATACCATCCCGGCCTTTACCTGGTGGCCTGGCATCCGAAATCAAGTACTGAAAATGAGCGGACCACGGTCGTGATTCGCACGATCGAGGGCATAGATGTACTATTTCGCCAAATCGCGGGTGCCGCTGCGCGTCGTATCCGCTGGTATGTGAAGGAAGGCGATAAAGTGGAGCAAAGCACCGAAATGGGCTTTATCAAATTCGGGTCCAGAGTCGATATTTATGTTCCCCTGGACGCCGAAATCAAGGTTAATCTTCAAGACAAAACGGTGGGCAGCGTAACTGTGCTGGCGAAGCTAAAATAGCCAACCCAGGATTTGCTGAAAAAACATCGGCACTGAACTTGGATACACCACCGCCATAAACACCATCCCAAAAATTGCGCCGTACAAATGCGCGCTGTGGTTGACATAGCTGGTACCCCTTCTGGCCTCATAGAAAGAGTAGCCCAAAAACAGGATACCAAATATGAATCCGGGCATACGGATGAAGAAATATAGTGCAACTTCCATCAGCGGGGCATACAAAATCGCTGCAAAAAGGATGGCTGAGACCCCGCCTGATGCTCCCAGCGAATTGTATTGCGAGTTTTTCCTATGTTTCAGAAATGTAGGGATATCTGAAACAATAATGCCCACCAGATACAGGAACAGATAGTAGAATGTGCCGCTCGGGCCAAAGAGCATTGCGAAAAGCCGCTCGATACTTTCGCCCACAAACCACAAGCTCAGCATGTTGAAAATAAGGTGCCCAAAATCCGCATGAATGAAGCCGGACGTTATAAACCGGTAATACTCATTACGCTGCGTTACGCGATAAGGATTCAGGATCAACTTGTCCATCAAGCTGTAATTATTGAAGGCATAATAGCTGATACCAGAAGTTATAATGATCAGAATGAGGGTGATCGACATAGAATAGTTTATTGATTAAATAAAATTACTTTTCCCGCGCCACAAGCTGCTCCACAAACTGCAAGAGCACTTCTTTTTGAATACTATCCGAACGCAGTTGCCGTAAACTAGCTATTCCCCGCGAAAAATATTCATTTATTTTATGTTCGGTAAATGCGCGAATATCCAGCGCATTATAAATGGCGGTTACCGCATTCACTTTCTCTGTGTTATCAAACTTTTCGAGCGCGATCCAGCGATCCAGTTCAACTTTTAAATCACCTTCCACCTTCGACAATGCTTCGATGAGCAGAAATGTTTTTTTGTTGGCAATAATGTCACCCCCAACTTGCTTTCCAAACTTCGCGGGATCTCCGTAGACATCCAGCAGGTCGTCTTTGAGCTGGAAACCAATACCCATATTCTCGCCTGCTGCGTATAGCAATTTCACCGTTTCCTCGTCGGCTCCGGCAATCATCCCGCCCAGTTCCAGCGCAAAACCCAGCAGTACCGACGTTTTCAGGCGGATCATACCAATGTATTCTTCCTCCGTCACATCCCAGCGTGTCTCGAAGTTCATATCGAGCTGCTGTCCCTCACACACTTCCGCAGCCGTTTGATTAAACCGGCTCAAAACAGCCCGCAGGTTATCTTTTGGCACATCCAGCAACAGATCATAAGCCCTGATCAGCATCACGTCGCCCGAGAGAATGGCCGTGTTAGCATTCCATTTCTCGTGCACCGTAGGCATACCCCTGCGCAAAGGCGCGCGGTCCATGATGTCGTCATGCATGAGGGTAAAGTTATGAAACACTTCAACAGCCATTGCGGGCTTCAAGGCTTTCGTAATATCCGTATCAAAAATGGAAGTGGCAAGCAATGTCAGCAACGGTCGGAAGCGCTTTCCGCCGAGGGACATGATATATGTAATTGGCTCATAAAGTTCTACGGGAGCCTCTCCGTATGAATGCAGGTCAAATTCTGTCTGAAGTTTTTCAAGTAACAATGTGGAATCAATCATGTGAAGCGTAATGTTGACTGGCCCATGGCTGGCCCGGCGGGTTATATGAACTGCAAAGATAAAACCTAAAAATTGGCATTTACATTTACAAAAGCAGTATTTGCCCTGCCTTTATCAATAACTTTACCTCAATCAACAAATCCAGCTTTTCATGCCCTTTTACCAATATTTCAACGGTGAAATCGTTGCTGTCGACCAGCCGGTTTTTCAGACTAACGACCTTACTATCCTCCGCGGGTACGGCCTGTTCGACTATTTCAGGACTTACAATGGTGTGGCGTTCCGCTGGGACGACTACTGGCAGCGTTTCGAGAATTCGGCAAGGTTACTGAAACTGCCATTGCCAGTTACACAAGCAGAAACAGAAAAAATCCTGGCGGATTTGCATTCGATGTCGGGAGAAGCGGAAGTTGCATTTCGGTTCGTGCTCACGGGCGGTTACGCACCGGATAGTGTACATGTGATACAGCCCAATTTTCTGATCAGGACAGAGCCTTTGCCACAGGACAATCCAGCCGGTCGTTTGAAAGGCATCAAAGTGCTGCCTTATGAATATGTTCGCGATTTGCCGGAAATCAAGACGACCAATTATGTGCATATGGTGCTCATGGCCGACGAACTGAAACGCCAGAATGCAGCCGATCTGCTTTTTCACAAAGACGGGGAAGTGAGCGAACTGACGCGAAGCAACCTTTTCGCATTCCAGGGGGACAAACTCATTACCTCGGACCGGAATATCCTCAATGGCATTACGCGACGCGTGGTGATCGAGCTTGCCAAAGCGAATTTCGACGTGGAGATTCGCCCGGTTTCCTACAAAGAAATCATCACGGCCGATGAAGTTTTCACTACCAGCACCACCAAGTGGGTTATGCCGGTGGTACAAATCGGCGAACAGCCCGTGGGGAGCGGAACAGCCGGTAAGAGGACTTTGCAGTTGCAACATCAATTTGAAGAACTCGTGTCCCACTGGGGTAAATAACGACAAAAAAAGTGGCGATCCTCTTCGGAAAGCCACTTTTCAACTACACGTGTAATAAGCACTTATTTAGTTAGGCGCATTCGGTGATTCTTTGTTGACAATCGGCCAGATGCCTGGTTTCGGAACGCTTACACCCTTAGTAGCGCCTCTTCCGGTTCCGTCCTGACCAAAATAGTACAACGGCCAGCCTTTGTAGGTCAGCTGTTTTTTACCAAATACATCAATTGTACTGAATAATGTCTTGTCAACGGTCGAGGGCAGGGATTTCAGGTCGGCCGTGTAAATAGGCCAAGCAGCGTCATTTGAGAAATCGGCTTTTGTGAAATTGTTCTTGTTGTTTTTGTCGTTGGCAAACGCATACAAGGTTCTTCCCTTTCCGTCGGTGAAGAACTGGGTCTCCCCGGTTCCTTCGGTGTAATCCGATTTGTATGATTTACCATCATTGCCAACGAGTTGTCCGCTCGCAATCATAATGCTGTAATCGGTTTTGGCGGCGAACCAAACGGTACCTACGTTCTCCCCATTGGCATCTCCGGGAGCGGCGTCGTCCTTGTAATAGTAAAGCGGCCAGCCTTTGTAGGTTGTTTGCGGCTTGCCATCCGTCGTAATCGTGCCGAAATCGGCCTTGTCGAGCCCCGTATCGAGTTTGAGGGCCGTCAGGTCGCCCGCCGAATAGATCGGCCAGTTGGTCAGGCAGCCTCCCGAGCAAGCCGACGTACCGGAAGCGTCTTTCGAGAAGAAATAAAGTGTTTTGCCGTTTTTGTCAGTGAGGATTTTACCGCCCACTTTCGCATTGTCTTTCAATTGAACATCGTTGGTTGGTGTTGGTATAGGATCGGCGTCGTCATCGTCCGAGCAGGAAAGGCTGACGGCCATTAACAATCCTATTGCTACCAGCAATTTGGAAGTTGAAAAAATTTTCATCGGATTTAATTATGATTTGTTAGAGATGAATTGAATACGTCGCGATTACGACCAAAACATTCCGATGGTTGCGTGCCCCCGGCAAAACAAAAAGCATAACCGGGATGGCTATGCTTTGAAATATCCGATGGAAAAATAGGTTATGCGTTCCAGCCCTGGGCTGTAAGTGGTATCCTGGTATCGCCTTTGGTATGGAGCTCCACCTCCCCTTGTTTATCAGTAATGTAACCAACGAAAGTAATCTTGGGGTTATCCTTGATTAGCTCGTAGGCCGACTGTGAAACGGTGAAAAGCAATTCATAATCCTCTCCTCCGTTTAGTGCCGCCGTAGCTGCGGCTATATTCAGTTCAGATGCTGCCAGGAATGTCTGGTCATCAATCGGCAGGCGCTCTTCAAAGACTACTGCGCCAACACCCGACTGCGCGCATATATGCAGGAGATCTGATGCCAAGCCATCCGAAAGGTCGATCATCGATGTGGGAACCACGCCCGCTTCTTCAAGCTCATACACTACATCCATTCGTGCCTCGGGCCGCAATTGGCGCTGTATCACGTAATCTTTTCCTTCCAATTCCGGCTGCATATTCGGATTGGCCAGAAAAACTTGCTTTTCTCGTTCCAGCAGCTGCAAACCCAGGTAAGCACCACCGAGGTCGCCGGTCACACAAAGCAGGTCATTAGGTTTTGCCGTGTTCCGGTAAGCGATTTTTTCCTTTTTTACTTTTCCAAAAACACTTACTGAAACGATCAGGCCAGAACGTGAAGAAGTGGTGTCGCCACCCACCAGATCTACATTGAAATCTTTGCAGGCCACCTTCATGCCTTCATAAAGCTCATCCACAGCTTCTACCGAAAAGCGGTTGCTCAACGCGATATTTACTGTAACCTGGCGGGGAATGCCATTCATCGCCGCAATGTCGGCGACGCCGGTGGAAATGAACTTATAACCTAAATGTTTGAGCGGGAAAAATGTAAGATCGAAATGGATTCCCTCGAGAAACATATCGGTAGTTAGCAACCCATATTCCCCGCCCATATCGATCACCGCTGCATCATCGCCAATGCCTCGCACCGTGTCGGGCAAAACGGTTTTAATCCCTTTATTTATCCTTTGAATCAGCCCGAATTCACCCAGGCTGCTTATTTCAGTTCTTGTTTCCATTTCGCAAAATTAGACAAAAAAGCGAAGCCATTCCCGCATTGAGAATGGCTTCGCCCTGATATATAAGATCGACTTCCGCTTACGGGTTAGTCAATGTGTATTCGTTAATTGTACCACCGGTTTTGGGACTTGCTTTCAGGCGTGTAAGAACAACTTTGGAATCTTCCAATCCTGAAATCGTAAATTCCAAAGTACCTCCCGAACCGGTTGGCTGGGGTGTCAGGTCTTTCAGGATAAGCTTCGTATCACCTTCCAGGTCCCACGTACCCGTAAAAGTTTTGGCATCGACATCCGTCAGGCTTACGGTTTTAGTACCGTTACTATTGGTGAGCGTCAAACGGAAACCGGAATAGGCCGCCTCGATATTACCAGAACCGCCTCGGGTATAAACTACCGTAGCGCCATGCTTAACAGATTCTGCCGTCCAGGCCTTTGCGATCCTTTCAGAAACGGGTTTCACTTTATCTTTGCAACCCACCGTAATCAATCCCAGGACGACGATTGAACACCATAGAAGAGCGTAATTTTTTCTCATATTTTATTTTTCGTGAATCTCTATTTTAAAACGCCAAGTTCTTACATTTTAGTCTTATAATCAAAATATTCATTGCAGATCGGCCCTTAATTTTCCAACGGAATACCCTTATCGTTAAATTGCCGAGAAAAAACCTAAAAATGAAAGTATATACCAGGGCACAACTGGCGCTTCGGAATGGACAGGACAGGGAGGAAATCTGGTGTGCCTATCAGGGAATGATCTACGATATGACCTCATCACGTCTTTGGCGTAATGGCCACCACTACGAGCACTGGGCAGGCCAGGACCTTACCAAGGAGCTGGGCGATGCCCCGCATACTGAACGTGTTTTTGAGCGCTTCAACATCATCGGCAAACTGCAATTGCCCGAACAATCGAATTGACGAACCAAGGCCGAAAATTTTTCCAATGTCTTCCAGATATATCCTGATCGCCGACAGCGGCTCCACCAAAACAGACTGGGTTACGATCGACGATCAATCAGGTAACCAGCAAGTTCTACAGTCTGCCGGCATTAACCCCTTCTATCAAACTGCCGAAGAAATCATCCCGGTTTTACAAAATCAGGTGCTTCCAGAAATAGCAGGCGATATTCACGAAATACATTTTTACGGCGCGGGCTGTGCCGATGAAAAATCGAGCATGCCGGTTACCAATGCATTAAAGCACTGCTTCCAGTCTGCGACCGCTGTGGAAGTCGCCTCAGATATGCTCGGGGCCGCACGCGGGCTATGCGGGCACGAACCTGGGCTTGCATGCATATTAGGTACAGGAGCCAACAATGCATTCTTCGACGGTCAGCGCATCACGCATTCTATCGGTTCACTGGGTTTCTGGCTGGGGGACGAAGGGGGCGGTTCTTATCTGGGAAAAACACTCGTCGTACATTATCTGCAAAACGAGCTGCCACAGGACCTCCACGAAATTTTTATCAAAGAGTATCCCGGTCTCGACCGCCTCACTGTGCTGGATCATGCTTACAAAAAACCTTACCCTAACCGGTATTTCGCCTCTTTTTCGGAATTCATTGCTGAGCACCGGTCGCATGGTTTTATGCAGGAACTTCTTAAGAATGCATTTGGCCTTTTTGTAAAAAAATACATTTTGAAACACCATAATGCGGAGAAATACCCCGTGCATTTTACCGGTTCCATTGCCTATTATTATCAGGATGTTCTCCTTGGCGTACTCGAAAGTGAGGGATTACAATCAGGCCGCATTTTGAAATCACCGCTGGAAGGACTGGTCGTCTACCACCTGGCCGATTTAAAAGCTTAAAAGTTAATGAAATGTTAAACACGGCCTTGACCGTCATGTATCTGCCCGCACGGCTGTTTAATTGGGCGAATGACCTTATCTTTAATGGTCATATCGATTAAGTTATGTCAAGACGCACCATTCAGTCCCTTACGGTTTTTTCAGCACTGCTCATTATAGGCGTGGTTATCACGCAGATTTATTGGGTAAAGCAGGCGCTTGACCTGCGGCATCGGCAGTTTAATCAGAATGCACACGTTGCCTTGCAGGATGTGGCCGGAAAACTGGCGTCTGTATGCGGTGTAATGCAAACCACGAATCCCGTAGAACAACTTTCGCCGGAATATTTCCTTGTCAATACCAATGCGACCACACAGCCCGAAATGCTGGAACATTTTATCAAGGACAGTTTCCAGAAACATAACCTGATCACAAATTTTGAGATCGGCATTTACGATTGTACCACCAACCGGATGCGCTACGGAATGTCGCTGAGCACTAAAAATAACGACAAGGTTCCGACCAAAACCACCAACTGGATCAAAACCGACAAATACCCTTATTACTTCGGCGTTCGTTTTCCCGAGCAGGAAACTTATTTTGCCGGCAGCATTAGCGGTGCTATCTGGTCATCGGCACTGGTGTTGGTAGCGGTCTCGTTCTTCGCGTATGCGTTATTTGTGATTCTGCGGCAAAAACAGCTTTCGGAAGTGCAGCGCGATTTTGTCAATAATATGACCCACGAATTGCAAACACCGATCTCGACTATCCGCATTGCCGCCGATGTGCTCAACTCGGACAATATTGTTACACAGCCCACGCGGCATAAGCGTTACGTGCAGATTGTACAGGACGAAATTCTTCGCCTGCAGGGCCAGGTGGAAATGGTACTGTCCATGGCCAAGGCCGAACGCAACGCATTGACATTACACAAAGAGCGGCTCGATGCCCGGGAAATGATCGAAAGCATTCTCTTGCCCTATGAAAACAAGGTCAGGTTTCACGCCAATGCGGGCGGTCATGAGATCGACGCCGACCCGTTCCATCTCCGCTGCCTGATCAGCAACCTGGTCGATAATGCGCTCAAATATTCGGATGATGTGCCGGATGTGGTCGTGGAAACATACAATAAGGGGGAAAACCTCGTTATAGCTGTCCGCGACCAGGGTATAGGCATCGCACCCGAATACCAAAAGAAAGTTTTCAACCAGTTTTTCCGCATTCCGTACGGCGATGTGCATAATGTGAAAGGCTTTGGAATCGGGCTGAGCTATGTCAAGCAGATCGTTCGCGCCCACCACTGGCACCTCGGACTGGAAAGCGCCCTGGGCAAAGGCAGTACTTTCAAAATCACTATTCCGCAGAAACACGCTTGATGAAAAAGAGAATCCTGTACGTCGAAGACGATCCTAACCTTGCATTTGCCACAAAAGACAATCTCGAAGAATACGATTACGAAGTAGTGCACGCTACGGATGGTGCCGAAGCGCTCGATTTTTTCGGCAGAGAGCATTTCGACATTTGTGTACTCGACATTATGCTGCCCAAAATGGACGGTTTCACATTAGCCGAAAAGATCCGCAGTTCCGACAGCCAGGTGCCTATTCTCTTTCTTTCTGCACGATCTATGCAGGAAGACAAAATCAAGGGCCTCAAACTCGGTGCGGACGATTACATTACCAAGCCATTCAGTATTGAAGAACTTAAACTGCGGATAGATGTTTTCCTCCGCCGTAGCAAAGCGGATTCCACACTCGTTGTAAAGCCCGGCAATAAGCAAATCGGAAAATATTTGTTTGATTTTCAAAAACTGACATTAACTCTGGAAGGCAAATCGCAAAGCCTCACTTTCCGGGAAGCGGAAGTCTTGAAATTCATGGCCGAACGCACCGACCAGGTAATCCGTCGCGACGAACTTTTAAAAGCGATATGGGGCGACGATGACTATTTTATGGGAAGAAGCCTTGATGTATTCATTTCCCGCCTACGCAAATATCTATCGGGCGATCCCGACATCCGTATCGATAATGTGCACGGCGTAGGCTTCAGAATGAGGTGGTAAAATGCATTTTTTTGAAAATTTATTTTACCGTTACTTGCTCAAAAAAAATTAATTACGCATCTTTGCACCCTCATTTGGAAAAATTGTAAGTCATGGCTAAGGTTTGTCAAATAACAGGTAAAAGAACTCGCGTCGGAAACAACGTTTCTCACGCTAATAATAAAACGAAACGTAAATTCTTCCCGAATTTGCAAAAGAAACGTTTCTTCCTTCCTTCATCAGGAGAGTGGGTTACATTGAAGGTAGCAACTTCTGCCCTTCGTACCATCAACAAAAATGGTATCGAAGCAACTATACAAAAAGCATACGACAAAGGAACGCTTACGTTCTAAAAGGATTTACGAATTTATTGGAA
The DNA here is from genome assembly GCF_021440085.1 of Dyadobacter sp. CY261. Lineage (GTDB taxonomy): Bacteria > Bacteroidota > Bacteroidia > Cytophagales > Spirosomataceae > Dyadobacter. The sequence goes on from NZ_JAKCPW010000004.1 coordinate 359,493, forward strand.
AAGGACTTTCCTCCGATCGGGAAGTCCTTTTTTTCGTGGATTAATATCCCAAAACGGAATCTGGTATGGCAATAACCGATCGCGTCTATCTATTACTTGGCTCCAACCTGGGCGATCGTTTTCAGGTGCTCGAAGCAGCGCGTGAGGCTATTGCCCAAGAAGCCGGAAACATCAATTCACAATCCGCGATTTACGAAACCGAGCCCTGGGGAATTACCGATCAGCCAGCCTTCCTGAACCAGGTTCTCGAGATCTCCACTTCCCTCCTGCCTGAGGATTTGCTCAGGATCAGTCTCAATATAGAACACCAACTGGGCCGCGTGCGTTACGAGCGCTGGGGCGCACGGGTGATCGACATCGATATGCTGTATTTCGGGCAAACCATAATGGACAGCCCGCGTCTTACATTACCTCATCCACGCATTCAGGACCGCCGTTTTGTACTGGCACCCCTAGCCGAAATTGCGTCCGGTTTCATTCACCCTCTCCTGCAAAAAACTTCCGCGCAACTTCTGGAAGATTGCCCCGATACGTCTGCCGTATCAAAAATATCCTGAAAAAATACTATTGGCGTATTTGACGCTTCACTTTGTAGAGTTGGCCATTTATTCAGGTTTTTTACCAGTTCATCATTTTTTGCTGTCATTTTAAACTGATTAACACGTGCTTTGTTGGCCTTTGTAACCATTGCTGAAATATTTTTTTCAAATATGCAGAGGGTATATCCACACTGAGTTGTCTCGGAGAAAAGGAAAAATTCAATTTGATCGTCTACTTTAAAAACGGCCATTTTACTTTTTGCGAGCCACAGAATAAACCAGTTTATAGTAACTACCATAAAGTCCATGAAAAACAAAGTACTCAAATGCCTTCTATTAGCCTTGATTAGTCTGCCGGCCCTCGCACAGAACCGGCACTCGGTGAGCGGTTACGTGAAAGACAATTCGAATGGTGAAGGGCTCATCGGTGTCTCCGTTTATGTGCGTGAGGCCGAGACAGGCGTAGTCACCAACCCGTATGGCTTTTACTCGCTCACGCTTCCCGACGGGAAGTACACACTCGTATTTACCTACATCGGTTACCAGAAAGCGACCCGCGAAGTAGTGCTGGATGGTGACAAGACCGTCAGCATCGAAATGTCCGACGAAAGCAACCAGCTCTCGGAAGTGACGATTTCTACCCAGAAAGAAGACGAAAACGTCCGCAGCATCGAAATGTCGGTGAACAAGGTGGAAATGAAAACCATCCGCAAAATGCCTGCATTGCTCGGCGAAGTAGACCTGATCCGCAGCATTCAGCTGCTTCCCGGTGTGACAACAGTTGGAGAAGGTGCTTCGGGTTTCAATGTACGTGGTGGCGATGTTTCCCAAAACCTGGTTTTGCTCGATGAGGCACCGGTTTATAACTCGTCTCACCTTTTCGGTTTTTTCTCGGTGTTCAACCCGGACGCGGTTAAGGATGTGAAATTGATCAAAGGCGGTATTCCCGCGCAGTACGGCGGCCGTATCTCCTCGATCCTTGATGTGCGTATGAAAGAAGGCAATGCCAAGAAACGTGAAATCAACGGCGGTATCGGTTCGATATTCTCACGTTTGACTTATGAACAGCCTTTTGCAAAAGGTAAAGGGTCATTTATCGTGGCAGGCCGCAGATCCTACATCGATATTTTGGCGAAACCATTTTTGAATTCTGATTTGAAGGATTCGAAATTCTATTTCTACGATCTGACGGCTAAGGTTAACTATCAATTGGGTAACAAGGATACATTTTACGCATCAGGCTATTTCGGAAAAGATGTTTTCGGTGGTGGCGATTTCGGCTTCGGATGGGGGAACAAAACCGCCACGGCCCGCTGGAACCACATTTTCTCCAACAAGCTTTTCATGAACCTGACGGGATATTACAGCAACTATGACTATAATTTGGGCCAAAATCAGAACAAGCCTGATGCAAAAGACAAGTTCGACTGGAAATCCAAGATCATTAGCTCCAGCATTAAACCTGATTTTACATTCTACATTACGCCGAACAACCAGCTGACGTTCGGAGGCCAGTATATTTATTATGATACCCGCCCTGGCAAAGCCACTGCTGTTTCGGAAGGCGAGCTTACCGACATTAGCCTTGAGCCACGTTATGCCGACGAATCCGCATTATACGTTGGTAATGAACTGAAATTCGGCGATCGTCTTTCATTGCAATATGGTGTACGCTATTCCTACTTCCGCAGTCTCGGCCCCGCGACAGAGTATGAATATGCCGAAACCGAGAAAGGCGCCCGGAAACAGCCAATCTTTCCCGGTACCACCTACGAAAGAGGCGACGTCATTAAAAGCTACGGTAACCTGGAACCACGCGCGGCGTTGAATATTGGGATTACAAATAATGCATCCATTAAGGCCAGCTATAACCGCACTTCGCAATATTTGCATTTGCTTTCAAACACGGCAGCCAGTTCGCCGCTCGACGTTTGGACATTGAGCGGGTTAAACATCAAGCCTGAAAAGGCCGACCAGGTTGCATTAGGCTGGTTCCAGAACTTCAATGACAATACCTACGAAGCATCGGTGGAGCTGTATTATAAAAAAATGTATAACCAGATCGACTACGTACCGGCTTCTGACCTGCTTCTGAATGAATATGCCGCCGGCGACCTGCTGTTTGGCAAAGGCCGCGCTTACGGAGCGGAGTTTTATCTAAAGAAAAATAAAGGGAGACTGACCGGCTGGGTAAGTTACACGCTGTCGAGAACAGAACGTCTGGTGGAATCCATCAACAACGACGACTGGTTCCCGGCCCGTTTCGATAAACCGCATAATATTACCGCGGTTGCAATCTATGAACTCACCAAACGGCTCTCCCTTTCATCCAACTTCACGATCCAGAGCGGAACGCCAGCCACATTCCCGACCAACCGATATACCGTCGGCGGCATCGTGATCGGCAACAATTACAATGGTCTGCGGAATAATAGCCGCATTCCCGCCTACCACCGCCTGGACTTGGCTGCGACTTTAAAAGCTAAGAGAAAGCTGTTTAAAGTAGGTGAAGGCGAATGGGTATTCTCGGTTTACAACGTGTACAACCGCCGCAACCCATTCTCGGTTTATACGCGGATTAATGAAGATAACCCGCTGAAAGCAGAGGCTGTACGCTATTCGGTGATCGGGAATTTTATTCCTTCCATCACCTATAACTTCAAATTCTGACACCATCCACGGAAATCATTGTTCCGCCTGAAACAACAGTAATGATGAAAAATCTTAACATTTTGAAATACATCCAAATTCCCGCATTGTTCGTACTGGCGCTCATGACGCTCACGAGTTGCGAGGACGTGATCGATCTTAACACGGGTGCCGGCCCTTCCCAACTCGTGGTTGACGGCTGGCTCACCAACGAGCCCGGCCAGCAAACTATCAGACTATCGTGGACGTCACCCTATTTCGATAACAGCGCTCCCAAGCCAGTAACCGGTGCAGAAGTGACCGTTACCGATGATCAGGGCAAAGTTTACAAATTCGAAGATACCGACAGCGACGGTGCATACACCTGGGGCAAAACCAATGCCGATACGTTTGGACACATAGGCCGCACCTATTCGCTGAAAGTTGTGAATGGGGCCGACATATTCACCGCCAAATCCGAACTGAAGCGTGTTCCTACTGTCGACTCGGTAGTTTATCGGCACGAAAAATGGCCTTTTGAGCCAGATAAAGGTCCCCGTGAAGGATTTGTAGCGTCATTCTACGCCCGCGATATCGAAGGTGAGGGTGATACTTACTGGATTAAACCGATAATCCGTGGCAAGCCGGTGGTAGACAAGGCGGTTAATATCTCCATTGCCTATGACGCAGCATTCGGTGCGGGAGCGCCATCCGACGGACTGATATTCATTTTACCATTGCGAGAATCCATCACGACCGATTCCTTGTATTCGGCCGGAGCAGAAATAGGGGTAGAGTTGCATAGTATTACTTACGAGGCATTTGAATTCCTTAAACAGGTAAGCGAGCAGGCAGCGAATGGCGGCTTATTTGCGACGCCGATCGCCAATGTAAGGTCCAATGTGGTTAATGCAAATCCCAATGGCCCCAAAGCACTCGGTTTCTTCTCCGCATCGGCGGTGAGCCGCAAAGAAACGGTGATCGATCCTGAAAAGGCCCGTCCCGACAACGATTAAGATTACACTTCAACAGCGAATGTATCCACTGACGAGCTCCGGTTCGCAGTGGATTTTTTGTTATATTTCAATCTGAATCGAACTGACCTATGAAGAACCTCCTTACACTTTTGCTCCTGTTGCCGCTCACCCTTACCGCCCAGAAACGCCCACGCGATTTGGGTATCAAAATCGGCGTACTGCCCACCGGCACATTGAATGCGATCACGGATGTGGCGGGGGTGAAAGTGGGGCAGGTAACACTTACAGAAGGTGCGGACGTGCGCACGGGAGTAACAGCCATTCTTCCACACGACGGCAATATCTTTCAGCAAAAAGTACAGGCAGCCATGTACATTGGTAATGGTTTTGGCAAAATGACGGGCTATTCGCAAGTGGAAGAACTCGGCACGATCGAATCGCCCATTGTGCTCACCAACACGTTGAGCGTGCCCACCGCCGCCGACGCAGTAATCGACTGGACGCTCTCGATGAAAGGCAACGAAAATGTAAGGTCGGTGAACCCGGTTGTCGGCGAAACTAACGACGGCTTCCTCAACGACATCCGTGGCCGATACGTCCGAAAAGACCATGTCATGAACGCATTGGCGCAGGCCGAAAGCGGACCCGTCGCCGAAGGTAATGTTGGTGCAGGTAATGGAACGGTTTGTTTCGGATGGAAAGGTGGCATAGGTACAGCATCACGAAAGCTGCCTGGAAAGTTAGGTAACTACACCGTGGGCGTTCTCGTCCAAACCAATTTTGGCGGGGTGTTAAAGGTTAACGGCGTCCCAGTTGGCCAGGAACTGGGCAAATATGCCTTCAAGGAGTCACTAGACAAGTCATCGGACGGCTCCTGCATGATGATCCTCGCGACCGATGCCCCCCTCGACGCACGCAATTTGAAAAGGCTCGCCAAAAGAGTCATGCTCGGCATGGCACAAACGGGCGGTATAGCAGCCAATGGGAGCGGCGATTACGTGATCGCATTCTCGACGGCCAACAAAGTCTTACACGAAACGGCCGAACCTATTTTTAGCTCGGCCTTTCTGCACAACGACTACGTTTCACCACTCTTCATGGCGGCCATAGAGGCCACTGAGGAGGCCATCATCAATTCGCTATTTATGGCTAAAACTTCCGAGGGCACCCAAGGACATCATGTGGAGGAGCTACCAAAAGAAAAAGTACTGGAAATCATGCGCAAGTATGGCCGGATCAAGGAGTAACCTGCGAAATGCTTCAACGTATAATATGAACAGTCACTAAAAACCCTCATAATTAAGCCCAATGCAAACAATTAGCTGGGATTTTACCTACAAAAGCTAATTCCAACCTGTTACGAAACCAGGTAGTCTTACCCGGCTTTTCCTGTACTTTCCCGTATTGACCGGATGTGTCTCCAAAGCCTAAATTTGTGTGTAAATTCTAATACTCAACTCCGAAAAAGTATGGAACATTCTATTGCACGCGCGTGGCTCGTTCATCCTCATCCCTTAGAATGCGAGGCGGTTGCAGAATGGCTAAAGAGGAGGTCTCACATTGAGCTGGTTGGCAAGTGCGGCAATTTGGAACAAATCACGCGGTTACCCCAACTTAAAGATATTGATATCGTTGTAGTATTCGCCCATCATGCCGAGAAGACGGCTGACCAGATTTTAAAGATCCGAAAACTATACCCCAAATTAAAATTCTTGCTGCTTGCACCGAGCCCGTCGACTGATTCCGTCCGCGAAGTTGTGCGTTCCGGCGTGAGTGGCTACATCATTTTCGAAGCCGAGCTCGATGAATGGGAACGTGCAGTAAGGGCCGTATCGGATGGAAAAGTGTATTACGGACAGGAAATAATGCTCAAACTGGCCGAGTCGTCGACAGATAGATACGCCGAAGATCCCGTACCTTCCAGCTGCAATTCTTTAAGTAAAAGAGAAGTGGAGGTGCTTCGGCTCGTAGCAAGTGAATACTCCACGAACAAGATTGCGAGCGAATTATGTATCAGCGATAAAACCGTCGAAACCCACCGCCGGAACCTATTTCAGAAACTGGGTGTCCGAAACTCAGTTGGCCTTACCAAAATAGCCGTTCGTATGGGTGTAGTGCAGGTTTCTGAATTATAACAACAGCTTCATCCGCACTGGCAGCGCGGACTTCCGGGAAATAGGAAAACTGAACCGTATCCCGAAGCTTATTCGATTCACGAACATCGCAGACGCTTAAAGAGCCACTCGTACGGTCGGCAAATAGCCGCATCTCTATTTAGCCATTGTCCGTTTATTAATTCTCATTTGCTAAAACACAAGCCAAAGTACCTATTTTGGATGCAAAATCTGCAAAACACAAGATATTAACGGAATCGTAACATATATTCCAGTGAAATTTATCTTGCGATTCTGGTTTTTTACAATCAAATTTGCGGTTTCATTGAAATCTCAAATAGGAAGGTGAAAACCGAACGCGTAATTAACCAGGCCATCAGCTTAATGCTAGCCGTCATGCTATTGATGGTGGCAGGCGCGCGGTCATGGTCGGATCACGCGGAACTGGGGCATTTCCATGGCGCTAAAACGGAAGCTGCGGCCAAAGGGCTGGCCAAGCATTCGGACGCTCAGTCCGGCCAGGCAGAACAGCCGGAAGTAAGTGCCCTTAGCCTCGATGCGGTCATTACGCCCGCCATTTCCTTCGACTTCTACCAATATCTATATTTTGTACCGCAACCCATCTGGCACTTTGTTGCCAAACGATTTGTTGCGCGCATTTCGTTCATCGAGCCAGTGTTCCTGGTATCCTATTTCCAGCGAATTTTCGGCCGCTTTGTGGTCACCAACGCCCCCTAACGTACTTCGGCATGCGCAATACGTCCATACGGATGGTCGTGCATAAGTTTCGATGCCTGTGCCGTTTCCAATCCCGGTCGGGCTGTTCCCAGTTATATTTCAAGCATTTCAATTAAATTTCTCATTTCATGACCAACAAGAACGGGATAATCGCGTTGACGATCGTCATCGCCCTTATTAGCGTCTATTATCTCTCCTTCACTTTTGTGTCGCGTAATATTAAAAGCAAGGCAGTAGCCTATGCAACTGACGCGAAAGGCGAGGTCGATATGACTAAAAAACAACACTACATCGACTCGCTCTGGCGTGAAGACGTGTACCTGGGCCATACTTTGCAAGAAGTAATGGAGCGCGAGCTGAACCTCGGCCTTGACCTCCAAGGCGGTATGCACGTGGTATTGGAAGTAGCTCCTGCCGACATACTGAAAGGCATGGCTGGCGGTAACGCACGCAGCGCGACATTCCAGAACGCATTGAAAAAAGCAGGCGAAGACAAATCGGCAAGCAACAGCTCATTTATCAACCGTTTTGTAAAAGCTTATAAGGAAGCAGCGCCTAATACAAGCCTTGCTTCCGTATTCGCAACCAGCGCCAACCGTGGCAAGATTAACAGCAACTCGCCGGATTCCGACGTGATCAAAATGCTGAACACAGAAATCGACGGTTCTATCGACCGCGCATTCCAGATCACTCAGGCACGTATTGATAAATTCGGGGTAACTAACCCTAACATCCAACGTCTGCCTGGCCAAAACCGTGTTTTGGTGGAGCTTCCGGGTGTGGATAACCCAGAACGTGTACGCCGCCTGCTTTCTGGTGCTGCAAAACTGGAATTTGCAGAAGTATACCTGACTAACGAACTTGGTGCGGGTCTGGAAGGCCTGGGCCGCTACCTGACCCAGCAAGCCGAAATCGAAAAGGCTAGTAAGAAAACCGCTGCACCTGCTGCTGTGGCATCTACCGACACCACCAAGAAATCGACTGAAGGCGGACTGGCCGCTCAATTGGAGCAGAAGTCTGACTCTACTAAAACTGATTCTGCTGCAATAGCCGCTCAAAGCGCCGCATTGACCAGCCTTTTCGTACCAATGCCGCAAGGATTGGGTGTTTATCTGAAAGACACCGCACGCGCAAGCGAAATCCTGGGCCGTCCGGAAGTCCGTTCATTGTTCCCTGCTGATCTCGTGTTCATGTGGGACCGCAAAGGCACCGAAGCCGGCAACAACCAATTGATCCTGCCATTGTATTTCATCAAGAAAACCAATGGAGAAGCTGCTATGGAAGGTGACGTAATAGTGGATGCAACGCATGACTACGACGAGCGTGGCCGTCCGGAAGTAACCATGCGTATGAACGGCGAAGGTGCCCGTAAATGGCGCTCACTCACTGCACGCAGCGTAGGCCGCCCGGTCGCGATCATCATCGATAACCTGGTTTACACAGCTCCGACAGTACAAGGCGAGATTCCTAACGGTAACTCATCTATCACAGGTAGCTTCACTGTGGAAGAGACCAAAGATATGTCTAACGTGTTGAAAGCAGGTAAACTGCCTGCTCCGACCCACATAGTAGAAGAGGCTGTTGTTGGTTCATCACTTGGAGCAGAGGCCATCAATGATGGTTTGCTTTCATCTGCGGTAGGTTTGGTGATCGTACTTGTATTTATGATTGCTTATTATAACAAAGCAGGATGGATCGCTGACATCGCGTTGTTGATCAACTTGTTCTTCCTGTTGGGTGTAATGGCGTCTCTTGGTGCTGTACTGACCCTCTCGGGTATCGCGGGTATCGTGCTTTCGATCGGTATGGCCGTGGATGCGAACGTACTGATCTATGAAAGTATCAAGACAGAACTTGCCTCCGGTAAACCATTCGGACAGGCAATCCGTGACGGTTTTAAACACTCCCTCACCGCCATTATCGACTCCAACGTAACGACTCTTTTGACCGGTGTCATCTTGTATACATTCGGAACAGGTCTGGTACTTGGTTTTGCGACAACTCTTGTGCTCGGTTTGCTTACCTCTCTTTTCAGCGCGATCTTCATTACACGGTTGTTGCTCGAACAACAGATCAAGAAAGGTAAAGTATTCAATTTCTATTCGGCGCTAACCAAAAACTGGTTCCAGGACAACCATTTCGATTTTGTTTCGCAACGTCGTCGTTTCTACATCATTTCTTCGATCATCATCGCAATCGGTGTAGGTTCATTTGTTTTCAAAGGCTTCGGCTTGGGTATCGACTTCAAAGGCGGCCGCTCGTATGTGGTTCGTTTCCAAAACAATGTGGATGCCGACGCGCTCCGTACGAATATGGACGAAGTGCTTGGCTCTACTACCGAGGTAAAAACATTCGGTGGGCAGGATCAGGTGAAAATCACCACTCCATACCTGATCGAGGATACGACGCCAGAAGCTGACCAGAAAGCAGAAGCGAAGATCCGGGAAGCAACACAAAAAGTTGCCAACAACAAGGCCACTATCGTAAGCTCGAACAAAGTTGGGCCTACCATGGCGACAGACACGCTCTGGAGCGCTGTTTACGCGGTATTACTTGCATTAGCGGCTAACTTTGTGTACATCCTTATCCGTTTCAAACGCGTCGCGTTCTCTTACGGTGCAGTAATGTCACTTGCGCACGACGTGGTGATCATCCTCGCAATCTTCTCGCTCTTCAATGGCTGGTTGCCATGGTCATTGGATATCGACCAGGCATTTATTGGTGCGATCCTGACCATGATCGGTTATTCGATGAACGATACCGTCGTAATCTATGACCGTATCCGTGACTACCTCGCGGACGAGAAATCACGCGGTCAGAGCCTGTCAACGGTTATTAACAATGCATTGAACAGTACTTTGAGCCGTACGGCTGTAACGGGTATCTCGGTAATCCTCGTATTGATCGTGTTGATGATCTTCGGTGGAGCTGTGATCCGCGGATTTACCTTCTGTATGCTCCTTGGGGTAATCGTGGGTACTTATTCTTCTCTCTTCGTAGCGGCACCTATCGTGGTTGACCTCCTGCAACGTCAGCAGAAAAATGAGCCTGCACCAGCGGTAGCCGACGCCACGGCTCCGGTAGCAACCAAAAAAGTAAAAGCATAATTATTAGAGAATAAAAGAGGGTAAGTTTTGTACTTACCCTCTTTTTATTTTGTGTCTATACGTAGTTAGCGAATTTTCTTTTAGCTTTATCAGACCATCATTTCTACAACAACGAACCTAATATGGCAAGTCAACTCTGGATTAAAAAACCACTTGAAAAACTAATGCAGGAGTCCACCGGTGAGGGGAACCAGCTCAAACGCACACTTGGCCCCGGAAGCCTGGTAGCGCTGGGGATTGGAGCCATTATCGGAGCAGGGCTTTTTTCCATTACAGGTGGGGCGGCCGCCAACCAGGCCGGGCCAGCTATCACTATCTCTTTTATCGTAGCTGCGCTGGGCTGTGCGTTTGCCGGTCTCTGTTATGCCGAATTTGCTTCTATGATCCCCGTTGCGGGAAGTGCCTATACTTATTCCTATGCCACCATGGGCGAATTCATTGCCTGGATCATCGGCTGGGACCTTGTTCTTGAATATGCGGTAGGTGCAGCCACGGTAAGCATCAGTTGGAGCCGGTATCTGGTCAAGTTCTGCGAAGGCTTCGATGTGCACTTACCCACCGCCCTGACGGTAGGTCCGTGGGATGGCGGTGTGATCAACCTTCCGGCTATTTTTATAGTGATCCTGATGAGCTTGTTGTTGATGAAAGGAACACAGGAAAGTGCTCTGGTAAATGGTATCATCGTCGGCTTGAAAGTGACCGTTGTGATCATCTTCATCATTCTCGGCTGGAAATATATTAACGAATCCAACTATGTTCCTTACATCCCTGAAAACACCGGTAAATTCGGTGAATATGGTTTTAGCGGGATCATAAGGGCCGCCGCGATTGTGTTTTTCGCCTATATCGGCTTTGATGCCGTGAGTACTGCCGCGCAGGAAGCTAAAAACCCCAGAAAAGACATGCCAATCGGTATTCTGGGCTCACTTGTTATCTGTACTGTCCTTTATATTCTTTTTGCACACGTTATGACGGGTGTTACCAACTATTCTGCTTTCAAAGGCCAGGATGGTATTGCGCCAGTTGCGGTAGCGATCGAGTCTATGGGTACGACTGACGCCAGCGGCGCCATTCACCCCGACTATCCCTGGCTGAACCGCGCAATTATTGTAGCGATCCTTGCAGGTTACGCCTCTGTGATCCTCGTGATGCTTTTGGGCCAGAGCCGTGTATTTTTCAGTATGAGCCAAGATGGCCTGCTGCCGCGCGTTTTCTCAGCAGTACATCCAAAATTTCAGACCCCTGTTAAAAACAATACCATGTTCCTGGTGTTCGTGAGCCTCTTCGCCGCATTCGTGCCTGCGCGTGTGGTGGGTGAAATGACCAGTATCGGTACATTGTTCGCGTTTATCCTTGTTTGTATCGGAATCATCGTGATGCGCAAGCAAATGCCCGATGCGCCGCGAGCGTTCAAGACACCCATGGTTCCGCTGGTACCCATTCTGGGAATCTTTACCTGCTTCTTCATGATGGCGTTCCTGCCGCTCGATACCTGGATCCGTCTGTTTGTCTGGATGATCATCGGTTTCGACGTGTATTTGTTCTATGGAATCAAAAACAGCTTCCTGTCAGACAGGTTACCAGCTTCTATTGCGAAGGGCAGCAAGACGGTAGCACTCGTGGGTATCGTGCTGTCGGTATTACTGGCTGTTATCGCCTATTTCCACCATTTGCAAACCGAAGGTACAGATACCGGTATCTATTATTTTTCGCTGATATTTGCCCTGATCCACGTGATAACTTTCGGTATGGCTCAAAACAAGAAAGATTAACCTGACTATAAAAACGAAACGAGGCCGTACCGCTCTGGTATGGCCTCGTTTCGTTTGATGGATATTATCCTAAAATCTTGAAAGCACCTTTTCCGAAACCGTTTGCCCAATCGACAGCGATGAGGTCGCAGCGGGTGAAGGCGCATTGCAGACGTTAATGGCTGTTTTGTTTTCGATAATGGAAAAATCATCCAGCAATCCGCCGTCATAATCACATGCCTGTGCGCGCACGCCGGAGCCGCCGGGTATAAGGTCGTCGCTCTGGATTTCGGGGATCAGGCCTTGCAATGCTTTTGTAAATGCGGCCTTCGAAAATGAGCGATAATATTCGCCCAGGCCGGTGCGCCAATATTTCATCGCCACCTTCTGGAATCCAGGCCAAGAGAGCGATTCCATCATCTCCGTCAAGTCGATATCCAGCTTATTATAGCCTTCCCTTTTAAATGCAAAAACAGCATTCGGACCAGCTTCTATACCGCCTTCGATCATGCGCGTAAAATGCACGCCCAGGAACGGAAAATTTGGATCGGGAACCGGGTAAATGAGGTTTTTGACAAGATGATGTTTCTCGGGCCGGATCTTATAATATTCTCCACGGAAAGGAATAATGCGGACATTGATGTTTTCAGGCTGTGTCAGCTGCGCAACTTTGTCGGAATAAAGTCCCGCGCAGTTCACAATAAGTTTGGTTTCAAATACCCTCCCGGTGGCAGTTACTACTTCCGAGTGCGTATTACGATTTTTGACGTTGGTTACTTTTTCGCCAAAACGAATTTCACCATCCAGTTTTCTCACGCATTCCGCATATTTTTCACAAACCGTTTTATAGTCGATAATGCCGGTATAAGGCACCCAAATCCCTTCCAACCCTTTCACATGTGGTTCAATCTCCTTCATTTCTCCCCCGGAGATCATCCGGTTTCGAACCAAACCATTCTGATTTCCCCGCTCGAAGAGATTCCGCAGCAACGGCCGCTGTTCCTCTGTAGTTGCAACTACTATTTTTCCACACAAATCATAAGCGACGCCTTCCTTCTCGCAAAAATCAATGAGCATCTGGTACCCTCGGATACAGTTAGTAGCTTTCAGACTACCCGGTTTATAATACAAACCCGAATGGATAACTCCGCTATTGTGACCGGTCTGGTGTTTGGCCACTTCGTTTTCTTTTTCGAGCAAAAGAACCTTTAAAGAAGGCCGTTGCTCTTTGATCCTGAGGGCCGTCGCGAGGCCTACAATGCCGCCGCCTATGATGGTAATGTCGTACATATTTCAAAAACTCGTTTTCTTACTTAACCGGGAAAGGAAATTTTCCCCATCGACACACCAGGCACGCCTTTCCTTTCACCAAAATATGTGCCCTCGCCGGCAATTGCCTCATTAGCCAGAACTGCAAATAAAACCGCTTCCTTGGCATCGCCTGCTACGCCCAGTTCATTAATCAGACGAATATTCAGACCCAACAAATTCCCAATCACTTCCATTAAGACCGGATTATGCGCCCCGCCGCCGCTCGCATAAATTTCAAATGTTTCGCCCTCCGACATTGCGCTACGGATTGCTTCCGAAATCGTTTCGGCGCTGAACCGCGTCAATGTTGCGATAAGATCGGCAGATGAAATTGAAGTTCGGCCTGACCGCTTTTTAGCCTCCTCAACATAATTAACACTGAAAACCTCCGGGCCGGTAGTTTTAGGAAAAGATTGCACAAAAAACGGCGCGTCTTTCAATGCACCGAGCAATGCCTGATCAACAGATCCGCTCGAAGCAATGTTTCCGTTTTCATCAAATGGCTTTCCAAACAACTGGCGCGTAAATGCGTCGATTAATGTATTTCCAGGGCCCGTGTCCGTGGTAAAAACTAATGCAGCATCGAGGTTTCCGGGCAGAAATGTAAAGTTGGCAATGCCTCCCATATTCAGCAACACCCTGTTTTCGCCTTTTTTGGAAAAAAGAAAATAATCACCGTACACCGCGAGCGGTGCACCTTCACCACCGGCCGCAATGTGTTTTTGCCTGAAATCACTGACCGTTAAAATACCGGTTTTGACGGCAATGTGGTCGCCATCGCCGATTTGCAGGGTTGCATTGGGAAAATTAGGGAGTCCGTGCTGTTTTTGGGGAGCGTGAAAAACGGTCTGCCCGTGGCTGGCTATCAGATCTACTTCATTTGTATCGACACCCCATTCCGCCAGACAGCCGAGGATCATTTGCGCGTGTTGCAAGCCAATGAATGGGTTGAGCAGGCATAAATGCTGAAAATCGATCTGCCTTTTGGCAAAAATCTCACGCACCGCATTGCGGAAATCATCCTCATAAGAAACTGTTTTGAAATGCTCCACTTGCAACGCCGTTTCCGGGCCACTGCCCTGCACATGGCAAAGTGCCACATCGAGGCCGTCGAGCGAGGTTCCTGACATAAGCCCGATTATCCTTCGTGAGGGCTTCCGGCTCAGCACATAAAGCTTTTCAACGTGTTCTTTCACGGATGGTATTGCTAAAAAACGGGCCAGCATTTGAATGAGCTGGCCCGATAGGATTCGATGGAAACTTTTTTAACCGTTGTTTTCCCCCTCCGGCTTTGGCCCGGAAGGTTTCTGAGGTCTTCGGTTGTTGTTATTCCGATTGTTCCGGTTTCCCTCGTTATTGTTATTTGCCCTGTTTTTGGGTATTTCAATAGGATTATTACCCTTGTTCCGGTTTCCTTCGTTGGGATTAGTGCCCTTATTTTTTGGTTCTTCCCCAGGACTATTGCCGTTGCTTTTAGGTTCTTCTCCCGAATTATTAGCCCTGTTCCGAAGGCCCTGGTTGGGATTGTTGCCCCTGTTCCGACCCCCGTCGCCTGGGTTGTTACCTTTGTTCCTTGGTCCCTCGTTCGGATTACTATCCTTGCTCTTCAGCTCGTCGGTGGCATTGTTGCCCGGGTTACTTGGCCCCTGGTTTTCTGCGCTATTTTCAACGCCGCGGTTCTTTCCCGAACGGCTCTTCTTCTTTTTCTTTTTCTTCTGTTCGTCGCTGTACTTCTTGTCCAGGTTTTCCAGGTCGCTATTGAGCTTGCCGGGCACCTTGTCGGCGCCTTTCTCGGACTCGGGCGTCAGGATTTCGAGTGATTCGGGGATGATATCCTTTTTGTTCAGCTCGATAATTTCCAAAACCTTGTCGATAGGCACGGGATACCAGTTGGTGTCCTTATCGAAACCGAACCACATGATTTTCTTGAAAATATCCGTCTTCTGCAATGTAGCCACACCCTTTTTTGTTTTCAGGGGCGCATCCACTGCCGGGATATCCCGCAAAGCATCGATGTAGGTTTCGAGCTCGTAATTCAGACAACATTTCAGCCTTCCGCATTGACCCGAAAGTTTAGCGGGATTGAGTGACAGGTTCTGATAACGCGCCGCCGCAGTTGAAATGTTCTTGAAATCGGTGAGCCAGGTGGAGCAGCAAAGCTCGCGTCCGCAGGAACCCAGTCCGCCTAAACGGCTCGCCTCCTGCCGCAGGCTGATTTGCCGCATTTCGATCCGCACCTTGAACTCCGAAGCCAGCGATTTGATCAGCTCCCGGAAATCGACACGTTCTTCGGACGAGTAATAAAAAGTCGTCTTGGTATTGTCGGCCTGATATTCTACGTCTGAAAGCTTCATATTGAGCTTCATCTCGCGGATAATCTCGCGCGTGCGGTACAGCGTGGGCATCTCGCGCGCCATCGCCTGCGTGTACTTTTCAAGGTCCTTCTCGCTTGCGACGCGATAGATCACGTGCAGGTCGTCGTTCATCTGGATGCTTTTGCGCTTCATCTGAAGGCGCACGAGTTCTCCTTGCAACGATACCGTTCCAATATGCTGGCCCGAAGCCATTTCACAGACCACAAAGTCGCCTGTAATAAATTCCAGCTGATTTATATTCCGGAAATATTCCTTTCTGCCTCCTTTGAACTTGACTTCGATTACGTCAAAACGTTGTCCCGACGGCACGTCCATGTGACTTAGCCAGTCGAACACATTCATTTTATTGCATCCGCCTGTTCCGCAGCTTCCTTTACTTCCACACCCGGCGACGGCCGTACCGCTAGTACCGCAGCCCCCGGATGAACATGATCCACATCCCATAATTACTCCGCTTCATCAATCGTTATAACGAATTAAATCCACGCCAATATCGTGCCGGAAATATTTCCCTTCATATTGCACCACTTGTGCAGCCCGCTGTGACTTATGCACGGCGTTTTCAAGGGAATTGGCAAGGCCTGTCAATGCCATTACCCTTCCTCCGTTCGTCACGACTTCGGCGTTTCCATTAAAAGTGGTACCTGCATGGAATACATGCACATCCTCCACTTTATCTGTTCCCGAAATCACTTTTCCTTTTTCATAATCCTCGGGATAACCGCCGGATACCACAACTGTCGTAACGGCTACCTGCGGCGAAATCTGCAATTCGAAATCATGCAGGGTACCCTTCGCCGTCGACGCCATCAGCATCGCAAAATCCGACTGGATACGCGGGATTACTACTTCCGTTTCGGGATCGCCCATACGGACGTTGTATTCAATCACATAAGGCTCGCCTTTGATGTTCATTAAACCGATGAAGATAAAGCCTACATATTTGATGCCTTCGCTTTGCAGCCCATGCAATGTAGGTTTTACAACCTTCTCTTCAACCTTTCTTATGAAATTCGCGTCTGCGAACGTTACCGGCGACACCGCGCCCATTCCGCCCGTATTCAGGCCCGTATCACTCTCGCCGATACGCTTGTAATCCTTCGCTTCGGGCAGGATTTTATAATGCTCACCATCACTAAGCACAAAAACCGACAATTCTATCCCTTTTAGAAATTGTTCGACTACAACTTTATTACCTGCCTTACCGAATTTACCATCCACCAACATTTCTTTGAAAGCCTGTATCGCTTCGGAATGCTTCTCTGCGATGATCACCCCTTTTCCGGCAGCGAGTCCGTCGGCTTTAAGAACGATCGGTAGTGAATGGTTTTCAAGGTATTCCAAACCAATTGCCAGTTCATTGGCGGTGAAAGTCCGCGAAGCGGCGGTTGGAATGCCGTATTTTTGCATAAACTGCTTCGAAAAATCCTTGCTTCCTTCGAGTTGCGCACCCGCCTTATCCGGCCCGATAATACGCACTTTGGCAAGATCTTCGCGGCCGCCGAAATAATCGACCACCCCGTTCACCAGCGGTTCTTCGGGACCTACGATCACGAGTTCGATGCTATTTTCAATTACCGCGTTGGCAATGGAGTCAAAATCGTTGTAAGAAATGGATAGGTTCGTTGCCACACTTGCAGTCCCGGCGTTTCCAGGAGCCATAAACAATGTATCGCAAAGAGGGCTTTGGGCTATTTTCCAGGCAAAAGCATGTTCTCTTCCACCTGATCCCAAGATGAGTATGTTCATAAGAGGTTTTAAAATTCAAAAATACTGATGATCCGGCAAGTATGCCGACAGGGTGCTAGTTGGCCAGCTCAGACAAAAATTTGATTCGCATGAGCCGTAATTCTTCTTCACTCACCTCCTCACCGTCAAATTCATTCAGCGCGGTTGAAATGTTGTCGGTTTCGGCGGTCATAAAATAATCGTAAATGTCCCTCTGCCGCTCGCGGTCAATCACCTGATTAATATAATAATCCAGGTTCAATTTTGTACCCGAGTAGCAAATATGTTCAACTTCCTCGATCACATCGGCCAGCGCAAGGTCTTTCACCTCCGCGATCTCGTCGAGGCTGACTTTTCTGTCGACCTGCTGGATGATGAAAATTTTGATTTTGGACTTGTTGACGGTCGATTTGATCACCACGTCCTTGGCCGTCTCGATCTCATTCTCTTCCACATAACGGGAAATCAGTTCGATAAACTGTCGACCAAACTTCTGCACCTTACCCATTCCAACGCCATTGATCTGCGCCATTTCCTGCTGGGTGGTAGGGTAAGTGGTGGCCATTTCCTCCATCGACGGATCCTGGAAGATCACATAAGGCGGCAGGTTCTTTTCTTTAGCGACTTTCTTGCGCAATGCTTTGAGCATTCCGAGCAATGCCTCGTCGTAAGCATGCGCGTTTCCGTTCACGGAATCCTTATCGTCGTCTTCGGATTTCACTTCTTCCTCTTCGAAGTTATGATCCTTGTGAAGCGTAACCGGGTAAGGGTCGTTGAGGTATTTTGCGCCTTTTTCTCCTAGTTTGACAATCCCGTAATTCTCGATGTCCTTCTCGAGGTAACCAAAAATCACCAGCTGACGGATCGCAGACACCCAATATTCACGCAATTCATTTATTTCCAGGCCTTTCCCGTAAACTTCCAGTTGGTCGTGCTCATAGCTTTTTACATACTGGTTATCGGTGGCGGTGAGAAGGTCGGCAATATGATCTGCATCGAAACGCTGCTCGGTGAGCATGACCGATTTGAGGATCAGGATAACATCCTCCTGGACTTTGACTTTTTCGGTTGGTTTTTTACAGTTGTCGCAGTAACCGCAATCTTTTTCGAAATACTCCCCGAAATAGCTCAGCAATTGTCGGCGGCGGCAAACCCCCAATGTCGAATAGGCGACCATTTCATTCAGCAAATGGCGGGCATTATCGCGTTCGGTAACAGTTTTGTCTTTATTGAACTTTTCCAGCTTCTGGATGTCCTCGTAGCTGTAAAACATCAGACAATTACCTTCCAGCCCATCGCGACCGGCGCGGCCTGTCTCCTGGTAATAACCTTCGAGCGACTTGGGCACGTCGTAGTGGATTACAAAACGTACATCCGGCTTGTCGATACCCATCCCGAATGCGATGGTCGCCACAATTACGTCGCATTCTTCATTCAGAAACGCGTCCTGATTTGACATCCGCGTGCCGGCGTCCAGCCCTGCGTGATACGGTAATGCACGTACGTCGTTGACATTCAGCAGCTCGGCCACCTCTTCCACTGTTTTTCTACTCAGGCAATATACGATTCCGGATTTGCCTTTGTTGTTGCGGATGTAGCGGATCAGTTGCTTCTTAACGTCTTTTTTAGGACGGATTTCGTAGTAAAGATTTTTTCGGTTAAATGAGGACTTAAACGTTTCGGCCTCCTCCATTTGCAGGTTTTTGCGGATATCCTGCTGCACTTTGGGCGTTGCGGTGGCCGTGAGCGCAATAATAGGTAGCCTGCCGATATTCTCGATTATACCGTAAATCCGACGGTATTCGGGTCGGAAATCGTGGCCCCATTCGGAAATACAGTGCGCTTCATCAATGGCGACGAAAGAGATTTTTACCCTTTTAAGAAAATCGAGATTATCTTCTTTTGTGAGTGATTCCGGAGCAATGTAGAGCAGTTTAAGGCTTCCATCGAGCGCGTCGGACTTTACACGCGTCATTTCCGCCTTTGTAAGCGTGGAATTCAGGAATTGTGCATTGATACCGAACGCAGTAAGCTGGTCGACCTGGTTTTTCATCAGAGCGATCAGGGGGGAAATGACGATAGTCAATCCCTCGCTGACGAGTGCAGGAAGCTGGTAGCAGAGTGACTTACCTGCGCCCGTAGGCATGATCACGAATGTATTCTTACCTAAAAGGATATTTTGTATGATAACTTCCTGATCTCCTCGGAATTGACTGTATCCAAATATTTCTTTAAGCTTCCCTTTCAATGTGTCGTTAATGACTTTCTCAACCTGCTGTACCATACTCTGTTCACAAAATGGTTATTCCAAACTTCCCTATCTTTGCGCTTTGAAATAAATAATGACTTTTTGTCGCTCTAAACTGTGTTTCAGATTTGAAATTAATAAAAAATATTCAGTCAACCGCAAAAGAAGTATTACGTCAGGAGGCGGAAGCAGTACGCAATCTGATTGAATTGATTGACGACGAATTTGAAAAGTGCGTATATGCCATTTTGCATGCCGGAGGGCGGGTTGTCGTCTCTGGCGTGGGTAAAAGTGCCATTGTCGGGCAAAAAATCGTAGCTACTTTGAACTCCACCGGCACACCAGCATTGTTTATGCATGCCGCAGACGCCATTCACGGCGATCTGGGCATGATCCAGGACAACGACGTGGTGCTCGTGATTTCCAAAAGTGGTGATACACCGGAGATCAAAGTATTAGTGCCCCTCCTCAAAAGGACCGGTGTCACAATGATTGCAATGGTAAGTAACAAAGATTCTTATCTCGCTAAAAACTGCATTCTGACGCTCCATGCACACGCTCCGACGGAGGCCGACCCACTCAATCTGGCGCCTACCACGAGTACTTCCGTAACAATGGCCCTCGGCGACGCGCTTGCAATATGCCTGCTCGAAGCACGTGGCTTTACGCATGACGATTTTGCACGTTACCATCCCGGCGGTTCGCTTGGGAAACGGCTCTACCTGAAAGTATGCGACATTTACCCGCATAATGCGCTGCCAACCGTGCATGATCAGGCCACTTTACAGGAAGTTATTCTGGAAATGACTTCAAAAAGACTGGGCGCGACGGCGGTTGTGCACGAAAATGGGCAAATGGCTGGTATTATTACCGATGGCGACCTCCGTAGAATGCTAAAAACTTACGGTGCAGCAGGGCTGCTTGATCTCAAAGCCTGCGATATCATGACCCAATCGCCGATTACGGTTTCTCCCGACGAATATGCGGTGAATGCACTGGAAGTAATGCAGTCGAAAAGCATTACGCAGGTGGTGGTGGTAGAAGATGGCAAAGCACTGGGCTTTGTGCATTTGCACGATTTGCTGCGGGAGGGATTGGTGTAAAAAAAGACAGGC
Source organism: Dyadobacter sp. CY261 (assembly GCF_021440085.1). Taxonomy (GTDB): domain Bacteria; phylum Bacteroidota; class Bacteroidia; order Cytophagales; family Spirosomataceae; genus Dyadobacter. Next base: position 380,124 of record NZ_JAKCPW010000004.1, read on the forward strand.
TTAACGACCTGTCTCCTCTTACATTGTTATCTGAACCTTTTCGATTGCTGCACCTCACGCTCGTCCTTTCGGATGAAACGGTTCGCAAACACATTGGCTAGCATAGCACCAACCAGTCCGAAAAAGCCAATATCGTATTTTCCGGCTAGCTGGGGGTCGAATAACTTGGCTGTCTGGTAAAAAGTAAAGTAAATAATCAGACCCATTGTGACGGTCATCAGGATTGAGTTCACGGCACATAATGCCGATTGCAGCACGCGGTTTTTGTACTGCATGATTGCGTAAGCCGCCACTGCGGCGGTAAGAATCGCCAACACTACGAAATAATATACCGGCTTATCATTGGATTGCACTTCGTTGATCTGATGATGCAGCCTCAAGGCCGTCAGGTCTGCACTTTGTCCTCCCGCAATCGCTACTTTCGACCAGATTGGAAATGCGAGGAAAATACCCATTCCTATGATCACTATCGCGAGAAAAATGGTTTGAATACGTTGTAACATGCTTTTTTAAAATTATTCTTTTCAAATGATAGGCAAATTTAGGCAATGCAACCGTTCCCCGGAAATCGCATTACGAAATCACCTCGCCATATAAGTCGAACTCCTCGGCAGAAGTCACCTTCACATTTGCATAATCGCCCAGGCGCACATACTGGCTCGCAGGTACAAGCACTTCATTATCAACCTCCGGTGAGTCGTACTCGGTGCGACCGATGAAATAACCGCCTTCCTTACGATCGAACAGCACCTTAAAAGTTTTGCCGACTTTCTCCTGGTTAAGCTCTGCGGAAATGCCTTGCTGCAATTCCATAATGGCATCGGCGCGCTCCTGTTTCACTTCCGGTTCGATATCGTCCTCCATGGTGAATGAGTGCGTATTGTCTTCATGGGAGTACTGGAATGCGCCCAGACGGTCGAAACGCATTTTTTCAACGAATTCATAGGTTTCGTCAAATAGATGCTCGGTTTCGCCCGGATGGCCGACGATCAGCGTCGTGCGTAATGCGATATCAGGCACTTTGTCGCGAATCGAGTGGATCAGCGCTTCGGTTTTCTCACGGGTAATGCCGCGACGCATCAGTTTCAGCATTTCCGTCGAGCCCGATTGCAGCGGCATATCTAGGTATTTGGCTATGTTGCTGCGCTCGTTCATCACGTCGAGCACATCCATCGGAAAGCCCGCCGGATAAGCATATTGCAAACGGATCCAGTCGATGCCTTCTACGTCGGAAAGCTGGCGCATTAAATCCGAAAGGTTTCTTTTTTTGTAAATATCCAGACCGTAGTAAGTCAGGTCCTGGGCAATAAGAATGAGCTCTTTGGTACCGCGCTTTGCGAGTGATTTTGCTTCTTTGACTAACTCGTCGATCGGCCTCGAAATGTGACTGCCGCGCATAAGCGGGATTGCGCAGAAGCTACATGGGCGGTCGCACCCTTCGGCGATTTTCAGGTACGCATAATGCGCGGGCGTCGTAAGCAGGCGCTCGCCAACAAGCTCGTGTTTGTAATCGGCTTTGAGGGTTTTGAGCAGGCGCGGCAATTCATTTGTGCCAAACCAGGCATCCACTGTTGGTATTTCAACCGAAAGTTCGTCCTTGTACCGATGTGACAGGCAGCCTGTTACATACACTTTATCCACCATACCCGCCGCTTTGGCATCGGTATAGCGCAAAATCGTGTTGATAGATTCCTCCTTTGCATTGTCGATAAACCCGCAGGTATTGATCACGACAATTTGCGAATCATCTTTTTTTGACTCGTGCGTCACAGCAAACCCGTTACCTTTGAGCTGCGTGTAAAGCACCTCCGAGTCGACCAGGTTTTTAGAGCAACCCAGCGTCACTATATTGACTTTATTCTTGACTATTCCTTTGGTTTTCATTGAAGTTTGCTTTCGGCATGAAGCCCTAAGCCGTATGCTTTGAACTGATTAATCGCCTCTGACACATCAAAGTGACTGATAATGAACGGCGAAATGGGGTGCAAAGTTCGGAAAAAATAAGACAGGAAGCACTATTCTATAAAAGGAAATTGAGTCTTGCGATATTCGATCGGAACCTTCTTGAAATACTCATGAATAACCCACACACCTGGCATTTTGTCGGACAGAATGAAATGATTGCCGCTCGCGAGATAGTAGGTCATGAATGAGATCCGCATTCTTGCTTCATTGCTTGTAATCAAGACGCGCAGAATATCACCCTCCTTTAACCTCAGTTTTGTTTCGCCAAAAGTTATTTCCAACTCATGCTCTTCCGGAAAAGTTTCAAGCACCACACCCTCTACATATTTCCAATGATTGAGATCAATAGCTAATACAACAAAGCCTAGACCTGCAAACAATGCCGTTCCGATCAGAAGCGTCCCCCTTGCTAATGCGGGATAGCTAATATCGGCACCCATCCGGGCCGTTACTGTTGCTTGAAACAGCAAAAGACCCATCACAATAAAAAAGACCGCGAATAGATTATCGAACTTGAAAAAGTACGACCATGCATCAATCTGGTAAATGCGTTTGACTTTGAGCGGGGAATTCTCTCCGATCGTATTCCGCGTAAATCGCAGTACCATCCACATGAACCCGCCAAATGGAATGAAAATGATGAGAAATACGACCAGTGTTTCCATGAAAAAAGGTATCCCGAGACATAGCGTGTTTCAAGATACCTTTTTAAAAATTCATTCGAAATAGCAAAGCCCCGAACGGTTACATCACTCGATCAGCGGCTTTTATCCTATTTTTTTGAAAAGCGAATCGACAAACTCCGACCGGTCGAAAACCTGCAAGTCGTCCATTTTCTCGCCTACGCCAATGTATTTGACAGGGATTTTGAATTCATCCGAAATACCGATCACGACGCCGCCCTTTGCGGTTCCGTCAAGTTTGGTGATGGCCAATGCGGTAATTTCGGTGACTTTCGTGAACTCGCGCGCCTGGATCACGGCATTCTGGCCTGTGCTGCCGTCAAGGATGAGCAATACTTCATGCGGTGCTTCGGGAAGTATTTTTTGCATTACGCGCTTGATCTTCGAAAGCTCGTTCATCAGGTTCACTTTCGTGTGCAAACGGCCCGCGGTATCGATAATGATCACATCCGCATTTGATTCCACACCTTTCTTGATCGCGTCATAAGCTACTGCTGACGGGTCGGTGTTCATACCGTGGTCGATCACAGGCACATTCACACGCTGGCCCCAGAGTTTCAATTGATCAACCGCCGCTGCCCGGAAAGTATCCGCCGCGCCGAGTACCACTTTGTGCCCGCGCTGGTGAAACTGGTGCGCCAGCTTACCGATGGTCGTCGTTTTACCTACCCCGTTTACCCCCACCACCATAATGACGTAAGGCTTGGGCAAATGCTCGGTTTCGAAGCTGTCGGTAATATCCACCGATTTGTTTTCGGTAAGCAATGCGGCGATTTCCTCGCGCAGGATGCTGTCGAGCTCGGCAGCTGATGCATATTTATCCCTGGCAACACGGTCTTCGATGCGTTTGATGACCTTCACGGTCGTTTCCACACCCACGTCGGAGCTTACCAGAATATCTTCCAGTTCATCGAGGACCTCCTCATCGATGGTGGTTTTACCCACAATCGCCCGCGAGAGCTTGCCAAAGAAGCTGTCCTTCGTTTTTTCGAGGCCCTTATCTAATGTTTCTTTTTTCTCTTTTGAAAAAAAGCCAAATAAACCCATAGTACTGATACAATTTATGGCCCAAAAATAAAACAAAAAAGTCCCGGAAAGGGACTTTTTTAAAACTCTCCCTTCGGCTACGCTCAGGGTGACGAATATTTGACTCAATGTCAGTCTGAGCGAAGTCGAAGACGACTTGAGCGAACCGGGCCGCCGGGCGGCCGAAGACTAGTTTTTCAATGCGCCTTGTACTCCGTCCAGGGGTACGATTTCTTCTTTGAAGGTGTAAGCTCCTGTTTTAGGAGATTTTACGGCCTTAATCACTTTGGCAAATGATTTACCGCCTTCTTTTTTCAGGGTAGCAACTACTTTCTTTGCCATATCTGTATATCAGTTATAAGTTTATATTGTTAATAATTAACTGTTGCGCGCTTACCCATTATTGCTCAGCTTCACGTGACAGTTAACGGGTAACAAAACGAACTTACTTAATTTCTTTGTGGAGAGTATAACGTCTCAGGAAAGAGTTGAATTTCTTCAATTCCATACGGCCTGGCGTATTCTTCCGATTTTTTGTGGTCACGTAACGTGACATGCCTGGAACACCGCTTTCTTTTTGCTCTGTGCATTCCAATATGACCTGTACTCTATTACCTTTCTTAGCCATTGCTTTACATCGTTTTACAAATAGGAGTGCAAAAGTAAGGCGTTTTAATATTAATCGCAACAATCACAGACAAATAAACAGGAAAATTTGCGGATTTTTTTACAGACCTCTCCCTATTAAAAGGTTGTCAGACAAGTCGATACATGACTACTTTTTAGAGAAATGCCCGAATTTCTGGCTGTTACATGACGGAAATCTAGTGCAAACTTGCTTTCTTCGTGGTCGATTAGACATCGCAACCTTAATCTGGCGGAAATTCTTAAAAATTAAAACAATGACACTTAAAAAAAGCGCTTCTTTGGCCCTGATGGCCCTGGCAGTCTCTTTCTTCATCGGTTGCTCCTCCAAGGAAGACCGTGACAAGTATGACCAATGGTATGGCTCCGGAAGCAAATCAAGGGAAGAATCGGCCCTGGTGAAGCTTCAAAACGATAGAAAAACAGCGGCGGAACAAGCTGAGAAGGCAGCAGCCGAAAAAGCGGCAGCGCCAGCAGGCGATAGCGCAGCTGCACCAGCAGGCGATTCCACCGCAGTACCAGCTATCGCTGCACCAGCTACCGCAGCGGCACCAAAACGCAAACCTGTTCCTGCGGACGTTTCTGCATTGCTCAACAAACATGCCTGCTTTGCCTGCCACCAGGCTTACGACAAGGTGATCGGCCCAGCTTACTCGGAAGTGGCGAAAAAGAAATATACGCCTGACCAAATCGTAGAGCTGGTACACAACCCAAAATCGGAACACTGGCCTGGCTACCCTCCGATGGCGCCGCTGGCACACGTTCCGAAGGCTGATATCGTGGTTATCGCCAACTGGATCAACTCGCTATAATTACAGCGAAAACCGTTTATATTCCATAAAATACGGGCCGTTCATGCTATGGACGGCCCGTATTTGTATCTTTGCGAAAGCATCAGTAATCTAATATGAGTCAAACCGCACTGCAACCCGCTGACGTTACCGATGAACTTCTGGCCATTTATGAAACTGTAATCGGCCTGGAAGTACATTGTCAGCTTATGACGGAATCCAAGCTGTTTACCCGCGATTTCAACATTTTCGGTACTGAGCCGAACACTAATATCGGTCCGCTTACAATCGCATTGCCGGGTACTTTACCCAAAGTCAATAAAAAAGCTATTGAGTATGCAATCCGTCTGGGCATTGCCTGCGGTTCGACGATCAGTAGAAAAACCATTTTCGACCGTAAAAATTACTTTTACCCCGATCTTCCGAAGGGTTACCAGATTTCGCAGGACAAAAAACCGATCTGCGACAAAGGCGGCGTTACCATTTCTTTCAAGCACGACGGGAAGTTGCAAGAAAAAACGATCCGCTTTCACCACATCCATTTGGAAGAAGACGCGGGAAAATCGGTGCACGATGGCGGCTACACCGAGACATTGCTCGACTATAACCGTGCCGGAACACCGCTCGTGGAGATGGTTTCGGAGCCAGATTTACGCTCCGCCGAAGAAACGGGCGCATTTGTGACGGAAATCCGTCGGTTGGTCCGCTACCTGGGCATCAGTGACGGGAATATGGAAGAAGGCTCCCTGCGCGCGGACGTGAACGTCTCCCTGCGCAAAAAGGGCGCTCCACAATACGGCACGAAAGTCGAAATCAAAAATATGAACTCCATCCGCAACATGATGCGGGCCATTGCATTCGAGGAAAAACGGCAGGTAGCCATGCTCGAAAACGGCGAGACGATCCAGCAGGAGACGCGGATGTTCGATGTGGAAAGCGGGCAAACTTACGGAATGCGCGTCAAGGAAACGATGAACGACTACCGCTACTTCCCCGATCCGGATTTGAGCCCGGTAGTAATTTCAGAAGAATGGCTGGCAAGCATCAAAGATTCCATGCCCGCATTGCCGCAGGAACTACGCGAGAAATTTATAACCAAATACGGCATTCCGGCTTACGATGCCTCGGTACTCACCGATACACGCGAGCTGGCTGAATATTTCGAAGCGGTTTGTGCGAAAACATCGCATTACAAAGCCGCTTCCAACTGGCTGATGGGACCTGTAAAATCCTATCTGAACGACCACAACGGCGACATTCAGCATTTGCCGATCAGCGCACAAAGCCTGGCCGATCTCATTGAACTCAATGAATCGGGATCGGTGAGCCATTCGGTGGCTGCGCAGAAGATTTTTCCGGTGCTGCTATCCGAGCCAACCCGCGAGCCTTCGGAGATCGCATCGTCAAATAACTGGCTGCAAAACAGCAATACCAATGAGCTGGAAACGTTGGTAGATGAGGTTATAAATGCGATGCCCGACAAGGTTGCGGCATACCGAAAGGGTAAAAAGGGGCTGATGGGGTTGTTCGTTGGAGAGGTAATGAAGAAATCTAATGGAGCAGCGGACCCTAAGCTTGTCAACCAGTTGCTGGCGCAAAAGTTGTAAACCACACATAGAAATTACAAATAGAAGATCATGAGGAAGTTATTCAAACGGAGTGCATTGGTTTTGGGCAGCGCGTTGCTGAGCTTCCAGGCCATGGCGCAGATTGAACCAAAGGACTTTACCATTAATGGAAAGGTTAAAAGTGGTTCGAAAGGCGAAAAGGTTATCCTTTCGCAATCCACAGCCGCCGGGTCTTCTGTGAAAATCGACTCAGCCCAACTTGCCGCCGACGGCAGCTTTGCCTTAAAAGGCATTGAGAAGGACCGCGGGAGCTTCTTCACCCTCAACATCGCCGACCGTCAAAAATTTCCGCTGCTGGTTGAAGGCGGGGAAACTTTCAATGTTGTAGCCGACGGGACGACAAGAGACGATAAAGGCAACGGTGGAAAAGTATCCGTTACCGGTTCCAAAAACATGGAGTATTACGCGAAGGTTGACCAACTGATGCAGTCATTCTCCGCAAAAGTGACCGGCTGGAACGAGCAATACGCCGCCGCCGAAGAGAAAAAAGATTCCAAGAAAATACAGGAAATACAGCTGGCTTACCAGCAGGCAGAAAAGGAAAGGGTAACCGCATTGCGGCAGATGGTTCCGGAAATGGGCACTTCATTGATCGCACTTTTTACGGCGAACAACTTCCTGACGCCTGAAAACGACCTGGATGTGCTGAAAAAACTGGCTGATGATTATTCGAAGGTCAATCCTGTTCCTACGCTCGCGCAGGGTTTTATCGGATCTGTTAAAAGAATGGCCGGGGTGGCAGTCGGCGAGCAAGCACCTGATTTTACGCTTAACAGCCCCGACGGCAAACCAATCGCATTGTCGTCCCTGCGTGGTAAATATGTGCTGATCGACTTCTGGGCGTCGTGGTGCGGACCTTGCCGGATGGAAAACCCAAATGTGGTGCGGATGTATGGAAAGTTTAAAGAGAAAGGTTTCGATATTTACGGCGTTTCACTTGACGATAATGAAAAGGCCTGGAAAACAGCCATCGAACGCGACAAGCTCACATGGCTTCACGGCTCGGAATTGAAGAAATGGAATTCAGGTGTAGCACAATCCTACGGTGTGAACGCGATTCCGGCAACATTCCTCATCGATAAGGAAGGCAAGATCATTGCTAAAAACCTCCGGGGCCCGGCGCTTGAAACCAAGCTCACCGAACTGCTCGGTGCTCAATAATTCACTTTTTGGTTTATAAATAATAAAATCCGCAGCGTTGATACTGCGGATTTTTTGCGTTTAACGGAGTCTTTGAGTTGGGAGTTCAGAGTTAATGAGTTTAAAGTCAATGAGTAGTTCTTAAACCTTCAACTCATAAAATTTGAACTCATAGACTCCCGACTCATAAACTCTGAAATCGTTACAGGTCTTCCAGCTGATAATGGAATTGCAGTGGATCGGGATATTTGAACTCGAATTGATACGCTTTTGAAAATTTGTCCCCCGAAATCACCTTAAAAGCCGGCCGCTGCTCCGGTATCTTGAATGTCGGGGCTTCCCAGCCAAATTGCGCGCAGGAATCGACATAAACCTGGCTGCGTGCAGGATGAAAAGGGGCAGTGATATTAAACGTTTCGTTTTGAATACCCTGCTCAATCATGGCGTGAATGATGGCGGCGGCATCATCGCGGTGAATGTAGTTGACGGGAATATCGCCGGTAGTTAAATCCTTTTGCCCCTGCACATATTTCCCAGGAATGCGGTTATAGCCCAAAAGACCGCTCAAACGCAATATAGTCACTGTTTTCTCCGGTCTTAATGAGGTGATCGAATTCTCCGCAGCCACCATTTCCGGCTGCGCGGAATGTTCAGGCAAATACACGTCACCTTCGACCGCGACGCGGTTCAAATCCCGGTAAACTCCTGTTGAACTGACAAAAACAATTTCCTTCGCTGGCGATTTGCTGATTGCCTCTGCCACCATCCGCATTTGCGCGGAATAGTTACCGGCTACATTTTGCGACATACGCGGCGGAACCGAGATAACGATCATGTCCGAATCGAAGAATGGTTCCGAAATAGTGGCATTCAATCCCGCTACGGGGTTCAGTTCCAGCAGGTAACCCTCGATACCCGCCCCTGCAAACTTATCCAGTTTTGCCTCCGATGTGGTGCTTCCTTTGATTTCAGATGTAATACCACTGCCTGATAACCGTTTAGCTAATGCAAACCCCAGCCAGCCACAACCCAGGATGCTAATGCGTTTTTTTTCTACTTTTGAGACTTCTTCCGACATATTATTCAGGTTCCAACAAATGGTTTATTTCAGGTCTTTTGTATTCATTTTTTTTATAGCTCTCTTCCAATTTTCGTGTAAAACCGATCAACGCAAGGAAGCTGACACCAGCAATATTCGTTTTGAACTGGTTTCCAAAAACCTCGACGAGGAGCTGTTCTCTTGCAAATCCGTCGGGGATGTACAAAAGTTCCTCGACAACCATCCCTACCTGGCGAAAGCTTACTTTACAAATGCGCCCGTAGAACCGACGAAACTGGCAGCGCATTTGTTTTCAGTCCTTCAAAATCCGGATCTGCAAGCCTTTCGCACGCAGCTCGATTCGATTATTGGAAACCGGAAAACCCGCATTCTCAATCCGCTTTCCGACGCTTTCAAGCAGATCAAAGCGCATTACCCCGGTTTTCCAATCCCCGAAGTGCAGTTTATTATCACAGGTTTTACCGGCGACGATCTCTACATTTCCGATTCGCTGATTATCATAGGTCTCGATTATTTTGGTGGCCCTGCGGCGAGTTACCGGCCCAACATATATGACTATCAGCTACGTCGCTACGAGCGTGCCTATATTGTGCCCTCCATTATTTTCTTTGAATCCAACAAATACAATCGCATGAATGCGGGCGACCAGACGCTGCTTTCGGATATGGTTGGTTATGGGAAAGGCTATGAATTTGTAAAACGGGTAATGCCGCAAACTCCTGATAGCCTCATTGTTGGTTATTCGGCCGACGATCTTCGGAAAACCTATAACAGTCAGACGGACATTTGGGCCTATTTCATTTCAAGCAAATTACTTTACGAAAAGAGCGGTCTCAAAAAACGTAAGTTTATCGACGACCGGCCATTTACGACGGAGATCGGTAACAAGGTACCAGGCGCTATTGGCCGTTGGGTCGGATGGCGTATTGTGAGTCGTTTTATGGCTGAAAATCCGAATGTAAGCCTGACGCAACTAATGGAAATTGATAATGCCGGACGAATTTTACAGGAATCGGGATATAAGGGGCAAACAGACGAAGATCAGTAGGTTTTTACTTACTTTTGCGTCATACCATTGTTCAGATAGCATTTAATGCCTTTTACGCTCATCATTTTCCTCTTGCTTGTCCCCGGTTTTGTGGTGATCGGCGTATACCTGGAACGGAAGGTTTCGGCCTTTATTCAGGACCGCCTGGGCCCGATGGAGGTAGGTAAATGGGGATTATTGCAGCTGTTCGCGGATTTACTCAAACTACTTCAAAAAGAAGACATTGTTCCCAAAGCCGCCGACCGGCGACTTTTTCTGATCGCGCCTTTTGTCATCTTCATATCCGTATTTGCGGGTTTTGCAGTGGTGCCATTAGCCCCTGAACTTGCCGGTTCCGGTGCGTCTGTCGGGGTTTTCTTCCTGCTGACAATCGTTTCAGTGGATGTAATCGGCCTGCTCATGGCTGGTTGGGGTTCCAATAACAAGTTCGCATTATATGGCGCTATGCGCGCCGTGGCTCAGATCGTGTCGTACGAAATCCCGTTGGGCCTTTCGATATTGTGTGTAGTAATGCTCACTCAGACGCTCGATTTACAGGTTATCAGCTACCAGCAGGGCATTTTCGCACCCGATACCACTTATCTTTTTGGAATACGCGAGCTGGGGATCGACGTTACCGGCGTGGGTGGGTTTCTTTCCTGGAATATTGTCCGTAATCCGTTCCTACTGATTGCCTACGTCGTTTTCTTTATCGCCACCCTGGCCGAATGCAACCGTGCGCCATTCGACCTGCCAGAAGGCGAGTCGGAGCTCGTAGCTGGTTTTCACACCGAATATTCGGGTATGCGCTGGGCATTGTTCATGCTTTCAGAATATGGAATGATGCTGCTGGTGTCGCTGCTGGGCGCTATTCTTTTCCTCGGAAGCTGGAACACACCGTTGCCAAATATAGGCCCGCTGAAACTAGCTGACTGGACCAGCGGTGAGCCCGGCTCATGGTTTGGTTATGTGACAGGCATTTTCTGGCTTTTGAGTAAAGCCATGTTCGGAATATTAATCCAGATGTGGGCAAGATGGACACTTCCCCGCCTGCGCGTGGACCAACTGATGTACCTTGGCTGGAAAGTACTGACGCCCGTCGGACTTGTATTGTTTTTTATCTCAGGAGTTTGGCGCCTCATCGGCGTCTGATCAATTCGCGATCTCTGCGCCGTCCAGAATGTAATTCATCTGGTAAATATCGTCGGCATTCAGTTTCAATGTACCGATAAAGGTCAGGCGCTCATCGGTTTTGAACTTCTTTCCATCTTTCTTTTTGAAATTCAGCGTCATTACCGTCTCGGGACCGGCTCCGCCGCAGAAAAAGCACGCACTGAACGGGAATGCTGAAAGCACGTACAAGTTCGCCTCCAGATCAACCGGAAGAATATAACCTGTGATCGCAACCTGCTGGCCTTTCAGCTTCTGCACGCTCGGACCGAACGTCGGGTGGAGCATATAGATCGATTCTTCGGCATACCATTTCTTTTTAAATGTAACATCCCGCAGGGTTTCCCAGGTCAGTTTCACCGGCTCGACGGCTGGTTTGAAAGCAAACAATGAAACAATGCAGAAAAACAATATGCTGATTTTGACAGATTTCATTAGTATTCCAATTTTGTATTACAATGATTTGTACCGGTTTAACAAATTTACACACATTATTATTCCTCCGCCAGCGTCCGGGAGATATTCAGCCGGTAAATACCCAGCGACGGCAATGCAGCTGCAACCACGCCGATCGCAATAGCACCAAAGAAAAGGTAGATTTCCTCAGGTAGCAATGCAAATTTGCCCAATGTATAATGAAAGTCATCCTCGGCAGCATTTGAGAACACCCATAACCCAAGCCGGCTCGCAATAACACCTGCGAAAAAGCCAACTACCGACAACGACACTCCTTCGATCAACAACATCAGGAACAGTCGCGTGCGCGTAGCACCCATAGAAAGCATGAGCGCCATTTCATATTTCCGATCTTTCAATGAGTTGTAAAGTGATATAAAAACGCTGACGCCGGCAATGGAAATGATAATCAATGCCAGTGTACGCAAGGTTTCGATTCCCACGCCCAGCAGCGAGAAAAGGCGGTTAATTTCAATGCTTGGCAATGCCGCTTGCATGGATGTGTTATCATTAATCTGCCTTGGAATGGTGATAAGCCCCATCGGGCTACGGAACTGGATCAATGCGCTGGTTACTTCCTTGCCCTCTTCATCGGGCTCGGCATCGATGTGCGTCTGCTTATCGCTGTGTTCCATTTCGCCCACTGTAGGTGTTTTCCCTTCTTCGGCATGCCCATGAATATCCCAAATGCTCGAAAGTCGGGTTATGATAAGCTGATCAACGACCGTGCCGCTTGGCTGGAAAATGCCGGTTACCCTATATTTTTTGTCCTCATGCTTTTCTCCCTCCGAATCCAAGCCATGCGAGCCTGAAAATTGATCGCCGATTTTCAGTTTCGAATCCCGCGCAACCTTACTGCCGATCGTTACCTCCATAGATGCATTATATAAATGTCCTTCTGCCAGTTTCACTTTGAAATGCTCGATGTATTTCGGTGTTGTTCCTAAAATGCGGAAACCCTGGTAATTATCGCCCATCGAAAGCGGGATGACCGTCTTGACAAACGGGTTTTTCCGCAATGCATTCACTTCGGCCAGCGGGATATTGCCGGTAGGCGCGTCGATCTGGTAGATACTCGAAAGGATCACCTGTAACGGGCTACCTTTCGCCCCCACCACCATATCGATGCCTTTGAGGTTCCGTTTGAATTGCTCGTCGAGCTGTTTATTAAGCAGTAAAAGCAATGAGATCATGCCAATACCGAGCGTCAGCAACAAGGCGCTCAAAAAGCTGTTAAGCTTTTTATCCCGAAGATTGGCAATGCTGATCTTGAAAAGATTCATTTCTAGTAAGAGATTAGGTATGAGACTTGGCCTGGCCAAACGTTTTATCAATTTTACAGAAAGACCTGATTCGAAAATTCGTCTTTCAGTCGCTGGTCGTGCGTGACAACCAGGAGGCTGGCGCCAATCTGAGCAGACTGATTTTTCAGCAACTGAATCACCCGCTGACAATTGTCGTCGTCAAGGTTGGAAGTCGGTTCGTCGGCCAGGATGATATTGGGATTGTTCATCAGCGAGCGTGCGATGCTCACGCGCTGCTGCTCTCCCTGGCTTAGCTGGTTCGTTTTTTTGGACAAATGGTCCACAAAACCAAGTTGCTCGGCCAGTTGGCAGGCTTTTTGCCGATCCTCTTTCTGATTGGCCAGGTAGTTGGACAGCAGAATATTATCCATCACCGACAGCGAGCTAACAAAATGCGGACGCTGGTAGATAATTCCGATATGCTTAGCGCGGGTTGCTGTAATTTCCTGTGGCGTGAGGCTTTTTACCGATTTTCCTGCAATTACAACGTCCCCGGCTTCAGGTTTCAATAGCAGGGCGAGCAAATGCAGCAAAGTCGTCTTCCCTTTACCCGATTGCCCTAATATCAGCAGTGTTTCTTTGTCGTTGCAACGGATGTCGGGGAAGGTGAAACTCTTCTGGGCGGAATAGGCAAACCTGAGCTGGTTACTCGAAATCATCTTCGTGTGGGCTGTTTTAGTACACAATGATAATGAAGTTTTACCTCGTTTCCAGTCAAGCCGTTTGCATATGTGCCGTTTTCAAAGCTTTAGTTCCGGCGTCTTAATATTCGTAACAGGGCTGGGTTTCTAAAAAAACCTGTCCGTACAAATAAAATATTGGGAAAATCGTTGAAATGGTGTTGCATCCTGAAGAAAACCAACAACTATTCTATTTTTGCAAAAAAATCGATCTGAAAATGCGTAGAAATTTCGACTTAAGAAGAGTATCCGGAGCGTTGGCTTTTTCCCTGTTTTTGGGACTTTTGCTGTCTGCTAAAGACGTAAAAGCACAAAGCAGAGGTTTCTTCGTTCCTTATTCTACGGCAGGTTTTGGTATTGGTACTTCCAACTACTACGGTGATTTTGCGCCTTACCGTCGCCCACTGGCTTCAACCTTCAAAATGATACGTTGGAGCGTTGGCGGAAACTACACACGCCACTTTACACCACGCCTGGCCGCACGTGCCAGTTTCATCTATGCACGTATCGCAGGTGACGACTACATTATGAACCGTGATGCAAAACACGAGACCAGCATCTTCTACGCACGTAACCTGCATTTTCGCAACGATCTGAAAGAATTTTCGATCCAAGGTATTTTTAAACTTACTCCGGATAACCGCAGTTACGATCGCAGGCCTCAATTGGGCGTTTATCTTTTCGCAGGTGTTGCACTCACTGCGCATAATCCAAAAGCCCTGGATTCGCTGAAAGGCGACTGGGTGAAATTGCAGCCGCTGGGCACTGAGGGGCAAGGTAATGAAGGTTATGCGAAGCCCTATTCATTGGTTCAGTTTGCGATCCCTGTCGGTGTCGGGGTCCGTTATAAAATCAATTCCAAAATTGACGTTTCTTTTGAGCTAGGCTTCCGCAAGACTTTCACCGACTACCTCGACGATGCTCACGGAAACTACGCTGATCCTGCGCTGTTTGCAGATGATCCATTAGCAGCGCATATGGCAAACCGGACAACAGAGCAAATTGCTGTGCGGAAGGGTGTCGATCGTACCGAAGGGGTGAGAAAATTCTTACAGGTAAATTATCCGGATTATAATTTCGATAACGTTAATCCATTGGCTGCATTGCCTACCACAGGATTCGGCGCAGCGGGAACTCCGCGTGGAAATAGCCCCACCTATACCGACAACTACCTCTTCGGCATGATCCATATCCATTACATGCTGCCTTCGCAAATCAAATGTCCGCCACTGAAATAATTCATTTACCGTTGCAGTATCATATTAAACATTTGAATGACCGGCCGCAGTTGCGGAAATACTTGCCTGCGATACTGCTGGCAGGTATTTGTTTTTTTTTGGCCACGACCCACGTGAGGGCGCAACGGATCGAAATAGGCGCAGGTTTCGGAGGATTCAATTATCGTGGTGATATTTCTCCCACTTTTCGCTTCCGTTCTTTCAAGCCGGCGGGCAGCCTTTTCTTTCGTTACAACCCTAACCAGGCATTGTCGCTTCGGGCCGAGGTGGCTGGTGGCTTTATCGGTGCTGATGACAAACGCAGCGACGATCCTTTCCAGCAAGCCCGGAATATGTCATTCCGAACAACCATTTTTGAAGGCAGTGCCGTTGCAGAATACAACTTCCTGAATTACCAGGACCGCCGGTTTGCGGTCAATTGGAGCCCCTATCTATTTGGCGGAATTGGATTTAATAAATTCGATCCCAATGTTCAAACGAGTTCCTACAAAACTTCGGGTGTCGTGCTGCCTTATGGTGTAGGGATTAAATACCAGATCCGCCGACCATGGAACATCGGGCTGGAATATGGCACCAGAAAAACATTCACGGATTATCTCGACAATCTGGGCGGTGAACCAACTACTACCGACAAGTTTCAACAGGGCGACCCTTCGGTAAAAGATACCTACTTTTACGTGCGCCTTTCGGTCACCTATACCTTCTACAAAATCTTTTGTCCCTGATTTATGAAAAAAAATCTACTGATTGTTTCTGCGTTAATCGTAGTTACTTTGGCAGGCTTTTGGGGAGCTCGTAAATACACAAAGTCTTTTAGCCCGGAAGCCGTGGCGGAAACCCGTCTGGATGGAAGCGAAATCAGTATCACCTACGGACAACCGAGAAAAAAGGGGCGTCTGATTTTTGGCCGGGAACAGGATAAGGCATTACTTCCCTACGGCAAAGTATGGCGCACCGGTGCCAATGAGGCTACGATAATCGACTTTGAAAAGGATGTGATCATGGGAGGAAAACGGGTTAAAGCCGGCAGCTACTCGCTGTTTTCCGTTCCCGGGCAAAGTAGTTGGAAGATTATCCTGAATTCCGAGACCGGTCAATGGGGAACCGAATATAATGATGGCAAAAACGTCATGAACGTAGAAGTACCGATCCGCATTCGCCCTACTGTCCAGGAAATATTTCATATTTATTTTGAGCAAATCCCCAATGGTGTCAATATGATTCTGAGCTGGGATCAGACCGAGGCACTTATTCCCTTTACCCACCCTTAGTTGCACATGGCTTCGGCCAGTTTCTTATGTTCGTTGATGCTATTGAAAAAATAGATCAGTTTACCCGTCCGGTTCACTTTATCATCCGTTACTACGCTGGAAGCGACATCGTTCCTGGCACAGCCACTTTGTTTTTTGTGAATGAAGATGGATTTGCTGTCACTTGCAGGCATGTAGCAAGGCAGATACTATATGCCAATAGCATTTACGAAAACTACTTGAAATTCAAGGGCGAACTCCGAACATTTGAAAAAGACCCCGGGCTAGGTACGCAAAGAAATTTGCTGGAAAGCAAATACAAAATAACCCCCGACAGCCCTATCAGGATATTGTTCAACTTCATCCATTGCGTGTCTGCGTACAAAGGGTTAACTATCCATCTGCATCCTACGCAGGATCTGGCCATTGTCCAGTTTAGGAATTTTGAATCCAAACAGTATCAGTCACACGCCCAATTTCTGAGAGATTCACGCCTGGTAAAACAGGGAAGGTATCTTTGCCGCCTGGGCTACCCGTTTCCAGAATTCACAAACTACCGCTATAACAAGGACACGGCCGATATCGAATGGACGACAGAAGGGAAAATCAAAACGCCCAGCTTTCCGATTGACGGTATTATTACCCGTCACATCGGCGATAACAATGAAGTAGTGGGTATTGAAATGAGTACTCCAGGTCTGCGTGGCCAAAGTGGCGGCCCGTTATTCGATCAGAACGGT
Source organism: Dyadobacter sp. CY261 (assembly GCF_021440085.1). GTDB lineage: Bacteria > Bacteroidota > Bacteroidia > Cytophagales > Spirosomataceae > Dyadobacter. Next base: position 396,927 of record NZ_JAKCPW010000004.1, read on the forward strand.
ATTATTTACGGCATGCAGAGCTCGACACGCCACCTGCATTTGGGATTTGATCAGGTGAACCGGGAAGTTATTACAGACGGACATCGCAAAAAAGTTTCCAATTACCCGTTCCTTAATGTCGGGCAATGCGTTCATGTGGATGTGATCAAGCAATTCTTGAAAGAAAAGAACATCCGATTTTACGAAGCCGACCCGGCTTGACGTCAGAGAATCAGCAGCAGTTCCTCCAACCGTCGGATATTGTAAGTCGGCTCTTCATCAAACTTGAGTCCGGCCGGATTGAGATAAACGGTGTCCATACCAACCTGTTTCGCACCCAGAACATCGGCGATCCAGTTGTCGCCTACCATTAAACTTTCCTTTGGTGTGGTTTGGGCGACCCCCAGTGCAAATTCAAAGATTCTTCTGTCAGGCTTTTTGGCATTCGCTGTTTCAAATGTCACTACATTTTCAAAAAAATGTCCGATTTCGGAGCTGGCAATCTTTCTGGACTGGATATCGTTGAACCCGTTGGTAATAATATGCATGCCGTAACCCGCAGCCGAAAGATAATTCAATAAATCCAGCGCACCTTCAAGCAGGTGCTTCTTGGTGGGTAATGAGTTAAGATATAATTCTCCGATTTCGGTGTGATCTGCAGGGTATTCTGCGCCAAGTTCTTCAAAAACCATCCGAAACCTGTTCTCACGTATATAGCTATGGTGCAACTGGCCTCTGTCGAAAGCATCCCATAGCGCCGTATTGATTTTCAGGAAAGAGCATACAAAATCCTCACAAGACGAGATTCCGTATTTCGTCAATTCATGGTAATGAAAAATCTCTTCGAGAGACTCGGATGAATTTCTTTCAAAATCCCAAAGTGTGTGGTCAAGATCGAAGAAGATATGCTTGTATTTCATATCTAGGAAAAATTCAATTTTTATAAAAAAAGTTAAATTACGATACGCGTCTACAAAATGTAAGACTTCAAGTTTTGAAATCGATCTATCTCGACAAAAATATCGTAAGTTATTCGTTAAATTCAACTATTTATTCTAATAACGCTACCGATGGACAGCAACGAATACCACCTATCAAAAAGATGCACAACGTGTTAACATCTGTTAACGGGAAATAATTTTTCTGCAAAAAGGAACTGAAACATTTGCAATTGATTTTCCAAATCCATTTCTTTGATTCGTATAATTCGAAATGCCCAAAAGTCACATCTAATTTCCACCAAACAAGAAAGGAGAAACAATATCGACGAACCGCTCTACGTTAACTAAATCGAATAGGAAAATGGAGAAAGTCCAAGTTAGCGACAGTGAGTTGGTAACATTGTATATCCGGGGCAATGAAAAGGCTTTCGAGAAGCTTGTTCAACGCCACAAGTCGAGAATATACACCACTATTTATTTGATTGTCAAGGACCAATATGTAGCCGAAGATCTATTGCAGGATACATTTATTAAAGCCGTAGACACAATTAAAGGTGGCAGATACAACGACGAAGGTAAGTTCCTGCCATGGATTATACGTATCGCACACAACCTCGCCATTGATTATTTCAGACGCGATAAACGCTACCCCAATGTAGTGTTCGAAGATGGGAGCAGTGTTTTCAACACGCTGGATTTTTCGGAAGATTCCGTTGAGTCGATCCAGATTCGTCAGGAAACACATGAGCAGCTGCGGGAAATGATCCAGCGGTTGCCCGACGTGCAGAAGCAGGTTCTGATCATGCGCCATTACGAGGACATGAGTTTTCAGGAAATTGCCGACGCCACGGGTGTGAGTATTAATACGGCATTGGGTAGAATGCGTTACGCGTTGATAAACCTGCGTAAGCAATTTAACCAACGTGCCCCACAGTATGACAAAAACCTTTACCTACGATGATGTTGTAAGGTATCTATATGCCGAAACAACTGAGAACGAAAATGAACAGATTGTTGAGGCGCTCGCGCTTGACGATAACTTGATGAACTTTTATCTCGATTCATTGGAAATCCAGAATCAGATGAACAAAATCACACGGACCCCTTCCGAAAATGTGATTTCAGAAGTTTTCAGATATTCGCGACAATTCTCTCCTAAAAGACCTGCTGCACTCCTTTATTAAGGCTAGTCAGCAGGTCTTTTGTTTCCAGCTATCTACGCGGTAGCTGGAAATTGTCATTATTTTTAAGATTGGGCCGCACCCCGGCCATTAAGATTTTCTGTGTCGGATATTTCCTTCGCAGGACCATGAACCTATTATGTTAAGAAAAGAACGTTATAAACTCTTCCTGGACTATTTTACCCAGAATTTCCCGGAGCCAGAAACCGAACTGCAATATTCCAGCCCATATGAACTGTTGGTCGCCGTGATCCTGTCCGCGCAATGCACCGACAAGCGGGTTAACATGGTCACGCCAAAACTTTTCGAACGTTTTCCGGATCCAGAATCACTTGCTGCTTCCAATGCCGAAGAAGTATTTACCTACATACGCTCGATCTCCTACCCCAACAATAAAGCGAAGCATCTCGTGGGAATGGCCCGAATGCTTGTAGAACAGTTCCACTCAGAGGTGCCTTCAACGGTTGAAGAGCTGCAAAAGATGCCCGGTGTCGGCAGGAAGACGGCCAATGTAATTGCCTCAGTGGTTTTCAGTATGCCCGCGATGGCGGTTGACACGCACGTTTTTAGGGTGTCGCGGCGTCTTGGGCTCGTACCAATGACCGCAACAACACCATTGGCGGTGGAAAAAGAATTGGTGGCTCATATTCCAAAGCATTTAATCCACAAAGCACATCATTGGCTCATCCTTCACGGGCGCTATGTGTGCACGGCGCGCAACCCACAATGCTTTCAATGCCCACTATCGCCATTTTGTAAATACTTTGAAAAAAATGTAAAAATCGACGTTTTTCATTCGTGATTACAACCAATGTGGTTCTCGCGGCGTCTATCTTGAAACTAAAACAATCCCATTAATTACTTAAAGAAATGAAGCGTATTAATTTGGTGTGGTGTCTACTATTGACGATGGTGATCGGCTTGTCGTCTTGTATGGACGATGTGTCGAGCAAGGACGAGGAGAAAATTGCCGAAAATGAAGCCGCTATAGAAGCTGCCCTGAAAACGGATAGCCTAGGCTCAAAAGCTGTCAGAGACTCTTCCGGCCTTTATTATATTATCAGAAAAGCTAACCCATCGGCTCCGAAAGCGCAACTTGGCGACGCGGCTACGATTAAATACACGGGTTATCTTTTGAATGGAACCAAAGTGATCTCCTCAACCGACGACAGCAAAACGGAATTTTCATTCCCGGTTGGAGGATACGTGTACTGGGGCGGTATCGAACGGGGAATTTTCCTGATGAGAACAGGTGAAAAAGCGACGTTCTATCTGCCCTACTACCTGGCGTCCGGAAATGTTGACCGGGTAAATATTCCTGCCTATTCTCCGATCCGCCTGGAAGTAGAATTCATCAAAACCCGCACGGAAGTGCAGCAAATCGATGATTTCATTACCAAAAAGGGCTTTACCATATCCGACAGAACTGCTGACAACCTTGTCATCGTCAGAACGAACACCGTGACTGGCGACACTCTTGGTGCCGGCAAATCCGTGAATGTCAAATATACCGGCAGATTCCTCGACGAAACAAAATTTGATGAGCGTACAAGCAGTTTTGTTACTGGCAGCGCCAACACGATCCCAGGATTCGACCGAGCGCTTAGAAAGATGAGAAAAGGAGAAAAGGCATTTATCATTTTCCCTTCCGCACTGGGTTATGGCAAAAGTGGTAGTAACTCCATTCTCCCTTATACGCCTCTCCAATTTGAAATTGAAATTCAAAATTAGCATCACAGCTAAAAGCAGGTTCCTACAATTTGCGAAATAAGCTTTGTTTCGTCATTATTCAGGTTTGACCCCGACGGCAAACAAACTCCACGGGTAAACAAACTTTCTGCAACGCTACCCCCAAACCGGGGTAGCGTTTTGTATATAGGCTGACAATGCATCGGTTTCCAAACCGGACGGGATTCGATACCTTGCCCCAAAAGCGCATTTTGAATGCCAGTAGGGTCGATTTGCCTGTCTTCGATTGTTAACGCCGTCAACCACCGGTTTGAAAACCTGTGATCGGGGCCAGTTTGAAATCGAATGCCTGAAATGTCGGATAAAGCGCTTCCATAAAAGTTAAAATTAGCTTGTCGCTGGGCAACACGTTCGTCAATCACCTCCAGCTGTCCCCGGCCAATTCCTGCACACACATTACTCATCCGGTAATTATAACCGACTTCGCAATGCTCATAATGCTCTGTCGGTTCACGGGCCTGCGTTGCGAGGAAGCGCGCCTTCTTCATATAACCTGCATTATTTGAAAGCATTGCGCCTCCCCCAGAAGTAGTTATTATCTTGTTTCCATTAAAAGAAATAATGCCAATATCTCCAAAAGTCCCTACTTTTCTTCCGCGATATTCCGAGCCTAACGCCTCTGCGGCATCCTCAATCAGCGGAATTTCATTTTGATTACACAAATATAGGATCTCATCAAGCATTGCAGGCATTCCGTATAAATGCACAACGATAACCGCTTTTGGCCTCTTCCCTATCCGAATATAATGGCGAAGAGATTCCTCCAAAGCATTCGGGCACATATTCCAGGTAATACGTTCACTATCAATAAAAACCGGCGTTGCACCCACATACATGATCGGATTGGCCGTCGCGACGAATGTCAACGATTGGCAAAGGACGATATCTCCTTTCTGAACACCCAGGGCCAACAATGCAAGGTGTAAGGCTGCCGTACCCGATGAAACTGCTAACGCATATTTGCTACCCGTATATCGACACAATTCCTCCTCAAATGCATCAATATTCGGCCCGACAGGAGCGATCCAGTTGCTATCGAAAGCTTCCTGAATGTATTTCATTTCCCGCCCGCTCATATGCGGCGGCGAGAGGTAGATTTTGTATGTCATAGTGTGTTAATTTTAATGGACCATTCTCGCGGGGTTCCCCACCACTGTGGTGAAATCCGGCACATCAGATACGACCACCGTCCCTGCACCAATTACACATTCCTTTCCAATTGAGACTTGCGGTAATATCACGCTTCCCGCACCCACGAGCGTGCATTCGCCTACATGTACGCCCCCGCAAAGCGTTGCGCCAGGGCCAATATGCGCGAAGTCTGCCAGCACACAGTCATGATCGATGATAGCGCCCGTGTTTACGATCACGTGGCATCCAAGGTAGCTGCCGGCTTGAACTACTGCCCTGTGAATTATAACAGTTCCCAAACCGATAGACACCGACGGTTCAATGCTGGCCGTTGGATGAATAGCTTTACCGAAAAGATGGGATATTCCTGCCGCCACGCGCCTGCGATCATGATTGTTACCGATAGCAATGATCAGGTTTTCCGCTTCCATTGAATTTGAAACATACCTGCCCAAAATACGGTGGACTGACGGTGGAATGGCCACCCAATTGTCGTCAAAGACACCACTAATAAATTCTCCGCAGGCTGAGAGGATGCTCGCCACAACTCTGGCATGGCCGCCTGCTCCGTAGATCAACATACTGCATTTCCTTTGAAACGGGCGACTACTTCAATATCACGGCTGTTGGTCTTCCTAAAACGCAGCATTTTGCGAGCCGTTAGGCAAATGATTTGCACATCAAGGTGTAAGGAAACATTATTGATATATTCTAAGTCATAATTAAATTTCTCCTCCCAGCTGAGACTATTCCGTCCGTTAATTTGTGCCAAACCTGTCATACCTGGCTTCACAGCATGCCTCTGGAATTGTTCAGGGCTGTATAACGGCAGATATTCCGCTAATAGCGGCCGTGGCCCGACGATACTCATATCTCCCCGAAGCACATTCCAGAACTGCGGCAGCTCGTCGAGCGAGGACTTGCGGAGCATTTTGCCTGACCAGGATAATGGGCAGTCCTCAGCATGCATTGTCCTGAACTTGACGATCGTGAAAAGTCGCCCATTCAGCCCGGGCCTGTGTTGTACAAAAAACGGGTTACCGCTGAAATGCATCCACAAAAGCGGTGGCAGGAAAATAAAAAACGGCAATGAGGAAATTAGCCCCATTGCCGCTAGTAAAATGTCTAAAACTCTTTTTCCTTTTGAACGATACATAAGATCATACGTTAAACAGCTCCGGATATTTATCTGGGGCCGCTTCTCGCATGATTTTGTAAACTATTTCGAAAATATCGTCCATGTTGGGCTTCGAAAAATAATCGCCGTCCGAGCCATAAGGCGGACGATGATCTTTGGCAGCAATGGTTACTGGTGCCGAATCCAGCCAGCGGTACGCATTCTGCCCTTCCAAAACCTGTTGCATCATAAAACCTGATGCGCTTCCGGGCAAATCCTCATCGGCAAAAATGACCCGGTTCGTCTTTTTAATGGACTCTACTATCCTGTTGTCGACATCGAATGGCAGGAGTGTCTGCACGTCGATTACCTCAACATCTATTCCTGAATGCTGCAATTGAGAAGCGGCCTCCATTACTATACGACACATCGAGCCATACGTCACAATTGTAATGTCATTTCCTTCCCTTAAAATTTCCGGTTGCCCTAGCGGAATGCAGTATTCGCCCACATTATCAGGCAAAATTTCTTTCTGACGGTAAGCATTCAGCGGTTCCACGATCAGCGCCGGATCGTCGCCTTTCATTAATGTATTATAAAAACCCGCTGCCTGTGTGAAATTTCTGGGCACTACCACATGCAAACCACGTAAGCTGCTGAGCATGGTGCCCATCGGTGAACCCGAGTGCCAGATGCCCTCCAACCGATGGCCACGTGTTCTGATGATCAGCGGAGCTTTTTGGCCGCCTGCCGTGCGGTACCTGAGCGATGCCAGGTCATCGGTAAGCGTGGCCAATGCATAATAGATATAATCAAAATATTGTATTTCAACGATCGGGCGCAAACCGCGCATCGCCATGCCTATTCCCTGGCCGATGATCGTTGTTTCACGGATCCCTGTATCTGTAATGCGGATTTCTCCATATTTTTCCTGCAATCCCGCAAAGCCTTGGTTCACATCACCAATGAAACCGATGTCCTCACCCAATGCCACCACACGAGGATCTTTTGCGAAAAGGGCATCGAAATAGGTGCGGATCACCTCGCGTCCGTCGACCACCGGACTTTCGTCCGAAAACACCGGGCTTATCGCCTCCACCAGCATGGGTGATTCCAGTGTATCGCTGTACAAATGCGTGTTGAAGCGTTTTTTATTGGCTTTCAGATTATCTTTTAAGAAAAGCTGCAATGCGTATTTCTCCGAATTTTCCTCCCTACCAATGATTCTTAAAACCTTTCGTACCGTTGCAATCATATCCCTGCGTACAGGCAGGTAAGTCTTCTGGAGTTCCAGAATCGCATTGTTCACTTCTGTGGTAAAAGAACTGGCTCTGGCTACTTCCTGCAAAAGATGGACTGTTTCGTTGAACTCCACGTCCAATTCCTTTCGGTAAGCCTGCCACGCCGCATTACGTTCGCTAAGCGCCTTTTCCTTGGCCTCTCGTTCGATCTCCTCCAGCTCTTCATCCGTTGCATAACCGTTATTTAATATCCAGTCGCGGAAGCGCATATTGCAATCGTGTTCACGCTCCCAATGCAACCGTTGCTTCGATTTATAACGTTCATGTGAGCCCGAGGTCGAATGCCCTTGCGGCTGCGTCAGTTCGGTCACATGAACCAACACCGGTACATGGTTTTCACGACTGATTCGGGCCGCCTTTTGATAAGTCTCCACTAACGCAGGATAATCCCAACCACTTACAGTCATGATCTCGATACCCTCCCCATCCTCGTTGCGCTGCAAGCCTGCCAACGCCTTTGATATACTACCCTTAGTGGTTTGATATTCAATGGGTACCGAAATTCCGTACCCGTCGTCCCACACGGAAACGATCATAGGGACCTGCAAAACGCCCGCTGCATTCATTGCTTCCCAGAACATTCCCTGAGACGTAGAGGCATCGCCGATGGTCGAAAAAATTACCTCACTTCCCTTGCGGGAAAAGGTGGTCATTTGGTGCAGTTCAGAATTTTCACGATATAATTTGGAGGCGTAACCGAGGCCTAACGCGCGAGGTACCTGGCCTGCGGTCGAAGATATGTCACAAACGGAATTATACATTTTTGTCTGATCGAGCCATTTTCCATTTTCATCCAGCCAACGGGTTGAAAAATGGCCATTCATAGATCTACCGCCTGTGTTAGGTTCGTGTTCCAGGTCGGCGTGGGCATACATTTGAGCAAAAAATTGCTGCCAGGTAAGATTCCCGACAGCCGCTTCGATGGTTTGGTCCCGATAATATCCCGAGCGAAAATCACCTGGTTGAAAAACTTTGGAAAGTGCAATCTGTGCTACCTCTTTGCCATCACCGAAAATTCCGAATTTAGACCGACCACCCATAGTCTCCTTCCTGCCCAGCAAACTTACCTGACGACTTTCGCACGCGAGGCGGTAATCATCGACAATCTCCTCCTTACTCAAAACACTGGAACCGGTCAAACTATCATTTTGAAGCATATGCAAAAATCACGGGTTTTAATCCGTAAGTTAAATTACGTTTTTTTGAATGCAAGCCAAAATTAGGCAGGAAAATAATAAACCATACACCGGGCCATGTACTTTTGGGGCATTGTTAATATTGGTTAATGATTATTATATTTAACTTTTTAAGCACTAATCTTGTTTAACAGTAAGTTTTTCACCACTTAAAGTATAGTAATAACTATGAAAGTATTCTTTTCAGCGCTGGTATTGATCCTCGGCCTGACGACCGCAAGTTTTGCACAGAAAGGTGTTTTGAAATTCAAAGAAGAAACACACAAATTCGGCAAAGTACCACAAGGCACTCCTGTTACCCACGAGTTTGTTTTTACCAACACAGGTACTGATCCCGTGATCCTTTCGAACGTAACCGTTTCTTGCGGATGTACTACTCCCGTGTGGTCAAAAGAGCCTGTACTTCCAGGTAAAAACGGCTCGGTAAAAGCAACTTTTAATGCTGCCGCAGCAGGTCCTTTCAACAAGCCTGTAACTGTTTTCAGTAACACAGAAGGTGGTTCAATTACCCTTTACCTGAACGGAGAAGTGGTTCCTAAAGCAGCTGCGAAACCATCTTCCAAATAAACATTAAGCAGAGTCATTGCAGTGGCCGTTCCTATGGGGCGGCCATTTTTTATTGCTATTCCGGATCAGGATTAATAGGCGGAGCTATCGTAGAACGAACGGCGGCGGCTTACTTTCAAATCTTGCAGGATCGCCGACTTTACTTTCAGCGTGAAGTTGTAATTGCTGGCTCGGACTGCGCTGCCCGCGAACGGCGTCCAGTTAAAACTCATATCCCAGCAATGCAGGTCGCGGGTCAGGCCCAACTGCGTAATGGTTGGTGAAAATGCAACAAAATCGAAACCGCTGCTCAGGGTAAGTTTGAGGTTCTTGGATAAACTAAGGTCACCCGTAGCCTGTACAGCCTGAATGATCGTTGCTTTCGACAAACCGGTTTTCGTAAGTCCAAAGTTATAGTTCAGCGACACGTTCCAGGGTATATTGAAATCCACATACATGTCGGGATTTTGCTTCACAAATTCCATCGCTTCCTTTTTAGCAGCCGCATCCGGATCGTTCGGGTTTACTTGGGTATTATTGGTATTAGTGTTGCTGGATGAGCCGCTTTTAGGAGAAAAACTCGTTCCCAAAGTAAAACCAAGGCTTTGCAGGTTAGCAAGCCCTTGCCCCGACGTAATCGCATATTTGTTGATTTTCGTCCCGATCTGGTTGCCCACAATATTCGGATTCGCCTCGTAAGTGTACGGGTCCAGGTTCATATTGAAGTTGAGGTTCAGATTACGCCCGATCCGCGCATTGGCATTGACGGTAATATTGGATAAATTCAGGGAGTCTGCCAGCAGATTGTAACTTCCTCCTAGACTCAGGTTATCCAGTAACGAAACTTTCTCAAACTGCTGGGCAGCTGTATCGCTCTTGGTTTTTAGCTTCATTTCAAAAGAGTTGTTCAAACTGAAAGAAATGACACTCGATGCCCTTCCGTTACTCACGCCCGACCCTACACCTCTAAACCTGGACAATGACAAGTCCCGCTCCACACCTTTTCGGTCAATTACCTTAATCCGTTCATAAAACCCGAATGCATCTCCGGTAAAGTCAGGCGTATAAGTAAATGACACCGAAGGAATTACGGTGTGGCGTATTGCTTCCAGGCGTTTTCCGCCAAAAAAGAATGTCCCATAAAAGCGTGTATTCATTCCTGCTCCAAAGTTGTAGGAATATTCTGTCCCGACTTTGTTTAAGGTATCTATGCGAATTGAATCCCGGCCGGTTTGTGTATATCGGTATTGCTTCGTAAATACTTCACCGGACAGCGACATGCTTGGAGTGATGTTGACAAATCGCAGCACTTTGAAGTTGGGCAACGAGATGGGCAAGCTATACCGGCCAGTAAACTGTGCGTCTTTCAACATGTCTGGCAAATTATCCAGGTTGAATGCTACAATCTTGGTTTTGTTGAGACGGCTTGTATCGATTTTAGCGTCACTAACTACAAATCCAAGGCGGCTGTAAGACGTGTCAATAGCCGTCAGGGCGTTGGCCAATGCGTAATTTCCATTGAAATCGAGTCCCAAACGGAAGCTTTCAAACCATCGGCCACGACCGCCTTTCAATGCGAACGGTGCGATCTGGTTCACGCCGAAACTGAAATCCGACGAAACGTTAGTCTTGCCATTCTCCCTGCGCTGAGTCGTCGGATTGATCTGCCCGAAATTCTGATTCACGCGTAAGGACGCCGCAGCGCGCATGTATTGCCCGAACGTGCGGTTGTATTGTACCGACGAGCTAGCGACGTTGGATGTATATTTATTGACATTCGTCTCCTGGAACTGATTGTAGCTATTGCTGCTCACATTCACGTTTGCGGAGAAAGTAGAATTACCGCGGGCTTTCGGCGCATGGGACCATACGATGGCGAAATCGTTTGCTCCTCCTCGCCCGAACAGCTTGTCGAGTTCATCGCTGGATTTATTTTTATTGAAGCGCAATGAAAGGTTACCCGAGTACTGATAGCGCCTAATATAGGTCGATGTAACACCCAGACCCCAGCTACCATTGGAATAAATTTGCCCGGTAAGGATTGCATTGACGTACTCACTTATCGCAAAATAGTAGCCCCCGTCGCGCAGGTAAAACCCGCGGCCATTGGGCTCTTCACCGTAAGTCGGGAAGATCACCCCGCTGGTTCCGTTTTCCTTCTTTTTTGGAAAAGGGAAGAAACCAAATGGTAATGCGATCGGAAGCGGCACATCACTGATGACCAAATTGAATGGGCCTGAGATGACCTGCTTCTTGTTTACCATCTTGATTTTCGGCGCATTGATGTAGTAATGCGGGTGTGTCAGGTTACAGGTGGTGTAAATGGAATGCCGGATATAAAAGTTGCCCTCCGCATCCTTTTTCACTTTCTCACCACGGATATTGCCGTCGCCCTCCTGAGTCACGATACCCTGGATAAGTGCCTTTTTGGATTTGAAGTTGTATCGGATTTCTTTGGTGTTATAGGTCTCGGGCCCGTCCTGGAAGATCGGCTCACCCGCCATTTTTTTGGCCGTTGAATCATAAGTTCCGATGGCGTAAACTTCGTTGGTGACCCAGTTTAGGCGGATATAATTGGCTTTGAGATTGATAGTTCCGTAAGTGACTTCCGCATTTCCGTATAAATGCACCTGCTTCAAAACCGCATCCATGATCGTCGAATCCTCTGAGGTATATTGGACCGCATTTTCGAGATCGTCGGGATTTTTAAGTGAATCGGCGACGGTAGAGTCCGCTAATGCATTGTTAGCGAGGGTGCTATCGGCATTAATCCCCCCTCGCGCAATGGACACACCTGCCTTACCGGTTCGGGAAGTATCCGCACCTGCTCGCTTTTGCACTGTAAGAAGGGAGTCCGCTGATTGCTTTGCAGAAGTCGAACTTTTTAGCTTACCCTGACTTTTCGCGGAACCCTTGGAGCGTTGCTGCACACATGCCACAGTGCTGAACAGGAGAAACGCCGCAACTACCGACGATATAATAATCGCCTTTCTTTTCAGTTCTAACAATTAGCGTATTTTTGCATAACGAATTTCAAAATTAGCAGAGAAACCCCTTTCGCCTAAGGCCCCAATTAAAAAATAATGTTAAAACTTCTTAAATTAGTAATTGTAGCAAGTTTTCTGCTGGCGAGCGTCGCCTTTGTTTTTCAGCAAGAACCGGCTACTACTAAGTCGGGTAGCAGAGTTAACACAGTCGTGATCGACGCCGGGCACGGCGGTAAAGACCCCGGCACCAGGGGCAAATATACCAAGGAAAAGGATGTAGCGCTGGCCGTCGCATTGGAGCTTGGTAAGAAAATCAAGGAAGAAACGCCGGACGTCAAAGTACTTTACACCCGTTCGACAGACGTTTTCATAGAACTCGGTGAGCGCTCCGCGTTTGCCAATCGTAACAATGCGGATCTTTTCATTTCCATCCATTGCAATGCTACTCCGCGTTCCCGGACTGTGAGAGGCACAGAAACTTTCGTAATGGGTTTGCACAAAACCGAAGGCAACCTGGAAGTGGCGAAGCGCGAGAACTCAGTAATCTTACAGGAAACCAACTACAAGCAGAAATATAAAGGCTTCGATCCCGAATCCCCATTGGCACATATTATGCTTGCTAATTATCAGAGTGCATTCATTTCCAGCAGCTTGCGATTGGCAGATCTGATCGAAAAGAAATTTCAATCGATTTCAGAGCGCGATAGCCGCGGTGTAAAACAGGCCGGGTTCCTCGTGCTATGGCGCTGTGCTATGCCCAGCGTCCTGATCGAAACCGGCTTTTTGTCGTCCCCCGATGAGGAAGAATACCTGAGCTCAGACGAGGGCCAGGAGGAAGTAGCCAAATGCGTTCACGCGGCATTTATGGCGTACAAAAAAGATATGGACCGCTAGCTAACCGGTCACATATTGCTTTGATTTGTTAAAACAATTTTTGATACTTTGGTGTTAAACCTTAAAATCACTTGAAATAAGGCCGTTTTGAAAGTTTAATACAAATATGCCTGCGCCATTTTTAATGCAGGTCAAATAGCCAGTCCATGAAATTATCAAGAGAAGTAAAAGTCGGGTTCATGGCGATACTCGCCATCGTTATGCTGTATTTCGGCTTTCATATCCTCAAAGGTTCCGACGTTTTTTCCAGAACATATAAATACTACATCATCTACGATAATATCGACGGGCTCACCGCTTCCAATCCGGTGTTGCTGAATGGTTTGAATGTGGGCCGAGTACAGGAAATAAAGCTGCTTCAAAATCGTCAGAACCATTTGCTGGTGACCATCGACGTTCAAAAAGGCATTGTTTTACCTCAGGGAACTGCTGCGGTGCTCGCCGACGGTGGTCTGTTGGGAGGGAAAGTAATTCACCTGTCTATGGGTGCAGGCGCTCCGATGAAAGACGGCGACACGCTTGTTTCACGTAAGGAATCCGGGATTTCGGCCGTTTTACAAGAAAAAGCGTTGCCTCTCGTCTCACACGCCGATTCGCTTATCAAAAACCTCGACCTCGTAGTAGGCGGTTTCCAGGAAACAGGTCTGATTTTGAACCAGGTTTTGAAGAATTATAACCAGACAGGCACCAGCTTGCAAGGCCTACTGAACGAGAACCGTACGAACCTGCTTGCTATGACCTCAAACCTCAACAAACTCTCGACCTCGCTCATAGAAACTGAACAGGAACTGAAACCGTTACTCGCCAAAACAGGTAGCCTCGCCGACTCGCTGAATGCATTGCGCCTCGGCGAAACTGTAACAAGTGCCAGGAAGACCATCGAAGAGCTGCATACGTTACTCGCTAGCGTAGAAGCGGGCAAAGGCACAGCGGGCAAGCTCGTGAAGGATGAGACATTATACGACAACCTCAACCGCACGATGATCAGCATGAACAAGCTCCTTACCAATTTCCGCGAGCATCCAAAGCGTTATATCAATGTTTCGGTTTTTGGTAAAAAAGATAAGGGGCCTTCCGAGTCGCCGCTTGACACCGCTACTACTATCAAATAGGGTCTGACATTTTTCAAATAAATATGAAAGTCGTTTGCTTACCGGTAAACGACTTTTTACTTTTGAAATAGCCCATTTTCATTACTCACACCATTCTTCATCATCATGACCAGCCAGGAAAGCCTACCACATCTCATCGAGATCCTGAACCAAAAATTCGAACAGGTCAAGCTCGGAGGAGGAAAGAAAAAAATCGAAGCACAACATCAGAAAGGAAAGCTTACGGCTCGGGAAAGAATCTCGTACCTGACCGACGAGGGGTCTGATTTTCTCGAGATAGGGGCATTTGTCGGTGATGGAATGTATGAGGAAGAAGGGGGCTGCCCTTCCGGTGGCGTAGTGATCGGTATTGGATACGTTTCAGGAAAACAATGCATGATCGTCGCCAACGACGCCACGGTAAAAGCTGGTGCATGGTTCCCGATCGCGGCCAAGAAAAACCTTCGCGCGCAGGAAATCGCGATGGAAAACCGGTTGCCGGTCATTTACCTTGTCGACAGCGCGGGCGTATTTCTCCCAATGCAGGCAGAAGTTTTTGCCGATAAGGAACATTTTGGGCGCATTTTCAGAAATAATGCCCAAATGTCCGCCATGGGCATTGTACAAATTTCGGCCATTATGGGCGCATGTGTCGCAGGTGGGGCCTATTTGCCCATTATGTCCGACGAGGCATTCATTGTGGAAGGGACGGGCTCTGTGTTTTTAGCAGGTCCCTATCTGGTCAAGTCCTCAATTGGCGAAGATATTGACGCCGAGTCACTCGGCGGGGCTACGATGCATTGCGAAATCTCCGGTGTTACCGACAACAAGTTTCCCGATGACAAATCCTGCCTGGATGCCATTAAGAGGCATATTGATAAAATAGGCCGGTCACTGTCTGCCGGTTTCGATCGCCAAATCGCGCAACAACCGGCTCGCCAACCCGAGGAAATTTACAAGCTCCTGCCAACGGACCGCCTGAAACCCTACGACGTGCTTCCCATTCTCGAATGCCTTGTGGATAACTCTGAACTCGACCAATACAAACCCGACTACGGTAAGACGCTCATATGCGCCTATGGACGCGTGGACGGCTGGGCAGTGGGCATTGTCGCTAACCAGCGCAAGATGGTGCGTTCCGGAAAGGGTGAAATGCAAATGGGCGGGGTGATCTACGCCGAAGCCGCCGACAAAGCGGCCCGGTTTATCATGAATTGCAACCAAAAAAAGATTCCGCTCGTGTTTTTCCATGACGTTACCGGTTTCATGGTAGGAAGCCGTGCGGAACAAGGTGGTATTATCAAGGACGGTGCCAAAATGGTGAATGCCGTCGCTAATTCGGTGGTGCCGAAGTTCACGTTTATTATCGGCAACTCCTATGGCGCGGGCAACTACGCCATGTGCGGCAAAGCTTACGACCCGCGCCTGATATTTGCATGGCCCACTGCCCAAATGGCGGTGATGAGCGGCGCTACTGCTGCGCGGACATTGTTACAAGTGCAAACCGCTACACTCAAAGCCAAGGGCGAAACCATTACGCCCGAAGCGGAAAAAGAATTACTGAAACAGATTACTGACCGTTACAACAAAGAGCTATCTCCCTACTACGCTGCCGCACGCCTGTGGGTGGATGGCATCATCGATCCCGTGGACACACGGCGCATTATTTCGACCGGCATTGAAGCCGCTAATCAGGCACCCATTGAGAAACCGTTCAATGTAGGTGTCATTCAAGTTTAATTTTTTTACTATCTAAACCTCTGATTATGTCTGAAAAAATAGCGTTTCTCGGACTCGGGAACCTTGGAACTCCTATCGCCGAAAGCCTGCTCGAAGCGGGTTATGAACTTGTAGTCTGGAACAGGACCGCGTCCAAGGCCGAGCCATTAACCAAATTAGGCGCCACTGTCGTGGAAGATCCTATGGAAGCTATTACCACTGGCGGACTGGTGATTTCAGTCCTCGCCGACGACGCAGCAGTGGAAGAGCTATTCTCCATGGAATTGGTGGAAAAACTCGGGAAAGACGGCGTTCACATTTCCATGAGCACTATCTCCCCGGAAACTTCCCGCCAACTGGCCCAAATACACGACTGGTACGGCGCACATTACGTAGCCGCGCCCATATTCGCCCGGCCAGAAGCCGTTCGCGCGAAAGTCGGGAACATATGTCTTTCGGGTAACGCTGCCGCCAAAGAGCGGATCAAACCTATCGTCCAGAGTTTTGTAAAAGGTGTTTTTGATTTCGGAGAGGATCCCGGAGCAGCGAATGTGATCAAGCTCGCTGGTAACTTCATGATCGCATGCAGCCTCGAAATGATGGGCGAAGCATTTACAATGGCCGAAAAGAACGGCATTCCGCGCCAAAGCATTTACGAAATGCTAACTTCTACGCTATTTGCGGCACCTATTTTCCAGAACTACGGAAAGATTGTTGCCCAACATGCCTATGAGCCCGTCGCATTTCGCTTCCCATTGGGTTTAAAAGACATCAACCTGACGCTCCAAACGGCTTCGAATGTAAATACGCCCATGCCTTTTGCAGATATTATCAAAAATCGCTTCATAGCCGGTCTCGCGAAAGGCCGCGAAAATCTCGACTGGGGCGCATTAGCGCTGGGCGCCTCGGACGATGCAGGGCTTAACCCTTGAAATAAAAATGCCGATCCCGTACGCCCCTGACAAGAGCATAGGGGATCGGCTACCTTCTCTGCAGTTGGTGCTGTGACCAACTGCATTTTGCCTGTTTTATAACATAACTAAAAGCCGCCGTTGGTGTTTCACCAGCAGAATTCGTATTGCCGGCGAAAATACCGGCAATGGCTAACAATACCGGCAACGACTTAACTTATCGGCCTACCTGCTCGCTATAACGTCGCGGGTCGTAACCTTTTGCAAATAGCGGGTATTGATCAAAAATGCGCCTTACTACGCTACGGTAATGGTTATTGGAACTTTCTACTCCCTTAAATATACCGGAAGCGTAACCTCTCCAAACTACCTGGTCACTTTCGGCGTCGATGAGGGAAACAATCAGCGTACCCTTGTCAAGCGCGTATTTGATCGGTTCGTAGCGGAAACCTTCGTTCTCGGTATCCACCCAGTTTTTGATCACCGGCTGCATATAACCCTGATAACGCAAGTTATCGTAGAAAATACCGTAATTAACAAGCAGCGTTGGCTTTTCGGCAGTGAGCTTGTAGCCCCTTACCTGCATCTGGCGGCGGATCGCTTCGTAAATTTCGGTGCAGAGGTTATTGGTATCCCTCTCACATTCCAGAAACGTATAAGAAGAGTAGTCTTTAAAATTGGTTTCGTAGCTGTAATCATGCTCCACAAAAACTTTCCGGCCACTGGAGCACCCTGCAATCACGACTACGAGCAGTAAAGCGGCATAAATAGTAATAGACCTCAGCATAAGCATTTTAATTTGTCAGGTTGTGAATTAAAATATATCAAGAATGTATTTCGAATACTCTTCCTACACTACCAATAGCTTATGCCGAACCTATAAATCTATCCCAAATAATAAGCTATTGATCTGCGCATTTCGGCTGCCGTTACTACGATGTCAAAGGCACATTGCCCGGCCCCTTTTAGCAATGAAAATCTAATTTCCTTCCCTTTGTTCTTCTTATCCTGCCGCGTCAGCGCAATGATCTTCTCCACATCCTCCGGCTTGATTTTTACCTTACCATATGTCGCGAACAAAAATTCTTCAATATCCGTCAGCGTTTGCTGGTCGATCATTTTCCGCTCGAACGACAGGTACGCTTCCATAATCATCCCCACTGCGATCGCTTCCCCGTGGAAAAGCCGCTGGTTGGCCGACTTATTCAAAAAGTACGTTTCGACCGCGTGCCCGAGCGTATGTCCAAAGTTCAATATCTTCCGCAAGCCCTTCTCTGTCGGATCCTGATCCACCACCTGTTGCTTGATCTTCACCGAATGCGCGATCAAGTCGGCCCAGTTTTGTTTTTCAAAATCCTTCGCACGGATTTCCTCCCATTTGGAACCATCCGCGATCAGGCAATGCTTGATGATCTCCGCAAATCCCGATCGTATTTCTCGCTCCGGCAATGTTTTCAAGAACACCGGATCGATGAGCACACTTTTCGGGATATTGAAAACACCAAGGTGATTTTTGAAACCTTGAAAATCGATCCCCAATTTTCCTCCGACACTCGCGTCGACCTGCGAAAGCAAAGTCGTCGGCACTTGAATAAAATCTATTCCACGCTTGTACACCGCGGCGCAAAAACCACCCATGTCGCCGATCACTCCGCCGCCCACATTGATCACCAATGCGTGCCGATCGAGTTCTTCCTTTGTCATGGCTTCCCAGATTTTTTCGCACGTCGCCAATGTCTTATGCGCCTCACCGGCTGGAACGGTCACGACACTATGTTTGGGCAAAACCGCCTTCAAAATAGGGTAACAATGCCTTTTGGTATTGTTATCGGCTATTACTACAAGTTTTGAATACTGTGATAAGCTCAAAAAATCCGGTAAGCTTTCGCCTATCGGTGCAATTACAACTGACTGATTCATTCTAAACTATCATTGAGACGGGCTCATCACACATACGATGAGTGCAACCAAATGGATGCGTTGATTTCCAGCTTTTTAAAATAAAATTTTGGAAAACCATTTTAAATATAGCAATTATTATGCTTATCAAATAAACATTTACTTTTTGTATTCCGAGAAATTTTTCCACAGGTCGCATTTGCAGTTCAAACGTCGGTGCCACGGCTCGTTTGCTATTTATTTCGTAAAATTGCCGATTCTTAACGATTATCCACCTTTATCTTCATACAATCTCAACAAATGAGTGCTCCGCTGATCTCTGGAATTCAACAGGTAGGAATTGGTTGCCAAAACGTGCCCGAAACCTGGAAGTGGTACCGGCAGGTGCTGGGTTTCGACGTGCCCGTGTTTGATGAAAAAGCGGAAGCTCCACTCATGACACCCTACACCGGAGGCAAGGTACATTCACGTCAAGCGGCCCTGGCGATCAACATGGCTGGCGGCGGCGGACTGGAAATCTGGTCATTTACCAGCCGAACATCACAACCTGCGAATTTCAAAGTTGAAATCGGCGATCTGGGCATTAATGCGATTCGTTTCAAAGCTCCCGACGTAACAAAGGCGCACCAATGGGTCAAAAGCTATTCCAGAGAAGCAACCGGCCCGCTCGTGAAGCTGCCCGAGGGCGAAGGTTTCTGGGGAACTGACCCTTACGGCAATACTTTCCAGATCACCGGCGACGAAAGCTGGTTCCAGACTAAAGGTAAAACAGTGGGCGGTGTGGCAGGCGTCGTAATTGGTGTTTCAGACATCGATAAATCAGTGGTTTTTTACCAAAACCTACTGCAACCGCTGGAAGTAGTTTATGACAAAACCGGTGTTTTCGAAGATCTGCCAACTTCCATTCCCGGTCAACGCTTCCGCAGGATGCTGTTGCGCAAGAAATTCACGCCCGACGGCGCATTCAGCCGCCTCCTCGGCAACGTCCAGATCGAGCTTGTGCAAGCACTTGACCGCACGCCTAAAAAGATATTCGAAAACCGCTATTGGGGCGACTGTGGCTACATCCACCTGTGTTTTGATACATTGGATATGGACACTTTGAAAAATAAACTCCAGGCACAAGGCTACCCATTCACGATCGACAGCGAAAGCTCCTTCGGAATGGAAAATGCCGCAGGCCGTTTCGCCTACCTCGAAGACCCCGACGGGACTTTGATCGAACTTGTGGAAACCCACAAAGTGCCTATTCTAAAAAAGCTCGGGTGGTTTATGGATTTGCAAAAACGCGGACTTCGCAAGCCATTGCCAAACTGGATGTTAAAGGCAATGGGATTAAATAAGGTGAAAGATTGAGTTAATACTTACTCCCCACCCAGGCCAGCAATGGTAAACCAACAAACAACCCCAATCCAGCTTCCCATCCCGCGAATGCGGCTACAATGATCGAAAGCAGGCCAACGATCACGGGGTACAGGTATATGAGCATACCAAACAGGACGGAATCATAAAAGACTGACCTGGCGGTAAGCTTGGCTGCTTTTTTATGAAAGAAAGAATATAATGGCAAATGAATGATACGCCCGATCCAACCTATTGCCCCGAGCAATGGGTTGGATTTCTTTTTGGAAGCAGCGCATTTATCGAAAAAATCGTTCAGCTGCAGGTCGCGTTCGGCTTGGGGCGCGTCGGCAGGAATGGTGAGGATTTCCGCATTCATTCTACGGTCCAGAGTCTCGTTGAATTCCCGGAGCCATTTTTCGTATTCCTGCGGGCTGGTTTGAATGTCTTCCGCAGCAATAGCTTCCCCGAAATTCAGTGTAACGCGCTTGCCGGGGCCACGGAAGTGTTCGTAATTTAATCCGGTCGGGATCACTTTCATGCTTTGCAGCGCATCGTCGCCATACCAGATTTTATAGGCCATCCGTGCCGTTCCTTTCCCGAGCGGGCGAAGACGCCATTCATTTACACAAATACCCTCAGAAAACACGACTACCGCATCGCCCTGTTTCAACGCATCGTGGCTTTCCTCCGCCGTAACATCATGGTTTTTAACATATTGCCTCCCCTCCGAACCACGAAAAACCGGGATCAGATTGATCTGTCGCAGCCAGAACGCCGCCGTTTTTTTACGAAACACATCTCCCCGCGTGAGTGTATGAATGGGCTGTTCGAGCACGGAACCGATCACGAGGGCGTCGAAAAACGAATCGGGGTGATTAGAGGCGATCAGCAATGGCGCACCTTTGGGCAACTTATCGAAATTGGTGACGCAAAGCTTTCTCAGATAAATAGGCAGCGCCAGACGGATCAGAAAACGCGAGAAATAGTAAAACAAAATATCAAAAGTAAGTTTTCGCAAAATTATGGGATTAATTTTTTTATTCAATCCCTGTGCCCGGGCTATTCTGCTCCGCCTAGTTTGGCTACCTTTGGTGCCATTAATGAACTCTCCGGAGCGTTGTATCGACATTGTAAAGCCTAATGCGAGAACAGGAATGCGTTTAAAAGATTATCCCCAAATTATCCGGAAAGCCTGGGAAGGATTTGATAATTCTATCGGGGTCAAGTTTGTAGAAGATATCAGTGCCAAGGTTTCTACGAATCACGTGTTCAGGGTGACGCTGGATAACGACGACAAGGTGGTGGCGAAACTTTCCTATTTTGGAAAATACGAACACTTCAAGGAAGATCACCGGATCATCCAGGCTCTTTCCAACAACATGCTCTATCCCTTTGAGAATGTCCTTGCGAAATCATTGGTGAAGAACAATCAGGTTTACACTTATCGTTATCAGGAGGATTTTGTGGACACCTGGGTCGTGTTTTATAACCCTATCCGCGCCATGAACCGTATGCCGCGCCGGCTGGAAGAAGACCATATCCGCAAGCTGGGTACCGAAACGGCCAAATTTCATCAAGCGTGTTTCCGGGCAAGCAAATCCATTCCAAAGTCATCCAAAAACCTGAGGACCGACATCCAGCATTTACTCGATATCCTGGAAACCGACACCGGCCAGTACGAGCATCGCGGGTATATCAATATCCTCAAAAAGCAATGCGATATTTTCATGAAAAATATCCAGCGCCTGAATGTCAGTTCATTCGACCTTATGCCCGTTTTTGTCGACTGGAATATCGGGAATTTCTCGGTTACCGATGATATGAAGCTGTTTTCCCGCTGGGATTACGACTGGTTTCGCGTGTCGTCGCGGGTGATGGACTTCTATTTTTTCAGTCGCGTTTGTTCCAACGTCGGGGACCGCACGGTGTTCAGTTACCTCATTAGTCCCTTGATGGAAGAGCGCTTTATGATTTTCTTGCAGGAATATCATAAGGTATACCCGCTGACCGAGAATGAGGTGCGTTTTATGAAGGAGGCCTACCGCTTTTTTATTTTGAATTATGTGATCAAATATGGTAAATACTTCTTCCACCGCTCGTACTGCACCAAGTTGCAGCGGGAAGCATACGAGCTGTATTTCCCGTCGATTGACGGTTTCGATGCAGAAAAGATCCTGCGCACACTGAAAATCTAGCACACCCTCTTAAAACTTACTCCAAGACACCAACTGTATGATCCTTGATAATTTTAAATCGGTCATTTCAAAGTACGATGTGATTTTCTTTGATGCATTCGGCGTGCTTAAAACATATAACGGGCTGATCCCCGGCATTGAAAACACATTTGCCTACCTGCGCGATCATAATAAGGATTTCTACGTCGTGACCAACGACGCATCGCGCAGTCCCGAGCAGCTGGCACAAAGCTATATAAACCTGGGCATCGACGACGTTACACCCGATCGGATCATTTCATCGGGTATGCTGGCGCGGGAATATCTGGACCTGAAAGTGAGAAAGGGAACAGTAGCCTACCTTGGCACGGAAAATTCGGCACATTACATTGCCACATCCGATATCCAGACGCTTTCCATCGGGCAGCTCGACCTCAATGATGTGCAGGATATTAATGCATTGGTATTTCTGGACGACGAAGGTTTCGACTGGAACACAGATCTGACAAGAACCCTCAATTTGCTCCGAAAACGCAATATTCCCGTTATCGTGGCCAATACCGACAAAACCTATCCAGCTTCCAAAAGCCGCCTGTCTATTGCGATCGGCGCATTGGCAAAAATGATCGAGGATACCATCGGCCGGCAGTTTATCCGCTTCGGAAAGCCGGACCCTCAGATGTTTATTTTTGCTTATCAACACATTAAAAACTATCCTAATGTGAGCAAAAAGGACATTTTAATGGTAGGTGATACCCTGCATACCGATATCCTGGGCGGCAATAAGTTCGGCCTCGACACCGCGCTTGTGCTCACGGGTAACACACAGGCCGAAGACGCCGAAGTCCGCATCCGCGCCACGGGCATTATCCCTACCTATATCTGCGTGTCGGCAGTGGTTGAATAAATCAAAACTGTCGCCTGCACATTTCCCTGTCCGCGCCGATGTTCGGTGCGGATTTTTCTACCGGGGCAGCCCGTGCAGAATTTCACGGAATGCACTTTTGCCGACCCGGTTACAGACATATCCATGGATCTCAGGACATTATTCAAGTAATGTAAATTGATTACAAAAGAGGCTTGAACATTATTTGACAGGCATAGTAACGTAATACTCCCTAAACCGCTGATCCTCCTGCTGTGCCTCGACGGCTTTACCAAGCTTTCTGAGCAACACTGCGCGGTTTTGATGGCATTGTCCGGCTACGGGGGAATCGGGGAAGGAGCGGGCCGAGCGTGTGAAAAGTTCGTAGGACTCCCGCAGCAATGCGGTATCCTTTTTGGTCACAAATACATTTCCTTCTTCAAAATCCTGCCGCCAGCGCCTGGCAGTGGGCGTCATACGCTCGGCTTCCTGGAAAACCTTGAATGCAGGGATAACCGGTACTTCTGAATTCTTTGCTGCGATCGGGGCTACTGGCTTTGCAAAAAATGCGATAATGGCCTCCGTGTAGGCGACAGCTTCCTGGCGGTTGTGTTCAGGCTGCTTCAAACGTTGCTCTTCGGAGGGATTCGTAAAAAAGGAAGCTTCTGCCAAAACCGCCGGTATGCCGTAGGTATTGCGCAAAACAGAAGCACCTGCGTCGGCAAAAATCGTAAAATCCGACACCAGCGAAACGGGCGTATGGGGTTTGTGTAAATGTTTGAGCAGCTGCGCAGCGAGTTCTTTGCCAAAATCCACACTCGCTACATTTTCAGACATGTTTCCATGAAAGTAAATAATCGGGAAGTTTACCGACGAGTCGGCGGTTGCATTGTGATGAATGGAAACAAAAAGATTGGCCTTGCGGTCGTTCGCCAGTTTGGCGCGGTCGGGCAGCGGTACCTGCTGATCTTCAATGCGCGTCATAAGCACTTTCGCGCCTTTCCTTTCCAGCATTTTTTGTAATAATAACCCCACTCGAAGGTTGATCCATTCCTCCCGCTCCCCACCAGGCCCGACGCGGTAACTGTCGGTAGCTGCCGTGCCGCCATGGCCGGGATCGATGCAAATGGTTTTGCCTTTCAAAGGCTTTCGTCGTGACTGTGCAACTACAACAGACGTAATGCCTGCGAGCAATACAAGGGTTAGGAGAATACGGTTCATGCGGATTATTATAATAGGTTCATAAATTAGGAATGATCAGGCGGTTGCGCAAGCCTTCCAGCCGGTTTCCCGGGTTTATCCATTTTCGTGCTATTTTTGTCTAAAAATTTCACTTACTCAAAGCACACACTTTATGCTTGCTAAAACCTACGGAAGCGCCGTGTTCGGTGTCGACGCGACCATCATAACCATCGAAGTAAATGTTGGCCAGGGCCTCGGATTCTACATGGTCGGCCTCGCCGATAGCGCTGTAAAAGAAAGCCAGCAACGTGTCGAAGCGTCACTAAAACACTTCGGCTTTAAAATGCCGCGACAAAAACTGGTTGTGAACCTGGCACCTGCCGACATCCGTAAAGAAGGCTCCGCGTACGACCTCCCCATTGCCATTTGCACATTACAATGTTCCGATCAGCTTGTCTGCGTCCGCAGCACAGAGGATTACATCATCCTCGGTGAACTCTCACTCGATGGCATTCTCCGGCCCATCAAAGGCGTCCTGCCTATCGCGATCGAAGCGCGCAAGCAAGGCTTTAAAGGCATTGTGTTACCCGCAGAAAATGCACATGAGGCAGCAATTGTCAACAACCTCGACGTTATCCCTGTTGAAACGCTGGCAATGGCGATCGAGTTTTTCAAGGGTACCCGCGATATCGAGCCCCTGCGTATCGATACGCGCGACCTCTTTTTCTCTTCCCAAAGTGAGTATGAAGCCGATTTTGAGCATGTGCAGGGCCAGGAAAATATCAAACGTGCGTTGGAGATCACCGCGGCAGGCGGGCATAATGCCATCATGATAGGTCCGCCGGGAGCGGGTAAAACAATGCTGGCGAAACGCATTCCCAGTATTTTACCGCCGCTAAGTCTGCCCGAAGCACTGGAAACGACTAAAATTCATTCGGTAGCAGGTAAATTAGGCAGGCAGGCCACACTGGTCTCGCGCCGACCCTTCCGCTCACCGCACCATTCAATCAGTGACGTCGCATTGGTGGGAGGCGGCAGCTATCCTCAGCCGGGAGAAATATCGTTGGCGCACAATGGTGTACTTTTTCTCGATGAGCTGCCTGAATTCAAAAGAACCGTGTTAGAAGTAATGCGCCAGCCGCTGGAAGAACGGAAAGTAACCATTTCAAGGGCCAAAATGGCGGTTGAATTTCCCTCGAACTTCATGCTTATTGCCAGCATGAATCCTTGCCCGTGTGGCTACTACAATCACCCTGAAAAAGACTGCGTCTGCGGCCCGGGCGTCGTTCAAAAATACCTCAACAAAATCAGCGGTCCACTGCTCGATCGCATTGATTTACACGTGGAAGTGACGCCCGTTTCTTTCGACCAGATTTCCTCCACCCGCAAGTCCGAAAGCAGCGAACAGATCCGGGAGCGCGTCATCCAAGCCCGCCAGCGCCAGACGGAGCGGTTCAGAGATCACAGGGAAATTTACTCCAACGCGATGATGACGCCTGAAATGGTGAAACAGATCTGCATTATCGAAGACGCCGGCAAAATGCTCCTCCGCAAAGCCATGGAACGCCTCGGCCTCTCCGCCCGTGCCTACGACCGTATCCTCAAAGTATCCCGCACCATCGCCGACCTGGCCGATAGCGAAGACATTAAAGTCGAACATTTGGCAGAGGCGATTCAATACCGGAGTTTGGACCGGGAGAATTGGGCCGGGTGACACCGCCAATAGTCTATCTTTTAACCTTAAACTTATTAAATTTGGAAACACTACAATTGACAAAAGAGATGAGTAACCGTATGGTCTCAGAAATTATGAATGTGCCGGATGCTTATCTGGTACTTGGCGCGGTGCAAAAAGCGCTTGATGAGGAGCGGAAGACTAGGTTGAAATTCTATAATGACATTACCGAGCAGGAGAAAGTGGAATTTATTAATGGCAAGATTGTGGTTCACTCCCCGGTTAAAATGAAGCATAATAAAGCTTCGTTAAGACTGGCTCAGCTTCTGAACATTTATGTTTGCAGACATAATCTGGGTTTTGTTGGAATAGAAAAGATTATGATCACGCTGACCAGAAACGATAATGAACCTGACATTTGCTTTTTTCGCAAAGACAAGACCATTATGCTCACAGCCGATCAAACTCTTTTCCCCGCGCCGGATTTGATTGTGGAAGTGCTCTCTGCATCAACGGAAGCCCGTGACCGCGGCGTAAAGTTTGACGATTACCAAGCACACGGAATTGAGGAATATTGGATCATAGATCCAGAGAACGAAACACTCGAACAGTACCACCTCGTCGGCGAAGAATATAAGCTGATTCTTAAAGCGCCTAGTAATGACGTATCAAGCTTCGCAGTCGAAGGCTTCCGGATCCCCATTCGCGCCATTTTCGACGATGCCGAGAATCTGAAAGCCATTCAAAATCTATAATATCCTACTTAAAGTTCCTCTACACTTACCCCGCCCAGCTCCTGAAAGAGCGTCTGCCAGTAATGCGTCACGTGCGGGTTATTTTCCTTGCTTGAGGCTGTCGGTTCAAATGGGGATACAATAGTGACCTGTGGAGAACCAATGGCGTAGCGATCGAGCTTTTTGGTGTCTGCTTTGGCATCCGTTTCTGCCTCCGCGTCGCTTTTGGGCGGATTGATGTGAAAATCGCGGCGGTCGGCACCTTTGACACTTTCTACCATATCGCTGAAATAATACACCTTTACGTCCGAACCGCTTTCACCAGCTTTGGCAATGACTGGCAAACTGGCCCAGATGTCGGTCGATTGATTCGATGCACCGGTATTCTGTTGGTTGAGTTTGCCAAGCAACTGACGTAGATAAATGCCTTTTTCCTTTTGCAAAGCCAGTTGAAATGTGGTTTCGATGCTTTCACGGTCGGTAGCGTTCGCGCCTTCCAGATTATCCCTTTCACTCCGTACTGTCAGGGACAGCGCGCGGGCTTTGGAGGTGTTTTCGTGGATGAAATATACTTCCAGTTTGTCCCCCTTGTTTTTCATATTGTTTTCGATGATATCGGTCAGCGCCTGGCGGTATTTCTCATTCACATATTGCTTGTCCACATGCACGCTTTGCGTTTTGTCGAGAAATACCAGTGTGTAAAGCGGCGCATCGGGAGCTGCCTGGGTAGCTTCTTTTTCGCCTCCGCAAGAAAATATCGTCAGGAACATTGCTGCGAGCAGCAGGCGACTGGCCTGCGCCCCGAGTTTGCTGAAAAAAGGGGGATGGGTCTGCTGATTCATAAATGGATTTTATTTTGGCTAAACTAATCGGTTCACAAATGTTACACAACGCCAAACGGTGGCTATACGCATTTATTTTAGTACAAAAAGAAAACCCTTCAAAACGTGTGCCTTGAAGGGTTTTCTTGAATGCTAAATTTGATTGTTATTGCTGCTTTGCCTGCTGCTGGATCATTGTTACCAGTTCTTCAGAAATACCGGTGGATGAATAACCGCCATCGTGATAGAGGTTTTGCATGGTCACAAAGCGGGTAAGGTCGGAGAACAATGTGATCGCGTAATTCGCGCAATCGTCTGCCGAAGCATTGCCCAGCGGGCTCATTTTTTCTGCAAAATCATAGAATGCGTCGAAGCCTTCGATACCCGATCCTGCCTTCGTTTTGGTAGGAGACTGAGAAATCGTGTTTACGCGCACATTTTTGGCTTTTCCGTAACGGTAACCATAACTGCGGGCGATGCTTTCGAGCATGGCCTTAGCTTCGGCCATATCATTGTAAAAAGAGTACGTTCTCTGGGCTGCAATGTAGGATAATGCCACAACCGATCCCCAATCGTTGATTGCATCGAGCTTTTCAGCTACCTGCAGGAACTTGTGCAGTGAAAGGGCCGAAATGTCCACGCCTTTCTGAAACCACTCGTAGTTCAGATCTCCGTAGGATTTGCCTTTGCGTACGTTCAACGACATTCCGATCGAGTGCAACACGAAGTCGATTTTGCCGCCCAGGATCTCGGTCGATTTGGTAAAGAGGTTTTCGATATCTTCCAGGGAAGTAGCATCGGCAGGGATGATCTCGGCTTCGCATTGCTTCGCCAGCTCATTGATAGCCCCCATACGCATCGCGATAGGCGCGTTGGTCAGCACAAACGTGGCACCTTCTTCTTTTGCTTTCAGCGCTACTTTCCAGGCAATGGAATTTTCATCCAATGCTCCCGATATAATTCCTCTTTTTCCTTTTAATAAACCGTAAGCCATGTTTCCTTTTATTGTTGATTAATTCGGATGTCCGTTCAAGGCGGCAAAGTAAAGCATTTTTGACGGCTTTAACCACAATTCCCCCGCTTCCAATGCCCGTTGCGTATCCGTTCAAGGCTGTGCAACAGGCTTTTCTACTGGTTTCATATGCAGCTTTTCCTGAAAAAACCGGTCTGTGGCCTCGTACACACTCTGGAAGTCCTTCGAGCGCAGGTGTGACGCAATCACGTGATCGCCGCTTTCGGGGAATGCCTTTTCTTCTTTCAGCTCAGCAGGCGTGCCCAGCCCTTCAAACATTTTGCGTATCGCCTTCACCGACACCACTTTATCCTGTTCCTCTTCGTTTTTGTAATAGTAACCCACAAATACCGGCATTTTCACCTCCTCATATATCTCCGGGCGGGCAATGGCGTCGATCATCTGCTGCAATGTCGTAAGTCCGTTTGTATGATATCCCTGCAACCAGAATTGTGCCTGAGCGGGAATAGAGTCCTTACCCATATTATGCGTGCCCATTACATTACGTAAAATTTGTTGCCCCCACGGCCCCGTTACGAGCTTCATAGAAGGGTTTGCAATGGCCATACATGGCGAATAAAGCACCAGTGCGTTGATTTCGGGATGCGTGGCCGCCAAATATACCGATAACAATCCTCCCGCCGAAGTCCCGATCACGATCACGCTATCGCCCAACACTTTTCCGATTGCCAGCGCCCTTTTAGCTCCGGCAAGAAAATTGGCGGGCGTGAGGTCGTCGAATGCATTGGTGTCGGCGATACCGGCGTCGTGCATACGCGAGAGATAGAGATTGGCTCCATATCTCTTCGCAAGGTCCTTGTGGACAGGATCACCTTCTGCCCAGCTGGCACCGAAACCATGTATATATACGACGCTGTATGTCGTTTTTTGTTTCAAACTGTCATTTGCCCATACAATTCGTGCTTCATTGTCGGGTTTTAGCAACCGGGTGGCTTTCTCCTTGCGGTTTATGTCTTCTTCCAAACTGACAAGGTCGCCGGTTATCGTTGGCAAAACGGGTGTAAGATGTGCTTCGGGCACTTTCGGGCCGGAAATGAACACCACACCGAGGATCACGAGGATCGCAGCGACCCAGAGGATGAATTTTAACATTTTTTATGAGTTAAGAAGGTTTTAGAGATACGAAAGATCGCTAGTTTTATCGGGTTAATTTACGCATGATGTAACCATTCAGCAAATTCTGTTATTCCTGCGCCTCTAACCGATCTACCTGATTTACGATGCCCAATCTTTTACTCGTTGAAGATGACGCCAACCTTGGGATGCTTCTTCAAGAATATCTGACCGATAAAGGCTTTCCTACCGACCTTGCTACTGATGGGCAAAAGGGCTGGCAACATTTTGTTGATAAAGAATATGACCTGTGTATTTTCGATGTGATGATGCCCAAAAAGGATGGGTTCTCCTTGGCTAAGGAAGTCAGAATGAGCGGACGTGATGTCCCCATCATCTTCCTGACGGCCAAATCGATGAAAGAAGATACGATGCAGGGCTTCCGGGTGGGTGCCGATGATTATGTTACCAAGCCATTCGACCGTGAAGAATTATTAATGCGCATTCAGGCCATATTACGCCGTTATGCCCGTCAGACGGACCAGCAGGAGGATACCAAAGTATTTCAAATCGGAAAGTATAGCTTTGATTATAATCACCAGCAATTATCTATCGGCGAAAATTCCGCACGTTTGACGAGCAAGGAATCAGAATTGCTTCGCTTGTTTTGCCAAAGTTTAAACCAACCCATCAGCCGCAGCTTCGCGCTCAAAACCATTTGGGGCGACGATTCCTATTTCAATGCAAGAAGTATGGATGTTTACATTACCAAACTCCGCAAATACCTTCGCGAAGACCCCTCGATACAGATTATGAATCTGCATGGGGAGGGGTTTAAGTTGATGGTGGGGTAGAAAGGGGAGAAGGGATGAAAGGTGGATGGAAGAGGGGTTACAAATGCAGGGTTAGGTAAGAAAAGGAGGGGTTTGGGAAACTCTCGTTTTCTTTGTGTCGTTTTTCCTTTGATATTTCTTTCTGATTCCCTTTAAAAGCCGACGGCCCAGTGCTGATCGCCGAATACCAAATGATCCAATTATCCCGTCGTCCGCGACGCAATAGAAAGTCCGCCGGTGTGCGTGATCTGGTTCAGGAAACCAATTTGCAGGTGTCTGATTTCATTTTCCCCATGTTTGTCGTAGAAGGAACGCGGCAGAAATCGGAGGTCAAATCAATGCCTGGCATTTACCGCTACTCGCTCGATAACCTGCTCGAAGAACTCAAAGAAGTGACCGACCTGGGAATCAAAGCCATTGATCTTTTCCCCAATTATCCGGAACGCAAGAAGGACCGTTTTGCATCCGAGAGCTATCACCCAGACACTTTTTACCTAAAAGCTATCACTGCCATTAAAGAACAGTTCCCCGAACTTGTGATCATGACCGACGTGGCTATGGACCCATATAGTTCCGATGGTCATGACGGACTGGTGGAAAACGGTAAGATAATGAACGACGCCACGTTAGAAATTTTGGCAAATATGTCGCTGGCCCAGGCCAAAGCCGGTGCTGACATTCTCGGCCCCAGCGATATGATGGATGGCCGTATAGGTTACATTCGCCGACATCTGGATGCGCACGGCTTTACGGATGTAAGCATTATGTCCTATTCTGCCAAATATGCCAGCGCATTTTATGGCCCCTTCCGTGATGCATTGGAATCGGCTCCGAAGTTTGGGGACAAAAAAACTTACCAAATGAACCCTGCCAATAAGCGTGAGGCATTGCTCGAAGCCCAACTGGACTTCGAAGAAGGTGCGGACATGCTCATGGTTAAACCCGCATTGTCGTACCTGGACATTATCCGCTTGCTGGACGAAAATTTCGACATTCCAATCGCTGCTTACAACGTGTCAGGTGAATACGCGATGGTTAAAGCAGCCGCACAAAACGGTTGGCTTGATGGCGAACGTGCCATGATGGAAGTACTTACGAGTATTCGACGTGCCGGTGCCAAATGCATTCTGACTTACTTCGCGAAAGAAGCAGCCGTGATATTGAACAAACGGTAACGAATTCCAAAATCTGTCATATAGTAATGTGAAGATGTCTGATTATCTTACATCTTCACATTTTCTTTTTGTATCATTCAACAACAGTCATGAAATTATCATTACTTCTGCTACCACTCGGGCTTGCATTAACCCTCCCCGGTACGGCACAAAAAAAGAATTCGTCATTGCCTGAATTCCAGATCAAAAAATCGGAACCTGAGGCGCACATGCGGTTTTTGGCAGGCGATGAGCTCATGGGCAGGCGAACCGGCGAGCAGGGGAACTTCGTGGCAGCCCGCTACATTGCCGAGCAATTCCGGAAATTGGGTGTAGTGCCTGTACCTGGCAATACCGAAAGCGGTACTTCGAGCTACTTCCAGCGAGTACCATTTGAAAAAATGGGCGCTAATGGCGCGGGCGAAATTGCTGCGGACGCCGAAATTATGAAAAGCGGCACCGACTGGCTCCTTATGGCCGGAGAAGCCGCCGATCTGAAAGCGCCTATCGTTTACGCGAGTTTTGGTCTGGAAAATACGACTAAAAGTTGGGACGACTATAAGGGTCTGGATGTAAAAGGCAAGATCGTGTTGGTGGAGAGCGGAACGCCGGAAACACAAACGCCCTCGGAAATCTTTGCTACTTCTGCCGAAAAACGCAAAATAGCGATGGACAAAGGTGCCATTGCGGTAATCGAGCTATTCAACGCGCCGGTGCCCTGGAATGTCGTAAGCAAGTTTTTTTCAGGTGAGAAAATTTCGCTGGCCGAGGGCTCTGATGCCAAAACGATCCCGCACGCGTGGGTGAATGGCAAGGAAGCCAAATATGCACGTGCACTCCGCGCAGTCAAAGAAGTAACTTTTAAAACTTCCGGAAGAGTAGCAAAGCCGATTTACAGCTACAATGTGGCTGGATACATTCCTGGAAGTGACCCCAAACTGAAAGAAGAATACATTCTGCTTTCCGCGCATTATGATCATGTGGGTGTGGGTAAACAGGGCGGACAGACCTATACGCCCGAGGACAGCATTTTCAACGGTGCCCGCGACAACGCATTCGGTACCACCGCATTGTTGACTGCCGCGGAAGCATTGGCCAAAAACCCGCCGAAGCGTTCGATCGTCCTTGTAGCCTTGACTGGCGAGGAAGTGGGCCTGCTTGGCAGCAAATACTATGCTTCCCACCCGATCATGCCTTTGAATAAATGCATTTTCAACATGAACTCCGACGGCGCAGGTTATAACGACACCACGATCGTATCGGTAATGGGCCTCGACCGCACCGGCGCACGCGTGGAGATCGAGACTGCCTGCAAAGCATTTGGCCTGGGTATTTTTGCCGATCCATCTCCTGAGCAGGGGCTTTTTGATCGGTCGGATAACGTTAGTTTTGCCAAAGAAGGTATCCCGGCACCGACCTTCACACCAGGCTTCAAGGAATTCAATGGGGATATCATGAAAAATTATCACCAGGTAACTGATAATCCTGAAACCATAGATTTCAACTATTTGCTGAAATTCAGCCAGGCATATACTTACGCCACCCGGTTAATTGCCGATCGTAAAGCCGCACCGCAGTGGAGCGCTGGCGATAAATACGAACCGGCTGCCAAGAAGTTGTACGGAAAGTAATTGATAAGTTATAAGTTAAAAAGGCCTCTGAAGTGATTCAGAGGCCTTTTTGCTTATTTCGAATTGTAGAAACGAACAAGGCCCGTGACTTGCGCCTCATCCTTGAAATCCAGGTTATGTTCTTTTACAAATTGTTCGATATCCGCCTTCTTGTCAGCTAAGAGCGGCAGCAGGCTTTTTTTGCTCAAACTTATTTTCTGCGCTCCGGAATCCGTCAGCAGATAATACTCTGATGTAAGTCGTACGATCGTATTTTTTTCTCCCGTTCCAAATCCGGGGTTATAGTTCGGCTTGGTGATCTTCGGTTTGTAGGCCCTCACAAACGAAATCTTCCCAGAGGCCAGCAATGCACCAAACCCTTTCAGCTCACCCTTCGGATCACGCGCCGCGAGATTAACGTATTCGACAGCTCCCACCCCATTGTCGGTTTTGAAACTTTTCAATTGGCTCCCACGGATCACCCTGACGTCCTTCTTGGCCTTGTCGGCCAGCACTTCCAGCTCGTCGTTGAGGACATTGTAACGTATATCGACGCCTGCAATGGTATCTGATTCATGGCCACCTATTTGCGCGACGGCCTTTGCCAATTTCACGTTTCCTTCACGCCAGAGTGAATCGATATAGAAATCGCCGACAACTCCCGAAGTATTGGTTGGCGAAGTCCAGAAGACCCCCGACCTCGGTGCATTCAGCCCTGTTCCGGTATTAATCCCGACCTTCGTGCCTTCGCTAACCTGCGCGAGGCAGCCTAGTGGTAACAGTCCGATCAGACTTATCGTACATAATATCTTCCCTATCATTATCTGGCTCCCGGAGGGCAGTTCTTTTTTAAATAATCCGTAAACAGCGATTTCAAATGCTGCGAAGTTCCGGCCCCTTCCGAAATGCTATGAGAGCGGTTTGGATAAGGCATGAACTGGAACACCTTGTTAGCCCTGATCAGCTCATTGACCAGCATTTCGGCATTCTGATAATGCACATTATCGTCGCCGGTGCCGTGGATGTACAGCAAGTTACCTCGCAGGTTTTTGGCATAAGTGATGGGCGAACCAGCGACGAAATCTTCGAGATTTTCCTTCGGAATGCCCATGTATCGCTCCTGGTAAATGTTGTCGTAAGTAAGCTGGTTAGCCACTGCGGCCACTGCGATACCGGTTTTGAAATGGTGCGGATATTGGAAAAGCAGGTTCAAAGTCGACGAACCTCCACCGCTCCACCCGTGTACGGCCACGCGACTAGTATCGATGAACGCAAATTGTTTGAACATTGCGGTAGCTGCACCGTCCATATCCTTGATATTAAGCCGACCCAGCTTACGGTAGATCGCCTTACGCCACTTTGCTCCCTTAGGTGAAGGCGTGCCACGGTTATCGATGGAGGCGTAAATGTAGCCGTCGTCGGCCATGCTGCCTTTGTATAAACTGCTCTTTCCAGTTCCCCAAACATCTTTTACGGTACTTCCGGCAGCTTCTCCATACACCGTAAATACGATCGGGTATTTTTTGTTGGCATCAAAATTCGTCGGCTTCACCATCCAGGCGTCCACTTCTACACCTTCCTCCGTTTTCACCCTAAAAAACTCGATATTGATTTTGGAAGCATTGATCTTGTCCTTCGATTGTGCAATGGAGTTGTTCGGATCGATTGAGACATGTTTCGGCAACGAAAGCCATTCTACCAATGGAGAAGTTTTGGCGTTCGAAAACTGGTGTCTTCCGAATTTGGCGAGAGGCGAGATGTCGTAACTGTGCGTTCCCGACTGATCGGCAGGTGTAATGCGCACCGGCGTGCCTTTGCCGTCGAGGGAAGCCTTGTACAGGTAGTTTTGTGTCGCATTGTCGGGCGAGGCCATGAAGTAGTAAGCATTGCTCTTTTCATCGATCCGCACGGGGCTGATCATGTCAAAATTCCCAACGGTGAGCAATGTTTCCTTCTTTCCGTCGCGGCTGATGCGGTAGGTGTGGCGCCAGCCATCTTTTTCGCTTACCCACAAAAACTCTTTACCACCATTGATCCAGTCCCAACCTACCGGATCGTTTTCCCAACGGCTCTTAATATCGATCCACGCTTCGTCTTTTTCTGTATAAAATGGCTTTGCGCTTCCGTCAGTGGTATTGATGTACATTAATGTGCTTTCGTTTTGCCTACGGTTCAGCTGCTGTATCACAAGCTCGTTCGGTAAGCCCGACCATTCCATACGCGGTACGTAAGTATTTTGCGGGTCGCCGGGAATGTTCATCCACTTCGTTTGGGCCGAAGCAACGTCCACCACGCCGATTTTGTATGGCGAAGGCGTTTCGCCTACTTTCGGATATTCGACGGGCACATTGAATGAGTAAATGGAATCCGTCGTATTGATCATCAGGAAATTACGGATCTTGCGCGCGTCGAGCTGCCAGTAGGCGATGGATTTGCTGTCGTCGCTCCAACGGAAACCGTCACGGCAGTCGAACTCCTCTTCATACACCCAGTCAAAAGTCCCGTTGATCACCCGGTCAGTCCCGTCGGTAGTGAGCGGTTTGACGGTATTGGCTGCAAGGTCTTCCACATAAACATTATGGTTGCTTACATAAGCGACTTTCTTGCCATCCGGCGAGAATTTCGCAAACATCAGCGACGATTCCGGAAGGTCTTTTCCTAGTTGCTTCAAAGTTTTGGAGGTAATATCGAATACCCAGTAATCCCCGCGGGTATCGTACCGCCACACACGCTTTGAATTGGTATAAACCAACACCTTATCCCCGGCTTTGCTCATGGTGTAGCTCCGGATCGGTAATGCATTACCACCCTGAGGGGTCAGCTGGGCCGACGAAACGATGATTTTTTCCTGATAGGCGGGTAATGTTACCTCCACGATCTCGCCTTCGCTTACGTCGCGGAAGCCGCTGCCGTCGGGTAACCACTGGAATGTGCCCGGAATCTGCGCAAAAAGCTGAAAAGAAAGGATTGTTAATGAAAGTGTCCTGATTACTTGCTTCATAAGAGCCTTTAAAAATTAGTACGACAACTATATGAGTGCAATTTTAACATTTTAATTACTTTTTTACACCTTCATCACCGCTTCCCTTTGGTTTTGAGCGTCTTTGTTTTTTCAATGCCTCGCTCAGCAAAAACTCGATCTGCCCGTTCAGACTGCGAAAATCCTGCTGTGCCCAAGTTTCAAGTTCCCGCAGCATATCAGGATTAATCCGCAATACGAATGCTTTTTTCTCCGCCATATTATGGATACAGGGTACCGGCGTTCAAGATGGGTGTCGCCGCTTTCTCACCACACAAAACTACCAACAAATTGCTCACCATCGCCGCCTTGCGCTCCTCGTCAAGCTGGACAATGCCCTTCTCTGAAAGCATGGCCAACGCCATATCCACCATACCAACCGCGCCATTCACGATTTGGCGACGGGCCGCGACCACCGCCGATGCCTGCTGACGCTGCAGCATTGCGCCTGCGATCTCAGGTGCGTACGCAAGGTGACTGATCCGCGATTCGAGCACATCGATCCCTGCACGGCTTAACCGCTCGGTGAGCTCGGCTTCTAGCATTTCGTTGATCTTACCGCTGCCGTCGCGCAGGGTCACTTCCTGAATGTTGGCTTCCTCGTCTTCCATCGAATCATAGGCGTAAATGCCCGCCAAGTGCCGCACCGCCGCCTCTGACTGTATTTCCACATATTTTACATAGTCATCTACCTCAAAAGATGACTTGGCCGTATCGCCAACCCGCCATACAACCACCGCTGCGATTTCGATGGGGTTACCGAGCTTGTCATTCACTTTGAGTTTCTGGCCGTTCAGGTTGCGTGCGCGGAGGCTGATTTTCTTTCTGCGAAAAAGCGGGTTCACCCAGCGTAAACCATTCTGCTTCATCGTCCCCATATAGTCACCAAAAAACGTCGTTACGACAGCCTCATTTGGGTTAATGACTGTCAGGCCGATCAAAGTGATAAACCCGATCGCGCTAATAAGACCTCCCGTAAGCGGGTTCCCTCCCGAGAAGATACTCACAAAGCCGCCAAACAGCAGCAGTAGGCCGATCACAAACAGCAGATAGCCGGACATGGAGCGTAATTCTTTTTCGATCATAGTTGGTTTATTTTTGATATTAGATTGATATCACAATATTATCAAACTCCTTACAACTTCTTAGGATATTTGGGACAAAAAAATTCCCGGAGCCGGTAACCGGCTTCGGGAAGGGACAAGTGGTAGAACCTGTTAAATTATCTGTATTGAACAATGCGCTGAGTTTCCATCTGAAAATTAATTGGCACATTGTATTTAACCTTTACTTTCTCACCCCGCAGCTCCCCGGGTTCCCACTTTCCGTTCATTAACTTAACCACGCGTAGCGCTTCCTCGTCGAGGCCATAACCCACCCTGTTTTCGACTTTATAGTCACACATTGAGCCATCTTCACAAACCACAAAAGAAAGCATTACGCGACCTGTAACACCATTTTTCGCGGCAGTCGGCGGATAGCGGATATTTGATGCAAGAAATTTGTAAAATTCTTTGATACCACCCTTAAACTCGGGTTGGATCTGTGGCTTGGCATATTCCGTTTTTTCACCGTTTACCCATGCTACGCCGCTTTTGAACTGTCCCAAATCATAAATTTCCTCGTAGTATTGCGTGCTATCGGCCAGCTTCCCGATCCATTTTCCATCTTTGATACCATCCACAACCTTCCCTTGCTCGAAAAGCCATTTACCGTGCGGCGTTTCCCCGACAGCGCGCCAATAGCCATCTCCGTTCTTCACATATTGGGTTCCATCAGGCCCCCAGGCATTCATCAGGTATGGATTGTCCTTCACACCCATTTTGTTTATCGGGAAATCCCGGTGGGCCCGTATTTGCCCGTTGGGGTCCCAGTAAACGTCCGTAACGAGCGAATCGGTCAGGAGTTGCTGGCGCCTTACCATGCCATTTAGGTCATAATCCTTGATAAGCGATGCTTTTCCATTCACTCCGTAGTCTGTATACGAAAGCTTACGGCCATCGGAGTTGAATGTAACCTCTGCTGCGTGACTGCCTTCATTGTAATCACGTGCGGAAATCCGGTATGCAGGAATTGAATCGGCATTCGGGTTTACAAAACGCGATTTATAGCGAATTTGCGTTTTGGCAAATTTGGCTTCGCCCAGCTTTTTCCATTTTTTACCTTTTAACTCATCATAAGCGACATTTCCCGATACAAAACCACGGTCATCCACAGGTAGCGTGCGGCGGTATTCCGCAATTGTAGAATCAGCCGCGGGATTAAATTGCTTATCAAAATAATCGACGAACGCATGCCGCGCAGCATTATATCCCGGCTTTGCATTTGCTTTAAATGTCACCGGAAAAAACACTGCTTGCGATACGCGCTCACCTGCAACCATAGCCGGCCTCCAGCCACGATAAAGAGCCAATACACGCACGGCCTCAGCATTGCAAAGCGTATCGATGCCTCGCGTAACCTCAATCTGGTTCATGCTGCCATCGGGTTGCACGACACCCTTAAGATAGACTCTGCCATTCACCCCTTCCACAGAGGATTTGAAAGGAATTTCGAGGTTGGAATTAATGAACTGATTGAGCGCAACAAGCCCCCCGCCAGGCTCCGCCTGTTTCTCTACTTCATGTGGTAAGTATACTTTTTGCGCAAAACCGGGGGCACTAAGAAACAATAGAAGAGTGAGTAGCTTTTTCATTGGGTTGATGAGTTATGATAACAGTAAAAATGGATATTTTCTTTTAAATAAACTCATAGTTACTCTGCAAATATTTCAAAATCGTTTTGTAGAACTAATTTTGATAATAAACTTAACTTACTGATAACCTGCGAATAATATCCAGTTAATATAAAATGAGAAAATTTGTATCATGGGAGATACAACTCACTTTCGGACTATCATCATTTCTGACATTCACCTCGGAGCAGGAGGTTCAAAAGCAGAAGAAGTCACCAACTTTCTGAAAAGCTACTCTTGTAAAAAGCTGATCCTGAATGGCGACATTATCGACGCGTGGCAACTGAAAAAGTATGGTGTGTGGAAACGCAAACATACGCTGTTTTTCAAGCGCGTTCTGAAAATGATAGAAGAAAACAACACGAAAGTGATCTATATCCGCGGTAATCATGACGATTTTCTGGATCAGATCATACCCCTGCGCCTCGGCAAACATTTCCAAATCCGTAAGGACTATGTGCTGACATCGGGCACGCAACGGTTCTACGTTACCCACGGCGATGTTTTCGATTCGATTACTACACATTTAAAATGGCTCGCTTACCTGGGCGATATTGGCTATACGTTCCTGTTGTGGGTCAATAAATTTTACAATAGATACCGTGCATGGCGTGGCCTCTCCTATTACTCTTTGTCTCAACGTGTGAAGCAATCGGTGAAAATGGCTGTCAATTACATGACTGACTTCGAGGAAAAGCTCACCGAACTCGCCCGCTCGCGCAATTGCGACGGCGTAATATGTGGGCATATTCACCACCCCGCCATTCGGGAGATTGACGGTATCAAATACATGAATTCTGGTGACTGGGTTGAGACTCTGAGCGCATTGGTCGAAGATTTCGATGGCAACTGGAGCCTGCTATACTACGATCAGCAAACGATCGTCGAAAAGCCTGTAAAGAAAGCAAATACCAAAAAAGTCGTTGAAAACTTCCCCGGCATGGAAAAGCAGGTGGCATTCACTGGTTTTCTGACGGGGCGTACACAGCGCTATCTATAATTATGAGAATCCTTTTTCTGGTTCAGGGAGAGGGCCGGGGGCATTTGACGCAAGCCATTTCGCTCGGCCAGATCCTGCGGGGTGCAGGACATAAAGTGGTGGGTGCAATGGTTGGGACTTCCCCGGGCCGGAATATTCCCTCGTTTTTCCAGGAACAAATATTCGCACCGGTACACCATTTCGCTGCCCCTAACATTATTTACAATGCACACGGTGGCGGTATGAATGTGGGCCGCACGATCGCTACCCACCTTGCTCATTTGCCTAAGTATCTTAAAAGTCTTCATAGCATTCACCAAACGGTTAAACAGATCAATCCCGACCTGATCGTAAGCTTTTATGATACTTTCGGCGGGCTTTATAACATGATCTACCGTTCAGGAATACCGATGGTGTGCATTGCGCACCAATACCTGCTGCTTCATCCTAAATTCATTTTTCCTGAAAACAGCGGCCTGAACCGGTTCCTGATGAATCTCAATTCCAAATCGACGTCATGGCTTTCGGCAAAACAGCTTGCATTATCGTTTCGTGAAATCCCTTCCGCGCCGAAATTGAATATCACCGTGGTGCCGCCATTACTTCGCAAAGAGGTGACGCGCCTGACGCCTCTCAAGGGCTCTTTCATACTGGTGTATATGACGCACCACAGTTTAAGCAAACAGGTAGTCGAATGGCATTTAAAACATCCGGAGGTGCAATTGCATTGCTTTTGGGATAATTCGGATGCTTCGGATGAATTCGTTTTTGATGAAACGCTGACATTCCACCAGATTAATAGCGAAAAATACCTGCGAATGCTGGCTACCTGCCGTGCATTGGTTACGACCGCAGGTTTTGAATCGGTCTGCGAGGCGATGTATTTGGGCAAGCCCGTGATGATGGTGCCGGTACCCAATCATTTCGAGCAGGAATGCAATGCAATCGACGGAGTTATCTCCGGCGCTGGCGTGATGTCCAAATCATTTGACCTCTCGGTGATCTTCGAATATTTGCCCAAACATATCGACCAATCCGAAAAATTCAGGGCATGGTATCAACGCGGGCAGGAGGTATTTGTGCGGGAAATCGCCGAATTTGAGAAGTCGATCAATGTCAGACGGAAAATGAAATCGGAAATCTGACATTTCCCGCCGGGCTATTCTTTCTCCTTCCTGAACACAAACTGTTCAGGGTTCTGATCGAATTTAAGGATGAGCTTATTCGATGTGACGTGGTAATTTCCCTTCCCACCCGTTGAATCGGAGGGAAACCACGCTTTCCGGCTCCATTCGGGCTCGCCGACTTTGCTTCCGCCGAAACTAACGATCCGGAATGTACAGCCCTGCCCTAGCACGTAGTTTCCGGTAACGGTATTTACGAACGTATGGCCGGTAATAGTCCCTTCCTTTGTGTCATCCGTGAAAGTGAAGACCACACTTTTTCCACTCACTTCCGGGTCTGTGTCAACGGCTCCGGTCGCGGTGTTCTGAAAATAGTCGAGGCGCCAAGTCCCACTCAATGACCCCATTTGAGAACAAGGGCCGAGGTCGCAGCAATCCCTGCCATTCTCGCAATCAAATGCGGTTAGTGCAATGAGTACAGCCAAAGCAAACAAAGATGTAATTCTTTTCATGGCATATATTTTAAAAACTGATTCCTAACCTCAAAGCGAGCCTGTTATAAACCCGATCTTCGAAACGTTCCTTCTGGTCCCATAATGGCACTTTCGTCACATGGGCTTCCTGCCTTTTATAAGTAAGCGATAAGGTGAATGCCGCCGCGCCCGGCTTACCAACCTTTATCCCAAGTCCCGGGTTGACCATTAACCCTCCTTTGGTATTGAAGCCATCGGAATCATCATGAAACCAGGTGAATGCATACCCGGCGTCTAGTGTTCCATATAGTTGCACATTTTTGCGGCCACAAAGGTCGTACCGCACACCTCCGGCAATTGGATTCACTAGTGCCGCCTTATACCAATCCATTCCCAAGGTCAAGCCCGCCGACAGACTGCGGTTTAGTTGGATTCCGTTAAATGTCTGCACCGTCAGGTTTGTTTTGCTGTCGACAATCTCCTCGTTTCCGACATAAGGGTTTTGATACTTTACCCGACCAAACAATCCACCAAACTCGGTGTGATTGACAAACTTTACGCGTCTCACCGTCTGTGCATTTACATTCACAGCCGCCAGAATAAGCATTAGTAATGCGATCTTTTTCATGTCAAATCGCTCTGCCAACCGGAATTTTGCTGAGTAATTTCAAATTTTTCGGATTCGAAGAGTCGTATTGGTAGAAACCGTCCTCTCCGATCAGCAGCAATGTCTTTCCAAGAGAAATCACGTCGTAGGCATGCATATCTTTGAAATGCGCCAACTGATGCTGGTCTACTGAAAATTTGTCGGCCACATCGAATACTTTCAAGCCGTGCTCGCCTTCGCAGAGGAAAAGCGTCGGAAAATCGACACTCAAACCATGCGGGTTTTCCATTTGGTAACTTTTAATAAGCTGCGGCGCTGCGGGATTACTTATATCAACAAGATCCAGCTGATTTTGCCCTCCTCCACACGCCGTGCCGGTGCGTAATGTAACATACGCCACATCCCCGCTCACCACCACGGGGTCACATGCGCGACCGTGCTGGAATGTGGAAAGTTGCTTAGGCTCTGCGGGATTAGTGTTGTCATAAATAAACAT
The DNA here is from genome assembly GCF_021440085.1 of Dyadobacter sp. CY261. GTDB lineage: Bacteria > Bacteroidota > Bacteroidia > Cytophagales > Spirosomataceae > Dyadobacter. Next base: position 439,479 of record NZ_JAKCPW010000004.1, read on the forward strand.
CCCCGTCGACGATCCGATAAACAACTTATTGTCATAAGGAAAGATCGTTTCGATACCCCAACCGAGATTAACCGTTGCAAAGTCGACCGGTTGCGCTGCTTTCGTGATATTGAAGAGGTGCAGCTGATTCTGTCCGACAGCATATAAAAAATTGCGATCCAACGCGAAGCGGGCCATGGACCCCGCCTGTCCGTTTGCACCGGAAGATGACTGCGGCGACGCAGCCGATGAATTGCTCAGAAACGCCCTGTCGGCAAATGCTACAATGCCACCCCACCACCAGGTAGGTGAAACATTCTCCTCGCAATTTACGGTAACTGTTTCCTCTACCCATTCAACATTCTGGTCGTTGATCGCTCCCACCGATTCATTGAGTGACCAGCCGCCACCATCGAAAAGCCCGGTCTTGAATACATTTTTTACTCGGCCTACTTCTTTTGGTGAGGTTGGGTCGGTAATATCAATCGAGACGAGGTCTGAAAAACTGTCGGCGTAAAGGATGTTATCGCGAACTGCGATATCGCCATTGCCTGGTATCTTGATAAAGGTTATAAACTTGGGACTGGCCGCATTTCCGTTATCGATAATGTGAATACCTTTTTTAATTTCATTCACAAACAGATATTTACCTTTCACATACATTTTCCCTGGCTGTTCGAGCGCGCGGGGCGATTCCGCTTTCACCATCGTCCGGAGCTCCATCAGGGAATGCGTTACCGTGCTAAAACGGCGCACAACGCGCGTCTCTTTGCATTGATCGTTACATGACCAACTAAGCCAGGCAACGACGCCTAATAGTAAAAGTTTAGGTTTCATACGGTTAGGTTTTAGAGGATAGTAAAAATCATATAATAACTTCGGCAAGTGCATGACACTGGTTTTGTATAGTTAGTTGGAACACAAAACAAAATCGTCCGAAAGCAAGGCCTTCGGACGATAACGCACCCCGAAAATACCGGCGGACCGGTATTTTTTATCTTTGATATTTTAATAGCCTCCCGGCCTTACTTCGATTCCGGATTCTTGATCCTTCCTACAAACAGAATTGTATTGGAAGTATTTTCACTAATGATCAGCGCAAATGGCTTGTCGCAAATGTACCTTGGCTCTTGCGGACCGGCAGAAGTAAGCCCGATCCCAATGGTCGTTACCGCCGCTGCTTCCGTTCCCTGTTCATCAATACCGAGATAGGCATCCTGCTTTACAAAATCGACGTACAGTTTTGCGGCTTTGTTAATTTTGCCCAGCTGCGCACCTTCATGAAATGCCCGCTGAATGCCCATTCCTTGCAAAGTCTCCTTCAACTGGCCCGAATAGTCGAGCGTGAATTTTGGCAAGCCAACGGTTACGCCCCGCGACGTCAACCCTGACGTCAATTGTGACCAACTCGTTCCTGATAACCCTTTCAAAACGTCATCAATCTTGTTCTCGCCTTTCGGGATCAGCAATGTCATATTGAACTGACCATTCGCGTAAGGAAGCTCGACCGCATCATAATTAGTCCCTGAGCCCACTTTAAAGTCCGACTTCGCATACATCATTTTGACATTTTTGCTCTGTCCGCTTTCAAGTTTGAACGGTGTATCCAAAGTTTTCTTCGGGTCAAACTGATACTTCCAGTTTCCTTTAAAATACAATGCATTCAAAAGAAACATCACGTGATTGGGTTCGATCTTTTCAAGCACTTTCTGGATCTTGCCGTTTGTCTTATCGCTTGCCCATTTGTTGATCCGATCTTTCGCCGTATTGTCAAATGGCAAACCTGTTACTTCGGATTCAAAAGCATCTTTTAAAACCGATTGGAAATCATTCTCCACTGCAAAATCATTCCGGTACCAAACTGAATTAGCTAATCCTAAACTAACCTTGGGATCGGCAACCGGTAAATCGTTTATTAATGTTTTGTATGCAGCATTCAATTCCGAAAGCGCCACATCATCCATTTTCAATGCCTTCTTAATTTCCTGAGCTGTTTCCTCTTCGGCTCCGTTCAAAAGCATTCCCAATGCCATATGAAGGCTTAGAGGCGAAACAAACAGATTTTCCTCAACGGATTGGGTCGTTTGCAGCGCATGAATAAAATCAAATGCAAATGAAGTCGTTCCATTTGAGACTGACTCCGGTATTTCAACCGGGTTAACCTCATGAGCACCAGGATTGACATTGTCGTTGGTACAGCCAAACAGCATTGTCGCTGCCAGCATCGGAACGGTGATTAATCTCTTTGAAATTTTCATGGCTAACAGATGCAAGAACTTTCTACTTCTCCACATTCAACCCACAAATCGATAGATTCAAATCAACCGGTAATGGTTGGAAACTTTTTAGGATTATCTCAAAAAGAATAGCGAACAGACCACGAAACACCGTACAAATAAGGGTGTGAATCCAGGCTTTGATTAGATTTGAAACCCGAAGAAACAGCCTTTTGGTACGAACCTGTAAGGTTAGCGCCCCAGTTCGAAGAAAGTTTATAATTCAATCTCAATCCGGTTGTAGCGGCCCAATTCATACCACGATAAATCTCATCGCTGGCGGTTGTCCTGATAATATCTCCTGATGCAGATTCCAATTCATTGGCCAAAAAGAAATTCGCCATGATTCCGCCCAATAGCGAGTAACTGAATTTCTTATCAGCATTTAATGTAAATCCAGCCTGAACGGGCAATTGTAAATACTGGTAATTATTGCTCACTTTCTTGGCTACATCAATATACAAGGCGCCGTTCGTGAAGTTGGCTGCCTTGTCGGCATTAGCCGCAGCGGGTAATCCTGCCAACGCATTTTCCAAGACGTTTGCAGCGGCGCTGTTGTAAGCATTCAAAACGTACCCTCCACCTTCATAAGCCGAATTTCCACGGAGATAACTGATACCCGTTTCAACAGACCAGTGTTTCGACAGCCGCACGCCGCCCTGTGTCTGCACCGCATAGGACGCCCGTGCTTCACTGGATCCGGTTACCGACCGTCTCTGACTGACCGATTGAGCCGAGAAAGCCATCGGCGCTTCTTTTAGCTGTACATCGGGGTTGAATGATGCCGGCATGACCCCTATTCCGGCATAATATTCTTTGGGTTTCGAAGCTTTTACAGGTTCCTCAATCCGTATCTCTGGACGGAAGAAAACGATACGCTTCTGTACATAAATATCCAGATCACTGTATGGCAAGGAAGCCAGAAGTTGTGCCGATATCGGTTGATTTTCATTCACAGCCGCCGCGGCATTACTATTGCCCGCAATTTTTGACGACGCAATACCTGATGTCAATGGATTTGAGATATTTGTTTCAACAGCCACCTCATTTATGCCATCTTTCGTCAATACATTTTGGGGAATATCAGCAGTCGCAAGGTTGGTAGTTTCCAAAACAGGCTCTTTGGCTTTACTGAATGAATTTAACGGCTTTTGAGCAGAAACAGTCGCATTGTATCTGGCAGCGATATCCACTTTGCCCGTGCCTGAAATCCCAATTTTTGAATTCTCCAAGTTCGGCTCACCTGCTTTGGCGGGTTCGATTTTACTCTGAGGCGCAGATGCTAACTGATCGACATTTTGGTCTTCGTTCACCTTAGATCTTTCCGTTATCAATTCCTGACCCTCAGAGGATGATTTCTGAACCGGCTTCGTATTGGCAGCTACTTGTACCTTCTCATCTTTTACACCAGAATACCACAAACCGCCGCCAACAAGCAATAATGCGGCAATGGATGCTGCGGCATACCACATTTTCGGCGATTGCCACCACAGCGGAACCACTTTTTCCTGTCCCTTATCAAGATGCGCTTCTATGCTCGCCCACACAGCTGGTGGGGGAGTTTCAGAAGCCTCCTGCAAGGCCCTTCTCCACTGATCTTCAAAACCGTTTATGTTGGACGGATCCATCATCAAATCTTTTTTCTTTGTTCAATTTTTGTTGAAGCAACATCCTCGCCCGCGAGTACTGCGACTTGGAAGTTCCTTCGGAGATACCCAACATCTGGGCGATCTCATTGTGCTGATAACCCTCAATCGCGTAGAGATTGAAGATTGTCTGGCAACCCGGTGGAAGTTCTTGTATCATTCCCAGCAATTGCTGCATTTGGAAATTGCCCAGCGTAAACTCCCGATCGGCCACACCATTATGGTGTATATCTATGTCATCCAGCTCTTTCAGGTATTTCTGCTGCCGCAAATGGTTCAATGCGGTATTAACTACCACCGACCTGAGCCAGTATTCCAGCGGGCTGTCATTCCTGAATGAATCTATATTTTCGTAAATTTTGATGAAGGCGTCCTGCAACACATCCTCCGCGTCCGCGCGGTTTTTTGTGTACCGCATGCAAATAGCGAACAACTTGCCCCCAAAAACATCGTATAGCTGTTTCTGGGCGACCCGGTTGCGCTGCTTGCAGCCTTTCACCAATTCCTGTTCGTTAAACGTCATCCGAAGGTTAGGGGTGCTTCGTTCGGTTTGTAAATAAATTCAGCACCTCTACCCATATGATAGACGATTACTGTTGCGTTATGATCCGGCTTTCTATTTTCAAGCCGTCGTAAGAAGCATGACATACTCATTATCAAAATGGTTGGAACACTTTGAAAAACTATTGCCAATTGTTGGCTACTTTAAGCCAAGGAACTAATCCGAAGCTCATATCCTTTAATGAATACAACCTAAAATCTATCGTCCATGAGCCAATATATGGTTGAAATCCAGCTTCCGGCTGTCATGTCGGAAGATTTTACAGCGAAAATACCTGCTCAGAGAAAAAAGATTAATGAACTGATGGAGCAGGGAAGGCTGATGTCCTATGCTTTGTCTGATGATTACTCCAGACTCTGGTGCGTGGTAAGAGCGGAAAGTGAATTTGAAGTAATGTCTCTCGTTTCAGAATTTCCGCTAATCGACTATATGGATCCCAAAATAACCAAACTGATGTTTAACAATGTGGTCGCACTCCGGTTGCCCATGTTTTCTTTAAACTGACACTATTTAAAGACATTTGCTAAGCCCCTCTCTAAAAGGAAGGGGCTTTTCTATTTATCGTAGATCAGAGTTTTCGAGTGATCAGGGCTGCAATTCTCTGCAAATGTTCCTGATCCGTTTTATTGAAATCGTCTAGCTGATCACTGTCTACGTCCAGCACCATCGCTACCGTTCCATTCCTGTGAAATACAGGCACCACGATTTCCGATTGGGAAGCCGAACTGCACGCGATATGACCAGGAAACCGATCGACGTCCGGAACAATAATAGTCTCAGCACGTGAGTAGCTCGCGCCGCATACGCCTTTATGGAACGGTATACGTGTACACGCAATAGGTCCCTGGAACGGCCCCAACACCAGCTGTCCTTCTTTTACCAGGTAAAATCCTATCCAAAAAAAACCAAAAGCTTCCTTTAAAACCGCTGTTATATTCGCGAGGTTAGCAGTAAGATCACTTTCGTCAGCTATCAAAGCCTCTATTTGAGGAAAAAGTGTTTCGTAAACTTCCGCTCTATTTGTACCTGTTGGTATATATAATGTTTCCGCCATAATTGAAATACATATCAATTCTCAGGTAACACAGATGCCATTTGAATAGTTACAGATCCCTGTTAAAATGCGCTCAATTTGAGCAGTTAAACAGCGCCGTCTGCTATATTTGGAATTCATTAAAGTTACAGGCAAACCTCCCTAATGAGTCAAAGACATATTTTATTAATGGACGGTCCTGATCACAAGGGTTTGATCTACCATGTTACCCGTATTCTTTTTGCCCATAATCAGAATATCATCAGCAACGACGAATATGTAAGCCCCTCACGCTATTTCTTCATGCGAACGGAATTTGAGGGAGATGCTGATATTACTGAGTTGCTGAATGCCTTACAATCAGAGCTACCGGCGGGACTAAACCTCCGCATTAACCCGAAAAAGAACAAAGATATCGTCCTGATGGTTACGAGGGAGCATCACTGTTTGGGCGAATTGCTTATCAGATATGCTTTCAACGAGCTGGATGCTACTATTTTGGCGGTTGTCAGCAACTATAATTCGTTGCAACCGCTTGTAGGCAAATTCGGGATACCTTTTCATTATATATCCCATGAGAACAAAACCCGCGAAGAGCATGAGGAGGCGATTCTGAGAACGCTCGATATTTATCGACCCGACTACGTTGTGCTAGCTAAATATATGCGCATTATCACGCCACAATTTGTCGACCGTTTCCCGAATCGGATCGTCAATATCCATCATTCATTTTTACCGGCATTCATCGGGGCAAACCCATATCGGCAGGCTTATGAACGCGGCGTGAAAATTATTGGAGCAACCGCGCATTTTGTTAACAACGACCTGGATGAAGGCCCGATCATCGCGCAGGATGTAAAGGAAGTAGATCACAAACTGACCGCTTCGGATATGGCTACTTTGGGAAAAGACACAGAAAAGGCGGTGCTTTCAAAAGCATTGAAGCTAGTTTTCAACGACCGTGTTTTCATCCATCATAACCGCACCATTATCCTGTAAAACAAAGAAAAAGCCCTTAGTCAGAATCACCGAGGGCTTTTTGCAATCTGATGGATGTTATTGAATGTGTAATCTTACAAAAAATTCTTTAAAACATCAAATTCAGATTCAAGCTGTTAACTATTTCTAAGGATATTCTAATTAAACTGTCTCTGCTGTACGCACCAACTCAACCAGATCTCCATCGTTCACTTCTTTTTTGACATCAGCTACTTCCAGGAACCTTGTGTAGAGTTCATCCAGGACAGGTTTCTCAAAACTAAAGCCCAGTAATTCCAAACGATGCTTCAATGCATGGCGTCCACTGCGGGCAGTCAGTACAATGTCTGATTTATCAACGCCCACATCATGCGGGTTCATAATTTCGTAGTTCAGATTATTTTTCAAGAATCCGTCCTGATGGATACCCGATGAATGCGCGAATGCATTACGACCAACAATTGCCTTGTTAGCCTGTACGGGCATACGCATCATTTTGGAAACCAGCTGGCTGGTTGGATAGATGTGCTGTGTGTTAATACCCGTTTCCAGACCCAACTCCTGATGCACTTTCAAAGCCATTACCACCTCTTCCAACGAAGTATTACCTGCACGTTCGCCGATCCCGTTGATGGTCACCTCTACCTGACGTGCCCCCGCGTTGATACCTGCAATGGAGTTTGCCGTTGCCAGGCCAAGGTCATTATGGCAGTGAATCGAAATGGTCGCTTTATGAATGTTCGAGACGTGTTCGAAAATGTATTTGATCTTGTTGCCGTATTCGTCCGGTAAGCAGTAACCCGTCGTATCCGGGATGTTTACAACCGTTGCGCCAGCGCCAATCACCGCTTCCACCAATTGGGAAAGGAACATGAGGTCGGCACGGCCTGCATCTTCGCAGTAAAATTCTACGTCTTCTACTTTCGTTTTAGCATATTTCGTAGCCGCGATAGCTCTTTCAATAATTTTCTCACGGGTGGTATTGAACTTATGCTGGATATGAATATCGGAAGAACCAATGCCGGTGTGGATACGTGCCCGCTGTGCATACTGTAATGCTTCGGCAGCAGCGTCGATATCACCCTGCACGGCACGCGAAAGCGCGCAGATAATGGGCTCACGCACTGCTTTGGAAATTTCTACCACTGAACGAAAATCCCCGGGACTTGAAACCGGGAAACCGGCTTCGATAATGTCTACCCCCAGCTTTTCGAGTTGTGTGGCAACAACAATCTTTTCTTCTGTGGTCAATTGGCTGCCCGGCACTTGCTCGCCGTCTCGTAAAGTAGTGTCGAAGATCTGAACTCGATTACTCATTGGTGGGTATTAATTTTTTTATGGGACACGAATTTAACAATATTTCAAGCAATATAAAACCCTTTCCGTGTCAGGGAAAGGGTTTGAGAACTTGTCAAAACATAACCCTTCCCGGTTTCACGGTATTCTTTGAAGGAGAATAAAGAGGTTATTTTGCTGGCTCATCCGATGCTGCGAAATTTCGCTGGCCGCGAGTTTCTTCTGCAAAGAAAGCACAAGTTTTGATTGCAACAAATATTGTTTGGCAAAACTTTGATATTTTTCAAATTCTTTTCAAAAGCTCTGCACCAGCGGCTTCCGTGTTCAAAACCTTGTCCGCCGGGGTCGACGCGTCGGCAATGTCCTTCGTTCTGAAACCATCTTTCAGCAATTGGTCAACGGCCGAAATAATCGCATCCGATTCTTCTTTCAGACCAAATGAAATGTCGAGTAGTAACGCTGCGGAGAGTACCGATGCGAGGGGATTTGCAATGCCTTTGCCGGTAATATCATGCGCCGAGCCGTGGATCGGTTCGTAGACCCCCGTACTGTCACCCACAGACGCAGATGCGAGCATTCCCATCGATCCCGCGATTTGGCTCGCCTCGTCGGTAAGGATGTCTCCAAACAAGTTAGCGGTTACCACCACGTCGAAACGGCGGGGATCTTTGATAAGCATCATGGCAGCCGAATCTACAAACTGGTGCTCAACGGTAACATCAGGATATTCAGGAGCCAATGCCTGGATCACCTCGCGCCACAAACGGCTCGTTTCCAGAACATTCGCCTTGTCCACAGAACAGAGACGTTTCCCGCGTGTACGGGCAGCTTCGAATGCCTTGCGGCCAATGCGCTCGACTTCGTAACGGCTGTATTCTGCAATGTCGTAAGCCGTGTCATTATCATTTTTACGGCCTTTTTCTCCAAAGTAAATGTCGCCTGTCAGTTCACGGAAAAATAGAATATCCGAACCTTTCAGAATTTCCGGACGGATGGAAGATGCGCCAAGCAGCTCGTCGAACAACTTGATCGGGCGAAGATTAGCATATAAACCAAGCTCCTTGCGCATTTTCAGCAAACCTTGCTCGGGGCGTACTTTCGCGGTTGGATCATTGTCATATTTCGGGTGACCGACTGCTCCGAACAGGATAGCATCTGCAGCGCGCATTTTTTCAAGTGTCTCGTCGGGAAGGGGATTCCCTGTCGCTTCGATGGCAACGTGGCCCATCAGCGCTTCGTCATAAGTAAATTCGTGACCGAATTTCTCAGCAATTTTAACCAATACTGCCTTTCCTACCTCTGTAACTTCTTGTCCGATTCCGTCGCCCGGAACGATAAGGATATGCTTTTTCATTAAGTGGTTTAATTGATAATCAATAAATTGAAAAAATGGAACACAATGGTTTACGACAATGCATCCGCTAATGGTTCGGGTGTGATCCTGTTTTCCGGAACGCCAATGAGGTTCAGCATTTTCTGCGTAGCCATGATCGCCGAAAACGTCTGATCCGAATCTAGGCCACGTGTCTTAACTTCCTTTCCGTGGATTTCCCAGGTAATGATCGTCTCACACAATGCGTCCGTTCTACCACCCGGTGGAATTCGCACGGTGTAGTCGGTTAGCATAGGCAAGCTGATGCATTTCTTTAAATAGATCTTCTTCAAAGCATTCATAAATGCATCGTACTGGCCATCGCCCTGCGCATTTTCCTCGAAAACCTCCTCGCCAAAACGAATCTGCAATGTGGCGGAAGGTTTCAGGTTTTTGGAATGGGTTAGCACATAATTGGTGATCACGACCTTCTCTTCGATCGCATCACTGTCGAGAATATCGGAAATAATGTAGGGAAGATCCTCCGGGGTAACCGCTTCCTTCCGGTCGCCAAGCTCGATGATCCGCTGTGTGACCTTTTTAAGATCACCGTCGGAAAGCGTAATGCCCAGGTCGCGCAGGTTGTTTTCGATGTTGGCTTTACCGGAGGTTTTACCCAATGCATACAAACGCTGACGACCGAAGCGCTCGGGCATCAATTTGCTGAAATACAGGTTGTTTTTCTTATCTCCATCGGCGTGAATACCGGCAGTTTGTGTAAAAACGCTCTCTCCGACAATCGGCTTATTAGCCGGAATGCGAATACCGGAGAACGTCTCCACCAGCTTGCTGATCGAGTAAAGCGACCTTTCATTCACTGAAGTCGTGCATTCGGGCATGAGATCGTTCAAAACTGCGATCGTACTTGCAAGGGGTGCGTTACCTGTGCGCTCACCCATGCCATTGACGGTCAGGTGCAGGCCATGCGCGCCGGCACGAAGCGCTTCCATCACATTCGCTACGCTTAAATCGTAATCGTTATGTGCGTGAAATTCAAAATGGTGACCGGGATACCGGTCCACAATTTCCTTCACGAATGCGTATGACTCGAAAGGCGTCAAAATACCCAGCGTGTCAGGCAGCAAAATACGTTTGACGGGCATTGTAGTAAGGAAATCGAGCGATTGAAACACATACTCGCGGGAGCTGCGCATTCCATTGCTCCAATCTTCAAGGTACACATTGCATTCGATGCCCTTCGCTTCCGCCAGTTCAATTACATTCCGAATGTCTTCAAAATGCTCTTGTGGGGATTTTTTGAGCTGGTGGGTCAAATGGTTCAGCGACCCTTTTGTAAGAAGGTTCATTACTTTTGCCCCGGCCTGCACCATCCAGTTAATGGACGCGTCGCCGTCTACAAAAGTGAGAACTTCAATTTTATCCAGAAAACCATTGTTTTTCGCCCAGTCGGTGATCTTCTTAACTGCCTGAAATTCACCTTCCGACACACGTGCCGAAGCTACTTCAATGCGGTCGACCTTCACTTCCTGTAAAAGGATCTGGGCAATGGTTAATTTTTCTGATGCAGAAAACGACACCCCGCTGGTTTGTTCACCATCGCGGAGTGTCGTATCCATTATTTCAATATAGCGGCTGTTCATAGGCGTTCAACCGTCGGTGCTCTGGCGGTCGGCGGTCAGAAACTCGGTTTCGACAGCCGACTGCCGATGACCGACAGCATATTAATAGATCCTTTCTGCTTCAAACTCCTTAATCTCTCCTTTCATGGCTTGCAGATAATCGATGTCGTCGAAGCCATTCATCAGGTTATGTTTTTTATAACCGTTGATGTCAAAAGATTCATTTTCTCCGGTTGCGAGAATGGTAATGGTCTGCGCGGCCAGATCCACTTCGAGTTCCGCTTTCGGGTCCGCTTCAATAGCCTGGAAGATCTTGTCCAGGAACTCATCGCTCACCTGAACTGGCAGGATGCCGATATTCAATGAGTTACCTTTAAAAATATCCGCAAAGAAGCTGGAAACGACGCAACGGAAACCGTAGTCGTAAATCGCCCAGGCAGCATGTTCGCGGCTGGAACCGCTCCCGAAGTTGCGGCCCCCTACCAGAATTTTTCCGGAGTAAATCGGATTGTTCAAAACGAAATCCTGCTTCGGGGTATCGTCGCCGTTATAGCGCCAGTCGCGGAAGAGGTTGTCGCCAAAGCCCTCCCGCTTGGTCGCTTTCAGGAAGCGAGCGGGGATAATTTGGTCAGTATCAACGTTTTCAATCGGCAAAGGCACTGCCGAGCTTTTCAGTATGGTGAATTTATCGTAAGCCATGGTGTTGCTGGTCGGATTAGATTTCTTGCAATAATTCTCTCGGATCGGTCACTACGCCGGTTACAGCGGCAGCCGCAGCCACCAATGGGCTGGCAAGGAGTGTTCTTGCACCCGGGCCCTGACGACCTTCGAAGTTACGGTTGGAGGTACTTACCGCATATTTCCCTGCCGGAATCTTGTCATCGTTCATCGCAAGACAAGCCGAGCAACCAGGCTGACGCAGTTCGAAACCGGCGTCGGTCAGGATATCCAAAATCCCTTCTTCCTTGATTTGTGCTTCTACAATGTGCGACCCCGGAACGATCCAGGCCGTCACATTATCAGCCTTTTTGCGGCCTTTGATAATAGAAGCGAATGCACGGAAGTCCTCGATACGGCCATTGGTACAGCTGCCGATGAAAACGTAATCGATCTTTTTACCCAGCATACTCTCATTTTCATGAAAGCCCATGTAATTGAGTGACTTATCATAAGTAGCTTTACCACCTTCCACCTGATCCGAAGTTGGAATTGCTTTCGTAATTCCCTGACCCATTCCCGGGTTAGTACCGTAAGTGATCATTGGTTCGATGTCCGCTGCGTCGAAGTTGTATTCTTTATCAAAAACAGCGCCTTCGTCCGTTTTCAGCGTCTTCCAGTAAGCAAGCGCTTTGTCCCATTTCTCACCCTTCGGAGCCTGCTCGCGGCCATTGATATAGGCAAATGTAGTTTCGTCGGGAGCGATCATACCACCGCGTGCACCCATTTCGATACTCATATTGCAGACCGTCATACGGCCTTCCATGCTCATATTCTTGAACACATCACCAGCATATTCCACGAAATAACCCGTGGCGCCGGCAGTGGTGAGTTTGGAAATGATATAAAGCGTCACGTCTTTTGGCGTAACTCCTCTTCCCAGCTTACCATTCACATTGACACGCATTTTCTTCGGTTTCGGCTGCATGATGCATTGCGAAGAAAGCACCATCTCCACTTCCGAAGTACCGATACCAAACGCAATCGCACCAAATGCACCGTGGGTAGAAGTGTGCGAATCACCGCAAACGATCGTCATACCTGGGAGTGTAATACCGCTTTCAGGTCCAACTACGTGCACAATCCCGTTGCGGGCATGCCCCAAACCCCAGTGCGAGATGCCATATTTCGCTGCATTCGATTCAAGGGCTTTCAACTGGTTGGCAGAAAGTGGATCTGCTACCGGAAGGTGTTGATTGATAGTCGGGGTATTGTGGTCGGCCGTGGCGAAAGTGCGCTCGGGATACATCACGCCGATATTGCGGCTTTCGAGTCCGAGAAACGCAACAGGGCTGGTTACCTCGTGGATAAAATGGCGGTCGATGAAGAACACATCCGGACCATCCTCGATTTTACGGACAACGTGCGCATCCCACACTTTGTCGAAAAGGGTACTCGCTTGATTACTCATTTTGATAAAATTAAAATTTCGCCTCGTCTGCATTACTCCAAAGAAACGACTGACAATCAGGTCATTTCTTTAAAGGAATATCGACAATACAAATTACCGCAAATTCAAACGAATAAGTATAACGGTAAAGGTTCAAAAAGTAGTGATTTTGGTTTGAGAAGACCCTTTGAGCGGAAATCTTTATTGGAAAGTATCCGGCTCCATCATCGGCTCCTGGCGATTGTCCCAGAAGAACAGAACGTGTATTTGCTTACCTGCGACTTCATAAAAGAATGAGCAGTTCTTATTAATCCAGCCCTTACGAACGTTTGGATTCTCGCGGGTTGCTTTGAAGATAAAGGGAGTGATACTTATCGTATTTAAGATATGAATTACCTTATGGTTGAATTGCTTAGCAACTTTCTCACCAAACCTTAGTGTAATTTGGTCGTAAATAGCATCGAATGTTTCGACTGCTCTCGGTGCCAATATCACTTCATAGCTCACTATCTCGTTTCCTGTTTTTAAATTCGTTCAAAGTGATATAACGACCAGCTTGTATCTCCTCTCTCCCAGTCTGAATCCCTTTCAAAACATGTTCCGGCAGCTCTTCATCTCTGTCAAACGCAACTTCCATTGCTTCCAGAAAAGCAATCACGGCCCTTTCCTGGTCCTTTGTTGGATATATGTGAATAGCTTCCATGCGCAGTCGGTAGTTCGTGTAAACAAATATAGCAATTTAGCCGTATCAAGACAGCTATCACCCCTGCCGCTTAGGCGTCGTCCCGTATTTTTCTTTATAAGTCTTGATAAAGTGAGAAACACTTTCGTAACCGATCTCCGTGCTGATTTCCGAGACGTTTTTGGTGCTGTTTCTTAGCAGGAAATCCGCGTAATCGAGGCGCTTGTTTTTTAGCCACAATGCGGGCGAGGTGTTGAATTCGTCTTGAAAATCCCTTTTGAAGGCGGAAAGGCTCCGGCCGGACAGGCGTGCCAGTTCGTTCAATGTCAGCGGTTTCAGGTAGTAGCTATTCATTAAAAACGGTAGATCGACCTTTTCGCCTTTATATAAACTATATAAAATCCCCCGCAGTTGGTGTGAATTATCCAGCTCCATCAAATGCAGCAGCAGTTCCTGGAATTTCAGGCGCAGAAAATGGTTCTTCAACTCGGTACGCGATCGGAAATAGGGGAACACCGATTGGATGAATTTTTCGAAATTATCGTCGGACTTCAATAGCAGAATCGGGTTTTCGAAAAGTCCGGCACCGTTCTGCACATTAAAAAGTTCTGGATGAAGGCCTACGAATTCTTTCAGAAGCTTTTCATCGAAAAAGAAAACGAGGCTTTTGTAGGCTTCATGAATGGATTCCGACATGAGGTAGAACCCGCGCTGAACAAACAGAATGTCACCTTTATCAACGTGTACTTCTTGTGTCGGGCTTGTAAATTTCTTTTCGCCTTCGAGCACCACAATCACCGCATGCTCTTCAAAAAACACGTCGTATTTGGAAGGATACACCTCATTGCGATACGCCACAAAGGTCATATCCTGAATTTTCAGGGACTCAAATTCCTGCGAGCTGATGTCGGATGGTACGCGGAGCATTTTCTTGCAGATTATGTTATTGTCTGCTTTTGAAAAACTGGTTAAGATTCAGGTAGTAGCTCAAATTCACGCGTGGATTATTAAAAAACGGGACATCGTTAAAAACTGAGCCTATATTCGCAAAATGCGTTATTTCCAGGCTTAGCTTTCGCCGATACGAAATACCTGCATGCGGTCCAAAAGTCGCCGAACGCCAGTTATCCGCAGGAAAACTGTATTCGAAACCTAGGTTCGGACGAATGTTGCCGAATCCGAAATAGCTTCCAATGCTGAGCTCCATCGTATTCAGATTTACCTTCTCACCAAATGGATAATGGTATACTTCTTTCTCAGAAACACCTCGCATTGTTGAAAAAAGAATCTTGAAATAACGGTTATGAAATCGCCTCGGCAAATTAATTCTCAAACCGACTCCAAATGTTGGCGTTGTCCGCAAATTAATTCCTGTCTCTTTCCAGCCTTCTACCCCACCCATCACATAGGCATCGATCTCCATTTCCGATTCGGAGGAATCCTTTTTCCTTCGTTTTGCCACGTCAGACAATCCGTTATACCGGTCTACGTAATTCCCGAGATCCATTGCTGAATAGCGGCGGACCGGACCTTTATCGGTGCCGTCAGACAGTAATGCTGGCAGCTGTCGCTCATATTCATCGTATTGAATGAGATATTTTCTTCCACGGATCAATCTGTAAAAAGGATAATATAGCAGTTCAGTCAACTTTCCATCCTTTTCAAGAAAAAAATGTGATTTCTCTGTCAAATCAAGATATTCTAGCAAAGTTGCTTTGGGGCCCGACGTTACTTCCCGCAAATAAACGGTTAGAGAATCCTTTGCTTCGAAAGAAGGCGCTATATCGTATGTTTTGCTAGGGTCAATATTGAGTATCCCAATTTTCTTACTAACGTAATTCTCTTTCAATGATGTAATAAAAAATCGTCCTGCTAAATCAGGACCTATCTTCTCGAATGGCCCATTTTCCGCCTGCGAAAAATCGATTGCCATGGGGCTGGATTCCCAGCTATCGTAGCGAATAAACCCTTTGATCGAATCCCCTTTGGGAGAAATCACAACCCCTTCTAATACTCTTCCCTGACCAAATCCCTGCAATGAAGACAAGCTGGCAATAATGGTGCAGATGATCCAATGGCCAATTCTGTTTTGTAAAAGCAAAGACATTTAAATGATAGAGATAAACTTAAACCATAAACTGAAACAAATCCGGCTGATCATTCAGATACTCATAAACCACCCGGTTTGCATCCATTCGTTCGATCAGCGGATCAAAATCTTCCCGATTCTTTAATTCAATCCCAACCAAAGCAGGCCCTTGTTCGCGGTTGGTTTTCTTTACATACTCAAAACGGGCAATATCATCATTCGGCCCGAGCACATTCAGGAATTCGCGAAATGCACCAGAACGCTGCGGGAAGCGGATAATGAAATAGTGCTTCAACCCTTCATAGAGCAAGGAGCGCTCTTTGATTTCTTCTGTGCGTGTGATGTCGTTATTGCCTCCACTGATGAGTGCGACTACATTTTTACCCTTAATATCTTCGCGGATCAGGTCCAATGCAGCTACTGTTAATGCGCCGGCCGGTTCGGCAACGATTGCTTCTTCATTGTAAAGCTGCAAAATAGAGGAGCAGACTTTCCCCTCCGGTACGAGCAGGATTTGGTTCAAACTCTTGCTACACACTTCGAATGTAAGGTCGCCTGCACGTTTTACGGCGGCTCCGTCGACGAATTTATCAATATTTTCCAAAGTCACCACATGCCCTTCCTGAATGGATCTGTGCATGGTCGGCGAGCCTTCCGGTTCTACGCCTATGAGTTGTGTTTTGGGCGAAAGTTGTTTAAAAACCGTTGAAATCCCCGATGCCAGCCCGCCGCCACCGATCGCCATTAACAAGAAATCGATCTTGAAATCAGCATCCTTGAAAATTTCCAGACCAACTGTTCCCTGGCCCTCGATCACCTGCAAATCATCGAATGGATGCACGAAAACGGCATTCGTGCTGTCCCGGTAAATCATTGAAGCATGGTAGGCATCGTCATAAGTATCTCCTACCAAATGGATTTCAATCCATTCCTGGCCAAACAACCTTACTTGCTTTACTTTTTGCGCCGGCGTGGTGGTAGGCATGAAAATAGCCCCTTTTACTTCCATTTTCCGACAAGCATAGGCAACGCCTTGCGCATGGTTGCCGGCGCTCGCACACACGATCCCACCCGCAAGGGCCTCCGCACTCATGCTTGCCATTTTGTTGTAAGCTCCCCGGATCTTATAGGAGCGAACGGTTTGTAAATCTTCCCTTTTGAGGTAAATGTTGGCCCCATATTGTTCGGAAAGGTGTGCGTTATAAAAAATCGGTGTGTGGTTGATCACGCCGCGCAGGCGCTCAGCAGCGAGGAAGATATTGTCTAATGTCGGGAGTGAATGGGTGGTGGTCATGAGTATTAATGAAAAGAGCTTTGCTGTTTGCAAAGCTCCATTTTTATCAATAGCCCCGGACTTAAGTCCGGGGCAAAGAATTAGCTACGTTCCGGACGGAGACCGCGTACAGTGGAACCTGCCTGCCACATTTCTGACTCGCGGAGTTCTGCCAGTTCTTCTTCCAGTTTCACGCGATAATCAGGTTGTGAGTTGCGGGTGATGGAGATTGTAGCTTGCTCGCCGCTTTTTACAGAGTTGTAAAGTTGTTCGAAAACAGGCTTGGTAGCGTCACGGAAAGGTTTCCACCAATCCAATGCACCACGCTGCGCCGTAGTAGAGCAGTTGGCATACATCCAGTCCATTCCGTTTTCAGCAACCAATGGCATCAACGACTGCGTCAATTCTTCCACTGTTTCGTTGAATGCTTCTGACGGCGTGTGGCCGTTTGAACGCAACACTTCATATTGTGCAGCAAAAATACCCTGGATAGCACCCATCAAAGTTCCGCGCTCGCCGGTAAGGTCAGACGTTACTTCACGGTAGAAATCAGTTTCGAACAGGTAACCTGAACCTACTCCGATACCCATTGCGATACATTTTTCACGCGCTTTGCCAGTTGCATCCTGGAATACCGCGAAAGAAGAGTTCAAGCCTTTTCCTTCTACGAACAAACGGCGCAGTGATGTTCCCGATCCTTTTGGTGCAACGAGGTACACATCTACATCAGCAGGAGGAACAATGCCAGTCTGATCTTTATAAGTTACACCGAAGCCGTGTGAGAAATACAGTGATTTTCCGGCAGTAAGGTGTTTCTTCACAGTCGGCCAAAGTTCGATCTGAGCAGCGTCAGAAAGAAGATAGCAAATGATGGTTCCTTTTGAAAGCGCTTCTTCAATGTCGAAAAGCGTTTCGCCCGGCACCCATCCGTCAGCAACGGCTTTGTCCCAGGACTTACCACCTTTACGCTGACCAACGATTACATTGAAACCGTTGTCACGCATGTTCAAGCTTTGGCCTGGGCCTTGTACGCCGTAACCAATTACAGCGATAGTTTCAGTAGAAAGTACTTCACGTGCTTTTTCAAGTGGAAATTCTTCACGGGTTACTACTTCTTCTTCGACCCCGCCGAAATTTAATTTTGCCATTGATTATTGATTGGATTATTGATTTACTACGAATTAAAAAGCAATACTACTAAAAGTTGACCGACTATTGATAATACTCCCACTCGGCCTCCGGCAGATAATCTACCAGTGTCTGAGGCGATTTGCTAACCGCCACACGGCCCGAGCGGACGAATTCGAGGATTTCGTGTGGTTTGATATAGTCGAAAAATTCGAAGATCTCCTCTTCGGTACCGGTCTTTTGGATGATCACGTAAGTAAGGTGCCAGTAAACCACCCAGGCTTTATAAACCTTGTTGATCGTCTCGATATCGAGGGGTTTCGCACCGATAGGCGTCGACACCTTGAACAACGCGATCTCGTTGTAGGCAATGTCTTCATTGAGATAACCAAAAACGGCGAGCACTTCAATGATCTTCCGGATCTGGCGGACCAGCTTTTCTACCGACTCGCGTGACTCGCTACGGATGACAATCGTGAAGCGGGAAATACCCTTACGCTCAGTCTCCGAAACGGTGAGACTTTCGATATTGATCCTTCTACGGGTGAAAATCGTCGTGATCTTGTTGAGAATACCGATTGAATTCTCCGTAAAGACACAAATGGTGTATGATGTCATAGTTTCTTCCTCTTTTATATTATTCCAAACGGATATCGGCTACGCAAGCGCCCGTCGGCACCATCGGGAACACGTTTTCTTCTTTTTCAACCAATACTTCCAGCAGGTAAGGCTTGTCGGAAGCGAGCATTTTGTCCAGTGACGCATGCAGGTCTTCACGCTGTGCGCAGGTATGGCCATCGATGCCGAAACCTTTGGCTATCGTAATAAAATCAGGGTTTTGCAGCTCCACGAACGAATAGCGTTTCTGGTGGAAAAGCTGTTGCCACTGGCGTACCATTCCGAGGAAGTTGTTATTCAAAATGATAATCTTCACCGGCAGACCGCTTTGGGCGATGGTACCAAGCTCCTGAATGGTCATCTGAAAGCAACCGTCGCCAATAATAGCCACTACTTCACGATCCGGCGCAGCCACTTTGGCTCCGAATGATGCCGGCAATGCATAACCCATTGTTCCCAAACCACCTGAAGTAATGAACGAGCTCGGTTTTTTAAACTGATAATAACGCGCAGTCATCATCTGGTGCTGGCCTACATCCGCCACAATCACGGCTTCGCCTTTGGTTTTATCGGAGAGCGTGCGGATAACTTCCGCCATTTTGATCTTCTCGGTCGTTGGCGCGAGTTCCGGCTGCGTAATTTTCAGGTCTTCAATCGCGTCGTATTTCTTGAATTCCGCTTTCCAGGCCTCGTGATTGTTTTGATTCACCAATGGAAGCAGCAATTCCAATGCTCTTTTGGCATCCCCTACTACCGGAGCGTCCGCTTTCACGATCTTGTCAATTTCCGCCGGATCAATTTCGATGTGAATGACCTTTGCCTGTTTCGCATAGCGGCTCAAATCACCAGTTACGCGGTCGTCGAAACGCATTCCGACGGCGATAATGAGGTCGCATTGATTAGTCAGCACGTTGGTACCATAGTTTCCGTGCATTCCGAGCCAGCCCACATAATTAGGATGGTCAACAGATATCGAAGAAAGCCCAAGCAACGTTGAAGCGACCGGAATGTCTGTTTTTTCAACGAATCGGATCAATTCCTGCTCTGCACCAGCAATCTGCACGCCATGCCCTACAAACAGGAACGGGCGTTTCGACTGATTGATCAGCTTCGCCGCTGCCGCCAGTTGCTCGTCTTTCGGGGAAATACGGGGGTGGTAGCTCAGTAATGTTTCAATTTTCTTATGTACAAAAGGCTTCGTCATCAGTTTTTGCTGCGCGTCCTTTGTAATGTCGATCAGTACAGGCCCCGGCCGACCGGATTTGGCAATATAAAAAGCCTTCGCAATGATCTCCGGAATTTCATCGGCATTGGTCACCTGGTAGTTCCATTTCGTAATCGGAATGGTAATCCCCATGACGTCCGTTTCCTGAAATGCATCCGTACCGAGTAAATGCGAGGCAACCTGACCGATAATGCAGACCATCGGCGTAGAGTCGATGATCGCATCTGCGATGCCTGTTACCAGGTTGGTAGCACCGGGACCCGACGTTACGAGACAAACCCCCACTTCACCCGAAATGCGGGCAAAACCCTCGGCTGCATGGGCAGCACCCTGCTCGTGGCGCACGAGAATGTGATGGACCTGGTCCTGATAGTCATAAATCGCATCGTACACCGGCATAATCGCCCCGCCCGGATATCCGAAAATGGTTTGGACCCCCTCGGCGATCAGCGACTGGATGACCGCATGCGAGCCATTGATCAGCTCCGGTTTAGCCACCGAAACCACCGGTTCCGAAGCCTGAATTGTTGCAGTTTGATTTTCATTAAATCCCATGACTCTATATTTATTTAGTCGGATGAATTTTCAAGATTCTCAATGTCATTTATATCTCTCGGCCTTCCTGCTGCTTCCCATGCGCCGCTTCCAATCTCTCCTTGAAGGTTTTCGGCTGCGTTTTTGCATCATGCTTTTCAGTCTGCGAATGCGTCCCGGCATGGAAGGCCGTTCTATCCAATTTGAATTTCCCTTCCGACATAATGTTCAATGTTTACGCTTCGTCAGTCACGCAGCCTTCGCTGGCTGATTTCACGGTTCTGATATATCTTCCCAGCATTCCTTTGGTAAAGCGTGGCTCGGGTTGTACCCAGGCTGCTTTGCGGGTGGCCAGTTCTTCGTCGGAAATGTGCAATGTCAGTTGGCGGGTGTTGGCGTCGATACTGATGCGGTCGCCGTCTTTCACCAATGCGATCGGTCCGCCTTCGAATGCTTCCGGCGTAATGTGGCCCACCACGAAACCGTGGGTACCGCCCGAGAAACGGCCATCGGTGATCAATGCGATTTTATCGCCCAGTCCCGCTCCCATTACTGCGGAAGTTGGTTTCAGCATTTCCGACATGCCCGGACCGCCTTTCGGACCCGCATTACGGATTACCACCACGTGGCCTGCTTTGATTTCACCTTTGGAAAGCATGTCGATAATCTCCGATTCGTGCTCGCATACTTTCGCTTCGCCATCGAAGGTCAGACCTTCTTTACCAGTAATTTTGGCTACCGAACCATTCGGGGCGAGGTTACCGTAAAGGATCTGAATGTGTCCCGAGGATTTGATCGGCGTTTCGATCGGGAACACCATTTTCTGGGTTTCAAAATTTAAATCCGGTATTTCTGCAAGGTTTTCAGCCACTGTTTTACCAGTTACCGTGATGCAATCTCCGTGGATCAGCCCTTTGGAATACAAATATTTGGTAACAGCTGGTACACCACCGATTTCCAGGATGTCCTCCATGAAATATTTACCGCTCGGTTTCAAATCGGCGATAAACGGTGTGCGGTCCGAAATCGCCTGGATGTCGTCCAATGTCAGAGGAAGTCCGGCTGAGCGGGCGATTGCCAGGTAATGCAATGCCGCATTGGTGGAGCCGCCGAGTGCCATTACCACCGTCAGCGCGTTTTCCAGCGACTTTTTAGTAATAATATCTTTTGGGGTAATATTCAGTTCGAGCAAGTTCTTCATTGCCGCGCCGATCTTCTTACATTCTTCCTGCTTGCCTTCGTGCGTGGCGGGGTAGGAGCTGCTGAATGGCAAACTGAACCCCATTGCCTCGATAGAGGAAGCCATGGTGTTAGCCGTGTACATACCGCCGCAAGCACCCTGGCCAGGGATCGAGTTCTGGATTATTCCTTTATAGTCTTCGTCGGAAATATTGTTGGCGAACTTCTTACCTAATGCTTCAAATGCCGAAACGATGTCGAGTTTTTGTCCTTTATAATGTCCGGAACGGATCGTTCCACCATATACCATGATGGCAGGACGGTCGAGACGTGCCATGGCCATAATGGCGCCAGGCATGTTTTTGTCACAACCGACCACGGCGATTACGCCGTCGTACCATTGCGCAGCAACAACCGTTTCAATGGAATCCGCGATAATGTCACGGCTTGGCAGCGAGTAACGCATGCCGTCGTTACCGTTGGTCATACCGTCCGAAACGCCGATCGTATTGAAAATCAGGCCCACCATGTCGTTAGCCGTCACACCTTGCTTTACGTATACCGATAAGCCGTTGAGGTGCATGTTGCAAGGGTTACCTTCATAACCTGTGCTCGCAATTCCGATTTGAGGTTTAACAAAATCTTCTTCCTTTAACCCGATTCCGTAGAGCATTGCCTGCGCGGCCGGGTTGGTTACTTCCTGGGTAAGGGTCTTTGAAAATCTGTTTAATTCTGTCGCCATGGTGAATGATTGTAATTAAAATAAAAACACCCCACTCGGTGGGTGAGTGAGGTGCCAGATATGTGCGATCATCCCACTCACGCCCAGGGCGTGACAATTAGTAGGACTAGGACGATCAATGTTAATTTCATCAGCGTAACATTTAAGTCTAGCGAATTTTCGCTGTTTCTGACTTGGTGTTACAAATTAGAAGCCATTCTTTTTATTTTCCAAACATTCAAAGCATTTTTTGTTATTAATCTATGATAAATACCAAATTTCCTCCCGGTGCTTAAAGGTTATGGGAAAACATTTAATTTTGAATTTCACAAACGACGAATGACATGATGACTACCGAATCGCCTTCCAATTATAACCATCTCGAAAAAATGAGTGTCGGCGACATTCTGACATCTATCAACCGCGAGGATCAGACAGTGCCTCATGCCGTAGAAAAGTCTATTCCGCAGATTGAAGCATTGGTGGAACAGATCGTGCCAAGGATGAAAATAGGGGGCCGGCTATTCTACATTGGTGCGGGAACGAGCGGAAGATTGGGCGTCGTGGATGCCTCGGAATGCCCTCCTACGTTTGGAGTGCCGTTCGATCTCGTGGTCGGGATTATTGCTGGCGGTGACACTGCGATCCGCAAGGCGGTGGAAAATGCGGAAGACGATTGGAATCAGGCATGGAAAGATCTGGCCGTTTACGCTCCAAATGAAAATGATACATTAATAGGCATTGCCGCCTCGGGTCGCACGCCTTATGTTATTGGCGGGTTAAACGAAGCGCGCAATGCCGGTTTGCTGACGGGCTGCGTCGTTTGCAACGATGGCTCAGCCGTGGCCAAGGCTGCCGAATATCCGGTTGAAATAGTAGTTGGCCCCGAATTTCTGACCGGAAGCACGCGGATGAAATCGGGCACAGCTCAAAAACTGGCATTGAATATGATTTCCACCTCGGTAATGATCCGCCTGGGCAAAGTGAAGGGAAACAAAATGGTCGATATGCAGCTCACCAACGAAAAACTGGTCAACCGGGCATTAAATATGATTATAGATGAACTGAATATCTCACCGAACGAGGCACAATCGCTCCTCGATAAATATGGAAGCGTTCGCGGCGCGATCGAAGCAGTGCGCAAATAGGCGTCACACCGCAAGGACGATCTTGCCGAACTGCTGCCCGGAGTCCATGTAACGAAGCGCCTGTTCGGCTTCTTCCAGCGGAAATACCTTATCGATCACCGGCACGATCTGCTTTTCAGCGATGAACTGCACCATATCCGCAAATTCCTGCTCGGTACCCATGGTGCTGCCCAGGATATTGAGCTGTTTAAAGAAGACTTTCGCAGGCACAATGTCGGTAATGTTGCCCGTGCCGCCACCGTAGAAGCAAATGCGCGCTCCGGGCGCAGCAATGTCAATCAGCTTGGCAAAGCCGGGGCCGCCTGCGCTATCGATAATCACATTGAAATAGCCTTTTTTTGGCCCGCGGGCTTTCACGAGCAGGTCGCGGAACCAGGTTGGGTTTTTGTAATTGATCCCTCCTTTCGCGCCCATTTCGATCGCCTTCTGTATTTTCTCGTCTGACCCGGATGTTACCCAAACCTCCGCCCCCGCTGCAATCGCAAACTGAAAGGCAAAAAGCGCCACACCACCGCCCGCGCCTGTCACCAGCACCCGGTCGCCTGCTTTGAACCGGCCACGTGTCATCAGCGAGCGCCATGCTGTAAGGGCGCCCAACGGCAATGAAGCCGCCTCTTCAAAAGACAAATGCGCAGGCTTTTCCGCCAGGTATCTGGCCTCGGTTTTCACATACCCTGCAAATGTCCCATTGTCGGGCAGGCCGAGGATTTTATGATCATCACCGTAAAAATCAGGATTATCACCCCAGTTTTGGGAAGGATTAATGATCACTTCCTTTCCAATCCAGCTTTTGGCTACCCCATCGCCCACCTCTGTTACAATACCCGCGCCGTCGGAACCGGGAATAATAGGCGTCGTGATCCTGGGATAAAGTCCTTTTTGTATCCAAACATCGCGGTGGTTCAGCGACGCGGCTTTTACCTCAACTAGCACTTCTCCCGGGCCTGGATTAGGCTTCTGCACATCTTCAATCACCAGCGGCTCATGAAGATTTTTTAAAATAGCGGCTTTCATAATATTGGTGTTTAAACAAAGAAATGATGAACCGGCTTGTCCTGAACGGAACCTGCCAATTCATCATTTTTAGATGACATGAACCGTTTCAGATGCTATATATCCGAATAATCGGTGGGATACAAGAAGAAGCTGGTGTTTTTTGAGACGTTGTTCTGGTACTCCGGATTTACTTTCAATTTGTTCCACTCGGCATCGTCGCTGAACGATTTCCAATGCGCATCGCGGGATGCTTTATCCTCAAAAGTAGTCATGTACATTAGGTTCGGCATGTGGCTTCCAGCGATTACCTCAGCATAGAATACTGCATTGAAACCGAGCCGTTTGAACAACGGAACTTCTCCTCCGTCGTTGAACATCTTCACCTTATTCTGGTAAATTTTCTCGGTATGGCCTTCATAGCTGCGTAATTCATACACCCGCTGGCTTTTCGGACCAGTTAGATTGGGCTTCGTAAGCATTGGCGCACTCGTAAATGCTTGCAGGACGATTGACTCAAAACGAGCATAAGGGGCGTTTTTGTAGTTCGCATCGATGTAATCTTTGCCTGCGGATGCATAGGACGCATCTTTATCCAGCGTTTTCGGCAATGCAAGAAGTTGGTCGAGGGATTTCAGCGGCGTGAGCACGTAAATCAGCTTTCCGGCTGTGGTGTCGCTGGCCACTGGTTTGAAAACACCCACATTCTTGATCCCTGCACGGTGGGCAGCGGGAACATAAGCGTCTTTCAGGAAAGCCTCTACACGAGATTCCTGCTCAGCATTTTTAAGATGGTAAATTTTGATTTCGTAAAACTCCCTTTTGGGTGGCGCAGCAACGGTGCTTAAGGCAACTGTGAGCATCAACAGGGTGAAAAGAACATTGAGGTTTCGGTAGTTAAGCATGTTGTTTAAGCATCATTTTTTAAGTGGATAACCACCTGAAAAGACCTTGCCAAACCAAGTTTACCCTATGCACCTAACCACTAATTTTTTTCGAAGTAATCAGAACTTAGGACAAGAAAGCTGACGCTTGCGTGCTTTCGGACGCTTCGGTTTCGAATCCAAAGGCGCGAACACGTAAGAAAGGGATATTTCGTGCGCGCCGCCGCTGCCAGCGCCTAAGGTAGAAATAGTAAGATCGTAGCTATAACCGATGGAGAATTTATCCTGACGGAACCCCGCGAGGAATATCAGCGACTCGTGGTTGTTGATATTCTGCTCATATTTTTTGAATGGGATTCCACGGTACCATGCCCCAAGCACAAGCGGCTCGAGGGTGACATACATACCGGCATCGAACTGATCGTATTTGCCCTGCTTTTTGTACATAATCGCAGGCGAGATTGTCTTTTCCTTGTCGATTTCATCTCCCAGGAACGTATACCCTGCAAAAGGAATGCGCAAACCGGCTTGCAAGCTCGCCTTTACGGGAAGGCGCGCTTCTGTAAGATCAGAGAATGCCTGGTTAGGGCGGTTGAGGTGGTGCGCCGAAACGCCTGCCCAATACCAATCCGAATAAAGCATAGCCCCGGCACCGAAATCCGCATAGAACACATTAGGCCCACCTTTAGCGAACGGATCCTCCGAAGGCTGCCCGGTCAATCCGCCATTATTGTATTGGTCCCCGAATGTAAGTCCGAAATAATCGAGTGTGCGTGAAGCGATTCCCCCCTGAATACCAAGCCGAAGAGAGGTAAGTTCATTAAATTGTATCTGATAAGAATATTGTAAGGCTGCCTCGGTGGATTTCAGGTTGCCCAACCCCTGGCTATCCATCGTTACCAACACACCGACACCGCTATTGAAGTTCGGCAGGAACATATCAGCGCCAATGGAAGTCGTCACAAAGTTGGCCGACAATGAAGGCCACTGATTGCGGTAATTGATGGTCGCACGTGGCGCCAGAGCCCCTCCTGCCAATGCCGGGTTCAGGTATAGAGGATTGGCGTAGAACTGCGAAAATTGCGGGTCCTGGCTCCAACCTTTCAGGCAAAGCAGTGTCAGTAAAAAAAGAGGAAGTAAACGCTTGATCATAGATTTGTTGGCTTGCCGTTATCTTGAAATACGGCCACGTTCCTGGCGCAAAAAATTTACCTGATTAATTTCACAAAATATCATCAAATTGCGTATTAATATTCAAATAAGAGTGGTTTTTACGACATTACCGCACAAAATTTTAACATTTTATTTTCGTTAGTAATGTCGGGTAATCTGAATATTTTATGAGACGGCTAGGGGTGTTTGAACAAGTAACGAAACATGGGGCGATTTTATAATAAGTACCAACACTTTTTTTATGTCCTTTGTCTGCTCATGCTGTTCACCTCGGTGTGCCAGCAAGTTCAGGCCCAATTTGTGGTGCAAGGACAATGCATGCAGAACCCCGACTGCGAGGCTGATTCTACTTCATTTAGGGATACGGTAAGTACTGCCAGAGCCTGGCGTTGGAGTTTCGGCGACGGCGCTGCCACAGATTCCCGCCGCAATCCACAACATTCCTACATGGCTCCCGGCTCATACACGGTTACTTTGGTAAGGACTTTAGCAAACGGAACTAACCAAACTGTTTCTCAAGTGGTTCAAATCGGTGAGCTACCGCCACAATTCCAGGAATGGAAAACAGACACAACAATCTGTAAAGGAGATACATTGATTCTCGATCCTTATCCCAATGGCGCACCGGATGGCGCCAAGTATATTTGGTATCCCAAAGGCGACACGACCCAGACATTGAATGTCGACAGTTCAGGTTGTTATTCGGTGGAAGTAATCCTGCCTAATGGCTGTAAAATCCAGGATCGCATCAATGTCAAGATTTGTATGGAGCCTCAGGCACAGGAAGGTGCCAAATGGTATTTTGGGGGTAATGCCGGGCTTGATTTTTCGAATACACCGCCAAGTCCACTGACGGACGGCAAGTTGAATACTCCCGAAGGAACCTCATCCATAGCCAATTCCAAAGGCCAACTGCTCTTTTACTCCGACGGTATCAAGGTATGGAATAAGGACGGAGATGAAATGACGTGTAGTTTCGGGCCCTGTGCGCCCATGAAGGGGAGCCCCAACTCCACGCAGTCCGTATTAATCGTGCCGCAGCCAACTTGTAAGGGGTGTGAGTATTTATATAATGTATTCACGACTACGGAAATCAACGGTGAAAAGCTGCTGACCGTGAACGTAGTGGATATGCGCCTGAATAATGGCAAAGGCCAGATCATCGAACAAAACACCACCCTGCAACAGCCTACTACCGAGCGCATCGCTTCTGTTCGGAACGAC
The DNA here is from genome assembly GCF_021440085.1 of Dyadobacter sp. CY261. GTDB lineage: Bacteria > Bacteroidota > Bacteroidia > Cytophagales > Spirosomataceae > Dyadobacter. The sequence continues at coordinate 467,179 of NZ_JAKCPW010000004.1, forward strand.
CGCGACAGCACCTATTGGGTGGTTTCGCACGATTACGGCACCAATAAATTCCGCATTTTCCATGCTACTGAAGGCGGCCTCGTTGAAGTAAGCGCTCCTGAGTTAGGTATGGCGCATGACAGTACCAACAAAGCTGAGGGTTACATGAAATTTTCATCGCCCGATAGCACTACTGGCGAACGCCAGCTTGCAGTGGTGATTCCCGGCCCGGCACGAAATTATGTAGAACTGTTCAGTTTCAATGATTCGACGGGTACATTAACCTACAAGAAAACAATGGATCTAGGCCCTGCGCCGCCGATTGCCTACGGTATCGAATTTTCGCCGAGCGGCGAAAAAATGTATGTGTCGTTCCAGGGTGAAAACGGCACGAGCTCCCTGTTGAAACAATACGATTTATCCCTTCCTGACAGCCTTGTCACCGAGACAGCCATTACTATCGACAGCTCGGCAACCCAGAAATACGGCGCATTGCAGTTCGGGCCGGACGGCCGGATTTACATGGCCATTGAGGGCAGTGAATACCTCGCCGTCATTGGCGAACCGGAAGGAAACTCGCTGACAGGTGTAGATTACGAACGCGACGGTGTGAACCTGGGTGGCAAAAAGAGCCAGCTGGGCTTACCGAATATGGTACAGGATTTCACGCAGGAATCGCAAGGCCCCGGGTTTGAAGCCGACGGATTTTGTACGAATGAGCCGACGACATTCCAGGCCAGCCCAATGTGCGATCCTATTGAAGATATGTATTCGTGGGATTTTCTTGGAAACGGCTCATTTACTGCCCCATCCAAGCAGCAACAGGCAACTTATACCTACACACAACCAGGCAAGTACATGGTAGCCATGCGCGCCACCAATAAATGTACCGACACCACGATCGTTCAGGAAATCACTATTTACGAAACTCCTTCGAATATCGACCTCGGACCGGACAAAGACACTTGCGGCGCGTTTGTACCTCTGGACATGAAGGTGAATGCCGAAGTGTATGCGTGGATCAGCCGCGGACGGGTGGTTGGACGTGGAAGAACTTATAATGCCACCACAACCGGCCAATACATCGCTGTCGCATTCAACGGCCCACAAGGCGATTGCTATGCTGCCGACACCATTCAAATCATACTACGCAAGCCGCCGGAATTTTCGATCGGTCCGGATACCACATTATGCCGCGACAGCTCTATTGTCCTGCGTGTCCAAAGCGACCGCTGGATCGAATATAAATGGAATACCGGCGAAGATACCCGGGAGGTGACGATCGGTAAGCCTGGCCAATATTATGTGATTGTGAAAGACAGAAACGATTGCTACAATTCCGATACAATCCAGGTTGGCGAGCTTCCATCACCCATCCTTGGCCTTGCACCTGAAAATTTCATTTGTATTCCGGATGGACAATCGGTGATTCTTGATGCTGCCGGACAAGGGCCTTATTCGTATCTCTGGCCAAATTCGGGCGATACCACACGCACAATTACGGTGAATCAGGAAGGGAAATACATTGTACGCGCCACCAACAGGGAAGGATGCGTAACCGAGCAATCGACCGAAGTGATAGACAAATGCGAGCCGCGATTCTTTATTCCGGATGCCTTTACGCCTGATGGCGAAGGACATAATGAGATTCTTGAAATATTCGGGGCCTATTATACCAACTTCTCCATACGCATCTACAACCGGTGGGGCGAGGTTATTTACGCTACTACGGATATCGAGGCACGCTGGGACGGAACTTACAAAGGCCTGAAAGTTCAACCGGGAAGTTATCCTTACGTGCTTTCCTACGAGGCTCTGTATTACCCTGAACGCAATCCAATCGTAAAGCGCGGATCGGTGATGGTAATCCGCTAGGCTTTCCTTTGCAGATTAAAACAATTATTTTTGACTAAATATAACGAACCAGCCGTCCGCGCAACCGGACGACTGGTTTTCACTGTCTATTCAACCGACTATGCGCCAGGATTATCTTTCCGGAGATAAAGAAACCCTTTCGAATACCGAAAAAGAGATCGAGCGCGCATTGCGGCCCTTATCTTTCGACGATTTTACCGGGCAGGACAAGATTCTTGAAAACCTGAAAATCTTCGTGCAGGCCGCCCGCCAGCGCGGTGAGGCCCTCGACCATGTGCTCCTGCATGGACCTCCGGGGTTGGGCAAAACGACGCTTTCCAATATTATTGCCAACGAACTCGGTTCAGGGATTAAAATCACCTCCGGCCCCGTCCTCGACAAGCCCAGCGACCTTGCCGGCTTGCTTACCAATTTACAGGAACACGACGTCCTTTTTATAGATGAAATCCACCGGTTGAACCCGGTTGTAGAAGAATATCTGTATTCGGCGATGGAAGATTACAAGATCGACATCATGCTGGACAGCGGACCTAATGCGCGGAGCATCCAGATCGGCCTTAATCCTTTTACGCTCATCGGCGCAACCACGCGTGCGGGCATGCTCACGTCGCCCTTGCGTGCGAGGTTCGGGATCAATGCAAGGCTGGAATATTACGATGCACAGCTGCTTACGTCGATTCTTAAACGTTCGGCTGCCATTCTCGGAACGCCGCTCGAAGAAGATGCTGCCTTCGAAATAGCCCGCCGCAGCCGCGGAACGCCGCGTATTGCCAATAACCTGCTCCGCCGTACTCGCGATTTTGCCCAGGTAAAAGGCAATGGCCGCATTACGGTAGCTATTGCAGAAATGGCGTTGCAGGCATTGGATGTCGATCAAAACGGCCTTGATGAAATGGATAACCGCATTTTGAACACCATAATTCACAAATTCAAAGGCGGGCCTGTGGGCTTATCCACCATTGCGACGGCTTGTGGGGAAGAAGCGGAAACGATAGAGGAGGTTTACGAACCATTCCTGATCCAGGAGGGTTATATGAAGCGGACTTCCCGCGGACGGGAAGTGACTGAGAAAGCATTCAAGCACCTTGGCATTTTGCCACGGCATCGTTCCGGCGAATTGTTCTGAGCGTTAACTTTTTAAGAAGTTTTAGCAATCACATACAAGTTTAGATTAGAAATAGTAATTTTGCGGTGAATTAGCGTAACCGCCTCCTATGATTGAAGTACTGGTTTCCGAAAAGTTGGTAGTGAGAGTGCCCTGTGCTGTGATTGAACATAATGGAAAAGTACTCGCCGGGCAGCGTAGCGCGGCATTGTCCTTCCCCCTTCAATGGGAATTTCCCGGTGGGAAACTCGAAAAAGGCGAAACAGACGAGCAGGCATTATTCCGTGAAATCATGGAAGAACTCAATGTAGCCGTCCAAATCATTGATAAACTTCCGGAAACTTCCAAAGACCAGGGTTGGCGAGAGATCGTGCTGGTACCGTTTGTGTGCAAGGTCGACAGAATTGATTTTATTTTGACCGAGCACGAGCAAATTCTCTGGATGGACCCCGCCGACCTGCCTGCTCTCGATTGGACAGAGGCCGACCTGAACATAATCGGATATTACTACGATTACTTAGCGGCTAAACGTTAACCGCTTTCCTTTCACCGTTTCATCAAATTGCCCATTCGCGTAAACAAGGTGTCCCGACACAAATGTGTGGGTAATGCGTGAATGAAATTCAGTGTCTTCAAACGGTGACCAGCCACATTTGGAGTAGATATTTGAAGATTCTACCCGAGTCCTGGCATTCAAATCAACGAGGACCAAATCTGCCCAATAGCCTTCCCGAATGTAACCGCGATTTTCGATATCGAAGAGATCCGCTACTGCGTGGCTCATTTTCTCTACGACGCGATCAATCGAGATCTTACCCGTTTTACTTAATTCCAACATTACATTTAAAGTGTGCTGAACGAGTGGTAACCCCGATGGTGCCTGCCAGTAATGTTGCGCCTTTTCTTCGATGGTGTGCGGCGCATGGTCAGTTGCAATAACGTCGATACGATTATCTAACACAGCTTGTAAAATTGCTTCCTTATGATGTGGCGCTTTGATGGACGGGTTGCATTTGATCTTGTTACCCAATGTCCGGTAATCTTCTGCATCGAACCACAGATGATGAACGCACGCTTCGGCAGTAACGAGTTTCGGCTGGCCGTTTGCGAGCAGAATCTCACCATTGCTGCGGTTCCCTATTTCGAATAAATGCACTTCGTCGCCTGTGGAAATATGAAGAATGTGCAACCTCGTCCCGTGCTTATGGGCAAGTGAACTCGCAAAAGTGGACGATTTCAAACACGCTTCTTCATTTCTGATCAATGCATGGATGTCATATGGCACATTATCACCGTATTTATCTTTAAAATAAGCCATTCGAGCTTTCACCGTAGGCTCATCCTCGCAATGCGTCGCGATAATGCAGGGCGCGTTGGCGAAGAGTTTTTCCAGCACCTCAGGCGCATCGACGAGCATATTGCCTGTCGAAGAGCCCATGAATATCTTAATCCCGCAAACCTGCGTCGGATCGGTGCGCATTACCTCATTGTAATTGTCGTTCGAGGCACCCATAAAAAAAGAGTAGTTCGCGAGCGAAGTGTTAGCGCCGATCTGGTATTTGTCTTCGAGCAATTCCTGCGTCAACGTATTTGGTACAGTGTTGGGCATTTCCATAAAGGAAGTAACCCCTCCGGCAACGGCCGCTTTCGATTCTGTGTAGATATTTGCTTTGTGCGTAAGTCCAGGTTCCCTGAAATGCACCTGGTCGTCGATCACGCCTGGCATCAGGTAAAGCCCTTTCGCGTCGATCACGCGGTCGGCCGCTGTATGCTGCAAGTCCTTTCCGATTTTTTTAATGTGACCATTTTCAATTATTACGTCTAAATATTGAACCTGGTTTTCATTTACGACCTGTGCATTTACGATCAACGTTGTCATGGGCGGCGATTGGTGTTTGTCGTGCAAAGGTATTCAGACAGCTTGAAATTCACCTTGAAAACTTGGAAAAATGAACCTGAAACAACTCGTCCGTGATTTCGCCGACCTACTTTTCCCCCGTTGCTGCGAAAGCTGTGATCAGACATTGCAAGGTAATGAAGCGACCATTTGCACGCTTTGCCGTATCTCACTGCCGCGTGTCGGCATTGGCGGACTCAATAACGAAGCCTTGCAATTCAAATTTGTGAACCTGCCTGAAATCCTATCGACGCATTCATTTCTGCTTTTTACTAAGAGAAGTAAAGTTCAAAAGCTGTTGCACGCATTAAAATACAAAGGAAACAAGGATGTAGGTATTCTGCTCGGTTATATGTTCGGGCAGGAACTGAGAGCCGCCGGACATTTACCAGATGCTGAGATTATCCTCAGCATTCCTTTACATAACAAAAAACGAAAACAGCGTGGCTACAATCAGAGTGATATGCTTGCCGAAGGTTTTTCCAAGGCAACCGGCATTCCTTGGTCAGGAACAATGCTGAAAAGGGTTCGCTACACCGCTACTCAGACAGGTAAGACCAAAATGGAAAGAAGGGAAAATGTCCAGGGTGTATTTTCCATCAGACAAGGCTTCTCGCCTAAAAGCGTGATCCTGATCGACGATGTGCTCACTACCGGGGCCACATTGGAAGAATGCGCGAGAACATTACTGGCAACCGGCTGCAGAGAATTTCATATCCTTACCATCGCTTTGGCGCAGCATTGAAAAACAAAATGCCGCTATTCTAAGAACAGCGGCATTTTGAATGAATATCTTTAAGTCTTACTCTTTGTGAGTTCCAGTAGCGATCATCGCACAACGGAAACCTACCATTGCGGTAGCCGAGTCCTGATCCATGTAACGGCGGGTTCCTGGGGACAACCAGTAAGCCACGTCAGACCATGAACCACCTTTGTAAACTCTCAGCTTATCGTCAACCATCGAGTTGCTGTTTTTGGTATCATAGTTTTTGGCTTCATCCTGATAACCATCACGACGGAACGAGTTCAAATCGTTCACATCACTGTTGGAAAGCGGGCGGTACACGTCATAAACCCATTCACTTACGTTACCAGCCATGTCGTAAAGACCATTGTCGTTAGCAGGATACGAGCGGATTTCCTGAGTAATGATCGCGCCATCATTGGATTTACCAGCAATACCTGCATAGTCACCAGGACCACGTTTGAAGTTGGCCAGCATTGTTCCCTGCTTACGTCCACGTGGGTTACGCATTGTAGAACCGTCCCAAGGATAAATTCTTGAATTGGCCTGGTTTTCGTCCGAATATTGCGTTCCGATCATCGCCATTGCTGCATATTCAAACTCAGCTTCTGTTGGTAGGCGATATGGAGGCATTACATAGCCACTTTCGATTCTAAGCTGCGGAGCAGGTGCATCAGGTGCCGCAGCAACTGCTTCGCCTTCTGCTTTTTTCTTCTTACCAAACGAGAATCCTCTTTTCTTCTTCCCACCACCCGCGGCAGCTGCACCGGCCTTATTGTTAGCCAAGCTAACAGCAGCGGTACGCCAAGCGCAGTAGTCGTTAGCCTGCACCCATGAAACACCTACTACCGGATAAAGTCGGAAGCCCGGGTGACGGAGGTACATTGTTACGTATGAATCGTTGAATGACAATTCGTTAAACCAAACGTTTGTATCTGGGAGCGCTTTGGCATAAAACTCTTCCGAGGAGTCTCTCTGAACCGCATTCAGGTATTCGAGGTAGTGAACATTCGCCACTTCCGTCTGATCCATATAAAAAGACTGGATACTGACGGTTCTTTTGGGGTTATCCCGGCGCGTCATCACATCCTCCTCTAGCGAACCCATCGTAAAACGGCCACCCTCAATATACACAAGGTCGGGGCCGGCGGGCAAAGCTTTATATTGCTTTACTTCGAACCCGTCTTTACCGTTGTAAGCCAAGCCCGTTTTTGAGCTTGTTTTGCCAGGTTTCAAGCTGGTCGGCTTCTTTTTACTACAAGCAGTTGCCGCCAATAACACAATCAGAATCAACGCGATCGACCGGGTACCCATCTTTTGCATGCAAATCATTGCTTTAAAGTGACTTAAGTGTTTGGTATTTTATAGTATGCGAAACCGCAAATGTATGAAATCAATCGGTATTATTTCTAAAAATCAATTATCAGGTACTTAATCCTATAAAGCTATTGGGTCATCTCCATAAGGATCTGGCGTGCCTGATCGATGCTTTTTACATTCTCACAAATCAGTATCAGCTTGCCCTTCTGATCTTTAAGCGAAATTTGTTTCGGATGTTTTTTAATGTAATCAATCACCTGCCCAAACTTGGCCGACTGAAAGAATTCGTCATTCTGCGAAGTAACGAAGTAGCCTTTCATCGTATTGCTCTTCAAAGTGAGTTTTTCAAATTGTAAAGCCTCTGCTTCCCAGCGTAATCGGACCGTTTTCAGCAAATCCTGCACTTCATGAGGCACCGGGCCGAAACGGTCGAGAATTTCCTTTTCAAATTTACTCAGTTCATCCTCTGTCGCAATATTATCGAGGCGGGTATATAACGACAATCTTTCAGAAATATTTTTAACATAATCATCCGGGATCAGCGTAGCGAAATCGGTCTCGATCTGCGTGTCCGGCACCAGCTTTTTCGGCAGGCTGAATACCCCTTCGAACAAGTCCTTGAATTCATTACTTTTCAGCTCCTGAACGGCCTCATCAAGCATTTTGTGATATAATTCATATCCCAGATCATTCACAAAACCACTCTGCTCTGCACCCAGCAGGTTACCTGCCCCGCGAATGTCCAGATCCCGCATCGCCACTTTGAAGCCATCGCCTAGGTCCGAAAATTCTTCCAGGGTCTGTAAACGTTTACGGGAATCGCTCGCCAAAGTCGACACCGAAGGGGTTAGCAGATAGCAAAATGCCTTCCGATTCGAGCGCCCCACTCGCCCGCGCATCTGGTGCAGGTCCGAGAGCCCGAACATGTGCGCCGTGTTAATAATGATAGTATTCGCATTGGCAATATCGATCCCCGATTCGATGATATTGGTCGACACCAGTACGTCATACTCCCCTTCAATAAAGTTTAGCATTACTTTTTCGAGCTTATCACCGTCCATTTGCCCGTGCGCTACGCCTATACGCACATCGGGAACGAGACGCAGGATGATATTAGCAATGGATTCGATGTCATTGACGCGGTTATGCACAAAAAATACCTGCCCACCCCGTTGTACTTCAAAACTGATCGCATCGCGGATAAACTCCTCGCTGAATGTGTGTACTTCGGTGGTTACCGGCTGCCGGTTTGGCGGCGGCGTGGCAATTACCGAAAGGTCGCGCGCCCCCATGAGCGAGAAATGCAAGGTTCTCGGAATGGGTGTTGCGGTAAGTGTCAGCACGTCCACATTCACACGCATTTCTTTCAACCGATCTTTGGCTTTCACACCAAACTTCTGCTCCTCATCGACAACGAGCAGCCCCAGGTCCTTAAATTTTACATCTTTATTCAAAATGCGGTGGGTGCCGATCAGAATATCGATCTTACCTTCCTCCGCCTCCCTCAGCGTTTCCTTGATCTCCTTGGTCGATTTAAAACGGTTTATGTAACCCACTTTCGCAGGGAAATCGGCGAGGCGGTCGCTGAAAGTCTTGAAATGCTGCATCGCCAAGATAGTCGTAGGAACGAGCACAGCCACCTGCTTGCTATCACAGACCGCCTTGAATGCCGCGCGGATCGCGATTTCGGTTTTACCAAAACCCACATCCCCGCACACCAGCCTGTCCATTGGGTGCCCTTTTTCCATATCATCCTTCACATTAGCCGTAGCTGTCGCTTGGTCGGGCGTGTCTTCATATATAAAGGACGATTCCAGCTCCACTTGCAGGTAATTGTCCTTCGAGAAAGGAAACCCTGGCGCTTGGCGACGTTTGGCGTACAATGCGATCAGCTCATGCGCAATGTCTTTCAGCTGCTTTTTAACCTTCGATTTTTTGGCTTCCCATTCGCCCGAACCTAACTTGCTCATCGCTGGCGGCGTGCCTTCTTTCCCAGTATATTTGGCGATTTTGTGCAGGTTATGTACGCTCACATAAAGCAAATCATTGTCGCGGTAAATGAGCCGCACCGCCTCCTGCTCCTTGCCATTCACATCTTTCCGCTCCATACCGGCAAAGCGACCGATCCCATAATCGACGTGCGTCACAAAATCGCCTACCTGCAAGGATTTGAGCTCCTTCAAGGTCATTGCCTTGGATTTGCTGAATTTTTCTTTTAAACGGTATTTATGAAAACGGGCAAAAATCTGGTGATCGGTGTAGCAGGCCACTTTCAGGTTATCGTCTACAAAACCTTCACGCAATGAGATGTGCATTGGCCGGAATTTCACGAACGGATCGAGGTCTTCGAAGATTCTTTCCAGCCTGTCGAGCTGCTTGGGCTGCTCGGCGACGATGATATTTACGTAACCTTTGGATTGATTTTCAGACAAATCATCCAAAAGCCTTTTGAAATCCTTATTAAATGAAGGCTGCGGTTTCGAAGAATAAGGCAGTTTCATTTCGGTTTTGAAATACGATTTCTTCCCGAACTCAACCGTTTTGAACTTCTTAACCTGGTTGAGAAAACCGCGGCGCGTTTCAAAAAGCTCCTGCGGGTTCGAAACAATCTGCACGCCCCCGCCGGTTACTTCTTCCAGCGCTTTTTCGGCTCTTTCAAAACATTTTTCAATAACCTCCAAAGTCAGTTCAGCATCTTTAAACCAGATCGCGGTCTCATCGGCAAAGAAGTTCAGGAACGACTCCCGCGTTTCATGCGATAGTTTTTGCTGGATATCGGGTACGATGTTAATCTGCCTCGCGCTCTCGATCGAAAGCTGCGTATCCGGATCGAATGAGCGGATACTTTCCACCTCATCCCCGAAAAGTTCGATACGGAACGGATGTTCATTGGCAAATGAAAACACATCCAGAATACCACCCCGAACTGAGAATTGCCCGGCTTCAAACACAAAATCAGTTATTTCAAAACCGTAACTGTTCAGAAATTCGGTGAGGAATGCGGGGTCAAGTTTCTCGCCGACTTTCACCGAAAAGGTATTCGCACGAAGCGAGCGCTTGTTGATTACTTTCTCGAACAATGCTTCGGGATAGGTCACAATCTGAACAGGTGTGCTCCGACCTGCGCTGAGTTTGTTCAGGATTTCGCCACGCATCAGCACATTCGCATTATCCACTTCTTCATAATGGTAGGGCCGTTTATAAGAAGTTGGATAAAAAAGTACCTCCGTGGATCCGAGCAAGTTCTGCAAGTCATTCTGAAAATAAGCTGCCTCTTCCCTGTCACTCAGAATGTACACTGCCGGCGATTTCCTTTTGTGCTGTAATGCGGCGGCAACAACGGCATCGAGGCTTCCTACCAGTCCCTTTACCTGCACATGTGCAGCGTCTGCATCTTTGGAGGTGATCTGCGTGCTCAGCACATCCAGGTAACTGTCGCCTCCATATAGCGTTAATAAGTCTTTAACTTCCAATATATCAAATGCTGTGCGGCCCGGGCCGCAGTGAATGTAAACGCAAAAAGCCGTTTCAGGGAATTTCCCGACCGGCAAGAATTAATAACAACAGTCGTACCAATTTTGTTGCTGTCATGTAAGAGTTGCAAAAATAGCCTGAAATACCCCAGCTCAAAAATCCGGAATATCATTTTATTTTTACCTTTCATACTACCCCATTCTCATGATCGACTGGCTCAATCAACCGGTTTCTCTCGCCGGCCTGCCCACGACAATACTCGAAATTTTTGGTTTTGTCACAGGTGCCATCTGCGTTTACCTCAATACCCGCCAGAATGTGCTCAGCTGGTTTTTCGGTATCATCAATGCGATGTTGTATGGGGCTGTGTTCTGGCAGGTAAGATTATATGCCGATATGGGTTTGCAGGGCTACTACTTTATCACAAGCATTTACGGCTGGTGGATGTGGAAATTTGGGGGACGAAATCATGACGGCGTGCGGGTTACATTCACGCCTGCCAAGCTTTACCCGATATTCGGACTAATATTTATCATCGTAACCCTCTCCTGGGGCTTCTTACTAGGCCGCTTCACCAATGCAAGCTTTACCTACGCAGACTCCGCACTGACCGTCGCCAGCCTGATCGGCCAATGGATGATGGCACGCAAATACCTCGAAAACTGGATCATCTGGATCGTCGCCGACGCGGCCTATGTGGTCATGTATTTTTACAAAGACCTGCATTTAACTGCGATTTTGTACGCAGTGTTCCTCGTGCTGGCGGTTATAGGATATGTTCAATGGCATAAGGATGTTCGAGGTCAGGGATAGTGATTTGTTTATTATCATTGATAATAAAGTACAGTCATGAGAGAACCTCTCAAATCCTGACAACACCTGACCATCACTGACTAATTGCCCCTTTTCAATCGACTGTATCGAACGGAATTTCCTGATCTTCGAGCAAAGTGCGGATGCGCGGAGAATCCTGGAAAATGATCTGCAGTTCCTTTTTTGCAACATCCTCCTCCTCTTCATCGAGCCATTTCCAGTCTTCCGCAGTAGCATCAAAGAGGTCGATAATTGTCAGAATTTTATCGTCGGATTTCTCTTTGGAAAGCCACTCTGCCGATTTGTCAATGTAAATAATGATTTTTTGCTCTTTGATCCATTCGAGGTCATTCAGCATTTCATCCAACGCATCGAGGTTTTTGCCAGAGTAATCTGGAAAATGCATTGCCGCGGCAATCGCTTCGTGAAAATCCTTGACGGAAGTCGCCTTGCTACCGTCGATATGGGCTATAAACGCGCCGAGGAATGCCTTACGCACATCGGATTCTTCCCGGGCCAACAGGAAGTGTGTGTTTTTCATAATTTCGCTAATTTGTAAAACATTGCAAATTAGGGAAAAATGAACATGTAAGTCTACCCCTTCGGTCGTGTTTTATTTCAAATACCGCTTTCTTAACAAATGCATCATATGCACGTTGATGCCCCATTGGTCTGAAAGAGGCTGGTGCGTAAATGGCACAGTAGGCTGGTAGTTAGGAGGCCCGAACTCCGTCAGTACCGTCAATGTTTCACCGCTTTTGACCTTATATTCCACCACCTTGTCCCACCACGCCAAATGCGCCTTCACGGCCGCTTCCCACTCCGGCGCACGCGGATCGTTCACCTGCGGGCCCTCTTCGTGCCCTACCCGGGAATGGATATGTCCCACCCGTGACAATGCCAGCTGAACGGTTTCCTCCTGATCCTGCAACAGGCTCTCATGCACATTACACCAATGTGAAATGTCGAGGGTAAGGCGCAGTGCAGGATTTTTCTCAATAAAATTCCGCGAGATATGAGCCGCAAAAAGCATGCGCCCGCGATGGGTTTCATGATAAATTGGAATGCCGCTTTTGGAACTTGCTTCGGTTGTATGGTCTATAAATGCCTTGTTTTGTTCGTATGTAAAATAGTCGCGGCCGCTGTGGCAATTGATATAGAGCGGTTTGACAGGCCAGTCCGTCGTGGCAGCATTAATCTGCGATTTAAATGCATTCAAATGCGCCGGGTAATCCTTTTCACCCGATCCGCAAAGAAAACCGATTTCGAGGTGATGTTTTTTTAATGCATCAAAAAGCTCCTTTTGCTTTTCTTTCGAACCCTGCCACCACATTTCGATACCGTCGTAACCTTCCTTTTTGACGGCTTCACAAAACTGATCGGTCGTTCCCTTGAACCCCCAATTTGTCCCGAGTACTTTCAATGAAAGCTTGTTTTCGAACTGCGCCGATGCCTTATTCGATTCCGCAATGGATTCAAATGTGGTCAACGTTCCCGCCGCAGTGGCGGTGTTAATGAAGTCCCGGCGGGTCATTTTAATTTTGAATGAGTGAATGGTCAGGTATAGTTACTTCTTAGATGCCACCGGCTTTGTTACCGTGCTATCGCCTGCTTTCAGGAACTGTGCTACTTCGGCCGCGCTGAAACCGCTTACAATCTGTAAGCCAGGATTTTGTCTGCCGGTTTGTGCTACGGCGCTATCCGTTACTGCGGATTGCCAGATATAGACTGAGCGCAGACTTTTCACGGTCGCTATGCTTTTAAAACCTGCATCGCCTACTTTGGTATCGATCAGGTTCAGGTATTCTAAATGTGGTAATGCTTTGATTTCTGCAATGCCTATGTCACTAACACCCGTGTGTTCCAAATGTAGTTTGGTGAGGTTTTTAAGCTTCGAGATTTCTTTCAGTGCATTGTCGGTGATCTGCGTTCCGCCCAGCTTCAGCCAGGTTACCTGCTCGGCAACCGGCAACAGCAATGCGATATCCTTGTCGCTGAACTGCGGTGCATTCACCGCGCTTACTTCCAGCAGATTCTGGTCTTGGGACAATGTATTGACGATCAGCCCGGCCTTGCGCAAGGCCTGAATATCCCCCTCTTTCGCTGGTGACACTTTCAACGTCGCAATGGCCGATTCCTGTTTTTTCGCATTACCTGAGCCTCCTGTCGCCGAACCACCTCCAAGCGACGCCAATGCAGGTTTTACCTGGTCGGGCACGGTCAATTCAGATACTTTTTTATCAGCGGGCGCTCCTTGATCGATCCACCACGATAACAATGCGATCTGCTCGGTGCTCAATTGCGGTTTGCCTTTGGGCGGCATATGATTATCATCGCTTTCGTCGAGCAGGCAGCGTTTGATCATATCACTTTCAGCGCCTTTGCCAGACACAAGTGCTGGACCATTTTCACCGCCTTTCATTAGTAATGCAAGCTCGTCCATGCGCAAATCGCCTTTTTTCTTACTGGCGTTATGGCATTGTGTACAACGCGCTTCGAGGATCGGCTGAACAATATCCTTGTAAACAACCGCCTGCTGCACATCGGTAATGGGCTTGATTTCCTTCACTTTTTCCTCGATCGGATCCATTCCCGCGAGTGTGCGGAAAGGTTCAGGGGTATATTGGGTGAGATAACCGTCCCCGTGCGTGAGCGAGCCTCCATCGTGGCCGGCGGTCATAGTCAGCACGACCGCTACTGCAAATGCGGGCAGGTAAACCGCCTTACCAAAAGCTATTTTATTTCTTAACCGGTCCGATTTTACAAGCCAGGCGACCCACGCGAACACTGCCACACCGATGCCTTTCCACATATGCGCATCAAGCAAATCTTCGTCGTAACCGCCACCCGATGACAGCAGGTAGCCCGCAATACAGGCAAAGGTGGCACTCACCGCCGACCAGAACAGCACAAACACCACGGTCGATTCGCTTACCGCAATTTTGCCCGTCCGCCGACCGATCTCGATCAAAGCAGCAATCAACAGGAAACCAATCGGCAAATGCACCAGCACCGGATGAAACCGCCCGATAAAAAGTGCCCAGGGCGATGCCTGCAAAAGGGGAATGAGCATACCGGAAATTAATATTTAGGGGTTAGGATGTATTTAAAATTCAGTGCACTACAATCTGAAAACCTCAGGGCATTCGACGGCCCTCGGAGAATTGTCCGGATTAACCTCCATAATATCGGCCATATGGTCCCACCATCTTTTCATGATCGGCAAGCCCGACAGGGTGGCGGTAGTGTCGTTACTTCCCAGTTTTTGAAATGCAAAAAGTGCAAGCGTTTCTTCGTCAAGGAAAATGTAGTATTCCGTAATTCCGGCTTCCTTCAAAAGCTGGCTCAGTTCCGGCCATATTTCGTCGTGTCTCTTTTTATATTCTGCTTCAAATCCGGGTTTGAGCCGCATCCGGAATGCCTTTACTGTTTCCTGCGCCATGAGTTGGGTTAATAATGCTAAAACAAATTCTTACGCAATGACCTGTTTTACTACCTTCCCTTCGGTGTCGGTAAGTCGGAAATTGCGGCCCTGGAATGGGTAAGTAAATTTTTCATGATCAAAACCCATTAAATGCAGGATCGTAGCCTGTAAGTCATGAACATGAACACGGTCTTTCACGCCATAATATCCGAGTTCATCAGTTTCTCCGTGGCTATGCCCACGCTTTACACCACCACCGGCCATCCACATGGTATAGGCTTCTAGGTGATGATCGCGGCCCATGTAGGGCATTACCACTCCGTTTCGGTTCTCTTGCATGGGCGTTCTACCGAATTCCGCACCAAATACCACGAGCGTTTCTTCCAGCAACCCGCGCATTTTCAGGTCTTTGATCAATGCGGCAATGGGCCGGTCGGATATTTCGCATTTGGCCCGCAACCCGCCCTCGATATTATCGCTTGCAGTGGTGCCATGCCCGTCCCAGCCCCAGTCGAAAAGCTGCACAAAACGGACATCGTTTTCTATAAGCTTCCGCGCCAGCAGGCAGTTCATACCAAAGCTTCCTTCACCCGCTTTTACCCCATACATATCGAGAATAAATTGCGGCTCCTTGGAAACGTCCATCACCTCCGGCACAGACATCTGCATCCGGAATGCCATTTCATACTGGCTGATGCGCGTCAATATTTCCGGGTCCTGTACCTCTTCGTAGGTTTGCTTGTTGATCTCGTTGATGGCGTCGATGGTCTTTTTCCGGATACTCCGGTTCATTCCATTCGGGTCGGTCACGTATAGTACCGGATCGCCTCCTGTACGGCATTGCACGCCCTGGTATACCGATGGTAAAAAGCCGGCACCATATACGCTTTTACCCGCGTCGGGCTGGCGGCCACCGGAAGCAAGCACGATGAAGCCTGGTAAATTGCGGTTCTCGGAACCCAGTCCATACACCGCCCATGCACCCAGGCTCGGGCGACCAAGACGCGCGCTGCCTGTATGCAGAAGCAACTGCGCGGGGGCGTGGTTGAACTGATCCGTATGCATTGCTTTCAGAAACGTAATTTCGTCGGCCACCGTCTGCAAATGGGGCAGGTAGTCCGACAGCCATGCGCCGGACTGGCCATATTGCTTGAATTTCCCCTGCGGTCCCAACATTTTGGGCACGCCCTGGATGAATGCGAACTTTTTGCCTTCCAAAAACTCCGCAGGGCAGTCTTTGCCGTGGTATTTTTCGAGCTCAGGTTTGTAATCGAACAGTTCGAGCTGCGACGGGGCACCGGCCATGTGGATATAAATTACCCTTTTGGCTTTCGGGGCAAACTGAGGTATTCCGGCCGCTGACAGCGGGTCAGCGACGGCGGAATCACCAGCTTTTGACGAGCCGCACGAGCCTAAGAATGAACCCAGACCCAATGCACCCAGCCCGAAGCCGGTCGATTGCAGGAAGTGCCGGCGAGTCTGGCGGTGCAGGTCCGCATGTTGTAGTTCTTTTAATAATTTCTCCATTTCAAAGCTCTTTTACCTTCTTCCGGCGGTTAAAATCGACGCCCAGGGGATTTTTCTTTGCTAATTTCGCTGTGTAGCTGTTGCTGCCGAATTGGGGCTTGTATTAGTATCGTTATTTTTTATTTTAATCTAATACCGTCGGTTTTAACTGGCGGGGAAGCAACCGGGTTGGGGTTACTACTCCTTAGTCACGACGTTATCGAGATTCAGCAAGACGTTTGCTGATACGGTCAGCGCGGCCAGTTCAGGCGATTTTTTTTCCTTTCCATAAACGAGAATACTATCCACCTCCGAGGGTTTCTGCCGGTATTCTTGGAGCGCGTCCTTGTAAACCTTCATAAGCACATTCAGGCTTCTTTGTTCAATTGGCTTGAATGTAAGCATGCGGTAACCTTCTTTCAACTGCTGCTCGGGCGTCTTGCCTCGGGTTTTCATCTTAGAGGCCAGTTTTTCCGCCGCTTCCAGATATACAGGGTCGTTCAATGTCACCAGGGCCTGCAAAGGCGTATTCGTAATGATCCTTCTCGACTGGCAGAACTCTCGGCTCGGCGCATCGAAAGTCGTCATTGAAGGGTACGGCGCGGTTCGTTTCCAATAGGTGTAGACGCCCCGGCGATATTTGTCCTCGCCTTCGCTCACCACCCAGCTTTCGCCGCTATATGGCGATTGCCAGATCTTGTCCGGCTGTGGAGGCATTACACTCGGGCCATACATTTTATTGGAAATGAGACCACTGCATGCCAGTGCCTGGTCACGCACCTGCTCGGCGCTCAGGCGTACACGCGGGCCACGTGAGAGCCACACATTGTAAGGATCTTTCTCTTTCCGTGTATTGTCGGAGCGCGATGTTTGCCGGTAAGTGGCCGACATCACGATTGTTTTGAGGAGTTTCTTCAAACTCCATTTGTAGTCGTCCACAAACGATACCGCCAGCCAGTCCAGTAGTTCGGGATGGGATGGTTCGGCACCTTGTGAGCCGAAATCTTCGACGGTTTCCACAATCCCTCTTCCAAAAAGCTGCTCCCAGAAACGGTTTACGATCACCCGGCTGGTTAATGCATTATCGCGGCTTACGATCCATTGGGCCAGGCCTAACCGGTCGCGAGAGGCATTTGCAGGGAGAGGGGCGAGCAGTTTGGGAACATCCGGTTTCACTTCCGGGCCTTTTACCATCCAGTTCCCGCGGACGAATACATTGGTTTTCCGTGCAAAATCGCCCTTACCTTCCCATAGCACCGGCATACTTTCTGTTGGCCGGGTTAATGCGGTAGCATAATCGGAGACAATTTGCTCATATCCCGGCTGCCCGGCTCCGGGCAAGGCGCGTTGAAATGCCGCCCAGGTAATGCGTACCCATTCCTCCGGCGCTTTGGGACTGTTTAATGAAAGGTAAATGTCATGCTTTCCCCTCGTTTTGGTGATCGGAGCGATGATTACTGTGTCCCTCGTTGGCACTTTGACCGTCGAGAGAACAGGGCCATCAAGCTTATCCAAATGCAGGGTCAAAACGGCGTTCTCGGCTTTGGTACCAATGTTCATCAGCAAATTATCCGCACCGGTGAGGTTTACCTGCGGAATACGGGCATTGCCTTTGTCTTTTACACCATAATAGGAGATAACAAGCACAGTAGATTGATCGCCTTTGATAAAATTATGCGCATTGATCTTCGGCTCTACCACCTTCATAAACTGTGTTTTGGATTCGAGATCTTTGGGATCGAATTTCCTGACCCAGTCTCTTACCCTTTCAAATCGCGCGGAATCTTCGCCTTTGTAAAACCGCAGCTTTGGCCACTCATCCCAGACATCCTCATCCCGTGAATTGTTGAAGAATGCCGCGTATTTGTAGTATTCCTCATGTGGGATAGGGTCATAAGGGTGGCTGTGACACTGGATACAGCCGAAAGTGGTCCCCTGCCAAACTTCCCAGGTCGTATTCACGCGGTCGATCAAGGCAGCTGTACGAAACTCTTCGTCGTCGGTTCCGCCTTCGTTATTAGTCATCGTATTCCGGTGAAAACCAGTTGCTATGACGTTTTCCTCTTTGGGAAAGCCGTCTTTTTTCTCCGGTAACAAATCACCTGCGAGTTGTTCAATGGTGAAGCGGTCGAAAGGCTTGTCTTCATTGAAAGATTTCACTACGTAATCACGATAGCGCCACATCGTTCGGCCGCCATCGCTTTCATAACCCTTCGTATCGGCGTACCGGGCCAAATCCATCCACATCGATGTCCATCTTTCGCCATAAGCCGGAGATTTCAGCAGGCGATCTACGACCTTTTCATAAGCGTCGGGAGATTGGTCATTTTCAAAATCAAGTACTTCTTTTTCAGTAGGGGGTAAACCGGTAATATCCAGACTTACACGCCGGAGCAGCGTCGCGCGGTCGGCTTCCGGCGAGGTTTTCAAGCCTTCTTCTTTCAATTTTTTGACTACAAAATAGTCGATTTCGTTTTTAGCCCAGGTCTTGTCTTCCGAATCAAATAACCCAAACAGATTCTTGAAACTATTCAGCGAAGGCACATCCGGTCTTTCGATTTTTTTATAAGACCAATGCGTCTCCCATTCTGCGCCTTCGTTGATCCACTGTTTGAGCATGCTGATCTCGCTTTTATTTAACGGCGTGCCATTTTTCGGCATTCTATCGTCGGGATCGTCGCTCAAAATTCTCCGGATCATTTCGCTGGCATCGGCGTCGCCGCGCACAACGGGAATTTTTCCGGACTTCCCCGGTTCCAGCATTTCGTGTTCAAACAAAAAACTGACATCTCCAGCCTTTTTTACGCCGCCATGGCAACCCATACAATGCTTGTTAAGGATCGGTTTGACGTCCGCATTGTAATCCACACGCTTGCCCCCGACCCAGCCAGCCGACCAGGAAATCGCAACAATGGCGACAGCAAGCGCGGCAAAGCCAATAAATGATCTGTTACCCATTGATATCGTTAAAAATTCCGCCTGCCAATATATGCCCTGCTTCCATTACCTGCATCGATATGTGTGCAAGATGTATATTTCAATTATCCTGCTGTTACTCTGGCTAAAAGAAACAGTCTCCCGAAAATTACCCATCCTGCCGTGGCACCGAAAAGCAAACAGGGATGCCAGGAACCATCTGTTCCCGAGCATCCCTGTGCTATTTAATTAATGCTCAACTAATAAAACGAGTTGGCACCTTGTATCCGTATCAGTTCCAGGCGTTTGCTATATCCTTTGCGACATTTGGGTTATAGTTTTTCTCCACATCCGGAATCGGGAATAACACATTCTTATCCTCGAACGGCTGTTTGCCGTCGCCCGGTTCTGCCGCGCGTTGTGCATTGATGGTCTGCTTGGCGATTCCCCAACGGATCAAGTCAAAATAACGGGTTTGTTCACCGCACAACTCGACCTGCCGCTCGCGCATGATAAGTTTAATGGCCTCCGCCTGCGCGCCAAGGGCCGTATAGGCCACCGCTCCCGACCGCTTGCGCACCTGGTTAATCAGCTCCAATGGCTCTGTACCCGTCTTACCTTGCTGAACATACGCTTCCGCAAGCATCAACAGCACATCGGCGTAGCGGATCACCTGCCCGTTGATGGGGCTTGCCGGACCGCCGTAGGAAGCTACTTCGTTATAGTATTGGTATTTTTTCCAAACATAATATCCCTGCGGATCATCGGCTTTAAACGGGAAGTCTATGGCGCCGCCTGTGCATTTCTGGCAATACTGAGTGTCGCCACCACTTTCCTTGTTACCATAGAATGTGAATTTAGCACGCGGATCCACATAATTAGCGCCGGTTGTCGGGTGCGGGTACTGGAAGGATTTAACGGTTGTAGTAGGAATATACACATTGAACCAGTCCTTAAAACCATATTCCTGAGCCCGATCCGAATGTGAAGCTTTGCCGCCCCACGTCTCTTGTCCGCCGAAAACGTAGTATTGGTTTCCAATTCCCCAGTCTGTCCATTTTGCATTCATAATCTGGAAAATATTTTCCGGACTGCTCTGATTGGTGGTACTGAATAGGTTTTCGTACGACGGGTCAAGCGAATAGGTGTAAGGCGCAGCCGTCAATTGTGCCAAAGTAGTCTGCGCCTGCGCCCATTTCTTTTGATATAAATACGTTTTACCTAGCAATGCAATGGCAGCACCTTTGGTTGCCCGGCCCAAACCCGTAGCCGCGTCGTAAGTGAGCGGCAGGTCGGCGGCGGCAAGCGTGAGGTCACTTTCAATCGTGCTCCAAATTGCTTCGGCAGACGAGCGTGACGGATAATTATTGGCTACGGTGCTATCATATGCCGTAATAAGCGGTGCCTTACCCCACAGATTTACAATGTTGAAATAGGCATAGGACCGAAGAAAACGTGCTTCGGCGATGTACTGCTTCGCTTTTTGCTGGTCCGCATCCGTAGTAGGGACCCAAACCGATGCGCGGTTGATGACCACGTTCGAGCGGAGGATCAAGCGGTAAAGGCTGTTCCAGAGCTGCCCGATCTGCGCCTGGCTGGTACCGAAAGAATAGTCGGCCAGCTGTGCCATATCGCCTTGCAGGTTGGTCGTTTTTTTAGCTTCGTAACCCAGCAAGTCGAAAATGAAGTAGTACTCGCGTGACCATAGCCCATTGTGCAGTAATGTAGCGTACGTAGCCACCACGGCCTGGTTGAGGCCGTCGGCGGAGGTGAAATAGGTGTCGTAATCGTAGGCACTCTGGCTTTTCAGTTCCAGTTTGGATTCGTCACAGCCTGCGATCTGCACAGTGGCCGTCAACCCCAGGAGATAATATATGATCTTTTTCATGTTCGTATTTCAAATAAATTTTTATCCCAAATCCTTAAAAACCAAGCTGCAAGCCGGCAAGCAATGTTCTCGGCTGCGGCAACTGCTGGCGGTCGTCGATACCGCGCGAGAAAATGTAGCTGCCGCCGTTCTGGGTGCTTACTTCGGGATCGTAACCTTTGTACTTAGTAATCGTAAACAGGTTCTGCGCCGCAACGTACACGCGAATATTGTTGAATACCTTTCCACCGCCGATATTGGTAAGGATCCTGCCTGGTAATGTGTAGCCCAACGTAATGTTGCGTAGACGCATGTAGGCCCCGTTTTCAAGCCACCAGTCGGACGGTCTCAGGTTACCATCACCGGTTGCGCTCTGACCTGCACGCGGCAATTCAGCGACATCGCCCGGGTTACGCCATCTTTTCAGGATTTCGGTAGAAGCATTGTGTCCTGTCGATTCATTTTCGGTTACGAATTTGAATGCATTCAGTATTTTCAAACCGGAAACGCCGGATACCACCACATTCAGGTCGAAGCTTTTGTAGTTCACCCCTGCATTAAATCCGTACACGATTTTTGGAATAGGGTTACCGAGGATTTTCTGATCGTCGGCATTCACTTTTCCGTCACCATTGAGGTCTTTGAAGATAAAATCTCCGGGCAAAAGTCCGGCCTGGTATTTGGTTGTTGCATCTCCGCTTTGTTCGGCCGCCTGCTTGTTCAAAGCATCGATTTCGGCCTGGTCTTTCGCCACGTGGCTCAACTCATAGCCAAAAAAGGAACCGATCGCCGAACCCGCCGCGGTATAGGTAAATGTAGGAAGGTTACTGAATGCACCTGCCTGGATCGGTGCGGCAAACTCGCTTCCAAGCGAATTCACAATGTTTTTGTTATGCGCAATGTTAGCGCTCACATTGTACTGCAACCCGCTGCTCGTCTGGTCACGGAAGCCGAGGGAGAGCTCGATACCCTTGTTCTGCGCGCTGGCCGCATTGGCATATTTGCTGGGCTGCCCACCACTGCCGGATGCTCCAGTGCTACCCGAAACGGGCACACTCACGAGCAGACCGCTGCTTTTCCGGTTGTACCAATCCAAAGTCACGCTCAGGCGATTGTTCAAAAAGCCCAGGTCGAGGCCGATGTCCGTCTGATCGGTCGATTCCCAGCGGATATTTGGGTTCGAAAGTGTATTAATGGTCGTCCCGGGGTTGAAACCTTCATTGGTACCCAGCGAATACACGAGGTTACCATTCGGCGCGCCGCTGTAAGTAAGCACGGATGTGACGCCGGTGGTCGGGATGGTGTTGTTACCCGTTCTTCCAAGCCCGAAACGGAGCTTACCGTCGCTTACGAAGCTCAGGTTGTTTTTGATAAACTCTTCGTCCACGAAGCGCCAGGCCACACCAAGGCCATAGAAATTGCCAAAGCGGTTGTTGGCACCGAAGTTCGAAGCGCCGTCGCGGCGAAAGCTACCCGAGAGTATGTATTTATTATCAAATGTGTAACCCAGACGTGCGAAATAAGAGATCACCGACGATCTTGCGTAGCCATAATTCGAGCCCGTAACCGCCTGCGATTGAGCTACACTAATATTCTGGATGGCATTGTTCGGGATATTAGTACCCGTCGCATTCAGGCCCGATGAGTTGCCCGGGTCGAGGTAACTGTTGCCGAGCGTAGCCGAAACGCTGTGTTTGCCGAAAACGCGGTTGTAGGAAAAGTAGTTTTCCAA
Organism: Dyadobacter sp. CY261; assembly: GCF_021440085.1. Taxonomy (GTDB): domain Bacteria; phylum Bacteroidota; class Bacteroidia; order Cytophagales; family Spirosomataceae; genus Dyadobacter. The sequence goes on from NZ_JAKCPW010000004.1 coordinate 489,832, forward strand.
CGTATAAAACGAATAGTTACTGAATCCGAGCGTAGCCTGCTGTGGGTTCGTCAGATTGTTCCCGCCCGTATAGGCATATTGATAGCCCCGGCTCTTACTACCGCCGATCTCTGCTGAAAGCTGTGTTCTGAAACGCAAACCGGCAAAGATGTCTACCTCCGCAAACACCTGTGGAAAGAATACGAAACCGGTACTGACAGGGTGGTTCAGATTGATAGCCGCGAGCGGGTTGTTACCATTGCTGAAATCGTCGACGTTGGTGGTGTTGGAATAACCTCCCGGCACATTGGCATCATAAATAGGCTTGTAAGGCGCGTAGTAAACGGCATCGGAAATGCTCGCGAGCTGTCCGTCGTCTTTCGTATAACGGATGTTCAGGCTTTGTCCTAAATGGAAGCGGCCCAGCGTTTCATCCAATGCAAAACGGGCATTTACCCGGCTGTTGGTGAAGTTTTTGACAATGGCCTGCTGTTTAATATAACCCAATGAAAAGTTGTAAGCCACTTTCTCGCTTCCACCACTGATATTCAGGTCATTTTGCGAAACCAGGGCCGAGCGGAAAATCTCGTTCTGCCAATCGGTTTTGTCGACGCGGATGTCGGCGGTGTTGAATTTTTCCGGCAATGCCGAGTTGGTAGTGGCTGCGAAATCTTTAAGCAGGTCTACATATTGCGACGCATTCAGAAGATCTAGCTTTTTCCAAGCTTTCGCCACGCCCCATTGCGTATTGAAATTGATACGCGGTGCACCCGATTTACCCCGGCGGGTCGTGATGATCACCACACCATTGGCCGCAGCCGAACCATAAATAGCGGTTGAAGAAGCGTCTTTCAGGATAGTGATGTTTTCGATATCCTGCGTTCCGAGCGTGTTGAACATCGTTTTGCTGCCCTGGATACCATCGATCACGTACAGTGGGTCCACGCCCGTGAATGAGCCGGTACCGCGGATCAGGATCTGAGCATCCGAGCCTGGCGTCCCGTTGGATTGCAACACCTGCACACCCGCCGATTTTCCGATCAGCAGCTGCGATGGATTTGTAGCCGTGGTAGCGCCGGCATCCTTCGCGGAAACGATGTCTACCGAACCTACTACATCCTTTTTACGTGAAGTACCGTAACCAATCACGACCACTTCGTTCAGCGACTTGTCATCTGGCAGCAGCGAAACCGTCAGTGTCGATTTCTCACCCACTTCCACTTCCTGCGTTTTATAGCCAACAAAACTGAAAACCAGCACCGCCGAGCGGTCCGCTACTTCCAGCTCGAAATTACCCGATGCGTCGGTAAGCGTACCGAGCTGCGTTCCCTTCAGACGCACACTCACTCCGGGAAGGCCCTCGCCTTTTTCATCATTTACCTTTCCGTTGACCCGCACTGCGAACAGGTCGGCGCTTCTGAAAGGGAGGGACGACTGCTCCTTTGGCTGCGGCGGCCGACTGGCAGTGAGCAATATCCGTCCCGAGGGCGTCACCTGATACGTTATTTCGAGGGGTGTCAACAAGGAATTCAGCGTAGTAGACAGCTTCTGATTATTGGCATGAACGACTACTTCCCTACCAGCCTTGATAGCCTTATGGCTGTACGCGAATTTGACATCAGCCTTCTGCTCCAACTGGCTGAGCACATCGCGCAGTTCGGATTTCTCGGCATGTAATGTCACGCTACGTTCCAGTATCTCCTGAGCCTTACCGTCGTGTGCGGCGTAGGTAAAGCTCCCGAATGCGATGGAAAAGATAATCTGGGTTAACGAAATTTTCATGAGCAAGCAGAGTGATGCCCGATTTTTTCGGTATCGGTTTTTTTTCATAGTTTAGAAAGGTTTTTTAATAAAAAAACTGATTGAAACTTCCCTGCTTTCATCTTGGCGGATCGTGGCAGGGGGCATTATGGGCCGGTAGTGGTAGCACACTACCGGCTTTTTCTTTAATCACACCCTTCTCCGCTGATCAGGATCCGGGTGCCTTTTACTTCGTAACTGGCGTGGTTCGACTTGCAAATGAGGTCGAGCTTATCGAAAAGGCCCATATCCGACAAGTCGCCGGTAAATGTGCATTTTTCGAGCTGGTCGGCGGCGAGTACAATGTCGACTCCATATTCATTTCTCAAATGCTCGGCGATGGAGGTTATCGATTCGTTGTTGAACACCACTTTGGCGGGAGCGGCTTCATGCACGATCGGTACCGGCTTTTCGACGAGGCTGGTCATTAGATGGCCGCTTTCTTCAAAATAAGTTACACGTTGGTTAGGGGTCAGGATCACCCCGTTGTTCAGGCCATGCACATTTTCGCCTTTGCTTTGGGCGCCGAGCACTTTACGGTTTTCAAAAACGGAAACTTTTCCACTCACGACCTCCACTTCGACGGAATTACTGTTGTGCATCTGCGTTTTTACCCAAAAAGATGTTCCGAGCACCCGAGTCACAAGCTTGCCGCTGTACACGCAGAAGGGTCGGCGCGAATCCTTGGTCACCTCGAAGAACGCGATGCCCTTAACCTGGATTTCGCGCTTATTGGCCGGGAAGTGTTCGGGATAAATCACCTCGGTTCCAGGCGCCAGAATGACTTTGCTTTGATCGTCGAGCGTGATTGCCTGCGGCATTTTTTGTTTATTCACGAAAGTCAACAACTTGCCCGAGGGAGCTGCTACCAGCACCTCGCTGGTTTCTGGTTTGGTAACTGCATCCTTTTTCGTAAAAAAGAAGACATAAGCCAATGCCAACAGCACTGCAGCCGCCACTCCGGAGAAGACACTAAATGGGAATGCTCTCGAACGCGTCGTTTCGGGATGGATGAGGATTTCCGGCTCCTGCATTTCGCCATGGATGCCGGCCCATAATTTGTTTTGTAATTGTTGCTTTTCCTGTTCATCCAGTGCCAGCTCCGATCCAGCATTGAGGCTTTCGTACCATTTATGAATGTGGTCGACCTCCTCCGGGGAGCATTTACCTTGCCGGTATTTTAAAAGGAGTGTTTGTAAATCCTGATGATTCATAAGTCGGGGCTCAGTTTTGCTGCTTTACTCACTAAGCCGTCCGACAAGACAAAAGCCCTAAAACATTTTAATAAATATTTGAAAGTTTATATAAACAGGGAGGATAACTATGGATATTCTGTGAATTGTATAATGCGGTGGGAGTGGTCAGATGTTGGCCTGGTCAGGCTATGAGGGAGGAGATGAGCACAATGAGGAAGATAAGCGCCTCGTGGAGGTAAATACGCATGGCCTTGGTAGCCTTCGTGATATGGTATTCAACGGCCTTTTCTGACAATTGTACCTCCGCTGCAATTTTGCTAATCGGGCAATTTTCGATGCGGCTCAATTTGAAAATTTCTCGCGTTTTGGCAGGCAAGGCTTCCAGTCCTTTGTCGATCGTTTCGGACAAATCGTTGAATGCAACTGTGTTTTCAGTGCTTTGGTCCTGCAATTCGGCGAAGGATCGGTAATAGGCGAGATATTCGTTCCGCGGACCGAACGTGCGGATGTAATCGATCACTTCGAAGCGGACGGCAGAGAACAAATAATAGTCGAGGCGGGTAATCACGATCTTCTCGCGTTCTTTCCACAACCTGGTAAAAATATCCTGAATGAGCTCCTCTGCCACTTCGCGATGTTGCAACTTGCGGTAAGCGACCACGAACATGCGGTACCAATACGTATTATAAATAGTGGTAAAGGCTTGCTCATCGCCACGCCGCAACGCTCCTACCAGTTCCTGATCCGACGATTGCATACTGTCCAACATCACTTTCCTGATAGAGGTGTCAAGTTTACATTTTTATCAAAGTTATATTATTTACTATAATAATTCTATTTGACGAATTTATTTAATTGGAATTTAACCACCAGCATTATTTAAAGTTTAACAGGTAGCCGGTGAGGTCCGCCAAATCCTGTTCATTCAAACCTAATGCAGTAGGTTCGGGCATGAGCGACGACGGCATTTTCTCCCTGCTCTTGATCTGATCTGCCTTGATGGTATGCTGCTGGCCAGCGGCGTCTTTCAAAACCACATTCGCCCCGTCGCTCATCAGGAAGCCGAAATAGGTATCGCCTTTTTTGCTCACAATGGTGTAGCTTTCATAGCCGAAAACCATGCTTGCAGAAGGATTAACGATCGCATCCAGCAATGCAGCTTTGTCGAATTTCTTATGGATTGTGGTTAAGTCCGGCCCAATTTCGGCACCGCTTTTGCCATGCTTATGACATGCCGCGCAGGTCGTCGAGAAGATTTTTTCACCGTGCACCGGGTCCGCATTCATTCGTGAGATAAAGTCTGTTTTCAGGACTTTCCCGTTCCGCGGGAAAAACTGGCTCGCTACAATGCGCACATTCTGATCAGGATTTTTGAAAATGATCTCGCTGACTGACTTCGCAATGGTATCGGGCAACTGGCCTTGCACACGCATATCCACCAGGATATTACCACCATTTACGTCTGCCGCCATTTGGCGGGCAACCTCGATGCGTTGCGGAACAGGCTGGGTTTTGTCGGTGACCGTTTTTTTCAGCTCGAGCATACGTTTGTACGCAGGCGTCATCACCTGCGCGGTAGCCGCCTCCCAATTCATGAGATCGGCCCAATCATTGCTTTTGCGGAAGTTGATCCAGTAGGACGCCTGCGAGGCAACATCGGGCAGGCTGGACTTTGATAATGCGATCATCGTCTCGGCAGCCGTTTTATCTTTGATAAAACCAATGGCTGTCAATGCCTTCCGTCGCTCCGGCTCCGATACTTTCGCCGAACCGGCCCTGACTTTCAACTCATCCACCGCATTCACAGGATGTAATCGCCACGCCAGATTCGCGCGCTGCGATTTCCAATTCGGTGGATCAGCCTTGAATGCTTCCCGCACGTAGGCGTACACCTTGTCTTCCTTGCCATCAGCTGCCGTCCCGATCGCTTCCAGCATCCATGGATCTTTGCCGTCATAGGCTTGGATTAAGTTTATAATGCTGGCAAAAGCCTGATCATAAGGACTATCCCGCAATGCAATACCCACCTCACGTCGCACAGCTGCGTCCGGGTCTTTCGACATTTGCTCTAAATAAGTATTTGCCTTACCATTTGATTTCAACGCCCTGAAAGCCGCTAGCCGGTGCAATGCGTCGGGCGAGGAAAGCAATTTGACGACCTCCGCGTTGCCTTGCTTACCTAATTGCGCCAAAAGCCAGATCGCCCTTGCCTGATGGTAGGGATTTTCAGCTACCAGCAATTGTTTTACCTCTGGCACCACTGCTTCTCCTTTGGCCGCTAATCCTTCAAAAGCTAACGCACGGACATTAACAGCTGGGTTTTTCAATGCATTCACAAGGCCGACTGTTGTTGTAAAATCCAGCTGTGGGACTGTCAGCTTCTTACCTTTCGGCGTAATGCGGTAAATGCGGCCATAACCTTTTTTGTCCTTCATTGCGTGCCCTCCTACGACAGGATCATACCAATCGGCAATATACAGCGCACCATCCGGCCCTACCGCCACATCTGACGGGCGGAACCATTTGCGGTAATCCTGGTCGGTTTCGTACCATTCGTAACGTTCGGAAACTTTCGGGAATGAGCTGATCAGATCCTGACGCTTTAGTTCGAAACCAGCACCCTGCGGCTTGGGTTGATAGGCAAACAACACATTACGGCCTGCCTCGCAGCTTAGCAGTGTACCCCGGTAATTTTTTCCTAATTCATCACCTTCATAAAACACAATCCCCGTTGGCGAACCTGCGCCGGAATTGTCGCCTGCCGGCATTACGCCCGGATCTTCCTGGTGCCAATGTGTAGTAAATATATCCTGCCCCGGGCGACGGTCCGCCTGCCAGTACCGGGTGCCATCGGCCGAGAAATAGCCTGCATTGCCGTTTTCCTGCAAAAAAGAAACGCGACAAGTGATCACCTGATCGTCGTTGTCATTCTGCCACATGTTGCCATAGCTGTCGAGACATACCTCGTAACTATTCCGGAAGTTGTGCCCCATCACTTTCAGGCCCGTACCATCCGGGTTAATGCGCAGAGCCAGTCCGCCCACCCAAATGCGGCCGTCGTCGGATTTCTGATTGCCCTGGTTCGTTTTATTATACGGCGTGCCTCCTGTGTATAAGCTGCCGCTGCGCAATGTCCAGCCACTTTTGTCGGTCACTTTGTGCGGCCCTGCATTGCCCGTATTGAAGTAGTAGCGGCCATCCGGGCCTACGATCAGCGAATGCAACGAATGGTCGTGGTCGAAACCACCGAAGCCAGTCAGGAAGATCTCCCGCTTATCGGGCCTGTCGTCGCCATTGGTATCGGTATAAATAAGCAGGTTAGGTGCACAGGAAACGATCGTTTTGTTTCCGATCACAGCAATTCCGAGCGGCGCAGTCAGGAGCGAGTCTTCCACATACACTTTCGAGGATTCGGCCTTGCCGTCGCCATCTTTGTCTTCCAGAATCACCACACGGTCGCCTTTTTGTTTGTGGCTGAGGCGTTCGGCTGGTTTGGTGTTGAAATCGCGGTAATTGACGGCCTCCGTGATCCAGACCCGGCCTTTGGCATCGATATCCATATTGGTCGGGTTGTAAAACATCGGAGCTTCGGCCCACAATGTAGCTTCCAGGTCGTCGGGCACGAATAATTGCGAGGAATCGGCGGCGACCGAAGCAGCCGCGCCGGATTGCCAGGGCTGGATTTGCTTTTGCTTAAAAGAAGTGGTCGAGAAAATGGAAACAAGCAGGGTGCTTCCAGCAAGGAGGGCAGTTTTCGAAATCGATAATGTGCTGGTGATATTCATAGTGTATCGTGGGCGGGGCTTAGTGAGCTGGAAATGCTGGTCTGGGTCAGAACAGTCCTTCGAGATATTTACGATTATGTTGATAGCATTCAATAATATCGGCTCCCTGGGGCGTGGCTCCTTCAATCTGCATCCAACCTTCGTAGCCAATGTCCTTGACTGCTTTGGCAACTCGAGGCCAGTCCAGCGGGCCTTCGCCAAGGCGCTGGCCGTTTTCCTTCATGTGTATTTCGCAGATCCTGTCCTTTCCGAGCATTGGTATTTCCTTAAAAATGTCATGACCTGCGTCGGTCGAGTTCCGGAAATCATAATAAACCTTTACCGCTGGCTAGCCGACCGCATTGATAATATCAAGATGTTCCTGTGCACTTAACCAGGATTCGATGCCCAAAGTAATACCCTGTTTCTCGGCGTGCGGCGCTACTTTCTTCAAACGCGCTATCACGGCATTTTTCCCGGCGTCATCGTTGCGTAAATCGCCATCCGAAAAGAATGCAAGCAGAATCACTTTTACCCCCAAGGCTTTCGCCGCGTCAACGCTGTTCCAGACCCATTCTTCTGTTTTGGGTTGCGATTTATAAGGAACCCGATTGAGTTCGCCAATGGCCAAACTTGACACTTTTACGCCTGTACGTGCGGATGCATCCCGAATAATTTGCAAAGTTTCGGGCACCGAAAGCCCTTTTTCATCCTTACCGGTGTTATAACTCACCTGAATGCCATGCAGCCCGATCTGCTTCGCCCGGTCGAATGCCTCCGGACTTAATTGCCTGCCCACCGACCAGTCGCAAGCGCCGATTTGAAATTTTGGCGCATAATTGTGGGGGATATCCAATGTCGACGAAGCCAGCAACAGCGCGCTGTTTTTAATCATTTCCCGCCGACTAAGCAACAATGCCTTTTTCATGACTAGCAGATTTTGAAATACTTATCAAACATCTTCAAAATCTGCCATCTTTTGCTTTCTACTTATCCCGTTGAGCGAGGTTAGCGGCTGAATGCGTCTTCGATATGCCGGATATCGGTGGAGCCGTCGGGCAAGATGAGGACCGAGACAATATCAAAACGAACGTCGTTCTCCCAATCGGCATCGAAAATGTATTGCTCCGCGGCGCGCATGACCAGTTTGGCTTTCGTGGCATTTACGAATTCCTCCGGCATACCGAATGCGGTGCCGCTTCTGGTTTTCACCTCCACGAAAACAAGCATATCGTCCTTCGTCACGATCAGATCGATTTCCGACTGCCAGTTGCGGTAATTTTTGGCGATGATTTTGAAGCCTTTTTCGAGCAGGAAGGATGCCGCCGTGGTTTCGCCCCAGCGGCCGAGGTCATTGTGTTGGGCCATAATGTGTGTGTTTTGGTGTAAATTTTAATCTTGGTCAAGCTCGGATACAAGCTGTTTCAATTCTGCGACATGGATGGATTCCTGTTCACTTTTATCGTAGATTGACAAAAGGTCGACCGATTTCTTCGTCACGTGAAGATGTGTAATCACCCGCGCTCCGCCCAATTTCCCTTTTCCTTTGGATTTAATGGAAAGCCTTAGCTTGTAACAACCCAGGCCCAAGGGAATACCTTGCGTCGGGTTTGATTCAAGAGAATCTATCAACTTCAAATACTCGTCTGATAGAGAAGGATACTTCTTTAAAAGTCGTTTGAACTCCGATTCAAACCTTCGCGTCGTTCTGACAAAGTAACTCATTCAGGAACTCTTTTGCGTCCCTGGTTTCCAGTTTACCTTGTTCGAGCAGATGCACATCGTCAACAATCTGGATGGCGTCGTCCAAAATTCTGAAATGGATCGCCTCAAGCTGCTTTACTTTTACATACGGAAGCTTTCGAAGCAAGCCCATAACCAACTTCGCTCTTTCGTCTTTAATATCCAGTAAAACCTTCATAACCACAGAATTTAGTTGCACTAACAAATTTAACGAACATTTAACTAATAAATTAGCGTTGTGAAACCGGGACATGTGTGTACAATTCGTTTCGCCGAGCCGGAAGCGTACGGTCTGACATTTAGACGTCACTTCTACAAATTGGTAACACCCCTGTCCCAAAAATTCTCGAACAAATTGAAATGAATACCCTGATTAATAAAAAAGTGAATTTCCAGGACCTCGGCCTGATCGATTACCAGGAAGCGTGGGATTACCAGGAGAAAATTTTTGGAGAAACTATTGCGGTTAAGACGCAAAACCGCAGCGTTGACGTGGAGAACCAGCAATTGACCCCAAACTTTCTGCTCTTTTGTCAGCACCCCCACGTATATACGCTGGGCAAAAGTGGCAAGTTGGACCATCTGCTGGTGTCTGAGGATGATCTGGCGGCAAAACAGGCTAAATATTACAAGATCAACCGGGGTGGTGATATCACCTATCACGGTCCGGGACAGATTGTCGGTTACCCTATACTCGACCTCGACAATTTCTTTACGGACATACACATATACATGCGCACGCTCGAAGAGGCCATTATCCTTACATTGGCTGAATATGGTTTGCAAGCGGGTCGCATTGCCGGACTAACGGGTGTCTGGATGGATTTTGAGCAGCAAAAGAATCCGAGGAAGATATGTGCATTGGGCGTTAAGGCCAGTCGGTGGGTGACGATGCACGGGTTTGCGTTGAATGTCAATACAGATTTGTCTTATTTCGGAAATATTGTGCCGTGTGGAATCGATGATAAGGCCGTCACTTCGCTTGCGGCGGAATTGGGGCGGGATGTGGATTTGGAAGAAGTTTCTAATAAATTGAAAAACCATCTGGCACAGTTGTTCAGCATGGAATTGCAAGGATAGTAATGAAGAAGGATATTATTTTTCACCCCGTGAAGGGGATTCAAGTAGCGATTGTACGGAGTATCAATGCGTTGAATGCGGAAGAATGGAACGTGATCGTGATCAACCGTAACGACGAGCCGGTTACCAGCATGTTTGTGACTTCGAAAGGGTACAGCAACAGCGAGTCGGGCGTAAATACCGATCAGCGGACATCAACATTAAGGCATTTCTTCCCAGAGATTCCTGCCGGAGGGCACGTAATAGTGGAACCAATCATGCCCGATGTTTTTCAATTGAACAACGAGTTCTGGATCAGCTATTTCATCGGTAGCCAGATCTTCGACAAGAAGTTTATCTTCGTGCCTGACAGCATTATTGAGGCAAACTTAATCACGATCGATCCCCTGGGTTTGCAAGGCGTTTTGCATGATTGACATGCAGGGTGATTGGGGACCTTGCAATGATAGCCTGTGGTCGTCAGGTATCGTAAGGCGTTGACGTTGGTTTCGTACAGCTGGATAAACAGTGAGATCTGTTTGGTAATTAGTCTTGGAAAAAGAGGAATTCGAGTTGCAAGTCCCGACATTTTTTCCATAATATTGAAATTGACATCAAGCTACTTCCATGACAATTCCTGACGCTCGATGACGATAACTGATTGACCACACCTAACACTTTTCCTCCACCACACACTATGACAGAAGATTTCAAACGCCGCGCCAAAAACTTCCTGCTCCTCGACATCGAAACAGTTTGCTCGCACCCGGGCTACGACGAGCTCCCGGAGAGGATGCAAAAACTCTGGGACAAAAAGGCGCTCGGCCTCAAAAAAGGGGACGAGTCCACTACCAATGCCGACTATTTCTACGACCGCGGAGCCATTTATGCTGAGTTTGGCAAGATCATCTGCATTGCATTCGGCGCCTACTATTGGAACGAAAAAGATGAGATCGCGTTTAAAGTGAGTAGCTTCGCCGGAGACGATGAAGTTCAGTTACTGCTGCAATTCAAGGCGTTGATTGAAAAATACCCTGCCGAACAGCTGATCCTTTGCGCCCACAATGGCAAGGAATTCGACTTTCCGTTCATTTGTCGCCGGATGCTGATCCACTGCATTGAAATCCCTAAAGCATTACAGATCACGGGCAAGAAACCCTGGGAACTTCTCCACCAGGACACCATGGATCTATGGAAATTCGGTGACTATAAAAGCTATACCTCGCTCGATTTGCTGGCTGCTGTTTTTGATATTCCGGGAAGCAAAAACGAAATGAGCGGCGCCCAGGTGACAAAGGTTTATTACGAAGAAAATGATCTGCCCAAAATTTCACGATATTGCAGAGAGGATGTGGTAGTGCTGGCACAACTGTATTTGCGGCTGCATTGCATGAGCCAAGTGCCGGAACAAAATGTCGTACGGGTTGAGTGATCTTCACTACTAAAATTACACAATCAAGCAATCGGCGGTCGGCCGCCACCTACGACCCCGGCAGCCAAATAAGTTTCCGCGAAAACGCGGGACATTTTATATATTGAATACATGAGAGATAATAAAAGTAAAAAGAAACAACAACCTGAAAAAAGGGAGGCCGCAACGCCTCATCATATTGTTTCTTACATTGATAATTTAAAGGCGGATATCGCTGCGTTCTTCGATCTGAATGCAGAGCACGCGTTCCGGCCATTCGACGTGCACGATCATTTCGGTATCCACGACAAAAAAGTGCGGCTCCTTATCAACGAAATCCTGCATGAACTGGAACAGGACGGCAGGTTGATTTATAACAAAAACGGCACTTATCACGCGGCTCCGCAGAAAGTGAAACAGACAGGGCTCACCGGTCGCGTTGAACGTGTCAACAAAGGTTTCGCATTTGTTGTAGTTGAAGGCCGTGAGGACGATATTTATGTAGACCTGGAATTGCTTAATGGTGCCTGGGACGGTGATATAGTGCAGGTACAGCCCCTTTCGAGGAGTATCCGACCAAAATCGCGCAGTGATTCGGGCCGAAACCGTACCGAAGGCCGCGTTACCGATATCATTGATCGTTCGAATGTGGAAATTGTCGGTATTATCGAGATTAATCCACGCTTCGCCGTCGTCCAGCCAGACAGTAAAAGGCTGTATGACCCGATTTTTATTGAACCGGAAGAGGTCGGAGAGGCAAACCACGGTGATAAAGTAATTGTAAAAGTAACCGAATGGCCTACCCGCAGGAGTCAGGCAGAAGGTCAGATCGTTTCCGTACTTGGCAAAGCCGGAAACAACGATGTGGAAATGCACGCAATCCTTGCTGAATTCGGATTGCCTTATCATTTCCCTGCCGAAGTAGAAGCCGAAGCCCAGAAAATCCCGGGCAAAATTGCAAAAAAGGATATCGCCAAACGCCGCGATATTCGCGATGTGCTTACATTCACCATTGACCCGGTCGATGCCAAAGACTTTGACGACGCATTGTCGGTAAGATACCTGGATGAAGATGTGGTGGAAGTAGGCGTGCACATCGCTGATGTTTCGCACTACGTTTTACCGGGCACCGAACTGGAAAAAGAGGCATTCCGCCGAGCGACGTCCGTTTACCTCGTCGATCGCACCGTGCCAATGCTACCCGAAAAGCTTTCGAACAATCTTTGCTCGCTACGCCCAAATGAGGATAGACTGGCATTTTCTGCCATTTTTGAGATTACTTCAAAAGGTAAATTGCTCAAAGAGTGGTTCGGACGAACTGTCATCCATTCCGACCGCCGGTTTTCCTACGAAGAAGCACAAGCCGTTCTGGATTCCGGAGAAGGCGATTTTCCTAAAGAACTCGACACGCTGAATAAGCTCGCGAAAGTTTTCCGGAAAGAGCGCTTCAAAAAGGGCGCTATCAACTTCGAAACACCGGAAGTACGCTTCCGCCTCGACGCCGATGGCCGCCCATTGGGCATCTACACCAAGGAACGCCACGACTCGAACAAGCTGATCGAGGAATTTATGCTGCTCGCCAACAAACGCGTGGCCGAATATGTGTATTCGCTTTCCAAAGGCGAAGACAAGAATACCATGGTATATCGCATTCACGAAGCGCCTGATACCGATCGCTTACAAACTTTTGCCAATTTCATCGCAAAACTGGGCCTCAAACTCGAAGTGGAAGAAGAAGGGAAGATCGCCAAATCCATGAACGCCCTGCTGGCACAAGTGGAAGGCAAGCCAGAGCAGAACCTGATCGAATCCCTTGCCGTGCGGACAATGGCCAAAGCGCGTTACAGTACAGATGATATCGGTCACTTCGGCCTGGCATTCAGGAGATATTCACACTTCACCTCGCCCATCCGCCGTTACCCCGACGTGATGGCTCACAGGCTGTTGCAGCATTACCTGGACGGTGGGAAAAATGTAGATAGTGAGCCGTATGAATTTGCTTCGAAGCATTCTTCCGAACGTGAACGACTTGCGGCCGAAGCGGAACGCGCATCTATAAAATATAAGCAGGTTGAGTTCATGAGCATGATGGACCCGGATCAGGAATTCGACGGCATTATCACCGGCGTTACGGATTTCGGCATTTTTGTGGAAATCACCGAAACCGCTTCCGAAGGATTGATCCGCATGACGGACCTTGGTGATGACTATTACGAGCTCGAGAAAGATAATTATCGTATCATAGGTCAGCATACCAGGAAAATATATGCATTCGGCGATGGTGTGAAGGTTAAGGTAAAAGAAACTAACCTGGCCCGCCGCAGCATGGACCTTTATCTGGCTGGCACCAAACCGGGCCGTAGAAGCGAATTCAGCCGTCCTGATTTCAACAAGGATGGTGATAGAAGATCACGCGACCGCAAGCCTAAGGAGCCACGTGGCTCTGGTAGGGTGAAACGTGGCGGCACAAGCGGTGATAGTTCGCCGAAGCCTAAGCGGCAGCGGCGGTAGTTTGTTCCCTTTTTGATTTTCTACGTTTAAATAGGACAAGCAATCTTATGTAAGATGGAAATCTGCTGCCTAACTGACGAACATGTTGCGCAGACGTTGAACTACCTCAAAGTTTCTGGGAATAAACTGGGAATGTTGGTGAATTTCGGACGCGGTAAGTTAGAATACAAGCGGCTTGTCCTTTAATTTAATGCCACGAAAACACGAATTAAGCACGAAACCTATTCGTGAATGTTCCTGCCTTCGTGGCATTAAAAATAAACGAAGCCAACATGATCAGAAAACTAAGCCTTTTACTATTCACATTATCGATTTCAACCTTCACCATCGCCCAAAAAAGCAATAAAGAAAAGGAAGAATGGCAATCCCTCTTCAACGGCAAGGACCTAACCGGCTGGGACGTCAAAATCGCGGGGCATAAGGTGAATGATAATTATAAAAACACCTTCCTCGTCGAGGACAACATGATCCGGGTGAACTACAAGGAGTACGATAAGTTCACGACGGAGTATGGGCATATGTATTACAATAAGCCCTATTCGCACTATAAAATCAGGTTACAATATCGCTTCACGGGCAACCAGGTTCCCGGCGGGGCCTCCTGGAATGTGCGGAACAGCGGCATTATGGTTCACTCGCAGTCAGCGGCTAGCCTTGGGCTCGATCAGGATTTTCCGATTTCGTTGGAAATGCAATATCTCGGGGGTTTGAATGCCGGCGAGCGTAATACCGGAAATCTTTGTACGCCGGGCACGATCGTCGATATTGATGGAAAGCTGGCAGAAGCGCATTGCATTAATTCATCCTCCAAAACCTACAATGGTGATCAGTGGGTCGATGCGGAGGCAATTGTACTCGGTGATTCGATTATTTATCACATGATCGGCGGTGATACGGTACTCGTTTACACCAATCCCCGCATAGGCGGCGGTTATGTAGGCAAAACCCACACATTCAAAGATGGTAAAGTGGGCAATGAGACCGAGTGGATCAAAAAAGACGGCACAAAGCTTGGCAGCGGCTACATCGCATTACAAGCAGAAAGCCATCCGATCGATTTCCGGAATATCGAATTGCTCAACCTGAAAGGCTGTATGGACCCAAAAGCGACCAATTACAAGTCATATTACGTTGCCGCCGACAACTCGACGTGCACCTATAAAAAGAAATAACCTTGACAAGGCGGACAATAAAACCCGATTGATTTTCGGTTTTTTATATTTTTGCAGGAATGGACGGTTCGTCTGAATCGTCCATTTTTGTTTAGAAATCAGCCCGTGCGCGAATGAAAAATATCCTTACCCGGTTTGTACTGCTCGTGGTTGTCCTGGCCGGGGTCAACTGGCTGGCTTCGTCCTTTTTCGTCCGATGGGACCTTACCGAGGACAAACGTTACAGCATTTCCGACGCTACTAAACGACTTCTGGGCAGCCTTGACAAGGATGTGATCGTAAATGTATATCTCTCCGGCGACTTCCCGGCGGGCTTCGAACGCCTCGAAGGTGCCACGCGCGAGACCTTGGAAGAATTCAAAACGTACGCCAACGGTCACCTCGTCGTTAATTATTCCGATCCGTCAGACGCAACCAGTGAGGAACAGCGCCAGAAACAATATATGAACTTGATCGATCGCGGCTTAAATCCTACCAACGTTTTCGCAAACGAAGATGGCAAGCGCACCGAAAAGATCATTTTCCCCGGCGTAATCGTACAGGCGGATACTCTTTCCGTACCTGTGCAACTCTTGAAAGGCAACAAGTCGGGCTCGCCGGAGGAACAACTCAACCAATCTTACGAAGGCGTTGAATTTGAGCTCGCCTCTGCCATCCGTGTCCTCGCGAACCCCGAAAGGAAAAAGGTAGGATTTGTGGTAAGTCATACCAAAATTTCCCCTGCCCGCCTGAGCGACCTGATCGCAACGATCCAGCAGAGCTACGACGTCTTCCTGGATATGAATAATCCGGAGTCCTACGAAGGACTTGACGCTTTGATCGTGATGAAGCCTGACAGTGCCTTTTCGGAAGAAGAAAAATACAAGTTTGACCAATATATTGTCGGCGGCGGTAAAGCGTTGTTTTTCGTTGACGGTGCACGCGTAGACAGTGTGAGCCTGGACGGCAGTTATGCTCAACCTCTCGATTTGAACCTGGGCGACTTGTTTTTCAAGTGGGGCGTCCGTGTAAATACAAATCTTGTCAAAGATCTCAACTGTGCCCAAATTCTTCTGAATGTCGGAAGTGTAGGCGATAATCCTGAGATCCAACCAATACCCTGGCGGTTCTTCCCCCTTTTGAACAACTTTGGCAAACATAGCGTCACCCGAAATCTCAATGCAGTTTACACAAGGTTTCTGAGCTCGATCGACACGGTTGGCGGAGCCAATGGCATTGCGAAAACGCCGTTGCTCATGACCTCGCCTTACACCCAACTTGTGAGCGCCCCCGCACTTGTGGGGTATAATGAAGCGCGCAAGGACCCGGAACCGTCGGAATACAGATCCGGGATCAAACTAGCCGGCGTGTTGCTGGAAGGGTCGTTCAATTCGCTCTTTCAAAATCGCATTCTGGCTGGTGACCCGCGGGCAGCGAAATTCAAGCCGAGCGGCAATGCGGGGAAAGTTATTATCTGCTCGGACGGCGACCTGATAGTGAACGACTATGATTATAAAAGGAATGCGCCGTTACCGCTCGGCTATGACCGCGTAACGAAGCAGACTTTCGGAAATAAGGATTTCGTGCTGCATGCATTGGATTACATGACCGATGCTGACGGTTTGATTAATTCACGCAGCAAACAAATCGCCATACGGGCTTTGGACAAAATCCAGATCCAGGAAAACCGGAAGTTCTGGCAGGCATTAAATCTCCTGTTACCTGTAGTACTAATAGGCGTTTTTGGAGCGATCAGGTATTATCTGCGAGTCCGAAAATTTGCGTGAAAGGCGGTCGGAGCTTCCGTAATTTTTCATACTTTTGTTCCCTACAAAATGATTTTTCGGAATCTCCACAAATAAATCTATCAACTAAACACTTACGTCACGAATTATGAAGTTTGTCGTTTCGTCATCAGTTCTACTCAAACAGCTGTCAGCTATAAACGGTGTCGTTTCAACGAACCCAATTGTGCCAATCCTTGAAAATTTCCTCTTAACACTCGACGGAAATTCTCTGACGGTGACCGCATCCGATCTTCAAACCGTGATGATCACGGAAATTGAAGTGGAATCATCCGAAAAAGGAGCTATTGCCATCCCCGCAAAGTTGCTGCTCGATACCCTTCGCGGCCTGCCCGAGCAACCTATTACGTTGCAGGTGAATGGTGAAACGTTTGGTACCGAAATAATTTCTGATAACGGACGCTATAAATTGTCCGGCGAAAACCCGATTGATTTCCCTAAAACACCGGTTGTGAACCGCGGTCAGTCGGTTGACTTTTCGTCGTCGGCATTGGGATCGGCTATTGCTAATACATTATTTGCCACCAGCACCGATGATCTCCGGCCTGCAATGACCGGGGTATTTGTCCAAATGGGAGCTGAAAGCGCTACTTTTGTCGCTACGGACGGTCACCGTCTCGTGCGCTATCGTCGTATCGACATTAAATCGGATGTTGACACATCGATGATTATCCAGCGGAAAGCACTGAACTTACTAAAAAGCTGTCTGCCTTCCGACGATGTTCCCGTAAAAGCGGAATTTACTTCATCGAATGCATTTTTCAGCTTCGGCAACATCCGCATGATCTGCCGGTTGATCGACGAACGTTTCCCGGATTACGAAAACGCGATCCCGACCAACAACCCGAATACGCTCACCATTAACAGAATGGAAATTCTAAGTTCGCTGAGACGTATTTCCATTTATTCCAACCGCACAACCCATCAGGTGCGCATGAAAATGGCGCTCAACGACCTGGTGATCTCCGCTGAAGATCTTGATTATTCAAATGAAGCCAACGAACGCCTCATGTGCGAATACAATGGCGACGATATGGAAATCGGTTTCAATGCGAAATTCCTGATTGAAGTGTTGGGCAACCTTTCCAGCAAAACCGTCACCTTCGAACTTTCTGCTCCTAACCGCGCAGGGCTCATTATTCCGTTGGATCAAGAAGAAAACGAAGACATCCTGATGCTCGTAATGCCAGTGATGTTGAACACCTACGTTTAGTCTTAACATCGCTCTCAAGATATAAAGCCCGATCTCCCGATCGGGCTTTCCTTTTTTAATACGTTATAAATCAATAAATTAAAGACTTCATTTTTAATTACGAAAAAAATCGTAGTAAACGCTTGCATGTACGATTTTTTTCGTAGACATTTGATACGAAGATTATCGTAATTAAAAATCACCATGTATATCAAGCCCACCGACTCTGAACTGGAAATCCTGAACTACCTCTGGCAGGCAGGTCCAAGCACCGTTCGTGCCGTGCATGATGCCCTTTCCGAAACCAAGGACGTTGGTTATACCACCACCTTGAAATTGATGCAGATCATGCATGACAAAGGGCTACTCTACCGCACAGAACAAGGACGATCGCACATTTACGTAGCGCTTCTCGGTCAGGAAGAAACACAGCAAAATTTTGTAGGCAAAATGGTCGAGACACTTTTTCAGGGGTCCGCGGCGCAAATGGTCATGCAAGCACTGGGGAATCACACTACCTCTAAGGAAGAACTGGATGAAATTCGTGAGTTATTAAATAACCTGGAAAACAATCGTTAGCCATGAAATTCTTCGTAAATCTTTTGCCCGGTCCAGCCGTTTCCGCATTCGGTTGGACGCTCATCCACTCCATCTGGCAGGGAACACTGCTGATGCTGATTGGCGTTGCCGCATTTTATTTTCTGAGGAAAAAATCGGCCAACACCCGCTACCTGGCAGGCGTCGGCTTCCTCTTCGCTCAGGTACTAGCCTCCGTCGCGACATTCATTTATTACTATCCTAAAACGGCCGCCGCCGTTTCAACTGCCCAGTCTCTGGCGCGCTACACCGCCCTATCTGCATCCCGGACCTGGGCGGAAGTCTCCCGAGATCTGCCTTTTACATTTAAAATGCAAATGTGGCTCACAGCCCATTTACATGAATTGGTCATTTGCTGGCTGATCGGCTCCGGCATTCTCCTGCTACGATTTGCGGGTGGCTGGATTTTCACTGAAAGACTGCGCATCAATGCGAAGGTCGTCATGGACAAGGAATGGCGCGCCCGGTTTGGGGTGATCATTGCCAAAATGGATATTTCCAAAGCCGTCGAATTCCGCGAAACTGCCAAAGTGCTGACGCCTATGGTAATTGGAGCACTCAATCCGGTAGTTTTGATTCCAATTGGCCTGCTATCTGGCTTTTCCACCGCCCAGGTAGAAGCCATTCTAGCGCATGAGCTGGCCCATATCCGCAGGAACGATTATCTGATAAATATGCTCCAATCGTTTGTGGAAGTAATTTTCTTCTTTCATCCTGCTATTTGGTGGCTCTCTGAAAAAGTCCGTGCAGAGCGCGAACATTGCTGCGACGACATTGCATTGTCCGTCTGTGGAGACAAAATGTCCCTGGCGCACGCCCTGGTAAAAGTAGCCGAATGGCAGGCGGCACCGGGATTGGCAATGGCTTTTGCCTCCAAAAAACCACTCCTCCTGCATCGGGTGCAGCGTGTATTGGGGTTAAATCCTAAGCCCGTTCGCACATTTTCCAGCCTGCCAGCAATGATTTTCGCCATCGGACTGATAATCGGCGTGTCGGCTTATGCTGTGGCGCAAAAAGTTGAAAAGGATAAAGACAGGAAAGCGGCCAAGCACATGACCGAGAAAAAACGGAGGCCAAAACTGGAAGCCCGCAAGGCACAGGAAATGGAGGAAAGGGTCGAAGTGGCTATGGCGGAAGATGTCATCACCAACGTTGAGGCTGAGTTAGCAGAGGTAAATGTGGATATCGGCGAGATCGAAATGGATGAAATGCAGACCGGAAACGATACTTTGGATCAGAAGTTATGGGCAATTAACCAAAAGATCCGGGCTATGCATGACGAATTGAAGCCTTATCATGCAAGACTCGAAGAGTTGAACCTGCAAATGGAAAAGCAAAGGTTCGAGACAGAGCGTTTCGAACGCGAAATACAGAAAATAGAATGGAAAAAGCAGCGCGCGTCGGAACTAAGAATGGACCTGATGGAAAAACGATCGGTCATTTTCAATCAGGACGCCAAGGAATCCAAAGTGAGTGACGTGGATCTTGACAAGCAACTGGCTGATTTCGAGCAGCAGATCAAAGCACAGGAGCAGGTTATTTCCGACTTGAATAACCAAATTTCCAATGCAAGAAAAGAAGCGGTTAAAGCCGACGAGCCCGAGCGGAAGTTGCAACGGGAAATCGAAGAGGTGCATTTCAAGATCAGCGAACTCGGTAAGAGAATTGGATTGGAATCATTGAGTTATGAGAAATTGCAAGGACATAATGCACCAAAGATAGCACGAAGCATGCGCGTGGCGCGAACAGGGCGGGTACAACGCTTAGCTCCCCCTCCCCCACCGCCAGTTCCCGCAGCGGCACCAGCGAAAGTAGCTAAGCCCGCACCGGCGCCTAAACCGCCGCTACCGCCTAAAAAAGACAGATAAGTTAAACTAAACAGGCAGCGATGATCCCGCTGTCTGTTTTTTGATATTGATATAAGACGTTTACTCCACTTCAATCACAACATCATCGCTCATCGGGTGGGTAACGCAGGTGAGGACGAACCCCTCCTTAACTTCCGCTTCTGATAATGCATCCTCTTCATCCATCTGCACTTTTCCCGAGGTACACCGGCCCATACATGCGGTACACATTCCCGCCTGGCATGAATAGGGCAGATCAATGTCCATATTCAATGCTGCTTCCAGCACAGTTTCGTGCGGTTTTACCGGTAGTTTGTATTCGGTACCTTCATAAAACAACGTGATTTCACGCGTTTTCGGGGAGTCGTCATCTTCTGCTTCCGGCTCTACCGTCACCTCGCCGGGTTTCGCCGATGTAGCTGTTATGAAGCTCTCTTTCCGAATTTTGGCATCGGAAATGCCCAGAATGGATAATGCCCGGTGCGATTCTTCCATCATATCTTCGGGCCCGCAAATGAAATATTCGGCTTCTTTTTTGTTCAGTGCAGACAGTTTTTCAATTATTTTGAGCAAATGGCTTTTATTCAAACGTCCCGTTTCACCTTCCCAGTCTTCCTCAGGCTGGCTTAATGTATGGACGACCGTCAAACGCTTGCCATATTTGTTCTGCAAAGCACCAATCTTATCCTTGAAAATGATGGTGTTCTCCTTTCGGCTGCCATAAATCAGGAAGACTTCACTTTCCGGTTCCACCATTAAAATGGATTTCATAATGGAAAACAAAGGCGTTACTCCACTTCCTGCTCCGATAAATACTGCCTGACGGGTCTGATCGTCGGCCTGCTTTGGGAAAAAATGGCCCATTGGCTCCAACGTTTCGAGCACATCGCCTTCTTTGATTGTATCAAGCAGCAGATTGGAAGCATAGCCGCCGGGAACGCGCTTAATAGTGATGGCCAGCGAAACGTCGGTATAAGGCGAACTCGACATAGAATACGACCTTCTGATCTTTTTATCTTCGAACGGCAGTAACAAAGTCAGGAACTGCCCGGGACGGTAGTGG
The DNA here is from genome assembly GCF_021440085.1 of Dyadobacter sp. CY261. Taxonomy (GTDB): domain Bacteria; phylum Bacteroidota; class Bacteroidia; order Cytophagales; family Spirosomataceae; genus Dyadobacter. The sequence goes on from NZ_JAKCPW010000004.1 coordinate 510,950, forward strand.
ACTACTTCGTTGATCGGATGCCAGAAATGGATCGTAGCAGCTTCCTCTGTCTCCTTCTCAATCTCCTTTACTTTTAGAAAATAGTATTTGCTCATTGTATATGCATCGGCGGTCCATCGTCGACGGTCGGCGGTGATCTCGCCCTGGGCACCGATTTGTTTAAAATTTATTGGTGTGTAGCTTCAACCTACAACATAAAAGCCTCACAGGTAACACCCATGAGGCTTTTATGATTTCATTTTATATTATTTCAATGTTGCTACCGCGTCTTTGATGCGTTTTACAGCTTCTTCCAGCGCCTCGTCAGCAGCTGCGGTCGAGATACGGATGCAGTTAGGCGCACCGAAACCAGAACCTGCTACGGTTGAAACATAAGACCTGTGCAGTAACCAGTTCGCGAAATCGTCTGAATCATTGATGGTCGTTTCTCCATCCGATTTTCCGAAGTAATAGCTCACATCCGGGAAAGCGTAGAACGCACCTTGTGGTACATTCACTTTGAAGCCCGGAATATCTTTCAGCAAACCTACAACCAGGTCACGACGGCGATGGTATGCTTTCGCCATTTCGATTGAAGGCTCTTTTGGGCCGTTGAATGCCGCTGTTGCCGCTTTTTGGGCGATCGAGTTCGTTCCGGAGGTAACCTGGCCCTGCAATTTCTCAACGCCGTCGGCGATCCATTTAGCAGCCGCGATGAAACCAATCCGCCAGCCTGTCATCGCGTAACCTTTCGCCACACCGTTCACGGTGATCACCCGGTCTTTCAATGCAGGAATGGAGCCGATGCTGAAATGGCCCTCTTCTGTGAAGTTGATATATTCGTAGATTTCGTCGGCCAGCACGTAAACACCTTCGTGTTTTTCGAGTACTGCTGCGATATCCCTTAATTCTTGCTCTGAATAAACAGCGCCTGTCGGGTTGTTTGGCGACGCATACATCACTATTTTGGTACGAGGCGTAATTGCAGCTTCCAACTGGTCGGCAGTGACTTTGAAGTCGTTCTCAAACGCACCGTCTACAACCACCGACTTTCCTTCGGCCAATTTCACCATTTCTGAATAGCTCACCCAGTAAGGCGCAAAAATCACAACTTCATCACCTGGGTTTACCAAAACCTGGATCACATTCGCCAGTGAATGCTTGGCACCAGTTGAAACCACGATATTCTCTGGTTTCCAATCTATATTATTGTCGCGCTTTAACTTGTCAGCAATAGCCTTTCGCAGATCTGGATAGCCTGCTACGGGTGAGTAACCATGAAAACCATCGTCGATAGCTTTTTTAGCGGCCTCGCAAATATGTGCGGGCGTCTTAAAGTCTGGCTCCCCAACACTCAGACTGATCACTTTATGGCCTTGGGCGGCCAGTTCACGGGCCATTTTGGTCATCGCCAGCGTCGAAGATTCTTCGAGGGCGTTGATCCGGTCAGCCAACAACCGTGTTTCCAACCGGGTTTGCTCTGCTACTGCGGACATTGCAATGTTTTAATTAAGTTAAAGAAGGTACTGCGAACTGTATCAACAAATTGCCCGCAAAGGTACGGGTTTTTTAATAGGTGCATTGTATTATGCGAAGAAAGATTTATTCTCATCGTACCAATTAGCAGGCGGCAAACGCTGGCTCACTTAAATAGCCCACCAACAACGATATTTGTATATGGACACACCAATCACTATTGAAGAAATCATTTTTTTGGCCAATGTACCTGAAAACCTGCATGCATCTTTCCTGCGCGTCGCGAATGGATTGCATCAACGTGCTAAATATCCGAAAGAGAAGGTCTTGCTGATGCTTGTCAAAATGCTGAGCGAACCTAAAAAACATGCTTTTTCGAGAAATAAGGTAACCAATCTGGCGCAAGCGGTTTATGATCTTCGAAGGAACGGAACAGAAATCACACTGACTGACGATGGTAGGGAATTGCTATCCAATGAAGAAGCTGTACTGACGTTGGAAGAACAGAAACCACAAAATAAGGACACATTCAGTCTCCGCGAGGACAAATTGCACTACGCCGTTTTCGGTAAGGAACATATCGAAGAAGGTGCATTACTGCAAATGGAAACCGCCATTAGCTTACCCATTTCTGTCGCTGGCGCATTAATGCCTGACGCGCACCAGGGTTATGGTCTGCCCATCGGCGGCGTGCTCGCTACGGAATCCGACAAAGTTATCCCCTATGCGGTAGGCGTCGACATTGCCTGCCGGATGTGCATGTCTGTATTCGACATTCCGACGGACTATCTGAAACGTGAGCCGCATTTTTTGAAAAAAATTCTGACCGAAAACACCAAATTCGGCATGGGCGGAGAAATTGCTCGCAAATACGACGAAAGTGTCATGGACCAGCCGGAATGGGGAGCCACGAAAGTGATCCGGGGACTTAAAGATAAAGCTTACCGGCAGTTGGGCACATCGGGTACCGGTAATCACTTTGTAGAATGGGGAGTTGTGGAAGTATTTGAAGATGACGCGCTTTTAAACTTACCAAAAGGCGAATACCTGTCGCTACTATCGCACTCGGGCTCCCGTGGCTTTGGCGGCAATGTGGCCAATTATTATTCCAAACTGGCCATGCAAAAAACGGTACTCCCCAAGCAAGCCGCCCACCTTGCCTGGCTCGATCTCAAAACCGAACAGGGTCAGGAATACTGGATCGCGATGAGCCTTGCCGGCGACTACGCTTCGGCCAACCATCATGAGATACACAACAAAATGGCGAAATCTTTGGGTGAAAAGCCTCTTAAAATCATCGAAAACCATCACAATTTCGCTTGGAGAGAAAAGCTTGCCGATGGCCGCGAAGTGATAGTGCACCGAAAAGGCGCTACTCCCGCCGGAGCCGACGAACTTGGCATTATCCCCGGCTCCATGAGCCAGCCGGGCTACGTTATTCGCGGTAAGGCCAATTCTTCGTCCATTAATTCTGCCTCGCACGGCGCGGGGCGCGTCATGTCACGCACGAAGGCGTTCACGACTACAACGCGCAGCCAGATGAACCAAATTTTACAAGACAATGGCATTCAGCTTATTGGCGGAGATTTGGACGAATCGCCGATGGTTTACAAGAATATCGATGATGTCATTGCGGCGCAATCCGAGCTCGTGCACGTGCTGGCGAAGTTTTCGCCTAAGATTGTCAGAATGGCGGACGCGAATCGGAAGGAAGGAAGAGAGGATTAGATTCGGGTTGACAACGACCTTATTCGATTCCTAGTTGTGCCTTCACCTCCTCCAAGCTATGCCAATTTTTGATCTCAGATGTTATCCTGACGGCCCTCATATAATCTGAAAGGTCTTCAAGGCTGTCAAAACCGGAAAGCTCACGAAGTAATGTTTCGTACTCCTGGATAGGCAAAATGGCAAATTTAGGCTTACCATTCTCTTCTATGATTTGTGCATTTAGGTTCATCAGTATATCTCTTTTCTATGTCCTACATCAATAACCTCTAAAACTTCGAATTCCTTATATTTATTGAACAGGACCCTGTAATGACCAACTCTTAAACGATACACTGCTCGCGGGTGATTTTGGAGACATTTAACGTTACTCTTTAAAAGCGGAAATTTTGCCGATTCTTCGAGCTCGGAAATAATTTTTTTAGCGTCCCGCTTCGGTATAGATTTCAGGCTCTTCAAAGCTCGATCCGTGAAAATCAGTCTGTACATTCGAGATCATAGTGTGTTTTCTATAAAGTTAAAACACCTCCCCCAAATTCACAAACAGCCCCCGTGACCCATCCATTCCAAATCCATAGTCAATACCAATATTCGCCCCGGAGGTTTTATTAACCTTAATCCTAATACCTAAGCCTCCTGCCGGAGCTATTTTCCGGAAGCTTTTGGAAGGCCAGTCCGAAACGCTCTGTGCATTAGCAAATAGCACCCCGCCGAAAAGGCCGTTTTTGGTCAATGCGAAGCGGTATTCAGATTCGAAATAGAGCAGGTTGGTGCTGCGGAAGCGGCCCTGAATATAGCCTCGACCGATGTTATTAGTCGGGTCCCAGCCGGTCGCGGGAAGATCGAGGTAGGGAGGCTTGCCGATGGTAAGCCAGTTATAATTCCAGAATGCCAGGGTGTTTTGGCTTCCGTTTGGCAGGTTGAAATAGCGGCGAACGTCGATTACAACCGATTGCCAGGTGTTGGTGCTCCCCAACTTCTTCATGTTCGGGCGGACCTGGACGTTACTGTAAAAGCCCTTCAAGGGATTAATGGAGTTGGTCCGGCTATCGTAAGCCAGCGTAAAAAGCGGTCCGACTGAGGAGGATTTCTTCCCCAATCCATAATCTTTCACATCCTGATTAAGCTTCTCTTCATTATCCGACTGCATGATCTGCCACCTTTTATCATAAGCAAAACCCAGTCCGACGAAAAATGATTTGCCGATCCTTTTCAGCACGGTCTGATGCAAGCGGAGATGTTTGTATTTTATTCCGGTCGCATCGGCGATTTTCGAATCCGGGCCAAGTCCGTAAGTATCCTGCGGGTATTTGAAAAAACGCCAATCTACCACGAAATTGTAGTTGTTATGCCGCGTCCAGATGTTTGCCTGGACAGGAATGGTCATCTGCTTGTACTCGGTGTAAATGAAATTGGTCGTAATGCTGGAAATATTAGTCGTTTTGGGGCTGCTGGTATAAAATGCGATGTTCGCATTGAGCGAGCCTGTGAGCCCGGACGAGAGTGTGTAGCCGCCTGCTGGTACAAGCGAAAAAATTGGCTTTCCAGATTCGATCTTCGGAACCCTGACGGAATCAGATTTGTCCTTGGATTTCCACTTCCGAAGTACATCAATCAGGTCTTTCTGCCCCACCTTTTGTGCTGAGTCGGCGGTTGCGACGGTGTCTTGAGATACTGCCTGACTTATGGCAACATAGTTTCCAGCCCACAAACCATTCACGGTCAGCATCATGAGCGAGGTTGCTATGAGAAATAATTTGATCACCAGGTCGGGTTTGTTAAGCACGTTACTAGTAATATATAATAAAATAGTACCCGCCACAAAAAAAGCCACCGGCTTCTCACGAACCCGGTGGCTTAATGCTATGAAATATGGCTTTTATGCTAATGCCGCCTTCAAATTGGTATCAATCGCCTCAAGGAATTCTTCTGTGTACAGGTAGTGATCCCCGTGTTTCACATCATTTCCGTGGAGACCAATTGCCAGATCCTTGGTCATTTGTCCACTTTCCACAGTTTCGATACACACTTTTTCAAGCGCGTTAGCGAAATCGATTAGTGGCTGGTTGCCGTCAAGCTTGCCACGGAACGCCAAACCGCGTGTCCATGCGAAGATGGAAGCGATCGGATTGGTAGAAGTTGGTTTTCCTTTCTGGTGCTCGCGGTAGTGGCGGGTTACTGTTCCGTGCGCTGCCTCAGCTTCCATTACTTTTCCATCCGGCGTAACCAAAGTGGAGGTCATCAGACCCAGTGAACCGAAACCTTGTGCAACGGTATCGGACTGAACGTCACCGTCATAGTTCTTACAAGCCCATACAAAGTTACCTTCCCATTTCAATGCGGAAGCTACCATGTCGTCGATCAGACGGTGCTCATAATGTACTTTTCCTTGGTATTCGGTTTCGTATATTTCCTGGAAGATATCCTTGAAACGACCGTCGTATTTTTTAAGGATGGTGTTTTTGGTAGAAAGGTAAAGAGGCCATCCTTTGTCCAAAGCCACGTTGAAGCATGAGCGTGCGAAACCGCGGATCGACTCGTCGATGTTGTACATAGCCATCGCTACACCAGCGCCTTTGTATTGGTATACTTCGTGCTCGATTACCTGTCCATCTTCGCCTTCGAATTTAATTGTCAATTTACCTTTTCCAGGTACAACGAAGTCGGTAGCGCGGTACTGGTCACCAAATGCATGGCGCCCTACGATAATTGGTGCCGTCCAGTTGGTAACTAATCTTGGAACATTTTGCATTACGATCGGCTCACGGAACACAGTACCATCAAGGATGTTACGGATGGTTCCGTTAGGCGATTTCCACATTTGTTTCAGGTTGAACTCTTTTACGCGGTCTTCATCAGGAGTGATCGTTGCGCATTTGATACCCACGCCGTATTCTTTGATAGCGTTCGCTGCATCGATGGTAACCTGGTCATTAGTCTCGTCGCGGTACTCGATACCCAAATCGTAGTATTTGATATCTACGTCGATGTAAGGCAGGATGAGTTTTTCTTTGATAAACTTCCAGATGATGCGGGTCATTTCATCGCCATCCAGTTCTACGACGGGATTGTCAACTTTAATTTTGCTCATTCTTATACAATAGTTAAAGATTTTGAAATCAGACCGTGAAAGTACGAACAATAGAATAAAAAGGCGAAATTTCCTCAACTTGCGACCTAAAAAAGACGGTATTCGCCCATGAAAAAGGCTGCATTGAGAAAGGAATTTTTGCAAAAAAGAAAGGATGCCGGTGAGCCCTGGTTAACCGAATCAAACGCATTGATCGCCCGGAATCTAGAAAAATACGTTCGGGAAAACCGGTTTAAAACACTTCATACATTTCTGCCCCAACTGGGTTCCCGCGAAGTGCACACGTTTTATATCATCGAACTGTTTCGGGCAGCGCTGCCGGAAATGCGCATTGCGGTCCCATACATTGTGCCTGGTACGCGTGATATGAAGCACTTTCTTTTAACGCCTGACACGCATTTGGTTGTAAATCAATGGAAAATTCCTGAGCCGGATCCCGTCACCTCTCAAAGCATATTACCCCAGGAAATAGACATCGTCCTGGTTCCCCTCCTCGCGTTCGACCGAAGCGGTTACCGGGTTGGTTATGGCGGCGGCTACTACGATCGGTTCCTGCCCCAAACACGCCCTGAATGCATCAGAATGGGTCTTTCGATGTTTGAGGTAAGCGATAACATCGACGATATTCATGAGCTCGACATCCCGCTGGATGCCTGCATTACACCTGCTCAGCTTTATCATTTCAGTCATTGAGAAGCCTGGCAGTGGAATCAGTTTTGTACGTCACCGATGCTTCCTTCCTGAATTTTAATGCAACAAACAGCTTTCCTGGCCTATCATTCTAAAAAAGGTCGTAAATTTGCGGCACTTTTCGCAAGGAGGTGTGAGCTTTTAAGCGAGGGTAAATCATATTCTATCCATTTTTAATCTTAATGCAAGAATGAAAATCGCAGTAGTAGGCGCTACCGGTTTGGTGGGCGGCGAAATCCTCAAAGTGCTCGAAGAGCGTAATTTCCCGGTGACGGAGTTATTGGCCGTTGCATCTGAAAGATCTGTTGGCAAGGAAGTTACATTCAAGGGTAAACAGATAAAGGTGATCGGCTTCGAGGATGCGATTGCAGCCAAACCTGAAATTGCCATCTTTTCGGCGGGTGGTGGCACTTCACTGGCCCTTGCACCGAAATTCGCGGAAGCGGGCATTACCGTGGTAGATAACTCCTCTGCATGGCGCATGGACCCGACCAAAAAACTGGTCGTTCCTGAAATCAATGCAGGCGAATTGACAAAAGAAGATAAAATCATCGCAAACCCGAACTGCTCGACCATTCAAATGGTGGTGGTTCTGAACCCTTTGCACAAAAAATATAAAATTAAGCGTGTGGTCGTTTCCACCTACCAATCGGTAACCGGAACGGGCAAAGCGGCTGTGGATCAATTGTTCTCCGAACGTGCAGGTGATCACAGCAAGGACAAAGTGTACCCGCACCAGATCGATCTGAACGTGCTTCCGCACATCGATGTATTCCTCGATAATGGCTATACCAAAGAGGAAATGAAGATGACGAACGAAACGAAGAAGATCATGAACGACGATAGCATTGCCGTTACCGCTACCACCGTTCGTATCCCGACAATCGGCGGTCACTCTGAGGCCGTTAATATCGAATTTGAAAATGAGTATGACTTGGAAGAAGTTCGTCAGATATTGGCTGAAACCGAAGGCGTAATCGTTCAGGATGACCCGAAAAATGCATTGTACCCAATGCCATTGACAGCGCATGGCAAAGACGAAACTTTTGTTGGCCGTATCCGTCGCGACGAATCTCAGCCTAAAACACTGAATCTGTGGATTGTAGCTGACAACCTTCGTAAGGGAGCTGCTACCAATGCGGTTCAGATCGCCGAGTTTTTGGCGAAGCATGAGCTGGTTGGAGTTGCCGCAGAAGCGTAATTTTCTAGCATATTTAATAATACAAAAAACCGTCCCGGGGAGCTCGGAGCGGTTTTTTGTATTATTAGGCAAACAATTAATTCTCCATTGCTATCTATCGACTTCGCCCATGACAATATCGATAGATCCTATCACTGCGACTAAATCGGCAAGTAATGCACCTTTCGAAATTTCTCCTATGACAGAAAGGTTATTGAACGAACAGGCCCGGGCCTTGCAGCGAACGGGAACGTCGGAACGCCCATCAGTCCGGAAATAGAAGCCTAATTCCCCTTTTGAACTTTCCCCACGGGCGTAGAAATCCATGGCTTTCGGGCGGATTTTTTTCGGTACCATCGCCTGCGGGTCGAAATCGCGGGTTCTTTTATAATCTCCTTGCAATTGCACCAGGCATTGCTCGATCATTTTCAACGATTCCTGGCATTCCACCACCCTAACCCACGTGCGGTCCCAGCAGTCGCCAACGGTTCCCAGCTTTCCTTCACCAATGGGCACTTCGAAATCCAGTTCCGGGTAAACGGAGTAGCCATCGACTTTTCTTAAATCATATCGCAATCCCGAGCCGCGCAGCATTGGACCGGTGCAACCATAATTAATGGCCACATTCAATGGCAACACGCCGACGTTCGCCGTTCTTTGGATGAATATTTTATTATCCACCACGAGTTGCTGCAATTCGAGCAGCTTTGGTTTCAAATATTTGATGAATTCTCCGCAACGCTCTTCAAAGCCCACCGGCAGATCGTAGAACAGGCCGCCTATCCATATATAATTGTATAGCATCCGCGCACCGCAGGTCCATTCGAGCAGGCGCAGGATCTGTTCGCGGTCGCGCATCATCCATAGGAAGGGCGTGTAAGCGCCTATGTCCATTGCGTATGTCCCCAATGCTACAAAATGTGACGCCAACCTGTTCAACTCAGCCACCACTACGCGGATATACTCAATGCGTTTTGGGATATCATTTTGAATGCCAAGCATTCTTTCAACGCCCATCACATACGCGTGCTCGGAGTTCATTGCCGCCACGTAATCCATCCGATCAACGTAAGGAATAATCTGGTTGAAGGGTAACGATTCGGCATGCTTTTCAAAGCAGCGGTGCAGGTATCCCAAATGCGGTACCACATCGATCACCACTTCTCCGTCGGTCACGACTTCTAGCCGCAATACCCCGTGCGTAGATGGATGTTGTGGGCCTATATTGAGCACCATCTCCTCGGTACGAAGGTTTTCGGAGTTGTATTTAGTGGGTACCGATGCAACAAAATGCTCGGGTTTATATTCGTATTGGATAGAATTGCTCATACCTAAAACCTGACTAGCTTCTGATCATGTACCTCTACGCGTAATGGCCCGATGGGGCGACTTTCGTTGTGCAGGCGATCCACAGCCGTAACATAATAAACATATCTTTTGCCCGATTCGGCAGTCATATCCACAAATTTTTCACCTTCATAACACATTCCCAGAATGCGGCGCGGGTCATGGGCCGTTGCTTTTTCTTCCGGCGGAAAGCGGTAAATGACATAGTACCAGGCCTTGTCTCCGTCCGCAGCAGCATCAGGCTGGTCCCAGGTGAGCTCGATCCCTCGGGAAAGCAAAGTAGCTTTCAGGCTTCTTGGAACTAATGGCGGGATGCGGTCCTTCCAGGGCATCGTCGGGACTAATGCGGGATATTTGAAAAGGTCCCTGCGCAGCGAATCCACGAATCCCAGGCTGTTGGCGCGTAATGAACGCGAGCTGAAAAAAATCGACCCGTCGGCCTCCGCGTCCCGGAAATAACGGATCTGATTAGGTATCTCCGTGGGGTTCGACCAATGCGTGTCCTTGTCTTTGTAGCCGACCCGGTACGCGCCCATACCTATATATAAATGGCGCTCGAACCGGTTCTCATTCCACCAATCGACCAGGTTTTTGTAAGGTACTCTATTGAAACCGGAAGAAAAATAAACTTGCGGGGCAATATAATCTATCCAGCCTTCTTTTACCCACCGGCGGCTATCGGCAAAAAGGTCGTCATAAGATGCTAGCGCACCGAATGTCTTTGAACCCTCGGCGTCACGGTCTTTATTGCGCCACACTCCGAATGGACTGATGCCGAATTTGAGTTTGGGGTTTAATGCTTCAAGCGCATCATGAATTTGTTTGACCAATAAATCCACATTATGACGACGCCAGTCGGCCTTATTTGTGAAGCCGTCGGGGTACTTTTTGAATGTTGCATCATCCTGTATTACTTGCCCGGGTGCGGCGTAGGGATAAAAATAGTCATCAAAATGGATGCCGTCGACGTCATAATTTTTGGCGACATTGACGGTCATATCGGTGATGAACTTTCGCACTTCGGGAATGCCGAAATCGAACAATTTATATCCGTCGTAGCTCAAAATCCATTCGGGATGCAGTCGGCTGATATTTTCGGAAGAAACGCTTTTAGAAGATTTATGAACAAGTCGGTTCAGGTTCAGCCAGGCGTGGAATTCGAGCCCGCGCTTGTGCGACTCGGCAATCATAAAATCCAGGGGGTCCCACATCGGGTCCGGTTTGCGGCCTTGTACACCCGTGAGCCATTCTGACCACGGCTCCGGGCTCTTGGCATAGAATGCATCCCCCGCCGCGCGTACTTGCACGAACACCGCATTCATACCCACCCGCTTGTGAAAATCGAGCAGGTTTGAGAATTCTTCCTGCTGCTCTTCGGGCAGTAGATTTTTGCTGCTTGGCCAATCAATATTGTCGACAGTGGCAATCCAGACCGCTCTGAACTCTCTTTTCGGGGGCAGATCATTCTCCGTTTCCACGCTCTGTGCCATGCAACTTTCCAGCAAAAACATCATCAAGACGAAGGAAAGCGCAACAATTTTAATTTTTTTCACTATCTGACCAATGCAAAATGTTAATCCGACCAAAGTAACGTATTTTGGAACAAAGTTAGCCGACAACCATCTTAATTTCGAGCAATAACGGTTCGATTTGGATGCGCTTCTGAAAATGGGCAGAACTACCCTTTTCTTGACTTAGTTATATTTTAGCACTGGAATGATGTTTTAATCGGGGTTCCAGGCCACGGTAACAATCGTCGAATATTGTAAATTGTGAATTATTTTTCTGCATATTTATTGTGTAATAACAAGGATTTTTGTGACATAACCGGAAGCAGGATCCCAAATGAAAATACCCTAGTAACGCTTAAACTGTATCCTAATTGGAACCATTTGTCAAAACCACTAAGAAAAACGTCCTGTTCGAAGTTGCATGGGAGGTTTGTAATCAAGTTGGAGGGATATATACTGTAATAAGGACCAAAGTGCCTGCCATGGTTGAAAAATGGGAGGAAAACTACTTCTTATTAGGCCCTTATTTCGAAAAGAAAGCGTCTTCCGAATTTGAGCAAATCCACGACCTGGACGACTCCCCGGCCGGGCGGATTGTCAAAAGAATGCGGGAAATGGGGTTTGTAGTACATTACGGCTATTGGCTTGTAACTGGCAAGCCACGGGTTGTGCTGTTCGATATCGACAGCGTCATCGGCCAGCTCGATGCGATCAAATTCAACCTTTGGGAAAGAAACCGCATTCCGACGATCAATGTCGAGCATCTTGTTAATCAGACGCTTGGCTTCGGCGAGCTCGTGCGTATATTCTTGAAAGAGTATGCAGAGGAAAATGCCAAACGCGAGGAAATCTTCGCGCAATTCCACGAATGGATGGCCAGTAGCGGCCTGCCTGAACTGAAACGCGAGAATGTAAAAGTTGCCATGACATTCACCACCCATGCTACTATGCTGGGACGCTATCTGGCACAGAATGTATCAGGCTTTTATAACAAACTTCCTTTCTTCGATTGGGAACTGGAAGCCAAAAACTACGGCATCCTGGCACAATGCTCTATCGAAAGACAAGCTGCATTGAGTGCGCATGTACTGACGACGGTGAGTGATGTGACGGCCCGTGAATGCGAGGTTTTCCTCGGCCGCATGCCCGACCTTGTCACACCCAATGGCTTGAACGTCGTACGCTTTCAGGCCGTGCATGAGTTCCAGAATCTTCATTTGAAGCATAAAGAGCGTATTCACGAGTTCGTGATGGGGCATTTCTTTCCCAGCTATTCGTTCGATCTGGATAAAACGCTCTACTTTTTCACGTCTGGCCGCTATGAGTATAGCAACAAGGGCTACGACCTTACGCTCGAAGCCCTTGCCCGCCTGAACTGGAAGATGGTGCAGGCGAATATGGACATGACGGTGGTGATGTTCATTGTAACAAAGCAGCCCTACACGTCCGTCAACCCGGATGTACTGCAATCGCGTGCGGTGCTGAATGAATTGCAGGAAACCTGTACCGCCATCGAGAAAGAGGTGGGTGAAAAGCTTTTCCTCGCAACAGCGTCGGGTACGGATCACAAAATGCCGGACCTCAACAATTTTGTAGACGAATATTGGCGGCTACGTTTGAGAAGGACCATCCAGAGCTGGAAAACCGACAAACTTCCCGCATTCGTGACCCACGATTTGAAACAGGAAGACGGCATTACCGATTTCTGCAAACGCGCGAACCTGGTCAATAACGAGCGCGACCGCGTCAAAATCGTTTATCATCCGGACTTTATTGCCTCAACGAACCCGTTATTTGGTCTGGATTATGGCCAGTTTGTACGCGGGTGCCATTTGGGCGTCTTTCCGAGCTACTACGAGCCTTGGGGCTACACCCCACTCGAATGCGTTGTCCGCGGCGTCCCGACCGTCACCAGCGACCTCTCGGGCTTTGGCGATTACATTATGCAAATTATGCGTGATTATGAAAACCGGGGCATTTATGTGATCAACCGCAAGTCCCAAACCTTCTCCCAAGCCGCCGACCAGCTTGCAGATATTCTCTTCAAATTCGTACGAATGCAACGCCGCGACCGCATTATGCAACGCAACCGCGTCGAGAACATCTCCGATGTTTTTGACTGGATGAATTTGCGCTCGTACTATGACACGGCGCATGATCTGGCTGCGAAAAGGCGGAAGCCGTAAAGAGACAATAAACAAAGCCCGGTAATGTGAAGTTGCCGGGCTTTGTTTATTTCAACCAGTGAAATCAATTCTTTATAGTACTTGAAATTTTCGTCGGCTGACACAACCGGCATCTTTTCGGCGTACGCTGTTGCCAGAATAAGCCTGTCGAAGGGATCCCGATGTTGTTCATAAAGCGGGATCGCATTGTAGGTATCGATATGCACCGTTGCTATGGATAGCCCAAGCTACCAATTCTGACACCCCTTGCTCCCTTTTCCGGCGCTAGTAGCTTTTGATCATTCATGAACAAAACAACCACTTCCGATTTCTCGACAGTCGGAGGCATTTCATCCAAAGTCAGAACGCCATTCTCGTAAGTTCCTTTAACCGCAATGTACATTGTTCCTTGCGTGACGATTTATTCAAAATAAACAATATTTGAGTACTTAAAATTTAAAATAGTTGATCGATTATCCTGCGACGGTGTTTAATTCCTGAAAATTTTCAACACCTTCACTTCCAATTTTTACCAATAACTTTTACAATGAATTACATCGAACTGGATTTGAAAGTGGATCCCGAATTTTCGGAGATATTGATGGCGGAGCTGGGTGAGGCGGGATATGAGTCGTTTGTCGAAACGGACGAGGGTTTGCTCGCCTACATTCAGGAGGACGATTTTCATGAGAGCGCTATTCATGATTTAACGGCCAAATACCTGGATTTAACGACAATAGCGGCAACATGGAAATCGTTAGAAAGAAGAAACTGGAATGAGGAGTGGGAAAAAAGCTATGAGCCAATCGAGGTGGGTGACCAGGTGCGCGTGAGGGCAACGTTTCATGAGCCCGATCCCTCTTTTACATATGATTTGCTGATCCAGCCGAAAATGTCGTTCGGCACCGGGCACCACGAAACGACCTGGCTGGTCATGAACGAGCAACTTAGCCTGCCACATGAACATCTTTCGATCATGGATGTGGGTTGCGGAACGGGAATTTTGGCAATTCTGGCGCATAAACTAGGAGCTTCGCACCTACTGGGATTCGATATTGACGAATGGGCCGTGGAAAATACCCGGGAGAATTTCGCGATGAATGCGCTTCCGGCAGATTCGGAAGTGTTTCAGGGAACGATCCAGAACGTGCCCAAAGGAAAAGTCTTCGGAGGCGTCCTCGCCAATATTAACCGGAATATCCTGCTGGCGGAGATTCAAACGTATGTGAAACATCTTGAACCCGGCGGCTGGCTGGTCACCAGCGGCTTTTATGAAACCGACCAGGCCGATATTGAAAAATGTGCCACGGAAAATGGCCTGAAAAAACTCAGGTCCAATACCCGGAACCAATGGGCAACCGTTGTTTTTGAAAAAAACAAATAGAACATAGCGAATTGCTGACAGCTGACAGCTAAAAACATGAAGATATTTCGCCTTGCCATACTGCTTTGCCTGCTGACATTTATCGGAAAAAACGTTGCCGCCCAAAACCTCAAACTGGCCGACGACCCCGCGCAATTTATGACGCAGCTCCGGAAGCTGATGGAAGGCAGCCGGAACCCGCAATTCATCCGCTCGACGGTCCAGCTCGATAGCGTTTGGATGTCCGGCATCAATGCATCACAGCAGGCGAAATTCATCGGCATTGTAAAAACGCAGGTTGCAAAAGGACAGAAAGGCGGGCCGCTGCTCGCATTGCTCATCCGGAATACACAGGCTCTCGCCAAAAAGTCGCCTGAAAAACTGGACGGGTTTCTTGACGTGGCAACCAACGCAGGCGAAAAATACGACGCCAAGGTCTTCCAGAAAGTACTGCAAACCGCCTTGCCTATTACGGAAAGCAACAAGCTATATGGAAGTAATTATAATACGCTTTATTTGCTAAGCGGGGACTACAAATACCGGTTCGATACAAAAGCTGATACGACGGTCGCCAAAGAGACCGCTGCAACCAATGACGGTTGGGATACGCCCGTCGATTCCAATTTCGTGATTGCGCCGAAATCCAACCCGTTGCCTGTTATTGCCGGGCCGCTAATGGATCTCGAGAATGCGACATTTGCCATGGTAGCCGGCGGCGATTCGGTGGTTTTCGGGCCAGCCAATGGTAGCGTTTCCTTGCGGGATGGTATATTTGTGGGTAAGAACGGCAAGTTTACCTGGCAAACCGCAGGTGATTCGAGCATTTATGCGGATCTCGATGCTTACTCCTTCAATATTAATCATCCCAAACTTCTCGCGGAAAACAGCACGCTCCATTCCGATAATTACCTGGCGGCACCCGTTAAAGGAACGGTAGAATACCGAGGCGTCAAGCGTATCAAGGGGCAACCGGCGCAATACCCGCGTTTCGTATCGAATGATATCGATGCCAGACTTAAAGAAGTTAGGAAAAATATCGATTACAAAGGCGGCTATTCACTGATCGGACTCGACCGGTACAGTTCCGCGCTAAATGACAAGTATTCAACCATCAAGGTCAAATACCAGGAAAAACCAGCATTTACCGTCCGTAGCAAGCGTTTCGCACTGAAAGATTCCGTGTTTGCTGCCAATTTTGCATTGTATTCGATGCCGCTGGGAGCAGATTCGCTCGTGCATCCCGGGGTCACCTTTAAATACAATGATGATGAAGGTCTGGTGAGACTGGGCCGGATGGATAAAACCGATTATGGGCCGCTGCCTTACAAGGATTCTTACCACAAAATGAACATCTGGTCGCAGGCCATGCGGTGGCGCTTTCCGACGGATAAAGTGGAATTTCTCCGCATTAATGGTAAAATGGAAGTGCCCGTTCGACTGGAATCTTTCGATTATTTCAAAAAAGAACGGTTCCGGGAAATTGCCAAGGAATATGGCTTTCAGCCGCTGATCATGGCTGCCAGTTATACACAAACCACCAAAAAGACCTCTTTCCTTCCAGAAGAACTAGCCGCCAAATTCAATCAGAAGCCGGTGATCATTCGCAATGCACTGCAAAGGCTCGCACTCGACGATTATTTCATCTACAATAAAGACACCGATGAATACGCATTGAGTAAAAAGGGCGCTATGTACGTACTCGCGAATATGGACAAGGCCGATTACGACAACTTTCAAGTAAGCGGCCAGTTCGCGGCCAACGACGAAGTGGCCAACGCCACCATTTACATGCCCGATACGTTGCTGACAGTTCTAGGAGTTTCAAGATTTGTTGTCAGCGATTCACTTAAAATCTACGCTGTTCCTTCCGACAAGAAACTGATCATTGGTAAAAACAGGAATTTTACGCTGAATGGCCAGATGGTGGCCTCTAACTATCAATTTCGAGGCCAAAATGTCAAATTCGACTACAATCAGTTCTTCGTGAATGTGGCGCCGTCGGATTCGATCACATTTACGCCACGCGAAAAATTTGCGAAAGGCCAGAAAGGCGAAGTGGGTGGGCATGTGAAGTATGAAAAAGGCGGTACGTTCTATTTGAGCGACCCAAAAAACAAATCGGGTATTCAAAAAGGCATTAAAAAGTCGCCACGGCTCGTGGTACCGGATGGAATGATCGTGTATTTCGATCAGCCCGAGCGCGGGACGGTGCTTTATCCGCGTGAGGTGTTTTTCAAGATTCCTAAGATCGATATGGACGGCCTCGACCAGCGTGACGTGATTTTTGAAGGAACATTTAATTCCAATGGCATTATCCCGCCTATTCAAACCATTCTGAGAAGTATGCCCGACAATTCGCTTGGTTTCGAGTACAAGCCGCCGGTTACAGACATGAAACTGTATGAAGGCAAGGCGCTGGCGAAGTTTACAGATACGCTGACAATGGATAACACCGGCCTGCATTCCAAAGCTGTTTTGAAATATCTTTCGGCCTCGATGACGGCCAAGAACATTCTCCTTACCTCCGATTCATTGATGGCAACAGGAGAGTTGGCCAGCATCAAGGAAGCAACTATTGGCAAAGGCTACTTCCCTGCCGTTGCCCTGAAAGACTATGCATTGAAATGGTATCCCAATGCCGACAGCATGTTCATCAGCACTACGGGCAAGTCGTTTTCATTCCACCAGGGCACTACTAATTTGGAAGGAAGCCTGCTGCTTCGCTCTACGGGCCTTTACGGGAATGGAAAACTGAAACGCGCCGACTCCGAGCTCTCTTCGCCGGATATTAAGTTTAATAAAGACGGCTTCCTGGCCAACAAATCCGAATTTGCGATCAATAGCGCTGACGTAAAGTCCACCAAAAAGTTGCTGACCGGCAACAATGTCAACATCGATTTTAACTTTAAAACGGGTATTGCCAATTTTGTTACCGACGAATCCGGCTTCGGAAGCGATTCATCCGGTATGCAAATTCCGACCGCTTCCTACCAGACGCTCATCGGCAGTGCCAAATGGGATATGACCAAAAAAACGATCCTGATGAAAGGATTGGGCGAAACCTCATCCTATACATCAACAGATCCGGATCAGGAAGGGCTGACATTCAATGGCTCCGAAGCCACCTATGACATTGAAAAAGTTACGCTAAACATTAAAGGCGTACCTTTTATTCAGACAGCCGATGTGAAAATCATCCCGAATGGCGGTATGGTGGCCGTAGATAGCAAAGGCAAGATTGTACCTTTGAAAAAGGCCCGCATTGAAATCGATACGCTGAATGTGTCACACCACTTGCGCGATGCCGATATCCGCATCGATTCCCGCAACCACTTCGAAGGCTCCGCTACTTACCAATACATTACTGCCCGGAAAGATACATTCAATATCAAAATGCAGAATTTCGAGCTTGTGGAAGTGGGTGCAGGTGAGGAGGCTAAGCGGAAAGCCAAAGACAAACCAGCGGCAGGGATCAAATATTATACAACTGCCCGTGCGGACATTAAGGAAACTGAGAACCTCTTCCTATCTCCCCGCATTCAATACAAAGGCGCCATTAACCTAGTTGCTTACGAGCCGTCGCTAAAACTGGACGGCTTTGTAAAGCCGGTGATCAAATTCAGGAAGGATTTTCAGAGCTCCTGGATCCTGTACCAGGATTCTCCGGGCGAATCGGTTTCTATTAAGATCAATAAGGACCTCAAAAACGAACATGAAATACCACTTTCCGTGGGTTTGCATTACAATGAGGCCAAAGGGATGTACATGAGCTTCCTCTCGCCGAAGGATTCGGACGGGGATGAAGACATTTATCAGGCCCAGGGTAACCTTAGCTACGACGAAGACGCCAAAGCATTCCGTGTAAACCCGCCGCCAGGGGCCGATGGCCTGATCGACGAAGGCAGCGCATTGACATTCGACGATAAAACCGGTCTAGCGACTTTCGCAGGCCAGTTCAAACTCATGCAAGCCGACTGGTTACAAACCGTAGGCAGCGCCGAGGTGCAGGTCGATACTTCGAAATTCCGATTCAATACGATGTTACTTTTCAAAGCCCCTGCATTGGAGCCAATTGCGCCGACTCTCGCCGCCAAGATCGTCGAAACGAACCTCGCAGAATCAAATAGCACAGCGGCTGACGACGATGCCGATCAATTGAACCGAAAACTCTCCGCATTGATTGGACCGAAAGCGATTGACGCATACATTAAGTTGACAGCCGCAGGTTACAAACCTATTATTGAAGCGTCGCCTCTGCTGGATGTGCCTATGGTGCTGTCAAATGTCAATTTGCATTGGTCGGCCGTACACAATGCTTACTACTCGCAGGGCCCTATCGGCGTCTCGCATTTCGGCCGCAACAATATCAATGCGCAAATGACCGGCGTGCTCGAACTCCGTCGCGGCGTGGAAGGCGATGAGTTCAGTTTATACCTGGAAGCCTCGCCCGATATTTGGTACTATTTTGACCTGAAAGCAGGCGAACTGGGCGTCGTTTCCTCTCAACTCGATTTCAATGACGAGATCACCGCGAAGTCTAAAAACGTGAAATCCAAGGACATGACTTTGGTCAACATTGGAACTGAAGAGAAGGATATGTTTGTTAACCGCTTTGATGATTTCTATCAGCCTGCCTTGAAGAAAGCGAAGCTCGTGAAAACTGCGAAGAAAAAGGCGGCACCCTCCCAAGCCGAAGAAAAAAAGAAAAAAGCAGAGCCTACCGAAGGATTCTGATGCGATTAGGAGCATTTACAATAGTTTATGCTAAATTTTGAAAAATAGTATACTGAATCGTAGTTTTACGGAACTATTGCTTGTAAAATCCTCCAACTATCGTATTTTTGAGAAAAACGGTTTGTAATTTAAATTAATCTTCGAATAGTACAAAATGAGTGTTGTCTTATTGATAGTTGCGATTGTTGCTGCATATTTGCTGGGTTCTATCCCAAGTTCGGTTTGGTACGGCATTGGATATTTTGGAATAGACGTCAGGAAACACGGTAGCGGAAACGCGGGTGCCACTAATACATTCAGGGTTTTAGGCAAACGCGCCGGAACGGTTGTTATGCTCATCGACGTCCTTAAAGGCTGGACTGCCACTTGCCTGGCCTCCATGCTTTTTTACATGAACGAGATCGGCGAAACCGAGCTCCTGATGTACAAGATTATTTTCGGGATTATCGCCATTATCGGCCACATCTTCCCAGTTTTCGTGAATTTTAAAGGCGGTAAAGGCATTGCCACGCTGCTCGGAATGGTGCTAGCCATTCACCCCGAGCTAGCTTCCGTTTGCATTACTATATTTATTCTGACACTACTTGCATCCCAATATGTATCGCTGAGCTCGATCCTGGCGACATTGGCATTCCCGGTACTCTCATGGACGGGCGCTTTCGGGCACCCTGAGCCGCTGCTGGTTGTTTTTGGTTTCGTGATGTTTGTTTTGGTTGTATTTACACACCAGAAAAACATCATCCGCCTGCTCAACGGTAACGAGAGCCGCGTGAAAATTTTCTCAAAATCGAAAGTGAGAAGCTAAACAAGACTAATCTAACCCTGTTAATCGAACCCCTGAGGCACAACCTTAGGGGTTATTTTTTAACTTGACTGCCGATTTACTAAAGACTAAAAACATTCAACCAATGCAAGAATATATTGATCAAAACCGCGACCGGTTTCTGAACGAATTGCTCGATCTACTGCGCATTCCATCCGTAAGTGCCGATTCGAAGTTCAAACCCGACATGCTCAAAGCCGCGGAATACGTGCGTGACCGAATTGCCGAAGCAGGTGCGGACAAGGCTAAGATTTATGAAACAGCAGGCCACCCGGTTGTTTACGGCGAAAAAATCATTGACCCCACATTGCCCACCGTGCTGATTTATGGGCATTATGATGTCCAGCCGGCCGATCCTTACGAACTCTGGAACTCTCCCCCATTCGAGCCGGTCATCAAAAATGACCGCATTTACGCACGCGGGGCCTGCGATGACAAGGGGCAGTTTTATATGCATATCAAAGCCCTCGAGATTATGCTCGCAACCGGCACGCTCTCATGTAACGTGAAAGTGATGATTGAGGGAGAAGAAGAAATAGGGTCGTCGAACCTGGGCGCATTCGTCAGGGAACATAAGGAAATGCTGCAATGCGACACGATCCTGATTTCCGACACCAGCATTATTGCAAATGATGTCCCATCGATTGAAACCGGTTTACGCGGGTTGACCTATGTAGAAGTGGAAGTGGTAGGTGCCAACCGTGATTTGCATTCAGGCGTTTATGGCGGCGGCGTTGCGAACCCGATCAACATTCTCTGCGAAATGATCGCTTCGCTGAAAGACGAAAACGGCCATATTACTATTCCGGGCTTTTACGATAAGGTTCAGGATTTGAGCACCTCCGAGCGCGTTGCATTGAACGCAGCGCCGTTTGATCTGGAAGAATATAAAAAAGATCTGGAAATCGACGACGTAACCGGCGAAAGGGGCTACACGACGATTGAAAGAACTTCCGTGCGCCCGACACTGGACGTGAACGGAATCTGGGGCGGTTACATTGGCGAAGGCGCTAAAACGGTGCTTCCTTCCAAAGCCCACGCGAAAATATCCATGCGCCTGGTGCCAGATCAGAACGATGACGAGATATGCGACCTATTTACAAGGCATTTTGAATCCATCGCTCCGGCTTCGGTGAAAGTGAAAGTAGTCCCCCACCACGGTGGCCTGCCCTATGTTACACCAACAGATTCCGTTGAATACCGTGCCGCAGAGCTAGCTATGGAAGAGTCATTTGGTAAAAAACCGATCCCTACACGTGGCGGTGGCAGCATTCCCATTGTAGCGCTATTTGAGCAGGAATTGGGCTGTAAGAGCATTCTGATGGGCTTCGGGCTGGATATCGACGCCCTGCATTCACCGAATGAGAGCTATGGGCTGTTTAACTATTATAAGGGGATTGAAACGATTCCGCTGTTTTTCAAGCATTATGCGGAGTTGAAGAAATAAAGGAAGTAGATGCACGATGATCATCCTTCGGCTGCGCTCAGGATGACACGTAACTGGGCGCTCAGGGTGACACCGTAACGGAGCGCTTAGGGTGACACCGTAACGGAGCGCTCAGGGTGACACGTACTGGGCGCTCAGGTGACCTGATCATCCATGGTTGCCTTTCTGAATTCTAGCGCCGCCTGCGTTGCTCTCTTTTCATCTTTTTCAAATTCGCGATCGCGGCCTTAGCCTCTTTATCCTGGCTTGACTTCTTTTCCGCATGATCGTCGGCAAGTTTGTAATACCGTAATGCCTCATCGTAATCTTTTTTCTGCTCCGAAATTTTGCCCAAACCTAACAGCGAGGATACATAATAACCGGCATTCATGGATTTAGTCTGCGTCGAGAAATCGATCGCTTTGTGATAATATTCGCTTGCCGCGTCGTAGTTGCGGTGGTAATTCATATTGTAGTAGGCTAGCACATAAGCCGCATTCCGACCGCTCACACCTTCGTAGCCAGGCATTCCCTGGCTGATTTTCTTGATAATGTTCTGCGCTGCCTGCTCCGCCTCGGCCATTTTGCCGGTAACAAAAGCTGTGCGACAAAAATAACGCTCGAAATAGGGATTGTTGGGATACGTCTGCCACATGTACTTAGCCATTTCATACGCCTTACTGTACTCGTTTTCCATGCTGTAAATTTGCAGCAGGAAATAGCGAGCCTCTACACGGGTGTAAAATGCATTATTCCCAACTTTTTCCAACTGCTGCTCTCCCAGCTTTCTATTTCCTTTCGGGAAAAGAGCCAGGATCGGTTTCAGGATTGGATATTCTTTGGGGACCCATTCAGCATAATAATTGTAAAGACCGTCGCCAAAGAGCAATTCCGGTGAGAGGTCACCATTGCCTTTGCATTGTTCGAAGTATTTTAATGATTTTTTACCCGCAAATGCAGCTTTCGCCCAACTCTCACGCTCGGCATAAAGCCTGCCTTTGAATGCATAGGCAGCCGCAAGGAAAAAAGCGGGTTCTATTTTACTTTCCTGATCGTCATACAATTCCTCCGCAAGTGTAATGGTCGAATCCATGTGTGCGAGGAAGGTCTTATCGTAGGCTTCGTTCTCTGTGTTCGGTACAATTTTCCACCATTCTGCCAAACCCATCAAAAAGTGGGGCATAGGGTGCTTAGGGTAACGGTATTTGAGCCACCGAAACTCCGCATCTGCTTCATAGAACTGGTAATTGTACAACTTGTTGATTGCCTCCGTTGATTCAATTTGAACGCCTGGGTTTTGTAGGACCATGGCGTAATTCTTGTCGAGATCGGACGAAGAATACAATTGGGCAACAGCAAATTGACCGGTAATTACAGTTAAGCAGCAGAAAATGATTGTATTAACAACTGAACTTTTCATAGCAGGGGTAAATCTCTCCTATTAACGTGTGATTTATATTTTGCGTTTGTCGGCAACCCGGTTTTTAAAAAAAGAGTTAATATTGATCCTCAGAGTATTTGACCGTCCCGGCGGCCCACTTCCAGAAGACCTGCTACCGTCCTGTAGAACCTGATTTGCACTTCAAAATTATGATTAACATTCTGGATAAAACATTTGTCCCTTTTATTTCGCGCGAAACGATCGAAAAACGTATTGCAGAGTTAGCTGCCGGCATTAATAACGACTATGCGGGCTCCTGCCCCCTGTTTATTATCGTGCTGAATGGGGCATTTCTGTTCGCTGGCGAGCTGGTCAAAAGCATTTCGCTGGCGTGCGAAATCAATTTCATAAGACTTTCATCATATTCCCAGACGACCTCGACGGGTGCTGTCCGCGAGATTATCGGGATGGACGTCCGCATTGCAGGACGCGACGTAATCATCATCGAGGACATTGTGGATACGGGGCTGACGATGTCGCAACTGCTCACTAAAGTGAAGTCGATGTCGCCGAAATCCGTTGAAATCGCTACTTTACTGTACAAACCGGAGGCGCTGAAAACGCCGGTGCATATGCGTTATGTCGGCTTCGAAATCGAGAACAAATTTGTGGTTGGCTACGGCCTCGATTACGACGGCATAGGGCGTAATCTGGATGCAATCTACGTCCTCGCCTGAACACCCTTTTCACCAACGTCCTAAATTCAAATCTTTATGCTTATCCAATTTTTTGGCGCCGCACGCACCGTAACCGGAAGCAAGCACCTCATTACCACCGAAAAAGGAACCAAAATACTGCTTGATTGCGGGCTTTTCCAGGGCATCCAAACTGATGAATTCAACCAGGAATTCGGTTTCAAACCTGCGGAAATCGATTATGTAGTCCTCTCCCACGCTCACATCGACCACTCCGGCCTGCTCCCACGTCTCGTGCGGAAGGGCTTCAAGGGACCAATCTATTGCACTGCCGCTACCGCAGACCTCTGCCGCGTCATGCTGCTCGACAGTGCCCATATTCAGGAAAAGGATTTGGGACGGATCAACAAACGCCGACAAAAGCAAGGACGTCCATTGCTCGAAGAGCTTTATAATGCCGAAGACGCCGCGCATGCATTGAGCCTTTTAAAAACTGTGCGTTATGGACAAACATTTTTCCTCGGCGAAAACAATGAAGTATCCGTAATCCTCACCGACGCAGCACATCTCCTCGGCAGCGCCGCCGTTCATTTGAGCATTCCCGACGGTGGGACATTCAAACAAGTAACTTTCACCGGCGACATCGGCCGTCCCGACGACCGCATTCTCCGCAAGCCCGAGGTATTCCCGCAGGCCGATTACATCATTTGCGAATCGACTTACGGCGATCGACTGCATGAAAAAGAGACCGATATGCACGCGCATTTGCTGCGTGTGGTGCAAGAAACGTGCGTCCGTCGACGTGGGAAGCTCATTATCCCGGCCTTTGCGATCGACCGTACGCAGGAGCTTATTTACGCCCTCGACCAGCTTTCCAGCTCTGGTCAGCTCCCGCAAATCCCCGTTTACATCGACAGCCCGCTCGCTATACGCGCCACGGCCATCATGAAGGAGCACGACGAATGCTTCAACCCCGAAATCCTCGATTACATCGAAAAGGACGGCGACGCATTTGCATTTCCATACTTGCATTACATTTCCGACGTGCAGCAATCCATCGCGCTGAACGATCGCAAAGAGCCGTGCATCATCATTTCGGCATCCGGCATGGCAGAAGCGGGGCGGATCAAGCACCATATCAAGAACAACATCGGCGACCCGAACTCGACCATCCTGCTAGTGGGTTACGCCTCCGCGAACACGCTGGCCGGCGCATTAAAGCGCGGCGACAAGCAAGTCAACATTTTCGGCGAGCACTTCGAAGTCAAATGCCGCGTCGAAACGATGGACTCATTCTCCGGCCATGGTGATTACAATGAAATGCTGCAATTCCTCTCCTGCCAGACGCCCGAACGTGTGAAAGAAGTATTCCTCGTCCACGGCGAATACGAAACACAAGTCGCATTCAAGTTGAAACTAGAAAAGGCCGGATTTCGTAAAATCCACATTCCGGCCCTGTATGAAGGTATAAAAATCTAATTTTTCGGATTTTTTCGCTTCCTGGAACCTTAAACGCTTGTAAAGTCCAAAACAAGATTGCTATCTTTGCCCACCCGAATTTCAAGCCGAAGTGGTGAAACTGGTAGACACGCACGTTTCAGGGGCGTGAGGGAGCAATCCTGTGCGGGTTCGAGTCCCGCCTTCGGCACAAAACGCTGTTTCTGATATCAGGAACGGCGTTTTTGCTTTTCGGGACAAAAACTCCTGCAATCGTGCCGCGAAGCCTTTGATCTCCAAATGCTTAAAGTTTCCTATTCCAGCACTATTCTGATTTTTTCCACCTTCATTTGAGAAGTGTCGTTTTTAATAACATGGAAATAATAGGTTCCCCGTGGCAAATCATGCGTGGCTATCTGAATCTTCTTGTCATGAATCGAATCCCGATTGATATCAATTGATTTTTGGGCAACTATTGACTTTTCATCAAATATTTGAATTTGATCCGGCAAATTATTTTCGGGAAAACTTGAAAAATCGAAAGTAACGATATCCTTTGCGGGATTGGGATAGGCAACCAATCCTCCGAAACAGCTATTAACACATATAGTAGTACCATCACTAATTGATCCGCAAACATTGGAAACCGCAATTTGCAAGCCGTAACAATCCTGTACATAACTATTGAAATAAGCTATCCCATTCCCATTGTCCATTAGCGTTGCATTGAAGCCGTTGCCACTTGTGACAGCCCAGCTTGAAGTTGTTGCTCCAATAAGATTCGCTATCACATCCTGGCCTTGCCCCGTACAAACGTCCGAATCCACACTAATACCATTTACAATCGGTTTGCCCACGTGCACGATCTTTGTCCGGGTAAAGTTGCCACATCCATTGTTCAGCGTCGCGGTAATTGTCACCTGACCATTCGCATTTCCGACACGGCTGGCGGAGCCCGCAGCATTGATCGTCATTACAGAAGCATTACTGGAACTCCACGAAACAACCGACGTGCCTGGTTGCAAATTGGCTACTGAGTAGGAAGATGTTGTACAAACAAAATTGTTCCCAGCAATATGTGAAAGGCCGATACTCGAAGTTGTTGTATTGCCAAACCCGGATGGATCAAGCCAATTACTCAGCCTTGTCGCGTCGCTCCCCAGTCCGGTCCAGGAATTATCAAAGCGGCCGTAAGCGTCTTTGAGAAAACCGGAGGGAGCATTACAGTACGAGGGTCCGCCTGACAATTGCCCAACCAATTTCTTGGATTGGTTAAGAAGTGGCCCCCCCGATGAACCGTCTTCGGTTACACCACTAGCCCAATTGACTATCCAGTGCTGTGAGCCAGGTGCTTTGGTTAAATTGACAAATGAATAATTGTCGGCCCTTAGTGCTACACTATTAAATGTAGATATCTTCATTACATCTCCCATAGGATGATGAATGCTTACACCACTTGTGGCTGCATTTATCGTTCTGTCCCACCCTAAATAAGTAATTCCGGATGTTGGATCTGGCAGTTGGCTCAATTGCAGTAACAAAAAATCAGATGGGTCGGCATTTGCACGGAGAGTCGATCCATAGAATTGTATGTAATTGGAATCATCCTGTGACGGATCACAGACAGGGCTCCAATACTGAAAAATAAAACGCAGTTGGCCAACGTTCCCAGCATTTGGTAGACAGTGATTCGCCGACAAAACATAGGGGACATTATTATTACAGGAATTATTGATCATCGAGCCAGTACAAAATCGCGTCCCACTTTGGTTGACAAGCATGCAAACTGCATTCCGCTCAAATTCCCACCCGTTACCAAAGCACATCACATTGTTAGTCGCCATGCAACCACCAGAAGTACCAAATCCCCCTGATTTCCCAATATCTAAATCTCTGTAACCGAACGCCAGACCAGACACTTTAAATTTAAGAGCTCCCTTTGTTCGCGTAGGAAGTTTTGCTTCTATCCAAAGCGAATCGCCGCTAAAAATTGGGCTCGCCCAAGTCTGACCGCCATTATTCTCCTCGGACATAATTGGCCCAGCTATCGTACCCTTAGAATTGTAAATTACAAATTCACCCAGCTCTGGAATAAAAAATGAATTGAAGTTCAGGCTTAGAGATTTTGCTTCGCTAGCCACTATCAATAGCCTGCCATAGGACATTCCACCTCTTGTTACCCAATTAGCCCGTTGAAGGAAATCGATATCAATTCTCATCGCAGTTGCAAAACGATACGTCTTAGACCCCATATCAAGTGAATCTTCTCTAATAAGCTGATCGATTTCCTGTTTGGTTGGTACATCTGACTTATAAATTTGCGCTAAATGATCGTTGTTATAAAATCCATTTTTTTAATCCGTATGATAAATCATTTCTATTTTCAATCTTTACCTGACCCCTACCAGTATTTATAGTAAAAACTAGAATTGCAAAAAACAATAGAATATTTTTCATAATTTAAATCAATTAGATGTGGATTAAATGGTATCATTTAACTTTATTAAAAATTAACTGTCCATCTTCATAATTCAGATGTAATTCTTCATATTTAATGCTTATTTTTCTCTTTTTTAACGAAAATGTCGTCACCTGATTAATGTTATGAAAAAAATAATCACCCCAATCAGGCATTCCCATTTTTGAACTTTTCCAACATTTAATCGATATAGAATCCTCAGCACTAATTTTATAATCTCCCGAAAAACTTTCCCAAGGTATTGTCCCTTCGACCCTTTCATTCTTCAAGAACTCAATTTCCACCTCCCGATCGTTGCCAGAAAGATCCGGCTTGGAGAATGTATTCCCCTGATGGACCACTTTTACCATTTGCCAACGTCCAATCAAATTCTTTGGATCAGTATCAACACTCTCTATGCAACCCGTCACAGCAAAAGCGAAGAGTAAGACCCACACAATAATTAAACAATAAGGCGTTCTATTTTTCATGACATTTTTATAATAACTTGAAACATTCGGAAATGTATAAAACAAAAAATCAGCTATTTGTAGTAGTCAACCGTTGAATGTCCGAACGGCACCGTTGAATTATCAAGAGTAAATTTTCCTTCAAAATCGATGCATTTTAGAGCATGAAACAGGCCCGTTCAGCAAACCATTAGCGGCGCTCTTTGCATTTCCATTCTTTATTAAATTTGCTTTACCCGATTTTCTTAGGAATATTCATATTCCTTTTAATCTCGATGTAAGTATGAAAAAGCTTGGAAGATTTGCCCTGTTATGGTGCGGGTGTGACGAAAGTCCCCCGGACGCACACATCGTGAGCGTAAGGACACCTTAGAGGGCTTCACCTCAATCCCTTTAATTGCGATGTACACACCCTATCACCGACGAATTCCCGGATTCGTCCCGGCTGGTGCATTATGGCCAGTTAGTTCAGGATTTACTTTCTCAAACTAGCCCGGAAGAGTGGATTGGCGATCTTTGGTCGATTTAAAGCGGGTATGGTTTTCGAGAAAGAGGCGGGATACAACCCGCGATGTACGGAGATTTTCGAAACTTCAGGGAATTGGTTTTCTTCTTTGAGAAGGCTGAGAAAATGAGCGCTTAATGTGCGAACATGAGGAATTAGCATAAATGCCGGTTGCCTCATTTCTTTTTTGACCTAATGCATTGTGCAGTTTCCGGGCTTGTCACCAGAGTAAACGCACGATTCTTCCAGCTTTTCTCCCGATGAAACTGAATCCAAACTATCTCATAAAACTCAAACACATTCTGATTCCGTTTACCATCGTTGCGTGGGGCTCGGTGCTGTTACTTGGCTTTTTGCGGTGGTGGCTTTTTCTGGACAAGATCCCGATACTCGAAGTGAGCGAGGATACCTGGCAGTTTTGGATTCCGGCTTTATTTCCTTGGGCGCCAATTCTTATTTGGCTCAAACCCCGGTTCGACAGGCTTGAATTTAAGAAGGGAAAAGACAAAGGGAGCTGGCAAATGCAGGGAATTTCATGGATTCCCATGATGATTATGCTGATGATTTCGCAGATGCTTCTGACGTATTCAACTGGCGAAACACTCGAAATCAAGAACGTCAAGGAAATCCGGAAACATGAGCGTGTGCGTTATTACCGGATCAGGGAATTTGCGGTGCACAAGTTTATTGGCGGTGTGCAATATACCGTCAAAAAAAATGGTCGGTATAATCAGAATCTGGACATCGACATTTACTTCACCAATCCGATCCTGACTCACAAAAAACAGATTATTTCCATGACGCCATTGTATTGGTACGGCGTCAAATTTCACAAGCAGATTAGTAACCTCAGTGGTGACGAGACGAAGCAACGGCGTTTCAGGGAATTTTTTGATGATTGTGTGCAAAAAATGGAGCATTATGATTTTTACAGGCTGGACCATTTCGAACACAAACCTGCCTCAACAGACCGGGAGAATTTCAGGATAGCCGTTCAGAATGCAATAAGAAAGCCGGTGAATAATGATTTCATGATCCTGCAAGCGGTCACCCGGCCCGTCGACAACCGTATTTCCGGCAAATTGGCCGGGATTTTCGCGGCATTTGCATTTGGAATAGGGCTGTTTATGCTCATGCTCATCCGGCCGCGATTAGAAACTCAACCAGTCGGGGATGCCTGAACTTTGGCGCAATCACACCGCCATTTAGTCGTATTTGGCCCTTTTACACAGGCCGTTGGAGAGCTAACTTTACATCAGTTAAAACCAACCAACCATCATGGAAACCATCAAGCAAATCACGCTCGACAGCGAATGCGCTGTCATCACCGCTCATTGCGTAATGCTGTCCGACTCGACGTTCAACGATGTGAACATGAGCAACATCTCGATCGTAGATGCCAATCTGAGCGACCTCAAAATCGAAGGTGCACAGCTGGGCGGGGCGGTGTTTCAGAACATCGGCATGTGCCCGCCCGATCATCCGATGTACGACCCGAATGCCGAACAACGACCACTGTTTTTCGAGCATTGTGATTTACACAAAAGCCGGTTCGTCGCGTGCGATCTGAGCGGCGTGGAAATATCGGATTGCAATATCGAAGGGTTGACCATCAATGGAAAACTGATTTCAGATTTGCTGAAAAACGGCATATGAGATCTGAAATCAGAGCAAAGTATCTTAAAACCGCATGCTCAGTCCGCCATTGAAAACCCCTTTATACCCGTAACCCAGCTCCACAAATACACCTACTTTATCGCCCATCCGTAATCCGACGGGGCTCGCTTGAAATGTGTAGCCAAAATCGGTCTCCGTCTGCATCTCGTAAAGGGTTTTATGTTTGGCGAAAAATCCCAGCCCAACGGTTCCATAAAATTGGAATCCGCGCTGTTTTACCCAAAATAATGTGACTTCCCCAGCCGTGGTGAGCGAACGGCGTTTCCAGCGGTCGTCGCGAAAAAAGTTGGGTATCCACCTGTCGGGCGACGGGTTATATACCGAGCTACCGCCTATCGCAAGCTTTTCTGAGACATAGTATTTGTACGTTAGCGACCACGCCGCGCCGGTAATCCTAACATCTTCCGGCTCGTTGATCAACGCGCTGAGTGAAAGTATAATCGCATCGGCAAAGGCATTCTCGGTAGCCATCAGCCCGGCGCTAAAATTCAGTTCTTCCTTACCTTTATCCTGTGCATGAACCGGCGAAAATGCGCACCAAATGAGGTTGGATAAAATGATCGTTTTAAGTAGTGGGAAGTTCATCGCGAGTAGTTTTTTGTTCTTTCAAATTAACTTCACGACTATTATTTTATACCTTGTCAGAAGACATCAGTTTAGCTTGTCGTACGACAAGATTTCACATTGTCGCACGACAAGTTCCCCCCTACCCTTTATCATTCCAATTGGACAATGCAACTCTCCGAAGATATAAAACCATTGCACCATTTGCTGGAAGCCTCCAAATTCATGGTTTCGGAAGAAATCAGGGAGAAGTTCAAGCAGAACCTGAAAAGATTTATGATCCCGAAAGGAAGAGTGCTGGTTGATTTGGGACAGGTGAGTCCATCGCTATATTTTATTGAAAAAGGGGTCATGCGTACTTATTACCTGCGCGGGTCCGAGGATATTACTTCGCTGCTGGTTTCGGAAGGCGATATCGTTTGCATTGCGGAAAGCTTTTTATTGCAAAAACTATCGAACGAAGTTTTGGAAACTTTGGAAGACACGACGGTTTATGCAATTTCTTACGACTCGTATCGAAAACTCGTTGAAGAAGATTCCTACATGGGCAAGCTGGCGGTAAGGCTTTTGGAACAACACCTCATCAACTTTACGGATAAGGTAAAGGTTTTCAAATATTTATCGGTAGAAGAGCGCATTGCACATTATATCGGTCAGCCATCGTCGCTTTTCCGCCGCATCCCAGATCATTACATTGCCACCTACCTGGGCACGACACCTGCTACTTTCAGTCGCTGCCTGAAAACAATGCCATTCGACAAGAACCGTCCCTGACTTCGGCCTTGTCAATGTCTAATCCGTAGATTTCCGGGCGCATTTCGTTATTCATATGTATCCGAACTCTTCAAGCTCGGAATGGATATCTTTAAGCAGCACGCTACGTCCAATGGGTACGATCAGGTACGTTTCATCCGCCAGGCCCAGAACATCTTCATAAGCGTGATCTGAAATCAGAATGCCTTTTCGGGCCTTTTGCTCGGCGATGACCTTTCCCATTTGTTCGATACTAAGGGGCGAAAGAGCGGCAAATGGCTCGTCCAGCAAAGTGAATGCAACGGGCATCAGCAACACAATCAACGTCCCGAGCAACCGTCTGTTGCCTGTCGACAAATCTTTGACACGGGTCCTTCTGTACTGTTCCAAACCTTCAAAATGGCGGCACAGGTCCGCAAAATCGACCTCATACAACCTGCATACGTCGCTCACACGCAGGTTCGCCGGTATAAAAGGGTGCTGAGGCAAATAGCTGATCAGCCCGGGATGGTGATATGGGTGCGAAATATAGTCGCCATTAATCCTCACCGACTGGTTCTGCCCGCGGAGCGTTCCAAAAATCATTTGCATCAGGCTTGATTTCCCGGTCCCATTACGTCCGAGCAGCCCCGTCACATGGCCGGTCTGCATTTTAAAATAAATGCTTTGGAGAATTTTCCGTCCCTCATATTCCAGCCACATGCTGTCCGCTTCGAGGATGTGACTTTTCATCGGATCCATTCCCTTGCTAGCTGAATAATACCCATTGATAAAAAGAACAGGGTGAAATCTGCGGCGAATGCAGTGGCAAAAAGCTGGCGTTGAGAAAGGTTAGCATTGGCATAAAAGAAAAACAGATGTGCATACCTGCGGCGGAAAATGTAAATGGTGATGCCTTGTAAAAAGAATTTGTAAAGGACCAACGCGGGTATCAGCACATAAAGATTCCGGTCCGTCGGGCGGCCTAGCGCGAACCAGCTTATGATTGGAATAGCCCATAAATAAAACCCGAAAGAGCGGTAAAAGATGGCTAATAGATGCAGTTTTGTCTTCATTCAGAGCACCTTAACTATTGATATTTGCTAAAATAGCGATCAACCCTCCAATTAATTCGCGTTTAAGAATTTTTAACAACTTGCCAACCGGGCGATTTTTGATATCATCGGCATTTACATCATGACGCGTGTGCCTACGAAACATATTGTCAAGGCCGGATATCGGACCTCCGACCTCAGGGGGATCGGAATTGGAATAGATATCAGCTACGAGTATAAGTTGTTACCTTTCCTGTCGTTGGAAGCAACTTTGCGTGGCCAGACGAACACAGCAAACGATGCCATTTATAGCCGCACATTTGTCAAACCCTGGCGCGGTAACACTTGGCTGGGCGCGAAGGCACGTTGGTACTATGCCATGCCCGGGAGGATTCGAAAAGGGCTGAATGCAAACAATTTCAGTGGGGCTTACCTGGCAATGTTTTACAAACTCCCATTAAAATCGATAGACAGGTACAATAGCAGCCCGTACAAGCGGATCGTAGGAGTTGCACCCGGCTTTCAGAGCCGTTTCCTGAATTGGGGACATATCGATATTTCGTTCGGTGCGTACTACACGGAGCCAAGACCGATGGAAGCATCGTGGCATCCTCTTTATCCAAACAAAAGCCCCTCCGACTTCAAACGAAATGTTATTTTTTCACTCAAATGACCGTCGGAATTGCGTTGGGAGACTGGAAGCGCTCCCTGCCTTTTCAGTTATGCGAGGTACTGCTATGCGATGAGGAAATTCACAATCAATGGAAACTACGCTTTCCGGAATTCAGCCTAGGCCTGGACCAGCAGTCGCTGCGCACAGGCATTGCGCGCGAAACTAAACTAGGCAAAAGCCCCTTTTCGCTCGACATTAGTGCTAATGCTGAATTTTACGATAGGAAATGGGATCTGGTGCGCGGATCTTCGATTAAAGTGGGCCTGCAAGGACGATATTACTTTTTGCAGCGCATGCCGATCCGACGGGGCAAAGCGGGCAATAATCTTTCCGGCTTTTATACCGCGTTCGAAATCGCAGTGCTTCATACCAAATACGGAAACACCAGCTACTCCCCTCATATAAATGAAAGGTACTGGTCCATTTCACCATCGATTGGTTTTCAGCAACGACTGTTTAAACATATTTATGTAGACACGAATGTCGGTTATCATGTGTTACCGGCAGATGCCCTACCCTTATGACGCCCTACACCGGAGATACTCTGCGAAGCTCGCGCTCGGATTCACCTTTTGATCATCCTAAGCTCCTGCCTTCTTCTCCCGCATTCTCTTGACGATCCGCACGGCGGTCATGATTACGATGGCGAAAGCAATTAAACCGAGTACGCCCCACAGCCAGTCCACCGTATTTTTGAGCACCACCAAAAAGACGATCGAGAAAAGGAATACCGTCGCCACTTCATTAAAAAGCCGTAATTGGAATGAGGAGTACCGGAATTTACCGTTCCTTATTTCAAGTAGGATTTTGCGCGTAATGGAATGATAAGCCAGCAAGCCGAGCACAAAAACGAGTTTCAGCCTCATCCAGCCCTGATCCAGCCACGCAGGTGTAATGTACAGCATCGCAGTACCACAAAGTAACGCAAGCCAGCAAGCCGGCGTCATGATCGCATTGAAGAGCAGTTTTTCCATTTTGGTAAATTGTGCAAAAAGGATCTCGCGCTCCGGACTTGGCTTGTCGTTGGCTTCGGTGTGGTATACAAACAGCCGGGGCATATAAAAAAGCCCCGCAAACCAGCTGACTACGAATATAATATGGAGCGCTTTGAAATGGAGATAGGTCATAAACTACCCGAGGTTTGGTTCGGCCGGAATGTTATGCCAGCCCGATCTTTCGGCCTTTAAATTTCGTAAATATTATAGGATTACGGCGATAAAACTTTCTTGCGCCCGTAATCGTTACCGAAACAGTGATAACCCTATTGTTATGATGAGAACCACGATCCCGATTTTCACGTTTATATTTTTGTGCTGCATGGCGTTAGTTTCATGCGCGCAGTCGGACAAAAAACACAAGAGCAAAATGGACAAAGAAACAGCCTCAACTGCATTGGATGAGACCAATGTCGATACCGCGAATACAGAGATCGCAACTTTTGGTACGGGATGTTTCTGGTGCACCGAGGCCGTATTAGAATCACTTGACGGTGTCAAGAAGGTGATCTCGGGCTACTCGGGCGGGCACGACCCCAACCCTACCTACAAAGCAGTTTGCACGGGCAATACTGGTCACGCCGAATGTGTGGAAGTGACCTACGACCCTAAAGTGATCAGCTATGCAGAACTGCTGGAAGCATTTTTCCGCAGCCACGACCCAACTTCACTGAACCGTCAGGGAAATGATGTGGGTACACAATACCGTTCAGTAGTTTTTTACCATAATGACGAACAGAAACAGCTTGCTGAAACTGCTAAGACGGAACTGGACAAATCGGGTGCATATGCCAATCCAATTGTAACCGAAATCACCAAATTCCAGAAATTTTACCCTGCCGAGGATTACCACCAGAATTATTTCGCCAACAATCCCGAGCAGGGATATTGCGCCTTCGTGATTGCACCAAAACTGGACAAATTTAAAAAGGTGTTTAAGGATAAGCTCCGCAAGCACATCTGATTTTGGATTAAATAAAGAAGCCGGAACCGCTTATAAAGTTGGAATCTCCGGTT
Source organism: Dyadobacter sp. CY261 (assembly GCF_021440085.1). GTDB lineage: Bacteria > Bacteroidota > Bacteroidia > Cytophagales > Spirosomataceae > Dyadobacter. Next base: position 546,119 of record NZ_JAKCPW010000004.1, read on the forward strand.
AATAACTATAAATGGCACAAGTTTTGAAGCATTGAAATAAACGCTTTAATTTGTGCCATTATTTTTTAACAATAACTAATCTATTACGATGAAAAAGACTCTATTCATGCTTGTTGTTGCCGCTCTTTTTAGCGCAGCTTCGGAGAAGGCTTTCGCCCAATTCGAAAAAGGAGATAAATTATTGAATGCAGGTATCAACCTGGGCGGAACATATGGCGGCGGTGGTGTCGGCGTGGGTGCTTCCTTCGAAGGTGGCGTGCACGACTTTATCAGTGTTGGTGGCCAGGCTGACTTTACAACCTGGAACTACGGCTATGTTGGTTACAAATGGAGATATAACTTCTTTACAATAGCCGCAAGAGGTTCTTATCACTACGGTAAACACTTTTTGAAACTAGACAACCTTGATTTGTACGCAGGTCCTTCACTTGGCTACCGTGTCTCTTCGTTCAACGATCCCGACGGTTGGTCAGGCATCTACGATGACGGCTATGGTAGCGGTGTTTTCTTCGGCGTATTTGCCGGAGCACGCTACTACTTCAAGCCAAACATGGGCGTATTCGCAGAAGTTGGTTACAACGCATCTCCTTTGAAAGCCGGTATCGCGTTCAAATTCTAAGCATTAAAAAGATACAAAAAGGGCGGGCTCCGGAATATTCGAGGCCCGCTCTTTTTGTATACGGGTTTTTTAAAACTGCACGGCGAAAGTCAGGTTGCCGCTTCGTTGCATGGGATTGAACGTCGGCCTGATGCTGAATGTCAGCGGCTCCCCGCGGCGGATCAGTTCCCGGCGAATGCGGCTCGCTTTGGAGCCGTTCTTACCAGCTTTCACAAAACCAACGGTACCGAATGTGGCTGCTCCGGCGAAGCCGCCCAGCATCATATACGCTCCTTTGCGCGCCCGCAGTTCGTCCTGGTAGCTTTTGTAATAACCGTTATCATCAATGGCACTGGCCACAATGCCTGTCCCGATTCCCGCCACGATTACGCCCACAGAAGTCCCCACAATGCCCATGATCATTCCCGTTTTCGAGCGTGTTTTGTAGAATTTGTACATGCTGCGCAAATGGTCAGGCGACGATTTCCGCACGTCTTCGGCGAATTGAACGGATGGTTTCACCGGTCCGCCCGCCACTTTCCGGGATGGCTTAGGCTCCTGCGGACGACTTGCTTCGGCCGGTTTGTTAGGCGAATAGTAATTCTGGACTTCCAGAGTCGCCTCAAACGTTTCTACTTCACCGTTCCCATAGCGGATCGACGCGATCTCGCTTTTCTTCACTGAAAAAAGCGGCCCATCCGGATCGCTCATTTTCTTGTATTTAACAATCTGTTCGTCGACCTCCTGGATCAAAACTTCCAGTTTGGTCTCATCTCGCATGATAATCACGTCAGCCTTGCGGGGCGTCTGCGCGTGCGCTTGTGTAACCAATAATATCATTAACATGGCCATGAGCTGAAATTTCAGCTTTTGTAGAGTTACTTTCATTTGGGAAGGAGTTGTATCGATTGATTTAGCCCTATGAAAGTAACCAATTTTCGGTTATCAGAACGACAACCTCAGCCCCAACCGTGCCGACTTATTGAACGGGTCGACGTACGGAGTGATCCTCAGCGTCGTCAACGGCTGGTTCCTTCGTTCCAGTTCGGTCTTGATTTTGCCGGCCTTGCGGCTATGTATCTTATAGTTTTTAAAACCAATCAAACCAAAAACAACCCCTACCGCAGGCCCTGCGATGGCAAGCGAAGTACCGATAGTCTTGTTGTCAGGACTGTCGCCTGTGCTGGCCACGATAATGCCCGACACCAGCGTCGCTACCGCCACAGATGTAAAGACGATTGCGCCGGTTTTGCCGTCGATAGCGCGATTGTGATGGTATTCGTATTTATCCCGAAGCTGGTCTGAGTTGGCCATTACCACGCTTTTCTCAAACGGGTCGGTGGGCAGGTTGTTCAGATCCGCATACTGGCCAACACTATCGGGCGGAATGCGGGTTGGCGGGATGGAATCTTTTACATTGATAACCTTACCGTTTTTCAACAAAACGCGAGCAACCTGGTCGAGGTAGATGTAGGTGGCTGCGCTGTCTGCTTTGCCGAGATCGCGGTAGTTGATTTTTTCGTAGCTCATCTGTGTAATGAGCGCCTGAATGCGTGAACTGTCACGTTTGACAATCACATCATTTTTGCGGCCTGTCTGTGCCATGGCCGCTTGGCCTAATATTACAAACAGCAAAACCCGGGTTAGTAGAGAGACGTTTCGTAACGTGTGTGCCCGCATAGGTTTAAGGTGTTTTGAATGGAAGAAGATGGGTTAAACGTACACAACTTTTTCACATTCAACAAAAACCATGCTATCAGACCCCGAATTTGTTCAACTGCTTCACCAGCACATCGAAATCTTTGGGGTACGGTGCCTCGACACGTATAGGATCTCCGTTCATCACTGCAAATGACAGCGAATGCGCATGCAATGCAACGCGCTGAATAAGAGGCTGTTCCTCTGTGTCTTTTTTGAGATTGAACTTCCGTTTCAGACTTGAAAGGAAAATTGGCTCCCCTCCGTACTGAGGGTCACAAACGATAGGTGCTTTCAGGCACGATAAATGTACCCGAATCTGGTGCATACGCCCTGTAATGGGGATACATTCCACTAAAGAGTAGCCACGGTAAACCTGCAAGGTGTTAAAAATCGTCTCCGCTTCCTTCCCAGCCGCGCGGTCAATCTTGACGGCTGTTCCATTTTTAAGTGGTAAAATCGGCAGGTACACCGAAATGCTTTCCAGGTTATGAATGCCATTCGCGACGGCATGGTAACGTTTGGTGACTTCCCGATGCTCGAACTGCATGGCCAAATGCCGGTAAGCAGCAGGATTTTTAGCGAATGCCAATGCCCCGGAAGTTTCCTTGTCGAGACGGTGAGCGGCTTGCAGTTCGGGATTATATTCTTTGGCCAGCCTCAGCACGCTTCCACCACGGTCGGCCGTACGCTCATCGAGCGTTGCCAGATGCGGCGGTTTGTTAACCACCAAAAAATCCTCGTCCTCAAATAATATGATGTCTTTGAAATTGATTTTCATAATCGTTCTATAAAAATAATCCGGATGATGCGCCCTATCGGCCATTCATCCGGATCGTCTCGGCCAAAGGCCTTTATCCGTTGCAAAGATAACTATGTTATTTGTTTCTGTAAACTTCTTTGTAGGTCACTCAAACCAATGCACCTACCTTCGTCGGATTCGGGTTGATGGTATCTGACTCAACGAGCCCGTCGCGGAGGCGGACGATGCGGTGGGCGTAGTGCGCAATGTCTTCCTCGTGGGTTACCATCACAATCGTGTTGCCTTTGCTGTAAAGCTGGTCGAAAAGGTCCATGATCTCGTAGGAAGTTTTACTGTCGAGGTTACCGGTCGGCTCATCGGCGAGCAGGATACTCGGGTCGTTTACGAGCGCACGGGCAATGGCGACGCGCTGGCGCTGACCGCCTGAAAGTTCGTTTGGCTTATGTCCAGCACGGTTTTCGAGGCCGACATTTTTGAGTGACAGCATCGCCCGCTCGGTCCGGTCCGACTTGCTGAGCCCGGCATAAATCAGCGGTAATGCCACATTATCAAGCGATGACATTCTAGGCAAAAGGTTAAATGTCTGAAACACAAACCCGATTTCCTTGTTACGGATCTCGGCCAGCTCGCCTTCCGACATATCGCTGACGTCCTTGTTGTTCAGGATATATTTTCCGGTGGTCGGCGTATCCAGGCAGCCGATAATGTTCATCAACGTCGATTTACCGGAGCCGGAAGGTCCCATAAACGCCACATATTCCCCTTTATTAACCGAAATCGTAACGGATTTGAGCGCCTGAATGACCTCGCTACCCATCACATAGCGCTTGGCGATCTCAGTGGTTTCAATGATTTTCATGTAAACAATTTTTCAGTTGGGAATATGGACTGTTACGATGCGGCGGAAACTTTACGAAAATAGGCTTGTACAAAAAACGAAGCAAGGATTACCGGTGCCGGAATGTCTTCATTAAACACTTGCCCCTGCCGCTTCCAGAAACCGGTAGGCTCAAAGCTGGCCTCTTCTTGCTCCGTGCTTACCCGCCATTTCCGGCGCATCCACGACTCAAACTGCCATTTGTACCGCGTTTCCTCGTAGGTAATCCAGGCTGAGCTTGCGAAAAGGTTGTATTCAATGCTGCCCAGGATCCTGGCGCCGTCGATATCGCGAATTTCTGTATGTCGTTGAAAAAAACCGGTGGTCCTGAATGTGAGCATATGGCCGTCGAGCTCACCGCGGGCGTCATTTTTCCAAAGAGATGTTTTCAAAATACCGGCAATGACTTTGCCCCGAAAAATCCGGCATTCCGTTTCATTGAAATTGGATTTCCAGGACAAAGCCGCCATTGATGAAGTGTAATTTTGAGTTGGCTAAAATATCAAATGATCAAAACTCAGCCCGTTGTTTTTCGATAAGTGCCCGCATCGGCTGATAGCGCGTCAGAAAACGCTGATAACCGGCAGGCAATCCATATTGTTTTACCTTTTCTTCACCCTCTGCGGCTTGGCCCAGTAACCCCTGGTCGAGGTTCAGCAAGGCATATTGCTCCCAAAGTTCCGGCGCATATTCGTTGTAACGAAGTGCGTCAAGCACCAGTTGGTAGGCCCGCTTCACCTGCTTTTTGCTTCTGTAAAAATCCGATGCCGCCGATACAATCCGTGCATCGAATGGATTAGCGCTTACTGCTTTTTCTAAATTGGGAACGGAAGGAGATTTGGATATCAAAGCAAATAGGGAATCGGCTGCTGACTTCGGTTTTGCGCCTGAAAACAGTGTTTGTTTCAATTGTTCCACCGCCGCATTTTGCTCCTGCCCCTGCATTTTATCCAATAACACCACGGCTACTTCCTTCTTGCCCGACAATGCGTTCGCTACCGCCATCCCGATCGTTCCTTCAACTCCCTCAACTCCGGACAATGTTTCAATCGCTCGGTCGTACAGTCCCAACTGCAACAGCCAATGCCCCAATATTTTGCGGTATAAATTCGATTGTTCGCCCTCCTCAGCGGTCCAGCTGGTAAGAATTTCCAATGCTTTCAATTTATTTCCACTATAAAAATCGGGGTAAAGCGCTGCGAGGGACAGATCCTGCGATAACATCGGATTTTTCGCAGCGAGTTTTGGCAAAAGCGAAGCAGGCAATGTATCGAATCTGGCCTGGTTAGTGGCATAGTTGAGCAAATAGACCAGGGACGAAACGCTCAAAAGCGAATCCTTCGGTACAGCCTCACCATTAAATGCTTCTTTGGCAAAATGCTGCCGCAAGTTTTGAACCGCCAGCCAGTTGGCTTGCCACGAAAGGTAATTCTGCTTTTCGGAATCAGTGGCGAGCGAGTCCAACAAGCCTGAATCCGTACTTTTTGCAAGGATAGCGAGCAGGTTAGTAGCTGGTATTTCCGGGCGGATCGCGTTCGTTTTGGCTAAATCGAGATAGTAGTAAGCCGAATCGGCAACATTGGTTTTGGAATACAGCATTCCGAGGTTGTTCAGTAATTCGCCGTTGGCCGGAAACCGGCGGATACCTTCCTGCAAACTGTAAACGGCGTCAAAAAAGAGGTTTTCCTGCACCAGGATACCGCTTAGCCCTGCATACGCCTGGGGTGATGGATTTTTCAGCAGCGCCTGTCTGAAATAGAAGGCGGCAGCATTCCGATCGCCTTGTTTCAATGCCAGTGATGCCAGCGCGTAGTTAGATTTGTGATTTTGAAACTCCTGTTGCAATGCGAGTTTATAGTACTGCTCAGCTAGGGTATATTCCTCTGTTTGAGAATGCAAATCACCCAATCCATTAAAATATCCGGCTATGGCCTGATTCACAGGAAGTAGCCGTTGAACGGAAAACAGCACCACTACGCCCGCAAATCCAAAAAGCCGCGTCTGGGTCAGGCCGAAGCGGAGGGGTTTGTACAATACTTTGTGCACGGCCAGTTTTTGCTGAAACACCTCATAAAAGTTGACCAGCACATAGAATAGAAAAAGCACACCCATCGCCAGCTGACCTTGCACCGTCACGTCTTCCAGCGTTTCCAGCACGGGGTCGTTGGCCGTTCCCGCCATAAACCCGCCGAAGGATGCTGCAATAATAAACAAACCGATATAAAGCCAAAATCCGGCGCTACGAAAAGGAATCACACCCTCCGTCGAATCCGCACGTTTTTTGAATCCCCAAATACCTAATATACCCGACGCCAGTGCGAGGTAGAAAGGGTTGATCAATGTGACATTCCAATCGATCCGGCGGGTATTTTGGAGGTAAATGAGCAGCAAAAGCACTAAATACAACACGCTGATAACGATGAACTGCACCAGCCCCGAACGCCCCTTACCCGCCTGCCCGCTTGTGCTTAGCCAGACGAGCCCGGCCATGATTTCAGTGGCTGAAACGAGCAGGAAAAGGCTTGTTGCGACCAACCAAAGCGGAAATGAATAAACGGCGGCCGTTAATGCAGGAACAGGAGAAGTTGAACCAAATGCCACAAGCGCAGCCAGCAAAATTGAAATGCCAATGATGCCCGAAATGCGTATGGCAATGCCCAGATCAGGGCGGAATGCGTGAAGGTAATAGGTGACACCGCCGTACAAAATGGTGGCCGTGATGAACAGAAAGCGATTTTCGGCGCCGAACACGCGTAAGGTTTCCAGTCGGGCAAATGCAAGGAACAGGATGAAAAGGATCATCCCGGCCAGGTACCAGAAGCGCGGCATAGTTGTTAGCGCGGCCAGTATCAATGACAAACCAACCAACGCGCCAATCCAAAACAAATAGGCCGTCACCGTATTGATTTCCATCACCGAGGACATAAAACTTTCGGTCACCAAATGCGTCGGCGTCGAAATTCCATATTGCCATTGCCCGAGTTGCAGCACATCCACGACGGCGCTCGTTTCCGATAGTTCACTCACCACATTCCACCGCACCACATTCCCCAGGGGATCAATGCATTGCACGACCAAAAATATCAGCCCCAAAACCAACACCAGGAAAGCCGCAACCGTCATCCGCTGTTCGGATGGCGACCATACCTTCCAGAAAAGTAAATCGTTCATATAAATTTTTTAAATCTTCTTCCGGATTACTGTCCGGTTATTTCTACGAGATGAGCCATAACTTTCGGGGGCTGCCAACCTTTTCAGAAGTGATACAAAGTCCTCATCCTTAGAGATTACAATCGCATTTTGCTCTCTTGAAAACGCAATATCACTTCGTCCTCTGCATTATGGAGGTTAAAAAAATGACGCGAGAAAGATGGGGTTTCAAAATGTTCTGTGATCCAGACGGCCAGTGCCGGCGGCAGGTGGGGTTCAGTATGATCATCAGGCCGCTTGCAAAACGGGGTGGTTGAGCTTAACTGCGGCATAAAGCAGACAAGCGGTAATATCCTCAGGTTCCAGATCAGGCAGTTCATCCGTGACGATCTGTTCCGGTGTTAGTCCTGCCGCCAGTAATTCAACTACATCGGTGACCCGGATACGCATATTCCGGATGCAAGGCTTGCCACCGCATTGCTTTGGATTAAAGGTAATACGATCCAATAACTGCGTATTCATCTGCATTTTGTCGGTGTTTAAATCAAATTTAGGGATTTTAACAAGTATCTCAAACGATAAGCCGGTTCTGCCGACGCTTAGAAAGTTCCCGTCCCCCTCTCCCCCCACCTCCATTTTCCGGAAATATTAAGCACAGTTTTAGGGAAAAACGGGCGATTTTCTAAAAAATATCCAATAATTCACTTTCTCAGCTATTGGTACTGACCAAATTATCTCCTACTTTTGCGGTCTGAAAAAAACCTCATCCGAGATAATCAAAATTATATAATGGCAAACGCAGCAAACGTAGGAAAAATTACGCAGGTAATTGGCCCAGTTGTAGACGTATCATTCGAGGACAGCGGACTTATCCCATCTATCCTGGATGCGTTGGAAGTCATCAAACCAAACGGTCAGAAAGTTGTTCTTGAGTGCCAGCAGCACCTTGGTGAAGACCGTATCCGTACTATCGCGATGGATAGTACAGAAGGTATGCAACGCGGCATGAAGGTTACTCCACTTGGCGCACCTATCAAAATGCCAATCGGCGAAGGTATTAAAGGACGTCTCTTCAACGTAATCGGTGAAGCGATCGACGGTCTTACTCCGCTTGATAATTCTAATGGTATTTCCATTCACCGCTCAGCTCCGAAATTTGAAGAGCTGGCCACTGCTACCGAGGTACTTTTCACAGGTATCAAGGTTATCGACCTTCTGGCTCCTTATGTAAAAGGTGGCAAGATCGGTTTGTTCGGTGGTGCGGGTGTAGGTAAAACCGTATTGATCCAGGAGCTGATCAACAACATCGCGAAAGCTTATGCCGGTCTTTCGGTATTTGCCGGTGTAGGTGAGCGTACACGTGAAGGTAATGACCTGATGCGTGAGATGATCGAAGCTGGTATTATCAGATACGGCGAGGAATTCAAGCACAGCATGGAAGAAGGCGGCTGGGATATTTCGAAAGTAGATTACAATACACTCAAAGACTCGCAGGCGACGTTCGTGTTCGGTCAGATGAACGAACCTCCTGGCGCACGTGCACGTGTTGCTTTGTCAGGTCTTACAATGGCTGAATATTTCCGTGACGGAGAAGGCGAAGGACAAGGCCGCGATATTCTTTTCTTTATCGATAACATTTTCCGTTTTACCCAGGCAGGTTCAGAGGTATCCGCTCTTTTGGGACGTATGCCATCTGCGGTAGGTTACCAGCCTACGCTTGCAACTGAAATGGGTCAGATGCAGGAGCGCATCACATCTACAAAACGTGGTTCTATTACCTCCGTTCAGGCCGTTTACGTACCTGCGGATGACTTGACTGACCCTGCGCCTGCAACCACATTTGCCCACTTGGATGCTACGACGGTATTGAGCCGTAAAGTTTCTGAAAAAGGCATCTACCCTGCTGTGGATCCGCTTGACTCTGCGTCCCGTATTTTGAATGCAGAAACATTGGGTGCAGCGCACTACGATTGCGCACAGCGTGTGAAAAACATTCTTCAGCGTTACAAAGAATTGCAGGATATCATTGCGATCCTGGGTATGGAAGAACTTTCCGACGACGACAAGTTGGTTGTAAGCCGTGCACGTCGCGTAGAACGCTTCCTGTCACAGCCATTCTTTGTTGCTGAGCAGTTTACAGGTTTGAAAGGAACATTGGTTGATATCAACGATACCATCAAAGGCTTCAACCTGATCATGGACGGTGCTTACGACCACCTTCCTGAAATGGCTTTCAACCTCGTTGGAACCATAGAAGATGCGCAGGCTAAAGGAGAAAAAATGCTGGCGGAAGCAACCCGATAGGTTCATGAGTTCAAAGTTTACGAGTCCAGAGTGAAGTACGCTGTTAGACTTTGAACTCTAAACCCATAAACTCATAAACATCAGATTTATGCATTTAGAAATCATTACCCCAGATAAAAAGGTATTTGCCGGTGAGGCGACTTCCGTTACGTTGCCGGGTACCGAAGGACAGTTTCAGGTTCTTAACCGTCACGCGCCGCTGGTCAGCACGCTGGGCAAAGGTGATGTGGTAATCGATACCGGCAGTGCGAAACAGAACTACGTCATCGACGGTGGTGTTGTGGAGGTGTTGAACAATAAAGTATTAGTTCTCGCCGAAGCTGTCCTTTAGGAAAACACATTTATTGCAAAATACGGGTGCTGTGAAAACGGCATCCGTATTTTTTTGTTTCCCGGCAAATAAATCAAAACGCTCACTAATCCATCGTTAGAGCTTTGTAGTTGTCTGATTGATTATGTTGGAAAGTGAAACACCGACATCATCATCATGACATTTACTTTGAGAAAGGGACAAACACTGGAAGATATCTTCCCTGCCAAAAAATGGGCGTTACTATTTCCGGCCTCCCAATCAGCAACTATCGGAAAAAGACTCGATGCTCGAAAGTTTGTCGGTGTTCTGAAACGAGACTGTAATCCCCTGGAAATTCAAAGGCAGATGCGCAATGAATGGGACTAAAATACTTCTGGACACCAATATTATCCTCAGCTTATTTGAGGGAGATTCCGATCTCGGAATAGTATTGCAGGGTGTAGAGCCATATTTGTCCTTTGTATGTGAACTTGAATTGCTTAGCAACAAATATATTTCACGGGACCATCAGGAATGCGTCGAGATGTTCCTTGCAAATTGTCATATAATTGATCTCAATGATGGCATCAAAGAGATGACTAGATATGTCCAATGGGAGTATGGATTAAAACTTCCATATGCCCTCATCGCATCCACTGCCATGACCCTCGGCATACCATTGCTCTCCGCAGAGCATCAGTTTGAAAAGGTCAAAGAATTGATCTTCGTGTTATATCAATCCTGAACTTAAACACGGCCGCTCCTTTCAAGTTGGAAATGATCCAGCTTATTGCCTTCCCATGCAAGCCCAGCTATAACCAGCAAAATCGCCCCATTCGAAAGCGCCTCAAACTCAATCTCCTCCACGTTCCGCAGCGCCAATCCATCCCGCCTTTCTAACAAACGGTCCTGCACTTCGAACGCCCCTTCGATCACAAACGCAAATACGCTGTGACGGGCACTCTGATTCGTAAAAATGCCTTCCACCCGGCCGTCGTATTGCCCGATGAACAGATCGGCGGAGCTTCTGTTGTAGCCACGTACCGGGAGAAGCTCATTCGCTTGACTTAAATCAAAGTGAGTGGTGATGTCGGATAATGACGGCGGGATGTTTAAAGATTGATCGTCATGGACCCTAATCTGCAAATAATTGATCACCTCGTCAGGGTACGGGTTGGTAATGGTATAAACCTTGTCGGGGGACGCCAGAAAAAACAGCGCCTGTCCCGAATTCACAAATTGGAGCTCCCTACCCTTTTCTTCCACTTCGATCGCTCCGGCCACCGGCAGCAAAATAACCTGGCAAAATTTTTCTACCCGCAGCTCGTAACTGCATTCGGCCATGAGCGTTTCATCGTTCAGGACTTCCAACGTTCCAAATGCCTCGCGCCCGTCAGCCCGGTATTCTTCAAAATTGAATGTTTTGAAACTGCGGAAGCCATCCATCTGGAAATACCCACGCAGGCTTTCCAGGTATATCTGAGCGTCGTTTTGTATCAGCATAATGATAGATTTTAGGGGTTATCCATAGTCGGCGGTCCACAATCTTGCATTAGTTCAAAAAAAGTTGGCAAGCCCCGCATCAGGCGCTTACCACAATCGCATGCGTCAATTCATAACCTGCCGAAACACTGCCGGTAACGGTCGGCATTTCGGTGCTTACTCCGTCGCCGAAAACATTGTCCTTCGCATTGGTAGTATCCGCTTGCCCGTGGCTCGCGTACACGCCCTGCGCATACACAACTTTGCTGATCTCTTCCGGAAACGCGATCTGCGTAACGAGGAGCGATTTCCCGCTCGCATTATATATATGCACGTGAATGTGCGGCGCGCGGCCCGAGTACCAGCCCGGGTAAATGCTGGTGAATGTCACCAGCCCATTGGCATCGGACGTCTGCCGCCCGCGCAGGAAGTGCACACTGGTATAATTGGTCGATTGCATCCCCGAGCCGCCATACTCCGAGTAACTACCGGCCGCATCGCAATGCCAGATGTCAACTAAAGCGCTTTCCAAGCCTTCGCAGCTGTTGTTTTTATTTTGAATGGTGATCTTGACCGTCAGTTTGTTCCCTTGCCTGTCGGAAGTAATGTCGTTGGAAACAAGGCTTGAAGGCGATTTGGTGGGAAATGGCCCTGCTGTCTCTGAGGCTGTGAGCGTGCAGCTTCCTGATGTCGAACCCGAGGTGCTACCGGATGCAGACCCGGTTTCAGTGGTGGTTTCAACGGGATCGACAGAGTCATTTGAGCAACTGATGATGGGAATGATCGTCGCCAGTCCAAGCGCCGAAAACCCCCTTTTTAAAAATTCCTTGCGTTCCATATATGCAACAGTTCTGTAAGTTTGAATACATTATCGTATTCGCATCACCTTTTGTTGCGGAAAAGACGGATGTGTCGGTCAACAACCCGATTTTACCGGTGAATCGGTAGACCACTTCATGAGGTTTGTTGATTTTTCCATTTGTCAATAAAATCGAGATAACTGTCACTTACCGGTAGCTCAAAGCCCGACAAAAGCGTAACTTTCTTGCTCTGAATAGATTTTACTTGAAGATCGGGTACGATATAACTTCTATGAATGCGACTAAATCCATTTTCAGGTAAAATTTCCAATATCCCTTTCAACGACATCAGCGTCGTGACCGGGTGCCGCGAACCCAACAAATGGATTTTGATATAATCCTCCATTCCCTCGATAAATGCAATATCACTCAGGAAAATCTTGATCGCCTTGTATTCCGAACGAACGACGATCGACTCTTCCGTTTGCCTCGGCTTTTTCTGCTCAAACCGTTCGGCAGCTTTTTGTACAGCCTTCTCAAATCGCTCGATGGTAATGGGTTTTAAAAGGTAATCCACAGCTTCCAACTCGAAACCTTCATAGGCGAATTTCTTATAGGCGGTCGTAAAGATGATCATCGGCCTGGTTTCCAGTCTGGCTACCAGTTCCAGGCCTGTCAGATCGGGCATATTGATGTCGATGAAAAGCAAATCTATCGGATTGGATTTCAAAAAACGTCGGCCTTCGACGGCGTCATCGAACTTCCCGACAAGTTTCAGCAGCGGGAATGCGGTTATGTATTTTTCAAGAATACTCAGCGCGAGTGGTTCGTCGTCTATGATCACGCATTTCATTGGCCCGCCAGCTTTAAGTTGACCGTAAAAAAATCACCATCGTCACGAATATCGAGATCGTACAGACCGGCATAGAGCAAATCCAGTCTCTTTTGGGTATTAAAAATTCCGACGCCGGTCCTTTCCATATCGTATCTGCGCTCGACAATGCGATTTTGGCAAAAAAACAGAATATTCTGTCCGGCAACCTCCACCGCAATCTGAATAATCGATTCCCGGTGATTACTCACGCCATATTTGAATGCATTCTCCACAAATGTCATCAACACCAGTGGGGCAATTTTCACATCATCCAAATTGCCCCTAATCTCGAAGTTCAGACTGGTTTTGGCATTCAACCTCAATTTCTGCAATTCCACGTAGTTTTCTAGACAAGTCAGTTCGTCTGCCAGTGGTACATAATTCTCCGCCGCCTCCTCAGTAATGTACCGCATCATTTGTGACAGTTTGAGAATGCTTGGCGCAGTGTGGGCACTGCTGCTAATGGCCAGCGCATATATATTATTGAGCGTATTAAAAAGAAAATGTGGGTTGATCTGCGCCTTAAAAAAAGAAAGCTCGGCATGCGCCTTTTCTGCCTCGGAAAGAATCGCACGTCGTTCACTCTGCCGCCATTCGCGTGAAATGCGGATCGCCATGGCCACCACCCAGGCCACGATAAAGAGCGTAAGGCTCACAAAATCCACCGCCCTTGCCGGGGTTGGCTGGCGCTGCGGCATCCTGTCGGGCCCACCTCCCGGAGGCGGGCCGGGCGGATGACCAATACGGAACTCGTCACGGGGCGGTTCCGGCCTCACTCCCCCACCCTGCTGCTGTTGAAACTTCCTGAATATCAGCTTTTCAAATGGTTGCGCAATGAACATCACCAGCAGCAAGCCAACAAACACCGTGGTATAGGCTACGTATCGCTGTTTCAGAAATAATTGCGGGGTCAGCACCAGCAAATTGCCATAAAACACTGACGCATAAATCAGAAAAAACAGCCAGAACCACCACGAGCGTATGACAAGCAAAGGCAGGTCCATTCCAGGCTGATGCGACACAATAGTGAGCGGCAGGCTCATGAACAACACCCAGCCCAATAAATGAATGATCCAAAGGTGCTTAGTCTTAAACATAAATAATGCCAACGATAGCAAGATGCCTGTATTTGATATCCAAGATAGGAGTTACATTCAGAAAAAGTTTCCTATTTTCGAAAAGCACATTTCACTCCATCCATGCAACAACCCTCTACCCGAAACGAACTTTTCAAGATCCTGGGCGTCGGATTTGGCGTCGCCGTGACCGTCGGCGGCACCATTGGAACCGGCATTCTCCGGAAACCCGGTCCTATTGCCGCCCAACTTGGCGATTCCGGGTTGATCATGGTACTATGGGTCGCCGTGAGCCTGTACGCATTCCTGGGCACATTGTGCACGATCGAGCTCGGGACGTCCGTTCCGCGGGCAGGAGCCTGGTACGTGTATGCGCAGCGGGCGTTCGGAAATTATGCCGGCTTCGTGGTCGGCATCAATAGCTGGCTTGGAACCTGCTCGGCTTTGGGTTTCGGCGTTTACACGATGAGTGAATATCTGGCGCTGCTCATTCCCTCGTTGGTCGGTTACGAACCTTATGTCGCGGCGGCTATTCTGCTCGGGCTCACCGTTATACATTGGATCGGTTTGGCGTTAGCTAGCAGTTTTCAGAACATTATGAGCCTGCTGAAAGGTATTGGCCTGTTTGCATTCGTTGCGGTTTGCTATCTGTACGGAAATGAGGTTGCAGTGGAAGATGCGCAAGCTACAACCAGCAAAATCATTGAAACCGGCTCCTGGATAGCACCGGTGATTTTCTCTTTACAAGCCATATTTTACACTTATGACGGCTGGCATACGGCGGCTTATTTCTCGGAAGAAGACCGCGACCCTTCCAAGAATCTGCCAAAATCGATGATAGGTGGGGTTTTGGTGATCATTGCCATTTACCTGCTCTGCAACCTTGCGATCCTCCACGTGTTGCCCATGGACCAGCTCGCGCAATCCAAACTCGCTGCTGCAGATGCCATTACATTGATCTTCGGAGAAGGCTCGGGCAAGATCGTTACGCTATTCCTCATGATTTCTATTTTAGGAATTGTCAATGCTCAGTTGCTATTTAATCCCCGTGTGCTTTACTCGATGAGCCGCGACGGCTTATTCCTTAAATCGGGCGTGACCGTCAACCAGGGCGGAACGCCAGCGGTAGCAATGCTCATCACCTCGGCGGTTGCTATCACACTCATTCTCATTGGGAAAGATGCAACAGAAAAGCTTTCGGATATCGCTACATTCTTTTTTGTATTGGGTTATACATCCGGCTTTGCATCGTTGCTGGCCCTGAGAAAAAATGAACCGGATTTGCCACGCCCCTGGAAGGTCCCGGCCTACCCTTTTCTGCCCATTTTAATGTTGATTTTATCCATCGCGTTTCTTGTAGGCGCAATTGTACAAGATTTGCCGAGTAGCCAGTATGCACTGTTGTTTTTAGTAATCAGTTATCCGGTTTACTTGCTCGTCAGAAAACTGAACAGCTAGCAAGTGTTTTTGCAATTTTTTTTTAAATAAATTGCATATATAACAAAACTACTTAGCGATATGCCGTGGAAAAAAAACCTCATCAACCTGACGCTAATTTCCGTCTTTACAATATTCGCTTCGGCATATCAATGGTCGGAAGAAGACTTTATTCAATTTATTTCCGATAAATTAAATAAATACCGCGGCACATGGCCCGTTGAAAAAGCTTATCTCCACCTCGACAAACCGTATTATGTTACGGGCGACACGTTATGGTTCAAGGCATACCTTGCCGAAGGATCGCTGCATCTGGCTGACAGCGCAAGTAACCTGCTCTACGTGGATCTGATTGAGCAGCGCTCCGGCAACAACGCGGCATTAAGGCGTGTTCAAATGAGTGGCGGAGCCGGGCACGGCGAGTTCGTACTGTCTGATTCCATTGCATCCGGGGCTTATACCATCCGGGCGTACACCAATTGGATGCGTAATTCACCCGAGGAGTTTTTCTTCCAGAAAAGTATATATGTATTTAATTATCAGGAAAATAAAGTTCAACCTAATGTGCCCGGGCCGGTTGATCTGCAATTTTTTCCGGAAGGCGGGCACCTCGTCGCTGACGTCAATACACGCATAGCCTTTAAAGCAGTTAATGCAACCGGATCCGGACAGGATGTCGCGGGCTTTGTGCTCTCACAAGGCGGCGATACCGTCGCTTCGTTTAAAAGCGAACATCTAGGAATGGGGCGGTTTCAATTCGCGGCCAAGGCAGGGGAGACCTACCAGGCATTTGTGCGGGGCGAAGGCGGAAAAATAACCGCCATTCCATTTCCGAAAGTCGAAGATACCGGCTACACAATGGTGATCGACAATCTTTCTAACCCCCTCAAAATGAGGGTTATCGCCTATGCCAAAATGCCAGGAAAAAGCGAGATTCCCGTTCACATCGTTGGCCACGCCCGTGGCATTGTGGCATTTGTAGCGAAGGGAAAAATCGGCAGCCGCGGGCTCCTAATGCAACTGCCTACCACTGAACTCCCCGACGGCATTACGCATCTGACCCTTTTCGATGACACCAACAAGCCGGTTTGCGAACGGCTGGTTTTCGTCAACCACGCCAGAAGTTTGCGGGTGGCTGTCAAGCCGTCGAAGCCGGAATACAAACCGCGTGAGAAGGTCAATCTCGAGGTGATGGTCACGGACTCGGCCGGAAAGCCTGTTGAAGCTAATCTCTCGTTGGCTGTAACAGACGCAGGCCAGCTATTGCAACCAGCTTTCGCGCAGAATATTGTCTCTTATTTATTGCTCTCGTCTGATTTAAAAGGTAGTATCGAACAGTCTGCCTACTATTTCGATCCGGAGAATTCTGAGCGGAAAATTCATCTCGACTATGTGATGATGACGCACGGTTGGACACGTTTTCGTTGGGAAGATGTGTTGAGCGACAGCATTCCGCCCGTAAAGAGATACGTCGAGCAAGGCATTACCCTGGAAGGCGATGCAAAGCGCAACAACAGAAAACTCACCGAAAAGACGGCGCTGTCGCTTTACCTCAGCAACGACAGCCTGAGCACATTCATGACATCCGAAACGGCCGAAAATGGCCATTTTACGATTTACAACCTGGTATTTTCCGACTCCCTGCAACTCCGCTTACAAGGCATGAACAAAAAGGGTAACCAGAATTTATCGTTTGCAATCAACCCATTTGATCCGCCACGGGCTTCGGTCGTTAGGATTCCCTTTAAGCCAGTCACCGTCGATGCGCAACGGCTCGCCGATTTTCTCAAAAATGCTGCGCAAGACCAGGATATTGCCCGAAAAATTCGTGAAAGCCGAGAACGGCTTCTTCGGGAAGTGACGATCAAAGCCAAAAAAGAAAGCCCGCGTGATGCGCGAAAATTGTACAGCTCGGCTGACGCAACGCTGAAAGTAACGCAGCAAATGGCATCGGGTAATATGAGTGTCCTCGATATGCTGCAAGGCCGTGTCGCGGGCGTGTCGGTAACAGGCTCGGGCATGAATGCGGTTGTGTCTATCCGGGGCAACAGAGGAGAGCCGCTTTTCGTACTGGACGGTATGCCTGTGGACAAATCGCTGATTGCTTCGCTAAACGTTTACGATGTAGAGTCGATTGACGTTTTGAAAGGCCCGTCGGCGGCGATATTTGGCAGCAGGGGAGGCAATGGAGTTATCGCGGTGCTTACCAAGCGTGGAAATGACAATTACGACTATTCGCAGGACATTGTTCCGGGTGTATTGGTGACCAAAATCGCCGGTTTTCACGTCCCACGCGAATTTTATTCCCCGAAATATGGCCCCGCCAATGCCCCAGATCCCACGCCTGATTTTCGCTCGACGATTTTCTGGGCACCTATGCTCCATACCGGTCGCGATGGAAAGGCTCGTGTGAGCTACTATCACTCGGATGCGACAAGTCCTGCGGAAATCCAGGTTGAGGTTCTGAGCCCGACAGGTCAGCCGGGTTTTGGGAAATCGGCCTATTCCGTGCGATAGCCGCTATGCGATAGCCGCTATGCGATAGCCGCTATTTTGGCATAAGATTATGAACATTTCCACGTTAGTATACTTATTTGCATAGACATTTGGGCTGAGCATACACACAAAATTTGGTAACTTTGTTATTTACACTGAAATAGCCGGTCATGTCCCACGATCTGATGGCGCGCGATTATATATGAGGACCGAATATTTGAAACTAACCCTTCTTATTTGCCTGGTTTCGGCCTCCTGGCTGGCGGTACCGGCGGACGCGCAACGCCGTAAGGATCGTGATAAGCAGGATGAAAAGGAGGACGCTGTTTCCGCCAGGCTGGCTGTGGAGACGATTGCAGCGGATGGGATGAAATTCATGATGAAAGACGAGGCCGACCGTGCATTGCCGGTATTTGAAAAACTCGTCGGCATAAAGCCACAGGACCCTGCCTCTCATTATCTCCTTGCCACGGCGCTGATCAAGCTTGAAAAATATGACGACGCGATCAATGCTTCTAAGAAAGCTTTTGACCTCGACAAAGACAATATCTTTTACGCCCAGCAGCTCGGCGATCTATATGCCAAGCGCCGGAAATATGCTGAAGCAGCGCAAATCTACGAAACGCTGGTTGCCAAAAGTCCCGAAAACATCGAATACGGCATTGAGCTGGCAGCCGTATATGTTTTCAACGACCAGTTCGACAAGGCCATTGAGACTTACAATAAGCTCGAAAAGTCAATGGGTGTGACCGAAGAAATCACCCATCAAAAACAGCAACTTTATCTCCGCCAGAATAATCTCGAGAAAGCGTTGGCAGAGGCCAAAAAACTCATTGAAGCAGAGCCCGGCGAAGTAGCATACCGGGTAGAACTAGCCGAAATGCTGATCGCGAATGACAGGATCGTAGAAGCGGTAGCGCCTTTGGAAGAAGCATTGAAAATCAACCCCGACGAAGCGCAGGCGCATGTGCTGCTGGCGGACATCTACCGTCGCAATGGCGATGTGCAGAAATGTAATCAGGAGCTCAAATTGGTTTTTGCCAATCCCAATCTCGATGCAGATCCCAAAATCCGGGTACTTTCGGGCTATCTGACAATGCTCAAAACCGAAAGTGAGGTCAATGAGGCCGTTTCTTTGGCTAAGCAGCTTTCCGAAACGCATCCCAACGAATCCAAAGCGATGGTGATCTACGCAGATTTGCTGACACGGCAGGGGAAAAAGGCGGAGGCGCGGGAGTTGTATCTTAAAGCCGTACGTAATGATCCCAATGTATTTCAGGTCTGGGGTGCGATCGTGCAGCTCGACGGCGACCTCAGTCAGGTCGATAGTATGCTCGTCCATACCGAGAAAGCATTGGAGCTGTTTCCGAATCAGGGGATGTTCTGGTACTACAACGGAACGGCGCATTTGATGAAAAAAAACTTTAAGGAAGCTATCTCATCGCTGGAAGAGAGCCTTAAACTGATGGGCGACAATCCACAACTGGTGCCTATTATCCACGGCCAGCTTGGCGATGCATTTAATGGCACGGGGGACCACGACAAATCCGACGCAGCGTACGACCTCGCGCTGAAAGCCAATCCCGATAATGATCATGTTCTGAACAATTACAGCTATTTTCTTTCCCTGCGAAAGGAAAAACTCGACCTCGCACTTAAAATGTCGGAAAGGCTCGTGCAACAGCATCAAAGCAACCCTACTTACCTCGACACCTATGCATGGGTGTTGTATATTCGCAAAGACTACAAAAAAGCCAAGGAATTCCTCGAAAAGGCAATGCTCGACAGCAGCGCGGTTAGTGGCACAATTGTTGAGCATTATGGAGATGTGCTGTTCAAATTAGGAGAACGGGACAATGCGGTGGCCCAATGGAAAAAAGCCAAAAGAATGGGAGAGACCACCGAACTTCTTGACAAAAAAATAGCGACAGGTGCATTACATGAGCAATAAAATTACGATCGGGCTGTTGGCCATGTGTCTTACATGGTTCGCAGCTTGTCATAAACCACGTTCTTCCAAAAATACTTCCCAGAGCTCGTCCGGCGACACAACACTGATCACCAAAGGTACGGAACCGACAGATTCTGTCACAGCCGCGCCCAACGCGGGCGAATCAATGCCAGAGGTAAAGGTTAGTGAGGTTGATTTTGATTATCTGACGGCCAAATCCAAGTTTTCGTTTAAAAGTGCAAAACAGGATTTCGACAACACGAACGTCAACATCCGCATGAAAAAGGACAGCATTATCTGGCTTTCCGTGACTGGCGTCGGTCTCGAGGTAGCGCGGGGTGTTATCACGCGGGATTCCATTGTGTTTATGGACAAAATCCACCGCGATTACTTCGTGTTCAACTACGAGCAACTGAGCAAACAATACAATTTCGACCTCAATTTCGACCTTCTTCAATCGGTCGTTATCGGTAATATGCCTTTTGAGATGCAGGGTGACGGCCGTTTTGTGAAGGAGAATGATTTTTATATCCTCAAACAGCTCGTTAACCGACTGGAGGTGGACAATTATATTGCCGAAAAGAATCAGAAACTCTCCCGACTGAAGGCAACCGAGCTGCCTACTCAGAATACGTTTACGCTGGATTATGAGGATTTCAGGGAAGTCAGCAGTTTTCTATTTCCTTTTACGAGCCTCATCAATCTAAATGTTCTTTCCAAAGACCAACAAATGAAGGAAACGACCATGCGCCTCAAACACAGCAAGGTCGAATTGGTGAACAAGAGCCCCGGTTTTCCCTTCAATGTTCCTTCGAGCTACAAGCGTAAAAGGTAAAATACAGAAAGTCTGCTTAACTTTGCTGGCTGTGAAATGTATTTTTGGCCGCAAGAATCAACTTTATGCCCTTTCTTACCCCTGGTAGCCGTCGTTTTTGGTTAATGCTTACATTCATGCTTTGTGTGTGCGCAGGTGCATTTGCGCAAAAGACCCGCGAGCAACTTGAACGCGAAAAAGCAGAAAACCAGGGCAAGATCAAGGAAATTCAGAACATTTTGAAGCAGACTTCTTCCCAAAAGAACGTTAACCTCGGCCAGCTGAAAGCCCTTAACCAGCAAATTAATACCTACAAAAGGCAAATAGACCTCCTTACCGACGACCTCGAAATCCTTGATCGTGAGCTAAAAGTCCTCGAAAAACGGCGCCAGTCGCTCGATAGTAGCCTCGCGGTATTGAAAGAGGAGTACGGACATATGATTTATGAGGCTTCCAAACGGAACGCCTATTTCAACCAGCTTGTTTTTCTTTTTTCGGCGGGGACTTTCAACCAGCTTGTGCTTCGGTACAAGTATCTGAAACAATATACCGAAGCGCGGCAAGGAAGGGCTAAGGAAATTGATGTATTGCAAAAGCAGGTAATAGCTGAACGACAACGCATTACCTCCAAAAAGAATCAGCAAAAAAATGTGCTCGACACTCGGCTCACAGAAAATAACAAGCTGGAAGGCCTGAAAACGAAGCAGAACGAAGTAATCCAGGAGCTATCGCAGAAGGAAGTCGAACTGAGGAAGCAAATTGCAGAAAATAAGCGCGCTACCGACCTTTTAGAATCCAGTATCCGGCGGATTGCCGAGCGTGAGCGTCGCGAACGTATCGAAAGGGAACGGCGCGAGCGCGAGGAAAGGGAAGCCCGCCGCAAAGCTGAACGTGAACGCATTGCCCGCGAGAATGCCGAGCGCGAGAAAAAAGGCGAGGCGGCCGTAGAAGCTCCGAAGGAAGTGGAGGAAGCGCCGGTTACTTCAAGCGGCATGAACGAGGAGGAAACCACATTGGCTTCGTCGTTCACGGCTTCGCAAAACCGCCTTCCCTGGCCAGTGAAGGGCTTTGTTTCCAGCCATTTCGGTCAGCGCCCACACGCGGTATTGAAAGGAGTGATGGTGGATAACCTGGGGATAGACATTCAAACGGCCGCTGGCGAGCCGGTACGGTCGGTATACGATGGAACCGTCCTCGACGTAACCGAGCTTCCTGGAATGGGCAGCGTGGTGGCGATACAGCACGGTAACTATATGACAATTTATGCTAAAATGTCCGGCGTGGCTGTTCGCGCAGGGCAAAAAGTGAAGGCGCGGGAAAATATCGGGCGGGTAGCCACCGACAGCGACGGGACTTCGGAATTGCAATTCCAGATCTGGAAAAACACCTCCCGCTTGAATCCGGAAAACTGGCTGCTACACAGGTAATGCGTATCGCCACACCTGCAACACGTCTGACCCAATGGCCATACCTGATCACACACAATAACACCTGACCATTTCAAGCCGGTTAGATTTTTTGAATTTTGATGACCAATACCGATAACCACCATGTCTGTACATACTGCTGATATTAAGCGCATTACGACCCACGTGATTCAGGCGATGAAAAACCGGGGAGAGAAAATATCATGTCTTACTGCCTACGATTATTCCATGGCGGGAATCGTAGATGCCGCGGGTGTGGAACTTATTCTTGTAGGTGACTCGGCCTCCAATGTAATGGCCGGACACGAAACAACCTTGCCCATTACGATCGACCAGATGATTTACCATGCATCATCGGTAGTAAGGGCCGTAAAGCGCGCGCTGGTGGTAGTGGATCTGCCGTTTGGTTCCTACCAGGGCAATTCACGCGAGGCATTGAACTCCGCGATCCGCATTATGAAAGAATCTGGCGCACATGCTGTAAAACTGGAAGGCGGACTTGAAATCAAGGAGTCGGTGACACGTATCCTCAGCGCCGGCGTGCCCGTTATGGGGCATTTGGGGCTTACGCCGCAATCTATTTACAAATTCGGGACTTATACAGTCCGTGCAAAGCAGGAAGCCGAGGCACAAAAGCTGCTGGAAGATGCCAAAATGCTCGAAGAAGTAGGTTGCTTTTCAGTGGTTCTTGAAAAAATCCCTGCTACATTGACCAAACAGGTTTCCGAAAGCATTCAAATACCTACGATCGGAATTGGTGCGGGGCCACATGCCGATGGCCAGGTGCTTGTAATCCATGATCTGCTAGGCATTAACAAGGCCTTCAAACCACGCTTCCTACGTCACTATGCCGATTTGAACGGCATCATGACCGATGCCATCTCCAATTACATTAAGGATGTAAAGGGAAAGTCATTCCCGAACGAACAGGAATCATATTGACCTTTTAAAAAGTATTAAATTAATAATATGGCTAACAAACCATTTCGGGTCGTTTACGAGGATAATCACCTGATCATCGTCAATAAAGAGCCTGGAATCCTGGTTCAGGCCGATGTTACCGGCGATAAATGTCTTCTTGACCTGGTTAAAGACTACATCAAGGATACCTATCATAAACCTGGCGCAGTATTTCTCGGCACCGTTCACCGCCTGGACCGCCCTGTCAGCGGTCTGGTAGTCTTTGCACGTACGTCTAAGGCGCTAGAGCGCATGAACGAAATTTTCCGCAAGCGCGACGTTCAGAAAACTTACTGGGCCGTTGTCAGGAACAAACCAGCGGAGAAGAAAGGCAAACTTGTGCATTGGCTTACTAAAAACGAGGCCCGTAACATCACTACGGCACACGATGAGGAAGTGCCGGGCTCGCAACGCGCCGAGTTATCGTACCGCTGGATGGGGGAAATCAACAAATTCCATTTGCTGGAAGTTATGCCTATAACAGGTCGTCCGCACCAGATCCGTGTGCAATTGGCATCGATGAACTGCCCGATTCGCGGGGATGTGAAATACGGCTATCCCAAAGGAAACCCCGATGGCAGCATTAATCTCCATGCCCGCCGATTGTATTTCGAGCATCCCATTAAAAAAGAGCCGGTTATCTGCCGTGCGGGCCTTCCAAACGATCCGTTCTGGGAAGAATTCCTAACTTTGGATAAAGAGGTGATCAAACCCGAGCACCTCGACTTCTTTCACGAGTAATCTCCATGATCGAAAAACTGAAACAGCGCTGGAACGTCAGGAATGGATGGGATGTCCTCATCATTCTGGTCGTTTTTGCCTGCACCGGTTTTTCGGTCCTCTATGTAAAAAAATGGCTTTTTGAGCTGATCGGGCTTACAAAAGAATCTTCCGGCTGGCTTCGCTGGGGAGTGAATATCCTCATCATCCTACCGTTATATCAGGTCATTTTGCTTGCCTGGGGCTTGATTTTTGGTAGATTTTCATTCTTTTGGGAATTTGAGAAACGTATGTTTAGTCGGATAGGAGGATTATTCCGTTCCAAAAAGGCTGAAACGAAGGCGGAGTAGCCTACTTACTTCCTGCTTCGATCAATTTTCGGTAAACATTACGCGCTTTTTCGTACGCCGCCGCAGCAGCACTCTTTTCTTCCGCACGGATATTCGGCTCCTTCATTTTCCAACACTGGTTCAAGGCGGCGAGGCACCATTCTGCGCTCTGTTTCTCCAAAATCGGCTGATTATCAACTTTTACAAAAACCGGATTGGAATGCGAGCTTGGGAAAACCCGCAATGCCAGCCAGCCCGACTTTGCGATTTTGGGAGAAAAACTAATGTCATTGAGCTTTCCATCTGCCTGTATTTCCACCGTATCCACAGGCACGCCGTTGAATATCAACTCGGCCCGGACAGTTCTTGACTTGCCTAACCGCGACCGTTCGATATCCCAATAAGGCTTCTCGATAATTGCCGTGCTTGCAATCCTCTCGCCAATACTATCTTGCTTCTCTGATAAATACGCAGCAACTTTCGCCGTCACTTTCACATTGCCCGCCGACTTCAAACCCACTTCGCTTTCACCGGCTCCCGCCTCGGTTCCCTCTACCTTGAAATCCATAATATGCGATTTCCCGTCGGAAACATAACTTCTGCCCAATCTGATAGCCTCGACGTAGCCGTCATAATCCATCGCATTTTTGGGTTTGAAATAGCTACGCGCCTGTCCTACGCGTGCATCGGTAATGCAGGGAAAATCGGTTTCGCCGCTTAGTCGTGTTTTAAAACCGCAGTTCAGCGTGTGGTAATACATATTAAGCTCCCAGGGTGCGGGCGTATCGCCCGCGCTAAAAAAGTCGATCAAACCGTCGGTCACTGTCACCACATATTCATTGGCACCGATACCATCCATTTTCGGTGTTGCATAATTCGGGATCTTTGTTGTAGGTTCCATGGGTTCCAGGCCCCAGCCGGAATGCGCGTAACCTACGACGCCACCCTGTGACTTGGCCCAGGATAGCACCGGCGCTGTCCAGGTAGGCCATTGTTCGATGGTCGTGGTGCCGGGATAATCGTCTTCTTTAATTCGTAGTAAAACAATATGCCCTGCATGCGAAGAAGGAAAGCCGGAAACCTCCACATCGTTACGCATTACGTTTTTATTGCCAGACAACGGATGGTCTTTTCCTGTAAAAAAAGTCTTTTGATGGTACCAACTTGGCCCCCAGGCCAGGTTCGCCGCCATATTGAGGTCTTCTCCCAACACCTGTCTGAACATGTCCTTGGGATCGACGCCCTCCGTAGGGCTATCATAATGGCTGCAACCGGCAGCATGAATGTGATGGTCGGCGCTAAACCAGCCCAGCTTGGCCAGCTGTATCCATCGTTTCAGTTGGAACGAGACCCCAACCGAGCTCTCGCCTTCGGGAACCGTTATCTCCTTCATTTGAGGGATATATTCCGGTCCGCGTGTAAATGCGACCTTGTATTTACCAGGCGGAAGCAGAACATGTTCCCCGGTCTTGCGGTAAATCTGAGGTTGAAAGAATAAATCTGGATATTCGTCGGAGGCGGCCACTCGCCTTGATGGCAATGGGTAAATACCTTTGAACTTGCCCGATGCGTGTTCCTGGCTGTCGGTAATGAGAAAGGAAGCCATAGCGGGCGATCCATCATCGTCCTTCACTTCCAGTTGTACCTTAACCGCCTGTTTTATATCGAACAGAATGTTTGTGGAGTTTCGGAACCCAATGTCCTGCGAGCCTTGACCAACATTATACGCAATTTCCGCCTCCCGTTTCCCGGCGTCTTTGGAATAAATCTGAACCACCGCATATTCCAGCTTCAAACCTGATAAATTGGCCTGCAATGGTCTTCCGGCATAAATCTGGATGTCCAGAAAACGATTAGCGACTTGTCCCTGCGTCAGTTCGTGCTCCTTTTTGACTTTATGGTCGGATGAAGGGGAATGGTAGGGCTTCAATGCGTTAGGGCTGGTGGCTTCGAATTTGGCCGTAACACCCGCCTCATTGTAAATCTTGACCAGAAATGCCGTCCAGCCGCTTTGTATTAATGCGGCCTTCGCTGCCCCACGATCCACTTTTACCCTTCCTTCGGGATTAATATGGACTATATTTAAACAATACGGATCAAATATCGCCTGAATGCCCTTCACTGTTTCCGCTGACAAAGGCCCTCGACCCAGCGCTTTCAGCTTCTCAGCATCTGCAGGCTGCAAGGCATTGCCAGAAAATGACAATGCTTCCTGCAAGCGCATGGCCTGTGCCAGCAATGGTTGCGGTTCCACGTCGGTCGCGATGGTGTGACCCGCGTGTTGATCGTGCTGCCCAAGCAGCATCAACGGTAGGAATACTGCAAAAATAAGTAGGGCAGACGTTGTTCTCATATCAATTCTTGTCCTTTTTCCGATATGCTTTCCATGCGGTAAAACCGATATACATCATGCTACCGCGTGCGCCGCCGCTTTTCATGAGGCCGTTGACATTACTGAATCCTAGAAAAACAGGCCCGAAATGCCCTGCAAGCCCTATGGACGGTCGGTTATTACCCTGAATGAAAGAAATCGGCAGAGAAAGGCCCGAATCCTCGTCTTCAAAGCGTGGCGTAACCATAAAAGTATTCGGCACGTACATATCTAATGACTGCCCCCGGCCGGACTGCCCGGTACGGCTTTTGAAACGGCTTGTCTGGGCCAAATTCAAAAAGAATCCGTGGAAGACCTGGACATCCGCTTCGAGATGGATAGCCTGTGGCAGTTTCACGGTCTGCGAAAATGCGGTGCTGGTATCTCCCGGGAAAAGACTCATAAAACCCTCGGGACCCCGGTCACTGATCGTTTCAAGCTGCGTTTGGCCAATTACTACATCACTATGAGACCCTCTGACTACTTTCGAATCCGTTGTCTTGTATTTCACAGAACCGATATCCGTCAAAGAACCCGCAAGACGCACCAGGTAATCCGGGCTATAGTTGTATTCCTCTTTGCGATCCTTCCAGACAGAGCCCAGCTCATAAGTAAAGCCCAAATCATATGCCCAACCTGAGCCATACTTCCCGGAACCAAACAGATTTCCAATGCCCATTTTACGGTTTGGGGTGCTGTATCCGCTTTCATAGGTAAGGTTATCGATCTCCAACTGACTAATATCCGGATCGCTGCCTGCCGTGTTAATGCTGTAACGATCGGCATTGCCTTTCAAATAAGCCACTCGCGCACCGAAAACGCGTTTTACCGTCGCACCGACGCGGACCTTATGGCCTTCGATGTCCAACAATTGCCCGCCCCACGAAAAACTGATATCCGAAAAGCTTTGCTGTACCAGACTGAAATCACCCCAGGCCTCGTTCGAAAGCGGCGGCGTACTGCCCGTATCGAGCCGCTTCATGTACAGGTTATCGATCGCTTCGGGAATATTCCGTCCTTGCACAAATCCTCTCGTCCGCAACTGAATGGCCACAGCATGGTATTTACCCAACGCAAAAGACGCCGATGGCCAGCGGATTTCCCCAGTCAGAAAAATGGGGTCTTTGTACGTAAGCGAGCCCATTGTGCGCGAGCGGCCATATAATTCTTTGGTTGAATGCGCCGAAAGGATAGGGTATAGAAATGAATTTTCACCGATAAACCGGAAATAGCGGTATTTGATGCTACCACCGAGCGTCAGAATATTGACCTGAAACTTTTGACGTGGTCCCCCAAGCACTGACGGATTATAGGTGGCACGGTACAATCCCCCGTAATTGCTGAATTGCAGGCCAGGAATCTGTTGAGCGACAACGCATTGAAGGGTCGTCAGAAGTAATAGTGATGTGGTAAGTAATGAGGTTTTCAAAGTTGAGTTTTGTTAGTTGAGGACAGCATTCCCTGTTCGTCGTAATGGATCGCCTCCTCCTGGATTAATGCTTGCAATGTTTTCAGGAAATCGTCGCCGGGCATACTGTCGAATGCACGGCCGAGTTCCAAAGGCAACATCGGGCCTTCACGACTTAAAAAATCGATAATCTGCTCTGCGAATTTGGCGTCCACGACGGAGTCACTAATCGCTTCATTTTTCCGGTTCCTAATGCAGATGTCGCATACACCGCATTCCTCCGCATCGAATTCGTGAAAGTATTCCAATAAGAGCAAAGTCCGGCACCGTTTAGTATGTGTCGCATAGCGGATCACCGCCTGTGCCTTTTGCAGGTCGCGGTCTTTTTTCTTTTGTATTTCAAAAACGTTTAGCGGGAGTAGAGAAGAATCATAGCGCGGTGTGAGGAATGTGAGCTGCGGCTTGTCTTTCCTGGGTTCGTAATCGATAACGTCTCGCTCGGCAAGGAATTTCAGCTTTCTCAGAATTTCAGGGACGGTTGCAAAATGGATTTGTGCAAGTTCAGTCTCGGAAATGCGCACATATTCTGTAAACAACTCGCCTCCATACATTCGCAGGATCAGTTTGATAAACGAATCCAACTCCTGGTAGCGTATCTGAAAGTCGTACAATTCCCGGTTATCAACCAGGAAATGGATCTTGGAAGCGTCGCCGAAATTTTCGCTCAACTGCACAAAGCCTTCCTCTTCCAACAGTTTCAATGCGTAATGCGTCTCGTTCACAGGCAACCCGAAAACGCCTGCAAATTCCTGTATATCAAACCCAAAGCCGGACAACTCGCCCGCACCAACCGCAATTTTGTAATAGTTTGCCAAAGCCTGGTAAACCCGCCTCAGCATTTCCACCGGCGGATATTTTCGCTCAATGCTATCGATCAGTTCGTCCAGATCTATTTTATTAAAAAGCGCCACCGCATACGCCTTTTTCTCGTCACGTCCGGCGCGCCCCGCTTCCTGATAATAGGCTTCCAGGTTATCCGGCAGATCAAAATGAATCACCGCACGTACATCCGGCTTGTCGATGCCCATTCCGAATGCATTGGTCGCAACAACCGTGCGCACACGATTCTGAATCCATGCCGACTGACGTTCCGAGCGATCTTTGAAAAGCAGGCCCGCATGGTAGCTCGTAGCCGGAATACCCTGTCTGTTCAGCCAATCGGAAAGGTCTTTTGTACGCTTTCTGGTGCGAACGTATACAATGGCCGTTCCCTGGACATTACGTAAAATCTGTAAAAGTTTTCGCTCTTTGTTCTCTTCGGGGAAAGCGGAATAGGAGAGGTTTGCCCTGGCGAAAGATTGTTTAAAAACCCTCGCATTCCGCATTTCTAGCTTGTCAAGGATATCCGCGCGTACTTCTTCCGTGGCCGTGGCAGTCAGCGCCATCACAGGTACTTTGGGCAAAAGCTTTCTGAATTCTGCAATTAACAGGTAGGAGGGGCGGAAGTCGTAACCCCATGCGGAAATGCAATGCGCCTCGTCGATGGCGAGCAGGCACACGTTCATTTGCTTTGCGCGCACGATCATAATATCTGTTCGCAGGCGCTCCGGTGAAACGTAGAGAAATTTTGTATTACCGTGAATGCAATTATCCAGGGTAATATCAATCTCCGTTTTACTCATGCCCGAATGAATGGCCGCTGCGGAAATTTGCCTGCGTTTCAGTTGCTCCACCTGGTCTTTCATCAACGCAATAAGCGGCGTCACCACGATGCAAACGCCTTCCGAAGCCATAACCGGCACCTGGAAACAGATGGATTTTCCTCCGCCGGTGGGAAGCAACACAAGCGTGTCCATGCCATTCAGGACCGCCTTGATGGCGTCTTCCTGAAATGGCCTGAATGTGTCGTAACCCCAGTATTGTTTCAGGACAGACCGGATATCAGTCATCAGATCGTGCTTTGCGGTGTGGTAAATCAGATTTACAAAGTAATTGCATTAGCGCCGTTATCGAAAGCCGGAGTTACTCGTTTGATAAAAAGAAATGCCAACAATTGTTCGCCCAGCCCAATGAGCGATGCAACGGCGGTTGAAAACATTTACAATTTGCTCGTGCTCATTGGCTATATCGTTCTGATTACCACGATATGGCACCCCCGGCCCCATTGGCGAGTGTCGTGGCATTGGGGCTCAACAGCATTCGAAGTAAATTACCCGACGGTAACCTTTACCTCAACTTTATTGATACAGTGAAAACATTATCTTTGTTTGAAGTTCAATTTCAACCTCTTTCCATGCGCACGCTGTTTTTCCTTGCCAGTATCATTACATTGTCGGGCTGTTCGGCCTCCCATTATCTGAAAAGTGAGATCGACCGCTCGACGGTTCTCAGCCAGCAGCATACCGGGGTTTCCATTGCCCGCGTGCACGAGAAGAGTTCACTGGCTTCCTATCAGGACGATAAATACTTTGTGCCGGCATCTAATACCAAATTGTTCAGCTTTTATGCAGGTTTATCCGCTTTAGGTGATTCCATTCCCGGTCTTGAATATCTCGAATGGGGCGAATTACTGATTATCCGCGGTACCGGCGATCCTTCGCTGCTTCATCCCGATCTCCCAAATAGCAGGGTTCTAGACTTTCTGAAAGGCCGTAAAGAACCAATTTTTTACACACCCTACCATTTTGAAAACAAACGTTTCGGCCCCGGATGGGCTTGGAGCGATTACAATGACTATTATCAACCCGAGGTGACTGCCATGCCTGTTTACGGCAATATTGTGCGTTTTAAAAACGCCAAGGCAGGTCAGTACCAGGCGAATCCGCGTTTCTGGCAAAAATCGATGGTGCAGGACTCGGCCGTTTCGGGAATAGAGCGCGAAGAATTACAAAACGTCTTCCACTATCCTAAACTGGTTTCGAATCAACGCCCTGCACAGGACATTCCGGTTCACATGACCGACCAGGTGATGCTGCAATTGCTCAGCGACACGTTGAAAAAGGAGATCAAACTCATCAATATACCGCTTGAAATAGATTTGCAGACAGTAAATAGCATTCCGTCCGATTCGCTTTACGCCCGGATGATGCAGGTGAGCGACAATATGCTTGCCGAACAACTGATGCTCCTCTATGCGACCGCCAATAAACTGCCGCTCAGTACCGAAAAAGCGATCGCCCATGCCATTGAACATCATTTGGCCGATCTTCCGGATAAGCCTGTTTGGAAAGATGGCTCGGGCCTGAGCCGTTATAACCTGTTCACCCCGAGAACAATGGTGGCATTGTTGCAAAAGATTTATGAAAAAGTGCCCCAGGAAAGGCTATTCAAAATATTGCCGACAGGCGGAAAAAGCGGGACGTTGAAAAACCTTTTTAAAGAAGACCCACCGTTCATTTTTGCCAAGACGGGTAGCCTGAGCAATGTATACAACCTGAGCGGCTATATGCTTACAAAAAAGGGAAAAGTGTTGGTATTCAGCTTTATGAATAACAATTTTACGAAACCGACTGCCGACGTCCGCAAAGAGGTAGAACGCATTCTCACCCGCGTGCACGAGAAATTCTGATCTATTCTTTCTCCTCCCAGGTTTTGCCGGTGCAATAAATGCTATTGCGGCCGTTTGCGCGCACCAGCACATAAATATTATAAACGCCAGCCTCGATATTAGCTTTGTGAAAGGTCGCATTTGAGCCTTTGTCAAAATACATCCCGCGCCGAAACGTCGTTTTGAGCGGCACTGAAAGCTGGTTTGCCTGCGATGTATACACATGCGCCGGTGATTTGAGGATCACGTACGCGCCATCGGAGTAATCTTTCTCGGGTTTTGGAAAGGGCAGACGAAAGCCAATGACCAGATGCTCGCCAAGCAGGCTGATTTCGTCCGGCTGATAGGTGCTGTCACATTGCACATAATCGGCCCGAGGGTTCCAATTTTCGGCCAATGGATCGGCAGATTGATAGTATGAACGTATTTGCTCGTACTTCCGCTGATCCATCCCAAACATACGGATACCGAGCCAATCGGCATTGTAACGGGCATTGAATTCCTGGGTAATGGCAGCACGCCTGTTATTGACCGCATCGGCGAAATTGGCATGCAGTACCAAAAGATTGATGAGAACCGCTGCTAGCAGAATCCCCGGCACAAATTTTCTGCGAGTGGTATTTTGCAGGATCGCCAAAAATCCGAAATACAATGCCACACACCAAAGCGCCGAATACATGCGGTAACGGCCCTTAAACATCCCGTCGAAAGTATCTGTGGGAATGCGTTTATAGGCAAGCGCGAGAGCTGTAATGGCTGTAAAAGCAACGATACCCAGCGTAAAAAGCGCGGTTTGGTTGTTATAAGGTGTTTTAAGCCAAGCCGAATTCCAAAGCTGAAGATATTGTTTTCGGTATGTAAAAAGCAACGCAGCAGCCATTAGCATTCCCACAGCCACCGCAATGTACAGCGGCATCCGAGGATTACCGTAGGCCGAAAGCGTTGCCCAGGATCCGATAAATCCGAAGAAACCGAAGAAGGCATGCGTCACCTGCTGCGGATTTTTTAAGTCGAGACTCTGGGTAATGGGGGTGAAATCTATAAAATAGACGATGGATACGATCACAGCCGTAGCAAATGTGACCAAAAAATGTCTGCGATAACCTCCAACCAGGAAAATGAATCCGACCACGGGAAAAACCATTAATCCATTGCCGTAAGTAAATGTGGCAGCTACGGCAAAAAGCAAGGAGAAAATCGGCTTGTCGGGCCTGTAAGTTGCAAAATACAATGCGCAGAGCGAGAACAGGATTACTCCGAAATTACACAGTGAACTTACCCCCCAGAAGATATTTTCAAATGACTGGATATTGAACCAGAGCCACATTATAGGCACAAAATACCAGATCGAAAGCTTTAACTTTCTGAATGCACGATAAAAAACCAGTGCGCAAAGTCCCCAGCAAATATTGGCTATGATCATCGGCCAGACGAGGTTGACCTTGCCGAATACATGATACAACAGCAAGATAACCGAGCGAGAAAAAACGAGGCGGTGTTCTGGGAAAAGGGTTGTCAGTAATTTCCATTTGCCGGCAAGATCGGCGTCCGGGAATTTCGATATGATGCTAAGAATGAGAATATCGTCGAATGCAATATAGTTGACATTCAAAGCAATGACTTCAAATACCCAAATGTAGATCAAAACGGGTATCAGGCACAATAACCAGGCAAGCCAGCTTTTTTCTCTGACGAAACGGAGGAAAAACGAATACATAAATGATGATTTCCGAGAGCGGTTTCGCTCCTTCGGGTATGCTAATTAAGCAGGTCAACCGCTATTTTCAACCAATAACAGCCTAATTTTCGGTTTCCTCCTCTTCAGCGGACGCGCGGGGATCTTTGGTGTAGTCATAAAGAAGCTTACCCTTATCATCCCATTCGCGCAGAATGAAAGGTTCGAAATCATCATCCCAAGCTGTTTTGGGATATTGGATTTCTTTTTTGCGTTGGCGACGAAACTGGTAGTACTCGACCCAGCGGCCTACCTTTTTGCCCGAATCGTATTTCCCATCGACCGCAAGCTGTCCTTCCTTGTAAAATGACAAATACTCGCCTTCCACTTCGCCAAATGCAATAGGCATCACCTCCTTAACCTGCGTGTGGGCTGAATCATAATAGGTAATATGCGACTCCGCCGGGAAGCCGCGGTGCCAGACAACCTTATCGATCAGATTATATTTGGTGTCATATTTAACCCAGCGGCCATCTTTGACACCCATATAATAATGGCCTTCTTCGATCAGGTTTTCGCCACTATACTTTTTATATGAACCGTGCAAAGGCAATGCCTGCGCCTTGTCCTTAATAACCGAGGAGCTTAGCTTCCTGCTTTTTTTATCATACCAGCGTGTTTCGGTGGCACGGGCGTATTGGTCAATAGGCTTATATTCTTTCAAAACATGAAAATTCTCCACCGTAGCACGGTCGCCGCTGCCGTACTTAACCGACATGCTCTGCATTGGAATCCCTTCATATTGTACTTTTGCGAGACGCGTCTTTTCCTTACGCGCTTTGCGATCCTTCTTCTGGCTCTTGTACTCCTTCACCCGAAGTCCCAGGTCAGGGATCGTTTCGCCGAACAATGTTGATAGGTTGGTAGACTTGCTCTTGCCGCCCGGTGCTGACGCCCCTACAACAGGATCCAGGCCGGAAACGAATGATTTAAGATCATTGGAGCGTACTGCAGTATCCTTTTTCACCTGTTCCTTGGGTAGCCAGGATGGCGCAGGAGTATCATTCTGATTTTGCTGGGCAAAAACCGGAACCGACAGACAAATTGAAAAAAAGCCGCAGAACAGTGCTACTCTTTGCATGAATATAGGATTTTTCTTCAGAGCAAGATTGTTACTTTTGTAACGAATTGGTTTTTTCTATATTGATTTCCAATACAAATTTAAAAAACACCGTGGAAAAAAGCGCTAAAATTTATATTGCCGGGCACCGGGGAATGGTAGGATCCGCAATTCTCAGAAAACTGGAAAAAGAAGGATTTAATAATATCATAACCAGAACTTCCTCCCAACTCGACCTTCGCAACCAGGCAGATGTACGCGCCTTTTTTGAAGCTGAACGCCCCGACTATATATTCCTTGCCGCTGCCAAAGTTGGCGGCATTATGGCAAACAATATTTATCGCGCGGAGTTCCTGAATGACAACCTCTTGATCCAGAATAACGTGATCGACAGCGCGTACCGTACTAATGCCAAAAAGCTGATGTTCCTCGGTTCGAGCTGTATTTATCCCAAAATGGCCCCGCAGCCATTGCAGGAAAACTCACTCCTGACAGGCTTGCTGGAACCGACCAATGAGCCTTATGCGATCGCAAAAATTGCCGGTATCAAAATGTGCGAAGCCTACCGTTCGCAATACAACTGTAACTTCATTTCGGTGATGCCCACCAACCTCTACGGCCCGAATGACAACTATGACCTGAACAAATCGCACGTATTACCGGCCATGATCCGCAAGTTCCATGAGGCCAAAGAAGAAGGTAAGCCATTTGTAGAGTTGTGGGGCACAGGTTCGCCATTGCGTGAATTTTTGCATGCCGATGACCTGGCTGCCGCATGTTATTTCCTAATGCAGAATTACGATGAAGCCGGCTTCCTGAATATCGGTGTAGGCACAGATGTTACTATTAAACACCTCGCCGAAATGATCCAGAAAGTGGTAGGCTACGAGGGCGATATTCATTGGAATACCGATAAACCGGATGGTACACCCCGGAAATTGATGGATGTAAGCAAGCTTCATGCATTGGGCTGGAAACACACCATTGACCTCGAAGAAGGGATCACCAAAACATACCAGGATTTCCTGGAAAAAATTGAAACTTATGCAGTGTAACCTGTATTTGACAACAGGTTACAAAAAGCATGACCTAATATTTCAATACTAAAATCATATTTTACCTACGATAATTCTTTTTTTTGACAAAATTTCAGTATAATATTACATGAATCTTCGGGAAACTAATTAGTTTTGCAGCGCCCCGAAATGGGGACGTCATATAAACCTTAGTCATAGAGAGATGTCGGCCATTATTAAATTAGATCAGATAGACCGCAAAGTACTGGAGATTTTACAAACGAACGCGAAAATAACCAACGCTCAATTATCCAAAGAAATAGGACTGTCACCGGCTCCAACGCTGGAACGCGTGAAAAAACTGGAACAGTCGGGGATCATCAAAAGCTACCACGCGCAGCTTGAACCCGAGAAGGTTGGCCTGGGTGTAAGTACTTTTGTCCAGATTTCACTCGTAGGTCACCGCAAAGCAGTTACTGAGTCATTTGTGGAGAAAATCCATGCAATTCCGGAAGTTATCGAATGCCACCATATTACAGGAACAGGCGACTTCCTTCTCCGGGTTATTTCCAAAGACATCAGCACTTATCAGAAGTTGATGCTTGAAAAAATCAATGAGATCGAAGAGGTTGCCAGCACACAAACGATGGTGATCCTGTCGACTTTCAAAGAAAGCAAAGTATTACCGATACCATGATGTTAAGAGTGGCCGCCGCGGCGGTTTGTGTCTATGTGTTGAAAGTCTATGAGTCGAAAGCTGATCTGAACTTTAAACTCTGAACTTCAATCTCATGGACTCAAATAAAAATGGTCGGAAGCAGTTCCGACCATTTTTATTTGGGGGTCAATATCAGAACTATTGGTGCTGCTCACGAAGCAGGTCATTGACCGTTTTCACCGGGTTGAAAGTGATCAATGGTACTTCCACAAAAAGCGTATTCCAATCGGCCATCGAGCCGTTCCAGAGACCCGGCAGTTCTTGTGCTTTCAACTCCTTCCCGTCTTTCGACTTGCCCGTAATAAAGCCGGTTAGCGGGTCGCGGAATTTTTTCAGGTCGTACAATTCGCCTCTCTTATTCTTTACCGCGCACACGAGATCCACCGGATTAAAGTGCGTTGAATTCTTGAAAATACTGTTTTGATCTGCATTATCAACATCCACCTGCGCCGATTCGACGATTTGCAGCGACG
This sequence comes from Dyadobacter sp. CY261, assembly GCF_021440085.1. Taxonomy (GTDB): domain Bacteria; phylum Bacteroidota; class Bacteroidia; order Cytophagales; family Spirosomataceae; genus Dyadobacter. Next base: position 582,495 of record NZ_JAKCPW010000004.1, read on the forward strand.
ACGATCCATCTGCATTCTCAGCCCAGAAAGGTCCGCCACCCGGCTCACCCTGATTTTTCACCATTCCGCACGCACGCAAAGGGCGATCCAGCTTTCCTACGAAATATTCTTTCTTCTTATCGTCATCCCACAACTCGAATCCGGCCGGTGGAATTACGCAAAGCTCGTTGCGGAAAAAACCGTCGAGCTCATCCAGCAATGCCGCGTCGGTGGCTGCCGCGAGTTTATCGAGATAAGAGAAAACCTTCTTTTGGTATCTTAAAACGATCCCGGCGAGCGCCTTTTTGTACGTAATGGTATCATCCTTGATGCTATCGGGAACGACATTGTCAATATTCTTGATAAAGATAATGTCGGCGTCGAGCTGTCCCAGGTTTTCCAGCAATGCGCCATGGCCCGCCGGACGGAACAATAATGAATCGTCTTTTTCCCGGAAAGGCGTGTTGTCGAGATTTACGGCGATGGTGTCAGTCGAGCTTTTTTGTTCGGAAAAAGAGACAATATACCTAACACCATATTGCGTTTGGTAGCTTGGAAGCACTTCCACCACCAGCTTTTCAAATTTATCCCGGTGCTCGGGAGACACTGTGAAATGGATCTGTACATTGCTGCCTGCATTCGCGTATTTCGCGCCTTCCACTAAATGCTCTTCCAATGGCGTGCGGGACCGATCGGCGTAGTTATGGAATTTCAGAAGTCCTTTGGGCAGTTCGCCATAACCCAAACCCTTGCTGGTCAGAAAGTAAGAAGCAATAGTTTTTTCGTCGGCGGACTCGATATCATATCCATCAGCGGCCAAAGACGTTTTTAGATCTTCGTAAAATGCAAAATCTTTCAGTTTCGTGAAGAATTCGTCAACAGATTTGTCCTTCTTGTCTTCCTGCAAAAAGCTAAAAAGCGATTTGAACATCCGCGTCGCCGCGCCCGAGGCAGGAACAAACTTCAAAAGTGCGATCTCGCCATCGGCCGCACTTTTGTCGAACTCACCGATCACCTGCGCAATCTCATCGTCGGCCAGCCTGATAACACCATCGCCTACCGTAGCCGCTTTTGACAGCTGCAAAAATGGAAACCCGTTTTCAAAATAACGGACTTGCTCTTCAACGACGCTCAGATCGCTTCCCCTTTGATGTATTTGTTGAATATCTTTTTCAATAAACATAATGAATGATTTTAACCAGTGAAGTTTAGGGTAAGAATTGTTATAAAGTTGAGAATTAATACAATTTCATGATCAACAGTGCCTACTTCAGCACTCTTAATTTGGCAAAGCTCAATAGGAGCGTTTTCTCACCCACCAGATCGAATTTGACAGTCGCCTTGCGGTCCGTACCATTGACATCCATTTTGGTCACTACTCCGAAACCGAATTTTAGATGCTCCACTTTGTCACCTTCTGCCAGATCGAATGTGTCGGTAGGCACGAAGTCTACCGACGGCACATGGCTGGTGGTTGCCGCAGCAGCAGCTGGCCTTGCTTCCGTTTTTCTTTGAATGAGGTTACGGGCAAAAGAGGTTACAGGTGGTGTCGTATCTCGCTCCAGTGCGCTTTGGACCATTTTATTCACATTTAAAAATCGCTGGTCGACTTCCAGCAGGAACCGGCTCGGCTCGCACATTTTGAGGCGGCCCCACTGATAGCGGCTTTCAGCATAGGAGAATGACAATTTCTTCTCCGCGCGCGTAATTGCGACATAGAAAAGCCTTCTTTCTTCTTCCAAATCCTGCCGACTTTCCAGCATCATCTGGCTTGGAAAGAGATCTTCTTCCAAACCTACTATAAATACATTCCTAAATTCGAGCCCTTTTGCAGAGTGGATCGTCATCATCGTGACGCGATCGTGATCGTTATTATCGTCGGGCTCGTCCGCATTTGTCAGTAACGAAACCGATTGAAGGAAGGCACTGAGCGTTTTGTCCTCGCTCTCGTCGCTATCTACAAACTCCTTGATCCCATTCAACAACTCCTGCACGTTTTCATAGCGTGACAGGCCTTCCACGGTCTTGTCTTCGTACAATTCACGCAATATTCCGGACGCTTTGGCAATGTGGGAAGAAATTTCATACGCATCCTTGCCTTCTTCCACCAATATTTTAAAACTCTTGATCAGCGTCCCGAACTGCTCGATTGGTGCAATGGTGCGCCCTGTACCATATTGGCTGATATTAGCCACCACATCCCAAATCGCCACATTGTTTTCTGAAGCTGTTACCGCGATTTTAGCTACGGTAGTATCGCCGATCCCGCGTTTTGGCAGGTTAATAATGCGTTTAAACGCTTCTTCATCGCGCTGGTTAACTGTAAACCGCAGGTAAGCCAGCAAATCCTTGATTTCCTTTCTTTGATAGAAGGATTGTCCGCCGACAATGCGGTATTTAATTCCGAGCTTCCGTAAAGCTTCTTCAAATGAGCGCGATTGTGCATTGGTGCGGTACAAAATGGCGAAGTTCTCGTTCCGCAGCGCCTTCTGCATTTTCTCTTCGAATATGGCAGTAGCCACGAGCCGGCCTTCCTCATTATCCGAGCCTGCCTTGATCACATCAATCAGCGAACCTTCCTCATTGGAAGTAAATGTCTTTTTTTCCAGCTGTGACTTGTTCCGGGCAATCACCGAATTTGCCGCTTCCACAATCGTGCTTGTCGATCGATAATTCTGTTCCAGCTTGATCACGCGCACATCCGGGAAGTCCTTTTCAAAATTCAGGATGTTCTCAATGTTTGCCCCGCGGAAAGCATAAATACTCTGTGCGTCGTCGCCCACTACTACGATGTTGCGGTGAACTGCCGATAACTTCCTGGTAATGAGATATTGTGAGACGTTCGTATCCTGAAACTCATCCACCATCACATGCTGAAACTTGTGCTGATACTTATACAACACATCCGGGAAATCACGGAAAAGGATATTGGTATTGAAGAGCAGATCATCGAAATCCATCGCATTGGCCTGAAAGCAACGCGTTACATAAGTTTTGTACAGCCTGCCGATCTCCTTCATTTTCGCCGCATCGTCGTCGGCCTGGATTACCGCATTATTTATGTAATCGTCTGCCGAAATGAGGCGGTTCTTCGCGCCCGAGATCCTATTGAAGACCACATTGGCCTTATAAACCTTGTCATCCAGGTTGTATTCTTTTATAATACTCCTCAATAATGACTTCGAATCGTCGGTATCATATATTGAGAAGTCGCTGGTATAGCCCAGGTATCGGGCCTCTATGCGGAGTATTTTGGCGAAAACCGAGTGGAAAGTACCCATCCATATATTCCTGGCCTCTGTACCAACGGCTCCTTCGATCCGGCTACGCATTTCGCCAGACGCTTTATTGGTAAATGTCAGCGACAAAATACGAAACGGGTCAACGCCCGTCTCGATCAGCCGCGCAATACGATAGGTAAGTACCCTGGTTTTTCCCGAACCCGCGCCCGCAATGATCATCAAAGGGCCATTTCCGTGCAGCACAGCCTCCCGTTGGGGCTCATTCAAGGTCGATAGATAATCGTTGTGGTTCAAAGTTGTATGCTTTTCCAATTACTTATTTATATATAGCGAAAGCCAAAGTTAGAAAAAACCGTCAAAAGCATCCTGTAATCTCCGGTACTCTAAGCAGGTACAAGTCCATAAATATTATTCCTGTATCAGAACATAAGGAATGCATTGTTGGTTAAATAGCAACAATTTGAGATTTCATCATAATTAACAGGGCCATGCCCAAGCGATCGAAGCTAATGAATACAATGAATATAGAAGACCAACCGCTGGAAGTACAATGGGAGCACCTGCTTAGGCAACTGGAAGAATGGGTGGGTAAGCGTCCGGCCGATTTGAACGGGGTGCTATTCCTTATAGGTGTGCAGGAATTGGGCCAAGGCGCGAAACGCTTTAGTAAGGAACAGAAGCAGGACCTGATGCATATAGGTATATGTAAAGTACTAAGCATGTCTTCCTATTACAGTCTTGAATATATCGACAAAGATGGCTGGCCCCATTACAAGCTTGAAAGAGCACTGCCTCCGGGCGATGTTTTGAAGCAGGAGGCACTTTTGAAAATGCATGTGATCGAGTACTTCAAAAATTCGTAAAAATTTATGGATCGGTAATTTCTCGTTATCAAGTGGTTAGAAGGAAAGCTAAAAAAAGTTGATAAAATATTTGTAACTGGTTCTTGGATGTTAAAAATAAAGCCTGCACTTTTGCACTCC
>NZ_JAKCPW010000056.1 GCF_021440085.1 Dyadobacter sp. CY261
AGTTAGATCCCAGGCCAGCGAAGGGTGGTATTTCAACGTTGGCTCCCCGATGCCTGGCGACACCGGTTCACAGCCTCCCACCTATCCTACACATCCCTGACCCGAAAACAATGCAAAGCTATAGTAAAGGTGCACGGGGTCTTTCCGTCCCGTGGCGGGTAAGCGGCATCTTCACCGCTACTACAATTTCACCGAGCTCACGGCCGAGACAGTGCCCAGATCGTTACACCATTCGTGCAGGTCGGAACTTACCCGACAAGGAATTTCGCTACCTTAGGACCGTTATAGTTACGGCCGCCGTTTACTGGGGCTTCGATTCAATGCTTCTCTTGCGATGACATCCCCTCTTAACCTTCCAGCACCGGGCAGGTGTCAGGCCCTATACGTCAACTTTCGTTTTGGCAGAGCCCTGTGTTTTTGCTAAACAGTCGCCTGGGCCATTTCTCTGCGGCCTCTCTTTGCAGAGGAGGCTCCCCTTCTCCCGAAGTTACAGGGTTAATTTGCCGAGTTCCTTAGCCGTGATTCACTCGAGCACCTTAGAATATTCTTCTCGACTACCTGTGTCGGTTTACGGTACGGGCTGCATACAGCTGGTGTTTCAAAAGCTTTTCTTGGAAGCGTCTTCGCATGTTCGCTTTGCCCGTAGGCTCGGCTCAACGCACTATTCCGTCAGTACGTACACACCACGTCGCTCCGTCACTCTTTCACACTGCATGCAGGGGCAGGAATATTAACCTGCTGTCCATCGGAGATCGCCTGTCGGCTATTCCTTAGGCCCCGCCTAACCCTCCGTTGATTAGCATAGCGGAGGAATCCTTAGTCTTTCGGTGTGCGGATTTCTCATCCGCATTATCGTTACTTATGCCTACATTTGCTTTTCTCACCAGTCCAGCCCAGCTCACGCCAAACCTTCACCCCTGTGAGAATGCTCCCCTACCGATATGTATAAATACAATCGCATAGCTTCGGTAATATGCTTGATGCCCGTTTATTATCGATGCCCGCCCCGCTCGACCAGTGAGCTGTTACGCACTCTTTAAATGTATAGCTGCTTCCAAGCTAACATCCTGGCTGTCTCTGCAGTCGGACCCCCTTAGTTCAACTTAGCATATATTTTGGGACCTTAGCTGATGCTCTGGGTTGTTCCCCTCTCGGACTGGGACCTTAGCACCCCAGCCCTCACTGCCGTGTATATCATGCCCCATTCGGAGTTTGTCAGAATTTGGTAGGATTTGACTCCCCCTAGTCCTATCAGTAGCTCTACCTGAACATGACTCAACCACGACGCTGTTCCTAAAAACATTTCGGGGAGTACGAGCTATTTCTCAGTTTGATTGGCCTTTCACCCCTACCCACAATTCATCCGAAAACTTTTCAACGTTTACCGGTTCGGTCCTCCACGATGTGTTACCAGCGCTTCAACCTGATCATGGGTAGATCACAAAGTTTCGCGTCTACGGCCACTGACTAATCGCCCATTTCAGACTCGCTTTCGCTTCGGCTCCTGTACTTCATACATTAACCTTGCCAGTAACCGTAACTCGTAGGCTCATTATGCAAAAGGCACGCCGTCACCCGAAGGCTCCGACCGCTTGTAAGCGCATGGTTTCAAGTTCTATTTCACCCCGCTGCTCGCGGTACTTTTCACCTTTCCCTCACGGTACTCGTTCACTATCGGTCTCTCAGGAGTATTTAGCCTTGGCGGATGGTGCCGCCGGATTCAGAGGGGATTTCACCGGTCCCCACTTACTCAGGATACCCACTCAGATAAAATCACTGCCTGTACGGGATTCTCACCCTCTTCGATTGGCCTTCCCATGCCATTCCAGTTCGCTATTTATCCACTTGGTGGGTCCTACAACCCCAGCTTGGCCGTAACCAGGCTGGTTTGGGCTTGTCCGTGTTCGCTCGCCACTACTTACGGAATCACTATTGTTTTCTTCTCCTGCGGGTACTTAGATGTTTCAGTTCCCCGCGTTTGCCCCCCGTAGGGTAATCAGGCTTCACCTGACTGGGTTGCCCCATTCGGATATCTACGGATCAATGCATATGTGCTGCTCCCCGTAGCTTTTCGCAGCTTATCACGTCCTTCATCGCCTCTGAGAGCCTAGGTATCCCCCATGCGCCCTTAATTCGCTTGCGCGACTTTATTTCTCTTCTCTTCTACTTCGCAATATGTCAATGAACTCGTTAC
>NZ_JAKCPW010000057.1 GCF_021440085.1 Dyadobacter sp. CY261
CAGACGCACGGCGTTTCGTAGCTCTGCAACTTCTTTTGTTTGGGATTCATAAGCTGATCTTAAACTGAATAGGGTGGGTTTTAATAACTCATATCGGTACGCGCTATCAAGGAGGGCGCTTTCATAGGCTATCCTTTGCCTGGACATCACGCCAGATTCTTGCGCCCAAACTGTCCCGGACAGAAGGATCAGCACGCCAGTTGTCGTATTTATGATAGTCTGCTTCATAATCCTGTTGATGTTTTTGGGCGGTATCGGCGTGCTGATTGGCTCGGTGAATGTTTTCCCGGATCGTGTCGGCAAAGCTTTTCGCATCCGGGTTCGGCGTTTTTTGACGAAATCCTCGGATCCATAAGGCGATCGCGATGATCAGGATTGAGATAGCCACAGCCGTGGCAATTTTCCAAGGTAGGTCTTTCATAACATTGACTTGAACAACTCGCGCAGACCGTTATTCGCCCCAATTGTAGCCTCGTAAGTTGATTGTGTCATAAGGGTATAAGAGCAAATACCAGGCTTTACAAAGAGCGATAACCCTTTTGCCGACTCGCTGACCAGGTTGCTACCGTCCAGGATGAAGCCAAAGCCCCAATTACCCAGACCGCCGGTCATATTGGTGCGCAGCAGCGCGATCGCTTTCGGGCTTAAAACCTGCTGGCTATTGAATAAGCCGTTGTCGCGGAGCATGGCCGCGAAATTTGACATATCGCTTTGTGAAGCGTATAAGCCATACCCAGCAAGTGGGTTTCTAGGGTTCTCCGGATTGTATCCAGCGGTCAACATATTACACTTATACCGGATCCTCTCGTTGAATATTTGCTCAAAGTTTTTACCGGCAATAATCTCTGCTATCCGAGCTAACACTTGATAGGAAGTCGTCGAATATCTGAACTGTGTGCCGGGAGCAAAGTCAAGCTGCGTGTTGGACATACCATCGACCGCCTCTTCTAAGGTTTTTGCGCCTTCAAAATTTGTTTCGTCTCGAATTCCGGAAGTGTGCGACACGACATGACGAATGGTAATATTCTCCTTATCGCTACGCTTCCAAGATGGAATAAACTTGCTCACCTTGTCGTCCATTCCAATCCTACCTTCGTCGTAGAATGTCATAAGAGTCGCGGCCGTAACACCTTTCGAAATGGACATTACCGACTTTGGGTCATTCCTGCCAATGTTCCCCTTGGAGTAGCTGTAAACCGTTTGGCCTGGCTTATTGATATCGAGAAGGACATTGCCGCCATATGCGTCAAGGTTGTTATCCAGATATCCAGTGAGTTTGTTGCTGTCGATAGGCCGACTCGATGTTTCGCAGTTTGTTGCACCCTCCGGCTTTTTTGGCCCCCAAAAGTTGCAGTCCGTGTATCTTGTGTACGTAGTATAGGGGTCGACCGCTTCCATGAGATCTTGACTTGCCCGATACTTCTCTGTGACTTCAACTGTTACCGTGTTAGCGGCATTGATTAGCGGACGTACATAATCCCTACCGATGTATTGTTCGTGAAGCGGACGAAGGACGGGTTCGAACCCTCTAATTTCGTCAGGGCAATACGCCATAGCAAAAAGCAGGAAGCGAAGGCCTCGACTGTATAGATTTCGGGCAATATCCAAAAACGTTCCGTACTGAAGATTACCTTCGCAATACTTTGGCATCCGTCCGAAATTATTACGGGCGGGGCTTATGTCGTCCGCGTCTATTTCCGTAGCTGAGATTCCGTTAGGAAATGTTCCGAGATTCACGGAGTTAACTTTAATCTTCGCGGTTAAATCGCCTGGCCCGTCGCCGTCGCTACCATACATTCCATCGCCTGCGCTTGCGATAAAATTCATGTTTGGGTTTGCGATCGCGCGGAATTGCCTGTTGGAGGAGACGGAATACTGGTACAGGCACGGAATATCGCTAACACTCTTAACTGCGTCGACCATATTCTTGTAGTACTTGTAAATACCATAGGTCGTGAACCGCGCAAACTCTACACCGAGAGGTTGGTTAAAGTCTGGATGGGGCCAATCAATGCCAGGGCCTTGGATAATCGGCGGGTACCCGGGAGTCGCAATACCGCGCTGAGCTACCCATTCATTAAACCGGTTCAGATTGTCTTGTGACACGTCCGCAACTTCCCACAAGCCGTTTTTTTCGAAAGTGTGGTTTACAACCTCACCGGATCCACCGCCGGAAATTGCTATATATAG
>NZ_JAKCPW010000058.1 GCF_021440085.1 Dyadobacter sp. CY261
TTTACAGAAATAGTAAAATTGTACAACCAATGAAGGTACTAGTGACCGGTGCCGCAGGTTTTATTGGATTTCATCTTGTCCAACAAATGATTCGCCTGAATTATGAGGTTGTGGGGATAGACAATATCAACGACTATTATTCCACGTCCCTTAAACTGGACCGGCTTGCTGAGTGCGGCATTACCGGCGTTGACTTAGGCAGCCAAAATACAAATACCCATTCCAGCTCCCAGGGCAACTACCTATTCGTCAAAGCCGATCTGCTGGATATGGACAAGCTCGTTGAACTTTTCGAAACGCATCGATTCGACTATGTGATCAATCTGGCGGCACAAGCGGGCATCAGGTATAGTACAGAAAATCCAAGAACTTACCTTAAATCCAACGTCGAAGGGTTTTTCAATATCCTGGAATGTTGCCGGATGTATCCGCCTCAAAAACTGATATTTGCCAGCAGTTCAAGCGTTTATGGTTTAAATGAAACACAGCCATTCTCAACGGATCATAAAGTTGATACGCCTATCAACATCTACGCTGCTTCAAAGAAATCCAATGAACTGATGGCCCATGCATACAGCCACCTTTATAAGTTTCAAACAGTAGGGTTGCGTTTTTTTACGGTATACGGCCCTTGGGGAAGACCGGATATGGCC
>NZ_JAKCPW010000059.1 GCF_021440085.1 Dyadobacter sp. CY261
TACGTCCATTACCGGTGCCAACTTGCCCCATTTATATCAGATCTTCAACATTGGAAACGGGAAACCGGTTGATTTGCTTTACTTTATCGGCTGTCTGGAACGGTACCTTGGGAAACCGGCCCAAAAGCAAATGCATCCTATGATACCGGGTGATATTGTCTCCACCTGGGCGGATACGAATGAACTTGAAAGAGCCACGGGATACAGTCCCCGGACTGATATTGATCGCGGGACCCGAATCTTCGCCGATTGGTATAAAAATTATTTTATTAAATAGCCGTAACAGCTTGTGGTTCTGCGATTTTTCGTAGTTTTGTAATTCTTCCCCTTCTGTATTCAACACTTGACTAAAAACTTGATCCGACTGACGGATTATTGTAATTCTGATCCCGCACACCGATGACGACGACTACCTGCTGAACCACACTGTAAGACCTTTATTGGACAAATTTGAAAAGGTCCATCTGGTTACAAATCCTATTTATGACAAGCGAAAGCGAGTAATATACGAGCTTGTCGTCAGAAAGAACAAATCCATACGAATCACAACGGTATACGATTTCTGCGAAAAGTTTTTGAAAAAAGTTTACATCCCCGAGGACGTAAACGAGATCAATCCCAACCTACTGACCATTCCCGCATTCGGCAGGAGAGTTCGCTATCCAAAAAAATCATAGTTGTAACGATCTCTGCAATACCAATGCGGCGACATCGGTCATCTTGTATCGTCCCAGGAAATAAGGAAAATTTTGCCCGTCCGAATATACAAATTCCAGAAACTGGCTATCACTTTTTTCCCCGGTTTTGTTGTTGATGATGGCAGCAAAAATAGCTCGTAAGCCTAGAACAGCTCCCCGAAGCGTAGCGGAGTAGCAGATGATTTTTTTATGCAGTAAAAAAATCAGGGATAAGCGTCGTCCTATGCGTTGAGGTGTAAGGTTTTAGCAGTACTAACAAGAAGTCGAGTAAAGTTCAATCAGGATTATCACTAAAAACTGTGAAGTTTTTCCAGGACGACACAAGTCGCAGAGTAGTGTAATTGTAATCATGGGTTGTGCAACAGCCACGTCCGGCTAATGCGACTGATTCAGGCTATGATATACAAGGTATGAGTGTCTCATGTTGAAGGGGTGTTTGAGAATAAATTGTATTATACATGTAGGTCGACGCTATAAAATGACCATGTCTGACTCATCACAATTCTCACCTGATCTTTTGAAAACAGGATTGGTAATAGATTTGAGAATTCTCTGTATTCCGTCTGCTCAAAAGACCGGTTCCAGATGGGAAAGCATGATGTCTGATGTAAATCGGTCGACACTATTGCAATTGCTTAATGTAAGCGCGAATTAATTGTAGTCCTACTTGATCGATAATGGTCGTACCCAGTCT
>NZ_JAKCPW010000061.1 GCF_021440085.1 Dyadobacter sp. CY261
TGCGGTGTTGTGGGCAATTGTCTTGTGAACAAGGTGAAGCTGGTGTTCCGCAGCCCTGGGGACTGCTGTATGGACCGTCTGAACGGCGCGAAACTGCAAGGCAGCAATAATGGCGGCAGCAGCTGGACGGATATTTATACTTTCTCAGCTAATGGTACAGGGAGCTACCAGGAGTTTACATTCAGTAACTCGACTACTTATTCATCTTTGCGCTTCGTTGCCAGCAGCACAGGCTGGGGCGAGCTGACCGAACTGGAATTCTATAACGGTACAACGAAACTGACAGGTGCTGCATTTGGTACAGGTAACTATGGACTGGCCTTTGACAATTCACTGTCGACCAAATGGGAAGGCAGCTCAGTGGGCTCCTCCAACGTGGCAGGTCTTAACCTAAACAGTTGCGGCGACCCTGTCCTAAACCCGCCAACGATCAGCCGGACTTCGGGGACCACGGCTTGTGTAGCCAGTAACCAGAAGGTAGTGCTGACCGCTTCGAACTGCTCGGGTAGTATTACGTGGTTCCGCAGCGGCACCCAGGTCGGCACCGGTGTGACATTGGAAACCAATGCGCCAGGCAATTACACGGCCAGATGTACCGTTGGCAGCCAGACCAGTGAGTCCGCGGTGTTCAACGTGGCCGAGACTTCCGGTTGCGGTGTTGTGGGCAATTGCCTTGTGAACAAGGTGAAGCTTGTTTTCCGGACACCTGGCGACTGCTGCATGGACCGTCTGAACGGCGCGAAACTGCAAGGCAGCAACAATGGTGGTAGCAGCTGGACGGATATTTATACTTTCTCAGCCAACGGGACAGGGAGCTACCAGGAATTTACATTCAGTAACTCGACTACTTATTCATCTTTGCGCTTCGTTGCCAGCAGCACTGGTTGGGGAGAGCTGACCGAGCTTGAATTCTATAACGGCACGACGAAGCTGACAGGCACAGCCTTTGGCACAGGCAATTACGGACTGGCATTTGACAATTCGCTTTCAACCAAATGGGAAGGCAGCTCAGTGGGGTCCTCCAACGTGGCAGGTCTTAACCTAAATAGTTGCGGTGACCCTGTCCTAAACCCGCCAACGATCAGCCGGACTTCGGGGACAACTGCGTGTGTAGCCAGCAACCAGAAGGTAGTGCTGACCGCTTCGAACTGCTCGGGTAGCATTACCTGGTTCCGTGGTACCACGCAGGTCGGCACCGGTGTGACCTTGGAAACAAACGTGCCGGGTAATTACACGGCCAAATGTACCGTTGGCAGCCAGACCAGTGAATCCACTGTGTTCAACGTAGGCGAGACTTCCGGTTGTGGTGTTGTGGGCAATTGCCTTGTGAACAAGGTGAAGCTGGTGTTCCGCAGCCCAAGTGACTGT
>NZ_JAKCPW010000062.1 GCF_021440085.1 Dyadobacter sp. CY261
TGTAAGCTTCCCTAAAAACAGAGTGGTGATGAATTAGACAAATTTTCTAATTTTAATCTGCTATGAAACGAAACACATTCACAGAAACTCAGATCGTCAAAATCCTCAAAGACCTGGATTCTGGCAAACAGGCAAATGACGTCGCTCGGGAAAATGGCGTCTCCAAAGCTACACTGTACAATTGGCGCAAGAAATACAGCGGTATGGGTGCTTCGGAATTAGCGGAATTGAAGGCACTCAAAGAGGAGAATCGCCGTCTGAAACACATGTATGCGGAATTGGCTCTTGATCACAGACTGGCAAAAGAGATTATCGAAAAAAAGCTTTAAAGCCTGCTCAGAAGCGGCTAATAGCTTCCGATATTTCTCAGGAAGCTGGGTTTAGCATTGAGCGGGCTTGCAGAGTTTTGCAGTTAAGTACGGGTGTTTTCTATTACAAAACTGTCAAGAGCGACCTGCCTATTGTAGACATGCTTAATGAGTTGGCAGAAGAACATCCGACGGCAGCGGCCGCCGCAAGAGGTTTTGATTGGTATTACGGTAATTTGAGGAACAGAGGCCTACCGTGGAATCGCAAACGCGTGCTTCGAATCTATCGAAGTATGGATCTCAAATTAAGGCGTAAGCGAAAAAGACGTATTCTGAAAAGGCCTAAACAACCTTTAATTGAGGCAAAGACTTTGAATGAAACCTGGAGCATGGATTTTGTCAGTGATGCTCTTAGCTCTGGCAGACGTGTACGAACCTTAATTGTAATGGATGATGTCAGTAGAGAGGCACTTGCAGCACATGCGGACTATTCCATTTGTGCTGGTAAAGTAATACAAATTTTGCAGCAGTTAGAGTTGGAACGAGGGTTGCCATTATCAATAAGAACTGACAATGGCCCGGAGTTCATCAGCAAGAAACTGGCCAAATGGTGCGAAGAAAAGCAGATTGAGCAAAAATTTATTCAGCCCGGGAAGCCGATGCAAAATGGCTACAACGAAAGATTAAACAGAACTTACCGGGAAGACGTCCTGGATGCTTACTTTTTTGATTCTCTGGAACAGCTGCGTATTTTATCAGACAAATGGCTTGACAATTACAATAGTAAGCACCCTCACAGGTCAATGAAGGGACTAACCCCAAATCAGAAGCACATACTACTGAAAGAAAATGCCGTGAAAAAAGAAGAATTAACTGTCACAATGAACAACTGAGTCTAAATCGCACCACTCTAAAAATGGGAAGCCTACA
>NZ_JAKCPW010000063.1 GCF_021440085.1 Dyadobacter sp. CY261
TGAAGTACTCCCTATTTTCAAGACCAGCGATTGGCTATTGTTAATTTAGATTAAGCGGCATTCAGATAAAGGGTTATGGGTTTCTTGCGGTCAATGCCCTGATGCCTCCTTGCATTGTAATGTCTTACGAATCGGTCAATTCCTTGGTAAAGGTTAAGGCCATTTTTCTCCGGATTTAGATAGATATATTTTTGTTTTATTGTCCGAAACCACCGCTCAATATGTGCGTTGTCGGTTGCTCTCCCTTTTCCATCCATGCTGATCCGGATTTTTAGATCACTTAAGGTGTTTACCCAATGCTCGCAGGTGTATTGTGCACCCTGATCGCTATTGATAATTTCAGGCTTTCCATGTCGGGATATCGTTGCATGTAAAAGCTCCGTCTGCGTTTCTTTTTCCAGACTGTTGGATAGCTGCCAGCCGACAATGTAGCGGCTGTACAAATCCATAATCGCAGTCAGGTACATAAAGCCGTGCTTCATGGGAATGTAGCTGATATCCAACGCCCAAACCTGATTGGGCCGATTAATTTCAAGGCCTCTGAGCAAATGCGGGTGAATATATTTCGCTTTCCCAAGACGACTTAGATTACGTTTTGGATAAATCGGCTCAATGGCCATTTTCCGCAGTAACCGGCGAATTCGTTTGACGTTGTAGCTCAGCCCTTTTTCAGTCAGCTCGTCTTGCATACCCAACACACCCAGGGTGGGATCAGACAAGAAAATTTTGTCCATCGTCTCCATTAGTGCTAGGTTCTCTTCTTTTTCACCAGCAGGCTTATAATACAATTGACTGCGGTTGACACTAAGAATCTGTGCTTGCCGCCGAATGCTCAATGGATGACTATTATCGATCAATGCCATGCGCTCCTTCATAGACCTGCTTTTTTCAAGCTTTTTTTTAAAAAGTCATTCTCCACCTGCAGCTGTCCGATCTGCTTGAAAAGATTGTCAACGTCAACAGATTCCTCTTCCCTCGAGGCCTCCTCTCCGAAAGCTTTCTCTGCTCGTTCCAGGAACTCCCGTTTCCATGCGGATACCTGCGTTGGATGTATCTCGAATCTTGTGGCCAATTCGCTCAATGATTCCCGTTCTTTCAAGGCCTCAACGGCGACCATTGCCTTAAATTTTGCTGTGAATTTCCTCCGGCTTTGTTTCATTTTCTCATCGGTTTAATGTCAAGTTACTAAACTTAACCGATGGCCTCAATTTTGGGGAGTATTACA
>NZ_JAKCPW010000064.1 GCF_021440085.1 Dyadobacter sp. CY261
TTAATTTGTAGTGGCTCTACAGTTCCGCTACATCTAGAAGTCGGCAAAATGTAGGACAAAACTACGTTTTGCTTTTCATTGCCAGCTTTGCCATCCGGAGATCTCGCCAGTAGGCTTGTTCTCTAATACGTTCCTTTGTTTCGTCGTATGTGGCCTCGACTTCGTCCCAGAAAGGAGCCTTAGCAGAATGTTCGGAAGCAAATTCGATAGGAGTCTTACCACCCAACGAGCTGTGCGGGCGAAAGTAGTTGTAGTGAAATTGCCATTGAGAAAGTTTGTAGTCCAATTCAGGGTCTCGTAGGTCAACTGTTGAGTAAAATTCTTGGAGATCAGTCTGCTGGCTGCGCTCGACTTTGCCGTTTAAATGTGGCGACCTGGGTTTTATGGGGCGGAACTTGATGCAGTAGTCCATCAATTTCTGCTGAAATGCGACTGCAAAAAACTCCTGCCCTCTGTCCGTTTGAATACGCTGAATGGGGTAATGAAATTCCTCGATAAGCTTATCCAGAAAATCGATTGAATTGGCCGCGGACCGACGCTTGTAAAGTTTTAGTACCCTTAGTCGGGTACAATCATCAATCGCCGTGTACTGATACAGACCAGCTCTGACCTTGCAGACGTCTATCTGCACACGTTCGCCAGGAACGAGCTTAGCGTATCGAATTGGAGGACACTGTTTAGTGAATCGACGAATAGGTGCAACCGAATGCTTGTCGAGTATTCTCGCTACGGTAGAAGTTGAAATCTTCAAATCATGTAGCCTGAACAGATGAGAGCAGATTCGGAGTTTCCCATATTTGAATTCATCGCGTACCTTAAGCACGAGGGCCTCGTCTTCAGGACGATACTTTTGTCGGCCCAACCGGCGCGGGCGGTGAGACCGATCTGTAAAGAGGTTTTCATCCGCACGTT
The DNA here is from genome assembly GCF_021440085.1 of Dyadobacter sp. CY261. GTDB lineage: Bacteria > Bacteroidota > Bacteroidia > Cytophagales > Spirosomataceae > Dyadobacter. Next base: position 913 of record NZ_JAKCPW010000064.1, read on the forward strand.
TTATCCAACGCTGTAACGTAGATCTAGCAATCCCGCACCTTCTGGCAGCAACCGATATGTTCCCGATCTGTTTATAGAGGGTAACCCATTTTTCTCTTGCTTCCGCTTTCAAGCTTTCGGTGGTCATAACAACACAATTTGAATCCGCACCGCCTCATTTTTTCTCACAACCCTCGTGGGAAGTGAGAGGGATTGCGAGAAAAAATGATCATTAATGTAACGACTTTCTGGAACTAATCGATGAGCCAAATGTGACTTTTTGAAGGATCAGAAATGACTGCAATTGTAGCGAATGTTATGAACCATCACA
>NZ_JAKCPW010000065.1 GCF_021440085.1 Dyadobacter sp. CY261
AAAACTCAGAACATGGCTACTGGCAATTCGTAAACACTTGAGAACCGAATTTTTTCATATAAGCTTATACGATCTGGCCTCCCTGGGAACCTTATTCTCTGGGCTGACGCTCGCGCTATTGGTCGGGTTCGCTAAAAGACCAAGCCAAAGGGCTAACCTGTTTTTAAGTTTGGCGCTTGGTGTGATCGTACTAAAAACCGGTGGGCTTTCAGCGGTTTTTTTACCGGCATTGGGGCCACTGTTGTTTTTTTATACCAAGCACTTGACACGCCCGGAGTGGCGGTTTCAACGAAAAGATTGGCTCCATTTCTGTCCACTGCTGGGAGTAGGTTGGATGCCGGTCTGGCTCGTCATCAGTTCGGTCACCTTCTATTTGTACGCCGCTCACCGACTCATACAAGTGTTCTATGGTCGACAGCGACCCGTGCTGATGGACAGGCCGCGTTTAGCTTTCCGCGGGCTGGACAAAGCCCTGGTCCTGCTCGGCTCGTCCTGCTTGTTAACGTTAGTGAGTGATTCGTTCTTTCTGGCTACTGCTTTTGTGCTGATGGGAATGGCCGCAGAGGTGGTCCTCAAATCGGATAGCCCGGTCAGGCTAACGATGCCAATCGCTGATCGAACGGATGTCAGGCAGAAAGGCCGAAAGTTAACGGAAGTGGTGGCAGCAAACCACCTTTACGAGGATGCTGAATTGACATTGACCAAGCTGGCTCTGAAACTGGCGATTCATCCCCATGAGTTGTCCCGGATCATCAACATAGGGCTAGACAAGAACTTCAGCGATTTTATTAATGAGTTTCGGGTTCGTGAAATCGCTCGAAAACTACGCGATCCGGCCTATGACCGGCTCACCCTGTTGGGCATTGCCTATGAGTCGGGTTTTAATTCCAAAACGACGTTCAACCGGGTTTTCAAGGAGATTACGGGCCAAACGCCTGTCGAATACAAAAACGGCCTAAAAAAAGAGGTGCCAATTGATGAGTTGGGACCTCGGTTGCCGATCCAGCCCTTAGTATTGCGTTCGGAAAGCCCAACAACCAGGGCTAGTGAAATCTCAAATCGCAATATATCTAGCTTACATCCCCTTATGCTTCACAACTATTTTAAAATCGCCTGGCG
>NZ_JAKCPW010000066.1 GCF_021440085.1 Dyadobacter sp. CY261
AGGCCCCAGAAAAGAACGCTGCCGAAGGCGACCGCCGAAACAATCCGGATTCTCGAGCAGCTAGCGGGAATACTATCGCTCGCTATTTTAAAGACCAAAGACCACCCGATGCTTTCTATGCAGTGGCAGCAGAGCAGCCAGCGGGTGCGCTTGCTCGCTGACCTTATCACCCGCTGGGTTTTTGAAAGCTTTGAGATCCGTAGCTTTCAAAAGACGATTACTGAGATCGACTGCTGGATTACATCCCTGTCGGACTATCTGGGCCAGGTACTGGGGCCGGGAGAGAGCAAGGAGCAAATCCTTCGGGAAGCATGGGGAATGGCCCGATCCGCACGCCAGCTGCTTTCAAAATATGAAAGCTACTATGTTGGGCCCTTGCAGGAACTTGCACCTACCTGGAAAAACGAGGCGGCAGATATCGCCTCTGTCCACTTCGAGATTGAAAACGCGGTCAGGGAATTCATCCAGCAAACAAGCAAATGATCGGAAAAGCAGGTTTGGGCAGCTACGCTAAAGGAATTTTGCAGTACTGCTATTATCAGAAGGGTCAGCAAACTACGGCGGGCGAGCGACTCGAAGGACAAAGCGTCAGAGGGGAGCTGGTTTATATTCAGAACCTTGCCCTCAAAACCGCCCCTGACGGGACGCTGGATCTGGACTACCTGGCCCGCCAGTACACAGACAACCACTCCAAAAACAAGAAGCTGACCAAATACGTCTGGCATCAGTCATTCAGCTTTTCGCCAGGCGAAAAGCCCAGCAATGACAAGATCATGCAGATATCGACCGAATTTGCCAAAGAGTTTGGCTTCGAGCATAACCAGATGGTGGTTTTTAAGCATGAAGATTCGGCCAATTTGCACTTTCACATTATTGCCAACCGCATCAATCATAACGGAAAGAACACCGCTGATCACTTCAAAAACTATGCACGGACCGGCAAGTTCTGCCGCAGGATGGAAAATGAGCTAAGCTTGGTACCTACGCGCGACATGCGGATCAACCGGGCACCCGGCCAGCAGATTCACTTAGCGGACAAGGCGCATTTGAAACTAAGATCTTTAATTGACCATTTGATGCCACAAGTCTCTTCGATACAGGATTTAAAAGAGCATT
>NZ_JAKCPW010000005.1 GCF_021440085.1 Dyadobacter sp. CY261
ATAGGCCGCAGAAAACCAATGAATCTTTACCTGAATGCTGCTTAATTTTAATCAATCATAGCCAACTGCTGGCCTTAAAAATAGGGAGTACTTCAATCTCTCAGCCAAAATGCCACATTAAAGAGAGCGATTAAGGCTGACACTTCAACAAGCCATCCAACCACGCCGACAAATGCCTTCGTGGTATTAATCTTAAATATGCCTATAGCGACGGCAATCGGGAGTTCGAAGTTGTTACCCGAGGCGGTAAACGCGATGGATGCATTTTGCGAATACCCCCCCCAATCGATTAAACTCGCCAGAAACATGACCACAAAGTAGATTGCAAGAGGTATCGCCATCAAAAGCACATTGCCGGGCGATTGAACAATAGACTTCCGTTGAGAGTAAGCATCAAGATAATGGTAGCGACGAACGCAACAAATGGGATCGGTGAAATGAAGGCTATAAGTTAGCCTAATACCACTCCTGTCCCTTCAGAGCAGTAAGCCTAAGACGACTTAATATCCCCGCAGCGAAACGTACCCATGTGGATGTTCGAAAAAGGAACGATAGATATGCTCATTTTTTCTCCAGAAGATATTATCATCTCTCTTGTGGTTATTTTTAGATCATGATTTACGTGAGTAAATGGCACTTCCGCGCGTGCGGATTTCGCCACGTGGTAAGCTCTATTGTACAACGTCGATACCTATGGATGCTGTAAAACGACTGAAAGGCATGGCCGCGTGAGAAGTTATATGGTAGACCTAACGCCCTTTTTAGATCTCGCGGTCGGTTTTTAAGCGCTCATTTTCAGCATGGAGCTTAGCAACTTCCGCAATTAGCTTAGCTGCTTTATCGTTGCCACTTTCGCCGCTATTCGATTTTGTCTTTTTGTTGCAATTCGTCTCCAACGATAGAGAACATTTTCAGTTATTCCAAAAGCCTCCGAGGTTTCCCTGACACTTCTGCCCGCGACGAGCATTCTAATTACTTCTTGTTTAAACTCAGCATCGTAACTCCGACGAGGTTTACCGATTTTTGGTCTTTCATTTTGCGCTATGTCAGAAAACACCTTATGTACAATTTGTCTCTAAGGCAAATTTCCATTTGAAAGGGATAATGCTATAAATGGTGAAAATTTAGGGGCATGTGATAGCCAAGCGGGAAACCTGTCTAGCAATTTCCCTAAACTGAATAGGCATCAGGATGACTGGAACTTGAAATTTCCACAGCAGTATTCCACTTATACACATGCCAATGCAAAATTAAGTTTAAGATGAGCTGACCAATCAGATACTAAATTGCCTCAACACATTTATCATTCGCAAATTCCAATGCTAATTAATTTATCTGAAACACTATACATTACATTTAACATGCTGCTAGCATCATCTTATTCGGCATAGACGTTGTAAGCAGATTCATCTATCGATTGATATATTGGTTCAGTTATTTCAGCTCTCTCACAGATAAAACTTCGCATATTTGCTTTCATTCGCCTCATTCGACCCTTATTCCACGATTCACTTCCTTCTTCATTGTAGTACCATCGCAAAGAGCAGTGCCAGAAATTAGACCGCGTAGGCGTGTGGAGAACCTTACAGAATATTTCCGCCTCACCTTCAATCTGGTTGATTGCTTTGAACGATACTAAATGACAATCCGCGATTGGCAAAAAAATGCATGCTCTCTGCTCCACTATCTCGCAATGCTCATCAACCGGGATAAGTGGCTCACTTCCAATATCCCAAAGTGCAAAGTACTCCTCGTTGTTTCTTATCGTGACATGGATATCCTCTACTTCGAAAACCCCCAAAAGGTTTGTCGAAAAATCTCGCAGGTGATTGTAACTTTCATCTGTTGAAACAACTTCGGGCCGAAGAAGTCCCTCGCCATCTGAAATATCTGTCGCATCAGTGTGTCTGACAAGATATCGGAGACTTGTATTGGTAGAATTGAAGTCTATTATATTAAAATGACGCTGAGGGAGAAGGCGTTCAGGGTATACCATGCACTATTAAAAGACAAAATTCTGCTCGGATTTGATCGCGTTAGTCAATGAGGCAACAACAAAATCAACGTCTCCTGAAATAGATATTTGAGGCACCTTTTCTTCATAAACATTGCATATTAACTCATATCCGTCATCTAACTCTTCGTCAATGGTAACTTCGAAATAGACACTTTTATATCTGGTTTTTCCTTTAATTAAGATACTTTGATCACGAGTTTCAACAACAATCACGCTAGACAAATCTACCTCTTGTCTCAAAAGGAAACCAATAATACCAACAATAACTTTCGAATGTGTTTTCATTGGTAGATCTGGCAATGACTCCGAGCGAGCGACTTTCAAATATTTGGATATTAACTGAAAAATATCGCTGTTAGCAATCTTCTGAATTATTTCCCAAAATTTGCCAAAACTTCCCGTATCTTGAACTGATTTGGAATCACTCTTATCGTTATAATAACTATAAGAGTTACTAATATACTTCGCCGCTAGTTTAGATCCAGATATCGGAAAATTTATCCGTTTGATATTTAATTGCTCCATCATATCAATATACTGGGTTGAGTGACTTTATAAAATCTTCCTTGAGCAACGAAAAAAACACCTCCTTCTGTTCATTGTGACATTCGTTCAGCTTCAACATAACTGCATCAACTGAAAACAAACTAGATCTGAAAGGACTTGAAGTATCAATATCTACCACTGAGAACATTACATTGTTTGACCCATCAATTTGCCTTGTGATCGAGTTTAACAACGTTACAACTACTTTGTGTGGCGAGCGATCCAGCTCGATCGTGAATTGAGCATTCTTTGCTTCCTGGCTCAACGGACTAAAGCTGATCACGGGAGTTATGTTGTTGAAGATCGGCGTCTCGTCGAAGATACTGATGTACCGCACCCCTAAAGTACTAAGTTCACTGTAATGACCCTCATCAAGCAAGCATCGGATGGTCTTTTTAATGAAAGCTGAATATTGGTACCAACCTACGTACCCATTGACGATGTTAAAAGAGATTGCCTTGTCGGTCAGAACTAAACGATATTTCCCCTCCTTATGGATGTAAACTTTGATAAACTCCTTGTTTCCAGCACTAATTTCAGCAGCTTCTGGGACTTCAATTTCCTGAAAATCAGTACCCATCTGTTCAGCGAAAGTGGCAGACACTTGTTCCACCTCACCGACCTTCTCAAATCGTAATTGAATGATAGCGTCCTTCAGACGGTCATCAATTTTACGAGGGATTTTCATTAAGATTAAGGCTATTAGTGTACTTGACGCAAAATGTAAAATAAATTTCTCAATTTCAAAGAGATCACATCTCTATAACAAAATTTATTCCAAAAGTTGCTTAGCTAGCTAAAAAGTTACGTTGCTTAGTGATACAGGCGTGAGCTTCGACACCCAATCCCTGCTTACGTTTCGATGATTTCCATCCAAAGAACGGTCGGGTTTCTACACCTGCACGACCTCCGCCCATATATGAAATTAGGGAAACAATCATTACAAACACTTGGCACATTCGCACACAGTGAGTCGATATAAAAGCATATACCGCCTAACTTAGATGGCCTCGACCACTATTACGAATTGCTATGAAGCACATTTAATTCGAAATGTACCTTCGCGTCGTCAATTATTTGTAAATTTGACCACGTGAAGGTATGTAGGTTAAGAATTTTGACATTGATACTGTCGCTTACGAATTGTTTACGACCGGCTTGATTAATCATTTATCCACCCAAGTAAACAACTGATTAATAGACAATTAACATCAAAATCATGACCCATATTCATTATAAATAAGGATACATTACCCTTTTCCTGCATTCTGCCGCTCAATTTCGTCCATTACAGCCAGGCAGTTAGTATCCTAAATGTTGATCACCGCATCAAGTGCGTCATCCGTAGCTTTGTTGATAAAGTTGCTCTGATAGCCCATGGTCGTCTTGATATCGGAATGACGGTACAGTCGTTGCAGAATGTTCACAGGTATTTTATCTGATGAAATTTGAGCAAATGTATGCCGCGCAATATGCATTGTTAGTGGCTTAGAAAAACCAAGGCCTTCCGCGATCTGCTTCAAATAGTCATTACAACTCTTTACCCTCGTCTTAATATAACTTTGCACGGCGTTGGAATTATTAAGACTAACCAGTCTGCCCAGATCCGGAAATACAAGATTGTGGGCACTATCCCTCGAGTACTGTTTCAAAATCTTCATCGCCTTTTCTGGCACTTTTAAAGATCCGGCTTTCAGGTTCTTTCCCATGGAATAGTATAGCCGGTCGTTCTGAAAATCCGACCACTTCAATCGCAGAACATCCGAGACCCGCATTCCAGCAAAGTAGAATGATATTAACCAGAGATTCCTAGCGTGATGCTGGCCAGCAGTCAATTCGGCATCTTCCAAGAGCTTCACCTCTTCCGCTGTCAATCCAATCCTAGCACTATCAGGGAATTTGATTGCAATCTTTCCTTTACCGAAAGGATAGTGCTTTGAGTCTGCAACTCCTGCGGTGATCGCCTGATTGAACACCGTCCTGATCACTACGAGATGGTTGACCACTGTCCTTTCCGTCACCTTACGCTTGCTGCGAAGATAGGCTTGAAATTGCCGTAAAAGTCCGGGATTGATATCCGCAAAACTGATCTCATTCCCCTTCAAAAACTCTTTAAAGCGGTTGATACGCGGCAAATCAGCCGACTTACGATTGAACTTGCCATTCTTTTCCAGTTGGTCAGTGTAAATTTGTGCCTGAGCGAAGAATCCAATACCGACGTCCCTCTTGATTGTTTTTCTGACGACCGCGGCAGTTGTATCTTTCTTTTGAGTCGCCAGTTGCAAAATCTGATCATTAACCTCTGCCTTTCTCGCCAGGATCAGGTTATTAAGCCAGACTGAGTTCGGATGGGACTTTTTAACTCTTTCACTAGCCGTGTCCCATTCGCCTTCTTTCAAATATTGTTTTAGGTAAATGTAAGTGGATGTACGACCCGTTGTAACACGCAATGCAAGCGGATAACTTCCGTCCTCGCGCTTCTTCTTGCGTAAAACTACCTTAACTGTAGAGTCCATGAAAGTTGTTAGATATTGGTTCAGAGGGCCTAAGGTAAGTATATTCTATCGCAAATTGGTACAACATAGGTACAACAAATGCCGGTTTTTCTTGGTCTTACAAAATTTCTAATTTTGTTAAATAGCTGATTATCAATAATAATAAGACCACATGACACCATATGAAACCAAAAATCGCAGGACTTAAAATCCTGTGGGCCGAAACGCCCGTACGGGTTCGATTCCCGTCCCCGGTACTGAATTTCAAGCAGTTATAAACTTTCGTTTGTAACTGCTTTTTTGTTGGTATAGCATAGGTACGACATACATTCCTGCCATTTCCGAAAAAATAAGACCACCAGTTTACAAATAATTCGAGCTTTCAAACTATGTTAGAAATTAGGATTCAACTGGTCAGCTCATGCAGGAAATTTTAAAGGACTTAAGGAATAAGTATCCCGAATACTGGCAGGAATCGGCTGCCATCGAGCACATCAGAAAAAAAACACTCCAATTTTTATTAATTGCCTATTGCGGAATGGGCGTGGTGTTGTCGGTATTCTATTTCTATCAACAAAGAAATTTCCTGTTGTGGAGGGTCCTTTTCTTTTCTGCTTTATCCTTGGCAGGTTTTCAAATGCTCCGTCGCGGAGTAGCACTGCAACAGGTAGGACACTACGCTTTAAGCTGCCTCACATTAATAATCCTGTCAACTGCATTATTATATAAGCAAGGGCACTATCTGGTCACGTTTCAGTTCATTTTTATTATTCTTTGTTCTGGCTTCTATATACTGGGCGCCGGATGGGGACTGTTTTATTCGCTTCTCAACATCTTCGTTATTGGACTGGTCACAATTCTCACCCAATATTTAAAGATTAAAATCTCTTTTCAGACCTACACGGCCGATCCTAACGCGCTTGCTTTCACGGTGCTTTATAACTACGCCATGCTTTTATACGTACATTTCTTTTTCTTCAAAGAATCCGAGTTGGCAAATGCGAAAGAGAAGACCCTCTTAAAGGAGTTAAAGATTGCCGCCGTTCAGGCCCAGGATCTGGCAGACTACAAAACGAACTTCCTGATTACCATGTCGCATGAGATACGAACGCCGCTGCATGCTATCATCGGAGGTCTCGATCTGATCATCTCTGAAAAACCCCGACCCGATCAGAAAAATAATCTGGAGTCCGTCAGGTTTTCCGCCGACGTCCTCAAATCAATTATTGATGATCTATTAAACCTGAACGACTTAGAGGGCAACCAGACTGAGCTACGCAGGGAAATCTTTCAACCTGTTGCGACAGTGGCCGGGATATTCCATTCATTGAAGGCGACTGCAGGCAAAAAAGGCTTGACGCTATCACTTAGTACTTCTCAGGAACTTAGCGAGTTTTGGGTCATCGGTGACCCTGTACGCCTTGCGCAAATAGTGATGAACCTGATTAATAACGCTATCAAGTATACCGAACAAGGTTCTGTTGAGGTAACGATGCAAACCAAACGAATTACCGACGATCTGGTAGAGATTTTTTTTAATGTATCGGATACAGGGATTGGTATTCCGACGGAAGTGCGTCCATATATTTTCGAGCCATTCAAGCTCATTAATTCCGGCACAAAAAAACAGTACCATGGCACCGGCCTGGGATTACGGCTCATTCAGCGACTTGTGCACCTGCTTGGGGGAAAACTTGAGTTTACCAGTCAGGAAGGGGTTGGCTCGTCGTTCTTTTTTGACATTCCTTATCCGTTGGCCCAGATAAAAATCCCCGTACAAGAATCTGCTCCGGAAAAAGTGTTAGCTCCACTTCAAATAACTGTTCTGGTCGCTGAGGATGATCAGATGAATGCGTTGATCCTAAAAAACTTCCTAAGAAAATGGGGTGCTGAATTCGATTTTGTTGAAAACGGTCTTGCGGCTATCGAATCCATGAAAAACAAAAATTACCACGTGGTGTTAATGGACATCAATATGCCTGTCATGGACGGCATCGAAGCGACTCAAAAAATCAGGGCATTTAAAGACCCGGAAAAAGCAAATGTTCCAATCATAGCACTTACTGCTGCGAACAAAGAATCCCTCGAATCAAGCGGTATCCCGGCGTTATTTGATGATTGGATAGCCAAACCCTTTCACCCGCACGTGTTGCATGGAAAGTTGGCTGCACTAATCTAACATAACCAGGTTGTCGAACTTCCTGGCCCCATCAAGCTACCCAAACTTATTCTACAATATTTTTCAGGGAACGGCGTGGTGCCTCTTTCTTTTCGCCTTCATTTAATTTATATTTGAAGTTTCCCAAATCGAAAGAAACCCTGCTGATTTCCGGGAGGGCTCCTTCGCATCAACACGAATCTCAGCCAACGATATACTGATGAAAGTTTCTCCCTCAGAGCCATTTAAAATTGTCTATTCAATTCTTAACCATGAGTATCTGGGGTATATCTTCGAAGCCTTTGTCGTCCAGCTCACCAGTCAGGGCGACTTTTCGTTTCAGATCCAGAACATTTCCTCCAAAAACAGCAAGGAGTTCCGCTCAGGCCTCGATGCCAGGGACTTCGAGCTTGTCAAACTCATCGACGATATTCAGCAGGATGCGGTCCTCAAAAAATATAATCCAAAGAAAATCAACGCGGTAGACTTTTTCCTAAAAGTCTACGACCCGCAAAAAGGCGATAAGGCCATTCAGGAAACGATCGCCGGCTATCTCGAAAACTGCAAATCACGTATTCTGGAACGACTCGCCGGGAAGGACATCTTCATTATGGGCAACGATGGCAACCCATTGTGGAAACCGGTGGTTTGGGAGGACGCAAAAGCGACAATCCGCTTCCACTTCGTCAGGAATGAGGACAATACGCATTACTTCCCCACAATCAGACATAAAATGCAAAAACTGGAATTCCAGTACAAAAATGCATTCCTGATCTGCGAAGATCCTGCCTGGCTGGTACTTGACGGCCATCTATATCATTTCGAAGGAAATGTCGACGGAAAGAAGATCAAACCTTTCCTGGCGAAGAAGTTCATCGCTATCCCTGGCCAGGTCGAGGAGCAATATTATGGTCGTTTCGTGGCGCCATTGATCGCTTCATATGATGTGGTGGCACGCGGTTTTGAGATCAGAAATGTCTCGTCGGTCCCCAAAACGATCCTTACGATTTCGGAATATTCGTCGAATCCAAAAAAATCAACAGTACTCTTCCAGGACAACGAGGATGTAGAGGTAATGGAAGAAGAGGACAACGACGTTGCATTCGAGCTTTCCTTCCAATATGCCGGTTTCTCCTTTCATTACGACAGTTTTGCGCATGCATCAAGTGTGCATATGGAAAAGAAGGGCAATGACTATTTTTTCAATAAAGTCAAAAGGAGCATAGACGTCGAAGGCCAGCATGTGCGTACACTAAAAGAAATGGGACTGAACATCCGCAACGGCAAGGTTCAGATGCCTAAATCGGAGGCATTTGGCTGGCTCCAAAGTAATGCGATCGCATTGGAAGAGAAGGGCATTAGCGTCCGTCAGAATACCGCTGACACGAAGCGCTACTTTCTGGGTTATTCTTCTTTGGATATTTCGATTCAGGAAGGACGGGACTGGTTTGATATCAATGCAAAGGTGCGCTTCGGCGAATTCGAAATACCTTTTATACAGCTTCGCAATTACATTCTAAATCGTAAGAAGGAGTTTATCCTGCCAAATGGTGAAATAGCAGTGATCCCCGAATGGTGGTTTACCAAGTATTCGGAATTCTTTTCTTTTACCGAAAACGGTCATGAGGATGATCAACTGCGCCTCAGGATGCATCACCTAGCTTTGGTGCAGGAATTGAATGAGGAAAATCTGGCAACGGCAGTGATCAGCCGGAAACTTGAAAACCTGCGTAATTTCCAGCAAATCGAGCCCGCCGAATCACCACTGCATTTCCAGGGCGTGTTACGGCCTTATCAAAAGACCGGTTACGACTGGTTGCGTTTTTTAAAACAATACCGCTTCGGCGGCTGCCTGGCCGACGATATGGGTTTGGGAAAAACCGTGCAAACGCTCGCATTGCTTCAGTCGGAGAAGGAAGGCGGTGCCGAAAAGCCGTCGATCCTGATCATGCCCACATCGCTACTTTATAACTGGCAACTCGAAGCAAGCAGGTTCACGCCTGATCTGCGGGTGCTGCTGTACACAGGGACAAACCGCGAGAAAGACACGGCACAGTTCGACAATTATGACCTGATATTGACATCATACGGCATTATTCGTCTCGATATCGATATTATGGAGGATTACCGGTTTAATTATGTCATTCTCGACGAATCACAAGCTATTAAAAATCCTTCCTCGATCATTACGAAGGCCGTCAGACGGCTCAACTCTGCGCAAAGGCTGGTACTGACAGGCACGCCAATTGAAAACAACACGCTCGATCTCTGGTCGCAAATGTCGTTTGTAAATCCTGGCTTGCTGGGCACACAGGCATTTTTCAGGGATGAATTTCAGATTCCGATCGAGAAAAAGGGCGATGACGAAAAGGCCAAACGGCTTTATAACCTGATCAAGCCATTCATTCTGCGCAGATTGAAGTCGCAGGTCGCGACAGACCTTCCCGAAAAGGTGGAAAGCATTCAGTATTGCGACATGTCGAATGAGCAGGAAAAGACATACGAGGAGGCGAAGGCCTATTACCGCAACCTGATCCTTCAAAGTATCGACTCGGAGGGTATTTCAAAATCACAGCTGGTCGTACTACAAGGTTTGACGAAGCTCCGTCAGCTTGCGAATCATCCGGTAATGGTGGATCCCGAGTATGCATATGATTCGGGCAAGTTTGAAGACGTGCTCTACAAGCTGCAAACCGTTATGAGCGAGGACCACAAAATTTTAATTTTCAGTCAGTACATTAAGCACCTTGATCTCTTCCGGCATTATTTGGATGAAAAGGAAATAAGCTACGCCTACCTTGACGGCGCCACCCGTGACCGTCAGGAGCAAGTCGAGTCCTTCCAGAATAACGAAAACATCAAAATATTCCTCATTTCGCTGAAAGCTGGCGGATTAGGTCTAAACCTTACAGCCGCAGACTACGTATTCATCCTTGACCCATGGTGGAACCCGGCTATTGAAGCACAGGCGGTTGACCGCGCGCACCGCATTGGACAAGACCGGACGGTATTCACCTATAAGTTTATTACCAAAAATTCGGTTGAAGAGAAAATCCTCGCTTTACAACGCTCTAAAAAGCAGTTGGCAGATGATTTGATTTCGAGTGAAGAAGGGTTTATCAAATCGCTTACGCGGGATGATGTGTTGAATTTGCTGTCTTAATAGCGATTAAATCTAATAGATACCTTAAAAAGACTGTCACCCTGAGCGAAGTCGAAGGAAAATGCATCACGCAAACACCCTTCGACTTCGCTCAGGGTGACAATAACGTTTGTACACTCCTGATTTTCAATCAATATCAAGCTTCCGCAGCGGCGGCCTCACGGCTAATCAGCGCTTCGCGATCGGGGCCGGTTGAAATGAATGTAATCGGCAGATTCAACTCTTCTTCCAGAAACTTCACATACGCATTCAGTTCCGCCGGGATCGCGTCGAAGTCGCGAACGCCGTCCAATGAAGTTTTCCATCCTTTGAATTCTTTGTAAACCGGTTCAACCACTTCGTCACAAAGATCGTATGGAATCTGGTCGGTCAATGTTCCATCGGCAAGGCGATATTGAGTACATACTTTAATACTGTCGAAAATCGTAAGCACATCCACTTTCATCATGATCAGCTGCGTTACGCCATTGATCATAATCGCATATTTCAATGCAGGCAGATCGAGCCAGCCGGTGCGGCGAGGGCGACCCGTGGTGGCACCGAACTCCCGGCCTTCCTTACGGATCTCTTCACCTACTTCATCATTCAGCTCAGTCGGGAACGGACCGCTTCCTACCCTTGTGCAATACGCTTTGAAAATACCGAAAACTTCGCCGATCTGACGAGGTGCGATGCCCAGCCCGGTTGAAGCGCCGGCAGTCATCGTAGTCGAGCTGGTCACGAATGGGTAAGACCCAAAATCGATGTCCAGCAACGAGCCTTGCGCACCTTCGGCGAGTACCGTTTTGCCTTGGGCTAATGCGTCATTCACCACATACTCACTGTTCACCAGCTTGAATTGCTTCATAAATTCCACTGCATCGAAGAATTTCTCTTCGGCAGTAGGCAAAGTCTCGGAGTAATCGAACGAATAAAAATCAAGGATTACCTTGTGCGCATCGACGAGTTTATTGTATTTGACCGCAAAATTGGGAGAAAGAATGTCTCCTACGCGCAAGCCAAGGCGCGCCACTTTATCCTGGTAGGCCGGGCCAATGCCGCGCAAAGTCGAGCCAATCTTGGAATCGCCTTTCGACCGCTCGTAAGCCGCGTCGAGCAAAGCGTGGGTCGGGAGGATCAGAGAAGCTTTTTTCGAAACAAACAGGTTGCTGATCAGTTCCAGGTTATATTTTGCAAGACCTTCGATTTCCCTTTTAAATACCACCGGGTCGAGCACTACGCCATTGCCGATAATATTCTGAATATCGCTTCGAAAAATCCCGGACGGGATCTGGTGCAGAACGTGTTTGATACCGTCAAACTCCAATGTGTGCCCGGCATTAGGCCCACCTTGAAAACGGGCTACAACCTGATAGCGTGGCGCCAGGACATCCACAATTTTTCCTTTTCCCTCGTCTCCCCATTGAAGACCAAGTAGTACGTCAACTTTCATTCAAATATTGGATTACTGAAACTTATTATGGTGTAAGCGGCCCGGGAATGTAACATTACCGGGCCTTGTCTTGATTATTATCTGTCTTCATAAACGGCCACTTCGCGTGGTGCTTCGGCGCGATTCTGGCAGTTTTCCTTATTGCAGTTTCCGTAGAAAATAAGCGAGTGGTGCATCACGCTGAAATTCAGCATTTCCCCAACCATATTCTGGATCGACTGGATACGCGGATCGCAGAATTCCATTACTTTATGACAATCTGTGCAGATCAGGTGATCATGTTGCTTGTTGCCGTACGATTTTTCGAACTGCGCCAGATTTTTGCCAAACTGATGCTTCGTGACCAGGTCACAGTCCACCAGAACGTCCAGCGTGTTGTAAACCGTTGCCCGACTCACGCGGTAACGCTTATTTTTCATGCTGATATACAATTCATCTACATCGAAATGATCCTCCCTGGTATAAATCTCTTCCAAAATCGCAAAACGTTCGGGCGTTTTACGAAGTCCCTTGTTTTCCAGGTAAGCCGTCAATATTTTCTTAGCGGCCTCGAAATTTGGTTTGCTGGCTTGTGGCATATCTCTGATAATCTTGCGCGAAAATACGCTTTTTTACTTAAATCACTCTCACATTCGCAAGCATAGTCTTGCTACCTCATTAATTACCAATTCAATAACACGTTGGAGCAACAATGGTTCAAAATGACTACTTGCCGCTCAGATTGGTATCGAAACGCTGGACATTATAGACACCCTCCACCTGCTCCAGCTTGGCGATCAGGATATCCAAGTGCCTGGTATCCTGCACGTAAAGCTTAATATCCCCATTAAAGACGCCATCCTTGGTGTCGATCGTTAGGCCGCGCATATTGATGTGCAGTTCGTTCGAAATGATCCTCGTCACATCGTTCACCAACCCTACCCTGTCCGTACCCGATAAATACAAGCCAGCTAGGAACGCCTCATCCTTACCCGACCATTTGGCCTTGATAATGCGGTTGCCGTGTTTGGACATCAGCTCAGCTGCATTGGGGCAGGTTGTACGGTGTATTTTAATACCTTCATTAATGGTTACGAATCCGAACACGTCATCACCGGCAATGGGATTACAGCATTGCGCCAGTTTATAGTCTATCTTATCCAGATCGTCCCCAATAAGCAATGTATCACTGTCGGCGCGGTCACCGTGGATTTGCTTAAGATACTTCGTGAGCGTTTTGCCATCGCCGCTGTTATTAGGCGGTGCGGAGGTTGCAGCTCCGTTCTCGGAGGCTTTGCGTTCCTTTGCATCCCGGTCCCTTTTAAACTTTTTCAGCTCATCAATCTGAATGTAGCCTTTGCCGATGCGGTAAAAGAAGTCGGTCGTGGTTTTACATTCAAAAAATGCCCTGAGTTGATTCATTACCTCGGCGGTAGCGTCCATTCCCAGTATTTTGAGCTTTTTCTCCACTAACTGGCGACCGTCGGTTTCATAGCGCCGGTTTTCTTCCTTCAGAAAATCCTTGATCCGCGCCCTCGCTTTGGAGGTAACGACAATGCGTAGCCAGTCCTCATTGGGCTTCTGCTTGCTGGAAGTAATGATTTCAATTTGATCACCATTATTCAAAACATAGCTGATCGGCACGAGAATGCCGCCGACTTTTGCGGCCATACAGTGCGCACCCACTTCCGAGTGGATATCGAATGCAAAGTCGAGTGCTGTGGAACCGGCCTGCAGTACTTTCAGTTCGCCTTTTGGGGTAAATACAAATACCTCTTCATTGAAAAGATTGCTCCGGAACTCGTCCAGGAACTCGATGGCCGCGGTTTTATCCCCATAACCATTTTCCAACGTCTCGCGCACCTGCGTGATCCATTGCTCGATATTGCCCTTGACCTTCGTATCGTTGCCTTTGTATTTCCAGTGTGCCGCATAACCCTTTTCCGCAATCTCGTCCATCCGCGAAGTACGTATCTGCACCTCCACCCACTGCCCGCTCTTGCTCATCACGGTCGAGTGCAGCGACTGGTATCCATTGGCCCTGGGCGTGCTCAGAAAGTCTTTAAGCCGGTCGGGGTTAGGCTTGTAATGATCCGTAACTATGGAATACGCTTGCCAGCAAATGGCCTTTTCGCGGTCGCTTTCCGGCGTTGATTCGAGCACAATCCGGATTGCAAACAGGTCATATATTTCCTCAAAGGGCTTGTTCTGCTTCCGCATTTTGTTCCAGATCGAATAAATCGATTTGGGACGGCCTTTAAGGATAAAATTCAAACCTACCGCTTCCAGGTCCTGCGCAATCGGCTCCATGAATTTGGAGATGAATCGATCACGGGTGTTTTTCGTTTCGCGTAGTTTACGTGCAACTGCCCGGTACTCCTGTGGTTCGGTGTATTTGAGATAGAGTTCTTCCAGCTCGGATTTGATGCTGTAAAGCCCGAGCCTATGCGCCAGCGGCGCATAAATGAAGATCGTTTCTGAGGCAATTTTAAGCTGCTTGTCACGCGGCATGCTGTCGAGCGTGCGCATGTTATGCAGGCGGTCGGCCAGCTTCACGAGGATTACCCGCACGTCGTCCGACAGCGTCAGCAGCATTTTCCGGAAGTTTTCCGCCTGCTGCGACGAGCCATATTCAAAACGGCCGGAAATCTTAGTGAGCCCATCGATGATCTTGGCTACTTTTTTACCAAAAAGCCGTTCAATATCGTCGATACCCATATCGGTATCCTCCACCACATCGTGCAGCAATGCTGCTACAATACCCGTTGTACCGAGACCGATCTCTTCCACGACGATCTGTGCCACTGCCAACGGGTGATAAATATAGGGCTCTCCCGACCGGCGGCGCATGTCCTTATGCGCATCGACGGAAGTATAGAAGGCTTTTTTGATTAGTTTAGCATCATTATCCTTTAAAAAAGGTTTGGCTGTTCTTAAAAGCCGGCGGTATTTTTTGAGAATATCCTTACGCTCCTGTTCCAGGTCTATGTTGAGGGATTCAACCAGTTGCTCCACTGCTGTTTCTTATTAGTACGCTTCACCAAAATAACAAATTTTGGCGACATTCTTCAACATACTTTAATCCAAAGATAAATTTTTGCAAATAATTTGCATGTTTTGAAAAAATAGAAATACCTTTGCACTCCCAATTCAACGATCGAGTTGAAAAACGTGGTGAAATGAGCGGGCGTGGCGGAACTGGTAGACGTGCTAGACTTAGGATCTAGTGCCGCAAGGCGTGGGGGTTCGATTCCCTCCGCCCGTACGAAATACAAGGGAATGACGGGGCGTCAGATTCCTGTTTGTTTGGAAAGATGAACTGCTCCGTAGTATTGAAACCCGTCAAATGCCCTCAGGACATCGTTTTGAGGGCATTTTTGTTTTTTTCAAATCAATGTAACAAAAGGTTTTTACCATAGCTTAGCGACACATGGAAGTATTGTTAGAAAAGAGTTCGCCAACATTAGCCTCTCTGAAAGTAACGTTGACCAAGGAAGATTATCAGCCAAAAGTTGATAAAACCGTAAAGGATTATTCCAAACGCGTGAACCTGAAAGGATTTCGTCCTGGCAAAGTACCATCCCATGTGATTCAACGCATGTATGGTAAAAGCATTCTCGTAGACGAGGTGAACAACATCCTCAGCAACGCCGTAAGCACTTATATCCGCGAAAATAAATTGCAGGTTGTAGGTGACCCTATCCCCGATCGCGACAAGGCGGCGGAAGTAAACTGGGATACCCCAAGCCAATTCGAGTTCAGTTACGAATTGGGTCTTGCTTCTGATTTCGAAATAAACCTCTCAGAATTGCCCGCTGTAAAGCGTTACACGATCAATGTGGACGATAATGAACTGAACAAAACACTCGATAGCCTCCGCGAGCGTTTCGCTGACAGCATCCACCCGGAAGTAAGTGAAGCCGGCGATATGGTTTTCGGTGAATTGAAACAGGATTCTACCGAATTCACAACCCGCACCGCGATCCCTACCAAGCAGGTTAAAGAAGAAGCTGCTGCGAAATTCCTTGGCGTTAAAAAAGGTGATGTGATCACTTTTGACATCAACGATACATTTACCGACGAGTCGGCGATTGCCCATGTTACCGGTAAGAAAAAAGAAGACATTGGCGAAGTTTCAGGTGAGTTCGTACTCACTGTGGAAGACGTAACCCGTTCGGCACCAGCAGAATTAAACCAAGAATTTTTCGACAAAGTGCTCGGTCCGGGCCAGGTTGAAAACGAAGAGCAGTTCAACGAGAAAGTTCTTGAAATCATCAAAGGAAACTACGAGCGCGAAACGGAAGCATTACTTCGCCGCGATATAGAGCTTGCACTGCTTGACAGCATTGGCATCGAACTACCAGAGGAATTCCTGAAGAACTGGT
The DNA here is from genome assembly GCF_021440085.1 of Dyadobacter sp. CY261. Lineage (GTDB taxonomy): Bacteria > Bacteroidota > Bacteroidia > Cytophagales > Spirosomataceae > Dyadobacter. The sequence goes on from NZ_JAKCPW010000005.1 coordinate 16,176, forward strand.
TGGAACGCTCGAACGAAGGCAAATTCACCCGCGAGCAGATCGACGAGCAGTTTGCCGATTTCACAAAATCATTGAAACTGAGCCTGATCAAGAATAAGATCGCTGATAAAGAAGAAGTCAAAGTAGAATATCCTGAAATCCTGGCATTTACCCGCGAAATGGTAAAAGGTCAATTCGGTATCTACGGCGACGATGACTCGATGAGGGAAACGATCGACCGTGTGGCGCAGGGCTATCTTGCCGATAAAGAACGTGACAACTACACAAGCGTATTCAACCAGGTGTTCGATAACAAGGTTCTGGAAGTGATCCGTGGCCAGGTAAGCACCGATGAGCAAACCGTAGAAGTAAGCGAATTCGAAAAATTGGCGAAAGGCGAAGTAGAAGCCGAAGCTTAATTTCAATTATAAAAGCATGTTTACACCGCCCGGTTTGTCCGGGCGGTGTTTTCATTTAAATCCAATGCGTTCGCGCTCCTCTCCTATTTGCCGGATAATGCCATCCCCGAACCATTGCTTGAATTTCTGTCTCCATTGATCCAGCTCATTTTGCAACCGCCGGTTCTCAGACAACAGCCGGGTATTTTCCTGCCTTAGCCACGCCGTTTCAGACATGGTCGCGTCAATGCCTAGCAAATCGGGCAGCGGCACGTCCAGCAGTTTAGCCACGTTTTCAAGTCTTGACACGGAGAGTTCCGTCCGACCGCGCTCGATGTCTCCATAAGCCGTTGTGGACAAACCCAGCATGTCTGCCATATTTTCTTGCGACAGTCCTTTTTGAAGGCGGATCTGTCTGATTTTTTCTGATAAATTGGATGTCACGTTCATAATGTCCGATTCTAATGCGCGGGTATAACGTTTTTACGCTGCAATGTAATCACTTGGGGCGTCGCTGGCTGTCGCAATTTTCGATAATTTATCGCCGAAATTGACAAGGATTATTCGGTGAAATAATCAAATTTGTGCCATGCAACCGAGAAACTCGCCGCGATATAAATAGAAACTAAGCTATATTGCTTTTTGTTCTCTAAGCCGGTTGCCCTTTAACTATTGATAAATTAAAATTTAAATTTTTCGATGAATTACGGAAATGAATTTAGAAAATATGCCGTTCACCACCTGGGAATGAATGGTCTGACCGTGGACGGTTACATGAATCACACCGTTGAAAACATGACCCGTTCGGTAATCGAGGAACGTCCAATGAACTTCCGCGAGGTCGATGTATTCTCCCGTCTGATGGCCGACCGTATTATATTTATGGGAACTGGTGTGGACGACAATATCGCCAACATCATCGTGGCCCAGTTACTCTTCCTCGAATCGGCAGATGCCAAAAAGGACATTTTGATGTACATCAACAGCCCCGGTGGCTCTGTGTACGCAGGTCTGGGTATTTACGATACCATGCAATATGTACGTCCCGACGTAGCAACCGTATGTACCAGCCTCGCAGCCTCTATGGGCGCGGTGTTGCTCGCAGGCGGTGCAGCAGGTAAGCGTTCGGCGCTCCCGCATGCTCGTGTGATGATTCACCAGCCATCCGGCGGCGCGCAGGGAACGTCCGTTGATATCGAAATCACCACCCGTGAGATCGTAAAACTCCGCCACGAACTGTATGAAATCCTCGCAAACCACACGGGCCAGACCGCCGAGCAAATCGCGATAGACTCCGACCGTGACAAATGGTTGAAAGCATTGGAAGCCAAAGAATACGGTTTGATCGACGAGGTTTTAACCCGCGATAAATAATCGGAACGATTTTTTGAAGAAACGCCCTGCCAGCATTGCTGTCGGGGCGTTTTTAGTATATGGCCATTACTTGATTTGGTAACCCGGTCAAAAAACCGGAAATTTGCAAAAAAGATAACCGCTAATCGTCAATCGAGAGGAAGATTATGAAACGTAACACTCAGTCTTCTTGTTAAATTGACTTACCACGATTGTTTAGTACGGCTTCATTCAGGCCGGAAACATTCACCAAACTGTTAAATCGAATCGATGGCACAAGTAAGTTGTTCGTTCTGCGGACGTAAGAAAAGCGAAGTAGATTTGCTTCTTTCCGGGATTGACGCTCACATTTGTAACCACTGCATTGCCCAGGGGCATCAGGTTGTTACGGAAGAGCTGGGACCGAAGGAGGATAAGAAAGAAAAGAAATCCAAGCTTCCGAAACTGAAACCCATTCCTCCCACCGAAATCAAGCATTTCCTCGAACAATATGTCATAGGCCAGGATGAAGCGAAACGCTCGCTGGCAGTGGCAGTATATAACCACTACAAACGTCTGAACCAGGTAAGCACCGAGGATGACGTTGTGATCGAGAAGTCAAATATCATCATGGTAGGCGAAACCGGGACCGGCAAAACGTACCTCGCGAAATCCATTGCACGGATTCTGCAAGTTCCATTCTGCGTGGCCGATGCAACGGTCGTTACCGAAGCAGGTTACGTAGGTGAAGATGTTGAAACCATCCTGACACGCCTGCTCCAGGCAGCGGATTATAATGTGGAAGCCGCTGAGCGCGGCATTGTGTACATTGACGAAATCGACAAGATTGCCCGCAAATCGGACAACCCTTCTATTACCCGCGACGTGAGCGGTGAAGGCGTTCAGCAGGCTTTGCTAAAACTGCTCGAAGGATCGATCGTCAACGTCCCGCCGCAAGGAGGCCGTAAGCATCCTGATCAGAAGATGATTTCATTGAATACTGAAAACATCCTCTTCATCTGCGGTGGTGCATTTGACGGCATCGAACGCCACATCGGGAAGCGCATCAACACGCGTCCGATTGGTTTCAACGGCGACAACCGAATTATCGAAATCTTCGATAAGGGTAACCTGATGCGTTACGTAACAGCAATGGATCTTAAATCTTTCGGTTTGATCCCCGAATTGATCGGCCGTCTGCCCGTACTTACGCATTTGAACCCGCTTGACCGCGAAACATTGCGCCGAATTCTTACTGAGCCGAAAAATGCATTGGTGAGACAATACGCCAAACTTTTCGCGATGGAAGGCATTACCCTGCATTTCGAAGACGCGGTACTCGATTATATTGTGGACCAGGCGATGATTTACAAGCTCGGTGCCCGTGGCCTGCGCTCGATCTGTGAATCGATCATGACCGACGCGATGTTTGACCTGCCGTCGCAGAAGGATGTGAAGGAATTCACCCTCTCGCTCGACTACGCAAAGGATAAATTTGAGAAATCTTCAATGGCATTACTTCGCTCAGTGGCCTAGAATTCATTGAATTAGCTTTTTTTGAAGCGCCCTGCTCCTCCCGAGGATGCAGGGCGCTTCTTTTTTCATATCAATACTCCTATTTTTACATAAAAACGCTATATTCTTAAATGGAAACCTGGCTCACAAATAAATCGATCGTAGTTATCGGTGGAACCACCGGCACCGGGCTGTCTGCTGCACAAGCCTTTGTACGTAACGGCGCGAATGTGGTGGTGGTGGGACTCAGCCCCGAAGCCTGCCTGATGGCGGAACTGAACCTGGGAAGCACCGCAAGAGCAAAGCAAGGAGACGCTACTCAGCCTCAGATGGCATTAGACGCTATTCAACTTTGCATCCGTGAATTTGGAAGTTTTGATGCACTTTACCATGCTCCGGAAGCAGCAGAAAATCCCCCGACCGACGGCCCACTCCACAACCTTGATCTGGAAAGCTGGCGAAAAAACCTCGATCTGCATTTGACATCCCTAATGCTTTCCAACCAGGCGGCCGTAAGAACTTTCATGGGCATGAGCAAAGGCGGAAGTATCCTGAATCTGAGCCCTGAAACCTTATCATCGGACAATAACCTCGCAACTCACGCCACAGCAACCTCTAAGGCAGCTGTTATTGGGTTTTCCAAATCTATTGCAGCCGCGTATTCCGGTCACGATATCAGGATCAATGTAATCTCGGCAGACACCTCCGCACCAGCGGACCTGGACGGCGCTGCGGTGTACCTACTCTCGGATTATGCGCGGTATACCAATGGGCAGGTGCTCGTAATTGACGGAGGCCGGAGTGTTTTGGAAGAACAATTTTAGCGGTAGCGCTAACGGTTGTGCTGTGAAGAAATTGCTATGAACGTACGGAGGATCGCTTTTTTTCTTTTATTCGCGTAAAATAGTTCACCAGACACCGTACTCCTATGGCTACCGGACCCATTGTAACGCTTACAATAAATCCCGCGCTCGATAAAAGCTCCAACGTATCGCGCATTGTTCCCGACAATAAACTGCGCTGCGAAACGCCGAATTTTGAAGCGGGAGGCGGCGGTATCAACGTAGCCAAGGCCATTCACCGGCTTGGAGGAAACCCGATAGCGATCTTCACCGTAGGAGGCCCCACCGGCCAGCGCCTGCACAAGCTCGTAAAAAGCGAAGGGGTCGAAACGATGGTGATCGAAACCAAGCAATGGACGCGGGAGAACTTCCACGTGCTCGAAACGAGCACTGGATTCCAATACCGCTTCGGAATGCCCGGCACCGAAATGATGCCCACCGAAGTACGCGCCATTCTCGAAACCATGGAAGAGCTCGATCCAAAACCTTCCTATATCATTGCCAGCGGCAGTCTCCCGCCCGGCGTACCTTCCGATTTCTACGGTCAAATCGCCAGAATAGCCCATGCACAGGGTGCACGCTTCATTGCCGATACTTCCGGCGATGCGCTCCGCTATGCTACCGAAGCAGGCGTTTATTTGCTGAAACCCAATATTTCCGAGCTTAGCGAACTGGTGGGCGTCGACAAACTGGAAATGGACGAGGTCGACGACGCGGCGCGCGCGCTTATTATCCGCGGGCAATGCGAGATCGTGATCGTGTCTATGGGCGCGATGGGTGCCATGCTCGTAACCGAAGACCAGGTAGAACACATTCCCGCGCCGCCTGTGCAGCCTAAAAGCACAGTAGGCGCCGGCGACAGCATGCTCGCAGGCATCATCTGGATGCTTTCACAAGGCAAATCCTACCGCGAAGCAGTGAGAATGGGCGTCGCCTGCGGAACCGCGGCCACTATGAATTTAGGCAGCGAATTATTCCGAATGCAGGACGTAAACCGCTTGCTCGACTGGCTCAACCGCTACGGGAAACGTTATTCGGCCAGTTGATCAAATCCATTTCAGGGAAATAGTAAGAAATCGGAAATGCGGTCTTTCTCCAAATAAAAAGATCTGGTCATGTCCGATACACAATCCCGCCGTCAGTTTGCGAAAGTAACCGCAGCCGCTGCCGCCGCCATTACTTTTAAGCCCTTCTACATCCTTCACGCCAGGCCCAAAGCCGACGGTGAGGTCATTGGTCATGGTAACCACCGCTATAAGGTGCACCAGGGCTGGGGCAACCTCGACGCGTCCCAGTTTCCTGTCAACAACTGCCACGAAATGGTGCAGGACAGTAAAGGCAGGCTCATTATGGTGGGGGATGAAATCAAAAATAATATTCTGGTGTACGACCGCTCGGGCAAGCTGCTTGAAAGCTGGGGACACGATTTTCCCGGCGGCCACGGGCTGACGTTATGGAATGCCAATGGCGAGGAATTCCTTTTCATCAGCGATCCGAACATCGGAAAAGTTTTCAAAACCGATTTGAAAGGGAAAATCCTGCTGACGATCGAACATCCGTCAAAAGTAGGTGCATACAAAGAAACCGACGCATTCAAACCCACCGAAACGGCCATAGGCCCGGATGGTACCATTTATGTCGCCGACGGATACGGCTCGCAATGGATTTTGAGATACACGCCCACAGGCGAGTTCATCGATAAATTCGGCGGCTCCGGCGATGGTGACGCACAATTCTCCACTGCCCACGGCATAGCGATCGACTACCGAGACAAAGCGAGCCCTACGCTGATCGTCACTTCCCGCGCGCACAATGCATTCAAAAAATTTACATTGGACGGCAAATACCTGAGCACGATCTTCCTGCCGGGCGCATTCGTTTGCCGACCGGTTTTCAAAGACGACACGCTGTACGCAGGTGTATGCTGGTCGCGGCTGCGCTACCTGAACCAGACCCCCAATTCCGGCTTCGTAACCATCCTCGACAAAGCGAACAAAGTGATCTCCAACCCGGGCGGCACCAAACCCGAATACAAAAATGGGGAGCTGCAATTGATGTTACAGGAAAAACCGATTTTCATGCATTGCCACGACGTGTGCGTCGATAACGAACACAACATTTACGTGTGCCAATGGAATGCGAAAAAGACCTATCCGGTCAAGCTGGAAAGAGTTTAGAATCAGAATTTGGATTGAAATAGAAAGCTGGTCCGTTAGCGAACACTAGCGGATCAGCTTGATCGTGATCCCGTTCACGACCATCGTGCCCACTGTCAGAATGCCATAAGCCGTGCCGATCGGCATTTGCGGCACCAGCCACGATACTCCTACCAGAAAGGCTACGAACCCGTAGCCGGCCAGCAGCAAGCCATACAAAATCCTGATCGCGGCATCCGAGCCTTGCTGCGAATGCGTGAATACCGCCAATGTGGAGGTCATGATTGGAAATGGCGTGAGAATACCGCTCCATGTCGGGCCGAGGTAATCTGCCGCTTGCGTGAGCATCACCACGAAAAACGTGGCTACTAGCATTCTCAGCGGAATATCCCAGGAAGGCTGTTTCCGAAATTCAGCTTTTGTTCTGGGTTTTGGAAAAAAATATAAAACCAGCGTGAGCACGATCAAATTAAGGCCGACGGCCGCGGGCAGGGAAATATCGCGCCCCAGCGAAAGCAATGCAACGATGAAAAAGGTCCCGTAACTGAGCAATGTCGTGGGCAGCCAGCTTAGCCGTGATGAAAGTGTTGCGTAGGTTAATGCAAACAGCATCGTCCCCACCGAGCCAAGCAATGCCGAAGTGATCGTCGACGCCGCGAAGGCCGCGCCATGTTCCAATGCAATAAAAAAAGAGATTGGACCGGCCACCCAGGGAAATCCGCCGATCCACCCGCCCAGTCCTTCGCCCCATTTACGGACGGCCAATGTCACCCCGGCAATGAGCGGGGGCATTAATATCAGTTTGGCAAAAAGCAGGTCGGACAATGGATTAACGCAGCAAAATGGAGCACAAATTTACATTTAAGACCCTAATCCACTGAAAATTTGATAAAATACTTCCGGATTTTAATTGCAACATAGTTGCAATGATGTTACTTTTGCAACGTTGTAACAAAAACACAATCCGTTCCCGCTCCGATCAGTCATGCATTCTTTCAGAAATCTGCTTCTTACTGTTTTGCTGGCGCTTTTCACCGCAACAGCCTTTGCCCAAAAACCGGCGTGCGAGTGCTTTGTGAAAGGTGTAGTGAAAGACCGCCACACGGGCCAACCCATCGTGGGCGCCACGGTACTCATTGTCGGAGAAAGTAATGGCGTTTTTACTGACCAGAACGGCCGGTATGAACTTAGGAACCTCTGTCCCGGAAACTACACACTCGAATGCCGCATTATCGGTTACAGTCCATTCCAGCAGAAAGTAGACCTCACGGCCGGGCACGAAGAGAACTTTAACCTGCTCGAACAGGAAGTGCATTTGCACGATGTGGAGATTACCGCCCACCGGACGGATGCGCCGTCGTCGCAGCCATTAACGACTATTTCGGGCGCTGATCTGGACAAAACACGCGGGCAAACCCTAGGCGAAAGCCTCCGGGGCGTCACCGGCGTTACCACCCTGCAAACGGGTTCATCGATTTCAAAACCGGTTATTCACGGCCTGCACAGCAACCGGGTGCTCATTATGAACAATGGCATTCGCCAGGAAGGCCAGCAATGGGGCTCGGAGCATGCGCCGGAAATCGATCCGTTTATTGCCACGAGAATATCGGTCGTGAAAGGCGCTGCGGGCGTTCGCTATGGCTCGGATGCCATTGGCGGCGTGATATTGGTGGAGCCGGAAGAGTTGCCGATCGACCAACCGGTGAGCGGCGAGTTGAATGCGGTAGGCTTTTCCAATGGACGCCAGGGCGTATTATCAGGCACGGCGCAGGGCGGACTCGGTTTTTTGAAAGGCTTCGGCTGGCGGGCGCAGGGAACCATCAAGCGCGGCGGTAACATTCGTACGCCTAATTATTTTTTGGACAATACCGGCATTAGTGAAAACAACTTCTCACTTGCGGCGGGATACCGCAATAAAGGTTTGGGAATTGATGTTTTTTACAGCCGTTTCGATACTCAAATCGGGATTTTCTCCGGCTCCCACATCGGCAGCGTCACCGACTTGCTGAATGTCATCCAAAATGGCGAACCGTTTGTAAAGTCAGGTTTCAGCTATGCGATCAACCGGCCGAATCAGAATGCGACCCACGAGTTATTAAAAGCTGAAACACATTACCAATTTCAGAATGGCAACCGGCTGCAATGGACGATTGCGCGGCAGTATAACAACCGCAACGAGTTCGATCTCCACCGCCCCCGCAACGATTCCATAGCGGCCCTCAACCATCCCGAACTGACATTCAAGCTTACTTCATTGACAAACGATGTGGTCTGGGACCACAAACCCATTGCCCAAAAAGTGACCGGACAAATTGGTGTAAGCACATTATACCAATACAACCTCATGAGCGGCCGACCGCTGATCCCGAATTTCAATCAGTTCAATATCGGTGTATTCTGGATTGAGCGTTATGTGACGAGCAAATGGGAGCTGGAAGCTGGCCTGCGTTACGATTACCGGACATTGAAAACCTACCGGATCGTGAACCGGGAGAAAGTCGCCGATCATTTTGACTTTTCGAATTTTTCGGGAACAGCCGGTGCTACGCGCAACTTTTCCGACCGCTTTTCGGCGCGTCTGAATGTTGGAACGGCCTGGCGCGCGCCGAATGTGAGCGAGCTGTTCAGCGACGGTGTACACCATGGTGCGGCCGCTTACGAAAAAGGCGACGCCACTTTGCAGCCCGAAAAAGCGCTCAATTCCATTGCCAGCGTGAAATACGCGGCGCCGAAATGGAGCGTGGAGCTGGGTGCTTATTACAACTACATTTCCGACTTTATTTACCTCAAACCACAGCCCGAGCCCATTCTGACGATCAGGGGAGCATTTCCTTACTTCAAATACACCCAAACCGACGCTTCTTTCAAGGGCATTGATGTGTCGGGAAGCTGGGAATTTGTGAAACGCACAACCGTAACCAGCAAGCTCAGCTACCTGCGCGTGTACGACGAGCGGAACGACGGCTACCTGGTAATGATCCCGCCCAACCGGCTCGATAATCAGTTGAAATACCAATTGGCCAACCACGGAAAATGGAAGGACGGGTTTATCTCAATCGGTAACCTGCTGGTCGCCGAACAGAAACGCGTTCCTGCCAACAGCGATTTCCTTCCGCCACCCAAAGCCTATTCGCTTTGGAGCCTGCAAGCTGGTGCAACATTGCGGGTTTCGGAAAAGCAGCAATTAGAGTTTGGAATCAATGTGCAAAACCTGTTCAACACCGTTTACCGCGATTACCTGAACCGCTTCCGCTATTATGCCGACGATATGGGGCGCAATGCGTCGCTGCGTTTGAAATGGAAGTTTGGGGCCTGATAATGCTAATGTCTGATAGTGAATTTATTACCAATACATAAACCTGTTACGTATGAGAATGAACCGTAAGTTGACCTGGATGCTGCTCGCCGGTATGACAATGGCCTTTGTGCAATGTAAGGATTCGGGAGAAGCGGTGGAGCCGGACGATGAAAACGAGCTGATCACGTCTGTTACCTTGAAATTCACCGAACAAGGGACTTCCAACGTCAGCACTTTTTCGTTCAAAGATCCCGATGGTGACGGCGGCAATGCAGCCACGAAATTCGATACCATTTCTCTCAAACCCAATAAGACCTACACGCTGGCTATTGAACTGCTCGATGAAAGCAAAACACCCGTCAACGACATTACAAAGGAAGTCGAGAAAGAATCCGACGAGCACCTTTTTGTATATACGGCCACACCCGGTGCATTATTGACCTATTCTTACGGGGACAAGGATAAGAATAATTACCCTATCGGTCTCACAGGCTCCGCGGTAACCGGTGCCGCTGGTGATGGAAAGCTAAAAGTACAGCTGCGCCATCAACCCGGAGCCAAAAATGGCACGCCAACACCCGGCAGCGACGATGTGAATCTGGATTTTATTCTGAAAGTGAAGTAAACCAAAAAGGGATCAGCCATTCGACTGATCCCTTTTTGTTAGTTGCATTTCGGACAAACGCCCTGTATCAGCAGATTGAAATTTTCGGGTTGGTAGCCGTCCGGCAGATGCACGGCGGGAATATGCAGGTTTTCGAGGCAATTGGTTTCCCCGCACGAACTGCATTTGAAATGGATATGGTCGTGCTGGTGCTTTTCTTCCGAACAACTGTGCGAGCATAATGCATACCGCAGCCCCTCGTCGTCGAGTACTTTGTGGATAATGCCTTTTTCGAGGAACGTTTTCAGGGTCCTGTATATCGTCACACGGTCGTAATTCTCTCCCAACGCGCCTTCCAGGTCACCGTGCGATAATGCGTTTTTTCTATTGATAAATGTCGAAAGCACGTCTTCCCGGCACGTAGTCGTCCGCAGGTTATGCACTTTCAGCGTATCTCTTAACTGGTCCATTGTTTCCAACAGTTATTTAAATTCCTCCCTTCTAAAACCCTTCCTGCCAAAGTTAAGTTCTAACCCTTTCAAATTCCAAAGATTGGGCTCACACTTTCCCGGCTGATCACTTAACACCTCAAAAATATTCTGCAACTCTGTTGCAAGTTAGCCTTTACCCTGTTATTTTTGCAACATCATTGTATGTAGATATGAAAGCAGTACACTCACATGGCAAGGCCGACTATATTGGAATCCTGGGTTCTGTATTGTGCATCGTACACTGCCTGCTGGTTCCTGCATTAGCTTTCGGCTCTACGGTGGCAGGCCACGGTCATGCGCACATCGGCCTTGTTTCGCTGGATTATCTTTTTATCCTCATCAACGGTGTGGCCGTTTACTATGCCACCCGTGAACACCAATCAATGGGCGTGCGGGTGCTGCTTTGGGGCGCTTTGGCCATTTTCTCCGTTTCGCTGATCCTGGAAGGCCGCCATCAGGCATTTACCTGGCTGGGTTACATCGGCTCTGGTTTGCTCATCATCGGGCACCTCATTAATCTCTACATTTGCCAGATCGCCCCGCGGTTGAAAGTCAGAACCCGCTGATCACTTATCATATTCCACTTCAAAACGGCTGAGATCAGGGCGATTGGGACGCTTCCGGCTTAATTCGTATTCAAAAATCGTTTTCCCCAGATTGGCCATAAACGGGAAACCTACGTTTTCGTAGTCGTACTTATCGTCGTTAAAAACGCCATCCTCATTGCAATAGATTACCGCGGTGAGCATGAATTCAATTCCTTTCTCGAAATCGGCGATGTAGGCATTGTCCAGCAAAAACCCATATGCATCCCCGCATTTATTGAACAGCCGGATATGGCGCGGCAGCCTCGTTTTGGTCGCTCCGAAAAGCAGGAATTTCACATATCCATCATAGTAATCATCCGTATAATTTGCCGGGTAGCTCGTTTCCACGGGGAATTGTGACATATACTGGTACATAAACCGGTAATCTTCTTCCCTCAGATTGAACCGCTGCGAAGCAGGCACTTCGTCCGGGAAAAAGAGCGTTTTCAGCAGCCGGTGTTGTTCTTCAAGCGGGAAGGCATTCTTTTTGGTAAAATCAAATGGCTCATTCACCAGCGCACCGTCTTTCATATAGCCTTTTCCAAGCAAAATCGGGCCGGGTGCATTGTATTCATGCTCATTGTATTTTGCAGGCTGCTCAAATACGATCTTTCCGTCCTTCTCAAAACGGATTGGATTGGTATACCGGTTATTTTCAGGACCAATGGGAGAATCGAGCCGGTGCAGTATGCGACTTCCCTTAAAACCCTTCATGTGGAGGCTATCGTTGAACTCCTGCTGACCTATAAATTCATACAACCGGTTAAAAGCGTCATTATCGCTCGCGAGTAGGATCTTCTTCGCATAATGCGCCACGGAGGGCCTGCCATCCTCCGAACTTGTATCGGTATTTACAGCCGTTTGCTCCGGCCGTACTGCATCTGTAAACATCGGTGTGTACTTGTCGATGCCCAGCTTATTCAGCTTTTCAAATGCCAATGCCACTGCCGGTAGTTTAACCGTGCTTGCCGGATAAAAATATTCTCCGGTATCGATGCGATAAGCGTGCGTAGTAAAGTGTGGGACATTGTTTTTATTCCTGTCAATCCGTGTGTATAAGACCTGTACCTTATACTTTTCAGGATTTGCCAGGATGGCCGAAAAGCGTTCCGGATGCTTTTTTAATAATTTTTCGATGAAATTATCCGCGTTGTGTTGTGCGAGAATCGGCAAGGCTGCCAGCTGTAAAGAGAAGAAAAGCAACAGTTTATAATTTCTGACAAAAAGCATGGATACCATCGGGCACGTGTTAGCCGAATATACGATTTTTTATTTTAAAGGATACCCGGAATTATATTTTACTCCCGGCGTCCTTTTCTGTTCATACATAAACTATGGCTATTAATGGAAGAAAATAAATTGCGCAGCAGGGGCTGGTTTGGTAAGTCGGGAAAAGACGGTTTCATTTACCGCGCCTGGATGAAAAACCAGGGCTATCCTGCCGATGAATTTGACGGAAGGCCGGTAATCGGCATTTGCAATACATTTTCGGAGCTGACACCCTGCAACGGACATTTCCGCGAACTGGCGGAGTCTGTGAAGCGTGGCGTTTGGGAAGCAGGCGGTTTTCCGCTCGAATTCCCGGTAATGTCGCTCGGCGAAACGCTGATCAAGCCCACGGCCATGCTGTACCGCAACCTTGCAAGCATGGACGTGGAGGAATCCATCCGCGCGAACCCGATTGACGGCGTAGTGCTGCTTTGCGGCTGCGATAAAACAACGCCTTCGCTCGTCATGGGCGCAGCGAGTGTGAATATTCCGACCATCGTCGTTTCCGGCGGGCCCATGCTGACCGGCCGTTACCGCGGCAAGACGATCGGAACGAGCGATGTGTGGCGTTTTAGCGAACTGTATCGCAAAGGCGAAATTACCCAGGAAGAATTTGCGACCTCCGAAGCATGCATGTGCCGCAGCGACGGGCATTGCGCGGTGATGGGCACGGCTTCCACAATGGCCTGCATGGTGGAGTCGCTCGGACTCACATTGCCCGAAAATGCCGCCATTCCCGCAGCAGATTCCCGTCGGAAAGTACTCGCGCATTTGTCGGGCCGACGCATTGTGCAGATGGTTCATGAAGATTTGCGGCTCGATCAGATCCTGACGAAAGAAGCATTCGAGAATGCGATCATGATCAATGCGGCAATTGGTGGGTCTACCAACTTTGTGATCCACTTGCTGGCAATTGCAGGGCGCATTGGGGTGGATTTAAGTCTGGATGATTTTAATGATCTCTGCAAAAACGTGCCGCTGCTCCTTAACCTGCAACCTTCGGGCGGCTATTTTATGGAGGACTTTTATTACGCCGGGGGATTACCGGTAGTGATCAAGGAACTAAGCGGCATTCTCCATCAATCGGTGATTACGGCCAATGGTAAAACGATGGCGGAAAACTGTGCAAATGCCGAATGCTTCGACCCGGAAGTGATCGGAACCATGGCTGAACCGGTGAAAGACCTGACCGGACTGGCTGTGGTAAGGGGCAATCTCGCTGAAAACGGAGCGGTGATCAAGCCATCGGCATCTTTGAAACCGGAATTAATGCAGCACCGCGGCAAGGCGGTGGTATTTGAAGATATTGACGATTACAAAACGCGCCTCGACGACCCTGATCTCGATGTGGATGAAAACAGTATTTTAGTATTGAAAAACGTAGGCCCGAAAGGTTACCCCGGCATGCCGGAGGTAGGAAATATGTCGTTGCCTAAAAAGCTCCTCGCGCAAGGCGTGATGGACATGGTGCGCATTTCCGACGGGCGTATGAGTGGTACCGGTTTTGGAACGGTTGTTTTGCACGTGTCGCCCGAAGCGGCCGTGGGCGGCAACCTGGCATTGGTACAGGACGGTGATTATATAGAGCTGGATGTGGAGAACAGGAGGCTGCACCTGGAAGTATCAGACGAAGAACTGGCGCGCCGGCGGCAGCTTTGGAAGCCGCTCGAACTGGGTTATACACGCGGTTACGTGAGTCTGCACATCAGCCACGTAACCCAGGCGCACGAAGGCGCCGACCTCGACTTCCTCATCGGAGGTTCGGGCGATAAAGTAACAAGAGATTCGCATTAATAGGTGGGAATGCGGCCGCGAACGGCCGCATTCCGCCTTAATTCAGCATTGCCATGAGTAGCCAATTATTTGACAATCAGGTCGCGATCGTAACCGGTGCCGGACAAGGCATTGGATTTGAAATAGCCAAGCAGCTGGCTTGCCAGGGAGCAGGCGTTATTTTGAACGATACCAACAAAGCACTCGCCGCAGAGGCAGCCAAAAAGATCCGCAACAAGGAAGGCGAATGTGTGGCTTTCGCAGGCGATGCTTCACAGCCGGAAATTATCGATGCAATGGTGGACGAAGCAGTCAGATGCTTTGGAAAACTGACATTAACCGTCGCCAATGCCGGTATTACGCTTTTTGGTGATTTCTTCGAATATCCGGTCGAAAACCTGCGGAAGGTGCTGGAAGTGAACCTGATGGGTTCGTTTTTACTGACCCAGGCCGCAGCCCGGCAAATGCGAAAGCAGAAGTCTGGCGGACGCATCTTGTTAATGTCCTCGGTAGTCGGGCATCAGGCGCACCAGTTTCTAGGGGCTTATGCCATGACGAAGGCAGGACTTGAAATGCTGGCCAAAAACCTCGTGATCGAACTCTCCCCGCACGGCATTACGATCAACACCGTCGCCCCGGGTGCTACACTCACCGAGCGGACATTGGCCGAGGACCCGACCTATCCCAAAACGTGGTCGGCCATTACGCCGATGGGCAGGCCAGCCATTTGCGAGGACATTGCCAATGCGGCATTATTCCTGCTGTCGCCCCATTCGGGCCACATAACAGGCCAAAGCCTGATTGTCGATGGCGGTTGGACATCCGTAAGCCCATTGCCCGATCTCAGCAATATGAATGTGAAGAAAAACTAGATTTATTCTCCCGAAAAAAGCTGCGCTTCCAAGTCATCAATGCTTCCGTCTTGCGAAAAGAAAAGCTCGCGTGGCTTGGTAGCCGTAGCCGGATTAACGGTCATAAAGCTGCGGTACTGCTCGTCAGTGATGATTTTCAATGCCAACGCCCTTTTCAATACCATCGGAAACGGCACTTTGAAAAAACTAGCAATATCAGAAGCCAGAAAGTCGGGAATTTTTGAAATATCCGTCCTGAAAAAGCTTTCCACTTCATCAAATGGCAATAAAGCTTCGAAAATGAGTTGCTCAGAACGGGCCGCTAAAGAAGTGGCACTCGCGTAAATTGTCTGTAAGCCGAGAGAAACGGTCAGCAAATGAATATGGTAATTGCGTTCGTTGATATCCGAAGCGGCATTCACAAATACCCAACCTTTTTGATGGTAAATCGCTGAAAAGCCTTTGAATTGCGGATCTACATGATGCAGTTGGGCGATTTTGATCCCTTCCGGATAAGGTAGCTTGTGCCCGATCTGGTGCACGATATCCTGTGCGTAGGAAATATCGGCCACCTCGCCCGCCGGTTCGATCATCCAGTCACCATTCACCAACCCTTCAAAAAGCTGATCTGCGACACGTCGGCTTTCCACCTGCCCCAAATGCAGGACGATGCGGTTACCGCGCACTGAGTAATCGAGATGGAGTTGGTTCTTGGGTTGTTTCCGGGGCATGTCTTATTTGTTGTTGAGGTGATAACTTCAAAGATACGTCCTTCCCTTTTTCACAACAACATTAGCCGGTAATTTTATCGCCACTCCAGGGTATTGAGTAATTGCAACATATCGGCCTCTAAATAATCGATTACAGGCGCAAGCGAATCATTTTTAGTAGCAGTTGGGAAGTAAATGGCACCCCGCAGAAAATGCCCGGTACTATCGGTAGTATAAAATTGATAGGGACTGGGTACATCGCCATCGATTTTGAATAACATCGCTGTCCGGCCCGATTTACCCAGAACTCGCTGTTCTTGAATGGACGAGGCCCTGATCTGATGCTTGCTTGCCAGTTTATAACTGTCGTCTATAAATGCTTTCAGTAACGCCGGATTGTTGTTAAGCGGCTTGTAAGTGATTTGGATATTGGCCTTGAATTGTGGATAGCTGATAAAGATCCAATCCTTTTCCGCCAATTTGAACGTATCCGGCTCAACAATGGCAAACCGCGAGACATCGAAGGTGTAAGGGTGTTTTTCGACCAGTTTTTTGTAACTGTGCGCGGGCAGATCAATGCGGTTATAGCCCTTGGGTTTCGGAATATAGGTTTGGTCCTCCCCCTTTTTACAACTTGAAATAAACAGCAGTGAAAATGGTAGAAAAATAGCTATAATGAGTTTGTACATATTCGATAGGTCCCGTTGGCAAAACTTGCGCAAAATTAACGAAAACCGGGAAACATTATTTTTTCAAATCGCTGCAAACAAAAAAGCGAAACCATCATCGACAGTCTCGCTCTCCGGCATCCTCCTCAGTTACTCGACGGTAACCGATTTGGCAAGATTCCTTGGTTGGTCCACGTTCCGGCCGCGCATTACTGCGATGTAGTAAGAAAGCAATTGCAGCGGGATTACAGAAACAAGTGGTGTCAGAATTTCATGTGTATTGGGCACTTCTATCACAAAATCGACCATGCCGGGAATGAGTGAGTCTCCCTCCGTCACGATCGCGATTACCCGGCCTTTGCGCGCTTTCACTTCCTGGATGTTCGACACGATTTTTTCATAGGAACTGTCTTTGGTAGCCAGGAAAACGACTGGCATATCTTCATCGATCAAGGCAATCGGCCCGTGTTTCATTTCTGCCGCCGGATAACCTTCGGCATGGATGTACGAAATCTCTTTGAGCTTCAATGCGCCTTCCAATGCCACAGGAAAATTGAGGCCGCGCCCCAGATAAATGAAGTTGCGCGCATAAGTGAATATGAATGCAATTTCCTTGATTTTGGCGGCATTCTCGAACACCCTCTCAACCTTCGCCGGGATCGTTTCCAATTCAATCAGCAGCTGCCGGTAGGTTTCTTCCGAAATAGTCCCTTTCCGCTTTGCTACGGCGATGGCCATCAGTGTGAGCACAGTCACCTGGGCGGTAAATGCCTTGGTACTGGCCACACCGATTTCCGGGCCGGCGTGTGTATAGGCGCCTGCATGCGTCGCGCGGGCGATGGATGAACCCACCACGTTACATACTCCAAATATCGTGGCACCTTTGGACTTCGCGAGTTCAATCGCGGCCAGGGTATCCGCCGTTTCGCCGGATTGGGAAATGGCTATCACAATGTCGTTTTCTTTGATTATCGGGTTACGATAGCGGAATTCAGAAGCGTATTCTACCTCCACATTGATCCGTGCCAGCTCTTCAAAAAGATATTCGGCCACGAGTCCGGCGTGCCATGATGTACCGCAGCCGACAATTACGACTCGGTCGGATTGGGCAAGCTTATCGAGGTAATCGTTCAGGCCTCCAAGTTGCAGGTGGGCGTCGTCCGCACGCAGGCGGCCGCGCATACTATCGCCTATGGAGCGGGGCTGTTCGAAAATTTCCTTGATCATGAAATGGTCGTAGCCGCCTTTTTCAATGGTTTCGAGCTCCATTTCCAATCTTTGAATGTATGGAATGGTCTCTTTGGTGCTCTCAAGGTGCTGAATGCTCAGCTTGCCATCGTGGATTACCGCTACTTCATAATCATCCAGATAAACGACGTCTTTCGTGTATTCGATGATGGGTGTGGCATCGGAAGCGAAAAAGAACTCGCCTTCGCCAATACCGATAACCAGCGGGCTGCCTTTGCGGGCGGCAATGAGCTGGCCTGGATGGTCCACAGACATGACGACGATGGCATACGCCCCTACCACTTCTTTCAATGCAAGTCGTACTGCACTTTCCAGCGTGTCGCCGGTTTCGTGCTGGATTTCTTCGATGAAATGGATGAGCACTTCGGTATCCGTATCGCTCAGGAACTTGTGGCCTTTCTGGATCAGGTTCTGCTTAATGGCCGCGTAGTTTTCGATAATACCATTGTGGATAATGGATAACCGGCGGTTGTTGGAATAGTGCGGGTGGGCATTCACATCGTTGGGTTCTCCGTGGGTCGCCCAACGCGTGTGGCCGATGCCGATGGTAGCGGGAAGTTGCTTTCCATTTAGTTCAGATTCGAGATCCGACACCTTTCCCTTCTTCTTGTAAATATTCAATTCACCATTTTCGAGCAATGCAATTCCGGAGCTGTCGTAGCCGCGATATTCCAATCGTTTCAATCCTTTTAAAATTAAAGGATATGCCTCTCTACTTCCAACATAAGCCACAATTCCACACATATTCTTAAAATATTTTAATTTTGTGTATGTAAATGATTGGGGCAAATAAATGGTAAACAGTGATGGTTAGCAAGCTAATTTTTAATTAAATACTAAAAAATATCCAATTATTAAACAGTGTTCGAACACGCAAAACATTCTGGTAAAACACAAAAAAGCCGGCGACTGTAGAATCACCGGCTTTCTGCTGTATAAAATTTATCTACTAGTTCATCAAATCGGTATACAGATTGTAGTACGACTCTGAGAAATTCTCATCCTGCTCGTCGAGCTGGACACGTTTCGGTGCGTTGTTAAAAATTTCGTTGAGGCTCGCGCTGCAATGTTCCTCGGCTTTGATGACCGCATCAGCATAAGCACATCCGATTTTGACAAAACCTTCGAAATCAGCTGAATGCAAATGTGCCAGCGCTTCGTCGCTTACGTCCATCGCCTTGGCCTTGCTCTGCAAATCTGCGTCGAATTTATAATCGAAGGCATTATTATGTACGGTAAAAACACTTTTCGTATCCTTAAACATCGGATCATTGCGGTAAGTAGTTTTCAGGTACAATGGAATCAGTGCCGTCATCCAGTCATTGCAATGCACCACGTCCGGAGCCCATCCCAGTTTTTTAACGGTTTCCAAAACACCCTTGCAAAAGAAGATCGCACGCTCATCGTTGTCATCGAAAAAATTATTCTCTTTATCGAAGAAAACAGATTTGCGATGGAAATAATCATCGTTGTCGATAAAATAGACCTGCAACTTCGCATTTGGAATGGAAGCAACCTTGATGATCAGCGGCTTTTCTTCATCTCCTACGGTAATATTGATTCCTGACAGTCGAACTACTTCATGAAGCCTGTTTTTGCGCTCGTTGATCAAACCAAAGCGCGGAACCAGAATCCTGATTTCTGCCCCTCTTTCCTGCATTGCCTGAGGAAGCTTTCTAACATAATCGGCAACATCGGTAGTCTGGAGGAAAGGATTGATTTCACTGGCTACATACAAAATTCGCAGTTTCTCCATAGATCTATTGGCAGTTTGTGAAAAAAAGTTTTGCAAAATTATACAAAAAAAATCTCATTTTCAAAAGATATTCCAAACTAATTGTCATATTGCGCCCAGTTTGGGATTTCCCTACCCTAATGTTTCCAAAACCAGCCTTATACATTGCATCATTCTGAAAAAGCAGTGGTAACGCAAAGGTTACTCCCTCAGATTTCAGAATTTACATGGAAGTATTTACTTCGGTCAAAAGTCTCCGCCAGTTCCTCGATCAGCAAGTTTTACAACAGAAAACCATTGGTCTCGTACCTACTATGGGAGCCCTCCACGAAGGCCATATTTCATTGATCGACGCGGCGAAAAGGGACAATGATATCGTCATTTGCAGCGTATTCGTGAACCCGACGCAGTTTAACAATCCCGAAGACCTGGCCAAATACCCGAGAACGTTGGCAGAGGACAGTATCATGCTCGAAACGGCAGGCTGCTCGGCCGTATTCGCTCCTTCGGTAGAAGAAATGTATCCCGAACAGCCTGTGCTCAAAATCAATTTTGGAGAACTGGAAACCGTGATGGAGGGCGCCTCTCGTCCCGGGCATTTCAATGGCGTTGGCATTGTCGTTTCGAAGCTATTCAATATCGTAAAACCTCATCGCGCCTATTTCGGGCAGAAGGATTTGCAGCAAGTTTCGGTCGTGAGCCAGCTCGTAACGGATCTTGCATTCGGATTGGAACTGATTATATGCCCTACCGTGCGCGAAGAGGACGGCCTGGCTATGTCATCCCGTAACCGCAGGCTCAATGCCGAGGAGCGGGCAATTGCCCCTCATATTTACAGGATACTGGCAGCAGCCGGCGAAGACCTGCGTGGTGGTAAGAAAGTTTATGAGGTGATCGCCTGGGCAAAAGGCCAGTTTGAGAATATCAAAGAATTTACGCTCGACTATTTTGAGGTCATTAATATCAAGAGCCTGCTGTCTGTGGAACATATCGGCCCGCCGGGCAGCAATGCCATTTGCGTAGCCACTTTCCTCGGCCCGGTGAGGCTGATCGACAATATTATCTTTTAAATTTTCAGCATGCATTAAAACAAAGAAGGCCCCTTGCGGAGCCTTCTTTGTTTGCTTATGACAATTTCCAGTCGCCGCGGTATTTGCGTTTTACGAACTGGTTCGCGTCTTCGAAGTTGGTAATCTTCATATTTTTCCCATCCCACAACAACTTCTTGCGGCCTGGGTAATCGAATCCTTTACCATCCGCTTTCGCAGTGCGAAGGTTGTAACTGCGGATACCTAGGTTACCCATGATCACAGTCTCTGTCAACGGACCAGCGTAATCGAAGGAAGAAGTAAGCGCCTTGTGCTCCTTACTGTTGAAACCAGCCTTGCAGGCGTCGCTCCAAGACACGTGGTGGCCAAATTCCGGCATTGGCGTGTATTTGTTGCCAAAATCGCCTTGTTTGTATTCCAGCTTGGTACCGTCTTTGAGGTACACCTTGGGAGCAATACCGTAAGTTCCGCAGGTCATTACCCCTTTTTCACCGATCAGGAGCACACCATTGCTGCTGTCTGGTTCGCCAAGCGGTTCATTGGCAGGGATTAAATCCGGGTGGAATGGACGCAAGCCGCCATCATGCCAGGTAAGCGTCACTTCCGATTTGTTCACCTTGTTGGCAGGGAATTTCAATTGTACGCGTGAAGACGGGGGACAACCTTCCGGAATGTACTCCGCAGTCCAGTCTTTGATGAACACTTGTCCTACCGAGCATTCCAATTCTGTTGGGTAGCCCAGGCCAAGCGTGCGGAACGCAGGGTCGATCAGGTGACAGCCCATATCGCCCAATGCACCTGTACCGAAGTTCCACCAGCCGCGCCATTTAAACGGGTGCCATGCCGGGTTGTAATCCACCCATTCTGCACAGCCTACCCACAATTCCCAATCAATGTCCGCAGGTACTTCGTGTTTGCCAGTTGGAACGGGAATACCTTGTGGCCACACCGGACGGTTGGTCCAGACATGTGCTTCGTGGACGTTACCGATAAGACCTTTGTTAAACCATTCTTTCATCTGGGTCTGCGCAGGGTTAGATGCGCCCTGATTACCCATTTGGGTTACTACTTTGTATTTGCGCGCAGCTTCGGTGAGCATACGTGCTTCGTAAATATCGTGGGTAAGGGGTTTCTGCACATATACGTGTTTTCCGCGTTGCATAGCGGCCATTGCGATGATCGCGTGCATGTGGTCGGCAGTCGAAACGGTTACGGCATCAATGCTCTTGTCCATTTCATCGAACATCTTCCGGAAGTCTTTGTATTTCTTAGCATCCGGGTGCAGCTCGAAATTCTTTTTTACCTGCGCCTGCGACCAGTCCACGTCGCAAAGTGCTACCAGGTTTTCGGCGCCTTTATTCCATGCATTGTTTGTATCCGAAAAACCTTTTCCGCCCACCCCGATACCGGCGATGTTCAGCTTGTCGCTGGGGGCTTTATATCCTTTCCCCAGCACGTGGCGGGGAACAATGAAGAAACTTCCTATGGCCGCTGCGGATGACTTCTGGATAAAGTCCCGGCGGCTAACGTCTTTCGGTTTGTTTTCTGTACTCATCGGTTTTGGTAATAAAAAAATAAACTAAAATAATATAGATGAAAGGAATAACTTGTTATTGGAGTTGGAATACTATTAAATCCCGCTTAAATATAATAATGTTCTTATGAAACATCATGTATCCGGTCATTTCAAATATTACTTCAAATACACTCCCTGTTTGCGTTTCCGGCTATTTACGTGAATAATCTTGCCGCGCACATGCACGGGAACCGACGTACAAGGTAGTATGTTTTGAAGGCTGGGTATTATTCCTGTAACTTTGGGGGTAATGCATTTCATTTAGACCAATACCACCAGGTAATGCAAATCACAGTAATGAAATCGAAGATTCACCGGGTTAAGGTGACTCAGGCGGAATTGAACTACGTTGGCAGCATCACGATCGACGAGGATCTGATCGACGCCGCGGGACTCATAGAGAATGAACAGGTTCACATTGTGAACAATAACAATGGCGAACGTTTTATCACATATGTTATTAAAGGCGAGAGAGGTTCGGGCATGATCTGCCTTAATGGCGCGGCGGCCCGCAGGGTGCAGATCGGCGACATCATCATCATCATCGCCTACGGAAGCATGACCCCGGAAGAAGCGAAGACATTCAAGCCGATGGTCGTTTTCCCGGATCATAATAATCACCTGGTAAGCTAACCTTCTGATTTTACCCTACACTAAACATCTATTTAGCGAAGCATGAAAAATATACTGCGTTACACCATATCGCTTGCTTTGGCAGGCGGTCTGCTCTGGTTTGTGTTTAAAGACATCAACCTGGATGAAATGCTCGACCGTTTTGCCAAATCCGACTGGCGCTGGATTGCCGTATCATGCTTTTGCCTCCTGCTTGCACACATTACGCGTGCGTGGCGCTGGGGAATGCTCATCGAGCCGCTGGCTCATAAGCCGGGCCTCGTTAATAGCACCATGTCTGTTCTGACTGGCTATTTTGCCAACTACATTGTGCCTCGCATGGGCGAAGTAACCCGTTGCGGAACGCTCTACCGTCTCGAACGCATTCCGGTAAGCCTAAGCTTCGGTACCGTTGTGGCTGAAAGGATTTTTGATGTCATCATCCTGGTGATCATGATCGGCCTGAACTTTATTTTCGAATTTGACCGGCTGAGCACATTCTTTACGGATTTCTTTCAAAGCAAAATAGGCGGAAATCAAGGCGGTGGCTCGGGCACCGGAATGCTGCTTAGCATTCTTATCGTGGGCTTGCTCGCCGTGGCAGTCGCCAGCATCGTGATCTTCAAAAATGCCGCATTAAGGAACAAGTTGCAGCAGAATGCGATCGTTTCCAAGATCGTAGGTTTCGCGCAAGGCATGCTTGAAGGACTTTTGAGCGTCCGTAAACTACGCAGCCCCGTCCTTTTCATTTTCAGCACAATTCTCATATGGATACTGTATTACCTGGTTTCCTACGTGCTGTTTTTCTGCATTCCGGAAACTTCTGATCTGGGGCCACTGGCTGGATTGACGTTACTAGTCGTAGGAGCCATTGGTATGACCGCCCCTACGCAAGGCGGCATTGGCGCTTACCACTTGCTGGTGGGTAATGTAATGGTACTATACGGCCTTTCTCAAAATGATGGCATTACGCTCGCAACCTTCATCCACGGCGCGCAAATGCTGTTTATGCTCGCTATTGGCGCGCTTGCATTCTTATATGTGCTGATTGTAAACAAAAAGGCAACCGCGGAACCAGGGCAGGTTTCCGCAGCAAACTAATTGTTGTTTTAATAGTCCCGGTAATTGGAAATGGAGTATGTTAGATTATCCATTTCTTAAATCCATATTGTTTTTACAATGAACTTGACTGAAAGCAAAATCCTGAGATTAGACGAAGCGGTGCCTACCGTGGAAGCATGGCAAAGAGCCGGACAAAAAGTTGTTTTCACCAATGGATGTTTCGATATTGTACACCTCGGGCACATCGATTACCTCGAAAAAGCGCGCGCACTTGGCGATAGATTGGTACTCGGCCTGAATACCGATGCGTCGGTAAGCCGTCTGAAAGGGCCTCTCCGCCCGGTTGTGAATGAGTACGCGAGAGCCCGTTTGATGGCAGCGCTTTCCTTCATCGATGCTGTCATTTTGTTCGACGAACCGACGCCAAGTCAGTTGATCGAAGCCGTAAAACCTGACATTTTGGTAAAAGGAGACGATTATACGATCGAGAACATTGCTGGCGCGGATTTTGTTTTAGGTAGAGGAGGTGAGGTGAAGACGATTGCTTTGGTACAAGGTTACTCGACTACCGCACTGATCGAGAAAATAAAACAAGGATATAAATAGCAATAACTATGGGACTTTTGATTGCTTTGATCGTAATGGGCGTCAGCTTTTACGTGCAATGGCGTTTGAAGAGTAAGTTTGAAGAATATTCACAAGTGGGATTGAGCAATGGCATGAGCGGTAAGGAAATCGCGGAAACCATGCTTCGGGAAAGCGGCATTTACGACGTAAGAGTATTGTCTGTGGAAGGCCGTCTTACCGATCATTACAATCCCCAGGACAAAACTGTGAACCTGAGTCCTGATGTATATTACGGACGTAGTGTAGCTGCTGCGGCTGTGGCCTCTCACGAATGTGGGCACGCGGTGCAGCATGCAACTGCTTACAGCTGGTTGCAATTCCGCTCGCAAATGGTACCATTTCTAAGCATTGCCTCGCAATACATGCAATGGATCATTCTGATCGGTGTGTTGCTGATCAATACTTCCATCATTCCGCTCGCAATCGGCGTGGCGCTGTTTGCGGTGACGACCTTGTTCAGTTTTATTACGCTGCCTGTCGAATACGATGCCAGTAACCGCGCATTGGCATGGATCCAGAAAAACAGGATTGTGAATGAGAAGGAATACGTGATGTCCGCCGATGCATTGAAATGGGCAGCACGAACTTATCTGGTAGCTGCTATCGGTTCCCTGGCCACTTTGCTTTACTATGTGAGCCTGCTCATGGGGCGACGGGACTGAAAGTAGTTTATGAGTTTAGAGTCAAAAGTTTAAAGTTGATATTGTTGTCAGCCTTCGCTTGCGGAGGCTGACATTTTTTTGACACTTTAAACTCATAAATTCTGAACTCCTAAAAAGATTTCTTCCTCTGGTTCCAATACACCACAAGATTATGCGTCGCCCGCCCGGAAGCTATGATATCCAGATCTCCGTCTCCATCCAGATCAGCCGGGATTAAGTCCTCGCAGGCCATTTTGATCTTTTCATCCAAAGTATATTCCGTCCACTTTTTGCCCTCGGCATCATTTCCAACATAAATTCTTACTCCGGTTTCGCCTGATACATTCGGGTTGCGCCAACCCATTACAACCTGGTCGCGGCCCTGGCCGAAGAAATCGGCGCAGGCCAATGCGTGGCCTTCCTTAATGCGGTCGGTGAGGACGGTACGACCTTCTTTAGTATATACGACCAACTCAGTTCCATGCATGGGCTCAATAGTCGCTGTGAATAATTGCTTTTTACTCAAACTTCCCGTTCTGATCTCTCCTACTCCGGCTCCCGGCACCATCCAGTTGCCCGACGGCGCCCAGCCATCGGCTCCATCCAGAAAGACCTGCACCCCTTCCTTTCCGGCAATGGATAATCCGGCCATTCGTCCGGGGATTTCCATCGGCTGAAAATTGTGCGTCATATGCATTTCGGTTTCAATCAGGTTATATGGCCAAATGCCCTTTCTGTTTTCGGGAACGTCAAAAACGATTAGCTTCACACCTGCTCCTACACCGCCTGTATTCCCTTCGCCATGCAATGGCAAAACGGCCAGTTGAAACGCGCCATCGGCTTTCCTTACCCAATGCATCCGGTGGATCGTCACCTCGTGGTGCAGGCGCACCGGCTCCCAGGGCCTGGTACGATCATCGGGAGATACCAAATAGAACACAGCGCCCGACAATTTCAAATCCCTGGTCTCGGAAGGGTTCCAGCCAGCGCCTACTGCCACTTCCACTTTACCGTCGCCATCGATATCTCGCGCGGCAATGCAGACGTTGTCCTGCTCGGTCAAGTCTTTCGCGATGACGTAGCGTGTCCACTGCCCGTCTTTCTTCCCGGGATTTTTATACCAAACAATTTCCTTCTTGTCGGCCAGGAGAATATCAGTTTTGCCATCGCCGTCCACATCGCCCGAGGCCACGCCATAGCCGATACTCACCTTGTCGTCGATCGTTTCGCCATTGAATGTGGCCGTTTGGGCAAAGGCTGTTCCTGCCATTAAAAAAGCCATCGAAAGCAATAGTCGTTTATTCATATCCTGAAAACCGGCAGCCGCCGATTGATAAATGTTTTACCCTATTTTTTAACAATATACTTCAAAAAGGACTCTACGGGCATTGAAAAAAGAGTTTTTTGTGTCGCTTTAATCGCCATTGCCTACTTTTGTAAAT
Organism: Dyadobacter sp. CY261; assembly: GCF_021440085.1. Classification (GTDB taxonomy): domain Bacteria; phylum Bacteroidota; class Bacteroidia; order Cytophagales; family Spirosomataceae; genus Dyadobacter. The sequence goes on from NZ_JAKCPW010000005.1 coordinate 42,641, forward strand.
TAATGTGAAACCATATACCGTTCATGAAAACAGTCCCTTTACATCAGCTCCATGTCCGTTTGGGCGCAAAAATAGTCCCATTTGCAGGTTTTGAAATGCCTGTTCGCTACTCTTCGGATCTGGATGAACACCATACCGTCAGAAATGCCGTAGGTGTGTTTGATGTATCACACATGGGCGAATTTAGCATAAAAGGGCCTGGCGCGCTGGCATTGATCCAGAAAGTTTCGTCCAATGATGCGACCGCATTGTATGATGGAAAAGTGCAATACAGCTACCTTCCTAATGCGACCGGTGGTGTGGTCGACGACTTGCTGGTTTACCGCATTGCGGAGGACGATTACTTCCTTGTCGTAAACGCTTCCAACATTGAAAAAGACTGGAACTGGATCCAGAGCCAGAATACCGAAGGCGTGGCCATGGAAGACCTATCGGATTCTCTTTGCCTCCTGGCTGTTCAGGGTCCAAAAGCTATCGCCGCACTACAAAAATTAACCGACGTGGATCTCGCTGCCATGGAATATTATACTTTCAAAATCGGGGAAATGGCGGGTATTAAGGACGTCATTATCTCTGCAACCGGCTACACAGGCGCAGGAGGTTTTGAAATATATATTAAGAATGCAGATGCTGAGCAAATGTGGAACGCCATTTTTGAAGCGGGTGCCGAATTCGGTATTAAACCAGTTGGGCTCGGTGCACGCGATACATTGAGACTTGAAAAAGCATTCTGCCTCTACGGCAACGATATCGATGACGAGACTTCACCACTGGAAGCAGGCCTTGGCTGGGTGACCAAGTTTACAAAGGATTTCGTCAATTCCGACGCATTAAAGCAGCAGAAGGAAGCCGGTTTAAAAAGCAAGTTGATCGGCTTTGAAATGATCGACCGCGGTATCCCGCGCGGACATTACGAGCTATGCGATGCAGTGGGTAACAAATTCGGAGAGGTAACATCAGGTACACAGTCACCGACTCTGCAGAAAGGCATTGGTCTGGGTTATGTGCCCACGGCATTCAGCAAACCAGGCACAGAAATTTTTGTAAAAGTCCGTGACCGGTTGCTTAAAGCCCAGGTTGTTAAAACCCCATTTGTTAAAAGTTAACCCTCTCCATTTTTAAGTTCGATTGCATTTTTTATGAAACAACTTGATGTTTGTCTTACCCCGGATTTACTTCATCTGCACAAACTGGATAACTCGATAGTGGTGGTAGCCGACATTTTCAGGGCTACTTCCTGCATGGTAACAGGCCTCGCGTATGGTGTTAAAAGCATTACGCCTGTCGCTAGTATCGAGGAATGTAAATTCTTGCAAGACAAAGGATATATAGCAGCAGCCGAGCGGGATGCCAGAAAAGTGGAAGGTTTCGATCTCGACAATTCCCCTTTCAGTTACATGCACGAAAGCCTCATTGGCGCACAGGTAGCGATGACAACCACAAATGGCACTTTATCGATCGCAAAAGCAAAATCATCGGCTGTAAAAGTGATGGTGGGAGCTTTCCTGAACCTTGGCGCATTGGTCAATCACCTGAAAACCGAGCCTTACGATGTGCTGGTACTTTGCGCAGGCTGGAAAGGCCGTCCGAATTTGGAAGACACGCTTTTTGCCGGTGCTTTGGCCGATGCTTTGAAGGATCAATTTATGCTTTTGGAAGACGGAACTTTGATGGCGCAACGTTTATACCAGCAAAGTCGTGATAACTTGCTCGCCAGCGTCTCGAATTCGTCACACGTGCGCCGCCTGCAAAGGCTGGGCATTCAGAAAGACATTTCATACTGCCTGCAAACCGATCTCTATGATGTGGTTCCTGTCCTAAGAGGCAGCACGCTGGTTTCCATGAACTAAAATACTTACTCAATCAAAACTGCATGTTCCGATTCGTATTTGTCATTTTTCTAGGGTTATTTATGCTGTCCGGCCATGTCGAAGCGCAGCGCAGAACCTCTTCTCCAAGAAGGCAGCTTATTACCCCCAAGAAAAAGGCTCCTGCTCCGGCCAAACCTCAGGCAACCGCCGCGCAAGACACGACAAAAAGCCAGTCGCCCCCCGTCATTCAGGACAGCTCTACTGTGACAAAGGACACACTTGCTGTTCCCGCAGGCCATGCGGACGCATCATCAGACACATTGACGGAGGCCGCCGCCGAAGCCAAACTACCCAAAGAGCCTAAGGCTGACAGCATTCATTCCTACAAAATCACGATCGAAGACATTTCGTATCTTTCGGTTTGCCCCGGAACCAACATTACAATACCTTTCAAGGCAGAAGGACCGTTTGACGAGGATAACACCTTCATCGTTCACATTATAGATGCAACGGGAAAATCAGTTCCTATTTCGCTCCCGGTGAAAAAAAGCCCGATAAAGGCCGTGATACCATCCTACAAAGTAGGCGGTGAAGTATATCGCATTCAAATTATCGCTTCTATTCCTGTGGTAAGAAGTCAGGAAGTGCCTTTGAGGCTTCTGCAAGCCCCGGCAGCGAAAGTCGACCTGATCGACGGAACGCAAACCGTGCGCATTATGCCGGGACAGGAAGCGCATTTGCGCGTGCACCTGACAGGAGCGGCACCCTGGTCATTTCGCCTTTCGGACAGTACTACCGTGCTTCAAACACTTTCCAACCCACATTATATTACGGTCAAACCGAACGACGTGAAAGCTTACCGGGTAACCGCCGTTTCTAACGCTTGCGGCAGCGGCACTACTTCGGGTGAGGCGATTGTGAATGTTAACAACAATCCGGAGCCTAAACTGGAACTGAAAGAGATCGAAAAAATAGCGAAACTTTGTGCAGGTGTGCCTTTTCAGGTGCCATTCAATGCAACCGGAAAATATAAGGAAGGCAATAAATTTATTGTTCAAATCGCTGAACGCAGCGGTGCATTTAAAAATATTTCAACACCCGATTCAACTGGTTTCATCACGACGCAGATCCCTGATAGTTACAAACCAGGCGAATATCGGCTGCGCGTGACCTCCACTGCTCCGTATCTGGTAAGTCAAACCGCGAGCATTTCGATCTTATCGCCTGCCGTTGCAACACTCCAGAAAGATTCTTTGAGACTTGGTGAAAATGAATCGGGTATGCTAACCGTCAAATTCACAGGCGGAGGCCCATGGTTTGTGCTGCTTTCGGATGGAACTTACGAAAACAATATTCAGGAATCGCCGCACAAAATTAAGGTCAAGCCTTTTTATGATACTAATTACCAGATCACGTCTGCGGGCGGTCTTTGCGGCGTAGGCAAGTTCTCGGGCTTGGCAAAGGTGACCGTGAAAAGTCCTCCGGCAAGTATTACGCTTGACAAACTACCTCAGAACATGGTTTGCGCGGGCTCAACAATCGATATTCCTTACAAAACGGAGGGACGTTATAATCCTAACAACAAATTTACCGTCCAAATGACGGACAAATCAGGCCGGTTTGTGAATCTGCCTACCACGGTTACACCTACTGCCATGCAGGTTAAAATCGCTGCGGCATCACCGGGAGACACCAGCAAAATCCAGAAAATACGCATTGTTTCCTCTTCCCCTGCCGTGTCAAGCGTCATTGAAGAACTGGAAGTGATTGCTCCTGACAGAGCGGTTGGAGAAGTTTCCGGAAGAGGTACTATTTCGGCGGGACGTACTACACGTATTCAATTACGGTTTAAAAACGGGCTGCCGCCATGGTCATTCACGCTTTCGGATGGAACGGCGATCAACGGCACATTTCTGAATCCTTACCTGATTTCCGTCTCGCCAAGCAGCACAACAGAGTACACGATAAGTTCGCTCAAAAGCGGATGTGGTGCGGGCACCGGGCGCGGCGCGGCTGTCGTGACGGTAGAAAACTAGCATTGGGCTATGCGCAAAGCGGGGATATTATATGTTTTTATAGCCATTGTGTTCGGGCCGGCGCGCATCCTTGGACAGGTTCTGCCGTTAGGCCAATGGCAAAGTCATTTTAATTACCTCTCGGCAAAGCAGGTCATTCAGGCAGGAACAAAAATCTACTGTACGTCCTATAACGGACTTTTTGCCCTCAACCCCGACAACGGCGAGACACGTATACTTTCCAAAGCCGACGGCCTGAGTAGTACAGGCGTCAGCGCCATGGGTTACCTCCCGGAATCAAAACTGCTGTTACTGGCATACCGGAATGGTATCATCGACTTTGTTTTTCTCAACGAACAATCCGAACCCGACGAGATCGGAACCTGGGATCTCTTGACCAGCACCCAGGGCTTACCTGTCGACAAAGCGATCCGGCGTATCATTTTCAGGGACGACCTTGCCTATATCGCAACCGGATTTGGGATCATGGTTTTGGATACCCGGCTCCGCCAAGTTGAGGAAACTTACCGATATATAGGCACCAACGGTGCCCAGGTGGCTGTCAATAGCCTTGCGTTTTCCGGCGATTCCCTTTTTGTGACAATTTCAGAGGGCGTTGTGCTGGCAACCTCGATGCGACCAGAAGTGAATAGGCAATATTTCGCAAACTGGAAGTCCATTCCGGCCCCAGGAAAAATTTCCAGCATCGTATCCTTTTCAGGCGAGACTTACGCGGCAGTTCAGGAAAAAGGAATTTTTCGATATAAAAATGGCAACTGGACGTCCGTTTATACCAGCAGCAGTCCCGGCCTTCGTATTCTTGATGCGGGAAGTACGCTAATTGCGACGAACGGCAATGCGATCATTAGCATCGACCAGGCAAACAATTATGTCATAACTACAAATCCTTTGTTTCGCGACATTAGTTCAGGATTTCGTTCCGAAACAAATGCGTTATGGATTACGGATCAAAAAAATGGACTTTTCACCAACTATAACTCAGATTTTAAACAGGTTTCCCCAGCACAAGCCGATACAAGCATTTCACTCAGGCCAGATTCGCTGATAACCGATCTCAACGGCTTATCATGGGCACGCCTGCCCGAGGCATTGGGCGGCGGCATTCTGGTTAGCAATGCAGATGGTTCCCGAAAAAAGATACTTTCGACGTCAATTGGAAATGGTAGCCTACCGGCATCAAAAATCAATAGCATTGCCCTTGATCGGGACGGGTATGTTTGGTTTGCCAGTACAAAAGGAGCGGGATATTTCATTCCGGATGGCGTGTTGGAAGCTGGTCGTGTTGATGCCATTCTGCCTCTTTATGGACAGCGCAGGCTTTTCAACAATGAAGAATGCACCGCACTAGCTGTGGAACCAGGTAACCGTAAATGGATTGGAACGCGTACCGGCCTGCATCAATTCAGTGCCGATGGCACCGAGCTCATCCAAAAATTCACTATGGCTGACAGCCCCCTTCCATCCGATGTCATCCGCGCACTTCGTTTTGAAGCAGAAACCGGTCTGCTTTTTGTTGACACACCTGGCGGCATGGTTTCTTATCAGAGCGATGCCAAACAGCCTGGTGACCAGTTGGAGAACATTACCATATTTCCGAACCCTGTTCGGCCAGGATATTCCGGCTCCGTCGGGATCAGCGGGATGACCGGGCAATCAATAGTCAAAATCACTGACCTTGCTGGCCGGCTGGTCTTTGAAACCCGCTCAGAAGGCGGCCTGGCGTCATGGAACCTCAACGACTATACGGGACGCCGCGCGAGAGCCGGAATGTACATTGTATTCGTCGTGTCCGCCGATGGCTCCGAACATCAGGCAGGCAAATTGGCAGTTATTAATTAAAACCATAAATTAAGCCAGGCGCTGATACTAAAAGGCGCAGCATGACCATATGATGTCAGATCAGGAAAAATCGCCCTACATTGTCGGTATTACCGGTGGGAGCGCATCGGGCAAGACCTATTTCATGAAAAATCTCATCAATGCGTTTGGCAAAGATGACATAACCCGCATTTCACAGGATAACTATTACCGGCCGATCCACGAGATTCCCCGGGATGAAAACGGTGTAGAGAATTTTGATTTACCCGAAACCATCGATCACCATCTCTTCGCTGAACATATTGCCGTACTGAGAGCCGGACGCACAGTGCAGCAAAAAGAATATACTTTCAATAATCCACTTATCCAGCCTGAAATCCTGATTTTTGAGCCCAGGCCCATTATTATTGTCGAGGGCATCTTTGTTTTTTACTTCCCGGAAATAGCCCGGCTTATCGATTTAAAAATTTTCGTCGATGCCAAGGAGCATGTTAAAATAAAACGGCGGATTATTCGTGATAATAACGAGCGTGGTTACGATCTCGACGATGTATTATATCGTTGGGAACATCATGTCGCTCCGACGTATGACAAATTTATTCTTCCTTTACGGGCCGAAGCCGATGTGATTATTAACAATAACTCGCGTTTCGATACCGGTTTGCAAGTATTGATCGGTTTTCTAAAGGGGAAATTGGAGGGAAAGCATTATTAGTAACATATCATCACGTAATAATTCGGGCAATGAACCAAACTGTACGCACAATATTTTATCCCTCGCTGATTGTACTATTTGCCTCATGTGCAGCGCTGGTATCCTGTGAAAAGGACACGACAGATCCTGTCGACGTTTATGCATATTATCCGCTCAGGGTGGGTTATTATCAGGTATTTGAGGTTAATGAAGAGGTTTACTCGACCGGACAGACAGCACCCGTGGTAAAAAAATGGCAGGAGCGCGATGAGGTAGAAAAAGTGATCTCCGATTCCGCCGGCGTCATAACCTATCTTATATCGAGGTCCGCCAGAAACTCAACTGCCGATTATTGGCAGAAAACCAAAGAATATACGGTACAAAAATATCCTGACAAATTACTGACCAGCATTGATAATCAAACCATTTTCTCACTCGTTTTCCCGGTGGACACGCGCACGAAATGGAACGGGAATATGTATAATGATCTGGATAAGGAAGAATATTATTACGAAGATGTAAATCAGCCCATAAAAATTGGCGACCGTTCTTTTAATCAATCATTAACGGTTATCGAAAGAAATGATACTTCAATTATCAATAAGTACAAAGGCGTAAAAATTTACGGAAATGGCGTCGGGCTGCTGTCAGACGAACAAACAGACTTCGAATTTTGCCAAAATGAGGAATGCATTGGATCCGGACAAGTGGAATCCGGAACGCATAAAACAAGGAAAATCATTGATTTTGGGGACAGGCAATAGTCAACAGGTGAATACTTCGTTTAACGGAAACTTGTTTTTTTCATATTCAGGGTCCCGAAAGTTTGGTTTTTAATTTTCTGTGACTAAATTTACATCGGATACTGGTATTAATCATTTATAACCTATAAACAATGAGAACAGTGATAACGCACTCTACACAGACAAGAAAGTCTTACCGCAAGCCGGTTTTGAACAAATTAGGAAATGTTGCGAAGTTGACTAAAGGTAAATTCGGAGGTAGTTTTGACATTAAAGATGGTCAGAAGACTTTCAACCCAGACTGATTAACTAATTTGGTGCAGATACCTTTCTTCTGATGGCTTTTGAGGGTTTTTTTTTCATCAAGTCTGAAGGATACAATAAAGAAGTTATATCTGCCAAATATCGCAAAGCAGTTTTCCTACATAGTGGTTATATCGGCATAGATGATGAGCCACTGCTGAAAAATAGAATTTATTCAGTTATAGGAAGCGTCAAAAACAACTCGGGAGAGACAGAAATTGTGAGCAATAAAGCTCACAATTTTGTCTCTTCTTTCTTTTTAAAAGCTACTGTTGATACAATCGGGGCACTTGCTTTTTTTGACGAACGGACAAAGCGTCTATCATTATCCAGAGAACTCTTCGGGCTTTGCCCACTTTACTACCTGGCTGTTCCCGATGAGTTTATCGCGTTTTCAACTGATCTGCGAAGTTTGGTTACGAATGAAAATGTCAGAAAGCACATTTCAATAGATCATCAGCGCCTGGCGTCCTACGCTACATTTTCACATGACGGCGGCGCTATCTATTCGGAAGATACCTTTTACAAAAATGTCAAGTCGGTTCTTCCCGGGCACACGCTCGAACTAAGTCTCAACGGCGAGAAGAAAAACACCCCTTCTTTCACACTACGCCCGTCAAGATGGTCTCATTTAAAAACCGTAGAAGAGTTTGGCGAGGAGTTCCGGCATCGATTCATTAGGTCTGTTAACCAGTGCATTAACGATCCATCACTGTCTATCGCCTCACATCTAAGTGGGGGACTTGATTCCAGCTCGGTAACGAGTGTTGTGAGATTCCTTTATCCTGAGCGAGGCCTGCACACATTATACAATAATTCAAATACCATTGATACCGACGAAAATCTCTTTGTTGACGAAGTAGCAAAAAAGCTTAACACGACACACCATGAGATTTTGCAATCCGAAGAGGATTTTAGCATATTATCTTCACATGTGGGATTAGGTGCCCAACCGTCATCCACGCTGGTAACGCCATCTTTTACTACCAGCTTGCTGCAATATGCCAAAGACCTGGGCTGTGATGTGGTGCTAAACGGAAGTGATGGAGATTCTATCGCAGGAAGTGGGCTAGAACTTATCATTTATTCTTTTCAAAGGCGCGATTGGGCGCTGGTAAAAGATTTGCTTAGAAAAAGGGTCAAGTATTATACCCACGCGTATAAATATCCCGGTTGGAATTCTTTTTCCGAGGAGAAGAAATACCATCTCGTTCTACAGAACTTCCTTTATGCCAGAATAACGTCAAAACTTCTATACAGCTCCCCCGCAGAGTTTCGAAACTTTTATGCAGATGTATCAAAAAATTTTCCCGTCTCGTATCAGTACTTCCTTACGAGGGGAATAGGGAGCATTTTGAATAAATTCCGCAAAAGGCAGATTAGACCATCGGCTCACATATTTAGAAAGGAGTTTATCGCCGAGTTTGGCTTATCCGATGATAACCTGCAGTCTATGGACGGATTGATGGAAACTGGTGCCTCGGCAGAGCAAATACAAGCGTTGCGAGACGTATACAACGCCCAGACAATGTTCTCCAATGAGCAAAGTTTCTTTTTAAGCAAACATCACGGAATAGCCGACGCCTCTCCATTTTACGACAGTGACCTTTTCGAGCTATGCCTCGCTGTACCCGATGTCATGAAGTTCGGGGATGGGATCGGGAGAAGTCATTTTCGGCAAGCAATGAAGGGAATATTGCCGGAAGAAGTCCGGTGCAGAAGTACAAAAACACATGTGGGACATCGTGCACAGGATGTAATATCCAGGATGTATCAGCAAGCTACAAGTCTTTTGGGTGATTCAAACGAGATCTGGCATTACATCGACCCTGCAAGTTTTGCACATCAAATATCTTTGCTTAAAAACGACAAAGTCCCGTATACACACAAAATGAACACTTGGTTTCATATTGCGCGAACTATCTCCATCGCGCTTTGGCTCGAATGGTTAAATGAAAGTAAGACATAGAAGGTCTTGACTACCGTAGCAACACAAGCTTACCTGTAAGTGTCTTCACCGTATTTCCCGATTCTCCTGCCAAAATGACCTTGTAAGTGTATAAGCCCGATCGCTCCAGATTGGGAGTCCAATACCACACATTATCTGGCGACAAGCTTATCAAGCCAGCCTGAAAGTCTCTAACAACGGTACCTAGGCTGTTATAAATAATATATCTTACCGACTTTACTTCTGCACGGGAAACATTCCTGATTTCAAATTTGGCATAGGATAACGCAGGATTCGGGCTCACAATCATTTCAGGTCCCGACGGATCTTGCTCCGCTACTTTGAATTTCACACGGTAAGTAGCCGGACTGACGTTTCCACTACTATCACGAACATTTACAAGCATTTCGTAAACACCTGGCACCAAATCAGTAGTCGACAGCTTTAATTCGAAAGAAGTTTCATCTACAGAGCGCAATTCAATATTTGACTTCGAGTATTCAACCTTATTGAAATCGCAGGAGTCTGTACCGCATCTCTTAATGAAAATGTCTACCAAAGACGTATCAGGTGAGAATCGACGGTCGTCAGTGGCAGTAACCAAAATTTCCGGATTGGGGGTAAAAGTCTGATCTTGGCGAGGAATTTGCGAATTAATTTTTACTGTTAGTAAAGGTGCTATCAAGTCCTTCGCAGACACCAGACTTTCCCCTTTGATCGCATCCCAATTGAATGAGAACATTGTAATATTATTCTGCTCATTCAGCTCAACAATGCTCTTTTTGGGGTCGACAGAAATCCTAACGGATTCTATGTTCTTTGTGTTAGCAAACGACACATTAAGCGTATCGCTGAGTGGAAACGATTTCACCAGCAATTCCCTAGTAACACTGTTCGCCTTCGACAAATACGTAATTTCAACTGGTATAGTAAGTCCTGAAACGTTTTTACCCAAATTGGATACCACTATCCCCACTTTGATAGAATCCGAATTTTCGATCGTCTTGTCCGGACTTTCCGAATACAATGTAAGCCCATCAACCGGGTTTACGGCATAATCGGGCTTGTCGAGTGTCACCAGTTTGAGTACCGGGTCACCTTGCAGCAACGATTGATGAACGTTAGCGACGTTGTACCTATCGTTAGCCTTCGACACGATCACTTTTGCAACCTCGAGTTGTATTTTTCCGATCGGCATGTGGTACGTCTTCTCATTGACAAACATAGCCGCGTAAAGTTGTTGCAAATAGTTGGACGACGGGCTGACAAAGCTCTCGAACGAGTTTGCAATTACTGCAATGGCGCCGCGCTTAGGTGCTAACATCCAGTCCAGCGACAATGTGATACGGTCACTGGCCGTAGGGTTAGGTGGATTTAAATTAAAGCGGCCACTAAAAATGTTACCAACCCCGCACCCATTGAAATACATCATCGGATACTTTCCACGGTTGTTATAGCCCCTGGCAGCATCTGTGATATAACCCATATCAAGGTCCGTAAGAATCGGAGATCCATGACCAAAATAGGTAATCAATCCGACGCCGGTATTGACATTTTGTGTGATGTTGACTGATTCCACCTCTGCCATAGCCCGCTGTTTTACATACGGCGTCACCTTGCCTCCCATCACCCCTGTCTCGACATTGGGAACAAGATCAGCGAGAAGATCCCGCAACTGCGTGATTTCACCGACATTTTTACCACCATTTAAATGGAGTACATTCTTCCTCCATCCATATTCGCCATCTGAATTATCTTCATACTCTTTTACTTTTTCAAGATAGTCTAGTACGTTCTGATTCGTAATGGCTGCAAATCTTCCAACCGGAACCGCTGGAACGTCCCGGGGCGCTCCGGCAAGACCATCGACAAGAAGAATGTCCGATCCCGGATAACCCACGGTCGGCACTTCGTCAGCCAGTTCCCTCTTCATCCGCTCTACGCGTGTGGTCGACTTGCCGATTAGGAAAAGATTCTTATCCGTTCCTCCCTCATTCAGCATATATGCCATGAACTTCCTGATAGCCAGCGGGCTCGGCTCTCCGTAGTTGAACTGATTGTAAATATCGGTAATCTTAACTACAAGCGGCCTAAAAGCACCTCCTGCGACGGAAGCACGATAGGTAGCATATGCATTCGCTCCATCGGCTAGGTTTTCGGACGTCACAATAATGTAATTTGTATTTTTGGGGCTAAATGGTATGAAGGTCATCGCCTTCATCTTGGACGCTGCCACATCTGTCACCTCGCTGGTAACAAGTATTCTTTGCTTTTTACCGATCGTGCGCGGAACCATCAGATTCTCATAAGATCCCTCAAGAATAGCGGGATTATCGTCATCCGCCATCGCTAGCACCCTGGATCCGGCTGTAACGCCCTCAATTCGCAGACGGCTCCAAGCCGAGGTTGCTTCGGCTGCCGACAACCTGAATTCTTTAGTTTTGGCAGTATTCATGTTCAAAAGCTGCCGGTAGCCTATTGAAAAATAAGCCAGAGAAAAACCATCGTATTTTTCGGCGCTGACGCTCTTTAAAGTAAATATTCCCTTCTTCGCATCGTCGACATCACCTGGAGCCAATGCAAATGTGTATTCGGAGCCCGAAAAGCCAGCATTGCTGATCAACCCAACTTTACGCAGGGATTGCGCATCTTTCCCTATGTAGACTTCAATATTGCGTGTGTTATTACTTCGTCCATGAACCAGAAGTTTTACCCAAGCATTGCCTAGATCACTGGTCTGGCCTGTCAAAGTGAAAGCGTTAGTGAGTGTTGTTGCAACTGCCTGAAACTTACCAGTCCGGCTGGCACCTAATTCGAAAAAGCTATTGAAAAAGTCAGCACGGTTTGAACTTTCCGCACTTAGCGAATAGTCTGTTTGAAAGAGAGAGGTGATGACTTCATCATGCGCAGGCAACACTGTAAGCTTACTATCGGGCGCCTGGTTAATAACCGGTGCTCTTTTGCCAGCTTCATCTGCATTGGTAAGGAAATAGGCCCCCTCGTCCGAATACAGACTGAAGTATGGATTCAGACGAGAGCTCATAGGCCTGTAAAGTAAAGAATCGCTTGCACCATCGTTGGGAAGGGCATAAAATAAGATCTCCGTTTTGGATGCACTTAACAGCGATACCTGTTTGCCTCTTCGCCAAAGCTGCAATTTTTCCGGCGCTATCACCTGAAATTCTTTGGGCAGTGAAGCAACCGCAATTCTGTGCACTCCTTTTTTAGTAATTCCTATTTTGACATAAGGTTTACCATAGCTGATCCAATTATTGGCATACGGGGCCGTCCATTGTGCGGAGGCATCTTTGATACTTAAGCAGCCAAGGAGCAACAGAATAATAGAAACTAAAAGCGCTTTTTTGGAATAGACAGTGTGCATCTCGCTCAGAAACTTATTTTTTAATTACTTTTTTAAAGTAGACATCATTATTTGATGTTACTATTTTCAACGTGTAAGAGCCTGTTGGCAAATTCGATAAGTCGGCACTATCTCCTGAACCAGTTCTTCTGATTTTACCCGAATTGTCCACAACACTCCATTTAGACAAGCTAACGGGCGCGTCGATCCGGATATTAAATACATCAGAAGATGGATTTGGGTACACTTTTAACAAACTCGTCCCTTCCCGCTCTACGGAAACAATCCTTGATAATGTCGACTTTCCTTCCACTTCATTACCCTCGGCATCGATGCTCGCCACATCTACTTGTTTCAAACGGTAGTAACTTACGCCGGGAAGTGGCTTGCTATCGCGGAAAGTGTAGGTCGTTTCAACAGATGTATTGCCTTTGCCTTCAATTCTGGCCAGCGTTTCAAAGTTCTTTCCGTTATAACTTCTTTCGAGGACAAAGTGGCTGTTATTCGTTTCGGAAGCAGTTTTCCACGCAACATCCACCTGGTCAACTGTTGCAAGTTTAGCAGAGAACGATACCAAATCCACAGGAAGCCCACCTTCGGTAGAAATTAGAACCCTCAAAGCAGGATCTCCCAACAGCAATGTCTGATGGATCTGCGCCTGGTCCGCAATATATTCGATGTTCAGCCGGGCATTTTCATACCCCACTCGGTAACCGGCGCTCAGTTTCGTTTGAAGCGCAACATCTTTCATCATCTCACCGATGCTCTTCCGGTCCTTATCGCTTTGATTGAAAATTGCAGCGTAGATCCGCTGTAGATAGTTATTGCAGCTGGATGCATATCCAGCCCATGTATTGCCAAAAACTGCTACTGCGCCTTTATTGGCGGTCAGCAGCCAGTCGAGCGACTGAGGGCGCGAAGTGGACTCGTTAACTGTTGTGGCAAAGTTGTTCGAGAAAACGTTCAGGATGTCACATCCATTGTAGAACATAATCGGGTACTTGCCTGGATTGTTAAACTGTTTTGCAGGGTCCGAAACGTAACCGAAGTTATAGTCGGTACGGTATGGAGCACTATGTCCAAAGTATGTGATCATCCCCACGCCAGGGTTTACATATTTGTATAACGTATCCAACTGCTGCCCGTTAAGCGGGTCCGATAGATCCGTTCTTTTCAATGCAACCACATTTCCCTTGAACTTCGCAGGGTTTGTTACCATTCCGGCTACATTGGCCAGGTTTGCTGAATGGTCATCAATTTCCGCTTGTGTCTTTCCCCCACTGAGATGTATGACATTTCTTTTCCATGCAATCCCTGAGCTGGTTTTTTCATAACTCTTGACCTTATCCAGATACGCCAGGGCATCTGCATTTACCACTGCTGGCAGCCGTCCTACTGGAATAGCGGGCACATCCTTTGGCGTCCCCTGAAGGCCTTCGATTAGAAGAATGTCGGAGCCGGGAAATGCAAAGGTTGGGACTTCATTAGGAAGTTCCTTCGTGATCCTGTCGTTACGGGTGACCGATTTACCCATTAACATCAAAAAGCGGTCTTTATTTCCGTCCGAAATCATGTAATCGACGAAACGTCTGATAGCCAGCGGGCTTGGCTCTCCATAATTGAACTGGTTATAAAGATCCCTGATTTTAAATACTCCGGTTTTGAATTTTCTACCGGGAGTTTCGACTTTGCGATATTTGGCAAGAGAATCGGATGCGCTCAGCAACACGTCGTTACTTATTATCAGATAATCGTAGTCTGCCTTATTAATTACACTAAATTGAGTTGAGGTGATTTTAGCTGGGGCTACAATCGTAGTCACATTGGATGCCCATAGTTTCAGGGGCTTTCCATTGGGCCTGGTGAAAATAAGATTATTAGCAGGCCCGTTGATGATCCTTACATTGTACGGATCCGAAACATCGTAAAATTTCGCATTTGATGCAGGTGTTGTGACAACGATCTTGTTTTTTGTTCCTTGTGCGGCAGCCGGGAAATTAAATTCATAGGATGCCAGACCCCGCATATCTATCTCTTGCTTGTAACTGATCGCATAATAGGTCACTGAAAAATAGTCATAATATAACGCCTGAAGCGGAGCATCTGATCTGAAACCAAGCCGTCCTTCATTCGTTGGGCTAAGATCTCCCGGCTGTACGGTAAATGAATACTCACCATAGTTGAAGCCGGAAACAGAAATCTGGCCGTCGTGTCTTAGGGTCGATGCACTCTGGCCAATATAAATGTGAAAATTCCTTGGATTCGCGCCGTTAGGAATGTAATCGGAACGACCAGCCATTAATATTTTTACTGTTACCGGATCATTCCCCACTCTCTTTTTGAGTGCAATAGGAAACGCACTGTAAATAGTATCCGCTGCATTGTCGTCAAGCGCTGTCCCGGTCCTTGTCTGCCCTTCTTCCATGAAGCTGTTCAAGTTGGTGGGGCGCAGGGATACCTGAGACGCATGTGTATATTGATTTGAATAAACCGTACGATCCATTCCATCATGAGAAGTAAGCACGTTGGCGCCGGTAGCATCACTGATCGTTTCCGTAACTGCCCTTTTGCCATTATCAGGATCGATAGTGAGAAAATAAGAGCTTTCGTCGGAGTACATGCTATAATACGGATTGATGCGTGAGCTTGTAGGCCGGTACAACAGGGAATCGGAAGATCCGTCGTTGGGTAATCCGTAAAATTCGATTTCAGTGGTATTTGCTTTAAGCAGCGCAACCTCCAGTCCGCGATGAAACAATCGTAATTTGGCAGGATCCGCGCCACTCAAAAATCCTGCTGGCAAGGTTACGCGGTGAACTCCCCTGACCGTGACGCCAATACGGAGCCATTTCTGATTGTACTTCCCTTGTAACCACTCATTTCCAAATGTCCCATTCCATGGCGTGCCCTGCGAGCATACTTCACCACAAACCAACAAGGATAAAAACAGAACAGAGAAGAAGGTTTTCGTAAAAGTAAATTTGTTCATAATGTATTTATATTATAGTGCTATAACTGGTAAAATAAATGACAATAAGCCTTTTATATACAATTCATGCATAAAAATATCATTTTTTCATGAGATGTTCCCTAATTTCTTATCCTTAAAAAAGCTCATAGCAACTTCCTGATAAATGGCATGATTTTATTGTTCCTTTTCATGAATATCGGGTACCGCCCGCTATGTAAACGTTTTTGATAAATGAACGCATATACGTTTCAGTTATAACAATTGTTATTTTTTCAGTTACTTTGCGCCATATGGCTTTATTTTAACTAAACTCATCTTGACTATGCTCAAAAAGTTAACATTTATCTTACCGATTTTGATTGCTGTAATTTTCGTAAGCTGCGACGGAGACAAAGGCGACGTAGGACCCGCAGGACCGGCAGGGGCACAGGGACCGGCAGGGGCGCAAGGACCAAAAGGGGACTCCGGAGTTAATGGAGAGGATGGCAAAGACGGTGTTGGAGCTTTGATGATTTCCTCCGGTCCAGTTAAAAGTTATCAAGGCGGCTACGTCTTAGGAAAGTCAGGTCTGACAGCTGCTGATTCTGTGCTAATCTCTAAAAGCGCTGTCCTAACCTATGTCAAAAGCCAAAACAGATACTATGCTGTGCCAGGTGTCGTGAAATTTGATACAGATACTAAGTTCACCAATTTCAACGCATGGAGCCAGTATTTCGATACCAGATTCTATGTGGTGGTCGACCCGATAAGTTGGTCGGAGGACCAAGCGACTGCTCCTGAGCGAGATTTTCAAGACGTTAAAGCGATTATTGTTCCCGCTGAAAAGTACAGGTTGAACGGCAGCGTCGACTGGACGGATTACGAGGCGACTGTAAAATCTCTGGGCGCAAATGTGCGCGTTATTACGGCTGACAAATAAAAATCAGGCGACGAACATTAAGCAAGAGAGGCAGCGCAAATGCGCTGCCTCTCTTGCTTAATGTTCGTCCATATTTCCAATTATTAAAACAATCCAAGTTTTAATTGCCCCCTGCAAAGAACTTGCGATACCTCTTAATTTTTATTTTTGGAATTATACTATTTTCGAAACAAATATTGTTAGGATGATTGTTACCTAATAGCAATTTGTACTTTTCCGGGCTTAGGCCCTCTTACCATATTTACTTTTTTTCGTGATGAATACCAAAAAGTCTTCAAAAACGAGCTCACCTGACGTGGTTTTGATTGGGGCAGGCATTATGAGCGCTACGCTCGGGGTTCTGCTAAAAAAGCTTAGTCCTTCCATTACCATTTCCATCTTCGAACGCCTTGACCGCGTAACCGCCGAGAGCTCAGATCCATGGAACAATGCTGGCACCGGCCATTCCGCCTTCTGTGAATTGAACTACACGCCCCAGCTGGCCGACGGTTCTATTGAAACCAAAAAAGCCGTCAAGATCGCCGAGTCGTTCGAAGTCTCCAAGGAGTTTTGGTCATTTCTTGTTGAAAATGGGGTGATCGATTCACCTGATACATTTATCCACAATATTCCACACCTGAGTTTTGTTTGGGGTGAAGAAAACGTAGAGTATCTCCGCAAACGGTATGAGGCTTTGACAAGCCATCACCTTTTTCACGGAATGGAATACACCGAGGAGAAGGACGTGATCGCAGACTGGGCGCCACTAACGATGGACGGCCGGAATGCAGACGAAAAAGTAGCCGCTACCCGTATGGAATTGGGCACCGACGTCAACTTTGGCGCGCTAACCAAGGCGATGTTCGATTACCTTGAAACGCAAGATGGTGTCAATCTTTTTCTCAATTATGAAGTAGATGATCTAAAGCGCAATAAGGATAATTCCTGGCAGATCGAGGTAAAAGATCGCGCAACGAAAAAGGAAAGTGGGGTGCGCGCCAAATTTATATTCATCGGTGCAGGAGGGGGCTCTCTGCCTTTGCTCGAAAAATCGAATATCCCGGAAGGAAAAGGTTTCGGTGGTTTTCCTGTAAGTGGTCAATGGCTCGTTTGCAATAAGCCGGAAATCATTGAAAAGCATCAGGCCAAAGTATATGGTAAGGCTTCGGTAGGCTCGCCTCCGATGTCCGTCCCTCACCTCGATACCCGCATTATCGACGGTAAAAAAGCATTACTATTCGGGCCATATGCCGGCTTTTCTACCAAGTTTTTGAAAAACGGTTCATATCTGGATCTCCCGCTTTCCATTAAGCTCAATAATATTAAGCCAATGCTTGCGGCCGGTTTGCATAACATTCCGCTGACAAAGTATCTAATCGATCAGGTAAGGCAGTCACCGCAAGATCGTCTGGAAGCATTGAGAGACTACTTCCCAGAGGCTAAACTGGAAGATTGGGACCTTGAAACAGCGGGACAGCGTGTTCAGGTTATTAAGAAAGATAAAAAGGCAGGCGGTGTTCTGGAATTCGGTACCGAAATGGTGACTGCTGCGGACGGCTCCCTGGCTGCATTACTAGGCGCATCGCCGGGCGCATCCACAGCCGTATCGATCATGCTCGAATTGATCCATAAATGTTTTCCAGAAGCCAAAAGCCCGGAATGGCAACGCGAATTCAAAAAGATTATCCCATCATTCGGAAAATCACTTTCAAAAGAAAAAGACCTGGCGATAAAAACCCGCGCATGGACTACCGAAGTGCTACATTTGAGCGCCTCGCATCTCGAAGCTGAAGTGACTGTGTGATTTACATATATTGAAAAGAAACCCCGGAGATTGACTTTCGGGGTTTCTTTTATTCAGCAAAGATTTCTGAAAGGTTGACGGCAAGATCGGGAAAAACGGCTGATTGCAAAATTTCACCAATATTTTTAGGATGTTGCCCCACAAATTTACCGTCCTGATCAAGCAAATAAACAATAACGTGTTCATAGTCTGGGTAGACAACCCAATATTCTCGTACTCCGCATTCTTCATACACATTGTACTTGTGGTTCATTTCCTTCGAGGTATTTCCCGGAGAAAGAACTTCAATTACCAGATCCGGCGCACCAAGGCAACCTCGGTCGTCCAGTTTTGACAAATCGCAGACTACGCAAAGATCAGGTTGTAGAACAGTAGTGATTTCCTGATTGCTTTTTTTGTCTTTAATCGGCAATCTAACATCAAATGGAGCTGCATATGCCCGGCATGGATTGCTTTTCAAATGACTCCAAATGAACCCGCTTAAATTGAATACAACCTCCTGATGCCGACGCGACGGAGCCGGGGACATTTTGTAAATGTATCCCCTAATCAGTTCCAAACGCTCCTTGAATTGCCACTTAAGATAGTCAGCGTAGGTGTATTGTTTGGTAAGATCCAGCTGGTCGAAACTTGTGATCATAAGCCTGTTCGTTTTCACAATAATACCAAATCCCTGCACCTATTCCCACTGCGGATGCTAAACATCCAGGTTGACTGTGCAATGGCACCAACCGAATGATCCACGAGCTAAAACGCCAGCGACCGCAAAAACCGCAGCCCGTCAACAGCAATCGCTTCTCGCGAAGGCTCCACTTGCCGCCAAATGGAAGCTGCTTTGGCTATAACTTTTACATCCGGCGTAAAAGATTCGATGACGATATCGCCTTGGTAATGGATGCGATCCAATGCAGCGAAAATGCGGTCCCAGTTGATCTGGTCATTACCGGGTGTACCACGGTCGCTACCAGATGCATGCAGAAGACCTAGCTTGTTACCGGCTTTTTTGATGGCAAGGGCCGGGTCTTTTTCTTCCAGGTTCATATGAAAAGTATCCAGATGTACTTGCAATGCGTTGCTGCCTACGTCTTCGATCATACGCAGAGCCTGATCACACGTATTGATAAAATCGGTCTCATAACGATTAAGAGGCTCAATAGCAAGCTTTACGCCGTGCATTGTTGCAAAATCAGTGAGCACTTTAAGATTATTCACAACAAGTTCCCACTGTTTTCGCTTCTCGTCGTCGGGTACCAGCTCGGCCCTGCCAACGGCCGAGTAAATCGGACCGGCAATCAGCTTGCTACCCAGCACAGGTGCGATGCGGATAAGCGCCTCCACATACTCGATCGCCGTTACCTGGTCTTTCCGCGTGCCACGCAAGTCACGCCCCGGACCTGTCGCCGCACATACCGACCTGCATTCCAGTCCTGCTTCGTCCAGTGCTTTCCTAACCAGTTGCGGATCAATATTCGCAGGATCCTCCAACGCTATCTCTACAAAATCGAAGCCCCAATCTTTAAACTGAGGAAAATAAGAGGTGCTTTCGTTCGTGAATGGTGAAGAAAACAGGTAGGTATTGATACCGAACTTCATTGATGTTTACTTCCCTTTTTGCTGTGTGAAAATGCGTACGCCTTTTTTGTTGCCGGTGACAATGTCCAGCAGTCCATCGCCATTCAAGTCTTCCACGGTAACGTGTAAGCCTACACCCGAGTTGTCATCAATATCGTGCCGGAGCCAGGTCGGGACCTTGCCTGGCTTGTATTCAAACCACGAAATGAATGCGGGCTCGAATTCGCCCGGATCGTTACCATTGTGTGCGAAATAGCGCTTACCGGTAATAAAGTCGGGATGCCCGTCGCCATTAAGGTCCTTCAATGTCAAACCATGCGTTTGAGATATGGTTTTATCGATGTCGTGATGGATCCAGACAGTCTCTTTTCCTTCCATTTTCTGCTCATGCCACCAGATGCCATAGTTGTGAGCGGAGGCGCTCAGGACGTCGTTCAATCCGTCGCCATTCAGATCCAGCACATACATCTGTGAGCAATCCTGCCCCAGATCGGCCGGATGAAATTTCCAGTCTTTATCCTTGGGATATTTGGCCGGGCCTTCCGCAGGTCCCTCCCACCAGCCGTTTCTGACCAGCACGTCCTTGCGTCCATCGCCATTAATATCGCCATAACCAATCCCGTGTGTGTACATATGCGTTGAATTGTTCGGATCGTTGCTGATGACGTATTTCTCCCAGGTCGTTTCCCCCTTTTTCGAAGGAGATTTCAACCAGATCACTTTTTTACCCGTCGGATCGTTGCAAAGCAGATCCGGCCGACCGTCACCGTCGATATCCACCAGTTGTGGCGACTCGTTTCCAACGGATGAATAGATGGTATGCATCGGCCAATGGCCTGGCTTGTTTTGTGGGTTTTCATGCCAGGCAGCTGCTTTGCCCGGCCAGTCGATACGGATCAGGTCGATCCACCCGTCCTGGTTCACATCCATTGCGAAATCCAGGAAAGAATCGCTGTAACTGCCATTAACGATGAACGAATCCGGTTTGGCCAGCTCGTGCGCCTTCCAGGACGGTGCCTCGAACCAGTAGGCTCCGGAAAGAATATCTTTTTTACCGTCTTTATTGACATCGCCCATCGCGGCTCCTTCTGCAATGAATTTTTTGGTCAATTCGGTCTTTTTGAAAGTGGTGGCCGATCCGCCTTTCGCTTTTGTCTGCGCTGAAACACTAGATCCTGTTAGGACGATTATGTTGATTAAACAAAGCCATCTCAAAACTCTTCCGGTCAAAATCATCAGGTTTATGGGTTAGGATTAATACTTAAAACTATTATTTTACCCCCAGCAGATAGTCCAGCAATGCATAAAAGTCCTTTTCCGGAATGATATTACGGAACTGGTCGGGCATCAAAGTGTATTTAGAAGCCCGGTATTCCTTTATATCGCTTTTTACAACAGCAAACTCCTGCCCCGCCATGTCCGCGAACACCATTGTTTCGCCTTCGGTCCGGCGGTATAAGCCGGTAAGGGTCTTATCATTTTTCAATGTGATAGTATAAGTACGAAATGCCTCAGTTATATTCCTGTTGGGGTCAAGGATTTTTTGGGTTAATGCTTTGTGGCCCCAGTTTCCGATACCGTCAAGCTGAGGTCCCACTAGCCCGCCGGAGCCCTGAATCTGATGACAACCACCGCAATTCTGCACAAAAACCACTTTGCCGGCGTCCGAAAAAGCTGTCGCCGGCTTGAAATTGGCAATGCGTGCATCGATCAGCTTCTGGCGTTCTGCCCGTTCGTTTGCGCCGGTGGCAAGTAATTCCCGCATTTGCGTCTGCTGGCTTGCATCCGCATTGGTGGTAAGACGTTCCTGAACGGAAATCTCCGCAGCGATATCCGCGCCCAGCTCCTCATCTTTGAATGCGCTTAACAAATAACCGATGCCCTCCGATGTATTAGCGAGCACTGAGGCGATCACAATCTGAAGATTCCGTGCGCCGCTTGCCAGTTGCTTTTTCAAATTCTCATAAACCGAAGGCGACGCTGCTTGTCCCATCGCTACAACCAACTTCTCCCGTAATGTCGGCAACTCCGCCGGGTCATTGAAAACATCCGACAGCACATTCACATTATTCTGAGGATCGATATTCATTAAGGCCCCTGCCGCTGCGCTTCGAACTGAGTAATCCATCCATTTCGCTTGCAAAACGGAGCGAAGCGACGGTTCCAGGGATACTATCCGATACTCTCCGGCAATTTCCGCTGCCGCTATGCGCTGGTCGGAAGTGGTAGAGGGACCCTTTTCAGGAATGGCCACCACCGCGGGTTCAAACTGACCGATTCCGACGGAGCCGGTCTGTGAACTGTCTACCGCCTCGATATAACCCATTTGACCCGCATAGGCCGACAGATTGAACGTCGCATTCCGGATAAGGTCCTTGTACCGCATTGGTTCCGTCTGATTGACCCTGTATTCAGCAACGACCTTACCGCTTTCCGCCAGCCGTATTTTCACAGAGTTTTTAGAAACACCTTTTTTATCCGCCCTGTTATGTACATCATTGTCAAAAACATTCATTTTCAACGTTTCCGGCAGTTGAAATGGCACCGAGTACAGTGCCGACTGCGGGATATAACCTCCCTTCTCACTTAAAATGATATGGAAAGCAGGCATTACATCCACCAGGAACCGCTCCGAAACGGTCCACGAGTTAACGGGATCAGCACTTTTGACAACCCTCCTGATCTTCCAGCTATCGGTTTCGGCAGAAATGTTATTTAAGAACTTTCCGGCCAGGCGCTCGCCCCATGCCACCATTTTCGGGCTCGGCGATGCCCCGCTCTGCCTTACTCCCGCCTGGATCGTCCGGAAAAGCGAAAGCTGCGTCTCAGGTTCATTTATAAATCTCACGTCGATCAGATCGATTGCTTTTTCGACCTGATAAGGCGCTGCCAGCCGCCCGATGTATTCAAGATTATTCAAAAGGTCTTTCTGGTCCAGCTCATGCGTAAGTGTATAATCAAGTATGAATGCTGCACCAGCCGAAGAAGGAATATCGAGCAATGCTCTGTTGAGCAAGGACATCTGGCGATCGTTCCATTGCATAGCCGGAAGGCGCCACACCACACTCGGATTTTTGAGATTATCCCGAACACCGAGCAGGGCCGTGTAACGCAAATGGGTATCTTCCTGCGGTGTTCTTTCGTAAAGATCCATCAGCAATGCGAGATTCTCCGATTTTGGGAAGTGTGTCAGCACTTCCGCTGCCATGCGCTGTAGAAACGGATCGGTGCTCTTCAATGCTTCGGCAACCTGCCTGTAATGTCCTTCTGAAAGGGTTTCTCGCTCATTCAAAATGCGTAGCGCATGTATCCTCACGTCCAACTCATTATGCTTTAACGCATTATCAAGCAATCTGTCATCCAGCACCCCGAGCCGGTGCAGTATCCATAATACATGCACATAGGAAGTCGGATCGGTTGCGTTTTGTGTCAGAAGACCTTTCGCCGGGCCGACTGCCTTCCCTTTCCACGTATCCACAAGCCGGTCGGCTACCTTCAACCGGGTATTGAGCTGGGGATGTTTCAACCCGTTCAACAATTGCTCTAATGTGGCTTTCGACCAGTCAGTAACGGGCAGGTTTTCATGTTGTTCGGTACCTGTATAGGTTACTTTCCAGATTCGCCCGCTTACCCTGTCGCGCCCCGGATGGTTCAACGCGACCTCATAATGCCCGATAATACGGTTGTAAAAATCGGCGATGTATAAAGCGCCATCTGGCCCCACCTTGATATCTACGGGCCTGAACCACGGATCTTTGCTTACCAGCAATGGCTCTTCCTTTTTAGAGGAAGGTGTAGAACCATTGAATGTGATTGTGTTTCGGTCGATACGGCAGGTAACCACATCTCCCGTGAAAAAGCTGTTACGGTATTTGGCCGGGAATTGGGTTCCCGTGTAATAAACAAGCCCAGCCAATGCAGTTGAACCCAGATCATAAGTCATCATCGCCGGAGCGAAACCAAGCCCGACAGGTGTTTTTTTACCAAAATGCGGATACTCCCCGCCGAAAATGAGTTGCGTAATAGGTTTTGTATGGCAATCCACCGAATACAAAAAACCCTTCTCATCATATGCATAACCAAAAGGGTTGACGCGCCCGAAAGTGGTTTGCTCCACATGGCTGCCATCCATTTTTACCCTGAAAGTATTCCCGGAAGTCATCCGGATCGAATCGCCGTCCGTCCCCGCAACCACCGACACATTGGAAAACCCGTGACATACATGCAGCCAGCCATCGTATCCCCGCATGAGGTTGTTTACCATCCCGTGCGTATCCTTATGCCCAAAGCCGCTAAGCAAGATTTTTCGGGTGTCTGCTTTGCCGTCGTTATCGTTGTCTTTGAAATGATAGAGATTGGGAATGCTGTATGCAACGGCACCATCTGCAACCGGCATGATACCGATCGGGATGTTGAGGTTGTCATCAAAGTGGGTGAAAACATCTGCCCGGCCGTCGCCATTCTTGTCTTCCAGAATCGTGATGCGGTCTGTCCCGTCACTGGTGCCCGCCGCCACGGGATATTCCGACGATTGCGTTACCCACAGCCTTCCGCGATCATCGAATTCCATATTCATCGGCTTGGTGATATCCGGTTCAGAAGCAAATAATGTCACTTCGAAACCCTCGGGCAACACAAAACTCAGTCGCTCCTCTTCCGGTGTTTTGAAACTGCTGGTCCGGACATGCTCGGCGTAAATGTCCGTCGGCGTCTGCTGGACCGCAGTGGCGACCGTTACATTATTACCGGGTTTATTTTGGGGAGGTTTACAACTTTGTGCGTGGAACAGCAGAGAGGCGGTCAGCATAGCCAGACCGGTTTTGACTGTGCATCGGATTGTCACCATACGTTCAGGAGGAAAAGCAAGGTTCAGGATATATAATGGTAATAAACCTGTTCATTATGTTATTTTACTATGATTGTCAGGATTTTAATTAGATCCTGCCTTGTACCAGTAATTCCCCCGCCCACCTGGCGCCGCATCCCCATTCAACCAGAAATCCATCACCTCTCCGTCGTCCTGCATATTATCACTCCATTTAAATTCGAAGTTTGGCTCACCGTCAATGCTGAATACGGATTTAGGAACTTTGATTTCCAGCCCGTTTTTGGAAACGGCATATGCCACCTCGCCCGCTTTTTGCCAGTTCCAGCCCGCGTCGGTCTTTTCAATAATGGCTTTCTGACCTGGATTAAGGCGGTTTATTACAAAGTCGTAGCCCTCCCAACCCGTATTCTTGTCACGGTCGATATCGATAAAAAGCCGCATCCACCCCGCATCGGTCCGGGGTGTAAGGGCTTGCGCTGTTTCCACATAAAAATAGATGTGCTCCTGATCCCGTGCCATTTTGGATAGCACAATGTCGTTGCGCCCGGTATTATTGCGATATACCATACTCCCCCAGCCAGGACTGTTCCTGTGAACGGTGCTGCCCTTATGCGCTTCGAATACGGGGGTAACCTTATTCCATTCGCGGAACTGTCCGTCAATTTTGATAGATACAGATGCTGAAACAGGTTTCGGCGCAGGCAATCCCTTAAAACGACGGATGTTGGCGGCCATTTGATAATAATAGTTATCGCCATGCCCTCCTTTCATCGGCTCAATGTCGCGGCTTCCTTCCTGATCGAATTCGTCTGGAAATGCGTTGGTTTGCTGCTGCCACACGTCGTAGCGGCCGGCGATCCATTCGTTCCAGCCTGTAATAAATACAAGTTCCGGGTTAATCTCTAAGGCCCTGTCCCATTGCTCCTGAAAATTATGACCGTAATTCACCGCACCAGGCTCGGTAATATGGCCTTTGGCGTGGGTATAACTGCGACCGAAGGAGCCGGTCGCATTCAATGCGGTCAGGCCACGTTCCTTGGTCCAGTTTTGCGCCACGCCCACAGTCGCTTGCTCAAAAGTGCCGTCGGCATTCTTTTTAAAACCGTGTTGCGGAAAAATTTCCAGCCATCCCCAATGGTCGGGTTTTTCCGGACCTTTATTATAAACCGGCTGGCCTGGGCGAAACGTGAAGAATTCACGCATTTCCCTTTCCAGTTCCATCTGCACAGGCTGACCTTTGATGGTCTCGGTAAATGCGGGATCTGCCATAATGAACGGTTTCCCTTTCCACATAAACCATAAATCCTTATATTTGGCAGGCTTATAAAGGTCGCGATAAATTTCGCGGATAATCTCCTTTCCACCATCCGTCACCCAGAACGGTAGCATAAATGCGATTTGTGGCGTTTTAACTCCGTCCTTTCGTGCTTGTGTAAAAACCTCACATAGCTTTATATATGACTCCTTCCAGGTGAGATTGCCATTGGTACAATCGAAAATGATCATGTCTACACCTGCATCGGCCAGCATTTCGGCATGTTTCCGGAGCACCCATTCGTCGGTATCAACATAATAACCAAACAGCGGCTCGGCCCAGAACCACGGGCTGTTTCGCTTCGGCCAAACCGGATTTTTGAAATCATGGATTGCTTTCGGGTAGCGGGCGAGGTATTCTATGACGTTCAGTGGCGGATTGTTTTTGGCTTGCTGCGTATGCCAGGTCCAATAGAAAAGGCCTACGAATTTGTCCCCTTTCAAATCACCGGCCTGACTGTGATCAGGCAATTTCCGGCCTACCGCGTCGGTGGCGGTTACTTCGGCGGAGTAGTTTTGGGCGAACGTATCGGTACAAAGAAATCCCAAAAGGAACATCCACGAGACCTGGCTGTATTTCAAATTCATTGGTTCAAATATTAATACGCAATAGATGCCACCATGATACTGCGGCTACAAATATTTCGGTGCGCTGCACCGGGCATTATGCGCCCTGATCGCCTTGAATGAAGGGGCAGAGCTCCATAATGTTTGTAGAAATTATCGTGGTAGAGTAAATCAGGTGCTGAGCACCGTAAGACATTGCTGGGATGATACCCAACACAGACAATTCATTCATTTACCACAAAATTAAACCTACCCCCAGGCGCAACGTCCCCGTTCACATACCAATCCAGCGGGTTACCATCCTCCTGCATATTATCCGACCACTTGAATTCCATATTTAAGGGTGCCTTCAAATTGGTGAGGTAAGCGCGCGGAATAGTGACCATCATTCCAATGCCCTGAACCTGGTAAGCCACTTTTTTCACATCATGCCAGTTGCCGGCGCGGTATTGCTGCAAAGTATTGCCCGCCACAACACGGTAATCGTATCCCTTCCAGCCAGTATTCGGTTTTCGGTCGGTATCAAGGTAGAGGCGCATCCAGTTATCGCCGGAATTGGGACTAATTTCAGCGGCAGTTTGCGCATAGAAATAGAGATTTTTACTATCGTGCGCCACTTTCAGTTGATCGAAGTCGTTCCTGCCAGTTTTGTTCACATATACATGCGCAGGCTCTGTTTGCGCGCCTGGGTGGTTGCGTTCCTGCGTGTCGCCGGTGTAGTCTCGGTAGGTCACTTCTATGGCTTTCCAGTCATCGAGCTTTTTGATGGTTTGAGCTGGGCCAATGGAAGGGTTTGCCTCCACGCCTTTGTACCGGCGCACGTTGCTTACCAGCTGCATATAGTAATGATCTTTCAAACCGGCCGTCAACGAAGGTTCAATATCCCGGCTGTATTCCGGGCTGGCCTGATCGCAAAACCAGGAATGTTCGGGGTTCTTGTCGTGGCTTGGAAATTTACCGGCGATCCATTCATTCCAGCCGGTGACGTAGATAAACGGGGTGTTTTGTTTAATAGCAAAATCCCATTGCTCCCGCACATTATAGCCATAAGCAATATCCTTCTTGGGATCACCATGTGAGCCCTTGCGATAGCTTCGACCCCAGTTTTCCATATTGCCATAGAATGCCGAACCGCCCATCCCGGCCGTAGGGTTGGGGTGCTGAGCAACGGACACATTGATGATCTCACCTTCCCCTTTTGTATTATAATGTACCTTCTGCGGCCGGGTGAACGAAATCCACGGCCAGCCATTTTCCTTCTGCGTCTCGGTCGGCCATTGCGATTCGCGGAATCTGAAAAAGGATTCAAAATTTTTGCCTTTGGCTTCACTCGTAATACCGATGATAAGCGGCTTGCCGTCGAGCAAATACCAGCAATCGGGATGGCGGTATGGTGCACCTTCTTTGTAAAACATATCATAAGCTTCCTGCATGGTTTCGCCGGATTGTGTGTTGGTGTAAAACACAATTTTAGGAGCTTTTCGGCCTTGGGCGCGCACTGCGTCCATGGCTTTCATGAGCACATCGGCCTGTTTGGGATAGGTCAAACGGTTGGTGGCGTCGATGACCAGGAAATCTACGCCCGCGTCGGCCAGAAGCTGAACGCTGCGGAGGTGTACCCAATAGTCGTCTGCTTTGTAATAACCATAAATAGGCTGGCCCCAATAATACATGCCCAGATTCTTCGGATCGCCGCCCCAATGCGGGTTGTCAAAGTCTTCGAGCACTTCAGGGTGCTTGGACACAATCTCGTTTAAATCCCAGGCTTTGGCCGGGGCAACATCATGCCAGAGGAAATAGAACATTCCCACTTGCCTGTTCGCTTTCGGATCGCCCACTGCATTGTTTTGTGGTAAAGTCCGGCCGAGGTCGTCCGTACCAGCAAGCGGCTGCGCCTGCACAGTACGTGTCATGGCCAAAAGTATTATTATAAGATATAGCGTTATGTATTTTTGCATTCGTATAGGTTTTTACGACATGTCATTACACAATTGTTGGTGACTTGTCGGTGTTTTCATCAACAACGGCGGGGGAACTGCGACTGCCTCTCACCGTCAATCCAGCCAGCCAGGATTCTGCCAGTCCACCCCCGACAGCCCAATAATCTTATCCACCTCGCTCTGGTCGATCGGATACATTAAATACTTGTCCGAGAAAGCATTCCGGTTCTGGAATTTGAAGCGTTTGTAGACAAAATTGGAACCGCTTTTGGTAATGCGCATGCCTGTCACAAAACGATCCGTCTGATCGAGCACTTTCCATCGGCGTACATCGAAAAAGCGGTGTTCTTCAAAAGCCAGTTCGACACGCCGCTCGTTGCGGTATTTTTTCTCAAATGCATCTTTACCCATACCCAGCGGAAAGCCCGGCATCCCGGCACGCGTCCGGACGGCATTTACCGCGTCCCGCGCCGACATGGAGAAACTCCCCGCCTTCACCGCCACATCCGGTCCTGCCGACTGGTAAGCCGATTCCGCGAAATTCAGGTAAAGCTCCGCAAGCCTGAGCAGTCGTATCGCTCCATCGGCGTCATTGTTCTGCCCCGATCGGAAGTTGTTGAACTTACGCAGATAATAGCCCGTACGCGTATGCTTTCGGTTGATATCCGAAATCTCCTCTGCACCACCCACAAATGTCTCTACTTTCTTCCCACTTGGCTGGTCGAGATTCCTTACCGCCCCATTGTAATAAATGGAAGCATAAAAGCGTGGGTCACGGCCTGCATAGGGTTCGTCTTCTTTGTATCCTGATTTGGTATTGATGATAGGAAACGTCCTGCTCTCATCGGAATAGCCGGTAATGGGCGCTTCGCCGTTCGCCATTTCGTAGGCGTCTACGAGGTCCTGCGTCGGGCAGGGACCGGTTCGGTCCATACCAGGATTGGTCGGCATGCCTGCATACCGCCAAATCTGCATGGGATCTCCGGCATGGTAAATTGTTTCTTTATCGGTAGCGCGCTGGTCGTTCGAACTGGTGAAGAAATACAGCGCGTAAGCGTTTTGAGCAATGCTGGCCGCTGGTTTTTCATCGAATAGCCTGTACCCGTTAGCAAGGCATTGGGACAATGCCTCGGCGTTAACCTCCGTTGCTTTTGCCCAGGTGTAAGTCCCATCGCTCCAAAGCGGAGAAGCCGCGTAAGTTACCGCCTGACTTTTGATAGCATAAGCCACCGCCCGCGTCATAATCCCATATTGATTATCATAAATTTCCCAGGGCAAACCATCCCGCGTTGCGGGGTACGATAATGCTTTGTCACAATCCGAGAGAATAAAGGTGACCACCTCCGAAAATGTCGCACGTTTGTCGGTCGAGAAATCATGGCCGATTTCAAGCGGCTTATTAAAAATGGGAACGCCACCATACCGCTTGATGAGTTGCAGATAATACAATGCCCGCAATGTATGCGCCTGGGCTGTCCAGGCCGCCTTTTCACCGTCGCTTGCATACACGGGGGCTGTTTTTATATTCTCTATAAACACATTGCATTTGCGGATGCCCTCATACAAATCTCCCCACGGATTGCCGTCAGCTGAGTTCTTGCCGTAGGTGGTGGAAGTCACATTTCCTCCGTACCAGACGATGTAGCGCGAGCCCGGCGTAATGTCGTCGGCGTCCTGGGCCTCGTCCGTAAAAGAAGCCCTGTCCATGTAGGGTTTCGGAACGAAACCGTAGCAGGAATTGAGGTAGCCGCGTGTCCGGTTGTAGTCGCTAAAAACCTGATCCATCGTAATGCGGCCGTCGCTGGGCAGGTCAAGCTGCTCGTTGCAGGCAGCCAGCAAGGCGGCTACCGCGAAATTCAGCAGCAATATTTTATATTTTTTCATATCTAAAAACCTGTTTTAAAAAGTCATACTGATACCCGCATTGTAAACCCGGTAAGCTGGAAAAGCCAGGTAACCTGCACCCTCGGGCCCAAAATCGCCGGATTTCATCTTGTCCCATGTGATGAGGTTTTGCCCGCTTACCAACAGCCGCACTTTATCGGCGCGTATCACCTTTGACATTGCGAGCGGCAGCGTGTACGACAGTTCCACATTTTTGAGCCGCACATAGGATCGGTCGTACAGATAATAATCACTCGCCTCGTGGTTGACAGTCCGGGCCAGCGACAATGCCGGCGACGTGATCTTCCCACCGGCTGCATACCGTTCAGGCGTCCAGGCATTGCGATGTAAATCGCCAAAAACACCGTCGTAATCGGTTTCGAAGACGCCTGTCCCGCCGTACATCATCGAATAATTGCCTACTCCCTGGAAGAGCACGCTGAGATCGAAGTTCTTGTAGGTAACGCCCGCCGAAATGCCGTAAATCACGGTCGGAACGATCCCGGTACCGACGGGTGCCTTGTCGCGCTCGTCAATTTTACCGTCACTGTTCAGGTCTTGATAGCGCAGGTCGCCGGGGCGCGGGGTGCCGAAGCTGTATTCGAGATTGCTGGCGTCGATTTCCTGCTGAGAGTTGAAGAATCCGTTTCCATTGCTGTAATCGACCTGATAGCCAAACATCTGTCCGAAAGCATATCCTTCCTCCCATTTGCGGTAAACATAGTCCTCGGTTTTGCGCGCCTCGTTCCAACTGATGATCTTGTTTTTAGCATAACTCAGCATTAAACCGGCCCGTACGGAGAAGTCCTTGGTAAACATTTTGGCATAACCCAGATTAATATCCACGCCTTTGTTCTCGAAAATCCCCGCATTGATTTTAGGATAATTTTCCAAAGGAATACCCTGGTAAAGTGGGATCGTCGACAATGCGCCAACTACCATATTATCCGTCCGCTCTTTAAACACATCCACGGAAAGGGAAATCGCATTGAACAATCCCAAGTCAATCCCGAAGTTCTGTTTCTTCGAAATTTCCGCGCGAATGGCAGGATTGCCTACTTGCCCTTCCTCAACCAGGTATTGCAGCGAGCCGATCGGCCCACCGCCTTTGACGGTCACGTTGTCGAGGTACGCGAAACGCATCAGGCCACTTTGGTCGTTCGCCGTTTTTCCATAGGAAGCGCGCAGTTTCAGATTGGTCAGGAATGCATTGCTATTTAGAAACGCCTCATTTGAAATCACCCAGGCTGCCGAAACTGCCGGTGTGGTGGTGTACCGTACATTCCGGGCATATTGCTCGGAGCCCGAATAACCCACATCAAACTTCACCAGATAACGGTTATCGAAGCCATACGAAGCTTCGAAACCTGAACTAATGCGGTTGTAGGGTAACAATCCGGGCGACGAATTATCGGCTTTCGTGAGGTTCTGGTAAAACATATAGCCCATCGCCCCTACCCGATGCCTGCCAAAATCGCGCTTGTAGTTCATCGCGACATTATAGGTGAGATGATAATAGTAGGAATGCCCCTTGGAATAGGCCAGCGGCGTATCGTTCTGCGCTCCTTTTTTAGTAAAAGTCAAAGCCGAATCACCAGTTTGCACCCAGCGTTCATAATCCTGCTTGGTGGAAAGGCTTCCCACCGAATTGGTCTGATAGGCCAATGTGCCTGTCAGGTTAAGACCTTTTGTAAGAAAACCCATGTCCAGGGCAAGACCGAACTGCGACACGATATTGGTAACAGTGTGCCGTGTATAGCCTGTGCGGTTAAGCATACCATAGGTCGGCGATTCTACCCTCTCGGTGGTAATGACCTTGCCGCCGGGATCGAGAATTTCACCGGAAGGGCTCATGGTCGACGGGGTCACCGGGCCGTATACGGTCGGCGGAATCTGGAAAATGCTTGCATACACGGCTTCATTGCTCGCGCCCGCAGGCGTACGTTCCCGCTTTACATTACCCGCGAGGCGGATGAATGCTTTCAGGTAACGGTTCAGGCTCATGTCTATATTAGAGCGGTAGTTGACCCAGATGTTGTTCGCATTGGGATCATAGCGCGTCTGGTCGGTTCTGAAATAGCCCCCCTGGTGCATGAAATTGATATTCGAGAAAAACTGCACCTTGTCGTTTCCGCCTGTGACGTTCACGCTCGCGCGCTGCATGGTTGCGAAATCTTTGAGATAGCGCTTATACCAATTGTTGTTGGGATACAAATCGGGGTTCTGCCCAGACCTGTAACCATCGATCTGCTGTGGACTAAAAAGATAATTCGCGCCCAGGCCGTCATTCAATGCCGCCTGGTTCCGCATTTCGGCATATTCGGCAGCATTGTAGAATGCGGGTTTGGTTGTCACCTCCTGCATCGACTGGTCGAAGCGTGTTTTGATCTGCAGAGGGCCTCTCCGGCCACGTTTGGTGGTGATCACCAACAAGCCATTTGCTCCCTGAATGCCGTAAAGCGCCTGTGCTGAAGCATCTTTCAGCACAGTAATGGATTCGATTTCATTGGCGGTGATGTATTCCATTGTCTGGTTACTGTTGTATGCATTCATAATGCCATCAATGATCACGAGCGGGCCATTCGTGCGCGCCGCGGAAAGGCCGCGGACAGACAGATTCGTTGTCGCACGCGATAGTTCCGAGAATGCCTCCTGGGTAGTAAGTCCCGAAAGCCGGCCCGCGAGGGTTTGCGTCAGGTTGGCGACGGGCGATTTTTCAAGTTCCTCGCCATTCACCGTCGACACCGCGCCCGAGAGTTCGCTACGAAGCTGGGAAGTGTAGCCAAGTTGTACCACTTCGTCGTTTTTGTGCGCGTCCCATTTAAGCCGCACTTCCATTTCAGGTTTGTCGGAAACAGCCACTTTTTGGTTGCCATAACCGTAAAGCGAAAATACCAGCGCATTGCTGCCGTCGTCGACAGTCATGGTAAACTCACCTTTGATATTGGTGGCTGTCCCGTTCCGGCCATTTTCGGAGAGGATCGTGACGCCCGCGAGCGGCTGGCCAAATTCGTTGCGCACGACACCAGTGGCCGTTCCGGCAACCTCCTGCGCGTGGACCTGCAATGCGGCCACGAGATAAACCAGCACCGGTATTATTTTCGATTTGATAAAATGTATCATAATCCTTGAAGATGTGAATCTTGAAACTATTGATTTTACCAACCCGCATTCTGCCAGTCGGCCCC
Organism: Dyadobacter sp. CY261; assembly: GCF_021440085.1. Lineage (GTDB taxonomy): Bacteria > Bacteroidota > Bacteroidia > Cytophagales > Spirosomataceae > Dyadobacter. The sequence continues at coordinate 76,321 of NZ_JAKCPW010000005.1, forward strand.
GGTGATCGAGCGGAGGCGGTTGGCCTCGTTCAGCGGAATGGGTACCCACAGGAATTTGTTGGTGTAGTTCTTGCGCTCGGTTCCACGCACTGTCCTGCGGGCGTAGGCGAAAGAATCGTCGGCATTGCGGGTGATTTCCATCGCGGTTACCCAGCGATCGGTATTCGCAAGATCGTCCGTAGGCTTCGACCAGCGACGCAGGTCGAAATAGCGGTTTTCTTCCATGGCCAGCTCTACACGTCGCTCGGCACGGATTCGTTTGACCAGTTCTGCCTTTGAAAGCGATGTGGGTAATACCGGCATTCCGGCACGGGTACGGATTTCGTTTACGGCTTTTGCAGCATCGGCCAGTTGTCCTGCCTCGGCAGCGGCTTCGGCAAAGTTCAGGATCACTTCGCCCAGGCGGAAGAGTTTCCAGTTAGCACCGGCAATGGGATTGTCACCACCCGAATTAGGATGCAGAAATTTCCTTTCATAATAACCTGTTCGCGTCGCCCGTCGCGTGCTCGGGTGGATGCCCGTTTGCGGTTCATTCTTATAGGTAGCGATCACACGCGTGCGGTTGCCAATGGGCGCAGGATAGTTTTCCACCGACTCCGGCGCTTCGGCAAAATTCCACATGGCCTTTCTTTTAGAACCGTTGTAATAAATGGAGGCATAAAAGCGCGGGTCGCGTTTGGCGTACGGGTTTTTCTGATCGTAGGTTTTGTTGGCAGCATTGTAATTGGGTCGCAAATGCTGCTCGTCCAAATAGGGTTTGTCCAAATCGAGTATCGGTTGACCGTCAATGGTTTCGTATGCATCTACCAGCTCTTGTGTGGGGCATGTGCCGGACTTATAACCGTCCTGCGAACCAATGCCATCAATATTCCAGATATTGCCCTGGTTTTCGCGGCTCTGATAAATGGTTTCCTTGTCTACCGGATTCGGCGCGTATTTCATGGTTTGGGTGAAATACTCGTTGTAAAGCGCCGTTTTCTCATTCTTGTCCGGCCCGAGAAATGCCACATCCGAGAGATAGGTTTGGGGCAGATTTACTTTATTGTACAACTCATAACCATTGGCCCGAAGGTTTTCCAATGACGCTTTATTGACCTGGTAAGCTTCCTGCCAATAATCCTGGCCCCCATTGTTCAAAGGGCTGGCTGCAAACAAGATCATCTTGGACTTGATCGCCTCCGCCATGGCCTTGTTGACCCGGCCGCCTTCGCTGTCGGTGGTAATGCGCCAGGGAAGCTCGGCCGTGTTCAATGCCACGTCGCAATCTTCCATGATGAATTTGACCACCTCGTAATAACTGGCGCGGGTGACCGTCGAAAAGTCTTGCTGGAAGTCATAAGGTTCGCGCTCGATCGGCAACACACCACCGAACCATTTCAACAGTTCGGAATAATAATAGGCACGGAGCAAATGGGCCTCGGCTTTCCAGCGGGCGCGGTCGGCAGGGTTGCGCACGGTCGCATCGCCAATGCGGCTGATGAATAGCGTGCAGTTGCGGATCGCGCTCCAATAGCGGGCCCAGTATTCCCCATTACCGGCCTCGGCGCTGATATTAGTGATCGGATGGTTTCCCGCGGAAGCATCGCCATTGTACATACGTCCCGACATGATCCACGATTCGGCTTCCGCGTCGGTATCCCACGATTCGTCGCTCCAATTGACCGGCCCACGGCTCCAGAAGAAATAGCGCGTGCCTTTAACCGGGATATTGCTGTAACAACTGTTCAGGAAAGCGCCTGTTTTGTCGTTGTCGGCAAAGATTTCATCCATCGTCAGCTTGCCGTCGGGTGCCATGTCGAGTGCGTCCTTGCAGGAAGTGACGGAGAGCGCCACGAGCATGAATGCAAATAGTAAAGGTCTCAGTTTCATAGGTCGCTCGTTAGAAAGTGATGTTCAAACCGAAATTGGCCATTTTGGTAACCGGGTATCCCAGCGAAGCATCGTTCTCGGGATCGAGATGCCCCATTCTCAGGTGATCCCAGGTGAAATAGTTCTGGGCGCTCACATAAACCCGCATTTTGCTTACCCCGACTGCTTTTAGTGAACCCGCAGGCAGGGTGTAACCAAGCACCAGGTTTTTCAGGCGCGTAAATGAGCGGTCCATGACGAAGAAGTCATTCGCATTGTGGTTGGTGTTGCTGTGGGTGCTGAGGGCGGGATAGGTGATCTTCTCACCAGCCGCATAGCGTTCGGGCGTCCACGCCGACTTGTGGTAATCGAAATAAGTCCCGCGGATAATGTATTCGTACACACCCTGCTGCTGGTAATTGCTCGAATATTTACCTACACCCTGAAAGAAAGTCGTGAGGTCGAAACCCTTATATTCGAAGGTGAGCGATAGGCCGTAGATCACACGGGGAATGTTGGAATAGCCGATCGGTGCCTGGTCCTTGTCGTTGACGATGCCGTCTTTGTTAAGGTCCATGTATTTAAAATCCCCTACACGCGGCTCTCCGAAACCATAAGTGGTGGTTTTGAGATAACTGTCCAGTTCCTCTTTCGAATTAAAATACCCATTTCCATTGCCATAATCGATCTTGTACCCCCAGGACTGGTTGAGCGAAAAACCTGTGGAGCGGTAGCGGTAAGCATAGGTTTCGTCCCGGGCCGATTCGTCGAGGAACTTCACCGTGTTGTGATTATACCCATAGTTTCCGGAAACCATCAACCTGAAATCCTTCGAAAACGCTTTGTTGTACGACAACTCGATTTCAAAACCCTTGTTATCCACAAGCCCCATATTCACCTTCGGAATCGCATTCAGTGGAACTCCCTGAAATTCGGGCACTGTTCCCCGCGAGATCAGGATGTTGCTGCGGCGCTCTTTGAATACATCCACCGAAAGGCTTAGATCGCGAAGAATCTGCAAATCCAGACCATAATTCTGCTTTTTGGCGATTTCCCAGGTAATGTTTGGGTTTCCGAGAAGCCCCTGGTTAATCGTTTGCCCTAAACCCAGACTACCCAACGGCCCGCTACTCCCGAGGGTAATATCGCTCTGGTAAAGAAACCGTGCGCTACCCATTTTATCGTTACCTACCTTGCCATACGATGCCCGCAGTTTCAGATTGGTGATGTAGCGGTTATTTTTGAGGAAGTTCTCATTGCTGATCACCCAGCCTGCCGAGAATGCTGGAAAGAAACCATAACGATGCCCCGGTGCGAACTGCTCCGATCCATTGTAACCCATATTGACCTCGGCCAGATAACGCTCGTCGTAGCCATAGGTAGCGCGTGCAGCCACGCCAAGCACATTAAAGGGAATTTCGCCATTGATCGATTCCCAGGTATCGCGCTGGCCGAGGATCATTCCCGTCACATCGTGCTTTCCTCCGAAAACACGCGCATAATTGATAGAACCCTGCATATTGATATTGTAACGCGAGTCGGCACTTTTCGAAAGGCTCAGCAGCGTTTCGTCCGAGCGCTTTATCGCATAACTCAGCTGGTCCTTCGCCATATCTATTTCAGCCAGGTACAACCGTTCCGATTTTTTGCTCTGCATGGCCGTGGTGGCCTTGGAATCGTACGAAAGCATACCTTTCAGGCTCAGCCCTTTTGTAACAACATTACTGAGATCCCATTCGGCACCGAAAGAGGCATTCAGGTTCGAGCGCACCTCGTTGCGGGCACCCATCCGATTCATAATCTCGAATGCCGAACGGTCCATATAACCAGGGTCGACGATTTGGCCCGGTGCGACACCGAAGCCTTCGATAGTGGTCGGGCCGGGTGTGATGGGCAGGATGGTCTGGGCTTGGTAAATGAGGTCGCTCATCATCCAGCCGGTGTCGTTGTCGCCATAGAGCCAGGCGGCGGGCATATTCACCTGCTCGATGTAGCTACCAATGTTCAGGAATGATTTCAGCGAGTTGGTGACCTTATAATCGAGGTTGGCGCGGAAGCTGTAACGGTCCATTTTAGCGGCCGGGTCATAACCCAGCACCGATTTCTGTTGGGTATTAAGGTTACCACCCTGATGCAGATAGCCCCCGTTCACAAAATAGGAAACCTTGTCGGTGCCGCCGGTTACATTCATGTTCACGCGCGTTTGCGGTGCGTAGCGCGAGATGTATTCGCGGTAATAGTCGTGGTCGGGATAAATGTATTTTCGGACCATCGCCTTTTTGGCATATTCAGGATCGTTCGGATCGAGGCCGGCGAGCGGGTTGGCATATTTGGCCATTACTTCTTCTGAAAAAGGTAAGGGTGTAATGCCGTCATTTTTCGATGCTTCGTTGCGTAATGCCATATATTCCAGCGAATGCAGGCGTTCGGGCTCGCGGGTAAAAGACGAATAGCTTTGTTCCGCACTGATCGTCAGTTCATTTTTGCCCGCACTACCGCGTTTGGTGGTGATCAAAATCACCCCATTCGCGCCCCTGACCCCAAAAACAGCGGTTGCAGAAGCATCTTTCAAAATTGAAACAGTTGCAACTTCGTTGGCGTCGAGTGTGCGGATATTGTCGCGCGGCACGCCGTCGATGAGGATCAGCGGGCTGCGGCCATTGGTGGTAGCGGCACCGCGGAGGTACATGGTGGCGTCATCGCGTCCCGGCTGGCCCCCACCCGATTGAATGGAGGTCAGGCCCGGTAAGCGCCCCGACAAAGAGTTGGCCAAGCTTGCTGATGAACTCTGCTGTAATACTTCCGACGTAACCGACGACACCGAGCCGGTCACTGACACCTTTTTCTGCTCGCCAAAACCCACGATGACCACCTCTTCCAATGCTTTTTCATCGACTTTCAAGGCAACGTCCAGATTTGTGGTATTACCGATCGTAATTTCCTGACTGATATAACCCACGAAACTGAATATCAACACATTCTTGTCCTCCGGCACCGCTAGCTGATAAACACCCTCAATGTTCGTGGAAGTGCCGACGGTCGTCCCCTTCACGACAACACTAGCGCCGGGAATTGGCTCTCCTTTTTCGTCGAGCACTTTGCCGGTAATTTCACGGTCGGCCCCCTGGGGAGCGAGGGCTTCATTTGCGTCGGTTTTTAATGATGTTTTCTTCTCCGCCTTTCTGAGCAATATGGTTTTTTTCGAAACCTTGTATTCAATGCCCAGAGGACCGAGCAACGTTTCGAGCACGGTATCGAGCCGCTGGTTCTGCGAATCGAGTGTAACCTTGCGATCGGCGTGGATCACCTCGGCGCTGTAAATGAACCTGACCTTGGTTTGGCCCTCTATTTTTTCCAACACTTTCTCCATATCCATTTCAGTAACGGATATACTTATACGCTGACTCAAAATCTCCTGCGCACGCAGATCCTTTGCCAGCGAAAGCTGCATACCGAGCATCCAAAGCAAACACGGGACAATGCTGATTTTCATGATCCGCAGACTGACCTCCTTGTAATGTTTTCCCATAAATAAAAAGGTTTAGTATAAGCTACTCGCAGCCTTCCGACGTAACGGACACCACGCTGCCGCGCGTTTCATACCGCGCATTTACGACTGCGCAGATGAGATCGAGCTTTTCGTGCATCGGCTCATCGCCCAGCTTCGCCGTGAGGGTGCAATGCGAAATCTTTTTAGCATCAAACTGAATGCTGATTCCATAGGTTTGTTCCAAAGCGGCAAACACATCGGCCAGCGGCGTTCGCCTGAATTCGAAATCCTGGTTTTCGACCGGCAAGTTGAGTAATACCGGTTTCTGGACCGTTTTGGTTGTCATATTTAAACTTTTACGATTGAAAGTAACTTGCTCGTTCGGTTTCAAAATCAGCTTCTTATGTTTTAAAACCCTGCTTGCCGGTTCATCTTCCAGGGCTGATACTTCCACTATACCAGTTTTGACCACCAACTCCACGTCCTCGTCCCCGTCATTGGCTTTAATGCTGAAACTCGTTCCCTTGACCTTTGTCACCATCGAGCCTGCGTACACCAGGAACGGCTGCTGAGGATTTTTGACTACTTCAAAAAACGCCTCGCCCCGAAGCGTTACTTCCCGATGGTTTGTGGCAAAAACCGCCGGATACGTAATCCGCGCATTCTTTTTGAGCACTACCGAACTGCCGTCGGGCAGGTTCACGAGCTGGAATGTAAGGGTTTGATTATGAACTTCAATCGATGTCGGCTTTTCCGGACTGCGGAGGTTGGCAACGAATGTTTGCAGATTTTCCCGTTCACGGAACAATGCAGTTACAATTCCCAAGGCAAGCAAAAGCATAGCCGCCAATTTGAGCCAGTTGCTTCTCCACCAGGGCAGTGCATGTGACAGCTCATCAGGTATTGCATTCAGGATCTCGTTCACCCGCTGCTTCACTTCCGACTCGGGCAGCACATCCAATTGACCGCGCACGGCCAACAGAATTTTCCTGGCTTGCTCTATGTTGGCCGTCTGCTCAGGATAACTTTCGATGATCCCCCGCCAGAATTCCTCGCGTTCGCCGTGGTACACCCAGCGTTGAAATGCTGAGTTATCGAGCCAATCCTTCATTTGGAAGTGACTATAACTATTCATGGAATTTATTTAACTATTTGCTTCAATACGATGAGTAGCTCACTTGCAAATAGTACCCATGGGTTCCTAAAATATTTTCCGTTTTTTTAATGCCAGGAAATTTCGGCACATAATGCGAACAAAATAGCGGTATGCTGCCAGTAGTCGCGGAGTTTCTGTATGCCGTATTGAAGATAATTGGCCACAGCTTGCCGTTGCAGACCCATCACGGCCGCGATCTCTTCATAGGACAGGTTTTCGTAGTATTTGAGGTAGAGGGCTTCTTTCTGACGTTTGGGCAGCGCTTCGATGGCTTGTTTAAGGAGCTGACTTGTGAGTTGATCTGTTTCCTGAACAATCCAGTCAGATTCGGGGGAGATATCGTCCTGGACATCGTCGTCGCGGATATCGGAAAACACCGATTGCCTGCGAATGCGGCGAATGATGTTATTCCGTAAAGATTGAAAGAGGTAAGGCTTAATAGCGCCAATGTAAGATAGCGTTTCGCGTTTTTCCCAAATTTCCAGGAAAAGGTCTTGCAGGCAGTCTTTAATCAGGTCACGGTCGGTGGTGAAGCGGGTGCCATAGTGGTAGAGCGCCGGGTAATTCGCTTCGGTGAGCTCTCCGAATGCGCTTTTGTCCCCTGCACAAAACTGCTGCCAGCGTGTGATCAGATAGCTTTCGGATAAACGTTCTGAATTTTTCACAGGATCAGGAATAGTCAGCGGTCTACAATATCGCCCCGATATATCCAATAAATTCTTGGCATCGGTATGTAAATATCTGTACAGACTCTTCCTCAACTATCCTGCCCTATCATGCTTTTATTTAAAAATTTCTCCGATTAGGTCAATATCTACTCCTAGCACTTTTTGGGCGATGCTGTTCAATGCGGCTTTATCGCCTTCGAAATGGAATGTGCTTTGGCGGTGGTTGATGGATTCTCCCTCCTTCAGTGCTTTTACGGACGAGTTTGATTCAAGCTCGTAAAATGGGCCCATTTGTGAACCATCGGCCAGTTTGCCATCATTATAGGCATTTAATGCATCGCCGTTATAAGGGTCCTTATGCAGCTCCCAGGTCGATTTCATGTAATGGCCCTGGGGATCGAGGTCGTATTGGATGATCGTCAGAATGCCTTTTTCGGCGTCGTAGCTGCCTGCTACATTCCTTGCAGATCTGGGTGCGATGCCGATCTTGCTGCGGTGCTTGCCGTCGGCTTTAAGAAATAGTGTCGAGTCTTTGATCACCAGTCTTCTAGAAGGTATTTTGCCAAAATAATCATCGGTAATAAGTGGCTTTTCGGACAATGCTTTTGAAAATGGCGCGATGATGGTCGTCTGATCCGATGGCCGGAACATGCCTAGCAGCCAGATGCCCAGCATACCGGTTTCAGGTTTCCATTCGGCGTCCTTGTTAGTCACGGAATTTGTGGAACGGTAAGCCACTGCCTTTACATTTTCCAATGCGGGTAAATCGAGCAGATCGGCCATATTTTCCTTGGTCAGCATTTGAATTTTACGGTTAATCTCGATCACGAACATGCGCCCGGAATAATTCTCGATCATTGCATTCACCTGAAACTGTACCGAGCTCGCATCCGATCCCACCACTTTATAGGAAACCGTATCGATCAATGCCGGCGTTTGCCAGTTTTCAAAGTCAAAAGTTTGTCCTTTCTTGAAATACACCGAAAACTGCCCGCCCTCTGGCGAGAGCCAGAAGCGTTCTTCTCCGCCAAAGCCATTCATATGCGGTTGGTACTCGCCGCTTTCAATAAGTTTGTAGTTGATCCAGCCGTAGCTATTGCCTGCGTCTCCCGTAGCCGTGCTGGTCATCACCCTGCCTTGAAAGGCCGGGTTGATGAGGGCTTTTGCGTCGGGATTGTCCGGGGCGGTCAGGACGATGGTTTCCTTGTGCTTCTTTAAAAATTCGAGGTCGTAGCCGAAAGTACCGGCTGCCTGCGGCTGGTTTGTTTCCAATTTATCACTTTTATTGTGGGACTGACAGCCCGTGACCGCCATCATCATCATTGCTAAAACAACCGGATAATGCGCTTTCATGGGCTATTCTTTCAAATAGTTGCCATAACCGACGATCAGTACCGACAGAACAATCACCAGAATACCGGTAACGATGGTCGTGATGGTCTTTTTACTTACGCTTTTCCACTCTTTTAGGACTAGTCCCCACGAGTTGGCGACGAGGATGATGAAAGCCATGTGCAAGATCCAGGAGCTTGGTCCGTTGCCTAACTTACTCTCCCCCATGCCGTAAAAGAAGAATTGGAGGAACCAGGTCGTACCGGCCAAAGCGGAAAAAATGTAGTTCGAGCGCAATGGCGTCGAAGAATCGGTGTAGTTGCCGAAGGTTTTGTTACGCGCATTGAGCAGCATACACCAGATAAAGTTGGTCGTTAGCCCACCCCAGAGGATTACAACATAAGTCACATTGTTTTGAAACAAAAATTCGCCCTCTCCCGGATTGGCCGCCTTCCATATCTCATTCGCCTCGTGAGCCATTACTTTTCCTGCATCGATCCCGAATGCGAAACATGCGCTGAGAATACCGGAAATGATAGAAACCGTAAGGCCAAGGCCGATTTTAAATTCGGTATTATCCGCCGCTACATGGCCCGATTTACGCAAATCGGCGTCTTTCATCGCGCCAGCTCTGCCGCAAATGACAATGCCTATGACGCAAACCAGCAATCCTAGTAAAACCATTTGCCCCCAGGCATTACCAAAAAGGATAGAAATCGTGTCTTTCCCCGGCTGCGGGTTGAGCTCGTAATAAATAGAAGGGATTAATGCGCCGAACACCGAACAGAGCCCGAGGATGATGGAACTCCCAAGCGCAACGCCCAGGTAGCGTACACCCAACCCGTACGTGAGGCCACCGATACCCCACAGCACGCCGAAAAAGTAAGTAAGGAACAGAATCCCGCCGTTGGTGTGAGCGATGATCTCGGTATAACCCGGAATAGTCAGATAAGCGGCAAGCGGCGGAACGATGAGCCAGGAGAAAAGCCCCCCCACGATCCAGTAAGATTCCCAGGCCCAGCCTCTGACCTGCTTGTAGGGAATATAAAAACTGCCGGAGGCAAAGCCACCGATGAAATGGAAGATAACACCCAGAAGAGCTTGCATGAATATTTTTGGAATTTTATCATGTAAGGGCGTTCTGCCGGGTATCTACTTGATGCTCCGGCAAGTCTTTCCCACTTTCACCGGCCTATTCCCCCACGACAACTTTCCTCACAACCCGGCTGTTGCCTGCATGCAATTCCACCAGATACAGTCCCGCAGGCCATTGCGCGGTTGAAATTTGCTGCGTCTCGTTGGCGCGGATCGGGCGGTTTTGAAGCATTCTCACACCACCAGTCGTCAATACGTCGAATGTACCGGTTTTCGAAGAATGTACTTTGAAAAATTCGACCGAGGGGTTAGGGAAAACCTTCACTTCCGCAGGATCGCCGGGCTCGACACCTGTTACGGAAACCGGCAGAATGTTGGTCATCAAGCGCACGCCACCTGCATTGTTGCCGATAGCTATGTCCGGCTTTTTATCGCCATTCAGGTCGGCAATCGCCAGAGATAGATATCTACCCAGATTGATATCAACGGGTTTTCCATTTACACTCACCAGCGAGCTCTGGCGCTCGGTCCATCTGCCCCAGTCGGCATTATTAAAAACACGGACCGTGCCGGTATGATCAACCGTTGCGAGGTCGGGTTTGCCATCGAGATCGAAATCGGTGACGGCCATTTGAGCAAAACGGCCTGCGAAATTGATGCCCACACCTGCGAATGCATCGGTTTCAAGCTTGAATGTATATTGCTTGTTGGTACCTGTGTTGGTATAGTAGTAAATATTGCCTTGCGTTTTACCTACCAGCAAGTCGAGGTCGCCATCGCCGTCGGCATCGTAGAAATAGGGAGAATCGCCTGTTTGGAGTTCGGTGGGTAATGCGATGGTTACTGCGTCCGCCAGATTAATCTGGGCCGCCGTGCCATTGGTGCCTTTATTGGGAATATAGCGGTATTCGAGTTTCAGGTTAGCGGTGGAAGTGGCCACGAAACCCAGATCGGGAACATCGTCACCATTAAAGTCGGCCCATTGCGGTTTGATATTGTAAACCGAAAGCTTAGAAAGCAATTCAAGATAATCCTGCGATTCCAGGCTAAAATCCGGCACAGTGGAGGTGCCATTGTTCTTTAACAGCCAGATACTTCCTTTATAACTATTCGTCACCGGATTACCACCCGTGCCGATGAGCATATCCAGATCGCCGTCCCCATCGATATCAAAAAACGACGGGACTGCATTCTCGCCGACGTCGATCATCTGGTCTTGCAGGAAATTCTTCCGCACGAGTTTGAAAACCGGCTTGTCGCTGGTGCCTTCGTTATGATAATACCAGCCGGAAGATTTAAAGTCAGTCAGATTAGCGTCATTGGCCGAAAGGCTTGGCGCGATCAGAAGGTCTTTCGACCCGTCAAAATCCACATCTTCGTAAAAAGCAGCCGGGAAAATATGCATCAACACCGGATCGACAGCCGGATAGGTGTTTGTAAAACCGGTGAAATTGGCGATAATCCCTTTGGCAGAATTGGGCAGGAACGAAATGTGCTCGTTGCTGATGTGGCCGGCGAGCAGGTCCTTGGTACCGTCGCCATTGAGATCGTGCAAGAATATTGAGTTACCGGCGTGCAAAATACGGGCGGGTGCGGCCTTCCGGTTGGACGGATCCGTCACTACGCCACAATCGGCACCTACGACAAAATCTTCGGCATCTCCTTTGTGAAAATTGCCCCAGCAGTCGCCATTACGCTGAAAAACCGGGCTTGCCTGCGTCCCCAGGCTGTCGGGCACGCCGAATTTTTCCATGCTCAGGTTTTGGTGGAGCTCGATGTATGTTCCTGAAAAATCGAAGGTCAGCAAATCGAGGTCGCCGTCGTCGTCCACATCTGTAATAGCTGGTACATCGGTACCCGACACCTGCATATTGATATTGCCCGAAAAACCTTTGGTATACAAAACATCCCGCACCTGCTTCCACGACCATGCATTGCCCATTTTCACCTGTTGGTACACCACGATACCCAGCGAGGTGCTCGCGAAAAGGTCTTTGAAGCCGTCGCCATTGTAATCGGCTAGGATCATCCAGTTATCTACCTGCGGGAACAATATTTCGTAATAGGGAGCATGTATGAATGTCTTTTTACCAGCCTGGACCGGATCAGACGCGGCGAGGAATGTAGTGACTTTACTATTGGTCCGGTCATAAACTACCAGATCTTCATCGGCGTCGTTGTTCAGATGCATTTTCAGGAACTGTGACGCGTTGAGGCCCCCGCCCCAGGGATTGGTCATTTTCACGCCGCCTGCCGAAATGCCCGTGAGCGTATCCAGCTTGAACCAGGCTTGCTGGGCAAGCAATACGGATGGTTTGTTAAAGCAGATCAGGAAGAGGATAAAGGAGGTAAATTTGGTTCGCATCGTTGAGGAATATTCTATTAGTTTTGCAGGCTTCCGCGGACATCACGCGCGGCTTGTTTATCCTAAACCTAACGAAATAAGCCTGCATTACTTTATAACGACCGGTCAATTCATGTATACTTCCATAGAAACGCTTTACGATATCTACCGCAAGGGTGCCAAAGTTTCCACCGACACCCGCCAGGTCACCGAGGGCTGCATTTTCTTCGCCTTGAAAGGCGATAAGTTCGATGGCAACCAATACGCTGCCGAAGCTTTGCAAAAAGGCGCGGCTTACGCCGTGGTAGATGATCCGGCGGTGGTTGCAGACGAGCGTTTCCTACTCTTCGCAGACGGCCTTACCGCCTTGCAGGATCTGGCTCGGCACCATCGCAAAATGCTGGAAATCCCTGTCTTCGCATTGACCGGCTCGAATGGCAAAACCACCACGAAAGAACTCATTGCGAAAGTACTTTCCATGAAGTTCAACACTTACGCCACGCACGGGAACCTCAATAACCACATTGGCGTGCCGCTCACCATCCTGAGCATCGACCCCGCGAAACATGAAATGGCGGTGATCGAAATGGGGGCCAACCACCAGCAGGAGATTGCGTTGCTCAGCAGCATTGCCCAGCCGACCCACGGGCTCATTACCAACATAGGCAAAGCGCATTTGGAGGGTTTTGGCGGTGTGGCGGGTATTATTAAAGGCAAAGGCGAGCTGTTCGATTTTCTTTCTAAAAAGAAAGGAACGGTGTTCGTGAATTCGACGCAGGATGTGATCCTGGAAATGGTGAGCAAACGCCGCGCATTTGGCGAGATCGTATTCTATTGTTCCGAAAACAGTCCGGTGAATCCTGCATTGGTCGAAGAAAATCCTTTTGTCGTATTTAAAAACGGTGGCAAGACTGTAACCACGCATTTACCCGGAAGATACAATTTCGACAACATCTGCGCTGCACTGGCGGTAGGTAAGCATTTCGGCGTAACCGACGAGGATGCTTACGAAGCGGTGGCAAATTATGAGCCGGACAATAACCGCTCGCAGATCGTTAAAAAAGGCACGAATACTGTTATTATGGATGCATATAATGCAAACCCATCCTCTATGGCGGCAGCAGTGGCTAATTTCGGGCGGATGAAGGCACCGCGAAAGATTTTGATCCTCGGCGATATGTTCGAGCTGGGCGATGCCGCGCCGGAGGAACATTTGTTATTAGGAAAACAGATCGCCGGTGAGAACTTCGACGTCGTAATACTTGCGGGAAAACTGATGCAGCACGCCCTGCCTGCATTGCCCAAAGCCTACTATTTCCCCGACAAGTTCTCACTTCACAACTGGATCATGGACAATCCGCAGGAAAATACACATTTCCTCATCAAAGGTTCAAGAGGAATGTCCCTGGAATCGGTGCTCGGCGTGATGCCCGATAGATAATTTAGAATTACAGTTATTATAAGTATAATTATATTGCCAAAGTTGATAGCCTTATAAGTAATATCTATAATTTCTTCGTTCCTATAAATAAAACTAAATCTATTTATTTAAAACAACTCTTTCCTGGCATAATACCAGGGCGGAGCTTGTCCGGTCTACTCTGCGTTCGTAGTTTTGTAACACAAAAAAATACAATTTATAAACAAACGAGCAATCATGGCTAATAGACTGTTATCGGTGGGATCGGAATTCCCTGAGTTCAAAAAGACATCCGTAGTTTCACTTGAAAAAGGAAACGAATTCTACGATATTACCTCAGAAGACCACAAAAATGCTGAGAAATGGATGGTAATGTTCTGGTGGCCAAAAGACTTCACTTTTGTGTGCCCTACCGAGATTGCTGAATTCAACAAACACACTTCCGATTTCGCTGACCGTGACACGATCCTGATCGGTGCTTCTACCGATAGTGAGTACGTGCACCTTGCATGGCGCAAAAACCACGATGACCTGCGCGACCTGCAATTCCCGATGCTGGCCGATACTTCTAAATCACTGGCAGAAGAACTGGGTATCCTGGAAGCTACCGAGAAAATCGCTTACCGTGTAACTTACATCGTTGATCCCCAAGGCATCATTCGTTGGGTATCTGTAAACGATCTTTCAGTAGGCCGTAACGTACCGGAAGTTCTCCGCGTACTGGACGCTCTGCAAACTGACGAGCTTTGCCCTTGCAACTGGCAAAAAGGCGAAGCGACTATCGCTTAACAAGCCATTTCGAAGCAGTTCACAGCGGTCAGTCATTCGTACGCCGGTTCTGTGAACTGCTTTTTTTTATCACCCACGGGAAAGTCCTTCCCGCTCAACTTCAAACAAACATGTATCCATTTGCAGCCACAGGGAACACGAAAGAGTCCCTGTATAAGGAGGTCAATTTGCCCGCAGAATTCGAAAGCGTGCTGATCAACAAGCTCGCGGCGCTTGACCATCGTTACCTTAAAGACCTGAAAATCAACGTAGGTAATGTATTAAAATCACAAACATTGAACCGCAAAGAAGCATTGTTGCTCGCATTAGCGGTGGCGGTGAACGAAAAGAATGCGGCGCTGATCGCGGCCTTGGAAGAACTGGCTACCCAGGAAGGTGCTGAGGAAAAAGAAATTGCGGAGATAACGGCCTGTGTTTCATTGATGAATGCGAACAACGTATTCTACCGTTTCCGTCACTTCATGCATAAGGAGTTTTACGATAATGCACCTGCGGGCATCAAAATGAGCATTATGGCAAATCCGGTGCTGGGCAAGGAGTTTTTCGAACTGACGAGCCTCGTCGTTTCTGCATTAAACGGCTGCGAAATGTGCGTGACTTCGCACGAGCAATCGGTATTGAACCATGGCGGCACACAGGCACGTATATTCGATGCGGTTAGGCTTGGAGCGATCTTCAAGAGCTTTTCTGTATTGCTATAAAACAAAACTAGCCAGGTCTTAAAGATCTGGCTAGTCCCAAATTATCCATCCTATTTCTCTATTGTTTTCTTGGTTGGATACTGCACATCATCCTACTCCAAATAGCTGATGTAAAAGGCGTTGCGGCCCCACATGGTACTGGGGTCGAAATCGATCATCAGCGTGCTCTCATACTCATCTTCTGAGAAGTGATTGCGCAGTTTAAGCGGCGTCTTGCCGTTCTCCCCGTTATAATAGGCGGTCATTTCGTACCGGCCCAGGGGAATGTCTACCAGATAGCCGTAATTCTTCGAATAAGGCTTTCCTGACTTCATTTTCAACGTCGAGCCTTTGGAACCGTCGATGAGGTTACCAACCGGCGTAAGTGTGAATTCAATATTTTCTTCGTCGTAAATACTGCTGTAAAGCGCCTTATTGACCCCGATCGTTGCGCCGAAAAACCCCTCGCCTTCCGGGCGCTCGCCAGTAAGTTTCCACTGGAAGTTCCGCACGGCGCCATCAATGCTGAATGCTTCGAAAACATCCGGGGCCAGGTCCATTTCGTATCGGCGACCATTGTACTCCTTCACGATCTGCGCCGAAGCCATAAATGTGCCGACTTTGGGCAGCTGGATCTCGTAGTTGCCGTTCGCATCGGTATTGCCGAGGGAGTAGGATGCGTGGAACATGGTATTGTCGATCACAACTTCCACGCCCTTAATAGGGTTCCCCTTCGTGTCAGTGACCTTTCCGGTCGCATATCCCTGTTTCGAACCTTGCGCGCCTACGCCGGGCTCGTCGTCGGTGGTGCAGGCAGCAACGAGCCCTATTGCCAGGACCCATTGCAGCATTAATGCCGATTTTTTCATGGTACCGCCGTTATTAGTCGATCTTGCGCAACTCCGTGGTAGAAGAATCCTCTTCAGTCTTTTCGATCGATTTTACTACCCCCACGCCAGGTGCAGTCCAGAGTGTTACATTCACCAGCTCGGTTGTGATTTCCGGGGGAGTCGCGTCGGTTTCGAACTTCACATAAACCTCATATGAGTACTCCCATTTGGTACATTTGAATTCACCCGCAGTGGTTGTAATCGTTTCCTCGCCGGTTGCCTTTCCATTTTTATAGGTAAGTTTCGTTTCAACCGCGGCATCTACCGAGCCTTCGTCCCCAACAGGGATTTCCAGCTTCATCAATATCTTGATCGGATCACCTTTAAACGTCAGCGCGCTGTTTATTTTTCCGTTGTTTTCCAATAACTGATATTGAGGGAAGCCTGTTACTTTGAAATCAGCGATATATGCGATGTCGTTGATCTCATTTACAAGTGCTTTCAATGCCGTTGGATAAGGCAATTCGTTCGTCGTCGTTCCGCCTTTAGCATACGCTTTCGATATCAGGGTCATTTCCTCTTCATTTTCCCTGACAAGGTTATGAATCGTGTGAACGGCAAGTCCGGCCGAGTCTTTTGTACTCACGATCTTTGTAGTCATGGTACCATCGGAACCGTCCGAATCGGTGATCTTGTAATGGTAACTTTTGTCCTTCGAAGGAATAAATTCTTTTTCGGTGCCGCCGCCGTTTCCGCCGTCAGGATCTACATTGTCGTCGTCGTCCTTACAAGCGGTGAAGGACATGGCCAGTACGGCTAGGGCAAGAGCCGATTTCGCGATTTTGCTAATCAGCATTGAGGGTGATTGGATTTTCTTTTTCATGGCTGTTTTTAAATAATAAAGCAGTTGATTTCAAAATATTAAAACACTAACTAAAAACGTATTAAAGTACCAGGCCCAGGAGCAGGATCACAAAACCCACAATAACAAGGTTGCCTCTGATGAAGATGTACTTCATCCATTCGGCCCGCGCATTGATGTAGCCTTTGCGTGTATTCAAAAGGCCGCTGTTGATGAGCTCATTTACCGGCTCGCTGGCTTTAAGCGCCAGCACCAGGTCCGCAACGAGCAGCAGGAAAGCAGCCAATACCGACCCATAGGAAAATAATCCACCGGATCTGATCGTCAGTGCCAGCCAGATAACCATGATCACCAACGACGACAAGTATATTGCCTTTAGGTTTTCCCTGACCCGCGGGTCCACCGCCTTACGCAATTCAATGAAACCTTCGGGAGAAATATCGAACAGCGCCTTACCGAAACCGACCTGATAGAAAGCGCCCTGCGATGCCAGGAAAAAGTACAGCACCAGGCCGATCGGACGCACGAGCGTCAGGATTTCAACGGATTTCATAAAGCTTGATGTTCGCCCCGTGGGTTGTATCCTTTTCCAGCTCCTTACGCAACTGTTCATTCAAGTATTTTCTGACGGAAAGCTTCCTGACATCGAGCACCTCCGGTTCGGCTACTTCCGACACCATGTGGTTGCTATGGGCGTAGTATTTTACAATGGTCGATTTTTTATCCGGTGACGTCTCCGTCACCCAGAACCCTTTTTCAGGGAATGGCTGCCGTGCCGGGCGCGTGGCTTTGCCTACGGCGTGTTTTTGAATGCCTCCGGCCATTAGCAGTCCGGCAAGCATGTAATGTGTGATTATTTTCATGGCTATATTTATCTCAACTAAAAAAATGGCTGATCACCGCGCGGCCCGAGCTAACAAACTTCGGCTCCTGCCAATGCGCCTTGACCAGGTTCCGGATCACGACCAGATGCGCGCAAAGGACCCGATTGGCGCACGCACAACATGTAGCATAATCAGCAAATCGACATTCATCCCGTCGGTGACCACTTTGCCCGGCCTGGCGAGAAACAGCCAGGCCATCAGGGCAGCGGGTGGGACCACCACAAGTAGCAGCCGGGGGATCATGGTATCGGTAACTTTAAAATATCCGGCGAGAGAGGCCCCGCACTGCACCGCTATCCAGAGAACAGCGGCGCGAGCAAAAAAACTGGTACCTTTAACAGCCTGGAAGAACGTAAACACCACCAGGAGGGTAATCAGGCCAAAGACGATACTGGTACAATACGTGGAACTGTCCATCACTACGCTCCTACTCTTTCAACAACTTGGCTTGTGCGTTGTCTTTGAAAGTGTTGACCGTTTCCACGTCGGCATTGATCGTTGCCTGGTAGTTCACAAAAATTCCGTAGCCGCCGCTGTTGGAGATCACCGACTTCCGGATTGCCATTCTGGCCTGCCCGCCGTAGACCGCAATGTTGGCCTTCTTGCCCGACACGATCGCGATGTTACCTCCGCCGGACACTTCCGCATGCTCAATCACATTCTGGTCGCTTGTCGAGAAGCAGATCATGCCTTTCCAGTAAGCAGCCGTATTTTCGGCTCCGCGGATCACAATTTTATTAGTCTCGGTGCCCACCGCATTGAAATAGCCGTCGTCGATGGTAATAAAGCCTGCGCGTCCCACCTCGATCGTCACGCCTGGCAACAATTTCCAGTTGGCATCGGAGGTAACGTTTTCGAGAATGCGATAAGGGGTTTTGTCTTTGAAACCTTTCCAAACCACTTCATTCGCTGCATTTTTAGGAAGTGCCGAGGCAAAAATCTCCACCACATTACGTCCATTGCCATCTGTGAATTTGGAATCTGTATCCAGGTTCTTCACATTCTCGGCACCGAGAAGGATACCTGCCTCCGTATTGTCTTTGAAATTATTCTTTTCAAATGAAGCCAGGCTTACCCCCTGCTGAATATAAAGGCCGTAGCCAGCATTCGCCTCGAACAAACAGTTTTTAATATTGACCTCCGCCTGACTTCCCAGAACGGCCATACCCGCTTTGGTAGTGCTGTACAATGGCTTGCTTCCTGCGTGCAGCACCTGCACATATTCCAGCGTGTTGGCGCTGCTCGATGAGCGGAACGTCACACCCGACCAGAAACCTTTGGTGGTCTCTTTTCCGATGAAACGGATCGGTTTTTCAGCTTCTCCTTTTGCGATCAGAATACCGCCATTGTCGTTGATTTCCAAACGGGTATCACGTGCAAATGCGATAACAACGCCGGGTTTGATTTCGAGCTCCGCATTCACTGAAACATTGGCATTGACAATGTAATCCGGAACGGCGGGGTTATCGACGCGGTCGTTCAAAGTCAGTTTAGCCTTGATGTTGGCGTCGATCACAGCCGGCTCGATGAGGATTACGGTGATGAGGACTTTGTCTTTGCTCTGGCCATTGGCATTGCTGACGGTCAGTTCCACTTCGTACTCGCCGGCGAGGTCCGCAGTGAAGGTCGGTTTGGCAGTGGTAGCAGAAGCCAGGTTGGCTGTACTACCGGCAGGTTTTTTAGAGAATGCCCAGCTGAACTCGAAAGGTTTGGCTTCACTGTCGGTGGAAGCGCTACCATCGAGATTCACAACAGAGCCTGCGTTCACATTCTGGTCCGCGCCAGCTTTGGCGGTCAATGTGTTGGATGGTTTTACATCTTCGTCCTCCTTGCAGCTACCCAGTAACAGGGTAAATGACAAGGCTGCCCAAAGAATTCTTCTTGTTTTTAACATGGCTAATAATCCAAATGATTTAAATAGATTTCATTCCATTTCTCAATGGCGCTGCAATTTTAAATCGATTTGGCGAGCATCAGAAGTCCTCAAAACGGAGTGTCGATCAACAGCGGGTTTTATCGACAAACGCCTTTTGCGGCGCCGGTTAAAAGGTGAGCTTAAAACGGCGCTGACAGTCGTTACGGAAGTTTCGGCCGATCGGCAGCTCCTTCCCGTCTATTTCGAGCTTATGCGAATGGTAGCTTTCGACTTTATCAACCGAAACGATAAATGACCTGTGAATACGGATAAAACCGTCCTCCGGCAGCAGCTCTTCCAGCAGGCTGATTTTTTGTTTGGAAATAAGGGCCTTGTCTTTCAAAACCACCTTGATGTAGTCCCGCAAACTTTCGATCCAGTAAATGTCGTCGACGTTCACCTTCACCATTTTACGGTCCACTTTTAAATATAAAAACACATCCTGGCTGGTCTGCGCATTTTTTTGTGCCACCGAAACCGTCTGGTTTGTAATATTCAAACCTGTAAAAACTTTGTCCATCGCGCGCAGGAAGCGTTCGAAAGGAATGGGTTTGAGCAAATAATCGACCGCATTCAAATCAAAACCTTCGACGGCATAGTCCTGGTAGGCGGTTGTAAAAACAACTTTGGGCGGATTTTTGAGACTTCTGAGAAGGTCTGTACCTTTCAGGCCCGGCATTTTGACATCCAGGAACATCAGGTCGATCTTTTGCTGCTGCAACACCTGAAATGCCTGGATCGCATCCTGGCAGCGCGCCGCGACCTCTATTTCGGCGAAATTGGCGAGGTAATTGTCCAGTACTTCGATGGCATGAGGCTCATCATCCACCAGAATGGCTTTCAGCTTCATCATTATCAGATATCCAATCGTTTATCAAGGTCTATTTCCAAAATCACAGCGAATACATCCTCCTCGTCCATGATTTTGAGGTTATGTGCCGCGGGATAGAGGATTTCCAGCCGCTTGCGCACATTCGCGAGGCCTATGCTCACATGATGCGGGCGCTCGTCGTGCACGGCAGTTTCGGGTTTGCTGTTCGAGATCTTAAATTTCAATGCGTTGCTCTTTACCCGCAAATCCATATTGATCCACGCCTGGCCGATCTGCTCGCTCGCGCCGTGCTTGAATGCATTCTCGACCAGCGGCAATATCAGCAGCGGCGCAATGCGGTACTCGGGCGACAAGCCGTTGATACTGAAATTAATATCCAGTCGCTCCTCATATCTGATCTTCTCCAATTCGATATAACTTTTGAGAATACTTATGTCCCTTTCCAGCTGTACGATCTCCGTATTGGCCTCATAAAGCATATACCGCAAAATCTCCGCCAGCCCCATCACCACGCCCGGCGATTGCGGCGATTGCTTCAAAGTCAATGCATAAAGGTTATTTAATGTATTGAACAAAAAATGCGGGTGCAGCTGGCCTTTGAGAAAATTGAGCTCGGCTTCCATCGCTGCCTGCCGCCGGTCGAACCACATTTTAAAAAACTTCACCGACAATGCGATCCAAACGAAAATATTGGTCTGCTCGAATGCGCTGATGAGGTACACCGGTTTCGAGAGCTGTTGTCTGAAGGTGCCGTCGAGCTTGTGCCATACAAAGGTCGGATCGTTTCTCTTGACGGCGTTATAAATAATGGGATCGGCAACGAGTATTTCCATCAGCCTGAAAGCGAACGTCGACCCCATGACGATCAGCAGGAAGTAGGCCACAAACTGCACGTACTTCTTCCTATCGAAATACCGCGGGATGATCACATAGGCGATCAGGTAAAAATAACCGATGTGGATTGGCATAAAAAAGCCCACAATACCGATCGTGAGCCAGTAGTCGGGCATGCCGGCACCATAAATAATCGTCAGGATCGTCCATACGGCGAGCCAGAACAATATGTGCAGTAAAATCCTTTTTTGTTTGGTATTATTCAAAAACGGGGCAACGGGGCGCATATAACAAAGATAACTAATTCGAAGGCCAATACAGGGATTGAAAAGCAATGTCGACCAATGTCATACTATTGTCGACAAACGACACCTGGCAGAGGGCACCCATCGGGTAATCCTCTGGGATACAGACAAAATATCTTTCGCAGCGTGGCTAATACGCGGCCCCTCACTTCATCATCGGGGCAGATTAGGCACTAGAAAGATAAATTATCTAAATTTCATCGTCATAATAGAATTTGTATCTGCATTTGTTCTCTCTGGTGGTTTTTCTACTTAGTTTTGTGCTAAAATTAAGATATTAACTAAACTGTAAAATAATGGCAACGTCAACCGAAACGTACATCCCGTACAAGGTAAAAGACATCTCGCTGGCCGAATGGGGCCGTAAAGAAATCACATTGGCAGAAGCTGAAATGCCTGGTTTGATGGCGATCCGTGCCGAATACGGTCCGTCACAGCCTTTGGCAGGTGCACGTGTTGCAGGTTGCTTGCACATGACGATCCAGACTGCCGTTCTCATCGAAACCCTTACTGCATTGGGTGCTGAGGTTACCTGGTCATCATGTAACATTTTCTCTACCCAAGACCACGCGGCAGCGGCTATCGCAGCAGCGGGTATCCCTGTTTACGCATGGAAAGGCATGAACGAAGAGGAATTTAACTGGTGTATTGAGCAGACTTTGTTCTTCGGTGAAGACCGTAAGCCGCTCAACATGATCCTCGATGACGGTGGTGACCTTACCAACATGGTTTTCGACGAATATCCTGAGTTGATCGACGGTATCAAAGGTCTTTCGGAAGAAACTACAACCGGTGTTCACCGTTTGTATGAGCGCTACAAAAACGGCACGCTCCACCTTCCTTCGATCAACGTAAACGACTCGGTTACAAAGTCTAAATTTGATAACAAATACGGCTGCCGTGAGTCATTGGTTGACTCTATCCGCCGCGCAACCGACCTCATGCTTGCCGGTAAAGTGGCAGTAGTAGCAGGTTACGGTGACGTAGGTAAAGGTTCGGCCGAATCACTTCGTGGGGCAGGCTGCCGCGTATTGGTTACCGAAATCGACCCAATTTGCGCATTACAGGCTGCGATGGATGGTTTTGAAGTGGTAACTATGGACGAAGCTGCTACCCGCGCTAACATTTTCGTAACGGCGACCGGTAACTACAAGATCATTACCGACAGCCACTTCCTTAAAATGCGTGACAAAGCGGTAGTTTGTAACATCGGCCACTTCGATAACGAAATCGATATGGCTTGGTTGAACAAATCTTACGGCCACACCAAATCGCAGATCAAACCACAGGTTGATATCTACAATGTAGAAGGAAAAGATATCATCGTGCTGGCAGAAGGCCGTCTGGTGAACCTGGGCTGTGCAATGGGCCACCCGTCATTCGTGATGTCCTGCTCATTCTCAAACCAGACACTGGCGCAGATCGAGCTTTGGACCAACACGGCTGCTTACGAAAAGAAAGTATACGTTCTTCCAAAAGCATTGGACGAAAAAGTTGCTGCATTACACCTCGCACACGTAGGCGCAAAACTGGATACATTGTCCGAAGAGCAAGCTGCTTACATCGGCGTATCCGTTGATGGTCCTTTCAAAGCGGAGACTTACCGTTATTAATAATAGGATTGATATTGAGGACCGGCCTGTTTTTACGGGTCGGTCTTTTTTTGTGTCTGCCTCAGCTGCGTGTAATAATTACCGTTTGATTATCCATACCTGATATTCCCTCATTGTTTTATTATTTGAAGATGCAACTCCCGAATATTTCATGATAAATATTGTGTAAACACTGATACACTTTGATCATGAAAAATTTTCTCCTCCTTTTCATCTCGATTTACTTATTGTATTTAGCGTGTCGTGCACAAGATACTTATCGTAGAGAGATCGAAAGATTCGCAACGCAATATGGACCGCCTTAAACTGGTAGACCTGGATGGCTCATTCGCTTTCAGCAAAATCGTACATCTCACTAACAGAAACCCCTCAAAAATGGAAGCTTACCCCAATCCTGCCGATCGGTTCATAACGATCGAAGTTCCTGACAACGACTTTGGATTTGCCAAAGTCGAAGTGATAAACAAGGCAGGCGTAAAAGTTTTGGATAATGAAAAAATGCCCCTGACAGGAAATAAGGTTTTCGTTAATATTTCCGGCATTCCCGCGGGCCTGTATCAGGTTGTGATCACCACGCCGGGCTCGGTACAAAGTCACCCGATCTTAAAGGTGCCCTAAACTCAATGTAAAGGGCGGGACTGCTTCTGATTCGGTCCGCCCTTTTCTTGCTTTACGCTTCGGGTTTTCCAGGCGGTGGTAGATCAACCGGCCTTACAGGCGTAGGGAAAGAGATATTATTCTCATCAAAAAACCGCTTCACCAATTTCATCGCCTTACTCTTCGCCGGCGATAAGCTTCCGCCGTTCAGCGATCGACTTTGACGGGGATGGGGTCTACAATTTTGGATATCTGGGCGAAAATCACGGGTACAAATGAATGCGGGCCACCCTATCGAATTAATAAGCGACTGACTTCCTTTAAACAGGGCAAAACTCGAAAATCTTGTATGGTTTGCAAAAATACGCTATACAAAACTACGGCCTGCCAGCCAGCCTCTTTTTACCGCAGGCTCTTCAGGCCCTACCATTCGCCCATTGCATTTCGTGTGATTCTGATGTCCACCTATGTTTGATCCGATTCAAAATCAATTTTATCACACTTAAACATGATGATTATGAAACTATTTCGAAGCACTTCACTTTTCATTCAAGGCATCCTGATCGCCGGTATGCTGAGCGCTTGCCAGAATGAGAGCGACACCGCCCTGGCACCGCAGGCACCTGCAAACACATCTGACCAAAATGCAAGAACTGCCGTGGCAGCCGGTACGCTAATTAAGGACGGCAATACCACTTTGGCATATAATAGCCAAGATCCGACTCTTCTCTGGAAGGAAAGTAATGCCAACACTCAATTCGTTTTTACCTACGCACCACAACTGATTTCGGCTATGAAGTTTACCTATGGTAACCCTGCACCAGAATACAAATACTTTCTCGATACGTTCGGACGTTGTGTTCAGACTGTCACGGACAAGACCTATATATACGAATACAATGCCGACGGGCAGCTCACCAAAATCTACAATAAATATCAGCCGGATGAACGAAGAGAATTTTCATATGCAGTGGATGCCACGGGTTGGAAAAAATCCCTGAGCACAGTAAAATTCTATGATGAGCAGGGCGCAAAAACCAAGGAACTAACATTCACTTATGGTGGTGCAACAGGGATTCCGGACAAACATCCTTTAAACCCAGATGTGTTCCCGGCCGGAGTTAGTAAGTATCTGCGGATATTCGGGAATTTCAACACCAATCTTGTTCAACTTCTGATTGAAGACAAATATCTTCCGAACGGCCAAAAAGCATCCAGTACCACACACGCGTATAGTTATACGTTAGGCACTATGGGTAAGGCCAAAAATATCACCGTGAAGAAAATCAATGGTACACTCGTCTCATCGACCGACAGAACATACACCATGCCGAAGTATAACTTTTAACAACATCAAGGATACGGCCCGCGGAGCCGCGGGCCGTATCCTTGTGTATCAAAGTCTAATTTTATTCTGGCTTGGAAGATCCTGGTTGATCGAGGTTGACGATATTTAGTTCAGGTGGCCGCGTCGGCGTAGGGAAGGAAATATTATGCTCGTCAAACACCCTTTTTACAATCTTCATCACCGTACTCTTTGCCGGTCCGGGCCCGATCCTGTCCTGCCTGATCCAGAACAGGATTTCAAAATCAACACTTTTTTCGCTGAAACGAAGAAAATTAAATTCGATCACTTTGAGCGGGTCGATAAAATCAAGACCCTTGATGGCGCCCAAGGCCAGGCTTTCTACAAATGCCAGGTCGTCCTTGTAGCCGATGCTACCCTCCATCCTTACACGTCTTTCCCCCGAATGTGTAAAATTCATGATCGGCTTCTGGAAAATATCCTTGCTTGGCAGCTCCACCTGCTGGCCTTCAAAATTATCCAGCTTCACCGAACGCAAGCCGATTGACAAAACTTTACCCGTAAAACCGTTGGTCTCGATCACATCACCCACCTGAATGGGTCGCTGTATGGCTATGAATGCGCCGGAAATGAAGTTAGTCGTCAGATCCTGAAATGCGAAACCCAGCGCGAGCGCCAGCACTCCCGCTCCTGCAAGCAACGAAGTGACCGTTTTGTCGAGTCCCAGTATGCCCAGTGCAAAGAAAAAACCCGTGGCGACAATCCCGATCCGGGTAATAGTCGATATCAATCCTACAAGCGCGATGTTCTGCGATGCATGACCCAGCACCCTTTCGATAAACTTACCTCCGAATCGGGCCAGAAACCTGAAGACAATGAGGATCAGTACAGCAATGACCAGGTTCGGAAGCAAGCGGTATACTTCCACCGTCCACCGGTCAAGCTTGACGGCAATGGGGTCTACAATTTTGGATATCTGTGCGAAAATCATGGGTGCAAATAAATTCTGACGGCGCATCGAACCAACAGGTGGTCGTCCACTCTAAACACTGCAAAACTCGTAAATGTTGTCCGGTCTGCAAAAATTAAGAATACGGGATGTGAGGGACAAGTCCGGCCGCTTCACGACCGGTAGCTCTCCCGCCACCACCATTCGCCCATCGCATTTTCGTCCGGGCCGATAGTCGGCTAAGTTGAGAGAAGTTCGAAATCATTTCATTCATCCATAAAAAAACGATTATGAAATTACTTCGAAACACGACCGCCGCGATTAAATGGATTTTGCTCGCCAACCTGTTAGGTGCCTGCCATACAGAAAATGACAATGCGCTTACTCCGCGGGCACCTGCTAACGATGTCGGACCGGAATGCGAAAGCAGCGTCGACTTTATTGCTCATTAAGGACGGCTATCAGCTACTCGAATATACCACCCAAGGAAAACCCGGCCCTCGAAGGAAATCAACCCTGCTGCAAAAAGATACAGAGCGTACACTTACGCGGCAAGCGAGGTTACCGGATATCAGTCCTTTATTGCAAGTGGTTTGAAGGCGTTCCCCAGCCACTATTACCTTGATGCGAATGGACGTTGTGAGGAAAGCAGCGCCAGCGGAAAGAATGGATCCCCATACGTCTCGACTTATAACTATGATTTTGCATCCGGAGGATACGTCAAAACGATGACTGTAACAAAACCGGATGGCAGTATCTCCTCCACAGAACACAAATACAATGCTCCGCTTGCAGATTAGTAACCACATTATTTAATCAAAAAGCCGGTATTACCGGCTTTTTGATTAAATAAACAGCTTCTACGACAACTCCTTTTTTGCTTCAAATTCTTCTATATTCTCACTGACCGATTTCCAGCCCTTTTTGATTGACACCTTCATGATGACGGTAATGGGGGCTACTATTTTAGATTTGAAAAGATCGTAGGTGCATATGAATTCTGCCGACACATCGAATTAATAGGCGACCATCAACTTTAAATATCGCAAAACTCGTAAATGTTGTGCGGTCTGCAAAAATTACGAATACGAGAAGCGACGGGCAAGTCCGCCCGCTTTACGACCGGTGGCTCTCCCGCCATCGCCATTCGCCCATTACATTTTCGTACTAACCGGTAGCCTGCTATGTTGGAAGAAGTTCAAAATCTATTCATTTACCAACCAAACAACGATTATGAAACTACTTCGAAACATGACCACTGCGACCAAAGGAATTTTACTCGCCGGCCTGTTAGGCGCCTGCCAACCTGAAAATGACAATATGCTTACTCCGCAGGCCCCGACGACGGTGTCCGATCGGAATGCGAAAACTTCACAAGCAGTAGGTCAATTAATAAAGGATGGTGATGTCAGTCTCGTTTACAACAATCAGGTGCCAAGCGCTTTGTGGAAAGAAATTTATAACAACGGCGCTTACCATGAATTTACGTACGGGACGCAATTAATCACAGGCAAAAGATATGTGAATGGTTTCAACAACGCAACCAAAGTATTCACTTATATCCTGGATTCCTATGGACGCTGCATTGAAACCGTTACAGACAAAACACACCTGTACGAATATGACGCTAATGGGCAGCTCACGAAGTATTACAATAAACTGCAGCCCAACGAGCGAATCGAATTTACATACAAGGCTGATGCCACCGGAACTGCAACTTCGCTATCCACAGTAACATTCTACGATGCCTCGGGTAAAAAGACCAGGGAAGTTGGGTTTAATTACAGTATTACAGAACCTATTCCGGACAAATCTCCTTTGAATCCAGATGTGTTTGCAGTAGGTGTCAGCAAGTATCTTCCAATATTCGGGAAATTCAGTACTAATCTTGTTCAGTGCTCGTCAGACAAAAAGTTTCTTTCGAACGGGCAACAAATTTCCTCCACCAACTATTATTATAATTATGTATTGGATTATGCCGGTAAAGTCAGGAATGTTACCGTCAAGAAATATGACGGCAAATTAGTTTCGACAACGGACAGAAAATACACAATACCGTCATTTAAATTTTAGCGTATTTCTACAAAAAGGGCCCGAATAATTCGGGCCCTTTTATTGCGCAAATTCGTTACAATCTCGACAACAACTCCTCCTTCTTGGCTTTGAATTCCTCTTCTGTAATCTGTCCCTTCTCAAAAAGCACATTCAGCTTCCCTATCGTCGAAATGATGATGTCCTGCGGGCTTTGGTCGCCGCTTCGAAGATCAGCAGTTGCGGTGACATCGTAAGCGATTTCCGGTGTTGGCTGACTGGGTTTATCAGGGTCGGAGACAATTTCCAGGCTGCCCAGATCTACTGCGCCTTCCTGGCTGGTAAACCGGTACGAACCGACCGCACCATGCTGTTGGGACACGCCCGATATCTGGTGATGCTTGGTATCATAGATCGTGCGCTTCCCATTTTCCTCAATCACCAGTCGGCGAACGGAGGCAAAGTAGGCGTAGCGAAAACCATTTTGTGAACCGCTCGAGGTGGGGTTTCCAAAAATGCTAGGCCAGGAGGTGTTGACTGGCCTAAAAGGCGATGTAATTTTTTCTTCTGAATCACCCTCCTTTTCTTCAAATAATATATCTGTCATAATCAGATCGGCCAACTCATGGCAAAGCTTGTCCACATTCGCGCGCAACGAATTGTTAAACATATCGCCTACCATCGTCATCCCGCCTTTCATCCATTGCCCTTGTCCCCCCAATTCGGCAAGATTGAACTGGGCCATGGTCCCACCTCCACGAATAATCGCGTTCAGGAGTGATTCGATGGTTTCGGTGTGCAAATCATATCGGCTCGCAATCTCATTAACCTTTTGCCAGCCTTCCGGGGTTAGTTTCTTCATCTTATATTCTGTTTACCACAAACGTTACAAAAACGATGCCATAATAACCTAAAAGTAGGAAAGTGAGAAACCACCCACCTTTAAACCGCAAACTAGCCGAAACCGTCCACACGCCCATCGCTTTTTTATGACGCCCGATCGGAGGCTATGTTTGGTGCAGTTAAATCATTTGTTCAATTTAATTAAACGCATATTATGAAACTTCACAAAACCACAAGTATTGCTTTACAAGGCATGCTACTTTTAGGCATGCTGGGCGCATGCCAGAATGAGGATGCGATTACACCATCTGAAACAGCAAATATCTCCGCCGATCACGACAACTCCAAAATCGCAGCGGGTGAGATAAAACTGGTTGACGATGGTGACAATAAGTTGCTGTATAAAAAGACAGGCCGTTACGTCGGTAAATTGTCAAAAGTCAGTGAACCGAATTACTACACCGAATACTCGTATGCAGATGGGCCAGTCGAGGGGGATTATTGGATTACCAGTAAGCGTTACTCAAAATCAAGCAATGCATTGGTTAAGGAAATACAATACCATGTCGTTAATAAAAAATGCATAAAAAAAATTGATGTCACTGACAATCAAAACTTCAATTTTAACTACGACGAAGCAGGCAGACTTAAAAAAATATCCAGAGAAGGAACCAATACAAAAATTGAATTATCATATATATTCAATGCCGGTGCAGGCGACGAACGTCTTTATAAAACCACCTTCTCTAATAATAATGGAGCATACAAGGAAATAACTTATCAATACTCTATATGGGCTGCTAACTACTCAGTGGATCCAAAGGCAGATAAGTACCCTTTAAATCCAGTACATTTAGGTCTTGACAGATATCTGCCCATATTCAGCAAATTCAGCGATGCACTTGTACAGCAGATTACAATATCTCCGCTGCCAGCCTCAGGTCAAAGCGAGCCATATTATAAGTATACATATGCATTTGACGGCAGTGGTTACGTAACATATCGGACAGAAGAATACTTTCCGCTCGGGCTTGGATATCAGGCCGGGAAACAGTCCAATTTCTCCCCATTAAAATACACCTCATGGGTTCCAGGACTCTAATCCACTAGCGACAAGCACTTTCGATACGACAAAGAGACCGCCAAGCTGACGGTCTCTTTGTCGTATCGAAAGTGCTTGAAACAACCAGCTCCGAATCGCCAATAACACGAGGTGCTATTGCAAATTTTTATGAATAATAGAATACATCTGCGATGACAACAATCTCGGCGGGCTTCTGATATTACCAGCAAACGGCATTAATAATCAAACAACGCGCTGGTAAAATATATCCGTCACAAAGTGTAAGCCGGG
This sequence comes from Dyadobacter sp. CY261, assembly GCF_021440085.1. Lineage (GTDB taxonomy): Bacteria > Bacteroidota > Bacteroidia > Cytophagales > Spirosomataceae > Dyadobacter. Next base: position 106,298 of record NZ_JAKCPW010000005.1, read on the forward strand.
CCTTCTATCGAAATACCCAATTGTTCCACGTAGAAAGTATTAATGCGGACCGTTATTATTAATGATGCGCTATTTTTTGGTACTATGAAAATAAAACTACAAATGATACAAATAGCTCAAACGAACAAAATTATAACGTCCGAAAAATCATCAAAACACACCATTAATAAAACAGATTTTCATGTCATATCGATTAGCTCTAAGTTTGAATCGAAAATCAATTATTCATTTAACTATCAGTTTAATTTATGAAACAACTTCACATTGCAGGGAATTTATTGAAAAGTTTGACGCTGGCCGGGTTGCTCGCCGCATGCCATAACGATCAGGCAATTGCTCCTACTGGAACAGATGGTGTCGCAGTGAATGACCAAAATGCTAAGATATCGCCACTTCTAAGACTTGTCAAGGAGGGTGATGTTGCAATACAATACATTAAAAGTGGAAAGTTTCTCGGAAAAATATCTAGAATTGATGTCGGGAATAATTATAACTACTACTTTGAATACACATACAACGATAACAACCCATCTGGCGACCTATGGATTAGTAGAAAGCAGTATCAAAAAGGCACTAACTCATTTGTTCAAGAATGGAAATATAAGGTTGTTAACGGGCTCTGTGTTGCGAGTGAAAGCGTAGCTTTGGGAGATTCATATGAATACAAATACAATGCGCAGGGGCTCTTAGATGAAATAAAATCTTCTCATATCGGAAACCCTCATGTTATCTGGAAGTATTCTTACAATTACAATGCTGCTAGTAGTTCCTATCGACTTCACAAGGTAGCATCTTCCAATAGTCAATTTGGACCTGAAATCGAAACCACATTTACTTATACTTCAATACCCGCTAAATACTCATGGAACCCTGTAGATGCCACCATATATATGGATCAAGGGAATATTGACCGGTATCTCCCCATTTTTGGGAAATTCTCGGATGTTCTTGTGGCGAAAACTGTTGAACAGTCATTAAAAAACCCTGCTACCAAATCGTCCAATAAAGAATTTACCTACATAACCGATAGTGACGGACTTGTTACTTCCAGAATCACACAAACATCGAAAGGAAATAATCCGCCTGCATCTTCTCCGACCACTACAATCTTGAAATATTCTTCGAGTTGGCAGGGAATACCTTGAAATTGGTCTAGCCGCTAAGAACAAGCAAAAGGAAATAAATAGCGAGCCGTCAATCATAATGGTTCGCTATTTATTTACCATCAGCGACAATCTCTCCCACTTCCTCTCCAATTCCCTCTCCTCCCTCACACCTTTCTGCCGCTTCACCATCTCCTCCGCAACCCGCAGCCTCTCCTCCGTCAGCGGATGCGTACTCAGCAATTGCAAACTCCCCACATCCCCATGTTCGCTTTGCAGTAATGCGAACAAATCCACAAAACCTTGCAGGCTGATGCCGTCGCTTTGCAACACATCCATTCCCTTGCGGTCGGCTTCGGTTTCGAGTTCGCGGGAATAGGTGAGGTTGGCGAGTGTATTGGAATTGTCGGCTATGGTGGTGACGATGCCGTTGATGTCGTTCAGTAGCAATGAAAGAAACAGGTAGCCTGCCAGACTTCTGAAAATGTTTCGGAGTGAATGCCGGTAATGCACATGGGCTACTTCATGCGCCAGGAGTGCCGCCAGCTGCTCCTTGCTTTTCATCTGCCGGATGATCTTATCAAAAACCACGATATGCCCGCCAGGCAATGCAAATGCATTGACCTCGTCTTCCTTCACGACGGTGACACGGATGGGGTATTGCGTTTTGAAATCAATGGATTTCGCAAAGTCATTTACCGCATCCGTCAGCGGTTTGTCCACATCGTAGGCGCGGATCATGTTCTCGTACATGGTGTCACCCATTTCGACCTCCGCACTTACAGGAATGCGTTCTGCAACAGCACCGGCCAGCCATGGAAGGCCATACCAATAGGTGAGGCCCATCAGAATGAGAACGAGCAGCGCTACTCCCACAATAGCCGTATTACTCAATTTGAAGAGGTTGCTGATACGCTTCTTGAAAAATACCTTCTCCGGATACCGGTACCTCAGCGCCCCGGGCAGCTTTTCATCCTTGCATTCGATCGTCTGCTGTGGAAATTCCCCATATCGGAAAATGAACAGACCGCTGAAGTTTTCGTCGGTCACGATGCCCGGTATTGCCCAGCGGACCGGGACGAGCTCCTCCGACGGATCCCGGTAATGAATGAGCCAGTGGTCCGGCATGAGTGTGAGCGTGGCGTCGTGCGCGATGGAGCGCCGGCCGTCGTGGTAACGGACACTAAAATGCTGCATGAAAAAGGTCAAATGTGATTAAACAAGGCCAATATCGATCATATCTGCGAGATCTTCGCCAGTAGCGTCGGTATAGTCGGCTTCGGTTTGTGTGATTGAATTGACATCCATAGGCCCGTCGATGTGGATATTGTTAAACACAAAATGCATAGCCCGCACGATGGCCCAGGGCGTTGCGAGTCCGAGACTGAGCACGATGATGAGCAGATTCACAATGACCAGCTGGAAGTATGCTCCGCCAGTAGCGGTCGAGCGGAAATTAAGCTTCGTATCTCCCTGGTACATCCGGATGTTATCCACGTAATAGGCGAAAAGGTCTTTGGCATACCAAAAAGCGTAAATACCCAGCGTAAAAATCGACAGAAAATAGCCTTTTACATTAAGCCAGAAAAATGCCGCACCCTCGCCCTCATAAGAAAATGTAATGTTCCCGAAACGGAGGTGTTTGAAAATGTATTTCCGGATTTCAATAATAAACCAGGCACCATAAGTACCGAATGTAAAAATGGTAATCAGGCTGCCTACGATAAACATCTTCAGGAATTCTTTGCGGTCACCGCGATATCCGAAATGGATTCCGCGCCACGACGAGCGGGACGTTCTGTAACGAAGCGCGCCATGAATGGCTATCGGAATCAAAATCAATAATCCTATGTAAAAGACTGCGACACCAAGCATTTTAACAACCATACTACTGGACAAAAGTGCCAGAAACAGCAAGCAGTAAAGACCCAAGAAAATGCCGATTGCTTTAATAAAACCTTTAAACATTTCATTGCCTGTGCCATGAAATGTAAAGCGGCTCCCTTCAAATTCCGACTCTTCATACATATATTTCAGCAATGCGGCTTTTGCCCATGGATAATAAATGCCGAGTGTAATGAAAGTCAGAAGGATGTTAACAATGTAAATACCAAATAATTTGGCCCCTTCCCCGTGAAAGCTGAGCTGGCGGGTTTCGTTTTGACGCAGTTCCATTTAGTTAGATTTAATGTGAGGAAAATCAAATATAAAGATTTCAATCCTCGATTAGATTAATTCATCTTTACCATGACAAAAATTGGTGTTCGGAATTATCATCCGGCACAGTTATTTTAATGATGAGCACACAGCATTTCATTCAAACAACTCGAAACCATGGATATCTATCAACTGGCCAATGAGTACCGGGATTTCACAAATGGCGGAGGTGATCCCAGCGATCCGCGTGAGACGCCACCTTTCGATCCACGGCCGGAAGTTCCGTCACCTGACGTGCCGGAAGAAACACCACCTTATGAGAAAGAACCGGAGACTCCGCCTCTGACGCCAGAGCCAGAACTGCCGCCAGTAGAACCCGTGGTACCAGAAATTGAGCCACTCCCAGGTGAAGGACCCGGAATTCCCGCGTTCAAATAAGCAAACGTTTTGACTAGTAGCTATTTGAGGTCTGCCGCCACTTGGAAAGATTATTTATATACTAGTACGACAAAAACTTCTACAAAATTTGTAGCTAAGTTTAAATTCGTTGTATCTTCACTAAAATTGTAGACCCAACGAATGACTAAAACCTTTACGCTCTGTCTCTTAATTTTCTCCTTCTCTATTCAGGCTCAGTCGAATAAGATACTTCCAGGAAAGATCGAAGCAGAAGATTTTATCACCACGAATGCCACCGGCACTGAATCGACTTCGGATGCAGGAGGCGGTTTGAATGTCGGCTGGATACAGGATGGCAGCTGGTTAGACTATGCCGTTCAGACACCGTCGGCGGGCTACTACACGTTCCGCTTCAGGATCGCCAATGGTTATAGTCCAGAAGCTACATTGGCGTTACGATCATCTAACGGTGCTACCCTGGGCAGGGCTATTTTGCCACAAACTGGTGGCATGCAGGGCTGGCAAACTGTGTCATTTGCTGCTTTGCTTCCACAAGGGAATCAGACAATCCGCATTTTTGCCGAAAAAGGAGGCTGGAATTTCAACTGGTTTGATGTAAGCGCTTCCCGCTCGATAGCGTCCGGAAAGGTGGAGGCAGAAAACTTTGATACGATGCACGAAGTTCGCCTGGAAGATACCAGTGATGAAGGCGGCGGCCAGAATGTGGCGTATATTGATGATAACGACTGGATGGATTACAATCTCAGTCTGGCCAATGCCCGCGATTATGAAATGCAGTTCAGGGTTGCCAACGCATATGGAAACGGCATTATTGAAATACAAAACGCAGCAGGAGCGGTGCTGGGGCAGGTAAATGTCCCACAAACAGGCGCATGGCAAAGTTGGACAACCATCCATACCACCGTGACCCTACCAGCAGGTAGCCAGCTAATAAGGCTTTTTGCCAGACAGGGAGCATTCAACCTCAACTGGTTTTCATTCGTTTCGGCAGGCCAACGGGTTACCGGTACTATGTTGCCCGCGAAGATAGAAGCCGAGATGTATGACGCCTCTAACAGCGTACAATTAGAAAACACCACAGATACCGATGGAGGCCAGAATGTAGGATGGATCCAGGATGATAGCTGGATGGACTACGACGTAAACGTACCTGCTGCCGGAATATTTACATTCAACTACCGCATCGCGAACGGGTATAGTCCTGAGGCTACGCTCGTCATGAAAAACACGGAAGGTGCCGACTTTGGAAGTATCCTCTTGCCGCAAACAGGCGGAATGCAAGGCTGGAAAACCGTTAGCATGCTGGCGTCGTTACCGGCAGGGAACCAAAGATTACGTGTTTTTGCTCCTAAGGGCGGCTGGAACTTCAACTGGTTTGAGGCAAGGGCGTCTCGCGCACTGACGAGCAGAATTGAAGCAGAAACATTTGATGTGGCGTCAGACGTGCGTACCGAAGCAACGGGCGACGCAGATGGCGACCAGAACGTGAGCTATATCGACGATAATGATTGGCTGGATTACAATGTGAATGTACCCACGGCTGGCACTTACACAATCAATTTCCGGGTGGCTAATAGCTGGGGAAATGGTAATATTCAGTTCAAAAACACCTCTGGTACAATTCTAGGCAACGTGGATGTTCCACAAACAGGCGGATGGCAAAACTACACCACCGTACGCACGACTGTGCAACTGGACGCGGGAAGCCAGGTGTTCCGCATTTTTGCGAACCGCGGCGCATTCAATTTCAACTGGTTTGAGGTAATCCCCGGTTCAGTCCAGGGGCAATCCGTTATTACTTTTGAGCCGATTGGCGATAAAAATCTGACCGACGGCTCATTCAACCTAACAACCAGCAGTACTAATCCCGAAACGCCTGTTCAGTTTACGTCTTCCGACCCATCGATCGTTTCGGTTTCAAATGCGAGCGGCATCTGGAAAGCTTCCATCCACGCGGCTGGACAAGTAACCATCACGGCATCGCAGGCCGGCAACAACAATTATCTCACGGCCGAGAATGTCGCCAGGACATTTTCTGTTTCTGACAATTCAAACCCCAATAATCCGGCACTGGGCACCAAAATCCCCATCGACCCGAAGCGCTGGTACCAGCTTACCAATGCGGCCAATGGCCTGGAAGGTTTGTTTGATGGCAACACGCAGGAAAATGTGCAGACAGGCTGGGGCAAAGTGATCAACAATTACGAGGCATATTATCCGCTGAAAGATGGCGAGCAGATCACCCTCAATGGAATCAAATTCTTCGATTTTACGGGTACGGCGCAGGATTACCCACTGGTATTGTCAGTCATTACGGATCAATGGGAACGCATTCCGGTTGCTACCTTCACCGGTGAAATCTATAATGGCTGGGTAGGCCCCTACCCCAATCGCCAACTTTCCGGCGACGCGCAGTTCAAGTTCGACCAGCCGTTGAGCAATATCCGTTACCTGGTAATGACCATGTCCAACACATTACCTACCGAAATCGAGTTTTACGGTAGCTATACTCCTGGTACCGAAATCGTGAAACCGGCCCGCGTCAAACACATCAAACTCAGCGATATGCTGGGCGTGAATGGATACGAATGGAATTTCCAGGATGGCATGCATATTGAAACACTGGTTGAACCAAAAGTACAAGCTGCCAAAAGTTTTACAGGTTTACGGCATTATATGGACTGGGAGAAGCTGGAAGCGGATGAAGGTGTTTATTCCTATAATCCCACCCTAAGCGGCAGCTGGAATTACGACCTGATTTACGAACGCTGCAAGCAGGAGAATATTGAGGTACTCGCTTGCCTTAAAACGCAGCCCACCTGGCTGAGACAGACATATCCCGAAGATCAGCGTGATCCGGAGAATGTGCCTGTTCGCTATGGCAAGAGTTTCGCCGATCCGGTTTCATACATAGAACAGGCAAAAGTTGCATTCCAGTATGCAGCGCGTTATGGAAGCAATGCGAATGTTGACCCGTCGCTACTGAGCGTATCTACCACGCCAAGATGGAACCAAGACCCGGTTAACACCATCAAAATCGGCCTGAACCTGATCAAATACATCGAATGCGATAACGAGCGCGACAAGTGGTGGAAAGGCCGCAAGGGCTACCAGACAGCCCGGGAATATGCAGCGAACATGTCCGCATTTTATGATGGTCATAAAAATACAATGGGTGCCGGCGTGGGTGTAAAAAATGCCGATCCGAATATGAAAGTGGTCATTGCGGGATTGGTTACCGGTCCTGATTATGTAAAAGGAATGGTCGACTGGTGCAGGGAATTCCGGGGCTATAATGCCGACGGAACAGTGAATCTCTGCTGGGATGTTGTCAACTTCCATCTTTATACCGACAATGCATCTTCAAGCCAGAGCGGCACATCTACCCGCGGCGCGGCGCCCGAAGTGACCAATGCCAAGCAGATCGTAGAAAATTTCGTAAAAGTAGCCCGCGAAGTTTCCAATGACCTGCCGATCTGGAATACCGAAGCAGGATACGACCTGCATCAAAGCAGTCCGCTAAGAGCGATTCCTATCGGCAATAAATCGGCATTACAAACACAAGCCGACTGGATTCTGCGCACGTCGCTGTTTGCGGCCCGTAACGGTGTTGAGAAATTGTTTTTCTACCAAATGTACGACGACAACAGTGCCAGCGGTGGTATGTTCGGGACATCGGGATTCGTCAACGACGACCAGACACGCCGGCCATCTGCGGATTACTTCCTGCAAACCCAAAAACTGTTTGGGCAATACGAATTCAAGGAAACGCTCCATAACGACCCGATCGTAGACCGCTACGAGCTAAATGGAAAATCACTGTTTATCCTGACAGTACCAGACGAAGTGGGCAGAACCGCCGAATATACCGTCAACCTGAATCAGTCGGGCATTGCGAGAATTTATACGCCTACCGCCGGTGCCAGCAATATGGCGATGGTAGAACTACCGATCGTGGATGGCAAAGTAACGGTTACTGCGGGCGAAACGCCAATCTTTGTAATAGCAGCCGACGGTTCCAATGCAAGAATTGCAGCTTTGGAAACCGCTGCGCCAGCTTTGGAACCGGAAGTACCGTTGCACGTAGATGTGAATGTTTATCCCAATCCAACATCCGATTACTTCAGCATCGACCTCGCTAATGAAAAAACCGGGCAGATCGAGATCCGTATATTCGACGCCAAATCAGGACGGCTTTATAAGCAAATGCAGGTGAACAAAACGGCCAACCGTTTCTCACATCAGTTGAACATCACACAGCTTCCTGCGAGTGTTTACATTGTTGAAGTAAAGCAAGGCGATGACCGCGCTTTCCGAAAGATTGCCAAAGTTCATTAAACATCAACCGTATAAAAAAGCAAATCCCGGATCAGTGCGATCCGGGATTTGCTTTTTTAATCCAGATAGGCCGCCCCACTCATCTGGCGATTCAGCCGCCCTCCGCTTTCCAGACGGGCTATGTTAAATTTTTCCCTATATTCTTTCGGCGTGACGCCGGTGCTCTTCTTGAAAAGCTGCCTGAACGATTTCAGGTCATTATATCCTGAATTAAGCATTACTTCCAGCACACTCTGGTCCGTTTGTGCCAACAGCCTTTTAGCGGCCTCTATACGCGTCCGCTGCAAATACTCGATCGGCGTAACGCCAATGGCTTGTTTAAAACGCCGCACCACATTGCGCCGGCTTGCGGGAATGTCCTGAATAAGCACCTCGATGGTACTACCCTCCTGATATTCTTTTTCGATTTTGCGTTGCGCCATATTTACCAGCCCGTCGCCATGGTTCTGCGGTGGGGCAAATGTGCCAAAATAAGTTTGCTGGTCGCGGTCCATATCGATCGCAAACATTTTAGCGGTTCTTAATGTAAGGTCTTTTCCACAAAAACGCTGGATCAGGTAAAGCATCAAATGAAAACTGCTGGTCGCTCCGCCGCTGGTAAAGATGCCTTTGTCCTCGGTTACCACCGCATCACTTTTGATGATCACATCGGGAAAATTCGTTGCTAATGATTCGGCGGCATCGATGTGCGTGGTCGCGTGCTTCCCATTGAGCAGGCCGGCAGCCGCCAGCAAAAATGCGCCAGTGCAAAAACTCGCAAGCTCCGAACCGTTTTTATATTGCTCCCAAAGCCAGGGAATGCAGGCCTGGTTATTCATGATCGAATGCTGCACGTCCCCCGCCCCGAATGCGGGAATCAGTACCAAGTCTTGCTTGACAAACTGACTGATCGGCTGCATATGGTAAGCTCCGTAGAACTGTCCCGGTTCATTATCCGGTGAAAACAGCGTAATATTAAAAAAATGTGGTTGGTTGGCACGCTCATAAAAGCTATTCACCGATTCGAAGACATCCAGGATAGCCGCTACGCTCAGTAAGCGGTGCCGGTTGGTAATTAGTAGACCTAGTTGTAGCATGTTGTTGATGTGGTTAATCTTTGATTTTCAGACCAAAGCGGGCACCAATATAGAAATTTTTGTCTCAAATACCCCTTACGGTTAGCATATTACGCCGTTGGTTGCTGTCTTATTTTTGTTAAACTTTGGATTAAGAAATTTTAATGTCTTATTGCGGCCACGCGACCTCCTGCGAATGCAATGCAAAAATTCGTCTTGATTCGTGTCTTCGTGATTAATCAAAACCCAACAATCATGTCCAAAAGCAAATTTGAAGCATCCCTGGAAACCGGAGTGCATCACCGACTTCAAAGCTTAGCCGGGACCTGGCAAGGCATCACAAAAACCTGGTTTGAACCGAACGTCCTCGCCGACGAATCCGAGATGACTGGAAGGATCAAATCCATTCTTGGCGGCCGGTTCCTCCTCCACGAATACCAGGGTAGCCTGAACGGCAAGCCATTTGAAGGAATCGCCATTTACGGATTCGACATCGCAAACAACAATTTCCAAATCGCCTGGATCGACAGCTTTCACATGGGAACCGGCACGATGCTTTCCAACGGTACTCCCACCGAGAACGGGTTTTCAGTTTTAGGCCAATACAGCGTCCCCGAATATCCAAACCCCTGGAACTGGCGCACCGTCGCAGAACTCCAAGACGCGGATACGTTGGTCATTACGGCGTACAATATTTCACCCGAAGGCCAGGAAGACAAAGCTACCGAGACAATTTACAAGCGAGTAGGCTAATCAGGAGTTCATGAGTTTTTAGCTGGCCGACCAAGGCCCGTTCAAGGTCATTTTCATATACTATATCCTTGGCTTTTAAACCTAGAAATTCGAAGGTGAACGGGGATTTGATAATGTCGGCGACACTCTGACGCTGCGCATTCTCATCCACGTTCTTAGCTAGCGCGACTGGATAGGTCCAATAGAACTGTCTGAATACTTTAAGGTTTCTGCCGCCAAGCCCTGCTATGGGCAGTGCTTCTGCTAATTCGTCTACCAGCCGCTGCCCGTTACCAGTGAATTAAAATCTGCCATGTTGATGAATGTTTGGTGAGAAAGCCGAAATATCAGGCAACCCCCTCCTCCCCACTTAAACCAATTCCCTAATGGCATGACTTTGTTACCAACCGGCTTACAAAGTCATCAGCAAATGAAACCTCTGAAAAAAATACTGGCATTCAGCATGTTCGCTGCGCTTTGGGCAGCCTGTAAGCCCGTCCCGGTTTCGCATTGGTTCCCGGTAACACCGCAAGAGCACTATGAACGAGAGTTGCTGAAAGCGAAGCTGGAAAAGACGAAGGCCGGCCAAACGTGGTTCAGGATGAGTACCGAAGTACTTTCGGATTCGCTCATTACGATCGCACCATACCAGGAACGAATCTTCCTGGGTGACTCGCTTCCCGCACAGGCATTCAGACTGACGGTGCCGGAAGGTCGAAGGCTGGTTATCACGCCAAATCGGGCGGATTCGGCTGCATTACTGTTTATGGAGCTTTACAAAATCAAACGGAACGGAAAACCGCAACGTTTAGAATACCTTAAAGAAAATGGTGCCGACATTACTTATGAAAATGGCGATCAGGATACTTTACTGCTAAAATTGCAGACCGGACTAAACCAGCAGGTCTCAGTAGCTATATCGTTGCTCACTGAGCCGACATTGGGATTTCCCGTTGCAGGACACAGCATGTCGAGTGTAATCAGCTTTTGGGGTGCAGACCGTGATGCAGGTGCGCGCTCGCACGAAGGAATTGATATTCGTGCCAGACGAGGAACGCCGGCTATTGCGGCGCGCAATGGATTTGTAACCCAGGTGGGTACCAACAATCTGGGAGGAAAGGTAGTATTTATATCGTCGACCGACGTCCCTTACTCGCTGTATTATGCACATTTGGACAGTCAACTGGTTTCAATCGGACAACACGTGACGTTGGGCGACACCCTTGGTTTGGTCGGTAATACGGGAAATGCCATCACGACAGCGCCGCATCTCCATTTTGGCATCTATGCGAGAGGTTCGGGCGCTCTTAATCCATTCCCTTTTATCGACGACCGCAAAGAAAAAATACCCGGGTTACCGGAGACTTCCAAATGGCTTGGCGATACAGTCACTATTAAAAAGAAGGCTAATCTTTACATCGCCCCGCAATTTAAACGTGAGAATTTAGTACGCGCATTACCTGAAAACACCCCTGTCCGCATTGTAGGCGAAACAGCCAAAGGTTATCGCGTGCAACTGTCTGACGGGACAAAAGGCTATATCCCGACGGTGCCGTTTCAAGCTCATCAACCCAAAGCCATTGGCCTCAGTAAAGCCGACTAAACCCGGGGCATGAGCAAAAAGGATGACCATCGGTGCGGCCGATGGTCATCCTTGGTTTAAGACAATGTGGCGATTTTAGGCGACTGCAACAGTAGTGGTATCAGGCTTAAGGGTAACCGTGTCATGTTCCGGTACGACGTCGCCCACCATCGGGCCACCTTGCGCGAGCTCGCTGCCCTCCTTTTTGGATTTGAAGATAGGCCACATAAACTGTGCATACCATTCCTCCTCCTGGTAATGCTGGATCCCATAAGAGGATGGGTATTTACGGGTAATAATGCCGGTTCCGAAGATAATATCCCATAAAAAGAACATATTCCCGAAGTTGCCTTTGTAGTAGCCAATACCATCATCAGAGGTATCAGCATGGTGTGCATGGTGTGTAGCAGGCGTAGAAATCAGTCTTTCCAAAACCCAGCCGATTGGTTTAAGCCATCTGATTTCGTAGAAAGGCTTATCCCAGGGAACGCTCGAATGCGCGCCGGTGGTAATGAATGATTTGATCACTTTCACAAACAATGCTGCATATCCCAGACCGAGGTAAGTCAGCGCCACTGTAAGATATGTCTGCGAAAAAAATATGGTGTAGATAATGTTCTGCCGTCCGGCCATAGCCATACCCATATAAGGTGCGGAGTGGTGAGTGCGATGAAAGCGCCACAGCCAGGGCAACTGATGGTGCAGGCGGTGATACCAGTATTGTGTCAGGTCATCAGCCACGGCGATGATCAGAAAAGCCCACCAGAACGGCACCCAGTCCAGCACGTTTTTAGCATCGGGCAAGATCGCCGGAAGAAGCTTTAACCCGAAATACGCCACAAACGGCTTCACCACCAGTTTTGGCACAACGAAGCAGACGATATCCAGTATCCGCTCGTTTTTCGTCCATTTATTTTCGTAAAGACCTGCCGCAAATTCGATTATCCCCAGTACCAGAACGATCACCGGCAAACCCCAACTGCTCAGGTTTTTGAAAACCGCTTCGATAAATGCTGGTGCCCTAAATGGCAATTCATTGCTGCCTTCCCACGGCTTGTAACCGAAGATTTGGAAGCTGGCAAACATCAATACAATCGGTGCCGTGTACAGCAACACGCTGATCAGACCATCGCGGGTAATTTTCCCGGCCAGTTCTTTGTCCAATTTCATGTAGGATCAATATTTAAAGGTGAATTGAGATGTATCAGCTGAATAATTGCCAGGCAAGCCAGATGCCACCGGCAATAAGTACAAATGGAACGACGGTGAGCAAAATGCCGACGGCGATCTTCCTTATAAGCAACACTGCGTCAGAGAATGTGAACATATGTCAATGGTGATAGTGTACCGGTAAGCCGTAAACGTAACTAGTAGTATGGGAACGGAAATACCCCGGGACAGCGCAGCTGGCAACTGAAATCGCCAACCACCGAAAATTTCAGATGATCAGCCGCGACTGTCGGGCGGGATATTTCCGAGAAATGTCAGATTATCCTGGCTGTTTCAACAACAGCAGTAGAAGTTTGATTTGGAAAAATAAAGCGTGTAGACGCCCCTCCCTGCTCCCCTCGATGGGGCTGTACAAAGTAAATTAACCGCGCTCATATCTAAGATGCCTGGATTAACACTCAGCTCAGGGTGGTTCAGGAGCTTTGCTTTTTTAATAGTATACTAATTTGATAGACAAAGTAAGTTTAATGTTTTCGAAAATGCAATAGCCCGATTCATTTTTTCCTGAAAATAAAAAAATCCGTGGCAACAGTAACGCCCTGTCAGCCACGGATCAGACAGAAAAGGCGTCAATGACACCGGTCTGTCGATTATATATAAACCAATTTATTTCAACTCGGTGAGCCACTGCTTAGCAAATGCGCGGGCGGTATTGGTAGGCGTCGCACCCATTCGGTAGCAGAACTTCCAAACATCACTTTTACCCTCGTAAGCCGCATTCACGAACTTCCTGCGACCATTCACCTCCTTCGTTTGCGCTGCGAAATCGATGCCCTTGCTCTGGTTCAGAAAATCGGTAAGGCGAGCTGTAAGTACCTTTTTGGCATCTTTCGACTTCTCATACTCATCTGCATTGCTCTTTGCATTCCGCGCCAGCGTCTGCTCCGACTGCCGTATCTCGTCGTTCGCCAGGTACTCGGCATACTGCTTCTTGAATGCTTCCATATCGGTTTTCAAGAGCGGCTTAATCTTCTTAAAGAACGCCGCATTCCGTTTCCCGTCTTCGATCTGCTTTTTGAAATCTGCACGTTGTTCGGCTGGAAGGCTGGTAAGCATGCTTTCCATGTCGGCAAACGTCTCGGCAGACTGGATCTGAATATCCACAACCGGCTCCATATCCTTCGCCTGTAACCCTTGAACGCCCTTCAAACGGTTCGCACGGATTTCTTCCTTACGCTTTTCGCTTACGGTTGTTTCCAGTTTCGGATAACGTCTCGCAATTGATTCGCTGTAACGCTTCTGAAAATCCTCCGAGCCGAAATAGGTCTTCATAAACGCCCCGGCTTTCTTAATGGCGATCGCCTGGGCATCAGGTGCCAGTGAGCGACACGCCGACTTCACAGAGCTGCTGAAATAAGGTACATTTCCCGAAGGGTTCTGCAATCCGTTCCAGACGCGGTTTTGAATGTCCTTCTGCGAAATTCCGTATTCTTCAAACTCATCGCTGAAAGTGAAATTCAGGAGTGCAATACAAAAGGTATAGAGGAAAAAGGGTACTATTCTAGTTTTCATGGCTGTAATTGTAATCAAGGGTAATTGGTTTATGGCAATGGAAGTCTATTGCTTGGTGGCGGTCATTTCGTATTCCGCACCTTCAAATACGACGAAAATATTCAGTTTGCCGTCTTTCACATTTCCCACTTTGTCGGTGCCCTCGTAAATATCGATTCCTGTGCTGCCGGCATTTTTCAGGTTCAGCGTACCGATTTCTTCATCAGGCTCGCGGTCACCGTCAATCGTTACTTTCATTTTTGCAGTAACTACTTCCGAAGTGAATTTATCCAGCTGGACGATGACGATTGCCTTGGCTAATTCGAGTGGATACTCTTCTCCGTCTTCCAGCATCCTTGTTACTTTATAACTTCCTGCAACTTTCGAGCTCAATTCCGGGGAGGGGTCATTGTCTTTGTCATCGCAGGCGAACATCAATGTGCTAAGGAACAACAGAGCGAAAATGTTTTTCAAAAATGTGATCTTTTTCATGGCTGTATTGAATTGTTAAAATGATAAATGGATGAGATAATTTTTGCCTTTCGACATGACAAAGGTAGCTTACCGGAAAGGCGGCGATCAATCCTATAAAAGCATGATTTTTAGAAAATCATATGTTTATAGGATATTATTAAAAGGTTTTATTTCAGACTTTTGCCACTGTAATTTTCCAATCCATTCTACTCTCCGGATCCAATGAAATTATTGCTAAGAGCACTTTTACTTGTCTTTTTATACCAGCAGGCGTTTGCACAAAATCCCGATCCGAATGCGATCCTGAAACGCATTCAAACCAGCAAGCAGGACACCAACCGGGTGCTGGCCTATATTGAATACGGACAGTACTTTGAAAACAACAACCTCGACAGCGCCGGCAAATACTACCTTAAAGCCGACGCGCTAAGCGAGCAATTGAACTACGACCTCGGTCGCTTCAAGTTTCGTTCGAACTATACCTATATCCTCAATTTGCAAGGGAAGTTTGAAGAAGGGCTTAAACTGAACCGCGAAAGCCTCGAAATCGCTAAGCGGATGAATCACCAGGTTAATATCGGCAAGAGCCTCAACAATATCGCGGCCAGCTATACCTACATGGGTAATTTCACTCAGGCTATCCAATATTACCAGCAAGCGGCAAGCCAGTTCGACAAGCTGGGTATGAAGGTGTTTTTACCCAGGCTCTATATCAGTATCGGCTCGGCATTCGAGCATGCGAATCTGTTCAACAAATCGATCGTCTACAAGCAAAAGGCACTGCAGCTGGCCCGACCTATGAAAGATAGCCTGCAACTCGCCGACATCCTGACGAACATTGGCGGCTCGTATTTCAACCTCAAGCGGTACAAAGAAAGTATTGCGCATTTCAAGGAGGGGCTGGTTGTGGCTGAAAAAATTCATTCGGACATATTTGTCACACAAGCCTACATTGGGCTCTGCCGCACCAGCCGACTGCAAAAAAATCTGGATGAAGCATGGGTCTACGGCCAGAAAGGTCTTGATCTGGCCCGAAAATCCGGTAATGTATTTCTCGAAATAGATTGTCTGCGGGCATTGATGTTCCTGGCAGAAGACAGCAAGAAACTGGATTTGTCGGCCAAATACACCAAAGAAGCACTCGCTATCGCCGAAGCCAACAATATGACGGATCATTTGGTGGAACTGTACGAAGACTACGCGACTGACCTGGCACGGGAGAACAACTATAAAGGCGCCTACGATTACCTGATGAAATATTCGATCCTGAACGACTCGATTCAGGGAATTGACATACAAAAACAATTGCAGGAACTCGACACCAAATACCTGACAGCGCAAAAGGAAAAGCAGATTGTTACCCTTGAATCGGAAAAACAGACCCGCAACATATTAATATATGGCCTCATTGCAGGGCTGGTTGGCCTGCTGGTGATTGCGGTCCTCGTTTACCGGAACATCGCCTTCCGCAAGCGTGTAGCCGAGCAGGAAGTATTGCAATTGCAACAGGAAAAGCAGCTTGTTGCAACCAATTCCATTTTGAAAGGACAAGAAGAAGAACGCACCCGCGTAGCCCGCGACCTGCATGATGGTCTGGGCGGACTGTTATCTGGTATTAAATTAACCTTGAATTCCGTGAAAGGAAATGTAATCCTGCCCGAGGAAAGCGCCATGACGTTTACCAGGGCCCTGACCCAGCTCGACGGCGCCATTAGCGAAATGCGCCGCGTAGCCCACAGCATGATGCCCGAATCGCTTGTACGGTTCGGATTAATCGATGCCCTGAGCGATTTTTGTGAAGGTATCAGCGCATCCGGCAGACTGAAAGTAACCATGCAGGCCTTCGGCTTCGACGACCAGCGCCTCGACTCCCAGGTAGAAGTGGTGCTTTACCGGATTATCCAGGAGCTACTCAACAACGTTCTCAAATACGCCGACGCCAGCGAAGCGCAGGTCCAGCTTACCTGGGTCGATCATAATGTGAGTGTGACGGTCGAGGATAATGGAAAAGGTTTCGACATTAAAAGTCTCGAGCAGAACAAAGGGGCCGGGCTACGCAATGTGCAAGCCCGCGTCGATTACCTGAACGGCACGCTCGACATTCAATCCAAGCCGGGCGAAGGCACGTCGGTCCTTGTTGAAGTCGCACTCTGAAAAACCGATAGCAATGCCAGAAATGGCTTTATAACCTTACTAAAAAGAACTTATGAGTGTCAGAATTCTCATTGTAGACGACCACCCGCTGGTATTGGAAGGACTTAAATCACTGTTAGCCGACGTCGAAGGCGTGCAGGTGGTCGGAACGGCGACCAATGCGATTGAAGCCATTGCGTTTTTAAAAAACAACGAAGTCGACATCGCATTCCTGGACATTAACCTCCCCGACATCAGCGGGATTGACCTTTGTAAAAAAGTAAAGGAGCAATTCCCGGACGTGAAAACACTTGCGTTAAGCACGTTCAACGAACGGGCCTACGTGTCGCGCATGATCCAGAACGGGGCATCGGGTTATTTGATCAAGAGCTCTGGAAAGGAAGATATTCTGGAAGCGATTGCTCAGGTGCAAGCCGGCGGCTATTTCATGAACGTCCAGTTCGACCAGGTAACACCCGCCACCGCGCCCAAAACGGTGCCGTTTTTAACCCGCCGCGAAAAGGAAGTGCTCATCTTAATTGCCGAAGGATTGACGAATCCCCAAATCGCAGAGCAGCTATTTATAAGTGTAACCACCGTCAACAGCCACCGCCAGAATCTGTTGATCAAATTCGAAGTGTCAAATACCGCCTCGCTGATTAAGTTGGCTGCTGGATTGGGGTTGCTTTAACAGTTACTTAGCGTAATGAAACCGGCATTGAACGACGGTGATTTTATCTCCCTGTACAGCATAGACTAGTCGATGCTCGTCGTTAATGCGGCTTGACCAGAAACCCGACAACTCATGTTTGAGCGGTTCTGGCTTGCCGATCCCTGCAAACGGCGATTGGGATATAGATTCCAAGAGAATGCGAATTCTTTTCAGGATCGTTTCATTCCCGGTTTGCTTCCAATAAGTTAGTTGAGATAGTGCCTTGGGGGTGAACTCTATTTCCATATATCGTCGAGGCCAAGTTGGTGCGTTTTACCGGCCCGGGCTTCTTCAATGGAGTCTAAAAGTTCAGTGGTATTAGAGGAATTGCTGAGTAGATATTCAGTTGTATCCTGCTCTGCACGGAATGTGATCCCGACAGTTTCAAGAAATGCTTTGACAGTGGCGATCTGATCGTTGTCGCCTTCGATGATTAATGTTGCCATGCTCCAATCGATTTAAAGTTAAAGATAACATTTTTACCTCAACTGAAACAACAATGCCTCCGTGACCACTCATTCGTTGGTCAGGGAGGCATTTGTACTAATTAGTCGCCAGACTTCCGAATGGGAAAATGGTTGACGAAACGTGCGCCCGGTTCATGATCTGGCCTAGCTCTTTGGCTTTATCAGGAAATTGCGGCGTGAGATTATTCTTTTCCTGCGGGTCTTTGGAAAGATCATAGAGCTCTACCAGTGCGTCGGGATTGCCGGCAGCTTTCAGCCGAACGGCCTTCCAGTTGCCCTGCCGCACAGCCTGCCTACCGCCCTGCTCGTGAAATTCCCAGTACAGATAGTCGTGCTCCTTCTGCGTCGGCTTGCCTTTTAGCGCATCGGTGAATGAAATGCCGTCGATATTGCGTGGTGCCTGGGCATTAGCCAGCTCTGCAAACGTGGGAAGCACGTCCCAGAATGCGCCAATGTAATCGCTTTTAGAACCGGGCTTGATCACCGCAGGCCAGCGTGCGGCAAATGGCTCGCGGATGCCGCCTTCGTACAGATCGCGCTTCACACCACGGAAACCGGCGCTGCTGTTGAAGAACTTGGGGTCCGCACCGCCTTCTATATGCGGACCATTGTCGCTGGTGAAGATGATGAGCGTGTTTTTGTCCAGCCCCTTTTCCTTTAATTTATTCAAAACTTCCCCTACATACAGGTCGAGGCGTGCCACCATGGCTGCGAAAGTTGCATGCGGATATTCCTGAGAAGCATAACCACCGCCCGTTGCACCTGGGCCATAATCAGCTCCTTTGTATGGCTTTTCTTCAAATTTTCCTTTATAATGACGGAACAGGCTGTCGTCGGGTACAACCAGCTCCGCATGCGGCAGAATGTAGGGTAAAAACAGGAAAAACGGCTGCTTCCCATCCTGGGCGTCCACAAAGCTGAGTGCCTTTTTCTGAATCAGGTCAGGCGCGTATTCTTTATTGTGAATAAGCGCTTTGTTTCCTTCCAGCGGTATTTTTTTATTGTTATCCCAAAGGTGTTCCGGGTAGTAGCGATGCGCCAGGCTCTGGCAATTGTAACCATAAAAACGATCAAACCCTTGCTTGTTAGGGTCACCCTCGGACCCCACCGGTCCCAATCCCCATTTCCCGAAAGCACCCGTTACATACCCGGATTTTTTCAGGATTTCGGCAAGTGTAATGACCGAATCGGCAATGGGCTGCTGGCCTTCCGGCTCCACACTTTTGTTGCCCCGAATGTAGGTATGCCCCGTGTGCTGGCCCGTGAGCAACGAAGAACGCGAAGGGGCGCATACGGAGGTTCCTGCATAAAACTGGTTGAAAATCATCCCCTCTCTGGCCAGCCGGTCGATATTCGGCGTCCTGATCAGCTTTTGACCATTGAAACCGACATCGCCGTAGCCAAGGTCGTCGGCCAGGATGAACACGATATTCGGGCGGGCCGATTTCGGCGCCTGGGCCTGGGAACGGTGGTATAGGAACGAAGCGCTTAGGAGGAAGACTAAAAACAAATACCTTTTCATTTTGTGGAGTAGGTTAATATATTTCAGAAAGACATTTCAACCCATGGATTACTTGGGTCGAGCCGCGTGTATGTCTTGAAAATTGGGAGAATAAGCCTGTTCCGGCGGTGTTCAAGCCAGATTTACAAAATCCGGAGATTGGGAGGACAAAAAGCGAAATGCGGTGTATCTTTGTTTCCGATACCCTACGACAGCCCGGACGACCGGCATGAATTGACAACCACCGAAAATTCCGGCAAGTCGCGCCAGGACTGTCTTTTAGGGTATCGGAAAAGCAGATACATTCTGAATATCGCCAACCGGAAGACCGATATAATCTACTTGTTGGATAGACAAAGTAAGGATAAATCATTCAAACAAACAATAAGCATCCTCAAAAGATTTTTTGTTTTTTTGACATCCACCTCGGTCTCTATCCCAGAAGTTTCACAGGGTAATGTTGAAACTTCTCATCGTCTGTCAGCAACCCCAAGTTTTCCACCCGCGCCTGCGCGATCAGTAATCGATCAAAAGGGTCCTTATGAATTATGGGAAGCTGCTGATATGCAGTTAAATGCGATACTCGAATGTCCAGTAATTGTATCTCCGCCGGAACCAGGCTATCAATTGGATTGGGAATCGTCAGCTTAAACAACCCGGCTTTGATAGCGATTTCCCAAAGCGAGCCGATACTAAAAAATAGCTCGTTTTGCTTATCATCAATCAGGTCAATGTGCGCTTTCCTAAGCCTTTCATCGTCGGTGAGAAACCACAGAAGTATGTGGGTATCCAGCAATATTTTCATTCAAGTGCATTAAAATCTGTTAGTTCATCCGTGAAATTATCGGGAACGCGAGATATAATGCCTTTGCCTGAGCCTCTTTTCAGTTCGAGCTTTGATGCGTCAGAAGATTCGCAAAACAAGTGGTATGCCCATTCCAGCTTATCCCTGAACTCCTTGTCATGCAAGGTTTCCAGTTGCAGTTTGAGCAATTCATTTTCCTTCTTCAATGCATCAAAATCCTCTTGAGAAATCACCGGAGCACCCATGGCTTAGAATTTTCATGATAGGTAAATTTAAGATAAGTACTCCTGAAATGCAAGGTTACTTCATAGCGATTGGCTGTGGCTGTGATCCGCTGGATATTCTGCACCCGACCGCTGATTCTAACTTTCCAAATGTCATAGTTCTTTTGCATATCCAACCGTCCTCACGCAGGATGGCGCCGGGATGCACAGGGTTAATTTCACTTTCCATATGATGTAGCGTGTCACCCCGAGGGTTAAAAATATTTTCAGCAGTAATACATTGACTACTGCTGAAAAGGCTATCTTCTATTTTTTAGCGGCGCGACCGATCTCCCGAACGTTTTTACCGGTGCGTTGCTGCAAGTCATCACCCATGTCTTCACGGGCGGCTTCGGCGATTTTT
Source organism: Dyadobacter sp. CY261 (assembly GCF_021440085.1). Classification (GTDB taxonomy): domain Bacteria; phylum Bacteroidota; class Bacteroidia; order Cytophagales; family Spirosomataceae; genus Dyadobacter. Next base: position 127,125 of record NZ_JAKCPW010000005.1, read on the forward strand.
TCGAGGTCGGCTACGATTTCGGGGTTTTGTTCTAACACGTCGTAGCGTTCCGATGGGTCGCGGGCGAGGTTGTACAGTGCTTTCGGGAACTGGTGATCTTCGGGCGCGGGGCCGGGCTGACCGTTTTTACCGGGGAGTGAACCTTCGTAGGTGCGGCCGGGATGGGCGAATACCAGCTTCCAATCGCCTTTGCGGACGGCCTCGAGGCTGTTTTTACGGTAATAGTAAAGGAAACTTTCGCGCGGCGTTTGTGTATCGTCGCCTTTGAGCAATGCACTGAAATCGAGACCGTCGATCTTTTCTTTCGGCAATTTACCGCCGGTGATTTTGGCGATGGTAGGCAGCACGTCAAGCGTTGAAAGGAGCTTGTTGGATACCCGTCCTGCCGGAATGACGCCTGGCCAGCGCATGATGCATGGCTCCCGCTGGCCGCCTTCGAACGACGTTCCTTTGCCTTCGCGGAAACCGCCCGCTGAGCCTGCGTGGTCGCCGTAGTTGAGCCAGGGACCATTATCACTCGTGAAAATCACCAATGTGTTGTTGTCCAAACCCTGCGCTTTGAGCTCCTTCATGATCTCCCCAACCGACCAGTCGAGTTCCATCATCACATCGCCAAAAATACCTCGCTGGCTTTTGCCTCGAAACTTCGCCGAGGCGGCCAGGGGCACGTGTGGCAGCGGGTGCGGCACATATAAGAAGAAGGGCTTGTTCTTGTTCCTTTTGATAAATGAAACAGCCTTTTCGGTAATTGTCGGAGTCAGTTCGCTGGCATCTTCCAGGTTTTTGATCTCCTTACCCGCTTTGTTTCCATCAATCCAGTGCAGCGGCGGATATTTGGCACGCTCCTGCCAGGGGTGCAATGGCCACATGTCGTGCGAGTAAGGCACGCCGTAATATTCGTCAAATCCTTGCTGCAAGGGCAAAAATTCCTGGTCGCTGCCCAAATGCCATTTCCCGAAAATACCGGTCGCGTAACCTTGCGCTTTCACGATTTCCGCAATAGTCTCTTCCTTGGGGTTCAATCCCACACCCACATTCGGCCCAAATGCTCCTGAAATGCCCAAACGGTTGGGATAACAACCTGTGAGCAATGCGGCACGGGAGGCGCTGCATACGGCCTGTGCAGCCATGAAGTTGGTAAAACGGGTGCCCTCCGCGGCCATTTTATCGAGGTTAGGCGTTGTGTAACCCAATGCGCCATTCACCGACAAATCGCCGTAGCCGAGGTCATCAATGAAGAATAGAACGATATTAGGCGTTTTCGCAGCTGGTTTCTCGGGCTGGAAGGCCATGAGCAGGCAAACGCCGGTTGATACCAGTAGCAGGGAAAGTATTCGAAACATGGTTAATGTGGTTAAGGTAAAGGGTGGGAGAAACGTCACGAGCGAGGCCGGCGCCATCTCTCCCAAAAATAACTACCAGTTTGGATTTTGTTTCAGGTTCGGGTTCAAGTCGCGCTCCTTCTGCGGGATGGGCCACAGATAGTGACGGCTTGCGTCAAACACCCGGTCGGACGACGCGGCTTGTACGGTGACCAGCTTTCCGCTGGCATCCGGATAAGTAATGCCAAACACCGGTCCCTGCAACACCTGCTCGGCAATTTTCCAGCGGCGGATATCAAATAGCCGCTGGCCTTCAAATGCGAGTTCCACCGTCCGCTCCCTTCTTACAATTTCCCGCAATGCAGCCTGGGTAGTGGCGGTTACCGATGGCTGTTTCACATCCGCACGGCCATTCCGCACCTGGTTGATCGCCGCCAGCACGCTCGCGTCGGTCTGCCCCAGCTCGATCCTGGCCTCGGCGTAAGTCAGCAAAACTTCGGCGTAGCGCAGGAGAATGATGTTAATGCCGCTGTTGGTCGGGTTGGCGTAATCCTCCGTGTTGATATACTTTTTAATATTAAAGCCGGTGGTGGAAGCAATGTACGTACTACCGATCGCATCGGCTGTTCCGCTTGTAGGGCGGGGTTGGAAGGTGATGCCGCTGGGCAATGGGTCGCCTTCAAGAAAAACTGAGAATTTCAAACGCGGATCGCGATTGGCATAAGGCTTGGCCGGGTCGTAGCCGCTGCCTGCGTCGGTAATCTTTTTGCCTTGCAGCGTTTCGTAGGTATCCACCAGCGCCTTGGTAGGAACATAGGTACTGCCGCCGTTCTTCTGGCTGTATGGCGCAAGCAAGGAAAATACGTTGTTTTGAGAAATGTCCTTCAAATACTGCTTGTCCAAAAGCACTTCCTTGTTGTTCTCCGCCGCGTAGCTGAACAGTTTTTCATAGGAGTCGTTCAATCCATAAACGCCCAGCTTGATCACCTGATCCGCAGCATCGGCGGCTTTCTGGTAGCGTCCCGCATACAAATCAGCCCTCGCCAGCAAGCCCAATGCAGCGCCTTTGGTAAACCGGCCTTTATCGGCAGCGCCGTAAGTGGCCGGCAGTAATGCAGCAGCTTCGGTCAGTTCCTTTTCTACAAAGTTCCAGATCTCTTCGACCGGTGTGTTGGTAAGCGCGCGGCCTTCATCAATGCTGATCGACGACGTTACCAATGGCACCGGACCGAACAAACCCGCCAGTTTCAGATATTGATATGCACGCAATGCTTTGGCCTCCCCTTTCAGCTGGTTGATCAGCGCAGTGTTGGTGCTGGGCACTTTATCAACGTTTTCCAAAAAATAGTTAACGCCGCGAATGCCGCGATACGCCCTTCTCCATTCATCATAAATCACAGAACTCGTCGCATCGTAGCTACCCGCTTCAATGTAAGCCGCCACATTGAAGCTTTGGTTGGTATGTGCCAAATCGGTAATGCCATCCCAGGTAACGGCGGTGGTGCTGTCCAGATCAGTATACAATGAATTAACGGCAAGTTTGGCGTCGTTTTCGGTTTTCCAGAACAAGTCTTCGGAAAGTCGGTCGTTAGGCACGGTTTCGAGCAAGCCCGAGTCGCAGGAGGCCAGACTGAGGGTCAGGATTGCGATTCCTGCGTACATGGTATGTTTGAATGTATTTGTTTTCATAAGTCAAATGCTTTTAGCTGCCGGTTAGAATGAGAGGTTCAAACCAAAAGTGTACAATGCTGTTTGCGGGAAATACACCGCTCGGCCTGACGGCACCTCGGGGTCGAGGTTCCAGTCGTTCAGCTTGGAGAAAGTGAGCAGGTTGGTCGCCGAAGTGTAAATGCGAATGCGGCTTACGTGCAGTTTGCTCACAATTTCCGTCGGAATGTTATAGGCCAGCTGCACGTTTTTGAGGCGCAAATAAGAGCCGTCGATCACGAGCCTGTCGGAAGTGGCCACGTTACGCAAGTCGAATTTCACCGGGCGGGGGAAACGGGCGCCGGTATTTTCGGGTGTCCAGTAGTTGTTGGTATAAATCTCATGGGTGAACCCTTCCTGATTACCCATTTCGGCCAATGCACCGGCTAGGCGGGCATCCACTTTTGCCGCGCCCTGGAACAAAATGCTCAGGTCAAATCCTTTGTAGGAGAAATCGCCATTGAGACCGAATGTATATTTCGGGAAAGAGTTACCAATCGCCGTCATGTCGTCCGCATTGATCTTTCCGTCTCCATTGCGATCGATATATTTCACGTCGCCTGGCTTGGTGTTGGCTGCGTAGGTCGCCTTATATTCGGTGATTTCCTGCTGCGTTTGAAACAGCCCATCCGTTTGGTAGCCCCAAAGTGTGTTAATCGGCAAGCCTTTCGCGATAATATAGCGCGGGTCGATGTCGGAGCCGGTAATGTAGGGGCCGGTGCCTTTCAGGTCTGTCACTTTATTTTCATTAATACTCAAATTACCTCCCACACTGTACCGGAAACCGGATGCATTAGCCGCACCGCGGTAATTTAAACTGAATTCCCAGCCCTTGTTTTCCACCGATCCTGCATTTTGCGGCGGTGCTTTCAATCCGATCGTTGCCGGAATGTCTAGGTTCAAAAGAATGTCGTCGGTCGATTTGCGATAGTAATCGGCGGTCAGCGTCAATCGCTTGTCGAGGAATGTCGCGTCCAGACCAAGGTCGAGCTGGGTGGTCGATTCCCAGCCCAGGCCGGTATTCGCCAATGTGGTTGGGCGGTAACCTTGCACGGGCATGCCTCCGAAACTGTAACCCAAGGACGTCAATGCGGAATAGTAGCTGTACAAATCCACGGACTGATTTCCGGTAATACCCCATGAACCGCGCACTTTGAAGTCGTTCACAGCTTTTTCAAGTCCCTGCCAGAAGTTTTCCTTCGAAATCCGCCATCCCGCCGAGAATGAAGGGAAAACGCTGTATTGCTTCGAACCGGTAAATTTGGAAGAACCGTCATAACGGGCATTGGCTTCGAACAGGTATTTTTCTTTGTAATCGTAATTGACCCGACCGAAAAATGAGCGCAGGCCGTATTCGGCGTCGTTACCGCTGTTGCTTTTCGTACCGTCGTTGGCCCCCTGACCAATCGAGCCGATGTCATTGTTATAGAACCGTTCGCGGTATGCCGAAAGGAAAGTTTGCGTATTCCCGATCTGCGAATAACCTACCAATGCCTTCAAACCATGGTCACCAAAGCTTTTTTCGTAGGTCAGCAAGTTGTTGATCGTGTATTCGCGCAGGGTGTTCCGAACCTCCGTCAGCGAGTTGATCGCCACCGTTTTGGTGATGTTCGTATTCTTGTCGGTATTGGTGTAGGCGTTGGTGTAGTTTTTCTGGTTGGTGAATGTGCCCCTACCGGCGATCTGGGTCGAGAACGTGAGGCCTTCGGCAATGTCGAAGTCGGCTTTTACGTAACCTGCCAGGTAGTCGGTCACCTGCCGCGACTGGCCACCTATTTCATTGAACATCAATGGATTATTCCCTTGCGTGCTCAATCCGTAAGTGCCATCCGCATATTTGGGAACCGCCCATAATGTGCCGTGAAAAAAGTTGTTCAATGGCTGCGGGGGATTTGGACCCGAGTTATTTACGGTCGGATTCAGTGCGCGGGCGTAGCGGTAGTTAATGTCGCCGCTCACGCGCAGGCGCTTGGAAACAGTGTAATCCGTATTGAGGCGAAACTCACCGATTTTATTGGAATACCCTGAAATTACACCCTGCTGATCCTGAAAACGGGCGCTTAGCCTTGTCCGGATCACATCCGTGCCGCCGGCTACCGAAATCGTATGATTTTGCTGAGGCGCAGACCGAAGCATGGTTTCGAACCACGTATTAGGCATCGGATATTTCTCACGATCGGTCGCATTCACATAATCCTGAATGGATTGTTCGGTAAAACGTGCCGGAACGGCCAGACCGGCATTCGTGTAAGCAGCCACCTGCTCGCGCATATATGCCTCGATTCCCATCATTTTAGGCACATTGTTGGATTTCTGAATGGCATAATAGCCGTGGTAATCTACCTGCACTTTGCCTCCTTTGGCACGTTTGGTCGTCACGAGCACTACCCCGTTCGTCGCACGCGAACCGTAAATGGCTGTCGAAGAAGCGTCTTTCAGGACGGAAACGGATTCAATATCGTCCGGGTTAATGTCGCTCAGGCGCTGCTCGATCCCGTCGACGATCACCAATGCGTCATTTTTTCCCAGGTCGTAACCGCTGGTACTGCTGCCATTGATATTGAATGTGGTAATCCCGCGAACACGGATATTGGTATTCGACTTACCCGGCGAACCGCCCTGATCGAGCACCGTCACACCCGGCATCAGCCCTTGAAGCGACTGTTGGATATTTGATACCGGCCGTTTGGTAATCGCGTCCCCGCTGATTTGCGACACGGAATTGGTGAGCGCATTGCGTTTTTGCGTACCATAGCCGACTACGATCAGCTCGTCAAGCTGCTTGGTATCGGCAGCCAGCTTAATGTCGATCACCGTACGGCCTTTTACGGAAACCTCCTGGGTAACGTACCCGATACCCGAGAAAACCAGGACGCCGTCGGACGGTGTATTGATCTCGAATTTACCATCAACGTCGGTCGACGTGCCGGTAAGCGTGTTTTTTACAACAATATTGACGCCCGGCACCGAGCTGTTATCGGTAGCAGACGTAACGGTGCCCGTCACCGCGATGTTCTGGGCATAGGCACTGAGGCCAAAGAGCAGGAATACCATAAGTAGGCGACTTCCCCTCAGAAGAGCATTTTTAGATAGATTTTGGAACATAGTAATTAGTAAAAATGGGGCTGGGTTCTGGTAATTGGGTGCATACAACTACGTTAAGCGATTCGTGACCGTCGACGGCCGACCGTGGACCGCAGATGGTTTGTGGTCTTTGGCGGACCATGGACCAAAATTTCGATGCGGGTCGCCGGACGTTGGACCTTGGAATCGTTAAAGAAGAGCGCGGCGGAACTAGCTGAGGCCGGTCAACGGCAACAACAGCTGGATGGGCGGATTTTGTAAAGAATCATGAGGCAGTTACTTTGGTGGTTGTCAAATGGGTCAGTCAATAAACTATAAATCCTATTAATTTGATAGGCAAAGTAAAATAGAGATTAAGCAACTAGCAACCGGAGTTTACTTATTCTTAACAAACAGGCTTATTTTTGAGAATAACTTCAACAATTCATTCAAAAAATGCAAACATCCCATCAATTTACTGCCCGTAGATGGATTGCAGATACTGTTTTTGCAAGGTCGAGAAATACAACACACCGCCGATAAGAACGGCCCAGATCAGGAACAATAGCGTGGGATGCGGAAAGTAGTGGTAAGCGGCGATGAAAATCAATGCACCGCGGGCAAATTCCAGGTAAAATACCCAGCGGCGCTGTTCCAGAATGGCCCCGCAATTGATAAGCGTCACAAAAATGGCCAGCGCGACCATCACTTGCAGGAAAGTTTCTTCCTGGTGTTCAAAAAGCAACAGGAAAAACAGCGTGATGACCGTGATCGTGAATTGCACCAGCACGTATCTCCGGAATTTCTGCGACCGCACGCGTACCTTATTCTTGGATAAAAAACGCTTTTCCACAATGCGCCGGACCGCCGGATCGAAGTCGGACGGGCTTCCGAAGATGACTTTCAGCTTCGCCCTGATGCCCTTTTGCTGCTGGGCGGAATACCAGATCTCCACGAGAAAATGGAAATGCTGCCACAGAAAACTGTAACTGTCGAGCTGCTTGGTGAGGCCGAAAACGGGCTGCTCCTTTTCCTCCTCGAAAGTCCCGAAAAGCTTGTCCCAGATGATGAACATGTCACCAAAGTTTTTGTCGAGATACGCCTCATTACTGGCATGGTGCACGCGGTGGTGCGAGGGCGTAACGATAATGTATTCCAGAAACCCCAGCTTCCCGATCACCTGCGTGTGGGTAAAAAACGGGTAGAGTCCGTGCACGATGAGCATAGTCGTGATCATCGGCGCCGGAAAGCCGATCAGCGGCAGCACCGACCAGAATGCCGTGCGCACCACGGCCTGAAAAATGGTAATGCGCGTTCCCGCTGTGTAATTGAACTCTTCGCTCGTGTGGTGCACGACGTGAAACCCCCAGAACAGGTTGATTTTGTGGCCCATCCGGTGGTACCAATACCATACAAAATCGGTCGCCAATATCAGCGCAATCCAGACCAGCAGGTTAGGCCTGATTTCGAATAAACCGTAATTTTTTTGCAGATAATCATAGAAGAAAAAGAACGAACCGGCCGTAAACATGTCGATCAGCCGCTCGGCCACCCCTACATTCATATTGGCAATGGAGCTATTGAAATTGAACAATTGTCGCCCAAGCCGCTTCGAAATCCAGTATTCGAGCCCGATCAGCAAAAGGAACAATGGAACCGCCAATGCCATATAATTTAGCGCCATACCCGATTCTTTTACTATATTAAATTCATAGATTATATATACAAATATTAGACACGTACTTGTATTTGCCAAAAATTTGGATGAAAACCATTAAATAAAATCTAAAACCCTTTTATTCGTGGTTTTACAAGGCAGATCTGATGGAAAAAGAAAATACCTATTACGGGGTGAAGGAAATCGCCCGCCGCGCCAATGTCTCCATTGCAACCGTCGACCGTGTGCTCCATAACCGGTCGGGCGTTTCGGAAAAGACCAAAAAGAAGATCAACGACATTATCAAGGAGCTGGATTACCAGCCGAATATCCTGGCAAGCCGACTGGCTTCGAAGAAGATCATTTCCCTGGCAGTGCTCCTTCCGCGGGTGTCGGAAGAGACCGACTTTTGGGAAGCGCCGATGAAAGGTGTCACCCGAGCCGATTCGGAGATTAAAAAGTATGGCGTCCAGGTTACGACCTTTTATTTCGACCTCAACGATCCCGCGACATTCAATGAACAGGCGGCGGCGATTCTCAATGGCGATTTCAAGGGCGTACTGCTCGCTCCTTCATTTATAGAAGAATCCAGGAAATTCATCCGTTCCTGCCGGGAAAAAAGAATACCGTTCGTTTTCATTGATTCCGATTTGCCTGATGAAGATAATCTCTGCTATATCGGCCCGCATTTGTTCCAAAGCGGCTATGTAGGTGCCAAACTTTCGACTTACCGGCTGAAAGAAAAGCATAAGGTAGCCGTAGTGAATATTTCCAAAGAGACCGACGGCTACAATTACCTGCAAATCGAAGAAGGTTTCCGGTCGTATTTCAAAGACCATGACCTGCCCATCGAGATCATCCGGATCGACATTAAGGATACCGACAGCCTGTCTGTCACCCGCGACCTTACACGTGCACTGCACAAGGATGATGATATCGAAGCCATTTTCGTCACCAACTCCCGCGTTTTCTCCGTCGCTGCATTTCTCGAAAAGAGCAAGCGCAGCGACATTTCGCTCATTGGTTATGATTATTTAAAAGAAAACATCGCCTACCTGAACACCGAACAAATCGACTTCCTGATTTGCCACAAACCGGAAGAGCAGGGTTACCGAGGGTTAATGGCGCTGTACCAGACGCTGGTCCTCGGCGCACCGGTCGAAAAGACGTATTTCATGCCAATTGATATCATTACGAAAGAGAACCAGGCTTTTTACCAAAACTAATCTCCCATTAAATGTTGCCAGGACTTTAAACGGCAACATTTAATGACCTTAATTTATTCCCGCACAAAATTTCATGTAAACAAATTCCCCGATTACTTGTAAATTGAAATATGTGTGTATATTTACGGGTACGTACCCGGCATCTTAAACGGGTGACTATTCCTGAACTCTTATCCTTTGTTTTATGCATTCGCTTAGTAGACGAAAGTTTATTCTTCAATCGGCAGCTACCGGTGTTGGTCTGGGCTTAATGGATTATTTCCCGGCAATGTCCCGTCCAGCAGATGGTAAGAGAGTCGGGATTATCGGATTGGATACCTCACACGCCATCGCATTCACGAAAGGGCTGAATGCCATGCAACCTGATCCTGTTTATGACGGTTATAAAGTGGTGGCCGCCTATCCTTACGGCAGCAAAGACATTGAGTCGAGCACAAAACGCATTCCGGGCTACGTAGAGGAGGTGAAGAAAATGGGTGTGGAGATCGTGGGTTCTGTTAAGGAGCTGCTGGGCAAAACGGACGTAATTTTGCTGGAAACCAACGACGGAAGGCTACATTTGGAACAGGCGCTGGAAGTTTTTAAATCGGGTAAACGCATGTTTATCGACAAGCCCGTTGCTGCTTCACTTTCCGATACACTCAAAATTTACGAAGCTTCCAAAAAGTATAACATGCCGATTTTCACGGCCTCCTCGCTCCGCTATATCAAGGGCATCGAAAGCATCGATAAGAAGAAGGTGCTCGGCGCGGATACGTATAGCCCCGCCGTTCTTGAAAAAACACATCCTGATTTCTTCTGGTACGGCATTCACGGCGTGGAGACGCTGTACACCGTGATGGGAACCGGTTGCAAAAGCGTAACCCGCGTGAACACACCGAACACGGATATTGTGGTAGGCATTTGGGGCGATGGACGCACGGGCACATTCCGGGGAACACGTACGGGTAAGCACGATTACGGCGGGACGGTTTTCACGGAGGATGGCAATAAAGTTTTGGGCCCTTATGGCGGTTATGAGCCACTTTTAGTCGATATTATCAAGTATTTCAAAACCGGCGAAGTGCCTGTTACGCCCGAGGAAACGATCGAAATTTTCGCTTTCATGGAAGCAGCCGATGAAAGCAAACGCCAGGGCGGCAAGAGCGTGACGCTGGAAAGCGTGCTTGCCAAAGCCGGCAAAAAATAGCGTGACCGAAGTCCAATCCCAAAACCATGGTCCTATGAAAGCATTCAGCTCCAAATTGTCGCGAAGAACGTTTTTGAAACAGAATTCCATGGCAGGGCTGGGTGCGGCTCTGGCTTCCTCGCCGGTAACCGCGTTGCCGGTAATCGGGGCGAAAGCGGCGCATGTACCGGCCGTGTTGGGCGGGCCGTCGGCCTGGGCGGAGGACAAATGGCCGATCTGGCCGCAATGGAACCCAGCCACGGACGAAAAACTGGTCCTGGAAGTGCTCCGGAGCGGCGTCTGGTCGCGGGCCGGGGTGGTGACGCAGTTTGAACAGGAATGGGCGGCAGCGCTGGGTGCGAAAAGATGTTTAGCGGTCGTAAATGGCACCAATGCACTGGTAACCGCCATTCATCAGTTGGGCATTCAGGCGGGCGATGAAGTGCTGGTGCCTCCTTATACATTCATCGCATCGGTTTCATCCATTCTTTCCAATGGTGCGATGCCCATTTTCGTGGACATCGATGCGGAGACGTTCCAGATCGACCCTGCGAAAATCGAGTCGAAAATTACGCCGCAAACCAGGGCTATTCTGGCCGTGCATATTCTGGGTTTACCGGTGGATATGGACCCGATCATGGCCATTGCGAAAAAGCACAAACTGCTCGTGATCGAGGATGCCTGTCAGGCGCATTTAGCGGAATATGACCAAAAGAAAGTCGGTACGATCGGTGACGCGGGCTGTTTCAGTTTTCAAAATTCTAAAAACCTGCCCATTGGCGAAGGCGGGGCGATTGTGAGCAACAATGATCATTTTATAGACCTTTGTTTTTCCTATACCAATTTCGGCAATCCGTATGGCAGCGCAATAAGCGCGGTAAGCACCGGCGCCGTGATGCAGGGCACTAAATTGCGGTTTTCGGAATACCAGGCGGCCATCGGCATCGCGCAAATGAAACGCCTCGACGCGCAGACTACCACACGCAACGAAAATGCTGAATACCTGAAATCGCAGATCAAAGACATTCCGGGGATTGTCCCTTATAAATTGTACGACAAAGTCACGCGCGGCGCTTTCCATTTGTTCCCTTTCCGTTATCAAAAGGAAGGTTTCAAGGGTTTATCGAGAGAATCATTTTTAAAAGCATTGCGCGCAGAGGGCGTTCCCTGTTCCAGCGGATACTCCACTTTGAATACACAACCATATTTAAAAGACACCTTCGATTCGGAGAACTACAAAAGGATGTATTCGAAAGAAACGCTGGACATGAACCGCTATAATGAAGCGAACAAATGCCCGGTGAACGATCAGGTTTGCAATGAAGAGGCCGTTTGGTTTACCCAAAATATGCTCCTGGGCACGAAGGACGACATGAAATCCATTGCCGCGGCGATCGAGAAAATCCACCATAATGTCGATAAGATCAAAACTTTGGGACAAAAATGAGGATAGCCGTTGCATTGTCTCTGTTGCTTTTGACATTCCTCCCCGCACAGGCGCAGGGCTGGAAAGCGGGCGTGGCCAAAGTGGCGATTACCCCGGCGGAATCCATGTGGATGGCTGGTTTTGCAGCGCGTACCCACGCATCCGACGGCAAGCTGCACGACCTTTGGGCAAAAGCATTGGCCATTCAGGATGCGAACGGCAAACAGGCAGTGCTGATCACGACTGATTTGTTGGGGTTTCCCAAAGCGATGTCGGACGATATCCGTGCGAAAATCAATACGCGTTACAAACTGTCGAAAGCGCAAATCATCCTCAACAGCTCGCACACGCATTCGGGCCCGGTGCTTGGGGCTGCATTGTCGGACATTTATCCCATCAATGAAGGCGATCAGAAAAAAATAGATCAGTACTCGGTCAGGCTTATTGAACAGATTGTGACCCTGACCGGCGATGCATTGAAAGCATTGCAACCCGCCACAATTGAAACGCGGAATGGCGTAACGCGTTTTCAGGTGAACCGCCGGAATAATGATGCGGCAACATTGGAAAGACTAACGGAAATCACTGGCCCCGGCGACCCCGCCGTTCCGGTGCTGAAAGTGTCCGACGCGAAGGGCAAAATCGTCGCCATTGCATTCGGCTACGCCTGCCACCCGACTGTGCTCGATGGTTACCAATGGTCGGGCGACTACCCCGGTTGGGCGCAGATTGAATTGGAAAAGTTGTATCCCGGCGCGACCGCCTTGTTTTTCCAGGGAGCGGGAGCCGATCAGAACCCATTGCCGCGGCACACGGTTCCGCTGGCTATTCAATATGGCAAAACGCTTGCAGCGGCTGTGGAGCGGGTTTTGAGTGAAGAAATGAAACCGCTGACACCCCAGCTTTCGACGGTTTACAAGGAAGTAACGCTTTCGCTGACCACCGCTCCTACCCGTCAGCAACTTTCGGCCATGGCCGAGAAAGTGACCGGTTTCCAGCAAAAATGGGCCAAACGAATGATTTCGCAAATCGACGAGGGCAAGCCTTTTCAAACCTCCTACCCTTTTCCATTGCAAGTGTGGAAGCTGGGCGACCAGGCCATTATGACGCTCGGAGGTGAGCTGGTGGTGGATTATGCCATTCATCTGAAAAAAATATTCGGCCAGGACACGTTTGAGATGGGCTATTCCAATGATGTGATGACTTACATACCAAGCACGACCATCCTTCGTGAGGGCGGTTACGAAGGCGAAGTCGCGGCGATTGTTTACGGACTGCCTGCGACCTGGGCTTCGGATGTGGAAATTGAGATATTGAACGGGATGGTGCAGCTGGCGAAGGAAGCCGGGGTCGTCAAACCTGAATCGAGGGTTATCAAGAATTAGTGTTTATCCAAAGTCAGCCTTTACCCGTGGACAGTATCGATTATTCTATGACTTTTGAGCCGCTAACCAATACTAAATCATTGATTGCTAGACATTACTATTCCGGCTTTGCACGTGCGCATGACACTTACAATGCGCTCTCAGCGGCGAGCGACGGGAAGATTTACTACCTGCTATCATCCGATAATCATGAAATCGGCGGGCAAATGTTTGTGTACGATCCGGCCGCTGACCACATTACTCACCTCGGCGATCTGACGGATATTTGCGGTGAAAAGGATTTAAAGGCCATTCCGCAGGGTAAAAGCCACGTGCGTTTTTATGAACGGAATGGAAAGCTCTATTTCTCGACACACATCGGTTACTACCAATTGATCGACGGGACGGACCGGCTGCCCGAGCAGGCACCCGAAGGCTATGGTTTGTATCCGGGAGGGCATTTTCTGTCTTATGATCTGCAAACGGGCGCATTCGAAGACCTGGCCATTGTTTCGAACGGTGAAGGCATGGTGTCGATGACGATGGACCGTTACCGGGGACATTTGTATGGCCTCACCTGGCCCTATGGCAACTTTATCCACTACGATGTTGATCAAAATACGCTTAAAAACCTCGGCCCCATTTCCCATAAAGGCGAGGCTGGGACGCCGGGCACCGATTTCCGCTCACTCTGCCGGTCGCTTTTTGTAGATGCGGAAAAAGGCGATGTATATTTCTCGGTGGCCGATGGTGATATTTTTACTTACCATCCCGAAACGCAGGTTTTACGCAAACTTGAAAACGTAGATTTACGGCTGGATTATTTCGGCAAATATGACCCGACACGTCCCGGCAGCATGTGCTACAATTGGCGAAAGATTTTCTGGCATCCCAAAGAGCAAGTGGCCTATGGCGTGCACGGCAATTCGGGTTATCTGTTCCGTTTTGATCCCAGGGCAGAAAAAATAGAGTTGGTGGAGCGCATTACCTCTGAGCCTTCACGCAAAAGCGGGATGTTCGATCAGTTCAGCTATGGTTACCTCGGTTTTCAGCTCGGGCCGGATGGCGAAACCATTTACTATCTCACCGGCGGGCCAACTTTCGAGAATGGTAAACGCGTAAAAGGCGAGGATCAAATAGCGAAAGGCGCAGCGCGCGGACTGGAAAATCTGCATTTAATTACGTATCATTTACCTACTCATACATATAAAGACCACGGAGCGATCTTTTATGAAGACGGCGAGCGGCCTACTTATGTAAACTCGATTGCCGTTGGTGCTGATGGTACTGTTTATACTTTGGCCCGTTTCGGGCATGAGGGCAAGATTATCCAGGACTTAGTCAAAATTCCTAACCCATTTCAATAAGACATTAACACTTTTCTCAATGGAAAATCTAAATAATTCTAACGACCGTAGTGGTAACGACCGTAGTGGCAACGACCGCCGAGACTTCATTAAAAAATCACTGGCAGGAAGCGCATTGCTGACTTTCGGAGGTGTGTTGCCGGGTTTCAGTCCGAAAAGCTATGGTAATATCCTAGGCGCGAACGAGAAAGTGCGCGTAGGCATCATGGGCGTAAATAGCCGCGGGCTCGCATTGGCGACTAATTACGCATTGCAGCCCAATTGCGAAGTAATATCAATCTCGGATGTCGACACACGCGCTGCGGAGAAATGCATTGGCATCGTGAACGACACTCAAAAATCAAAACCCACCAATATCCCCGACTTCCGCAAGGCGCTCGAAAACAAGGATATGGATGCGTTGGTAGTAGCTGCGCCCGACCACTGGCACGCACCGGCGGCTATTCTGGCTTCGAAAGCAGGCAAGCATGTGTATCTTGAAAAACCTTGCAGCCATAATCCGCACGAAGGTGAATTGCTCGTGGCCGTTGCTAAGAAATATAAGAATGTGATCCAGATGGGCAACCAGCGTCGCTCGTGGCCAAATGTGGCGGCTGGCATCAAGGAAGTGCACGATGGCGTGATCGGCCGACCCTATTTTGCCAAAGGCTGGTATACCAACAACCGCGCGTCCATTGGCATCGGCAAAGAAACCGCCGTTCCTTCCTGGCTCGACTACGAACTATGGCAAGGTCCCGCACCACGCCGCGCGTTCAAAGATAATCTGGTGCATTACAACTGGCACTGGTTCTGGAACTGGGGCACCGGCGAGGCACTCAACAACGGCACGCACATGCTCGACCTCATGCGCTGGGGCCTGCAAGTCGACTTCCCAACCCGCGTAACGTCCTCAGGAGGCCGTTTCCGCTACAAAGACGACTGGGAAACGCCCGATACACAAGTCATCAACCTCGAATTTGCGAACAATACCGCCATGACCTGGGAAGGCCGCAGTTGCAATGGTCGCACGATCGAAGGGAGCAGCGTGGGGGTGGTATTTTATGGTGAAAAAGGCTCGCTGCAAATCGGGGAAGGCAATACGTATAAAATCTTCGACCTGGACAATAAGCTGGTGAAGGAAGTAAAAAACGATTTCGTGATCGATCCGAGGAATAAAATGAACCCTTCGCAAGGGCTGGATGCATTGCATATTCAGAATTTCTTTGATGGTATCAAGAAGGGCGCGCCACTGGCCGCGGAGATTGTGGGGGGGCATCAGAGTACGCTGCTGGCGCAGCTGGGAAATATTGCGATCCGATCTGGGGAAACGCTGAATATCGATCCAAGCAATGGGCATATTAAGGGGAGTAAGGCGGCGGAGAAGTTCTGGAAAAGAGAGTATCAGAAGGGCTGGGAACCGACGGTATAGTAGCGCCGACGCATGATGCTTCGACTGCGCTCAGCATGACAACATGCACAGTGTCAGCCTGAGCGTAGTCGAAGGCGGGCGGGCGAAGGCAGGGCGGGCGAAGGCGGGCGGGCGAAGGCGGGCGATACACGTAATGTCAGAGTGACTACACCAAACTGCCCGGCTTCGGCTTCGCTCAGCCTGACAACATGCACAATGTCAGCCTGAGCGTACCGGGCCGCCGGGCGGGCGAAGGCGGGCGGGCGAAGGCCGGGCGGGCGAAGGCGGGCGATACACGTAATGTCAGAGTGACTACACCAAGCTGCCCGGCTTCGGCTTCGCTCAGCCTGACAACATGCACAATGTCAGCCTGAGCGTACCGGGCCGCCGGGCGGGCGAAGGCGGGCGGTCGAAGGCGGGCGATACCGCACCCACGCCATATTTATTTAACAAACCCTTAGTAAATGAAAAGCGAAGCTATTGCCATCAAAGTTGAAAACCTGACGAAGCGGGAAACGATGATCTCGATCTTTCTGATCGGGCTGATGTTCTTTATTTTCGGTTTTGTATCGTGGGTCAATTCTATTTTGATCCCCTATTTCAAAATCGCCTGTGAACTCACCAGCTTTCAGGCTTATCTCGTTGCATTTGCATTTTACATTGCCTATTTCGTGATGTCGGTGCCTTCGTCCTACCTTTTAAAAGCGTTGGGCTTCAAAAAGGGCATGATGATCGGGTTCTGGGCGATGGCTTTGGGGGCATTCATTTTCGTGCCGGCTGCCTTGTCGCGCACTTACGAGATATTCCTGATGGGCCTTTTCACGATCGGAATTGGCCTTGCAATCCTCCAAACGGCTGCTAACCCCTACATTACCATTCTCGGTGCCAAGGAGCGCGCGGCGCAGCGGATCAGTATGATGGGCATCTGCAACAAAGCAGCCGGTATTCTCTCGCCTATTGTTTTTGCTGCCGTGATATTGAAACCCACCGACACCGACCTGTTCGCACAGCTCAGCACGATGAGCGATACCGAGCGCAGCGCCGCATTGGACGAGCTCATTCGCCGGGTGATCAATCCTTACATTGGCCTAGGAACGTTCCTTTTTGTGTTGGGCTATCTGGTTTTCAGATCGCCATTGCCCGAAATCGATACCGAGCATGAAAGCCAGGAAATCGCCTCTGCCAATGCAGGTAAGAAAAGCATATTCGACTTCCCGCACCTCATCCTAGGCGCGTTGGCGATCTTCCTGCATGTAGGCACGCAGGTGATCGCGATCGATACCATTATTGGTTATGCCAATTCGATGGGCATTGATTTGCTGGAAGCGAAAGTCTTCCCCTCCTACACGCTTTTCTGCACCATTTGCGGGTATCTGATCGGTATCACCGTCATTCCGAAATACATCAGTCAGGTAAATGCACTGCGCATTTGCACTTTGCTGGGGACCATTTTTACATTACTCATCATTTTCACCCATGGACAAGTAACGTTCCTCGGCCACACTACTGACATTTCGATCTGGTTTGTCGTGCTCCTGGGCCTCGCCAACTCACTCGTGTGGGCGGGCATCTGGCCGCTGGCGCTCGACGATCTGGGCCGTTTTACCAAGCTCGGCGCATCGGTGATGATCATGGGACTTTGCGGAAATGCCATTATGCCGCTTTTCTACGGCCATTTCGCGGATGTCGTCAATGTCAGGGAGGCTTATTGGGTGTTGTTGCCTTGCTATTTGTATCTGGTTTTTTATGCGGTGAAGGGGCATAAGTTTAGACGTTGGGGATTTTAGGGGGAGGAAGGAGGAAAGTACGAAGGAAGAAGATAAAGATAAGAGGGAAAGCAGAAAAGAGAAACTAAAGAAATGAAAGGAAGAGAGATGTCAGTCTGAGCGCACGGGGCCGCCCGGCGGTCGAAGACAGTCCGTACGGAAGAACACCACACCTGCGCTAGATATTCCATACTGTAAAGCGCCATCATGCATGTGCTTCGACCGCCGGGCGGCCCCGTCTGCTCAGCGTGACAAATGTGCCAAATAGGCAACATCAAACATTAGAATGAAAGAATGAAAGTTAAAATCATAAACGGAACCATCGTCACCCCGTACCGCTACATTCGGAACGGGACGGTGCTGGTTGAAGATGGAATCATCATCGGAATCGAAACGCGGGATGTGGATTTTGCGGATGCGGAGGTGATTGATGCTAGTGGGCATTATGTCGCTCCTGGCTTCATCGACCTGCATATTCACGGTGGCGGCGGGCATGATTTCATGGATGGGAGTGTTGAGGCGTTTTTGAAGATTGCTGAGACGCATGCGCAGTATGGTACCACTGCAATGGTGCCGACTACACTGACTGCCGAAAAAAAAGACTTGCTCGAAACGCTGGATTTCTATGAAAAGGCCAATGCGACCAACTTCCACGGCGCGCAGTTTATCGGGATGCATTTGGAAGGTCCCTATTTCGCATTAAGCCAGCGGGGTGCGCAGGACCCGCGTTATATCCGCAATCCCGATCCCGCAGAGTATGAAGAAGTGTTGGCCTACTCCAACTCTATTACCCGTTGGAGCGCTGCACCGGAGTTGCCGGGGGCTATTGATTTTGGGAAAAGATTAAAACAAAAAGGCATTCTGGCGGCAGTGGCGCATACCGATGCGATTTATGAAGAAGTACTGGAAGCCTACGAAAACGGTTACACGCTGGCGACGCATTTGTACTCGGCCATGTCGGGCGTGACGCGGAAGAATGCATTCCGGTATGCGGGGACGATCGAGAGCGCCTTTTTGCTCGATATGGATGTCGAGATCATCGCCGATGGCGTGCATTTGCCCGCGCCGCTTTTGAAACTTATTTACAAAATCAAAGGTCCCGACCGCATTGCGCTCATTACCGATGCCATGCGGGCGGCCGGGATGCCCGAAGGTGAAAGCACGCTTGGTTCGCTCAAAAACGGCTTGAAAGTAATCGTCGAGGATGGCGTGGCTAAGCTACCCGACCGTACTTCGTTTGCCGGAAGCGTTTCCACGGCGGACCGACTGGTGCGCACGATGGTGAACATGGCCGACGTGTCGCTGCTCGATGCCGTGCGAATGGCCACTGCCACGCCGGCGCGCATTATGGGTGTACACGATCGCAAGGGCACATTAGTGGCCGGCAAAGATGCCGATATTGTAATTTTCGACGAGGACATCCGCATTCAGAGGACCATTATTAAAGGAAAAACAGTCTACCATAACGCTATACCCGAAAACTAACTACCACAAAAAATGAAAGTTGATCAGCTTGAAATTAAGATCTTCGAGACCCGCCAGGAAATGGGCGAAAACGCGGCCCGGGCCGTTGCCGACAAGATCCGGGAGATTCAGGAAATGCAGGAATCTGTCAATATCATTTTCGCCTCCGCACCTTCGCAAAACGAGTTTCTGGCCGCACTGAGGGAAGCACGGGGCATCCAGTGGGAGAAGATCAATGCATTTCATATGGATGAATACATTGGTATCGCCGCCGATGCACCGCAGAATTTCGGCCATTTCCTGAAAGTAAGGTTGTTCGATCATGTACCGGTTCGCTCCGTTACCTATCTCAACGGTAACGCTACCGATGCGCAGGACGAATGCGATCACTATGCGAAATTGCTCCGCGAGCATCCGATCGATATTGTTTGCTTGGGTATCGGCGAGAATGGACATTTGGCATTTAACGACCCACATGTGGCGTTTTTCGATGATCCATTGGAAGTCAAAGTGGTGGAGCTCGACGATGCCTGCCGCCAGCAGCAGGTGAACGACGAATGCTTTGACTCCTTTGACGAGGTGCCGCAAACGGCATTGACCCTCACCATTCCTACTTTAATGAAAGCTAAAAACGCCTTCTGCATCGTCCCTGGCGAGAAAAAGGCACAGGCCATTTACCATACCGTGGCCGAGGACATTCAGGAAGCCTATCCGTCGACGATCCTGCGGCAGCATCCGAATGCGATCCTTTTCATTGACAAGGCCAGTTCAGGGAAGCTCAAAGAAATTTCGTCATACTCGCAGGCATAGTTCCGCACCGGAGCTATCTTGCATGTATTACCTCAACCCATTCAAATGAGAAAAGAACTCTTGACAATCGCTTTATTGAGCGCAATGGTATTCAATCAGGGATGTAATTCGAAGAAGGAGGAAGCAAAGAATGAGGAGAAGAAGCCGCTGAGCCTGATCGTGGTCGAACCCGGCCACTTCCATGCCGCGCTGGTCCAGAAATCCATGTATGCCGACGTTGATTCCGTCGTGCACGTGTACGCGTCCGAAGGCCCGGATGTGAAGGCTTACCTCGACAAGGTGGAGAAATACAACACCCGCCCCGAAGACCCAACGCATTGGAAAGAAGAGGTTTACACCGGCGCCGATTTCTTTGAAAAAATGATCTCGGAGAAAAAAGGCAACGTAGTGGTGCTGGCCGGTAACAACCAGAAAAAGACCGATTTCATCAAAAAATCAGTAGACGCAGGCCTCAACGTCCTCGCCGACAAACCGATGGCCATCGACGCACCGGGCTTTGAAAAGCTGAAAGAAGCATTCACCAGCGCCGACAAGAACAAGGTGCTCCTGTACGATATCATGACCGAACGTTATGAGATCACCAACGCCCTGCAACGCGAGCTCGCATTGCTGCCTGATATTTTTGGTGAATTACAAAAAGGTGGGCCCGGCAACCCTGCGGTGTTGAAAGAAAGCGTGCACCATTTCTTCAAATACATTTCGGGCGAGCCGCTGGTACGTCCTACCTGGTTTTTTGACGTCAATCAGCAAGGCGAAGGAATGGTAGACGTGACCACGCATTTGGTTGATCTGGTGCAATGGAGCTGTTTTCCAAATGTATCCCTCGATTATAAAAAGGATATTCAACTCCTCTCGACGAAGCGCACCGCAACCCGGCTAACGCCATCGCAGTTTAAGCTGGTTACCAAGAGTGAAACTTACCCGGAATTCCTTAAAAATGATGTGAAAGACACTTTGCTACATGTGTATTCGAATGGCGAGCTGAACTATATCCTCAAAGGCGTTCATGCCAGAGTGTCGGTAATTTGGAACTTTCAGGCACCCGAAGGCACCGGGGATACGCATTACTCGATCATGAAGGGCTCGAAAGCGAACCTGGTCGTCCGCCAAGGCAAAGACCAGAAATATAAGCCTGTGCTCTACATTGAGTCTCCCGACCAAAGCAAAGGTTACGAAGATGCTGTTGCAGCGGCATTCAAATCCGTTCAGGAGAAATTCCCGGGTGTAGAACTGAAAAAGATCGCCGCAGGCTGGGAAGTTGTGATTCCAGCGAAATACGACACCGGTCACGAATCGCACTTCGCGCAGGTTGCGAACAAGTATATGGAGTATCTCAAAGCCGGAAAGTTGCCTGAATGGGAGGTGCCGAATATGATTGCTAAGTATTGGTTGACGACGTCGGCCTTGAAGCAGGCGAAAGAGAAAAAGTAAGTCATTAGCCGCCGTCTTAAGACGACGGTAATAGATTTTGGGGGACGAGCGGTTTGTGGCTGCTCGTCTTTTTTTGTTTTTAATGCCCAATGTTTATTGTCAAATGTAACGTACTATGTTACATTTGTGTTAATGATAAAAAGCTTCCGACACAAAGGGTTACGGTTGTTTTTTGAGGACGAAGACACCACTAAAGTACCCGGAGCACACATTATAAGAATTCGTAATATTCTCACACGTTTGGAATTTGCAAAGTCACTGGATGATATCGGCACGCCGGGGTCGAGGTTACATCCGTTGTCGGGGAAACTGAAAGGCTTTCATGCAGTGAATGTGTCGGGAAACTGGCGGATTATTTTCAGATTCGAGGACGGCGATGTGTTCGACGTCGACTATCTGGACTACCATTAACAAAGCAAATTATGAAAAGAGGCATGAGACCAGCCCACCCTGGGGCATTGATAAAGGAAACTATCGAGGGACTAAAAGAGGAGACCGGTCACGACTACACCCAGGCTGAAATTGCAAAGGGCTTGGGCATTACTCGTAAAACACTATCTAACATCCTGAATGAGCATCAGGGGATCAGCCCTGAAATGTGCGTTCGTTTATCCGAAGCTTTTGGAACTAGCGCTGAATTCTGGCTGGACATTCAACGGAATTACGATCTGTGGCATGCCGAGAGAGCAGTAGAGCGTAAAACGATTCAACATTTCCGCCCTTTGCAAAACAACGCATTACAGCCAGCTTAAAATATATCCCCTTTCGCTAGCATGGACAATGTATCTATCACATCAAACTGCTTTCGGTCATCATTGAATTTTCTCACAGCAAGGGAATCACACCAGAACTTTGTATTATAGCTATTAAACAGTGAATAGGCTGTTTCAATCCAATCCGCTCGCAGCCGCCGGCCGATGGTCATATGCGGGCTTTCGAACATGTCGGTCCAGCCTTCGGTGTGGTCTTTTAGAAGTTTGGAATTCAATGCCTGTTTAAGCTGGTTGCAGCGTTCAACGATTGCCTTTGAAGATTCACTGGTGAGTTCAATATAGAACGCGCCGCTTGTAGCGAAATGATTAAATCCATTGAATTCCAGTTCAAAAGGACGCAGCGTGCCTGTCTTATTCACAAGCTCTTTGAGTAGCAGCGGATAGTCATGCTCGTAAGCGTAAAACTCAAACAAGGTAATGTGCGCTTCCGAATTCACACTGTTGAAAAACCCTCCGACAGCCTGGTTCAATGCCAGTTTCATCTTCCTGACCGCTTCCACAATCTCGGCGGTCGGCCGTATCGCGATCATGTAGCGGGCTGGTTCCTGCATTTGAAATATTTCCTTGTATTTACTTTCAATCAGTTGAATGTCTTCATGTTCCAAATCAGCAAATTCCTTATCCAATGCCCGGCGTGACAGCCTTCCCGCATTTTGGGATAAAAAAACCACTAGTAACGACACCATCTTATCCGGCATCGGGATGCGGTCGTCCAGCCAGTTTTTGAATGCGTCGTATCGTTCGAGGTATTTGATTTCGTCTGGAATCGTGCGGTAGATCGTATGCGCAACGCACTCGAAGAGAAACTCGGCCTGCCTGGTGGCATCGAAATAGCGATAGTAATCCGCCGTTTCATTTTTGACTTCGACGTTGTGATCGACAGTCGGCTCCCAGTCTATGAATGGAAGAACGGAATGAGAGTAATGCTCCAAAACTGACCGGTAGTCGCCTATTTTTTCCAGAATCGCCGCCGAAACCGGAAATATCATCTGCTCCGGGCTGAACCGGGTTTGAGCAAGCAGATGGTGAATGATGTACCGGTGAAGCCGGCCATTGCCATCCACAAACGGGTGAATGAAAACGAAGCCAAATGCGATCGACGCGGCAATCAAAACAGGATGATAGCCCCTTTGCTCCATCAGCTCAGCAGCTTCAAGAAGCCCCTCCATTAATTCGCCCAGATCTTCCCACCGCGCCGAAATATGATCGGGCATCGGGGTTCCGGTTGACCTATCGTGCTCACCGATGAACCCGCCCTCTGTCCGAAAGCCTAGCTGTATCCGACGGGAATCGCCGATCACTATCTGCTGCAAACGCAGTAGTTCCTCCGAAGTAAGTGGCTTGTCACCGGCCTGCCCGATCGCCTTGCCCCACAGCATAGCCCGGCTTGGCGATGGATTCTCGCCCTCAATCGAAAACGATGCCTTCGAGTCCTTCAACAGCAGAAATGCCGACGTCCTGGCCAGAATATCCTTGTGGACGTTTTTTAAAGTCGCGTAAGAATGCTTTTCAAGCGATTCTCCAATAAAGTTTTTGAGTTTTTCCGACTTAAATATCAGCGGACAAAACTGCCGCGTCCCCGGCAAATTATTGCGAATGCGCTGCCTGGGCACGTTGACAGACTTCTCCAATGCAAACTGTAAATCCCCATCCAGCAGCGCCACGTAATTCCCCTCCTTCAAATCCGGAATATCGAGCGGCTCGTCCATCAGCCATTCGTACAAGAACCATATTCGTCGGCTGTACTGGCCCGTTCGTTCAATGCTCACCAACGCTTCGGCTTCGTTCTTGCCGATGCGCTCGAATAACTTTTTGAAGAATAGTAAGTTAACCCCTTCATATTTCAAAGCGAAGACCAAATGACCGTAAAGGCTATCTGACGGGGTGTATCTTGCTGTAAACACATTCCAGTGCTCGTCCGACAACTGTTTGTAGCGGGTGCCTATTAAAGATAATTTGTCCGGTAAGGGCAATTTGAGCGCAAGCTTTTCTATAATGGCACCGTAACCTACAAGCAAAGCTCTTTCAAGAGCCTGTCTTCCATGAAAAACAGTTACAAGCTGTGAAAAATGATTATTTTCAGGCCATTCTTCTGAAATACGATTATTCTCCGGCATAACTTCCTGGCTTTCGGTTCCATTGAGGTTTGTGAAAAATAATTAATTTCCATGAAAAACGATTATAAAATAATCATTTTTGTGAAAAACGATTATTTTCGATCTGATTAAAGTGCCTCCCCTCGCCCAATCCGCTCCACATTCTCAAAAAACGCAATCAACTCCTTAAACGAAAAGTAAGTATCACAAAGCTCCGGGGCGTGGCCTTGTTCTTTGAGGGAGATGATGTAGCCGGTGAAAATCGTCCAGAGTTCGTCGCGCCAGCTTTCGGCGCTGCTGCTGCTCAGGAGCTTGCCTACCTCGCGGCCATATGCCAGCAATGTCGCATCCGTGGGTTCGATAGGGTGTGTTTGTTTGTTCATGGGATCGGTGTCGGAAGTGTGGTATAAATCGTGCATTTACATTTTCCGTAAAGCACGCATTCCTGCAACCCGTACCCAAGACATACACCCCCGTAACTTACGCCGAAATAGCTGTAAATTACCCGACGACTTCCCGCCGGATTTATATAAATTGCCATTTCAACGAAATCGCTTTCTGTATGACACATACTACCTCCAACCCGAAGATCCACGAAGGCCGCAACGTGAAACGGTTCCGCGAAATGCTCGGAATCAAACAAGAATTCTTGGCCTTCGAGCTCGGCAGCGATTGGAACCAGCAAAGAATCTCCACGCTCGAACAGCGCGAAAAAATCGATTCCGACATCCTGGAACAAGTATCAGCTATACTCAAAATACCCGTGGAAGCGCTCCGAAATTTCGACGAGGAAAAAGCGGTGAATGTTATTTCGAATACGTTCAATGACAGCTCTATGCTCAATGCCGTTAATAACAATCCGACTTTTCATCCTATTGATAAGATTATTCAGCTTCATGAGGAGAAGATTGCGCTTTATGAGCGGATGTTGAAGGAGAAGGATGAGATGATGGGGCGGTTGGAGAGGTTGATTGATAGACGTTAGCTTGCGTTATAAGACCACCCTGGTAAGCAACCAAATGAAATGAGTTTCCAAGCAGCTGAACATAATGATCCAAACATTCATGAATGTTTGGATCATTCTCAGCCAATTAATACCCTATATGCTCTTATAGTCTGCCAATTCACTAAAATTCCAAGGATATAAATTTCTGGCAAACATGATATTATTTGTGTAATATTGCTCTGGTAGCACTTTGCATTTAGACTATTATTCTAGGGATTGTAAAGTAAGTCCGGCTTTAAGACAATTGACAGCCGATTCTTAGATAATTATCTACTTTACTAATTAGGATAGATGCTAAGACGTTTCTAAAAATCGATGAAATGCTCGTCATACAATGAATTTCGGCTCGCTATCATTAGCGTGACACCATAAGGTGCCCTATGATGAACAATCTTTATCGATGTTCTTTTCTGTATTTATTAATATTACTTGAAACGCGTAACAAGAAACTGAAATAATACTGGCTAGCTCGTCTCAGAAAGGGATCAATGCGAATTAATAATCGCAAGTTACTTGGTGATATTAAACTCCTCTAACTGATAATGCACAATAACAAAATCGTCCTTGGATTTCCATATTCCGGTGCGTTGCTCTGGCTTCTCAATGCTGAAAGGCAGTATAATCAATCAATCAAAGAGAGGTATGCAGGAAGCCACCCATACTACGCGACACTCTACGGTGATGAGCATCATAAGATAGTAGATGAGACGGTAAGCCTAACTTTGATGTTCGACGAAATCTATCTCGCCCCGGCTGATGTATATCTTCCCGACTATGAAAAATTTAGGGATGGGCAAAAGTACTTTAATAAGGATCTAGGAATTGTGAGCAGCTGGGATTGGTCGTTTCACTTTGGGTCTTCCGAAGATAGTGTTGCAGGTATTTTAAGTGATCCACTAATAGAGTCGTGCTTGATCAATATTCCAGTAGCGCTTCGAGGACAACTAGTCCGTGACGCAATAAACCAACTCTACATTTGTCAAAAATACAACCTTCCTATTTTTGCCAAACCCATATACCTGCAAATGTGTAGCAGGATAAATGAGCTATTTATAGGGATAGAAAATCTCCAAACTAAAAGTCCCCTTCCGTACCAAGATGCAATTAAAATTGCATTCCAAACTTCAAGCCTACATTTTAGTATTAGCAGCCTAGACGAATATTACGTTCTAAGACAAGAAAAGTCTGTAAAAAGATATGGCGAAGCATTTAGGTCACATATCACAGAACTTTCCAATGGGAACCTAGACAAAATATCACTCTACAAAGCTATGGTTGAAGCAATGAACAGAGAGGCCATTTCAAACAAAATAAGCGGCTCAATCGATATTACCTCGTCATTAACAAGCATTGCCTCCATAATACCAATAGTTGGCACCGCGACTGGTATAGCGGGAATTGGGCTAGATGCTGCCTCAGCGTTATCAAAAAAATATTCGGATCACAATCGCTGGTGGCAATTTGCAGCAAAGATTTCAGAAACACTCACCCGCGATAGGATCGAGAAAGATTACTTGAAATTGATAAATGGCACCGAATGATTGCTATACTATGAACGACATAGTTCTGTTTTTCAACAACCCTGTTTTTACAATCTTGGGAGGACTGGCTACAATATTTTCAATATGCGCAGCACTCTATTCACTTTACTTAATCTTGATTGGAGTTTTACCAGTTTGGGTGAGGCTAGGGAAAAACTTATCTCGAAAGAAAATAGGTATATTTGCAGAAACTGACTATAACAGTTTACGAGACTATTTGACAGACTCCGGGCTTTTTAAAGCGCATAACATCTGCCAGATAACAAGAGACTCAACTCATAAGGGAGAAAAATTCACAGTTAAGTTGCTAAACTATGCAGAATTCTCGGACCGAATTGATCAAGTCATCAGCACAAAAAAAGACAGCGATACACTAGTCATATACTTACCACAGAGCGCCGGAAGGATAAACGAAGATCATATGAATCAGTTTACCAATATGAGAAACACTATTGTTGTAAACTTACGGGGAAGGTTAATAAATGACATTCTCGTTTCTCTAATAACGTCTTCGCATGATTAAGGATGAATTAAATCGATTGCTGAGATCTTACGTTAAGGAAAATCTATCGCCAAACAAAAGCGATATTGCGTTTGTAAGCAAGATTTATCAGTCTTTCTGTGAACTATTGGGCAACCAGAACTGCTTGCAAATCGGATCTTACCCCCGCTATACATCTGTTAGACCAATCCATGACCTTGACGTCTTATATATCATGGGAAATTGGCATCAAACAAATATACTTCCCTTCAAAGATCTCACTACCCTTGCTGAAAAATTTGGGCGCGAATATAAAAACCCCACAGGCCATAACATCAAGATCCAGGTTCAAACCCATTCAATAACTTTCCAATTTGTATCAAATGATTCGGAAATATTTGCTGTCGACCTAGTCCCTGCATTGCGTGATACGATAAACGAATTTGGAAAATACACCTTCTATGTGCCCGAAGTAATCAAGTTAAGGCGTGGTGATAAGCGCAAGATGTTTTACAAACAACATCTTGCACAACCGCAAGAAATAGAATGGATAAAAACAGATCCCCTAGGCTATATCCAAATTGCATCTGAAATAAACGAACAAAATTCAGATTTCAGAAAAGCTGTCAAATTTGTAAAGGGATGGAAATATTATTGCAAATCAATTGACGATGAGTTTAGCTTAAAGTCATTTCATATTGAGCAAATCATTACGGAAATGTGCAAAGAGATAATGACATTTGATGCATTTGATTTGATATTCTATTTTTTTTTACCCTTGCAGAAAAGATTCAATCCCCGTCAATAAGGGATCGAGGAGATCGTTCTAAATTTATTGATGACTATTTGCTTGATTTAACAAGTTCGCAAAAAGACATGATTAAATCATCTGCCGAATCAATTCTTATATCACTTGAAAATATTGACCAAAATTCCGTTATTGAAACAATAATTAAATCTGGTTTGGATGGACGAAGTCATAAACAAGAAGAATTTTTATTTGATCAAAAAATACCTACCCTAATCGATCCGCACTTAGAATTTAGTATTGATGGATTCATAGCGACTCAGAATGGATTTCGCGACTTTCGAGCACGGCTCAAAAATTTAAATGGGATTGTTGATAAAAATAATCGAATCGACTTCAAAATAATAGATAGTAATTTCCAAAAGGATAGCACCAAATGGAAGGTCAAGAACGACAACAATGCACCAGAACCACGAGGCGAGATTTCCGATCATAAAACTCTTAATAACCCGGAAAAAACTGCATATCTTGGACACCATTATGTTGAATGCTATGCAATCAAAAATAACATATGCATTGCCAAAGACCGAGTGGAGGTAGTTGTTAGAAAATAGCCTCTGCAAATATTTATTAAGATTACCCTAACTATACAAGATTTGGAATTATCCACGCTTAACTCCACTCCAACTCAACTCCCTCCCCTGCTAAAAACTCCTGAAACGCCTTCAAGACGCCAACATCCTCCCGCACAGCCCGAGGAACAACACCTTTCAACCCAGCATACTTCACCAACAACCCCACAGCCTCCCCAATGCTCCACTCCACCGGATGCAGCCGATAACACCCATTCGTAATATGTGTTGTCCCAATATTCTTATTAGCAGGCAGAATATTCTCCATCCGCACAGGCAGCAGCGCGCCCAAAGGAATCTGAAACGGCAGTGAGCCGAAATCAATGTAGTTATCCCCGCCGGTACTGGGATGCAAGTCAATGTGGTAATAGCCAATGCCCACGCTGTCTTCAAACTCAGCGGCTTTCACGCCAGCAGATTGCCCGGTGATGCTCGCGCGCTGGTCTGCGCCTACGTGTTCTTCCTTGATGGTAAAAAGGGCCTTGATGCGGCGGGATTCGCGGACGTAGGGGTATTTGGCGAGGCCATCTTCGGTGCCCATTACGTCTTTGCGGAGGCGGATGCCGGGCCAGCCTTTGCCGCCGTCGGGGCGCGGGGCTTCGGTTTGGAGCCAGTAAAGGAGCGAGAGACTAAGTTGCTTGCCACGCTCGAAATGTTTGTCGAAATCCTTTTCGCTGGAAGTGATCAGGTTGCCGAGGGTATAGTCGTTTTGCGGCCAGTTCACGATGGTAATGTCGCCGGCGTAGGTGCCGGGGGTGAAGTTGGCCTTGTTGATAATGCGGCGGTAGAGCCAGAGGTTCAGCTTGTCGCCCGTGGGAATACCTTCCGGGTGGAAGCCGAGCTGTTTCGGTTCCAGGGTTTTGGGGTTGGAGTACGAGAGGTCCAGCAGCCTCCCCGACCATGGTTTGGCCATTTTGGGGACGTAATTCTTCCAGAAATCATATTCGCGCGGCTTTTCGATCACGTGGTTTTCGCCCGGGCGGTAGTCGATCGCGTAGCAGACGGTGAATGCCTGCACGTTTTCAGGATCAGCCTTTTCGGGGGCGTGGAATTCGCCGGTTTGGGCTTTGGATTCGGCGCCGGTGACGTATTCGGTGCCGGTCATGGGCAGTAGGTCACCGAGCTCGGTCGCATCCGCAAAATAGGGCGCGGTAAGGGTTACCTGGGTTTTGTCCCGGCGGTTGAGGGCGGTGAGCGATTGTACTTTGTTGCCTTTTACGTCGGCTGAAACGATTTTGTGTTCCAATAGCAATGTCAGCTTGCCGGAGCTGAGGTAGGGATTGAGCAGGTCGGTGAGCACGGCAACGGCCACACGCGGCTCGTGGCAGAGCTTGGAAACCGAGCCGTCGCCGGGATTGAGGTTTTTGCGGGTTTTAGCTTCGGCGGTGAGCGGGTAGTTTTTCTGGTAGTACTCGCGCACAAGCGTCCGGAACTGCCGGTAGAGCTTCGTGCCGCCGTGTGTTTCGATCCACTGGTGCTCGTCGGGCGGGACGCCTTGCTGCGATATTTGGCCGCCGATCCAGTCGGTTTCTTCGGTCAGGATTACGCTCAGACCATTGCGCAACGCAGCCAGTGCGGCTGCGCAACCTCCGAGGCCGCCGCCAGCGATGACGAGGTCGGCGGTCAATGTTTCCTTCGGCTTGTTTTCACGCGACAAAGGTCCGGACTGTGTAGCCGGACCTTTGTCGATATTAACCAGTGCACCGCCAAGTGCAATGCTTTTTAAAAAACTGCTACGCTTCATATAATTGGTTTCTTGTGCCGTGTCACGCTGAGCGAAGTCGAAGCGCATGCACGATGGTACTCACATCTCTCGGTGTTGTCACACTGAGCGCAGTCGAAGTGCTTGCACGATGGTACTTACATCTCTCGGTACGGACTGCCTTCGACCGCCGGGCGGCCCCGTGCGTTCAGGCTGACATTCCTCAGGCTGACATTTCTCTACACCACCTTCCCCATCACATACATCTCCTCCATCGTCGGGGTGGGGTTGCCGCCTTCTTTTTCCAGTGTGATGGCGAATGCGGCGGAACCGGCTTTGGTGTTTTTCATTTTCAGGACTTTTCCTGTAAATGCATTGTCAATCATTCCGATGTCCACCGGCTTGCCGTCTACGATGCTCCAAAGCTGGTATTGCTTGCCCTGAGGCGCAGCTGGGAGGTTTTGTACGTCTATCAGCACTTCGTTCGTTGCCGTGTTCCAGAATGCCGATACCGCGCTTTCGGGCGACTTGGGCAATCCGGCCAGATGCACGTGTTTGTAAGATGGGCTGCGGAACAAGGTCGCCAGTGCCTGGTTGTATTCGGCCTGGCTCCTGATGCCCGCCATATCAGCCTGCATACTTTGCACTTCGGCAGCCATTTTGTTGTTGGCACTCTTCAAATCGGTCATCTGCATGGCCGACCATCCTGCGAAAACTGCCAGCAATACGGCAGCCGCAACGGCCAGTTTGGACCAGAATGGTGTTACTTCTTTCGTTTCAACGCGGTCGAATGCATTATCGATCACACGCGCATCGGTATCCGCTGGCTGCACGACGGCTGTTCCATCGGCAAGCGAAACTATCTTTTCATCGGTTGGTTCCTCGGACTTTGTATCTTCCTCCGCAGCAGCATCGAAGCTCATCTGTGCAAAAATCGACTCTTTGAGGGAAGGGGGCGGCGTAGCCTGGTGTTTCAGCGCATATTCTTCCAATGCACTTTCGGTACGCAACAGCTCTTCCTTGATCTCAGGGTAAATATGCGACATACACTCCACCTCCTGCTTCTCCTGAGGGGAAACAGTGCCCAATACATATTCCTCCAATATACCGGACTCTATATAGGCTTGGATATTCATACTGCAAAGTATTGTTTTAACTCTTGTAATGCGGTCCGGATCCGCGATTTCACGGTGCCTAACGGAATGCTCAGTTCTTCCGATATTTCCTCATGCGTGTAGCCCTGGAAATAGGCCATATCGATGAGGATCTTTCGCTCGGGCCTTAACATGTCGATAATGGCCTTCATGTCCGAACTGACAATCTGTGAATCTTCGTACGTATCCTTCTCATTGAGGACCACTGTGTCTTCTATATCATTCATGGCCGGTTTGCGCCCCTCCGCCCTGACTGCGTCTATCGCACCATTGCGGGCGATATTCATAATCCATGTAAACAATCGTCCTTTCGCCGGATCATAGGAAGCAATATTCTTCCAGATCTTCAGAAAGCATTCCTGTAACACATCTGCGGCTTTCTCCTCGTCCTTCAACGTTTTTGAAATGATATTAAACAAAGCTCCTGAGTAATGGTCGTACAGGAATTCAAAGGCGCTTCGCTCGT
Source organism: Dyadobacter sp. CY261 (assembly GCF_021440085.1). GTDB lineage: Bacteria > Bacteroidota > Bacteroidia > Cytophagales > Spirosomataceae > Dyadobacter. Next base: position 158,882 of record NZ_JAKCPW010000005.1, read on the forward strand.
TTCTTTTCAGAGCTGACACCAATTCCTCCTCCGAGTATTTTACCTTGCTGGTAGCCAAGAGTCGCTTAACTTTTAATTGTAAATTACTTACTGGCAATCTAATAAAATTTCCCTTATAGCGAGCCGGGCTAAAACAAATTATTGCCTCGTCGCGATAGAAGAAGGAGATTACCAGAGAAGGGGGAATTGCTGGCGCCCCGGACCGTGTGCCTGAGATTCTCATCGTAGTGTGCTTTCTGTCATATACGAACAGCGCACGGGAATGGATCGACAGACGGTGATTTCACCCCCGCGCCATTCACTTTCTAAGGCGCTCTACACGCCAGAGCGTCAGGAAGATAAAGAAGGCTATCAGGCTGAGCAGGTAGATTACGTTGCGGGAGTCGATGAGCCCTTTGCCCAATGCCTGGTACTGAACGTCGAGGGCTATACCTGAAAGCAGATTAGCCGCAAAACCATCCCCGAACATGCCCGAAATCGCTCCAAAACCAATGTACCAGATGAATGCCAGAAATACACCGAGGATGAAGGCAACGATCTGGTTGTCGTTCAGGGACGATGCCCAGATGCCCATCGCGACCAGCACTCCGCTGAACAGCAGCAGTCCGAGGTAGGAGCCCGCTACGGCCGCCGAGTCGACGTCCCCTTCCGGGTTACCGAGTTTGTAAACGCTGTAATAGTAGATCAATGTAGGCAGCAGCGTAAGCACCACCAGCACCCAGTTGGCAAAAAACTTCCCAAGCACGAGGTCAATATTACGAATGGGCTTGGTGAGCAGCAATTCGAGCGTGCCATTCCGCGATTCCTCCGCCAGAGAACGCATGGTAATGGCAGGGATCAAAAAAATGAGAACATAGGGAGCCAGGCTGAAAAACGACCCCAGGTCGGCATAGCCATAATCGAGGATGTTGGAATCAGGAAAAACCCACACAATGAGGCCAATGGCCGTCAGAAACACCGCCATGACGATGTAGGCGATCAGGGAGTTGAAAAAACTGGCTACCTCTTTGCGAAAGATTGCTAACACTATCGGAAGATTAATAAAATCATTTCAGGAATGCATTACTCGAATACCGGCTTGTCCTTGCGCATAATGGCGGCGATCACGAGCGAAACAATGAACCCCGTAAGCACATAGCCCAGGATCACCATCACGAATACGAAGCCGGGCGTCATGAATTTTTGCGAAACTTCGATCGCCTGTTCGATCTGCGCATCGTCTTTGCCCTGCCTTTCCATATCCTCGCGAATCTGATCCAGCCCCTGGGAAAGCAAGGTATTATCGATAAATTTCATGTAGAAAAGCGTAAACGCAGAGCTCAACACGCCTAGTACCGCCGACATAAGCGACCCAAGGCCAAGCCCTTCGCCGTAGCTGATAAAGCCGTTGTTCTTTTCCCGGAAATCCTTCATCGCGAAAATGATCGCCGCGATCATGAACAGGTACGAGAGCGAAGACAAAACCTTGTTTTGACCAAGACCGGAAACATAGAGGATCGTTGAATAGATCATCGTCACCACAGCGGCAAGGACGCCGTATTTCAAGGCAATTCGGGCGGTAGAGGTTTTTTCTTCCATAAAGATTTAGGATTTGTTGTTTTGAAGTATACTATAATCCTGTTTTCTCAAAATCAGTGAAATCACCAGGATCGGGATGATCGCCATGACAAGCCTTTGTGTGATTTCATTGCTGATGAGAATAGACGGCTTGTTCAATTTTATTGTTTGGTACAAGTCCAGAAATTCCTTGTCACTCAAATAACCCGTTTGAGACTTACGGCCCTGATTCAACACGTCCAGCGCATTAGAAATATAATCAGAGAATACGGAAGGATCGATATAGGTTACAAACAGATAGATAAGCCAACCATTAATAATCGCCGCTACGCAAGTGATCACGTATCCCATAGTAAGCGCCTCCCACAAATGAAGAAGCCCGTTTCCATAGTTTTTACGATAGTATCTCAATCCACTAAAAATGAGGATGGCGTAAACTCCCATATCCAGAGACCTCACCCCTCCAAGCGGCATCGCGCCCACCAAATACAACCCTACAAAGAATAAAAAAACAAATACGCCCAATGCTGCGCCAAAGAGCAGCGATACTTTTAAAATAGGTTTATTGAAATATGCTATAATCGATTTCATTGGAACCACTCCTGTTTACCATTGTTGATCACCCCTCTTACCTTGCCTTTCAGCGTCTGTCCCAGGAACGGTGTATTTTTTGATTTGGAATAACTTCTGTCAAACACCCATTCGGCATTCGGATCGAAGAATGTGAGGTTGGCTGTGGCACCTTCTGCTATTCCGACTTCCGGTAACCTTAAAATATGCCGGGGCTGCGTGGTGAGTTTCTCAATCACATCGCCCACATTCAACCCGCTGTGCATAGCTGCCAATGCAAATGCAGTTTCCAGGCCGGTTATACCAAAATCGGCATGATCGAATTCGAGGTTTTTGCTCTCCTCGTCATGCGGGTTATGATCTGAAACAATGGCATCAATGGTGCCGTCCGCCAAGCCTTCCCGTATCGCCGCATTGTCTTCTGCTGAGCGGAAAGGCGGATTAACTTTCAGGTTGGTATCAAAGCCGAGCAGGTCTTTATCTTCAAACGCAAGCTGGTGCGCGGCAATGTCACACGAAACCGGTAAACCTTTCGCTTTGGCCTCCCGGATCAGTTGGACGCTCGTTGCCGTCGATAGCAGCGAAACGTGCAGCACCGGCGCGGACGTGTCGTAGGTATTCTTTTCAAGCGCGTATTCGAGCAGTTTGAGGTCGCGGATCAGCATCATTTCCTCGGCAAGCGAGGGCATTCCCTTCATTCCCAAGAGCGTGCTGGTGACACCTTCGTGCATTTGGCCGTACAAGGTCAGTTCGCGGTCTTCCGGGCGGTTGATGAGCAATGCATTCAGCGGCCGCAGATAAAGGATCGTTTTAAGCAGCAGATCGGCATTTTGCACGGGGTTCTCGCCGTCTGTGAATGCAATGGCACCCGCCTGATGCAAGTCCATCATTTCGGTAAAATCCACCCCTTCGGCCTTTTTCGTTACCGCCGCCGCGGGGTGCAAAGTCACCAGTCCGCCGAAACCGCTGTGACGAATGTAATTCAGCGTATCCTTGCTATCGGTCACGGGTTGGGTGTTGGGCAGCAATACGATCTCCGTAAATCCGCCGCGCGACGCAGCCTCCCGCACGGAATGCAAATCTTCCTTATGCTCAAAACCGGGATCGCGGCCCTGCACGCGCATATCGACCCACCCTGCGGAAACGCACAAGCCATTGCCGTCGATTACCTGGGCACCTGCTCCGTCCAGCCGGTCACCTATTTGTTTAATTTTCCCATCCTCGATCAGCAAGTCTGTTACCTGACCGTTGAAGGGGGATTTTTTATCAATTACCCGGACCGAGTTAACTAACAATTTCATATATCATTTCAAACTATACACCGGAAATGCAACATTGAACCGGTTTCAAAAAAAAAGCTCCGAATGGAGCTTCAAACTAATATCAGGCACCTATAAAATTCTGGTACTCTTCGGCGGACAGCAGACCGTCTTCATCGCCGGGGTTGGCCAGGCTGATCTTGACCATCCATCCGCGACCATAAGGATCGGTGTTAACCAGTTCAGGTTCGCCGTCGAGTTCTTCGTTCACTTCGAGCACCGTACCTGCAACGGGGATGAACAGGTCCGAAACCGTTTTCACTGCCTCTACCGATCCGAAAACATCGCCTTTTCCGAGTTCTTCACCAATCGTGTTAATGTCCACATACACAATGTCACCTAATTCGTTCTGGGCATGCTCGGTAATTCCGATTATTGCCGTATCTCCTTCAATACGAATCCATTCGTGATCTTCTGTGTATTTGAGTTCTGATGGAAAATTCATGATAAAATCAGGTAAGTTGTGAACATCTTTGGAGCGCAAATTACACGATGTAAGCTGTATTTTCCAAATCAAAATGTTATTCAGCCAAATTGAACTTCAGCTGTACGCCACCGGCAGTGCTTGCGCGATAGAATGAGTTGGAAACCAGCGGGTCGTTGAAGGTGCGGTCGAAATAGAATTGAACGCTCAACCGGTTGTTGACCATGTAATTGACGGTCGGCCTTAGCTGGAAGTTGATATTTCCGGCAATAGGGATATTCTCTCCGTCGAACTTCCGCTGGATCGACCGCGTATCCCTGAACGTCATTGCGAGCTGCATGGTCATATCGTTTTTGAGCTTTCTCTTCACACCATTGATCTTGAACGGGAGCGGCACATTGTTTTTGGTAAAGCCAATGTTGACCGTAATGTCCTGGTTGAAGAGTTCCGCAACCTGCGAGTTCGATAGGTTCAATGCAATCGTGCGGTCGCGGTTATACTCCACGCGTGCGGTGACCCGGCTTTGCGTCCGCATTTCCACACCCACCAGCGGCTGGAACTTCTCCGAAAGTGTAATCGTACTCATCGCAAAAACGGGAATATACTGTCCCAGATCATTCAGCCTGGACGACAATGGATAGCCGGTTACAGCCAGGTTCACATATAGCGCTTCGTAATCGAGCGACGAGGTGAAGTTCCCGACACTGTAATTGGACATATACTTATGCCGCAATGTGAACGAACTAAAAAACCGCTTGAACGCCGGCAGTTGCGACAAACCTGAATAGCTAAGGTCCCAGTTCGGCATCGGGAATTTCAGGAACGGGTTGGTGCGCACCGTGTTCGGGTCTTTGCCGGTATAGGCCGCGAAGAACGATGAAATCAATACATCCTGGGATGTTTCGTTGTATTCACCGCCACTCTTATTTTCCGCATTCAGCCGGTCTTTGAGAATCGTTCTGTAAGCCCGGAATTTATCAAACACCGGCGATGAATTATCTCTTCGCATTTTAGCAAATGCTGTCCGGAACGACATAAACGACATGCTGAACTGGCCATTGCGCAGCGGGCTTTGCGAAACGAAATTACCAGTCGAATCAGGCCGGTAGAATTCCTGGTAGGCATCCTGCCGCGTGAGCCGCGCCTCGATGATCAGCCTGAAATCTTTGAACGGTTCCAGCGTGGTATTAGCCGAGAAATTCTTTGCGATGGTTTGCTGGAACGGCATATTCTGCTGCTGGCTTTTGGTAATCCAGCCTTTTTCGGCAGCCTTGATCTGGAAATTCCTATCCTGCTGTCCCAGCACGAAACCTAATCCAGGTGCATTGGCATTATCAAGCCCGAAATACTTTGGCGCCCGCAGATAGCCGGGCAATGCCGTCGTTTCAAGGACAGAATAGCTGACGTTGATACCGCGAACTGTCATCAAAACCCTCGTAAGGTTTTTGACAATATCCGTTGTGCGCATATCGATATCCTCGATGTCGCCCGGGCTTCTTGCGAAGTTCTTTCTGGCAACCGAGGGCGTGTTGGCAAATTTCAGATACCGCAGCTTGTTATAAAGCATTACAAAATCGATTTTCCCGGTAACGCCACGTTCACGGCTGTTGCGGATAATATCACCGAATGGCAGGCCGGTCGTGTCTTTCAAGCCTAATGCATTGGCCTGATACTGGTATGCAACGGAATGTTTGTAGTCCGCCGACATCCAGTCAAGTACTGGGATCTTGTCCAGCGGCAAGCGGTAGGTAAGGTCAATTTTTTGGTCAAAATTCTTGATCCGTCCCAGCTTCTTGAAGTTGCTCCAGAGCGAGTCTTTCTTCGCTCCGGTATTAATATCTCCTTCCGGCTCATCGACGATCGAGTTAGCAGAGGATGAATAGGTCAATGTCATGTTCCGCGTCAGGTTCCAGCCGAAATCGTAATAGCGGTTAAACCAGAAGTACTTTTCATAGAGCGGCTGCATACCATCCGTTGTCAGGTCTGCATTGCGTAGCTGCGTTTTCAGGAAACGACGGTCAACGTCGGTACGTAGCGACACCATATTCGGCAGGAGTGTAACATTGAATTCCTTGATGAATTCAGCCCAGCGGCCTGTTGCTTTCCACTTTTTGAAAGGTTCTATGGCTTTCGGCTGGCTGGCAAACATATAGGAGATCCCGGCCCGGTAAGCTCGCTGGTTATATTCCTGTGTCAGGATATTTCGTCGTTTGTCGTCGCTGAATGCGTAGGTAAACGAGAAGTTTTCAAAATCGTAAAAATGGTTTTTCGCCCCCGGCTTGGTCTTGATCTTCCGAACGTTTGAGAAGTTAAATCCTCGCTTGACGGCGTTTTCTTCCACCATTCGCCGGTAACCGTCGCGCTGTTCGTCCGTTTGGAGGTTATCCAGCGAAATACTTAAAGGCGTATCCGGATCGAGTGGGTCAAAATGAGGTTTAACATTCCTTCTGTCATAACTTACAAACAACGGAATCTGGAAACCCCAGTTTACCGGAAGGAGTTTGTCTAATGCAATGTTGGAAGAAAAACCGTATTCGGAAGTGAAGTTCCGTGTACGCTCGCCAATCCGCTGCTGCACCGTTCCGAAACCAAATGTCTCGATCCGCCCCGAAGCCGTCAATGTCGCAAAGTCGGCCAGCTTGGCATTGAGCTGTGCAATGGCAGCGATACCGCCCGTATCGTCGAAACCTTCCACGTGCATCTCATCCACCCAGAGACAAAACGTTTTAGAACGCTCGTCCACCGATTTGGGGTTGCGCATCCCGATCATCATGACCTTCACCGCGCTAAGGTCAGGGTTCCCGACGACGGTCAGCTTATATCGCCCGTCGGCTGTTGTAATCGTATAAGGTACACTCAGGTTCTTGTCGAGCTGCCGGTTCCGTTGCGATTTCGCGTTGATCAGGTCAGACAATGCGATGTTGATCTCATTGCTTTCAGGCCAAATTTCTTCCCGTTCTTTAGGTCCCGGACCCGTTGCCTTTAAAGCCGACAGATCGATTTCGTAATAATTTTGGGTAAGGTCGGTACCGATGCGCATGAATGTACCCACCATGTTATCCTCGTTTTGCTCATTCTGCATGTGTACATACATACGCAGGCGCTTACGGAACAACAGGTCAAGGTTTACATTTTTGAAAACTGCGCGCGAATCGCCATCGCGAAGGTTCGTCACACAGAGGCTCATCGATTGCTCGTTCAGCTGCAACGGTGGACGTTGCGTATTGTCCTGATCACGCTCCCAGGTGGGTGGAATGTTATATACGTATTTATTAACAGCATCGTTAGCCTGGCTGTTTTCTTCGATACTCACAGTTCCGACGGTAAATTTCGCGTCATAAGGCTCCGGAACTTCTTGTAAGCCAGGCGCATCCAGATTATACGTGTATTTCCGATACTGCTGACCTATCATTTGCAACTGGGCAAAACGCAGCACGACCGGCTGCTGGAAATCGGTGAGGTACATCCGCATGAAACGGATTGACTTAAATCCGTTCATGTTTCCTACAATTCCCGAAAATTCCTTGATAGGAACGCGGAAAAGGTACCAGCTCTGGCCGTCCTTCGTATTTACGGTTTTGTCAACAATATAACCATTACCCACCGCCAGCTGGCCTGGCTTCAGATCGATTTCATATTCGTAGTAAGATTCGTTGTCGTTGATAGTGTTATCGACGTTCATATCCTCGCCGTCGGGAATATTGGTCGAAGCCGGGGTTACATCCACCGACCGTCCCTGGCTTTCGGGCGAATTGTTCTCCATCCCGATATAGTTCTTGTAACGTTGCAGCACTTTCAGGTTGGCGCTATCGAGCTCGGCCCCCAGGAAGAATTGAAAATCGTCACCGGAAGGGTCTTCAAGGATTCTCGCACGCGCATCTGGCGTAAGGTTGGCAGGAAGGCGATCTAGGAAATTTTTGAAGAAAACCCGCTCCTCTTCGTTGGTCAAACCATCCAAACCGACATCTTGCTTCTCACGCGCCCCATCCTCGTTGCTGAATGCATTGATCAGGTATTGCGATTTCGTGGCATAACCCCAAGCCGTAGAATCTACATTCACGCCTATTTGTTTTGGCACGAGCGGTAAGCCGTTTTCGAAATTGTAACGCTCGTCAGGAATCACATCCTCAGAAATATCCCCGAGGTTAAACACCAGCTTACCGCCTGTCGTATTGGCACGCGCCGCTTCAAAACCGTCCCGGATCACACCGTTCGCGTCGTTAATGAAAGGATCAAGCATCCAGAATTCGATACTCTCGATATTCGCATTGTCAAAGTCGTTGTCCGAAGTAATGGCACGGCTTAATGCTCCGAAATTGTTTCTCGGGGTCTTCATACGGCCGTCCGGGTTAAGGTCCGTATTGTAGTTGTACATTCCCCGCTCGCCAGGATAATAGGCAATATCCAGAATCTGTTGTGGGTAAGTTACCAAACCGGCAATGGGGCGGTTCGGGAATATGTCGGTGGGAAGGTACAGCCGCTCATAATAGTTTTTTCGGTCGTTATCATCAAAGTTGGCTGGTGGCTGGTAACCTCCGCCAAGCCCCTGTGCACCTCCAAAAATATTATCGACGGTGTAAGCGGATATTTTGGCACGTTTGTAGGCATAATTGAGATTTTTACCGTCAAAGCCATCCCGGAATTTTGCAGGGACAGCGGCCAGTCTCCATTTCTGCGGTTGCCGCGCCAGATCATAAATCGTCCGTGCCGCTTCGAAATCATCTACCAGTGACCGGTTGTTGACGTCCTTCGAAACACCGGGAAATAATTTTGCTACCTCGCCTTTGAACTGGATTGAAGACATCTCCTTCGTTTGCAAGAACGGCAAAGCGTCCAGCCATTTGGTCAGGAAGGGAGCGTCCTTGCGGAAGTTTATATCGAACCCGAGCATCGAGTTATTCACAGGCTCATTACCAATGGATACCCTCGTAAGGAATCCGGCGGTACGTTCCTTGTACTTCATGGCCGTCATACCGATACTCAGGTTACGGTTAGCTACGTAATCAAGGCGGGTTCCTACCAATGTCCTGATCTGGTTCTGGAACATATCCGGGCGCTCGTATTCGATCACGATCTCGCGGCCGGAGTTGAGCACGCTGGTATTCAGGATCCGCACACGGCCAATCTGCGCTTCGACGATATAATCCGAGCCAGATGCGAGTGGCACACCGCCGGACGTAACCGTTACGGAAGTTTCCAGCACCCCAAAAGGCAACTGCACCTCTGCACCACCGCTCGATTGATAAGCACCTTTGATATAAAATTTGTTGCGTTCCGAAACCTGCTGGGCATCGATCATCGTGGTGCGGTAAAGCTCGCTGAAGACGTATTTATTGCGGTAAACATCCTCGCCCGGACCAAACTTTTTGGAAAGGTTGCTGCCGAACGGTTCGAGTACCGGGAAAATAATGCGCCCGGTTTTACTGTCGACGGTAATCCCTTCCACAAAGTCGAAGTTACCGTCGGGTTGCAGATCGTTGACGGGATTGAGCCGGTCGAGACCGGAGAGACGGATCAGCGGAATGTTCGCAATGCTGCTCTCCTGCAAATTGGGATTATCGATACCAGTCTGGTCGTCCTTATAAATGACCCTCAACTGAAATCCCTGTTTATCAATTTGGCTGGTACCAAGGGAATAGATGTTTTTCATCATCAAATCCCACATCGGCAGCTTGGTATTGTTCCGGATCGTCGAAGACTTCAAAAGTTTCAGGGCAATTACCTCATTGTCCCTTCTCGCCTGGTAATCCTCGGTAAGCTCCCCCACCTTGAAAGCCCTGCCGTTCAGCGTGTACTCATAAGAAACGGCTAGTACTTCGTCGTTGCGGAGCGCATTCGTAAGAGAAATGTATCCAAGCTGCGGGTGAAAGGTGTAATCACGGTCTGCAATCAAACGTTTAGCGCCACGGAGCAGCTCATAGTCTACTGTTTTCTCAAGGCCCAGCCCCGTAACGGAGGTATTGGTATTATCTACCTGTCTGAACGCATTGTTGCCGGTCAATGTCTTGTAAAGGCCGTTGGCGTCGTTGTTAGCAGGCGATGTGGAACGTACCGGTTGCAAATTCGGGTTACCTGCGCGGTAAGGTGCGGGCTCACCCAGATCGGCAAAACCGACAACATTACGCAGGGATTCAGTAGTGGTGGTACGGTTTGTCACATACACCTCAATGCGCGTCACTGTCACACCGGAAGTAATGGTCGGGGTGTTTTGCAGCGAGCTTTCGTAGATATTCCGGAAGTATTGTGAGAGGAAAAAGTTGCGATTTTCGTCATATGTATCGGCCCGCAATTCAAAATCCCTGCTTTGCGCACCGCCGCGGAGCGTGATCCGTTCTTTGCTGGATTTCTGTTGTGAAGCAACAAATGTGGCACTCAAACGTCCAAACTGGAAATCGGTCTTCAAACCGAATAGGTTTTGAACGCCGGGAATCAGTTGGCTGTTGATCGCCCAGTTAATATTACCCGCCTCAATTTTCCGGATAAAGCTTTCCTCGGGATTTTTGTAATTCAGCTTAATTGCATTCTCGAAGTTGAAGTTGGCCTTCGTGTCGAAGTTGGTCTGAAAACCAAGCTGATCGCCCAGCTTCGCATCAAAATTGATATTGATCTGTTCGTTGAAAATAAATTGAGTATTCCGGCGCTGACGGATCGGAATAGCCGGATTGTCCAGGAACTGATGCATCAGCCCCAGATCCAGCGATACAAAACCCGTTGGTTTAAAATTTATAAAATCGTCACCAAGTAATTTGGACAAACCTGGTGGAAGGTCCAGCTTCGGTAGCAATCCGCGCGCTCCCATCGCGCTGTTGCCGTCCTGCCTTCCTGCATATTCGCGCAGAAGGCTTTTGAACGCTCGGTCCTCCTGGATTTTGTCATAAGTTTCCAGATCCATTCTTTCCGGTGCACGATAGTTCAAACTACCGCCTGGCGTCTGAATTTTTTCGGTCACTGCAATTTTACCGGCACTGTCAAGCGTAATATTAGTAGAGATGTTGTTCGGTTCGCGGAGGTAGAAAGGCGAACGTGGCCTTGGCTCGGTAATTCGGTTGGAATAATAATCCTTCCAACGCATGATAAGCTGGGAGCCCGACCGATCGATATTCTTCCTGGTCGTATCGTCCTTTAGCGTATCCGCAAGTATGGCCCACTCTTCTGCCTGCTCAGAATATGGTTCGCCCTTGCCGCCCGAAACGTTTACGAGAAAAACCGCTCCGGCCGAAATGCTTAGTACCTTAAAAAGATAAGAGTAAATCGTTGATGACAAGGTAATATACTTATTTAGAGAAGGTTGTATTTACAAACAAATCCATCAACACGATTTTACCGTTGTAAAATTTTTTACCAAATATCATTGCGGTTCCGGTTATCGTAACGCCATTTTGATCAGATTTTCAACGCTAATAGACTGCCCCTCACGCTTGATGATGGCATCCAGACTTTTCTCCGCCGTAGCTTTGGGAATACCCAAAGTAACGAGCGCAGCCAACGCTTCACTCCGCAGAGTGCCCGAGGACGTTTCAGCAGATTTAACACCTGTTGAAACCAATTCTTCTTTTCGAATTTTGTCTCTTAGTTCGAGGATCACGCGTTGAGCTGTCTTGGACCCGATGCCTTTAATCGACTGGATTAGGCGAAGATCTTCATCGATAATCCCTTGCCGTATTTCAGAGGAAGAAAGCGAGGAGAGCATCACGAGCGCGGTAGACGGCCCTATTCCCGAAATGCTTGTCAAGTCCAGAAATAGCTTTTTCTCATCATTTCCCCCAAAACCGTACAGGACGTGGGCATCTTCCCGTATATTGAGAAACGTTACAAGCTTGCACCGCGCACCAATGTCCGGAAGCGAAGTGTAGGTTTGTAACGATATACGAACCTCATAACCCACTCCATTCACATCGATAATAGCGTACGCAGGGTCTTTATAGGTTACAATCCCGTTAACGTAGGCAATCATAAAAATAGTATGTGTATGTTGAAGCGTTAATTTCTAGGTAGAAATGATCAGTTTCTGACCAGGCTTGATAGAGTTGCCCCTGATCTTGTTCCGCTTTTTCAGCTGACCGATTTCCAGACCGTAGCGCTGCGAAATAATCCATAATGTATCTCCTTTTTGTACGGTATGATAACGTTTCCGGGTATGACGCTGCTGTTTGGCCACTTGTTCTTCCTCATACTGCGGCCTGGCTTTTACTACTGCAATGCGGGTTGCAGGTACAGTTTCCTTTACTTCCCTGTAAATCACCAGGCGCTGGCCCTTGCGGATATTGTTGCGGCGGATACGGTTCCATTTTCGGAGGGAAACAACCGATACACCGTATTTCCGGGCGATACCCGCTACATTGTCGCCTCGGCGAACTGTATAGGAAACGCGCTTAGTCCGGCTCCGTTGGACAACATCCTCTTCCCCATCTTCTTCATACGAATCGTCGCGATCTGCATTTTGCACATTGGAAGCCAGAACGTACGGAAACGCCCCATTTCCACCAAGCGAATCGGTTTTAGTGCTATCAGCTTTGGCCACCATCACACCGGAAGAAAGTAATCTTCTAGTGCAGGAATCCATGATCGATGAGCGGTTGCTCATCAGGTAGGTGAACTGTACGCTTGGGACTTTCAATACAAAATCGCGCGTCTGATCCGGGAGGACCGTTTTCGTAATTTGCGGGTTCAACTTTTGAAGGACTTCGAAATCAATGCTGGCATTGTTGCAAAAGGTTGCCAGGTCAATGTAGCCGTCGATGTGAATGGTGTCGTTGGGAATCTGGAATTCAGTGCTTTCGGGGAAAATGCCGTGGTCGTAGCCGTAGTTCATCATATAGTTCATGGCTACGTATTGCGGCACGTAAGAGCGAGTTTCGCGGGGGAGGACGTTATAGATCGTCCAAAAAGTGGTTCCGCGTGAGCGGCGCATGGCACGTTTTACATTGCCCGGGCCCGTATTATACGAAGCCAATGCAAGCTCCCAGTCGCCAAAAATTCTGTAAAGTTGTTTGAGATAAAGACAGGCCGCCTCTGTCGCCTTTGCCGGCTCGAAGCGTTCATCAATGTATTTGTCCTGATAAAGACCGAATTCCCGTCCCGTAGCCGGCATAAATTGCCACAGGCCGCCAGCGCGTGCATGGGAAATTACCGTAGGATTTAGGCCCGACTCGATCATCGAAAGGTATTTCAGTTCGGTTGGTAAGCCGTGTTTCGCCAGCGCTTTTTCAAAGAGCGGGAAGTATAGCGGCATCCGCTCCATCATCGTCCGCGTGAAATTTGCTTTTTTGTAGATGAAATATTCTACAAACTCGTGCGATGACTTGTGATAAGTAAGGGGGATTGATTTTTCGAGCTTCGCGAAGCGTTCTTTCAAAAGCTTCTCCGGAACAGCGGGATTCGCCCCGATTTCCTCCACTTCCGGAAGTGACGGCATCAAATCACTTTCCTGAGCAATACTCTCAACTGTATCCTGCCCGGATGTCAAACTCTCCTGTGGAACCATCGCCCCAACGGACGTATTCCATAAACCCGCACACATGGCTCCGAGCCACAATACTTTTTTTGAAATCCTCATTAATAAATGTTTTTTGAAGGTTAATCAATTCAAGGTTTTCAATGGCTTATACCTGTTGATGTTTACTGACAGATAATGAGGTCCCTTTTTTCCTGATGAATCAGAATAATCTCTAATACATTTGCTGATTTTACACAACTCACTCGTCCAGAATAACGTAACATAATCGCCTGCTATTCTGGCATGATAATTTCTTCGAAAATTAGGTTAATAATACAGCCTGAGCGCTTCACAAGGTCCAAACAAAGGAAATTTCCCTTATAACTTTAGTTACTCTGGCTGTACGCTACGGCCCCTTCCCGATTCAATTCCGTGAGGTAGCTGGCAAAGGCCAGCATCTTTTCCTCACCGAAATAAGGGGCCATGATCTGAATCCCGATAGGCATTCCCTGTTCGTCCAACCCATTCGGTATTGAAACCGCAGGATTACCCACGACATTCGCTTGTACAGTGAAAATATCCGCAAGATACATTTGTAAAGGATCTTCGGTCTTTTCACCGATCGTAAAAGCTGTGGTAGGTGTGACCGGGGAAATCAAAAAATCGAACTGTTCGAAGAACCGGCTCGTTTCCTCCCGCACCAATCTTCTAACGCGTTGCGCCTTGGTATAGTATGCGTCGTAATAATTTGCACTTAATACGAAAGTACCCAATAGTATTCTTCTCCTTACCTCATCTCCGAAACCTTCCGTACGTGTCTTCTTGTACATGCTTTCAAGATCGGCCGACTCGGGGCTGCGGTAGCCGTAACGCACCCCGTCAAAACGCGACAAATTGGAACTCGCTTCGGCAGTGGTTAATATATAATAGGTAGGCAAAAGCGAATCCAGCAGGGGCATATCAATGCCCACAACCTCATGCCCTTCCGCACGTAGGCGGTTGAGCGTGTCGGAAGTTTGCCGGCGGATTTCCGGGGCAATGGCTTCATTCTCCACCGCATCGCGAACATAACCGACTTTAGCTTTACCTTTCCATTCCAGATTTTCGGTGTAGGAAGGCACTGGTCTTTCCGCAACGGTGCTGTCAAAATCGTCCGCGCCCGACATTACTTCCAATATCAATGCTGCATCAGCTACACTTTTGGTAATCGGACCAATGCAATCGAATGAGGAAGCGTAGGCAATGAGGCCATAACGAGAAACGCGACCATAGGAAGGCTTGACGCCGATCACACCGCAAAATGCAGCAGGCTGGCGAACCGAACCTCCCGTATCGCTTCCCAATGAAGCGTGGCAAAGTCCCGCCTGAACGGCTACCGCCGAACCGCCGGAAGAGCCCCCCGGAACTTTGGAATTGTTTATTGCATTCAGCACCGGGCCGAACGATGAATTCTCATTGGACGAACCCATCGCGAATTCATCGCAGTTTTGCCTTCCGATGATGATCGCATCCTGGTCGAGCAGCCTTTGAACAGCTGTCGCGGTGTAGGGTGCTGTATAATTTTGAAGGATCTGGCTTCCGGCCTGCAAGCCGTGGCCAGTTAGTGAAAGCACATCTTTGAGACCGATTACCATACCTGCCAGCTTCCCGGCGGTACCGTTGGCGATCTTCGCATCCACGGCCAGTGCGGCCTTCTTCGCTTCTTCGGTGTAAACTTCTACAAAAGCATTCAGGTGCTTGTTGGCCTCTATCTTTTCCAGATAATGGTCGACCAACTTGACGCACGTCAATCCTTCTTCACGTAGATCCCTCTGAATTTCGGCCAGCGTCAGATACTCTTTCAAGGCAATTTTTTTGTGGGGTTGTAAATAAAGAATCAGAGCCGTTAAGTGCTAGCTTAATGGCTCTGGATCAAACCTTCGATAAGATGGAAGCGTTATTTGGGGTCTTCCATGCTTTTTTCAATATTTTCCTTAACGTCTTTAGTTGCGTTCTTGAACTCATTGATACCTTGCCCCAAACCGCGCATAAGCTCCGGGATTTTCTTTGCTCCAAAAAAAAGCAACACGAACAGAGCGACAAAGAAAATCTCCTGTCCACCTAATCCCATAAATCCCAAAACGGTTACTGATTCCATATCTGTTTCTTTTATTATTGTTTACAAAAATAACGATTCTTTTTAATAACAACTAGACCTCCGCCCGGTTTTATCCTATATTAATTGTCTTTGTTACCCTCTCCCAATCACCGAATTTACGGATGTCGTCGCCAAGTGCCTTGACAAGCCATACCACCAGCGCTACGTCGTCGGTAATCCCAATAACCGGCAGAAAGTCAGGAATAAGGTCTAACGGAGATACGAAATAAATGAGCACAGCGACTATTGAGACCAAACTTTTCCAGGGAAGCTGCTTATATTCGCCGGAAGCATAGGCTTTCACCATGCGGATCAGCAACAGGACACTGGTTTGAAATTCGGCGAGGTTTTCCTTTACACCTACGGTCTGCAATTTGCCGATCACCTCTTTGAGGAGCTCGAACAACCGGGTTGAATTTTTGGCATAACGCCCCGCTTTCCCTTTGGCATTCCTGAAAAAAATCGACTGTAAAATCCGCGAAATCATTGACTGGTCACTCATGATACAAAGCAGGAAAAAGAAGTTGATAAAGCCATTATAACTATCAATTTACGGAAAAAATTGCGTTCCGGATGACGACCGGAGGTTTTGCGGCAAAAAATCAAATTCCCCTTGGTTTAAACAAATTATGTATCATACTTTTAGGAAAAAATATAAAAAGCATCAATTTCTATACAATTAACCATATTTCCCTATGAAGATTACTGTTGTAGGTGCGGGTGCCGTAGGCGCAACCACTGCCGATAATATCATTCGTCGTGAGCTGGCAGAGGAGGTGGTATTGCTGGACATCAAAGAGGGTGTCAGCGAAGGCAAGTCACTTGACATGTACCAGACAGCCGCTTTGCTGGGGTTCAATACCAAGCCCATCGGCTCTACCAATGATTACGAAAAAACCAAAGGCTCGGATGTCGTTGTGATCACTTCCGGGTTGCCCCGTAAACCGGGCATGACCCGCGAAGAGCTCATTGGCATCAATGCAGGAATCGTAAAGGGAGTGACGGAAAATCTTTTGAAATATTCACCTAAAGCAATCGTGATCGTTGTATCCAACCCGATGGACACGATGACTTACCTGGCTTTGAAGGAATCGGGTATTCCCAAAAAACGCCTCATCGGGATGGGCGGTGCGTTGGACAGCGCCCGCTTCAAGACCTACCTCGCTTTGGCTATGGACGTTTCGCCACTGGATATTCACGGAATGGTGATCGGTGGCCACGGCGACACCACCATGATCCCATTGACGAGACTGGCCACTTACAACGGTATTCCTGTAAGCCGCTTCCTCTCCGCCGACCAGCTCGAAAAGGTAGCTGCCGACACGATGGTAGGTGGTGCCACATTGACCAAACTGATCGGAACTTCCGCGTGGTACGCGCCGGGAGCCGCTACATTGCTTTTAGTCGAGAGCATCGTCCGTAACCAGAAGCGCATTGTTCCTTGTAGTGTTTATCTGAATGGGGAATATGGCCAGAAGGACATTTGCATGGGCGTACCGGTTGTGCTGGGCCGCAATGGTTGGGAAAAAATCATCAACCTGCGCCTGAGCGATGCTGAAAAAGCGTCGTTTGAAAAGTCAGCAGAGGCCGTTCGTTCAATGAACGCCGCTTTGAACTTGTAAGCGAAGCATTAATAGTTAAAATACAGGCCGGTCCGGATCTCCGGGCCGGCTTTTTCTTTGGTCGGATATTTGTTTTTAAAGGCAGCGTAGGCTAATTTAAGATTAAATAGTATAGTAAAAAGTCAATATTCTACCATCAACAAATATTCACGCATTTTAAACACACTTTTATGAGAACATCACTATTCATTCTATTCTTCATCTCTGCCTCGCTCAGCGCATTCGCGCAATCCCTCAAAGGAAAGATCACGGATGAAAAAAATGGCTCTGCGCTACCCGGAGTTTCCATTCTGGTGCAGGGAACCAACACCGGTACCGTAACGGACCCGGACGGAAATTTCGCATTGAGCCTTGCCGACGGTAGCTACAACATCGTCATCTCGTTCATCGGCTACACATCCAGGATTATCCCGGCGACCGTCAGCGCAGGACAAGCCGCCCCGCTCAACATTACGCTGGCTGAATCTTCGGAAGTATTGGGAGAAATTGTCGTAACAGGTTCGCGAAGCGGTGGACGTTCGCGCATCGACTCTCCGGTTCCAGTTGACATTATTCCTGTTTCACAAATCACCAACAGCGTCGGCCAGGTTGACATTAACCAGATCCTCACCTACATCGCACCATCTTTCCAATCGTCGCGGCAAACGATCTCGGACGGTTCCGACCACATTGATCCTGCCCAACTCCGTGGTCTCGGGCCCGATCAGGTGCTGGTGTTGGTGAATGGCAAAAGAAGGCACCAGTCGTCGCTCGTGAATGTAAACGGGACGGTCAACAGGGGCACGGTTGGTACCGATTTGAATGCGATTCCGGCAACGTCGGTTGAGAAAATCGAAATCCTCCGGGATGGCGCCGCGGCACAATACGGCTCCGATGCGATTGCCGGAGTGATCAACATTATCCTGAAAAGCCGCACCGGCCTCAGCGGCAATGTATCGTATGGACAGAATGTGACGAGCTACGACAAAAACTATATTATCAATAACAACAAGGATGCGTCCGTCAACATTTCGGACGGCGGCACGGCTCAGATCGGGCTTAATTATGGGTTGAAGATTGGTCAGAAAGGATTTGTAAATATTACCGGCGAATATGTGCACCGCGACGCCACCAACCGCACCGGAACTTACACCGGCCAGATTTTCCCGGCAGTCGACGGCAAAGTAGTCGATGACGACCTGCTGAAACAAAAAAACCTCACCCGGAACGACTTCGATATGCGCATCGGAAACTCGGAAGTGAAGGGCGGCGGCGTTGTCGTCAATGCGAGCATACCGCTTTCAGAACAGGTAGAACTGTACGCATTTGGCCAATACAACAATAAAAAAGGCAATGCGGCCGGATTTTACCGCTATCCCAATGGCGTGCCTGCGGTAGTGCGGACCAATATTTTTGCCGTGTATCCCAATGGCTTCCTGCCGGAAATCAATAGCGACGTGACCGACATTTCGGCCGCGGCGGGTATTCGTGGCAAGTTTGGTGAATGGCGGTACGACCTCAGCAACACGTTTGGCAAGAATGATTTTGACTACCTGATCAGCAATTCCGTCAACTACACCCAGGCGATTTCGAATGCCAATTTCCAGCGCGAGTTCAATGCGGGGGGTAATGCGTTTCTCCAAAACACGATCAACCTGGATCTTGGACGAAAATTCAATGTCCTGCAAGGGCTCAATGTAGCGCTCGGGGCCGAGCAGCGAACCGACAAATACACCATCACGGCAGGTGAAGAAGCTTCCTACAAAAACTATGATATTGCAGCGGGTGTGGCTGCCGGCGCACAGGTATTCTCCGGGTTTTTCCCACAAAATGCAGGATCGCATGCACGGCACAGCGTAGCCGGTTACCTGGATCTCGAACAAGACATTACCGAGGCCTGGGTTGTGAGCGCCGCCCTCCGTTTTGAAAATTATTCGGATTTCGGAAACACACTAAACTACAAAGTTGCGACCCGCTACAAAATAACGGACGGCATTGCACTGCGCGCTTCGACCAGCAGCGGTTTCCGGGCACCATCGCTGCAACAGCGGTACTATGCCAAAACCAACACGCTTTTTGTGACCCAAAACGGCCAGCAGGTGCCCCAGGAGAGCGGCACTTTTACCAATGACAGCAAGCCGGCAGAAATCCTCGGAATACCAAAGCTGAAACAGGAAACATCACAGAGTTATACCGTCGGTGCCACGGTGCAGATCAGCAATGCATTTGAATTGACCGTGGATGCTTACCAGATCGATATCGATGACCGGATCGTGCTTACTAACAACTTCAACGACGGAGGCAATGAAAATCTGAAAGCGCAGCTTGCAGCAGCCAATGCGACCACAGCCAACTTCTTCGCCAATGCCGTCGATACGCGATCAAGAGGGATTGAAGGCGTTTTGTCTTACAATACTAAATTTGGCAAAGGCCAGTCGCTAAGGGCCGTGCTGGCAGGAACATTCATCCAAAACAGGGTAAAAAAAGGGGCGGACGGCAAACCAATCATTCACGCTTCCGACATTTTGATCCAGACCAATCAGGTCAATACCTATTTCAACCGTGAAGATTTGAGCCGCTTTGAAATAGCCAGTCCGCGCAACAAGCAAAGCCTGACCATCAACTACAAAGCAGGGAAATTCGGGGCAATGTTGCGCGGGGTGAGGTTTGGCGAAGTCACCTATTGGGATCCGACGATCGACCCCACCAAACCAGACTCCTGGCCCGTGAACACGCTTACCGGTAACAAGGAAACGCTCGACCAGACTTTCGGTGCCAAAATCGTGACCGACCTCGCATTGAGCTACGATCTGGTCAAAGGCATCGGCGTGACAATCGGGGCCAATAATGTGTTCGATGTGTACCAGGATAAGCATACGCATTCGGGCAATGTGAGCTCGGGCCGGTTTGTGTATTCGCGCCGTGTCCAGCAGATGGGCTTTAACGGCCGTTACCTTTTTGCAAGACTGAATTTTACATTTTAGCACATTCCAGGCCAGCCGGACCCGGAATGTCCGGCTGGTTTAAATTGAAATCTGATATTGCAAAGTCCAGCTACCGCGCCGGCTATCTTTGGCAAGCTCATTGGCGATCGAAGCAGCTTTATAGACAGGCCGGTTTTCGTAATTGAGCGATAATTTGCCATTGTGCCCTTTCATCAGCCAGTTTACACCCGCATTATAAATGTTTACCGCATCCTGCAAACGATCATAATCGCCGCGTTGCAAGGATGCATAAGGCATTAATGTGCCCTGGTCGCCTAGCAGACCATCTTTCAGCTTGTACCCTGCTTGTGCATAAATCACATTACCTGTCCCAAACATCGGATAAGCATTCCCATGTGTGCCGCCGACGCCCGTAATCGGCTGCGAGGTGCCGGTCGCAGGGTTCATAATGCCATTGTAGCGGAGGTAACCTTTACCATAGTCCGTCCCGAAATAGCCGACATAGGCAGACAATGCCGTTCCTTTCTCCGCATTCAAAGGCATATCCAGGTAAGCGGCCACCGACCAGAGCGTCATGTCGCTGTAAAGCGTATCTACGGCCTCCTTCCGCCATGTCGCATTCTTTTGAGAGGTAATGCCGGCTTCGACGTTCAATACTTTCCGTTTGCCGAGGTAAGTGCCTGTCATGTAGCCAGGCGTGGTGTTGTCTTCGGTATCGAAAATGTTGTAAATAAGCAAACCCTGGAACTGTTTGCGGTGTTTGCGCTGCGCGAAAACGGAGTTTTGGTTCAGCGCAGCGGGAGTCGAGCCACTGGTTTCAACCGGAAACGGATCTGCGACTCCGACGCGATAGTTCAGCTTGCCGATCTGGCCCCGGCTATAAACGGTAAGTTTTCTGGAAAACTGGTCGGTCTGGTCGACGGTTGCCTGCGCAAATACCGGCACGTCCAATGTCATGATGGTGCCAATGCTGGGCTGCGAGAAGCGGGAAAAGCCGCTGACAATGGTTAAGCCGCCTCCAAAACGTATAAAGCTGTTGCCTTTGCGCTGGATTTCATATTCGCCGACGGCGTCATGAAAGAACGCGGCGATCTTGCGTTGGCTGGGTGTTCCGGTGGTATTGTAGGTAGGGAATGCACTCACTTTGTTGAAATTGTTCATCCCAAACTGCGTGTAGAAGAAAATGCGATCAGTGAGTTGGCCGAATAATTGCATGCGCGTCCGCCGCAGGCCAATATCAAATGTATTGGCTTCGTGATCACTCAAAACGGTCGTGCCCGGGTTGTTATCGTTCAACCGCAGCCATACCTGATTCGTGAAGGTGAATTTTACATAATGTGAGCCGGATTCGTTAAGATTGTAACGGATATCATTTCTCTTGTTATCGTCCGAAGGCATCACTTGCGCAGTCGCCACGGTTGTTCCGAGCATGATGAGGGAAAGGATTTTTTTCATTTAGAGTACTATTGAGTTATACACACTAATACCGGTTTAAACCCTTCTGAAAGAACTAAAACGACATTAACGGCTATTTAAAAATGATATTGAATACGGCAGAAAAAGGACTTAATGCAAGTCATTTCCCAAGCCGGGCCTTCAAATATAAGGCGGGTTGTTGTACTGCCATACTCTTTTTGGTCACAATCTTCCTCCCCTCTTTTGCCCAGGAAACCCCGCCGCTGATCAACTATCCTGCCACTTTATACAAAGCTCACAACCAAAACTGGGACATTTGCCAAAGTACCGATGACGTAATCTATTCCGCCAATTCCGACGGCTTGCTGGAACATGACGGCGCATCATGGAAGCTATACCCGCTACCCGACGGCCAAATTGTCCGAACGGTGCTTTACGACGAACAACCGCTCCAGCCGGTGGGAGGCAAAGTCCTTAATCGTCCGGCGCAAACCGAGAAGCGCATTTATGTCGGCGGATTTTCGGAGTTCGGTTATTGGAAAAAGGAATCGGACGGACAATTGAAATATTACTCACTGAGCAAAAAGGTCAAGTTCCCAAGCCTGAAAACGGAAGAAATCTGGCATATTCTCAAAACACCCCAATACGTTTACTTTCAATCCTTTTCGATCATTTATCGGTACGACGGCAAAAATCTGGTCGAGATTAAGGGCCCGGGCAATTTCATGTTCATGCGATACGTCCGGAACCGTGTGCTGGTCCAATTGATCGGGCGCGGACTTTATGAACTTCAAGGTCAGCGGCTTCAACCTTTGCCGGGAACTGAAGGTCTCGCACCTACCACTGTATCGTCAATATTGCCCTATGACGACAGGAAAATATTGATCACCACTACCAAACACGGCATTTATCTATGGAATAATGGGTTGTTATCACCTTGGGACATCGCTATTTCCGGCGAGCTGAAACGGAATATTATCAACAGGGCGCTTGTCATGAGCCGCGATAGCAGCCTTATTTTCGGAACCATTCAGAATGGGGTTTATGTGGTTTCCAGAAATGGGGTGCTGCGGTACCGGTTCAATAAGGAGACTGGTTTACAAAACAATACAGTGCTTGCCTTGCAGGAGGATTCGCAGCAACAGCTTTGGATAGGGCTCGATCAGGGGATCGACATGGTAAAAATGTCTTCGCCAATCATCGCTTACCAAACCAGCGACAATCCGCTTGGCTCTACTTACGCCGCCGCCATCTGGCGTGGCAATCTTTATGTAGGGTCAAATAAGGGTGTATTCGTCAAAAAATGGCTGTCGCCGGAGCCATTTCAGCCAGTGTGGGGACTTGAAGGACAAACCTGGGCACTTAAAGTCCTCGATGACCAACTGCTATGCGGCCATAATGATGCCACCTATCGCATCGATGAAAGCGGTGTAACCAAAATATCGAATATTAACGGCGGCTGGGTTTTCCTTCCGGTCAAAAACGGAAACGAGACCTTCCTTTTACAAGGCGCGTATGTGGGTTTGCATGTTTATAAAAAGGACTCAAAAGGCATCTGGAAGTATGCCTACCCGGTCAGAGGCTCGGTGCCGATACCAGTCAAACAAATTGTACGCGACAACTCAGGCACTTTCTGGCTCGGGCATGCTTATAAGGGTTTATTCCAGACCCAGCTAACATCGGTACTGGATTCGGCGCTCATCTGGAAAGAATTCAAGGCCCCGCAAGATTTACCCAGCGAATTTTCGGTCGAAGTGGTGCAATGGCTCAATGGGCAGGTTCGGGTCCGTGCCGGTAATGTGTTTTACCAACCCAACCAACTCGGGAAACTAGTGCCGAGCGGCGATTTTACAAAGGAAGAGGAAAATTATAAGGTTAGAACAGGCCTGCATGGCGACTGGTTTAAGGTATTCATGAATCGCGTAGCATATTACCCACCGGGCAAAGAAACGCGAAACCTTGCGTTGACGCTTGTTCGCAACAGTGAAACCATCGTCCCACTATCCGAGGATTACTATTTCTTCTGCCTCGATAACGGTTATGCATTATACGACCGCAAATCGCCGAATGACTACAACGAGGCAGCAGGACCTCCTATGATCAGGAAAGTTGCCAATCTGCGTAACCTCAACGAAACATTTGACATTTCCGGCAGCCCCTCCCTGCCGGCGGAGATACGCTCCTTACGTATAGCATTTGCGTTACCTGTTTATGGTCAGAACGTACAGTACAAATACAGGCTGAAAGGATTGAATGACCAATGGTCGGAATGGTCGGATCAGAACTTTGTTGAATTTACTAACCTGGAATCGAAGGATTATATTTTCGAAATCCGCAGCAGCCTGAACGACGCTATCACAACTTACCATTTCGGCGTAAAACCCTATTGGCACGAAACCGTGTTCGCCAAAATCCTTTTTGCGGTAATAATTGCCCTGGCGCTAGCTGCATTACTTTTGTACCAGGAAAAACGGCTCGCTCGTCACCGACGCAAGCTGATCGAAGAGCAGGAAGAAAAACTACGGCAGCAGCGCCTTTCGAGCGAGCGGCGCATCATGCAAATCCAGAACGAGAAATTACAAAGTGATATTCAGAGCAAGAGCCAGCAGTTGAGCAATGTCGCCATCAATGTTGTCCGCAAGAACGAAATTTTAGAGGAAATCCGTGATGAGCTCAAACAGGTGAAAGCCGAGATGGGGCAGCAGCTGCCTAACATTCATTATCAAAAATTACTGCACAGTATCGAACGCAATGTCGCCGGTAAAGACGACTGGGTTTTGTTCGAGCAAAACTTTGACGATGTGCATGAACAGTTTTTCAAACGCCTTCGACAAGTATATCCTTCCATTTCTCCGTCCGAACTGCGCCTCGCGGCCTGCCTCAGGATGAATCTTTCCACCAAGGAAATGGCTCCCGTATTGGGGATTTCCGTACGCGGTGTGGAAATCAAGCGCTACCGTCTACGCAAAAAGCTTGGATTGGACATCGACGCTAATCTGACCCAGTTTATGATGGACATCTGATGCATTTGCACTAATCCACCACAAACCTCTTATTATATTAGAAAACCTTGCATTATTCTCATTGATGTAGTGGTGATGTAGTGTTTTTCTTGATTCCTCTCCGCCTTCGCGCTTAATTTTGAATTCAATAAATTCTTATAATAATTCAATCACCAATTAGAAACTGATGAAAACTACTGTACGATTACTGTACATGCTCGTTTTCCTGGCGGTAGGGAGCTTTTCTTACGCACAGGAAATAAATGTGACAGGAAAGGTCACTTCGAGTGCCGACAATTCGGCGCTTCCGGGCGCCAGCGTGCTCATCAAAGGCACTACAACTGGTGTCCCTACCGACGCCGAAGGTAACTATGCTATAAAGGTTCCGTCTCCTCAATCTGTACTCGTCTTCTCGATGATCGGGATGACGCCACAGGAAATAACCGTAGGCACTCAAATCCTCCTGAATGTGGGATTAGCGGAAGACGCGAAAGCGCTAAACGAGGTGCTGGTTGTGGGTTACGGTTCACAGAAAAAACTCGACGTTACCGGTGCCATTACTCAGATCAAAGGCGCCGATATTGCCAAGCAGCCTTCCATGAATGCCGTTAGCGGTTTGCAGGGAAAGGTTGCGGGCGTGCAGATCAACAATTCAGGTAAGCCAGGAGAAGCGCCACAAATCCGTATCCGCGGTGTCGGAACGGCCTATGGTAGCGCCAACCCGCTCTATGTTGTCGATGGTGTGTGGTTTGACGACATCAGCTTCCTCAACTCAGGCGATATCGAAAGCATGAACATCCTCAAAGATGCATCCAGTCAGTCAATTTATGGCGTGCGTGCAGCAAACGGGGTGGTTTTGATTACTACCAAAAAAGGAAAATCAGGACAGGCTGTTATCGACTACAATGGCTTCGTAGGTTACCAGAAAGTAACCAACCAGATCAAAATGGCGAATGCAAACGAATATGCTACGATGATTAACGAGCTGAGCCGGATCAATGGAAAATCTGATATTCTCGATCCAGCTCAATTTGGGGAAGGCACCGATTGGTACCACCAGATACTGCGCAATGCATTCGTGACCAATCACCAGATTTCGATCAGTGGTGGTGGCGAAAAATCGACTTTCAACTTTTCCTTAGGTTATTTGGATCAGAATGGTGTTGTTGAAAAGAACAATTTCAAACGTTATACAGCGCGTTTGCAAAATGATTTCCAGGTACTGAAAAATCTAAAAGTCGGTTACTCGGCCACTGGCTCTTTTAGTAAATCACAAGATGAGGCGGGAGGTATTTTCCGCCAGTTGTATGCAGCAGGTCCGGTTGTTCCAGTTTACTATGCCGACGGTACATACGGCGATCCTACCGATTACAACCTGGGTGACGGTAACAACTTCAACCCGCAGGCTACCATTGATTTTTACAACCAGAATACCAAAAAGACACTGCTTACAGGTAATGCATACGCGGAACTGCAAGTCCTGAAAGGCCTTACATTCAGGACAAGCCTCGGTGGACGGTATGGACAAGACGAAACCCGTAGTTACGTTCCGCAGTATATTGCCACATTTAAGCAACGCAACACGACCAGTTTTCTTGAATTCGTGCGCCCGCAAACACGGTATTGGATCTTTGAAAATACATTGACCTATACCAAAGATTTCGGCCAGCACAGTTTCACAGCGCTTCTAGGACAATCCGCCCAGCGCGACCAATCTTACAAAGTGACCGCTAATGCGCTGAACGTACCATTCACCAGTGAAGGCGATCTCTACCTTGCATTAGGTAGCGCCGACGGCCGCAATGTAAAAGACGAAGGCGATCTGGGTACTTATGCCTCCTATTTCGGTCGTGTGAATTACTCTTTCGGCGAGCGATACCTGCTGAATGCGTCGCTCCGTGCGGATGGTTCTTCCAAATTTTTTGAAGGCGGCAATGCCTGGGGCTACTTCCCATCCGTGGGTGCAGGCTGGGTGATCAGCAATGAGAACTTCATGAAGGCCCAAACGATTTTTGACAACCTTAAAATCCGTGGTAGCTGGGGTAAGATCGGTAATGCTTCCGTTCCTTCTAACCTATCGACACTGACAGTGGCAACGGGCGGTGGACTGGCAGCTATTTTCGGCGGACAGTTAAATACAGGCGCAAGCATTAACACCATTATCCCTCCTACCACTTACTGGGAACGCGGTGTCGGTACCGATGTGGGTATAGAGGCTTCATTCCTGAAATCGAGACTGACCGTGGAACTGGACTATTATATCAAGAAAACTGAACGAGCGATCTTCGACATTCCTGTGCTGACTTCCGTGGGCACAGAGTCGGGCAGAATCGTCGGTAACCAGGCCGATTTCGAGAACCAGGGTTTTGAATTTGCCTTGAACTGGCGCGACGAAATCGGCGAAGACCTCTCTTATAGCATTGGTTTCAATGGTGCCATGAACAACAACAAAGTACTCGCAGTATCGTCCGGTGCCAACCCGATCTACGACGGTGGTGTGGGACTTACCAGCGGTGCACTCGCTACCCGCACCCGCGTTGGCGATCCGATCGGTTCATTTTATGGCTATGTAGTGGATGGCATTTTTCAAAATCAGGATGAAATTGCAAAATCCGCCCAGCCTGGTGCAAAGCCCGGTGATTTCAGATACCGCGACATTAGCGGAACCAACGGCGTGCCCGATGGTACTATTTCCGGTCTTGACCGCCAGGTGATTGGAAACCCTAACCCCAAATTTACCTATGGTATCAACACCAGCTGGAACTACCGCAACATCGACCTCATGCTCGATTTCCAGGGCGTAGCGAAAGTGGATATTTATAATGCCAACCTCGGCTGGCGTTATGGTAACGAAAACTTCACCAAGGACTTCTACGACAACAGATGGCACGGTGAAGGCACTTCGAATACCTATCCTTCTGCAAACATAGGCGGCGGCCAAAACTACCTCCCTAATACATTCTTTGTACAAAGCGGCAGCTATTTCCGTGTGAGAAATGCGCAGATCGGCTACACGTTCCCGCAGGCATTCAACGAAAAGCTGAAAATCCGCAAGCTGCGTTTGTATGCCAATGCGCAGAACCCGCTGAACTTCTTTAAATACAAAGGCCTGTCGCCCGAGGTACGTGCCAACGAAAATAAACCGACACAGGCCGGTATCGATGCCAACGTGTACCCGCTTTCAGCGACTTACAACTTCGGAATTAATGTCACTTTCTAAGATCACAAGCGAAATGAAAAATATAGATTTCAAAAACAATTTGAAGCAAAAAGGGCTATATCTCGGGCTTGCAGCGCTCCTGATCCTGCCTTCCTCTTGCAGCGACAGCTTCTTGGACGTAGACCCGCAGGGCAAACAGGCCGGAGCGGTGTTCTGGGAAAGCGAAGCCGATGCCACCAAGGCAGTGAATGCAATGTATGCCAATCTCAGAAGCTGGAACAATACGGCATTTGCGCCAATTGCATTGGAAAGCGTAGGCTCGGATGACGCCGAAAAAGGTAGCACCCCCTCGGATGCCACTTTCTTTAATCAGTATGATGATTTCTCGGTAGGATCTACCGAAGGCCAGCTCGGCGGATTTTGGCAGGGGCAATACCAGAATATCAACTATGCCAACCAGGTGATTAACAACATTCCGGCCATCGCCATGGATGACAACTTGAAAGCGAGATACCTCGCGGAAGCCAAATTTGTTCGTGCTTACTCCCATTTCAGGTTGGTAAGAGCATTTGGCGATGTGCCACTCCGGGTGAACATACCGAAAGATGCGACGGAATACAACATTCCGCGTACACCGAAAGCAGAGGTTTACGCAGCCATTGAAAAAGATCTGACCGAAGCCGCTGCGGTATTGCCACTAAACTACGGTGCGACCGATCTCGGCCGTGTAACAAAAGGCGCAGCATTATCGCTACACGCCAAAGTATCGATGTACCAGGCCAAATGGCAGCAGGTTTTCGATCTCACTACGCAGGTGATCAGCTCCGGACAATACTCCCTTTTTAGCAACTATGAAGCAATGTTCCGCGTTGCGAACGAGAATTCGACTGAATCGATATTCGAAATCCAGAATGAGCTGATACCTTCCAATAAGGATGCTTCTAACTCGCAGTACTCACAAGTACAGGGCGTGAGAGGGGTAGTTGGGGGCGGCTGGGGATTCAATACTCCTACCGAAACATTGTCCAAGTCGTTCGAGACAGGCGATCCACGCCGGGATGCTACGATTATTTTCCGTGGTGAAACGACGCCCTCCGGAGATGCCATTGCTGCTACCGGCGACAACCCGATGTACAACCAGAAATCGTACGTGCCGTTTAAGCTCTATACGACCGGCTTCAATGAAGGCTCACAACAGAATATCCGAGTGATAAGGTATGCCGAGGTGTTGCTCATGAACGCGGAAGCAGCGAATGAAATCGGTAACACTACCCAAGCACTCGCATCACTCGAATTGGTACGTGCACG
This sequence comes from Dyadobacter sp. CY261, assembly GCF_021440085.1. Taxonomy (GTDB): domain Bacteria; phylum Bacteroidota; class Bacteroidia; order Cytophagales; family Spirosomataceae; genus Dyadobacter. The sequence continues at coordinate 187,757 of NZ_JAKCPW010000005.1, forward strand.
CGCGAGAGGGGCTAGCAAGACGATTCTGCCGAAAGTGACGACTACCGATAAAGCAGCATTGCGCCTCGCCATTTGGAATGAGCGCCATTATGAACTGGCAATGGAATTCGATCGCTATTTCGACGTGATCCGTCAGGGTCGCGCCGCTGAAATTTTTGGCCCGAAAGGTTGGAAGGCAAATAAAAACGAAGTTTGGCCTGTTCCACAGAACGAAATCGACATCAGTGCGGGCGTATTGACCCAAAACCCAGGTTATTAATCCAAAACCACGATCTATCGATGAAAACTTTAAAGAATAATCTGACCGTGGCATTGTGTGCATTGACGGTTCTGGGGGTTACTTCCTGCTATGAGAAATTCGATCCGGAAAGTTACGCGCCGAGCGTGACAATCGGGGGTTTCACCAGTTCCGATGAAATTGCGAAAGCTAATCTGGTGGCGCATTTCCCATTTGACGGGAATTACAGCGATGTCATCTCCAATACAGCCGGTACCAACACAGGCACCACCTTCGCCAACGGTTTGAAAGGGCAGGCCATGAAAGGTGCCAAGGATGGTTACGTCCTGTTCGATCCGACAGCGGCTATTCTGGGATTGAAGAGTTTTACTATGACCTATTGGGTTAATAGCCCGTCGACGAAGGTGCAAGGCGGTATCATCGGTCTGGTAGGATTATCCCAAAAGGACGGGTTCTGGGGAAATGTCGAAACTTTCTTTGAAAACGGCGGCACGGAAACCGACGGTATTTTCAAAGCGCACATCCAGAATGGCAAGAAAGATACCTGGGTTACCAAGGAAGGTATTGTGAACGTTTACAATTCATGGACGCATATTGCATTAACATACGATGCCGCTTCATCCACCTTCTCTATTTATGTGAATGGCTCCAAAACGACAACTACGACGGTAGCCAGCTTTGGGGATCTGGCATGGAGTAATCCTGGTAAAATGGTGTTCGGTACTGTGCAATTCCAGACCAAACCCAGCCTTACCAGCGGTGCTACAGCCCAGGATTGGGCCAGTTACCTGACCGGCCTGCTCGATGAAGTGCGGATTTACAACGTTGCTTTGAAAGATGCCGAGGTAGATGCACTGGTTAAACTGGAATCGAGAGGGAAATAATGCCTTTTAAAAAACTTGTCCTTCTTTGTTCAATTATCTGGCTCGGGGTTTCCTGTAAATCTGAAAAGGAAGCCCCCGGGCCATCCACTCCTGGGATACCGACCACTTTCGGATTCAACAGTCTCAAAGTGAATGATGTCTATTCCGGTTACATATACACGGATGTAAACCTGAAACCCAAAATCAGGTTTACATTTTCCGCCCCATTGAGCAATGCGACGCTAGCGAGCGGAGTGACTTTCAAATCTGCGACAGGCGAATCGGTCGCATTTTCCTCTGTTTTGGAAAATGGTGACAGTTCGGTAATCATCACGCCTTCAGCCAACCTCTCCCACCTGGCCAGCTATTCCGTTGTTGCTACCAAAGCATTAAAGTCAAAAGCAGGCGGAATGCTCCTAAATGAAGTAAAGGTTGATTTGATAACTGCATTGGATTCGACCGACAAATTTCCGGTAATCAGCGACGAAGCATTGCTTACATTGGTACAGCAGCAAACCTTCAAATATTTCTGGGATTTTGCACATCCGGTAAGCGGTCTGGCCCGCGAGCGGAACACCTCGGGAGATATTGTTACGTCCGGCGGAAGCGGCTTTGGGATTATGACCATTCCGATAGCTATTGAACGGAAGTTTGTCACCCGGGCGCAAGGTTTGGAAAGAATGCAGAAGATCGTCGGTTTCCTGAAAAAAGCGCAGACATTTCACGGCGCGTTCCCCCATTGGCTGAACGGCGCAACTGGGGTAGCAGTGCCATTCAGTACCAAAGACAATGGCGCTGATCTCGTCGAAACCTCGTTTCTCGTTCAGGGATTGCTCACCGTGCGTCAGTATTTCAATCAGGGTAATGCTGCCGAAACTGCTTTGCGGACGGACATTAAGGCAATCTGGGAAGCTGTGGAGTGGGATTGGTTTAGGAAAAACAACGAAAATGTGCTGTACTGGCATTGGAGTCCTGATTATGGCTGGGATATGAACCACCAGATCATTGGTTGGAATGAATGCCTCATCACGTATGTACTGGCTGCCTCGTCGCCTACCCACAGCATTAGCAAGAACGTTTACGACAATGGATGGGCGGGAAACAGCACATTTACGAATGGACAAGCTTATTACGGAATCACATTGCCACTCGGCGAGCCGCTTGGAGGACCGCTGTTTTTCACGCATTATTCTTTTTTAGGATTAAACCCAACCGGTCTGACCGACCGTTTTGCCAACTATTTTACTCAAAACAAAGCCCATACTCTCATTAACTACAACTATTGCAAAGCCAATCCGCAGGAATATTACGGATACAGCGATCAGTGCTGGGGGCTGACTGCGAGTGACATCCCCAACGGATACAATGCCAACTCTCCCAGCAACGACCGGGGCGTCATCGCGCCTACCGCCGCATTATCCGCATTCCCTTACACGCCCGCTGAGTCTATGAAAGCGTTGAAGTTCTTTTATTACAAACTCGGCGACAAGATTTGGGGAGAATATGGTTTCCACGACGCGTTCTCGCTTGACCAACTTTGGTTTGCAGACTCCTACCTGGCTATCGACCAGGGGCCGATTGTAGTGATGATCGAAAATTACCGCTCTGGCCTGCCCTGGAAGCTTTTTATGAGCAGTCCGGAGGTTAAAACCGGTTTAAAAAAACTCGGGTTCAATAGTCCCGCGCTTTGATATAAACTTATCCCGCTATTAAAACATTACGCGACCATGAAGCTATACGTTAAGCTATTACTATGCCTGGCCCTACTTGTCTGTTCGCAAGTAGATGTGGCGGCACAAAAGAAAAAAACTGCCCCCGCCAAGCCTGCTACTTTTAACCCTGCTGATCGTCCGAAAAACCTGTCGGATACCGCCTTACTGGAACTGGTTCAAAAACAGACTTTCCGGTATTTCTGGGATTTCGGGCATCCGGTGAGCGGCATGGCGCGCGAGCGGAGCAATATTGCTTATGATTATGGAGATGAAGTGGTAACCATCGGCGGAACCGGCTTCGGGGTAATGGCGATGGTTGTCGCTGCCGAGCGCAAATGGCAACCCCGCGATTCAGTAGCCGCGAGGTTGTTGAAAATGGTCAAGTTCCTCTCCAAAGCAGATCATTACCATGGTATTTTCCCACACTGGCTCAATGGCGCTACTGGTAAAATCATTCCATTTGGCCGGAAAGACGATGGCGGTGATTTGGTAGAATCCTCATTCCTTTTCCAGGGACTATTGGCTGTAAGACAATATTTCGACCGAGATACCCAACTGGAAAGAGAGCTCCGCAACCGCATTACCTGGATTTGGAACGAGGCCGAATGGGACTGGTATACCCGTGGCAATCCAAATCAGCTCTACTGGCATTGGAGCCCCAACAATGGCTGGGCCATGAATTTCGAGTTACGTGGTTACAATGAGACGTTGATCACTTACATCATGAGTGCCGCCGCGCCACGCTACCCGGTTACCCGGCAGGTTTACGACAAATGCTGGGCGCAAAGCGACCATTTTCGCAACGGCAAAGAATATTTTGGTGTAAAGCTGCCTTTGGGATTTGAATATGGCGGACCATTGTTCTTCGCGCATTACTCATTCCTGGGCCTCGATCCCCGGAACCTGAAAGATCAATATGCCGATTATTGGGAACAAAATGTGAACCATTCACTGATCAACTATAAGCATTGCGTTGCAAATCCGGGCAAGTTTAAAGGTTATGGTGAAAACAGTTGGGGATTGACCGCGAGCGATACTTACAATGGCTACAATGCACATTCACCAACCAACGATTTCGGCACCATTACGCCAACGGCAGCATTGTCGTCATTCCCGTACACACCTGAGCAGTCGATGAAGGCATTGCGCCATTTTTATGATGATCTCGGCGATAAAATATGGTCGGAATATGGGTTCACGGATGCATTTAACGAATCGCAAAACTGGTATGCTAAATCCCACCTCGCTATCGACCAGGGACCGATCATTGTAATGATCGAAAACTACCGGACCGGATTGCTTTGGAAGCTGTTCATGAAAGATCCGGATGTTCAGAATGGGTTAAAAAAACTCGGATTTGAGAGCCCTTCATTAGGTATATCCAGCAGAAATTAACTGCTTTTTAGCTAAAATTCACTGAAAGACCGGTCGCAAGCCGGTCTTTCTATTTTATAGAATATAATTGTACCTTGATACCGTTTTTGGCGAACAAATCATGCATATCCAGCCATTCAAAACGCAATCGACATGAAACCACCCTACCAAAAAATCGTCCTGTTTCTCGCTCTGCACGCATTCGCATTCCAGGTTTCTGCACAGATATGGAAGGTTTCTGAGCCCGAAAACCTTCCCGAAAAAAGGCATGAGAACGCAATGGCTACGGCTAACGGGAAATTGTATTTGCTCGGGGGCCGCGGCATTAAACCGGTCGATGAATATGACTTTAAAAAAGATTCATGGAAAAACCTCGCCCCTCCGCCCATCGAAATGAGCCATTTTCAGGCAGTAAGTTATAAAAATGAAATTTATGTGCTAGGCGCGTTTACGGGTGGTTACCCGCACGAGATACCCATTCCCGACATCTATATTTTTAATCCAATCAAAAACGAATGGCGCAAAGGGGCGTCCATCCCTGAAAATCGCAAACGCGGTGCGGCAGGTGCCTTTGTGTTGAATGACAAGATCTACCTGGTATGCGGCATCCAGGACGGCCACTGGGATGGGCAGGTAACCTGGTTTGATGAATTCGACCCCGCAACCGGTGCCTGGAAAACACTGGCCGACGCTCCCCGCCCCCGCGATCATGTGCAAGTGGCGGTTTTAAACAACAAACTTTACGTCGCTGGTGGGCGACTTTCCACTGCCCGCATTAACCAGGTCCTGAACACGGTTATTAAAGAGGTGGATGTGTACGATTTCAAAACCGGTCAATGGACTACGCTGGACGCATCCAACAACCTCCCTACTTTGCGGGCAGGCAATACAACGGTTGTTTATAACGACAAAATTCTTTTCATCGGCGGGGAAAGCGACGCGCATGTAGAAGCTCATAATGAGGTGGAAGCTTTCAATCCACAAACTCAGAAATGGGAAAAGCTACCTTCGTTGCATCAGGGCCGTCATGGTACGCAAGCTGTGTCACTCAATAAGAAGATCTACATTGCAGCAGGTTCTGCCAACCGCGGAGGAGGACCGGAATTGAACGACATGGAAATACTCGATAAATAATACACTTCATTGTTAATCAGACATCAAATGCTCAAAAAAGTCGCTGTTATCTGTTTACTGTTTTTGTCAATCGGTTCTTTCGCCCAGAAAAAGGATTTCACTCACGCCGACACCCTGCGGGGATCGATTACACCTGAGCGAGAATGGTGGGACCTAAGCTATTATCACCTTAGTGTGCGGCCAAATGAAAAAGACAGTACACTAACCGGCAGCACAGTCATTACATATAGGGTTCTTAAACCTTCTCAAACCATACAGGTTGACTTGCAAGAGCCGTTGCAAGTTACCAAAGTGATCCAGGATGGCGAGTCACTGACGTTCCGGCGTGATGGCAATGCCTTTTTTATTACTTTAAAGAAAAAGCAGGATACTGGCAACACGGAAAATATCGAAGTGTTCTATGCCGGAAAACCCAGACTTGCTAAACGTCCGCCATGGGATGGAGGCATACAATGGGTACCCGATGGAAAGGGCAATACCATCATATCGACCTCCTGCCAAGGGCTGGGGTCCAGCGTATGGTGGCCCTGCAAAGACCATATGTACGACGAGCCCGACAGTATGCTTATCAGCGTCACCGTTCCCAAGAATATGATGGATGTTTCGAATGGGAATTTACGATCGGTGATCGAGAACGGCGACAACTCGCATACCTATAACTGGGTTGTCAAAAACCCGATCAATAATTACGGTGTGAATATGAATGTTGCCAAATATGAGAGCTGGAAAGAGACATTCAAAGGAGAAAAGGGAGATTTGCAACTCAGCTATTATGTGTTATCTCAAAATCTTGAAAAGGCCAAGGAACAATTTACGCAGGTCCCTAAGATGCTCAAAGCATTCGAACACTGGTTTGGGCCTTACCCATTTTACGAAGATGGCTATAAACTTGTAGAAGTCCCTTACCTGGGAATGGAACACCAAAGCTCGGTAACCTATGGCAACGAGTACAAAATGGGCTACCGGGGTCGTGATCTCTCTAAGACTGGCTGGGGGCTGAAATGGGACTTCATTATTATCCATGAAAGTGGGCATGAATGGTTTGCCAACAATATCACTTACAAGGACGTGGCCGATATGTGGGTGCACGAAAGTTTTACAAACTATTCCGAAAATCTTTACACGGAGTATTATTTTGGAAAAAAAGCAGGTGAGGACTATGTTATCGGCACCCGTGAGCTCATTGCAAACGACATTCCCATTGTAGGCATCTATGGCGTCAACCAGGAAGGCTCAAAGGATATGTATTACAAAGGTGGGAACATGCTCCACACTATCCGGCAGATTGTCCATGACGATGAAAAGTGGCGCCAGATCCTTCGCGGCTTAAATAAAAGCTTCTATCATCAAACTGTTGACGGGTCACAAATCGAAAATTATATTAGTGAGCATGCAAGCAGGGATCTTTCGAAGGTTTTTGATCAATATCTGCGGGATGTGCGTATTCCGGTTCTGGAATATGCGTTTGGAAGCAAGGGCTTGCAGTATCGTTGGATTAACACCGTAGAAGGCTTCGATATGCCAGTTAAAGTGAAGCTGGCAAGTAGTGGGAAGGAGGAATTTCTCTATCCTACCAATGAATGGAAAACATTGAAAGTAAAGGGCGATAAGTCATTGACTATCGATCGTAACTTTTATGTTGAGGCCAAGGAGACCAACCAGGCATCCTTATAAATCCCAGCACTCCATAATTAGCAGATCGCCCCTCTGTGCAGAAACCCTGACCATGCCATCAGCTTCGGCCTCGTTACTACTGCCGGTCCTGTAACCCATTGTCAGGGTTTCGTTGTTTAGATTGTATTTTAAACCACGGGTTTCGATACCATCCACGGTGCCTACCGGAATTAGCGAAATAGGCGTTCCTGCTGTATACCACTTTTCAAATGTGCCGGTAAGCGGGAAAATCTTCGAATAATCGTCCAGCAGCACAAGCTTGATTTTGTCCTTATAGCGCACCAGGTCCGTAATGTTGGTAATCGCATGATCTGCACGACGGCCCGTAGCCCACACAATATTCGCCCCAGGAAAGCCCCTTTCGATCAAAAATTCAATGGCCTTATTTAAATCAGTTTTTTCCTGGTCCGGCGTATTAATGATTTCCAGCGGATACTGACGTTCACGAATCATCTCCACATCATGGGGCATGTCGAAATCGCCCAGCCAGGCATCTATTTTAATCCCCAGGTCTAACACCCGGTAAATAGCTTGATCCAGCACTACAATAAATGGACTCCATTCCAGCAACTGGCCCAATAACTCCGGAGAGCAGGCTTCCCCATTAGCAATAATTAAAGCAGGCTCCTGCTTCTCCCGGACGATATGGTGTGACGACATTAATTACAATTTATTCTTAACGAGGGTAACGAGCTCCATGAGGACGTCATGGAATCCGATGAGCTGGTTTTCAAGTCGTTCCAAACGGAGTTCAATCTGCTCGAAACGCTGATCGATACGATTGAATCGTTCGTCGTGTTCGGCAAGCTTTATTTCAATACGTTCAACCCTTGCCTCCAAGCTTTCCATCCTACCCTCCAAGCTTTCCATCCTGCCCTCCAAGCTTTCCATTCTGCCCTCCAAGCTTTCCATTCTGCCCTCCAAGCTTTCCATTCTCCCCTCTAAGCCTTCCATCCTTTCCTCTAAGCCTTCCATCCTTTCCTCTAAGCCTTCCATTTTTCCCTCTAAGTCTTCCATCCTACCTTTCAGGCCATCGACCGTCACTTCAAGTACACCGAAACGGCGGTCGATTTTTCCAAACCCTTCCCGCATTTCAGCGAAACCGCGATCCACGTGGCTTGTCAACGATGCTAATCCTTCTGCTACCATTTCAATCTGCTTTCCGTGCTCAGTGGTAATGTTTTCCAAGTGTGCTACTCGTTCTTCTAAATACATAGTTGATCTCGTTATAATGTGAAACAATGAACGCGGCACCATACAGGATATGGCACCCGCCTGTTTAGACGTCCATTTTCAAAAAAGTAACGAGAAACGTGAGCTTAATTAAACCCCGAGCGCCTTAGCCCGGTTCCAATAAAAATCCATCTCTTCCAGTGTCATATCCGACAGCGACTTGCCATCGGCCTTGGAAGCTTCTTCGAGATATTGAAAGCGATTAATGAACTTTTTGTTCGTTCTTTCCAATGCCGTTTCCGGATTGATATGTACAAATCTAGAGTAATTTACCAATGAAAACAGCAGATCTCCAAACTCTCCTTCCGCCTCTTTTTGATTAATCACATCAGCAGACTCGATATCGAAGTTCTCCTTAAATTCATGCAATTCCTCTTCGACTTTAGCCCATACCTGCTGTTTTTCATCCCAATCGAAACCTACGCCTCTTGCCTTTTCCTGAATGCGCATGGCCTTCACTAAAGCTGGCAATGAGGTTGGCACGCCCGACAAAACGGACTTATTTCCTTCTTTCAGTTTCAACTTCTCCCAATTCTGCTTCACAGCCTCTTCGGTGTCGGCCACGAAATCACCGTAAATATGCGGATGACGTGCTACCAGCTTATTGCAAATGCCATTCAAGACATCTTTTATATCAAAATTGAATGACTTACCCTCCTCCTTTTCCGACCCAATTTTGGCATAAAAAACAATGTGAAGCAGAACGTCACCAAGCTCTTTCTGGATCTCCGGCAGGTCATTATTCAATATGGCATCGGATAGTTCGTAAGTTTCTTCGATCGTGAGGTGGCGAAGGCTGTCCATAGTCTGCTTTCTGTCCCAGGGACATTGCTCCCGAAGCTCATCCATGATCGTCAACAATCGGTCGAAGGCCATGAGTTGTTGCTGGCGGCCTTCGGGCAGCTCACTGAATTGTTTTTCCATGTCACAAAGATACAGTGAAACCTGTTATTGGCCCGGCACCAGAGGCAATTTAAAGGTGGTTTGCATGAGGTTACTGGTGCATTTAGCTATGATACGCCCCTGTGTGTTAACGAGCCTCCCTTCCACGTGAATGATATTTTTCCCAGCCCGAATCACTGTCGATTTGGCCACGAGCACATCACCGACAATAGCCGGATTCAGGAAATCGCAGTTAAGATTGACCGACGTAAAACCGAACTCCCTGCCTAATGCGTACACCATCGTCCCGACGATATCATCGAGAATAGTAGCGGCGATGCCTCCGTGCAACGTGCCCATTGGGTTACACATGTCTTCGCGCACAAGATATTCGACCACCATTTCGCCTTCCCCAATCGAAATAAGGCTACCATTCAGCCACTTCGCAACGGGCGAGAAATGCTGATCCATGGGCTTACCGATGAATTGCCGAAGGAAGGAGAGGCGCTTATTTTCCGTCTGATGATCTGAGAGTGAGTGTGTGCTCATGGATTTGCCAATGTTTTGATTCTAGTTAAGGTGGTTTTTCTAAAAATAGTAATTATCATAGAAAAATTGATGCCTTCATGTCAATGCTATGGATTTTATTGTTACGTATCGAAGGTTATTACTACCTTTGCCGGAGTTTTTTGCCAGAAATAAATGCTTACTCATATATGAATTTTACGTTATCGCAGGTTCCCGAGCGTTCCCTGAAACCCAGAACAAAAGGACTTACCATGGTGATGGACAAAGGGCTGAGTGTCAGGGAAACGGAAGATATGCTATCCATAGCATCGCCTTATATTGATATCGTAAAACTGGGTTGGGCCACTTCTTTCGTAAGCCCTAATTTGGACGAGAAGCTGGCCGTTTATAAAAATGCCAATATTCCTGTGTATTTCGGGGGGACGCTGTTCGAGGCGTTTGTTGTCAGGAACCAGTTCGAGGATTACCGGAAATTGCTCGACAAATATCAATTGTCTCACGCAGAAGTATCCGACGGTTCGATTGAAATGCCGCAGGATGTTAAATGCGAGTATATCTACAAGCTTTCCAAACAGGTTACCGTTCTCTCCGAAGTAGGATCCAAGGATGAAAACAAGATCATTCCTCCTTACAAATGGATCCAACTCATCAAATCTGAATTGCAGGCGGGTGCCTGGAAAGTGATCGGTGAGGCACGCGAATCAGGAAATGTGGGGTTGTTCCGTGCGAGTGGCGAAGTCCGCCAAGGCCTTGTGGAGGAAATCCTTACGGAAATCTCTTTTGAAGATATGATCTGGGAAGCTCCTCAAAAGTCGCAGCAGGTATGGTTTGTGAAGTTGTTGGGTGCCAACGTCAACCTCGGGAACATCGCCCCCAGCGAATTGATCCCACTCGAAACGATCCGCCTCGGCCTTCGTGGCGATACATTCAACCACTTCCTGAATACCAAGACCAGGCAGAAGTGGAAAATCGATTCCAAATAGTTCAGGACCAATAAAACAGATTGTCAACTTAACGAATAGCTATGGAATTTTTAACCCAGTTCATTGATTTCTTCCTCCATCTGGACAAACATTTGTTCAACATCGTAGAACAATACGGAACACTCACTTACGTCATCCTGTTTTTGATTGTCTTTACCGAAACCGGCCTTGTGATCATGCCATTGTTACCAGGCGACTCTCTTCTTTTTGCCGCCGGTGCCATTGCAGCAAACGAAACTACCGGCCTGAACGTCTGGCTGATTATCATCATCCTCATTATCGCCGCATTACTTGGAGATAATGTCAACTATTTCATGGGAAGAACCTTCGGTGGCCAAATCAAGAAGCGGGAAAAGATATTATTTTTGAAACGAGAATATCTTGAAAAAACCGAAGCATTCTATGAAAAACATGGCGGCAGCACCGTAATCATGGCCCGTTTCATTCCGATCGTCCGTACCGTGGCGCCTTTCGTAGCTGGTGCCGGAAGCATGAATTACTCGAAATATATTGTTTTCTGCGTCGTAGGAGCATTGCTTTGGGTACCTACACTTACATTGCTCGGCTATTTCTTTGGGAATATGGACATCGTGAAAAAGAACTTTGAACTGGTGATCTTTGGTATCATTGGCATCTCAATCCTTCCGATGATTTTCTCCTATCTAAAAAGCCGCTTCGCAAAACCAAGTGCAGCGTAGATTTTTGACCGCTGACACCGGATCGGTAAAGCATGGAATACATTTAAACTAAAACAGAAAAGCGTCGCAGGAAAACCCTACGACGCTTTTCTGTTTTATAAACCATCAATCGGCGGCCCCAAGCCCCCACCGACCATCTAACCTCATTAAGACCTCGAATAGTTCGGAGCCTCTTTCTGGATCATGATATCGTGCGGGTGGCTTTCTTTTACACCTGCCGAGGTAATCTTCACAAATTGTGCATTCTGCAATGATTCAATATCAGCGGCACCGCAATAGCCCATACCGGCTTTCAAACCTCCTACCATTTGGTAAACGATTTCGGACACTTTGCCTTTGAACGGCACCCGGCCAACGATACCTTCCGGAACAAGTTTCTTTACATCGTCTTCGGCATCCTGGAAGTAACGGTCCTTCGAACCATCTTCCATCGCTTCAACAGAACCCATTCCACGGTACGCCTTAAATTTCCGTCCTTCATAAATTACGATCTCACCCGGCGCTTCGTCACTACCTGCCAGCATGGAACCGATCATGATGGTACTTGCACCACCAGCCAATGCCTTGGTCATGTCACCTGAGAAGCGGATACCACCGTCGGCGATTACCGGAACGCCTGTACCTTTCAGACCTTCGGCTGCCCACATTACTGCGGTAAGCTGTGGAACGCCAATACCGGCGATGATACGCGTCGTACAGATACTTCCCGGGCCAACCCCCACTTTCACCGCATCGGCACCAGCTTCCGCCAATGCTTTTGCAGCTTCGCCGGTGGCAACGTTACCAGCGATCACTTCCAGTTTCGGGAATTGTTCTTTAATGGATCTCAATGCATCGATTACACCTCTGGAATGGCCGTGCGCTGTATCAAGACTTACGACATCCACACCAGCTTTCACCAACGCCTCAACGCGTTTCAGCAAATCGGGTGTAACACCTATGGCTGCACCTACACGCAGGCGACCGTACTCGTCTTTGCATGCATTCGGGTGCGATTTCCGCTTCAGAATATCTTTGTAGGTAATCAGACCGGTCAGACGGTATTCTGAATCTACGATCGGAAGCTTCTCGATTTTGTACTCCTGAAGAATTTTCTCCGCATCGTCCAGCGACAAGCCTTCGGAAGCAGTAATTAATTTACCCTTCGTCATGATCTCCGTTACCGGCTTGCTCATTTCGCGTTCGAAACGAAGGTCGCGGTTGGTAAGAATACCGATCAGTTTGCGGTCTTTGTCGATTACGGGAATACCTCCGATCTTGAATTCGCGCATGATCTGGTGTGCATCGCCGAGGGTCGCATTGTCGAGCAGCGTGATCGGGTCCAGGATCATGCCACTTTCAGAACGCTTTACCTTTCTCACCTGCTCAGCTTGCGCTTCCAGGGACATATTTTTATGGATTATTCCGATACCACCTTCCTGAGCCATTGCGATGGCCAGTTCAAATTCCGTCACCGTGTCCATAGCAGCTGAAACAATAGGAATGTTCAACTCGATGTTCCGGGTAAGCTTGGTTTTTGTTGTTGTGTTACGAGGCAGGACTTCTGAATAACCAGGGATTAACAGAACGTCGTCGTAGGTGAGTGCCTCGAAGAGGACTTTGGATGGGTCTGTGTTCATAGCAAATAAACTATTGTTATTTGCCGGGCAAAATTAAGAATAACTTCTGAATAAATAAAATGGAATTGTATTTTTTTACGATACCAGCACCCTTACCTTTTTTATACGCTTCTTATCGGCAGACTGAACTTTGAACGTTACCTCGCGATGCATGGCGATTTCTCCGGTCCTCGGCAACCTTGAAAATAGTTCGAGCAGCAGGCCCGCAAGCGACTCACTATTCCCTCTAACTTCATCAAAATAGTCAGTTTCGATATTCAAAATACGGCAAAGATCGTTGATCAACACTTTGCCTTCGAAGACGTAGGTATGCTCGTCAACCTGTGTATAATTGATCTCTTCGTCTTCATCGTACTCATCATTGATATCCCCGAAAATTTCCTCGATAATGTCTTCCAAAGTGATCAGACCGCTCGTTCCTCCATATTCGTCGACCACAATTGCCATATGCACTCTCCGGTTCTGGAAATCCTTCATAAGGTCGTCAAGGCGCTTGCTTTCCGGGATAAAATAGACGGGTCTCAGCAGTTTTTGCCAGTTGAAATGCTCGTCGAGATGAATGTGCGGCAGCAGATCCTTCACGTTCAGAATGCCTTCTACATGGTCCAAATCGTCACGATAAACCGGCACCCGCGAGTAACCCGATTTGTTAATACGGTCCATCAGCTCATGAAAATCCAGCTCGATATCGAAGGCTGTCACCTGTACCCTGGCCTGCATGGCCTTGCGGGCGTTCGTTTGCCGGAAGTTAGCTAGGCCGCGTAAAAGATCACTTTCCTCTTCACTCTCAGCCTTTGCTTCCAGCATTTCGGTCGTAATTTCGGCTCCTTCAGGTGTCAATACGCCAAATGAATAGCCGAGTTTCATAACCGGCTGAGTCAATGGCTTACTTACCTTGATCAAAAACTGGGTGAGTCCGCTGATTTTGGGGATCAGCTCTTGTGCCTTTCGCGCACTGTTGTAACGCACCATCGCGTCGAGCCAGATCCAGCTAACGAGAAACACCAAAACCGCCCAACGTACCATGTCTACATTACCAGCCTGCATTTGCAGCCAGGCGAGACGGGCGGCCAGCAGCAACGCAAACAGCGTCATGCCACGCTGTACCAGCGAAAGCGCCAGTTGTTGAATCCGAGTCGGTAGTTGATTTTCACCTTCCGCTTTCCGCTCCCATGGGTTTTCCATTGCACCAGATGCCGCATATGCCGCCCGGATTCCCGACAGAGAAAGGGATATTATTAATAGAAAAATAACGAGAATAAAGTCGTAGGGAGCTAAGAAATCAATGGGTGTCATAACCCCTGCCAGAGTGGTGTGCGTACTTTTCTGGGGAAAATTCATCCCCGTACGCTTTCGGGCAAGCGGATCATCACTGTCTTCTGTTTCTTTCACGAAATGTCAGAGAATGTTCAAACTAGGTGTTTTGTTAGATAAATGTAGCGAATCCCGCTCAAAAACCGCATTAATTTTGCAATAAATACATCTAAGCGGGATCCATCACAACACCTGCTGGACTCATCAGAATGGCAAATCGTCATCATCGCCGCTACCTGCCGCCATCGAAGGTGGTATCGGATCCGACGGCCGTGGCGCATTATTACTGCGCGGCGTATTGCCCGATTGCTGGTAACCACCCTGATTTCCTCCCTGATTATAATCGCCCCCGGAATTGGAGCCCGCAGGCCCGCCAAGCAGCGTCATACTGTTTGCACGAATGGTTACGCCAGTCCGTTGCTGCCCCTCCTTGTCGGTCCAGGTATCTGTACGGATACGACCTTCGATATACACCTGGTTTCCTTTTTTAAGATACTTCTCAGCCACCTTTGCCAATCCTTCCCAAAGTTCGATGCGGTGCCATTCGGTATTGTCAACACGCTCGCCGTTTTTGTTGGTATAAGTTTCAGTAGTGGCAATATTAAACTTCGCAACGGCCGACCCGCTCTCGAGGTATCGCACCTCAGGGTCGCTGCCCAGGTTTCCTATTAAAATAACTTTGTTGACGCTTCCTGCCATGATCTTATGTGGTCTTTATGTTTGTTGCAGTTTTAAATATAGGCATATTAAATTAAATGTGCCTCCTAAATGTCCTGTTCGGTGATTTTGCCGGTAACCTTGTCTTTCAGGATAAGCTTGTTCCGGCCGTCGTGCGTTACTTCCTGCTTGATTAGGTAGTGCGTTTCATTGTACGAAACATAATTTGAAGGTTTTTCGACTCCTTCCCGGCCCCGCCAAATGGGCAACTCTACCTTTTCCCAAAGCTTTGTTTTTGCAGATTTGTAAGCCGCATCGATTACGGCATTTACAATATAGCCATCGTAAAATGTTTCCGCAGGCTCATTACCTTTTTCCGCCGAATTGAACATATCCGTAAACATGTGGTTGTAACCAAGGTCATTCACCTCATCACCAACCGGGAATAGCCATCCGGTATTGCTTTCGGCCTTTTCGGCCACATATTCCTCGCCTGCGCCGTCCGGATTCTGGCCTGTTGTGAACATTTCAAAACCCGTCCGCAAAAAGTTGTTGATCCAGATCGTTCCCTCGGTACCCATTACTTCGTCGCGCAAGTCCATCCCGCCGCGGAATGTCCAGCTAACTTCAAACTGACCAATAGCACCGTTTTCATATTTTACCAGTGCGATGGCGTGATCCTCTGCGTCGATCGGCTTTACCTGTGTATCTGCCCAGCACATTACTTCCACAGGTTTAATGTCTTTTCCAATAAAATTGCGTGATATTTCAATGCAATGGCATCCCAAATCCAGAATGCAACCGCCGCCTGCCTGCTCGATGTCCCAAAACCATTCGCTATGCGGGCCCGGATGCGCCTCGCGTGATTTGGCCCAGATAATCCGGCCCAACGAACCATTTCTTACGCTTTCTAGGGATTTCAGGAACTTGGGTGTGTAGCACAAATCTTCGAGATAACCGGCAAATATCCCCGCTTCTTCCACGGCTTTCAGCATCCGTAATGCTTCCGCAGCATTGCGGCCCAGCGGCTTAGTTGACACCACGGCCTTTTTATGTTTCGCACAAAGCATTACCGCTTCCTCATGGATGTTGTTAGGCAATGCAATGCAGACCATGTTCACATCCGGATGTGCAATCACTTCTTCCATATTCGAAGACCAGAAGTCGCAGCTATAATCGTCAGCGAATTTTTGGGCGCTTTCTTCTCGTCGCGCGTAAATGGCCACAACGCGATCACGGCTGCGCTGACCGTGAATGGATTCTGCATAAAAACGGCCAATGAAGCCCGAGCCGAGCATTGCGATTTGCTGCATAAACGAATTTTTTATTAAGGTTTAGTAGTAAAATAGTCGTTGATCAGTTTGTCTTGACTTCATTCTCCCAGCCGGTAGATTTCAGCGCCGGATCATTTTCCTTTTTGAGAAAATCTGCATTTTCAAACGACCCCGCATTCCATTCCAGCAACGCACGGTCGGGCACGATGGCGACCGGGACACGCCACGAGTTAGAGGTTTCGGCATAAGCAATGTTGGATTGCGAATTATAGCAGGATATCAGCGACCATCTCGGATGGTCAGACAAGTTGGCCTCCGAGCGGTGCATTAAATTACTGTGAAAAAACAATGCGTCCCCAGGCTCCAATTCGCTGTAAACCAAATCCATCGTTTTCAATGCATGGTTCACCATTTCCATGTCTGCCCCTACCTGTTCTCCCGCGAAGCCATGATTCACCCGTCCCATTTTGTGGGATCCTTTAATTACTTGCAAACAGCCATTTTCCTTGTTAGCAGGAGTCAATGCGATCATCACGCTCATGAGCTGGTCAGGAAAAATAAATTGATTTTTATACCAATATCCATAGTCCTGGTGCCATTCCCAGGCACCACCCACTTTGGGCTCTTTTTGCATCAATTTGGTATGAAAATGACAAACCTGACTATCGTGCTGCAATAGTTGCCACACCGAATTGACCATTCGCTCGCTGCGGATCAAGTATCCGAACACGTCATCGCCCGGCGTAAACCAAAGCGAAAGTTTCGTTTTCTTCCCCGACTGGTCATTCAAATCCATTGCATTCTTTTGCATGACCGAATTTTCAATCGCGGTATGATATAGCTTCCCCACTTCCTCCGTAGAAAACAGGCTTTTCACCACAAGATAGCCATCGCGGTTATAGTCCGCGATCTGGCTGGCATTTAAACTAAAACTTCCCATGACTGCTCTTAATTAAGTGTTTTGTACAAAATATATTACTAAAAACACAATTAGTATCTAAGCACTGCACTAGTGATCCACAGTACTTCAAGGAATGATCAAGCGGTTACAGGTAATCCTCTTCCCGCAAAAAGGTATCGATCAGGATCGGTTTCGGAAGAGCTTCGACTTCCTCATGATCATAAAAAGCCAGCCCGGGTGGTAAATCTATCCTTTCGGTTTCGGGAATTTCAAGCCACCAGAAACGTACTTGCAACCTTTGGTGCGTGAGGATGTGGGAATACAGTTTCGGGACTTCGCTGAGCCGACCCTTTGTCAGCAGATTTCGGAAAATTGAGTCAGTGATCGTCAGTTCGTCCGGAGTTGTGGCAAATAGTTTGGATTCGATCAGGTAAAAATCATAAAGGCCTGTCCAGATGTCCCGACCGCGGCGTTCTTGCATAGCAAGCCTGTCGCCTTGCCTGACGACGTAGTAATTCATAAAACGCTGTTTTACAGTCAGTTTCTTGATTTTTACAGGCAATTGCCCCTGCATTTGATGTGCGAAAGCAAAGCATCTGTCGTTGAAAATACAGACGGCGCAATTTGGAGAAGCAGGCACGCATTGCAATGCCCCGAATTCGATCATTGCCTGGTTGTAAGTGGCTGGATCTTCGCGTGAAACCGTCTGTCTTGCCAACCTCGAAAATTCCTTTTTACCCTCGCTGCTCAGCATGTCCGACTGAATGCCGAAAATCCGTGACATAACCCGGTACACGTTGCCGTCTATCGCCGGAACCACCTCATCAAATGCAAATGACGCGATAGCGGCCGCCGTGTATTGGCCAAGACCTTTCAATTTCGAAAGCTTTTCAGAGGTTTCAGGAAATTCACCTTTGTATTCATTCACAACCTGACGCGCAGTGAAATGCATATTTCTTGCCCGCGAATAATAGCCGAGCCCTTGCCAGAGCCGGAGCACATCACGCTCGTCGGCGGCTGCCAGGTCATGCACTGTTGGGTACTGATCTATAAATCGCTCATAATACGGTAATCCCTGAACAACACGCGTCTGCTGGAGAATCACTTCCGACAACCAAATTTTATACGGGTCTTTGGTTTCGCGCCAGGGTAAAGGGCGGTGGTTTTCAAGATACCAGGATTTCAGTCTTCTGTTAAAATCAATCACCTCAAAATCGTCCGGTATGAGATTATTTTCGCTTATATGCACTGTTTTTTAATGAATTATATAAAAAAGGAAGTGATCATCCTTTTAAGTTTTATGAAAATTACCGTACCTTTGTGTTCCCAAAATTTACAGGAGTAAGTAAATTAATGAAATAATATCCACTTAAAGTAAACAATCAAAGTGACTAAGGCAGACGTAATCGCACAGATTTCTGAGAAAACAGGCGTGGACAAGGGCGATGTTCAGCAAACGCTAGAATCGTTTTTTACCGTGGTAAAGGACTCACTTTCTGATGGTGAGAACCTTTATGTTAGAGGTTTCGGTAGTTTCATCAACAAAAAACGTGCACGCAAGGTTGCCCGCAATATTTCAAAGGGAACTTCCATGATTATTGACGAGCACTTTGTACCAAGCTTCAAGCCTGCAAAAGTTTTTGTTGAGCAGGTAAAAGAAAGTGACAAATTGAAAGCAGTCGCTGAAAAGTAATTTACCTGAAAAAGGTTGGGTTATAAGAGTATGAAAAAGTCTATTATCCTTTCTTGTGTGCTTGCGGTTGCGCTTGTGGGAACATTATTTAGCCTTCCCAAAGTGGTTGTAAACAACAAAGGCAAGGATGTGGACAAAGAGAGGAGCCAGTCGGGCGCCGCTACGTCGGCAACCGCTGCTGCCACAACGGCGGCGGCAGCTGAATCTTCTTCCAAATCGCATGATGGAGCCGCTTTATCCCCTGATCAACAAAAGGTTGTTGATCAGCTGAGGAGCGGCTTCAATCAGGCGAGTGACAAAGACAAGGTTTTGGCGGGTATCAAGCTGTCGGATGAGTTTGCAAAGCTTCAGAAATTTGACAGCGCTGCATTCTATGCCGAAAAAGTGGCCCTGCTTTCTCCTGCGATCGAAAACCTGATGAGGACGGGCGACCGCTACTATGAGGCGTACGGTTTCGCAGTGGACGAGCAAAAAGCCAAAAATCTGGGTATTAAGACCCGAGAATATTACCAAAAAGCAATTGATCAAAATCCCGGACTGTTGACTGCCAAAGCCAACATGGCGATGACTTATGTGAACACAGAGAACCCTATGCAGGGAATTTTGATGTTACGCGAAGTGATCGACGCGGATCCTACCAACGAATTGGCATTGTTCAATCTGGGGATCCTGTCCATGAGATCTAACCAATATTCAAAAGCTGCTGACAGGTTCAGACAGATCTTAACCAACAATCCTGCCAATACGAAAGCCAAGTTCTATCTCGGTCTTTCACTGGTTGAATTGGGTGACAAGGAACAAGCAAGCAAAGTTCTGTCAGAGGTTAAAAAAGAGGAAAAAGATCCGGTTATCCAGCAAGCCATCAGCGAGCTGGAAGGCCGCCTGAACAACTGATCATCAGATCATTAAGAAAATATCATTACTTATTTTATAAACGACATAATCATGCCTTGCGGAAAAAAGAGAAAAAGACATAAGATCTCCACTCACAAGAGAAAGAAAAGACTCAGAAAAAACAGACATAAGAAAAAATAATTGGCTATGACCGGATTTTAAACTATTAAGATCCGGTCATCCTTATTCCCCACGTTTGTATCCCGCTAACTGTCTGATATGCGGGAAGTTAAGTATCAACATTATCTAGCCATTCAGTTGGTTGAACATTGAGTAACGAATTACTAATCAATTCTACTCAAAAGGGAGAGCGTATAGCCCTTTTGCAGGATAAACGTCTTTTAGAATATCACGTAGAAACACCAGATCAGAGCTTCACCGTAGGCGATATTTACCTCGGGACAGTTCGGAAGCTGGTGGCAGGGCTTAATGCTGCCTTTGTAGACGTTGGTTTTGAGAAAGATGCATTCCTGCATTACCTCGATTTAGGCCCCAATATCAACTCGCTGAATAAGCTTACCAAGGACGTCATTGCCAAGCGCGTGCATTCCGGCAACTTGAAAAATTTCAAGATGGAGCCGGAAATCGAAAAGCTGGGTAAAATCGATAAAGTTCTTTCCAAAAACCAGCCAATCCTGGTTCAGATCGTCAAGGAGCCCATTTCTACAAAAGGCCCCCGACTTTCGTGCGATATTTCTATTGCTGGTCGATACATTGTACTTGTACCATTTTCCAATTCAGTCAACCTGTCCAAAAAGATCACTGATAAGCAGGAACGAAACCGCTTGCAGCGATTGATGTCTTCTATCAAGCCTCAAAACTTCGGTGTAATTATCCGCACTGTAGCGATGGGCAAAGATGTGGATGAGCTCAATAAGGATTTACAGGACTGCCTCGACAAATGGGAGAACGGTATTAAAGCATTGAAGGACGCCAAGCCCCGCGACCGCGTCATCGGTGAAATGAACCGCGCTTCCTCCATCATCCGCGACATGCTGAATGAGTCATTCGACAGCATTACCGTAGATTCTAAGGAAGTTTATGATGATATCAAAGCATACATCCACAACATTGCGCCGGACAAGGAGAACATCCTGAAACTGCACAGTGGAAAGAACAAGCTGTTCGAACAATTCGGTCTTGAAAAACAGATCAAATCATTATTCGGGCGTTCGGTAAGCTTGCCCAATGGCGGTTATTTGATCATCGAACACACCGAAGCGTTGCACGTGATCGACGTCAATAGCGGTAACAAATCCAATTCCGAAGAGGATCAGGAAGCGACTGCACTGAGCGTGAACCTGGAAGCTGCGAAGGAAATTGCCCGTCAGCTACGTCTTCGTGATATGGGCGGCATTATCGTCGTCGATTTTATCGACATGAAAAAGGCGGAGAACAAACGTACGCTTTTCGATGTCATGCGTGATGAAATGAAGGGTGACCGTTCGAAATACACCGTTCTCCCGCTTTCAAAATTCGGTCTGCTGCAAATTACGCGTCAGCGTGTAAGACCGGAAATGAACATCGTCACCCGCGAAACTTGCCCCACCTGTGGCGGAACGGGCACAATCCAGGCGAGCATCCTCGTATCCGACGTGATCGCCAACAACCTCGATTACATCCTCACCAAGCAGAACGAGCGGGGCATCACCATCTCTCTCCACCCGTTCCTACATTCCTATTTCACAAAAGGACTGATCTCAGAGCAGATGAAATGGTTCTTCCATTACAGAAGCTGGGTGAAGCTGATCAAAGACTCGTCATTAGGCGTGGTTGATTTCAAATTCCATAACCGTTATGGGGAGGAAATTGAAATTGTGCCGGTCAATTAGAGATTTGCCCCCAACTGGCAATTACTTTCCTTTCCAGACTGGTTCCCGCTTTTCTTTGAAGGCTAGTGCTCCTTCTTTGGCGTCCTCTGTTTGAAGCAGTTTGTTCAATTCACTTTTGAGGAATATATGTTGCTCATTATGATGGACTTTATGCAATTCCCGCAAACCTTTTATTCCTGATTGTATCGCCAATGGCGCGCTATTGCAAATTTGTGCGGCTATTGTATTGACCTCGGCTTCAATACTCACTTTTTCAGCCAGATGCGTTACCAAGCCCATTTCCAACGCTTCCGCACCTGAATAGGCTTTCCCCATAATCGACATTTCTAAAATCTTTCTCTGTGACATAATTGGTAAAAGCGACGCCATTACCTGCATAGGCCAGATACCACGCTTTACCTCTGGCAAACTGAAACTTGCTTCTGGGACACTGAAAACGAATGTGCAGCCGCATATTATTAAAAAACCTCCCGCAAGCACGGGGCCTTCAACTTGGGCAATGCAGGGCTTCAACAGGTCATTGAATGCGTCACCTAACCGTACTTGCTCACGAATAGTTGGCAAACCTGGATTCAAAGTATCGGCTGATGCGTCGTGAAATGCATTTAAATCAGCGCCCGCGCAAAAGACTGAGCCTTCCGCTTTTAACACTATGCAGCGAATTTCAACCTCGTAATGCGCGTAAGCAAGCGCGAAGGTGATTTCCTCGGCCATCGTCGGCGTGAATGCATTCCGCTTTTCCGGGCGACTTAATGTGATGGTAAAAAGATGCCCGGCCTTTGCAGCTTTAATGTGCAAAAACCGGACATTATCAAAAGCACTGGTATCTTCCTGGGTGTAGAATCGCATGCCCAAACGAGGTTAGTTCGTTCTGGCAAGTATAATAAATTATTGCGTTACCACACCTTCTACCATTCTAATATACTGCGCGATCCCCTCTTCGATTTCATGAAGATAAATAAATTCATCTGCGCTATGTGAACGCGCGGAATGCCCTGGGCCCATTTTCAGCGATGGACAATCCAGCAACGCCTGGTCCGAAGTGGTAGGCGAACCGTAGGCATTGCGTCCCAATTTCAAACCCTCTTGTACAATCGGATGATCCATCGGAATGCTCGACGGCCTCAGCCGGATCGAACGCGGTGTTACTTCCGATTGGATATTGGCTTTAATCTCTTCAATCACTTCCTCCAAAGTATATTGATCCGTCACCCGCACATCGATCGTGAATGTACACGCATCAGGCACTACATTATGCTGCGTACCTGCATTGATGATCGTCACCGACATTTTAATAGGCCCGAGCGTTGGCGAAACCTTCGGGAACTTGTATTCGGTGATCCACTGAATGTCTTTCAATGCTTTGTAAATGGCGTTTTCACCTTCTTCGCGCGCGGCATGCCCGGAAACACCTTTCGCAGTACAATCCAGCACGAGCAAGCCCTTTTCAGCAACCGCTAAATGCATCTCGGTAGGTTCGCCTACGATCGCAAATGCAATTTCCGGGAGTTCCGGCGCGACGATTTCCAAGCCTTCCTTACCTGAAATTTCTTCCTCGGCAGTCGTAGCGATGGCAACGTTGTAAGTCAAATCCTCCCTATTATAGAAATAACAAAAAGTAGCGATAAGCGACACGAGACATCCCCCGGCATCATTACTTCCCAAACCATACAACTTCCCATCCCGCTCGATGGCTTTGAACGGATCAAGCGTCCACGATTTGTTCGGCTTTACCGTGTCGTGATGTGAATTAAGCAACATGGTAGGCTTAGCTGCATCGAAATGCTTGTTATAAGCCCACAGATTGTTTTTCTTGATATAAAAAGGGATGTTCTTTTTGGTAAAGAAATCCGCGATCAGTTTGGCTGTATTTTCTTCTTCCCTACTGAAAGAAGGCGTTTCAATGAGGTTTTTCAATAGCGCGATGGCCTCCGCGGACAGCGTTTGCAGGTTTTCCAAAGTGTTATCTACCATCTTACCTGTCCGTCTCCTTTAACAATCCATTTCTCTGTCACCAGTTTTTCTAATGCAAACGGGCCTCTGGCGTGCAGTTTCTGGGTGGAAATACCAATTTCAGCACCTAATGCAAAAACGCCCCCATCCGTGAAGCGCGTAGAAGCATTAGCATAAACAGAAGCAGCATCCACTTCTTTCAGAAATGTCTCGATAGCTTCTTCATTGGTTGAAATAATAGCCTCTGAATGGCGTGATGAATAGTTTTCAATCTGTTTTAGAGCATCTTCCAGCCCATCGACAATCTTCACTGAGCATTTGAAATCCAGGAATTCCCTTCCAAAATCATCTTCGGTAGCTCTCTGCAAAAAGGGATATTCTGCATTTTGGAGAATGGCGTAAGATTCCTCATCCGCAAAAACCTCCACATTCCATTTAATAAAGTCCTCTTTCAATTTAGGAAGAAAACTTCCCGCTACTTCTCGATCTACCAACACAGTATCCAGCGCATTGCAGGCAGAAGGCTTAGAAACCTTTGCATTCACCACAATTTGCGCGCCTTTATCCAGGTCTCCTGTCTTTTCAACATATGTATGGCAAACACCCGCTCCGGTTTCAATGGTTGGAACAAGTGAATTCTGACGCACAAACTTGATCAGTCCTTCCGAGCCGCGCGGAATGATTATATCGACATATTGAATGGCGGTCAACAGTTCCGCAACAAACTCGCGACCTGTGGGCAGCAATGTCACAGCCGCTGCAGGCACGCCGAAATCAGCCAATGACTCATGGATCAGACCCACCAGATAAGTATTGGAATGCTGCGCCTCTTTTCCGCCTTTAAGTACGCAGGCATTCGCAGAGCGCAGGCATAATGAGGCCACGTCAATCGTCACATTCGGACGCGATTCATAAATAACACCCACCACGCCCAAAGGCACCGCAATTTTCTTCAGCGACAAGCCTTGCTGAATGGTTTTTTCGACAAAAACTTCTCCTGTCGGATCCGGGAGTTCGGCTACGTCAATCAGGCTTTGCGCCAGTTCGTTGATCCGCTTCTGGTTCAGGAGCAAACGGTCCTTTTTCGGGTCGGCATCATCCATTAAAACCAGGTCTTTCTGGTTTTCGGCGATGATGTTTTCGGCATTGGCCAGCACTCTGGCCGAAAGTGAGATCAAAAGATCCGCCCTTTGTCGGTCTGTCAGCCTGCGGACAGCGGCTGAAGCCTCCCGCGCTTCTTTTAATTGAGGTATTATCGATTCCATTATAACAAAACTATATCATTGGCATGCGCCACTTCAAAATTCACTGTTTTCAAGTTCGTCCGGATCGCGGACGAGGTCTCTCTCGCGCGCGCTACGGCGATCATTTCATCTTCGGATGAATAGATCTCTATGATCTCACCCGCTTCAAAATCGCCCGTCACTTCTGTTACGCCTACCGCAAGCAAGCTTTTCCGCTTCAATAGTGCATTGGACGCACCTTCGTCGATATGCAACGTGCCCGATACCAGGCCACCGCTTCCGAGCCAGCGGTTGCGGGCCGATAATGTGCTTTTTCCCGGCGTTATCAATGTCCCTGCTTCGCCTTTTAATGCATTGAGCAGTTCATTCTGCTGGTTCATTCCAAAGATTACCACGCGGATCGCCATGCGCGACGCCAGCTTGGCGAAAGTCAGCTTGGAGGCCATTCCGCCAAGTCCCAGGAAAGATTTATCAGTCCTGACAAACTTAAAAACCTCGTTCACATTAGATACGTTCCGCAGGATTTTACCTTCCTCATCGAGCAAACCGCCCACGGAAGTACAGAACATTAGTGATTCGGCACCGAAACCAACGGCTAGCAAAGTAGCTAGCTCGTCGTTATCCGAAAATTTAAGCTCACGGTCGCTTACCACGTCGTTTTCATTCACGATCGGGATAATATTGTTGGCCCACAGCTCCTCGAAAGTTTCTTTGAGTTGCAGGAATTTGTTACGGTTCGCAAAATGCTGCCGCTCGCAAAGACTTTGGGCAATGTAAATCTTATTCGGAGCGAAATAGGAGGCATAAAGGCCCACCAGCAACGGATTACCGACAGACGCCGCCGCCTTTCGCTGGGTCATTGTACCCTTATAATCATTGATATATGCCTTACCAGCACCAACCGCACCCGAAGAAACGATGATGATGCGATACTGCGAATGGATTTCCGAAACCTGCCGGGCTATTTCCGAAATGATCCTGACATCAGGTTCACCCGAAGAAAGCGTGATAGAGGCCGTCCCGAACTTGATGACGAGAATAGGTTTTGACACTTTGGTATTCAAATAAGCGGCATCCTGGCTGAAATTTCCGATGCCCTGTAATCAATCTGGTGCTAAAAATACTTCTTTTCATACGAAAACGGATGCCCAACCGAAGCCCGCCGTTCATTTGGCACATTATAATTCGCTTAAAACCGCCCCATCGAACCGCCTTCTGAGCTTTAATGCTTTCTGCAAATGATCGAGGTATTGATCGCGGGGTATTTCAATAGCGCCATAACGAAGCACATTGTCATTAATAAACTGCGTATCCAGCAATGCAAAACGGTTTAATTTGAGTATCTGTATCAAATAGTGAAACGCCACTTTCGATGCATTACTCTCGATCGTAAACATCGATTCCCCAAAAAACACCCCATTAATGGAAACCCCGTACAACCCTCCCACAAGCCGGTTTTCCCGCCAGGCCTCTACGCTGTGCGCATAACCGATTTCGTGCAATGCGGTGTAGGAAGCAATGATTTCCTCCGAAATCCAGGTGCCGGGCTCATTCGCACGGGGGAGCGAGCAACCGCGCATAACGCCCTCAAAGTCGGTATTGATCCTGATCTCGAAGTGTTGCTTGTTGAGCACCGGCCGAAGCGACTTGGAAGGCTTATAAGTATCAATAGGGATAACCGCGCGCGGATTGGGCGAATACCAGTAGATCGTACCATCAGCCTCGGCCATCGGGAATATGCCATTGATATAGCCGTTGAGAAGGTCGTCGGTACTGATTAGAGACATGAAAGCCACTGAGTTAAAATAATATTGTTAATCGAAGGGTAAATGGCACGGATTCCGGCGTGCAGTAAGTCCGGTCTTTGAAACTTTACATTACAAAACGAACCATAAAAATATATCTTCTGTTTCTTTGGAGTAAGATTTTTTTTTCTAAAATTTGCAGCCTCTTAGACGCAAAGCAAGTCAATGAATCACAACGGCATACATACTTTTCTGCATACTACGCCTTTCCGATTCAGGTCCCCCAGGACCGCATAATCTTCTTTTACCTACGTGGTAAATATCTAATACCCGCAATTTTCTTACAATTTCTAGACGTCCCATCGTTTCCTCTGGGTAGTTATTATTGTCTTGAACATTTTGTCAGCATAGTCATCAATGAAAAATACCGAAGTAGTAGGCAGTAAGTTTATCGTACAGACTGCCAATGAAAATCACCTTCATTACGCCGAACAAATCTGCGCGGAGATGGAGGAGAGCGCTAAAAAGCGTGGTACTGGTATAGCCAAACGTTCCCCTGTATATATCATGGAGAAAATGGTGGAAGGAAAAGCCATCATTGCCACCACCGAAATAGGCGAATGGGTAGGTTTTTGCTACATCGAAACCTGGGAGCACGGAAAATTTGTGGCGAATTCGGGATTGATCGTACATCCTGATTTCCGCAATAGCGGCATGGCGAAAGCGATTAAAATGAAGGCTTTCGAGCTGTCGCGCCAGAAATATCCCGATGCCAAGATTATCGGTATCACCACCAGTCTGCCGGTGATGAAAATCAACTCAGACCTTGGCTACGAACCAGTTACATTCAGCGAACTTCCCGCCGACGACGCATTTTGGAAAGGCTGCGCAAGCTGCGTAAACTACGATGTACTCACCCGGACCGGTAGAAAGCATTGCCTTTGCACGGGAATGATGTATGATCCCGAAGATAAGAAACCCGCTGCGACGCAATCCAACAATACCGCCACCGCGACTGAAACCCATACCTGGGATTTTCTGAAAGAATCCAGCCTTTACGAGCGTTGGATGCGCATCAAACAACGCATTTTATTGCGAAGGGAAGAACGCGCCAAAAAGAAAAACGCCGGGGCCGTGCTGGTACATTAATGTGCCGCACACTTTAACAGATATTGCATCTCATTTAAATACCCCGCCCGGCAACCGTAAAGGCCCGATGCGGGGTATTTTTTGTTACTTTTGCTCCGCAAATCAAGCATTTAGTCAGAATTAGAATTTACATATAATGTCACAGCCCAAAGTAGTATTAGCGTTTAGCGGAGGATTAGATACCTCTTTTTGTGTAAAATATTTAGCCGAAGACAGAGGTTACGAAGTGTATTCGGTTTTGGTTGACACCGGTGGTTTTTCGGACGAAGAGCTGAAAACGATCGAAGCGAATGCCTATACTTTGGGCGTGAAGCAACATACTACAATTTCGAAGACCAAGGAGTATTATAATGATTGTATAAAATACCTGATCTTCGGTAACATCCTTAAAAACAATACGTACCCATTGTCTGTGAGCGCAGAGCGTATTTTCCAGGCGGTAGCGGTAGCCGAATACGCGAAAGAAATCGGTGCTACGGCGATCGCACACGGCAGCACGGGTGCAGGTAACGACCAGGTGCGTTTCGATATGGCTTTTCGGATCATTATTCCCGAAGCTGAAATCATCACCCCAATCCGCGACCTGAAACTTTCGCGCGAGGCAGAAATCGAATACCTCACGGCCAAAGGCGTTTCCCGCGAATGGACCAAAGCTGCTTATAGCATCAATAAAGGCCTTTGGGGAACATCGGTTGGAGGAAAAGAAACATTGACATCCGACCAATACCTTCCCGAATCGGCTTGGCCTACGCAGATCACTAAAACAGAGCCCGAGCGCATCACATTGGAATTTGTGAATGGTGAGTTGAAAGGCGTGGCTGGTGAAACTTTTGAAAACTCTGTGACGGCCATTCAGAAACTAGCTGCTATTGCACAGCCTTTCGGAATCGGCCGGGATATTCACGTGGGTGACACGATTATTGGTATTAAAGGTCGCGTAGGCTTCGAAGCTGCGGCTCCATTGATTATCATTAAGGCACACCATACGCTTGAAAAACATGTTTTAACGGAGCAACAGCTTTACTGGAAAGAACAACTTTCGAACTGGTACGGTAGCTTATTGCACAAAGGCCAATTTGTAGAACCGGTTATGCGTAACATCGAGACGTTCCTAGCGGATACGCAGTCGCACGTAACGGGTAAAGTACACGTCTACCTGGCGCCGCACCGCTTCTATGTAGAAGGTATCGAGTCGCCCTACGACCTGATGTCGTCCAAATTCGGCAGCTATGGGGAAATGAACAACGCCTGGACTGGCGACGATGTAAGAGGCTTCTCAAAAGTGGCTTCGAATCAGGTGATGATTTATGGCAAGGTGAGTGATTCTATTGAACAGTAATGATGAATATGACCAAAATAGAACTTCAAAGTCAAATCGAACGGAAAGTCCAGGGGTTACCTGCCGACGTTCTTCAGGAACTTTATGACTATCTGGAATCTATTTTGGAAAAACGAAAACAGCAGTCTGAATTGAAAGACGGATTGCTAGAATGGTGGAAAGGCATTGCCGATTTTTCTGACGACTTTTTAACTCAACGTATCCAGCCTCCAGTCGATAAATCCGAAAATTTATTCGAATGAAATATTTGTTGGATACCAATATTGTGGCCTACATCATCAAGAAAAGGCCCATTGAAGTCTTACATAAGCTGCAATCGCTCGATTGGACGGAGATCGCGATCTCTTCCATTGTAGTAGCGGAGCTATGGTATGGCGTTGAAAGAAGTCAGCTTAAAGAGCAGAACAGGACAGCACTGGAAGCTTTTCTGAAACCATTTACGATCCTGGATTTCGACTCGCGGGCAGCCGAGCAATATGCTTCGGTCCGGGCGGATTTGGAAGGTAAAGGGAAAGTAATTGGAGCAAACGATCTGTTGATTTCGGCACACGCATTGAGCCACGGACTCATCCTGGTCACGAATAATGTCAAAGAATTTGAGCGGGTTGGAGGCTTAGAAATTGAAAACTGGATTACAAATGAGTTACATTAACATAGGCATCATTGGCGCTGCGGGTTACACCGGTGGAGAATTAATCAGAATACTGATAAACCACCCAAATGTAAACATCGCATTTGCGCATAGCAAGAGCCAGACCGGCAAGCCGGTCTATGCGACGCATACGGATTTGCTTGGCGATACGGAACTGGTGTTTTCTGGTGACGATATTCAGCCGCTGCTGGATCAGGAAGGCTTAAATGCGATCTTCCTTTGTTCAGGTCACGGAGAATCGAAAAAGTTTCTAGATGAATATCAGCTGCCGGCGTCGGTAAAAGTCATTGACCTCAGCACCGATTTTAGGGACGAGTCAGATGGCTTTGTGTATGGCTTGCCTGAGCTTCAAAAAGAGCGGATCAAGGGTGCAACCAAAATCGCCAACCCTGGCTGTTTCGCGACGAGTATTGAGCTGGCCGTTTTACCGTTGGCCAATGCAGGACTCATTAAGGACGAGGTTCACGTGAGCGCGGTTACGGGTAGCACGGGCGCCGGACAGGCGCTGAGCGCGACGACGCATTTTACATGGCGGAGCAATAACATGTCGATTTATAAGGCATTCACGCACCAGCATTTGACGGAGATTAAAATGACTTTCGGCAAATTGCAGGCTGGATTTGACAAACCGGTGAACTTCGTGCCTTATCGCGGGGATTACACGCGGGGCATTATTGCGAATGTTTACACCCGGTTTGAAGGCACTTTGGAAGAAGCAAAAGCCATTTACAAGGAGTATTACGCTTCGCACCCGTTCACGCATGTAAGCGATACGCCGATCGATTTGAAGCAGGTTGTGAATACCAACAAATGCTTCGTGCATCTGGAAGTTCATGATGGGCAACTGCTCATTACGAGCATCATCGATAACCTTACCAAAGGCGCGTCGGGCCAGGCGGTTCAGAATATGAATTTAGCATTTGGATTGCCGGAGGATGCAGGGCTGCGCTTGAAAGCGCCTGCATTTTGATGCATTTACCACTTTAAGAATCTTAAACGAGATCAAAAAACAATGTCACACTTATTTGACGTCTACCCCATTTACGATATAGAACCCGTTAAAGCCGAAGGAAGCTATCTCTGGGATCAGCATGGTACCAAGTACCTCGACCTTTATGGCGGACATGCGGTGATTTCGGTGGGCCATTGCCATCCTTATTATGTGGATAAGCTGACGAAGCAATTGAATGCAATCAGCTTTTACTCCAATTCCGTAAAAATTTCTTTGCAGGAAGAACTGGCTGAAAAGCTGGGTGAGCTTTCCGGTTACCCGGACTACAAACTGTTCCTATGCAACTCAGGCGCGGAAGCGAATGAGAATGCGCTGAAACTGGCTTCTTTCCATAATGGCAGAACGAAAGTGATTTCTTTCACTAAATCGTTCCACGGCCGGACCGCAGGGGCGGTGGCGGCTACGGACAATCCGTCGATCGTTGCGCCTGTGAATTACAAGGAGCATGTGACGTTCCTACCATTCAATGATACGGCAGCCGCTTCCGAAGGCATTACCGACGAAGTTTGCGCTGTCATCGTGGAAGGCATTCAGGGTGTGGGCGGTATCAATGTTTGTACCGACGAGTTTTTACAGACATTGAGACGCAAATGCGACGAAACCGGCGCTATCCTCATCCTCGACAGCGTGCAATGCGGCTACGGCCGGACCGGTAAATTCTTCTCCCACCAGTTTAGCGGCATTCAGCCAGATATTATGTCGATGGCGAAAGGTATGGGCAATGGCTTCCCGATCGGGGGGATTTTAATTTCTCCAAAATTCAAAGCCAGCTACGGCTTACTGGGAACCACATTCGGCGGAAACCATCTGGCTTGCGCGGCAGGTGTGGCTGTCCTGGACATTATGAAAGAAGAAAGCCTGATTGCAAATGCGGCTGAGATCGGTAATTATTTGCTGGAAGGCATTAAGGCGATCGGCGGTTATAAGGAGCTCAGAGGTCGTGGACTAATGATAGGGATCGAATATGATTTCCCGGTGAAGGACCTACGTAACAAGCTTTTGTTTGAACACAAAATGTTCACAGGCGTAGCTGGTGCGAACACAATCCGCCTTCTGCCGTCGCTCGCATTGGGTAAAACGGAAGCCGACCTTTTCCTTGAGGCCCTGAAAAAGGAAGTATCTCTCACAGCCGTTTGATTTTTTTGAACTAATACCATCCTTGCCATAGTTGAGAATAGGAACACCTATCTCCGAAATTTTAACCTGAATGAAACACTTTCTTTCCATTAAAGACGTCACCGATCTCCCTCAGCTCATCAGCAGCGGCATCGCAGCCAAAAAGGATCCGTTTGCGGACCAGGGGCTTGGGAAAAACAAAACGATAGGCCTGTTGTTTTTTAATTCGAGTCTGAGGACAAGGATCAGCACCCAAAAAGCTGCTCAGAACCTTGGCTTGAATGTGATCACCATGAATGTCGGACAGGATGGTTGGGGGTTGGAAATGGAAGAAGGCGTAGTCATGAACGGTGACAAGGCAGAGCACGTGAAGGAAGCGGCGGCGGTAATTGGCAGTTATTGCGATATCATCGGCATTCGCTCTTTCGCAGGTTTACAGGATCGGGAGAAGGATTATTCGGAAATCGTTTTTCAACAATTCGAAAAATATGCGCAGGTTCCGATCGTGAACCTGGAATCAGCTACGCGGCACCCGCTGCAATCGCTGGCCGACTGCATTACAATCGAAGAATTTAAGTTGAAACAGCGTCCAAAAGTGGTGCTGACCTGGCTTCCGCATTTCAAGGCATTGCCACAGGCAGTAGCGAATTCGTTCTGCGAATGGATGAACCCGATGGAAGTAGAGCTCGTGATCACGCATCCGGAAGGTTACGATCTTTCGCCTGAATTTGTGGGCAAAGGCCAGGTTATTTACGATCAGGATAAGGCGCTTGAAGGCGCGGATTTTGTATACGGCAAAAACTGGTCGTCCTACAACAGCTACGGACAGGTTTTGAACAACGATCCTTCCTGGATGATCACCGAGGCGAAAATGGCTTCGACAGACAATGGCAAGTTCATGCATTGCCTGCCCGTTCGCCGCAATATGAAAGTGGCCGATGAAGTGCTCGATGGCCCTCGGTCGTTGGTTATCGAACAGGCTGCCAACCGCGAATGGTCGGCGCAGGCTGCATTGAAAGAGGTCTTGTTAGGACTGTAATTGCTATTTTTGCAAGACTGAAATACAAAAAGAAGCGGTCGCCCGGCGGCTGGCTTTCTCTCATGAAACTGTTAATAAAATGAGTACAACTACATTGGCTCAACCCTCTGATTCAACAACTCTCGACGAAGTCCGTAAAACCGGTGTGCTGATTGTGAACCTCGGAACGCCCGACAGCCCTTCAGTTCCTGATGTACGCAAATACCTGCGCGAGTTCTTGATGGACGAACGTGTGATAGATATTCCGTATATCAACCGCTGGTTTCTGATCAACCTCATCATTGCTCCTTTCCGCGCGCCGAAGTCCGCGAAAGTTTACAAACAGCTCTGGCGGCCCGATGGCTCACCATTGAAAACCTACGGCTATTCGGTAAAAGACAAGTTACAGAAGGTTTTGGGTGAGGATTACATTGTCGAGCTCGCGATGCGCTATCAGAACCCGAGCATTGAGAAGGCATTAGTAGCATTGCGAAAAGAGTGCCTTACCGAAATCATCGTCGTGCCATTCTTCCCACAATATGCCTCGGCTTCGACCGGTTCAGTGTATAAGGAGGTAATGCGTGTCGTGAAGGACTGGGAAGTTTTGCCTGAAATCCGCTTTGTAAACCGTTTCCTGGAACACCCAAAGTTCATCAAGGGTTTTGTGGATTTAGGTAAAAAATATATGGCGACGCGCGATTACGACCATTTCGTGTTCAGCTACCACGGCCTGCCCGAGCGGCAGATCACGAAGGGCGATGTTACCGGCAGTTTTTGCCAGTTCGGCAGCTGCTGCGACAAGCTCGATTACCGCAACCAGCATTGCTACCGAGCACAATGTTTTGAAACAACGCGTCTTTTAGTCAAAGGATTGGGTATTCCGGAAGGCAAATACACGACTTGCTTCCAATCGAGATTGGGCAAAAATCCGTGGATCAAACCTTATACCGACGAGGTGATCCCGGAACTGACTAAAAAAGGCGTTAAAAGCGCATTGGCATTTTCACCTGCCTTCGTAGCCGACTGCCTCGAAACGACGATTGAAGTAGGAGAAGAATATAAAGAGCTGTTCGAAAAAGAAGGCGGCCAGCACTGGCAGCTTGTCGAAAGTCTCAACGACAGCGATATTTGGGTGGAAGCACTCGAAGATATCGTAAAAAACCCGACCGCCTGATTCAGGGGCCGGGTTTTGGCTTTTATAAGCCGATGCCTTATTCTATAAGATAATACTTTCTTTCTTGTAAAGGCCGATCAACGTCTCGGCTGCGTAATCGATGTCGGTTTCGGTGTTGTATTTCCCAAAAGAGAAACGCACATTGGCTCGGTTTTCATCGATCCTGAGCTCGTTTAAGACGTGTGAGCCAATATCGGTGCCGCTTGAACACGCGCTGCCGCCAGAAACGGCGATTCCGGCGATGTCCATGTTAAACAGCAACATATCGCTGATATCAGACGGTGGAAGGCTTACGCTCAGAACCGTGTAAAGGCTTTTACCAAGTTCTTCCGAATTGCCATTAAAAATTACCCCCTCAATTCCCTCTCTCAATTTGCCTATCATACGTTCTTTCAGGCCTTCGATATGTTGCTGGTGTGCGTCCATATCGCGGTAAGCAATCTCTAGTGCCTTCGCCAGACCTACAATTCCGTAGATATTCTCCGTCCCCCCGCGCATGTTACGCTCTTGCGCCCCTCCGTGTACGAACGGATTGATCTTGGTACCCGGACGAACGTACAAGAACCCAATGCCTTTCGGCCCATTGAACTTGTGCGCTGCGCCAACGATAAAATTGGTTTTCAGCTTTTGCAGGTCGTGGCGGTAATGGCCCATTGTCTGCACGGTATCGCTGTGGAAAATCGCGTCGTATTTTTCGCAAAGATCACCAACAGTTTCCAGGTCGAGGAGGTTGCCGATTTCATTGTTACCATGCATAAGCGAAACCAGTGAGCGGGGCTTCGAAGCCAGTAATGCTTCCAGATGTTCCAGATCGACCTCCCCTTTTTCATTCAATTTCACAAAACTCAGCTCGATCTGCCCGGTCCTCTTCAAATGTTCGAGGGTATGCAGCACGGCGTGGTGCTCGATACGAGAGGTGATGGCGTGTTGAATGCCAAACGTTTCGATGCTTGAACGAATGGCCGTATTATCGGCCTCGGTTCCACCGGATGTGAAGAAGATCTCCGCCGGCGCTGCATTCAAGATTCCCGCGATACTTTTTCGGGCACGCTCAATGGATGAACGAACGGCACGGCCGTATGAATGAATGGAAGAGGGGTTACCGAATTGTTCGGTCATCAGCGGCAGCATGGCTTCCAGGACTTCGGGGTCCAGCTGCGTTGTAGCCGCATTGTCCAGATAGACTTTCATTGGGATATAAAATTAGAAAGATCACTTATCGTCTTTCAGACAACAAGTGACCCATATTAGCTAGCAACAGCTTAATTATTTCTTCGGTTCCGAGATGATTTCCTTGATATCCGAAATGATTTTATTGGCAAGGTTAATGGCAGTCGTCTGCGTTTCCGACTCCGAGTAAATGCGGATAATAGGTTCGGTGTTAGACCTTCTCAAATGTACCCATTCGCGGTCGAACTCAATGCGGACGCCATCGACAGTATTTACCGGCTGTTTGGAATAGCGGCTCTGGATACGGTCGAGAATATTGTCAACATTGATCTCCGGCGTGAGCTCGATCTTATTTTTAGAAATATAATAATTTGGGTACGCTCTTCTCAAACCAGAAGCTTTTTTGCCCGATTTTGCCAAATGCGTGAGGAACAATGCAATTCCTACCAGCGCATCACGACCGTAATGGCTCGCTGGATAGATCACCCCGCCATTGCCTTCACCGCCGATCACCGCATTATTGGATTTCATCGCATTCACCACATTTACTTCGCCCACCGCCGATGCCAGGTACTCTCCACCAGCTTTAATAGTGACGTCGCGCAAAGCTGCGGTTGATGACAGATTCGAAACCGTATTACCCGGGGTGTGTTTCAAAACATAGTCCGCAACGGCTACCAAAGTATATTCTTCACCAAATGGCGTTCCGTCTTCGCACATAAGCGCCAGCCTGTCCACATCCGGATCGACGACAATACCGAGCTGGTAAGAGCCATTATTCAACTCTTTGCTGATGTCGTGAAGGTGCTCGGGAAGCGGCTCGGGATTATGCGCGAAATTGCCCGTAGGCTCGCAATTCAGTTTCTTGATATTTTTCGGATCAACGCCCAGGGCTTCCAGTAGCTGTGGCACCGCAATGCCACCAGTTGAGTTCACCGCATCGACTACTACCCTAAAATTGGCATTCTTGATCGCTTCCACATCGACGAGCGACAACGACAACACGTGATCAATATGCTTTTGAAGATATGTATTGTCAGAAGAATAGCTTCCCAACTTTTTGACATCGGGAAAAATAAAATCTTCCTGATCGGCAATGCGCAGCACTTCCGCGCCTTCCGCTTCGGAAATGAATTCTCCTTCGTTGTTGAGAAGTTTGAGGGCATTCCATTGAACTGGATTGTGGCTTGCCGTAAGGATTATACCGCCCGCCGCACCTTCCGCTGCCACGGCTATCTCGACAGTAGGTGTAGTCGAAAGGCCCAGGTCGAGCACATTAAGCCCTACACCCTGCAAAGTACCGGCTACCAGGCGACTTACCATTTCACCGGAAAGCCTGGCATCTCTGCCGATCACGACCTTCAAATTTTGTGGATTAGTACGCCTCACCCATGTCCCGTATGCAGCAGCAAACTTAACAACATCAATCGGAGTCAGCGCCTCACCCGATTTTCCACCCACGATTCCCCTGATTCCTGAGATAGATTTAATTAACGTCACGATCTAGAATTCCTCTTTATGTTTAGTTGCAAAAATACTAAATTCCCACACCGTAATGAGCTTTTTCTACAAACAAAAAACAACAATTGAGTTTCTGGACTTATACCTTCCGCCTGCTAACGGCTTCATTGATTTACCGGAAAACTGGCGATAATATCTGTTAGCGAACTTATTTCAAAGGTTACGCCTTCGAAATTTCCCCCATTTTACCGAACACCGGATCCATCCATTCGAGCGATAATTTCTGTACTGAGTTGCTTAGCAACGCACTCCACTGCTTACCCACATAATCCAGGTCATCCTTTTCAAAACGATGCTCTACAAGCTGGAAAGAATCTTTTTCGTACATGACGATATCTATCGGGTAATCCACGTCATTAGAACTTACTCTTGTAGAATCGAACGACAAGAACCCAATCTTCAATGCATCCTGCATCGACGAATCGAATTTGAGGCTCCGGTACAACAGCGGCTTCCCATAACCCGAGTTTCCGATGATAATAAACGGCGACCCGTCGCCTACTTCCACCCAGTTGCCTTCGGGATATAAAAGAAAAAGCTTGTGTTCTGAATCGTGTTCCAATTGCCCGCCTATGATGGCGAACAGGTTGAACACCAGCCCCGCATTGTTCAGGGCGAACCGGTCCTCCTCGGCTACCCGCCTGACCTGCTGACCCAATGCATTAACGGCTTTGTAAAGCTTGTCAAATGAAGTGTCCCGTTCTTCGAGGACTTCCTTGAAATAGGTAATTGCCTTGTCGCGCACCGACCTCAGACCCGAGGTCATTACAAAAATCGAATGCTTTTCTGACTGATAAACAGATACTTTTTTATTGGTTGAAACCTCTGTTCCGGAAGTAAGGCGCGTATCC
Source organism: Dyadobacter sp. CY261 (assembly GCF_021440085.1). GTDB lineage: Bacteria > Bacteroidota > Bacteroidia > Cytophagales > Spirosomataceae > Dyadobacter. The sequence goes on from NZ_JAKCPW010000005.1 coordinate 225,204, forward strand.
GCAATGGCCACCAGGCCGGATGCGACTTTGATACCCAGGCAATATGTCATGTCTTACACAGCTCAATGATGATAGGGTCGCTAAGATATGAAAGTTTGATCAGTTCATCCATTGGCTTTTGAAATGCCCCTGGCTCTGGCTTTGCGACTGCCCTGTTTCCAAACCAAAGTACATATCAAAGAGTTTATTGTCTACTTCATTGTTCTTGATCTGGAATTTATCGAGATACTCGTGCAAGCCCATTTTAAAAACATCTTCTACGTCCGTGAATTCAAGCTCGCTGCGAATCTTGCTCAAAACACGCTCCGCAGGATTGGTGTAGCCGCGCTCGGGAATAGAACCCGCGATAGCATACAACGAAAGCTCCGCCTGCCGCACGCAATAGGCGATTGAACGCGGGAAGAGTTTGTCGAGGATCAGGAATGCCACGATATTCATCGGCGTCAGCGCCCGGTGCGTTTGACGGTACATATTATAGGCACTCACCGATTTCAACACCGCGGTCCAGAGCATGAGGTCGAGTGTAGAGCCCGAAGTGCCCGAATCCTGTAATAAGGTGAAATATTTTACGTCCAGAAAGCGAGAGCATTTGTCGGCCCGCTCGATGTGCCGGCCCAGCCGTCCAAAATGCCAGGCTTCATTACGTGTAATGGACGAGTCGACCACGCCGTGGAAAAGCTGGCAATTTTTACGGATGTCGGTAAAATATGCCTGCATATGGTCCATATTCCGAAAATCATCGGGTGACGTTCCCTTGATGGCCAGGTAAAACGTGTTGATACTTTCCCACATCTCTTTCGAGATCGTTTCACGGATCGTCCGCGCGTTCTCTCGGGCCTCGTAGAGACAACTGATGATCGAGTTGGGATTACGCTTATCGAATGTCATAAAATGGATAACATCCTCTTTCGTAGGCTTATCGTAATATTTGTAAAACAAAAAGTGGTCGGCCGTTGCGATGAGAAGCGGCTCCCATTGTTCGTCCACATCGGGCGGGAGATCCAGGGCCAGGTTAAAATTAACTCCCACGAAACGGGCATAGTTCTCAACCCGTTCCATGTAACGATTCATCCAGTAAATAGAATTCGCAACTCGACTCAACATAAGCGGAAAGTAATGTTCCTAGAAATAGTAAATCAGAATAATCATTAGGCGATCATACCAAAATACCTAATAAAATTTTGCAAATACAAGGATATACAAAAAGTAATATTATTTCCTCAAAGATTATTATTTCACAAATTTCTTCCACCCGACTTGTAATCTTCCTGAAACATTTAAAATTTGTAAATTAACCTTTCATCAAACCATAACCCGTATTTCCTGTGTCAAAGAAAGAACAATTTATTGCAGCAATTCAGAAATCTTATCAAACTGACAAACCTGTAATTCATTTGGGGTCGGCTATTCTCGAGGGAGAGATCATAGGCGAGGCCCGCGTGAACCTTCCCTTGCGCATGATGAACCGCCACGGACTGGTTGCCGGGGCTACCGGATCTGGTAAAACGCGTACCCTGCAGGTATTTGCCGAGCAGCTTTCCGCAGCGGGCGTGCCGGTATTCATGTCCGACATCAAAGGCGATCTTTCGGGCATTGCACAGCCCGGAAAAACCAATGCAGCCCTCGAAGAACGTGCGCAAATACTCGGCACCGTTTTCGAGCCCAAAGGCTTTCCTGTTGAACTATATTCATTGAGTGGCAAAAAAGGAGCGCAAATGCGGGCTACCGTGCTCGAATTCGGGCCGATATTGCTTTCCAAAATATTTGAACTAAACGAAACACAGGCCGGCGTACTCGCTATCCTGTTCAAATATGCCGATGACAAGGATTTGCCGATGGTCGACCTGAACGACTTGAAAAAAGTCCTCAACTACCTCGCCGAAGGCCCGGGCGCCGCGGAAATCAAAGCTGATTATGGTACCATTTCCGCTTCCACGGCGGGCACGATTCTCCGGAAAATCGTTGCATTGGAACAACAGGGCGTCGGTAGTATTTTCGGGGAACGCTCGTTCGATATTTCCGATCTTATTAACAAAGTCGACGGACAGGGTGTGATCAGCTTACTGAACGTGTCCGACGTACAGGACAGACCTGCCTTGTTCTCGACATTCATGCTCAGCCTTTTAGCAGAATTATATCAAAGACTACCGGAAGCCGGTGATCTGGACAAGCCTAAGTTGGTATTCTTCCTCGACGAGGCGCATTTACTTTTCAAAGACGCTCCAAAAGCATTCCTCGAACAGATCGAGCAAGTGGTCCGACTAATCCGTTCCAAGGGCGTGGGAATTTTCTTTTGTACCCAAATGGCGCAGGATGTGCCGGTATCGGTGCTTGGCCAGCTTGGTAACCGTGTGCAGCACGTGCTCCGTGCATTCACGCCGCAGGACGCCGAAGGCTTGAAACAAACCGTCAAAACTTATCCGAAATCGGATTTCTATTCCATTGACCGGCTGCTGACGACATTAGGTATCGGCCAGGCTTTGATCACTGTTTTGAACGAAAAAGGTATCCCTACCGAAGTGGCAGCAACACATCTCATGCCTCCGGCTTCCGTAATGGGGCCGATGGTGCAGGCTGACTATGACCAGCACGTGCAGCAATCGGATTTGTATGCGAAATACAAAGACCCCCTCGACCCGGAAAGTGCCTACGAAATTCTGACCAAACGAATGGAAGAACACGCGCGTAAGGAGGCTGAGGTGAAGGAAGCGGAAGTGCAGGCAAAGACGGAAGCGAAGAAAGAAAAAGAGCAAACGAGCATGATCTCTGATGCACTGAATTCCCCTCTTGCCAAGCAGATAGGGCGAGAGGTTGTACGCGGCGTTTTTGGAATGCTGTTTGGCAAAAAAAGCAGTACCCGGAAAAGCGGCGGTGGATTGTTTGGATTTTAACGAAAATCCGTCACGCTGAGCGTAGTCGAAGCGTAGTCGAAGCGTAGTCGAAGCGTAGTCGAAGCATAGTCGAAGCGTAGTCGAGGCACATCTATGATGTCGTAAGGACCGCCTTCGACTGCGCTCAGGCTGACAGCAAAATGTGATTTGCTTTCTTTAAACATTCCTATTAAACGTCCGTATCATACCCGATCACGCAACGCTGGTTATCAAGCTTGTGTAGATCATCGGACACATCGAGGCGTGTTTTAGCGTTGTCGAATGCATCACGGTACTTCTCCTTTAACTCCCTGCGCTTGATCGCTTCCAGGAACCTTCTGGCGTCATCTTCGTTTTCCAGCAGCAATTCGGGCACGACCGTCGGCTTGTTATCGTCGTCTTTGGCCACCATCGTTACATAGGATGTATTTGTATGTCTTACGGTGCGGTTGCGTACATTCTCCGCCACCACCCGTATCCCGACCACCAGTGAAGTCCGTCCGACATAGTTGACCGACGCGTGCAATGAAACCAGATCACCGACTTCCACAGGCTCCAGAAAATCCACGGCATCCACCGAAACCGTCACACAATACGTCCCTGCATGCCTCGACGCGCACGCATATGCGACTTTGTCGATCAGTGAGAGAAGAATGCCGCCATGTATTTTCCCTCCAAAGTTGGCATAGGACGGAATCATCAATTCGGTAAGAGTAGTCTGAGAAAAACTGACGGGCCTGGGCTCCATAGGTACTATTTATTTTTTTAAGAATATGGTTTTACCCGTTTTGGCAGCCTCCTTGGCTGTTTCAAGTATTTCTACGACGGTCACATTCACCGGCAGTCCGTACAGGTCGTTCTGGTCGAGTTTCAGGCGGCCTTGCACTACATCGGCCAGCACTGAGAACGGATCAGTGTAAGGAGCAGGACGCGGATCAAGTTTGAGTGTTTCCTCAGGTGCTTTTTCTTGCAGGCGTTGACGCACGACGGTCGGGTTTACAGCCACAGCGTAACCTTTATTGCCGTACACTTCCATGTCCTTCCGCGCGAATGACCAGTTCCAGGAGCCCTGAATAATGCATTGCGCTTTGGGATATTGCAGAATAATAGATGCTTCATCGTCGACGTTCTTGTAAATATCCGGCTTGTTCTGATGCGTGACAGCCGTAATTGAAATCGGCCGCTCACCTTTCATGAGCCAGGTCATCAGATTTGCGCCATAGCAACCAAAGTCGACCAATGCACCTGCGCCGTTTTTTACCGGATCAGTCAAAATCGCAAAAAATTCCTTGCTGACCCCTATTTCCTTTGGCCCCTGGTGGCCGTCATTGACCATTACTTTCCGGATTTCACCCAATTTACCTTCCTGAATCAGCTGGTTCACATGCTGATTGCTTGCGTACCAGGATGTTTCATAATTAGTCAAAACCTGGATATTGTTCTGCGTGGCCAGTTTCTGGATTTCCTTTGCATCGGCAAACGTCGTTGCCAGCGGTTTTTCCACCATTACATTCACTTTCCGCGGTGCACAGGCACGCACCACTACCACGTGTTCATTGATCGCCCCAAAGGCTGAAACAGCCTCCGGTTTCGTCTCGTCGAGCATTTTATTAAGGTCTGAATAAAACAGCTTCGGATCGAGTTTATAGCGCTCTGTAAACTGCTTTACCAGATCGGGATTGGTTTCCCAGATTCCTACCAATTGAATATCGGTTTTGTCTTTACGGTTAAAAACCCAGCCGACGTGACCGTGGCTGAGCCCCGCTACCGCCAGGCGAACGGGTTTCTGGGCCATGGAAGAAAGGCTCAGTAATGCGAAAAAGAGGCCTGCAAGTGTTCTCATCATTAGTTACGGTTTAGGATAATTTATCAATAATATCTTTAATCACTTCCTGCAAATAGGCACCATTGTACGGCCCGTACCAGCTCATGGTTTTAGTCTCGTATAAATCGCGGTTGAAATACTTATCGTGGGTTATGTAGCCGATGTAGCCGCCGTTGAAGCTGGTTACCATCAGGTTCAGGCCTTTGGTTTTGGCATAGGCATCGAGGCTGGCTGTAAGCTCCCCTGAAAAGTCGCACGGCATACCTACCATCAGAATATTACCAATCCGCAACGCTTTTACAAACACCGGGTATTCACCGAACGCTTTTTTGAATGCCCATGAGCGGAGCACGATGTTCATCGTCAGTCTCGGAGACGGCGCTCGGAGGGGAAGCGGCAAAGTAAGGGTTTCCACAATGGCATCCTTCGAGTCTTCCTTTTTTGTATTAGTGGACAACAATGCATTCTGAACACCGAACGCCTGGTTTTTCACTTCATCGAAGTCATCGGTACCTTTTTCAATCGGTCCCATGCTGCCTACAGCGCCGGCCATGTACATCGCAAAATTGTACCGGCCTTTTTCCAACGAATCCACGAGCGCGCCCGGGTAATCACGCGAGAGGACGATATTTTTGGAATTCAAAACTGTGGAATGCGCCGCGAAAGAACTCAGAATAGCCTTCTGCCCATTTCGTGTAACGAATGCCGCTGAACGTATCTCTGGGTCGATGCCTCCCTCCTCTCCTACCAACCGGTTACGGATATCAAGCGAATCGAGCGATTCCAGATAGCTGAGTTGAACAGGCTCCACCTTACTTTGTGCCTCGGTAATGGCCTTGTGGATAGCATTTGCAAGGTTTTCCACGATGGCGGGATCATATTTCCCCGAAAAGAACAGTGACGAAACACCCGTTCCCCACCCGCCGATACTATTATGGCTGTGCGTGGCGCCGAAATAGATCTGTTCAAAAGGAATATCGCTGGGTTTGAGCCGCTCGCGCAATGCTTTGATCACCGTCGGTGGAATAATAAGCAGGTCGGCAGCAATGATCGCAGCTTTGGTATGACCATTATCAATCACCATCGCACGTACATATACGGAGTCGTGCACGGCGGTGTATTGCCTACCTCTGCGGTTACCGTATCCGGCAGTCGGCGTTGGCGATGCCGGTGTGATATTGACCTTCGCCCAACCAGCTTGTAATGTGCCCGAAGCACTGCCAGTGTCGGGTTTCACACCGCCGATGAGCGCTTTCCATTCTTTGTAATAGGCCATTTGCTGATAGGGCGTATCATCCATGGTTGTGATCATGGTAGCGATGGCGACCACCAGCAAGAGCAGGAATACTCCGATAACTTTAAGTACTATGCGCAGCAATTTCATGGATTGCGTATGGAAGAGTTCAGGTTTGACTGAAAAGGCGGGAAGCCCCGTTTTCTATTGATCACAAAAATACCCGGCAAACCAGGTTTCGGTTCATGCCGGGTATTAAATGTTGATGAAAATGTGTTTAAAGCCCGGTTAAGCTTCCTTCACAAGCTGGATATTGGCGATCAGCTTCACATCTTCACCAATCACAAGTCCTCCGGAATCAGTCAATTGCATATAATTCAGGCCATATTCCTGACGGCTGATACGCCCCTCTACCTCGAAACCAATACGGAGATTACCATTCGCATCCTTCTCAGCTCCACCATATTCGGCGTCGAGCTCGATAGGTTTGGTAACACCTTTCAGCGTAAGAAGGCCCGAGAGCTTATAATTGTCGCCTTTTACCTTATGAAAATAGTTGGATTGAAAAGTTATATGCGGAAATTGCTCAGCATCGAAGAAATCCGCCGAACGTAAATGGGCATCGCGCATTTCAACATTGGTATCTATACTGCTCACATCCAGTGAGAAATGTATTTCCGCGTTTTCAAAGTTATTAAAATCCGAAGTAGCCCCGCCTTCAAAGTTTTTGAAAGAACCTGTGATCGTCGAAATCACAAGGTGTTTGATCTTAAATTGCACTTCTGAATGCGTGGGGTCTACGATCCATTTTGTAACTGCCATAGATGTATTATTTAAATTTCACTAAATGCTACTCGCCCTAAAATTAACATTACTGACATAAAAACGTCGATAAAAAGGATTTAATTCTGGTCTGTGCGTATGTTCATGATAAAATAAATGGCACGTAATTTTTAATTAATTAAGCATCATTACATTGAACTCAAATACTAATCCGACTCATACATGAAAATGAAGGGAAGAAGCATATTCACGTACGACGTGTATGCCCCCACCACCGTAACGACCATGTTACGCCCCCGCCGTCAGGAAGGCCAATCGATCATTCAGGAAGGTTTCAACATAGAGCCCTCCGTTCCGTTTTCCGAGTACACCGACCTGTACGGCAACCCCTGCCAGCGCACCATTTTGCCGGTTGGAAAGGTTACAATTTCCACGGAAGTGCAGGCTCAGGTAAACCCTACCAAACCGATTCCAAATCCGGCGCCTTCGTATATGCTTGTTGGCGACTTGCCCGACGAAGTGATGCATTACATCCTGCCTAGCCGGTATTGTGAGTCGGACCTGCACGAAGTTAATATGTTAGCGATGGAAATCGCAGGAAATCTCACGCCGGGGTACGAACAAGTGGAAGCGATCCGGACATGGATTCATAGCAATGTCCGCTACCAGTATGGCATGTCGAACGCCGCCACCACAGCTCTAGATACCGCCCGCAGCCGGGTAGGCGTATGCCGCGACTTCACGCACCTCGCCATCGCATTATGCCGGAACCTCTGCATTCCCACGCGTATGACGGTGGGCTACCTCGATAAGTTGAAAGATATGGATCTGCACGCTTGGTTCGAGGTATTCATCGGAGGCGAATGGTACACATTCGATGCCGTCCAGGAGAAAACCGAAGGTTACCGGATCGAAATCGCCCACGGCCGCGACGCTGCGGATGTAGCCATGGTTACCCAATACGGTAATGCGACATTGCAATCGCTACATGTCGAAGTGGAATTGCTCGAAGCCGAGCAGCAGTAGAGATGCGGTGGTTACCTGCGATAATACCTGCAACAGCTTATAAACGGATGGATTGCCGGTAATAACACCGGCAAACCGATAAAACAAAAGCCGGTACCGGAATCTCCGGACCGGCTTTTGTTTTATCGGTTTTAGTTATTGAAAATAGATGTTGATGCTGATCTTTGCCTGCCACCCTGGATGATTGTTGGTGATAACACCAACATAGGGGCTTGACACTAACAAATAAATGTGGCTTGGTTGCCGGTAAAACATCGGCAGCAGCTGGTTTAGATAACTCCCAGCTCCTTCCCTACCTTTGTAAATGCCGTCACAGCTTTTTCCAGATCACCTTGCTCATGCCCAGCCGAGATTTGCACTCTGATTCGCGCCTTGCCTTGGGGTACTACCGGATAAAAGAAGCCGATCACATAAATGCCTTCGTCGAGTAACTTGGCTGCAAACTCCTGCGCCAGTTTAGCCTCGTAGAGCATGATCGGCACAATAGGATGCTCGCCGGGCAGGATGTCAAATCCCGCTTCGGTCATGGCTTTGCGGAAGTATTGGGTATTGCGTTCAAGCTTATCCCGCAATGCTGTAGATGAAGTGAGCAGGTCAAGAACTCTGATGGAAGCGCCTACGATCGAAGGTGCTAGTGTGTTAGAAAACAAATAGGGGCGTGAACGTTGACGCAAAATTTCCACGATCTCCTTTTTTGCAGCCGTAAAACCACCCGACGCCCCGCCCAACGCTTTACCATAAGTGCCGGTAATGATGTCGATACGGCCCATTACATTTCGGTATTCATGCGTGCCACGGCCCGTTTTTCCCATAAATCCGGAGGCATGGCACTCGTCAATCATAACCATCGCTTTGTATTGGTCGGCCAGGTCGCATATTTGATCAAGCCGGGCAATAGTTCCGTCCATTGAAAACACACCGTCCGTCACAACCAGAATGCGACGACTTCCCTGGGCGTCTTCCAGCTGCTTTTTCAGGTCGGCCATATCATTGTGCTTGTAGCGAAAGCGTTTCGCTTTGCACAGCCTTACGCCATCGATGATCGAAGCATGGTTCAGTTCATCGGAAATGATAGCGTCCTGTTCGTTCAGCAATGGCTCAAATACGCCTCCATTGGCATCGAATGCGGCGGCATACAGAATACAATCTTCCGTTCCCAGGAATTCGGCCGTCTTGCGTTCCAGCTCTTTGTGAATATCCTGCGTTCCGCAAATAAACCGTACCGACGACATACCGAAACCATGCGAATGAATGGCTTCAATACCCGCCTGGATTACATCGGGATGCGACGAAAGACCGAGGTAATTGTTGGCGCAAAAGTTGAGCACATCCGCACCGTCGGTGGTGGCAATGTGTGCTGCTTGCGGCGTCGTGATTACACGCTCTTTTTTATATAAACCAGCCGACCGGATCGCTTCCAGTTCGTCTTGTAATTCTTGTTGAATGGTGCCGTACATAATTTTGAATGAGTGAATTAGTGAATGTATGAATGAGTGAATGTTCGAATAGTCGCGGTGAAACGGTGAATGAATGAATAGGACAAAAATATCCACTCATTCACTCATTGACTCATTCACTCATTGACAACCTGATACTTCTTCCGCAACTCGCTAACCATCTCTTCTGTCATCTTATCGAGCGAGTACGTTGGCCGCCAGCCCCAGTCTTTTCTGGCCTGGCTGTCGTCGATTTCCTGTGGCCATGAATCGGCGATCGTCTGGCGGAAGTCGGGTTTGTATGTTATTGCAAAACCCGGGATGATTTTTTGAATGCTTTGTGCAATTTCTTGCGGGGAAAAACTCATTCCGGCGAGGTTGTATGACGTGCGTACCGATATTTTTTCAGCGGGCGCTTCCATCAGACGCACGGTGGCATCCATGGCGTCACTGATGTAGATCATCGGCAACGTGGTTTCTGGTTTCAAAAAGCATTCGAATGCTTCGCCCTTGACGGCTTTGTGATAGATATCGACCGCGTAATCCGTGGTTCCACCGCCCGGCATCGACTGGTAGCCGATAATGCCAGGGTATCTCAAAGAGCGGATATCGACGCCGTAGCGTTTGAAATAGTAATTCGACCAATTTTCACCAGCCGCCTTACTAATGCCATAAACGGTGGCCGGATCCAGATATGACCACTGTTCGGCCAACGTGTCGATGCGATCTCCGAAGACGGCAATGGAGCTTGGGTAAAAGACTTTGCTTACCCCATTTTCCCGCGCCACTTCAAGTACATTGAAATAGGTTTGCATGTTGATCTGCCACGTTCGCAGTGGGTCCTGCTCGCCTTTCGCAGAAAGGATCGCGGCTAGATGGTAAATCTGCGTAATGCCATATTTTTTGACGATCGCCGCCATTTCACCGGCATTGGTCGCGTCGAGTTGTTCAAAAATCCCGGTTGGAAATTCGGGCATACGGATATCCGTCGCCACTACTTTCCCCAGCCCGTAAATTTCCCTCAGATATTCTACCAGAACAGAGCCGATCTGCCCGTTTGCTCCTATTACTAAAACGCAGTCCGTTTTCATAAAAAACAACTTTTGGGTAAAGCATAAATCACTTGCAATTTCCCATTTACAAAAATTATTTTCAAGAAATTGAATATTTAGCAGGAAATATTACCGCACTATTTGATTCTTGAAGCAAATTTCACTTTTTGGATAGCTATTTAATGACCATACCAGTAAATATTATTGCCTCATGGAACAGTTGGACAAAATCGATACCAAAATCCTCCGCATCCTACAAAAAGATGCAAAAAAAACGACGAAGGAAATCGCGACAATGCTAAACCTGACGGTATCGCCGGTATATGAGCGGATCAGGAGACTGGAAAGTCTGGGTTATATCAAACAATACGTGGCCATATTGGATAAAAAGCTCATCAACAGACAGGTTACCACCATCTGCCAGGTTTCCATGCGCTACCACAATGAAGCGTTTATCGAGAAGTTCGAACAGGAGATTCAGGACCTCCATGAAGTGCAGGAATGCTACCACATGGCTGGGCAGGTCGACTTCTTGCTAAAAATCAACGTGGCCAGCCTCGACGAGTACCACGATTTCGTGAAATATAAGCTATCGAAGATCGATAATATAGGCGTGCTCAACAGCACCTTCGTTTTGAAGGAGATCAAGCACACCTCGGAGTTTTACATTTAAAGACTCCGTTTCTTGACGTCGAAAGAAACAGTTTTTGAACCAGCTATACCATCCGGGGTAATGCCCTGGATCACGACCTGGTAACGACCTGTCTGGTCGGAAGTATAAAATTCGATCGTGGCTTTTCCGTCCTTGTCTGTGGTCACATTGGGTGCCCAATGCAACAGGTTGCGAAAATCGGCAATACGGCTGTTTGCATTGTTATTGTCGTACCGGGGCGCGTAGAACTCACGTTGCGCCTGTACGCCCTCATAAGGCATCACAAGCACTTTGGGATCGAGCTCGAAACCACTCAGATCGCCCCGATAGGTCGAAAAGCTGACAATGCCTGTGAAAGTCATTGGTCCGAGGAAATAGCGGGAGCTGAGCAACTCGATTTTCTTGACTTTCAACGGATCCATTTCAATGATTTTATCGGCGTCGAAAACCGGGATGCCGTCCAGAAGCATGAGCGGGTCGGTGGTGTAGTAGGTATTTGGAAGCAACTTGTCGATCATCCGCAGATGGAATTCCTTTTGCCGCTTGCGTACCAGCACGCCTTTTACATATTCTCTCAAAACCTCCTCCATGGTCGGGAAGCGGGTAAAATCGTCAAGGAAATATTTCTCGTCGGGCATACCAAAGAATGGCAGAGAGTCGGTGAGAACGGCTTTTTTCTCCGTATAAAGGCGCGGAAGATATGCATTGGCGGTCTGCATGTTGATCGACCGCGTGAGCAACTGGTTTTCCAGGTTTTTATCAAAAAAGAAGGAAGGAATTGCCGTGGTGGAGAACTGCTTCGAGAACGGACTGGCCACTTCGAACCGATAAGTTGTATCATTGGCAAGGTCGGTCTGAAGTGTGATCTCCTTCGGACCAACGAATTGCCGCACTTCGAACTTCACACGTCCGTTATCATCGCTCCTGTCGACATATAAACGTGCCGGAACATCCAGAGAGGCCAAAAAAGCGTCCTTATTCTTAGCCGGTGCTCCATCAGACTTGTTCAGCAGGCGGGCGTTGATAAAATGTCCGTCGTATTCCGGTAAGTGCTCAAAAGAAACCAACTGGCCGCCAAAAACTCTGTCCCAATTAAGGCGACGCCAGCCGTGGGTCAGCATCAGGTTGTCGAGTTGCCGGTCTGTGTCTTTACTAACATTCTTGAAGTAATATCCCGGACTTTCGATGTTCCCCTTCAAATCGGCCGTCAGCCACAAATAGCTGTGAATGTCAGTTTGTGACTGATATTGGATTGAATCGTCGAGATAAACCGCGACAGACAAATTACTCCAAGCCGGCAATGCCTGGCCAACCCCTGCGGAAAGATTCATCGCTACCTTTTCCCGCGTGATAAAGGCGTTATTTATTTGTGCTTCTATCATCAACTGTTTTTCGGGACGTTTGAAATACAATCTTTCGCAAACAGGTTTCAATCTTTCATTGAAAATAGTAATGTGTGAAATCCCCTCGCCCATTTTCGCTTTTTCAAGGACGAAGATTACTTTCCCATTACCTCCCAGGATCTTTTTGCCAAACAATGCATTCGCTTGTCGTGTGTGCGAAAGCATATACACGTTGGCGGGCTCCTCGCTTTCGCGTCGCGCGGTTACCGTCACTTTGAGCAGCGCAGCCGTCGAATCTTTAACCTCCATCACATAACCCTGCGGTTCCGCTTTCGGAAGTTCGTATTCGAAGCGCTGGCCTTTGCTATCGGTAATTGCCGCCTTATATGTGGCATTACCTTCCGGTTTGAATGTAAAAAAGCCGATGCCATTCATTTCCGGCTCAAACTCCCGCACAGTTTCATTCTGCTGATTTAAAACGGCGCCTTTAAAACGGAAGCCCTTTCCATCCATACCCACAGCCCTGAATGCCACTTTACTTTCGATACCATTCACCAGACGGCCGCCTTCCGGGAAAAACTGCACGTCGTACCGCGTTTCTTCCTTCGAAGCCCTGTCCGGATCAAACCTTACAAACGGGTTCAGAATGGAAATAGATGTTTCAAAATAGCTGTCTACCGAAAAGTTCTTCATCCAGTTGGTGTAACAGCGTAGCTTGTATTTCCCGCTCACAAGCGTGGACGGTGCAAGTACGGAGCCATTTCCACGGCCATCGATCATGGAAAATTTGGTCTGCACTACCGCGTTATTTTCGCTATCGAGTATTTCCAGATAGCCCACTTTGCTTAGATCGAGGAACCGATGCGTAGCACCGTTAAGGTTATAGGCTTTGAACCAGATCGTTTCGCCAACGAGATAGAATGGCCTGTCGACGTGCACATACATTTTTTCCTGCACGGCCCGCTCGGTGTAAAGCCCGAAGCGCTGCTGCATTGAGGCCAGCATGGCATCGTCCTGTGCATAGATAGGCCCGCAAAACGCCAGTGCCAGCAAACCGTAAATTAATGTCCTGATTTTCATTGTATATTTTTCAGACAATCGAATGATCATTGGTCCCAAAAAGATGGCTTTGTGGTAGTTCCACCTTGTGAGCGGCAGTCGGCACACGACTCCGATGTCGACAGATAGCCACTCTTAGGCATCCCCTGGTAATAGTAAAGCAACACACCTCCACCCTCCAAGGCTTCTTTGTAATTGAGTGTATCAGGTGCCGAACAGCGTGGATATTCCCCTAAACGTTCCCGGATGAAAACGCGCTTCGTTTGTTCCTGAGCCGCGCTGAAATATCCGAAGACAAGTTCTTTGACATCGGCTTTGTTGTGGATATTGCCCGTTACCTGCGATGGCTGCGGATCGAAAAGGCTACCAGTACCCTGGGTTGTTTTGGCAAGGTCCGTCCAGTATTCAAATGCCTCCCGCGAGAGGCCGTATTGCCTGACCAGGATCGAATAGCCAAAATACAGTTTGTTGGTTGCGATGTTGACGACGTTAATGGGCAAATCCCGGATAATATCCTGGCTGAGCTTGATCGTCGACCCAAGCTTAATGTCCCTGGACTGAAGTGTTCGCCAGCAAACATTGATATTATCTTGTCTAGGAATAATCGTCTGGTTCGGAATATCCCGTGTCAGACTTGAATAATAGGGCATCCGATACTCATAAGTTTCATCAAAATTCCACCGGTAAAACCGCGTTGCATTGTTCGCATCATGGGTATTCACATAAATGAGCATCGCATTCCTGCTCGCAGCCACACGGTATGTAATGCTGTCGATCGGCGGGGTTTTACTCACTACCACAAAATCCGATTCGTATTCCTTTCCGTTAAGCCGTTTGATCCGTAAGCGGTATTTGACATCCTGATTGAAAGCCGACGCAGGCAGCTTATAGGAACCATTCCCCATATCGTGAAAAGCATACGTTTCGCCATTTTCCGCATCCACAGCAATGTAAGCCCCCGATTCCATTTCAACCGCCTTATCGTCGGCCGTTGCCTGCGTGTGGCTCAAAAGGATAGTGCTGGTGTCGCCGTTAACATTCAGAAAACCGTCCACTACCAGATAAGTCCCCGGATTGCTCACCTCCGGCGGCGAGAATGGCTCGATGCAACTATTAACGATTAACCCGATCGCGGCTAGTATGCCGAACGTCACCCAAACCCGTTTCAGTTTTCGGGGTTCGGGACTGTATTCCAGCTTTTTGATGAAGTTTATTCTTTTCACAATAATTAAAAGCAAATTCATTACCAATATGACGGCCTTTCGGTAGTACCTCCTTGCAAACGGCAATCGGCGCAGGAATGCGAAGCCACCAGCAACGAGTCAGAGCGCGCACCCCAATATGTGAGAAAAAGTTTTGGAGTATTGACTGCACATTCATCGGCATCCCGCGATCCGCACCGGATCGGGATCGTGTCCGGTTCGGTACAACGGGGAAATGTGCCCAGACGTGGCGATACGGTGTACCTTTTGGTTTCCTCGGTCGCCGCGCTGAAATAGCCGAACGCAAGTATCCGCGGATCGGTCGTGTTACGGATATTACCCGTCACCTGCGAGGGTAAAACATCGAATAGGCTACCGGTACCCTGGGTCGTTTTGGCCAGATCGGTCCAGTACTCGAATGCCTGACGCGACAATCCGTATTGTCGTACGAGAATGCTGTATTTGATAAAAAGCTTGTTAGTAGAAATCGGGACCCGGTTAATCGGCAGATCCTTGATTACATCGCTGCTGAGCTTAACCGTGCTGCCTAGCAGAATGCTTCCCGATCTCAATTTTCCCCAGCATTTATTGATATTTTCATTTCTCACAACGACCGAGTCATTTCGGAGCTCTAATGCCGAGTAATATGCGGCCTCATATTCCCAGGTCTCCTCGAATTTCCAGCGATAAAATTGCGTCTTACCTTGTGTGTCATGCGTGTTCACCTGAAAAATTGCCGCATTTAACCCCCCGTCAACCTTGTAGGTAACGCTGTCGATAGCGGGCGTAATACTTGCGCTCACGTATTCGGAAAGATATTCCTGACCATCATTGGTTTTAATGCTCAACCGGTATTTTCCGCTTCGGTTATACTGCCGGGGAGGTAATGTGTAAATTCCGGAACCCGTTTCAGTCAGTGTGAACGACTCTCCATTCTCTTCTTCCACAGCTAGTTGCGCCCCGGTTTCGATGATGGGTAGGTGATTCGCATTGATGTTTTGCGTTCTCCGGAGTTCAATCCGGGTCGAATCGGTGCCATTCATGTTCAAAAAGCCGTCGATTACCAGATACCCCTCATCCGAATTCGTTTCAGGAGGCGAAAATGGTTCAATACAACTGTCGACAATCAGCAGCAGTACAAAAAAGCCTATTTTCAAAAACCAATATCTCATTGCCTTTGCCGCGTTTTAGAATCTGAAATTGTAGGTTATAGTCGGGATCGGCTGACCAAAAATTGAAAGCTGATAGCCGCTCACCCTTCCACCGACGGTCTGAAAATAAACCGATGTTGGATTTTTCCTCCCAAGGAGGTTGTACACCGCCAATGTCCACGAACTATGCGCCAGCTTTTTGATCCGGTGGTTACCTTCGATATTCATGGCGACGTCGGTCCGGTAATAATCCGGAATGCGGAACTGGTTGCGATCGGCATAATACACCCTTTGCGAGCCGTCGATCACATATTTACCAATAGGAGGCGTGTAGGGCCGGCCCGTGCTGTAAGTAAAGTTGAACGACACGCTAAAACGGTGCGAAAACCGGTAGTTGGAAATCAATGTAAAATCATGCGGCTTATCGTAATTGCTTGGATAGAAATTCCCGTCGTTAGGCGCGTCCGGCGAATCGCGGTCAACCGCACGCAGGAGTGTGCGCGCATAGGTGTAGCTGAGCCAGCCATTCAATTTTCCGGTCATTTTCTTGACCATAAATTCGACTCCATAAGCCTTAGCTTTGGTATTGAGCACCGCCGCTTCGATATTATGGTTCATGATAAGCGAATCTCCGCCTTTATAATCGAGGAAGTTTTTGATGTTTTTGTAATAACCTTCCAGCGAAACTTCGATCTTGTTACCCCTGAAATTCCGATATAAACCCAATGAAAGCTGATCTCCGATCTGTGGCTTGATATACGGGTCGCTGAGCTTCCAGATATCGGTCGGAGAAACTGTCATGGTATTCGTCAGCAGGTGAATGTATTGCCGGAGCGTGTTGTAACTCGCTTTAAGCGAAAGGTTATCGAAAATACTGTATCGCACCGAAGCACGGTATTCCGGCCCCCCATAAGATTTGATCTTCTTTCCTGACTTGTATTCCTGCACGCCCTCCTGATAAATTTGGTCGATCGGGAAACCAGGCAGATATGTATTCATGGTTTTAGGTCCCAAGTATTGGAAAAACGACCAACGCAAACCACCCGAGATAGACAGTCGCGGGCTTACCTCCCATTTGTCTTCCAGATACAATGCATTTTCCGTTGCCTGTTCCGCTTCAAGTTCGTCGGGGAGGATCAGCGATTCGGCACCTCGCGGTTGGAATGAGCCAGGGTGTAGTTTGTAGTAAATTGAGCTTAAACCAAATTCCAATGTATGCTTCGGGTGCAGCACATAGCTGAAATCCGCTTTGAAATTGGACTGGTTGATGTCAAATTTCAAATCAAATGAGTTGAGCGGCAGCCCGTTCGCCTCCATTGCATACTGGTATTTGGTATGCGCGGCTGTGAATGTGCCATACAAACGCGGATTGAATGTGTGCTTCCATTTGATGGAGCCGAGCCTGTTCTGATAGGCATATAAGGTGTCGCCGTACAATTTGAAACGGTCGTCGCTGATGTAGCCGGTCAGTGAGAGACTGTTTTTTTCATTGATCTCGTAATTCAAATGCAGGTTGACGTCGTAAAACGAAGCCGAGCTTTTGTTATAATTTTCATTATCCAGCGCCCTGATGACCCAGTTTGAATAAGTTGAACGTCCTCCAAGCAGGAACGATGCCTTATCCTTTACCAGGGGCCCTTCCAATGTAACGCGGCCTGTCACAAGCCCTACTCCGCCAGATGTAATGAATTTCTTCTTATTTCCATCGCGGCTGTTAATGTCAAGTACGGAAGCAAGCCGGCCCCCGAACCGGGATGGAATTGTACTTTTGTAAAGCTCCACGTCCTTCAAAACATCGGGATTGAATGCGGAGAAGAAACCAAAAAGGTGCGATGGATTGTAAATAACCGCGTCGTTGTACTGGATCAGGTTCTGGTCTACTGAGCCGCCACGGACGTTCAGACCGGTGCTGTTTTCTCCTACTGACTTGATACCGGGCAATGTAAGCACCGTCCGCAAAAGGTCTGTTTCTCCAAAAACAGTCGGCACTTGTTTGAGGTTTTTGATGGTCAGTTTCACCGTACCCATTTGCGTGCCTACCACGTTCTTATCCATGCCAGCCTTCACCGAAACTTCTTTCAATGCGATCACGCTTTCGCGCATTTCGATATCGAGCTTACCATCAGAATAAAGTACCACCTGCCGCTGCGTCTCGCGCATACCTGTGCTCTTGATATGGATTAGCTGCTTCCCGCGTGGGATCGTGAGCGCGTATTGACCGAGTGCATCGGTCGTAATACCAATGGACGGCGAAGTAATGAATACCGCCGCGCCGATCACCGGCTCACCAGTGACCGCGTTCCGGACATAACCCGTGATCGTCGAGTTTCCAGGCGTAATCCTATGCTTTCGTATCCCGATCTCATGCAATTTGCTTTCGGCGGTCGACAACAGCTTTTCCTTTACATCACTTTCCGGACCGGCATATGCAATGGAATCGTTTTCGCCCGCCCGCTCGGGATTGAACAGGCCGGGCGTTAGTTGGGTGATGATCTTTTGGCCCTGGGTAATGTAAATGCGTTTCTGGCTATCGATAGCATATTCAAATTCGGAGCCTTTAAAAACCTGGTCGAGCACCTCGCGCAGTGAAAGGTTATTCACATTCAGGTCGAGCGTGAGGCTATCGAACCGCGTTGCGTCGTAGTAGAAATAATAGCCGGCCTGCGCCTCCACCTCCTTCACAAACTGGCCGAACCGCGCCGAATCCAGTTTCATGGTAATCTTCTTCTCAGGCACATTCTGGCCGTGTGAAAATTGGGTGGTAAAAAGACAGCAGATAAAAAGGGTTAAGGATAAAAGTATTTTCATTTGGCTAGCTCGTCGTAGGTTGCAACCATCTTCACGATGGCCAGTTCACGATTTTTACGGAATTTGATCTTGTTCTCCCGCAGGACCCTGCGTAATTCCCGCTTGTGCTCCGGAAATAATTCCAGCGCAGATTTCTTTGTGTGCACCGAATAATACCGATCCCCTTTGAACACATAAAAGAAGTTCTTTTCGGGATAGTAGGCGATCACTCTCTTGTCAACGATCTTTTCCTGCCGCGACTTGGTCCTGCGCACGATGGTACGCGACTTGCCGCCGTAAACAATGTCGTAGAAACCGGTCCGCATTTGCGGATTAATATCTTTCCCAGCGTCCAACCTTGCGAAGTGGTGATTATCAACAATGAAAGAATCCACCTTTACGCTTTGCAGGAGCACATGGTCACCGTTGAAGTGCCGGATCACAACCTCGTCGTGAAATATGTCATACAGCATCGGAATGCTGTCGAATTGCTGTCCGTCGTACAGTACCATCCCGTTCAGCCACCGGCGTTGTTCGAAAAACTGATGTTCCTCCATCCGCACGTCGTACACGTAATACTGACGACCATTGTAAAGATTTTGGGAAATGGAGGTCGCATTTTTGTAAACAGACACCGGATAAGCCGCGGTCTCCCTGGCCGAAGAAGCCTTAGCAAGCGCGCTCTGGGCATAGCAATTCCCCGAAAACAGGGCATAAAGAATTAATGCAGTGGTAAAAATACGCATCTACGCGGTTGATTTTTGATTCAATACGTTAAAGGATAACGAGATGTTGCAGTACCGGGGCTTGTACTTAAAGAAGTGAACATAAGTTACATACTTCAAATGTAAATTAATTATTTTATTTGAATTATTAAATTAATTCATTAAAGAATCAAATGCTATTTATTTATCCGGTGGCCGTCGGTTTCTGCGAATCCCCTAACTTTGGTTTTTTATAGTACCACACATTTCACTTACTTTTTTATGAAAATCCTGATCACCGGTGGAGCCGGTTTTGTTGGCTCTTCGCTGGCCATAGCCTTGAAAACGAACTATCCCGATTACCAGGTTTACGCGCTGGACAACCTCAAAAGAAGAGGCTCCGAACTGAATATCTCCCGGCTCAAAAGAGCGGGCGTGGAATTTGTCCATGGCGATATCCGCAATAAAGAAGATTTTGACGGCATTCCCGCGGTCGACACCGTGATCGAAGCTTCGGCGGAACCATCAGTACTCGCCGGCCTCGACGGTACACCCGATTACCTGATCAATACCAACCTCGTCGGGACCGTCAATTGCCTTAACCATGCATTGAAACATAAAGCCGGTTTCATATTCCTTTCTACCAGCCGCGTGTATCCGATCAAAACAATCGAGACGTTAAATTTTGTAGAAGAAGAAACCCGTTTCGCATTGTCGGACGATCAGCCTGTGCCTGGTGTATCTTCCAAAGGTATCGCCGAAGACTTCCCACTAAATGGTGCACGTTCTCTTTATGGTACTACAAAGCTAGCGTCTGAATTGATCATTCAGGAATACAATGAATTTTATAATTTAAAAACCGTCATCAACCGCTGTGGCGTGATCACTGGTCCGTGGCAAATGGGCAAGGTAGATCAGGGTGTTATGGTACTTTGGATTGCCAAGCATTATTTCGAACAGCAACTCGGCTATTTTGGTTACGGCGGAACGGGCAAGCAGATTCGCGATATGTTGCACGTGGCCGACCTCTACAACCTGATCGACTGGCAACTGCATAACCTCGACAAAGTAAATGGCGAAATCCTCAATGCAGGCGGCGGTTTGCAAAGCAGCGCATCCTTGCAGGAACTGACTAAAATCTGCCAGGAAGTAACCGGTAAAACCATCCCGATCAAAGTTGTTCCTGAAAACCGCACAGCTGATATCCGCCTCTACGTCACCGACAACACTAAAGTTACCGCGCTCACCGGCTGGGAACCCAAGATCGGCATCCGCCAGATCGTCGAAGAGATCACCGCCTGGTTAGCCGAAAACGAAGCCGACCTTGCCCCGATTTTGAAATAGCGTATATGTATTTGTTATTACATGCCTCAAGGCATTTCTAAGAAATCGCGTAGCGATGAAATCTTGGAAGCAATGTGAAGACAAAACAATGCTGTAATCCCGTCAGGGATGAAACGACGGCAATAATACCAAAACCCGACTGCAATCATGTAGCTTTCAAGAACTACCTGATTGCAGTCTTTGTTTTTTCGGAACCATCCACCAAATTCACTCACTTACTCATTCACGCACACATTACAACATTCAGTCATTCATCCATTCGCTCATTCATTCATTGAAACATGAAACTCATCGAATGCCCCCGTGACGCCTGGCAAGGCTTTGGCCCCTTCATCCCCTCGGAAACAAAGTTAGAATATCTAAACCGGCTCATCCGGGTCGGCTTTGAAACGATCGATTTTGGCAGCTTTGTCTCGCCGAAGTCCATGCCACAGATGCGGGATACCGGCTGGATCACCGAGCGACTGGAATTATCGGGAAGTAACACGGGCTTGCTTGCGATCGTCGCCAACGAGCGCGGTGCGGCGGATGCCTGCGCGTTCGAGCAAATCAGTTACCTGGGATATCCGTTTTCGGTATCTGAAACATTTCAGGTCAGGAATACCCAAGCGGGCATTGCGGAGTCTTTCGACCGGGTGAAACGCATTGCCGATTTGTGTAAAACACACAAAAAGGAGCTCGTTCTTTACATTTCAATGGGATTCGGTAACCCTTATGGCGATCCCTGGGCGCCGGAGATTGTGATGGAATGGGTCGAGAAACTTTCGAAATTGGGCATTAATACCTTTTCACTGGCTGATACCGTTGGCGTAGCGCGTGTGGGGGACATCGCATGGCTGTTCAGCGGCCTCATTCCATATTATCCCGAACTCGAATTCGGGGCACATTTTCACACCCGACCCGAAGACTGGCGATTGAAAATACAGGCCGCTTATGACGCTGGCTGCCGCCGTTTTGACAGCGCATTGCTAGGTTACGGCGGTTGTCCGATGGCACAGGATGACCTCATCGGCAATATGCCGACTGAAAAGCTGATTGATTTCGCCAAAGAACAAAAAGAACTTCTTTCCTTGAATACCAACGAGTTGCAAAAAGCGCGGACGATGTTTCAGCAGATCGTCGGATAAAAAAATACGCCGAGCGTTTCCTCCCGGCGCATTGAATCCATATTTAAATACTTTTTAAGCAAACTTCCGCTTAACGATCGCAAGCAATGCAGTAACTGCTTCCCCATTCACATCCCACGCATACTTGGACGCATATCGGTGCCAGATCAGGTTTTCAGCCTCTTCAAAACTTTTCACGCGGTCGAGCTCGTAGATCGCCTTGTCGAAATGTTCGCTGTTGCGGTCGAAAAGCTGGTTAACAAACATAAAACGCTGGCCTAATGGAATGCTGCCTGCAATGCTTTCTACCTTAACAGGCACGCTTCCGTAAGATTGGTCATCGGAATGTTTGGGCAAATCGACTTTGAACCGGTTATTGAGCGAGTCTCTTTCGGAACTGGGCTGCACGTTGGCTTTTGCAACAATCTCGCTGATGACAGCCGAAGCTGGTTCCGCGCGTGGCGCTACTGGTCGTGCAGTGCTTGGTTCAAGCTGGCCGAATGCCGAATCGAAGAAGGACTCGTGCTTATGCACCTGCTGAGGCTGCGCGGTAGCTTTTCCGGCTTCCTGGATTTTCAGTTCACTGATATTAATCGGAAATACTTCTGCGAATTGAATCAGATGCTGCTCGGCGTCGTCGATGAGGTCGGCATTGTCCTTGAATTCGTACAGCCAGCTCACAGCCTGTGTCTGGTACACCGAGTCGGAGCCACTGTCGGTCAGCCGGCCTAGCAGTGCTTCGGCGACGCCCCTGTGAATATGCGTGTATTTGACGATCTGCTCGGCCTTTGCGTGGGTAAATTCAGCGTCGGACACGGCCCTGATCTTGTCTTCAAAGTAATTGGCGGGTGTAAGCAGCAATTTCAACGATTCTTTTACTGAATCGGACAATAGTGGTTCGAGGTCGGCGCGTTTCACGGAAATATGCTGCGAAGCCGTGTTCATGAATTCCTCCAGTGCACTTTTTACTTCTTCATTGGAAAAATCAAAGTAAGGGCTGCGGAAGGCTTCGGCGTTGTTTTTCCATTCTTCGAACAGGCGGTTGAGGATCCCCAGGTTAACCTGTCGTACGGGTGTCAGTTTTAATAATCCGGCACCGGTAACGACGTCCTGCGACCTGTACACTTCGTTCAAAACCGTTGTGGTGAACCGTGCAGAGTACTGGTTGAGTGCGATTGAATTCAGATTATCCGGCATAACGAATAAGCGCTTTGAGTAACGATGTGTTGGGAAAAATATGTTTGATTTGTAAATATAAAATAAAAATCGACCTTACAATCGGTCGGTTGGGCACCAAAATATGTTTGTAGAACCATCTCACAGAAGAGAGCATCAAAATCCCCGTACGGGCTGGATCGAAGTGATTTGCGGATCCATGTTTTCCGGAAAAACCGAAGAACTTATCCGCAGGCTCAACCGCGCCAAAATCGCCCGGCAAAAGATCCAGATTTTCAAACCTGCTCTCGATAAACGATACCACGAAGAGAACATTGTTTCCCATAACGACAATTCGATCTCTTCGATACCCGTACGATTGTCCCAACAAATATCAGACCTGGCGCAGGATTGCGAGGTAGTGGGCCTCGATGAAGCACAGTTTTTCGACGAGGGGATCGTGGAAGTTTGCGACCAATTGGCCAATTCGGGCAAGCGCGTGATCATTGCAGGCCTTGATATGGATTATTTAGGCAAACCATTCGGATGCATGCCGCAACTGATGGCTATTGCCGAATATGTCACCAAAGTGCACGCTATTTGCATGGTGTGCGGGGAAGTGGCTTCCCACTCCTACCGGCTCTCGCCCTCCAACGAGCACGTACTGCTGGGCGAAACCGATATGTACGAAGCCCGCTGCCGCAGGTGCTTCAACCTGGGCGAAAAAACCGCCGAATTGTATTCCAGATGAAAAAACAAAGGTTGCTGATCCTGTCGCTGGCTCTGAATGCGGTTTTGATCGCAACCTTTCTAGTATTCACCTACATTTACCGGGATAAAATAGCGCAGCGTTTTGTGCAAATAAAAGGCAACCCGACGATCGTCATGTATGGTAATTCTATTACTGCGCAGGGCAAATGGGTGGAGCTGCTGGGCCGCACGGATGTGATGAACAATGCATTACCTGGTCAAACGACCTATCACTTTTTGCAACTGATCCAGTCGCACGTCATTGATCTGCATCCGAAAATCTGCTTTATCAAAGGCGGCATTAATGACATTACCATTGGCGTGGAACAGGAGAAGATTCAGGCGAACTTTAAGACAATGCTTGAAATGCTGGTGCAAAACGGCATTACGCCGGTGGTGACCCTGACCGTTTATGAGCAAAATGATCCGGTTAGCAAAGCGGAAGTCGACCTGTTGAACCGCTTCCTGGTTTCCTATTGCACGCAACATAACATCACTTACATCGATCTTAACCGCTCCGTTTCCAGCAATACCGGTCTCCGCGCAGAATATGCCGTCGACAAGACGCACTTAAATATCAACGCTTATGAAATCTGGGCAAAAGAAGTAAGCAGGGTTTTGAAAGAGAAGAATATTTAAAACAACAAAAGCCGCTCCTTTCGAAGCGGCTTTGCAATTTTATGATCAGTTCCGATCTTAGGCATTCACCTGGTTCATCACCTCGGTTTGCTTGCGGATCGACTCCATGTGAACTAGTTTGAACAATTCGTCCACCAAGTTTGGATATAGATTGAGGCTTCTGCCCCAACCAGCCCGTGTTTCCAATACTTCACGGAAACGGTCAACCTGGTAAGCTGCTACGTTGTTATCACGTTTATATTCTGCCAGTTTCTCTACCAGAGCCATACGGTTTGCCAGTGTTTCGAGCAATTCGCGGTCCAGATTATCAATTTTACCACGGATAATTTCCAGTTGTGACTGGTAATCGGTGCCGTAAGATTCTTTGCGAACGTGCAGGTCGTGCAGCATTTGTCCCAATGCAGCTGGTGTCAGCTGTTGTGAGGCGTCAGACCAAGCTTTGTCCGGATCGCGGTGCGATTCGATGATCAGACCGTCGTAGTGAAGATCAAGCGCGCGCTGAGCGATTTCGTACAAATAAGCACGTTTTCCTGCCATGTGGCTAGGGTCACCGATCACAGGCAATTGAGGAAAAATCGTTTTCAGCTCGATCGCGATGTTCCACATCGGTGAGTTGCGGTATTTGTGCTCCTGTGCGTTTGAGAAACCACGGTGGATTGCACCGAGTTTTTTCACGCCAGCCTGGTTCAACCGTTCCAGTGCTCCTACCCACAGTTGCAGGTCGGGGTTCACAGGGTTTTTAACCAAAACAGGTACATCAATTCCTTTCAATGCATCAGCAAGTTCCTGTACGTTGAATGGGTTCACGGTAGTACGTGCACCTACCCAAAGGATATCAACACCGTATTTCAATGCCAGTTCGATATGCTGAGGTGTAGCAACTTCCACAGCCACAGGCAGGCCTGTTTGCTGTTTCACCGCTTGCAACCATGGCAAAGCAGCCTCTCCCATACCTTCAAAGCTGCCTGGACGAGTCCGTGGTTTCCACACCCCTGCACGGATTACGTGCGCAAATCCTTCCTCTTTGATCTGGGTTGCGGTTTCTAACATTTGTTCCTCGGTCTCTGCGCTGCAAGGCCCGGCGATTACCAAAGGCTTTCCTTCGGTATTGATCCAACTGCTGAGTGGTAGGATATCTAAAGAAGCATTCATACTCAAAAACTTGTCCTTGATAAAAAAGTGATTATTGTAATATTTTGATCCGGTATTATGTGTATTTCTTGGATTGACCGTACATTTGATGCCACAAAAGTCAATCAACTTCTTAATGCTTATTACTTTCTTCCTGTAGTTCGATAATGAATTGTTAAACAGTTACTCAGGAAAAACGTACACCCAAAATGGCATATCCGTCACCAAAAGACCAAATACCTGTATTTTTTGAAGATACTTCCGTTGCATTCGCATCCAAATCAGACGCTAAACTGAGGAAGACATACTGGTTATTCAGCCTTATGAATCAGGCTCGAGTGGTAAATTTAGGCACTTTTTTTATAAAGCTTGCACTAAAACTCAACTTACCTATAAAAAATCTCATTAGGGCCACTATTTTTGAACAATTCTGTGGCGGTGAGACGATTAGCGACTGCGACACCACCATCATGTCGTTGGGCCAGTCGGGCATCGGAACGATTCTGGATTATTCCGTTGAAGGAGAAGATAAAGAAGCCAGTTTCGACGCAACGGCGGCCGAAATATTCAAAACGATCGACAAGGCTGCAGGCTCCGACACCATTCCTTTTTCTGTATTCAAGGTCACCGGCGTGGCATCTTCCGACTTGCTGGAAAAAGTGCAGCGCAAGGATGAGCTTACCAGCGGGGAAGCTGCCGCCTTCGCACGTGCCAGGGAGCGTGTCGCACGGTTGTGCGGACACGCACACGAGAAAGGCATCCGGATTTTCATCGATGCCGAAGAAAGCTGGATCCAAGGCGTGATAGACGACCTGGCTTATGAGATGATGCAGCGGTTCAACCGGGAAAAGCCGATCGTATACAATACTTATCAGCTCTATCGCCATGAGACGCTGGAAGCATTGAAAACCGCCTTCCTCACTGCACGCCAAAAAGGCTATTTCCTCGGGGGCAAGCTCGTGCGGGGCGCTTATATGGAAAAAGAAAGGCTTCGCGCACGTGAACAGGAGTATTTCAACCCCATTCACACTTCCAAGGAGGCCACCGATACCGATTACAACCTAGCCATCGACTTCTGCCTCGACAGAATCGAATATGTATCCGTCTGCCTTGGAACCCACAATGAATACAGCTCTCAGTATTGCGCTATAAAAATGCAGAAACTAGGTATCGACCGTCACGACGACCGGATCTGGTTCGCGCAGTTGCTTGGTATGAGCGATAATATCTCGTACAATCTGGCTAAGGCGGGCTATAACGTTGCGAAGTACGTCCCCTACGGCCCCATCGACGCGGTATTGCCTTACCTGATCCGCCGCGCGGAGGAAAACACCTCCATTGCCGGCCAGAGCAGCCGCGAGTTTTTACTAGTTAAAAGTGAATTGAAGAGAAGAGGAATCGGTTCTTTATAAGTAAGTTATTACTTTCGCATTCCAAAATTTGTCAATTGTATTAAAAACCGAATGAACCAATCCAGAAATCCAACTCCCTACCTACTTCTAAGCATACTCCTCATCGGGATTGATCAGGCATCCAAACTTCTGGTTCATAAATACATGCAACCCGGCTTTTCAGGACAGATCGCGCTCATCGGGGATTGGTTGAAACTGCACTATGTACTGAATCCCGGCATGGCCTTCGGTATGCAGTTGGGACATGAATACGGAAAACTTTTCCTGACATTGTTCCGCCTCGTAGCGATGGTTGCGATCGGCGGATATATGATCCATCTGGCCAAAGTCGGCGCTTCAAAAGGTCTTCTTTGGGCATTGGCGATGATCCTCGCCGGTGCGGTCGGGAATGTGATAGACAGCACCTTTTACGGTGTGCTGCTTGGTAATGCTCCCTACGGTTCCCCCACCCCTTGGTTTCATGGACAGGTTATAGACATGATTTTCGTCGACTTTTGGGAAGGTTTTGTTCCCGATTGGGTCCCGGTGTGGGGAGGGCAATATTACTCGACACCGATCTTTAACATAGCCGACTCATGTATTTTCCTTGGCGTTTGCAGCATATTGATTTTCCAGGGCAGTTTTCATTCTCACGGTCCGGAACCTGAGGAAGAGGGAGAAAAGGAGGAACGGGAAGAAAGGGAGCAGCCACTTTCCACGGTAGAACCATATATCGGGCCGGAGGTATCAGAAGATAATCCCGCTGCCACTTCCGCCAAACAGGAAGAGGACGAAAACAAAAAAGAGAGCATTTAGCTCTCTTTTTTGTAGGTATGTTTTCGGATTAGTTCTCGTCTTTGGTATAAGGTACAAAATCCTTAAATGTCTTTTTAATGGCAACGTCTGTCCCATCCTTCTTGTTCTCCCAGTTGGCGTCGAGCTCCAATGCTACGAGACCGCTAAGGTTCATCAATGCCTTGAATTCGTCGAGTTTCCTGATAAAGTCCGGCTGGCGGCGGGCCGATTTCTGTCCCCATTCACGCGCGAACACGTCACCTTTGTTTTGCAGCTCGTTTTTCTTCTGCATTACGTAGTTAAAACGGTCTAGCAAGCCATTCACCGACTTTCCGATCACCTCTGTTGCTTCCAGCGTTCCGACCGTTGCGACAGTCGTACCACCGATCGTCGTAATGTAGCCGCGGGTCTGCTGATCTTTTGTCGCAATCACCGGTGCCAGACCGGTAGTAGCCCCCAGTGAGGCATTGAGTAACGATCTGCTCCGCTTGCCCTTCTTAGCACGGGAATAGGCCTTTTTCAATTGCCCTTCTTTTTCCGTCATTTGCTCGATAAGCCCCCAAGCATTCACGAGCGCACCCCTATAAAGGTTAAACACATACGTGTCACGCAAGCTTTCATCTATTGTATTTTTGATTACAAACCTGACCGTACGCTCCTTCTTGTTCTGAGCTTTATCAAGCACATAAAAAGTAATATTGAATGCCAGTGTATCAAAAGGATCTTTCACAAAGTCATAACCAGGCTCCCAGATGAACTCGTAGCTGGTGGAGGTATTTTTAACTAATGCACTTTGCG
Source organism: Dyadobacter sp. CY261 (assembly GCF_021440085.1). GTDB lineage: Bacteria > Bacteroidota > Bacteroidia > Cytophagales > Spirosomataceae > Dyadobacter. The sequence continues at coordinate 253,437 of NZ_JAKCPW010000005.1, forward strand.
GAACATTCTTGTTTTCCGAAATAAAATTAAAGGTCGTGATATCTTCCTCTCCATTCGGATCCGACAATGTGAATCGAAGGTTGATACGGTTGTTTTCTGCGCTGCGGATAAGCGAATTCTGGGGAATAATCGTAAAATCCGGCGCAAGGTCCATCTGGGTCACATCAAGTTTCAGGCGGCCTTTGGTACGTGTTTTCGAAGGCTGGTCTTCTACATAAAACTCCATGTATCTCGCCCCCTTTTTCAGGATACCGAACTGCTGGCTCGACGGCTCCCAGGTGATTTCCCCAGCGGCCGACAATTTCATCCCTTCCGGCATTTCATCCAGAATAGGCACGAACACGATAGGATCACCATCCTGGTCGCGGACAGCACCCATATCGATCTTATACACATTCTGAGTTTTGTACTGCACGTAGAATGGCTGCAGTTCATCGATCTGCGGAGGCCTGTTTACGTGGTTTACCTTGAAGACAATCTCGCGAGATACATTTTCTCCCGCAGCATTCTGGGCCTCGAACACTACCGGGAACGACTTGGTGGTATTGATACGGTCGGCGATGTCAAAGCCCGGTGTCCATATAAAATGACCGGTAGAATCGAATTTCATATCCTTTGCCAGGCCGCTTGCCACCGAATATCTTACTGAATCGCTCTTGCCGCCCTTAGCTTGTAAATGAAAGTTAATTTCTTTGCCTTCGTACAAAACATTCCATTCCGTTTCTGTGGGGAAAACAAGTTGTAAGGGGCCCGTTGAGGTATTGTTCTTCATATTATCCTGTCCCTGCACCCTCAGTACAAAAAAAACGGGTATCAGAAGTATCAGTATTTTATGAATTTTTCTTGTTAGCATGACATCAAAAATATAATTAATTCCATGGGTGAAAGAATACTTTGATCTTAACGCAAAACTACTAAATCCTGTATAGAATGCCCTGTGATTAGTTGCAAATTTAACCCCCCCGGAAACGCTCTGCCGCGCGGGAAATCAGTTTGCACTTTTCAAATAACGGCATCTATACTGGTTTATAATAAAAGCAAGTCTCAAAGCCTTTCAGCGTTCAAAGCAAAAACCGGAACGCAATCCTTTTTAAGACTGCGCTCCGGTTTTTAAAGTTCAATATCTACCCTATTATTTTTTCTTTGGGGCTGTTGCTGGTGTGGTAGCAGGAGCGGTCGCTGGCTTAACTGCCGGCGTGGTAGCGGCTGGTGCTGCTGCTTCTACCTTGTCTGGATCAACACCCAGTTTTCTTAGGATCAGATTGGTTGCATTGTTTTCTTCCGATGCTGCGAAAAGGATGATTGGGGTAGTTCCCGCACCTGCGTCCATATTCAGGATGTACAGGAAGCCACTTTCTTTACCTACTTCCTGGATCGCATTGTTCACTTTCGTCAAGATCGGCTCCAACAATTGTTGTTGCTTCGTTTGAAGTGACGTCTGCGCATTGCTACGCATCTCTTCGATACGGGTTGAAAGGTTTTGCAACTCTTTCTCTTTATCGGCACGAATTACGTCAGTCATGTTCGCACCGTTTTTCTGATACGCTTCGTATTTCTCCTGAGCCTCCTTATATGTCTCCCCGATGGCCTTGTCCAACTGTGCTTTGGTTACTTCCAGTTGGTTCTGCATCACCTTTGCCTCTGGCAATTTGCCGATTATATAGTCAACATTGGTATAACCGATTTTAGTTGGCCCGGCTGGGGTAGTTTGGGCTAAGAGAGGGGTGGTGATTATGGTCATCACGACCAGAATAGCCATCAATTTTTGTTTCATTGCTCTGTTACTTATTTAAGTTTACTGGTTGTACTTTTTTGCTTTGGTGAGTTTTGTACAGGTGCCGGCTGTTGCTGCTGAGCCGGTTGTTCCACCTTGCCACTTTTATCGTTGGTCCCTGCCTTGTTCGCTTTCGGATCGATTCCAAGTTCTTCCATCACGTAATCCGTGTAGTCGTGCTTCGGATTGGTATAAAGCATACCGACATCGCTGGATTTGTCAAACATAAAATCGAGCCTGCGCTGGCTGCAAACCTTGGTCACTGCGCGCTGTACCTTTTCCAGTACCGGCTTCATCAGTTCCTTTTTCTTCTGGAACATCGCGCCCTCCACACCGAATATCTTGCTATTATATTCACCTGCTTCGAGCTCCTTTTCCTTTATTTCACTCTGCCTCTTTCTTTTTAACTCGTCAGTCAGTAATATCTCCTCAGCCATGTACGCACGCTGCATGCGGTCGATTTCCGCAATTTTGTCCTGAATTTCCTTCGCCCATTTGTCGGAGAATTTCTTCATCTCCGTTTGTGCAGCCTGGTATTCGGGCATTTTACTGGTAATGAATTCCATGTCAGTATACCCGAACTTTTGAGCATATAGTGCTGAACTGCATAGAATTGACAAAACTAGTAAAATAAAGATCTTCTTCATGCAAGCTGCTAATATAATTTGCAAACCTCTTAACGAATACCTTCGCAGGAATATTATCTGATCTGCTGGCCGATTGTAAAGTGGAACTGAGGACCACTCCGGGTATTCTGTCCCTGGATCTTGTCAAATCCGTAGCCCCAGTCGATACCTAAGAGACCAAATGCAGGCATAAAGATCCTAGCACCCACACCCGCAGAACGTTTCAGATCGAACGGGTTGAACTCACTGTAAGTACCCCAGTTATTACCCCCTTCCGCAAAACCGAGTATGAAAATCGTTGCCTGTGGATTCAGCGACACAGGGTAGCGAAGTTCCATCACATATTTGTTATAAACAATACCTCCTCCTGATGCCGGATAGCCATTCGCCGCCAGCGGTCCTACTTTCTGATCCTGGTAACCACGCAAACCGATAATGTCCTGATCAGCCAGTGAGAATGTGCCCTGTCCCGCCAATCCGGAACCGCCAAGAATGAAGCGACCAAACGGGCTGTATCCAACTTTGCCCCCGTATGCACCCAGGAAACCCATATGTGCGCGGGTGCTCAACACCAGTTTGCCGACGATGGTCGCATAGTAGCTCGCATCGAACATCCATTTATGATATTCCACCCACCGGTAAGTATCGGTCTTATCTGAGAACTTCTTCGTTCTGAATACCGAATACGGTGGGGTAAAAGTCGCACTCAATGAGATGTTGCTACCGCTTCTTGGAAATTGGAAGTCACTCAATGTGTTCCGTGAAATGGTGGTGTTGAACGAAATATTGTTCGAATTACCTGTGCTGTAACCGATGCGGAAGATGTCGAGGCTGTCGAGGCGGTAACGCTGGTAAGACAGCGAGTGCGTCAACACAAGGTTACGGTCAGGCTCCTTCAAGCGGCGGCCTAACGAAAGCGTGATACCATTGTTGTAATATCCTCCCCGATAATTGACCCTTCCGGAACCCACTCCCGCGTTAGTACCATAGTACGAGCTCAAATCCGTCATGCGGTAGACTGTACGCTGAAACGAAACCCCGAAGTTGATCGGCTTTTTACCGCCCAACCAAGGTTCGCTGAATGACAGCGAGTAGGTTTGATACTGCTTACCATTCGCCTGAAAACGCAACGAGAGCTTTTGTCCGTCTCCGGAAGGCAATGGGCGCCAGGTTTCACGGTTAGGTATGTTTTTAATTGAGAAGTTATTGAAAACCAAACCCAGTGTTCCCACAAAGCCGATGTAACCTCCCCAACCTCCGGAAAGCTCGATCTGATCGGATGGCTTTTCTTCTACGGTATATTCGATATCCACAGTCCCGTCGGCCTGGTTAGGGATCGGGTTGATCTGGATTTTCTCAGGATCGAAGTAACCCATTTGCGACAACTGACGCTGGGTGTTGATAATCTCTGTTTTACTGAATTTCTGTCCCGGCAATGTAAATAATTCGCGCAATACCACGCGGTCGCTGGTTTTGGTGTTGCCGTTCAAAAGAATACGGTTGATCGTCGCCTGCTTACCTTCGAACATGCGCAGCTCCACGTCAATAGAATCACCTTCTACGGCTCTCTCAGTAGGTTCAACATGGAAATACAGGTAACCGTCGTCCATGTAAATAGAGCTAACATCGGAACCGGGAATGCCGTTAATCTTCTTGTCAAGTTCCTCAGGATTGTACACATCCCCCTTTTTTACTCCCAGGCGCTCGCCCAGATAGGCAGAAGTGTACAGATAATTACCCGACCACGAAATGTTGCGGTAATAATATTTTTGCCCTTCATCGATTTTCATGTCGATGCTGATTGTCTGATCGCCGTTCTTGATCGTGTCAAATTCAATCACAGCATCGCGGTAACCGTTTTTGCGGTAGTAGGCGATGAGCTTTTCCTTATCCTCGTCGTATTTTTTAGGGATATATTTTGAAGGGTTGAAAAGGCGTCCGATGCGTCTCTGCTTAGTACCTTTCATTTTTCGTTTCAGCGTTTTGTCGCTGACAGCCGTGTTTCCTTCAATATTGATCTTCTGGATCTTTACTTTTTTGCCTTTTGTAATGGCAAAGTTCAGTGTAGCCTGTCCACGGGTCGAGTCAGGGATCTGGAGAACTTTTACTTTCGTATTGAAAAAGCCTTTATCCTGATAGTATTTCTTGATGACCAACTGGGTGTTTTTAATGATCGTGGGCGTGATCACACGGCCTTTAATCAGCTTCACCTTGTCATTCAGTGTTTCGCGCTCCCCTTTGCGGATCCCTGAAAACGATACCTTGTAAAGTCTTGGGCGTTCCTTGATATGGATATTCAGCCAAATCTTCTCCGCTTCGACCTTCGTTGCCATGATTTCGACATCGTCCAGCGTACCGAAATCCATCATTTTCTTGATGGAAGACGTCACCGCAGGACCGGGAATCCTAATTTTGTCACCGGGCTTCAGGCCTGAAATGGAGATCATGGAATTGGGATCCAGAAACTGGGTACCCGAGACAGTCACTTCTGCAATAGTGTACTCTTTGGGATCGGCAGAATTAATGCCAAGGTTTGTAGTGGCTGCGGTAGGCTTAGTGCCGCCGATGCCTACTCGCTGCGCCTGTACTGAAAAGCAGCAGCACAGGAGGATTAATGCAGAAAGACCTTTGAGATGTGCTAATGTTGTATTCAAATGTTTCACTGGGTTCATAATTCTACTTAGCACCGTTCGCTTTGATTTGTTCACCCGTTTTGCCGAAACGCCTTTCGCGATTCTGATAAGAAAGGATTGCTTCGTACAAATGCTCCCGGCGGAAGTCGGGCCAAAAAAGATCTTCATAAAAATACAATTCAGAATATGCCAGTTGCCAAAGCAGGAAATTGCTGATCCGATGATCGCCGCCCGTACGCAACATGAGATCTACGTCCGCTCGACGGCCTGTCGACAAGTTTGCCGCTATTACCTCTTCATTAATCTCCCCGGGCAGCAAAATACCGTTGCGAACGTCCTCAGCCACTTTACGTGTTGCTTGTGTAATGTCCCACTTACCGCTGTAACCCAATGCCAGGATGAGATTCAATCCTGTATTGCTGCGTGTCTCCGCAATCGCTTTTGCGAGTTGGTTCTGACAGCTGCGCGGCAGGCTTTCTGTGTCGCCGATCGTATCGAGCCTCACATTGTTTTTCATCATGGTAGGCAACTCATTACCGATCGATTGCACCAGCAGCTCCATCAGCGCCCTTACCTCGAACTCGGGGCGTGCCCAGTTCTCTGTTGAAAAAGCGTACAATGTCAAAAAAGAGACACCGAGCTCCGCACATCCTTCCGTCACTTCCCGCACCGCCTTGATCGCATTACGATGACCAAACACACGTGCTGCTCCCTGGTTTTGGGCCCATCGTCCGTTACCGTCCATGATAACGGCTATGTGTTTTGGCAGATTGCCCGTATCAATGAGCTCCTTCATTACTCCTGACTCCTTTTAACCTTTTTTAACAAACAAAAACAACATTTCGAAGAGCCTCGTCAATCGGGGCAATTTTCAGCCGCTCCGGGTTAATCAGGAATCATATTACCAGTAAACCAATACGCAGCAACCGGCGATTATGTGCCGAAAATCTGCACATTTCGTTCCTGACCCCGTTACAGACTAATCCGAAAGCCCTGACGAACAACGCATTAGTCTCCAAAATGACGATGGAAATTTAAACGAGGGCGCAATTTAGGAATAAGAATCAGGTCTACAAAATGAATATTCTGGTACAATCGGAGAGGAATTCGATTAATTATCAAGAAGATGGCGGATCGCATCGCCGTAGGTGCTACCGCTGGTTACCTGTGAAGCCTTGCGGTCGCGCATGACGATGACATACTTGCCGTTGAAGTGTTTCTGGATTTCCTTGATATGGTGTGAGTTGACAATACCCGCCCGGCTTACGCGCAGATAATGGTTGGGGAGCTTCTCTTCGAGCGAAGTCAGCGTGTAGTTGAGCAGGTATTTCTGCCCGTCGAGTGTATTCAGGAATACATATTTTTCTTCCGCTTCGAAATGGGTAATCTCGGTCATAGGAATCAACAGAATGCGGTCGCCCGATTTGACCGACAGTGAAAACATTTCCCTTTTTGGCTTCATCTCTTCAAGAAGCCTTAGCAGGTTTTCAGAATAGGGGTTACTGCTGCCCGGACTGCTATGGGCAGCCTGGGTTATGTTCCTGATCTTCTCGATGGTTTTCAGCAGCCGGTCGTTTTCCACCGGTTTTAACAGATAGTCCACCGAATTTTCTTCAAATGCGCGGATCGCATATTGGTCATAAGCTGTCGAAAACACCACTAGTGGCATTTTAACCAGTTTGGAAAGCATTTCGAAACCATTCAGCAACGGCATTTCGATATCCAGGAAAATTACGTCGGGATGATGCTTGTCTATTTCAACCAATCCTTCCGCGCCGTTTTTAGCCTCCGAAACGATGCTGAAAGTATCGTTATGCTTTTCTAGCAGCCTTCTCAGGCGGCTCAGGGCGAGTTGCTCGTCGTCTATCAGGATGGTTTTAAGTGGAAACTGCATGGCCGGATTGTTGATGTTGTTCAATAGCTGATTTCTGAATGGCAATATTAACCGATTTATGCGGCTCATTTATAAGTTCCAGACGCGCATTATCGCCGTAAAGCAGTTTCAGCTTGTCCTGAATGCTGCGCATACCGTAGCCTGCTCCCAGTGTTTCGGAAAAAGCCGGACCGTTGTCATGAACACACAAATGCAGCCATTGGTCTTTCTCATAAATTTTAACCACAATGTTCCCCTGGTCCGCCATTTTCGAGATGCCGTGCTTAATAGCGTTCTCAACAATAGGCTGCAAAATGAACTTGGGCACCTGCAAAGTTTTCAATGTCTCTTCCTCCACCTCGACCGTAAATCGCAACCGCTCACCAAACCGCACTTTTTCGACCTGCAAATAGGTTTCTACCATTTCCAGCTCATTTTCAATCGTATCAAAATAATCGGTCGTCTTTCTGCCAGTCGTGTAACGGAAGAGCTTGGAGAGCAGTAATGTCATTTCCTCGGCCTTATCAGGATCCTCATGCACGAGGCTGGCTATGCTGTTTAATGAGTTATATAAAAAATGTGGGTTAATGCGTGCCTGCAATGCATCCAGCTCGGCGCGGGTTTTGAGTTTTTCAAGATTGAGGAGCTGGTATTCCTGATCGGAAATCTTGCGGGAAATCTGGCGGCCTTCCCTACTCAGGAAATAGAACACGTTCGCAATCGCGACGGGCGCCCACGCATACCAGTACCAGGGCGCATTTTGAGAAGGTTCGGAAGGATAACGCGCCACGTAGTCGCTCACAATATTGGCGGCCAACAGCTGGTGCATCCCCACCGCCAACAAACTGTCACACAAAAACACTACAATGGATAGAATGAGGTGCTTCGCAAGGAGGCTCTTGACAATCATGTCGAGCCATGCAGTGAGTCCCTGCGTGATCAGGATCGTGCACACGCCCGTCGCGACGGTGAGCATTACGAGGTACTTATAAAAAGTCAGCCGGATCGGCTCTTCGGTGAACGAGAGCTCCGCCGTAAAATAGGCGATCGCATTGAAACCATATAATATCACCGCGCCGAGCAGGGCGGCCACCAACGTTCCCACCCAGCTCTGCGTCTGAATAATACCGATCAGGCTGAAATCCTGCCAGTTAAATGATTTTTCCTGTGAAGTAAAACTGAAATTAGCCCCCTCTACCTTTGCCCCGCTAAGGTCCACGTCCGTCAGACTACTGAAGCTCAGGTCCGCATTACGCAGGTCGGCGTTCCGGAAAGTTGTCCGGTCGAGGGCCGAGAAGCGAAGTTTGGCGTTGCGCAGATTAGCCCCATCGAAATTAATATCCTTTAAACTTGAAAAGCTGAAATCTGCACTTTCCAGGTCCATGTTGCTAAAATCCCTTCCGTCGAGCGATGAGGCTGTCATGCGCAAAGGCTTCGTCTTGTTGTCGTCCATGCTGTTAAACCCTAAACATTAAGATCAGTTTGTTTGAGAAAGCATCCATTCGGTCTCCATTTTGCCCCAATCAGGGTGAATAGCGGTTTCCGGTTTATAGGCATTAAATTTCTGTTGTGCTTTTTCCAGTATCGGTTTAGCCACTTTCTTGCCGCCGCCATATTCATCCGGCGTATAGAAAAGGCTAGAACCTTCGAGAAAATAAATGCGCGGGTTCTCTGCATTCAGAGATTTTGCCGCTTGCAGGAAGCCCTGGAATTTCTCGCCATCGTTCTGCCAGCGGTTCATAGGATCGGCAGCGAGGTGGATCTGCGACTGATATGCTTTCAAAACTTCCAACTCGTCATTTGGCTTTCCGGCGATGGTCTCCGCATCTTTCAATAAGGCATTTGCTTTGTCGAGATACTGATCTTTTTCGGTCAGGGTAGCGCCTACGAAACCCAAAAGTACATTGGTGTAAGCAGCATAATATTTAGGCAACCATTCTTTAGGTTCGGCAGCGGCGATGCGCTCAAAGCGGTTACCAATGTCTTGTAAGGATTTGGCGTCCGGTTTGGAACGGTCAATAGCCATCAATGCATTGATCCCATCGGTCATGGCCTTTGTATACTTTTCGTTCTGCGCCCAAGCCATACCGGTCGCCAGGGCGAACAGCAGTGTGAATGTGAGTAACCTCTTCATCGGATTTGTCTGTTTAAAAAGCTGTTTGTTTTATCGTTTAAAAGTCGTCTTTTTCTACTTTGGCTTTCTTCGAAAGCATGATCTGCATGCCTAGAAAGAAACTGCGGTAACTCTGCGGGCCTACCGCGTAGCGCGTTTGGCCGTCGGGCGTATAGCGATAGGTGAATACATTCCTGGTGTTGAGAATATTGTCGACAGTGGCGTAGAAGATCACCAGGTTGCCTTTTATGCTTTGCAACTTGCTGGCCTGAACGCTCACGTTGTGGACTGCAGGTGTGCGATCTTTCAGGAATTCGTCATTGTTGGGATTGTAATAAGGCCTGCCGCTCGTGAATGCATAGGTTGCGCTCAAATTTGTCTTAGCCTTTTCAAACCATTTCTTGGTGATAAGGCTGATATTGTGGTTTGAAATAAATGTGGGAGTAGCCGATTGGGCGAATTGCTGGAAAAGTCGTTTTGAATCCACAAAACTGTAAGTAACCCAGTAATCGAGGTTTTTAATGGATTTCTGATCACGCCAGAAGAAGTCAAAGCCGCGGGCATAGCCGTCGCCGCCATTATTCGTGTTTCCCCACGGAAAGCGGTAGGGATCGGCGTCGTATTTTTCACCGGTGAATTCTCTTACGAGCTGTGCATAGTTTTTATAAAATGCCTCAACCCGGAAAGTACGCTGATTTTTAATGATCTGGTAATTGAGGATCAAATGGTCGGCGCGCTCGAACTTCAGGGATTTGTTCAAATACAAATAGCGGTAATCAGGATTCTGGTAAAACTGCCCTGCCGCCAGGGAGAACTGACTGTACCGGCCTGTTTTATAGGCAAATGACAATCGCGGCGCAATATTAGCCCTGCTGATCACCGAAGAATATTCGCTCCGGACGCCAACGCGCCCGGCCAGCTGCCGCGTAATATAAATCTCCGATTCCACGAATGCGGCAGTATAGCGATCTTTCAGCCGGTACATCGCGCCATCCATGCCATTCCCGATGGTGATAGCATGGGCCTCCGCACCGAAAAGAATGGTATTGTTCCCGGTAAGCAAGCGTGTGAGCACAATGCGCGCCTGCGCACGCTCGTCAAAACGATCGAAGTTAACGCCATCGTAGGTCATGTTGTCCTTATTGCGACTGTATGAAAGACCTGAATTCAGTGTCCAACGACCGTCACCCCAGGAATCGGTGTAGGTACTGGTGGTGAATGCATTGTTATTTTTCAATACTAACCGCATTTTACCTGTGTCGGAAGCGGGATCGTTGCTATTCATGCTCAGATGGCTATCGGAGCACATGCCGTAAACTTTCAAGATCCCGTTTTTGGTTGGTTTCCAGCGATAGGTTAGTGAAGAACCTTTGAATTCGGGCGCATGGATCCATTCTACATTCTGCTTTACCAGTTTAAATAGTGGTCGTAGATTGCCATAATACACCACGGCGGAAACCGATTGGTTTTTATTGGCATAATCGTAATTCAAACCCGCATTCGCCAGGTTTAAACTAATGCCCAGTCCATTGTTACTAATCTTATCCGTGGTGTTCAGCAACAAAACTGACGATAATGCCTGCCCATATTGCGCCGAGTAACCGCCCGTACTGAACGACGTTCCTTTAAACATAAACGGATTGAACCGCCCGCGCGACTGCACATCGGGCAACGAGCTGAAAAACGGATTCTGAACGATCATACCATCAATCACGATCTTGGTCTCCTGCCCTGAACCGCCACGAACGAAAAGCCCCTCCTGCTCCCCTACCCGCTGCGCACCCGGGAGAAACTGCATAGCACCGGTAATATCAGCTGCTGCACCTGCCGTAGTTACAATATCCAGCGGTTTCAGCATAGCCATCCGCTTTTCGTCCGAGGCCTCAAATGCACCCGCGGTGATTACCACGGTGTTCAGTTCGTTGGCTAGCTCTTCCAGTTTAATGGACATTGCAGCCAGGCTTTCTTTCAAACTGATTTTCTTTTCAAAAACTTCAAATCCGACATAACTCGCGGTCAGTGTAACCGTGTCCGATTCGGAAGTCTTGAATGCAAAAACGCCGTTCGCATCGGTGGTCCCGCCGTCGTAGGTACCTTTCAAGAACACATTCGCGCCCGGCAATGCATTTCCTTTTTGGTCGGTCACCTTGCCTTGAACGCTCTTTTGCGCAAAAGCGGCCGGCGAAATGATAAGCAACAGACAATAAAAAAGCTTCATGGCTAATAGATTATGTGTAACTGTCTACACAAAACTATCGGCCATGAAGCCTATTCATAAGTGAATTCCGACGAAGTGCCGGTTTCAGCGGGATGAATGTACCCACCGATGGAATGAAAACGACCTGGTTTTACAGCTCTTCCAATGTGATATCCTTCCAGCGTACTTTAATGCCGCCGCCGTCGTGGATCTGCAATGCGATCGAGCCTTCACCGGCACCGATTTTGGCGTCGGTAAGGTCTACCATTTCGTGGCCATTCAACCAGGTTTGCGTGCGATCGCCTTGCGCACGAATGCGGAGCGTGTTCCATTCACCCATTTTCAGAAAGCCTTCCTTTTCCTCGGGAATCTGCACGAGCCAATTGCGGCCGTACGACTCGTAAATGCCACCGGTGTCGTGGTTAGGTGGCGCTACTTCTACCTGCCAGCCTGCAACTTTGGTACCCGTCACCGTCGAGCGGAAGAATACACCACTGTTGCCATTTGCCTCCTGTTTGAATTTAAGCGTCAGGTCGAAATTCTTGTAATGCTTGTCGGTGGTGAGGTAGCCATATTGCTTGTCGGGGCCGCTTTCGCAGATAAGCTCACCGTTTTCGACAAACCATTTCTCGGTTCCGTGCACGGTCCAGCCTTTAAGGTCTTTTCCGTTGAACAATTTAAGAGGCTTCTTTAACGGATCTGCTGATGGCCCGTTCAGCGCGAAAAACGCAGAATTCAGCATCAGAACGGCAGCTCCGGCGACAATCAATTGTCTCAATTTTAGCATGGTTATTATGGGATTAGGATTAAAAAATTGTGGTTACAAATTTCTTCAAAATACATTTTGCATTAGTTTTACAAAAATTAACCACTTGGAAAGCTATGAAAAAAAACCGTTTTGGAGGGCGTTGGGCAACATTTTTTTTGGCAGCCGGGCTATTTTCAACGATTTTGGTCTCTTGTAAGGAAGATGATGACGACGTCGTGAAACGTAAAGCGATGACGGATGTGATTATGGAAAATCCGGAGTTTAGTATGTTGAAGGACATCATGGAGCGAGCGGGTAAGAGTGACGATTTCAGGTCTCAGAACCTTACACTATTAGCGCCATCTAATGCTGCATTCAACAAAGCCAACATATTCAGTTCGTCGGTCATCGCAGACAAGGACGCCAGGGACTTTATCAACAATCACACCGTCAAATCAATTAAAAAATATAGTGATTTTGCGGCAGGAACCCTGGAAGTTGTGGGACCTCTAAAAATCACCGTTGCAAAGAAAGACAGTGTGGTGACGTTCAATGGTGCCAAAATCAACCGGAAAGACGTTGAAACAAATAACGGTTATATTCAGGTGTTAGACAGTGTTTACGTGAAAGTGATCTAGTATCGATAGCAGCATTTTTAGCAAAAGACCCCGAAGCCTTAGCTCCGGGGTCTTTCTTTTTTAATATGATACTCTTCTCAAAACTGCTCTACATGCGAGAAAAAGAAGTTTCCTTCGATTTCAGCATTCTCGTCCGAATCTGACCCGTGGATCGCGTTGGCCTCGATGGACTTTGCATACAATTTGCGGATCGTACCTTCCTCTGCATTAGCCGGGTTAGTGGCGCCGATCAGCGTACGAAAATCTGCTACTGCATTCTCCTTTTCCAGGATCATCGGAACGATCGCTCCCGACGACATGTACTTGCAAAGGTCATTGTAGAAAGGGCGTTCCTTGTGTACGGCATAGAACTCTCCGGCGCGCTCGGGAGTCAGTTGCGTTTTTTTAAGCGAAACAATCCGAAATCCTGCTGCTTCGATCATTTTAATGATTGAACCTGAATGACCATCCTGCACAGCATCAGGTTTGATCATGGTAAATGTCCTATTTGTTGGCATACGTACTTGGCTGAATTGATTTTGGGTGCAAAGCTACTATTTTTCAGCCTATATCTCAGAACCATTCGTTCGCAAACGGCTACCTTACATTAAATCAGCGCCTGATTGCCAGCCTTTACCGGTCCGTATGAAGCAAATCCCAACCATTTTGCTAATTTTGTGGGCTCTAAGCAACCAGGAAATTCCTCTTTTGAACTAAGTCACTGTGAATCAAATCATTGAAGAGCTTCGCTCTTTTTTATCCCAACCCCAAAAAATTGTTATCACAATGCACCGGGATCCGGATGCAGATGCATTGGGTTCGTCCCTGGGCTGGGCCAGTTATTTGCTCAAAAAAGGTCATGAAGTGACGGTTATCAGCCCTACCGACTATGCCGCTAACCTTCGCTGGCTTTCGGGAATGGAAAATGTTCTCGTGTACGAAAAGTCATCCGAGCAAGGTAAATGCAAGCGGAAGATCGAACAGGCAACGCTGATCTGCTGTCTTGATTTTTCAGCACTATCACGTTTAAAAGACCTTGGGAAAGTGGTCCAGGACGCATCGGCACCTAAAATGATGATCGATCATCATCTTGAACCCGAGCAGTTTGCGAAATGGATGGTGTGGGATACCACGGCAGCAGCAACGGCACAACTCGTTTATGAACTGGTCAAAGAAATGGAAGGTGGCTTACCTGCCAACCAGATTTTTGATGTTTCGATGGCGGAATGCCTTTATGCCGGCATTATGACGGATACTGGCTCTTTCCGACATGGCAATGTTACCCCGGCTGTGCATTTGGCAGTGGCCGACCTGATGCTGACAGGCTTCGATTCGAGCCGCGTGCACCGGTTGATCTACGACAACGCACCGCTCTCACGCCTGCAATTCCTTGGCTATGTGCTTTGCGAAAAGTTAACCGTTCTGCCAGAGTACAGAACTGCTTACATGGTACTCACTGAGGCTGAATTGCAAAAGTTCAACTCAGCTTCCGGTGAAACCGAAGGCATTGTCAACTACGGTTTGCAGGTCGAAAATGTGGTGATGTCGGCAATGTTCATCGAACGAAAGGGCGAGGTCAAGATTTCGTTCCGGTCGGTAGGCTCTTTCTCTGTTCGGGACCTGGCTAGTACACATTTCAGCGGTGGCGGACATAAGAATGCCTCTGGAGGACGCTCAGATCAACCAGTGAATGAGACAGTTGCGAAATTTTTAAGCATACTGCCTTCATACCATGACGAACTTTTAAGCGTTGACTAAACTTGAATTCTAACTTCACTAAAATATCTTTTAATTAACACATTCCAATGAATTTAAAAACAATCGGTTATGCGATGGGCATAACTATTCTCGCAGCCGCTTGCAATCAATATCGTCAGCAGGTTACCGAAAGTGGCCTTAAATACACGCTTTTCGAACACGAAGACGAAGCACGGAAAGCTAAGCTCGGGGATATCATGACGTTCCACCTGGTGTTGAAGAATGGTACCGACTCTACGCTCCGGGATACGTATAAAGAGAAAAATCCCGTGAAAATGGTATTACAGGCACCTCCCTATAAAGGAAGTTTCGAAGAGGGCCTTACCTTGCTCGCTACCGGCGACAGCGCAAAGTTCCTGGTAAACGCAGACACATTGTTCGCAAAAATCGGTCAGCCTATGCCTCCGATGATCAAGAAGGGTTCTGAGTTGACCTTTACCGTAAAAGTGGTGAGCGTTCTCACTTCGGAAGAATTCCAGAAACAACAGGCGGAAGCTGGCAAAAAACAAAAGGATATCGATGCGAAGATCATCGAAGATTACCTGGTTAAAAACAACCTGAAAGCCAAAGCCAGAAAAACTGCTTCCGGCCTGGTATATGTGCCACAAACAGAAGGAACTGGTGCCAGCCCGGCAGCCGGCGACAATGTGAAAGTGCATTACACCGGAAAATTCCTGGATGGAAAAGAGTTCGACAGCTCGAAAAAGCAAGGTACGCCGCTTGATCTTCAAGTGGGTGCGGGTATGGTAATCCAAGGCTGGGACGAAGGTATTACGCTGATGAAAAAAGGCGAAAAAGGTTTACTGCTGATCCCGTCGGGGCTTGCTTACGGACCTGAAACCTATGGACCTATCGCTGGTAATTCAGTATTGCAGTTCGAAATGGAACTGATCGACATTACCAAAGGTAAGCAACCAGTTGGTCCTGCTATACCGGCTCCTGCGCCCGCGAAATAGGCTATCTGGAAGTCTTATTAAGATTAATACCACCGCGGCGGCGGACTGTGAAGGCACGAATCATCACGAATCACGTTCGTGTATAATTCGTGCTTTCACGGTCCGCCATTTTTTGCGTAAAATGCATTCTCATCAGAAATAATCTCACACATGAAACTTTGCTTTGCTACTAATAACCTGCATAAACTGGAAGAAATTCAGGCCTTACTGGGCGATCAGTTCGAGCTAGTCACTTTGGCCGACATCGGCTGCAATGTCGATATCCCTGAACCGTTTGATACCATTGCGGAAAATTCGCACGAAAAGGCACGCTATGTACGGGACAATTTCGCAATCGATTGCTTTGCCGACGATACCGGACTTGTGGTGGACGCATTGAACGGTGAACCGGGCGTCAAATCCGCACGCTACGCCGGCGAGCAGCGGGATTCCAATGATAATATCGGACTACTCTTGAATAAGCTGGCCAGCGAACAAAATCGCACGGCCCGGTTTCTCACCGTCATTACTTTGTCACTCGAAGGTGAATATTATCAATTCGAAGGCAGCGTAGAAGGGAGCATTATCGATGACAAACGCGGAACCAATGGCTTTGGCTACGATCCCGTATTTGTCCCCAAAGGCCATTCACGCACATTCGCCGAGATGACCATGCAGGAAAAATCCGAGTTGAGCCACCGCGGCCGGGCATTTGCGAAGCTCGTGGCATTCTTGAAAGCACATTAATCAATTATCCATTCACTTAAATTGTACTGACATGTCGGACTTTAATTCGGATGATTACCGCTTCGACGGTAGCAAGAAATTTGATATCAGTAAGGCCAAAACAAAGTTTAAGGATATTTACGCAGACAAAGCTGAGTACGAAGCCATGCAGGACGAGTCGGCCAAAGAGCTCGATGAATTGCAGAGTATGATGTACGCACACAATCGCTACGGTTTGCTGGTGATCTTCCAGGCAATGGACGCGGCGGGCAAGGATGGCACAATTAAGCACGTGCTTTCCGGCGTCAATCCTGTGGGAGTTAAAATCCATTCATTCAAACGTCCGACAGAAACCGAGTTAGGCCATGACTTTCTCTGGCGCACCAATCTTGCATTACCTCAGCGAGGTACGATTACAATATTCAACCGCAGCTACTATGAAGAGGTGCTTGTCGTAAAAGTACAGCCCGAAATCCTGACCCAGTCACAGCGGCTCCCCGCTGAACTGACCGAGGATATGGAAAAGTTATGGAAACACCGTTACTCCGATATTCGAAATCTTGAAAAATACCTTTACAGAAATGGTATCCGTGTCATCAAGTTCTTTCTGAATGTATCCAAGGAAGAACAGGCCAAGCGTTTGATCGAACGCATTGAAGATCCTTCCAAAAACTGGAAATTTGAAGAACAGGACGTGAAAGTGCGGGATAAATGGGCGGAATATATGCAGGCTTATGAGGATTGCATCAATGCCACGGCGTCAAATAAGGCACCATGGTACGTTATTCCAGCCGATGACAAGAAAAACCTTCGACTGACCGTCGCCAAAATTGTTGCCGAAGAATTGAAGAAGATGAAGATGACGTATCCGGAATCCGGTCCTCAACGGACCGAAGAGCTCCGGCATTTCATTGATATTATTAATGAGCAAACGAAGCGGACATAGCAAAAAGAAAGGCCACCGATCGTCGATCGGCGGCCTCATAGCTATGCATGGTGTGAAGTTATGTCTTATTTCTTGATGGTAAAGTTACCACCACCAATTTTGTAACCTTCGGCATAAAGCTCCACATTATATTTTCCTGGGCGGAACTTGCCAGTGTTGTCATACAACATTTCCACTTTCTGGTTGTTGTTCTGATAAGCGATAGACTCGCGGGAAGTGAACTTGGATGGTGCGCCATCGATTTCAAATTCGCCTGAACCCGTCGCATCGTCAGCGATAACAGCTCCGTCCGGATCCAGCACTCTCACATAAATGTCTTTAGCTTCCTGTGCAGTCAATTCGTTCTCAGGCAGGTTGAACACCAGTTTCAACTTGTCCACACGGCTGGCTTTGTACTCCTCACGATCTTTGGTTTTACCTCTTGAATTCACAGTCAGAATTTTCAGATTCTGCGCTTTCAAAGAAGCCGCTTTGCTTACTTTCGCGCTAAGTTCCTGATTAGCTGCGGTAAATGTAGTTACAGAGTCAGTCAATTCAGCCTGGCGTTGTACCAGTCGCTCGCGTTCACTGGTAAGTGATCCTACATGTGTGTGCAAAGAATCATTAGTAGCTACCAGTTGCTCGTTTTCAGCTTTCAGCTGTGCGATCATTTCATCTTTTTCTGTCAGGAATTTTTCGTATTCCTTAATCTTGCCGAGATACTTATTCGTTTCAACTCTTCTGCTGCGGCTGAATGCTAATTTATCACCTTCAAGCTTCTCTTTCATTTTGGTCAGTTCCGTAACGTCGCCTCCCAATTTTTCAACTTCCGCAATTTTCGCATCGAGTACCGTCGAAATAGAATCCAGTTTAGTTTTGGTTACAGCCAACTCCCGTGCTTTTTCGACTACCATTGACTCTTGCTGGGTCAACTCCTGTTTTTGAGTTGTAAACAGGTAGCCAAACATGGCTGTTGCAAGCCCCAGGACAACTACCATTGCCCAGGCTATGCTCTGCTTATTTTTCTGTTCTTGTTGCATTGATTTTAAGTTTACTTGTGTGATTTAGTTTCTCATGAGACAGGTTAAAACAAATCCGGGTCTACATGCATTTCTGCTTTAAATGAAACAATTCTGTGCCGCTCAGTGCGCGAAGCCAATATCCATTTATGAGTGGAAGATCAGTCACACACGGCCGAAAATCAAAAAGGCCTCATTCTCACGAATTTGGCCCTTTTAATAAGATAATTTTGAAATTTGGAAATTCTATCGGACCGATGGCTATCTCAGACGCGCATTTAGAAAATTGGGTAATGTTACCACAAATTATGGTGTAAGAGTACAGGAGGGATAATGCAATTAACCGGTTAAAATCCTATTTCACCTTTTATATGAAAGAGCTTCCTTTCTACAAAGATTAGCTTTTGGTAACCATCCACAGAATAAGAGGTCACTCCCAAAAGATTACCGTGCTTGGCGGCCTGCATTACTACTTTCTTTTCTGAATCATAGATTTTGTTCTTTGCGCGAATCAACGCCTCTACATATAAAGGCTGTCTTAAAACAGAATCTGTTTCTATTTTTAGATAAGCTACCGGCAGATCGCTGCCTGGTTTGAGCCGGTATTCATAACGCGTCGGCCCATTTTGGACTATCTCGTAACTCTGCCGATAGGAAGGCTTGTTGATATCAGCCTGTACGAACAGTTCCAACTCTTTCTTCCAGTCGATATCCCGTGTCTTTGAAGCTTCATGTTTGCCTCCTAAAACTGCCGTTTTGTTCACCTCTGGCCTTTTATCATTCAGGTACACGATCTGATTTTGAATAAATCCCTTCAAATCAAAATATGCCTTGGGTCCATCGTCGCTCGATCCTTCCGGAGCACAGGAAATCAAAAAAAGAAACAGAAAAGCTGCGACGATATGGAAGAAGCGGTAATTCATGGAGTTGATCTGTGGCTAAAAAAACAGAGAGCCCGTCGGACTCTCTGCTGGTTAACATCAATAGATGCCTTAAAAGTTTAGAGAATGCTAATACCTGTCATTTCTACGGGTTTCTCTATTCCCATTAAAGCCAGAATGGTTGGCGCTATGTCGGCCAGCTTGCCATTGTTGATCGGCTTTTGGTATTCGTTGTCGACCAGAATACACGGCACAAGATTCAATGAATGCGCCGTATTTGGTGAACCGTCGTCATTCGACATATAATCGGAATTCCCGTGATCGGCGATGATGATCGATGAATAGCCATGGTCCAAACCGGTTGTAACCACAGCCTGCACGCATTGATCGACCGTTTCGCATGCCTTCACAGCTGCTTCGAAAATGCCTGTGTGCCCTACCATATCCGGGTTTGCAAAGTTGAGGCAAACAAAGTCCACCTCTTCCCTTACCAATTCAGGAACAATGGCGTCGCGGATATCGAACGCCGACATTTCGGGCTGCAAATCATAAGTAGCCACTTTGGGTGATGGGCACAACAAACGGCTTTCTCCTTCGAAAGGCTTCTCGCGACCTCCGGAGAAGAAAAACGTCACGTGCGGGTATTTCTCGGTTTCGGCAATGCGGATCTGCTTTTTACCAGCTCCTTCAAGCACCTCCCCCAACGTATTATTGAGATTATCCTTATCGAAAATTACATCTACGCCTTTGAAAGTATCATCATAGTTGGTCATGGTAATGTACTTCAAATTCAGCTTGTGCATATTCTGCTCGTGGAAATCCTGCTGCGTAAGCGCTTGCGTGATCTCGCGGCCGCGGTCGGTGCGGAAGTTGAAGCAAAGTACCACATCGCCGTCCTGGATCAATGCTAGCGGAGAACCATCGGCATTGGTAGCTATGATCGGCGTGATGAATTCATCGGTTGCACCCTCTTCGTAAGACGCCTTTACTGCGTGCAAAACATCACTTGCGGCTACATGCCTCCCTTCGCCGTGCACAAGCGCGTCGTAGGCAAGTTTGACACGTTCCCAACGCTTATCCCGGTCCATTGCGTAATAGCGACCGGTAATGCTGGCAATGCGACCAGTGCTTTGCGCCATCGACTCACTCAATTCTGTGAGGAAGCCCAAGCCGCTTTTGGGGTCGGTATCACGGCCATCGGTGAATGCGTGTATAAATACATCACTCAGACCTCGGTCGGCAGCGATTTGACAAAGGCCTTTCAAATGATCGATATGCGAATGCACGCCACCGTCGGAAACCAAACCGATGAAGTGCACTTTCTTACCTTCTGCTCTGGCATAATCCAATGCATTAACCAGCGCAGGCTCCTGGCCAAGCGTACCTTCGGAAACAGCAAGATTAATCTTAACCAAATCCTGATAGACGACACGTCCCGCACCGAGGTTGGTATGCCCTACCTCGGAGTTACCCATTTGGCCATCGGGCAGGCCCACGGCCAGGCCACTCGCTTCGAGCTTGCTATGCGGATATTTTTGAAGGATGGAATCGTAAAATGGGGTATTCGCCGCTAAAACGGCGGAACGGCTTTCTTCGCCGGACTTGGCGATTCCCCAGCCGTCCATGATGATGAGGATGACTTTCTTGCTCAATGTATGCTGAATTAAAATGTTATATCAAGAGTGATATTTTACTCCTCTTTTTTGCTTTCTACAGGCTGATTGTTTTCGTCCACAATCACGTATACTTCTTCGTTGGGCCTGCGCATCATAAACTTTTCACGCGCCCATTTTTCAAGCATTTTCGGATTCCCGAAAACCTCATTCCGCTCCTTCTTCACTTCCCGGATCTTATCTTTAAGAATCGCCTTCTCCTTTTCGAGCTCCGTCATTTTCATGCGGTTGGAAAGTACGATCCGGATATTGTTGTTGTCGAGGAACAGTATCCATATCAGCCACACGACGAACGTGGTGATATAGAAGTTCTTTAATGTGTGCAGAGACCAGAATGAATGGTTTTTCATATCGAAATGCCCTGAAACAAGAACCGGAGCACTGGGCTCCGGCTCTTACATGATTTTGATTAGAATTTCAATCCCGGGAAGTATGCGCTTTCGCCCAGTTCTTCTTCGATACGAAGTAGCTGGTTGTATTTCGCCATACGATCCGAACGTGAAGCCGAACCTGTTTTGATCTGGCCTGTGTTCAATGCAACGGCAAGGTCAGCGATAGTCGAATCTTCTGTTTCACCTGAGCGGTGCGACATAATGCTCTTATAGCTGTTGCGTTTTGCAAGGTTTACCGTATCGATAGTTTCGGTCAAAGAGCCGATCTGATTTACTTTCACCAATACCGCGTTCGCGATTTGTGATTCGATGCCTTGTTGCAGACGGGTTACATTGGTCACGAACAAGTCGTCACCTACCAGCTGGGTTTTGTGGCCAACTGATTCTGTCAAAGTCTTCCAACCTGCCCAGTCATCTTCGTCCATTCCATCCTCGATAGAGATGATTGGATATTTAGCTACCCACTGAGTCCAGTAGTCGGCCATTTCGTCGGAGCTCAACTTCCGGCCATCTGATTTTTTGAAGTGGTACAGACCGTCTTCGTAGAATTCAGAAACAGCGGCATCCATTGCAATGAAGATATCTTCGCCTGGCTTATAACCTGCTTTCTCGATTGCCTGAAGTACAACCTCGATCGCTTCTTCGTTGGATTTGATGTTTGGTGCAAAACCACCTTCATCACCCACGTTGGTCGAATACCCTTTGCTTTTCAAAACGGTTTTCAAAGTATGGAAAACCTCAACACCCATGCGCAACGACTGAGAGAATGTATCCGCTTTCACAGGCATAATCATGAATTCCTGGAAATCGATAGAGTTGTCTGCGTGGCTACCTCCATTCAGGATGTTCATCATCGGTACCGGCAATGTGTTTGCATTGGTACCACCGACGTAACGGTACAATGGAAGATTTGCTTCCTGAGCAGCAGCCTTCGCAGCAGCTAGAGACACACCCAGAATAGCATTAGCACCCAACTTTGCTTTGTTAGGCGTGCCATCCAGTTCCAGCATGATTTTATCAATGAGGTTCTGCTCGAATACGGAGCAGCCGATCAGTTCAGGGAAAATGATGTCGTTTACATTTTCGACTGCTTTCAAAACTCCTTTTCCAACATAAACGCTCTTGTCGTCATCGCGTAGTTCAACTGCCTCGTGCTTACCGGTAGAAGCTCCGGAAGGAACGGCAGCGCGTCCCAGATAACCATTCTCGGTACGAATATCAACTTCTATTGTAGGGTTTCCTCTTGAATCCAGAATTTGTCTTGCATGTACTGACTGAATCGTACTCATTTGCAGCTTGTGGTTTGATTAAAAATTGGAATTAGCTTAACGGTACAAAATAACACAAAAAAATCGTCATCCATAAACTCCACTTGATTTTCGGTCGACGATAATACCGCTAATCAGGTCATTTCCAGGTCGATTTTCGCGTTTTGTAGTTGTATCAAAGAAAATCCCTCCGCTTACTGGCAGAGGGATTTAACGTATTCTTAACTTGCCGCGCTCAGCAGCTTGATGAATTCATCAAACAAGTAACGTGAATCATGCGGACCTGGCGAAGCCTCCGGATGATATTGCACCGAGAACGCGGGGTAATCCTTTCTGCGGATCCCTTCGATGGTCTTATCGTTCAGGTTAATGTGCGTTACTTCAATATCAGCGTGGCTTTCTATCTCATCAGGCTTCACTGCAAAACCGTGGTTTTGTGAAGTGATCTCACAAAGACCTGTGATTAAATTTTTCACCGGGTGGTTTAAACCACGGTGGCCATGGTGCATTTTATAAGTGTTAATGCCGCTGGACAATGCGAGTAGTTGATGTCCCAGACAGATACCGAAAAGTGGCTTGTTCGTTTTCACCATTTGTGTTACGCTTTCAACCGCATATGACATTGCGGAAGGATCGCCCGGACCGTTTGAGATAAAAAAGCCGTCGGGGTTCCATTCCATCACCTCTTCATATGAAGTTTTGGCAGGGAAAACCTTACAGTAGCAACCCCTCGACGTCAGGTTCAGCAGAATGCTTTTCTTGATGCCATAATCCATTACTGCCACGCGCCATTTCGCCGTGGATTCATCGCCCATGTAGTAAGGCTCTTCGGTTGTCACTTCTGAAGAAAGCTCCAATCCATCCATGGAAGGGATCTTTCTCAATTCTTTCATGAGTTCAACTTCGTCGAGGATCTCAGAAGAGATAATGGCATTCATTACGCCCTTCTCGCGTACATGGCGTACCAGATGGCGCGTATCTACATTACTAATACCAACGATGTTAGCCCTTTCGAAATACTCTTGCAGGGAGAAATCAGCGGTGTCGCGCGAGTAGATCTGTGAGAATGTGTTACAAACCATCCCACGGATCTTTACCGAGCCAGATTCCTCCTCGTCTTCCAACTGCACACCGTAGTTACCGATGTGCGAATTGGTGTTCACGATAATCTGACCGTAATAGGAAGGGTCGGTGTAGATTTCCTGGTAGCCCGTCATGCCTGTATTAAAGCAAATTTCGCCACCTGTGGTTCCACTTTTACCCAAAGCGAGTCCTTTGTATGCTGTTCCGTCTTCTAGCAACAACAGAGCTTCCTTTTTCTGATTCATATTATGGTTTAATCTGTTTTCCGGTTTGTTTGAGGCCATTTTGCGGCAGCCGGCTAAATTTTGGTGCAAAAATACGACTTTTCACTCAAAAAAAAGGGTTAAACGACATCGTTCAACCCTTTCATATATTTCAATTTCCGATTTCCAAACTATTCCTTTTCAGTTTCGCCTGGTGTTTCTTCTGTTTTTGGAGCTTCTTCCTCAGCCGCTGCTTCGGTTTCCGCTACAATCGGATGGTCTTCCTTCTTAGCGGGAGCCGCTTCAGTAGCGCCTTCGGCTTTCTTACCACCTCTTCTGCTACGACGAGTCTTAGCAGGTTTGTCAGCATTGGCAAGCAACAGTGCATCGTTGAAATCAACTAGTTCGATCAGCGCGGTTTCGGCCGCGTCACCCAAACGGTTGCCCAGCTTGATGATACGGGTGTATCCGCCCGGACGAGATGCAATTTTATCTGAAACTACTCCGAAAAGCTCTTTCGTCGATTCTTTGTCTTTCAAATAAGAGAACGCTATCCTTCTGTTGTGGGTAGAATCCTCTTTTGCACGAGTCAGCAAGGGCTCCACGAACTTACGAAGTTCTTTTGCCTTTGCCAGGGTTGTTTCAATTCTTTTGTGGAGGATCAAAGAGGAAGCCATGTTTGACAGCATCGCCTTGCGGTGTGATGCGGTTCTTCCTAAGTGATTGTCCTTCTTACCGTGTCTCATTGTTTTGTTGTTTAGTTGCTTCGAGCTGCGACAGGCGCGCTTCAGAATACATACTTATGATGGAATTTAATTAATCCTCGTCCAGACGGTATTTCGACACGTCCATTCCAAATGTGAGTTGTTTGTCAGCAACAAGTTGCTCCAACTCGGTAAGAGATTTTTTACCGAAGTTCCGGAATTTCATCATATCCGAAATTTCAAGTCTTACCAGATCCCCAAGGGATTTAACATCCGCTGATTTCAAACAGTTGTAAGCGCGTACCGAAAGATCTAGTTCAGACAATGAAGTCTTCAGTAGTTTTCTCATACGCAGCATTTCTTCGTCAACCTGATTATCTTCTTCCGCTTTCTGTTTCTCAAACGTCATAGTTTGGTCAGAGAACAGCATGAAGTGCTGAATCAAAATATTAGCAGCTCCTTTCAATGCGTCTTCAGGGTGGATTGAACCATCCGTCTGGATGTCTATTAAAAGACGTTCGTAGTCCGTACGCTGTTCCACACGTGTGTTTTCCACACTGTATTTCACATTCTTGATTGGGGTATAGATAGAATCGACCGCGATATAACCGAAAGGCAATTCATTAGCTCTTGGCTCATCAGCAGGTACGTAACCTCTACCTTTGTCAAGGAGAAGTTCCATTTCGAACTCCTTCTGGTCATCTATATGACAAATGACCTGATCTGGGTTCAAAACCTCAAATGCGCTTGTAAACTTGCCAATGTCTCCGGCAGTGATCACCGATACATTTTTGAGATTTACCACGATTCTACTCTCACTCAGGTCAGAAACTTTTTTAAAACGAACCATTTTCAGATTCAGGATGATTTCTGTAACATCCTCAACTATACCTTCGATAGAAGAAAATTCATGAAGAACGCCAGGGAACTTCACGCTCGTGATGGCATAACCCTCCAAAGAAGAAAGGAGAATCCTACGCAACGCATTACCAATGGTTACGCCGTACCCTTTCTCTAAAGGCTTAAACTCAAACAACCCGTGAAAGTCGTCTGCTTTCTCCATGACGACCTTATCAGGCATTTGGAAAGCTAATATTGACATAGTCCTTGCTCCTTTTATAGTAGTAAATGATAGTTGATCACGCTACCTTACCTTTGCGATCGCAAATTTGGCCGTTGCCGGCAAAAAAAGCACTGCCCCGAAATTTCGGGGAGTGCATGTAATATGAAGATTATTATTTAGAATACAATTCAACGATCAGTTGCTCGTTGATGTTTTCCGGAATTGATTCACGGTCCGGGAATGTAACGAACTTACCAGTCAATTGCTGACCGTCCCATTCTAACCAATTAAAACCTTTGGAACTATGTCCGGCGAGGCTATCAGTTACTGCTTCAAGAGATTTTGATTTCTCACGAACGGTAACAACCTGCCCTGGACGCAATGAGTAAGAAGGAATGTTTACAATTTCACCATCAACCAGGATATGCTTATGGGACACCAACTGACGGGCAGCACGACGTGTAGGCGCAATTCCCAAACGGTAAACTGTATTATCGAGACGGGCTTCGCAGTATCTCAAAAGGTTTTCACCTGTAAGGCCTTCTTTTACAGAAGCCTTCTCAAACAAGCTACGGAATTGTCTTTCAAGAATACCGTAGATGAATTTCACTTTTTGTTTTTCCGCCAATTGCAGAGCATACTCTGACTTCTTGGAACGACGACCCTTTCCGTGCATTCCGGCAGGGTAATTCTTCTTCGCAAGCGCTTTGCTTGGGCCCAGAATGGGCTCTCCATAACGTCTTGCAACTTTGGTTTTGGGACCTGTATAACGTGCCATTAAAACTTTTTGTTAACTAAATTGAAAAAAACCATTCTGTAACCCCAGTGTCCAAATTACGAATGGGTACCTATGCGGTACTATAACTACTATACTCTACGACGTTTTGGAGGACGGCATCCGTTGTGCGGAAGCGGAGTGATATCACGGATTGTGGTCACTTCGATACCTGCATTTTGGATAGTACGGATCGCCGATTCACGGCCTGATCCTGGTCCTTTTACGAAAACCTCAGCTTTACGCATTCCAAGGTCGAACGCAACCTGCGCTGCGCTCTGTGCAGCAGTTTGTGCTGCGTAAGGCGTGTTCTTCTTAGAACCACGGAATCCCATTTTACCTGCAGAACCCCAAGAAATAACTTGTCCGTTGCTGTTAGTAATTGAAATTATGATATTATTGAAAGAAGCCTTAATGTGTACCTGACCAACAGGTTCCACAACAACCACTCTCTTTTTTGCTTTATCTTTTCTTTTATTCTGTGCCATTGCTCTTCGAATAAGACAGGGATCGCTCCACCGCTCATTATTTATTTAGTAGCCTTTTTCTTGTTAGCGATTGTTTTGCGTTTACCCTTACGAGTACGTGAGTTGTTTTTCGTTCTTTGACCACGCAAAGGCAATCCTTTACGGTGACGAAGGCCACGATAACAAGCAATGTCCATAAGACGCTTAATGCTCAACTGAACTTCAGACTTAAGAGCGCCTTCTACTTTGAATTCTCCGGCAATGACCCCACGAATTGCACCAGACTCGTCGTCGGTCCAATCGATTACTTTCTTGTTCAAATCAACACCCGCTTTTCCAAGAATCTTCTTAGCCGAACTACGGCCGATTCCGAAAATGTAAGTCAATGAGATCTCACCTCTTTTACGGTCTGGAATATCTACTCCTGCAATACGTGCCATAATTATTATCCTTGTCTTTGTTTATACCGTGGGTTCTTCTTGTTAATAACATACACCTTACCCTTCCGGCGGATAACCTTGCAGTCTTCACTGCGTTTCTTAACTGATGCTTTGACTTTCATCTGATTAAACTTTGTGTTAATTTAAGGTAATCAATCTCCTTACTTATACCGATATGTAATCCGGGCTTTCGATAAGTCATAAGGGGACATTTCCAGCTTTACTCTGTCACCCGGCAATATTTTGATATAGTGCATTCTCATTTTACCGGAGATATGCGCTATCACTTCATGCTTGTTCTCTAATACAACACGAAACATTGCGTTTGACAATGCTTCGAGAATTACTCCATCTTGTTCGATTGATGCTTGTTTTGCCATTCGTAGCGTTTGTTACTGTACTTCAACCATAAGGCTGGTGTTGGCCGTCACTTTTTCAATGTAATCGAATGTTGTCAGAATCTCCGCCTTTCCTTTCCTCACAACCACGGTATGTTCAAAATGCGCAGAATACTTTTTGTCGTTGGTCCTGATCGTCCAGCCATCGCGCTCTTGCACTACTGCTTTTGCTCCCAGGTTGATCATCGGCTCGATAGCCAAAACCATTCCTTCTCTTAATCGTATTCCTTTACCCCGCTTTCCATAGTTTGGTACCTCAGGCGCTTCGTGCAAATCTCTTCCAACCCCGTGCCCTACAAGCTCCCTCACTACAGTATAACCACGATCTTCTACAAAACTTTGAACCGCGTGGCCGATGTCGCCAATCCTAAGACCATCCACCGCCTGCTCAATTCCCCTATATAGGGACTTCTTGGTTGTGGTCAAGAGATTCATCACCTCCTTAGATACTTCTCCCACGGGATAAGTGTAAGCGCTGTCGCTATGATAGCCATTCAGCTTAACCCCGCAATCTATCGAAACGATGTCCCCCTCTTTCAGCACGTAGCCCCCTGGTATACCGTGGACCACAACTTCATTGACCGAAATACAAAGAGAGGCTGGAAACTTGTTGAATCCCTTGAATGAAGGGACTCCACCGTTATCTCTGATATATTCCTCAGCAACTGCATCCAACTTTCCGGTTGTAACACCTGGTTTCACCCATGTAGCTACTTCCGCATGTGCCTTGCCGAGCAGTTGAGCACTAACCTTTATCAGGTTGATTTCCTCTTCTGTCTTAAGATAAATCATTTCAGATTGCTACGCTCTCGGTGCGTCCTTTTACCCGCCCCGACTTCATCAAACCTTCATAACGGCGCATCAACAGGTAGCTTTCAACTTGTTGAAGCGTATCCAACACAACACCTACCATGATCAGCAACGAAGTTCCGCCGAAAAAGTGAGCGAAGTCTGTCGAAATTCCCAGTAGGCTTGCAAATGCAGGCAAGGTTGCAACAACCGCCAGCATCAACGCACCAGGGAAAGTGATACGGTCCAGAATAGAACTAATGTATTCAGAAGTCTGCTGACCTGGTTTCACACCCGGGATAAACCCACCTCCACGTTTCATATCATCGGCAATCTGCTGAGGATTTACCGAAATAGCCGTATAGAAGAACGTAAAAACAATAATCAATACTGCAAACAACAGGTTATACTGCCAGGTCGTGTAGTTTGCGAAAATCGTAGCTACGTTGCTGGCGAAATCACTTTTCTCAGCGAAGTAAGATGCGCCCAATGAAGGGATGAACATCAAAGCCTGAGCGAAAATGATCGGCATTACACCTGCTGCATTCAATTTCAGTGGAAGATACTGGCGTTGCCCACCCATTACACGGTTACCTACCACTTGCTTTGCATACTGGATAGGAATCCGGCGAACAGCCTGAGTTAACATTACAGCCCCCATAATTACAAAGTATAGGGCTACGATTTCCAATACAAATATCAGAATCCCACCACTACCTCTTGATACGAATTCTTTGTAGATCGCACCTGGGAAACGCGAAACGATACCGATCATAATCAGCATCGAAATACCATTACCGATTCCCTTGTCTGTAATCCTTTCTCCAAGCCACATGCAGAACATGGTGCCGGCAGTAAGCACAAATACAGAAGAAATTGTGAACATGCTTCTGGAAACCAAAAGAGCCTCGTCAGGTACAGTCGTATTTAAATAAGCAGTACCCTGAACAAGTGTAACAACGATTGTCAGAACCCGGGTAATCTGATTTAGCTTCTTACGGCCTGATTCCCCCTCCTTTTGCATCTTCTGGAAATAAGGCAAAGCCATAGTCAGCAGCTGGATGGCAATTGAAGCAGAAATGTAAGGCATGATACCTAACGCAAAAATGGAAGCCTTGCTAAAAGCTCCACCTAAGAAAGTATCCAGCAACCCCAACAATCCCTGAGTGGATACATTCATTTGATCAGGTTCAACACCTGGCAACGCAACGTAAGACCCCAACCGGAAGATCGTTATAAACAAAAGAGTGTTGAGAATACGTGTTCTCAACTCCTCAATCGCAAATATGTGTTTTATTGTCTCTAAAAATCGTTTCATCTTCTGGGCTTACAACGCTCTGTTCAAAGTAAACAAATTCTGTCGGTAAAGCAGCTAAATTACAATTTGACTGCTTTGCCACCTGCCTTCTCAATCGACTCGATAGCCGATGCTGAAAACCCATGGGCCTGAACTTCAACAGCAGAAGAAATCTGACCTCTGTTCAAGATTTTGACCAGGTCATTCTTTGCGCTGAGACCATTTTCACGAATCAGATCCAACGTTACTACCGCAACTCCGGTTTTTTCAACCAATGCCTGGATTGCATCCAGGTTCAACGCCTTGTATTCAACGCGGTTGATGTTGTTGAAACCGAATTTCGGCAAACGTCTTTGAAGAGGCATCTGACCACCTTCGAAGCCCAGCTTGCGACTGTAACCTGAGCGCGACTGCGCTCCTTTGTGTCCACGTGCAGCAGTGCCCCCTTTACCTGAGCCCTGGCCACGTCCAACCCGCTTTCCTACCTTTACGGAACCAGCAGCCGGTTTTAATGAACTTAAATTCATACTATTGGAATATTAGATTTCTTCGACTTTAACCAAGTGGCTTACCTTACGGATCATTCCCGCGATGGCATCGCTGTTTTCTTTCTCAACAGACCGGTTCAGTTTACCAAGACCCAACGCTTTAATCGTCAGCTTTTGTCTCTCAGGACGGTCAATTGTGCTTTTAACTTGTGTAATACGTACTTTTGACATGATTACTCTCAGATTGAGGATAATCCCGAAGGATTATCCGTTGAATACTTTTTCCAATTTAACGCCGCGTTGGAAAGCAACCTGATGCGGAGCTCTCATCTTCAAAAGAGCGTCAATAGTAGCCTTGATTACGTTGTGGGGGTTCGACGAACCTTTGGATTTCGCAAGGACGTCTTTGATCCCTGCGCTTTCCAATACTGCACGCATTGGGCCACCTGCCAGTACTCCCGTTCCAGGAGCTGCCGGCTTGATCAGAACGAAACCACCGCTGAACTTACCCTCCATTTCGTGAGGAACGGTATGTTTAAGCATAGGAACTTGGATCAGGTTTTTCTTAGCATCGTCAATTCCTTTGGCGATCGCGTCAGTCACCTCATTGGCTTTGCCCAATCCGTAACCTACAACCCCATTTCCGTCTCCCACAACCACAATGGCGGAGAAGCTGAAACGACGACCACCTTTTACTACTTTTGCTACCCTGTTGATCGCTACTACGCGCTCTTTCAGGTCTGATTCGTTAACCTTTGAAGGTCTTGTATTTGTAGACATAGTCTTTGTTATACTTAGAATTTCAGGCCACCCTCACGAGCTCCGTCGGCCAATGCTTTTACCTTACCGTGGTACAAATATCCGTTACGGTCGAAAACCACTGCCTGGATACCTGCTTCCTGCGCTTTTTCAGCGATCTTTTTACCTACCTGGGCAGCAACTTCAACGTTTGAGTTTTCTTTTCTGCCTCCCAGATCTACCGATGATGCACTTGCAAGGGTAATCCCTTTAATGTCATCAATGATCTGAGCATATATGCTGGTGTTTGAACGGAAGACCGAAAGTCTTGGACGTTCTGCGCTTCCCTTCACCCGTTTACGGATGTGAAGTTTCAGGCGTTGTCTTCTATCTGCTTTTGCGTTAGCCATCTTTAATCTTATCTTACTAGTTTATAACATTGATCGGTGGCTACGCACTATTTCTTAGAAGCAGACTTACCTGCTTTACGACGGACCACTTCACCAACAAAACGGATACCTTTTCCTTTGTAGGGTTCTACTTTACGCAGGGATTTGATCTTCGCCGCTACTACACCAATCAGTTCCTTATCGATGCCTTCCAAAATAACTTTAGGGTTCTGACCTTTTTCCGAGGTAGTAGTAACCTTAATCTCTTCTGGGATCGACATGAAAATATTGTGAGAGTAACCCAATTGAAGTTCGAGAACATTGTTCGCCGCACTTGCCTTGTAACCCACTCCGATAATTTCAAGCTCACGCTTGTAACCCGCGTCTACACCGATCACCATGTTGTTGATCAGTGAGCGATACAGACCATGCAGCGCTTTATGACGCTTCTGCTCTGTAGGGCGCTTCACTTTAAGCTCGCTTCCCTCAACCTCGACGGTGATATCAGTATCCACCGCCTGGGTAAGGGCCCCTTTAGGCCCCTTTACAGATACTGTGTTATCTTCTGCAACCGATACGGACACTCCCGCTGGCAAAACGATAACTTTATTTCCTATTCGTGACATTTCCTGAATAACTTTTAAATATTAATACACGAAACATAACACTTCGCCACCCACATTCAGTGTCTTAGCTTCCTTATCTGTCATTACACCTTTCGATGTAGAGATGATCACTGTTCCTAAGCCGCCTAATACACGTGGCAGTGTTGATGAACCTGAATATTTACGTAGTCCAGGCTTACTAACCCTCTCCAATTTTACAATTGCAGATTGCTTTGTCACAGGATTATATTTCAAAGCTATCTTAATAACTCCCTGAGGACCAACCTCGTCGAATTTATAGCTTTGAATGTACCCCTTGTCAAAAAGTACCTTTGTAATCTCTTTTTTTATGTTGGATGCAGGTATCTCAACAACCCGGTGCTTCGCTTTGATAGCGTTTCTGAGTCTCGTCAGATAGTCTGCTATGGGATCCGTTAACATGTTTATGCCAAGTTTAAACACCCCCTTTTAAACGGGAGTGCAAAGTTAAGTAATTGAAATCAGAATTGAAAGTATTCTTACCAACTTGATTTTGTAACTCCTGGAATTTTTCCATCTGACGCCATGTCGCGGAAGAGTACCCGGGAAATTCCGAATTTACGCATATAACCGCGAGGTCTTCCAGTGATCTTGCACCGGTTGTGCAGGCGTACAGGAGAAGAGTTACGTGGTAACTTGTCAAGACCAACCCAGTCACCGGCAGCTTTCAACTTAGTACGCTTTTCAGCATAACGTTCTACTAGCGCTTGTCTTTTTCTCTCCCGTGCTTTTACTGATTCTTTTGCCATTGTCGCTAAATAATCTTTGTAGTATTTTCTTATTTATTCGCGTTGGTGAAAGGCATTCCTAATGCTTTCAGCAATTCGTAGCTCTCCTCGTCAGAATTAGTAGATGTCACGAAAGTGATATCCATACCGCTGATCTTGTTCACTTTTTCGATGCTGATTTCAGGAAAAATGATTTGCTCCTTCACACCGAACGTATAATTTCCACGTCCATCGAATCCTTTATCGCTGATACCTTTGAAGTCACGTACACGTGGCATCGCAATGCTGGTCAAGCGGTCAAGGAATTCGTACATCTTGTCACCACGAAGCGTTACTTTCGCTCCGATAGGCATGTTTTCACGCAACTTAAAGTTGGAAACCGCCTTTTTGGAGATAGTAGCTATTGCTTTCTGTCCTGTAATCAGGCTCAATTCTTCCACACCGGTGTCAACAAGTTTCTTATCTGCAACAGCAGCTCCGATACCTTTATTGATAACAATCTTTGTCAGGCGGGGAACCTGCATAGTTGATTTATACTGGAATTTCCCCTTCAATTGCGAAACTATTTCGCTAACGTATTTCTCTTTTAATCTTGGCGCTGCCATGTTTGAAAGTGATTATGTGGATTGCCGACCCACGCGCTTGGTTATAAAATCAACTGCTTCTTCGACAAATCCGGATTACAATAAGTTTCCGGATTTTTTTGAAAAGCGTTGCAGTTTTCCTTTGTCATTCGCTTTACGGCCAGTTCTCGAAGCTTCACCTGTTTTAGGATCAACTACCATCAGGTTACTGATGTGAATAGCGCCTTCGCGTTTTTCGATACTACCTTGCGGATTTTGCGCGTTTGGCTTAACGTGCTTGGTGATCAAGTTCACCCCTTCCACAGTAGCTCTTTGTTTTTCTACGAGCACCTTTGTGATCACGCCTGTTTCACCTTTCGCGTTACCTGAGATAACTTTTACAGTATCTCCCTTGCGAACGTGCAATTTGGCGGGTGCTTTTTTATTTGTACTTTCCATTGAGGTATTCTCTTAACAGTTTAAAGAAATACTGATGTTTTGATTTCTTACAACACTTCTGGTGCCAGTGATACGATTTTCATAAATTGCTTCTCGCGCAATTCCCGGGCAACCGGTCCGAAAATACGTGAACCGCGTGGCTCATCATTGTTGTTCAATAAAACTGCCGCATTATCTTCAAACCGGATGTAGGTTCCATCCTTACGACGTACTTCTTTCTTTGTACGCACCACCACGGCTTTGGAAACCGTTCCTTTTTTCATGTTGCTCGAAGACAGAGCGGATTTCACTGTCACGACGATCTTATCGCCCACCGAAGCGTAACGCTTTCCAGTTCCGCCAAGTACCCTAATTACGAGTACTTCCTTTGCGCCACTGTTGTCGGCTACTGACAGTCTTGATTCTTGTTGTACCATGATTACTTCGCTCTTTCAAGGATTTCTACTAATCTCCAACGCTTGTTTTTGCTAAGCGGACGAGTTTCCATTACACGGATCGTGTCACCGATACCAACTTGGTTTGTTTCGTCGTGTACCATCAGTTTGGTAGTTTTAGTCATAAACTTACCATACTTGGCGTGCTTCACCTTACGCACGACAGTGATCACACAGGATTTCTCCATTTTGTTGCTCACTACCTTGCCAATTCTCTCTTTACGTAAATTTCTTTCTGTTGCCTCCATAATTTCTAAACTGTTTACTGTTGGTTAGATTTAGCCGACAGCTCGGTTAAGAGTCTTGCAATTTCCTTACGTGAGGCGCGAATACGCAGAGGATTCTCAATTGGAGAAATAGCATGCGCAAATTTCAACCGGAGTAAGCGCTCTCTCTCTTGGGCGATCTGCTCTTTCAGCTGATCCTGCGACAGATTCTTTATTTCTTTACTAGCCATTGCTTTTAATAATTAGTGTTCTTGATACGTTCGGACTAACTTCTATTCCTGATAATCCCGGCGTACGACGAACTTTGTCTTAATTGGCAACTTTTGTGCAGCCAAACGCAATGCTTCGTTTGCGGTATCCAGCTCAACACCAGTCGCTTCGAAAATGATAGTTCCAGGCTTAACAGGAGCTACCCAATACTCAGGGGCACCTTTACCTTTACCCATACGAACCTCTGCAGGTTTCTTGGTGATCGGCTTGTCAGGGAATACCCGGATCCAAACCTGACCTTCGCGTTTCATTGCACGTGTTACCGAGATACGGGCTGCTTCGATCTGGCGAGCAGTCAACCAACCTGGTTCCAGCGCTTTTATTGCAAACGATCCAAAAGCAATCTCATGTCCGCGGGTCGCGAGACCGTTGTGCGAACCTTTGTTCTTTTGTTGCTTGCGAAATTTTGTCCTTTTCGGCTGTAACATGATTCTAATCTATTTGAACCGGTCTGATACCGGAAAGTATCTGATTACTTCTTCTTGTTCTTATTGCGTTTACGACGATCTGCATCACCGCCTCCTCCTTCACCACGTGGAGCGCCCTCGTTTCGGTCACGACCGCCTCTTCTGTCACCTCTTCCACCACGATCATTACCACGTTCGCCGCCACCTGCGCTTCTTTCAGCTCTGTCTGACGCCGCAGTTGCTGCGCTTGGAGTAAGGTCACGCTTTCCGTACAATTCACCTTTGAAGATCCATACTTTAATACCGATCTTTCCGTAGATGGTTTGTGCTTCTGAGATTGCGTAATCGATGTCCGCTCTCAATGTATGCAAAGGAATACGTCCCTCTTTGTATTCTTCTGTACGGGCCATTTCAGCACCACCCAGACGACCCGCCAAACGGATTTTGATTCCTTGTGTTCCTACACGCATTGCAGAAGCGATTGATTGCTTCATGGCACGACGGTAAGAGATACGAGCTTGCAATTGCTGAGCGATAGCTTCGCCTACCAGTTTCGCATCGATTTCAGGACGTTTGATTTCGTAGATGTTGATCTGCACATCTTTCCCTGTAATCTTTTTAAGCTCTTCCTTAATTTTATCAACCTCACTACCACCTTTACCGATCACGATACCTGGACGGGCAGTGTGGATGGTTAAAGTGATGCGTTTAAGTGTACGTTCAATAACTACTTTTGAAATCGATCCTTTTGGGATACGTGCTTTGATGTAGTTACGGATTTTTTCGTCTTCAACCAGTTTGTCAGAGAAGTCCTTTCCTCCGTACCAGCTAGATTCCCATCCTCTAACAATTCCTAGTCTTAGACCTATCGGATTAACCTTTTGTCCCATTCGAAATAGATCGTTTTACTTATGATTCGCTAATTACTGCTTCATTTACTGACACCGACGCGTCGTCTACCACGATTGTGATGTGGTTGGAACGCTTACGGATCCTGTGTGCTCTTCCCTGAGGTGCAGGGCGTAAACGCTTCAACATGCGTCCACCGTCAATGAAAACGGTCTTAACGATCAGGTCAGCGTCTTCCAGTTTTGATCCCTCATTCTGTTGCTGCCAGTTGGCAACAGCGGAAAGCAGGACTTTGTGCAAAACCGGCGATGAAGCTCTCGGTTGGAATTTCAAAAGTGCCAACGCTTTGCTGACCTTCTGTCCGCGAATCATGTCGGCCACCAATCTCATCTTGCGAGGAGAAGTAGGCACATCCTTTAATATAGCTCTTGCTTCCATGTTTCTTTTCAGATATCGGCTCGTCCGTTAGGACCAGCTACGTCGACAAATTATTTTCTTCCTTTATCTTTTTTAGCGGTGTGGCCACGGAAGTTACGGGTTGGAGAGAACTCGCCCAGTTTGTGTCCTACCATGTTTTCAGTTACATAAACAGGGATGAACTTATTTCCGTTATGTACTGCAAATGTGTGCCCGATAAAATCAGGCGAAATCATTGAGCGCCGCGACCAGGTCTTGATGACAGATTTACGCGACGAGTTGTTCATCGTTTCAACTTTGGCTTCGAGACGAAAGTCGATATATGGTCCTTTTTTTAATGAGCGTGCCATGTTCTACTTATTTTTTACGACGGCTGATAATCAATTTCTCAGAATGCTTGTTGCGGTTACGTGTCTTAAGACCCTTCGCGAACTGACCATTTCTAGAACGAGGCTGACCTCCTGACGAACGGCCTTCACCACCACCCATTGGGTGATCAACAGGGTTCATTGCAACACCACGTACGCGTGGACGACGTCCCAACCACCTTCTGCGTCCTGCTTTTCCAAGCGAAACATTCATATGGCTAGCATTTGAAACAACTCCAACCGTTGCAATGCAAGTTGAAAGTACCATACGCATTTCGCCCGATGGCATTTTCAATACAGCATATTTACCGCCTTCTCTCGCAACAAGCTGTGCGTAAGCACCGGCGCTTCTCGCAAACTGACCACCTTTACCAGGAGTCAATTCAATGTTGTGTACAATTGTACCGACCGGCATCGATCCCAAAGGAAGGGCATTGCCAACCTCAGGAGCTACTGAATTTCCGGACACGATAACCTGTCCCACTTTCAGGCCGTTTGGTGCGATGATGTATCTTTTTTCTTCGTCTTCAAACTGGATCAGGGCGATACGCGCTGAACGGTTTGGATCGTATTCGATTGTAAGTACAGTAGCGGGTGCGTCGAAACGGTTTCTTTTGAAATCGATAACGCGGTATTTTCTTTTGTGACCGCCACCAATATATCGCATGGTACGATGTCCCTGGCTGTTACGACCACCTGTTCTTTTGATGGTTTCCAGAAGACTCTTCTCAGGCTTCGACGCGGTAATCTCCTCGAATGTAGGAGCCGAGCGGAAACGCTGACCAGCACTTGTAGGTTTTAATTTTTTAACTGCCATTTGCTATAAACTCGTCTAAAGATTTGAAATCGTTCAACTAGGCTTCGCCGTAAATATCGATTACTTCGCCTTCGGCTACTGTGATGATAGCCTTTTTGATAGTTGACGTTTTTCCAGTCACAAACTTACCTCCCGATGTGCGGGATTTGCTTTTACCAATGCTACGCATGGTGTGAACGCTTTCTACGGTAACCCCGAACAGTTTCTCAACAGCCTTCTTGATCTCTACCTTGTTTGCAGTAAGGGAGACTTCGAAAGCGTATTTACCTTGACCACCCTGAGCCGTTACCTTTTCGGTTATAATCGGACGTTTCAGTACACTCATTGTTATTTGTTCAATTGGGTTTCCAAAATAGAAAGAGCAGATTCACTTATCAGAAGACGGTCTGCATTCATCAGGTCATATGTATTAACCGCATCCACTGTTGTAACTTTCGCTTTTGGAATGTTACGGCTGGATAGGTATACATTGTTGTCGATCGCTGGGAGGATCAATAATGTCTTTGTATTCACAAGAGAAAGTGAATTCAATACATTCAAAAATGACTTCGTTTTAGGAGCTTCGAAAGTGAATGCTTCCAAAACAGAAACGGCGTTAGATTGCGCCTTAACAGAAAGTGCCGACTTACGAGCCAATGCTTTTACTTTCTTGTTGATTTTGAAACCGTAGTCACGTGGACGTGGACCAAAAATACGGCCACCACCTATGAATACCGGAGATTTAATGCTACCTGCACGAGCTCCGCCGGTTCCTTTTTGGCGTTTGATTTTACGTGTAGAGTGATTAATCTCTGCACGTTCTTTTGATTTGTGCGTTCCCTGACGTTGGTTAGCCAGGTAAAGCTTCACATCGAGATAGATCGCGTGCGTGTTAGGTTCAATGCCGAAAATTTCCTCAGACACATTTACCTTCTTGCCGGTATCTTCCCCTTTTATATTTAATACGGACAGTTCCATCGTACTACTTCTCAATGATTAGAAATGAATTCTTCGAACCCGGTACTGAGCCACTCACTACGAGAATATTTTGCTCAGGTATCACTTTCAGAATACGCAAATTCTGAATCTTTACACGATTGTTACCCATACGTCCACCCATACGAATGCCTTTGAATACGCGTGATGGGAATGAACAAGCACCAATCGAACCTGGGTGACGGGCTCTGTTGTGCTGACCGTGCGTCTGACCACCCACACCCGCGAATCCGTGGCGCTTTACAACACCTTGGAAACCACGACCTTTGGCAGATCCCACAACGTCAACAAACTCGCCTTCTTCAAAGATATCCGTAACGGATAGTGAAGTTCCAAGTTCATGTTCCACTTCAAATTCCTTGAACTCAACCAATTTTTGTTTGGGAGTCGTGTTGGCTTTTTTGAAGTGGCCAATCAGAGGCTGGGAGGTGTTCTTTTCTTTCTTCTCACCAAAACCTAACTGGATAGCCTTATAGCCATCCTTTTCTTCGGACCTAACTTGTGTAACAACACAAGGACCAGCTTGGATCACAGTACATGCCAGAGCCTGCCCGTCAGCATTGTACAAACTAGTCATTCCGATTTTTTTACCAATTAAACCAGACATGTTTGAAATTTAAATTTAGCAGGTAAAACCCCCTTATTCTTTAAAACGGACTGCAAAGGTAGAAAAAACGTTTTTAACATCCTAACA
Source organism: Dyadobacter sp. CY261 (assembly GCF_021440085.1). Classification (GTDB taxonomy): domain Bacteria; phylum Bacteroidota; class Bacteroidia; order Cytophagales; family Spirosomataceae; genus Dyadobacter. Next base: position 292,281 of record NZ_JAKCPW010000005.1, read on the forward strand.
GCCCAAAAATATTTCTCGCTGATAATCAGCAAAAAAGGTCAGATGAACGAACATCTGACCTCATTTCGAAAAAACTGACTGGTTATCGGTGTAACCCTGTGCCTGTCAGGCTTTCTGAGCTCAGATGTGGTTTCCAGAGGAACCCGGACCTTCATCCAATTTATTTGGTGGCTTAAATGAATAAGCCGGCATTAACTATACTTTGATCTCTACATCAACACCGCTTGGCAATTCAAGCTTCATCAAGGCATCTACCGTTTTAGCACTTGTTGAGAAAATGTCTACCAGACGCTTGTAAGTACAAAGCTGGAATTGCTCTCTCGATTTCTTGTTAACGTGCGGCGAACGAAGAACAGTGAATTTCTCTGTCTTTGTAGGCAAAGGAATAGGACCGCTTACTACTGCGCCTGTTGCCTTTACAGCCTTAACGATTTTCTCAGCTGACTTGTCAACCAAGTTGTGGTCGAATGACCGAAGTTTGATACGGATCTTTTGATTCATTGTATTTGTTTGTTTCCGGTTCAGAAAATCTCGCCAGATCACTCCGGCAGTACACCCTTGAAAGAACCATTTACTTCGCAGGCTATATCATAAAGAATGCGTTGCAGAATTGCTCCTGCAACGCATTTTCTTGTATTAAGCTTTAACGAGACCTTTCGCTTTCTCGATAACACCGTCAGCGATGTTATTAGGTACGATTTCGTAGTAAGCGAATGTCAGAGATGCAGTAGCGCGTCCTGATGACATCGTACGAAGGTCGGTCACATAACCGAACAATTCAGAAAGAGGTACATCAGCTTTGATAACCTGTGCTCCATTGCGGGAGTCCATACCTCTCATGATACCACGACGCCGGTTGAGGTCACCTGTGATCGGTCCGGTGTATTCGTCAGGAGTCAGAACTTCTACGTGCATGATAGGCTCCATCAATTTCGAACCTGCATGGCGAGCTGATTCTTTGAAACCAATCTTGGCAGCCAATTCGAAAGAGAGTGAATCTGAATCGACATCGTGGAATGAACCGTGGAACAAACGCACTTTCATCGAATCCAGAGGATATCCTGCCAATGCACCGTTCACCATCGCAGCTTCGAAACCTTTTTGTACCGGAGCGATGAATTCGCGAGGGATAGCACCACCCACAACTTCGTTCACAAACTGCAAACCTTGTTTCGGCTCTTGTCCTTCTTCATTATCATCACGTGGCCCGATTTCGAATACGATATCGGCAAACTTACCACGACCACCCGTTTGTTTCTTGTAAACTTCACGGTGTTCGAAATTCTTGGTGAGGATCTCTTTGTAAGCAACCTGAGGAGCACCCTGGTTTACTTCCACTTTGAACTCACGACGCATACGGTCGATGATGATTTCAAGGTGAAGCTCACCCATACCTTTGATGATCGTCTGGCCAGTCTCTTCGTTACTTTCGACCTGGAGCGTTGGATCTTCTTCGATCAGTTTGGTGATCGCTTTTGAGAAGTTATCGCTGTCAGCAGCTTTCTTAGGCTCGATCGCATAACCAATTACCGGCTCCGGGAACACCATTGATTCCAATACGATCGGTGATTTTTCCTCAGAAAGTGTATCTCCTGTTTTGATATCCTTGAAGCCCACTACCGCACCAATGTCGCCTGCTTCCAGCCTATCAATCTGATTTTGCTTGTTAGCGTGCATTTGGAAAATACGGGAGATACGCTCTTTGTTTCCTGAACGGTTATTCAATACATAAGAACCCGATTCAAGAACACCCGAGTAAGAGCGGATAAAGCATAGACGACCTACGTAAGGGTCAGTCGCAATTTTGAATGCCAATGCACAGAAAGGATCTTTTTCAGATGGCTGACGGCTGATCTCGTTACCTGTGCGTGGGTCTGTTCCGATAATGCTTTCACGATCCAATGGTGAAGGCAGAATAGCCATCACGTAATCAAGCATTGTCTGAACACCTTTATTTTTGAAAGATGAACCGCAAACCATCGGTACAATCTTCATGCTGATAGTTGCAGCGCGCAATGCAGCAAGGATTTCGTCTTCCGAGATCGAGTTAGGATCTTCGAAATATTTCTCCATCAAAGTATCGTCGAACTCAGCAACCGCTTCGAGCAATTTCTCTCTCCATTCAGTAGCTTCTTCCAACATATCGTCAGGAATAGGCACCTCAGTGAAAGTCATACCTTTATCAGCTTCGTTCCACTCAATACCACGGAAGTTAACCAGGTCAACTACACCACGGAAAGTATCTTCCGCGCCGATCGGCAATTGAAGAGGTACAGCGTAGCTGCCCAGCATTTCTTTAACCTGAGTACAAACTTTCAGAAAGTCAGCACCTGAACGGTCCATCTTGTTCACGAAACCGATACGGGCAACATTATAGTTGTTAGCCAGACGCCAGTTCGTTTCAGATTGAGGCTCAACACCATCTACTGCACTGAAAAGGAACACAAGACCATCCAATACACGAAGAGAACGGTTTACTTCTACTGTGAAGTCAACGTGTCCCGGGGTATCGATAATGTTGATGTGGTATTTCTCGTCGCGGTAGTTCCAGTCAACTGTCGTAGCAGCGGATGTAATGGTGATACCACGCTCCTGCTCCTGCTCCATCCAGTCCATCGTAGCTGCACCATCGTGCACTTCTCCGATCTTGTGGCTAACCCCTGCGTAGTAAAGTATACGCTCCGTTGTCGTCGTTTTACCGGCATCAATGTGCGCAGCAATACCTATGTTTCTTGTTAATCTTAAATCACGTGCCATGACCGATGGTGATGTGTTTTTTTATATTCAAAGTGCAATTCTATGCGAAGCAGTCAGAACTTTCGTCTAAGCGTAAACCGCTGGTTTTGAAAATTCAGAGCGCAAAAGTATAAATTGTTGATTATAAAAACAATTAAGGAAAAGTTATTTTTCTTAAAACCCCTAAAATAAAATCGGGACCCCGGATAAACCAGGTTCCCGACCTTAATATGTCTGCGCTTTCGCTTAGAAACGGAAGTGAGAGAACGCTTTGTTGGCATCTGCCATACGGTGCGTATCGTCTTTCTTTTTCACAGCAGCACCTTCACCTTTCGCAGCAGCGATAATTTCACCAGCCAGACGGTCAACCATGGTCTTTTCACCACGCTTGCGGGAATAGTTGATCAACCATTTCATACCCAGTGACTGCTTGCGCTCAGGGCGAACTTCAGTAGGAACCTGGAAAGTAGCACCACCCACGCGGCGGCTCTTAACCTCAACGGAAGGAGTTACGTTGTTCAATGCTTTTTTCCATGTTTCCAGACCATTTTCGCTGGTTTTTTTCTCAACCAATTCCAATGCATCGTAGAAAATAGTGAAAGCAATGCTTTTCTTTCCTTCGTACATCAGGTTGTTAACGAATTTGGTCACCTGTACGTCCCTGAACTTTGGATCAGGAAGGATATATCTTTTCTTAGGTTTCGACTTTCTCATTTTGTCTTAATTTTTTTTAACGAGGTTTCGTTTTGCAACTTATTCACCCTGGGGTAAATGCCAGGATTACTTCCCTTTTATCAGATTGAATTACTTAATAAAAGCAGAGAGAGTTACTTTTTATTTTTTCTTACCTTTTACTGGTGCTGCCGGAGCTTGTCCTGGTTTTGGACGCTTCGCACCATATTTCGAACGACGTTGCTTACGACCGTTAACACCGGCGGTATCCAATGCACCACGGATAATGTGGTAACGAACACCTGGTAAATCCTTCACACGACCACCGCGGATCAATACGATCGAGTGCTCTTGCAGGTTGTGGCCTTCACCTGGGATGTAGGCATTCACCTCTTTGTTGTTCGAAAGACGAACACGCGCTACTTTACGAAGCGCCGAGTTTGGCTTCTTAGGCGTAGTTGTGTACACCCGGGTGCACACGCCCCTGCGCTGAGGGCATGAATCCAAAGCCGGAGACTTGGATTTCCATGTAATGGTCTCTCTACCTTTACGGACTAATTGTGAAATAGTAGGCATTTAACAATTTGATTTTGATTCGGTTACCTAACCGATCGTTTGTTATATAAACACTTTTCCCGAAAAATCGGACTGCAAAAGTAATAATCTATACTTGATTTACAAACCGTTAGCAACTTTTTTTATTCCTTCCCCACCATTCCCGGTCGGGTATTGTCGGGAAGTGGTCAGAAGGTTGTCAGAAAATAATCCGGAAGTAACCGTTGCTCTTTGAGTAAACGGCAGGTCTGAGTAAGCAAATGCACCAAAAAATCGTGAAATGCTCATTTTTCGAATAAAATTCTTCCTATATGGTATCCCGAATTTTATTTCCAAACGTTGTTTATTAGTATTGTTTTTCAGAAACCCAAGTGCGCGTCGAATCGTTTGATTTTATACTTTACATTATGAAACTTTTCCGGAGTTACTTTACTCTCCTAGTTTGTTTTGCCCTCTGTTTATACTTGTCCGGCTGCAATTCGGCGATGCAGGCTTATAAAGACGGCCAGAAGAAATTTGCGAACGGAGAATATGATCTGGCTATCAAGGGTTTTCAGAAAGCCGCCGAAGCCAACTATGAGCCAGTGCAAACAAGCTACCTGATCGCAGAGTCCTATCGGCTCTCCAATCGCTTTAAGGAATCTATCCCATATTATAAACAAGCGCTTGACGGCGGCATTACCAATCCCGATGCCCGTTTTCAATATGCCTATGCATTAAAAACCGCCGGCGACTATGCCGATGCGTCAGCGCAGTTTTCTGAATTTGCAAAAACCCAGAATGTACCTCAGGGCTTGCAGGAGAGAGCATTACGCGAAGTTGAAATTATCCGCATCGCCGACCGTTTGAAGACAACGAAAATGGAGGTCGAGCTGAAAGATTTGCCATTGAATACCGCCGGGTCCGAGTTCGCACCGACTGTCCTGGGCAGTGAGCTTGTATTTTCTGCTTCTAAAAAGGAGAAAATTTATACCAATAACGGCCAACAAATGCTGGGGCTTTATAAGATGAATATCGCCTCCGACCCAGGCAATACTCAGGGCAATGCGGTGGTGTTCAGTCCCAAAATTTTTGCGGAAGACGCGCACGACGCCTCACCCACATTCTCCCCTGATGGGAAAACACTTGTTTTCGCGAGAAGCAACACGGGCAAGAAAAAAGACATCTCATCGGATGTCGACCTTTATATGAGCCGCAATATCAATGGCCAATGGACACCTCCTGCCCCACTTCCAGTCAACGACTCCCTCGCCTGGGACGGATCGCCTGCATTCTCCCGTGACGGCAAAACACTCTACTTCGCATCCAACCGCGCTGGAGGTGTAGGAGGTATCGATATTTACCGTACCAACATGGATGCTTCCGGTCGGTTCAGCCGCCCGGTAAACATGGGTAGGGATATTAATACCGCTGGTGACGATATGTTCCCTTACGTGGCCGAAGGCGGAAAACTTTATTTCTCTTCCGATGGTCATCCGGGTCTTGGGAAATTGGACCTTTTCTCAGCTACCAGAACCCAGGGGGTAATCACAATAGAAAATATGGGCCTACCGTTTAACAGCCCACAAGACGATTTCGGGCTGGTATTTTATCAAAACCTAAACAAAGGTTTTTTCGCATCCAACCGGGATGGTGGCAAAGGAGATGATGACATTTACTACTTCGCCGGTCCCGAAGAAGAAGACACGACGAAAGTCGCCAAGCATACCGACCCCAACGACCCTCTTAACCCAAACAATCCGAACTACGTTAATGGAAAGCCAAAAGTAGTCCGCTACTTCCTTGCAGGGAATGTGGTTGAAAATGGTGAAACCCCTACACCAGTCGATTCAGCAGTGGTGCATATCCTGCCTGATACTTCGGATACGCAAATCGCGGAATTCCCGACTGGAAAAGAAGGTAAGTTTGGGAAACAGCCGGTTGAAGAAGGCAAATCTTATCAATTGCTTGTACAACGGAAAGGCTATATCAGCAAGCGCGAGCCATTCACGATGTCGGGCCGCAATATTCCGCCGATATTTCTGACCAAGGAATTAACGGATACGACATTTAATGTGACCATCAAGCTCGACAAGCTGGAACTGAATAAAACATTTGTTCTGGAAAACATTTATTACGACTTGAATAAATACAATATCCGCCCCGATGCGGCAGTCGAATTGGATAAACTGGTACAGATCCTGAAAGACAACCCGACTATGACCATCGAGCTTAGTTCACACACGGATGCGCGCGCAACCGACGCCTATAACATGACACTTTCGCAAAACCGGGCCGAATCCGCAGTTGCTTACCTGAACACCAAAGGCATCGACGCCGACCGAATGATAGCCAAGGGCTATGGTGAGAGAGAGCTCATCATTCCGAATGCGAAAACCGAGGAAGAGCACCAACGCAACCGTCGTACGGAATTCACGATCCTGAGTTACTGATTTTGCCAAACCATAAGAAGGCCCGCTGCGAACCGATCGATTTCGCAGCGGGCTTTTCATATCCGGCCCTAGCCATGCTGACCGGGCCTTCCAGATCGGATCTTCCAGACCGGGTCATTTTTTGTATAATTGCATTTATAATATATCCCAACAAGTAATTTAATTATCAGTTTGTATTAATGGCCCGACGCATTGTCTATTGGTTCAGGAATGATTTAAGGTTGAAGGATAACCAGGCACTTTTTTCTGCCGTTGGCTCCGCCGATGAAATCATTCCAATATATGTTTTTGATCCCCGTCAATTTGAAAAAACAAAACTTGGCTTCCGTAGAACGAGTGCATTACGCGCCCATTTCCTGATCGAATCCGTCGCGGAACTTCGCCAGAATATCCGGCAAAAAGGGGGCGACCTGCTCATACGTACCGGCACGCCCGAAAGCATCGTCTCTCAACTCGCTGAAGACTACAATGCAGACTATGTTTACACAAGCAAGGAAATCGCGCCGCAGGAAACCCGCATCGAATCCTCGTTGAGCAAAAACCTCAAAATTGCAAACGTGGATATCAAACTGTTCTGGATGGACACGATGATCAATGCATTCGATCTGCCCTTTCCGGTTTCCAAACTACCTTCCGGCTTTGCCGAGTTTGCACAGCGGCTGATTAACGACTTTAAAATTAAGGATCAATTTCCTACGCCGGAAAAGATCGTATTGCCTGCCGGCTACGAAGCAGGCGTTCTTCCCGGACTGGCCGAACTGGGAATCGACCCGAAGGAAAGCCCGTCGACATTACCTGTCGATTTGGCGGGCGGGGAAACACGGGCACTTTCTGTATTGAAACATTACATAGAAAATTTTGTCAAACAGGGCATTCCCTACCCGTCTCAAGAACCGCTTACAGATACACGGCTATCCGACTGGCTGTCGCTGGGCTGTATTTCGGCATCTTACATTTATCGCGGCGTCAAAGTTGCCCAGTCTCACGCCGCAAGTGAGGACGCGATCATTAGCAACCTTTTGAAACGGGAGTTTTTTCATTGGACGCTATTACGATACGGCCCACGGATGTTTAAGCCGAGCGGCGTTAAACACCATTTCGACCGGCGCTGGGCTAACAACCATGCTACTTTTGAAAAATGGATCCATGGACAAACTCCTGACGAATCCGTGAATGCCATTATTCATAAATTGGATGCAACTGGCTTCATTACTGCTGCGGAGCGGGAAACTGCTGCCCGATACCTAGTCGATGATCTGGATATCAATTGGACCTGGGGTGCCATGTATTTCGAAAGCCTCCTGATGGACTATGAAGCGTCGGTCAACTGGTGCCGCTGGAACAACATAGCGGGTGTGGGGGAAGATTAAGTTACTTGGTTTTCACTTCAAAACCCACTATCCTGTGCAAATAAGACCATAATGGCTCAGGGAACCGGCTATGTAGTTTTTCTTAAAGATTTTGCTAGCTTTGGTCAACTTTGAACCACATCCAATAACTCTAAACGGAATATCAAAATGTCAAAAGGACTCATTGCAGTTATCGTCGTAGTTCTGATTCTCGGATTCGTTGGCTGCGGTAAATATAATGGCCTCGTGCAAAAAGATGAGGTTGTAAAAGAATCATGGGCAGGTGTAGAAAGTCAATATCAACGCCGTGCGGATCTGATCCCGAACCTGGTGAATACTGTGAAAGGCGCCGCGGATTTTGAGAAAAGCACATTGACTGCCGTAATTGAAGCGCGCAGCAAAGCAACACAAACTACCATCAGTGCAGATCAGCTTACCCCTGAAAATATCGCCAAATTCCAAGCAGCCCAGGATCAGCTAAGTGGTTCATTGTCCCGCCTGCTCGTTTCGGTCGAACAATATCCTAATTTGAAAGCCAACCAAAACTTCCTTGAATTACAGGCTCAGCTCGAAGGCACTGAAAACCGCATTTCGGTTGAACGCGGTAAGTTCAATACAGTTGTAAAAGACTACAACCAGGAAGTCCGCACATTCCCGACCAATCTCTTCGCCGGGGTCTTCGGATTCGCGCAGAAAGGCTACTTCACGGCTGCTCCCGGCTCGGACAAAGCGCCTACCGTACAATTCTAAAATCTGCGCCGGGCTCCTTATCAAGTCCGGCGCAAACATTTTATCACTCATTTAGAAGCAACCCGGCCAATGGCAACCGAACCCCAATTTTTCACCGAAGAAGAGCAGCAATATATTATTGAAGCAATTCAGGAAGCGGAAAAGCAAACTTCCGGGGAAGTGAAAGTGCATATAGAGCCGAAATGCCCATCACCCGATGTTATGGAACGGGCCAAGGAGATCTTTCTTTTTCTTAATCTGCATCAGACAGCCGAACGCAACGGGGTACTATTCTATCTCGCTCACGAAGACCATAAGTTTGCAGTGCTCGGCGACAAAGGTATCAACGAAAAAGTGCCTGCCGATTTCTGGAACAGCACGAAGGATTTGCTTCTCAGCCATTTCAAAGTCGGCGAATTCAAGGAAGGACTCCGTCGTGGGATCATCGAGGCGGGCGTACAATTGAAGACCCATTTCCCTTACCAGTCCGGCGACATCAACGAACTTCCGGACGATATTTCGTTTGGTCATTAACCCTATGAAGCAATTCATCATTTCTATACTGCTTACCGTTGCGGCCTTGGCTGGTGTGCAGGCGCAGGACATTCCGCCCCGTCCCGATCCGCCGAAGCTTGTCAACGACCTGGCTAACCAGCTCAACCCCAACGAGCGGGCCATGCTGGAACAAAAGCTGGTCGCGTACAACGACTCGACATCCTCCCAAATCGTGGTCGTCACAGTGCCCACATTGGGAGATTACCCCATTGCCGACTATGCATTCAAACTTGGTACCACGTGGGGTGTTGGACAAAAGGGTAAAAACAACGGTATAGTATTGCTCTGGGCACCCAACGAACGAAAAGTGTTCATTGCCACAGGTTACGGCCTTGAAGGTGCCATCCCGGATGCTATTGCCAAGCGCATCGTCTCGCAGGTTATTACGCCCCAATTCAAAGCTGGGCAGTTCTACCAGGGCCTCAGCGACGGCGTGGATACGATATTTAAATATGCCACCGGCGAATACAAGGCCGATCCCAAGGAAGACAATGGAGATGGTAAAGGCTTTTCTCCCCTGCTGATCGTCCTTGTTGTATTTGTAGTAATTCTCATCATTATGTTCCGCAATCGAGGTGGCGGCGGAGGCAACAGAGGCTATCGCGATAGCGGCATTCCACCAATATTCTTTCCCTACACCACGCATTCAGGCCGTGGCAGCAGCTCCGGAAATTGGGGTGGTGGCTTCGGAGGAGGCGATGGCGGTGGATTTGGTGGATTTGGTGGTGGCAGTTTTGGCGGCGGTGGTGCCGGGGGGGATTATTAGTATGCCAGATATGAGATTAAGTGATGGGCGGGGGCGGAAGCTTCCGCCCATTTCTGCTTTTTGTCCCAAGGATACTGCGTATAGCATGGCACGCTTTTTTGAACATAATCCATAAACTATATCACCAAAACCTAAACAACTATTTATGGAAAGGAAAAGTAACACCGGTCTGGTGATCGGATTGATCCTAATGACCATTGTCGCAGCCGTGTTCGGATACCTTTATTATAAGGAACACAACATCACACAAAAACAGGAAACTGACCTGACAGCAAGGGTAAGTGAACTGGCAGCCTCCGAAATCAAACTCGACTCCATTTCTAAACAGCTCGACGCGCGCATCCTCGAAGTACAGGGCCTTGGTGGCGATGTTGCCGAATTGCAAAAAGTGAAAGCCTCGCTCGAAAACGATCGTGCCGCATTGCGTAAAGGCAACATGACAATGGGTCGGAAAATCAAGGAATATGAGGATTTTCTCACCAAAAAGGACACCGAGATTGCACAGCTTCGTGAAGAAAACCAGCAGCTGATCAGCCAAAACGAAACATTAGCCCAGGAAAAAACCGAGTTACAAACCAGCCGCCAGGTTGTTCGTGACTCGTTGAGCGGCGTTGTCGAGAAAAATACAGAACTGGAATCAAAAGTCACGATGGCTGCGGCGTTGCGTGCGCGTAACGTGAAAGTATATGCAGTTTCTTCCAAAGGGAAAGTGCGTGAGGGCGAAAATGTCAAATCCAAAAGAGTGGATAAGGTAAGGGTAGACTTTATTCTTGAGAAGAACCCTCTTACATTGAGCGACAACAAGACGATCTATATGCGTATCATCGACCCAAGCGGCGCTACCATATCCGATAGCAAAACCGGCTCCGGTGTTTTCCAGTACAACGGACAGGAACAGGGGTATACTATTAGTAAGGAAGTGGCGTATTCCAACAATAACCAGGATGTTAGCATCCTGTATGACCGCGACGCGCCATTCACATCCGGCAAGTACACCATAGAGCTTTACGCGGAAGGCTTTTCAGTAGGCGAAGGATCATTTTCGGTCAAGTAACGCATTTCGTAAACCGTGTCTTCAAAGCGGTAGCAGTGTTCGGCACTGCTACCGCTTTTATTTTGCCAAGTGATTAAATTTTTCCTATAATTCCTATCTTGCACGACCAAAACATATTGTTTACAACCCCAAAAACCAAATAAAACACTTCTCTTCTATGTCTTCACAGATTTCCCAAAAACATCCCAAAGGGCTGTATGTCTTGTTCTTTGCCGAAATGTGGGAACGTTTCAGCTACTATGGCATGCGGGCTATTCTTCTGCTTTTTCTGCTTGATAATATCAGGGGAGGAATGGGAATGAGTGCGGCCGAAGGGACCGCTATTTACGGCCTTTATACTGCTTCGGTATACCTGCTTACTTTGCCTGGCGGTTGGCTGGCGGATAATATTCTCGGTCAGAAAAAAGCCATCTGGTATGGGGGCATCGTTATTATGCTAGGACACATTATCCTGGCAATTCCAGGCGGCTCCGTCATCTTCTTTCTGGGGCTAAGCACCGTCGCCGTCGGTACCGGACTTCTTAAACCCAACATCAGCTCTATTGTTGGCGAACTCTATCCCGAAGGCGGTGCACGTCGTGATGCAGCATTTTCCATCTTTTATATGGGCATCAACCTCGGTTCCTTCCTCGGCATTGCTATCGTGGGTTACCTCGGTGAAAAAGTCAATTGGCATATGGGCTTCGGGGCCGCAGCTGTGGGAATGCTCTTAGGTTTGATCGTATTCCGGTTTGGCAGCGCCAAACACCTGAAAGGCCTCGGCGATGTACCTGCCGGGAAAGAGGTGGGTGAAGAAGTTACCGCATCGCAATCGGGCAAGAGCAAAATGCTCGGTTACGGATTAATTGCATTGCTGGTCGTGTTCCTGATCGTTCTTCAATCCTCGGGCACTATCGACATGACCACCGCGCAAGGCCTCGCACAGGGCGCAGGTGTCATTATCGTATCAATTTCCGCTGCCTACTTCCTGTTTATACTCGTCGCAGGCGGGCTTACAACTGTGGAGAAATACCGCGTCGGCGTGCTGATCATCCTTTTCCTCGCCATCGCACTATTCTGGGCGGGTTATGAGCAGGCCGGCACTTCATTGCAGATCTTTGCAGAGCGCCACACCCAAAGAATGGTTGGCGGCTGGGAAGTACCATCCAGCTGGTTCCAAAATTTCCAGCCTACTTTCGTATTGATTTTTGCGCCGGTACTCGCAAGTTTGTGGATATCGCTTTCGTCAAGAAACCGCAACCCGTCTATTCCGGTCAAGTTTGCTATGGGTTTGATATTGCTTGGTCTAAGCTTCTTCGTAATGGTGGCGGCTTCCAACATTGCTGTTAAAGGCGAGCTTGCTTCGCCGTTTTTCCTCACCTTTACTTACTTCCTGCATACCATCGGCGAGTTGTGCGTAAGCCCTGTTGGTTTAAGCTCTTATACCAAACTAGCCCCGAAACGCTATGTCAGCCAACTAATGGGTATCTGGTTTGTAGGCGCTTCACTCGGTAACCTCATTGCGGGGATCTTCGCAGGCGGTTTTGACGAAGAAAACATCTTGCAAATGCCCGCACTGTTCAGCCAGGTGGCCATTATTACAACGATCTTCGGCCTCATATTGCTCGTGTTCTGGAAACCGATCAAAGGCTGGATGGGCGGAATCCACTAAGTTTCTTTACATACTTCAAAAACAAATCCAGTCAACGATGAAATTAGCCGCATTCCGCGCTGCCGCTTTGGCCCTTGTGGTCGGTCTGGCAGCATGTAAAAAAGAAAAGGAAGAGACCGACACCACCAAGGTACCGGGCTTCGATGTCAGCTCACTCGATTCGACAGCGAAGGCCTGCGACGATTTTGACAGCTATGCCAATGGCGGATGGAAAAAGAAAAACCCAATCCCGGGCACCGAAAGCCGTTGGGGCGCATTTGGCATTCTCGACAAGGAGAACAAGGAGGTCCGTTTGAGAGGCATTATCGAGGAAATCACCAAAGTTAAGGACCCGAAAAAGGGTTCTGAAGAGCAACAGATTGCCGACTATTACCATTCGTTCCTCGATACGGCTACCGTTGAGAAACGAGCATTAGCGCCGTTGAAACCCTATCTCGAAAAAATCAATGCAGTGGCGTCATTGAAAGATCTCGCCGCTGTGGCTGGCGAAATGCAGAAGGTAGGTGTAGAATCGGTAACCGGTTTCGGTGTGGAAGGTGATTTGAGAAATAGTAAGGTAAATATCCTTTACCAGGGCCAGGACGGACTTAGCCTGGGTGAAAGAAGCTACTACGACCGTACCGATTCCAGTACTGTGAAGGTTCGCAACGAGTTTGTGCAGCATGTCGACAAAATGTTCTCGATGGCAGGGTTCCCTGACGTCAATCCGGGCAAGACGGTCCTCGACTTTGAAACCAAGGTAGCGAAACTCCAACTGACCAATGTGGAACTCCGCGACCCGGTGAAGACCTACAACAAAATGGCATTCGCCGATTTCGAAAAGCTGATCCCCGATTTTGATCAGAAGACATTCGCCGACAAGCAGGATGTGAAGGCAGACACCTTGATTGTTCAGAACAAACCTTATCTGCAAAACCTGAACAAGCTTCTGAAATCGACGCCGATTGCGACATTGAAATTGTATACCAAATGGCAATTGCTCTCAACTTTCGCGGGTTTCCTGCCTAAAAAATACGACCAGGAAGATTTCCGCTTTTTCTCCACAGTGATGCGTGGCACCAAGCAGCAAAAAGGCCGTGTAGAACGCGCCATCCGATCTACCGATGGATTATTGGGCATGCCACTGGGTAAGTTGTTCGTAAAGAAATATTTCCCGGAAGAGGATAAGAAAAAGGTGTCCGAAATGATCGAGAACGTGCGGACTGTTTATGGCGAGCGCATCGACAAGCTAACCTGGATGAGCGATTCGACCAAGGCCAAAGCGCACAAAAAACTGAAAGCATTTACGTACAAAATTGGGTATCCTGATAAATGGAAGGATTATTCGTCCATCGAGATCGCACCCGACAAGCTTTTTGAGAACGTGATCGCCGCTTCACTCTTCCAACACAAAGAGCAAGTTGAGAAAATCGGCAAGGAAGTAGACAAGAAGGAGTGGTTGATGACGCCGCAGACTGTAAATGCCTATTACAACCCGCTCAACAACGAGGTGGTGTTCCCTGCCGGTATCTTGCAACCCCCATTCTACAACCGTAATGCCGACGATGCGATCAACTATGGCGGTATCATCGCGGTGATCGGGCATGAATTCACCCACGGATTCGACGACCAGGGCTCACAATTCGATGATGAGGGCAACCTCAAAAACTGGTGGACAACCGCCGACCGCGCCAACTTCGACAAGCTGACCAAACGTTACATCGACTATTTCAGCGGCATCGAAGCATTGCCGGGCTTCAAGATCAACGGTGCATTGACCATCGGAGAAAACGTAGCCGACCTCGGCGGTTTGACATTAGCATACTATGCCTTGGAAAAATCATTCAATGGCAAAGAGCCGGAACCGATCGATGGCTTCAACTGGAAACAGCGTTTCTTCCTCGGTTGGGCACAGGTATGGCACATGAACACGACCGACGAGGCATTACGAAATCAGGTGCAAACCGACCCGCATTCTCCCGCAAAAGACCGCATCAATGGTCCGCTCCCACATTTGAAAGAGTTCCAGGCAGCATGGACATGCGGTGCAGGAAGCAAAATGATCTTGCCTGATTCAGCCCGTGTGGTGATTTGGTAAAAGTTTTGAGTTCAGAGTCTAGAGTTTACAGTTCAGAGTTTAGAGTTCAGAGTCTAGAGTTTAGAGTTTAAAGCCCAAAGTCTTAAATTTTAAACTCTAATCCTTAAACTCTAAACTCTGAACTCTGAACTCTAAACTCTGAACTCCACTCTAAACTTCATTTCCCAGCCAGATATTTGTTTCGATAAGCACTAGGACTACACCCCTTAACCTGCCTGAATTGGCGGGCTATATTTTTGCTATCCCCCAGCCCCATATCCAGCGCTATTTCGAACACGGACATATCGGTGTCGAGTAATTTCTGCGTGAATTTCTCAATACGGAGGTTAAATATGTATTTATAAATAGGATAACCCGTGATTTCCAGAAAACGCTTTTCCAATGCTCGGCGTGAAAGCGGGACTTGTTTCACTACTTCATCGACATGCAGATTTTTGTCAATGTTCTGGTGGATGTATTTTAATGACGAAGCGATATGGTCATCGTTTGTCGCGTAAATATCTGTAGAGTGACGGGTTATGACCTGCGTAGGTCTCACGACGATGTCATTGTATTCGGAAGTACCATGTTTGATCATATGATCCAACAGCTTAGCAGCATCATAACCACCCTTTTCCACATCCAATGCGATGCTCGACAGCGGCGGATCCGACAGGTCACAGATCATTTCATCATTATCCACCCCTAAAACCGCCACCTCGTCGGGTATGCGTATACCCACGTGTCGACACGCCTCCGTAATGTGCTGGCCCTGGTTATCGTCGCACGTCATGAGACCGATCGGCTTGGGTAGCGATTTCAGCCAGCGGCTCAGCGAACTCGGTTTGTAATACCAAAGCTCCGTCGAACGGGCTTTTTTATGTTCGAAGTAATGTACTTTATGTCCCTTCTTACGCAAATGCTCCTCGAAACCTTCCGCGCGCTCGCGTGACCACACGATGTCGTTGAAACCGTAGAATGCGAAGTTGGTAAAACCCTTTTTCAGAAAATAGTCGGCACCCATTTGTCCGGCCTCATGGTAAGCTCCGGTAATGTTCGGGATTTCGGCGAAGCGTTCCTTAAAATCCTGCGCAATGACCGGGATCCCTGCCCAAACGATCTTATCGATCTCCTTATTATACAACTGGCCTATAATGCCGTCGGCCCCCCATTCCAATGCCCACTTCAAAATGCCATCGATCCCGATCGTTTCGCGATGAAAAAGTGGCATGCGGCAGAAAATCCAGGGGCCGAATTCTTTGGAATACGCATTGATACCCTTCATCAGGCTTTTGCTGTATTCTTCGGCAAAATCGAGGAGGAGGATTATCTTACGCATGTTTGACAAAGAAGAAAGTACTTCAACCAAGCTTGAAAAGCTGTTTTACACTGGAAACAGTTTCATTATTAACCAGCGGTTTGGCCCACAAACCAATGCTGAGAATGTAACCCAGCGGGATCAGCAGGAAAAGCATGGCAAATTGCAGGCCCACCAATTCACCTAACCCTCCTACAATTAATGGCACAACTGCCCCGCCCGCAATGCCCGCGCACAAAATGCCGGAAAACGTCCCGTGGTGTTTTGGAACTGAATTCAATGCTAATGAAAATATCACCGAATACATCACCGAGGCAAAAAAACCGGCCATCGGAAAAGCCATTAGCGCCATTTCCTTGGGGCCGAACAACGCCATCAATAAAGACACGATGCCGCCGCAGGTGAAGAGTACCAGTACTTTCCGGCTATCGAAGATTTTAAGCAAGATCAATCCGAGGAAACAACCGATTGTCAGCAATCCCCAGAAATAGGATATTACCGAGGCGCCCGCAGTCGCAGGATCTACCTCGTGGTAAGTTTGCAGGAATTGCGAAATCCAGTTGGCAATACCTTGCTCAGTGCCTACATAACAAAAGATACCCAGGAAGAACAGCCATACCAATCTGTTTTTAGCCAGTTCACTAAACGACTTCCCAACATCGATCCGCTCGTCTTCCAGCAATTCGACTTTCGGGAACCTTACCAACGAAATGACAACCACCATTAACAGTGCGATCACAGCGAAAACCCAGTAGAGCGATACCCATTTGAGGCTTTCAGGTACCAGTTTGTTGAGTATATCAATTAAAAAACCAGGATTTCCGGAATGGAGATTTCCGGAATGGAGATTCCCGGAATGGAGATTCCCGGAATGGAGATTCCCCGAATGGACATTCAACACTAAATAACTATAAAGCAAAGGGCTTAAAAATGACGCGGCACCGAAAAAAAGCTGCGCCAGCACCGAATAGAATGCGAATTTTTCCTCTCCACCGGAAACACGAAGCAATGGGTTGATCACGACTTGCAAAATAGCCATTCCAACGCCGATCACGAATAGCGAAAACAACGCCACGAAGAAACTGGGGATAAGTGCAAATAGCAATGCTCCGCCAAATGCCAGGAAAAATGCTCCGGTCAGCATCACCTTTTCACCATATTTTTCGACCATAAGCCCCGCAGGGATTGACATGACCCCGTAAGCGACGAAGAATGCGAACGGCAGAAAGCCGGCAAGCCCGATGCTCAGATCGAAGCTTTTCACAATGTCGGGAATAATCGGACCGAGGATATTGGTCAGGAAAGAAATGACGAAAAAGATCAGGAAGATCAGAATGACGATAAAAATGTTCCTTTGCATAAATTCATATTTAAATTCCCATTATATCATTCGTCAAGCAAGGCTGCGGCACCCAGCAATGCGATGTTTTCGTTTTCGGACAAAAGCAATGTCAGTTTCTTCAACGACTCGGGATAGGCGAAATCCTGGATGCTATCGAGCATGCTATCCTGGAAAAAGTGATTTGCCTTTGCAATGGAACCTCCCATTACGATAGCCTCCGGATCATAAGTGTACATAATCGCTTTGATCACTGCGCCCAAATGCACCCCGAATTCTTCCCAAACTTCGATTGCCTTCTTACTGCCTTTCAGCGCAGCCTCATGTGCCGCAAAAGCGTCGATACCGAGCGAATCTTCGAAAAAACGGTTGCATACATAGTTTTCGAGTACCGAATCTTTGTAAGGCAACATCCCGATCTCCCCTGCCCCGCAGTTCTTTCCTGCGTACAAATGGTTGTCGATAATAATCCCTGAGCCCAGCCCCGTCCCGATTGCCATCCCGATCACCGACCTGAACTTACGGGCCAGCCCGAACCGATGCTCGCCAAGTATGAAACAGTTTACATCGTTATTGACCGAAACCGGCAAATTGAACTCCTTCTCAACAATGTCGCGTAGCGCGACTTCCTCCCAAGACGGAATATTCATCACATTATACACAATACCTTTGTTCACGTCCACCACGGATGGCACGCCGATTCCGATGCCTTTGACCGGATAGGCCGTCAGCGGACGGATCACGTCCATCAGTTGGTCGAGCGTTGCCGACAGCGAATGTTTATTGGCCAGTAATGTCTGATTTTGCCGGGTAATATGGCCACCCGATTCGATGCCGGCACGAATATTCGTGCCGCCGATATCTACACCAATGTTCATCGACGGAGAGGGGGTTGAGTGATAAGCGCGTTGTTAAACGATCAGTTCGGTCAACGGGCTGCGACTACACTACTGCGGCTTGATCTTCCGGCAAGATCGAAGCTTTTCAGTGTAACAGTGCCTGAAACTTTCACAGGGGCTTCATAAAGTTGTGATTGCTCAGTAGGCTCGGAACCGTCGGTCGTGTATCTAATCGCCAGTCCGGGCAATTCAACATTCGCTTTCAGCATTCCGTTTTCTATGATCGCGCCTGGTTGTGGCAGGCGGTAATTGTAGCCCCCGTTGATATACTTTAGTCTCGGGAGGTGCTTTTGGGCTATTGAGTTTGCAAAAATATTCCAGCCTTCGGCCATCATCGCTTTTCTGGCGGCATCCTCGGCCACATTCTCCCATTTTCTTTCCGCTGCCCAGGCACTCTCCGAGAAGCCCAGCAGCTTAGGAAGGATCGAATATTCCATCATATCGCGGCCTTTGATCGTCTCGCTCCACAGCTGGGCTTCGATACCGAAAACATTTTTGCGTGCTTCCGGTTTCATTAATTGCTTGCCCACAAATTCCTGCTTCATCGGCTTGCCCATCGAAGTTTCCTCGGTGGTCCGGAACATATTGAATGGCGCAAATGCCCAGTTGTCGCGTGTGTCCACAAAACCGCCCCAGTACAAGCCGGGTTCTTTCGGATCGTTGTTGTAAGACATGTCGAAATAGAAGTTAGTCACATTACAAAGCACCACCTGATAACCGGCATTGGCCAGACGGTTACCCAAATCGACGTCGTACACATTGTTCCAAACATAAGGATATACCTGGTGCCCTACGAATTCCGGATTGGCCAGATAGGCTCCGGTTTCTGTTTTGTTCAATGCTACTTCTTCCCAGCCATGCACTTTCAGATTACGCTTTTCGAGCATGGGAAGAAGCCTTCCAAAAAAGTAACTCTGCAAATACCGCGGACCCTTAATTTCCGGATGTTCCTGCAACAATTTGGCAGCCATCGGCGATTTCGTCCATACGCCATCCGCTACCTCGTCACCGCCGGTATGGAAAGTATCCATTTTCAAACCGGCCTGCTCATACAGTTTCGCGATTTCATCCACCACCTTTACAAAGAAATGGTAAGTCGATTCCCGCGCAACACTCACTACATTGTTCTTGTAACCTTGTGCGGAAATATAAACCGACTTGTCGTCCGGATCGATCAGGCGGTATTCGTTCGCCTCTTTCTCCTTGCCTTCCTTCATTAAACGCTCATACCGCGCTTCCATCGACTTAATGGCCGCCAGCGCGTGGCCAGGGAAGTTCAGTTCGGGGATAATTTTAATATGCCGTTCGTGTGCATACTTGAGTATTTCAATAAAATCAGCCTTGGTGTAATAGCCGCTTCCGTGCTTGCCTTTTTCATTGGCCACCGGTCCCGAACCATAGCCCGGATGCAATGCATTCGCATTCATGCCCGATGTGTGCTGGCGTTGCGCGCCTACCTGCGTAAGCTCCGGCAACCCGTCAATCTCGATCCGCCAACCCTCATCCTCCGTTGTATACAACAGTAAATGGTTCACCTTATAGCTCGAAAGCAAATCGAGGATGCGTTTCACCGACTCCTTAGTCTGGAAATTACGAGCCACATCCAAATGCAAGCTTCTGAACTGGAACCGCGGTGCGTCCTGCACCTGTACAAACGCGAAACCGAGCGAGGCTACCGGCTTTTGGTAGGAATCGGTAGGAGCGAGTTGCAAAAGGCTTTGAACGCCATAGAAAACACCCGCCGCATCGCTGCCTTCGATGGTAATACCGTTTTGCGCGATATTCAAATGATATGCTTCGCCGGAAATGCCATTGACGGACACCTTACCTGTTTTTAAAACGATGGCTGTTTCCTCAGATGAAGGTTTATCAGGCAGTCCGGCCTGGATCGGCAAATCAGTTCCCGTCAATACCTTCAACTTACTGATCAGATACTTCGCCTCATTTTCAAGCCCATCCTGATAATACACATTGGTTTTCCCCGTAAGTGTGAAGGTGCCTGCGCCTGGAACCAGTTTCACCGGACTTGGAATGATTTTCAGTAATTGGTTCTCGGCTAGCTTGGTAAATCCTGTATTGGCTTTATAGCGCGTTTCGGCCGTCGGCAGTTCTTTGAGGTCCATTTTGCCGCGCAGAATTTGCTCTTTCGTGAGAAATGGCTCGATCGTATAATCCGCAACCTGCACGATTTCCTTTTCCTTGCCCTCATCATCATAAAACACAAAATACAAACCCAGCGGCGCATCCGTTTCCTTGGCCACTCCCTCGGTACCGGTGTAGGTAATGGTCATCGAATCCCGCGGGCGCATCTTAAAATCCTTCGCAGGCACCATTTGGTACCAGTCGCCATTGATATGCTCTATCACTGCGGGCTGCGGCGTTTTGTTGGATTGGATCGGCCGCGGCGACATATTCCAGAATAGCTTCCAGTTTGAACCGTCCAGCGTAAAATCACTGCCGTTGCGGATCGTAAACTGCGCTTTAAACGTTCCCGCAGGTTCAGTAAAATTGCTGACAAGCTTCCACGAAACCCCGATTTTCTCAGCTTGCTCTTTGGAAATGTTACCAGATTTATTGCAACCGGCCAGGAGCAGCACGGCAAAAAGAATCAGTGAAAGCGGGAATAATTTCTTCATAGGGTTTAAAAAGGCTGGACGGTGATTTTCCGGGTTCAGAATACAACTTCCTAATTACTGACAATTGCGCAAAATATACTAGTGAAGGGTGCAGAAAGCGTCAGGAATAGCCTGTTCCTTTATTATTTTAGTAGTTAACCCTTAAACGACTGATATGGAAAACCCTTCGGGCTCGGTGTCGAGATTGCTTTCTTTGGATGCAATGCGTGGCTTTACCATTGCAGCCATGATTATGGTCAATTTTCCCGGGCATGAGGATTATGTCTTCCCGACGTTGCGGCACACCAAATGGAATGGGCTGACATTCACCGATCTCATTGCACCCACTTTCCTTTTCATCGTTGGGGTATCCATTACATTAGCCTATTCCAAACAGCTGAATGCGCCAAAGGGAGGATTGTACCGCAAAATCGTCTTTCGTTCGCTGAAAATCTTCGCGGTAGGCATGTTCCTGAATATGCTTCCGGATTTCAACTTTTCCGACTTGCGCTACACAGGAACCCTTCACCGCATAGCAATCGTCTTCCTGGTTTGTGCTATACTCTTCTTGAATACTAACTGGAAACAGCAACTCGGCATTGGTATTACCATACTCGTCCTGTATTGGCTCGCCATGACCAATATTCCGACGCCTGGGCAAGGCAAAGTCATGCTGGAACCGGGCGCCAACCTCGCCGCGTGGTTCGACCAGCAATATTTGCCCGGCAAAATGTGGCAGGGGAATTGGGACCCGGAAGGCATTCTGAGCACATTTCCATCCATTGTCACGACGATTACCGGCATGCTGGCGGGCAGACTAATGCTCCTTCCGCTCACCCCGAATGAGAAAAGCAACTACCTGTTCACAGCCGGATTTGCCACAGCAGCATCAGGCTATTTTTGGAATTTGACCTTTCCGACCAACGAGAACCTGTGGACGAGCTCGTTCGTACTCGTTACCTCGGGCTTCGCATCCATGCTATTGGGAGCCTTGTATTTCCTGATCGACATCCGGGGAAACACGAAAGGCATTGCACCGGGTGTGATTTTCGGAGCAAATGCGATTACGGCTTACGTGCTGGCTGATATTCTTGCACTCATTTTTTACATCGTGCCCATCGGCGGCGACACGTTGAATCACCATGCTGTGAACGCATTGTCGCAGGTTGGCATGGATCCGCGCCTGGCCAGCATGTTTTATGCATTATTTTTTGTGTGTATCAATTTCATTCCTGCCTGGCTGCTGTATAAAAAACGAATATTCATCAAGCTCTGAGTTCCATCCATGCGCTTCCTAACACCCCTACGTTTTTCCATTCTGCTACTCTTGATCTTGCAGGTTCGGGTAGCATTCCCGCAATCTATTGATCTCTCGAAAAGCCAGATTTTTAGTCCTACCGACAAAAGTGTGCTATTGAGAAGCATTGAAGTGCTCCAAAACGAAGTGGGAAAAAGAACGGGGATCAGCTTATCGATTGTCAAAAAACTACCTAAAAACGGCCAGGTCATTGTAATAGCATTGGAAAGCGAACTGGGTAAATTGCCGGAGCAATACCGCATTGCCGTCTCTGCACTGCCGGATACTAAAAGTGAAGGTTTTAAACTGGTTTCTGTTCCAGCCTTACGAAGCGTTATCATAACGGGGAAAGACGCACGAGGTATTCTCTATGGGGTTGGAAGAATGTTGCGGAAGGCGGAAATGACGCCTGGCAAATTGCTTATTTCAGACCGCCTCGCCGTCACTACTAGCCCGAGATATCCAATGCGGGGCCATCAGCTGGGTTATCGCCCAAAAACCAATGCCTATGACGCATTTACGGTTGCCGCTTTCGACCAGTATATTCGTGAACTGGCATTGTTCGGGGCCAATACCATTGAAATACTCCCACCACGAACCGACGATGATGCCACCAGTCGGCACATGAAAACACCTGCGCCACAGATGATCGTCGAGCAATCGCGCATCTGCAAATCTTATGGGCTGGATGTTTCGATATGGTATCCTAATATGGGTAAAAACTATGTCCACCCCGATTCGATCGCCAAAGAACTGGCCGAGCGCGATCAGGTGTTTGCCAGCCTGCCCAAATTGGACGGCGTTTTCGTACCGGCCGGCGATCCGGGGGAATTGGAACCCGATGTGCTTTTCGCATGGCTGGAAAAGGAAGCGATAGTGTTGCAGAAGTACCATCCGAAAGCCAAAATCTGGGTTTCGCCCCAGGTATTCCGGCCTACGCAGAAGTGGTTCGATGCCTTTTTTAATCATGCCAATAAAGAATATCCGTGGTTTGGTGGCGTAGTGTTCGGGCCTTGGGTGAAGATTCCGGTGCAAAAAATTCGTGAAATGCTCAAAGCGTCTATCCCCATCCGTCACTATCCCGACATTACGCATAATTATGCCGCGCAATACCCGGTGCCGCACTGGGATCTTACCTGGGCAATGACGCTCGGCCGCGAAAGTATTAACCCAAGGCCATTTGATGAAAAGGCCATTCATAACGCGCTAGATCAATATGGCATCGGTAGTGTAAGTTACTCGGAAGGCACCAACGACGACGTCAACAAATTTGTGTGGAGTGACCAGGACTGGGACCCCGAAATGCCGGTAATGGAAACCTTACGGGATTATAGCCGACTGTTCTTTGGGCTAGAATATCGGGAGACAGCCGCTCAGGCCATCGTCGATCTTGAAAAAAATTGGCGCGGGGAAGTGATCACCAATGATGGCATCGATATTACCCTCAGGCAATGGCAGATGATGGAAAAGACCGCGCCTTTGAAACTGCTTCAAAACCCGCGTTTTCAAATGGGCCAGATCCGCGCCTATTTTGATGCCTATACTCACCAACGACTCATTTATGAAACCGAACTGGAACAGCAGGCTCGTCGGGCGCTTGTATCGGCCAGTAAGAATGGTGCGGTCAAGGCGATGCGTGAGGCTGCTTCGGTACTCGAAAAGGCATGGAAAGAACCTATTCTGACCGATTATCAACAGAACTGCCACGACCTGGCAGATTCACTATTCAAAAGCATCGGCGCACAACTTACCATGAAAAAACATGGGGCAATGTCGGGCAGAGGCAATTTTATGGATCTTATCAATATGCCGCTCAACGACGCACCTTATCTGCTCGATCAATTTAAAAGAATCGAAAAGCTCGGCAGCGAGGCCGAAATGCTCCGCGAGCTCTACCAAACCCTACACCGTACCGATCCGGGGCCTGGCGGGTTCTACGACCATTTCGGCGATCCTGAAAGCTGGTACCGCGTAGTGCCAAACTTGTCATGGGAAGAAGATCCTGGCAGCTTGCAATCGCCACGCATTGGTTTTGGGGTGGGTTTAGTGGGGGAAGAATGGGTGGATGAGATCCAGGCTACGGGCTTCAAAGGGCAAATCACACCAAGGGCCTGGATGAAACAAGCCAAAACGCTTTACGATCAGCCGCTGCGAATCCATTATAATAACCTCGATCCGCAGGCAACTTACCGCATCCGCATTTCCTATACAGGCCGCTTCCGTTCGCGTATGAAGATGACTACCGACGATGGCCAGACGATCCACGACTTTATCCAAACCGGCGAACAGCCCACGTTTGAATTCAATATCCCCAAAGCCGCCACAGCCGATAGCAAAGTCACCTTCGAATGGACTTGCGGCGAAGGCGAGCGTGGCTCGCAGGTGACCGAAATCTGGCTTATGAAACAATAATTGAAAGACAATGGAATCCACATTTCTTGAAAAACTAAAAAACGGTGGCAATGTCTACGGAACTTGCATTACCTCTACCGGACCTATGTGGCCGGCAGCCGTAAAAAAAACCGGGGTTGACTTTGTATTTATCGATACTGAGCACGTACCGCTAGGTAGGACTGAGCTTGCCACATTATGCCAGCAGTTCAGGAACCTCGACATTACTCCCATCGTACGCATACCCGGCCCCGACCCTTTCCTCGCTTGCCAGGCTATCGATGCCGGTGCAAAAGGCATTGTCGCGCCCTATCTTGAATCGGCTTCGCAAATCATGGAGCTGGTAGGCGCTACAAAATACCGTCCGCTCAAAGGCGAGGTGTTACAAAACTATCTCAGCGGAACAGTACCGATGCCCGAAAAGCTGCAAGAATATGTAGCTAAATACAATGCGGGGAATATCTGCATTGCCAATATCGAAAGTGTTCCGGCCATGGAAAACCTGGAAGAGCTGCTTTCGGTACCGGGCCTGGATGCCGTATTTATCGGCCCGCACGACTTGTCGGTAAGCCTCGAGTTACCTGAACAATATGACCATCCCGATTTTGAAGCGGCAGTTTCATATATTATCCGCACTACCCGGTCGAAAGGCCTTGCGATCGGCATTCACTTCTCATTGGAACCCGAACGGCAAATCCAGTGGATGAAAGAAGGTGCCAATATCGTCGTGCATAGCTTTGACATTGCGCTATTTACCCAACGTCTGAACGCGGATCTGGATAAAATAAGAAAAGCCGCCGGAGATATCCCGACGGCCCGAAGTGATAATACAATAGTGGTGTAGCGAGTTATTTTCCCTGCCACATCATCAGTCCTTCGATCAGCGCAGCGAGCTGTTCGAAGGGCATATTCGGCGTGAGGTAAGCGTGCGGGCCCATCGGGTCGTCCTGCCAGCTATTGTTGCCTCCATCCATGATAATTTTCCCTCGTTTCACACCAAAATAAGGCTGAATACCTCTGATTGCCACAAGCACGGCGGTCTGGTCCCAGCTCATACGCCCGTCAGCGTCGCCCTTTGCGAGCGGCATGGCCATGGCAAAAACTTCCTTCACCGGGCTTTTTAAATTCTCGTTGGCAATTACTCTTTTGCCCGTTTTGATTTCCTGCCCTATTTCTAATCCGCTGAAAAGAATCTCAGTAGGCCATTCCGTGAAAACTTTCGCCGAAGCCACCGAATCCACGAGGACATTATATTCACGGCCCTTGGGAAATCCGCCCGCCATTGAAACCAGTTGTTTTACTTTTTTGCGAACAAGGCTGCTTCCCGAAAGCTGCGAGTTGGCATCCGGCCCGGAATCGAGCAGGTCGGCCAGGTTGGTAAGAAATCCGACCGTTACGATGGTAACACTACGGTCGGGTTGTTTGGCCAGGATCTTCCGATAGGTCTCCACTGCATCCGGGGCGTCGGAAGTTTTGTCAATTTTGTGCGGGTATTTTTCCACCAACATTTCCGGCCACTTTTGTGTAGCGCCGAAATTGGCCCCTTTTTTCTTTGGTGCGCCGGTAGGTAGTTCCGGCCGCCCGAAATAGGCATTCAGGATTTCGATAGTAGGCACTACCAATTCATTCTTATTAGAAGAAATCACGGCAAGGGGCCTTACCTCCCCCTTATCAGCCAGCGCGTGCATGACGGCCATCGCGCCCACATCGTCGTAGTCGGGGCCGATGTCGGTATCGAGGATCAGTGTATTGTATTTACCATTGTTTTGAGCGTAAGTTTCGGACAGGGCAAAAAGGCAAACGATCAATAAAAATTTGTTCATGACATGCGTTGTTGAAACGTGGGGTCTGCTGTAAAACTATTCGCTAGTCCCTGCCGATCTGCTGCAAGGCAGCATCATTTATCGGAATAAAATCAATGGCATGACTTGCAAATCAGTTTTTCAACACTTGGAATGCCTGTTTTGTTTCCCCGTTTACTACTTCCAGCACATATATTCCGTCAACGAACTCCCGTCCGGAGATATCCACATTTCGGTTCTGCCCGGAATTTAACGCTTCTCCACCAACTGTTTTCAAGACCCGTCCGTGCAGGTCATAGACATTGACGGACAGTGACTGGCTCGCCGGAACTTTGTCTCCCAAATAAAATATACCTTTGGAAGGATTTGGATAAACCAACCATTCCGATTGCTCATCAAATGCTATCGTCCGAACGCGAGAATACTGATAGGTACTATCGACATCTACCATTTTTAAGCGATAGTACAAATTTCCCCATTTTCCCGGTGTCTGATCGATAAATTCGTATTTTTTGCCGTCCTTCAAACTGCCTTTCCCATCGATCCGGGCGAGCGTAGTAAATCGTCCCTCTCTATACGCGCCGTCACTTGTCGCAACTTCGACATCGAAATGATCAAAATTATCTTCGGAAGCAGTCTCCCATTCCAGCAGTACGTCTTTGGCTTTGCCGCCATCCCCTTTCTTCCTGGCACTAAAACTGATAAGCTTCACGGGCAACGCGCCTGGATTACCCACAAAACCTTTCGAAAGCCAGAATTCGGAGAAACTCTTCATCTTCAGTTCTGCATAATAGCCTTTGTCGTAAGGTACAATCAAGACCTCGCCTGCCGGGTGAAACGACCAGCCACCGTCGACGCTGTTGGCAATGCTACCATCCTCTCTCGACGGGTTACTTATATTCCTGTATTTTGAAATGCCCAGATCAAATGCATTTACAGGCTTACCGCACGTTCCGCAACCTGTGCCATTGATCAATGCTTCAATTTCAGTCTCGAGGAAATAAAATCTGACTGTCGCAAAATTAACTAATTCACTATTGGCCGGTTTGATGGTAAAGTTTCTGTCAAGATAATATTGACCGTTGGCGTTTCCAACGCCCGACAGGTTGACATAGGTTTGCACCTGCGTATTGCCCATATTCTGTCCATTCGAATGGATGGAAGCCAGTAATTTTCCGTTTTGAACAAAATTGACCCATTCCGAACCAGCCGAAATTTGCTGCGTCACGGCTCCGCTGCCAGCGTCGGCGATCGGTGCGATTTTGTTGAAGATATGGATATCATCCAGGGCGATCCCCTCCCGATGTGTAAATGCGTCGGATATCATCACGAAACGTAATTTCAAATTGGCGAACCCGGTAGGCAAGGGAATGCTGGCTACGTGCCAACGGAGGTAATCCTGCACGGCCCAGGCTCCGCTGCCTGAGTAGGTTTTGTTGTACCAGTTAGTACCCTGTCCCGCCGAACCCAGCCTCGTCCAGGGTCCGTTGTTTCCGGAATATTCGATGAACACATAATCACACGGGGTAGGCTCACAGACTTCCAGGTCAATTGCCGCGCTGAAACTTAAGGTAGGAGCACTTAAACCACTTACATTGAAGCAGGGCGAGTAGAGATAGGACTCTTCTTTATCCTTATAACCGCCTGTGAGATTGGTTTTCCAGAGTTTCGATCCGCTGGATGCCTTAACCAAACCGGCAGAGGCCGGCGTCCCGTACTGCCATGAGCTGTTTGTTCCTTTGGCGTACCAGAACCCGTCCCCATTTTCAAAGTTTTCTAGATACGGGAACGAACTGATCACCGGCGCATTGAAGACCTTCACGGAGAGCGTATCGTTACCATGAAAACTATCGGTAGACAAATCGGACCATGCTTTGATATCGAGCGTCCCAATGGCAGACAGATCGGCTTTTTTGCTAAAAGTGAAATCTATCGTGGTGCGTTTGGCAACCGAAGGAATGGTATCGCGGATAACTGTTCCATTCGGTAACGACATGGCTAGCGGAATATTGGTAATATCCCGCGCTGAACTGTTTTTGATACGTATGGCGATCGTTTCCGCATTGCCGAGGCCACAGCTTTCTGTTGGCGGCGCCAGCAGACTTATCATTTGAATATCGTCGGTTGCCGCGACAATCCGAATGTCATCGATAGTATACCCGGCACCGTTGTTATAATCGGAAGTAATCATTTTGCCCCATTGGCCCCACCGCACCTGGAAACTCGAAGAAAAATTTTTCCCGTTAGCCGAAAGTAATGAACTCAATTCCAACGGGTCAACCGTTTTATACCCTTCTATCGTAAGATTCTGATTCGCAAAAAGGTTGTATAACTCGATCCAGGCATCGGTATCTTTTCCTCTGATCCAAACCTTGTTGTCGGCATTCGTTTTCTGTCCGTGATTTTTGTAGGAAAATATCAGTCGCAGGTCATCGTTGCTGACATTAAAGTTGGCCAAATTGAATGTTGCCACCAGAAAGCTGGTTGTGCCGGCTGTGTAAGCGCGGTTTGCGTCCAGCGTGAGCGCTTTTTGTCCCGAAGCAGCGATTCCGGAGTTGACAAACGTCCTGATCCTACCGGCATCGGTATTAGCGCTGAAATCGTAACGCCCATCGCCCGTAAGCCCCATTTGGTTCGTAATGACTGTCTGCACAGGCAGGTTTTCCATATTATCCTCAAACGGCAATGTGATCGCGTCGTTGGGAAGCTGCCTGAAAAGTTTGGTTAAAGTGTCGTTTGCAGAAACAATATCCTGGCTGCCATGGATGAATACTTTAAAAGTATAGTTACCCGCAATGGACAAATTAACCCCTGCTGAGAAAGTATGGTCGTAGGTCTTGCCTTTTTCTATGAAAGGTGTAATGGTTTCGAGCGGTATCGGCGAGCCGTTCAATTCATAACCTACACTTATCGGACTGTTGAAATCAACGTCGTCGAGGTTCTTGATCCTGATTTTAACAAAAACCGCGCTGCCAAGCTCCGAAGACGAATTTTTCCTTCCAGACGAGGCTGGTGTCAGGATGGATTCGATTTTGAGGTCATTGTTTGATATCGTTCCGACACAAGTACCGGTGTCAGGTTTACGCGAAATCGCCAACGCCCGGCGACCTGGCTGTCCGTTGATCCTTGCCCGCACGGTTACATAATACGTAGAATCTTTTAAGAGTCCGCTCAATGCATAGGTGGTGGGGATTGTCGTAGCGACCGGTACCATTTCACTTCCCTTCAGAACCATTACCTCATAGTCGGTAGCACCCGTCACCGCAGTCCACTCCACTGAAATGTAACCCTCGCATTGCAGCGTTGAGAGAGTGATACTAGGTACACCAATCACCGTAAACCTTTCTGAAACACTTTGCACGCCGGTACTGTTCTGCGTCACCCTTACACGCATCTTGTCGGATTTCGTACCGGCAGGGATTGTCCACGCCAACTGGCTTGACCCAGCTGCAACCGATGTGGAAATATTCGTCCAATTGAGCCCATCATTTGCACTATATTGCACCGTGAAAGTGCTGCCGCTGTTGCCAAACGCATCCCAGGAAATATAGATCGCCTCACTGTCTTTCAGGCGTTCGCCGCCTATCGGATAAGTAAGCGCCATAGATTTGGGAATAATGTCATAAACAACAAAATATTCCTGCGACGGAGCCTGGCCCACTGTGGTTCCCTTGACAGAAATTGTATAGTTACCTTCTGCCACCGGGTCATTGATTATCACCTGTTCCATATTGTTCACATTATCAACCCCGGTTCCTGCGACGGCATTCACTTGGGCAGCGGACGCGTTCATGATCCGCGGATAAACCACATCATTGGAAGGTTTTTTTACCTTCAGATCCAGATTATGAACCAGGTTTTGCGAAGCCAGTGTTGTGCCGGCCAGATCGTTCCAATACAACATCACTTTAATCTGAGCCGTGTTGGCAGGAACGTTGATCGAGAAATTGCTGGAATCCTGATGCGAAACCTGGCCCGTGATGTAACTGTTGGATTCAAGCATTTTCACCGAACGTAGCAGGTTCAACGAGCCAAATCCGAATCGGTAATCGGGACCCTCGTTGCCTTTGTCGACCGCACCGTTGACCAGAAGTGCTTTCATCAAACCGTTTTTTGGATTTTGGTTGCTGTTCAACTGGCGATAGCGCTCATAAAGCATGGCAAGGCCTCCGGCAACGGCCGGGCTCGCAAAGCTGGTGCCGCTTCCGTTTCCGTAAAGGTTTACTGGCAGTGTAGAACCTACTCCCGAGCCAAAGGCCATAATTTCCGGTTTAATACGACCATCCTTTACAGGCCCCCGGCTGGATTGTGACGAAAGAGCACCGGTTTCGGTAGTTGCACCCACAGTGATCACATTCTTCGCAGTCTGATAACCACCCAGCACAGTAGCAAAACCCGCAGCAAATGGTGCGCACGTTAAAGCTCCGCTGTTACCGACAGCAAACACATGTTGCAAGAACGGCATCTCAAATGCTTGCTGATCGAGGATGTAAGAATATAAATCGTAAACACCATTGGTTTCACAGGTGATCACATCGGAGCCGTAAGAATTGTTGGTGACAACCATGCCAAAATCCTGCACATACTGTGGCGAATAGGCCAGGATCGAGGAATAACTCTGAGCCAAGATGGTCGCTTTCGGGGCATGTCCTATATAGCGCTCATCCATAATGCCCGCGCCTGCCGTTGTGCCCATTACATGTATCCCATGCGCTCCTGCTTCAATAGGGGCTCGGTTAATGATCCTGTTGTTGAAATCGATATGCCGCAATGGGTTCGATTCGTCGCCGACGCCTATCACCACCCCTGCGCCGGACAGGTTCCGGCCACCCGGCAGGGCCGATTTAAGCACATTGCTGCGGGCGAAAGTATTGCTTCTGCTATTCAGTTGCCGGTCGGGTTGCGGAATGGCTTGCACATACTTAACAAACGGCTGGGAGGCGAGCGTTTTAAGTTCCTTAGCAGGTATCCTTACCCTGAGTATCTGGTAGTTTTTGTGTTCGTCGGAAACGACCGGGTAGTTCAGCTTTTCCAGTTCCGCCCTAATTTCTCTTTCAGTAAACGATTTCGGATAATTGATCCACAAATCCACCGTTGAAGGTCCGGTAAATGCATGGGAAGGAATATGGCCATTGGCAAGTCCTGTTTCCATTTTCTGTTCTGCACTGAGCTCCATGATCGCCCGCCCCCTCGTCCGCGCCAACGCCTCTGGATTGCTTCCGGCTGCGATGGTGGCAGTGTATGCGTAGTTGGGAATGTATTCGTGCAGCTCAATCCCTTCCTGTTTTAATGCACGGCGCTCATCTTCGGTAGGTATGTCGTCGAATTGGATGATTACAAATGATTTCTTTCCGGCATTCGACAACCTGAACGACGCATT
This sequence comes from Dyadobacter sp. CY261, assembly GCF_021440085.1. Lineage (GTDB taxonomy): Bacteria > Bacteroidota > Bacteroidia > Cytophagales > Spirosomataceae > Dyadobacter. Next base: position 323,877 of record NZ_JAKCPW010000005.1, read on the forward strand.
GGATCGCGCAGTTGATGACGAAACATTTCGCTCAGGCAACACGGCACCACTTCTAAGAAAAACCTGATAATCAAGGCGTTGTTGCCCATTGGCATGACCGATCAGGAGAGAGGTCAGCCACAGTGTGTAGTAGAGATTTCGCCACTTCATAAATTTTGGTACAGATAAAGGATAGGTAATTCTACTTTATTTGTTACCATAATCCAAATTAATTATGGTATTGTTTAATATTAATTAACTTATTTCTGAAACTAATTGATCTTCAATCCGGTAGGGGTTTAACAAACAATCGCACAGCCAAACATACCGGTGAAATTAGCCAGGCAGCATGGCTGGATACATTTGTAATTAGCTGGTGGCTGGTATAACTTAGCGCCCTGAATTTTACTATGCGTCGGACGCATCCCTATGAACTTATACGGCCTGATTGGATACCCACTTACCCACTCTTTTTCAAAACGCTACTTCACCGACAAATTCATCCGTGAAAAGATCAAGGAGAGCAGTTATGATCTTTTTGAAATAAAATCCCTGGAGGAATTGCCGGAACTGTTGAAAAAGAAACACGACCTGCGAGGGCTTAACGTGACCATTCCATACAAGCAGGATGTGATTGCCTACCTCGACGACCTGGATGATGCTTCCGCTGAACGGATCGGTGCTGTGAACACGATCAAAATCTACGCCGACGGTAGCACAAAAGGCTTTAATACCGACTATTACGGATTTCAACAATCGTTGGTAGAATGGTTCGATAAACGGGGCGAAGCTTGTAAAAATATACAGGCACTGATATTGGGCAACGGAGGTGCAGCCAAAGCAGTCCAGGTTGCTTTGAAGGATCTGGGAATGGAATACATATTGGTTTCACGCCAGAAAAGCGACGATTGCCTACCCTACGAAGGGCTCACGCAGGAACTGATCGAAAACCACCGGTTGATCATCAATACTACCCCATTGGGAACTTTCCCGAACACGGAGGAGTGCCCGTCAATTCCTTATCAATGGATAACCAAAGGCCATTATCTGTATGACCTCGTGTACAATCCTGCCGAAACATTATTCCTTAAAAAAGGCACGGAGCGCGGAGCTGCTGTTCAAAACGGGCTGAAAATGCTGGAATTGCAAGCTGAGAAGGCTTGGGAGATCTGGAATGCTGAAGAAAATCTCTGGAGTGTTTAGGCTTTCCTATAATAGGTCCACAAATCGTCACCTATCTGTTCAGAGCCTTGAAATATGTGCCTGGGCAACGGGGCCACTACACCTTTGCCGATTGACAGCTTACCCTGGCACCTACGGATTTCATCCCATAAGCCCGCTTCGAAGAATGCATTGATCACCGCCGCACCGCCTTCTACCAGCACCGAATGGATTTTGCGTAGGTGCAACCCCTGTAAAATTTCATTGATCTCGTCGGCATCCCTGTTTATTTTCATATAGGCTACCGACGGCGCTGCATAGCGCTCGGGATCGATCGGAGTTTCGGTTTCACGGTCATAATTAACAACGATCGTATTTTGCGAATGATCGAACAAATGAAGATGTTCCGGTAACTGGAGCCGTCGGTCGGTCACCACTCTGACCGGATTTCTTCCGGCCGAATGGCGCACATTCAAGCGTGGATTATCCATCAGCGCCGTTTTATAACCTACCATTATGGCATCCTCCTCGGTACGCCACTGGTGAACGCGCATGTTGGAGAATGCACCGCTGATCTGCACCGGGCTTCCCGTCTCCCGACCGAGAAAACCATCGGCTGTTTCAGCCCATTTGAGGATGATGTAAGGCCTGCCGAGCATCATGGCGGTAAAGAAGCGCTTATTCAGTTCCAGCCCCTGCGCTTCCAGCACGCCACATTCGACCTCAATTCCCGCATCCCGGAGGCGGCGAATGCCTCTTCCCGACACCAGCGGATTGGGATCGGCATTACAGATGACCACTTTCCTGAGACGCCGGTTCACAAGCAGGTCCGCACACGGTGGTGTTTTGCCTGTATGGGAGCAAGGTTCCAGGGTGACGTAGGCGGTGGCCTGTGGTAACAAATGCGAATTACCTTTCTCGTCGGTATCCTCTACGGCCCTCACTTCGGCATGCGGGCCTCCGTAGGCACGGTGCCAGCCTTCCCCGATAATGCGGCCGTCATGGACGATCACACAACCCACCATGGGATTCGGACTCACCTGTCCGCGCCCGTATTCGGCGAGCTGCAATGCCCGCTGCATCCATTGATCGTGCGTCTCCATGTGGCAAAAATACAAATGCGCTTTTAAAGTCAGCTTTCGGGAGTTCCCATAATTTGCTAACTTTCCGACATTAGATCAAAATCAGTGAAAATGACTTCTGCACGCCAGCTCTATTTATATATAGTTAAGAACATCACAGTTTATCCGCAAAAAGAAGCTCAGGCAATTGCATTCATGCTATTGGAGCACTATATGCGGCTGCGCAATATAGACGTGCTGGTTGACCGCCCCATTCCTGAAAACAGTACCCAACCTGATTGGGACGGCATCATTAAACGGCTGAACAACAACGAACCGGTACAACATATCATCGGCTCAACCGAATTTTGCGGCCTCGAATTCCGCGTTTCTTCAGCGGTCCTCATTCCGCGTCCGGAAACCGAAGAGTTGGTACAGATGGTCACCCGCGACTATGCCGAGCCCGACAAAAACATCTCCATCCTCGACATCGGCACTGGCAGCGGTTGTATCGCGATCGTGCTTGCGCGCTTTCTCCCGCACGTAAGCGTACATGCATGGGATGTTTCTGACGAAGCCCTGGAAGTAGCCAAAGAAAATGCCCGCCAGCTTATTGCCGATGTAACCTTCGCGAAGCAGGATATGCTGAATGTGACATTCCCGCTACCCGGCAACATTGTCCAGTTCGACTGCCTGGTGAGTAATCCACCCTATGTTACTTATTCGGAGGCTGAAAGTATGCGTCCCAACGTACTACGTTTCGAACCGCATGAAGCATTGTTCGTGGAAGACAGCGACCCGCTGCTATTTTACAAGGCCATTGCCGACTTCGGCGTGCATCATTTGAAGCAGCACGGAAAATGCTATGTGGAAATCAACGAGCATTTTGGCGCAGAGACGAAAGAGGTTTTTGAAGAAAGGAATTACAAAAACGTGGAGATCCTTCGCGATATCAATGGTAAGGACCGGTTTGTAAGAGCCATTTGGGCCTGATCACGCCATTTAATTTGAAACAATTTCCATGTACATAGAAAAAATCAGGGAGGTTCTGGACGAGATGGGCAAGGTAGTGGTGGGGCAGGACAAGCTGTTGAACCGGCTGCTGATTGGCCTTTTTACCGGCGGTCACGTCTTGCTTGAAGGTGTTCCCGGACTTGCCAAAACACTCACCATCAATGTGATGGCCAAAGTATTGCATCTGGAATTCAAACGTATCCAGTTTACGCCCGACCTGCTCCCTGCGGATTTGATCGGAACAATGATCTATAAGCCTAAAATAGGCGATTACGAGGTAAAAAAAGGACCTATTTTTTCCAATCTCATCCTGGCCGACGAGGTGAACCGCTCCCCGGCAAAGGTGCAATCCGCCCTTTTGGAAGCCATGCAGGAAAAACAGGTGACGATCGGCGACGAAACATTCCTTCTCGACCGTCCGTTTGTGGTACTCGCCACCCAGAACCCGGTGGAACAGGAAGGAACCTATCCACTCCCCGAGGCGCAGATCGACCGGTTTATGATGAAAGTCTACGTCGATTACCTTGACAAGATGAAGGAGCTTGAAGTGATGCGGCGCATGTCCGACATCAACTACGAGTACCATATCAGACCTATTTTGAACAAAGAGGACATTTTTGCGATCCGGGACAATGTGAATAAGGTGAATATCTCCGACACGCTGGAGCGGTACATTATAGAGCTTGTATTTGCCACGCGCCGCCCGCTAGACTATGGCTTGCGCGACGAGGCCCGTTACATTCAGTTTGGAGCTTCACCGAGGGCTACTATTTACCTGAACCGCGCCGCCAAAGCACTTGCCTACCTGGAAGGAAGGGATTATGTGTTACCCGAGGATATCAAGGAACTCGCACCCGACATCATGAACCATCGCATTCTCCTCAATTACGAGGCAGAGGCCGACGGCGTGCGCACGACGACCATCATCGATTCCATTCTGAGGAAAGTGGCCATTGGCTGATTCAGGGAACCGGATCGTGGCCGTGTCCTCCCCAGGGATGGCAGCGCGCAAAACGTTTCAATCCCAGCCACCCGCCCTTCAATGGCCCATGCTTCTGCACGGCTTCAATCATGTATTGTGAGCATGTGGGCGTGTAGCGGCATGAATTGGGCAGATAAGGCGAAAGCGCCGCCTGATAAAACCGCACGAGTGCTATGAGTAAAAATTTCATTTCGCGTCTTGTCTCATATTAGTATATTTGACCATTAACATCACAAACAATGCTTTCATATATCATGTGGGACGCAAGTCCCGAAATCTTCACCATTCCCGAAATCGCTGGATTTGGCCCTTTTCCTGTTCGTTGGTATGGTCTTCTTTTCGCCGCCGGTTTCCTGATCGGTCAGCAAATTATGATCTATATCTTCAAGAAAGAAGGAAAGACACTGGAAGATATCGACTCACTCACATTATATATGGTGCTATCCACTGTCATAGGTGCGCGCGTGGGCCATTTTCTCTTTTATGAACCCGAAGTTTTGTTTAAAAATCCCCTTGAAGTGATATTGCCGCCCTACGCAGGGCTCGCCAGCCATGGTGCGGTGATCGGTATTGTCACCGGACTTTGGCTGTATTCCCGCTCGCGGAAAGGCACGGGCCAAACGTTTTTCTGGGTAGCCGACCGCATGGTAATCACCATCGCATTGGGTGGAGCGTTCATCCGTTTTGGAAACCTGATGAACTCCGAAATCGTCGGCAGGCCATCCGATGTGCCCTGGGCATTCATTTTCAGGCATAACACCGAGTTTTTGCAGATCCCACGCCACCCCGCACAGTTGTACGAATCTATTTCCTGCTTCATACTTACCTTCATATTGTTCGCCATCTGGAACAAATACAAAGCCGCCACGCCACGAGGCCTCATGGTAGGCGTGTTCTTCGTATGGGTATTCACGTTGCGGTTCCTTTATGAATTCCTGAAAGAAAACCAGGAAGCCTTCGAAGCGAACTATGCATTGAACATGGGGCAGATCCTGAGTATCCCGGTAGTATTCCTCGGCCTGTATTTCATTATCCGGTCGCGAAGAAATCCCCTGGAACTAGCAAGCTGAGGCTGGAATCGCTGCCGCCTACTGGTTTAAGTGCATGCTTCAATGCGCTGTTTTCATTACATTGTATTTAGTTTGAAATAAACTCTAACAACTGTCAGATGAAAACATCGTTTATAGCCGCCTTCCTATCTTGTGCCCTGCTTTTGACCGGTTGCGGCGGTAGTCAAGAAGAAAAAGAAGCCGAAGAGAAAGCGGCCGCCGACAGTCCGGCAGACGCACTTCAGGCCATTGCGGATAAAGCCAAGGAAATGGGCGACCGCGAGGCGGTCGATCCGGTTGATTTTCGCAAACTGAAAGACCTGCTGCCCGAAAACCTGGTTGGTATGAGCCGTACAGAAGCTACCGGTGAAAAATCAGGTGCAATGGGATTCACAGTTTCGACGGCCCAGGCCAAATATCAGGGAAGTTCCGACGAAAAGCTGAATATCGAAATCGTGGATACCGGGGGCATTGCTGGCGTGTCGACAATGGCACTCGCAGCCTGGTCGATCGCGGATATCGATAAAGAAACTACCACTGGTTACGAAAAAACCACTAAAATCGAGGGCTATAAGGCTTTTGAAAAATATAACAACGAAAGCAAATCCGGAGAAATCAATATACTCGTGGCAGATCGGTATGTGGTAAACGTTGAGGGCGACAATGTTACCGTCGACCAATTGAAACAGGCATTAAAAGCCCTTAATCTGGGCGAGCTCGGGGATTTGAAATAAGGCAGCGCATTGCAAAAAAGGAAAGCAGAAGCGTTAGCGCTCCTGCTTTTCCGGGTTTTAGGAATATGTAGTTCTGGGCTAACTTGGGGTCTATATCGCTGCCAGATCCACCTTTTCGCGCAGGATCTGTTTGGCTTTCACAAGCTGGTTTTTAACCGTATTTTTAGAGATTCGCAAAAACTCCGCAATCTCCTGATAGGACTTGCCTTCCTCGATGTTCAATTTCAATATCTGGCGACGTTTGACCGATAGCGAGTCGACCGCCGCCTGCACTACGCTTAATCTTCTTTCCGCCTCTTCTTTTTCCTCTTCCCCGGCGGTACGGATCGCTTCGAGGTAATGTTTCCGCATTTGCTCGCTCTTTTCCAGTTTTTTGAAATGGTCGAACGCCATGTTCCGCAAGCAGGTGAACAGGTAGGAATTGAAGTTATAGTCCGGCTTGATCTGGGACCTTCGTACCCAAATCTTGATAAACACATCCTGAACCATGTTTTCAGCTTCTTCCTCATCTTTGAGCAATGAAACCGTAAACCGCAGCGCAGGTGTCTTATAATAATTATACAACGCTGCAAAGGCCGCTTCGTCGCCTTGCGTTACTCTGATCAGGGTATTTTCGTCGGGGTAGGCCACAGTCGTACAGATTTAGCTTATAGAAAAGGGGACTAGATTAAAAAGAATTATTTATTAATAAAAAAACTTTTATTCTTGGCATGATCCTATTTATTAATCGGCATCAATTTGCCTAAAGCGGTATTCAATATCTATCGAAAAATAATCAGGTCTTAAAACTAAGTAGTTCCCTACATCACCGTTGCAGCTAAAAATTCTGCTATCCGAACCATCGGCGACGTTTTGTATTGGGTGGCGTATTTGGAATTGTTTTATAAATCTACGTCACTCGATTCAAAATTTGAGTCGCAAATTGCGTAAAAATATCTTCATTTTGCGTAGCGTTGTACGATTTAATCAAATCGTAATAGTAACTTATCATTTATTACATATTTGCTCATTTACAGGCATTTCTTAGCAGAAAATAACTTAAAATAACTGACGGTCCCCTCACTGTTCTCCGATAGCTTTCTTAACAATTTTGTAACATTTGCCGCGAATGCCAGGCATCACTGATAGCCCTCATCCCAGGATCGAAAGTATTATCCTCAAACATCACCCGATATCCATTTTAATTCTAAATCCAGACCAACTTTTGCTCATGGATCAAAGCCGCATCAATCAGATTCTGGAGAAAATCTCCACCGTTCGCGTCGCCGTGTATGGCGACTTCTGCCTGGACTCGTATTGGGTCATGGACGACCGCACATCCGAAGTTTCCATTGAAACCGGTTTGCAGGCCCAGGCCGTTGCCCGTCATTACTATACGCCGGGAGGTGCGGGAAATGTAGTGGCCAACCTGGCCGCATTGAAACCAGCGGGGATCAGCGTCATCGGGGTTGTAGGAAGCGACATGCAGGGACGGGAATTGACGGCGCAATTGCAACAACTCGGGGCGGATACGCGTGCATTTTTAATTCAAGAAGAAAATTTCAATACATATAGTTACCTGAAACGGCTCAAAGACGGCCGGGAAGAACCACGCATCGATTTTGGTGTATATAATGAAAGAAGTTCCGAAACCGATAAGCAGCTGGTGGCTGCACTGGAAAATGCATTGCAGGATTGCGATGCATTGATTTTCAATCAACAGGTAACCGGAAGCATTACCAATGCAGCCTTTATCGACGACGTCAATCAGCTATTCGACCGCTACCGTGATAAAATCGTGATGCTGGATTCACGGCATTTCAATGACCGCTTCCGAAATACCTGCCTTAAATGCAATGACCGCGAAATCGCTTCGTTGAACGGCCTGGAAGTGCTACCTTATGAAAATGTACCGTTAAGCGATGTAAAGGGCTATGGCGCAGAGATATTCCGCCGTTATCACAAGCCGGTTTTCGTCACTTGCGGTGAGCGGGGCATTATTGCCTTTGATGAAGGCGGATATCACGAATTGCCCGGCATTCAACTAAAAGGCAAACTGGACACCGTCGGCGCAGGCGATACCGCTATCAGCGCCATTACACTTTGTCTGGCGGCCGGTCTGTCGCCCGCCGAAGCGGCGCAGTTTGGCAATTTTGCAGCGGCTGTGACGGTTCAGAAACTATATACTACGGGGACCGCAACCGGTGAAGAAATTGCGAATGTCGCCAAAGATCCCGATTACGTTTACAATGCGGACCTCGCCGAGAACGAGCGCGTTGCGACCTATTACCCTGAAACTGAATTTGAAATCTGCGTCCCGGAAATTCTCGACAAGCTCGGACATATACGGTATGCCGTTTTTGATCATGACGGCACAATTAGTTCCCTGCGACAGGGCTGGGAAGAGATTATGGAACCGGTGATGATGAAATCCATTCTCGGTGACCGGTATGACAGCATCGACGCCGGAACATTCCATAAGGTGCAGGCGGAAGTGAAGTCATTTATCCATAAAACAACGGGCATTCAGACCATTTACCAGATGGAAGGGCTCGTGAACCTGGTCCGTGAATTCGGCTTTGTTCCCGAAGAACAAATTCTGGATAAATTTCAATATAAGGAAATTTACAACGACGGCTTGATGGAAATGGTCAACAAGCGCATGGAAAAACTGGCCAAAGGCGAACTCGGCCAGGAAGACTACACCCTGAAAGGGGCTGTGGCATTTCTTCAAGCACTCAAAGAACGCGGTGTGACCATGTACCTCGCCAGCGGCACCGATGCGGACGACGTTAAAAATGAGGCACGGATGCTCGGCTATGCCGATTTGTTCGACGGCGGCATTTACGGCGCTTTACGGGATTATACCAAGTTTTCGAAGAAAATGGTGATAGAAAAGATTATCCGCGACAATAACCTGCAAGGGAAAGAACTGGCTGTGTTCGGCGATGGACCCGACGAAATCCGGGAAGGGCGCCGGGCTGGAGGCATTTCCGTAGGGATTACCAGCGACGAGGTGCAGCGGTTCGGCCATAATCCCGCCAAGCGTCCCCGACTCGTAAGAGCCGGTGCCCAACTGCTCATCCCGGACTTTTCACAACACAAAAAACTGATCAGTTTGCTGTTTCAGGAAAGCGAAAACTACGCGGAGGCCTGATGCAACCATTTGAAAAACATCTGATCGCATGGCTGCTCTGCGGTTTCCTGCCGGTACTTTTCTCGTGCCAGCGCGACAAGACCGCAGATAATGAGCCTTCTTTTCATCAGGACGAAGCATTTTGGCAGGAATATCATGAAGCTTATCCCATGGAAGCCAATGACGTGAGGGCCGTGCTCCCCGATCGCGACGGCAATGTATGGGCGGCCACGGCAAAGGGTATTTTTCGCAAAATAAAGGATTCAGGCAACTGGGCACCTATATTCGATGGTTACGCAAATGGACCGTCGTTCGCCCTTGCACAGGATTCTGCCGGAACTATCTGGCTCGGCACGTGGAATGGGCTGTACCAATACCAAAACGGTGCAGTTACAAAGGCGAATGGGCCAACTGGGCCAATCTCGTCGATTTGTACAAAGGCCGGGACAGTCTACGCAATCGGCCCGAATGGCTTTTGGATAGGTAATTTGAAGGGTTTTACATTACAAAAAGCAGCCATCGCAAGGTCTGTGCGTGACGTGATCAGCGACGGACAGGACGGATTGTTGATCGCCACGGATGTGGGGCTTTACCACTGGACACCTTCCAATTTGGAACACACTTATAAAACCGACGCACTAATCGCTGCTTATGCAAAAGGTTTGGCATTCAACAACGACGGTAAGCTCTGGATCGGAGGCCTGGGCGGTGTTACCATTCAGGCCAGGGGTAAAAAGGAAGCAGAGTTGCGTCCCAAAGATGGTATTCCTTCCATTTATGTTACCGCAGTGCGTCTGGCTCCCGACTCCTCAATGTGGGTAGGCACGCAAACGGGCGTGGTTCGTTTCGCGAAGGATGGCAGCCATTCCTTGCGATTTTCAAGACGGTGGTTGATGGATGATCAGGTCAATGACATTGCATTTGACAATAACGGCAATGCCTGGATCGCCACGCCGCGGGGCGTAAGCGCTATAAAAAAGCGTAAAATGAACCTGGCCTCGAAAAGCGACTTCTTTTACGATGTACTGATGAAGAGGCATATCCGCTTGCCGTGGATTGCCGGACAGGCGCATTTGCGGGTCGCGGGCGATACCACCACCTGGGAGCCTGAGGACGATGATAACGATGGCGAATATACCGGCAATTATCTCGCCATGGAAAGTTTCCGTTATGCCGCTACCAAAGATCCGATTGCAAAGGAGAATGCCAGAAAAGCATTCGGCTTCCTGAAACTTTTGCAGGACGTGACCGGTACCAAAGGCTTTTTCGCACGCACGATCGTCCCCGCGACATGGACGTATATGCACGATGGCAACCGCACATATACGGAGCGCGAGCTGGCGGATGAACTCGTGAAGGAGCCACGCTTTAAACCGGTGGAGGTTCGCTGGCATTTGTCGGCCGACAAAAAGTGGCTTTGGAAAGGAGATACGAGTAGTGATGAAATGTGCGGACATATGTTTGGCTACTATTACTATTATACGCTCGTGGCCGACGCAGCCGAGAAAAAAGTCATTGGTGCACATGTGGGCAGAATTGTTGACTACCTGATGCAGCATCAACTGAACTTTGCCGATGTGGATGGCAAGGCAACGCGCTGGTCGGTATGGTCGCCGGACCAACTGAACCGCGACCCCGAATGGCTTCCCGATCGCAATCAAAATTCAATGGAAATGCTGGCTTTCCTGAAACTGGCGCATCACATGACCGGCCAGGAAAAATACGGGAAAGAATACCTCAGGCTCATCGAAAAGGAGCATTATCTCGACAATATGAAGGGAGTGACGCAACAGAATCCTGCCTGGCTTATCTATTTCGATGTGGTATTACAAGCTTACCTCTATCCGATCCTGATCCATTGCGAAAAGGATCCCGAACGTTTAAAATTCTATAAGAATCACCTGGAAGAATGGTTCCTTAAACGCAAGGGCGACCATAATCCGCTCATCAATTTTATCTACGCCCATTGCCTGGATAAAAAAGCCGAACTGAAAAATTCGGTCGACTTCCTCGTCGACACGCCGCTCGATCTGGTAGACTGGCCGATCGATCACCGAAAACGGGAGGATATTCAAGTCGTGCGTACACCGGTTCTCGAAGACGAGCAGGTAAGCGAGCTGCAACCGGCCAGCATCCGGTTGACCGTCCGTTGGGACAAAAACCCATGGACACTCTCAGGCGGCAATCCACAGGTGGAGCGAGAGCCCGTTTTCTGGCTATTACCTTATTGGATGGGCCGGTATTTAGGTATGATTTCGAAATAACAAGCCATGAGACGAACATTCGTTATGAAGACCTATCTCTTATTCATCAACCTGCTATTACTTGTAATGCAAGAAACAGCCGCACAACAGACTTACGCCGAAAAGCTCGGCTGGCCAAAGGGCTCTAAAGTCATCATTTTCCACGTCGACGATGCAGGAATGTCCTATTACTCGAATGAGGGCGCTAAAAAATCGGTACAAAATGGCGTTGCCACTTCGTGCAGCATTATGATGCCGTGCCCGTGGGCAGCCAGCTTTGTCAAATATGCGGTCGCGAACCCTGGTATGGATGCGGGCCTGCACTTGACGCTTACCTCTGAATGGCAGGATTACCGCTGGCCACCTTTAAACGGCATTGCACATTCGGAGGGGCTTGTAGACGAAGAAGGTTGTATGTGGCACGAGGTCGAAGATGTGATCCGCCATGCGAGTCCGGATGTGGTGGAACAGGAAATTCGTGCACAACTGAGCCGCGCTTTGAAGCTTGGACTGAAACCGACGCATATGGATTCGCATATGGGCACACTGTTCGCGCATATTCCTTATCTGGAACGGTACATAAAAGTGGGCGCCGAGTTTGGTATCCCCGTGATGTTTCCTGGCGGTAATAATATGCTTTTGAAAGAATGCCTGAACAATCCACTGGTCAAAAAGCTGAAAGCCGAGGGTAAGTGGCAGGAAGGAATGCAGCTTCCTGAACCAGAGATCACCAAACGGTCGGTGGAATTCGGACAAAAAATATGGGCAGCGGGCTTGCCCGTCCTCGATGACCTGCACACGATCAGCGGCGACTGGAAGCCGGAAGGAGATCATTTCACCGCAGCTCAATGGGGTAAATACAAAGCGCAGAAGTTCGTCGAAACGATCCGCAGAATGCAGCCCGGCGTAGCGATGATGATCGTCCACAGCAGCGACGTGACCGACGATTTCAAGTACATCAGCGCATCGGGCGGCTCGCGCTACGCGGATATGCTCTCAATGATCGATCCCGATTTGAGAAGTTACCTTCAATCGGAAGGCGTCATCCTGACCACCTGGAAAGAGATGATGGAAAGAAGAAAAAAAGTAAAATAAACACTCATACCCATGAAAAAACCTTTTTTTACATCCCTCCTACTACTGACAACTATTGCCATTACAAAGGCACAAGGCCCTTCCGTTTATAAGGACAAGCCCTTTTTGCAGGATTTTAGTGTCAAATATTACGCTGATACTATGCAAAGTTCGCTCCTCAAGGTCGCCGCCGACCGAAATGGGGTAGTCCAAATGCTGGCGACAGAAGGCCTTAGACACACTTATGACGGCCAATTCCTCTACCCCGGCAAAGTGGTGCCCGACCGGAATTACCGGTACATGAAAGACAAGCATATCAGCGGACTCATCCGCTATGAAAATCAGCTCGTTTACCTGACCGACCAGGTTGTATTCAGCAATGCGTGGGCGGGAACTTTATTTTCGAAGCACAACCTCCCCAAAGCCAAGATTTTCGCAGGAGGCAAAGATTTTACATTTCTGATTTCGGACGGCGAATCTTTGGAACTGATCAAAGATTCGAAAAGTCTTTGGAATGGCAAGTTACCGGACGACGCGGCCATTGCCGTAGCATTTCAAAGCAATGCAAACCAGTTCTGGATTCTGGGAAAAAAGTCGCTCTACAAACTAGGGGTATCGGATAAAAAACTGGCAAAGGCATTAAGCGGCAACGATTTCACCACCTTTGACGTAACCTCGAAAGAAACAAAAATTTTTATCGGCACGAGGGATGGCTACCTGGTGTTTGATATTCCAACCGGAAAACAAACCGGCGAAATCCGTCGCAAACTTCCTGTTACAAACATTACGGCTATCAAAGAAGTTGATGGCAAAGTTTGGTTCGGTTCCGATCTGGGTGCCTTTGCCTTACGCGCTGATAATAAATATGATTACTATTTTGGCGAGCGCTGGCTTCCGGGTAATGCTGTCATCGACATTCAGGAAGGGCCGAAAAATTCAGTATTAGTACTAACAACCAAAGGCTTAGGACAAATTGAGTTTAAATCCATGACCTTGGAAGCAAAAGCCATGCTTTTTGAAGATCAGGTAAGATTGCGCCACATCCGTAACGGTTTTAATTCGCACCTTGTGGGGCTAAGTCATGGCGACCTTTCCACCGGCTTCATGGAAGATTCTGACAACGACGGCCTTTGGACTTCTATGTACCTCGGCGGTGAGATTTTCAGATACGCTGCGACCAAAAACCCCGAGGCATTGCAAAATTGCCGCGAATCAATGGACGCCATGGAGCGACTTTATACTGTAAACCCTGTGGCTGGCTTTCCGGCACGTTCCTATGAGCGATCGGGTCACATCAATGAGCTGCACGACATCGAGCGCTGGCAGCATTCTCCCGAGAAAGAATGGGATTGGAAGGCAACCACCAGTAGCGACGAGATAATAGGGCACATTTTCGCATTTGGCGCAGCCGCGGAGCTGGTCGACGACCCGAAAATTAAGAAGCAAGCCATTATGCTCATTGATACCGTCATGTCGCACATTGTTAAAAACAATATGTACCTCATCGATTATGACGGCAAGCCCACACAATGGGGCAAATGGCATCCCGACTATGTAAACTCCTTCCCTATTAATGTAGGCGATCGCAAGCTGAATTCTTCAAACATCGTTGCCATGTTGCAAACGGCTTATCATTTCACCAAGAAGGAGAAATACAAAGCCAAAGCATTGGAATTAATGACCAAGCATGGCTATTTCGAGAACATGATGCGTCCGATGAGCGTTATCGGACGCGCACCGGAAGACGCTGACGAACACGCTAAGCACATGTCTGACGGCTGGAATCACTCGGATGACGAAATGTATTTTCTGGGATACTGGGGGCTTTATCGCTATGCGCTCAATGACACGCTCAAGGCCAGATATAAACAACAGATCATCGATCACTGGCAGGCCGAAAGACCAGAGAAGGAAGGGGCGTGGAATATTTTTACAGCAGTGACAAGCCCAAAAGAATTTGATCTCGACGAAACGGTTTGGTACCTGCGGGAACATCCCATCGACCTGATTGATTGGGTGATCAAAAACAGTCATCGTAAGGATATCGAAAAGTTGGAGCCCAATTTCCGGAAGCAATCCATTAAAGAAGTTTTGCCACCCGATGAACGTCCGATCCAGCGCCACAACGCGAATATGTTCAGCCTGGATCGAAGCGGTGGTAACGGCGCAGGTGAACACAGCGCCGGCGATATCTGGCTGCTGCCTTACTGGATGGGCCGGTACCTGGGGGTTATCAGCGCTCCTCAAAAGTAAATTTAACCATGAGACTTGTTTCTATCCCGGTTTTATCGTTTCTAATATTATCAAGCATGCAATCCTGCCAAACAGATACCGCAGAAAAACAGATCACCCACGACTTGACCTATCACCACGACCTGGATAATAACGACAACTTTTCTCCTGATGGCAAGTGGCTCGTGTATGACACCAGGACCGATGATGGCGGCATTGCGGAATCGGCGCGTATCGAGCGGGTGAATGTTGAAACCGGGGAGAAACAAGTCCTTTTTGGTATTAGGAATAATGCGGTGTGGGGTCCAGGTGCAGGGGCCGTCAGTTATAGCCCGAAGCAAAATGCTGTGGTATTTATTCATGGCCTTTCAAACAGTACCAGAGAAAACCCCTACCAGCAATGGAGACGCACGGGTGTAATCATCGATGATACACACCCCAATGTGCCTATATACATGGATGCACGCGACATAACGCCCCCATATACACCGGGTGCATTACGCGGAGGCACGCATCGTCACGAGTGGAGCGGCGACGGTCAATGGATCGGGTTTACTTATAATGATGCTATTTTAAAAGCGCTGGAAGACTCGACCGGTCAGAAACGGAACCTGCGGACGATTGGGGTTTCTAAGAAAATAAGGGCTGTTAAGGTCGATGAAAATGTAGAAAATGTCTCCGGCGAATGGTTCAGCGCCCTTGTGGTGCAGGTAGTCCCAAATCCTGCCCTGGGAAGCGACGAGATAAGCCAAGCCAACAGTGACAGTTGGGTCGGCTTGAACGGCTATGCCGGTCAAAATGGCAAGCAACAAATCGCTCGGGCATTTTTGGGCACTGTCAGAGATAGAAATGGCACCGAGGTCCCGGAAGTTTTCATCGTCGACATTCCTGAAGATATTACCCAACGCGGCCCTCTAGGCCCACTGGAAGGAACAGATACGGACTTTCCGATGCCGCCCAAAGGTACCATTCAGCGACGGCTGACTTTTACGGCAGATACTCCCCACCCAGGCTGCTCCGGCATAGTAAGGTCGTCGCCGGACGGGAGCAAGCTTGCTTTTTTGGCGAAAGACAGGAGCGGCATTACCCAGATTTTCACCATTTCGCCCCATGGAGGCACCACTACACAAGTTACCGAGCATACGTCGGATGTAAAAGGCAATCTTCGCTGGCATCCGGATGGGAAGCATATCGCCTATATTTTTGAGGGTGGCATTATGCTTTGCGATGCAGGGGAAGGTCTGTTCAAAGAAAGGGTTCAGACCTTGATTAAAGCGTCCGCGAATGTTCCTGGTAATCTTGTATGGTCACCAAATGGAAAGATGCTTGCATTTAATCGTTTAATAAAGAATGAGATTGGGAAGGCTACTCAGCAGGTTTTTGTATTGCGTTTCTAGGCCTAAAATGAAGTTGCGTCAGAAAAAATCACCTTTTTGTAAACCGCGGCCAGAGGGAGCTCGATATCAAAATAAGGCAGCTTGATCACTTCTTCCATATTGTTATAAAAATCAACAAACCAACGATCGCCATCGCGCTTATATACTTCCATATAGCATTGTGTTTGTTCAACAATAAGATAATGCTGCAACGATGATACATGTGAATATTCGCGAAGCTTGTCAACGCGATCGATTTTGGCAGTACTTTCAGACAATACTTCAACAATTAGCAATGGAAAAGTGGTGTATCGGATCGCATCGCCCTTTCCTTCGCAAATCATGAAATCTGGAATACGGACGACCCTGCCATCTTCTACTTTCAACTTTACTGCATTTTGGTAAAGTTCGTAGGCGCTGTCCTGCAAACTTCCTCGCAGACAGAAATGAATATTACCCGCAATCCTATTGGACGTAGTTGTTTCTCCAGACATCTCGATGATTTCTCCGTTGACGAATTCGAACCGGCCTTCGTGTGTCTCACAAAAGGCGAAGTATTCTTCCAGCGAATAGAGTCTTTCAGCCACAGTTTCCATATTGATATGCTTCCGTATGTAAAATAATAAATTACAGGAAAATTCTCATGGCAAAACGTTGAATGCGGTGCAAATTACGAACTCTCCGACCGTTTCGACGACCGCCTGATCATCAGTTCCGATCGCAGGATAATCGGCTCCATAAAATCCAATGGCTTTGTTCCGTTTAGCTGACCTACAACGGCCATCATCGCTGTCTTACCCATCTGATAACCGGGGTAAAAAACCGTCGTGAGTTGAGGAGTGATCACCTGGGAGACCGGGTCGTTGTTGAAACCGACAACGGCAATGTCGGTCGGGATCGAATAGCCTCTTTCCTGCAAGGCTTGCATACAGGTAACCGCACAGAGATCGTTGGCAATAAATAGGCCGCCAGGTTTTTGATCCATCTGATGTATTTTTTCGGCCACTGACCTCCCGGCGTCCTGGCTCAGGTCAGTGGTTAGGATCATTGTATCATCGGTCCGAATGTCTGCCTTCTTCATTGCCCGTTGAAAACCAGCCAGCCGGTCGGCGTACACATTTCTTCGCAAATCGCCGGTAACGTGAATGAGCTTGCGGCAGCCTTCATCCAACAAATGGCGCGCAGCATCGTATCCGGCCTGCTCATTGTCGATGACCACGTTTCCGCATTGCGGATGGGCTAATACCCTGTCGAAAAAGAGGACGGGAATATTTCGGTCGATAAATGCTGAAAAGTGATCAAATGAATCGGTATCATAAGCCACCGACACGAGCAGGCCGTCCACACGGCTATTGAACATCGTTTTCGCATTAGCCCGCTCTTTCGCTTCCGACTCCAACGACTGGCTGATGAGGAGGTTATAACCAAAGTTGTTCGCAACTTCCTCCATTCCGGCCAGTACAGTCGACATAAAATTGCTATTCAGCCTCGGCACGATGACACCCAGCGTGTTAGTCTTTCGGGTTCGTAAGTGGCTGGCAAAAGTGTTCGAACGATATCCCAGCTCGGCAGCCTTCTCTGCAATCAACATCTTGGTTTTGACGTTAATTGCGGGATGGTCGTTTAATGCCCTGCTCACCGTTGCAGGTGACAACGCTAATATTTTTGCGAGGTCGTAAATGGTAATTTCCTTTTCCATCTGCCTTTCCTGTAAGGGGTTCGAATAACTTAAGCCGTCTGTTATTTACGTTTTGAATTTGAAAATACTTTGATCAAATCCGTCTTGTCTTATTTACGGCAAGTTAATGCAATCGGTTACAATACAAGATTATGTTATTATTTTTATAAAAATTACCAAAAGAATGATTCAAACCATGCGCTGGTTCGGCCCAAATGACCCGGTTTCCTTGATGGACATCCGGCAAGCGGGATGTAGTGGCGTCGTTACGGCGCTTCACCAGATCCCGGTTGGCGATGTTTGGACAAGGGCGGCAATCCAGGAACGGATCACATTGATCGAGACGGGCAATGAACAGCATACTACGCTGAAATGGCTGGTGGTAGAGAGTCTGCCGGTTCATGAGCATATTAAGAAGGGGCTGCCGTCGAGAGACGAATACATTGAAAACTACAAACAATCATTGCGGAACCTGGCTGAGGCAGGCATCCGTACGGTTTGTTACAATTTCATGCCGGTTCTCGACTGGTCCCGCACCGATCTCACCTACACTTTTCCCGAAGGCCACAAGACGCTTCGCTTCGTGTGGGAGGATTTTGCGTTGTTTGATCTTTACATTCTTCAACGCCCCGGCGCAGAAGCGGATTATGATGCGGAAGTAAGGGAATCGGCAAAACTGAAGTTGCAGAGTATGTCTCCTGTTGAAATCCAGACTTTAACCAACACGGTACTACTTGGTCTACCTGGCTCGGAGGAGGCATTTGAACTGGCCCATTTTCAGGAATTGCTGAATGCTTATGCGCAAATCGGTGATAAGGAACTTCGCGAAAACCTTTATTACTTCGTTCGTGAGATTGCACCCGTCGCTGAAGAATTAGGCATCAACCTTTGCATTCACCCCGACGATCCACCTCGTCCGCTGCTGGGCCTGCCGCGTGTAGTAAGTACGGAAGCTGATCTTGCACAACTAATGAACGCATGTGACAGCCGCGCCAATGGAATCACATTCTGTACCGGGTCGCTGGGTGTCCGTGGCGACAACGATCTACCGGGTATCATCCGGCGCTTGGGCGACCGCATCCATTTTGTTCATCTCAGAACTACTAAGAGAGAATCCGAGGATAACCGGAACTTCCACGAAGCACCGCACCTCAATGGCGATGTAGATATGTACGAAGTGATCAAAGCATTACATCAGGAAGAGCTTCGGCGCAAGGCGGCACACTATACCGATGCGCTGCTACCCATGCGACCCGATCATGGTTTTCAAATGCTCGACGATTTGCATAAAAAGACCTACCCCGGTTATTCCATGATCGGCAGGCTCAAAGCATTGGCCGAGTTGCGGGGGTTGGAAATGAGTATCGCACGGTCGGTGCAAGAGTATTAGTCCAGGTTCTATTAATTTTAAGATACATGTCTGTTAATAGTCAAATGCATTCAGATTCATCACTAAATGTCTTCTCACTGGAAGGCAAAATTGCCCTTGTTACCGGCGGAGGAAGTGGCATCGGTTTCCACATTGCCCAATGCCTGGCCAATGCAGGTGCCAGGCTGGTCATCACCGGCCGTCGTGAAGATGTGTTAAAAGAGGCATTGCCAAAGCTAGGCGCGAATGCCCGTTATTTTGTCAACGACATCACCGACCTGAAATCGATACCAGCGCTAATTGCCGACATTGAAACGCAAGTCGGCGAGATCGATATCCTGATCAACAATGCGGGTATCAATATGAAAAAGCATGCGATAGAAGTGACAGACGAAGATTTCGACCGTATTATCCAGACTAACCTGCATGCTGTTTTCACTATTACCCGCGAATGCGGCAAGCGCATGATTGAGCGTAAACGCGGATCTATTCTGATGATCACATCGATGGCAGCCTTGTACGGCATTGATCGTGTGGTAGCCTACACAGCTTCGAAATCCGCGGTTGGCGGCATGGTTAAAGCACTCACGACCGAGTTTTCACCGTATTATGTACGTGTAAATGCGATTGCACCAGGCTTCATTGAAACGCCCATGATGCTAACCGCCATGAACGGCGACCCATCCCGCCGCGATAAGGCGATGGACCGGACACCCATGGGTATTTGGGGAAAACCAGATGATATCGGCTGGGCAGCCGTGTTTCTCAGCTCGGATGCGGCCAAGTTTATTACGGGCGTTTCACTGCCCGTGGATGGAGGGAATTCGATTGGATTTTAAGCATTTAATATCAAACCTTTTTCTAATTCAATATCAATGAAAAAACACATTCTAGTAAAAGCAAGCCTGCTCTGCCTGACGATCCTCGGGTTGGTGTGGCCGGTGAGTACACACGCGCAGAAAATCAAGTGGAATAAGGTCAAGATCCTTGTTTACACTAAAAATGGGAAGGGTTACGTACATGATAACATTGCCCATTCCAAAACCGCGATCCTTGCTTTGGGTAAACAAAATGGCTTCGCAGTGGACACTACCTCCGATCCGTCGAAGTTTACGGACGAGAACCTGAAACAGTACGACTGCCTGGTCTTTTCAAATACTAATAATGATGTCTTTGATACCGATGCGCAGCGCGTTGCATTGATGCGTTACATTCAGGCAGGTGGCAATTTCGTCGGCCTGCATTCGGCATCGGGTACGGAGCGCAAATGGCGGTGGTTCAAGGATCTGCTGGGCGGAACTTTCTTCTGGCATGAACCGGGGCAGAGCTTTTCGGTAAAGGTGCTTGACCCTAAAAATCCTTCTCTGGCGCATCTCGGCAATACCTGGCAGCGGCAAACGGATGAATTCTACTTTATTAAAGAGCTCGGAGTAAATCTGAATGTGCTGGCGGTAAACGACCATTCAACTATTCAAAAACCGGCTGGAAAAGCGCTCGATACATTTGGCGATGTATTTCCGTCGGTATGGTGGCATGAATACGATGGTGGACGCGCATTTTATACGTCGATCGGTCATCAAAAGGAAGATTACGAGAAGGACGACCTTCGCAAACACATCCTCGGCGCCATTGAATGGGCTATCGGGCCGCAAAAAGCCAGAAATTATAGCAAAGCTTATGCAACAAGCCCTCAGGACGCGGTGCGGAACACCATTCCCGCTCTCTCTAAATAATCCAAAACTTATTAGTCATCAATCCTAAATCTGCATACAAAATGAAAGATCAGAAGGAGCAAAATCAGGACAGAAGGTCATTTTTGAAGGCTACGGCCAAAGGTACAGCGGGCATTATCGCCGCGTCGATGTTCCCAACTATCGTACCGTCGAGTGTATTTGGCAAGAATGCGCCGAGCAACAAGATTAATATCGGCCAGATAGGCTTCGGCCGCATTGGTTCCACACACGACTTGCCGGAAGTGATCAAAAACGAAGCAGCGCACGTAATTGCCGTGGCCGACCTGGACAAAAACCGTTTGGCAAAAGGCAAAGAATGGATCGAGCGGAAATATGTTGAACGTACCGGCAAAGAGAAATACCTCGAAGTAAAGACTTATGATGATTACCACGAAATCCTCGCTCGTAAGGACATCGACGCGGTGATCATCAGCACGCCCGATCACTGGCACGCGCAACCGGCCATGGAAGCCGCAGTTGCCGGAAAGCACATTTACATGCAAAAACCTACATCGCTGACCATCCGGGAAGGCCGCCAAATGGCCGATATGATCAAAAAGAAAGGCGTTATATTCCAATTGGGCAGCCAGCAGCGGTCGGTAAACCCATGGCCGCAGTTCAAGCGGACCTGCGAGCTGGTCCGCAATGGGCGTATTGGAAAGCTGAAAAAAGTATACGTGGGCCTGCCCGGCGACCCTGCCGGTGGCAGCACGGCGCAGATGCCCGTGCCGTCTAACCTCAATTACGACATGTGGCTTGGCTCGACACCCGAAATATATTACACCCTCGACCGCGTGCATTCACAAAGCGACATCAACGACCGTCCGGGCTGGCTGCGCCTGGAACAATTCGGGGCGGGCATGATTACGGGCTGGGGCTCCCACCACATCGATATTGCGCACTGGGGAATGGATACCGAGCTCACCGGACCTATTGAAATTGAAGGAAAAGCAACATTTCCTGCCAAAGGTTCGGGGTTGTGGGATGTTCACGGCGATTTTCTTGTAAATGCGTTGTATGCCAATGGCGTCGCCATGGAGATCGGAGGAACGAATCCAAATGGTATCAAATTCGAAGGTACGGAGGGGTGGATTTTCGTTTCGCGCGGCAATGTCGGCGTAACAGCTTCCGATCCGGTGGCAGCACAGAATGCCAAAGAAAACAAAGCATTTTACGCCAGCGATCCCAAAATCCTCGGTTCAGTCATTCAGGAAAATGAAATTCATCTCTACGAAAGCCCTGAACAACACCAAAACTGGATCGAAAGCATTCAAAGCGGCAAACAAACCATCAGCCACGCCGAAATCGCGCATCGCTCCTGTACCGCGTGCTTACTGGCACACACAGCTATGAAGCTCGGGCGCAAAGTGAAATGGGACCCGAAAAAGGAAAATTTTATTGACGATAAAGAAGCTACCGCCATGCTGTCCCGCCCGCAGCGCGCGAAGTATGGTACTAATTATGTGAAGGGTTAATATGTAAAAAACGGTGGTCAACTGGCCACCGTTTTTATTTCAGTAATTCCCCTTATACTCCCTGGGCGTGTGCCCGATATATTTCTTGAAATTCCTATTGAAGTTTGATAGCGAATCAAAACCGCTATCGTAGGCAATTTGGGCAATGGTCCATTTGTCCTCGAGGAGCAGCTTACAGGCATGCCCGATGCGAATTTCGTTGACGAAATCGATGAAGGTCTTGTTCGAACGCGCCTTGAAATACCGGCAGAATGCAGCCTCGGTCATGCCGGCGAGGGAGGCGACGTCGCTGAGGCGGATTTCCTGAAAAAAATGTTGCAGCACATAATTGTGCACCTTTTGCATACGTTCGGTTTCTGATACTTTGAAGTTATTGACATATCCATAACTCGAAATCGGTTCGCCGGTAGTGTCGTGGGCAAGTTTGTCGAGTAAGGTCAGCAGTTGTAGAATACCTTTGAAACCTTCCACCGCGGTCAGGGAAATCAGCTCGCTACGGATATGCTCCGATAATGCGCCTTTATAGCAAATGCCTCTTTTAGAATCTGCCAGCAACTGGCGGAGACCGAGCATTTCCGGCTTTTCAAGAAAGTCTTTCCCCAAAAAATCTTCCTGAAAATAGAGTACGATACCGTGCGTCATCAAGCTTGAATTCGTTTCAAAATAGGCGGGATCGCTACGCCACAGATGCGGCACATCCGGGCCTAGAAATACCGTATCACCAGGACCGAACGTATGGATGGAATCTCCAATCAACCGTTTGCCAGTCCCCTCCAGTACGGTAAATAATTGGTAGTGCGGATGAAAATGCCAGTTAGGATCAAAATGCGGCTCTTTCAGCTCGTGGACTGTTACGGTATGAACCTGGCTCTCGATATTTTTATGAATGGGTGCTTTCATATTCTGTCAAATTTTACCCGAAATATTCGCAATAATACATAATTGCTATCAAAATATGATTACTAATACCTTTTATCGGCAAAAATAGATTGAGCCTGCGGTAAACGATTATCATCAATTGGCCGTTATAAATTACAGCGCGCGTGTTCGGAAGGCTGGCATATTTTTTGTAGATTTAGAAAGCCGCTCATATTTTTTGCAACCTTTTTTGCGAGTACAATGTCAGTGAAAGGTAGTTCTGAAATTAATTTACGTGTATGAAAGCCCTTATACTTCCAGCAGCATCCGTGCTGTTCTTTTGGCTGTTAATCAGTTGTGGAAAAACGACCACAATCAGCAGCAATATGGAGTTGACCGGCAAATGGCAATTGGACAGTATCGTGCAGGAAGAAGTTATTATCAGGAAGCCAGCCACTACGAAGGGACTGATGGACATAGGCCTTCATTTTAAAGAAAAAGGCGAGCTCGAAGGCACCACGTCCACCAACATATTAACCGGTTTTTACGAAACTGCCCAGCAGAATACCATTCAAATCGGCGGTGGCGGAACAGAAAGAGCTGAAACCAACTGGGGAAACCTGTTTGTGAATGCGCTACCCAATGTAAACTTGTATGATTTGAAAGCCAACCGGCTGGTTCTGTATTACGAAAATAGCAATCGGCTCATATTCAGCAGAGTTCAATAAACGACATTCTTAATTTGCCGACGATGGCGGTCCTTACTGAAAGGGCCGCTATTTTTTTATCACGTAGCAGTAATCCAATTTTATCCAATATTCTACTTATTCATTGCCAACTTGTCAATATCAGACAAGTAATCATCAAATCGTGAATAGCGAACAGTACTTTTTTGCTTTAAGATTGTATACTGAAAAGAAACGGGTACTCTTACCCTCCTTATCCATTCGACAGCGAGATAACTACGATTTTTGATGAAGTACAGCATGAACCTCCTTTTGTGGGGAAACCAGATTGACGAAAGCCTATTTCCTACCCTCGAACTCATCAAAGAGATTGGTTTTGACGGCGTCGAAGTGCCGATATTTAACACGAACCCGGAGCATTGGTTCAAATTCCGGCAGAAATTGGATAGCCTCGGCCTCGCTTGCGAGACCGATACCATTTGCGGGCCTTCCGAGCACCTCATTAGCGCTGATCCTGCCATGCGCCGCCACACGATCGACCATTTAAAAAATGCATTGGATTGCTCGCTCGTCCTCGGAGCAACACGGCTGATGGGTCCTTACCATTCCGCGTTAGGCGTTTTCAGCGGCAAGCCCGCCACAGAGGAAGAATGGCAATGGGGAATAGAAGGCATTCGCGAAGTGGCCGATTATGCCGAATCACTCGACATTACCCTCGGATTGGAATATCTGAACCGCTTTGAATTGTACCTCACCAGCTGCGGCGACGAGATCATCCGTTTCATCGACGACGTGAACCACCCCAATTGCAAAATCATGTTCGATACTTTCCACGCGAATATCGAAGAGAAAAATATCGGCGACACCATCCGCAAAGCCGGTGACCGCATTTCATTTATCCAACTTTCCGAAAACGACCGTTCTACGCCTGGCAAGGGCAATGTGGATTGGGAAGGCGTTTTCCAGTCGATCCGCGATATTAAATATGATGGCTGGATCAGCATTGAGGCATTTAGCCCCAAACTGCCAGTTGCTAACATTTGGCGCAAAATGTTCGATTCGGAAGAACAACTGATGCGCGACGGACTCTCTTTTATCAAATCCAATCTGGGTTGATCTTCGCATTTTCATTGCCAGCTAGATGTAACTTCTGGCTGCATTTAGTTGGCAATAAAAGTTTTATTAGAAATAATTGAATATTTAAAATGATTTGTAAGTCGAAAAGAGTTTAAAGTACTTCATTATTTGGGATTGGTCTAAATAACTCTACTTTTGCCACCAGTCTGGCAATCCCAGGTTATTTAACCCCCATATCATGAGGATTTTTTGCTTACTCATACTCTCTCTTTGCTGCTCCGCCGCTTTCGGGCAAACGGGCCAGATTAAAGGCAATATCAAGAACGCTGCTGGCCAGCCGGCCGAATCTATTAACCTCATTCTCAAAGGCACAGGCAAGGGGACGCTCACCGGTGCGGATGGGAATTTTGAATTCAACGCACTCGCTCCCGGCCATTATCAGGTGATCGGAACGGGCGTGGGCATCAAACGTATCGACCGTAGCGTGCACGTGAAGGCCAGCGAAACGGCGACGCTTGAAATTACAGCGGAAGAGAATGCCCAGGAACTTCAAACCGTCGAGATCACGGGTCGACGCGAAACGACTTATAAAAACGACCTCTCTTTCATTGCCAGCAAAACAGCAACCCCCATTAAAGAGGTACCGCAGGCGATCAGCTACGTTACCAAGGAAGTAATGCGCGACCAAGGCACGTTCCTGATGGGCGACGCCGTCAAAAATATGAGCGGGGTGAACCAGTTTACGTTTTATGACGACCTCACGATCCGCGGTTTCCGTATGAATGGCGGCAGCACCACGCAGCTTGTGAATGGCTTGCGCACATTCTCCGGGTTTTGGAAACAACCGCCCGTGAATTACCTGGAACGCGTGGAAGTGATTAAAGGCGCTGCTTCCGCATTATACGGCAACACTTCGCCGGGCGGGACGATCAACCGTGTGACCAAAAAGCCGCTGGCTACACCGCAAAAATCACTGAGTTTTACAACCGGAAGCTTCAATACGCTTCGTACCCTGGCCGATTTTACCGGCCCGATGAACGAAAGCAAGACCTTGCTCTACCGCCTCAACCTCGGCTATGTGAATGCGCAAGGCTTCCGGAATATGCAGTTTGACAAAAACATCATCATTGCGCCGTCGGTATCGTTCCTCCCGACCAGCAAAACCCGCATCAACTTTGACCTTGTCTTCAACCGCTCGAACAGCCGCCTCGACCGCGGCCAATCGGTAAAAGGCAATGACCTTTATTCAAGCTCAATCCGCACGTCGCTGAATGCCGTGAATGATTATCTCAATGAAGAAACTTACCTGATCACGACTTCATTGAACCACCAGTTTAACCAAAACACCTCATTTAACGTCGCATACCTGCGCACAGGCTATTCCGAAGACCTGCTCGAACACCGCAGCAGCAATGTTAATGGGATCGATTCCGCGGGAAAAGCCATCGAGAACCTGGTGGCGCGGCAGGTGTTTATCCGCAAAACGAAGTCGTTCATGGATAATGTGTCGCTGTTTTTCAACCATAACTTCAATACCGGTATTGCAGAGCACAAACTGGTTGCTGGGTACGACTTCATTCAATCTTCGACGCCCAAAGGCTCCGGTCAGCAAACCGCGAATGGCTATTTGCTCAAAGCGGGCGGCGCGGCTGCCTACAATGCCAAAACGCCTGAGAAGTATGTGTTTTACAATTATGTCGAGAATGGAAAAACATACAGCATTCCAAAGCCTAACATCTCGCATTACGACCTGACGTTGCAGAACAACAATATGGAAGATCCTTCCAAATATATCTACAACGTGACGGCCAATGCCGCGACGACGCCGGTGCTTTACAAGTTGCACGGCTTGTATCTGCAAGAACAATTGAAGCTCAAACGCCTTCAAATCCTGCTTGGCTTGCGCTATGACACTTATATTGACAAAAAAGGCTACACAACCAACAGCGAATCGAATGTGACCCAGCATGCATTGCTCCCGCGGATCGGGGCGGTGTATACGCTTACGAACAACATTAATGTGTACGGGACTTATACCAAAGGCTACAATCCGCAGGACCCGATCGTGCAGAGCAACCCGTTGTCCGGCGGGCCATTCGACCCGATCCGCAGCAGCCTCTCAGAAGCCGGTTTGAAAACCGAATGGCTCGACGGTCGCCTGACGGCCAACGTTTCGGTATACCAGATCACCCAAACCAACACTTTATACTCGGCCAATGCCGCCGACCGTCCCGACCTGATGCTGCAAATTGGGAAGGAAACTGCGAAAGGCGTCGAGTTTGACGTGACTGGGAACATCCTCCCAAACTGGAATGTGATCATGGCTTACAGCTACAACGACGCGACGATCACCGACGCCGGTTCACGCGCCGCCGATCAGGTGCTGGTGAATTTGCAGAAGCCCAATGCACCTAAAAACCAGGGAAGCATCTGGACGAAATATACCTTCGTAAACAACTTTCTGAGTGGTTTCGGCTTGGGCCTGGGCGGAAACTTCGTGACCGAACGCAACCTTTCGCTCAACAATACGCAGACTTTGCCGGGTTATGCATTAGTGAACGGTGCTGTTTATTACAAAATCGACAAGTTCCAGTTCCAGGCGAACTTCAACAACCTGGGCAACAAAACATATTGGGTAGGCGGATACGATTACCTGCGCCTGTTCCCGGGCGCACCGCGCAACTTCATGGCGACGATTTCTTACACCTTTTAAATGCGTGCTATTTCCTGAACACTGTGAAAAAGACATTCAAAAAGATTGCATCGCAACTACATTTATGGCTGGGGGTTTCCTCCGGCCTTGTGGTTTTTATAGTGGCAGTCACCGGGAGCCTGCTGGTTTTTGAAGAAGAACTAGAACCCATCATCTACCCGAAATTTCACGTGGTGGAGGTCCCGGCAGATCATTCAAAACTCCCACTAGATAATCTCCGCGACGCAGTTTCAAGCCGCTACCCAAAACAAACTATTTCCCGGATCGAAATCGAGCCACAAGCCGACCGGACGGTTATTTTTGGGTTGATGAAAGGCAAAAAGGAGAAAGATATCTTTTCAGTAGCCGTGAATCCCTACACGGCCCAGATTACCGACACCCGGCGCGAAAACGACTCCTTTTTTCACATTGTCCTGCAATTGCACCGCTACCTGTGTCTGGAAGAAACCGGAAAGACCATTACCGGCATTTCCTGCGTGATGTTCATCGCCATCATGATCACCGGCCTCGTCCTCTGGTGGCCCAGCCGCAAGCAAACGAAGCAACGCCTGACCATTAAATGGGATGCCAAGTTCAAGCGACTCAACTGGGACCTCCACGCAATTTTCGGCTTTTACGTGCTCCCATTCACCTTCCTGATCGCATTAACCGGTCTTGTTTGGAGTTACAAATGGGTCAATAACCTCATATACCTCGCTTTCGACGGCAAACCTCAGCAGAAACGCGAGGCCCCCGCCAACATCACATTCACGAATGTCGCACAACCCGGCATCCTCTCAAAAATCACATCTGAAACGAACCGCCTCCTGCCCCACCCCGGCAGAATCCAATTCACCATTCCCAAATCCGGCAGCCTGTCCATCACCGTTTCCAAAGTCAACGAAGAGGCATCGGTCAGTAACATCGTCGACTTCCTTTACTTCGACAAAACGGATGGCCACCTGATCAGCAAGCGCCTTTACGACAACGAAACCGCCGGCATGAAAGCACGCCGGCTCGTATTTCCGATCCATACGGGAAGCTTATGGGGCTGGCCTACAAAAATTTTGGCGTTCATTGTGGCCCTGATAACGGCCAGTTTGCCGGTTACGGGGGTGCTTATTTGGGTTGGGAGGAAGTTTAAGAAGAAGAAGGCAGTAGGAAAAAGTACCGCGCCACGTGCAGTTAGTCGCCGAGCGAAAGTGCCTGTTAGTTAACCTTTTTACGCAGGATAAGTCAAAGCGGTTACTTGATAAAGAGATCCCTGATAAAATTGAGGCCACCTTAATTTTATCAGGGATTTTTGTTAGCACTTCATCACACATTATGGTTATATTCACTGATTCTACTCTTCGACATTTCATATTTAAATATCCCGATGCTGATCAAGCGTTAAACACTTGGGCGAGAACGATGAAGAAGAAGAATTTCAGAACTTTTCATGAGTTAAAGCACTGTTTTAACTCGGTCGATTCAATCGGTGACGACTTATTTGTATTTAATATCAAAGGCAACAAATATCGACTTATTGCAAGAATCCATTTTCCCGTTAGGACATTGTACATTCGGTTCATCGGAACTCATAAGCAATATGACAACGTAAACGTTCAATCATTATGAAAAGAGCGAAAATAACCTACAAGGTCACAAACGACAAGGAGCATGCCGACCTAGTTGAAAAAGTAGGTGCATTGATGAAAATAAATTCAGCAAATACTACACGTGAAGAAAGACAACATATTCGGGCTATGGGCGAGGCTTTGATGGCGTATGAACAAAGTATCTACCCAATTCCAGAACCCTCCACCCTCGAAGGCATTTTGGAACAACGAATGTACGATATGAGGTGCGAAAATAAAGACCTCGCTCAAACCCTTGGAATTTCGCAGGAAGAGCTTGAAATGATCATCAATGGAGATCAGAAGCCCGATATTTCACTACTGAAAGTGATTAGGGAGAAACTCGACATTCCTGCTGATTTCATTCTGGATCACGTATGACATCCAGCATCACAATTCAGCTTTTTAGCATACGCTTGTCGAAAATTGTCACCGCCAGATCGGGAAAATTGATGAAAGGCGTTCCGAAAGCTTAGATTAGCCATTCAGCATCAATAACCTACCGCAAAATAATTGAGAGTGATGAGGCACAATGCGAAGGATTTTAAGCGACGAAAATATCATTGATATGTTGTTCTTTTGCCAAAATATTGCCTTAAATAAAACAAAGTCATAAGCGAGTAACATTGAAATATTGTAACGAACTCGAATTGTATGATCACGATCGATAGCTATAAATACAAGCCATCTGATATCGCGAACTGGTTTCTCTGCCACATCGATCGGGAAGCCGGTGACGCAATCACCCATTTGAAATTACAGAAGCTGCTCTACTATTCACAAGCGTGGTGCATCGTGCTATCAGGAAAATCATTGTTTGAAGAAGATTTTGAAGCCTGGTCGCACGGCCCGGTTCTACCGGACATCTATCATCAATATAAACACTTCGGATACGATGCATTGCCAAGTTGCGATTGTGCGAATTCGTTAGCAAGTGAGGCGGAGAATGTGCTGCAACAAGTCCAGAGATTGTATGGAGAGAAGAGTGCAAAATACCTTGAAGAGCTCACCCATCAGGAATCGCCGTGGATCGAAGCGAGAGCAGGTCTGCCACTTGAACTAAGATGCTCAAACGTCATATCCAAAGAAAGTATGGCGGGATTCTATTCCAAGATGCTTCAAACTAATGAAGGATAAGCGCAAGGAGCGAACCATACCAGACTCAGCAGCAAATAAAAAAAACAATATAGACGGCATTCTTCTGACGATCGATGAAGGGAAAATATTTGGTGTCGCCGCCAACAGGAACGAACACCCTTATGTAAACCTCAAATATTTCGATAGCGCCCACGAATGTCTGTCTGAATGGGAGAAAGACGAGTTAAAGCTGTTGTCGGATTTTATAAATAAAATCACAAATAGTAACTGGGGAGACATTCAAAAGTCATGCACTAAACACAAAGACAGGAATGCATTGCCCATAAGCAAGAAGATAGACCAAATTAGTCCCGACATCACTTTCCTTGAGCTAAGGGTTAGTATTAAAGCACGGGTACATGGCTTTCGATCCGCTAACGCATTCTTCCTTTGCTGGCTCGACAGAAATCATCAGATTTATCCAATGTAAGCGTTATTGGAATTAGAAGCCTTCAACCCCAACACCCTCATCATCTCCCGATCCTGCCCCACCCCCGGATTAGGCGTCACCAGCAACTCCCCGTTCTCATTCGTAAATATCGAATTAGCCCCTGCCATGAAGCAAAAAGCCTGCTCGAATTCGCTCATTTCAGCACGCCCTGCGCTTAGGCGGATCATCGCTCGCGGCATAAGCATGCGGGCAGTGGCGATCATTCGAACCATCTCCCAGGTATCCGTTTTCGCATTGGCACCCAGCGGCGTGCCTTCTACACGGGCGAGCGCATTCACAGGCACTGATTCGGGGTGCTCGGGAAGTGTAGATAATGTGTGCAACATTTGAATGCGGTTGGCGCGGGTTTCGCCCAGGCCGATGATACCCCCGCAGCACACAGATATGCCCGCGTTGCGCACGTGGTCGAGTGTATGCAAGCGGTCGTCATAGGTGCGGGTGGTGATGATTTGCTCGTAGTATTCGGCGGAGGAATCGAGGTTGTGGTTATAGGCATAGAGGCCGGCTTGTTTGAGCTTTTCGGCTTGATTTTCAGTGAGCATGCCTAATGTACAGCACACTTCGAGGCCCAGCGCGGCTACTTCGGTTACCATTTCAAGGACGCGGTCAAAATCGCGGTTGTCCTTCACTTCCCGCCAGGCGGCGGCCATGCAGAAACGACTAGAACCGCTTTCCCGCGCGCGGCGGGCTATCGCTACTACATCGTCTTTTTTCATCAATGCTTTCACAGTGATGCCCGTCTGGTAGCGTGCGGCCTGGCCGCAATAGGCACAGTCCTCCGGGCAGCCGCCGGTTTTGATGGACAGTAGCGTGCATACCTGAATGCGCTCGGGGTCGTGCCATTGCCGATGGACGGTGGCGGCCTCGTAGATCAGTTGGAGTAGCGGGCGGTTGTAAATGGCTTCTATTTCCTCGAAAGTCCAGTTGTTGCGGATGGTATTTACTTGCATGGCTCATGATTTTGAGCCAAAAGTAGCGGACGTTGGCAGGCTGTTTTGGATCCGGTTTGGAAGTTACATCCTAGTCCGGAGCAGCAAAAATGCCTCCCGGTCGGTAGTCCGGAAGGCATTTGAATTGCGCAACATTCATTCTTAATACACTTTCGCCAGCAAATGCGGACGTTCTTTTTCGAGTTTCAGGATCAGCTCCCCGAAGAGCGTATTTACCCAGGCGAACCATTTCCGGGTGAATTTCGAATCATCATCCTTATCGAACGACTCGTGCATGAAACCGGTGTGATTATGCGTCGATTTCAGCTGTTTCAACTGGGCTTCAATCTCCTTCTCGTCAGTCGAAGTAATGGCTCGGGCGATGATACCCATCGGCCAGATCTGGTTCACCAATGTATGCGGACTACCCAACCCTTCGCCCGCTTTTCCTTTGAAGAAATATGGATTTGAATCGCTCAGCACATATTTACGTGTGTTGATATAGATTGGGTCTTTTACCGAAACTGCATTCAGATAAGGAAGACTGATAAGGCCCGGAATACCGGCATCGTCCATCAGCAAATGGTTGCCGAAACCATCCACCTCGAATGCATAGATCTTGCCAAATTCAGGGTGCGGGAACACAGCGTATTTTTTCAATGCGGCTTCCACTTCCATAGCTAGCGCCTTGAAATCAGCCGCCAGTTTTGCATTTTTGGTGGCGGAGGCTTTTTCCAATAGCTCGGCAACCTCGCGGAAGGAAACGACAGCGAAGAAGTTGGAAGGAATAAAAAATGGGAACACGGCGGCGTCGTCCGACGGACGGAATGTGCTGGCAATGAGCCCTACCGGCTTGATAGGATTACCATAGCCATTGCCGGGAACCGTGTCCGTAGACCAGGCCGTAACGCGGCCGAATTTATATGGGCCCGGCCCGTCTTTGCGCTGCTGTTCCTTACAGGTTTGCAGCACCAGCGCCATGGCCTTCATCCAGTCGGCGTCGAATGGTTTGGTATCGCCCGTCGTTTTCCAATAGTTATATGCCAAACGAATGGTATAGCAAAGGGAATCGAGCTCCCATTTGCGCTCGTGGAGCATTGGTTTCATGTCCGTCTGGTCCTTCGTCCATTCACTTTCCTTGGGGCGGTCGTAAAATGCATTCGCGTAAGGGTCGATGAGAATGCATTTGGTCTGGCGGTTGATGAGACCGGCCACCATATCTTTCAGTTTCGAATCTTCTTTCAACAACGGCAGATAAGGCCAAACCTGCGCCGTGCTATCGCGGAGCCACATGGCGTCGATGTCGCCGGTAATCACAAATGTATCGGGTTTCCCGTCGATCGGGTTGTAATGTACCGTGGTATCGATCGTATTAGGGAAGCAGTTTTCAAAAAGCCAGGCCAGTTCAGGGTCTTTGATCACCTTTTTCATGCGGGTAATCGTAGCTTCTACGGCCGGGCTGGTAAAGCTGCGTTTGTCGGCCGGAATGCGGACTACCGGGAAATCTGCTACGCTCTTTGCAAACGACCATCTGGACATGGCGACGCCGGCCACGGCAAGCGCGCCCGTTTTTATAAAATCTCTTCTTTGGAACATGAGTCTCGGTTTAGATTGCTTTCTTAAAATTTTTGAAAAAGCAATTTATATAAAAATCGCTGACGTCCGCCCGACAAACCTTGAATCCCTGATCAGACAGCTTGCTAATGCATATCGTCCGTTTCTCAAACTTTGAACACCAGCTTTTTCCTGTAAAGTATCCACAGAATTACAAACCAAAGCAACACCAGCAGCAAAGCCTGCGCTAGTGAGGCCATTCGGGGATCAGCGAAAAGCGGTGTAAGCTGGTATTGATAAAAATAGGGCACCAGATTCATCTTTTCGGAACCACCAGCCGGATTCTCGACCTTCACGGCATTCAAAATCCTGAAAATCATTCCGGTAAAAAAGAAGACAACCATCGGGTTCACTCCGAAAATCACAAAGAATGCCGTCCATTTCGAATAGCCCTTCAAATCTATAATGTAATAGAAGATCGCCAGGAAAAACAATGCCCAACCACCCGCGTGCAATACAAACGAACTTGTCCACAGCGCCTTATTAAGCGGAAACGAAAGACTCCAAAGCCACCCAATCACCACGCCAGCTAATCCTCCGAGGAGCATATATTTCACCTTTTCCAACTTACTTAAAACATCCGATTTCAGCAAAGTACCAATCAGCAATCCGATAATGCCGGTACCAATCGCCGGGAGAGTGCTCAGAATACCTTCCGGGTCCCAGGTTTTAGAAGTGGCCCACAAATGCCCAGGCAGCAGAAGGTTGTCCAGCCACGCAGCCAGGTTAGTCCCTCTTTCCAAGTTGGCCTCGCCCACGCCCGGGACGGGGATCAATGTCATTATACCCCAGTAGGCAACCAGCAAAACGGTTCCAAGGATGGCTTGCGTCCGCCAGCCGGTTTTTAAATACAATAAGGAAGCTATCAGATACACCACCGCGATGCGCTGCAACACGCCCGGAATGCGCACAGTATCAAAGGGCTCGATGCCACTGAATGCGAGTCCTATCATAAGAACAAAAATGCCGGTCGCCGTGATAAATTGCCATTTCCGGTCATATTCTGAAAACAATGCGACGACCACAATCGCCGTCACGACCAGCCGGGCGGCGAGTAAAGCGTTACCTTCGAGCCCGAACAAATGGATCCGTACAAAAAAACCGGAGAACATACCGAGGCAAAATATACGTAGCGTACGGGTGACGATCCGTTGCAGAGCCGGCCCATTCAAAGTTTTCAGCGGCGTAGCCAGAACAACGGAAATGCCGACGATCAAAAGAAATGTGGGAAACACCAGGTCGGTAGGCGTGCAGCCGTGCCATTCCGCATGCAGGAGTGGTGGATACACATGACCCCAGTCGCCAGGGTTGTTCACGATGGTCATGAGGATCATGGTCAGCCCGCGCAGGACGTCCAGGGAAATTAGCCGTTGTTTCATTCATATTAAGGTTTAGGATAATGCTGTTTAAAGATCGCGGACCATATGGAAATAGCGGTGCCCCATAAAGTCCTTCTCGCCGATCACTTCGAAACCCAGGCGTTCGTAGAGCCGTCGCGCTGCCGGGTTAACCATATCGACAATCAGGCCGGCCCGCTCGTGCCCTAGCGTACCTGCATGCTTACACAAGGATTCAATCAGCTGGCTGCCGATCCCCTTTCCCTGATGGTCGGGATGTACATTAATGCAATCGAGGTAAAATTCACCCGGGCCGGTTTCGTCGTTCGGATTGAAGGTTGGGTCGGCCTCTCTCAGCTTGTCGAGCACAGGCTGCCGCAGGCTGTGAAGTAAAGCACCGTCATACCCGTTTATGGATCCGACAACACCTTCCTCAGCCTCAAAAACGAACGTATTCTTGAAACTGTACTGATTGGCCTGGTGTAAAAAGAAAGTCCGGAAAAACGGTATCGCGTCACTATGGTTTTCCGATCCGGCAAAGATACCAGCAATGTGTCCCATTCCGAGTATGAGCAACGGCGCAACGGCATCGACATCATCCTGACGGGCGGTTCGGATCATAAATGAGCAATTTTGGTTAAGAAATGGCTTAATTATCGCAAAATCGGCATTTTTAATGGGTTTTTCTAGCTATTTTTTGCCTTAAAACCGACATTAGCTCAAAAACAGGTCAAAATACGCACAGTACTAATCAAAACCCGAAAAGTTTTTAGCACTATTTTACTTTAAAATTGTATTGTCGATTACTATCCACATCAAAAGACTTTTACGCACCGGCCGCCGGGGCAGGCAGTCTGAGCTGAATAGTCCGGTTTTTCACTAAGCCTTTGATCCACTGAATCATTAACTTGTTAATCAATATGTCCAAGAAAATTAATGTTGCCATTGTCGGACTAGGCTTCGGAGCCGAGTTTATTCCCATTTACCAGCAACATCCCAATGCCAATATGTACGCGATTTGCCAACGTACAGAATCGAAACTGAATGAAGTAGGTGACCAGTATGGCATCGACGTACGCTATTCCGACTATGATGAACTGTTGAAAGACCCTAACATCGACGCGGTCCACATCAACTCCCCTATCCCGAACCACGCCGAGCAGACGTTGAAAGCATTGCGCGCAGGCAAGCACGTGGCATGTACCGTACCGATGGCGACAAGCGTGGAAGATTGCATTGAGATTGTGAAAACAGCTCGAGAAACGGGTAAAAAATATATGATGATGGAAACCGTGGTGTACGCGCGGGAATTCCTGTTTGTCAAAGAATTGTATGAAAAAGGCGAGCTGGGCAAAGTTCAGTTTCTGAAAGC
Source organism: Dyadobacter sp. CY261 (assembly GCF_021440085.1). Lineage (GTDB taxonomy): Bacteria > Bacteroidota > Bacteroidia > Cytophagales > Spirosomataceae > Dyadobacter. The sequence continues at coordinate 359,924 of NZ_JAKCPW010000005.1, forward strand.
CAGCCATCAGCAGGATATGGAAGGCTGGCCCGACTACTGGCCCGGATTGCCTCCCATGCATTATGCGACGCACTGCGTAGGCCCCGTCGCCGGCTTGCTGAAACTGGAAGCCGAGTACGTGTCATGCTTCGGTTCGGGAACGATCTCCGAAGACCTGATCAAAATCCACAACTCGCCATTCGCCGTTGAATCTGCACACATCAAATTCAAAGACAGCGACTTGTCCGCTTATGTGTACCGTTCCCTGTTTGACGTGGCGCGCCAGTACCGCGAAAGTTTTGAAGTTTACGGAAGCAAAAAATCGTTTGAATGGCCGTTGATCGAAGGGGAAGACCCTGTGATCCACACGGCGAAAAAGCCTGAGCACGAGATCGCCGAAAAAGTGACGACGCCGGACTACGCGCATTACCTGCCCGAAGAGATCCGTCATTTCACCGGTCACGGCGTGTATAACCTGGACGACAATGCGCATTTGTCATTTGTACAAGGCGGCGGCCACGGCGGTTCGCACCCGCATTTGGCGCACGAGTTCATCAGCGCATTGATGGAAGACCGCGAACCTTTCCCGAATGCATGGCAATCGGCGAACTGGACGAGCGTTGGTATCCTGGCGCACGAATCGGCGCTGCAAGGCGGGGCGTTAATACAGCTGCCGGATTTTAAGAATGTGTAATTACATTGTGCACGATCCTTCGGCTGCGCTCAGGATGACAGCGCGAATTACCCTAAATGCAGTCGAAGGGCATTCCCAAATACAACTGAAACCATTAACCTCAATGAAAACCAAAGCGTTATCCTTCATCCTAGGTATTGTCCTGCTGGGATGTGCCTCTCAGCCATCCTCCCAAAACGCGTCGGTTAAAAGTACTTCTTCCAAAGGCGAAGCGAAGGCGCGTCGGCTGGAAATTCTATTTTTAGGCGACAAGGGCCATCACAAGCCCGCCGAACGTGTTCCGCAGATTATGGCGGCATTGGGTCCCAAAGGTTTCAACTTTACCTACACGGATAACCTCAATGACCTGAACCCCGAAACGCTCGCCAAATACGACGCGTTGATGCTGTATGCCAACTGGGACTCGATTGCGCCTCAGCAGGCAAAGTCGCTGCTCGACTATGTGGCCAGCGGAAAAGGTTTTATTCCAATCCACTGCGCATCTTACTGCTTCCGCAACAATGCAGATGTGGTGAAACTGATGGGCGGGCAATTCTGGCGCCATACCTGGGACACGATCCAGCCGGTTTGGACAAAGCCTGACCACCCCGCCATCGCAGGTGTGAAGCCATTCAAAACGGTGGATGAAACTTACCTGCATACATTGCTGCAACCGGACAACATCGTGCTCACGGAGCGTCTGATCCAGAAAGACCAGGAAAAAGACCGTCCGGGACAGCAAAAAGAGCCTTATACCTGGGTGAGAACACATGGCAAAGGCCGCATTTTCTACACCGCTTACGGCCACGACGAACGCACCTGGGGTACGCAAGGTTTCCAGGACCTGATCGAGAAAGGGATCCTCTGGGCTGTGAACGACAATGCCCGCAAAGCATTGACTGCATTGGCTCCGAAGCCGTTCGAATATCGCGCTGCAAAGCTTCCTAACTATGAGCAGCGCCCTGGCGAGCAAGTACAGCAGTTGCCCCTTTCACCGGAAGAATCTGTAAAGCACATTCAAATCCCGGTTGACTTTACATTGGACGTGTTCGCACACGAGCCCGACGTCATGCACCCGATCGCGATGACGTGGGATGAACGCGGCAGATTGTATGTGCTGATCACCAAAGATTACCCCAACGAACGCAAGGACACCGGCGGTAGCGATTACATCCTGATCTGCGAAGACACGAATAACGACGGCAAGGCCGACAAATTCACGAAGTTTTCCGACGATCTGAGCATCCCGACCGGTTTGGCATTTGCCAATGGCGGTCTGGTGGTGTCGCAAGCACCGCATATGCTGTTTTTGCAGGATACCAATGGCGACGACAAGGCCGATGTGAAGAAAATCCTCTTCTCCGGCTTCGGCACAGGCGATACCCACGCGGGACCTTCGAACCTGCATTATGGCTTCGATAACTGGGTTTATGGCTCGGTAGGTTACTCCGGGTTCAAAGGTAAAGTCGGAAACAGCGAGCAGCTGGATTTCGGTCAGGCACTGTTCCGCTTCAAGCCGGATGGTTCGGATATGCAGATTGTTGCTAAAACTTCCAACAATACCTGGGGATTGGGCTTCAACGAAGCTGGTGACTTGTTCGGCTCCACTGCCAATAACTCGCACGGCTGGTACAGCGCCATTCCTAACCGCTATTTCGGGGCGAGCAAAGTCGACAACGGTAGCCGCAGTACCGATACGCACAAAGATATGCAGCCTATCACGCCAAAAGTGCGCCAGGTTGACGTATTCGGCGGTTTCACTGCCGCAGCAGGCCATAACTTCTACACCGCACGGGCTTATCCGAAACAATACTGGAACAAAGTTGCATTCGTCTCCGAACCTACGGGCCACATTCTGCACCAGAACGTAATGGTGAAAAAAGGCACCGATTTCGAAGATCAGCTGGGCTTTAACCTCCTCGCCGGAGCCGATGAATGGGTAGCACCCGTATTTGCTGAAGTAGGCCCGGACGGCGCCGTTTGGGTAGCCGACTGGTACAGCTACATTATCCAGCATAACCCGACTCCAAAGGGATCTGAAAACGGAAAAGGGAATGCCTACGAAACGCCATTACGCGATTTCACCCACGGCCGCCTCTACCGCATCGGCTGGAAAAACGCTCCGAAATACACGCCGATTTCACTCAGCAAGACACGTCCCGACGAACTGGTTGCCACTTTGAAAAACAACAACATGCTATGGCGCCAGCACGCACAGCGCCTGTTGGTAGAACGCGGAAACAAGGACGTGGTTGCCAAGCTGGTGGAACTTGTTAAGGACAAATCAGTAGACGAAATCGGGCTCAATACCGCTGCCATCCACGCATTGTGGACGCTGGAAGGCCTGAATGCGATCGGTGATGCGCAAGTCTTGCCAGTTGTGGTAGAAGCATTGAAACACCCATCGAACGACGTTCGCAAAACTGCCGTGCAGGTATTGCCGCGCACCGCTGCTTCCGGACAAGCATTGCTGGCAGCCGACGCATTGCACGACAAAGAGCCATTGGTTGTGCTGAATTCGCTGCTCGCATTCTCTGAAATTCCGTTCACGCCGGAGATCGAAACGGCTGTGCTCGCATTGCTGGATAATTATTCCAATGCAGAAGACCGCTGGATGCCGGACGCATTTGCTGCGATCCTGAACTCACACGATGGAGCATTGCGTGAAAAATACCTCGCACAGCGCATTGCCAAAGCGGGTTCAACCGGTGCCGCTCAGCAAACGACCGCTGCCCAAACCGTGGACCACTCAGCCATGAACCATGAAGGCCACGGCGCAAGCAAAGTGACCGTGCAGGGATCGGCAGAACTTGCCATTACCAACATTACCATCGAGCCCAAAACACCTTACGTACGTGAATATGCCCGCGTCGTGATCGAGATTACGAACCAGGGAAGCGTGGCGGTAACGAAAGAGCAGGTGCCTGTCGTGAATGTAGGCGTAAGAAGCCGTTCTTTGAATACCAACTACATTAGCCGCCAACTGACCACCGGCATTGCGCCAGGCGAGACTGTGAAGCTCGTGGAAGGCAACAACGGCCCATGGAAAACTAACTTCGGTTTCTCTTCCGACGAAGCTGGCAAAGTTACGGTTACCGCGACGGTGGATGTGGACAATGTGGTTCCTGAAAAGGATGAGAACAAAAATAACACGCTCACCAAGACCTTCGAAGTGCGCCGCCTGGATCGCCTTTCAGACTTCGCGCTGGAACGTACCGTGCGTGGTTACACTTCGTATGCAAGCGGTGACGATGTTTTGAAACTGATCCAGACCTCGCAGTCACTCGATGCACAGGGACGCAATGCCATTATCAAAGGCGTGCTCGGCGCATGGAACCCGAAACGCAAGGAAACCCCAAACGACGAAGGCCGCAAACTGCTGGCCACTGTTAAAGGCACGATTTCGGACGATTTGAGCAGCCGCTACACGACCTTGCTCGAATCCTATGGCATCAAAGAAGAAGTAGCAACCGACCCCAATGTGCAGATCGTGACGATCAAGGCGATTCGCGAGGAAATGAAGTTCAGCCTTACCGAATTTACCGCGGTAGCGGGCAAAACGGTTGAGCTCGTATTCGAAAACCCGGATGCGATGCAGCACAATGTTGTGGTTGGCCGACCCAAGTCGACCGAGATCATCGGCGCTGCTGCCGACAAGATGATCACCGCCAAAGACGGCGCAGAAAAGAATTACGTTCCCAATATCCCCCAGGTTGTGGCTGCGACACCGCTCGTAAACCCTGGCCAGACTTTCCGCTTGAAATTTGTAGTACCGGATCAGATCGGAGACTATCCGTTTGTATGTACATTCCCCGGCCACTGGCGACTGATGAACGGGGTAATGAAAGTTGTGAAGGAAAAAGGGTTATAATCCTGATTAACGTATAACAATTAGCGTTCAGATTCGCAGAGCATTTACTAGTGCATTCTGCGAATCTGAATTGCTGATTCTCCAAATCCTGGGCGCACAACCAAACCGCCGTGGATAATGTGGTATTCCACCGGTATGATGCGAAAGAGAATAGGCAGCGTGCGTAGGGCATTAATGAGTCATTCTGCCTTTATTTAATACTATGAAAGTCGTACAATTCACCATTCCCGTTTCCCGCGAAAGTACAATTGTTGTTCAGGAGGAAAAGCTACCTCACTACTATCCGCATTTGCACCGCCACCGCGAGGTGCAAATCGAATGGGTGGTCGAAGGATCGGGAATCCTGGTGGCGGGGAATTACATGCAGCGGTTCGAGTCGGGCGACATTTATATCATCGGCGCTAACCAGTCGCATATTTTCAAGAATGACGAGTCGTACTTCAACTCTGACGAACCGAGGCAAATCCATTCCGTATCTATTTTCTTCGATCCCAATTATTTGTCCCAGAATATCCTGAGCCTGCCGGAAATGGCCAACATCCGGAAGTTCGTCCACGGTGTTCACAACGGCTTTCAGATTCCGGAAGAGGCGCGGGAAGGCATCCAAAGGATTATTTCTGAAATTATACACCATAAGGAGAGCCAGCGCGTCGCGGCGTTCATCAAACTGCTTTACCAATTTTCGACGACCCGCGACCTGAAACCGCTCGCGACGAGCAACAGCGAGCAGGTTATTTCGGAAGTAGAAGGTATCCGTATGGACCGCATTTTTCAATATCTCGTCACGAACTACAAACGCCACATCTCCCTGGCTGAAATCTCTGAAACCGCCAACCTCACACCCCAGGCATTCTGCCGCTATTTCAAAAAACATACGGACAAGACATTTGTGAGCTTCCTCAATGAAGTACGCATTAATGAAGCCTGCAAAATTATCCTCTCGGGCAAATTCGACAGCTTTTCGGACATCTGCTACCAGACCGGCTTCGATCATGTAACGAACTTCAACCGCGTTTTCAAGAAGACTACCGGCATGTCGCCAGGAGAATATCAGAAGGGGTTCAGGGATATTTAATTGGCATAAAATAGCCCTCAAAGCCCTGCAATTGGGTAAATTGGGAATTCTGCATTTTTATTGAAATAAACCCATCGTTTTGAAAAATACCCCTGCAAGCAACTGGCAAATCTGGATCGATACCGGCGGGACATTTACCGATTGCCTGGGCATCGACCCGGCCGGAAAGAAAACACGCATTAAAGTACTCAGTTCCAGTTGTCTCCGCGGGAGAATTACGGAGAGGGCGGCCCCTTTTACCTATCATTTCGAAGCCGCATGGCCTTATGATGGCAGTCTTTTAGAAAACTATACATTCAAACTGGATGGCAACGGTATTACCAGTCGCATTACCCGCATCGACCAGCAACAGCACACGCTTACATTAGCCGATGACCTCCCATTTATGCACCCGGCTGATTTTGAAATTACTACCGGTGAAGAAGCGCCTATTCTCGCCGCGCGCTTACTGACTCAAACGCCGCTCGATCAGCCGCTTCCGCCGATCGCCATGCGGCTTGGCACAACCAAAGGCACGAATGCGTTGCTCGAACGCAAGGGCGCCAGGACATTACTGGTTGTTACAAAAGGTTTTAAAGACCTCCTCTACATCGGTAACCAGCAACGGCCGTCGCTTTTTCAACTCGATATCCCCGAACCCAAACTGCTATACCACGAAGTTTTGGAAATCGACGAGCGGCTGGACGCGGACGGCAATGTGATCAATGCATTGAATTTATCCGACTTTGAGCCAAGCGAAACATCTACTGATTATAAGTCGGTAGCTATTTCGCTTTTACATTCTTACCGAAACGAGGAGCATGAAAAACTGGTAGCAGGCTGGTTATCAGAGCGTGGCGTCCGATATATTTCTACTTCTTCCGAGCTCTTCCCCTTCTCGCATTACCTGCGCAGGACGCAAACTGCCATCGTTAATGCCTATCTCGACCCGATTCTCGATCAATACCTGACCAATATCCGCAATACATTGAGCGGTGGCTCGCTACAAGTCATGACCAGCACAGGCAGCCTTTCGGAAATAAGCGGCTTCCGGGCCAAAGACAGCCTGCTTAGCGGACCGGCTGGCGGCATGGTAGCGGCGACCCACTTCGCGCAAAAACTCGGCTTTACAAAGGCCATCACCTTCGACATGGGCGGCACCAGCACCGATACCGCACTCATCGACGGCCTGCCCGAACTGAAATACACTACTGAAATCGACGGCATCGAGTTTCATAATCCTACGCTCGCCATCGAAACAGTGGCTGCGGGTGGCGGCTCCGTTTGCTGGTTTGATGGTTTTTCATTGCAAGCAGGTCCAGAAAGCGCGGGCGCTTCACCCGGCCCGGCCTGCTACGGTGCAGGCGGCCCGCTTACCATCACCGATGTAAATTTGCTGCTGGGTAAGCTGGAAACATCCAAATTCAGCATACCTATTAATCCTGACGCGGCTATTGCCCGACTGAAAGAGCTCCGCGACGCCATTATGGTCCAAACCGGCAATCAGTTAAGCTACGATGAGATTCTCATTGGGTTCGAACGCATTGCCAACGAGAAAATGGCCGATGCGATACGCAGGATTTCGGTTGAAAAGGGCATTAATCCCAATGCATTCGCACTGGTTACCTTTGGTGGAGCGGGTGGCTTACATGCTTGCCAACTAGCCGAATTGTTGGATATCAATACCGTTTTGCTCCCTTACGACGGCGGGCTTTTCAGTGCGGCGGGAATCGGTGAAGCGTTGATCAGCACGATTGTTTCAAAACAAATTTTATCACCCTGGTCGCAGGCGTCGCAGTTTGTAGGTGAGTGGCTGGAAATTCTGGAAAAACAAGCGGTTGAAATTTTGATTCAGCAAGGCATAAATGCTTTTGAGACGGTTTTCTTTCGCGTTTATCTTCGTTTCGCGGGGCAGGAAAATTCCATTGAAATACCCTACTCCGGAAATACGACACTCCATGTATTCGAAGAAACCTATCGTTCGCAGTTTGGATATTATCCTGCCAATCCGGTTGTAGAACTTGAAAGTATCAAGCTCAAAGTACAGGAGCAAAACCCAGGCATTCAGTCATTCCCGATCCTAGAAAATGGTCAAAATGTACTTGCTTCGGCTTACAACAAACCATTTTTGAATGACATAAACCTTCCCGAAACCGCCGTTTTCAAATGGGACGACCTACAAATCGGCGACAAACTGGAAGGGCCTTCCATTCTCCTCAACAATACCTCAACCACCTATCTCCCCAAGGGCTGGAAACTGATCATCCAGCATGGTCAGGATGCTATTGCCTGGAAAACGAAAACTGCGGACGCTAATGCCAGCCGGCAAAGTGACGAAGTTGCATTGGAGCTTTTCACCAACCGTTTCAAGGCTATCGCAGATGAAATGGGCGTGCAGTTACAGCGGACGGCATTCTCGGTCAATGTGAAAGAGCGGCTCGATTTCTCCTGCGCATTGCTCGATGCCGACGGCGAACTGCTTGTAAATGCGCAGCATATTCCCGTGCACCTGGGCAGCATGGGCATTTGCGGGCGCCTCGTGCGAGAGGCTATTGCAATCGGTCCCGGAGATGTGGTGATCACAAACCACCCTCGTTATGGCGGCTCGCATTTGCCGGATATCACCCTGATCGCAGGTGTTTTCACGGACGAAGGGATTTGTGCCGGTTATGTCATCAACCGGGCCCATCATGCCGAAATCGGAGGCAAAACGCCCGGTTCGATGCCGCCGGACGCTACTTGTCTGGCCGAAGAAGGCGTGGTTATCGTACCGCAATACCTGGTGAAGGGGGGTGAATTTCAATGGGACGCACTGCGGGAGTTGTTCACAGGCGGTCCTTATCCTACCCGGTCGTTCCTTTCGAATGAAGCGGACATTATCGCAGCGTTATCCGCATTGAAAAAAGGTAGTGCACAGTTGTTGAAACTGGTCGAAAATCATGGATTAGGAACTGTGAGGAAATATATGAGCCTACTGAAACAAATGGCTGCCTCTCAGCTCAGAAACGCGTTAGCGCCGTTACAGGGGCAAGTTTTTGAAGCTTCTGAAATGCTAGATGACTATCATCGGATTAGTGTAAAAATCACCATAGCCGATAATAAGCAGATCTTTGACTTTACCGGCACATCCGGCGTCCATCCAAACAATCTGAATGCCAATATTTCGATCCTATATAGTGCCATTTTGTATGTTTTAAGGCTTTTAGTCAATAAGGATATTCCGCTGAATGACGGCTTAATGCAGGATGTAGAGATCAAACTCCCTGAAAACAGCTTGCTGCATCCTCAGTTCTCCGACGACCCTTTGCAATGTCCGGCGGTCGTTGGTGGAAATACGGAAGTAAGCCAGCGGTTGGTGGACACTTTACTCAAAGCATTTAGCCTCGCAGCTTGTAGCCAGGGGACGATGAACAATTTCCTGTTCGGAAACGAGCAATTTGGCTATTATGAGACGATTGGTGGCGGAGCGGGTGCTGGCAACGGCTTTAATGGTCGCTCGGCGGTTCATCAGCACATGACCAACACGCGCATTACCGATGCTGAACAACTGGAACGGAAATATCCCGTTCGGTTGCTGGAATTCGGGATTCGACCTGGGTCGGGGGGCAGTGGTCGCTGGCGCGGTGGAGATGGGATTGTGCGGAAAGTGGAATTTTTAGCGCCGTTACATGTTACATTGCTTGGGCAGCACAGGCGGTTTGCGCCTTATGGAATGGCTGGCGGGAGCGACGGCGCTTGCGGGCGGCATTTGCTTGCCTCGAACGGATCTACAATTGAATTACCAGGGATTTACAGTCAGAAAGTGAATGCCGGAGATATTTTGACTATTGAAACTCCTGGCGGCGGCGGTTATGCTATTTAAAATATGTCAAAAAATAAAAACGCTCTCTTAGGAGCTGCATTTCTGATGGCCACCTCCGCGGTAGGGCCGGGTTTTCTCACGCAAACTACCGTTTTCACAGAAAAGCTGGCCAGCAGCTTCGGCTTCGTCATCCTGCTTTCCATCCTGATCGACCTGGCCGTCCAGTTCAATATCTGGCAGATTGTCACCGTCTCCGGTAGACGCGCCCAGGACCTCGCCAATGATCTTTTTCCCGGTCTCGGCTATTTACTGGCATTCCTCATTGTGGCTGGTGGGCTGGCATTCAACATCGGCAATGTGGCTGGTGCGGGATTGGGCATCGAAGCCATGACCGGCGTCAGCGTGGAAATCGGAGCGATTATTAGCGCTGCCATTGCCATCGCCATTTTCCTGTTCAAAGAAGCAGGAAAGGCCATGGACAGCTTCGCCAAAATCCTTGGCTTTATCATGATCGTCCTTATCCTCTACGTCGCATTCACTTCCCATCCGCCATTGGGAAGCGCTATACAGCACACCTTCATCCCCGAAAAATTCGACGCCATCGCGACCCTCACCCTTGTCGGCGGGACCGTAGGCGGCTATATCTCTTTCGCGGGCGCCCACCGCCTGCTCGATTCCGGCGTGCAAGGCGAAAATTCATTGAAAGAGGTCAACCGCGGCGCATCCACCGGCATTCTCATTACCGCGCTGATCCGCTATCTGCTATTCCTGGCCACGCTGGGGATCGTCATTGCCGGAGTAAGCATTAACCCCGAAAACCCGGCCGCTTCGGTCTTTGAAAATGCTGCCGGAACGTTTGGTAAACAACTTTTTGGGCTCATGATCTGGGCGGCAGCCATTACCTCGGTGGTTGGTGCGGCTTATACTTCTATTTCCTTTCTGAGGTCGTTTCATCCTTTTGTGGAAAAGTATCAGTCTTATTTTACCATTGTGTTTATCCTCATTTCCCTCATTGTGTTCGTACTGGTCGGCCGGCCGGTAAAAGTGCTGGTGTTTGTGGGGACTTTGAATGGATTTGTGTTACCCATTGCATTGGCAATACTCCTGGTCGCCAGCCGGAAACAGCGGTTAATGGGCAATTACAAACATTCCTTGTTGCTTCAAATAGCGGGCTGGGCCGTCGTGGCGATCCTCCTGACAATGGGTTTTAATGTATTTTAATTTTTGATTGGTTCTAATCCTTACAATGAAGAAAACGCTACTCCTGGCATTTGCGCTACTCACCGCCTATGCACTCCACGCCCAGAAACCGCGTGAACTGGTCATTCAAATCGATGTCCAAAACAAAGCCCAGAAGATCGACAACTTCGGTGCCGCCGGGGCCTGGTTTACGGAAGGCATTGCTAACAACTGGCCAGCCCAAAACCGCGAGCAAATGGCAGAATGGTTATTTAGTAAAAAATTTGACGCCAGCGGCAATCCCAGAGGTATCGGACTTTCGGCCTGGCGATTCAACATCGGCGGAGGCACAGCCGAGCAAGGCGACAGCAGCGGTATCAACGATTTTCGGAAACGCGTCGAATGTTTCCTGCGTCCGGACGGTACTTACGACTGGTCGAAGCAGGCAGGTTATCTATGGTTTACCAAAAAAGCCAGGGAGTACGGCGTCGAAAACCTGATTGCCTTCTCCAACACGCCGCCCGTGCAGTTCACGAAGAATGGCCGGGGCTATAAAACGGATAAAGATTACATTTCAAACCTCAAACCACAGCATTATGCCGACTATGCTGGTTTCCTCGCCACAGTTTTGAGGCATTTTGATGACGAAGGCTTGCATTTCAACTACATCAGCCCTGTCAACGAGCCACAATGGGACTGGTACCACGCACCCGGGCAAGCAGCCAAGCAGGAAGGCAGCCCCTGGCGCAACGACGAAATCGCCCGCGTCGCCAAGGCCCTCGACAGCGCCCTGACCACCACCGGCTCGAAGTCGCAAATCCTGATCACCGAAGCCGCCCAGCTCGATTTCCTCTACGGCAAGAACGGTAACGCTACCCAACAAACGCAAGCCTTTTTCAAGCCCGACAGCAAACTGGCCCTCAGAAACCTGAAACACCTCCCACCGCTCATTGGCGGCCACAGCTATTTCACCGACAAAGGCGACAGCGCCCGCATCGCCATCCGTCGGCACATTGCCGACACCACCCGAAAATACGGCGTCACCTTTTGGCAAACCGAATACTCCATGCTCGCCGACGGCTACCGTGAAGGTAAAACCGGCCGCATTCCCGCCATCGATTGCGCGCTATTCCTCTCCAAAGTCATCCACGACGACCTTGTATATGGCAATGCTTCAGCCTGGCAACTCTGGAACAGCTGGGAGCCGGGGAATGCAGATTTCGACACCCGGTATTATGTCATTGCACTTAAACCTGCGAATAAGGAATATACCGACGGCAGCATTACGGCAACTAAAAATTTATGGGCATTGGGCCATTACAGCCGCTTCATCCGTCCGGGAATGGATCGGTTAAATGTCGTACGCGGCGACAACCTCAGCAGGGAAGAGATCGCACAGGACTTGATGGTTTCTGCTTATGCGAATGAGAAGCAGGTCGTTTTGGTGGCTATCAATTACGGGACTGAGGAGCGGGTTTTGAAACCGGCGGTTAGTGGGTTTCGGGGGAAGAGTGGGGATGTTTATTTGACTAGTGGGGAAAAGGGGATTGATATGCAGCGATCGAAGATTTCGAATTTGAAGGATGGGGTTAAGATTCCGGCCCGGGGATTGGTGACGGTGGTGATGGAGAAATAGCATTTCTCTCGATCTCTTCGCAAAAAGAGAAAGACCGCCTTCAAAAGTCCGGAACACCTCTGGACGACTTCGACCTATCGATCGATGTTACGGCTATCACCCATCACCTTACGATGATTACTAATAATTCAAAGCATCTCAATCGGATCAACAATAATGGTGGAAAGCTGGATTGGATAATCTAAAATCCCGGCACCTGAAATAAATTTTCTTCCAAAACTATTGCGCAACTAAAAAGTTGCGCATATATTTGCAACCATAGAGTTGCATATTTAGCTCACGTATGAAAGGAGATATATTTCAAGCTATTGCAGATCCGACACGCAGGGCGATTCTGGTGTTGATCGCTACGCACGCTATGACACCTAATGCGCTGGCAGAACATTTTGATACTTCCAGGCAGGCTGTTTCGAAGCATATCAAGGTACTCGCCGATTGCGAGCTGTTGACACAGCACAAGGTCGGGAGGGAGATCCATTATTATTTTAATCCAGTCAAAATGAAAGAGTTCGACCACTGGTTAGAACAGTTCAAAAAACACTGGGAAGACCGTTTTAATCAATTAGATCAACTATTAATCAACCTAAATTCCGATTCAAATGAAAAGTAACCTGTTAAAGAATTTTTCGGTAGACAAAGAAAATGCCCGCGTCAATGTGGAACGTGAATTTGTCGCCCCGGTGGGGAAAGTTTGGGCAGCGTGGACACAAAGCGAACTGCTTGACCAATGGTGGGCCCCGAAGCCGTGGAAGGCGCGGACGAAATCACATGATTTCCGAGAAGGTGGCACATGGCTCTACGCGATGGTCGGCCCGGAAGGAGAAGAGCATTGGGCGAAAGTCGACTATAAGACGGTCGATCCTCAGAAAAGCTTCTCGGCGCTCGATGCATTTTGTGATGAGAATGGAACCGATAATCCGGAGTTCGCCAAATCGCTTTGGACGAATACTTTCTCGGAAGCGGATGGCAGAACCACTGTTTCTGTTTTGATTCAGTATGATAAATATGAGGATATTGAAGTAATCATGCAAATGGGCTTCGAGGAAGGGTTCACAATGGCGTTGGGTAATCTGGATGAGGTGTTGGAAGAGCAAAGCTAACCATTGAGAAAAGTAAATTGTAAGCCGTTGGGCGTAATGAATGGTTGACGTAGAGACTACGCCTAATTATCCATTACGCCCAACTTGTCGCTTCACCCAATTGTTTCCTATTCCTTAACTGCAATATCCTTCCTTGCAACCATGTAATAGACGGGGATCCCCAGCAACACGATAATCAACCCCGGCCAGGTATATTCCGGTTTGTAAATGATCAGCAGAATACAGAATGCAATTCCCATCACTACATAAATGATCGGCAGAATAGGATAGCCGAATGCCTTGTAGGGTCGTTCCGCATCAGGACGCTTTTTGCGTAGAATGAATATGCCAATGATAGTCAGCATATAAAATACCACTACCACAAACGAGATCATATCCAGCAAGTTACCGTACTTGCCACTCAACGCCCACAATGAGGCGATCACGCACTGAAGCCAGAGACCGATTTCGGGCACAGCATTCTTGTTAAGCTGGCCAACCTTCTTGAAAAACAGGCCGTCTTTGGCCATGGAGTAATATACGCGTGCACCCGACATGATGAGGCCATTATTACACCCAAAAGTCGAGACCATGATCATAACGGCAATGATGATTGTCCCGGCTCCGCCGAAAATGACGTGTGAGGCAGATACGGCGACGCGGTCTTTGTCGGCTGCGGCAATTTCTTGCAAGGAGAGCACGCCGGTGTACATAACGTTCGTCATCACGTAGATGACTGTCACGATGATCGTTCCCAGTGCAAGGCTAAGGCCAATATTGCGTTGCGGGTTCTTAATCTCGCCGGCAATAAAAGTGACATTATTCCAGGAATCGCTGCTAAAGATCGAGCCTACCATGGAAGCGGCAATAGCGCCCAATGCGGCAATGGTGGTGTACGATTCGACACTGCCGTCCGGACTGAGCTTATGCAAATCCCACATACCTTCACCCCAGTTGGCAGCCCAGATTTCGGGTTTCATGAAAATTAATCCAAAAACGATGAGACCAAGAAGGCTCAGGAGCTTGGTTAATGTAAAAGTAGTCTGGATAATCTTGCCGCTGTTAACGCCACGTGTATTCGTAAACGTCAGCACCACGATCACCACAATGGACAGTAGCTGGGCGGGACTTATTTTAAGAAAACCAAGGTCTAATGCAACAAGGTCTTCGCTGAACTGAGGGATCAGATAAGCCGTAAATTTGGCAAATGCCACGGCGACGGCGGCGATTGTGGCTGTCTGAATGACGGTAAAAAAGCTCCAACCGTACAAAAAACCAATCAAGGGGTTATATGCTTCCTTGAGATAAATGTACTGTCCACCAGCTTTGGGGAACATCGCGCTGAGTTCTCCGTAGCTTAATGCAGCTGTGAGGGTCATGAAACCGGTGATAAGCCACACGAACATCAGCCAGCCCACGCTACCTGTATTTCGCATGATATCGGCGCTGACAATAAAAATCCCCGATCCGATCATACTGCCGGCAACGAGCATGGTAGCGTCGACAAGACCCAATGAGGGCTTGAAAGAAGTGTTTTCTTGTGGCATAAAGGGTAATAGGTTTTATGAAGTCAGGTGTTAATCTGTGAAAACTACGAAGTATTTGGCCTACTCACAATACATATCCCTCACCACCCGCTAAAATGGTTACAAAAGTGCCATGGCAGTCGCGCTGCGACAGTCGGGGCCTGACTTATTGGTACCGCTCCGGATCGTAGAGCAAGACATTTACAGATGGCACATGGCGGTCGGCCATTTCGGCTACGATCTTTCCGGTAGCAGGCCCCAGACTGATGCCCATCATGCCATGACCACCAGCGACAATCAGGTTACTTAACTTTTTAGAATAACCCATATAAGGTAACCCGTCCGGCGAACATGGACGGAAGCCATACCAGATACGGTCTTTTTGAGGCACAGCCACATTCAGTTCGGGGTAGTAATTGGGGATCGAATTGACAATACCCTCTACCCGATTCATATTGATCTGGTTATTCAATGGCGCGAGTTCCATCGTTCCGCCGAAGCGCACCTGCCCGTTCATAGGCGTAACAGCCACGCGCGCTTCGAGCAGCAATGCGGGGTGGACAATAGGGTGTTTGGAGTTTGGCTCCATGAAAGAGTAACCTTTGCCCGGCATAACCGGAATGGACAACCCTGCCAGCCTGGAAAGTTGCGGCAACCAGGAGCCGCCGGTCATTACGACAATATCGCCTGAATAGGTTTGCGATGCAGTGTTGACTGCTTTGATTTCCCCGCCACGAATGTCAAAACCTGTTACCTCGGTTTGTTGGATTATCTCTCCACCAAGGGTTTTAATGCTTTTAACCAAACCATTGACCAGTGCCGTTGGATACAAATGCGCGTCGCAACGGTAATGTACCGCACCCGCGACGTCGAGTTTGATGCCTGGTTCCAATGCCTGCACTTCTTCCCGGCTGAGCATATCTATGTCCAAACCCAGTTGCTGGCCTTGCTTGCCGACGTGGATTTCCTCTTCTCCGGTTTTGTCGGACTTATAGAGCATTAAAATACCCTTTTCTTCCAATCCAAAATCCAGCTTTTCGTCTTTTACCAAATCCTCATACAATGCCTTGCTCAGCAAATGGTAGTCACGCAGATGCGGCGCGGCGCGTTCGACATTAGCTTCGGTAGCCGCTTTCATGAACTTCAAACCCCATGAAATCAGTGAAAAGTCGAGTGATGGCTTTACATAAAAAGGGCTTCGGCTGTTGAACATCCATTTGATCCCCTTCGAGATCATCCCCGGGGCAGCAAGCGGAATGAAATGGCTCGGCACGATCATGCCGGCATTGCCTATGGAACAGTTGTCGAACAAGTCACCCTTATCGAGCAATGTCACTTTCCAACCGCTTTTCAGCATATAATAGGCCGAAGCCAGACCCGTAATCCCACCACCGATAATGACGGCGCTGCCTTTTTTTGTAGTCATTTCAACGCTAAACTTTCAACCACTCTAAACATTCAACCCTAACTTTCAACCACTTTAACTCTAAACTTTGAACTCCAAACCTATATCACCTGAAATCCGAATGCGTAGGGATCTTCCTCGTCGTCGATGAAAATGGTATTATGCCCCGTGATCACGGCCCAGCCTTCGATACCCGGGATCATCGCAGGTTTGTCGCCAATGGTCGTTTCGTCCTCCACAGTACCGATGAATTTAGAGCCGATAATGCTTTCATGTACAAAACGGTCGCCTTTTTTCAGCTTGCCTTTTGCGTGCCATTGTGCCATTCGTGCGGAAGTTCCCGTGCCGCATGGAGAGCGGTCGATGGCCTTGTCGCCGTAGAAAACGGCATTGCGAGCTGTCGAAGTAGGATCAAGCGGTGCGCCGGTCCATAGAAAATGGCTCAGCCCTTTGATATGCTCGTTTTCGGGGTGTACAAACTGATATTGCTCGTTCATCCGCTGGCGGCACACGCGGCTCCAACTAATGAGCTGGTCGGCAGTGTGGTTTTCAATGCCTTTGAAATTCTCCTGCGGATCGACGATCGCGTAAAAGTTACCTCCGTAGGAAACATCCACAGTTAATGTGCCCAGATCCGGGCATTCGACCGTCAGCTTCTCAGCTGCGAGGAATGATTTAATGTTAATCAGCTTTACTGATTTCACCTTTCTACCTTCCTGCACATATTCTACCAAAACCAACCCGGCAGGCGTTTCGAGACGCAGATTGCCTGGTACTTTGGGCGTCACCAGGCCTTCCTCGATAGCAATGGTGACCGTTCCGATCGTCCCGTGCCCGCACATGGGCAGGCAGCCGCTCGTTTCAATGTATAATACACCAATGTCATTCGCAGGATCGATGGGTGGATAGAGAATGCTACCGCTCATCATATCGTGGCCGCGGGGCTCAAACATCAGGCCCTTACGGATCCAGTCGAATTCCCTCAAAAAATGGAGCCTGCGCTCCATCATACTGTTGCCCTCAAGGAGCGGCCCGCCACCTGCGACTACGCGTACGGGGTTCCCGCAGGTGTGGGCATCGATACAGAAAAAAGTCTTACGCATAAAGGCTCCCGTGCTGGTGTTACAGCGTCGCTTTGGTTATTTCGTTATCCACCGTCCGCCAGATTCCAAGCGGGTTGGCATTCTTCAATTCGTCTGGTAAAAATTCATCAGGCCAGTTCTGGAAGCTCAATGGTCGTGTAAACCGCTTGATCGCATCCGGGCCAACCGAGGTAAACTGGCTGTTGCTCGACGACGGGAATGGCCCGCCATGGTGCATGGATTTGCAAACTTCAACACCCGTGGGAAAGTTGTTGAAGATAATACGGCCACATTTGTTCTGAATGGCAGCCACCAGTTCGCGGTGTGATGCCAAGTCCTCACTTGTAGCAAGCAACGTAGCCGTTAACTGGCCGTGCAGCTTCTCCGTCACCGCGAGCACTTCTTCCGCATTCCGGCATTTCACGATCAATGCAAAGGGCCCGAAAACTTCGGTTTGCAAATCATCATTAATCAAAAAATCGACGCCGGAAACTGTCGCGACTGTTGCGGCACCTTGTCCGTCGCCGGCCTCGGTAGCCGCTACGGAAAGCACTTCCACGCCTGATTGGCCGATTACTTTTTCACGGTTACCCCGGTAAGCTACCGCAATGCCTGCATTCAGCATCGGTGCCGGAACAATATTGACGATTTCCTGATCCAATGCAGCGATAAAACCTTCCAAAGCAGGGCCATCTTCTGTGATTAGCAAGCCGGGGTTGGTGCAGAACTGTCCTACCCCCAGTGTCAGCGAACCGGCATATTGTTTGGCCAAATCGGCTCCCGAAGTACTCAACTTGCCAGGCAGCAGGAAAACAGGGTTAATGCTTCCCATTTCGGCAAACACCGGAATAGGCTCCTTCCGTTTGTTGGCGACCTCTACCAAAGCGAGTCCACCGCGATTAGAACCAGTAAAACCCACTGCCTTGATCACCGGATGGCCCACCAAAGCCTGTGCCTCTTCATTGGTTTCAGTAAAAATATGGGCAAATGTTCCTTCCGGGAAGCCGCTTTTGGCAACTCCGCGACTAATCGCATCTGCCATCAACTGCGAAGTCTTTGGATGACCAGGATGCGCTTTCACCACCACCGGGCAGCCTGCTGCAATGGCGCTAGCCGTATCACCACCCGCCGTCGAAAATGCAAATGGGAAGTTACTGGCCCCAAAAACCGCCACAGGACCTAATCCGACATTCGTTTTGCGAATATCCGGCTTGGGCACTGCACGCTGCGGATTAGCGGTATCAATACTGGCATCAAGCGAATAGCCTCGTTCCATTGCTTCGGCATAGCTTCTCCATTGGAACACTGTCCGGGCTTTTTCGCCTGTAAGGCGGCCTTCGGCCAGGTTGGATTCGGCCATAGCCGTCTGGATCAACTCGGGGCCGAGCGCTTCAATTTCGTCGGCAATGGCGTTCATCAAAGCCACACGGCGACGTAATGCGTAGGCATTCATCACAACAAATGCCTCCTGCGCTTTCTCTAAAATAAGGTCTAAATCGGATAATTTCATAATCAATGGTTTTGACAAAAACAGAACACATTCCAGCGACAATTGATCGCATCTTTTGTCAATATTACGGGATTTGAAGGGATTTAGACCATCTGCAAGAGCAGAACGACCTGAACAATGTCGGTCTGCTCGGAGTTGTTCATTGTCACCCTTTTGTGAGTTGTTCATTGCCAGCAGCGCAGCCGGAGGGTGAATGTCTTCGGCTGCGCTCAGACTGACATCCTTCGGCTGCGCTCAGACTGACATCCTTCGCGCTTCGCTTAGACTGACATGCTTTAACTAAGCAACCGTATCAACCGTCAGATTCAAATAATCGGGTAACTCAGGCTGCGTAGCAATGGCCTGGTCGATGATGGCGATCACCTTCTCGCGCTCTGCACCTTGAAGCGGCAGGCGTGGTGCGCGTACATATTCCGAACCGATACCTACTTTGGCAGCGGCGAGTTTAATGTTTTGTACGAGTTTCGGATGAATATCCAGTTCGAGTAATGGCAGGTACCAGCGGTAAATTACCAATGCTTCTTTATACTGACCTGCTTTTGCCAGGTTAAAGATGGCAACGGTTTCTTTCGGGAACGCATCTACCAAACCACCAATTACCCCGTCAACACCCAGCATTACCTCTTCCATAATGAGCGTATCCACGCCGCAGAACACCCGGAAACGGTCGCCGAACTTGTTGAACAGGCGTGTTACATTGCTGACGTCGCGGGTCGATTCTTTGATCGCGTGAATGTTCGGAACTTTGGCAAGCTCTTCGAACATCTCCAGTGTTACTTCGATTTTATAGTCGTAAGGATTGTTATAGATCATGATCGAAAGCGATACACTTTCGGCGATGGTTTTGAACCAGTTTACAGTTTCGAAATCATCCGCTTTGTAACGCATTGGCGGGAGGATCATCAGACCGTCCGCTCCGATGCTTTCAGCTTCCTTTGCGATGCTTACCGCTTCGGCAGTGGACTGTTCGGCGATACCGAGTACAACCGGCAGACCAGCAGGAAGAGCTGATTTCGCATATTTCACCAGCTCCATTTTCTCGGCTCTGGTGAGTGTACTGGCTTCCCCGAGCGAACCGCCAACGATTACCCCGGTTATACCTGCTTCAACCTGCGCGTCGAGGTTCTTGCCGAACAGTTCAAAATCTATTGTATCATCTGATTTGAAAGGCGTCACCAACGCGGGAAAAATGCCGTACCATGCTTCTTTGTTCATATCCTGCTTATGTTAAAATTTTAGTTCAAAATTAATCCATGCCGGCATGCGGATATTCACATGTTTTAATCAATTCCTTACATATTTTAACATACTACCCAAATTGCGCTCAAAGCTTGTTTTCGACGAACACCACCTGCGCCCGATCGGCCTTTCTGATCTTTTTCAGGAAATCGACCCAGGCCGCAAAATCCTTCGATTCGTAACGTCCGCCATTCATTACCACTTTCCTTGTGCAAATGAGCCTGTTGTTTTCAAAGGTCGTTTTCAACTCGTAATTACCAAATGCCGAGGCAATCTGGAATGCAGGCAAGGTCGTTTCTAATTTGTAGTTGGCCGGAACCGCGTAAGATACAGTATCAAGATCGGTAAAGTTGTATTCCGAAACAGGCAGGTAGAAATCCGTCGTCCGCTCCGAAGTCGCAGGGAATCCAAACGAGCGGCTCAGCAGGCTGGGTTTGACAAATAGCCGGGTGCCGGTTTTGGTAGCGCAGTTACGGACGTTCAATGTCAGTTTTTCCGTCACCGAAGGTTCTTTGTCCTGGCCCTCAGTGAGCTCGAAACCCTGCAAATCCATACTCGGGAGATTGATATGGCTTACCAGCCATTTTTTCTGTTCCTCCTTGGAAGCTTGCTGCAGAATCGAAATTCTCGGTTCGTGCTGTAAGCCTGTGTAGACGGCCCGGGATTCGATTTCGCCATCACCGGTTTCATTGAGTTTTACACTCGAAACGCTACGCCTTACATTCTGCGGAGCTTTGTAATCGGGGGTCGCCACGAGCTTGCCACCGGTTGGCAGCACAAGCAATGCAGGCCTTCCGCCTGTGAAACTGCCCATGAAATTGGGTTTCGTCGTAGGACTTGTACATTCCAGCCAGACGGTGTCTTTTCCGGCGAAAGCGCAGGCGATCACATGGTTGAAGCGGCTCATCGGGAAGTCGGGCCTGATCAATGCTTCCTTTCCAGCCCGGATCAGCGCTGCACAGGCAGGAACGCCCGCAACCTTAAGCGCCGCCAATGTAAAATTGGTCAATGCCTTGCAATCTCCATAACCGGTTCTGGCGACGGTCGCGGCGTCGATGGTTTGCCAACCTCCGATGCCGAGCTGGATACTCACGTAGCGCGACCTGCCCTGCATCCATTTATAAATGCGCTCGATCTTTTCCCTATCCGTGTCGGCATCTTTTACCAGCGCTTTCACCTCTTCCTGCACATTGGCGGGCAATACATCGCGTCCGGCGTTGAGCGTGTAGTAAAAACGGCTGAAATCTTCCCAGGTCCTGAAATTGCCTTTATAGTCCTGTACTTCGAAATCGGCCGGTGCCACCTCGACCATGGGCGTCCTGTCATATCCGGGCAAGGGATAAAGGTCGCTAGTCTTTGGCCTTACATAATCTTTCGAAATCCATTCATAAATATCGGCCCCATCTGCGTCTTTGGATTTCTTAACCGCCGGAGCCCCATTGTATTCCTTGTATCTGAATTCGAATCCGGCCGGTGTCTTTATTTTGAAAACAGAATACTCCACAGCACAACCTTCCTCCGGCTCCGGGGTCCAGTTTGGATAGAACATCATATTCCGGGTGCGTACCTCCTGTACATATTCAATGGTATAGGGGTATTGATAGCTTTTCTTCCCAAAACTGGCCCGTTTGGCCCTGCTGTCGGAAATGTCGTCACCAGCAATGCCGTTGCTGTAATCCTCGATGTCAGCATTTTTTAGCTTTTTGACCTGCTTGCCGTTTTCATCGTAGAGAGTTCCTGAAATGTCGATAACCTTCGTGAATTTGTCATAGCCCACGCCCAGCGTTCCATAGTGTTCTTCCCCATTTTCGTTGAAGATCGTCACTACCAGCCTTGTTTTACGCACCGCCTCGGCCTGCGATTTAATATCCCAGAAGACTTCGTCGACGCGCAGCACCGCATCTGCGTCCTTCACCAGCGCCGGATTGATCTTCGCCACACTGTAATCCGCCTGCCCCATAACGGACAGCGGAAACAGTATCGCGACAGCCATTAATATATTACCAATACATGCATTCAGCTTTTTCATGAAAACGGAAGATATTAAATAGTCTTTTTCTTGATGACCAGCGGCTGCGCGTGTTTCTGTACAACGCGCTCAAAAAACTCTTTCAAATCGGCGTATTCTTCCGGCAGGAAGCGCGTCCGGCTAACCTGGATCGCCGTATTGACCTGGATTACATTCCCAACCTGGCGAACCTGGTATGAGAACTTCCCTCCCTTGTCCGGCAAGACGATGATTTCGGCCTTGGGCATTTCTTCCAGCGCGTAGCCGTTGGGTAATGTAAAATTACCGATAAAGGATGCGGAGATGCCGGTACCGAGGTCAATCGGATAAATGCGGTCCTTTGATTTGAGCGGATTTGTCGTCCACCGGCCCGCCATGATCGGATTAAAATAGAAAACACCGGGTGATGCATTTTCATCCTCAATTTCAAAATCGCAGGTCACATTGACTGTTCCCTTCAGATCATCCGTTTTGTTTTTGATAGCCACATTCTGGATTTTCCATTCCGGTACTTCCTTTTTCAATTGGTCATGAAAAATGTTGTCCGCTTCAGCAGCATATTTCGAGCGCCAGCCGAGGGCTTCGTAGCCTCCGTAGGAAATACTGTAACTTCCCTTAATCGTGCCGTCATCGGGAACGATATTGGCGGTGATCATTTCGAGTTTGCTTTCCGAGTCACCGGGAATGATTTCCAGAAACCTGCCCTGCCCTTTTTTG
Organism: Dyadobacter sp. CY261; assembly: GCF_021440085.1. Classification (GTDB taxonomy): domain Bacteria; phylum Bacteroidota; class Bacteroidia; order Cytophagales; family Spirosomataceae; genus Dyadobacter. The sequence continues at coordinate 382,684 of NZ_JAKCPW010000005.1, forward strand.
GGAATAAGCCTTCCGAAGCCATTCAAAGCCCTTTCCGGAAGCATACCAGGCTTGGCGAAGGGCTCCGATGCATCCAGAAAATACTCCTTCTCCCCGATCTTCACGTGTGCTACCACATAATTGAAGTTTTCGATCATCGGGATGTGCTGATGCAAATACCCGTGCGCACGGGTGCTGAGCATAACGGGATTACATTCAATATCCAGCTCACGAAGGAGCACTGTCAACATCAGGTTGATGTCGCAGGCATTGCCCTTGCGGTTGTCATAGGCCTTTTTGATACCGTCTCCCGCATAGAGACCCGAATAACCGTCCCATTTCATACGGTCCTGAACATGCTTATAGGCGAGGTTCACGCGTTCCTGCTGATCGGTGGTTTTCGCAGCGATTTGGTCGCGCACTTCTTTTAAAAAGCCGCTTCGCCTGAGTTCTCCCCCGAACCACTTCGCCTCGTCCAGCGTCCTTTCGACGTCATCCCACGTTTGCGAAAAGTCTTTGGGAATTTCTCCGCGCACAGCAACGCTCGCAAGTTCAAAGCTAATTTTCGACACATAATCCGCGGCCGTCGTAATGTACGGCTCGTTTATAAATGCTGGGGCATCCTTTACGACAAAGCGATAAGATATGCCTTTACCGTCATAGGAGGAATGCCCTACTGACACGTTTACCGGCTCCTGTTTGTTCATATGCAGCTGAAGGTAGCCGCCCATGGTCATTTTATAATCCAGAAAATAAGGAATGACCATATTAAATTCGCTCCATTTAGATGGAACCGTCGACTGGAAAGTCCATGTATCGGGCTCGTTGCGCACGTTGATCGGCGAAACCCGCGTGTACGAATATTCGATGACCGAACCTTTTTTGACGTTCGCGAGGTTAAACTTGGTAGTACTGTGTGAGTCTGCCGATTTTTCGCGACGAATGGCTTTCTTTTCCAGTTCGGTCCGGACAATCTGGCCGTTTTCGAGGTTATAGGTGTACCCTTTCAGGTCTTCTATCCATTCCTGCTCTTTGTAGCTGGATCCCTCGTAGAAAGGAATGCCTACCGAAGCCCTGTCCAGTGCCGATTCTTTGAGAATCTTGATCCGCACCCAGATTTCGGACGACATCAGGATACCTTTGAGATTGTCGTAACTGAAAGTCACTTTGCCATAGTCGTACAGGTAAACGGCGTCGGCGGTGCTGTCGCCCGGAAAGGCAGTCATTTCAAGGGAAGCACGGTCGATCACACCCAGTTTAGGCTTGAAATCTTCCTGAGCAATCGCCTGGAACGTTAAAAAGAATATCAGGAAATGGATGGACAGGACATTCCTGCGGCACAGACCGGACAGTCTGATAGGAAGTAAAATGTTGGTCATGAACAAGTAGATGAGGAGTAACAAATTTGATGCATTATCGTACAGTTATTTCGATTTTCAAAGAGAATTATATAACCGAAACCGGATTTTTTTTCACTTGAAGCGAAACTGGCCTATTACGGATTTTAATGCCTAATTTTGACACTTAGACACGGTCATCGCGTTGCATGGCCGCTTGTTCCTGCTAACCCATAATCTTAACATTTATCTTTACTCTATGTCATCTTTTGAAAACGAAAGTCCCATCCGCGTACTGGTAGTCGGTTGCGGGAACATGGGGGCTTCCCATGCCTTTGCTTACCAGCTCCTGGATGGTTTCGAGATCTGCGGGATCGTTTCGACCGGAAAAAGCAAAGAGGTCCTCAATGAAAAACTCGGCGGCGGCTACGCCCTTTTCAATGATTATGAAACGGCATTGAACGAGACCAAACCCGATGCGGTATGTATTTCCACTTACCCGGATACGCACGAAGATTTTGCGATTAAGGCGCTGGAAGCCGGTGCACACGTGTTTATCGAAAAGCCACTAGCCGACTCCGTTCAAGGGGCAAAACGGGTAGTAGATGCCGCTAAAAAAGCGGATAAGAAAGTGGTAGTGGGCTACATTCTCCGCGTACACCCGTCCTGGGAACGTTTCGTGACCGAAGCACAAGGTCTGGGCAAACCATTGGTGATGCGCATGAACCTCAACCAGCAAAGCCACGGCTACATGTGGGGCGTTCACCGTAACCTCATGAAAAGCCTAAGCCCGATCGTTGATTGCGGCGTGCATTATATTGATGTGATGTGCCAGATGACCCGCTCGAAACCACTTCGTGTGAATGCGATCGGCGCACGTCTGACAGACGATATTCCTGCCGGAAACTATAACTACGGTCAACTGCAAATCTGGTTTGAAGACGGCTCGGTAGGCTGGTATGAAGCCGGCTGGGGCCCGATGATCAGCGAAACGGCATTCTTTGTAAAGGATGTGATCGGCCCGAAAGGTTCGGCATCCATCGTGGCCAAAGATGCAGGCGGAGCCGGAAAATCCTCGTCCGTGGAAGCACATACGAAAACCGAGTCGATCCGCGTACATCATGCTGATTTGAATGGTTCCGACGAATTTGTAAAAGAAGATACCTGGATCAACCTCGAAGACGAGCCCGATCACCAGGAGCTCTGCAACCGCGAACAACGTTACTTCCTGCACGCGATCTCTGAGGACCTCGACCTCACCGACCATTTGCAGGATGCGGTTACGAGCTTGCAGATCGCATTTGCCTGTGACGAGTCGGTGAAGACGGGACGGACGGTGGATTTGGGGTAAGCAAATACCCGCTTATATAAAAAAGCCCTACTTTTCGAAAGCAGGGCTTTTTTGTTGGATGTTACAAGCTTCAAATTGGTGGTTAAAATTTGTTAAACATAACGCCCACGACAACACTTCCAATCAAAGAATTGTGGTGTTATTCTGTCTATTCATTTGCGCCAAACTATCCTCAAGGGCTTTATACTTTGATTGCTTCTTAAGTAGAGTGAAAGCGGCCTTTTGAAAGTCAAACAGTCTTCTCTCTCTTTTATCGTCTAGTTCATTTTCAGATCGAAGATACTGGCTCGTATAAATATTTGAAATTGTATCCTTCTTATTACATACTATTATTCTAGTATCAATTTGCGGTGTTATGACGTTCTCACCGTCCAAATAAACGTCTCCACGAACTTCATTTACCTTATTTGCGTAAAAAAGTTGAGCAATACTATCCAAGTTTTCCATAGACATACCTAGCGTGTCGGCATAGATAGTTGACTCCCTAAACTTCGCTATAACACTATCTGAAACAAAATTGTACGTTATTCCCCCAAGTGGTGACACAAAGATTAAATTATAATTATCTAATTTAAGATCACTTACATCCTTTGAGCTAGCGTTTTGTTCCGACTGCCTACATGCACACACAGCAATTACAAAAAACAGTACTACTCTTATTTTAGCCATGTCGGGATCAACTTATTAAATTCTTTCCAAGAATAGGACAATGGAGTCCCTGCACTACCGTTGACATGGTTAAATTCTCTACGCGTATTGCTTATGTCGAGTCCATAAAATTTACCATAAGCCATTGAAAAAGCCGAAGTTGCTCGCTCACTAAAATTTTTATAATCGGCTTTGATTGGATTCTTAGTCCAGTGCCAAGCATGCATAAACTCATGCTTAAATATCCCATTCTGATGTACAAGTGAATACCCCGCCGCAGCAGGGGCGATATAAATAGAGGAGCCCGCCGAATACAGCAGCCCTCCTACATATTTACCCTTTGTGATTCCACCTGCATAAAAGCCTAAGTGGGAGTGATATATTTCCCCAAATGAAGTCAACATAAGCCCCTGTTCCATGATATCATCTGTTGCTATCATTACGTTAGCATGAATTATTTTCTCCACTTGCTTTATCGTCATATTGTCTCTCTTTCCGATAGTATTATCATAGTGTTCCCGCATTTTCTCCGTTGAAGACCACTGCTCACCCATGGTGGCGACCTCCTTCATTTTCATATATTCTATAACGTCTCCATTTCCAGTTACTGGATTGATCCCAATCTCTTTTCCTCTCGAGAAACCAGTCGCCGCACCTGAAAATGCTCCCATAAGTGCGGTTGATCCACCCTGTGAGCTACCGCCGTTAAGGAAAGACCCAATACCAGCAATTAACGTTCCGGTAGCTGCTCCATAGGCAGCGCCTGTTATCGCAGAGGCTGGCGTATAGACCGACGCAAAAGAATTAAGCCCGCCTGTTATCATTCCGCGCCAGAAACCATCGAGGAAGTTTTTACCCTGTTCCACATAGGAGATTCCATTTTGAATTCCTCCGTACATCATTCCCATGAACAAAAAGACTGGCAAATTTCCGTCAGGGTCTACATAAGTCAGAGGATTATTTAGGGCGTACGAATATCTATTATAAGCCTGTGTATCATGAGCATCGGCCACATAATTATCCGGACTAAGCATCCTGCCTAGTACCGGGTCATACATCCGGCCATTCATGTTGATCAGACCAAAATTATCAAGGTGCTCGTGCTGCGTATATCCCCTATACAACCAGACAGGCAAGCCCGTATTGGCGGTAGGTGACAACAATTCCCAGGAAGTTGTATTCCGTCTTCTTCCCCACGCATCAAAACTCATCTGTGCTTCAATACCTGCACCATCATTCGTAACAGTGACAATTGAGCCGAGATGATCTGTATAGCTATAATGCTCCGTATGGGCTCCCCCCTGGCTTGTTATAATGGATACCAGACCTATAGGAGAATTGATGTATTGCACGTACCGCTCAGTTCCACCCGTTACATCCTTTTCGTAGCCGTCGAAGTAATAGCGAGTATTAACAATGTTAGTGTTTTGCAGGGTTACACTTTTAATGCGATTGTAATCAGCATTATAGGTATATGTAAGTTCGTATCCATTTTCCTTAACAGTAGCAGGTTGCATGAAATCGGTATAGGTGATATCCTGCTGAAAAGGCGCAATAGCAAACGGCACTGTATTTTCAACCTTCGTAGCCGCATTGATCTTGGTCGGATGATATTGGTAATCCCCGGCGTCTGTCTTTTTCGTAATGTTACCATTACCCGAGTACTGTATCCCAAATGACGGATTGCTACCAATCGTCGTGGTTGTGAGACGGTTTAAGCCGTCGTAAAGGAATGTTTCGGTTTTGTTGACCGTAGTCCGTGCATCCGTACGGCTCGTAAGCGTTCCTTTCGCGTAATTCCAAGCCATATTCAAACTTTGAATTCCATCCGTCTGAAAACCGGTCGGAAAACCGTTCACATAAGTGATTGTGGATGATTTCAGGTTACCCAACGAGTATGTCATAACCTGCCCTTGCCCATTCATGGTTCCTGTCGTATAGAGCACTTTGGTACCCCTTTTGAGATACTTCAAATATCCATAGGCGTCATATTCGCTGGTTATTACGAGGCCTGACGGGTACGTTACTGTCAGTTCATCACCAAATTGGTTATATGTATAGGATGTGATATGGTTGTCCAGAGCATTGTCTCCACTGTCATTAACCTTTTCGTTAACAGAAGTTATCCTGCCTTTATCATTATAGGCGTAAATCGTTTGATGATTATCTGCGAATCCGTTCACCTGCTTGAGTTTTGCCTTTAGCTCCCCGGAGCCGTTGGTCGTTCCATAAATGAAACTAGTTACACCTTCAGGTCCGGTACGGCTAGTGATCTGACCAATCTTATTATACTCCCTTGTATGCGTCTTGTTAAGAGCATTAGTCTGACTTATCAATTCGCCTAAAGCATTGTGATTATATACGGTCACTCCAGCATTAGCATCTGTAAGTTTAGTTTGTCGACCATTTGCGTCATATTCGCTAGAGGATACAATCGTCCCGCCAACCTTAATTTCCTTCGCTCCACCATGACTGTAATAAGTGTAATCTACTGCCCCATTGATATTATCTTCGGCTTTGATAACCAAACCACTGGCATCTGTCGTCTTGGAAGATATTCCGGCAGGGGCCGTCGTTGTGACTTTTAGGTTCCCGGAAACCAGGGTATATTCAAAAGTAGTTGTCCCAAGTACCCCTCTATTTACACTTGCAAGTCGATTATAGCTGTCATACAGATTGTTCGTTGTCAATGGGGTTTCGGACGACATGTAAGCCTGGCTCGCCGTGAATTCGTTTCCTCTGGCATCATAACTCTGGGTCTGAATAATTGTTTGCCCATTGAAACCCTCCGTTTCTGTCCGGACTTTTCGTCCCAGAATATCGAACCATGTTTTTGTATCGGGTCTTCCGCTCGTAGGGGCCAGGGTCTCCTGTTTGCTTATCCAACCCGACCCACTTGGTGTATTCCAACTGTCGGTATTGCTTACGGTATAGGGGCCGGGAAATGTCGTAGTTGTAACCCTCCCGAAAACGTCATACAAATGCGTCGTGGTCAATCCTTCCATACTTGTTGAAGTTAACGCTTTTCCCCATTTCGGATCGTAAGAAGCCCCAGTTTCATAATCCATCGCATTCCTTGTCACGGTTGGATATCGATATCTGATATCATAGCCCAGAGAATCTCTTCTTGGTGTCAGAGAAGTGGTTCCATTATATCCCGTAATTGTTGTCTTCTTAAGCGAACCGCTTGGATAATATCCGTAAGCAGTAACTACCTTTTTATCAGTATTGCTAAATTCTGTCTGGGAAGTCAGCAGACCCTGAGTGTCATAGCCGAATGTCGATTTGGCTACAAATGGTGCAGATCCTGTTCTGGTCCGGGTAACAGTTACCTCGGTCGGCCTGTTCTTGATGGCACTTACATATGCTGCATAAAGCGACACCGTTTCTGCGACTTCAACGTTGGTGTTATCAATGGTGCTTTTCGTGACGGTACTAGTGGCGACATTCCCATTCGCCTCATCATAAATATTGACCGTCCTGACCTTTCGCCCTTCCAGACTTCTCGTCTCGGTGACATTATTCGTTTTTACCCAAAAGCGTTTTGTACCAGAAATCGTCACGATCGCATTCTCAGTGATAGTTTCACCAAACGGGGTGCTGCTACCACTCAGGTAGGTCGAGACCTTCTTCGGTATTGCGGTATAATAAATCGTATTAAAGTCGTTTTCTGACACTGTCTTAACTCCCAAGGCCATGTTATTCGCTGTTACCGCCCCGAAACCTAAAAATCCCTTGCCGTCTCGATGCATTTTTGCATTACCGTATGCATATGCAACCGTTGAAAGGCCTCCTACTCCATTCTGGACGGAGTAATCTGAAACGGCAAACATCGGTAATCCAACATTGACTAACGGATGATCATTTAAAGTAACCGCACCTTTACTATAAAAGGTCCCGCCTTCCGACAAGCTCTTATAGTTCCAACTTGTACTAAGCCCCATACCATTCTGGGTTTGAAGGAGTAGATTCTCCTGTCCGTTTTTAAGCGGAGAAATGACCGTTAGGGTCGCTCCGGTTCCTTTCATGACCATTTCAGCACGTCCGTCGCCGTTCAGATCGAATGACGAACCGACTTGTGTATACGAATTACCAACGGCTGGAGTCGTATATTCCGTCGAATAAAAAGAATCGTTGGTACTGTAATGCATATAAATCTTATCAGGGCCACCCGTTTGCTTTTTCTGGTAGTAGATATCGCTTCTGCCGTCACCGTTAAAGTCTGCAACCTGGAATAGATCACTTTCAGGCAAAGCCCCGTTCGTAGACATAATAGGAATACCCGACGGGATGAAATCTTTGCCAGTGGATGTCTCCTTGTACCAGGGATAGCTATTCACCTGCCCCGAATCATTTTTCCCGCGATAAAGTATGTCCGTTTTTCCATCGCCGTTAAAATCGCCAAAAAAGACGGCATTATTGTAAACATCTTGCAGCAAACGGGTAGATGTATACACCAGTTTAAAGGACGCTATACCAGAAAAGTTAACAACCTTAAATCCGGTGAACGTATAAATATTTGTAGAACCGTTATTGACAGTCATTACATCATCCTTTCCATCACCATTGAAATCCAGAATGTAGATACTTTTTGCCGTCGCAAAAGTGTTGGCTAGCCAGGAATTGTCGGTATCCTTGCCAATGTTATAAATGTCATAAGGAATACCGCTTTCCGGATTATTGAACGTGTGATAATATTGCGTTCGGGATTGAACACCGTTTGACTCCTGAAGCAAGGTAAAAAAGTCCTTTTTCCCATCTCCGTCGAAATCCCCAGTATAAATGTAATGCAGGTTAGGAGGCAAGCAACTATTATAACCGGCATCTGTTGGAAAGCCTTGTCCCGAAAATGTCAGTGGGTCGGTAGTGAGCCCAGAGCCAGATAGCTTACCATAATGTACTGCGATCCCCGACAAGACCGGCTTTGTCCCTCCGGAAAAATTGACCGAACTGATCTGAGCCGTTAACAAATCATCCAAACCGTCCCCATTGAAATCCGAACTCATGAAGGAGTAATTATTACCCTGGAAAATGTTCGGTCTCAACACCGTCCCACTAGCCAACGTCACAAGCGGGGTTTCTTTTGAGCTGTCACCGTCTCTGAATACCGAAAAACTGTTGTACCTCTTATCGACTTTCCAGCCATCTGAGGTAGGATAAGCAAGTGGATCGTATCGGGCCACAACCATGTCGGATTTCCCGTTACCATCGAAGTCTCCGGAAAAAAAGTCAGAGGAAGAAGGAGGCGTCGGCCCATTTTCCCTTGTGAATCCCGTAGGCGCATCACCATATTTAAAAACGGTCGCATTCAATGCAGAAGTGCCGTTACTGCCTATTTCAACCACCTCATTCAATAAAGAATTGATGTTATTTTGCCCGTACTTGAATTGGTATTTTTTCACCAGCGCACCTTCCGCATTGACGACAATTTCATCTAATAGGTATTTGTTCACCACTGACGAACCTCCTTCATAGGATGTCCTTATATCTGAAAAGGTGTTCCCGGATTTCCGGACTTTATAAGAAAACTTCAATACGTTATAAGTATCCAACTTCACATTTCCAGCCCCTAAATTGATCATCACATTTTCATTGCCGGTATATTGTATTTCAGAAATGCGTGAATCGCGATCAGCGTTGGTATAAACAAACTTGATGTAGTTACCGTCTGGATTCAATATTTTGTTGAGCCGCCAGAACATAGCAGTTCCGCCACTTTCGGCAAGAAAACGGGAATCGGTGGTATTACCAAATTCCATTAACACCCCGTCCTTGGTGAGTATTTTAAAATATTCCGGGCCGCCTCCCGCAGTTCCATATGCAGTCACCTTGGCAAAATTTTCTGTTTCCGTTCCATATTCGGAGTTGGCCGCACCGTAAGTCCCTTGCTTTAAAATCAGCCGGGAACCATCCAGCATAAACCTGTCGGCCGTACTCAAGTCAACGGCGCTCACACTTCCATCAAAGTAGTTGTTTTGAGGCGCCCTTGTAATGGCCGAAAGCCCCGCAATACTCCACCCGTACCCAGCAATTCCCGTCCCCCCCTGTGAATTATAGACGATTGATACCTGCGGTACAACACCGTTTGTCCCAGGCGGAACTGCTATCGGAATGCTATACGTAGCACTACCACTTCCTGATACCCCCCCTTCGCCAGGTGTACTTCCCACGGTACTATTCGTAGTCAGGTTACGGATAAAAATCGTGCTGGTGTGAGGGGTTGAAAAATTCACATCCTGAGCTTTCGCTAAAAAAGGAAAAACGCAGAAAAAAAATACGCGTAAAAAGCCATTTCTCATAAATCAAGTATCTATTCTTTCAAATTCAGATAGGAAATAACGATATAATGCAAGCACCGACGACGATAGTACGAAACCGCATACCGAAGACGAAGCTCGTACAACGGTCGTAGATATACGTACATGAATTCCCAATCACACAATCACGAGTTTAAAAAACTGCGGGCAATTTCTTTGTGAGATTGAAAGAGTTAAGATCGCAGAAGAAAATTGAAGGAAACTAAATAATGGAGCGCGGAAAATATTTGCATAGGGGAGATAGGCTTAAAAATAAGAAATACTTATCAGAAGACTTGACATTTGGCAAAAAGCAAATTCAATACCATGTCGTAATACTTTGTAAACCTAAAACAATAACTTCGATTTTCAAAAGCCAAATCAAGATTTACAAAAATATGTTTTTCAAAAAATCGGAATATTCAAAATAATTGATTGCGTATATTCATTTGGGAGCATCACGCTCCAGTTGAATAAAATAGAGACCATTCTCTTTTTACCGCGTTAGGTTCCTGGTACCCGAAGTTTCTCTGGGAAGCTAGTGGGCACCTGCTTGCCAGTAAGCACCTTTGAATGAACCTTTGACAATAGTTCGGGTAAAAATCTAGCCTGATTAACTTATTGCATTATATCCAGAAGATATTTTAAAATTTAAACAAACCTAACACATTTCCTGCCTATGAAACATCCGCATGCGTGATTAGCGCAGCCGCGCCAGCCAGTACTTCTTATTTTCATTACTACCACCAAAACCTAACAAATGAAAAAGAACACTACTCCCCTGCGGGTAGCGCCGACCGGCGTTATCCCCCATTCATTTTTGCCTCTCGTAATCGTTTTTCTGCTGCTTTCGTCCATGGTAATTGCATCCGGCCCGAAAGATAAAACCGTCAAAGGCAGGATCACCGACTCTGAAAACGGTTCAGCATTACCCGGCGTCAATATCATCGTAAAAGGTACTAGCCAGGGTACGTCCTCCAACTCGGAGGGAAACTATGAAATCATCGTGAATGACAACAGTGCAGTATTGGTTTTCAGCTTTGTAGGATATGAAAAGCTGGAAGTACCTGTCGGCGAACGCGCCAGCGTGGATGTGACATTGAAAGTGGACAGTAAAAGTATGGACGAGGTGGTCGTGATCGGTTACGGCACTGTCCGTAAAAGCGACCTCACCGGCTCAGTAGGCGCCATCAAAGGCGATCGGCTCCTCGACCGCCAGGCAACCAACGTGGCGCAATCGTTGCAGGGACGTATACCGGGTGTGGATGTGGCCGTCAATTCCTCGGCGCCGGGTTACCAGCCTCGCATTCGCATTCGTGGGGTAGGTTCCATCAATTCGAGCTTGGAACCGTTATATGTGATTGACGGCATTGTGGGAGTAAGCAATCCCAACTTGCTCAATCCCAACGATATCGAGTCACTGGAAGTACTAAAAGATGCTTCGGCAACGGCCATTTACGGTGCACGCGGCGCAAACGGGGTGATTATCATCAGCACCAAACGCGGTAAATCCGGTACCACACAAATTTCTTACGACGTGTGGGGTTCCTACATTACCCCCGCCAGCCGTCTCGGGACGCTCACGGGCGAGGAGTTCATGAAAGTTTACAATACCGCATTCGACAATGCGGCCAAATTCGACGAGCAAGGTTTTAAAGATGGTAAATATGTTCGCAACCTTCCTGCCAATTTCCCTAACCTTTTCGATGCCAACGGCAAACCCAAATACAGCACCGACTGGGAAAAGGAAATTTACAAACCAACCTGGGCTCAAAACCACGAGTTGGCCGTTCGTGGCGGCGGTGAGAAAAGCGCTTACAGCATTTCGGTTGGCTATACCGATCAGGGCGGACTTATGCGCAATTCAAATCTGACGCGCTATTCGGCGAAACTGACATTGGATAACGATGCTACCAAATGGCTGAAAGTAGGCGGAAGCATTTTCATTAATAAGGCGATCATCCAGGAGGTCGACGGTGGCTCGGGCGGCTTGAACGTGCCACGCATGGTGTTCGAAGCTATTCCCATCCTTCCAATTAAATATCCCGATGGCAGTTGGGGCCGCAACAAAGACTGGCCGGGCATGGAAGGCGGTGAAAACCCCGTCCGCATTGCCGACCAGCGTACGCAGACGAACCCGCGTACCGAAATCCTTGGTTCATTGTATTCAAATATCAAATTTACACCCGACCTCAGCCTGCGCACTAATTACAGCTACGAGTTTCGGTTTGATAAGAACAACTTCTACTCTGGCCGCGACCTGAATGCATTGTCTGCCGACCAAAAGGGTTCAGCCAGCATTTCGGCTAATAACGAGTTCTATTGGCAGTTTGAGAATTATTTTAATTACAATAAAACCATTGGCACAGACCACAACATCTCCGCGCTGCTGGGTTTGTCGTGGCAGAAGCGGTCATGGGAAAACTTTGGTGTAACGGCACAAAACTTCATCGACGATTACTGGGGATGGCATAACATCAATGTTGGTAATACATTGGTGAAACCCAATTCCAGCGATCAGGAATGGTCGTTAAACTCTTACTTCGGGCGGTTTAATTATAGCTTCAAAGACCGTTACCTGTTCACATTCACCGGACGTTACGACGGTGCATCGAAATTTGGGGTTAACAACAAATATGCGTTCTTCCCTTCCGCTGCCGTTGCGTGGAATGTCACAAACGAAGCTTTTCTCAAAAGCAATACGGTACTTACCAACCTGAAAATTCGGGCGAGCTATGGGAAGACCGGTAACCAGGAAATCGGGCAATATGCTTCACAGCAATTCCTCGGTACCGGCGATGTGCTCCTTGGCGGAGCTCGCCAGACATTCGTGTGGCGAAGCTCATTCGGCAACCCCGATCTCCGCTGGGAATATACGAACCAGCTGGACATCGGCGCGGATATTGGTCTCTTCAACAACCGCATCGACCTGACTGTGGATTATTACAAGAAGGTAACCAAAGACTTGCTGCTTAATGCTCCTATTCCCTGGTCGACCGGTTTGAGTTCGGTGACGCAGAACATCGGTTCGGTGCAGAACGTGGGCATTGAAGTCGGAATCAACAGCCGTAACATTTCGACGGAAAAATTCACATGGAGTACCAACATCGCATTCTCCGCCAACAAGAACAAAGTTGTCCAGCTTGGTAGAAACGGCGACGACATTTTCCCGGGCCCCAACTTTCTGGGCAATACCAACATTCTTCGCATCGGTCAGCCGATCGGTACGCTCTGGGGTTACCGTCGTCTGGGAACCTGGGGAACCGCGGAAGCCGACGAAGCGGCCAAATATAACCGGCTTCCGGGCGATTTGAAATGGGAGGACATTAACAAGGACGGCAAGATCGATGGCCAGGATGAAACCATTATCGGCCGCTCCTATCCAAAATGGAATATGAATATTGCCAACACATTTCAGCTCGGCAAGTTTGACCTCTCATTCGATATCCGCATTGTGATGGGCGTCAACACCGTCAATGCCACCAAGCACTCAGTAGAAGATCGCCAGGCAATCGCCAGCAGCTCTCGCACGGTACTTAATGCTTGGACGCCCGAAAACCAAAATACGCATATCGCGCAAATTCGCCATTACAATGCCGGTTACGACACACATATGGACGACTGGTGGGTAGAAGATGGCTCATTTATCCGCGGTCAGAACATTGTGCTCGGCTACTCCTTGCCGACCAAATTCGGCAAGGTCAGCTTTCAGCGCCTGCGCATCTACGCCAGCGCGCAGAACTTCTTCCTGATCGACGACTACTCAGGCTACGATCCGGAGGCTTTGACAGGCTTCGGCGGGCAGTTGAACGCGAATATGGAGTTCTTCCAATATCCGCGCCCGCGCACCTACAACCTCGGTCTGAACATTGTATTTTAAGTTATTCCAAAACTGACATTCACAATGAAAAAGCATATTCTATACACCTGTCTGGCGCTGGGCATCGCTTCCTGCGACGACTTCCTGACCGAAAACCCGACTGGCCAGCTTACAACTTCCTCGCCCGTTTCGAGCCCTGAAATTGCCCGTGCCTTCGTGGACGGCTCTTATTCACAGATAGGGGTTTTCAACAACGGCGGCGGTGGCTGGGGTGGCAACAATGCCTCGCTGGTAGAGTTCATGACCGGAAAGGCCGATGGTAACTCGCAAACAGAAGCATTCAAGTTCTTCAACCTCGAATATGATGCTCGGGCATTCTACGTCGACAACTGGTGGTCGGGAATGTACTCGGGCATTGCGCGCGCTAACCTCGCCATCCAGAAGATCGGGGAAATTTCCACCCTGCCTGCCGCGACCAAAACCAATATGATCGCCGAAGCCAGGGCCATGCGGGCATTATATTACTTCCAGCTCGTGCGGATGTTTGGCGATCTTCCCAAAATCACCGGGCTGATCACCTCGCTCGACGATGTACAGACAGCCCGTTCGCCGGTTAAAGAGATCTATGACGAGATCATCATTCCCGACTTGCTGGAAGCCGAAAAATCGACGCTGCCTTGGAAAGATACGAATGGTCGGGTGTCGATGGGTGCGATCAAATCGCTCCTCGCGCACGTGTACCTCACCTACGCAGGCTTTCCTGTAAAGGCGGGAGCGCCGGCCTATACGGAGTCGGCCAAACGTTCGAAAGAGCTCATCGACAATGGTACATTCTCGCTTTTTGCAGAGTATACCGACATGATCGTGCCAGCCAACCGCAATCAGGTCGAGTTCATTTTCCAGGTGCAGCACGAGAAGGATATCCGTAACAATGGTCTCACGCCAGTGACTTTACCAGCATTCAACGGTATTGCTTCCTATTCGGATGAATATGGCGGTTTGCTTCCCAGAAAAGAGTTTGTAGAAAGCTTTGAGAAGGGCGACAAGCGTGCCAAAGAAAAGCAATTCTTTTACACCTATTACAAAGGACATCCCAGCGATTATCCCGCTGGCGACCCGCGCCGCGACAGCTTGAACCTTGGCGGATATTACATTTACAAATGGTTTGACAAGCAGGCCATTGACAACGATGCCAAGGCTAACATCAACTATACAATATACCGTTATGCGGATGTGCTGCTCATGTATGCCGAAGCCTCCAACCGTGCCGAGGGTAAACCTAATGCACAAGCTCAAAAAGCACTGAACGATGTCCGTAAACGGGCACAGTTACCGGCAGTAACTACGACCAATGTCGACGAGTTTGAGCAGGCGGTGTGGGCGGAGCGCTATTTCGAGCTTTGCTACGAGGGAAAAATGTGGTTCGATATGCTGCGGACCCGGAAGGTTCGTAACGACGTGACAAAACAATGGGACAATTTTGTCGGCCACAAGACGGTGTATGGTAAAACTTTCACGGAAAAAAACCTGCTTTTACCCATCCCGCAGCGCGAGACGGACAACAATAAGTCCCTTGTTCAGAATATAGGATTTTAGCATACAGTGGTTACATCCTAACCGAACATTATACGATTTTTGCAAAAAGCTGTTTTCGAAAGCACGCCTTCGAAGACAGCTTTTTTCGTTGAGAATTGACTTGTAACTATCTGATTTATTGCACTTAATTGATAATTTTTGACAAGAATTATGCAAACGTTTGCATAAAATATTATGTATTTTCCTCTCTCTTTATTCGAAATCTATTGTTAAATATTATAATATTGCAACGCGTTTTCTTAAAGACTTTTATTAATGCCACTGACGCCACTGATTCTTGAAGCATTTTCCGGCAGGTTATCGGTTGCAGTTCCCGAATAATCCGCCAA
Source organism: Dyadobacter sp. CY261 (assembly GCF_021440085.1). Taxonomy (GTDB): domain Bacteria; phylum Bacteroidota; class Bacteroidia; order Cytophagales; family Spirosomataceae; genus Dyadobacter. The sequence continues at coordinate 398,040 of NZ_JAKCPW010000005.1, forward strand.
TCCATTTCCATCCTCCGTCGGAGAAAACGTAACGTTATCATACTTTTTTGAAATAGTGTAGCCAGGACATGTGGTCATGATTTGATTCAAAAACTTGGTGCGGATTATTGCGGTTTTAACGCAATGTAATTTATTGAATACCAACTATAATTATTTCATTATTCACCGAAACGACTTTTAACTGTAAACCGCAAACTATGATTAAACAAAAAACGCAAACGCCTAACGAACAGAGATTTATAACTAAAATTCGTGTTTTCCAAGACTGCATGAGAAACGTTTAACAAGCCTTACTACATGAAAAATACCGATACCAACCAATGGTTGCTCCGAATGAGGAGCATCCGAAACTCTTTATTGCTTCTGCCCGCGCTCGCAAGCCCTGTGATTGTAAACGCAGCCCTCGCCAACTCCGGAATTACTGCTACCATCCGCGCCGATAAAAACCTCAAAGGAAAAGTTACCGATAAAGAAACCGGTGACGGCCTTCCGGGCGTGAACGTGGTTGTCAAAGGTACCAGCACCGGTACCACTACCGACGGAGATGGTAACTATACGCTTTCCGTACCTGACAATGCTACGCTGGTTTTCAGCTTCGTAGGTTACCTTAGCCAGGAACTCCCTGTTGGCAACCGCACTTCCCTCGATGTATCGCTTTCATCCGACTCCAAAGCACTTAGCGAAGTAGTCGTGATCGGGTACGGTACCGCGAAAAAATCGGACCTTACCGGTTCCGTAGGTTCCGTAAAAGAAGAACAACTGAGAGAACGCCCTGCTCCTTCCCTCAACCAGGCATTGCAAGGTAAAATCGCCGGGGTACAGGTGAACGTGAACTCGGGTCGTCCGGGTGGCCGTGCCAACGTGCGTATCCGTGGTTTCAGCTCTATCAACTCATCCAACAACCCATTGTACGTGGTGGATGGAGTAATGCTGCCACAAGGTAACCAGAACCAGCAGAGCCAGGCGATCGACTTCATCAACCCGAACGACATCGTGTCGGTGGAGGTGTTGAAAGACGCATCTTCGACTGCGATTTATGGTGCGCGTGGTGCCAATGGTGTGATCATGGTAACAACAAAACGAGGCAGATCCGGTGAAAGCCAGATTACTTATGGTCTTGATTTGAGTGTGCCCACAGCTGGCCCTAAAAGAGCGAAAGTATTGAACGCCAAGGAGTATATGGCTGTGGAAGACCTCGCTTACAAGAATATGGAGAAATTCGACCCGGAAGGTTGGGCTGCTAAAAAATATGTTAGCCACGATCCGCAGGTACGCCGTGCTACATTGGCTGCTGCGCATCCCGACGTATTCACCAAGAACGCCGACGGGACATTTTCGCCCAACTACGATACCGACTGGTTCAAAGAATCTACTCAGAACCGCGTTTCTCAAAACCACCAGTTGGGTTTTAGCGGCGGTAATGAAAGAACCACCTACTCGCTGTCACTCAACTACCGCGACGACCAGGGTCTGATCAAGACTTCTTATCTGAAACGTTATGCTACACGTTTCAGCATCGACGACCAGGTGAAGAAATGGTTACGCCTCGGTGGAACGTTGAGCTACAACAACCAGGCTGAAAACCTTGTCGACATTAACGATGCGGTGCCACGCCAGATGGTAGAAGACTTTCCGTTCCTTCCTGTGAAATATCCTGACGGGACCTATGCCAATAACCGGGATTTCCCGGGTGCAGAAGGCACTATGAGCTCAGTTCACCGCCTGAACGGACGTAAATTCAACCTTAACACCCAAACTACGCTGGGTAGCCTTTACGGAAACATCACCCTTGCCAAAGGCCTTGAATTCCGCTCGGTATTAGGTGTGAACGTGATCACACAGGAAGTAAACCAGTCGCAAACGCGTACATTGACGCCTAACGAATTGGGTACTGCGAGAAAAGAGAACAGAAAAGAGACTTTCTGGTCGTGGGAGAACTTGTTGACTTACAACAAAACATTCGGTATCCACTCGATCAATGCCCTCGCCGGTATTTCATGGCAGGAAACGAACGTAAGCACGACAGGCGTAGGAGCTCAGAACTTCTCAACCGACTACTACACTTTCGACAACCTGGGTGCCGGATCTGTTGCGCCTTCATCCAACCCATATGTGTCAGGTGCATCGCGTTTTGCATTTAACTCGTACTTCGGTCGTTTGAACTATACATTGCTCGACAAATACCTTTTCACGGTGACCGGCCGTGCGGATGGCTCTTCGAAATTTGGTGAAGACCACAGATTTGCATTCTTCCCATCGGCAGCCCTTGCGTGGAAAGTATCTGATGAAGAGTTTCTCAAAGGCAATCCGATCATTTCGGGCTTGAAAGTTCGTACCAGCTATGGTTTGACAGGTAACTCGGAAATTCCTCCATATTCGTCACTAGGATTGCTGAGATCCAACTATGCTGCGGTTTACGGCGACACACGTTTCGGCGGGACAGGTATCAACAGGCTTGCTAACAACGATTTGCGCTGGGAAAAAACGGCTCAGACCGACGCTGGTTTCGAAATCAGTTTCCTCAAAGGAAGAATCTCGCTCGAAGCTGACTACTACTACCGTAAAACCACCGACATGCTTCTCGATGCGCCTGTACCACGTACAAGCGGTTACGCGACGATCCGTCGTAACATCGGTTCAATGGAAAACAAAGGTTTCGAGTTCGGTTTGAATACGGTTAACATCGAAACGCAGAAATTCTCATGGAATACCAGCTTCAATATCTCGTTCAACAGAAACAAAGTATTGTCACTGGCGACGCCATCGGATATCTTCGGTGTGGGCGGTCCATCGATCACCAACCAAACGAGCATCATCCGTATCGGACAGCCTGCTGGCGCATTCTGGGGACTTACCCGTCTGGGCACCTGGAGTGAAGCTGAAAGAGACCAGGCTGCGAAATTCACCAGCTACCGTGGTAACCTGAAAATGCTCCCAGGAGATATCAAGTACAAGGACGTGAATGGCGACAATGCGATCACCGACGCTGACCGTGGCATTATCGGTAACGGTAGCCCGAAAGGATGGGGATCATTCTCCAACAACATCCGCTACGGAAACTTTGACCTGACCCTCGATCTGCAATTCTCTTACGGAAACGACCTGATGGACATGAACCTGCACGCCAGCGAAGACCGCCAGGCACTAGCCAACAGCTACAAAACTGTGCTGGATGCCTGGACGCCTGAAAATCAGAACTCATCGATCGCGCAGATCCGTGATACCAAGGCTGGTTACGTAACCAACGTAGATACGCACTGGATCTTCGACGGTTCATTTATCCGTGGCCGTAACCTGTTGCTGGGATACAATTTCCCGTCGGAACTTGCAAGCAAGTTGAAACTGAGCAAACTGAGACTTTATCTGTCTGCACAGAACTTCTTCCTGATCAGCAAATATCCGTTCGGCGATCCAGAGCAGACTCCTATCCGCGGTGGCGATGCAGACAACGTATTCTCACAAGGGATGATCTGGCACAGCTATCCTAAACCAACCACATTCCTGGGTGGTATTCAGGTCGCATTCTAACAACCGGAACCGTTGCATCATTTAAAAAATGAATTTCAGCATGAAACTATATAACAAGAATTTCTTTAAGCTTATGCTCTGCGGGGCTATCCTGCTGGGCCCGACAGCCTGCTCCGACTTCCTCGACGAGCAGGATCCGTCCAACCTTCAACCGGATACCTTCTACACCATTCCTGATCACGCGGAAGCTGCGATAGCGGCTACCTACGCAGAAATGCGTTTCTACGGCGACGGTGCGGGTATCTTCTCGGCCAACTGGCAAATGCTGGAAGCCGTAACCGGTACCGCTACTACTGAAACGGGCCAGAACTCCGATCTGAACAACCTGTACGCCCTCATTTACGATGGTAACACAGGCCATATCAGCAATTTTTGGAACGGCTTGTACCGTGTGATTGCCAACGCCAACCTGGCGATTGAAAAGATCCCTGGTATCAAATTTCCTGCGGGCGGTGAAGCTCAGCAAGTAAGGCTGCTCGGCGAAGCTCGTTTCCTGCGTGCATGGGCTTATTTCTATGCGGTGAGATTGTGGGGTGATGTTCCTTTGATCACTAAGCCTCAAACTGCGAGCTCGGAGGACTTCTTCCCAGCGAGAGCACCCCAGGAGGAAGTTTATAAGCTGATCGTGGATGACCTCGTTGCTGCCGAAGCTGCCGGATTTGCAGATTTCAACACCAACGGACGCGTGTCTAAAATGGCAGTGAAGTCGTTCTTGTCAAAAGTGTATCTGACAATGGCAGGTTTTCCTTTGCAAAAAGGACAGTCGCACTACAAACTCGCGGCTGACAAAGCGGCCGAAGTAATCGCTTACTCGAAAGCGAACCCTTCGACGCTCAACCTGTTTGCTACCTACAAAGAACTGCACCAGGAAAACCTGAAAAACCGGGTAGAGCACCTGTTCCAAATCCAGTACAACGCCGTAGTGGCAGCTTTCCCGCTGAACGACTACTTCCCGAACTTCAAAGCGGTAACGTATGCAGGATTGAGCGGAACAGGAAGCACAGTACCTACAATGTCGTTTTACAACTCTTACGAACCAGGTGACCTACGTACCAAAGACCAGGAAGGCTGGTTCTATACCACCTACTATACCAACGGTACAGGAGATAAATTCGACCTGGGTGCACCTTACGTGTTCAAGTACTTTAACATCACTGCGCTGGGCGGACCAGGCATTACGCCCACCCGTCTGAACAACTTGAACGTAAACCAGATGCGTTTCGCAGAAGTATTGCTCATTTTCGCAGAAGCACAGAACGAGCTCACTGGCCCTACTCAGGATGCTTACGATGCTTACAAACGCATCCGCGACCGTGCACAACTGAAAACGCCTGCTTTGGGTACATTCACCAAAGCCTCTTTCCAGGAAGCCGTATGGAAAGAGCGCTGGTATGAATTCGCTTACGAAGGTATTACCTGGTTCGATATGGTTCGTCTTCGCAAAGTGTTCAACGAGCAAACCAAACTATTCGACAATTTTGTAGGCCACCGCAACCTCAATGTAAGTGGCGGAGCACCATTGCTGGAAAAACACCTGTTGTTCCCGCTGGGTATCCAGGAAATGACAAACAACCCAAGCCTGAAACCTCAGAATCCGGGTTACTAATATTTTCTTATCTGTTTTATGAAAGCCGGCCTTCATCTGAGGGCCGGCTTTTTTCGTTCTTATGCCATAATTCCGCCCCGAAACCTATTTTCTTTTATCTTCACCATTTAAGTTTACCAAAGCATTTCGCAGATGTTGGAAAGGATTTGTCATACGGTCGGTCCGCTTGCCTACTGTCGTGCCGCTATCATGTGCCTGATCATGGCGGCTACGCAAGTGGACGCACAGCTCATCATCACCAGTCCTGTATTAAACCAGGTCATGCAGCGCAATGCTTTGGGCACGGCTACTATTTCCATTACAGCTTACGCGCATTACCCATACGCCCGCATCAATGCTGCATTGATCCCGATCGAAGGGAATACCAATGGAATGCAGGAGCAGCAGTTTGACCAGGCCCAGCTACAACAGGGATTTTTACACACCACATTCACCGCTCCCGCCGGTTGGTACCGCCTCAAACTGACCGGCACGGCCGACCATGACATGACCGATTCCGCATTCGTAGACCGTGTAGGCGTGGGGGAAGTCTTCCTCATTACCGGTAATTCAAATGCAATGGGCCTCCCGGGCCTCGGCGCAAAAGACGCTTCCGCCAATGTTGTTTCTTTTAATGCATTGAACAAAACGCTTAATAACGAAAACATCACCATCGCCCCCGACGGCCCGATGCCTCCACCTGCATTTGAACCGCTGAAAAGCACCAGCAACATTTTCCCGAATGGCGAAACTTCCTGGTATTGGGGAGAATTGGGGGACTTATTATTTCAAAGATGGAAAACACCGGTGCTGTTCTTCAATACCGCCTGGGCCGCAGCTAATGCAGAAAACTATCGTGATGCCGCTTCGGGTAAGGATGCGTACAATTTATATGTAGGTAAATACTGGCCCAACCGGCAGCCTTACAGCAATATCGTCAACACGATGCGCTATTTAACTTCACTGACAGGCGTCCGCGCGGTGCTTTGGTCGCATGGCGAAAACGATGCGCAGTTGGGTTTTAATGAAAATCAGTATTTCGAAGGTATCAGAACATTGATTTTGAACAGCCGGACTGATTCCGGCTATAACATTCCCTGGTACATTGCCCGCAATTCGGCCAGCAACCAACTAAAAGACCCTTATCTCCCAGTTCTGAACGCACAAAACCGGCTGATAGCACTCACTGGTTTCAATGCGTTTCAAGGCCCCTATCTCGATACGATCCAAATCCCAAGGCCCACATCGGCGCATTTTGAAAATGTACCCGGCGGAGTCCAGGGGCTTACACTTGCCGCCGCCGCCTGGAACAGAAGCCTGGCGGATACAGCTATCGCGAGGACTATTCCATTGCAGCCCGCATACGCATTACATACAGGTGTCACGCCCGCACGCGCGTACCCTGGCGCGTCTTTCGAGGTGCCATTTGCGATTAGTGGTAATACTCCGGCTTCATGGCAAATTGCCGCGGAGTTGTGGGATGCACAGGGGCAATTTATTGCAACGGTGGGCACCGGTGATCGCAATCCCATAAGTGTGCAATTACCGGGCGATCTCGACGATGGCGTGTACACTATCCGTCTTATCGGCCAGAACCCAATCTTGCCTGGCGGCGTCTCACAACCACTTTACATCGAAAATTCATTGCGAAGCATCGAATATGTAAGCAGCATCGGCGTGCGGTCGGTCGGGAACGCCATGCTCGTTACCTGGACCACGGCGCCTATACCAGGACTGGCCACCATGACTTTGCAGAAAACCACCGACGGATCCCATTATAACGACCTCCAAACTTTCAATGCACCGGGTAGCGATGCATCCGGTGTTTACGGATTCACCGATGCGGGAGCCGAAAACGGGACAATCTTTTACCGATTAAAACTGAATTATGCCGACGGCACCACCGCCTATTCCACCATTGTGACACTTTTCCGCGACGGCGCACCTGCCCCATGGACGGTTTTCCCGAACCCCGTTACACAACAGCAGTTTTACATTACACCCTCCATCGAAACCAATATTACCTGCCGCCTTTACGACGCCGCCGGTCGCGAGCATCCAATTTACGCATCACCCCGCGAAGCGGTCGGGCTGATTTCCGTGCGCCCGGTTTACGCACTGCCGGCAGGTAAATACATCCTAAAAATCACGTCGGCCGATCAAACCCATACCCGGAGCATTGTTTTTTATTGAAAAAAATATACATTATTAATAAACAGTATATTCCAACGCTTAAAAAGCTTGTTGTGTCCACTGGTTAAGTACTCCGTTCTGATTTACCGAAACGTCTGCCTTATGAAAAAACTGCTACTCATTGCACTGATTATAAATACGTTGACTGCCTGCACCAGCAGCAAAAACGACAACCCTGTACCTCGTGAAATATCAGAGGTTGCGCTCAAAGATTACCACATTATTTCCATCGCTTTCGACGCCGCAGGAACCGCCTGGCTAGGAACGCTCAGCCAGGGGCTTATCCGGTACAGCGGATCGAATATCTCCGTTTTTGATTCCACCAATTCCATTTTACACAAAGCCCCCATCTGGGACATCGATCTTGACAAAAAGGGCAATGTATGGATCGGGACGGACGACCTGGTGAGGTATGACGGCTCGAAGTTTACCCGCATCGAACCTTCTCAATACGATCTTCCCAGAAACGCGGTGAGATCGATTGCGATCGATGGGGCCGATAATGTCTGGTTCTCAGCAGGCGCATCCCAACAGGGTGGGCTGGTCAAATATGATGGGAACCGTTTCAGCACATTTACGCCCGAAAATTCCTCGCTGCCAGGCAATCTGGTCGCCGGCATTGCCATTGACAAGGAAAATACGGTTTGGGTAGCGCTGAACGATGGCGTCACTACCACTTCGATCGTTCGTATCAGTAATGGTAAATGGGATATTTTCGGCGAAAAAGAACTTGGTTTTAGTCCCTACTATTATGGCAATATCGTGACCAACCAAGAGAACGAATTGCTGGCATCTATCAATTACGGGCTGTCCAGCAGTATAGTCCCCGGGCGTCCACAGATATTCAGGTTTAACGGACAGTCGACTCAGGTCATCAATCTCCCGCAAGACGATAAGTTGGTTTATATGACCCAACAGATCTTTGTCGATCGTGACAACCGAATATGGGCGTCGTTTTGGAGCAATAAGGAATATGGCGTGTTTCAGAACGGAAACTGGGAACTTAAAGACCTGGATGAAAGCGGGGGTATATTCGCATTCGCCCAAAGCCCAACCGGCGAAATATGGCTGGGAGGAGGTAAGGGGATTTTTATTTTGAAGTAAAAAATCGAATGTCGCCCTGTGCGCAGTCGAAGGGACGTGCGCTCAGGGCGACATTGATATTTTAATCCTCAAACAAATTCCCCAACCCGCCGATCACCGAACCGCTTTCCTTTTTGGCATTAGGCCCATATGAAGAAAGTCGCTGGATCAGCTTAGAAATCGGCATCGATTGGATCCAGCAACGACCTGTTCCACGTAATGTAGCCAGGAACATCCCCTCCCCCCCAAATACCATCGATTTCAAGCCTCCCGAACGTTGGATATCAAAGCTCAGCGACTGTTCGAATGCCACCACGCAACCGGTGTCGATCCGTAGGGCCTCGTTATTCAGTTGCTTTTCCATCACCACACCGCCCGCATGCACGAATGCCATCCCATCGCCTTTTATCTTTTGCAGGATAAACCCTTCGCCACCGAACAAGCCTGATCCGAAGCGCTGGTTAAAATGGATTTTCATGCTTGTACCCATCGCCGCGCAAAGGAAACCATCCTTCTGCACGATAAGCTCATTTCCGTAGATTTTCGACAGGTCGATCGGCATGACCGTTCCCGGGTAAGGCGCCGAAAACGCTACTTTTTTCTTTCCTACGCCACGATTGGTAAAGTGCGTCATAAAAAGCGATTCGCCGGTAAGCAAACGTGTTCCCGCCTGGAAAATTTTGCCCATAATACTCTGGTTGGCCTCTGAGCCATCGCCCATTTTGGTTTCGAACTGAATGCCGTCTTCCATAAATAGCATGGCACCGGCTTCGGCGATCACGGTTTCATTTGGATCCAGTTCAATTTCCACAACCTGGATGTCGTCGCCAATGATTTTGTAGTCGATTTCGTGTGAGATCATTTTTTCGTAAAAGGTTTATAGGTTGGTCAAAACGAACTGCATGTACGGCCTGCTATTCCTCCTCCTCTTCCTCCCCGGATGTTTTCTTCTTGGATTTACGGGTTTTACGGCCAGGGATATCCTCCCGGTCACGGAGCTTCTTGTCATCCACATTTTTATTCAGAAATTCATTGATACGGTCCATATCAAAGCTCGTGGTGATCTCACCGAACGAATTGATCTGGATATCAAAACCTTCCAAATCTTTATGCACACGTGGTTTTTCCGGTGCAGGTTTCGACGTTTCAGACTGTTTTTTCTTAGCCATGTGTTTGATAGCAATGGGCCGCCGGGCGGTCCGTTTATTCACTTGTTACGAAATTATGCAATGATCTCCGCGACATCAACGTAATTTGATCCTACGGTTTCCCCCGGCCTACGCCAGCCTGATTTGCGCTGATAAGCGGCTCAAAGCGGTTTCCAGCCTTTTCACCACTTCTTCTTTCCCGAGTATCTCCATGATGATCATCAAATCCGGGCCAGCACCTGCACCAGTCACCGCGAGGCGCAGTGCCTGCATAATCTTGCCCATTTTGATACCCGCCGACTCCATTGTCGCCGAAAGTACTTCCTTGATATCGTGTGCCACGAAATGACCCTCAAAAGCCGCCAATGCTTCTTTGAAAGTTCCAATCGCATTCACAGCCTCTTCATTCCATTTCTTGATTACCACATCCTGGTCGTAAACCTCAGGTGCCTCGAACAAAAAGAGCGACTCGGAAACGATCTCCTTGATGAAATGTACACGGTCTTTCAATAAATGTACGATTTGCACGAGCTGGTCATGACTTACCTCTATGCCTTTCGCTACGTACAATGGTTTCAGTTCTTCAATGATTGCTGTGTCATCGAGTTGTTTCAAATACTGCTGGTTAAACCAGTTGGCTTTCTGGATATCAAATCTCGCACCCGCCTTATGTACGCGTTCGAAGCTGAATGAGGAAATGAGTTCATCCATACTAAAAATCTCCTGCTCGGTACCTGCATTCCACCCCAGCATTGCGAGGAAGTTGGCTGTCGCACTTGGCAAATAACCTTCTTCACGGAAACCCCTTGCTTTGTCGCCGGTATTAGGGTCGGTCCATTCCAAGGGAAAAATCGGGAAACCGCCGAGGTCTGCATCGCGTTTCGAGAGTTTGCCGTTACCGTCCGGTTTGAGCAGCAATGGCAAATGCGCAAACTGCGGCATGGTGCTTTCCCAGCCCAGATAGCGGTAAAGCAGCACATGCAACGGAGCCGACGGGAGCCACTCTTCGCCGCGAATGACATGGGTAATGCCCATCAGATGGTCGTCCACGATGTTCGCCAAATGATAAGTAGGCATTCCATCCGATTTCAAAAGCACCTTATCATCGATCTGTGACGAATGTACCACAACCCAGCCGCGGATGAGGTCGTTGAAACGGACATCTTCCTTTGGCATGATCTTCATCCGGACCACGTAAGGATCGCCGCTTTCAAGCCGTGCCTGGGTTTCTTCGGCCGACAGTGTCAGGGAGTTCGTCATTTCCAACCGCGTGATCGCATTGTATTGCACGGCGGCCACTTTTGCAGCTTCCAGGCGTTTACGCATATCATCCAGCTGCTCAGGCGTATCGAAAGCATAGTATGCCTTTCCTTCCTCAACCAGTCTTTCCGCATATTCGCGGTACATTTCTTTTCTTTCCGACTGCCGGTAAGGCGCATGCGGCCCACCTTGCTGCGGGCCTTCATCGATCCCGATGCCAAGCCAACCCAAGGCTTCCAGAATGTATGCCTCGGCTCCCGGAACGTAACGGTTCTGGTCGGTATCTTCGATCCGAAGCAGCATTTGGCCGCCTTGCTGGCGCGCAAACAGGTAATTATACAGGGCCGTGCGCACACCGCCCGCATGCAGCGGACCAGTAGGACTAGGCGCAAAACGCACCCTGACAGGTCTATTATTCATTATTCAAAAAATTAATTACTAGTTCTATCGTATTGCCGGGTGTTGTCATCGGTTGTCAGGAATTGTCATTTACTTAAAAAACTAGCTATAAGTGACTACAACTGACCACACTTGCCCACAACTGACTTTCCGTCACTCAACCGCAATCACCGATATTTCGACATTCACATCCTTGGGCAGGCGTGCTACCTGTACGGTTTCCCGCGCGGGGGGTTCTTTGGTAAAAAAGCTGCCGTAAATTTCGTTTACGGAGGCAAAGTCATTCATATCGCGCAGGAAAATGCTGGCTTTCACCACGTTTTGGAAACCAAGGCCTGCGGCACCCAAAATATGTCCGATATTCTGCATCACTACCCCGGTCTCCGCTTTGATATCCCCGGACTTGGCCAGCTCGGCAGCGATCTGCCCTGAAACGTAGACTGTGCCATTTACTTTAACAGCCTGGCTGTAAGGACCAATGGGGGCCGGTGCTTTATCTGAAAATATGATCTGCTTGGGCATAAGTTACAAAGAGTTGATCCCGCAAAATTACCAAATTATGCCGTGCCTACCGACTTATCCGGCGTTAAAAAGCGCTTTCAATTCGGCCGCTTCCGTGGCATTCATGCGCCCGGCCAGCACCAGCCGTAACTGACGGCGGCGGAGCGCACTCAGGTACAACTCATTTTCATCCTCGGTTTCCGGTTCAAGCGGGGGAACTTCTATGGGGCGGCCATTCTGGTCGACGGCCACAAAAGTGTAGAAAGCGCGGTTAGTACTCACCCGCTGACCAGCCGGAATATCCTCCGCCCAAACTTCGATAAACACTTCCATCGAAGAATTAAACGCCCGGGTAACCTTGGCGTGCATAGTAACGATATTACCCAGGCGGATAGGCTCGGAGAAAGAGACATTATCCACCGAAGCCGTCACGACGATACGATTGGAATGCTTTTGTGCCGAAATCGCAGCACAAATATCCATCCAGTGCAGCAGCCGTCCTCCCATCAGATTATTGAGTGTATTGGTATCATTGGGAAGCACCATTTCGGTCATGGTCACTTCGGATTGATGGGGCTTTTTCGGTTTGAGCATATGGTAATGAAATGATTTAAAACTTGGGGCAACGGGTTTTTCGCCGCTCAATGTTCTGCGCCCGGTTACCGATCGAATAGGTCGCACGGACTTGCAGAAACAGGTAACTATCCTTGCTTTTCGCACTTCCCCGGTTCCAGCCTGGCTGGCGCAACGGTTCCCCGATCTCATATGAACGGTCGGACAACTGCCGCGCAATATCGCTCGACAACTGGTCGGGATTCGGGTAAACCGTGCTCACGTCATCGAGATAATCGGACCTGACGAAGTTGTTGCAAAGTTCGAGGCCGAGACTTAGCCTTTCAGTAGTTTTAACAGAAACACCTATCCCGGCAGTGAAAACCAGCGGTGTCCGCTTGTATTTCACACCTTCCGTTGTGAGTGGCGCCAGACTGTACCAGGTTCCATCGAGCTTCGCTTTCGGGTTCAAATGCGTAAAACCCACACCTCCGAAGAGGTAAGGACTAATAGACTCCTGGCGATTATATGCAAAAAGATCAGCCTGGAAACCCAGGTTAATATCCGGGTTGAATGTTTTAAATGAAAGGTTGTTCTGGTAGTTTTTAGAATATTTCTGATTTCCGGAAACCTGATAGAGACGCAATTCCCCGCGTGCGCTAACGTGTTCGGTGAGCCGGTACAATGCTCCCAGCGAGATCGACGGCCCGAGGCCCAGGTGTTTCAAGTTCACCCCATCGTTCAGATCTCCCATATAATAGGCTACTCCTACGCCTCCCGTTATACTTAATACACCGAATGGATCAGTAAAGCGGCCGCTACCTTTGGGTCGGCCCTGTGCGGAACTCTTTGTAATGGCAGCAGCGAAGATTAGCAGAAAGAACGCCAGGCACAAATAATGCTTAGCACAAGGTTTGCTTCTCATTTTTCTCTGGTAAAAGTTTAATTATGGGCTAACCGGGTCAGAATTTAAACAGCGTACTTTTTAGGTCCAAAGAGAAGGTAAATGTCTGTAAATATATGACTCTTGTCCAAATATGTTGCTTTCAGACGAAATTAAGGAACACAAAAAAGGCCCGCAATGCAGGCCTTTTTTGTGTTCGTGGTGAATATTAATCGATTGTCTTTAATCTCTTTTAACCGAGCTTGCACCCGAAGTGCTGGAATGCACATCTTTCACTGAACCTGAGTAACGGACGCTACTCGCCCCGCTAGCCTCTGCATTGAGCGTTGCGTTGGCAAGCACAGCTGCACTGCTGGCACCGGATGCGTCGATATTGACCGTTTTGGCAGAAAAATCACGACCCTTGAATGAAGAAGCACCCGAAACCTCGCCGGTCAGTATGTCGCCATCCCCGGTAAGTATCAGCGACGATGCGCCGGAAAGGTCAACTGTCACCTTAGGCGACGACAGGCTCATTGTTACCTGCGATGCACCCGACACTTCGATATCCATTGTTTTGACCCCATTGAAACGGGCAACATTCGCTTTGGAAGCGCCCGAAAAATCTACCCCATCCAATGCGGGCAAGGTAATGCTGATATCAACAGTCTTGCGGTTTTTGTTCCAACCATTGCTTTTATAACCCAAATGCAGGGTGCCGCCTCTAACCGACGACTCCATATCTTCCAGGTCCTCTGAACGGCCGGTTGCGGTTACGCTGAAACTGCTTCCCTGCTTAACATCTATTTTGAATGCGCTGCCGATGGAGAGCTTGGTAAAGCCGGACACCGAGAATTTGCGTGTTTCCTGTGCAGACACCTGACACGACAATGCGGTAATCAAAAGGGCTGCGATCAGGAATAGTTGCGTTCTTTTCATGGTTTAACAAGTTAGATTTTCGGGAAAGATGGCAAGAATGCCGGTGACGTTGCACCGGCATTCAAAATATTACTGCATATTGATCTTGCTCGCTCCGCTGGCATGCCTGTTCAGGTTAGGAACATGGCTAAGTTCCACTTTGGAAGCACCGGAAGCTTCCACGTCAGCATTCTGGATCGTCATTTCGGTGGCTGTCAGCTTGCACGCGCCGTGGGCATCCAGCTTCGCCGATTTAGCCGAACCTCTCAGTGTAGCTTTTGAAGCACCGGAAATATTGACCGTCAGTTGATCCGTAGTCACATTCACTTCCGATTTAGAAGCTCCTGACACCTGTACATCCAGCTTGGGCAGGTCTTTGAATTCGGTCACCAACGTTTTATTGGCTCCTGAAAGGGATACCGCTTCGATCGTCGGCATGGTAATCACCAATCCTACCCGCTCCCATTTCTCGCTGTCGAACAGCTTGAACTCACGGGTCCGTTTTACCCGCAGCACACCATCTTCCACCGTCACTTTAAGGTCGTCGATATGCTCCTGGTTATCCGCATCGGCCGTCACGGTGTATTCCGAACCCTGGCGGATGATAATCGAATAAGCCCCTCCGATATCCACCTTTTTGAATTCCGAAACCGGGAATTGCTTGCTGTAACTGCCTCTGTCGCCCAATTCCAGGTCGCTGTTATCATTGTATTCAAATGAATAGCCCGAATTGTTTTCGTCTTCGCTGGTTTCGCTGCGGATGTATTTGGCAGGAATATTGGTACAAACGAGTCCCGAATCCCGGCGCATAACCCATATCAGGTTGCTCCACACTACTTCGTCATCATGTCCGAGATCATAGCGTTTCAGATTGCGCTGCTCTTGTTCCCAGTCGTTCAACAAGTAGTAGAAGTCGCGGGTCATTACAAATGGCTTGTTGTAGGGAATGCTCAATGTAAGATCGATCTCCTGGTCGCGGAACCTGGTGCGGCCCGCGATAAGCGGCCCTTCGGCGAAACTAAACACCGAATCCTTGAATGTGGGGTTATATAAGATGTCCTTTGCATTCTGTTCTGCGCTTTCACGTGACCGGCCTCTCGCCTTCAGTACCTTTTCCAATTTAATGCTGTCGCTCCCGCTATGACCTGTCAGGCGCATATCCACATCAATATTCTCCTCGTCATTATCGTAATCAAAATTCAGTGTCAAGGTACCATTTGGCGCGGTGTAATAGGTCGTTTCAACTATTTCGCCCCTTTTTGCAAAATTCTGCTGGTAAGAAACGCCACCCACAGTGGCTCCTATTACGCCCACGATCCAGAGACCAAGCAAGGTCAGCCATACGCTGCCGCCGACGATCCTTTTATTCGAAACCAATGTCAGACCCAGCAAAAGAAAGGTAATCAAAGGAATAGCAGCTACGAAAAGGCCGGAAATGATCAGTATTTCAGGCAACTCCTGGTAGATCACAAATGGAAGAGGCAAGTTATCGAATGCCCCCGCGCTGGTCAGCCCCAACGCAATGCCTGCCGCGATCACCAATCCCAGCAATCCCATCGCCGCGGTCCCGATCAGGAATGCGCCGATTAATACCCGGACAATCGGTCCCAACCCTCTGAACAACTTACCCAGTGCATTGAGAACCAACCCGATCGCACGGAAGGGTAGCAACAGGATTTTAGCTATAACATGCTCTTCTCCCCCTCTTTCTTCCAAATTGAGGCTCTGTTTGATGTTCGACTCAATATTGGAGAGGGTAATAGGCTCCCCCTGCATTTCCATTTTTTCAGTTAATGTATTGGCATTAGGCGCGATCACCCAGAGCACTATATAGATTAGAAAACCTGTTCCAAATAATAGAATGGATAATACCCATAGAAAACGTACCACACCCAGATCGATGCCAAAATAAGAAGCCACACCCGCAGCCACACCGCCTACTACCTTGCGATCCGGATCACGGTAAAATTTCTTCACTTGTGCATCTTCTTCGAGCGTGGCAGAACCCGGGAATGCAACCCACATAGCAATGTAAACCAGCACCGTAAATCCGGAAATCGGCCCGAATACGTCTTCCGCATTCATATCCAGCATCCCTGAACCTGCTGGCAAGCCTACCACCGCAAACAGGAAAGCAAGCCTCACCCAGATCGCGTCGACGGTGAAGTAATGTGCCAGACCGGCCGCCACGCCACCCAGAAGCTTCCTGCGAAGGTCCCGGTAAAGTTTCTTTGGTGTGCCTGGTCTTACTGGTTCCGTTTTTGGCGGAATTGGTGCATTGTGGCTGGTATAAGTCTCTTGTTTTGGGGCGGATGAGTGCGAGGCAGCCCCTAATGGATCGGCTAGTATATCCTCCGCCTGCTCGATGGCCTCGAAATCTGCCACAGTACCCATTGCAGCGATCAATTCGTCCACATCCGAAAGCGATATGACCTGCTTGTTCTCTACCTTTTGTTTATTCAAAAACCGCTCCGCAATCCTGCCCTCAATGTCTGAAAGGATTTCCTTGCTATCCGCGAACGAAGAAAAGTACTTCTGGATAGACGCAAGATAACCTTTCAGTTTCTCGTAGCCATCCTCCTCGATGTGGAAGATAATGCCGCCTATATTTATGCTGATTGTTTTTTTCATGATTGAAATAATCGAATGTCTCTTAGTGATCAGTTAGGGTCAGGAAGATTGCTTGAAGCTGTTCTACTCAATTCCTCTGTGCGTTTAATCACGGTTTGCACCGACTCGGCGAGTTCAAACCACGTAGCCTGCATCGCATCCAGGAAGATCTTCCCCTCATCCGTCAAAACATAATATTTCCTTGGAGGGCCCGAAGACGACTCCACCCATTTGTAATCCAGCCAGCCCGAGTTTTTTAATCTGGTAAGAAGAGGGTATAATGTGCCTTCCACCACCATGATGTGAGCGGACGTTAATTCATCCAACATATCCGAGGCATACACTTCGCCCCTGGATATGATGTGCAGGATGCAGAATTCCAAAATTCCCTTCCGCATCTGCACTTGGGCATTTTCAATATTCATGTGGTTTCATGTGTTAATTTTAAATGAATATGTTCATGGCTAATAGATAGAATTCAAATCCTAACAATACAAAGGTATACACAGGTACTTTGCGATGCAAGGTACCATGTTAAAAAAATATTCTCGTTTGGATGAATGGTTATTTTAAAGTGCCAACCGGTTAAAAATCCCTTTGGCAGAAATCAAGTTAGTATATTACAAGAATACTCATCGATTAGTAACTCAGAAACCTGACTGTTTTGAACACAAAACCACAACTTTATATCATCGCCGCGATGAGCGAAAGTCATGTGATCGGACTGAATAACAGCCTGCCATGGCACCTGCCCGACGAATGGGCGCATTTCCGCAAAGTCACGGCCAACAAGGCATTTCTCATGGGTAGAAAGAGCTTCGAAGCCCCCGACGCGCTGCATTCGGACTACCGGAATGTGATCGTTACGTCCAATCCACCGGCTATCGCAGGGCCATATACGGAATACGCAAAAGATATTTTGGAGGCGATCGCGTTACTTTCCGATGAAACCGACGTATTCATTTTGGGCGGTGCCAGCATTTTCAAACAAATGCTTCCGCTGGCCAACAGAATGTATTTGACCATCGTACACGCACAAGTAGAGGGCGATGCTTATTTCCCGGCATGCGATCCGGACGACTGGCAGCTTGCGAGCTCAGAGTTTCATGACACCGATGACGATCATGTCTATTCGTTTTCCATGAACCTGTATTTGCGAAGGCAGCCGGAGTAAGCCAATGATCCTTGTGCGTCAAAAACTAACCAGGATGACAAGGATTTTAACACACACGTTTCTCACCATTTGCTACCTCTTACACGGTTTCATTGGTAATGCCCAACAACCATATGGCAACGAATGGATCGACTACAACCGGCCTTACCTTCGCATTCCCGTTGTAGAAACCGGGATTTACAAAATCACCGCCCCCGAACTTGCAGCCCACCGTATTCCGGTTGACTCGATTTCCATATCCGGCATCCGGATGTTCAGGCACGGCATCGAGCAGGCGATTGAAGTGCAGGGTAGTTTGTCGGGAATACTGGGCTTGGATGGTTACATTGTTTTTGATGGTCAAAGAAATGACGGTAAGATCGACAGTTCACTTTACACATCTCCCGGGGCAATGCCGCATCCTTTCTATAATCTGTATTCCGACACCTCCGCCTATTTTCTGACTTGGAAAGATGACGGGAAGCTCAATCTGCGAACCAAATTTCCCACGCCCGGAGCTGCAACAGACACCGCGACCGTGCATTGGGAAGAGTTATTGCAACTTTTCACCTCCCACTACCTCCCCGGCAGATTTTTCCCGGCAGAAAGCAGCTATGATAACGGCTCATTGCTGACTGCCTATGACGAAGGCGAAGGATGGACAGGCCCGCAAATCGCCAATAACATGCCGTTTGAAGTTGTGTTAAAAACAAATAATCTGGTTCGAAGCGGGTCACTAAATGTCAATTGCGAAATGCTTCTCGCCGGCTGGGCGCCGGGTATGCATTCATTTGCATTATGGTCTGGAAGCAGTAGCGATTTGAAGAGAAAGCTGACTGATATCATGGTAACTGGAAGGGAAACGAAACGCATTCATTTCCAACTACCTGCTAAAGACTTTGATGTAGACGGTCTTTCAACGCTAACACTGATGCCCACTGGCGTGGGCGGGCACGTGTCTGTCTCGTATGTGCGCATGCGCTATCTGATGGCTGGCAAACGCGTAGCGCCCGAACCAATGCGAATCCTTGCTCCACGACTTGTACATTTCGCGCCTATCGATTCGAAAACGGAGTACCTTATCATCACGCACCCACTCATGCGGGCACCAGTGACCGGGCTCGATCCTGTCGATGAATATGTGCATTATCGTATCTCGAAAAAAGGCGGTGGATATAAAACCATGGCGGTGCACAGCTACGAACTTTACGATCAGTTCAATGGCGGGCAGCCCGGGCCTCAGGGCATCCGTAATGCAATCCGATGGCTAAATGATCAGGGACATTTGAAATTTGTATTGCTGGCGGGCAGGTCCATCGATCCACAAAAAGCGCGAAAAATGAAGGAGGCATGGCAAACTGACATGATTCCCAATGCTGGCTGGCCAGGGTCCGACATCGCTTTGACAATGGGAAAAAAAAATCCTTTTCCCTCAGTTCCTATCGGTCGTATCAATGCATTAAACGCTCGCCAATTGCTCGACTACCTACGTAAAGTGCAGGCCGTGGAAGCAGAACCGGCATCTTCGAAATGGCGAAAACGGATCATGCATCTGAGCGGAGGAAGGTCACTGGATGAATTGAACCTGTTCAGGACTTACATCAAGTCTTTTGAAGAAAAGCTCAGCAATTCGTCACTCGCTAACCATGTTACTTCCATTTCGAAACTGACGGATAATGCCGTAGAAGAGATCCAAATAGATAAGCAAGTCAATGAAGGAGTAGCGCTTATGACACTGTTTGGCCATTCGGCAATCGATGTAACGGACATTGATATTGGCCGCGCCGGCGATCCGGCGCGTAACTATCAGAACCATCCGCGTTACCCGGCCATCATGGTGAACGGCTGTGCGGCAGGCAGCATATTCTATTCAACCCAAACACTAAGCAGCGACTGGATTTTCGCTCCGGAAAGCGGGGCCGTGCTTTTTCTCGCCCATACTTTCAACGGGCCCTCGACCGCATTGAAACGTTATACAGACATTTTCTACGAAGTGCTGGCCGATTCGGCGTTTACCAGTAAACCTTTTGGGATAATACAACAGGAAGCGATCAGAAGAAATATGATACGCGCGCCAGGTATTCTGGACAGCATTACGGTGCAGCAAATGACATTACACGGCGATCCTTCGATACGCATCTTTCCGGCATCTCTTCCAGGCTACGTTTCCGACAGTCAATTCGTCGAATCCAAACAGCTTCCGATCATTCTTGTAACTTTCGATGGCCGGCAACTTGCCAATGGCGAGTATGTTTCCGCAAAGCCGAATATCCGAATCCGTTTTTTTGATGATGATCTTCCGACAGCAAACGATGACACCACCCTGGTTTCCATATGGCTGAAACAAGATTGCGCCGGCTGCACCGATGTTAGAATTCCCATGCACCAGGTAAGCGGGAAAAATATGAATGGTGATTTTTACGAAATAATATTT
This sequence comes from Dyadobacter sp. CY261, assembly GCF_021440085.1. GTDB lineage: Bacteria > Bacteroidota > Bacteroidia > Cytophagales > Spirosomataceae > Dyadobacter. The sequence continues at coordinate 418,287 of NZ_JAKCPW010000005.1, forward strand.
CAACCCGTTCTGGAACCGGGGAAATATACATTGACCATCCAATGCCGGGACCTGGCCGGTCATTCATCACGTCCTTATAAGATCCACTTTGAAGTACCGGACCGGACCGGATCCATCCAGGCAACAGTTTTTCCAAATCCTTCCGACCGATGGTTCAAGTTTGTCATTTATAGTGAACAGCCGGTGGAGCACGATGTCGAACTGACCATCCTGAACCCATTGGGAACGACCGTCTTCCAAAAATTGTTGCATTGCCGTACTGGCCGCAATGAGTGGTTTTGGTCACCGGGGACACTTTTGGCAGGATTCTACCATTACACGATCCACACTGCGGAAACCACCGGTAGCCCTCCCCTATCTTTCGGGGATATGCACGGGCATTTGCTATACAGCCCCTAGGTACAACTCAGCGGAAGGCTGTTTTACCGCTCTCCCTCATTTTGTTTCCACAAAAACTTATTATTTTTGTCCATTATAAAAAAGATATCCCATTGAAAGAATACGGTAGTAACGTACAAAAATTGGCCGACCACATCGTTAGGATCGAGGACAAAGCCAAGCGCACCCTCTACGCGCATATCCTGGTTGAGCTCATGCGCCAGATACACCCCAACATGCGCGACAACCAGGACTACACCAACAAGCTCTGGGACGACCTGTACATTATTTCCGGTTTCCAGTTGGACGTTGACAGTCCATTTCCTCCACCATCCAAAGAAGCCCTGGGTAAAAAACCGCTTAAGGTGGAGTACAACCAGCAGAACCTGACATTCCGCCATTATGGGCGCAACATTGACCTGCTGCTCGAAAAAGCTTCGCAAACCGAAAATCCCGAAGACCGCCTGGCATTCGTTTCCTATATTTTCCGGCTGATGCGTTCATTTTTCAACGCCTGGAATAAGGATAACCCGGAAGACCATGTGTTGCTAGGCCAGCTGGAACAACTTAGCAAAGGGCGTCTGAAGGAAGAAATCGACTACATACGGACATCAGGTCCGGTGGAAGCCGCTCCAAAGGACCGGAACAACAATCAGGAACGAAACCGCGTAAACCAGGTTGGTTTTAAGCCACAGTCCAGCCATAGCGACCGGCAGGGCAGTAGTAGCCAGGGCAATCAGAACCGCAACCGGAACAACAAATTTTCCAACCGGAACGGAAACAACAACAACACTAATAACAACCGAAATAACAATCGCAAAAAACCTGGAATGTAATATCCAGGTTTCATTTTATACAGTCTCAACTGCCCAAAATTTTCTATGCCATCATTCAAGATTACCGGGGATCGACGTCTCAAGGGTGAAATCGTACCGCAAGGCGCTAAAAACGAAGCATTACAGATTATCTGCGCCGTATTGCTCACCAGGGAGCCGGTCACGATCCATAATATTCCTAATATCCGCGACGTAAATCAGCTCATAAATCTCCTGGGTGACCTGGGCGTACGCCGCACACGTCTGAGTGACTCCTCGATTCGATTTGAGGCCGATGACATTAACCTAGATTACCTGGAATCTGACTCTTTCCGCCAGAAAGCGGCTGCATTGCGCGGCTCGGTCATGTTGCTCGGGCCTATGCTGGCGCGTTTCCGGAAAGGACGTATCCCTCGTCCGGGTGGTGACAAAATCGGTAGAAGAAGGTTGGACACCCATTTTCTGGGTTTTGAGAAACTAGGCGCCACATTCAGCTACGACGAAGAAGATGGCGGGTTCTACCGCGTGGATGCAGCGAATTTGAAAGGTACTTACATGCTGCTCGATGAGGCTTCTGTAACCGGCACAGCCAACGTTTTGATGGCCGCGGTAATGGCCGAAGGAACTACTACGATCTATAATGCCGCCTGTGAGCCCTATTTGCAACAGCTTTGTAAAATGCTGAACCGCATGGGTGCCAAAATCTCCGGTATCGCCTCCAACCTGCTTGTAGTAGAAGGGGTAAGCGAGCTGAAAGGCACCGAACACACCATGCTGCCCGATATGATCGAGATCGGCAGCTTCATCGGCTTAGCGGCAATGACGCAATCGGAAATCACCATTAAAGACTGCCGTATTCCCGAACTGGGCATTATCCCGGATGTTTTTCAGAGATTGGGTATTAAAATGGAATTTCACGGTGACGATATTTTCATTCCCGCACAGGAACGCTACCGCATCGAAAACTATCTCGACGGCTCTACATTGTCGGTAGCCGATGCCCCATGGCCTGGCTTCACACCCGACTTGCTGAGTATCGTGCTCGTTACGGCTACGCAAGCGCAGGGAACCGTGCTCATTCACCAAAAAATGTTCGAAAGCCGCCTGTTCTTTGTGGATAAGCTGATCGAAATGGGTGCGCAAATCATCCTTTGCGACCCACACCGTGCGACAGTCATCGGGCACAACCGCGAAACACAACTACGCGGCATCCGCATGACATCCCCCGACATCCGCGCCGGTGTTGCATTGCTCATAGCAGCCATGTCGGCCAAAGGTGTAAGTATTATCGACAATATCGAACAAATCGATCGCGGTTACCAGAATATCGACACGCGTCTGAACGCGATCGGCGCGGAGATTGTGAGGTTGTAATATTGTATTGAAGACTTAATGTAAACGTCAGTCTGAGCGAATCAAAAAGTCAGTCTGAGCGAACCACAGATGTCAGTCTGAGCCAACCACAGATGTCAGTCTGAGCCGACCACAGATGTCAGTCTGAGTGAATCACAGATGTCAGTCTGAGTGAATCACAAATGTCAGTCTGAGCGCAGTCGAAGACATCCATACCGACAAACATCGTGCATGGCCCTTCGACCGCTCTCAGGGTGACATTCTGCTTTAAAGGCTCCGGCTTACTTCTTCTTGTAACTGCACTTGCTGTTATCCGCTTTTACATAATACGACTTGTAATTTGTCGCTTTCGGATCCATACAGCCTTTTAAATCCAGAACTTCAACCTTTCTGAACTCGACGGGATGGCTTTCGCTTTGCAGGGAGATCGAACCGTGGTCGAGCAACTGGCCGGCGATCATCAGCGAAGGATCGTGCCCACTCACATTGCCACCGCCTAGTTGTGGTTTGTTATATTCCAAAACCATTTCTCCATTGGCAAAATGCTGGATCAGAGAATCGCCTAAGACAAGCACTTCGGCCTTCACCCATTGGTCGCCATTGTAAGTTTTGGATTTTGAAGTGATGCAATGTTGTGTCACAAGCTTACCGTCGATCACTACATTAGTACCAGGCGTGCATAGGTTACAAGTCGTGCGGGTCTTTTCATTTCCACCAAGCAATTGTACCTCGATAGAGGCCGGAAAATCCTGATTTTTGCCCATCGTTGCGGCGGGCTGTCCGTGCACCATGATACCGCTGTTGCGCCATGCCCAGCCTTCGCCCTTGGGTGCCTGCTCTCCTACGAAACGGTACTCAACAGAGATTCGGTAGTAGGAAAAATCGCCTTTATAGAAAATATGGCCGTATTTTTGAGCGAAGTCATCGTACTTATCATAGCGAACAACCATTTTGCCATCCTCCACTCGGAAAGTGTTATTATAATTGTCGTTCAGATCATAGCCCCGGATCTTGATGTCCCAGCCGTCCAGGTTTTTACCATTGAAGAGCTGTTTCCATTCCTGTTTGTCGGCATCTTTTTGACCGAAAACGGTAAGGCACACCAGGCTGAATAGGATCGTGAGTTTAATTTTCATGAATGCAGATTGTGTTAAGATGAATGCTGGCAAGGTTTTGTACAAATAGATATTGGCAAAGTCACCACGGTGGTAAAGATACAACTTCACTATCCATTTCTGATGCCATAGAAACGCATTTACGTGACAGGAATTTTGAATTTGCTGGTGGCTGATTAATCTAAAAAATGCCATATTTCGTAATTAACATTACATCAACGGAGTCTCATTCCCGACCGTTCAATTGCATGAGCCTGAAACCCAAAGAAAAAGTTGCCATATTCTGGTTCCGCCGCGACCTTCGGCTACACGACAATGCGGGACTTTATTACGCCCTTCGGTCAGGATATCAGGTCGTCCCACTTTTTATTTTCGATCGTAACATTCTTGATGACCTGGAAGATAAAAAAGATGCCCGTCTGACATTCATTTACGAAGCAATTTCGAAAATCAGCAATGAGCTGAGAGAAAGAGATGCTGATATTCTCGTTAAATACGGCTTTCCAGTAAACGTTTGGGAGAAACTGGTGGAGGATTATGACATCGCAGAAGTTTACACCAACACCGATTACGAACCCTATGCCACCGAGCGCGACAAGGATGTTTACAGGATTCTGAAAGAAAAAGATATTGTATTTAAAACCTGCAAAGACCAGGTCATATTCGAAAAGCAGGAAATCCTGACTTCCCAAGGTTCGCCTTACACGATTTTCACACCTTACAGCCGGGCCTGGAAGGAGAAATGCAACGGCTTTTACCTCTCTTCCTATCCTACCAAAAAGTATTTCAGACACCTTTACAAGTTGAAAACTGATGAAATGCCCTCGCTGGAAGAAATGGGGTTCGAAAAAGCCGACTACAATTTCCCATCCGATGAGGTGAGCGCCAACCTATTGAAAAACTACGCAAACGAACGGGACTTTCCAGCCAAAGAAGCGACCAGTCGGATCGGCATTCACCTGCGCTTTGGAACTGTAAGCATTCGCGAACTGGCGCGTCACGCTCACGAACATAGTGATACGTTTCTGAGCGAACTGATCTGGCGGGACTTTTACCAGCAAATCCTGTCCAATTTTCCGCACGTCGGTAAAGGCGAGGCATTCCGAAAGGCCTATGATTTCATTCAATGGAGGTACGACAAGGACGATTTTAAGAAATGGTGCGAAGGTAAAACCGGTTACCCGCTTGTGGATGCCGGTATGCGCCAGCTCAATGCGATTGGCTTTATGCACAACCGCGTGCGAATGGTCACAGCAAGCTTTCTTTCGAAGCATTTATTGATCGACTGGCGACTGGGAGAAGCTTATTTCGCACAAAAGTTGCTGGATTATGACCTGGCAGCCAACAATGGCGGCTGGCAATGGGCGGCTGGCTCAGGAACGGATGCCGCGCCGTATTTCCGGATATTTAACCCGGCATCTCAGGCCGAGAAGTTTGATCCTAAAATGGAATATATCAAAAAATGGGTCCCTGAATTTGGCACCTACGAATATCCTTCGCCCATGGTGGACCACAAAATGGCCCGGGAACGCTGCCTTAAAGCTTATAAGGATGCGCTAGATAAGGCGAACAAGTAGCTATTTTCCTCCTGCAATAACAGTAACCATATCTTCCGGACGCAGGTAGTTGTTCGCCATGGCCATCACATCTTCCGCTGTCGTAGCGTGGATGCGTTCGATGTACTGATTGAAAAAATTCGCAGGCAGGCTATCCAGTAACAATATCTTGCGGCGGTCGGCAACCTCGAATGCGGTATTCAATGACCCCGTGAATTCACCCGCCATGAAATTCTTAACAGTTTGTAATTCCTCTGGCCCCACCAGCTCGGTTTGGAGCCGGACTATTTCCTTTCTGATTTCGTCGATGGTTTGCTGAGTAAACTCTTTTTTTACATCGGTTCCTATCATAAAGTACCCTTCATGACGAAACGTCGCAAGGTGTGAGGAAATACCGTAGGTCAGTCCTTTTTCTTCCCGTATATTTTTCATTAACCTCGAACCAAAATACCCTCCCAGAATCTCGTTTGCGACGAGCATTTTGGAATAATCGGGATGATGCCGGTTGAATAACACGCGGCCCATACGGATCGATGACTGCACACTTTCAGGTCTTTCCACTATCGTTTCATCGCCATGGTAGGATTCTGAAGCATTGTAAATTCCACTACCTACCGCTGCGTCCACCCGGTTTTGACCTAATGTGGCATTCACATGCTGCACATCCGCCTCGGCGATCTGCCCTGCCAGCACTACCGTGAATTTACTATTCCGGATAAACCGATCATAATGCACACGGACAGCATCCAGCCCTAGAGCTTCTATCCCCTCTTCGCTCTGGCTATGGCCATAGGGGTGAGCTGCACCAAACAATCGCGCCCTGAATTCGGTAGTTGCCAGATACGCGGTTTTCTCTTTATTCACCTTCAGATTCTGAATGGTGATATTCTTTAATTCCTGAAATTCTTTCTCCGGAAAAGTAGGATTGCCTATCATTTTTTGCACAAGTGGCAGCACATCCGGCAAAAACCGCGACAGACAGTACACCACGATGCCGACGCGGTCGGAGGTGTGACTCATTTCGGTGAACGCTCCCAGGTTATCAAATGCCTCATTGATTTCCTGCGATGTCATACCTTCGACTCCCTCCAGCAACATTTTGATCGCAAAGTACGATGCCGCCACCTCGCTTTCATACCAGTTACCCGCTTCGAAAATACATTCAAGGCGTACCACCGGTTGTTCTCCGATATTGATCACGTGCAGCGCGATACCATTATCTAGCGTGTATGTCCGGGGTTCCGGCAGGTTTACAGTTTCAATGATCTTGAAATCGGGAGCAATGGTACGGTCCAGCAACATGGGAAGCGATGAGTATAAAAAAACGAATGACGTTGCAATAACGCCATTCGTTCCGGAAAAATTAAATTTCTGGTAATGCTTAGTTTTCGGTGTCGCTTACATCCAGCTTCTCCGCTTTGTTCAAAGCGAGAGACAGTGTGATACGTAATGTCTGCGCAAGTGGGCTCCCCTGGGTAGTAGGGAACATATAAGCGAAGTCGACAGCATATTTATCAGCGAAACGCAAGCCTGCGCCAGCGGTGAAGAAACGGCGGTCGCCTTTGTTTTTATTCTCTCCGAAATAACCAGCGCGCAGCGCGAAGATGTTGTTGTACCAGTATTCCAGACCGGTAGCAATGGCTACTTCCTGAATTTCTTCTTTAAACCCGTCCGGAGCATCTGAGAACGATCCGAATACGCCGTCCAACAAAGGCTTGGTATTGATGTTTGTTGTGCCATCCGGTGTGGGAACCATCAGCTTGCTGACATCGACGATGAAATTAAAGCGGTTTCTTCCGTCGCCTGTATATGACAATCCGGTTCCAATTTTCAGGTTGGTAGGAATAAAGTTTTCAGTTTCTGTGCCTGAACCGTAATTGATCTTACCACCCAGGTTGGAAAGCACCGCGCCCAATGACCACACCAGTTCGCTGCCGGTATCCTCATTCTTAAATTCTTTCCTATAGTAAGCGCTGATGTCACCCGCAGCAACACGTGCAGGGCTCAATGAAATGTTGTTAACGACCGCGTTTCCGGCAAGGTTCGAGGAAATATATTTCAACGTCAAACCCATTGAGAAGTTTCTGCCAAGCTGGCGTGAATAGGTTCCGTTGATCGCTACTTCCCGTGAATTGAAATAACCGGTATTGTTACCGATCGCATCCCGCAAATCCAGTTCTCCGTTGTTGAAATAGTTCACGGAAAGCGCCACAGCCTGGCGATCGCCTAATTTCTTGTAGGCAGTCAGATAGCCTAGCCACATATCATCAACCAGGTAGCGCAGCCAGGGAGTGTAAGAAGCTGAAACGCCAAAATCTTTTGTATTGTAAGGAAGCTTTGCCGCATTCCAGTAAGTTGCATTCGCATCGGGGCTGAGCGCTACACCGGCCTCCCCCATAGCAGCACTTCTCGCATCGGGGGCAAATGTTAAAAAGGAAAGTGGTGATGCCGGAATTCTTCTTGTGGAATTCTGCTGGGCGAAAAGCGTACCTGATGTTAAAAAGAATAGTGAGGATAATGTAACAAAAAAAAGTCTCATAGAAATTGGATTTGCGATAGGAAGTGCTTTATATCAGCCTCTTCAAAGGGTCAAAAATACAATGAAAGATAGTTAATACTAAAAATTTAATAAGTTTTATTATCCTAAGGAGATCGGATCAATTTACCTGCTTTTTGATCGGTGGAATTGTCTTTTAACGATCTAATCCGTAAATGGTAGACAAGTGATTCGCCAACCGGTATTGCTTTTACCCACTGCGCGAGGTCCCACATTTCCCTGATTACGGGCTCGCTGTTATAGTAAAGCTTTTTATAAGTACCCAAAAGTTGCCCATTGATAAGCAATATATTAAAAATTAATTCTACGTCCTCGTTAGCCCGGTCGTGCCCGAGCTCGAATGTAAGGTCCTTCTGAAATGGGTTAGGGTAAACTTTAAAGGCGTTGAGTTGAATTCCCTTGGCTGGGCCTACTAGAAACCCGAACGCTATTTCAGAAAAGTTAGTATATGCGTCCCATACTTTTGCGCGGACAATATATTTTCCGGCGGGCAGATTTTCCAACGGATAAATGATTGCACCCGATTGATAATTATTCAGATCGGCCACGTAATAATCATTCAAAACAACTGTAAGCGTATCATTCAAAGTCATCGTAATGTCATGCCCGATTCCCGCACGGGAAATGTTGATTCCGCTCTCGTCACTCATTCGGAGAACGAGCGAGGAGGACGGCTCGACGGTGTCGCCATCCCGGAAAGCAGGTGTGTTAAGGTACCCGGCTAACTTAGGAGGAATAGTGTCGGTTTGTTGCGGCGCACTTCCTCCAACGATTACCGCGAGTTGCGCGGATGCATCTGAAATACTGTCACCCCGGACGGCATAGATGCTCGCGCGGCCTGTACCCGCGCGATAATCGATATCCTTCGGCATTTGCAGTGTAGATTGAAAGCGGCCTTCCTTCACCGATACGCTTCCGTCAAACAGCTTGCTACGGAACTCGGTATAAGTTTCGGGATTTCCCTCGTTACCTAACGTGCGGAACTCGATTGGTTTGTCATAAATCACCACGCGTGCCGTCCCATTAAACGAGACATCAACCATATTTGTCGCCGGGTCGAAAATTTCTCCACCGAGTGTGACCTTCTGCAATGCGCGCAACGTGTCCGGCAGCGCTGCCCACCGTATGCTTCTTTTTCCCGGCGTCAAGATCATTGATGGATCGGCCAGCAGCGTAAAGTTGCGGTTCAAACTGCCGGCGAGCGCATTGTTTTTGGTTTGCAGGAAAAAATCACCCAGTCGCTGCCCGGATTTCGCATTTAGCAATGCTTCGTAAAATGCCTTGTTCAGCGCAAAGTTTGTGCTGGAATACACCGGCCTCGTTGTACTGATCGCCCCTATTGCCGCACCTTTCGGGCTCAGTACCATCAGCTCCGCCCCTGAAACAACACCCGGGTCGTCGTAACGTCCAAAGTCGCAGGTCGCCGTAATCAGCAGTGGGAGATTGTCCATTCCACGGGCCGAAAGCATATCGGATAACGTCAATACCTGTTCCTCAGCCCATCCGCTCACGCCACCGTGACCGGTATAATTTAGAATGAGCGTGCCCTGATCGATCGCACTTCGGATGGCACGGTTAATGGCGGGGGCTTTCTGTCCTGCGTCTGTAGTCGTTTGCGGCACTTCGTCGATGAATGATCTCACAGAAAACATCCGGTCCTGAATCAGATCAGCCAATTGATCGGCGTGACGTTGATGGATATTGCCGTCGCCGTCATCGGCCACAAACCTGACTGTATTTTTCCACATCCCAACCGATGATTCGTGGCGGATCAGCTTATCGACCACAATTTTCGCTTCTTCCAATGACTTCACCGGCAACCTTCCGATCCCAATGTCGACCGTGTGATCGCCGGCCGTATTTTCATTCCAGTCGCCCTCATTGGCGTCCATAAAACCAAAATAGTCGTCGGAAGAATAGGTATACACCGGATTCAACGATTCCCTGCTTTCATACACTGGCATCCAACCCGCACGCTGCCCTGGCGATTGATTTTGGAGCAGGTTCCGATAGTCATACGTTGCATCACCAAACAATAGAAGATATTTCAGCTTGCCCGGAGTCTTATGATAAAGCTCCTTGACGAAATCACGGATCGCCGTGATGTCGGGGCGCCCGGAAGCGTATTCGTTGTAAATCTGATGGGTTGTTACCACCCGCACGTCAAGCCCATCACGGGCATTCCTGAACCCGGCCAGGCGGTTTGCTTCACGCTCCCAGGCGGGAGGCGTTATAATAAGCAGGTCTGGCGTCGAGGTGCTTGCGATATTCTGATTTCCAACAGTTTGCCAGGACACAGGCGGTAGTGCGTCGCCTGGGGCGAAACTAATATACTTTTGAATACTACGTGCTCCCCTTGCTGTCCAGCGAAAAGCGCCCGCTCCATCTCTTTGCACGATGGCCTCGGGCATGAGCGGGTTTGTAATATTCCAAAGTCTGAATCCTTCCGAGGACCCAAGAAACTGATAGGTTACCGTATCGGTGACCTGCGGCAGGAAATGGTAAATTTGCTGACCTTCGTAGTTCCTGAGCTCCCTTTTTACCTGAAGTCCTATATAATCGAGATAAGCCTCAGCCGAGCTTTGTCCGTTTTTGTTGTAGCTGACATTAATTTTAAAAACTCCCGATACCGGTGCATTCTTCAATGTATAGGTGTTGCCTGTCTGTAGAGCCTTCACGTCGTACGTTCCGGAGCCGACCGTTCCTATTGGTTCCTCGCCCACCGTGGTACCATTCACTTGCCATATGAAACGGGTAGGGACCTGGGCCGCGCCGATAGATGAAGTTCTTAGCTTGAAATCCGACGAAGCCACTACACCAGGTAAAGTGACATCCACGGTAAACCCAGAAGTACTCCCGGCAAGGTATTCGCCCCACCATTCCCTGCCGGATTTAAGGGTGTTTGAAGATTCTGTTTCGTGGTACCAGTAATCATCGAACTGACTGACTGTTTTTGTCGCGGCAACCGAAAGCCCCGCATCAGATTTGATTCGCAACCCATTGCTTTCCGCAAATGTGATAAAATAGAAGCTGGAATCAGAATAGTGATTGATCTGGTGGCGGAGCCCCGCTTTCGAAGCATCATATTGGGTCACGTGGGGACCTTCCGCATAGAAATACACGGCGTCACCTTTGTCGAATTTTCCATCCTCTTCACCACTAACCCAAATGGCATTCTCCATCAAAGCGTTCACATAACCGGACTTGTTGGATTGCGGTATCATCGCCCCGCCATTTCCATAAATGCGGATACCAGCGGGGCGCACGACGGCAATGTCGACGCCCATTTCTGAAAGCAAACCTGCATCGATGCGATAAATACCGGACTCAGTCACTGCCAATTTGAACCATTGACCGTCAGATAATACCGATTTTTGTGCGTGGGAAAAAAAGGAAATCAACAATGTCAGGCTGACCGACATTGCATAAACTGCTATTCTCCGGACATCAGCATGCTTCAACCAATGCATGAGCAGGGATCGTGTAGAGACGCTGAGAGGCCTTGTCCGTGCAGAGTACACGCGTGCGCCGAAGCGTTCCGCGTGTAAAAAGCCTGTCCTGAAAAACGAAACTCGTTCCTTCGTCCAACTGAAAAAGACATACTTTACCGGTAATCAATTCCTGCTCATCGTGCTTTCTGAGTGCATTAAAAAGTTTCTGGTCACCGCCGGTCGATGCAGCGGGGTTTTGAGCATAACGAAGCAAATGAACGAGAATGTCTGCGGGAAAGATACTTTCGCGCATGACCGGCAGCAGCAACTCCCGGAACTCGTGCTTCCATTCGGCACCGTGTGGCGCTACCCTTCTTCTGCCACGACCTTTATATTTATAATGCACAATGCAATGTGCGACTTCGTGCAGGTATGTAATCAGAAAACTATAAGGATTAAGATTTGCATTAACCGTGATCCGCGGTACTATACCGGGTTTTACGGTGAAATCACCGAGGCGGGTGCGGCGTGGACGCGAAAGAAAAAAATCAAACCGGTGGGTGCGGTACAACTCCTGGCAATATTCAGCTGCCGCATCTGGCACATACGACCCCAAAGACATGTTTTTCATCCTCGAATAAAAAAAGAAAAGCCCTATTTTCATAGGGCTTTTCAAGATTTTCGACTTGTACGTCTGATTACTTTTTAGTTGTATCAGCAGCAGTAGTGTCAGCAGCAACAGTTGTGTCAACCGCAGCAGTAGTATCAACTGCAGGAGTTTCAACAGTTACAGCAGTAGTATCAGCTGATTCGTCAGCAGGTTTGCTAGTACAAGCAGCGAAAGCTACCATCCCGGCAACAAACGCAAATGCAAAGAATTTTTTCATTTCTTGGGTGTAATTAAGGTTCGGTGTAAAGGTAATACCATCGAATTGAATATTCCTAAATTTTGAGTTTGTATTTTTCCAAGAACTTAAAATTTCCTTAGAAAATTCTTGATCCGCTTTAATTTATCCTATTAATTCTAACATTCCCCCTAAACACTTTCCAGTTTTTCATTGAATGCCCTGACACACGCAGCGATTTCGGGCAACAACTCCTGATTAGCTTCAATGCCGTTACCGACAACAATCACATCTGCGCCTGCATTCAATGCACTATCCGCCTTTTCATAAGAATCGATACCACCACCGACGATAATCGGCGTGTCCACAGTGGCGCGTACAGCTGCGATGGTTTCGGCAGGAACCGGGAACTGGGCACCACTGCCCGCGTCTAGAAAAATATTTTTAAGCCCCAGGTATTCACCGGCGAGCGCGGTGCACGCTGCAATGCCCGGTTTGTCACGGGGCAGCGGAGTAGTATTGCTAATGTAAGATACGGTGGTGAGCTTGCCACTTTCGATAAGCATATAGCCTGTCGGCAGCACTTCGAGGCCGCTTCTTTTTAGCAACGGTGCAGCAATAACGTGTTGCCCTATAAGCAATTCAGGATTGCGGCCGGATATCAGCGATAACAGCAGGATTGCATCGGCGCCAGGTTCGATGTGCAGGCTGCTACCAGGGAAAAGAATGGCCGGAATGGCCGTGTATTCATGAATAGCGGCGATCAGCTTATCGATCGCATAGTTAGTAATGAGGCTTCCGCCCACAAAAAAAAAGTCAACGCCGTGCCCAGCCGCGTATTCGAGGAATTTCGGGAAAGTGGAAAGGTTGATTTTATCCGGATCAAGGAGAACAGCAAACGATTTCCTTTTTTCTGCTTTACGTTCGGAAAGGAGGTCTGCGATTTGATGTTTCGCTGCTTTCATTCGGTTTTTCGTTCGTCTTCAATAAAATGTTTTAGCTTCTGGCGCGCCCACCCCACAGCCAATGTCCAGGCTAAACTTTGAACGGCTTGTCCGACCGCAGACTGGGTTTTGATTTTGGAGATTTTCACTTTATCAACAGGCACAACCGGTTCTACCAAAATTTCCTTTTTCTTTTTCCCTTTTGGCAATAGCGCATTCATCACTACGAAAGTGGTCGCGACGACCCCACCGATCACCAGCGCTTGCTTTCCGTAAGTAGTGGCTTCCTTTTTAAGCCCGCTCCACTGTGTTTCCAGCTTTTCGCGGTACAGATCGGCGTCCTGCACCAGACCTTCTTTGTCCTTGTCCGTATCGGATGAAAACGGCTTGGTGATTTTTACCGAAGAATCTGTTGAAGAACTCATCTCAAATCTGTTTAAATAGTGCCCTGAGAATTTTCAAAAGGAATCCAAAAATAGCAATTCAGAGAAACTTATTGCCAAATAAAGCAGCCAAAAAGCATTATTCCTCTTTCACACTGACAAAACGAACGATTATTTTCCGGATCAGCCGGATCCATGTTTCCTTCCAGATGATGATGGCCGTAAGCTTAACGATGAAAACGCCGAGCAATATAACGAAGCCCAGGTAGTCGCTATGAAGCCACTTGTTTAGGAACGTACCTAATAGTATAACGAGCAGAATCAGGATCGTAAGGCCTATGCAAAGCAATATGGCCGCGTAAATCCCCATTACGACAGCCCGCTCGATCTTATCACGGGTTTCAATCTTAAATAGGTCGATCCGCGTTTCGAAATATTTAAAAAGGGTGTCCTTGATTTCTTCCAGTTGACTTAGCATAGCGGTAATTTTCAAATCATGTGAAAAGATTTTGTGCCTTACGACAGACTTTCCCCACATCAATCTAAAAACATACCAAGGATTGCCGAAACGATCGAAACCACCAGGCCAAAGAACAGTGCAGGAATGAAACCGTCTATCCGAAACCCGTCTACAAGCGATGCTGCGAGGTAAATGATGAAAACATTGATGACGAAATAGAAGATCCCCAGCGTAAGAATGGTAATGGGCAGTGCGAGGATCTGGAGGACAGGTTTGAGGAAGGTGTTGAGAATACCCAGCACAATGGCGACTATAATGGCCGTTCCGGTGCTGGCAACTACAACCCCCGGAACCAAGTTTGCGGCAACGATTATCGCCAAAGTACTGATAACAAGACGTAGGAGTAACTTCATACGGATCTGGTTTTTATTGATGACGGCTACGAAGTACGTCAATTACCTCATCTAAGTCAATGTTTTTTTGTTCGAGCAGAACAAGCAAATGGAACAGCAAATCCGACACTTCGCTCTTGAAAAGATGGTCGTCGTTATCCTTCGATTCAATCACCACTTCCACCGCTTCCTCCCCCACTTTCTGCGCGATTTTATTAATCCCTTTTTTGAAGAGACTACTCGTATAAGACTCTTCCGAAGGATTGAGTTTTCGTTCACGTATTACTTCTTTTTGAAGGTAGTTCAGGAAAGCAGCCTCGCCCGAACGTGTGTCAGCAATTTCCGGCTGGCTATTTTTTTCCCCAAAACAAGTATCCGCACCGGTGTGACAAACCGGGCCTGCGGGTGTCGCCTTGATCAACAAGGTATCGCCGTCACAATCTGCCGCAATTTCGTTTACAAACAAGAAATTGCCCGATGTTTCACCCTTCGTCCACAGGCGTTGCTTGCTCCGGCTGAAAAATGTAACGGTACCTTGCTGCCTCGTTACGTCCAATGCTTCTGCATTCATGTAGCCAAGCATCAGCACTTTACCGGTGTGTACGTCCTGGATAATGGCCGGCACAAGCCCGTCGGCCGATTTATTAAAGTCAATGGATGAAAACGTCTCGCTCATTTGTTATTGTTCAATTAAAACACCCGCTCGGACCACAGCATTGGGGCTTGCTGGCCACCCGGGTTGATTGTGTTTGATAAAACTTCGCGCCGTTACCGGGTAATCCGGATCGGCAGGTCTTTGTTTTTGAGATAATCTTTCAAATCCGGAATATCGATTTCCCGAAAGTGGAAAATGCTTGCTGCTAATCCGGCATCGGCCTTTCCTTTGGTAAATACGTCATAGAAATGCTCCATATTGCCCGCGCCACCGGATGCTATTACAGGGATATTGGCATTACCCGAAATGGTCGCAGTCAATTCAAGCGCGAAACCGGCCTTGGTTCCGTCCGTATCCATCGATGTTAACAGGATCTCTCCCGCCCCGCGCTCCTCCACTTCCTTCGCCCAGGGTATCGAACGGATTTCCGTCGCCTTCCTGCCTCCATGCGTGTGGACAATGTGCTCATGGCCACTTTCCGTTTCAATGTAACGCGTATCGATGGCGACAACAATGCACTGGCTGCCAAATTCGAGAGACAGCTCATTGATCAGATCCCGGTTCCGCACCGCAGCCGAATTAATCGAAACTTTGTCGGCACCTGCATGCAGCAACGCGGACACGTCTGCAATCGACGAAATGCCACCACCGACTGTAAAAGGAATATTGATGGTCTGCGCTACTCTGCGAACGAGATCGATAAATGTCGAACGACCGTCGACAGTGGCCGTAATGTCAAGGTAAACCAGTTCGTCGGCCCCCTGCGCGGCGTATAATGCGCCGAGTTCGACAGCGTCACCCGCGTCACGCAAGTTCACAAAATTAACCCCTTTGACCGTCCGGCCGTCTTTCACATCGAGACAGGGAATGATTCGTTTTGTAAGCATATATTAAACTGAAAAACGCTGTAAATCGGTCAGGCTTATCCGGTTTTCGTAGATGGCTTTACCGATGATCACGCCGTAAATGTTCATTTCCGCCAGTTTTTCCACATCCTCGATCCCTGCGATCCCTCCGCTGGCGATGATATTCAGGTCAGGACATTTATCCTGAAGGTTTTTGTATAAATCAAAGGAAGGACCTTGCAGCAGGCCATCCTTCGCGACATCAGTACTAACCGTGTATTTCACCCCTTTCTCCACATATTCTTCCACAAAATCATACACCCAAATGGACGTGCCTTCCTCCCAGCCACTTACCGCGATCTTCTCATTCTTGGCATCCGCTCCGAGGATGATCTTTTCGCCTCCGTATGTTTTCAGCCAATGTTCGAATAACTCGGGCTGCTTTACGGCGACGCTACCCCCAGTAACCTGCTTTGCGCCGCTTTCGAATACAATTTTCAGATCATCATCCGATTGAACACCGCCACCGAAATCGATATGCAATGAGGTTTGGGAGGCTATTTTTTCCAATACTTTCCAATTGACGACCTTTTTAGCCTTTGCACCGTCAAGGTCAACTAAATGCAATCTTTTTAAACCTGCATCCTCAAACTGTAACGCTACTTCCAGCGGGTTTTCATTATAAATCTTTTTCTGACCATAATCGCCCTGGGTAAGACGAACGCATTTGCCTTCAATCAGGTCGATAGCGGGAATAACATGGATCATGGGTTAGGGCAGGCGGTTATTAAATTTTAAGAAAATTTTCAAGTATTTGCTGGCCTGCATTCCCGCTGATTTCGCAGTGGAACTGGGCGGCGTAAAAGTTGTCTTTGTGCAGCATTGCGCTGAATGGTAATGCGTAATCGCAGCTCGCTACAGTGTATTCGCAAACCGGTGCGGCATAACTGTGTACAAAATAGAGATATGCATTGTCTGGCACTCCGTCCGTCAATGGCGATTGGTAATCCGAGATATTATTCCAACCCATATGCGGCACTTTCAAACCGGCAGATGCTGGAAATCGCTTCACATCCACATCGAAGATACCCATGCATTCGGTATTGTTCTCTTCAGAAAACCGGCACATAAGCTGCATTCCTATGCATGTCCCAAATACGGGCTGTTTCAATGAAGGGATTACTTTATCGAGACCTACATTTCGCAAATAGCTCATGGTGGTACTAGCCTCGCCCACGCCCGGGAATATTACCTTGTCGGCGGAGCGGATCTCGGCTTCATCGTCGGTATAAAGATAACTCGCGCCAATGCGGTCGAGCGCGTACATGACCGACTGCACGTTGCCTGCATTGTATTTGATAATGACGGTTTTCATACCATTTTATGCTTGAAATCGACAATAAAAAAGCCCGATCTTAACAATCGGGCTTCATGGGATACTATGTATTCAACCTTATTACAACACTACTTGCAAAAACACATCACCCTAGACGTCCGATAACCCGAAGGCCACGATGCAAATGATATGTTTCAGCTGTTAACATGCCACAAATGTAAGTAATATTTACAATATGAGGATAAATCCATCGTAAATATTACATTAAAATTTGCTTAGAAATCTTCTTACCTTGCAGTCAACAAATGGCGCTGAACCATGACAAAAACAACCATTCTGTCACTATTATTCCTGCTCATTACCTTGATTACCGTTGATTCCCAGGCGCAAACCAAAGACCTCGCCGATCGTCTGTTTAAGATACACGAAACTTACCGCGAACAGACCCTTACCCAGCGTCGTTTCAAACAAAAAGACATTCTCCCGCTGATTTCCAAGCGACAAGGCAATGCGATGTACCAGATCGAAACCGTGGGCGAATCTTTCGAAGGACGGGCTATTCAAATGATCAAGGTAGGGAATGGCAAGAAAAAGGTGCTGCTATGGACGCAAATGCACGGCGACGAGCCTACTGCGACAATGGCCAGCTTCGATATTTTCAACTTCCTGGAAGGCAGGAACGACGGTTTCGACGAAATCCGTAAAAAGCTGCTCGACAATACTACATTATACTTTGTTCCGATGCTCAACCCCGACGGTGCCGAACGCTACCAGCGCCGTACCATGCAGGGCATCGATATGAACCGCGACGCCGCTGCCAGGCAGACCCCGGAAGCGCAAATACTGAAAGGCCTCGTCGACCGCCTCAAACCCGATTACGGTTTCAACCTGCACGACCAGAGCCCGCGCTACTCCGCAGGCCGCAGTCCGAAAGTGGCGACGATTTCATTCCTGGCAACTTCTTATGATTACGAATTATCGATCAATAATGTGCGCGAGCGTTCCATGCAACTCATCGTGGGCATGAATAAGATCCTTCAAAAATACATTCCCGGACAGGTGGCGCGCTATGCCGACGACCACGAGCCGCGCGGGTTTGGGGATAATGTACAAAAATGGGGAACTACGCTCGTCTTGATTGAATCGGGTGGCTATGTGGGTGATCCGGAGAAGCAATATATCCGCCAGCTCAATTTTATGGCGATATTGTCCGCGCTGGACAAGATTTCGGACAATTCACTGACAAAAGAAAACCGCGAAGAGTATTACAATATTCCTGAGAATGGTCGCTGGGTCTACGACCTGGTAGTGCGTAACGCAACCGTGCGGCAAACCGGCAAATCATTCACAGCAGACCTTGGGATAAACCGTAACGAAGTCAGTTATTCCAATGCGACGAAGTTCTTTTATTACAGTAAAATTGAAGATTTCGGAGATTTACATCCGCAATACGGCAGCCAGGAAATCGACGCTACGGGTCTGACGATCGAAAAAGGAAAGGTTTATCCGACGACTTACAAGAATGTCAGCGAGATCAGTAAGCTGAATGCATTGAACCTGCTGAAAGAGGGTTACACCTATGTACGACTCGCGCCGGATGCCAACACGCGCGCACTCGGACTTTACTTCACCACCACCCCGCTACATATACTCCGGAGCGGTCAGGCGGTGCCGTCCGGCACGCCCGGATTAGGCAATACAGCCACTTTTATCCTCAAAAAGGCGGGTAAGGTGAAATATGCCGTCATCAATGGTTTCGTACATGACCTCGACGATTTCAATAGTGAAAAAGGACAAGGAATCATTGAGTAAGCGGCTGATTTTTAAGTAAAAGTACAATTTTTAAATAATTGACACGTAACACAGGGTTAACATTGAGGTAACATTAGCGATCTACTTTTGTGTCGAAAATTTGACACCTTAAGATGAGAACTAAGCTTTTTACATTACTGTTCACCCTCTCTGCCGTTATCACGGCGTTTGCAGACCCAGGCACAATCCGTGGGTCGATTAAAGACTCGAAAACCAAAGAGGCCCTTATCGGAGCCTCCGTGTTGATAGAAGGCACCCAG
This sequence comes from Dyadobacter sp. CY261, assembly GCF_021440085.1. GTDB lineage: Bacteria > Bacteroidota > Bacteroidia > Cytophagales > Spirosomataceae > Dyadobacter. The sequence continues at coordinate 437,424 of NZ_JAKCPW010000005.1, forward strand.
ATAGGTGCTGCTGCCGATGTCGACGGCAATTTTGTACTTTCCAATGTTCCTGTCGGAAATCACAACATCATTATTTCCTTCGTCTCCTATCAAACCAAAAACATCCCCAACGTCCGCGTAGAATCCGGAAATACGACCGTTATCGACACGGAACTGGATGAAGAAGGTAAGGCATTGCAGGAAGTTGTCGTTCGTGGAAGTCGCGCTACCAACACCGAAGTAGCCGTTATCAGCGAAATAAAGCAGCTCAAACCCATCGCAGTCGGTATCTCGGCAGCTCAAATCCAGAAATCACAGGACCGCGACGCAGCTGCGGCTATCCGTCGTGTACCGGGGATCAGTATCGTGGATAACCGTTTCGTGATGATCCGCGGCTTGGGCTCGCGCTACAATGCGGTACTCATCAACGACGTCATCACGCCTTCCAGCGAAGTTGACACCCGTGCATTCTCATTCGACCTCATTCCAAGCAATATCATCGACCGGATGATCGTCTACAAATCCGGTTCGGCAGAATCCCCAGGCGACTTCGCAGGCGGTGTGATCAAAATCTACACGAAGCGCCGTCCCGACCAGAACTTCACCGATGGAGCCATTACCGTGGGCTACCGTGCCAATACAACATTCCAGAGCGTTCAGTCCCATTCCCGCAGCGGCGCCAACGTGCTCGGCTTGTGGGGTGCCGATCAGTCGCTTTCGAGCGCGTTCCCAAAACGTTCGGCTGATTTCAATACGCTCACCTCAGCGGAAAGAGCTGCTTACGGAAGGATTTTGCCAAATACATGGGCGCTGAAAAATGTAAACGTTACACCTGATCTGCGTCTCGCATTCAACCTCGGCCGCCGTTTCGAGGTCGGCAATGTCGACGTGAGCAACATCACGAACATCAACTACTCTCTGACCAGCCAGTTTTCAGACATCGATTTGAAACTGTACCAGAATGGTCTGAACGCAAATGACGTTTTTGAAAAATACAAAGATTCCAACTACTCCCGCCAGACGCGTATTGGCGTACTGCACAACTGGACATTCCGCTTCTCCCCTGTTTTCAACCTGGAATGGAAGACTTTGTTCAACCAGATGGGCAATACTGAAACCGTTGCCCGCGAAGGTCAGCGTGTAGTAGACGGGTATGACATTAAAAATTATTCTCAACGCTTCGAAAACCGCAGCATCGTTACAACGCAGGTTTCCGGTGACCACAAAATCGGCGATCTAACCAAATTGAACTGGATTACTGGTTTTGGCTACACAGGTCGCTGGGAGCCGGACTGGAAAAGAATCCGTTTCCAACGCCCGACTCCCGACGCTGGCAGCGAGGCTATTCCTTACCAGGCAGTTGCGCCAATCGACCCGAACCCGATTGATCTCGGACGCTTCTATTCGAAATTGAACGAACGTGTACTGACTTTGGCCGCTAACGGCGAACATACATTCGGCAACCCTGTTGACCGCGAACCCAACAAGATCCGCTTCGGGATCTACGGTGAACGTAAAGACCGCGATTATTCAGCACGTTTCTACGGTTACACCAATGTTGGCAATGCCTCTGAAATCCTCCGCGGTGACCTGGGCTCGATTTTCACTCCTCAAAATGTTACCGGCGTAGATGGCGGTCTGACCATTAAAGACGGAACCAAAGATCTGGATTCGTACACCGGTATCAACAACTACTATGCAGCTTACCTGAGCGGCGATGTAAACTTCGGTTCAAAAGCGATCCTTACCCTCGGCTTCCGCGGCGAATACAACAATCAGCAATTGCACTCGACTGTGGTGAATGAAAAAAAGGAGTTGGTAAACAACATCGTATTCATTCCGCTTCCGTCCTTGAACTTCACTTACAAGCTGAGCGAAAAACAGAACCTGCGTCTGGCTTACTCCTCAACCCTTAACCGTGCCGAGTTCCGTGAAATGGCGCCGTTTACCTACTTCGATTTCAACCTGCTGGCTGATATCCGTGGTAACACTGCGCTGAAAACCGCTAAAATCCAGAACATGGATGCGAAATGGGAGTTTTATCCTACACAGAATGAGCTAATCTCGCTTACTGGTTTTTACAAACATTTCAAAAACCCGATCGAAACATTCCTGATCCCGACGGGCAATGGTCTGGCCTACACGTTCATCAATGCCGGCTCGTCGCGGAGCTACGGGGTTGAAGCAGAGATACGCAAAGGCTTTGCACAGGCATCAAGCCGCTTCCTGCAAAACATCACACTGGTTGCAAACGCATCGCTGATCAAAAGCAGCGTAGACCTCGGACAGGTAGTGGAAGGACCGGATTTGAGTGGTGCCATTCAGAAATACGACCTGACAGGCATTACCGACAGCAAACGCCCAATGGCTAACCAATCGCCATATCTCGTGAATGCCGGTGTATACTACGCAGAAGAAGGCGGCTGGCAATGGAACGTGCTTTACAACGTATTCGGACAACGGATCTTCGCGGTGGGTAATGCCGATAACCCGACGGTTTATGAAATGCCCCGCAACGTGGTGGATTTGAATATCAGCAAAAAATTCAAAAGCAACCTTGAACTGCGCCTTGGTATCCAAGACATCTTCAATCAGCCGGTACGTTTCTCGCAGGATTTCAACCGTGACGGAAAAATCGGCAGTGATGTGACTACCAAAGGGCCAAATGCAGACCAGGATATCCGCAGGTTCAAACGCGGCAGCTACTTCACCCTGACCGCTGCTTACAATTTCGGAAGAAGAACAATCATACCATAATTCAATCGCAGTTCCGGCGCGCGCCGGAGTAATATCAGTAACAAATCAATAAAACCATCCAATTGCAAACAAACTTGAATTCACTATGATTAGCTTAAAAAACAAACTGTTTTCATTACTCCTTCTGACAGGTCTGGTTGCAGGCATGTCGGCTTGCGACAACGACGATGAGCCCGACACGACGCCACAACCCGTATTGACTGTAACCGCCATTGCGCCGTCTTCAGGTCCGGTTGGAACCAAAGTAACGATTACAGGTACAAAGTTTGACACGACGCCTGCTAACAACACGGTATTGTTCAACACGACGCCAGCAACTGTAACAGCAGCAACTGCTACTTCATTGGAAGTGACTGTACCGGCAGGTGCAACAGCCGGGGTGATTTCGGTAACAGTAGGCGGCGTAACTGCAAAAAGCACTGCTAGCTTTACGATCTCTGACCGTACGACTGTTGAAGTGAAGGACGAAATCAAGGCTAATACGACTTGGACCAAAGACAAGCTTTATCTGTTGAAAGGCTTTGTTTATGTAACAGCTGGTACTACGCTGACGATCGAAAAAGGAACGATCATCAAAGGTGCAGGCAAAGACGCCGATCCAACTGCTTCCGGAAAAGGTGGCGCGTTGATCATCGAAGCAGGTGCGAAACTGGAAGCAATTGGTACTGCCGAAGAGCCAATCGTATTTACTTCTGCCAACGATCCTGGCAAGCGTGGCTACGGCGACTGGGGTGGTGTGGTATTGATCGGTAAAGCTCCAAGCAACCGTCCTAGTTCATTCGCTTTCGAAGGAGGTATCCGTGGTACAATCGGTACAGGAACTGCTGCCGACGACAACTCAGGAACATTGCAATATGTACGTATCGAGTTCGGTGGTATCGCATTGAGCTCTACTGCAAACAGTGAAATCAACGGCCTTACCCTTTATGGCGTAGGCTCTGGAACAAAAATCGACCACGTACAAGTATCATACAGCGGTGACGATTCGTACGAATGGTTCGGTGGAACAGTAAATGCTAAAAACCTTATCGCTTTCCGTGGATATGACGACGATTTCGATACAGACTGGGGCTTTACAGGTAAAGTTCAATATGCTGTTTCACTTCGTGACCCTCAGGTAGCTGACCAATCGGCTTCCAATGGTTTTGAATCCGACAACTACGCAGGAACAGGTGAGCCTGCAACCGGCCCTAACAACGGTCTGCCATTGACAGAGCCTACATTTGCAAACGTGAGCCATTTCTTAACGGACAAAACACCATCTACTGCTCCAACTCCTAATGGGAGCGGTTCATACCAGTCAGCGATGCACTTGCGCAGAAATACTGCAATCAGCATTCTTAACTCGGTATTCGTTGGTGAGCCGGAAGGTCTTCGTCTGGATGGATCGGCAACCGGAACCTGGAAAAACGCTCAGGACGGCAAACTGGACCTGAGAGGTATCGTATTGTCGAACAACCTGACTGCGATAGTGGGTAAAGGCGAAATCACAAATGACCAGGCTACTACTTATTTCAATACTGCTGCACGCAAGAATGAAATTAAAGACCTGGCTTCCCTGTTGCTGAACAGCGCGAATTTCAGCCTGACAGCCCCTAACTTCCTGCCACAGGCAACTTCTCCTCTTCTTGCAGGAGCTACCTGGGAAGGCAAAGGTGCTGATGCATTCTTTACAAAAGAACTTTTCAGAGGTGCTTTCGGAACAACAGACTGGACCAAAGGATGGGCCAACTGGGATCCACAGAATACCATCTACAAATAAGCACTTTAAGATCTTATATAATTGGTGTCAGAATTTGGAAAGGCCGGAAGCACATGCTCCCGGTCTTTTTCTTTGTTGCATGCTTCAAAACGAAATCGTCTTGTAGCATTTTATCGATATAATTGATTTCCTGCCCCGAAAGAAATATCTTCGGGTTTACCTATTTTTGTCTTGACAACTAAAATTGTCGGATCTCATTTATCCTAACCCTAGTTTAATGTCCGAGTTCCAGGCTTACCTTCAATTAGGTTTCAACCATATCACAGATTCCAACGGTTATGATCACATCCTGTTCATCATGGCGATCTGCTCGGTCTACACGCTGGTAGACTGGAAAAAAGTTATAGTGCTGGTAACCGCCTTCACTGCGGGGCACTCCGTTACATTGGCATTGTCGACATTAGGCTATGTCAATGTCGATGCCGGCTGGATCGAACTGCTAATCCCGATCACGATCCTGATCACAGCATTCCTGAACTTCTTTCACAAGATACCTAAGAGCATGTATTCACCGAAAGAAAAAGATCCGGCATTCAGGTACCCGCTTGCATTGGGTTTTGGACTGATACACGGGCTGGGGTTCTCCAATTACCTCCGCGCATTGCTCGGCAAAGAGGCCGATATCTTCGCTCCGCTTCTCGGCTTCAATGTGGGGCTGGAATTGGGGCAACTCATCATCGTGTTTGTTATCTTAGTCATCGCATTCGCCATGATCGAGCTGTTGAGGGTGTCGAAATTGAGCTGGATACAAATATTATCCGGTATTATCTTCGGTATGGCCCTTTCGCTGATCCTGAACAATGAACTTTTCCGCACACTTACAGGCATGCCTGCAAACCCATGACACCGAACTAATAATGACCAACCAACTATGAAAAAAAAGCTGCTCCCGTTACTATTGCTGCTGGTGACCATCAGTACCATGGCCCAACAACTTCCCACTTCACCTAACTATCAGGCCAACGACCGTTTTGAGCAACTAGGTACTGTGCTGCCTACGCCCAACACCTACCGTACAGCTTCCGGCGCCCCGGGAAAAGAGTACTGGCAACAACGGGCCGATTATGACATCAAAGCCGAACTCGACGACGACAACCGCCGAATTACCGGAACCGAGACCATTACTTTCTACAACAACTCCCCGGATGATCTGAAATACATCTGGATGCAGCTCGACCAGAACCTTTTCAAAAAAGATGGCATCGCGGCCTTGTCGCGTACTGGCACGATCAGCGAAAAAGGCATGAGTAACACGCAATTGCAGGATCTGAACAGCGCTCGCGGCGCGACGCTAGACCCCAAAATCCAGTATGGCTACAACATTATTTCGGTGAAGGATAAAGCCGGAAAAGCGTTGTCCCATACCATTAATGGCACCATGATGCGCATTGACCTGCCGGTTGTGTTGAAGCCGGGTACGCCTTATGTGTTCAGTGTGGATTGGAATTACAATATCACCGAATATTATGGTCGTAGTGGCTACGAGTTTTTTCCAAAAGACGGCAATGCCAATTATTTCATCGCGCACTGGTTCCCACGCCTGGCTCCTTATGACGATGTGAATGGCTGGAACCACAAACAGTTCCTTGGCCAGGGTGAGTTTGCATTGATTTTTGGTAACTATAAAGTGGCCATCACCGTACCGTCCGACCACGTGGTGGCAGCGAGTGGCGAATGCCAGAACTATGCACAGGTACTCACCGCCGCGCAGAAACAACGCCTCAAACAAGCCGAAACATCTAAAACTCCGGTCATGATCGTGACGCAGGCGGAGGCGGAAAAGGCCGAAAAACGCGAGAACAAGAGCCCGGGCAAGAAAACATGGGTTTATAAGGCAGATAATGTCCGTGACTTCGCATTTGCCAGTAGCCGTAAGTTTATCTGGGATGCCATGCAAAGCGATGTGTACAAAAGCGGGCGTAAGATCTGGTGCATGTCTGTTTATCCCAAAGAAGGTAATCCGCTCTGGGAGCAGTACTCCACCCGTGCCGTGGCGCATACTTTAAAATCCTATGGAGCCCGCACATTTGAATACCCTTATCCGGTGGCGATCTCCTGCCATTCCGTATCAGGTGGTGGAATGGAATATCCGATGATCAGCTTCAATGGCGGTCGCCCGGAGGAAGACGGTACTTATACCGAAGCAGTAAAATATGGGATGATCGGTGTGATCATCCACGAGGTTGGGCACAACTTCTTCCCGATGATTGTCAACTCCGACGAACGTCAATGGGCGTGGATGGACGAAGGTTTGAACACATTTTGCCAATACCTGGCCGAGAAGGAATGGGATTACAACTTCCCAACCCGCCGCGGTGAGCCTAACCAGATCACCGAGTATATGTCGTCAGACAAATCGGTACTGAGCCCGATCATGGCTTCTGCCGAAAACGTCATCGGCCTCGGTCCTAATGCTTACGGTAAACCTGCCACTGCTTTGAATATCCTCCGCGAAACCGTCATGGGCCGCGAGCTGTTTGACCATGCATTTAAAGAATACGCGACCCGCTGGCGCTTCAAAAGCCCTACCCCAGCCGATTTCTTCCGAACCATGGAAGATGCCTCAGGCGTAGACCTCGACTGGTTCTGGAAAGGCTGGTTCTATGGCACGGAACCCGTTGATCAGGATCTGGTAACTGTGGACTGGTTCAGCATCGACACCCAAAACCCGGCTATCGAAAAAGAGCTGGCCCGCAAAGAGGATGCCCGTAAGAAAACCACGATGAGCAAAATCCAGGATGCCAAAACTAAAGGCGAAACCGTAGTTGCCCAGGATTCGACCATGGCCGATTTCTACAACCGCTACGATCCATTCAAAGTGACCGAAGCGGACAAGCAAAAATACGAACAGTACCTCTCGACATTGTCGGAAACCGAACGTCAGCTTATCCAGGAGAATACCAACTTTTATACGCTGTCCATCAAAAACAAAGGCGGTGTACCGATGCCGGTGATTGTTAAAATGGGTTTTGAAGATGGCACCGACTCGGTTGCCGTATTCCCAGCTGAAATCTGGCGTTTCAACGACCAGTCGATCAACAAGGTGATTTCAACCAAGAAAAAAGTCGTTCAATGGACGCTCGACCCATACCAGCAAATCGCCGACATCGATACCGAAAACAATTCATTCCCACGCATTGCGCAGCCAACCAGGTTCCAGATCTTCAAGCAGCAACAGCAGAAAAAAGTCCCGAACCCCATGCAAATGCAAGGCACCGGTGCCGGAAAGATCAGTACCGATCCCAAGAATTAGTGTTAAACTGATAGTCATGAAAGCCCTTCCGAGCGTATTTGGAAGGGCTTTTTTATGCAAATACAAAGGCCGATCTATGTAATTTCAAAGTTTATTCCAAGTAATTTCAAAATAGAACCTCTCATCGATCGCGAATGAATGCGGAATATCCCAACCCACTGCCAAGGCCTGGTTGTCGATTCTGGAAAGCAGCTACATTAATTTTCAATTGCAGGAATTTTAGCAAACGGGTGGTTAAAACCCCGAAAATATAACTCTTACGATACGGGGCTTTTATGTCATCTGCTAGGAATCCGGGATACAGCTACTTTTTGCAAAAACCCTTTGCGTGGTAGTATTTCGAGAATATGATCATCGCTGAAATTTATAAGCAGAACGAGCATTTCTATCTGCACAAAGTTATTGGTTCTGGCGCGACTCCAATGGGCACGAGATCGACCTGATGACGCAAAATCGCAATTTGTATGACATATTTGAAATCAAATCCACACAGTCAATCATGACCGAACATTTCGCAGGGCTTAATTTTTTCAGCGACATTTCGGAAAATAGCACGGGAGAAAAAACTTTAATATAAGGCGGTAGTACAAACTAAGCCCGGACAACGTACACGGTACTAGGCTGGAAAAACATTTAAATACCTTAACCTCATGAATATCGTAATCCTCGACGGATACACCCTGAACCCGGGCGATCAGGACTGGGCACCCATTCAGAAGCTGGGCAATGTAACCATTTACGACCGCTCGGCGAAAGATGAGATCGTGGAGCGGGCCGCTGATGCGGAGATTTTGCTTGTTAATAAGGTCGTACTCGCGAGCGAAACACTGGCGCAATTGCCGAAGGTGAAGTACATCGGGGTAATGGCTACCGGTTTTAATAATATTGATATTGAAGCCGCTCAGAAGCATGGGATTACGGTCACCAATGTGAAGGCATATGGACCTGCTTCTGTGGCGCAGCAAACGTTCGCATTGCTGCTTGCGATTGTAAACCGCGTGGAAACGCACAGCCAAAGCGTATCTGCGGGGGATTGGGTTACCTCGCCTGATTTCTGTTACTGGAAAACACCCCTTACTGAGCTGGCTGACAAAACGCTGGGGCTGATCGGGCTCGGGGACATTGGATCGCAGGTGGCCAAAATTGCCCTGGCTTTCGGGATGAAGGTGATTGCTTATCGGAAGCACCCGGTGCCGACGGAAGGTGTTGACATGGTATCGCTCGGCGATATTTTCCGGCAAAGCGATGTCGTGAGCTTGCATTGCCCGCTTACTGAGGAGACACGGCATATTATCAATCGCGAAAGCCTTTCTAGCATGAAACCCACTGCCATCATCCTCAACACGGGCCGCGGACCGCTAATTCATGAAGCAGACCTTGCCGATGCACTCAAAAATGGCACCATCGCGGCGGCAGGGCTGGATGTGCTTTCATTAGAGCCGCCAAAGGCTGATAACCCGTTACTTTCCGCACCAAACTGCGTCATTACGCCGCACGTGGCCTGGGCGACGTTCGAGGCTCGCCGGCGGTTGCTGCACATGGTGGCCGATAATCTGGAAAGCTTTCAAAACGGGAATCCATGCAATGTCGTTTCGTGAAATTTGGTGTAAAAAGTACAAGTATCGGCCACGCACACTAACAAATCCTGTGAACCGCCAAAATATCGCGTACCTTTGCACACAGAAATTCATGCCTCCGAGCTGAGCATTTGATAATTCCTGGTTCGTTACAATTTTACGTATGGGTATTTGTTTACTCCTGATTTCGTTTGCCTGTATTTTTGCAATCTTCTTCCTGCTCTCCTCCGAAGCGGGACTGTATACCAACCTTCGACGGTCATTCATATTGTCGCTGATTACCCAGGCAGGTATCATTTTCATTTTCAACGAGACCGCCTCGCTCTTCAACGCGATCGACACGAATTCGGCGCTGTTTTTCTGGATCATAGAAGCATTGGGCATGTTCGGATTAGTCTATTATCTGAATCGTTCCGGGAAAATAGACCTTAGCAGGCTCAATGAGTTGACAGGAGCATTCCGCCTCACAGGCCTTGACAAGACGCACAAAATCGTAATCGCCTTTGTGATGGTCTTTTATATGTTGCCGCTGCTGTTTCTGGCAATATATGCCGCGCCGAACAATTTCGATTCGCACATGTACCATTTGAACCGCATCCTGATCTGGATCTATAATGGTAACCTGGATCATTTCCCTACGATGCATTTGCAGCAGCTGTACCTCAATGTCTTCGCTGAATATCTGGTGCTGGACACGGTGCTGCTGGCAGGTTCCGACCAGTTTTCCGGGCTTGTCCAGTTTGGAGCTTTTATAGGTTCAATTTGTGGGATCGGCCTGATCGCCAAAAAATTCGGATTGGGTAAAGACGGGCAGTTACTGGCGGCCATTTGCTTTCTGACACTGCCGATCGGGATTTTTGAAAGTACCAGCACCCAGGTAGACCTTTGCGGATGTTTCTTTTTTATCGCCTTCGTATATTTCGGTTTTGAGCTGCTGGAACGCAAATCGACCCTGGCGCTGGTGGCCATGATGCAGTCGCTGGCATTCGGGGGATTTTCAAAATACACCATCCTGATCTTTGCGATACCATTTGCGATCTATTTCGGCATCCGCATTCTGATGCAGTACCGCCTGGCATATGCCATGAAAGTACTGGCGGTAGCAGTGGCGCTGATGATCATCACATTCTCTCCGTTCTTTTACCGTAACTACACCATTTTCGGGCACGTCATGCACCCCCTGCGGGGAACGGCCTTCGCTTCGGAAGAACTGCCTGCCAACAAGCATTCGGTACTGTTTACACTTTCCAATGTCATTAAAAACGCAGGCCTGAACATCGGTCTCCCTATTACGAGCTTCAACCGTGTCCTGGACGACAATATCCGGCTGTTTCACGAAACCATTGGCGTCAATGTCGATGATCCCGATCTCAGTATCGACCCGTTTTCGGTGAAATATTCGGTGCATGAAGATATGATCCCAAACACCATCCATTTCTGGCTCATCGTCGTTGCAGGTATTTTGTTGTTGTTCGCACCTGTGAAGCGCGACGTCAAGTGGTTCTGGACATGTTCGGCGCTCGGATTTCTGCTATTTTGTACCTTAATGAAATTCCAGCTCTGGAGCACGCGCACACAGATGCCGCTTTTCGCAATGGGTGCTATCATGATCGCCTGCGTCTACTCCCTCAAACTGCGGTGGAAAGCCATATACCTGATCGCACCACTGTTACTTTTGTCGCTGCCGTTTGTGTATGGCAATCCCAGCAAGGAGCTCGTCTCTATTAATTTCATAACGCGAAAGGCACTCGGCCACATTCCTATCGCGATTTGCGAAAGCACCGCGGAAGCAGGAAAAATCTACGAAAAATACCTGAGCGAATATTACGAATTTCCCGGCAAGGACAATTGCCACCCATTGAAAAGATGGCCTGACTACGCCGAAAGGACCAAAGTTTTCTCACTGCTCGAAAAAGTCGGTTATTATGATCAGGACCGAACTTCCAATATCATTTCCATGAACCGCGACAGGGCTTATTTTCTGAGTACGCCCGACAATTACCTTAACTACAAAGCACTTCTGCCGCACATCCGGGCCGATCGCAACGTGGGCGTCATGTTCCGACGGAATGTGGGCTTTTACAATTACTGGAGTTCTACGGACAACAACGTGGAGCGCCCCGGTCAGATGGATTACATCCGCTACATGAAGGAGCTCGCGCCATTACCCAATGCACAGAAAAAATTCTGCTACGAATACGTCCTTTCCGACGATCTGACATTAATCGACTCATTTATTCCAAAAGGAAACATCGCCCGCATTTATTCGAGCGAGCTGCTGCATTTGGTAGAACTTAAAAGAGCGAGTTGCCAGAAGGTTTTATTCTAACACGGATGCCTACCCCGGGTTGCTGGTAGTTCACTTTTGCACTTTATGAATTTCAAAGATTCGGGAAAGGACTTGAAATAGCACTGAAGTCGGCACCTTGTCGCATTTCCCCCTCGGAATAGACGGATTTACACCGCGCATGTTGAAAATGGTTTTCCAAACTTGCATCTTCAAACACAACATCTTCAACCGTAAATTCTGAATAGTATGAGAAGGATCATCACAAACACATTCATGTCCCTCGACGGAGTCATCCAGGGCCCAGGCGGCCCCGAAGAAGATACAACCGGCGGCTTTGAATTAGGCGGCTGGTCGGTGACACAATGGGATGACATCATGGAGCAGGCAATGGCCAGCGAGATGCAGAAGGATTATGATCTGTTGCTGGGGCGCTTTACCTATGGCATCTGGGCACCGTACTGGCCGACCATTAAAAAGGGCCCGATAGCCGAAAAATTCAACCGGATCAAGAAATATGTAGGCACGCAAACGCTGAGAGAGGCAAACTGGACGGAAACTATTTTGCTGAACGGCGACACCATCGAACAAGTAAAGGCATTGAAAGCCAGTGATGGGATCGACCTGCAAATGTGGGGCAGCGCTAACTTTATCCAGTCGCTGCTCCAACATGGCCTGATCGATCAGATGAATATCTGGATCTTCCCTGTAGTGCTGGGAAAGGGAAAAAAGCTATTCGCCGAGGGTACGGTCCCTGGTAACTTCAAACTAACCAAACATACTTTGTCCACCACCGGCGTTATCCTTGGTACTTATGAACCCAATGGCGAAGTACCGATCGGTCGCGCCGGAGAGAACTGAGGGCGATATAACTCGTATCAACTGGCGTTAACTTATTAAGTCAAAGTAACTGGATCCATGTGCGCCAATTTGCGCTATTTCTACATGCGGATCAAATAAAACTTACTCGTTTTTACTGAACTTTTTCATCTTTCTCCTTCCTAAATAGCAGTTTGAAGAGAAGTAAAGGATTAAATAAAGTTTTCTTGAATTATACATATTTCGTTATGTAAATTCTGGTAACTATTTACTCAATATCTTCTCTATCAAAATGTTATGAAAAATATTTCTAAATTTATTCACACTTTATGCTCTGTAAAATTCTATCAGACAGCGCTAATTAGTTCTATTTTTTTTATCGCGGCATCGCAGCAGTCGATCGCTCAGGGAACCGAGACGATCCTGACGATTCCTGATGAATTTCTGGCTCCCGGTTTCGTTGGGAGCGGCAACTTCAATGCGATCATTTTCGGGAATTTTCAAAGCAATTCGGGCGATGTGGAAGGACGGCTGGCCGTTGCCGGAAACTTTAACCTCACTGTGAGCGGGTACAGTGTGGGTACGGCGGGTGAATCGCGTCCAAACTCACCGGATCACACGGATAATTTGGTTGTGAACGGGGTATTCAACAATATTGGCAACTGGGGTCTTAGAGGAAGTCTTGTCTACCATGACACCCCGACAGGCGTTGTGTTCCCAAGTCTGCTGGCTCCGGCCACGAGTGATATCAAAGGCCCGAAATTTGATCATATCCGGTTTTCGGACAACGAACTGCTGGGCTATTACAGAACGTTGAGTGGTAAGCTGAATGCGCTTCCAAACACCGGAAGCAACGCCTTCGACGGATATCACCAATATACACTTACTGGAACCAGCACGGGCGTAAATGTTTTCGATATTCTCTTACCCGACAACATGAGCAGTGATCAAATAAGCGTCAATATACCTGCTGGCGCATCAGCAATCATCAACATCCTTAATTCGACACTCACGATCAATGGCGGCAGTATGAAAATGAATGGTGGTGACGACGCGAATCCGAGAGTGTTGTTCAATTTCCCGAATGCGACCTCGATTTCGATCTCGCATTATAAATTTCTGGGTAGCTTCCTGGCGCCGAAAGCCAGTTTTACCGGTGTTGGAGGTTCGATTAACGGGCAGTCGATTATCGGCGGAAACTTTGATCAGCAAGGCAGTTTTGAATTCCACAATGTCTATTTCATTGAAAACACAATAGCGCTACCGGTTACGCTGGTGAAGTTTACCGCAGCCAAGGAAAATATGTCGGTCAACCTTAACTGGACGACCACTTCGGAAACGAACAGCAGCCATTTTGATATCGAGCGTAGCGTCAACGGCAAGTCCTGGAACCGGATTGGAACAGTATCCTCTCATGGAGAAAGCAACGAATCGATAGACTACTCGTTTACTGACCGATCACCTGTATACGGGGGAAACCTATACCGTCTCAAAATGGTCGACCGCGCGGCGGACGTTCGCAACGCGGCCTTCGCATATAGCAGCATCCAAAGCGTAAAAATGGAAACCGGTTCAGCCATGTCCATCTTCCCCAATCCCGCTTCCGACAGGATTTTGATTAACAACAGCGTGGACGTCACACTGCTTACCATTACAGATCTATCGGGACGTAAGGTATACCAGGCACAGAAAATCACGTCCGCTGGAATAGATTGTAACAACCTGACATCCGGCATGTATGTCGTTACAATGACCCGAACAGATGGAGCCGTTGATTCTCACAAGGTTTTAATCAGGAAGTAGGCATTGGAAAGGAGTCCTGATGGGTATCGGGGCTCCTTACAACACCTGTGAAGGGTTACATTCACTGGCGAGAACAGATGTGGCATTGCGGCCTGATGGAATATTCTGTAAGTTGGCGTCCGAAAACGATCCCAACCCATGAGTGAAACCAAATTCAACATTGCTGTATTGATCGATGGGGACAATGCACAGGCCAAATTGATGAAGGAAACTTTAGAAGAAGTTTCCAAATATGGAAAAGCAACCATTCGCCGCATATATGGCGACTGGACCACACCACATATGAACAGCTGGAAGGAAATCGTCAACCAGCATTCGATCAGCCCGATCCAGAAATTTTCTTACACGACCGGCAAAAACTCAACCGACAGCTCGCTCATCATCGATGCGATGGATATTCTGCACAGCAGAAGCGTCGAAGGCTTCTGCATTGTGTCGAGCGACAGCGATTACACCGGACTTGCCAAGCGGATCCGGGAAGAAGGACTTTTCGTAATGGGAATAGGACGGAAGACCACTCCTATTGCATTCGTAAATTCCTGCGAGATCTTCACATTCAGCGAAAACCTCGTGGTAGAGCTGGATACGAATGCAGAGGAACCTGAGCCGCTCAAAGTGGATGTAGCTCCTAAGGAAATCGTCAAAGTAGAGCCGAAAAAGCAGGACACCAAACGCAAGTACCCGAAAATCGATATGAGCATTATCGACAAAGCATTCGAAATATCAGCCAACGAGGAAGAAGAAGCATTCATTTCCAAAATAGGCAGCTCACTCCGCAAAATCGACCCCAGCTTCGACTCCCGCACCTACGGATTCAAGACATTGACCTCATTATTCAAGAGTCTGGCAAAGTATAAAATCGTCAAAAACGACGTGAACGGCCTGAACCACCCGCTGGTGAGGCTTAAATAGCGGGTTGGCTGGTAAGGGTCGGCTATACAAAAAATCCCGGCTGATGCCATTCGGGGCTAACAACATTTCGGTTGGTAGTAGTGGAACAATACCAGTCTGAGGACTATTGGATATCGCTCTCCAGGCCCAATAACACCTGACTGAGACTAGCGACTACCTGTTGCGTCTCAATGTCCCGATCTTGGGCAATCAACCGGATGAATTGACTTCCTTCACCGGAGGTGATTTCATTGAACAATATGTTGATCAGCCTCCGATGGAGTGCCTGATTTCCCCAGGCGATCCGCGCCATTTCCCGCCCCAGCACAATGGCACCGATATCCGCTAACTCCCACTGATCGGATGAATCTAGCTCAGCTTGGTCTCCGAACAAGTCGAGGTGCCCTTTGTAAATCATATCGAGGTGCATTTCAAAAAAATGCAGAAGAATATTGCCGATATCTTTGGCATCCTTTTGTCTTGCCTCTGGTCGGTCATCGTATGCAATCAGTTTCAATAATGCGATACTGGCAATGGTAGCCGCCTTAAAAGTGTTACCGGTTTGAAAGTCTACTGTTTCTGTACCGCGTTCATATACCTCCTGCATTCCCGCTACGCTAACTTTTGTCATGCCCTGACCTTCTATCAGTAAACTGCCCGACGAGGCAATTTCTCCAAAGGGTAGTAAATCCACCTGGTGTTTCTCAGGAGAGATCAAAACATAAGCGTTTCCCCGGAGCTGAACATACCCGTCGTTTTCTATCAGGTGGGTTCTTACAGCTTCATATTCCCGCTCGCTGCCTACCAGGATTGCAAAATCTACGTCTTTGGTCACTCTCGAATTGATTTGTGAGCGCTGGTACCAAATGTCCCTGGCCAACGCCCCGATCAGGTAATAATCTATTCCCAGCTTGCCCATAGCTCTTTCCACGGTATCAAACACGGGTTTTAATTCACTGTATCTATTAGTTTTCAAAGACTCTGCTTAGTTTCTGTTCATAGATTATTTTTGCGGTTTCTATACATCTTTGATCACCCGTTAGCAGCAGGTCAGCATATGTGATCAGGTCAGGTGTAGCGGTATTGTTAGTATCAAGCGCAACATCCGTCCAGAATTTTTTAAACAATTTAAGGTTTCCGCCCTGTTTCGGGATTAACTGCAAAGCCTTTGCAACTTCGCTTTTGCTGTGACTGGTGTAAATCGTCCATTGCTCCGGATACAAATATCCAGTTGCGAGATCTCCGGCTGGTTCTCCGCCCCATAGCGCGCCTGTTGGAAGTGTTGCTGCTTTCCAATTGGCAGTATCCCGCATCTGGTAGCTTCCCAACTGCAATGACGGTTTGAGCACGTTGCCATAACCTACTAGCCAATGTTCAAGGAGCTGCTTCTTATTATTTAGGATCATGCGGCTTTTATTCGCCCGAAGCAGATACCCTGCCTCCTTCAAAGCAGTCATTGCCTCGTTGATGGTCCCAAGGGCAACACCCGAATAAGAGGCCAGTTCCCGGTAGGTATAATTGACCGCAGTCTGATTTTCCAGCAAGGCATAGACCACTTTCAAACCGGCCTTTGTGAATGCACGACTAATTCTTGGAGTTTCTGCGCTACTGTAAGTGCCTTTCTGCCCATCAATCCACAGCAAGAGTTCACCGTACCTCATGTAAGTATTACCGGCGACGTCCAGATAAGAAATCTGGTGCTCGCGTAGCCGCTTTTTCTGGGCGGGAAACAACCGGTCGGCGATTAATAATAGGGGATCCTGACGGCTGGCCAGATCCAGCAACTTTTCCATGTGGTATTCACGGAATTCGCGCTTAACCTCTGCTTTAAATCTTATCTCTGAGCCATGGATATTGAGCAAAATTTCCCCGCCGACACCTTGGTCGAAAGGAGATGCCGCTGCAAGCCATTGTCCTACAATGCCTGTATGCGCGTGTAAATTCGTTAAGGCTAATTCGGCTAGTTCTTCTTCAAACAACATATTTGTTCGATTATCTTTCTTGTTCGCTCCCAGTGAACATGCAAAAATAATGAACAAGATTTAATTTTTAGCTATCCTTAACTGAGAACAGAATATACCTCCATCACAAATTGTGCCGCTTCAACTCCCCCACCGCATAGTCAGCAGCCCTGGCTGTCATAGCCATGTAAGTGATGGACGGGTTCACGCAGGAGGACGAAACCATGGCCGCTCCGTCGGTGACGAACACATTTTTACAGTCGTGCACCTGATTGAATTTGTTCAGTACTGAATTTTTTGGGTCCTTGCCCATGCGCGCCGTTCCCATGTCGTGGATGCCCAGGCCCGGGTGCGTGTCTTGCCGGTTGAAACCGGTGACGTTTTTGAAACCTGCAACTTCCAGCATTTCCACCGCCGAGGTCATCATATCTTTTCGCATCGCCAGTTCATTTTCACCGAAAGCGGCGTCGAAAACGATCATAGGGATCCCCCATTTGTCTTTCTTTTCTTTGTCTAAAAACATGCGGTTCGATGGATCGGGCAGGATTTCTCCGAAGCCGCCAAATCCCATTGTCCAGGTCCCGGGGCGCGACATATCTTCTTTGAAACTGGCGCCGAAACCATTCGTTATGATCCCGCGCTTCCAATCCGATTTACTCGCACCTCCCTGATACCCGTATCCGCGCAAAAAGTCTTTTTTGTCGGTGCCCCAGTTTCTGAAACGCGGTATGTACAAAGCATTAGGCCTTTGACCGAAAATGTAGTCGTTTTCAAAGCCCTCGACCGTCGCATTCGCACCCACACCCAAATGATGGTCCATGATGTTTCTGCCGACCTGATCGCTGTCATTGCCTAATCCGGTAGGAAAACGGTTGGATTTAGAGTTCAACAAAAGCGCCGCCGTGTTCATTGAACCGGCATTCAGAAATACGATTTTGGCAAAAAACTCTTCCACAGCCATCGTGTTCTGATTGATCACGCGCACACCTTTTGCTTTCTTTGTTTTTTCGTCGTAAATGATTTCGCTGGCAATGGTATCGTGCAGGACGGTCAGTTTATTCGTCTTCCTCGCGGCCGGTATCGAGCCGGATAACGAGCTGTAATAACCGCCGTAGGGACATCCTCGGGCACATTTGCTGCGATATTGGCACGATGCCCGCCCAAGATCCGTATGCCAGGGCTGCGGCTTGGTGAGATTGGCAACGCGTCCGATCGTAACCGGGCGGTTTAGTTTTTTCTTCATCGTTTCCCTGAAATAAAGCTCGGGAGCGCTCATGGGCATGGCAGGCAGGTAATGCCCATCCGGCAAAACTTCCCAGCCTTCCGCCTGACCGCTGATGCCGACAAATTTCTCGACATGCGTATACCACGGTTCCAGGTCTTCATAGCGGATCGGCCAGTCGATGGCGATGCCTTCTTTGGCATTCGCTTCAAAGTCCTTTTTGTTCATCCGGTACGACTGCCGGCCCCAGTGCATGGATTTCCCGCCTGTATGATAGGCCTTGATCCAGTCGAAAGGACGTTTTTCTATATACGGGTTCTTTTGATCATTGGTAAAAAACGGACCGGTTTCTTCATTGGCCAAAGTTCCGAAGCGATTGTTTGCCCAATATTCCTCCGCTGAATGGATCGAAACCTTTCCCCGGTGCTCAAACTCCCACGGGCCTTTCATGGCAGTATCGTAATCTTCGATGTGCTTCACTTCCCGTCCGCGCTCGATCATCAGTACCTGCAAGCCTCTTTCGGTCAGTTCCTTTGCCGCCATGCCGCCCGTCATTCCCGAACCGACCACGATCGCGTCGAACGTATGCGCTTTATCTGATTTTAAATTTAAGTTCATGGTAAGGTTGCGACTAGTATGCAAAAGATTTCTGATTGGGCTTCATTTGGATCATTTCCAGCTTTCCAGGGATGGGCACGTACTCAAAAGACGATTTTATGCCTTCCTCGGACGTAAAGTATCCCAGCATGGTCAGCTCCTTCATCAGGCGCCAAAAAGGCAATCCCTTTGCCTGGGCCGCCATTTGTTCCCGATCTTCGTTATCCCCCATTTTCGTCTGCTGCACCTGATATGCTTTCATTTCTTCGGCGGAATCGATCTCGACCTGCTGCAACAATGCTGTTCTTTGCCCGGCATTCACGCTCAGAAACTGCTTCTTTTCCAGGTTATTCAGCCCTTCCAAGAAACTCTTGTGCTCCGGGGTTTTGTAACAGTCCTGCAACATCATCGTGATGAACGCCGGAACGTCGACATCCTTCGCTCCGGGTGTTGTGGTCTTCGGAATGATCATTTCGGCGACTTCCGCGACAATCAGTTTTTGGTTCTCAGTAAGGGTAAACTCAGCCGGGAAGCCTTCTGCGGGCACACGGCCTTCCCACCGCTTCATGGCCAGCAAAGTCGGAGCAGAAAACGCCCCTCCGAGCATGGTCGCAACATGTGTAATAGCAGTTCTTCTGTTCATGGATTCACTAAGCTGGTATGGCGAGACGATTGAGCATATAAAATATAAAGGTCAAGGAGAGGACGAGTTAAAAAGCCTCGTTCTATTGACCTTTACCCAAAGTCGGCGGATTTATATAAATTGCCTTTTCAACGAAAAGCGCATTGTATGCCACATACTATCTCCAACCCGAAGATCCACGAAGGCCGCAATCTTAAGCGCTTCCGCGAGATACTTGGAATCAAGCAAGATTTCCTCGCTTTCGAGCTGGGTGGCGACTGGAACCAGCAAAAGATCTCCTTATTAGAACAGAGAGAAAGGATTGATGCCGACATATTGGAACAAGTATCGGCCATACTCAAAATTCCCGCTGAGGCTATCCGGAATTTTAATGAAGAGCAGGCAATCAACATCATATCAAATAATACTTTTGATAATTGTGCTCAGCCAGCTTCGGTTTTCTATAACTCCACAATCCATCCGGTTGAGAAGATTATCCAGCTTCATGAAGAAAAGATTGCTTTGTACGAACGTATGTTGAAGGAGAAAGATGAGATGATGGAGCGGCTGGAAAGGCTAATGACCAGCCGCTAAAAGGCAATGCAGCTTACTTCACCACCTCACTCACCAAAATAACGGGACTTGTATTGGTATAATTCGCAAAATCGGCGCGAATGGCGTCTCTATTCGGCGCGATAGCCGCCTGATACTCGCTCAGGTTTTTTACATAAAATGTGCCGATCGCCATAAAAGGCAGCGGCTGGTTTGGAATGCCGCTGGCAACCCCTTTCTCGATGGTGTATTTAACCAGGTTTGATCCTAAAAACTTTGCTACCATGGGCATGTGCTTGCTTTCGTAATACTCCATATTAAAGGTTTTACCCTCGGCATAAGGGTACATGACGGACACTTTTGTTAAGCCTTTTTCCGCAGCAGCGACGTTCTGTTTTTCCTGACCGAACACGGCAAAGCAAGTTGTCAAGAAGATCAACGACAGCATTACATTTACTTTCATAATTACTTCATTTAATGGATAAATTGTTCATTTTGAGCTATTTGAGCAAATATTAAAATATTGCCTATATTCGCAAAACATTATTTTTCGATGGAATCGATCGAAAAAACCGATTTAGCAAGATGGAATTACGACAGCTCCGATATTTTCTGAAAGCCAAAGAGTTATTGAATTTTACAGAAGCTGCAACGGCTTTGAACATCAGCCAGAGTACTCTATCGCAGCAAATCAAGCAATTGGAGGATGAATTGAGTGTTCCCTTGTTCAACCGCATTGGAAAAAGAATTACACTCACCGAAGCTGGTGATTTGTTCAGCGAATTTGCTTTGCAGAGTATAAACAGGGCCAATGAAGGGCTGCTGCTTTTGCGCGATTTGAAAAATTTAAATACAGGAAAAATTACGATCGGCGTCATTTACTCCATGCGAATTCTGTTTGCCAAAATATTGATTGAATTTGCAAGCCAGTATCCCAACATCAAAATTCAAGTCGTATTTGGCACGACGAAAGATCTTCTCGAAAGGCTCAATTTGCATCATTTTGACTTTATTCTGACCTTCCACGAAGAACTCAGAGAGCCGCATCTAAAATATCAGACGCTTTTAAAAGCAAATATGGTGTTGGTAACTGCTAAAAATTCTTCGCTGGCACATAAGACCAATATATCACTGAACGAAGTGGCCGGGTTGCCATTGGCTTTACCTTTCAGTGGCAACAATAGTATACAGTTTTTTGAGGAGTCATTCGGCCAAAAAAATCTTGTCCCGAATGTTTGTATGGAAATAAATGACATACCAACGCTATTTGAAATTGTAAAAACAGGTCATTGGCACACCATACTCAGCGAGACGAGCGTAAACGACCCCGATGTAGTGGGAATCCCCATCGATGGAAAACAGATGCGACGGACCATTATGATTATTTCCCTCAGAGAAGCCTATGAAAAGAAAGCCGTGACAAAATTCTATGAGATGCTGGGTGGGATTTGACGCTATGGTAAGTCCGCGTCACGATGAATCCGCCCGGGAACTTCTGGCCGCAAATAGCGAAATGTGCATGACGGCTCAACTTTTGTCCATTCTCTCCCTCATTCCAGCCAGCCAATTTTGCATTCAGTTTAGGGCAAGCGGTCCGATGCCGCTCCCGTCAATCTAAAACAAAAATGCAAAATGAAAAGACATCAGAACCGCACGTTGGGTGCATTCGAAAAAACGTTTTGGCTGCTAGACCAGATTGATTCCAAAGATTTTGCCCTGGCCGCAGACATCTTAGGAACCCAGCCTGTTGAAAAGTGGGAAAATGCGCTTAACATGGTGCAACAACGCCACCCGAACCTATCCGTGAAGGTGGCAATGGACGAACTGTCAAGACCGACCTTGCAGCATGTGGAAAACATGGCCATTCCGCTCAGAGTGGTGAATGTTCAGCAAGATTACCGCTGGGAACAGGAGGTTGAGAAGGAGCTCTCGGTAAGGTTTAATACGAACGAGGGCCCGCTTTTAAGGGTGGTTTTGGTTCAAAAGCCACAGCGCACCGTCCTGATTGTGGCGGCCAACCATACAGTCGCGGATGGAAGCTCTTTAAACTTTCTGGTGCGGGATATATTACTGGCCGTTAGCGGAAAAGAGCTTGAACCAATGGCACCACAGGTTTCCAACGATCAAACCCTCGACCTTCCGGAAGATCTGCCTGCGCGGACTGTCGACCAGGTACTCGAATTGAAAATGAAGACAGACATTGTCAAACCATTGGTTTCGTCGCACCGCATTTCTGAAAACATTACCCGGAATATTTTAGAAAGGGCCAGACAGGAAAATACAACCGTTCATGGGGCCATTTGTGCGGCAGTACTGATTGCCTCCAGGAAATTGCGCCCTGAATGGGACGAGACCAGAATGGAATTGGTTTCACCGATCTGCACAAGAGCAGCACTGGACCTGGACGATAATTTTGGCCTGAATATTACGACACAACCCGTATTTTTCGAACAGCAGCGCCATTTATCCTTCTGGGATCTGGCGAGACTTGCGAAGGCAGGGCTCGATGGCACCAATTCTCCTGAATATGTTACGGGCTATTTGTCTTTTTTTAGGGACATTGTATTTGGTCATAATGATATGCAGCAAATGCTTGACGCATTAAAACTGGCATTTAACCATCATATCATGGTTACCAACCTGGTTAAGGTCAGATATAAAACCAATTTTGGATCGTTAAAGCTTAAATCGCTGTATGGCCCGATGGTGCGTTCGGGGAAAGGAATGGAACAGACTATCGGTGCATTAACCACCAATGGTTCGCTTGGATTGACCAATACAAGTGATAATCCTATTCCTGGCCTGCTTGCAGAAATGGAGAAAATCCTGCAAGACGCTTGTCAGGGAAATGCAGGTGCCGGCATTGTCCCGGGTGTCGATGGCCGAATTGCCAAGTCGTGTTCTCTTACATAAAAATCAAATCCTGAACCGTCGTGCGGAAACTCACGGCGGTTTTTGGGTTACATTAAAACGGCAACCTGATAAACCACAAAAGCCGCATCTTCCATTTGCCGTAAAGCACTTCACCGATCAGGTCGAGCCCGCAATTGAGGTTAGGCAATGTCTTTCTTTCGTACATAATGCAAATACAACCATACGCTTTTAGTGGTTCAATAGGGATAAATCGATCCCTATCTGAATCGTAAGTCCGTACTTGTCAGCAGGAAGCGTAGTGCCGAAATTCGTCCTAAACAAATAGCAAAGTAATGGACTTCAATTTTGAAAACGAACTGGACGGCAAAGTTGCGCTAGTGACCGGAGGAAGCAAAGAAGCCGGTAAGGCAATCGCAAATCGGCTATTGAAAGCGGGCGCAACGATGTTGATCAGCTCATTAAGGATTACGGGGTAAAATTTCAGTACCAGGGAAAAATGTACCAGGGCCTTTGCCTTTTATCCATTCTTCTGCGCGCGTTTGCATGCCAACTTTGCAATGTCAAAAAACAATGACAATCAGCTAGCGGTTAGCTGATTATCTTTCAAACTGAATCTTACCAATCAAATGAAAACAATTGCACTGACCATCGGATTAATGCTCACTTTTATCCACAGTCAATTACTATTTGCACAAACGCGCAAGCCGGCATCCGCAGGAAGGGAAGAGTACATTGAAGTAGAAAAAAACGTTAAACTTCACGTAATAGACCTTGGCGAAGGCCAGCCTGTTGTGCTCATCCACGGATGGCCGCTCAACAATGCGATGTATGAATATCAATACCAGTATCTGGTTGAAAAAGGATTCAGGGTAATCGGTATTTCCCTTCGCGGTTTCGGCAAATCCGACAGGCCTTACGGAAAATACGACTTCGACACTTTCTCCGATGATATTAAAGTGGTTTTGGAAAAACTAAAAATTGAGCATGCAACGCTGGGAGGCTTTTCTATGGGAAGCGCCGTAACGCTCCACTATGTGACAAAATATAACGGTGCACATATTGATAAGCTTGCGTTGTTCGGCTCATCGGGCCCTTCGTGGAAAAAAAGGGATGGCTATGCTTATGGTGCGTCCGACCAGGACGCTGCAGCGCTAATCCAGCAGACCAAAACCAATCGGCAGCAATTGGTGGCAGGTTTCGGAAAAGGCTTTGCCGGAAAGGAAGGCGGGCTCTCCGAAGAGTCGATCAAATGGCTCGAAAGCATCAACCTGGATGCATCACCCTACGCGACCACACAAGCCATCACAGCATTGCGTGACCTGGATCTGCGTCCTGAGTTGGCGAAAATTAAAATGCCCGTTGCGATATTTCATGGTGTAAATGACAAATTGTGTGATTTCGCTCAGGCAGAACAGTTAAATAAAGGCATCGAGGGTTCCTACCTGGTAAAGTTTGAGAAAAGCGGGCACGCATTATTCTTGGAGGAAATGGATAAATTTAACTCCGAACTCGAAAAATTTGCACGGAAATAAACGTCTGGCAGAAGCTGTGAAGTCACTTTACAGCTTCTGCCAGCATCTTTAATGGCACAACATGAACCTCCATCTGCGTATATAGCCATGAGTACAACGGTATTCAACAATAATTCAAAGACGTTAGGATTGCTGCGGGTAAGTCAGGGGCAAATGGACGCCATCAACGGCCCCGACTATAAGCAATACATCAAGATCCTTTATCTGCCAGCCGGTTACAAGCTCAGGGTGGATTTTGCCTGTTATGACACACGGCAGCCGACCCTTTTCTTTATCAGCCCCAATCAATATCTTGAAATGGAAGCAACTGGTGAGGAAAGCGGCTATTTCATTTTTTATAACCGAGACTTTTATTGCATTCAAATACATGATCAGGAAGTTGCGTGCGATGGCCTGTTGTTCAACAACATCCGCAACATGCCCAAAGTAGAGGCTTCGGAAGATGAAATCAATTTTTTGGGCTGCCTGTTCAAGGAAATGATCCAAGAATTTCAATTGAACGACAGCTCGCTGGAAGAAATGGTCCGCACTTACCTCAAACAATTGCTCATTCGCGCCACGCGCTCCTGGAAAAGGCAGCATTTGGATCACGCAGTGACCGAACAGCAAAGTGATTTGGAATTCTTTCGCAAGTTTACCCGGCTGGTGGAAGAGCATTATAAATCCAAACACACCGTCGCCGATTACGCGGATTTTCTATGCATGGCCCCGAAAACCATCACACACAAGTTCAACCGCCTCCGGCTGCCACAGCCCAACGAGGTCATCAAAAACCGGATCATACTGGAAGCAAAACGGCTGCTGGTACATACTTCCCTTACGGCCAAGGAAATCGCCTACGACCTTGGTTATAATGACCCGGCTTATTTCAGCAGGCAGTTTCAAACTAAAACGGGCGAGTCGCCATCCAGTTTCCGGGCAAACTTTTTGGGCTAGTACTTCACTGCTCGAAATTAGAGATCAAGTCAAAGCCAGAAAAATCCATGTTGGTTAACTTAAATTAGCTTATCCGGCGTAATAGGGAGTTCCCTGATTCTTTTCCCGGTTGCATTGAATACCGCATTGCCGATAGCCGGTGCCACGCCAATAATCGCAATTTCACCCAAACCTTTACTACCGACCGGATCCGCCAGCAGATCGGGCTTGTTGACAAAATATACATCGATCTCGGGAACATCCGCATTGACGGGGACATGATAATCTGCAAAGTCCTTGGTAACGTACCTGCCAAACCGGTGGTCCATGACCGCATCTTCGGTCAATGCCATACCTATGCCGCCTGTTGCGCCGCCGATCATCTGGCTTGCCGCGGTTTTCGGACTTACAATGGTACCGGCATCGGCGCAGCAAACGATTTTCTTGACCTGCACCTGGCCGGTAAACGGATGCACATGGACTTTGGCAAAATGCATGGAGAAGGCATTCATCGAATATTTATTCCGGTTTTCGTCCGGCTTGGATTCGTTGGTGGTTTCTATTTTCTCCATGTTATTTTGTTTGAATAAATCGCCGAGTGTCGTTTTCGAAGACTTCCCTCCAAGCTGTAATTCGTTGTTATCAATCATCAGATCATCCGGCTTTGCGGAGGAAAAAGCAGTATTTCCTTTGGCTGCTGCCATGGTAATGAGTTGCTCTTTCAACGCATTACAAGCCGCCAGCACCGCAGGCCCCACGCTATTCACGGTCGACGATCCTCCCTGCAATCCCGCATTTGGAAATTCCGAACTGCCGAGATGGAAGGTGATGTTCCCGGTGGAAATACCCGTCGTGTTTGACGCGATCTGAACCATGGCCGTTCCTGTTCCCGGGCCAATATCCGTGATCGCGCAATGCATTACCAGATTACCTTCGCGGTCCAGCGCTGCATGAACGGTCGCAGAATTCCTGTTTGCACCAAATGTTCCGGTCCCCATTCCGTAGCCCACCAGCCATTCTCCGTCGCGTACTAAGCCCGGTTTCAGTTTCCGGTTTTCCCATCCGATCCGTTTTTTCCCTTCCTCGTAACATTCGCGCAGGTATTTGGTAGACCATGGCATGTTTTTATCGGGGTCGGATTCGGTGTAGTTCAATAGCCTGAAATCAACCGGGTCCATTCCGATGGCATGCGCCACTTCGTCCATTGCAGATTCCAGGGCAAAAGCGCCGGTCGCTTCACCCGGTCCGCGCATCCAGATCGGCGTTGCGACATTGAGCGGCAAAATGCGGTAACGCGTGCTTACATTGGGCGAGGCATACATCATCCGCGTTTGCTGCAAAGTCGATTCAGTAAATTCCTCGTAACTCGATGTCTGGCCAATAGATTGGTGGTTGATAGCAACCAGTTTTCCATCTTTGGAAGCGCCGATCTGAATCTTCTGCCAGGTACGGGGCCGGTAACCCACCATCGTAAACATTTGCTCGCGGGTCAAAACCAGTTTGACGGGCCGTTTCACCTGTTTGGCAGCAATGATTGCCGCCGTTTCGTGCGGCCAGTTGTGCAACCCGTTTCCAAATGCACCACCCACAAAAGTGGCAATGCACTTTACATTTGCTTCCGGGATGTTCCATTCTTTGGCAAAATTCTTCTGGGTCATTTTGGTGCCCTGCACTTTGTCATAAACGGTCAGCTTATCGTCGGCTTCCCAATGTGCCGTAATCGCCTGCAACTCCATCGGATTGTGCACCTCGGTGGGCAACACATATTCCGCTTCAAACTTCACCGCTGCACTTTCGAATGCATCTTTCTGACCGCGGTCGTAATCTGCTGTCGGAGATTTCGGGTTCTTTTTGCCCGAAGCGGGCAGCACAGCTTTCTCTGAATTTGCTTCCAGATTCGTCTGGTGCTCCTCTTTGTGATATTGGATTTTTACCAAAGTTGCCGCGTGCCGCGCTTTTTCAAAACTGGTTGCTACAACCGCCACAATGGGCTGATCGTTTGAAACAATTTTATTATCAAAAAACACGCGCAACGGTTGACCTTGCGTCGAAGGCTCAGATGGATGCTCGCCTTTGGGCTGGTAACCCGGCACTTTGATCGCATTCAAATGCGAAATCACGGCCAGTACACCCGGGGCACGTTCAGCTGCTTTGGAATCAATGCTTTTGATGGTACCCTTTGCAATGCTGCTGCCGACCAGCACGGCGTAAGCCATGTTGGGCAATGCATATTCCGCCGAGTATCTGGCGGTGCCCGTCACTTTCAGACGCCCATCCACCCTGTCGAGCGGTTTGTAATCTTTTTTATCAAAAAATGCTTCAGTCATGATCTTTTCATTTCAGGGATTAGGATTAAACCAGGCCAGCCGCATTTTTCAGCGCTTCCACGATCACATTCGGGCCGAGTTTCAGTTTAAATGCATTGTATTTAAAAGCTTTCGCCCCCTGCATCGCAATTTCCGCCGCCTGCCTGAAAGTCTCCTCCGAAACAGTTTTGCCCGCAAGTGATCTCTCCGCCTCTCTCAACCGCCAGGGTTTGTGCGCCACGCCACCCATTGCGAGTCGCGCATCCCTGATCACCTTTCCATCCATAGTCAAAGCAGCAGCCACCGACACCAACGCAAAGGCATAGGAAGCACGATCGCGGACCTTAAAATAATGGGCGTTTTTACTCAATTCATTGTCTGGTATTTCGACTGAAATGATCATTTCATTGTTTTGCAGCACATTATCCTTCTCAGGCTGATTACCCGGAAGCCTGTGGAATTCTTCAAACGGAATGCGTCTTTCTCCTTTCGGACCTGCTACGATGACACTCGCATCCAAAGCCACCAAGGCAATGCACATATCGCTCGGGTGAACGGCAATGCACTGTTCACTCGTCCCGAAAATCGCGTGCATCCGATTTACTCCTTCCAGCGCGCCGCAGCCGGATCCCGGTTCCCGTTTATTACACGGAAGTGCGGTATCATAAAAATAAGGGCAACGCGTACGCTGCATCATGTTGCCGCCCACCGTCGCCATATTCCTGATTTGCGCGGAAGCGCCCGCATTCAATGCTTGTGAAAGAAGCGGGTGCTTTTCCAGGATCAATGGGTGATCAGCTACCTGGCTGTTCAATGCCAATGCGCCAATGCTGATTTTGCCATTTAGCTGCTGAATATCTTTCAAAGGGACCCTATTGATGTCCACCAGTTTGGTGGGCGCCATGACATTCCGCTTCATCAGATCCACCAGGTTAGTACCGCCGGCAATGAACTTTGCATGGGTACTGTTCGCCAGGCCATTGATAGCGGCCTTCGTGGTGGCCGCGCGCTCGTATTGAAATTGTATCATGATTTCCGCCCCCCGTTTTTAACTTCCTGAATCGCCTTCACAATGTTGGGATACGCCCCGCAGCGGCAAATATTTCCGCTCATAAACTCCTTAATGTCAGCCTCATTATTGGCATGACCTTCTTGAATGCAGGCGACGGCAGACATAATTTGTCCCGGCGTGCAGTAACCGCACTGGAAGCCATCGTGTTTAATGAAAGCCTGCTGCATCGGGTGGAGCTCCTGTCCTTTTGCCAGCCCTTCAATGGTGGTAACTTCCTGACCTTCATGCATTATCGCCAGACTCAGGCAGGAAAGCACGCGCTGGCCATTTACATGCACCGTGCACGCACCGCATTGACCATAGTCACAGCCCTTTTTAGTTCCGGTCAAATCCAGCTGCTCACGCAAGGTGTCCAACAATGTTGCACGCGGCTCCAGATTCAACTGCTTTTTGACACCATTGACAGTCAGGTTCACGGGGGTAGTTTCAAATGCGGTGCTCATTTTCTCTCCCAAATTGAATTCGGCTGCTTTGGCAACCGTCGCGGGCGCAACGGCTATCGCAGTCAGAATGGAAGTGGTTTTCAGAAAATCGCGCCGGGATTCGCTGGAAAGCTCTTTTTCAGGCTTTTCTGTCGATTTGTGTTTGTCCATGGTGATTGTTGATTAGTGCACGAGGCCAGGTGCCGGACGCTATAAAGATCGAGCCAGGCAGCCTTGATCTCAGGCAGTCTCATGACATACCTGAAGTCAATTTTGTTAACTTTTTTCCCGGATAGACGCCATATCAATGACGAAACGGTATTTCACATCGCCTTTGAGCAATCGTTCGTACGCTTCATTGATCTCCTGAATGTCAATCATTTCAATGTCCGCAACGATGTTATGCTCTCCGCAGAAATCCAGCATTTCCTGTGTTTCTGCAATGCCGCCGATCATGGAACCGGCAAAGCTTTTTCGTCCCATAATCAGGCTGAAAGCAGCAACGGGCAGCGGATTTTCAGGAGCGCCAACAAGCGCCAGCGAGCCGTCTACGCGAAGCAGATTCAGGTAGGCGTTGATATCATGCTCTGCCGAAACGGCGTCAAGAATAAAATTGAGCTTACCGGTGTAAGCACCCATCTGCTCCTCATCTTTCGACAACACCACTTCATCAGCACCAAGCCGCTTCGCCTCTGCAAATTTTGATTCGGACGTAGTGAATGCGATCACGTGGGCGGCCATTGCTTTGGCGATCTTAATCCCCATATGGCCCAAACCGCCGATTCCCACAATACCTACCTTCTGACCCGGTCCTACATTCCAGTGCCTCAATGGTGAAAAAGTAGTGATACCAGCGCATAATAACGGAGCGGTCGCCGCCAGATCCAGGTTTTCGGGAATGCGCAGGACGTAATTTTCATCGACCACAACACTTTCAGAATAGCCGCCAAAAGTGGGCGCGTCCAGATATTTGTCTGGCGAATTATAGGTGCCGGTCATTCCCGGCTCGCAGTATTGTTCCAAACCTTCCTGGCAATACTGGCACTCTCGACAGGAATCCACAATGCAACCCACGCCCACGATATCGCCCACTTTGAACTTGCTCACGTGATCGCCGACGCGAATAATTTTGCCGACAATTTCGTGACCCGGAACGCAGGGGTAAATCGTGCCGCGCCATTCATTTTTGGCGGTATGAAGGTCGGAGTGGCAGACGCCGCAGTACTGAATCTCGATTTGTACGTCGTGCGCAGTAGGAATTCTGCGTTGGATATCCATCGGATTTAAAGGTGCTTCGGCCGCTGCCGTGCCGTACGCTTTGATGTTTGTTGTTTCTATCATGATCGTGCACTTATAGTTAAACCTGTTCTTTTACAACTTTTGCCGGTATCCCGGCCACGACTGTATTCGGAGGAACGTCACGGCTGACTACCGCACCGGCCGCGACAATGGCATTTTCTCCCACCGTCACACCAGGAAGGATCGTGGCCGCGGCGCCGATCCATGCATTTCGTTGGATGACAATCGGTTTCGGGATGAGCGTAGTGCGGTCGCCGGGGTCGAGTGGATGGTTTTCGGAGGTAAGGTTCACTCGCGGACCGATTTGTACGTCGTCTTCGATCGTTATCCCGCCAATGTCCAGGAACGAGCACGCGTGATTGATAAACACGTTTTTGCCCAGTCGGATCGATCGGCCGAAGTTGGTGTAAAACGGAGGGAATATGGTAGTTGAGTCGTCTATTTTACTCCCAATGATTTCACTGAGTTGCGCTCGTACCTGGTCCAATTCCGTCGCGGTGGCATTCATTTGCACACATAACCGGATCGTCCGGGAAACTACCTCCGCGAACTTCCCGTATTCAGGATCATCTTTTCGAAGCAGTTCACCGGCCTGTAACCGCGCGAATAGGTCTTGTTCTTCATTCATTATATTCTCTTTATTCCAATTCGAACGTCACTGTCACATTACCCGATCCCACTGCTGCGGCAAGACCCGCGGCATCATCAATGCGCCCAAGCCTGGTGTAGGAATACGATGTCGGGAAACTCTTATAAAACAATACCAGCACGTTGGAGCCGTAGAGCATCAGATCTCCGTTACGGATCGTTCCGGGGTTCGAAGCATTGGCAGGAAGGTTGGACGGGAAATTATAAAGTTTCTCATTTCCGTTCAGCTCGCTCATGTTTACCGTCATTGGCAGCTTGGCTTTGAATGCCGTTACCGTGGCAGTATTCAAAAGCGTTGCTGAAAAAGTAGTTGATCCAATCCTGATCCTTAACCGGTTACCCGTTGAATCCCCAGGCGGCGTACTGGTTTCATCCACCTTTTCTTCCAGATTTTCGGCGGGAATGTTATCGTCTGATTTACAAGCCATGATACCCAGGAAAAATAGACCGAGCGCCATTGTCATCCAGTATTGTTTCTGTCTGAATGCGTTTCTCATTATTTCAGTTTTTTAAAAATTTCCAGCATCATGTCCGGGTCAAGCGAATTCATGTCCACGAGCTTTAAGGCTTTGACCATTTCCAATGTGGTTGTTTTATAATGCTGAAAATGCGGGGTTTTCAAATGCGACTGGTAAGCGGCGCTGTCGGCATAGATCTCTACGATCCGGATCTGATGGGGCTGCTCTTTGACAGACATTGGAAAAATAGCCACCACGCCCGGTTCCTTTTCGACCGACAATGTGGATTCTTCTTTCAAAATGGCATTATATTCCGCCAGAAACTCAGGTACGATCTCGATTTCCGAAATCCGCACCATCATATCCTTTTCAATGACGGGGCTCAAAGATTTCGAGATGATCGTCCGTAATGTATTCGCCTGCGTTTTGCTGACGTGTTTCTCCATCAGGTCTGCAATTTCGACGAGCTGGTTTTCGGTGATGCCCGTATTCGTACCCATTTTCACGTGAGCCTGCAATTGCGATGTGACGCCCGGCATAGCAGTCAATGCAGAAATAGTGACAATTTCCCGTTGGTGGAAAGTAAGTACTTCGCTTTCAAAAATGTCGGCAAACAAATGCTCTTTCAGGAATGCATCGATTCGGGGGGCAAATTCGCCGAAGCCGGGAGCTGGTTTAGTTTGTGGTGTTTTGGTCAAAGTTTCCAGCACTTTCCGGCCCTGCTCGTATTTGTTGGAAGGGTTTTTTTGGGTTAATGCTGCTTTTCCCTGGTTGTCATTCTTGCCGCTCGCCTTTCGCTTTTCAACGACATTCATCAACGTGCTGATCGCATTCAGGCTTCTTGGAAAACCGCAGTAAGCATAAAGCTGAACCAGGATTTCCTTGGTTTCCTCCACCGTCAGTCCCGCATCCAAACCTGCATTGAGCTGCGTCGATAAGCCTTCCATATCGCCAGTCGCAGTCAATCCGGAAATGATGGAAATGCTTTGCTGCTGAGGGGTTAAGGCCTGGTTTTGGACTGATTTATTTTGTGCCTTCATGGCAGTTGCGCTAAGAATGAAAATAAGCAGTAACAGAAGTTTGAACCGGCTCATGCTGATTGTTTTTTACTGTCTATTAACGACATTGTAATCTTCCTCCGAAACCGGTTTCAGCCAAACTACATTGGTCTCTCCTTCGTAGTTAGTGATCGCGATATGGACCATTTTCGTTTTTGCAGCCGCCCCGTGCCAGTGCTCTGTATTTTCAGGGATGTTGACAACGTCGCCCTTTTGAATGGGCTGGGCTGGTTTGCCTTTTTCCTGGTAAAAACCTGCTCCTTCTGTTACGATCAAAACTTGCCCTCTCGGGTGCGTGTGCCAGTGAGTGCGCGCTCCCGGCTCGAAAGTCACGCTGCCCATCATGAAATCGTTGTTTTTGTCTTTCGCGATCAGTGGCGTCAGAAACGCACTTCCGGTGAAATAACTGTCTGGTAACGGATTCCCTTTCGGAAAAAGAGGTGTGTCGGCCACTTGTGTCATGGTTGCCTGATTTTTAGTTTGTGAATATGCCGCAGTCGAAAGCATTGCCCCGAGCAGCACGTAAGTAATTGATTGATTGAAATGTATCATTGCCATACGATTATTGTGCCATTGAATAGGACAAAGGTCGCCCAAGCAGCTCACACCGGTTTTATACAGGTTACAGTTTTATATACCACTTTTACTGATTACACCTGTCATATAGAATCGGGCTTGCCGGTGGTGTTATATTTGGTCTGGAAAATGCAGGAATATGGAACAGGTAGAAAGAATAGATACGGTAAAGCAATACAACAACTGGATCGGCGTGGACACGCTTCATCCGCTGGTGAGCGTCATCAATTTCAATGAGATACCCACGGTGCAGCACTTTCGGCGCTATATGGGCATCTATGCCGTTTTTTTCAAGAATATCAAATGCGGTGACATCACTTACGGGTGCCAGCCCTACGATTACGAAGACGGCACGCTGGTTTTCATTTCGCCCGGACAGGTCTACGGCATCGATAGCAAAGGAGTAGTCACCAAACCCTCGGGTTATGCGCTGGTTTTCCACCCCGATCTGATCGCCGGAACACATTTGGGACGGGTGATCAAGGATTATTCCTTCTTTTCCTACGAGGTAAATGAAGCATTGCATTTGTCCAAAAAAGAAAAAGAAACGATTGTCGATTGTCTCGAAAAGATTAATGCCGAAATCGATCAGAATATCGACAAGCACAGCAAAACGCTGATCGTCTCCAATATCGAGCTGTTTCTGAACTATTGCATGCGGTTTTATGACCGGCAGTTTATTACCCGCAGCAATGTCAATAAGGACATTCTGATGCGTTTCGAGGAGTTGCTGAACGATTATTTCAAATCAGGAAAATCGCAGACAACAGGCCTGCCCAGCGTGGCTTACTGCGCGGAAAAGCTGCATTTGTCTCCCAATTATTTTGGTGATTTAATCAAAAAAGAAACCGGGCACACTGCGCTGGATTTCA
The DNA here is from genome assembly GCF_021440085.1 of Dyadobacter sp. CY261. Taxonomy (GTDB): domain Bacteria; phylum Bacteroidota; class Bacteroidia; order Cytophagales; family Spirosomataceae; genus Dyadobacter. The sequence continues at coordinate 471,538 of NZ_JAKCPW010000005.1, forward strand.
TTCAATCGAGGTTAATTGATGAGGCGAAAGTGAAGATGTTCGAAGCCAATCAATCGCTGAGTGAAATTGCTTATCAACTTGGATTTAAGTATCAGCAACATTTCACGAGGCTTTTCAAACAAAAAACAGGCGTTACGCCTAATGAGTACCGGCATCTGAATTAAATCTCCGCGGCAACTTCCATCCAACCCCCCGAAATTTTCCGACGGATTTATATAAATTGCCCTTCAACAAAACAATGCGCTTTATGACACCCACTACCTCCAACCCGAAGATCCACGAAGGCCGCAATTTGAAACGCTTCAGAGAGATGTTATCGATTAAGCAAGACGCACTTGCGTTTGAGCTCGGCGACGACTGGAACCAGCAAAAAATCTCCCTCCTGGAACAAAAGGAGAAGATCGATTCCGACATTTTGGAGCAGGTGGCAGCGATACTAAAAATCCCGGCCGAGGCGATTCGGAATTTCGATGAGGAGCAGGCGGTGAATATTATTTCAAATACATTTCACGAAAAGGCCTTTGAAAACTCCTTCAACAAAGGCACCATCAACTTTCATCCAGTCGAAAAGATTATCCAGCTTCACGAGGAGAAAATTGCGCTTTATGAGCGGATGTTGAAGGAGAAGGATGAGATGATGGGAAGGTTGGAGCGGTTGATTGGGGGGAGGTAGGCTTGATGACAATACTAACCAAAGGAAACCCATGCATGTTATCAACGGCACATTTTTGCTACGGTTTGCGGTTATCGTGATCCTGCTGGCGCATAGCGTGCCGGGTATGTTAGATAATGGCATCAACGATTTTGGAAACCTCTATTTGAATCAGGTGGGGTTTGCACCGGCCGGAGTGCCCATCGCCTGGGCCATAAAGCTATCTCATGTATTGTGCGCAATTTGCTTGCTTTTCCAAAAATATGTCAGGTGGGCAGGCGGCATTACCATATTAATCCTGCTTGCAGGTATTGTAATGGTACATTTCAAAGAAGGCTGGTTTGTAGTCGGCGGCGGGCGCAATGGAGTCGAGTTTAATTTCCTGCTGATATTCGTATTGCTAACGATTATGTTTCCTGCTGAGCTGAATAAATACGGCGGCAAGAAATGATCCCGAACACATTCGTATCACGTCTACCGACAAGTTATATTTGGAAATTAAATCAAGGTAAGGGCCGGTCTGAGTGTAAATAACCACCGGAAAATATATAAGCAATTATTGCTCCCGAATGCGAAAGATTCTGTCTCGGTCAAGCAGACCATTCGCTAATATATCCACCGATTCCATTGTAAGGCAACAAAGAAATCCAGCTATGAAAAACCTGATCTTACTATTCATTTTTCTAACCCTTTTTTCCTGTAAAAAAGACAGGTCGGCGGATCCGCAGCCAGCTATCCAGGATGCTTCCTTTGCATTCCAGGAGTTTAAGGTGGAAGGCGTTAGCCAGGAAAATATTTCTTTCGTCGATAGGATCATATTTATCAGGTTGCCTCTGGATTATGCGCACGGCAAAATAATATTGCCATCCATTAAAATGAATAAAGGCTTTAATCTTGAAACTGATATCAGCAAAGGTATCCGATATGAATCCAATGGCTTTTTCCTGGACGTTAGTAGCGAAAATTATGGAGATCAATCCTTTGGGATCTGTGTTATTCCTGCGGTTCCGTTAGATGTGAAAGGAGATACAGCGCAATATGAGGTAACCATTACGCACGATACGCATATCCAGATACCTATCGAGAATATTGGTAGTATTCCCTTTGTAGACGAGAAGGGTAACTTTCACTATTTCCCGATTGTGAGCATGAAAAGCAAGCGTTCAGGTGAAGTGTTTGAGATAATGTCTGCTATGTTCGTGAGCGAGGGATCGGTAAGTGACAAGATTTGGATCGACATTCCCAAAACAACTCCTGCGGATGTTTTTGATGTTACAATCCAGTGGGCAGGTAAGGTACTGGATCGGCCCGGACTAATTAAAGTCAAGCATGGAAAACCCGAAATTGATCAGGTTGGCGGATTTTTCGTGGCCGGGAGTCCTTTGTATACGCTATCGGGATTCAATCTGGACCCGAACCATACGTATGAGTTGCAACTTGAAAATGACTTTGCAAGTGCCGTTAAAATAGCACTGGTCAGAAAGGATTTTAATACCCTGGTTTTAAATATGCCCGACAACATCAAACCCGGTAACTATCACGCGAAGATTTTTATAGATTCAAAAGAATACCAGCCGCTATCCTATCCGTATCCGCCCTACGCGAATTTTAATTTCATGGCAGCCGAAACGCAACCGCATCTGAGAATCCTATCCCGGCCGTCGCTGCTGAAATCAGGTGTATGTTATTTTTATGAATCGACCAATGTTCTTCACAAAAGCGAGAATATCGTTGCTGATATTCGTTATCGGTATGATAGTGAAACTACCGCGGTATCACTTCGCATGAGGAACTTGGGGACAGGGCAGGAATACATTTTGCCAAGTACCGGTTCGCGGGAGACCGTACTTTGTTGGGGACCCACATTCAGTCAATTTCCAATTCCGGCATCAGTTCCCAAAGGCAGGTACGAAGTCTACGCGATTGTCGGTAATGATCTCAAAGATCCCAAGCAAACCAGCGAGAAGTTAGGCCAGATCGTCACCATCCAGTAAAGACAGATACGGGCTTTCATCAGACCGGGTTTTCAGATATTTCTTACAATTTACGGCTTCCTAATATCCATTCTCAAACTTATGAGCCTTCCTGTCGTAAAGCAGCAGATCGCCTGGGTATCGTTGATTCCCCAGCTAGGATTTATGGCCCTTTTAACGGCGGTCTATTATATAATGGGAACTGATCAGTTTGTGATTTTCGGGGCAGGCACTTATCTCGTAATATCCAATTTGCTCCGGTTCCTTGCGTTGAAGGATCATAATCAAGCTGTTAAATCTCTCAAAGCGGGTGAGTTCAGAAATGCAATCCCCGGGTTTCAGTCTAGCTATGATTTTTTAAATAGCTACCCTTGGATTGATAAGTACCGCTATTTGATTCTTCTGAGCTCCTCGAAAATTTCATTCAGAGAAATGGCATTGAATAATATCGCCTTTAGTTACACTCAAATTGGAGAAGGTGAGAAAGCGATTTCTTACTACAAGCGAATGCTGGCAGAATATCCGGATAGCGATCTCGCAAAGGCTGCACTGAATTTCATCGATGCGATCCGAAAGGATGGTTGACAGTGTTAGAGCAGAAGGGGCTGGTCGATCGAATAATCTGTCAGAGACAAAATGCTTCGTTCACAACTGCTAACGTTGTCAGTTACCAACACTTTCGATATTTTTATTGATAATAATCAACATTATGGCAACCAAAAAGCTGGTTCTTCTGCCTAGATTTCTGAAAATACTGGAACAACTCTGCGAAAACATAAAACTGGCTCGCAAGCGTCGGAAACTTACGACCATTCAGGTGTCTGAACGGGCAGGAATAGACCGCACCACACTGTATCACATTGAAAAAGGTAATCCGAGTGTTTCTATCGGGGCATACTTCAAAGTTTTGAGGGTTTAAAATCTGCACGAAGATTTTCGAAAACTAGCCGCAGACGACGAGCTGGGAAGGAAGTTGCAGAATTTGAAGTTGCTTGGTAAGTCGAGCGAATAACTGCTTATTAAAAAAGGCTTCAAAGCTTTTCCGCATGAGGTTGGAAGAGTTTTCGTAAGATGACAGAATAGGCTCCGAAGTTAAATCGGAGCCTATTATCGTATCACTTCCGTTTACTCGCCACGGTTTTAATTCTCCCCTGAATATTTACATGCTCCGGATAAATAGGTCCAAAGTCGGAATTCCGGTCCTCCATTTGGTAACTAACCTCAAATGTTGCCTGGATTTCACGGGTGGTCGAATCGTAGCTTGTTATTTCGACCCAGCTTTGTTTGCCAGCGTTCAGCTTGTAGTGATCTTTACCCGCGTCGCAGTTCATGCTGGTAAAATCAGTAACATTGTACTCGTACTGCATGCCGCTGGCGTATTCATTCAGCGATAGGCGTCCGATCTTTAACGGTACTCGAAAGTAGAAGCTTTCAAATATGCATGGCTCAATGTGGGCGCGGGTAAGAAGCGATTGAATGCTGATACTGATTTCTTGTTGATCGCTCACGGAGTTGGGAGGGTTCCATATGTGGGCTGTCGTCTCCAGAAACGGTGCATGGTCCCATGTATGTCCGTTGAAGCGGGCATCAATTTCTCCCCCCTGGATTTCCGGAATGTAAGTTTTGATTTTATCGCCGTTCATACTTTGCGGATATTCGCCGTCATAGGTCCAGGGGTCAAAGGCTTTTTCCTTTCCATCCTTGCATGCTAGGCCAAGGGTGAGAAGGAGAAAGAATAGAGAACGCGTTGCTAAGCTTTTGCTCATTTGGTTACTACGAATGGTTTGCTGATCGTTTTTCCGCCGTGGGTTAACCTGCAAATATATAAGCCGCTTGTCAATTTGCTAATGTCCATGTGTTCGGTGTGATTTCCTGAGGGAACGTCTTTCACTGGTTTAGAAATATGGCTCCTTCCCAACAGATCGAACAGCTCTACGTGAATGTCGGACTTCTGGCTTATTGAATAGTTTATTTTGATTTTATTATTTGCAGGGTTCGGAGACACAGAATAGAATGCAGTTTCCGATTCTGATTGTGTGACTGGTGTTTCGGTAGTCCGACATCCCGGACAAATGTTGACATTCACCGTTTTGCTAGTGGTATAGGTTTGGGCCTGATCAGTTATGATCACGCATCTCAGAAACAGCGAGCCATTCTGGCTTTCGTTTACGTAGTAATCCATCATATCCCCGCCTCCCCAATACGTGTTATAGGTGAAGCCATCGAAACTGTACTGCCATGTAGTGGATACGATGTTCCGGCAGAAGTAAAGAAGTTCCCAACGGTAATTGCCGGAGCTGCCGATTCCGCTGGGGCCGTCGATCGTGGCGTGAAAAGGAGTTCCCACCGAAGGACGGAAGTTGACCACTTTCCAACTTGTTTCCGAGATAACGCGTGCAACGTGGTTGGTACCCGGTGTGCCAATGGGTGTCCCGGCGATTTGAATATATGGGTTGGAAAAATACATGATGCGATTGCTCAGGATATCAAACGTATGCATCATCGTCCGGTTAGCACCAAACTTATACCCGTGTGAATAAGCGGGCGGGTTGGTGTCGCCTTCATGGCGACCGCCGACAAGATGCCCAAGTTCATGGGTAAATGTGTAACTGGCGGTGTGGCTGGAAGCTGTGGCCAGAACGACTGCGCAATAATTCGTATTATCAGCCGGGATGGTTATTACTGAGCCGACTGTGCCACCGAAGTTTGCATCGATAAGACCGATAACTAAATCGGCATTAAATTGATTTCTGAGATTCTGGATCGTTGCATTATCGCGTAGTCGTGCAGCCGCCTCACCTGCGCTTGCCGCCGTCTCCGGGCTATTACTGGAAAAAGTCACCAGCTGCGTTCCGGCAAGCGTAATTTTATTTGCAAGCTCCGTGGCTCCTGAATTATCGATTGTCTGATTGTATTGCTGAACAGATAAGGTGATGGTCTGGCCAATATTCGCTACGGCGCTAGCCGCGGCTGCGGTGTATGCGACGAAAACCCGCATGGGCTCAGAGCAAACGCCCATTCTCGCATTTTCGTCTTGGTCATTATGCGCCGGATCCTTCGCATCCGGTAGGGCAAATCCGCCTTTGTCGGCATCGCAGTGCGCTTCCAGGTCGTTCCTGTCTTCCTGCAGAACGGAAATTCCGTTTTCTAGAGTGAAAACTTGAAAATGACGATTATTAAATCTGAACGCACCGAACAACTGTCCCTTTTCGCAAATAAATAGGGCTGTGGAAACTTCATCCTTCGAAACGCCCATCCATTTGAATTCCGTCTCGGACTCTACATCGACCTGGCGGGCATAATAGGTTAGTTCCTCAGACGACCCAGGAATATTAAAGGTGAGCACTCCTTTTTTCTGGATTTTGGCGAGGTCTCCGATCTTTACCGGCAAAACCTGCTTGTACAATCCTGTTCGCTCCATTTGCTGAATTTTGCCAGCCCTTTGCTGTGAAATTTTCGACAAATCATCTTGTGAAGCCAGGGAAAACAAAGACGTGGTAGAGTTCGCCTGCTGACCGATCGCATTTTGAAAGGCAAAAAGCAGGCATGCCATAATTATGTAAGTCATCCATCCACCTGACCTCAGGATCTCCTGGTGTTTTGGGAAGCGAAATTGGTACATGTGTCGCATAAGTTTGTCTCGATTGAATTGTTAAGATGTGAAGTAACAACCAGACACAAATAAGTAACAAACGGTTGCTTGAGATTTAATTATTTACATAAATTTTTAGATAAATCATGGAAAGATCCCGTACAACAAACAGGTATAGCAACTAAACAGAAAAATGTCTCGTACCTGGGTGAGGCGCGCTGACGGAAACTTCTTCGACCCGATAGTTTTCAGTTCTCTCTCTGTGAGTGCAGCGCGATTCACTTCCTTCCTTCGAATTTTGAAGCCGAAGAAAGGGTCCTTTTGTAAGAGTCCGAGTTTTATTAAGCTTAATACAATCTTCTTACAATAGGCTATATACCGCATTGTCGTATTATGGCCGCACTTTTGGTCGGACCGTGTATTCTCTTTGGTTCCGCTTTTGCGGCCTGCCGCAGAATTCCACTTTTCGGGCTCGCAGGTCCTCTTTGTTGCTAATTCGATGCGATGGCCACTGGCGGTTATCCGTAGGTAAATGGGGAGGTCTCCTGAAACATAATTGCTCCTTCTTTTCAGGTAAAAGAGCACAGAGAAACTGTTTGTGAACATAGCAATCTGATTTTAATGGATGATAAAACTAGGATTGCGACCGTCAGAAAATCGAGATGTTTAATGCCTGAACATGCTGAAATCACCTGAACATGCTAAAATCAAGTGAGTTACAGGCATTCTGGTGGGCACTTTTTTATCAAAACTGCTGCTCACTAGATGCTCACCAGAATTTTGGCAAAACATGCATATTTCGGCACTTTCGACCAAAGAAAAAAGGCCTGCAAATCGTTGATTTACAGGCCTTTTGATACTTTTAGTATTGAACTAAGTGGTCACGTAGGGATTCGAACCGCCCGGCGGCCCGGCCCAAACCTCCTGATCCGTACCGCGGTGGCGGACCACTCAGATGAAATCTAATAAAAAAAGCGCCAATCTTGTGAAAGGCGCCTTAATTCGTGGTCACGTAGGGATTCGAATCTACGTTATAACTTATTGATTTTCAATGCGTAAATGTAGCTCAGAAGGGCTGCTCACCGGCTGCTCACCTGATTTTGGGATTGGTGCAATCGATGAATTAAATTAAGATATAATTTGCTTATCGACAATGATTTGATGAATTTTTGTTTGGAAATCAATTTGGGGTTCGATTGTCACGAACGTCGCAAGCTGGTGTTGGGGCGACACTCTATTAAAATTTCAGCTACAAAATATCGCCGTTCTCATTTACCTTGACAAGATACATGGAGCTTTCCTGCTCATTGGGGCAATCTTTGTAGCTCGTGCCAACGAATAAAATTGAGTTGTCTTTCAACTGAGAAGCGAAGGTGCCGAATCCACGTTCTGGGAAACACGTTTTGTTACGCCTTCCCAGACGTTTAGTCCATTTCATGACGCCTGTTTCATCAAAAAGCGTTAGCAGTAAGCCATTCCAATGTGTAAATCCTGACCCCGTAACAAAGTGTCCGGTAGAAGTACTGCTTACCCAATTTGAATGGTCCGAAGGTATTGGAAATTCATTTGAAAACTTGCCGGTGGCATCGAGCAATGTGAATGCTGGGCCAGGGCCATTGGTAAATATATAGTTTTCAGTCGCTGCCATATAGGTGCCGCCAACAGCGCTCATTGGTGCACGAAGTCGGGATTTACGAAGTATGAGCTTGCCTGAGAAATCAGTTTTTAAGACAACCAGAGAGTCATAGCAGTTAGCGCAGCCATTCAAACTAGTGCCTGATGCTGCAAACTGGTATCCGTCGGGCAATGGAAGAATATTTCCGGCGCCAAAAAAGCGCTCCTTGTTGAAAACTTTTCTCCACGAAAGGGTGCCGTCTGCATTTAGTTTGATCATGGAAGTAAAACCTATTTTAATGCCATAACCTTCCAGGTCGCCTTCCTCTTCAGCAATAATGATAATTCCTCCGTCCGAAGAACTCCGTATATCAATTGATACACCCATGTCCAGCGGGTACGATTTCGTCCATTCAACATTTCCGGTACTATCGGTTTTCATAATACATAGTGGCCCCCGATAATCATATTCATCCCAACTTCCAGCCATTAAAAGCCCTCCATCTGGCGCGACGTCGATTTTGCGATAGACGGTACTATGACTATCTGACCAGTATTTTGTCCATCTTAGTCTCAGGTTTTTATCGAATTTGGATAGATACAGCTTCGCGTCCGTTTTATCGTTTGTGTTGCCCATCACGTAAATCGAACCATCTCTTGCCTCTGCAAAATCTGTTGGCTTGGTAATCGAAAGCAGATCAACATAACGCTCTTTGATCCGTACCACGATCTTTTTGTTAAGTACGACCGGTGTTGTTCCTGGCCTGGATACAGCCAGTTTGACTTCGTATTCGCCTGGTTCGGTGTAGGCATGTGTTGTATGCCGGCCGCTGTTCGTGTTACCGTCTCCAAAATTCCATTCGTAGGCTACACCAACCGAGTCAGAGCAGTTTGTAAAAGTGATCAGTGAGTCGATTGCAAAGTCCTCAACCGGTGAAAGAGTAAAACAAACCGATATTTTTTCTTCGGCGGGTACCGGGACTTGCTTGTCTTTTTTACAGGATGAAATGACCATTGCAAGAAGCAGAACAACCTTAATATAACGCATATAGAGATGAGGTGTTTTAAGTAAATCAAAATTACGGAAACTAGTAGTCACCGCAAAACACGTTTTCTTTCAGAAAGCTCGCGCGAACGTCCGGTTTCATGCTTACTATTATATGGTAGTAGTCCGCACCCACGCGGACGTCGGCCCGAGCTTAGTTGAATTAGGCGCGAAATTCAAATGGGAAAATTCATCTTCGTTCTAAATAACTTTTTGAAAGGTTTGGTCACTTTCAACTCTTTTCGACCAAACTCGACTTTCTCCAAACAGCCTATCGACAACCATCAAACCTTTCAATCCTAAGGCAAATTTACCTAGGATAGGTAAATCTCATCTCTATAAACTAGTTTCACAAATCGACTCGACCGCCAAGTTTCCAAGACCTTCAACCGATTCGAGCCGCCTGCTTTGCCCGTCTGGCCAGATGTACGATTGTAATACAATCGCCGGTTGCTGCGCACCCGATCTGGCCTTCCCCTCCAAAGTCGGTCCAGGTTTGTGAAGGAGTTTTTAATATTTGAAAGTGTAAATAGGATCGTGATGAAAGAAGAAAAATCGAACACGACAAAGCTTGTAATCTTCCGGTTAACGCCCAATGAGTACGCCAATCTGAAAGCCAAACGCGGCCACACCACATGCCAGAAACTTACATTGATTACCGCACGAATTCTTTTTCCATGGAAGTGCGTTAGGTAAGCAGTATAGTGCGAAGGTGATTGCCGAGCGATGCATCTAGGATTATTTTGCTCTTCATCAGCAAAAGTCTTAAAGATGGAGAATATAAGTCGCATCAGTTGAATAATGTAAGAAGCAGAAGAGCTGGCCGTTAGGACTTTGAGGTTCGTTGATCATCCTATCTAGAAATTTCTTATTAGCTGCGACTGCTTCATAACCTTTGTTGAACCTAAGAGATTTATCTTTGAACCATCTTCCTTCGTCCTTAACTACAACTCCGGCATGAATAGAATCGTGATTTTAGGTAACGGCTTTGATATAGCACATGGACTTTTGACTGGTTATCGCGACTTCATTAAATATCTTCGTAATGAATTTGTTGACTTTGTAAATGCTTGTAGCCATGAACAAATTTCCAAATTGCATCCACTTTTTTATTTCACATCTGCGGAAGCTATACTTATTAATGGCACCGAGCCTCAATTTTTTGCTTTTAAACATAATGAAGAAGTAATAAAATCTTGGGAAGAACTATGTGCGCGAGTTTCTATTAGATACAATGGCAACGATGTGTGCAATGCACAGGTGTCTTTTAGAAATCTACTGCTTGGCTATGTTTTTACAAGTTCAAGCAGTACCACATGGGGAGGATTTGAAAATGACTATAAAGATGTCCTCACAAGAATTATGCAAGGCAAACCTAATAGCGCAAACGGAATCATCCCAAAAAATTATACTGCCAAAAACTTAAATGATGACCTCAAGCAGATAGTTGAACTCTTATACAGATATTTGAAGGACCAGATAACTATCCCTAAAACATTAGATAAAAAAATTCTATCAAAGTTGCTAAGCAAACCAATAAGAAAATCGAGGATGGATAGCAAGCATGTTCCTAGATATGGAGAAATTTCAATTATCAATCACCACGAAGAGCCTGACAATTTGGAAAACGTATTATTCCTCAGTTTCAACTATACTGCGACAATACAAAACTATCTATTCAAATCGGAAAATTTTAATGCGATAGACAATTGCAACTTAGATTATAATAGTAGTAATAGGATTACGACCTCATTGAGGTACATACATGGCGACCTAGATGATGGCAGCTCTGACTCGCTAATATTTGGTTACGGTGATGAACTCGACGAGAGTCAGGCGATTCTTGAAAGGTCAGGTGATGAATTCTTAAAACACATCAAATCAGTTCTGTATACTCGTAGCCCATACTACAGAGAAGTCATTGATTTCGCGGATGCAGGTCACTTTGATATTGTTATTTACGGTCACTCTTGTTCCAATACAGATCGAACACTTTTGAATGCGCTATTTGAACATGAAAACTGTATTTCAATCCAGCCTTATTTATACGACCTGAGCGACACGTCAATTTATATGAACATCTACCGTTGCTTCAAGGATAAACAGCTCATGCGCAGGAGAGTAGTCGATCAAACTAGCACTATTCGTGGATAGGTATTACATCCATATCTCATATCATAATTCGACCTATTTGCAAATCAGCGCAACGAAAAATACAAAGCAAAAAGTGACGACCGCAAATCCATCGGCTATTTACCGCGGCTAGGCGCCCCCGGCTCTCGCCGCTCCTTAAACCGCCTCATGGATTTGCAGCCAAGGGGATAAACCCCGTCACTTTTTACTTTGTGTGACTTACTTATGCCCTGACTTCCAAGAAAAATCATTTGGACAATTTCTCCCTCAGTGATCTCATATCCTCGCTTATCTTCCGATCCACGATTTTAGCGTAAATCTGCGTCGTCCGAATATTGGAATGCCCTAGCATTTTGGACACGCTCTCCATTGGAACACCATTTGAGAGCGTAACCGTAGTCGCAAATGTGTGCCGTGCAATGTGGAATGAAATATTCCGGTCGATGCCGCAAACCGCAGCTATCTCTTTTAGATAAGCATTCATTTTCTGATTGCTCGATACAGGCAGTAGCTTGCCACTAATTTCACATTGCGGCTCATGCTCGTATTTAGCGATAATCTGTAAAGGCACTGGCAGGAGTAATACCCTGGATTGAGAATCTGTTTTCTGCCGGTTGATGATCAGCCACTGCTCGCCATCCTGCCCGATCGTAATTTCCGAACGGGTGGGTTTTTGCACATCCACATAGGATAGCCCGGTGTAGCAGCTGAAAAGGAAAATATCCCGCACTTGTGACAACCGGGAAGATGGGAATTTCTTATTAGCTATCACTTTAAGTTCCTTTTCTGTAAGTGCTGCACGGTTCGTTTCTTTCTTGTGCACCTTGTATCCAAAGAATGGATCTCTGGGCAATAATCCCGTTTTAATCAGACCTAGAACAATTTTCTTGCAGTAGCCTAAATAGCGCATGGTGGTGTTATGCCCGCATTTCTTTTGGGTCTTAAGCCAGAATTCAAAGTCTGTGATGAATTCGTAACTCAGTTTTTCAATCTCAATGTCCCCTAACTTGAATTTCCATTTGATATATTCCTTGGTGTGCTGGTACGAAGTATTGTACCGCAAGATGGTGCCATGTGCATAGTCGGTGCCTTTCAATTCGACAAGCCGCGCATTATGTTTGGCGAACTGTTCTAGGAACATGATCTTCTTTTCCGCAACACCAGTGACCGATGCTTTCAAGGCCTCAATGGTAATCTCATTACCTGTGGACATTAATTGCCGGTGCGCTTCATAAACTTTTGCCTGGAAGGTATCAAGGTAGGCATTAAGCAACCGGGTGTCTTCCCGCGTCCCGTTTTTCCTGCCCGCAGCCGCATTCCACTTTTCCGGCTCGCACTCCCGCTTTGTAGCCAGCTCAAACCTTTCACTTCCAATCGAAACCCGAATGTAAATCGGTAGCGGGCCGGATACATAGTTGCTTCTCTTCTTAAGATAAAAAAGCATCGAGAACCTGTTTGTCAACATAGCAATCTGTTTTAATGGTTGATAAAACTACGACTGCAACCACCCAAAAATCAAGATGTTTATGCCGTAAACAGGTATGAGACAGCCATTTACAGCGATTCTGGTGAGCACCTTTTTTGGCCCCTTTTGCCTGCTCACCAAATGCTCACCAAAACACTGCGAAAACCTGTATTTTTTGGCGTTTTTTGACAAACAAAAAGGCCCGTAAATCATTGATTTACAGGCCTTTTGATGCTTTTTAGTATTGAACTAAGTGGTCACGTAGGGATTCGAACCGCCCGGCGGCCCGGCCCAAACCTCCTGATCCGTACCGCGGTGGCGGACCACTCAGATGAAATCTAATAAAAAAGCGCCAATCTTGTGAAAGGCGCCTTAATTCGTGGTCACGTAGGGATTCGAACCCCAAACCTCCTGATCCGTAGTCAGGTGCTCTATCCAATTGAGCTACGCAACCGTTTCCGAATTGGACTGCAAATGTAGGCGATGAATTCCGCAGTCGCAAATGTCCGTAGATAAATTTAAGAAAATTTTTCGCAAAATCTGCTAATTACCCTGAAAATCAGGCTTTCTCTTTTCTAAAAATGCAGCAATCCCTTCCGCTGCGTCCTTGGTCCCGAACAGCGTTTCCTGACTTTCCCGCTCTCTTTCCAGCATTTGCGGGAGGTTGGAATGCATCGATTGGTTGAATGCATGCTTCATCGCCCCGACGGCCTGGGTTGGAGCATGGCGGTAGTGGGTAATGAGCCTTTCGGTCTCTTTGTCGAGGTGCTCCGGTGTTACTGCTTTTGCGATAAGGCCTATTTCCTGCGCTTCGACTGGGTATATACGTCTGCCGGTGGAGGCGAGCTCGAAGCTTCGGGCGATACCGATGAGGCGGGGCAGCATGAATGTGGCCCCGGCGTCGGGCATGAGGCCTATTTGCACGAAGAGGAGGCTCATGTAGGCGTCTTCGGAAGCGATGACGACATCGCAGGCTAACGCGAGTGAGCAACCGGCCCCTACAGCGAGGCCATTCATGCGGCATACTACGGGTTTCGGGATGTCCCGGATGGCGTTGATCATGGGTTCGTAATAGTCCCGCAGGATTTCACCGGCACTTTTGCCGGATGCAGCGGCCTCTTTCAAGTCGGCGCCGGAACAGAATGCTTTGTCGCCCGTAGCAGTGAGTAGCACCGCGCGGACTGAATTGTCGTCGCCAGCGGTTTGGACGGCCATCGTGATCTCAGCGATGAGCGCAGGGCTCAGCGCGTGGTACACATCAGGACGGTTTAGGGTGATCCTTGCGACACCGTCGCTTTTTTCGAATATGAGGTGTTGATACATGTTGCGAAGTGTTTTGTATCAAAAGAAAAAATAAACCGTGCCGCTACTGACGAGCAGCCCACAAAAAATACCGGCGATGATCTGCCCGGGCGTATGGGCGTTCAATTGCAGTCGTGCGCTCATGATCCAGCCGCTGATGAGTATGGTTAGCAGCAATGGTGTCAGCAGTGCCAATTCATCAAAACGGACCATCAGTCCGGACAACATGCCGATCGCCCCGCCGATACCGGTAGCATGGGCGCTGATCTTCCAGAAATTGCTGATCATCGTAACCAGTATCAGTGAAAGGGTTACGCTGGCCAGAATCACCGAAATCTGCGGCGCCAGCTCACTGATTGGTTCCAGTTTCCAGCCAAACACATAGGTAGCGAGCGCATAAATCACAATACAGGAGAAATATGGCAAACGGCGCTCAGCGGCATCTTCCACATATAGCGACGTAATCACACCTGTCTTTTTAAAATAAAACATCATGATCGCGGGTGCTATGAAGGTGTTAAGCCAAAGCAACAACAGCAAGCTACCCAGCGCAGGCAGTTCGAATGCGCTTACGCCCACAAGGTCGGGCGCGAGGAGAAAGAGTAGTGCAAACAGGTACGTCGTGAGTATCAGCGGGTGGAAGACCACCGATAATAGGATAGCAATTCGGTTATTCAAAACAGCAGGTTTTTAATCAGGATGATGAGGACAAAATTAAGCTGAAAACCAGACTGTACAATCATTGCGCTTCACAGAAAAGTAAGTTGCCTGTCTACAATAGGTTTTCGTGACCGAATTTGTAATTTTGCGCCTCATTCGTAAAAAACCGGGCATTTATCCGGCATTCATTTAAAGATTGAATTGATCAAAATGGGACCGTTGCAAATCAAAGAAATTTTACAAACTGCGCCTGAAAACCAATCGGTTGTCGTAAAGGGCTGGGTAAGAACAAAAAGAGAAAGCAAAAATGCGATTTTCGTCGCGTTGAATGACGGCTCAACCATACACAATATCCAGGCAGTGGCTGAACCCGGTCAGTTTGCTGCCGAATTGCTGTTGACAGTAACCACCGGGTCGTGCCTGAAAGTAACCGGAGAGCTCGTTGAATCACAAGGGTCGGGGCAGGCGGTGGAAGTGAAAATCGCGGATATCGAAGTGTATGGCACGGCTGATCCGGAGCAATATCCCTTGCAGCCAAAAAAGCATTCGCTGGAATTCCTGCGCGAGATCGCCCACCTGCGTCCGCGGACAAACACGTTTAGCGCGATCCTTCGCATTCGCCACGCATTGGCATTTGCAGTGCATCAGTATTTCAATGATAAGGGCTTTTTCTACCTGCATACGCCGGTCATTACCGCTTCGGATGCAGAAGGTGCCGGCGAAATGTTCCGGGTAACCACGCTCGATTTGAACAACCTGCCCCGCACGGAGGAAGGCGCAATTAACTATAAAGAAGACTTTTTCGGACGTGAAGCGAACCTGACGGTTTCCGGCCAGTTGGAAGGCGAGCTGGGAGCGATGGCGCTCTCTAAGATCTATACATTCGGGCCGACATTCCGCGCCGAAAACTCCAACACCACGCGCCACCTCGCGGAATTCTGGATGATTGAGCCGGAAATGGCGTTTTTCGAACTGGAAGACAATATGGATTTGGCAGAGGATTTTGTCAAAAGCGTGATTTCCTATGCTTTGACCAACTGCAAGGACGATTTGAATTTCCTTCAAAATCGTCTGACAGAAGAAGAAAAGAATAAACCGCAGAACGAGCGTTCATTACCATTGCTGGAAAAACTGAGCTTTGTAGTCGACAATCCGTTCGAGCGTTTGACTTATACCGAAGCGATCGAGATCCTTTTGAAATCGAAGCCGCAAAAAGAAGGCAAATTCCAATTCCCGGTGGGCTGGGGCATCGATTTGTCGAGCGAGCACGAGCGTTACCTGGTAGAAAAGCATTTCAAAAAACCGGTGATCCTCACCAACTATCCGCGCGAGATCAAATCATTCTATATGAAACTCGATGAGGATGGCAAAACGGTACGTGCGATGGACGTTCTTTTTCCCGGCATCGGCGAGATCATCGGCGGCAGCCAGCGTGAAGAAAATTACGAGAAACTGCTCGGCCGCGTGAAAGAAATCGGTATCGATCCTGAAAACCTGTGGTGGTACCTCGATACCCGCAAGTTTGGAACGGCGCCGCATTCGGGCTTCGGACTGGGCTTCGAGCGCCTCGTGCAGTTTGTGACCGGCATGGGCAACATCCGCGACGTGATCCCATTCCCGCGTTATCCAAAAAGCGCAGAATTCTAATTCTACAAGCTGTTACCTTTTTCATGGCTTTACGTAAAGAGTAAAGCAGATAGTGTAAGTTTTACTTCAAACAACACGCACATGAAAAGTAACAGTCAACTTTTATCAGGCAGTACTGCGGCCATTGTCGCGGTACTGCTTTTTGTTTTCAGGGCTAATGCGCAGGACCCGTTCTCTGTAAAATGGACGATGGATTACACCCAGGCCGGCGTTTCCAGTCACATCAATTTCTCCCCTTCCAGCGCTGTCCTTGCAGGTGGTGCCAACACATTTACGTTGCCGACAGTTTACAGTACCGGCGGGGCCATTGTGGCCGGTTACATTATCAGGCCCTGGCCGACGATCTTTTCGCCTTCGCGCTACATGGAGTTCACGTTTTCGGCCAGTTCATTGAAATACAACATTACCTCCATTGGCTTCCGCCTCCGCCGCTCGCCCAATGGACCAAACGGCGTCAAAGTGCGGACGAGCATGGATGGGTTTGCTGCCGATCTTAATGCATTTGTGATCAGTAACAATGGCGTTTTCAACAGCTACTCGATCCCCGTCAGCTACATTGATCTTTCCAGCAACACCTTCACATTACGCATTTATGCCTACAACCCGGTGGACATTTACGGTACATTGTGGTTTGATGAAATATCCGTCAACGGCGATGTGCAGGCCATTATCCTACCGGTCGATCTGACTTATTTTAAGGGAAGTGCCGAAAACGGGCAGATTGCATTGAATTGGGAAACAGCCTGGGAAAAGAACAGCAAACAATTTGTGATCGAACGCGCCAGCGATGCGAAGTCATTTACCGTGATAGATTCGGTCGCGGCATCCGCCGAAACTACCGGCCGGACTTCCTACTCCTCCATCGACCGTGCCCCATTGCCCGGAAATAACTATTACAGATTAAAGTTCGTCGATCAAGACGGGGCATTTACAATCTCGAAGCCCATTTCGGTTTCGAACGTTCCGCACCTTCTCGAAATACGCATGGCTCCCAATCCTGCATCACCCCGTAGTATCGACATTCTGGCACCATATGCGGGCAATGTGACGTTTGAATTGCACACTGCGTCCGGTGCGCCAGTCCTGTTTAACAGGGAAGACGATGCTGGCGGACACATTCGCCTCATTCCTCTCCGTCCGCTTGCCTCAGGCATTTATTTTGTAAGTTATATCCGGAATGGTCGCAAAGAACATCTGAAAGTATTAGTTCCATAAGCCATTCTGCGCTTAATTTGTAATGGTAAATTATAAAAAATGCTGGTGACGTGTCGTTAGCAAAGCAACGTTCTGATTATTAAAGGCCAAAAGCCTATGTTGAAAAAAGTGCAGCCGAAAGTGTGGTGGACGGCAGCTGCCGTTCTGGTTATTTTGTTGATATCGTGGGGATTAGTCAGAAAAAGCAAGACCGATTCCCCCGACCTGGCCGTGTCGGACAAATCAGTCGCCAACCTTGATCCCGTACCGGTGAAGAATCCTGATGCCGAAATGGCAGCGAAAATCGCTAAGATCGAGGACATTTTCAGGAGGAAAAGAAAAGCGGGCTTCAACGGCAATGTCCTGATAGTCCAGAAAGGTCAAATACTTTACCAAAACTCCTTCGGTTTTGCGCACGTGAAGGAGAAAGACACGTTAACTGCAGACTCGCGTTTTCAGCTGGCATCACTGTCCAAGCCATTCACGGCCGTTGCGGTTTTAAAGCTGATCCAGGAAGGCCGGGTTGCGCTTGATGATTCTGTGCAACGCTTTTTTCCCGATTTCCCTTACCATGGCGTAAAAGTCGATATGCTGCTGAGCCACCGCAGCGGGTTGCCGAATTATATTTATTCATTTAACGACAGCGTTCGTCACGGCAGAAAATATCCCGATAATCTGGATATTCTGGACTGGTATGCCAAAGCCGTCCCTACTCCGCAGCCTTATAACCGTCCGGGAAGATCGTTCAATTACTGTAACACCAACTACTGCGTGCTGGCCGCGATCGTCGAAAAAGTGACGGGCGATTCATTTGGCAAATACCTGAACAGTGAGATTTTCACGCCGCTAGGCATGCAAAACACATATCTGCTCACCGACACAACCATTGCTGCGACGAAAAACCGCACCGCCGGCCACCAATACGGCCGCAGGCTGGAAAAAGACTATTACGACGATGTGGTTGGAGATAAAGGCCTTTTTTCGACGACCACCGACATTTATCGCTTTTACAATGGTCTTACCAAAGGCCTGATATTAGAAAAGAAAATGCTCAACGAAGCATTCAAACCACGAAGCTTCGAGCGCGACGGCATCCGAAATTATGGCTATGGCTTCCGGATGCACATTAAGCAAGACCATACACCGCGATTTATCTACCATGGAGGTTGGTGGAAAGGTTATAACACCATGCTATGGGTGTGCCCCGAAGACGACGCGGTGATCATCGTCCTGGGCAATACGTATAACAGGTCGACGTATGATCTGCGGGAGCTGCTGGAAGTAGTCCACGGTTCAGGGAAAATCGACGATATTGAGAAAGACATCTAGCATTATTTGAATTCGGCCGCGAATTCAGGATATTTGCCGAAATCAAACGCATTCCCCGCCTCATGCCCGATATTGCATACCATTTACCTGCTTATCTGCTATTGGGCTTGCCGTTTTTGTGCTTTTTGGTGCTATGGCTGGGTGGAAAAAGTCTGAATAAATTAGCAGGCTGGATCGGGACACTGGCAACTGCCGCCGGGCTTTTAGTAAGTCTCACTTTCGCTGATCCTGGTACTGAACACATTATCCGTTTTGATTGGCTGACCATTGGCAGCCACGTCATAGAACTTTCGTTCCGCTTCGACACGCTGTCCACCATGATGCTCGTCATCGTGCACTTCGTCGCATTGCTCGTGCAACTGTACTCCACAGCCTACATGCACGACGACCGGAATGTGAACCGCTATTTTGCATTCATCCAGCTTTTCCTTTTTTCAATGTTGGGCATTGTGATGGCAGGAAGCCTCATCGTAATGTACATTTTCTGGGAACTGGTTGGGCTCTCCTCTTACCTGCTCATCGGTTTTTGGTATACAAAAAAACGGCCTGTTTGGGCCGCGCAAAAGGCTTTTGTGCTTAACCGTATTGGCGATGCGGCCTTTCTGACAGGCATTTTAATGCTCTTCTACTATATTGGCTCTACGGACTTTGAAGTGCTTTCGCTCGAAATCGGCACAATCCCTTCCGGCATTCTGACGGCCATCGGCATCTGCCTCTTCGGAGGTTGTGTCGGTAAGTCGGCCCAATTCCCGCTCTCAGGCTGGTTACCTGATGCCATGGAAGGTCCCACGCCGGTTTCCGCACTAATTCACGCAGCGACGATGGTGGCGGCGGGCATTTTCCTTTTAGCAAGAATATCCTTCCTGCTTACAGTCGACGCGAGGCTTGTAATACTCGTTATCGGGGCCATTACAATGGTTACCGGGGCTCTGAAAGCACTAAAAGGTTGGGATATTAAAAAGGTACTGGCCTATTCCACGATGTCTCAGTTAGGCTTGATGGTGATGGCCGTTGGTTTTGGAAGCTGGCAAACTGCATTGTTCCATTTGGCAACACACGCATTCTTTAAAGCCGGACTATTCCTTTCTGCCGGTTCGGTGATCCACGCCGTCACACCACCCGACGAAGATGCCGGCTTCAACCCGCAGGATATGCGCACGATGGGTGGTTTACGCAAGGCATTACCTATTACATTCATTTGCTTTTCAATCTGTGCCGCTGCGCTGGCAGGGTTGCCATTTTTCTCAGGTTTTCTTTCCAAAGACGCGATTATTACAGAAGGTTTCCTCTGGGCTGCGGAAAATGGCCCGTTAGGCTACTTATTTCCGGTATTGGTCATTTTATCAGCCGGATTAACAGCATTTTATATGACGCGACAGGTGTGGCTGGTATTTTTTGGAGAAAAACGCTTTCCTGCGTTCGTACACCCCCATGAGTCCCCGGTGGCGATGTGGCTGCCGATGGCGTTGCTTTCCGCATTATCTCTATTCTTCTGGTTCTCGTTCAATCCATTTAATGCGGAAGGATGGTTTTTGAATTGGGTCGGGCAGGAACATGGCGGACATCTGGTTTGGGTGCCGTTCGTAGCAAGCGCCGTTACATTCATTTCTATTTTCCTCGCTTACCGCCAGACATCAATCGGAAACCCATTTAACGTCAACGACCCGATTCCCGTCAGTGAGCCTGATCAAAGTCCGTGGAACTGGCTTCGTGGCTATTCTAATGAGCAATACTTCATCATCCCTTTTGACATTATCACGAAGTACCTGAAAGCCTTCGAAAAAAATATCGTCGACGCATTGGTCGACCTGGTTGCAAAAGGCAGCCTGGTGTTCGGACATTTCATTGCCTGGTTCGACAGAATGTTTGTCGACGGGCTGGTACACCTGACCGTTTTCTCGATCCGTTCGGCCGGACAAGCCGCGCGGAACATGCAGAGCGGCCGGATACAATCGTACTACATCGTGACGGTAATGGGCGTCTTTTTATTGATATTGTGGCTGGTAGCGATGTAATGCAGCCTGGCCGGTTTAATTTAATGCTTGATGATTGATCATATACTCACCTTCTTAATTGCCATACCCTTACTCGGCGCCGCGGCCGTCGCGTTTTGGCCGGTCGACCGCCCGGATAATTTCCGCCTCATTGCGCTGGTAGCATTGTTACTGGAAGTAGTTGTTACGGCAGGCTCCTATTTCTCCTTCAATGTGGCCGAAGCTGGCCAGCAACTATCCGAAGTAAGGGACTGGATTACATTACCTATCGGCTCACTCGGCGTTGTTTCCATTGATTATGCACTGGCTGTCGATGGAATCAGTTTTCCGCTCGTGCTGCTGGCCGTAGTGGTTCTTTTGGTGGGTGTAATCAGCTCCTGGAATATCAATCACAAATCAAGGGCCTATTTTGCATTGTACCTGCTGCTTTGCGGTAGCGTAATGGGCTGTTTCCTCGCGCAGGATTTCTTCCTGTTCTATCTGTTCTTCGAATTTATGCTGCTGCCGATGTATTTCCTCATCGGCCTGTGGGGCGGTCCCCGGCGTGAGTATGCGGCACTGAAATTCTTTATTTACACATTTCTCGGCTCCTTGCTGATCCTGATCGTGATGATCGGACTCTATCTTTCGGTGATCGACCCAATCGAAACAGCACGCGCCGTAGGCATTATCGGCCCCGAAGATGCCATCCACCCCGATATGATCCCGCAGATCCAGCAATGGCTTTTTGACGGCAAGATCGCACCCGAGCAACTGATCCATACTTTCCGTTTTTCGTACCTCGCCGATCCGGGCAACTACATTCCCGGCTCCATTCTGAGCGCGACTTCCGAGTTTTTCATTGCCGACATTCCGGTGCGCCTGTTGGCATTCTGGTTTTTGTTTATCGGCTTCGCGGTGAAACTGCCCGTCGTACCTGTACACACATGGCTACCCGACGCGCACGTGGAAGCGCCGACACCTATTTCGGTGGTGCTCGCAGGTATTTTGCTTAAAATCGGTGGTTACGGTTTCATCCGGATCGTTGATGGCTTTTTTCCTGCCGAAGCTTTGTATAGCGCTATTCCACTGGCCATTCTGGGGATGATTTCGATCGTTTACGGCGGTTTCAATGCATTGGGGCAAAGCGATCTTAAAAAGATGATCGCCTACTCGTCGGTTTCTCACATGGGTTTTGTGCTCCTTGGTATTGCCGCATTTACACCCGAAGGTTTCAATGGTGCCATTTACCAGATGGTAAGTCACGGTATTCTTTCGGCTATGCTCTTTTTGCTTACCGGCGTCATTTACGACCGCACCCACGACCGTCGCATCGACCATTACCGCGGCCTCATCGGCGTGATGCCGCAATATACGGTCATCACCGGGATCGCCTATTTCGCGTCGCTCGGTCTTCCGGGCTTCTCCGGCTTCATAGGTGAATTGTTTACGCTCATGGGCGCATTTCAGTCCGACGCCCTGCCCGTATGGATCCCGGCATTATCGACGCTCGGCATCGTACTTGCCGCAGGTTACTTCCTCTGGGCCTATCAGCGGATGTTTTTCAGTTCATTCTGGTACAAAAACGGCACCACGCAAGTTTTGACCGACCTCACCCGCCGCGAAAAGCTCATGCTGATCCCGCTGGTCATTCTTACCGTTCTGATCGGCATACTGCCCGGTCTGCTGTTTGATTTGTCCGGGCCAACAGTGGAAGCCTGGTTGGAGGGGTTGAAATAGTCGTTAGGAATAGTCATGTGGGGTCCATATATGACCAGCATTCCTAATATTTAAGGGTTTGAGAGTGACTGATTCTTATTGACCAAATAACTGATCCAAACTAAACCTCCCCTTTTTCGACAGTGCTTCCAGCGTCTGCTGCTGATCGGGCGTTAACACGGCAATCATTTCCAAACGTTTTTCTTCTGCCAGACGCTTGCGGTCACGACGTTTGCTGTCGTCACGGCGTTTCATTTTTCTTTCCATACGCCCGTAGCGCCGGTCGATCTTTTTGAGTTGTTTTTGCTGACGCTTGCTGAGATGGAGCTCGTCGGCGTACTTGTCCATGTTCTTTTCGAGCCGCCGGTTGTTCAGCTTGCTGTTGGTGACCGGTTCTTCATGGCGGAAATCGTCGTTGCGGTCATCGCTGGCTGATTGGTTGGAAGTGGCGCAGCCGCCCAGCAACAGGCCGAGGGCAAGGAATAGCATCAGGACTTTTTTCATGGGGTGATCGTGGGTTAAAAATTCGATGCTTATAACGGCGTTTCGTACCGACAGTATATAATGTCCTGCTTTTTTCATTATCCGCAAGACTTATATGTTTATTCAAATAAATGTAGTTTTGCACGAAAGCGCGAATAGTATTTTTTGCAATCTTTACAGTAGTTGCTAGTGGTTTTATTTCAAACTGCATTCTATTTCCCAAATTTTATTCTCCTACACCCTGTTTTATCAGATGAAAGATAGTGCTCCTTCACAAAGGTTGTTGTCCCTGGATACATTGCGTGGCTTTGATATGTTCTGGATTTCGGGAGGCGAAGAGATTTTCCATGTGCTCGCCAAAGTGACCGGCTGGTCGTGGGCGATAGTCCTGGCCCACCAGTTTACCCATCCCGATTGGAACGGTTTCCGCGCCTACGATCTCATTTTCCCTACATTCCTGTTCATGGCCGGGGTGTCGACACCATTCTCGCTCGGTAGCCGCCTCGAAAAAGGTGTTCCGCCATCGCAACTGATCCGCAAGGTCATTCAGCGCGGCATGATCCTGGTGTTTCTGGGAATCATCTATAACAACGGCCTTTTCGAAACCGAATGGTCGCAGATGCGCTACCCGAGCGTGCTCGCACGGATCGGGCTTGCAGGGATGTTCGCACAGATCATTTATCTCTATTTTGGCTTCCGCGCCCGGTGGATTTGGTTCGGAGGTTTGCTGATCGGCTACTACCTCTTCATGATGTTCTACCCTGTGCCGGGATGTGGCGCCGGTTTGCTCACGATCGACTGCAACCCCGCCAGCTATTTTGATAAAATGATCATCCCCGGCCGACTGCACCTTACCATCCACGACCCCGAAGGACTCGTTTCGACCATTCCGGCCATTGCAACCGGCCTGATGGGCATATTCGCCGGCGAATTGCTTCGTACCAGCGGAGAAGTGATGTCTCAGAAAAGCAAGGTAACTTACCTCGTCTTCGGCGGCATCGTTAGCTTGTTGGTTTGCCTGGTTTGGGATTATTTCTTTCCGATAAACAAAAACCTCTGGACCAGTTCGTTCGTACTCTGCGCCGGTGGTTTCAGCACGTTACTGCTCGCATTGTTCTACTGGATCGTAGATGTGCTCAACTACCGCAAATGGACGTTGTTTTTTGTCGTAATAGGCATGAATTCGATCGTCATTTACATGGTTGGCCGGTTCATCGATTTCGGTTACACAGCCCGCGCATTGTTCGGGGGAATACTAAGCTATTTCCCGCATTCCGCGGAAGCAGTCCTCGAAGTAATCGCATTTATAGCCGTACAATGGGCATTTATGTATTTACTTTACAGAAACAAGCTGTTCCTAAAAGTCTAAAAAAGTCGGGAAAATCGAAAAACACTAAGGAACAACCCAACATTCACACATTCAATCATTCAGTCATTCAACATTAATAATGTCTATCGAAGTCACCAACTTGACGAAGGTTTACGGAACGCAGCGTGCGGTTGACGGGATTTCATTTACCCTTAAAAAAGGGGAGATCGTAGGCTTTCTCGGTCCGAATGGCGCGGGGAAATCCACCACCATGAAAATCCTGACTGGGTATCTCAAACCAACGGAAGGAGTGGCCAGGGTTTCGGATTTCGATGTGCTCGCGCAGCCGATGCCCGCACGCAGGGCTATTGGCTACCTGCCTGAGCATAATCCGCTTTATCTGGACATGTACGTGACGGAATTTCTGCTTTTCTCCGGCAAATTGTACGGAATGAGTGGTGCTGCATTGCAGGCCCGTGTCGATGAAGTGATCGGCATGTGCGGGCTCGAACCGGAGCGGAAGAAAAAGATCGGACAGCTGTCCAAAGGTTACCGCCAGCGTGTCGGGTTGGCGCAGTCGTTTTTGCACAATCCCGAAGTACTGATTCTCGACGAACCCACCACCGGCCTCGATCCGAACCAGATCCAGGAGATCCGCGAGGTGATCCGCACGGCAGGAAAAGATAAAACAGTACTTTTCTCCACGCACATTATGCAGGAAGTGGAAGCATTGTGCGACAGGGTAATTATCATCAATAAAGGCAAAGTAGTGAGCGACAGCCCATTGCAGGAACTACGCCAAACGGGCGATTCGCTGGAAGACATTTTTAAGAAGCTCACGCAGCAGGCTTAGTGTTCCGACAGTAATTATCGAGACCATATTCGGCAAGGCAAATATTAGAATTGTATTAAAACAGTATTTTGCAGGATTTATAACACGAAAAAATTGTTATGATTGCAACTTTTGATAAATTCCGATACTGCGTGCTTAAGATTTTGAACCTAACAGTCCCTCGTTAAAGTCAGTGTTTCCAGATATGAAGAATTGGTTGTTCGGCCGGTTTCGTGTTGTAGTGATTGTGGTGGCGCTGGTGGTGCTGACTTCCATGGCATCCGTTGCATGGAAAATGATCGCCGTGAAGGCGGTGACTGTCAAAACACCGCCTCCGGTGGTTGCCGAATCCAAATATAAAGCTCCCAAAAAGCGCCGCGAGCCGGTGCTCGTTCTTCCGGAAAACGCATGGGTAGACAGCACCCTGACATCCATGACGATCGAACAGAAGATAGGTCAGTTGTTCATGGTGGCCACTTTTTCAAATCGTGACGAATCGCATTATAAATACATAGACAAGCTGATCAACGATTATCAGATCGGTGGTCTCATATTCTTCCAGGGAGGCCCGGTTGGTCAGGCGCAGCTCACGAATCGTTATCAATCACATTCCAACATCCCTCTTTTTATTGGTATTGATGGCGAATGGGGACTTGGTATGCGCCTCGACAGCACGATTTCTTTTCCGAAACAAATGGTGCTCGGTGCGATCCAGGACGATCAGCTGATTTACCGGATGGGCGATGACATTGCACGCCAATGCAAACGGCTGGGTATTCAGATCAACTTCGCACCGGTATCGGATGTCAACAGTAATCCGGCCAATCCGGTGATCGGTATACGTTCGTTTGGCGAAGACCGCGAGAACGTGGCCCGGAAGTCGATCGCCTACATGAAAGGCTTGCAGCATAACCGCATTATAGCCACCGCCAAGCATTTCCCCGGCCACGGCGACACCGACGCGGATTCGCATCTCACGCTGCCCGTGCTGACGCATTCACTGGAACAGCTCAACGATACTGATCTGTATCCTTACCGCGCAATGATCGCCGACAGCCTGATGGGTGTCCTGAATGCCCATTTGTACATTCCCGCATTGGATAATACCCCCAATCAGGCCAGCTCGCTTTCCGATAAAGTCGTGAATGGCCTTCTGCGCAAAGACCTGGGTTTCCGCGGATTGGTATTCACCGATGCGATGAACATGCGCGGCGTGCTCAAAAACGGCAAGGCCGCCGATGTGAACCTAAAAGCGCTGGTAGCAGGCAACGATGTACTGCTTTATCCCGAAAGCATTGCCGAAACCGTCACCCGCATTAAGGATGCCATTGATTCGAAGCTGATCAGCGAAAAGATCATCGATGATAAGGTTAAGCGTATTTTGCAAGCCAAATACTGGGCCGGACTGAGCCAGTACAGACCCATTGACCTTAACAATCTTTATAACGACCTCAACAGCGAAAAGAGCAAGGAACTTTACCGCGAGCTATCCGAAGCTTCGGTCACTGTTGTCAAAAATGACAATGACCTGATCCCGATCGGGTCGGTGCTCGACAATAACCTTGCCTCAGTCAGCATTGGCGAAGGCAGCAGCGTGGCATTCCAGAAAATGCTTTCGACCTACAAACCGATGCGGAGCTATTCGTTTTACGATGGGCCGTCGTCGCAGGAGCAGATTACCGAGATGCTGGGTTATCTCCAAGCTTACAGCACGGTTATCGTGGATATTCACGGGATCAGCTCCAAGCCGGGCCGGAATTACGGCATTACTCCCGGAATGGTCGATTTTGTGAAACAACTCAAACAGCAAAACAAAAAGGTAATTCTTTGCCTGTTCGGCTCACCTTACAGCATTCCGTTTTTTCCTGATACTGATGTATTGATCTGTGCCAATCAGGACGGAAAGGACCAGCAGGAGATCGTTCCGCAAATCATTTTTGGCGCGCTGGGCTCGAAAGGACGCTTACCGGTTTCGGTATTGGCTTACAAATCGGGGACGGGCGTCAACACCACCTCCATTAACCGCATTGCATTTGGTACGCCGGAGAGCGTGGGAATGGATGGTATTTCATTAAAAAAAATCGATGAAATTGCCTCGGCAGCGGTTAATGACCATGTTTTCCCCGGCTGCGAAGTACTCGTGGCCCGACAAGGCAAGATCATTTACGAAAAGCAATTCGGTGGGTTGAGCTATCGTACTAATGACCGGGTAACGCCCGAAACGATCTATGATCTGGCTTCGCTGACCAAAGTTTCGGCCACATTACAGGCCGTAATGCTGCTTTACGACCGGAAGCAGATTAGCCTGGATGAAAAAGCGTCGAAATATCTGCCCGAACTAGTCGGTACAAATAAGCAGAACTTCACTGTGCGCGACCTGCTGCTGCACCGCTCGGGCCTGCAATCGTTCTATCCATCACTTTGGGACAGAACCAAAACCAGCGCGGGAGGATTGCTCCCCGAATATTATAGTTCCAAACAAGACACTACCTACTATCTGCAAGTCGCTCCAAAGCTTTTTGCCAAAGCCGCATTACGCGATTCGGTTTGGAACTGGATCATCGAGTCGCCCATGAACAACCGCCGCGACCGTGCGGGCAACTACGGTTATTTGTACAGCGACCTCGGCTTCCTGACGCTGCAAAAAATCGTGGAAAGGATTTCAGGCCAGCCGCTAGACATCTTTGTGGCGGCCAATATATATGAACCGCTTGGATTGCCCTACCTGGGTTTCAATCCTTTGCGCCGTTTCCCGGAGAAGCAGATCGCTCCAACCGAGCAGGATTACCGTTTCCGGGGACAACTTTTGCAAGGCACCGTGCACGACCAAATGGCGGCCATTGTTGGCGGCGTTTCAGGACATGCGGGACTATTCGGTACTGCGCGCGACCTGGCGGTGTTGCTGCAAATGAATCTCTGGAAAGGTAACTATGCCGGCAAACGGTTTTTTGAGCAAGCCACCGTTCCATTCTTCTCGCGCATGTACGACGAGTCGCACCACCGGGGTTTAGGTTGGGACAAGGCTCCGGGCGATGGCAATAGCTCCTATGTGTCACCGCAGGCATCCGTCAACTCATTTGGGCATACCGGTTTCACTGGCACCATGGTTTGGGTAGATCCTGAGGAAGATCTGGTATTCGTATTCCTGTCCAACCGCGTCAATCCGGACTCGGAAAATACCGCCATTACCACGCAGCGAACACGCAGGAAAATCCAGGATGTAGTATACAGTTCCCTGATCCAACGGAAAAGCCAGCTTCCTTAAATCACCTTCAGCGTATTTGAAAAATATCTCTAACTTTACCGGCAAAAGGTTAGCGGAAAGATATTTAGACAGATACATGAAAAAAACATTTATTAAAGAGAGTTTACTTGCCATTTTCGCCACGCTGTTCTGCCTGGCATCTTCATTCGGACAAACCACCATCACCACCGGGGCCGTAACGCCATCACCAGCTTGCGCGGGAAGCGCTGTTTCCGTTCCCTTTACAACTACGGGAACAGTGCTTCCGGCAGTCGTTTTCGTTACCCAGTTGTCCGATGCAGCAGGTGCATTCAGCGCAACACCGGATGAGATCGGCTCCTCCGCCACTTCCCCGATTTCCGCGACCATTCCCGCAGGAACCGCAGCAGGTGCTGGTTATAAAGTGCGTGTCGTATCAAAATTGGCCGGAGTAATTGGCATTACCGGCTCTGAAAGCGTCGCGATTACGGTCAATGCTGTGCCAGCCGCTCCTACTGTGGTTACTCCTGTAAATTATGTCCAGGGAGCAGCTGCGGTTGCGCTCTCAGCAACTCCTGCCACTGGTTTGCTATGGTATGATGATGCCACCGGCGGAACCGGCTCGGCCACCGCCCCGACACCTTCGACTGCCGCGGCCGGAACCAAGAGTTATTATGTTTCTCAAAATCCCGCAGGTTGCGAAAGCGAGCGCGCGAAAGTTGATGTCGTAGTGGCGGCTTGTACGCCGCCTGCTGCACCGACTGTTGCTAATAAAACATATACAGTAGGCGATGCGGCCACGGCACTTACTGCAACCGGAGCGGGCTTGCTATGGTACGACGCTGCCACCGGAGGAACCGGATCAGCTACCGCACCTACTCCATCGACAGCGGCAGCCGGAACCAAGAGCTATTTTGTATCTCAAACGGTAAACGGTTGTGAAGGCGCAAGGGCAGAAATCATAGTCACTGTAAATGCATGTACGCCTCCCGCCGCACCAACCGTTGCGAACAAATCTTATACTGTCGGCGATGCCGCGACTCCTTTAACTGCGACAGCAGCAGCAGGTGGAACGCTGAATTGGTACGCTGGCGCAACGGGAGGAGCCGCCTCGCCGACCGCCCCTACACCTTTAACCACTAGTGCCGGAACAACGAGCTATTTTGTATCTCAAACCGTTGGAGGTTGTGAGAGCACACGCGCGGAGATCGTCGTGACTGTTTCTGCATGTACACCACCAGCCGCGCCAACTGTTGCTAATAAGTCTTACACGGTGGGTGACGCCTCAACGCCATTAACCGCCACGGGCACTGGATTGAAATGGTATGCAGATGCAACAGGTGGAACTGGTTCGGGCACAGCTCCGACACCATCAACGGCTACGCCGGGAGCAAAGAGCTATTTTGTATCTCAAACCGTTGGAGGCTGTGAGAGCGCTCGCGCGGAGATCGTCGTGACTGTTTCTGCATGTACTCCACCAGCCGCGCCAACTGTTGCTAATAAGTCTTACACCGTGGGTGACGCCGCAACGCCATTAACCGCCACGGGCGCTGGTTTGAAATGGTATGCAGACGCAACAGGCGGAACTGGTTCGGGCACAGCTCCGACACCATCAACCGCTGCGCCGGGAACGAAAAGCTATTTTGTATCTCAAACGGTGGGAGGTTGTGAGAGCGCACGTGCCGAGATCGTCGTGACTGTTTCTGCTTGTACTCCACCAGCTGCGCCAACTGTTGCTAATAAGTCTTACACAGTGGGTGACGCTGCAACGCCGCTTACTGCCACCGGAACCGGTTTGAAATGGTATGCTGATGCAACAGGCGGAACTGGTTCGGGCACAGCTCCGACACCATCAACCGCTGCGCCGGGAACGAAAAGCTATTTTGTATCTCAAACGGTGGGAGGCTGTGAGAGCGCACGTGCGGAAATTGTTGTAACTGTGAATGCCTGTACACCACCTGCTGCGCCGGGCGTAAGCAATGTCTCCTATTGTCTTGGTGCCCCCACAACAACACTTACTGCCACAGGAACCAACCTGAAATGGTATTCTTCGGCTTCCGGCGGTGCGAGTTCACCAGCAGCGCCTAAGCCATCAAGTGCGGTGGAAGGCGTTACCAGCTATTACGTGTCTCAAACCGTAGGTGCTTGCGAAAGTGCACGCGCTGAAATCAGGGTTACTATTAACAAAACCGACGCTCCGGGTGTTGCAAACCTCGACTATTGCTTAAATGCTACCGCGGCTCCGCTCACCGCTTCCGGAACAAATCTGAAATGGTATGCCACTGCTTCCGGCGGAACAGGATCAGGTACCGCACCAACTCCAACCACCAATGCACTCGGTACCAAGAGTTACTATGTGACACAAACGAACGCTGGCGGCTGCGAAAGTGACAGAGCGGAGATTAAGGTAACAATCAAAAACCTTTCAACCGCACCAACTGTTACCACACTCCTCAATCTTTGCCAAAATTCTTCTGCCACAGCATTAACGGCAACAGGTACCGCTCTCAAGTGGTACTCTGGTCCAACCGGAGGAACAGCATTAGATGGAGCACCTGTGCCGGTTACAACTACCACTGGAACGACAAGCTACTACGTAAGCCAGACTGCAAGCGGTTTGTGTGAAGGTCCAAGAGCAAAAATCGACGTGGTGATTAAGGATACGCCCGCCGCTCCGGCAGTTACCCCTCTCGACTACTGTGTTGGGCAAAACCCAACCCCTTTAACACCATCAGGTGCGCTGTATAAATGGTATACAGGATTAACAGGCGGTACAGGCTCTTCTACCGCTCCAACGCCAAGCGCAGCAGCAGTAGGGACCACTTCCTACTATGTAACACAATCGAACACCTATGGCGCTCTGACCTGCGAAAGCCCACGTGCGAAATTGGACGTGGTTATCAATGCGACGCCAGCCGCTGTACTCGCATTGTCAGAAGCTTTCTGCCAGGAACGTACAGATAAAAATTACACATTCCCCACTCAGGCATCGAATGGCAATACTTTGAGATGGTACACCGGCGCAACCGGAGGAACTCCGAGTACAGCAACGCCTTCCATTAACCTGAAAGACGCTAAGGAAACCACTTTTTATGTGACCCAGCTTACAAACAAAGGCTGCGAAAGCACAACCCGCGCTGCGCAAAAGGTCCTAGTGAAACCCCTCCCAGCCCTCCCAGGCATTTCGCAAGCATTGATCGAATACTGCCAGTTTGTAGCGGCAAAACCATTGGAAGCAACTGCTGTTACCAATGCCACGTTGAATTGGTTTGGAACCGATGCAACAGGCGGCACTTCTAATCCGAATGCGCCGACGCCATCCACCGCCGAAGGCGGCACGACTTCCTATTATGTGGCCCAAACACTGGCTGGCTGCATCGGCGATCGCGCGAAAATCGATGTAAAAATCAACACGACACCGAAGCCTATTACCAAAACGTACCTGGAGTACTGCCAGAATGAAGTCGCTCCGGTATTAGACGCAACCGGCACGGTATTGAAATGGTACCGCACGGCAGACGGAACAGAATGGCAGGGCGTTCCTTTCGTGCCCTTTACCGAGAAAGTGCAGGACTACTCTTTCTACGTGACCCAAACAGGTACAAACACCTGTGAAAGCCCAAAGGAAGAAATCAAGATCCACATCAAGTCACTTCCATCGGCTACGATCTCCGGTAACTCGACGATCGATCTGGGCCAATCGGCTACAATCAATATCAAATTCACCGGTGACGGACCCTGGATTTACGTGTTGTCCAATGGCCTGACTGATACGACAGACCAGGCGAACCACCAGGTGACCGTCAAACCTAGCACAACCACGAGCTACCTGCTAACGGAAGTTTCCAATGCCTGTGGCAAAGGTGTCCCGAACGGTAGTGCAGTAGTTACCGTAAAAGTGCCGACGATTAATACCGGAAACCCTTCGATTGCGGAAATTTGTGCCAGCAAGCCATTTAGTGTGCCGTTCCAGCAATCAGGCGACTTCCCAGCCGAAAATACTTTCAAATTGCAGGTATCCACCGTGAACACGGATGCCAAATTCTATACGATCCCGTCGACCGCAAGCTCCAATTTGGTAACGGCGACATTCCCTGACACGACCAAGGGAGGCACGTTTTATGTGAGGGTCATCAATTCAGGCGCCAACCCGGACTTCACCGTAAAAGGTAGCGTAAGCTCGATTACAATCAACGCAAGCCCCTTACCGGTTGCCACGCTGAGCGGAACGCAAACCATCCTCGTGGGAGAAAGCGCCGAACTTAAAGCTGAAATCACCGGAAAATCTCCATGGACGTTCAGCCTTAACATTGGAACCAAGGATACGCTGATCACTGCAAATGCGAGTCCGTACCTTTTCAGATTATCCCCCAAAACAACCACGACATACGCCATTACCAAGGTTACCAATGGCTGCGGAACAGGCAATGGCGTAGGCACAGCAAGAGTACAGGTTGACCCGATCCTCGGTGTAGAACCTCCTGCACCCGCGAATTGGGCCAAGGTTTATCCTACCGTCATCAATGGTAAATGCACAGTAGAAGTAACAGGCACGATTTCGCCAAAACAAGCCACGATCGAAGTCGTTGACCTCAATGGCCGCGCGCGATCGGTACAGGCGATCAGGCAAAAAACAACCGACATCGACTTTGGAAACTATCCATCGGGATTATACCTGATCAGGATCCAGAATGGCAATTTGAATACCGTTCAGCGTGTTATGAAACCCTGATATTCGTTCTTAACCTTCACACGGGACATTTGTTGCAATGCAATAAATGTCCCGTTTTCTTTACCAGCCGATTAATATGGATATACAAGCGGACATTATGGATCACTACTTTATGGAAGAGGCCCTCGGGCTGGCCCATAAAGCTTATGAGGAGGGAGAAATTCCCGTCGGCGCGCTCGTTGTGGCGAAGGACAGGATCATCGGTCGCGGCTACAACCAGACCGAACTGCTCAACGACGTAACCGCTCATGCCGAAATGATCGCCATCACCGCCGCTGCCGACCACCTCGGCTCCAAGTACCTAACCGATTGTACACTCTACGTGACGCTCGAACCGTGCGTGATGTGTGCGGGTGCGCTTTACTGGACCCAGATCAAAAGAGTGGTCGTTGGTGCTCTCGACGAAAAACGCGGATTTTCACGCATTGAGCAGCCACTTTTACACCCGAAAACAAAGCTGGTTACTGGCATTATGGCCGTAGAATCCCAACAGTTACTACTCAAATTTTTCAGGGAATTAAGAACATAAAGCGGCTTTCTGCTGTTAGCCTAACAGTTAAGACAAATTTTTCAATCATTAAACTACACTGAAAATGTCATTTACACTTGATCCCTTACCTTACGCAAACAATGCTTTGGAGCCGCACTTCGATGCATTGACCATGGAGATACATCACGACCGTCACCATCAGGCATATGTTACCAATTTGAACGCTGCGGTTGCAGGCACTGAGCTGGAAGGCAAAACCATAGAACAATTACTGGCTGGCATCAGCAAAGCCCCAGCACCTGTACGCAACAACGGCGGCGGTCACTGGAACCACTCTTTCTTCTGGAAATCACTCTCGTCAACCGGCGGCGGCGAACCAACCGGCGAACTGGGCAAAGCGATCACCACGAAATTCGGTTCATTCGCAGCATTCAAAGACGAATTCAAAAAAGCAGCCACCGGCCGTTTCGGATCGGGCTGGGCATGGCTGGTAGTGAAAGAAGGCGGCGAAATCGCCATTACTTCAACCCCTAACCAAGACAACCCATTGATGGACATTGCCGAAGTAAAAGGCACTCCGGTGATCGGCCTGGACGTATGGGAACACGCATATTACCTGAAATACCAAAACAAGCGTCCCGACTACATCGACGCCTACTGGAACGTTGTAGACTGGAAAGCTGCTGACGCACTGTACACTGCGGTAAATAATTAAGCGAAAGCTTTGCAGAAGGTTTACAGCTTGTAAAAAAATTGTGAAAATATGTTGCAAGCTGTAAACCTTTTCCTAATTTTGTGTCCTCGAAACGGGGTTTACCCCAACGAAGCTAGTTAAACGGAGGTTGTAGCTCAGTCGGTTAGAGCGCTAGATTGTGGTTCTAGAGGTCGCGGGTTCGAGACCCGTCTCCCTCCCTTGAAATAAGTTCAAAGTCAAACAAAATGCCTGTAAATCAATGATTTGCGGGCATTTTTGTTTTTCAGACTATGTCAAAAAATGCAAAAATTCCCATGTTTTCCAGCGTCATTCGTGTAGTTCAACGCTTGACGAAAAAAGACGCTGGAAAATGCCCGTAAGTTTCTGATTGACAACCTGTTTACGCCGTAAACATCTTGTTTAGAAAGGCCGGTAACGCGATATTTAACCACTTAAATGTTAGCGTCATGTTAGAAAAAACTTTCGGCCTGTTTTTTTATTTGAAACAAGCCAAGAATCAGAAGGATGGTTTACGTTACGTTTACCTCAGAATTACCGTCGACGGCAAGCCCGTCGAAATGTCCACAAAACAGCTATGGAGCCCCGCCAGGTGGAATGTGGACGCAGGCCGAGCCATCGGCCAAAAAGAAG
Source organism: Dyadobacter sp. CY261 (assembly GCF_021440085.1). Lineage (GTDB taxonomy): Bacteria > Bacteroidota > Bacteroidia > Cytophagales > Spirosomataceae > Dyadobacter. The sequence goes on from NZ_JAKCPW010000005.1 coordinate 506,250, forward strand.
ATACCCGCACGCTCAACGCCTATCTGGACATGCTGAGCTCAAAAGTCTTTCAGGCGAAGAAAATGTTGATCGAGGATGATAAGGAATTATCCGCGGAAGCATTGAAGAATGTCTTGCTTGGCAAAAGCAATGAGACTCGTACTATCCTTGAAGTCTTCCAGCGCCATAATGAGCAAATGGAAGCGTTGGTAGGTCAGGAATTCGCCCCGCTCACTTTGAAGCGATACAAAACTGCGAAGGAGCATACAGCCTCCTTCATCAAGTGGAAATACAAGAAGGACGATTTCGAGATCAAAGACCTGAATTTCGAATTCATTACGGAGTTTAACTTTTGGCTTCGTAGTGCGAGAGGCTGCAATCATAACTCGGCTATTAAATATTCTGAGTAACCTCAAAAAGGTTGTGCTGATCTGCGTCAATAACAAATGGTTGAAGAAGGATCCATTTCAAGGTTTCAAGCTGACAAAGAAAGAAGTTGTGAAGAATCCGCTGTCCAGGGACGAGCTAAAACGACTTACTGAAAAAGTCTTTGAAGTGGAAAGGATCAGCCAGGTGCGGGACATATTTCTGTTCTGCTGCTACACCGGACTTGCTTATGTGGATGTGAAACAATTGAAGACGACGGATACTGTCGTCGGCATGGACGGTGAGCCGTGGATTGACACAACCCGCCAGAAAACGGATGCGCCTACACGTATTCCGCTACTGGATACGGCACTGGAAATTATTGAAAAGTATAAGGATCATCCGCAGTGCTGTGCAGCTGGTGTTGTGCTGCCGGTTCTGAGTAATCAGAAGATGAATGCTTATTTGAAGGAGATTGCTAACCTGTGCGGGATTTCAAAGACGCTGACATTTCATATAGCGCGACATACTTTTGCTACTACGGTGACGCTGAGTAATAAGGTGCCGATTGAGACGGTTTCTAAGATGCTGGGGCATCGGTCTTTGAAGCAGACAATGATTTATGCTAAGATCCTGGATGTGAAGATAAGTGAGGATATGAAGGGGTTGCGGGAGCGGTTGAAGGGGATGTAGGGCAGCTTCTGCTTTTTACGTTGGATAATGTAAATGTCGTGACGGTGTCACGACATTTTGCACATCTATCCTTACTTAGTTAAATATGCAATAGACTATGATTCACGCCCGGATTCATGTATTCCACTCGCCGGCGCCGGTGAAAAAGCTCGCTTTCGCTGCTGGACAATGATTCGTATGTCTCCATTTTCGTGGCTGTTCCTGGTGATGACCATCTTTTCGGCTTCTATGGGAAACATCGCCACGTAGCCGAAAGTCAGCCAGCACCTTAGTTTCGCAGCAATTTTTTTCGGAAAAGGAGAGCGCCTAAATTTGTGATTGATTAACGAAAAGTTAGATTCTTGGTATCGAATATCAGCCGGCATACTAGTTAGAAAAAGCATATTTATTAGCAAATACTGACAATTTTTCAGGCAATCTTCTTTGGGAGAACTGCAATTGTTCCGAGATGCTGACATAATTTACATTTTGTCATTACTGGTAATTGTGGAATAAAATTTTTCTCCTAATCAAAATAACCAAATATTATTGTATGGCAGTTTTTAGCGTTTCGTATGACCTCAATCGATCAGGTCAAAATTATGAATCTCTATGGGCAGAGCTAAAAAGTATGGGTTCATGGTATCACTTAATGGACTCTACATGGTTAGTCTCAACAAGTGAAACTGTTCATCAACTAACAGATCGAGTGAATAAACATGTTGATGGAAATGACAGAGTTCTAATTAGCAAGCTCACCTCAGGAGAATACAATGGGTGGCTTACAGAGGAACAATGGCATTGGATTCGAGAGCGACTGTGATAATATTTCAACGCAGAATCTGCCACTTAGCAATGTTCTCTGATTCAGCTGTTATCATTGGCGTCACGTTCCCTTTCAAAACTTGTTTTGTTACGGGACACGACTTATATAAGTGCTCAACTATCTGAAATTTGAATACATCTAACGGGATATGAAATGAATTTTACACATCAGCAAGAAAGCTTTCTAAAGGACTACCTTAAAAAGATAATAAATGGTGAAGCAGCGATATTCGCCGGAGCGGGATTATCCGTAGGAGCAGGATTTGTAGACTGGCGTCAATTATTGAAAAATATAGCCGAAGAAATTGAGCTAGAAGTTGATAAGGAGTATGACCTAATATCTCTTGCTCAATTTCACGTTAATGAAAAAGGAGGAAGAGGGAGAATTAACCAAACTATAATAGAAGAATTTAAAGAAAATGCGGAGATTTCCCCTAATCATGAAATTCTTGCTCGACTGCCAATTCGGATATTTTGGACCACAAACTATGACTCTCTTATTGAAGATGCTTTGGAACAAGCGTCTAAGCGTGTAGATACGAAACACATGGTATCGCAATTACCCGACACAACATTTAAAAGAGATGCCGTTGTTTATAAAATGCATGGAGATGCAAAATTTCCAGCACAAGCGATAATTACAAAAGACGATTACGAGCAATATCACATAAAGAATGAAGCCTTTGTCACTGCCCTAAGCTCAGATCTAATATCAAAGACATTTCTGTTCATTGGTTTTAGCTTCACTGATCCTAATCTTGATTACATATTGAGCCGCGTGAGGCTTTTTCTCAATGAAAACACACGCCCACACTACTGCTTGATAAAGCGTGTAGACCGAAATGATAAAAATATAAAATCGGATGCAGACTTTGAATATGCTAAGCGACGCCAGCAATTAATGATATCTGATTTGAAGCGGTTTCAAATTGAAGCTGTTATGCTAGAAGCGTACACAGATATCACTTCCTTACTAGAAGAGTTGGAAAAGCGATATAAACGCAATACTGTATTTATATCTGGCAGTGCAGCGAAATATACGCCACATAGCGATAAATCGGCACTAGATTTTGTTCATGGCCTTAGCAAAAAGCTTATAGAGTCCAAATACTCGGTGGTTAATGGATTTGGATTAGGCATTGGAGATGCAGTTATAAATGGTGCGTTGGAAGCTGTCTATAATGCACCCAAGAAGTATAGCGATAGTCAGCTAATCATGCGGCCATTTCCACAAAAAAAGACTGGAAAAAAGGATATCCCGGAACTGTGGCGAGAATATCGAGTGAGGATGATTTCATTTGCAGGAATAGCAATTTTTATTTTTGGGAATAAAGAGGATAAGAAAACAGGAAATTTTATTCCTTTGGCTGATGGGGTTCGGGAAGAGTTTGATATAGCGTTAAGTCAAGGCGTCATTCCAATACCTGTTGGGTTAACTGGTAGTATGGCAGCAGAGTTATGGAATGATGTCGACAATAGATTTGACGAAATTTATGAGGGTTTGGGAGATATAAAAGAATCTTTCCTAGCTCTGAATGATCCCAAAACAACATTGGGAGAGTGTATTCAGATAATTGTTTCAATAATTAACTTAATGAATCGAAAATAAACATGATACGAAAAGTTTTTTTTAGTTTCCATTATAAACGTGATTCACATCGCGTAGCGCAAATAAGAAACAGCCAAGTTGTCTCTAATGGTGATAAATTTCAAAGAACTCCTTTTTTGGACAAGGCGGAGTTTGAGCAGGTGAAACGAACCCAGGGCATTCAAAAATGGATCGATGAAAATATGAAAAACACGTCGGTCGTTGTTGTTTGTTACGGCTTGGAAACATCTATACGCCCTTGGGTAAAGTATGAACTTGAAAAGGCACATAGAGAAGGCCGTGGGATTGTGGCGATAAATACCAGTGGAATGCAAACATTGCAAAACTCCATAGATGCATCGGGAATTAACCCGCTTGTAACTGCCTTAGACGAAAAAGGGCTGCCCTTAATTCTAAATGATAAATATTTAAGCTACCATTGGATCAATGAGACTGGGCGAACTTATATAGGCGACTGGATCGAAAAGGCAGCTAAGCTGGCAGGAAGATAATATTGATTAACAATGTATATAACCCGAAACCATCTTGATATTTATCGTTCGCTGATAAGCGAGGAAAGCGCTCGTAGATTGAAGTCTAGGCCTCCAATACTCACAGAGTCAGCTAAAACTCCAAACCAGAGAACCATTTTTCTCTCTCATAGCCATATAGATAAAGATCTAGTGGAAAAAGTGGCTCTTTTTTTGCTAGATAAGGGAGCTAGTATATATGTTGATTGGCAGGATAGTAGTATGCCAATAGTAACGTCTGCAAAGACTGCTGACAACATAAAATCGAGAATTCGAAGTTGTGATGAATTTGTAGTATTGGCAAGTAACAATGCGTTAGAGTCTAAATGGGTACCTTGGGAGCTTGGCTTTGCTGATGCTAGTAAAGGCGTTTCCAAAGTTTATATCTTTCCCGTTGCGGACAATGATGGTACATGGAAAGGATCGGAGTATTTCGACCTGTATCAGAAGATTGAATTAGGCACACTACCGGCAACCAAGCGGTTTACTGAATTGGTTGTCAAAGAGCCTGAACATTCATTTGTTGCAAATTCTTTCAAATACAGATTCAAGCAAAATACCGATAATAGTACCTATTATGTGCGGTAAGCATAAACAAGTGGATAAATGCGTAATCAAACGCCCACGGATCTAGAATGGAAAAGTTATCGGCTCACGAGCTCTAGGCATGGGGGTTTAGTCTGAACTCATTATAGCTATTTCAGTTGATTCAAATTTCATTTTTCTCTTCGATTTAAAAAGCTTTATAGAATTGTTGTCGAGGATGGCGGAGGCACGGAGCCTTCAGTTCACGCCTAATAGACGGTTTTCAAATCTGCATGAACACTTTCTAATTCTTTAATGCTATATATTTTAACTAATTCGGATCTGGTGAATGATGCGGTCTGTATCTCCAATTCGCCCTTATACGCGCATTGCTAACTACTTAAATTATCTATCCGGTGCTTCAACTGAGAAATAACAGTATTCCACTTAGCATCATCGTCAGGATTACCTATAACCAAAAGCTTTTTAGAAGAATCTTTATCATTTTTGTAATTTTGAGAAGCCATTTGAAGGTCGTTTAGTCCTTCAATGATATCCCAACTGCATTCTTTTAGGTTTATAAAAAAGAGCTCTTTCTTCATCTTTCTTGCATTCGGTAACTCCTTAGTCATAATATAAGGTGTATTTAAAAAATCAGGGCTTAACATAAAAATTACGAGATCCGTGGCTTCTAATTCCTTTTCAATCTTACCATCCCAATCAGTACCATTTATAATAAGTCGGTCATGCCACACATCCACTACCCCCTTTTGCCTTAACGGTGCCAAATGAACTTCAAACCTCCTCATAAACTCCGAATCGTGTTTTGAATAAGAAATAAATAGCTTCTTCATTGGAATATTATCGACGGCTCGAAGGAATAGCTTAAAATCAGCCTTCCGGAAAATTCTGTCTTTGTAAAAGACTAATCCCATGTTAACTCCATTGCCGTCCAAATTATTTTGAGAAAGTACAGACCAAGGAATATAGTCTCCAAACGGTGTCAATACAAATTTAACGTTATCATAATGCTTAATCTTTGTTTCGATAAAATCCATAACCTTTTGCACAAATCGGTCACTTACCAAGTTTTTACTGAATCGGCTTAGCTTTATACTAGCTGTTGTAGGCGACCCTTTAAGTGTATTTGATTCACGCTGTAGACCAACCTCATCTAGATTTATAGATTGCAAATTAGGATCTCCATTTTCATCTTGCTCCTCTTCAAAATTAATCAGCAATAACCTTCTTGTAACCTTAGTGCTGTCAATTTCGCCGTTCTCATGCTCATACAAAATTACCTTATTCCTCCACACCACATATTCCCATTTTTTGTGCTCCCCTTCCTGAACTAAGTTGTCATAAAATTCAAGTATAACTTCTGTGATGATATTAATATGAAAGAACTCTCGGAATTGATATTTTACTAGTGGAGCATCAAAAGAATCAAGCAGTAAGCGCTCCGTATAGCTAAGGTTATCAAATAGATACTGGGGTGCTAGGAAGTTCTCTTCAAGTTTAGACAATGTTGGTGCGGATGAAGATCTATTTACTTTGAAGATGATTTTGTTATATAGCATAAAGCCCAACAGAAATTCAACATGAGTTACAATGTCATCCTTATCGTCTACTAAAACTGAACTCAACCTTCTTGTAGCCTCATTTCTCGTAAAATATCCCCCAGTAGCATTTAGCTCCGGGGAAAGGACAGTGTAAATCCAGGCGGTAAATGTCTCAAGGTTGGTTATAACATTGTTGCTTAACAAGTGCCTCTGATCATTGTTTAAATTGCTTTGGATAGCTAGCTTAGATTCCTCACTGTCCAACATTTCCAGATTAATGTAAAAACATTGCAACCGTTGATGGAGGTTTTCTGCTAGTTCTCGTGCGGATACAGTGGGATTATTTTTTGTGTCAGGATGCAGGTCTTTTAACTCCAATACGGGAAAAATCACCTTAGCATCTTTAAGCTTCCGCGCTATTTCATGCTCAGCTCGGCTTATAACATAGGTTTTCGAGAATCTCTCAAGTTCACCTGTGATCCAGTCGAAGATTTGCTCGGTTTCTTTCCTATCTGTTAAATGAAATTCTTTAATTTCCCGAATAAACGGATAACGGTTTTTTAAATATTTATTATTCAAATCTAATCCATCACTAACATCTGAATTAATATTTTGCAGCAAATTTAGCTGGATCTCATCATCAGACGTCTTATTCTCTTTATCAAAATACTTAACGCTACCTAGCCAATAATTAAGAGGGAATAAACGCTCTCTCTTATCATTGAATCCTAGTATATCTCTTTGTTCGTTTCCCCAGACCAAAACATAAAGAACATTATAGCCAAAAAAAGCAAAGTGTGTTCCGTGAAAATAGTCTTGCCCCCCGAAATCAAATCCTTGCACTTCAACTTGTTTACCAGCAGTTTTATGAGTAAAATAATTTATGCCATATGTACTTCCTTCCAGTGCCTTCTGTGCTCCGGTAAGAATATCCGCAAACGTTGTTTTTCCAGAACCAGTGTTTCCCAGCAATATTAATTTCGTTTTGGTAACGTGGATTGTATCGCTAATATCCAGTAAATTTATGTCGGCGAGTAAGCTTTTCCTTTTTTCCGCTGAATTCAGGTGCAGTTTGCTAATAATTGCTTCGTCGAATGAGTTGCCTTGTAATATAATGCCTCCCCTTCCCAACTCCCAGAATAATTCAAAATTATGCTCAATAAACGGCCTAAACTGCCTCAATTGGTTAATTCCGTTTCTGGACAAATTAAGTTCCTCCAGTTCAACGCAATTACTTAGCTGCATAGGTATGTTTTCAAGTTTGTTATCAGCTAAGTCTACTATGCTAAGTTTGGGTAGAGGCTTCCTAAAATTAAACTGATTTATTTCATTTCCCTGGGCAAAAATGTACATTAACATTCCAAAGGAATCAAGAAGATCCAGTTTTTTAAGGCGATTGAACCCAATATTTAGGAGTGTTAAGGCAGGACATTTGTCCAGTTTTAACGTTTCAACGGAGGATCGGGAAATGTCAATTTGCCTAAGATTTGGGAAGTATCCCGTAAATTCAACAACTTTTAGATTTATACAGTGTGAGACATTAACTTTCTCCAACAGTCGACTTCCATCCTTAAATATTACTGAATCCAGTAATGAATTATGCCTGATATCTAAAAAAGTTAATGAATCAAATCCAGTTAAATCAATTTGCTCTAATAGGTTTAGATTTTCCTTATCGGAATTATTTCCAAGATGTAATACTTTTAACTTACTTATTTTTGCTTTATTTTTTACATTTATCTTCTTCCAGTCAGACTGATTAATACCACAGTTTCCTAAATTTAGTCCCCAATATCCATCACTGTCTTTATAAAACGAAGGTATTCCTGTGGAAACTTTTAATGCATTAAACGAATCAACACTTTGTAAATATTCGAATCTATCCGGTAGTATTATTCCATTTATTTTCATTTTGTGATAGTATCTTATAAATTTGTTTATTTTTTAGATGAGGAAGTAATAATTTTTAGTCCCAGTTATATTAATTAATATCGAAATAATCTAATACCATTGTCATTAAAGTTTGCATCAGGATGAATATAATGGCGGCTACCTGAGGATACTGTGGATTCATCGAAGTTCCATGAAGCCCCACAGATAATTTTACTAGCATTAATAGATAGCTTCACATTTTCATGAGCAGAGTTGTAGTCATTGGCACTAATCTCTAAATCATCCCGACACCATTCCCATACATTTCCATACATATCATGCAGGCCGTAAGCATTAGGTTCCTTATAACCTACTGGCATGGTTTGCAAGTAACCGTTGGTATTAAACCAGCCCATCTCTTGCAAATTCTCGGTTTTTAACTTTGACGATATAGCAATCTCGGCGACATCTTTTCCTGAACAAGCAAATTGCCATTGAATTTCGGACGGCAGCTGAAATGACAACCCGTCTCGAAATTTCCGATTCAAGTACTGATGACTATTTATCTGATCAACGAAATTGTGGGCGTCATTCCATGATACACTATCGACAGGTCTATACTTTCCTTTGAAATAGGAAGGATTGAAGCCCGTGATTTTCTGGTAAAGCTCCTGAGTAACTTGAAAACAGCCTGTGTAAAATCCTGCATGTACAACTACTACTTTTTCAGCGAATCGAAAGATTCCCGGCTCGACCCAATTCAAGCTCGTATACTTTAAATTTAAAATTGAAGGGATATTTTCCATGGGACATGTTTTTGATATTCTGAACAATTCGTAGAGCAGTTTTCAAATATTATCATTTTACATCTTTTCTCAATTGGATGTTTAACAATTTTCTTCGGTCTGTTTAATAAAATGCTGCGTAGGCAGTAATAAATAACAAGTGGCATTTTCAACAAAGGTGTACATTCAATGCTGCCCCGGAAACAGAAAGCGGTAACCCACGATCCGAGCTGTATTGCGGGTAGCAAGAAATACCGATGCTAAGCTGACCTACAGATGATATGTTCGTGTAGAACTGGACTTACTGACAATATCCCAAATCTGTCTTGAAAACTATAACCTGAATATTAGTACACTTCCTTGAGGTGTTAAAGTAATTTAAAATGCCCGTCCCAAACAAACTCGAGCATTTTCAAGAATTCTCGAACAAACACAACTTTTTTCGAACAGAGAAGTACCAGCCTGACTCGCTTTCAATCCTAAGGCAAATTTACACAGGATAGGTAAATTCCATTCCAATAAACTAGATTCACAAATCGGCTCAGCATACGATTTCAAAGACACTGAAATCCGAATGAGCCGCCTGCTTTGCACGTCTGGCCAGATGTACGATTGTAATACAATCGCCGGTTGCTGCGCACCCGATCTGGCCTTCCCCTCCAAAGTCGGTCCAGGTTTGTGAAGGAGTTTTTAATGTTTGAAAGTGTAGATAGGATCGTGATGAAAGAAGAAAAATCGAACAAGACAAAGCTTGTACTCTTCCGGTTAACACCCAAAGAGTACGCCACATTGGAAGCCAAACGCGGTCGCACCACATGTCGGAAATTGAGTGAATTTTTGCGACTCTTGATTTTCAACCGACCGGTAACTGTGATCGAAAGGAACGGTTCACTAGATCAGATGATTGGCGAATTGTCGGAGCTGCGGGAAGAACTTAACCGGCTTGGCAACAACTTCAACCAGGCGACCAGACGCCTCAATGCGGTCAACCAAATTTCAGAATTCAGAAACTGGATCGCCAGCTACGAAGCCGAAAAGGCATTCCTGTTTTTGATCCTCGACAAGATCAAATCGCAAACCGATAAACTGGCAGATCGATGGTTGCAGTGATCCACACCAGCAGTCGGCTCCGGGCGGTGCTGCTATACAATGAGAACAAACTGGAACATGGACATGCAGAATGCATTTCGGCTATCAACTATCCCAAGGATGCGGATGCCCTGAGTTTTGATCAAAAGCTAAACCGGATTCAGCGGCAACTCGCTTTGAACAAAAGGACGAAGGTCAATACAGTTCACGTGTCCCTGAACTTTGATCCGTCGGAAAAGCTGAGTAAAGAACAGCTTGCGGAAATTTCGAAAGCCTATTTAAAAGGTATTGGATTTGAGAAACAACCCGCCCTCGTATACGAGCACCGGGATGCTGGTCACCCGCATGTGCATATAGTGACGACCAACATCAAAGCTGATGGCAGCCGGATCTCACTGCACAACCTGGGCAAAAATCAATCGGAGAAAACCAGGAAGGAGATTGAGATAGATTTTGGATTGGTAAAGGCACAAGATCGAAAGGCACAGGAGTTTGCTTTAAAGCCAATCAGCATTAAAGCGGCGTATGGAAAGTCAGAAACCAAGAAGGCCATTGCCAATGTGCTCGACAAGGTTCTGAACGAATACAAGTTTACCACGATGGGAGAATTGAATGCAGTGCTCAACCAGTATAATGTTGCAGCGGACATTGGCTCAGAGGGTTCGAGGATCAGAAAAAACAATGGCATCTTATACCGTGTGCTGGATAAAGATGGCAACCGGGTTGGCGTGCCCATCAAAGCAAGCGACTTTCATTTCAAGCCAACACATAGAAATCTGAAAGTGCGTTTTCTGTACAATGAAATGAATCCCAACCGTACGAAGGATTCGTTACGTGTTAAGAATAGTATAGATTTTACTTTGTATGGCAAACAAAACGTGTCATTGCCCAGGCTTATCAAAATTCTTGAAAAAGACGGGATCGATACGGTAACCCGAAAAAATGAAGAAGGTTTGCTTTACGGGATCACCTACATAGATCATCGTACGAAATGTGTCTTCAATGGAAGTACATTGGGCAAGCAGTACAGTGCGAAAGGTATCAAGGAACGATGCATCGAGGATCCTTTTCTTCTTCATCCGCAAAAGTCTCAAAGGATAGGGATGGATGTGGGCCAGGCAGCTAGTGCGGGTAATGTTTACCATGTCGGAAGTGGTAGTTCGTTGGAATGATAAGTTTCTTGACTCTTTGTTGTCTCCTGTTAAAGATAGCGAGTATATGCCGCATCAGTTGAAGAAGCCGAAACGTAAGAAGCAGAAAGGGTTTTCGATGGGATTTTGACTTATTGCATATTTACGCTTGCACCACAGCGCAACGAAAGGTACAAAGCAAAAAGTGACGACTGCAAATCCATGCGGCTATTTACCGCGGCTATCGCCGCTCCTTAAACCGCCTATGGATTTGCAGCCAAGGGGTGAACCCCGTCACTTTTTGCTTTGAATAAGGATGAGCGATTGCGCTGTTCGTTAAAAACAATAGTTTTCAATTGTCTCGTTTGCCGAGCGGGGGGCAAATCGAAATTTTGGCCTAATCTAAAACCTCTAAATCTTGGTCGACAAATTATCTAACTTCGCCCAGAGCTCAGAACCATAGATATTGATGCAATGCAGTGAGTCAGTCGCACAGCCGGGAAAGGATTAGTAAGTCTTTCATGGCGTTCACAATATAGAAAGAAGACCGCGCTACTGGAAATCTATATTTCTGACTTTAACTTCCCAGGACTCATTCCCCAACAGATTAAACAAAGCAAACTAAATTTAGCGAAAGTACCAGAACATAAACCGCCTTAATTAAAATGATATATTTACTAATCGACAATGCTTCTCTATTAAATTTAATTCACGATGACTCCGAAGAAGATTATGTAGGATTATTGGAAACCCTAGTTGAAAATCAGACGATTGCTCTATTTTCACATCAGACACTCAATGCAGAATGGCAAAATCATAAATATGACTGGCAGAATCGTTTTCCAAAAACGGAAAGTGGTCCCATAGTGTCAGGAGAACAAACAAGCATTCCGAGTAGAATGCAACGTAATGTAGATAAACTCGATACTCTGCTACTAAATGTAAGAGAAACGTTTTTAACAAATCAAGGGTTAGAGCAAGAGTCAATCTCTCGCTTCAAAGCTAATCAAGCACCTTTTAGGAAAGGCAGCTTGAAAGGTCTCAATGACTGGAATATTCTTGGCAGCCTTTGTTACTACTGTGAACAACATATTAAAGATGAATTGTATTTTATATCTCACAATCATACAGATTTTGCAGACCCAACTAATCCATCTGAAATAGATCCCACAATAGCAGATCGATTTCCATCAGTCAAAATAAATTATTATAAAAATTATTCGGACTTTTTTAAATCAATCGAACTAAGAACGAATAAAAGTAGTCTCGTCAACGATATTCGTATTAAAGTAGGCAAATTTTCATTTGAAAAATCAGATTTATCATCTAAAAAGAAACCAAGAATAATCCAAAGTCTCCATAACATTTTTGAGAAGACTTTCGAAGAACTTACGCATATCCCACCAAGATTTTTAGTTAAGCTTTATCCATTTTCGAAGTCAATTTCAGATGAGGCAGTTTATAGAAATTTTTCTGTTGATACGCCAAACGAAACATTGATACGATTTTTCGAAAGTCTTCAAATGGTCAATCAGAAAATTATTATCTATGATGAGTGGTTCATCAAAAACTGCGAAAAATATCAAGAAAAGATCGAGATAATCATTAGTAGAATAAACGACTGTTTGATTTATTCAGTTGGGAATATAAAAGATGAAAAACATGCAAAAGTTCTAAGGTTTCAAAATTCAACTTTATTAAATACTGATGAAAATTACTATTCTTTTTCTTTTAACAAAATCTCTACCAAGGAATTTCCAGAAAAAGAAATCGACAGAAATAAACTAAAACGGGCATACTTCTACTTTCAGCTCGGTGACCTTTATAGCGCATATATACTTATTAATGATGTTCGAAAAAGGTCAAAGAAAAATAAAAAGTATCTTACTTATCTCATCGCAATATTTAATTTAGGTCAACTATACGAATCCATCCGATGGTCGTATTCAACCGATAATCGCTTCTCAAGACACATTCTTGAACAGCTATCCAAGATTGATGTAGACGAAGAAATAAATAAATTTAAATACGAAACGCACACTGAAATTGCAGAAATGCTTGAAGGATACAAATGCTTCTATCATACGTTAGAAAAAATATCCAAAACCGCAGCAAGCATAAATGCCCAATATCAAAGTCAATTAATTGGCGGCAGAGCAAACAACAACTTCTCTCAGGAATTAATAAGCCATTTCTTGCACCTAGATACATTTTTTTCAGAAAATGGAGTACTCTTCGACCATTACTCAGACTATAAAGAGCTTTTTGAAAGTGTTTTTCGCGGGTTGATTGCATCGATTGCAATTAAGAAAGGTCGTGGCAGTCGCTTAGAAGCACTTGATGATTATCTTTTGATTAAAATCATAACATATTGTGATCGAGGGACAATAGTCAGCCAAATGAACCATTATAGACTTAATCGACTACCATACGAATCAGAGGGTGGACAATTCTCATTTAACCAATTGGTTGAAAATTTCTTTTGCAGCATTGAGGACGAAGAATTTATGGCAAGAATTAGTGCAAACCATAAGTTCATGGAGAAAATTCGAAAGTATTTAGAAAATTTCTTATTACTAGGATCATACGTTGATCTCAAAGAAGACGACACCTCTTGGTTTGTTGAAAGATCAATCAAGATGTATATTACCAATAGTCAGTTTTCACGTTTTTCATACAATCTATCTCAGCTAATTTCAAAAAGAGGCAGATTTGCTAAGAATGATATTTTAATAGATTTGGTAAAGTATTGTTTGGAGAATTTGAACGGTGAAAGTGTGTCGTTAGTAAGCGAGTCATTAGATATTTTGCTAGATAAGGGTTACACAATTGTTGAGGATAGCCTAATATCTAATTTACTTAGCCTTGAAAATAATCAGTTTATTAAACCACTAATTTATAATGAATTGCTAGTTCAGTTGTCTGGTTTGACATCTAGCCATATTCAAGAAGAGATAGTTAATACAATAATATCTAGATCATATCAGCCTAAATCAGCTCATATTACGTGTCTTGCACTTGCCGATGATATCATCGCATTCTCTGAGGAAGAATTTGTTAATCTTATAGACACTTTAGACTTAGAAAATAGATATCCAATAGATAATGTTCTATTTGCCACAAAGGAGCCAATATTTAAATATAGAGAAGTGGATCATTTTATCAATACATGCTTTGCAAAGAAAATTCAAACTAATAGTGATAAATTTCAAGATATTAGTCAGCTTAATGAATATTATAAATGGCTGTTGGACATGGACAATTTTACTTACGAACAGTTTGACGCGGAGTGGATTCTCCATCTTAATACAAGGCATTGCTTTGACCGAATGGCATTGAGTAAGCCATTACTGAGATACCTTTATGAGAAGAAGAGTGATTTTCAAGATTATCGAATTGAGTCTGCTATTAGCGAAATTTTTGGCCGCCTCATCTAGGTGAAGTACTCCCTATTTTCAAGACCAGCGATTGGCTATTGTTAATTTAGATTAAGCGGCATTCAGATAAAGGGTTATGGGTTTCTTGCGGTCAAT
>NZ_JAKCPW010000067.1 GCF_021440085.1 Dyadobacter sp. CY261
AATGCTCTTTTAAATCCTGTATCGAAGAGACTTGTGGCATCAAATGGTCAATTAAAGATCTTAGTTTCAAATGCGCCTTGTCCGCTAAGTGAATCCGCTGGCCGGGTGCCCGGTTGATCCGCATGTCGCGCGTAGGTACCAAGCTTAGCTCATTTTCCATCCTGCGGCAGAACTTGCCGGTCCGCGCATAGTTTTTGAAGTGATCAGCGGTGTTCTTTCCGTTATGATTGATGCGGTTGGCAATAATGTGAAAGTGCAAATTGGCCGAATCTTCATGCTTAAAAACCACCATCTGGTTTTGCTCGAAGCCAAACTCTTTGGCAAATTCGGTCGATATCTGCATGATCTTGTCATTGCTGGGCTTTTCGCCTGGCGAAAAGCTGAATGACTGATGCCAGAGGTATTTAGTCAGCTTCTTGTTTTTGGAGTGGTTGTCTGTGTACTGGCGGGCCAGGTAGTCCAGATCCAGCGTCCCGTCAGGGGCGGTTTTGAGGGCAAGGTTCTGAATATAAACCAGCTCCCCTCTGACGCTTTGTCCTTCGAGTTGCCCTGCCGCCGTAGTTTGCTGACCCTTCTGATAATAGCAGTACTGCAAAATTCCTTTGGCGTAGCTGCCCAAACCTGCTTTTCCGATCATTTGCTTGTTTGCTGGATGAATTCCCTGACCGCGTTTTCAATCTCGTAGTGGACAGAGGCGATATCTGCCGCCTCGTTTTTCCAGGTAGGTGCAAGTTCCTGCAAGGGCCCAACATAGTAGCTTTCATATTTTGAAAGCAGCTGGCGTGCGGATCGGGCCATTCCCCATGCTTCCCGAAGGATTTGCTCCTTGCTCTCTCCCGGCCCCAGTACCTGGCCCAGATAGTCCGACAGGGATGTAATCCAGCAGTCGATCTCAGTAATCGTCTTTTGAAAGCTACGGATCTCGAAGCTTTCAAAAACCCAGCGGGTGATAAGGTCTGCAAGCAGACGTACCCGCTGGCTGCTTTGCTGCCACTGGGCCGAGAGCATCTGATGGTCTTTCGTCTTTAAAATAGCGAGCGATAGTATTCCCGCTAGCTGCTCGAGAATCCGGATTGTTTCGGCGGTCGCCTTCGGCAGCGTTCTTTTCTGGGGCCT
>NZ_JAKCPW010000068.1 GCF_021440085.1 Dyadobacter sp. CY261
AACTTTGAGGAAAAATGCAACTGATATCTAAAATTGTAAAATGGGCCGTTGCCAGCTTTTGCGTCGTGTTAATTGGTGTCTGTGCCTATGTTTGGGGCAATCATTCGCTCATTGAAAACACTGCGTCATTACCAACTAAATTGTCGGATTTCAGGCTGTATGAAGGGCGGCCAGCCGATCTTCGCCCCGGCAAAGATTATACCGAATACGAGTTAGCGACGACGTTATTCACTGATCATGCCCATAAGCAACGATTGATCAAATTGCCTGCACGCACCAAGCTGTTTCCCAGCGGGGATGGATTGCCCGACTTTCCAGATAGTACAATCTTGGTCAAGACATTCTACTACTATGTTGACAACCGGGACACAGCCAAAGGCAGACACCTACTCGAAACCCGAATTCTGGTTAAAGATAAATCTAAATGGAACGTGGGTACCTATGTTTGGAATGAGGCTCAAACAGAGGCCGTTCTGCAAACCAGGGGTACTGACGAGAAGGTAACCTAGATCGATGAGCGGGGAATTGCTCAAACCGTTAATTACCATATTCCCACCAATACCGAATGTACCACCTGTCATCGATTCAACAACACAATTATACCAATTGGGCCGAAATGGCGAAATCTGAACCGTAGCGTCCGGCGCGATACTTCGCTGATCAATCAGCTGACATACTGGCATGAGCGGGGTTTGCTTGCGAATACAGCCACATCTGCGATCACTCACTTCCCGGACTGGCAAGAAACAAATAACAGCCTGGAAAAACGTGCAAGGGCATATCTGGACGTGAATTGTGCCCACTGCCACCAACCCGCAGGTAATGCCTCGGAAACAGGTTTCTATGTAGGCTACGAGCTGCCATATTCAAAAACCGGCATAGCTGATCGCCACGAAGATATCCTGAACCGGATGGCATCCAAGGATCGGTGGTTTCACATGCCTAGACTGGGTACGACCATTATCGATCAAGTAGGACTACAATTAATTCGCGCTTACATTAAGCAATTGCAATAGTGTCGACCGATTTACATCAGACA
>NZ_JAKCPW010000070.1 GCF_021440085.1 Dyadobacter sp. CY261
CTGTGTTCAACGTAGGCGAGACTTCCGGTTGTGGTGTTGTGGGCAATTGCCTTGTGAACAAGGTGAAGCTGGTGTTCCGCAGCCCAAGTGACTGTTGTATGGACCGTCTGAACGGCGCGAAACTTCAAGGCAGCAATAATGGCGGCAGCAGTTGGACAGATATTTATACTTTCTCAGCTAATGGTACAGGGAGCTATCAGGAGTTTACATTCAGTAACTCAAATACCTATGCATCCTTACGCTTCGTTGCCAGCAGTACGGGCTGGGGAGAGCTTACGGAGCTGGAATTCTATAACGGTACAACGAAACTGACAGGTACTGCATTTGGTACAGGTAACTATGGACTGGCCTTTGACAATTCGCTTTCAACCAAATGGGAAGGCAGCTCAGTGGGCTCCTCCAACGTGGCAGGTCTTAACCTAAACAGTTGCGGCGACCCTGTCCTAAACCCGCCAACGATCAGCCGGACTTCGGGGACAACTGCTTGTGTAGCCAGTAACCAGAAGGTAGTGCTGACCGCTTCTAACTGCACCGGCAGTATTACGTGGTTCCGCAGTGGCACGCAAGTCGGCACCGGTGTGACCTTGGAAACAAACGTGCCGGGTAATTACACGGCCAAATGTACCG
This sequence comes from Dyadobacter sp. CY261, assembly GCF_021440085.1. GTDB lineage: Bacteria > Bacteroidota > Bacteroidia > Cytophagales > Spirosomataceae > Dyadobacter. Next base: position 628 of record NZ_JAKCPW010000070.1, read on the forward strand.
TTGGCAGCCAGACCAGTGAATCCGCTGTGTTCAACGTAGGCGAGACTTCCGGTTGCGGTGTTGTGGGCAATTGTCTTGTGAACAAGGTGAAGCTGGTGTTCCGCAGCCCTGGGGACTGCTGTATGGACCGTCTGAACGGCGCGAAACT
>NZ_JAKCPW010000071.1 GCF_021440085.1 Dyadobacter sp. CY261
GTAACCCCGCTGCGAGCGCCTCGAGAATGCTCCTGGGGATGCCTTCGCGGTAATAGCTAGGCAGGATAAATACATCGGAATTTTGCAAATGCTCCCTGATGTTATCCTGCCGACCAAGAAACCGGATGCACGGATTTGTGCTATATCCAGTAATATAGTCGTTTGTGACGCCCCGCGGATTTTTATTGTCCGGCTCGCCGATGATCCTGAGTTCCGTTTTTTTCCGTACTTCGTCGGGCAATGATTCAAAAGCTTCTACAAGCTCCCTGATACCTTTTTCCCATATCAGCCTCGTTGTGCAAAGAAAAACCATTTTTTCAGATGAACCGCTGATCTTGTCGAGGACGTCGGTGGAGGGGCAAAATTTTGTGATATTGACGCCGCTGCCCTTTACCACCTTAATTTTTTTCCTGAAATACTGTTTGAAGAAAAAATCGTTGTAATCGTCTGGGTTTTGGATGATTACCAGGTTGGCGCGAAGGAATTGCATCAGAAACAATACCTGCTGGATAAATTTGAGTATCCTGAACTTGACGGTCGTGTTTGCGAATGCGATCCCCAGGCCGGCAATGTGCAGGACGACCTTCTTCCCGGTAAATATATTCGCGCAGGAGTTGATAAGATTAGGTACGAACTTGAAAGAGTGTACGATATTCACATCATTCTCGCGCGCAAATTTTCGGATCTCAAGGACGGATTTGAGCAGGTTCAGCGGATTTTTACTATCGCGCTCGATACTTGAATGCTGCACGTGAAATCCTTCCTG
>NZ_JAKCPW010000072.1 GCF_021440085.1 Dyadobacter sp. CY261
CGGACGTTTTTTGAGACAGAAAATGTGGGTTGCAAAGTATAAGCGGTAAATGCAAGAGGCCTTACCGGGGTAAGGCCTCAAACTCGATTCATCTTAGATGCTGGATGCTTATATCTTGTCACAAATAAATTTTATATTATCCTCGAACGAGAGACGTTCACTTTCTTTTCAACAATTATAGCGTGTTTTATAAATTACTGCCAATTCAAAATGTGAAATTGCGGATTTCGCCGTAGACGACTGACCCATCACTTTTAATGGCGTATGCTCGGTAGTAAAAAAAGGAACGACCTGCAAAAGCATTTCCTGTATACTTGTACGAATTTGCTCCCAAAACAAGCGGTCCATCAAATTTTATTTTTGAGCCATGCTCAATCCTGGGCACGTAGTCAGTATCATTTGAAGCCTTGAAAAATGCCAAGTACAATATTCCGTGCTCTGTTGGAGGTATATCTCCCAGCTTGTCTGCTCGTAACTTAAAATCCCAACCCGAATTGAATGTGACAGTTTCTGTGCCTATTTCAAGTGCTTCTGGAACAACATGATCTTGAAGCGAGCAGCCTGACAAAAATAAGCAAAGGGTTAAAATGAAAATTGAAGAAGTTGAACGTAGATAGTTTTGCATGATTAAAGATTTACAGTTTCCAATGGTTACAAAAGTATTGATAAATTTTTTCGGATAATAGGATTGTGTAAGAACTGAATTTTCGGCGGCTCAGCACTGACCCCGGAAAATGTAGCTGCCATCTCACAA
>NZ_JAKCPW010000073.1 GCF_021440085.1 Dyadobacter sp. CY261
GCCCACGCCGATGTCAATATTCCCTCGTCTTAAGTAGGTGCGATTATTGATTGGAATACGCATGCAATAACATAACCTGACACTTGAATGCTTTCAAAAACAGATTGCGGCAAAGGATTTATATATTCTCAGAATACCCTCGAATGTGAGACGCGCGCCAACTAATTAGTGGTCTGAGGCCATCGGATCGATTGGACGTTGACCGCACTAGATGTGCATAGCGCCGTATGACAAAGTGCTGCGCATCTAGCCATTACCGCAAACTCTCATCACAGATGGCCAAAAATTGATAAAGACCTATCCCCAGGTAAATCAATTTTTGACGCATCAAGTCAAAAATTCTGAATAAAGCTACTGGTAGTTGATTCCTTTGCTCGATTTTCAATCCCTGTCTTTTTCTGGTTAAGCTTAATTGCAGATTTGTACCATAGTGTAGGATAACCAATGCAATACTAAAAAATCCAAGATGAAAGAAATCCTCAGAGCTCATCAAAATTCCATTTCTCCAAATACCCATATGTGCAACTGTCACGGCTATTATGAGTAGATATACAACATATTCGGATTGAAACTGAGCAGATTTTTGAAGTTTGAAGTAAATAAACAAGTCAACAATTCCGAAGAAAACCACGTAAAAAATAATCTGGAACATTCGATTTTAGTTACAAAACAGGATGGAGGTCAAAAATTCATCATGAACGGCTCAATTTCGATAGATTAATTTGTA
>NZ_JAKCPW010000074.1 GCF_021440085.1 Dyadobacter sp. CY261
TGTGTTATCCCCTTTTGGGTGATCAATTGCTGAATAGAGCTTATCCCGTTTGTTTAAACTCATTCGGTGTTAAAAAGCCAAGTGCTTGATGTGGTCTTTGTGTATTGTAATCGTTGATCCAGTGGTCAACCACTTCTCTAACTTGTAGTAAATTTCGGAATAAATAAGCATTCAGAATTTCACGACGAAAAGTGCCATTAAATCGTTCGATGTAAGCATTCTGGGTTGGTTTCCCAGGCTGTATCCAACGCAGTTCTATTTCATTTGATTCGCACCATTCCGTCAACGCAATGCTGATAAACTCGGGTCCGTTGTCACATCGTAGGCAGCTCGGTTTACCATGGGTTTCAATTGCCTGTTCCAGAAGCCGAACAACCCGCTTCGCAGGTAAAGAAAAGTCAATATCTATCCCCAATGCTTGCCTGTTGTAATCATCCAATACATTCAATGTACGAAAGCGACGTCCATCTCTCAATACGTCAGACATAAAGTCGAGCGACCAAACTTGGTTAATCGCCGTGGGCTTTGCCAAGGGTTGTCTAACCCGTTCTGGTAGCCGCTTTTTCTTACGTCTAGGTAAATTAAGTCCTAATTGGCGGTAAATGCGCCAAATACGCTTATGATTGTAAGAATATCCTTGTCGGCGTAGTCTGTAACGGATTTTCCAGAAACCCCAACCAGGATGACGTTG
>NZ_JAKCPW010000075.1 GCF_021440085.1 Dyadobacter sp. CY261
AACTAAATCGAATGTGGTGTTAGTTATTCAATGCGTACATTATTGCGCTGAACATCATATCTGCTATACGGGTATAGCCAGTCGAGTTTAAGTGCATGCTATCGTAAACGAATGGCTGGCCGTCGCGCTGTTCAGTTGGGAAAACATAACCCCAATCCCTCGCGCGGTTTACTGCCATGTAGGACGGGCACAAGGTGACTGGAACACTATTAGGACTACTGTAACTTACGAATCCGGTTTTTGCCTGCTCAATGAACGGGACAGTAATAGTCTTTATGTAATTCCCATCACTGGTTTTAACTGATCCGAGCGTCGGCATGCTTAAAATAACCTCCATATTCGGATTGTACGCCCACAGGCTTGTTATCAGCGTTTTTAAGTTCGCTTCGTAGGCTTCCTTTGTTATGCGGTAAGCATCATTACTACCTAAGTGAATGATAGCAATGTCGCATGCTGCAAAGCCATTATTGGCCATGTAAGCCGAAAAATTAACTACACCACCTATGAAGAATGGACTACCCGACTTCGTAAACATGTCAGTGTCCCAACTTGAACGGCCCTCATTTTTAACAGACGGATCGGCAGTGGAAGCACGTGTACCAATGAATGTCGGGATAAAGGAGTTGTTCGCCGTGATCAGTGCTTTCAGCGTGCGGGTAACAAGCCTGTCTTCAATTTCGGT
>NZ_JAKCPW010000076.1 GCF_021440085.1 Dyadobacter sp. CY261
CTGTAAAGCAGATTTATTTTAGATTTCGGACGGCAATCACGACACAGGTATATGAGCACTTGGGGAACAGGAATATCATCTAATGACACTTACGCAGATATTCACGGGGAATTTTTCGACTTATATAACGAAGGTCTTGACGTCGACGAAATTTCAAAAAGATTGATTACTGGCAACCAAGGAATAATTGATGACCGTGAAGACTGTCATAACTTTTGGTTTGCATTAGCGAAAGCTCAGTGGGAGTGCAAGCAACTTGACAAAGAACTATTTGAGAGAGTCAAAGCAATCATTGATACAGGTGCCGATCTTGAAGTCTGGCGAGAGCTGGGCTCCGATGAAAAGGATTTAAAAAAGAGAAAGAAAGCTCTTGATAAATTCCAGAGTGAATTACAATCAGAAAGGCCAAAAGCAAAGTCACGGAGGACGAAGATAGTTCAACAATCTGTTTATGAGAAAGGTGACTGCCTGACTTTCAGACTTGAAAACGGCAATTATGGTGGCGCAGTTGTCTTAGAAGCAGTTAACGACAGTGAACACGGATATAACTTAATTGCCGCCACCAGAATAAATCAGCCGGATA
>NZ_JAKCPW010000006.1 GCF_021440085.1 Dyadobacter sp. CY261
CTGTGAATTTCCTCCGGCTTTGTTTCATTTTCTCATCGGTTTAATGTCAAGTTACTAAACTTAACCGATGGCCTCAATTTTGGGGAGTATTACAAGGCATTATCGAATGAATATAACGATGGGAAGCTTTGCGAATCATATCTTTGGCCTGACGTCAACCTAAGGAGCTGCATTCGTGAAGCGCTACTCGTCCTGTCAAGGGTGACACTCACACTAGCTACCATAAATTAAACTCACCCAACCGCCATCTTCGCCATCTCCTTCCAGATATAATGCGGAGCTGATTCGCGCAATGCCCAATTGATACTCATCGGCTTCGCTCCGTAATGGTCGATGTAATCCGCCAGGCCCAGGAAGACATAGGCAATCGTATTATTGAATTCATCATTGTTCTTCTCCCGCACAAAAAGAAGGATCGATTTCTCCGTTTGCTTTTGCCTTACATATGACAGCCCCTTGCCAGTTTCCGGCCGGGCCGTGTTTTGAGATTGCCAGTGAAATATCTTCTCACTGACTGCGTAATCGTTATACAATGTTGTTGGAGAGTAGTTTGCTTCGGTCTTTTCAAGCGTTATGAGCAGCAGCTCGGCATTCTTTGCTTCCAGGTTTACGACCCCCTCGCGGTTGCTGGATTTCCTTTCAAATGTGTTTTCTCCGAAAGCGGCCAAGATCTGTTCTCTTGAATACCGGCTATGTACTTTGAGTGGTTGAAGGAAAGGCAGATCAGCGTCCATTTCGATGTGGGCAATTTTGTCGATAACAAGTTCGAGCAGCTCGACCATTTCACTCACTAACTGTTCGTTTCTTCCAATTTTTGCAATACTTGCCGATAAGTCCTCTGCTCCACCTGGGCTTTGCCAAAAGTCGTAGTGAAGCATGGTCAGCATTAATTTTTCATGATTGGGCAACGCATTTACATCTACCTGAAACTTCCGCTTCGCCATCCTTAGAATGAATGACAAATAGCTGAATGAATTACAGCAGAGCCATTTTTTCAGGATCGTGCGCTTCGTCTCTTCCTCATTGATTGGCGATAGATCATCTAACCGATTCGCCAACTGACAGAGTTTGCTCCAAGTCCCTCGCTTGTAGATCGCTTGCAGCGGAATGTTATGGAAAGCGACAAAGTTTTTAAGCGATAACTGCAGTGTGGTTTGATGCCGAAAATTGGCGATTTTGGTAACGAGCTGATTCGTATTAAGCTGGGTCGCCGACCTAATATTTTTTAGAATGATTTCCTTTGCCTTCTTTTCCAAAACAATGGAACATCCCAATGGCAAATGTGGAAAATCACGTTCGAGCTCTTCCAGTGTGGAAGTATTCGTTTTGCCGATGAGCGCTCTGAATTTACCTTCAAAATCGTATTCCGGCCGGGCATTGCCAACAAAGTCAAGAACAGTCAGGCACTCCTTACCTTCTGACAGTCGCAAACCCCTACCAAGTTGTTGAAGAAAGACTGTCAAACTTTCGGTAGGTCGTAAAAACAGCACTGTGTCAATTTCTGGGATATCGACCCCTTCATTAAAAATATCAACCACGAAGAGGTAATTGATATCCTTTCGCAACAATTTAGATTTGATGGTGGATCTCAGTTCTTCACGGTCGCCTCCGCTGATAAGGTAATCCGCTTTTAGCCCCGCAAACGTAAACTTTTCTGCCATGTAGATGGCATGTTCCCGAGTTACACAAAAACCTAATGCCCTGACATCCTTATAGTCTGTGAGATAGTTTCTGCAATGATTAATTATTTCTCCCACCCGAAGATCATTGTGTGTGTAAATTCTTGTCAGCTCGCTTGGGAGATAGCGTCCATTCTGCCAGGTCGCATTAGATAAATCTGTACTGTCGCTAATTCCAAAATATTGAAATGGACAGAGCAATTTTCTGTTCATCGCCTCAGGCAATCTGATTTCGGCTGCAATTGTATCACAAAAATCCGCCAGAATATCAGCCCCGTCAGTACGCTCGGGAGTCGCGGTTAAGCCGAGAAGCACCTTCGGCTTAAATTTATTTAGAATTGGGCGATAGCTATTTGCGGCGATGTGGTGCACTTCATCAACGATAATGAAGTCATAATAGCTTTCCGAAAGTGGTAGCTCCTGAATGCGATTTGCAAGAGTCATCACGGACGCAAACACAACATCGTAATTGTCTGGCTCAATGCCGTCAACCCAGAGATCGCCAAAGTTGTTGTTACGCAGAACGCCCGCAAAAGTCGCCCTTGCTTGCATAAGTATTTCCTTTCTGTGTGCGACGAAAAGCAGTCTCGCATGGGGCTGCGTTTTAAGAAAGTTCTTGAAATCAAATGCCGAGACTACCGTTTTGCCTGTACCGGTCGCAGCGACAATCAAGTTTCTATACCTATTATGAATTTGCCTTTCTGCTAAAAGCTTTTCTAAAATCTCCTCCTGGAACGGCAAAGGCTTTATATCAAAGAAAGAAGTCCCTTCGACCTGGCCTTTGTTCTTCTCTCTTCCAAGGGCCACTTTTAGTTTCTGCGAATGTTCCCCTGACCGGAAAAATTCAAATTCTCCGTCTTGCCAATACGTTTCGAAAGTCTTTGCGAATTTGTCTATGATGTGACCAACTTCCTGAGTCGTTACTTTCAAGTTCCACTCCAATCCGCTGGTAAGCGCGCTTCTCGAAATGTTGGATGAGCCAATGTAACCCGTATTGAAGCCCGTATTTCGGAAGAACAGATAAGATTTAGCGTGTAGCCGCTCGTTTTCAGTATTGTATGAGACCTTCACTTCACAATTGGGCAATCCGGCTAAAAACTCCACTGCTTTCAAGTCGGTCGCGCCCATGTAGGAGGTCGTGATGATTTTAAGGGAATTACCTCGACGCGTGAATTCTTCTAGTTCTTCCTGGAAGATTCTAATACCCGACCATTTAATGAAGGAAACCAGGAAGTATATCTTATCAGAAGAGAGAATTTCTTTTTTCAACTCACTTTCAAGCGAAAGCCCTACATTGGAACCTGTGAATAACTCGCTTTGTCCTAAGCCTGTAAATGGGGTTATTTCCTTAATATGTTTTTCAAAATCGGAGAAAGGCGCATCCATTTTCGCGAATACAGCATTCAGGATTTTTCCATTTAGGGAGATTAAATCCTCGTCAAAATCAGCGTGCTCAAGCTCTGTGCGAAGCACGCTTATAATTTTGTTAGATACTTTAATTTGACGTTCAATACTGTCATCTCCCGTAAGCAAGCTCAGACCGTAGTTCAAAAGGCGACTTACATGCTGACTAAGCAAGCGAGCGACCTCACTCTTTTCGATAGGTGTTTCCTTGACAAAGAATTGTTTTTTATCGAGGGAGCTGATCTTTGAATCGATAAGCTTGGTTATTAAATTCTCGTAGAGGCCTTGCTGCATAGGGAGCGTTTAGAAATAGTATGGCAAAAATGATGTTACTTGATCCTTCTCGGCTTTCATAAGTAGGTATTTATAGCCCGAATACCTTAATTGTCGATTACTCTCAATTGACGCTCTCAAAAATCACCTCATATTCATTCTCGTCAATAACACCCTGAAAAACACCCACATGTGAGAGGTCTGGACGAGCCAAGATCTTTAGAATGTCTTCCTTCAAAGTTGCATTAGAATTTACTCCTAAGAAGACGTTTAGTATCGATGCTGCCTCTAATCCTTTGACAAAAATTCCCGGCGATACCTCTCGAACACCTTCATCATTAAGCGTTGTCAACATCCTTAATTCTTGCTCATATTTCCAGTCGAGACTCTTCATTAGAAATATCTTCCTCAACAAGCTTGACAAACCTTGGGCGTTGTCAAGTGAATCCAGTAAGGTAGCCGACGGTCTTTGTCCCCTGTATGATACCTTTTGTAGTGATCTGAATAATTTGATCTTCGACTTGGCATTTTGGAAAATTTGTGATTCCGGCCTTAATTCGATCACAAAACCCTTATGCTCAAAGGCATAATGACTCCACATTGTTAAATTATCGTTTCGAGTTGTAAGACTTAGAATACCAAATCTGTTATTCAGGTCATTTTTCAGGTTGAAATTAAGTCCTGGCTGCTTGGCAGTTAAATGCAGTAATATAAGTGGATCTAAAAGTGTACTAAATAGCGTCGGAAGCTGAGATGATTTCAGAAATTGTTCAATCACTTTCTTTTCCGCAGGAGAGAGAAAAGACAAATTCTCATCGATTACATTTGGAATCAGATTTTGAAAATCTTCTTGTATCTCGAAATTCGACAATAAAGGACCAAGAAAGTTCCTGTATTGAGATTCCGTCATTAAAGCTGATACGTTTAATAATAGCTCGAATGGATCGTTTAATTCGTTCGGCTGCGTGAATCGAATGGATAAGTTTTCGAGGATATTGATCCTGTCCGGGTGAACATATTTAAAGAGTCTCAAGGTGCTGCTATATTTAAACTCATATGAATTAATACAAGACCTTCGATAATAAATAATACTAAATTCTAAACGCCGCAGCCATCAACGTCTGCTCGCCACGACTTATTCCAATTTCACTAGCCAATTTCTGCCATCCAGCCACGGCTGATCTTACTTCTTCTATGATGCCATCGATATCCTTCTTCCCCAAACGAAAGTAGACGCCAACCTGCTTAGCCAGGTCCAAATCAAGTTGATTGCTGTCCATATCAATATTCAGCGCAAGTCCATCTTTATCAATCGAAGGATTAATATCAAAAGCTGGCGAAAGCCTCCATCCTGAGGAAGTGAGTAAGAAGCCGTGATTCCGCAAATGGTCATCCGTATTGGATATGAGGATGTTGAATACCAATCGTCGCCATAGCTGGGCTAGGTCTTCGGCCACGTTGGCTCCTGAAAACTGTATAAATTCGACTATATCAAGATATGAAGGAATATCGTCGCGAATCAGTTCTTCATTCTTACCTGTCATGGTCATGGCGGAGGCAAAATGAATGCGCGAGCTCTTTACCCGGTCGAATCGCTTTGTGAAAAAAGTATGATACTTTCCCGCCACATGCTCTAATTTGCTTTCGGCCATCTCGATTCCTGCATTTGTCGCCAGTCGATAAGCCAGGTATTCCCATGCTGCCCTGTCTAGTGTATCATTTTTTGACGGAAATTTAGCGATCCAGGGCTGCCCCTTCTCGTCAAGGATGTTCGCTTTCGGTCTTGCCCCACCCAAAGAGGAGCCCGGCGCCATCAACATCGCTAGCCATTTTCTCACTTCCGCAGTGTCTTCGTTGGATTCTATGAGCTCCGCTCTATGTTGAAGTTCGCGGATCGTCGCCCATGGCGGTGTAGGCGAAACAGAATTGTTGTCTAAAAATGGGCCGTCAGGATCAAGTTTGAACCGTAACGCACCCATTCGGCTTTCGTCATGGACTCCTAGCAAAAAATCTATATCATAAAGGGTAGATGCCTGCTTTCCATTTTCCTTTGCTACGATGGACGCTCTTCTCTTCATAAGCGTGCGCCCCCAGGTATCCGGCATCGAGTCGAGAAACACGCCAAAATTCTCCTTTTGGTTAGGATACTGCGCACCGCCAAACCAGGCGATGTCAGGATCGAGCAGAAATTGCTCAAGAGAAGCGATCCACCCTCCATTATATGTAAAGCTGAATGATTTCCTACCCTTGGCCTGTTGCGCAGAAAGGGTCCCGATCAGCTTTGGCTCCTTCATGCCAATCCAATCCGCATAAACATAAATGTCCGTCCGGTCTGCCATACTAAGACTTGCCAATCAGTTTCAAATCCTGCAATTTTCTGCCCAACTCATCATCAGCCGCCAATTTGAGAAAATCGTCTTGCAAACCCAGGACTCGCAGGACATTGAAATACGCTCCTATCGATACGCTAGGGTTACCTTTCTCAACGTGGTACAATGTAGTACGATCAATCCCCGCCCGCTCAGATACCTGAATGGTTGTAAGTTTCCGCCGCTTGCGGGCCAGTTTTATGTTTTCACCGAGTTGTTCCAGGATTTTCTGGAACCGGGGTAGCACAATTTGCTTTTTAGTCCGCATAATGTTGATTATTACAAACAAAAATATAAATAATGTTGAAGATAATCAACATTATTTATAGGCCATGCTCCATCTCGTAGTCCCGGAGGATAATTTCGGGTGCCTGCCAAGCCGTTAGAACTTCACTAAGCATTATATTGCTTTTAACATCTATGTCTTCTACCATGAACCTTTGGACTGAGTCGAAATTTCTTGACGGGATCATTAAATTGGCTAGTGAACTGAAAAGCCCTACAACGGAGAAAATCTCTAAAACTTTACAGTTAGAGCATCGGGATGTCGCCTGCTTTTGTGAAGAATTAAGAGATAAAGGATACTTAGCTCTACTGCCAATTAGTACCAAAGGAGGTTACCGAGGACAAGAATATATTGTAACAGTAACCAATAAGGGACTGAATTTTTTACTCACCGAGGGAGGCTTTAAGCGGCAATTCTTCAATCGGGCCTTGGATCAAAGCTGGAAATTAGTCAAAATATTCGCAGCCGTAGCCAACAGCATAGCGATCTTGGTACTATCATACCTCTCCTACGATTTTCAGAAGCAAAAGGATGAAAGGGAGTTAAAGCTGAAAGAGCAAGAACTAACTATTAAGCGTCAGGACGCCGATGCTGCGCGATTAAAAGACTCAACAGAGAGAATTTTGCTCAACAAGCAACGGCAAATGGACTCTATTCAAAACGTACACAAAGAACTTTTGAAAAAGCTGAAAAAAAGTACGGACGATTTACAGAAGTCCCCGTTTGCATAGATTGGTATCCCACCAACACCTCGCCTTTATTGGTACCAATAGTTACCAAATCCTTATTTTTCTAAAGCGAAAAGGCCATGTATACCACTTGATGTCTAGTCTACCTGCTCACCCAATAAAACTCGCATTTACTATATTTCTCGAGAAGAAACGAAAACGAAGGAAAGTCACGCCGGATGTAAGGGCCAGTCATATGATCATAACTAACAAACAATAATTCACCTTGCCAAAAAAGGCGTTGATGAACGATCTTATCGTAAATTTCAAACTCCTCAATTTTTTTGATCAGATCTTCGTGGTTGCCTTCACTGATTTCTATATCCCAGCCGTTGCCGCGATACGGAATTTGATACTTAGAGAAATCTACTGGAATCCTTTCCCAGGAATCTTCGGTGATGTTCCAAATGGAGCCTGATGGCGCGTTTGCAATGATGTCAGTTAACAGATCTTTCTCTGTGAGCATGTTTTGTAGCGCTTTGTCCCAACGGAAATATGAGACCGGGTCTTCGTCTTTCAAAGGGGCACGAAATTTTGTAACTTTACCCCAGCAACATCACAGTTACCACCGCCAAAACCCACAGGCATTTTACAACCTTTGAACACCCAAAACCACCCGAAAACTCACCCAAAACAAGCGAAAATCCACCATTAAATCGAGCAATTTTCGCTAAAAGAATTATACATAACAAATATACTGTTGTACTATATGTATAAAAAATAGTGAGTCTTTCGTGTAGTTCACCTCAAATAAAGGAGGCAAATCCTTGACTACGAGCCCATTAAAGGCAAAGTTCGAGACCCGTCTCCCTCCGCGCGGCGGCCGCCCTTGAAATAAATTCAAAGTCAAACAAAATGCCTGTAACTCAATGATTTGCGGGCATTTTTGTTTTTCAGATCATATCAAAAAATGCAAAAATTCCCATGTTTTCCAGCGTCATTCGTGTAGTTCGACGCTTTGCGAAAAAAGACGCTGGAAAATGCCCGTAAGTTTCTGATTGACAAGCTGTTTACGCCGTAAACATCTTGTTTGGAAAGGCCGGTAACGCGATATTTAACCACTTAAATGTTAGCGTCATGTTGGAAAAAAATTTCGGCCTGTTTTTCTATCTAAAACAAGCCAAGAATCAGAAGGACGGTTTACGTTACGTTTACCTCAGAATTACCGTCGATGGCAAGCCCGTCGAAATGTCTACAAACAGCTTTGGAGCCCTGCCAGATGGAATGTAGATGCAGGGCGAGCCATCGGCCAAAAAGAAGATACCCGCACTCTCAATGCCTATCTGGACATGCTGAGTTCAAAAGTTTTTCAGGCAAAGAAGATGCTGATCGAGGATGACAAGGAATTGTCCGCAGAGGCATTGAAGAATGTTCTGCTTGGAAAGAGCAATGAGACTCGCACTATCCTTGAAGTCTTCCAGCGCCATAATGAGCAAATGGAGGCACTAGTCGGCCAGGAATTCGCACCGCTTACTTTAAAGCGCTATAAGACCGCCAAGGAGCATACCGCCTCCTTCATCAAGTGGAAGTACAAGAAGGACGACTTTGAAATCAAAGACCTGAATTTTGAATTCATTACTGAATTTAATTTTTGGCTTCGCAGCGCGAGAGGATGCAATCACAACTCTGCAATCCCCTTCAGTCTTAAAATATCCTCGGTTTGCGACGAGGGTTATTGCATTTGTCAAAAGCTGTCCACATAGGCACCTCGTTATATTGACGCCCAAAGATTAGAGCTATCTTGTTGATAAATAGATTAGCTAATTAAGGGTTATGCCCAAATCAGAACTTACCGCCTGTTTCAAAATCACCTCCCGCAAACGCTCTTCGTGCTCATCGCTCCATTGCCCCAATGTGGCAATCACGGGAATTAACGTCTTACCAAAATCAGTAAGGCTGTATTCTACTTTCGGCGGTACGACGGGATAAATTTTCCTTGTAACCAGTTCATGATCTTCCAATTCTTTCAACTGGATATTCAAAACCCTGCGGGAAGCATCGGGAATTTTACGTTGCAGTTCGCTCGGGCGTTGATAACCCTGGTCAATAAACCAGAGTAAGCGGATTTTCCATTTGCCATAAAGCACTTCACCGATCAGGTCAAGTCCGCAATTCAGGTTTGGTGTTGTCTTTCTCTCATACATATTTCAAAATTAAGCGTATGTATCAGTTAGTGCAATAGGGGATCAATTTATCCCTATATGAATCGTAATTCCGTACTTGTCTAAACTTCATTTACACTCCAATTTTGTCCTATCATTCATTTTTAAGCAAAGGACAATACAATGGAACAGTTTAATTTCAACAATGAATTATCAGGTAAAATTGCACTGGTAACCGGGGGTACAAAAGGCGCCGGAAGAGCAATTGCAGAAAGGCTTTTGCAAGCTGGTGCAACCGTTATTATTACCGCGAGGAATGCGCCGGAAGAAGAAAACAAGAGGTTGCATTTCATTCCCGCTGATTTAAGTAAGGCAGAGGGATCGCAAAAGGTGGTCAGCGAGGTGCTATCCGCTTATGGAAGGCTGGATATTCTGGTAAACAATCTTGGATCGTCATCAACGCCTGCCGGTGGATTTGCTGTATTGAGTGATGAAGATTGGGAATCAACGTTACAGGCCAATTTGCTCGCCCCGGTTCGGCTGGACAGAGGATTTTTACCACAAATGGTCGATCGAAAGAGTGGTGTTATCATTCACATTGCTTCCATACAGGGTAAGCTGCCTTTGTACGATTCAACGTTGCCTTACGCAGCCGCCAAAGCAGCATTGAGAAACTACAGTAAAAGCTTATCCAACGGAGTTGCCCCTACGGGTGTGCGGGTGCTGACTGTTTCGCCAGGCTGGATCAATACGACAGCATCGGAAGCCTGGCTGGGCGAACTTGCAAGAAATGCGAATAGTACGGTAGAAGAAGCGCAACAGGGGGTGATGGATGCATTGGGTGGAATACCATTCGGAAGACCTGCCCAGCCCGAAGAAGTTGCAGAATTTGTCGGTTTTTTGGTTTCGCCAAGAGCAAGTTACCTCACAGGGACAGAATATATCATTGACGGCGGAACTGTTCCCACTGTTTAACAACCTCAAAAAAAGACAAAAATGAACTTACCAAAAGTAGTAGCCGATTTAGTAGAAACGCAAAACAGCTTTGATAGCGTCGCATACGCAAAATGCTTTTCTGAAACAGCCGTAGTGTTTGGCGAAGGAAAAACGCACGATGGGAGAAAAGAAATAGAACATTGGATTGCCGATTCCAACGAGCGATACAAGGCTACCATAAAGCCTGCCGGCTTTGAAGAAAAAGAAACGGAAAGCCTTTTGATGGCAGAAATTTCGAAGGAAGCCCTATTGTATTAACCTATCATTTAGTAATCATTAATGACTTAATTCAGTCATTGAAATTTACAGGGTAAAGAAGGAATGGCTAGCATTAGCCATTCCAATTTCTATTGCTGTCAACAAAGCGCTCCCAGCATAGCTTTCGGCGGAAATCCACTCACATACATACGCGCTAGTCACTCACCAATACTTGCAGCAGGTGAATCACAGGAATATGGAACAATGGGAAGAGAAAAGCCAACTTTGTGAAGTTTATGATGTGGGCGAGCTTTGCTATACCTATTTTCCCTATGAAATGGCAGCAGCGAGCTGAGTCATCTGAAACAATGGTTTGGCAAATGCGAATTATCATCAGTTAGATGTATCTCAAAAGGCTCTGCTTTTTAGGCGAAGATAGTGCATTTGAAATTTGTCTAATAAACACGACCGTTTGCATGTGGACGCTTGAAGTTGAATCTCGGCTGTCTACAAGAATTAGTACATTTGCTTATAAATGCCTTTTTGTCGTACTCAAAACTACACGTACAGCAGAGTGGAGCTTAAATACTCAATTCAGTTGTAAAATCTCCACTGGACACTTACTAATTACAACTATCAATTATTATCTGTTACCCGTTAATAAACAAATGAGAAATTATTCTTTTGCAGTGTATTTTGTACTTCTGGGAATGCTTGCATGTGCGCCAGTGCCGAGTAGAACAAAAGAGAATATTTTTAGATATATTGATATTGGGAATGATTACCGCCTTTTACTGGGAGATAAAATCGAAAAACATTTGGCCATCTTAAAACCGGTAGGACTTGGATACAAACTGACGGGTGAAGGCTATGGTGACGCAAGCAGCATATTTATTCAAGTCTCAGAAGAAGGTAAAATTGAGAGATTTCAATTTTTGTACGACTCCGAAATTAGTAAACAATCAAAAATTGATAACTATAAATCTATGTTTGGCGCTCCAATGGCAAACAATACCATGTCGATTTGGAGAGACAGGATTACCGAGTTACAGGTAACTAACCTTCCAGACGGATCCTTGGTCATTTACTTAGTTGACATATCCAAAAAATAAGCTTTTTTTTAATTTACAAACCTATCGCGCTGTACTGCCTGGCTTTCGAAATATTTAAAAAACCATCATGGCTTTTACGTGCGCATCAGTCTTTAATTTTACGTTTCTGCGCAAAAAGCCAATCCCAGATGCCGGGTGTTTCAGCAACCCGTTTACCGATGTAGTGGTCAGCTCCGGGAAACTCTGTGTAACGCGGCTTGCTGCCTACTTTACGGAGCCCATTCACCATCTTTCGCGAATAACTTACAGGAACAAGCAGGTCCTCAGTTCCATGAAAAGCCCAGATACTTACATCGGCCATGTTTTTTACCAACTCTTCCTCGCCTCCACCGCAAACCGGAATAGCCGCCGCAAACATACCCGGATGGTTACCAATGAAATGCCATGATCCATAGCCGCCACCAGACTCACCGATAATATATCGTCGTAGGGTATCAATACTATAATGTTTTTCGAGAGAAGCTATTAATTCCATGATCGCAGAATCCACGTCCGGGTCCATCCAACTTGATCCTACTTCGCATTGAGGTACCACAAGGAAAGCGGGATGATTTCTGCGATTGTCGTAATTCGCCAGCACCGGCGCATAGGAGCCTTGGACCTGTGCTGCATTGTCACGCCCGTGCGCTCCGCCATGGTGCAGACAAAGGACGACGGGGTATTTCTGGGTTGAATCGTAGTTAAGCGGTTTCATCAGACGGTAAGGTAATTTTTCAACGTCACGACTTACAAAAAAATGCGATTCCAAACGGTCTGCAAGAGCTCGTTCCGTGGCCGAAACATTTCGCACAGGCAGTGGAGCCCTGCTTTCTTCGTAAAAGTCGGCGCCGAAGGAGATGAAAAAATAGCTAACGATAACGGACAAGAATATAAAACCAACCAACGACACCCTGGGTATGCTATTTAAACTTTTAATGGCTTTTACCTCACTACCAAAATGTATGATCCATAATCCTGTTATTGCGACCATGAGCCAGCTAAACACAAAATTAGCTTGCGAAAGCATTGCCTTCATTTGGAAATCAGCGAAGACATTGTACCAAATCAATAGTGCTATCTGAGCTGTATCGACGCAAATCGATGCGATGCCAATCCATTTCAGCCAAAAATGCTCACGACTTTTGGAAACAACCAAACTTACCCCTAATAGCAAATTTGCAGCGGATACGGCGCAGTAAGAATAGTAATACCAGCTTTCGAGGTTTTGATTAACAAGAATCTCATACACAACGGCTGTGTGTACTGATAGTGAGATTACACAAATCCAGCCCATCCGGAAAGGCCAGATGTATTGGCGACTGTAACAATAAAGCAATGCGATTACGCTGCAACATGCCTGTGTTGTCGATACCAATATAAAATAGGGCATGAATGAACCTAAGGCATAAACTCCTCGTCCGACACTCGTTAGCATCGTTGTTATTAAGATTTCCTGCAAAATCAGAATTACAAAAAGGAAGATTGCGAAATAGTAAAACTGTTTGGTCATGTGCTGTAAGAAGGGGTTTTACCAAACTTATGGAAAACTTCTCGGTGGGCTACTTGCAGAACTGTTAAAGTAATTTAAAATGCCCATTCCGAACAACTCGAGCATTTTCAAAAATTCTCGAACAAACACAAACATTTTCGACCATTCGCAACTTCCGCCATTCGCAGCGGAAGTTATCTCATTCAAAACCCAAACATACCACCCGAAACAGAAATCTGCTCTCCCGTAATCCACGCTGCATCATCGGAAGCAAGAAATACGGCAGCTCTGGCAATATCTTCGGGCTGGCCTCTGCGGCCAAGCGGTGTATTGGCAACAAACATTTTTTCATACTCACTGCCAGGGGTGACGCCCGCACTGGTTGCGCCTTCTGTTTCCGTAGCGCCCGGCAAAATAGAATTAACACGGACGTTTTTTGCACCCAGTTCCTTCGACAAAGAAATCGTGATGGCATCTAATGCAGCCTTCGTTGCAGAGTACAAGGAGACTCCCGCCATCGGCGATTTGCTTGCACCCGAACTGATGTTGATGACATTACCACCCTTATCGCCAAATAGTTTTAACGCTGCCTGGATCGTAAGTACCGGGCCCAAAACATTGACGTTGAAATGCTGATGAAAAGCTTCTGCCGATGCCTGTTCAACAGGTAAGAATTGCTGAAAGACCGCGTTGTTTACCAAGATATCCAATGCACCGAAAGCATTCTTTGTTTCATAAAACAGCCTGGTTACATCGGCTTCTTTCGAAACATCAGCCTGTACCGCAATGGCTGTGCCTCCATTGTCTGTAATTTCCTTTACCACACGGTCTGCGCCTTCTTTGCTTGAGGCATAATTCACAACCACCTTGGCACCTTCGGCGGCAAAATGTTTTGCGATGGACGCACCTATTCCTTTGGAAGCTCCGGTAATGACCGCTACTTTGTTTTTTAATCTATTCATGATGCTATTAATTATTATTAGAAAGCATCCTCAGTTTAGTTGAGTGCTTTGTAACTATTTTATATCAAAACTGTGGCTCCATTGTCCAGGAACGCATGGATGCTTTTCGATAACGATTTTCAGTTGAACTTGACGAGGTCCTTAAAGATCAGTTGACCCCAGCTATTTCCGCGTGCCTGCACAAGCAATCCGCCTTCCGAAAGCCCGCCAAGCTGGATGGGTGAAAAACCGAGATTTTCCGCGAGTACACCAATCTCCGCTGCTGCGCCCTCATCGTCGCTTGCCAGGAACACGACTCTCCTGCCACCATGCACAGCCGGATCCTGACCAAGAATGGCAGCGCCCAAATGATTGAAGCCCTTCACCAGTTTTCCGCCCGTGAAGGCCTGTGCCACGAACCTGGCAGAAGGCAGTCCTCCCAGCTTTTCAGGAGATACGCCGTAGGCATTGGTCACATCGACGATGATTTTTCCCTCCCAGCTGGGCAGAGCCTTTGCAACGTCCGGGTGCGATTCAAAACGCACCGCCAAAAATATTACATCCGCCTTTACGGTTTCCGACAGGGTTGCGGGAATGATCGTGGGTCCGATTGCGGCCGCATCGGATGCAAAGTCCTCCGGGTCGCGCGTGGTTGCAACGGATACTTCGATGCCTTTGCGGGCAAATGCCTTGGCCAGGGCCTGGCCGATCTTTCCGAAGCCGACAATTGCGTAGCTCGCTTCTTTATTTTCTGGTTGATTCATTTTGAAATTATTTTTTGACACAGGCTAATAGGCCTGCGTCGGTGTGGAGTGAATTATTTAGACAAATAGCTTAGTCCGCCATCAACAAGGAGTTCAGCGCCAAGCATGAACGATGAATCATCGGAAGCCAGGAAAACCGCTGTTTTACCAATGTCAGATGGTTGCCCGATCCTGCCTATCGGCATGACATCTGCCCAGTATTTTTTCACAGCTTCAAGTTGTTCTGCGGGGACGAACCTGTCAAATACGGGTGTATCTGTTGTACCGGGTGATATTACATTTGCTCTGATTTTTCTATGCAAAAGGTCGTTTGAAAAGCCTTTTGCGAAATGAATGACAGCCGCTTTGGCAGCGCCATAAAGTGAAAATGAGGCATATGCCCGGTGCGCGGCATTTGAACCGATCAGAATAATAGAACCACCATCATTCATATACGGCAATGCTTTATGGACAGTGAAATACACACTTTTCAGGTTCAGATCCATTGTCCTGTCATAGTCTGCTTCACTGGTATCAGCCACAGAACCAAATACTGCTCCCGTGACGGCACCACCTGCATTGGCTACAATCACGTCTATTTTACCAAACCTTTCGGATGTCTCTTTAAAGACCCTTTCTAGGTCGGCAAGGTTAGTCACATCGGCATTGATGCCAATGAAATTACCTCCCAGTTGCGCTACGGAATTATCCAGAGTTTCCTGAGATCTGCCGACAATAGCTCCCACAGCACCTTCCCTTACGAATTCCTGAGCAATACCAAACCCAATGCCACTATTCCCGCCTGTAATAACTGCTACTTTATTTTCTAATTTGTTCATTATCAGTTTCATTAAAATTTATATTGCAAAGGAACCACCAATAGTTTATTTTTGAAACTATAATAGTCTATTCTGGTTACCAATGGGTAACTACAAATTTTTCCGTATATGAGAGACGACAGATTCTGCAATTCAAATTGCCCCTTTACGAGAGCGATAGGCACGATTGGTAATAAATGGAAGCCTATCATTATCAATGTAATGGGCACCCGTACCATGCGTTTTGGTCAGCTAGATGCCATAGTGCCGCACATTTCAAGGAAAGTACTGACCGAACAGTTGAAAGAGCTGGAAGAAGACGGCTTATTGGAAAGATTGGCTTATAAGGAATTACCGCCAAGGGTGGAATATCGGTTGTCCGAAAAGGGCTTAGCTTTCTTGCCGATTTTAGAACACATTAAAGAGTGGAATTTGAAGTATGAAGTAGCTACAATGCCTAGGGAGAGTGATTACAAATATGCCGGATAGGATGTACTTTCATGGAAAAGTGGAATACAGACAAAAGAGTACGCCACATTGGAAGCCAAACGCGGCCGCACCACTTGCCGGAAATTGAGCGAATTTTTAAGGCTCTTAATTTTCAGCCGACCGGTAACTGAGATCGAAAGGAACGGTTCGCAAGATCAGATGATTGGTGAATTGTCAGACCAACCACATGTGCATATTGTGACGACCAACGTCAAAGCAGATGGAAGCCGGATCTCATTGCACAACCTAGGCAAAAATCAGTCGGAGAAAACCAGGAAGGAGATTGAGATAGATTTTGGTTTGGTGAAGGCACAAGACCGAAAAGCGCAGGAGTTTAATTTGAAGCCCGTCAGTATTACAGCGGCGTATGGAAAGTTAGGAACTAAGAAGGCCATTGCCAATGTGCTCGACAAAGATGGCAGTGGCAACACTTTGCGGGGTATATCCTACCAGCCTGGTTCTGAATTATGTGCTTGGACCGTTCCTTCAGGGGCTTCATCCTGCATTACGGACTTTGATTGTGGCCGGATGTATGGTGGGGCTACTTACCTGGGTCGTGATGCCGCAGGTTAAAGGTTTTGAAACCGTGGCTTTCCGGAAGCTCGAAAAGTAGCAATTAAAAATTATAGCCCCATTTGCAATTCAGCGCAACCAAAGGTACAAAGCAAAAAGTGACGACTGCAAACCCGTCGGTTAACCTTGCACTTAATCCAAAATTGACTATTTCTTTTTCAAGCACTCACCATATGTCTATAAGAATCCTGACCCTTCTTGCTCTATTGGCATGCACACTCTCTGCCTTCTCCCAGGAAAAAATGGTGAATTTAAATGGCGTCAACTACCACGTCCTCACAAAAAGTTTGGACAAGAGAAAGCCCGGGCAGTTAGTGTTGGTTTTTGAAAATGGCATGGGTATGGGGCTTGGAAATTGGAATACCATAACGGATTCGCTTGCTAAAAATGCTCCTGTTTTTCTTTATGACAGACAGGGCGTTGAGAAATCAGAGGAGGTTTTCCAGCTACCCACTCCTCAGAAGATAGCAGTGAACCTCAAAATACTTTTGACTGAACTGAAAATAGAACCGCCGTATATATTGGTCGGTCATTCGATGGGTGGTGTATACGTGCGGGCTTTCGCAGGATATTATCCCAATGATGTTGCAGGACTAGTATTTGTCGATCCGGCAGATTTTACAGAAACAAAAGCCGATTGGAATCAAATATTCAGAACGATCGGCGTTTCTGAAAAGCAAATTGACGAAATGCTTATAAAGCGATTATACACTCCTTCGAAAGTAGATTCGTCGCGCTACGCCGCATGGAGTGAGGGACAGGTTTTAACGGATCTCCGAAAAAACGACTTCGCTGCGCTTAGTAGCTTACCCATTCCTCAGGTGCCAATCCTATTTTTTGTCGGCGGAAAGCTTGAAGTTCCAATGGAACGCCGGAGTAAGGAATATGATCATGAGCGGTTCTTTGAAGTAAAAAATAGTTCAAATATGCTAAGATGGCGGCGCTTTATTCACTCTTCCAATAAGGGTGGCGCACTGATCTATTTAAGCAACAGCGGACATTTTGTGCATCGGGACGACGCAGCGATGGTGATTGGAAATATCAGAATGATGTTAAAAGCATTTGAAAAATAAAGCTTAAAAAAGTAGATAATAGATTACCTTGATTTTCTTGCTAAATAGTAGTTCGGAACCTGACTTGAAAACATGGGCTTATTTGATTTTTTGAAAAAGAGCGGTTCCAATGAAGATCAATATTGGGAATTTGATCCGGCTAATCACTTCAGGCCAAAAATTAATAAAGCTGACTATTTTAAGCTCTCGGACTTCGACCTTGGATGGCTGATACTTGAACCAATCACGGCTTTTGTAAATGGTAGTGAGCAGCAAAAAGGAAAGTCGTTGTCGTATGGCCAAAAGGCGCTTAATTATTGGTGGTATGTTGATGGACAAGTAACGAACGGCGGATTTGTACAGTTTTATTTCAATGGTTATGGAAAATATGTGCAAACCGTATTGAAGGGGCTTGAACACATAGGCGATTTCGAAATGGCTGATCTCATACGGAAGGCTGATGCGATCTATAAGCAGAATGAAAAGTTGATTGCAAAGGCCAGGAAAAAAGATTTGTTCGACAGCGACCTATATGAGCAGCTGGACGACCTCTCGCACCTAGACAATCAATATTATCAACTTCATGGAAAAACTATGAAGCACATCGAAAAATATATTAAAGCGAATCCGGCCGAGATTTGTGTCGATGAAAATGGTGATGAATTCGACATCCATTTTTCAGGTGAATACAAAACATTTTATCCTGATAAACAGGTTAAGGAAATTTTTAACATTAAAGATGGGTTAGTAGAAGGCGTTTTCAAGAGTTATTTTGAAAATGGAAAGCTGCAAGAAACCATTCATTTTATTAATGGCTTGCAAACTGGCGAAAAAGAAGAGTATTTTGAAGATGGCAACCTACGGTATACAGCCAAACTAAATGATAATTCAAATCAATTTGAACACCGCACCTACTTCGAAAATGGATCGCCAAAAAGCCTGGAATATAAGTCCATCCCTGACAACGAGAGAATTGGATTGTACAAGGAATGGTATGACAATGGCCAACTATCGAAAACGGGGACCTATATATCAGCTTTCGAAAGAGATAAAGATTGGCTCGAATACTACCAGGACGGAAGTAAGAAATTAAAAGCAGAGTTTAAAGATGGGACTTTCTTGATCCATGACTTTTGGAATGAGCATGGTGAACATCTGCTGATAGATGGAACGGGGCTCTATATAAATGAATATTCCTACTCTGAGGATGTAATTGGTAGAGAAGAACAGGAATACAAGAATTACAAACGAGACGGAAAGCAGCATTCATACCGAAATGGTCAGCTTAGTTTGTATCAGGAGATGAAAGATGGCAAAGAGGACGGTCTCATCAGAAGTTATTATAACAATGGCAATGTGCAGCGGGAAACGATCTATCAAAACGGTGAAAGTGTATCAAGCCAAGTGTTTCCAAAATCCGAAAACCCGGTTGGAAAAGTCACCTTTCAGTATTTAATGAATGACCAGTGGCTGTTAGATAAGGATTTACCAACAGCGAATACTTATCCTGTTTGCGTTAATGAGCAAGAAATAGCCCTGAATATTAAAATGCCCAAAGCATTTGCTGATCCTGATAATCACCACCTGGAAGGATCAACCTGCCTTTGGTTATCTGTTGATAAAGCAGGGCGTGTCCGAAAAGTCGATTTCAAATCGGCATACATGACCAATGGGCAGGAATTTATGGCAGTTGCGGATAAGATGAGGTTCCGACCAGCTATGAAGGATGGAGTGGAAGTGGCATCGTATATGTATGTTATTGCAAATTTTAATGTTGAGTAAATGCAAATCGCGTTGAAAATGAGAATAAGATATTGGTTGATCAGACAAGCGTCACCAGCCTTTAAGCATTTATGAAAATAACAGGCTTAATTCTCGGGGGACTAGTCGCTAGTGTTATTTTGCTAATCGGCTGCTTTCTCCTGTGGGCACCCGGCTGCGAAGACACCATATGCGAAATCCTATATTCGCCGGACCGCTCGCATAAAGTTATTCTTTACACCAGGAACTGTGGAGCCACAACTGGATTCGGGACGCATATTGCGCTAGCACAGTCCGATGAAGACATCGATGACGGAACCACTATCTTCGTTGCGGACGATGACCATGGAAAAGCAGAAGGGCATCCCGGTTACTACGAATTAATTGATATTAGCGCGAAGTGGATAGATGACGATTCCTTAGAACTATCCTACGACAAGAACGCAAGGCTGTTCACAGACAAGGATGCGGCGAGAGGGATTACAATAATCCATCGTAAAAGATAGGAAAGGGCTACGAGCCGATTAAAGGCAAAGTTCAAGGCCCGTCTCCCTCCGCGCGGCGGCCGCCCTTGAAATAAATTCAAAGTCAAACAAAGTGCCTGTAAATCAATGATTTGCAGGTATTTTTGTTTTTCAGATCATCTCAAAGAATGCAAAAATTCCCATGGTTTCAGTGAGTCTTTCGTGTAGTTCACTCACTTTGAGAGAAAGACTCACTGGAAAAAGTATTTGAAGTAGAAAGGATCGGTTTTTAGATCATTTTAATGCGGACCGGCCCCTTGATATTCTTAACATCAACAGGCATTCCCTTTTGCGTTATTACTACGCTACCTTTGTTATGCAAATCAATTGCTACCTCGAGTACATCTTTCATATGCTTACGCCAGCCGTTAGGAAATAGCATGCGTGCAATTTCAGAAGGACAGGTACTCTTCTCAGCGCCACGATGAATGGCAGTTGATAGGATGGTTGTTGCTATTTTCTCGTAATGCTGCATGCGTATACTAGTGCAATAGGTTGTCGGAAATACTATATCAAAGATTGGAAGCAGCAGAATATCGAAATTTGGTATAACAAGACCAAGATTTTAACCAATTAACCGTTCCAAAACCGCAAATAGTTTAATCCCGGACCAGACGAACTGAGAGTCCGGTAGAATCTCCGGCATCCCAACGGAACGCTTTTCTTAAATTTTTTTTATTGCTACTGGGAGGACCACCATAGTGAAAGTTCCATGCCCAGGCTGTATCAACCGAATTAGTAGGTGTGGACGTCCAAAAGACACCAAGAACACCTTGGGTCATATAACTGCCATCAGGTCTTCGGTGACCCCCTGCAAGCGCATCGAACCCGCTGCTGTTAGTGCCGTTACCGTCTTCATTCCAGCTTTTGACGCTTTTTAGAGCTTCACCAGCCTTGTCCGTACCGCCAAATTGATTCACAAGCATAGCCCATTCGCTATCCGTCGGTAAATGCCAACCGCTGGGACAGGCCTTTTTCGCTGCCTCCCAAGTGTAAAGCAAGCCCAGCTCTTTTCGATTATTCTCATTGTCATCATAAGCGTAGCTACCTTCAACTTTATAGTTCAGGTTTTGTGCCATCCAGGTAACGGTTTTGCCCGTCAAAGTTTCTTTGAAGCTGATCGTTTTATACGTTTGCCCATCTCGCGAGTCAGTGAAGGTGCCGGTAGATTGGGCAATTGCCACTTGTGTATTTGGTTTGCTGTAATACATTCCATCTCCGGTGCGCAGATAGATTCCATTATCATTTGCAAGGAAACCATTGCTCCACAAAAATTTCGGAGAACTGCTCCCCCGCGAAACGCTGATGCAGGAAGTCTGGAGCAATGAAGGGGTCTTCATCGGTCGCAGCCTGGGACATGTTTGTGGCGAAACTTCGAAAGAAATTAAGCCATGACCCTTAGCTGAGAATAACGAATGTTCATGGGAAGGGGTATAAGCTGGAAATTCTCCACTGTTGGAATCAGTATACCCTGCCTGATCAGCAATAGCAATCTGTTTTTCAAGTGCTCTTCATTAATTTCTAAATTCAGGTTGTCCAGCACATCCCTTTTAAATTGACTGACACAACTACCTCGGCCCGACAAATACATAAAAAGCCTGATGAGAAATCCATCCAGCAACTCCGTATTGACAAGTATGCTTTTGTCATATCTGTTTACCGAAAAACACCCTATAAACCTCTTCTTTTCATAGTTATATGAATATAACCAGTTACTGTTTATCATGCGGTAAAACACCCCTTTTTGATTAATGGTCAAATCTGTGTTGAAAAAATCATCGACCGACATACTAGCGAATAGCATGCAATTCCTATAAAAAGTGGAGTTAACAGGGGTCTCGTTAGTAAGGATCTCTGACTTGTCAATCATTTCGACCCTCAGCTTAAGTCTTCGAAATATGATTCTAAACCTGGCCTTTTCCTTTTCCACATGCGTGGCTTTAAGAATATTCAATACCTGATACTGATTCAACTCCGAACATGATCTTGCGAGTTCGGAGATGACATTATCCAGTACACGCGGAGATATTTCCCTGACAAACTCAAAGAAATTATTTTTTATCAGGGTTGAAAAACCGTCATACTTTGTTAAGCCATTCAGATTGAAATTTAATCCCTCTTCCTCTTGGATCGATGAGTTTGTCAGTCCTTCCAGCATTCCAACCCATTCCAGTAATTCCTGGCTTTGCCCTTCATACACAGAATTCGGTATCCTACGCATTGTGCTGCTTGCTCCTGGTTGTTGCAAACGACCAGCATTATCGCGAACCGAACGCCGGACATCGACCAAGATGCTCGAAAGCAATATGCCCAGAAACTCATTCCTGAATACGCTGTTTACATAACTTAGCGCAAAAATCACATCGCTGTTATCACGAAACAACTCTCCTCTGCCTTGAACGAGATCAGATCTGAACCACGTGATTGACTTCTTATGGAACCTTGCGTCCGAGACCATCAGCAACAACAACTTTGAAATGAGATCTTCAATTCTGTCATCTGCGCACAAAACGTAAAGGTATGTCAACGCAAGAACGATTCCCGCGCGGCCGTTTTCTAAATCATTATAAACTGTCTCAGACAACAAATCCAGCCTTTCTGACCAGATTTTGTCACAGATCGATTTGTATCGGGCAATCCTCGCGTCTTCGGGGAGCCTGGAACAGTATAAGCTCAGTGCCAGTATCAGTTCAGACTTGCCGCTCAATAATGAGTAGTCCGGATCGCCGGAGGCAATAAATTGGTTTAAGATATCCTCACCGTACGAAGCTTGACGATTTGTGAGTTTCCCGAACGACTTCGGGGAAAGTTCCAGAATATATTTCCTGACCCCGCCGAGATCACTTACGGCCATCGAAGATGCCAGTCCCTCACAACAATCATCCAAAACCTGTTCATACATTGTCATAACCTCCAGACTTTTACTATTCATCACTGTCACTTCTATCGCCGGATCACGCGGAACCCATTTGCGGGCTCATGCAATCACATCATTGGAATGTTAATCCCAGCCGATATCGGCCAGAAGCTCCCCTACATCAATCGCTTCTATCCCGGCAGCAGTACGCGTGCTCATTGACAAACCACCGATCACGGTATTTTGTACACGTGCGATGATCTTCACCAAATCGCGACAGTAGACAGACGGATTATTGAAGCCATTTTTGGCCGCATACCTGTGCGCCAAAAAGCCGCCCCCACATATCTCACTAATAGGACATTTCTGACACGCATCAGGAAGCTTTACGTGGCTTTCATGATACAATTGAATCAGCGGAGCCTGGATGGCGTCTACTAATTCATGCGTCTCAATGTGAATACCTTCCTTTGTAAAGCCGTCCCCGCAGGATTTCAGCCCGTCAACCGTTTCAATGCTCCCGTCCGTTTCTATAATGAGGTAGTTGCTCGTGTGGTTCCCCAGCATATCAAACCCTACATTGCACCCCAGTACGGTTACTATTATTTGGGTTAAAAACCGGATGTTAGGTTTATCGGAATCTTCATCAAAATACCATTCGTTAAACAACTCAATCCACCAATCGGAGTAGCTATCCGCATGTTCCCGAGCGGGGGGATGGTCATAATTATGGTGAGGGAATAAGAAGTCAAGATTGCGAACTTTTAAATCCTTGAAGAACCTGTACAACCCGATCGGGTCACTTTTAGGCGTCATTACGGCCAGAACACCTACTTCCTTGCGTGGGCCAAAAAACTCCATCGCGGAGCTTATCCCGTTTAAAGTGCCCTGATAGGTGCTTTTCCCCCGGTGATCGAGGCGATGTAAATCATTTATCAGCTCAGGGCCGTCCAGACTTACCGACAGTGATACTGAGTGTCGTTCAAGGAGATCAAACCATCTTTGATTTAACAGGATACCGTTCGTCTGTACCGAAAATATGGGAATAATATCCGGTTTCAGGACATTGCTCATCTCTTCCAGAAAGTATTCAAAGTCGCCGATGGACATCAAAAGCGGCTCTCCTCCGTGAATAATGACCTCAAAGTACTTTTTGTCCTCAGCCAGACAATAGGTCCTAATCCTTCTCGCCAAAAGGCTTATATGCCGCTTGGCGAGAAACTTTGGTTGAAATTGAAAACTCAGATCGCCCAGGTTATACATGTAACAATAGCTGCAATTAATATTGCACCTGCTTGCAACCTTTATTACTAGCCCGTCCAAGTTCACAATTTTAGCATTTATTTGTTGTCCAAATCGTCCGGATGCTTAGGTGATATTTTTTCCAGCCAACCTCCGCTGATATTATCACCAATAATCGTGTTACTATCCCTCGCTATTTCGTCCAGCGATTTCTTTGCGGTTTTTTTATCCTTGGGATCGATCGAAAATCTTTTTTTCTTTTTCATAATAGATTTATCTTATTTGATCAAGTATTAAGCTAGCTTGCTGCCAAACATTCCTAGGACGTTTTTCGTACACGGGTGCATTGTATTCTTTATCGCCGCCTTTCACATTTTCCAATTCCGAATTAGATATTACTTCGAATCCAATATCAACTCCGTCCAGCAACTCCTGGTCTTTGAAATACTCAATTGATTTTTTCATAAGAATGGTACGATTAACAGTTAAATCAAATATCAAAAATTGCTTACGTCTATTATAATTATTTCGACAACCTAACTTCGATAATCGACCAACCGGGTTTATTGACAACCTCCTTTTACATACGGGAGGCTGCCCGCACAATTCACATTCAAAATCTGATATTGCCTTCTAATTTAGATAGCTGGATTTCAAGCTCTCAAACAAACTGTCTGCACGGTAGGATGCATTTTTATTCAACTGCTCTGAGCTCCATGCACCATTGTAGAGATGGATGGCCAAAGTTTCCGGGCTCAGCTCCATCCTCTTCTCGTTTACGAAATCCAGATAATCAAACCAGGGTATCGGGCAGAATACATGGGGCGGTTTTATAAACGCACCGGCGTCATAACTCCGGATAATTTCCCGAAACAAAAAAGGCCCGCATGACCCCCATGGAACGACCGGTGATTTCAGAATTCGGTTCTCGATTGCCATTAAACAATCGTGAATTATCTCTGCACCGGCAGGAGCTTTAAGATTACAAACATTGAGTGTCGGCCTGTTTTTACCCTTATAGAAATGTTCGGTAGCAAAGCAATAATCCTCCTCTATATCGAAAAATTGCACGCATACCGAGTCCATGTCCACCCACCATCCGCCATTTTCATACAGCATCTTATACCTAAACCAGTCGGAAAAAGCCGCAAATAGATTTCTTGAATCCTTAAAAATTTTGTCTTTGTCTAATATCTTATTTGCATCTTTCAAAACGGCGCCCTTCGGAACATCCTTTATTTTTCCATAGGCGTATAGGTGAAATTCATGGCCATTTTTCAGATATGAATTGATCGACAGTTGTTCCATAGTCGACAAGCTGCCGCCAATCCATAAACTTTGTACAACTTCATTTCCGGATTTCATAAGTTTTATCTAGTAATTGTTATTCAAAAGAATGAACGTACTCCGGTATTGCGCTGTCGACGGCTAACGGTGCGTGATTGCCATTTTTTTTCCGGATTACATTTTTAAAAAAGAGAATGAGATCGTCTGCGTGATGATCGAAGCAGAAGTGCATCCTGTTTTTCCAACAGTTGTCCCGCAGTTCCTTCATACGACGCTTGTCACACAAGTGCCCGCCTAATTCAGCTATGTCGGTAAAAAACACGCCCATATCATACTTCCGCATGATATTTTGAGCCGCCACTGTATGCCCAGCGTTTGCTCGCTGAATCATAGGCAATCCGGCCGCCGCCAATGTTGAAATACGGGCGGGATAATTGAGGTCCATCCAATCCATTCTCATTAGCTCTCCCTCGTTTGAACTTTCAAACACGTGCAGCCATCCGGCATCGTATTTGGAGAATTCAGCAGTCCATTCATCCGGACGGCAATTATGATAAAGATGCAAGTGGTCTGGCGCCAGGTTAGCAGCCTGCTGTATCCACCGATCGTAAATATTATGCGTGATATCACCATAAATGTGCAGGTGAATATTTTGTCTCGACAATTCGAGCACATCCTGAGGCTGAATACCAAACGGACGTCCGGTGACCACGGTATGTATCTGTCCGTCATCATTATCGGAAAGCCTGGCCGAAGTATCGTCCTTGAAATAAAACCGGGAAGGCAGATCTCCGTCCAGCAGGTGTGGCAAAGGGTTCTCGCATACGAGAAATTGCTCAAACCACTTTTTATTCTCGTCGTTTATATAAATCTGCCCATCCGATTTTTGAAAGAGGTCCAGTAGCATTTGCCACATACCTTGTTGCCTGCAAAAGAACGGGCCTTCTTTAAAATGCCATACGAACGGTATGTCACGATTTTTCATCAGTACCTGATAAGCAAGCGGAACGGCGACAAAATTGAGGAGCGCGTATATGATGTCCGGTTTGATTTCTTTCACCCTTTCCTGCCAGTTCCTCAACGGTATATCTTCCACATTCCCGAATGGCAGAGGCCCTACCGTGTTGAGATTGAAAGGCCTTTCCATCCATAACCCATATAACTTATGCCCGCGCTCTTCAAGGGCGCATATACGTTCAGCATTGTAGGCCAGCTCGC
This sequence comes from Dyadobacter sp. CY261, assembly GCF_021440085.1. Classification (GTDB taxonomy): domain Bacteria; phylum Bacteroidota; class Bacteroidia; order Cytophagales; family Spirosomataceae; genus Dyadobacter. The sequence goes on from NZ_JAKCPW010000006.1 coordinate 26,121, forward strand.
CGACAAGCAGTATTTTCAACGAGGAACTATCTGCCTCCCTGGCTTTATACTGTATGGATTTGTAATCATTGAACTCGTCGATATAATGACCCGTAGCTGATTGAAAGCGAAGGCGTTGTTTAACATTATAATACTGTTTGTAACGGTGGATCCCGCCACCCCACTTCAATTCGCTGATGATCTTATGCCGTTGCAATGGTTGCGAGACCCATTCAGCGGTTATCTCGGAGGTTGGAACACAACTTCCATACGGCTCTAACTTGTTCCAATACATCCGCCCCAAGTCATCCGTAACCAACTCCTCCCGTTCTACCCACCGCTCGGTCGTTTTTTTATGTAAAACCTGGACCAGTTGGAGTGGCATGTCCTTGATTTTTCCTGCTGCCGTTTTTCCATGGCTGCTGAGATTCGAGTCATAATAGTGGTACTTAACCCCCGAGTAAGCCATGACTGCCTCTTCATTCCCATTGAGTACATGATACAAAGCGTTCAGGTGCTCTTTAAAATAAATATCATCAGCAGGCAGATAGGCGATGTACCCATACTGCGCCAGTTCGACTCCCCTGTTTGCCGAATACCCTAATCCCCTATTTTCGTCGTTTTTGAAATATCTTATCCTGCTATCTTCTAACGATTTTTGGATGACTTTTTCCAAGTTATCGGTAGAGCCGTCGTTGATGATAACGATTTCCCATTTTTTAAAAGTTTGCGCATACATACTCTGGATAGCGCGCCCAATAAATTCCGATTGATTATAAACTGGCACAATCACGGAAATACCTTGCATGTCCATAGGTTACTTATTACTTATATATGAGAAGTAGCTCAATACGCGCCGGAATCCGGGCATGACTTATGCTGCTGTAAGATCAATCAAAACACTTTGCCGATTTGCATCCGTTGCAGCATTCAGCAACAGCTCGGGGGAGCCGCTGGCATATTTTCTTCTGATTACCCGCTTGAAAAAATCAACCAGTCCATGAACATGATGCTCAAAGGAAAAATGGCTCTTGCTATCCCAACAGTTCTCTCTGGTTCGTCGCATTTGCGCTTGATTCCTTAAACGTTCGCCCAGGTCTTCAAAAGATTCGAAGAAAACACCAATTCCCAGTTTGCCGGTAATCGACTGAGAGGCGACCGTATGCTTCGAATTGTCACGCTGAATCATTGGCAGGCCCGCAGCCGCCAGTGTGGACATCCTCGCCGGGTAATTCAGGTCCAGCCATTCGGCTTTCATCAATTCTCCAAAATTCGAACTTTCAAACACATGCAGCCAGCCGGCATCATACTTTGAAAATTCGGCTGTCCATTCGTCCGGCGTACAATTATGGTAAATGTGCAGGTGATCGGGTGCTAATGCATAGGCCTTATCCAGCCAATTTTTATAGGATCTATGATGATAATCTCCATAAAAATGCAGGTGAATGTCCTGGGCTGCCAACCTCTGAATGTCCTCCGGTTGAATTCCGAATGGTCGTCCCGGCACCACTGTATGCACTCCACCCACCGACTCGGACAGTAATTCCGATCTTTGGTCTTTAAAATAGTATCCGGGCGGCAAGTCTCCATCCAGAATATGTGCTAACGGCTCTTTGGCAAACATTAGGAATTGCTCGAACCACAACCGGGTCTCCTCGTTAATATAAATTTGCCCGTCAGATTTTTGATAAAGCTCAACTAGCTGGTTCCAGGTACCTTGCTGTCGGCAATAAAACGGACTTTCCTTGAAATGCCAGACAAAGGGGATACCCGGATTTTGAACCAGAACCTCATGCGCTAACGGAACCGCCGAGAAATTTAAAAGTCCATAGATCACATCCGGCTTAATTTCCTTCACTCTTTCCTTCCAGTTTGACTTGGGTATATCTTCGACATTTCCGAACGGGAGCGGGCCGATCGTGTTATAAAAAAACGGCTTGTCTATCCACAAACCATATAGCTTGTGTCCCATCCTTTCGAGCGCGCAAATTCTTTGTGCATTATATGCGAGTTCGCCCACCAGCAAAATTTTCAGCGGCTCACCATCCAGATTTACCACATTATCTTCCAGCATCGGGTAATCCCTGAATTCGTCCACATAGCTTCCGCTCTGCGATTCGAAACGAATCCGGTGCTTTACATGATAGTATTCCTTATAACGGTAAATCCCTCCACCCACGAATTCATTGAAAAACTGGTGCCTCTGGAGCGGGTGCGAAACCCATTCGGCCGTAATTTTTGACGTAGCTACAAAATTCCCGAGCGGATTGAGCTTATCCCAATACATCTTGCCCAGGTCAGCCGTCGTTAACTGCGCTCTCTCTACCCACCTCAAATCGACTTTACGGTGCATCACCTGAACCAGTTGCAGGGAGCGTTCGGGCACCATTGCCAGGGATGTTCTACCCTGGCTGTAATGTCCCGTGTCGCGATAATTGTATTTAATACCTGAATAGGCAAGAATGGCATCAGGGTTGTCATGCAATGCTTCCCGCAGCGAATACAAATGATCCTCAAAATAAACATCATCTGCCGGCAAATATGCGATTGTATCGTACCTCGCATGCCCGATCCCTTTATTCAGGCTAAATCCTAAACCTTCGTTTCTTTCATTTTTAAAATAGGAGATCCTATCGTCTTCCAGGCGAAAAAGGTTGATAACATCTTCGATCTGATCCGAGGAACCATCATTGACAACAATAATTTCCCAGTTGTCGAAAGTTTGCTTTTGAACACTCCGGATGGCCCTGCCTATGAACAAAGCCTGGTTATACACCGGAATAATCACGGAAATCTTTTCTTCGCTCATATTTCTCTATTTCAGAAGACACTGACGCTATGTATTATACGAAAGCAATCGAGGGGTAACGGAGACCATCAGGCTACCTAGTTTGCGAGTGAAATATTCTTTGCAGCACACTCCTGTTATTGGTAAGTATCTCCGCCTTCCCGGAAAACCTCGGCTGGTCGGGCACGCTGTACTGGATATTGGTGACAAGCCCGTTGTCCAGCTTCACATATACCCGATAAGAACCTTCGATTTTAACAGGAACGATATTGACTATTTTTCCTTCCAGATAACCGAATTCACTGCGCGGGTACTCATCCAGACTTATTTGAACACGCTGGCCTTCCCGCACCTTCCCCGACTGGTTAATCGACAAAAGCAGTACGATATTATAACCGGTTATTTTCTGGGTAATCCATATGGTCTGCTTCTCTGCATTGTTCTTGTATCCCTTGGTCAGAAATACCCGCCCGGCAAACGGGCTGATGGTTACATGACGCTCGTGCGACTTCAAATCTTCTTCGATTAGCAGCGTATCTCCCTTGCTAATCAACTGATTCTCTCGCACTTTTCTGGTGTAGAAGACATTGTCCTCTGACTGAAACCAGCTCACCTTATAGGGTTGCTCATCCGCAATGAGTTCCGATTCGGCCAATATCACATCCGGGTACCGAATGTAATGGGAGACGAGAAGGACACACATCAGTAAGAATAACGCTACTGTAATTCCCCAGCGAACAATCCGATTCGGGATAATCCCGATAATCTCCTGGATGTCCTCGCTCGGTTTTTCAAATTGCATGGATAGTTCCTTTGCCATAGCCAAGAAGTCAAGCAGCGCCTAGTTCCAACTGATTTTTAACCAATTCATAATAAAATCCTCTCGCACGCGAAAGCTGCGTATGCGAACCTATCTCCGCTATCTCTCCATTATTCAAAACAATAATCTGATCGGCATTTTTGACTGTGCTCAACCGATGCGCGATGATCACTACTGTTCTTCCTTTGAAAAATGCATTCAGGTTCTCCATGATAATTTTCTCATTATTCGCATCGAGAGCGCTCGTCGCCTCGTCAAAAAATAGATATTCCGGATCTTTGTAAACCGACCTGGCTATGAACAAGCGCTGTCGTTGGCCACCGCTGATCCCTGCTCCGGTGTTACCAATTTTGGTGGTAAAACCTAGCGGCAATCTTTTGATGTACTCTTCAATATTGGCAACACGAATAGATTTCATCATCCTGCCTTCATCTATTTGCTTCCCATCAACTGCTATATTCCGCGCAATAGTGTCGGAGAAAATGTATCCATCCTGCATCACCGTGCCACACTGTTCTCTCCATCTGGCTGCGGATATCTCCGCTATATCCTTTCCGTCAATGGTGATCTCTCCTTCCTGAATCGGATAGAATTTCAGGAACAATTTCAATAATGTCGTCTTTCCACTCCCGCTGGAACCTACAATGGCAGTTACCTTACCTTTCGGAATGTGCAGATTTATGTTTTTCAGCACGTTCGCAGATCCGGGAGCTCCGTATCGAAACGACACATTTCTAAAAACAATCCCGTCATTGAATGACCGATCAAATATATTGAGCTCCGGAATTCCCTGCTCGCCCTCCTGTCTCCTGTTCCAATAAAATTCCTCGTTTAATTCCTCATTAGGTTTGTTATGTATTTCACCGAGCCGGTCAAGACTCATTTTTGCATCCTGTATCTTCTTAACAAAGTCCATGATTTGATTCAATGGCCCATTCATCTGCCCGATGATATAGGAAATGCCGAGCATTGCACCCAACGTTATCTGGTTGTCCAAAACCAGTTTAGCAGCCACAAACGAAATAAGGATATTCTTTAACTGTGTAAAGAAGGAGGCTCCCATTTCCTGGTATTGTTCCAGGCTAAGGCTTTTGATATTGATCTTAAAAAGCTTAGCCTGAATCTTTTCCCATTCCCATCGGCGCGCTTGCTCGCAGTTGTTAAGCTTTATTTCCTGCATTCCCGTGATCAACTCATAGATCGAATTTTGGTTTTCTCTCAATCTTTGAAACCGGAGGTAATCCAGGTTCTTGCGCTGTTTCAGGAAAATAAACACCCAGCTGATTGATATAATGCTGCCAATAAGAAATATGCTAAGCAGTCTGACATCATACATGGCCAGCACAACGGAAAAGACTATCAGGTTGATAAAAGAAAACAAAGTAGTAAGCGAAGATCCCGTTAGGAATTCTTCTATCCTATGGTGGTCACTGATCCTCTGGGAAATGTCGCCAATATTTTTTGACTCAAAGAAGTTGATAGGCAATTTCATCAGCTTTGTCAAAAAATTAGACACAATTGAAACACTAAGCCGCGTATTGACATGGAGCAATACCCAGTTTCGGATCATATCTACTCCGATATTACCAAGGAACAGAAGAAGCTGAGAAAACAGAATGAGGTAAATGAAGTCAACATTACGCATTTGGATGCCATAGTCGACCAAGCTTTGCGTAAGAAATGGGAACAGCATACTTACCATGCTTCCAAACAACATTCCCAATATAACCTGGAAAAGATATTTTGAATACGGCGACAAATATTGAAATAGGAACCCGAATCCCGATGGGACTGTTTTTAGTTCCTCTGTGCCACTATAGAATTCCGGCGTAGGTTCCAGCAGCAGCGCTACTCCGCGCTCGTCGGCAGTACCTGCCCAGCATTTCATTAAGGTTTCTTTGTCCACATTCACCATGCCGTGCCCGGGATCTGCAATCAGATGGACTATTTCCTTGCTGAATATGTTTTTCTTCCTGGTCTCATACAAAACGACAAAGTGCTCCTGATTCCAATGTAAAATACACGGCAGCGGCACTTCCTCCACCAGCTTTTTGTAATTCAGCTTAATTGGCAATGTCTTCATGCCAATTTTTTCCGCGGCCCGGCTGATTCCATTCAGGTTTACGCCGTTGCGCGTAATGTACATGTTGGAGCGAAAAAAATCCAGGGAGTACATCTTACCGTAAAATGCAGAGATCATTTTCATGCAAGTCGGTCCGCAATCCATGTAGTCGAGTTGGCGGTAATATTTATATTTTGCACCAAACATAATAAGCTGATTTCTAGTTTCTTGCCCTGTTTTCCTCGTCTGCTCCGCTGCTTCTCCGCTCGTTTCTTCTAAATATGGACTTCCCAAATTTATAAGTGACTTGCAGCTTGGCACTTCTGTTGTCGTAAGTCTGGTAAATACGTGATTTGAAGTTTTCCAGGTTCGCGCTGATTTTGGGATTGCCGGTAAAGAAAATGTCATCCACTACCAGCTGCGCATTTAAATTGCCATGAAAAAACGATTTCTGGATCGCAAAATTAATCTGGTAAGATGAACCCACGTCATAGATAAAGTTTTTGTATTTCCCATTGTATTGATAAGATATTTCAAATGTAAAATCCTTCGTTAAAGAAAGTACGTTACTTCCTTCAAAGGAAAACGCTGCCTGCCTTACCTTGTGAATGGTTCCTACGTAAGGAACATCCTGTTTCACATAATAGACACTTAAATAGTTTTGCATTTTCCACCATTTGGTGATATCGACAGGATAGCTGACATCCCAGGAAAAGTTTTCCAAATTGCCGGTATTCTCCCGGGTATACAATGTGACATTGGTCGATGAGTCCAGGTATGGTATTTGCGAAACGATATCAACGTCCTTACGATAACTAAGCGTTGTGCTTATATCATTGTATGAGTAGGAAACGTTAGCCGTATTAGTAATTGTCGGCAACAAAAACGGGTTTCCTTCGGTGTACATAAAGGGGCTTACATACCATCGAAATGGGTTTAAATAATAAAATGACGGCCTCTGAATTCTTCTGCTATAAGCAAAAGATAACAGCGATTTGTCGTTGATCTGGTATCCCAGCTTTGCGTTCGGCAACAGTTTCAGGTATTCACGCTCAATCGCTTTATTGTCGCTCGACGAACTCCCTGTCGTTTTTGTGTTTTCTGCACGCAAACCAGCCTGGATATTAAATTTATCCCCCAACGAAGTTGCGTAGGAAATGTAGCCTGCGAGGATATCTTCGTGGTACTTAAACTCGTTGCTCCGCCTTGCGTCTCCGACCCATGTCCCACTCTGCGACAATGTGTCGAATTTCAGGTTGTTGTAACTATAAGTTTGGGCAATTTTGGAACCGACCTCTACCTTGCCCTTGGCAATAGGAAAAGTGTAATCGATCTGCCCGGACTTTATTTTGATGCGGGAATCAGCATCGTTTCTAAGGCGACCGGTCAATTGATTTTCGGAATAATCGCTTATATCCTGGTTTTGTCCGGACTTATAATCCGCATATGATGCATCAATACTTAACTGCTGCTTCTTTTTGAATTCTCCCCTGTAACTCGCGTTAACCGAGCGGTTATCGTTGTCAGAATGTTGAAAATTTTCCGTCAACACAGAACTAAGCGCATTCTCACTACCTGTATTAACCAGTCTGGTCAGGGTTGTATTGGGGTTACTTGCGATACTATTAAACCCTTTATAGAGTAAGCCAATGGTCTGCTTTGCTGCTATCGCGTACTCGGTTCCAATCTGGTAGCTATGTGCCTGATTGTCCCTTGGAACAATGAGCAGCGATTTCAATTGCTTTTTGTCGTCTTCAACAAACTGGGTTCCCCAGTTTTTATATATCTGTCGATTACGATTGAACCAGTAAGTACCGAAAAAACTGATTTTTTTCGCCTTGTAGTTGGCGGTCACACCCGACCCTCCCGAGTTGAAGGAATTTCTCATGGCATAAGCGGAAACATTTCCGCTCCAACCCAAATTTTTGTCTCTTTTCAGTTTAATATTAATAACACCTTTGTATTCCCCGTCATACCTTGCCGACGGGCTTTCGATTATCTCTATTGACTCTATCTGGTCCTGTGCCAGGCTATTGAGGTAGTTAGCCAGCTCCTCGCTACTCATAGGTACCGGCTTACCGTCAATGAGTACAACAGGAGTTATATTGTTCCTCAATGTTATCCCCCCTGAGGAACCTACCCTAATGCCCGGGGACCTTTTCAGGATATCGGTAGCATTGATGGATGTTTTAAACAAGCTGTTGGAGCTAACGTTAATGATCGTTTTATCGAACTGCCTTTCAAAGGCAGGTTTTTCTCCCTTGACCACAACTTCATTTAACAGCTTTTGATCTGAGACCATTGAAATCTCGGATAAGTCGAGCGTTACGCCTGGCGCATCGAACACTAACGGCCCTCTGTATACTTTTTTATATTCAATGGATGAAACCTCCAGAATATAAGCGCCGGTTGCTGCCACAGGTAACTCGAAGTGTCCCGTGCTGTCTGTTATATCTCCCTTAACAAAAGATGAATCGGCAGATGAAAACAGGGTAACGGTTGCAAAAGCGACCCCGTTTGAAGTCCCTTCCTGCACCGCTTTTCCCTTAATAATCCCGGTTTGTCCCTGGGCCAACCCCGCATATAGCAACATTGCCCATAAAAGTAGATTTTTCATAAATACCGGATTTTTTGTAAATATCATTAGTAACCGTTTTCTATTACAGGCCTGTTTTTGACCCAGATATTACACGCGTATTTTATGCCTTTCTTTACGGGTAAACCCGCGTGCAGGGAATATTGAATCACATTCCCGTCGATATCCTCATTTAAGAAGTGCAGGGCTTTGCCTCTGTCTGGCGTAATTTTCAGCATGAGCTCCGGAAAATAAGTTTCTCCTCCGGTGAAATCATCATTGAGATACACCAGCAGCGTATGTCTGCGGTTCAATTTGTTGTTGGAATCCCAATGGGGAAAGAATTGCTGCCCTTCTGCATATCTTACACATTGCAGCCCTTCAATGTGTGAGATGGGAACCCTTAAGAAATCCGCCGCTCTGGTTCTCAGAGTTTCATACAGCCGCATCTCGGCGGGTGACAAATTGATGCTGTAACTGGTACGCGTATCGTCAATCTTAGCAACGCCGGCGCCATCCAGTATCATACTTTTACGATAATCGTTTCTTGACTCGCTAAAATCTATAATTTCCTTACATTCCTCCTCGCTGAAGAAGTCGGGAATTTGCGTAATGGATTCCGATTTATATTTCTGCATTTCAAGCAGTTCAGGGTCTTCGTCGTCAATAGCGTCAACAGATTTCTCCGCCGCGCCGGCCACCACCACGACCCCGGTCCATTTATTCATAAAATCGGTATATGATTCAACCACATCTCCGAGGTCGGGAATGTACTGGATGACTTCCTCACTGGTTATGCTTTTGACGAGATTGAAATGGTTGGCTCCCTTACCGTCGACAAGGTTGGCAATAAAAGGCGGGTCCAGATGCCCTAGCAGCTCTGGTTTCACCTTTATAGCTGAACTGGTGAGACTGGAGAAATTCAGGACATTGGTAATGTCATGTAAAGAGATAACCGGATACTTCACACATGACCTGAGTTGTTCTCTTAGGCGGGTCCGATTAGCCTTAACACCCTTCGCTTCAATATATTGTTGAAGCGAAAGCATACTGGGACAGTATCTGGAAGCAGTTTCAGGTGCAATTTTCATAAGTCAACGCGTTATGGTTCAATGTATGTAAAGCAGGCAAGTTTATGTTTTTGAGAAACTTTCAGCCTTTTGCCATAGGAAACCAGGTTTTCGTATACCGACGAATCATAATTGAAAGTCTTTCGCAAAATGTCGGTGACATTAACCATGAGCGCCAATTTCAAAATATCGAATCTTGCTGGCGTTGTCGTGATAAAATCGACAGCGGAGGTAACGAAACTTTCATCCGGCATTCCTGATAAGAGCATATTTTTCAATTTTATCCAGCGGCTCAACGGTTCGCAGGCGGCTAAGCCGGGCACAAGGTCGAGCGAATTTCCAAAAGCAGATTGATGAAGTGTATCTTGCTGTTGAGTTGGCGGTAGCAGCTCTCCCGCAGTTTCGAGGGCGAGCTGCAAGATCATGTCCGACCTCAACGAATAAGGTGTCTGGCGCAGGGCGTCGATCGACCAATCGGAACCCAATTGCGGTATTCTCTCCTGTGCCAGATAATTTAATGCCTCAGATATAATCCAGCTTCCATGTTCGAACTGTTTACGCTTGAAGTACATTCTCGCAAGGTTATGCAGCTGCTGAACGCGGTGACATTCCACCATAAAAAACCCTTGTTCGATCAGTGGGTTACAACCGGCAATGGATTCCATCAGGAGTCGCTCCGCAAGCTGGTATTCATATTTTTTATAGTAGAAATATGCTTTCACCGGCAATGCATGAAGGCCGAGGAGCTGAGCTGTGAGAGAATTCAAAGGGAAATGCGCGCCTGCTTGCTCAGCGTCGGCGATGGAGGCGTTTGCAAGTTCCAGATCGTTTTTTCGGGCCTCTGCCAGCGCCTTTTCGTAGTTGCTGGCGATTGACGATAATACCCTTCTTTGCTCCTCGTCGAGCTTTCGGCTGATCAGGGTATTCAACAGGTCACCAAAGTTTCCGCTCTGAAACACCTCCTGATTACTGGCTGGCGAGCCCGGTATAGCCTCCGAAATGTATTGCCTGTCGTTCATAAAAAAACCTTTAGATCGTTCAATCAAACGCTGCTGATCTTCCCTCACTCATTAATCAGCGAAAACCTCAACGCCGCCCTTGCTCAATGCATAGGACAATACAAGCTTCTCTTTGACATTAAACTTATTGCTCGGACAAGCTACTAGCCCTTCTCTCCAGGATTTCGGGCAGCCACCACCGCATACAGGAAGCATTTTGCACGAAGAACAAGGATATTCTTGGTTGCTTATTTCATCATTAAAACTTAGCAACGGACGATATTTCGAAATCGTGGACAGACCATTGTTGACGTTACCCAAAACATAATTAGTGTCCGCATACGTGTCCACATAAGGCGTTTCTGTGCAATCGAAAACATTTCCGAACGCATCAAAAACCTCCGAATCCGGGGTAACCGAGATACACACAACAGGCTGTAAACCGGGAAGCAAACCTGGTTTGAAGCCATGCTGGTATTGGCTAAGAATCCAGTCGATTTCCTTCTTCGCAAAATCTTCCTTTTCATGAGAAAGCAAATGCGCTTCATTTCCCCAGGAGTGAATTCGAGCGACATAGAAATAGTCTATTTTGTCCTGTAAATTGTACGAAGCCAACAACTTAATCAATGGCACCACGCCCTCCTCATTGCGCTCGTCAACGTTACATCTGATTGAAATTGTGCATCCAAGTTCTTTAAAATCGGGACGATTAAATATCGCCAGCAAATTTCTCATGATTAAATCAAATGTGCTCAATCCGGCTTTCGTATGTCGCCGTGCATCATGAAATTCCGCTGTTCCATCCAGGGTAACTTCTATTTTATTGACACCGTGTTTCTTGACGAGTTCAAGGAAGATGTGTTCTTTAAGGCTCAAACCATTTGTAACAACCAGGGCTGAGTAGGTGCAATTGTGCCTTTCAGCCATGTCCTTTAATTTGGGCGACATTTCCCTGATCTGCGACAACCCTACAAGTGGTTCCGAACCAAACCATGAAATGGAAACGTGGCTGTAATTCTTATATCCGAATTTACCTTCAATTCTTTCTAATATCCTATCGCTGGCACTTTGGTCCAGGTAATTCTTGGTGTGTTTTTGGCCGCAATAGCCACAGCCCAATTGGCACATTGCTGTGGGCTGAATAACATGATTCAACGTCGCACCTTGATCGACCCTCAATTGGTGTCGTCCTATAACAGTTTGCAGCTCGTCATCCTCAGCCGGCACTATGGCCTCCATATTAACCAACCTGGAGAAAATATCTGACGGTATTTCATCCCAGGAAGCATTTATCAATTTGTCGTATAAATTGTTCTGTATCACCATCACCCGCGCGGTTCTGGTCGCCAGCATCACACGCTTGTTGAGCAAACCATTCGCGCTTTCCAGCGTATCTGTTACGACTAAATAGTTTGATAATTTGTAATCAGCAATTGTCGGTTCCATATTTCCGCTGGCTATACACTATTTAACTTGACAATTATTATCTATTCAATTCCAGATGCTTTGCGGATCTGCATTATTGTTGGCCTGAACAAAATTGAAATCTTTTTGCCCAGGCCAACAATACTAATGGCTAGGTACAGGCGTCATTGGATGTGCAGCCACTGTTTTTGGGAGCACAACCAAGGTTAATTCCGCCGTCCAGCTCTTCAAGGTCCTCAGCGCTCAACTCGTCCATATTGGAAGTGTCCAACTCCTTCAACTTGTTTAAAATCTTTTTTAGATCAGCCATGTTAGTCTTGTTTCAATGTAGTATAACAATAAACTCTGTCACAAAATAAGATGTACATTCAGGCATTAGGTGCAAGCTGTATTGGATGTACACCCGCTGTTTTGCGGAGCACAACCTACGTTAATTCCACCTTCCAGTTCTTCAAGCTCCTCAGAGCTGATTTCTTCGAGGTTTTTGTCGTTTTCGTCTTTTAACTTGTTCAGAACTTTTTTCAAATCAGCCATGATCTTAATGTTTTAATGTAATATCCTTTTTTACAATGCTTACAGACTGTTTCATCCCGTGCAGGCTATCTGCTCATGGCAGCCTTAATAAAGCGGGGTACAAGCTACGTTGACTATCAGCGAGGTGTACAACTTGAGTTAATCGGGCACCCTTTGTTTTCCGGGCATCCACTGTTGTTGTCACCACCGTGAAGCTCGGCTGCCTCGTCGTCGGAAATTTGCTCGAATCCATCTCCGTCAGCATCCTGGCTTTGCAGCTTGCTGAGGATCTTTTTCAAATCTGCCATTTGTAGTAAAATTTAAGTGAAAGAAAAATGTAAACTATGTTGAACTAATTAGTCCTGCTCTGGGAGCCGGCAGACAGCCAGCTATAAAATTCGTCAATGGGATAGCCGAAATGAAAAACTTTCGACATCATTGGAAAAACACCCAATATCTTCGACAAACCATATTAGATGTTCGACAAAATACTATTCACGAGAAATTACCATTGGAATATTTGGGAAGTAATATCTTGCATTTCTATCTGGCACTAGTAACAAGTCACAGCTGATTACGGGCCAAAAGGCGGTTGATTTGGTGATAATGCTCCGGAAATTCCACCCGTAAAATTTCCTCAATATATACGCAGCTAACAAGCGAGCGCTTCCCTTCCGCAATCACGTGAACGCTAGACGTTAGCGGGAAAAATTTCATACTCGTATATCTGGCCACCTTCATGACATGCTCTTCTTTCTCCACACAGGCAACGTCAATATTCCTCTCACGCGCGAGGCAGGTAAAAAGAAACTGCTCGACAATTACATTATAGTAATGGCAATCGCTTCTATTAATAATATCGAAATTGTCTTTGACTACCTCCCAACACAAATCCCATAACTCCTTGAAAATATCGATGTTATAACCTCCCAAAACACCCGCATTATAGGCAACTTTCGGACTGGTTTCGCAAAATGATCGTACCCTTGGATCCAAGGCCTGGAATGTATTCAAAAAATTAGCGAGGTTCGGGATATAGATATTCTCCTGCTTTACAGAACTAAATTCCGAGGTGTAGGCCACTAAGGGTGCCTCCACAAGGTGTGCTGGCAATGGATGAGGCAAAAAGAAATCCTGGTCAAAATGGATAAAACTTTCACGCATGCGGGCGTAAGCATATATCTTTCCCATCGCCCAAAAGGTGTCATTCAAATCATTTAGCTCATCCAACTCTACAATTATCTCGCCAAAATTCAGGTTTAATTTATCGACGAACAGCTCCTTCCCAAAACGGTCGGTAACGAAAACCGTATTACCCTTGTAATGGCGTTCCAGCAATAAAGCACTCAGAACAGAACCATATACGAATAATCTCTTATTGTACCAGAAACCGGAATTCACAAGCCTCCCGGTGCCTTGCGTCATTGGCTTGCTCCAAAAACTTTGTACAAATTTCATGGCGAATAAACGTATCAATTAGCGGATCCATGCTTATGTAGTCAGCACATCGTAAGCCGGTGAAAAATGTCAGAAATAACCCAACGCTATACAATATACGACACCCATATTAAGGGTTGACCTCCGCGGCAATCGATAGCATTTTTGATAGAATCAACTGGATAACTGATATTCAAATATGATGAATCAATCCTTACCTTCACAATTATTTCGACAACCTTGCCCGGCATTTCGACCAACGCAGCTTTATAAGTCACTCTGGATTTTTGTCTTACGTTCGCGGGCATCCCTACCGTCGTAGAATTTGCTCAAATGATGATAAACCAGCAATTCCTGCCCGCGAGAATCTCCTATCAGCAGCTTGTTGCAGAACATATGCAGAACAGCGCCTATCTGATTAGCTGAAAATTCTGCTCCGGAATGCATTAATAGTTGTTTTATCTCAAGTGTATGACAATTAAACAACGCTACGATCCTTTCTTCAGAAGAATTCTCGGATTGTTCGATCAGCCGAATTAAGTCCTGACGTGATGATCGGAATTTCTGGTTTAACTGGACCATGAGCTTATCTGCATGCTGATACTCTCCCAGAAAATTCTCCAACGATGTTGTTAGGAATACGAGCTTTTGTTTCAGGTTCAAACCAAACGCTTCGAGTAGCGCATGGGCACCGAGGCATGCATAAAGCCACCTGCTTTCATCCAACTCCCGAGCTGATATTTCTTTTAAAACACTAATAACCAGCCTACTATCCAGAAAGAATAATTTTTCAGCCGCCTCTATTGTATCTGGGCCATACCTTTCCACCTCCCGATCATAGGTATCAATCACAAACCGATCGATCATCCCATAGTCTCTCATATGTGACAACCTCTCCTTCAACAGATTCAGCACTATTCCGCTAAATAGAGGGCATGAGGGCTTATAGAATCGTAAACGAAGGTGATGGAAAGGATCCTGATAACGGACAAAAAACCACCTGTCGATGGTGCCGCTCTCTACCAATTCATCCGCTAACTGGGCAATAATGTCTGTCAGAATTTTTTCAAGAATTGTAGGTCCCGAATAAATCTTCACGTACAACCAATCGTCACCCGGCACAAATTTTCGAGTGACGTTTTCTACCGCATAACAAGGCCCGGAAGGTTTCAATTGAAGATCGACTGACTTAAACGGAATGATCAGCTCATTGGCATACATATTACCGTTATGGTCACCGACGACACATTGTTCCGGCGTTGAGAGAAACTCCTTAAGCTCTACTTTTCCTTTTTTCTTTAACTCGTCTGCAAGAATAGATTTGGCAATAGGCAAATGCAGGTCGAGCAGCATCTCGTTATCCCGGTCCACAAGCTGGACATACCTGGGAACGGCGTATATTTTAACAAACTCATCCAATTTTTCGGCCCACGTCGCGCTTAAATTCCAAGCCTTCCTACTCAGGACCAGGCTGTTAAATTGCACTCTTGGTAAGACCGGACGATCTTCCAGAACCGACCAATGCCAGTTAATTTCGGCGGAGTCTGTTTGAATATCGCAAAGAAACCGGTAGATCGGGAGCTCGGAACTGTAATTGTGTGCATTCGACAATCTGGGAATGACCTGCTTCCCTAACTTCTTTGAACGCAAAATTACCTGCTTCCCCCCTTTCACTGACACTGTAAGGTCATCAATCGGCAGCTGACAACTTTCCAATGCAGCGGACCGCGTAATAAAAGGAATCTCAAAAGAATAAAATGGAGGATGAGAAAGTACATTTCCCGTTCTGGATTCGGGGAAAAAAACTATTTCTGCCAGAACAGCGTCTTGGTAACTGTTTTGCTCATGCTCAGCTATATCCAGTAATCGCTCCTTCAAATGATCGTCCGAATTAGCAAAGCGGGACAAAAGCGTAATGCCCGAATTCCCACCTAAGTAATTGAGATTAAACTTGATATTCTGCGACTCCCCTTCTTTAAAAAGGTTTCCTATCGCATAAAAGCTTGGTGGAAGGTCAGGTGGAACTGAAAAGAACTGGAAATCACTTTTGGTTAGCTCGATACAGTCTGCCTTTTCTTCTAAGTACCGGATATAAATGCTAAGAAGGAACCGGTCCCAATCACTAAAATCTTTGCGATTCCCATCCAAAGGAACCAATTCAATTCCGTCGAGGACAGGAGTGCTGCTAAGCCGGGAAGTATCGCCGTAATCTATGCCAAGTTCCCCGTCCAAAATAATTGCAAGCGGCATCTCCGCTTCACCATACCTTTCACTAAACTCTTTTTTGAAATTCCTCAGAGCCGTCTTTGATCTGTTCACAAGTAACGGCGCTATCTGAACAAGATCTTTCTCGACCCTAGCCCTCGTTGCCTGACTGATCTGGGCACTTTTGTACTTCTGTTGTAAAGTTGCCTGAATCTGAACGCCTTCTGTTTTTATCTGCAAAATCCTATCTAACAAACCTTTAACCGTTTGCATAGATTCAATGGAGAACCCCGGATCACCTTTCAACAAGGCTGCAATTTGTTCCAGATCCGACAAAAATAATTTGTCCGCCTTCGACCTTCTTAGTTTGTCGATAAGCATTGCCAGGCTGTTCCCGCCGGTAACTTGGGCCTCAAACTCGTTCTGAATAAGCTTCAGATCGATAAGATCCTGCATGCATTCGTCGGATTCGGTCGCGGAATAACCCCTTGACACGAGTTCCTGCCGGATGTCATTCAGATAACATCCATTGCTGGCCAAGGTTAGAACCGGTTCAAGGGCCGCGAAATTTTGCAAAAAAGACAGAAAGTATTCTCTGTGCCCCTGAACGAGTTCATACTCGACATACCGAAACCCACTACCGACCTTATAAATACTGTTATTGCTAAAAAATCGCGAGTTTTCTTTAACACAATCGTCCAGCAGAGCAAGCTCTGCCAGGCGATTGATAACGAGAATGTCCAGTTCGACAAAAGACTGATCGCTTTTCTTCTCCACCTCGATAAAAGTTTGCTCACCCCATCCCGCCAAAGCAACTCCTGAGAACAGTCCGTAGGGAGTAGCTCTGGTACAGATCCTGCCCCAATATTTATAGAGTGTTTTCAGTAAACTCTCTTCTTCGGAAATGATTTCTCCATCCAGCCATTTTCTTGCCCGTTCGAAAAGTACCGGGGAAGCAATGTAAATGGCTTTAAGAAACTCGGGCTCTTTTCGGATACAATCCTTGAAAAATTGCGGAAATGACGATGGCTTCTCAGGCCTGTTTTCACCAGTTTCCAAGAACAGGTTAACTGGAAAATTAGGTCTTCGAATGGTAAAGAAATTAAAAGAAGTAAATTGAAGTTGATGCTTTACATCCATTGCAGGGCGGAAATGATCAAATACGCATTAGGGTCGGAAAACTATCGTCTCATAAAAGTGGTAGTTTCCACAATAGTGGTACTGTCAGTTCCGAATTCGCCATTTAGCTTAATCGAGCTTTTCGCTTTAAGCTTCAAAATTCTTTTTCTTTCTGGTCTGATTGCAATGTTGTTGCTAGGCATGGTAGTTGGTGTTTAAGATTTACATCCTAAACTAATCCCACTCTCATTAACCAAAAAATAAATTAGACAAAACGGAGAATTTTTTAGACAAACTTATATTATTCGGCCTTGCAAGTTTTTCAGCAGCGTCTCACGAAACGTGGCGCCTATTGTAAGCTTCTGCTTATTCGAAAGTTCTACTTCATTACCATTTATCGCATTTATCTCCCGAATGTTAACAATATATGATTTATTGATTCTGATAAATTGGTGCTTTCTTAGAATCTCCTCCATCTTTGTGATAGTCATATGAACAATAACCATGGCACCCATGAGGTGAATTTTAAGGTAGTCCTTCATCCCCTCCACATACACTATCTCTTCAATGTTGATCTTGATAAGCTTCTTGTCACTTTTAACCATAAAGAACTTTTCCGCAATAAATTCGTTCTCGGTCACTATTTTTGATGACGGACCGCTATCGAAATCTCCACCCCAAACATTATTCTTCAATTCAATCTGTTCAGAGACCTTGTTTACAGCACGAACAAAACGATCGAAGGAGACCGGTTTCAACAGGTAGTCAACAACTCCAAAATCATAGCTTTCCGCCGCATAGTTGGTATACGCAGTGGTGAATATAATGTACGGTCGTGCGCCGGCCAACATCTTTACCATCTCCATACCAGATACCTCTGGCATGTTGATATCAAGAAATATAATATCCGGATTTGTATTATGAATGACTTCCAGTGCCTTCAAAGAATTCTGGCATATCGCCACCAGATCCAGGTATGCAAGCCGATCTACATATCGCCGCAAAAGATCCTGAGCAAACGGTTCGTCATCTACAATCAGACACGTAATGTTTTTCTTCATTTTAAACTAAGACGTAAATTAATCTTATACACTAAATCAGAGTCTTCAATTATCAATTCATGTTGACCGGGGTAATAAATATCCAATCTTTTCCTTAAATTAACTAATCCAATACCCCCTTTTTGAGCACCTGATGCCTTTCGTTTGGGTTTGCTATTACTCACCTCAAAATTCAGCCGGGAGCTCTCGACCAGAATCCTGATCTCCACCAAGCCGTCTTCTATGGTGTCAAGCCCGTGTTTAAATGCATTTTCAACGAATGGAACCAGCAAAAAAGGAGGAATGCGATAATTTTCAAAGTTTCCCTCGGATGAGAAGGTAATTTTTGAAGTGTCTAAATGCCTTATCTTTTCCAGAGCAATGTAATCTTCCAAAAACAATACTTCCCTGGAAAGATATACCCGCTCAGAATTGGACTCATAAAGTAAGTAGCGCATCAGGTCAGCCAACTTAAGAATCGTGTCGCCCGCTTCCTGGTTTGTCTCCTCAACCATCGAATAGATGTTATTAAGGCTGTTAAACAAAAAATGAGGGTTCAGCTGAGATCTTAAAAAGTCAAGTTCCAGGGCTAGGTTATCCTTTTGTAATTGCAGGTTCCTATTAAAGTAAAAGAAAGTATTACCAATGCCGATTATCGCCAGGGGAACGACAATATAGTTACCGGTCATGGCCCAGATGTACAAATCGACGAAACGATCAAAAGGGACTTTAAGCAGGCTGATATCACTCATCCGCTGATTGGCTAAAAGCACAAACTTGGACGCACCAGGCATCCCTGCCAGGAACCTGATTGAAAAGTAAATAAAATACGCATTAAAAAAATATACCACTATCGCGACGATCACAAATAAGTAGAATCGGGAAGAAAGACATTTCTTCAGCGCATAGGTTAGCGAAAACAGTGATGTAATAATGACTGCGAAGATACTGTTTGTGAAAATACTGTTCCACATCTTTTCGCCGGTTGAAGCGATAGTCATGT
Organism: Dyadobacter sp. CY261; assembly: GCF_021440085.1. Lineage (GTDB taxonomy): Bacteria > Bacteroidota > Bacteroidia > Cytophagales > Spirosomataceae > Dyadobacter. The sequence continues at coordinate 45,155 of NZ_JAKCPW010000006.1, forward strand.
TGAAGTCCGACATGATATAGAACCAATACAAGCAACTAAATATCAGATATTTAGAAATTCTGATGTATCTATTATTCAACCACAGGTCCTCAAACGAAATGGCCATATATTTTATATTTTCTCGCAAAACCTGGGAATGCCTGCTTAAAGTGTATTGCCACATTAATATTCAAAATTAGTTACCATTGCATATTTCCACCATTCTCCAAAAAGCACAAATGCTTTTCTTATCATTGCGCATCGCATTGCACCTTATCAACCGATTTATGAAAGCATTTTTGCTGGCATTTTGCATGTTTATGAGTCAAGGAGTCCTAAATGCGCAAGATAGACAAGTGTCTGGCAAGGTGACGGACCAGGATGGAGCCGCATTACCTGCGGTGTCTATTCAGATTAAAGGAATCAATAAAGGAATAATAAGTGACGAAACCGGTTCTTTTAATATTGTAATTCCGGAAAATTCCGGCGTACTGATATTTTCCCTGGTTGGTTTCGTAAGAAAGGAAGTAAAGGTAGGGAATGAATCAGTAATTAACATTGTCTTAACAGCCGATCACAAATCGCTTGCTGAGGTGTTGGTCGTTGGTTATGGTACCAAAATTAAAAAAGATATCACGGGCAGCGTAGCAAGTCTTAAAGGATCTGAGGTTGCAAACACTCCGATTGCCAATTTTACACAGGTCTTACAGGGGCGGCTCGCGGGGGTATTTGTCGAATCCAACAGCGGAAAGCTCGGTGAGGGGATAAAGGTTCGTATTCGTGGGACAGGCTCGATCAGCGCTTCAAACGAACCCCTGTATGTCGTCGATGGAATTCCGATCAATGCTACATTGCCACCAGGCATACCTCTTTCCGGAACTACCGCCACGTCCTCTTCTGTGAACCCGCTCGCGGATATCAATACCAACGATATAGAATCTTTTCAAATCTTGAAGGATGCTTCTGCTGCTGCAATTTACGGGTCACGTGCGGCAAATGGTGTTGTTCTGATCACCACGAAAAGAGGCAAATCCGGAAAGACGAGTCTCACCGCTAATTTCCAATATGGGTTCAACGGACCTACCCGCCGCCGTAAATTTTTGGACGCAAAGCAGTATGTAAATCTGCTCAGGGAAGCAGCTATTAATTCGGACGTCCGTAATGGCATCGATCCCACCGATCCAAACCAATACAAAGATTCATGGCTTGAACTTGCCGAAATGCGCTTGGACCGGTATTCAGGAGGAACTGACTGGCGTAGTCACCAAACAAACACCGACTGGCAAAAACTCGCATTCAACAACCATTCCCGAACGACCCTCATCGATATTGGTGCATCAGGCGGCAGTGACAAAACGAGATTCTATATAAATGGTAGCTATAACGATCAGGACGGTATTCTGTTTGGAAATAACTTCCAAAGATTATCAGCTCGAATAAATCTGGAACATGACTTTAATTCAAGATTAAAGCTCGGCCTAAACATCGGACTATCCAGAACAGTTGCCAACCGAATTGCGCAGGACAATCAATTCTCAACACCTATGCAGATTGTCGCGCTCGCACCGGTTACACCTCCCTATGACAAAAACGGCGCTGTCAATGACAGGCCTGTTACCACCTATTACAACCCGTTAATCGAACTTGGTAACTCCCGCGACATATCAACCGCTTACAGAAACATTGGCAGTGCTTTTTTAAGCTATAATTTTACTAAAAACCTGGCTTTCAGGTCGGAATTGGGGTTTGATGTTGTCAATCAGGATGAGGATGTTTTTTACGGTGTAAAAACAGAAGCAGGCCAATCGGTGAATGGGCAGGGAACATCCTACTGGTATCGCAATGTAACCTACAATACTAACAATTATCTCAACTTTAAAACTTCGATCAATACAATCCATGTCCTGGATTTCACTGCTGGCATGTCATTTCAGGACTATAAAAATGACCGCAATTACGTAACAGGGCAAGATTTCCCAGTGGATGCGTTAAAAAAAATCGAAAGCGCCGGTAAAATTGTCGCGGGTTCATCCTCGTCAGCGGAATCTTCTTTTCTATCCTATTTTGCTCGCGCCAACTACAAGCTGAAAAATCGGTATCTATTTAATGCGAGTGGAAGAATTGACGGTTCTTCCAAATTTGGCAAAAACAAAAAATATGGTTTTTTCCCGGCAGTCTCAACAGGCTGGATCATCTCAGAAGAACCATTTCTATCCCAATCCAGAGTGCTCAGTTTCTTCAAATTGAGAGGAAGCTGGGGCATAACAGGTAATGCAGACGGTTTTGGTGATTTTAAACAACTTGGCTTGTGGGGAGCCGGGAAGTATGCAGGCTCGTCCGGACTAGTTCCCACGCAGCTGGCTAATCCGGATCTCAAATGGGAAAAATCCACGCAGATTGACTTCGGTATCGATTTCGGAATATTTGATAACAGGCTTTCCGGCGAACTAGATTACTATATCAAAAATACCAATGACCTGATCTACGACGTTCCCGTGCCGGGCATTTCGGGGTTCGCTACTCAAACTGTGAATGTAGGGTCTATGCAAAATAAAGGTATTGAAATCGCAATCAGCTCAATGAATCTTGCGACTAGTTCATTCAAATGGAGTACAAGTTTTAATCTCGCAAAAAATAGTAATAAACTAACCAAACTGGATGGAGAACAAAACCTGGTACCTAGTAACGATGGGCGTTTCTTTAACGCGCTGAAAGTAGGCGAATCCATTGGCGTATTTTATGGCCCAAAGTTTGCCGGTGTCGACAGGGCGAACGGTGATGCACTTTATCATGCACAGGACGGAAGCCTCACGAACAATTATAATGCGGCAGGCAATTTTATCGTGGGAAATCCTAACCCGGACTGGATCGGCGGCATTACCAATTCACTGACTTTCAAAAATCTCGAACTGAGTATTTTATTTCAAGGCGTATTCGGCAATCAGGTACAAAACGGGGCTGGTGCGTTTATGAGTTCGAGCTTCGACTGGTTTGATAACCAAACCGCCGATCAGCTAGGCAGATGGCAAAAAGAGGGAGACGTAACAAATGTACCAGAGCTAAGATTGTCGGGAGGTAATGGTACAGGCGCGTCCAGCCGTTTCATTTATAATGCCTCCTATGTAAGGCTGAAAAATATTACCCTGGCATATCGATTTTCGACGTCCCTTCTTCAAAAAGTTAAATTGAGTGCTGCGAAACTTTACGTAACTGGCATAAATCTGGCGACTTTTACAAAGTATCAAGGCTGGGATCCCGAAGTAAATGCGGATTATCGCGCGAATAATCGGAATCAAGGCGGCGATTTCTATTCTGCACCGCAGATCAAATCATTTACATTAGGAATTAATCTGGAATTCTAATTTCAAATCACTTCGACGTGAAACTATTCACTCTCTTCCTTGTTGCTTCTGCTGTGCTGCTAAACTCGTGTTCAGGTAAGCTGGATTTGATTCCGCAGCAAAACACAACATCAGAGACGGCGCTTAGCTCCGATGCCAACGTGAAACGTGTGCTTCGAGGTGCGTATGACGCCGCTAGTGACCCATACGTTTTGGGAGGTAACCTGATGCTTTTCTCGGAATTGCTGGCGGCGAACGGAGAAATTAGATGGGAAGGCTCCTATGCCCAGCCACGTGAAGTTTTTACCAAGAAAATATTGGTTACCAACAGCTACGTCACCGAGGGATGGCTGAAAAGCTTCCAAACCATCCATATTGCTAACAGTGTTTTGTCCGCCCTGGGAGTAGTGGCCGAAAAAGATCGCGAACGCGTGAAGGGCGAGGCACAGCTTATGAGAGCGCTGATGTATTTCGAATTAGTGCAATTGTGCGCCCCGCCATACAGTGCCGGCAATGTAAAGGCAGCCCTGGGGCTGCCGCTCGTGCTTTCCCCAACTGTCTCAGCAAATGATGTCAAAAAAATATCAAGGAATACGCTGGAAGAAACCTATGCACAAATCGTCAAGGATATGACAGAGGCCGAAGCGCTCCTGCCCGCAACCAATGACATATTTTTAAACAAAATCGTCGCATCAGGATTTCTTTCCCGCGTGTATCTGCAAATGGGAAACTATGAAAAGGCCCTGGAATTTGCAGACAAGGGAATTGCCCTTGCGACAAAAAATGGCTACGGTCTGGTGCCAACCTATGCGGAAGCTTTTAATAACACCATCAATTCACGAGAGGATTTGTTCTCGATTCAGGTGTCCGAGCAGGATGGAAGTAATAATATGCAGCTTTTCTGGTCTGTCCCCGAATACGGCGGAAGAGACGGCGATGTTGTTGTTCAGGCAAAACATCTGGCTCTATATGAAGCGGGAGATACAAGGTTGGCTCTCTTTTATATCAGCAATGGTGCAGCGCGCAGTGGAAAATGGAAACTCAAATATAAAAATATCCCAATACTCCGGCTTGCAGAACTATACCTGACCCGCGCCGAATGCAATGTGCGCTTGTCATCATCCGTGGGCGACAACCCGGCCAACGACCTGAATCTTGTAAGAAAGCGCGCAGGTCTTTCGGCAATCGCCGGGCCGTCTCTGCCTGATATCCTCCACGAGCGCAAAGTAGAACTCGCACATGAGGGGCAGGCAATTCATGACCTGAAAAGACTTAAAGGACAAACAGATGGTCTGGAATACGATGCTCCTAGTCTCGTCCTACCGATCCCGCAGCGGGAAATCAATGCGTCAGAAGGTATTTTGAAGCAAAACACGGGTTATTGAGTTAGCAACATTACTTTATTTTTATCTGTATGCCCATTCACGTAGCTATCACCCGCAAAGTACTTCCCGGAAAAGAAGAAGAGTTCAAAGATGCACTTCGTCGTTTCCTGGGCGATTCATTTCTACATGGCGGCGTGCACGGCGCGGCAATGATGACTGCCTTGCCAGGCAGCGAGAGCCGCGAGATCGGAATATTAAGAACTTTCGCCGATCAGACCGAGCGGGATGCCTTTTACAATTCGAAGCTCTTCAAAGATTGGGAAGCCTATGCATCGACGCTCACCGAGGAACCGGTGTACCGGGAGCTTACCGGCCTGGAAGCCTGGTTTCGCTCACCGGTTCCTCCGCCGAGATGGAAAATGGCGGTTGCGACGCTTTGCGGTGTATATCCGACTAGTTTATTCCTGACTTATGTACTTGGCCCGTACATTCAGGGGTTGCATCCTGCACTCAGGACTTTGATTGTGGCTGGATGTATGGTGGGGCTGCTTACCTGGGTGGTAATGCCGCAGGTTACGAAGGTGCTGAAACCTTGGCTTTCTAGGAATTTGCACAATAAATAATCCCAAATTAATCTGCATTTGCACCGAGTAGAAATTAAATGGAAATCTTGACCTCACCGCCCATGGACAAATCAAACGGATACGAGGACAACGCGGCCACATTCATTCGCTGTCGCTCGAAGGGCATCGACGGAGTCGGTGCGCCATCGGTTCGACACTGGGCAAGGTCATTACCTCCAAATGCGATAGTTCTGGACATCGGTTGTGGTATAGGCCTGCCCATTTCGAAGGCATTGGTAGATGAAGGTTTGACCGTTTATGGGATTGATCCGTCACCTTCGATGGTTCAAATCTTCAAGCAGAACTTCCCCGATAGTCCCGTCGCCTGTGAAGCCGCAGAAGATTCCACATTCTTCAATCGGCAGTTCGATGCCATCATTGCCTGGGGGCTCATGTTCCTTTTGCCTGAAGAAACACAGGAAGTTGTGATTCAAAAAATGGCAAATGCGCTGTACGCCGGCGGAAAGCTGTTATTTACGGCTCCTGCACAACAAATGAAATGGAAAGATGCGATTACAGCAATAGAATCAATATCGCTTGGAGCGGAGAAATACCAAGAGTTACTAGCTGCATCGGGACTTTCGCTTATTGAAAAATTTGAAGACGAGGGGGAGAATCATTACTATCAAGCGGTAAAAATTAAACTTTAGTGTTCTTATTTAACAAGATAATCGGATTTTTCCCGATTATCTTGTTAAATTTACACATGGATCTGTCACAGAGCATAAGAAACCTTTCCAGCCAGCCGCTGACTCACCAGTTGCTGAGCTCACTTTTAAAAGACTACAAGCGCCCCAACGATAAAATCCATGAACTGATCTCTGCGGGCATTATCGAACCAGTAAAAAAGGGGCTGTACTTGCCATCCTTGCAGCTTTCAAAAAAACGTACAGAGCCATTCCTTCTCGCAAACCACATGCTGGGTCCAAGCTACGTGTCATTCGACAGCGCGCTATCATACTACGGGCTAATCCCCGAACGGGTATTCGAAGTATCCTCCGCAACGACAAAAGCATCCCGCCGCTTCGACACGCCGACCGGAGCATTCAGTTTTACACGAATGCCACTACCTTATTACAGTTTTGGGATTCGGCAGGTTGAAATCGGAGAAAACCAGAATGCGCTTATCGCATCACCGGAAAAAGCTTTGTTCGACAAAATAATCAACACGGCAGCCTTGAAACTGCGCAGTAAAATCGCAGCCGGTGAATACCTGATTGAAAACCTGAGAATGGACGAAGATCAATTGAAGCAACTGGATGTGCAGGCAATGGAGACGTGGCTAAGCGATTCGCCAAAACGTGAGAGTTTGACACAAATCATTAAACTCATCGACGAACTATGATTAAAGAATGGCTGGCAAGTTACAACCCTACCAACAAGGATGATGCGACTCAGGCGCTGCGTGAAATCATGCAGGAAGTCGCGTTAGCGGGGCTGTATCGTAAAGGCTTCTTTGAAAAGGCTGCTTTTTACGGCGGCACCGCGCTTCGCATCTTTTACGGACTCGACCGATTTTCTGAGGACCTCGACTTCTCGCTGCTCGAAGTGGATCCCGATTTTTCGATCAATACCTATTTGCCTGCGATAGTCGATGAATTCGAAGCCTTGGGAATGCATGTGTCAATCAAGGAAAAACAAAAAGCAGTTAATACGAACATTGATTCGGCATTCCTGAAATCAGAAACTATATGGCGTGAACTCGTTTTGGAGGGTGTCGTGCCGCAGCAGGGGCTCGGACAAACGGCCAGCATCAAGATCAAGCTGGAAGTCGATACGATGCCGCCTCCGGGATTTGATACCGAAGAAAAGCTGCTACTTCAACCATTCTCGTTTTATGTGAAGTGTTTCAGCATTTCCGACCTCTTCGCCGGAAAAATGCATGCACTGCTTTTCAGGAAATGGAAAGATAATGTCAAGGGGCGTGACTGGTACGATATGGAATGGTATATCAGAAAAGGCGTTGCATTGAACCTCAGACACTTTGCGCTACGTGCGAAAGACAGCGGCGACTGGGAGCAGGAAAATATCAGTGAAGCGGAGTTCAGGGAACTGCTGAATGCAAAAATTGAAGCAGTTAACTTCCAGCGGATCAAGGATGACATTCGGCGATTTATACCGAATGCCAGCGTTTTAGATATTTGGAGCCCACAGTACTTTCATGATTTGTCGGCAAAATTGAAAGTCGGGCCTTGAACTGACGTATTTACTTAAAGTAATTTCTGAATCCCTACTTCGCCAATTGCAAATCCGCAATACTCTTAATCCTATTCCTTTCCAAAAACGCATCAATAGTCTCAAAATGCTCAATCACTCGTTTGTCTTTGAATTCAAAAACCTTTTGTGACAAACCTTGTAAAAAATCACGATCGTGAGAGACCAGCACCAACGTTCCATCAAAGTTTCTAAGTGCTTCTTTCAAAACATCCTTCGACTTTAAATCCAGGTGGTTCGTAGGCTCATCGAGAATCAACAGGTTTACAGGTTCCAGGAGCAACTTCACCATGGCAAGCCGGGTTTTTTCTCCACCCGACAATACACTTACTTTTTTGTCGATATCTTCACCCTGAAACATGAAGGCTCCCAATATATTCTTGATCTGGGTTCTTACATCTCCTTCTGCAACCTCGTCAACCGTCTGAAAAATAGTCAGATTAGGATCCAAAAGTGATGCCTGGTTTTGCGCGAAATAGCCAACCTTCACATTATGCCCAAGCTGGCAGGTTCCGTCCACAGCTATCTGGCCCATAATGGCTTTGATCATCGTCGATTTCCCTTCACCATTTCGGCCCACAAATGATACCTTTTCCCCTCTTGAAATGGTCATGCTTGCGTTTTTGAACACAACCTGATCCCCGTAGGATTTTGACACATCTTTCACGGTAACCGGATAGTCCCCTGACCGTGGTGAAGGTGGAAAACGAAGTTTAAGAGCTGAATTGTCAATTTCATCAATTTCAATAATTTCCAGTTTCTCCAACATGCGTTCGCGGGAGGATACCTGGTTGGTTTTGGAATATGTCCCGCGAAAGCGTTCGATGAATTGCATATTATCAGCAATCATTTTCTGCTGTTCCTGATACGCCTTCACCTGATGTGACCTGCGCTCCTCACGCAACACCAGGTAATGTGAATAGTTGGCTTTATAGTCAAAAATCCGCCCCATAGTTACTTCAATGGTACGGTTGGTGATATTGTCGATAAAGGCACGGTCGTGAGAAATAACCATTACTGCATTGGCCTTATTCACCAAAAAATCTTCCAGCCACATCACCGATTCAATGTCAATATGGTTGGTAGGCTCATCCAGCAAAATAAGGTCCGGCTTCTGCAATAGTATTTTGGCAAGCTCAATGCGCATACGCCATCCGCCACTGAATTCCTTAGTTTGCCGCTGAAAATCTTCCGGCCTGAATCCTAATCCTTTCAAGGCTTTCTCAACCTCCGCGTCATAATTGACTTCTTCCAGCTGGTAATATTTTTCACCCAGTTCGGTAACCTGTTCGATGATGGCCATATATTCATCGCTCTCGTAATCTGTGCGGGTTTCGAGTGCAAGGTTCAGTTTTTCCATCTCGGCACGCATTTCAAAAACCTGCTTGAACGCCTTGGCCGCTTCCTCGAAAACAGTACAGTTATCTTCGGTAAGTAAATGTTGCGGCAAATAAGCGATCACGGCGTCTTTGGGCGCACGTACATAGCCGCGATTGGCTTTTTGTTCACCAGCGATAATTTTCATCATGGTGGATTTCCCCGCTCCATTCTTACCCATCAGGGCAATTTTATCAGTAGGATTGATAACGAAGGAAACTTCGCTAAAAAGGACAGATCCGCTAAATTCAACGGCCAAATTTTCAACTGTAATCATCTTCTCATTTTTTGAAGCCGCAAAGGTACGATGATACGACCGAAAGAACGAAAAAAGCCATTGAACCAATTGTTACTTAGCGGCGTATCCAAGTGAGAACGCTACGTTCTGCCTAACTACTTTACAAGCAGGTAAACCACTACAATATATGGACTTACGTACGACATTATCAGTAAATGAGACCTTTATGGAAATGCTGATGGATTGCAAAAACCGTGGAGCGAAAGCGGAAATGATTCTGGACATCAACGGACTTGAACGGGCTGAGGGAGTAATACAGCAGATTTACCCTGACGATCCAAACCCTTACATTGAACTACAAGACGGGAGGACGATTGTAGAAAAAACGATTATTGCCCTTAATGGAATTTTTCGGCCGGAGTATTCAGGGTGTTAACAAGCTATTGAGAAAGGATTCTGTGTAATTCGAGGTTGATGAAGTAATGGTTGCCCCCGATAGTCTTCATTTCAACTATGTCCATTTCCGCAACGCGCCCAACTTTCACTGTGAAAATTTACAAATTATACCGAACATTGTAATATGTCACCGCACGTTAAACAGAGAATTGGAAAATTTGAGGGCATTGTTTCCCTTGGTCCGGAACTTCGTTATCGCGTCGGCAAGATGAAGTTGAAGTACACTTCCAAAATTACATATGATGGTGTTGTGACAAAGGACGAGTCAGGTGTGGTGAAGATGGATGGAGGCTTCGGGCAAAGAGCATTTGATTATGGCCTCGCAGGCGGCGCCGGCATTGCTTATCCTACAAAATCCTTTAAGATTTTCGCAGAAGCACGTTATCACCTCGGACTCCGGCGATTGGTTGACGATCTGAAAATGTACAACCGCGGCACATCGTTCCACGTGGGCGTGCTGGTCCCGATGCCGCGCTGAACGTAGCTACCTGATATTGAAATTTTCAATATCTTAGGCTCCATGCTTAATCAATTGATCAATGTATTTTGGACCCTCGTTTCATTCAGCGTGACCGGCCACTATTGGGGTCAGTACTTTGCTGAAAGACGCTCTCTATGGTTGGTCTACGTTTTTATCGTGATCAGTGTGTTCGCCTACAATATCCCTGCAAAATGGCTTTCGTTTTTCACACTTAGTACAAATACCCGCACTTATGAATTGGTTGGTATAAGAGTAATGCGCTGGTTCGTCCAGGATGGGATGCTTGTCAGCCGAATCCAACGAATGTCAGGCAAAAAACATAAGGTCATTATAAACAGCCAGAGCATCATACGTCAACCGATTCAAGATCAACATATTCGTGCAACCATTTCTGCCGAAATATGGTCTCTGCTTTACAAACCGATCGTAGGTATGAATAAGATTAATCTATCAAAATCCGGGCCGTCAGTTTTCTTAATGGCCGTTTTATTGTTTACAACGAATTGCAAAAGCGACGACCCTGTTCGGGAAGTGGACACGGTATGTGGAGTTGCAGATCCTATAAATAATTTGAAATGGCTGAATGACGAGTTCAGGTTATTTGTTGGAGGACCGGAAATAAATGGAATTGTCTTGTTCGAATACAATGGAAATCAGGTAATTGAAGTTCAGAATAGCCTTTTTAGCTCTACAAACATACACCAGCATCTGTGTAATGGAGCGAAACTCGACTTACAGTCTCCACAGGCACTCAGTGATTATCGCGCCCGGCGAAAAGAGGTCAAAGTCCTGTATGGCACCAAGATGTGGCAATAAAAAAGGACTGTCACCAACAGTCCCCAAGTTCCTAAACCTTTTCCCCCATCTTTTCAAATCCTTCCCAAAGTACCTTCAAATCAAAAAGCGCCAATTTCTCGGGCGTATCGAACGGGATATCCGAATGATAAAGCGCCAGATCATGGATCATTCTGAGCGAATGCGCCAGCTCCTTACAGCCCTGACATTCCACAAGATACCAAAACTCGGCCTGGGAATCTGTCAGCGATGCGCTGACATTTGATGCGTGACGTGCATCATGCGTTGGGGTGACTGAATGTGCATTCGAGCCAACACCTGAACCATCCGAAGTTTGCATGTAAAATGGATTAGTGTGATAAGATAAGGAGAGGTCACCGCAAACTTCGTCAAAGAGCTAACTTTGATAGGTTTCGGGACTTGCACCCGTATGCCTCTCCAAGGCCATTTTTTCCTAGTTTTTACCATTAGCTCTATATTTTATTTTCAAAGTTTGCGGGGCAAATATAGGGGAATATTCTGATGGGTGGTGGATGGATGAACTAACGGTGGCAGTGCGGATGAGCGCATTGGTTTATCAGTTAGAAAACCTGGGATATCTGAATCGCACTCCGGATCCGGATGATGGTCGGGCAGCCCTTTTTATTCTGACTCCCAAGGGCGAGCAACTGAAAAAAATAGCCAAGAAAATAAATCGCGGTTTTGAACAACGATGGGAAGAGGCAGTAGGCGTAGAAAACTATAAACTACTCAGGGAATTATTGCTAAAAATGATTGAATCTGCTTCACAAGGATGAGTGTGATCATTCCCTGAAATATGAGCACTACTACCTATGGAAATGGGTGGTAGTCTCCATTTTATGCGGGTAGCGGGGCTGGTAATTTTGTGATGTCGAAAGACAAAATAGAAAAAGAATCCGTCAAGCCGGACAGGAACCTTCCGGACAGTCTGTACGGGTCGATCAATCAGACCCAATATTGGGTGACCGGCACCTTCGTCGTTCAACCGGCCGGATGGCTCAATACGGCTACCCAACTAATCTCGATAGGTACTGCGTCCATCAGAGGGGTTTTCCGGGTCAAACCTGTCGGCCAGCTGTGAGAGTTTTAGTAATAATCATCAAATCAATCCCTGTTAGTCATGAAAAAAATACTTTTTGCCAACATGCCTTATGAAGGTCATTTCAATCCCCTCACCGGCATAGCCATGCACCTGAAATCACTCGGTCACGACGTCAGATGGTATTCGGGAAGCATCTTTAAAGAAAAGATCGGCCGCCTCGGCATTCCCTACTACCCCTTCAAGAATGCACTTGATTTCAATCAGCACAATGTCCACATCCTGTTCCCCGAGCGCGACAAAATCCGTGGGGCCGTTGGCAAACTGAAATATGATCTTAAAACCGCATTCATATTAAGGTCAACAGAGTTTTATGAAGATATCAAAGAGATAAACGAGTCCTGGTCATTCGACCTGCTTATCAGCGACATCGCATTTACCGGCATGCCGTTCGTCAAGGAAAAACTGAACAAGAAAGTAGTGTCGGTAGGCGTGTTCCCTCTTATCGAAAGCTCCCGGGACCTGCCTCCTACCGGGTTGGCTATGACGCCTTCCAACAGCTTTTTCGGACGAAGAAAACAGGACGTCTTTCGCTTTCTGGCGGACAAGATCATCTTCAGGGAAGCCGCCAACCTTTTCGCCAGGCTTTTCCGCGAGCATGGACTGGTTCCGGTCGAGGGCAATATCTTCGACGTCCTGTGCAAAAAAACGGATCTCCTCCTCCAAAGCGGTACACCGGGGTTTGAATACAGCCGCTCCGATATGAGCAAAAAGGTGCGGTTCGTGGGACCATTGCTGCCCTTCACAAAAGGGAATAAAGGCCCTACTGACCTTGGAGAACAACTCGGAAAATATGAAAAGGTGATCCTGGTCACACAGGGTACGATGGAAAAAGACCCGGAGAAGATTCTCGTTCCTACGCTTGATACATTCAAAGACACCCCCGTGCTGGTGATCGCCACGACGGGTGGGATGGGCACGTCGGAGTTACAGGCACGTTATCCGCAAAAGAACATCGTCATCCGCGACTTTATTCCTTTTAATGACATCATGCCGCATTGTGATGTGTACGTCACCAACGGAGGGTATGGCGGTGTAATGCTGGGGATACAAAATCAGCTGCCGCTGGTCGCGGCGGGTGTCCATGAAGGCAAAAACGAAATCAATGCCCGGATCGGCTATTTCAAACTAGGGATCGACCTTAAAACTGAATTTCCAACACCCGCGCAAATCAGAGCGGGTGTGGAAAAGGTACTTTCCGACGGTGCATATAAAAACAATGTGAAAAAACTCAGCCTGGAATTCAAAGATTATAACCCCCATTCGCTTTGTACACAATACATTGATGACCTCCTCGATATCAAAACACCTGAGCTGATATAATGTTACCCGTCGGTCGATTCGTAGTCATTTTATACTTGCTGTCTGCAATGACCGTAATGGGCCAGACAACGGAACTGCCTGTAATCGAGCTGGATTACAGGCAGTCCAATTATTCTGTCGGACGAAATATGCTGATGCTGGAAGATCCTACCAACGCATTGCAGCTAAGCAACGTAGAAGGCAAGCCGGAATTGTTCCGGCCTATGACCCAGGAAATCCTGAACGTAGGGCCCAGTGCTTCCACATTCTGGTTGAAGTTGCGTGTAGTAAGCAAAATGCAGCAGGAATGGTTTCTGCACGTGCGAGCACCATTTCTGAAACAGGTCGACCTCTTTACAGAGACCCGGCCTAGTTATGACCAAATCGAAATGCACATCACGAACGTCGGTTCTGCATTGCCTTATCATGACCGACCGGTCCTCACCAATCAGACAATCCTGCCGCTCAATCTGATTAGAAAAGATACTGCAACGATCTATCTGCGCGTGCGCAGCAACTCCATTATACGCGTGCCGCTTGAAATCTCGACCCTTCAGCACATTTATGAAAACAGCCAGGAGAATGACATCGCTCACGGCTTTTATTTTGGATTGATCGCTGCGCTGATCATTTACAATCTGTTTGTATTTATTTCGATACGGGAGCGCTCTTATTTGTACTACGTGTTTTATATTTTCTGCGTAGCAATGAACATCAGCTATATCAAAGGCCATTTTCTGCAGTTCATGGTCCCGCATTTTCCACAGGCCAATCATTCCAATTATTCCGGCAGCCTCGCTTTTATATTCGCGTTGCTTTTCACCAATTCATTCCTGAACACAAGCTATTATTGCCCACGCCTGAAAAAACTGGGCTGGCTGATTGTGGTGTCATGCGTCGCGATAATTGTGCTTTCACTGTCAGGTTATTTATTGCTGGGCTTTCAGCTTAACTGGCTGACCGTGGGCTTCTTCCTTATCTACTCCAATCTGATCGGTTTTGCAGTGCTAAGGCAGGGATTCAAGCCAGCCAAGTACTACCTGATGGCCTTCACTGCATTACTGGCAGGCATTTTAATTTTCATGATGAAGGACATGGCTGTTATTCCCGAGAACTGGTTTACGGAGGGCTCCTATCAGATCGGGTCCGGCCTGGAAGCGATCATTCTTTCTTTCGCGCTGGCTAATAAGCTTAATACGTATAAAAGGGAGAAGGAAGTAACCCAGGCGGAGGCCCTGGCGCAGGCAAAGCTTTTCTCACAGCAGTTGATCGGTTCACAGGAAAGCGAGCGCAAGCGGGTGGCAGCAGAACTGCATGACAGTCTGGGGCAAAGTCTGGGGATGGTTAAAAACAAGGTCCTGATGATCAAGAGAGATACTGAGAAACCTCAGCTGCGGGAAAAACAGCTCAGAGATTTGGAAGAGATGGTCACTGACGCTATTCAGGAGGTCCGCAATATTTCTTATAATCTGCGTCCGCTGCATCTGGAACTGCTGGGGATCACGCAATCGCTGCATAGTTTACTGGAAGATGTCGTGGAAACAGGCTTGATCGGGCTGGAAACCGATATTCAAAACTTTGATAACCTGCTCACCAAAACCAATGAGATGAATGTTTTTAGGATCGTCCAGGAGTGTTTTAACAACATTCTCAAGCACGCCCAGGCCAATGCGGCGCGAATTCAGATAAGCAAGAAAGATACGATGATAGCTATACGTATAGAGGACAACGGTGTGGGTATCGGGCCTGTTGCCACGGAAAAGGGAGGCTTTGGGATGATCGGAATCCGGGAGCGGCTCAACATCCTCAACGGCCAGATCGAAATCCTCGAAAACAAGCCATCCGGTACTATTATTAATATTCAAATTCCTTTCTGACCATGGAAATCAGGCTGCTGATTGCTGACGACCACCCCATATTTCTGAAAGGGCTCAAAGAAGTGATCGAAATGGACGCCGATCTGAAAGTGATCGTCAGTGCGAAAAACGGTCAGGAAGCGCTGCTTTCTTTTCAGTCGCACAGCGTGGATGTCGTCGTTCTGGACATCGACATGCCGCGTATGACCGGACTGGAGGCTGCTGAGAAAATGCTTCATATCCAACCGGACCTTCCGATCATTATCCTTACGATGCATAAGGAAAAGGCTCCATTTTTGAAAGCGCTGGAAATCGGCGTATTGGGCTATGTCCTCAAAGAAAACGCCGTTTCCGATATTGTGCACGCGATTTACAAGGCCAAAGACGGCGAACTTTACCTGAGCCCCGAAATATCGGCCTACCTCCTCAAAAAGACATCGGCCCTGCAACGACAATCGAAAAACGACCTGAAAGCATTGCTCACCCCGTCTGAAACACACATCATGAAAATGATCTCCGAATACAAATCCAGCAAGGAAATCGCTGACGAGCTTTTCATCAGTGAAAAAACAGTGTCCAACCACCGTATGAATATCGCCAAAAAGCTGAACCTGACGGGAAAGAACAGCTTGTTACGATTTGCGCTGGAGCAGCGTTGGGGGTAAGGAGAAAGCCGTGAAAATTCGTTGTTACCTGTCGGCGATAGTCGACGAACTTGAAACCTTGGGAATCACATCAAACAGAGCTATTAAAACACCAGCATGACACAGGATCAGGCCATTGAAGAAGCAAATAAGATAGCTGCTTCTATACCCGCAACGAAAGACAATCCCGTTATAAATATCCCTATATCGGACAAGGATTCTTCGAACCCCTCATTTTGGATGGTTACGTTTAAACAGGTAGAACATTCAGAGATGGACGATAGAGGCTTTTGGATGGATTGGATCAAGTGGGAGTTCGAAAGTATACTTGAACAAAATTGAAATCAAAAGTCCGGGCAGAGCTCCTTCCGTCATCGAGCCTCCCTGACCTTCACATCCCTAAACATAAACCCGTTATCACTAACCCGCACTGCCTTGCCACTCACCGTCGTCACACCCTTCAAAATAACCTCCCTGGTCTTAACATAAGGATACTTTTCCTGATAAGATGCATCAGTCATTTCCGGATTGAAATTGGCGAAAATAGCGGGGCCCTGGTAGTTTTCAGGATGCTGGGAATCGTCGATGCGAAGGTTTTCAATGGTGATTTTTTCGGGCATGTAGCAGGTGTAGCCGAAATCGTGCTGCCCCGAATAGGAACCGCTGATCAGCGAGGCGCTCACCGGCTTGCCGCCCGCCGGTACGAAAACGCAGTTGCGGATTATCAGCTCTCCTTGCCAAGTGCTGCCATAGTCGGGGCGCAGGTTGACGATGCTTCTGCCCCGGATGGTCGAGTTTTCTATCAATAAAAGCCCACTGCCGATGGCATTGATCCCCATATGTCCGAGGGTCGAGTTACGGATAGTAGCATTCGCAACGCCTTGATGGGCATCGAACCGGGAGAGGGTGCAATGGTCGTAAAGAAGATTTTTGCAGAAGTTAGAACCCAGGATGCCCCAGTACATATTGTCGTTAATGTCATTGGTTTGGCTGCAATTCACAAAGGATATGTTCAGTGCGCGGTTGACGGAAAGGTCGTAAGTACCCATTGAGACAGGCTTGCCCGCCGCGCCAATGGTGTTATACGTTTTGTGCCCGGTCAGGATGGCACTTTTTACGGTTACATTGGCGCAGTCACCGATGTTGATGAAGCCTCCATAGGGAGCGCCCTGGTCGTCTTCACCCTTTATGCGATGTTCCAGCCCCTCCAAAAGCACATGCGACCGCCTGATCGCGATGTTCCGGTTATAATAGGTATACTTGGATTCGGCTTTATTGGCAATGGTCGTGAAGCGTCCACCGGTGATTTTTAGGGGAGTTTCATCGATCGGCAGAGCGGTAATGTCCGTGATCTGATCGAAGTCCCAGATGATAGGGGCATTCATATCCACGTTGCCGTTTTTGTCGACGACAAAGATATCGGTCTGTGAAGACCCACTGTTCTGGTTCAGTCCGAACCGGATGTATTGCTTTACATTGGAATTCGTTACCGTGATCAGACACGGACCGGGCAACGAGGCTTCGATTTTTTTCTGGTTCCTTTTGAGGGAAGTTATTCCTTCCGGTTTAAACGGTTTGAGGCCTGAACTTACCGTAAAAACGGAGGCATTGCGATTTTCTACTTCGGTGTCATCAATGATGAAAGCGGCCTGGCCGAAATCCGTATCAGTCTGGATAAATGCGGTACGCTCCTTCCCGCCTATGTAGTAGATAGCCCTGTCGTCAGCTTTCACGGCGAGGCCGTGCATGTTGGCAAACGCGTGAGTTGCCCTAATCGCGTCGATATCATCGGTTTTGCCATCACCTTTGGCGCTGAAATCACTGTAATGAACCGATTTGGCTGCCTTATATTTATGGATGTCCTTTGGAGATACGTTTACGTGCAATACACCATTTTCGTCCGTGTATGTCCGGGTTTTCGTGTTTTCGGAGGTAATTACCACATTGTCATGCGGGCTCTTAATCTGCCCCATTGCTGCAACAGCACAGATTGAGAGGCACATCAGGATCATACACTTCATCGTAAAAGGTCAGGTTGGTTATAGTTACTTTTAAAAAGCAATATTGCTCAACCGCTACTCTCTGATTAGTATATAAAACTGGCTATGACATCACCTGTACCACATACAGGTCGCCTTCCGACTAGTCATTAAAAATCCTTCCGCACCGTCCTGACAAACAGCTCCGGATAATCTACTACCAAGCCATCCGCATCTAATACAATATCAGCCTCAAAGTCATTGGGGACATTTTCGTAATGGAACACGGTCTCTGAAACCCTGGTATACTTTTGGGTGACGGGCGTGATGCTATCTTCAAGCAAATCGAGATAAATCACTCTAATCGGCCGCTCTTCGCCAATGGGGATATTTAACCTTCTAATCGGTAATGTATTTGTGAAGGGCGTCAACGGCAGGTCTATGTCTACGCAGTCGCTAAATGAGTCATTCAATTCGCCATTCAAAAGCCAGTTCCCCTCTCCACTATTTATCAGATTAAGATGACGATAGACATGATTGATATAGAAACTGATATCTACTAAAACTGTTTCCCAGTACTCATTGACCCTGATTTGATAATTGACCTGATAGAGGTCATCGCCATACTGCCCCACGATCGCCGATTCGATGAGTGTGCCATTTTCGTTGCCGTCGATGCGGCAATTCTCAAGAGAATAGTATTCCCGGCCCGTCCAGAGAATATTGGTTCGTATCATTTGATCACAGTTTCCGGCAATGCATTAGTATTTCAAATCTTTGATCTTTTTAACTACCCTATTCGCAATGATCCGATAACCATCATTATTAAGGTGTATTTCATCCGATTTGTTGTCAGGGCGCATTCCGACAGGAAAATTTCCGGCTTCGATCCGCGCACGGTCCTCAGTGGTCGGTGTGTAGCCGATGGCTTCCATTTCAGCGTCGGTGGGTGGCGTCATTGCTACGTATGAATCTCGGTACAGCAGCGCCAGGTCGTCATTGAAAGCGGTGACCTTCGCATAACGGCTGGTGCCCTTCGTTTCGGCTACGGCTGGCAGTACACCTAAAACAAGGTATCGCCGGGGTTCGGTTATATAATCAATGGAGGCCTTGATCGCATCTTTAATATCTTTTGCCGGCCTGTCCTCAGTCATGTCGTTCCTTCCGTACCATAATATTTGTGTTGCCGTTCGCAGATTTGCCGCATCTTCCAGCTCAAATACCGAATTGTCGGGGATTTCAGTGTCTACCGGAGTTTCCGTCCCGGTTTCGGCGATCGGTTCCACAGTGTAGACCTCGCCTGAACCAGGCACCACTTTGCGCGTGAGCTGGCATTTAAAACTCGCGAGCATGCCGGTACGACTGTAAACATTGCCATTAAGCGGTGTCGACAGGAACTCATTGCTGAGTTTGGTAACCCTTAAAGGTTCCAGCCCATCAAACTTGCCGCCGGCTACCGACATTGTCAGCGGGATCCCACCCTGTCGGATGGCAATAGATAATGCAACCTGCCCGTTTATCCCGTCGCTTACAATCGGTCGTTCCGAAAGCGCATCACCGACCCATGCTCCAAAAGGGCGGCTCCCACCCGTACCGGCAACGAGGCTGTCGCCGAAGAATGCAAGTGTTTTGTCGCGATCATCCTTTTTGGAAGGGAAGATTTTATCAAAGAAGTTATCACAGGAAGTGAGAAGCGCTGTGGATAAAACAGCCGCCCCAGATTGGCGAAAAAAGCGTCTACGGCTTACTGAAATGCCCATATCGCCGGAGGGCTCAGGGCGTTGGAATGGTTTCATTTGATCGACGGAACGTTAATATCAGGGTGCTTTTCAGGTGCGCAAACCGGCACGGACATTAAATAGCAGTAATAATCATTCCAGTCCAGAACATGTACAATTACGCACCCCATAACCCAAGCCAACCGGAAAATAAGTTAAAATACACATTGGATATTTTCCAAATAAATGGATTATTTCCATTATATTTGCATCTCCAATATTGTCTCTCATAAATTGGGTTTTAGGGTTGTATAATGATTACATTCCGGGGGTATTGCTTCCGGAATGTCTGTTATTAACCCGTTTAACTATTAGAGTATCCGGTTCTTACGGACAAAATTAACCAGCCCCACCGATGTGTAGATATTCAGTTTCCGGCAGATATTCCGGCGGTGGGCATTAATGGTAAACTCACTGATAAACAGCTTTTCGCCAATTTCCTTGCTCGTAAGCCCCTCAGCAATGTGCCTGAGGATTTCCACCTCCCGCGGGGTGATTTGGTATTTTTTTAGAAAATCGTCAAGCTGAAAAGAGGGCATCAGCGTGTCTGAAAGGATGCCCCGGAACCACTTGCCGCCCTTCGCGACAGCTATAATAGCTTCTTTAAGCTCCACCGATGTACAATCTTTGATCAGATAACCCTCCGCTCCCAGCTTTTTGATCTCGCGCAGCAACTCGGGCTGCCCGTAACTGGTGAAAATGATCACTTTGGTTGCATTGAAATCGCGGCGGACTATTTTCAGGGTTTCGATACCGTCCATTTGAGGCATATTGAGATCGAGCAATACGATGTCGAAATGCGTCTGTCTTAACCGCGAAATGAGCTGCCTGCCGTTGCTTGCGGATTCGGCCACGGACACGTCGGGAATTTCCCTGATCACCCCCAGAATACCGTCCACGAGCATTGGGTGATCGTCTGCGATGATGATTTTGATCGGCATAGGTTACTCTTTCGTTTCCAGGTAAATTTCGATCACCACCAGCACACCGCCTTCTTGCTTGTTGCTGATTTCCATTTTTCCGTTCAGGTATGCCACCCGCGAGCGGATAGCGCTCAGCCCCTGGCCTTCTGCACGTCCACCATGGGAAAGCCCCACCCCATTGTCCTCCACGATCACCGAAATCATATCGGTATGTTCCACTACTTCCAGCGAGGCTTTGGTAGCATTGGCATGTTTGAGCACATTGTGCAGCAACTCCTGGATAATGCGGTACAGGTCATTGAGAAAGGAAAGCGTATGGCTGCCCGAGTCCTCAAAACCAATTACCACCGTATCCAGCACGATCTTACCCGACAGATTAATGATCTCCGCAGAGTCCAGAACGGCCCTTCTGAATCCGTAACGTTCGATAGCCAGCGGATTGAGCTGATGGCTGAGGTCCCGGATTGTATTCGACACCGATGAGAGTATTTCTTTCGTTTTGACAAGCTTCGGTTCTGCCTGTTCGTCGTCCCGTCCTTTTTCAAGGGTCGACGAAACCGATAGCGACGCCAGCGCGAGCATTGCGCTAACCTCGTCGTGCAACTGGTCCGCAATCTTTTTCCGTTCCTTTTCTTCCGCCTCCATTACGCCTTGCATCAGATCGATATGCCGCTGTTTTTCCATTCTTTCGATTTCGCTTCGCTGCAAAGCCTCCTGCTGGCGCGCACGTATCTGTCTGTTACGCGAATGCAATACAAGCAACCCGATCGCCAGCGCCGACAGGCCGATCACCACCCCGTAAAACAGCCGCTCTCTCTGGATTTCCCGGTCGCGGTAGGCACTTTCCTCATTTAACCTGACTATCTGCTCTTCCTTGTCTTTGATCCTTACTTTTGCCAAAACCTCCTGGACAGCACGGTATTTGTTCAGATTGGTAAGCGAATCCTTGATATCGTAGAACGTCTCGAGAGCGGAAGTGTAAGCCTTGTAGTCGCCCTTCGCTTTCAGGTATTCGGCGAGGTACTGGTTATAATAATAGCCCGTGGCCGAATATTTCTGTTTGGCCAGCATCCCGGGAAATCTCCCCAGGATTTTACCTGCTTCATCAAATTTCCGGTTTACAGTCAGGATGTGCGCATAATAGAGCTCCACGGGCAACACATGCATCCCATGCGAGTAGCCGCGATCGCTGACAAATTTCCCATAATAATATTCTGCTTTGCCATAATCCTTACGATGCTCGGCCAGCAGTCCGGCGGCTGCGAAATAGCTGACATATGGGATCTGTTCCTCGGGTAGCTTA
Source organism: Dyadobacter sp. CY261 (assembly GCF_021440085.1). Taxonomy (GTDB): domain Bacteria; phylum Bacteroidota; class Bacteroidia; order Cytophagales; family Spirosomataceae; genus Dyadobacter. The sequence goes on from NZ_JAKCPW010000006.1 coordinate 66,889, forward strand.
AACTGTTTGAAACTCCTGTCCAGAAACTCCGCTGCGGTCGCATATTGCTGTCGGCAGGCATTTACAAGTGCCATTTCGGCATTGAAATAAGGCGCCTGTGCGCCGTCAGGATTAGGTTTAATGCTGGCATTGTAAAAGAGCTCGGCAAATTTTCCCGCCGATTCGAAATCGGTCAGCAACAGGTTCAATTGCATAAGCTGGTAATAAACGCTCGGGCCGGGATTCCGGAACGTGAATGCAGTCCTTTCGTACAGTTTTTTGGGGAAGCGCGCCAGCGAAGAATCGTTTACGAGTTCCAGGAGCGACTCGAATTCCATGACCTGCTTCAAAGGGTTGGTTTGCAGGAAAATGTTGGCATAATTGTAGCGGGCGGTGAAAAGGGCGTTTTTGTCTTTCAGGTTTACGGCAAGGGTAATGGCTTTGTTCAGATCGCGGCGCATGGAGGCCGTGTCGGTCATGTCCGAAAGCGCTTTGAAAGTGTATACAAAAGACAGGTTTTCCTTGTCGGACGCGGCTTTACATTCCTTTTCCGCCAAAGCGATATACTTGCGCATCGAATCGGGGTGGTCCCATTCGCCGTAGAGCAATATCGTTTGGGCCAGGGCTTCGCGGTACATTCGCCCGGTACCGGCCGCATTTGCCCGCGCTTTCACAAAAAGCTTCTCGGCATCCTCGAAGAAATCAAGCGATGCCTTGGCTTTGGCCCAGCTCATCAGCAGAACGTGCACCTTTTGCCGATCGCCCGTTTTCTGTACGACGGGCACATATTCTGCGAGTATTTCATAGCTGATATCGAGGTTCTTCCTACCGATATCCTGGATCAAATCGCACGCTTCGCGAAAGTTGGCCTCCGTTACCGGCTGTGATTTCATGCGCTTCCATGCCGCTCGTGCCTGGGCAGGCGTGTAGTCTCCGGCCCGTAGCATGTGGCTAAGCATTAGCAGCATTGCCGGAAGAATGATCCGACATCCCGACAAACTCCATTTGATAAAGGAAGAGCGCATAAACAGATTGACTGACAGTCAGTTAAATATAAGTAACAAACGGCATTATAGCTTATTAAATGCACCGATTTGTTCATTACTTACCCTCCCCGAAAGCTATTCACATCACGCTCCCACCGAAATACTTACTTCTAACTAATTTCCAGCGCTTTACTCCGACCGGAGGCTTTTTACCGGGTTCACCAGTGCTGCTTTAATGCTCTGGAAGCTGATTGTGAGTAGCGCAACGCCCACCGAAAGCCCAGCAGCCAGTACGAAGACCCATATATTGATATCTATCTTGTAGGTGTACTCCTGCAAAAAGCGCTGCATCGCAAACCAGGCGATCGGTGCGGCGATAACGAATGCGATGAGCATTAGTTTCAGGAAGTCACGGGAGATCAATTCTACAATGCTGAAAACCGTAGCGCCGAGGACTTTGCGGACGCCAATCTCCTTGGTACGTTGTGTTACTACAAATGAAACGAGCCCGAACAAACCCAATGAACCAATGAGCACACCTAGTACCGCGAAAATTTGCAGAAAGTTGGACAGCTTGCGCTCACTGTCATAGAAACTCCGTATGTCGTCTTCGAGGAATTTGGGCTCGTAATAATAATTTGGAAACAATGCTTTCCAATGTTCGCCGATATGTGCTAGTGCCTGCGCTTTCTTCGAATTGTCGATGCGGATGCTGGCCAACTGGAAATTCCAGCTATCGTATACATAAATGTGCCCGATCAGTTTACTTTTAAGATCTTCGGAATGATAGTCTTTGACGACGCCAACGACGTTCAGCCTCATCCCCCAGAAATCGAGAGGCTGCCCGATAACCTTTTCTACATTCTTAAAACCCAGCTCGCGCGCGGCTTTCTCGTTCACCACCACATCCGTGATCCTGACTCCCTTACGCTGCCGGGTAGTGTCGCTCGTCAATAACATCCGGCCCGCCACCAACGGCACCCGGAAGAAGCTGAAATAATTGGTATCGACATGCTGGATACGGAACACTTCCTCGCCATTAGGCAAATTGACATGTTTGACGGTGCCCCACCAGTGGTTCCGCTTGCTGGCCGGCGTCGTGAGGCCGAATGCGACTTCGCGGATTTCAGGGTGTTGTTTTAATTGATGGCGGAACCGCTCGCGTACTAATGCGCTTCGATCAGGCATGGGAACTGTAACAATGCCGCTTTTCTCAAAACCGAGGTCTTTTTCATAAAAATACCTGATTTGCTTCATCGCGAGCAATGTGCAAATCACCAGCACCTGGGCGATCACAAACTGCATGGTTACCAACGATGATCTCAGCGAAATGCCCCCGCTGGACAGTACAACACGGTTTTGTAGCGCTCTGACTGGCTGAAAACCCGACAAGATAACAGCGGGGTATAATCCGGCAAACAAGGTTACCACTGCCGCCAGCGCACCGAGGAAGGCAAAGGTTTCCACCGTCCACACAGCCGAGCCGTCCACTTTTGTATTAAGCAGCTCCGACGAATAAGTTATAAGCTGACCAGCCAGGAGTACACCCGTCAACGTCGCCAGCAATACAATCATCGCCGTTTCCCCGAAAAACTGGAATATCAATTGCTGCCTGCCGCTACCAAGCACTTTGCGGACAGCCACCTCCCGTCCCCGCTGGATAGCCTGAACGGTAGCAAGGTTTACAAAATTGATGCAGGCAATAAAGATCAGGAAGATGCCAATGCTGGTAAGTGTATAAAGCATCCATTTGGGCATGGAATAGTTGAACGGATCTTTGCTCACATCGAAATGCATATCGGCCAGAGGCTGCAATTTGTAGGAGGTGATGGTAGTTTCGGTTTGCCGGCTTTTAGAAATGCGGGTTAGTTCCGCGTTGATCGGTGCGGTGGAAGCGCCTGGTTTCAGCAATACAAACCCCTGATGCATCGAATCGCCGCCGCTCAGGTTATCTTCCTTCGCCAGATCGGGTTGCATTTGTTTCATCGTTTCCCATGAAATGATCATTTCCATTGGGAATTCGGTATTGTTGGGCAGATTGCCGATCACACCCGTCACCGTAAGATCTGCCCGGTTGTCGTAGCGGAGGGTTTTGCCCAAAGCATTGCCTTTAAATAGTTTTCCGGCAGTTCGCTCATCGATCACCACCTGTCCCGGAGCGCTCAGCGATTGTTTCGGGTTACCCGTTATCCAGCGAATGTCCAGCATTTCGAGCATTTCGGGCTGGGTAAAAAAGATATTTTTCTGGTTGAAGATCGCCTGCCCGATCTGTACCGTACCGGGATTCATACCATAGAAATTGGCCGCTGCCTCCACGTCCGGAAAACGCGTTTTCAGGATTCTGATGATCATCTGGTGCACATGCGACTGCGGCTCGCCAAACTTGTCGAATGAATTTACCCGGTAAATGCGGTCGGCCTTGGCATGGTAACGGTCAAAACTATACTCGAACCGGACGATCCAGAAAAGTGTGATCGCCACGCCGAGCCCTAATGTCAGGCCAGTCAGATTAATGAATGTGTATAATCTGTTTTTTTGGAGACTGCGGTATGCAGTTTTGAAGTAATTTCCGATCATGGTCCGTGAGCAGGTTGAATTTGAACGAACAATCCGCAATCAATCCAAAAATAGCCTGCCAACGAATAGAGACCTCAAAAACGGCCTCCATTCATCAAAAACAAATAAACGAAAAACCGCCCGTGTCCGCATACGAACAACTACGTTCAGCGCTGGACATCGGCAAACCGCTACCTGAGGACCAGCACCTTTTGCTGCACCACCCGGTCGTGACCCGCCATTCTGACGACATAGATGCCGGATGCAGTGGTTCCAAGTGGAATGCTCAATGGGCCGCTCCTGCCGCCTATCTTTTCCGTTAACACCACTTGCCCGCCGGCACTGACTATTTCAATGGTCTCGAACGGTTCCTCAACAAGCAAATTCATCTCACTGGTGCTAATTAGCGAAGGCCGTACGAACAGTTCGCTGACCTGCTCCCCGGCCCTGTTTACCATAATCATTTTAGAGTATCTGAAGCTTTCGTCGGTATCGACCATTTTCAGCCGATAGTACAAATTCCCGTTTTCGAAGATGCTATGGGTAAAAGAATAGGAATTGCCTGCGTCTGTATTCGCACCCGGTACAGAGCCGATATTGTCAAACTGGCGTGCATCATGGCTGTATTCTATTTCAAATGATTTGAAATCTTTCTCCGTCGAAGTCTGCCACGAGAGTTTCACCCCTTCTGCCGAAGACGCACCTAAAAAATCGACCAGCGTCACGGGTAGCGGATTTTCCGCCTGGATACGATAAACAGCATTGGCGGTTACGGCAAAAATCTCACCGGATTCGTCCTCGCCAATATCCCTCACATTTAAAAGCGTCGAAGTCTGATATTCTTTTACAAAACCATTCGAAAGTATCACGTGGATGTCACCGGAGTAATAATCCATTCCGATATAGTAGCCCTGCATAATGGGCCAGTCAGTCCCCCGGTACACTACTCCGCCAACGACCGAACTTCCCCTCGCACTTCCGGTTGCATAAGTGTAAATAGGTTTGACAAAACTTGCCGAATCCGGACATTCTGCTATCGATATTCCCTCTGTGTAGCCATTACCTTCAAAACACCGCCACCCAAAATTAGCACCCGACGCGTTGGCGGCCGTTCTGTAATTGATTTCCTCCCAATTATCCTGACCCACATCCCCGATCCACATATCGTAAGTCCCGCGGTCGAAACTCCACCTGAAGGGATTTCTCAGTCCAAGCGCGAAGATCTCGTTACCGAACGGATTGCTCGGGGGCACTGCATAAACAAGGCCCGATCCGGCTGGCGGGTTCACGTCGATCCGCAGTATTTTGCCCAGCCGTGAGCCAGTGCTCTGTCCATTCTGGTCGGGGTCGTAACCGGCTCCGCCGTCTCCCGTCGACAAATAGAGATAGCCATCCTCGTACCCGAAGTGCATTTCACCCCCGTTGTGGTTGTTGTGTATCGGATGTGATATTTTCATAATCTCTGCCCGTGTGCTGGCCAGAACGCTATTTCCCAGGGGACTTGCAGATGTGTAACGTGCTACGACCAGATCTCCGGCAGTATCTGTGTAATAAGTGTAAAGGTAACCGTTGGTAGCAAAATCGGGATGGAATGCTACGCTAAGCAAACCTCCTTCACCGGCAGTCGAGACGACCTGACCACCACTATTCATATTTAAGTATTGAATAGATGTTCCAGGTGCACCTGGATTAAACACCCGGATGATCCCTTCGCGCTCCACAATGAAAATCCGGTTGGAACCATCGCCGGCGTGCACCAACTGCATTGCGGATGTAAGCCCACTGATAACCGGTGAGGAATTGATGTCCACGTCGGGAACCTGTCCGCAAATGCGTGTTGTCAGCAGAACGAAACAAAATACCAGGACATAGCCCCGAGGTATTTGATAGTGGTTGAAATGCTTCATACGTCCAAGTTTAGTAAACTACATAATTCTACTATTTATCACGAATTTATACTACAATTCTCATGCCGTGACTTATTTGAATTGGCATAAAAAAGAAAAAGCCTTCGGACGCATAATGTCCGAAGGCTCAACCGCTTGACGGGCTTTGTAACCGATCAATAGTAAAAAGTACCGTATTCGCCGCTGATGGTCAGTTTTTTGTCATCCGACGCCTCTACGCGCCCGATCACCTGCGCATGGATACCAAATGATTTTGAAATTTCGATTACCCGCTCCGCATAGGCTTCGGGCAGGTAAATTTCCAGTCTGTGCCCCATATTGAACACCTTATACATTTCCTGCCAGCTGGTACCGCTTTCCTGCTGGATCAGTTTGAACAAGGGCGGCACGGGAAGCAGGTTGTCTTTGATAATGTGAAGGTTATCAACAAAATGTAGAATTTTTGTCTGAGCTCCGCCACTGCAATGTACCATGCCATGGATTTGCGGGCGCATCTCGTCGAGCAATGCCTTGGCTACTGGTGCATATGTACGTGTAGGAGAGAGGATTAATTTACCCACATTCAACGGTGCCCCTTCCACTTCGTCTGTTAGCTTTTTGCTGCCACTGTAAATAAGGTCCTCGCTTACTTCGGGGTCGAAGCTTTCGCTATATTTTGAAAGATATTTGCCCAGGATATCATGTCTGGCGGAAGTAAGGCCATTACTGCCCATCCCGCCGTTATATTCGCTTTCGTAAGTCGCCTGCCCGTACGAAGCCAGCCCGACGATCACGTCACCGGCCTGGATATTGGCATTGTCCACCACTTCGGAGCGTTTCATGCGGGCTATTACCGTGCTGTTGACCGTCACGGTACGCACCAGGTCTCCCACATCTGCCGTTTCGCCGCCTGTGCTGTAAATTTCCACTCCGTAACCGCGCAGCATATCCAGCACTTCCTCTGCACCGTTGATTACTTCGGCGATCACTTCACCCGGAATGCGGTTCTTGTTGCGGTCGATAGTAGAAGAGTACAACATCGGACCGGTAGCACCCACGCACAGAAGGTCGTCGGTATTCATCACAATGGCGTCCTGCGCAATGCCTTTCCAAACGGAAATATCGCCTGTTTCTTTCCAATACAGATACGCCAGGGAAGTTTTAGTACCGGCACCGTCGGCGTGCATGATCGTACAGTATTCGGGATCGCCTGAGAGTGTATCCGGAACAATTTTGCAAAAAGCCTTTGGAAAAAGCCCTTTATCAATCTTTTCGATGGCCTTATGCACATCTTCCTTTGAAGCCGATACACCGCGCTGGAGATAACGGTCGGTAGTTTTCATCTGAGCGTATTGATTAGTAAGCTATCCTGATTCTGCCACAAAAGTAGGCAAAAAGGGGGCTTAAACCTTTACTTTAATGAAAGTAGCCCTAAATCTGCCAACTCAGTGATTTACAAAAAATTGCAAAAATTAACGATTTCTTAAAATAACACAAATGGGAAAAAGTCGTTAGCTTTACATTCATGCGGTAAAGAGGTCACAAAACCGTAGAATCTCTTGTGTGACCTTTTAAAGTCCTGAACCCACTTTCGATTTCATGCATTTTTTGATTCGTTCAATAGTAGTTTTAATCTTATTGTTTGCCTCAAGTTCATTCAATAATTGCTCTTTCGCACAGGCATCTAAGCCGCGCGTTGCCGCTGCTGACACTTTGAATCCGATCCAGTCGCTGGTATCATTCGCTAATAGGCATTTGCACATCCCCTACCGCTCTGGGGGTTCGTCCAAGAGAGGTTTCGACTGTTCCGGTTTTGTCCGGTATTGTTTCAACCAATGGAATATCACATTACCACATTCAAGCGCCGCCCAGGCCGAACACGGTGAAGCCGTGGAGCTCGACGACGCCAAACCCGGCGATCTCATTTTCTTCAAAGGCAACAGCACCAAAAGCAAGCGCATAGGCCACGTTGGCATCATCACCGAAGTAGCGCCCGGCTACGTCAAGTTCATCCATTCGGCCTGGAAAGGCGGGATCCGCTACGATTTGCTCGATGCGGCGTATTACAGCAAGCGGTTTGTGGCCATCCGCTCGCTGACACTTACAGCCAAATAGTCGTCCTGCCAGACAAACCGGTCTTTAGTCAGTTTGTTTTTATTAATCCAATAGGAAGACTCTCCCTTAACGGTCTTCATCGCATCCGCGAGCGCCTGCACACGGGTGAGGCATATTAGACAATGTGCATGGTCAAGGTCACTCCCCAAAACCGCCATCCCAGCAAAAAATCCCCTGCCGCCATCTTTAGATGATGGAAAAAGGGCAAGAATGAGCTAATGGTGCTAAATTTGTTATGAAATTATAAATTGATAAATTTTATAATCCTGCATTTTGAAACTCTGGCAAAAGGAAAATACTGTCACTTCTGAAAAAATAGAACGCTTCACCGTCGGCCGTGACCGGGAGATGGATTTGCATCTGGCCGAATTTGACGTGCTGGGTAATATCGCCCATGCGACAATGCTGGAAACGATCGGCTTGCTTACCACCGATGACCTCGCAGCTTTAAAAACCGAGCTTAAAGCCATTTACAAACAGGTTGAGAATAGCGAATTCGTCATCGAAGAAGGCATTGAAGATGTGCATTCACAGGTAGAGCTCCTCCTGACCCGCAAACTCGGTGATACGGGCAAAAAAATCCATAGCGGACGCTCACGTAACGACCAGGTGCTGGTGGACATGAAGCTGTACACGCGTGCGCGGCTTTTCGAAGTTGTGCGGGCGACGGAAAAGCTTTTCGATGTCCTCACCCGGAAATCCGAGGAACATAAAAATGACCTGCTTCCCGGTTACACGCATTTGCAGATCGCCATGCCGTCGTCGTTCGGACTGTGGTTTGGCGCCTATGCCGAAGGACTGATCGACGACGTAATTCAATTGAATGCTGCTTACCGTCTCGCAAACCGCAACCCGCTGGGCTCTGGCGCTGGTTATGGTTCATCGTTCCCGCTCAACCGCCAAATGACCACGGAACTGCTGGGTTTCGAGGGCATGCACCACAATGTAGTCTACGCACAAATGAGCCGCGGCCGTACCGAGCAAGCCGCATTGAGCGCTATCGCATCCCTGGCCGCCACCGTGTCAAGGCTGGCGATGGATGTATGTCTTTACAACAGCCAGAATTTCGGCTTCATCGTCCTTCCCGACGACCTCACGACCGGCAGTAGCATTATGCCGCACAAAAAGAACCCGGACGTGGCTGAGCTCCTGCGGGCCAAAACCAACCGCATGAAAGCATTGCCGATGGAAGTCACGATGGTGCTAAGCAACCTGCCATCGGGATACCACCGCGACATGCAGCTCCTGAAAGAGATATTGATGCCCGCTTTCGATGAAATCCTCGATTGTCTCGACATCGCCGCATTCATGCTCGAACATATGAAAGTGAAGCAAAACCTGCTCGACGACCCGAAATATGACCTTTTGTTTAGTGTGGAGCGTGTGAATGAGCTAGTGCTTGCAGGTGTACCATTCCGCGACGCTTATAAGCAGGTTGGGGCCGAAATCGGGGATGGCAGCTACATTGCACCTCGTGAGCTGAAACATAGCCATGAGGGGAGCATTGGAAATTTGCAAACAGAGCAGATACGCGAACGGATGGAGCGGGAGATCAGCGCATTCGGTTATGAAAAGGTAACTGCCGCTTTTGAACAATTGTTAAGCTAGATTCAAATGAGAGTCGGGTCTGCCATCGTTGGAATATTATGCTGCATCAGCTCCTATTTTGCAATGGCAGCACCGCCTAATCTTAAAATTATCTTCTTCCTCGACCCCGAATGCCCCGTCTCGAACGCCTATATGCGCGAGATTAAAAGCATTCATGCCGATTATGCCAAAAGAGGAATTGCATTTGAAGCGGTTTTTCCGGTCCCGACCGTCAACCGGGATGAAATCCGGCAGTTTTTACTTAAATACCAGACCGCAATGCCCGGCTACCAGGATCCTGGATTGCAGAAGGTAAAACGATACCAGGCCACGGTAATGCCCGAAGCGGTATTGGTTAATTCAAACGGAGAAATTCTTTACCGCGGCGCGATCGATAACTGGTACTATGCCTTGGGAAAAAACAGGGCGAGAGCTACGGAGCTTTATTTACGGAATGCTATTGAAGCTGCAATAAATGGCGAGGTGATTGTCAAAAGCAAAACCGATGCGATCGGGTGTTTGATCAATCAGTGAATTCCGATCTTTTCAGCGATATTTATCAAACAAAAAGGCAAGCCAATCGGCTTGCCTTTTGCGTTCTTTAACTAAATCTATTATAAAACTATTGTTTATCCCACCAAACGCGGCCTTGTGCGCTCGCAAGGTCTCCGAAGCCTGGCTGTGCTGCCATGGCATCGTAAGCTGCCTTCTTGTTCGCGAAGTTAGGATCTGACGACGATGGCAATGTGATAGGCGAGCGACGTGGGATTACCAGCGTTACATTCAGATAGCTTGTCTTTGGCAAAGGCACTACCGAATTCTCGTTTGGATAGCCGGTACGTTTCCACAATGCCCATCCTTCTTGAGGCTGTCTCATGAAGTTCAGGTAGCTCTGGCTCGCAATTTGATCCATTGCCTTTGCTGCTTCAAATGCTACACCTGGTTGCGCAAGGTAAGCATCAACTTCGGTGGCGGTCATAGGCGTATAATTGGTCAATCTAGCTTCTACTCCTACCTCATTATAAAATGCAAGCGAGCTTCTTACACCAGCTTCGTACCAGCTTTTTGCAGTTCCAATTCCGATAGACTTGGTAGCGAGCTCCGCACGCATAAAACAAAATTCGGCATAAGTAATCACTGGAATGTATGATCGACCGCCTCCCGCATTACCCGCAGCATCCGCACGGCCCGCATTGAAAAGGCGCGGCTGGATGAACGACAACGTATCGACGGTTGTATTATTAGAAGAAATCAGCTTCGGCGTGTAGTAACGCTGGATGTTCGGCGTCTGACGTGAATCGTCAGGGCTGGTGAAGCTACCGACATAACGCCTTCCTTCTGTTGTTCCTGCTGGCAACTTTTTGTCGGCGATCAACAGGTTGATATTTGCCTGAGAATACTGGTTAGGTGTAAAGAACGCATCGATACGTGGATCTTTTTTATCCCACATGAAATCAACGATCGGCTTTGGTGCACGAAGTTCATCAGTTGCCCAGTTTCCACCAGCTGCATCGCCTGTAAAAGCAGCGTTTCCGATAAATATCCATGCATCTGCATTGCTTGCCATCAGCTCTTCTGCCGGCATAGCCATCACTTCGTTGATGATGGCATTACCCGCAGCAGCATCGGCCTTCTGCACACGCATTGCCATCCGTAGCCTCAACGCATTGGCAGCCTTAATCCATTTGGTAGCATTGCCTCCGAAATACTGGTCGTAGTCACCTAGGGAATATTGAGGTACCGTCGATGGCTGTTTCAGGGTAGCGACCGCTGTTTTGATCTCTACATCCAATTTAGCGAACAACTCTTGCTGCGTATCGTATTTAGGCTGCAAGGTGCCGCCATAACGTCCCTGGAAAGCTTCCGTGTAAGGAATGCTTCCGTAAATGTCGGAAACATAAAATGCATAGTAAGCTTTCAGTATACGTGCCATCTGGATCATGTTGGTGTAACGAGGCTGTTCGTCAGCGCCCATTTTCCCAACCAATTGTTCCAGATCATAAAGGCGGTCGCCTACCCCGTTATACAAACGTCCGTAACGGTTCGAGAAGTTATCGTAGTTCAGGGTAAAGGAGCCTTGGTTACCGTTCGTAGGCGTGGTGTATTGCATCCAAGGCATAATACGACGGTAAAAATCGTAGAATGCTTCGAAATCCTGGCTGTGAATTCCACTGGTCGCTTGTAAGAATTGGTTCTGAGGTGGAATCTCCGTAAGAGCATCCGGGTTTTTGTTGATGTCAACAAAGGCTTGCTTTTCGCAGGAGCTCAGAAATCCTACGGCCGCCATTAATATGAGTTTACTCTTGAAAGATTTCATAAAAATTTCTGTTATTAAAAATGGGCTGTAATGATTAAGATTACAATCCTACGCTAACTGAAACACCGAGGTTACGCGAGAATGGCAAACCACCATACTCCATGAACTCACCTGCTTTGTTGCTATACAAACCTTCGGGGTTGATTCCGTCCTTCGCAGTTTTGTACAAGTAACCCAGGTTACGGCCCACCAGGCTCACGCGCAGGCTTTGGATTTTTGCTTTACCCAACCATGCCGCAGGCACGTTATAACCGATTGAAACTTCACGCAATGCAACCCATGAGTTTTCGAAAGTGGAGTATTCACGGATACCCGATGACCATTGGGTCAGGTTCAGATAGTAAGCGTAAGCAGGGATTGGTTTCACATAACCCGCTGTAACCGCGTCCGCATAGCTCATTCCTCCCAGATCCTTAGGCTGGCCATCTACTACCACCTGGAATCCTTGTGCAAGCACACCGTCTGGAATGATACCGTCGTTTTTCGCAACGCCATCCGCATCGGTATATGCTACGCCACCTAGCTCCGCGTTACGCCCTGGCAACGTGAATGCAAATGCTCCTGTTGAAGAACCATACTGGTGAGTCGCCGATGACATCAGGCCTCCGATTTTAGCATCGGCCTGAACTGTCGCTGTGAAGTTTTTGTAACGGAAGCTGTTGACATTGCTGGCAAGGAATTTCTCCATTACAGTTCCAAGTTCTTTGTCGGCCTTGTCGCCGTATGAACCGTTACGTAAGTAACCAATACCACCTTCACCCGAAATTGTTCCGATTACTTTCTTGCCATTTGCAGGATCGCTGGGATTGTCGGACTTGTAAGAAGCGAAGCCGTAGGGAGTGATGATCGTTCCGTAATCTTTCCCTACACGTGCCACAGATTTAATATCGGCACCAAAACCGAGTGAAAGCTCGTAAGTATCCGTTCCTTCTACCAGTTCAAGCACCTTGTTGCGGTTGCGTGAGAAGTTGATGCTCGTATTCCATTCAAAATCGTTTCTCTTGATTGGTGTCGCAGTCAAAAGGATCTCTACCCCTTTGTTCTGAATTCTACCTGCATTCACAATTCTCTTGCTCACACCCGATTCAGGCGTCGTGTTAAGACTCAGGATTTCGTTCTTAGTGATTTTGTTGTAAACAGTCGCGTCGATTCCCAAGCGGTTGTTGAAGAAACGAATATCAGCACCGAATTCAACTTCGCGGGCCAAACGGTTTTTCAATGCATAGTTTGGCAAAGTGTTGTCGCGGAAGCCCGACCAGTTAACAGTACTTCCGTTAGGAAGAGTATACGCTGGTTTTGGCTCGTAAGAACCAGTCTGGTTGGTAGACCATGGATCTGTATCACCACCGGTGTAACCCAAGCTCGCACGTAATTTACCGAATGACAACCATGTTGGAAGGTCTTTCAAGGACTCCGTCGCGATCCAGGACAAACCAACTGATGGATAAGAATAGATATAATCTCCTCCACCGTTAGCATAAGTCAGAGTTGACGACCAGTCGGTACGGAAGCTTCCGCTCAATGTTAACGCGTCCTTGAAAGTCAAATCACCGTAAGCATACAAAGCGTCGATGCGCTTGGAAGGAAGAAGTTCGTTCCGCTCGAACAATAGCGGGTTGATGCTGTTAGCCAGCGAGAAGTTGTCCGGAACACGAAGACCACCATTTGTCTTTACATTAAACCGGCGTCCTCCGATCAAGCGGTTTGTTTCTCCACCCGCAGATAAGCTCAGGTTGAAGTCGGTGCCAAGTTGCTTGTTCGCAGAAAGGAGACCTTGGAAACGGGTCTGCGTCTGGTTCTCTGAATATTCGCGATATTCGCCACCTGAGAAGTTGACGTTATCACCTCTGTCTTTATTATTCCCGGTGTACAACTCATTCTGAACGTTACCGCGTACAAGGAAGGTCAACCACTCAGTGATATTTCCGGTCAGGTCAATATTTCCACGGAATACTTTTTCATTTCTGAATTGCTTGTATTCAAAAGTCTGGAACATGAACTCGGTAATGTTGTAAGGGTCAGCAGTACCACGACGACGTCCGCCCGCAATCGGATCAATGTAGTTTTTCGACCAGTAATCGATATCCAGGCTTCGTGGACGGTTATATACAAAACGGAATACCGGGTTGTAGTTACCTCCCTGACGAATCGGGTTGATCATGTCGTTATCGGTATAATCCGCGCTCACATCCAAATTCAGGATCTTGCCGATTTTCTGGGTTCCGCGGATGTTAAAGTTGTTTCTTTTCAACTCAGTTCCGGCAACCATGATGCTGGTGTTCTTCAAAGAAGAGAATGAAGCCCGGAATGAGCTGCGGTCGTTTCCACCTTCCACAGCTACGTTGTGGTTGATATACTTACCTGTCTGGAAGAATTTCAATGGATCATTGGCTTTCCATTCTACCATTCGGCCATCAAGGTCACGAACCTGCTGTCCTTCGAATTTAGGACCATACGAGAATGGGAAGTTCGGGCGGTCTACCTCGGGCACGCCGTCAGCGCCATTTGCAAATGTTGGGCTCAAACCCGCACCGTAATCGTTCTGAAGATCGAGGAATTTATAGGCATTCTCAAATGTCGAAGTATGGGTGTAAGTGACACCCAGTCCTTTATCAACACGTCCTTTTTTAGTTTGAACAACTACTACCCCGTTCAAAGCCTCCGAACCATACAATGAGCTCGCAGCCGAACCTTTCAATACGGTCATCGACTCGATGTTGTCCGGGTTGATGTTCTTCATAATGTTACCGAAGTCTTGCGCAGCACCCCATGAATCTGCACCGGATGTTCCCGGGCGGATCAAAACACCATCTACCACGAAAAGCGGCTGGGTGTTAGGGCTCAACGACGCGTTACCGCGGATACGGATACGTGATGAAGACATCGGACCACCTGTTCCCTGGTTGATCATCACACCCGCAACTTTTCCTTGCAGCGCGTTGACCATGTTCGCATTGTTGGCGCGGGAAATGTCCGAACCTTTCACTTCCTGAATAGAATAAGCAAGCTTGCGGACTTCGGTTGACATACCGAAACCGGTGACAACCACTTCATTAAGCGTTTTGTTGTCTTCGTCAAGGCTGACGGTCAGTTGAGTGGCATTACCCACCGAAACTTCTTTTGTCACAAATCCTATAGATGAAAAAACAAGCACAGAAGAGCTGGAAGGCACAGCAACGCTGAACTTTCCATTGGCATCTGTTGCGCCACCTGTGTTACTTCCCTTAATGAGGTAGGAAACGCCGGGCAAAGGATTCTGATCCTTGTCGAGCACCGTCCCATTGACGGTCTGCTTGTCTTGGGCAATACTCCAGGTACTTCCTGTGAGGAGGAGGAGCAATGTTACCAGACGTGTTAAAGTAGTACACTTTTGTCTCATGGTAAACTTGGTAAATTGAAATTTTAGGTGGTTTAACTGGACTTACATACTCTGATCCGAAGACCGGCAATCAGCCGAGACTGACCCCCATTTTGCACATCAAAAGCATTGGATGTCAAAAATAAATATTTTTATTAACAAAAATATAACATTTATTAAAAAATATTAATAATTAACATACAATTGTGATAGACTATTTGCCCATTGGCGCTTTTAGCCTTATTTTCTGAATGACCTGATTCCCAATATTTCTCCCCTGCATCTGCCCGTTTACAATCGCTGATCTGTAATGAATTCCACCATACAAACGGCTGATCGCAGCTTCTTCTGCCGCCGCCGAAAATGAACCAAAATGCCTTAGCGGTAAGCCATAGGGCATTTCCGTCCGATCGTCGAAGGCAAAAGATGCCCCCAATTCTCCCTCCAGCACCACGGCAGCAGCGGTTGAAATGACGCTATGCCCGCTGGTGTATTCAGGGAAGGGCGGGGTCTGCAGAAACGGCCGCCATTTTTCATCCAAATACGCATTGATCACCGTTTCAGGGCGTACCAGCTGGCTCCGGTATTTTTCGTCCCAGCAACTGATAAAGCCGTCGAATAATGCAATGGAGGTGAGCAGGTAGATGGACGACGTTTCGATCCAGCTCTTTCCGGCGCTTTGCGCGGTTTGTCCGGCGATAGATATCCAGTGCCCGCCGGGTGAGAGCTTTTTTGTCGCAAAATTTAAATGCCCTTGCGTATTAAGGTAAAAGGGATTGCAATCCCAGAAACTGGCAATCAGGATTTCTTCTTTGCTCAACTTGCGCGTTTTGTCATAAACCTCCCTAACATCTTTCATAAAATCACTTTGCGCAGCTGTACTGAACGGCGGAGGAGGAACGGGCTTGAACTGCGCAGCCGAATCCAGCGCCACCGGACGGATCTGACTCCAATACGGCTCAACGGCATCAATATACCCCGGCGGGGTCGGCGTCCATTTCCCCTTTTCCTTACTATACGTATACCGGCGTTTTTTCCGTGTCAGGGCATAGTTATCCCTCGACGACCACGACAGAATACTGTCGCTTACCATCTCCCCTAACCTTAACGAATTTTGATATACCGCTTCATCCTCCTCTCCCACACTTGCCAGAATATAACCACTACTGTCCTTCAACATCGACTCCGAGAAAACCAGTTTCTCGCCTGTTCTAAGGAATGCATATAACGCAGCTAGTTCATAATTTATGTTGTTGTCACCCCAAGGTTTATTAATATCCGGAAAAAAATTGGCCTGGCAGTGCAGGCTTCTATACCGGCTATCCCCTAAAACGAGTGTCTCGTAAGCTGCCGCATTGGTATACAAATAAATCCGGCTTGCCACGGGCGGCGAAAAAATATCATGAACGATAACCCGGGTCAGGTTCTGCTGGGCGCGGTGCAGCAATGCAGTTGTGGGCTGCGCATAGGTAGTACACACACAGGCAATCACACACCATGTGCACGTAAACCATTTACGAAACTTACCCCCAGCTACTTGTTCCATTCCAATAAAACGGGTTGATTGTTACTAACGGATAATAATATACGCAATCCATTCAGCGTGGTTGCCTGACGGACATCGCCCCCCGCCCAGAAACCTGTCTCCGACGGCGGGATCACTTCAAACCGGAACGGTGCTACCTGCATCAAAACCGACCCCACCGAGGCGTCGCCAGGTCCAAGCTGTACCCGGTAAGAAGAGAAGTTACCGGCCAATATCAGATCAGATTTCCCGTCGCCATTCAAATCCTGTACAATGACACCGCTCGTCCTGGAAAGCTGCACGGCTTCGGGCAAGGAATGCCTTTTGAAAGTAAAATTCCCCTGGTTTTCAAGGATCATACTTCTCAGCTCTTTGCAATAGACTTTGTTACTCTTTTCCATCGCTTCCTTCCCAAAAACATCTTCCATCGTCGCATCTGCGTAGGAGGCATAGCTGGTGTACTTTCTTTTGAGTGCCGTGATCTGGTCAAGCATTTCGTCGCGCGAGAACATCGGGTAACTTTTGTCGCCGATGTAGTAGGTACAAATCGGATCGACCACTCCATTTTTATCAAAATCATCATAATAAATGGCCAACGGGCGGTCAGGGGTAGCCTTGTACTGATTATTCAGCCCGGCATTGCCCAGTATGAAATCCAGATCGCCGTCGCTATCCAGGTCTGCGGATTCGATGGTGGCCCACATGCCGTCGGAATTCTTTAACTCTTCAACCGATTGTATTTCAAACGTATTTCCGGTGTTTTTGAAAGTCAGGACGGACATCCAGTCGCCTGCGATCAACAGGTCCGGCTTATTGTCGGCATTCAGATCTGCAAAAACGGCCGCAGTGACCATTCCGGGGTTCAGCAGAGCGGGGACGCCCGAGGTAATGTCTGTAAATTTTACATTTGCCCCCTGCGTATCGTTCCTAAGCAGATAGCTTCTCGCAGCCATCGGAAATGAACCGGGCACCGCACGACCGCCTACAAAAAGGTCCAGGTCGCCGTCACCGTCCACATCGGCTGTCGTCACGCATTGCTTGGGGTTGCGCATGGAAGGAAGCGCGAGTACCTCCTCGTGAAAAATGGCCTTACCATCATTGAGATACAGGTGATCGCGGTATTCAGGCGCATTTTCGTCGAATTCATTGCCGCCGCTTACAACGTAAAGGTCAAGGTCGCCATCGCGGTCAGCATCGAAAAATAGGGCATTCACTTCCTCACAAACCACGTTTTGCCGCCAGGGCTGCGCTGTGGCTCCTTCAAAAGTCCCATTTTGTTTTTGAATGTAAAGCACACCAAACTGATGCGAAGCGCCACCCAGGAAAACGTCATCCAGCCCATCGCCATTCACATCTCCCTTTGCCAATGCAGGGCCCAGTCGCGAGAGCTGGTATGGAAGCAGCACTTCTACTTTGAAATCCACGAACTCGTTTTCCTGATGCACAAAATCGATCCCTACGGCAGCGACAGGAACTTTACTGAACCATGGCCGACTAGGCCGACTTGTATTAGGCTTATTTTCAATGCCTTCAATTTCTTTTAACACCAGCAAACCCGCAGACTGCGCCTTCACCAGGGTAGTTCTACCCGACGGCCATTCGATCTTCACGGAATCGGCCTTACCGCGATTGCCTAAGCCGAAATGCAGATCGGTAGTTACCGTCGATTGGTAACCACGCACCGGATAAAGCTCCGCATATTGCCTGGTTCCTGCGGCATATAGCCATGCCTTTGCGCCAAATGCTTGCGTATTAGCATTTGTTCCCACCAATCGAAGCGTTAAGCCCTTTTGCTCTGATTGATTCTGATAAACCGAAAGCGGTTCGTTGATATGTGAAATCACCAAATCAAGGTCGCCGTCGCCATCAAAATCCGCGTAGGCCGCCGCATTGGAAACTGCCGGTTCGTTCATTCCCCATTTTTCCGAAACATCCTCAAAACCAAAGCTTCCCGTGGCGCCATTGTTTCGGAAAAGGTAATTTCTCAGCTTGTTGGAAGGCATTTTCTGCACCAAATTATAGGTTTTGAAATCCAGGTTACCTTTCCCTGCCTCTTTCATTTGCTCGTCGGCCACCGTGTATTTCAGGAAATCCATATTGGTGAAGTCCCTTAAATAGCCGTTAGTGATCAGCAGGTCTTTCCAACCGTCATTGTCCAGGTCGGCCATTAACCCGGCCCAGCTCCAATCCGTATTACTAATACCCGCCAACTGCCCTATTTCACTGAAACGGGCATTTCCATCACCATCAATTCCCCTGTTCAAATGCAGCATATTGCGCATATTCTGATGGTAATAGCCGCTATCGAGCAACAGGTGGTACTGGTCGTACATGTCCGGACCTTTCAGCAACTTCTGCCGATGGTTGTCCGCGGGAAGCATGTCGAGCGTCAGCACATCCGGCAGGCCGTCATTGTTGAAATCGGCCACGTCGGCCCCCATCGAGAATTTGGAAACATGGGTAAATGACTTCCTCAGCGACTCCGTAAATGTGCCGTTCCGGTTGTTGACGTAGTAACAATCCACTTCTGTATAGTCACTTGTCGTGTAAAGGTCCGGCCAGCCGTCCTGGTTGATATCCGCTACGACCACACTCAACCCGAAGTTCAGCGCATTATTGATGATACCTGTCTTCTGCGTTACATCCTGGAATTTCAGTTTGCCTTTTTCACTCACATTCTCAAAGAGGCGGTTGCCGAAATAGGGATTCGGCGTCGCCCGCATTTCCCTGGTATTCAGGAGAGGGTTGACGGTATGATTGGAATGGTTGAGCAGGAACATGTCCAGGTCACCGTCTTTGTCATAATCAAAGAAAGCCGCCTGCGTCGATTGCGAACCGATTGCATTCAAGCCCACTTCTACCGCTACTTCTTTGAACACCGGGATGCCATTTTTAACACCCTGATGAATAAACAGCTCATTATTCTTGTCCGATAATTTGCGGTAAAAACCGGAATGGCAAACATAAATATCCGGCAGGCCGTCGCCATTCACATCCGCCACGCTCACTCCCGTAGCCCATTTACCATTTCCTTCAACCTTCGCCTTTCGGCTCACATCCTCAAATTTGACGACGTTTGCCTCCGATCGGTTGATATAAAGCTTGTTAGGAACTGTATTCCCGGAAATAAAAAGATCAGGCTTGCCGTCGCCATTGAAATCGCCCACACCGATCCCGTTTCCGTTGTAGAGATATTCATACCGGAAAATGTGCAGCGAATCGTTCTCCTCGATCCTGTTTACAAAACTGACGCCGGTTTCTTTGGCAGGCAGCTTCTTAAAAACAGGTTGGGATAAAACGGACAATGGCAGCAAAAACAACAGATAATAGAATTTACCCATGCAATACCGTTATGAACCAATGAAAATCAATTCCAATCGAAAACAAGCTCGTCGTCGCCAGGCAGCCTGTCGACATACATCAGGATGAGCGTCATCATCTCCTGATCGCTCCGCATATTGCCCGTCGACAGTACGAGTTGCGGCGGATTGTGCGGATTTGCCGGGTTGCTGGCCGTGTTGTCGTAAGTCGCCTCGACTGTCAACACAGCTCCTTTCGGCAACAGTAATGGCTTTTTGTATTTATAAATCTCCTGCCAGCGGAAATCCCAGGCCGGGATATTCACAAGCCGGATCGTATCGCCCGTGGCTGTGGTTGCATAAGCCTTGAACTCCTTGCCCAGGTAATGCATGTGCGGCCATGCATAAAGCAGTGAAATGTCAGGCTGGTTGTTTGCAATACGCAGTTTAAAGCTATTCACTTCATTCGCAAAGATCATGAGCGGCGGGCTGATCTCCTTTTCACCTATACCACCCGAACCAAGGCTAATAACCTTCACTTTACGCTTGATAGGGGTCTTTTTAAAAAAGATATTGACGCCGTCGATACTTTGCGCATCCACTGAGCTGGGGCCGAAATGCACCGTGAGCAGTACCACTCCTCTTTTTGGCATTACCCAGCCCATCTCTTCCGGATAGGCCTCCACGGTCGTTCCGGGGATCCAGCCGCCGTAATAGGTCATTTCCTTTTTGTATTTGACCCATTCATAATATTTGTCACCATCGGGCCCGCTCAGGTCGACAAAGTCGACGGTATTGTGCAGGTCTACCGATGCATCTGGCACGGGATGGATCGCGAAATTAGCGTGGTGAATGAGCTTTTTGTTATTGGAAGTAAATTCAATGGCCTCCACATTCGCCTCTTGGGCCATTTCAAACGGAATTTTGAACATGACGAAGCGTTCTTTTGCGTCACCTTTTAATGTGAACGCTTCTTTCATGCTCAGGCGGAGGTCGGGCTTGCGTTTGTAAGACGTTCCGGCGTCGAGGCGCGACTGCAGCTCCTGTTCGGCTTTGACATTGGCCTTCCCTTTCGGAGTGCCACCATCGATCCAGGCGACAATGGTTTTAATATCTTTTTCGCTCAGGGAGCGATCATTGGCAAACGAATTGTAATGATTATCGGCCTTCCAGGGTGGCATGTATCGCGAGCTAACGACCTGCTTGATAAACTTGGAACGCTTAGAAACATCCTCGAACGTAACGAGGGAAAAAGGTGCTGCTTCGCCCGCGCGATGGCACGGTACGCAGTTAGCATGAATAATCGGTTGTACATCCTTATAAAACTCGGGAGCCTGGCCTGCACACCAATCACACAACAGCAAAAAAACCAGAACAAGGCCTTTTCGAAACAACATGGTAATGAGTGGGTTTAACTCATGCAATTTAAGAACTTTAAATAAAATTTTAAGAAAATTTAATAATTAGGTTACAAATATGTATGTAACCATTAAGCCACATCACCGTTAACCTTGAACATCAAGAATTGAACTCCTTAATCTTACACTGTTAAGCCAGCACAATCGCCGTTCCTGCACCCCCTGAAACCGCATTGGCCAACTCGTCCGCATGACATATGATCACTTGCTTAACACCCGAATGCAATGCCGCAAATGCGTTGTCCAGCTTGGGGATCATGCCTTTATTGATCACACCGGTCGATTTGTAGTCTTCGTAGGTAGCTGGAACCAACTTGCCGATCACAGCGTCGTCATCGTCCGGATCGGACAGCACGCCCTTTTTCTCGAAACAATATATAAGGTTGACTTCGTATGCGCCCGACATCGCAACGGCAGTAGCGGAAGCCATCGTATCGGCATTGGTATTGAGGAGTAGTCCTTCGGCGCTGTACGTCAATGGCGCGATAATGGGCGTAAGGCCGCTTGAAACGATAGCGTTGATCTGCTCGCCGTTGACGGCTTCGATGTCGCCGACAAATCCATAGTCGATGGTCTTGATCGGACGTTTCACAGAACGTATGATACCGCCGTCAGCACCGGTAAGTCCGATGGCATTGCA
This sequence comes from Dyadobacter sp. CY261, assembly GCF_021440085.1. Classification (GTDB taxonomy): domain Bacteria; phylum Bacteroidota; class Bacteroidia; order Cytophagales; family Spirosomataceae; genus Dyadobacter. The sequence goes on from NZ_JAKCPW010000006.1 coordinate 88,555, forward strand.
ACTTTCGGCTTGAAGCTGCGCTACGAGGTTTTTGTTAACCAGTCCGCCGTAAACCATCGTCACCACGTCCAGCATCTGCTTGTCGGTAATGCGGCGGCCATCCACCATCTGTGTTTCGATCTGCAACTTCGCGGCGATTTGCGTAGCGACCTTTCCCCCTCCGTGGACGAGGATTTTGGGGGCATCGAGCTGGGCAAAAGCTTTGAGAAAACGGGCACATGCTTCCGGATTGTCGATCACATTACCGCCGATCTTGACTACAAATAAGGTCTGGGACATGTTAATAACTGTTAACTAATCTGAATTTGAGGCGACAAAGGTAGCAGAATCGCGAATCGGTGGAAAGGGAATTTCAATTGATGAATTTTTTTATGAAAATTACGTTCGTTAAGAAAGCTCTATCAAAATTATAGATTGATCGCCAGCCTCATTAACACAGGCCAAAGCAGATTTCCCCAAAAACATCATGAAACGCGGTATTATACTCATTGTCAGCATTTGTCTCTTCCTGACCGGATTCGCGCAGGCGCAGGTCCAGAAAGCCAAGGCGCATTGGACTTACTCATTCTCCAAACCGGAAGTCAAAAAAGGCGAGTCCGTCGACCTGGTGTTTACTGCCATCATTGATAAGGACTGGTACATGTACTCGTCAGATTTCGACCCGGACCTGGGGCCGATGCTAACGACATTTACCTTTGAAAAAAACAACACTTTCGAGGTTGTCGGCAAACTGAAACCACAGAACCCGAAGACTAAATTTGAAGAAGTATGGCAAGGTAATGTGCGCTATTTTGAAGGAAAGGGTGTTTTTAAACAAACCGTAAAAATCCTGGCCGACAATCCAGTTATCAAAGGAAGCTCGGAATACCAGACGTGCAGCCATGTCTCCGGTCTTTGCATTCCTGGCGGTGACGATTTCGAGTTCAAAGGCCTGAAGGTTACCGCTGCCAGCGCGGCCACAACCGAACAGCCGACGCTAGGCGCAGCCAAACCGGCGGTTGAACCCATTAAACCAGCGGTAGCAGCCGCGCAGCCGGCCGATACCGCGATAGCTGTAACAGCAAACGACATTCCCGCCACCACAGACACAGCCGCCGCTAAAGTGGCTGCTCCCGAAGCAACCCAAACGTCTTTTTCCGAAACACCCGACAGTGACGGTTCCCTATTAGGCTTCGCATTGGCCGCGTTCCTTTCCGGCCTTGTCGCATTGCTCACGCCATGCGTTTTCCCGATCATCCCGATGACGGTCAGCTTTTTCACCAACCAGGAAAAGGGCAAATTCAAAGCATTTTTATATGGCATTTCGATCGTTCTGATCTATACATTAATAGGTACGGTCGTTTCGCGGCTGAATGGCCCTGCATTTGCCAACTTCCTTAGCACGCACTGGTTGCCTAACCTGCTGTTTTTCGCCATTTTTATCACATTCGGATTGTCGTTTCTCGGATTGTTCGAAATCGTGCTGCCAAGTGGTTTTGTCAATAAAATGGATCAGAAAGCCGATCAGGGCGGTTATGCCGGGGTTTTCTTTATGGCATTTACGCTCGTACTGGTTTCCTTCTCCTGTACCGGGCCAATTGTCGGCAGCTTGCTCGTTGCTTCGGCTGGCGGTGAAGTTGTGAAACCTATTGTGGGTATGGCGGCATTTTCGGCGGCATTTGCCATTCCGTTCACTTCATTTGCATTGTTCCCGCAGTGGCTGAAATCGCTTCCAAAATCCGGCGGATGGCTGAATACCGTTAAGGTCGTTTTGGGCTTCCTGGAACTGGCGTTGGCGTTGAAATTTTTCAGCATTGCCGATCAGGTTTACCACTGGCATTTGCTGGATCGCGAGATTTACCTCGCATTCTGGATCGTTATTTTCGCATTACTGGGCTTTTACCTGCTCGGAAAAATCCGCACGCCGCACGATTCGCCCATTGAAAAAGTAAGCGTTCCACGGTTGCTGCTTTCCATTATCACCTTTACATTCGTCGTCTACATGCTCCCCGGCATGTGGGGCGCGCCGTTGAAAGCATTGGCCGGTTACCTGCCGCCACAATCGACTTTGGATTTTGACCTAAACAAAAGAACTGCCGGTGCAGCGCCATCCGGCATCTCTGCCGAATCCCGCAAATACGCAGACCTATTCCATTTACCGCACGAACTTGCAGGCTTCTTCGATTATCAGGAAGCATTGGCCTATGCCAAAAAGGTGAACAAACCAGTATTCATCGACTTCACCGGCCACGGCTGCGTCAACTGCCGCGAAATGGAAGCCCGGGTGTGGGTTGATCCTGCCGTGCTGCAGCGCCTCAACAACGATTACGTGATCGTCGCGCTGTATGTGGATGACAAAACCGAGTTGCCTGAATCGCAATGGTATACTTCGAAATACGACAACAAAGTCAAAAAAACCATCGGCGCCCAAAATGCCGATCTGCAAATCGTAAAATATAACAACAATGCTCAGCCGCATTACTGCCTGGTAGATCACCAAGGCAACCTGCTGGTAGCTCCCAAAAACTACGATCTCGATCCCGCGAAGTTTGCGGCGTTTCTGGATAGCGGGAAGGCAGCGTTTGGGAAGAAGTAGATGTTGGAACTTGTGGCACCTGGGCAAATTTTCTTCACTATTTGCTCTATTTAGAACTTATCCCCTATCATTACGGGATTTTCTAATACTATTTCCACAAAACCGACCGAAACTATGCTCAAACGCTGGCTTACCGCGCTGACGCTACTCACCACCACAACGATCTTTGCCCAATCTATCCGACCGCCTGCTACCCCCCTGGTGACCGTCGACCCTTACACCAGCGTTTGGTCCTTCGGCGACCAGCTTGCAGGCTCCGTCACCAGGCACTGGACCGGCAAGCCGCACCCGATGGATGGCCTTATCCGCGTCGACGGTAAAACTTACCGCTTTCTGGGCGCAGCAACGGCCGAAATGAAAACCATCTTGCCCACGGCCAAACAGGAAGCCTACACCGCCAAATTCACGATCACGAAACCGGACCCCAAATGGTGGTTCAAAGACGGCTATAATATCAGCACCTGGAAACAGGGCCCCGCGCCATTCGGCACGCACGACCGCAACGATGCTATGCTGAAAGGCGGCACCGAATTCCCGCAGGAACTCTGGTATCGCCGGGAATTCAACCTTGCTAATGTCGATTTTGAAAAGCCCGTCCTGAATATCTTTCATGATGATGATGTCCAGGTGTTCATCAACGGCGTTCCCGCATTTGACTGCGCGCCTTGCTTTACGGGTGATTATGAATTCAAGCCCATCAGCCCAGCGGCGGCCAAAGCATTGAAGAAAGGGAAGAACACCCTGGCTGCTTATGTAAAAAATGGCGCTGGGCCGGGGTACATTGACATTGGTTTGTCAGACGAAATTGCTCCAAAAGGTGCCGACGCCGTCGCACCGGCGAAGCAGACAGGCTTTGAAATGAAGGCAACGCAATCCATATATCGTTTCGATGCAGGTGCCGTACAATTGACGGTGCGGTTTGTGGCTCCGCTCATTGCAAAGGATATGGACTTGCTTTCCCGTCCGGTCAACTACGTCGTTTATGAGGTAAAATCTGCCGACGGCAAAAAGCATGAGGTAAGCATCCTGAATTCCGTTTCCGGACTTTGGGCTACCAATGACGGCAGCCAGTCGGTAACCGGCAAGGAAGCCACGCAGGACGGCCTTACGACATTGTCATTGGCGAATGCAGTTCAAAATCAGCTCGTTAGAAAAGGCGACGACGTCCGCATTGACTGGGGCCAGGCCTACCTTTCGGCTCCGCAAGGCACTGTAAAAGGCTCGGCAATCGGCTTATCGACCGATATTATCAAAGAATTCGCTGCAAAAGGCACGCTCAGCGTCGATCAGGCCGGAGCAGCTCCCGCCGACACGAAATCGATGGGCCTCGTATTGAATGCAGGCAAAATAGGATCGGAACTCAAAACACTGCACGCATTGCTGGCTTATGACGACGGCTTTTCGGTCCAATATTTTGGTCAAAATCTTCGTCCGTGGTGGAACCGCGAAGGTAACAAAACCATTGCCGGGGAGCTGAAAAACGCAGAAGCGGATTTTGCCAAAATTCTCCAATCCTGCGAAGAAACGGACAAGACTATTTACGACGACGCATTCAAAGCCGGTGGCAAACAATATGCCGAGCTTTGCGTATTGGCATACCGTCAGGCCATTTCTGCCCACAAACTCGTAGCTGATCCATCCGGCACGCCTTTGTTTTTCTCCAAAGAGAATTTCAGCAACGGTTCTATTGGAACGGTTGATATAACTTACCCATCGGCACCTTTATTTCTTCTCTACAACCCTACCTTGCTCAAAGGCATGATGGAACCTATTTTCCATTATTCCGAAAGCGGGAAATGGACCAAGCCCTTCGCCGCGCACGACGTGGGTACCTATCCCCTCGCGAACGGGCAGACCTACGGCGAGGACATGCCCGTGGAAGAATCCGGCAATATGCTCATCCTCACTTACGCCATTAGCAAAGCCGAGGGCAATGCGGATTTTGCCAAAAAGCATTGGAAAATGCTCAGCGTCTGGGCCAATTACCTGAAAAAAGAAGGTTTCGATCCTGCCAACCAGCTTTGCACCGACGATTTCGCCGGACATTTGGCCCGTAATACCAACTTGTCGATCAAAGCGATTATGGGCCTCGCCTCCTACGCCAAACTTGCCGAGCAACTTGGCGATTCAAAAGAGGCGACTGAGGTAAATGCATTAACCAAGGACTTCGCTCAAAAATGGGTGAAGATGGCCGCCGACGGTGATCACTACGCTTTGACTTTCGACAAAAAAGGCACTTGGAGCCAGAAATACAACCTCGTCTGGGACAAGCTCCTGGTTCTCAATGTATTTCCAAAAACAGTAGCCCAAAAGGAAATCGCCTATTACCTCACCAAACAACAACCTTTCGGCCTCCCGCTCGACAGCCGCAAGAGCTACTCAAAATCCGACTGGATCATGTGGACGGCGACATTAGCCGAAAAACCGGAGGATTTCCAGGCATTGATCCAGCCTATTTACAAATACGCAAATGGCACGACCGACCGCATTCCACTTTCGGACTGGCATGAAACTACCAATGGCAAGTCGGTTGGGTTTCGTGCCCGATCTGTCGTTGGTGGGTATTGGATGAAGGTGCTTGGGGAGAGGTGGAAGTAATAATGAGTTAGGTCAATGTCGCCCTGAGCGAAGTCGAAGAGCATCTCGCATGGAGCCCTTCGACTTCGCTCAGGGCGACATCCCCAGACAGCCTGAAACCATCTCAAAAATCATAACTAACACCATCCGGCAGCGCCTCCACGGCAACTTTCATCCATTTGCCTTTGATTTTGATCACTACAATGTCGCGATCTTTGTCGTAGAAGATTGTCCCGTCCCCGCCGTTTTTTAATTCTTTGTAATTGACATATTTGGCATCCGCATCTGCATTTTGTTCGTCGTCACCGGCCGGTTTCGTAGTTGAAATATCTTCTTTTCCAATGGCGCCGAGGGTTAATGCATTGCTCAGTTTAAGCGAACCGTAGAATAATGCCTTGTCGCGCCCGAACATAAAAGAATGCTGCCGGACGTCGGAGCCGATTTTAAACCAGTTGTAGGCTGTTTCGTCGTGGTTATAGACCGTGGAATAATAGTAAAGCTCCGCCACTGGCCGCTCGGCCTCCACATGTTTGTTGACAAGCATGGTAATGCGGGATCTATCGTCTTTGGCATACCCCTCAAACACATGATACCCCCACCGCTTCCGGTTCCGCTCCTCCGCATTGCCCCGGACCTGGATCATGTACGGCGTGCTCAGGATACCGTCTATAGTGGTGTACATGGGTGTTTTGCTTGGTGCAAATCCAAAGCTGTATCCCCGCTCCTTCCATCGAAACCACGTCGTATCGATATCGGAGCGCAGCTCTATCCGGTGGAGTTCTGATTGTTCGCTCCCCTTTATGAATTGGATGTGGCGGTTTTGCAGGCTGGCATCAGGCGTTTGTTGGGCGTGGGCGACAAAACAGGGAATAGCCATCAGCCCTAAGAAAAAGTATGCTTTCATGTTAGTTATATATCGTCAGTTAAGTCCTGGCCATTGCTTGTCGACAGTTACCGCAGGCTGTCTGGCTCCTTTCCGTCGGCCGCTCAACCCTTGTCATCCGTGTAAATTTAACGCCTGATGTTAAATCTGCAAGGATAAATGCCGATCAATCATTGATTTAAGACCGTCTGCTCATTGCCTATCCGAAGTTAGGTTAATGGAGATAACTACAAGCCTTTTACTGTAATAAGTCAAATGTAGGGCTTGATAAATATTAAGTTATAACTTAACTTTATGTCGAAATTCAGCATTCGTTTATCTGACAAAATATCACCCGCCCCGATCAAGCTATTTAAGCTAGTCACGAACAAAACTTGCCAAATCGATGATTTTGAGGCGAGAATTTGTCGGGAAGGTGGTCTCGATCGGGAGGTAGACAAAATATATGCGGTGCTTGATAAGGTTTGCAACCTGAAAATGCTCCCCAAGACTATGTTTCGACTCATCCAGCTTAGGGACTTACCTTATCAACTGTACGAGGCCAAAAGCGCGAACCTGCGGTTTTACCTGATCAAGCTTGAAAAAACAGGCAAGGTAATTCTCCTGGGCGGCCGTAAGAGCAATCAGAAAGCAGATTTAAAAAGCTTAGTAAAGCTGGTCAAAAACATTCATTTCGAAGGTATATCAAATATAAACAATCCATGAGAACGCGCGAAGATCTTTTAAAAAGCTCCACTTACTGGCTAACCGGTGTCCAAATTGAAGTTTTCAATCTACTCAACACTTATATGGAAGAAAACAATCTGACCCAAAGACAGGTCGCTGAGAAGTTGAATGTCTCTCCTTCCTACGTGTCACAGATTCTGAATGGGAATTTCAATTTTACGATCTCGAAGCTTATTGAACTTGCTTTACTGGTTGGAAAAGCGCCAATTATTCAGTTCGAGACGATTGAGCAGATTTTAAAAGCTGAGGCTATTCAAATGAAGGCAGAGCGTACATTGAAGAGGAAAAAAAGCGCAGATTTGATTAGGTCAAAAGTGGAAATTGCGTGAATATCCTTGTAAATTGAACGCTCGATGTTAAATTTACAAGGATGATTATAAGAGATGCACAAATTGAAATACTTAATTCGCTGAAAGAATTTCCAGCAGTAGGCATTCTCGGTCCCAGGCAAATTGGTAAAACAACACTTGCGTTTCAAATCGCCGAGACGATTTCTCCCGAGCCTATTTACCTCGATCTGGAATCTCCGTCAGACGTCGCCCAACTTAGCGAGTCCGAATTATATTTCGAGAAATATGCTGACAGAACCATTATCCTGGACGAAATCCAACGAACGCCAGAAATATTCGCAGTCCTCCGGGGAGTCATCGACAAGCGTCGCCGCGCAGGAAGGCGTACTGGCCAATTCCTGATTCTCGGCTCCGCTTCGCTCGATCTCTTGCAACAATCCTCAGAAAGTCTTGCCGGCCGCATTGCGTACACCCGCCTTCCCGGCATTAAAGCGACAGAAATCGATGCGAACGATCAGGACAAGCTCTGGATACGTGGTGGGTCTCCCGACAGTTTTCTCGCCTCGAACGACTCTGCTAGTTTCGAATGGCGGCAAAACCTGATCACGACTTATCTTGAACGAGACATTCCACAATTCGGATTCAAAATCCCGGCCATGGTACTCCGCAACTTCTGGACAATGCTTGCCAATTCGCAGGGCGGAATTGCCAACCTCAGTCGTATAGCCGCAGGATTAGGCATCAGCGTACCCACAGCTACACGCTACCTGGATCTGCTGGAAGACTTATTTCTCGTCCGAAAACTTCAACCGTGGTCGGCCAATATCGGCAAACGGCTCGTCCGCACGCCCAAAATCTACATTCGCGATAGCGGCATTACCCATACATTGCTCAAAATCAGAAACCAGGAGGACTTGCTCGGACATCCCGTTCTGGGTGGAAGCTGGGAAGGGTTCATCATTGAAAACCTGATCGCCATGCTACCTTCATGGGTCACACCCTATTATTACCGCACGGCAGCGGGTGCTGAAATCGATCTGGTGCTGGAAATCAATCATCAGACCAGGGTTGCTATTGAGATCAAAAGGTCTCTTACTCCGGCGTTAAGCAGGGGATTTACTACTGGATGTGAGGATATTCAAGCATCGCACAAGTATTTTGTGTATCCTGGGCAGACCAGTTATGTTATTTCGAAAGATGTGAATGTGGTGCCGTTGGTGGAGATGATGGGGATTGTGAAAAAGCTAATCATCCCATAATTCATATTATTTATAAGAGTCGGTATGTCAGAATTTCAAACTTACGAAATCAGTTTTGCCCGCAAACCTAATTTTCGGGTCAGATACCGGCTCTATTCCTACGAAGAAGGTGGCCGGCATAACCCCGCATTACAGCATTACAGATGCGATTTTCACTACAAGAATGACGGCAAGTTCAAGCATTCACTCTACATGATCTGGCCGGAGTTCGAAGATGAAAATGGCCGCATTCTCGACGAGACAGAATTCGCACCTATCTCAGGGACTGCTACAATGTGGATAGCTAGCAAGGATTTTATCCCTTACCATAAGGAGTATTTGAAAGTTGGGACGATTGGGTATTTTCACGAAGGGAATACGAAGGTTGGGGAATGTGAGGTGATTGAGTTGATTGAATTTTAACTAGTTATGTTATTCAAATCTGTTTGATCAATGCCATAGTCATCTATTCTTGAAACATAATTACCAAGATTGGGAGCCCAGTCAAAAAAGATTGTGCCACCATTAGCAAGATACTCAAGCTGAGATTTTTCAGAAATTAAATTGTACTCAAAAATCTTGGTAATTGGCTTATCAACTGTTTCGGCAAATACTTCTATTCTCCATTCCCCTTCGTTAAGGCCTATCACTTCTTTTCTCGATACAAAAAGTGGTGATAGTTAGAAGTACCATTTTTACCTACATATAATCCGCTACCTCTAACCAAACCTTTATCATCATAAGCCCAAACATTAAAGTCATGACTCGTGCCTCTGCATGAAACGCGAACAAACATATTCTGCACATATTGCCCTGTATCTGAAGTCGAGAAAAGCAAAGTCCTAATAACAATTTTCAATCCGTCGCGCGTATTCTTCCCAACAAAACAAATAAGTGATGGCCGGGTCATTTTAAGTGTCCCTTTTTTTAATCTGCTCATCCAAAATGTAAGAGCTGAAATCAGCAGCGAAACGATGGAAATTACGATAGCCATGTATTCAGTTAAAGTGTCTTGTTCTTCACTGAGATATAGTTTCACTAGCAAAATCTGATCAAAAAGCCATTCTTCTCACCTTTTAGCCTTGTTTTTTACCGCAGGAAAACTCAAATCGAAGTTACTTGTGTTTTTTCAATCCACTTTCCAACTTACACTCATCTAAAACTTGTGACCTTGTGAAGAATCTTGATTGCATTGCCCTGCAATGGTGCGGGTGTGGCGAAAGCCCCTCGAACGTAGCTACATACGTTAGGTCACCTAATGCAGGGCATTTTGTTCATCGTGCGGCATCTAGCTGTAATGCTCATCCGAATCAATATTGACGACCCAATTGTAAGCAATTCTGCCTCGGCGCTATTGTTTTCTTACAATTAACCGGCGGATAATCGCATTAACGCCTCCTTGTATTTCTCCCCCGGCTTTCCCAACTTACGCCTTCCTATAAATCACTGAAGCAATGAAAAATCTTAGACGATCTGCCCTGTTATGGTGCGGGTGCGGCGAAAGCCCCCCGGATGCCCGCTTTGTGAGCATTAGGACACCTTAGACAGGGCTTTCTATTCATCCTAAAAAACAAAGTCAATGACACCATCAACACACATTCCCGAGTCCGAGGACTCGGTGTGCCTCGCTTACGGCAGGCAGGTAAAGGAACTTTTGAATGTAGGCAGCCCTTCCGAAATGCTTGATCACCTGTGGGCGATTTACAGCGATTCGATGGCATTTCAACAAGAGGCTGGCTACAACCCGCGGATTAATGACACATTTATGACTTTCAGGGAGCTGGTGTTTTTCTTTCAGCGGATTGAGCGTGTGAAAGCCTAAATCGAAGAAATGGTCAGAAGCAGAGATACCTCAGTTTCTGACCATTTCGATCATTGAGCCCCGCCTCTTGCTCCTTTGCAGGTTTTTATCTCCGCCAAAATGGCTATATTTGAGTATAACTGACGACTCGATTATGGTTATCGAACGACAAAACGAAGACATCGTCATACGGCTCAACGCTTCTCTCATCGATATGGAAGAAGTACAAAAGCTTACCAACTATTTCCGCCTCATCGAATCCAATGCCAGGAACAAAGGCACGGAAGAAGAGGCTTCGGAACTCGCACGCGAGGTGCATAGCGCATGGTGGGCGACGAACCGTAGCCGTTTTATCAAGTGATTATAGTCGTAGATGTAAATATCATTTTCAGTGCCCTCATCACGCCCAATGGTAAATTGGCGAAAATCCTTACTCATCCCGACCTTCCAGCCAAACGCGTAAGTTGCTACTACGCGGTTGTGGAGCTCTTTAAGCATCAATCAAAAATTGTAAAGTATTCCAAAAAGTCTGTGGATGAAGTAATCGATGACCTGTTCGATGTGCTTACCAGCATGAGCCTTTACAATGAAACATTAATTGAGGCAGCGCATTGGAAAGAGGCTGAACGGCTCACAGTCGATATCGATTCCTTTGATATTAACTACGTAGCGCTCGCATTACAGACTGGCGGTGTGCTTTGGACGGGGGATAAGAAACTGGTCGAACATCTTCGAAGAATGGGTTTTGACCGAATCATAAACACTACCGAGCTATATTGTATGCTCTTTTAAAACGAAGCGCCCCAGTCATCCTGAGCGCAGTCGAAGGATAATTGCACAATGCTCATTGGCATCTCGCATTGCACTTCGACTGCCGGGCGGCTCAGTGTGACTGGGGCGCTTGTATTAGATTATTTCCTTATTTGCTGCGTCTCGAAACTTCTACGCCCCCAAAACCACTTCCTCCCTAACCTTCCTTTTCTTCCGCTTCGCGAACCTTTCCTTAATCCTATCCACCACATAATAGGCACTAGGAACCAGGAACAGCGTCAGCAGCAAGGAGCTGGTAAGTCCGCCGATAATTACCCAGGCCATGCCGTTCTTTACCTCCGCACCGTCGCCTGAGGCGAGGGCGATGGGGAGCATACCGGCTACCATCGCGATGGTGGTCATCAGGATCGGGCGGAGACGTTCTTTGCCGGCTTCGATGAGGGCTTCTTTTAGTCCGTGGCCTTCCTCTTTCAATTGGTTGGCAAAGTCGACGATCAGGATCGCGTTTTTGGCTACCAATCCAAGGAGCATGATCATCCCTACAATCGAGAAGATGGTAAGGCTTTCGAGAGTCAATGCGAGGGCGGTTAATGCGCCGACTAATGCAACCGGGATCGAGAAGAGTACTACGAACGGGTAGATCGTACTTTCGTAGAGGGCCACCATGATGAGGTAGATGAGCACGATACCGAGCAGCAATGCGATCCCGAGGCTGCCGAATGCGTCGGCCTGGTTTTTCAGGTCACCCCGGTATTCGATGCTGATGCCTTCGGGTAGTTTCACTTTCGCCATTTTGGCCTGAATGTCGGCACCGATAGAACCGGATGGCCGGCCTACGACTTGCGAATTGATCGTGATCGACGACAGGCGGTCGATGCGCTGCAAGACGCTTTCGCCCATTCCTTCCTTGATGGTCGCGAATTGGGACAGTTCGAAGGTCTGGCCGGAGCTGTTCACAAATGTCAGGTGACGAATGTCGTCGGCTTTGGAGCGGTCGAACTGGTCTAGATTCACCATAATGTCGTATTCCTTACCATTTTGCTTGAATTTAGAACGGTCGTCGCCGCGGAACGCGGTTTGCAGTGTGGTTCCTACCTCGGAGGCGTTGATACCAAGCTGCGCCATTTTTTCACGGTCGAGGGTTACACCCACTTCCGGCTTCGGATCGTCCACCGAGTAATCTACGTTCGCTGTGCCGGCTACCGAATTCACGATTCCTTTCACCTGTGCAGCAGTTTTACGGATCACGGCCATGTCGGTACCTTTTACGGCCACCTGAATCGGCGCCTGGTTGGCATTACCGGTGATCGAGGTTGGAGCGACGGTCACTTTCACGCCCGGGATTTGCAGGATTTCTTTTTGAATGGACGTTCCAAAATCTTCTGATGAGATCGTACGCTCTTTTTTATCCACCAACTGAACCGTAAGGTCAGCAATGTTACTGTTTGAAGTCGTTCCCAAACCGGTGCTGCTGTAACCCACATTGGTAAACACCCTGGTTACTTCTTTTTTGGCCAAAAGGATCTTCTCGACACGCTGCGCTACCTGGTTGGTTTGGTAAACGGATGCAGTAGGCGCCAGTTCAATCGACACATTCAATTCACCACGATCACTTTGCTGCATAAATGCCGCTCCTACAAATCCGCCCGGAACCAATGCAATGGAACCGACGATCAGCAGAATCGAAAGCAGGAAAATGTAGCGTTTATGGCCGAGTACCCAAGTGAGGATTCTGCCGTATTCTTCTTTTACATTATCCAAGAATCTTTCAAAACCTAAGTTCAGACGCCCCCAAAGCGTGTTTTTATCCAAAACTTCGACCTTACCGAACCGAGATGCTAGCAGAGGCGTCAAGGTGAACGATACGAGCAAACTCATCAAAGTGGAGAATACAACTACGAGTGAAAACTCACGAAGAATGTTACCAATGAGGCCCTGCGTCAATGCGAGCGGCACGAATACTACCACGTCTACCAGGGTGATCGCCAATGCAGTAAAACCGATTTCCGCGCGACCGTCCAATGCGGCTTGCCAGCGGCTTTTGCCCATTTCGAGGTGGCGGTTGATGTTTTCCAAAACCACAATCGAGTCATCGACCAGGATACCTACCACGAGCGAGAGTGCCATGAGCGTCATCAGGTTCAATGAGAAGCCCATTAAGCTCATTAAAATAAATGTCGGGATCATCGACGATGGCAATGCCACCAGGATGAACATCGAGCTACGGAAGCTGTGGAGGAACAGCAGCATTACCACGGACACGATCAAAACCGCCAGTCCAAGGTCAAATACCACCGCGTCGGCCGATGCCAATGTGTAGATCGATTGGTCGGATGCAATGTTGAATTTCAAACCCTGCGACGCATATTGTTTTTCCAAACTCGTCAAACGTTCACGGGTGAGCTTGCTTACGTCCACTGCATTCGCATCCGACTGTTTCTGGATTTGCAGTGCCACCGACGGACGGCCATTGATGTGGTTCACCGCCGTAGCGTCGGCCACTCCGTCATATACCTCGGCAATGTCTCTCAAAAAGATCTGCCCACCATTCGAGGAACGGCCTACAATTACACTTCGAAGGTTTTCAACCGTCGTCAACTTCGCATCGAAACGGATCGAAAGCTGATCTTCCTGGGTTTTTACCTGACCGGCAGGATAGGAAGTGTTCGCATTGTTGATCGCGGCGGAAACCTGGCTGATCGACAAATGGTAAGCTTTCAGTTTAGCCTGACTAATATTTACCTGGATCTGACGCTCGGTTCCACCGATAATGGTCACCTGTCCCACGCCTGTCACGTTCGAGAGCTGCGGTTTCAGCTTGTCGTCAATCAAATCATACAATTGGGAAGGCGACAGGTTCGCCGTCACACCCATTCTCAAAACCGGGATTTCGTCGGTCGAGAACTTGTTGATCACCGGACGGTCCGCATCATCGGGCAGAAGCGAAATTGCCTGCTCGACCTTCCGCTGCGCTTCCTGCTGTGCCAAATCGACACTAATCCCTTGTTTTAGCTGAATAATTACAGACGAAACGCCTTCCTGCGAAGTGGAATTGATCTGGTCCAGACCTTCAATGGCCGACACCGCGTCCTCGATATGCTTCGTCACATTCGTTTCGACTTCATCCGCAGAAGCTCCGCGGTAAGTCGTCATCACACTCACAACGTTCGCCTCAAATTTAGGCAACAAGTTGTAAGACAATTGGTTATAGCTAATCAAACCGAATAGTATCAGTACTACGAATACTACGGTGATGAAGAGCGGTCTTTTTACGGCTACTTCGGTAATCGACATAATTCTTTCAGTTTGCTATGAAACTTATTTTGTAACGGTAACCGCCGCGCCTTCGCTGAGGTTGATCTGTCCGGTTGTAACCACCGTTTCGCCCGATTTCAGGCCAGCCAACACTTCCACATTGTCGCCTACTTCGCGGCCAACCTCTATCTTGCGCTGCTTCGCCACGCCGCCTTCTACGACGTACACATAAGGATTACGCACGCTTTCTACCAATGCGCTGCGTGGGATCAGCAAGGATTCCTGGCTGCTTTTCTGCTGAAATTCAACCGTTACGAATGTGCCCGCTTTCAGTGCGTTTGAATTTTTCACGACAATTTCCACCGGGTAATTATGCGATTCGTCGCCTTGCGGAGCGATGTAAGAAATGGCTCCGTCGATCTTTTTACCAGGGAAAATGCTGGTGCTGACCTGCACGTGCTGGCCTTCTTTGAGTTTATAAACATCATTTTCGTTGATCATCACCTGCACTTTCAGGCGTGATACGTCGAGGATGGTTCCCAGCGAAGTACCTACGTTCACAAACTCGCCCGGCTCGATATTTTTCTTCACAATGCGGCCGCTGATCGGCGCCTGAATGGAGGCGTCGGTAATCTGCTGCTTGATCTGCTGGGCCTGGTTCAATGCGTTTTCGTAGTTGTATTTGGTATCGTTTACCTGAACTTCGGTCGCCGCGTTACCCGCGAGAAGCTTCGAATAGCGATCGGTATCCTTTTTCAGTTTATTGATATTGAGCTCGGTAGCTTCCAGGGAAAGCTCTTTCAATTTGCTGTCCACTTTCACAAGTGTTGCACCTTGCGATACATGCGTACCGAGTTCGTATTTGACAGATAACACCTTACCTGCCGCAGTAGCCATGATTTCGGCTTGTTTATAGGGAATAAGGCTACCGGTGCGGATCAGTTGCTGATCGGCGCTTCCTTCTTTGACCGCAATAGCCGTGACAGGAATCGTCACATTCTTGTTGTCCGGCATCTTCTTCTTTTCGTCGATCTTGGCCTTGTTGGCCACAAGTCTGACCCCGATCAAAACGCCTATAATGACGATGGAACCGATGATGATGAGTTTTCGCTTCATAATTTTGAATTACTGAATGAGCCGCCGTGGAACGGGGAATGAGTGAATGACCGAATAGGCCAATTTTTTGTTGTTGATGAAGTGTATTATGGTAATGCTGCGTAGAAATCGTTGAGACTTCCGGTGGATTGTTCCAGCCCAAGTTTCGCTTGATAGTAACTTAGCATCGAGTTGATATAATTGCTTTGTGATTCCTTGTAGGAGGTTTCCGCATTGAGCAAATCCGTTAGCGGGACGGTGCCTTCGCGGTATTGGAGCGTCGTTACATCGTATACTTCCTTGGCAAGGGCCACGTTGTTTTCGTCGCTGGCAAGACTGGTTTTCGCCTTTTGAAGTTGGGTCAATGCATTGCTGTTTTGCAATTCATAGTTATGGACATTCAGCTTCAACTGCTCTTGCTGCGTCATCAGGTTCAGATCGGCTTGTTTGTATTGCGCGTCGCGGCGGAAGCTGTCGAAAATCGGGATATTCAGTTTCAGACCAATGGCGCCGTAGCTGAACCAGTTGCCCCAGGATGTTCCGAGGTCGTTGCCCAAAGCCTGCATACCATAGCGACCGTACACCGAAACTTTCGGCAGGTAACCTGCTTTAATGCGTGCTTTTTCGAGCTGCTGCAATTCCATATTCAGGTTCTGCATTTTGAAATCGGTCAGGTTGGAAGCGTCGAACTTGCCGGGCTCGACCAGCTTGAATGGCTGTTCCAGCGGATTGTCGGCCAGTACGAGTTGCTCGTTGAGCGGCATTCCCATCTGAAATTTCAACTGGTTTTCGGAGAGGGTAAGATTGCTTTCCGCAAGCGTCAATTGTGATTGGATGTTATTAAAATTCACCCGCGTGCGGTCGTAATCCACTTTTTTGATCACGCCATTGTCGAGTTGCAGCTTCAATGTCGCCAGGATCTGGCTGGTTTTATCCAAATTATCCTTCAAAAGCGCGATCTGCTGCGAGGTCACAAACACCTGGTAATAGGCATTCGCTACATTATAGATGATGTTCTCTTTCGTCTTGCGCGAATTCAGGACAGCGTTTTCCTGGTTCGGCTTATTGGCTTTAATGCCCGCCAGCAGCGACTGGTCGAAAATGACCTGATCTACCTGCGCTGAAACGTTGCTCTGGTATTTGGTACCCAATGCAACCCGGCGATCTTCCCCACCAAACAATGCGCCCGGCAATACCGTCGATTGCAGTTTCAGGTTATCGTCGAGCGTGCCAGTACCGGCAACCTGCGGCAGGTAACCTGCCAGCGCCTCGCGGCCCTGCTGGGTGGCGGTGCTTTCTTTATACTGCGCTATTTTGACATTCCCGTTATTCTTGATCCCGTACGCAATGCAGTCTTTCAGGCTCAGCGTCGTCTGCGCCCATCCCGGCGCCACCGAGGCGGCCACCGCTATCATTGCTGCTATCCATTTACTTTTCATTTTGACTTGCTGTTGATTTTTGTGGCTAATGCAAGATAGTTGACGGCTCTACTGGTGATATATCAACTATTTATTTAAAAAATTTTATTTGTCTACTACTTTAACAACTCTGTCCAGATAACCGAGGAAAGTACCCCATTCCTGCTCGGAGAAATGCTCCATGATCTGGTTATTAAATGCGATGGCCAGCGACTGAATGCGCTCGCAGACAAATTTCCCGCTTGGCGTCAGTGAAATGAGGTTCTTTCTTTTGTCCTCCATATCACTTTCGATTTTCAGGAAACCATCCTTATGTAATGTCTGCACAGAGCGCTGGATGCCTGCTTTATCTTTTTGTAGAATATTTGCAATGTCCTGCTGCGTGCGTGCCTGTTCCTGGAAATATACAACCATCAGAATCGGAAGCTGTTCTGCCAATACAGGGATACCCTCATTGACCAGCTCCGCATTCATCTTTTTGAAAACAGTTTTGGTAACAGCCCCCAGTTTGAACTGCAATGAGTTCTTCAATTCATCCCGAAGATTCTGCCAGCTATCTATATTCGTGCTCATGGTAGTACAAAAGTAATTTGTGTTGATATATCAACCAAATTTTCGAAGAAAAAGTTTTTGATCTGATGATTAATGGTTGGATCGCTGGTATGAGCGGCTTTGGAACAAGCGGTCAGCACTTCTATGCCACAAAAAGAGGGCGACATGAAATCATGCCGCCCTCGCTGAACCTTATTGCTTTTTCTTATTTTCCGAGCGTCTTGAAGAGCATTCCCTTGGTCACTTTGTCGGTCAGTGCCATTCCGTTGATGATCGCCAGCTCGTCGAGCTTGCCGTCGGGTTGGTTGTTGTCTTTCAGCACATCTTTCAGCGTACCATCGCGCTGTGCGGTTTTGATGCGGATGCGTTCGGGCTGGCGGTTGAGGATATTGCCGTCGGAAACGGATTTGAATCCCTGCGCTACCGAACGGAACTGACCTTCGTTGCTGGCAAATGCACCAGCCAACGATACCCCGTGAAATGCGTAGATATTGCTTCCGTACTGGATCAGCCAGGTTCCTACCTGCAAGGTGTTCGCAGTAGCGGCCGCAGCCTGGCCATTCTGCCCCTGCTCCACTTGCTGCGATACCATTACCACGGCCTGGTTGCCATTAATGGTCGTTTTGTTGGTTTCCAAAACTTTCAGACCGAAATTTTTCACAACAGCCTGGGCGGCTTCATCCAGCGATTTGCCTTCTGCCAATGTGAAAAGCATCATCGATTTACCATCCTTAGGTGCCATCTGGAACTGTGCAGGCGAGTTTTCATACTGCCAGCCGCTCGGCACCGGGAATTGGAATTTCAACGAGGGATGGTAAAACTGGTTATTTTCAACGAAGCCCTGCTGTGGGTCGTTCCCATAAATAACCCCATCAATTTTACGCAGAAAGGCATCACGGTTGACATTGTATTTGCCCGGATGCTCCGTTTGATATTGCGTGGCCAGCTTTGCTACCTTCGTTTTACGGTCGCCCGGATCGGGGTGGGTCGATTGGAATGTAGGAATCGTCTGCCCTGCTTTTTCACCGATTCTTTTAAGTGTCCCAAAAAAATCAGCCATTTCCTTGGCATCATAACCGATCTTACTTGAATACTCAACCCCGATTTTGTCAGACTCGGTTTCATGGTCGCGGCTGTAACTTAAAAACAGCAAACCCAATGCCTGTTGCGCCTGATCACCCAGGGCCCTCACTTGCGGAGACAGCACCATACCAGCCGCCAGCCCTACCTGCCCGAGGATCTGGGAAGTCTGCTGCCGTGCCGAATGCCTTGCCGTAATGTGCCCGATTTCGTGGCCCAATACCCCGGCAAATTCAGCTTCATTATTAAAGTGGGCCATAATCCCCCTTGTAAAGTATACGTAACCACCAGGCACCGCAAATGCATTGACTACCGGAGAGTCGACGATAAAAAATTTGTAGGGCAAATCGGGCCGGTGGGAGATTTTGGCCATGGCCATGCCTTTTTCATTGATGAAGGATTGCAGGTTCTTATCGTCGTAAATGCCCATTGTAGCCACAATAGACGGGTGCGATTCGGCCCCAAGCGCGATCTCTTTTTCTTGCGACATAAAGATGATCTCTTTCTTGCCGGTCACCGGATTTTTAGAACAGCCTGCCAGCATACCAGCCGCCAGTAGACCGGACAGCATGCGGAATGAGTATTTCATTTTCATAAATTTTGAAAAATGACTTGAATGAAGGAGTTGGTCAAAATTAAACTTTGTCCTCAATTTAACGAAAGAATCATGCCAAATCCTGAACGACCCTTAACGATCGGGTATTCGGACCTTCACAAAAAGTCGATAGCAAATAACATCTTTATGGTCGGTCACCGGTGGTCATTGACAAAAAACTTTTCTTTCGCTCCGCTTATTATCTAAATTACAACTTCGTCCAAAATAGCGGGATTCATACCGATGGATCAAATTTTGTATTACTAACAGACCTAACCTCAATAGCATGCCGTATATTTTACAGCACTATGAAATTTAAAAAGATCACATACAGCACGCTACCCTCTTGGCTGGCCCGGCTGGACTTCCTGGGTTTTTTTGAAAAAGACCCATTCGGCAATTTTCTGGTTATCAAAAGGTTATTGATATTCATACTCGGCTGGTTTACCTATTACCGTTATACGGCCGTCAATAAGATCCGCATCACCGGCTCCGAGCATCTCATGGACCTGCCCGACCAGGGTGTGCTTTTTCTTTCCAACCATCAAACCTATTTCGCCGACGTCATTGCCTTTTTCCATATTTTCTGTGCCATCAAATGGGGCTATAAGGACACCATGGCGCCACCGTTTTACCTTTTTTCACCTCGCGCAAGAATGTATTATGTTGCCGCCGCTGAAACTATGAAAGGAGGGTTACTGCCAAAAATATTCAGCATGGGCGGTGCGATCACGATTGAACGCTCATGGCGGGCTAACGGCGAAGACGTAAAACGCCAACTCGATACCTCCGCCCAGGACCGAATTGGCATGGGACTGCAGCACGGCTGGGTAGTGAGTTTTCCGCAGGGAACCACCAAACCGTACGCCCCTGTACGCAAAGGCACGGCGCATTTGATCAACGAACAGCAACCGATTGTAATCCCGGTGGTCATCAATGGCTTTCGGCGCGCATTCGATAAGAAGGGGTTGCGTTTCAAAAAGCGGAATACCAAACTCACCGTGCAGTTCAAAGCCCCGATGCATTTCCGGGCCGACGAGTCCGTAGAGGAAATGGTTGCGCGTGTGACGCAGGCCATCGAGCAGGAAGTACCGCGAGAGGGCTCATTGCAGCAAGAAATTTAAAGTGGTACGCTTTTTTGAAACAGATTTCATGGCAAAAAAAGTATTGATCACAGGCGGCACCGGCCTCATTGGCAGGCGGCTGACCCAAATGCTGCTCGAGAAAGGCTACGAAGTCGCATTCCTTAGCCGAAAAAAGGCCAATATAACTTTCGTGAAGGTTTTTGAATGGGATATTGAAAAAGGTTACATCGAAGACGGCGCGCTCGAGAACCTACATTTCCTCGTGCATCTAGCTGGTACAAACGTTGGCGAAGGCCGCTGGACCGAGGAGCGTAAAAAATCGATTCTCGAAAGCCGCACGGAATCACTTGGACTCATTGCACGAAAACTGGCTGCACAACCCGCAAAGCCTGTCGCGTTCGTGTCGGCGTCCGGCATCAGTTTTTATGGTCAGGACACCGGAGATCAGAAAAACACCGAAGCAACGCCCGCCGGGAATGACTTCCTTTCGCATGTCAGCATTGAATGGGAAAAAGCCGCGGATGAAATTGCCGCGATGGGTGTCAGGACCATCAAGCTCCGCACCGGCATCGTTATCAGCAAAGAAGGTGGCGCGATTCCCAAAATGGCACTACCGGCCCGATTCGGTGTTGGAGCCCCGCTAGGTTCGGGAAAACAATGGATTTCATGGATTCACCTTTACGACATGTGTAAAATGTACGTCGAAGCGCTCGAAAACGAAAGTTGGCAAGGAGTATACAATGCTGTCGCGGCACCGCCGGTAACCAATGAGGACCTCACAAGGTCAATCTGCAAAGTTCTTAACCGCCCGCAATGGTTTCCAAATGTTCCAGCTTTTGCATTGAAACTCGTTTTCGGAGAAATGGCCGCTGTGGTACTGGGTGGAAATTATGTAGTGAATGAAAGGATAGAAAGGGAGACGGGTTTTAAGTATCGGTTTGGGGAGCTCGAAAATGCTTTGAGGGCTGAACTTGTTTGACCATCGACCGCCAACCACAGACCATAGTTTTTTGTAGAATATGCAACGTGGTCTATGGTCCATGGTCAAAACGGGCTATCATCACTCGGCCTCCTCATCCTCCTCCAACTCCTCCTCTTCAATCGTCAAAACCTGTACTGTACCGAGCCATTTCTCTCGCTGTACCTGTGCCTTAAAATCATCCAGGACGTTCAGTTGCACATTTCCATTGCTAAAAACCGACATCTGCAACCCTACAAAAGCGAGTACCTCGTTCAGCCGGTCTTCGAGCGGCGTGGCGCTGAAAATGCATTCCTCCCAATACCATTCCAGCGATTCTCCCGCTATCTCTTCAACAATACTGATGTAATCTTCGAGCTTATAACCAATAAACGGCTTGCCGAAGCGAACCCATAACAACCGCATGACTTCATCCAGTGATTGTGCATGATTGGTTTTCTTCCTTAAATACAAATCAAGGATCAATGCAACGAGCGCACCTTTGTGGTAGACCGAAACTTTACGGTTAGGAATGCCCTTTTCATAGCCATCCAACCAAAGGTCGAACGAGGATTCCGCTAGCGACTGTGCTGCGTGTGCGCTGCTTTCGAAATGCCGCTTCATATATACCTGCAATTCCTTAATATAGGTTTCCTCATTAAAAACGCCGGCGCGTTTTAGAAACAAGTCCCCGTAGTAAGTCGTGCAGCCCTCCGCCACGAAACAGGTCCGGAAGTAGTTTTCTTTGGTAAAATCATACGGCAAAAGCTCTGCCGGACGAATGCGAATGATGTTCCAGGCATGGAAAAGTTCATGCGAGCTCACGCCCAGGAGATCGGAATAAAGGCCTTCACCTTCGTCGTCGGGGCCGAGTACGATCATCGTCGAGTTCTGATGCTCCACGCCGTGGTAGAAAGCATTGGGTAAAATCAGGTTAAGGAAATGGTAATCGTTTTCCGGAAATTCCCGCATCATCGCAATCTGCTCCCTCGAAAACCGCCGGAAATCCCGTTCGATACGCCGCCAGTTCGGTTTGAGGTTACCATGCATCCAAATCTTGAACTGGACGCCACGCACACCGTATTCACATTTTTGCAGACTTTCCGAAGCTAGCAGCGGGCTATCAACCAGTTGGTAAAAATCCCTGGCCGATAATATATTCTTTCCGGCCGATGGCAATCCGCAGGCGATCTGGTAACCGTCCGGCAAAGCCAGTTCTACCCGGTAAGGCTCTGTGATCCGCCCTTCCGTATACATGCAGAAGTTAATAAAATTCAGATACCACAATTCCTTATCAATGTAGCTACTCCCGGCATTCTGGATGGACGCGAAATAAGTATAGTGTATCCGTACCTCGTTTTCACCCGCAGTTCCAACCCGCCAACGGTCTTTGGTTACCTTATGAATAGGCAGTTTGTGACCAGCGGCTGATATCGCTTCAATAAATTGAATATTTTTGGCGAAATTTTGAAGTTCGTACCGCCCGGGCCGCCACGCAGGCAACTGGATCTCAATTTGATCGCTGTTGATTTCGGGAATGGTGTAGATGATATCAAGAAAACGGGATTGTGGGTCAGGTACGGAAACGTAATAATGCATAGACGAACGCGTGGTGTTAAGGGGGGCTGGAAGCGCAGTTTGGAGAAGACCAAAAATGGAAGTTCCTACGTTACCAGTTACAATAACATAAAATAAACGATTTTAAGATGAAAAGTAAAATCCTCCTGCCAATCATCATCCTGCTGGCGGTTTTGATCAGTCCATCCCTCATGGCCCAGAATGACGAGTACTACCGGCCGGATTCACTTCGGAAGGAACGGCCCGAGCGCAAGGAAGTTCCGCCTGTTGAAAACAAAACGCCTGATCAAAAGCCGGTGCTGGCAGAAAAAAAGAAGCTGGAAGATTTCAAAGACAAAAAATTTATTGATAGACTGCGCCTCGGAGGCAGCTTCGGGCTGAGCCTAGGGACGGTCACCAACATTAACCTTTCGCCTATGGCGGGCTATGAACTTACAGAAAAGCTCATAGGTGGCGTGGGGGCCACGATCATGTATTTCCGATACAAATATTATGATATCAATACTGCTTATTATGGCGGCCGCGCATTCATGATGTACAATGTGATCCCGGTGGTCAATATTATTGGTGAGTTTGAAGCATTGAATGTGGAAGGATCGTATCAAAAGCGGCAATGGCTGGGTTCACCAATGCTGGGCGCCTCCTATTCTCAACCCCTCGGCGGCAGGTTTATCAAAGCGGTGCATTTGACTGCACTATACAATCTTAGCTACGATAGCCAGATTGACAAATACAGCGGACAGAACCTCTCGCCTTACGGAACGCCCTTTGTTTTCAGGGTTACATTCCTGTAACTGCAGCTCCACTGCGGCTTTCTACGTCGGAAGCTCCATTTCGGCGTTCCACCAAGGGACGCTCCACTCCGGCCCAATTTTTTGGTCTTCATTTGAACTAACCATTCATATGAAGACTTTTTATTCAATATCAACATCAGTTATGGAAAACCCCGTATTAATTTTTGGCGCCGGCGACCTTGGTATGCAGGCCCTCGATATTTTCAGAAGGAACAATGTGCTCGTGTACGGCTTTCTCGACGACCACCAGGAACTCCACGGAAAGGAATTTGGGGAAGTAACTGTCCTGGGCAATACCGACGACACGAGCTATCTCAACATTATCGGTTCTACATGCGAGGTGTTTATCGCTATCGGTGAGAAATCGGTGCGGGAACGGCTCGTAGAAACGGTCACCGAGGAATACAAGAACATGCCCGTGAATGCAGTCCACGACAGCGCCGTAATTTCCGCTATGGCGGCAATCGGTCATGGCAACCTTATCGCAGCCCGTGCCACAATCGGTGCCCGCTCGGTGATCGGTCACCATTGCCTTGTACAAACTGGCGCTATTATCGATACCTCGGCAATAGTAGGCGATTTCGTCACGATAGGCGCAGGAGCAGTGGTGAACGACCGGGTGAAGCTGGGCGATGGCGTCTTTATCGGTTCTGGCGCGGTCATTGTTGCGGGAATTGAAGTAGGCAAGAATGCGCGGATAGGAGCGGGTTCAGTGGTGGTAGAGAATGTACCAGCCGGAGCGACCTATTTTGGCAATCCGGCGCGGAAAATCTGATAACATCAGGCAATAGTGCCGGATAGGCAACAATTTTCCCGCGCATTGTTTTTTATTAAATTGAAACACATTACCTTTGCACTCCTTTTGACAGAAAAAGTGAAAGAGCTAAGTAAATACAACATAGACATTTACGGTTTGGAAGACAAACAGTATGACTATGATATGGAGTCTGGCGATGCCTTTTTTGAGGAAATGGAACAAGATCTGATCGAGCACGGCCATTTCAAAACGCATGTGGTTCTGAACAAATCGGCGACGATGATCCAGCTTCGTTTTCAGACAAAGGGAAGCGTAACCCTTGTTTGTGACCGCAGCCTCGAAGAGTTCGAAGAACCGATCGATTCCGACCAACGCATTATATTAAAGTTCGGCGATCACAATGAAGAATTGACGGAAGAGATCGAGATGATCAACCGTAATACCAACAGGATCAACGTAGCGCGCTACATTTTCGATTTCATCGCGCTGTCTTTGCCTTTCAAAAAGCTCCATCCGAGCCTGCGTACCGAGGAAGATGATTTTGACCTCGAAGACGACGACGAAGAAGGAAAGCTGGTATATACCTCGGGAGCAGAAGAGGGAGGGGATGAGAAGGAGGAAGAAGAGAAGATCGATCCCCGTTGGGAGGCTTTGAAGAATTTGAAAAAATAAATCTGATTCTTCTGATCCGTCGGTTGAAACCGATGGCAAGAGGATTGAGAAGAACATAAAAAGATAGGGCATAAAAGCCTGAATTATAATTAGTAAATAACAATAGACCAAAAATATCATGGCACATCCTAAGCGGAGACATTCCAGCACCCGTCGCGATTCACGCAGAGCGCACGATTTCCTTACCGGAAAGCAGTTGGGAACTGACGCTACAACCGGAGAGATCCACCAATTGCACCGTGCACACGTACACGAAGGCAATCTGGTTTACAGAGGAAAGGTTGTAGTTGAGAACTATACGAAAACCGTTTAGTTTCAGTCGATGAGCAATTCAATTTCGCAGCAACCCTATAAAAGTTGTTGCGAAATTCTTTTTTACTGCGGCACATCTGCTAAATTTACACCTTCGGTTTCTAACTTATTTGTCAAAATAACAGCGTGTAAATGAAAATTGCGGTAGATGCTATGGGGGGAGATTTAGCTCCGCAAGCAATTGTTGAAGGGGTTATCCAAGCCTCTTCTGAGCTACCATCCGAGGCGAGAATCGTTTTAATTGGCCGTGAAGGCGTGATCTGGGACATTTTCAACCAGCACAATTTCACCCCTACTAATGTTGACGTCGTTCACGCAGAAGATGTTATCGAGATGGGGGAACATCCTACCAAAGCCCTTTCTCAAAAACCTAATTCCAGCATCGGAATAGGTTTCAAACTTCTGAAAGAAAAAGAGGTAGATATATTCTGCAGTGCAGGAAATACAGGCGCAATGCACGTTGGTGCCCTTTTCAGCATTAAAGCAATAGAAGGTATTCTCCGTCCGGCCATCGCAGGGCTCGTGCCACAAGTTGGAGGCGGCTATGCGGTAATGCTCGATATCGGCGCCAATGCCGATTGCAAGCCCGAAGTACTTTCTCAATTCGGTGAAATCGGTTCGATTTTTGCCCAGCACACGTTTCAGATCGACAAACCACGGGTTGCATTGATGAACATCGGGGAAGAAGAGCAAAAAGGCTCTCTTACTTCCCAGGCGACCTATCCCCTATTGAAGCAAAACAAGCGAATTAACTTTATCGGAAATATCGAAGGGAAAGATCTTTTCACCAATAGGGCCGACGTGATCGTTACCGACGGTTTTACGGGGAATATTCTGTTTAAACTTGGGGAATCACTCTATGAGATCTCCAAGAAGAGAGGTTTTCAGGACGATTTTATCGACCAGACAAACTACGAATCCATTGGAGGCAGTCCCATTATCGGGGTTAATGGAAATGTGATGATCGCACACGGGGTCTCGACGCCGCTCGCTATCAAAAATATGGTGGACTGGGCCTATAAGCAGGTGAGATCTAAGGCTTATCAGCACATAGCACAGGCATTGAACTAACGAGGGTGCTGACAACCACATGACTATGAAAAAACTGAAACTGTCCTATTTTACCAAATCTATTCGGATTTTGAATAGTTAATTTATCATGACCCATATTAAAGCCTCTATAACAGGAATACAAGGGTATGTGCCTGATTACGTTTTGACGAATGCAGAGTTGGAAACAATGGTTGCGACGAACGATGAGTGGATCGTCAGCCGTACGGGTATTAAGGAAAGGCGTATTCTCAAAGGCGAAGGTTTAGGAAGTTCTCATATGGGTGCGGAGGCTGTGAAGGGATTGCTTGCCAAAACCAATACACGCCCCGAAGAAATCGATCTGCTCATTTGCGCTACTACCACACCTGACTTTGTTTTCCCCTGCACAGCTAACCTCATCTGCGACATGGCCGGCATCCGGAATATCGGAAGCTTCGACATCCAGGCGGCTTGTTCAGGTTTTGTTTATGCATTGACACTCGGCTCGCAATTTATCGAGACTGGAAAATATAAAAAGGTCATCGTCGTAGGTTCGGATAAAATGTCCGCGATCGTCGACTATACCGACCGAAAAACCTGTATCCTCTTCGGCGACGGCGCAGGCGCTGTGCTGCTCGAACCGGACACTGAGGGAAACGGTATTCTTGATTCGATCATCAAATCGGATGGGGCGGGTTATCCTTATCTGAACCAAAAAGCGGGAGGAAGCCGCTATCCGCCTACCCACGAAACGATTGATAACAGGCTGCATTACGTTTACCAAGACGGTGCGCAGGTTTTCAAATTCGCGGTAACCAATATGGCCGACATTGCTGCCGATATTATGGAACGCAATGGCCTGAACAGCAATAATGTGGCGTGGCTCGTCCCTCACCAGGCAAACCGCCGGATTATTGAGGCAACCGCCAACCGGATGGGCGTGGGTATGGAAAAGGTAATGATGAACATACACAAATACGGGAATACCACAGCAGCCACCATCCCCTTGTGCCTGTGGGACTATGAATCACAACTCAAAAAAGGGGATAATCTGATACTCGCCGCATTCGGCGGAGGCTTTACCTGGGGCGCCATGTACCTCAAATGGGGCTACGGAGCGTAAGTATGTGATTTCATCAAAGCATTATTTTTCAATTCATTAGTATAAAAATGGCAACTACTGCAGATTTGCGTAACGGTTTGGTAATCCATTTCAACCATGATCTTTTTCAGGTGATTGAATTCCAGCACGTGAAACCCGGAAAAGGCAATGCGTTCGTACGTACCAAACTGAAAAGCCTTACAAGCGGCAAAGTACTGGACAACACGTTCTCGTCAGGCGCCGGCATTACGCCCGTGCGTGTGGAGCGACACAAATTCCAGTTCCTATATAAAGACGAAGTTGGCTACAATTTCATGAACTCGGAAACATTCGACCAGGTATTGATCGACGAAAAACTGGTGACCAATGCCGACCTTATGAAAGAAGGCCAGGAAGTCGAGATCCTGATCAATACCGAGACCGACGCGGCGCTGCTCTGTGAATTGCCTCCATTTGTTGAACTTACCGTTACTTACTCAGAGCCCGGCCTCAAAGGCGATACGGCCAACTCTCCCAAGAAAGCGATCGAGGTAGAAACAGGTGCCCGCATCATGGTTCCTCTATTCATCGAGGAAGGTCAGAAGATCAAAGTAGACACGCGCACATACGATTACGTAGAAAGGGTTAAATCTTAATTAAATGGAAACCAGAGAAATCCAAAAACTAATTGACTTTATCGCCCAATCGGGACTGGATGAAGTGAATATTGAAACGGCAGATTTGAAAATCAAGGTGAAGCGCTACGGCACTGCTCCTGTTGCATCATACACCTCCGCACCCGTAGCGGCTCCCGCGCCTGCATTTGCACCTGTTGCAGCTGTTGCAGCACCAGCTGCTGCCGCCGAAACATCGGTTTCCGCAGAATCGGCTTCGTCGAACCTGATTACTATCAAATCTCCGATGATCGGTACATTCTACCGCGCATCGAGCCCTGAAACGCCTGCATTTGCTAATATCGGTGACGAAATCAAGCCGGGCAAAGTAGTTTGCGTGATCGAAGCGATGAAACTCTTCAACGAAATCGAATCCGAAGTATCGGGGAAAATCGTTAAGATTTTGGTTGAAAACGCAACTCCGGTAGAATTCGATCAGCCATTGTTCCTGGTTGAACCTGCATAAGGCAGCGAACAAAAACTCACTGAATTACATGTTTAAAAAGATACTCATTGCTAACCGGGGCGAAATCGCCCTGCGTGTAATCAGGACCTGCCGCGAGATGGGCATCAAAACTGTCGCCGTTTACTCGACAGCCGATCGCGATAGTCTTCACGTACGGTTTGCCGACGAGGCCGTTTGTATCGGTCCTCCGCCTAGCAGACAATCGTACCTCAGCATCCAAAATATCATTTCAGCAGCAGAGGTAACCGGTGCGGATGCGATCCACCCGGGTTATGGATTTTTGTCTGAAAATGCCGAATTCTCACAAATTTGCGCAGATTACGGCATCAAATTCATCGGAGCCACTGCAGCCCAGATCAACGGGATGGGCGACAAGTCCACTGCAAAGGCAACGATGATCAAAGCCGGCGTGCCGGTCGTTCCAGGTTCCGAAGGATTGCTCGAATCAATTGAGCAAGGCAAAGAACTCGCAGAAGGCATTGGTTACCCTGTCATTGTTAAAGCGACAGCCGGTGGTGGTGGCCGCGGAATGCGGATCATTAACAAACCCGACGAGTTCGAAAAAGCATGGACAGACGCCCGTACGGAATCTGCCGCTGCATTCGGAAACGACGGTTTGTACCTCGAAAAATTCGTCGAAGAACCCCGCCACATCGAAATCCAGATCATCGGAGATCAATTCGGCAAGGTTTGCCACCTTTCGGAACGCGACTGTTCTATTCAGCGTCGTCACCAGAAGTTGGTAGAAGAAACGCCTTCCCCTATTATCACGCCCGAATTACGTGAAAAAATGGGTGCCGCCGCCATCAAAGGCGCTCAGGCAATTGGTTACGAAGGGGCTGGCACCATTGAGTTCCTTGTCGACAAGCATGGTGATTTCTTCTTTATGGAAATGAACACGCGTATCCAGGTAGAGCACCCGATTACAGAAGAAGTTACTGATTTTGACCTCATCAAGGAACAAATAAAAGTGGCAGCTGGTGAGCCAATTTCCGGGGTTAACTACACTCCGAAGCTGTTCGCAATGGAATGCCGTATCAATGCGGAGGATCCTGCAAATAATTTCCGTCCTGCTCCGGGCAAAATTACCAATCTGCATTTCCCGGGAGGTCATGGTGTACGGATTGACAGCCACGTTTACAGTGGCTACACCATCCCGCCAAACTACGATTCTATGATCGCAAAGCTGATCGTGAGTGGCCAGTCACGGGAAGAAGTACTTACCCGTATGAAGCGCGCATTGCAGGAATTTGTGATCGAAGGCATCAAAACCACGATTCCATTCCACATTAAATTGATGGATGATCCCGGATTTAAGTCAGGGAATTTCACGACGAAATATCTGGAAACATTTGATTTTTCGACACTCTAAAGAGCGCCGAAATAGATAGAAAGCGGTCGGCAGATTCCTGCCGACCGCTTTGCTGTTATATCAGATCTGGGCTACTAACAAGAGACCTTTTCGATTGATAGTAATATGAACTAATTCACACGTCGGCTAAACCACCTGCGGCAGCGCATACACTCCCCGGTATTTCCTCGTCAGCAACTTATTAGCATCCTCGTCGCCGACAAATTTCTCCGTCTTGTTATCAAATGTCAAAGCTCTTCCGACGCGATAGGCGATGTTACCTAAATGCGCCAGACCGGAAGACAAATGCGCTGTTTCAACAGGCCCGTTCAGGAGTTTTGGATCTTTGGCGATGACGGCATCGATGAAATTTTTGTAATGATCGCCGCCCGCCTTGCGGGAAGGCCCTGCTTTTTTGTCCTTGCCCAGGAAAGTTTCGTAGTAGTCGTAACCTTTCACAACCATGTAGCCTTCAGAGCCGTAGAATATGTTGCCAATGCCGACGCCGCCCTCTTCGTTCGTCATCCAGGGGCGTACTTCGAATTCGATGATCTTCTTTTCCTTGGTATAAACATAGGAAGAGCTCAGCACTTCGGGTGTTTCCTTTGCGTCGTTCCAGAGGAATTTGCCGCCTGCGGACGTGATCTTGTCTGGAAAAGTGTCGACGCCGAGGCCCCACATGCACATGTCGGTTTCGTGAATGCCTTGGTTCCCGATGTCGCCGTTGCCATAGTTCCAATGCCAGTGCCAGTCGTAATGCACGTAGTTGCGGGAGAACGGCTTCATTTCGGCGGGGCCGGTCCAGAGGTCGTAATTGAGGCCTGCGGGAATGGGTTCCGTTCCTTTGTCGCCAATGTCGGGTCGCCATTTGTACACGAGGCCCCGTGCCATGTAGACGTTGCCGATCAGCCCGTCGCGGAGGTGTTTAACAGCTTCTTTCAATGCCTCCGAACTACGCAACTGTACTCCGTGCTGAACCACTCTTTTATACTTATGAGCAGCTTCCACAAGTTTGCGACCTTCGTGCAGGTTGTGCGAGCCTGGTTTTTCGACATACACGTCTTTCCCGGCCTGACAAGCCCATATGGCCGCCAATGCATGCCAATGATTAGGCGTGGCGATACTAACGGCGTCGATCGTTTTGTCTTCAAAAACCTTGCGGAGGTCGTTTTCAGTCTTAACCTTCTTCCCTGTCTTCTGCTCAAATTCCTGCGCGCGCTTTTGCAAAATGTTGTTATCAGGATCGCAGAGCGTCGCTACTTCTACATTGCTCAGGTTATTGAAGCCTGAAATATGGCTCTGCCCCCGCCCATTCACACCCAGTACTGCTATACGCACGCGGTCGTTCGCGCCAAATGCGTTTGCGGGAATGATGGTAGGGATAGAAAGTGCCACGGCAGCGCCTGTTGTGTTTTTAATAAAATTTCTTCTCGATACTTCGTTTAGTTTGTCCATATGAAAGAATTTAGGATTTCGGAAAGTATGACGGGCGACGATCAATCTGACCGGCAATGGGTTAGACGAAATTTGAAAGTAACTCCCCTATTTGTTTGTTATTAAAAAGTACTACTCATTTAAAATTAAGTACTATTATCTCCCTATAGAATTTGAACAATCCCATACCCGCTCACAAAAAGAATGGACAACACACTTACCCAGAAAAAGATATCGTAAGTCGTGGTAGGTTTCAGTGTGATGGGTAACTCGCGGTAACGGAACACGAGCGACACATATACGACTAGCAGCAAAAGCACCGAAGTGGCAATGCCACCAAGGATCACCATCATCACCGGTGCCTGGAAAAAGAGGAACAATATGCACCATACCGCGGGAAGCACCCAGGAGAGAACACCAATACTACTGCGCTGTTCCTGTTGTGAATCAAATTTCATCCACCCGATCTGCCCGAACGCATCCGCCCAAACGCGTGCCCAGCTGGCTGCGGCGGTGAATAATGTAGAATAAAGCACAAAGAATGCGCCTATCAGGAAAATGTTTTTCGCCCATGGGCCCAGCGTTTCGGTGAAAATGCGGGAAAGTGTGTTGACCATCTCATAACCTTCCGGAACAGTACCATCAGAGTGCAACACCGCAGCACCGAGCAAATAAAATGCAGCGGTTACGATGGTATACACAACCATGGACATAACCGCGTCCAGGTACATCACCTGAAACCAACCCCTTGCTCGCTCAGACCATTCGTTTGTACCGTCATTTGGGCCTGTGTAGGCTGCGTAACCCTTTTCAATGCACCAGTAATTGTAATACATGATTTCATCGCCTCCGACGCCCGTAATACCAAACGCACCAAATGCTGTTGCAACCAGCGCCGTCGGCAGTGAAAAGTGTAAACCACTTTCTACTTGTCCCCAGTTGATGGCATATTGTGTCCATTGCAGGGAAAACAGCGATATAAGAATTACAATGGTAAAAAGAATAATCATCACCAGTGAGCCTTTCTCTACCGCGCCGTAGTTGCCTTTATATACCCAAAGTGAAGTGACAAGCACTGCAATGATTGCCCAGAAATTGACTGAAACAAATGGGAATGCCATATTAAGCACAATGGCAGTGCCCCCCACGATACCTCCTACCTGCAACAATTTCAATCCCTGCAGCGACAGCCACAGCCAAATGCTCCAATGCGCTTTTCCGAGCCTGAGGCCGGGCAGCTTGTTGAAGTTATGCATGATGAATGTACCTGTGTAAATGGCATTTTTGCCAAATTCCAGCTGTAACGCGACTTTAACGAGGCAACTCAGGATAATTAACCAAAACATGACAAACCCGGCCCTTGCACCTAATGCAGTTGTGGCGATAAGTTCGCCGGAACCAACAATCGCGGCGGAGAGGATGAAACCGGGGCCGAGATATTTAAGCCTGCTCAGGAAAGTGGTAGGCGGGGACAGGATTTTGGACATAAAGGGGAATTTATATCCAAAAGCTAATATGGGTGTTTGGCTACTGGTCAGTTCAAATGCCGCAGCAGCGGACCACGAAAGCACCGCAGCGGCGTCATTTGAATTTATTTATAAATTCCCCACAGCCTGGTGAATCTGCTTCACTGTATCCACATAATTATTTTCGCTCGGCAGCCCGAACAAAGATTTCTCCTTGATGATCTGTGCTACATTCTCCGGCACCAGCTTCTCCCAACCCGGCTCTCCCCGCTTGATCATTTCAAGCACGAAATCGGTGGTGATGTGCATACGTTCGATATTGTAGTTACGGATATCCTCGATCTTGTCGTTTACGATCAGATATTGAAACAATGGCCGTAAATGGTCGGGAACACGGAAGTTTTCGCAGCTG
This sequence comes from Dyadobacter sp. CY261, assembly GCF_021440085.1. Taxonomy (GTDB): domain Bacteria; phylum Bacteroidota; class Bacteroidia; order Cytophagales; family Spirosomataceae; genus Dyadobacter. The sequence goes on from NZ_JAKCPW010000006.1 coordinate 121,483, forward strand.
TAAACCGATCCGTCAGGTTGCAAAGTAGGATAAATGTAAAGCTTTACCTTCCGGCTGAACAGTGTTGCAAACGATTCCAGAATCCCCCCTTGCAGGAACTGATAATGCTTTTCTTCGAAAATGTCCTGCAAATTAGGACTGCCCAGCAGCAAGCCGGATTTCAACTTCGTAAGTCGGGACAAATAAGCCACCAAACGGTAATACTCATGGTGATTGGAAATCATCACCATATGCCCCAATGAGCAAAGGATATCCACCCGGTCCAAAAAGTCCTTCTCATCGATATCCCGGTCCCCAGCTTTGAGGTTATGCAACGTTAATTCCGAGATCAGCACCACTTTCGATTCATCCACGTCCTCTTCGGCCAGGAATTGCTTCTGACCGTTGCTGATCAGATCAATATGCACATTGGTGATCGGGCGCAGGCGGCCACGCATCATGAGGATGTGCTTTTTATACAATGCTTCCGAAGGTTGTAACACACCACCATCGCTGCCAAACAATGCAGCATCGGTAAATCCATTCTTCACCAATCGCAAGCTCATGAGTCTGTTATCAACTTTGGCAAAATCAGGCCCGCTGAACCGCACCATATCGATCTCGATCCGGTCGATCGTCAGATCGTCCATCAGCGACATCAGAAGGATTTCAGGCGATTTATAATAGTAATAACAACCGTAGATCAGGTTTACGCCGATGATGCCGAGTGCCTGTTGTTGCAGAATGTTCTCGTCATCCCGCATCCGCACGTGGATCACGACGTAGTTTGTCGGCCCCATAGGCGTAAGCTGAAATTGCAAGCCTATCCAGCCGTGCGATTCGTTCGTTTTCTGAAAATTGAGGGCAACAACTGTATTAGCAAAGGCAAAAAATGTGCTGTCCACACCCCGTTTCTCCGAAAGCCGCTTTTCCACAAGATTATATTCCCGGTTCAGCATTTTCATCAGGCGCGATTCCACTACGTACCTTCCGCCTTCCTCAGTCCCATATATTGCGTCGCTGAAAGTCATGTCATAAGCCGACATCGTTTTAGCGATCGTTCCGGATGCGCCGCCGGCTTTGAAGAAGTAAGCCGCCGTTTCCTGACCCGCCCCGATTTCGGCAAACGATCCGTAAATCCGGCGGTCGAGGTTGATCCTCAGTGCTTTTTGTTTTGTACCAAGATTCTTTTCGTACATAACGGTATATTAGTATAATGAAAACGCTTACATGTAAATATAAGAAAAATACAGTTCAGGACTAAGCCTAATTTCTGATCTTCTGGCAGCAGAATGGAAAAGTTATATAATTTATTCACTTACGGCACTTTGATGCAGGGATTTAATAATCCATATGCCGAGAAGCTTCGCTTGACCTCAAACTACATAGGAAAAGCATATTTCAATGGAAAATTGTTCCGTGTGGAATGGTATCCCGGGGCAATTTACGAGCCTCGTTCCACCACTTTTGTACATGGCGAAATTTATCAGCTGACGTCCCTGGACATACTGAAAGAACTAGATGAATATGAGGATGTGCTGGAAGATGAATCGGCGAGTTTATACGTCAGGAGGGTGGTACCTGTCAGGGATAGTCAGGGAGTGGTCATTCCTTGTTGGGTGTATTTGTACAATCAACCTGTGGCCGACTTGACGTTGATCGGAAGTGGTCATTTTAAAAATTAAGGCCGGAGACTTTCGCCGATAATGCGCAGGCCGTCCAATGTTAATTTTCTGTCAATTTCTGTAAACTCGTCGCGGAGGGTGTCGATAATGGAGGATAAGCCGCCGGTCGCCACGGCAATGCATTCGCCGCCCAGCTCGGCGCGGATGCGGCTCAGCAGTGATTTTACTAATCCTTCATAACCCAATAATATTCCTGCCTGAATAGCCTCGACAGTATTTTTGCCGATGGCGGAAGACGGTAGTTGCAGCGGCACCTCCGGTAATTGTGCCGTGTTGGCAAACAACGCTTTCACTGCCGTGACCAACCCAGGCAGAATGGCCACGCCCAGGATTTTACTTTCTTTTGAAACTGTGGTGAATGTTAATGCCGTACCGAAATCAACAACCACGCAATTTTCTTTGTAACGCGTCGAAACTGCTACGGCATTAGCGATCAGATCCGCACCGATTTCGTGAGGATGGTCGATCTCGATGGACAATGCAGGATAAATCTCCGGACCTACTACAATTACTTCATCACCGAACAGCGCCCGCAACATCCGCAGGATCACTGGGGTTAATGCCGGCACGACACTGCTAAGCACCACCGTATCCACATCTCCAAACCACAACCCGGCTTCCAGAAAATGCAGTCGCAATTGTGACTCGTAATGTGCCTCGTTTTCCTGCAACAGTGAGCGCATCCGCCAGATATGTTCCCAGGTCCCGGAATCGTAAAGTCCGAAAACGGTGTCGGTATTGCCAAGGTCGACGGCTAAAAGCATAACAGGGAATTTACATGGGAGGGCAAATTAAAGGCATTCTTCAAATAAAACTTCATCGTGCTCCGCTTTTGCGTCCGTTTCTTTTCGATTATCTATAATTTTAACCCCGAAATAAAAAACACGTGCTTCCTTCATTTAAACAAAGCACGGACAGAATGTTACCACTGGAAGTGATATGCAAATTTCTACCCGCCACGGATTTCCGATAGTGCTTTTTTTGATACAATTTCTGAATCATAGCATTCGTGCTCAGGCCATTCCGGAATGGCAAGACCCGCAAGTTATCAGCATTAATACGGAAAAACCACGAGCCGACTTCTTTCCTTACCCAACCGAAAAAGCGGCATTGGCCATGGACAAAAAAAGCCCATTCGTACAGTCGCTGAACGGCACCTGGAAGTTTAAATGGGCACAGCACCCGTCGAAAGCCCAACTAAATTTTTACGATCCCCGATTTTCGGATGCAGGTTGGGACAATATACCCGTACCGTCCAACTGGCAGGTCGTGGGCGCACGCGAAGGTCGCCAATATGACCGGCCGGTTTTTAGCAATATCAAACATCCATTCAAAGCAACACCGCCACGCATTACGGCTGATACCAACGCCGTAGGCATGTACCGCACCACGTTCACGGTTGCGGACACGAAGGATAAACAGGTATTCCTGCATTTCGGCGGCGTACAATCGGCCTGCTACGTGTGGTTGAACGGCGTCGCCATCGGCTACCATGAGGATGGGATGACACCATTCGAGTTCGATGTGACCGAGGACGTAAAATCCGGCGTAAACAATTTGGCAGTGGAGGTGATCAATTGGTCGGATGGTAGTTACCTCGAAGACCAGGACTTCTGGCGGCTTTCAGGTATTTTCCGGGACGTGAACTTATTGTTTTTGCCGAAAGTGGTGCTCGCCGACTATTCGGTCAGGACCGTTCTTGATGCTAGTCATGAAAACGCAACACTGAAACTAAGTGCTTATGTCAAAAACTATGGCGAGCAGCCCATTCACGCATACCAGGTATTATTCACATTGTATGATGCTTCCAAATCGGTCGTAACCACACCGGTGAGCCAGATGCTCGGCACACTGGAAATGGGTAAAGAAGGTGCTGTGCGCGCCGAAATGCCTGTTCCAAGCCCGGCAAAATGGAGCGCCGAAACGCCAAATTTATACACGCTCACCGTGCAGGTAATGAACTCCGACGGCAAGGTCCTCGAAGCCACGAGCCAGCGCGTGGGATTCAGAGATGTGAAGATCAAAGGTGGACAATTGCTCGTCAATGGCAAAGCTGTAACCATTAAAGGTGTAAATCGCCATGAATTCGATCCCGAAACAGGCCGTGTGATTAGTCGGGAGTCCATGATCCGGGACATTACATTGATGAAACAGCACAATATCAATGCTGTAAGGACCTCGCATTACCCCAATACATCCGAATGGTACGATCTGTGCGACCAATATGGCTTGTATGTGATGGATGAAGCCAATATCGAAAGCCATGAGTTGTGGGGTAAGAACATCATCCTTGCTGATAATCCGCAATGGCGTTCAGCATTTCTCGCAAGAGGTAATGCCATGGTGGAACGTGACAAAAACCATCCGTCGGTGATTATCTGGTCGCTGGGTAATGAGTCGGGAATGGGGCAAAACTTTGTGGATATGGGTGATTTTATCAAACTCGCCGATCCTACTCGCCCTGTTCACTACGAAGGACGCAAGGATTACAAACCGACCTCACTGAGTAGCTTCGACATTATTTCGGTCATGTACCCGTCTACGCAAGACATGGCTGAGCTTATCAAAAAGGATAAAAGCCGCCCGCTGATCGTTTGCGAATACGCACACGGGATGGGCAACAGCATTGGCAACCTGAAAGAGTATTGGGACCTGATCGAAAAGCACCCGACCATGCAAGGTGGCTTCATTTGGGACTGGGTTGACCAGGGCCTGAAACTGAAACGGCCTGACGGCACCGATTACTGGGATTATTTTAATTACATCGACGGTGCCAATGCAGGCGACGGACTCGTAAACCCGGACCGCACCCCTCAGCCTGAGCTGAACGAGGTGAAAAAGGTTTATCAGTCGGTTAAATTTGAAATGCCTGATACTTTAAAAGCCGATCAAAAAACACTTAGCCTGCATAATGCTTACGATTTCCAATCACTGAATGCATATGAACTCGTTTGGTCGGTGATCGAGAATGGGAAGGCCGTGGGCAAAGGCGGAAGCATTACAAACTTAAATGCCTTACCCCGCCAGAAACAACAGATTAGCATTCCTTACGAACTTCCCGTCTCGGCAAAACCTAATGTGGAGTATTTTCTAAATCTAAGCCTCCGGTTAAAGGAAGCAACCAGCTGGGCTCCGAAAGGCCATGAAATCGCCTGGCATCAGGTGCCGGTAGTGAAATCTACGGCGCCAAGGCCGAACCTGAGTCTTTACGGCGAACGTCCGCTGCGCATTGCACAAATTACAGGTGCGCGTGTTCAAATCAGCGGGCAGGATTTCACCGTGGTTTTCGATAAAAACGAAGGCCGGATGATTTCTTTTAAAAACAAAAAGGAGGAAATGCTCGAAGTTGGCCCGTATGCCAATTTCTGGCGCGTACCCACCGATAATGACGAAGGCGGAGGTGCTAAAAGCTACGCAACTCAATGGCGCAACTTCGGGCTGGATACGCTCGAACGCGTTTCGTCCGATCTGAGAACTCAAAAGTTGACAGCGCAGATTTACAAGGTCACTCTGACACAGACATTAAAACAAGCGAAAGGCGAAATGGATGTACAATCCGTGTACATGGTTTATGCTTCGGGTGATGTTCATATTCAAAATACTTTCACTCCCCGCGGCGAATGGCCACCGCTCGCCAAAGTAGGAATGCAGCTTCGGATGCCAGCCGCATTTACCAAAACACAATGGTACGGCAATGGCCCGCACGAAACCTATGCTGACCGCAAAACCAGCGGCAAAGTGGGCATTTACGCCGGGACGGTTGCAGAACAGCATTTTCCCTACATTACCCCGCAGGAAAACGGTAACAAAACCGCCGTCCGATGGGCGAGTGTTACAAACACCGAAGGAATTGGCCTGCTCGTGGTAAGCGATTCGACTTTCAATTTCAACGTCCACGATTATACAGACAAGGATCTTCTTGCCGCGAAACGCCGCGCAGCCGTTTTGAGTCGTGGTTATGCGACCGTGGTCAATATCGATCTGGCACAAATGGGCCTCGGTGGTGATGACAGTTGGTCGCCACGGGTACACGATGCGTACCTGCTGCCCTCAAAGACTTACTCATACGCATTCAGGTTAAGGCCGATCGAAAGCACTTCGAATATCGACCAGATCGCGGCGGTACGTTTGCCGTATGTCGACCAAAGGGAAACGAACGAAGCTGTTTCAACCAATGAGCCTGTAACAGCGGCGGCGGCGGACCAGGCAGTGGGGGAAGATGAGGAAGAGGAAGAAGAAGCGGTGGCTGCACCGGTGCGCAAAACGACGGTTAAGAAAGCGCCGGTGAGAAAGAAAGTGGTGCGGAAGCGAAAATCGTCCCGCAGACGTCGAAGAAGATAGATCAAAAAAGACTTGGCAAGTTCAAGAATGGCTTGCCAAGTCTGCAATACCCCACAGTTAATAAATAAAGACCCGACAGCTGGCAATCCGGCGGTCGGGTCTTTATCATTTCCTGGGTGCTAAAATATATTGCGCCTTGACCTGGATGATCTGCGCGATTTTTACAAAAACCACTTTCGGCACATCGATCTTATGGTCGGTCAGCGGCACTTCGAAATCGGAATTGATTGTGATCTTGCCGCCCTCAATTTTCATCTTCCCTTTGATCGTCCGTTCCTTTGTCACTCCGTGGACCGTAAACTTCCCGGTCGCCGACACCTCGTAATCGCCGTCCTTCGTGTAATCCGGTGCTTTGTCAACCTTTCCGGCAAAAGTTGCCGTCGGGTATTTTTCCGATTCAATATAGTTTTCATTGAAATGCTCCTGCATTAGTTTATTAGGGAAAACAAATTCGCGCATATTCATCCGGATCGCAATCTCGCTATTCGCCGTGTTCAGGATCACCTGCGATTTTTTATTCTCTGCTTCGATATTCTCCAAGGGTGTCGACGCCGAAAACTTCGTATTACCAGCGGATGTCGAGAACATTTGCGCGAATGCATTTCCCGAAAGCAAAGCGGTACTGAACATGGCCAGGCAGGCCACGCGAAAAAAATGCAGTTTCATAGTTGGATCAGTTTGCCTGCTTCTTGTTCTTTTTGTCAAAGCTGAATGTGCGGGAAATATTGAACCCGTAATGGATATCTCCCTTACCCCAGGTACCAGCCGTTTCGCCGATAAACTGTTTCTCGATCATGCCCAGGGAATTGGTAAAATGCAGTTGGAAAACGTGCCCACCGGTTTCGATATCCACGCCGAAGGACATGGAATCGTGGTATGGAGCCGTAATCGTATTCTTTTCGCGGGCTGTGTAAAAATATTCACCATTCAATGAAACGCGCTTCGAAAGCTTAAACCGTCCACCGATGCCTAGTGCAAGCACTACTTTTTCATCACCCGTTACGTCCGGCTTCGTCCGGTACAAATAGGTTGGCGACAGTTGGAGCGATAGCCGCTCGCCGAATTTCCGCGCTACCAGCACCTGGGCCGTGTAGTACAATTTATCCTGAAACTCCCGCTCCTTATCCACCGTAGCCACGCCTGTCCCACCGAACAATGTGACGGAAACCGGGATATTTCTGGCACCGGCGCTCTGTTTCAGCAATTTGTATTTGGCAAAAAAATCATACACTTTCTGTGACGTGCTGCGGCCAACTCCAATCTCAAGATCGTCGGTAAGCCCATATTCGAAACCCAGCCGCATGGTAGCCTGGTCGAGCCCGAAGAACTGGTAAGACCCCGAATTCAGCTTACCGAAACGGTGCGAGATCCGAAAATCGAGGTGCTTCTTTTTCATCGTTTCCACCGATTGGCCATTTACGACGCGGGTCGATTTGAATGTGGCGGTAACCGGGATTGTCTGCGCACTGTCCTGTTTCGACAGCTCATTCAGCAGGTCATTTTGTGCATGTAATACTGTTGATGCGCACATCAGTATCGCAAGTAGGCGGAGTACTTTCATGATCGAAACGAATTAGGCTTTCACTGTTAAAGTGTTGCCGTCTGAGGAAACGGTTACTGTATACGTTTTAAGTGCGGTTGTAGCAGGACCGTTTGTCACTGCTCCGGCAATGCTGAACGTGGATCCATGGGTTTGGCAGAAAACATCATTGGACGACGACCGATATTGCACATCGTTACCCTCGTGCGTGCAAATTTTGCTCAAAGCAACATAGTTACCGGCTGTTGTCTGCGCTACCAGTACCTGCCCGGCAATAATGGAACCTCCGGCGGTTTTAAGCTTAGTATTGTTGGAATTGGTCAAATCGACCGTAAAATTGATGTTGGCGCCGGATGTCGTACCTGTGATTCCGTTGCCGCCGCTTCCCGGATTTGGATTGGGATCATCGTCGCTGGATCCGCAGGCTGTCATGGTGGTGCCGAGGCAGTAAAATGCCATTAACGTTGAGGTGCTAAGCCCGAGGCTTCTCAGGAATTCGCCCCGCTTCATGCTTCCTTTTTCAATTGAGTTCATAGTGAATAATAAATTAATTAGTAGATATAATTCAATGGTAATGTGGGCATCGTGCTCACTTGAAAACAGGGGTGTAGCGCACCGATAGCCAGAGGCCGGTGGTAATGAGGTTTACTTTTCCGTAACCGACACGTTTGAGCGGCATCCGGATCGACGGCTCCGCGAGGAGCGATATTTTACGGGATATTCGGTATTCGTAACCTGCTGAAACGTTGGCGTGACTGAACAAGTACCAGCCGGTTTTACCCTGCCATCCACGGTATTGAATTTTAGGGTCATTTTCGTCTACAAAATAATATTTGTACTTCTCGCTATTCATGTGATAGGAAGAAAACCCTCCGCTTGCAAACCACCGCGAACGTTCGCCAAAGGCTATGTCGTAACGGAGATTAAGCGGCACCTCCAATACTTTGCACACACCATCGATTCCCGTCATCGCCGGCGGATAGTAATGAGGCTTCGACGGAATTTGATAGGCGTCTGCCGAGGCGTAATAGTCTTTTCTGCTCCAAACTGCACCGCTTTGTACAAATAGTCTTGGCACAACCGCATATTCCACCAACAGCGAAACCGCCGTTCCCGGCTTGGAAAAATCCTTCAACCCTACGGTGCTCAGATCCGGCGAATATCCGAACCGGATTGCTACCCGCGGCCGGTCATCGGCCGACATCGACGGCTGCTTTGGTGCGGGCGGCTCCGCAAGCTCCTGCACTGGATTAGAAATTCCCGGCATTTGCATTGCATTCCACTTTAAGCCCTTACCATTTAATCCAGCCGCAGAGATCAATGTCCTTTCAGTCGCATTGTCCGTTGGAATGGTAACACTTTCATCAGCACTGTTTGCGGCCGGCACTTTCGCAGGTGGATTACTGTCCTGCGAGCCAGTTGTTTGTGCAGAAAACGTTTCTCTGTCCGACGTTTTTAGTTTGTTTGCAATAGAAAAAGCCCCGTCGCCTCCTTCCACCTTTGAGCGGTTAGGCTCTAAGTACACTCCGCCTGCCTTAGATCGGCTCCGGGGCAATAATTTTCTGCCATTAACGACGGCAGCATTCAAATCTGAATTTGAGGAAGATTTACCAGTCCTTTTTGTTCTGGTTTTCAGCTTGTTACTAATATCTGTTTTCTTGTTATCAAAAACTTTATTGCCGCTATCAACAACTTTACTGCCATTATCAACAGCCGAATTATGCTTTTCAACCAGTTTATTTCCTTTATCAACAGTCGGAGTTCCATTATCAACAATCGCTCCTTCTCTTGTTGCATCCTTAACCACACCTGGCTCTCTAACCACTTCTGAGCTACCTGACTTACCTTCAAACACATCACGCCCGGGACCACCCTCCTTCGTCCTTTCGTCCGTCCTTCCATTCTCCCCTTTCAAAACAACAGCCCTTCCTCCTTTCTCCTTTCCTCCATTCTCCCCGGAAACACGGTACAGCACAATCCCCACCGGTATCAAAAGTGCCAGCACGCCCACCGGCCACCATTTCCGCCACCATCCGGCCGGACTTCTTCCGTCCTGCTGGTCGAGCCGTTTGCGCAGGTCATTCCAGTCATCGGGTTCGTATGTCGGATCAAGCTCTTCTGATGACTTTCTGAAGAGCTTGTCCAGTTCGTCATCTGGTAACTCTATCATAATCGTCAATATTAATCTTGGATAACATCTCTCTCAACTTTTCTCTTGCACGCGACAAATTGGATTTTGACGCCCCAACCGAAATATTCAGCTGATCTGCAATTTCTTCGTGTGTATAGCCATCGATAACCGACAAGCTGAAAACCAGCCGGTACGCGGGCGTCAGGCGCTGGATCAGGCCGACCAGCTCATCGTGGGAAAGCTTGCTGATTACCGTTTCGTCGACGGATACCTGTTCCGCCACCTCCACGTCGTCAAAAACATCTCTGCGAACTTCCTGTCTGTAATGATCGAGGGCTGTATTAATCATGATTCTACTCAACCAGGTTTTAAATGATCGGTTTGCATCGAAACTTTCCAGTTTCGTGAAAACCTTCAGGAATCCATCGTTGAGAATTTCCTTCGCTTCTTCCCTGCTGCGTGTATAGCGTAAACAAATGCTCATAGCATAGCCGTAAAACTGCTTATACAACAGCTCCTGACTGCGGCGGTTTCTTTTTAAACAGCCGTCGAGTAGTTCTTGAAGAACGGCGGAGTTATACTCGGGCATGCTATTTGCTTTTTTTGAGCTTATACGTGGAAACAAAGAACAGGGTTGCCTAACCTTCGTAAGTTTTTTAAAATAAAACAGGTTAGTCAGGTTTGCACAGTCCCCAGTTACTTTCGGGCATCCCCCACATCGCCTGGTTCTCCCATTTGAAACTAAATAATTCAATCGTACATTCGCGCTCTTATTCCTGCTCAGGGAAAAATTTTAGGCTTTTATACGGCACTACTAGGCTTTAATGGAACAAAAACACAGAGTTCTCGAACTGGATGCACTGCGTGGGATTGCGGCAATAGCAGTGGTACTCTACCATTTCACGATGAACGCAAACAAGGAGCGTCTCGGATGGGAATTCGCTTATGGCATCACCGGCGTCGATCTGTTTTTTATGATCAGCGGATTCGTCATTTATATGACGGCCGGACATGTCCGACGCTGGACGGACTTTGTGGTCTTCCGTTTCGCCCGACTTTATCCCGCATACTGGTGCTGCCTGCTCATCACTTCGATATTCATGGCCTGGTACGAGCCTCACCAGCTAAGTGCCGCAAACATTCTTGCCAATGCGACCATGGCCCCTCCTTTCTTTAATGTCGAGAATATCGACGGTTCCTACTGGACCTTACTCGTTGAACTGCTCTTTTACGGGTGGATCGTCCTCATTCTGATCACAGGAAAACTTGCCAACATCCGGCTGATCGGTTCGCTTACATTATTTGCCGTACTTCTTTTCCATGTCTTTGCGCCTTATTATCCCGGCGTATACATCTTTGCCGGTCACAAATTTCTATTAATCAATCATTTCCCATTATTTTTTTCGGGCATTTTGTTTTTTCAATGGAGGAACGGAGAAAACCGCCTTCATATACTTCTTCTACTGACGGTTGCACTTCTCACATCTTTTTATTTGCACGATAAAGGAGGTCCGGCGATGCATGTCGTGAGTTTCAAGGAGCATTGCATACTGATTACCTTCTTTCATATTTTATTCGCGCTGCTTATCACGGGTAAGCTTCAATTCTTGTCAAAAAAGCCATTGCTTTACCTGGGCAAAATCTCCTATTGTCTTTATCTGATCCATCAATATGTCGGCACGCATCTCATTAGCAGCTTTACAAATAGCATGGGTATGAATATTTACCTTGCAATAGTGCTTGCTATTGTGATCGTGATCGGTATAGCATCTCTTGTTACCTTCTTTATAGAAATTCCCGCCAATGTCTACATTCGGAACTGGCATTCCGCTTCACGAGACATTTTGTCACCGGTAAAAGGCCGAAATGGCCGTCCACTCAAAAAACAGCCTTTTTAGCTCCGATAGCTCGTAAACTTGACGGCTTTCCAGGCCGAGAAAGTGCCTTTTGAATTATTGCGTACTTTTGCGGGCTAGCTGTCTAATGTTTATCAGTCCCGGATTGGAAGATCCCGGGTATATCTATATTAAAAATAATGGCTAAGGATGAAAACAGCAAGTCGTTGCCGGGCAAGGACTTGCCTAACAAAGATTCGTCGTCGCCGTTTGCTGTAAAGAAACTCAAATGGGAAGGGCTCAAAATCACGATTCAACTGCTGCGGTATCTGAAACCCTATCGCACGACATTTGCAATAGGAATGCTATTCCTGGTATTATCAACAGGTACCTCGCTGGCATTTCCGAAATTAGTTGGAAGCATTATCGAGGTTATCGAAGGTAAATCCCGGTTTACTATTAACCAGATCACGCTATTCCTCTTCCTTGTCCTCCTGGGCCAGGCGGTATTTTCTTATTTTCGGATTTATCTTTTCTCAAAAGTCAGCGAAAAGGCCGTCAACAATATCCGGTTGGATGTTTTTAGCAAGATTATCACACTACCAGTCCCATTTCTGGAAGAGCGGCGCGTAGGCGAGCTCACAAGCCGCATCACCTCCGACGTATCGCAATTACAGGGCTTGCTTTCATTCACATTGGCTGAACTCTTCCGTCAGGCGGCTACATTGATCGTCGGTATGTCGATCCTCTTTTATACTTCCTGGAAACTGACACTTTTTATGCTTGCAACGGTTCCCGTACTGGGTATTGCGTCCGTATTCTTTGGGCGGCACACGCGCCGGCTCGCGCGCAAGGCACAGGACGAACTCGCCGCGGCTAATGTAGTGGTCGAGGAAACGCTTCAGTCCGTACATGTGGTAAAGGCGTTTACCAATGAACCGCTGGAAGTAGGCCGGTACAGGACTATCCTTGGCCGGGTGGTGGATCTTACATTGTATGCGGCGCGGTTTAGGGGCGGATTTGCTTCTTTCATCATTTTTGCGATGTTCGGGGGCATTGTAGGGGTGGTCTGGTATGGGGCAGCGCTGGTTCAGGCTGGTGAATTCGGGCTTTCCGATTTGTTTACATTTATCCTCTACACCACTTTTATCGGCGCCTCGATCAGCGGAATGGGTGATTTGTATGCACAAATCAGCCGGACAGTCGGTGCTTCGGAACGCATTGTCGAGATACTGGGGGAAACGCCGGAGGTGTCGATCGAGCAGGGACAAAATGCGGTTGCCAGCCCTATTGATGGCCGGATCGTTTATCAGGATGTCCATTTCTCTTACCCATCGCGTCCGGATCTTCCCGTGCTCAAAGGTGTATCACTGGACATTCAGGCTGGCGAAAAAATTGCGTTGGTAGGATATAGCGGAGCAGGTAAATCGACCATTGTACAACTCTTAATGCGCTTTTACAACTACCAATCGGGAGAAATACTCGTCGATGGTAAGCCGGTAGGCGCCTATGGCATTTCCGAATTGCGGAAAAACATTGCGATCGTACCGCAGGAAGTAATGCTTTTCGGTGGGACGATTTACGATAACATTGCTTACGGAAAACCTTCCGCGTCACGCGAGGCAATCTTGGATGCGGCCTCACGTGCCAACGCGCTCGAATTCATCGAATCTTTTCCCGAGGGATTTGAAACGATCGTCGGCGAACGAGGGATCAAACTCTCAGGGGGCCAGCGCCAGCGGATCGCTATTGCCAGGGCAATTTTAAAAGACCCTAAAATCCTGATCCTCGATGAAGCAACCAGCTCGCTTGACGCCGAATCGGAGAAACTGGTACAGATCGCTTTGGAAGAGTTAATGAAAAACCGCACTACCATCGTGATCGCGCACAGGCTTGCTACCATCCGGAAAGTCGATATGATTTATGTATTGCGTGACGGGCGCATCACCGAATCAGGCACGCATCAGGCATTAAGTACCGTCTCTGGCGGTGTATATGCCAACCTTATCAAACTTCAATTTGAAACCGCCGACAATCCTTCATGAAAGTAGCTGAGCCAAATTACTCCGCATCGCAACAGTTTTTTCAAACACAAAAAGAAAAAGCGGCAACCGCGGAACAACGGGAACATGAAAAGTTCAAAAGCATAGCAGTGCTTCGACTGGGCACCTTTGCCGGAATGGTAGGATTGGCAGTGGTTTGGAACAAGAGCGGGGTTGCATACTGGGCCATAGGCATTATGGCACTCCTGGTCGCCTTCCTGATTCTCATGCGCAGACAACAGGAAGCCCGTCGTCTCCGCAATTTTCAGAAGAATCTTGTCACGATTAATGACGATGAGCTCTCACGCCTCGAACTTCGCTTCAAAAGACCTGAAAACGGCATTGAGTTTCGCGAAAAGAACCACGCTTATTCCGACGACCTCGATATTTTCGGTGAGTTTTCTCTTTTCAAACTTCTCAACCGCACCCACACCGCCGAAGGAAGCCGCCGGCTGGCGAACTGGCTCAAAAGTCCCGCCACAGCCATTGAGGCAGGTATGCGCCAGGCTGCTTCCACCAATTTCAGCGGGTATCCCGACCTAATCCAGGCCTGGGAAGCAACCGCTATGCTTCACGAGCACGCCGCCAAACACGTTGGCGAGGTTCAGGCGTGGTCCATCGAAACGTTTCCCTCGCCTTTGCGGGCTACATTGCCATGGCGTTGGTACCCGTTTATAACACTCGTTATTTTTATTCTGTATATAGCAGGGATCGTTCCGGGCCTCGCAGTGCTCGTCAGCCTTGCGATCCATTCGTTGATCCTGTCCCGTTTTATGGAAACGGTCAAAATTCTCGCAAACCGCACCACATCGATGGGGCAAACGCTTACAGCTTATGCAGAATTACTCCAAAAAGCAGAATCGGCACCATACCAATCCGCGTGGTGGCAACCAAGGAAGGAGCGGATTGCGGGGTCATCCGCAGCCTTGGCGCAGGCTGGCAATTTGTTTGAAAAGCTAGATTACCGCAACAATCCTTACTTTGCCATTTTTGTAGGCATCACTACACTCTGGGATCTGCATTGCCTGGCTGGCCTGGAAAAATGGAAAGCTGCGCATCAGGAACACCTCACCGCATGGCTTGACGTGCTAGCCGACACCGAAGCCATGAATAGCCTTGCAGGTCACGCATTTGCCCATCCGGACTATGTAGTGCCGCAGGTGTATGACAGCGACGAGGTTATCATCACCACCACCACATTAGGCCATCCGTTGATACCGGTGGCTAAGCGGATCAGCAACGATTTCGCGATGCAAGGCACCGGTAAGACGATCCTTGTTACAGGTTCGAATATGTCGGGCAAAAGCACATTTCTCAGGACTATCGGCCTTAATCTTGTACTCGCACAAACAGGCGCGGTCGTCAGTGCGGGTGCCTTCGCATGCTCGCCCGTGCGGGTGTTCAGCAGCATGCGTACGCAGGATTCTCTTGAAGAAAGTACTTCATCCTTCTATGCGGAACTCAAACGGCTGCGGAAACTGCTTGAACTTGCCGATGAACGCGACCAGGCCCCGGTATTTTACCTGCTCGACGAGATATTGAAAGGAACCAATTCCGCAGACCGCCACAGGGGTGCCGAGGCACTTATACGCCAGCTCCACACTAAAAAGGCCTCCGGAATGGTTTCCACGCACGACCTCGAACTCGGCGAATGGGGCGCGACCGAAAATTACATCCACAACTTCCATTTCCGGTCGGACGTAGAAAACGGGCAGCTGCATTTCGACTACCGTTTACACGAAGGGATATGCCGGAGTTTTAATGCTTCCGAACTGATGCGGATGATGGGAATTGCGATCGGGCCGGACAAAACCCCGCTTGCACACTGATAACTGGCATTTGTACGGTTATGCAAGGATTGCGTAACTTTACTGTTTACATTTACGTTTCTAACACTGACCCGTCAACGGGTCAAAAACGGTTGACAGTAACAATTAACTCGTAACGATTACAATACCTGAATGGAATTACAGAAAGCATTAGAAATATTGATCATGGCAGGGCAGCTTATCCTGGGCCTGTCGATCCTGGTGGGGTTGCATGAGTGGGGGCATATGGCCGCCGCAAAATTGTTCGGAATGAGGGTTGAGAAATACTTTATAGGCTTTCCTCCTAAAATTTTCAGTTTCCAGAAGGGTGAAACAGAATATGGCATAGGCGCGATCCCACTCGGTGGTTTTGTAAAGATATCCGGGATGATCGACGAGTCGATGGACACGGAATCGATGAGCCAGGAGCCTCAACCTTGGGAGTTCCGCTCAAAACCGGCCTGGCAACGTCTCATTGTAATGCTCGGCGGAATTATC
Organism: Dyadobacter sp. CY261; assembly: GCF_021440085.1. Classification (GTDB taxonomy): domain Bacteria; phylum Bacteroidota; class Bacteroidia; order Cytophagales; family Spirosomataceae; genus Dyadobacter. The sequence continues at coordinate 137,342 of NZ_JAKCPW010000006.1, forward strand.
GTCAATGTAATTGTCGGCATTATCATTTTCATTGCCATTGCTTATAACGAAGGTGAAAGATTCCTGTCGATCAACGAAGTAAACAAATATGGCATTGTGGCTGGTGAGCTTGCACAGGAAATAGGCCTGAAAACCGGCGATAAAGTGGTGCGCGTCAACGGCAAGCCATTCACCGATTTCAGTGATATGGTGAGCTCGGATGTGTTTCTGGGCAGTAACAGCTCGTACACAGTAAGCCGCAACGGCCAGGAGGTGGAAATTGATATTCCGAACAACTTCATTGAAAAACTGTCTGATCCCGATGAGAAGCGTAACTTCATCCGTCCTTTGGAGCCGTTCAAAATCGGTGAACTGATTCCAGGAATGCCTGCCGAAAAGGCTGGATTGGAAACTGGCGACAAAGTGATATCGATCAACGGCAGGCCCGTTCATTTTTTCCACGAATTCCAGGAGGAGCTGGAAAAACTAAAAGGCAAAACAACACCGTTGGTAGTACAAAGGGGTGCCGAACAAAAAACGCTAAGCGCCTCAGTTTCCGAAGAAGGAACCCTTGGTTTTTACCCTGAAACACTGCTTCACTTCACCACCGTTCAGTATACCCTTGGCCAGGCGGTTGCCATTGGCACGGAGAACGCATTCGGTGTCGTGTACAACAATATCAAAGGTTTTGGCAAAATATTCCGCGGCGAGGTCTCCGCTTCCAAAGCGCTGAGCGGGCCTATCGGCATTGCCAGGATGTTTGGTGGCGTTTGGGACTGGGGCCGTTTCTGGTCGCTGACCGGGCTGTTGTCCATGGTACTCGCATTCATGAACGCGCTGCCAATTCCTGCACTCGACGGCGGGCATGCGGTGATCCTCTCCTACGAAATCATCTCAGGCCGCAAGCCATCCGACAAATTCCTTGAAAACGCTCAGAAGGTGGGTATGGTACTCCTTCTCGGTCTGATGGCATTCGCCATTTTCAACGACGTATGGAAAGCTGTTTTTTAAATAGAGGGAGAGTGGAGAAAGGGAGGAAGGAGGAGCGGGAAAATGCAGTCAATCGGTCAGTAAAGCCATGGTCTCCATCCTCCCTTTCCTCGTTCCTCCCCTTCTACCCTTTACTCCTTTGCTCCCTCCTCCTTTTCTCTTTCAAACCGAACCACGATTACCATGTTTCGGTGACACAAATGCAGTACAACTCTTCCTCCCGGTCGTTCGAAGTAAGTATCCGCATTTTTACTGATGATCTGGAAAAAGCATTGTCTCAAAGCCATTCCAAAGAGCGGTTTGTAGTGAAGGACAATGATCAAAATGACCGCTTCGTTGAAGACTACATTCGCAAATCATTTGTATTGACAGATAGTCAGAAAAAAAATGCAATTATCAAATACATTGGAAAAGAACAGGAGGCGGATGCAACGTGGATTTACCTGGAAATCCCTTTCCAGGGCGCTTTGAACGGTTGCAGGCTTTTGAATGTTACATTGATGGAAGTTTTTGACGATCAAGTCAATATGACTAACGTTAAATTTCAATCCGAAAAAAAGACGTTTTTATTTAAGAAAAGCCAGACTTTTCACTCACTGTAACTAGTTGGTGACCGCTCACAAAATCGCATGACAGTATGTGTAGTGGCACGGCTATTTTGTTTTATAATGCCTTTCTTTTGAAAGTCATTATTTATATATTGGGAAAAGATTATCTGTCAATTTGACAGAATGCCTATGAAATTTGAACCTTCTGATCTATATAGCAGGCTACTAATGTCCGACTCGGACATGGATAGCCTTGAAATTGTTCCTCTTGGCGGCCCCGATGGCTCTGATGAGCCTTTTGAACTTCCCAATGAATTAGCGATACTCCCAATCAGGCAAACAGTGCTGTTCCCCGGAATGGTGATACCCGTTACTGTTGTGCGCCAGAAAGCGATCCGCCTGGTCAAAAAGATATACCGTAATTCCGACATCAATCAGCGTATTCTCGGTGCCGTCACTCAGGCCATTCCGAATAAGGAAGACCCTACGGCCGAAGATCTTTACAATGTTGGAACAGTAGCGCAAATCCTGAAAATGATCACGTTGCCGGATGGCAATGTAACCATTATTGTTCAGGGACGTCAGCGTTTCGAAATTAAGGCGATCGTAAACGAAGAACCATATCTGACCGCCGAAGTGCGTCCGATTGAGGATTCATTTGTTGGACCTACCAAAAAGGAAGCGAAAGCTTTGCTTCAATCGCTTCGCGATGGTGCGCACAAGATCATGCGTCTCAATCCAGAGATTCCGCAAGAGGCACGTATCGCGCTGGACAACATCGAAAGCCCTATTTTCCTTATCCACTTCCTCTCGTCAAATATCAATGTAGAGGTGGCCGATAAGCAGAAACTACTCGAAGAGCGCAATGGTCACAAGCAGGCCACCCTATTGCTCCAGTACATGATGCGAGAAATCGAAATGCTGGAGTTGAAACGTGAAATCCAGACCAAGGCCAGCTCGGATATTGATCAGCAGCAGCGCGATTATTTCCTGCGCCAGCAGATCAAAGTGCTCCACGACGAGCTCGGAATGGACAGCCCCGAGCGCGACCTGGACGACATTCGCTTAAAAGCGAGCCAGAAAAAATGGTCGGTTTCGGTAAAAACGCATTTTGACAAGGAACTGACCAAGCTGCAACGGATCAACCCAATGGCACCCGAGTACCCGGTAACGATGAATTATCTCGAAACGCTGGTGGATTTGCCATGGGGACAATATACCAAAGACAATTTCGACCTCGTAAGGGCGCAAAAAATACTCGATGCCGACCATTTTGGTCTCGAAAAAGTAAAGGAACGCATTATTGAATATCTGGCGGTATTGAAACTGAAAGGTAATCTGAAGGCACCTATCCTTTGTCTGTATGGCCCCCCGGGAGTCGGTAAAACATCTCTCGGAAAATCCATTGCCAAGGCATTGAACCGGGAATATATCCGGATGGCTTTAGGCGGCGTGCATGACGAAGCTGAAATCCGCGGCCACCGCAAGACTTACATCGGCGCAATGCCCGGAAAGATCATTCAGAACATCAAGAAAGCAGGTTCAGCCAACCCGGTGTTCATCCTGGATGAAATCGATAAGGTAAGTTCCGACTATCGTGGCGATCCTTCTTCCGCATTGCTGGAAGTCCTCGACCCCGAGCAGAATTCGTCATTTACCGACAATTATCTGGAAGTAGAATACGACCTCTCAAAAGTACTTTTTGTAGCAACGGCGAACTCGCTGGATACCATTCACCCCGCATTGCGCGACCGGATGGAGATCATCGAAATGACCGGCTACACGATCGAAGAGAAGTTACAGATTGCAAAACGGTACCTGGTCCCGAAACAACGGAAAGACCACGGCTTGAAAGCGACTGATATCAAAATAGATGATTCCGCGTTGCTGAAACTGATCGAAGGCTATACCCGCGAATCGGGCGTCCGTAATCTCGAACAAAAAGTAGGTTCCGTAGTTCGCAAAATCGCGAAATCGGTAGCGATGGAACAGGAATATCCCAAAACCATCAAAGCCGAACAAGTCGAGAAATACCTTGGAGCAGAGATTTTTGATAAAGATCTGTATCAGGATAACGACTTTGCTGGTGTAGTTACCGGTCTCGCATGGACTTCTGTGGGCGGCGAGATCCTGTTTATTGAAACCAGCCTCAGCCGTGGAAAAGGTGGACTGACCTTGTCGGGTCAATTGGGCGATGTAATGAAAGAATCCGCCGTGGCTGCGTTATCCTATCTCAAAGCCAATGCCGAACGACTTGGCATCGATTACCGCATTTTTAATCATTATGACTTGCACGTGCACGTGCCTGCCGGCGCAGTTCCCAAAGACGGTCCCAGCGCAGGTGTTACGATGGTCACCTCGATGGCATCGATATTTACCCAACGCCGAGTGAAACCGTTCATCGCAATGACAGGGGAGATCACTCTTCGTGGAAAAGTGCTTCCGGTAGGTGGAGTGAAAGAAAAAATCCTTGCAGCGCGTCGCGCGGGCGTGAGAGAAATTATCCTGTGTGTGAAAAACCGGAAAGACGTGGAAGAAGTACCAGCCAATTATATTAAAGATTTGAGTTTCCATTATGTAGACCAGATCGATGAAGTGCTCGGGATTGCTTTGCTTCCCGAGAAAGTAAACAATCCGATGAGCTTTGTTTTCCCGAATGAAAAGAAAGAGAGGGAAGAAAGCGGCTTTGCTTCGATGACTGTTTAGTTCAAAAAAAATAGATAAAAGAGGTGTCCCAAAAGGCGCCTCTTTTTGTTTAGGGGTTACGCTTTCTAAACGGCGTCATTAGTGCTGAACCTTTTATTGACCAGAAAATGTCGTTACCGCAGCTTTCCCCGCAACTGCTCGACCAGCAGCCCGAACTTCTTCCCGATTACCGGAGGCTCCTTGCATTGCCTGAAAAAATCATCCAATTCGGTACCGGAGTGCTTTTGCGCGGTTTGCCCGATTACTTTGTAAACAAGGCCAATGCGCAGGGCATCTTTAATGGCAGGATCGTTGTCGTAAAATCAACCAGCACCGGTGGGACCGACGCATTTTCGGAGCAAAAGAACATTTTCTCTCACAGCATCCGTGGCATAGAGAATGGTAATCAAATTGACGAAGCAGTCATCAACACCAGCATCAGCCGTACATTGGCAGCCGCCAGCGAATGGGCTGAAATTCAGGAATGCGCTCACAACGCGCAGCTCAATATTGTTATATCAAATACCACCGAAGTCGGTATCCAGCTTACCGACGATGATATCTTTGCCAGTCCACCAGCCTCTTTTCCCGGCAAACTGACTGCCTACCTGCTCGAACGCTACAAGGCATTCGACGGTACGCCCGAATCAGGAATGGTGATCGTGCCAACGGAGCTGATTGTCGGCAATGGCCCAAAACTCAAAGCTATTATATTGGAACAGGCCCGTAGACATAGCCTGGACGATGATTTTATCAACTGGATTGAAAAGCATAATCATTTTTGCAGCTCGCTGGTAGACCGCATCGTTCCGGGCAAGCCAGATGCTGAAACCATTGAAGCGCTTTCTCAAAAGCAAGGCTTCCGTGACGATTTGCTGATCGTCTCCGAAGTTTACCGGCTTTGGGCGATCGAAGGCGGGCAGCAGGTGCGTGACGTATTGAGTTTTGCGCAAGCGGACAAAGGCGTTGTGATTGAACCTAACATTGACCTTTTCCGTGAATTGAAACTAAGGTTACTCAATGGAACGCATACGCTGGCATCAGGGCTTTCTTACCTGCATGGCCTCGACACGGTCCGTGAGGCGATGGAAAATGCCGAAACATCCCAATTTATAGAAAACGTAATGCTTAAAGAGCTGGCGCCGTCGATTCCGTATGACGTCGATCTGGCACAAGCGCAGGAGTTCGGGCGGCAGGTACTCGACCGTTTCCGAAATCCATTCATTCGTCACCAACTCATCGACATTACGGTTCAGTATACGGCCAAAATGAAAATGCGGAACATTCCGACGCTTCTGAACCATTACCAAAAGTCGGAGGAAGTACCAGCATTGTTTGCAAAAGGATTTGCCGCGTTTCTGAAATTCATGAAACCCATTGTGCACAAAGATGGTGCTTATTATGGTGAACGCGACGGCCAGCCCTACTCCATCCGTTGCGATTCGGCGGCTTATTTTGATGAAAAATGGCAGAATGCCGCGTCACCGATCGATCTGGCGCAGCAGGTTTTGAGCGATGTTTCACTTTGGGATACCGACCTGACATTATTGCCAGGCTTTGCGGACGCCGTAAAAGGCCACATGACCGAGCCAATCGTTACCGGGACTTCCAGTCTTTAAGCTGATTCAGCAACGCCAAAGCCGATATTTCATCGGAACTAAAATAGATCTCATCCCGAACTGTTTTTATGAACAGGTAAGGATGGGATTTTTTATTAATATACAACTTCACTACCCGACCATCGTCGGTCTTGAATGAACCTTTCGAAAAATTGCCGCCGGAGAACCCGTTGGCTTTGCTGGAAATACTGGGAATACTATCGGTAATGGTAAAATAGGTCACTTCGTTGCGTGGAATGATCATGCCCGACGCTCCTCTGATTTCCAGCGCCCGGTCGGTCAGGAATATTTCGCTGTTTCGCATTTCGGAGAAGAGCATAAAACCCACTCCGATAGTCACGACAAATAATATGGTCATTCCAACATAGGTGCCCACTCGCTGGCCACTGGTTCCTGTGTAAAACCGATTGCCCACGGCCAGCATATACACATAGCCCAAAAGCGGGTACATAATTAGGAAAACAGTGGCCCAATTGGCATTGAATATGTTCAGCACCACCACACCCGTGATGAGGCTAATGCCCAGAAATACGTGAAAGCGGCTAAAAAATTTGAGATAGGAATTGATATCAAACTTGGCACGATCGGCTTCGGACATCATATTGTACCCCGAAAGCAGATATCGGGCATTACCAGGCGTCACAATAAAGGCCAGCGAAAACAATATCGTCGAGAAAATGAGGGCAGCTATAAGCATAATATGTCACGGCTAAATGCCCTATAAGTTACAAAATAATGCTGGAAAAAGTCAATTGACTTTCACACTACCAAATGCTTATATTCGGGAAAAAGCACATTATGGTTCTTCCATTAAACATACCTGCCCATCCATACTTTACCGACGAAGAGTTGGTCGCGTTCTGCATGGCCAACCCGGACCTTAATGTAGAGCGTGATGAACATGGCCAACTACACATCACTATAACACCTACTTTTCTCCTTGGCAGTTCTGATAACAGTGAATTACTCGCCGAAATAGCTCTTTGGAATAGCAAGTTCAAGGCAGGTAAAGTGATAGAATCGAACGGGGCGTTTTTCCTTAATGACAAATCCATGCGGGTACCGGATGTAGCCTGGATTCACATTAATCGTTGGAATGCACTCAGCACGGCTGAAAAGAAATCATTCCCGCACTTTTGATGAAACGCTGTCAGGCGGTGAAGTACTTATGGGTTTCTCCACACGCCTGAGCGATATTTTGGAATACTAATCAGCTATTCGCTCTGAACTCCTTCACGAGCGCGATGCTCTCTGCGACCTTTTGCTCGATCCAGGGATAGTTACCTTCGGCAACAACGTCTTTCGGGAACAGGTTTGAGCCTAAACCAACCGCATAGGCACCCGCTCCGAACCATTCATTAATGCTTTCTTTGGTGGGTTGCACGCCACCGGTTACCATAATCTTCACCTTTGGCATTGGCCCGCGGATAGCTCTTAAAAAGGCAGAACCAACCACTTCTCCCGGGAAAAGCTTCACTACTTCGGCACCGGCCTGTTGTGCATTGTAGATTTCGGTTAATGTAGAAATGCCTGGAATCCAGGGGATACCAGCTTTCACACAAGCTTGTCCGACGGCCGGATTCAGGCATGGCGTGACAATAAAATCAGTACCTGCATCAATGAACTTTTGCGCGGTTTCCGCATCGTAAATCGTGCCTATACCCAGCGACAAACCGGGTAGACTTTCCTTGGTATAAGCCAGCAGCTCGGTAAATACATTATAGGCATTGTCGCCACGGTTGGTGAATTCGAACGCGCGCGCGCCGCCGCGATAAGCCGCGTTGACCACCTCTTTGGCGATCTCGATATCTGCGTGATAGAACAGTGGCAAAACGCCTACTTCGTTCAAAAGTATCAGTGTTGTTTCTTTATCCATGATTTTTGGCAAATGGCTGCTTAGCGTTTGATTCTTCCTGAGGTCTCTCCCTGGCGGATGGCTTCTACTTCGTCGATCGTCGAAATCAATGCGTCGCCTTCGATGGTGTGCTTCAATGCGGAAGCCGCCACACCGTACTCGAGTGCTTTCTGCTGATCATCGAAGGTAATCAGTCCGTGGATCAGGCCCGCGATGAATGCGTCGCCGCCCCCGACACGGTCGATAATGGGGTTGATCTCGATGTCTTCGGTTTCCAAAAGCGCTTTACCATTCCACAAAAATGCGCGAAGTAAGTTATGCGATGCACTGATCGACGTCCTCTTGGTATCCACCACTGTTTTAACCTGTGGGAAAGCCTTTTGTAAATTGACGCAGGATTCGACAAAATCGTTTCCATCAATGCCGAAAATCTCTTTGATATTGATGCTGTTCGCAATCACAACGTCGGTTCCGGCTGTGAGTTCGGGTAGAATATCGGATGGCTTTTTACCATATTTCCACAAATTGGCACGATAGAAAATGTCGCCGGAAACCGTAAGTCCATATTTGCGAGCGGTTTTGATGCCATCGAGCAATGCATCAGCGGCCTCCTGCGACAGTGCAGGTGTAATGCCCGCCCAGTGAAACCACTTTGCGTCTTTCAGGATGCTGTCCCAATCCAGTTCTTTAGGATCGATCGTCGCCAGGGATGAGTTGGCACGGTCGTACACGATCTGACTGCCGCGAAGCGATGCACCAGTTTCCAGGAAATAAAGGGCCATACGCGGACCACCGTAAATGATATGTGAGGTATCGACGCCGTGAAAATGCAGATATTGAGCTGCCGCCCGCCCAATGGGCGAGTCAGGGAAACGGGTTACATGCGCCGTGCTATGTCCCCAATATGCGAGAGCAGTCGAAACATTCGCTTCGCCACCGGCATAAGTAACATTCATTTGACGGGCTTGTTCAAAACGGGAAAAACCAGGTGTGGAAAGCCGCATAAGGACTTCTCCAAAGGAAACAATCTGAGCCATATTTTAAACTATTGCCCGTTTTGCCAAAGAATGAGCTCCCTGACGGGCCATTGAAAGATGATTATCGGCTAAAATTACGTATTAACATTAAAATAGCCCAAAACAAATGTCCGGGCTATTCTTTTGTGAGTGTATTTAAATTCGAATTTTTCTCAAAACCCAAAATATTTGTTGGCATTATGGTAACTGATGCCTTCCACCATCTTGCCCAGCCACTGGATATCATTCGGTAGCTCACCGTTTTCGACATCCTGACCGATGAGATTACAGAGAATGCGGCGGAAATATTCGTGGCGAGGGTATGACAGAAAGCTACGGGAATCTGTAAGCATGCCTACGAAACGGCTCAACAGGCCCATATTTGAAAGTGCATTCATTTGCCGCTCCATGCCATCCTTTTGATCGAGGAACCACCAGCCGGAGCCAAATTGCATTTTACCCGCAACAGTACCGTCATTGTAGTTACCGGTCATGGTGGCGAGCACTTCATTATCCGCCGGATTGAGGTTGTATAAAATCGTTTTCGCCAGTTGATCTGTCGAGTCGAGCTTGTTCAGAAATCTGGAAAGCGCCTGCGCCTGGCTATAATCGCCGATAGAATCCCAGCCGGTATCCGGGCCGAGTTCACGGAGCATTCGCTCATTATTATTTCTCAACGCACCCAGGTGGAACTGCTGCGTCCAGCCTTTGGCATGATCCAATTTTGCCAGATCATACAGTAACACCGATTTGAAAGCCAATGACTGGCTTGCCGTAGGCTTTTCGCCTCTCCATGCAGCCGCAAATGCCTCGCGGGCCGCAGCTTCATCGAAATCAGCATAAATGTGCTCCAAACCATGATCGGATAAACGGCCACCCATTGCGGCGAAGAAATCGTGACGGTTTTGCATCGCTGCCAGCAACGATTCATAGCTGGTAATCCCACCCACGCCCGCTGCTTGGGATAGTTTGGCCAAATACTGTTTGAAATCTTCCGGCGAATCGATCAGAAGCATCGCCTTATCTGGCCGGAATGTAGGCAAAACGCGGATATCGAAACCGCTGTCACTAATCTGGCTATGAAAATTCAGCGGGTCCGTCGGATCGTCGGTGGTGCAGATTACTTTGACATTCATCCGGTTTAGCAGGCTTTTTACCGAATAGTCGGGTTGGCGCAACTTAGCTGAACATTCCTCGTAAATCTCTCTGGCTGTATTTTTGTTTAATAGAATATCAATACCGAAGTAGCGGAGCAGTTCGAGATGTGTCCAGTGGTAAAGTGGATTGCGCATCGTGTACGGTACCGTTGCCGCCCACTGTTCAAACTTCTCCCAGTCGCTCGCATCACCGGTGCAATACCTTTCATTGATCCCGTTCGCGCGCATGGCCCGCCATTTGTAATGATCTCCGTAAAGCCAGATTTGCGTCAGGTTCTCAAACTGCTTGTCTTCCGCGATCTGATCAGGCGGCAAGTGGCAATGATAATCGATGATCGGCATTTCCTTCGCATAGTCATGATAAAGAATGCGCGCAGTTTCCGAACGGAGGAGAAAGTCTTCGGAAATAAAGGTTTTTTGAACGGCAGTGCTTATTGTTTCCATTGCTATTGTGTTACAATCACAAACTTCTTTCTATCCCGTATTCGAGCCCGCGCAGCTCTGCAAGCCCGCGCAGCCTCCCAATGGCTGTGTAACCCGGGTTTGTCCGCTTCGTGGCCGACAGGTCGTCGAGCATACGATGGCCATGATCAGGACGGAAAGGCATTCTCAAATCGGTTCTACCTTCATTTTCCCTCCTTTTCTGCTCCAATACCAACGCTTTCATTACGCTATACATGTCGACATCGCCATCCAGGTGATCGGCTTCGAAAAAGCTGCCGTCGTGTTCGCGTTTGGTAGCGCGGAGGTGGATAAAATGGATCCTGCTCCCCAGCCTGTCAACTATTCCTGCAAGATCATTGTCGGGACGTACGCCATATGAACCTGTACAGAAACAGATGCCGTTAGCCTGGTTATCGTACGCTTTGAGCAACAATTCAGCATCATTTTCGGTACTCACAACCCGCGGTAAACCCAGGATCGGATAGGGAGGATCGTCCGGATGGACCGCCAGTCTGATGCCCGCCTCTTCCGCAACCGGCGCTATGGCTTGTATAAACTGATACAAATGCGTCCGCAACTCCAGGTCGCCGATATGCGCATAGGCTTCCAAAACCTTTCTGAATTCCTCAATGGTAAAGCTCTCTTCCGATCCGGGCAATCCGGCGATGATATTGCGGACGAGCCTTTGCTTTTCCTGCTCAGATGAGGTTTCCAACCAGATCTTAGCAGTCTTTTTCTGCTCTTGGGTATACCATTCCTGCGCGGCAGGCCTTTCCAACAGATAAAGATCAAATGCGGCGAACTGCGTTGCATCGAACCGTAAACCTGTCGATCCATCGCGCATCGGTGCGTCCAGATCGGTGCGCGTCCAGTCGAGAACCGGCATGAAATTGTAGCAAACGGTGTCGATACCACATTGTCCGAGGTTGCGGAGCGACTGCTGGTAATGAAGGATATGTTTTTCAAAATCCCCTGTCCGTGTCTTAATCGACTCGTGTACCGGCACGCTTTCAACCACCGACCAGGCCAGGCCGGCGTCTTCGATCAGTTTCTTACGCGTTTGAATTTCCTCAATTTCCCAAACTTCACCATTGGGAATGTGATGCAATGCGGTTACGATTCCGGTTGCGCCGGCCTGACGGATATCCTGCAACGAAACAGGGTCGTTAGGCCCGAACCAACGCCAGGTTTGTTCTAATGCCATTTTAGGTACATTGGCCTTTGGTTTTCAGCCATTGGCCCAGTGTTTATAATTTTATTTAACAAAAACTTAAAGTGACCACCGAATGCTGACCGCGGAATTTATGCCACCAACCTATGCTCCGGCACACGTTCGCGCAACACTTTCAATGCGCGGCTCATTTGTGTTTCTACTGTTTTAACTGAAATTTCCAATCTTTCCGCAATGTCGCGGTAGCGGAGGCCTTCTTCCCGGCTCAGGCGGAAAATGAGCTGGCACTGGCGCGGCAAAGCCTGAATGCAACCTTCGATATGCGAGTAAAATTCGTTGTACGACAATTCCTCCGCGGGTGAAAAATGGTCGGCGTGGGTCATATTCCACTGCACCGATTCCAGCGAATCCCGTTCATTTTGCCGGTGAATACGCAATTTCAGATAATCAAGGGCCTGATTGCGCACAGCTCTGTAAATGTAAGCCTGAAAAGAAGTATGCACCTCAATCTGCTCGCGATTTTTCCAAAGTTTCACAAATACATCGGATACTACTTCTTCCGCGATTTCCCGGGTAACCACCACGCGCATGGCATAATTGCAAAGCGACCGGTAATGTCGTGTGAACAACTCGCGGAAGGCATTATAATCACCGTTAGTCACCACTCTGCCAAACAGGGTTTCCAGTATACTTTTCTGAGAACCGGCCGATGGTAATGTACTTGTAAGTGAATTTGTCTCCATGTAACTGAGCTAGGTTAATTATAGAAAATTTCCTGGAATTGTAGTGGTAGTTAGCCCTCTGACTTCGTCGATGATTTACCTAGTTTACACACTCGCTCGTTGATACACAAAAATAAATCTTGAAAAAAAGCAATTAATCTACGCAACCGTTCCCGGAACCGTTCCCGTTCCCGTAATTTTTCCCGGAACTTTGTGCGCTATCCGGTAGTTGGTGCAACTATTGACCGCTGGTGTATTTCCGGGATTTTTTTGAAAGATTGTACTATTTTTATATGACTCTATGAAGAAGGTTTCTATCACCATTAAAGAAATTGCGCGGCAGTTAGGCATTTCGAAGTCGACCGTGTCGCGGGCGCTGCGTGACAGCAGCGAAATCAGTGAAGAAACGAAACAGAAGGTGATAGACCTGGCCGAGCAACTGAACTATTATCCTAATCCCATTGCGATCAGTCTTTTGAAGAACCGGACGCAAACCATCGGGGTGATCGTACCGGATATTGCGAACCGCTTTTATTCATCCGCGATCGGCGGTGTGGAGGATATCGCTTATAGCCGCGGTTACCACACGATGATCTACCAAAGCCATGAGTTGCTCGAAAGGGAGCGTTCCGCCACCCGCCACATCGCCTCCCGGCGTGTTGATGGGCTGGTAGTGGCCATTTCGAGCCAATCGGAAAACATCGACCATTTTGCATCATTACAGGAACAGGGCATTCCGGTGGTATTTTTCGACCGCGTGAGCGATGCCATGCAGACCCATAAAGTGCGGGTCGACGATTACAAAGGCGCTTTCGATGCTACTGAGCATCTTATAAAGAGAGGTTGCCGACGCATTGCACACATAGCCGGGCCGAAACCTGTCTCTATTACACGCTTCCGCTTGGAGGGCTATAAAGACGCGCTGAGAAAGTACGGAATCGATTTTCAGGAAGAATGGGTGTTGCATAGCGAGATCACACAGGCAGGCGGGACCGAGCGTACCTACCAGCTCATGGCTTTGCGCGAACGCCCGGACGCGATCTTCGGCGCCAGCGATCGGATTACCATGGGCATCCATTGGGCATTACGGCAACTGGGCTACAAAATGCCGGACGATGTCGCGGTCGTCGGTTTTTGTGACATTGCCATGTCTTCTCTCCTCGATCCGCCGGTGAGTTCGGTAACCCAGCCGTCATTTGAAATGGGTCAGCAAGCCACCTCACTATTGCTGGATCTTATTGAAAGCAAAAATACCCCGGCCGAATTTGAGACCAGGGTATTGCAATCCAATTTGGTGATCAATAAATCTTCTATGCGGCATTAGCCGGTGAGCGTCACCCGGTAATAGCCTTTAATTTTCTTTCGAATTCGATCAGTATCCGCTCTTTCATCTGCACCTTGCGTTTCTGGATGTTGATGCGGCCTGCGGCTTGTTTGTCCACTTCCGGGTCACCAGTAGCTGTGCGGTCAAATTCCAATTGCGCAAACTCCAGATCGCTTTTTTCACGTTTGGTAAGCCATTCGAGCTCTCGGTATTTGGTACGAAGCTGTTCTTCTGGGCTTTTCAGATCGAAAGCCGGATATTTGCGGCTGATCACCCGAGCCAGGTAGCTCAATTCGAATATCTTATCGCAAATCATCCTGAAGCGTTCGGCAAGCTCCTTGTCGGCCAGTTTGAAAGGAATTTTAATCTCTTTCCACTTGCTGAGCAATACTTTCGCTTCCTGTGATGCTTCAATGATATCCGGCGACCTCAATAGCGTTTCTGCCTGTGCCAGCAATTTCTGCTGTTCAAGCACGCGTGGGTCTACACGTACCTTCGGTTCGATGCCTTTCGCGGCGTTATACTTATCGTAAAACAGTTTTAGGAAGTGACGGTACGCCTTGTTTACTTTGAAAAAGCGCTTTGGCGGAACCTCTCCAATATTGTTCCATGCATTACGAACATCCCTTGCTTTCTGATAGGCTTCGTCGAGATCTCTCGCATAACTAAGCGTTTTAGTGATCTTGATAAGCTTTTCGTACTCCTCGATACGATACTGGTTGAGTTTGTTCTGCTCGTCGAAATAGTCGCGGCGGCGTTGGAAGAAATCGTCTAGTATTTGCTGGAATGTAGTTTCTACTTCTTCCTGATACTCTTTTTCAACCGGGCCTGTGCGGATCCACTTGGCTTTGATTTCCTGTATCTGATCCGTTGCTGTGGCATAATCGGTAACAGCAGCAGCAACCTTCACATCTTCGATTAATGCACGTTTGATTTCCAGGTTCTTAAGCTGATTCACCTCGATCAGACCTTTGAGATATTCTTCTTTCTCTTCGAGCCTTTTCAGGAGGGGGACAAAATCACCCAATGCATCAAAACCTTTCAGCTTGCGTTGTAACTGGATCAGTTTGGTAAGATAGGAGCCCTTATTAAGCGCTTCATCTATTTCGCGTTCCAGCTGTTCCACTTTGTTCAGGACAATGTTAAAACGATTCTTAAAATAGTCAATCGCTTCCTGCTCAGTCCTTTTTACTTCTCCAATTTGCCGGTCGGGGAAATCCAGATACCCCTTTAAAAATACTTTGCTGTCCTTAACGTAGCCGTATTCATCATTCAATGTGGCATTTTCCATTCTTTCAATTTTTTTTATCTGCTAAGTGTAGGGATATATAACGATATTTGTTACGCACAAATTAAACAAAAAATGAGTAACGAAACCATTATTTTCTCAATGTCGGGGGTTAACAAAATCATTCCTCCCAACAGACATATTATTAAAAACATTTATTTATCCTTTTTCTACGGTGCTAAAATCGGTGTACTCGGTCTGAACGGATCCGGTAAGTCAACTCTCCTTCGCGTGATCGCCGGCATCGACAAGGATATTCAGGGCGATGTGGTTTTCTCTCCGGGTTACTCGGTCGGAATGCTCGAACAGGAACCTAAGCTTGACCCCAACAAAACCGTCAGAGAGGTTGTTGAAGAAGGAGTACAAGAAATTGTGAACCTACTGAAAGAATTCGACGAAATCAACGAGGCCTTCGGTGCGGAAGACGCGGATTTCGACAAATTACTCGAAAGACAAGGTGAAGTGCAGGAAAAACTCGACGCAGCGGACGCCTGGAACCTCGACAACCGGCTTGAAATCGCGATGGATGCCTTGCGCTGCCCACCGTCGGATACATTGATCTCTACTCTTTCAGGGGGTGAAAAGCGCCGGGTCGCGTTGTGCCGCCTCCTGCTGCGCCAGCCCGACGTGCTCTTGCTCGATGAGCCTACCAACCACCTCGACGCCGAATCTGTGCTATGGCTCGAAGAACATTTAAGACAATATAAAGGGACTGTTATTGCGGTTACTCACGATCGTTACTTCCTCGACAACGTGGCCGGCTGGATCCTGGAACTCGACCGGGGCGAAGGTATTCCCTGGAAAGGCAACTATACTTCCTGGCTGGAACAAAAGCAGGAACGCCTGAAAAAAGAAGAAAAAACCGAATCGAAACGCCAGAAAACATTGCAGCGCGAGCTGGAATGGGTGCGACTGGCACCAAAAGCACGCCAGGCCAAATCTAAGGCCAGGCTGGGTGCATATGAAAGGCTCCTTGGCGAAGAAGGCCGGGAGAAAGAAGAAAAATTGGAAATCTTCATCCCCGCAGGCCCCAGACTTGGCAACAAGGTAATCGAGGCACACAATGTTTCGATGGGATTCGGCGACAGGCTGCTTTATGAAAATCTTAGCTTTGCATTGCCCCCAAATGGTATTGTCGGCATTATCGGGCCAAATGGGGCCGGTAAAACCACCTTGTTCAAACTCATCACCGGCCAGCTCAAACCACTTACCGGGCATTTCGATGTGGGTGATACCGTGCAGTTGGCCTATGTGGACCAGGAACACGACAACCTGGATCCTGCTAAGACGGTGTATCAAAGCGTTTCGGATGGCAACGACTGGATTATGCTCGGCGGCAAACAAGCGAATGCCCGTGCATATGTGAGCCGTTTCAACTTCGGCGGTGGCGATCAGGAGAAAAAGGTTGGAACTTTGTCGGGTGGAGAGCGTAACCGCGTACACCTGGCTATGACGCTGAAAGAAGGCGGTAACCTATTGCTGCTCGATGAGCCGACCAACGACCTCGACGTGAATACGCTCCGGGCATTAGAAGAAGGCCTGGAAAACTTTGCAGGCTGTGCGGTGATTATCTCCCACGACCGCTGGTTCCTGGACCGTGTGGCAACGCATATTCTCGCATTTGAAGGGGATTCACAGGTTTACTGGTTCGAGGGAAACTTTTCTGAATACGAGGAAAACCGTCGTAAACGTCTCGGCAACGACGCCACCCCCAAACGCATCAAATACAAGAAACTGGCTTAGTCAGTTTGTAATTTCAGTTAGTCAGCGCTCACGTCAAAGTGAGCGCTTTTTTTGTGCCTTAACCGACATACAACGTTTGGCCACCGGTTCGTGCGTCACCGGACTAATACGGGCAGATGGCGCACAAGAAAATGGGATGTTTGTAAAGGAAGCCGGGAAATAGCTCATGGGCGGGATTTGCCCGAAGATCAAATCTTGCTAACTTTCGAACTGAATCAGTTTTTAGAATTGTCAATGAGTCAAACTTCATCTTTGCATAAAATACATTTCATTTCGATCGGTGGCAGCGTGATGCATAATCTGGCGATCGAATTGCATTTAAAAGGGTACATTGTTACCGGATCGGATGATGAAATCTATGAACCGTCGTCCAGCCGGCTGGCGCAATATGACTTGCTCCCTGCGGTTACAGGATGGTTTCCCGAAAGGATCACAGCCGATCTGGACGCAGTGATACTCGGTATGCACGCAAGGCAGGATAACCCCGAGCTTGCAAAGGCGAAGGAACTGGGAATAAAAGTGTATTCTTATCCCGAGTATATTTTTGAACAAAGCCAGCACAAACAAAGGGTGGTGATCGCAGGCAGCCATGGGAAAACGACGATCACGTCGATGGTACTGCATGTTTTGAAAGTCAATAAGAGAAACTTCAACTACCTAGTCGGTGCACAAATAGAGGGCTTCGACAATATGGTTAGGCTTGCTGAGAATGCCCCGTTGATTGTGATCGAGGGAGACGAATACTTCACCTCGCCCATCGACCCGACGCCGAAATTTATCCATTACCAACCCCATATTGCGCTGATAAGCGGCATAGCCTGGGATCATTTCAATGTATTCCCGACCTGGGAATCTTATGTAAAGCAGTTCGAGCTCCTGGCCGACTCGCTACCTAAGGCAGGCGCCATTATTTTTGACGAAACGGACGACATGCTGGATGTGATCGGACAAAAAGAACGTCCGGATGTCGCAAGCATACCTTATAATGTGCATCCACACCGGATCGAGGACAACAAAACAATCTTGATTACCGCGGAAAAGAGCGAAGTTCCGGTGCTGGTTTTCGGTAGTCACAATATGAAAAATATCAGCGGTGCCCGTCAGGTGTGCGAACGACTGGGTATCACGGATGAAGAATTTTATCTGGCTATCAGTACGTTCAAAGGAGCGTCCAAGCGGCTGGAGCTGCTGGGAAGCAATGGTTCCGTAAATGTGTACCGCGATTTTGCGCATGCACCTTCTAAGGTAGAAGCAACCACAAGTGCTTTAAAGGAGCAATTTTTGGAGAGAACGCTGGTCGCATGCGCGGAGCTGCATACTTTCAGCAGCCTTAACAAAGTCTTTTTGTCACAATATCGCCGCAAATTGAAGGCGGCAGACATTGCTGTTGTCTATTACAACCCGCTGACTCTGGAACACAAAAGGCTTGAAAGTTTGTCGGAAGAAGACATCAGAACAGCATTCAAGCGTGATGACCTGAAAATTTTCACCGATTCATCCGAACTAGCAGCTTTCCTGAAATCGCTTACATGGAAAGATGCCAATTTGCTGCTAATGAGTTCCGGCACATTTGGTGATCTTGATTTGAAAAAACTAGCTCAGGACGTGCTAGCTTAAACTATCCTGTCCTAACCACACATATTCCGATATCCGATGCAATCCATAGTTGTATACTGCGGTTCAAATCCGGGAAAGAAAACGCTATATTCCGAGGCCGCCTACGAGTTAGGAGCAGAATTGGCCAGGCGAAACATTAAACTCATTTACGGCGGAGGCAATATGGGACTGATGGGCCGCGTCGCCGACGGAGCCATAGACAATGCCGGATTTGTGACGGGCATTATCCCTAATTTCCTGGCTAAACTGGAAGTGGCCCACAAAACCCTGTCGGAGCTGCATTTTGTCGACACCATGCACGAGCGTAAAGCCAAAATGGTATCGATGTCCGATGGTGTCATTGCGCTGCCGGGAGGATACGGCACATTCGACGAGCTGTTTGAAATTCTAACCTGGTCGCAACTCCGAATTTTCGAAGGCACTGTGGGACTTCTGAACGTCAACGGATTTTACGACCTTTTGCTGCTGCAACTCGACAAGATGGTGGAAGAAGGCTTTTTGCGTCCCGATAACCGCGAGCTTTTGGTAGTTGCCGACGACCCTGCCACGCTTCTTGAGAAAATGGAGACCTTCCGTTCGAGAAAAGCGGAAAATAAGCCGCTGGACAGGTCGTTGTATGTAGATAAAAACTAGCCATTCTATCAAAGAACAATGCGTGCTCTCTGTCTGTTAGCTGTAACGGTCGCCACCACTCTAAGTGCTTATGCGCAACTGGAAAACCTTGGAAAATCGGTCAATACCGAATTCAATGAAATTAGTCCGATCATCTCCCCGGATGGTAAAACGATCTATTTTTCAAGGGTAAGCCATCCTCAGAACACGCACGGACCGAAAGGCAGCCAGGACATCTGGTTTTCAGAACTAAAAAGCGATAAATGGACGCCAGCAAGAAGGCTGCCTTCACCGCTCAATAAGGAGGATTACAACAGTCTTTACAGCATTACACCCGACGGTAATACACTGCTGATCAAAGGGTCATATAAAAATGGAACTTACGAGACGCGGGGTTTTTCCACCAGCAAAAAAACGGCTCGGGGATGGTCAGCTCCCAACAAGCTGGACATTCCGGGATATACCAAGCTCAGCAAGGGGCAGTTCGACTGCGGCTATCTTTCCAATGATGGAAAAGTGCTTGTAATGTCTTTCAGTGAAAAGAAAAACAGCAAAACCGACGACTTGTACGTCAGTTTTAAACAAAAGGACGGCACCTGGACAAAGCCCTTAAACCTTGGTTCCGAGATCAATACTGAGGATTTTACGGAAACCACTCCGTTTCTCGCCCCCGACGGCGTCACACTTTATTTTTCCAGCGACCGGAAAGGCGGACAAGGCAGTAATGACATCTATTACAGCAAACGGATTGATAAATCCTGGAAAAGATGGAGCAGGCCCGTTAACCTCGGCGCAGCGATCAATACCGATGGCTACGACGCCTACTACACCATTTCCGCATTAGGCGACTTCGCTTATATGGTGTCCTTCAAAGACACAGAAGGCAAAGGAGATATTGTCCGCTACAACCTCCAACCCAAAACTTCTCCAGCCGATTCCTCGGCCGAAGCACCGATTGCCGTTATTCCCCCAGCCGACCCGGTGGTAATGATCAGTGGCAAGGTGATCGACTCCAAAACAGGCAAGCCCGTAGAAGCAACTATCATTTATGAAGACCTGGCAACTGGTGAAGAAGTAGGGACTGCTACCACCAACCCTACTACCGGAGAATACAAGCTGATACTCCCCTACGGGCAGAAATACAGCATGCGTGCCGTTGCGCCCAATTTCATAGCCGAAGGGGAGAATATCGACCTTACAGATTCAACAGGCACCGGCAAGGAAAAAACCTTTAAAGAAATTGCCAACAAATCCCTTAAGCTAATCCCGATCGAGGAAGGGCAGATCGTACGGCTCAACAACATCTTCTTCGCCACAGGTAAGGCTACGCTTCGCGATGAATCATTTCCCGAATTAAACCGCATAGCCATTTCGATGGCCGAAAATAAAACGCTGACCATCGAACTCGGCGGGCACACCGACAATACCGGTAGCGCGGAATTTAATATTGACCTATCACAGGCCCGGGCCGACACTGTGCGTGAATATCTTATCGGGAAAGGGATCGAGCCCGACAGGGTCGCCAGCAAAGGCTATGGAGAAACCAAGCCTGTTGCCAAAAACGACACCCCCGAGGGCCAGCAGCAAAACCGCCGTGTTGAATTCAAGATATTGAAGAAATAGGCGCTACCTCAGTGTCCGATTTTCGTTGCTTAATCGCCTTCATTCCAAACAACACCCGCAGAAAATTGCTACGTCGGATCACAAAATGGTAAAGTCCCAGGCATAGGACAAATGTTGCCATGCAGAGGTAAATGAACTTCACAAACCAATGCACCGGCTCATTAATCAATGGGTAGGCCAGGCAAATGATCACCGTCTGGTGCAGGATATAGAACGGGTATACCGCCTCGTTCGCATATTTGAGGAGCGGGTTCGTGAATTGGAGGTAAGTATATCCATAGCCGAAGATCGACAAAAGGATACACCATGCATTGGTCGTCTTGATGAGATCGTAAACCAGCCATTGAGAAACATTCATATCCTGGTCGACGGTCCAGTAGAATGCATAGAGAGCGATGGTTAAAGTAATCCAGATTCCTAGCATAATCCGCCGATACTTTTGCAATGTTTCCCAGAAACGACTTTGCGTGCAGATCACAAAACCGGTCACAAACAGTGTGAAATCGTGAAAATGCTCGTTCCAATCCGTTACCAGATTATGTGTGGTAGGAAAATGTTCGGACAGAACAAAACTTCCGCCGACATGCCACAAAACCGGAACGATGATCAGCGCCCATGGGTTGGCAAAGAAAGCCGCTATACCGCTTGTAATCCCCGATCGGCGACGCAGAAACAGTAGTAGTGGCAACCCCAGCAGTGAATAACATAAGATATAAACCAGGTACCACAAATGATGCCAGCTAAAACTTCCTTTCGGATAAGGCATAAATTGGAACACGGTTTTGTAAAAATCCCAGTAATCGTAAGACTGGCCCTGCGTAAGCCTCTCCAAAAATATCTGCGGCGGCACAATCACGAACATTCCGAAAACGAGCGGCACAAAAATCCTTACAAACCGCTCCTTCAAAAAAGCTCCCGGTGTGCGATTGCCCAAACCGAAATAGACACCCGCGCCTGAGATCATAAATAATAGCGACATGCGCCATTGACTTGTGAACCGCATCGGCCACTCGACTGCGTGGGTTACGGTGTTGTTTTTGATGTGCCATCCCCAGTGGTTGAAAAACATACCAACGTGAAAGAAAATAAGAATGCCGAATGCGATGACGCGCAGCCAGTCCAGGTCGTAGCGTCGTGCATTTATGCAGGTGGAATGAAATTGGTTGAATTTTGTTTCCATGTCTAACAGAATTAGTTAATGCCCAAAACTAGGGCTGGAAACAAGGGCAAAACGACCGTTCTGATCCGTCAGAGGTTCTTCCCGATAAGTCAGAACTTCTGATCAACTTGCTTTTTACGGTATTCCGAGGGTGTCGAACCGGTTACCTTGCGGAAGGACGTGTTAAATGCCGATTTCGAATTGTAACCGACCATCTGACCGATTTCTTCTATTTTGATATATGCGTTTTGCTCGTCAGCAAGCAGGCGCCGGGCTTCCTGAATACGGTACGCACCGAGAAAGTCGAAAAAACTTTGCTTTAACTCCTCATTCAATATTTGTGACAAGTGATGGGTCGAAACACCCAACCGTTTGGCAAGCATCGGCAGAGAGAACCCGGGATCGAGAAATAATTTTTCCGAAACCATAATCTCCTGCAATTTCCCGAGTGTTGCGGACTGGATTTCGGGCGTAAGAGACGATTTCTCATACTTCCTGGGGGCCTTTTCATTCGCTTCCTGAAAAAATAATGACTTTCTTATGACTGCAAAACCGGTGATGTAAATAATCAGGGAAATGAATGCAGCAATAATATGATCGCCCAGGTCATGCCTGAACGAAACCCTCACAACAAAGAAAACGACAACCAGAAATGCCAGTTGCAGGCAGAAGTCCCTGAACCATGTCAGCGAACTCTTTTCCCCTGTGAAAAAAGAAACGCCACGTTTCCGGAAAGCTTTCGTTAGAAACACAATGCTTGCAACCTGGTAAATGAGCATGCTCGCAAACGTGAAATCATTGATATGCCATTTCGGATAAAACATCCATTCACTTCCGTAACTGTTCGTCGGAAGGCGTGGCATTTCGGGATGAAAAGAGCCTTGGTTAGCGTTATACTTGAAGTCCAGGCCTTGCGGGTAAATGAGCAGGCACATGTACGCGAGGTAAATCATGAATGGAATGATGTGTAACCATCCCCGCTTGTCTGACCGTTGGTTTACCCCGGTTTTAATATAAAGAAAGGTAGCCGGAGCGATCAGCAGGTTTAAAGGTTCACTGAAATCGACCAGCCAGAGAACCTGGAACATGTAATTGGTATATCCCAGCCATACATCTGTGATAATGATCGCCATCGCCAGGATGACAATCCCGAGAAAGAGGTTCGATTGCCGGGTGCTGCCTTTTGAATGTGAAAGGAAAACGTAGGACAAAATGAGCCCCTGCACACAGCCCAACAGAATGAACAACGAAAAAAGGTCTGTACGGATCGGAGGCGAAGCGGGAATCATGTTAAAGCATCTCTGATTCAAATATACGAAATCTCGAATGCAACTCAGGAACCGTCAGCTTTTCGTCAGGGGGAGGTTAGTTCAGTACAGCACGATCAGAAATATAAACACCACCAGCCATAGTGCGCCAGTGAAATGCCAGTAGCGGGTGAAAAGCTTGATTCGAAGACGATTGGGCGGATTGACGCTGTAAACGAAGGAATCAACGTAACTCCTGTTCTTAATAGCTCTTCTGAACAGATCGCTCAAATATAGCACACCAGCCATCATGTGCAGAAGATGCAAGCCCGTGAGCAGGTAAATGAAGCCCTCCGAAGTATTCACACCACTGAAAACACCGGCGTTGACCATTTCCATCCAACCCCCGGCCTGCAACAGGATAAAGATGAAACCTAGCAACAACGTCGCTCCAAGAAACACCCGATAATGCAGAAATCGCTCATTCGCAAAGGCAAGGTTCGCTTCATGCAGCGTGATGCTGCTGAATAAAATCACGAGCGTACTCAGCCAGAACATATCCGGTAAAGCCACCAAATGGGCCGCCTCTTTATGTGCACGTAGAAGAAAAATAACGAAGATCGATGTGAAAAGCACAGAGCTACCTGCAACACCTAACCAAAGCATAAAGCCCAGCGGCTCGCGGCGTTTGGTAAAAGGGTTTTCGGTTTGCCTCGTAGTATGCTTTGGATTCATCTCCTAGTTATTGACGACTTAAAAAGCGCAAATCAAAGTGAATATAACGACTATTTAATACCTTAATACATAACACAGGTGTTAAATTTACTTTAGAAAACCCTGCCATAACCGAAAATGGGGGAAATCAGGCTTCAAATTTTGTTCATGCTCAAAAATACCGAACATTGTAGATCCTGAACCGCTCATCGCAGCGTATTGCGCCCCGAGGTCGTACAGTTTGTCCTTTATCGTTTCCAATAGAGGAAATTTTTTAAATAGCGTTGCTTCAAAGTCGTTATGCACGCGATCTTTCCATTCGGTGATCGGTCCGCTAAGTATAGTACGTAAATCTTCTGCGCTTCGTTTCGCCACCACCCCGGAATATGCTTCAACGGTCGAAATGTGGATTCCCGGATTCACCAGCACGATCCATTTACCTGAAATTTGAATGTCGATCGTGTCAAACTTATCCCCTTTTTCAAAACAGTACATAGGCCTGTTCCGTATAAAAAAAGCACAATCGCTGCCAATCCTCCGCGCATATTGTTCCTGCTCCTCGATGGAAATGCCCAGGTCGAACAGTTGGTTCAATGCCTTGATGGTAAAAGCCGCGTCCGCCGATCCCCCGCCAAGCCCTGCACCGATGGGTACCGTTTTCAACAAATGTATCCTGACAGGTAGCAGGTCGTAATCACTGGCCAGCATTTCGTACGCCTTCGTGCAGAGATTATCCTTTGTACTGCCGGGAATGGCAATGCCATCGGTATGAAAAGAAAACGACTCCGCCAACGTAATCTCCAACGCATCCGACCAGCCAACAGGATAGAAGCAGGACTCAATGTTGTGAAATCCATCGGCGCGTTTTTCAACAATGTTTAAACCGATATTGATTTTGGCGTTCGGGAATACTAGCATCGTTTCATCAATTGCGGTGCAAATATCTGGAATTTGGCCTTTCATCAGACATTTTGCCTCAGGTTAAATGCTAATTCCATGGCTCATTGGGGCCGAACTTTCCGGCGTCAAATGATTATATTTGTTAATGATGAAAGTAGAGACAGCAATGGCTATGGAAAAGATCATCCACTCACCGTTCGAAAAGATCGAGCTCACAGACAAACCCTTCGTTTACGAGATCGATCTGGCAGGAGAGCAATTTGGCATGGAGGAATTATACCTGCTCTGCCAAAACAATCCGGATCTGCGGATCGAGAAGGATATTCATAACACACTAACCATTATGACGCCAACATTTACCAAAACCGGTTTGATCAACACTGAATTAGTCGTTCAACTCGGGATATGGAATAAAAGAACTAAGCTCGGATACGTTTTCGATTCCAGTACTGGCTATCAACCCGCACCGGGAGCTTTGTATTCGCCAGATGTCAGTTGGATTGAGAAACACCGCTGGGATAAATTGTCAGAATCAGCCAAGACAAGCTTCGCGCCCATATGTCCGGACTTTGTCATCGAATTAAAGTCAACATCCGACCGTCTCAAAAAACTAGAATTGAAGATGCAGGATTGGATTCAACTGGGCGTGAGATTAGCCTGGTTGATTGACCCGATTAAAAACCAAGTCAGAATCTTCTCTCCCACCGCATCTGAAATTGCTATACCTCTCACTTCCGTCGTTTCAGGTGGTGAAATACTACCGGGTTTTGAACTTGACCTGAGGGACATTAACTAACTACTATTCCCAACGCCACTCCTGGCCAATGACCAGTTCCTCTTTCAATCCTTGAGCTATCAGGAATTCACGGGTCTTCTGATCCGATAATTTCTTCACCGCAATGTTTTCCGTGTTGGATAGTGCGTACAGGTACATGGATGCAATGCGCACTGTGTTCTCCAGCTGGTCTTTGTTCACGAGACTGAAATCGTCGCAATCGGCGTGATAACACTGTAATACGCCCGGATCCAGATGTCCCGACAATCCGGCAATAGGAATACCTTCCAGCATGAAGGGCTGATGGTCACTATGCAATCCTGCCCTGTTCGCCGTCTCATTCTTGTATTCATTATCCACCGCATGGATAGCCTGACCGACGTTCGCGAAGAATTCGCTCATTTCGTCCCGCCCAAATGTATTGGCACCTTTCGGATCGTTGGTCATATCGAGGTTCATCATATAAGAAACCTTATCGATATTCCCCGATTTCTTGAGCTCGCTTACAAAATGTTTTGATCCTAAAAGTCCCTGTTCTTCGCCCATGAACAAAACAAACTGAATGGTTCGCTCCGGTTTTACCTTCAACGTCCTGAAAGCCCGGGCAACGTCCATTACTGCAAAGGATCCAATTCCATTGTCAATCGCACCGGTTGCAAGATCCCATGAATCGAGGTGCCCGCCTATGATCACCTTTTCATCCGATTTGCCTTTTAACGTAGCAATTACATTGCGCGCTTTAATCGGCTTGGCAATGTTGTGCATATCAATGTGTGCTTCAAGTGGTCCTTCATCTTTAATCCACTTGCGAATCTCAAAACCACTTTCGTTGGATATACAAACAGCGGGAATGGATATAATGGCTCCGGTAACAGAGGCGGTACCGGTCAGCAGGATTTTTCCGGGCGCTCCATTGACCATAATCATCCCTTTTGCACCATACTTGATCGCCAGCGCCGTTTTCTCTGATCGGTGTAAATTCTTTTTTCCGGTCACACCTACCAGATTGATGTTAGCCATGGCTATCTTACCCTTCACCTTCTCTTTTAGCGCTATAAAGTCTTCTTCCAGCCCATTGCCTACATCCACAATTTCACCCTGTAAATTGGATTCCACCGGAGAATGCGCCAATGACACCACCGGGACATCACGGAAGTTGTCGCTGCTGCCCGGTGCGATCGATAGTGTAACCGTATCCCGCATCCACGCCTCAACTTCGAAAGGTTGGTATACTACATCGGTAAAGCCGTAACTTCTCAACAACTTAAATGCATATTCCTCAGCCTTTTCGCCATTGGTACTGCCAGTAAGTCTGTGCCCGATCGTTTTAGTCGCCTCGCCAAGTGTTGCATAAGCCTTACTGTTCTGTCTGATTTCCCGATCCAGACGCGAGAATGGCTTTTCCCACTTTTTTTCAGCAGGGCGAAATTCAGAGAACAACAACACCAGCCCACCAATGAGAATGACTTGTACAACTTTCTTCATAATTCCCTATCAAGGATGTTCGCAACTTAAATTTTAACCCAAATATCGCAATAGAAATTTGACCTCTTGCAAGATAAACACAAAGGAGACTGGAAATTCAACCTTTTAGTTTCGTCGTGCTATCAATATATCGATTTTACGACCGTTTTTAGCATCTTTTCCTGTATCTAAACACCACAATATTATATAAGTGTATATTTTACACTTATTATACTTCTTTTCTTAAGCTTATTTGAACATTTTTGTATTTTTTAGCACTTATATTTAAATCTTGAAGTAGTTTAAATCAAAATAATCATATTTCGCAATGTATTTCCTTGGATTCGATTTGGGCAGTTCGTCCGTCAAAGCTTGTTTAATTCACGCAGATACCGGGGCCGTCGCCGCCTCCGCGTTCTATCCTGAAAGGGAAATGACCATTGCAGCACCAAAACCGGGTTTTGCTGAACAACAACCGCAGATGTGGTGGGAAAATGCATGTCTGGCCTCAAGGTCAGTCATCCAAAAAGCAAACATTTCACCCGACGAGGTCGGTGCGATAGGAATATCATACCAAATGCACGGGCTGGTCGTGGTAGACGAAAACCTGAATGTCCTCCGCCCATCTATTATCTGGTGTGACAGTAGGGCTGTCGAAGTTGGTAATCGGGCAATGGAAGCATTGGGTGAGGAATATGTCTTGCCTCATCTACTCAATTCGCCTGGCAATTTTACCGCTTCCAAATTGGGCTGGGTCAAGGAGAACGAACCGGAGGTGTATGCGAAAGTGCATAAGTTTATGCTGCCCGGCGACTATCTGGCAGCACGCATGACCGGCGAAGTGGTTACAACACCATCCGGCTTGTCTGAAGGTATATTCTGGGATTTTGTGAACCAGCGTCCGGCGGATTTTCTATTTGACCACTTTGGATTTAGCCCGGACATTCTTCCCACTGTTCTTCCGACTTTTGCGGAACAAGGACAGGTTACGGCCGCAGCAGCCGCTGAATTGGGCCTGCGCGCAGGCATTCCGGTAACCTATCGTGCCGGTGACCAGCCTAACAATGCATTTTCGCTCAATGTACTTGAACCGGGCGAAGTAGCCGCAACTGCCGGAACCTCCGGGGTGGTGTACGGCGTCAGCGATCAGATCAAATTTGACCCAAAGTCAAGTGTCAATACCTTTCTTCATGTCAACCCGATCACTTCCGCTTCGCGTTATGGCGTACTTTTGTGCGTAAACGGCACGGGAAGCCTTAACGGCTGGCTACGCAATGCTTTATTCCAGGGAAATATATCCTATCCCGAAATGAACAACCTCGCGGCACAGGCACCTGTGGGTTCTGACGGTCTGTTCTGTTTACCATTTGGCAACGGAGCTGAACGCATGCTCGAAAACCAGGATCCGGGCGCTACTTTTAAAGGTCTGCAATTCAGCCGTCACGGCCTGAGCCACTTCACGCGCGCGTCGCAGGAAGGCATTGTCTTTGCCTTGTATTATGGCATGGAGATCATGGAAACCGTGGGCGTCTCGCTACAAAACATCCGCGCTGGAGAGGCCAATATGTTCCTTAGCCCTGTTTTCCGCGAAACTTTCGCCAACGTGTCCGGCGCGACTGTTGAATTGTACAATACCGACGGAGCGCAGGGGGCGGCCCGTGCGGCTGGTTTCGGATTGGGTTATTACAAAAGTCGCGAGGACGCATTTGTCGGACTCACGGCATTACGCACGATCGAACCCGACCAGGCACTGGTGGATGCGACACGCGAAGCTTACACCAACTGGAAAGCGACACTGGAAAAAAGTCTTTAAAAATAAGCGGCCTCATGTCTTACCTGGCATGAGGCCATTTTTTCCCTTGTTTCAAACCCCTGCCTCCTGCTTCTTAACAACTTCCTCCACCTTATGGGCAGTCACCTCCACACGCCGAACCGTGCGATTTTCCTTATCTAAAAATTGCCGGTAAGTAAGTCGTCCCTCGATGGAAACCATTTTCCCTGTTGTCAGAAATGTTTCACACCGTTGCGCCAGCTCCCGCCACACGACGACCTGGTGCCACACCGTATTTTTGACTTCTTCCTTGTGTCTGTTCACATAGTCTTCGTCCGTTGCCAGAGAGAAGGTGAGCATTTTACCACCTTCAAATTCCTTCACATTGATTTCGCGACCTACGTTTCCGACCAATTTTACCGAGTTCATAACTGCTGCTGTTTAGATGATCAATGATTGATTAATATGCCGACAATGACGAACCGGCATTGCAAAGGTGTGGTCGTTGAACAAAAAGACTCGGTTATTAACTACTTACAGTCATATGAAAACATTTGCAGCCGTTTGCAAGCGGAAAAACAGGGCCTGTGCATCCACCAAATGAATTTCACTATATTGCATTTAAAGTAAATCTATGCACACCGACCCGCCCTAACCGGTGCGGACGAATCAGGAAGACATGAAAAATTGCCAGGAATGCGGAAAAGCCCTCGTGGGCAGAATGGACAAGAAGTTCTGCTCCGACATGTGCCGGAACAGTTTCAACAACCGGCTTAATTCAGATTCCTACAATATTTTAAGGAATATCAATAACCAACTCCGCAAGAATCGCCGGATTCTGGAAGAACTTTGTCCAGAGGATAAATCCAAAACGACCAAGCACATTTTATTGTCGAAAGGTTTTGACTTCAACCTCATTACCAACATTCGCCCAACGCTCAAAGGCAGCATTTATCACTTTGTTTACGATTACGGGTACCTCGAACTGGACAACGACTTTTATCTGATCGTAAAGGCCAAACGATTGGAGAAATAGATATTTTTGCAGGAATTCAAACTACCACCGATGAAAAAAGTAAGCCTCAGCGATTCCGGCCCGAAGGTCTCGGAAGCAATTTATGGTTTCTGGAGATGGACCGACGAAGGAGCCGTCACCACTACACAGATTGAAAAGACGGTCAACCTGTGCCTCGACCTGGGTATCAATACGTTCGACCATGCTGACGTTTACGGCGAGCATACCATTGAAGAGCACTTCGGCAAAATCATCAGTAACAAATCTTTCAAAAGAGAGGATATCGTGCTGTTCAGCAAATGCGGTATCCGGAAATCGAAGGATAAATATCTGACCTATCACGATAATTCACGCGAGCACATTATCAATAGTATTAACGGCTCTATGAAAAGGCTCAAAACCGATTACCTCGACATTTTCCTACTTCATCAGAGCGATCTGCTGGCCGACCCCGAGGAAACAGCCATGGCACTGGCCGAAATCGTAACTTCCGGTAAGGCGAAGCATATTGGTGTAGCCAATTTTACAGTTTTTCAACATCAATTGCTGGCATCCTACCTTCGTATACCGATCGTAACAAACCACATCGAGCTGAATTTGATGAACACAACGGCCATCGAAGACGGCCGGATCGACTTTATCAAGCAAAGTTTTAGCAAACCTCTCGCATGGGCACCGCTGGCCGGAGGAAAAATTCTCAATGGCACGGACGAAAAAGCCGTTCGCTTAAGAGCGAAACTGGAAGAAGTTGGCAAAAAGTATGATGCCAATATCGAGCAGACTGCCGTGGCATGGCTGATGAAATTAGGCACATTGCCCATCATTGGCTCTCTATCCGAAGCGCGTATCCGCAATGGCGCGAGTGCTTCGGATATCAAGCTGAGCCGGGAAGATTGGTATGATATCTACCAGGTTGTTGGGAAGTAATATAAATGGAGTATTGCTCAGAAGCCAGGCAATACTCCATTACAGCTCTATCAATCTTTCAACTGCTTGGCATCGAGCTTCCTGATAATCTCCTTTTTATTAAAAAGCAATCGCCAGACAGCGAAGGTCGTATCCTGACCTGCCATGCATCTTTTGCAAATGACACTTCCTGGCGACACCGGCGCATTGTAAACCAGTAACGTATCGTTGAGCTGCTGCAAATTGTCCCCTGCCTGCGTATTGCTCTTGGCACTATATGCATATGCGTCCAGAATCTCCCGCTCTTTCGGATCAAGGGCGGGATTTTTGAGGTCTTTGGTCCCTAGCAACTGCACTTTAACCCCATATTCCTTTTGCAACGCAGCTATAACGGGAATGCCACTCAGATCCTGACAATGCGCCAGGCCCGTGTCGGGTTTCCTTTCGAGTTCAGTTTTTAAGGATTTCTCCGCAATCTGAGCTATTTTCTTTCCCCATTCATCTGCGGAAGAAATTAGTTGCACGTTTGTGACACGTTTTATTTGTGAAGCCTTGATCTCCCGGTTTAATTCCTTCGTGTTCTCGATACGGCCGCTTTTAAAATCGCAGCTGGCAACTATGCTCCCCAGCGCTACGATGCATATTAGTTGTTTCATTGTTCCAAACGTTAATCTAAATAATCGTACGGCATTTTAGCGGCCACACTACCCTAGCCTCTTGAAACCATTCATTTAGCTAAAATGCGTATCTTTGTGCCCCGAATGCGTCGTGCCAAAGATATTCAATAAAGATGATCGATAAATTAGAAGCTATAAAAGAACGGTTTGAAGAAGTTTCCCAGCAAATCATTCAACCGGAAGTTGTGTCCGACTCCACACGTTATTCCAAGATCAGCAAGGAATATAAAGACCTTGGCAAAATCGTAGAGCAATATGTGATTTACCAAAAGTTGCAGAAGGACATTGCCGGCACCAAAGAGTTGATAGCTACCGAAAAAGACGAAGATCTACGGGAAATGGCCAAGGAAGAGCTCGACGACCTGGTACCAAAGCTGGAAGAACTCGAACAGACGATCAAAGAACTACTCATCCCAAAAGACCCGAACGACAGCCGCAACATTATCCTCGAAGTCCGTGGCGGTACAGGTGGCGATGAAGCCGCTATTTTCGCCGGCGACCTTTTCAGGATGTACCAGCGCTTTATTGAAAAAATGGGGTGGCGGTCGTCAGTGATGGATTATACCGAAGGAACCAATGGTGGCTACAAAGAAATTATTTGCAAAGTCGAAGGCGAGGATGTTTATGGTAAGATGAAATTCGAATCGGGTGTGCATCGCGTTCAGCGTGTTCCTCAGACGGAATCCCAGGGCCGCATTCATACTTCCGCTGCTTCCGTAGCGGTGTTGCCCGAAGCGGAAGAGGTCGATGTGCAGATCAACATGAACGACGTCCGTGTCGACACTTTCCAGTCGTCAGGCGCGGGTGGACAGTCGGTTAACACCACTTATTCAGCGGTGCGTCTGACGCACATCCCGTCGGGACTTGTCGTAAGTTGCCAGGACGAGCGTTCGCAGTTAAAGAACAAAGACCGAGCATTGAGCGTGTTACGCTCCCGCCTGTACGAGATAGAGTTGAAGAAACACAATGACGCCATCAGTTCGCAACGGAAATCGATGGTGGGCAGTGGGGATCGTTCTGATAAAATTCGAACCTACAACTACCCGCAAAGCCGCATTACCGATCACCGTATTGGTTATACCGTATACAATCTTCCGGCTGTAATGGAAGGCGACATCGCCGAACTAATTGAGAAGCTCCGCATTGCAGAGAACGCGGAACGGATGCAGGAAGGGGAAGCGGTTTAGCTTCTAAATGACTTTAACTAGTACACCGATCTTTCAGGCTTGTCGTTAAAATGTCTTAGCTCGATCTCATCAGTACTATAACTGAAATCATCCTCGAAAAAAGCCAGTTTCACTGCATTTCATACTTACCTATTAAAGTTAATATAAGAATTTTGTTTTGATGGGTTTCAAAACACATTCGGTGTTAATAAACTTTAAGTTAGGAAGTTGAGTGAATTGAACGTTCTCTACTTCGCAGGATACAATTCCCCGTACGTCTTCGCCTTATATCCCTCGAAGTCCTGTTTTTTGTGATAATCTTCTCCAAAAAACGTGATGATCTGATGAAATTCTTTTGCTTTCAGATAACCCGGGAGTGGCTGGATTATGTTGAAATGATCGTCCAGAAATACGGTTGTCGGATAGCTCGGCTGATTATTGGTTAAGGCCAACGCGATTTCATTGATGCCGCGACCGCCCTGTTCGAGGTATTTAAACTGTTTGTCACCTAACTTGATTGTCGCCTTTTGTTCGGCGTCGAGCTTGACGGCGTAGTATTTCTTGTTGATATAGTCGGCGACAGCCTTGTCCTTGAACGTCTCGCGATCCATGACCTTACACCAGCCACACCAATCGGTGTACACGTCGATCAACACCTTGCGGGGTTCCGTCTGGATTTTGACAAATGCTTCTTCAATGGTCAGCCAGTGGATTCCTTCCGCTGGTCTGCTGTCCGTGTCAGCTTTGAAACCGCTAAGGAATACAAGCATTACAGAAAATATCGTGAGTAAAGAAAGGATTCGTTTCATGCTATTTGTAGATTTCCTATTTAAACAGATCTGTGACACCAATCATTGCCACACTGATCTTCAAACTGCTACTCAATATGGAAGCCAGCAAAGTCTTCTCAATTTAACGCATTTTTGACGAAACCAATACACGCGAGTTCGAGCGGACCCGCATTTAATGGGTTACTCTAAGCCTTTTTGGTTTTGGCAAATGAAACCAATATGCCGCCGGCGATGATCAATAGCATGCCTGTCAGCATGGATAATGTAGGAATGGCCTCTCCCATTAAAAACCCGATCAAAACAGAGAACAGGATATTGGAGTAACCCACCGCGGCGACGCGCCCGGCTTTGTCGTAGGTGAAAGATTGCGTAAGCATTTTCTGCCCCAAAAGTGCCGTGAGCCCCAATGTCAGAAAGCCCAGCCAATGATAAGCATGCTGTGGCCATTTGAAAGTCCCGATGAGGAAGTCGAGGTGCTCCATCGGATAATAAGTACCGACGAGCATCGATAAAATGGGCATAACAATGCCGCTGAGCATAAATGACAGAATAATCGCACGCGTGTCGTACACGACTCCGAGCTGGCGTATCGATAGATAGGAAATGGCCGTTAGCAAAGCATTGCCCAAACCCAGCCCATTATCTCTCAGAGATGACGAAAGGTCAGGACGAAAAACGAAAAGGATTCCTGTAAAACCAACAAAAATGGCCATCCATTCCTTTGAATTCAGTGTTTCTCCAATCAGCAACCAGGAGAAAAGTGCGAGGAAAATCGGATAGGTGTACTGATAGGTCGATGCGCGTCCAAGTCCGAGCGTTTGGATCGCGTAAAAGAGCATATATAGCGACAATGTACCCACTACTCCCCTAAAAATCAGTAACCCTAATTTACCGCCTTCCTGCCTCAACGGCCGTTGCCAAATGCTGCTAATAATAAAAACCACACCGACGATGTTTCTGAAAAATACCAGCTGGACGATGTGAAATTCGCGCCCAAGCCATTTGGAAATCGCCGATGTAAGCGAAAAGAAAAAAGCGGCTCCCAGCATGAGATAAATGCCTTTGAGGGAGGATGTAGCCGAAAACTTATCTGTTGAGGTAGCCAAAAGCAATCAAAATTTGCCGCAAAGATAGCGGTTATCGCAAAGAACAGAAAGTCAGTGAAAATGTCTAACTTTGCTACGCTTGGTGCCATAAGCTGCTTTTAGTCAGCAATTAGGCTTAATAGGGAATTCCGCACAACCGGAAGCTGTCCCCGCAACTGTAAGTCAACCGATACGTGCCCGATCTTCAATGCCACTGTTTCTAAAACGGGAAGGCAAGGGACACGAAAGACGAGCCAGGAGACCTGCCAGAGCATTTGATCGGAACGTTTTCGGAGGAAAAACGGAAGATCGATGCCAATCGTGTGAAGTAGGGTGTTAACCGACAGGAAATTTCTGATTAGACTGATGTTATGGGCAAGCCTGGCTTTCTCTATACCTGCCTGTGCCCAAAGTGATTCCATTGCGCTCGAACCGGTGATCGTAAGAGGCTTTGTACCGCAACGGTTCATGAGTGGCCTGAAAATACAGCCGATTGATTCGGCCGTTCTTGCGCAGGCGCGGTTCCAGAATATCAGCGACGTACTTTCTGCATTTACTCCTATTGCATTCCGAAACTATGGCCCCGGGCAATTGAGCACTTCCTCATTCAGAGGCACGTCGGCCAATCATACCGCAGTGTTGTGGAACGGGCTTAATATCAATGCACCTACTCTTGGACAAACAGACTTTTCGACTATCCCTGTTGCCGGTTTCGACCAACTCTCCGTTCAATATGGCTCATCAGCCAGCGTTATTGGCTCGGACGCCGTCGGGGGAAGCATCTTGCTTGATAGTCGTGCATCGGTACAGCCATTTCACGCGTCGATAGGCAGGCAGCAAGAGAGCTTTAAAAACCACCAAACTCATGCTGACCTTCGCTATACCACGAGTTTGAATAGCCTTTGGTCATTTTCGGGGAAAACTGCGTTTTATGATGGTCGTATGAATAATAATTACCCTAAACCTTTTCGCAGAAATTATCAGCTTTTACCAACCGAAACATTTCAGAAAGGCATTGTACAAGACTTGTTTTTCCAATCAAAAAAAGACCAGGAAATCTCGGCGCATGTCTGGCTTACCGACAACAAACTAATTTTGACGCCCGACGAGCAAGGCCGTGAGATGACGCGCACCACGGCATACCGAACGATGCTCCGTTACCGGATCGGGACGCTCACATCACGCACAGCCTGGGTACGCGACATCATCGATTACGCCAAGGGCGACCTTTCCCGCCCCGACCATTCGGTAACCGATAAGTTTGCCACGAGAATTGAAAAAGACTTTTTGATAAATATCGGGAGCAACCTGAATACCGTCTCCATTAAAACCGGTAGCGAATGGACGCATTATCGCTCACGTGTGCCGGGCTATGACCGCTCGCCAATAAGCGAAAATCGCACCGATGTATTTCTCCTCACGCGCTGGCAGGCAACATCTCGTCTCATTACTTCGGTCAATCTGAGGCAGGGACTTGTCAGTAGTTTTAATCCGCCTTTTACACCGTCAATAGGTATTGAATTTAATGTAGTGCAAAAAGAAGATTACAAACTGATTGCCAAAGGCTCCTACGGAAGAAGTTACCGGGTTCCAACACTGAATGAACGTTACTGGAAAGACCTGGGCAATCCGGATATCCGCCCGGAAACAGGCTGGAATAAGGAAGCGGGTCTCGAACAAACTTTCAAATCTGCTTTCGGCGGTACGCTGCGGACTTCCGCAACTTTTTACCATAACCGTATTAAAGAGTGGACTTACTGGAACCCGTCGAGAAATTACCGGGTCGAGAATTTGCAACAGGTACTCGCCAGGGGATTGGAGTTGCAAATGAGTTATCAGCGCCAAACCAGATCCTGGCTGGCCGGACTGGATGCCGGTTACGCGCTTAACAGAAGCAGCCAGGAAAAGGCTTATGATAATTATTCACAGGACATCGTGGGGAAGCAACTAGTTTTTGTACCTGAGCATTCGGCGAACGCAAATGCATTTATCCAATACAAGTTCACCCGTCTAACAGGCCAGTTCCAAGGTTCCGGCAAGCGCTATACCACCTTTGATAATTCGCAGTTTCTGGACGGCTATGGCTTGGTGAACCTACTGGCCGAGACCTCTATTTCCGCCTGCAAAATGAAACTCCTCGTCCAGGGTCAGATCCGCAACGTTACGGACAAGTTTTATTTAAATGTCAGAAATAATGCGATGCCGGGAAGAAGTTATGCAGTAAGTTTAACCTTTAGTTATGATTCTCAATAATTCAATGAAAATGAAAAAACAGTTAGCCAGTTCATTAGCAGTAGCGTTTTCGGCAGTGTTGGTATGGTCTTGTAACCAGAGTGACCCGGATCCCAAAGGCGATTATGTAAGTGGTGTTTTTGTGTCTAATGAAGGTAATTTCTCGCAAAACAACGGTTCTGTATCCTTCTTCCCCCGCGAGAGAAACACGGCCGATGCCGACATTTTCGCTGCTGCCAACGGGACTGCATTACAAGGTGGCGTACAGGATTTCGTAGCTGCAGATGGGAAAGGCATCCTTCTGGTCGACAACTCGGTCGCCGGGCAGGACAAGGTTGTATTTGTGGACAGCTATACATTTAAGAGCGAAGCTTCGATTGGCGCGCCCGATATTGAAAACCCTCGCGAAGCAGTAATTACTGGCAGCAAGGCTTATGTATCGTGTTGGGGAACCAATGCTGATCTAAAATACACTACCGGCTATATCGCTGTTATTGATCTGGCTACTAAAAAGGTGACCAAAAAGATAAACGTCGCCGACGGCCCCGAGAACCTGGTCTATTCAAATGGGAAACTTTTTGTAGGCTCTACACCCTGGGGAGCCGGCAACAAGCTGACCATCATTAATACTACTACCGAAGAGGCGGGCTCCCCAATTGCAACACAGGGTGCTGCGAATCCGGTAGGGCTCGATGCGAATGGTAAGTTGTGGGTCAATGCCAATGACAAAGTCCTCCGCATCAATACTGAAACAAATGCAACGGAAACTACATTAGCGATCGCCACGGAAGGCTTCAAGTCACCGGGCAACTTCACTTTTAGCACCGACCTCAGATCGATCTTTTTCGTGCTCTCATGGTTCGATAGCAATGGCAGGGAGCTTGGTGCCACTTATAAGTTCGGTATTGGCGACGCGCAGATCGCCATGACTACGCCTCTGATACCACGTGTGTTCACAGGACTGGCGGTTGATCCTACACAAGGGTTGCTCTATGCAGGTGTTACACCGTCGTACGCGCAAGCAGGTTACGCGATACGCTACCGCACGGATGGCAGCGTGGTCGATTCTATCAAAGTGGGCGTTGCGCCAACAGGATTTTTCTTTCAGTAAAGACTATGTCTCGCGGAGTCGGAGGCGTTTACGCAGGGTGCCTTCGACTCCACGAGACATAACGAAAGACATGCTAAGTAGTTTCGTGAGGGGTACCCACGCATAAAAAAAGTCTCCCGGTTGGGAGACTTTGAATTTCTAAACAATGCCGCTTACTTGAAGAACCCATGTGGATCAGGCATTTTGGCTTTTAACAGCTCTACGAAATCGAGGTTCAGTTGGCTGAAATCGAGCGTACGTCCTTTGTGCAAATGATCCCATGACTTGTCGAGCTCATTGAGATTGTAATGCAACAATGCCAGATTGTACTGCCCCAATGCGTAAGTAGAATCAATAGAGACCGCACGTTTCAGCAATTCCGCCGCCTCGTCCAACTCCTCTTCCCGACTGCTAATTGCGTACAGTTTAAGTTCCACCGTCGACAGGTCTACCAGCAACGGTACATTGTCGGCCTGCAAGCTTACGCCCTTACTCAACATTCTTTTAGCATCAACCCAGTTTTCACGCTGGTAGGATACAACGCCCAGACCCCAGTAAGTTTCCACGTTCTTGTCGTTCAGCAGTTGGGCGAGATTGAATCGGTAACAGGCCGTGTCGAGAGAACCTTCCTGCAAATATTCCCAGGCACGGGCTGCAAAAAAGCTGCTCGCCTCTGCGCGATTGGAAAATGATTTGTCACATTCACTCAGGAATTTGATCTCTTCGTCGATCTGCTCCGATGTCTTACTCACTTCCCCGAAGAGCGGGAGAACCCGCCTCTCTTTTAAATCAAGAGGCTTTTTGGTGGCAACATTTGTATCTGTGCTTGTACCCGCGCTCGCCAGATGCGTGTTTTGAGCAAAGCCCATCACAGGTATCAAAATGGCAAGCCAAATTACAACAGACTCTTTCATAATTGACTTAAATAGAAGAACAGGTTTCTATTGTCCAAGTTAAACGGATTTATTGGAATTGTATTGCATTACCTTCGTTTACTTCTTCCGCCTGCTCCCCTGCGGCCTTTACCGGTATTCCCTGACGGCTTTTTGGTTGTCGGGATGTACCGCTTTTTTTCGTGAAATGCGCCCTTAAAAGTCGGGTCGGCTTTTCGTTTTTGATTATCTATCTCACGCAGCATATCCTGCCGCTCCTGGAACGGCGTTTCGGCGATCTCCACCTCGTCGGGGAATTCGGTCCTCGGGATTTCCGTTCGGATCATCGCCTCGATCCTGCCGATATGGTACTCATCGGCGACGGTCATAAAGGTAATGGCGCTGCCAATATTATTGGCGCGGCCGGTACGGCCGATCCGGTGTACATAATCCTCGTAGATTAGCGGCACATCGAAGTTGATGACATGGCTCACCTCGGTGATATCGATTCCACGCGCAACAACGTCGGTAGCGACCATAACCCTGATTTGCCCCTCACGAAATGCCTCCATCGCATTAATGCGCGTGTTTTGACCCTTATTTGCGTGGATTACTCGCAGTTCCGCTTCGGGAATAACTCGGTTCAGCAGGTTCTGATGCACCAGCCCGGCTACCTCACGGCTGCGCGTGAACACGAGCACCCGTATGAAGGTCTCCTTATCTCCTAATAAATAGGATAGCAGGTTAACTTTCGTGCGGAAGTTGGGAACCTCGTAAAGCGATTGCGATACCATTTCAGCCGCAGTTGCCTGCGGGGTAACTTCGATACGGATTGGAAATTCGAGAAATTCGTGAGAGAGGTGTTCAACTTTTCCCGAAAATGTTGCTGAGAAAAGCATATTCTGCCTTTTGGTCGGGATGATTTCCAGCAATTTGCGGATCTGCGGCATAAAACCCATATCCATCATTTTATCGGCCTCATCGAGTACCATTACATTCAGATGCTTGACAACGATTTCTTCCTGGAAATACAAATCCATAAATCGCCCCGGAGTAGCTACGATAATATCGACGCCTTTACGAAGCTCTTCGATCTGCGTCTTCGGGCCGACACCACCATAAAGGACTACCGTCCGGATATCGGTGTATTTTGAAAGTTGCAAAATGGCCTCCGAGATCTGCATTGCCAGCTCGCGAGTGGGGGCCAAAATCAAAGCCCTCGGATGCTGTCCCTGGGCATATTTGATGCGCATTAATAATGGTAATGTGTATGCGGCTGTCTTGCCAGTACCTGTCTGGGCTATGCCAAGAATATCCTGCCCCGCCAGTGCCACTGGGATCGCCTGTTCCTGAATAGGGGTCGGTTCTGTATAGCCTGCTTCTTCAATCGCATTGAGCAATTGGCGGTTGAGCTTAAATTGCTCGAATGTATTTTGCGTCTCTTGCATGACGCAAAGGTACGAAAACTAAAACGGTAGCCGGTTATCAGCCTTTCACAACGTCATCGACAAGCCCGGCAGAGCCTATATAAATCGGCGAGCGCTGGTGAAACGATTGCGGCACAATGTCGAGGATACTACCAAAACCATCGCTCGCTTTTCCACCTGATTTTTCGGCGATAAATGCCAGCGGGTAGCATTCATAAAGCAGCCTCAGCTTGCCCTTCGGGTCTTTTTTGGTAGAAGGATAAAGATAAATGCCGCCTTTGAGCATATTACGGTGGAAATCGCCCACGAGCGAACCGATGTAGCGCGCGCTGAAATTTTTAGACTTGCATTGCGCAATGTATTGCTGCACAAATCTCGGATAGCTGTGATAATGCCCCTCATTTACCGAGTAGATCTTTCCCTCGGCCGGGGTACCTATGTTTTTGTGTGATAAAATAAATTCTCCGAGCGAATGGTCGAACGTAAAGCCATTCACGCCATCGCCGGTAGAGTACACCAGCATCGTCGAGGAACCGTAAAGAATATACCCTGCCCCGACCTGCTTCCGACCGCCCTGTAAAAAATCCTCTATCGAAGCCGGGCCATTAATAGGCGTTATGCGGCGGTAAATGGAAAAAATGCTACCGATCGAGACATTTACATCAATATTGGAAGATCCGTCCAGCGGGTCCATCGCCACCACATATTTCCCGTGGTTATTTCCAGTGTGTATAATGTCTTCCTCTTCCTCCGAAAGGATGGCGCAAACTTCTCCCCCGTTTTTCAATGCGCGGATAAAACGGACATTGGCGACGATATCGAGTTTCTGCTGGTCCTCGCCCTGCACATTCTCCGTCCCGCTTCCACCCGCAATGTCGACCAGCCCGGCCCGGTTGATTTCCCGGTTGATGATTTTTCCCGCAAGTGCGATGTCCCGGAGTAGCTGCGATAACTCACCGGTCGCATAAGGAAATGCGCTTTGGCTGTGCATGATGAAGCGGTCGAGTGTGACACCCACCGGCACCACCAGTTCCTGTACTGATTTCGTCGCCATATTCAATTGAATTACATGAGATTGTCATGAAATTTACATCCGGTTTTTTCCCATTTCCAAACAGTTTGACCTAATAAATTTTTTTAAAAATTAATATGATTATCTCTCCATTAATTCATTGATTAATCCTAAGGGTGAGCCATTTACATGGTCGTCGCGTTGCACTTTTTAAATGTCTGTACGACATTAAACCGTATTCTAGCAAAATAAGAAAGCACAAGGCGCTTATGCCCTGTGCTTTACGTATGCGTTTTATTTTTGACGCTTATTTAAGCCTCGCCAATGCGTCAGTCAATGTAGAGATCTTCGCTTCGGCATCAGCTTGCTTCTGGCGCTCTTTTTCGACGACGTCTCCTTTCGCATTCGCGACAAAACGTTCATTCGAAAGCTTCTTGATCACTGAATCAAGGAAGCCTTGCGTATATCCCAGCTCCCGTTGCAAGTTCTCGCGTTCCGCCTCCACATCAAGCTCATCGGCCAGGTTCACGAAGAACTCATCGGATTTCACCCGGAAAGAATTCCCTTCGCCTTCGGCTGTTACATAGCTAATGCCTTCCACATTCGCCAGCTTTTCGATCAATGGCGTTAATGCATTGTAGCGGTCGCCAGCTTCGGTGCGGATTGCCAGCGGCAATGCGGTCTTGGGACTAATCCCTTTTGCATTGCGCAGGTTACGGATCGACGAAACAAGTTCAAAAAGAATATCGAAATCATTCAGCAATGCCTGGTCGTATTCAGCAGCTTGCGGAAAGTGCGCGATACAAATGGATTCTTTCTCGCCCCTTTCAATAATATTCTGCCAGATTTCTTCTGAAATAAAGGGCATGAACGGATGCAGCAAGCGCATCAAACGGTCGAAGAAGTCGAGCGTTGAATCGTAAATCGACCGGTCGATCGGTTGCTCGAATCCCGGCTTGATCATTTCCAGGTATTGCGCACAGAAATCATCCCAAATCAATTTATACACCGAGTTCAATGCATCCGAGATACGGAATTTCGAAAAGTGATCCTGCACTTCGGCCAGACTCTGGTTCAATTTGCTCTCAAACCACTGCACTGCCAGCTTGGAGCCTTCCGGAACAGGCAGCTCGCTGTCCACAGTCCAGCCTTTTACCAAGCGGAACGCATTCCATATCTTGTTACCAAAGTTCCGGCCTTGCTCGATCAGCTTTTCGTCGTAAGGCAAATCATTACCCGCCTGAGAGCTGAAAAGCATGCCGGTACGGATACTGTCCGCGCCAAATTGATCGATCAAATCAATCGGATCGGGCGAGTTACCCAGCGATTTCGACATTTTGCGGCCCTGCTTGTCGCGAACGATACCGGTCAGGTACACATTCTTGAACGGATACTGGCCGCGATATGCATAGCCTGCGATAATCATCCGCGCTACCCAGAAGAAAAGGATCTCAGGGGCAGTTACGAGGTCATTTGTCGGGTAATAATAATTAACTTCTTCATTATCTGGCTCTTTGATGCCATTGAAAACCGAGATCGGCCACAGCCACGACGAGAACCAGGTATCGAGCACGTCGGGGTCTTGGGTAATGTCTTCTTCTGTTAATGCAAAGAGCTGGTACTCGTGCTGCGCTTTCCGCAATGCCTCGCGTTTCGACTTCGCGACTATGATAGTGCCGTCGTTCAGGTAATAGGCCGGAATGCGGTGGCCCCACCAAAGCTGGCGGCTGATGTTCCAGTCACGGACATTCTCCATCCAGTGGCGGTAAGTATTCTTGAATTTCGCAGGGATCAACTGCACCGTATCATTCATCACATTCTCGAATGCAGGCTTACTGATTTGCTCCATTTTCAAAAACCACTGCTCCGAAAGTCGCGGCTCGATCACCGAATTGGTACGCTCGGAATGGCCCACATTGGACTTATATTCCTCGACTTTCACCAGGTTACCTGACTCATCGAGCATTTTGATGATCTTCTTCCGCGCCGCAAAACGATCTTCGCCAACGAGAATCTGCGCCTTATCATTCAATGTACCATCCTCATTCAGAAGATCGATAATAGGCAGGTTGTGACGTTTGCCGAGTTCGTAGTCATTGGTATCATGCGCAGGCGTCACTTTCAGACAACCCGTTCCAAACTCCATTTCCACATATTCATCTGCAATGATCGGAATCGCGCGATTAATCAGAGGAATCAGTACTTTTTTACCAATCAAATGCTGGTAACGCTCATCCGCAGGGTTCACACAAATTGCAACGTCCGCCATAATCGTCTCTGGCCGTGTAGTTGCGATTACAACTCCTTCCTCCATACTACCTCCTCCATGCGCTCCTTCCAAAGGATACCGAAGATAAACCAACTTTTGGTTCACCTCTTTCATGATCACTTCTTCGTCGGAAACGGTCGTGCGTGCCTGCGGGTCCCAGTTCACCATCCTGTGGCCGCGGTAAATCTCGCCCTTGTTGTATAGGTCAATAAATACGTCGATCACCGAATCGTACAAATCCGGTTCCATCGTGAAGCGCGTGCGGTCCCAATCACAGGAAGCGCCGAGCTTGCGGAGTTGTTGCAGGATAATACCACCGTATTTGTGGGTCCATTCCCAGCAGTACTCAAGAAACTCGTCGCGGGTAAGGTCGCGCTTACTGATACCGCGTTCCTTGAGCATGGCTACCACTTTGGCTTCTGTGGCGATGGAAGCATGGTCGGTGCCGGGTACCCAGCAGGCCTCTTTGCCTTCCATCCGCGCCTTGCGGACCAGAATATCCTGAATGGTGTTATTGAGCATATGCCCCATATGCAGCACGCCTGTGACGTTCGGCGGCGGGATCACAATGGTGTAGGGTTCTTTATCGGGATTAGGACTCGATTGAAAGAACTTGTTCTCGATCCAGTAGGAGTACCATTTATCCTCTATCTCCTGAGGGGCATAAGTTTTGGAAATCATTGTCTATTCAGAAATTTACCGTAACTGTCGGTTGGTCGTCTTAAAATGACGGCAAGTTAGGGGTTACAGGCGATATTTCTAAACTATTGCTCCTCTTTGCGGACCGGCAGCCAGATCGTAAATGTGCTTCCCTCACCCGGTTTACTCTGCAAGTGGACGATTCCTTCGTGCGCCTCAACCATCTTTTTTACATAACTCAGCCCGAGCCCGAAACCTTTCACATCATGGACATTACCAGTAGGCACGCGGTAGAATGTGTCGAACACCCGCTGCTGCTGCTCACGGCTCATGCCAATGCCTTTGTCGGCGATCGAAATGGCAATACCGCCGTTCTCATTCTTAGTAGTGACATTCAAATGCAGCTTCTCGGGCGAGTATTTGATCGCATTGTCGATGAGGTTATTGAGGATATTAGAGATATGTACCTCATCCGCGGCCACTACATCTTCCTCTGCATCAAAATTCAAATCGACTTCGCCTTCTTTCTGTTCGATCTGGACACTCTGACCATTTAAAGCCTTACCGATCAGGTCATGGATATTGGCGTCGGTAATTTTTAGTTTAACATGACCTTTATCCAGCAATGCCATTTGCAATACCTTCTCCACGTGTGTCCCAAGCCTTTTGTTTTCCTCGCGGATAATACCCAGATAGCGGTCCAGTCGTGCAGCTTTGGGGTTTTCCATTAAAGAAGCCGAGTTCTCGTGGGCCATTTCCGCCGCCAATGCAATGGTGGAAATGGGCGTTTTGAACTCGTGGGTCATGTTGTTGATAAAATCATTCTTAATGTCTGAAAGCTTTTTCTGACGAAGAATGGTCGTCACGGCCATGTAGAAACAAGCCATGATGACAATGATCAATATGCCCGAGCCGCCAAACATCACACCCATATTGCTCAGAATATACCGCTGCTGATCTGGAAAAAATACGTACAGTGCATTCTGCGCACCTAGCGTCTCATTGGGAAAAAGCGATGCCTTATAAGACCTTTCCTCCCATTCACCTGGCCGCATGCTCACGGTCGAGAAAATAAGGCTATCTGCCAACTGCCCGCGCACTGCTCCCCGCACAGCAAATTCATATGGCAATGCTATACCGTTTTGAACCAGTTGTTTTTTTAACAGCGTATCTAGTAAAAAACGGTTCACACGCTGCTCAATAGGCC
Source organism: Dyadobacter sp. CY261 (assembly GCF_021440085.1). GTDB lineage: Bacteria > Bacteroidota > Bacteroidia > Cytophagales > Spirosomataceae > Dyadobacter. Next base: position 182,153 of record NZ_JAKCPW010000006.1, read on the forward strand.
TTTTGGTGTAAATGAAATCCTTCATCACCTCTTTCAGCAACTCGGCACGGTCGGGCTCCGCCGAAGCAATCACAGCACGCGATTTTTGCTTGCCGCCTTTGACATTGTCCGGCAATGCTACTTTCCGGTTCGCGATGCTTCTCGAAACGGAATCCTTTTTCTGCCCGTCACCGCCCTTCCGGCGCACTTCGAGATCAGCAACACCGCGGAATGCATTACCCAAACGGCGCTCATCATCCAGCCTGCGGCGCATAAACTCGTCTATACCGGCCATGCCATATTGCTGGGCCTGGAAAAACTCTTCCATAATGCGCTGCTGGTGATCCACCATCACTCTGAAATTAGGGCTTAGCACGTCGGTAGGCACTGCTTCTGTAATAATCTGGTAATGAATCTCCTCCCCGTTTGGACCGATCGCGATTTCCATCCGGGGCTGCATACGCGGCACTGTCTCCTGCATTGGCACTTTAGAGGCAGGCGGGACGGTCCGCTTCACCGGCATCTCGCGTAATTGCGCAATGCGATCGAGCCTGCTTTTCTGTTGTTCGGTCTCGATCCGGCGTTGCAACAGGTACATCATTTCCTGTTTTTCCAACCGGTGTACCACCTGTTGTACCGACTCCGAAACCTTCTGGTTGAACTGGTCATTTCGGATTGCGATAGCCTCCCTGATCCAGTACCATTGAAAGCCGATCAGGCCGATCAGCGCCAGACACATTAGCCCTACTATGATTTGTATTTTCCTTCTGGTCATAATTTCTGCTCCCTTATGCAACGCGGGCTATGCTTTGCCCGACATTTTGACAGAAACAAATTTAATGTTTCGCCCCCGGCCCGAAGCGTTTTTAACATTATTTAACAGCGCTAAAAGCAACATAGCCATGGTTTTGCAATTCATTCAGACTCAAAACAAAAACTGCTTATGAAAACTGTCTCTATTCAAAAACTGACATGGTCGCTGCTGCTCGTAGCCGCCCCCGCATTCCTATCCGTTGCCCAGGCGCAATCAGACAAAAAACCAAAATCCGAGGATCAGGACAAAAAGACAAGTATCCGTATTAAAGTCACGGAGGACGAAAACGGTAAGACGCGGGATATTGAAAGGAGTTATGAAGTGGGTGCAATGACCGACACGGAAAGACAAAAGTTCGTCGACAAAGTCCTTGATTCATTGAAAGTGGATAAGAAAAAAAAGCAAACCATTTCTATTACAGTTGACGATGGAAACGACGGCGCGATTGCTGCTAAAAAGCGTAAAAAAGTCATCATCGATCACCGCGACCCCCACGAACCGATGGCATTTCACTGGGACAGCGATTTCAAATATGATATGGACTGGGATTCCGACAAGTTCCGTGAAAATATAAAAACGATCGAGAAAAACTTCAATAAGGATTTCCACCCGAAAGCCAAAATTTTAATGCGTGAAATGGAAGACTTTGGTAAGAATTTCGGGAAAAACTTCGACTATGAATGGGACAACAATGTCAAATCCGCTAATGTCCGTTCACTGACAGCCTATGCTAACAACCCGGCCGACGATGTGCTCAATCTGCGTTTCAGCGTACCCGAAAAAGGTAATGTGACCGTGACAGTAACCGACACAAAGGGTAAGGAAGTGGGGAAAAAAGAGATCCACGACTTTGAAGGAGAATACGTAGGCCAGATCGAACTTAAGAAAAATACAAAAGGAACGCTCTTCGTAACAGTGGTTCAGAATGAAGATGGGGCGGTGAAAAGGGTGGTTATTCCCTGATTGGAGCCACTTTTACGATAGCGAATCCCCTTTGTCAGAAATGGTGAAGGGGATTTTTCTTGTAAAAATTATGCAACAATATCGCTGACATATAGTAAGAATTGTAAATTTGCGGGATATTCACCAATCTACCGCGACATCAATTTTTGAAGCAACTATGCTGAATCTTATACTGTTTGGCCCTCCGGGTGCTGGGAAAGGTACCCAAAGTGAAAAAATAATTGCAAAGTACAATTTGATCCACCTTTCGACAGGAGATCTGCTTCGCTCCGAAATCCAGACGGGAACCGAACTGGGATTGAAAGCCAAAACATTGATGGACCAGGGTATTCTGGTACCCGACGAGGTGGTGATCGGGATGATCGACAACAAATTGAAAGAGCACCGCGACGCGGCCGGCTTTATTTTCGACGGTTTCCCGAGAACTGTGAAGCAAGCCGAAGCGCTAGATAACCTGCTCTCAAGCTATGATGAAGGCATTTCGGTGATGGTGGCATTGTCGGTTGACGACAACGAGCTGCTCGCCCGGTTGCTGAACCGCGGCAAAACATCAGGTCGTCCCGACGACCAGAATGAAGAGCTGATCGCAAAGCGCATCCAGGAATATAACAGTAAAACCAAACCCGTGGCAGACTATTACCAGGAACAAGGTAAGTTTGTAGCTATCGACGGGATAGGCGAGATCGATTTTATTTTCGGAGAAATTTCGAAAGCTATCGAAGCTGCCTAATTTCCAATTTTTCACTATACCCACATGGCCTCCTCCAACTTCATCGACTACGTAAAGATTAATGCGCGCTCCGGTAACGGCGGTGCCGGTTCCCTGCATTTCCGCCGTGAAAAACACGTCGAAAAAGGTGGACCCGACGGCGGCGACGGCGGACGCGGAGGCCACGTGATCCTGAAAGGCAATTCCCAACTCTGGACATTGCTGCACTTGAAATATACCAAGCACGTCAAGGCTTTTGACGGCAAAGGGGGTGAAGGCGGCCGACGAACAGGTGCCATCGGAAAAGACATTATTCTTGAAGTCCCACTCGGAACAACAGCAAAAAATGCAGAAACGGGTGAGGAGCTTTTTGAGATTACCGAAGACGGACAGGAAATGATCCTGCTCCGCGGCGGTCGTGGCGGAATGGGCAACGACCATTTCAAATCGGCTACCAACCAAACACCCCAATATGCACAACCTGGCGAATCCGGCACCGAAGAATGGTTTGTGCTTGAACTGAAAGTATTGGCTGACGTCGGACTTGTTGGCTTCCCCAACGCCGGCAAATCCACATTACTGTCGGTAGTTTCGGCCGCCAAGCCGGAAATTGCCGACTACCCCTTCACTACCCTGGTCCCTAATCTGGGTGTAGTAGCCTACCGCGACTATAAATCGTTCGTGATGGCGGACATTCCCGGCATCATTGAAGGTGCCTCACAGGGCAAGGGGCTTGGCCTCCGCTTCCTGCGACATATCGAACGCAACTCTATTCTGCTTTTCCTCGTACCTGCCGATAGTGAGGACATTGAGGCGGAATATCAGACACTCGTACAGGAGCTCCGACTGTACAATCCATCCCTTCTCGATAAAAACCGCATTTTGGCTATTTCTAAAATGGATGTACTCGCTGATGACGAGCGGGTTGCATTACAGAAAAATCTACCAAACGGTATCCCCACACTTCTTATTTCTGCAATTACCCAAGAAGGAATTGAACAATTGAAAGACAGAATATGGGAATTGATCAACTCGCCGTTTCCCGTAGGATAATATTTTCTTGAAAGAGGCAACCATTCGGTGCAAATTGTGTGTCCAAGCAGTTATTTCAATGAATTTCCAGTAACATGAGACACTATCTACCGTATTTGTTTTGGGTAGTATTCGGCATTATTTCTTTTACCGCACACGGACAAATCAACATCGATTTCCCATCCGATCGCGCCGTATTTCAGCGCGATAAAGGTAATAAGGCTACTATTTACATTGCTGGAAGCTACACGAAGGTAGCGGACAAAATTGAAGCAAAGCTTACCAAACTCACCGATTCAGGCACAAATAGGGACTGGGCAACCGTAAAAGACAATCCACAGGGCGGTTTCTTCTCGGGAGTGCTCACCGATGTGCAAGGCGGTTGGTACAGGCTTGAAATCCGGGCTTTGAAAGGTGGCCAGGTAATAGACACGCGCCCGGTAGACCATGTAGGCGTGGGCGAAGTGTTTATGATCGCTGGACAATCGAACGGGGAGGGATACCGGAATGATGAGCCAGGCAAACCATACTTTGATTGGGGAGTACAGGGCGCCGGAGACGACCGGGTTAGTGCCGTAAATCACATGAATGTACAGCCAATAGACGGTCTCCCAAGCATGGGGTCAGATTACCCATATCCGTCATTTACACATGTTGATTCCCAGTCCGACATTGCTCCACGAGGCAGGTCTGCCTGGAATTGGGGGAGGCTGGGCGATAGGCTGGCCTCTAAACTGGGCGTGCCGGTGCTCTTCTATAACGTAGCGTGGTACGGAACCCACGTTGCAGCATGGCGTGAAAGTATTTCGGGCGCTTATGCCAAATCTTTTTATGCTGACAGAAATTTTGAACCTGCGGGAATGCCTTACAGCAATATGCGGGATGTAATCCGTCGCTATACTTCACTCACAGGGCTAAGAGGAATTCTCTGGATCCAGGGAGAGGCTGACAATGATAGGAACACCGGTAGGGATGAGTATTTCAATGATCTGAGAACGGTTATCGAGGCATCCAGAAATGAGTCAGGCAAGAACATTTCATGGATGGTATCCCAAACATCCTACAACAATAGAAACGGATCTGACAACGAGATTATTGAAGGACAGGCCAAGGTTATCAACAACGTACCCAATGTATTTCAGGGACCTCAGACCGACTTGATACAAACTCCCCGTACCGATGCTGCTAATAATCTCGAAGGCGTTCACTTCATGAAGGATGGCCTGACCCAACTGGCAGATGCCTGGTACGACCGCCTCAACGACGACTTTTTCAACCGTTCCGAACCGTATTCGGGAATGACTCCATTGAGTGTTGTGGCTTCATGCGCAGGCAATGGCAACGTGACTTTAACTGTGGAAAATAGCGGAGTCCGTGATTTCAGCTGGACAAATGGAGGTAATTCCAATAGTGTGCAAGTTGGTAACGGGACTTATCGTGTTACCGCACGTGATGATCGCAATAATCTGATATGGTCGCCGGAAATCCGCATCTCCGAACAAATCCAGCCGAACCAACCGACCATTAGCATTGATGGAAGCAACCCGGTTTGCGTTGGCAATACTGCTACATTGGTTTCAAGCTCTGCTGAAAATGCGACATGGAACACTGGTGCTACGGGCGACCGCCTTCCTGTTACGGTGGGAGGCGACTATTTTGTGAAAGTAAAAAACATCTACGGTTGCGAGGCTACGTCCGAAAAAGTGACGATGAAAGTAGTAACATCGCCTTTACCCGACAAACCGAAAATTACCGCATCTGGCGTGCTAACTTTCTGCCAAGGCGGCGAGGTAACGCTTACTTCAGATTCGAAGGTGAAGAGCGTTTGGTCAAATGGTGTCACGAATCCAAGCATTACCGCGGTGAACTCGGGAGATTTCCGTGCCCGCGCACTCAATGAAGAAGGCTGTTACTCTCCCGAATCGGATGTAATTACAGTGAAAGTAAATCCATTGCCTGCCAAACCGCAAATTTCGTTGAGCGGCGAAACCACATTCTGTGACGGCGGCAATGTGACCATGACATCCAACTATGATACGGGCAATATCTGGAGTACAACGGCGATTACTAAAACGGTTTCGGTCACTGCCACCGGCACATTCTCGCTCACACAGCGTGACGGCAACGGCTGCGAATCCAAATCTGACGAGGTAGCCGTGAAAGTAAACCCATTGCCCGCCACACCAGCCATTACCGCTTTGCGCCCTACTACATTCTGTGACCGTGATTATACCAGATTGCGTAGTAGCGAAGCATACCTCTATCAGTGGAGCAATGGCTCAACAGAACGTGAAATCGAGATACGGACTTCGGGCAATTTTACTATTTCTGCTAAGGACGCCAATGGCTGTATTTCGCCGGTATCGCCTGTGGTGCAGGTGGTAGCGAATCCCCTCCCGCCTACGCCAGTGATCACCTCGGATGGCCCAACAACTTTCTGTGCAGATCTGAGCGTAAATCTTACTTCGACTACCGCGGCAGGCTTTTTATGGAGCAATGGAGCGTCCACCCAAACCTTGAAAGTGACAATCGCCGGTACTTATTCGGTGCAGACGATTAATGAGTTCCAATGCTACTCCGATCCGAGCAATCAGATCGCCACACAAACATTGGCATTGCCACCTTCTCCTACGGTTACGGCCCGACAGGCAACCACTTTTTGTGACGGCGATACAATTTTCCTAAAAGCATCCAATGGTAATGAATTCTTTTGGAACAACGGTTTAGAGGGAGACAGTATAGAAGTTGTCAAGACGGGCGACTACGCTGCAAGGATTATGGATGACCGTGGCTGCTATTCCCCCTATTCAGCTTCTGTTGCCGTAGAAGTGAAACCTTCGCCAACAGCCCCGACAATCAAGAAGGTAGGTGTTTACACCCTTTTTGCGGAAAACAACCTGGACGTCGGCGACCACGTTTGGAAATACAACGATGTCGAACTGACTGAGAACAGCGCCACACTGAAGGCTGTTCGGGCAGGTAATTACGTTGTCAACAACACCATCGTTTACAGTTCGACGCTTACCTGTGCATCCGAGTTTTCCGAGCCGTTCCTTTTCTATCTTGACACTGCAAATCCCGGCTTCGTAGCTTACCCGAATCCGAATGTTACCGAGAGGGTCGCTGTTGAAACACTTACAAATGTTGTGAACGCCGAAGTGCAGATTATCGACAGCCGAGGAGTGATTCACCGCACCTTCAAAGTGGCAAAATTTGATAGCCAACAATACTTCAATCTCAGCGGGCTTTCCAGCGGAATCTATTTCATTCGGGTCACCTCGGCATCATTGAATGCTACGCAAAAGCTGGTCATCGTTCGATGAGCGGGCATTCAACAGCTTCCTCGTCAAAAAAGCGGAATAGTGATATTTTACCCAAAATTATCCCTTACATTTGTGACTGTTTTGTCATTGAATGCATTAGCAAAATCAAAACCTGAATCATTATAGCCTATAAAACTTTACCTGTATCAGAATTACCAATGCGTTATAGAATTATTCTTCCGGTAGTGGCAAAGGCATTGCTGTTGGTTTGTCTCGTTTCATCGACGGTCTTTTCTCAGATCAAAATTACTTCTCCTACTTTTCAGGCCGTCTATCAGCGGGATGTGACGGGGCAAAGAGAGCTGACTGTATCTGGAACATTTACCGCCCTAATGGACAAAATAGAAATCAGGGCCGTGCCTGTTGTCCAGGGACAAGGTGTGGAAACTCCCTGGCAAGATTTACAGATCGCACCAAAAGGTGGGGTTTTCATGGGTAGGATAACCTTGTTCGGAGGTTGGTATACGCTTGAAGTAAGAGGCGTTTCCGATGGCAAGATTGTAGGAAGGGATGTGCTTTCACGTGTTGGGATAGGCGAGGTTTTTATCATTGCCGGTCAGTCCAATGCGCAAGGCCTAAAGGGCAAGCCAACACCTCCGGGAGCTGTGGACGACAGGGTACTTTATATCGATAACTACGAGAATGATCCTCTCGGTATGTATGACGATCTGCTTACAGATCCAGTACCTCCCACATTTTCAAAGATTACCAGCAACATAAAGACAATGTCTCCGCGCGGCCAGACCGCATGGTGCTGGGGAGCATTGGGCGACCTCCTGGTTACCAAACTGAACGTACCTGTGCTTTTTATCAATACGGCATGGGAAGGCACGTCGGTGACGAACTGGGCAGAAAGTGCGGTAGGAAAGAAGACTGCTAGTTTTTATGGTTACAACTACAATCCCGGAATGCCTTATGCCAATCTTCGGATCGCTGCCCGCAACTATGGCAATCAGTACGGCTTACGCGCTGTCCTTTGGATGCAGGGTGAAACGGATGGCTTTTTCGGAACAACTTCTGCTTTGTACAGAACGAGTCTTCAAACTATCATAGACAAGCTGCAAACCGATACACAAAAAAGAATTTACTGGGTGATAGCACGCACAAGCCTATCATCAGGTGACAATAAGGTAGATCCCAAACCGTATCCCGGTATCATTGCAGCCCAAAATGCGGTACTCGATACCCCATTTAACCCTACTTACGCAGGTCCCCAAACCGATCCGCTGGTACCAGACCGCAAGGATGGCCTTCACTTCGAAGGAGAAGATGAACTCCGAATTCTCGCTAACGCCTGGAATGAGAGCCTTGATGCTAACTTCTTTTCCACAGTTCCACCTGCTGCACCAGCAGCCGTCCCTGCGATCACTGCAGTCTGCACTACTGATAATGATGCAGTAACCATGACATTACCAACAGGATACGCCTCCTATGAATGGAAGACCGTTGAAAAAGGGGAGACTATCTCAACACCAAAAAGCAGTACAATCACCATTCGGAAAGCCGGAACTTACCGGGCTACGGTTCGTGACGCAGCCGGCAACTCTATTCTTACTTCGGTAGTGGTCCTTAACAATGACGCCAGGCCGGTGCAACCCAGCATTCTTCAACAAGGCGAGCAACAAGCTTGTGCCGATTCATCGTTCAAATTCTCTGTAAACGATGAAGGAGAAATTTACAACTGGTACAAGCAGGGCGCAGCGGAAGTGGTAGCAACCGGAGCAGTTGCCAGTATCGCCGAAAGCGGCAATTACTATGTTAAAAGCCAAAACGTTTTTGGATGCGTTTCGAATAACTCATCGCCCGCAACATTGACGATCCGTGCCAAAATCTCCAAGCCAACCATCGAACCATCCGGGCCTTTCAGCATTTCTGCGAGCATCCCGGAGGGGGCCGAAACGAATGAAAGTTTCCTCTGGCGACGTCCCGGCTCAGAGAGTGATACCACTGCGACACTTATCAAGATTTTGAAATCAGGTGTGTACTCCACCAAAGCGAGAGTGACTTACACGATCGGAAACAGCAATACGCTGGTCTGCTATTCGGATACGGCTTCCAGAGAGTTCAAAACAAACGAACAAAACGAGATCGTTATCTACCCAAACCCTAGCCAAGGTACTTACATTTACATTGAGTCACGGGACAATATCAAGGACGCGTCATTCACGCTGTTCGACATTCACGGTAACATTATCAAAACCACTTCTCCTCAATTGCTCGATAGCCGGATGCAAATCGACGTGGGTCTTTTGCCTACCGGCAAGTACATCCTCCGTGTGACTGGGCAGGGTCAGAGCCTTACGAAACAAATTGTGGTTAGATAAACATTATTTCCGTTTTTAGTACTAAATAAGCCCCGCCACAACGGGGCTTATTTAGTATGATACTAATTAGGCAAAAGAATTTGATTGATAAATTTGCAAAGCCTAATTTTGAGAAACGGGAAGAAATGTAACTCACTGGCAACAGTTTTTACGGCTTTCTTTACCGGTAGTAACCGACTTATTGAGATGAAAAACGAATATCTCCCTTCCGACTATTTGCCCATCATTGTGCAATTTTTGCTAGCTGCCGGCTTCATTGGTGGCACCATGATTGTCACTCACCTCATCGGCCCGAGCCGCAAAAGCCAGAAGAAAGACGATCCGTTTGAGTGCGGTATCGAATCTGTCGGCGACGCCCGGACACCTATTTCCGTAAAGTACTTTCTGGTAGCGATCCTTTTTGTGTTGTTTGATGTGGAGGTGATCTTTATGTACCCTTGGGCTGTGAATTTCAAAGGTCTGGGAATGTTCGGCTTTGTAGAAATGTTATTGTTTATGGCCTTGTTACTTTCCGGTTTCTACTATGTGATCCGGAAAGGTGTGTTGAACTGGGAAGAGTAGGCCGGAACATTCAAATTATTGTCAATTATGAAAGAAGTTAAGATAGTTGGAGCTCCTGACGGGCACAGCGGGGCCGGTTTTTTCGCGACTTCGCTCGACCAGGCCATCGGTCTTGCACGGAGCTATTCATTGTGGCCGCTGCCTTTTGCGACCTCATGCTGTGGTATCGAGTTCATGGCTACGATGGGCGCTCATTATGACATTTCGCGTTTCGGTTCGGAACGCCCCAGTTTCTCGCCGCGCCAGGCCGATCTGCTGATGGTTATGGGCACCATTGCCAAGAAAATGGCCCCGGTAGTAAAGCAGGTATATCTTCAAATGGCGGAACCACGCTGGGTAATGGCCGTTGGCGCCTGCGCATCCAGTGGTGGTATATTCGATACTTACAGCGTTTTGCAAGGAATCGACCGTATCATCCCGGTTGATGTTTACGTTCCCGGATGCCCGCCGCGTCCCGAGCAAATTATCGATGGTCTCATGCAGATCCAGTATCTAGCACAGAATGAGAGCCTTCGTCGCCGGAATACCGACGAATACCAGGAATTATTGACCTCTTATAATATTCAATAACCCCCATGCTGACTAACCAGGAGGTAGCCGAAGGGCTTTTGGAAAAATTCGGTGATCAGGTTTTCGGTTTCGAAGAACCTTACGGGCTCCTCACACTTTCCACAACGCGGGAAGACATTCTTCCGCTGATGGAATTCCTGAAAGATCACAAAACCTGGCAGGTTATCTTTCTCACCGACCTTACCGGTGTACAATATCCTGACAATAAAGGACAAGAGTTCGTGGTCGTGTACCACCTGCACAGCTTCGTCCATAATTTCCGTATCCGTATCAAAGTAGCCCTTTCGGAGGCTGATTTGCATATCCCGACCGCCACTGGCCTGTTCGCATCGGCCAACTGGATGGAGCGGGAAACATATGACTTTTTTGGTATCTTGTTTGACGGTCATCCTAACTTGAGACGCATTTTGAACATCGAGGAGATGGATTATTTCCCAATGCGCAAGGAGTACCCAATGGAAGATGCCACCCGCGAAGACAAAATTGATGCCCTATTCGGTCGCTGACCTTTTTTGAGTAAGACATGGCAGATATTGAATTATTACCGCATAACGTCCCTTCTCAAAGCGAGCTCCCCGAGCTGGTTGAGGAACTGACGACCCTTAACCTCGGTCCCACCCACCCGGCTACACACGGTATTTTCCAGAACGTCCTGAAAATGGATGGTGAAAAGATCGTTTCGGGTGAGCAAACCATTGGTTATATCCACCGTGCATTCGAAAAAATCGCCGAAAGAAGGCCGTTTTACCAGATCACGACCCTCACCGATCGTATGAACTATTGCTCGTCCCCGATCAACAATATGGGATGGCATATGACGGTCGAGAAGCTGCTCGGCATTGAAGTTCCGAAGAGAGCGCAGTACATCCGCGTGCTGATGATGGAACTTGCCCGCATTACCGACCATATCATTTGTAACAGTATCCTCGGTGTGGATACCGGCGCCTTTACGGGCTTTCTGTATGTAATGCAGAAGCGTGAGGAGGTTTACGAGATCTACGAAGAAGTATGCGGTGCGCGCCTTACGACCAACATGGGCCGAGTGGGCGGTATGGAAAGAGATCTGTCCAGCACAGCAATCCGCAAGATCAAAGAATTTATTAAGTCCTTTCCACCGGTACTGCGCGAGCTCGAAAAATTGCTCAACCGCAACCGGATTTTTATGGACCGTACCATTAATGTAGGCCCTATTTCACAGGAAAGAGCATTATCATACGGTTTTACTGGCCCTAACCTGCGCGCTGCGGGCATCGACTATGACGTACGCGTGATGAACCCATATTCTTCTTACGAGGACTTCGATTTCGAAGTACCTATCGGTCAGAATGGCGATACGTTCGATCGCTATATGGTCCGTAATGAAGAAATGTGGCAAAGCCTTAAAATTGTGGAGCAAGCCATCAATAACCTGCCAGAGGGCCCGTATTATGCGGATGCTCCTGAATTTTATCTGCCTCCAAAACAGGAAGTGTATAAAAACATGGAAGCGCTGATTTACCATTTCAAAATCGTAATGGGAGAAATTGACGCGCCTGCTGGTGAAGTTTACCATGCTGTGGAAGGAGGAAACGGCGAGTTGGGCTTCTATCTCATCAGCGACGGCGGAAGAGCACCTTACCGTCTGCATTTCCGCAGACCAAGCTTTATTTATTATCAGGCTTATCCTGAAATGTGCAAAGGCTCATCGCTGTCGGATGCAATCCTGACAATGAGTAGCATGAACGTAATTGCAGGTGAACTGGACGCTTAAAGTTTGTTAAAGACCCTATTTAGAAATGACCGAATCACCTAATCTGGTTGCGTTCACACCCGAACGACTCGAGACAGTAAAAGAAATCATCGCACGTTATCCTGAGGGCCGCCAGAAATCGGCTCTTTTACCTGTTTTACATGTAGCCCAGGAACAATGGGGCTGGGTAAGCAGCGAAGTAATGGATTATGTAGCAGGTCTTTTGAATATACGGCCTGTGGAAGTGTATGAAGTGGCTACATTCTATACGATGTACCACCTCGACCCTGTTGGCAAGCACGTGATCGAATATTGCCGTACAGGACCTTGCTGCCTCATGGGTGGTGAAGATGTGTACGGTCACTTGAAGAGAAAACTGGGTATCGAACCTGGTGAAACTACGGCTGACGGCCTGTTTACATTAAAAGAAGTAGAATGCCTTGCCGCATGCGGCTGGGGACCGGTTTTCCAGATCCGCGAGCAGTTCTACATGAACCTGACTAACGAGAAGGTCGACCAAATCATAGAAGAGTTAAGTAAATAAGCTTTTAGTAGCTGAAAATATTATCCTCAAATGGCTAGAAAAATTTTAACGGAGCATATTAATGTCCCCGGTATCGAAACCTTCGATGTTTATCGTAAACAGGGAGGCTATACTGCCGTTGAAAAGGCTATCAAAACCATGACCCCGGAAGAGGTGGTGGAAGAAGCGAAAAAATCAGGCGTACGCGGTCGTGGTGGTGCTGGTTTCCCGATGGGAATGAAATGGGGCTTCCTGGCCAAGCCCGAGGGCGTTCCCCGTTACCTGGTTTGTAATGCCGATGAATCGGAGCCGGGTACCTTCAAAGACCACCATTTAATGAAATGCATTCCCCACCTTCTGATCGAGGGAATGATCATTTCCAGCTTCGCATTAGGCGCTAACAAGTCCTTCATTTATGTCCGCGGCGAGCTGATGTATGTGATCCGGATTTTGGAAAAAGCCATTGCTGAAGCGAAAGCACAAGGGTTTTTAGGTAAAAATATCCTTGGCTCAGGCTATGACCTTGAACTGGTTGTACAACCCGGAGGCGGCGCTTATATCTGTGGTGAAGAAACTGCATTGCTGGAATCGCTTGAAGGAAAAAGAGGTAATCCAAGAAACAAACCGCCATTCCCTGCTGTAAAAGGCCTTTACCAAAGCCCGACAGTAGTGAACAACGTGGAGTCTATCTCCAATATGCCCTGGATTATCAATAATGGTGGTGACGCTTATGCGACTATTGGCATTGGCAGAAGTACCGGAACTAAACTTATTTCAGCCTCAGGACATATTCAAAAGCCTGGCGTGTATGAAATAGAGTTGGGTGTGAGCGTGGAAGAATTCCTTAATTCGGATGAGTATTGCGGTGGTGTCCGTAAAGGTCACTATTTGAAAGCATTGGTTGCCGGCGGGTCTTCTGTACCCATTCTTCCTGCAAACCTCATTACGAAGACAGCGGCTGGTGAAGATCGGCTGATGACTTACGAATCTCTTTCGGACGGTGGTTTTGCGACAGGCACCATGCTCGGATCGGGCGGGTTTATCGTTTTTGACGAAACAGCTTGTATCGTTCGCAACACCTGGAATTTCTCACGCTTTTACCACCACGAATCCTGCGGCCAATGCAGTCCCTGCCGGGAAGGAACTGGCTGGATGGAGAAAGTCCTCCACCGCATTGAGCACGGTCATGGCAGTATGCACGACATCGATTTGCTCGTCGATATTTCAAAGAAAATAGAAGGTAACACCATTTGTCCGCTCGGCGATGCGGCGGCCTGGCCCGTAGCCAGCGCGATCCGCCATTTCCGCGACGAATTTGTATGGCATATCACCCACCCGCAGGAAGCTACCCAGCCCGGCGCGGTATACATGGGTGAAATGGCCCTGGTGTAACAGATCTCAGAACATTGTACAGGATTGGACATGGAAGAAGTTAAACCCCAATTATTGAAAATTACATTCGATGGCATCGAGGTTGAAGTAGAACCCGGGACTACCATCATGCAGGCGGCGCGCAAAATCGCCGAAGCAGATGATAGCCAGGGACATCTTGTTCCTCCGGCTATGTGTTACTATAAACCACTTCCGGTTTCCGGAGGTAAATGCCGTGCTTGTCTGGTAAGGGTATCCGCAGGTTCTGCCAAAGATCCCCGCCCGATGCCGAAACTTGTTCCTTCTTGTATTACACAGGTTCAGGATGGAATGGTGGTTGAAAATACGACCAATCCGGCCGTACTCGACACCCGCAAAAGCATTGTGGAATTCCTGCTCATCAACCACCCGCTCGACTGCCCTATTTGCGACCAGGCTGGTGAATGTCATTTGCAGGATTTCGCATTTGAGCATGGTTCGGTGAAAACCCGTTACGAGGAAGAAAGAAGGACATTCGATAAAATCGATATCGGTCCGCATGTGCAGCTGCACATGACACGCTGCATCCTGTGCTACCGCTGCGTGTACACCGCCGATCAGATCACCGAAGGACGTGTTCACGGCGTAATGAATCGCGGGGATGCTTCCGAAATCAGCACCTACATTGAAAAGGCGATCGATAATGACTTCTCCGGAAACGTGATCGACGTTTGCCCCGTAGGCGCATTGACCGATAAAACTTTCCGCTTCAAAAACCGCGTGTGGTTTACCAAGCCGGAAGATGCGCACCGCGATTGTGACAAATGCTGCGGCAAGGTGACATTATGGTACCGCGGCGACGAGGTGATCCGCGTGACGGCTCGCAAGAATACCTGGGGCGAAGTGAACGACTTCATCTGTAATACCTGCCGTTTTGAGAAAAAACAAACAAGCGACTGGGTATTGGATGGACCAACGAAAGTAAAACGAAGCTCGGTGATTTCTGCCAACAAATACCGCAAAGACCTGGTTGCAAAGCCTGATTTTGCATTGAAACTGGCAGCGACGCAGTTTAAGCCGATTGACGACTCGCGTCCTTACACGACCGACGAAGAAACGATCCGTCACCAAAGCATTGAAAATAACGACAAGGCGAACCATCGTTCACTTTTGGCGAACAATAACTAACAACCAGCTAAGCAGCTAACCTAATTTGCTTTCAAATGGATTTAACCGAATTTCTTGTTAAAACCGCAACCATATTCGCTGTTTTCGTAGCAACACTGGTCATCGCCATGTACTCCACATGGGCGGAACGAAAAGTGGCGGGCTTCATACAGGATCGTAGCGGACCTAACCGCGCCGGCTGGGGGGGCTTATTGCAACCTTTGGCGGATGCGGGCAAGATGTTTTTCAAAGAAGACTTTATTCCAGCATTGGCCAACAAATGGCTGTTTATCGCCGGACCAAGCTTGGCCATGCTTACAGCAATGCTCGCGAGCGCAGTTATTCCCTTTGGTAGCACCATTCGCGTGGCTGGGCATGAAGTGCCATTGCAAGGCGTGGAATCTAATATTGGCATCCTGTATGTTTTTGGCGTTGTAGCTTTGGGCGTTTACGGCATTATGGTCGGCGGTTGGGCTTCGAACAACAAGTTCTCATTGCTGGGTGCAATTCGTGCAGCTTCACAGAACATTAGCTACGAAGTTGCAATGGGCCTTTCGCTGATCGCCATCCTGATGATGAGCAGCTCGCTTTCATTGGGTGAAATTGTGTCGCAGCAGCACGGTATGAATTGGAATATTTTCTATCAGCCCCTGGGTTTTATCATTTTCATTACCTGCTCATTCGCGGAATGTAACCGTGTGCCTTTCGATCTTCCTGAATGTGAAACCGAACTTGTAGGTGGTTATCACACCGAATACGGCAGTATGAAACTCGGTTTCTACTTGTTCGCTGAATACATCAACATGTTCATTTCCTCGGCGATCATTTCAGTACTTTACTTCGGTGGCTACAACTACCCTGGAATGGATTTCGTGTATAATCAGCTGGTTAATGCATTAGGTACTGAAACAGGTCACAATATCGCGACGCTGATCGGAACGGCTGTTTTCTTTGGAAAAGCATTGTTCTTCGTGTTCTTTTACATGTGGGTACGTTGGACAATCCCCCGTTTCCGTTACGACCAGTTGATGAACCTGGGCTGGAAAAAGCTGATCCCTCTTGCTATTCTTAACATCCTGATTACCGGTGCTGCGGTGCTTTTCTTGAAGCCTGTGATCACCGCGTGGTTAAATTAATTAAAATCGTATTGCCATGCAATTGACAAATCGCTCAAAGCAAGTAAGCAATAAACAAATGACGCTGGCGGAGCGCGCCTACCTGCCTGCTATTGCAACAGGTCTCGCGATTACGATCAAGCACTTTTTTGCCAAGAAAGTAACGATTCAATATCCTGAAGTAAAACGCTACCTTGGTCCCGTATTTCGGGGAAGACATATCCTGAAAAGAGACGCCGAAGGACGGGAGCGGTGCACTGCCTGTGGTTTGTGTGCAGTAGCGTGTCCTGCGGAAGCGATCTCAATGGTAGCTTCGGAGCGTCAGAAAGGCGAAGAGAATCTGTACCGTGAAGAGAAATATGCCGCAGTTTATGAGGTAAATATGCTGCGCTGCATTTTCTGCGGACTCTGCGAGGAAGCTTGCCCGAAGCAGGCCGTTTACCTGCGCCACGACGAGTTCGTTCCTGTATTTACGGAACGCGACCAGGTGATCTGGGGTAAAGACCTCCTCGTGGAAGATATGAACAACCGCTACACCCGCGAAGCCTGGACTAAGGAAGAAGCACACGTGCTCGATGCCAAAAGGGCCAACGGCGAAGCTACCAACGTTGTTCCAAGAGCCATTCCCTGATCGGTAAACCAAGACTATCAGCAGTTACAAACATTATGAATTCAGTAGTATCATTTTTTTACTTCCTATCATTCCTGACTATCCTGAGCGCGGTGATGGTCGTGGTATCGCGTAACCCCATTCACAGCGTTCTGTATTTGATCCTGACGTTCTTTACGCTGTCGGGTCATTACATTCTGCTCAATGCGCAGTTTTTGGCTGCCGTGAACATTATTGTGTACGCAGGGGCTATCATGGTACTTTTCCTTTTTGTAATCATGTTCTTGAATATGAAGCAGGATCAGGAAGAGTCGAAAACCAATCTGACCAAAATAGCGGCCACGATTGTAGGCGGGACGGTATTTGTGATCCTTTTCGGAGCTTACCGCAAAACGGCTATTGAGCCGTTTAATCCGCAAACATATGATTCACAGATCGGGATGATCGAAAGCCTGGGCCACATGCTTTTCCGGGAGTATTTGCTGCCTTTTGAGCTGGCATCTATTCTTTTGCTTGTAGCAATGGTTGGAGCTGTGTTGCTGGGTAAGAGAGAGATCGGTGAGCGGCATTTCTAGGAGATACAATCTAGCTGATATATCATCCAACCCAAGCGTTATCGCTTGGGTTATACACAAAAAGAGGCTCTTGCGAGCCTCTTTTTGTGTATCTATGACCCGTATGTTAGGCCTCTACTTCCGAGTATGCCTCAACCGGTATACATGAGCAGATCAGGTTGCGATCACCATAGGCGCTGTCCACGCGGCTTACGCTTGGCCAGAACTTGTTGAAGCGCAGGTATGGAAGCGGGAATGCGGCTTTTTCGCGGCTGTAAGAGCGTGTCCAATTTTCTGCGAGCAATACGCGTGAAGTGTGCGGTGCGTTCTTCAAAACGTTGTCTGTGCGATCAGCCACGCCTTCTTCTACTTCACGGATCTCATTTCGGATGGCAATCATCGCATCGCAGAAACGGTCGAGTTCGGCTTTCGACTCAGATTCCGTCGGTTCGATCATCAATGTGCCTGCAACCGGGAATGAGAGCGTTGGTGCGTGGAAACCGTAGTCCATCAAACGTTTTGCTAAATCCTCCGCTTCTACACCCGACGCTTTGAATGCACGGCAGTCGACGATCATTTCGTGAGCACAACGGCCGTTTGTGCCGGTGTAAAGCACTTCGTAATGCCCGCTTAGGCGCTCCTTAATGTAGTTGGCATTCAGAATAGCATACTTCGTGGCATTTGTAAGTCCTTCACCGCCCATCATCGCAATGTAAGCGTAAGATATCGTAAGGATACTGGCGCTGCCGTAAGGTGCTGCGGAAACGGCTCCGGCCTGTCCGGCTGGTAAATAATCAGGCTGGGTGCTAAAATTCACATGGCCTGGCAGGAAGGGCATCAAATGCTCCGCCACGCCGATCGGTCCTACACCAGGGCCGCCGCCGCCATGAGGGATACAGAATGTTTTGTGCAAATTGAGGTGGCAAACGTCAGCACCAATGCTGGCTGGACTGGTAAGGCCAACCTGTGCATTCATGTTCGCACCATCCATATAAACCTGCCCGCCGAATGAATGGATCATCGAGCAGATTTCAATAATACTTTCTTCATAAACACCATGTGTAGAGGGATAGGTTACCATCAGACAGGACAGTTCGCTGGCATATTGCTCCGCTTTCGCACGCAAATCTTCCACATCGATATTACCACGCTCGTCACATTTTGTAACAACCACTTTCATTCCTGCCATGACAGCCGAAGCCGGGTTGGTACCGTGTGCCGACGATGGTATCAGCGCCACATTACGGTGTGCCTCGTCTCGGCTTTCGTGATAGGCCCGAATGGCCATCAAGCCTGCATATTCGCCTTGCGCACCTGAGTTTGGTTGGAACGACATGGCAGCAAAACCGGTGATTTCGCAAAGCCAGATATTCAATTCGCTAACCAGCTGCGCGTAACCACCTACCTGGTTGGTTGGCGCAAATGGGTGCACCCCACCGAATTCAGGCCACGTCAATGGGATCATTTCGGCTGTTGCATTAAGTTTCATGGTGCAGCTACCGAGCGAGATCATGGAATGTACCAATGAAAGGTCCTTGTTTTCCAGGGATTTCAGGTAACGCAGCATTTCATGCTCGGTGTGGTGTGTGTTGAATACGGGGTGTGTAAGGTATTCCGATGTTCTCACGAGGTTTTCAGGAATCGATATTTCGAGCTCTTCATCGATCACCATTTCGCCCTGATACCCCGAAACTTCTGCAAATACATTCAGCAATGCGATCACATCATCGAAAGTCTTGGCTTCATCGAAAGAAACCGAAAGGCTTGCATCGCCACGATATTTGAGGTTTATGCCCCATTTCAATGCCTGCTCGCGTAATTTGCGGGTCAGTGGCGTATTGATCGTTACGGTATCGAAATAATTTCCGGTAACAACCTCATAATTGAATTTCCTAACTGTATCCACAAACAAACGCGTAAGCCCGTGCACACGCGCCGCGATGCCTTTGATGCCCTCGGGCCCGTGGTATACCGAATAGGCCCCTGCAATCACAGCCAGCAATACCTGTGCGGTACAAATATTGGAAGTGGCCTTTTCGCGACGGATATGCTGCTCACGGGTTTGCAATGCCATGCGCAATGCACGATTTCCCTCACCATCTACCGAAACGCCAATGATCCGGCCCGGGATCTGACGTTTATAAGCATCTTTGGTAGCAAAATAAGCCGCATGCGGTCCGCCGTAACCCATTGGTACCCCGAAACGCTGCGAAGAACCGATCACAACATCCGCACCCATTTCACCCGGAGATTTCAGGAGCGTCAATGCGAGCAGATCTGCCGCCACGGCCACGGTGATATTCAGCTCATGTGCCGCCGCAATAAAATCGGTATAATCGATCACCTCGCCGTTGGTAGCAGGATATTGAACGAGCGCCGCGTAAATATGCTCGTCTGTAAGATCAAGTGTTGCGTGATTTCCAACCACAACGTCGATACCGATAGGCTTTGCGCGGGTGTAAATCAGGTCGATGGTTTGCGGGTGGCAAAGTTCCGAGACGAAGAATGTATTGGCCTTCTTTCTCGTACCTGCTTTGGCGGCATAAAGCATTGTCATAGCCTCAGCCGCTGCCGTTGCCTCATCGAGTAGCGATGCATTGGCGATCTCCATTCCCGTCAGGTCGGTAACAACTGTCTGGAAATTCAGGAGCATTTCAAGCCGTCCCTGCGCGATTTCCGCCTGATAAGGTGTATAAGCGGTGTACCAGGCCGGGTTTTCGAGAATGTTCCTCAGGATGACATTCGGTGTGATGGTGTCGTAGTAGCCAGTGCCGATGTACGATTTCAGCACGGCGTTTTTCGCGGCTATTCTCTTGATATATTGTAAGAACTCCTGCTCCGATTTCGGTCGCGGCAAGTTCAATGGTTTTTGTAGACGAATCGCAGAAGGCAGAGTTTGATCAATCAGTTCATCCACTGATCCGGCTCCGATGGTCTTCAACATTTCCTGCAATTCCTGTTCATCTTTACCGTGGTGACGGTTTTCAAACTTGTCCTGGTTTCGAAGATTAACTTTCATTCAAGTTAGGCTGAGAATGCCGCTATTAGGTGATTTTTAAAATACAAAAGTAAGCAAATCCAAGCAAATCTCTCAGAGATCGATGGCTATGCTTACTCTTGAATATGTACAAAATGTAACAGTAGGAAGTTCCTAGTGGTTAGGGCAACCGCAATCTGTTTTCCGCTTGAATATTCCCAGGAATTTCTTGGACCTCGGCTTTTTGT
Organism: Dyadobacter sp. CY261; assembly: GCF_021440085.1. Taxonomy (GTDB): domain Bacteria; phylum Bacteroidota; class Bacteroidia; order Cytophagales; family Spirosomataceae; genus Dyadobacter. The sequence goes on from NZ_JAKCPW010000006.1 coordinate 202,701, forward strand.
AACCCTTGAACTTTTTCTTTTTACCAAATAATTCCACTTTGGCGGTATCCGGTGCCGCCGACACCGTTTGTACGCCGGAAATACTGCACATTAATGCAAGTACCAGCAGCCAGGGAGTCATTTTCTTCCACATTTTCATACGTTGGATCGTCAAAGGTTACTAAGGGAACGCAATGCAACCTGTTTTCGGTATGCATTGCGCCAACCCTTTCGCAATTTTCCGAATATTTTACGCCTTTACCAATTCCAGGATCGTGATTTCGGGGAGAATACCCACACGGCCCGGATAACCAAGATAGCCAAATCCACGGTTGACATACAAATACTGATCGTTTTCCTCATAAAGCCCCGCCCATTGCTTGTAACGATATTGTACCGGGCTCCATTTTAACTTCCCAATTTCCACGCCAAACTGCATCCCGTGCGTGTGTCCCGCGAGCGCTAGGTCTATGTCCTTGTATTTCGGTAAAACCTGCGCTTCCCAGTGGCTGGGATCGTGTGAGAGCAATATCTTTACGGGGTAATCTTCGGTATGCTCGTAGGCTTTCTCAAGATTCCCATATTTGGCAAAATTTCCAGCTCCCCAGTTTTGAATACCGATTAATCCAATTGACTCGCCGTCGACCTTAATGGCCTGGTTTTCATCGAGCATTAGGTTCCAGCCGAGGAGTTCGTGTGCCTTTTTCAAATCTGCGAGGTTGTTGGCTTTCGATTGGGCGTCATGCCATTGGAAGTAGTCGCCATAATCGTGATTTCCTAAAATCGAGTGCACGCCCAGTGGCGCTTTCACTTTGTCGAATATGTTAATGTAATCCTTCACTTCCATTGCCCGGTCATTCACGAGATCGCCGGTGAAGAAGGCGATGTCCGGTTTTTCTTTCATCAGCATTTCGACGCCGCCCTTCACGGCGGTTTTATTAAAAAAACTACCCGAATGGATGTCCGAAAGCTGGGCAATTTTTATTCCGTGAAACTGTCGGGGAAGGTTTTTTAGCGGAACTTTTACGCGACGGACTCGGTAATCGTGAGCTCCCGACAATATTCCATAAGCAAAAGTGCCTAACAAGCCTGTACCGGCAACCACGGCGGTTGTTGCCAGAAACTGCGAACGAGGGATTACCGGCTCGCCTGTTTCGGGAGAGGGTGTTGCCGCCGAAGGCACAAAAAAGCTCACAATCCATTGAAAAAACCGGCGCACGTCGTCAATAAGCAGGATAGCAACCGCTAGCAATTTCGACAGATAAGGGATCGCGATGAATGCGACAACAAAGGTCCGGGTCGTACTTTTAAAATAATCCGGCGGAAGCAACTGCATTCCAATATAAGCACCAAGAGTCATCAATGTAAGCGCCCAATATGCACCGCCTATCCATCGCTGTGTTAAGGGAGCGAGGCCGCGAATGGCCAGTTTCAAGCCTTGCCAGACATACCAGTCGATGGCAAAAAGGACGAATGTAAGTATGATAAAAAAGAAGGTTCTATTCATTTTGGGATGATCGTTGTCATATCAACGACAAACATATCCAAAACCTTTCACGTTCAGCACGCGGCCTGGAATCTTGGTGTTTGTACAGAAAAGGGTGAATAGATGTGTTGAAGGTTAATTTTAGCAGCTAAATGGTTTTTGGTATTTTTGCAGCTTATCTACACTAGTTATGACTAAATATGATTTCAAACGGTTCCACATTCGCTCGATGAATGCGGCTACCGACCAGGAAAGAGCGGAGATTAATCAGGAATTGAAGGATTTATACGCTTCACTTCCAGAAGATGAAAAGAAAATTTTCAACGAAGAGTTACAACATTTCCTCACCCATGAGGTTGCGCGCATCAAGTCGGATTACGAATCAGTGAAAGGCCTGAACCGGCCTAATTAACCGCATTAGTTCAGCCGTGGATCGATCGGATAGTGGGCCATGGAGCGATATTCTCCCCCCATGTTACGCAGGATTTCACGCCAGAAGTTGCCCGGGGGCGTCGAAAAAAGAAAATCGGAGCTTGTGCTCGAAATGATCCACGAATCTTGTTTGATCTCTTCATCGAGCTGCCCACCGCTCCACCCGGAATAACCTATAAAGAACATTACATCTTCCTGTTTCAGCGTATTCAGGTTCAGGAGTGTCTTTACGTTCCCGAAATCACCTCCCCAGTAAACATTCTTCATGATTTCCGTGCCGCCCGTAACAAGGTCGGGACGACGATGTATAAAATGCAGGGTGTTTTTCTCGACTGGCCCGCCCAAATGCAGCGTAATATCCTGATAAATAGTCTCTTCCAAAACATCTCCAAGGAAAAGATCGGTAGTTTGGTTCAAAACAAAACCAAAACTACCCTGTTCATTATGCTCGCACATAAGGATTACCCCCCTTTCAAAATTGGGATCGCCCAGAAAGGGCTTGGCGATGAGCAGGCTTCCTTTTGAAACTTTTGAGGCTGACGGCATAACCTGACAGATTGTTAATTCAACAACGAAATATATTTATTTTTCGCACTGAAAACCTGATATTGCCCAAAATATAATAAAAATAAGATCATGGCATTAATAAAAGCTGTTCGGGGACATCATCCAACCTTTCACGAGAGTTGCTGGTTTGCAGAAAACGCCACAATTGTGGGCGATGTAGTGATGGGCGAAAATTGTACTGTATGGTTTAATGCGGTGATCCGCGGGGATGTGAACAGCATCCGCATCGGCCATCATTCCAATGTACAGGACGGTGCCGTGATACATTGCACCTACCAACGGTTTGCCACCACGATTGGAAATTATGTGTCCATCGCACACAACGCCATTGTCCACGGCTGCACGATTGAAGACCACGTACTAATAGGAATGGGCGCGATCGTTATGGATGGGGCCATTGTAGGAGAAGGAGCCATAGTAGCGGCAGGCGCAATCGTTACCCAGGGTACCAAAGTACCGCCAGGAACGATCTACGCCGGAAATCCTGCCAAATACCTGAAAGACGTGTCGCCTGAATTGAATGCAGCTATCGACCGGACTGCGAATAACTATCTGGTTTACTCGGGATGGTTTAAGGAAGAAGAGGGCTCGAAATAATGGTCATCCTGAATTCCTACGCCCGGGGGAACGAGAATGACCATTTCCGGCACGCGGTTATTAAAAAGCGACTTGCTTTTTCGCCTCACTGCGCGATCCAGGACAAAATATGTGGCAATACCCGAGACCGGTCCCATAATTTTCTTAGTCAGGGAAAAAGCGACCGTCAATTCTCCAAGTGCAATACCGCAGATAGATGCCGACAGCATCGTTCTTTTAATGATCTTGATTTTGTCGATATTAACAATGTCCTCATAGAATACAAAGCCACCACTTCCGCGGATGAAAGGATTTTCCCTAAGTATTACCCCATCATGCCGAATTGTAGTTACCTCTCCGAACACAAACGATTCCTGCCCGAACGAGTTCTTCTGAATGCATTGTAAAAACTGGCCTCTTTTTACCTTGATTATTTTCTGTGTTTTGACTGACTGTATCAAGAAGAACGGCTTCTGTGCCGAGGCGGCTGAAAAAGCGAGCGACAAGCATATGCAAACCGATAATAAGTAGTGGTTGCTTAGGCTCTGCATTTTCGACATTGATAGTTTAATAAGTCTTTCCATTTGTCAGATACACGAGACAAGGCAGACGTAATTACCCTTCATGCACCTGTCGATTCCATCAATCAGACCAACGAAACCGAGAACACAAGTGCCAGCGGCTGCGAGTGTACCGACGCCTGCGAAAGGAACTCCAATTATAGCACCATAGAGTGTGCCATAAGTCGAACAATCCAACGCACCGATGTTGTCGTAGGACAATTTCGCATATGCATCACTGGCGTCCTCAGGTGCTTTTGCGTTAGACGATGGGGATATTTCATCATTGTATTTGCCACAAGACGAAATAATAACTGACGCGGCACAAAATGCGAATACAGTTAATAAGAGATGAATGGAATAGATGTTTGTTTTGTTCATGGGCTAATAGTTGTAGGATGCAATTGACAAATCTAGTGACCTCAATCCAATAGAAAATGACCGGAGATCACTAATAGGAATCGCATTGAAACGGCTGCGAAATGCCGCCTCTCGTGTGGTTTTTAAGTTTGTTGATGAAGAACCCATCTGACGTTACGCTATGTGAAACTACCTCACAAAGCAAGTGAATTACTTCCCTCGTGCTGTTGCGGAAAGTGCAGGAGACATTGCGGTTTCCGCACATAATTCAGAGGAACGGTGGCAAGATGTTTGGCGATTTCAAAAAGCCGCTAAATTTGCCAAGTCACTCAGAACGAAGCACACTATGATAGATTTCGGAAGTAATTTCAGAAAGTTGAGAGAATGGGCAGGCCTTTCCCAGGAAGCGCTGGGAGTTAGTTTGAATGTGTCTGCCTCGGTCGTTAACAGGATCGAAAACAATAAACGGAAGTTGGATATTGAGATATTGCAAAAGCTGGCCGTAACCTTACAGCTTGATATCTCGCTCGTGGTGGCGGTATTATTTAAGGGCAAGTCAGCCTTGCCAAAACAAAGAGTTTCCAAGAAGGGAAACTCTTTGCCTGCCCCAGTTTAAATCACTCAGCCATCCCTTTCCGGGCATTCAAATAGCCTTTGATCACGGTAAAAGTGGTAATCGCCAGGAAGAAGAGGATGATATACTGCACATAGTCCACGATCCAGGGGAATCTCTCTCCAAACAGAAAGCCTCCCCCAGTCAATGTAAAGATCCAGATAGCACCACCCACAACATTATTGATCAGAAATGCAGGGAACGACATTTTTACAAGTCCTGCGAGAATGGGGGCAAATGTGCGAACAATGGGCAAAAACCGGCTGATAATCAAGGTCCGGCTGCCGTATTTTTCAAAGTATTTACGGGTGGTTTCAATATGCTTCTTCTTGAAAAAGAAAGAATCCTTTCTGTTTTGAAACATATCTCCGAAATATTTGCCGAAAATATAGCCCACCAACGATCCCAAAACCGCTGCGGTTAACATGCTGATCAGCAAAATAAGGATTGGTACGTCGAGAATACCGGTACCGCAGAACACGCCGGCGAGAAATACAAGGTAATCTCCGGGCAGGAAAAATGCGAAAAACAGACCGTTTTCCGCAAATACAATAAAGGTTATCACCAGAAGCCCGCCAGTTCGGATGATTTCCTCTGAATTAAGAATATACTGGAAAAACTCGACAATTGAATCCATAATCTGTAATCTAAAATCGGCCTACCCGCGGGCTCCGGCTTGTTGACTTTTAAAACTAAGCATTTTCCGATAGTTCCAGCCAGCGCAACTCCTTCTCCTCCTGACTACCGGTAATCTCCTCGATCTGCTTGGACCACTTCGCCAGCTCCTCGTGTGAGCCGCCCTTGTTCAGATTTTCTACCAACTTCACCTTCGATTGTTCGAGTTTGGCAATATCCGCTTCAAGTTGCTCCATTTCCTTTTGCTCTTTGTAGCTCAACTTTCGCTTTGATGTAGTTGCCGCTGCCACTGCTACCTGCTCTTTAGGCGCAACTACAATAGGAACAGCAGTCTTCAGCGCATTGCCATTAGCGGCCAGCTTCTTTTCAGCCTCCTGCTCATCCTGATAATCACGCAGCTCGGTGTAGTTACCCGGAAAATCACTGATCTTACCATTGCCGTCAAACACAAAAATGTGCTGCACCAATCGGTCGAGGAAGTAACGGTCGTGGGAGACGATCATTATACAGCCTGGGAAATTGAGCAGAAACTCTTCCAGGACATTCAAACTATCTATATCCAGGTCGTTCGTAGGTTCATCGAGGATCAGGAAGTTGGGCTGTTTGATCAGGATTAATAAAAGCTGCAAACGTCGCTTTTCTCCCCCACTCAACTTGGAAATAAAATCATATTGTTTGGAAGGCGAAAACAGGAATGCCTGCAACAAATGTCCGACAGTAACGGTCTCGCCGGTCCCAAGCTGAACCACCTCCGCTACATCCTTCACAATATCTATAACACGCTGGTTCTCATTAAAAACAAGGTCCGTTTGCTTGTAATAACCAAATTGCACGGTTTCGCCGGTGGAAATCTTGCCTTTATCAGGCTGCAATTCGCCGGTAATCATATTCAGCAGCGTCGATTTACCCATCCCATTTTTTCCAACCACACCAATGCGATCACCTTTACGGAAAGTATATTCGAAGTCCTTGATCAACTCCCGTTCTCCGAAACCTTTACTGATATTTTCGAGCTCAATAATTTTGCTGCCGAGACGCGACGTCCGCACGTTCAGCTCCATTTGCACGTCGACCTTTTTCTGACTTGCCTTTTCCTTCAAATCCTCGAAGGCATCAACGCGGTATTTGGCTTTCGTGCCCCGTGCCTTAGGTTGTTTTCTGATCCATTCCAGCTCCTTGCGCATGAGGTTGCGGGCCTTATCAATGGTCGCGGCTTCCAGCTCTTCCCTTTCTGCCTTTTTTTCGAGGAAATAGGAGTAGTTCCCTTTATAACTGTACGCCGAACCATGGTCAAGTTCGAGCATCTGGTTACAAACCGTGTCGAGAAAGTAACGATCGTGCGTTACTACCAATAATGTCGTATTGGACGTATTGAGATATTCTTCCAGCCATTCGACGGTTTCGAGGTCGAGGTGGTTGGTTGGCTCATCGAGAATGAGCAGGTCCGGATCTTCGAGAAGCACTTTCGCCAATGCAACCCGCTTACGCTGACCTCCGGAAAGTGTGCCGTAAGCATTGTCGGTATGGTGAATACCCAGGCGACCAAGAACTTCCTTTGTCCGATATTCAAAATCCCATGCATTGAACTTGTCCATATCCTCCATCACGTCCGCGAGTTCGTCGTGGTTATCGGTTTCAATGGCGTGCTCGTAACGTTTCACCACTTGCGCCACAGGATTATTGGAAGAAAAGATCACTTCGAGCACGGGCAGTGATTCATCAAAAGCGGGACTTTGATCGAGGTAACCGACACGGATGTCCTTCCGGATGCTCACCTCGCCCTCGTCGGCGGGAATCTTACCGGTGAGGATATTGAGGAATGTGGTTTTTCCGGTTCCGTTGGTTCCGATCAAGGCGACTTTGTCGCCCTTGCTGATGCCAAAACTAATGTTCTTAAAAAGCCAACGGTCGCCGAACGACTTTGCTATATTTTCAGCCGAAAGATAATTCATGATTAAATGTCAAATTCTGTATATGCAAAGTTAGGACAGATATCAAACAACAAAGAAAAAATTCGCTTTCATAGGGTAAATAGGCTAATATTGCCGCTTATATTCAGTTAGATGGTTCCATTGAACACATTCATTATCATGTCCAAAAAATCCCTTTACCTAATCTTAACCGTTTTTCTTTGTTTCAAAGCAGCAGCGCAGGACAGTAATTTTAAGAGTTATACGCAAAAAATTGGAGGTAGCCCTCAGGTGTACGACATGGTCGCGATTCCAGGTGGCGAGTTCACAATGGGCAGCCCGGCCAGCGAAAAAGGCCGCAGAGCCGACGAAGGCCCCCAACACAAGGTGAAAATAGAGCCTTTCTGGATGGGAAAAACCGAAGTGATCTGGGATATTTATGATTTGTACGCTTTTAAGAATATGGAAAAGGAAATGGGGTTGCGCCATCCTGATCCAGACAAAAGCGTTGCGAAAACCGACGCCAGTACCCGCCCAAGTCCTCCTTATGTTGATATGTCTTTCGGAATGGGTCGTGCGGGTTATCCTGCGATCAATATGACGCAATATGCGGCGATTTTTTTCTGCAAATGGTTGTATGAAAAAACCGGTATTTTCTACCGCCTGCCAACCGAAGCTGAATGGGAATATGCCTGCCGCGCGGGGTCAAAAACAGCTTATTCATTTGACGAAGCCAAGATAGATGAATATGCCTGGTACCGCAAAAACAGCGATGCCGCCTACAAAAAAGTAGGACTGAAAAAGCCTAACGCATGGGGTTTGCACGATATGCATGGCAATGTAATGGAATGGACCTTAGACCAATATATTCCTGATTACTATACTAAGCAGCCCAAAGGTGAGGCATTTGCGCCTGTAACTGAACTTTACCCTACTTCCGTTCGAGGTGGCTCATGGGATGACGAAGCGGCAGATCTCCGCAGCGCAGCCCGCGTAGCGTCAAAAGCTGAATGGAAAATCCTTGACCCGCAATTGCCAAAAAGCGAATGGTGGATGACCAGCGCTTCGTTTGTGGGTTTCCGCGTTGTAAGACCGCTTAAAACGCCTTCTCCCGAGGAGATTAAAGCCTATTACAGCCCTAAACTGATTGAAGACTACTGATCATATTTAAACTCTTAATTCGAAATGGAACAAAACAGACGTAATTTTTTGAAAGCATCGAGCCTGATCGCTGGCGGTGCTATCCTAAACCCTTTCACGGGTTATGGATATAATAGTGCAGTTGGTGAAACAATCAGAGTTGCATTGATCGGATGTGGAGGTCGTGGTACAGGTGCCGCTGCACAGGCATTGAGCACTTCCCAAAATGTGCAGATCGTGGCAATGGCTGATGCTTTCAAGGATCGTCTAGATGAGTCATATAAAAACCTGACAGCCAAAAAATACAAAAACGCTGCGGGGCAGCCGGTTGACATCAAAACGAAAGTAGATGTACCAGAAGACCGGAAATTTGTAGGTTTCGATGCATTCAAGAAGGCCATCTCTTTGAAAGATGTAGATGTAGTAATCCTCGCAACGCCTCCGGGCTTCCGCCCTTCGCATTTCGAAGAGGCTGTGAAAAACAACAAGCATATTTTCATGGAAAAGCCGGTTGCGACTGACGCGCCAGGTATCCGCAAAGTGCTTGAAGTAGCCGAGGAAGCTAAGAAGAAAAAACTGAACGTGGTGGTGGGTCTGCAACGTCACTATCAGGCGAACTACCGTGAGGCGATCAAACGCATTCACGACGGTGCGATTGGTGATATTGTAGGCGGACAGGTATACTGGGTTGGAAGCAGCCCTTGGATGAAGGAGCGCCAAGCCAACCAGACTGAAATGGAATACCAAATGAGAAACTGGTATTACTTCAACTGGCTTTGCGGCGACCACATTTCGGAGCAGCACGTTCACAACATTGACGTAGCCAACTGGGTGAAAAAAGGTTATCCTGTATCGATCCAGGGAAGTGGTGGCCGCCAGGTACGCACCGGAAAAGCTTATGGCGAAATCTTCGATCACCACACGCTTGACCTGGTTTACGCCGACGGAACCGTAATTTCGAGCCAATGCCGCCAGTTCGAGGGAACCTGGAACCGTGTAGACGAGGCATTCGTAGGAACGAAAGGACGTATTGACAGCTTCGATGGCAAGAAAACCGCGCTGAAAGACTACAAAGGAGGCGTGATTTACCAACACGATGATAAAGGCGACAAAAACCCTTATCAGGTAGAGCACGACGAACTCTTCGCTGCGATCGCAAAAGGTGAATATAAATTCGCCGATGCTGAAAACGGCGCGAAAAGCACCATGACTGCGATTATGGGGCGTATGGCGACTTATTCAGGTAAGCAGATTAAATGGGAAGAAGCATTGAACTCAGATATTAACCTATTCCCCGACAAACTTGCATGGGATGCCTCTCCGAAACTTTTGCCTGGTCCTGACGGACTATATCCGGTGGCAATCCCGGGTAAGACTCAGGTGATATAATTAAATTTGAAACGCAAAATGGCCCGCTGAGGGCCATTTTGCGTTTCAATAGCATTTCTCAGAGCGAATCCCTATATTCGATTAGAGAATTGTTGACGATACTTATTGTAGAACGAAATATGTAGTCAGTGAAACTTAGTGTGAGAAACGCTGTGCTTATCCTCCTTGCTGGCATGATCGTGCTGGCAACCGGTTCGTTTTTAAACTCTTCCAAAATTCAATTTAGCGATCCGGTCATTCTGAGCGGTCTTGCCATAGAATTCATCGGAACAATCTGGCTCGTATTGAGCCTCAACCTACGCCGAAAACGGCATAAGATCTGATCATAGCTTGCTAGATCTGTTTCGGAGATAAAAATCCGCCAGAACTATTGCTGCCATTGCTTCCACGATAGGTACCGCGCGTGGTACTACACACGGGTCGTGACGTCCCTTTCCTTGAACGATCGCGACATTACCGAATTGATCGACACTCTCCTGGTCCTGCATAATGGTGGCCACAGGCTTGAATGCTGTCCGAAAATAAATATCCTCCCCATTCGAAATACCTCCTTGTATACCTCCTGAATGATTTGTGCGAGTGTGCACACCTCCGCCTTCATCCGTATAAAATGCGTCGTTATGCTGCGATCCTGGAAGCAACACACCATCGAAACCGCTGCCATATTCAAATCCTTTGACCGCATTAATGCTCAGCATTGCCTTTCCAAGTTCTGCATGTAATTTATCAAACACAGGCTCTCCCCAACCTACCGGTGTTCCTTTCACAACGCAGCTAACGACACCGCCTATTGAATCACCTTGCTTACGAATGGTATCAATATAATCGAACATTTGCTGGGCCATTTCAGGATCAGGGCAGCGTACTGCATTGTTTTCGGTTTCGGAAAGGTCGAGTTCCTGATAGCTTTTTTCCAGCTTCATCGTTCCAACCTGGGAAACATAGGCCTGAATGCTAATACCCAATTCCCCCAATAACAGCTTCGCAAGTGCACCTGCGGCCACCCGTGCAGCAGTTTCCCGTGCAGAACTGCGCCCGCCCCCACGGTAATCGCGTACGCCGTATTTCACCTGATAAGTATAATCGGCGTGAGAAGGCCTGAATTGCGCCGCTATATGCGAGTAGTCCTTGCTCCGCTGGTCTTCGTTTCGGATTACCATTGCGATAGGCGTACCGGTCGTTTTTCCCTCGAATACCCCTGACAACACCTCAAATTCGTCTGCCTCTTTCCGCTGCGTGGTAATGCGCGACTGCCCAGGCTTTCTCCTGGTTAGCTCGCTTTGTATAAAATCGGAGTCGAATGTCACGCCTGCGGGACAACCATCAACTACCACTCCAATCCCCACACCGTGTGATTCACCGAAAGTGGCTATCTTAAATATCTTACCGTATGTACTGCCCATTAAACTTACTTTCTAAATACCCAAATCATTGTTACCAACAACAATACTATGAGAATGTTGGTCAAATCTTTCAAAATCTTCTTGTAATCTATGGTCTCGCTACTGCTGTCCAGGTTTTCCAGGTTGTCGTACAAACCCGACGACCCGGAAAGCGACAAATTTGTGAGTTTATATTCATCTCCCCTCACCTCCAGTGAGGTCGCCGAACTTAACGTGTCATACTTTTCCTTTTCGACATTAAAATAGATCCAATGAAAATAACGGCCCAAAGGGAATTCTCCGTCTTTTCGGGGAACCACAAAATAGTCAAAGGTCTTTTCCCCGATCACGCTCTGATAACTCCGTTTCACAACCTGGCTTTCTTCGGGCGGGTAAATATCGAATGATGAACTCGCTGGTACTACTGGCGCTGGGATCGCTTTAATATTTCCAACACCTTCTATCTTGAACATATATCTGACACTCTCGCCTGGATATACCAAATCGCTAGATAACCGTTCACGCAAACTATACTGACCAACTGCTACTTGATCGCGGAGAGGGTGATCGGGAAGCTGCTTCACGACGACACGGAGCGGCCTGGACCGAAATGCCTTCACCAGCTTATTTTGTACGTTAACAGCCCGGCCGCTTTCGGTTACCAACATATTTAGCTTCACTGACGGCAACTCTATATCTTCCGAAGTAATGGGAAAGAAACGAGCCTGGTACATATTATATTCGGCAAATCGTCGACCGCGGATCGTCACCTTCCGCTTGATAATCTCCTCAACACCGACATTCTCTTCCCAGCAATTTACCGGCCTGATAGCCTTCAGTATTCCCTGCAACTGGGCGTTGAAACGGTAGAATTCCATTTCAACGGGTGCATTCTCGGCAATATAAAGCGATATCCGAACCGCAAAACCCTGACGAATGTATACTTCCTTCCGGTCTGTTTGCACGGATAAAAAGACAGATTGACTATTATCATCCGCCTCTGTTACCTCCACATTTTCTGCTGTCGGCAAATTATTTTTGTCCTCACTGGACTTGGCAAAAACAACCATTGTCTCATCGGAATGCAATCTGACATTGTTGACAGTTAAATTAAATTCCGGGATCAAGTAATTCCCCGCCTTCGCAGCATAATACTCCTGGGTGATCGTCTGAATTACAACTTTTCTTCCATCCACCGTACTTACTGAACTTGTAGCCGACTTGCTCCTTTTCTCCAGATCCTTTATTTCAGGGAAGATAACAGAAGGCCTTGTCTCGACATCACGCAACACAACCGATATCAACAATGGATGATCAAGTGTCAGATTCTTGGATCCATACTCGATCGTAGCGGCATTTTCGATGGATTGTGCAGACGCAATAGCAGAAAAACACAAAAATATATTTAATAACGCATATAACTTCATTCCCATTTTTCGTTATCTTTATTAGGAATTGCTGAAAACGAAGCGTTTTAAAGGTTTCTTTTGTTTATATCGTTGTCCCTAAACCACAAAACTACATAATACTATGGCCTCGATGCTTGAATACATTAAAATTATTCTTCAAAAAGTCAGCTTCGACCGCAAATTATTTGAGAAGGAACTACGAAAAGCGATACGCATGTTAATGCCTGCTGAGATCAAAAGGCTTAGGCAGTGGTGTTACGATCACTATGCAACTGTTCACCTGCCAGTGTTGAACACATGTTTTGAAAGACTTTCTTCATTAAACTAGCAACAACAATACTATTTGATATTCGAGAGCTATAAAATAAGAAAGCCGCCCGAGATCGGGCGGCTTTCTTATTTTATAGGATTTTCTAAGATTTATTTCTTCTTAGGAGCTGGTTTAGCGGCAGCACCAGCAGCAGCAGGCTGTGCAGGTTGCGCAACTGCCAGTCCCAACGCTTCTTTAGCAGCAGCGTTATCCGGGTCTACCTTGAGCAGCTTCTCCCAATACTCCTTCGCTTTCGCCTCATCTTTCAAGGTTGATTGAGCGTGGAAAGCCAGGTAACTGTAAGCCAGTCTCAAATATGACTTGTATTTACTTGGATCTGGGTCTTTCTCAGCAAGTTCAGTCAATTTCAGGTAGTATGGTTGAGAAATACCTTTATCAACGTTTTCTTGTCTGTCGTATGCGTTGTAAAGCGTACTTGCGCGCCAGTAATAACCATATGGCCAATCCGGCAATTTCTGCGTTACGGTAGCGAAAATCGAATCAGACTTCAAGTAAAGATTGCGTTTGTCAGTCGCGATTTTCACGCTGTCGGCAAAATTAGGTTCCCCTGATTTGGGAACGATGATTCCCTGAGCAGTTTGAAAGTTCGCAAGACCCTGATAGTAATAGTCGTTAGCAGTTGCTTTGGCAGTATCCAAGCCGTTACCTTTTTCGTAAGCGGCAGCAGCTTTAGGGTAATCCTTCGCAGCATAGTACAATCCCGCTACTTCTTTATAAGCAGCGGCAGATTCAGCCTTGCTCGTATCCATGTCAGCGCCTTTCTTCATGTATTCCATACCCAGTGAGTCGTATCCTTTGCCGTCTGTCGCCTTTGCATTCAATGCGCGGCCAAGATATTTGTAGTCGTCACCAATCACTTTGTCGGGAGAACCTTTAATGAACTCTTCCAGACTTTGGATCGCTTCGTCAGGCTTGTTCGTTTTAAAATAAGCCCATCCATACATCCGCTTGATGATCGGATTGTTGATTTTTCCTTTCGCTTCTTCCAGGAATTGTAACGACTTTGTATAGTCGTCAGCAGTAAATGCGAACTGTGCACCACGAAGTTTCATCTCAGGGTCAGTGCTACCACTTTTCTGCAAATACAAGTCAAAATTTTCAGCAGCTTGTTTATATTTCTGAGCCCAGAAGTATAATTCAGCCAGATCCTTGTAAGCAGGAGCGAAATTTACATCAGCTTCGATTGCCTTTTTGTAGTTTTCCAACGCGAGGTTATAGTTTTTACCACGCAGATAAACGGAACCAATGGCGTTGTGTGCAACCGCATAATTAGGTTTAGCTGTCAAAGCATATTCGTAAGCTGTAACCGCGTTCCCACCTTCATTACGCAACATCAGAGCATCACCTTTTGCAAGATAAGCATCTGCCAGGTTTTTATCACGGGCAATTGCAAGGTCAAGCAGGCGGATTGCTTCAGCGGGATCGTTATTTTTCTCAAACAGTGTATAAGCCTCACCTATTCTGAAAAGAACTTCGGCATCTTTCTTCTTTTTCTTTTCAGCTTCATCGAAAAGCTCTTTCGCTTTCGCACGATCGCCTTTCGAAAGCGCGATTGTTCCCATACCTACCTGATTCAGGTAAGACTTTTCATCCAGCGACAGACCTTTTTCGAAAGCTTTCTGCGCCTCATCCAATTGGTTGGTTTTGATATAGTAATAACCAAGGTAATATTGGTTATCAGCAGAAGGGCTTCCTTCAGCAAGTTTCTTAAACAACTCACCCGCTTCATTGTAACGTTCTCCGCCAATTAATGCCAAGCCATCCTGTACCGTCTGTGCATGTATGTTAACAAACGCCAATAAACCAAATACCAATGCTACTAATTTCATTCTCATGTTTCTGTTCATTTTTTACCCGGTTAAAATAATGATAAAAAACTTGGTTTTTCAATAACAAGCCCCAAATCTACTAATTGTTTACTTTCACTATAACTCAGTCTTGATTTCCAGTTCCCTTGGATAAACCACCGTTGGAAGTAAACCCATTTTCTGGATAATCAGCCCTCCGACATCCCGGGCGATGTAGGTCATCAACCCACCGCCGAGCCCCGAGTAGCCTTCCCGGCTGATAATGTACACATCCCTGTGTAAGGGATAACGTTTGAATTCCAATCCCTCCTGAAACGGCTGGATGTACTCGGCAAGCGAATCTGGCTTAGCGTCCTTTGCCACTCCCATCACCCGAATGCCTTTCGACAGTTCTTCCGATGCCAGAGAGTGCCCGTCACTAATCCAGCTTACTCCGATGAAACCCAGGTGCGTCGGGTTCTCCCGCACATCCTTGATCACATTTTCATTTGAGCCCGCCGATATGATCCTCAGTTTCTGTATATTCTTGACGCCAAATTTGTTAAGCACAAAATTAAGGTTACTTGCATTGGCATTGTCGAAAACCAGAGTGATCAGTCCCTGCTGTTCACCTTTGATCTGGGACCAATCGGTGATTTTACCTTCTATAATCGCTTTCAGTTCCGGCACCGTGATAAGGCTATCCGTATTACTTTTTCCGATCACCAAGGCCAGCCCGTCAGTCGCAATATGCTGAAATTTCTGGCTACCTTTTTGCCTTTTAATAACTTCCAGCTCCTTCTCGCTCAATTGGCGCGTCGTGAAAATTATTCTTGCGCTATCATTCAACAATTGTCGAATGGCTTCCTGCTCCGGCTTAAAGTCGATATTGAAATGTGTATTCGGGTAAATCCCCTCATAAGCGTTTGTCAACGACTTCACCAGCGGCTTAAACGACTCGTCGGCCGCAATGGTAATGGTGCCTTGCCGGGGGTTATCCAGGTCACCGTTAGACGAGTTACACCTCAATAGTCCTGCTACTCCGAGCGGTAGCAACAGCAGTAGTGCTGCCAGTTTCGTTTTCATGACTCCTCCTGATTTCTTCTCAACACTCTGTACCCTCGGTAAAGCCCATATAAAATAAGCGTGCCAGCAAAAACATACCGCCAAACGCTACCGATAGGTAACAATCTAAAAGAGAAGGAGGAGAAGATCAAAAAGACCCCTCCTCCTACGTATGTCAGAGCCATTACCGAAGAGGTCAGATCACCGAGCTTTTCATGCAATGGTTTCCCCCTCATGCCTTACTCCAATTGGAAGTTAATTGGCAGGTTGTATTTTACACGAACTGCACGTCCTGATTGCTTTCCTGGCTTCCACTTTGGCATAGCTTTCACTACACGTATCGCTTCTTCATCGCAACCAAAACCCAATCCTTTCAATACAGCCACATCCTGGATACTTCCGTCGATGTTAACAACGAAGGATAAGAACACCCTTCCTGAAACGTTAGCACGGGATGCCGCACTCGGGTATTTGATATTTTTTGAAAGATACTTGTACATTTCTGTGGTACCTCCCGGGAACTCAGGTTGCTGTTCAACCACTGTAAATACCTTTTCAGGCTCAGGGGCTGCTTCCACTACTGTTCCTTTGCTAGGCGCCGCAACAGCTTCGGGTGCAACAATGATTTCGTTCGCATTAGGATCACCTTCAATGGTTTTGTCAGCAACAACAGCTTCTTTGATTTCCTCAACTGTTGGTGGTGGCACCTCTTCGGGAACCTCTTCATCTTTCTTAACCTCAGGAGGCAAAAACTTCACCGTGTTCACCTTGGGTGCTTCCACTGGTGGTGGTGGCGGTGGTGGTGGTTCTGCCGGGTCAATTGGCGGCGGCGGAATCTTCATCAAATCCACTTCAACCATCGGTGCTTCTTCCTCTTTACCAGCCGTCAAGCTATTGATGATCGACGGTGTAAACATGGCAAGAACAAAAAGTGCAGCTCCGATTATAGTGGCCTTCGTCACATCTCTGCGATATCCTTGACGAAGTTCAAAAGCTCCGTACGCCTTATTACGATCCG
The DNA here is from genome assembly GCF_021440085.1 of Dyadobacter sp. CY261. Classification (GTDB taxonomy): domain Bacteria; phylum Bacteroidota; class Bacteroidia; order Cytophagales; family Spirosomataceae; genus Dyadobacter. Next base: position 219,341 of record NZ_JAKCPW010000006.1, read on the forward strand.
CAAACACTATGTCATCCAGTGTTGCATTCGGGCTTATCTCTGCCATGGCGCTGTGATTAATTTTGATTTGGAATTAATTTTTCGGTATTACTTTATCGCCCAGGACCTTCTTTTCCGCATCGGTCAGATTGTCCACAAGCGCATAACGCTTGGTTTTTGTAATCGCCATCTCGTCCAGAACGTCTACCATATTTTTGTAAGTAGATACTGCCGTTGGCTTGATCACCACAACAAACGCTTCATTACCGTCTTCGTCCTTTGGATTAGCTGCATTAATACGCTTCTGAGATGCGAAGATCACGCTTCTAAGATCAAACCCATAGCGGGTTGTCTTTAAATCAGTCTTTGCTTTATCATCATCCGCAGCGATACCATCCAGATAATATACGTCGTCGTTAGCGCCCATAAACAGGGTCAATACTTTCGACGCTTTCAAAGGTTCTGTCGGCTTTTCCTGATCTTCGGTCTTGTCAGGCACAGCAAGCGACATGGATGTCGGTTTTGACATTGTTGTCGCAAGCATGAAAAAAGTGATAAGCAAAAATCCTAGGTCCACCATTGGGGTCATGTCCACACGGGTGGACATTTTCTTACCGCGTACCTTACCATCACCTTTACCGTGCCCACCACCACCGGATTCTTCAATTGCTGCCATTTCTTCTAAATATTAAATGATAACATTATTAGTTTGTATAACCGGCCGGTGCTTGTTCGCTACCTGTGATCAGGTTGAACTTGTTAATATTCTGCGATTGCAGGTTCGCCAGTACGTCTTTGAATGCAGGGAATTTCGACAGATTGTCTCCTTTCAATGCGATACGTAGCTGGCTGTCCGCTTTACGTGCAGCATAAACCCAGTCTGCCAATTCGCTGGCGCCTGTGGAATCAACCGGGATCCCTGGTTGCTTCACCTGGCTCATTTGCTCCTTTGGCATGTTCAGCCAGGGCTTCAACTGATTCAGGGGCACACCAAAGCTCGACTGCAGTGCAAACTTGGCTTTCTCTGTATCAGTGAATGTGATGCCTTTAGCCTGACCAATGTTCTCCAGCATCGCAGCGCGAGTAGGCTGGGCGTCAACACCAAAGAACACCTTCCCTGATTTATCAATACTAATGACCATAATCTTATCATCCGGCACTTTGATCTGCGAAATCGATGTAGGTGTTGTAATCTCTGCATCGTTCGACTTAAAAGTCGCCGTCATAATGAAGAATGTCAAGAGCAAGAAGGCAACATCCGTCATGGCCGTCATATCAGTATGCGGCGCATGTTTCTTAGGCCTTACCTTTCCCATACAAATATATAAGTTTTTTTTATATTAACGAAACTTCACTATAAAATAGTTCAGCGAACTATTAATAATGTGCAGCAAAGTTCGACTGAAGGCTCATGCCGATTTCGTCGATGCTGTAAGTAAGGTCGTCAACACGGCTGTTCAGGTAAGCATAAGAGATTGTAGCGATTGCCGAAGTACCGATACCCAACGCTGTATTGATAAGAGCCTCAGAAATACCAGTCGCAAGAGCCGCAGAGTCAGGAGAACCTGATGTACCCAAAGCCGCGAACGCCTTGATCATACCAATTACTGTTCCAAGAAGCGCCAAGAGGGTAGATGCACCCGCAAGTGTTGCGATGATGGTAAGGTTTTTCTGAAGCATTGGAAGTTCAAGCGTAGTAGCCTCTTCGATCTCTTTCTGAAGAGCCGCCAATTTCTGCTCTTTGTCAAGCGCAGTCTCAGTGGTCAATTGCTTATATTTCAACAGACCTGCTTTGATAACGTTACCAACAGATCCTTTTTGTCTATCGCATTCTTTGATAGCTTCTTCGATTTGGTTTTTGTCAAGCAGGCTTCTCACTTTGCGAACGAACGAATCAATGCTGCCTGAGCCGCTTGCTTTGTTCAATGTGATCAGACGCTCGATTGTAAAGGTCAATACAATGAGGAAACACGTCATCAAGATTGGTACGATAGGACCTCCCTTGTAAACGATTCCGTAGTAATCACCATCGATAGGCCCTTTTTCGTGATCGCCATCTTTGAAGTGTTCGGGAGCACCCAACACGAAAATGTAAACGCAAAGTGCAATCGCAAAAAGGAGAGGGATTACCAATGCCGGGTTCAAACCGCCTTTGCCTTTAGTTGCTGCCGCAGCAGGCTTTGGAGCTGGTGCCGGACTTGTAGCTTTCTTTTCCATCAGACTTACTTTTAAAGGTTAAATTGAGATTTTGGTTGTGAATTAAATAAAACTTTTGGTTTAAACTGGTTTTCGTAAAATAAAATTTTGAATGCCTCTCGGATAAACGACATCTACAAAAGTATGAGTTTTCCTTTTAAAAAAAAGCAAGCGTTTCGGCAGATTTTTTCTCAAATTTTTCGCAGAAACCGCTCCGAATTGCATAATTTAAAGATTACCCTCCCTTCTATTTTTAGTAAAAATTCCTGTTTTAATACTGATCTGTAAGGAAATACCCGCATCGCAGGCACTTTCATATAATTGTACTCTTTGCGTTCATATGTAGCAACATGTTTTTTAGTGAGGAGATTTGCATTTCAAAATATTTCAACATTACCTTAGAAAAGCAAATATTATTTTCCTCCTACTAAGTGTCTTGACAACAATTTTAAATTTCACATGCCGGAAATTTCCCCCATGTCGTGAAATTTGACTTAATCAATCCGTTCGCAGCCCTGATTTTTCTCCCTGCGAAGACCGCCCTCTTCAATTTCCCGGAGCTTACCACTAACGGAATGACAAAAATCCGGTAATTTTGGCTTTACATGCATGATGTGGCTGTTAACTTAACAAATTCTTAAAATACCATGAAGATAGACCAGGAGTCGCTCAACAAGATCGCGCACCTTGCGCGGTTGGAGATCAGGCCCGAGGAAGAAGCGGCGCTCTTAAATAGCATGGATTCAGTTCTTACCTGGATGGACCAGCTCAATGAAATAGATACGCAAGGAGTGGAGCCTTTGACGCACATGCTTGACGAAGAAAATAACTGGCGTGAGGATAAGGGTGCCAACACGCTCACCCGTGAAGAAGCATTGTCGAATGCGCCGTCGAAAAACAGTACATATATAATGGTACCTAAGGTGATTGAGTAAGTATAGGACACAATGTCCTATACCTCAACAATTGATTTCAAAATCATCGGCGTCTGATAACGCGGGGAAGCTCAGGCGGTAAGCATCGAGCTCCGCCTTTGAAATATGTACGACTCTTTCCGTTTCCTGGTTGGTGAGCATTGCCGCGGGTTCGCCCAGGTAATCGAGCGCCACGGAATCGCCGCGGTATTCAAGTCCGTTCCCATCGATCCCAATCCGGTTTACTCCCACTACATAACATTGATTTTCGATTGCCCTCGCTTGCAGGAGCGTATTCCAAGCATGCGCTCGGCGTGCGGGCCAGTTCGCTACATATAATAAGATGTCGTAGGGATCGCGTTGCAGGTTACGACTCCATACAGGGAATCGGAGATCATAACAAACCAGTGGACATATTTTCCAGCCCTTCCATTCAACCATCAGCCGCGTACTGCCCGCAGTGTAATGGTCATTCTCCTCCCCCATCCTAAAAAGATGCCGCTTGTCGCTCTTGGACCAGGTGCCGTCCGGGCGCACGCACAGCAGGCGATTAAAGTAATTGCCTCCGTCATTCACCGCAAAGCTTCCGATCATCAGTGCATTGGTCTGCTTTGCAACCTGCTTCATCCAGCGCGTGGTGGTAAGGTTCATCGGCTCAGCGAGCGCTGTATTCATCGTGAAACCGGTGTTAAACATTTCCGGTAATACGATCACATCGATGGGCTCCGGCAATGCCGCCAGCTTTTCTTCGAATGTGGCCAGGTTGGCCGTCACATTTTCCCAATGTAAATCAGCTTGGACCAATGCGATCGAAAGGGTTTCCGTGTGTTCCTGCATTCCCGAATATCTATTTGTTAAAACCTATCTTCGGCTGGGGAAACGCATGCGGTAATCAGCATCCACATTGCCTTTAGAAATATCCGTTAATTTTTTTTTGATGAACTGTTTTTTCAGCGTCGGCAGGTAATCCACGAATAGCTTTCCAAGCAAATGGTCATATTCGTGCTGAATAATGCGGGCGGCCATCCCGGAATATACTTCTTCATGCTCATTCCAATCGAGGTCGCGGTAACGGATACGGAGCGTGTCAGGGCGGTACACGTCGCCGCGGATGCCCGGAATACTCAGGCAACCTTCTTCGAATGCCCACTCTTCCCCGGTTTCTTCCAGTATTTCAGGATTTATAAATGTTTTTTTGAAATCGACCAGCGACAAATCCGGTTCGTCGTCGTCCTCCTCCTCATCCTTTTCGGCAAACGGCGTACCGTCCACTACGAAAATGCGGATATTCAGACCGATCTGTGGCGCGGCCAGGCCTACCCCGTTGGCGCCATGCATGGTTTCAAACATATCCTCCGAAAGCTTCTTCAAATCCACTTCATCTCTGTCGATAAAACGGGTTGGCTTTCTCAGGATCGGGTCACCGTATGCAACTATTGGATAAATCATGTTAATTGAAACTTTTCTTCCTATATAATATATACTACTTACAAATTCTACCTTTTGCTTTCCATGTAGGACTGGAGAATGATCGTCGCGCTCACTTTGTCGATATTTCCTTTATCACGCCGGTCGCTCTTTTTCGACCCTGCGGCGATCATGGATTGAAGCGCCATGGATGATGTAAAACGCTCGTCGTGCAAATGCACCGGGATTTCGGGAAATGTCTTTTGCAATGTTTTGACAAAAGCAGAGACCCTCGCCGCATTCTCGCTATCCGTATTATCGAGCTTTTTAGGCATTCCAACTACAAATGCTTCCACTTCCTCAGCCAACGTATACTTTTTTAGAAAATCGGCCAGCTGGTGTGTGGGAACCGTATCGAGTGCAGTTGCGATGATTTTCAACGGGTCTGTTACGGCTATTCCGCTGCGTTTGGCACCGTAATCGATCGCCAGGAGACGTGGCATGGGCTTAAAATATGTTAATAGTTTGCAAAGATAAGACCTTTCGGTTAGCTTTTCCCGATTGGCTGCCCGATTGCACATTTTGGCAGCAAGCATTCCCGAATCCGACTATCTTTGCTATATGATTGAAAAGCGCTGGATACATTACCCTCCTTTCACCTCTGAACAAGAACAGGTTGCACAGAGACTTACAGAATCCCTCAAAGTAAGTCCTTCGCTGGCAATGCTTTTGGTTCAGCGCGGTATTTTGGATTTCGACCAATCGCGCGATTTTTTCCGCCCTGATATTAAACATCTGCACGACCCGTTCATGATGAAGGACATGGAAGAGGGAGTAGATCGTTTGATCAAAGCTATTGATTACAATGAGAAAATACTGGTGTACGGTGACTACGATGTGGATGGTACCACTTCCGTCGCACTGTTTTATGGTTTTCTCAAAAGATTTTATCCAAATCTGGACTATTACATTCCCGATCGCTACGAGGAAGGCTACGGTGTTTCCTGGCAAGGTGTGGAGTGGGCCGCTGTCAATGGCTATTCCTTAATAGTCACACTTGATTGCGGCGTAAAATCTGTTGACAAAGTAACCGCCGCAGCGGAAAAAGGTATCGATTTCATCATATGCGACCACCACCGACCTGGCGACGAACTTCCGCCGGCAGTGGCTGTACTTGACCCAAAACGCGAGGATTGCCTTTATCCTTATAAAGAGCTAACCGGTTGTGGTGTAGGTTTCAAGCTTTTGCAGGCATTTTGTATCAAACAAGGCCTCGATCCCGCAACGCTTTACGACTATCTGGATTTGCTGGTAGTCAGCATTGCTTCCGACATTGTGCCCATTACCGGCGAAAACCGCATACTGGCCTATTATGGGTTGCAGACATTGAATGCTAAACCCAGAACGGGCATTAAGGCATTAATACAGATTTCGGGCATGAGCGGGGCGCTGGATATTACCAATGTCGTGTTTGGGCTTGGGCCGAGGATCAATGCGGCTGGAAGGATCAAGCATGCTAAGGAAGCTGTGCGACTGTTGCTCTCGGAGATTGAGGAAGAGGCCCTGGAATTTGCGGAAGAGATCAACAAACACAATAGCGAACGCCGTAGTTTCGATTCGAGCATTACCGAGCAGGCACTTCTTATGATCGAAAACGATGAATGGTTTTCGAATGCAAAAAGTACTGTATTATATAAGGAAGACTGGCATAAAGGCGTAATCGGGATTGTGGCCAGCCGGTGTATCGAGAAATACCATCGTCCAACGATCATTCTGACACAATCACACGGAAAAGCGGCCGGTTCGGCACGTTCTGTCCCGGGTTTTGATGTCTATGAAGCGATCGAAGAATGTGCCGATCTTTTGGAACAATATGGCGGCCATACCTTTGCTGCAGGACTGACATTGCCATTAGATAATGTCGAGGCATTCCGGACGCGGTTCAATGAAATCGTGAGTAGCCGCATCCTGCCGGATCAGCTTGTGCCGATGATCAACGTGGATATGCTGCTGGATCTCGAACATATTACGCCAAAGTTTTACAACGTCCTCCGGCAAATGGGTCCATTTGGGCCAGGCAATATGACGCCGGTTTTTGAATCAAGGAATATGACGCTGGTCGGCCGCCCGAGTTTGATGAAGGAAAAGCATATTAAGTTTGAAGTAAAACAGAACAACTCGGCGGCGTTTACCGCAGTCGGTTTCGGAATGGGACATTTTTATCCTGATATTGTCAATGGAAGACCATTCTCGATCTGCTATTGCCTCGAAGAGAATAATTTCCGTGATAAGAAAACCTTACAGCTTTCGTTGAAAGACATCAAGCTGCATTGAAAGCACTTTAACGAACAATGATACTAAGAACTGAAAACCTGGTTAAGAAATACGGGGTTCGTCTTGTCAATAATAATGTAAGCTACCAGGTGGAGCAAGGCGAGATCGTCGGGCTACTCGGACCGAACGGTGCAGGTAAAACCACATCCTTTTATATGGCGGTGGGACTCGTGAAGCCTAATAGCGGCAAAGTATATCTCGACGACAAGGACATTACGAGCCTCCCTATGTACAAGCGCGCACGACTTGGCCTGGGTTATCTCGCACAGGAAGCATCCGTTTTCCGCACATTGACAGTGGAAGAAAATATTAAAGCTGTACTGGAAATGACCGACCTTTCCCGAGCAGACCAGAAACACAAGGTCGAAGAACTGATCGAAGAATTTCACCTTGGGCACGTCCGTAAAAGTAAGGGGATGGTACTATCAGGTGGTGAGCGCCGCCGGACGGAAATCGCGAGAGCGCTGGCCGTGGACCCCAAGTTCATTCTACTTGATGAGCCATTCGCTGGCGTAGACCCTATTGCTGTGGAAGATATCCAAAGCATTGTTGCCAAGCTAAAACACAAAAACATCGGCATTCTCATTACCGACCACAATGTAAACGAAACCCTTTCGATTACCGACCGGGCCTATTTGCTATTTGAGGGAAAGATATTGAAACAGGGAACAGCCGAAGATCTGGCGGAAGATGAAGTAGTGCGGCGCGTTTACCTGGGTCAGAATTTCGAGTTAAAAAGGAAGATCTGAAAGCCTCCAGCATAGAAAAGGGAACGCTCAGATGGCACTCCCTCTCTTACAATTATTCACCATGAACTGTATTACTCATTAATGGAGTAACAGCAAATGTTACTTTTTAGGGCACTTTTTACAATGCTTACCCTTCTTCTTGTATTTCTCGCAACACTTCTTAAACACACATTCACTACTGTCTTCGAAGCTTTTCATCCAGAAACACCCTTGTTCAGCTCCCACATTGTAATCAGTATCAATCAAAGCGCTCATTCACATTGCCGTTTAAACCGAGGCAAATATATTATCTATTTAGAATGATTCAAATGTTTGACAAAAATTATTTTGAACAAATCTAAATAGACAAAATTTAGCATAGGGTCACTTCACGTAACCCTTCTTTTTCAAAGTATGCTACATTCTCGCAAGAGCCGAACTGATCGATTAAATGTCATGGGATCTTTTCCCATATTTCATGTACAGGTTTGCCATCGCTGCTTTTGCCGCTATGGTCCCAGCGGCCATTGTCCAGCTTGAAAGCAAATGACAATGATGAACCGACGCGGTTGTTATCTTTAGAGAAGAACTGGATATTTTCGGTGTATTTTCCGTCTTTGGCCGTGTAAGTTCCCCCGCCGGTTGCATAAAATCCTTTCACGGCAGGATCAACGGCAAACCATTGAAAACGGGTTTTAGAAAGTAATTTAAGTGTTTTACGCGTCCCATCCTGGTGTATTTGGACCAATGAGCCCTGCCCGTTGTCGCGTTCGGTAATGTGCCATGCACCAGCCATAGGTACGTTCGTGGCATCATCCACACGCATCCATACCATCGCTTCTTCATAGCGCAATGTCAGAATATCATCCTTCACAGTCACATTGAACACAATTGGAATTCCGATTTTTGCGGTATCAGCCGAATTGAATTCGGGCGTGTAGGTCATCTTATCTCCTTCCATTGAGAACGGCCCACCTTCCGTTCGCTCGAAGTATTTGTTACCAATGCTATACGAGGCAATGACCAGGTAATTATCGGCCACAATGAGGGTTGAAGCGCTGCCCGTCGGCTCCTGCGACTTCCACGCGCCTTTGGGGACCTGGGCGAATGACAGAAAAGATATAAGCAAAAAGGCGGTCGTAAGTATATGTTTCATTGCATTTGGTTTAATGGAGTTACCATATACGTTATCAAAATTATGCCAATTTATGTCTTAGGCAACTTTCAGCGCAAAACTTCTCGCAAAACATCCAGCGACTTGATCTCTCCCAGCCCTTCCATGTGGATTTTGTAAAAGAAAATCATCTTTTCCAAGATATTAGCACGACGTGTCCTGTCCAACGCAACGGACAAACCGTAGCCATTTTCCAGCATTTGTTCCGTAACCTGATGCTCTTGCGCATCTGGCAAATGCGGATAATGATTAGCCTTCAATTCACTTTCAAGGTCATGGACCGTCTCCACTCCAAAGCCAAGATAGTGTGCTAGCTGCACCAAAAACTGAATATGAAAGTTTTCAAAACCTGTTTCAGCCTCATCTAGATACAGCACCGATTGCTCAATAAAATGGAACAATGGCTCGTTATTTTCTTCCTCGCGTAAAGTTTTGCCGAGCATTTCAGTCATAAAGAGCGCCAGACCCGATTTTGTTACATCATAGGGGATTGTGAAAAATGGAGCGTAGCATTTGATCTCCGAAATACGGTGAATGGAATCTTCCTTACGTTTGTGATACACGACCATATCAAGCAAGGTAAGCGGCTGAAAGAACGCTATCCGGTTGGTTTTCGACTTGCTGCTTCGCACGCCATTGACTATATAAGTTTGTATACCAAAGGCTTCCGTGTAGATTTTAGCTATGATCGAAGACTCCCTGTAACGGATGTAGCTCAATGCAATACCACGGGTTTTGTGAAGCATATAAATTTTAATATCTATCTGATCAAAAATAGCTATCTTTCTTATAATAGATAGTTTTATCTAATGCGGCCAGGCAGTTAAAACTGCCGACATTGAATTGGGTGGAGCAGTGATTTTACCAAGAGACACCAAATCCAGGCCCGTCGATTTTTCAACCCACGGAAGGATTTGAAAAATTGGGCATTTTTGGAGTTTTTTAAGCCAAAGGATTTGTACCTTTGTAAGAAATAACGAACTAAACGAGAATAGAATTTCGTTAGGTTAATATTCAGGGAATACGCTTTGCATACCAGCAAGCACCAATATCTCTAAGCACAACTCTTCTTATGAGCGACGCCATTAAGCATGAGTGCGGCATAGCACTTATCCGTCTTAGAAAGCCTTACCAATACTACATCGACAAGTACGAAACGCCGTTGTATGCTGTCCACAAGCTTTCGGTTATGATGGAAAAACAGGTTAACCGGGGCCAGGATGGAGCCGGAGTAGCCAATATCAAGATCGACGTCCCACCCGGGAAACGGTATATCAGTCGATACAGATCCGTAGAGCCTCAGCCACTTACGGATATTTTTTCCAAAATCCACAAGAAATTCCGAAAAGGTCTTAAAAACAATAGAGATCACGCCAGCGACGGGAAATGGTTGCAGGAAAACCTTGCTTTCACGGGCGAAGTATGGCTAGGGCATCTTCGCTATGGTACGCACGGCACCAACGAAGTGGAGAACTGCCACCCGATGTTGCGCCAAAGCAACTGGAGAAGCCGCAACCTGGTTATGGCTGGTAATTTCAACATGACCAACGTGGATGAACTTTTCGGAAAATTGGTTTCATTAGGCCAGCATCCGAAAGAGAAAGTAGACACCGTAACGGTAATGGAAAAAATTGGACATTTCCTAGATGAAGAAAACCAGCGAGTGTTCGAGCGTTTCAAAGGAGTATATGAAAACCCGACGTTGTCCGACGTCATCGAAGACAACATCGATCTGCCCCGCCTGCTATACCGCTCTTGTCGTGACTTCGACGGTGGTTACGCAATGTGTGGTCTTACCGGTTACGGAGCATCCTTCGTGATTCGTGACCCGGCTGGCATCCGCCCGGCATTCTATTATGCTGATGATGAAGTGGTTGTGGTAGCGTCTGAAAAGCAGGCAATCAAGGCAGCTTTCAACGTCGATTATAATCAGATCACTGAAATAACGCCTGGGTCTGCCCTTATTATTGATAAAAATGGCGAGTACAACGAGTTCCCGATCCTTCCACGCCTGGAAAAACGATCGTGTAGTTTCGAGCGCATTTACTTCTCCCGTGGAACCGATCCGGATATTTATAACGAGCGTAAGCAGCTCGGAAAATTGCTGATCCCACAGATTCTCAAAGAAGTTAATTACGACCTCGAAAACACGATTTTCTCTTATATTCCTAATACTGCTGAAACGGCGTTCCTGGGAATGATCGAAGGTCTGGAAGAATACCTGGCCAAGAAGCGGAAGCAGGCCATCATGGAAGGAATCCTTTTTGAAGCCGACCTTGAAAAGGTGCTTTCGTTCCGACCCAGAATCGAAAAACTGGTAACAAAAGATGTGAAGTCACGCACATTCATCACAGCGGACGCTTTGCGCGATGATATGGTTTCGAGCGTATATGACACAACTTTTGAAGTGGTTCGCAAGAATATAGACACCGTCGTGATCATCGATGACTCTATTGTACGCGGTACTACGCTTGAAAAGAGCATTCTGACCATGCTTGACCGTCTGAAACCGAAGAAAATAGTCGTTGCCTCTTCGGCACCGCAAATCCGCTTCCCTGATTGCTATGGTATCGATATGTCCAGAATGAAGGATTTTGTCGCTTACCGTGCTGTATTGAAGTTGTTGGAAGAACGCGATATGGAATACAAATTGGAAGATGCTTACACTCAAAGTGTTACGGCATTAGCAACGAAGAATCCATATCATACCAACTTTGTCAAAGCATTATATGAGCCTTTCACCGACGAAGAGATTTCGCAAAAAATTGCTGAGATTATTCGCCCTAAGGGCTTGAATGCCGAGCTTTCAGTGGTTTTCCAGACAGTAGAAAACCTGCACAAAGCCTGCCCTGCCCACCTGGGAGACTGGTACTTCACCGGAAACTATCCCACACAAGGTGGCAATAAAGTTGTGAACAAGGCCTTTACTAATTCTTATGAGGGTAAATTAGAAAGGGCTTACTGATATTAAGTTTTAAATTATAATAGCCGACTTGGAAACAGGTTGGCTATTTTTTTGTGCGACATTTCTATTAATTTGCCAGCTCAATTCACAACCTAATCTCATGACCCGATTTAACACTATCCAATTCATTAAAAAGGCTGTTTCCGCGTTTGCGCTGATCCTGACAGCAACTCTGTCGCAAGCACAAGGCACCTTGAACGACATTGCCTTCCTCGACGGCCGATGGCTGGGGACTTATAATGGCGGCCCTATTGAAGCTTCATGGACCGCTCCGAAAGGCAACAACATCGTCGGCTTTATTCGGATGATCAAAGACGACAAACCTGCTCTGTATGAGCTTTTCGCATTTGAACAAACTGAAAAAGGCCCGGTTGCGATGGTAAAGCATTTCAAACCCGGAATGATATCACTGGAAGAAAAGGACGTAGCCGACCGTTACAATTTTATCGAGGCAAAAACGAATCAGGCGTTATTTGAAAAAGATGATGCATCTGTGCGTATCATTTATGAAAGACGTTCCGCCACCCAACTTGTAATTCAACGTGGAAAGAAGGAAAACGATAAATGGAGCTTTGTAGACCTGTTTATTTTTAATAAAATTCCTTGATTTCAGAAAAATATCCAGCAGACAGCAATCCACCCGGGTTGCTGTTTTTTTATGCTCAGTTTTTTAGAATCAGGTAAACTCCACCGACGAGCAGCACTGTGCCCAGGATACGTGGCAAGTTCATTTGATGTACTGCAAAACCCTGTAAACCAAAATGGTCGATAGTCATTACGGTCACCATTTGTCCTGCTATCACTAGACACATCATATTGGCCGGACCAATATTACGGACGATAAAAATAACTGTAATTACATAAAATGCCCCCAGCACGCCTCCCATGAACCGCGTCCATGAAACCTGTTTAAGATCGGCCAGAGAAGGGACTGGATTTTGATTAAAGCAGGCAAAGGCAATGCTCAGTACTAATAGACCTACTAAAAAAGAGGTCATCGCCGCGAGAATGGGGTTATTGATCGACTCGCGGAGCTGCGTGTTCACGCCCGATTGGACGGCATTGCTGATGCCAATGAGAAAGGCAAAGATCAGGAAAATCCAGTTCATGCGGAAGGACGGTGATTTTTTACACGAAGTTAAGGCATTCCTCCCGATCGTGCTACTGCTTCAGGTCGCTTACCTTGTCGGGATCCACGGTTTTGAAACGGCCATACACACGCAGGATAATCCCCAGCGCGACGGTTACCTCCGCCGCGGCAACGACAATGACGAAAAGTGCGAAGAGTTGCCCACTCAACCGTTCAGGATCATGCCGACTAAATGCCACCAGATTGATGTTGACTGCGTTAAGCATCAGTTCAATACCTAGCAGCATGCCGATAAAATGCCGCTTCGTAATAGAAATGGCCAGTCCTATGCAAAACAATGCAGCTGCGACGATCAGATAATATTGAACGGGAATTCCTGTCATGAGCTTGGATTTCGGTTTAACGCAAGATATGCCGCGCCAATCAGCGCCACCAGCAAAAGGATAGCGGCTATTTCGAAAGGCAACAAATGGCTTGTCATCAGCGCCACACCGATCGTTTTGATTGTCGATTTGCTGCTCATCTCCTCTCCCGCCATTTTAAAATCAGACGAGAGAATCACTTTAAGCATTAAAATAAAGAATCCGGTCCCAATCAGCGAACCCCACACCTGCCGCGAAATAGGTGCCTCCACGCGATTATGGCGGGTCGAATCATCGCTTTTTTCCTTTTTTTGCGTGAGCATGATCCCGAAAATCAGCAGTACTAAAATACCACCTACATAAATCATGATCTGCGAAACGGCCAGGAAATCTGCCCCCGCGAGCACGTACAGCGCAGCTACACCAAGGAATGCAAGAAACAATGCGAATGCGCCGTAAATCAGGTTTTTCGAAAAAAGTATAAAAAGGCCTGCCGCGAGCGTCAATGCAGAAAATATGTAAAATATAATTGCTTCCATCTACGCTTATTCCTTGGGTTTTGGTTTCATCGTCGGACGGAACGCTGGTTTGGCAGCTGGCATTTCAACAGGTTCAATAGCGGCAGGCTCGACAGCAGGCTTTTCGACCACCTCAATTGGCGTCTCTGAAACTGGTGTTTCTGAAACAGGCTTGTCCACATTTTCATCCGAGACTGCTTTCGGCTTCATTGTTGGACGGAATGCAGGCTTAGCGGCTACTGGTTTCTCAACAGGATCGACAGACCCTTCCAGCACGGGCTTCTCTACATTTTCATCCACAACCACTTTTGGCTTCATTGAGGGACGGAACGGCGCTTTGGCAACAGGCTTTTCAACCGGCCCAAGGGGCGTTTCGGTAACAGGCTTTTCTACATTTTCTTCCGAAACTACCTTCGGCTTCATTGAAGGACGGAACGGAGCCTTAGCAGCAGGCTTCTCAACCGGCTCGGCGGGCATTTCGGTAACAGGTTTCTCTGCATTTTCCTTCGCAACAACCTTTGGTTCTAATGTCGGACGGAAAACCGGCTTCGCCGCAGCGGGCTTTTCAATAGCTTCCGAATCGGTTATGGTTGGCTCCTCCTCAATTTTTTTTGGCTTCATCACCGGTTTAAATGCCGGCTTAACAGCAGGTTTAACTGATTCGGTAGTTTGCGCTGACTCTTCTTTTGCCGCCGGCTCTTCGACAGGTTTTGGCTTAATTGTAGGTTTGAAAACAGGTCTTGCCGGTGCGTCGGTACTAGGAGCAACCGCGGCGGAAGCCGGGGCTGCCTTTGTGGCCTTTAACGCCTCTTTCTCTTTCTGGAACTGTTCCAGCAACGCTCGTTTCTCGTCTGCCTGCCCGGATGTGAGGTTGGAATAATTGTAAACCATATCCCGCACATCCAGCTCACTATAATCGAATGTCTTGGTCATTGTGAGACACTCCGTCGGGCATACGGTAGTGCAAAGGCCGCAATAGCAGCATTTAGCCATATCGATATCGAATTTGGCCGCATACAAGCGGATTGGCGAGCCATCTGAGGCTCGCCCCACATCCTCCACCGCTTTAATAGGCTCGATATCGATGCAGTCCACTGGACATACCTTTGCACATTTGTCGCAGACAATGCAATCGTCCATCTCATTATGCAAACGATACCTGCCATTATCCGGAATGGGAATAGTTTCCAACGGATACTGAATGGTTACGATGCCATCCTGCTGATCGTAAAAATTGGACGAACGGATATCCCCAGGCTTACGGCTTTTACGCGCATTCCACAGGTGTCGTAGCGTGAGCCGCATACCTGTGAAGGTGGTGCTGATGCCGTCGGATATGTTTTTAAAGTATTCTGACAAAATCCCTGTTCGTTGGTATTACGTTTACCCTATGACAAATATAGAGTAAACGGTTCAAAAACTCACTTTTCCACATATACAGCTTCCAAAACCTCCCGTAATTCCCGCTGAATCGATTCGGTTTTATCGGCAATGTACCAGCGTTGGATATCCTCGGAAAATTCGCTGTAAGGCTTTACCGGATTAGCTTTATATTCCTTCAGAAGCGCCTGCGCACCTGCCGGGCGCGGTCCCCAGCTGAAAAGTTCGTTATAACCTTCGTCCACAGCGATCAATTTAGGGATAGACCGCCCGCCATTAGTCAAGTAGGCATCCATCAATTCAGGATTTTCATCCCGGAGCAGGAATTTGACAGTAATCAACGGATTGGAAAGCGAAGCTGCCACAATGGTAGGGATATTTTGTGCCGCGTCGCCACACCATGCTTCGGTAAGTATATACCAGGTTTGCGGTGTGTCGACCTGATCCACAGCTTCTTTCAACGAATCCTGAATGACCGTTTTTTTATTGAGCCGCTGCATTCTCGTCAGATTCAGGCGGGTGTAATGATTCAAATCTTCGGATTGCTTCGGGCCGGTTGTCCTGTTTTCCAACACAACTTTTTCCATTAAATGCATGTAATCGGAATATGAATATGCCCCTTCTGTCACTGACAATGGGAACAGGTTTGCTACGTTTTTCATTGTAATTTCATTTATTAGAAAACCCTCCGTAGGCACTTTCAGTTCACTTTTTACCATCTCAAATCGCATCGATCCTCACTCTTGACCCACATGATTTTCTAGGGCTTTAAGAAATTTTCTCGCCAATTCTTCCCTATCAAAATGGGTTCTTGCGAAACGATAACCGTTTTCTCCCTGCTTTCGTACAAGCTCCTGATTTTGCATATAGAATCGGACCTTACCGGCCAGATCCGTCGGATTTTCAGGTTCCACGAAAAGTCCTGCATCAGATTGCTCCACTAATTCGCGGGAAACACCGTCAATAGCCATTAATACAGGTTTTCGGCAGGAAAAGTAATCAAAGGTCTTGTTGCTGTAAACCGTTTTAAAGACCTCCGTTTTTTTCAGCACCGCTACACCGATATCGGCCATTACAATGTATTCGAAAATTTTCTCCTTCGGAATGGTATCCAGGAAAGATACATTTGTTAACGATCTGCCCTCCACCTCCTTCACCAGCATCTTCTTTTGCATTCCGTCACCTATTAGCAGAAAATGAGCTTCCGTGTCTGCAAGCAGAGCCGCAGCTTCAATGAGTTGGATCAAATCATTGGCCAGGCCATGCGCGCCCACATAGATAACCACAAACTTTCCATTTAACCCGTGCTTCTCACGCAACATACAAAGGCGCGCATTGTGCAGGGCTCTTTCGCCCCAATGAAAATCTGCGGCATTCGGGATTAACACTAACTTATCCGGCTCTACACATTTGTCGGAAATCAATTTTTCGCGAAAGGCTGGCGTAAGGACGTTAATCAGCCTAGCATGACGAAAAAGAAGTTTTTCAAACCAATAGGAAAGCCTGATCAACCATTTATTTTGCAAAACACCCATTTCGATCGCCGACTCAGGCCATAGGTCTCTTATTTCCAGAACCAAAGGAATACGTTTCCATTTTGCCAGAACAAATCCCGGAATACCGGTAAAAAGGGGTGGCGAGGACACAATAATATATCGATAATTTGCCGCTGCAAACCGAAATCCAGCGAAAACCGCCGCTAATGCAAAGGAAATATATCCCCAAAAACGCCCCAGCGAATTGCGGTGATAACCTCTCGAAACCCGGCAACGAATGACCCGAACGTTGTCCTTATTTTGACTTACCACGAAGCGTCTGGCAGGCTTAGTTCCGGATTTTTCCTGCATGTAGTGAACGTCTCCGGTGATCACCGTAACCGAATGCCCCTCAGCTACCCAGATCCGCGCCATCTCATTCCACCGCGAACCACCGCCGGCGTTGTCTTCGAGGAAAAATTGGTGGATGAGGAGGATGTGCATGTGATTTCGTCTGAGTTCTCAGTTTATACGCAACAATCTTAGATTGGTCACACCTTACTTTCGATTAACGTCCGGATACAACATCCATAATTTTCAAAGACCAGCACATTGCATTCTGTTTTTAAACCATAATTCTCCGAATACCAACCTTTTTCTATGATCATCGAAAGGTCATTGCCATTTTCGTCAGTAGAAGAGATCCGGAAATCTTCCCGAAATTTTTCATCCGGATGCCACAACTGCCGAATCCGCATTCCTTTGGGCGCATTCAAAACATCATCTTCAACGAGCCAATGCAGCCGATTTTTCTTTTTGACCACCCGACGTCGATGCACAATACCTTTTCCAACATGTCGAAACCCCTCAAATTCAGCTTCAATCCAAAGTTCATCACCTGCGATCCCCACTTCTCCTTTTGCTTCTTTGATCCAATGCATCCATATGAAACGGTTGCCTTTTTGCATCTGGTCAAAATGATCGATCATGACTGTGTTATGAGAGCGAGTGCCGGAAAAATAGCGTATGGATTCTTCGTCAGCATTATAAAGCCAGGTTCCGGCATCGCGCAAAATATTTCGTCCATTAATCCAAATGTCGAGATGATTGAGATCCGCCTGAAAAGGCCGACTATAATAGTTTCCGCAGCGTAGAAAGGTCAGTGTGCCGACATCAAGGATTATGTGATAACCGTCTTTGGAAAAAGAACCTTCGTGTAGAAGGCTGAGCTTAACCCGGGGTGCCGGTCGGGATCGATTCCCAGTCAACCATTCCGATTCTTCGCTCCAATTTTCCTTTCGATAATCTAAATCGATCCCCAACACATTGCCAAGTGCTGCCATCTGCGGACGGAAATCCCTGAAACCGCATTCTGATAACGGGAAAAACACTGCGCCATCATTGTGACCATAGTTAGGAAGATGCCCATTCTCATTGTTTTGACAGACTCTAAGAAACTCCAAAGAAGCCTTTGCGCCAGAATGAACCGCATTAGGCATCGGATCGTCATTCAGTTCCGCCAACCGAATTCCCCAGGTTAGCAATTGAATCACAACCCGATGATAATTCATCGAAAATTGAATATAGGTGCCGTCAGCCGAAATTTGTGAAGCGATTTCTGTTTCAAAAAGGCTTTTCCCGCGCGCTCGCCATTTACTACTTCCCGGAAATTGTGGGAACATTAAACCAACCACATACAGCCCCAATGCCTCTGTTAATACATGATTGTTCCTTACCGCAATCTCCGAAAAACGGATATTTGCCGCCACATGCCGCATTTGATCGTAAATGCTGCAGAACATTTTATCCAAAAGCGGCTGACTTAATGTCGCCGAAAAGCGGTAATAATGTAATGCAAATACCCAATTCAACACCCGCAGCGAGATTTCCTGGCTGCATTTCCAGTTGGGCCCGCAATTGACAGGATTCTTATCGATCCAATCCGTTATCAAATCAAAAACCTGTGCGGATTGATCGTCGGAGAAATGAAAGTCATAACGGATGAGGTCATAGAGAAATGTAAATCTTGATTTTTCCCAAACGAATTTGATATCGCCTGCCTCGCGGGAAAAATCGTTTATACCAGACCAATGCTCACGCCTATCGTAAACAAAGCCGGTCAACGGATTGGTATGCCAGTCAGATATTTGAAACCATTGTCCGCTGAAATACCGAAACCGTCCTGCTTTTATCTGATCGACACGCCATCTTAGCTGTTTCAAAGGAGAATTTCTACGCATTTCCAGCTTTTCGGGGTCAAAGAAAAACACCGATCCTGTTTCACGCCAATCGTGCAGACTTGCGAACGAACGATCGGTTGCTTTCTGAGGGAAGCGTAATCTCAAAATACCCGTTTTCCCTTGCAGCCAATACCCCGCCCTGAAAAGTACGTAACGCCATCCCATCTGGCGCCCAATGTGCCATAGCAAATGCAAATACTCCCGCAGTTTCATGATACCTTGATCCAACCGCCCGTCCACAAACTATCGCGCGCCGCCAGAGTTGCCTGGCTTGAATTCCATATTGCTTCGGGAGGCATTAAAGGACTATATTGATTTGCAATACACTCGAACAACGCACCGAACTGTTCTTGATGCCCCTTACCAGCCGATGATTTTAGCCTATCAAATCCTGGAAAACCATATCCCTTAAGCACTTTAAAGTCATCTAAAACCAACGTCCTTCCGAGCGAATGCACTTCAATGCGCTCCTTTGGATAACTAGTATGCCCGTTCGAAAAATAATGTACTACTCCCGTGGACCCATTGGCGAGACGCAGCATAACAGTCGCATTTCCAGAACTCATACGATCGTCAGCTCTCAACGCGTTTGTGCACACCTCGGCCACCTTGCTTCGGGTTATCCACGCGATCAGATCAATAAAATGACAGGCCTCTCCGATCAACCTCCCTCCGCCCCGGGCGCTGTCATGTACCCAGGCATGTCCGGGAATGTGGCCCGCATTTACCGTAATGACCACATTCATTGGCGCATCGCCCAAAAGTTCGCGCATCTTTACCACCTGCGGAGCGTGTCTTCTATTAAACCCCACGGTGATAGAAACCGGGCGTTCTGCTTCATGAAGCGCCGATTTGACGGCTACCACTCCATTAGCGTCAATACTTAGCGGTTTTTCTACAAATACGTGTTTTCCCGCCCTTAATGCCTCCGCGGCAATTTTGGCATGGCTGTCATGCCGGGTTGCGATGATGACCAAGTTGACATCATCATCTTCCAAAACTACATGATAATTGCTCGTTGCATACGGAATGCCATGCTTAGAAGCCAACTCTGAGGCTGTTAAACCGCTCGAACTTGAGATATATTTAATATACTTCCCTTGAAGGCAGGGCAATAATGTCATTCGCACAAAGTTTCCGGCACCGATGATCGCCACAACTATCTTTTGATGTGAGGGCGGGTTGCTGCTATTCGCAACGATAGTCGCATCAATTTCGCATTTCACGTCATAGTCGATCAAAATACCAAGCGATGTATTCATCCCCTCATAGATTCGCTCACAGTCGGTCAATGGAATGACGTCCGTTACCAGATTTTTGACGTTCAAAGCCCCGGTAGCCAACAACCGAAGGATTTCCTGAAAATTGCGGTTTTCCGTCCAGCGAACGTAAGGCAGCGGATAATCTGAGCCGTTTTCTTCATAATTATGATCGTAGCGCCCCGGTCCATAAGAACAGGAAACCTGAAATGTCAGCTCTTTCTGATAAAAATCGGCCCGGCTCAAATACAAGGGAACATCTCCGATCAGCACTATTTTTGCTCGTTTCCGGCAAATCGCCGAAGCCATTGAAATAACATCATTGGATCTGGTATAAGCACTGATAATCACACCATCCACCGCACCAAACCGGTCCAGAAACAACCGATCGTCACCGTTCTGCGGATGTATGACCGGGATGCCTTTCTGCCTGGCAATTCCACGTCTGCCTTTATCAGGTTCCACACCAATTACCTCGCATCCTTGCGCACGAAGCAGGTCGATAGCCATTAAACCGATCAATCCTAATCCGATCACTGCAACCTTTTCGCCTAATGCGGGCACCAATAGTCGCACACCATGCAAACCAACTGCACCCAACACCGTAAAGGCCGCCTCGTCATCGGGCACCGAAGCCGGAATTTTAGCCACCAGATTCACGGGAACGCAAACCATTTCAGCATGCGGCCCATTGCTGATCACCCGGTCGCCGATCACAAAACCCTCCACGCCTTCACCTATGGCCACAATTTCCCCGACATTGCAATACCCCAGCGGCATCAACTGATCCAGCCGCCGAAGCACGGTGCGGGTCGTTTTCCAGAGCCCGTCGGTTTTAATTTTATCTAAAACGAGACGGAGTCTTTGCGGCTGTTGTCTGGCCTTGAGCAAAAAATTGGCCCTGCTGAATTCGATCAGCATTCGTTCGGTGCCTGTTGAAACAAGGCTTTTATGACTTTTGATGAGCAGGCAGCCCTTTCGGGCAAGCGGTACGGGGACCTCCAATAGTAATGTCTCCCCGCTCCGGAGATTCTGGACAAGCTGTTTCATGGAATGTAGTGTGCTATTCGAGTAAATATCAGACCCTGGAACTCAGTAATAAGCGTAATGAACAAGATTTGATACTTTTGGCAAAACCTAATTAGCATACAATCCTTATCAATGAATATCCGAATGAAAAAGAAGCTGAATGTCGGCATAGTAGGTTACAAGTTTATGGGTCGGGCGCATAGCAATGCCTGGAAAAAAGCCCCGCTGTTTTTCGATACGCCATCAGTCCCCGTCCTGAAAGTTGCTTGTGGTCGTCACCAGGAATCGCTTTCAGAATTTGCTGATAACTGGGGTTGGGAAGAAACAGAAACCGACTGGCAGAAACTCGTCAACCGACGCGACATCGACATTATCGACATCGCATTGCCACAAAACCTGCATTATGAGGTAGCATTAGCCGCGGCAAAGGCCGGCAAGCATATTTTCTGTGAGAAACCGCTTTCGATGGACAGCAGGCAGGCAGCCGAAATGTTGAAAGCATGCCAGGAAAACGGTGTGAAGCATTACCTCAACCATAATTACCGGAGAACCCCTGCCGTGTCGTTAGCTAAAAAAATGATCGACGAAGGCAAAATCGGCCGCATTTTCCATTGGCGTTGCGCCTACCAGCAGGATTGGATCGTTGACCCCTCGTTCCCGCTTACCTGGCAGCTCAAAAAAGAAACAGCCAAGGCCGGCCCGCAATGGGACCTCAACTCGCATGCGGTAGACCTCGCTCATTTCCTGGTCGGAGACATTGTTTCCGTTTCAGCACTAACCTCCAATTTTATCAAAGAGCGCCCCATTGCCGATGAAACCGCCACAGGTAGCCTTTCCGGCGCATCCAAAGGCGACGAAATGGGCGAAGTAACTGTCGAGGACGCCGCACTAATGATGGTCAGATTCGAGAATGGGGCGATCGGCTCATTTGAGGCTACAAGATTTGCAACAGGCCGCAAAAACCGTCTCAACTTCGAAATCTACGGTAGCAAAGGTAGTCTTGTTTTCGATCTCGAAAGAATGAATGAGTTACAGTACTATTCGAATGAAGATACGAATGGCGAAAAAGGGTTCAGGACCATACTTGCGACCGAATCTATCCACCCTTACGCCGGCAACTGGTGGCCCGCCGGACACATTATTGGCTACGAGCACGCATTCGTACATGCGGTAGTTGATTTTCTGGATGCAATCGAAAATAATACTGCAATCAAACCAGACTTTGCGGATGGATTAAAAATTATTCAAGTGCTGGAAGCCGGGTTGCGCTCGGCGGACAGCGGCGCCGCGGTGCAGTTATAATTTTAAGCTTTAATCAAAGGAGTAAAGGGGAGAGTTCAGGCCAGCTGCATTACTGGTCCTTTGTTCTTTTACTTTACTCCTTTTTTAACATCCGCATTAGATTGCCTTAACAGCAGTAATTCCACCTGCCCATCAACGCCATCTTTCCCTTCCTCATAACCCATATGACGCATGATCAGCTTTCCCTTCGAGTCAAGTAGTATCCAAACCGGGATTGCAGAAATATCATATTCTTTGTCCAACCTAGCTATTGATGAAGCGTCAGCAACAAGCAGCTGATCCCACGGCATTTTTTCACTTACCAGGGCTTTTTGCCACTGGTCTTCTTTCTCATCTATCGAAATGCTGGTAATGGCGAGCATTTGTTCGTTCCCTCTTAAAAGTCTTTTGAGCTGAGGAATTTCTTTACGACACGGCGCACACCAGCTTGCCCAGAAGACGACAAGATGATAAGGCGCCTTGTTCTGCTTGATACCGGTAATGAAGCTACCCGTCGGGGTTTTCAGCTTTATCTTCGG
This sequence comes from Dyadobacter sp. CY261, assembly GCF_021440085.1. Classification (GTDB taxonomy): domain Bacteria; phylum Bacteroidota; class Bacteroidia; order Cytophagales; family Spirosomataceae; genus Dyadobacter. Next base: position 242,211 of record NZ_JAKCPW010000006.1, read on the forward strand.
AAATCCTGCGTTTGCCTGATCTTCGGCATTCAGGTAACCGATGGTCTTTATGTAGGCGGTATGTGTGCTTAATGCAGGAGAGAACAGCGAAATCAAGCTCCTCAATTGTGCGGTATCTATATGGGATCTATTGGCGTACAATGTTTCCAATAACTCAATCGATGAAGGATAACGGGTAATGACCGATTTGTTGTATTTTAAATCCTCAGGTGTCTGGCCGACTTTGAGCCGGGGATGCTGGAAACTAACCAACGTTTGTTTGCCTAACTCCTCAATTATAAAAATTACTTCTTCGCCCCGATTTCGTTTTATGATGGTGTCCAATACAAGCTCCATCTTGCCAGGCTCTGCATAGAATGCACTTTCCCCATAATTCTTGTGGATCGGATTCCGAAAACCAATAATACGGTGTGGCCATGACGAGTCTCCGGTTTCATAATAAATACTGGCGCGGAACGGAAATCCCGAGGTGTCCGCCGCTTTATCAAAACTGAACTTGCCATTGGTGACCCGGCTCGAATCTACAAACAACCTTGTCTCCCAATTTTTGAGATAGACTTTGCGGCCTTCAAGGAACGTATCCGCACTTTTCAAATCCCCGGTAATTGTCCTTGCCCTGTCATGGGTACAGCCCCATAACAGGAACAGCGGCATCAAAACGTCAATTACCAGCAGTGCGTAAATTTTCATAGCCATAGCATTTAGTAAACATTCGTTTCCTAAAATACAGCAAGATTTATATATAATATAACTTTATATGAAATTTAATTTCTCTTTTCCAATAAATCCATCAATCTGGCCAGTTTTAGCATCTCGTCCGACAATGCCGACCAGCTTTCCATATCCAACCGAGTGCTAGCTTCTACACTTCGAACATGCTCCTCGATCGTATCGGTAATTCCTGTACCATTGCCGGTAGAGATATGGGACAATGTAGTCATGATACTATTTAATGCGGAGCTCAGGTTCAGGTTCTGGCGGATGATATGGTTATTTTGTTGGGTAATAAGCCATTGGCTTTTTACGAGGAACATTTCGAGATGTGTCATTTCTTCGAAGATTAAGGTGATAAAATAGGAACACGTCAAATGAAGAAGATAGCAATGCCAGGTTGCCTTAGGGACGGAATAAAACGAAAAAAGCATCGATTTCTCGATGCTTTTTGTGGGAGTTGAGGGATTCGAACCCCCGACCCTCTGCTTGTAAGGCAGCAGATTTCCGTATCGATATGTATCGATACAGTTTTATATAAATTGATTATCAGGATGTTATAAATAATATTTCAACAAAAAGAATCACAATAATTCGAAATTTTTGTGCAAATATTGTGCAAACATTTAGATTTGCATTTATGAAAACGAACGTCGTAATCTCCCTGGATACTCGCCGAGAAAAAAATGATGGAACGTTTCCGATCATTCTGCGACTTGGCCATAATGGACAAACTACGGGCATACCACTTGGCATCAGCGTTAATGAAGCCGACTGGGATTCCAAAAAGCGCTCAATTAAGAGGAGCTACAAAGGTGTAACCTCGGTTACCAGGCTGAACAACCAAATCGAAAAGACCAAAGCCGATGCGATGGACGTCATTTTTAAACTGCATGAAGCCGGAGTTCTTCAGACACTTTCCATTACCTCGCTTAAAGGCAGAATTACGAAGAAAGAGGCTCATGACTCGTTTTTTCAATTCGCAAACCAATGTGTTGACGACCTAATCAAAACCCACCAAATCGGCACGGCAAGATCCTACAAAGGATTGGTCAGTGTTTTAAAAGACTACCGACAAGGAAAGGACTTACTATTCCGGGAGATTACGTACGACTTCCTTTCGAGGTTCGAAATTCACCACAAAAGTAAAGGTAACGGCCTGAATGGTTTGTCGGTGTACATGAGGGCGATCCGTGCAATTTTTAACAAAGCCATTAAGTTCGGCATTGCCGAAAAAGACCAATATCCATTTGATGAGTACAAAATCAAAAGCTCGCCGACTGAGAAGCGTGCTTTGGACGGCGATTTACTAAAACGAATTATCTCACTCGATCTCCCCACCGATCACCCTTGCTTCAACACACGCAATTATTTCGTTGCAAGCTACATGATGTATGGAATGAACTTTGCGGATATGGCCTATTTGGGAAAGGAAGATATAGGGAATGGGCGGGTTAGATATCGACGGAAAAAGACCCGGAAGGTTTATGACATAAAGATCACCCCCCTGCTCGAAAGCATATTGACGTACTACATTGAGCAAAATCCAGATTCTGAGTTTGTGTTTCCCATCTTGAAGCGATCTACACCCGCTCTTCGTGAAAAAGATATTCAATGGGCTCGCAAACGGTATAACCAAAAGCTAAAAGACCTGGCGTCATTGTGCGGAATAGAATCTAAATTGACAAGTTATGTGAGCAGACACTCATTTGCGACGCAAGCAATGCTGCGCGACGTTCCATTAACCGCGATTAGCACCATGCTTGGCCATTCTAGTTTGAAGACCACTGAAATCTATCTAAAAGCTCTTCCAGCAAATGTTCTTGATGATTACAACGAGAAAATCCTAACATAAAGACAAGCCTTCATGTTAAATGAAGCTTTTTTAGGACTGATGCTGAGTAAGCTGAGTGAATTACAGGTCATCTGTGCGCAACATCCCTGCAAGGTTGTGACATTTTTCCGAGAAAGGCATGGCATAGAACTACAAACATCAATTGTACACTTCTGAAAAAAGGATCGAGATCTTTATAAATCAATCTTGTTAGGTGGTGTCAATCCTAATTTTTTCCACCGGTCGTAGAGGTTCTGTACTGTACTGAGATGCCAGTTACCTCCTCTATATGTAGGAATCTCAAGATTATTCAATGCCTCTGCAAGAACCCGGTATGATTTAACAGGATTCTCTGCATGGATTTTGGCAACGACCTCATGCATAGTTTTTGCAAACTGGTCGGCGTTTTCTGTTCGAGTCAGTATCGATTTGCTCAGCGGATCTTCGGTAGACAAAATAGAAGACACGGTTGCTGATATCAGGGATGAAATTTCAAGGCTTTCTGCTGGCTTATCCTTCGTGATAAACCGAAAATCAGGATCTTTCGAAAGCGCAACTAGATTATAGCCAGCGATTGGGTTTCCACCTATGATAGCACTTTTCACATCCGAAAGACTTTCATCAAGGATTAAAGGTTTTTTGCGACGGCCATGAGTCCGCATTAAAATGCTCACACTTCCCACAGAGCTCGAAAGTTCGACACCACCTGCCGAAACATGATCCATGAACTTCTTTGTCTCTTCATCTAATTGTTGCCCCTGAGCGATAGATGATAAGCTGCTTTCAAGTCGGACCGATTCCTTCTCAATTTCACTTCGTAACTCATCGGTGCCCTCAATTTCCTCAATAATTGATAGAGCCCCCTGACGCCGATTTGATATCCTCGCCTTAGCCATAATGTTACCGAATCTATTTAATCCTGTAAATATCAATCAATCCGAAAAAACACCAAAAAAAGTTTTCGGCGACACTTGTTATATTCAAACAGTTTAATACATTTGCAACTGTACTAGTTAACCAGTTTAATACAGTCTAAAAAAGTAAATTATGGAACCAAGAGAACCGAATGAAGACGCTATCGAGCGTATGCGACAGGAAGGTGCTACACAGGACAAAAACAACCCTCAGCGCTTCGAAGATCGAAACGGCAGAACAGTTGGCTACGCAGAGGACGGAAAAGTTAAAATTGAAAACGGTCAGTGGGAAAATGCATAGCATTTTTTGTACGGAGGGCAGTAGCCCTCCGTACAAAAAGACCAAAATGCTCGGAAGGAAGACGTTACATAATTATGATTTCGGTTTAATGAACAATTTTATGACAAACGACGATAGGAAGTTGCATTCATGGATTAGCCAATCGACGGTGAATATGGTCAACGACCATTCAAATGCCATCATTGTGGGATTTCTAGAATCTGGGATCGGGAATTTTCTGAATGTACCTGCTGCAATGGTTATGCAGTTGACACACCAGACAACGAAGAAACGGCTTTGCACAAAGGGAGGATGGAACATTTCAACCGGAACTATCATGGCAATCAACAACAATAACGTTCGCGACGAAAACCCCTTTTCCAAGGAAGAACCAAATGGTTCGGCTCGTCCCCCCAAACTGAACGAACATGATTATCAACTCCTATTCGGTCCACGACGCACTTGGCGCTACCACACATTAAATTGGAAGTGACTGATAAGAGCATTGAGTCATACCTTGACTTAAAACAAGAACTACTGCTGGTAAAATCCGTCAGAAAATGCAACAAAACGCATGAACGTCATCACTATCACCGAAGAGGCTTTTTTCGAATTGGTTGAGCAAGTCGTAAGAAGGTTGCAAGGCCAGGAAAACACAACGAAGCCGAGATGGATTTCAGATACCGAGGCAATGGAGCTTTTAGGTATAAAATCAAAATCCACCTTGCAACAATTTAGAGACTCGGGATCTATCACATTTTCGAAGGTTCGCCACAAGGTGATTCTGTATGATCGCCAGTCGATCGAACACTATATAAGCCGCCAAGCACACAATGCATTCAACAATGGAAGATAGCCAGACATCCGAAGCAGAATACATCCGCCGTTTCAACGACGGTTACATCCTTGCGAAAACAATGGACAAACTTTCAGCCGAATTGTCAAAAAGCAAAAGCCAAAGTCCGGCATTCCTGGCAATGCAAGACGGAAGAAATCAATATCTGTCGGAAAAGCAGCGGGAAAAACTGCCCATGTGGTTGAAAAAGGATTCCACCCAGCTGAAAACAAGATCATTTGCACGCGATAAGGGAAAATCAAATGATCCTGAACGCTGATGGCAACGAAAGACGACGTATCGAAGGAAGCAGCATTTCCCGAGGGATATGAACATTTCGGAGAAGTGGCCCGTTTTACGGCTTCGCGCCTCAGAGAGGTTGAAAAGAAAATTAGGGAAATTCCGGTTGAAGAGCCGAAACAAACCTCGCACCGACTACGCTTTGATCCGCCAGGCCTGGGTCGTGAACTTCGAAAATGGCAGAATGCGAACTCACGAAAATTGCTGGAAACCCACAAAGAAGAAATTGATCAGCAAGCAATGGCGAAGATGGAAAAGGATTTCCTGACGGAGGGAATCGATCCAGAAACAGCAGCAAAAATCCGCACGGCCACTATTGATACACATCATCCGAACATTTTCAGGGAGATGAACGAAAAAGAACTGGCGGCAAGTCGCCATGCCCAGAAAGATCTCAACCATTCTCAAAATTACATGCGTACGCTGTTGGAGAAAAGTCGTGATAAACCCAGACTTGCAGGGAAAGAGAAAGCGAACATAAATCCGAAAGTCCATGCGCCGGTAAGCTTACCGCGGGCCTTGTTTTCGCAACAAGTTCCAACAGTAAAATTTCAAAACCAATCAGTACGTAGCGAGGGAGGTGGAAATGCGAAACCGAAGTTAAAACAACCGAATAGAGAGTGACACGATCACAGGAGTTGTCTTTTTACTGGACAACCCATTTTTACTGTGATATCATTTTGAATCACACACTTTCAGGGGAACACTGGAATGCCTCAGGAAAATGTTATAACAGTTACTTCCGTTGGCTCTCTACGTCGCGTAAATCGGGAAACTGCCCTTCTTCAAAATTTTCGCTGGAACGATCTGATTGTTGCCGCAACAATTCTGCCCGAACTTGCCGAAGACGCAAAATGTGAAATTGAACACTATTTGGGCTATCTGCCAGCAGAACATGTCACAATGCCATTTGAACCCTACCTCCGTGCACTAATTCACAACTTCAAAAGTGGCGTATTGCACCTTGACCAATACAATTGCCTGGCAGAGGACCATATCAGATTGATCCGTAATGAAGAAGTAAAATACAATCTCATCAATGACTATGATGCCAGCCTGTACGAACTCTATGAGCGTGACTACCAGCCCTACGGTCAGATGGCACGTCAGCGTATCATAGATATTCTTGGGTATGAGCCACAGCTGAAAGCATCCCTTTTTGCGGAAATGTATCTGCGAAAAATAATGAGTACTGACCAAGTGATTATGCCGACAGACGCGCTAACCTCCCTTGATTTTAAGCTAATTGGCCTGATTCGATATCGGGAAATTCTCCTAACACAAGGTAAGAGCGCTGCCGACAACTGGCCTGTCCTACGCAACGATACATTTTGTGAAAGACAATCCTAAGTAAAGCGGGTGATCTACCTCACTGTGTTTAAGGCATGCCGATATCGTGACTATTATTAATCAGAGTGCATTCAGTTCATTTTAAAATTTACGAATGAAACCTTACGATTTGAATACGCCAATCCTGGAATTTGCCTCACGCAACCAAAATAGCGTTTGGACTGTGCGACAGGCTGTTGAGGGAGTCCAGATCTTCGGTGGAATTGGATCGGGTAAGACCTCAGGGTCGGGACGGAAGCTGGCCTTGAAATATCTGATTGCCGGCTTTGGTGGACTGGTATTGACGGCCAAACCAGACGAGAAGCGTCTTTGGAAAGAATACTGCAGCCTGACCGGACGATCGGCAGATTTATTAGTTATTGAACCTGGTGGACGCCATTCGTTCGACTTCCTGAATTACATCTCGTCCCGTGACGGCGCTGCTAATCCAATCACTGACAATATTGTAGACGTTTTGAAAACTGTCATTCGGGCAAGTCAAACCATAAGTAGCGGTAAAAGCGATGATGCATTTTGGGAAACCGCATTGGACATGCTCATCTTTAATGTTATTGACCTTTGCCAGCTTGCCTACGGAAAAGTCTCGTTTCAATTAATGTACGAGATCGTCCTTTCTATCCCTAAAACGGGGGACGATAACCAGGAAGAGACAATTTTACCCGACCAGAGCCTTTCAGAGCAGATTTTCAATGGCTATAGAGTAGCGCTGGAAAAGGCAAAAAACAACGTTCTCGAACAGATTAATCAGTGGAAGTCCTCTTTTTCAGCGGAAGAAGTAGATATGATTTGGGAAAGACCTGACTTCGACTCGCTTTTGACAACCGCCGTTCCGGATGTGCGATTGTACGGGTTCGTCGAGCAATTTTTTAACGACACCTTTATCCCCCTCAGCGAAAAGACCCGGTCAATCATTGACTTCTCGTTCACGGGCTTTCTTTTTCGGATGCTACGTGAACCAATTCACTCAATGTTTTGCAGCCGGGAATCCACGGTTACGCCAGAAGATAGTTTGACCGGCAAAATCATCTTACTGAACCTACCGGTAAAAACTTATCAAAAAATTGGGCGCGATTGTCAGATCATGTTTAAATACATCTGGCAACAAGCTATGGAAAAGCGAAATATAGTTGAAAACGAGCTGCCTGTTTTTCTTTGGGCTGACGAAGCACAATCATTCCTCCACGAACATGATGCCGATTTTCAAGCCACGGCACGAAGTAGTCGAATAGCAACTGTTTACATTTCTCAAAACCTGCCCAACTACCACGCGTGTATGGGTGGAGAAAAGTCTGAATATAAAGTCAAATCATTTTTGGGAACGCTGGCGACAAAAATATTTCACGCCAACGCTGATATCGACACAAACCGGTACGCCTCCGAATTAATCGGGGACACATATTTCGAAGACCAATCGGAGAGTGTGACTATCTCTAAGGACTTTTCACAGACACGGGGAAAATCTTTTAAGCTTGAAAGGGCGGTGCGACCGGAGGCCTTCGTGTCATTGCGAACGGGTGGCCCTGCAAACAACTTTGGCACCGAGGCTTACCTTCACCGGCAAGGCGACACAATCGCAAACGGTCAAAACTATGCAAAAATGAATTTCAGTCAACTTTATAATCCATAGATTCAACTTAATCATTTGTCACTCATGCCGAAAAATTTGTATTACCAAGCGATGTTTCGTCGCCGTAACCTATTAAAGGAATGGATCTTGGCTTCATTCATGGAAATTTCTTCGATCCCGCGCCTCCTGCTCGAAGTGTTCGTTCGCAGAAACTTTGGTGAGCGATACTTTTCAATTTTCATCGCCACATGCGCAACCATTTTGCTTGCGGCCTACCCGATTCTCATGTATCGGCTCTATTTTGTGTTTGCCTACTACGAAATCTTCCACGGAATAGAGAGGTGGACACCTTTTCCGATTGCAGACTTCTTGAAAGATTACCTGACCTGGTACATGTTCATTGGGGGCTTCGTTTATATGTGCGTCAAGCGGAATGACGAAATCAAACGACAGCCGTCGGTTTTTGACTTTGCGAAATTCAGCCTATCCACCGGCGAGATTCATCCCGCATTTCTGGACTTCAAAATTAGAGGAGCAAAGCAAGATATCCGCACCGTTGAGACACTGATTGAACCAGGTTTCTTCCTCGTCATTGGCTTACTATTATGGTTACTGCTTGACCAAAGCGTAGGTGCCTTAATTGCTATTTGTAGTATTATATACTCCGGTAGTTACATGGCAGCCTACTACGTGGGCGACCACTTCGTTATGGACAAAATCGACCAAATGATCTGTAACGAAGAAATGGTTGCAGCGTTCGTCGAAGGTAAGGAAGCTTCGGAGACAAGAGGAATGCACTTTTACGGTCGTCGACCCGCCAACCCCGACCACCGCCGTGAAGTAGTGGGCTCATTTACCGAATTTGAAGAGGTTTTCGACGTGGACTGATCCGTCGCTGCTGTGCAGCGAGAAGATGTCTGATGTTAAATTTTTCCATAAGCATTTTATTCTTTCGCACAGCCTTCACGCATTTTCCCGCACAGCTCGATTTTTCGTAAAAAGGCTTTAATCTGTGCAGAATTATTCGTGACAATTGCGCAATACCTGTAATCTCAATCTCCATGATCCGGATGATCCAGAGTCAGAATGCCGACCACGCCAAGGCCTACTTCACGGAGGCCTTGGCGAAGGCTGATTATTACATCAACGATCAGGAACTGAAAGGACAGATCAGAGGCAAACTTGCAGATCGACTTGGTATCAGCGGTCCCGCTACGAAGGACATTTTCTTCAAGCTCTGTGAGAACATAAATCCGGCTACCGGCAAAGGATTGACACCGCTGACCCAAGAGAAGCGCACTATTGGTTACGATATCAACTTCCATTGCCCCAAGTCCGTCTCCATAATTCACGCACTATCGGATAACGACCATATTCTGAATGCGTTTCAGGACAGCGTCACTGAAACGATGCAGGACATTGAAAGCGATATGAAAACGCGTGTCAGGCTGGATGGCCAAGTCGATGAACGTCAAACCAACGAAGTCGTGTGGGCAGATTTTATTCACCAAACAGCGAGACCTGTCGATGGTCAACCTCCAGATCCCCATCTCCACAACCACAGCTATATTTGGAACGCAACCTGGGATGCGACAGAAAACCGGATCAAGGCCGGGCAGTTCCGTGACATCAAGCGGGACATGCCCTACTACCAGGCACGCTTTCACAAGCGATTGTCTGATCGCCTGATTGATCTTGGATACGACATCCGTGTAACGGATAAGTCATTCGAGATCGAAGGCGTACCGCAACGGGTGATTGATTTGTTTTCGAAGCGCACGGACGAGATCGGTCGGATTGCGCGAGAAAAAGGAATCACGGATGCCAGCGAACTTGACCAGCTTGGCGCACGGACACGAGCAAAGAAGCAAAACGGAATGCGCATGGATGAGCTGAAAGCGCATTGGCGACAGCAAATTCAAGCGCTCGGACCGGGCGAAGAAGACGAAGGTCGAAAGGCCGTTCGCTTCGCGCCAGAAACAGCGCGGGAGGTCATGATTCCGCAGCATTGCGTCGATCATGCGCTCGCGCACGGTTTCGAACGTGCGTCAGTTCTGCATGACAGACGGCTCCTTGCGTCGGCTTACCGGTACGGAATGGGCGATAAATCGATCACGCTCGATAATATCGATAAAAGTTTCAGAGCGGACACACGCCTTATCCATGTTAAAGATGGGGGTCGAGTGATGAACACCACACGAGAGGTTCTGGCGGAAGAGCGAAGAATGATCGCGCTTGCCCGCGCAGCGCGCGGCAAGGCCGTGCCACTTTACAAGAAAGCTCCAAAGATCAACCTCGACGGCCAGCAAGCGCAGGCCGTCCGTCACGTTTTAACCACCGCAGATCGTATATCGATCATTCGTGGGGCCGCTGGCAGCGGCAAAACCACGCTTATGAAAGAAGCAATCAGCAAGATCGAAAAGGCCGGCAAGACTGTGACGGTCGTAGCGCCCACATCTCAGGCCTCCCGCGGAGTGCTGAGGGACGAAGGCTTCGAGGATGCACAGACTGTAGCGCAGTTATTGGTTGACCCGGAAATGCAGAAGAACTTAAAGAAGCAGGTTCTATGGGTTGATGAAGCTGGATTGCTCGGCACGCGTGAAATGACACAATTGTTGCAAATCGCAACCCAGCGGGATGCACGGTTAATTTTAGGAGGTGATACGCGTCAGCACGCTAGCGTGGTGCGCGGAGACGCCTTGCGTATCCTGAACACCGTTGGCGGCATACAGGCCGCCGAAGTGAGTAAGATCTATCGACAGAAACGCGACGGTTACAGATCGATAGTCGAAGACTTATCGAACGGAAATGTCGCACGGGCCTTTGAAAAGTTGGACAAAGCAGGTTCAATTCAAGAGATTGACCCCTTAGATCCCAATAAACAGCTTATCCAGGATTATTCCGAGGCATTGGGTCGAGGCAAATCTGCCCTCGTTATCTCTCCTACGCACGAGCAGAGCCTTGGCGTTACAAAGTCAATCCGGGAACACCTCCGAAAATCCGGGCTCCTGGGCAGACGGGAGCTCAACGCGACACGGTATATCAATCTAAACCTCACCCAGGCCGAGAAAGCCGACTGGCGGAACCTGCCTAAGGGACAAATGGTACAGTTTAATCAGAATCTGCCCGACATCAAACGTGGCAGCATTTGGGAAATCGAGCGTAGCTCGGACCACAGTGTTCACATTAAGGATCGACAAAACGAGGTGATGTTGCCGACCGATAAAAGCGCCAGCTTTGAGGTATACAGGCGATCAAAGATCGACCTTGCCAAGGGCGACATTGTCCGCATCACCCGCAACAGCTTCGATCGGGAAAAGAACCGGCTTAATAACGGCCAGCTGTTGCATGTTGAATCTGTGCGAAAGAACGGGAAAATTGTTCTCGCCAACCCGACAAGCAAGTGCAAGTACCATATCGACAAGGATTTTGGGCACCTCACACACGCTTATTGCGTTACCTCGCACGCATCCCAGGGCAAGACCGTCGATGAAGTTTTTCTTTATCAACCAGCATCAACATTCGCGGCGACCAACTCTAAACAGCTTTATGTTTCCGTGTCGCGCGGGCGTGAGCGGGTCATGATCTACACCGACGAAAAAAAAGATTTATTGGAACAGTCCAAGAAAATTGGTGACCGTAAATCAGCCATTGAACTACTGACAGACAACGACAAAACCAGATCGACTCAGCACCAGAAAATAAGGAACGACCTTTATACACATGCTCACAAATCAACAGTAGAGCCGGTCGATATTCAACCGGCATCACAACGTGCGAAACACAGGGATTATGAACCAGGGGTTTAAAATTCGTCTTGACGAACTCAGGAACAACATTCCAAACGAGGAACAGCCGGTTCCCGAGACAAGCCCCCTTCCCACTCATTATGATGGGAGTGGATACGTCCGCAATTTGTGTATCGTTTGGCTTGATGGAAAGAAAATGTTTTTCAATTACGCATATCTCGTTGTGGCAGAGTTTACGCCTACCGAAGATGGAAACGATATCACCTTAAACTTCTCGGACTATCAGGTCCTGTTGAGAGGCTTTTTGCTTGCGCCCTTGTTTGGGGAGCTTCAAGACCACCGCGTGCGCAATGTGTTTCAAGTCGATCAACGTTACATCAATGTGGAGGATCAAACGGGGCCGGTCATTACAGACATATTAGTTGCCAGAAACGAATAGGTTCGAATTGAGAAAGCCGGGCAGGTCTCCCTGCCCGGCAGGAGTTTATTCTTTTGGTTTGCTCTTGCGAATTACCAAAGAGACCTTCTGGCCGAACACTTCGAGGGAAACATTCATTCCGTTGTTGTCTTCGTGAAGCCAGCAAGCTCCGGTTTTATTCCAATCTTTCTGCTCACTGCCCTTTTTGTCGGTCAGGAAGTAGACAAAGTGCGTTGGAAGTTTCTTTTCTGTTTGGTTTTCTAATGTCATCGCTAATCTCCTTTGTTTGTTGGTCGATGATGTCAGCGTCAATAGCGCATTAGGCTGTGAAGCTCCCCGACGCGCAGCGGAGTCGTAAGATGAATTTTTTATGAAGTAAAAAATTCAGGGATAAGCGTCATCACAGCCGTTGCGCTATGCTGACAGCATATATCGATCAACTAACAAAGCGGTTTGGCGTTGCCTAACAGCAAACATGAATACAAATTCATGCTCGTAGAATACAAAACGGATGGACAATGCTTAGTGTTCAAGCGTGTTGGTCGGAGTAAATCCAAGCTTCGCCCGACGAATGAGTAGGTTTTGCACCGTACTAAGGTACGAGTTCTCGCTACGGTTGATCAAAGGTGAACTATGATAAGGAACGATATGAAGAGGACGGTGGTCGCGATTGATTTTGAACGAAATCGAAAGTAATGCCGGGCAAGTTGCCTTGCCCGGCGATCAGTGCAGCTTTGCGTGACTTCTATTGAAAGCTAATTAGTAACAAACTTTAACCTAGGGCATGGAAGGCAGCTGCTGGTCTTGCCGTCCCGCTCAATAGGCCAAAGGGCCCTGGCGCGATTTCAGCTCTTGTCACTACCCTTTTTGTCACTCATGACGGAAAACGGCGTGACGCTCCCTTTTCCACCTACGTTTAAATTGTAAGCACTTACAGAGGTGAGTGTACCGTCTTCCCGTATCATAGCCGTCCCAAAAAAGGGACGGCTACATACTTCATCGGCGGTAGCATTGGTATCTAAGAACCGAGGTCTTCCGTTTTAAACACTTTCAACGGTCGACAGCCTGGTGCGCTGATGGGTGTTCCATCTTCAAGCGACCAAGTAAAATGGTGGCAGCTACACTCCAATACACCATTGTTCACTCTACCAAATTTTGACAAGGGAACATTCAAATGCGGGCAGCGGCTTTCGAATATGTAGGTTCTTGAATTCGCCTCGCAAATAAGAAAATTTTCTCCATCCTTGCATAGCTCGCGAAAACGGCCCGTGTCGTGGGTCAGGGATTTATCTGTAATCGACTCCATAGCATATTTGAGCTTACAATAAGTGATGAACCTGGTTCGTGCGCATGACTTTCAAACGTTCCAGAATGGAAATCGCGCTTTCTGACGATGCTCCGTACTCCGAAACCATTTTCTCCGTTTGAAGGCTCTGCCCAGCTCCGATCATTTTTAGTGCTATTTGAATATGCTCATCGCCGTCATCAAGGTACGCAGCAGCAAGCGCCTTCACAGCGACCAGTTCATCCGCCGGAAGCTGCGTCGATAAGGGCATTTCAAACACTTCGCCCAGTTTTGCTAAAAGAACACTGTAATCTTTATTGTGACGTCCCGTAAATCCGTGAGGAGCATCCGAGGATCTCATAGAGGGACGAATAGTAGAATTGTAGATCTCAGCCCCAAAGCTTACCGCCGACCACATCGCTACCGTCGTACCCCGAAAAAAGATCGTCGCACTTTCAATGTTCCGCTTTTCTACTTTCCCGGATAGCGCCGCTGTTGCCATGTTGGCGAAGAACGCAAACATGGCATGGTGAACTCGCCACGTATTGAAAGCTTGGATATCGGTGTCGAGCAAGGCGTCAGGAATATCTTCAAGCTCGGAGGCCAAGTATATTGAAGGGTTTAATGGAAGATACAGCTCCTCAGAGAACATCCCTAAAGCCGCGTCCATACCACGGAAAAAATCAGCAACTGGCCTGCATCCTGGTGTGTTCATTACGAGATCCGCTGCACAGTCCCGAGCGACGCGCAGAAATTCGATAAGGAAGGCCATCGGCGTTGTTGCCGGTGAAAAATATCTCCCAAAACCAAAATACTTATCATAAATAAAGTAGTTGAACTCTTCCTCGCCATGAGCATTTCGCGCCCAATCTGGAATTACGTCTGTATGGACCTTAAATGGCATCGAGCGCAGGCAGCTGTTTACATTGGTGTAAAACCGTCTCAGCCGATTTTTGTATGTGCTTTGGCCAATACTTGGATTCGCATCAATGTCACCAGCTACAAACGCTACGTAGTTGCGTAGCGATGTCAACTGTAACGATGTCGAATCCGGAAGAACAATGCCTTTTAACGATGGTCTCGAGCAATCATTCGGGAGTTGATATCGCTCATCGTAGGTGAGAGCGCGGAACGAATGCATGGCTCCCATTTCAAATTGGTTTGTATTTCTCATCTTAATACGGATTGTTGACAAAAGATTTTGGTAATGATTTACCCGCAATCCGTATCTTTGAGATACGGATCGAGGCTTTTAGCCTTCTGGTCCTGCCGATTGTAGCTGATCTCCGGGAAGAGCGTCATTACTGTCGGCTTTTTTATGGGCAGGATTCAGAATGCCTAGGTATTTCATAGACTTAACTGCTATCGAAGTAAATCGACTTATTGGAAGTAAGCTGATTGACTTCCAACGACAAATATGTATTATAGAAATACTTTGTATGGTGGAGATAAGTGCATGACCAGTAAGCCGTCAAACGGGAATGAGTTCGAATCGTTGACCAATAAAGATTCATGGCCAAGTTACTATGAGGAAAATGGGACCTCACATGCTGGGGTTTTCTACGGTTACATAGATGCGACCTCAGAGCTTGTAACAGCGATAGAAACAATTCTAGGATCGACATCTGACCAGAGTTTTGATGGTGTAACTTCAAGACTTTCACAGCTGTGCGACGAGCGAAAAGAATTCATAAAATTTCTCAAGAATTACTCATCACCATCACCATAGCGAATATAGTTACATTCGCATATAAAACCAATAAAATTTGGCATTTGATCAATTATTTAGAATAAAATATATGTGTTTGTAGATTCTGCAAAATTTATGAAATTTCGGAATCTTGCAGAAGTTTTCATGAAAATTCACGAAAGATGGACTACTATTTGACGCCGTTCGAGGTCACTGAGCTTTTTTGCAGAGTAATCAACAAGTATGAGAATAACAGCAGTGAAATGCCCCGTACGCCCACTGTGCATAACCTCAACCTGTTGATCGAAAAATGCACGATTCAGTATGCTGAAGAGTTTTCGAGAAGGTGCTTGAAGAACATCAAAAATCGAAAGCAAAGTGCCAAAGACGAAAACACTGATTCGAAATCAAGGCTTCTTTATGATTTAAAACTTTATATCGAAAAGGGCGTCCCAGTGGTGTTAAGCTCGAAGAAGCTTGAAAGCCTCTACACCTACCTGGAAATGCCAAATCCGCATAAGTCTTTTGTCAAGCAAAAAGTCACAGAAAAACAGCGACTCTTTGAAGATACCGTATGGATTGTATATTCCTTTAATTTAGACGATGACGACCAACCTGGGTTGGAAGAGATTTATCTGAAATTTGAATCCTTCGGGAAAGTTCGAATTATTGATCTAGATCAAGAATATTTTGGATTTTACCGAACATATGGCAATGCAGAACATTATATTCTCTGCGAGATGAAGACTGATATTCAGGCAAAGGACCTACACATTCTGATGTACTGTGGTGACAAGTCGCCAGAATTAATGCTTGGGCAGTATCACAATGTACCAGGCAAAATCGAATCCGGAACTTTGATACTGCTTCCGACTTCAGTTGAATTCGACGCAGCCGAGCCTAGATTTGTCTTGCAAGATTCCCCTGAATACCATGCCCTTTCTCAGGAAATTCAAGATTTTTTTAGAAAAAGTAACTTACAACGAATAGTTGTACCAGATAAGATTACAGATCTGCCGAAACTCAAAAGATGGCTGAAGAGACAATAAGACGACAAGTGCGATGCATTCAACTCACTTGTTGGCGTAGTTAAAATCCCCGATGCCGTCATTAAGAATTTAGCCCTTTTATGTATTGGACTGCGCGCTCTGCATAGGACGCGCACGAAAAAATCAATCGCTTGTCATTATTGAGCACCCTCAACCATGTCTGAATATAGGCAGAATGGTGTTCTTCCGGCATAGGGGTCAGGCCTAGGTAAGCTCCTAGGAAACAAGAACCAATTTCTGCCACAAGCTCCTCTAAGGCATATCCCTCATCTCCAAAGCGCTTTCCACCAAAGTTTCGGTTCAGGCGCGCTGGATGTTTTGTCCAATGCGTCATTTCATGGCCTAGCGTCGACTAATAATCGATAGGCCGTTCGAAACTTTCAAATGCAGGCATTTGAATTCGGTCTGTGTTCTGGTTGTATGAAGCCAGCCTCCCTGTATAAATATCGGCCTTCGTCTGTGCGAAAAACTGCTCCAGTTCCACGATGCGATTGTGTTCATTTGTATCACCCCTGCTCAGTTCTTGGTAAAATTGAGTCGGAAGACCGTTGATCTGACTGGCATTGAAAACTGTGTATGTTTTAAGATAGTGAAACGTCTTGGTCGCGAGCTTACCTTGTTCGTCTAGCTCCTCTTTGACCAGCTTATCAGCATAGACGATCTGCGTCCCCTTCTCCCCTCGTATAATGTTAGCCTTAAGATTAGCGGCCTGTTTGTAGGTCATCCAATGTGGCAGAGAGTAGCCTTTATCGGCGCTTTCGGCCCAAAGGATGATGGTATTAATTCCGGTGTACGGAATACTATTCGACCGCAGTGGCAAAGAAATTCGTCCGGCGAAGTGAACGCTGTTCCAAGGCTTCCGCCAGGTTAGGTCGCCTTTTCCAAGATCACTGATAATCTTCCCTGTGACCCTAGCGTAAACATCTTGCGGTTTATCTTCATGAATGCTTGAAAATGCCATTCATTGCTCCTTTGGATGGCTACCGGGTTAAAGATCGTGGATATTCTGCTATTGAGCGGGATCCCTCTTTCTGCGGTGCCAGTCATTCACCGACAAATGATCGGTGTAGAAGCGATTCATTTTCAGATGAAGAAGGCCGGGCTGGTTCTTCGTAAAACTGTTGAGGATACTCGTTGCGCGGTGGCCATGATAATCGTTATCCATCCACGAATACATCGTTTTGTATCCGTAATTTTTAATATAGGGTTCGGCTAGCTGCGCACATGAATGGGCGTTGAGAACGATTGTATCATGCTCCCATACCTTGAAAGCTAGTTCTTGCAGCAGCGACATGTAGTCGAACATATCTTTGACGATATGTATGCTCTGGGGCCGAGGTTTTATGCCGCGAATAAATGTGATCGTTCTTGGCCGGATGAACCCGCTGAAAACTTGATTCTTCAGCTCATAACCGCCGTTTTCATTCTTAACCCCGAGCGCCAGGAACGTTTTGCCAGTCTTCTTGTTAAAGACCTTTACCTCCCTCATGAAACGCTGCGCCAAAGTGAGTGGAATTTTCCTTTCTTCCAGATAACGAATGAGGGCTGTGAAGCGAATGTCCCCTACATTACGGATTATCAGAGTGGGTTGACCTTTGTTTGGTTCGTACGCATCCTTTGAGATTTGAGGATAAGCGAACGCGTCGCTCGCCATGTTCTCGATCCATCGAAGAGCATCAATGAGCGTGTCGTTCTCCCCCGAAAATTTCAAATAACGTTGTGCCAAATCAGTGAGCCTGCCGCCAGTGGACAAACTGTAATCATACCATTCATTGTCCTTGTAGACCCAAAAGCTGGGCCCATTCTCTTTGCAAATCGGCGACTTATATAATGCCTTCGATTTTCCGACCTTCAAGGGCCGAACATTCAACTTGTCCAGAATTTTGGATATGGCTATTGTATTCGCATGGGCCTTGTCCATGGCGGTCCTCCTAGGAAAGTGATGAGATTTAGGGCACAGGGGGAGAAAAGTTTTAGGAGAACTTTTTTCCCCTGCCTTTAGGCGCGAAGGCGGTCTTCTAAAAACTTGTCGAGATCCGACTTACGGTAACGGACCGACCGCCCGATCTTGATCAACGGCAAATCATAACGTTTGATGCAATGCCATACCGCCAGTGTACCAGGTGAATACCCTAGATATTTAGCTGCGCTCTTTCGATCCAGAACTTGTTCGGATTGCTTATCTTCTTCTGGCATTCGTTCCCTCCAAAATAGCCAATGCTTCACTTGTGACAGGTGTTGCCTGCTCACAAGTAAGCACATAAATGATTTCAATGATCAGCGTCAATTCAATCGATGATTGATTAATGAAGGATAAAGCCAATGGGAAGAAAGCTGCTCTGCTCGAATACCAAGAAAATGGAACGGAGTGAGGGTCGAATGGCACTTTGGGTAATAATCAACCGCAGCACGCTATCGTTGCGAATTCTAGTTTAGATTTCAATGTCACATTTGAAATTTGATTTCTCGTATCGTGATATGACCAATGATGTGTAGGACGAAATAAATTTGGATAAATTCTCTTGAAAACTGACCACAATGATCAAACATTGAAAGTTCCCTTTTTTAATCGCAATATTACGGTACAATGCCTTTATGCAATGTTTGTAGCATAGAAGTTACAAAGGCAGAAATCTTTACCGAACGGCAGAACCCCATTGCAGATTTGACTAAAGCATTTGCGCACCCAGCACGGGTAGCAATTTCGCAGATGCTAATTGAACGTAAAGCTCGCGCTTGCGGTGACCTCGTGGATGAACTGGAACTTGCCCAGGCGACGTTTTCCCAGCCAAGCGTTGTCTCCTGATGAATTTTGCTTCCCACAATTATAAGAAAATCATGAAAATAAAGCTCTTCGTCAAACAGTAGCGAGCTCAAAGATTGTAAAGGAATTGGTAAAATACTGATCAAGCATGACCACACGGTTTACACCACAGTCTGACACCGAAGCAGCGACAAATCCTGCCACAGTGATTGCCACTGCATTGCTAGTTAATGTCGCAAACAAAGCCAACATTCGTCAGCATGAAATAACCCATCCATGTGATTTATTTAACGGTCAGCGAGATATCCCGAAACATACATAATATTACTCTGATGTCCTTAAGGCGATGTAATGAGAAAAAGAATCGGTCCATTTTCCTCGTTTCCTGTATGCATCCGTCGCAAGCCTAGATTCATGATCCAATCTCGTCTTTGTGATCCGAGCACGCTAAAGTAAAATGAGGGATAATGAGCGAAAGCAGCACCGTACCAATAGACGCCTGATACCATCGAATACAATGCATCATTGCGATTGACTATCCACGATGAAATTGGTCAAGGCCCCAGGATATCATCGCATAATTCTAAAAACATTCAGCCTACTAACCGATGTCTTTACAACAAGGTGCAGATTTCGAACGCCAGGTTCAAAGCATTTTAAAACTTCAAGGCCACGCGGTATCTGGCGAGAGACTGCTTGGTTCCAAAAAAATAGACCTTTACTTTGAACAGATCAATTTCAATAAAAAAAACCGCATAGCGGTCGAGTGCAAAAATTACAATAATAGGCTCACAAAAAACGAATTAATCCAAATTTTCTCAGATTATCTCGCATTGATTGAATCAAATCTAATCGATCAAGTCCTTTTAGTTACAAGCAATGGACTAACCGCAAGCAGCGAAGAATATGTCAGGCTAAGTAATAGGATATCTCATGCGACTCTCAATGATCTGATAAGTACAACAATTGATTTCTCTCAGTATATCAACAACACTATTTTCGCCTACGAAAAAAGCCCTGATGGATTAATGGAATACTACATCCAATTAAATTCGCTAGACTCCTTATCGATTTTCAATAATTCCAGCGATTGGTATGTTGGAAAGGGTTTGTTCCCCATTGTACAGCAATGGATAAAATCTGAGGATCCGATGCCAATTGCCGTGCTTGGCAGCTACGGCCAGGGAAAAACATCGTTCGCCCGTTATCTTACCTACACTCTTTCAATCATACACACACAGGACAATTCGCAAAGAATACCAATATATATAAAACTAAATGCCATATCAAAGGAACAATCAGTTGAAGGCCTATTAGGCCGCGAATTGGCATCGTCATTTTCGATTAAGAATTATAACTATGCTGCCTTTTCTGAACTTAACTATTTAGGAAAGTTCGTTATCATTTTGGATGGATTCGATGAGATGAAACATTCCCTCAGTTGGGAAGAATTTAAATTTAATTTTGGAGAATTAAACAAACTTATTGGAGGTAGGTCAAAAGTAATAATTCTAGGAAGGCCAAATGCATTCTTGAATGATGATGAACACAATTTTATATTAAAAGGACTTTGGAACTCCGCATTTGGTACATTGCGAGACTCTAGCTGGCCGTCTTTTCACGAATTAAGGTTAGCCCCATTAAACCCAGATCAGATAAAAGAGTTTCTTACAATGTACTTGACATTTGAGATAAAAAAGAGCAAAGATCAATCTCAGAAAAAAAAGCTTCAGCATGCGATCAATTATAAAATTTCCTATGTCCTAGAAAAGAAATTAAAAGATATATCAAGTCGACCAGTACAGTTGAAGATGTTGGCAGACCTACTTCCTTATTTGTCTACGGATGAAGACAATTGGACAACCGCTATACTTTATAGCGAGTTTATTAAAATGATCCTCAGTAGAGAATATACTAAAGAATCCAGTTTACACATATCTAGTGAAAATCGACGAGCATTCTCCCGTAAGATTGCAGTATATCTCTGGGAAAACTCCAACGAATATAGCATAAAGAATGAGGAAATACCCATAGGGATATTCCGTGAGTTTGTGCATGGCGAAAGCCGTGAACTAGAAAAGATCAAGCGAGACTATGTTTCAGGGTGCTTCCTTTCGAGAAAGCTCGGTAACTCTCTATATTTTCCACATAAGTCGTTCCAGGAGTTTTTCGTCGCCGAAGAATTTGTCACAAAAATCAATCAAGCAACTCATGTTGACCTAGCCTGGATACAGAAAAATATGACTAAGGAAGTTAGCGACTTTTTTGTAGAGTTGATCGGCGGCAACGAAATTAGTCGCCTCGATAGATCTCTCTCAACGTTCCGAGGGAGTTTAAATAGTCAATTTTTAAAGGTCTATCTAAGGAGAAATGCCATGACACACATCACGGAAAAATTAAAAATGAATAGTGGTGATCCATGGCCCTATTTGATATATACATATTGTAAAATTTCCAAGGTCTGGCCCGAAGAGGATATAAAGCTTGGTGAGCTAATTTGCAATAATTTTTCGCTGAAAGTAATTTTACAAGATAATTTGGATCCGAGGTTTTTAGTCCTTTCAATATTTCTCTTATGTCATAATGATAACTACCGCTATAGAACCAAATATATTGCAGAGCTATCCAGAAGTTTTATCAATGAATGTCAGAGATTCTCTAAAACAAATAGTGCTAAAAATTCGATGCATACGCGATTGACTCTCGATACGTTGACCAATATATTTTCGAAAATTATTGTTAAAAAAAAAGGCGGCAGTGTTAGCCTATCGGACTTAGGGCCACTGTTTTTTGAATATTTATCCAACTGGTGTTTCGTCTCTGATTGGTGTATTGGACAAACAACACGGCTTCCAAATGCTGACTTTAGCTTTTTCACAGAAAATGATACTAGTTTCGCTGAGGGAATATCTCTTGCGAAAGATATTGCTAACAAGTTTTCCGACTCATTTCACTAGGTTATAGCATCGACCGTAAGCCTGTGCCCCCAGGGTGACCTCTGCGCCCGTCAAGGAAATGAAGAATCACTTAATTTTGTGAGACATTTCCGTGCCGCTCGACATTGGTGGCCATAAACTTTGCCTAAGAGCCGCGTTATATCTTTGGCATCAAGTGTTTGCCTTGTTGATCCTCTGCTTCTTTGCGATAAATTGACAAGACACACCTCTCGCAAAGCTTTTCAAAAATGAGTTTCGGATTGTCGCAACAGTCATTAATGACAGCCCCCAGATGATTTTAAGATCCAAAAATCTGTTTGCCTATCACATAAACTTTGGGGACTCAAGAAGCTTCGGCTGTTTATACAATCAGGACTAAATATCTCAATGAAACATAAGCGATCGGTCGGAAATCGCCGTTTACCCTCGTTCAATTTCGATTATATAATCGGCATATTCCTGCATCATTTTAATTCGCTGTTGCAAAAACTGAGCACGATCGTAAGCGCGGTCGACAGCACTCCTAGGGACATGTGCCAATTGCCTATCCGCAATATCATGAGGATATCCTAACTTTTCTTTTAAAATTCCCAACGCAAGTGATCGAAAGCCATGGCCTGTCATCTTACCGTGATAACCCATTCTCTTGATCGCACTCAGCATTGCATTTTTATTCATATGTTTTCGCGGGAAGTAAATGCCTGGAAAGATATAATCGCGTTTGGGATTCAATTCTTGAAGTTCCCGAAAAATTGCCAATGCTTGTCTTGACAAGGGCACGACATGAGGCATGTTCATCTTCATGCGCTCCCCGGGAATAACCCACATTTCTCTGTCGAAGTGTATCTCGCCCCACCGGGCTTCCAGAAGCTCAGACGTTCGGACAAAAGTGAAAAGCATTAGTTTGAGTGCCAAGAAGATCTGTCGATTTTCATTACGTTCAATTGCATTCATCCTTGACAAGAATTCGGGAAACTCATCTACTGAGATTGATGCATAGTGCCCCTTTTTGAATTTTGTCATCGCCGCTTCAAGGCCATAAGTGGGATCTCTCTCGGCCCTGCCAGTGGCAATCGCATATTTGAATACGTGACTACATATTCCTTTTATTCGGCGTGAGAGATCGGGAGCCGTCTTTTCAACTTTTTGAAGACAGTTTAGCATCATCATTGGCGTGATCTCAGAGAGTGGAAACCCTCCCAGATACGGAAACACATATTTTTCGAAACGATGCTTAATAATTTCGGCGTGTTTTGACTTCCACAATTGGATTTGCTTCGAGTGCCATTCCAACGCAATCGATCTGAAATCAAGCTGCTGGACTAACGCCTGTTCCTGAGCTGTCTGAAGCCGTTTCAAAATGGGATCGACACCAGCCCGTATGTCCTTCTTAATATCTTCTTTGGCCTTGCGCGCCTCGGCTATCGATACTTTCGGATAGGCCCCAATCGAAATTCGCTTTTCCTTACCTTGTAGACGATACTTAAGCCGCCAGTACTTCGTTCCATGGGGGGTGATCTCAAGGTACAGCCCTTCCCCATCTGCAATCTTGTAAGGCTTGGTTTTAGGCTTTGCTGCCTGGCAAGTCATATTTGATAAAGCCATTTTACAACTCCTGATTCGCGTAGCAGTGATTTGCAATATCAATTGGCCACTTCATGCCCCCAATCATGCCCCCACTTTGGGTTAATGAGGGTGAATGATAGGAATTTATTGATAAACTAGAGTTAGACCTAAGATGCTGCGAAATTTGAATTTTTCGCATTTTGATAAGAAAAAATAAGGTCGGTAAAAAGGGGATTGGTGCCCGTAGCCGGCGTCTCAACATCTTTCTAAGTCCTTGGCTGAATTAACATTTCTTAGGACCTTTTGCTCGGATGCCCCCAATTGTGCCCCCAAACGGTATTAATGTCCTGAAAAATATCTTAGCAGCTACATGTGCTTGACGCAAATCAAAACTATCCTCACACGGAGCAAGCTCGACGAGTCCCGTAGATCAAATTGAAAACCATTGGTGGTTCAATTCTCATTGGATGATTAGCAACAAACAAACTTACTAACCAAGAAATCTGTAAAAAATGATCATCGCTTCTTTGGCAGCCTGCTTTAAGTTCTAAGCTATCTAAATTTTTAAAGTCAATCGTTTACAAAAATAAAAAGTACTCGTGAGACGGATTAAGGGCTTCTCATGTTCATTGTTCACGCCTATTGAAAAAATTAGCTTTACCAAAACTATTTACTGCAACCTCGTAAATCGACGCCCAGCAAATATTCATGAGAGGCAATTGCCAACTACGGGCACTATTTCGTAGGCAACAAACTTATATGACTAGCCTTATACAGGATGGCTACGGCTGAAAACTCCGCTATTGCAAACGCGGCAATAAAACGGCAAGACGGAATTATGGAAGAAGAGCCCGCGATCTCTGAAGTAATAAGTCCAGCTAAGATGATCACAGACCAAAATAGAAATGAAAACAGAATATCGGATAAAAGTCCCGAACTTTTCAGCCTTGCAAGCCAGATCCAACTTCCGATAGCAATAATTGGCAGCACAACAACACAGTAGACAACATAGGCTTCAATTGTAAAAGAACCGAGCAAAGAAAATTCAAAGTGATACATCTGTAATGTTGAAGCATAAATACCAAACGAGAACATTAGTATAAGGAGTGAAAGAAGCATCAATATCGCTCTTCTCGACGATACCCGTGACAAAAAGAGTAGGATAAAAACTAAAAGCACACCTCCGTACACTAATATGTACATGACAATATCAGTGTGATTTGAAAAGAAGAGACCTGGCGACAGAATAAACATGTAGTCGTCGACAACCCGGCCTATTTCTGTTCTGTCCAAATTGTCCAAATGGTCGTACTTCCCATAAACAATCTGCGACAAGAGTATAGCAGGTAACAACATACCCTCCTCGCAGAAAAGCTTTCGATTCTTAAAATTCACAAAGTACAAGTAAGAAAATAAAGAATCTGTGGCATGAGGATTACCAGGCATATCGATTGACTTCAATTTGATAGTTTGCTTATAAATAGCCAGTTTAAACTTACTAGAGTACAGGAATAGCGTACTGTCTACGACCTTCCCCTCTATGAATTCGCTAACATCATTATCAAGCCGTCCTATAGAATGCCTAATGATCTTAAATGACCCGGTCGTTGAAAGCGGAGCGACCACTGAAAAGCTGTCGATTTTCGAGCTACCCATTAATGCTACGGCAACATCTGGGATTGTATTGCTTGATGTAACGCGCATCCCACCAAAATCAAATTCTCCTAAGTCATCCGTATTTTCATGGCGAAATGATACTAGTCCAGTTCTGCTATCCGGATTCCATCCAGAAAAAGTATCTGCGATAGCCGGCTCAAACATGGAAAATACTGCTTCGCGAGCGAAGTAAACTAGTGAGGAAACAACAATGCAGCAAACTAAAATCTGGAGTAGAACTCCTGAAGCCACACCAGCGGCTCTGCGATAGGTACAGCTAAGACTGACGAAGACCGGGCTTCTATTTCGGTAAAAAAAAGCTATAAAAAATAAAAAGCAAACGCATTCAAATAATGTAATCCATGTGATATTATACCGTAAAGAGGAAGGAAGGCTAATCGCACGACTGAGCGACAGGTTAAAAACTATAATCAATAGAGCCGCCGCCACAAACCGAACTGGCTGAAAAAGCCAAAGAGTGGGCCAAGTCGTGACGAAAAGAAAATCGGTCTTTCTAAATATTTTCCGATAGAAAGTCCGTAAAAAAGAGCCTTGGTGAATTTGAAACATCACGGAACAATTTAATATTCACATTTTGTGTGAGCAGCAAAGACAATACCTTTTTGCCCGTGACGCTCTTCGATGTCTTGATCAAAATTCCATCATTATTACGAGAAATCTCAATGATGTCGCTCCTCAGTGGCCACAATGCGCTCATAATATTCCAATTAGGGTCGTGCAGGTTCAGCATGAAAAAATTACTCGATGTGTCTCCTATCTCGTGCAACTCACCGCAGAATTTCATCGCACCATCATCAAGAAAAATTATTTTGTCTGAAACGCTCTCTATTTCATCCAAATTCTGTGAACTGAAGATTATACACATTGGATCACTTATAGAGTCTGCCATTGCTCTGAGGTCAAAAAGAAGATTCTGCTGAGATTCCAAATCTAAATTTGCAAGCGGTTCATCCAGAATCAACAACTTCGGCTTCCATACAAGCTGCCTAGCAATCGCCAAGCGGAGCTTGAATCCCGTTGATAACTCGCGCCATGACGCTCGCTGATATTTATGAAGCCCCAGTCTAGCAATAGTATATTCTACTCTATTGATATTCTCAATCCCATATATGCCCCTTTCAGCCGCGGCGAAATGCAACATCTGCTTCAAAGATCCTATCCACCCCGCGTCACTATGCTCTTGTTTAACAAAAGCAATCTGGTTTTTAATATCTTGCCAGTGCAACCCAGACGGTGATATCATAGGATAATGTAGCGACCCAGACGTTGGCCGCAATATACCGGCTACAATTTTCAGTAATGTTGTCTTTCCGTTCGCATTTCTTCCGATGACACCATACACCTGACCGTAAGAGATAGAAAAACTTATATTTTTTAGAGAAAATTTAGGATAGTCCTTAAATATATCTTCACACCAAAAAACTGTCTCAGTCTGCCTCTTTTCAACAAAATAATCTCTTAATTCTTTATTATCTAGTTCTGCAATTTGGCTATCGCTCTCTTCAACAACTTTAAATAGCTCCTCAATGAATGCATCAATTTGCATCCTCATAGAAACCATTTTCTCTTCAAAGTGGCGCATATTTGTGGAGTCTTT
Organism: Dyadobacter sp. CY261; assembly: GCF_021440085.1. GTDB lineage: Bacteria > Bacteroidota > Bacteroidia > Cytophagales > Spirosomataceae > Dyadobacter. Next base: position 268,733 of record NZ_JAKCPW010000006.1, read on the forward strand.
GACACAGTCATTCAAATCAGTCTTTAGTAGGATCAGTCCTTCGAAACAGCTGCTAGGAAAATCATAAGACATTACCAATTGGTACAGCGCATCAAAACCGTCGAAAATTGATTGATCAAGTTTTCTAACGATTTCGTCTAGTTCGGACAGAATCTCATCGCTTCTCACATTTTTTGATTTTTTATCCGCCAAATAGTGGCAAGAATTTTTTTATAATTACTCTTCCTATTCTTTATATACACATCATATGCCTTAGTCTTATCTTCCAATAAATCACGGCATTCCGTTGCAAGCATTACGTATTTTAATAGGTCATGCTTTTCATTGTCAAAATTTTTTACAAATTCCAGCAATAGTGTGGCAACATTCCCAAACTCACTGTTCGTCATTGCTTCAACTATTCGATCTGCCTGTATATTTATATCTGCTCTTCGATCTTGGATTGCATAATTGTAAAATACTGGGATATCTGCAATGTCGCCCTCAGGTTGTATTGGGGTATACAGCGCAGGGAATATATTATTATTAGGCAGCAGCCTACGAATATTTTTCTCGGAAATTTCCTTAATTTCCCGGAGAGAGAGATATTGCCTATTCTTAGAAACATCACCGTTTCTAAGCGCGAGTGTGAGCCCTTCGGTAAATAGAGTTGACTTTTTAGCTGGAAGCTTAAAAGACGGAAAATCTTTTGATGACGACGCAAGCACCGTTATTCCCCGGGATGCATAATGCAAGTCGATCTCATTCTGAATTTCTACGTCCCCTGGGCTCATCATAGATTCGATTGCCGCACCGGAGTAGCAACAATCCAGAATAACATATACACTCTTGGTACTTCCGATTGCTCGGATCGTTCTTCCAAAACTAGACAAGCGAATACTTGAGACAGACAAATTTTCCCGCCGCGTCGACTTGACCGTCAAAATGAGACAGCGATCATCTCGTGAATAACTTCCATGCCCGACATAATAAATAAAAATTATTGTCAATTGTGGGTTAAGCGAGACGAATTGTCTGATCTCAACATCAGTTCGATCTTCATTTAAATCGGAATTAAATAGATCAAGAATTTTAATAGAAGGAAACGAATTTTGCGCATTTTTTACAAAATAATCATGAACAGAGTTCTTAGCATTTGTAAATTCTACACCACCGTCAATCTCCGGAGATTGCGGATAACTATCGCTTCCAATGATTATAAGGCCTGTCTGGTCTCTCTCAATTTTCACAAATCAAAATTTATTAAGAACATTTTCTATATCCTTCGAGCTCAAGTTTTTTCCTTCCAATGATTTATCACCGTAAACAATCTTAACTGTCTTTCCCTGAAGGCGCTCAATATAATGTGCTATGCCAATAGCAATCGTAGGTAACGCCCCAACTGTAAAAATCTCAAGCACAGTCCCCAAATCCATAGTATCTAGTTCTTCCTTTTTCCTCTTAGAATCAACACCATAATTATTTAGGATAAAAGTTTTTAATGACTCGATCTCATCATTAGATTGGCCGGTTGGGAGGCCAGGGAAACTGATTTGTATATTTTCCATATTAAATACTTTTTTACGTTATTCAACAAGCAATATCTTAAATAACACTAAGAGTAACATTTTTTTGTTTTAGTTCTAAACTTCAACTTGCCAACGCTACTTATATCGCCGATCGTTACGCGACCGACTAATTGTGGATCAAAGATTTTAACGTGGCGACTAGTAGAGTAAACACAGTCTTTTATGCCAGCTGCACGCTTACTTCTCTAACCAAAGTCACTATCTGCCTACTTCTAAGCCTTAGATCAATACTTACAATATGAGTTCTCCAGATCAACTATATCTATTTTGTACGGAAGTATGCATTTTTTGCATTTCCACTGTTCGTGCATGTGACCTCGTCCTAATATACTTATCAAAGTCAAATTTTTCCTATTTTAGCTCACAAAAAATTTTATGGTGGAACTGCCGGAATACTTCAGCATCCAATTCGAAGGCACGGAAGTGGATATACGACAAAGATCTATTAACGGGCGCAGGGTTTTTCAAGTTTCCTTCAACGATAATTTGAGCGATCTTTTTATCCACAGAGCGACAGTCGCAAATGGAAAAAGAATGTGGATGTCCATTCCAGAAGGAAGACAGGAACAAGCGATGCTAATCGGGCAGGAAATAGTTAAATTCTACCGGAATTTTAGACAGCAGCAAAACGAGCAATAAAGATGTGCTACTACAATGGTCAGAAGGTAACCAGGGCGGAATATATCGAGCTGAAAAAGCTTGAAAAGTCCATCATAGGCATCCAGGAACTGAAACGGCCTACCGTCCTTGGCCCTGAATCCCCACCAATGGTTGTGCTTAAACCGAACGACGACCGAACAGACTTTGATATTACCACAATGCGATGGGGCTTTATCCCCAGCGGCATTCGCAACATGGAACTAGTTAAAAAGTTCGAAAATGGATTTAAGAGAGAGGATGGAACCTTCCAAACCGGCTATGACACCGAAAACGCTCGTGGAGAAGAGTTGCTCTGGATAAATCCGAAGACCAACAGAGCAAAAATCTTCAGAGACGCTGCTTTAAGCAACCGTTGCCTTATCATCTCACATCAATACTACGAGTGGCATCATAAGTACCGGATCAATAGACGTACAGGCGAAACGCTTAAAACACCAGATAAGTATCCGTTCGCCATCAGGGTGAAAGGAAGAGAGTACTTCTACATGGCAGGGATTTGGAATACCTGGACCGATCAGGATACTGGCGAAGTGATGGACACGTTGTCAATGATCACCACAGATGCTAACCCGCTGACGGCGCTCATTCATAATTCAAAGAAGCGGATGCCCACCATCCTCCCCGATGAGCTCGCTTGGGAATGGATGATGACCGACGTAAGCCCCGAAAGAATGACTGAACTGGCAAGCTTTCAGTTTCCGGAGGAGAAAATGGAAGCATTTTCTATTAATCAGAAATTCCAGTTTACCGGCGAAGACCCATACCCTGTTACCTATCCTGAGCTTGCGGAAGATGGATTACCCGGCTCCTATACAACACAGATTTCACTTTTTTAAAGACATGGCAATCGTCTTCAATAATCCATTGGATGATCCGACACTGATAGGATACTCAAAATACAGCCGGTTCAGAGTTGGTAACCTTATCTATATTAGTGGCTTACATGGAAATGTTGGGATCCATATTCCAGGCCGCATTCTCACGATCGGAAGCGATGAAGATCCTTTCCTCGTTGAAATTGAAAGCCTGGCAACTGGCGCAACGGCATTTGTGAAGCCATCGGTTCCAGGGATTTTCGGCACTCGCGTCCTTTATCCGGAAAACTTGGGCTTTGTAACAAGTGCTGACGACCGGCATTCGTATTCCGATGGGATCACAACTCTGTCAGGGAGTGGTTTTCAGAATTTTGGAGTGACTGACGCGGTCTCAGGCAGGCTGATTTACGACAAACGGGAAGTCTACGATATCCTGAGTGAGCGCACTCGAATACAGGGTATTGAATTTATCCATGAACTCCAAAACTTATACGCCGAAGAATTCCCAGATAAAACGCTGGATTTGTCTTACTACATAGAAAGAAGCCTCAACGTTTTGGCAAAGTCAAAGGAGCGAATAGACGCCGGTGAAAAGGTCTGGTAGTTCGGGACTTCGTCCGATCACATCGCATGATGGGGCGCTATGACTTTTTCACAGGAATAGTTGAAAGTGGAGGTATTAAAAGGCTACCCGTACGGAGTGGGTGTAAGCAAACTGTTCGGGCTTATTGCTTAACTGGCGTGGTGAGGGGGAATTGAACCCCCTCGGTCCTTCAAAGATTTATTGCGTACTGTTAAGCTTATCCGATCGTTAATGTGAGCCACCAAGGCACCACGAAAAGGACACCATTACAATCACTTTCACCACACCGTCAGTCAAGCCGAATTTCGCCATACTTATCTCAGAATTGTTAAAGTCTGTTAGACCGTTACACATTACACCTAAAATAACACCGGGAAGCAGATCAAGCCCAAAGCAAGCGCAATCAATCAATTTCTTCTGCAGTCGTCTGCCGCATAATACAAAATTAAAAAATTTGTCGCACAAAGAGGTAATAATCGTGGCTCTTAACTAGTTTTCTGCCTTTTGTCTGCGGTTAGGTATATCCCAGATCAGCAAAATCACCTTTGCCGACGAACGATTTTCCTCACTTAGGCGCACGCGTATTTTATCATGTCGTGCGCATCAAACTCATGCTCGTCGCCAAACGCGGTTACCGTCGCTTTTAAACGACCAAATTCAAGCCGAAAGTAAATAGTCACTTCGTCGAGCGCCCGGATGTTCATTTGCGTATTCAAAAATGAGGTGATGCTATGCTGATACCGCATCACAATCCGTGCGTTCCACTGCTGATCGCGAAATGAACTGAGGAATAGAAAGTATTGCGGATCTGTAACCAGGTCAGTGAGCTTCTTCTCGTCAAGAATCAAGTTTAACGTCTTGCCCTCTTTTTCCGAAAGACTAGCCTGATGCGCCTTAGCTTCCGCTTCATTCATATAGGGAGTGCCGATAAAGCCACGGCCTTCCTTGATACCCGGCCAATGAAAGCGTTGCAAAACAAGATAACGGTTACCCAGCCTGCTTATCGTCTTTAAAGTGGGCAGGTTTAATATCTCGAAAGGATTATAGCTCGCTTGCATTGCTGTGATCTGCTTGTTAGGTTTTAGTAAAGGAGTTGCCTGTTTATTTGAAATTCCGCCCTTCCGGGAACATTTCAAGTTGCACTTGCTTCTGTCGTACCTGGGTTTTCTTGTTGACCGCCTGGGAGGCATATTCGTCTTTTTCGTCGGCACGCGAAAGTGTCAGGACATCCGGATCTTGTTGTGCCTGATTCAGTTGTCTCAGCAAAGGCGACATGTCGTAGCACTTCCGTACAATCACGTGAATGACCTCTCCCTCGATCTGGAGCTTGCCTTCCACCATGAGCAGTTTCGATCGAAGGATTTCTTTACGGTATTTTTCAAACAGGCCCTGAAAAACAACCAGGTTAGCCACCCCGCTCTCATCTTCGACTGTGATAAAACACACGCCTCCTGCCGTTCCAGGCCGCTGCCGAACCAGAACCAGCCCTGCCACCCGTACGATCCTGCCATCCTTATATTTGGATAAGTCACTCGCCAATAGGGCACGCTTTTCTATCAGCTGCTGACGAACAAAGCTCACCGGATGCGCTTTCAGGGAAAGCGAGGTTGCTGCATAATCGTGGATGACGTGCTCGGACATAGATAATTTTGGCAATTCGACCTTCTCCTCAAACGCGCTAGGGGAATCCTGACCTTCAAAAATTCCCATTGGCCGGTCAGATAGGGCCGTTGCTTCCCACATTGCCTGCCTGCGGTCGAAACCCATCGAACGGAATGCATCTGCGTCGGCTAACCTTTCAAGGGCTGATTGAGAGACCCCGGCATCACGTATCAGGTGCATGGCTTTAAAAGGGCTTTTCCGTGCGCTCACTAGCAATTGCATCTCCTCTTCCCGAATGCCTTTGACCTGACGAAACCCAAGCCTAATCACGCGGTATTTACCGCTCTGCTCTTCCAGGGTGTTGTCCCAATAAGAGAGATTGACATCGACTGGACGAACAACAACACCATGCTTGCGTGCATCAATCACGATTTGCGCGGGTTGGTAAAAACCCATCGGCATACTATTAAGCAAAGCTGTTGCAAAAACGTCCGGATAGTAATACTTAAGCCAACAGGACACATAAACCAGCAGAGCGAAACTGGCAGCATGGCTTTCTGGGAAGCCATAGCTGCCAAACCCTTCCAGCTGCTTGAATATGCGTTTTGCGTATTCCTCCGAATAACCTTTGGCTGTCATTCCATCGATTAGCTTCTTCTCAAACTTAGTGACCAGTCCGTTGAACTTGAATGTAGCCATACTACGTCGGAGTTTGTCCGCCTCTGCCGGCGTAAAGCCTGCGGCAACAATAGCTATTTTCATGGCCTGTTCCTGGAACAACGGCACACCTAATGTCCTGCTCAGAATGCCTTCAAGTTCTGCCGACGGATATTCGACTGGCTCTTCACCATTCCGGCGGCGTAGATAGGGATGAACCATATCACCCTGAATTGGCCCCGGCCTCACTATGGCCACTTCAATAACCAAATCGTAAAAGTTCTTAGGCTTCATGCGCGGCAACATTGATTGCTGTGCGCGGCTCTCGATCTGGAAGACCCCGATCGTGTCGGCATGGGAGATCATTTCATAGACTTCCGGATCATCCTGCGGAACTGTCGCCAAAGTCATATCAACATTGTAGTGCTGGCGAAGAAGATCAAAGGCTTTCCGGATGCAGGTGAGCATCCCTAAGGCCAGTATATCTATTTTCAAGAACCCCAAAGCATCGATGTCGTCTTTGTTCCACTCGATATTTGTCCGGTTTTCCATGCGGGCATTCAGGATGGGGCACAGATCGGTGATTTTGCCTTGTGTGATCACAAAACCCCCGGTGTGCTGACCGAGCTGGCGCGGGAATCCCATGAACTGCCTGGTCAGATCGAGCACCTTTACCAAATGGGGATCATTTGCATTGAACCCCTGCTCGCTGATGCGCTTCCCTTCAAACCATTCGTCAGTAAATTCCCAAATGGAACTCGATAACCGGTTGATCGCGTCAACCGATAATCCCATTACTTTGGCCACATCCCTGATGGCACCTTTTTGATGAAGCTGGGTAACGGTTGCAACGATTGCCGAACGATCGCGTCCGTATTTCTCATAGATATACTGGATGACCTCTTCGCGCCTTTCATGCTCAAAATCGACATCAATATCAGGCGGCTCGTTCCTGGCCGAGGAGATAAAGCGTTCAAACAGCAAATCGAATTTGGTTGGATCGACGGATGTAATGCCCAGGCAAAAACAAACCGTAGAGTTAGCAGCAGATCCCCTGCCCTGGCACAGGATGCCGCGTGTCCTAGCAAACCGGACGATATCGTAAACAGTCAAAAAATAGGCTGCATAGTTCATTTCAGCGACGAATTTGAGCTCGTGCTCAATGGCTGTCACTACCTTCTCTGGTATCGGATCACCGTAAAAATCCTTTGCCCCTTTCCAGGCAAGATGGGTGAGTTCTTCCTGCGGGCTTCGTCCTTCGGATGTAATTTCTTCCGGGTACACATACTTCAAGCTGTCCAGTGAGAACGTGCATGCCTCGCTGATTTCCTGGGTACGGTCGATCGCCTCCGGATAATGGCGGAATAGCCGGATCATTTCCTCCTGTTCTTTTAGGTACCGCTCCGCATTCTGATGTAACTTGAACCCTGCAGTGTAGATGGTGCATTTTTCGCGGATACAGGTGACGATGTCCTGCAACTGACGACGCTCTGGGTGGTGAAAATGAACATCATTAGTAGCAACCATGGGGATGCGCAGCTGCCGAGAAATTTCTGCAAGCCGGTACAGCTTCTTGGCATCACTTTCGACATAAGAGCGCGTTGCAGACAGATAAAGCTCTTTGCCCAGCTCACCCCGATATTCACGAAGCGCCTTTTCAAAATCAGGCTCAAACTGAAATTTGGAACCTAAACTGAGCGGCGAGACGGCGATAAACTTTATCCCTTCCGCATGTTCGTAGACATCGGAACGGAACAATTCACATTTCCCCTTTTCAGTACACAAATTCCCTTTTGACAGCAGCGCCGACAGCCGCGCGTATGCTTGCGTATCAGTAGGATAAGCAAGAAGGCTCGGGCCATCCATCAAGTCCAGGCGTGCAGCTGGAATGATTTGCAAGCCCGTATCCTTAGCTGCCGTATGCGCACGAACAATACCGGCCAACGTATTGCGATCTGTAATAGCGATCTTTTGATAGCCAAGATGAATGGCCTGCTCGACCAGCTCCTCGGGATGAGAAGCGCCGCGCAGAAAACTAAAATTGGATGTGACCTGGAGTTCGGTGTATTTCATGGCAGGCAGCTTATGCGTAAAATCCATGAATAAACCACTCCGGCGCTCGCTCCTTGCCGTAATGCCCCAGCCGGAAGATCCAGTATCTGTTCCCGTTATCATCCTCCACTGAATAGTAGTCACGGTGAAGCCCGTCGGACAGCCACCATTCCTGTTCAATCCGGTCGGGCCCGTCTGCCCATTTGATTTTATGGACGACGCCCTGGTAGCGGAAAAGCATGGGCGGGTAGTCAGGAACAGGCGCTGATACCTGAATGCGTTCCGGTCTTGGCAGAAGATCCACCGGACGCAGCTTTTCCTTACGCCAGCTTGTTTCCGGTCTGTCTCTCAAAGTTGGCGCTTCCACTAATGCGCGTTCCGGCCAGTGATGTTCGGCAGGAAGGTAACGGTGGATCGTATCTGTGCCAGAACGGGACGCCAGCCGGTCGAGCAGTTCGGCAATCGTCACCATCTTGTTGCCTCCATTGACATCCCATAGAGCCTCTTGCGGATTAGCAAGGTCTTCAACCACCGGCGCATCCAAAAGAAAAAGCTCAATCCCCAGGTCAGGCTCGATCTGGGCTATTCTCTGTTCAAACAGTTTGAACAGATGGGATGCGCTACATGATCCGGCATTTGTGCCAATAGAAATTTCTTGGATGTTGCCATCAACCCTGAAGCATTTTAAAGATGCCTGCCTGATCCCTTTTCCACCTTCGACCAGCCTTTTACAAATTGTTTCCAACAATGTTTTGAGCGCTATCTCAATGCCGGTTGCTGTACGTATGGGTTCCACACACGGAAGCCTTTCCTGGTATGGCTCCGGGGGCTGTACTGGCGTAAATGTTTCATGGAACTGACCGAGCGCCTTACCTATCTGATGAAGAGTGTGTTGCCCAAAACGCCTCCGCAAGGTGGAAGGCGGCATATGAATGAAGCTTTTAATTTGGCTGAGCCCCAGCTTGGCCATTTTTTCCAGCGTCTGGTCATCCAGCCGCAGGGCATGCGGTGGTAATCCGGCAAGTGCTGATTGCTGGGCATCCAGATCGATGATTGGAAATGCCCTGGAATAGCGGGAGACGGCCCATGCGGTGCCGATGGTGTCGGCCATACCGACGCGCACGTCATAGCCCGAAGTTTTCAGCCTGCTGACAATGTCTTTCAGATAAGCTGTTTCTCCTCCCCAAAGATGAGCGCAGCCGGTTGCATCGATCAACAAACCGTCGGGCAAATCAACGGCGACCTGTGGCGAATACCGGATCATCCATTCAGCCAACGCGGTAAGAAGCTTTTCAGGCACGTCCGGCTCGAAATCGAGCACTTCAAGCTCCGGAAGCACTGCCCGTGCATCCGCCACAACCATACCTGTCTCGATCCCGGCCTTTTCTGCGCGTGTGCTTACAGCCATGACGATCATGCGACCACGTTGTTTGGCTGAAAGCACAAACGGAACAGCAGACAATTCTGGCTGTCGTAGAAGCGCCCTGTCTGTCAACAGATGCCGGAACCATATGGCCACATATCTTTTCACCGCTATCCAACCTTTGAAAAGCTTCGACTTGGAACCACGCGTACTAAACCAATATGCTCGAAGTGGTCTTCGCTCCACTGCACCTGCCACCTTCCCGCCTGCCCGTTCCTCACTTTTTCGATCTGCACATCCCATCTGGGAAAGCCGATGCCAGGCAATGTATTATCCCTTCCGCTAGGCAAGGGGTTAACCCTCCACCGGCAGACCGACGCAACCGGATTGGACAGCCTTGGAGACACGCGGTGAAGCAAACCGGTTACCTTGCTTTCTTCTACGGCGAGCTGTAACCGTCGGGACTCGGTGAGGTTCAGCTCTTTCACTTCGCCGACGACCGCCGAAAGCGCATCGCATTTGAGCCCCTCTTCTATCGTCCACAGCAGGTCTTTGTCCTTTTTAAGATCGACGAAGATCACCCTGTCCGGCTCAATGCCAAAAAATCCGAGTGCGAGCGGGAACACCCGTCTTCGCGAGCTGACCCAAAGGCAAATGCCATCCTCCTTCATCAACTGTCCGGCAAGGGTTGCCATGAAACCCGCTGTTGCCGCTGCACTTTCGGGGGTGGAGCTAATAAATTCATGCACTCCGACTTTGGGAAAAATCCCGCCCGTAAATGCAGCGCTAACAGGACCAATATCAATTTTTTCAGGCTTTGAGCCAGCAGCAGGGGAACGGAAGCCCTGCAAAGACATAATCTCGCTTCTCAGCTTTGCGATCACATAACTTTTATTTTCCCGCGCTTCCATATTTTCCCCTTGATTTCTATCTTTGATACTGTCATTATCATTGTATTGATTTCAATAATAACATTATACCATGACAAGCGCAAAACATTTTTTCGGTAAAAACATTCGGTTTTTAAGAGAGCGTAGAAAGCTCACACAGGAGGATTTGGCGCAAAACCTTAGTATCACCAGAGTTAAACTCGGGGCTATCGAGGCAGGACGCACCGAAAATCCGGCCTCCAATGACCTTTTACAATTCTCTGATTTTTTCAAGATGAGCATCGACACGTTGTTTCGGGTCGATCTCTCGAAACTTTCCGAACTGAAAATCCGGGAACTTGAAGCGGGGAACGACATCTACATGACGGGCAGCAATCTGCGCGTCCTGGCCGTGTCGGTGGACAAGTCGAATAAGGAAAATATTGAGTATGTGCCCATTAAGGCAAAAGCAGGCTACCGAGATGGATATGCCGATCCTGACTTCATCGCGTCATTACCCAAATTCACTCTTCCTACGTTGCCACAAACGGGTACGTTCCGAATGTTCCCAACAATCGGCGATTCTATGCTTCCTATACCGGAGGGGGCTGATGTCATTTGTGAATTTATAGAAGATTGGACCTCAATCAAACCGGGCACCTTATGCGTGCTTGCCTTAAAAGGCGAACAGGACTTTGTTTTTAAGAAAGTTACCATCAAGTCCAGTGTAAAAGCAGCGCTTCTTGAATCTTTGAACCAAGATTATCTGCCGTACGAGGTGGCCGTTGGGGAAATTGTAGAGATTTGGAAATTTCAAAGTTATGTTTCAACCCAAATACCTGAAAGCGTTTCGGACATGCTGCATCTTTCAATCACGATGAACTCTGTCCTCCAACGCCTCAAAGTCATCGAGGAGAAAGCTTTTAGCTAGTCCCTTCAACCAAAATTCGCTATATTTACATTTAAAGAGGACAAGCTGGGCGGTTGTCTTTGTAAACCTTGGTGGGTTATTGCGATCTCCGCTCCGTTCCTCTTATCAATCAGATTTTACGAGTCCTCAGTTGGCATCTCAATGCATAATCTGAGCATATTGTACTTGACACCATTCTGTGTCAGCATCAGCATGGTAGCATGTCAGGCTTTTGAGATCGTTCGCTCATGCCTGCCAAACCATCCTAACCCTCGTTCTACATCGAAACGCCTCTCGTAGATGCTCAGATAAGAAACTTTGATACGAAGCGACGCCAATTCCGATCTGATTAATGAGACCTGATCGTCGGTCATCCTGGAAACGTTTGTCGAAAAAACCGCCATATTCGCCTGTGGCAGCAACGTCACCTTAAACTCTTTATCTACAACAAAGTGCATATACGACTTCGGGTTTAGAGACAGGTGCTTCTCAATGTCGGTGGACAGCTGACTTTGGGCCTGGAACTCAACTTTGTCGATGATCATCGGGCCGATGCCGACATTTTTGATGAGCACAGATATTTCATCCTTAGAATCTGTAAATCCGATTTGACCTAGTGGTTGTAACGATTTCTCATTGTGGCGACGCTGTAAATACAACTGATAGATTAATGCAAGAAGCGTCAATACTGAAATTGCTATCGCCAATGGAGCCTCCTGCCGAACATTAACCGAGTATAAGAAGGTCTACATTATCCTACAATCTCGAAGCACTTTCAACCTCTCCATCGCCAGGAGGTCGTAAATACGCGGGATGAACTTATGATAAATGCTACATTGCGGATCTTTTCCATTCACCCGATACACTGGACATCCACTCGTACAGATCGAACGGTACTTGCATCGTTTACAATCCTCGGATCGAATGTCTTCTCCATGAGAGACTTCTTCGATCATATCTACCAGATCAAGCTCTTCATCAAATATGGAAAGACTTTTCCTGGATTCGTCACCAAAGTGTACATGGCAGTATTTCAAATTTCCATCCACGTAGATTGCACCTCCTGAATATCCTGATGCGCAGGTTTGGAAACCCAATTCCGTAGGCTTCAAATCACAAAACTGGTGACGGCGTGAAAATTTCCACCCACGCCGTATAGCATCTTCCATGATGGTGAAAGATTCATTCAATCCGTGTTCAAGCAGTTCGGCATCTATCGATTGACCTTTGACAATTGAAAATCTGAAAGGTATGTCAAGATCCACCAGAAAGCGCGTTAAATCAGGCAACCCCGGGAGATTTTCATTAGTGATCACCGTACTGACAGAGACCTGTATTTTATTTGCGACCAGACGCAATAGGTTTCGCTCTGTTCGGGCAAATGCTCCTTCCCCGGAGGCGAACGTTCTCGTCTGGTCATGGTATTGATTTAGACCATCAAGGGAAACTCCAAATCCAATATTGTTCTCCGTAGCGAAACTGATAATTTCGTCATTCAAGACAGTGAGATTGGTGAGAAATGACACGTTCAACTCGCACTGCACCACGCGGAGCGTAGACATTGCGTCGCCGATAAAATCTCTCCAGGATCGAAAATGGATTAATGGTTCACCCCCTGCGAGACGGAGATTAACCTTCTCAATCCCTCGTTGCTTGGCGGTATCAACGAGCTTCTTCAAAAGTTGCTCTTGAACATCCGTCTGCATTCCGCCGGTGCTTTGAAGCGTCGAAATATAACAGTAGCTGCAAGAGAGATTGCACTTGTTGGTCGTGTGAATCCAGAAATTTAGTGACCGCAACCGTTCCGGCCTGGCAGGCAGACTGTACCGCCTGTCGAAGGTAATCAACTCATTGTCCGCCAAGCTCGTCAAGAACGATCGCAGTAACAACTCGTCAACATTAAATCGCTTTGCGAGGCATGCTGCATTGGATACTCCATCGATCGCAGACACGATGGTGTACTGCAACGGTGTAAGAACACGTAATGAATCGGGATAAAAGCAATTCACGACATAATGACTGCCGTCAATTTTCCTCGTCAGTAATCCTGCCGATTTCGTCGGGATGAACATAGATGCGGCCAAGGGTTAGTGCTCCAGAGACACAATCACAATCATTAGAAGCTTTAAATTCGAGCGTATACGAATCTACGATACAGGTCGCCAAGGCCGCTGAATCATCGAAGATCAAGTCATGGGTTAAGATGTAATTCATGAAAAACGTTGTTTACTTAAAGGACTAGCGATGCGGACAATCACCATTTCCTCAAAGCTCCGAAGAATTCGCCTAAAATACAACGGATCCGTTGTGTAAATTATTACTTGTTACAGGTCACTTTACACCATTATGGATAAAGTGATCCTGTTGACACAATTGGGGAGACGAATACGAGATTTGCGCGTGATGAAAGGCGTCACGCAGACAGAATTGGCACATGCCATTGGGAAGGATCAGCAGTCCATCCAACGTTTGGAAGCAGGAAAAATAAACCCCTCGTATTTCTATCTATGCGAGATAGCCGAGGGACTTCAAGTTTCTGTTAAAGAAATAACAGACCTTTAAGTCTATTCTCTTACACTGGAGACTTCTTCGATCGCAAATTGGAATGCAATCCGCTATACAACAAATTCGCGGCTGTCTTCATTTGCGGAAAAACTCATGTTCGAAGAATGCTGACGTATGAATGACTGAATATGCTGGGCAATGGCCTTAGATAACAGGGGAGGAACTGCGTTACCTATTTGATTATATTGAGATAGATTATTATCGGCTGATAGACCCCTTTTCTTCTGGAGTTGAGCAGATATCATCGTGCGCTTCCCTTTAAAAATGTATTCGTCTGGGAAAGATTGTAACCTTGCGGCTTCCCTCGAGGTTATATTTCTTGGTAAGAAAGGATGAATAAATGTGGAATAAAAAGAAGCTGGTATAGTAAAAGAAACTTGATCACCTTTCAAATGTCTATAGTTTGACTGATAAGAGGAAGTAGACAAAATTCCCTTACCATTTCTTTTGCGAACACGCAAATCCTCTGGAATGCTTTCCAAACGCTCGCCTCTCTGGAGATGAGCATAGCGCTCGACAATCCGTTTTGTATGAACCATCGAAACATGGTTGTTAACCTCTCTTGAATTGGCCCGAGCCCATTCTTGATAGCCTGTAACCGCAGGACTGTCGTATTCCATTATTTCTGACCCTTCACCCGCAAAAATAACAGGCAGGTCGCCTATAGCTTCACTCACTGTTACTGCAGGTTTTAGCGCATAAACATTAAATATGCCGCCAATTGCACGATCATGAGTGAACGGAGGAGACCCAATTGGTAAACCATATACGTTTCCGACTATAAAAACGCGCTCTCTTGATTGTGGTACGCCGAAGTTTAGAGCATTTAATCTCCATATTTCAACGTGGTAACCTAAGTTTCGGAATGTTGTAAGTATAATATCAATAACTCTGTCACCCTTTTCATTTCGTCGGCCTAGAATCCCAGACACATTCTCAATAACAAATACTTGGGGTTCTAAACATTCGACCCACTTTGCGAAGTTTATGAACAGTGTGTTCCTAGGGTCAGCGGGGTCTTTCGGAGGGCCAGCTAAGCTAAATCCTTGGCAAGGCGGCCCCCCAATTATGACATCCGGCACGGCACGGTTAGCTACCGCCCTTATGTCGGCAATATTACTAAGATCGCGGATATCCGCTTTGATAATATTATGCTCTCCTGGGCTGGCATTCGCTAAAAGAGTCTCGGCTGCCCAATCATCCTTTTCCAAAGAAAGCTTCAGGTCAAAACCCGCCATTTCAAAGCCGAGCCCAAACCCACCTGCACCTGCAAACAAATCGAAGACTGAAAGAATTGATTTTTCAATCATTACTGAAAATCAAGTATTTACCAAATTGACTCCGTAAAGGTAGGATAAAATCGATATATTTGGGCGTAGCTTTGAAGATCACCGTCAGGAATGATTTTCAGATCCTGGACATTTTTAATAAAAGCTGACGACGTAAAATCGTACAAATCATGTAGTTTAGAATCGATGAGCCCAGTCTCTTTGACCGTCAAGTTTGGAACATTGATTTTGTACGGTTGATCAGACGTGGTGCAAAACGGCAATTCAAAAAAGTTTGCCGACGAGAAAATAGGTTCAGTATTTTTATCTAGAAAAATCCCGCCGTAAGTCAGCATACTCGCCCCATCATTGTACAAAATGTTAAAAGTCTGC
The DNA here is from genome assembly GCF_021440085.1 of Dyadobacter sp. CY261. Classification (GTDB taxonomy): domain Bacteria; phylum Bacteroidota; class Bacteroidia; order Cytophagales; family Spirosomataceae; genus Dyadobacter. Next base: position 284,038 of record NZ_JAKCPW010000006.1, read on the forward strand.
TGAAACCGCAAGCGATTGTCTCCTGGTAGTAGGCCGTTTCTATTTTCGAGTGCAGTGTTGATTTCGTTTTCCATTATCTCCCTAATGACTAATGGAAGACCACTTAAGGACAGCTCCCGCCCAGTTATTCGTGCAGGAACCTTGGACCGGCTTACTTGGTCTTGCAACACTTTGAGACGATGCTCATGGATGCGTCCCGACGCAGTACTTCCATTCGGACTCGCTCCATCTTGACTATTATCCAAATTCAATCCTTCCGGCTGAACATTGACAGTTAGCAATAAAACGCTTCCGGGTTGGATTTTTGTACAGACAGAATTTAGATCTGACAAACACTCAGAATCCAGCTTTCCATCGTAATCTAACCAAATTATGGTTGGCTGGTCGTAGTTCAATCGAGGCAAAACATTCGATGCAGAATCAAATAGTATTTTTATACAAGAAAACGGACGATTAAATTCAAAGCGTGACTTAGCATTTTGCTCCTTTTCTATACTGATCATACTTGTCATTCCAAGGTTCTTGTGAAGCAATGAAAAATCGACAAAATACAATGACCCAAATCCCACGTACTGATAATCTTTAACAGGGGAAAATGCACCCAATTTTCTAAAGGCTTCAACTATCATTTTTCTTTCGACAGTCTTCGCAGGGCGTAATCGATAATTGATTTTTCTGAAGCTCATATTATCCTCCAACCTCCATTTCCAAAAAGTATTCAAATGTCCTTATTCCCACATCAGCAGTACTATTTGTTTTGAGAACACGCTTTACCCTATCTACCTCATCTTTATCTCTTTTGTATGTAATAGACACTTTCTTTTCTTTTGGCTCGGATTTAAGATCGACAACAGGGTGAGTAAATACTTTTGCTGTCGTCTTTTGTATCGATTCATTTGTCTTTGTAATATCTGCGATATCAACAGACACTGCTTTCTGGACAATATTACTGTAGAAAAGATCTTGTGGAGAGGGATCGTTTTCTCTCTCCTCTTTCATAAGGTTTAAAAAAGAATTTATTGGTTTCATTATCGAAACCATCTGCTGCCTAACACCTTTGAAAATTGCTGAATCTAAATCAACACCATTTTTCGTTGTATTCCAAGGCAATTTGCTTGCGTCGTCTGCTTCGAAGAAAGCATAGCCCCTAAATCGCTGGTATTGACCATGATACTTAGGCCCCCCATCCTTATCTCTTCCTCCAGTCCATCCAGTTATTGCCGTTTGCTCCGGCCCTAGGACAAGACGTCCGTTACAGAAAACGTACCATCCCCCTTCCTCCAGAATAGCTTCCCCTACACCCGCAAGAATTCGAATATTAACATCATCGTTGTACTTCTGTTCAAAATATGCTGGCTTAATCTCATCAGATGTTAACAGTTCCAAATTCCTCCTCTTCAACTCGATAGAATTGATTCTAATGACCAGTCCTTTACTGATTGGATATAAATTCTCGAGCTCTAATTCAGTTTTTAGCTCATTAATAAAAGTGGCATTACCAAAATCCCTAATAACTTCCGGATTCAGCTTGTCGATGATAATTTCAGTACCTAGGGCGACGTGACCGGTATTTGAGACTTCGTAACCTTTCAACTTAAACTGCCATTCTTTCTGTTTAGCCCATTCGTCGACATCCACATCTAACTCGAAACTAGATGTAGATTCAGAAGATTTTATGTTAAAGTGTCGTCCAATTTTAAACAACGCCCTCTTCATGCCTATTCCAAACTGACCTACCGACCCTTTAATCCCTGGAAAATCAGATGGGCGCCCAAACCTAAACGCATAATCCCTTGCTGTATCGATGTTTATTCCGCCGCAGTTGTCTTTAATCAAAAAGGTCTTTGGCGTAATTGTGATGTCAATATGATAGTTGCTATAGTCGTCGTCCCGAACCAATGACCGAGCGCCATCCACGCAGTTGTCAACCAAATCTCCAATTGCATCCTTAAGCGATACGTCCCGTATCAACATGGTAATAAAGAAGCCCTTCGTAGGCTCAGTATCTATAATATTCGGATCCTTTTTTTCTGCATCTGTGGACATATGCTAACTTAAACTTGGTTTTCCCTAATCGTGTAATATAAGTATTTTTCAACTTATGTTGTATTATCAATCGGCTCATTTTATTTAACGTCTCCAAAATGATACCGCCCTAGTAACCCAGGCATGTTGATTATCGTGTTGTCGCCTCCATCTGTGTTTCGTGTAGGGATAGCATGGTGGCATTTCCACGGCTGCCTTGAAGAGCGACAATGAGTGCATATAGCAAACCCGGCCACCTGGAAAACATTTCTCCTCAATGCAATAGTGCTCTCACGTGCTCCCTTCCATATCGAATAGCAAGACGGATCGTCGTAGAATGTAAGGCCAATCAAACATGAAAAGAAGAGCGGCAGATTGTTTATGTTCAAAACACCAATCATCGACGTACCTTTAAGTTGAGCAAGGACAACTATTTTTCGATCTTAATAGCCCAAAAACAGGAATTTCCGCGTAACGCAAGGATGAGAAAACGTTAGCGAGTCCAGCGCTCACTTGAGTTAGTGACTGTCGATGGATTTTCTCAGATAGACGATGTCGCCGGTTAGGGCCGATCAGGCAGGTTGGGAAATGATCGTCAATTTTTGTGCAAATCGTGTGCAAACAAAAAAGCACTTATAGAATTTTGTCTATAAGTGCTTGATCTTCACCGTGGGAGTTGAGGGATTCGAACCCCCGACCCTCTGCTTGTAAGGCAGATGCTCTGAACCAACTGAGCTAAACTCCCTTTTTGTTTTTTCTGTTTCCCCGTCGTTTGGGAGTGCAAATATGTGCGACTGATTTGAACTCTGCAAATATTCTTTAAAAAAAGTTTAAAATAATTTTTAACCCTTTGATTACCAGTATTCGCTATTCGAAATTTAAATAGAGCGTTACGGTATGAGTGCGCATGCGGCTGATGCCATTTCCAGCAGAATTCTTTCCAGGCACGAGCATATTCGTTAATCCGTGCGAGAAACGCAGTTCCGGGGCGAATTTGAAGAACTCAAAGAATTGCTCATATCCGATCCCGTAATCGATGGAGAGGTCGCTCGACTTGGTATCCAGAGCCCCGACCCCACCGCCACGGGCACGCTTCACGTTCGTTTCCACCCCGAACGTCATCCCTGCAACCATATACATGCGTGAGTTCACACGCCGGACGGATTTGTATTTTAACAAGAGCGGCACTTCAATCCAGGTTGATTCCCGTTTTTCGGTGATGTCGGTGCCATTGGGATAGCTGAATTTCACATGCCGCTCGTAAAGCGACACCGACGGTGTCGTACGCAGGTCAAAATGCTCATTCAGGAAGGCATTAATGGTAAAACCCATGCGAAATGCCGCATTTGTGGGCGACTGGATCACAAAAGCCGAGTCCTTGGTGACGAAGTCGTTGCTATGCTTGATATTAAAACGGGTAAACGGCACGGCGAACAGGATGCCGTAATGGATCGGCTTGTCGTCGTAATATTCGAGGTGCTTACGACGGTAACCGATGCCTTGTGACTGAGCCTCCTGCGCTGCCATCAGCAACGCGAGGATGCCTATGATTACTTGTGTCCGACGTAAATTGAACAGATCCCGAAGGTAAGTGATATGCATTTGGTATTTATGAAACCTGCTTTTTTATAAATATCAAGAAAAGCTTCTCCATCCGGAAAAGCCTGTACGGACTCGGGCAGGTAAGTATATGCTGCACTGTCCTTGGAGACCGTTTTCCCTATAACTGGTAGAATATATTTAAAATAAAAATTATAAATCTGCTTGAACGGAAAGCTTTTGGGCTTCGAAAATTCGACCACCACACAAGTTCCTCCTGGCTTCATCACGCGGTTCATCTCCGTCAGTCCAGCCAGCAAATTCTGAAAATTGCGTACTCCAAACGAAACGATAATCGCGTCAAAATAATTGTCTGTAAAAGCCAAACTTTCGGAATCGCCACTTTGAAGGTTAATCACATCCTGCTTGCCTAGTTTAGCGATTTTCTCTCGCCCTACGGCCAGCATCCCTTCCGAAATATCGACCCCGATAATTTTCTCCGGCTTCAATGCCAACGCTTCGATTGCGAAGTCGCCGGTACCCGTTGCGATATCTAGAATAACTTTGGGTTGCTGTTTTTTCAGCAGTTTGATCGCTCTTTTGCGCCAATATATATCTACACCGCCACTCAGGACATGGTTCAGCAAATCGTATTTGGGTGAGATATTGTCGAACATCTCGGCAACCTGCTCCCGTTTGGTCCCTTCCTTATCTTTATAGGGTACTACACTCATCTTTTAGCTATTTTCAACAACTGGCAAAACTAACAGATATTTACGGTTATCACATGGAGCAACACCATCTTATTGGCTTCTACAACAGGTGACCAGAATGAAATACGCACGTATCAATGGCTAAACAAACATTTAGTCCTGATCATTACCGGCCATGCGTTACATTTTCCTTTTTGCAGTCTGCCTTATTATAAATCCAGCCATTGCACAGCGGGGCCATTACCGCTCGTCCAACGGCATCAGCGATAAGAAAAGCTATAATCGCCGCTCCGCCCATCCGTATTTCATAAGCGCCCGAGGCGGCCTTACCCAGTTTTACGGGGAACTGAATAGCCAGGCAATGCATAGCATGGCGGGAATCAGTTTCGGAAGGATATTTAACAAACAATTAGCGATCGAGCTCGATTACAATGCAGGAAGCATTGGCGGTGAAAAAAGGCCCTTTTTCAATTCTTATTTTGTGAATGAATACAACTCGGCGGAATGCCTGGTCAGATGGGACTTGTCGGAACAATTTGCTCACCGCGAACCCGGACTTGCGCACCTCATTGCGTATGCCGGTCTGGGGCAGATCTGGTTCAGCGCACAGGCATTCGGCATTGACCACGACCGGCTGCTGCGATTTACAAACAGTTCCCAAAGTGCGAGAAATCCACTTTTTCTGCGCTGGGGACCGCCCAGAGGACCTCGGGGAATCCAAAAAACGCGTGAAGGATTACTTCTGCTCGGCACTTCTGTGGAGTATGCGTTGTTAGAAAAATGGAAAGTCGCGGTCGACTACCGTTTCTACTTTGTCCGAACCGACAAGCTGGATGCGACCTCCGGACGACGGCTGATCAACCCGGAAGAAAGTGAATCGTACAGCGATACACCTAATGATACATTCAGTTTCATTTCCGTATCATTGCAATACCATTTCGGCCGACCAAGGAAAAAGAATGGAGGTTAACGATGTTCAATAATGATTTCTACCACTGTTAAATACAAACTTTACCCATCATTGCTCAGTTGCTTCGACCGCTTCGAGCGAGGTTATCTTGATGAACAGGGTTTGCTCGACCGTATCAACCGTATACCCATTCCGCAAACCGAAGCACAGTTCCGTGGTGTATCATTTGAAGATGCCGTCATCAAAGGAATTGGGGAAGAATCGTTTGACATAGATATTCTTTCGCGTGTGAGATCATTTTTACCACGTCCAATGCTAAAAACGCAGGTTTATTGCGAGTACCAGCTAAACGACAGCCTCATTTACGGCTATGTGGATGTGATCGGGAAAATGCTTGCGGTAGATATTAAAACCACTAGCAACTACCGCTCAGGCTGTTTTGCCAAAAGTCACCAGAACTTTTATCTCCCTGCATTACGCGCAAAAGGCATCAGAAGCCTTCGGTATGTGATCACGGATTTTAAGGATGTGTATCTCGAAGAATATGATCAAATGGCTGATCTAACCTTTCAGGAGGCCCAGATCTCCCGCTTCTGCGAATTTCTCGAAACCCGGCGCGAACGCATTAGCGACCTGCGGGTATTTTCCAGGATCTAACATCGATAACCTCGTTAGAAATCAAGCAATTGGTGTTTTACTGCAAAAATAGCTAGACTGACCGAATTGCCTGCACCCGTCTTTTCGAGCAAATTTTTACGATGACCTTCCACTGTTCGGTAGCTAATGAACAGCTCTTCTGCAATGCGTGCCGTATTATAGCCTCTGCAAATCAGTGCCAAAACCTCCATTTCACGGTCGGTAAGGCCGATATTTAATGAGGGAATGGACACTTTGCTCCGCGAAGGCTTTAAATCGCGCGCCTGCAATCCCTGCCGCATTACCTGCGCGATGTCATCGTTAATATAGTATCCCTTGGAAATGACTTGCTCAATGGCTTCGCTCAGAATTATCTGGTCGATGTCCTTGGGCAGATAACCGTGCACGCCTACACGCATGAGCTGCAAAATGTGCTCGGGGGAGTAATTCATGGAAAGGATAATGATTTTCAGATTGGGGTATTGCTTCAGGAGCAATTCAGCCACTTCCTTCCCGTCCATTCCTTTCATAAAAAGGTCCAGTAATACCACGTCCGGCATAGCGGCAGCAATTTTTTCTGCCAACTCTTCGCCCGAAGCAGCTTCCAGCACCACCGAGAAATCCTCATTCCGGCCTAAAATCTGGCCCAAACCCTGGCGGAAAAGTTTATGGTCGTCCGCAATCGCTATTTTGATCGGTTTCAATTCTTTTAATGGAAATGTTAGAGTGGTATATCAATTTTAATGCGGGTGCCCGCCCCGGGCGCGGAGTCCAAAATGAGCTTTGCATCTAGTAAATCCGTTCTCGTCCGGATTGTACTCATTCCCATACCTGTCTGTTTGTGACCGGAGGCCACATCAAAACCCTTTCCATTATCACCCATTTGTAGGATCAAATGCGGGCCGTTTTGATGGAGGTCAAAAGTAATTTCACTCGCCTCGGCGTGTTTGACCACATTGCCTATGACTTCCTGGATGATACGGTACAAAATTGTCTGTTGATATGCTGAAAGCGTTTCGGCGGGATCGTCGATCGAGCAGTGGATATGCATTCCTGCATCCTCCATCCGGTTCAGCAAAATTTTCACAGCACCAGCAAACCCAAAATTCTCAATAATGACCGGCGAAAGGTTATGTGCAATTTGCCGGACGTCCTTTACCACATCACCCAATATCTGCCCTGAACGCGCCGCCAGGCCTTTCATTTCCTCCGGTGATTTTTCATATTGGATCTGATTCACAAAAAGGCGTACCGCAGACAAAGAAGCCCCTACCTCGTCGTGCAAGTCACGCGCGATGCGCTCGCGTTCATTTTCCTGTGAGGCGACGATAGATTCAAGGATTTTTTTTTGATGGCTCATTTCCATCTGATGCAGGCTCCTTTGTTGGAAATGTAGTTTCCGCTGATAAAGCAATACGAAAATGACGATCGCCAATGCCATCATCACCATAATACCGATCCCTCCGAAAAGTAACTGCGCGAATTCTATTTCCTCCGGCCGACCCATAATGCAACGGTGTAAGTAATGTAGAGCATGTAATTCATCAGCGCGTGGATCACCCAGATCTGGTCGTTCAGGTTTTTGGAATACAATAGGATGAAGTTCATAAAGACGAAAATCAAAAAGTTGCCGGAAAAGAACAGCAGCAGTCCTGCCGACACCCAGAAGAAAGGTTCGAGGAGCAGGTTTTGCACCTTCAATTCCTGAAAAACTTTATAGAAATACGCCAGTGCCAGAAAAATAACCACCGCGCTCTCAATGGACCGCCCTGCATTGTCGATCCACACCGATTGTCCGGATTGTCCTACTTCCCTGATCAGTATGATCCCAACAAAAACAGCCAGCAGCCAGCTTCTCGCATTTGTAAGCCATTTCTGTTCGAGCACCAGGCTGTACATCCAAAGTAAAAGCCCAAATTCGACGATAACATATACCGGCCATAAAAACAGATTGGAAGTTTTAAAAAACCATAACACCCGCGAAATGCTCTCAATAAGCAATGCAAAGAAGATCAATGTACACAGCAGTTTCACCGGCGACCTCGCCTTTCGGTATCGTATGAAGGCCATCACTGCGGCTACGAGAACCGGCAGATAGGTAAACAGAACGATCAGTTGCTCGCTCGAATAATGCATGGTTTCAGAATGATGAAGCGTTAAAACAAGATTGCCCGAACGGAATATCCCGACAGACAAGGTTAGGTATCAAAAATATCGGAAGTAATACGGCAAACGCCGGTGAATTTTCTGAGAGGGGGCCATTAGGCCGATGGCAAATTAATGGATCACAACGAAAGAAAAAAACCGCACGATAAGGTGCGGTTTTGCCTGAAAATAGTCAGGGTTAGACAGAGGAGATGGTTATTGATCAGCTAAAATCAATGTTGGATAATCAATGTAACCTGTTTCTCCGGGTGTATAAAAAGTGTCATAATCCGGCGTGTTCAATGGAGCCCCAGCCTCAATCCGGGTAACAAGATCAGGATTGGCCAGGAATGGCTGTCCAAAAGCGATCACGTCTGCAATGCCTTCGCCTAATGCTTTCTCGGCCGTTTCGGGCATAAAACCGTTGCACAAAATAATCGTCCCGGCGAAATGCTGCCGCATTGTTTGCAGCGTCGCGTCGTCGACGTCAGGGCTGAGCGAAAGATGGATATACGCAATGCCGATCTCATCCAGCTTCTCAGTGAGGTATTTGTAGGTCGCTTTTACTTCATCTCTATCATAGGCCGCCATATCGTTATAAGTACCAAAGGGAGAAAAGCGAATGCCGACCTTTTCCTTTCCGATGGCATTGGCAGTCTTTTCCACAATTTCCAGAACGGCCCGCGAGCGATTTTCGATCGAACCGCCGTATTGATCGGTCCGGGTATTTACATTAGGGTTCAAAAACTGTTCAAGGAGATAGCCGTTCGCATTATGTAGCTCTATTCCGTCGAAGCCAGCTTTCACTGCATTCTGCGCCGCTTTGACAAATCCATCTATCACATCAACGACGCCGGAGGTCGTCAATGCTTCCGGCTCCGAATGAGGAAGCAAACCTTCCTGATCAGTCCACATTTGCCCACCCGCTGTTATATCCGACACGCCTATCACACGTATCCCTGGGGGCAAATTATGCACATGTGCTATGCGCCCCGTATGCATAAGCTGCATAAAAATTTTGCTGCCTGCCTGATGCACCGCAGCTGATACTTTCTTCCAAGCCTCGGTTTGTTCGTCGCTGAAAATGCCGGGAATGCGTGCATACCCCAAACCTTCCGGCGTCGGCGCCGTTCCTTCCGTGACGATCAGCCCGGCGCCGGCGCGTTGGGTGTAATATTGCACCATGATGTCATTCGGAAGATTTCCAATCGCCCGGGATCTTGTCATAGGCGCCATTACAAGGTGGTTCTTCAATTTGAACCCATCTTTTTGATATTCAGTCAATAATTTGTTCATCTCATTATCCATGATTAATTGATGAACAAAGCTAACCTGATGGATAGAAACAAAATACCCGAAAAAGACATATAAATAGTCTTATCCGACAGACTGGTATCTTTTGGGAGTTTTGCCGTGGTGTTTGGCAAATAGCCTACTAAAATGGCTTAGATTAGAAAAGCCCAACTGGTAACCTACTTGTGACACCGGCACGCCCGGATGGCGGAGCATGGACGCAGCTTCTTCCATGCGCACAGTTTGATAGTAATTGTAAATGCTGTCGCCGAATACCTGTCTGAAAAGTTGCTTAAGCTTCGTTTCACTCATATTGGCCAATTTAGCCAGATCACGCAGCTGGGGTGGTTCAGCCAAGTCTGCTACCAATACATCCCGGACCTTCATGAGCATACTCACATCCTGATTATTGAGCTGACATTGCTTCTTATCCTCCCGTTGTGCGAGTTTAGAGAAAACCAGATAGAGTAGCTCCTGGGCCTTCACCTTGTAAAAAAAACGCTGTAACGGATCATTTTCCACAGCTTCGGTTAAGGCTTTAAGTGTTCTTTCAAAATCAGGGATCATTAGCAAATGGTACACGAAAGAACTATTTCCACTGATAACCGTCTCGATCAGCTGATTAGGATCGATAGGCCCCAGTAACTCCGCAAGCAATGCAGCCTTAATTCCTACAACCGTAAAGTATATCTCTCTGCCGCCAGGAAACCGGATTTCCGAATTGAGGTCGTTGGAAGAAACCTCGACCGATGCGGTGTTTACTTTCGTACAACTGAAACTTACCTCGCGATTCGACAATTGATTATTAGGTAATGTCGAACTGTAAAAAATAACCGTAATAAGGTCGCTGATCACCTCCGGGGCCTTTCTTTTCAGGACGAATTCCTCGCGTAGCGTGTATTGATGGATCAGCATTTTAAAACTTTCGCTAAAATCGATCCTCCTAATGCCGCCATGCCCGATATGAGAAGGTATCCGCAGTTCACTACCTGAGACAGGTGCATTAAACTGCTCCGAAAAGTCCGTAAGGAAATCAAAGCCGGCACCCGCTGTAAATTCAAATGTCATGGCGTTGGGTGTAAGAGGATTGTCGTATTCCGCTGTTTTTCAATGCAGATAACAAGAAATATCAAAATCCGTTCAATCAGACCCCTGTATCGCAGCACATCTGAAATCTGAAAACAAAAACGCCTCGATAGATTCTATCGAGGCGTAATGCTTTTCAAGGTGGTGATGGACGGAATCGAACCGCCGACACAAGGATTTTCAGTCCTTTGCTCTACCGACTGAGCTACATCACCGTTTCAGTTGGCACCTTTTGGGACTGCAAAAATAGATGTCTGTTTTTGCTTTACAAATATTTTACAGAAAAATTTATGAAATTGTTTTACAAAAAATGCTATTACACTGACTGTCTTCTGTTTACTAGCCATATATATTATTTTATCCTAAAACCATTTGCGCCGGAATACATTTTTATCCTACTTTGTTGGTATGCAAGCATACTAAAACTCAACCCGCTTTGCCATGGCGATCATACAGCAAATCATCTTTATAGCTATACTCGCGGGGGTGGCCTGGTTGATGTACCAACGGATCGGTATTATCGGTAAGACCATCCGCCTCGGGAAAGAGGAAGACCGTACCGACCAGCCAAGCAAACGCCTTTCAATCATGATGCGGGTCGCTTTCGGGCAGAAAAAGATGTTCGATCGACCTCTGATAGGCGTCCTGCATTTCGCAGTATATGTCGGCTTTATTCTCATTAATATCGAAATCCTTGAAATCGTACTGGACGGAATTTTGGGTACTCACCGGCTTTTCTCAGCCGCACTGAGCAATTTCTATGCTGCTCTGATCGGCTTTTTTGAATTGCTGGCATTGGCCGTCCTCATAGCCTGCGCCATTTTCCTGATCCGCCGGAGCTTTCTGAAAGTGGAGCGGTTTCAGCCAGCACGTCACCGGGAAATGAGCGGATGGCCACAATTGGACGGCAAGCTCATCCTCGTTTTTGAAATCGTGCTGATGATCGCTATCCTTACCATGAATGCCGCCGACAGCGCATTGCAGGACCTTGGAAGTGCGCATTACCCCATTACAGGAGATTTTCTGGTCAGCCAATGGTTCAAACCGCTTTTTGCAGAATGGAGCGAGGGCACGTTGATCGCCTACGAGCGGCTAGCGTGGTGGATACACATTCTGGGAATATTCATTTTCGCGGTTTACCTCACTTACTCCAAGCATTTGCACATTGCGCTGGCATTTCCAAACACCTATTTCTCGCGTTTGGAACCCAAGGGCGAAATGAAGAATATGCCCGAAATCACGCAGGAGGTCAAGATCATGCTTGGATTGGATACGCAGGCCGGCGATACAACGGTCCCCGAGCGCTTCGGCGCGAAGGATGTGGCCGATCTGAGTTGGAAAAACCTCATGGATGCGTATTCGTGCACTGAATGCGGTCGCTGCACCGCCGCTTGCCCGGCGAATATTACCGGTAAAAAGCTGTCGCCGCGCAAGATCATGATGGACACACGCGACCGATTGGAAGAAGTGGGGCGGAATATGCTGGCCAACAACGGTGAGTTTGTGAATGACAACAAGAACCTGCTGGGCGATTACATAATAGAAGAAGAGATCCTTGCATGTACAACATGCAATGCGTGCGTGCAGGAATGCCCGGTACTTATTAACCCATTGGATATTATCCTCCAATTGCGCAGGCATAAGGTCATGGATGAGGCACATGCGCCGGGCTCGTGGAATATGATGTTTCAAAACCTGGACACCAACCAGGCACCCTGGAAATTCTCGGCGAACGATCGTTTCAACTGGGCCTCCGCAGTGGTGGACCGTGGCCCGGAAAACAAATCAACAGAATCAGGAATATGAGCGAGATCACATACCAGGTGCCTACCATGGCCGAAATGGCAGCACGGAACGAAACGCCCGAAGTTTTGTTCTGGGTGGGCTGTGCCGGGTCATTCGACGACCGTTACAAAAAGGTAACGATCGCATTTGTGAAGATTCTCAACGCCGCCCGGGTGAAATTCGCGGTGCTTGGGACCGAAGAGAGCTGTACCGGCGATCCGGCACGCAGGGCGGGTAATGAATTTACATTCCAGATGTTGGCCATGTCAAATATACAGGTGCTGGACATATACAATGTAAAAAAAATAGTGACGGCGTGCCCGCATTGCTTCAATACACTGAAAAACGAGTATCCGGCGTTGGGAGGGGATTACGAGGTTTTGCACCATTCGGAATATCTCCAACAACTGATCGATTCGGGGCGCGTGCGGCCTCAGGGCGGCGAAGTGTTCAAAGGGAAAAAGATTACTTTCCACGACGCTTGTTACCTGGGCCGTGCGAACGACGTGTACGAAGCGCCCAGGCATGTACTGGAAGCGCTGGATGCCGATCTCGTAGAAATGAAACGCTGTCGCACCAAAGGGTTATGCTGCGGCGCAGGCGGCGGACAAATGTTCAAAGAACCCGAGCCAGGCAAAAAGGACATCAATATCGAACGGATCGAAGAGGCATTGCAGACTGGTGCGGATACCATTGCCGTTGCTTGTCCGTTCTGTATGGTAATGATGACCGACGGCGTCAAAAACAAGGAAAAAGAGCAATCGGTAAAAGTATACGATCTCGCCGAGCTGGTCGCACAGGCAAACGGCCTTTAACCAAACTCCGCGAGAACTATGCAACCAGCTCAGTTGTTTTAGAGTACCAATATAATTAACCGTTTAACCGGCATTTAAAACCTCTTTTAATCATGTACATTTCTTTTAGTGATATCGATCTTCAATCCCGGGTTTGGGTTTACCAGGCCAATAGAGAGTTGACAACCCAGGAAACGGGGATTATCACCGAAACTCTGAAAGCTTCACTGGACACCTGGGAAGCACACGGAAAACGACTGACTGCTTCCGGAAAAGTGTTTGAACACCGTTTTATCGTAATCGCCGTTGACGAACGCCACGAACTTCCCAGCGGGTGCTCGATCGATAAATCGGTGCATTGGTTACAGGAAATCGGGCAACGCATGGATATCGACTTCTTCGACCGCTCGCTGGCATATTTAGACGATAACGACACAGTACAAACCATTCCGGTTCCAAAAATTAGGCAGGCGATCATTCAGGAAACAATCCTCCCTACTACGACGATCTTCGATAACCAGGTAGGCACGAAGGCACAATGGATGAAACGTTGGAAGATCCCGGCCTCGAATTCCTGGCTGAACCGTTATTTTACAGAACAAACCAGCTTATAAAAGCTGCAAAAAGGTAGTTTTGCAATTCAACATATCAGAGTCCTTCATGAAGTTCATCCGGCTGGCTGTCGTCGTATTTTTTGTGTGCCTTTTATCCGGTTGTGATAAAAATGTCGTTTACAAAGCCCACGAGGACATTGACGACGGGCTTTGGTATATTAAAGACAAGCCTTCCTTCAAAGTTGAGATAAAGGACACCACTCAGGCCTACAATCTTTACTATGTGTTACGGAATGCCTTGCAATATCCCTATTACAATCTTTACATCACCCGCAACTTCGCGGGTCCCGATGGGAAGATCATTTCCAATACATTGGAAGAGGTTTTTATTTCGAATGAAGTAACGGGTAAGCCCTATGGCAACGGCCTGGGCGATCTGTTCGATCACAAGATCCCTTTCCTGAAAAACTATCGCTTCTCACGCCCGGGTACTTACACGTTCACCATTTCGCAATCCATGCGCCAGAACCCGCTGCCATTTATTCTCAGTGTTGGTGTCAGCGTGGAAAAAGTTGCCGTTAAAGAATAGAGCTATCAGGCAGTGGGTGCTGGCGACTCGCCTCCTTCCGGACGTTTTTTCGGCTTCCGATAGCGCCGGTAGGGCTTTTTCTTAAATTCATTTACGACGATCTGTTCTTTAACTATTCCCGCTTTTTCTTCCGCTACTTCGTGCACAGGCTCGCCTAGCAGAAAACCATAAGGTTCAAGGGTGGGAATCGTATCGAGGATTACTTTCAGAATGGCCGTTACAGGTAATGCCAAAATCAATCCCGAGAGCCCCCAAAGCTGACCGCCGAGGAACAATGCAACAATAGCTGCCAGCGGGTTGACGCTCACTTTTGAGCCTACAATGTTCGGTGTAATAAAATTGCCTTCTAAGAACTGCACAAAGCTCATAACGCCGATCACACCCAACGCATACCAGGGCGAGTCCATCGTGACAATACTCAGCAATGCAGGTAATACCGAGCCGATCAGGATTCCGATGTATGGGATCAATATCAGGAAACCTGCCAGAAACCCGAAGAATATCGCATGCGGAATGCCTAGTATCAGCAAGCCAATGCTATTTAGCACCCCCACTATCAGGATTACCAGGAATAATCCCGAGAGATAGCTTTGGATCACCTCATAGATTTTCTTTAATAACGCATTCAGGTCTTCATTGGGCACACTTTGAAAGGCCTTGTGGACAAACATCCGGAAGAAGTCGCGATAGAGGAGGAAGAAGAATATGTAAAGCGGGATCAGGATAAAAGTAGAGATCGCACCCGTGGTGGTTACCAAGGTATTCAGTAAAAAGGCCCTACCCTCGCTTAATGCATTGATCAGGTATTTTTGCGCCTCGTTCACCTGTTGTGTACGGCTGATATTCAAATAGCGTTCGCCCATAGTCAGCGTCTGGTTCAGGATCGCCTCCGCTTTCTCGGTGATGCGAGGCAGCTCCTCAGCAAAACTTCCTATTTGCATAGAGACGACATAAACGAGTATCACAATGGCCGTGAAAAGGGCGAGGATGCTCAACAAGATGGCACCAATTCGCGGAACTTTCCGCAGTTCGAGCCACGCGCAGACAGGGTGCAGTAAAATGGCGAGCAAAATCGAGAATGCGAGCGGGATTAATGTTTCGCGGAGCACATAGAGAATATATACCGTCGCAATGAGCGCTACCAGGGAACTGGCAAGCTTCAGGTACACGGGGGTTTCTCTATCTTTGTTTGGAAGAGGACGCAACGTTGAATTCATGAACAAATTGATATATCTGTGGTTAGCGGTCAAAACCGTGTTCTGTACCTGTCAACCCGATCACAGAACCAATGATTTTAAGAAAGTTAAACGGCATTACAAAATTAGCAAAATAGGACAGCTCCCCGCAGTAGCGTCGGAAAGTTCCGGATTGGCGAAAGGTATTCAGCCCGGCACGTTCTGGACCCATAACGACAGTGGCGGAAAGCCGGAGCTTTACCTCTTCGATCTCAATGGTAAATTGCTTGATACAAAACCCGTTCCTAATGCCAGAAATACCGATTGGGAAGACCTTACACAGGACAATGCCGGCAATTTTTATATAGGCGATTTCGGCAACAATACTTCGCACCGCAGCATATTGAGCATTTACAAGTTCAATCCGGATCTCAATAGCACCGAGCGGATTGACTTTCGATATCAATCACCTGCCTCGTTATCCGACTGCGAGTCTTTTTTTTATCGTCAGGGAAGTTTGTATCTTTTTTCAAAGAACTGGGGCAAGGATCACTGGGTAAAGATGTACCGGCTCCCGGCCAATCAGGGCGACTACACTATTGCTGCAACAGACAGTATCCGCATCAACGCACAGATTACTTCGGCGGCTCTTAGCCCGGACGGTAAAACATTTGCCTTGCTGACTTATGGGAAAGTATTGTTATTTGAAACTTCCGGCGACAACGTCGATTTCAGCAAACCCAAGGGATGTTTTCGGTTTTCTAGAAAACAATCCGAGGCCATCGTATTTTTGAACAATACCGATATGTTAATGACCAACGAGCAAGGAAGTATCTATCAAACTACTTTTCGTTGATGTTATGTTTATGTTAACAATAGATTTCCTGATGTAATCACAACATCACATCTGCTAATTTCGAATCGTGTTTTAATCATAAAAACAATGAGCGCTGCTAAATCTGCAAACTCGGCTCCGAAAGTACTGGTAGTTGACGATGACTCTGATATTGTTGAACTTCTGGAATATAACTTAACCAAGGAAGGGTATTCGGTACTGACCGCTTCCAACGGCAGGAAAGCCATCGACATTGCCAAGGTTTTTATACCCGATCTTATCCTTCTGGACATCATGATGCCTCAACTCGACGGCATCGAGACCGGCCGGATTCTTCGCCAGAACCCCGATATCAGAAATACCTATATTTTGTTCCTTACTGCCCGCTCCGAAGAGTATTCGGAGGTTGCCGCATTTGAAGTAGGTGCCGACGATTACATTACCAAGCCGATCAAGCCACGCGCATTGATGAGCCGGATCAATGCATTGTTCCGCCGAGAAGCACAAAAGGCAGAATCGGGTGATACTATTGAGATTCTTGATTTGGCGATCAATCGTAAGAACTATACGGTGACACAAGGCGGGGAGAAATCAACTGTTCTGCCCAAGAAGGAATTTGAATTACTGTTCTTCCTAGCGCAAACACCCAACAAGGTTTTCAGCCGTGACGAACTGCTGCAAAAAATCTGGGGAGCGGACATTTATGTTCTAGAAAGAACCGTCGACGTCCATATCCGTAAGTTGCGGGAAAAGCTGGGCGACAGTTATATTAAAACCCTGAAGGGTGTGGGCTACATGTTCAGCAACGAACGGGACTAGCCGTCACCGCTCTACTTCTTCGAGCTTTTTAACCTCGGACTCGTCCTCTTTGGATTTGTCTTTCTTCTTTCGTCGGAAAGCGAGTTTGATGTTAACTTCACCATTCTCATCGATTGCACGGAGGAATATTTTTGAACCTTCGCGCTTTTCAGGGTTGTTTGGATCCAGCACGTACGTTGAATCACGCTTTTTGAGGTTACTAAGCGGGATTTGGATGTTAATATCCGTTTTGTTTCCAAAACTGTAAATCCCATCGATGAAAAGTGTCAGTAGGTTAGACTCTATTTCCATTGGCGCGATATCTATTTCCTGTCCGGTCAGCCGGAAATCGTTGCGTATGGGCGCAAATTTGACGCGTTCGAAGTTCCGCTTTTTGAAGATCAGCTTTTTCATCTTCATGAACGGCTCGAAGTTGATAATGTAGGCATTCGTCAGATCGATCCTTAACAGCCCTTTCATGCTTTCGGGCACCAGCTTTACATTGTTATTCAATGTCGACTCAAAACTAAAATTCGTGTTCAGGATGCCTTTCAGATTCTGATGGGTCAAGGTTTTTTGCCCAAAATTATCAAAAGAGTAAAAAACGGAATGGACATCCGCATTCTCGATCCGGGCACGGACAGCCATATGCGGCAATTTCCCGGAACCCGCATTATCCATCTCCCCCGACAGCCGCACTCTTCCAGCACCAAAAGCTTTTAACTGGAAGTACTCGATACTCACCGCATTATTGCTGATCGTCAGTTGCCCCTTGACATCACGCCCTGTGAAGTTGCGGTAACGAACTTTCTTAGCATCCAGCTTGGCGACGATCTCCATTTTGTCGATCGCGTTATCCAGCAATTCCGAAAGTTTCAAGGAACTCCTCGATTTCGGCTTGCTGTTGCTTTTTGCCGCCAGCAAAGGTTCGAGCCAGTTGAGCTGCCAATCAGGAATATTGACATCCACGTTGGCGCGAAGCGATTTTGGCGAACCAAAAAGATAAGGGATAAGGTCTAGTAACGTCCCCCGCACATAAAGCATATTCTGGCCATCGGAAAACCGTAGGTTCGGCAGCACCATCACTTTTTCATTGAATGTCAGATCCCCATTTATTTTACTGACGCTTACTTTTTGCGGTAAGTAGTCCATTGCAATGTTTTTAAGCGCTACTTTACCTACCACTTTGCCGTCGAAATTGTCTTTCCCGGCATTGTAAAAGCGTTTTAAATTGCCACTAAAATGGAAATCGATCCGGGCAGATCCATGTTTGAAACGATAGCGGGAAGGATCGAGCAGCGCGCCCATATTCGTGGAATCAGCCTCAATGCGTCCGTCGATATCGGCGCGGGGATTACGAAAGTTGTTGACAACCAGTTTAAATGCAAATGGAATAGTTTCAAAAAAGCCTGTAATTTTCGGTGCGATCAGACGAGAATTATAAACGTCTGCAAGCTTGGTGGTATCGGCACGATTAGTGAATGTTCCGGATGCCTTCATTTTGCGCAGTACGCCCACGGGAAGGTTGTACCTGAACGTATCAGTTTCGAAATGGACGTCGACCTGTGGTTTTAAGCCCGGCCGCCCGAGGATTCCCGCTATTTTTACCTGCGTATCCACGTTCGTTTGAACGCCAATGGAGTCTATCTGTTTTTGTAGCCGGGTGTTCAGCAATGGCAAAGCGTCTTTTACAGCTATTCCTTTTGCTTCGAAATTGAGGGTAAATACTTTTATGGTGTCCGAAAAATCGAAAACTCCGTTAATCCCGATTTTACTATGGGTAGCGCTCTCCAAAATGGACGGGTATATTTTCAGCTTTTTCTCATCCTCATTGTAAGCCAGCACTAATGCGAGCGTAGTCTCCTGATTTTTCAGAAAACTGCCTTTATCAACCTTAAAAGTTAGACCATTAAAGAAAACCGATCCTGTAAAACTCGCATTTGTACTTGAATCGGTGCGCTCGATAATGTTGGTAGCATCGCGGAAAAGCGCCCCGAAATACTTTTCCTTTACCGAGTCGGAATAGGCTACGCCAAAATTCAGAAAGCGGATATTTCCCAGTTTTTTGATTATTCCGTCGTCGGTTTTCTTGGAGTCTTTCTTCTTGTTATCATCGCCGTCTGATTTGAAAATCGAAAGATTCGAATAGCCATCCTTTTGCACGAACAATTTCAACCCGCCGTCTTCCAGCACCAGATTTTTGATACGCACATCTCCGGACAGGATCCGTTTGAAATCGATCGCTACGTGAATTTTACCAGCTTCCAGAAACGGTTTGTGATGAACGTTATAAAGTGTGTCGGTAAGTTTCACATCATATAGCGTAAAGTTCAATCCCAAACCTCCATAAAAAGGTCGGAATTTAAAATCACCGATTGCCAGGTTACCATTCAGATTTTCATTGATCAACTCCTGTGCGCTCCTGAAAAGCTTTTCCCTGTTTTTGTAAACCCAAAACTCCACAGCCCCGAAGAGTACAAAGCCAACCAGCGCAACGATACCAATGATTTTTAAAACTTTCGAAGACATGAACGAAGAGGTTTAGCGCTGTTGATGTCAGGGAACAGATCGCTTCGATTACAATATAAGGAAGACATTAATAGCGTGCCAGAAATAATGTCCCAACGGCCATGTCAGCATCTTACCGGCCATCTTGCTCGCTATTGAGCACAAAATGTAGTAGTTTTGCGCACTCTTTTGGAATACCTAATTCCATTTACCAATCCATTGCTTTAAGATGCTACTGAGCGAACAGGAAATACTGCGCCGCCAAAAACGTGAAGAACTCATGAGGATGGGCATTGAGCCGTATCCGGCGGAAGAATTTGTCGTAAATACGTACGCGACGGACATCCTCAAAAACTACGAAAACAACAAGATCGACTATAAACACGTCACAATGGCCGGCCGGCTGATGGGCTTCCGCATTATGGGAAGCGCCGCGTTCGCCGAGTTTCAGGACAGCACCGGACGTATACAGTTGTACTTCCGCCGCGACGACCTTTGCCCCGGCGAAGATAAGACGTTGTATAACACCGTTTTCAAAAAGTTGCTCGACATTGGCGATATGATCGCCGTAACAGGATTTGTTTTCACCACGCAAACCGGTGAAATTTCCGTACATGTGCAGGAATTTACCATATTAAACAAATCACTACGACCGCTGCCTGTCGTAAAGCGCGATGAGGAAGGCAATACCTATGATGGATTCACTGATCCCGAACTGCGTTACCGCCAACGTTACGTAGACCTGATCGTAAACCCGGAAATACGCGATATTTTCATTAAACGTGCCCGGATTATTACCACCATGCGCTCTTACTTTGACGCAAATGGGTGGCTGGAAGTAGAAACACCGGTATTGCAGTCGATCCACGGCGGTGCGGCGGCGAGGCCATTCACAACCCACCATAATGCACTCGACCTGGGCTTGTACCTGCGCATTGCAACGGAGCTGCATTTGAAACGCCTTATCGTGGGCGGCTTTGAAGGGGTGTATGAATTTGGGAAACTGTTCCGCAACGAAGGAATGGACCGTACCCACAACCCAGAGTTCACCACCGTCGAGCTTTACGTTGCTTATAAAGACTACCTCTGGATGATGAACATGACCGAGCAAGTGCTTGAAAAAGTAGCACTCGCCGTGAATGGCACTACGAAAGCGACATTCGGTGATGTGGAGCTGGATTTTGCAGGTCCTTATCCGCGACTCAGCATTACAGATGCGATCAAACAATATACAGGTCTGGACGTGGAAACGCTGGACGATGTCGCGATCCGCGAGCAATGCCGTGCCTGGGGAATGGAAGTGAACGAGAGCATGGGTAAAGGAAAACTGATCGACGAGATTTTTGGCGAGAAAGTGGAATCTAACATTATTCAGCCCACATTTATCATCGACCATCCGGTTGAAATGTCTCCGCTTACTAAGAAACACCGCACCAAAAAAGGCATGGTAGAGCGATTCGAACTGTTTATTAACGGTCGTGAGGTAGCCAACGCCTATTCCGAGTTGAACGACCCGATTGAGCAAAAAGAGCGTTTCGAAGACCAGCTGCGCCTGAAAGAAAAAGGTGACGACGAGGCAATGGAAATGGACGACGACTTCATCCGTTCGCTCGAATATGGAATGCCGCCGACGGCCGGTATCGGTATCGGTATCGACCGGCTCACTATGTTGCTTACCAACAATGCCAGCATTCAGGAAGTTATTTTCTTCCCGCAAATGCGGCCGGAAAAAAAGACTGAGATTGCGAAAGAGTCGGATTATGTTACCGCCGGCGTTCCTGCGGTGTGGGTACCAGCATTGCAGAAAATGAATATCCTGACCATCGAGCAACTGAAAGGTGCAAATGCAAACAAGATTTTCAACGATCTCGGCGGAATGCGCAAAAAACTCAAAATTGACGAAAAGATGCCTCTTCTGGACGATATTAAGTCTTGGGTGGAATAGATTACCAATTAAAAATGCCGCTAGATAGCGGCATTTTTAATTGGTCTTGCAAAAAAAATATAGTTATATCTTTTTTACCTGTACGGCATTAAGTCCTTTTTTACCTTCAACGACTTCGTACTCTACTTGGTCATTTTCACGGATAGTAAGTCCTCCCAATCCTGTCACATGGACAAAAATGTCCTTTTTTGTGTCGTCTTCCACGATGAAGCCGTATCCCTTAGCTTCATTGAAAAATTTTACAGTACCTGTTGGCATAATAGTTGAAATAAAAAAATTGAAATAAGGTGAAAATACAGGAGAAATGTAAGGCGTTTCAGTTAAAAGTCGTGATGACTCTACCAAATAATTGAGGGAGGCTCAACGCATTGGCAAAAGAAATTTTGGAAATTTCCCCGAAGACATCTTGATTATAATGAACTACTTACAAAATCTTCAATCACAAAGAAACAAAAATTGTTTGTAAAACAATTTATTTGATTAAAGAATTTGAAAATTTACGATCTAGCGGTATTTTGCCGTTTTGGCCTTACTTAAAGTAAAAATTACACTACAGAATTGCATATCCGGGCGAAAATCGCTAATTATGAGGTAATTATTCCAAACACAGGTATGAACAAGTTCAGGTATTTCGTTGAGAATCAGATATTTGGCGTTTGTGCTGAACTGGGAGAAAAACTCAATTTCCCGGCCAGCAGCATCCGTAAATACTTCATCTATGCCACTTTCATGACCTTCGGCTCACCTATTATATTATATTTGGTGTTGGCATTCTGGATGGAGTTGCACCAGCATTGGCGCAAGCATAACAGTCCTACGATCTGGGAACTTTAATCGGCTCGATCCCGGTAAGCTTATCAAATTTGTGCTTTCCGAGCACAAAATACTCCCATACCACACTCCTGTAATAAAGCGGGGCCCGGTGTCGCGTGCGCGGTGTATTCCTTGTTAGCTTCGGTATCATTCTGTAAAACGCGAAATGCGCTCTTATAATGGCCAAAACGTCGGGCCAGGCGCCAGTGGCCATGAACCGTGCGCTGGAAATGCCATCCAACACCAATCTGATTAACACTGTCTTCCATCTCCGGCCTTTCGGTAGGTTCTTATAGAGCATGATCAGATTGTTCCGGTAATTCAGAAAGGTCTTTCTCGGATTAGACTTGTGTAAAGTCCCCCCACCGACATGGTATACCATCGACTTTCCGCAGTAGGTGATGCGATATCTCATATTAAGCAGCCGCCAGCAAAGGTCAATTTCTTCCATGTGCGCGAAGAAGGACTCGTCAAAACCCGCAGCTTCGTGGAATGCCGATGACCGTACAAAAAGGCACGCTCCGGTGGCCCAGAAAACATCCCTCTCGTCATCATACTGTCCAAAATCCTCCTCGCGGGTATCGAAAATCCGACCTCGGCAGAAAGGATAGCCAAGGTAGTCCATATATCCGCCGGCTGCTCCCGCGTATTCGAAATGCGTAGGTAGGTCGTATGCGCGAATTTTTGGCTGGCAGGCGGCGATGCGTGGATCTGTTTCCATGAAGGCGATCACCGGGTCAATCCAGTTTTCAGTAACTTCAATATCCGAGTTCAGCAGGATGTAATAATCGGCCCGAATGCGGTGCAATGCGTCGTTATACCCTCCTGCATAACCTTTATTTTCATTAATGACCAGCGTGTTAAGCTCCGGGTAATGCGCATTGAGCCAGCTAAGCGACTGATCTGTTGAAGCGTTGTCAGCTATCCAGATAGCATTGCCTCCGGAATGTTCAACGACTTTGGGAAGAAATTTTTCGAGATAATGCTGACCGTTATAATTCAGGATTACAATCGCAACAGAGGGAGTCATTAGGTGTTCGGGTTATTTCATAAAGCCGCCCAAATCCAGCCCTGGAATGTTGGGAAGCACTCCATCCGTTGCCTTTTGCAGATGTTGTTTGATTTTGGGTTCAATGTTGTCGAAAGCTTTGTTGACCGCTGCCACGATCAGGTCCTGAAGCATTTCCTTATCTTCCGGGTTAACCAGATCCCTATCTACATCCAGACTGATCAATGTCTTCTGCCCGTTGACTGTGGCTTTCACCATTCCCCCACCCGATTCAGCGGTTTCTGTAATATTAACGAGCTGTTCCTGTGCTTCTTTCATACGCGACTGAAGGTCCTTCATTTTGCCCATGAGGCCCATCATGTCCGCCATATTTCCAAACATAGCTATCCTTATTAAGTTAATAACTTGACAAAACTTATTTCACAGAAATAGTTCCTCACCGTAAAAGCATAAAAGTACCGCTTTTTTCAACAGTTTGATCGATGTCGTCGACGAAAGTCATCTTGTAATAATAATACCCAACAGGTGCATTGGTCCCGTCGAAGGTTCCGTCCCAACCCTTGGCAATGTCGTCAGAATGGAATACGACTATCCCCCATCGGTTCATCACAGAAAAGCTAAACGCCTGCAATTGAGTAGATTTTGCTTCCAGAATATCATTAAACCCGTCTCCATTGGGTGTGAAAGCATCCGGAACAAAGACCCCGGCATTTCTGCGGTAGTTAATCACATTGGACAGGCTCTCGAAGCCGCCGTTTTGTGAAGTCGCCTTCACCTGAAAGTTGTATTCCAGATCGCTTTGATTGTTGAGTTTTACGGTGTAGGAAGTATTTTTTTGTACCGGAATGTCTTCGGAAGAACCGCTCGATCCGGTTTGCATTACT
Organism: Dyadobacter sp. CY261; assembly: GCF_021440085.1. Taxonomy (GTDB): domain Bacteria; phylum Bacteroidota; class Bacteroidia; order Cytophagales; family Spirosomataceae; genus Dyadobacter. Next base: position 308,074 of record NZ_JAKCPW010000006.1, read on the forward strand.
GTATATCCTTCAAATCCCCCCAGAATTGGTGATTCTGCCGTCCAGGAGAGCGTTGTCAGATTTCTATTTAAAAGTATCGTGCAGACCGGCTCTGAAGCAGGCACCTTTTGTCCGCAGGAATTCTCATAGCTCATCCGGTAACAATAAGAAAGCTCACTGGTCTTAACCGCATCGTCGATAAATTCATTCTGATTATAAAGCGTAATTATCTTCTTAAAAACAGTCGATCCGGCATCCGCCCTTTCAATGGAGAGCTGATAGGAGGCGTTGGGCCCTGCACCTGGTACTTCTGCTTTAATAGTCACACTACTCGCATCGAGGACCGAAACGGATCCGCTGGTAAGAGGCTTGGGATTTCCAGTTTCCACCCTGACACCTACCGGAGCAGAGGTGGATGTTGCATTCTTCAACCTGGCTACTACCTGGTATTCCGAAAAACTACCGCATTCAACGTCTTTGTCGGTATAGGTAAGATCGCCAATGTTCGTAAAACTTTTGATAACCGTACCGTCACGCAGCAAGTCATAGGATTCAAACTGCGTGGCGTCGGCATACTGATTCCACTTCAAAGTATTTGCTCCATCGGTTGAACTACCTGAAAGAATCATCGTACTAAGTGGCTGTGTGAGTGTGCTTCCAGCGCAAAGATCTTCGGATGATAGCCTGATTTTATAAATCTGCGCGGTATTCAGACCTTTAATGTCGTAAGGTTGCGTACCACCGGATGACCTTCCCCCGTGTACTGTATAAGAAGTGCCATCAGTACTGAACTGGACTTGCGTTGGAATACCAGCGACGCCAAGATAAATAACACGGAGCGTCCCGTCACCTCGCATTTCCACACTGGACATCTGGATTTCATTCAATTGAGGTCGCTCAAAAGTGATGGGTAGAGAAGCGGCTACACCTTTGTCACATGCCTTCCCTGCCGAATAATATCCCGTGAAAACAATGGTAGGGCTTTGTGATACATTGGCGTAATTATGTTCCAGCACCAGGTTATCCCCTTTTTGCCAGTTTTGGGTTTCTCCATCACCCCATTTGATCTCAATTCGGTCGTATGCCGTAAGAATGGAATTGTTCGTAAGAGAAACAATCACTTTACCACCCCCGCAGGATGAATAGTTAGCAGCGATCCCCCTTGTTTCGCTTACCTTGATCGTTTTACAGGCATAGCCAAGTTTCCCAGAAGAGAGAAATGCCTGTTGCAACATAATGAAGTTACCTGGGTTTCGATAAATGTATGAAGCAATACTTTGAAAGGTCGGGGCCTGTGACTTTCCGTCGTAACCTGCATTGTAGGATGCGAAATTTGAATTAGCTGTATTAGTGATCCGAACAGTCAGCGGTGCACACCCCTCAGACTTATCCAGTTCAAAGCCGCCACCACCCTGGTTACACAAACCTTGCGCACCGACAAACGGAGAATATAAAGTAACAAAAGCAAACAGAAGAAGAGGTAGTGTTATTCTCATAAGTGTGGCAACATTAGACCCTGACCTTTTTCAAAGACGGTTGATAAACAATAAGTTTGGGGAATCACATCGAATTCAAAAACGCAATAGCAAAAATAAGCTATTTAGGGGTGGCAAAAATGCGTACCTATTAAACGGAATTACCCAAAAAGTATTATCCCGCATGTACTGCTATTGAAAAAATCCTATCTAATCAGCAAAAAACTCCCATTTTTAACCACCGTTTGGCCGGAAGAGTTTGTCGCTTCAATTTTGTACAGGTAATAGCCCCCCGGAGCTTTTCCAGTTTTTACATTACCGTCCCAACCTTCTGCGATATCCGTCGAATGAAAAATCACTTCACCCCAGCGACTGAATACCGACATACTGAAATCTTTCACGAAGTATGCTTTGACCTCGAAGCGTTCATTATATGAGTCTCCGTTGGGCGTAAATGCGTCGGGTATGAGAAGAATCGCTTCACTCCTGAAATTCAGCACATTCGATAAACTTGTAAAATTACCCCCGGGGGATTTCGCTTCGATCCGATACCCGAAGTCCGATTGAGACGCCAGGTCCAGCGTGTGGCTGGTCGAAAGACCTTTGGGAATCACATTAATCAGATTCCCGGGCTCATCGACCTGTTGAAGGTCGTAGGATTCCACCGGGTTGATGAACGGTGCATCCGGGTTCCATACAATGTTCGGCGTGTTCGTCGTCAGCAAAATGGAACAAACCGGGGCACTGAAAGATGGTGATTTGAGCTTGCAGGCGTTTTCGTACTGAAACCGGTAACAATAGGAGTTTCTTGACGTGCTCACATTTGCGTCATCCCATTGCAGGCTTTGGTTGTTTGCTGGTGAAACGATTTCAAAACTCGTACTTCCCAGCAGTGCACGCTCTACAATCAGGTTGTAGGAACTCGTAAGTCCCTCTCCGGAAAGTTCCACTTTTGTACCAATCGTATTTTCATCCTTAACAGTCACAACAGCATTGTTAATATCCGCTGGAGCCGACGTCTTGGGATCCAAACTGATAGGCGCTGAATATGATCTGACATCGTTCTCGACAATCGCCACGATTTCATATTGGTAGGTGTTACCGCATTTAACGTCGGTGTCTTCAAAGGAACGCTTGTCCGCGGTGGTAAAAATCACAGCTCCGTTCCGTTTGAGTTGATACTCGACTAAACCAGCCGTATTGGGCTCATTCTCCCATTCCAATGCGATGATTTCATCCAACGACAAACCACCTTGTTTTATCGTCATGCTGCTCACGATCGGACTTTTGATGATATTGCCGCAGATATCAGTAGACCAGAGCTGGAACCGATACACCACTTTCGGATCTAGCAAGGGTACCGACGCCGATTGTGTTCCGCCAGTTTGCCCGCTTTTGTTGGTAAAGGTCAAATCTCCATCACCCTTGGCAATGTAGAGCTTGGTCTCCACACCTTCTATTCCTTCATAGATAACCTTTGCATCACCACTCGCTGGCATTGACACATTTAAAATCCTGATTGCTTCCAGCGACGGAGGTGGCGTATTGGCATCAAGGGTAGTAGTATTGGTACTTGTCGAACATTGTCCATTAGTGTACGTGCCCCTCAGGGTAATGGCAGGACGGGCGCCAGCATAGGTATGGTCAAAATAGGCTGTGGTGCTGGTTTTGATGTTGACAGATTGCTTCGCCCCGTCGCCCCAGTTGATTTCAATAGCGTCGTATGCTTTGGAAATATCATCACTCGCAATCGTCAGGCGCACTTTTCCATTCTGGCAGGCAATAATCTCAGCATTCGGCCCCCTGGTCTCCTTCACGACCACATCTTTGCATTGGCTGAAACCCGTACCATTGGCGCTCCCATACTGCAATATGGTGTACGTACCGGGAATCTGATAAGTGAAAGTAGAATCCTGTGTTGTCTCGCTGGTGTTTGGAGGTGTGTTTTGATTCCGATCGAACCGGAAGGCATAGGTGAGACTTTCCGGCTTGGGAACCAGATTTTTTACATTCACAGTTAAAGGGGCGCAACCTTCGGCGGGCATTACATTGAAACCACCTGTACTACCGCAAAAACTTTGTGTTGCCGCCGTTCTTGCAGTACTTTCCTGACCTGAAACTTCTAGCTGAGCGAGCGAAAAAATGCTCAGCAAAAATAGTATCAGTAGCTTATGTTTCATTGTGAGTAAAGTAGGTTCCGCGGGGTGTGTTGTTGTGGATTGTTCCGTTGAAACGGATCGTGTAAATCCTGTGTTCAATCTGTAACGGACGTTCAAAAATAGAACTTTCGACATTATCAACGTACCTTTGCAGAGTAAAAACGAGTTTTAGTTTAAAACTATTTTTTCATTAACCCGATTAATGAGTAATCATACCAACCCGATTGCGCTGGACTCTATCGAAGATGCCATCGAAGCGATCAAAAAAGGGGAACTCATCATTGTTGTCGATGATGAAGACCGTGAAAACGAAGGTGATTTTATCTGCGCTGCCGAATTGGTAACGCCAGAAATAGTCAATTTTATGGCAAGGGAAGGCCGCGGACTAATCTGCGTGCCGATCACCGAAGAACGCTGCGCCGAACTCGAACTGGAAATGATGGTGGGCAATAACACCGCCCTGCACGAAACCGCATTTACTGTTTCGGTCGATTTGCTCGGTCACGGCTGTACCACGGGTATTTCCGCCAGCGACCGTTCCAAAACGATCCAGGCGCTCGTGAGCAAAGACACAAAGCCCGCCGACCTGGGCCGTCCCGGACATATTTTCCCGCTGAAAGCCAAACGTGGTGGCGTACTTCGCCGCACAGGCCATACAGAGGCCGCGATCGATTTTCCACGCCTGGCCGGACTGTCACCTGCCGGTGTGCTGGTTGAAATCCTGAATGAGGACGGCTCGATGGCACGACTGCCGCAACTGCGCGAAATAGCCAACCGCTTCAATCTCAAACTGGTCAGCATTAAAGACCTGATCGAGTATCGCTTGCGTGAAGAATCGCTGATCAAACGTGAGATCGGAGTGGATATGCCCACCAAATGGGGCCATTTTGACCTGATCGCTTACCGGCAGATCAATACCGGTGACTTGCACCTCGCATTAGTAAAAGGTACCTGGGAAAAAGACGAGCCTGTACTCGTGCGCGTCCATTCGTCGTGCGTTACCGGTGACATTTTCGGCTCCTGCCGCTGCGACTGCGGACCTCAATTGCACGCTGCGATGGAAATGGTCGATAAAGCTGGCAAAGGTGTGATTGTTTATATGAACCAGGAAGGCCGTGGAATTGGTCTTTTAAATAAGCTAAGGGCTTATAAGTTGCAGGAAATGGGCCGTGATACCGTGGAAGCCAACCTGGAACTCGGTTTCCCGATGGACGATCGCGACTATGGCGTAGGTGCCCAAATCCTTCGCGACCTGGAACTGACCAAGATCAAGCTGATCACTAATAATCCCAAAAAACGTGCCGGATTAATCGGCTATGGCCTCGAAATAGTGGATTCTGTGGGAATTGAAATCCCGTCCAATCCCTATAACGAGAAGTACCTGATGACAAAGCGGGACAAAATGGGCCACAGCCTTAGCAATCTAACCATCGTAGGACATAGCAAGGGCTTATGACGATCGACATTGTTCGGACTGACGACGATATTCTCAAATGCCGCAGTGCCATCCAGGCCCTGCGGCCATTGCTTACCGACGACCTCTATTTCGACGCCGTCAAGCAAACCCTCGCGGATAACCGCCAAATCGTTTTTATCGAAGACGGCACCCCTGATGCCGCCGCAGTGGCTGTTTTTGAAACCGGTTACAATCTTTTTCGAGGAAAATACATCTACATCGACGATCTTTCGGCATTGCCAACCCAGCGTGGAAAGGGTTATGCAGGGATGCTCCTTGACTGGATCGCAGATTATGCGCAGAAAGGAAATTTCAACGAAATCCACCTCGATTCGGGCGTAAATCCTGCCAGAACCGACGCGCACCGTTTATATCTCAATAAAAGATTTCAGATTACGAGCCTGCATTTCGTAGCCAAGGTCTGACTTTCGGGTCGGATAGGCGGCTACTTTACTAGCAATATAACTACATGACAATCGATCAGATTTTTGAAGCATTTGATACCCTGCGTGTACTGGTAATCGGTGATGTAATGCTCGATTCATATGTTTGGGGGAAAGTGGAAAGAATATCCCCGGAAGCACCCGTACCGGTGGTCAATGTACAAAAAAGAGAGTACCGGCTGGGCGGGGCAGGCAATGTGCTGTTGAATGTGCAATCTCTTGGTGCCGAAGCTATTATATGCTCCGTGATTGGGACCGACAGCCCCGGCGATCTCTTAGAAAACAGCCTTCAAGAAAAAGGATTGAATTGCGAAGGCCTGATCCGCAGCGACGCCCGCATCACCACCATCAAGGAACGCATTATCGCCGGCTCTCAACAAGTTGTACGGATTGATACGGAAACCGACAAGCCTGTTTCCAAAGCCGAAACTGAAAAACTGATCGCTAAAGCGAAGGAACTCATCCCTTCCTGCCACGTCATTATTTTTGAAGATTATGACAAAGGCGTGCTGACTCCCGAATCCATTGCAGAAATCACCGCATTCGCCAATGCCAGCAATGTGCCCACGGTCGTCGACCCGAAAAAGCGGAATTTCCTTGCTTATAACCACACAACGCTTTTCAAACCAAACCTGAAAGAGCTTCGGGAAGGCCTGAAAGTGGATTTCAATGTGGATAACCTGGATGAGCTCAAAGCCATTGTCCAACATTTGAAAAACACGCTGCAAGTGAGAGGGGCATTGATTACTTTGTCTGAAAGAGGTGTTTTTATTGATTATCAAGAAGAAACACACCAACTCCCCGCGCACATCCGCCAGATCGCAGACGTTTCAGGAGCCGGTGATACCGTGATCAGCATTGCCGCCCTCTGCGTGGCGCTCGGGCTTCCGCCGGAAAACGTAGCCGCCATATCCAATCTTGGTGGCGGATTGGTTTGCGAAATGGTCGGCGTGGTCCCTATCAATAAAGATCTGTTGAAATCGGAGGCAAAAAAGCTGATTTAGACCTACCAATTGATCCCACCTTCGCCCAGGCTCATACGACGCATAAATTTAGATGATAAGCGTGAGCGGCTTGTGATGTAGCGCACACTCGCACCGATGTAAGGTGTGGTTGCTGGAGTATAAGAGGTGAGATTTTCGCGTGCGCTGTTGAATGTGCGAAGTTGCCGAAAAGTAGTTACGCCAGCCTCCAAAGACACATTAATAACTGAAAACAAATGCGCATTCGCCGCAACGCCGGTTTTGATCTGTCTGTAATTCTCCCGTCGTAACGCTTTTTCCTCCGGCGTCTGTACCTGGAACCCGCCACTGTAACCACTCAGCCCTGCCAGAAAATCGACGTTGAACCACTTAGTAGCTTTATAGTTGGCATTCATCATAAACGGCAATAAGGCGGAAACGCGCCAGTGCTTTCCTAACCCTTTATTTAACCCAAATACCGGAATAAAACGCAGTTTCTGATTATAAGCCAGCACCGACCCGTACATGAACTGAGTACGGAGCCCAAGAATATGCATCCGTGCTGCGCCACCCCAAAAAAAAGGCTGCGGGCTAAAAAACGTCTCGTTACTTTCGGTCATGCCCAATCCGCCGCCGTAAACCCAAAGCCGGTCCTTAATACTTGCCTGCAAGCGTAGAATGCCGAGAGACAGCGTTTTATAGCCATTCGAAGGATCATTTTTGCTGTCAAAAGTAGGTTGTATCTGAGTGTATTGAGCTAATGCAACTGTATGGACCGCCCGCAAATCAAACTTCTTCCGTAGACTATAACCGAGCTGCACTTCGCTTTGTAGCGGAATAATGCCGAGAAAGCCAGTCCTCGAAACGCCGTAGTCACGTGTTCCATCCAGGTTTGATGGCACATTGTACTCTGCTTTGAGTGTCAGGTTCGGATAGAAAAGTCGGCTGAGCGAGAAATGCTGGGCCTCTGCCGGAATGATCAGGCCCAGGAGCAGACAGGTTAACAGGTAGCGCGAGTTAGCCATGCAGGAATGTTTGGGGGTGCGTTAAATGTTGGCAAATAACGCCAAAAGGATCGGGCTATTGTGCGGCTTACTTGTCCGGCAGAAGTTGATCAATGCTTTTTGGATTAAACTCAATACATTGCCGAACTAGTACAAAATAGATTTAAAGCAGTAATAACAATCAACAATCCAGACCCTTACAATCAACGGCTATTTATGAAAAAACTGTATTTCCTGTTCCTTGTGGCCATTCAAACGGCCGCATCAGCCCAAACTACCGAACCTACCTATGCCGAAAAGCTTGGCTATCCGAAGGGCAAAAAAGTGTTGATCATCCATGTCGATGACGTCGGGATGTCATATGAATCCAATCAGGGAGCGATCAAGGCTATTCGTGAAGGGGTAGCAAACTCTCTGAGCGTAATGATGCCATGCGGCTGGGTGCCGGGTTTTGTGCATTATTGGAAAGAAAACAAGGATATCGACGCAGGACTGCACCTTACAATGACCTCGGAATGGAAAGATTACCGATGGGGACCATTGGCAGGAAAAACCAATGTAAAAGGCCTTACCGATCCGGAAGGTGCATTGTGGCGGAGCGTGGCGGATGTCGTAAAAAATGCATCGGCCGACGAAGTCGAAACGGAAATCCGTGCGCAGCTCGAACGCGCCCGCACGATGGGATTCGAACCGACACACCTTGATTCGCACATGGGCACGCTGTTCGCGAAGCCTGAGTTTTTGGAAAGATATCTGAAAGTTGGAATGCAGGAGAAAATCCCTGTAATGTTCCCGGGTGGGCATAATACTGCCATCCGTGGGGAAGAAAAGATGATCGGGGAGCAGTTTGAAATGACACAAAAAGTGGGGAAGCAGCTTTGGAGCGCGGGGTTGCCGGTGTTAGATGACCTCGAAAACAGCAGCTACGGTTGGAAAGGGCCTGAGAATGGCGACAAGTCGGAAAAAGCTTTACAGAAATACAAGACAGCCAAATACATCCAAGCCCTCGGCAAGCTGAAACCCGGCCTGACGATGGTGATCATGCATTGCACCATCCACACCGAAGTGTTCCCGCAAATCTCCGACTCCTGGCCCACCCGCGAAGGTGATTTCCTGGCCATGATCGATCCGGAATTGCGAAAGTATATTGAGAAAGAAGGGATTGTGCTGACGACCTGGCGCGAGGCTATGCAGCGCAGGGCAAAGGTGAAGTGACGATTTTGAGATGCGCTATGGTCGTCCTGAGTTAATGTCATTCTGCTCCTCCCAAATGCGTTGCAATTCGACCACATCGCCAAGGTCTTTGGGGCGTGCGGTGGCTTGCTTTTCGGTAATCAGGTCGCGCAAGTGGATGACCCGGAAAGGCACACCATCGTAATCCGCATCCAGGCCCCGTTCGTAGCACGAGTCGAAATCAGTTTCCGTAAATGCTTTCAATGAATGTCCGAGATCCAGTTCAAAACCCGATTTTCCGAATCGGACCGACGTCCAACCGAAAATGAGCGGCATATTTTTTAGAAGTTCAGCGCCGACTACATCATTTTCAAGCAAGGCCTGTACAAATGCTTCGGTATTCTCCCGGGTATTGCCTATCCAGAGGTCCATATCTAGGGTCGTCCGGACGTGACCATGGACCACACCTGCCATACCGCCGACCAGAAGGTACTTTACGTGATGTTGGTTCAGGCTTTTTAAGAGTTGCAAAACGTCATCACTGCTAATGTCCATTGAATGCTTGTTTTTGTTCCTTGGGTTGGCGCGAAAAAGTTTGCTTGCGACCTCATTGAGGCGAATAAACGTCTCGATGTTCCCGGAGTAGTTAGGCAGGATGCTGGCAGGCATGAAAGTTGAGCGGTGTTTTAATAAAGTTAATCCCAATTCGTAGAACTCCCAAAAACAACAAATGCCCGGACAGCTTCCAGGCATTTGTTACTACATATATTTCTAGAATCGAAGTCCTATAAATCGATCGCCTCGCCGTATGCCGCTTCGGCAGCGCCTTTCAGTGCTTCCGACATAGTCGGGTGCGGGTGGATCGAGCGGAGGATTTCGTGAGATGTAGTTTCCAGTTTGCGGGCAACTACTACTTCCGCGATCATTTCTGTTACGTTCGCGCCGATCATGTGGGCACCGAGGAATTCGCCGTATTTCGCATCAAAGATTACTTTTACGAAACCGTCGGTAACGCCCGCTCCCACCGCTTTACCAGAAGCTTTGAATGGGAATTTGCCAACTTTGATATCGTAACCTGCTTCTTTCGCCTTTTTCTCGGTGAAACCTACCGATGCGATTTCTGGCTGGCAGTAAGTACATCCAGGAATGTTTCCGTAATCCAACGCTTCGGTTTTGTGACCTGCGATTTTCTCAGCACAGATAATCCCTTCAGCGGTTGCCACGTGCGCCAATGCCTGGCCTGGCGTACAGTCGCCAATCGCGTAGAAGCCCGGAACGCTGGTTTCGTACCATTCGTTGACGACGATCTTACCTTTTTCGGTTTTGATACCTGTTTCTTCCAGACCGATGTTTTCGATATTCGCAACGATACCCGCTGCTGAAAGTACCACCTCCACTTCGAAAGTCTTTTCACCTTCCGGTGTTTTCACAGTCACTTTGCAGCCGTTGCCACTTGTGTCTACTTTCTCAACCGAAGAATTTACCAAAGTTTCGATTCCGATCTTTTTGTACTGCTTCGCAATCTCTTTTGAAATTTCTTCGTCTTCAACCGGAACCAGATTAGGGAGGAATTCCACCACGGTTACCTTGGTTCCCATTGAGTTATAAACGTAAGCAAACTCCATTCCGATTGCGCCAGAACCGATTACCAGCATGGAAGCAGGCTTCTTTTCAAGGCTCATCGCCTTGCGGTATTCGATGATTTTTTCGCCGTCGAGTTTGATATTGGGCAACTCGCGCGCGCGGGCACCGGTTGCGATGATTACGCCTTTCGATGCGGAGTAGTCGGTTTTTTTGCCATCCTTATCCGTTACCTCCACCGTTTTCTGGCCCTTTACTTTACCGGTACCGACGATGACGTCAATTTTATTTTTTTTCATCAGGAACGACACGCCTTTGCTCATGGTGTCGGCCACGCCGCGGCTGCGTTTGATTACTGCGCCGAAGTCGGCCGAAGAATCACCCACATTAATACCGTAATCGCTTGAATGCTTGATGTATTCAAATACCTGGGCACTTTTGAGGAGTGCTTTGGTTGGGATACAGCCCCAGTTAAGGCAAATCCCACCTAAACTTTCTTTTTCAACAACTGCAACTTTAAGTCCTAATTGGGAAGCACGAATGGCTGCGGGATAACCCCCGGGGCCGCTACCAATTACAATCACATCATATGTTTGAGCCATTTTCCGGTATTTTTATTGTACGAAATGGGTTGACAAAATTTTCACGCAAAGTTAAGACGATTTGCCAGAATGCCTACATCTGAGAAGTCGCCTATTTAAGTGAAACAGACCGTTGTTGTGATTTGTTCTACCTTTGTAAGACTGAGCTCCTATCGTAATTGGAACGGTTTAAGCACAATGTCACCCTGAGCGTAGTCGAAGGGCATGCACGACGTCGCATACACCCTTCGACTGCGCTCAGGGCGAAAGTATCGTAATCGCTAGTATTACAGTAGTTATTTTTTCAAACTTAAATTCAAAAAATTCAATGACTGCAGAGCAATTGAAAGACTTGAAAGCCCGTGTAGAGGCTTTGGGGAGGTATCTTTGACTACGCTAATCGAAAACAACAGCTAGGAGACCTTGAACAACAGACGGTTCAGCCCGAATTCTGGAGTGATTCGACCCGTGCGGAGAAAACCATGCGGGAAATTCGCGGACTGAAATTCTGGACCAACGGTTATGAAGAACTCGCTCGCTTGCGCGACGACCTGGACACGATCTGGGAATTTTACGAGGCCGACGAAGCTACCGAAGAAGAGGTAGATGAAGAAGGCCAAAAACTTTCTGACAAACTGGACGAAATTGAGTTCAGGAAGATGATGGGAGAAGAGGGCGATGAATTGCCGGCCGTAATCGAGATCAACGCGGGAGCGGGTGGCACCGAGTCGCAGGACTGGGCTTCGATGCTCATGCGGATGTATATCATGTGGGCAGAAAAGAATGGTTACAAGGTCCGCCAGGTGGATTTGCAGGATGGCGATGTGGCCGGAGTAAAATCCGTAACGCTCGAAATCGACGGCGAATATGCCTATGGTAACCTGAAATCGGAAAACGGTGTACACCGCCTTGTGCGCATTTCACCGTTCGACTCGAATGCACGCCGCCACACGTCATTTACCTCCGTGTATGTATATCCGCTCGCGGACGACAACATCGAGATCGACGTCAATCTGGCCGACATTACCTGGGACACCTACCGTTCAGGCGGTGCCGGTGGACAGAACGTAAACAAGGTGGAAACCGCCGTACGTCTGCATCACAAGCCATCGGGTATCATTATCGCCTGTCAGCAGGAACGTTCGCAGTTGATGAACAAAGAGGTGGCGATCCGATTGCTAAAATCGCGTCTCTACCAGATCGAGCTCGAAAAACGGAACTCGGCACGCGCCGAAGTCGAAGCTTCCAAACGCAAGATTGAATGGGGTTCACAAATCCGCAGCTACGTCCTCGACGACCGCCGCGTAAAAGACCACCGCACCGATTACCAGACTTCAAATACCGAAGCGGTTTTGAATGGTGATCTTAATGGTTTTATTAAGGCGTATTTGATGGAGGCTTAAAAAACAGAAGACCTCTCAAACGTACTGTTTCAATTAGCAACGGCGTTTGGAGGTCTTTTTGTTTTAGCTTAAATTTAATACTCCTATAAAACTTCATTGCAATATGACTGGTGTCAGATATATTACCGACAAACAAGGGCATAGAACCGACGTGATTATCGACGCCGTCAGCTTGTAAAAAGCTAGTCAATATAAAAACACTTACCGTGTTCGCGTAGGAAATTACAGGATACTCTACTATTGAGGATCAAATCAGAATTGTAGAAGTATCGGCAGTAAAACATCGCCGCGAAGCTTATGAGTGATCAATCTCCAAAAAGTCTCCCATACACCCAACTAGGTTCCGGCACGAACATTCTCCTGGCATTCCACGGGGTAGGCCAAGATGGTCCCGGGTGCTTCGCAGCGGTTGAAAAGTCCCTAGGTAGGCATTACACCGTCTACGCATTCGATCTCCCCTTTCACGGACAAAATAGCGATGCTCCGTTTGAAGTCATTTCTAAAAATGACTGGAAGAATAGCATGAATCATTTCCTGAAAGAAAATAACATCATCCGCTTTGACATTACCGGTTTCAGCATTGGCGGCCGTTTTGCGCTGGCAACCTTAGAGGCATTTCCTGAAAACATCGATAATGCGTTTCTGATTGCTCCCGATGGCGTTTCGGAGCATCCCATGTACACATTCGCGACGCGTATTCCACCTGCACGATGGATTTATGGCTGGCTCATGCGCCATCCAGGCGTCTTTTTCCCCGGTGTCCACGTGGCGAGGACCTTGAAACTGGCCAGCAAGAGCCTCGTCCGGTTTACCCAACAGGTGCTGAATACGCCTGAAAAGCGGAAAACCATTTATCAGTCGTGGGTAGCGTTCCGGAATTTGAAGTTTGACATTCCTGCTTTGGTCAAAACTGCGAATGCGCATGAGGCAAAAGTGTATCTCTTTGCCGGAGTTTATGATAGCTTGCTTAAACCCCAAGCCGTAAGAAAGCTTGCGGACCTTCTTCCCAAAAATCAATACATAGAACTAAAAAGTGGTCACACGCGCCTGGTTGAGCATGCCGCCGCATGGATTTGCACTTTATTTAAGTAAATTGGGAAAACCTAATCCCTATTTATGGAGCAAACTTTACAGAAAGATGATACCAGCTGGCGCCTTAAAGCGATTATCGGCGGCTCGGCAGGTAACCTTGTAGAATGGTACGACTGGTACGCGTACTCGGCCTTCTCCCTATATTTCGCCAACACATTCTTCCCCGATTCAAATCCAACCGTCCAACTGATCAATACAGCGGGCATTTTCGCGGTTGGTTTTCTGATGCGGCCGATCGGCGGTTTCATTTTTGGTAAATTGGCTGATAACCGCGGCCGTAAAGTGGCCATGACGATATCCGTACTGCTGATGTCCCTCGGCTCGCTGCTAATTGCGCTTTTACCTGGCTATAAAAGCATAGGCATTATGGCCCCGCTTCTCTTACTCGTTGCCCGCCTGCTGCAAGGGCTGAGCGTCGGTGGGGAATATGGTACCTCGGCCACATATCTCAGCGAAGTAGCGACCGAAGACAAGCGCGGATTCTTTTCCAGCTTTCAATATGTGACGCTTATTGGCGGGCAGCTCATTGCATTAGGCCTGCAACTCATTTTACAGAACGTCCTCACCGATACGCAAATGCACGATTGGGGTTGGCGTATTCCCTTCGTCATCGGAGCTTTACTGTCCTTAGTGGCATTGTATCTCCGGGCTCATTTGAATGAGACGGAAGCTTTTCGATCCAAAGACCTTAAAGTGAAAAAAGAAGGGTCGCTGAAAGAGTTGATGAAGCATCCGAAAGCAGTGCTCGTCGTAATAGGCCTCACTTCTGGTGGTACACTGGCATTTTACACCTACACGACCTACATGCAGAAGTTTCTGGTGAATACCGTAGGCCTCACGAAATATCAGTCGACGATGCTGACTTTCTGTTCGCTTTTTATTTTTGCCGCCCTACAACCCGTTTTTGGGGCGTTAAGCGATCGCATCGGCCGTCGGCCGCTGCTAATCGGCTTTGGTGTACTCGGGACGCTACTTACCTATCCGCTCCTCACTACGCTTAGCCATACCAGCGGAATGTGGCCTGCATTCGGCTTGCTGATGGCCGCATTGATTATCGTTAGTGGTTACACGTCCATTAATGCCGTCGTGAAGGCGGAGCTATTCCCCGTGGAGGTACGTGCGTTGGGCGTGGGCCTGCCCTACTCCATCGCCGTGGCGCTATTCGGCGGTACGGCCGAATATTTGGCATTATGGGCCAAAAACCTCGGACATGAGAGTTGGTATTATTGGTATGTAACGATCTGCATTTTCATTTCGCTGATCGTCTATGTCAAAATGAAGGATACCAAACACACTTCCCTCATCGAAAAACATTAATCTCGCACTGGAATACATCTTGGAAAAAATCCATTTCCTCTTGACACAATCCATTTAAAACTGTAACTTTCTTGAAACCAAAAACTTGAAAGTTATGAACATGATGGATCGAATCGAGCATTGGGGCGATACGCACCACCCGGCATGGATGGACATAGTTCGTATTGCTTTGGGAGTATTTCTGTTTGCTAAGGGGATCAGCTTTATCAGCGATACCACCAAGTTGTCTCATATGGTTACCGGCCTGGACTTTCATTTGTACACCGTCACGGCCGTTCACTACGTAGCTTTTGCGCACATTTTCGGCGGGTTTCTCATTGCAATGGGTTGCCTCACCCGAATCGCATCCGTCATTCAGATACCGATCTTGTTAACGGCCGTGTTCTTCGTCAATTTCCGGGCAGGTTTTTCCTACCTCAATTCGGAATTTTGGCTTTCGATGATCACGCTCATCCTGGTGGTCACGTTCGCCATAATAGGCTCCGGACGTTACTCGATGGACGAGTGGATGAAAAATCATAACAACTGAGTCAAACCATTTCGGGTGCGGCTTTGTAAAGGTATTTCCGCTTGTATTCCAGTGGTGTCATGTCGGTAACCTTCTTGAAATGCCGGTAGAAGTTGGATACATTGTTAAAACCGCACTCGAAACATATTACCTCCGTTGCCATTTTATCTTCAATCAGAAACCGGCAGGCCTGACTGATCCGAATCTCTACCAGGAAATCGTTATAAGTTTTCTTGGTCATCAATTTGAAATACCTGCAAAAAGACGTAATCCCCAGATTGGCGATCGAGGCGACGTCCTGCAATGAAATGTCGTTCCGATAGTTGGAAAGCGTATATGCGTAAATTTTGTTCAGCCGGAGCGTCTCAGCGTCATTGGATTTATAAAATGCATGCGCCGATGCAATCGTTTCACATTCGCTGGCCTCGGCCAGGATCTTAAGGATCGAAAGCAATGCGATTAAACGATCGAGATTTTCCGCATCTACCGCCGAATGCATCAAACGGATCACCTGTTCTTTAGCTTCGCCATGAACCAAAAGCCCCCGCTTGGCCCGTTCGTACAATTTCGGGATCTGATATGCCTCCGGCAATAGCAGCAGTTCACTTCCAAGGCAATTGGGTAGGAAATGGATAATAATTACTTCCACCGCCGTATTGCTAGCCCCCTCTTCTACCCGCCAGGTATGTGGCAGATTTTCACCCAGCAATATCAGTTCACCATCCGAAAAGTTACTGATATTGTCGCCAATGAACCTTACTCCCCTTCCCTTAACCAAAAAATGCAGTTCAAGCTCCGGATGGTAATGCCAAACCGTGCCAAAGCCGGAATCTTTGTCATGACGTATGCTGAACGAAGTCCGCGATGGAATGGGGACCTTATGAAAATGCGGTTTCATTTTAAATCAATCCGGCAGGTTTAGGTTGGCTGCCACTGCTCAATTTAAAAGAATTTTTTTTAATAATCCATCCTGTACAATCCACAAGATTGTAAAAAAATACTATTAAATAGCGTAATACTAATATTACCCTGCACTCTAAATGTGGTCAACTCGCTCGGAATGACTGTATCCGGTCGAGGTACTGCTTTCGGGCGATCGGATCGTTATACTTTTTCATTTCCCCAAAAATCTGGTCTTTCAGGCTGCTGAAAAGGTAGGATTGGAAGTTACCCTTCATGCCCAGGCCAGAGCGCTCGTTCCATATCTTTCTAAATACCGATTCGATCACGTTTTCTGCTTCCGCCTCGTCTTTCAGCAACACAGCGCAGAACTTGAATGCCGGAACGTGAAAATACGAACGTAGTTGTGTAAATGCCGCTTCGTCACCCTGGGTTACCCGATCCAAAATTTGCTGGTTAGGAAAATTCATAGCTTTAAAAATTAGGGTTCATTCCAATTGGGTTATTTTAATGGTTCCTCAACAGTCTTTTTAAACACGCTGGGAATGCCGAGCTCCGTCTGAATCTGATCGACTTCATCGAGCAACATGTCAGCACGTTCCTGCAATTCCGGCGTCAGTTCGCCCACGTCCCGTCTGGTGTAGGCGGCAATGGGAAATCCCCTTTTTTGCATACAGTACTTCGCAATCGTCGGATAAGCTGAGTGTACAATCTCCATCGAGTCGATGAAAAACTTTTGAAGCATTTTTACATCTTCCTCGCGGTCGGCATTGTCGTAATTCTCACAAATCCACACGATCAGTTCAGGATAAATATTTCCCTGAATACAGGACAATCCTGCCGCACCGGCCCGAAGCGACGCCACCGCATTCGCCATGTAGGCATCATACAATCCGAAACGATACCCTTCGGCAACTTTAATTCTGCGGATCACCTCGTCCAGATCGAGACAAGTATCTTTATGATAAATAATTCGGTTGGAAGGGAGCAACTCCGCCAGAACTTCACTACTGATCAGCCGTTTGTAGGGAACGGGGCATTCATAAAACCCAAGCGGAATGTCACCGGTCAGGGCAATCAGCTCGTTAGTCCGCTGGATAAATACCTCATCGCCTTCGTTCTCTTCCGCCAGCAGTCCGGTAATTACAATAACCGCCTGCACACCGGTATCATATATACGTTTTACAAATTGTGCCTGCTCTGCAATCGGCCCTCCGAATGTCCCGGTAGCCACTACGGGTACCCGTCCCGCCACCTGATCGACCACTGTTCGGGTCACCGTCAGCCTTTCTTCTTCCGTCAATTCATACATTTCGCTGGAAAGGCAGTTCGCAAAAAGCCCGGCCGCACCCGATTCCAGGTACAATTCCGTCAATGCTTTTAAGCCTTCGTAATCCACCTCTCCCGATTCCAGGAAGGGTGTAAGCATGACCGGAATGAAGCCCTGAGGCAACGACACAGCGGAAGACGTTACAGATGACATCGTATTGTTGTTATATGCTATTTGAAAAAATTGTCCGTTAAAAGGCTACTCGCGCGTAGCGTTACATTACTTGCTGTGCAAAAGCACCTCTTTTTCAACCGGCCCCTTGCGTTTTAGCCTGGTAAGCAGCACGCCGGTCAAAAAGATCGTCAGTGTACCCACCACCATGATCATATTCTGGTGCAATGGGTTACGTAAAAATGAATAGGTGTCAGGAAGTTGAGCTGAGAACGTCATCCAGATAATGACCACAATCCCGATAATGGTTGCGGTGAGCGCCTCCGCGTTTTTGGTACTTTTGGAAATCATACCGAGCAAGAAAAGCCCGAGCATACCACCCGCAAAAATCCCGGAAAGCATCCACCACACATCGAGTACACTTTTCACACCGATCATCGCAATGCCCGTTATCATTCCGAGCAAACCGAAGACGGTCGTCGCGATGTAAAGCAACCTCAGCGATTGCTGCGGTGTCAGATCTGATTTGATGTATTTTTGGTAAATATCCACTGAAAAAACCGTCGCCGAAGCGTTCATCCCCGAGCTGATCGTGCTCATTGCAGCCGACATGATCGCAGCGATGATGAGACCTAGCAAGCCTACCGGAACTTTGGTTACCATGAAATGCGGCATTACCTTATCGCCATAATCGGCAGGGGAAAGTGTAGCTGCCAGGTTAGCAATGGCATCGGCTGTTCCGCCCGGCAATTTTTCGGCGGCCACTTGCATTTTAATGGTTTGCAGTAGCTCAGGATTGCCTTGGTAATAGGCAAAAAGACACGTTCCCAGTAAAAAGAATATCAGGGAAACCGGCACGTACAAATACACACAGAGCCACACCGAACCCGCAGCTTCCTTTGCGGAGGAGGTAGTGTGATACCGTTGTACATAATTCTGGTCCATTCCGAAATTATTCAGATTCATAAAAAACCCGTAAAGGAGAATGACCCAAAAAGAAGCCTGCGTAAAGTCAGGTGCCAACGTTCCCAAGCTGAATTTTTCATTCGCCTTTCCAACCTCGATAATGCTCGGCATTCCCCCGGAAACCCCCGTAACGACCAGATAAAGAATTACCAGCGCACCGATCGTTTTAATAACACCCTGGACTACCTCCGTCCAGATCACCGCTTCCATTCCGCCCATAACCGTATAAAGCACAATACAGATCCCCACCACCACCATAATCGTGGACATAGGATATCCGGTAAGTGCCTGCAAACTCAATGCAATGCCGAAAAAGATTGAACCCATACGCGCCAATTGTGTAAGCAGGAAGCATATTACGGCATAAGTACGCGCCCAGGGCCCAAAACGGTGTTCGAGATGGGTATAAGCCGAAACCTCGCCGGTCCCTCTGTAAAAAGGAATAAAATATTTGGTGGCAGCCCAAGCAGCAAAGGGCATCGACAAGCTGAAAACGAAAGAACTCCAATTGCTGCCGAATGCCTTGCCCGGCACGCCCAGGAAAGTGTTGCTGCTTAAAAACGTCGCATAAATCGAAATGCCGATCGCCCAGCCGGGAATGCGGCCCGAGGCTTTGGTAAACTGCTCGGCGTTGGTATTCTTTCTCGAAAAATAAACCCCCACGGCAACCATTCCTGCCAGATAGGCAATCACAATGACGAGATCAATGAGAGGTAAGGATTTCATTCTACTTTTCGGGTATTTATAACTTTACCACAAAGAAACAGGATGAAGTTGATGGTTTTGTGGCTTTTTGTAGCGTATTGTTGTACGATATTATCAAAGGATGTTAAGAACGCTTAATATTCATCCTATGATTCTACTATACCTTTATCCTTGAAGAAATATCCGATGCCAACCGTTGAAATGACAATCAGGACAATTAAAATAATTTTTGTTGCCAATCCTTCATTTGGATGTTCGAGCAGATAGCGGATATCCTGCGCTTCCTTTCCGGCCCAGACGGCGAGCACCGTTCTGGGGATCATACCCAGCGTACCGCCGGTCAGCACTTGTTTGAAACGCGCACCGGCCATGGCAAAAAACAGATTGGTAATGGCAAAGGGCAATACAGGTGACAGCTTGGCAAAGAAGATCAGCCGCAGCTCATTCTTGTAAAATCTCCTTAGCAGCGTTTCAACCTGCGGGTAAACCTGAATAAGATAGCCGCGCACCGACGCCGCATGAAGAAAGTTTGCTGATACATATATAATGGCTATCGCACCAATGTTGAGCGTGAAAAGCATCGGCAGCGAAGCCCATCCCAGAAAATAGCCATAAACCAATGCCAGAAATGTAGGAGGTGTGAGAGCAGAAGCGGAAGCCAGCGTAAGAATGAAGGTTATCCCTACCCACCATTCCATGGGCAACTCCCGGAGAATCTTCTCGTGATTGATCGCCCAGGCCGTAATAATAGAGGTCGTCACTAATGGCACGATCGTCATCAGGATGCTAACGATGACCGGAAGTGAAAATCTTTTTGGTGTAGACGTTTCCAAGACTAATACGCTTTACAATTCTAATTTTATAACCAGTTGTTTGGCTAAAAGGTTTTTGTCATCTTGCTTTATTGCATTAATATTTAGCGTGCCACGAAAAGATGAAATTCGCAACCAAAGCCATACACGCCGGCGTCGAGCCGGACCCGACTACCGGCGCCATTATGACGCCGATTTACCAGACTTCCACCTACGTCCAGGAAAGCCCGGGCAAGCACAAAGGCTACGAATATGCCAGAAGCAGCAACCCGACACGCACCGCATTACAAACCGCATTGGCGGCATTGGAGAACGGCAAACACGGCATCGCTTATGCCTCCGGCCTAGCCGCCACCGACGCCGTATTGAAGCTGTTCCGCCCCGGCGACGAGATTATCGCGCCAGCCGACATATATGGTGGTACCTATCGCCTCATGAAGCGCATTTTCGAGCCGTACGGACTTGTCTTTAAGTTTATTGACATTGATGAAATAGGTGAATTAAAGACACTAGTTACCGAAAAGACAAGGCTGGTATGGCTTGAAACACCCACAAATCCGCTGCTTAAGATCATCGATATTGAGCAAGTCACCCGCATTTGCCGCGAAAAGAATATCCTTACCTGCGTCGACAACACATTCGCATCGCCATATCTCCAAAACCCGCTCGACCTCGGTGCCGACATTGTGATGCATTCCGTCACCAAATACCTCGGCGGGCATTCCGATACCGTGATGGGTGCTTTAATAACCAATAATGACGAGCTCGCCAGTCAGTTAAAATTCATCCAGAATGCCAGCGGCGCCGTACCGGGTCCCCAAGACTGCTTTCTGGTGTTAAGAGGGTTGAAAACGTTGCACATTCGCATGCAGCGCCATTGCGAAAATGCCGGACAAGTCGCTATTTGGCTTTCTGCACATCCCAAAGTAGGAAAAGTGTACTATCCCGGCCTGTCCGATCACCCCGGACACGAGCTGGCCGGAAGGCAAATGCGCGGCTTTGGAGGTGTGGTTTCATTTGAATTAAAAGACGACAGTTATGAAAAAGCTGTGCGTACGATGGAAAACCTACGGGTATTCGCGTTGGGCGAGTCGCTGGGTGGTGTAGAATCCCTCTGTACGCATCCCGCCAGCATGTCGCACGGCGGCATGCCACGCGAAGAACGCTTAAAAATCGGCTTGAAGGATACGTTGATACGGCTTAGTGTGGGTATCGAAGATGTAGAAGACTTACTAACCGATCTCGACCAGGCTATCGGCACCGATTAGCATTCAGCGTTGCATTCGACTGGCAAAAAGCTTACTTTTGGAACCATTTTTGAATCAGACACTAAAACATATTTAATCAATGGAAGTATCAGGAACAGTCATTTCTTTGCTCCCAGAGGTCACAGGCCAGGGAAAAAACGGAATGTGGCGCAAACAGGAATTTATTCTTGAAATCCCATCGCAATTCCCTAAAAAAGTGTGCATTTCGCTTTGGGGTGACAAGATTGACCAGGCTAATCTGCAAGTGAATGATTCGGTAACTGCTTCCATTGATGTGGAAAGCCGCGAATACAATTCACGCTGGTATACGGAAGTCCGCGCATGGAAAGTGGAGAAGGCGGGAGCAAGCGGTGGTAATGCTGGTTACAATGCAGGAGGCGCACCCCTGCCACCGGTAACCACCTTTACTGAAGACGAATCGGACGATCTGCCATTTTAAATCCGATAGAGCCGGCCGCTATGAATAATCTTATGATCGTTTTTGTAGGAGGCGGGCTCGGTAGCCTGGCACGTTACGCCATCGGAAAAGCATTTTCGCAATGGCCGTCAGTTTTCCCATTCGGAACATTGACGGCCAATATTCTGGCCTGTCTGATCCTGGGCATGTTCGGCGGTTGGGCTACATTCAAATCCGCTGACTTTATAGCTGCTTCCCGGCTGTTCATTGTCGTCGGTTTCTGCGGGGGTTTCAGTACGTTTTCGAGTTTTAGCAATGAAACCATCCAGCTTTTTCTCAACGATCGTTGGATTGAAGCAGCGCTTAATGTTATAGTCAGCGTTGTAGCCAGTTTCGCAGCTACATTTTTGGGAATGTGGCTCGGCAAAACCTTTCTGGCCATATAACCAAGGTTAGTTCGACTGATAAGCCATCGACATTGTGAACTTGTCGATTATTTCGTGCGGATGCACTTCCAGAATCCGCGCCAGTACCATTACTACCAATGTATTGGAAGCAATTTTGCGGGGAATACCAGCAAATGCGGCGAAAACGTCGACCGTCACCGATTCCTTTTCATCGAGGAGTTTCATCAGTTTTTTTTCCTTATCACCATACTGAAAACTGATATCTCGCTCGCCACGGCCACGGCGCATGATTTCCTTCATTTCGCGGCTTGCCTGAATGGACTTATCCTCCACGCGGATGTACGCCTGCCTCGTACCCGTATCGTCCACCACATAATGCGGTTTGTCGATGCTCTTTGGGATTGTCAGCACGAGCACATCGCGGTCGGGCGTGATGGCCACACGTTCTTTTTTGAAACTTATTTTGGGGAAAATATACTTGTCGATTGCACGTGTGAGGGTGTATTCATCTTCATCGGCATCTTTAAGGCCCTTTATGGTCTTGTCGTCACCCACTCCGACCATCAGCTTGCCGCCGCCTGAGTTTGCGAAGGCAACCACTTCGCGGACGATCTTCTCGGGATGGTTGGATTTCAATTTGAACTCCAGATGCTCCCCTTCACCTTTCTTTACCAGCTCTTTCAACAATCGAAGCTCCATCGGGTTGGAATGGATAAATTATGAGTTATGACCAAATCACTTTCGGTAACTTACCTCGTCCTCCTCATTTGTTAACGCTAACAATTTACATTCCTTTTGTCAGATTTAAAAAAATTTGAGATCGAGTTCTGTGAAAAAAGCGGACCATTTATCACAAAAAAAACGGCACCGATAGAGTGCCGTTTTCATTTAATATTCGTCTTCATTGAAAAAGAAATCGTCTTTGGTGGGATAGTCGGGCCAAATCTCTTCAATGCTTTCATAGGGCTGACCATCATCTTCAAGCTCCTGAAGGTTTTCAACTACTTCTAACGGAGCGCCTGTTCTGATTGCAAAGTCAATTAGCTCGTCTTTGGTAGCTGGCCAGGGAGCATCTTCAAGATACGATGCGAGTTCGAGAGTCCAGTACATAATATTTTCGCCTATTAATGGTTACTTTACTTTTCTGCAAAAGTAAAAAATTTGCTATCTTTTAAAAGCTTAAAGCGAAAAAAAAGAAAAATAATTACCGGGTTACAAATTTAATTTTTTGATATTATTTAATTATCTGACTACCAGAATATTAAACTTTTGCCGTAAGTAATGTCTTCGCAGAAATACCCAGACCTTTATGGATCACGCGGATCATTTCAAGCATCTGCGAGCGTTTTCTGTTGAGGGCCTGCGGACTAGCTTCGCAAAGTTTGTAACCACGACATTTCCCCTCTCCCCGAAAAACCCTTAATTTCCCTTCCCATTACAAATACCATATTATGACTATTGAAATTTGCGCCTACTCGCTGGAATCCTGTATCAATGCGCAGGTTGGCGGGGCGGGCAGGATTGAACTATGCGGCGGGCTCGGGGAAGGCGGCACCACGCCCAGCGCCGGCTTGATTGAAATCGTGAGAAAACACGTCGATATACCTATTTATGTAATGATCAGGCCGCGGGGCGGTGATTTTGTATATGATTTTTTTGAGGAAGAAATCATGCGCAAAGACATCGATCTTGCCAAAAAACTCGGGGCAAACGGAGTTGTTTTGGGCATTCTCACTCCCGAAGGAAATGTTGACATAACACGCACCAAAGCGCTCGTTGATTATGCTGCTCCATTGAAAGTAACTTTCCATCGCGCATTCGACCTTACGCCGGATCCGATGAAAGCACTTAAAGATGTAATAGCCACCGGTGCCGAGCGTATCCTCACCTCCGGTCAGAAACCATCGGCCATTCAGGCGACCGAATTGCTCGGAAAGCTGTCAAGAGAAGCCGATGGAAAAATAGAAATCATGGCCGGCGGTGGCGTGAACCACCAGAATGCTGCCGAGCTGAAAGCTGCCGGTGTGCATTCATTACATCTGACTGCCAAGAAGTTCCGCCCTGCACGGCAGAAATTCTTTCTCGAAGGCATTTCAATGGCCGGAGAGATCCCCGATGAAAAGTCGGTAATGTATTCGGATCTCGAACTGATTGAAGCAATGGTACAAGCAGTGTCCGAATAAGGCCCTTTTTCAAATCATGCACAAGTCAACATCCTCTCTATGAAGTTTGTAAAGGCAATTTTATTCATTGCGATAACAGCCGGGCTCGTGTATGTACTGAACAAGCCGTGGGGGCCTGCGCCCGCGATGGGCCCATTCCTGAGCCCATTCCGAGGATTGTGGCAGAACAGCGAAAAGGTCGTCGACCCGAAAACGCGGGTGACCGTGCAGCTCGACAGCCTGCGTGAAGAGATCACCATCCGCTTCGACGATTATGGCGTGCCGCATATTTTTGCGAAAAACGACTTCGACCTCTTTTACGCTCAGGGCTACATCACAGCCAAAGACCGGCTGTGGCAAATGGACCTTCAAACCCGCGCCGCAGCCGGTCGGCTTTCAGAAATCCTGGGATCGGCCACATTGGCGATAGATCAGCAAAGCCGCCGTTTAGGAATGGGTTACGGAGCCGAAGCTAATCTGAAAATAGCCATGACAGACCCAAAAACAAGGGAAGCATTGCTAGGCTATACGGCAGGTGTAAATGCGTTTATCCGGCAACTCGCACCGAAGGATTATCCCATTGAATTCAAATTGCTGGGATATAAACCTGAGCCCTGGAAGCCTATCAATACCATGTATATGCTCGAACAGATGACGCTCACGCTTGCGGGGCGGTCCAACGAGCTGGCTATGACCAATGCATTGAAAAAATACGGTCACGAAACCATCGCGCAGCTCTTCCCCGACTATCCGTTGTTACAGGAAAGCCCGATCATCCCTTCCGGTACAGCATGGGATTTCCCAAAGCTTCCTGTTCCAAAGGCTAATGCACCGATGGTTCCTGGTGATAGTGTTACGTTAACGAGGAAGTCTCAAAATACACTTTTGGAGAGAGAACCCAAGGAAGAAGGGATCGGCAGCAATAACTGGGCCGTAAGCGCCGAAAAGTCCATAACAGGCTATCCAATACTCGCTAACGATCCGCATCTCGAATTGTCGCTGCCCTCCATTTGGTACCAGGTGCAATTGCATTCGCCGGATATGAACGTCTATGGTGTATCGCTTCCGGGTATCCCGAGCGTCATTATCGGTTTCAACCAGCAGGTGGCTTGGGGCGTTACCAATGTGGATGCCGATGTTTTTGATTTATATAAAATCAAATTCAAAAATGAGTACCGGAATTTTTACTGGCATGACAACCAGTGGAAACCCACGCACAAGCGGGAGGAAGTTATTCAGGTAAAAGGTCAACCTACACCTTACCGCGAGCAGATCATCTATACCCATCACGGCCCCGTAACCGATTCGGATGGCTCGTTTGGAGATTTTCCCAACCTGGCAGTTAAATGGATAGGACATGAGCCGGGGAATAGCTTTATGACATTTTATGAGCTGAATAAAGCCAAAAACTTCGCAGACTACCGCAAAGCGTTGACGCATTATGTAGGCCCGGCACAGAACTTTGTATTTGCAGATAATGAGAAGAACATTGCCCTTACCGTTAACGGGAAGCTCCCGTTGAAATACAAGGACCAGGGCAAATTCCTGCTCGACGGATCGTCTACCGCCGACGATTGGCATGGCTGGGTGCCCGCCGAGCAGAATCCGTTTGTGAAAAACCCGCCGAGAGGTTTCGTAAGCAGCGCCAACCAGTCTTCGGCCGATACTACTTATCCTTATTATATCAACTGGAGCTTTTCACCGTCGGAAAGGGGCATACGAATCAATGAGCGCCTGCAAGCGATGGCAAAAGCCAATGCGGATAGCTTGCGAATGCTTCAAAACGACAATTTCAGCGTGCTTGCACGCACTTTGCTACCCAAATTGCTGAACATCCTTGAAACACAGTCGTTAACCCCCCAACAAAAAGCGGCACGCATTCTGCTATCGAACTGGAATTACCAGAACTCGCCGGAATCTGTCGCCGCATCCGTTTTTGAAACGTGGTTCCCTTTATTGGGACAGGCTATTTGGAACGATGATTTCGCATCAGCTGATAAACCAATGGAATACCCCTCGCGCGACCGGACATTATACTTGATTTTGAAACAACCAAACGAGAAATGGTTCGACAATGTCGATACTCCCGAAAAAGAAACGTTGCCTGATCTCGTATACCAAAGCTTCAACGCCTCGCTCGACACATTAACTGCACACAAAGGCCCAATGAGCTCTGAATGGCAATGGTCGAAAGTCAAATCGGCCGAAATCAGACATTTAAGCCGGAGTATCAAACCATTCAATGCACCACCATTGGTGACCGGCGGAGGGAGCAGTATCGTGAATGCGATAACCAAACGGAAAGGGCCTTCGTGGCGGATGGTGGTGGAACTGGGCCCCACGCCTCGGGCTTACGGCATTTATCCGGGAGGGCAGTCCGGTAATCCAGGCAGCCCCTATTATCTCAATTTGCTTCAAAAATGGGAAAAAGGGGAGCTGAATGAGCTGATCTACCTCACATCCCCGGATCAGAAAGTGCCACACCTGGCATCGAGTCTTGTCTTACAAAAACGTTAATCCCGAACCTTATGAATTTTTTTGTAATAGCTATTCTGTCCACTTTATTACAAATATTTACCCCGTGGTGGGTGATTGCCATTGTACCTTTTGTTATTCTTTTCTGGCTACCGGCCACACCCTCGGGTGCATTCTGGACCGGTTTCGGCGGCATTGCAGTGCCCTGGCTGATTTACGGCTATTACCAGCACTTTATTTCCGACGGCGCCCTCTCCGACCGCGTTGCGCAGATTTTCATGCTTCCAAACGGAATTCTATTATTGCTCGTAACGGCACTCGTTGGCGGGCTTGCTGGCGGCTTTTCAGGCCTTTCAGGATATTGGGTGCGACAAATCTTCCGGAAGCATCCTGTGCCCCTATCTGCTCGCGCGTCGTGACTGGCGCAGCCGAACCTCCGGGGGCTACTTATTCATTGTACTTAAACACAAATCATTATCTTTGCGGCTCGTTCAAAAAAACAATAAACCTTAAAAACGTGAACAACAATACTTCATTGATCTGGAACGTCGTCCTCTCGCTCGCGGTGGCGGTGTTATTCTTCCTACATTTTTCAAGTAAATCGTCCTCAGAATCGGGAGCAGCCGCAGACGGCGCAGTAGTGGCAGGTCGCCGTACTGTTTACGTGCAGGTCGATTCGCTTTTGAAAAATTACGACTTTTTCAAAGACACCAGAAAAGAGCTTGAAAACAAGAATTTCCAGCTTGAAAACGAGTTGACTACCAAAGGCCGCTCGTTGCAAAATGAAGTAGCCTTTTTCCAGCAAAAAGCGCAGACAATGACTCCTGAGCAAGCTCGCTCAACCGAAGCACAGCTTATGAAAAAGCAACAGGACCTGGTTGCCTACCGCGATCAGTCGGCCCAGGCGTTAGGCCAGGAAGAGGCTAAAAAGAATGAAGAACTTTACAAAAACATCCGTTCTTACATCGACAAATACAACAAAGAGAATGGCTACGAATACGTATTGGGCTACTCACTGGGCGGCGGCATCCTGTTCGCGAACCCATCCCTGGATGTTACCCAGAAAATCGTTGAAGGTTTGAACAAAGAATATAAAAACGCTGGCAAACCCGCGGCAGCTGATACTACTAAGAAGAAATAGTTTTTTAGTCAGCCATATCAAAAAAGCGAAGCAGATGGTCGAAAGGCTATCTGCTTCGCTTTTTTGATATATGGATAAATTATTTCTCAGTTTATTTCTAATTCAAAGCCCCGAAGAACATTCTCGCCTGATAAGCTCTGATCAAATCCGTTGACAATCTGCACTTCCTCATTGCCGCGGTAAATGAAAACGGTTTCGGTTGGCGGTATTGATCAGCCACGCAAGACGACAGCCATTTTCGATCCATTCCTCCTGGATTTTCTTCTGCATGCTCCTCAGATCGTCGTTCGCTGACATCAATTCAATTATAAAATCCGGGCATATGGGCGGGAATTTGGTTCTTCCGCATCTGTTAACCGTTCACGGCATCAACCAATAGTTGATGATCAAGTTCAGCATTCCCGTGGTTCCGCCAGTCTTAGGCATAATGTAGATCGTTCCTTCCCTACCCCTCTCTATTTTGAGTTGATCATTCTCCCTGCAAAACTCATAGAATTCATCGTCGTCAAGACGCAGAGGTTTGTATCTCAATTCTATCGTATCTATGTTTTTGTTTCCATACCTAATGCAATGTAAACATTTTGAAACATCAACTAATTTGAGGTCCGCTTCAAACGAAAACAGGACAGCCGGAAAACCGACTGCCCTGCCATCATTATATTAATATTTCCTAAACCGCCGAAGAAGAGAACTTCGCGCCGATGTACTCGCGGTTCAAGCGGGCGATGTTTTCAAGGCTGATTTCTTTCGGGCATTCTGCCGAGCAGGCACCGGTGTTGGTACAAGCTCCAAAACCTTCTGCATCCATCTGCGCCACCATTTTCTCGGCGCGGATGCTGCGTTCTGCCTGTCCTTGCGGCAGCAATGCCAGCTGGGATATTTTCGCTGAAACGAAAAGCATTGCTGAAGCATTCTTACATGCTGCCACGCAAGCGCCGCAACCGATACAAGCAGCAGCAGCAAACGCGTCGTCAGCTGATTCCTTAGCGATCGGCAATGAGTTGGCGTCCTGTGCATTACCCGTGTTCACAGATACGAAACCTCCGGCCGAGATCACACGGTCGAATGCATCGCGGTCTACAACGAGGTCTTTGATTACCGGGAATGCGGATGCTCTCCAGGGCTCTACCACGATGGTATCACCGTCTTTGAAAGAACGCATGTGCAACTGGCAGGTCGTTACACCGCGCAGAGGCCCGTGCGGACGGCCATTGATATACATTGAGCACGCACCACAGATACCCTCACGGCAGTCGTGGTCAAACGATACAGGCTCTTTTCCTTCTTCGATGAGCTGCTCATTCAATACATCGAACATTTCAAGAAATGACATATCAGGCGAAACGTGGGCCAACTTGTAGTCCTCGAAACCTCCCGCCGCGTCTTTATCGCTTTGTCTCCACACTTTCAGAGACAAACTCATATTTCCTTCCATACCTATATTCTTTATATCTGATTCTACTTTTAAGTGTGGCATAAATCCATGCCACCGGAGGTTTTATTTATAGCTTCGCTGAGCGATCTTGATGTTTTCATACACAAGCTCTTCTTTATGAAGCTCCCAATCTTCCGGGCCTTTGTGCTCCCAGGCCGATACGTACATGTAATTTTCGTCGTCACGCAATGCCTCGCCTTCTTCGGTCTGATATTCCTCACGGAAGTGCCCACCACAAGATTCGTTACGGTCCAGTGCATCGAGGCACATCAGCTCGCCTAGTTCGATAAAGTCTGCAACGCGGTTCGCTTTGTCGAGTTCGGGGTTGAAATAAGTAGCGTTACCCATCACTTTTACGTCCGACCAGAAGTCTTTTCTCAGCTGGCGGATTTCCTGGATCGCCTCTTTCAACCCTTCTGCATTACGCGCCATGCCGCATTTGTCCCACATGATCTTGCCTAAACGACGGTGGAAAAGCTCGGGTGAAGTTTTACCCTGAATGCGCAGCAATGTCTCGATGCGCTCTCTCACTTCCGTTTCGGCCTTTACAAATGCTTCGTGGTCGGTAGAGATTTTCCCGGTGCGTATTTCACTCGCCAGGTATGCACCGATCGTGTATGGAATCACGAAATAACCATCCGCGAGACCCTGCATCAGCGCCGAAGCACCGAGGCGGTTCGCACCGTGGTCGGAGAAGTTGGCTTCGCCCAGTGAATATAAACCAGGAACGGTCGTCATCAGGTTATAGTCAACCCAAAGGCCACCCATGGTGTAATGCACCGCGGGATAGATACGCATAGGCACTTCATACGGGTCTTCGCCGGTGATTTGCTTATACATATCGAAAAGGTTACCATATTTTTCCTTCACAACTGCTTTACCCCATGTGATAATGTCGACGTCGGAAGCATTATGGATATTATTCTTACTGGCTTCTCCACGTCCGTAACGCTCTACCGCCGCGGCGAAATCGAGGTAAACGGCCAGTTTAGAAGTTCCTACCCCATAACCCGCATCGCAGCGTTCCTTGGCAGCACGCGACGCGATGTCTCGCGGCACCAGGTTACCGAAAGCGGGGTAACGACGTTCGAGGTAGTAATCGCGCTCTGCTTCGGGAATTTCGTTACCCGGACGGTTATCATTCTGTTTTTTAGGAACCCAGATACGTCCGTCGTTACGCAACGATTCCGACATCAATGTCAGTTTCGACTGATGTTCGCCGGAGACCGGGATACAGGTCGGGTGAATTTGGGTAAAACAAGGGTTACCAAAGAATGCGCCGCGTTTGTGGGCTTTCCATGCTGCGGTAACGTTGCTACCCATTGCATTGGTAGAAAGGTAAAAAACGTTTCCGTAACCACCAGTACAAAGCAATACGGCATGGCCACCATGTCTTTCGAGTTCGCCGGTAATGAGGTTACGGGCGATAATACCGCGACATTTGCCATCAATATTCACGATGTCAAGCATTTCGTGGCGGTTGTACATTTTGATAGTGCCCATACCAACCTGGCGCTGCAAGCCTGAATAAGCTCCGAGCAAAAGTTGCTGGCCCGTCTGGCCCGCCGCGTAGAATGTTCGTTGAACCTGTGTACCACCGAAAGAACGGTTGGAAAGCAAACCGCCGTATTCACGGGCGAAAGGCACTCCGGCCGCTACGCATTGATCAATAATGTTACCGGAAACTTCGGCAAGGCGGTGCACGTTCGCTTCACGCGCACGGTAGTCACCTCCTTTAATGGTATCATAAAAAAGACGGTAAACCGAGTCACCGTCATTTTGGTAGTTTTTTGCTGCATTGATCCCTCCCTGCGCAGCAATGGAGTGCGCACGGCGGGGGGAATCCTGAAAACAGAACGCTTTTACCTTGTAACCCAGCTCTGCAAGGGTAGCAGCTGCCGAAGCTCCTGCTAAACCGGTACCAACCACTATAATTTCCAGGTTACGTTTGTTGGCAGGGTTTACAAGCGGTACGGAGGAGCGGTATTTGCTCCATTTACTTTCAAGTGAACCTTGGGGTATTTTGGCATCCAGACGAGATGACGTTGCCATATATTAAATATTATTTAATCAGAGATTTGAAAATGAAACTTGCCGGGACTAATTCACCCAGCCGAGATAAATCGAGATCGGCATCAGCGCGAAGAGGATCGGCACGATAATCGAAAATGCAGTTCCAACAAATGAAATCGCGCCGTTGTACTTCACGTGGTTGAGACCCAACGATTGGAACGCGCTTTTGAAACCGTGCAGCAAATGCCAGAAAAGCGAAATGCAGCCCAACACGTAAATGAGAACAATCACCGGGTTCTGGAATATGTCGAGCATCATTTGGTACAAATTCAATTCTTCACCTGTTGCAAACTGGTTAGAACGATTGGGAATCCAGAAATGGGCAGTGTGGATTACCAGGAATATCAGCAGCAATGTTCCGAGCAAGCCCATGCTGCGCGAATACCAGGTACTGTTAGCGGATGCATTGTTAACCGCGTATCTCACCGGACGTGCTTCGCGATTATTTTTCCACAGGATCAAACCATCGGCGATATGGAGTATAAAGCCCGCAACGAGGCCTATTTCAAGCGTACGTATAATCGGGTTGGTGCCCATGAAGTGTCCCCAGTGGGAAAAAGTCTCTCCGCCATCATTATAAAAAATCATTGCATTAATGGTGGCATGAACAACCAAAAAGCTTATCAAGAAAAGTCCGGTAAGAGCCATCAGAAGTTTTTTACCAATAGAGCTCGTTAACGTTTGTGAAAACCACGACATAATAAAAACGAATGGTTTTAGTGCAAAAAAATGAGGTATATTTAGAACCTTTCAAAGGTATATCACAAACCTATGCGAGACAAAAAAACGGTTTCATTTTTGCAAACAGGCCTGTTTATTTATAATCATTATTAAGAATTATTTAGACTGATTAGAGTCTGCGAAAGCAAGCCGCTCGTAACGAACAGATCAACGTTCATTTTAGACTTAATT
The DNA here is from genome assembly GCF_021440085.1 of Dyadobacter sp. CY261. Classification (GTDB taxonomy): domain Bacteria; phylum Bacteroidota; class Bacteroidia; order Cytophagales; family Spirosomataceae; genus Dyadobacter. Next base: position 340,301 of record NZ_JAKCPW010000006.1, read on the forward strand.
TGTAACCTTGCAGCACACATTTTTAAATAGGTGTTTCGTTGAGTGTTTACATAACCGGATGCCCAAAGAACCTATCCATGCTCAGACCTCTATCTTCCCGGACCCTAATTGTTATTCTGATACTGACGTTTGCGTTCAGCCAGGCATTTGCGACACACTTCCGGGCCGGGGAAATCACGGCGAGAAGACTGTCGCTCACGACACCTACCTATGAATTGAAGCTGACCGGCTACTTCGATGAGGCAACCGGAAAGCCGGCAGCAGATGCTCAAAATTTTGTCTTTTTTACGATCAATAGTGTGGGGGGCACAGGAACACCCGCAGTGCTACAGGCCCTCAGAGTTTCCAGGGTCAACATCGGCAACAGCACATCGCAAAACGTTTACACAGTCAACTATACCTTTCCCACTACGGGCGCTTACCGCATATCGATGGAAGTAGATGCCCGCAATGAAAATATTTTGAATATCGGCCCCAAGCCTACGAATCAGCTGAATTTTTATGTCAGTACAATCCTCGAAATCAATGCTGCGTTTGGATTGAACCGCACGCCGGTCCTGCGGAATGCACCGATCGACATTGCTGCCGTGGGCCAGCGATACATTCATAATCCTTCGGCATTCGATGCAGACGGCGACAGCCTGGCCTACCGGATGTTTGTTCCTCAGGAGGGAGGTACCAACGGTGCCGGTGTTAACCTTCAATACCAGGATCCCAACACCGTCACACCTCCGGGCCAAACCGAGGCTGGCGCTTCCCCTGCTACTTTCGGGATCAACCGCCTCAATGGCGACATCACTTGGGATGCACCTGTAACCAAAGGCTTTTATAACATAGCGTTCATTGTAGAGGAATGGCGCGACGGGGCCTTGATCGGGCAGATCGTCCGCGACATGCAGATCATCGTGGAAGATGCGCGCAACGATCGGCCGGTAATTCCACCATTGCAAGATATTTGCGTCGAAGCGGGGACGTTGATCAATCAGACCGTTACAGCTACCGATAAGAACGGGGACAAACTTAATTTGACGTCGGTCAGCGGGGTGTATGACGCGACTCTGATCAAACCCGACCTGGCCAGATTCACTGTTGCCAACCAGGGAGCGCAGGGTAGCGTTACAGGCACATTCACCTGGCAGACATCCTGCGACCACATCCGGCTGGAACCTTATGGGGTGCTATTCAAGGTTGAAGATGCCCCACCTCCGGGTTATCCCAACCCGACGTTGTTCCGCAAGCTGGTGGATATGACAACCTGGAATATCAAGGTATATGGGCCAAAAGCTACCGGTTTAAAGGGCGTCGCTGTCACGGATCCCACCGGGACTGCCTACCGGCTCACCTGGGATGCTTACAAATGTCAGATCGCAGGGGCTAAAATCGCCATTTACCGTGCCGAGAAATGTACGGACCTATCCGAGGATGTCTGCAGTCCCGGTATTCCAGCCGGTTCGGGTTATGAAGAGATTGCCCGAGTGGATGTTAACCAGACTACTTTCCTGGATAATAATGCTGGTGAAGGTCTTCGTCCGGGCGTTTCCTACTCCTACCGCATTGTGGTGATGTTCCCAAGGCCGGGCGCAAGCCCAGGCGAGCCCGGTTATCTGATCGGCGGGGGCGAGAGCCTTGCATCGGCCGAGTACTGCCTGAACCTGCCGATGGTTATGCCTGTCATCACCAATGTAACGGTTGATTCAACCAGTACTGCCCGCGGCCAGATCACGGTTAAATGGACCAAACCTGCCGCAGCAGCGGGACTACCTGCCCAATACCGCCTCTTCCGGGCAACTAGCCAAAACGGTACCGCATTTACCCAAATAGCAACCATTAACACCAATCTTACACCCGGGGCTCCCGACACCATTTTCGTTGACCGGACCGGCCTGAATACCGAGGCCAATGCCTACAACTACAAACTGGAATACTACACCACTCAGAACGGGCAGCTCACCAAGTTCGACGAAACCGAAACTGCCAGCTCGGTAAGGCTCGAACAAGCCGCCGCCCAATCCGACCAAATCGGATTGAAATGGAGTGCACTCGTGCCATGGAGCAATGAGAACCGTGTACACCGGGTTTACCGTGAGGACAAAACAAAACCAGGTACATTCAACCGCATTGCCGAAGTTCCCGTGCAAGGACCGCAGTCATTTACTTATGTCGATGACGGGACAGATAAATATGCTGCCGACGGAACTGTCAATATCGATATTGTCAAGGACTCTACCTATTGCTACAAAGTAGAAACAGTCGGTTCGTATAACAACAGCCAGATCAAGCCGTCGGTATTGTGTAACTTCTCGCAGATACTTTGTATTTCATCGTCGGATACCACCAAGCCCTGCCCGCCGGTACTGACACTCGACCCGCTGAACTGCGATTCGCTCAGGGCACATCCCGAAGCCTTTTGCACCCCTGCAGGCTTTACAAACCATCTTACCTGGGAATATCCTGCCCAGGTCGATGGCCGTGAGTGCGACCCGCTGGTCACCGCTTACAGGGTATATTATGCAAGATATGAAGGCGATACCCCGGCATTGATCGCCACTGTTACCACACCGCCTTCGCCGCTGCAAACCAGCTATGACCATCATGGGCTTACCTCATTTGCAGGATGCTACTACGTCACGGCTGTCAACCGCTTTGGAAGCGAAAGTGCCCCAAGTAACACCGTATGCCGCGACAACTGCCCGATGTATGTGCTGCCAAATGTATTCACGCCAAATGGAGACAATAAAAACGACACATTCCAGCCCTACGAATGTCCCGCTTTTGTACAATCACTTGAATTCAAGGTATTCAACCGCTGGGGAGCGAAGGTCTTCTCTACCAGAGATGTGAACATCAACTGGGATGGCAAAACCAATGGCGGAAAAGAGCTCGCCGCAGGACAATACTATTATGAAGTAAGCATCTATTTCGAATCTTCCAAAAAACAGAGCGACGAGACTATTATGAAAGGTTGGGTGCAGTTGTTGAGATAGCCACGCAGACCGCATCCAAGAGCGCTTTTTTCCCTGCTTCGGGACTTTATGACAATTCGTATATGATTTATAAACTTGTTTTGTAAGTTTACGAACGGGCATATTATATTCATTCCCGAAGCACACATTTTTATCTGAATTTTCGTTGATTTAAGGTACCTGACAGGAGATATGGCGCCTGCCATTACCTCCCTATCATCATTAGCTCGACACGGATTTATGCGCTCTGTTTTACGAATTTCTTTATATCTTCTTTTTCTGGCGATATTATGTAATGGCTATCACGCCATGGCAACGCACATACGCGCCGGCGAGATCACAGCGCGGCGGATCAGCCCGGTAGGTTCTCCCCGCCACACGTACGAAATCAAGTTGACCGCCTACTTTGATATGCAGAACGGAGAGGGCGCAGCTAATGCGCAAAACAGCGTGTTTTTCACAATTGGCCCGGCTATTCCCAATGCAAACGCCAACCCTACCGTATTGGAAGCACCACGCAGCCAGCCAATTCCCAATATCGGGAACAATACTACCCAGAATACCTACATTATTAATTACACGTTTCCCACTTCCGGTCAGTACCGCATCTCGTTCGAAGAGGACAACCGGAACAACAACGTATTGAATATCGGCCCTCCACCGACGCAAAACCTGAACTTCTACGTCAGCACGATCCTTGAAATCAATTCCAGTTTCGGGCAGAACCAGACGCCGGTATTGCTCAATGCCCCTATCGATGTGGCAGCCGTAGGCCAGCGGTATATCCATAACCCCGGCGCTTTTGATGCAGATGGAGATAGCCTCGCCTACCGGTTGTTTGTACCACAAAGAAGTGGCGTAAATGGCGCAGGGATCAACTTACAATACAAAGATCCGAACATGGTGACGCCTCCCGGACAAACTGAAGCAGGCGCACAACCCGCCACTTTCAGCATGGACAGGATCACAGGCGACCTGATTTGGGATGCCCCGGTTACAAAGGGCTATTACAACGTTGCATTCATTGTTGAAGAATGGCGGGATGGCGCACTAATAGGCCAGATCGTCCGTGATATGCAGATTATCGTCGATGACGCCCGTAACGACAGGCCACTCATGCAACCCATACCGGATATCTGCGTCGAGGCCGGAACACTGATCAACCAGCCTGTTACAGCGACTGATAAAAATGGGGACAAGCTTACGCTGACATCATCCGGCGGGGTTTACGAAGCTTCATTGATTCCTCCTGCCGTAGCGAAGTTCACTGTCGCGCAGCAAGGTTCCCAAAGCAAAGTAACGGGTCTTTTCTCCTGGCAAACCTCCTGCGCCCATATCCGCCTGGAACCTTACGATGTCCTTTTCAAAGTAGAGGATTCGCCAGGCCCCGCAGTTCCTAATCCCTCGTTGTTCCGGAAGCTGGTCGACATGACTACCCTTAACATCCGCGTCTATGGTCCAAAACCTACCGGTTTGAGGGGCGTCGCTGTCACGGATCCCACCGGGACTGCCTACCGGCTCACCTGGGATGCTTACAAATGCCAGATCGCAGGGGCTAAAATCGCTATTTACCGTGCCGAGAAATGTACGGACCTATCCGAGGATGTCTGCAGTCCTGGTATTCCAGCCGGTTCGGGTTATGAAGAGATTGCCCGAGTGGATGTTAACCAGACTACTTTCCTGGATAATAATGCTGGTGAAGGTCTTCGTCCGGGTGTTTCCTACTCCTACCGCATTGTGGTGATGTTTCCAAGGCCGGGCGCAAGCCCAGGCGACCCTGGTTACCTGATCGGCGGTGGCGAGAGCCTTGCATCGGCCGAGTACTGCCTGAACCTGCCGATGGTTATGCCGGTGATCACCAATGTAACGGTTGATTCTACCAGCACTACCCGCGGTGTGATCACGGTTAAATGGACGAAGCCTGCCGTTGCCGCCGGACTACCTGCCCAGTATCGCCTTTACCGTGCCACCGGCCAGAACGGGACTGCATTTGCAATAATTGCAACCATTAATACCAGTCTTACGCCAGGAGCAGCGGATACTATTTTCGTAGACAGATCCCTGAACACCGAGGCTAATGCCTACAACTACAAACTGGAATACTACACCACTCAGAACGGGCAGCTCACCAAGTTCGACGAAACCGAAACGGCCAGCTCAGTAAGACTTGAACAAGATGCCGCACAGCCCGACCAGATCGGCCTCAAATGGAGTGCGCTCGTGCCATGGAGCAATGAGAACCGCGTACACAGGGTTTTCCGCGAGGACAAAACAAGGCCGGGCACTTTTAACCAGATTGCTGAAAAAACGGTGCAGGGCGCACAGACATTCAATTATGTCGATGATGGGACAGATAAATATGCCGCCGATGGAACCGTCAATATCGATATCGTTAAGGACTCTACCTATTGCTATAAAGTAGAAACAGTCGGTTCGTATAACAACAGCCAGATCAAGCCGTCGGTATTGTATAACTTCTCGCAGATACTTTGCGTTTCCTCATCGGACACTACCAAGCCCTGCCCGCCGGTACTGGCACTCGACCCGCTGAACTGCGATTCGCTTAGAGCACATCCAGAGGCTTTTTGTACTACTGCTGGGTTCACAAATCATCTTACCTGGGAATATCCTGCCCAGGTCGATGGCCGTGACTGCGACCCGCTTGTTACCGCTTACAGGGTATATTATGCAAGATATGAAGGCGATGCCCCGACATTGATTGCCACTGTTACCACACCGCCATCACCGCTGCAAACCAGCTATGACCATCTAGGGCTTACCTCATTTGCGGGATGCTACTACGTCACGGCTGTCAACCGCTTTGGAAGCGAAAGTGCCCCAAGTAACACCGTATGCCGCGACAACTGCCCGATGTATGTGCTGCCAAATGTATTCACGCCAAATGGAGACAATAAAAACGACACATTCCAGCCTTACGAATGTCCTGCTTTTGTACAATCATTGGAATTCAAGGCATTCAACCGCTGGGGAGCGAAGGTATTCTCCACCAACGATGTCAACATCAACTGGGATGGCAAAACCAATGGCGGAAAAGAGCTCTCGGCAGGCCAGTATTATTATGAAGTGACCATCTATTTTGAATCTTCCAAAAGGCAAAGCACGCCGGTAACCATGAAAGGCTGGGTGCAGCTTTTGAGATAGAAAGCGTTTATATGCGAAAAAGGGCAACACAAATTGCCTTTTTTCTTTCACATTCAAGTATTTCCTTTGTAGCCCGGTTTTTGCACCGGGCTTTTTGTTTCATCATGAATAACCTTAAAACATCCATATGAAAACGGCATATGTTTTCCCTGGTCAGGGCTCACAGTTTAAAGGAATGGGTCTGGACCTTTACCAGAGCTCCGATTCCGCCAAGGCATTGTTTGAAAAAGCGAACGAAATCCTGGGTTTTGAAATCACAAAGGTCATGTTTGAAGGCACAGACGAGGAGCTGAAACAAACCAATGTTACCCAACCTGCAATATTCATCCACTCGGTAATCCTCGCAAAAATAACTCCTGATTTTACCCCCAATATGGTTGCAGGCCACTCGCTCGGCGAATTCTCCGCATTGGTAGCAGCAGGCGCTCTTTCATTTGAAGATGGGCTATCACTTGTTGCAAAGCGTGCGGACGCAATGCAGAAAGCATGTGAAATCCGTCCATCGACGATGGCTGCCATTCTGGGCCTTGCCGACAATGTGATTGAAGAGATCTGCTCCAGCATCAACGATGAGATCGTCGTTCCGGCCAATTACAACTGCCCGGGACAAGTAGTGATTTCCGGAACCATCGAGGGTGTTGAGCGCGCCTGCGAATTACTGAAAGCTGCCGGTGCAAAACGTGCATTAATATTGCCTGTGGGCGGTGCATTCCACTCGCCGCTGATGGAGCCGGCACGTGAAGAACTCGCAGCGGCAATACATGCAGCACAGTTCGAGCAACCCATCTGCCCGATATACCAGAATGTAAATGCCAAACCGGCAACAGAAGTAAGTGTTATCAAGGAAAATCTGATCTCGCAACTTACCGCCCCGGTAAAATGGACGCAGTCCGTGGAGCAAATGGTGGCCGATGGCGCGGGAATCTTTACTGAATCAGGTCCGGGCAAAGTTTTGCAAGGCCTTGTAAGAAAGATCGCTAGCAGTGTTGAGGTAAAAAGTATTTAATTTTTTTCTCAAAACACTTGACAAGATAAGGGAGTCCCATTACTTTTGCACCACTGTTTACGGTTTTGGCCGATGGTGTAATGGTAACACAGGACATTTTGGTTGTCTTATTCAGGGTTCGAGTCCTTGTCGGCCAACAGTAATCAAAGAGCTCATTGAAAAATGAGCTCTTTTTATTTTCATCCTGATCCGCTCCAGACCTTTAATAAACCATCCGATTTTCGGAGGTTACATAACCATTTAATAGCATTTCCATCCTTCTGCGACTTTGAGGTGACATTAAGGAAACCAATTTAAAAATTTGGTTACTTAATGTAACTTTTCTGCTATAAAATTTGGATATGAAATGTTACATTTACTATGTTCTAACCTAAACAGCACCCATATGAAAGTAGACAAAGTTAAAAAGCGTGATCGCGAGCGCACGAAGAGTAAAATACTCAAAGCGGTCGGCGAAGTAATTGAACAACATGGTACCGAAAAGGTTGGGGTCAATCTCATCGCCCGAACCGCCGGAGTTAACAAAGTTCTGATTTACAGGTACTTTGAAAGCGTAGATGGCCTGATGGAGCAATACGTCAGGTCGGGAGAGTACACGTCAACCCTCAGCACCGATTACATTGACAGCATCCCCGAGCTAACGCCCGATGAACGGAGCAAGGCTCTCACGTCCCTTATGCACACTTTTACGAACGATCTGCGTCAGCGTAAAGCGACGCGCGACCTGCTCCGCTGGGAGATCGGAACCGGAAAGTCGATGTTATCAGATGCCCGCAACCAGATTGCTACGCGGATTCTGAGCAAGATAGGCGACCTGCCCTATTACAATGACACCAGCGCACTAATCGCATTCATCTCAGCAGGCATTTACTTTTTGACCATTTCCTCCGACTATCGTGAAAAAATGCTGGACGTGGACCTTCAATCAGATGAAGGCTGGAAGCGCATCGAACATGTTATTGACAATATCATACTAAGTGTTCGGCGTTGACAATAAAAAAAGGAAATGCCCTTCCCATCAAACGGGAAGGGCATTTCCTTTTTTTGGCCATTAGTAACCTATATTTGCAGTTGAAAATCCTGCATGAATGAGTGTACTGAAAAAACTGGCCAGTGAAACCGCTACTTACGGCATCAGCACCATGCTGGGCCGCTTTTTGAACTACCTGCTGGTCGCATTACATACCAAGCTCTTCGAACCTCAACAGATCGCCGCGCAAGGGCAGCTTTTTGCCTACGCAGGGCTCGGCCTCGTCCTTTACACATTCGGTATGGAAACCGCGTTCTTCCGCTTTGCGCGCGAGGAGAAGGACCGCAAGCAGTACTACAACGTCATATTGAGTGCCGTGATCCTGGTCAGCCTGACCTGTTCGACGCTCATGTATGTTTTTGCCCAACCCATTGCCGACTTTATCAAATACCCCGAGGCAACTTCGATCATAAAAATGTTCGCCATTATCATGGCCACCGACGGTATTGTTTCGATTCCATTTGCGAAACTGCGGCTCGAAGGGCAAGGCAAAAAATTTGTCATTATCCGGGTTAGCAATATCCTCATCAACATCTCTCTAAACCTCTTCTTTCTGCTTGTTTGCCGGGACATTACGGCTGGGAAATACCTGGCTTCGCTGAAACCGGCCATAGACCTTTTCTACAACCCGCTTCATGCACCAGATTACATTGTGCTTGCCAACCTCATCGCCAACCTGGCATTCTTCTGGATGCTGCGAAAAGAGTTTGCCGAATTCCGGTTTGTTTTTGATCGCAGCCTGTTCAAACCGGTATGGGTTTATGCATTCCCTGTGATGGTGATGAATATAGGCGGCGTACTCAATATGCTTTTCGACCGCGCATTTATCCAGTTTCTGCTGCCCGAAGGCTTCTATCCCGGCCGCAGCAACGAAACAGCCATCGGGATTTACGTGCAATGCTACAAGCTCTCCATTTTTATGAACCTGGCCATTCAAGCGTTCAAATATGCGGCTGAGCCGTTTTTCTTTTCAAAAGGGGAAGACAAGAACGCGCCGCCGGTTTTCGCGAAGGTGACGAAGTATTTTATCATCATTTGTGTGCTCATGTGGGTAGGCATATGCCTGAACCTCGACCTGTTCGCCGAGTTATTCCTCAAAAAGAAGATTTATCACGAGGGTTTGGCCGTTGTGCCCTGGCTGCTGGCGGGTTATTTGTTCCTTGGGGTGTATTACAATCTCGCAACCTGGTTCAAGCTGACTGATAAAACGCAATACGGCACCTGGCTTACGCTCACTGGTGCGGGGATCACTATTGCGACCAGCTTCTCGCTCGTGCCGCAGATCGGCTATATGGGCTTTGCGATCGCATTTGCATTGTCGGGTTTCATTATGCTGTCGCTCTGCTATTATTTTGGGCAAAAATATTATCCGGTGCCTTATGATATCGCTTCCGCATTGGGCTACATCGGCGGCGGTGCGTTACTGATTTATGCGTCGTCGCTGGTTAAAATACCAGATCTCTGGATTTCCGTACCGGTGCATATGGGCATATTCGCCATCTGCCTGGTCGTAGTTTTTCTATTGGAAAGAAAAAGCATTCCTGCGTTCCGGAGGCGATAATGCAGATTACCCCTGCATTTCGCGCAGAAGTTTGTTAGAGAAAAGGAATTCTTTGAGCTCAGGCACCGTCGTTTTGGTAATCTCGGAATTTACCCCCTCCCATAGCTTATCGCCCTGATAAAGGAACATGATATTCTGTCCGATTTCCATCACCGAGTTCATATCGTGCGTAATGATGATGGTCGTGATCTGGTATTCGTCCGTAATTTCCTTGATTAGCTCGTCGATCTTCACGGACGTCAGCGGATCGAGGCCGGAGTTGGGTTCATCGCAAAACAGATAGGCCGGGTTCATCACAATGGCACGTGCAATACCGACGCGCTTTTTCATCCCACCGCTGATCTCCGATGGCATCCGCTTCGCCGCCTGTTCCAACCCTACCCTTTGTAAACAGAATGCCACCCGCTCCTGTTTTTCCTCCGTAGACTGCGAGGTAAGCATATCCAACGGGAAGCGCACATTCTCTTCCACCGTTTTGGAATCAAACAATGCACCGCCCTGGAAGAGTACGCCCATTTCGCGGCGTATCGACTGCTGCGTTTCCTTGTCGCAATTGTAAAAATCGCGGCCATTATAAAGCACATTCCCCTGGTCGGGCTTAACGAGGCCGATCATGCATTTCAGCAACACGCTTTTACCGGTGCCGCTTCCACCGATGATCAGGTTTGTTTCGCCTTTTTGAAACTGGGCCGATATTTCTTTTAAAACTGCTTTACCGTTGAATGCCTTACTAATATTGTTGATTTCGATCATTGTGTGGTCCGGTTGAACGCTTACAAAAGCAGCTGTGCGAGCAGGTAATCTGCGACGAGAATGGAAATACAACTGTTGGTCACGGCTTGTGTGCTGGCTTTACCTACCTCCAACGCACCACCCGAGGTAAAAAATCCCTTGAAAGAGGAAATCGAGGCAATCAGGAAGCCGAAAACGAAAGGTTTAACACACATGAAAAATATGTTGTAGGGCACGAACGAGTCACGGATACCATAGAGATAATCGCGCTCGGTGATGACGCCGGTTAATGTGCCAGCCAGATAACCCCCGAGAATGCCCAGAAATGCCGAAAAAATAACGAGCATCGGGAATGTCAGCATCGCCGCGACCACTTTCGGTAAAACCAGATAAGACGAAGAATTGATCCCCATCACTTCCAACGCATCGATCTGTTCGGTAATGCGCATCGTGCCCAGCTCGCTGGCAATATTGGAACCCACTTTTCCGGCCAGAACGATACAGGTGATGGTAGGTGCAAGTTCGAGGATCTCCATATCACGCACAATGAGCGCCACGGTGGAGATCGGGATGATAGGGCTAACGAGGTTATAGGCCGTCTGAATACAAGACACGGCTCCGATAAACGTGGAAACGATCGCGACGATGAATATCGAACTCACACCGATGCCGACACATTCCTCCATCAATCTGCGCCAGTAAACCGATAATTTCTCGCCCTTCCCGAACAGCGTCCCTAAAAAAATGAAGTATTTACCGATTACAGACATGATATCTTAATTGTATTCAATATTTTCGGGAAAATTAGGCAAAAAAAGAAGCAATCAGAAAAATGAATCCATTAGCGGTTGTAACCGGTGGAACAAAAGGGATAGGAAGGGCAGCGATAGAAAAATTTTTAGCACAAGGCTTCGACGTAATTACCTGCGCAAGAAACGAGAGCGACCTGCTCGAACTGCAACAAGCATTCAACGAAAGTTTCCCCCAATCGAAACTAACTTATTTAACGGCCGACCTCTCGGTAAGGGCCGATGTAGATGCATTTATTGCATTTATCCATCATCATGATCAGCACCCGGAGGTACTTATCAACAACACCGGCGTATTTATCCCCGGGCAGATCCACAACGAAACGGAGGGCACATTGGAAAAGACGATGGAAACCAACCTTTATAGTGCCTATCACCTGACGCGCGGACTGCTGCCAGGGATGATGGAGCACAAAAAGGGCCATATTTTTACCATTTGCTCCACGGCCAGCATTATCGCGTATCCGAACGGCGGATCGTACTGTATTTCAAAATTCGCATTGTATGGCATGACAAAAGTCCTGCGCGAGGAAATGAAACCCTACAGTGTGCGTGTAACGGCCATTCTGCCCGGCGCGACGTATACCGACAGCTGGAAAGGTACGGACTTGCCCGAAGATCGGTTTATGGACGCAAAGGATGTCGCCGACTCCATCTGGTCGGTTTATGCATTGTCGTCCAGGGCGGTTGTGGAAGAAATTTTGATCCGTCCCCAGTTGGGAGATTTGGATTAATGCATGAACAGTAAAGCAATTTTACTAAATTGCCGCATTTTTAAAATTATTTATTAAACCCATATTTTCATTTCATGGAACAATACCTCGGTATAGACGTGGGCGGTACTAACGTAAAAATGGGGATCGTTGACGCTACGGATGGAAGAATCTCTAATTTTTACAGTCACGATACCGCCAGCTGGCGCAGCTCAGGGCATTTTATAGACAGATTAGGTGATGCGATAGCGCTCCAGCTTGTTGAATATCCCGAAGTCAAAAAAGTAGGAATCGGTGTTCCGGGGCTTATTTCCCGCGACAGAAGCACGCTGATCGAAATCACTGCAATACCCGAAATTGACGGGATCACCATTGTTCCGGACTTGAAAGCACGTTTTCCGCAGCATGATTTTTACCTCGAAAACGACGCGAATGCGGCTGCTTTGGGTGAGTATTACTTCGGCGAAGACAAGCTTCCCGAGGATTATATCTTCGTAACGCTCGGCACCGGCATCGGCGGCGCGGCGATCATCGATAAAAAGGTATTCAAAGGCGGCGGGGGTAATGCCATGGAGCCTGGCCACGTTCCTTCCAAAAACGGAAAAGTACTCGAGCGTAACATCGGCAAAAAAGAATTGCTGGATATGGCCCATACCATGCGCGCGTCCTACACCGGAACTACGCAATTACCCGCCGATGGCACTATCTCGACCACAGGACTTGTTGCGGCTGCTTCGGCAGGTGATGAACTTGCAAAAGAAGTCTTCCATGAAATGGGTTATCTCCTCGGTGAAGGTCTGGTTTCCATGATACGCATCCTGGATATCACAACAATTTTGATTGGTGGTGGTATTTCTGCTTCATTTGAATTTATTTTGCCCGCGATTAATGATCGTTTCAAGTACTGGCTCACACCTTATTACCTGAAAACCGTTACTATCAAGCGTGCAACGCTTGCCAATGACGCCGGACTGCTTGGAGCGGCTTCACTTTGTTTTGAATAACGAATAACCACGAAACACAAGATTCACTCTTAAAAACAGTATTACTATTATTTATCCCTGATGAAATTATCGGTTATAGTTCCTGCCTACAATGAAGAAAAAACCATCCGAAATGTGCTGGATAAACTTAAATCCGTTGAGCTGATAGGCCATTTTCAAAAGGAGATCGTAATTGTGAACGACTGCTCCGCCGACAACACGGAGGCGGTTGCCAAAAAATTTATAGAAGAGAATCCAGGGCTGGAAATAGCATATTTCCGGCACGAATATAATCAGGGGAAAGGTGCCGCATTGCACACGGGCATCCGCCGCGCAACGGGCGACTACATTATCGTACAGGACGCTGACCTGGAATACGATCCCCAAGAATTCAACATATTGCTAAAACCGGTTATCGAAGGATATGCGGATGTGGTGTATGGCTCCCGCTTCATGGGTGGAAGACCGCACCGCATCCTTTTTTTCTGGCATACGATCGGGAATAAGTTTCTGACATTCCTAAGCAACATGTTTACCAATCTCAACCTGACGGACATGGAAACATGCTACAAACTCTTTCGTGCCGATCTGCTAAAAAGTCTCAAACTGGTAGAAAACCGTTTCGGCTTCGAGCCGGAAGTGACGGCCAAGATCTCCAAAATCCCTAAAATCCGCATTTACGAAGTCGGGGTATCCTATTATGGCCGCACTTACGAAGAAGGAAAGAAAATCAACTGGAAAGATGGTTTCCGTGCATTGTACTGCATCGTCCGCTACGGATTAGGAAGCTAGCCACAAACGGAGTATCATCAAAAAACTTCTTCCCCTTCCTCCATCCTCCTTTCCTCCCAAAACGAAGCCCTACCGCTTCAAAAACTTCCGCGTAGCTGTAAAACCATTCTTTTGCTCCACCTGTAAGAGGTAGATCCCTGCCGGCCATTTGGAAATATTCTGTTCCCAATCCTGGGTCGCTTTATACTCCGAACGCACTTTTGACTGCCCTGCGGCATTGAAAACCTGGATCACGCCTGATTCAGGATTTTTGAAACCAACTTTCAGAATGTCGTCAACAGGGTTGGGGTAAATCTCCCATGTGAGCTCCTTGCCATTTTCTTCCACGCCTAAAATAGGCGTAAGATCAACACGCGTGGTAGCATAAGCCGATTGCGAAACATCACTCACGGCCTGAATGCGATATGTATATGTCGCATTGATTTCAATGTCCTTATCCTCAAAAAGCAGTGTTTTTGAGTCTAGATTTTTTAATAGCATGTAAGGACCCGAATCGGTCGTCTTCTTTTCGAGTACATATCCCGTGGCACCTTCGACAGCCTTCCACGCCAATATCACCGAATTGAACGTCCTGTTCGCCGTTAGCTCAACATTCGGGAGCAACATCCCTATACCGACTTTATCAAAAGAAAATGCGCCCAAACCATGCTTGTTCAGCAAGTAAGGACCGGTGTAAATGGCAATGTTGAATGAAAACGGCTCGATTAACGGAAGGTTGTCAGGATAAAAAGATGGCAAATAACTGAGCTTGGTCGCATTGGAAGGTTCTTTGAGCGTTAAGGTAACCCGGTTGCCTTCCGCTTTGCCGGCAGAGAATGCCGCTTTCTTCTCATCGCCATCGAGGTAAAAGAAGTTTTTAAGGCTCAAAATCAGTGGCTTTCCATCTTGTCCTTTCACCGTAGAATCGGCGGGCCATTTGAGTTCCTGGCCTTCGTCGAATACAAGAACGATCTCTTTTTTCTCGGCATTGGTATAAAATGCCTTTTTGATATCCGGGCTCCTTACGTTGTCCGAATCTTTGGATCGATAAATGGTTGGGGCAAAAAAACGATACATCCTGCGACCAAACTCTTCGAAACCTGATCTTTCGTAATGCACCGCATCGTAGCCGGGTGTTCCAACGGCTGCAAAATGATCTGTTTTGGGATACAAATACTTAGTTCTTCGCAAAAAATCGCGTACAGAGCCTCCGACGGGGTTTGGTGTATCGTTCCGCAGGATGATCAGGTTGGATTGAACGACCACAAACTGATCTACCTGGGGGTAGTCCTGCACCCAAAACTTATACAATTGATCATATTCTTCCGGATAATTACCTATATTCTCGAAAACCTCCTGCTCGCCGTGCATCCATATAAACGCCCGGATACGCGCAGGATTTGCGACGCGAACCCTTTTCAGCAGTCCTCCGTAAAGCGAAAAGCTCGTAGGGTCATTGGCATCCCTTGCCAGAAAGTCACTCAACTTTTTACCGGGAAGCGATCCGTTGATAACGCAGGTCGGGATACTATCATGCTCTAATATTGTTCTCTGCATTTCGAGACCCCATGCGCCAACGTATGTCCACGACCAGGCCGCATTTGTCCAGAGCGTATCACGCGGGGTTATCGAAGGATCCCCATCAGGCGTGCGGGCGATGGTGCGTGCATATTTGCTCGACCAGGCGCCAAAAATCGTGGCTGCCGCATTGGATTGCCCGCTGATTACATAAAAATCACCCGCCACAACCTCGTTACGCCGCACGATCAGTGCGGAATCCGCTTCGTGGCAGGCATATACTTCGAATGAGTAATCCGCCATTTCGGCTTTGATTTTCGGGGTCATGCTGAATGTCCCGGTCGTTGTGCCACCGTAGTTAATAGCCGATTTCTGATATCCCACCCGCTGGTTATTTCTGAGCACAACCACGGACATATGGTCCCAGCCGGCAAGTTCGATGACGCCCGAAATAGGCACGTCGGCCATATCATCGTCGCCCCGCGCATAAAGCTGCATTTCCTTCGGCAGTTTGTCGAAGACGACGGAGAAAAAACGCTGTGCCTGTGTGCTGCCAGTCATGCAGCTCAGGAAGAGGCAAAAAAGTAAGGATTTTAGGTGTGTAGAATTCATTTCATTAAGAAACTGTTTTCGATGCTGTTTAAAGCTACTCGCTCGCGGATCCGGCCGAGTAGACAAATGGTTATAAATATATCTTTAATATTTTAGATTTAATGCCTCCTGTTTGTTTTCGGTACGGGTTGTCGACGGAAACCAATGTTCGTCGCACATGGCAAGGAACCACAAAACCATGATCATCGGCAAGGAATATTTATCCCACGACAGCTGTGCCTTACCAAGCAGCAAAATATTCAGCAAAAAAACCCATGCAGCCAGATTGAATCGCGGCGAGACAAACCGGACGAGCGTAACAAGAGCTAATGCCCCAAAAACAGCTTGTTTCAGCAAGCCACTGATTCCAATCTTCATCAGCAACTCATCCACATAACCAAGATAAGGCCAGGTAAAATAAGGATTATAAGCCTGCTTAGCCGGAAAAAAGGCGATAATCGCTGCGATGACCAGCAGAAAACCTGCAAACATCACCGGATGCTTCCCCGGATATTCGAGGAAATGGGAAAAACGGCGGGTAACGAACGTTTCGGGTATGATATAGTACACAGCCACGACCACCGACGCATACATCAGATACCCGAAATTGTATTGAATCAGCTTATCCGAATCATAATGCTGATCGGCCATGACCGAAGCTGGTGCCGGTCCGTGCCAGATCAAGACCCATGGCACAATCGCCAGCACTGCGAGGGCGTACCAGATCCAGACGGGATCGGAAAAGACACTTTTTACCAAAACAGCTGGATTCGTACTCCATTTAACATTTTTGAATATCTCATAGGCTAGAACAGCCGCAGGAAATGCGAGCATGTACTGCCGGCAACAAACAGCCGCAGCAAATGAAAGGAAGCTTACCCAATGCCATTTCCGCAAATAGGCAATTACGCCGCCGAGCGTAAAGAACATGGCAAAAATGTCGGTGTAGTAATAAATGCTGACCAGGTAATAGTTGGGAAAAATTAAGAGTCCACCCAGGCAAAGCCAGAAACGCTTTGTACGCTCCGGACTGTACCAAACGAAGAGCATTAGCAATGCAAAGCTGGTAAAAGCCGTTAGCAGGCGGAGGTTTTGAATGTCTTCCCCAAAAATATGGAGCACCCATCCGCCTAAAATAAACGGGATCGGTGTGTTCAGTTCATTGTAAGTTTTAAGGAGGTTGAGCGAGGGAATGGGCTCAGTGCTGAACAATACCGCTGTGGGTAGATAATGGTTTTCATCCTGATAAAGCCCAACGGTAAACCTGTCTTTGAAAAAGAATACAAGAATGAATAAAACGAGCAGGCCTATTGAGGTGTATAATTTCTTACGGTGCATATGCTGCTAAATAAAATTGACTTCTGCGTTGAGCCGGATCCCGAACTTATCTGCGACGGATTCCTGTATTTTTTCCGATAACGTTTTAATCTGTATCCCTGTACCTCCACCATAATTAACCAGTACAAGCGCTTGTCGCGCGTGTACACCGATTTCTCCTTCCCGAAAACCCTTCCAACCCGCCTTTTCGATGAGCCAGCCGGCAGGGACTTTCACGGTTTGAGCATCCACCGGATAACCCGGCACCTCAGGAAATGTTTCTTTGAGCTGGTCAAACTGAGTGACCGATATCTCCGGATTCTTGAAAAAGCTTCCCGCATTACCTATTTCGGCGGGATCGGGGAGCTTGCTTCTACGAATTTTCATAATTGCCCCGCTGATATCGCGGATCGTGGGTACATCTGCGCCCATTTCCTGTAATGTCTTTTGTACGTCACCATAAGCGGCATTCAAAAGCGGTTTTTTGCTCAGTCTAAATGTCGCTCCGGTGATGACATACCGGCTTTTTAATGATTTCTTGAAAATGCTTTCGCGGTACCCGAATTCGCATTCAGCATTCGTAAAAACGCGCTTTTCACCATCGCCAATGCGAACCGCTTCTACGGATTGGATCACGCTTTTGATTTCCACCCCGTAGGCCCCGATATTTTGCATTGGCGCAGCCCCTACCGAACCTGGAATGAGCGAGAGGTTTTCCACACCGCCATAGCCATTATCCACGCAATGCATAACGAAGTCGTGCCAGACTTCACCCGCTCCTACTTTCAACACGACTGAATCCTCATTTTCTTCCACTATTTCAATGCCTCTAATCTCGGGATGGATTACCAGCGCCTCGATATCTTTGGTAAGCAGGATATTGCTACCGCCACCGAGGATAAATTTCGGGAAATCTTTCCATTCAGGATCATTCAAAAGGGTTGTTAATTCTTCAACGGAATGAATATTGATAAAATATCTGGCATGAGCATCGAGCCCGAATGTATTGAGATGACGAAGCGAAACGTTGGATTGTATTTGCATTGAAATCGGGGATTAACCAGGTAAAGTTAGGTATTACATTCAAAATTAAGTGGTATGGTGATTCATCCAATTTTGTTTAAGTTTGTGGGCTCAGTTACAATGGTTCAGGATATGACGCTAAAAAAGAGATTTTTATGGGCTCTGCATCTTGGTATCATTTTGATTTCGGGTTGCAGCAAAAAGTCGGTAGTGAGTTCCGGTTCCGAATACAAGGAAGATCTTTCCACGGTCCGTCCACGCTACGAATACGTTGAGCCTACGATTGTGCCGCGTACCGAAGCTGTAACACCCGCCAAAAGCAATGATGTGCCGAAAACCGATGTGGATAAACCTCTGTATGTCAACAAGAAACTGGAATCAGTGTTGGATACGCTGGCTAAACAAAACAAGGCGATCCGCTATATCAACGGTTTCAGGATTCAGATTTACGTGGGCAATGTGAGGCAGGAAGCGGATAATGCGAAGTCCTATGTGTACCAGGCTTTTCCGGATCTGAACCCTTATGTTTCTTACACTCAGCCCACATATCGGGTAAAAGTAGGAGACTTTATGTACAGGAGCGATGCCGAGCAATACCTGGACCTGATCCGTGAACAATATGCCTCCGCCGTGATCCTTGCCGACCGGGTGGATATCAAGCGAAGTATGATGGTGAACCCGGCTTCTGATCATAACTGACCGTCCATCAAGAAGATGTACATTACTTATTAACCGGATAATATTATCCACATATACATACTAAGACAAGAATGAAGAAAGCGCTAATTACAGGGATCACCGGCCAGGATGGGGCTTATTTGGCCGAGCTACTTTTGAGCAAGGGATATGAGGTACATGGTATCAAACGCCGCAGTTCGTTATTCAACACGCAGCGGATCGACCATATCTACGAAGATCCACACGAGAAAAACGTTCGCTTTCACCTTCACTACGGCGACCTGAGCGACTCGACCAATATTATCCGTATAATCCAGGAAGTACAGCCGGACGAAATTTACAACCTTGGCGCGATGTCGCACGTGCAGGTAAGCTTTGAAGAGCCTGAGTACACTGCCAACGTCGACGGTATCGGGACGCTCCGGATCCTGGAAGCGGTGCGCTTACTAGGCCTTACCCAAAAAACCAAGATTTACCAGGCATCTACTTCCGAATTGTACGGATTGGTTCAGGAAGTGCCGCAATCGGAGCGCACACCGTTCTACCCGCGGTCGCCTTACGCGGTTGCCAAACTGTACGGCTACTGGATCACCGTCAACTATCGTGAGGCATATAATATGTTCGCGGTGAATGGTATTCTCTTCAACCACGAGTCCCCGTTGCGCGGCGAAACCTTCGTAACGCGCAAGATCACCCGCGCTGTCGCTCGTATCGCATTGGGCTTGCAGGACAAAGTTTACCTCGGTAACCTCGACGCACAGCGCGACTGGGGGCACGCCAAAGATTTCGTGGAAGCCATGTGGCTTATCCTGCAACAGGAAACTGCGGAAGATTTTGTCATCGCCACCGGTACTACTACCCGCATTCGTGAATTCGTAAGAATGGCATTTGCGGAAGTAGGCATTGAAGTAGAATTCAGCGGCGAAGGTGCAAATGAGATCGCTAAAGTTACGAAATGCAATAACCCTGAGTTCAAGGTGGAAATCGGCAAGGAAGTAGTAGCTGTTGACCCCCGTTATTTCCGTCCGACCGAAGTGGAATTGCTGATCGGCGATCCTACGAAATCGATGGAAAAATTGGGCTGGAAACCAAAATACGACCTGAAAGCGCTGGTAAACGACATGGTTGCGGCGGACGTCCAGTTGTTCCGCAAAGACCGTTTGCTCGAAAGCAGCGGCCACCGCGTTCCCAACTACTACGAATAAGATTTTGTATACAACATAAATAAAAATCCCGCAGAGCTATTTTCTGCGGGATTTTTATTTGGATTAATATCTTTCTTGAAACAGCCAAATTAAATAGCTGGCCCTTTCTGCACAGATTTTGCAGCCTTGATCAGTTGCTCCGGTTGCTGATAACCGAGCAATTGCTTCACCACTTTGCCTTTACCATCAATAAAGAATAAAGTAGGATAACCTTCGATAGGATATTTCTTAGTCAGTGCCGGACCTTCGCCACTTTCCATATCAATTTTCACGTTGATAAAATTGCCATTGAAAGTCTTGGCCACATCGTCACGGGTGAAAACATTCTTTTGCAACAACTTGCAAGGACCACACCACGTGGTGTACGCATCGAGAAAAATAATCTTGTTCTCCTTTTTGGCCTTTTTTAGGATATCAGACCATGAGGCTTCTGTGAATTGAATTCCTTTCTCGGCATCTCTGCCTGCCTTTTTATCGCCTTCCCCGGCGATTGCTACGGACATCGCCAGCATGAGCGCCACTACCGCAAAGCCGAGATTCTTCAAATTTTTCATTTTCAAGCTATTTATGATTTCAACATTGCATTAACGAAAATACGCCTTTGTTTTATTTTACACAATTCTGGACTGCCGGCTAACTCGACCCACATTGCTGATATGATGTTCAAAAAAGGTAACTTTGCAACTTCATTAACACCATAAAACCATGAAAGTTCAGGAAGCGAAGTATGTGATGAGCAATTTGGATTACCAGAAATGTCCGGAGCCTATCCTTCCCGAATATGCATTCATCGGACGTTCCAATGTAGGTAAATCGTCGCTTATCAACATGCTGACCGGCAAGAAAGCCTTGGCCAAAACCTCACAGCAGCCCGGCAAGACACAGATGATCAACCATTATCTGATCGACAGCGCCTGGTACCTGGTCGATTTGCCGGGTTATGGCTATGCAAAAGTAAGCAAGGTGGAGCGCGACAAGTGGGAAAAAATGATCCATGATTACCTGCATTACCGCGAGAACCTCATTTGCACATTTGTGCTGGTCGACGTCCGCCACTCCGCTTTGGCTGTCGATCTCGATTTTATGGCCTCTTTGGGCGAGGCGGGCATTCCTTTTGAAATCATATTCACGAAAGCCGATAAGCTGAAACCAAGCCAGGTTACCAGCCAGGTGGAGGCCTACAAGAGCAAGATGGCCGAGATCTGGGAAGAGTTGCCGGAAATGTATGTGACGTCGGCTGAAAAAAATGAAGGCCGCGAGCCGGTATTAGCGACAATAGAATCTTATAGTCAGTCGTTTGTGAAGACAAAATAGGGAATCGGTTGTTTCCCCGACAATCTTTCCGTTATTTTGCGCAAAAATTGATTGTCGCATCCAACATTAACATTAAAGATATAAAACATAGTAAGAAAGGATGAGTGAAAAAGTAGAGTCAACAGGAATGGATTTACTGAAAGAAGTAGCCAACGTATCCGGAAAACCAGGGTTGTTCCGCATTTTGAAACCAAGCCGCGCGGGTGTGATCGTGGAAAGCCTGGACGAAAAACGTGAAAAAACCCTCATCGGACCCACTGCGCGCGTATCGGTGCTGAAAGATGTTTCGATTTTTACGGATGGTGCCGAAGAATCCGTTGCTTTGTCGGATGTGTTTCTTAAAATCCTTGAAATTCATGGCGAAGAGGTGGAACTACCAGTCAAAACTGCATCGGACAAAGAACTGATTGAGTTTCTTGCTGAGGTACTTCCCGATTTCGATCGTTCGAAAGTGTATGTGTCGGACATTAAAAAGATCATAACCTGGTATAACCTGCTTTCAAAGCATCTTCCTGAAGCATTTGTTGCAAGTGAGGGTGGGGAAGCAACAGAGGCTGCTGAAACAGAAGCACTTGCAGAAGAAGTTAAAGAAGAATCTCCAAAAAGCGCTTCCAAAAAAGAAAATAGCAAAGCTTAACAGCATTTGAAATGATACTGGACCCTGCCCATCCCGGCAGGGTTTTCCTTTTTAAAATAATCGTCAACACACTAAATGGACAATCTCTCCTCCTACATCGACTATACGCTGCTGACACCCATCGCCAGCGAAACCGATATCCGTAAAATCTGCGAAGAAGCTTGGATACACCAATTCAAGGCGGTATGCGTGGCACCAACTTATGTGCCATATGTCGTCGAAATGCTGGAATTTTGTCCGACAAAAATTGAAATTGCGACGGTAATCGGCTTTCCAATGGGCTATTCTACCACAGCAGTGAAAATTATGGAGGCCGACGACACCTTGCGGAAGGGAGCTACCGAACTGGATGTGGTCATGAATCTGGCCCAATTCAAATCCATGGCTTATATGAGCATTCGCGAAGAATTGAAACAGTTGACAAAGCTCGCTCATGAACAGAGTGCATTGCTGAAAGTCATCATTGAAACCACTTACCTTGACTCGTTCGATTTGTACACCGCATGCGAAATCTGCGCCGAGGCGAAAGTTGACTTTGTAAAAACATCCACCGGTTTCGCACCATCAGGTGCAGCAGTGGAAACTGTCCGAAAGATGCGTTCCATTCTGCCCGCCGACGTGAAAATCGAAGCTTCCGGGGGAATCAAAACTTATGAACAGGCCATTGCGATGATCGAAGCAGGTGCCGAGCGAATCGGTACTTCGTCCGGCGTTGCTATCGTGACCCGAGCATGAAACGCGTGCTGCTCATCAGCACCGTGCATCCGGCGACAGATTCACGCATTATGTACAAAATAGCTCCGTCGTTGCATGGCCATTACGAGGTGTTTTGTGCATTACCAAAACTGCAATCCGTCCCACAACCAGGCATTCATCCGATCGGCTTGCCCCATTTCAAGCGACTCTTGCCCCGATTACTGTTTGCGCACCCCGTTGCTTTGGTCAAATGCCTGCGGTTACGGCCCGATATTGTTCACATCTTCGTGCCGGAACTCATTCCGATGGCATTCATTTTCCAATGGCTGGGCGCGGAAGCGATTTATGAAGTGCAAGAGAATCTTTTCAAGAAATTCGCCATCAAGAAGTACAACAACAGTCTGATTTTCAAGAAGCTATTCTTACTTTTTGACAAGCTGGCTAGGAAGAAATTCCATTGCATTTTTACAGACGACGCGTATCTGGAAGAGTATCACGACCTGGCCAAGCCATTCGCGGTGGTCCACAATTATGTTTCGCTTCCCGTGATCGACGGCTTTGCACGTGCGGCGGTCTGCGGGAGGGAGCCCGTATTTTTCTATCTGGGCGTGGTCTCGATGGAACGTTGTCTTGACACGATGATCCATGCATTGGCATCCCTGAAAAGACGTTACCCGAGTTTCCACTTGCACCTTTTCGGACCGGTGCGGGTAAGCAGACAAGAATTGGAGCGCATTTTGGGATTCACTGATGTGAAGGATCACATCACATTTCATGGTTACACCGACCAGCAAACCGCACTTGCCTATGCTACTCATGCATTAGCGGGCATTGCGTTGCTCAAACCCGTTGCCGATTACCCTGAATCATTCCCCACTAAACTGTTTGAATACATGGCATTAAAATTGCCTGTGATCACTTCCGACTTTCCGCTTTACCGGCAGATTGTCGGTCAACCGGAATGCGGGTTTTGCATATCGCCCTACGACCCGGACGCCCTGTGTGAGAAGCTGGAACGTTGTATTAAGGATGAGTCAAAATGCATTGAAATGGGTGCCAATGGGAGGAAAACAGCGGAAACACATTACAACTGGGTTTCCGAAGAGGTGGTGCTTTTGTCATTCTACAACAACATAAAGTATCACTAACTATGTGATTCTGCATCCGCAGTATTATGATTTTATAAATTTATTATTGAATTGTTCAAATATCAAGTGCTACGATTTCTACGAAATATTTAACTTTCGGAATCTAAAAGAATTGTAGCTTGCGAAGTCAACTTCTCAATCATGTATATTAATACGGTTAGTCATTATCTGCCAAGCGAAGTTATTGGTAATGAATATTTTACAAATCTCAACAACCTATCCAACGAGTGGATCGTAGAAAGAACAGGAATCTCAGAAAGACGTAAGGCATCAGCAGACGAAAATACCTCGACCATGGCCATTATGGCGGTCGAATCACTTCTTGAAAACATTCCTTATAGCAAAAACGAAATAGATTTGATCGTAGGGGCCACTTACACGCCTTACGATACGATTGTTACCCTGGCACACGCGGTACAACACCAGCTCCAGATTCCCGACATTCCGGTTGTCAGTATTTCTTCCGCTTGTTCATCCTTGCTCAATGCAATAGAAATTGTAGAAGGCTACTTCGCAATGGGCAAAGCTTCCAAAGCGCTGGTAGTCGTTTCGGACCATAACACGGCCTATTATAATGAGATGGATACCGTTTCAGGTCACTTGTGGGGTGACGGTGCTTCGGCGCTTTTAATTTCAAAGGAGCGGCAAACGGAAGGCGACATGCATATTAAGAAACTCATTACGGGCGGCGCCGCTACCAGCGGTAAAGCGATTGAAGCGGTGGTACTCCGCCCCAACGACCGCGGCGTGGTAATGCCTTTTGGTCGTGATGTATTCCAGAATGCCTGCGTTTATATGCCCAAAGTAAGCCAGCAGGTGCTGCACGCATGCGGTTTAACAATAAACGACCTCGATTACCTGATCCCGCACCAGGCCAACCATCGCATTAGCCTGAATGTGATCAATACATTAGGAATCCCGGCTGATAAACTGATTTCTAATATTCAATATTTAGGTAACACGGGTTGCGCAGGCTGTGCAATCGCGCTTTCGGAGAATAAGGACAAATTTGAAAAAGGTCAGAACATCGTGATCACCGTATTCGGTGGTGGCTACTCCTACGGCGCCATGTTGCTCACTATCTGATGATCGGCCTCCAAACACCATAAAAAAAGCCTTCCACCCAATGCGGATGGAAGGCTTTTCAATGCTTTCGCTCAGTTAACTTCCGGTTCCGAGTTGTAAGATGCCGGTTTCCAAACATTGTTTTCAGGTTCCATGTCAGGCAGGTTATGCTCCGGATCGATTGTCACCGAACGGATCGCCTGCTGCGTAGCCGCCTTGAATGTCCAGCTGCCACCACGTTGCCATATTTCAACAGGCAGGTCAACGCGTGTTTTCTTTCCACTCACTTCTTCGATATCCACTTTCACAGGCATTGCCAGCTGATCGAGGTTCTCGATAGTGATGTAAGAGCCTTTTTGCGGGTTTTGCTCCACATAAGCCACTTCTTTCACCGCCTGATCTAGTTTATAATTCTCAAAGAACCAGCCTTTCCAGAACCAACCAAGGTCCTCGCCGGCTGCATCTTCAATTGTACGGAAGAAATCATAAGGTGTCGGATGCTTGAATGCCCATCGCTGCACATATATTTTGAATGCATAGTCGAACCGCTCTTTGCCCAGAACTTGCTCGCGCAGCATTTTCAGGCCTAATGCAGGTTTATAATATGCTTCCCACCCCAAATTCACAGCTTGAACCACATCCGGAATGGTCATGATCGGATCGGCTTTCGGACGGAAGATCATCGGTGCCAGGCGGTGCATATCGTTCATCTGGGTCGTTTTATATTCCCCATTATTGAAATTATCGCCCGAAAGGAAGTTGATGAACGTGTTGAAACCTTCGTCCATCCATGCATATTTACGCTCGTTGTTACCTACGATCATCGGGAACCAGTTGTGGCCAAACTCGTGGTCGGTTACGCCCCAGAGATCTTCCTTACGGCTTTTGCTGCTGCAAAACACAATGCCTGGATATTCCATGCCACCCACGATACCGGCCACGTTGGTCGCTACCGGATAGGTATATTCATGCACATAGTTGGAATAGAACTCGATACAGCCTTTTACGTACTCGGTCGAACGGCCCCAGCCATCGAGCCCGCCATCCTCAGCCGGGTACACCGACTGCGCTAATGCCGTTTTGCCTTTTGGCAAATTCATACGCGCCGCGTCCCACACAAATGCCTTGGAAGTAGCCCAGGCAATGTCACGCGCCTGTATGCAACGGAACCGCCACGTAAGCGTTCCCGATTGCTTCGGGCGGGTATTCGGGTTGGTAACTTCTTCCGCACTGCGGATTACGACCGTCTGATCGCTCTTCGCTGCATCAGCGAGCCGTTTACGCTGTTCTGCCGTCAGTACTTCGTTCGGGTTCAACAATTCACCCGACCCTACTACAATATGGTCCCAGGGCACAGTTACATTGTATTCAAAATCGCCATATTCGAGGTAAAACTCACCCGCCCCAAGATAAGGCAGCAAATTCCAACCTTCGATGTCGTCGAAAACGGCTACACGGGGATACCATTGTGCCATTTCGTACACGATACCATTCTTGGTTTCGAGTGTCCCCATCCGGTCGGAGCCGTATTCAGGGATTTTAAAAGAATAGGCAAGTTTGATCTTGATCAGGTCGCCATTGGCTTTTACAGGTGTTTTCAACCTGATTTGCATACGGGTGTCGGTAATCTTATACTCGGCATCCACGAATTGGCTTTTGCCCTGCTGGACGCTCACGGCTTTAATGGAATCACCGCCTTCAAAACCGGTGTTCCCGAAACGGCCGCCCGTTACAGGTGTCGTCTTTCCGCCTCTCGACTTGTCGCTAAATGCGTTCTGATCGAGTTGCAGCCAGATAAATTCCAGATTTTCGGGACTATTGTTTTTATAGGTAAGCTCAATCTCCCCGTTCACAGTACCTTTCTCCTCGTCAAGCGCGACATTGATCTTATAATCTGCCCGGTTCTGCCAGTATTTAGGACCTGGTGCGCCACTTCCTGTCCGGTATTCACTTCCTGGCTGGAAGTTAAACAGTGGATGAAAAAGGACGTGAGCATCGTATTTCCCCTTCTCCGACTCCTGCGCAATAGTGTTGTTGAAGAAGCCCAGGCTGCTCATAGCTATGACGCCCAGACGAAATATTGAAATTTTCATTATAATGGTTAAAAATTGAAAATATTGGGTTGTAAACGAGCAATATACACCTTTTCGCCTTTTTTAGGACAAAAAGTTTCAATTTAGCGACGGACAACGTTTCTCTGTCTACCAATGCTTAATCGATACGCTTATGCGCCAGCGACTATCTGCTGAAACATACATTCGGGGTATTCTGACGGGCGACCGAGCCACCCTCAGCCGCGCCATTACTGTGGCAGAAAGCAGCCTTGCCGAGGATCGTAATCTCGCGGCCGAAATCCTCAAAAATATTCTGCCACACACGGGAAAATCGATTCGAATCGGCATCACAGGTGTTCCCGGTGTAGGGAAAAGCACGTTTATCGAAGCATTTGGCAATTACCTCCTGGCATTGGGTAAGCGTATTGCCGTCCTCGCCGTCGACCCTAGCAGCAAGCTGTCCGGCGGGAGCATTTTAGGGGACAAAACCCGAATGGAGCAGCTCTCCCGAAACCCGAATGCCTACATCAGACCTTCTTCGACCAACCTTCTGCTCGGCGGGGTAGCCCGGCACACCCGCGAGGCCATGTTGCTTTGCGAGGCCGCCGGTTATGATATTATTTTGGTTGAGACCGTAGGTGTAGGCCAATCCGAAACGCTGGTGAAGGGCATGACCGACTTTTTCCTGCTGCTAATGCTTGCTGGTGCGGGCGATGAACTGCAAGGCATTAAAAAGGGAATCATGGAAATGGTGGATGCAGTGGCCGTTAACAAAGCAGATAACGGTAATGAAGTTGCCGTAGCCAATGCAGTTGCGGAATACCGGCAAGCATTACATTATCTTCCCGGAAATCCTTCGGGAATACCTGTACAGGTTGTCGCGTGTTCGGCTTGGAAGGGAACGGGTATGGATGCGATTTGGCAACTCATTGCAGCATATCATGCAAATACTACTGCAAACGGCTTTTTGCAATACAACAGGCAATCCCAGCAGGTCGATTGGCTCCGTGAACAAATACGGGCATCGTTGGAAGATCGGTTTTATGCTAACGAGGCGGTTCGGGAGCGGATGGGAGCTGCGGAAGAACTGGTAAAAAGTGGACAGCAGCTTCCCGAAACAACCGCGGCCGAGTTGACCGACCTTTTCCTCACATCCGGGAAAATTTCCGGTAAGTCATAAAAATTCTCTGTAAAAGCATTTTTCAGTAATTTTGAACGTTAAAACAAACGCGAATCAACTCTATTGATCTTAACCTCTTTACTACCGCAATTATGAAAAAAGCCTATGCCCTTAGTAAGACTTCATTGCTAGCTTTACTGCTGATCCTCTCTGTCGTTTTCGCTTGTAGTGATGATAAGGATGATGATACAAAGCCAGTTGATACTAACCCAATCGCGGCAACGTGGGAATTGGAGGCCATTACCCCGCAAACACCCGGAACTACTATTCCGAACCTGGCGCTGATTGAAGCTGCCGTGCCGTGCCTTTACGATCTGAAAGTTACATTCAAATCTGACAATACCACCTCAACGGCCGATTGTCCGACAGCCGTTACAGCCATCGAAACCTTTGTGCCCATTACTGGCGCTACCTGGAAGGTGGATGGTGATAATCTTATTTTAACAAAAGCTTCTACTAACCAGTCGTTCAAATTCACGCAAACTGCAACCGAATTGAAAATTAATGTAAGCGTCCCGGCAAGCGGCACTACGCCCGCTGTAAATGCAGTATTGAATTTCAAAAAGGTTTAAAATACATTTCAAGCCAACAAAATAGCCGGGCGTTGCAGCCCGGCTATTTTGTTATCCGCTCGTGTGATCACAAACGATCAGCCACTTCCCATTAATCCTCCTGAACAAAAGCGTGTAATGCCCTTCCAGATCGCCTTTTTCGGGTCGTGTCAGATGAAATTTTCCTACTACAAATGCTACGCCCGGGCCTGGAAATGAGAAATTAAGAAAAGTGAATTTCAATGTCCCCATCGTGGCGCGGTCGGGGTAGCGTTTAAGATAACCTTCGTAAGTGGGTTTGTAGCCGTAGGTAATACCCGTTTTCCCCACAAACATAAGCGAATCGGATTCCCAGTAGCCATTCATAAACGACTTCACGTCGCCTTTGTTCCAATCAGCTTCCTGCCGTTTCAAAATGGAAAGTATTTCCTCCTTATCAATTGCCGATTGGGCATTGGCCGTGGCGGCAACACTTATCAGAATGAGGATGAAAAGCCAGTTTCTCATATTTTTTATGGATTTTTGTAAAGCAATTGACGGTTCTAAATATAATGGAAAGATCGGCGGAGCCGAAACGTCTTTTGCCGAAATATCATTGATCCAGCAGGCATGAGCAAGTTTGAAAGCATTTTCAAGAAAATTGACCGTCAGAAATACCCTTTCGTGGATGGCCTCTATTACCTGTTTATTGTCCTCTTTCTGCTCATTCTGTTTCTATTTTTTGCCTAACCAGTGACCCATCCCTATTTATTTATATTAAATCCCAACTCAGGCACCTCGATCGGCAAAAACAGCCAGATCGTGCGGGAAAGGATCCATACAGTGGCAAAAAATAACGCCGGCTCTGCTCAGATCCTCTTCACGGAGGAACCCGCCCACGCAACGGAGCTCGTCCGCGAGCACATGCATAGCGAGAAATGGAAAGCCATCGTAGCTGTCGGTGGCGACGGCACGGTGAATGAAATTGCCAAACCGCTGGTAGGGACCGATATTCCCATCGGCATTCTACCGCTCGGCTCCGGGAATGGTCTCGCAAGGCATCTCGGCCTGCCCTTAACCCTCGACGCAGCATTGAAACGCCTCTTCGAAGGTAAACCTGCCTTGATAGACAGCGCAGAATTGAACGGTATCCCTTTTTTCTGCACAGCCGGAATGGGTTTCGACGCTTACGTCGGTCACCTGTTCAGCCAACAAAAGGCACGCGGGCTTGCTACTTATGTGAATGTGTCGTTCAAGGCATACTGGTCTTATAAGCCGCAGCCGTTCTTACTCAACGGAATTGAAAATCAGGCATTTTCACTTTCATTTGCCAATGCCGGGCAGTTCGGCAACAATGCCTGGGTGGCACCGCAGGCCAGTTTGCAGGATGGTCTGCTCGATATCGCCAAAATCGGCCCCTTCCCACAATGGTACGGTACTGTGCTCGCGTATGGCTTGTTTTCCAAGAGTCTCAAACAATCAAGGTATATCGACTACCAGCGCGCCACTTATGCCGTGGTCGAAACGGATGAACCTCAAATGATCCATTATGATGGAGAACCGTTGCAGCTGGATACAACTAGAATAGAGGTGAAAATAAAGCCGGGAAGCCTGAATGTGATCATTTGACTTCCGTTAACTATTAAAATTATGTCTAAGAAAAACCGCTCAGGCATTGTGTACTCGACCGATCCGGAGTTTGAATACAGTGATCAGGACGACGAGGTCGAAACCCTTGCACCCCAACAGCAGGATCTCCGCATCTGGCTCGACCGCAAAGGCGGCGGGAAGGTGATTACGGTCGTGAAAGGATTCGTTGGCACCAATGCTGATCTGGAAGCATTGGGAAAGCAGCTAAAAAATCTCTGCGGAAGTGGCGGAACCGTTAAGGATGGTGAAGTACAGATCCAGGGCGACCACCGCGATAAGGTCATTACCTGGCTTACCGGCAAAAGCTATAAGGCCAAGAAAGCCGGAGGGTAACTGCCTTATCATAAAGAAAAAGCCGGAGATAACTCCGGCTCGGGCTTGAAGGACAACTCCGGCTCGAGCTTGAAAGACAACTCCGTCTCGGGCTTGAAGGACAACTCCGGCTCGGGCTTGAAGGATAACTCCGGCTCGGGCTCGAAGGACAACTCCGGTTTTGAAGGAAAACTCTGGTTTGGGCTT
Source organism: Dyadobacter sp. CY261 (assembly GCF_021440085.1). GTDB lineage: Bacteria > Bacteroidota > Bacteroidia > Cytophagales > Spirosomataceae > Dyadobacter. The sequence goes on from NZ_JAKCPW010000006.1 coordinate 371,156, forward strand.
AGGACAACTCCTGTTTGGGTTTGCTTATTCCAACTTTGCATCAGTTGGAATAATCCCGGCTTCTGTTATAATGCTTTCGTGGTATCAATTTCGGTAGGCGCGGGCAGTGTAGAAGTTGGCGGAGTAGCGGGGCGGCTTGCTTCCAGTACCTCCACATTCGTCACAAAAAACTTGGTATCGCCATTCCAGGGCAGTGTGAAAAACTTTTCTTCGTAAGTCAACGACACCCGGTGGCCGTTTTTGATCGCTTCTTCCAGCTTGGAGATCGCGTCCTTGTTCTTACCGCTCACCGAGAACACCCATTGCGATGAGTTCATCGTACCGTCGCCTTCGAAAAGACCGCCCATTCGCAACTCGCCTTCGTAAGTTTTGAACATATAACCCCGGTTACTGAGCCTTGTCACATATCCTCCCCTCTTTCCTTCACTGTAATATCCAAAAGTGATGTAATACAAAATTCCGAATATGATAGCCAGAAATATGGCGAATATGACCCATTTACGCATAACAGTCGATCAGTGTTGGTGATAGAAGCGAACTTCGCAAAACGCTTTGATTTTTCCTAGTTATTATTTCGAGCGGATCGCGATCACCGGATCCATTCGCGCGGCGAGCATTGCGGGAATAATGCCCGAAAGCACGCCGATGATACTCGACACACCCAGCCCGAGCAGAATATTACCCGGCGTCAAAAGGATTTCGAGCGAGCCCAGTTGGATGAATGAAAGCAGATATACCAAAAATATGCCAACCAATCCACCGACAAGACTTAACATGACCGCTTCGAACAAAAACTGGAAAAGGATTGAATAGTTTTTAGCCCCCAACGATTTCTGGATCCCGATCAGGTTTGTCCGCTCTTTTACTGATACAAACATGATATTGGCAATCCCGAAGCCGCCCACGAGGATCGAAAAGCTGCCGATGACCCACCCTGCAAGCGTTAGCACGGCGAACAAGCCAGAAATAGCCTCAGTTGCAGCTTCCGGACGGTTCAGAGAGAAATTATTGCCATCCAGCGGTTTAATACCTCGTTTGGTGCGCATCAATCCCACAATCTCGGCTTCGACTTCCTTCATTCCCTCATCCTGGGGATAGCCTTTCACGACAATATCCGCGCTCCGTCGGCCGGATTGAAACAATTTAGAAAAAGAAGCAAACGGAATCAGGCAGATCTTGTCGGGACTGCCTCCGAAATCGACCAGGCTTTCTCCATTTTTCACACGCACGCCAACAATTGTAAATTTGTGACCAGCCAGTTTGAACGCCTTTCCGACTGGGTCCTGGCCAGGGAAAAGTGCTTCGGCTATATCTGCGCCCACAATCGCCACATTTCTTGCATTATTGGTTTCAAGCGGTATAAAATAGCGGCCAATCTGAATGGGAATGTCCGAGATCAGGTTGTATTCAAAAGACACCCCCTGTATTTGTGCAGTAATGCTGTTGGAGCCGTTTTTGAGCGTGGTATTGCCCCTGAAATCCATCACCGCTACCGCGCTGGCACTTTCCAGGTTATCATAGAGGTACTTATATTCGGAGTAAGTGGGCTCAGGCCACTGGAAATATTTCCACCATTGATATTCCCCGCCGAAGCCCCAGGGCCATTTTTGTACATAAATCACATTGTCGCCGATGAAGCTCAGGCTATCGCGGATGCTGCGTTCCAGCGAGTCCACAATCGTGAAAACGGCGACGATAGCGAAAATGCCGACGGTCACGCCCAGAAGCGATAGAATGGTACGGGTAATGTTGGATTTAAGGGCTCCCCAGGCAAACCTGAAACTCTCCCAGACCTGTCGTAAAAACTTCATCATGACGTTCGGACAATTTGAATTCAAAAGTTAGCGGATCGCCCCAATGCATCGAAATAAATTGGTACAAAAGGTAAGAAAAAGGGTTCGATTTAATAAATTACAACACTAACCTTAACACTCCTATATGAAATTACGCTTTACGCTAATGCTTCTTGCCGGCATATTACCCGGCATTTCCAAAGCTCAGAAACCTGTTCAGGAATCCACCGGGTTTTACCAGTTCCTGTCTGATGATCCCAATCAAAAGCCTTTTTTCAGCGACCGTAAAGGCGTCATAGCCCGAAGCGGAATGGTGGCCTCTGCCCATCCGGAAGCATCCAGGGTTGGGATCGACATTTTAAAGGCCGGAGGCAATGCGGTAGATGCCGCGGTAGCCGCGCAGTTTGCATTGGCAGTTGTGCATCCGTCGGCAGGCAATATTGGTGGCGGCGGATTCCTGGTTTTAAGGGATAAAGACGGTAAAAGTCACAGTATCGATTTTCGTGAAAAAGCACCAGGCAAAGGTCACGCTGATATGTATCTCGACAAAGAAGGCAATATTATACCCAAATCCAGCACACTGGGACGCCTTGCTTCCGGTGTGCCCGGGTCAGTCGACGGAATGGCGCAAGCCCATGCCAAATTTGGAAAATTGAATTGGAAACAGGTACTGCAACCCGCTATCGACATCGCCAAAAATGGGGTCATACTCACCGAAAGGGAAGCACGCAGCCTTAATTCGATTAAAAAAGATTTACAAAGCGTCAACCCGGGCTCTTCCTATTTTCTGAACCCGACGGGCAAAGACTGGGCTGCCGGCGATTTGTTGGTGCAGAAGGACTTGGCAAAAGTATTAAAGCGCATTCAGAAAAAAGGGCGGGACGGCTTTTATGCCGGAAAAGTCGCAAAACGGCTTGTGAAGGACATTAATCATAACTCCGAAGGCATTATCAGTAAGCAGGATCTCGCCGACTACCATGCACAATGGCGCGAAACCATTACCGAAGGTTATAAGGGTTATAAAGTCATCACGATGGCACCGCCGTCGAGCGGCGGCGTAGCGTTGTTACAGCTAATGCGACTCACTGAGCAACACCCGCTCCGCAAATGGGGCTGGCACAGCGATTCGACCATTCAGGTGATGATCGAAGCCGAACGCCGCGTATATGCCGATCGTGCCAAATTCCTGGGGGACCCGGATTTCGTAAAAGTGCCGGTAAAAGACCTTATTAGCAAAGATTACCTCGAAAAACGGTGGAGCGATTTCTCCTGGGACAAAGCGACCGACAGCAAAAACATTCACGGCGGTGAGCTACCGGGTTATGAAAGTCTGGAAACCACGCATTTCTCAGTAGTCGACAAGGAAGGCAATGCGGTGGCCGTAACAACGACTTTGAATGGTGGCTACGGAAGCCGGGTAGTGATCAAAGGCGGAGGCTTTTTTATGAATAATGAAATGGATGATTTCAGCGTTAAAGCAGGCGCGCCGAATATGTACGGGCTTATCGGTAACAAAGCCAATGCGATTGCACCGGGGAAACGAATGCTGTCTTCGATGACACCGACGATCATCGAAAAAGATGGAAAGCTGCTGATGGTCGTGGGAACGCCAGGCGGTTCAACGATCATTACCTCGGTTTACCAAACTATTCTGAATGTCCTCGAACATGGTATGACTATGCAGCAAGCGGTAAATGCATTGAAGTTCCATCACCAATGGCTGCCCGACAAAACGACTTTCGAAGCCAATGCGTTTTCAGCAGACGCCGTTAAAAAATTGCAGGACAAAGGCTATATCCTCGAACAGCAACGCAATTCTATCGGCCGGATGGATTGCATTCTGGTGTTACCCGACGGCTCGCTCGAAGGCGGCTCAGATCCACGCGGGGACGACACCAGCATTGGATATTAGTCATCCGCCGGGGTCTGCCCGCCGGGGTCTGCCCCCCGGGGTCCACTCTGGGGGGCTGGTCACGACCGTGTGAGTTCGGCGATCAGCCCCGCATGTTGCGGATAAAGCTGTGACAATGCTTCCCGCTCCGCCATTTCAAAATCTGCAAAATCGAAGCCGGGGGCAACTGTGCAGCCTACTAAGGCGTACGAGCTTCCATTAGCCGGTCTGGAACCGAACCACGCACCAGCCGGTACTACTGCCTGAAATGTCTCCCCATTATCCGGGTTATTTCCTAATCTGATCACATTCAATCCGCCCGATCCTAGGTCAATCACAAAAACTTCTAATGCATCCCCGGCATAGAAATGCCACATTTCATCGGCCTGAATGCGATGAAATGCAGAGAAGTTATGCGACTCAAGCAGGAAGTATATACCTGTAGAAAATGCCCTGTCACCCGAAAAGCGCTCAGGTAATGCGCGATGCGCGATAGTTTCGGCTGCACGGTAAGTTTCGGCGTAATAGCCCCCTTCGGGATGCGGAAGAAGATTATATTTCTCAATCCAGTAAGATGCAGGTTTCATAGACCGTCGTTTAATATAACTGCAAAGTAGTCGGCAAAACGTGATTTAAGCCGCTTGCTCATTCTTTTTTGATAACCATATCATTTTGATTAGTTTTGATCATTATTAATCACTAATAATCATTTTTGATCAATGGCAAATTCCCGAGTAAAGATCGCGTCCGAAGAAGTGCTTTCCAATAACTGGTATACGCTGCGCAAGTATACATTTGACTACCAACGCGCCGACGGCTCCTGGGAGCGCCAGGCACGCGAAGCCTACGACCGCGGCAATGGCGCCGTGATCCTTCTTTACAGCAAAGAAAAGCAGACCGTCGTGCTGACAAGGCAATTTCGCCTACCGACTTATACCAATGGCAATACAACCGGCATGATGATCGAGGCCTGCGCCGGGTTGCTCGATAAGGACAAACCCGAAGAATGCATTAAACGGGAAACGGAAGAGGAAACAGGCTATAAAGTGAGCGCGGTGAAAAAAATTTTCGAAGCCTACATGTCGCCTGGTTCGGTGACTGAAATTCTCCATTTCTTCGTAGCGGAATATTCCGATGAAATGAAAGTGAGTGATGGTGGAGGATGTGCTACCGAACAGGAGAATATCGAAGTGATGGAAATACCTTTTGCGAAAGCAAGTCAAATGGTCGCCAGCGGCGAGATAAACGATGCCAAAACCATTATGCTGATCCAATATGCTCAAATCAACGGTTTACTGATTCAATAAAAAACCGGAGAACATCCAGTATTGATATTCTCCGGCCTCGCCTATATTGAATTTCAGGAAATCGGGTCCGGCGTGGGTGTAATATCCGTTTCAGTGGAAGCGGTGCCCTTGCTACCCTTGAATTTTTCGAACAAATCTTTAAAAAATGATTCTGCATCCGGGAAATTGCCTTTCAGAGTCTCGGCGCCCTTTGTTTTAAGTTCCTCGAAATACTCAGGAGCTTTATCGATGGCCCCTTCCGCTTCGGCTTTCAGGCTGTTGGCCTTTGTTTTAAGGTCTTCCAGAAGCTTCTCTCCTTCCTCTGTCTGAAGGTATTTGTGTGCTGCCACTCCCGCGGCGGCGCCCAAAATGAATGTGGCCAGGTGTTTTGCGTTAATGCTCATGATTTCCAGTTACTTAGTTTGAGATTTAATAATTCAATTTAAAGAAACTAATGCTCCCAACAAAAGAACGGATTGACAAATCGGGATGCCTCACACTGAAAAAAATTGTGCCCGGCAACAGACTCGCCGGGCACCTGACAGGGATGTTTAAGCGTGAAACGGCCTATTTGATCTCAAATGCAGCCTGCATACGGTAACTGATTTTGATTTTTTGATATTGCACATCACTATCCTGGACGGTATCGGCCGCCTCTGCAGCAAATGCCCGTACGTTTGCCTTGGCAAATACAGGTTGAGGGAAATACAGGTTTTCATCCAGCTCTTTGATTTCTAGCACCTTACCTAATTTTTGATCGAGTGACGCCACCAAATATTCGGCTTTCACTTTCGCCGCTTTCAATGCATCGATTTTTACCTGTTTTTTGAATTCTTCTCTTTTAGAATGATCGACACGTGAAACATTTGCATACTGCACGCCACGGCTTTCCACCTTCGATAAAATACCGTCCAGCTTCTCGGGACTGGAAACTTTCAGCTCATATTGCTTGGCTTCGAGGAAAGTTGCAGGCTTTTTCTTCTTGTCCACATAATTCTGATAACCTCCGACCCCACTGATCGATAATGCTTCTTTGGGCAGGCCTGCATCGGCTATTGCTTTGATCAACTGCTTTTCCAGCGTTGTGATATTGACCTTGTCTTTCTGGCTTTTCTCATCCTGGAAAAATTCGCGGAGCGATATGTTGAAATAAATTTCGTCGGGCACAACTTCCATTTCGGCAAACCCTGCCACCTCTATGTTGGGTACCTGGTACAACTGTTCTGTCTTAACTTGTGAGAATGCAGGGGTCAGCATTGATGAAGTGATAAGAGCGCCGAGCAAAAAAAACTTTTTCATGGCTTTACAAATGGATAAAAATGAAACTGATTAATAAACTGTTCGTGGTTTAGATACAAAAAGGTATCAAAAGGTTTAATTAGAAATCGCGCGCAATGTCACCCCTGCCTACCGACCGGGCAAATAAAAAGTGGAAGAATGATCTAAAAAGCTGTCATTCTTCCACTTAATGATAGGGTAAAATTTTGTCAGATCAGGTAAAATTCTGGTAAATAGAGTCCATAATCCTGACGAAGTGTTGGTAATCGGAGTCACTGAGACTTCCCCAGCCTTTACGGCGGATATCGGCCACAATCGGGAACGCCTGGTTGTAAATAACTTCGCCGTTTTTCGTGAGAAACAGATTGAATTTCCGGCGGTCTCCTGCTGCCGGACCACGTTCGACCAATCCTTTCCTTTCAAGCAAATCGATGATCCGTGTCACTGTCGGAGGATCCTTAAAGGTCATTTCTGCCAGCTCATTCTGGCTGATGCCCTGCTTTCTGAAAATATGGTCGATAAGCACCCATTGATCTACCGTGAGGTCAAAACCGGCCTCAGTCAGTTGCTTTTGCAAAGCATTCCGAATCTTTTTAATAGTCGTATCTATCTTAAAAAAATAGGCACGATGATCCGAGTGATGTGTCATGATGTGGAAGTGGAGTAGAGGTTTGGAATCAATTGAGTATTATCAGATATAAGCCCGTGCAACAATTCGTCTACTAATAATTGTAAGGAAAAGTTTGACGATTTTATGTTTCCGCCTCAGGCCGCGCTGGCGGTGAATAACGGCAATGAGTAAGATGATATGTGCACTTACTTTCCCCTTCATGAACAACCCTGTCATCTCCATCATTACAGCTACCTACAATCGGAGCAATATCCTGGGTTTCAGCATCCGGTCTGTATTGAATCAAAGCTATCAGGATTGGGAGTTGATCGTTGTCGGGGACTGTTGTACGGATGATACGGAATTGGTGGTAAATGATTTTCAGGATCCCAGAATAACGTTTATCAACCTGAAAGAGAATTTTGGCGAACAGTCGGGCCCCAACAATGTCGGCCTGAAACAGGCCAAAGGCGATGTTATCGCTTTCCTGAACCACGATGATCTATGGTTTCCCGATCATCTTGAATATTCTCTTTCAGTCCTCCGGTCGTCGCAGGCCGACCTGGTCGTTGCCAGCGGATTTATTGACCATCACCAGGAGCACCATGAGTTCTATCTGAGCGGAATACTCTCCGAAAAGTACGGTTATCACCCCTCCCGCACTTTTGTTCCGGCAAGTAACTGGCTTTTCAAGCGAGAGCTCATCCGTGACGTAGGCTTTTGGCGACCAGCGAAAGAAATTTATCTTGCCCCATCACATGATTGGCTGAAACGAGTTTATGAAGCCGCAAAACGCATTGAACCCACCAGGCATTTTACGGTGATCGCGCTCCCTTCCAGCTCGCGTAAAAACGCGTACAAGGATCGGATGTCGTTCGATAGCCAGCATTATTTTGATGAACTTCTCCATAACCCCCGATTTCGGGAACAACTCGCTATCAAGTACTTATATAATTCCTTTGAAAAAAACTTCTACGATGAAAAAACCTATTGCTTTCGTTTTTTCACTAAGAGAATAAAGACCGCATTTATCAAACTGGGGTTTAATACGATCGAATTTAGCTATTGGAGAACTTATGGAAAAGGCGGTTGGCTCGCAAACTTCCGCCAGAAAAGAGGACTCAATTAACTCAACTTAACCTCAATAGAACAATGGTACAAACCGAAAAATGGAGTATCGACGGCGCGATTAAAGACGCCAAAAGTATCACCGCACAATGGAATCCCTCTAATCTGGCCCTGATCGAGGGCGTTAAAGTGAAGGAGGTTAAAAACGTGGTCAAAAACAATGGCTTCCTGACCGAAATCTTTCGGCAGGATTGGGAGCTCGATAACCTCACTGTTGACCAGATTTTCCAGGTTTCACTGCTTCCCGGAGGCATATCGGCATGGCACGCGCACGAGGTTACCACAGATCGGATTTTTGTGAATACAGGTTTGATCAAAGTAGTTTTGTATGATGCACGCCCAGAATCTTCCACTTATGGCCAAATCAACGAATTTCGCTGTGGCACTGTGAGGCCCATGCTCATTATCGTTCCTCCACGTGTATGGCATGGCGTACAGAATTTCACCAACGAACACGCCGCATTGTTAAATATTGTCGATCGGGCATATCAATATGAGGATCCGGACCACTGGAGAATACCGGTCGACTCTCCCGAAGTCCCATACACATTCTCCTGATCCATACCCGAAACAGGCCACACATTGGAAAACATCAACCCCGATTCTTTTGAGCGTTCCGTCTTTTCGGGCATCAGGTGGAATCTGATCATTTCCTTTGGCGGACAACTAAGCAGCATTGGCTTTACTCTATTGCTAAGCCGGATGCTAGGCCCCGACGATTTTGGGTTGTTGGCTGCCGCCATGGCGCTTACAGGCCTGATCGAGACCTTTGGCACGCTGGGAAGCGCTTCTGCGCTCACCCAGCGTGCCGTCGTCACAGACCGCTTTTATTCGGCAGTGCTCGTCGTAACATCGCTGCTTGCGACGTTAATGATGCTTGCTATTGGATTTTCCTCCTCGTTTCTTGCTTCGTTTTATAACAAACCCCAGTTGCGGGATGTATTCCTATTGCTGATGTGGTCCATTCCCTTTCAGGCAATTGAGACATTCCCGCTTTCTGAATTGCAAAGACGTCTGGCTTTCGATAAGATCGCATTTACCAACATATTAAGTATTGTAGTTTCCGGAGTAATTGCTGTATGGCTGGCGTACAGCGGACATGGCTGGATAGCACTGGGAGCGAGGTTGTTGCTAGTGCAAAGCATCCGCACGATTACATTATGCGCCTATGCATGGCCGAAGTTCAAATTTCGTCCTGCCTTGAGCGAAATAAAAGAGCTCCTGCGTTTCGGGCTTCCACAATCGCTATCACAGTTCTTGTTGGTCTTCGGCAGGAAAATAGACGATATCCTCATTGGGAAATGGATGGGGACCAGCGCATTGGGGATATATAGTCTGGCTTATAGTCTCTACGTCTGGCCTGTTTCTAATATCAAAGGCAGAATTTCCCAGGTTATTTTTGCGGCGTTTTCCAAGATCCAGGCGGACAGAGCCGCTATGGGTAACTTTTATCTGAAAACGGTATCGCTCGCAACATTGATCGGTTTTCCTGCGATTGTCGGTTTTTCGGCAATATGCGATCTTGCAGTTCCCGTTTTGATGGGTGATAAATGGCTACAAGCAATTCCTATATTGAGAATCCTGGGTTTTGCCTCATTATTTGAGGTTTGTGTCTTTCCGGGAGCAATTTACCAGGCAATCGGCCAGACCAAATCATACCTAAAAATCATCCTCATCACCCGAATGATTACTGCCATGGGTATCCTGTTTGCATTGCTTGCGGGATATGGAATCGATGGGGTAGCCACAAGCATCGTCGCAACGAGCCTGTTAAGCTTTCTTATCTACAATCATTTTGTGAAGAAAATCATTTTGGTAGGACACTTTGTCCTCATCCGGATTATTCTAAAGAACAGCATTCCCAGCGTTGCAATGCTTGCCTTGATTTTGATGGTTCGATACTTCGTAAATGGCCATCTCACCCCACTGGCAGAACTTGCCTTGTCAGTCTTCATCGGTGCAGCGTCCTATTGGTTATTGATGAAAAGATATCACCCCGAAATTTTGGCCACCAAAGGTTTTTAATAAAAAATGCCGGCAAGATTTCTCTTACCGGCACCTTCCTTTAAAAAGTTAATACTAAGCCGAGTTGCGGGCCGCGTTAATAATACCGAACATCGCCCTGATAATAAGCTGATTATATGTTTCAACATCTACCGGCAAGTCCTTTGGGTCACCGGCGAGCATTTGCAATGCGTATTGCTGAATGGTAATCAGCGGCAACACGATGCGCTCGCGGGTCTTAATGGACACCTTAGTGACATTGTTGCTGTCCAGGAGTTCTTTCTGACCGGATACTTCGAGCAGCAATTCCCGTGTGAGCAGGAATTCGTCATACATTTTATCCCAGAATTCGCGGTAGTCCTCTTCCTCGCGCAGGTATTTGGTCGCCGGGAAAAATGCCTTCGACAGCGATTGCATCGAATTTTCGATCAGCGTACGGAAGAAAAGAGATTTCTGATAGAGCTTTTTAATATCATCGACCTTGTTTTGCTTTACAAGTTCTTGTATGGCCGTTCCAAAGCCATAAAAGCCCGGTACATTCTGCTTCATCTGCGCCCATGAACCTACAAACGGGATCGCGCGCAGGTCTTCGAATTTCAAACCTTCGTCGTCATTACCCCGTTTGGTCGGACGGCTTCCGATATTCGTTTGTCCGTAAAAACGCAGCGGTGTCTTTTTATCCAGGTATTTGACAAACTTCGGATGGTTTTTCAGGTCCAGGTAGGAATTGTAGGCAATTTCTGCCATTTCCTCAATCAGGTCTTTATCATCCTCTGTCAACTCATCATTACGATGACCTTTGAAAAGGTGGTTTTCCAATCCGGCTGTGAATAACCTTTCCAGATTGTACATGGCCGTAGTAACAGTGCCGTAGTTGGAACTGATCGTCTGCCCTTGCACGGTCAGCTGGATCTCTTTGTCCTCGATGTCCTTGCCGAGCGAGGAATAGAAATTATGGTTATTGCCACCGCCACGCGCAGGAGGTCCCCCACGACCATCGAAAAATGTGACTTTAATGCCAAATTCACGCGAAACCTTGGTCAATTCCTCTTTGGCTCGGTAGATAGACCAGTTGGCGCGCAAGTAGCCGCCGTCTTTAGTTCCATCCGAGAAACCCACCATGATCGTCTGGTGGTTTTCGCGATTGGTCAAATGGTTGCGGTAATACTCATTTTCATACAGCGAGCGCATAATGTCGGGGGCATTCGCAAGATCATCCACCGTTTCAAACAGAGGCACTACATCGACTGCCATTTTACCCTCATCGTCCGCAATCAGGTTTTTGGCAAGTGCCAACACCTCCATCACATTCAGTGCTGAAGTATTATTACTGATCACATATCGGTGTGCGCCTTTTTCGCCATTCTTTTCCTGAATCGTTTTAATAGCCCTTATCGATCCGAGAATGTCCTTCGTTAGCTCATCCTCATAGTCTGTGTCGCGAAGTGGTATATTCAACGAGAGGAGCAGATCGATTTTCTTAGCCTCATCCCAGCTCTGATAGTCACTGTATTTCAGAAGTGGGACCTTCTTTTCCAACCTCCTCAAAATATCTTCCCAAGCCTTGCCATGCTTACGGCTGTCCTGACGAATATCCAGGCTTGCAAAGAAGAACCCGAAGAGGTTCAGTTTCAGGATAAAGTTATCCAGCAACTCCACAAAAAGTCCCTGATGCTTGTTAACCAGCACCTCTCGTGCTTTAAGCAATTCGTCGATCAGCTCCTGTGCATTTTCGTAACCTTCTTCAAATGGCCCGAAAATGGTGCTGTTCATTTTCTTTTCAGCCAGCGAAATGGCATCGTCCACACCTTTGAAGGTAAGGCGGCGTTTCAATTGGCGGATATCGCGGTAATAGCCGCGCAAAAGCGTTTCACGCAAGCGGTCAGCTACTTTCAATGTGATTTCAGGGTTCACAAACGGGTTACCGTCCCTGTCGCCGCCCGGCCAGAAGCCCAGCCGGAACACATTTGGGTAAGGCCAGTCATGCACGCTCATTCCCAGGCCATTGATCAGTTTTTCGAGAATGGATGGGATGGCATCATAATATACATTTTCAAGGAACCAGCACAGGCTCACGGCCTCGTCGAACGGTGTAGGCTTTTCATGATTAATGAAAGCCGTCTTACCGAGCTGTAACAACAGCTGATTAACCTCTGTAAAATCGTTTTCCTTGATCGCGTCTTCCAGATCGTTGATAATCCCGAGTACCTTCCCCGAATAGAACTGGGTCGGATGGGCTGTCAGCACAATGCGAACGCTGAAATCTTCCAGCTTGGCGAGTAACTTCTTTTTCAGTTCGTCATTTTCCAACCGCTCTGTCAGGTAGTTTACCGAGCCTTTGCCCGTCAGGTCATGAGTCTCGTCAAATGCGGCATCCTCTACGGAATCAAACAGTACAACCTGCCGTTCGATGTATTGGATAAATGCAAAAAGCAAATCCGCACGTTCCTTGGGGGTAGCTGTTTCCAGCAGCTCAGAAAAAAAATGCTCGATGATTTCTTTGGGAGATTTACCTTCCTGAAAGCCGATTTCGCTTTGCTGAGTTAGTATTGGAAGTAATGAGCCGGTTTGAAAGATACCGCGGTAAGGCAGGCTCAGAAACAGGCTATTGAAAATATTATACTTCGTTACAACTGCGTCCTGGAAACTATTATTCATAATGGAGTGACGAAATTATATTTTGGAATTTGCACTAAAGGCAAATATAACTTTAAAAATCGGTTTCAGGCCTTGGGATGGGCTTGTTGATGTGTTTTTTTAAGCTTTTCGATGGAGTTATGGGTGTATATCTGCGTGGCCGCCAGATTGGCATGGCCGAGCAACTCTTTGATCGCATTCAGATCGGCCCCACGGTTGAGCAGGTGCGTCGCGTAGGTATGCCTTAGCACGTGCGGGCTCTTTTGGGAAAGCGTAGTCACGGCAGTAAGATATTGCTTTACCTTACGCTGCACAAATACATGGTAAATGGCTTTATTTGAGTCCGTTAAAAGCAAAATGTCAGTAACTTCCTCTGGCGCACGCTGTTCTATATATTTTTGAAGCAGTTGTGCCAAAGATGTGGAAACCGGCACGATCCGCTCTTTCGACCGCTTTCCAAAAACCCGGATTGTCCGCGCAGCCAAGTTAAGGTCTTTCACTTCCAGTTCCACCAACTCCGAAAGCCGGATCCCACTTCCATACAGCAGCTCCATAATCACCCGGTCGCGCAAGCCTTCGAAATCGTCCGAAAACACGCCTTCCTCGAACAGCATTTCCATGGATTTTTCTTCCACAAAAGCTGGCAGTTTCTTACGTGTTTTTAAAGCCGTGAGGATCTTCGTGGGATCGCTGTCAATGTGCTTTTTCTTCCTTAAGTATCCATAAAAAGTCCGAAGAGCAGCGATTTTTCTGTTAATAGACGATGGATTAAGCCCTTCTTCCATCAGGCTCACCACCCACGAGCGCAACATCGGCGCCTTGGCCGTTTCAGGTTCCGCGCATTCGTATTGAAAAAGAAGATATTTCTGAAACTGGTCGAGATCGGTCTGGTACGACTTGATGGTATGCGCGCTGGAGCGCTTTTCGAACTGCAGAAATTCCAAAAATGGCTTTATCATAAGCCGAACATACGAAAAGGAGCTATCTTAATCAAGATAGCTCCTTTTCGTATGGTATGGATACAATAATCCTATAGAAGTCTTTCAGAGAACCATTCCACCAGGAACTAGTCTTCTAAATGACCGTAAGTTTTTTCCTTGTAAACTGCACGCAAAACTTCGAAACGACGCTTTACAGATGGCTTTTCAAAAGCAGTACGCGCACGAAGCTGGCGCATTGTACCAGTTCTTTCAAATTTTTTCTTGTAACGCTTAAGAGCGCGGTCAATCGATTCGTTGTCTTTGATGTTAATAATAAGCATGCTTATAATTTCTAATGTTCTTTGAATTGGTTTCTGAAATCGGACTGCAAAGAAAAACTATATTCAACAGAAAATCAAGAAATAAGTCGTTAAAATTCGGTTATTTTTGTATCCATTGCATTGAAACGAAAGTCATTAACAGATTAAACAGCCCGATATGAGTTCGAGACTGGGAATAATTGATTTAGGCACCAACACTTTTCACCTGCTCATCGCCGAGCCGAACGGCGCTCATTTCAAGACGATTTTCCACGAAAGCAGGCCGGCGAGGATCGGGCTGGGTGGCATCAACAAGCGCATCATCACACCCGAAGCGCAGGATCGCGCGCTGACAGTGCTCTCCTATTTCCGCGAAAAGCTCGATTCTTTTGAAGTCATGCCCGAAAAGACATTCGCTTTCGGCACAAGCGCGGTGCGCAATGCAGAAAACCGGCATGAATTCTGTTCTGAAATCCTGCAGAAAACCAATATTGAAGTCACCGTCATCGACGGCAACCGTGAGGCCGAGTACATTTATCAGGGTGTCCGCCACGGTGCTAACATTGGTGACGAACCTTCGCTGATCATGGACATAGGCGGAGGCAGCGTCGAATTCATCATCGGCAATCATTCACAAATCTTCTGGAAACAGAGCTTTGAGATCGGTGGGCAGCGGTTGATGGAGAAATTCATGCGGAACGATCCACTATCCCAAGCCGACCGTCGCAGTCTTTATAACCATTTTGATGAAAACCTCATTCCACTGGCCAATGCGGTTCACCAGTATGCACCCGGAAAGCTGGTAGGATCGTCGGGCACATTTGATACTTTGGTCGATGTTGACTTTCATTACCGGACCAACGGTTGGCCGCCCTCACATCTCACCGATTTCGATATCCCGCTGGAAGAGTTCTATCGCGCCTATGCCCTGATCCTGTCGGGCAACCACGACGAGCGTATGGCCATTCCCGGCATGATCGAATTGCGGGTCGATATGATTGTCGTCGCTGTATGCCTGATCGACTACGTCCTTAAAACACATGGTATACGTGAGATCCAGGTTTCCAAATATGCCCTCAAAGAAGGCGTACTCGCCGAACTCATGGCCCGTTAATATCCCTGCCTCTGATTTATTCATTTAATACTTTACCCACAACCAAACCAAACTCTATGAGATTGATGCGTTACCTTCTCCTCGCGGCGCTGGCATTCGTGTATATGCACGACGCGCAGGCACAACGAAAGAAAAAAAAAGAAAAGCAGGAAGATGTCAAAATCGACAAAGCCGTGGACGCAGTGGCGTCGGCAGTGAAAGACAAACTGAAAGATGACAAAAAGAAGGGACCGAAAGCATTCAAGGACCTGATCGACAGTACCAATGCCGTGAGCCAGAAAGGCATGATTTCGGTGCATAAAGTGGACGATAAATGGTATTTCGAAATCCCGGATTCGCTATTGAACCGCGACATTATGGCCGTTACCCGTTATTCCAAGACAGCGGCGGGCGGCGGGATTTTTGGCGGCGAGGAAGTAAACCGTCAGCTGATCCGTTGGGAAAAAGGCCTGGATAACAATCTGTTGCTACGCTCAGTGACCATCGTAGTCACCAGCCCTGACAGCACCAAACCGATATTCCAGGCTGTTAAGAACTCCAATTCCGACCCGATTATTGGCGTTTTTGATATTAAAGCAGCGAAAAAAGAGCCGTCGAAATCCTCGGTCATCGATGTAACGGACTATTTCAATGCCGACAATCAGGTTTTCTCGTTGAGCTCAGTCAGTAAGCAACTTTTGAAACTGGCCACATTTAAAAAAGAAGCTTCGTTTATTGAAAAAATTAGCTCCTTTCCAATAAATACGGAAATACGATCGGTAAAAACCTTCGCGGTAACGCCGCAGCTACTCACACCGACACCCGTTCCTTCCATCGGGCAATATCTGCCTTCCGGTCTTGACGCCGGTGTGGTCACTTTTGAAATGAACACCTCGCTGATCCTGCTGCCAAAGACGCCGATGAAAAAGCGGATCTTCGACAGTCGCGTGGGTTATTTTGCCAACCAATACGCCACATTCGGTGAAGAATCGCAGCGCTCCGACACCGAGGTTTTTGCGGTTAGATGGCGCCTCGAGCCTAAAAATGCGGAAGACGCCCGCAAGCAGCAAAACGGTGAATTGATCGAGCCCAAGAAGCCTATCGTTTATTACATCGATCCCGCAACTCCTGAAAAATGGCGCAAATACCTGAAACTCGGTGTCGATGACTGGCAGGTTGCCTTCGAAAAAGCGGGCTGGAAAAATGCCATCCGTGGTGAATACTGGCCGGAAAATGACACGACGATGAGCCTTGAAGATGCGCGCTACTCGGTAATCCGCTATTTCGCGGCCGATATCCAGAACGCTTACGGGCCTAACGTGCATGATCCCCGCAGCGGCGAGATTTTGGAAAGTCACATTGGCTGGTATCACAACGTAATGCGGCTTTTGCGCAACTGGTACATTATCCAGGCAGCAGCCGTCGACCCAAAAGCCCGAGGGAAGAAGTTTGACGATGAATTGATGGGACAGCTCGTGCGTTTCGTATCATCCCACGAGATCGGACATACGCTGGGCCTTCGCCACAATATGGGCGCAAGCTCAGCAACGCCGGTCGAAAAATTGCGCGACAAAGCCTGGGTGGAAGAACATGGCCACACCTCCTCGATCATGGATTATGCCCGTTTCAATTATGTAGCCCAACCCGAAGATGGCATTACCAACCTTTTTCCGCGCATTGGCGATTACGACAAATGGGCTATTCAGTGGGGTTACAGCAATTTCCCCGACAAGGATGCAAAGGCTGAAAAGCTGGTCCTGAACGAGCTGACCAAAGAGGCCTACAAAGACGACCGCCTGCACTTTGGAACGGAAATCAGCCCGTACGATCCCCGTTACCAAACGGAAGACCTGAGCGACAATGCAATGAAGGCCTCGGAATATGGCATCAAAAACCTGAAACGCATTATCCCAAACCTGATCGAATGGAGCAAAGAGGATGGTGAAAGTTATAAGGAGCTGGATGAGATTTATGGCAATGTGGTGACACAGTATCGCCGATACCTCGGACACGTGATCAAAAACGTGGGCGGCATTTACGACACTCCAACCACCTACGATATGGAAGGCCCGACCTTCACCACTGTTCCGAAAGTTACCCAAAAAAAAGCCGTCGACTTCCTGAACACGCAACTTTTTAAAACGCCGACCTGGCTCCTCGACCAGAATATCCTGAACAAGGTGAAGCCCGAAACGGGCGTGGAGGCCATTAAGGCATTACATGAATATGCAATAACTGCTCTCTTCGCAGGTGACCGTGCTGTACGTTTGATGGAAACAGGGGTTTCGGCCAAATATTACTCTCTCGACGACCTCTTTACTGATCTCGAAGCAGGGATTTGGTCGGAAACTAAAACCGGCAAAACGATCGATCTATACCGCAGAAACCTGCAAAAAGTGTATGCTGAAAAGTTGATCAGCCTGCTGAAACCTGGCCGGGCGAATGTTCAGTCAATACCGGTCGGCATTACCTATGGTTTCTCAACACGATCGGTAGAGCTCGAAAAAACCGACCTGCCGTCCATTGCACGTGCACATTTGGAAAGTTTGAAGACGTCGCTAACAGCAGCGATCGCTAAAAGCACCGACAAAAACACCCGCTACCATTTGCAAGATGTATCTCAGCGCATTAAGCAAGCGCTTGATCCAAAATAATGTTGTTCAAATCTGGCAGGTCTCAGGGCTTGCCAGATTGCTTTTAGCTCCGTATAACATGTCAGAACTGATTCAAAAACTTCGCGAGTATTGCACATCAGCGCCTATTATCCGGAACGACAAACCATATCGGAATCTGGACTTTACCGCCAATAATACGGATTTGCTTAAACGCGACCTTTTCGAAACACGCGATTTTACAGCCTATGTTTTTGAAGAGCTATTATCGGGGAACACTTACAATGGAATCGGAGGATACGGTGAAGACCGCGTTATTTATAGACATCGGAAACATTTCACTGCCAATGCCGAAAAGCCCCGAAGCATCCACCTGGGTGTTGACCTATGGACCGATGCCGGCACCGCGCTTTATGCTCCGCTGGACGCAACTGTTCACAGTTTTGCATTCAATGATCATTACGGTGATTACGGGCCTACCATTATTCTTGTCCATGAAATAGCCGGAGTAACGTTTTTCACGCTCTACGGCCACTTGTCTTTGGACTCGCTATCGGGGCTATATAACGGCCAACACATCGGGCAAGGTGAACGCTTCGCCTCCATCGGCCCCTATCCCGAGAATGGCGACTGGCCGCCGCATCTGCATTTTCAGGTTATCCGGGATATGGGAAATTATATAGGTGATTTCCCGGGCGTTTGTAACGTCGCTGACCGGGATTATTATCTGAATTTGTGCCCCGATCCGGCGTTGCTATTGCGGGTTAAATCTTGAATTGCGCATATATCAATTTTATGCGCATACTCATAGCATGAAACTCATCTGAACTTTATGAAAGAAGATTACGGTCCTGGCTTATATGAGGGTGCAGCAGCCCGGCAGATCACTATTTCGCAGATTATTGAAGACCACCTCAAAACAATCGCGGCAACGGAAGGGCGCAAACATAATATCCCTCGAAGTAATAGATCAAATGGCCCCGCCAGTGGGCATCAGGGAGGCCCTTTTTGACTAAATCTTCCTGCACCTAGGCGCGTTTTTCCAAATTCGGTAAAAACCCTGTCAGCAATCCAATCAGCGGCAAAAAAGAGCAAATCCAGAATACATATTCGATACTGGTCTTGTCAGCCAATGTCCCTAGAATCGCAGAACCGATACCGGCTATCCCGAACGCAAAACCGAAGAAAAGACCCGCGATCATGCCCACTTTTCCTGGAATCAGTTCTTGCGCGTACACTAAAATTGCCGAGAATGCGGAGGACAAAATCAGACCGATAATGCAGCTCAAAACACCCGTCCAGAAAAGATCAACGTAAGGCAGCAGCAATGCGAATGGCGCCGCGCCGAGGATTGAAATCCAGATCACATATTTCCGCCCGATGCGATCACCAACCGGCCCGCCGACAAACGTCCCTGCCGCTACCGCGAAGAGAAAAGCAAACAGATAAATCTGTGAGCTTTGTATGGATACGCCAAATTTATCGATCAGATAAAAGGTGAAATAGCTCGAAATGCTAGCCATATAAATGTATTTCGAGAAAATGAGCAGCAGCAGAATGCCAATCGATACCACCACTTTGGATTTCGAGAACGGCGCTTCCGCTTTGACAGAAGTCGCTGCTTTCCTGACGACGTTGGTCAGGTTTTGCTTATACCAGCCTCCTACCCACGAAAGAATGATGATTGCCAACAATGCTACCAGTGAAAACCAGATCACCTGAAAGCGACCATATGGCAACAGGATCAACGCGGCCAGCAATGGTCCTAGCGAACTACCCGCATTACCACCCACCTGAAAAAGCGACTGGGCCATGCCATGCTTGCCCCCTGACGCCATCCGCGCAACGCGGGAAGCTTCCGGATGGAATACCGCCGAACCAATGCCGATCAAACCCACCGAGAGCAGCACAATGTGGAAGCTATCTGCCATGGACAACGACACGAGCCCCAGCAACGTAAAACACATTCCTACCGCCAAAGCATAAGGCTGTGGTCTTTTATCGGTAAACGAGCCTACAAGTGGCTGAAAAACAGAAGCGCTTATCTGGAACGTAAACGTAATCAGGCCGATTTGAGAAAAGCTGAGATGAAATGAATCTTTCACCATCGGGTAAATCGATGGAATAAGTGACTGCATCGTGTCATTCAGCAAGTGGGAAAAACTCAGCGCCAGAAGGATCGGAAAGACTGTCTGGGAAGCCGGAACTGCAGTTGTCGATTCAGCGGAGGAACTTTGATCAAAACTTTTCATAGGCATTCAAAATGTCCCCAACTTACATAAACTGCAAGCTGGGGCTCAAAAAAGAATGACAAAGGTATTGGTTTTGGCCTGGATAATGGCCAAAAACCAAAGAAAATTCTATCTGCGATGAATGGTGGTCGCGGCCGACTGCGCTCCGGCCAGAATCGTGATATCGGCAATGGTAACGCGGTCAGGCGCATTAACTGCGTAAAGAATCGCATCGGCAACATCCCCGGCTTGCAATGGGTCGAAACCCTGGTACACTTTGTCCGCTCTTTCTTCATCCCCTTTGAAGCGAACGAGGGAAAATTCAGTTTCCACCGCGCCTGGTGCCACATTGGTCGTTTTGATGCCATGCTGGGTCAGTTCCAGGCGCATTCCTTCACTGATCACTTCAACGGCCGCCTTAGAAGCACAATAAACTACGCCGTTAGCGTAGGTTTGCTTTCCTGCGATCGAACTAATATTCACAATATGTCCTTTCCCGCGTTCTAAAAGTAGCGGGATAATAGCTTTTGAAACGTACAGGAGCCCTTTTACGTTGCCATCCATCATTGCATCCCAATCGTCGGTGTCACCTTCATCCAGCGAGCCGAGACCGTGGGCATTGCCCGCGTTGTTGACGAGAATATCAATGTTTTTCCAATCGTCGGGCAATGCTCCAACCGCCGCCAGAACAGCGCCCTTATCCCGGACGTCGAACAGCAACGTGGTGACTTTCACTTTTGACGATAATGCTTCCGCCACTTCGTCGAGACGGTCCTGGCGGCGGCCACATAAAATGAGGTCAATACCGACCCCGGCAAATGCTTCTGCTGTGGCCTTACCTATACCGGATGTGGCTCCGGTAATAAATGCAATACGGGACATTGAGTTGGATGGTGTGGAGTGACTTTATTTTTTGTTCTTAGGAATATTCAGGCTGCTAAACTGCCCTTTTTCCAACTGCGCCGCCTGATTGAAAAGCTGCACCGCCTGTTGGTAAACATTGTCCGTAGGATTGAGCACCTGGAATACCTCGTTATTCAGGCCGTTTTTCTGCTTTCTACCCCATACATAACGACCGATGATCGCCTTGGTCTGCGAAGTAATGAGCGATTTGGAAAGGTTCAGCTCTTTCTCATTCGGCTTGATACCAGCTTTCGAAGCATCTTTCACAAGCTCTGCAATCATGGCATCTGAGACCTGGAATGATTTCAGATATTCTTTGAACACCTGCTTTTCGAGGCGTTTCTGATTTTCATTGGCATACCGCAGCGCATATTCGCGGATGATATTTTTGGAATACAGTTCAAAGAGGTATTTACTATTCATTAAAGTGTCTTTCGAAACGAATATATCCGGCGTAATACCACCGCCACCATATACGATACGGCCACCATCGGTTTTGTAAATTTTACTCTTATCAAATTTGATGCTGTCGACATTGAAAAGTTCGCCGCTTTCGTAGCGGTGGGTCAAATCCTGGCTGTAATCTTCGCCTTTGCCCAATTCGTAGGGCTTCTGAATGCTACGACCGCTTGGCGTGTAATAGCGCGAAATTGTTAAACGCAATTCAGAGCCATCCGAAAGCTTGATCGGCATTTGTACAAGACCTTTACCGTAGGATCTTCTTCCCACTACCAATGCGCGGTCGTGGTCCTGCAATGCGCCTGCCAGGATTTCGGAAGCAGAGGCGCTGCCTTCATCCACCAATACGATCAGCGGCCCCTGTTCGAACAAACCATCCACATGCGACCGTGTTTTACGATCGAAGCGGCTGTCTTTGCCTTCGGTGTAAACCAGCAATTTATCTCCTGCAATAAACTCGTCAGCCATGCTGGTAGCACGCTCCATATAGCCGCCCGGATTGCCGCGCAAATCCAGGATAAGGTTTTTTAAACCATTAGCTTTCAATGTTTTCAATGCTGATTTGAATTCGTCGAAAGTAGTCTCAGAAAAACGGCTTACTTTGATATACCCTATTTCATCATCCACCATATATGACGCATCTACCGAATAGGTCGGAATGCGATCGCGGACTACTGCAAAGTTCATTTTCTCATTTAAACCAACCCTTTCGATCGCCAAATCAACTTTCGTACCCCGTTTGCCGCGCAGCAGCTTGTAAACTTGCGCATTGGTGACGCCCGGGCCGGAAAGATTTTCTTTATTAACCGATATAATGCGGTCACCGCTCTGAATACCCGCGGTTTCCGATGGGCCTCCGCTCAATGGCGTTACCACATAAACCGTATCATTGTAGATATTAAATTCGACCCCGATGCCATCAAAACCAGATTCGAGCTGTGACCTGGCCGCCGTCGCTTCCTCTGCGTTGAAATAGGCTGTATGAGGGTCAAGTTTTTCGAGCATTTTGGAAATTGAGAAATCCACCAGTTCGTCGGTATTCACCGAATCCACATAATTGTTTTCCACCAGCATTAACACCTCCCTGAACTTTCCATACCCCTTAGCCACGTCGGAGAGCTTTTTCCCGCCGCTAAAAAAGGTACTTCCCAGCAGCATCCCCGCCGCAAGCGTGATCGCGATGATAATAGGCAAACGAACTACGGATCTTGAGTTCTGGATCGGGGGCTGGGGTCTTTCTGAGTTCATACCTGTAAAAATTAGGAGTATGCTGGCGTCACGTTGGAGAAACGGATATTTCCCCAACGTGAATTAAATAATTTTGGTTGCCTAATGCAAATGAATGCAGGCTGTTAACATACCAACAGCACGAATTACTAGATGAATGCTTTCAGGGACTCGGGATTGCGCATGGTATCGATATTAATGCATTTCGCTGGATCTTGTCCCATAAGGATACGTTTCATCGGTGCCTCCATCTTTTTACCGTTGATTGTATACGGAATATCACCTACCTGTTCGATCGTGTCGGGCACGTGGCGTGGGCTGTATTGAGTGCGTAAAGTATCTTTGATCTGCCTTTTGAGCTCCTCCGTCAATTCCTTATCTTTTACCAAGACGACAAAAAGTGAGATCGTACCCTCTCCATTCGATTTTTCGAGATAAACCGCGAGGCTGTCCTTCACATCCGGAATGCTTTCTACGGCCCGGTATATTTCGGCAGTACCAATGCGGACGCCGCCCCTGTTCAAGGTAGCATCGGAACGACCATAAATGATGACCGATTTCCTGTCCGTGATCCTAATCCAGTCACCGTGCCGCCATACGTGCGGGTACATTTCGAAGTAGCTGGATATATATTTTTCGTCGTGATCGTCATTCCAGAAATAGATGGGCATCGAGGGCATCGGCTGTGTGATCACCATTTCCCCCATCTCATTCAGCACTGGTTTACCGTTTTCATCAAAAGCCTCGATCCTGGCACCTAACATCCTGCATTGAATCTCCCCCGCATACACGGGCAGGATCGGGCAACCGCCTACGAACGCGCTGCACACGTCGGTGCCCCCGCTGAGCGAGATCAACCACACATCTTTCTTAACGTGTTTATAAATCCATTCGAATGCGTCTGGCGGCAGTGGGGAGCCTGTCGAACCGATTGTTTCGAGATGGCCCAGCCGCTCTGAAGTTATGCTG
Source organism: Dyadobacter sp. CY261 (assembly GCF_021440085.1). Classification (GTDB taxonomy): domain Bacteria; phylum Bacteroidota; class Bacteroidia; order Cytophagales; family Spirosomataceae; genus Dyadobacter. Next base: position 394,517 of record NZ_JAKCPW010000006.1, read on the forward strand.
ACGCCACTTTTCATGGAGGCAATAAAAAAGGCAGCGCCGCTTCCGAAATGCGTAATGCGGGCCTTCTCGGCCAATGTCCAGAGGACTTGCGATGACGGATAAGCTGGTGCACCATCGTACATGACCAACGTGGCCCCGCAAAGCAATGAGCTTAATGCATAATTCCACATCATCCAGCCGGTTGTCGAATACCAGAAGTACCGGTCGCCCGGCTTTACATTCTGATGAAGCACCAGTGCCTTCAAATGTTCGATTAGGCAACCGCCGACACTGTGCGTGATGGCTTTCGGCTTAGCCGTGGTACCCGACGAATAGAGAATCCAGATCGGATGGTCGAAGGGTACCGGCTCGAAATCGATACCGAAATTTTCGAAATGCAGAATGTCATCCCACGAAGTAAAGCGGTCGGGGCGGGTCTCCGAGAATATATTGCTGATTAGGACCGTGTCTTTCACGCTGGGAAGCGCTGCGGAGAGCTCACCGGCGAAAGAGGTGATGTCGTAGCTTTTGCCATTGTACACATAGCCATCGACCGTGAACAATACCTTTGGCTCAATTTGCGAGAAGCGCTCGGTAATGGCGGGTTTTCCGAAATCAGGTGAACAAGATGACCACACAGCGCCTACCGCGCTAGTAGCCAGAAATGCTACTACTGCCTCGGGAATATTCGGCAACACTGCCGCGACCCGATCACCAGGCTTCACACCTCGCTGTTTCAGCCAGGTGGAAACTGCAGCCACTTGCATTTCGAGCGTTTCCCACGAAATTTCCGTCAGTTCGGATCTTTCCGATTGAAAGAGGATCGCCGGGCGGTCTTTTGTTTTGTTCCTGAAAATATGTTCAGCATAGTTCAGCTTGGAGCGGGTGAACCAGCGCGTGCCAATGAAACCGCTGATGGGCCTTTGAAGCACTTCCAGGTATAAATCATGCGATTTGATATTGAAATAGTTCCAAAGACTTTCCCAAAAATCTTCCAGGTCAGTCACCGACCATTCCCAAAGATCATGATACGATCGGAAATAGAGCCCCTTTTTGACGAACAGCCAGTCCATATACTTTTTGAGATTGGACTGCTCGAATAGGGTCCTTCCCGGTTTCCACAAAGGCTGAACCTGCGTCTCAACTGACATAATGAACTTGTTAATGAAGGTTTAGTTAGGTAAAAACAGGCTGTCAGACCGGATTTCACCGATAGAACTTATAAACGTTTCCGTATCATTTTTGACATAAACACTTTCAAAAATATTTACTCAAAAAATTCCCGTATCTTTGCAGGCTAAATTTTGTATAATACAAGTACTCTGACCATCAGATACGTTGGCCAACCAGTTTTAGTGGCAATTCAAACCATATTGTGCGAACTAAGGCACTAATCGGTTACAAGGTAAATTTGTAAGAGGAAATAAATCCAGTAGTGATACTGCATTCCTAATGAGAAACAGAAACGATTCCAGAGGCGGCAACAGTGCCCGTCCATCAGCCGGAGGCTCCAAAAGCGGAGGCGGCTACTTCAAACGCACAAAACCGGAGACCGAAAGCCGGTTCAGCAAACCAAGCATCAAAAAATCCAGCCTGAAATTTTCAGCCTCTGCCGAAAGCAAAGGCCAGAAAGCACGTCCTAATTTCGACCACGAGAAACCCAGAGAAGATCGCCCGCGCTTCGATAAGCCGAGCTTCGGTAAGCCGGGCTTCGACAAGCCACGTTTCGACAAACCGGGCTCCGGTAAGCCGGATTTCAAAAAATACGGTTCTGACAAAAGTGGATCTGGCAACGAACGTTCATTCCGTCGTGAAGGCGGTTCTTCTGAACGTAGTTTTAAAAAGGATTTTGCTAAAAGCGACTCCCGCCCCGGTGACAGAAAACCATTTGGCGACCGTTCTGAAAAGCCTCGTTTTGAACAAAACGACCGCAATCGTGAGTCAAAACCCCGATTTGATAGAGATAACGACGAACGTGAGTTCCGACCCCGTCCGGAAAGAGACGATCGCGAATTCAAGCCGAGAGGTGACAGAAATGAGGGTGCGCGTGAGTTCAAGCCACGCACCGAAAGAGAGAGTAGCGACCGCGAGTTCAAGCCAAGAAGTGACAGAAATGAGGGTGCGCGTGAGTTCAAGCCACGCACCGAAAGAGATAGTAGCGATCGCGAATTCAAGCCGAGAGGTGACAGAAATGAGGGTGCGCGTGAGTTCAAGCCGCGCACTGAAAGAGATAGTAGCGACCGCGAGTTCAAGCCAAGAGTTGAGAGAAGCGAGGGTGGACGGGAGTTTAAGCCACGTTCAGAAAGAGACAATGGCGAGCGTCCCGTACGTTCATTCGACCGGAACTCTGAAAGACCTGCGTTTAAAAAAAAAGACGATAGAGAAGAGCCCGCCGACAAGCCACTCCGTTCACGGTTTCAGGACGACGAGCAAGAAAGCCGTAGTGGCTTGGAAAGACGAGTAGGCCGCTATGAGACTGCTCCTCGTTACAATTTGGATTACTATGAGCAGAAAAAGAAATCGCCCAAACAGAAGGATAAGGAGGAAAGCGACGAGATCCGTCTCAACCGATACATCGCGAATGCGGGAATTTGCTCCCGCCGTGAGGCCGACGATCTGATTTCTTCGGGCCAGATTTCGGTAAATGGCAAGACCATCACCGAAATGGGTTATAAGGTGAGGCCAACCGACGTGGTGAAATACGGCAAGAAGGCATTGAACCCGGAGAAAATGGTGTATATTCTGATCAACAAACCGAAGGATTACATCACCACCACCGACGATCCTGAAGAGCGCAAAACCGTCCTCGATCTGATCGCTGGCGCATGTTCGGAGCGCGTATACCCGGTAGGCCGCCTCGACCGCAATACAACTGGCTTGTTGTTACTTACAAATGATGGTGAATTAGCTGAAAAGCTGACACACCCGTCAAGCGGTATCAAGAAGATTTATCAGGCAGAACTGGACAAGCCCATTGCTACCGAAGATTTCGAAACCTTGCAACATGGTGTTGAATTGGAGGACGGCTTTATCCGCCCCGACGAAGTGGGTATCGTAACGCCGGACGCATTCGTTGTAGGTCTTGAAATCCATAGCGGCCGCAATCGTATCGTTCGCCGGATGTTCGAGCATTTGGGATATGAAGTTCAGAAGCTCGACCGCACAGTTTTTGCAGGTTTGAATAAGAAAGACCTGCCTCGCGGCAAATGGCGCTTCCTGAGTGAGAAAGAGGTAATCAAATTGAAGTTTATGCTTTAATAGCATGCATTATACAAGAAGGGCTGCGATGGTGATCATCACAGCCCTTTATTTATGCGTTTTGATTGAATTACAATCTGAATCCGAATGAGTAGATATCGTAAGGAGCATCGGGGTAAAGCCCTTCAAACTGCACCATCGATTCTTCCTTACCGGCGATGGCCGCTTCAAATTCCTTCACCGTCTTCACCGCCTTACCATTCACTTTGGTAATAATGAAACCTTCTTCCACCTGCGAGCGAGCAAATTTGCCGCCGTCGATCGACAATACTTTCACACCACCATCGATTTTGTAACGCGATAGTCTTTGCTTTTCCTGATCCGTCAGATTACCAAACTGCGCGCCTAGCGAACTCATTACAGCTGCTGATTCGTCACGTTTGATGATCTCTGAACCACCTGTCCGGTTGCGCAACGTAATGCTCAGGTCTTTTTCTTTACCGTCGCGATTCACAGTAAGATTCACTTTATCGCCAGGTTTGTGCAAGCCGATAGACTGCTGCAATTCAGGGATCGAATGAATGTTGGCACCATCTACTTTTACGATTACATCACCTTTGCTCACGCCGCCTGCTTTTGCAGCGCTATTTTCGGTGAAGTCACGGACATAAACGCCGTCATTTACCTTCACACCGTATTCTTCGGCTTTTCTGCTGTCTAGGTCATCCAGGGAAATACCCAGGTAACCGCGTTGTACATTACCAAATTTGATCAGATCGCTCGACACTTTTTTCACGATGCTCGAAGGCACTGCAAATGCATAACCTGCAAAACTACCCGTTGGGCTGGCGATCGCGGTATTGATTCCGATCAGCTCGCCTTTGAGATTCACCAATGCACCACCACTGTTTCCAGGATTCACAACGGCGTCAGTCTGGATAAATGATTCCAACGGCGAATCGCCTGGGGCAGAAGAAGTTGGCTGCATTTGGTTTCGACGTGATTGACCGATAATGCCTAATCCACGGCCTTTTGCACTCACAATACCGGCTGTTACAGTAGATTCGAGGTTGAAAGGGTTACCCACGGCGACTACCCATTCTCCTACTTTCACAGCATCTGAATTACCCAGCGTTACCGCAGGCAAATCTTTTCCGTCGATCTTAATCACCGCAATGTCGGTAGAAGGATCTGTACCGATCACTTTCGCGCGGAATTTGCTTTTATTATGTAAAGTCACTTCCAACTCCTGCGCACCTTCCACCACGTGGTTATTGGTAACGATATAGCCATCATTGGAAATAATCACGCCTGAACCGGTCGCCTCCGATTGCTGCGGGCCGCGCTGACCTCCGAAATCATCTCCGAAAAAGTCACGAAAAATATCGGGAATTTGCTGCTGCCCACGGGACGCTTGCCTTGTACTGGTGGATTTAATGTGGACAACGGTCGGTGTAGTGGCCTCGGCTGCATAAACGAAATCACCCGGAGCACCCGCAGGGGCACCTGCCGATGTGAAGCGCGCTATATTTTCAGAAGCCGCTTCTTTAAAAATTACATCTTTATCATTATCAGGAGCCAGGAGTTTGAGGCCAGCTATGGTTGACGCACTTGAAATCAACCCAACCAACACCAAACCTTTCCAATTTGTTTTCATAGACATATGTTGGGGTTATATTTTTATAGACAAATAACGTAAATCGATTAACAAATTATTCCCGTCGTAGATTCGTTTAACATCTTTTAACAAAGATATTCTATTTAGGAATTTACTAAAATATCCTGCCAGGGGATTATCAAAAGGCATCCATAAAAAAGGCGCTATCCTTACGAATAACGCCCATCATTTGGATTCGTCCGACTATGCGATCTCGATTAGACGCGCAGGTTTTTCTTTCGCTTCCTCACGCTTTGGCAGTGCAATGCTTAGGATGCCGTCGGCATAGTTTGCTTGGATTTTTTCGCCATCCACGGTGTTGGGCAAAGTGAAGGTTCTTTGGAAAGAAGTGTATTTAAATTCTTTCCTGGTGTATTTCTCATTGTTCTCTTCTTCCTTCTGCTCTTTCTCCGCCGAAATGGTCAGTTGATTTTTCTCGAGGTTGAGTTTAAAGTCAGATTTTTGAAGACCGGGAGCTGCTACTTCAATGCGGAAGCCTTCTTTACTTTCAACCACATTCACAGCTGGTACGGTGCCTGCGAAAGCAGGGTTGTTATACTCGTGGAATAGATCCTTACCAAAAAATCCGTTCAAATAAGATGGACCTGCGAAATGTTTGACTAATGTGCTCATTGTTATAAGGTTTTGTTGTTCTAAGATTTCAGATTTTTAACCCCTTGCGGTTATGCCCTTATATAACAACTACCGTTCCGAGCCAGAAAAGGACGAAATTTATCAGACAGAATGGCCGTTTTTGCAACTTTTATTTAAAAACACAGACAAAATGGCCGTTTTCTATCTTATAAAATGACAAAAACACAGTTAGCTCATTGGGTAGCCAATGAGCGCGCATTTATCAGTATGGAGTGTTATTTCAATTCAAGAATTGCACAAGCCTGCTCCGATGCGGATTGTTCGGCTTTCTTTTTGGTAAAACCATTTCCTACGGCGAAAGGCTCGTCGTTAACGAGTATTTGGGAAATAAATTCGCGGTGATGGCGGGTGCCCCGCTCTTCGAGTATTTCGAAGCGTATCTCCTTGCCTTCGCGCTGCGCCCATTCGATGATAAGGCTTTTGAAGTTCACATTGTTCTGGATAATATTGTCCAGATCGTAATGCGTGATCAGTTTGCTGATAATGAAGGTTCGCGTGAAGCGGAAACCTTTGTCCAGGTAAATAGCTCCTACAAACGCTTCGAGCGCATCGCCGTACATAGACGAGCGGGGAGACATGCCGCGACGGTTGCCGTCATATTCGATCAGCCGATCAAGACCAAGTTTTCGCGAAATCTGGTTCAGAGATTCACGGTTTACAATCCGAGAGCGAATTTCGGTCAGGAATCCTTCGTCCTTATAGGGATATTTAGTAAAAAGAAATTCAGCTACCACCATACCGAGTACCGCATCGCCCAGGTATTCCAAACGCTCGTTCGATTCCCTGAAACCCTTGATAGCAGTCTCGCGAGAGGCGGATGTATGCCTGAAAGCCAGCTGATAAACGCCCAGATTAGAAGGCTTGTCGCCTATTACATGCGCAATCGACTCCTTAAATTTTTTGTCCTCAGCACTTCCGGTCCTGAAAAGGGAAAGTATCGGTATAAGAATTCGCTTTGCCAATGGTAGAGAATTAATCAGTCTTCATACTTTTTGAAAACGACTGATGCATTATGACCTCCGAAACCGAAAGTATTGCTCAAAGCAATATTTACACGACGTTTTTCAGCTTTATTGAAAGTAAGCTTCAACCGCGGATTGATTTCCGGATCGTCGGTAAAATGGTTAATGGTTGGCGGCACGACCTGGTCTCTGATCGCCATAATACAGGCCGCAGCTTCGATGGCTCCTGCTCCTCCCAATAAATGCCCTGTCATCGATTTCGTAGAGCTGATACTTAGATCATATGCATGCTCGCCGAAGAATTTTTCTATGGCCTTGATCTCCTGCGGGTCACCGATCGGGGTGGATGTACCGTGGGTATTAATGTAGTCGATGTCCTCAGGCTTGATACCTGCATTCTCGATCGCATTTTTCATTACCATGTAAGCTCCCAGGCCTTCCGGATGCGGAGCGGTGATGTGATAGGCGTCGGACGACATGCCGGCACCAATCATTTCGGCGTATATTTTGGCTCCCCGTGCTTTTGCATGCTCGAGTTCTTCCAGGATAATAGCCGCCCCGCCTTCTCCAAGCACGAAACCATCGCGGTCTTTATCGTAAGGGCGCGAAGCCGTTTCGGGCGAATCGTTTCTTTCGGACAATGCTTTCAATGCATTGAAACCGCCTACACCGGCAATCGTTACCGCCGCTTCCGAACCGCCGGAGATACACACATTCATCAAACCAAGTTTGATATAGTTGAATGCGTCGATCAATGCGTTGGTTGCCGAAGCGCAAGCAGACACTGTGATAAAATTAGGCCCCCGGAAACCATATCGGATCGAAAGTACACCTGAGGCACTGTCAACGATCATTTTCGGGATAAAGAAAGGGTTGAAGCGGGGTGTCCTGCCGTTCTCGGAGAAGTTCATCACTTCTTCCTCGAAAGTTTTGAGGCCGCCGATTCCGGAGCCCCAAATTACACCGGCTTTGTCGAGATCAAGCGTATCTGCGTCAAAGCCGGCGTCCTTCATCGCTTCATCAGCTGCGATGACGGCGTATTGTGTAAAGGGGTCCATTTTACGGGCTTCTTGCCGAGGGATGTAATTGGTAACGTCCAGGCCTTTTACCTCACACGCAAAGCGGGTACGAAACTTCTCGGCATCGAACCGCGTGATGGGGGCCGCACCGCTTACGCCTGCAACCAGATTTGACCAAAAGGTAGGAACATCATTGCCAACGGGCGTCAATGCGCCCATTCCTGTAATTACAACTCGCTTAAAACTCATAAAATTGGGACAGAAATAGAAGATTGTACTGGTAAAAACCGGATTACTTCACGTTTTCTTCCAGATATGCAACAGCCTGACCAACTGTACCGATGTTCTCTGCCTGATCGTCAGGAATAGAAAGATTGAATTCCTTTTCGAATTCCATAATCAATTCAACGGTGTCTAGAGAGTCTGCTCCCAAGTCGTTCTGGAAGTTTGCTTCCGGTGTAACCTCCGACTCTTCAACGCCGAGTTTTTCGACGATAATTTGCTTAACTCTTTCTGCAATTGCTGACATTTTATAATCACTTTTTGGTTAAAATCGCCACAAAGAAAGATATTTCAGTTCACTTTTTCAAAAATTTTTTAAACACTTCATTTTAATGCACAATCCCCGTTCAAAATAAAAAAAAGCAGGAAATCAGTCATTTATAAGGGTTCTGTTTCAAGAAATCCGCAGAGTGCAAAGAGAACATTAAGGATAGCCGTACATTCGCAAAACATTTATCAATATCTACACCAATACCAGTATGATCTCGATACCGAAGCTGAAAAACACCGATTCTGCATCATTTTTACTGATGGCCGGCCCCTGCGCCATCGAAGGCAGGGATATGGCCCTGAGAATCGCTGAACACATCGTTACAGTAACCGACCGACTTCGTATCCCCTATATTTTCAAAGGTTCTTACCGGAAAGCCAACCGTACCAAAATTGACTCATTTACGGGAATTGGTGATGAAAAAGCGCTGAAAATCTTGCAAGAGGTAAGTCAGACATTCGGCATTCCTACTGTAACCGACATACACGAATCACACGAAGCCGCATTCGCTGCGGAATATGTGGATGTCCTGCAAATCCCCGCATTCCTCTGCCGCCAAACCGAGTTGCTAGCAGCCGCAGCACGTACGGGCAAAGCGGTGAATGTTAAAAAGGGACAGTTCCTTTCCGGCGCATCGATGAAATTCGCAGCCGAAAAAATTAATGAAGTAAACCCCAAAGTCCAGGTTATCCTCACCGACCGCGGCAATAGTTTCGGTTATGGAGATTTGGTTGTCGATTACCGGAACCTTCCCGAAATGGCGGCATTCGGAGTTCCTGTTGTGATGGACTGCACGCACTCGCTGCAACAGCCTAACCAAAGTTCCGGCGTCACAGGCGGCAAACCCAAACTGATCGAGACCATTGCCAAAGCAGCCATTGCCGTGGGGGCCGACGGGCTTTTTATAGAAACGCATTTCAACCCGTCTGAAGCCAAATCCGACGGCGCAAACATGCTCCCGCTCGACCAGCTCGAAGGATTATTGGAAAGACTCGTACGTGTGAGAGAAGCCATTTTATGATCCCAAAATTTACAAAGGCATATCTGATATGCCTTTTTCTTTGCGCATTAATACTTCCTGAGGCATCATTTGCCCAGCAGGATTCCACATTATGGAAAGTCACGGCCGGGGATGTGATCCCGCCCGTAACGCTAGGGCTGGCAGGACTGATCGTGCAGGGAAAGATCAGCCGGCAATTACAGCAACATGTGGTTTCTAAATATCCGAATTATCATACGCGTGTAGACAATTATCTGCCATACGCACCCGGCGTGGTCAGCCTTAGCCTTGCTGCGGCGGGTATCAAAGGAAAGCATAAGCTTGGCGATCAGGTGATTCTCGCATTGCTCTCAAATATTATCGCGCAAGGTGTTACCCAAAGTCTGAAACGCATTATCAGCTATCCGCGGCCCAATGGCGAAGACAACCATTCATTCCCATCGGGACACAGCACGACCGCATTCGCAAACGCCACAATCCTGCATGAGGAATATGGACAGCGCAGCGTATTATATAGTATAGGCGGCTTTGGAACGGCCACCGCGGTAGGAACCATGCGGGTACTGGGCAACCATCACTGGCTCGCAGACGTGCTGATGGGCGCAGGAATAGGCATAGCAGCCACGAAAGTGGTCTACATCAGTTACCCGTGGATGCAGCAGCAGGTACGACGTATCAAAGCGAAACAGCGCAACAAAAAAAACTGAATGCTGCTGACATAGGGTTGTCACTTGGAGATTTGTTTTTTGTGCAAAACATCTGTTAGCCATGCAAACAAAAACCATTCAGCCCATTCATGTCCTGTGTTTCGAGACAAAGACTTCATTTAAGGAATTATTCCAATATGTCCGCGTCGAAGCCCGAAAGCTCTATCAGGATGCCATCCGGAACGACCTTGAAATTACTGGTCCGGTTTACTGGGTTTACAATGGTGCGGATGGTAATGCCGAAACGATTTTTACATTAACGATCGCATTGCCCATCACACCGCCATCGCACACGATCAATTCGCATTACCGGTTAAAACAGCTCGATGTATTCGAATGCGTGACCGAACAACTTTACGGAAACTGGGATGGGCTGATCAATACTTACGGATCGCTTTTCGGTGAAATCATGTCCCGAAAACTAGTTCCGTCGGGACAAAACAGGGAAATTTATCTGAATATGGATTTCGACAACCCCGACCGCAACATTACCGAGGTACAGATCGGAATTCTGAAATAGACTAACTTACAGGACAGGCGTCCTAAAATATCACCGCGATGTCATATTGCACTTACGTCAACAACAATCCTTCTGAACAGGCAGATTTCCTGCTGCACAAACATTACCACGATAATCAATACGGCTTCCCGATTGACGACGATGACGAGCTCTTCGGCCGGCTGTTACTGGAAATTAACCAGGCCGGGCTCAGCTGGACGCTGATGCTGCGCAAGCAAGACAGTTTTCGGGCTGCTTATAATAACTTTTCGATTGAAAAAGTAGCTGCTTACAATGAAAACGACCGCGAAAGGCTGTTAGCCGACGCAGGCATTGTCCGCAACCGACTGAAAGTGAATGCGGCCATTGTAAATGCGCAAAAAATCCTAGAATTGAAAAAAGAGTATGGGTCTTTCAAAGGATGGATCGATGCACATCATCCGTTGACCAAGGAGCAGTGGATTAAGCTGTTTAAAAAAACTTTTAAATTTACAGGCGGCGAAATTGTAAATGAATTTCTGATGAGTACGGGGTATTTGCCGGGTGCGCATGATGCCGATTGTCCGATCTATTCCAGGCTGAAAAAGGTCACGAATGGCTTTTAATATAACTCACTAATTCAGCCGGTTTGTCAGTTTGGAGGCCTTGCACACCTTTATGCAATGCCTCATTCCAGGAAGCCGGCCCTTCGGTAGGGCTCTGAACGTCGAGCCAAACGGAGAGTCCAAGCTCGTGGGCGGCCTTAAGTAGCTCCGGATCAGCAATATTGTCCGCTACCTGAATATGGGTGTGGGCCAGGAATGCAGTCAACTGTTCTTTGTTAGTAATTTCTTTGGGAAGGCTGGTCATCAATGGCATTTCCGGTGCGATTTCTTTCCACTTCTTATATTGCTCTTCCTTATTTAAATAGACCACAATCTGGTGCTCCATACCGGCGGCTTTGATTTGCTTCCAGGTTTCGACTACATCAGCATCTTTGAAATCGAGGTAAATATTGATCTTACCTTTGCAAAGTGCCAGCATTTCTTTGAACTCGGGAATACGATGCGTCTTTTTGTTTCGATTGAAAACCTGCAAACCCTCAATTTCCTGCCAGGTCATATCCGCCACCTTACCTGTCCCATTGGTAGTACGGTCGACTTTGGCGTCGTGCATGGCGACAAGATGGCCGTCTTTGGTTGTCCTTAAATCGACCTCCACATAATCCGCTCCGCAATTGATCGCTTCTCTGGTAGACGCCAATGTATTCTCCGGAGCATTGATGTGGTTGCCGCGGTGGGCGATCACAACGGTTTTATGTTTTGAATGCGGTAATGCAGGGTGCGTCTGGTGTTGCGCAAATACTATTGCAGGAACAACGAGACAGATCAAAAATGAGCAGGCTGCTTTTAGAAACGATTTCATCGGAATTTCAGGTTATCAGCGGGATTACTACTGTTTCAAACGTAAAGACTAAGTACGACTTAGAAAAATGAGTCTACAAGCGAAATTAATTCCAACTCATAGACTCATCTGCTTCTAAACTTTATTGTATTTCAAAGCTCGACAACTTCACAAATTCCTGAACGCGGGCGTTGATCTCCTCCTGAGAAAGATTCACCAGACGCTCCGTACCGAATTTCTCCACACAGAACGAGGCCATCGCAGAGCCGTAAATGATCGCGCGCTTCATATTATCGAATGAAATATCGTCCGTAGCGGCCAGGTAACCAATAAAACCACCAGCAAACGTGTCGCCTGCGCCAGTTGGATCGAACACTTCTTCCAGCGGCAATGCAGGAGCGAAGAAGATGCGGTCCTCCTGGAACAACAACGCGCCGTGCTCGCCTTTTTTGATAATCAGGGTTTTCGGGCCCATCGCCATGATCTTCTTGGCAGCTTTACGCAATGAGTATTCGCCTGAAAGCTGGCGCGCCTCCTCGTCATTGATCGTAAGCAGGTCGACCAGCGCGAGAACGGATTTCAGATCATCGAGTGCGATGTTCATCCAAAGGTTCATTGTATCGAGCATGATCAGCTTGGGGCGAGTCACAAGACGTTCAATGACCAACTTTTGAGTCGCGGGAACGGTGTTGCCAAGCATCAGGAATTCGGTTCCCTGATAGGAATCCGGAATAATGGGATCGAAATGCTCCATTACATTGAGCTCCGTGATCAGCGTGTCGCGAGTGTTCATGTCCTCATGGTACTTACCCGACCAGAAGAATGTTTTACCATTCTGAACAATCTCCAAACCCTTGGTATTCACGCCGTGTTCTTCGAGCAGGTCGATCATTTCTCTTGGAAAATCACCTCCCACAACTGCAACGAGGTTATTTTGTTTCGTGAAATAGGAGGCAGCTAGTGTGATGTAAGTGGCCGCACCGCCGATAATTTTGTCTGTTTTTCCAAATGGGGTTTCGAGCGCGTCGAATGCAACAGATCCTACGGTAAGTAAACTCATAAGTTAGTACTGTGTTGATTTTAAGTTAGTTTCAAACTGGATTTTAAATGCAAAAACGCTGCGAAGATAAACAAAACACATGAATAGCCTCCTGCCACCTGCTCATTCTCACTTATACCTACAAATCAATCTTGGGTTATTTGCTATTTTTGTCTGAATCAAACAATTCTCCACTCATCACATACTATCATGCAAGCAATTTCAGAAGCAAGACGACACATTGACAATGCAAAGGATTTTCTCAGCAACAATGCCAAAAAGCAAGATGGGCTTTATCAGGACAAGAAGTACGTTAAAATCGCAGGGCACACAGCCTATACTGGTATCCTGTTGGTATTGAATGAGCTTTTGGGAGAGAAAAATAAAAAGACGCCGAAAAGTGCCGAGTGGTATCAATATGAATTGAGCCGTGTCGACAAAGGCCTGCTATCCAATTTTACGACTGCTTACCAAATCCTGCATATTGATATGGGTTATCAGGGAAGTAAAAGCGCCGACCTGGCTTTGCTAGGATTGCAGAAAGCAGAAAAAATTATCGATTGGGTCGAAACGCGTCTCGAAAAAACAAACAAGTAATCAAGAAAGTATAACATATAAATGACCGCACAAACTTTCCAGCCACTTAAAATATTCAATACGCTTACCCGTAAAAAGGATGTTTTCGTTCCCATTGCGCCACCCTATGTCGGCATGTATGTGTGCGGGCCGACGGTTTATAACAATGTGCACCTGGGTAATATCCGGACGTTCCTGTCATTCGATATCCTGTTTCGCTACCTGACGCACATCGGGTACAAAGTACGCTATGTCCGTAACATTACGGATGTAGGCCACCTGGTTGGCGATGGCGACGCAGGCGAAGATAAGATTGGAAAGATGGCCAAGCTCCAAAAGCTAGAACCGATGGAGATTGTTCAACGGTATACCAATGACTTTCACGACGTTACTGCCATTTTTAACTTACTTACGCCTAGCATCGAGCCCACGGCCACAGGCCATTTAATAGAACAGATCGAAGCCGTTCAATCGCTGATAGACAAGGATGTAGCTTACGAATCCAATGGCTCGGTTTATTTCGATATCAATAAATATCAAGCCGGTGGCAATGAATATGGCAAGCTGTCGGGCCGTATTATCGAAGACCTTCTGAATGAAACGCGGGATCTCGACGGCCAGGCGGAGAAGCGTAACCCACTTGACTTTGCATTATGGAAAAAGGCCAGCCCAGAGCACATTATGCAATGGGAATCGCCCTGGGGCAGAGGTTTTCCCGGCTGGCACCTCGAATGTACCTGCATGAGTGCCAAGTACTTAGGCAAGCAGTTTGATATTCACGGCGGCGGCATGGACCTAAAATTTCCCCACCACGAATGCGAGATCGCGCAAGGTAAGTCGCTAACCGGTGAGGAGCCTGTTCGTTACTGGATGCACACCAATATGCTGACAGTCAACGGCCAGAAGATGTCGAAATCGCTGGGTAACTCATTCTTACCCGCGGAGCTTTTCTCCGGGAACCACGAGCTACTCGAACAGGCATTCAGCCCCATGACCGTGCGCTTCTTCATGCTCCAAAGCCAGTACCGCAGCACGCTCGACTTCTCAAACGATGCATTGAAATCCGCTCAAAAAGGGTACAAGAAACTCGCGAACGGCATCCGTCTCGCGAAGCTTCTTATCTACACGCACGAAGACGGCGTAAATGCCGACGAAGCGAAAAAGGCCGATATTGAAAAGTCGATCGAAGGCTTTTATCATGCAATGAACGACGATTTGAATACGGCCGTGGCCTTTGCCAACCTGTTTAACATGCTGAAATACATCAACATGCTGAATATGGGGCAATTGAAATCGGCGGCACTGGGCGAGGCGGTATTTACTTCACTGAAAGAGAAATTTGTCGTGTTTTTTGAAGATGTACTGGGCTTGAAGGAAGAACTCGCCGAAGGCCACGCGATCCTGGACGGTATGCTGAAACTTTATCGGGAATTTAAACTTTCTCAGAACTACGAAAAAGTGGACGAAATCCGTTCTTATTTCAAAAATCAGGGCCTGGTGATCCGCGATACCAAGACGAGGATCGACTGGGCTTACGAGGAGTAACTATGAAAAAAGGCCGGTCGTTAATTGCATATTTACTTTGGGCTTTGCTGATAGTGGCGGGCGGGGGCTTCCTCGTAAAGTCTCTTTTTCTGGAAAAAAAGCCTGAGAAAACCATTGCTGCGACCCCGTCGACGGCCAATTTTGTAAAAGAAGGTGAAGTAGGCTTTTGGAGAAAAGGCCGGGAATACAAAAAAATCGACGTCGAGATCGCCGAAAACGAGGCAGAACGCAACAAAGGTCTTATGTTTCGCCCCTTTCTTCCCGACTCCGTTGGCATGCTCTTTATTTTCGAACAACCGGGCGAGCATTCTTTTTGGATGAAGAATACAGCCATTCCGCTGGATATCGTCTATGTGGGCCCGGATAAAAAAATCATTTCCATCGCAGAAAACACCAGACCCTATTCGGAGGAAAGCATTCCACCGTATGGATTAGTGAAGTATGTGGTGGAGTTCAATGCAGGTTTTACAAAAAGTAATAATATTCAATCAGGAGATGCGATATCTTTCTAATAGGTCGTTTTTGAAAAAAATACCCATACTAATTGCACTAATGGTGGGCTTTTATGGCTGCAAAAGCGATAATAGCTCTGAGCAAACAGCTGAACAGGCACCACCAGCGCTCATTAAAAGTGCAGATTTTAATGCCGACAGCGCTTTTCAGTTTGTACAGAAACAGGTCGATTTCGGTGCCCGCGTACCAAATACCGCCCCGCACAAAGCCTGTGGTGATTACCTCGTTGCTACTTTAAAGAAATATGGCTGGCAGGTGGTGGAACAGCCATTTACGGCAACCACTTTCGATGGCAAGAAGCTGAATGCCCGCAATATTATCGGAAGTTTCAATCCTCAGGCTAGTAAGCGCATTCTGCTGGCATCGCATTGGGATTCTCGCCCTTTCTCGGATCAGGATTCTCTGGTAAAAAACAAGCCGGTACTCGCTGCTAACGATGGCGCGAGCGGGGTTGGCGTTTTATTGGAAATCGCGAGAATACTTTCAAAAGAGACCGCTAAACCCGAAATAGGGGTAGATATAATTTTCTTTGATGCGGAAGACTGGGGTTCCTCGGATTCCGAAGATACCGGAATTGAGTACAGCGGCTTCTGCCTTGGCTCGCAACATTGGGCAGCCAACAAGCATAATCCCAATTACACTGCCTACTTCGGCATACTGCTCGACATGGTTGGTGCCAAAGGAGCAACCTTTTTTAAAGAAGGCTACTCTACCCAAATGGCCGACGACGTCGTAAGGCAGGTCTGGACAACCGCAAGCCGTCTTGGTTACAGCAACTATTTTATCGAAGAAGCCGGTGGCGCGATCACGGACGACCACGTGCCCGTCAACAAAGTTGCGCGCATTCCGATGATCGACATTATCCATACCCGCCAACACAATTTGAGCAAAACGTTCTTCGATCAGTGGCATACTGCTCACGATACGATGGAAAACATCGATCCCAAAACGTTGAAGGCCGTAGGACAGACGCTCGTTCAGGTGCTTTATCAGGAGGCAAAGGATCAGCCGTTGTAAACTACATCCGCTTCACCACAATCCACACATCAGAATTCCGTCCCTTGTCGTCGCTGCATGATACTTTGACGCGGCCGAGTGGCGGATTGATGAACACACTTTCCTGCGGCGGGGATTTTTGGAACAACTTGTCATTCACATACCAATACACCTCCTCCACATCATTCGCAGCCTGGCACGCCAGCTGGATTTGCTGCGGCTCGTCTTTGCGGATATAATACTCGCTTCCTTCGTTCGGGCTAACGATCAATGGTGCTCCTTCGTAAAAAACCCTTTCGCATTGCGGATTGTGGGGCGGAATTTTCTGGTAGGGCAATTTCTGTAACTCATAAAAAGCGATCAATTCCGGCGCCAGGTTTGGATAAGATCGTTTTTCAAACCCTTTTTCGGGAAGGCAATAAGTACAGTAAGACATTTTCCCTGCCATGTCCGTAAAAACCCACCGCATGTGCTGGCATTTCCGATAGGCCGAAACCCCGACTATGTAATGGTCCATCACCTGATGATCACAAAAATCCGAAGGGACATCTCCACTGACCGGGCATACATTGCGCTGTGAAATATTCGTCGGCGACTTGTACCAGCCTTTGGGTGAATTATAATCAAGGGCATTGAAGATCGAAAAGAGCAACGGCGTCGCGGTATTGGCACCGCTCAGCTCAGGCACACCTTCGCCCGAAAAATTTCCTACCCAGACCCCCACGGTATATCTCCGGTTATACCCAATGCTCCATGCATCTCTTTTACCATAAGATGTACCGGTTTTCCAGGCAATTCGCGGTAAGTGATATGTATTGTCAAAGTTAGTGGGCAAATCCGGTCGTGTAATTTGGGTTAAAATATTAGTGGTAAGATAGGTTGCCTCTTCCGACAAAATCGGAACTCCTTTTTTATCAGGGACATCTCCGGTGGAAAACCGCAGATTTTGCAGCTCCCCCTCATTTGCAAATGCCGCAAAAAGTCTCGTGAGCTCTTCGAGCGTCACACCACAGCCCCCTAATATCATGGAAAGACCAAGGTCCCGGGCCTGCTTATCCACCGTTTTGAAGCCTGCTTTACGAAGTTTGGCAATCAAAGCAGGTGTCCCAATGTCTTTCAAAACCTTTACTGCCGGAATATTCAGGGAATTGGCCAATGCGAATTCCGTAGTGACCGCTCCATTGAAATGCCGGTCAAAATTCTCGGGTTCATAACCGCTAAAATTGCCCGGCACGTCGTTGATCACCGTTTTTGGGGTAATGATGCCCGCATCGAATGCCGTAGCATAAAGCAGAGGCTTTAAAGTACTACCAGGCGAGCGCACCGCTTTCACGCCATCCACCTGCCCCCCATCAAAAGGATTGTTGAAATCAGCCGAACCCACATAAGCCTCCACCGCCATCGTCTCATTATTTACAACTACCACGGCCGCATTATGAATGTTCATTAACCGCCGCCGGTTAATGTAATTCCTGACCTGTTCTTCAATCTGGCTTTGCGATTGCAGATTAAGATAAGTTCTGATAACAGGCTCATCGGCGTACTGCTGTTTGAGCCGGATCGAAAGATGCGGGGCAAGCCGGGGCGTTTGCAGGCGACGAATATTTAATGGTTCGTCCAATGCGTCGCGGATTACATTGCCGTCAAAGAGACCATCTTCCTGGAATCGCTTCAACCAAATATTCCGCGCTTCCCGTAATGCGTCGTTGCGCGTACCCGGCCTCAGGCCCGACGGGCGGTTGGGCACGATTGTCAATGCGGTGATTTCCGCGAGGCTCAGCAATTGCGGCGCTTTGCCGAAATATAGTAATGAAGCTGCCTTAATGCCCTCTATATTGCCGCCATAAGGAACGAGATTAACATAAAATTGCAGGATTTCCGCTTTGGAATAATGCATTTCAAGCTGGAAGGCATGCCACATTTCTACCACCTTGTTCAGGTACGTACGCGGCCGCGGGTCCATGAGCCGTACAACTTGCATCGTAATCGTAGAAGCGCCCGAAGTTCTTTTTCCTGAAAACACATTCCGCGCTGCCGCACGAATGACGGCAAACGGATTCACACCGGGATGGTAATAGAAATATTGGTCTTCTTTATAAATGAGCGTTTTCCGAAGCAACGGAGTGATCTCATCCACATTCGAATAGAGCCGCCATTTGTCTTCCTTACTCAAAAAAGCATGGATCACGCGCCCTTTCTGATCGGTGATTTGCGTCGCATACCGGATTTCCGGACGAAATGGAAAGGCAAGGTCGAGCATCCAAAAAAGGAGTATGAAACAGGTGAATGCCAACAAACCTTTTTTGACCTTGCTATTTTTCATGTGAGGATGATCTGAACCGCAAATATATAGATAGGCAACGCAGTCACAGGACTTTGCCATGTCCCGTTCAATAAAATTGCCCGGCTGTTTGTCCTGCTCGGTAATTTTCCCTATTTACTTGCTTTACTACAAATAAAATCAATCATAATACCATATGTCCAAATACATTGCCGCCATTGACCAGGGAACTACCAGCACACGCTGCATACTTTTCAACCGCCAGGGAAACATTGTTTCAGTAGGACAAAAGGAGCACGAACAGATTTACCCGCATCCTGGCTGGGTGGAGCATAATCCTACCGAAATCTGGAAAAACACCCTGGAAGTGATCGCTTTGGCGCGCATTCATATATCAGCACACGCATCAGACATTGCAGCTGTGGGCATTACCAACCAGCGTGAAACGACGGTCGTCTGGAACAAGCGGACCGGCAAACCCTACTATAATGCATTGGTTTGGCAAGACACCCGCACCACGGATCTGGTTGCCAAATACGAGAGAGAAGGCGGTCTCAACCAGTTCCGCGACATTACCGGCCTGCCTGTTTCGACCTATTTCAGTGGTTTGAAACTCAAATGGCTCCTCGACAATGTAGAAGGCATTCGCGAAGACGCCGAAAAAGGCGAAGCCGTTTTTGGAAATATCGACACTTTCCTGATCTGGCATCTCACCGGAGGAACACATGGCGGCATTCACGTAACCGACGTCACCAATGCCAGTCGCACACAGCTCATGAACCTCCGCACGTTGCAATGGGACAAATCGATGCTCGCTGCCTACAACATTCCCGAAATCATGCTGCCGGCCATTAAAAGCAGCAGCGAAATTTACGGATATGCCACCCATGAGGTACTTCCCGGCGTTCCGGTAGCGGGCGACCTTGGCGACCAGCACGCGGCATTGGTCGGTCAAACCTGTTTTGAGCCTGGAATGGCCAAGAACACTTATGGAACTGGCTGCTTCCTCGTAATGAACACAGGTGCCGAGTTGAAAACCTCCGAAAATGGCCTGCTAACAACGATATCCTACAAATTCGGCGACCAGCCGGTGCAATATGCCCTGGAAGGAAGTGTAGCGGTTACCGGCGCGCTCGTGCAATGGCTGCGCGACAACCTCGGACTCATACAGAACAGCGGCGACATTGAAACGCTTGCACAAACCGTCGAAGACAATGGGGGGGCCTATATTGTGCCTGCATTCTCTGGCCTGTACGCACCTTACTGGCGCAACGACGCCCGCGGCGTGATTGCGGGCCTTACCCGGTACGTGAACAAGGGGCACATCGCACGCGCTGTACTTGAAGCAACTGCTTACCAGACGGTTGATGTGGTAAAAGCAATGGAGCAGGATTCCGGAATCAAACTAGCCAGTCTGCGTGTGGACGGCGGGATGGTGCATAATCAGCTACTCATGCAGTTTCAATCCGATATTCTCGATACCCAGGTCGTGTCGCCGGCCGTTGCCGAAACCACCGCCCTAGGTGCAGCATACGCAGCTGGACTTGCCGTAGGCTACTGGAAAAGCACCGAAGATTTGAAGAAAAACTGGGCCATCGCCCACACCTGGAACCCCGATATGCGGTCGGAAAAGCGGGATGCGTACTACAAAGGCTGGAAGAAAGCGGTTACTAAGTCTTATGATTGGATTGACTGACGTCAGATGTTCTCTTTTGTTGTCATTCTTAATCAAGGGTTGTCAGAAATGGTCTTTTATTGTCCAAATGTATTCAGCAGAGGTTTTCAATTTCTCCTCTCCTGGCTACATCCAACAATTCCTGACAACACCTGACCCTTTTTATAATCTGTATAAACAAGCACGTTTCTTGCGCTATCTGGCCATTCGGATTAACTTCGCAGCGCCAAATCAATCAGAGTAGCCCATGCATACCCTCCATCTCAAAAAGCCTCTTGCTTTTTTTGATCTTGAGACAACAGGAGTCAATATTGTCCGCGACCGCATTGTAGAAATTTCCGTCGTTAAGGCATTGGTGAACGGCGAAACGGAAATCCGCACGCGAAGAATCAATCCTGAAATGCCTATTCCGCTGGAAAGCAGCCTTATACACGGCATCTATGACGAGGATATCAAGGATGCTCCAACCTTCAAAACCATTGCTAAAAACCTTTCTTCGTTTCTGGAAGGCTGCGACCTGGCGGGATTTAACAGTAACCGTTTCGATATTCCGATGCTCGTGGAAGAATTTCTGCGTGTAGGGGTCGAATTTGATGTAAAGAACCGTCGGATGGTGGATGTGCAACGCATTTACCACATGATGGAGCCGCGTAACCTGGGCGCTGCCTACAAGTATTATTGCGGAAAGACGCTCGACAATGCGCACAGTGCCGAGGCCGATACCATCGCTACCTTTGAAGTTTTGCAGGGTCAAATTGCACGCTATGAAGGTGTTACAATCACTGATAGCCACGGTAACACAACCGAACCTGTCAGAAATGATGTTGCGGCGTTGCATGAGCTAACTGCTTCTAAAATCGTGGATTTTGCAGGTAGGATGGTTTTTAACGACAAAGGCGAGGAAGTATTCAATTTTGGTAAGCACAACGGCAAGCGGGTCGCCGACATACTGAAAAACGAACCGTCATTTTTCGACTGGATGATGAAGGGCGAGTTCCCGCTCGACACCAAACGCAAATTAACGGAGATTAAATTAAGGGCCTTAACCCAACGTTGACATAATCGCACCTCAGGTTTGAGTAAGTAGTATTTATGTCTATTTTTGCCTGAAATCTATTTTTGACTATTTTAACCGGATATCCAACAAGGAAAACCTGCTATGATCCCAAACCCCACGATGCCAGAGGTTAACATACCAGCGGTTATTCAACATATCCCACTTCAAAGCTATCTAATTCTTGCAACCCTGCTATTTGTGATCGGCATCATTGGTGTGCTTACACGCAGGAACGCCATCATCATTTTTATGTCAGTAGAATTGATGCTTAATGCCGCAAACCTGCTGCTGATCGCATTCTCTTCTTACCGGTCCGATCCTTCCGCACAAGTCTTCGTGTTCTTCATTATGGCTGTTGCCGCTGCCGAAGTAGCCGTCGGGCTTGCCATTATCGTAATGATTTACCGCAACACCAGAAATACAGACATTGGTTTCCTCAATAAGCTGAAATGGTAAAGCAACGGCATTTACCAGCACGTAACCGGTAAACAATCCAGAGATTAAAGATTAAAATAGACATGTCTGCATCATTACTCATCCTGATTCCGCTGTTGCCGCTTGTCGGCTTTCTGATCAACGGACTCGGGTTTCCCAATATTCCCAAAGGCGCAGTCGGTATCATCGGAACATTGGCGGTAGTGGCCAGCTTTGTGCTCTCGGTCATGACGTTCAATGCATTCGTCGCTTCCGGAAGTCAGCCGTTCATTGTACCGCTTTTTGACTGGATCTCGGTCGGCGATTTGAAAATCCCTTTCTCTTTTCAGATCGACCAGCTATCGTTATTAATGCTGATGATTATCACCGGCGTCGGCTCGCTGATCCACATTTATTCAATCGGCTACATGCATCACGATTCGGGTTTTGGTAAATTTTTCGCTTACCTGAACCTGTTTTTGTTTTTCATGCTCCTGCTGGTGTTGGGTTCCAACTATGTGATCATGTTTATTGGCTGGGAAGGTGTAGGGCTTTGCTCTTATCTGCTGATCGGTTTTTGGAATAAAAACACGAATTACAACAACGCGGCCCGCAAAGCATTCATTATGAACCGCGTAGGTGACCTTGGGTTCCTGCTCGGTATCTTTACGATCATCGCGACATTCGGTTCGGTTGAATATTCGGAAGTTTTCAGCAAAGCTGCGGCCGGTTTTCAGGTAGGTGATCCGGTGATCATTACCATTACATTGTTCCTGTTTATAGGTGCAATGGGTAAATCGGCTCAAATTCCGCTGTATACCTGGCTCCCCGACGCGATGGCCGGCCCTACGCCTGTATCCGCGCTCATCCACGCCGCGACGATGGTTACCGCAGGTATTTACATGGTGATCCGCTCCAACGTGCTGTACTCGCTAGCCCCTTCTACGCTCGAAATTGTCGGCATTATCGGCGGTGCTACCGCGCTGTTCGCCGCTTCGATCGGTCTTTTGCAAAACGATATCAAGAAAGTCCTGGCTTACTCGACCGTCAGCCAGCTGGGTTATATGTTTATGGGCCTTGGCGCGATGGCTTACTCGGCTTCCATGTTCCATGTGATCACCCACGCTTTCTTTAAGGCATTGCTCTTCCTGGGCGCTGGCAGCGTGATCCACGCCATGTCCGACGAGCAGGATATCCGCTCTATGGGCGGCCTTCGCAAGAAACTGCCCGTTACATTCCTGACATTCCTCATCGCAACGATCGCCATTTCAGGTATCCCGCCATTTGCCGGTTTCTTTTCCAAAGACGAGATTCTCGCGCATGTTTTTGAACACAACAAAGCCCTGTGGATAATCGGTGTGTTAGGTTCTGTAATGACATCGTTCTACATGTTCCGACTACTGTTCCTGACATTCTTTGGAACATTCCGCGGCACGCACGAGCAGGAGCATCACTTGCATGAGTCACCGGCGTCGATGACCATGCCGTTGATCATCCTTGCCATACTTTCTGCTGTCGGCGGATTTATCGGTGTTCCGGAGGCATTGCACGGCTCACACCATCTGGCTGAGTTTATGAGCCCGCTTTACGACCTGGCTCGTACCGCAAATCCCGCCGCATTTGAACACACATCTCTGTCGCATTCCGAAGAATATGTGCTGATGGCCATTTCAGTAGCCGCGGCGTTGATCTCTGCCATCGTACCTTACGTAATGTATGTGCAAAAAGGCGCTGTGCCGGCAGCGGATAGCGAAGAAAAATCCAGCCTGCAACGCCTGATTTATAACAAATACTATGTGGACGAGCTTTACGACGCGGTGTTTGTAAAATCAACGAAAACCTTGTCCAACATTCTGTACAGCTTCGGCGAAATCGCCATTGACATGATCATCGGTGCGGTAGTACGGCTTGTGAACATAGTGGCAGGATTACTGAGAAAAACACAAACCGGCTCTACCGGCGAATACGTATTCGCGATGGTAATCGGCATTGTGGTCATATTATTCTGGAAGCTGTTACTCTGATCCGATCACCCACCAATCCGTTCATTATTAGTTTCGGACCGTCGACTTGAAAATATGCTTACTCTTCTTTTAATACTTTTACCGATAGCGGCTGGCATTATCACCCTATTGTCCGGCGAACGCCTTGCGAAGCAAATCGCGTTGGTAGGTGGCCTGGCTTCATTGGGTGTCGCCATCTTTACCTGGCTGCAATTCGACCCCGCCGCGGGTTCCCAATTCGGATTCAAATATGCCTGGCTGGCTTCGGGAGGCATTTCATTTGCCGCTGGGATCGACGGAATCAGCCTACTGCTGGTTTTACTGACGACTTTCCTTACGCCATTGATCATCCTTTCGGCATTTAAAAATGAGTACAAAAACCCAGCGGCATTCTATTCGCTGATCCTTTTTATGGAGGCGGCGCTGATCGGCGTTTTTACTGCTACTGATGCGTTCCTGTTCTATCTTTTCTTCGAAGCTGCGCTGATCCCGGTTTACTTTCTTTCGGCTATCTGGGGAGGGGAAGATAGGATCAAGGTTACTTTCAAGTTCTTCATCTACACCATTTTCGGAAGCTTGTTCATGTTTGTGGCCCTGGTTTACCTATATTACCAGACACCAGGCGCGCATACTTCTGAAATCTCTGCATTTTATCAATTGCAGCTAGGCGCAAAGGCGCAAGGTTTCTTGTTTTGGGCATTCTTCATCGCATTTGCGATCAAAATGCCGCTGTTCCCATTCCATACCTGGCAGCCAGACACTTACACCCAATCGCCTACGCCAGCGACGATGCTCTTATCCGGCATAATGTTGAAAATGGGCGTTTATGGGCTCATCCGCCTGCTGTTGCCGATCGTGCCTTTGGGCATGGCTCAATGGGGCTTTCTGGCGATGATCCTTGCTGTAATCGGCATTATCTACGGCTCGATCATCGCGATCCAACAGAGCGACATGAAAACGCTGATCGCCTACTCTTCTTTCGCACACGTGGGGTTGATGGCGGCAGGTGTATTCTCTTCTTCACTGAATGGCCTGCAAGGTGCTTTGATTCAAATGCTTGCACACGGTATCAATGTAATTGGCCTTTTCTTCATCGTCGACATCATTTATTCAAGAACCAAAACACGCTACCTCGATCAACTCGGGGGAATCACCCAAAGCACACCGCATTTGAGCGTTTACTTTATGATATTATTGCTGGGTAGCGTCGCACTGCCGCTTACCAACGGTTTCGTGGGCGAATTCCTGCTATTATCAAGCGTATTCCAATACAAAGCCTGGCTGGGCGCTGTTGCCGGTCTGACGATCATCCTGGGTTCGGTTTATATGCTCCGTCTATTCCAGAAATCCATGTTTGGCCCCAAATCCAAATGGGTGGAAGGCTTCCAGGACCTTACCGCCAGCGAGCGGGCCGTTTTGCTGCCGCTGGTGATCATGGTATTCTGGATCGGTATTTACCCCAGCACATTCCTGAAAATCACAGAACCTGCTGTAAACCAATTGTTGCAACTGGTCAATAACTAAGTTAAGAATATGTATCCCATAATATTGTTGTCGGTTTTTGGAGTAGTAACGCTTTTTCTGGGCTTTTCGAAATCCAAAAACATCCTCTTGCCAGCTACCCTGCTTTTCCTGATCCTCGCGTTGGGCAGCAACTTCATCGAATGGGGAAAAGGGCCGTTCATATATTTCTATGATATGCTCCGGGTAGATAACCTGACGCTCGCCTTCAACGGGATCATCTTGCTGTCGGCATTCATGATCTTCGCGATTTCGGGTGGTTTTCAGGATAATGCAGATGCCGAACCGGCCGAATATTATGGATTAATGCTATTCTCTCTCGTTGGGGCCATTATGATGATCGGCTTTGATCACCTGATCATGCTGTTTATAGGTGTCGAAATCCTCTCGGTGGCCATGTATGTGCTTACCGGAAGCAATAAACGCAACCTGCGCTCCAACGAAGCAGCATTGAAATACCTTTTGATGGGTGCATTTGCGACTGGGTTCATGCTGTTTGGTATGACATTGCTTTACGGCGCGACAGGCTCATTCAAACTGGAAGCCATCCAGGGATTCGCATCTAATATGCCAGCAGCGTCACAATCCTACATTTTCTATGCAGGCTTGCTGCTGCTGCTCATTGGTATGCTCTTTAAAGTATCGGCCGCTCCGTTCCACTTCTGGACGCCCGACGTTTACGAAGGCGCTCCAACCATTTTCACGACCTTTATGTCGACGATCGTGAAGACCGCCGGATTTGCCGCACTGTTCCGCTTGCTGAACAATACCCTCGCGATCTATGGCTTCTGGTGGATCGTCATCGCGGCGATCGCGGTGCTTACCATGCTGGTGGGAAATATAGGCGCAACCAGCCAGGGAAGTTTTAAGAGAATGCTAGCTTACTCGGGTATTTCACATGCAGGCTACCTGCTCATCGCGGTGACCGCACTTACGAAACCAAGCCAAAACGCCATCGTCTTCTACTCACTCGCCTATTCCCTTTCGACTATCTCGGCATTTGGTGTGCTGATGCTCGTTGCGAAAGAAAAGTCCATCGAAGGTCAGCCCAATGAACGTTATGAAGCGTTCAATGGCCTTGCTAAACAAAATCCGCTGCTGGCCTTTGTTCTGGCAGTTTCGATGCTGTCTCTGGCTGGCATACCGCTGACTGCCGGTTTCTGGGGTAAATTTTTCATCTTCACCAGCGCGGCAGAACGCGGCATTATCTGGATCGCTGTATTTGCAGTCCTGATGTCAACAGTAGGTATCTACTACTACTTCCGCGTGATCATCTCATCTTATTTCAGGGAAGGAGATACGGTGAAAATACGCGTCGCGCCATTCTATCAGATTATCCTGGTACTGGCTACGTTCCTGACGATCCTGTTCGGTCTGGCACCGGGCATTTTCGAGAAACTGATTTAAAAATTTGTAATTAATACCTTAGGAAAAGAGCTGTACACTTTACGGCTCTTTTTTTGTGACCAAATTTGCAAACGTGCGTATCAAGGATATCTGTTATTCTAAAACGATGTTCTGATGCAAACAAAACAACACACCTATCCCTCCTGTCCTTTCAAACCTGAGGAGCTACTTGGCCGGGATCCCATTACCTTGAATTCTGAAAATACATTCAGGACAATCACCGGGCATACTGTACTGATCACCGGCGCCGCTGGCACAATTGGTCGTGAGCTCGCTCTCCAGATATGCGCATGCAGGCCTGCAAAAGTCATCCTGCTCGATCAGTCGGAAACCGCCTTGCACGATCTTGACCTCTTTCTCAGACAAAAATTTCCTCAAACCGACCTGCACTGCTGCATGGGAAATATCACCGATGCGTTACGCATGTCAGAGCTCTTTTCAAGTATGCGCATTCAAATCGTATTTCATGCCGCTGCATACAAACATGTGCCTTTCATGGAGCTGCATCCTTATGAGGCTATTAAAACCAACATACTGGGTACAGAAATTATCGCCGATCTCGCTGTATCCTACCGGGTTGAAAAGTTTGTATACATTTCTACCGATAAGGCCATCAGACCGGCCAGCGTAATGGGCGCTACCAAACGCTTCGCCGAGATTTATCTCCAATACCTGAGCAGCGAATATCCCGACCCGACCCGGTTCGTTATTACCCGGTTCGGCAATGTATTAGGCTCCAATGGCTCGTTTCTGATCCGCTTTGCCCGTCAAATCCAGGAAGGCGGGCCCGTCACTGTCACACATCCCGAAGCGGAACGGTATATGATGACGGCCACGGAAGCCTGTCAATTGGTACTTGAAGCCGCGGCGAGCAGTAAAGGCGGAGAGATCTTTTCGTTTGACATGGGCCAACCTGTGCGCATCGTCGACATTGCGCGAAGGTTGATCCTGCTATCGGGACTGAAGCCAGACACGGAAGTTGAAATACAATTTACCGGCCTTCGGCAAGGTGAGAAATTGACTGAAGAACCGGCCATCGACCCCGCTGCTTCTAAGGAACAGTCCGGCAAGCTAAAGAGCATTCCCTTTGCGCCCCGAACCGGAGGCTGCCTTCTGCAAAGGATGTCCGAGCTGCAAAAAGCCCTCGATTCGGGCCAGCCCGAGCGGATGGTGGCCGTACTTAAAGCCGCAATCCCGGAATACATCAGTGCTAATTCACCTTTTACCAAACTTGACAAAGCCCCGTCGGAGCAAACAACATAATCACTTATCGGGAAGAAAACCGGTCGTCCGCATCCAAAGAAGGCAACGCCCAAACCACTCGTCGAACGTGGGTACCTTACCGTAGCCATGTTCGCCCTTGGCATAAATGTGCATATCAGTCGCAATACCTTTTGCATTCAATGCTTCGTAAAAACGAAGACTATTAGAAACCGGCACAACAGTATCGTCGCCTGCGTGCGTGAGATATGCGGGTGGTGTGGTGGTGGACACCTGCAATTCATTGGAGAAATATTTTACACGTTCCATCGCCGGGGCTGCCCCAAGCAGGTTCGCAGCTGAACCCTTATGCCCGATCCGGTCGAGAAAACTGATGACCGGGTAAACCAGTATCATAAAATCGGGACGAAGGCTTGTCTTCTGAGGATTATCCACAAAGCTGCTATCATAATGCGTGCCCGCCGTAGAAGCCAGATGCCCTCCCGCCGAAAAACCCATGATACCGATCTTGCCCGGATCGACACCCCATTCCTTTGCTTTCTCCCGCACAGTTTTAATCGCTTGCTGAGCGTCTTGCAACGGACCTACTGACTTGTCTTTCATAATAAGATCGCTGGGCAGCCGGTATTTCAGTACGAATGCGGCAATGCCCTGCTTATTGAGTGCTTTCGCTACCTGATACCCCTCCCGGTCGATCACCAGCACACCATAACCGCCTCCGGGGCATACGATCACAGCGGCACCATTTCCACTGCCTGCGGGAGGCAGGAAGGCAGTCAGGGTAGGTTTAGACACATTCCGGACGATGTTGTCCTTGTTCGTTTCCTCGTTATCTGCTTCCACAGCATTCGGAACATCGCCTGGATAAAGCGGCATTTCTGTCTGGGCACGGAGCGGCAGGTACGTCAGCTGTACAATACAAAGCGCAGCCAACAAGCTGGATATCTTAATCATGTCTGTCAAATAGAAGGATTCAAGGTGGGATTTAATTTTTTTCTAATACCTTTCAAATATAAATTCCGGTTAAATTTCAGTTACACAAACTATGGATTGGTTTCTGAAACCCGATTACCAGGAGAAGCCGCTGAGGTTGTAACCGGCGGGCAACTGAGTAAGGCTCCGCACGGCAAAATTTACCCGTGGGAGCTACATCAGGCCAACGGCGGACAAGCGTTGAACAGAATTGCACCTTTCTGCGTTAATTGACTAATTCTTTTAATATTAATATAATATTTACAAGAAAATCGAAGCCCGTTTATTACTTTGCCTCATTGAACAATCAAAAAAATAACTAGTTTTGTAGAGTATCCTAATCATGCACTAGTTTCTTTGATAAGTTATAAATGGTCTAAAATCCACAAAAAGAATGAAATATTCAGTACATGCAGAAGACAGGTTTCAGTTTATCGACGAGGGAAAGGGCGAGACATTACTGCTTTTGCATGGCCTTTTCGGCGCATTGAGTAATTGGGACGGCATTATTGAACATTTTTCGAGCCGCTATCGGGTCATTATTCCGCTGCTTCCCATCTACGAATTACCTCCCCGCGAGGCGGGCCTGGAAGCTTTGCTGACATTTCTGGAAGATTTCGTGTCTTTTAAAAATCTTACTAACGTAACCGTAATCGGTAATTCGTTAGGCGGCCACATTGGTTTGCTTTATATCCTGAAAAACCAGGAGAATGTTCAGAAACTAGTACTGACAGGCAGCTCGGGTTTATTCGAGAATTCGATGGGTGGCTCATTCCCAAAGCGCGGAAGCTATGATTATATTAAAGAGCGCGTGGCTTATACATTCTATGATCCGGAAGTTGCCACGAAAGATTTGATCGACGAAGTTTTCGAAACTACATCCAGTATACCCAAATGTATGAGCATTGTTGGCATTGCCAAATCGGCTCAACGCCACAATCTTGCCAAGGACCTTCACCAGATCACGGTTCCAACTTTGCTGGTCTGGGGCCTCAACGACACGATTACACCTCCGCATGTAGGCTACGAGTTCAACCGCCTCATAGCGAATTCGGAATTGTATTTTATAGATAAATGCTGTCATGCACCCATGATGGAGCATCCCCACGAGTTCAATGTGATACTGGAAAGCTTCCTGGAAAAACATGTATCCGTGCCAATGGCTTGATATCCCCGGGAATTCGGGGGAAATTTCTTTTGTTACGATAGTTGATCTATATATTGTTTTTTTATAGCTTAGGAAAAATGACGTTCTGACACCATGCTCGCAGCCAATTTGATAAATCCAATGATTCCCGTGCTGAAACTGACCGATTCGGTGGGTACGGCTTTGGATTGGATGGATGAATTTGCTGTAAAGCAACTGATCGTTGCCGATTCCGGCGTTTACCAGGGGATCGTTGCCGAGGACATTCTCTTCGATATTACCGACATTTCCGAGCATCTTTCCAAAGTAATCATTCAGCATAAGGACATCTTCGCGACCGAGGACCAGCATCCCTATGAGCTGCTCCGGCTCGTGAACCAGTTTGGGTTGACGACCATCCCGGTCCTGCATGAGGATCGTTCATTTGCCGGCAGCATTCTGGTGAATGACCTCATCGAGCGGTTCGTCAACGAACTCGGCGTACAGGAAAAAGGAGCGGTAATCGTGCTCCGGATCGAGGAAAGGAACTATTCCCTTTCCGAAATCTGCCGTCTGATCGAATCCAACGGCGTGAAGATTTTGAGCAGCTACTTCTCATCCGGAGAAGTTTACAATCCAACCAATGAAGCCCGGTTGACATTAAAATTGAATCGGACCCACATTACTCCCATCATCGCGACGTTGGAGCGCTTCGGCTACGAAATCGAAGAAGCACACGCCAACGATCCCATCGAGACCCTCGATCAGGAACGGCTCGATATGCTTTTACGCTATCTTGCCACCTAGCATCCAATGGTCCGTAAATGTGCCTGCGGCTTTTGAATCGGCATGTTTGTCGCGTATCTTTCGGATGAAACCACAAGTTTTATTCTTTCTTCATGAAAATCGCCATCCACGGACGCAACTTTAATCAGTCCGCCAGACCTTTCATTGAAAATATGTTCGACGAACTGGCGCGACGAAAGATTGAAGTCCAGCTTTCGCAGTCTTTCCGGACATTTCTGGACCAAAACGGCATTTCGCATCACTCTGAGCTCGTTTATGAAACGCCCGAAGAACTTTTTGACGCACGCCTGATTGTAAGTATGGGCGGCGACGGAACACTGCTTGAAACCATCTCGCACGTCGGAAAGCGACAAACACCCGCTATCGGCATTAATGTCGGTCGGCTTGGCTTTTTGGCCACAGTTTCGCCCGAGCGGATTACCGATATGATCGCCGCACTTGAAAACAGCCAGTTCCGCATCGATGAGCGGACATTGGTGGAAGTAGAATCCAATATAGATCTTTTTGATGGCCAGAACTTCGGTTTAAATGATTTCACGATCACCAAAACCGATACTTCATCAATGATTACTGTTCATACTTACCTGAACGACGAATTCCTGAACTCCTACTGGGCCGATGGGCTTATCATCTCGACGCCGACTGGCTCGACGGGATATTCACTAAGTTGCGGCGGTCCGGTACTCGTGCCCCATTCGCAGAATTTCATTGTTACGCCCATCAGTCCGCACAACCTGAACGTACGTCCGCTGGTCGTAGAAGACACCTCTGTGATCCGCCTTGAAGTAAAAAGCCGGAGCAGTAATTTCCTTGTCTCGCTTGATGCCCGCTCGCGCATTGTAGACGAAAACACGCAATTGCTCGTACGTAAGGCCGGTTTTATTGCCCGGCTGATTAAGATGAAAGATGATAGTTTTTTGAATACATTAAGAAGCAAATTATCGTGGGGATTAGATATGAGAAACTGATCCCCGAAGATTTCACTCCTGACACCTATGCGCCTGACCTACCATACTTTTGACCTCCAACTGAAACACACCTTTACCATTGCGCACGACTCCCGCGACGTGCAGCAAACGCTGATCGTCGAACTGAACGACGGTTCGCATTCCGGCTTTGGAGAGGCCACTTCCAATCCGTATTATGGAATTACCATCGACAATATGATCGGAGCACTTGAAACGGTGAAGAAAGTTGTCGAACAAGGTGATTATCGTTCAGCAGAGGAGCTATGGAAGCTTGCACACCCATTTCTCGAAAGCAACTCTTTCGCACAATGTGCATTGGATGAGGCGGCGCAGGATCTTTTTGCTAAAAAGAAAGGCCAGAAACTGTACGAAAGCTGGGGACTATCTCCCGACCATATCCCGATGACCAATTTCACAATCGGGATCGACACAGTCGAAAAAATGGTGGCTAAAATGAAAGAGCTTCCCTGGCCGATCTATAAGATCAAACTCGGCACGGATGAAGACCTTCGCATCGTACAGGAACTTCGGAGAAATACCGACGCGGTATTCCGGGTGGACGCCAACTGTGGCTGGACCGCTGAGAAAACGATTGAATTGGCCCCGCAACTGGCAGCTCTGGGCGTAGAGTTTATCGAACAACCGTTACCTGCGGCTGACATTGAGGGCATGAAAAAAGTATTTGCTGCCAGCGCATTGCCCGTCATCGCCGATGAAAGCTGCATTATTGAAGAAGACGTTGAAAAGTGCCATGGCTTGTTTCACGGGATCAATATCAAACTGACTAAATGCGGCGGCCCCACGGCCGCGCTAC
This sequence comes from Dyadobacter sp. CY261, assembly GCF_021440085.1. Taxonomy (GTDB): domain Bacteria; phylum Bacteroidota; class Bacteroidia; order Cytophagales; family Spirosomataceae; genus Dyadobacter. The sequence continues at coordinate 427,063 of NZ_JAKCPW010000006.1, forward strand.
GGATGATTGACAAAGCGAAGGCGCTTGGCATGAAAACAATGGTAGGCTGCATGACCGAGACGAGCGTAGGCATTTCCGCTATCGCACATTTACTTCCGCTACTCGATTATGTCGACATGGATGGCTCCTTGCTGATCCGTAACGATCCCGCTACCGGTGTTACATTTGACTACGGCCGGGTGATCTATTCCCAGGAGAACGGCACGGGCGCCGCGCTGAAACCCGAATATTCATAGACGCTGCCGTGAACATCTACCACAGCAACAAACTTCCCGGCCGCATCGTCGAAACAAGCGATGGGCAGGAATTTCTTTGGTTCAGCGGCACCGATTATCTGGGAATGGGACACAACGAAGACCTTCGTAGACATCTACAAACAGCTACGGAAACTTTCGGAAATCATTACGGAAGTTCCAGAAACAACAGTTTGAGGCTTTCTGTCTATGACGACGCAGAAAGACAACTAGCTGATTTCCTCCAAACCAAAGCATTGCTCATTGTTTCTTCCGGTATGTGGGCGGGACAATTGTTAATGAAAGAGATTGAGGCCATTGCCCTTGATGGGTCAAACGCGATCAGCGTTTCGTACTACTATGCACCTGGCGTTCATCCGGCACTATGGGGCAATGCATTCGACCGGACATACGGTGGCTGGCATGAATGGGCATCGCGAACTGTTCAGCAAATCAATGAATCAGCACCGGAAATTCTCCACATCATCTGTTCCGATGCTGTTGGTTCTCCGACCGTAAAGGCTTTTGATTTCAATCTTTTTAATGCCCTGGAAAATCCGCAAAATGTATGGCTGATAATAGACGAATCACATTCGCTTGGCGTATTTGGTACCAATGGGAGAGGCATTTCTTCATCCATCGGCTCAAAACTGTGGCCGCAAACTATGTTTGCTTCGTCCCTTAACAAGGCGATGGGCATTCCCGCCGGTGCGATCTGGGGTGCCGAAAGTGCGATTGAAATCATTCGCAAATCACCCTGGTTCGCCGGTGCGTCCCCGCCTGCGCCTGCTTATGTGTATGCATTGAAAACGTTATTAGAAGAAGGTATTTATTCAGAAGCGCATGCATTGCTGATGGAGAAGGTTTCCTACTTCTCGCAAAAGCTGGTAGGTAATACGCTCTTTGAATCCCTCCCGGATTATCCCGTATTTTGTTCGGACAATGCAGCGCTTTTCGATCATTTGTTGAGAAATGGTATGATGGCTTCGTGCTTCCCCTACCCATCACCGGCTGATGCACCCGTGACACGCATTGCCATAAGCAGCCTGCATCAAAAAGAAGACCTCGACCAATTGGCCGAGGTCTGTAAGCGATTTATCGGTTAAATCTGTTTGCCAGATCAATCTTCTGTATTGGTATTACCCAGTTTTGCAAGGCGTTTTTCTTCTTCCAGCTTTTCTCGCTCCACTCTGGCTGAAACAATAATACTGAGCTCATAAAGCAGGAATAGCGGGATCGCGACAAGCACCTGGCTGTAAATATCCGGAGACGGTGTGATGATCGCCGCAACGATCAAAATTACGATGACCGAATGCTTGCGATATTCTCGCATGAAAGATGGTGTCAGTACTCCTATTTTCGACAAGACATAAACAACGATCGGCAACTGGAATGCTATACCGCAAGCCAATGTAAGCGTTGCTACCAGTGAAATGTACGAAGCAAGGCTGAATTCATTGATAATTGAAGGGTCGAGTGTATAATTCGCCAGGAAGTTGATGGCCAGCGGACTCACCACATAGTATCCAAAAAGGACACCGGAAAAGAAAAGGAACGTGACATAAAAGACCGCTCCCCTCGCCGACCGTCTCTCCGCTGGCTTTAAGCCTGGCTTGATGAACCGCCACACCTCCCAGAATGCGTAGGGAAATGCAAACACCAAACCCGCGATCACCGAGGATGTCATACTCATCGTGAATGCATCGCCCATTCCGATTACCTGCAACTTGAAGTTTAGGGCTTTTACGCAGAGATCTTTATAACCAGTGACCTCCGACAGCTTGCAAAGCATCCGATAGGTCCAGAAATCGGGCTGCGAAGGTGCAATGATCACATAATGGTAAATCTCCTGAATATAAATAAACGCAAGAATGGCAAACACCAGAATGGAAGCGCCGGCCCGGATTACGTGCCATCTTAATTCTTCGAGATGTGAAAGAAAGGACATCTCTTTGCCTTCACTTTCCTCCTCTTCATTATCAAAATCCTGGTCCAGGGACATATTTTAAATTATTACTAGAATTCAATCTACGTGAAAACTGAAAAACAGGATCACTGCCTGTTTGCGAAAAGCTGAAATTACTTAAAAAACCCGTCGAAGTAGTCCGGCGGGTTTTTTATTAGTGCATCAATGATGCGGTTAGTCCATTACGAAAGGATAATCGTTTTCGACATACACATCCGTGTAAGCCTCTTTCGGATCCGGCCATTCCGAATCCTCGGCGAATTGCACAGATTCCGCAACGATTTCTTTTACTTTTTTATCGATGTTTTCAAGATCCTCTTCGGTAGCAATCTTGCTTTCGAGGATCACCGCACGGATCTGCTCGATGGGGTCACGATGTTTGTATTCTTCAACCTCCTCTTTCGAACGGTATTTCTGAGGATCGGACATGGAATGTCCACGGTAACGATACGTACGGAATTCAAGGAAAGTTGGTCCCTCTCCTTTGCGAGCGCGTTCCGCCGCGCGTGAAACCGCTTCGTGGATCGCTTCAACGCTCATACCATCAACAGGTTCCGAAGGAATATCGTAAGCCTCGCCAAGAGTATAAAGCTCGGTAACATTTGAAGAACGCGCTACGGAAGTACCCATTGCGTAGCCATTGTTTTCAACCACAAAGATCACTGGCAACTTCCAGCTCATGGCCATGTTCAGCGTTTCGTGGAATGAACCCTGGCGGATTGCTCCGTCACCGAAGTAGCAGATACATAGGTTGTCTGTTTTGTTGTATTTCTCCGCGAAAGCGATACCGGCTCCCAGGGGAATCTGGCCCCCTACGATACCGTGACCGCCGATGAAGCCCACTTCTTTATCAAAAATGTGCATGGAACCGCCCTTACCTTTAGTGGTACCGGTCTTTTTTCCGTAAAGCTCGGCCATGATCGCCTTCGGGTCGGTGCCTAGTGCGAGCGGGATACCGTGGTCACGATAGGCGGTAATGTACTTGTCGCCCTTTTTCAAGGCACTCACCGCGCCGGAAGAGCAGGCTTCCTGGCCGATGTAGAGGTGACAAAAACCACGGATCTTCTGCTGACCGTACAACTGGCCCGATTTTTCTTCAAAACGGCGCTGTAAAAGCATATTCTCGAACCAGAACATGTATTGCTCGTTCGGATGCTGTAACTTTTTGGGGGCTGATGCTTTCTTTTTCTCAGTAACGGTGGCCATGTATTTGGTTCTCGTTTATAAAGACAGAACTTTGTCTTAAAGTTATGGTATGAACAGAGTCTGTTTTGCCGTACTCACGCAATGATGTGCGAAAATAAGCATAAACTAAATAACAAAGAAGTTCATGTGGCTAGAAAAGCTCCACCTTACATACTTTAAAAGCTATGAAGAGAAAGCCTTTGTTTTTGGAGAACATGTGAACTGTATCGTGGGCGAGAACGGCAGCGGCAAGACCAACCTGCTCGACGCAATTTATTTTCTCACACTTACCAAGAGCGCATTTCACAACCAGGACGCATTAGGTATCCGCCACATCAACGACTTCTTCCTCCTCGACGGCATCTTCAACGAGCACGGCAAACACATTCAGATCACATGCAGTCTGCAACGCGGCCAGCGAAAGGTTCTCATGTCGGATAAAAAGCATTACGAACGCCTGAGCGACCATATTGGCCTTTTTCCGGTCGTTTTGATCGCCCCCGACGACACCGATCTTATCCGCGAAGGCAGTGAGGAACGTCGTCGCTTTTTCGATGGCGTACTAGGCCAGGCGGTGCCCGGTTACCTCACTGATTTTCTACAATACAACAAAATACTCACCCAGCGAAATGGGCTCTTAAAACTCTTCGCCGAGCGGAATTATCTCGATGAAGACTTGCTCGAAACCTACAATGAGCCGTTGATCGTGCTCTCCCAGCGCATATACGAGCACCGCGCGACGTTCACGCAAAAATTCGTCCCGCTATTCTATAAATATTACGAATTCCTCAGCAGCGGGCACGAGAAAGTGGAGGTAATCTACGAAAGTGAAGTCGCGAGCCCCGATTTTCCCGCCGAATTCCGCCGCAATCGCAGCCGCGACCTGCATGCGCAACGCACGGGCAAAGGCGTGCATAAGGATGAATATGTATTCGAAATAGACGGCGTTACTTTGAAAAAATTCGGCTCCCAAGGCCAGCAAAAGTCCTTTCTGATCGCTCTGAAACTCGCACAATTCGAATTATTAAAAGAAGAAAAGGGCAAAACCCCCATCCTGCTCCTCGACGATATTTTCGACAAACTCGACGACAGGCGCATCCAGAAGCTCATAGAGCTCATCGACACCGGTTTCCTGTCGCAGGTTTTCATTACCGACGCCCGTCCCGAACGCTCGCAAAGGATTTTAGAGCATGTGAAGGCGGATGTTCGGTTTTTTGAGATTGAGAAGGTGTTGAAACCTGAGGGATGACCTCAATTTACGAATTAAAAAACAACAAAGCCAGGCCTCGACGACCTGGCTTTTTTCAAACGGTAAGCATTAATAATCAACCGAATCAAGCATATTTCGGATCGAGTTCTTTGGCCTGGGCTACGAATTCCTTTACTTTTTGTTCGTCGTCCTTTTTGCAGATCAGCAATACGCCATTGAACTCGGCTACGATGAAGCCGTCGAGGCCGTTGATCACCACAAGCTTGTCTTTCGGCGTTTTGATGATCGAATTGGTGGTGTTGTGCAGGATCAGGTTGCCGTCGGCTACGTTCATGTTGGCATCCTTTTCTGAAACTTCATACATCGACTTCCATGTACCCAGATCGGACCAGCCGAAGCTGGCGAGGACCACATGCACATTTTCGGCCTTTTCCATGATGCCGTTGTCGATGGAAATGCTACCGCAGTGCTGATAGGCACGTTGAACAAATGTGTCTTCGGAATCGAGGTAGTAATGCTCATCACCATCCTGGAAGATTTCGGCAATGTCGGGCTGGAACTGAATCAAGGCTTTCTTGAACGCCTTGATGTTCCAAACGAAGATTCCCGCGTTCCACACAAAATCCCCGCTGTCGAGGAACTGTAATGCCAGTTCGAGATGCGGCTTTTCAGTAAATGATTTTACTTTTTTAACCGTGAACTTGTCCGGTATATATTGAATATAACCATAACCTGTATCGGGGCGGGTTGGCTGAATGCCCAGCGTCACAAGGATGTCCTCATTGCGGGTTGCGCCCAAAGCCACTCTAATGGTGTCCCTGAAGACTTCTTCTTTCAGGATGATATGATCTGCCGGCGCCACTACGACATTCGCATTCGGATTTCGGGCCGCGATCTTGTAGCAAGCATAAGCAATGCAAGGTGCGGTGTTGCGCCGATTCGGTTCCAGCAGGATCTGGTCATCGGTCAGTTCCGGGATCTGCTGCTTGACGAGCTCCTTGTACTCGTGACTGGTTACAATATAAATGTTTTCAATCGGACAAACGCCATCAAACCTGTCGACAGTCTGCTGCAACAGCGTTCTGCCAGTGCCGAGCACATCATGGAACTGTTTCGGAAAATCTGTCCGGCTGAAAGGCCAGAACCGCGTACCGACGCCGCCTGCCATGATAATTACATAAGTATCCTGCATCTGTGTTGTGTAAGGTATGTTATAGCGTTAGATAAAATCACCCAAAACTAACGATAAAGAGTCTGTATGCTCTACATCAACCGGAAATCTGCCGGAAAATTAGTTGATCGCATTGATGTCAATAACACATCGGAGCATTAAATTAGCTCAAAGCACCCTGATACCTTGGCTTCTTCTTCCTGCATTTTCACTTATGACAACCCGAAGAAAAAGTTGGATTTAATTATAAAAAATTTGATTTCTTAGTAACTTGTTACTGACATCAACCCATTAAAAACCATGCGCTCAACTTCTCCATTCTCTAAAATTTGGCTCATATATCTGCCCTTATTGTTGCTTTGCCAACATTCTTTTGGGCAGACTAGCTTGACCGGAAAAGTTACCGAATCAGCAACACAAGATCCATTGGCCGGCGTAAGCATTCGTATACAGGGCAAAGTAGCCGGAACCATCACTGATACGAAAGGAGAATTTTCACTCACCACTTCATCAAACCCACCGTTTTCAATTGTCGTCAGCTCGGTTGGGTTCCAAACACAGGAAATTGCGGTAACCGCCAGCATGTCGAACCTCGATATCGAACTGGTAGAGCAACCCATCCTCGGTAAAGAAATCATCGTTGCGGCCTCCCGCGTTGAGGAAAGCGTCATGAAGTCACCCGTTGCTGTCGAGAAACTTGATATCCGAGGCATTCGCGACACGCCTGCTACCAACTTCTACGATGCACTTGCGAACCTGAAAGGCATCGATATGACCACGCAGGGTGTTTTATTTAAGTCCATCAATATGCGTGGCTTTGGTGCTACGGGTAACCCGCGAACAGTCCAAATGATAGACGGCATGGACAACCAGGCGCCCGGACTCAACTTTCCGCTCGACAATATTATCGGCATGTCGGAACTCGACGTGGAAAGTGTGGAGGTCCTGCCAGGTGCAGCCTCGGCATTATACGGCCCCAATGCTGTCAACGGATTAATTTTGATGAACAGCAAGAGCCCTTTCCTTTACCAGGGATTGAGCGCCAACGTCAGAGGCGGCATTATGCATGAAAAGAATCGCACGAAGGCCACTACGCCATTCGCGGAAGCGACTATCCGTTATGCGAAAGCATTCAATAACAAGTTTGCATTCAAGGTAAACCTGTCATACATCCAGGCCAAGGACTGGGAAGCGACCAATTATACGAACCTCAATGTAGGCGGCAACGCCGACCCTGATCGCAAAAAGGGTACCGATCTGGACTACGACGGCGTGAATGTTTACGGCGATGAAATCCAGACCAATATCAATGCGGTAGCCAAAACGCTGGCGGCAGCCGGGCAAATCCCGCAAGCGGCCGTGGGTCTCGTCCCAAATACTTTTGTCAGCCGTACAGGTTACCGGGAAAAAGCCCTGGTGGATTATAATACTAAAAGTTTCAAGGCCAATGCAGCATTGCATTATCGCCTGAATGAGAAGGTGGAAGCCATTGCTCAGGTCAACTACGGCTATGGCACGACCGTTTACACCGGAACCGGCCGCTATTCGCTGCGCGATTTTAACCTTACGCAAGCCAAACTCGAATTTCGGGGCGATAATTTTACCGTCAGGGCTTACACCACACAAGAACGTTCGGGGAAATCTTACCTTTCCGGCCTCGCGGCGGTATCAATGTTGGGAGAGATCAAGCCCAACAATATCTGGTTCGGACAATACGTGGGTGCATTCGTCAATGCGCGCGCGGCAGGCACAGCAGAGGCCGACGCACACTTGCTCGCCCGCCAGGCCGCCGACCAGGGAATGCCCCAACCGGGCAGCGCTACGTTTAACCAACTACTTGATAAATACCGTAATATGCCGATTGTTGACGGCGGAGGAGGTTTTGCGGACAAAACCAATATGTATCATGCCGAAGGCTTTTACAATTTCAAAAACCAGATCAGCTTCCTCGAACTGATCGCAGGTGCAAATTACCGGCTTTATACTCTCCGTTCGAACGGGACGCTATTTTCAGATACCAAAGAAGGCCGCGACGGAACTATCCCGATCAATGAATGGGGTGCATTTGTGCAGGCCGGTAAAAACTTATTGTCGGATCATTTAAAAGTCACTGGTTCTATCCGCTATGACAAGAATGAAAATTTCGATGGACAATTCACGCCACGCATTTCGGCTGTCACCACTTTTGGCGAGCACAACATCCGGCTTTCTTATCAGACAGGTTTCCGAATTCCAACCACCCAAAATCAATACATCGACCTGAGGACACCATCCGGCACGTTGGTGGGCGGCCTCCCCGAATTTGACGCCCGTTACAACCTTTCGAACGGGATTCTACGCCAGAACCTTTCGGAAGCGGCAGTACTAGCCGTCGTGAACAGCAATCCCTCGGTGGTAGAAGATGCCAAACGCTACGCCACAGCGGTAGTGACCCAGCAGGCGACGACAGCTATTACGCAGGTTGTTACCACGCAGGTTACAACGGCCGTCAATCAGGGTGTAGCTGCGGGTACAGTCCCCAATGACCCTGCGGCCATTCAGGCGGCAATTACCGCAGGGGTGAATCAGGCGCTCCCCGGCGCACTGGCCGCACAGCTTCCGGGCATTCTCGCAGCGCAGGTTCCCGGTCTCGTGCCTGATCTGGCAAAGGCATATGCATTGGGCAAGCTGCCAAAATACGAACCGGTGAAGCTGAAACCAGAACGCATTGCTTCGTATGAAATCGGCTATAAAAGTGTTATCGCCAACAAGCTGTTCGTTGATGCCTATTATTACATTAGTAAATACAAAAATCTGATTGGCGGAACTGTAATCGTCGTTCCCACCGCGGCGGCGGCGCCTGGCCTCCCTATCGAATCGGGTATCGGGGTAGGCAACTACTCCGGATTTGCCCGGACGGTTAATACTACTGAGACTATTACCACGCACGGCTTTGCCATTGGCCTGAATTACGCATTGCCTAAGGGCTTCAATATCGGAGGGAATGTGGCGAACAACGAATTAAATAACTTTACCCCCTCGCCGGAGGTCCAGTATTCACAGTTCAACACGCCGAAATACAGGTATAATGTAAATTTCGGTCGACGCATTACGAGCTCCAACAGATTGGGCTTCAACGTAGTGTTCCGTCATCAACAGGCTTTTTTGTGGGAATCGAGTTTTGTAGTGCCTACTACTACCGATGTTCCGGTATTCTCGAATACGCAGGTGCCGGCGATCAACAACCTCGATGCGCAGGTTAGCTGGAAAATCCCGGCCATCAAATCGATTCTCAAAGTCGGCGGGACGAATCTGTTTGGAAAATCATACGTACAATCGTACGCCAGCCCCAATGTTGGCAGCACCTACTATGTATCCATTCTATTTGACGAATTACTGAACTGAGCGCGGCGGCAAGGCTACTTTTCACCATAAGCCAGGTCGCCGGCGTCGCCGAGGCCTGGTACAATATAATATTGTTCGTTCAGCTTCTCGTCGACAGCCCCGAGCCAGAGGCGGCATTGCGGTATACGCTTTTGGAGGTACTGCACGCCTTCCGGACTTGCGATCACCGAGGCAATATGTGTTTGCGAAGGGATACCGAAACGCAGCAATGCATGGTAAACTTTTTCCATAGACCGGCCTGTCGCCAGCATTGGATCAATCATGACCAGGATTTTGCCCGTCAGATCGGGACTCGTAATGTAGTCCATTTCTACCGTAAACTCTTCTTCCGCATTAATATGATGGCCGCGGTAAGCGCCGATGAAAGCATTATCCGCTTTGTCAAAAACATTCAGGAAGCCCTGGTGAAATGGTAACCCTGCCCGTAAAATCGTAGCAAGCACGATCGGCTGCAACATCGACCGGCAGGGTGCGGTGCCCAGCGGCGTTTCTACTTTTTCTGTTCTGAAGGTAAGCGTCTTCGACAATTCATAGGCCAGCAGCTCTCCCATCCGTTCCATATTCCGGCGAAACCGCATCCGGTCGTTCTGACAATTTACATCACGCAATTCGGCCAGATAATGATCTGCAATGGAAGGTTTTTGGGAAAGTAAAAACATGGGAGCGACAGTTTTTTAGACTACTCCATGCAAGATAATACAAATTCATTGACGTAATTTGGAAGACTATTTCTAAAAATTACGTGCAAGCGAGCAGGTTGCGGTATCAGAAGATTTTTGTTGCCTATGTATCAAGGAATTATCCGGCATTTTAAAATACTGTTTTTATCACTGATAACCTCGTCATACGTACATGCGCAGAGTTCATTCGTTCCGCTCAATGACGACTATTACCACCTGATCGACCGCCTTGAAATCAAAAGAGGCAAGTTTTCGGAGGGCTTTCACTACAATGCCAAACCGTTCGAACGCAAAGCGGTAGTCGCATTAACCGACTCCATATTAAAGGAAGGCACCGTTGACCTCACCGACCGTGACTGGGAAACGATCGATTACCTTCGGGAAGACAGTTGGGAATGGACAAATGGAATGATCGCCACCGATTCGGCCAAGTACGATAAACTTGCGCGGCTAGGCTGGTTCAAATCTCCCCCACCCGGCCAAAAACGGAGGTTTTTCCACCACCCCGCCGACTTGTACAGCATTCACAACAAGGATTTCGACCTGCATTTCAATTTTACTACCACCAATTTTATCGGAAAAGACGATAGCTACGATACTACTTCGCATCAGACATTGTGGTTTACGGGCCGTGGCGTGGAGATCCGTGGGATGATCAATGAAAAGTTGGGTTTTTATACATTCGTTTCCGATAACCAGGGTCGTTTTCCAAGATATGTCAATGGCTTTGCACCGAAATACAGCTTCCCTGGCGAAGGTCTCGCCAAAGCGACCCGCAACCACGGCAATGATTTTCTTTCAGCCCGGGGTTATATTACCTTCCGGCCGCTAAAAGCCGTAAATGTCAAATTTGGGCATGACTACAATACGTTCGGCAGCGGTTATCGCTCACTGGTCCTTTCGGATAACAGCAGTCCTTACCTCTTTCTTCGTTTGGACACGCAGCTCGGCCGCTTCCATTATACCAACCTCTGGACCAGCATGATAGATGGAGGAGAAGATGCGTTTTCCGAATTCTTGAGAAAAAAGAAATTCGCTGCCATTCACCATTTAAGTGTTAACCTGACTGACAAAATCAATTTCGGCGTCTTCGAAGCAGAAGTCTTCAACCGCGACTCGGTAGGTGGCGGATATGACCTTAACTACCTCAATCCCATCATCTTCTATCGTTATGTAGAATCGTACATCGGTAGCCAGGACAATGCATTACTTGGGTTTGACTTTCGTTGGCTGGTGGGTAAAACCGCTTCGATTTACAGCCAGTTCGTACTTGACGAGTTTTTGACCAAATACCTCTTCAATGGCAGCGGTTCCTGGACCAATAAATACAGCTTCCAGCTCGGTGGCAAATATGTAGATGCGTTCGGTATCCCGAACCTCGATTTGCAGGCGGAATATAATGTAGTACGCCCCTACACCTACTCACACAAGGATGGCGGGCGTAATTATATGCATTACGGGCAAGCGCTCGCACACCCGTTGGGTGCCAACTTCCGGGAGTACCTGGGTATTTTGCGCTATAAAGTCACGCCGAGGCTGTCAATTTACGGCACGGTCATGTCGGCAATGCAGGGTAAGAATCCCACCACCGGCCCTTATATGAATTTCGGGGGCGACATTTCGAAAAGCTACGAAGAGCGGAACGTGAACCGTGAAGGCGGGGGCGACCTGAACCAGAAGATCGGCCAGGGCATCAAGGCGAGAACATTATTTACAGATCTGCGCCTGTCTTATTCACTGGCCCACAATCTATTTCTGGACGGCCGGTACCAAATCAGGAAAGTCAAGTCACAGGATGTGAATGTGGCCACCAACTCCAATGTTTTTACGTTTGCCATCCGCTATAACATGGCGTACCGGCAGCAAACCTACTGACTTTAATTTCAAACAAAATGGAAACTGATCCACACGAACTCCGAAATCTTCTCAGGCTTGCATTGCTGGAAGATATTGGTGACGGAGACCATTCATCCCTGGCCAGCGTTCCCGAAAATGCTACCAAGCGCGCCAAGCTGCTGGTGAAGCAGGACGGCGTGCTCGCGGGCGTGGACGTGGCGCAGATCATCTTCGATGAGACCGCAAAATATTACAACTACCCCCTTCCGAAAATTAATGTGTTACGTTTTGACGGTTCCGTCGTATCAACAGGAGACATTGTTTTTACGGTAGAAGGAAATGCACGTCTGATCCTGAAAGCCGAGCGGCTGGTGCTGAACATTATGCAGCGTATGAGTGGCATTGCCACTTATGCACGGGAAATGTCCGACCTGATCAAGGATTTGCCCGTAAAATTGCTCGATACCCGTAAAACAACCCCGAATTTCAGGCTGTTTGAAAAAATGGCGGTGAAAATCGGAGGAGCTGTAAACCACCGGATGGGCCTCTACGACATGATCATGTTGAAGGACAACCACGTGGATTACGCAGGCGGCATCGAAGCGGCTATTACCGGTGCTCAGAAATACCTGAAAGAAACCGGTCGGAAGCTGAAAATAGAGATCGAGACGCGGAACATTACCGAGGTTGATGAAGTGCTGCGCGTCGGGCAGGTCGACATTATTATGCTTGATAACTTTTCACTGGACGACCTCAGAGAGGCGGTGAAAAAAATCGCCGGGCGGTACGAGACGGAAGCATCGGGTAACATTACCGAAAAAACATTACGCGCAGTGGCGGAAACCGGAGTGGATGGTATTTCCAGCGGTGCGCTCACACACCAGGCGCGAAGTCTGGATTTAAGTTTAAAAGCCTTCTAACCTTTTCATTTATATCAAAAGCGTATGCTGAGATCGATGAAAATCACATACGCTTTTGACCTTCAAGGGAAACCCAACGGCTTTTCCCTGTGCATGACCGTTTTGCTCGTGAGCATGGCTACTTTTGGCCTCGCCCAGGAAGCTCCGCGAGACGCTCCGCCGCGTTCAGAAATCGACATTAACCTTTTCCTAGCCGAGCTTTTCCCTGTACCGCCCGACGACAGTGAAGAGCTCTTCGAGGGACTTTTACAGCTTTACGCCAGTCCGCTCGACCTCAATGCCGCCACGCCGGATGATCTTGCGGCCACGTTCATTCTTTCCGAGATTCAGCTTCGTTCTTTTTTTGAGTATCGCACCATAGCGGGTGCATTGCTTTCGCTCTATGAATTACAGGCCGTTCCGGGTTTTGACCTGGCTACTATCCGGCGGCTCCTGCCTTTTGTCACGATCAGTACCAAAGCCGTTGCCATCCGAGATGCGTTGAAAAACCCCGGCCAACATTTCGTAATGTTCCGGTCGGGCAAATTAATAGAGCGCCAAAAAGGGTTTGCGCCTTTGGATGCTAACTCTTCTTCTGCGACCAGATATCAGGGCCCGGCCTTCAATGGCTACCTTCGCTACCGCAATGCAAGGAGCGGTGTATATAGTTTTGGGTTAACATTCGAAAAAGACTCCGGGGAAGAAATCTGGGACTGGAATGCACGAGGGCAGATTTTCGGTTTTGACTATACTTCTTTTCACGCCCAGGTCATCAATCGCGGAAAACTCAAAACGCTCATCGCAGGCGACTTCCAGATGCAAACTGGTCAGGGCATGATCCTGGGCGCGGGATTTTCGCTGGGAAAGGGTTCAGAAGTGATTAAGACAGTTTATAAGAGCACAACCGGCCTGAAACCCTACACTTCCGCCACCGAAGCCAATTTCTTCAGAGGTATTGCGGCGAGTTGGAGCATTGCCAAAAGCACTGAGGTCACATTCTTATTCTCAAGAACCAAACGGGACGCTACGCAGGAATCGGACAGCATTACCACATCGCTGCCCATTACCGGATATCACCGAACGCCGTCGGAGATTGAAAAACACAATGTGCTTAGCGAGCAGAATGCGGGTTTGCATTTACTGCATAGATTGTCTTCGCAAAAAGGCCAAATAGGCTTCACCATGCTGCATACTTCTTATGACTCATTTATTCAAAAGCGCAATTGGGCCTATAACCGGTACGAATTTTCGGGTACGCAAAACCTCATCGCAGGCCTTCACGGCGATTATCGCTGGCAAAACATCCATTTCTTCACAGAAACTGCCATTTCCAAAAGCGGTGGAACAGGCACAATCGGAGGGCTCGTGGCCAGCGTAGGCCGCAAGTTCGATATCTCAATGATGGCCCGGCATTATGCACGCCGTTTTCACACATTCTACGGTAACCCGATCAGCGAGGGTACTCGCCCGATTAATGAAAATGGGGCTTATGCGGGCCTCCGATGGTCGCCCTCGCGCAAATGGCAGTGGAGCGCCTATTTCGATTATTTTCGGTTTCCATGGCTGAAATTTCAGGTCGATGCACCTTCCCAGGGATTCGATTACTTCCTGCATTGGCTATGGAAACCTTCCAGAAGACTGAATGCCTATTTGCTGTTTCATGAAAAACATAAACAGTTAAATGATCCTTCGGCCGAAGACAGCGATCCAACGTTAATCCGATCTATTAAACGGACAGCGACATTCAATATGGATTACGAAATTCCGCTCAAATGCGCACTCAGGACGAGGTTTCAATATGGAAGTTTAAAAAGTAAGGGTTCCAAAACCTCCAATGGCTTTACGGTTGCGCAGGATGTCACCTGCTATTTTTCAAAGCTTGAAATCAGTGGCCGGGTGGCATTTTTCAAAACCGATGATTACGACAGCCGGCAATACGCGTATGAAAAAGATATGCTTTATGCATTCTCGATTCCGGCCTATTACAATGCAGGCACGAGGCATTATCTGATGCTGCGCTATACACTTTCAAAGCACATCAAAATATGGCTCCGATGGTCGCAAACGCGGTATTCGGATATTGACAAGATTAGCTCGGGACTCAACGAAATCGATGGCAATAAGCGAAGTGAGGCAAAAGTGCAGGTGATGTATCAGTTTTGAAAGCCTATTTTTGCAACGCGAAAGGAAATTCTTTTGAATAAGTACCATTAATTAGTACACCATGTCCACCAACAAACTTGAAGCATTAAAAAAATATTTCGGATACGATTCCTTTCGCCCACAACAATCCGAAATCATCGACACCGTCATGGCCAACCGCGATTGCATGGTGCTCATGCCCACCGGCGGCGGTAAATCGGTCTGTTTTCAAATCCCGGCAGTTCTCCGGGAGGGGCTTACGGTGGTCATTTCGCCGCTGATCGCCCTCATGAAAGATCAGGTGGAATCATTACGCGGAAACGGTATCACGGCCGCATTCCTTAACTCCACCATTTCCAGCGCCGAGCAGGACCAGATCATGTGGAAAATCAAGCTGGGCGAGCTTAAACTCCTCTACATCGCGCCCGAAAGGCTTTTTTCGGGAAATACATTTGATTTACTCCGCGAATGGAATGTGCAACTTTTCGCGATCGATGAATCACATTGTATTTCTTCATGGGGCCACGACTTCCGGCCGGAATATCGTCAGCTCAACTTGCTAAAACTGCGCTTTCCCGACGTCCCGATCGTCGCGCTCACCGCCACCGCCGACCGGGTAACACGCCGCGATATTTTGAAACAACTCAATATCGAGCACGCCGAAACCTTCATTTCCAGCTTCGACAGGCCGAACCTGAGCCTGAATGTGCTTCCCGGAAGAAAACGCATTGAACAAATCCAGCGCTTCCTTGCCCGCCACGAAGGGCAACCCGGCATTATCTACTGCCTGAGCCGCAAAGGCACCGAAACCGTCGCGGCGAGCTTGCAAAAACAGGGTTTCAGGGTTGCTTATTACCACGCAGGCATGCCCGGCGACAAGCGCTCACAGGTGCAGGAGAATTTTTTGCGGGACGATATTCAAATCATTGTCGCGACCATTGCATTTGGGATGGGGATCGATAAGTCGAACGTGCGTTGGGTAATCCATTACAATTTGCCTTCCAATGTCGAGAGCTTCTATCAGGAGATCGGTCGCGCGGGGCGCGATGGGGCCAGTGCGGATACTGTCTTGTTTTACAGCTATCTCGACATTATCACGCGTCAGGACATGATCAACAATTCGGATCAGTCGGCGGAGCAAAAGGAATTGCTCCATGCCAAACTGAACCGGATGAAACAATACGCCGAAGCCGATATCTGCCGTCGCCGCATTCTCTTGAGTTACTTCAATGAACCCGTTGATCACGACTGCGGAAATTGTGATGTATGCCGCAACCCGCGTACCCGCTTCAACGCCACGATCATCGCGCAGAAAGCATTGTCGGGCATTGCACGTACCGAACAGAAAGTGGCAATGGGTATGCTCGTCGACATTCTCCGGGGCAGCCGCAACCGAAATATCCTGCAACATGGCTACGACCGACTACCTACTTTTGGCGTAGGCCATGAGCTTCGAGGCGACGAATGGTCTGAATACCTAAGCCAAATGCTCAATTCCGGCGTGATGGATATTGCTTATGACGAAGCACATGCATTCAAACTAAATGCGGTAAGCAGGCAGGTTTTAAAGGGAGAAAAGCAAATTGAACTCGTAAAATTCATTCCGCTCAGCGAACGCAAAGCGAAGGAGGAAGAACTTGTCCCCAAAGAAAAACCGAAACAGGAAATCATCCGCGACGCACTTTTTGAACGGCTCCGTCAGCTTAGAAAACAACTCGCCGATGCGCTGAACGTACCACCGTACGTCGTATTTAGCGACGCGACGCTTTCTGAAATGGCGCAGAAAAAACCCGTTTCAGAAGCACAGATCAAGGCTGTTTCAGGTGTTGGAGCCGAAAAATTCCGGCGCTATGGCGAAGCATTCATTAACGAAATCCTCAATTTCGCCCGGGAAAACAACACGCCTGGCACGCGTGTGATGAAAGGAATGACCTTCGTAGAAACCCTCGACCTTTATAATGAAGGCTATTCCGTAAAAGTAATCGCCGAAAAACGCAATCTGAACCCGGTTACGATCATCTCGCATTTGGTCAAACTCAAAGAAGACGGGCATGGCATTGATTTGAAATCGCTGATCGATCACTCCGCATATAAGGCGATCATTTCAGCCGCGCAAGAAATTCAGGTCGGGAAAAACGATCCCTTGAAGCCCCTGTTCGAATTGCTGAACGAGCAGTACGATTATGGGCAGATCAGGCTGGCGCTGGCGATTTGGGAAGAGGAGCGACAAAACTAGTAGTCGATAATTATATTTACGTCTTTAAATACTTAACCAACAATATGTCAAGACAAAATATACTCTCAGGCTCGCCTTGGGAAGACAAGATGGGTTACTGTCGGGCGGTTCGCATCGGGAATATCGTTGAGGTCGCTGGAACCGTTGCAATCGTAGATGGCGAGAAAGTGAAAGCCGACGATGCTTATGCACAAACCCACAATATCATCGAACGCATTGAAAAAGTGTTGCAGGAAGCTGGTGCAAATCTGACCGATGTGGTCCGCACGCGCATTTTTACCACAGATATCACAGCGTTCGATGAGATCGCCCGTGCACATGGTGCGTATTTTCGGGACATAAAGCCCACAACTGGTATTTATGAGATCAGTAAGCTGGTGTCACCGGACTATCTTGTTGAGATAGAATTCACCGCAATAGTCCAGTAATCTATTGGAATATTCAAAAAAGGCCCAATCTGCCCTGGATTCGGGCTTTTTTTATTGCCAATTTAAATCGCGTTACAACCTTTTGGCGCGGATTTTGCTCTTTGAGGGGATGTTGTCTGATTTGGAACCCTAAACAAAGACATCTCTAGACATGAAAAATGGAATTACTTTGCTAATTGCCTCAGTGTTATTGGTTCTGTGCGTAATGCAAAAACAAGCCAGGTACGGAGGGGTACAGGGGGAAAGTGTAGAAAAAATGTACAATTCTTCACCCATCGCTCAGAAAGGCACACCTATTTTGGACGCACCTGCCGCTGACGATCTGTTGACCGATTCGCGGACATTCGAATTTGCCTCTGCGGACAGCACAAGTAGCAGCGAACCAACCGCAGGCATTGCCAATCAACGACTGTTGCACATCTCGGCGAGCAGCAAAATGCTAAATTACTGAATCGAAAACCGGTTCAGTAATTTAGCATTTTACATTCATCTAGCTGAAAAGCCCCATAATATCTTCCTGGCTCAGTTTCTTGATAAAGCCGGATTCCCCGCCTACTAAGTCTTCTGCCAAATCCTGCTTGCGTTGCTGCAATAGCAGAATTTTCTCTTCAATAGTGTCTTTGCAAATCATTTTATAGGCAAACACCTTGCGGGTCTGCCCGATGCGGTGCGTTCGGTCGATCGCCTGGCGCTCCACGGCAGGGTTCCACCACGGATCAACAAGGTAAACGTAATCCGCTTCGGTAAGGTTAAGCCCTACACCACCTGCTTTGAGGCTCATCAGGAACACGCGACAAGTGTCGTCGTTCTGAAAACGGTTTACACGACCCGCCCGGTCGACAGTCTGACCATCCAGATATTCATAAGGGATATTCACCTTCTCCAAATGCTTGCGGATCAGATCAAGCATCCCTAAAAACTGGCTGAATATCAGTATTTTATGGTTTGAGGCATTCTCTTCGATTTCACGAGTAATCTCTTCCAGTTTAGCCGATTCGTTCCCAAAATCCTCTTCGCCCGATAAAATTGACGGCGAATCGCATATTTGGCGCAGTTTCAGCAAGGCTTCGAGAATGAGGAAACTGCTTTTGTTGAGCCCTTCCGTCGCCAGTTTTTCGGCAATTTCCTGGCGATAGCGCTCCCGGAACGTGTCATAAACCTTACGCTGCTTGTTGCCCATTTCGCAGAAAAGGATTGTCTCGGTTTTGTCCGGTAAATCGGTCGCCACCTCTTCTTTGGTACGCTTCAGCATGAATGGATACACCAGCTTACGTAGCTCGGCTGCCTTTTCCTTATCCTGATATTTATCGATCGGCGTCGCATATTCCGTTCGGAAAAAATCGGCATGGCCGAGCATCCCCGGGTTCAGGAATTCGAATTGCGAATACAAATCGAAAGTATTGTTCTCCACCGGTGTACCCGTCATCGTGAGCCGGTTGCGGGCACGCAGGAGACGCGAGGCTTTGGATGTCAGCGAATCCGGGTTCTTTATGGCTTGCGCCTCGTCGAGAACGATGTAGTTAAAATCAAACTGGCGTAAGAGCTCCACATCACTGCGCATGGTGCCATAGGTAGTCAGGATTATGTCGTACTCCCGGAAAAAATCAATGTCTTTCCGCCTCGACATTCCCCTGTGAACGTACAGTTTAAGGTCGGGTGTAAATTTCGCAGCTTCGGCCTGCCAGTTGAAAATCAATGTGGTAGGAACTACGACAAGGTTCGTATGTCTAGGATCCAGATTTTTTTGATTTTGCAGGAATGTCAGCATTTGCAGGGTTTTACCCAAGCCCATATCATCAGCCAGGCAGCCTCCCCATTGAAACTCGTCGAGAAAATGTAGCCATTTGTAACCCTCTTCCTGATACTGGCGCAGCGTTGCCTGAATATTTTGCGGAAGCGGCACCGATGGGATTTGCTTGAAGTTGAGCAGCTTCTGTTTTTTCTCCCACAGCTCCCGGAAAACATCCTCATTATCGATCTCCGAAACGAGCTCATCGATCAGCGAGAAATGGATTTTGGATAAATGGATCTTGTCATCGTTGACACGCCCGAACTGCATTAACGGTTCCAGCTTGGCAATCCACTCGTCGGGAAGCACACCCAGTGAGCCATCCTGCAACTGGATATAGTTCTGTTTTTTAAGCAATGCCTTTTTTGCGTCCGCCAGCGTAACCGTCTGGTCGCCGAAACTGATCTCGATCCGCATGTCGAACCAGTCGATACCCGAAGAAGTATGCACTTTCACCATCCCACGGTTGGGATTGAAACGCATTTTTTTCAGGTCTTTAAATCCGAAAATATCGTAATGTTTTTTCTTTGCTGCGTCTACAAAATTAAAAAGCCATCCGTCTTTCATGACCTGTTCAAACGGCACGTAAAGAAACGGTTGTCCGGTTTGGTGCTGGAAGCCCGGATGTAATCCTTTCAACCATTCCCAAGCCACATTCTCTGCCTGAACGTCCCGTTCGAGCATTGTGATCTGATTATTCTCGAAACTGGTTTTGGTCCGGCGCTGGTCGTGCAGTAATTCCAGCTCTTCGTTTTTGCCGTTTTCTTCGAGATATATGTAGGAAGGCACGATCAACAGATTTGCCTCGTCCTCTTTGAGATAGAATTTAGGCTTCTGGAAAGCGAGCGGCGATGTCTGGATTTCGTGACGCGTCTGGAAAACTACATCGAATTTTTCAGAAACCGGGATGATCCAATTTCTTAGAAAGTCATCCCCAAAATCCTTCTTAACCCTTATTTTGAACCCATTCTGGCTAAGGTAGGCCACCATTTCGGCTTCACTGATGCCTGCCCAGCGGAACAACGTTTTTTCATTGTATATACCCAGCCAGAAACTATCCAGCGACACTACTTTCTGTAATTCCAGCGGCGTGCCCGGTTTGAGCTCCACGTAAGGGTTCAAGGTAATAAACTCCTTGTCTTCGGTGAGTACAAAAAGCAATTTTACCGGTTCGCGGCGCAATTCCAGTTGCGTAAGTTGGTGATTGCTCGTCACATAATCGCCGTCGGCAAGAAAAAGCCGGTCGCCGTCGAGGTCGTTGAAAACGCGGGTAAGCTGCTTGCCTACGTAGTTTCGTGCCTCATAACGCTGGTCAGCCTCTACATCATCGAAATGCAGATATGCATTATATGCCCAGCCCTGTTTACGAATGAATTTTTGAAGGCCTTCTTCCCAATGTTTCGCCAGCCGCACAAGGCGCGCATCGGCTTCGGTCAGTACGGGTATTTCGTCGGCGGAATAGTAATGGCTCGAACCGCCGGCAATATTACGGATATTGGTAACCTTCTCGGATTTGGAACTAAATTTGACCGAAAACACCCCAAAACCAATGTCCAGTAAGTGATTTTTCCCTTTTGGCCAAAAAACAAAAATGGAAACGCGATCCTCTTCATCCTGGCCACTGTCGGTCAGGGTTACGGCAAAGGATGACTCCTGCACAGGCAATATTCGCTCGCGCAACGATTTCCAATCCTGATATTCCCCCACTTTCTGAATGGCGGGATCGAGCTTGATCAAATGCAAGCCTCCATCCTCATCCAGCCGGAATTCGAATTTATCTTTGTAGGGATCTTCCAGCGAATAGCCGTATTCGGCAAGCAGATTATTTTTCTCGACGGTGAGGTCGCGCATTACTTCGAATGCCTTCTCGCCGAGTTCTTCGCGGAGTTTCAGTAACGCGGCAAGCTTGTGTTCGCACAGTGGCACCCAGAGCTTTTGGTTACAGTTACAGGAAGTCTGGATCTGCCGGGTGCCTTTGACACGCCGAAACGTGGTCATATATTCCTGCCCTTTGTCGGTGACCTGGCATTCCGCCTCGCCTTCCTTAGCAGATACAATTTCTACCGGACCAACGTTTCCGCGATTTTGCCAGGTCTCTTCAAGCACGAGGCTGCGTAACTGCATTTCACGCAGTTCCTGCAGTTCGATCGTCGTGTTACCCATTTCATGGACAACCTGTTTGATCGTCGGCATCTTGTCGAGGATATACAAAATAGCGGCCACGCGGTGTTTGCACAGCCCGGCTTTGTCCGGGCAGGAGCATTCGGTGGTTATCTGCGGTGTGAGGAAATCGCGGATGAAAATCTGGTAATACTGGATCGAATAGTCGCTTTTGACCTTGAACTCAGCATTGCCGGGGCCATTATAATCGAGTTTGGAAACTTTTAAGCCGCCACTGCTATAAATGGAACGCCCTCTTGACAATACATCCCGCTCCGCCCGTCTTATTAAGAAGTTGGATAATTTCTCCTTCTTTTCGTTTTCCATTTACCCTGCTGCCAGTTAAAAACGCAAAAGTACGGTATGTTTCTGTCTTATAGAAACGAACGAGGAAGTATTGCCTCAACTCAAAACCTTATGAGCGTACATAAGGCTGGTCGATCACGCCGATATGCCCCGAATGCACCGCCTCTTGGCAGAATGCGGCGATCTGCGGGCCAACATTGGGATACAAATGTTTGGATGAAAGGACAGAAACCGGCAGCCATACGATTTCCAGCGCCGTGGTATGCACCGGATCTAACGCCGGGAAACCCTGTGTTATATTTGCGTTAAATACCATATGCAGGGTTTCTTTCTGCACTTCCTGCCAGATTACTTCCCCACAAGAGACCATTTTCCCAATTGTTATTTCCACGCCCAGCTCCTCCATCAGTTCACGTGCCAATGCCTGTGAAAGCGATTCGCCGGGATCGGGATTGCCGCCGGGTAATGCAAATACCTCCTTTTCGCCATAGCAATAGCGCAGCGTTAGGATCTTATCGTTGTCAAGAATGATGGCGGATGGACGGACGTTCATATTTATCTGGATAGCGTGATCTATTTCCCAATAAACAAACTTCCGTCCATAACTTTTAATCGCGCAGCACCATTTTTTCGATTAGCAGCATGAAAATGTGGATGACTTTGATGTGAATCTCCTGAATGCGGTCGGCGTAACCAAAATGCGGCACGCGGATCTCGACATCGGCCACGCCCGCGAGCTGGCCGCCGTCTTTGCCCGACATGATGATGATCTTCATCCCTTTCGCCTTCGCCGCTTCGGCCGCACGGATGATGTTTGCAGAATTGCCGCTCGTGCTCAGGCCCAAAAGCACGTCACCAGGCTGGCCCAATGCTTCAATATATCTTGAAAACACATATTCGTAACCAAAATCGTTGCTGACGCAGCTCAAATGGCTCACATCCGAAATTGCGATGGCCGGTAGTGCACGGCGGTTGTCGCGATAGCGGCCTGTGAGTTCTTCCGCGAAGTGCATGGCATCGCAATGCGAGCCGCCGTTGCCGCAGGAAAGGATTTTGCCATTATGAATAATGGCATCAGCCATCAGACCGGCTGCTTTTTCGATCTTTTCAATTTGTCCGGGATCGCTCAGGAAGTTGTCGAGTACGGTTTGGGCTTCCTTTAATTCCTGGCTAATAATGTTTTGGTAATTCATGCTGATATCTGATTCTATTAAATCTCTCACAATCTGATGGCTTTGAGCACGTGCGTCTTCCTGCCCGGGCCCTTATGCCGCTCCACCCTGAATCCTCCTGCGGCCAGTGCTCTTTTAACAATCCCTTTTGAAGAATACGTCACTAATACGCCTCCGGCACGGGTTTGGGCTGCTATTTGGGTGAAAATTTCTTTTGTCCAAAGCTCCGGTTGTGCGCGAGGGTCAAATGCGTCGTAAAAGATGACGTCAAAAAATCGCTCCGACGCAAAGTCCTGCAACGCAGTTACCTCTTTTTGCAGGCTAAAAAAAGGTGAAATCGCTTTCTCGCCCCCCCAGGATGCATTGTGGAGCTGCATAAAGCCGGTCGCGCCGGTTGCTTCCTCGTAGTTGAGATGCGAAGCTTCCAAGGGTGAAACGGGATATGCTTCCACGGAAGTGTAGAAGACTTGCTTTTGAAGGCTGTCGGCGAGCTTCCATGCCAGGAATGCATTCAGTCCCGTTCCAAAGCCCATTTCAAAAACGTAGACCGGTCCCGAAGCATTTTCCAGGACCGGCCTTAAACCGAGGTTGATATAAATGTGCTCCGATTCACTCAAAGCACCTTGCAACGAATGGTATTGCTGTTTGAACTGCGGGCTGAACAATGAATGTGAGCCGTCTTCGGTAATAATGAAGCGTTCCAAATGGCCGGGTATTAATTTGACCAAAAGTACTAAATCATTCTGCGCAGTGTAAGCTGGGTAAAGAAAATATCCCCTTTACGCTTCACAAGCAAGTCGATATTTTTGCCGTCTCCACGCTGCATTAACTTATATATCTCACTCACATTGAGCTCGGCAGCAGAGTGATCATCGATAAACAGCAACTGATCACCTTCCATCAGTCCGGCCTTGGCTGCCGGAGAGTCGTCCACAATGTGGTTGACAATGTAGGAACGCAGATCGACGCCTTCGGCTCTGATCTCCATTCCACTCATGTCGTGCTCGAATTTCTCGCGGAGGCGGCTTTTAATCGGTTTCAACACCATATATTGCTCGCCGTAATTGAATGTCACTTTAAACCGGCGCAGCAATTCGCAGCCGATGTTACCCTGACGCTCCGCCCCAGCGCGTATTTTGGACCCGAACGCTATGCTGTCCGGGAATGACGCTACCACATTGTTCAACTCAAAACGCCCTAGGCGCATTTTATCCACGCGTCCCAGGTTTCCGTTGATTACGCCATTCAAACCGCGGCCCAACTGTGCACGGATCACTTTTTCGGGTAATCTGAAAGTTTCTTTCGGGGTGTTGTTAAGAAGCAATGCATGGCCCGCACCGGTATCGATCAGGACGCGGATCGGGTGCTCACGGCCGTCTGCGAAGAGCGTCACGGCGTCGGTAAATGGCTTGGTGTCCTCGATAATCAGCCGGTGTTTATCGCCTTTGCTGGTTTTATAGCGGTATTTATCAGGGCGCATCAGCAATATTTCCTTTCTGGCAAAATCGATGGTAACCACGAAGTTGTTGAAGATTTCATAACCAAAAATCCCGTGTACAGGCACGCCCACATATTCGGAGAGCCGGAGAAAGTCCTGTTCGAGGATCACGATATTCTGGTGATTGGCTTTGAGCCTGCCCATCGCAAACCGGTTGTCAATTGCGACGTGCGCCGATATGGACTTACCCTCGCCTGCACCTGTAAGGTTAACTTTACGGGTTAAACGCAGCTTGTCGGGTTTGAGAATATTCGGGTCGGTAATAATAATGGAACTGACACCCGTGTCGAGGATAAAACGCAGTGAATCATTGTCGTTGATCTTCGCGTAAACCAGGATGAGGTTGGAATGCAGTTCGAACGGGATGCGCGCCGTTTTATGGTTTTTATCTAAAAAATAACCATACTTTTCCTCTGATACAGGGGGAACGTCGCTGGAATGGCCGAATGTTAGGGTGTGGGTAAAAAGTATGATTGCTGCTACAAACCACTTAGACGTTTTCATCGTGGCCTCCTTTCTTTAAGTGCTATGTATCAAATTCCGCTAATAACATTTGCTAAACACTCTGATTATAAATGACTTGATAAGCAGATTTATATCCCTCGGTGTACGTTAAGTGTCGAATTCAGCCCAATCGGTGAATCAAGTAAAATTAAACCATTTTACATTAATAAAACACAAAAAAATCTCGATATGTGCAAATTTTCTGACATTTTTTTGATCATATATATATAATCATGTAAATGATGAAAATATGGTACTTTTGTTGCGTAAAATGACTTTTTCCCACAATAAAAATTTTCTTATGCGAAAAAAAATTGTTGCCGGCAATTGGAAGATGAATAAGGTTCTGGATGAGGCAGTTGCACTCACTTCCGAACTCGTGAATATGGCCAAAGACGAGGTCCGTAATGACGCCAAAATCATCCTTTGCCCTCCTGCGATTTATCTCACTACCATTAAAAAATATATCGAGACTGAGCCCAACTTCGCAGTGGCCGCTCAAAACTGCTCGGATAAAGTTTCAGGTGCATTTACCGGCGAAATTTCGGCGCAAATGTTGCAATCGATCGGTGTGGAATATGTCCTGATCGGACATAGCGAGCGCCGCCAGTATTTCAACGAAACAAATGCATTGCTGGCTGAGAAAGTAAACACAGCGCTTTCTTTCGGCGTTTCACCGATCTTCTGCTGCGGCGAATCGCTTGAACAGCGTCAGAATGAAGATTATATCGGATTTGTGAAAAACCAGATCACAGAAAGCCTTTTCCATCTTTCAGAAGAGCAATTGAAATCAGTGGTGATCGCCTACGAACCGATCTGGGCGATCGGCACAGGCCTTACGGCTTCGGCTGAGCAGGCGCAGGATATGCATGCCGCATTGCGCGCGCATATCGCTTCCAAATACGGTGCAGAAGTTGCGGACGAAATTTCGATCCTTTATGGCGGAAGTGTTACAGCAGCCAGCGCTCCCGAACTGTTTGCTTCCCCGGATATTGATGGCGGATTGGTAGGCGGAGCTTCCCTCAAATCGCGGGAGTTTACGAATATTATCAAGGCGCGGTAAGAAGAATGTCACACTGAGGGCAGTCGAAGTGCTTTTGCGGGATGCAATTATCCTTCGACTGCGCTCAGGATGACAGTACGCTGCCTTATGACAGTACGCTGCCTTATGACAGTACGCTACCTTATGACAGTACGCTATACCTTATGACAGTAACGCTATACCTTCCGTAGCTGGTCCTCTCAGTGTGACATGGGTCGTTACAATTCCGTAATCACAAATTCGACCCGCCGGTTCTTTTTCCTTTCTTCTTCGCTTCCTTTGGTAATTGGCCGGGTGCCGCCGTAGCCTTTTGCTTCGATGCGGTTACTGTTGACACCTTTTTCTATGAGGTGATTTTTCACCGATTCTGCGCGCTGGCGGGAGAGTTCAAGGTTTTTGTCAAAATCCCCTACATTGTCGGTGTGGCCTTCTACGCGGATTTTGATCGTCGGGTTGTCGAGCATCACGTCTACGAGGCGGTTCAGCTCTTCGAAAGATTCTGAAAGTAATGTGTACTGGGAGGTTTCGAAGTAGATATTGGGCAGGAGAATCGTTTCACCGACGATCAGGGGTGTCAGATAAATGTCCTGATCGAACGACTGGCTGCTGGAATCAGCCGGCGCGAGACTGAACGATGAGCCGTAATAGCCGCGGGCCTGTACCCGGAATTTGTATTGCCCGTTTACATTCACGCCAACCCGGTATTTTCCTGACGACGACCTCACTTGCAGCGTATCGCCATCTTCCAAATAAGAGATTTGCGCCGCAACAGGCTCCTTGGTTTTCGCATTATATACTGTCCCTTTTAAAACCGCCATTTCAACTTCCTTTTTTGGAGCAGGAGCTGGCTTTTCAGGCGCTTTCGCGGCTGGCTTTTTAGTCGGTACTGTTGCTTTGGCTACCGGCTTGGATGGCTTTCCAGTTTCCTTTTTCAATGGGTTTTTAATATGTATCCCATAGAAATTCCAGGATTGCAGCCCGCCCTGACTTCTTCCTTCATAAAAATCAAACTCTTCGATACCGGGAGTCAGTCTTTCAAAATAGGCTACAAAATCGACCGTATCGCCCGATGAAACGTTCATTTTAGAAGTCGTAGGGATATTTTGAGCCCGGATGAACCTGAACTTCTTGTCGATTTCGCCGGGCTTATAAAGTCTTGTCTCAGGATCTAGCCATATCTGGCTCTCATTAATCTGAGGAAGCCCGCGCGGAACCCGTGAATCCGGCAAGGGAGGCAATCCTGGCTGCGACCGGAACTGCGGCTGCTTCGGTGTCTTATCGACGAATTGAAGATGAATGATAGTATTGTCATCCGTCAGTTCCACACGCTTAATTTTCACGTACGGGGCCGATGACTCGTCTACTTTGGGGTTTTCAGTGACTTGCCCGAAGCTGGTATGGATAGAAAGTAAAATGGCTCCAAAACTGGCCGAAAGCAACTTGAAATTCATAATGCAACAGATTGGGGTTTAAACAAATATCTGCAAGAACGCCCGAAAAGCGTTGATAGTTTGTTAAAAATTGTTAAACCCAGAAAGTCACTGATTTACAGCAATAAAGCGCGACCAAAACGAGGGCTCGTAGCGCTCCCAGGCATGGCAGGCGAATGGTAGCCGATGGTTCGTAAGCTCATAACTTGCCGCAGGACTCTTCTCGAATGCAAAACGCAACGCTTCTTGCCATTTCGGCAATTTCATGAAGATCTTCATCGGTTTAAGCCGCGTCGCTTCCTGGCAGAAAAGCATGTCTTCATTACCCTTCCAGGCAGGATAAAAAGTATTGTAAATTTTAAGGTAGCGCAAAATACCCGGAATGCGGCGAAGCGAAAGACCGCCGTTTAAAACAACTCGGTGCGTGGATAATGCATGTGCAAAAACTTTGGCGGATTCTGCCGGAATCGTATCAAAATCAGGCTGATGTAAAGAAGGTGCTCCAATGTAGTCGTAGCCTTTGGCGCACCATTCTTTGAGCTCGTCACGGAAAACGAATGCATCGAGCTGGTAAATGAGAATGTATTCGTAAGCCGTAAAGGTTTTGTAAAAATCAATGGAAGTCATCAACCGGTTGTAGGTATCGATACCTGTAAAAAAATTGTCGTCGAAGGATTGGAAAGTAACGGTCGAATATTTTTTTTGTAATGCCGATAAGTCGAGGCCAGCGGGCTTCGCGATAATCACCGGGTAATTGCCCAGGATTGTCATACATTGTTTCAGCGACATTTCCTCTGCGTCGGTCATCGTTGATTGATAAACCGGTATCACCACAGCTACAAGCGACCTACTATCAGTCATTTATTTTCGAATCAAATTTTTATTCCAACAAATCCCCTACTGCCGGCAACCACCAATCCTTGCTGCTAAAACGGTAGTGCCCGCGAATTAGCTGACTGAGCACCGGGGTAAGCCGCTTGAAACGGCTCTCGGGCAGCGCCGCTCTCGTGTAAAAATGCCTTTGCGAAAGATACAACTTGATCAGCTTCTCGCGCGGCACGAACGGAAGCGCACGAAGCAGCAAATACAGCTCGTGTAGCTTTTCGGCCTTCTCTTCCAGCGGCACCAATTTTAATTTTCGGTCACGTTTGAAGCGGTCGGCCAACTGCACTTTTTCGACTTTGTTACCGAACCCAACCTGCTGGCTGGAATGAATGCGATAAGAAATGAGTGTTTCCGGAATGAAATCGATTTTGTTTTGCAGGCTGAGCACGACAGCGATCCAGGCGTCGTGGATCAAATCCTGGACATGGGTAGGAAAAGGCATCAGCCTTCTCAAAGCCGATTTTCGGATCGCCAGCGTGGCACCAGTTACTACAAACCCGTTGAAAAGAATTTCATGCGGCCTGCCGCTATGCCACATTTGTTGCCGTGCCTTACCGAAATTTATTTCCTGCCAAATGGTGCCACCGGTAGGCTCCGAATCGTCGTTGATCTTTTCGGCATCGCTGAATACCGCATCGAACTCGGGATTGGCGTCCAGGAACGCCATTTGCTTCTGCACTTTGTCCTTACGCCAGCGGTCGTCCTGGTCGCACAGGAAAATGACATCGCCCTCGCAGAGCGAAAGGCATTTCTCGAAGTTCTTCGTCGAACCGAGGTTTTTCTCATTTACATAAATGCGCACGGGAAATTTGCTCGTGGTAGCAAAAGACTTTATGATCTCAATAGTGTCGTCCTTCGATCTGTCGTCACAAACAACCAATTCGTCCACCGAAACCGTCTGATCAGCAATGCTCTTCAACTGCTCAGGCAAAAACTTAGCCCCGTTGTAAGTACACATGGCTACTGAAATCATAATGTGTATGTATTTAATTACAAAATGCCGCAAAGTAACACTTAATGTACCCGTTACCCAAACAGGTTTTCAATTTCATTTGGTCTCACTTATTCCCTTTTCTGGTTGGTTTCAGGGATTATTACCACATGATGTGCCAAAGCCCATTCCAGTATTTCGTGCATTTATATGAATCCTTATAATAAACCAATGGAACACTATGATCATTTTTACCTCTGCCGCAGGGTAATTACAATTTCAGGAATCCACTGCCAGAAAAAAGCACTGCCAGACCTAGCTGAAAAAAATGCAAGAAAAAATGACGAAGATACTATACGTCGCGACCTATCGAGCAAAAGAAGTGTTGGAAAAGAGAAGAAAAAAGCCGTGCAATGTTGAATCCTTCCCCAATAATAAAAAGTTTCCTGCCTGAATGCGAGCCCGAAAATGAACATCGCTACCCAAAGTGCCATCACAGGCGAAAGCAGTTTTCGGGAATGCATGATCGCCAGCAGCAATACGCTCAAACTGATTGAGAGATATTTAGGCATATCTGATATTTTTGTCAAAAAGCTTCCCGGCCCCTTTATGAGCCATAAAGTTACATGGTTGTATCCGGGAATTAAACTAAAGTTATTAAAAGCACCCGAATGGCATTACCAGAACAGCTTAAAAAGGCGATTATTCAAATGCCTGCGAAAGAAAAGGACAAATTGCTCCTGAGGCTGATCACCAAAGACAAAACCCTGAGCGACCGGCTCCATTTCGAACTCATCGAAGACAGCGCTACGATTACCGAGCGGCGGGAAGAGCTCATGGGACGGATCGTCAGGACATCGAAATACAACCAGAACACACCCGGCTGGGTATTGATGGATCTGCGGACGCTCAGCGGGGATATTGCGTATCATGTGAAAGTTACCAAAGACAAGATCGGTGGCCTGGAATTGAATATTTTCCTGCTTAATACCTTTCTCGAAGGCTATTCCGACATTCTGAAAACCTACTCTTCCCGCGCCGATACCTGTGCATTATACATTGCCAAAAAGGCGCAGGTGATTCTGAACGGACTTAGCAAACTCGATGAGGACTACCGCGTCGATTACATTAAAGACACCAACCGGATGCTGGCGCTTGTTTACAGCCTTTGTTCTAAAATGTATGCAAGACAAATGGAGTTGCCGCACGAACTGGAATTCTAAACACACCCATTCATTATGATAAAGACCGCATTACTGGTGATCGACGCGCAGTATGATTTCTGTAATCCAAATGGTACACTGTTTGTGCCCGGAGCCGAAAAAGACGTGGAGCGCATTGCCAACCTTATTTCCCTGGAAGGCGACAAGATCGATGCCATTTTTTTGACGCTTGACACGCATAAGGTGCTCGACATCGCCCATCCGCTTTTTTGGGAAGATCAGAACGGGAATACGGTAGCGCCGTTTACGCTCATTTCTCGCAAATCGGTGGAGGCGGGCAAATGGGTGCCGCGCTATCACCACGAATTTGTTTTGAAATACCTTCAAACCCTCGAAACTGAGGGTGAATTCCAGCATTTCATCTGGCCGGAGCATTGCCTTATCGGTTCCAAAGGTGCTGCATTGGATGATACCCTCATGAATGCTGTGCTCGCCTGGACGCACCGCACGCGCCGCGATTACCGCACGGTATCGAAAGGCATTAACCCGCTGACCGAGCATTTCGGTGTTTTCAAAGCACAGGTACCGGTAGCCAATGCGCCGGAAACGGAGCTGGACGAACGCTTTCTCCATGAACTCAATGAATACGATCAGGTGCTGGTAGCAGGCGAAGCTCGCTCACATTGTGTGGCAACAAGTATTCGGCAGATCGTAAAATTTGCGCCGTCGCTTGCCCCGAAAGTCGTTGTGCTCACCGATTGCATGTCGGACGTGCCGAATTTCGGCCATCTCGCCGATGCCATTTATGAAGAAGCAGCCCAAAACGGCATGACATTTGCGAAAGCAAACCAGGTTTTTTCTGGCAAATAACAGCCTGGCAACCCCTTCGGGTATCAAACTAAATATCACCGCTTTTGGTTATAATGGAATCAACATCATTAACAAACTAACACCACATACCCATTGGATAACCCCGCTATGATGCAATTAGCTGTGCCCCGGATAGAGGCCGACCAGTTTGACGAACTGGATCCAAGAAAATACATTCTGATCAAAGGTGCCCGTGTCAACAATCTGAAAAATATCGATGTAGCGATCCCCCGTAACAAGCTGGTCGTCATTACCGGCCTTTCCGGCTCCGGAAAGTCCTCTCTTGCCTTTGATACCTTATTCGCGGAAGGCCAGCGCATGTATGTGGAAAGTCTTAGCAGTTACGCGCGGCAGTTTTTGGGACGCATGGAGAAGCCGGAAGTGGAATATATCAAAGGCATTTCGCCGGCGATTGCTATTGAGCAGAAGGTTAATACCCGCAACCCGCGGTCGACCGTCGGCACTTCAACTGAGATTTATGACTATCTCAAACTACTGTTTGCACGTATCGGGCATACCCATTCACCGGTTTCGGGTGAAATCGTGCGGAAAGATTCAGTAACAGACGTCGTGAACTACATGCTCGCACACGATGAAGGCACTCGTGTGATGATCCTTGCGCCATTGCTTATCCGCGACGGACGTTCGCAGACCGAAGAGCTGACAATATTGCTTTCCAAAGGTTATAACCGCATCGTGTTGAACGAGGAAGTGGTTTCGATCGAGGACATTCTCGAAAATCCCGGACAATTTTCTCAAGCCGGAAACCAGGTTTTCATCCTTATCGACCGCGCCGCTATTCGCCACGACGATGAAGACACCCAATACCGCCTGTCGGACTCGGTACAAACTGCCTTTTTTGAAGGAGAAGGAACCTGTACCGTTCATATTGTGAACGGGGAAAAAAGGGTTTTCTCCGACAAATTCGAACTCGACGGCATCACATTCGAGGAACCGACCGTTAATCTTTTCAGCTTCAATAACCCTTACGGTGCCTGTAAAAGGTGTGAAGGTTTTGGTAGAATATTGGGTATAGATCCGGATTTGGTCATTCCCGACAAAAATCTTTCGGTGTACGACGGTGCCATCGCGCCCTGGCGCACCGAAAAGATGGGCGAATGGCTGATCCCGCTCGTCCGCAATGGTGTAAAATTCGATTTCCCGATACACAGGCCGTATAAAGATCTGACGCGCGAGCAAAAAGAGCTGCTATGGACCGGTAACCAGTATTTTCAGGGAATTAACGATTTTATTTCAGAACTCGAATCACAAACGCATAAAATTCAGTACCGCGTAATGCTCTCGCGCTTCCGCGGCCGTACAACCTGCCCCGACTGCCGCGGCTCTCGCCTGCGCAAGGATGCAGCTTATGTGAAAGTAAGCGGGAAATCCATCACCGATCTGGTATTGATGCCAATCCAGGATGTTTCCGGATTTTTCAAACAGCTCGACCTCGGAGACCACGACAGGCAAATTGCCCGCCGTGTACTCACCGAAATCGAATCGCGCCTGGATTATATGAACCGCGTCGGGTTGGGTTACCTGACATTGAACCGGTTGACCAGCACTTTGTCCGGAGGAGAATTTCAACGCATTAAGCTGGCTACTTCGCTGGGCAGCGCATTGGTTGGTTCCATGTATATTTTGGATGAACCAAGCATTGGCTTGCACCCACGTGACACGCAGAGGCTGGTAGGGGTGCTCGAATCGCTTCGTGACCTGGGTAATACAGTGATCGTGGTGGAACATGAGGAAGAAGTCATGCATGCGGCTGATCAAATCATCGACATTGGCCCCGAAGCCGGAACCGGTGGCGGGCATGTGGTTTTTCAGGGTGACCGGGATGATATTGCAGCTTTGAAAGCCAATGGTCAGGAAACCGGGGATAGTCAGGAGGTCAATGTGCAGTCGCATACACTTGATTTTTTGTTGGGTAATGATTCTATTCCGGTTCCTTCCGTACGCAGAAAGTCGTTGCATTTCCTGGAAATCAAAGGTGCACGGGAGAATAATTTGAAGGAACTCGATGTCAAAATCCCGCTGAATAATCTTACGGTTGTTACGGGGGTAAGTGGTTCGGGGAAATCCACATTGATCCGAAAAATCCTTTACCCCGCATTAATGCGTCTAAAAGGCGAGTTTAGCGAGGATGTAGGCCGATTCGACGAGCTCACCGGCAGCGTCGACCGCATTGAAGCCGTTGAAATGATCGATCAAAACCCGATCGGTAAATCGTCGCGTTCCAATCCGGTTACCTACATTAAAGCATATGATTATATCCGGCAAATGATGTCTGAACAGCCCCTTTCGAAAGCGCGGGGCTATAAACCCTCACATTTCTCTTTCAATGTCGATGGCGGGCGGTGCGAAATATGCCAGGGTGAAGGCCAGGTGAAAATTGAAATGCAGTTTATGGCCGACATTTATTTGACCTGCGAAGGTTGTAATGGCAAGCGGTTCAAGCAAGAAATCCAGGAAGTGAAGTATCACGACAAAGACGTTGCCGAAATTCTGGATATGACCGTAGACGAGGCGATCGAGTTTTTCAGGCAAACTGAACCCAAGCTGGCCGATAAACTGCTGCCATTGCAGGAAGTAGGGCTTGGGTATGTCGGTCTTGGACAATCATCCAATACATTGTCGGGCGGAGAAGCGCAGCGCGTAAAACTTGCTTCCTTCCTGGGCAAAGGCTCTTCGAACAAAGGTAAAACGCTCTTCATATTCGATGAACCGACCACCGGTCTGCATTTTCATGATATTAAAAAGCTCCTCAAAGCCATCAATGCATTGGTAGAGCAAGGTGACAGCGTGATCATCATCGAGCACAACATGGAAGTCATCAAAAGCGCCGATTGGATCATCGACCTCGGCCCCGAAGGCGGCGAAAACGGCGGCAACCTCACCTTCACCGGCACGCCGGAGGAAATGGCCCAGCTTGAAGATAACTATACCGCCGAGTTTTTGAGGGGAAAAATTTGATAAAGTGAAGTATGTCACTTAACTTAGGGACATACTTCATGCAAAAACTATGTCACCTATCCGCTATCTCGAAGACGAATTCGTCCCCTACGGCAAGCAGCCCGCTTCCGAATTTTTGGTAGTTAAAACATCACGCGAGGGCCTTATGCGCGCTGTCGCCGATGAAATTTCCGATCTGGTGGGATTGACTGACAATGAAATCGCCTACGTGCTTGGCATGACGCCGCGCAACCTGCACCGTATTCAAGGTGATAAAAAGCTTGGTATCGATGCTTCGGAGCGCCTGCTGCTACTTCGCAATGTGCTTTTACATGCGCTAGATACGTTTGAAGGTAATGAGAATGTCGTGAGGCATTGGCTTCGGACACCCATTATTGAGCTGAACGAGCAGTCGCCGTTACAATTAATGGACACGGTGACGGGCTTCGGGCTCGTCGACGACGTGCTGGGTAGGCTGGATTACGGATTACCAGCCTGAAAGCGTCTTCTATGCCATTGGTTTACAGAATCACCCGTGAAAAATTTCGGCATGACGCACTTTCTACCGAGGGAAGCAGGCTCTTTGGTGCCCGCTGGAACCCAAAAGGTATTGGCGTTCTTTACACCACATCTACTCCCGAGCTTGGACTTGTAGAAACCCTTGCTCACGCGCCGGGCGTGCGTTACGAAGATCTACCAAAATATTGGCTTTCCTCCATTGAAATACCGGATGATATCCGGTTTTACGACCGTCAGGACCTACCAGCATATTGGCAGGATAAAACTTACGGACGCACGCAGTTTTGGCTCAAAGACTGGCTTATTAAACCCGATGTGCTGGCAATAGGTATTCCTTCTGTAATAGTACCATTCTCTTCCAATATCATTCTCCATCCCGGGCATTTACTATTTGTAAAGGTCAAGCTAGTAGCCCAGGATCGAATTCCAATTGACCGTCGTTTGTGGCGAAATTGAGTAGCCTGAATAAGTTTCCCTCCCGTATTCAACAGTAAAGACAATCCACACGGGACTTATTCAGGCTAAACCAACATTTGCATTTCATGAAGTTATATAAGACCGAAAATGGTATTCTTCTCGAACACGAAGACATTTTCTACCGCCTCCACGAAACCAATTGGGACATCGTCGCCAATCGTAACAACTTGTACGAATGGCTTGAAGATCAGACTAAAAGCCTCATTGCACTAACTTTCACCGACGACATCCCGATGCCGGAGGTACTGGCCCCAATCGGTTCCCAGGAAGTGTGGGCATCCGGTGTGACTTATTTTAAAAGTCGGACCGCACGCATGGAAGAATCCGAAAAAGCAGGTGGCGGCAGCTTTTACGACCGCGTATACGAAGCCGAACGCCCCGAACTTTTCTTTAAATCGACAGCATGGCGTGTAGTAGGGCACCACGGCACTGTACGCATCCGCAAAGATTCGACCTGGGACGTACCAGAACCTGAATTGACGCTTTTTGCTACCTCCGAAGGTGCATTGGTGGGTTACACTATTGGAAATGACATGAGTTCCCGGAGCATCGAGGGAGAAAACCCATTGTACTTACCACAAGCTAAATCCTACACGGGAAGCGCCGCCCTCGGGCCTTGCCTTTATGTATTCAAAGAGCAATTGGGCAGCGACACGGTGATCGACCTGTCGATTGTGCGTGGTGCCGAGGAGGTTTTCAATGGACAGGTTAACCTATCGCAAATGAAGCGCAAGCCTGAGGAATTGCTGCATTTCCTTTACCGCGAGATGGATTTCCCGCATGGCTCCTATCTAATGACAGGCACCGGGATTGTGCCATCTTCGGATTTTACTTTGCAATCGGGCGACGTGGTCCACATTACCATTGAGCCCATCGGCACTTTAACGAATACAGTAGGCTGATAAAAGAAAAAGCTGCACGGATTGACCTTGCAGCTTTTTCTTTAAAGATTGAAGTATCGCTTACGAATGCCCGAGTTTGGGAATAAAAGTGTAAATCACACAACGGACAACACCAACGAGCTTGCTCACCATCGAGTCGTCGCTGTTTTCGCTTTCTTCGCTTTCAAAAAATGCCGCAGGACCTACTTCCAAAATACGGGCATTTAGCGTGACAATGTCAGAAGCGGGCATGCTTGCGCTGGTATTCTTGATCAAACCTGCGTGCTTCACCTGGACGGGCGCTTTTACTGCCTTCATAGCCTTTATCGCGGGTTTCGCCTTTTTGGCAATCGTTTTTTCAGTTACACATTCTTTACCAGATTGCAGCTTTCTGTGCGCCACAAACATGTTGTGCACGTAACCTGTGGCGCTGGCTTGCAGACTGATTAATATGAGGATTATAAAGATTCTGAGTGTTTTCATGGCTTGTTTCAATTGTTAAGATCCGTATGGAATTCCAGCTGGAATTATGTGTAACTAATTGACCTTACAAATATATATGTTTCATTAGGTATCTTGCAATACATAGTACCTTGTTTTTAACATTTTTTTGAAAATTTTTCGAGATCCGTATAAAGTACCGTGGCTGGCCGGATAACAGATGTAAAAGTACTATAAAAGGTTGCTCTAGATATCTTAAAAAAGACGAACTGTCATATTTTTCCGCTGAACAGTAGCTGGTTACGGATAAAATGTAAAACGCCGACGGGAAAAAATCCCCGCCGGCGTTTTTGCTTAGCATTTTGTCCAACTTACTTCTCGCGGAAGAATATAGTTATCGGCACGCCCGAAAAATCGAAGTTTTCGCGCAAGCGGTTTTCCAGGTAGCGCAAATATGGCTCTTTGACGTGCTTGGGATTACTGCTGAAAAACACGAATGTCGGCGACGGCGTCGGCAACTGGATCATATATTTGATATTGATGTACTTACCGCGGTGTGCTGGTGGCGGGTACCTCTCAATCTCCGCCTGCATTACCTCGTTCAGTTTCGAAGTCGTGATTTTCTTCGTTTTGTTCTGATACACTTCCATCGCCTTTTCCATCACCTGGTGAATGCGCTGTTTCTCAACAACGGATGCAAAAATGATCGGCATATAGTTCATCGGTGCCAGCTTTTCCAGCAATGCTTTTTTATATTGATCGGCCGTTTTGGAATCCTTTTCTACGAGGTCCCATTTGTTGACCATAATTACAATGCCTTTTTTCGCCTTGTCGGCCTGGCCGATGATATTCATGTCCTGGCCTTCGAGTCCCAGCGTTGCGTCGAGCAGGACAATGCAGATGTCGGATTCTTCCATTGCCTTCACCGAGCGGAGTGTCGAATAGAATTCGATATCCTCTTTTACGCGTGATTTTCTGCGGATTCCGGCGGTGTCGGTCAGGATAAAGTTCATCCCGAATGCATT
Organism: Dyadobacter sp. CY261; assembly: GCF_021440085.1. Classification (GTDB taxonomy): domain Bacteria; phylum Bacteroidota; class Bacteroidia; order Cytophagales; family Spirosomataceae; genus Dyadobacter. The sequence continues at coordinate 464,484 of NZ_JAKCPW010000006.1, forward strand.
ATAATGCGTATGGATCGCGTCACGCGTAGTACCCGCGATGTCGGTCACGATACTGCGGTCTGTACCGGTAAGCACATTCAGGAATGAGGATTTGCCAACATTCGGCCGACCCATTATCGCAATACGCGGGATGCCTTCCTCCGGATTTTCGATGCCTGCGGTTTCGAAATGTTCGATCACTTTATCGAGCAACTCGCCGGTGCCGAAACCTGTTTGCGCGGAGATTGCGAAAATCTCATCACCCAAACCCAGTTCATAAAATTCCGCCGCCGATTGGTAGCGCTCCGTTGTCTCGGCTTTATTTGCTACAAGATAAACTGGCTTATTGAAGCGGCGAAGTACATTTGCGAAGTCTTTATCGAGGTCTGTAAGGCCCGTCATGGTATCGACCATAAAAAGGACTACCGTCGACTCTTCGATCGCGAGTTCTACCTGATCACGGATCGCTCCTTCAAATATATCTTCCGAGCCTACTACATAACCACCGGTGTCGATCACTGTGAAATATTGGTCTGTCCATTCGCCGTAACCATAGTGCCTGTCGCGGGTTACGCCACTCTGATTGTCCATAATGGCCTTCCTGCTTTCGGTAAGGCGGTTGAACAAAGTGGATTTGCCCACATTCGGACGACCAACAATCGATATTATATTTGTCATTTTTCTTAACTATTAATATGATCCGGGCGGTTTGACACCAGCCCTTCATTCGTTTTACTTAAAATTATTCCTGATAGCCGAGTTGGCGCAGCTTGTTTTCCTTGCTTCTCCAATCCGGTTCTACTTTTACATGTTGTTCAAGGAAGACTTTCTTGCCAAAGAAATCTTCCAGATCCTGCCGCGCCTGGGTCCCCACTTTTTTCAACATTTCCCCCTTTTCACCAATAATGATCCCTTTCTGGCTTTTGCGTTCGACCAGAATTTCTGCACGGATCACGATGATGTCGTCCTTATCTTTAAATTCGGTGATTACGACCTCGGAGCTGTATGGAATTTCCTGGCGGTAATTCAAGAAGATCTTTTCGCGGATGATTTCAGAAGCAAAAAAACGTTCCGGCTTGTCGGTTAGTTCATCTTCGTCAAAATAAGGCGGGTGGAATGGCAAGCGTGTTACCACCGCATCGAACAATGTGCCGATGTTGGCGTTTTCTAATGCGGATATTGGCACAATGGCAGCAGGATGGATCTCATTCTCCCATTCCTCCGTTTTGCGCTTTACCTCTTCCTCATTCGAAAGGTCGATCTTGTTCAAAACCAGGACAACAGGCGATTGCGTCCGTTTTAAAAGCGGCAATACCTCATGTTCTGCGGCCTTCTCCCCTATTTCTACCACAAACAACACCACGTCTGCATCTTCCAATGAGCCTTTTACGAAGGTCATCATTGAGTCGTGCAGCTTGTAGGATGGCTTGATTACCCCCGGCGTGTCGGAATACACGAGTTGAAAAGGGATGTCTTCGTGTTTCCCGTTCAATATTCCGATAATACGATGCCGGGTTGTTTGCGCCTTGGAGGTGATAATCGACATTCTTTCTCCTACAAGCACATTCATGAGCGTCGACTTCCCGACGTTAGGTTTCCCGATAATGCTCACAAACCCGGCCCGATGGTTGCGCAATTCGGTATTGTTATTTTCGACTGTTTCTTCCATAAAAATTACTTCTTCACTTTTTTCTGCTTCTCAAAAACCTTCCAACTAAGGTGTTACCGTCATCCGGTCGTCCAGCATTCGGTTCGAATATTGCTGGATAAATGCCTTAACCTGCAATTCCATAGGTCCCTGCACCTCCGGAATCCTACCCGCAAGGTTATTTTTCAAAAGCTTGTCTTCCTGATATTTATACAAACCTACGGTTTTCCGGCCATCAAATTGCAAAACATATGGCCCGTTGAACCATTGATAAGCCCCGTCATAGTTGACAGCAAAGTTTAACGGAGGGTTCCCGAAGACATTTTTTCCAAAGCCAAAATAGGGCTTGTCGTAATGCAGATAACCCAATATCGATGGCATAATGTCGATTTGCTGGACAAGTCGGCTGCTATCGACGCCGGGCGACGCTTCGACTGTCATTGTCTGTTCTCCCGGCGAATTATCGCCCGGCGCATAGAATAAAATAGGTATTGAGAAATTACCGACAGAGGTCTGGTATTTGGGATAATGTGCAAATGTAGCCGCATGATCGGCCGTGATCACAAATAATGTATTCCTGAACCAGGGCTTATCCTTGATCGAATCGAAGAATTTCCGCAATGCATTATCGGTATAACCCATCGTTTCATAAATCGGCAACGGGCCTTTCGGGAACTTGCCCTTATAACGCTTAGGAATCTGGAACGGGTCGTGGGAAGAGACCGTAAATAATGTACTCATAAACGGTTGCTGAAAGGTATTCAGCTTTTTGGACCAGAATTGCATGAATTCCTCGTCCCAAATGCCCCAGATGCCATCATAATCCGCATCGTTGCCATACTCGGTCTTTCCGTAATAATCTTTGATGCCAATTAGGTTGGTGAATGCCTTGAAGCCCATCGAACCATTGGGCGCGCCGTGAAAGAATGAGGTATGGTACCCCTTCGATTTCAGCATTTCCGGTAGGCTAGGTAGCTTGTTATCGGTGTAGCGGGTCAAAATGAAAGGTTCCATAATGCCCGGAATGCCCGTTAGCACGGACGGAATAGCTTCTATGGACTTTGCACCATTTGCAAATGAATACCAATGGACCTTGCTATGTCGCATCAGCGAATCGATGAATGGCGTGTAACCTTTATAGGTACCGTTTTCAAGCTCCCGATTGTACGTCCCTACCATTTCTTTCCCAAAGCTTTCCCAGATCAGGATCACCACATTTTTAGGACGAAATGCGGGCGCATTCGGTTCGGGCATATGAATGGGAGAATAAACCGCATTCATTTCCTGTTCCGATTTGAAGTAATCCGCACGCTGATAGTCAGATCTTTTCAATGTTTTAAAGATGCAAAAAGGAGTGTTCAAGACGATAAACATTTCCTTGGGCTTATCTACGTACTCTCCCGCGTTGCTCAGCGTGATCGGCCGTGTGCTGTGGCGGAAACCTCCCTTCACACCACCGACAAAGAGGAACACCGCAACGGTCATCAATACGCTGTGTACCAGGAATATCTGCCATGCCGGACGTCCGGGTTTCGGGCTTACCTTCCAACGACGTGTCAAATAAACCACCGACGCCACCAGTAGCGCCCATATCAGCACAACATACCAGTAATGCACCAAAAAGCCGCCAAAGAGCTTGTGCATATTGTTTTCATGCGAAAACTCCTGCAAAACCGACCATGTGCTCCTTTTAATCGTGAAGCGATAATAAATAAAATCGGCACAGTTGGCGAGCAGGGCAATGCTGTTGGTGATGATAAAAAGATAGTCCAGGACTTTCTGAAACGAGGGCCTGTATTTGAACGTAAAAGGGATCAACGTCAGAAACACGTATAGCACGTTCGTGTAAAGTACCGCCACCAGATCAAACCGAATGCCTCCCAGAAATAACCGCGGCGCTAATGACAAACCTACTTCGGGAAAAAAGGTTTGATTGAACAGAAAAAAGAGAATGCGGCAAATACTAAACAAGATCATGATGCCGAGCAGCCTTATTAGCAGCACCTGATGAATACGCCATCCGAAACCGAAACCGGAAGCGCCTGTATATGAACTCATAAAATTGATGTCAGAATGTTAGAGGGAAACTTTCTAGAAAGTTTTCACAAAAATAGTTGTTTTCTGTAAAACAATTGTTGTATGTTTGCACTCCAATTCAACGACACCGCGGGATGGAGCAGTTGGTAGCTCGTTGGGCTCATAACCCAAAGGTCGCTGGTTCGAGTCCAGCTCCCGCTACACAGGCCAAAGCCACTTTCTTTCGAAAGTGGCTTTTTTTGCGTTTATCCGGATTTTCGGGGTCCATCCGGAAATTCCTCGCCTAATTCTCTCCCACTTACTTTTCAACGATCGCAATAACAACAAGCTTTCCCTCACTCCAAGCCACAGTTGCATAAATATGTATTTCTAAATTGTTGTAGTAGTACCTCTATTTACGTCATAATCAATTGGTTTACGAGTATTTTGAAATCTCCACAAAGAAAAATTTTTTGCCATCGGTGACATATTGTTTTACATGTTTTGAGCTATCTTTGAAAAAGTTAAGAGTTGGTTAGAAACTTATTCTACAATTTTTTACAACTATACCTACATTATTGTATCTTGCCGACGATTTCTCAATGATGCCTTGCAATATGATTATGATAAACCCTTATTTCTCCGGCTTCGAACATAATGCAGCGCAGATCTGCCGCTTTCTGCAGACACACAAAACATTTACACTTCTGCTTTCGGGAGGACGCATTGTTCACCACCAGGTCGAAGATGCTACCCGGTTCAGAACCTGGCTTCTGACGCATCAAATCGAAGACGTCCGTGAGTCTTTTACCAAAAACTACTCAGCTTACAATCTGATGTCCGCCTGATTCGTAAGCTCCGTCTATGCTGCTCAGGCTCCCGCCCGTATCCTCACTGATGCGCTATTCAGCACGTCCGTTTAAAATAAATGTCTTATGTTTGGATACTTCTTTCACAAGGGTAAAAAACATATGACACATTACTTCTCCTGGTTTAAAAATCCTGATAACAAGTTCAAACTGCTCCTGCTGGCATTCTTTGTCATCCTGTTTCCATTTATAGCGGTTTCATTCTTTGCCTTCCCTACCACCGACGACTATTGCCATACGTTGGCCGTTAAAGAATTGGGTTATTGGGGTTACCAGGCGCATTACTGGAAAACATGGTCGGGGCGGTACATCGGCACGCTCATTTCCGCCACACAGCCGATGGCATACGATTCATACCTAGGCTACAAGCTGGCGCCGATCGTACTCTTATTGTTGTATGTACACGCCTCTTTGAAATTCGCCGGTGCCCTTACCGCCGACAAGCTGCCTAAATGGCAAACCTACCTCCTCGCATTTCTGCTGCTTTTTGTACTGATCGCCGAACTGCCGGTCGTTTCGGGCTATTTTTATTGGTACACAGGTTATTACTACACAGTTGCAGACATCGGCACGCTGTATCTGCTAGCGTATTTGTTTAGAAATTATTCCAAACTATCGACTAAAAACATCACCATTCTTGCCCTCGGCATTATTCTGCTGGTTGGGATGAATGAATATACGCTGGTCTGGCTGGTCGTTCTTTCGGGCGCATTGTTCTTTTTCAGCAGTGTGATCGAACGAAAACTCAAAATCCCCTTTCTGATATTGAGCGTCGTGGCACTTGCCTTCGGCGTCCTTTCGGTAACTGCGCCTGGCAATGGCGCACGCGCAGAATCGGGGCTTTACCCGACACCTTTAAAGTATAACCTTCTGTTCTCCATTAAAAACAGTCTGGTCTGGCAGATCCATAACTTTTCGAAAATCGCGCCGGCGCTATGCGTGCTCGCGTTGGTGCTGATCCCAATCGCCTGCCAGCTATTCAAAAACAAAGAAGAAAACGATTTCAAATTCTTTGGTGTACATCCGGCGCTCTCGGTACTGATCTTTGTAGGTTGTCTTTACCTGAGCTATTTCCCATCGTACTGGTCGATCGCCGAGCCGCCAAACTTGCGCGGGCAATGTGTGATCACGTTCTGGACACTCATCGGCTGGACATATAATGTATTCGTACTGACATTTTGGGCGCTGAAAAAAGGCCACATGCAGCCCCTCGAACAAGGTGCGCCCGTGGCCTGGATCGTAAGCCTGTACTTTTTCTTTTTGTTTGCAGGTAATTTCAATTACCGCTCCGCCTGGTCCGACCTTCTCACTGGCCGTGCGGCGCGCTTCAATAAAGAAATGCACGAGCGCACGGCCCTGGTAATGAACACTAAAGACCCGCAAGTATACGTGCCCAAACTAAAAAACGTGCCCTACACGATCCTTATCGTGAACGACGAGACGGACCCTGCCTGGGCATCTGTAGAGGTTAATAACGGCTGCGCGGAGTGGTATTTCAAGAAGAAGTTTTTCTATAAATAGCCGAGATAATAGACTATTTCTGAAAAAAATAGAGAAATTTTGACTTGAATTATTTTTTTATCTACCTTTGCAAGCCAAAATTACGGGTAGACAGAGATTTATATCGCAATAATTTGATACTGAGATGAAACGTACCTTTCAACCATCGAATCGCAAGAGGAGAAATAAGCACGGATTTCGTGAGAGAATGTCCACCGCAAACGGACGTAAAGTAGTTGCTGGCCGTCGCAAAAAAGGCCGCTGGAAATTGACTGTTTCTGACGAAAAACGTCACAAGCAATAAGCGACGCTTGAAGGTTTGAGTAGAGAACGCTAGTCGGGAAGACCCCATTGGAACAGCCAGTCGGGAAGACCCAGTCTTTCATAGTCTGATAAGTTTGCAACTTCAAACTTATCAGACATTTTTTTCTACAAGAACTTGAAACAAACATTTGGTAAAAGCGAACGGTTATGCAACCTTAATATTATCGGCAGGCTTTTCAAGAAAGGCAGTCCGGAGGTTCAAACGTTCTATCTTTATCCATTCAGGGTGCTTTATATTTACGCTCCCGAAGCTCCCTCCCCCATTCCACAGGTTCTTTTTTCCATTTCCAAAAGGAACTTCAAGAAAGCGGTTGACCGCAATCTGATCCGTCGCCGCTGCCGCGAGTCATACCGTCTGCACAAATCCCAACTCGTTTCATTACCCGCCGGAACGCGCCCTTCCTACATTGCTTTTTTGTATCTTGCAAAAGAAATAACCTCATACGACGTTATTGAAACGGCTATGAGGCAGTCACTCAAAAAGCTTGAAAAACTGCCGCCAGTCTTTCCCAAAGATCAATCCAATTCCTGAACATAGATGAAAAAGTATCTTCGTTCCATTTTGCTGGCCGCTCCTGTTGTGGGAGGTCTCGCATTTGTATCATTCCGCCAGGACGACCGCCTTTTCGAAATAGCGCGAAACCTTGACATCTATGCCACGCTTTTCAAGGAATTGAATGCGTATTATGTCGATGAGATCAATCCCAATCAATTGATCAAGACAAGCATCGATAATATGCTCCGCTCTCTCGATCCGTACACGGTTTACTATGCCGAGGACGACATTGAGGACTACATGACGATGACCACCGGCAAGTACAATGGCATCGGGGCGATGGTCAACTCCGCCGACGGCAAGCATACGGTAATGATGGTATATGAAGATACGCCAGCCCAGAAAGCGGGCTTGCAGCTTGGCGATGAGATCACCAAAATCAACGGCATCGATCTTTCAACACGCGAGGATTTTGATACTGGCAAACTGCTGAAAGGTCAGACGCAAACCAGCGTTACGCTCACTGTGAAACGCTATGGTAATACAAAGCCACTGGAAATTTCACTAAACCGAGATATCGTCAAAGTGACCAATGTGCCTTACTACGGCATGCTGAACGAGGATGTAGGTTACATTGATCTCAAAGATTTCACCGCAACGGCCTCCCGAGAGGTACGCAATGCATTCCAGGAACTGAAAGGAAAAGGTATGAAATCGGTCGTGCTTGACCTCCGCGATAATCCAGGCGGCTTGCTGAATATGGCCATTGAAATTTCCAATATATTCATTCCCAAGGGGGAGGAAGTGGTTTCAACAAAAGGAAAAGTAAGCGAATGGAACAAAACCTACACTGCTTACAATCCTGCTCTCGATGTGGAAATACCGGTTGTAGTACTGACCAACAACCGCAGCGCCTCAGCCGCCGAAATCGTTTCCGGCGTGATCCAGGATTACGACCGCGGTGTGCTGATCGGCCAGCGCACTTACGGAAAAGGCCTCGTACAAACCACCCGTGATCTTTCATTCAATACCAAAATGAAGATTACCACCGCCAAATATTACATTCCAAGTGGGCGGTGCATTCAGGCCATCGATTACAGCCACCGCAACGACGACGGCAGCGTGGGTAAAATCGCTGATTCCCTTATGACCGAATTCAAGACCCGCAATGGCCGTTCGGTGTATGACGGAGGTGGTATTTTGCCTGACATCATTACTGAAAAAGAAACCTTCTCGCCGTTGGCCATTTCGCTGGGCCGGAACCGTCTGTTCTTTGATTATGCGGTTAAATATCACTTCGAACATCCCACGATCAAACCGGCGAAAGAGTTTCACCTGACCGACGCCGATTATGCCGCATTTACCAAATGGCTGGGCGACAAAGAATACGATTATACCACCCAGGTAGAACGCGATCTGAACGATTTGGAAGCCTCGGCGAAAAAAGAGAAATCGTTGGAAGTCATTGAGGATCAGATCAAAGCATTAAAATCAAAACTTTCACACAGCAAGGACAACGACCTGCAAATCTTTAAACCTGAGATAAAGAAGATACTGGAAGAAGAGATTATCAAACATTATTATCTGGAAAAGGGCATGCGGGAAGCTTCTTTTAATGAAGATCCCGAAGTAAAAGCGGCACTGGCGCTCTTTAAAGACCCCGCCCGTTACGGTCAGATTTTGAAAAAGAAATAGTACCAACCGGCCCGTCGCTCGCGGCGGGCTTTTTGTTTTTATATGCTACTACTTAGTATCGATACTTCGATCCGTGGATGCTCGGTGGCTACTCACAATGAGTCTGGCTTACTGGCAGCTTACGATCTTTTTACAGACAAATCCTCATCTGCCATGCTTACGACGCTTATACGCGACGCTGTGGAGCATACGGGTTTCAAATTGGCCGATATTGAGGCCATTGTCGTTGCTAAAGGTCCGGGCTCGTACACCGGCTTGCGCGTAGGCGTGTCGACTGCGAAAGGCTTGTGCTATGCATTGGATAAGCCACTAATCGCCATCAACACATTGCAGGCGATGGCTTTGCAGCTCGCTCCATTTTTCCCAGGGCATTTACTCTGTCCGATGATAGATGCACGTAGGATGGAAGTCTATGCAGCGTTTTTTGATGAAAACAATGCATTTGTTCAGCCGACACAGGCGGTAATTATAAATGAAAATTCTTTCCAAGATTTGCTGACGGATCATAAAGTAGTATTCTTCGGCGATGGAGCTGCCAAATGCAAACCATTGCTCGAAAACCATCCAAATGCAATTTTTTTAACAGAAGATATCAGGCCGTCGGCACGAACTATCGGGCAATTGGGTGCGATTGCATTCAATCACGCGCAGTTTGAGGATGTGGCGGCATTTGAACCCTACTATCTGAAAGATTTTATGTCGCCTGCTCCGCGAAAAGCCAGCACGCTTGTACAGTAACCGTCGATTTAAGAGATTTTTCAAACAATCGCGGCCCTTTTGTTGTTAGTCTTTTTGAAAAAGAAATTCTAGAATGGAAACTGATGAAATAGTAAACCGGGTTGCTACCAGCGGCATTATATCGCTGGACCTTGAAGAGCTCTATCAGCCCGGAGAACGCATTGTTTACGATATCAAGGACAATCTCTGGCAGGGTATGATCCTGCGCGAAAAGGATTTCCGGGATTTTTTGAAAAGCCATGATTGGTCGCAGTACCAGGGCAAGAATGTCGCCATTATTTGCTCGGAGGATGCCATTGTCCCCACTTGGGCGTACATGCTGCTGGCAGTTCAGTTGGAGCCTTATGCGAATGCATTCGTTTTTGGTGATTTGAATGCTTTGGAAGACAAGCTATTTGCAGAAGCCATTGCAAAGCTGAATGCAGAAGAGTTTTCTGGAAAACGCGTAGTAGTAAAAGGCTGCAGCAAAGTGGATGTGCCGGTTTCGGCTTATGTGGCGGTTAGCAAGCTTTTGAAACCGGTTGTGCAAAGCCTGATGTTTGGCGAGCCTTGCAGTACTGTGCCTCTTTACAAAAAGCCCAAATCCTCGGTTTCCGCCACAGTCTGATCATTTTCTTCTTTGATCAGTTTGAAAGTCATCCGGTGAAACGAACAGGGGCCGTGCAAAACTATGGCCTTTCGATGGTGGATTGTTGGGTAGCCCACATTGTGTTCCCAGCCATAATGCGGGAATTGACGGGAAAGGTTGCTCATCAGCTCATCCCGGTAATTTTTAGCTAAAACAGAAGCTGCTGCAATGGAAAGATAATGTGCGTCGCCTTTGATAATACAGGTGTGCGGGATCATCGGGTAAGGCGTAAAACGGTTTCCGTCGACGAGCAGATGCTCGGGACGTACCCGGAGCTTGTCGACAGCCCGGTGCATTGCCAGAAAACTCGCCTTCAGAATGTTAATCTTGTCGATTTCGATATTATCCACTTCCGCCACCCCCCAGCAAATCGATTCGCGGATAATTTCTTTTTCCAGTTCTAAACGCTGTGCTTTTGTAAGCTGCTTGGAATCATTGAGAAATGAATGCTTATAGTCGCGCGGCAGAATTACCGCAGCGGCCACAACCGGCCCGGCGAGGCAACCTCTCCCCACTTCATCAAGCCCGGCCTCAATGGCCTCGATATTGTAATAAGCTCTAAGCATTAGTCTTCCAGGATATTAGCCATAAATGTACTCTTCGTCCCGATTGCCACAAGCAGCAATGTAACTGCCCAATAAAGATAAACCCGGTAATAATCTTTCACATCGCGCGACAGCACATCGCGGGATTTTACTTTTTCCAACTGGTCGATCTGTTTGAAAACCGTTTCCAGCGTCGTATTATCGGTAGCACGAAAATACTTCCCATTACCGATTCCCGCAATATTTTGCAGTTCCCCTTCATCCATTAATGCAACCGCGCTGGCCGTAGTATCCGCTTTCGACATTTTTTTGGGCCTGCCAACCGAGATCGTATACACTTTTACGCCGAATGCATTCGCGAGCTGGGCGGAGGTCGTCGGTCCGAGGTTACCGGAGGTATTATCGCCGTCGCTGATCAGGATCGCCACCTTGCTTTCCCCCGGCGTGTCGCGCATGCGGTTCACGGCCACAGCCAATGCACTGCCGATAGCAGTGCCGGGCGTAGGGATCAGGGTAGGGTTAACTTCGTCGAGAAATCCGTATAGCAATTCATAATCGGTCGTCAGCGGGCAAAGCGACACGGCCTCACCGGCAAAAACAATTAAACCGATGCGATCCTGCAATCTGCCTCTGATGAACTGGCGCGCCATTCTTTTGGCGGCTTCGAGGCGGTTCGGGCTCAGATCCTTTTCGATCATCGAGTCGGAAATGTCCAGCAGCAGCATAATATCGATTCCTTCCGAATACTGGTCTTTCCGCTCCGAAACCACTTGCGGCCGTGCCAATGCGGCCAGAATCAATGAAATCGCCAGGCCCACGCAAATAGGTTGAACAAAACGCAGCAGTGTAAGCCAGCTGCGGAAACCGGTTACCGAAGTGTAGGTGATCGTGAGTCTTTGCTTATGCTTGCGGTGCAATGCATTTCGGAGCCAGAACAGGAACGGGACCAGCGGTAGCAAGTAGAGAAAATAGGGATATACCCATTCGTAAGACCTTAGCGTGCTGTAACCAAACCATTGCAGTGAAAACCAGTTTTCCATTCAATAACCGGGTTAAGCGACGGGGCTGTCGAGTACAAACTTTCTTTTGGCCCGGTATAAGCGGGTGGCGCCCGTTTTTAGTACCTCCAGGTATACGTCCATATTTCCCGACCGGCCTTGCCCGTATACAATACTATCCATATTTTTCAATGCTTCGGCCAACTCGTCATCGGGCATGTTGTCGATGATTTCGCGCGTCGTGTAGGTAGCAAACGGCTTTTTTTCAAGCCTTTCAAGGTAATTTTTCCAAATGATAATGGCCTTTTCCGCATCCTTGATATTGCTCTTATCACGCGCACTTCGCATGAGGCGGTTGAATGAGCGTACATATTCCAAATGTCGCCGTTGCAATTTGAGCAATTGCCACTGCCTGTAAATATCACGACCAAATACCCAGTAAATGCTTCCCACCACACCAATAATCAACGCAACGGAACCAATGAGCATCGAAAAATTGAACTCCCTGCTGAGTGCCACCAGGTTTGTTTCCTCCTTCAATACCGGCTTTTTTGTTAAATCAATATTGTTGCTTTTGATTAAAAGAACAGAGTCGGGAGTTGTGAAAACGGCTGTGCAATCTTTCTTTTGGAATATATAAATAGGCAACCGAAGTTTCTGAACCCGCGAAACGTCGAAGGAAACGAGGTGGTAAACGGCGCTGTCGAGCGTCCCGCGGCTATCGGTATTGGATACGAAACTTCTTTGCGATACCAGTTCGAAAGGGGAAAAATCAAATGTGCTGTCGGGAAAGAATATTTCGGTGTCAGGACTATGCCGTATGCTGAGTGAAAAATAAACGGGTTTTCCGACCTCAACACTATCGGTATGAAAAGTGCCATTGGGTTTGATACGCTGCTTACGTGCGTCTCTCGCCATGCCCATGCCATACAGCAATAAACACATGGTGATTACCAAAAAGAATACCTGATAAACCCTAGCCATTGGCCGTACTTTTGGTATAACGCCTTACTTTAAACAAATGGATCAAAGCCGGCACATAATCTTCCTGGGTATTGATGGAAATATAGTCAGCACGGTTCTGGTGGCATAGCCTTTGGAGCTCGGCGCTTCTTTTCCCAAAACGGTTGGCCATTTCCTCGCGATATTGCCTGGAAGAGGTGTTCACCCAAACGGTCGTTTTCTTCTCAGCATCATAAAGCGGGATAATGCCAAGCCCGGGCAGGTTTACCTCTCTGGAATCATACAAATGGATCACGATCAGGTCGTGCTTACGGGCTAGCGCTTTGAGGTTATGCTGGTAATCGGTATCGATAAAATCGGAAATCAGGAATATGAGGCTGCGGCGGCGAAGTACATTGAATGCTACTAGGATGGCTTCTGCAATGTTGGTTTTGGTTGATTCGGGGACGAGTTTGTAAAGCTCCGAAATGAGGCCGTAACCATGCTTCATGCCACTGGAAGGACGGATATACCGTTCGTTCCGGTCTGAAAAACAAAGCAAACCTACCCGGCTCGCTTCCTGGATGGCGGAGAGCGTGAGTACCCCGCATATTTCTTTTGCAATATCGATTTTCAATTTCTTAATCTCCCCTACCTGCTGCGACGCGCTCACATCGAGCATAAAGAAGGCTGTTTGCTCCTTATCTTCCTTGAAAATCTTGACAAATGTACCGTGACCTTTCGCAGAAGTATTCCAGTCAATGGCACGAACGTCGTCGCCATACTGATACAACCGCAGATCGTCAAATTCCAGGCCGGACCCTTTGAAAACCGAATGAAAATTGCCGTGACGCTCGCTGGTCACCGCTTTCCGCATCCGGATTTCGTACTTCCTTAACTTTCCCAGAAACTGCTCAAACATAAGATTTGCAAAAAAATTACCACCTTTGTCGTCTGGTGTACCTAAAACAAAGATAGGTATTTTGATAGTAAGCTACGCCCTGCCATGAAATTCACGAACAGTATAGCGCTTCTTGCACTTCTTATGGTGCTGTTTTCGTCCTGCTCCGAGGAGGAAAAGCCTCCCAAAGGCACATTGTCCGAGGACAAAATGGCCGCCATTCTTACCGACATCCACCTCGCCGAGTCGCGCGTGAACCGCCTGCAACTCAAATCGCTCGATTCTTCGCTCATGATTTTTGACCGTTTGAAAAGCGATGTCTGGAAGAAGCACAAGGTCGACACGACGGCTTACCGTGAAAGCTACGCTTATTACATGGGCCACCCGGAGCGAATGACCACCATTTACGAAAAAGTGAATAAGAAAATTGAGGTTAGGGAGAAAAATAACAATATTAGCTTTTGATTTTTTTTGTATTACCCTCTATACTACGCATTTAACTTTTAAACTGGACAATTTCTGTGAACGACTGCATTGTAGTTATCCCCACCTACAACGAACTTGAAAATGTTGAAGCCATCATTCGGAAGGTTTTTAGCCTTAACCATCCTTTTGATTTATTGATTATTGATGACGGGTCGCCGGACGGCACGGCAGGGGTTGTTAAGGAATTGATGAAAGAGTTTTCGGGGCTGCATCTCGTCGAAAGAAAGGGAAAACTGGGCTTGGGTACTGCTTATATTCACGGCTTCAAATGGGCGCTTGAAAAAGGATACAATTATATATTCGAAATGGATGCCGACTTTTCGCATCCACCCGAGGATCTGGTCCGGTTACACAATGCGTGCGCCAATGAAGGGCACGATGTCGCTGTCGGTTCGCGGTACATTACCGGCGTGAATGTGGTCAACTGGCCGATTAACCGCGTTTTGATGTCTTATTTTGCAGGATATTATGTACGGATGATCACCGGAATGCCTATCATGGACCCTACTGCCGGCTTCATTTGCTACACGGCCAAAGTGCTGAACACGATCAATCTTGACAATATTCGCTTTATCGGTTACGCATTCCAGATCGAGATGAAGTTCAATTCCTGGAAATACGGTTTCAGCATTGCCGAGGTGCCTATCATCTTTACCGACCGCACCAAAGGTGCCTCCAAAATGTCAAAAGGCATTTTCAAGGAAGCGATCTTTGGCGTGATCACTTTGAAAGTGAACAGTTATTTCAAAAGGTATATACCTAAGCATTCAACTCAGAAATTGCCAGCCAACTCATAAGGCCGGTCGAAATTTCGAGCGCGCTTTCGTCGATATCGAATGTAGGTGTATGCACGCCGGAGATAATGCCGCGTGCTTCATTACGCGTTCCGAGGCGGTAAAAGCATGAATCGACCACTTGTGAGTAGAATGCGAAATCTTCACCGGCCATCCAGAGATCGAGGTCGATAACGTTCTCTGCACCCACATAGCCTACTGCTGCTGTTTTTACGCGTCTGGTCAATTCGGGATGGTTTTTCAGGAAAGGGTAGCCTTTTACGATCTCGAATTCACAGCTTCCGCCCATGGCTTCGGCGATATTTTCTGCCATCTTCTTCATTCTGCGCAAGCCGTCCTCGCGCCATTCCTCGTCCATACAGCGCCAGGTTCCCTGAATAGTCACCTCGTTTGGGATCACATTGGTGACGCCATCGGCAATGAACCGGCCGAATGACAATACAGAAGGGTTCGCAGGATTACGGTTGCGGCTGATGATCTGCTGCAATGCTACGATAATGTGCGACGCCATCAACACAGGATCGACTAGTTGGTGCGGCGCGGCGGCGTGGCCGCCCTTGCCTTTGACGGTCAGGTACAGCTCGTCGGTGCTGGCCATGTACATGCCTTCGCGGAAACCGATTTTACCCACCGGAATATTAGGAGCAACGTGCTGTCCTACCATGCTGGCAGGACGTGGGTTTTCCAGAACACCTTCTTTAATCATCAATGAAGCCCCGCCCGGCGCTTTCTCCTCAGCAGGCTGGAAAACCAGTTTCACAGTTCCTTCAAACTCCTCGCGCAATGTGTGCAAGATACGCGCAGTACCCAGGAGCGACGAAGTGTGTACATCGTGCCCGCAAGCGTGCATCACGCCCGGAACCGTTGATTTATAGGGAACATCATTCGCTTCAAGGATTGGCAATGCGTCCATATCGGCACGGAGGCCAACGATTCTCTTGCCCGGGTTACGTCCCTCGATAATCGCTACCACGCCCGTTCCGGCAATGCCTTCTTCGGGTTGCAGGCCAATTGCTGCAAGTTCGGATGCAACGTATTTGGCCGTTTTGAACTCTTCAAATGATAACTCGGGATTACTGTGCAAATGGTGGCGGTGAGCAATAATGTCTTCCGACTGATCTTTGGCAAGCGCTTTGATTTTTTCCTGAAGCTGGGACATAATGCAACTGGGATATTGAAGTACTATGGGTTGTCTTTACAAAACATTCAAAGGTAATAATAAAAAAATCGCGTGGTAGCGTTACCATGCAAAGAGAAACACATCGCCCATTTGCTAAGAAGCCGCCGTTCGTTGGCTGGTGTTCCAAAGAAAAAGGGTAATTTTGACCAGTATGAATCAATCAGACACGCAAAAATGAATCAACAGGAGTTTTTAGAATCATTGGTTTGTCCACGCACAGGAACCCCTTTAACCATAGCCGAAGACGGCAAGTCACTCAAAAGCGAAGACGGCACTGTTTACGAAGTTGGCGACACAAACATTGTCAACATGCTGTATCCCAAAGAATTGCTTCCCGAAGATGCCCGAGAACAATATTTGTATGATCAGGCATTTCTTCGTTACGACCGAGGTGTTTCCTGGGTTTTCGAAACCCTGAACCATTCGGACGAAGCCGCCACCCGCCGCTTTTTCATCGATTTAATGGAATTGAAACCTGGTATGAAGGCCCTCGAAGTAGGTGCCGGAACCGGTAAGGATTCTGCATTGATTCTCGACAAGGTAAGGCCTGGCGGAACCGCGGTACTGTCTGATCTTTCGCCTAACATGCTGAAACTAGCGCAGGAAAAACTCGTAACCGACGATCTGAATGTACATTACTTCCTCGGCAACGGCTCCTACCTACCCTTCCCCGACGACACTTTCGACGCCGTGTTCCATTTCGGTGGCATTAATACGTTCTCGGAGCGCAAAAGAGCATTCGATGAGCTGACCCGTGTTGTAAAACCCGGCGGCAAAGTGGTGGTAGGCGATGAAAGCGTCGCCCCATGGCTTCGGAACACGCCTACTTACGCTACACTACTGAAAGCGAATCCGTTGTTCCGCGCCGAAGTGCCACTAGAAGATGTTCCTGCCAACATCGAGAACTTCAAGCTGCATTACGTGTTCGGAAATGCATTTTATGTGATGGAATACCGCGTAACCGCCAAGGCTCCGGAAGTGGATATCGATCTGCCGATTCCGGGCAAGGATTTCGTTGATAACTGGCGTCTTCGTGCTGAAAAAGCAGTTGATTAAGCATTACGCCATTTTTTCAATACTAAAATCAACGTTTCCAATGTGGGTAAAAAAAGGAGTTATTTATAAACCTGACGGCAGTCTGGCACACAGTCAGAGTCATGCGCAGGTGCCGTTTGCCTATAAGCATAAGGATTTTCTACGGATATATTTCTCGTCGCGGGATGTGAACACGCAATCGCGCCCTACGTTCATCGATGTGGACTATGACGATCCGAAAAAAATCCTTTACATACACGATAAGCCCGTGCTCGAATTGGGCGGACCGGGAGAATACGATGAAACCGGTGCCATGCCCGCATGGTTTGTGGATCGCCCTAACGGCGATATCTGGCTCTATTACACCGGCTGGAACCGTACTTGGAATTCCTACCGCCTTTCAATGGGGTTGTCGGTAAGCCACGACGGCGGTCTCACATTTAAGAAGATGTTCACCGGGCCGATTATGGACCGCAGCATTGAAAATCCGCTCTGGGCCGCGCAACCTTCTGTGCTGATTGACGACGGCACCTGGCGGATGTGGTACATTTCGGGCCACAAATGCGAGATAATTCACGATTATCCCGAGCCTTACTACCGCGCACAATCCGCGACTTCGAAAGACGGTATCCGCTGGGAGATCAGCGACATTCCGACACTCGATTTCGACGATTTTCTGCACGCTGTGGGCCGCCCGAGTGTATTTAAGGAAGATGGAATTTACAAAATGTATTATTCCTATCGCCATTCCCGCGATTACCGCACCGACCGCAACCAGAGCTACCGCCTGGGCTACGCCGAGTCGGCCGACGGTACGAACTGGGAACGCAAAGACCATTTGGTAGGCATCGCGAAATCCGACAATCCGGAAGATTTCGATTACGAAATGATCGATTACGCCAACTTCTACCAGCACAATGGCAAGCGTTACCTGCTTTACAACGGTAATGGTTTCGGTGCAGCGGGATTTGGTTATGCGGTTTGGGAAGATTAATATTTTGAAATAACTGAGACAGGTCATAGTCTCTGTATCAATGGCGAGATAATTTTGAAGAAATCACCATTAAATGTCACACAAGTGATCGCAAAATGAGTACACTTCAGGAGCAGTTCAATAGCGATGGTTATGTCCTTTTAAGAAACTACCTCGACAAGGGCGTCATTACCGAAATATATACCGAAGCCCGCAAGATATTTGCGACGCAAATCAAGCGTGTTACCGGCAAAACCGTCGATATCGACGACCGCGATACATTTGAAAACGCCATGTTCGAGTTCTTCGAAAAGGATTTCGATGGATTTGTGAGCACGGGTAAAACGGTTCAGCATGCATTTTCGCTGCACCGACTGGGCGTTGATCCGGTTATCGAAAATCTTTTGAAAGACGTAGGCCTGTCGGCTCCCATTATCGGTGCACGTGCAGCCATGCAATTCAACAGCCGCTTTTTATCCAAAGACGGCAGTAAGCACTGGAAACTTGATGCGCATCAGGACTGGCGCACAGGCCAGGGATCTCTCGACAGCGCGGTAATCTGGTTCCCGATGGTCGATGCAGGTGCGGATATCGGCGCATTGCAGGTGATCCCAGGCAGTCATAAGATCGGTTTGCAGGCTTCTACCACTTCGGGTTATCAGGGAGGCATTACCGTCGAGTTAAAGGATGAGGATTTTGTTCAAACGGAATTCAAAGTCGGTGATATCCTGATCTTCTCGGCATTCCTGATCCACCAGTCGGGTAACAATATTACCAACAACATTCGCTGGTCGGTGCAGCTTCGCTACAACAACCTCGACGAACCGACCTTCATAGAGCGCGGCTACCCAATGGCGTACATTTACAAACCTGAAACAGAGCTCGTAACACCGGATTTCCCGACGGTGGAGCAGTTAAAAGAGGTTTTTAGCTAGAAGTAAAAACGAATCCGGCCGATGAAGTTTACACAGTACTTCCTGTTTACACGAGAACGGCTGGATCGTCAGGAAATCAAGCTGGAATGGAGTGAGCAGGTTTTTAACGACCCGGAAAAGTAGCTATGGATATTCGATATTTTGAGGATACCGATACATTATGGGCTCGTCTTTCCAGCAAATCAATGGGGATTCCATTAAAGAATTGATCGCCATTTAAGTCAGTTTATGAAACTTTCCGTTTGCGTCCCGACGTACAACCACGAGCAATACATCGGTGAAATGCTGGATGGTGCATTGATGCAACAAACCAGCTTTGATTTTGAAATAGTCATCGGGGATGATGCATCGACGGATGCGACGGCTGACATTATTCGCAAATATTCCGCAGAAAAGCCTGGATTAATCCGGGCTTTTCTGCATTCTGAGAACCAGGGACCGAAAGAGCCGCGGGAGTTTGCCGGAAGAAACAATGTATTGCAACTTCTGAAAGCCTGCCGGGGCGAATATGTGGCGATGTGCGAAGGCGACGACTACTGGACCGACCCGCTGAAATTGCAAAAACAAGTTGATTTTTTGGATCAAAATCCGGATTTCGCTGTTTGCCACCACAATATGAAGGTCATTTATGAAGATGGCTCCTCTTCCCATTTCTTCAATGCGCCGGATCAGAAAGCCATTTCTACCATCGAAGATTTACTCGAAGACAAATGGTTTATGGCCACCGCCAGTTGGGTTTACCGCAACCACTTCCTGACCGAAGATTTCGCCGACTGGCACGCCAAAGCAGCAGCGGGCGACTGGGCAATCATGTTCCAGCTCGCCGCAAAAGGCAAAATCGGCTACCTGCCCGAAGTGATGGGTGTTTACCGCAAGCATAGCGCAGGACTGAGCAATGTGCATGCCCATACCAATTTTAAGTTCTTACAGAACCGAAGAGAAATGTTTGAGAATGTCGGCAAATGGCTGGATGGTGAATATGATGGTACGGTAGCCAAAACATTGCTGCGTTACGACGAGTTGCTGACAGGCTTTGAAAAAATTGGCAGTTCGAATTAATAATCTTTAATTTGTACAGTTTAACACCTACCACTTTTATGAAGCTAAGCGTCGTAATACCAGCATATAACGAAGAAGAATCCATTACCCATACTCTCGTATCTTTACACAATACATTAAATAAGTACAATATCCCCCACGAAATCTGCGTCACTAACGACAATTCTAAGGATGGGACATTGCGTGTGCTGGATGAACTTTCGCTTCAAATTCCTACGCTGGTTTACTACACCAACCCTGGCCCTAATGGTTTCGGCTATGCGGTACGCTATGGTTTGGAACGCTTTAAAGGCGATTGCGTAGCCGTTTTCATGGCCGATATGTCCGACGACCCCGAAGACCTCGTGAAGTTTTATCACAAAATGGTGGAAGGCGACTATGACTGCGTTTTCGGCTCACGCTGGGAGAAAGGTGGCAAGGTGATCGATTACCCGGCATTGAAAAAGGTGATCAACCGCGTGGCGAATGCTATCGTACGCATGGTAATGGGTATCAAGTACAATGATACAACGAATGCCTTCAAGCTGTACAAGCGTGAAACCATCGAAGGTATCAAACCATTTCTGGCACCTCACTTTAATCTCACCATCGAACTTCCGTTGAAAGCAATGGTGCGCGGCTATAACTACGCGGTGGTCCCCAACAGCTGGACTAACAGAAAATATGGCGAATCGAAGCTGAAAATTAAGGAAATGGGTAGCCGGTACTTCTTTATATTAATGTACTGCCTCATTGAAAAATACTTCTCGCAAGGTGATTTTATGAAGAAAACCGCCGCACCTAAGAAGGAAGTCAGCAGATAATCTTGCTTATTTAATCCACTCCTGGATAAAAGTCATCTTGTGGGCAATGTAGGAGATTGCCAACCCCCACACGAGTGCGCTGGCCGACATCCACATGAAGATCGAAGCTTTCGGTACGCGAAATGCGACGGCCAGAATAGGCCCGAATAATGGCGTAAATAGTGGCGGCGTCAGGAATGCGATGCCCACTATCCCGAATTTGCGCCAGATATTGACGGCAATACGGTTCGTTTTTGTGAATTTTTTGGGTGGTGATTTGCGGTATTTCTGAATGACATTTCGAATGGCCCCGCCTACGTATGTGAGCACGAACACGGAGAACATCATACCCACCGCCGAGCAAAGGGCGGTTTCGATCCAGGTTAATTTAAGCACAACCCCCGCAATCGGCCCTCCGAAGAATTTCAATGTACTGGCAAGCGCGACGGACAAGTATTTTAGCAAGGTGGTTTTCATTTACACTTTTACCTGTATCATTTCAGAAGCAAAACGCCTTGTCGCCTCGTTCGTCTCAACGTAATCCTCAAATGAAGGATTCCCAATAAACCCGATTTTGGCAAGGCTTTCGACAATTACGTCCGAAATATCCAGAAATCCTATCTTATCATGAAGGAATGCGTCAACGGCAATTTCATTGGCTGCATTGACGATACAGGCTGCATTTCCTCCCTTTTCCAGCACCTCGTAAGCAATAGCCAGGTTACGGAAGGTTTCCAGATCAGGTTTTTCGAAAGTGAGTGTCGGGTAGTCTATGAAGTTGAACCGCGGGAAATTCGATTTCATTCTTAGCGGATAATTCAAGGCATATTGAATAGGCAGTTTCATATCCGGCAGGCCCATTTGTGCTTTAATACTCCCATCTTCAAACTGCACCAGCGAATGCACAATGCTTTGCGGATGCACGATCACGTCTATTTGCGAAGCATCCAGTTCAAAAAGCCATTTTGCCTCAATTACTTCCAGCCCCTTGTTCATCAATGTCGCGGAATCAATCGTAATCTTAGCGCCCATACTCCAATTCGGATGTTTAAGTGCCTGCGCCTTCGTTACGTGTGTCAGGTATTCGCGGTCCTTTCCCCGGAATGGGCCACCTGAGGCGGTAAGTATGATTTTTTCAATTTTATTCGCCGATTCTCCCGCCAGGCATTGGAAGATAGCTGAATGTTCAGAATCGACTGGATAAATGCTGACATTATGTTCTCTAGCCAACGCGGTGATCAGCTCCCCGGCCACTACCAGCGTTTCTTTATTGGCTAATGCAATGTCCTTTCCAGCTTTGATAGCATGAATAGTGGGCAAAAGACCCGCGTAACCAACCATTGCAGTCAATACCACATCCACATGATCCGATTCTACCACCGAAGCCAATGCGGATGCGCTGCTGTAAACTTTGATATTGAATGGAAAAAGGGCATCCTTAACCCTTTCATAATGCGCTTCATTGCAAATAACAACCTCTCCCGGCTTGAATTTCACGGCCTGCTCAATGAGCAGATCGGCGTTTCCGCCGGCGGTAAGAACCGAAACGGAGAAGATTTCAGGGTTGGCTTCGATCACCTCGAGGGCCTGGGTGCCGATGGAGCCGGTCGAACCTAATATGGCTACTCTTTTCTTCATTGCATTCTCAGTTAGGTTCAATTTCGGTTCAGGCGGGTTAGTTCGTCAGCGATCTTGCGGTCGTTGGAAAGGCGAGGCACCTTATTCTGACCGCCCAACTTGCCATTTGCACGCATGTAGTCGATAAACGAGTTCTTGCGCAACGGGGTAAGTTCCAGGCGACGCAAGATGCTTCCTGTGATCAGGTCTTTATAATAAATGTTCAGCTCGATCAGGCGACGATCAAGGTCTTTCGCAAATTGTTCCAAATTATTTGGCGGGGTAGCAAATTCCACCAGCCATTCATGATAAGGAAGCCCACCATCCATCGAATTTACCATCGGCGCAACCGTCAGTTCTACAACTTCCGTTTCCGGATGTCTTTCCAATGCGTATTTCAATGCTTTTTCAATTTCTTCGCCAATAACGTGCTCGCCAAATGCAGAAATAAAATGCTTGATACGGCCGGTAACCAATATTTTGTAAGGATCAATAGAAACAAACTTGACAGTATCGCCTAACGAATAACCCCATAATCCTGCATTATTGTTAACGATCACAGCGTAATTCTTCCCTACCTCCACTTCTCCGATTGATAGTCGCTTAGGATTCTCATCGAAATAATGCTCCACAGGAAGGAATTCGAAGAAAATACCGGTGTCTAACAACAATAACAGGCCATCGTCATTCTGCTTATCCTGATAAGCCAGAAAGCCTTCGGAGGCAGGATATAATTCAATGGAATCAATAGGCTTGCCGACGGATTCGAACAGCTTCGCGCGGTAGGGTTCGAAGTTTACACCACCATAGATAAAGAGTGAGAAATCGGGGAAAACATCCTTGATCTTTTTGCCGGTACGCTCGATAATGCGGTCGAAGTACATTTGCACCCAGGGAGGAATGCCGGAAATGAGTGACATACGCTGGTCGAGCGTTTCAGCGATGATCTTATCCAGCTTGGTTTCCCAATCCTCGATGCAGTTGGTGTCGTAAGTCGGCAGTTGGTTTGCGCGCAAATAGCCCGGCACGTGGTGGTTCGAAATCCCTGACAAGCGGCCTGTCAGCACCCCACCGGTTTCTGTCAGTATCGGGCTACCAGATAGGAAAATGAGCTTATTATCCAGAAATTCAGATCTTTGGGTCTCTTCAATATACGTCAAAATGGCATTCTTCGCCGAGTCGATGTGGTTGGAAATCGAGTCCCTGGAAATAGGGATGTATTTGGTACCGGAAGTGGTGCCCGATGTTTTGGCAAAATACAAAGGCTTGCCCGGCCACAAAATATCACTTTCCCCAGATTTTATTTTCTCGACATAAGGTTTCAGATCCTCATAGTCGCTTATTGGAACGGCTTCCTTGAAATCGGAATAGCTATGAATGTCTTTAAAAAAATGATCTTTCCCAAACTGTGTACCAGCAGCCTTTTTCACCAGTTCCAACCTCCACTTTTCCTGTACCTCCACGCTTCGAGCGATCCATTCCTGCTGCTGTTTGACAATGTAACGAGCCAGCGGCCTGCTCAAAATTGATCTGATTCCCATAGTAAAAACAAATGTACGCAGGATTTGCAAATTCAATGATTTTACCGGGTCTCTAACCCGGTTGGAAATCCGGTTGGAAACCCGGTTGGAGGCGGCGTCGGAAAGCCCATTGCACCCCCCTCTGGAACTAGTTTTACACCTATACGACAGCCCAAACCGAAATTTTTTAAATGCCTTTGTTTGTGGTTAATAATCTGTAATTTTGCCCTCCTGAAATCAAAGTGAGCAAAGTTTTTAACATTATATATGGGATTGTTTGATTTTTTGACGAGCGATATAGCGATTGATTTGGGTACTGCCAATACTCTGATCATCCATAAAGATACAGTTGTTGTTGATGAGCCGTCGATCATTGCCATGGATAAAACCACCGGCAAAGTACTGGCGATCGGCCACACGGCAATGCAAATGCATGAGAAGACGAACGAGAATATCAAAACAATCCGTCCTCTAAAAGACGGGGTGATCGCCGACTTTACGGCGGCTGAAATGATGATCCGCGGAATGATCAAAATGATCGACACGGGCAGCCGTTTCTTCACTCCCTCTCACCGCATGGTAGTTTGTATTCCTTCGGGAATTACGGAAGTAGAAAAGCGTGCGGTAAAGGATTCTTGCGAGCACGCTGGCGCGAAAGAAGTATACATGGTTCATGAGCCAATCGCAGCGGCGATCGGTATTGGCATCGACATTACACAGCCTAATGGGGTGATGATCGTCGATATCGGCGGTGGAACTACTGAAATCGCGGTAATCGCGTTGTCAGGTATCGTTTGCGAGCAGTCGGTACGTATTGCAGGTGACGTTTTCACTCGTGATATCGTGGATTACATGCGCCGCGAGCACAACCTGCTGATTGGTGAGCGTTCTGCCGAACTCATTAAAATGGCGATCGGTTCCGCTTCTCCTGAACTAGAAGTGCCATTGGACGACTACCAGATCCGCGGCCGTGACCTTATGACAGGTATTCCCAAGGAAATCCGTGTCACTTACAGCGAAATCGCCTATTCTCTCGATAAGTCGATCTCCAAAATTGAAGAGGGTGTCATGAAAGCCCTTGAAATTTCTCCTCCGGAGCTTTCTGCGGATATTTTCAAAAACGGTATTTACCTTACAGGCGGCGGCGCACTGATCCACGGGCTCGACAGACGTATCGCTCAGAAAACCAAATTGCCCGTGCACATCGCCGACGATCCGTTGAAAGCGGTTGTAAAGGGTACGGGGGAAGTCCTCAAAAACCTCGAACTATACAAGCCTGTACTGATTTCGTAGGATTAGGTCGCTCACAGTTCATCAGTCGGCGCATCATGCGTAAAAAATTTCTATTTTTGCGCATGATGCGCCGCGCAGCGTGCCGATTGATGAATTGCGCGTGAACATTTAACCCCATGCTCCAACTCGTTGATTTCGTTGTCCGGAATCGTTTCTTCTTGGTTTTTGTATTACTGGAAGTACTCAGTGTCTGGCTGATTGTGCGCAACAATACCTACTGGGGAGCTACCTATTTCAATACTTCCAATTATTACGTAGCCAAAACACTCGCGTTTTCGAACTCAGTACGCGACTATACGAAACTAGACGAGATCAATGCCGACCTAGCGAACGAGAATGCGCGCCTGCATGCCATGGTGACCACATTGAGCCAGCAAAAGCCCCGTGAGGCCCCTGCGGGTTACACGCCCGATTCCGCATTTGCAGCACGTTATACTTACACGATCGCCAAAGTAGTTGATAATGAAACCAACAAGGCGAACAACGTAATCACGATCGATAAGGGAACAGCAGATGGCATTAAGCCGGGTATGGGAGTCATTTCGGCAACAGGTGTGGTGGGGAAGGTTCGGTTCTGCTCTGCAAACTATTCGGTGATCACTTCGATCCTGCATTCTCAGTTTATGGTTTCGTCCAAACTGATCCGTAGTAAGGAAATTGGTTACGCCAAATGGGACGGAAAAGATCCTAATCTCATTGACATGATTGACGTTTCGAAGTATACCAAGGTTTTTAAGGGTGATTCGGCGGTAACGTCAGATCAAAATTCTGTTTTCCCACCCAACATTATGGTCGGAAAGGTGGAAAGCGTAGCCGTGAATCCGAACCAGACATTTTATAACATTACCCTCCGCCTCGCAACCGACTTCCGGAACCTCTCCTACGTGTATGTGGTACAAAATCACCAACTTGTAGAACAGGAAAACCTTAAATTAAGAACCATAGAACCCAAGAAATGAGCTTACGCGAGGCAATACAATATTCCCTGATGATTCTGCTTTACTTGTTTTTGCAGATCTTCTTCATGCGGAATATCGTACTTTTCAACTACGCGTTCTGCTTTATTTACATTGCCGGTATTCTGCTCTTGCCGGCCGATATGGACCGGATGTACGCGCTCCTGATCGCATTTGGTATCGGTTTTACCGTCGATGTTTTTTCCAACACCTTTGGTATGCACGCTTCTGCCACGGTGCTGATCGCCTACCTGCGGCCACTGCTGATCCATTATCAGATGAAGTCGCGCGGGGCCGAACGCGCGGAGGTAGGCATACGTGCGCAAGGGTTTGGGGCGTTCGTGTCGTACATTTTTCCTTTGATCCTCTTACACCATTCTATGTTGTTCCTGATGGAGATGAACAACTTTGGAATGATCCTGTATACCTTGATCCGCATCGGTGCCAGCACTTTGTTCACAACTATCCTGATTATCCTGCTGGAACTTTTCTCCAAACGATAGTATGACATTTTGGCGGAACCGCCTTTTTGGCTCGAAATTTGATGTATTAACATTAAATTAACGATAGGAAGCGGCACCGTTTGGGAGGCTAATCAGTTATCCCATCTCTATTTAATTTTATCGTGAAAAAAGGGCAGTTAGGGCGCTCCAATCAGCCGTTTGTCAAATTTTAATTTGTATGAATTGGAGCTGTTATTAATCTTTGTAAATTCAGCATTCCTATGTTAGTTGCCATGTCAGAAACGCTCACGACTAATGAATACACGGATGATCTTCGTTATGAAGTATTTAACCGCGAGTTCATGCCACACATCGATTCCATGTACAACTTCGCCTTCCGACTTACCATGGACGAGGACGATGCCAATGACCTGGTTCAAGATACATATCTGAAGGCGTTCCGTTTTATATCTTCTTTTGAGCAGGGTACCAATGCAAAAGCCTGGCTTTTCAGGATCCTCAAAAACAGCTTCATCAACGACTACCGTAAAAAAAGTAAAGAACCTTCCAAAGTTGATTATCAGGAAGTTGAAACGACCTATAATTCTGAGGAAGCATCCGATACCACTTATACCGTAGACCTCCGTGCCGATGCTGTACAGGAACTAATCGGCGATGAGGTCGCTAATGCACTCAACGCCCTGCCTGTCGACTTCAGAACGGTCATTATTCTCTGCGATATCGAAGGTTTCACCTACGAAGAGATGGCCAAAATCCTGGACATTCCGATCGGAACGGTGAGGTCCAGATTGCACCGCGCACGTAACCTTCTGAAAGAAAAACTCAGAAGTTACGCGAGCTCAATGGGATATGATTCATAGGTTGTGAAACTTTTTTTGCAACCTCTTCGGTTATAGGGTACAACTGTACATATATTCCATTATTCTTTTTTCATTTTAACTAATGAATGCATCTTCCACGACGCCTTCTGTAACAGAAGTTGCGCAAAAACAAATGAAGCATACCTGCGAGCATCATGCTGAGTGTATGAAAGTCATTCAGGCCATCCTGGATGACGAGGCGAGTGAAGCAGAGAAGGACCATTTCCGCGAAAACATGGACAAATGTATCCCTTGCATCGAGGCGTACCGTCTTGAAAAATGTATCAAAGACTCTCTCAATTTCAAAATTGTCAAGAAGCCTTGTCCGGAGAGCATCCTAAATACAATCATGTCAAAAATTAACAGTTAATCTGTTCGAGTGAAAGGTAAGCTTATCATATTTTCTGCCCCTTCCGGATCCGGAAAGACTACCATCGTAAGGCATCTTTTAAATAAATACACACAGCAACTGGCATTCTCTGTCTCGGCATGCACCCGCACACGGAGAGACCATGAAGTGGATGGCAAAGATTACTACTTTCTAACCTTACAGGATTTTCGCCAGAAAATCGCAGATCAGCAGTTCGCGGAATGGGAAGAAGTTTACGCTGGCAACTATTACGGCACCCTTAAAGCCGAAATACAACGCCTTTGGGACGAAGGCAAACACGTTCTCTTCGATGTGGACGTGAAAGGAGGGTTAAAACTGAAAGAAGCATATGGCGATGCCGCACTTGGTATATTTGTGAAAGTTACCTCCGACGAAGAAATCAAACGCCGCCTTGCACGGCGTGGGACCGAAACACCCGAAACCCTTGCAACCCGCCTCGCCAAAGTGCGCTATGAACAAAGTTTCGAACATGAATTTGACCAGGTCCTTGTCAATGATCACCTGGAAGAGGCACTTGCCAAAGCGGAGGAACTCGTTCAGACATTTATTCAATCCTAAATTTTATTGTCAGCGATGAAAGTCGGCCTGTTTTTCGGATCGTTTAATCCAATCCATACCGGGCACCTGATCATCGCCAACACGATGGCTACCACAACGGACCTCGAACAGGTCTGGTTTATCGTAAGCCCTCAAAATCCGTTCAAAAAAAACAGCAGCCTGTTGCACGAATTCGATCGTTTCGACCTCGTGCAACGTGCTATTTCGGATAATGCATTGCTCCGGGCAACTGATATCGAATTTCACATGCCTAAGCCGAGCTACACGATCGATACGCTCGTGCGTTTGCAGGAAAAATATCCACAGCATGAGTTTAAGCTAATCATGGGCGAGGATAACCTGGCGCAATTTCCGAACTGGAAGAACTACGAGAAAATACTTGAATACACCGGACTATACGTCTACCCACGCCCCAGCTCAAAGGCGCACGCATTCGGTAACCATCCCCATGTGAAATTCGTGCAAGCGCCGCTGCTCGATATTTCGGCCACATTCCTTCGCGCCTGCATTAAAAACGGCCAGTCAATCCGTTACATGGTGCCCGAGCCGGTGGAGCAGCTGATTAAGATCAAGAAGTTTTATGTATGATCAGAGCGGCCTGTCCTGGTAGGTGATTTCTGATAATAAGCCGACTGCATTGAATTTCAGGATCACCTTCCGTGAATCCGATTTCGCCTGCATATTCTCGCATTGCGGGCCCTTTTCAAGAAAATACACGTAGAATTTAATATTACGCTCGCCGAGCTGCTGAATGTCTGGCCTGCCTAGCAACTCTCCGATCGTATCGGCGAACTTTCCCTTCAATTCTTTTTCAACACTTTTAAAATCGGCTTCCAGCGCTTTTCGCGCATCGTCACAACCACCACGGTCGCCGCGCCATTTTTTAAGGTCCAGATTGCCTAATTTATCAGGGGTACTGGAACAGGCGGCCACTATGCCAATCAATGTGGTAAGAAGAACTTTTATAGATAATTTCATTGTCATGATTCGTTCATTCAAAACAGCAGCGAATCTAGCCATACAACACGAGAATATGAAACAACTCCTAACCATACTCCTGACCCTGGCTATCCTCCCGGCCATTGGCCAGAACAATGCCCCCCAGCCCATCGACGGCACAGATTGCTCCAATTTGTTTTTTAAAGCAATGCTTGAAGAAGATGCCGTGACTATTACCGGCCTTGTGTCAGCCGATTTTACGGTCATTAACTTCAATGGCCAGACCATCGACGGACGGTCATTGCAACAGGCTATCGCGCAGGGTTACATTATCGTCGACTCCGGCATCCTTACGGGCGCACGCACGCGTACGTACGGAGATGTGACCATGGTGCAGGGCCTTTGGAATGTAAGCGCGAGGATTCAGAATAATAGCTTTAACGGCGACGTCGCATACACGACGGTGTGCGTGCGCTCTGGAGGGAAATGGAGGGTTACGACGATCCAATTGACGCCTGTACAATAATTAAGTTTAGGCATAAAAAAAGAGAACCGGAACCAGTTCTCTTTTTCAATTTATAGTCTAACATTACATTCTAAACATTCATCAGCGATTCGCGACGGCGCATCTTCCCGGCCGGGATACCGAACATCATCTTGAATCGGCGGCAAAAATAAGCTGTGTCTTTGTAACCCACATCGGAACCGATCGCGCGGATGCTTTTCTTTGACGTGCGGAGCAGATCCACAGCCTTTTCCATCCGCTGGTATTCGATGTAATCTTGCGGGTTGATACCGGTCAGCATTTTGAAATACTGTCCTACATAATCCTCTGAAACGTTCGCCACGTTCGCTAGAACCTTGTTTGACAGGTCACCGCCCAGATTATCTTTGATGTAAGCGAAAATGTCGATCAGACGAGGGTCTTTGAAATAAGTACTGTTCGTTACGAGTTGCTCGACGAACAGTTTATTTTTTAGAATGTATCGGATGATCTCGATCACCACCTCTTCGGTTTTGATCTTGATGATACGGCCTTTTCCAGGTGTATCGAGCATATCTTCCGTTAAAATCTGATTAATCGTCGCTGCAATCTGATCATCACGTTTGATCAGGAACGGAGGTACGTCCAGGGAAGTGAAGAAATTAACGGTATCAAATACTTTCGCTTCGAAGGAAATCAATCCGAAAGAGTTAGGCAACTTCCCGATCAATGCGGGATCGTGGCCTGCTTCTATATAATTGTCACGATTGGTCATGAACTCTTCGTTCGATACGGTCTTGGCTGTCTGCGTATTACCGTACGTCACTGTGGCGTGCTTGCCTCCCGGAATAAATAGCATATCCCCTTCCTCAACTCTCTGCGACTCTTCTGAACCGAAAGATACTTCGCCATCGTACAGAATGGTCAGGGAGTTCTGTACATCGTAAAAGTTTTTGATTGTGATGGGTTGTAAAATCCTGATATGACGGGCCTTCACAAATTTCACTCCTAACGACTCAATAATCTTATTATAATCTTCCATACTTGATATATTTAAGGGTCGTTTTGACCGATTATTCAAATTTTGTACAAATCTAATAAATTGTACAAAACTAATACAAGTATAGTTTCACAAAAATTTAAAAAAAAGTGATATTTTGATATTATTTTAATCCAAGATTCAGAATAAAATCGACTTTCCCGGGAAAACCGGATCATTTGAGAAGCTCACGGGCTATTACGAGTTTTTGGATTTCGGAGGTACCCTCATAAATCTGTGTAATTTTAGCATCGCGCATTAGCCTTTCAACATGGTATTCTTTCACATAACCGTAGCCTCCGTGCACCTGGACGGCCTCCGTTGTCACCCACATCGCTATTTCAGATGCATACAACTTTGCCATCGCCGCTGCCTGAACGTAGTCCTTTCCTTCATCTTTCAACCGGGCGGCCCTATAAACAAGTAACCGGGCAGCCTCAATTTTCGTGGCCATTTCGGACAATTTGAATTGGATCGCCTGGTGTTCGGCGATTGGCTTGCCGAATGTCTTTCTTTCCTTGGAATATTTTAAGGAAAGTTCAAACGCACCTTCCGCAATTCCCAGTGCCTGTGCCGCGATCCCAATCCGACCGCCATTCAGCACATTCATCGCGAACTTGAAACCGAAACCATCCTCACCGATCCGGTTTCCCGCAGGTACTTTTACATCTAAAAACATTAAACTATTTGTATCTGACGCCCGTATGCCCATTTTATCCTCTTTCTTGCCTACCGAAAAACCTTCCCAACCCTTCTCGACAATTAATACATTAATCCCCTTATGCCGCAGTTCAGGATGCGTCTGCGCAATGACGAGGCACACCGACGATGTACCGCCATTCGTGATCCAGTTCTTGGTGCCGTTCAATAAATAATGGTCACCATTCGGAAACGCAGTCGTGTGCTGTGAAGTGGCGTCTGAACCGGCTTCCGGTTCAGACAGGCAAAATGCGCCGATGATCTCGCCGGAAGCGAGGCGGGTCAGATACCGCTGTTTTTGGTCCTCCGTACCATACTTTTCAAGCCCCCAGCAAACCAGCGAATTATTTACCGACATAATCACGCCGGCAGAAGCGTCGATCTTCGAAATCTCCTCCATCGCAAGCACATAAGCGAGCGTATCCATGCCGCCGCCGCCATATTCAGGGGCTACCATCATACCCAAAAGGCCCAATTCAGCCATTTTACGCAACAAAGCCGGATCAAAATACTGGACTGTATCCCGTTCGATAACACCCGCAAGCAATTCGGTTTGTGCAAAATCACGTGCAGCGGCTTGCACAGCCAGGTGCTCTTCACTAAGGTTGAAGTCCATTCCGGAAAGTGGTTGCGTAGCTGACATAGAAGACGTTGATTTTTGAGGACGAAGATTTTCAAAAATAGGATTTCCAAAAACAGTATGCAAGCATACAATTGTCTAACCGATTAAAACTTTGGGTTTTGAAGCTCAATTTGAAGAAAAGTTGTCTTAAGTTTGCGCCCTGATCACGACAGATTACACATGCCCGTCCTTACCGTTTTTTACATTAAGCTGCTCATTAACCTCGCATTGACAATCGGAATTATCTGGACAATCAGCCGTTCGGATCTTTTCTTAAAATGGCAGCAGGAAAACGACAGATTGATTTTTACGCTGGGTTTCGTGCTTTTCCGGCTCATTCCCTGGATCGGCATTTTCCTTATCATCAACGAGGAACCGCGCGGCGATATCCCCTTCTTTTTCTACAAAGCGGAAGGCGCCAAGGCCGGCGGGTTCGTATACCGCGATTTCTGGTCGTACCATGCACCGCTTTACGCCTACATTATCAGCATTCCGGTGTGGATCTGGCATAATGCACGGGCTATTGTACTTTTTATGGTATTGATGGAAAGCGCTATTCTGTGGCTTACCTATGATACCTATAAAAGCAAGAGCCCGAAAGCGTTGCAACTGGCAGCCATTTACTATATGCTTCCTGCCGCATTTATGTACATTCTGGTTGATGGGCAGGAAGAGGTGTGGTTCTGGGGCGCAGCGTTGCTGATCTGGCGCTACACTTTAAAAAACAGAAGCAATTACGAGGTCGGTATCGGGCTTTTATATGCGCTAACATTGCTGACCATTAAGGTGACATTCATATTTCTGCTTCCGGCGATGCTGGTCATGGTGAAAAAGCCGATTAAAATGCTGCTGGTCATGGCGGCGGTTGGCTTACCGGCAGTTGGTTTCTTATATTGGCAGATCGGCGATCTGTTCCTGATGCCCATCCGGCATACTGAGCAGTTGATGACACCCAACTTGTTTTCCGTTTTAAGGCCTTTCATTGAAATCGTTTTTCATGTAGATGAGAAGAAATCCACGCTTATCAACTGGATTGGATTGCTTTTCACGGTTTTCATACCGGTTTATATGGCCTTTAAAGCGCGTCATCGGCATATCAGTGAAGTTTTGCCGGGCATTTTCATCGCCTGCTTTGTGTGCATGATGCTATTCCAGGCCAGTGCCATGGGCGCATATGTGATCGCCTACCTCATGGCCGTTCTGTTTGAAATCATTGATATCCGCAAAACGGTTCATGTGGTCGTTCTGCTCGCGCTGAACTGGCTTACGGTCGTGCAGCCATTTGTGTGGGTATATATCAAACAGCCCGCGTACAAATCGCTGGGCATGTTCGCCAATGCTTCGTTCCTGTTTGAATACGGGTTGCAGATCTTGAATGTGCTTTGCTTCCTGTGGATTCTCCGCGAAACTTATCGCAAAGTGGTTCCGTCCCAAACTCTGGCAACGGCATGAGCATAGTCCTGGCCAAAACCGCTATCAGCGTTGCCGCATTGTTCCTAACGGCTGCATTGCTTTTTAAAAAAGGCTTGTTGACAGATTGGCTGGAAAAGAAATCTGCAAATGCCGTCTTGGGCGTCACATGGGTAGTACTCCGACTTCTGCCATTCATTGCCGTCTACCTCGTCGCCAACATGGAGCCAACATCAGACGTAAACGGCTTCTGGGACGAAGGCAGCAAGGCGTCGGTCGGGCAAGTCGTGTATCGCGATTTCTGGTCGCCCTATTCCCCACTTTACGCATACTTCCTCGGTATCTGGCTCAAACTTTGGTACAGCCCCAAAATGATCGTGCTGACGATGGCTGCTATGGACGGCATTGCATTGTTCGTATCCTACCATTTTTTCAGGCCATTCCAATCCCGCGGCACATTTCTTTTCCAGGCCATCATTTATCTGCTTTTGCCGGGCTCACTTGTGTTGTGTGTGATAGGCGCGCAAGAGGATGTTTGGATGTGGCTTTTTGTAATCCTCGCCTACCTCGTGCGGGAGCGTACGTTGCGTGTAGAATGGTATGCGATCATTCTCGCGATCGGCCTGCTGATGACAAAAGCTATTTTCGTCCTCATTATGGTTCCATTGTTTTTGGTCGAAAAACAGAAAATCCGTTTTGTTATTCCCATTGCCATTATCGGCATTATCTCGCTCGCTGTGTTATACCCGCTGGTAGGCCTGGAATTTATGCAGCCTTTGGACGAAGCCAAAACACTCCGCGCTCCTAACATACCTTCCATACTCAACCCTTGGTTTTACGATTCCATTGGTGTAGGAGAAAAATTCTGGAACTGGATCGGGCTGGTAGCTTCCGTAGGGCTGGCTTGCCTGGCTGCCTGGCGGCTTCGTAATGCCGATTTCCGGGTAATGCTTTCTAAAGTCTGGATCGTGTTATATGCTACGATAATGATCGTACAACAGAGCGCTTACAGCAATTACATCTTCCTTTTCCTGATCCCGCTGGTATTCTATGTGATTGATTGGAAGAACAAAACACAGGTTACGATCCTTTTCGTATTCAACTTGCTCTGCGTCGTGCATCCGTCTTATTGGTGGCGGCTCGGGATGCCCTGCTATATGACGCCGTCGGACACCACAGCTTCATCGGAGTTGCTAATCGATTATTCCATGCAAACCGTCATTGTACTCCTCACGGGTTATTTCATCTGGCTTGCCTTTCCCAAAAAGCACGAAGTTTAACTTTATTTAACGGCTTGCTGTCGACATGGGTTTTTACATTTGGGACTACTCAAAAACGCCCGAATGCAGCCCGTCGATCGCCATACCTTCAAGGAATTGCAACTTTTGCCTGAAAACGGCCGCTCGGGAAGCATTTTCAATTTCTACAATCAAACCGAAACCCTCGGCGGTGCCGATTATCTCAAGAGTATCATTACCAAGCCCAAGGATACGCTCGGCCAAATCCTCCGCTTCCAGCAGTTACTGAAAGCGATCGCAGCACACCCGAACGCATGGCGCGTCAATATCGCAAAAGCATACGCAGCGGCGGCAGAAAGCTATTACGCATTGAGCGTCGCGCATTCGATGTCCCAGGATGCTATGAAGCATTGGGTAGATACCTGGTGGTATTCGGCGAAAAACCGGGCAGAATTTTACCGGATTCAAAGTGGGGTGTTGGCGACATTACGGCTGGTTCGGGCTATTCAGTTGACATTGAACAACCTGTCGGAAACTGTAATTCCCGACGAGCTCTCGGAGGATATTGCGGAGCTCCGGAAATTTATCTTCTCTCCTGTTCTGTCATTGTTTCTTAAAGGGAATGATAGCAAGCTTTCGAAAAGTTCCACATTTTACCTCGACTATCATTTCCGGATCAGCCATAGAAACGAGTTCAGGCAAATGCTCGACACTCTTTACCGACTCGATGCCTGTATGGCCATCGTGAAAACTGCACGAAGGCATCAGCTCGCATTTCCGGTTTTCGACCTGCATGCAAAAGAGCTGCGTACAGAGGCCGCCTGGCATCCGCTGATAGCGGCCGCGGTAGCGAATGATCTCGCATTGGCCGACGATCATTCCGTTTGTATCCTGACCGGTGCAAATACGAGCGGCAAAACAACTTTCCTCAAAACCTGCGGCGTCATTGTCTACCTCGCACATCTGGGCTGGCCTGTACCGGCAACATCGCTTCACCTGACTTTTATAGATCGTCTTTTTACCTCGATTCACCTCTCCGACGACCTTGACCTGGGTTTCAGCCATTTTTACAAAGAAATGATGCGTATTAAACAGATCTCACAAGCGTTGAGCAATGGCGAAAACTGTTTTGTGATCGTGGATGAATTATTCAGAGGCACCAATCAGGAAGATGCATTGCATTGTTCCAAAACGGTGCTCGATGGCTTCGCAAATTTCACCGGCTCCTATTTCCTCGTCTCAACCCATCTTCACGAACTGATCGGCCACTATGACAAACGCATGAAGTTTAGTTTCCGTTGTTTCCGCACCCACATTACCGATAGTCAATTCCATAACACATTTAAAATAGAAGAAGGCGCAGCGTTCGAGAAAGTAGGGCGTCTCATTATGGATCAGACAGGCGTGACCGCCCTGTTACGAAATGCGGGAGGCCCACTAACATGAGAGCCTCCCGCATCTAATTATCAAAATTTCTTATTCAATTACATCAAAGCCGCAATAGGGCACCAGCACACCAGGTACTTTTACTGTTCCGTTGGGTTGCTGATTGTTTTCGAGCAATGCGGCTACAATACGAGGCAATGCCAATGCCGATCCGTTCAACGTGTGAAGCAGTTGCGTTTTCTTTTCGGCATTTTTATAACGCAGTTTCAGGCGGTTGGCCTGGTAGGTTTCAAAATTCGAAATCGAACTGCATTCCAGCCAGCGCTGCTGCCCGGCCGACCAGACTTCGAAATCGTAGGTCAATGCGGACGTGAAACCCATATCGCCGCCGCACAAGCGGAGAATGCGATACGGCAGTTCCAGCTTTTCCAGCAGGCTTTTCACGTGCGCCACCATTTCGTCGAGGGCTTTATAAGAATCCTCCGGCTTGTTGATTTGCACGATCTCCACCTTGTCGAACTGATGCAAACGGTTCAGCCCACGCACGTGCGCGCCCCAGCTTCCTGCCTCCCTTCGAAAGCAAGGCGTGAACGCTGCATTCTTAACTGGCAATTCACTCTCAGCGACAATGACGTCTCGGTAAAGGTTTGTAACCGGCACCTCGGCGGTCGGGATCAGGTAAAGATCATCCTGCGCATCGTGGTACATTTGGCCCTCCTTGTCGGGAAGTTGTCCGGTAGCAAATCCGGAATCTGCATTCACCACGATTGGCGGCTGCACTTCGGTGTAACCCGCATTGCCGGCCTCATTGAGGAAGAATGCGATCATAGCGCGCTGCAAACGGGCGGCTTTGCCTTTGTACACAGGGAAACCCGCGCCCGTAATCTTATTACCAAGCTCGAAATCGATGATGGGGGCCTGGTCACCGCCCAGCTTTTTGATGAGATCCCAGTGCGGCAATGCACCTTCATGCAATGTGGGCTTTGTACCGGCTTCCAGTACAGTTACATTGTCCTCGGCAGTACGACCTTCGGGAACACTTTCGTGTGGCAAATTCGGCAGCTTCACAAGCTCTTCGAGCAATGTAGTTTCAACGCCCTTGTGTTCTTCCTCCAATGCCCTCGAACGCTCTTTTAATGCAGCCGTATTGGCCTTCGCGGCTTCTGCCTCCGCTTTTTGCCCCGACTTCATCAAGGTGCCTATTTCTTTGGCTATGTTGTTGGATGCCGCGAGCGTATCGTCCAGTTCTTGTTGGATCTGGCGCCTCTTCGCATCGAGTCCGATGATATGGTCTACCGCCTGTTCAGCATCTTTAAAGTGCTTTTTCGTCAACCCAGCGATCGTCAGATCCCGGTTTTCACGGATAAAATTGGTTTGTAACATTGGCTGTCGGCTGTCGGCTGTGGCGATCAGCTTTTTATATTTGTAAATGCTTTAGATCAAGGCGCGGTGAAGATGTCCTTCATGGCATCTTCGTAAAAGAACAGACGCTCGTTAAGCACGTTCAGTGCCTCCGCTTTGTATTTTGAATGGATCAGAAGCGATAGGTTGTGCTCAGAAGCTCCGTACGAAATCATTCTTATTGGAATATTTTTCATAGCATCAAGCACTTTCAGCGCAATGCCTTCCTTATCGGCACTGAAATTACCAACGATGCAAATAATATTCTGGTCGCGGTCATGTTCTTCCAAATCAGCAAATTCACGTAATTCAGCGCTAATCTGTTCCAGGTTTTCGGAGTTATCGATCGTTACAGACACCGACACTTCGGAAGTCGTGATCATATCCACCGGTGTTTTATACTTTTCAAAAATTTCAAACACCCTGCGAAGGAAGCCGTAAGCATTCAGCATACGGGTCGAGTGAATGTAAATCGCCGTGATATTGTCTTTCGCTGCGATGGCCTTGATGTCGCGGTCGGAGGTCTGGGTAGCGATCAGCGTTCCAGGGGCTTCCGGCTGCATGGTATTTTTCAAACGGACCGGCACGCCTCTCAGTTTGGCAGGCGTGATAGTGCTTGGATGCAAAATTTTCGCACCGAAATAAGCCAATTCAGCCGCTTCTTCGAACGTCAGCTCACGAATTGGGAAAGTACGTTTCACAATGCGGGGGTCGTTGTTATGCATTCCGTCGATGTCGGTCCAAATTTGGATTTCATCGGCGCGAATGGCACCACCGATCAAAGAAGCCGTATAATCAGAACCGCCTCTTTTCAGATTGTCGACTTCCTCACGAGGATTACGGCAAATGAAGCCTTGCGTAACGATCGTTTGCTTGTCGGTATATTGGTTCAAAATCGTCACCAATTTCTCTTCAATCGTTGCCAGTTCCGGCTCGCCATCGGCATCAATACGCATGAAATCCAATGCGGGCAGCAACACAGCGCTTTCGCCTTTTTCTTCCAAATACGCCTGGAACATTTTGGTACTCAATATCTCCCCTTCGGCGACCAGCTCTTTCTCTTGCTTGATCGTGAACGGCTTAACCCCCACTACTGATTTGATGAAACCAAACTCCGCATCAACGATCTGGTGACCATTCGACAGTCCTTCGGGCGTCGAATACAGTTCCTTGATAAACAGATCATAATGGTTCTTCAATTCCTCGATCAAAGCTGCAGCCTTGGCATCGTCGTACGATTTGGCTGCCTCTCCGATAGCGATCAGGGCGTTGGTTGAGCCAGACAATGCTGACAACACCACGATTTTACGATTAGGATCATTGTTGAGGAGTTCGCGGATTGAATGCATACGCTCAGGCTTTCCTACCGAAGTGCCGCCAAATTTCCAGACTTGCATAACTGATTTGAATGATTGAATGACTGAATGATTGAATTTTCAATGACTGAATGAGTGAATTTCGAATGAGTGAATGAGTGAGTGAATATGTGGCTTATGAATGAGCCGCCGTGCAAGCGGAATGAACAAATGTTGATTCCGTAACCCGTAATTGAACAAGTCAATGACTTCTGAATAGTTTCCAAGGAAACATTCACTCATTCACTCATTCAATCATTCAAAATTAGCTTGAGCCCGAGCATTTTGATCGCCGTCATCGCAGCTTCGTCGCCTTTGTTGCCATGAACGCCGCCTGATCGTTCGAGTGCCTGCTCCATATTGTTAGGTGTCAGTACGCCGAAAATCACAGGTTTGTCATATTTCAGGCTCACATTCGTGATGCCCTGCGCTACTGCGTGGTTGATGTAGTCATTATGCTTGGTTTCGCCTTGGATTACTACGCCCAATGCGATCACGGCATCGATATCGGCACGTTGTGCGAACCATTGTGACCCCATGGTAAGCTCAAAGCTTCCCGGCACATTACCTCTGAAGATATTTGCCGCGAGCGCCCCGTAGGTGATCAGCGTCTGGTATGCGCCTTCAAACAACTTCTCGGTCACTTCGCTATTCCATTCGGCCACAACGATTGCGAATCTTTTATTGCTGATATCCGGAAGTCCTTCCGTTGTAAATACACTCAGATTTTTATCGGCACTTGACATTGCAGTTGATTTTCAGTGATTTTTAAAAAGCATACTTTAAAATTCGGCTTAAACGAATAAAAAAAGGATAAAACCATGGTCGGCTTTATCCTTTTTCAGAAACAGAATGGTTAACCATTATTTGCCGACCTGTCCCTCTAATAATCCCATATATTTCTTGGCATTCACCACTTCCGAGGAAAGTGGGAACTCGTCAACAACACGTTTATAGGACGCAACCGCGTCGGCAGGCTGGTTGGCCTTTTCCTGAGCAAGTGCAAGTTTCATCAGATAAACCGGTGTAAAATATTCATTTCTTTCATAATCAGCGGCTTTCTGATAATATGAAATAGCCTCGGCAGGCTGATTTTTTTCAAGATATGCATCTCCGATCAAAGACTGAGCACGTGCATGGATCAAAAGGTCAGAAGAACTGAATGATTGCAGACGGCTAATAGCATCGTCATATTTGCCTTGTTTAAGCAATGCCACACCCGCATAAAAGCTGGCCAGGTTGCTGGCGTCGGTCCCTTTATAATTATCGGCGATTGAAAGAAGTCCTTCGTTACCACCGCTTCCGTTTAATGCTTTTTGCAATGAATCAGCTTCAAAATCGTAAACAACACTTGCGAGCGCATTCTGAGCGGTGCCTTCCTGACCATCTATATAAAAACGGTAGCCGGCAAACCCTATAATAGCAACCAGAATAGCCCCTCCAAGTCCAAGTAGAACCTTACGGTTTTTTAGAAAAAAAACCTCTGCTTTATTGATCTGGCCTGCTAATGCCTCCGGAGATTCAATGATTTCAATCCCGGATTCGCCCGTAATTTTCTTGCTCATATCAATTAATTCGATTTTGGAGTGCAAAGTTATGAAAAACTTATTAAGTCAAAACAAGTTAGGACACAATTCTTTGCGCGATGCACTAATGGAGCGCTATTAATGAACGAATGGTAGGCGGTGACAAATGCATTGGAGGCTGTTCGATTTGTAAGTCAATGCATTAATCAGTAAACAAAAACTGCGCGGTGACCATGGTCACCGCGCAGTTTTTAGCAATACCTATCTATATCAGTACAATGGAAACTGTTTCATCCATTCGTTTACTTCTGTTTTCACCGCAGCGATTTTCGCGTCGTTGTCGTTATTAACCAGAACGGTATCAACTAACTCCACGATACGCTCCATATCTGCCTCAACCAGTCCGCGGGTCGTCATCGCAGCAGTTCCCACACGCATACCCGACGTTACCATGGGCGATTTGTCGTCGAAAGGCACCATATTCTTGTTGATGGTGATATCGGCTTTGATTAATGTGTTTTCAGCCAGCTTACCCGTAAATCCTGATTCAATACCGTTTTTAGTACGCAGGTCGATCAGCATGAGGTGGTTGTCGGTACCGCCTGAGATGATGCGGTAACCTTTATCCACAAATGCTTTGGCCATCGCCTGGGCATTTTTCGCAACCTGGGTTGCATAGTTATAATATCCTTCGCTCAAAGCTTCACCGAATGCAACGGCTTTGGCAGCGATAATGTGCTCCAAAGGACCGCCTTGTGTTCCAGGGAAAACGCCTGAATCCAAAAGCGACGACATGGTACGCAACTGGCCTTTCTGCGTTTTGATGCCAAATGGGTTTTCAAAATCATTACGCATCATGATCACACCGCCGCGTGGGCCGCGCAAAGTTTTGTGCGTTGTAGTTGTAACAATATGGCAGTGATCGAATGGATCTTTCAACAGTCCTTTGGCGATCAAGCCCGCAGGGTGGGAAATATCAGCCATCAGTAATGCACCAACCTGGTCGGCGATGGCACGCAGACGTTCGTAATCCCAGTCACGGCTATACGCAGACGCACCGCAGATCAAAAGCTTTGGACGTTCTTTCAATGCCGTTTCTTCCACTTTATCCCAATCGATCAGACCGGTTTCCGCTTCAACCCCATAAAAAACAGGTTGAAAGTATTTACCTGAAATGTTCACCGGTGAACCGTGCGTAAGGTGGCCTCCATGAGAAAGATTAAAGCCCATGATCTTGTCGCCAGGGTTCAGGCAAGCAAGGAAAACAGCTGTATTGGCTTGTGCTCCCGAGTGTGGCTGTACGTTAGCCCAGGTAGCACCAAAAAGTTCTTTCAAACGGTCGATCGCAATCTGTTCGATTTCGTCAACCACTTCGCAGCCGCCGTAGTAACGTTTACCCGGAAGACCTTCTGCATATTTGTTGGTCAACACACTTCCTGACGCCTCCATTACCTGACGGGAAGTGAAGTTTTCAGAAGCGATCAGTTCGATGCCAGACTCCTGGCGATGTTTTTCTCTGTTGATCAGATCAAAAATGGCGGTGTCACGTTCAACGCTGGTGAGAGTAGACATGGGATTTGTCAGAAAAATGGTGTGATATTTCGTGGAATAAGCCGCAAAAATACGAGCAATTATTTTGGAATAAAATACTAACACTTACTTTATATTTAAAGTGCCAATGCGCTAGTTTACATTAGCAGAGCAAATAGCCCACAAAGGGGCGACAGGCGTAATTTTAAGTGTAAGTTATTTCTTAAATTATTTTAAGAATAATTGTTTTCCGTTGTACTTTTGTAGTCAATTCGTTCGTGCGTGATCGAACACATGAGTAACTTGCAGTTTAATCCTAAGT
Source organism: Dyadobacter sp. CY261 (assembly GCF_021440085.1). GTDB lineage: Bacteria > Bacteroidota > Bacteroidia > Cytophagales > Spirosomataceae > Dyadobacter. Next base: position 506,617 of record NZ_JAKCPW010000006.1, read on the forward strand.
CTATTCACGAAACTCTTACATCATTTAACTTTAAGTTATGAGCCAACAAGCGGTAAGTCCACAAACAATCCTGATGCAAGCTTCCAGCAATGGAAAAGGCACTACCGGCACCATAGGGCAACCCATCACCTATGAAAAAATCCCGACGCAGATTTTTGCCGATTCGAAAGAGGCGTCCTATGCGGTAGCAAAAGAGATCTCGGACCTCATCCGTCAGAAACAAAAGGAAGGTAAACCTTGTGTTTTGGGACTCGCGACAGGCTCTTCCCCAAAGACAGTTTACGCGATCCTTGTGCGTATGCACCGTGAAGAAGGTTTGAGCTTTAAGAATGTGATTTCTTTTAACCTGGATGAGTATTACCAGATGGAACCGGACTCCATTTACAGCTACCACCGGTTCATGAAAGAGCAGTTATTCGATCATGTAGACATTCCGAAAGAAAACTATTTCTTGCCCGATGGTACAGTTCCTGCACCATTGCTGCGCGATTACTGCGCTTCTTATGAAAATAAAATCAATGCGGTGGGCGGACTGGACTTCCAGTTGCTTGGTATCGGTGGTAACGGCCACATCGGTTTCAACGAGCCGGGCTCGCTTATCAACTCGCATACACGCCTCATCACGCTTGACCACTCAACCCGCGCCGCTGCCAGCATGGAGTTCGGTGGCTTGCACAATGTACCACGCAAAGCAATCACGTTGGGTGTAGCACCTATTTTGAATGCCCGCCGCGTAGTATTGCTGGCCTGGGGTGAAAGAAAAGCACAGGTTATCAAAGGTGCTGTTGAAGGCCCTGTTTCAGAGCTGAACCCTGCTTCTTACCTGCAAGCACATACTGACGTTTCGTTCGTAGTGGACGAAAGCGCGGCTACCGAGCTAACCCGCATTAAAACGCCTTGGGCGGTTGATTCGGTGATCTGGGATAATAAAATGATCAAGAAAGCGGTGACCCATTTGTCGCAGACCTTGAAAAAGCCGATCCTTAAACTGACCGATAAAGATTATAATGACAATGGTATGAGCGATTTGCTGGCACAATATGGCGCCGGCTATGAGATCAATATCAATGTATTTAACCAATTACAGAATACCATCACCGGATGGCCGGGCGGTAAGCCCAATGCGGATGATACCCATCGTCCAGAACGTGCACAGCCTGCGAAAAAACGCGTGCTAATCTTTAGCCCGCACCCCGATGACGACATCATTTCAATGGGTGGTACTTTCCAACGACTTGTTGATCAGGGTCATGAGGTTCACGTGGCTTACCAGACTTCCGGAAACATTGCCGTAGCGGACGACGAGGCATTGCGCTTTATCGATTTCGTGGTTGACTTCAATAAAGGATTTGAAATAGAAAGTCCGAATGCCAACAAACTTTTTCTTGATGCGAAAGAGTTTTTAAGGCATACTAAAAACAGTGAAATCGATAGTCCGGAGGTTCGTAAGGTAAAAGGTCTGATTCGTCGCGGAGAGGCCAAGGCTACCTGCCGCTTCGTAGGAGTTCCTACCAGCCAGGCTCATTTTCTGGATATGCCTTTCTACGAAACCGGAACCGTTCAGAAAAAACCGATCGGTGAAGAAGATATCAAGATCATTGAAAACCTGATCGAAGAAGTGAAGCCGCACCAGATCTACGCTGCCGGTGACTTTGCCGACCCGCATGGAACGCACAAGGTTTGCTGGGACGCTATCGAAGCCGCGTTGCAACGTTCGAAACACAAGAATTTCATGAAGGACTGCTGGGTATGGCTGTACCGCGGCGCGTGGGCTGAATGGGATATTTATGAAATCGAAATGGCTGTACCTATGAGCCCCGACCAGGTACTGAAAAAGCGCCAGGGAATATTCAAGCATCAGTCGCAGAAAGACGGCGTGGTGTTCCAGGGTGAAGATTCACGTGAATTCTGGCAACGTGCCGAAGAGCGGAACCGCGGAACGGCGCATTTGTACGATTCCCTTGGCCTGGCCGAGTATGAGGCAATGGAAGCCTTTGTACGCTGGAAATTTTAAGCGAATACCATCAATAAAAATAGCCCGGAGATTCCGGGCTATTTTTATTTTATATCTACCTGATATACTAATTAATAAATCTGTATTCGGTTCTATAATTCCATATCGGCCCACATCCTGTGCGCCATCTTCTCGACCATATTGATAACGCCTTGTACGGCACCAAAAATGATACATAATGGCAGAATGACCGGCAGAAATATCAGCCATTGCAATGCCATCGTAAAATTAAATCTCTTGATAATTGGCGTTTTCATAACAGGGTCAGGTGCTTGTTAACGTAGGTTATGTATCCCAAGTTATACAAATAATTAATGGCCGACAACTTTTTTAGTCTATCAACGACTAATTTTCATATAAAATTTGAATAAATAATGTAATTATTTCAATTGGATATTATGGAAAAGTAAAACAGCCCGATTTGTTACCCGCCATTATTAACCAGGCAGTAAAAAAAAATTTTGTTTATTTGTTATAGTAAAGTTAACTGCCACTTCCCAAATGCCTTCATCCGACATCATACAACTATTACCCGATTCCATAGCCAACCAAATTGCCGCAGGGGAGGTCGTTCAGCGCCCCGCTTCGGTAGTAAAAGAGCTTATGGAAAATGCGATCGATGCGAAGGCTACCCAGGTCCAGGTGATTCTTCGCGAGGCTGGCCGAACGTTGATCCAGGTAATTGATAACGGTTCCGGAATGTCGGAAACCGACGCCCGGATGTGCTTTGAGCGACATGCTACCTCCAAGATCAGGCAGTCGGAAGACTTATTCAGAATAAGGACGATGGGTTTCAGAGGAGAAGCGTTGGCTTCCATCGCGGCTGTGGCACAGGTTGAACTCCGAACCCGGCAGGAACCCGATGAAGTAGGTACATTGATTCGTATTGATGGTTCGGATATAAAAACACAAGAGCCTATCGCTTGTCCGAGAGGCACTAACTTTTCGATCCGAAACCTGTTTTTCAATGTCCCGGCACGTAGAAACTTCCTGAAGTCGAATTCGGTTGAAATGCGGCATGTGCTGGATGAATTTCAGCGCATTGCGTTGGCTAACCCGGAAGTAGGCTTTACACTGCATCATAACGACACAGAGGTTTTCAACCTGCAATCGGTTAAACTGGTCAAGAGGATCATTGACATTTACGGCAAAAGTTATCGGGAACAATTGGCCTATTGCCAGGAAGAAACTTCTTATATCAATGTGCGGGGTTACATTGGCAAGCCCGAATTTGCGCGCAAGACACGCGGCGAGCAGTTCTTTTTTGTGAATGACCGATTCATCAAGCATAATTACATGCATCACGCGGTGATCAGCGCTTTTGATGGAACTATCCCGGAAGGCAGCCACCCGTTTTACGTGTTGTTCATCGAAATCGACCCGTCGCACATCGATATAAACATTCACCCGACCAAAACAGAGATCAAGTTCGACGACGAGCGTTCGGTATATGCAATCATCATGGCTGCAGTCAAAAAGGCGGTAGGTGTTTATAATCTATCACAATCCATCGACTTCGAGGAAAACATTAATTTTCTCAATCCGACACCTACTGAAGCAAATAACAACCTTATACCTCGCACAGTAATGCCCGACTGGGCTGCGCAACCGCGCAAAAGTGAGGGCAGCAACTCCAAATCGAACCTGACAAATTGGAGCAAACTTTTCGAAGGGTTGCAAAATACAGAAGACAGGCACCGCGAGCTGGATGCATTCGAAATGGGTGCAACAGCCAATTCGAGGCCCGTCTATCAGGAACAAGCCAAAACCGTTGCCAGCAAGGTGAACCGAATGGCTTCAGAAGTAATTGCTGCCCCAGAGGCTGATGCATTGCTTTTCCAGCTCCACAACCGCTACATTTTATCGCAGGTCAAAGACGGGATCATGCTGATCGACCAGAAGGCAGCCTATGAACGCATTCTATACGAGAGATACCGTAAAATGCTGATCAATCGCAACGGAGCCTGCCAGCAACTACTTTTTCCAAAAACCATCCGGTTAACTCATTCCGATATGCAACTGGTGAATGAGACGAAAAAGGAAATCCGCAGCCTTGGGTTTGAGTTTGACGAATTCGGATCGAACGAATTGATCATTCGTGGCATTCCGGCCGATTTGCCGGAAGAAAGCGAGCAGGATCTGTTTGAAGAACTAATCGAGCAACTTAAACAGAGTTATTCCGACCTTAAACTCAACAAGCCGGAAAGTCTGTCGCGGTCGCTGGCAAAGCGTTTCTCTGTCCGGTACGCGGTAAAATTGTCGCACATGGAAATACACACATTGATGAACCAGCTATTTTCATCATCCGACCCGAACAGAACGCCCGGCGGTGAGCCGATCATTGTTCTTCTGACGATGGACAAGCTGGCCAATATATTCCGGGGTTGAGAACAAAAACCGGATATATACAGTTTATTGGAGATAAATATTTGAATTTGAACAAAATATGTTAGCCATAACCCCCACGGTAAGAAATTTATTAATCCTGAATATTCTATTCTACTTTATCGATTCTTCTGTTTTCAGCCTTAAAAGCCAGTTTGCACTGATGCCCGTGCTGTCACCGGAGTTTCACATTTTCCAGTTTGTCTCCTACATGTTCCTGCACAGCGGCATTGGCCATTTGTTCAGCAACATGTTTGGTTTGATCATGTTCGGGCCGTTATTAGAAAGGATGTGGGGACCTAAACGCTTCCTGATTTTTTACTTTGTAACTGGTATCGGTGCTGGGCTTTTATTCTCTGGAATAGGCTTTTACGAGAATTACCAGCTAGCGAATGCTGTTGACTTATTTACCCAGAATCCAAGTCCCGATGCTCTCGCGGATTTTCTCAGCAAACACGCTGAACGATACTATGAACCCAGTCTTGATTTTTTGAATTCATTTGAAGGAAATCCAACCAATTCCGTGTATATTCAAAACAGTATTAGGCTGGTACAAAGCGTGTTTGCAAATACTATCAGCATACCTATGGTCGGGGCCTCAGGGGCAATTTTTGGGATTCTGATGGCGTTTGGTTTGTTGTTTCCAAATACAGAGCTTTTTCTCCTTTTCGTCCCATTCCCGATAAAGGCGAAATATTTTGTCGCTTTTTACGGGCTTTTTGAATTGTACTCAGGGATACAAAATGCTCAATCTGATAATGTTGCCCATTTCGCGCACATTGGAGGAATGCTATTTGCATATATATTGTTGCGTTACTGGGGTACGCAAAAATCAAATTTCTATTAGAAGATGAGCAATATTGTTGACGACGTAAAACGGGAGTTCGCGAAATCCGAGAATGCACTGGTAAAGATTATTCTGGTAAACACGGCAGTATTCCTGGTTTTGCTGCTCATGAAAATTGTGTTGACCCTGTCACAATCTTCAAATATATATGCTCTGCTGATCAACATGTTACAGCTTCCGGCTGCAACGCAGGAATTCATCTATAAGCCCTGGACACTCGTCACGTACTTCTTCACACACGACGATATTTTTCACATCCTCTTCAACATGCTCTTCCTGTATTGGTTTGGAAAGCTGGTGGATGAGTATCTTGGAGCAAAAAGGGTTGTGGCGCTTTACCTGCTCGGTGGGATTGCGGGTGGGTTAATTTACATCGTGCTTTATAATTTGCTGCCCTACTTCCAGGCACATATTGAAGGATCCAGAATGTTAGGTGCCTCAGCCGCGGCATTTTCTGTGGCGGTCGGAGCTTCGACTTTACTCCCGAACTATACATTTAACCTGATATTTCTCGGGCCGGTACGGATTAAGTTTATCGCATTATTTTACATTATTTTGTCACTTGCGCAGACGGTTGGGCCCAATGCTGGCGGCAATCTTGCGCATTTAGGGGGAGCATTTACAGGCTATATATTCATCAAACTGCTGCAAAACGGGACAGATTTGGGAAAACCCATCTATGGCCTACTTTCGGTGTGGTCACGTATTTTCCGCAGACGCCCGTCCATGCAGGTAACCTATCGTGAAAGACAGGTATATCGCAGCACAAGCGTATATTCATCATCTTCATCGGGCACTATCGAAATGCCTGATCAAATGGAGATCGATTCTATCCTGGATAAGATCTCAAAATCAGGTTACGAGAGCCTGACGCGTGAAGAGAAACAAAAGTTGTTCAAGGCAAGCCAACAAAAATAATAGTCGCGGTTAATGCGTATTTGCTTAATTTTGTGACTATTTAGAAAAGCGGACAGCTAATAAATTGATTCAATAGCCCTATGGTATGCTTATAACGCCAGGAAAATTATTAGCAACGATTAATTCTCCCGAGGATCTTCGAAAACTGGACAGTTCTCAGCTTCCCCAGGTTTGCAACGAGCTAAGGCAATTTATTATTGATAATGTGTCGGTTTATGGCGGGCATTTTGGGGCGAGCCTGGGTGTAGTCGAACTGAGTGTAGCACTTCATTATGTGTTCAATACGCCTGACGATCAGCTAGTATGGGACGTTGGTCACCAGGCTTATGGGCATAAAATACTAACAGGTCGGCGTGATGAATTTCATTCCAACCGCACCTATGGAGGCCTTTCTGGTTTTCCAAAAAGAAAAGAAAGCATTTACGACGCATTTGGTGTTGGCCATTCATCTACTTCCATATCTTCGGCGCTTGGAATGGCGGTAGCGTCGGCCCTGGAGAAAAATTTCGAGCGCCAGCATATCGCGATTATCGGCGATGGTGCTATGACTGCCGGCTTGGCTTTTGAAGGCATGAACCACGCCGGAGCGACGGATTCTAATCTCCTGATTATTCTCAATGATAACTGCATGGCCATCGACCCGAACGTTGGTGCGCTAAAAGAATATTTGACCGACATCACCACTTCTCAGACTTATAACAAGTTCAAAGATGAAGTATGGAATCTGCTCGGAAAAATGAGCAATTTCGGCAAAAGTGCGCAGGAGATTGTTTCGAAAGTCGAGACAGCAATGAAGACTGCTATTCTTCGTCAGAGTAATCTTTTCGAATCACTCGGATTACGCTATTTCGGTCCCATAGATGGTAATGATATCGGCCATCTTACGGAGGTTTTGAAGGATCTGAAAAATATTCCAGGTCCCAAGTTGTTGCACTGCCTCACTATAAAAGGGAAAGGTTACGGCCCAGCGGAGAAAGATCAGACAAAGTGGCATGCTCCCGGCGTTTTCGACAAGATTACGGGAGAAATCAAGAAGAAAGTCTTCGACACGCCTCAGGCACCAAAATACCAGGATGTGTTTGGCCATACGCTTGTTGAACTGGCTAAACAAAATACAAAAATCGTCGGTATTACACCGGCAATGCCATCCGGGTCCTCTTTGAACATCATGATGGAAGCCATCCCAGACCGCGCATTTGACGTAGGTATTGCTGAACAACATGCAGTCACATTCTCGGCGGGAATGGCAACCCGTGGCGATGTCGTGTTTTGCAATATCTATTCAACATTCATGCAACGTGCCTACGATCAGGTAGTGCATGATGTGTGCATTCAGGAGTTGCCTGTTATATTTTGTCTGGACAGGGCAGGCTTAGTAGGTGCCGACGGACCAACGCATCATGGGGTTTACGACATTGCATTTATGCGCTGCATTCCGAATATGATTGTTGCATCTCCAATGAACGAGCAAGAGCTCCGGAATATGATGTATACAGCTCAGCTAGATTCCTTCCAATCGGGCAAAAATGCATTCACCATTCGTTATCCAAGGGGAAACGGTGTAATGCCAGACTGGAAGATGCCGTTTGAAGAAATAGAAATTGGTAAAGGGAGAAAGGTGAGAGGAGGCAGCGATCTAGCAATATTATCCTTTGGTCCGCTTGGCAACTATGCTTTAAAGGCATGCGAAGAGCTGGAAAATCAAAGCATTAGTGTCGCACTTTTCGATATGCGCTTTTCAAAGCCCTTAGATGAGGCTATGCTTCACGAAATTTTCTCCACCTATGATAGGGTCATGACTTTGGAAGATGGCTGCTTACAGGGCGGATTTGGTAGCGCTATTCTTGAATTTATGATTGACAATGGATATAATAGCCAAGTTAAGCGCTTGGGAATTCCTGATTTCATAGTGGAACATGGAGAACCTGCAGAGCTATATCATGAATGCGGTATCGACACGCTCGGAATCGTCGCTGCATCCGTTCAGTTCATGCAGCAGCAGTCGCGAGCCGCTTCGCTATTGCACTAGGTTCGAAGGCAAGATACCAGCTAAGGCCGGTCGTCAGATCAGCTTTTCTTTTTTGTCCAATCTAGGCGATCCCGATTGAGCGCAACCTAAATTAAATTCCGCTTGACGGGAGGCGGGCCGAGGAAGAAGGGAGGTCAACAGCGATCCTGACCATTCCAATGTCCCAAACGCAAGAAGGCCCTTTAGTTGTGTTAACCGAAAAGCTGGGCGCTTCTTCTTAGGGATGTTTATATGGGCGAAAACAGAAGATATAGCTAGCGTTTGAAATCAGCCTCGGACAGTTCTCTGGCGGTCCTCCCAGGCGTCAACATTGGAGTTACTTCACATTTAATTCAGTGTCATAACTTTTCGGGATTTACGTCTAATCGGTTTCCCATTACACTTCAAGCGCTGTAAAATGTATGCCGCTTTTTGGCAGCAACCCCAGTTTTTATCTTATTTAATGAGCAGACCGTTATTAAGTAAATTTGAGCATGCACAAGCCAAATCAAACGGCATGCCGTTCACGCTGGGTCACCGCCGGGTCAGGCCAGATAAATACCACCCGCACAAAGGTCACAAGCAGGATTAACTGTCTTAATAATGTTATCACGGCAAATCCCTTCGGCATTATCAAATAGGAGCTGTTTTACATGAACTAGTACAGCTCGATGATGAAATTCAAAATAGGCCTTTAAATGTCGGGCCCATCTTGGCAACATAATCGGATTGTCGAAGCGACACAAGCACGGCTCCAGCTGCTTATGCCCCGTAGTAGCAAAAGTATAAATCCAATGGTGACTAATTGCCCTAGCACAAAAAAAGCGGGAAAAGCTGCGTTAAAAATTGCATAAACGTTTGCTACGCCCCATTTTTCATTCATACAAGCATGTTCTAATAGTTCTCTGTCTGGATGTAATAAAGGTAAACATGCCTATAAACGCAAAAAGCATCCTTTTGAGGGGATGCTTTTTGTTTGTTAAAATTGTGGCGGCTACCTACTTTACCAGGTTTGATCCAAGCCTGCGCGGCGCGGTATCATCGGCGGTTCTGGGCTAGGTGCCCCCGGCTAGGTGCCCCCGGCTAGGCGCCCCCAGCTTAGCCAGCCGCTCTTAACTTCTCTGTTCCGGGCCGGGGTGGCGTACCACTGGGGAGAGGTGAAGCGAACGTTGCTCCGAACCAGGCCCTAAGGCACAAAAAAAGACCATCCTTTTGAGATGGTCTTCATGCAATGGTATTGTGGCGGCTACCTACTTTACCAGGTTTGATCCAAGTATC
>NZ_JAKCPW010000077.1 GCF_021440085.1 Dyadobacter sp. CY261
GATTCACTTAGCGGACAAGGCGCATTTGAAACTAAGATCTTTAATTGACCATTTGATGCCACAAGTCTCTTCGATACAGGATTTAAAAGAGCATTTACTTCGGCACGGATACAAAACCTATGTCGGGCGGGGCATTGCATTTTTTCACATGCAGACTAAAATGAAGGTGAAAGGCTCTGATATCGGAAGGGATTACTCGCTGGCTTCATTGGAAAATTGGATGAGTCAAACTGCTAGCACAACCCAGAATCCCGAGCTTAAAAAAAGAAAGAGAAAAAGAAGAAGAATGGGCCTTCATTTGTAAATGGTAGGCTAAACCAAACCAATAACCTATTTTAGCCCAAAAAACCGTTGCACCCATGAAGATTAAAGCAATTAAATTCTTTTCCCCAGAGGAAAACCTACCAGAAACCAAGGCGGTTGAAAAAGAAACACCACTTCCCGCAGGCTACATTTCCAATTCCGGCAAGCTTGTATTCCCGGCCGCTGCATTGCGCGATCTGGGAATTGACCCCGAGTCTACTAAGTTCAAAATCGGCAC
>NZ_JAKCPW010000078.1 GCF_021440085.1 Dyadobacter sp. CY261
GCAAATTTTCGGATCTCAAGGACGGATTTGAGCAGGTTCAGCGGATTTTTACTATCGCGCTCGATACTTGAATGCTGCACGTGAAATCCTTCCTGGCGGATTTTTTCGGTGTAATGGTCCTCAGGTAAAATTACAAATGGTTCATACCCATGGGCTTTCAAAAACTTTGCAAAAGGCAATCTGGCTTTAAAGAAGTCTTCGCCATCGTGGGCGAGGAGAAGTATTTTTTTATTGTCCATTACCTTCTAATTTACTGAATATGAAGGTGGTGTTTGTACCCGTGAGGAAAAGAGAAGGGCTCTTATCGATGAACGGGGTGCCTGTTCGGAAGCAAATACTCATAAATTCTTTCATGTGTGTTTAAGTCAGTCGACAAAAATAAGGCATTCAGTAATAGCATTGATCGCTCAGCAAGTTTTTTTGCGAACCAGCCGGAATCCGGGGTCGAGGGTCACAGAAACAAGGCGCAGGGTACGACAAGCCGGCCGGTAAGTTTGCGGCCATTGGTGGTAGTTTATTACAAAATATC
>NZ_JAKCPW010000079.1 GCF_021440085.1 Dyadobacter sp. CY261
AAAAAAATGCAGGTAACCGGCACGGGTTACCTGCTTGATTCGGGTCACATTTGCTTACTATTAATTAAGCTAACCCAGTTGTATGCGCCTTTGGGCACTTAATGAAACCGCTAGTGGTTTCATCCTGCGGCTGTACAAGCAGCCTCTGTGAAAATTCATTCGATCAGCACTGCGATGCCCACCTTTTCTGCTTTGCGTTCTATCTTTTGTTTGAGACCGTAATATCCCCAGTTCCTAAAAAGAAAGGGGTCTTCTTTGGCCTGCTGCTCTTTCTCTGTCTGCTCTACCAGCAGCAAAGTCGCTGCTTTATTTTTTAGGCATATATCAATTAACCTTTTGCTGTATACGTGCTGCTTGTGTGAGACGTAGCGCTTCTCTGATTGCATTAGATTTTCGATAGTTGATTTGCGGAGCTGCCTTTGGCTGTTTGGGTTCATAAAAGCCATGGCCTTCCTTTTGCGCCGGATCGCAGCCTGGATCGCGAGCCGCTTGTAGAGATACTCGTCCTTGCT
>NZ_JAKCPW010000007.1 GCF_021440085.1 Dyadobacter sp. CY261
GCTGTGAATTTCCTCCGGCTTTGTTTCATTTTCTCATCGGTTTAATGTCAAGTTACTAAACTTAACCGATGGCCTCAATTTTGGGGAGTATTACACTATGGTATACGAGGACCTGATTGAACGCATTTGAATATGGAAAAATTAGTACCTGGCGTCGCATTGATTTTAGATGATAATCAATATACAGATAGGATCTCATTGAGTTACGGTTCGGTAGTGGGGACAACCGATAAATATCATTCCTATTCCTACATTCCTGCCCGACAATGGAGACGTATAACCATGGACGAAATACCTGTAATGCGGAGCTCGAATTCGCAACAACATCAATTAGGCAACGGAATTACGATCCACAAACTTCCTGAATCCATCATCAACTTGTGCAAGCAAATGGAATTTGATAGTGTATTGGATAGACGGGATATTGTTAGAAAATACGAATCTCATGGAGATTTGTTTAGAGAGTTTGATGATGAGATGGAGCATTTTCTATACTCTTTTGGTACCATCGATGACGAAAAGCCGGTCGTTCACGCGTTTCCGATCGTAACGAAAGGACTTGAAACAGTAACGAAGCGATATATTGCCGGTGTAGAAGAATACCTTTTCTGTGGAATGCATATAGACAGCGACTCCGGAAGCACTATCGGTGATTCTGTCGGCGCAAGGAATCGGGTTTCTATAAACCTTACGAGTGAGCCTCGTCATTTGTTATATGTGAATGTGTCTGCGGACGATCTGATAAATAAATATCGGACCCTATTCAATATTAATGCGACTATGAGTACAGACAGAGACACACTGGTAAGATCCTTTTTTGAAAATAATCCCATGTATCCGATTGTGAGACTTACCATTCAGCCATACGAGATGTACATAGCTCCAACAGAGAACCTGATACATGATGCTTCTACGTTAGGTCGAGAGTTGGAAGATATCACGATGGTCGCGTTGGGTAAATTTGTTGTCAACTAGCATTTCGGGACAGATTTGATGGAAATTTCTCAGAATCAAACTTTACATGAAAGCGCGGGTGTTGGAAGCAAGGCGGCTTTTTCTCAGACCGAGCTGTTCCGAGTACACCGGTTCAAATTTTTGGTAACCTATTCCTTTACAATCACAGAAAATATTATCAGTTTATCAATCCCATACTTCACCGGCCTGGCGATCAATGATGCATTGGAAGGTCGGTTTCTTGGTCTCATTTACTATGCTGGCCTATGGACCGTTCACGGATTGACCCATGTAGTCAGACAGACATACAACATAAGGACATTCTCAAAAATCTACCGCGATGTAGCGGTAAATGTCGTAAAAGACCAACAGGATCGAGGTATTGAAACCACGAAAATTATCGCGCGTTCCGGACTGTCGCGTGAATTCGTGGATTTCTTCGAGAGGAATGTACCGGATATCATAAACACCATGTTCAAGTCGCTAGGAGCTCTTGGAATGTTGATTATGTTTGACTGGGGAATAGTTGTGTTTTGCATTATTCTTTTGCTCCCGTTATATGTAATTAACAGACGCTACGCAAAAAAATCATTAGATCTTAATTCCGGTATTAATGATCAGTACGAAAAGGAAGTTGGTGTATTGACGAGAAATGATCCAACTGATGTGTGGGAGCATTACAATGCGTTAAGGATCTGGCGTATTAAAATTATAGACACGCAAGTTATTAACTGGGCGACGATGGAATTGTTTATCATAATTATCGCATGTATGATAATCATTCGGGCGGGCGCCCTTGGATTGTATGCGGCCGGGACCATATACTCCATCATATCGTATATGTGGAATTTTATTTATAGCCTTGACAAAGTTCCTGCATTAGTTCAACAGATAAGCCGCTTAAAAGACATAAAAAGGAGAATGTAGTGTTTGTCTTAATGTAATGAGAAAATCTAGGATGAAAATTGTGACATGTATTTCAGACGAGCATGATATTGGGTATAGAAATGCTTTCAGAGCCTCTTGCAATAGGAATCGTATCGACTTAATTACAATTGTTCATAACGGACTATGGGATAGTCATAGGGCAAAGGATTTTCATTTGAGGAACGCTATTGAGGACCTCCCAGGTGATGAGATAGTTCTGTTTTCCGATGGCTATGATGTGATTGTTACCGGTGGCGAGGAGGAAATCATGCGGCGTTATATGAGGTTGACCCCGGACAGATCAGTTGTCGTATCAGCAGAGCGGACGTGTTATCCGGATTCTACGCTCGAACCCCAATACCCGTCTGGAAATACCCCCTATCGATTTTTGAATTCGGGGGGTATTATTGGCAGCGTTTCAAATTTGCTCACTGCGCTGAGGGATATCGAACAGATCAGAAGCTCACTGTTAGGCGATGAATTTGAGTTTAGCAATCAGTATCTGTGGACGAAGCTCTTTTTAGAAGGAATGAATTCAAAAATTGTATTGGACACAAAATGCGAGTTATTTCAAACCTTCCCCACGACTATGAGAACAGTAGACCAATTTCTTTTTCATTCGAATGATATTGAGAAGAAGTCTATCGTTTTAAGCGAAATGAATATAATTTTACAAGACTTTGATTTTGCTGAATCTGCAATTTTTAATCGCCTTACAGGCACGTATCCGCTTCACCTGCACTTTAATGGGCCGGTGATGAAGTCTGCGATGCTTATGTCGCCGTTCATATCGCTCGTCAATTAGAAGGGCATCTATCTACGCATGTTTGGCAAAGCTTCACTCGCCATTAACGGCCTTTATCGGATTCGCTGAGGCCGCCTTTATACTATGTAATGTAATGGTCATGAGTACAATGACAAGAGCGATAACCCCTGAAAGTAAGAAGACCCACCATTGAATATGGATTCGGTAGGGAAAACCCTGTAACCAGTTGTACATTCCATAGTAAGCTAGTGGGGATGCCATCAAAATAGCGACCAAAACTAGTTTGATGAAGTCTTTTGAGATCAATGCCAAAATGCTGTAAACGCTGGCGCCAAGCACTTTCCGTACACCAATTTCTTTTGTCCTTTGCTGAATGTTTAATAGCGACATAGCAAAAAGGCCGAAACAAGATAGTAATATGGCTATGATGGAAGCCGTTGAGAAGATACGATAAATCCGTAACTCCTTCTCGTATTGCTTATTTACATTGTCTTCCAGAAAGGACCCTAAAAACTCTGATTTGGGCGCCAAATTTAAATACTCCTTTTCCAGCAACTTCATGGTCGCGATTGATGAACTGTTGGGTCGTATCCTTACGAATAAATAGGAAAGACCAAAAGGCTTGTTAAATAGTATTGTAATCGGCTCAATTTCAGAATGCAGGGATGAGAAATTATAGTCTTTGACTATTCCTATGATTGTTTTTCCTCCATTCAGTGGCAATTGAGCACCGATAGCGGATTGAAGGCCTAGTTGATTGGCCATTGCCTGGTTGATGATACACGATTGTGTTGAATCTGTCGAATACTTTTTATCGAAGCTTCTTCCAGCAATAAACTCCAATCCAAGCGTTTCAGGGTAGTCGAAATCCACATTGAGTGCATTGGTCAGGATTTTCTTTCCCTGCATGGTAAATCCGTATTTCGATTGCCGACTAGTTTCGTCTTTGCCTTTGCCAAGGTTTAGGTCGGCACCGGTTATGCTGACGAACTGAGGATAATTTGCGAGCCTTAATCGCATCGCATCGAGTAGCTTGTAGCCATCAATTTCGTAACCTACCGGAATGCTGATTACTTCCATACGATTATAACCCAATGGCTTATTTTGTAATAGTTTGACTTGTTGATTAATAACTAAGGTGCTTGTTATCAGGAAGATTGAAATAGTGAATTGTACAACCAGCATACCGTTGTTTATGACGCTGATCTTTATCTTGCTATTTATCTTCCCCTTCAAAATCTCAAGAATATTGAATCTGGAAGCAACTATTGCGGGATAAAACCCGACGAATAATGTGGTAGCCACGAAAAACAAGAGTATCGTCCAAATCACTTCTGGTCGTATGAATTGTGAATAAGACAAGTCGACCTTAAATTGACTGTTGTACACAGGTAGCAGTAACACGGACAATATACCTCCCAATAACATTCCGGCACAACATACTATTGAAGCCTCGCCCCAAAACTGGAAGATCAAATGGTCTTTTTTCGCACCAAGATATTTCCGAATCCCGACTTCCTTTGCCCGGGACATGGCATTGGATGTCGTCAAATTGATATAGTTTACATATGCAATTACCATCACTAAGATGCTGATTGCCAGCAAGACTTTTGGATATACAGGGTTTATTGATTTGTTGTCTTCTGAAAGTTGATAGAAATGCACCTCCTGTAATGGCGTCGTATGCAAGCTGATGTACTGTCCCTCACTGTCGGGAGATAGGCCATTGCTGCGTGCATTTTCAATATAGTTGATATAAGTTCGCTGCATAAATGTCCGGACATTCTTTTCGAATACGGAAGCAGGCGTCTGGTCATTCAAGCGTAGATATACTTGATGTGTACGTACATTCCAGTCGTTTAGATCCATGTGATAATAAGGCTCGTTTTCAAAGCGGATCAAAACATCTGCTGAAATGGAAGAGTTGGCGGGAGGCGTCTCTAATATACCGCGGACAACAAATGGTTGCTGTTTCCCATTTAAGTTTAACGTAAGGATTTCGCCGATAGGGGGATTGGAGCCGAAAATTGAACTTGCAATTTGTTGGCTGAGAATGATGCTGCTTGCATCGTCGAGTGGAGAATTTGTATTACCTTTTACTAAACGAAACGAAAACATTTTTAAAAAATCGGCATCAACATACTGTATATTTTTATTAAAAATATTGTCTTTCCACCTAATCTGAGCAGAACCTTCTTTATATCGCGTTGCTTGTTGAATGGCATCTGGATGGGCCAGTTTTAAGTTATGCATCATAGGAACTGGCATTTTGGTGCTAAATGCCTGCCCGTCTGCCTGGGATTCTTTCAGCGCTAGTCTGTAAATGCTGTTTTTATCGTGATGAAAATCATCGTAGCTCCACTCGAAATTCGCGGTAAGAAATAGCAGGATTGCAGAACAAAATGCCATAGATATTCCTACGACGTTAATTAGCGAGTGTACCCAATACTTCGAAAGTCGCCTTCTCGCTATCTTGAAATAGTTATTTAACATAATTGTTACTTTTTGCTATTTTTTCCTTTGTGACATAGCGCTAAGATCAGCCGTATCTCAAAGAAATCGACTTAATTCTGAATACCGAATTTGTCTGTAACTAATTTTGTGAGATAGTTCTCAGTGTAGGAATCGTTGCCTTCAATTATTTTCCGTAATAGAATAATTGAATTTAGAAAAGATTCGTCGGTTAGTAATTTACTTACTTTATTTTGTATATCCATCACTTGATCTGATCCCATATTTCCCGCTAGTCCTATTCCGTGATATTCTACCTTCAAGCTATTGCCACCTTGGTCATGTAACAAATCAAGTGGATAGATTAGCATTGGTACCCCGTAGTAGATGCTCTCCTTAACAGATCCTAGCCCGCCATGTGAAATATGCAAATGGGCCTCTTGCAATACAGCCAATTGTGGTACGTAGGTAAATAGGTGTATATTTTCTCGACAATGGTCTGGTAAATTTCCTATCTTATCAATAAGCACCCCGCGCACGGAGCAGATCAACTGTACATTTGAAAATTTTCCGATTGCTTCCAATAACTTTAATAGAAATGCTTCTAACAGCTGATTTGACGCGTTGTAGTACGTTCCGAAACTGCAATATACTATCCTTTCGCCTGTTTTCTTTTTGTGCAGGATATTTGTCCATTTACTCAGAAAGCCGTCGTCGACGCTGATTTCTTTACGGTTTCTATCTATACATAAACCCATATAGTACTGATTTCCGCGACCATGTTTTAGAGAGAACTCTAACTCCGCGGGCGCGAGTATCAGTTCGGGGACCTTCTCAAAAATTGCACCAAACGTTGTATAGCTAACTTCTTCAATGCCGATGCCTGAGTCACGGACCAAGCGTCTGAACTGGAAAGGCAGGACCCAATGCAGAAGCTCTTGCATGAACGACCGAAGGTCTTGAAAGCAGTTTAGCGGCTTGTATATGAATGGATTGTCCATAGGAGCTTCTTGTTTCCAATTCCCCTCATTGACGGCCGGCACACCATTTGCCTTATAGGTGGAGAGCATCGGGTTGTAGAACAATATTTTTAATTCAGGATGTAATGAAAATAGAATAGGATAATCCGTTATGTTAAAAATATCTATAATTACAACAGTTGGCTTTACGGCTTCTATCAATGCGGACATAGTTTTTTTTCGATGCTTATAAATGATATTTGACCAGTAGGCGCCTGCGATGTTTTTAAAATTAGTTTTTCCTTTGTGCTTAGCCACAAAAGTCCATTCCATGCAAGTTGCTACGCGGAAGAAGTCATCCTCGATGGGTACATATCCGTTTTCCTTAACTAAGCGGCTCAGTTCGGGGTTAGCAACGGCGAAATGAATTTTAAACCTAGATTTGAGTTTTTCGGCGATAGAGAATGCGGGTACCACATGGCTTTTTATGGAAGCTGGAATTATAAGTAAATTACCTTTTAGTTCGGAACTGTTTTGCGACATAATCTTTTACTGCGGCGTGGTTCGGGTCAATTAAAGTTAGCAAGCTAATTTTCTTTTCAAATTTACGACAGTTGGATCAGCATGGCGAGATGGTCATGATGTGTTTTCCAGAATAAAAATGATATCGTGAGGCGAATTTTATGATCAAAATAAACTGTATAATTGAAAATTCAAGCCTGTATAGTAAAATCGACCTTAAAATAAGGTGCATAGTTAATGTGCAGTTAGTCCCATAGCTATTCTGCGTAAGGACAGTGTAAAGACAGAACAAAAGCAAACACTTTCGAACAGTTACTAACGTGAGCGGTGCTTTCCTCCGCAGCCCTGCTAATCGCCTCCGACTAATAGCCAATATGAAGAGGGAAATGCCAGACGCAAGTATGACGTTAAATGGATGTGATAAAGCTAAATTATCTAGGGCTTGGCTGGCAATACTCTTCCTCATGCAAAACGATTCCAGGGTTCAGTCAATGTAATCTTGTTCCGCTGGGGTCATCTGGCGAGAATTATGCATCGTGCGGTTATTTCTCCGATTTGTCATCAGTGAGTTTTCAGACTAAAACATTTATCTGCTATAAAAGCTGGAATCAGCTGCATGGGCTAATGTCGGTGAGAAAATCTTAACAGGCTATACCGACCTGATGTCGCTTTCTACCGATGACTCCCGGGGAGGCTTTATCTTTCGTATAGTGATTATAGTGTGATGCCGAAAAAGGCAGCCCTTAAACAATGGAAAAATGGACCTGGGCAAGCATAGATCTGGGGATTACAGTTG
The DNA here is from genome assembly GCF_021440085.1 of Dyadobacter sp. CY261. Classification (GTDB taxonomy): domain Bacteria; phylum Bacteroidota; class Bacteroidia; order Cytophagales; family Spirosomataceae; genus Dyadobacter. The sequence goes on from NZ_JAKCPW010000007.1 coordinate 7,376, forward strand.
AATCGCGCGGTGCAGCAAATGCAATAGGTTTTCGGAAGGTAATGTTTCCTCACCGGTAATAGTAGGCGGACACTCAGGATCGATCTATCTCGCGTACCGAGAGACGGCTTTGGAGCAGAAACTTGTCATTCACAAATGGGATCGGACTCTATGAAACAGTTTTGGAAGTTCAAATGTATCGACGGGGCTGGCATCGACCATCACTTTAAGGGTCGATCTCGACAAGGAGGATCAAGCACTCGCTCGATAAACCGCTGTATGATCAGTTGCACAAACGAATGAATGGCGATAAAGCCAAGTTATTCAAAAAGCTTCGTTTCAGTACTGTGGAGCCGGTAATTGGTTCACTAATCAATATACCGGAATGGGTAGGATAAATGCAAAAGGCTTTAAAACCATCGGTATGTTGTGCAACAGTCACCAATTACGGAGGGGTTGTAAGAAATTTTTTTAAAGAGTTTAAAAAGCCGGAGCATGAATAGAAACGGCTCGTAAATTGTTGGAAAAGTTCGGTTGTTCATTACCTTTCCCAGACATTTCGATCTAGCGCATAAACCGCACAGAAGTCTTCGCCGAATGTGCGGTTTTCGATAAAAGAAAAACCCAGCCTTTCGTAAAACCTCCTTGCTCTCACATTGGCGGCAAGCGGATCAATGATGATTGCTGTTACTTCTGACGATGTGAAACAGCGTTCGATCGCCTGTTGCATCATTTCAGTGCCAAAACCTTTTCCGAGGTCATCAGCTTCACCAATCCAAATATCGATCGCACGAAGGTTCGCCGGCACTTCACCCCAATAGTGGCCGTCTTCCAGCAAGGGATCTATGATTTGAACAAATCCTATCGGGCGACCATCCAATTCTGCGATCAGTTGTTCTCGCCATTCCGGCGACCGCAGCAGTTCGGTTTCCCATTCCCAATCATCGTTGGGGTCAGAAGCGACGGTATGAGGCTGTTCATCCCAATGCCGCAATAGAGCTAAGTCGTCAATGGTGGCCGGGCGGAATTCGATCATGATCGTTTCAATTTGCTTTTGATTATTTCACATGTATAGTATCTGCGAAATTACATGCTTCTGGCAGAGTATTTTATAGACAGATTGCATGAAAACACTATTTGGAATAATGCTTATCACGTTAATCGCCGCCGACCCTGCCCGACAGGTACTGCTTTTCTATACAAACAGCAGTTTAGAAAAGCAGAAAGCGCAGCTGGCCATCCTGGACGCGTATCAAAAGGGTGTCCGCGCGCGTGACATCAAAGTGCAAAGCTTTTCTTATTCCGCAAGCAATGTTGCTGAATGGAAAAAGTGGAATGTCGATACCACCAGTCTTTTCACCTTCATATTAATTGGCCGCGATGGTGGTGAAAAGTTAAGATCGAGCGATATAGTTAGCGCCGAAAAGCTTTTCGGCCTAATTGATGCCATGCCGATGCGAAGGAACGAGATAGAGAGGAATCAGAGCAAGAAGCCCGAGTAGTAGCAATGCATAAGCAAACCGTAAATAAAACCCCATCTTACCTGAATTTCAATCAGGAAGAATACAGTTGGAAGCCGGATGTGGATTACCGGAGGCACCCAGAACTGTACCGCGTCGGAAAAGGTGAGCAAGGCGTTTTGATCTGCGAGCCGTATAAATCGGAGATAGGCCAATTCTGGCGGTTTAAGACCAAGGTAATTGCCGAGAAAAGCAGCGGCAAGATTTATGAATTGTTTCTGCACTATCTAAACATGCAAGATTTTGTCGGAGCTGATATGGCCCGTAAATATCTGCAAATGGGTTTCACCCGGGCACGCCGTTATGCCAATTACAAGGGAGGCAAAAAGTATGATAAGGAAAAGGATTATCAGCTTTTGAAGAAAGGCACGGGGCAGAAAGAAAAAGCGGACGCTGCTGCTGTGTTTTATGCGAAATGGAAAAAAGCAGAAAACAATGCTCGTTATGCACAAATGAAGAAAGAGTGGAAAGTCAAGATCGGATAATCGGCTAAAACATTAGGTACAAAAACGAAAAGTCCGGATAAACTGCCAAGGCCCTCCAAGATACCTCCACAAATGCACGCCGTTGGCCGCAAAGCAAAATGGCTCGAAGGTCGACCTGAGCTCAGCCTGTAATTTTTTAGCTTCAGAAGCCTGCACCTTATTTTGAACGGTTATATGAAAATTCCTTCTCTGTTTATCCTGATTGGTAAGAAACTCCTGATATTGTATTTGCAAATTTCGATGCAGCAAAGTCAACTCCGGTGATACAATTTTAAAGGCTGTTCCGCCACCTAGTGAAACGACCTGATCAGCTTTTACATCAAACACAGCCTAGCTTTCGGTCAATACCTGCATCTTATCAAGGATACATTGCTCGTCAGGCAAAGCATTAAACAAGGTCAGATGGGCATTCAGGAAATTCCTTTCCTTCGGAAAATACTGACGTCGCAAGTCATCAAAATACGCCTGTGCAGCAGGGGCGATTAATAATGTGGCAACTAAGGGCGAACTCATCGGATATCGGTAGTCTGGGAAGGTAGGAAAGGCAACGACATTATTCATACTTCCACTACATAGCCAAGCCCTAATTCATCGCCAGGCTGTCCGCGAATACCCCAATTGTGCTTGGGTGTTTCAGTCAAAGTAATCTCCAGATCCAGGGGCTTGATGTCCAGGACCTCGTCAAATCGGTCGAACAAAAGTCTGTATAGTTTTTTCTTCGCTGCCAGCGAACGACCTTCAAAAAGTGCAATTTCTATAATTGTGTAATTGTCGGTGCGATCGGATGGAAATATGAAATCACCTTCATCAAAATAGAAAAACCGATGGAATTTCTTTGATCGAGGATAGTCAAAAGCTTCCACCACGCAAGAGTGGATCAGTTCACTCACCTGCTCCCTTCGTGGCAACAATCTGGATCTGAGTCCGTAAATTTTTATTTGAGACATATTTCTGAAAGCTCCAAATCGGTGTCTACACTATGCAACTTTGATAACGAACGCGGTCAATTCTGCCATCTTTCCATCCTCAAATCGCCAAACGTCACAATATGAATAATTGACAAGATTTCCGTCTCGATCCTTCAAATCGATTGTGCCGACTGCGGTAACATAATCGCCTTCTTCGATCATGTTTTCTACTTCAAATTTGGGCGGCTCCAGATAGGTCTGTGCCATGTATTGTCGCACAGCCTCTTTGCCCCTTAGTGTTTGATCACCGACAAAAGTCCATACTACTTTATCTGTACAAAACGCTAGAAAAACTTCCTTTTCACCTTTCATCACTGCGGCATTAGCGGCCTGCAATACTTCTTTATTTTTCATAATAATGGAATGCTTACTTGATACTTGTATCGCCCATCAAAGGGCGAAGCGCCTGGACGACCATGACGGATCAACGGAGACAACTTCTCATCCACCTAAGTGCGCTTCCTGCGCTACGCGGCATTAGCTGTTTGAGTTCCTGTGGAAATATCACCCTTAGCATTCACCGCGCCGCAGTCTCTACAGCCGGTCTGGAATACGGGCCGATCAAACATTCGCCGCGGGAATGAAAAGTATTGCATGTGATGTAAACTGTCCACGGGTAAAACATGTTGCCCTTCGTTTCAAATATCGCTAAATTTGACATATTCGGGTATAACAGAAGCAGAATAGTATGTATGCTTAGGCCATCAGTCATTGATGGCTTGCCTAGAATTTAGTCTGAATTTGTCAGCAATGCAAAAAGCAAAAAGTACTGATTTTCAATACTTTGATGCGTTAGATAGCAATGCCCACTCCCCCCTCATTGATCACATTAACCCAGTTTTCACCATCATCTATCGACCGAATTATGCCTCTCTGGCTGGTAGCCATCAGCACTCCATTTGACTCTACCAATTTCATTACCCAGCCTCCGTCATAGACTTGCTTCCAGGTTTTTCCACTGTCATCAGATTTGAAAATGCCCTTATCGCAACCGATGAAAACGGTGTCCCCAGTTTTCAAAAATGGTGCGAACGTTCTTCCCTGGGAAATCCGTATATATCGGCAACCATAAACCCATTCCGTTTATTTTTGCAAAAACTGGCCGCCGTAGTTGAATGCAAGCATTCCAGCCTTGCCAGGGACAATGCTGCTAAGGATGTCCGGAGAAACCTCTTTTCCCAAAAAGGAGCAGTGGAATTTAGTTTGCTATAATACATTCCAAATCTCGTTTTTGATTGCTATCCGGGAGTAGGGGTGATTGTGGAAATTCTAAGGCCTGATCAAAGGCAAATGGGAATTGGAAAAGGAGCAAAAAAGCGAAGTGATGGATTTTCATGACTAAAATGGTTTGGTGAAATGATAGCGTAAAATTGTATTAACTTCACATGTCCAAATGTAGGCACCTGCGTAGCCGTGCTTGTAAATCAACTATAAAATCTTGCTAGTCAATTGTAAAAAGAAATTTAAATGCGTGTAAATTCTGGTTTTACTGGCTTTTTCACTAACCGGCTGGTGTTGAGGTCTGGCATTGCCATGGTGCTGCCTGTTATTTTTTTTATCGCCTCTTCTTTCACAGAACATTCCGGCCGAGACTTCAGGGCGAAGCAAGTGAACCTTCTGATCCGTCAAACTGGTCATCGGTTGTTGCTGCAGGCAGGTGACTCAACCTCACGTGTATTGCCCGTTACTGAGATTAAAGAAGGCACGTTTCTGCTCAGGTTCGAAAATGAATTCGTTTTTAACCACGACTCGCTCATCGCGCTGTCACAGCACTTACTCCCCAAAAAGCAGTTCCCTTCCGGTTACACCGTCACAGTACATGATTGCATGAAAGACGGCATCGTCTATGGTTTCCAGGTAAATAATACCTCGCCGGATATCCTGGCTTGTAGTGGCAGAAGTCAACCCTCAGGTTGTTACACAATCGAATTTGCCTTTCCAGATTTTTATGAAAGCGTAAAACAGAAGAAAGCCGACGTCGACGAGCTGACTGAATCAGTTAAAGCGGATACTCAGGAAGTCAGTCCAAAACTTGAAGAATTAAAAATGCCAACTTTCGGCTACGACAGCGACCAGCGGACTGACGACCTCAAATCAGTTAAAGTGGATCCTCAGCAAGCCAATCCAACACTTGAAGAATCCCAAACGAGAACCTTTGACTTTCCATTAATCAAGGTGATTTATGCCGGTATTCTGGTGTTGTTGGGTGTTACCTTGTTGATTGGGCGTTTTGGGAAGTTTTTTAAACCGTTGCCCGGCCAGAATCAAAACCACGCTATAATAAAAGAGTCCGTTCCGGAATTGGCTGCGCTCGGAAAATTTTTATTTAATGTTCAGGGTCAGCGCTTGCTTTTGGAAAGCGAGGTGGTTAGTCTCACAGACAAAGAATGCAAGGTTCTGAAATTGCTCTACCAAAATTTCGGAGAACTGATCCCCCGCGAAACGCTTATGCAGGAAGTTTGGATCAACGAAGGGGTCATCACCGGTCGCAGCCTGGACATGTTTGTGTCGAAACTTCGAAAGAAATTAAGTCGTGATCCTGAGCTGAGAATAACGAATGTTCATGGGAAAGGGTATAAGTTGGAAATACCTGAAAAACAGGTTATTTAAAATCTAAAGCAGCCCAAAGCGCTTGTTACTGCCCTTGCCTTGGTTCGTGTCCTTACCATAGCCGTCAACTTCAGAAAAAACAAAATTCAGTTTGGGCTTTAGGCGTGACCATTTCCAGGGTCAATTTATATTTTCCAAAGTTTTATTTTCCATGATATTTTTAGCCAATCTTAGGGAATGGCTTCTCTGTTTGTCGCATGCAGAAATAAAGGTAAATATATGATTATCAGAATATTAACCAGTTGTGAGGTTAACAGAGTAATGCGTGTTTAATTCTACCCAGCGGTTTACTTGCAAGAGAGTTGATGCAGCGCCTTCTTTAGAAAAAGCCAAGTATTTACGAGGTCTGCGATATAGCTACCGCGGCGCTCTAACTTGTTATTCGTGACAAATTTGCTTGTCTTTTTAATAAGTATACTTTACATTTATGACGTCAAATCAATTGCTAAGTCATGGCTAAAATAATTAAGCTCGCAAGTGTAGTTCTAGTTACAATTGGCGCCATTGTCTTGTTTTCCGATCCTCATGCCGGAGCTGAACTTCCCTTATTGATTGGGCTCTTCATGGGCTTTGTGAGCCGAGACAAGATGGAAGATGAACGAGCGTTACACCTCAAAACATCATCGGCCTATGTTTCTCTTGTTGTAGGATACAGCCTTAAGTTGCTGACCAGCAATCTTTACGATCACAAGCTTATCCGCTTTCAGTTATCAGAAATAAACCACTTCCTTATTCTCGTTTTTGCGATGGCAATAATTCTCTACTATTCAAGAGTTTACCTGTCAACCAAATAATTTTTGTTTAATGAAAAATTGTTTAAAGGTTGAAAGAGCAAGGCAGAACTTTACACAGGCGGACCTAGCAGAAAAGGTAGGCGTGTCTAGGCAAACGATCAACTCCATCGAAATCGGTAAATACACTCCGTCGGCTGTACTGGCATTGAAGATTGCCGCAGTGTTTAATGCTCGTGTGGAAGAAGTATTTGTTTTGGAAGACAGCGATTGGAAATAGCTCCTTGTAAAGTGTTCTGAAAAACGTCACAATTTGAGAGGCACAGTTTGGGATTAGAAAAATTGATGTTTGAGAAACCTGGTCAAAATCGCCTCTGTCAGATATATTCATTCGGCAACCTAATTTAGCACAATCTATAACAGATATCCGGATACCTTGAAGAAGCTTTTCAGTTACGGAACAATTAGAGTATTATTCAAATGAAACTACTAATTGCACTACTTGCTCTACTCACATTCCAATGTTCAAATGACAACCATGGCAACGTGGAAGCAACTTTGCGCATAACGTCAGTGAAAGATTCGGTGGACGAAAGCAAAACCATGCTCCTGTTGACAACGATCTATGAAAACAAAACTGGGCGGGATATTTATTTAATTAAAAGCTACCCATGGGCTCGTAGTTTCAACAAGAGGGATTCATTGAACCAATACCAAAAAATCCCCGACCCGGAATTTAGTTCCAGGATAATGCGGCATTGCGTAAATTCCGATGACTTTCTGGAAAGCCTGATCTTATCAAAGCCTGAGAAACGGGCGATCGTCGATACATTAGCAAAGTTGAATGCAGGGCTTATAAAATCGGATTACAATGGTTTAAAAGACAAGTTTCAAACACAGTTTTTGGTATTAAGGCGCGGTGAGCGCCTCGAAGTTGACAATGCCCCAGTATACGCGTCAGGAAGCCAAATCTCGAAATATTTATTTGAAAAAAAGGTGGCTGACGAAGTATTGCGGAGGACAAAACTGGGGGAGTTTATAACTATCCCAAAACGAATTGGAACCTTTGAGTTCTGGGATGGCCCAATAAATCTGTCATCCGATTTTATTGAGATCATTTTTAAAGAAATATAAAACAAATAGACACATGAAAAAGATTACAAATTTGCTTGCTCTGCTCCTGTTATGTACTGCACAAACATGTCTTTCGCAGGATGGACCAGGAAAGGCGTAAAATGAATATGAGGGTTGTTGCGGTACGGCCCCGGTAGATTATTCCTGGAACGTATAACGGGCGAGGCTTGCTGCAAGTGCCTTTAATCGTTTGGCCCCCATAGAGTCCCATTGGTTTCAAATGCTGTTCCAACTCGATAATGTCAGCATCTACAACAACAGGCCAGTAATAGTATCTGTCTATAAAGGATGAGTAACATTTATGAACAGTTTCGGCCTTGGTTCGCTGAAGTAGCACCTCGGCAATTACTATTTGATAAGACGTCAGCTCTGACTTCTGCCATGGCAGATAATGTCGTCCGTGCTCTGAAACCAAGTAAATATATGATCTTGGAATAGCTTTATTTTCTCTTCTAATATTAAAATGTTCTAACGTGGCTGAAACTGCTACAAGGCAGCTTGTAAGTTCGTTCGTCTCAAACGTTTCCTCTTTCAGGGATGGCTCAGTCATAAGCCAGTTTAATTCAATAGTTGTTCGTGTCTACTGAAATACTCCCTGTTCGCTGGACCTTGTGTGTTTGCGTCGACGGTTGTAAAATTCTACATATGCTTTTACTCCTCGATACAGATCCATCCCGCCATTTGGAGGATTTAAGTATATGTACTCTTGTTTGAGCGACCTCCAAAATCTTTCGATGAAAACATTGTCCAGAGCCCGCCCGACGATAATCATAAGGGCCGTCACGTTAAATATTTTGCGGAACTGTCGGAAAACGGCCAGACCCACTGGATCAAACAGTCAAGCAAATCATAGATAGCGGATAAATTCGTGGGATCTTGGTAGAGATCGCGAACAAGTCGATCTTCTCACGTCTATATTAGGTTTAGATACCGTAGGACTTCAGGCTAGGCTTTCCAACTATAACCTACGGATATTTCCTTCGATATATTTTGGAAGCGGCGGATGACCAACATGAATTGATACATGATGTAACTGGTTTGGTGCCTGCCGGCTATTACGACCCTAGAACAGCTATCTGCGAGTCGACCGCGCATGATTTGCGCCGACCGGCCCACTGTACTGCACAGCACTCCGATATTATCTTCCTAGGCTTTTCAAGTGAGCGGACACCTTGATAGGTCACTTGGTTGTTGATTGCCCTTTTGTAAAAACTACAATTGTCTCTTTCGATTTAGTTACTGCTGGCGGCCATTGGTTTGTTTATTTTTTTCATGACAAGTTCAGTTAGTGAAATAAAGACCGCCTAGTAAGATTTAGTCGCAATTACTGACTACACATTCGGCGGTTCTGGCTACACTTTGGGCTATTCGTTTCCGGAATTTTGTATCGTAACATTCAACTTACGATATGATAAATGGAATTGAAAATAAAGTAGTTGCCATCACCGGCGCAAGTAGCGGCATAGGTGAAGCCACAGCGGAGCTGCTGGCGGCAAAGGGGGCCAAAGTCGTTCTCGGTGCTCGCAGGGCAGATCTTTTAGCAACTTTAACAGAACGCATCCGGAACGCAGGCGGCCAGGCGGTTTACCTGCAAATGGATGTTACTGAGCGGACAGAAGTCGCGTCCCTGGTACAACTGGCTTTGAATGAATTTGGCCGTTTAGATGTGATCATTAATAATGCAGGCATCAGCCAGCTGCAATTATTGGAGGATGTAGATGTGGAAGGTTGGGAACAAATGATTGATGTGAACCTGAAAGGCACGCTTTATGGCATTGCCGCCGCGTTGCCCGTTTTCAAATTGCAGGGTTCCGGACATATTATCAATATTATTTCAACGGCTGGCATTACTATTGTGCCTACGATGGGCGTTTATGCGGCAACTAAAAATGCAGTTCGTACGATTGGCGAAGCTTTGCGGCAAGAGTCAAAAGGCCGGTGGCGTGTGACAGGGATTTCTCCCGGGTTTGTGGATACACCCTTCGCGGGCAAAATCAAGAATGAATCTATACGGGATGTTCTGACCCAGCGGGCGAGCGAAATTGCCATCCCAGCAACGGCCATTGCCGAAGCGGTTGCCTATGCGATCGCCCAGCCGGATCAGGTGGATATCGGCGACATTGTGATCCGCCCGGCTGTTCAGGATTAAGGTGATAGTTTTTTAAATTAATAATTGAAAAAAGGTAAACAGATATGCAGGGGCAACCAGTGGTTTTTAATAATATTTCAGCCTTAATGAAGCGGGTCGGCTTGCCCTCGCCCCTGCATCCGCTGATCACTCTGGTTAATTATGATGAAAACAGGCCCAGTCTGGCCGATGCCGGGAGTCAATATTTGCTACATTTTTATAAAATAGCTTTTAAGTTGAGGTTCAATGGCAAGGCCAAATACGGACCTGGATCTTATGATTTTCGCGATGGCGGGCTTGCTTTCGTTGGGCCCAATCAGATCGTCCAGCTGTCCGATGATTTGGAGGAACACGAGGGTTATGCATTATACTTTCATCCCGATCTCTTTTACAAACATCCGCTTGCATCCCGCATTCACCGATATGGCTTTTTCGCGTATTCGGTCTCCGAAGCATTGTTTCTCTCCGAGAAAGAGAAGAGTGTAATCAAAGGTGTATTTGAGTCAATAGCGACGGAGCTGGAAACACAAACTGACCATTTCAGCCTGGAAGTGCTGGTTTCGCAAATCGAACTGCTCCTTCATCACTGCAATCGGTTTTACAATCGGCAATTCCTGACTCGCAATGTAGCTCATCACGACCTGATCGATCAGATGAATGCATTTTTGAATGAGCGCTTTGAGAAGAACGAGGCGCTGGTCAAAGGCTTGCCGACGACCCAGGAAATAGCAGAGGAATTGAAAGTTTCGCAGCGATACTTGTCCGACATGCTGAAATCGCTTACAGGCCAGACTACCCAGCAGCATATTCATTTAAAGATGGTTGAGAAAGCCAAGGAAATGATGGGCAGCGATTCACTCACCACAGCAGATGTGGCTTATGCATTGGGTTTCGAGCATCCGCAGTCTTTCAACAAATTATTCAAACAGAAAACCGGCATGTCACCCGCTGCTTTTCGAAAGTTGTTACATCCGAATTAGCAACTTAACACATGACGTCTGATTCCGCAATAATGTCCTAGGGTTTTCCCTAAGATTTATAATGTGGAAGCTTTTTGCATTATGTTCACCGCTGATTCATCGTACTTTCGATCGGTAGATATAAATTACATGATACGAGTCCTCATCGCGGATGACCATAATGTCTTTGTTGAAGGCATCGAGTCGCTTATTTCAGGATCACTGGATATTGAAGTGACTGAGCGCTGCCACACGGTACAGTCAGTTATTGAGCGATTAAGCCAGACTGCGATCGACGTCGTGTTACTCGATATCTCGTTTCCCTACATTGAAGACGGCCTTGGCCTTTGTGAGTATATAGTCCGTACGTACCCGGAAACGAAAGTGGTAGCACTCACTATGCACGACGATGCCAGTCTCATTAAGCGGGTCGTGAAAAAGGGCGCGAAAGGCTATTTGTTGAAGAATACCACGAAAACGGAGTTGCTACGGGCCATCCAGGCGGTTCACCACGAGAAGCAATATTTCAATCAATCGATCACGCAAATTCTGTTGAACGATAGCCCCAAAACCAGAAGGTCAACGGCCGGCATTGGCGCAAAACCACACCTCAGCCCTCGCGAATCGGAAGTGCTGACCCGTATTGCGCAGGGATTAACAACGCAGCAGATGGCAACTCAGTTATTTGTGAGCGCCAAAGCAATCGAATTTCACCGAAGCAGTCTACTTATGAAGTTCGGTGTTCCTAACACAGCCCTACTGATAAAGACGGCTATGGAGATGCAAATGATTGATTAGTTCTATTTTGTCATTACACGTAATGCTCATGAAATGCTGTTCTCCTCGGTCTGGTTGGCGGATCATTTTCCTTTTCTTAGTTATCCTAACTGGCGGGTTTCAATCCGTTAAGGCGGTATCGGACACGACGTCTGTTGATAGCTTAAAAAGACAGATTGAAATTTTGGTGCAGGATGAGCATTACAGTCAGGCTGCAAAGGCTTACGATTCCTTGGGTAAACTATACCATCGGCAGTACGGATACAATAAATACACGATGGATTCTTACCTAAGTAGCTTGAAATACTACAGCCTGATGGGCGACTCACTCGGATATTTTAATCAGTACCTGGTGATAGGAGACTACTACAGCCAGGATTACTTCATGCATGCTTACGCCGAACAATACCTGAAAAAAGCCCAGCAATATTTTGAGCGAACCCATAACATGCCCAAAGTCATTGAATCCCGATTGGGTTTGCACAATATCGCTCAACATGTAGAGCCAATGCCGCCCAGTTTGAAAACGCACCTGCGCGAAACCGAGCGACTTAGCGTAAAGTACAACCAGCCCTATTCTCAGGCCTATGCTCTTAGTGTGCTGGCCAATACGTACCTACTGGCCAAGCAGCCCGATTCTGCATACTATTTTGCCAGCCGAAGTCTGATCATATCAAATCGATTAAAGGTTAACTGGTTAATTGCCTTGAATCACTTTTACCTGGGCCTGGTTGAGCAATTCAGACATCATAGTATGGCTGCTATAGAAGCGTACCAGAAGAGCTACAACTTATCGAAGACTGAAAATAGTCTGGGCATGATGCGGGAATTGTCGCGTCACACGGCAGATAGCTATTCCCGTATGGGCGACTATAAAAAGGCATACGATTGGTCATTAAGAACGCTCGATTTTACGGTGCAGTTTTACGCATCGGAACAAACAAAGAGTATTCGTTTGCAGGAACTGGATAGTCAGATCAAAACGTTGGCTGTTGAAAAACAACTGGTTGAAGAACAAAGTCGCAACCAGAACGTATTGAATTCTGCGCTGTTTATTGGCTTTATAATCAGTATTATAGGCGTGTTTACATTGGTGTATCTAAGGCGCCAGCAAAAATTGATTGATCATCAGCACACGGTCATCGCACAGCAACAGATTCGACAATTGGAGCTTAAATCGCTACGTGCCATGATCGAAGGGCAAGAGGGCGAACGGAGTCGGATTGCGCGTGATCTACACGACGGTCTGGGCATTCAACTTTCACGAATTAAACTATTTATTGAAGCGCATCAGGAAGAATTGCCTTTATCCGTCAAGGAACCCTTGAACCAGTTTCTGGATGAAGCCTGCACCGAAACCCGGCTGATCTCCAACGATCTGCGCCCATATGCGCTATCAACATTCGGCCTCGTTCCGGCGCTGGAAGACCTGGTGCAAAAGCTGAATCTGGTTAATAAAACAAAGCTGATTTTAGACCATTATGGCGAGATGCCCCCTTTGGGCGATGAAGCTGCCGTCATGATCTACCGGGTAGTGCAAGAGTTGCTCAATAATGCGCTGAAACACGCACACGCTCAAGTGGTGAGGGTCCAGCTTATGGTCAATGAAGAAACAATCTTGATTAGTGTCGATGACGATGGCCTGGGGGCTGATTTCGATAATCTGCTATCAAAAGGAAGTGGTATCGCCAACATTAAGTCCCGCATTGCCTACCTCGGCGGGCAGGTTATGTGGCACGGCGAAGCCGGAAAAGGAACGTCGGTTATGATTTCGTTGCCTATGCAAAAGTTACAAAAAACGGAAGCGTCTGTGGCTTGAGAATCCAAAATTGAATACTGCTTCCTTATCTCGGGTTTTCCCTAAGTTTTTAAAAAGTAGGGTTTTCCTTAATGCATCTCCATGTCGATCCGTCCTATTTTTGCTAAGTAAAATTCTATTTCGGCTATTCCTAACTTTTACCTTATTAGAGTATGCAAACTCTTTTACTAAATAATTTTATGTCAACATTTCGAGGGTTGACAGGGACTATCACAATTTGTCTCATTGCTTTACTAAGCATTAGCACATCGGTATTTGGCGCCGATCCAATTAAACTGGAAGCCGAAGCCGCTCAGGGTGTGACCCTTAATGGCGTACAGATTGTGCAAGATCAACCCGGTTATTCCGGGACGGGTTATGCCTGGGGGTTCGATGACGACAGCAACGGGGGCGATAACATGGTTTTTACCTTTGCAGCCCCAGCAGGAAACTATCAACTCACCATTGGGTATTACTCACCTTACGGCGATAAAAAGACCCGGCTGACGGTGAACGGTGCCAGCAGCGAGCATGATTTGAAATTAACCGATACAAGCTTTGGAGCTGCCGTAATCGGTTCGTTTCAACTGCCGAACGGACAGAACACAATAACCATTAACAAGAACTGGGGTTACTACGGCATCGACTTCATTGTGCTGACACCCGCATCGGTCAAGCCACCGACTGTCGTTCCGCTGGTCAATGGGCGGGCCGAAGCCGAAGCTGGCGATCTGACGGGCGTGGCTATGTCAAGCACAAATGCTGGATATTCAGGAACCGGCTACGTAACAGGCTTCGACAATGCGACAGATCAGGTAAGTATTACGGTCAACGCCACCGCAGGGCTATATGACTTTTCCATCGGCTACGCATCACCCAATGGCGACAAAGGGGTGGACTTTCAGGTGAATGATGAAAAAGGAAGTAGTACATTAAAACAAACATTTGGGGGATTTAGCAATTCAGCCGCAGGCAAATTTCTGTTGACCGCCGGACTAAATACCATCACCATCTACAGAGGTTGGGGATACTTCGATATCGACTACATTCAGCTAACGCGAACAACGGCCTCCCTGCCAATTAAGCCTTCAAAAATGCTGGTCGATGCACAGGCTACGTTGTCAACGAAGGGATTGTTTTCGTATCTGGTTGATCAATATGGTAGTAAAGTACTTTCAGGCCAACAAGATGATGTCGAATATGTCCTGGAAAAAACGGGCAAGGAACCGGCTATTGGTTCGTTCGACCTGATGGACTATTCGCCCAGCCGGGTTCAGTTTGGCACGTCGCCCACGCGTAACAGCGAAGCCATTATCGACTGGGCAAAGAAAGGCGAAGGCCGCGGGCTTATCAGTCTGATGTGGCACTGGAACGCGCCGACCGATCTGATCAATCAAGCACCCGATCAGCTCTGGTGGCGGGGATTTTATACCGAGGCTACGACCTTCGATCTGGCTGCTGCTCTGGCCGATAAAAACAGCACCCGTTACCAACTGTTGCTCAGCGACATTGACGCCATTGCCCTGCAACTCAAAAAGTTTCAGGCGGCTGACGTACCAGTTCTCTGGCGCCCGCTGCACGAAGCCCCCGGCGGCTGGTTCTGGTGGGGAGCAAAAGGAGCGGGTCCGTTCAAGGAACTCTGGCAATTGATGTACAATCGAATGACCAATTACCACCAGTTGCATAACCTCATCTGGGTATATACAGGTACAGATACAATCAACCCCGACTGGTACCCTGGCGATCAATATGTGGATGTCGTTGGCGAAGATATTTATGCAGACCCAACGGCCAATTTAAGTGGTAACTGGGCGAATGCGCAGGCCCTGTTCAATGGTAAAAAACTGGTAGCATTAACCGAAACGGGAAATTTGCCAAACCCCGACAAAGTTCGCGGATTTGCTACGTGGTGGTCTTGGTTTGCTGTATGGACGGGAGCGGATTATATCAAAAAACAGCCAATTGATCAGTTGAAAACGGTATATGCGGATACCGATGTGATCACGCGGGATGAACTTCCAAACTGGCGGCCACCTGTTACGCTAAAAGTGCAATATCAGGATGCCGATAAAGGCAATGCCAACAACACGACTATCCGGCCAAATTTGATGCTTGTTAATGAAGGATCAACACCAGTTCCATATAGTGAGCTTACGGTCCGGTATTGGTTTACAGCTGAAAATTATGCGGGTATCAATGCTTATATCGACTATGCCCAACTTGGCAGCAATAAAATCAAAACAAAATACGTGGCTCTGCCCAATCCACGTAACGGTGCTACCGGGTATCTCGAATACAGCTTTGATCCGTCGGCGGGTAATCTGGCGGTTGGTAACTCAGGTGTAATCCAATCACGGGTTGTCAACAGCGATTATACGAATCTGAGCGAGCAAGACGACTATTCTTATCAGGCTGCAACGAATTTTACCCTCAACAACCACATCACATTATACCGTACTGGTTCAGATGGTGTAGCGCAATTGATTTGGGGTATTGAACCGGATGTGGTTCCATCGGTCGTGAAACTGAAAGCATTGACCCAAAACCGAAACAGCGGAACGAATAACAGCTCGATCAATACATTTATGAGCATCGTTAACGAGGGTAATGTGCCCATTTCCTACGGTGATCTATCAGTACGCTACTGGTTTACGGCCGAAGGAACGCAGAGTCTGAATTTTTTCACGGACTATGCCAAGCTGGGTAACGCCAATGTGACGGGTCAGTTTGTGCGGAACGCGGGTCGAAGCCAGGGCGATACCTATTTACAACTGAATGTCAAGCCAACGGCGGGCATGCTGTACCCGGCAAGCAATACCGGCAATATTCAGTATCGAATTGCCAAGGCAGACTGGTCTAAATTTAACGAGAGCAATGACTATTCATACAAGCCCGCGGCAGCAATGGATACAAATAGCCACGTAACAGTCTATTACAAAGGTCAATTGGTATTCGGGACCGAGCCGGCTGTGCTTAGCACCGCACGTATGGCGGCTGATGAAAAAACGACTTCTTTACAGGTTTCAGTGCTGGGAAATCCAGTGGTCGGAGAAAATGCCCAGGTGGACATTCGGGGTGCCGCGGGAGCTGCGGTGTGGATGTCGCTAACTGCCGTAAATGGCACAACTATACTTGAAAAAAAGGTAGATCAAGCCGCTGAAATAGAGCGTCAAGTACTGCATTTGGGCAAAAGCACCGGCATCTATTTACTACGTGTCAGTACGCTGAATGAGTCCTCAACCGTAAAAATCATCAAACCATAACCACTTACCCTGACGCATCGGTCGGAGGTAAAGAATCTTATCCCGTCATACCAATAAATTCTAATATAATATGAAAGAAACTGTATTATTTGACAGAATCAATCAGTACAAAACGCTGACGTTAAGTTCACTCTTTCTGGTTGTGCTAACTCTTTGCACAGCCGTTGCACAGGACCGGCAGATTACTGGTAAAATAACCGAGGGCCAGGGGGCCGGTGTTGTGCCAGGCACCAACATTACCATTAAAGGCACCACGACCGGTACGGTATCGAACGCCGATGGTACGTATACGATCACCGTTCGCGACAACACGGCAACGCTGGTGTTCAGTAGCGTCGGCTACACGAGTCAGAGTATTGCGGTTGGTACGAAGTCGGTCATTGATGTAGATCTGGTTCCGGACGCTAAATCCTTGAACGAAGTTGTCGTGGTGGGTTACGGTACGCAACAGCGGAAAGACATCACCGGTGCCATCAGTTCAGTAAGTGCGGCACAGATTGAAAAAGTGCCGGTTACTACCTTGGATCAGGCACTTCAAGGTCGCTCGCCCGGGGTTCAGGTGACGAATAACGATGGTTCGCCGGGTGGTGGCGTTTCCGTTCAAATTCGCGGAACGGGTACGTTTGGCGACAACTCGCCCCTCTACGTTGTAGATGGCTATCCTATTTCCGGCGGTCTCAATACGTTGAACCCCAATGATATTGCGTCGATGGAAATCCTGAAAGATGCATCGGCAACGGCCATTTACGGTAACCGGGCTTCCAACGGGGTCGTTATCGTGACGACCAAGCGCGGGAAGCAGGGCGCGTTACAAGTCTCGTTCGATGCCTACGGATCGATGCAGGCGACTCCCAAATTATATAAAGTATTGAATGCACAGGATTTCGCTTCGTTTGCGACGGAGATCGCTGACAAGGAATCCTATCCAATTTTACCGGAATGGCGCAATCCATCGACACTACGGAATATCGACTGGCAGAAAGAAGTGTACCAAACCGGCTACCGGCAAAACTATAATCTGGCCTTGCGTGGTGGCAGCGACAAGGTGCAGACGTCCCTTTCTCTGGGCTATTTTGATCAGCGCGGAACGATTAAGTTTTCAAATTTCAAGCGTTACAATGGTAGCCTGAACCTGGATTATACGCCCGCCAAATGGCTCAAAGTTTCAACCAGCATGAAGTATACCCGCACGGGTGGTTTCGTAGGTTTTGGCTCGGGCCAGAATGGCGTTGGTAACCTGACCAAACTTATACCGACAATGACGGGTAATCCGTTGACGGACCAGGTAAAGGATGCCAATGGGAATTACGGCTACTACACCAAAGGCGCCACGGCGGTTTCGGGGAGTACCAATGTCATTGCTGATCTGGAAACCACCGACCGGGAGCAGGAATCCAATAACCTGCTGACCAGTACTTATCTGGAAATTACGCCCATTACTGGTTTGCGTCTGAAAACAAACTTTGGCTGGAACACCAGCGATGGATCGGGTTATTATTTCACGCCAACAAACAACCGGGTACTGACGCCGCCATTAGCCTTTTATTCTCAGAATGCCAGCAACACGGCGGAGTGGTTGTGGGAAAATACAATTGCTTATAACAAAACATTTGGCATCCATTCGATTGATTTTGTGGGCGGGGTATCGGCACAGGAAAATAGGTTTCGCCAGAGTGGCGCCAGTGGCTCCGGGCTGATTAGCGACGAACTGCGCAATGTGGGGTCCATACAGACCGTAACGCCGTATGGCAATCAGCAGACCTGGTCGCTGGCGTCCCAGTTTGGGCGTTTGACCTATAAATTGCTTGATCGCTACATCATTACCGGTACGGTACGTCGGGATGGCTCGTCACGTTTTGGCCCGGGTAACAAATACGGCGTATTCCCGTCTCTGTCGGTAGCGTGGCGTTTGAAAGATGAACCTATCCTTGCGTCGGTGAATGCGCTGAGTGACTTAAAGTTACGCGGTAGTTGGGGGAAAGCTGGCAACCAGAATATTGGGCTGTTTCAGTACCAGGGTATCTATAGTTCTGGAAGCAGCCGGAACGACAACAGGGGTTATGTGTTTGGGCAAACGAAAACGTATTACGATGGCCTTGTCCTGAGTGCGTTACCTAATCCGAATTTAACGTGGGAAAATCAGACGCAGTCGAACATTGGTCTGGACGCGTCTTTCCTCAATGGCCGTATCAATTTCACGGCTGACTACTACGTGCGCTCATCGAGCGGTTTCCTGCTGAACGTGAACGTACCTAGCCAAACGGGTTTTAGTACGGCCACCCGGAACGTAGGTAGCATTCGCAATAGTGGTCTGGAATTGGGGCTGGAATACCGCGAGTCGAGTCACCCTTTTAAATGGGGTGTCAGTGCAAATGTGACGACGGTTAGCAATAAGATTCTAAGCTTTGCTGACGGACTCACCTCAGTCGGTAACTTTTCCGATCTGGGGTTCCCGACCTTTGGCGGCAACCTTTGGACGACGTTTTCCCAATCGCAGGTCGGTGGTGAAGTAGGTGCTTTTTACGGCTTCAAATCAGCTGGGATTTTCCAGGGGAAGGATGAAATCAATGCATTGAATGCGGCCGCAGCTGCGAAAAATGGCGCTGGTACGTTTTACCAGGCATCCTCTACAGCTCCCGGCGACCGGCGCTTTGTCGATCAACCTACTGTTAGGAATAAAGACGGAGTTCTTGAGCCTGACGGACGTATCACCGACGATGACCGGGTGATCATTGGCAGCCCGATTCCGAAATTCTTTGGGGGCGTAAACTTCGATGGTTCATATGGACAGTTCGACGTTTCCATGTTCTGGTATGCATCGGTCGGGAACGACATTCTGAACTATGCAAAACGGAATCTGCAAAGTCTGGCCACCAACGGAGGCGTGGGCGTGGAGAATGTCAGCGAAGAGTTTTATTTGAACCGCTGGACCGAAACCAATCGCTCGACTACCTACGCTCGTGCTGTCCGGGATGATAAAAGCGGTAACACGCGTGTGTCGGATGCCTACGTAGAGGACGGCTCGTTCCTGCGATTACGGAACCTGCAAATTGGCTACACGCTGCCATCTACATTGGTACGCAAAATTACTTCTAACCGAATTCGGGTATATGTAAGCGGTCAGAATCTGGTTACGTTCACCAAATACACAGGCCTAGATCCTGAAATAGGGCAAGTTAGCGATCCAAACAATGGCAGCACGAGCGCGACCGTAAAAGGTGTTGATGTGGGCAATTACCCAACCTCACGCTTCTTTACGCTAGGCCTTAATGTGCAGTTTTAATCTATCTCAATATACATAAACTGAATATGAAATTATATAAAACAATAGGTCTGCTCGGTTTTCTGGCAGTGGTACTGTTGCCGATAAGCTGTAAGGAGTCGTTCCTGGAACAGAAAAATACGCAGGGCATCACGGAAGACGCGCTGTTCAAAAAGCCTGAAGACGGCATTGCCCTCGTGACGGGTATTTATGATACTTTCCACGACGTCGATTTTACGCTGAAAGCCTTATGGTATCAGGCCAATTTCCTTTCGCAGGATTTTAAAAACTTTGGAGCCGATACGTTCTTTGAAACGTATGAAGTGCCCACCGGTTTTGACGCGCTGAATATTTTCTGGTCAAGAGCGTATCAAGGCGTTGCGCGCGCTAACTCAGCCATCCCGATTATTGAAAATATGAAAACCAACAAGGTAATTTCGGACACGCTGGCCAATCGGTTGACGGGTGAGACGTTATTTTTGAGAGGTGTTTTTTACTATTACCTGGCATCCAATTTTGGTGGCGTTCCACTTGAATTAAAGACCGTAACCGACGACGGTCGTCATCCCCGAAATACGCAGGATGAGGTGTTTACCGCAGTTGCAGCTGATATGAAAGCAGCCGCTGACTTATTGCCCTGGCAGCAGGATCTGGCAGCTGCTGATATTGGCCGGGCTACCAAAGGAGCAGCCTTGGCTTACCTTGGTGATGCGCAGATGTGGTTGAAGAAATATGCCGACGCTGCCGCTACGTATGAGCAATTAACCGGTAAATACCAGTTGGAAGATAAGTTCGTCAACATCCATGAGTTCAATAATCAAAACGGTAAAGAGGCCATTTTTGAGATTCAGTACATTGCTGGCAGCGATATGTCGTGGGGCCATGCGAACGACTCTCATTGGCTGGCAACCTTCGGAATGCCGGAAGAAGTGTCGCAATTTGGATACTCTTTCGCGGATAAGAAGCTGTATGATTCGTTTGAAGCAGGTGATACCCGGAAATTACCAACCGTCCTTGGTCCCGGCGATGTTCACCCCAGCCCGGCAATCAAGATTAGCGATTACCCGTTGGTGAAGCAAAACTACCCTGGCATGAACACGTTGGGAACCGTAGCGAAGCCGTGGAAAGGATCGGACGGATTGCGGTCGGGGTACTATGGCGTAAAAACCTGGCGGGACCCTGCTGCGACGGGGAATTCAGGTAATCCGGCTTATATCTTCAGCGGTCAAAACCTGATTCTGATGCGTTACGGGCAAGTGCTGCTGAGTAAAGCCGAAGCCCTATTTAAAAGTGGTAATTCTGCTGGTGCATTGGCCATCATTAACGGACAAATTCGCAAACGTGCTGGTCTTGGTGCGGCGGCTGGATCGGACGTAATGAAAATTCTGCTGGAAGAGTACCGGCATGAGCTGGCGGGCGAATTCTCGCTCTGGTTTTTACTACGTCGGTCAGGTGAGCAAGCCAAGTATGTAAAAGAACGGTATGGCATTACAGTGCCCCCGGGAAAAGACTTGATGCCGATCCCGCAACGACAAATTGCGACCAACGAAAAACTGGTGCAAAACCCGGGATACTGATCTGCAGTGCACTTTACAGAGTCATGAAATTTCACTACGTTCTTTATTTTGTATTTGTTCTGGCTTCCTGCAAAGACGATACCTTATTTGAGGCCATTTCATCATCGAAGTCGGGTATTCAGTTTAACAATCTTATTGCTGAAAATGACTCGATTAACCCACTGGATATGGTCAATATTTATAACGGCGGGGGCGTGGGGATAGGCGATTTTAATAAAGATGGCTGGCCGGATATTTACTTCGTTGGCAACCGCGTTTCGAGTCGGTTATATCTGAATAAAGGGGCGCAGGGAGCAACGTTTGAGTTTAGTGACGTAACCAAAAAGGCAGGGGTCGATGGCGACGGCCGATGGGGGAGAGGGGTGGCCATTGTCGATATCAAAAATGATGGATGGGAAGATATTTATGTCTGTAACACCCTTTCAAAAGACTCGCTGCAGCGTCGTAACTTATTGTATGTTAATCAAAAAGAAACAAACGACGGCGTGCCAATTTTCAAAGAACTGGCCGCCGAATATGGCTTGGACATCCATGTGCAATCGACGATGGCCAACTTTTTTGATTATGACAACGATGGCGATCTGGATATGTACCTCACGGTTAATGAAGCCTCGCCAGAACAAAATCCGAATCAGTTTGGATTGATCCGTTTTGAAGGCCGACGCAGTACGGGACGTTTATTCTGTAACGATTGGGATGCTGCGGTTAAACATGCCCGGTATACTGACGTATCGTCACAGTCGGGCATGTCGCTGGATGGCTTTGGCCACACGGCCACGGTGGTTGATCTGAATCAGGATGGCTGGAAAGATATATCTGTTGCGAATGATTTTTTGTCCAGCAATATTCTCTACATCAACAACCAGAACGGGAGTTTTACCGACCGCTCCCGTGAGTATTTCAAGCATACGTCACTCAACGCCATGGGGCAAGACATTGGCGACATCAACAACGATGGATTGGCCGATCTGGTGGAGCTGGACATGAATCCGGAAGATAATTACCGGAAGAAAATGATGATGATGGCCAATAACTACGCTAGTTATCTCAACTTTGATCTATACGGGTATCAGTATCAATACGTTCGAAATACGCTCCAACTCAATCAGGGGCCGCGCGTTGGGCCGAAGGATTCAATTGGTAGTCCGGCCTTCAGTGAAATCAGTTTTATGAGCGGCATAGCCCAAACAGATTGGAGCTGGACGCCCTTGCTGACTGATTTCAATAACGACGGTTTCCGGGATTTAATCGTTACCAACGGCTATCCGAAAGACGTAACAGATCATGATTTCATCGCCTATCGGGATCACCCCAACGAAACGACCACAAAAGCGAAGATTTTAGCCCAGATCCCGGTCGTCAAGATTCCCAATTACGCCTATCAAAATACGGGTGATCTGACCTTCCGGGATGTTACCTCGGATTGGGGCTTTGACCAGCCGACGTTTTCAAACGGCGCGGTTTACGCCGATTTGGATAACGACGGTGCGCTGGATATCGTCATCAACAACATCAACGACAAAGCACTAATTTATAAGAACAACGCCCGCGAACGGGATAAGGAAAACGCACATTATCTGCAACTGACAATAGTGGGAGATAGCCTGAACGTTGCTGGTTTGGGTACGTTTGTATCCATTCACTACGCTGGAAACAAGCAACAGGTTTATGAACATACGCCCTATCGTGGCTACCTGTCTACAAACCAGTTGATCGCCCATTTCGGTCTGGGCAACGTCGTGAAGCTTGACTCTGTCGTCGTTAAATGGCCAAACGGGAAAAAGCAGGTTATGCAAAATGTCAAAGTCGATCAGCGATTGACTGTGTCCAGTAAAAATGCGTCCGTAAACTATGATTGGTCAGAGCCAAAACTAGCCGTTAACGCGCTGTTCACCGATGTAACAAAAGAAGTCGGTTTAACATACCGACACAAAGAATTTGATTTCATCGACTTTAACATTCAAAAACTGTTACCGCATAAATTATCGGAATATAGCCCGGGTCTGGCGGTTGGCGATGTGGATGGCAACGGTACGGATGATCTGGTAATCGGAGGAAATGCGCACGATCCCGCCAAAATTTTTTTACAGCAGCGAAACGGGAAATTTTCACAGCGAAATGTTGTGCCGCAACAAGCTGTTCAAGGCGATTATAAAGACGAAGGTATCCTGCTCTTTGATGCTAATGGCGATTCGGCGTTAGATCTGTACATCGCCCGGGGCGGCTACAAAAATGCTCCCAACACGTCCGGTTATCAGGACAAACTGTACATGAATGATGGTAAAGGCAATTTCGCAGAGGCCTCGAATGCCTTACCTACTAATCTGACCAGCAAATTCTGTGTTCGTGCCGTCGATTTCAACCGCGACGAGAAATTGGACCTATTTGTTTCAGGTCGGGTCGAACCCTGGCATTATCCCAAACCCGTGTCCAGCGTTATGCTGCGAAACGACAGCCAGAATGGATATACCAAATTTACAGATGTTACTAAGGAAGTAGCGCCCGCCCTGACGGATATTGGTCTGGTTTGCGATGCCTTAGTCACTGATTTTGATAATGATACCTGGCCAGATCTGATTTTTGTCGGCGAATGGATGCCCATTACATTTTTAAAGAATAAGAATGGTCGATTTAACTCCATTACCGAAACAACCGGCGTTGGTGACAAACCAGGCTGGTGGAATAGCATTGTCGCAGGTGATTTTCGGCACACGGGCCGGATGGATTACATTGTGGGCAATGCGGGGCTGAACACACTGTTTCAGGCGAGTGAACAGCACCCGGTGTACATAACGGCCAAAGATTTTGACAATAGCGGCAACTACTCAGCTATTCCGTCGCTCTTCTTGCCAAACCAGAATGGGGAGCTCAAAGAATTTCCCATGCACGGTCGGGAGGATTTGATCAAACAAATGAACAGTTTTAAAAAGAAGTACGGCGACTTCAAATCTTTTGCCGAAACCCCGATGGAGGATCTGCTCTCTGTCGAACAACGTCAAGGGGCCATTCGCCTGAAAGCGAACATGCTGCAATCCTGTTTTCTGAGAAACGATGGCAATGGGAAATTCGCGCTGATTCCTCTTCCGAAACAGGCACAAATCTCTATCCTGAACGGCATGGTCGTCGATGATTATGACGGAGACGGAAATCTGGACGTCGCAATAACTGGCAACGATCACGGCACCGACGTTTCGATAGGCCGGTATGATGCGTTAAACGGTTTGGTATTACTAGGCGACGGGCGAGGCAATTTCAATCCTCAGTCGATTCTACAAAGTGGTCTTTACATTCCAGGCAACGGAAAAGCGCTGGTAAAATTACGAAGTAGTCATGGACGCTATATGCTGATTGCCAGCCAGAATCGAGACGTAGTAAAGGCATTTGAATTAAAACGTAACGTCCATTACATTCCCTTAAAAATCACGGATATGAGTGCCCGAGTGCAATATAAAAACGGAAAAATTCTGAAACAGGAATTCACCTACGGATCCTCATTTCTGTCGCAATCGGGCCGTTTTCTCACGATTGACAAAGACGTTGCTAATGTCACCATAACAGACAGTAGAGGTCAGCAACTGCAGGTGAAAGGCGATGAAGGGTTGCACTAGTTTTGATATTTATTAAACATTTTTAATCTATGCGTACAGCACGCTTTTTTCTCTTTTTCGTAGCGATCGGTATTTCCATCAGCTTCACCGCCGACAATCCAACTGGTGCTTTCCAGCACAATCAGGACATTGGCAAGCCCAAACTGGCCGGCTCATCAACTTATAACGCGGCGACCAAGGAATACAGGTTGAAAGGTTCCGGATACAACATTTGGTTTGCGCGGGATGAATTTCAGTTTCTGTTCAAAAAAATAAGTGGTGATTTTACCGTAACTGCCGATTTTGAGTTTGTAGGAGCCGGTACAGATCCGCATCGAAAAGTGGGCTGGATGGTTCGTGAATCACTGACCGATGATGCCGCGCACATCAGTGCCGTAGCGCATGGCGATGGCTTGACCGTATTTCAGTGGCGGGTGAAGAAAGGCATGGCGATGCGTGATCCGGAAGACGAAATTTTTAGTCCCCAAAAAAATATTCAGACAATCCAGGTAGAGCGCAAAGGCAATGAGTATACCATGCGGGTCGCAAAAAAAGGGGAAGCCTTGCAGACTGTTGGCTCGCATCACATGCCCGACTTACCCACGCCACTTTTTGTGGGTTTGTATATCTGTTCCCATAATCCTGAAAAAGTAGAAGAAGCAATCATCAGGAATGTTCAAATCGTTCAGGCTAAGCCCTGACCCAATGTTTCGTGGAAATAGCAGGCGGATAATACATTGTTCACGTTAGGGGCATTTGCACGTAGCGCCTCAAACCGTGAATTCCTGGGTGAAAGGGAATAGCAATTTTACAATTGAGACGATTGTGCGGATTGAGGAGGTTTTGGGGGTTGAGTTCATTGGGGTGAGGGTTGGGTGACTCATTGCGATCCAACTACTTATCGTCATAATGCCCTTTTGCGGCAATCACAAAAACAGTTACAGTTTGTTCAATGATCTGGTAAACAAGGCAATGCTTCTTATCAATGCGCCGCGACCATAGTCCGGAAAGATTATTTTTGAGTTGCTCAGGCTTGCCAATTCCGTTGTAAGGATTTTCACCAAGCTCCTCGAAAATGCGTTCAATGCGTTTTACGAGTGACTTGCCGCCGGATTTATGTAAAAATGAAAGGTCCTTTTTTGCTCTGTCAGAGAAGGTTACAGAATATCTGCCCATATATTTTTAAGATCGCGAATGGAAGTCACTCTTCCAGCCTTCACGTCTTCAATACCTTCTTTAATGGCATTCAATACTTGCGGGTCCGAAAAAAAGACATCAGTTTCAGTACTTTCATCAATTGGCGTGAGTAAAACTGACTTTTTATTCTTTCCCCGGTGGATGATCACCCGCTCTTTCTCGGCAAGATCCAGATAATCCTTCTGTTTCCCCCGAAATTCCCTGGCTGTTATAATTCTCATGGGTGTACGGTTTTGTGTACACAAAGATAGGGGAGTTTTGTAGTTCTGCGAAAAATAGCATGAAGGAAAACTGAAAGTTCACCATGATGATGGTAGTATTGCGCGGCGATGTGCTAGAACATATGTCTTGTGTTCGTTGGGCAACTTTCTCGCATGTCAAAAAGATCAATACGGGAATTTGAAACCTAGTGCTATTTAAGTCAAACAATCTATTTATGCTTTGGAGCAGCACTTTTAACTACGAATTGTGAAAATTTGCTAAACAACCTTACAAATGAGATAATTGACAATGTCGTGAGATACCAAATTATAGACTTAGATATGGTAAATAATGAAATAGGACAACTATTAAGATCAAATAGTGTATTCTGAGAAAATAGAAAAAATTTATGGACTAATATAAGTGTAATTGTAGAAATAAACAGATACATAGAGTTCTTGAATTCTGCCACAAGTGTATGTAGTAAAGTCCTCGAATTATCTTTTTCATCTTCCAACTTGTAAAGTAGTGATGAAAAAGGCGATGTAGCAATAATTGAAAGAGCCGTTATTGTAAATCCCGTAGTAATAGATAAAATCGATGCTATCGTATCGAAAGCACTTGCATTGTCATAATTCCATTTAGTCAATAATAGAAAGATCAATATTGTCGATATCAAGATAAAGATAACACTTCTAAGTATTTTCATTTTCAATTTTAGTGATCACTTGCCTAAATAATTCATCAGCGAGAAACATTTCATTTTCGTCAATTGCTGCTTTAAATTCTATCTTTCGAAAGAATCCCTCGGGGTTAAATAGCATACCTAAATCTTTTTCATCACGACCGGATATAACAATACCTGTAAAGTTGAGCCTGTTATTAAATATAGATTTAATTTTTTCAGTGAGATTTCTGCCCACAAATTTGTCATGGTACTGGAAACTTAAAATTGCAGTAGTTGCTTCATATCCATTTATTTCATCACTTAGTACTCCTGAGAGTGTGTTGGATTGAGTAAATAAATTTGGCGTGGCAGAGAGTTTAATATTGTCAAGCTTCTTTATTGCTTGAATGAATTTTTCCTCACTGTATACATCTTTTGATAGAATTTTTTTACCTCTGAAATTTTGCC
The DNA here is from genome assembly GCF_021440085.1 of Dyadobacter sp. CY261. Lineage (GTDB taxonomy): Bacteria > Bacteroidota > Bacteroidia > Cytophagales > Spirosomataceae > Dyadobacter. The sequence continues at coordinate 34,687 of NZ_JAKCPW010000007.1, forward strand.
TAAGAAATTCTAAAAGTGCGTTCCTTTTCTTATAATTGCTTACCCAAAGAAATCCAGTTTTAAAATCGATGATCCCAAATGTCTCTTTTTGTTCAACTTGATCAGCTTGTCTTGGATTTGGCAAAGCTTCGTTCGTGCTGATGTTAATGACTGTCGGATTTCGAGGCATAGCTGAGCCGTCTCCAAATTTTATTTTTAAATAATGTTTGTAATAGTTAAGAGTGTAACTATGAATTTTTTTGTTTTCGACTACTGAATATGTACTTTCAGGTATCTTGTCTTGGAACTCTTCGATATCTAGGGCTTGATCGTCCATAGTTAAAAATGAGCCGCTAAATACAATTAATCTAGTAGGAACCGTCATGATAAAGGTAGCATTTATGATAGGAGGGATACTATTGAGTCAAATGAATAATATTTAGGATAATTTTAAATTTCTGAATGAATTTGTAATGCACGTAGCCAGGCCCTATTTTTTTTCTATCTCTTTACATCTGATGTTCTGGTGTATACATACAACCTAACCAACCGCACTAAATATCAGCTGCTTCTTACTTTCATGCCTCGTTACTGAAAGCAATCTCCCCAATTTAATATCTGAAATCAAGTCTTTAAGAAGTTGTGTTTTGGCGTCGTCCATGATATTTGGGGATCCGTCGGGGCCGGTTTTTGGATGGAGGAACATTAAATATAGGTTATCGTCTTTTACGATAACGTAAAAATAGGTGCGGTATCCGCCAGATCCTCCCAGACGCTTTTTGATATACGGATTTTCGGCATGGCCTCCCAAACGTTTACCACCCGAGAAATCTATTTTTTCTGCGAAGAAATAATCGACAATTTCTTTTTCCAAATCTTTGTAAGCATTCTTCTTGCTAAGCTTTTTGAATATTTTCTCAAATTCAGCGGTGCAGAATATTCTCATAAAAGATTTGAAAGCTCATTTATTGCATCATTAAATTCTTTGGAACTAGGCAATGTAATAACTGCGGATTTTAGATCAGAAATCGCTTCACCTAATTCTTCAATTGATTCTTTGTATGCCTTGAATTCCTTTGCTGCAATCCCATTAATAATTACAGGTTGAATCGTTTCAATGTATTCCAACTCCAAATTATACCAGATTTGGGAGGAGTCGAGTAATCCGACGATTGTCTCTCTTACTTTTTCATCCGAAATATCGACCCACGTGAGTTCCGCTAGGTAGGTGCTGACAGTTTTAGCGCTTGCAGTCTTTCTTGTCAGACCGGCTTGTAACTTATTAATTGCCAGACTGATGGAGGAAACCAGATCTTTCTGATCTTTTACAATTTTTATTGTTGCCGTAGTAGATACAGCCTTTCTTAGTCCCTGGGTGAGTCTATGAATATTTGGCTTAGTCGCGATCATGGTCAACGTTTAGTCGTTATTAATAAATCTTGTGCGATGTTACGCAGGCTGCAATGCTTTCGGCTCCCATATTACACGAATTTTAGATGCATCTACACGCTTTCTAGCCTGTGCAAGATCATAATTTTTCTGTACGGATAACCAAAACTCGGCATCCGTATTAGGGAATGCCGCACCTAAACGGATTGCCATTTCAGGCGACACCGCAGATTTTCCATTGATAATCGCAGACAGCGTTTTACGGGTTGTCCCTAATACTGCGGCAACCTGCTCAACTGTAAGTTTTTGCCCTGTTTCCTCATAAATCCCGTCAAGGGTTTCTCGAATAAGTTCGCCCGCATGAGCTGGATCAAATAAAGCCATAATAGTACCTCCTTTTTAGTGATAATCTACATAATCAACATCTGCGGCGTTCTCTCCAATAAAACGAAAGATAATACGCCAGTTTCCTGATACTTTGACCGAATAAAACCCTTTCAAATCCCCTTTCAGGGCATGAAAATGATACCCTACTTCGTTCATTTTCTCTGGTGCATTGGCCGCATCTAAACGGGTCAAAATCAGTTTTATTCTAGGGATATGCTTTTGCTGTAACTTTGAACGGTCGCCCTTGGTCGCATAAAGCTCCAAGCCTTTATGTCGGTAACTTACAATCATAACATGAATGCAACACGAAACGTGTCACGTGTCAACTGTTTTTTTAATAGTGTGCTATTTTACTGCTACCTCCCAATCAACCGCTCCAACCGCCCCATCATCTCATCCTTCTCTTTCAACATCCGCTCATACAAAGCAATTTTCTCCTCATGAAGCTGCATTAACTTATCAATTGGATCTTTCTGAATAGTCCCATAATTCACAGAGCTTCCGACAGCCTGATCATTGAAAGTAGTAGTAATGATGTTGATTGCTTGATTCTCATCAAAATTCCGAATCGCCTCAGCCGGAATTTTGAGAATCGCCGCAACTTGCTCCAAAATGTCGGAATCGATCTTTTCTTTTTGTTCGAGGAGTGAGATTTTTTGCTGGTTCCAGTCTTCTCCGAGTTCAAACGCCAGCGCGTCCTGTTTAAGACTCATTAATTCTCTGAATCTCTTCAAGTTACGTCCTTCGTGGATCTTTGGATTGGAGGTAGTATGTGCCATGTGGAAAGGGTGTTTGGTTAAAAAAGGCAATTTATATAAATCTGCCGGGAAGTGCTCGGATATCTTACTGGCTTGGCGATGTATGTTACCGGTAGGATTGTGTTGCGAACAGGCGCAGGCGGCCTGTGCTTTGCAGAAAACGTAATTCAAGAATTTGTACCACACTCTAAAAATCAACAAAATGGACACACTGCCGCAGACGCGTAGTCTGCACTCTGAGGAGCCCGAAGACTCTGAATCCGACCGTCTTTACAGGGCATACGGCCGGAAAGTTAGGGATCTGCTAAGCCAAAGTGATGCCGAGACCTGGATCGAAGATCTCTGGGATATGTACACCGGCTTCACGCTCTTCAGCCAGGAAGCTGGGTATGATCCACGTGGACATAATCGGTTCGTAAGTTTCAAGGAGCTGGTTTTCTTCTTCCGGGATATAGGGGCGATGACGAAGAAATGATTGCGAAGAATATCGTGAGTGGATTCTTGGACTGACTTTAAGGGTAAACCCTAAGTTTTGAAAATGTAGGGTTTTCCTTAATCCATCTGCATTCTCATCCGTCCTACTTTTGCAATAAAAAGTTCTATTTTTTCTATTCCCAATTATCCCTTCCGTTAAATAATTCCCAAGCTTAAAGCTATTTATGATGGTGACGGCAAATCGGATAAAAAAACGGTTTTCTACCAGGGCAAAGAACTCATCTCAATACAGCAATACTAATTTCAAATGCACATTAATTTCAAAATCAACAAAATAGCAATTGCTTTCGCTGCACTCTTTATTGCATCATGCTCGCTGTCCTGGGCTCAAAAACTAATTGATCCCAAAGCAACACGGGAAACCGCCGCACTTTACCGCAATATGCATGAGTTAGCCAAAAAACATACACTTTTTGGACATCAGGATGCTACGGATTACGGACATGGCTGGCGTGACGAACCGGGACGATCGGACGTAAAATCAGTTGTTGGCTCACACCCGGCAGTAATTGGTGTGGACATTGCGCCACTAACGGGAAGATCTGAGGAATCGATAAAAAAGAGTGAAGACCGTCTAAGAAAGTTGGTTACCGATACCTACGCGCGTGGAGGAATTACAACCATTTCCTGGCATTTCTCTAATCCAGTATCGGGCGGCGGTTTTTACTGGAAAGATTCCGTTTCGCTACCGGCAGTAAAATACATTGTTCCTGGAGGTAAAAACCACCAGGAATACAAGGTCATTTTACAAGGTCTTGCAGGCTGGTTTAAAAGTCTGAAAGGTGCCGGGGGAGAGGCTATTCCGCTTATTTTCAGGCCTTATCACGAGTTTGACGGCGATTGGTTCTGGTGGGGCAAATCACATTGCACTCCGGATGAATTCAAATCATTATGGCAGTTTACGGCTGGATATCTTAGAGATAGTCTGGATGTGCATAACCTGATTTATGCTTTTTCTCCTGACAATAAATTCAATAGCAAAGCCGAATTTTCCGAGCGGTATCCGGGCAGCGACTGGGTTGACCTCGTTGGGATGGATAACTACGGAGACATGGGACGCGACGGGAAGTACAATCTGGAACAAGCGATCAAAAAACTCAAAATCGTAAATGATTTTGCCTTGGAAAACAAAAAGCTTGCTGCCATGACCGAGACAGGTCTGGAATCCATTGTAAATCCTGTTTGGTATACCGAGGTATTGCTTAAAGTATTGCAAAAGAATAGGTTGACTCTGGCTTATGTGCTTGTCTGGCGCAACGATACCAGAAGTGAAACACATTATTACGCACCGTTTCCGGGGCATCCCGCCGTACCTGATTTCAAGAAGTTTTATGAAAATGAATACACGCTGTTTGAAAGCGACTTGAAGAACATATATGGCAGATAGCGCTTTTTACGGCCTCTAGTAATAGGTAGGTCTTATCTGTTTTTGGGTTTTCAACATGTATATGCTTTTTGACACGGCACTGAATTTCAAAGGCTATCTGCTGCTGAATAGTTTTTATCAATTTAAAAATTATAGTTATGAAAAAAATATATTTGAGCATTGCGCTTTTGGCTGCATTTACCAGCACAATAGCCCAGCAAAAATCGCCCGCGCCACAAGAATTAAACTACAAGGCTGATCTCAAAGCCACCGGCACAAGCGAAGACAAAACAAACCGCATTGACTCGCTGCTGCAAAGTTTTATTGATCAGAAGAAAGCCAGCAGCATTGTAGGTTTTGTTGCCAAAGGCGGGAATGTCGTGTACAACAAAGCGTTTGGCTACAAAGACGTGGAAAACAAGGTGCCGGCCGCTGTGGATGATTACTATATCTTGTTTTCTCAAACCAAAGCAGTGACGACCGTGGCTTTTATGGCCCTGGTGGAAAAAGGGTTGGTTTCGGTCGATGACCCGGTTTCTAAATATTTCCCCGAGATTTCAGATAGAGTGGCGGTTTCAGTTAATGAGGATGGAACATTCGAAACAAGGCCAGTGAAGACGCCGATGACATTTGCACATCTGATGTCGCACTCGTCCGGAATCAGCGCCGGACTGGTCGGAAAGGCTCGTCGCGCCGAAATGGAGAAAAAAAGTGCTGCTGCGGCCTCAGGAGCCACACCACCGGCAGGCCCGGGACAACGAACAGGCGGGGCTGGCACGGCGAAATATCTCAAAGATGAGATGATCGCGCTGGCAAAATACCCGCTCGGCTTCGATCCCGGCAGCGAGTGGAGTTACCATATCAGCACGAATATGCTGGCTTACATGGTGGAGCTTATATCGGGCAAAAGTCTGCGTGAATATGTAAAATCAACGGTTCTGGATCCTTTGGGGATGACTGAAACAGACTGGTATTATGAACCCTCGAAAATGAACCGGTTCGTCAAAGCTTACAGTGACATTGATGGCAAACTGGTGCCGCAATCCAATAAGTTCAGCGAAACGACGATCAGCCCGGTTCAAACTTATGCGGAAGGGGCGATTGGCCTGAACGGACCTATTGGCGACTATGCCAAGTTTTGCCAAATGCTGCTCAATAAAGGCGAGTACAATGGCAAGCGTATTCTCAAACCCGAGACAATTGAACTGATGACAAAGGTCAACCGCCTGCCTGCCGAGAATTCCGGTGGAAAGGGGTTTCAGTTCGGGCTTGGATTTGAACTCTACAATGCAGAAAAGAAACCGGTTCCGGAAGTTTCCAACACCGCGTTTGCCTGGGGAGGATTGTACGGTACGGATTATATCATCGATCCCGAAAACAATATGATCGTGCTTTTTTACCTGAATATGCCGAAGCACGAGCCGATGTATAAACCATTTCTTAGTAAAGCCTACCAACTGTTTAAATAATGTTCCATACTTACAATTTCCTGACAAAATGTTTGAGAAAGCCTTTATTAGGGGCTTTCTCATTGTTCATTGCCTTTCTGCCAATTCGCTCATTATTAGCGCAAACACCTAAAAAGCCGGAAAGTAACCGGTTCACCAAGGTGGTTCTTGCGCAACGACTTGAAGAGCCCATGCAGTTTCAAATTTTAAAAGACGGCAGGGTACTTTATGCGGAGCGGAAGGGTAAGTTGAAGGTTTATGATCCAAAGTCGCAGACTATGGAAATGGTGGCTGAGTTTGCCGTCAGTACAAAATATGTAAACAAAGCAGGAGAAGTCACCGAAGGGGAAGATGGTATGCAGGGCGTCATTCTGGATCCTGATTATGATAAAAACCACTGGATCTACATTTACTATTCCCTGGCTGGCGACGAGGCGAAAAACGTGCTGGTGCGCTACGAGTGGCATGGTAAGGAGTTACTGGAAAGCTCGCGAAAGGTGGTTATGGAAGTGCCCGTTCAGCGTGAAGAATGCTGCCATGTAGGCGGAGGGATGCTTTTCGACAAAGACAAAAACCTGTATCTGACTACGGGTGACAATACATTTTCCCGTGCTTCCGACGGTTTTGCTCCTCTTGACGAAAGACCCGGAGAATCGCCTCGCGACTCCCAGAAGTCATCTCCGAACACGAATGATTTGAGAGGAAAAATTCTGCGTATCCATCCTGAGCCGGACGGTAGCTACACCATTCCAAAGGGTAACCTTTTTCCTCCGGGAACGCCACAGACCAAACCCGAAATTTACACGATGGGCAACAGAAACCCGTGGCGGCCAACGATCGATTCGAAAACGGGATGGCTCTACTGGGGAGAAGTAGGTCCGGATGGGTCGCGTGACGACATCGAAAAACGCGGACCGCAATCCTATGATGAATTCAACCGAGCCAAAGGACCGGGTTTCTACGGATGGCCGTATTTCGTAGCCAATAACAAGGCTTACGTGAAATATGACTTCGCCACCAAAGTTTCCGGAGCACCATTTGACCCTGCCCATCCGGTCAACAATTCTCCAAACAGCACAGGCTTAAAAGAGCTTCCGGCTGCACAGCCTGCATTTATCTGGTATTCAAAAGCGCAAAGCCAGGAATTTCCGCTGATGGAAAGCGGGGGCAACAGCGCAGTCGGCGGGCCGGTATTCAGGAAAGATGATTTCAAAAATGCATCACGATTATTTCCCGACTACTACGAAGGAAAATGGTTCATCACCGACTGGGTACGGGGCTGGATCAATGTGGTGGAAATGGATGAAAACGGCGAATACAAATCGATGGAGCGCTTTCTTCCCGATTTGAAATTAAAAGGGCCGATTGACATGAAATTCGGGCCTGACGGTGACCTGTATGTGCTGGAATATGGAAACGGGTATTTTAAAGATAATCCGGAGGCAGAATTGATCCGGATCGAATACAACAGCGGGAACAGAAAACCTTTGGTAGAGGCATCAGCCAGTAAAACGGCAGGCGCGCTTCCGATGCAAGTCACGCTATCTTCGGAAGGCACAAAAGACTTTGATGAAGACGACGCGCTGCAATATGAATGGGTAGTCAGGAAAAACAATGCTGTTTTCAAAACACTGAAAGAGGCTAATCCGTCCATCACTTTTACCACGCCGGGCACTTATCAGGCAACCCTGACTGTAACGGACAAAGCGGGGGAGAAAAATAGCAAATCAGTTGAAATGAAAGCAGGTAATGAACCTCCGGTGGTCGAATTTAAAATTACCAAAGGAAACTCGACCTTCTATTTCCCAGGAAAAAGCATTGACTATGAGGTGCGTGTAAGCGACAAGGAAGATGGCAGTCTTGCCAACAAGAAAATAGCGCCTTCTCAGGTTTCTGTCAGTACCAACTATCTGTCAGAGGGTTTTAACTTAACCCGGATCGCACAAAAGCAAATGAGTGTGGATGCTTCGGCGCAATATGCAACCGCGATTTCGCTGATCAATAATGGCGATTGCAAGGCTTGTCATGCCATTAAAGAAAAGGTGCTGGGCCCTTCTTTTACGGCTATATCTGCCAAATACAAGGGTGATCCAACCGCTGTTGCAGGTTTGTCCAAGAAGATATTAAATGGTGGCTCGGGTGTTTGGGGCGACGCATTTATGCCAGCGCACCCGACCATGGCGGAAAGCGATGTGAAAGGAATTGTCCGCTACATTATGAGTTTGTCGGATGCACCGAAACCAGCCAAAACATTGCCTGTAAAAGGTACTTATACAACGGCTGTGCCTAAGGGTGATACGGAAGGCAGCTTCATATTCCGCGCCGCATACGCCGATCGCGGTACAAAAACAGCGTCCTCCCAATCCTCGGAAGCAACTGTTATCCTTCGAAATCCAGTAGTGCCGGTCACTCTTGCCGACCAGGTCAAAGAAATAAGTTTTAACAATGACAGTACCATGGCATTTGTCAGGAATTCCGGCGCGTCTTTCAGGCTTAAAGGAACTGATCTGACCGGCATCAAACAAATTGAAATTATCCGTGCTCCCGGGCGTAATGCACCGACACCTCCTTCCGGAACAATCGAGGCACATGCAGGCAGCGCAGACGGAATTCTGTTAGGTAAGTTTTCCGGTGAATACAGTGATAAAATGATTCTTGACATTGCTGCCGGTGCAGCATCGGGTGTAAAGGATGTTTATTTTGTCTTTACCGGCGCTCCAATCAGAATCAAAGCAATTCGGTTTGGCGCAGGTGGATAAACCAATCTTGTGCTTTCATTTTTTGTCCATGATTTAAAATAAAACCACAAATGAAATTAACCATGAAGTCACAAGCTCAAAAGTATCTATCCATGCTGATGCTGTCGGTGCTAATCCCGACGATATCCGTCAATGCTCAATCTGTGAAATTTCCCGAAGGCTGGACCGATGGTTATGCCTATGTCAATGGAATACGCTCGCATTACTATCACGCCAAGCCGGCGCCGGGTAAACCTGTGATGGTCATGGTGCACGGTTATACCGACATCGGGCTTAGCTGGACTACACTGACCTTGAAATTGCAGGACGCTTATGATATTTATATGATTGATGCACGCGGTCACGGTTTGACCGATCCGCCTACGGCAACGGATAATGGCGAAACGATGATCAAAGACGTAGTGGATTTTGTAAAGTTCATGAAATTTGACAAGCCGATACTAATGGGGCATTCGATGGGAGCAGCCACCGTCATGCGGGTAGGGGCGCAGTATCCTGATCTGGCCAAAGCCATTATCATGCTTGATCCATTTGTTGGTAATCGTCCAGCCCAGCCTGCACCATCGGCAGCTGATACTGCCCGTAGAGGTCAAACTGCATCTGCACAATCAAGCGCGGCGCAAGTACGCAGGCCCAATATGTTCAAAAGTCCGGATACCCTAGTAGCCCAGAATAATACGCCATTTGAAGAGGTTGTAGCAAAAGGCAAGCGCCAAAATCCATTGTGGGCTGATTTGGATATATATTATTGGGCAGTCTCAAAAAAGCAATATCACGGGCCTTACACGCCCGAGCAAGCCCAGGCCCTTACAGGCACGATGAGTACTGCAGATGCCCTCGCAAAAATCAAGGTGCCGTCACTGATTCTAAAAGCAGATGCGAAGCCCGAAGTACGCAAGGCCAATGAAGAAGCGGCTCGCGTCATGCAAAACGGCAAATTGATCCATATTGATGGAGCAGGGCACAATCTGCATCACGACAAGCTGGCGAAAACGGTGGAAGTATTGAATGCGTTTTTAAAACAGATATGAAACCGTTTTAGAAGATTTTCAAATAACTTACATAAAATGCACCGTACAACTGTTGCACGAATCTTTTTTACCTGGGTGATGCTTTGTCTTTTCTTTTATGGGAAGGCGCAGCCGCCAAGAGGTCCTTTTGTGGTATCGCCTCAGGTATTAGCCGACAAGAAAGTTACATTTCGTTACCTGGCTCCGTCGGCACGGGAAGTAAAGCTTGCAGGTGGGCTGTTTGGGGCTTCAAACGTTGCCATGATAAAAGATAGCATTGGCATATGGAGTGTAACTGTTGGCCCGGTACGACCTGACATTTATTCTTACAATTTTGTCGTAGATGGTGTAAGTGTAATGGACCCGGCAAATGAAGATTTTTCTCCCAATGAACGTTTCAAATCAAGTCTATTTGAAGTTTCCGGCTTTACGCCCTTGATACATGCTGTTCGGGACGTTCCGCATGGCTCCGTGAATTACGAATATTATTCTTCTGTTGAAGGTACAACCGGTACAGTGGTTGTCTATACACCTCCCGGTTATGATAAAGATGCGTCTAAAAAATACCCGGTTTTCTATTTAATAAGCGGGACAACAGATACAGAAGAGACTTTTTTCAAGGTCGGCCGTACCAACTTCATACTTGATAACCTGATTGCAGAAGGCAAAGCAAAGCCTATGATTGTTGTCATGCCCTATGGCAATATGGAAGCAAGAATGGCGCATCAAAAGGGTGACCCTACGCCCCCGGACCCGGTAAGAGACAGCCCGGATGGAATTGTCAGAATGCGCCGATTTTCAGATGACCTTACAGAGAATGTGATTCCTTTTGTCGACAAAACCTATCGCACCATTGCTAACAGGGACAGTCGTGCCATCGGTGGTTTTTCCCGTGGTGGGGGACAAACCTTACGCACTTCATTTTGGAACATTGCTAAATTTTCCTGGATCTGTGCCTATGCTGCCAACCTACCTACAAGTGAATTGGATGGCACCTATTCAGCCATTACTTCCAATGCGGAGGCCACCAATAAACAATTGAAACTGCTGTGGGTAAGTGTAGGAAACGAAGATTTCATGTACAATGACGTTGCGACATTTTTGAACTATCTCACCGCAAAAAAGATCAACTATAAAAGCCTGATCACAGGAGGAGGTCACACATGGATAAACGTCAGGACTTATTTGACGGAAACCGCTCAACTGCTTTTTAAATGAACAATCAATCAGCGATGAAATACTTCATTTCTATCATAATCCTGATATTCTTGGGGTCGACCAACTCTTTTGCCCAACGGCCACCTTCTATCGGTTCACCACAAGTACATGCTGATAACAAGGTAACATTCAAATACTATTCAAAGACGGCTAAAAAGGTAATGGTGAGCGGAGAGTTCCTGGATGCTCCACAGTCCATGACCAAAGATACGTCGGGTATTTGGAGCGTTACGATTGGCCCGGTGAAGCCGGAAATTTATCCCTATTCCTTCCTGGTGGATAGTGTACAGATCGCAGATCCAAATAACACCCATATTTTTGCGAATGAACGCTTTAAGCGCAGCATCATTGAGATTCCTGGAAAAACACCGCTGGTTCATTCCCTGCAAAATGTTCCGCATGGAAAGATCAGCTATCGTTATTATCAATCAAAAACACTTGGAACAACCCGCCAATTGTTGATCTATACACCTCCCGGATTTAAACCAAACGACACAAAAAAATATCCTGTACTTTATTTAATACATGGAGGGTCAGATACAGAAGAAACATGGACCAAAGTAGGACGTGCTAATCTGATTGCGGATAACCTGATTGCAGAAAGCAATGCAGTTCCAATGATCATTGTGATGCCTTATGGTAATGTCAGGCCTGCTCCAATGTCCGATTTTACCAAAGATGTAGTGAACGATATTATCCCTTTTGTTGAATCGAACTACCCGGTTCTTACGGACAGTAAGCATAGAGCCGTTGCAGGATTCTCTGTCGGTGGAGGCCAAACGCTTAATATTGGATTAACTAACACCGACAAGTTTGCCTACATATGTTCTTATGCACCCTATACCGCTACGGAAGAGTTTCAAAAAAACTTTTCGAATTATTCTCCTGACGCCAACAAAATCAACAGCCAGTTAAAGCTGCTTACCATCAGTGTGGGTACAGATGATTTCTTATACGAAAGCGTGAAAAAGAACATTGCCATGTTTGAGGACAAGAAAATCCGTGTCAAAAGTTATATCGTACCTGGCGGGCACAACTGGATAAATTGCAAGCAATACCTCGCTACGACCTTGCAGGAAATCTTTAAAAATTGATTTTGTCCTAAGGAAAAAACTAAATTCTTATTTTTTGAAGAGTTTCTGATTATAAATCTTACGCTATGAACTTGAAAAACATTTCGATAATTCTTTTAACACTTGGTCTTTCGCTTACCCTGCGACTTACCGTTGATGCCCAAACATCCGAAGAAAAACCACTATGGCCGTCGGGTATCAAAGATAATCCCGTGAAATATCCTGCCGAAGAGGTGGTAAATTTCGATGTAAATCCCCAGTCTCTTTCAAAGAAGAACCGGGTCTTTCGCAAAGTGTCCGTTCCAACTTACGTTCTTCATCTGCCACCGCCCGCAAAAGAAACTGGGGTCGCCGTAGTGATATGTCCCGGAGGCGGTTTTGTAGATAATTGGTTCGATCGGGAAGGAACCGACCTTGCACTTTGGCTAAAAGAACAGGGCGTGGCATCGATGGTGCTAAAATATCGCTTGAATACCAGAGATAGCAGCAAAAATTTTGTAATTCCCAGAGATACATATTTCGAAGCGGCATTCGATGATGCAAAGCAAGCCATTATCACTTTGCGAAAAGATGCAGCTAAACTTAAAATTGATCCGAACAAAATTGGCATAGCAGGTTTTTCGGCTGGTGGAACATTGGCTGTAGAACTCGCTGCAACCGACGAAATAAATGAGGGCTCCGGGAAGGTGAGCTGGAAACCCAATTTCGCAGGTCTTTTTTATGCTGCATTTTTAAAGAATTATACTGTTCAAAAGGAAAGTTGTCCGCCGGTTTTTATCATCAATGCCCACGACGATAAGTTGACTAAGGCCTCCAAAAGTGTTGACTTTTATTCATCGTTGCTGAAAGCAGGGATTCCGGCCGAAATGCATATTTACAATAAAGGCTCTCATGGATTTGCCATGGATTTTACAAAAGGAGAAACCCTGAAATACTGGCCTGAAAGTTTTTTGTGGTGGTTAACGGATATTGGGATGGTTCAGAAAAAGTAAGGGTACTGAGCGCTACCTTTTAATAAGTTGGAAAGAGCGCGCAGCCGCAAAGATTGTGCGGATTGGGGAGGTTTTGGTGTGGAGTTGATTGGGGTTGAGGTGGGGTGAATTAAAAAAGGAATATATCAACTATTGTCTGCAACATCCTGACTCGTCAAAACTTCGAGCTCCTTTTCCAGTTCTTCGATCGAAGGCAGTTTTCCCTTCAAATTTTCCGGAATGGATTCAGTCAATTTATAGGAAGAAATTCCAATTGGCTTACTGATGTCTTTTAATGCATATTCCGCCACAACTTTGTCTTTCTATTGACATATTAATATTCCAATGCTCGGCTGATCTATTTCTGATTTAAGTTGGTCGTCGATTACAGATAGATAGAAATTCAATTTCCCGGCATATTCCGGCATGAACTTTCCTCTTTTCAATTCGACTATTACATAGGCATGCAACTTCACATGATAAAACAGCAGATCAATAAAGAAGTCTTGTTCGCCAACTTCCAAATGATATTGTCGGCCCACATAGGCAAATCCAGCTCCTAGCTCTAACAGAAACTTTGTGATATGATCGGTTAATGCATCTTCGAGATCTTTTTCATTGTGTTCATCTGCCAGCGTCAGAAAATCAAATACATATGGATCTTTTGTAATGTATTTAGCCAAATCCGACATTGGGTCGGGCAATGTTTTGTTGAAATTGGTGAGTGCATAGCCTTTTCTACGGTAATAACCCGTCTCGATCTGGGCGACCATCACGTCCCTGGACCATCCCTGCGTCGCGGTTTCTCGAATGTAGAAATGCCTTTCCTCCGGCTCTTTGACTTTGGTCAAAAGTGTGATATGATGGTACCACGTAATTTGTGCAAGTGCCGCTTGCACAAATTCCCGGTCGGGGTATGCAGTCGCAAATTGTCGCATGTATTTGAGGTTTCTGGGCGAAAGTCCCTGCATGTTGGGGAATTCTTTTCGAAGGTCTGATGCCAACTGATCGATGATTTTCGCTCCCCAACTTGCGGCTTTCTGCTGCTCCACGATCGTTTTTCCGACCTGCCAATACAGCATCAGCATTTCTGCATTGGCCGAAAGGGATGCTTTAAGGCGACTTTGACGGATGGTAACTTTTAGTTCCGCGAGAATTTGCGGGTACTGGTTGGAAGTAAGATGCATTCAGATTTAGTGTGTTTTATAAATCTCGGAATTTACAGAGAGTGGCTGAAACGCCCCGATGAAAGTCTGGTTGTAGGATAATTGATACTGACCGGCGGCTAATCTGATGTATTTTTGATTAGCTACAAAAACTTGGAATGAGCCAAAAGGATTTGGCGGAGAAGTCGCAGGTAACTCTTCAAACTGTCAATTCTTGGGTCAAAGGGAGTAGCAATTTAACGATTGAAACGATTTTCCGGATTGAGGAGGAGCTAGGAGGGGAGTTGATTGGGGTTAGGGTTGGGTGACTTGATTACAAGTTTACAGAATATCTGCCCATATGTTTTTAAGATCGCGGCTGGAAGTTACTCTTCCAGCCTTCAATACCTTCTTTAATAGAATTTAACACTTGTGGTATCCGAAAAAAAAACATCAGTTTCAGTACTTTCATCAATTGGCGTGATTAAAACTGACTTCTTATTCTTTCCCCGGTGGAATTTTCTTCCATTTATTTTAATTTTTCATTTCCTTTCAATTGCATTGACAGAAGCCGTCTCTCCCGCTCAATCTCCGCAATCAATTCTTCCTCTGTTGGCAAATAAAGCATATACTTCGTAGCAAACAATTGCTTGCTATCATTCAAAATACTATACTTCACAACAGTTTCATCTTTTTCAGTACAAAGAATAATTCCAATCGTTGGATTGTCATCATCTTGTTTTTTCAGGTCGTCGAACATTCGAATATACATATCCATTTGCCCCGTATCCTGGTGTGTTAGCTTGCCTGTTTTTAAATCAAAAAGTACAAAGCATTTAAGAAGATAGTTGTAGAAAACGAGGTCAATATAGAAATGACTTGTTTCTGTGCTGATCCTAAATTGTCGTCCGACAAAGGAAAAGCCTTTTCCTAATTCTAGTAAAAATTGTTGCAAGTTTCCGATTAAAGCTTTTTCAATGTCCTGCTCCAATGCACTAACTGGTTCGGCAATATTTAGGAATTCGAAAACATATGGATCTTTAATAAAATCGTTGGCTGGAATCTTATCGGAGTCTTGATCAAGAATAGAAACGTCTGATTTGGTTTGCGAAGAAAGTAAACGCTGATAATAATGGGAATTGATATTGCGCTCCAACGTCCTTACACTCCACATTTGGTTTGAACATTCTTTTAGGTAATACACCCTTGCTTCTGGAACTTCTACTCTCATAATGAGCCTGTTGTGGCTCCATGACAATTTGCTACACACTGTGTAGCAAATTGCTTCGTCAGGATATGTAAGATAAAATTGTCTGAAATTTCTAATGTTAGCGTAAGAAAACCCCTTGCCTAATTCAGCGGTAAGGGCGACGGAAAGCGTTTTCAAAATTGCCTCACCATATGTGGCTTTCTGCTCTCCATTTTGCTCTTCCTGAACTATCCTTCTTCCCATTTGCCAATAGGCGATCACCATTTCACTATTTATCGCACTATAAGTTTTTTGCCGCGCCAGCTGTAAAATTTGTACAACATCGTGTATAAAAGATGTTGCTGGAGTGTCAGATCTATTCATAGGTGTGTTATTTTTTTATATTTTATTGGAAAAAGAGCTTCCTATTCAATTGTTCCCAATCAACCGCTCCAACCGTCCCATCATCTCATCTTTCTCCCTCAACATCCGCTCATAAAGCTCCATTTTTTGGTCGTGAAATTTCATGATTTCTTCAACCGGGTTGATATTGTAATTTGGCTGAAAATTCACCCCGGCAGATTGATCGTGAAATTCCTGAAAAGTATTTGCAATAATATTCACGGCTCTCTCCTCATCAAAATTCCGAATCGCCTCAACTGGAATTTTCAAGATCGCCGCCACTTGCTCCAAAATATCGGAGTCAATCTTTTCCTTTTGTTCGAGTAAAGAGACTTTCTGCTGGTTCCAGTCTTCGCCGAGCTCAAACGCCAGATAATCTTGTTTGATTTGAAGCATTTCCCTGAATCTCTTCAAGTTACGGCCTTCGTGGATCTTCGGATTAGAGGTAGTATGTGACATTGGAAAAAGGTGTTTCGTAAAAAAGGCAATTTATACAAATCCTCCGGGAAGTGCTCGGATAAATTACTGGGACCCAATGTAAGTTACCGGGAGGTTATGTCATTCCAAAGTCACTTTCTGAATGGCGATACCCACAAGGGATTTTTGAGGCTGATCGGTTGCTTGTGTTAGGATGGCAATCTGTAATGTCTCAACATTCATTAAATCTACTTTGCCAGCCTTCGGAGTGGTGTCTAACGAATAGGGTAAAAATCCCGGGTAAGGGCGCGGGAGACTGATGAAATCTACTTTTTTAAGATTGTCCAGCGACACAGCATATGTGCTGTTTTCCGGTTTCACATCCAATGTCGCGCCGTATACGGAACCATCCTTGCCGATTAAAGCAAGCTGAATGGTGCAAGGTTTCTCATTGAGTGAGCGTCCGTAAAAGACCAGCTTCTTTCTCGATGACAAATCCGAAGTACGGCCCGCTATATTGCTTTTAAAATTGTACCGCATCGCATATTCTTCCGCTTTTTCTGGGCTTATATTCAGTTCGGAAGGTCCGGTTTCGGTTGTGGGCGTTAAGCGTGAAGTTTTCAGATATGGTCTTAATAATTGTTCGTGATCCTGCGCAGCGTTAAAAATGGTGACCGGTGAAGATTTCGGCTGAATTTGGGTTTCAAAAGGTTTTTCTTGGTCGGAGGGATACAGGTTTTCTACTCCGTTATCTCTGGTTACAATGCTGTATTTCAATACATTGCCTTTCAAGATTTCAGATGGGATAAGTGCAGAGTAATGATAGCCACCCACGTGCGCTAATTCCAAGTCCGCAGGCTTTTCACCTTGTGTAAGAATTCTGATATTGGCAGTTTCGGGCTTTTTTAAAGATACAATCTGCACTTTGACTGGTACGCTTTCGCCCGCTGAAACCTCCTTCATTGGCGTGTGAAGCACGTGGGTTTTTGTCAGCGTTGTTTCAGGTGCTACGAATTCGTTCAATGTGATATTCTTCCATTTGCTGGTTGCATTCAACTTGCTTGAAGCCCCTTTTTTAACGAGCATATAAGTGCCGGGAGTAATGTCAAATCTCTGATTTTTGGTCATGACACTTTTAGCCGTGTTTCCCTTATTCAATGGTCTGATCTCAAATTCATCTCCCAAATCCGGTAGCTGTACCGACATCGGCCACTGTCGCCAGTTGATCACAGCAAGCACTTTGTCCAAACTATTGTAGCCAAATGGATCCTGCACCCAGATCGCATCAGGCAAAACTTCCAATCGCCACACGCCATTTTCAAGCTTGTCCAGGAAATACGCGCCCGTTCCTTCGTATTTTACAACCGCCGAGTTGCCCGAGCCGCTGATATGTTCTAATGCTGCTGTATTGCGGGGAAGGGTGGCCGTATTGTTAGTATAGATAAATTTTTCCTTCGTCACCATTTCCGCCAAATCCTGCCCGTAACTCACCCTGAAATCACCAAAAGCGGTATCTGCGGGAAATTTGCCAAAATCTTTATAAAGCGGCACATTGTGAAAAACCTCCGACGCTATTTTTAAGCTTAAAGCTTTCTGCGGCGTGTAAATCAGGTTCATGTAATGTGTGTCATACTCCGTATTGGCATATGCAAAAAAGGTTGGGTCATAGGCAAAATGCGTGGCAAGCTGCATGCCCGCCGTCCGGAAACTGCGCGCCATGGCGGGATAAATGTAAGAGCGGCCCACATCCGCAGCATCGAATTCATAGACGATCTTCGCCATTTGTTTAAACCTCGGATTGGCTGCGAAGGGGATTTTGTAGTCGTCCACATTTGGCAGCAAATCGCCCATGATCTCATGTTTGGCCTGCAATCCGGTGGGATACCATTGAAATGTTCCGCCCTGAATATCAGCATCAAAATAACCCTGCGCGAGGTGAATGCTGTGGCTAATGTTATAAAAGACCGGTTTTTTACAGCCGGTCTTTCGCATCGAGCTCGTCATGCCGTTAATGAATGCTGTCACATCGCTGGCTTTCCCGCCATGCTGAGGCTCATTACTGATTTCAAAGGCAATCAGGTCCGGTTCATTTTTGTAGGCAATTCCTGTGTAAGGATTGACGTGATTCAAAAACTGATACAAATAATTTTGCTGCGCCTGGATCGCATCGGGATTAGTCAGACAAGCTGCTTTTCCATATTTCCGGGAAAATCCCGGTGTCTTTTCATCCTTTTCCGGCCAGCCGTTTCCCCAGTAGGCAATGGGTGTGAGCACGAACTTAATACCGCGGTCCTTCATTTTTTTTAATGCATAATCCAGCAGTTTCAAATGCTCATTTTCCAACAAATTGCCTAGCGTATCGCTGATTTCTGTATCCCAGACGTGAACCCGGTAAAGATCAAAACCCAAGCGGGAGAAATGGTACACATCATCGTCAATGGCTTTTTCCGGGGACACATTCAGTTGTTTTGCCACACGGTAAGCGTAGGCAAAAGGAACGGTGTAATTTACCCCAAACCCCTTTACTTCCTCATTCGTCGTACCCCAGCGCATCACGCCATCTTTGTCCACATAAACATCCTGAGACTTTTGCGAAAAAGCGATTGGGCAAGCAAAAAAGAGGAGGAGTAAAAAGGTAAGGGCAATCTTCATTTTAAGAAAAGGTTAATGGGTCAGTTGTTTTTTTAATATCAATATCCGGGTGTCTGTTCGATTTTTCCCTCACCTACATTGATCACATATTGCGGTAAAGGAAATAATTCAGACGGGCCGTGGTTTACTTTTCCCGCTGCTTCCAGCGCGGATGACCATTTTCCGTGACGAACCAGGTCGATCTTCCGGATGCCTTCAAAATAAAACTCGAAGCCTCTTTCCCGCAGAATAGCGTCATTGAATGCAGTTTTCGAAGCCTTAGCCGTCGCGGGTAGTGCTGCAACGCCACCATGTTTCGTTCTCACGTCATTCACCAGCGCAATAGCCTCAGCCGTCGGGCCTGTTAACTGATTAATGGCCTCAGCGAGCATTAGCGTTACATCAGCGTACCTAAGAACCGGCATGTCATTCCCCTGAACATCAGCACCCGGCGAAGATTCGTCAGGATATTTTCTCAAAACGGGACCCCGCATGTTGGTGCGGTTTCTCGCTTTGCCGGTTTTGTCGGTATACGTCGCAACCAGCAGATTCCTCCGCTTGTCAGCTGGATCAAATGTGTCGTAAAATGCCCAGGTAGGGCAGAAGACGCCGCTCGGGTTGGCCCAGCCACCACCAAGCTTGATACTTTTGAAGTCGTTTGGTAGACAATACAACGCCATCGCATTAAAATTGCCGCCGCCTTCACCATTAGTAGGTGCAACCGGGTCACAGTTCACAGCCCAAATGGTTTCTGTATTCACTTCCGTCGATTCGCGGAACAATCCGGCGTAATCGGAAACGAGGCTGTATTTGCCCAATGCAATCGTTGCCCGCGCCGCTTTTTCGGCCTCAGCCCAATTTTTTTCATTCAAATATAACCGCGTAAGCATCCCCAGTGCCAACCCTTTGTTGAACCTGCCATATTCCGAAGGACTTAATTCCAGATTCTCAGCCGCAAAATTGAGATCAGCTGCAATCATCGATACATAATTTTCCCGCGATGGGCGCGTCAGGTCACTTTCGGCATCGGTGTTGATCTTGGACGCGTCAAATATCACTGGCACTGGACCGTACATGTGCAACAGATAGTACATCGTCCAGGCGCGTCCCATTCTGGCCTCGGCAATAAACTTGTTTTTGGCGGCATCGCTAATGGTTGCTTTTTCAATATCGGCAATAACCTGAGTCATTCTGGTGATATAACGCACTTTTTCAAAATGACTTTGTTTGCCCTGCGTTCTCAGAAATGTAAAATCTCCTTTGCTAAAAAATTCCCAGAAACCGCCCCACTCCGTAAACACATTCATTTGATCCGTGGGTAGATCAAACATCGCCAGATGTCCGTATTCCGGGCTGAAAAACATGTTTTGGTATTCCACATCGCTATATCCCCATTTGGAACCAAAGGGCTTATAGGCCTGCAAAGCATAAAGTTTAAAGTCTGCCTCGGTTTTTGGAAAATTGGCAGGGGAAAGTACGCCGGTGAGCACCGGATCAAAGTTTTTCTCGCAGCTGGTAATGGATAAGCTGGCAGCCAGTATACCGGCAATGATTATCTTTTTCATGTGATTTTGGATGTCGAAATGTTAAAAATTAGCTCTCAAACCAAGTGATACCGTTCTTACCATCGGATAAGGGGCTGGCCCGCCTTTGATAGAGCTCGCCTGAATCTCTGGATCGACGCCTTTGAAACCTGTCAGGATGAATGCGTTTTGTACATCCGCGAAAAGTCTGAGGCTCTTCACATATTTGGTCAAACCACCTGAATTGATGGTATAGCCCAGAGTGACATTCCGGCAGCGAAGAAAATCCCTTTTTACAAGCCGAGTGTCAAGTCCGGCATCCAATGCAATCGCACCTTCATTGTAAGCTGCGCCAGGTAGCGTTCCGTTTGGATTGGACGTGCTCCATGCATCTTTGATTCGCTCTGTTCCGCTTTGGTTGCTCGACAGCAAACTTACCGGATCACCCCACAGCGTAGTGAAGTCATTACCCCACGCACCGTATTGCCCGTAGAAAAATACGCTCAGGTCAAACTTGCCATAGGTGAAGTTGTTACCAAATCCGACGATGGCTTTGGGGATCCCGGAGTAGCTTTTAACATCATTGAAATCCAATTTTCCATCGCCATTGTTATCGACAAAAATGGGGTTTCCAGGCTTACTGGCAGATGCCGGCTGCCAGGCAGGCACTTCCTGTCCTGCTTGTAAAATGCCGTTTGTCTGATACACATAAATAATATCGCCACCCACAGGATCATTCACTTGACCATACTGGGCGGGAGGATCGTTCGGGAAACGGGTCACCCAGCGGTTTGTAAAATGCGTGACATTCAATGTCGTGTTCCAGCTGAAATCTTTGGTTTTCAAGTTCTCCGTATTAATGCTGAATTCAAAACCTTTGCGTCGCTGATGACCGCCATTGATCGGAGAAGTTGAGATAATGGACAATTGCTGGGTGGTCGCACTGCTTAGCAAACGCGTGCGGTTTTCTGTAAAAACATCCACAGAACCGGTTACGCGCTCCTTAAACAAACCAAAATCCAGACCCGCATTAAACGTCTTTGTAATCGGCCAGCGCAGGTTTGGATTATCAAATGCTGTGAGGCGATAAGGAAAATAGACCGCCGAGCCATTATTAAATGTAACCGCATTAGGATCAGCACCGTAAGCGCCATAAGCAACGCTGCCCGGACGCTCGCCCGTCATACCGTAGCTGGCGCGCAGTTTTAATGTGCTGATCGTTTGAATACCTTGCATAAACGCCTCATTATTAATCTTCCAACCTGCCGAAACAGAAGGGAAATATTGGTATTTATTATCCGGGAAAAACTTATCTGCACCATCGCGACGCACGGTCAGCGAAAGCAGGTAACGATCCAGAAAATCGAAATTGCTACGGACAAAGAAAGAGCGCAGCTTGTTAACTCCCCTGTAAGAACCGATGACTTTCGGGCCGGTAGCAGAAGCCAGGTTGTCAGTATTGATCGCATCCTGCATATCCGAAGTTTCTACACTGAAACCTGAAAAATCTTCCAGATACTGACCCACGCCCGTAACAACATCCAGATTCAGCCAGTCGCCGAATGACTTTTTGTATGACATGGTCGCTTCCATCGTCTGATTTTGTCTGCGTGTTTCAGCCAGTGAAGCCCTTGCTTTATAAAGTTGCCCCCAAAAAACGGTAACGGGAATGTAGAAATCACGAATTGAATATTCGCTATTATTACCATATAGCAATTTAGCTGTCAGCGTGTTTGGAATAATGTCAATGTCGAGTGACGTATTAGCCAGCAAGCCCTGTGCTTTTGTTTTATCCTTAATATCTAATAAAGACACGGGATTGCCGGTCTGAGCGAACTGGCTATATGTTCCGTCTGCATTGTACACAGGAACAGAGGAAGGGTATGCCAGTGCGGCTTGTAATGCGTTAAAACCCTGCGAACCCGACCCGCCCGTTTGCCAGCCTGCCTGCGGATTGGAATAGGCATTGCGGTTTGCATTCACATTCACATTCAGTCTGAATATTTTGCTTAAAACAAACGAAACATTCAGCCTGCCCGAGAATCGCGTCAGATCGGATTTTTCCATGGATCCAACCTGGTTGAAATAGTTGCCGGAAAAAAAGTAGGTTGCTTTCTCGGTGCCTCCATTAACACTCACATTATGGTTATCAATGCTTCCCGGGCGCAAAACCTCTCCAAGCCAGTCTGTTCCTTCTCCCGCGTTACGGATCTGCTCATCAGTAAATTTTTGCGTGTAGCCGCTCAGGTCGGCTGGTACAGTTCCAAATGGCGCCATATTGCGGTCCGACTGGTATTTGTCTACATTCAATTGATTGAAATACAGCATGTAATCCGATGCATTCAATGGTTTGAGATACGGCATATTTCGTGAAAAAGAACGATTGCCGTCGTAGCTTACACTCATACGGCCCGCTTTTCCTTTTTTGGTTGTAATAATCATTACGCCATTGGCCGCCGACACACCGTAAATGGCCGCACTTGCATCTTTCAGAAATTCAATGGATTCAATGTCATTAGGGTTCAACCCAGCTAATCCGCCGCGATTAACACCTTGCATTTCAACAGAACCGTTACCAGGTTCCATACTGTTTCCCGGATACACCACGCCGTCGATGACCAGCAATGGATCGCCTTTCCCGCGGATTGAGACAGAAATGTTACCGCCCGGCTGCGAACTTTGCTGTGTAACCTGCAACCCCGCCGCACGACCAAAAAGAAGCTCGGAGACATTGTTATTGGCCGATGTTGGAATTTTGGTAGGATCAACTTTGGAGATGGCCGTTGTTAGATTTTTCTTGGCAGTGGTTCCATATCCGACGACCACCACTTCATCCAGATTTTGCGTGTCTACCAGCAATTTTACATCAATTACAGTCCGGTTCACGATCGCGATTTCCTGTTTGACATAACCTATAAAGGAAAAAACAAGCGTCTGTTCGCCAGTCGCGCCGTTGGGAAGCGATAGTGAATAATCGCCGTTCTGGTCTGTTGATGTTCCGCTCGTGTTTCCTTTCAAAACCACGTTTACGCCAGGCAGGCCGCCGCCCGTGTTGTCAGTTACTTTTCCTTTGATGACCGTTTGCTGCGCCAAGAGCATTGTGCAGGAAGTCATTAGGAAAATCTGCAAAAGCAGTAATATTTTCTTCATGGAATTGATGGATTAAGTTTATATTTTACATTATAATTCATGGTTGCAAGGTAGATCCGCCGTCCAACTTCGATTAGAAATAATCTGACGGAAAGCGATAATTTTCTGATATTTGTCTGGTATTTATTATATTTTTTGTTCAGAAAGTCAGTTTTTACGCCAAAAGAGAATGTGTCGGGCAGGCAGGATAAGCAGAACGTGGGGGATTGTTTTCTTTTTAATGCTGGCGTGTCTGTGTTCGCACGGGCAGGAGAAATTTTTTAGCACACTTTCTGTTGGCGAGGGCCTGCCGACTAACCTTATCAATGCTGTTGCACAAGACCGCAATCACTTTATCTGGATTGCTACCGGTGACGGCCTGGCCCGGTACGACGGGTATCATTTCAGGGTTTTCAAGAAAGACGGCACACCCAATTCCATTCCCAGCAACGGCGTGCAGACAGTTTATGCGGACGGGGACGATCTTTGGATTGGGACTGTAAACGGGTTGAGTAAAATAAACACAATCACTTTCGCCATCACCCGCATTCCCACAGGAACGCATACGAACATACGTTGCTTTTCGAAAGACACTAATGGCAATCTCTGGATCGGGACCATGACCGGGCTGATCAAATACAGCCTGCGGAACAGGACATTCACCACATTAACCACACAAAACAGCAAGCTCAGCCACAACACGATCCGCACGATATTTCAAGATAAAAGAGGCGCATTATGGATCGGCACTTATGATCAACTGAATCAGCTGAATCCCAAAAATCACATTTTTAAAACCTTTGATCTGAAAAGAAAAGGCGCTCTCAGTGTTCAAAATAACCTGATCTGCGACATTAAACCAGTTGCCGGAAATGATTCGTTGCTCTGGGTGGGGACTGAGACTGGCCTATGCCGCTTCAATACATTTACTGGTGCCCATGAAAATTTGAACAGCCGGACCAAACTGAGTAACGAGGTAGTCAAAGCCATCTACACCGATAAGGATAACAATGTCTGGCTGGGCACCGATTTTGGTTTGAACATTTATAACCCTATCAATAACACAACTGAGCGCTATTTTCATAACCCGCAATCGCCTTATTCCATTGCTAACAATGTGATCTGGCAAATATTTGAAGATCAGGCCGGTGTGCTTTGGTTTGTAACGTCCAACGGGATCAGCAAGGTTAATCAGATGGACAATCTATACCAATACCACCATGTGACACAACAAGTTGGCGGGCAGACGATTGGAAGTCAGGTGAAGTCTTTTCTGGTCAGCAAAAAAGGAATTTACTGGATTGGCACATTGCACGGCGTTATCCGTTTTAATCCAGAAAATGGTCAGAGCCGAAAATTCAGCATTGAGTCGCCCGAGCCGGGACGTCTGATGATCAATAATGTGACCGTTTTGCATGAAGACCGGGACGAACGCATCTGGATCGGGACTGTTGCGGGCATTCATGTCTGGGATGATGCGAAGCAGACCATGGAAACAGTTACTGCGGGGCAAAAAAATGGACTTGGCTCCAATTACATTAACAATTTTGTAGAAACACCCGACGGAACATTGCTCATAGGAACCTGGGAAGGCGGGATTTTCAAGTCGACGAAAAGTTTGAAAGCGGTTAAAGACCTGCATTTTGAACTGGTGTCAAAGGCTGAGACAGATCAATTTTTGTCAGACAAAGAATCGCTCTGGCTGATTGAATTTGACGAGCTTTTTCGGCTCGATCTGAAAACTGGTGTCAAGAAAAGGATCGTTCCTTTTGCCAGGGTCGCGGATCGCAAAACGGTGAGCAGCTTCTTTCAAGCAAAAAGCGGAAGCATTTGGGCTGCAACAGAGAATGGACTGGTTAAATATGTTCCTTCAACAAACAAAGCATCCTTTCACGCGATCCCGAACCACAATATGGCCAGGGCCACCATCACGGAAGATCAAAAGGGCAATATCTGGGTTGCAACCAATACTGCGCTGGAAAAATTTACGCCTGAAAGCGGCAAAGTAGAATTTTACCCACTCAATAAAAATCTGCCCATTAAAAGTTTCTATGCGGGTTGCGTGGGCAAATCTGCCTCCGGTGAGTTGTTTTTCGGAGGAGACAATGGCTACATATCATTTTCACCAGAAAAGGCAATCCCAAATGGTTATCAGCCCAGGGTGGTTTTGACTGATTTGTTGCTGAACAACAAGGAAGTGGAAATTGGTGAAAAAGTCGATGACCACGTGATTTTGGACAGGGATATTTCCCATATGTCAAAAATTGAGCTCAATTATGGACAGCGCTCGCTGGAATTAAAATTCGCAGCATTGCATTTCTGGCAACCGGAAATGAACACGTATTCCTATAAGCTAGAAGGAGCTGATGAAAACTGGACGACGACTTCAGGTAACAAAAACTTTGCGGTGTACTCCAACCTCTCACCCGGTACGTACACTTTTAAAGTAAGGGGCACCAATAACAACGGGATATGGAGCAATGAAACAAGCGAGACGGAGATCACCATTAATCCGCCATTGTTGTTGAGTAGAGGATTTTTGGTCATGTATCTGCTATTGATTGTTGCGGGTGTCTACTTTGCATTAAAGATCTATTCGGGCAGGATCAAACTGGAAAATGAGCTGAAAATAAGCAAACTTGAAATTGCCCACGCCGAGGAAATAGAGCAAACGAAAGAACAATTTTTTACCAATATTTCCCACGAACTGCGCACGCCGATCAGCCTCATACTGCCGCCGATTCACCAGATCATGCGAAATGGAAAGCTGGATGCTGACAATTTTAAGCTGATCTCCCTGGCTGAAAAGAATTCGCACCGTTTGCTGCGGGTTGTCAACCAGGTGCTGGATTTCAAGAAAATGCAGGAAGATAAATTGTATCTCAACACCTCTAAGATTGAGATCATCGGCTTATTGCGGGAGCTTTACTCACATTTTGCTGACAAAGCAGCGAGGCACGAGGTCGACTACACATTCACCAGCAACACACCTGAATTTGAGATATTTGCGGATGCAGAAAAGATCGAAACGATCGTGTTAAATCTCTTGTCAAATGCATTCAAGTTTACGCCAAAGGGCGGGCGTATTGCGTTTGACGTTCAAATGATTAATGTCGAAAATTTCGGCGATTTTGCACTACAAATAGGCATTTCGGACACCGGTGTAGGCATTTCAGTAGAAGACCAAAAACGCATCTTCGAACGCTTTTACCAAACCGCCGAATCCAGAAAACGGGAAATGGGGTCGGGGATCGGGCTGGCACTTACGCTGGAATATGTGAAAATGCACGGTGGCGAAATACAGCTCGAAAGTGAGCCGGGGAAAGGCAGTGTTTTCACTATTTTGCTCCCAAAAGGAAATGTGGAGCAACTAGCGGTGGAACGCACTGAGCCGGATTCTTATCCGGTGTTCGAGGGGAAATCTTCGAATACAGAAGTGTACGAACCACTTCATTCCGGCGCTGACAAACCGCTGGTGATGATTGTGGAAGACAATCCGGATATGGTCGATTTTATCCGCCTCACACTTCAAGATAAATATCGCTTTGTGATCGCTGGTGATGGGGAGGAAGGTTTGCGGAAAGCTATTCAATTTTTGCCGGATGTAATTATTTCAGACGTAATGATGCCCATTATGGATGGTCTTACGTTTTGTAAAATGCTCAAAAGCAATCCCAAGACTAGCCGGACCGCGGTAATATTGCTCACTGCGCGCAGTCTGACTTCGCAAAAAATTGAAGGGATCAGGATCGGGGCCGACGCTTACATTACCAAACCATTTGACATTGAACTGCTTGATGCGCAGATCGGCAATCTTTTGCAGCGCAAAGAAGAAATGACAGCTTATGTCCGTCACAATCTTATCGTGACACCGACAGTTGAGGACGGCAAAGAGAATGTGGATGAGAAGTTTGTCAAAAAAGTGATGAGTATCGTTGAAGTACACATTTCTGATCCGGAATTCAATGTGGAAGTGCTGGCATCGGAGATGGGCATGAGCTCAGCCCATTTGTCACGTAAACTGAAAACTTTGACGCAATTCTCTGCCAATGAAATCATTAAAAAATACAGAATCAAAAAATCTTCCCTGCTACTGGAAAATAATGAAGGGAATGTATCCGAAGTGATGTACGATGTGGGCTTTTCCAACCTTTCGTATTTTTCCAAGTGTTTTCGGGAGGAGTTTGGCGTCTCGCCCAAGGAATATGCCAGAAGCTCCTCCAGGAAGTTTGATATAGAGCGCATTCTCTAGATAGTTCGGTTTGGTCAACCTAGCCGGAGTCGAACCAGCAACGTACGGGCTATTGCACCTTAACCAAAGTATAATATACGTAGCGGAGTTCTTTTAAAGAGAGTAATTTATCAAATATGCGTTACTCACTCTTCACTTGCTGGATAACTGCCGTTCTTCTTCTAGGATCACCACTGCTGGCTTATGGCCAAACGAGTGCAGTACTCACAGGCAACGTGACGGATGCCACCACTGGAAAACCGATGCCGTTTGCCAGTGTGTATGTTAACGGCAGCACCCAAGGGGCTGTCACTGACGAAAAGGGAACATATACCCTTACTTTACTTTCACTGGGTACGGTGGAAATTGTTGCTTCATTTGTTGGGTATGAGTCGGCTATGCAAAAAATCCGATTTGAAAATACTTCTTCGCAAAAAGCCAATTTCCGGCTCAAAGCAAGTGAACAAATGCTGGATGCTGTAACTGTACGGGGCAACACGAAGCGGTCGGCACGACATTTACGTCAGTTTAAAAAGCAACTCCTTGGTGAGCCATTCGGCGGACAGTGCCTGCTTGTAAACAGTGAAGTTCTTAACTTTAAGGAAGATAAAAAACATCTGTATGCGACGGCTAGTGAGCCGTTAATTATTGATAATCAGGCACTGGGTTATAGGCTGATCTATGATTTGCAGCATTTCGATGCTACTCCGTCGGGGAAGGTTTATTCTGCTGGTACTGCCCGGTTCGAAGAACTCAAACCCGAAAACGAACGGCAGGCCGACCGGTTCCGGCGCAATCGGCTGACTGCTTACCTAGGATCTACCCGACATCTAATGGCCAGCCTGATAGACGGAACTTTCGAACAGGCTGGCTTTATGATTTATCAGGAAGATGTTACTAAGCCAATCTCCGTCGAACGTCGGACCATTACGCTTGCCGCTGCGGTAGGCGAATACAAACGTTTGATTCCCATTCAGGTTTCCAAGGTGATTCAAGCCGGTCGGTTACCGACTGAACGCAGATTGGTTTCGCCCATGAAACTGATCGTATTTTACACAAAGGCTTCCTCCCGTTTCTCCCCCTATCCGGACGCCCGCTACGCTTATACGGAAATGAAACTGCCAAGCGGACAGATGCAAATGACTGCCGATGGAGTCATTACAATGCCTGAGGGTATGGAAACGGAAGGCTCAATGGGTGATGACAGGCTATCAACCATGTTGCCCGCCGAATGGAAACCCGAAAAAAGTGAGATGGAGCCAGCTATAACCGGTGCATTGACTGCACAGGGAAAACTTGCGCCATCTGACACCTGTCTGGGTAACATCAGTGCGGCTTTCAACGAGCGATTCAAGTTGCTGGCTCCCTCATTGTTTGTACACATTGACAAACCTTTTTATGCCACCGGCGACCGGCTCTGGATGAGCACGTACTTACTTGATGCTCCCAGTCACCAGCGAGCCGGTGGTGAAACAGCGATGCACGTCGACCTGATTACGGCAACAGGAAAACTAGTGCAGCACCAGTGGGTGCGCATGGTAGACGGACGTGGTCAGGGCAATTTTCGCCTGTCCGATACCCTTACGACAGGAATGTATCGCCTGCGCGCCTATACCGATGAAGATGACGGGCAGCGACGCCCCGCTTTCGAGCGGTCTGTGTCGATTCATAATTTGCTTCGGAACGGCTTACCAGCAAGTATTGATTCCGTTTCTCAGCAATTAGACATTCAGGTTTTGCCGGAAGGTGGTCGCTGGATTTCAGGGTTACCAGCCCGCGTAGGTGTGAAGATCGTACAGCCGAATGGTCATGGCTTGCCTACTGCGGGACGTATTATTGACAATGTGGGCATTGAAGTAGTCCGGTTTCAGACCAATCAGCATGGAATGACCAGCGTATTAATGGAGCCCAGACCGGAACAGACTTACTACGCAGAGGTAAACTATAACAACCAGTTGCAGCACATTCTCTTGCCAAAAACCGAAAACGAGGGGCTGTTGCTTTCAGCCGATGCGATTAGCGATACAGCCCGTCTGGCATTAACGATCACGAGCTCCAACCGGGCCGCTGCTGACTCCGTGTACATTCTGATTCAGCAATACGGTCAGATAGTCGATCAGCGAAAAATTTTCCTGCAAAATGGGCTGGCGAAGATAAGCCTGCCGATGATTGGCTGGTTGCCTGGTCTTGCACAAGTCACCCTCTACGATGTCACAGCCAAGCCACAAGCCGAGCGATTATTTTTTGTGCCGGAATTCATCACGCCAGTTCGTGTGACATTAAAGTTTAATAAAAATGGATATCAGCCACGTGAAGAAGTTATCCTGGGCGTCAATTTGAAAGATAACGGATCAAATGTGTCAGCAGCCTTGTCAGCGGCGATTACCGATGCCAGCAAAGTGCCCGCTGATACCACCGAGGCAATGTTACCAGCACACCTGCTGCTGACCGGAGAGCTGCGTGGGCATGTTGAAAACCCTAACCAATACGTAATGAACCACTCGGCAGAGACTCGTAAATCTCTCGACGACCTGCTACTGACGCAGGGCTGGCGGCGGGTTAGTGGCACGTCGTCAGCCGATTCGCTTGGTGGGGTATCGCTCAGCGGCCGCATTCTGAATTCAAAAAATCAACCCATACCTGGCGCTCAGATTGTTGTGGCGTCAGCAGAGCCTGGACAATCGTTCGTAAGGTCGGCAGCGGCTGACGCGCAAGGGCGTTTTCGAATGGCGGGAATGGCTATTGCCGATACCGCAACGCTAATGGTGCAAATCACGGGGCGTAATTCAAGAAAAATGTCTGGCAAAGAAGCCTTTCTGGTTCAGGAGGGACCCGAAAAATTATGGGAATTCAGTAAAATGTCTTCTACGCCAAAGTGGCCGATGCTGGGAGCTCAACTGGAACAAGCCTCGACTCGGCAAAAGGCAAACACCGAATTTTACCGCGATAAAACGGCAAAACAATTGAATGAAGTGACTGTTCGAGCGCAGAAATTCAATGAAAGGCCTGATGATATTCAAATGCGGAGCTTACACAATCATGCCGATGCCACGATCATTTTCAATGAGAAATCGCCAAACTACCCAAATGTGTATGAAATGATCCAAGGGCGCTTTGCGGGCGTGACTGTACTGCGAACTGTGGCAGCACCAGAGAGCCCGACAGCGCCCCCTGGATATCTGGTGTCCATTCGGGGCGGTAGACAGCCCTTGTTTTTGATGGATGGCTTACCGATTGAAGACCCTGACGGAACCGTTTTGATGAACTTCAATCCAGGAGACATTGAACGTGTCGAACTGCTAAAAAATGCTGGCACAGCGGGTATATACGGGGTTCGGGGAGGTAACGGGGTAATTGCATTTTACTCTAAAAGTGCGCGTTCCATGCAGGCAGGCACGAAACCGAACGAGGGTATGCAACCGATTCAATTCATTGGATATCCATCCGTGCAGCGTGAATTTTATGTACCACGCTACGATGCGGGTGTAATCGCCAGCACCATTTCCGGCCCCGTTGATGACCGGGATGTGCTATACTGGAAACCTATGATACAAACCGATAGTCAGGGAAATAGCCAGCTGCGTTTTCCATTGTCAGACATCGTACGAACGCTACGGGTCGTGATACAAGGCATTACAGCTGACGGTCGTCCAGTGCTGGGCGTTCAGCTAATCAGGGTTCAATAATCTAGTGACTTATGTTCCAGGATATCGTAGCTCTGGCCCAGGGCTGTCCGTACAAACCAGGAAACTCTTCGGTTCTTGAAGTTATCTATATTTCTTCATATGTGCATAGCCGGCAGGGAGCTTCGGTCCGTGGTTACTTCTCCCATTTGTCGTTTAATGATCGTGCGCGAAAACGGTGGTATTTATGAACCAGGAGGGCATTTGGATTAAGGTTGTAATTGCGACTTTGATATGCATATTTGCCCTTTTCAGCACATTTAATTCAAAAGACATGGTGTATAAATGTAATTAAAAGCTGGGGTGCCCATTTAACTGCGTGGATTAGCTTTTTGCAACTTTCCTGCCACCATCCTGTCTAACCCTGGGAATGGAATATAACGATGATAAACAGTCAGACCAACGATTGGTCGAGCGTGTGTTACGCGGGGACACAGCGGCATTCCGTTCTGTGATCGATCGCACTCAAGGGATGGTGACACAGATTGTTTTCAAAATGGTGGCCAATGCGGAAGACCGCCGTGACATTGCCCAGGACGTTTACTTAAAAGTATTTCACAAGCTTGGCAGTTTTAAGTTCCAGTCAAAGCTTTCTACATGGGTATGGCAGATCACGTTCAACACATGCACCAATTACCTGCAAAAAAGGAAACTGACTGTTATTGATCTTTCAAACTTGCAAAATGAAGCCAACGATTGGCGACCTGAATTCGCCGATCAGTCGGACATTTATGAAAGTGACCTGGAAAAGCAGCTGATGAATGCTGATTTGTCAAGAATACTGGAAAATGAGATCAATAAACTTCCACCGCTTTACAAGATCCTAATCACGCTATATCACCACGAAGAAATGAGCTACCACGAAATTGGTCGGATCGTTGAACTTCCTGAGGGAACGGTGAAAAGCTATCTTTTCAGGGCACGGAAAACATTAAAGGACCAGTTGTCAATAGCGTATAAAAACGGGACATTATGAAACCAACCCATCTTACCGATACCGAAATTCAACTATATGCCTTACAATCGGCCGACAGTAATCCGGCCGCGTTAGAACATGTCCGGCATTGCGAAAGCTGTCAGGCGCGGGCCCGTGAGTATACATTACTATTCCATGCAGTTGGACAGCAGACCAGGCCGGCTTTCGATTTCGATCTGCCCGAAGTAGTGATGGGGCATTTGGTACAACCTAAGGCAAGTCCGGTTGGGCAATTACTGATTGTTTCTGGCATTTCGTTCCTTTCAGCCGCTTTTCTGGGAACGATGGTTTTTCTTTTTGGCCAACAATTACTCGATCTGTTTAGCAACCGGAGCCAGGTCGTGCTTTATACTGCAATGGCTTTCCCCGGCGCATTGACCATCTTACTGGTCATCGAGAGTTACCGGGAATTTCAGGGAAAAATGAAGCAGTTAAATTTCAATTGAATTTTGAAACAAAAAATCTCCCGGACTGTCTAATCCGGTATAAAGCACAAAACATGAAAAGGATAACATTTACCCTATTTGCCAGTTTAGCCCCGTCGGTCTTAAATGCGCAATCATTTAGTGAGGCATTTGCGGATAGTGATATGCTTAAAATTGGCATTGCCGTCATTTGCATGGGACTTGCAATGCTGTTTATCCTGGAAATGTTCAGGCGTTTTTTTGATTTCCAAATTAAGAGCAAGGCACTGGAAATGAGGGTTCCGGAAGAACTAGCGTCCGTTATCTTGAATGACAAGCCGGGAAAGGATCGAAAATCCGGCATCAAATGGTCTTTCATTTTTGCCGGACTTGGATTTGGCCTGACGCTCGTACATTACACCCGACCCTGGGGCACCCATTCCTTTGCAATAATGGCATTCAGCCTTGCAGCTGCATTTTTCGGCTACTACTGCTATATCCGTTTTTCGGAAAAATAGTACTCACTCCCAATCACTAACATCATGAAATCGATCGAATCTAGCCCGTATTGGGTAAGGGGAATTATTGTCTATTTTCTCCTGTTCAATCTGCCGGTCACGTGCATTTTTGCACAGCACAATTTGCCAGTGATAAAAGCAACTGCTACAAATGTGAAGATCAAAGACGGGTACGTCATTCGGGAAGGGATATGGAATCTTTCTCCGGAAGTAAAGCCGGACGTTTACTACGTACTAAGGCCTAATTCTAAACATAATGTTACTTTTTACACGGATATTGACTCCATTTTCTTTTCTGTTTTGCCCGGTAACGATTATGAGTTTATAGTACTATTAAACGGGAAAGATTCTTGTTTTACCCGGATCTCCGCTGTGGGGGCTGGAAGCATCAGAGACGTTGGGCAAGGCACAGAGGCTTTGATTAGTCCGGAAATGCTGGCCATGGATTTTGTTGTTTTTCGTGACTATCTTCAAAGTGAGCACCCGGGCTTATACCGCTATAAATCCAGAGAAAGGCTACAAGCCGTATTTGACAGCTGCTTGCTTTCAATTACACGACCGCAAACCAGACTGGAATTTGCCAGGAAGATTCTTTTCGCAATCAGTGAAATTCAGGATGGACATACCGGCTCGAACATCTCTTCACTTTTGATCAAAAGCTATCTGGAATCGACAAAACTATTTCCGCTCTATCTATATTTTGTTAACGATAAGGCATTTATCAGCTGTAACAATACCGATGGGCTACCGGTAGGAACTGAAATTTTGTCTATTGACAATAAGCCGATTTTAGAAGTCAGAGCGCAATTGTTCAGCTATCTGCCATCCGACGGAAGTATTGAAACCAAGAAAAACCAGACACTTAATAACAATGGCGCCTTTCCATTTCTGTACCGTTGGATATTTGGGTTTGCGGATTCATTCTCAGTAAATTATAAAAGCACTGCAGGCGATATTAAAACGATCCAGGTTCCGGCACGGCTCGCCAGTGATTTCGAATGCGAAATAAATGCCGGGCGCAAAAGCGAACAGATGCTGAGTCTGGAATATCCGAAAAGAGGCGTGGGATTGCTAACGATTAAAACTTTTGACAGAAACCGACTGGGTGGAGCAGACCAGTATTTCGAGAAGTTCCTTGTCAAAAGCTTCTTAGAATTGAATGAAAAGAATGTAGAAAATCTGATCATCGACCTCCGTGACAATGCAGGCGGCCAGGATGAATATGGGGCGCAACTCTATTCCTACCTGACTAGCAAACCATTCCGGTATTATGCATCAGTTGAGTCAACTGGCAAGGTTTATACAAAGGAAGAAAACTCGTTACTCGGGACTTTACAGCCACAAGCATATAATTTCCGGGGTAAGGTATTTATCCTGATCAATGGCCTGTCATTTTCAACCACTGCCGAATTCTGCGCCATTACAAAAAGCAATTTGAAAGCGACGTTCATTGGTGAAGAAACAGGAGGTGGCTATAATGGGAATACCTCCGGTCAAACCATGAAAATAGAACTGCCCAATAGCCATGTTCAGGTAATCATACCAAGGTTTAAATATGTGAATCAAGTCAAAGCGTCCTCGTTTACAGACCGGGGAGTTATTCCTGATCACAAGGTAATTCCAGATGTACTTGAGTATGTCAATGGCATGGATGTCGCTTTGCAATACACTTTTGATCTGATTGACGGTTCAAAAAAATGATTGGGGATGATTTTATGCTATATCCCAATGTCATCATTATGTCGCTTTAAGCCGTAGTGTAACGTGGTACATGTCATTGTCTACGTAAGCATTGTAAAATAATCACAGCCGTCTTCGTGTCGGCGCACAACGCCAATGCCAAAAATACTGCGGTCTTTTTTGAGACTGCTTATTAGCAAAAATGATTTCTGTACTTAGCAAGAAACGGGCTTTTAGCTAGCAGTAAATTGGGTTGTTTTGATAAAAGGAAGTAACTCAATGCATCACGTCAGTTACCCATCAATTTTATACTTTGGTAAACCAGTTGTATTAGTAGGCACTACCAATAGCGATGACACCTTCAATCTTGCACCCATTTCATCAGCATTTTGGCTAGGCTATCGCTGCATGATTGGTATAGCAGCACATTCCAAAACAACAGCAAACATTTTGAGAACAAGGGAGTGTGTGCTCAACCTTCCATCACCGTATCAAAAGTCTGATTTTTTTCTTGGCGCCAATTCCCGACCACGAGTACCCTTGGTGAGTCCCAGCAAACAAAAGACAATTACCAGGAAGGCCAATCCGACAATTAAGCCATTGTCTAGCGCAATTTTGTAGTCGGCTAAGGCATTTCCTGTAAGGCTTTCGTAAAATACCCCACCGATAATACCGATTCCTAATGCGGACGCGATTTGTTGGAATGTAGAGAAGATTCCGGAGGTAATTCCAGCATCGGATGTGGGCACTTCGTCTAATACTACATTCAAAAGGAACGGAAGAACCAACCCGTTTCCAAGGCCATACAATCCGATAAGTGAGATGATTGTCAATGCTGCTGCATGGTGTAGCAAGAATATGTGTAAAATAAAGGACGTCATAATAATCAGCGAACCGGCTAGGAGCACATTTTTCCCAAAACGCATAAGCTGTTTTGACGCCAAAAATGAGGACAGCATAAACAGCAGTGCATGCGGAATAAAGTAGGCACCGCACGTAAAGGCCGAAATGCCCAGTCCGGATTGAAGGTAAACAGCTATCATCAGCAGGTAAGAAGTGTGCACCATGAAATGAAACAATACGGCACCTAGTCCAATCAAAAATTGGCGCTGCCGGAAGATGCGTACATCCATCAATGGCTCTTCATTACGGCTAATCTTGAAATACTGATACCAAAAGAAGGCCGCGAGCATTACTGCTCCGAAAATGATGACCAAGCTGCTCCAAGCCGCCCAACCGGCTTCCCTGCCCGCCGTGAGTGCATAAATCAGCGATCCGATGGCCAATGTTAGCATCACTGTCCCTGCAACATCGAATTTCTTGATGGGCAATTTACAGCTTTCACCCACCCATTTGTCGATAGCCCACATGGATGCCAGTCCGAGTGGGCCGTTAATGAGAAAGATCAACCGCCAACCGGGTATGGTAAATTCAAGTTCAGCGAAGTATCCTCCAAGAATCTGCCCAATTATTGCCGCAATGCTGAGCGTCATTCCATACCAACCAATGGCCTTTGCGCGGTCTGCGGGCTGAGGGAATAGCTCTTGTATCAAAGAAAGCGATTGCGTTACCATGAATGCAGAGCTAATACCCTGAAAAAAGCGGGCGATATTTAATGCCGTCGGGGTTTGCGACATGCCACAAAAGCAGGAAGTTATGGTGAAAGCGAACATTCCCCAATAAAGGACCTTCTTTCTCCCCAGGTAGTCTCCTGCCCGCGCCGCCGGGATCAAGCAACAAGCGCTTCCCAGCAAGTACCCGGCAATCACCAGTTGAATGTCACTCTGACTGGCGTTTAGCTTTTGTTTAATGACTGGTATCGCCATATTGACGATGAAAATGTCTACTACGTAGAGTAAAGGAGCCGTGAGGATGATGCATAGCATCAGCCACCTTGAATGTGGAGTATTCATGGTAAGGATCAATGAGACGATAAAAAAATGGGAAGTTACTTGTTGGCCTTCTCCAAGGCGAGGAGCCACTGTTTGCGCCATATGCCGCCGCCGTAGCCGGTTAAGCTGCCGTCCGTCCCGATGACCCTATGGCAAGGTACCAGTATCGATATTTTGTTCATTCCATTTGCATTCGCCACTGCACGTATGGCATCCGGCCGCTCGATCGTTGCCGCCTGTTGTTGGTAACTAACGGTTTCACCATATGGAACAGCCCGCAACGCTTCCCAGACCATATTTTGAAACCTGGAACCAGGGGTAACCATCGGTACGGTGAATTGTTTTCGTTTGCCCGTGAAATATTCGCTAAGCTCTCTTTCCAGCGTTTCGAAGTGATCGTTTTTGCCTTGGATTATTGTCGCATTCAAGGCCTTCGAAAGAATTTTGAACTCTGTTTCCAGCATCTTTCTATCGGTGAATTCTAAAAGACAGACACCTGCTTTCACCGCGCACGCAAACATGGTCCCCAGGGGTGTTTCGATTCGTTTCAAATCAATCACTTGTTGTGATTTGCCTTTCGCCGGAGAAAATCCGAAAATGCTTTTAAATGAGTCACCGAAGCCACTAAGGGAATCAAATCCGGAATCGAATGCAGCGGTTGTGATTGATTGCCCCTCCTGGATGTTTTTGAACGCGGAGTTAATTCGATGCATTCGTTGATAGGCATGAAAGGTCATTTGATGGTTTTTTAGAAACCACCGACGGATCGAATTGGGTTCAAGCCCGCGAGCAATTAGATCGGCATCTCTGATTTTCAAGGCGGAGTCATTGGCCAACTCCTCCAGAAGCGAACGGATCATATCCGGTGCCTGATTTAAAAATTCCAGTGGCCTACAAACCTTGCAAGGCCGATATCCTTTTTGAAACGCATCCTTTACCGAAAAGACAAATTCGACATTTTCCATCTTAGGTTTTCTGGCAGTGCAGGTGGGGCGGCAAAAAATACCTGTTGTTTTGACAGCCGTAAAAAATACCCCTTCAAACTGGGTATCCTTCTCGATAATGGCCTGATACATCCTTTCATTTGAAAGATTCATAAAAGTGTTTTGAAGTGATTGCCAAAATTAGAACAGGTTTTGCAGGCTGGCAACCGGGAAATTAACACCTATTTTTTAGTCGTTCAGGAGGTAAGAAATCCCCATCATCAGGTAAGAAATTTGGATTAGACTTTTACAGTATTTTCTTGTATTGTTGCTGGTAATCAAATAATTCTGATACACTCTGCAATTAACTTCCATATGCATCAAATCAACAGAAGATATTTTCTGACCCAACTTTCATTAGGCACCGCGGCGATGACGATAGGTTCCGGGTTTAGGGCACATACCAGGCCGGATGGATTTGTTGAGGCCGAAACGGTTACGGGCAAAATAAAAGGTATCAAAAGTGATGGCGTCAATGTTTTTAAAGGCGTTCCGTATGGTGGCAGAATTTCTGGTGACAGAAGGTTCCGCAGGCCCGCGCCTTTACAACCGTGGACCGGCGTGCGGGACGCGACACAGTTTGGAGCGCCTGCCATACAATCTCCGCGCCGTAACGAGCCCGCTCCTTCGGAGGATTGTCTTTTTCTGAATGTGTGGACACCAGCGAACGATCACAAAAAACGGCCTGTGATGTTTTACAGCCACGGCGGTGGGTTTGTGATTGGGTCAGGCGCGTCACCCGGGCAGGACGGGTCTAATTTGGCGCGGAATTTCGACGTCGTTGTGGTGCAAACCAATCACCGTTTGGGCTTGCTGGGCTTCCTTTACCTGGATGAAATTGCTGGCGCTGAGTATGAAGGTTCGGGGAATATGGGCATTCTGGATATTGCCGAAGGTTTGAAATGGGTAAACCAAAACATTGCGCAGTTTGGCGGTGATCCTGATAATGTAATGATTTTTGGCGAATCGGGGGGTGGGGCGAAAACATCCTGCTTGTATACGATGCCTGCGGCAGCACCTTATTTTAACAAGGCATCCATAGAAAGCGGTCCAGGCGTCAGGATGACTACTCGGGTAACAGCGGCCGAAACAACGGCAATGCTGTTGAAGGAACTTAATATCGCACAGAGAGATTGGCGGAAATTATTAGATGTGCCTGCCGCCGACCTGCTGGCGATGCAAGCGAAACTACCATTTGTCCCGCCCTTCATCGAAAGAAATAAAAACGTCACTGGCATGCGCGGTCGGGTGGGTGGTTTTGGCCCCGTAGTCGATGGAAAAGTGCTTCCTCATCATCCATTTGACCCTACGGCTCCGGAAATTTCACGGAACAAACCATTACTCGTCGGCTGGAATGAAGATGAATACACCTTCTTCGCCTGGGAGCGAAAGGATACTGAATCGTTCAAAATAGATTTCGAAGGTTTACAGAAAAAGCTGGAACCAACCTATGGGGCTGACACCGAAAAATTGATCGCCGCCTACCGTAAAGCAACACCTGAGGCGACTGCTCCCGACATTTTCGTCGCTATTTCGTCGATCTCCATGATGGGGCTCGGATCGGTTGATATCGCAGAAAAAAAAGCAAAACAGAATGGTGCGCCGGCGTATTTGTACAATTTTGGTTATAAGTCAGAGAAAAAGATACCTGGCACCGATTATGCCATGGGCACGCCGCACGCCATGGATATTTCTTTCAAATTCAACAATGAGATTCCGCCGAGGGACGGCTCTCAGCCCAAGGAAAGCTTTTTTGGAGGAAACAAACCGGAGCGTTTCGTGGCTTCCCGTCATTTCGCAGAGCTTTGGACAACATTTGCAAGAACCGGAAAACCCGCAGCCAAAGATGTCCCCGAATGGCCCGCCTACAACCTGGAAAAGCGCCCCACTATGCGGATTGATACAAAATGTGAGGTCATCAATAACCGATTCTCAGAAGAGCTCGCCATGTGGAGATCGATCGGTAAAGTTTAGTGGATGTTTTCTTTTTTAACCTGAACGTTTTGAAGGATTTTCAATGAAAATAAAAATATACGCAGCTGCATTGCTATTCATCCTTAGCACGATGCATTTGTCAGCCCAGCGGGTTGCCGCCCAGCGGAGTGCCGCTGTACGACTCAGCGACGAACTGCCGCAGAAGCCATGGAAAGCGCAGTGGATTACCGGGCCAGGCAAGCCGATTAACCGGTTTACGGCTGCCTCTGACCTCACGCTGAAAGATTATGGTGTCTTCAAATTCAGGAAAACGGTTGAGCTCGCTGCAAAACCGGCCACGTTTGTAGTGCATGTTTCAGGGGACAACCGTTACAAGCTTTTTGTCAATGGAAAGCACGTCTCCCAGGGCCCGGCGCGGGGCGATCTTTATTTCTGGAACTTTGAAACGGTCGACCTTGCGGCGTATCTGAATGCTGGCAGCAATACGGTATCGGCAGTAGTCTGGAATGAAGGTCGCCTGAAACCTGAATCTCAAATTTCTTATTTAACCGGATTTATTCTGCAGGGGAATTCAGCAGCCGAGGAGGTCCTTAATACTAATGAAAGCTGGAAAACGGTCAAGGATGAAAGTTATCAGCCTCTGCCGGTGAAAGTTCCGGGTTACTATGTAGCTGGGCCGGCTGAGCTTGTGGATATGAATGCGCATGTGAGCGGCTGGGAAAAGGCGGGTTACGATGACAGCAAATGGGTGAACGCGCGTCAAATCGGGCCGGGCGTGACCAAGGATGCGGCTGTAAATTCATCGGGCTGGATGCTGGTGCAATCGCAGATCCCACAAATGGAAATGGCCATTGAGCGCCTGGCTGCAACACGAAAAGCGGAAGGCGTACAGGTGCCGGCAAGCTTTCCGGCAACGAAAACAAGCGTCACCATTCCGGCTAATACAAAAGCGACGATTTTGCTGGATCAGGGACATTTGACTAATGCGTACCCGACGTTGGAATTCAGCGGCGGAAAAGATGCGGGCATTTCCATAGGTTATGCGGAAGGTCTTTATGTTGGAAAAAAAGAAGTGCTGAAAAGCCCCAGACTACCAATGCTTCCCAAAGGCAACCGCAATGAAGTGGATGAAAAGATCTTCGTTGGCAGGGCAGACAGCATTCGTTCCAACGGCGGGGCAGGCCAACAATTCACACCGCTCAGCTGGCGGACTTACCGCTATATGCAACTCAGCATTGAAACAAAGGCAGATCCGCTAATCATCGACGACCTGTATGGCACATTCACGGGTTATCCTTTCGAACAAAAAGCAAAGCTGCAAACCCAGAATGCCGAAATGGGGAAAATGCTGGAAATTGGCTGGCGTACTGCACGGCTCTGCGCTTTTGAAACCTACATGGATTGTCCATATTACGAGCAGCTGCAATACATTGGCGATGCCCGCATTCAAGCCTTGGTTTCCATGTATAATGCAGGCGACGACCGGCTCGTCCGCAACGCGTTGACCCTAATGGACCATTCACGCATCGCCGAGGGGATTACATTAAGCCGCTATCCCACAGACCTGCACCAGCAGATACCGACATTCTCGTTGTGGTGGGTCGCCATGCTGCATGATTACTATAAATACCGGTCGGACAGTCTTTTTATAAAGGACAAACTTCCGGGAGCGAGGCAAGTCCTCTCGTTTTTTGAACGCTATCAACAAACTGACGGATCTCTGAAAAATGTGCCCTACTGGGTTTTTACCGACTGGTCACAAGGAAAGGGTTGGGATTTTGGGATGGCACCCGTTGGTAAAAATGGCGAGTCGGCAGTGCTGGACATGCAGCTGCTCTGGACCTACCAGCTGGCGGCGGAGCTGGAAGGCAATTTGGGGTTGAAAGATCTGGCAGCTCATTACAACGCGCGTGCTGCGCAATTAAAAAAGACCATTCAGGCTAAATATTGGGACGCAGGCAAAGGGCTGTTTGCCAACACTCCTGAAAAAGATAGCTACTCTCAGCACGCCAATTCCCTGGCAATTCTTTCTGGCATCGTAGCTGCTGATCAGGCGAAACCTTTGGCTACCAAAATGCTGGCCGATACAAGCCTGGCACCCGCGTCGATTTATTTCAAATTCTATCTGCATCAGGCACTTACCAAGGCTGGTTTAGGAAATGACTACATGAGT
Organism: Dyadobacter sp. CY261; assembly: GCF_021440085.1. Lineage (GTDB taxonomy): Bacteria > Bacteroidota > Bacteroidia > Cytophagales > Spirosomataceae > Dyadobacter. Next base: position 76,451 of record NZ_JAKCPW010000007.1, read on the forward strand.
TGGCTAGGCAAATGGCGTGAAAATATGGATCTGGGACTGACCACCTGGGCCGAAACTTCTGATGTGAGCACTTCACGATCGGATTGCCATGCCTGGGGATCAAGCCCGAACATCGAGTTTTTCCGAACAATTTTAGGCATTGACAGCGACGCGGCCGGTTTTTCCAAAGTGTTAATTACGCCACATTTAGGTTCAATCGAAGATATCAGCGGCCAAATGCCGCATCCGAATGGGGCGGTATCAGTCACGTATAAAGTAAAGCAAGGAGCAATGCAAGCCGATATTACTCTACCTGAAAAGACATCGGGCAAATTTGTCTGGAAGGGCAAGTCGTTTGCGTTGAAAGCTGGGAAGAATTCATTTAAACTGTAATCAACTATTTTTCTAATGATTGTCCTTATCCGAAGAACTCAACCGCCTGTTGTTACTCGGATGCCGCTATATGAATAAAAAGAGAAACATAGCAAGCTCCCCTTTTTGAAGTGCGCGGGGAAACTTGCTATGAAATTCGCTAACCAAACAAACCGAAGATTTGACGGATTACTTCCTGATCATAATCTTCTGGGTCCAGGTGCCCCCGTCGCGCATCGTCACACGAACCACGTAAAATCCATTCGGCAGACCGCTTACATCGACGGCCTTTTCTTCCGAACGCTTTTCATATATCACTTTTCCGGACAGGTCCAGGATGCTGAGATCAGAAAATGACTCAGCTTCTCCCTTTATGGAAAACGATACGGCCACCGGATTAGGATATACGTACAGCGGTATGCCTCCAAAATGCACGGATGAGATCGAACTGAAAGCGAAGGTCCCGTCTGCATCTACCATGCGCAACCGATACAAATTCTCACCGTAAAAGGGCGTGTCGTCAACAAATGAATAGCTTCTCAGAATTTTGCTTTCACCTTGCGATGGCACCTTGCCAATCTTCGCCCAGGATTTGCCATCCGCACTCCGCTGGATCTCAAAGCAATCACTGTTGGTTTCCTCGGACGTAGCCCATTCAAGCAGGGCGGCATTCCCTTCGTTATTTACGCGGAAATTCACTAATGTGACAGGCAGGCTCACGTCCACGGTGATGGTCGCCTGGTTTGAGGTACGCCCGGCAATGTCCTTGATATTGTAAGACACTATCACTGATCCGCTGAAACCGATTTGCGGAGTGAATGTAACCGTACCGTCCGGATTTGCGGCGAAAGCACCCTTTCCGGCAACAGTCAATGTAATAACCTCATTGCCTCTGGGGTCAATTAGCCTCACGCGGGCCGGATCGATCGGATCGGTGTTAGCTATATCATTGGAAAGAACCGCAATCATCCGCGGCGGGTCAGTATCCTTGACGTTAAGAAGCATGTCGTTGACCGCACGGGGCGCGACGGGCGTATTTTCAATCACGGTGATCGAACTGGTAGCTGCCTGATTATTCCCGTTAGGATCACTTACACCCGGCCCAAATACCGTGGAACCTACCGTAATCGCTGCATCGCCTGCACTGACGCCTACGATGGGCAATGAAATCAGGCAACTCATACCGCTCGCAAGGACTCCACTGTTGTTCCGTAATTGAACGGCGGCTGTTGTTGGTGTAACATTGGTGGTTTGAACAGTCCAGATATTTCCACACTCGTCGGTGATATTTAAAGGTGTAACCCAGTTGATAAACCTCGTGTCGATCGAAATTGTTACCCGTGCCGAGCCGACCGGTAAGTCGTCGGGCCCGTTTTGATTAACGGCGATAACCAATCGCGTAGTCTGTCCTCTTTGAAGCGGGGACACTTCCGGGTCTACCGACACCACCTCCAAATCCCCCGATTGGGCGAATACAGCTTGAATCGCGCCGAAGGTAAGCAACAAGGCAAACATTATATTTTTTTTCATAGAGCGCTTATAGTTTAGTAATCGAATTGGCGATAGTGTTGTTTTGAGTGGGGGTTTCTCCGCCACCGGTACCTTTCGTAATGGTGACCGTGCTATTCACAGAACCAACTGCACCTCCGCTTCTGGCTATTTTAAATCCGAGGAATTTGACCATTCCATTGGCAATAACGACTCCCGGTTTGGAATTGAAGGTGAATCTCAGCGTCGAAGTCGCGATATTGAACTCAGCGTTGCTCAGCGGCAGGACATCTCCGTCAATAGTAACTTTCGTGGCAGTATTGGGCGTGACGACAAGTCCCGATGCCGCAGGAAAATTCGTCACTTGAAAATCGATCAGGCCGGATGTTTCCTGTAATCCAACGTTGCTGATTGCGACCACATAGTCTATGGTTTGGCCGGCAGCGATATTCTGGACAGAGAAGAACTGCGCCGGCGTCAGATCCGCGGCTGATATTGAGGCAAATGTATACGCGTCGTAAGTGTCAGGAACGATGCCGGAAGTGGTGGTAATCGAGCCCGACGTCAAAGTGCTTGCCCCTCCAAGCACGGAGACCGCATCCACCGAGGATGATATGAATTCCCACTTCTCTACGGTTCGGTTCCACCCTACAATGGCTAGTTTGGAAAGAGAGGCGCTTGTCAGAGAACTTATGTTGCTTTTGGGGCTCCATGTAAGCGTCACTTTTGTAGGATTGGCACCATCAATATCCCAATACTCTATATCGCTTACCTTCGACACATGCGCACCCATGTTATCGGTATTGAAAGGCGCCCCCAGCGGGAGGGCAGGATAGTTCGTTCCTGTGAATACGTTGCTGGTGACAGCCACGCTCGGGTTCGCATAGAAGTAAGCCCCCGAAATATCCGCTCCTGACGCCGAAAACTGCCCCAGCCGACCATTGTCGCCAGTTGGAAAGACAAATGGCCCGCCGCCCATATGGCGGACATATCCATCAATAAAAGCATTGTCGCCGGCCCCCGATGAAGTCAGATTTGCGCCGGAGAAATTGACATAGCTTATCCGTTCCTTGGCTCTTTCGGTGACGATTTTCCCTGGCAGTGCGCCACTTGCTCCGGCCAAAAAGTTGTGATTGCCGAAAAATGTAATTTGCGACCCGGCACCAACAGACAAATTCCCCTGGCTGCCTTCCTGGGCAAAACACGCAGAAGCACCACTCAAAGAGAGCACAACAAAAAGAAAGTGCTTGTAATTGTCTCTGGCTAAATTGTAGAAATTAGTATATCCCATAAGTAAAATGCTAAGGCTGTTTGTTATGTATTTTCATGCAGTTTCTGTGCTTTCATTTGAAAGTTTGAATTACCATTGGAGTAGCACGTTTACTCAATAATTTTGTGATATGCGGTAAGGATTATTTGATTGTTGGCAACATTGGCGAGGCCGCCACAACTGTTGTCTCCGTCACTCGAAGATCTGCCAATCCCAAGTATTACGTCCCCCGGATTGGTATTTCTTTTTCCTTTCACATAGATGCTCAGAACATTGGGGTTATTGGTTCCAATTGAAAATTTATCTTGCGGAATATGGCATTTGATGTTAAGAAAGTTGCCGTAACATCCGCTTCCAATTTCCTCGTTTTTTATATACTCCGGACCGATCTGCTGACCATTTACTTTAACTATTATTGCAAACCCCAGCCGACCTCCGGTATTGGCAGCGTTGTAATGTATGATAGCGTCTGCCAGAAAAATGTCTGTTGTGGCTTCTCCATAAAAAACCTGCGACATCAGGAATTCATCGTCGTGGGGGACAGGGTTTCCTTTGTCGTCATGTTTTAAGGTATAACGAACACCTGCTCCCTGCTGAGCAGAGACCGTGACTTTGGTAGCTGTTTTGGATGAAGAAGGAAGTGGTTTCCACGAAGCTTGCCCTCCGATATTTTCTGCCGTCAAAACATAGTTAGGCTTCGCAGTTCCATCATTGATTATTACTTTTCCGGAATTATTAGAGTTCGCCGAAAAGTACCTTCCCTGGGCATTAGGTCCAATTGGTTGGACATAAATGGAACCGCCGCTTATATTCAGATTGGCTTGATTGGTAATGGATAGAGTTTGAGCTGTCGGTCCGGTTACCGAGAAATTAACATTGTTTAAACCAACTATGCCCGGAGTGTTGATCCCGGAACTGGGAGTTACTGAAACGGATGGTGTTGAGTTTGTTCCATCCAGAACAGAAAAATTTCCCCCATTAATCCGAACCCCACCAGTCGTCGATGTTATTCCCGTCGCTTTCTCGATAATGAAATTTTTATCATTTTCCGATCGGACATGGAGGTATGCACCGGCATCAATTGTAGTGGGCTCCTTTCCAATTTTTAACTGAGCGTTGGCGTCCCGCGTAATACTTATCAGCGTAAATGCCAAGAGGGTAGAGATTGTAAAATGCTTTTTCATAAAGCTGATTGAATTTAGTTATACAAATGCATTGTGTAAGTTATACGGAGCCCTTTTGTTGTGGCCAGACAAACTTAATGGATCGCAATGCGTTAATTTGTAGAATGCAGTCATGCGGAAAATGCACAAATACTATGTATTAAAGCAGATGGTATCCCGGATTAATAGGCCCGCAATTCGGAATTAAGTCAAAGCCTTGATGCTTTGGTTTGCATGTAAAATTGCCTATGGAAATACCTGCATGCCGACTGGTACAACGTATGATCCTATACGGTACGGGTTTGGCTGTTTTCTATGATCGATTCGAATGTCGAATTAATCTGTATTTTTATTGAAAGTATCTATTGGAGTAATGGTTTTGTTGGCTATCTACTGCGGACAAGCTTAGGAAAATTGATTGCTCTTATTACTGGAATTTTCCGGAAGTAATTTCGTCGGAATAGTTCTTAATTGATACTTAATACGATGGTAGATTTTTGCGATTCAATACATAGAAATAGCGAAGATTCAATGTGCTGATATTCTACAAATGCTTTATCTGCGTATCATTACCTTTGTTCAATCAAATTAATAAACCTTCCTGTTTTCCACTGCACACATGGGTTTCAATCATAACTGTGAATGTTGACATGGTGATTCATCCCCTACTTGATATTGTCGGGTAGGGGTGTTGTAATCAGGTCATAATGATTGGCAGTATGGAGGATTAATATTCGATATCAATTCAAAATACACATTGTAAATGAAAGTTGTTTTTTGCCCGGCAATGCACCGCTTCGAAATTCTTTTTAGTGCGGTGAAATATGCTATCGCAGCATAAAGCAAGGGCGAGCTGGCATCGGGATGCTCTGCAAGATGAGAAAGGAAATGAGGGGTAAAGTGGGCGAACTGCTCGGGTTCGCGCAACGTTGAGTAATAGTTATACCCTTTTTCGACTTTGTTGAAAAAGGGTATTTTATGATTTAAATAGTCGTATGGGATAGTAGTTTAGCTTGCGCAGTCTACCTGGAAGAGTTCGAGTTCGTCAACTTATTAACGCAGAATAGGTAGACCGGAATCAATAATGGTGACATCCTGCCAATCCAGGGAAGGGTGAAGGCTGAAATTAGCAAGCCGAAGACCAGAACCAGCGGCATCATCAATGCCCGCATATTCTGGATTGTGACAGAGCCCTTAGAGTCGTATTTGGATTTTAAGGAATATGCAGGATTGTTCGTATAGCTAATCAGGATAATGGTGAGGACTCCGGTCAAACAGATGTTGATTGTATAAATTAAATGTGGTATGATGACATTGGGCTGATAAAAGTGACTATACACCGCGGTCGTAAAAGGCATCAGCACGATCGAGAACAAAAATGTCATATTAATCCAGATCAGCTTTATATCGTAATTCTCTACAGTGCCAAAAATCCGGTGATGTACTGACCAGTAAATGCCGATGGTAAAGAAACTTAGAATGAAGCCTAACAGCTCAGGCAGAATGTGGATTAACGAATGGAGAATTGAGTCGTCATTTATCTGCCGCTCAATATGTGGCACTTTGATTTCGATGACTAGGAGGGTAATTGCTATTGCAAATACAGCATCGCTAAACAGAATCATTCGTTCCAATTGAAATTCAGTTTTTTTCATTTCCTGTCGTTATAGATATGTTGAATGCGGACTTATTTAATGGCTTCCTATTTGTATGGATTTGGTTCTCCGGTGCACTTTCAACTTAGAATATAAGGAATAAAAGCCGATGAATTCGCGGCGTCTTTTTGCTGTTCATAGTTGATTTGTGATCAGGTTTTTAACGTAGTTTCCTTAAAATTTTCCATAGTACCGGCCGCCTTGCATCACCTTGCGTACAGCTTGCTCATACTGGGTTTCGCTCGACTTTTTGCTTATTATTCCGCTGACCCCGAATGAGAGCAGGTCCTCAACCGTGTTTTGGCAGACGGAAATCGTACAGACAATTATCCGGGTCGCGGCCTGATGTTCTAAAACTCTGCTGACAGTTCGGTGGGCAGGATCACCGAGTAAACCGGAATCAACGATCAACACATCGACTCTGATCAGGTCCAGAATAGGATAGGCCTGCTCAATTCGGTTCGTGCTTTGTATGTACGCATTGGGGAAGGACTCGGACAGTACCAGGGTCAGGCCGAGCATCGAAATCGGCTGGTCTTCGACAATCAGTATGTTCACATCGGAGGTTGTTTTCGCACCCAAAACTACGCTTCCGCGCTGTTCTCCCTTGTAGACTAAAACCATCCTGACCATAAAATATTTCGATGACGCGCTGGCGGTGGGCCTTGAAGCTGATTCACGAAAGTGAGCATTTGGTTTATATCATAAAGTAGTTTATATTTGTTAAGAGGATGTCCGCCGGAGGTGCTGTAATCGCATTCAGATCTTACAAAACATACATTTTAGCGTTATGAAGCATGTTTTAATTGTCGAAGACCATCCGGTGGTGAGTATCGGAATTGCATTAGTCGCCAGGGACGTGGTCGGGGAATGTGATATAGTTCAAACGCGGACATTTCCGGATGCTATCGATGTGCTTACTACCAAGGAAATAGATTTAATTATCCTGGATGTGAAGGTGCCGGGTGGAGGAGGGGCGAAGATGATACCGAAGCTGCGAAGTATCCAAAAAAACGTAGGGATATTAATCTCGTCCGGGCTGAGTGAAAAACATCATGCGATGACCTTTTTGAAAGAAGGGGCGGACGGATATGTTTCAAAAAATGCCGGCGATAGCGAATTCCGCGAAGCGCTGCGAAAGGTTCTGGGAGGTAAACGCTATCTGAGTGATGCCTTACAGGAAATGCTGGTTCAATCGCTGCTCGCTTCGAATGAACTGGTGATACCTTTTACTGATTCGCTCACACCCAGAGAGCTTGAAGTGATGAACCTGCTGATTGAAGGAAAGCAGAATACGGAAATATCCAGACGGCTTCGGCTAAAACTTTCCACAGTTAGCGCACATAAAAAACGGATCATGCAGAAAGTGGGCGCTAACAACCTGGTCGACCTTTGCGGGCTCATCGAAAATTATCCGGCCGCCCGTGAGTGTTCACAACCTGTGATACTGAATCGATATTGATAATTCCCCCATAATTCTCCGTCCCGGACTAGCCCCACTCATGCGTTCACAGCAAAACTACATTTCAGCCTTTCCCGGTAATGCCGGGTTTATGTCACCTCATAAGGATGGCGAAAAAGAGGACCTTAGTGAATATATCCTGGCTTCATTATCACACGACATCAAGTCGCCGTTGAATTTTATGGACTGTGCGGTGGGTAAATTGAAGCAGGCGCTTCTTGGCAACGATACCAACCTGGCCTTCTTGATTGCGAACGGAATCGGGCAATCATTGTCAGCCATATGTGGTAGGCTTGAAGAGCTGACCAGTTTCTATCAGACCTATCTGACGGAAAATGCTATTGCAGCCACGCAATTTGATGTCGGTTCCCTCATTACGGGCATTGTGAACGGTCTTTCGGGTGTTTTCAGTCAAAACAGGAACCGGATAGTAGTCACCGTGCCGGAGGCTGTGTGCCTGTTTTCGAACCCTTCACTGGTGTCCATTGTAGTTCACAACATACTGGATAATGCCAGCAAGCACTGCGTGGGTTGTGACATTGAAATCAGTGCCGAGGAAACGGAACATGCTACCAGGATAGTCGTGAAAGATCATGGCGACGGAATGCCCGCGGCTATCGCCGACTGGCTCTGCGGTGCCCGCGAACTTACGCAGGAAATAGGAGTGGGGCTTGTTCTTGTCAAGAAGCTGTCGGGTTGTCTGGGCGCAAAAATCGAACTGTCCGTCTGTAAGGGAACGCTCCTTTCATTGACGTTCCCCCATTCGGCGGAAATTCCGTCTTAACCCGCGCAGGCCGACTCCTTTTTATATCTACTGGTGTTTTCCTATGTATTTTGTAAGAGCGGCAACATACGTGTCAAACGCCGCTTTGCCGGTGTCCGTGATCGAGCAGACAGTCATCGGGTAATTATCCTTGAAACTCTTATTGATTTCGATGTAATTGGCTTCTTTTAACTTCGATAACTGCACGCTCAGGTTTCCCGCAGTCGCTCCGGTCTTTTCCCGGATGTAGGTAAATTCCGCCTCCCTTACATTCATGAGAAGGGAAATGATGGCCAACCTGAGTTGTTGATGAAGTAAAGGGTCTAAATTTTCAAACATTACGGCTCTTAAAGTTCGCCTTCAATAGATATCCGGGAATGATATAACTGACTAGTACCGCAATAGAAAGTATGATCAATTGATTCTGAAATGAAGTGAAAAAGGCCGCGATAGCAAGAGGATAGTTCGCAAGGCCACCGTAAGTCAGGGGAGGAAAGCGCAGCACGCCTCCCGAGGTATACGTCCCGATACCATAAAGAATGATGATCAAGGGAAGGACCCTTTCATAGCCGATAACCGGGAACAGGCAAAGGATTGTTGAAGCGGAAATGATAAATGCACGCCACAGCACCGACATGTATTCGTCGATGTAAGATTTGACCCGGCTACCAGCCCTTCTTTGTTTTACATAGTGCATATAACGAAAAACGGCGAACGGCATCACAAGCCAGGTCAGATAAGGGTACTTGAAAGTGGTCAGCATCAACAGATACTCGCCAAGGCTGCAAAACAGAATAATCCAACCCCAATAAATGTATATGACCCCGTCCTGAAGAAGAGAGTGTTTGGTGGCGTCGATCATGTCCTGGATAATCCGGAGACTATCTTTTTCAGACATTACATTTTCATTTTCCATTTGCTGTCGAAACAATTGTCGCGGTTAGGTTAGTTGGCTTTGGTAAGGGTCATTTCAAAGTTTTTATACCATTTGACACCGTCCGGACTGTACTCACCCAGCTCGTGCCACTGACCGTCAGCCCTAACTTGCGTATTGTACCGCATTTTTGCCCCGTTCGCTAACTGAAAACCCCACTCAAACCATTTCTCACCTTTAAACTCCACATATGCATCAGTTGTCATGCCATTTTCGCGGTAAGCCCGAAAGTTATACTTTTTTGTAGTTTTATTAAAGGACATGAGGCCGATTGCCTCAAAAACGACCTTTTGGTCTTCGGTTCCTGTGCCCGACACATACATGACGTTGTCATTTAGCCGCAAGCTCACATCCTCCGACTGTTGGATTGTCTTCCACGAGTTGGGGCCGAGATTGACAGACGCCGTACCGTGCCACGAGCCGACCAGGAAAGCGAACTTGCGCGCAGGCTGCGAATCGTCCTGAGCAGTGGCAGCATGAAAGCCGCCGAAAAGCAAAATGATTGTAAAGAGCTTTTTCATGATATGATTGTTAATAGTCTGTTGCAAATATAAATTAGTTTACAGTATAAACCAAAATAAAAAATGGATGTCGCCAATCGTTGATTTTGGCTGACATCGACTCAAAAATTAAGAATAATTGAAACCCGGATTGGCCGCTAGCCGGCTCCAAGCCGGTAACCTTTTGCCTTCCATTATCTGCTCCGCGTTTTATTTATAGAAATCAATGTGTTAAGTTGGGTCACCTTTTATAGGTAGCGCCGGCGGAGATGCCGTGCCCAATTTCCAGGACTTTTAACCAAAGATCACGTAAACGGATGAAAATCGCGCTTAAAAGAATAGCACTCTCGCTGGCTATTTCAGGCTGGTGCATTCCAGCAGTGGCTGCTCAAAAAGCCGATTCGCTAAAACTCTGGTACGCCCAACCGGCCAATGAATGGATAGAGGCCCTGCCGGTCGGGAATGGGCATATAGGTGCCATGGTTTTTGGTGGGGTGGAGGAGGAGCTTATTCAACTGAACGAAAGTACGCTGTGGTCGGGCGGGCCTGTTAAAACCAATGTCAATCCGGGCTCGGCTTCCTATCTGCCGCAAGTCCGCAAGGCATTACTCGAAAGTCAGGACTACCAGCTCGCCAATGAGTTGCTGAAGAAAATGCAGGGCCTGTACACCGAGTCGTATATGCCAATGGGTGATTTAAAAATCACCCACGATTTCAAAGGCGCCAAACCCTCCCGCTATTACCGCGACCTGCTTATCGGTAACGCATTGGCGAGTACCGTATTCACCGTGAACGGCGTTGAATATAAAAGGGAAATCCTCGTCTCGGCCCCGGACAATATCCTCGCCATTCGCTTGTCTGCAAGTAAGGCCGGGCAGTTGAATTTCAAAGTGTCCGCATGCAGCAAGTTGCGTTATCAAACAGAAGTTTCCAAGATCAAAGAGCTCGTGGTAAGCGGGAAAGCACCTGCACATGTGGATCCGAACTACTACAACCCGCCCGGACGTCAGCCGATCGTGTACGAAGATACTACTGGCTGTAACGGCATGCGGTTCCAGTTTAGGATCAAGGCAGTGAGCAAAGATGGGGAGGTTGTGACATCTTCCTCCGGCATTCAGGTGAAAGATGCTTCCGAAGTGATTATCTATCTTTCTGCCGCGACCAGTTTCAATGGTTTCGATAAATGTCCCGATAGCGACGGCAAAGATGAGAAGGCGCTCTCTGCCGGCTTTATGCAAAAGGCATTGCCCAAGGGCTATAATCTGATTAAAAATAACCATTTAAAGGATTTTAAGTCGTTTTTTAACCGGGTGAGTTTCAATATTGAAGACACGACAGGTGTCAATCAAAACACGTTTTTACCATCCGATGAACGTTTGAAATCCTATTCAAAAGGTGCATACGACCCTGGATCGGAAACGCTTTATTTCCAGTTCGGCAGGTATCTGCTGATTTCCTCCTCGCGGCCGGCGCTTCCGGGCGTCCCGGCTGGCCCGCCTGCCAACTTACAGGGGATTTGGAACAAGGAAATGCGCCCGCCCTGGAGCTCCAACTATACGATAAACATCAATACCCAAATGAACTACTGGCCGGCTGAGGTGACCAACCTGTCGGAAATGCACGAACCGTTGCTAGCCTGGATTCAGGACCTTTCCAAAACCGGTGCAACCACCGCGAAGGAGTTTTACGGTGCAAAAGGCTGGGTTGCGCACCACAATTCGGACATCTGGGGCCAGTCGAACCCGGTGGGTAACGTGGGCGACGGCGATCCGGTATGGGCCAACTGGTTTATGGGTGCCGACTGGCTTTGCCAGCACCTCTGGGAGCATTATCGGTTCACGCAGGATAAGGATTTTCTCAAAGACAAAGCCTATCCGGTGATGAAACAAGCCGCGATCTTTACGCTCGACTGGCTGGTCGAAGACCCGGATGGCTACCTGGTAACGGCACCGGCGACTTCCCCGGAGAACCTGTTCAAAGATCCCAAAGGTGGAGAGGCGGCGGTTTCGATCGCGACAACAATGGATATTTCCATCATCGACGACCTTTTTTCGAGCCTCATTGACGCCAGCCAAGTACTCGGGACCGATGCCGAGTTCAGGAACCTGCTGATTGCAAAGCGCAAAAAGCTGTATCCGCTCAAAATCGACAAAAGGGGCAGGTTACAAGAATGGTTTAAGGATTTTGAGGAGACCGACACCCTCCACCGGCATGTCTCGCATTTGTTTGCCTTGCATCCCGGGCATCGGATCTCCACCGAAACGCCGGAGTTTTTCGAAGCTGCCAAAAAAACGCTGGAAGTGCGTGGCGACGTGGGCACCGGTTGGAGCAAAGGCTGGAAGATTAACTTCTGGGCACGGCTGCTGGATGGCGATCACGCCTACAAGCTGATCCGACAGCTTATGCAATACACCGATAACAGCAAGGGCAGCTCACGCGGCGGCGGGACCTATCCCAATTTTTTCGATGCGCATCCGCCATTCCAGATCGATGGAAACTTCGCCGGTACCGCCGGAATGGCCGAAATGCTCGTTCAGAGCCATTTGTCGGAGGTAGTAATGCTGCCGGCGCTGCCGGCTGCATGGAAGCAGGGTCAGGTAAGCGGTTTGAAAGTCCGGTCGGGATTTGAGCTCGACATTGCCTGGAAAGCGGGCAAACTCACTGAGGCGCGCATCAAATCGCTGAGCGGCCAGCCATGCCGGCTGCGGACCAGCGTTCCCATTGCGGTATCGGGTATGCAGATAAAAAGCACGAAGGCCGGAAATGGATACGTTACCACACTGAATATTAATAAGGGAGCCTCAGTAGTGGTTCGCCCGCAGTAATGCCGTCTTGAAATGCATGGCCATAAAATGTGGCGAATGGCTGCTCCATCGAATTGGGGTAGTCGTTCTTTTGTTTGGTTCTTAGTTAGGTCGATGGGGGTTTTTCGCTTAACTTTTCGTAATTTTCCAAACAATATATTGTCTGCTGGTTACTTATTGGTTATTAGTTCTGTTTGAGATTTGAGCGAGACATATTCGGATAGCGACAAATACCTGGTCCTCTCTGCCTCACAGGGCAGTCAGGCTGCTTTCGTCGCGCTTTTTTATCGTTACAAAAGCAAACTCTATGGCTACACGCTTCGGCTCACCGGCTCGGAAATGCTGGCCGAAGATATTGTGCAGGATGTTTTTATGAAACTTTGGGCGGATCACATCTCGCTGGCTTCGATCGACAATTTCGACAGCTACCTTTTTCGCATGTCCAAAAATCATGTGCTCAACCACTTCAAACGAGTGGCGCATGAAACGGCCATTGTTTCGGAAATGTTCAGGAATGGGGAGCCGGGGAACAATAATGTACATGAAATGCTGGCCGCCAGAGAGGTTGAACAGGTTTTGCGGTCGGTGGTGGATACCTTGCCACCCCAGCAGCGGGCTGTGTATCGCCTGAGCCGAGAGGAGGAGAAAAGTCACGAAGAAATCGCTGACCTGCTCAAAATATCCCCCAATACGGTCAAAAACCACATTGTACAGGCTATGGCGACCATCCGTACCCAACTCCGCCGCCATGCCGATTCGCTGCTTGTCGCCGCGATGCTGCTCTCACTGAAAAAATAAATCAAAAAATTTCCCCAATGACTAGTCCCTGGCCTTCCGCCAGTTGTCTTTTATTTGGCAATCGAAAAAATTGCTTGCAACTGAATTAAAAGAATACCTGAATAGCCAAATTAAATAATGGCGGTGGGCGGAACTAAGAAATTTTATGCTTGACGAGCGGATCAAAAATTTAATAAAAAAACTGATCGACGGAACGTTGGACGCGCCGGAGAAACGGGAACTGGCTGAATGGGTTCGGCTGAACCCGGACGACGAGCGCTTTGTCCAGGCGCTGGAACATGCCTGGGAGCGGTTCGAGCCGGAGCAAGCCATGCCCGAAGCTGTCTCCGACCGTATCTTAGCCAATATTTTCCCGTCGGCCGACACGGTTTGGGAGCAGGCAGACGAGGTGGGACAAAGAAGTGGTATTACTTGGTTGTGGCCGAAGCTGGTCGCCGCGGCATTGGTGATCGGCTTCGGCGTATACTGGTGGGCGAGCTACCGCGGCAGCCGCGATGTGGTGCAGCAGGGGAGAGTCGCGAAAGTCCAGTTAGCCGACATCCCGCCCGGCGGTAACAGGGCGATTCTCACGCTTGGCGACGGATCGAGCATTACCCTCGATAGCGCCGGCAACGGACTGCTCGCCAGCCAGGGCGGTACGAGCGTCACCCAGTCGGGAAAAGGGCAGCTGGTGTACAAATCCAGCGAGATTCCCGAAAACGAGCCGGTATTCAATACTGTTTCGACGCCCAAGGGCGGTCAGTTTCACATCGTATTACCCGACGGGACCGGCGTATGGCTCAATGCGGCTTCCAGCCTGCGCTTCCCGACAGCATTCTCCGGCAAGCAGCGAAATGTGGAGGTTACCGGAGAGGTATATTTCGAGGTAGCGCACAACCGGCAAATGCCTTTTGTCGTAAAAAATGGGGCTACGGAGATCGTCGTGCTCGGGACGCACTTCAATGTAATGGCCTATGACGACGAGAAGATCATGCGGACGACATTATTCGAAGGCGCTGTGAAAGTGACACACGACGGGCGGGAAGCAATGCTCGCACCCGGCCAGCAGGCGCGGATCAGCGCGGCCACGGGTAGCGTGCGCGTCGTGGATGATGTGAATATGGAAAAGGAGCTTTCGTGGAAGAACGGCTATTTCCAGTTTGAAGACGAGAGCCTGGAAAGCATTATGCGGCAGGTTTCGCGCTGGTATGATGTGCGGGTGCGATACGAGGGCAATAGCCGGGGTGAGAACTTCACGGGGCGGCTCCCGCGCAACTCCAATGTATCGGCTGTGATGAAAATTCTCTCGCTGAGCGGGGTGAAATTCAGAATTGAAGACAACACCATTATTGTAACACCATAACCCCTCTGCCTATGACCGAATAGCGACTTTCTCCGCCGGCCTCTGGTAAAAAAAGATCGGGAACGTTGCAACCGCTCCCGATCCTGCAAGAGCCCGGCACTTGTAAACAATGTCCTACTGTTTAGTACCAACTCTCAAGACAAAAGTATGAACCACAACTCTTTTATCCAAAAGGGGATAAGGCCCTCGTATGCCCATGAAGGACCTCCCTGCTCTCCCTTTTTCAGGGCCATTCGGATTATGAAACTGATCTTTATGATATCGCTCGCATTCTGCATGCAGGTAAGCGCCAGCAGCTTTTCGCAGAAGATCACCATTCTGGCGAAGAATGCGCCGCTGGAAAAGGTATTGAAGGAAATTGAAAAACAGAGCGGCTACTCGTTCTGGTACAAGACCGAGCTGATCCGGAAATCGGAAAAGGTGACGGTTTCCATGCGGGAAAGCTCGCTCGAAGAAGTGCTGGCCAAATGCCTGGTGAACCAACCGCTGGAATATTCGATCGTGGACAAGACGGTGGTTTTGCAGGCCAAAAAGTTGCCGAAGCCTACGCTACCGGTACGTATTCTGGAAATTATTAAAGGCCAGGTGCTGGGCCCGGACGGCAAACCGCTTATCGGAGTGACGGTAGTTGTGAAAGCCAGCAAAATGGGTACAACCACGGATACCGACGGTCAGTTTGAGATCAATGCCGGTACCGACGACGTGCTCGTATTTTCCTACATCGGCTTCACGACCAAGGAAGTGCCCGTGGGGAAGCAGACGAGTTTTGCCGTGACATTGACCGAAAGCAATACGACATTGGGTGAAGTGGCGGTAATCGGTTATGGAACGCAATCGCGTAAGACACTGACCAGTGCGGTGAGCACCGTGAAGTCGGAGGAGTTGAACAAGGGCGCCATCACCGATGTAGGCCAGCTTTTACAAGGAAAAGTGGCGGGTTTGAACATTACAGCCAGCGGAGACCCCAACAAACCGGCAGCCGTAGTGCTCCGTGGTGCGTCGACCATCAACAGTTCGCAAGGCCCGTTCTACGTAATCGATAACGTGCCGGGCGCGGACATCGCTACCATTGCGCCGGATGACATCGCCTCTATCGACGTTCTCAAAGACGCGGCGGCAACAGCTATTTACGGTAACCGGGCCGCTAATGGGGTAATCATGGTGACCACCAAGCGTGGCAAAAAGGGCGATTTGAAGATTTCCTACAATGGTTTTGTAGGCATTGAAAAGGTTTCCAATAAGCTCGAAATGATGACTGGTAGGCAACTGCGCTCGTTTCTCGACGAGAATGGAATCGGCCTTTCACCCAAAGACGACCTCGGAGCCGATACAGATTGGCAGTCGGCCATTCAACGGAAAACGGCGGTTTCTACCAACCATAACCTCTCGTTCAGCGGTGGAACGGAGAGGAGTACTTACAGCGCGAGCCTGAACTATGTCGATAAGCAGGGTATCTTGCTCAACAGTTCGTTGCAGCGGGTGATCGGTCGGCTGGCCGTTGAGCAATATGCGTTCAAGGACAAATTGAAGCTTGGGCTTACGGTCACCAACTCCAGTAGCACCGCGAAAGACATTCCTTTCCGCAACACGGTATTGTTGCAATCGGCCTTGTACCTGCCTGTATCGCCCGTGAGGAACGCGGACGGCACCTGGTTCGAAAACCTGGAACACACCGATTACTACAATCCGGTGGCGATGCTCAACAACAGCGAGTCTAAGACAAAGACCAACAACCTGACAGGAAGCTTCACCTCGCAGGTAAAACTTCCCTTCGGATTGACCTACGACCTGAATTTTTCCTACCTGAACACCACATCGCTGGGAGGTACCTACTATAACAAGTATTTTACCAGTCACTACAACAACATGTACGACAATCCCGAGCCGGGACTGGGATACCACTCCCAGCAGTCGTTCGGGACCAATGGACAGGCGGGCAGGACTTCCTACCGCAATTCGAGCAAGATCCTGGAAACATTCCTGACCTGGAACCGGGATTTCGGCGACCATAACATCAATGCGGTGGTAGGTTATTCGTGGCAGGACTATATAATCGGTGAAGGGTTTCAGGTGACGACGAGCAACCTGCCGGTAGACAACATCGGTTACAACAACCTAGCGCTGAGCAATCCGTACGGCATTTCAGGCTTTCAGGTCGGTTTCGGGCCTGACGGTATTTACCAGCAAACCCGCCTGATATCGGACTTCGCGCGTTTTAATTACAATTATAAAGACAAATACCTTGTGCAGGGCTCGGTCCGCAGGGATGGCAGCTCGGTGTTCGGGGCGAATAACCAATGGGGCTACTTCCCATCCGCTGGTGTGGCCTGGCGGGTGACAGAGGAGGACTTCATGGCCAGCCAGAAACTCTTTACGGAACTGAAACTGCGCGCCAGCTACGGCGTAACGGGTAATGCCACCGGCTTCGGTGCCTACACCACGCAGTTCCTTTCGGGCAGTCTTGGGACCTACTACTATCAGGGCGCACTTACCGCGGCACTGGGACCCACTCAGGCGGCAAACCCGGATTTAAAGTGGGAAAAGACAGCCACCAGCAACCTGGGGATCGATTTCGCATTGCTAGGCGGCAAACTGAGCGGTACCCTCGAACTGTACAACAAGAACACCACCGGGATGATCTATTCCTACAATGTGGATCCGATCCTGGTTCCTACCGGCAAGATCACCACCAATGGCGGCAGTATCAGTAACAAAGGTATCGAGCTGAATATCAATGCCAGCATTGTAAACAAAAACAGTTTCAGCTGGAACACCGGCCTGAACCTGGCGCATAACAAGAATACTGTTACCAGTCTTTCCAACCCGCTTTTTGCGGGTGGTGATTCGGTACTGCTGGCTTATCCGGAAGGTTTGGGGCAATCGAGTCACTCGCTGGAAATCCTGAAAGCCGGCAAGCCATTGGGCCAGTTCTTTTCGCTGCAATATGCAGGCAAGAATGCGGCGGGCGTATCGCAATATGTGGGCGGCGACGGTAATCTGACCACCACGCCAATCATCGGGGTGGACTACAAATACATCGGCAACGCACAGCCAAAGCTACTGGCCGGGTGGACCAACAATTTTAAATACAAGAATTTCGATCTGAATGTGTTCCTCCGCGGTGCGTTCGGCAACAAGATCTTCAACGCGACCCGCGCCGACCTTTACCGCCCGAACACCGCTCAGTACACCAACATCCTGGCCGACGCCGGGGGCGAGTCTATGGCCGATTTCAACTCGTACCTTTACTCTTCGCGGTTTGTGGAAAGCGGAAGTTACCTGCGTTTCGACAATGCGACTTTGGCCTACAACTTCAAAAACCTCGGCCCGTCACTCAAAAACCTGCGCGTGTATACATCTGTGAACAACCTGTTCGTGATCACTGGCTATAAGGGTGTCGATCCGGAGATTAACCAGGGCGGTATTGCACCGGGGGTGGATTACAACAATTTCTATCCCAAAACCCGGACTTTCCTGCTAGGCGTAAATGTGTCATTCTGATTTAAAATGCGAGTTATCATGAAAAGATCTTATATCAAATCCATTTGCTCCGTCATGGCCCTCGGAACCCTTTTCGCCTGTCATGACCTGGATGTTCCTGTTACTTCCGAGCTTACACCCGAAGTTTTTCCGACCACGGATGCACAGTTTGTGAGCGCTGCCGGTCCTGCCTATGTGGCCCTGCGCGGTAATATTTCCGTCGAGTATTTCCATTTGCAAACCCTCACGACCGATGAAGCCATTTTTCCTGCCAAAGGCGGTAACTGGTATAATGGGGCGGAGTTTAAAGACCTGCATTACCATACCTGGACCAAAGATCACAGTACCGTGAACGGTAACTGGGTTTGGCTGAGTACGATTATAGGGACTGTCAACCAATCGCTTTCGATCCTCGGCAATAACATGCCCGAAGGTGCTTCCAAAAAGCAAATGCTGGCAGAGCTGAGAATGGTGCGGGCGCTGGCCTATTTCTGGATGATGGACAGCTTTGGCAATATTCCCATCATTACTGAATATGGCGATTACAGCCCGCATCCGAATGTGCCTCGCGCCGAAGTTTTTACATTTGTAGAAGGCGAAATCAAAGCCGCATTGCCCGACTTGAGTGAAACCGTGGACGTGTCGACTTACGGCAGGCCTACGAAGTACCTGGCGCACGCATTGCTGGCGAAAATGTACCTGAACGCGGAGATCTACACGGGTACCAACCGCAACAACGACTGTATCGCTGCCTGTGACGCGATCATCAGCTCCGGCAAGTTTGCATTGGAACCGTCCGCTTCCTACCTGCAAATGTTCTACCCCAACAACGGGCCGCAAATGAAGGAATTCATCTTCGCGGTCGCGTTCGATGCGACGGCAACCAACAGTTTCCCGTTCCGTGCTACGAACTTGCATTCACGCTACGATATTCCGCGCGGGCTGGTGGCTAAGTACAAAATGCCGTTTACGCCGGATGCGGCTGTTTCCACGCTGCCTGAATTTTACAAGCATTTCAACAATGCCGGCGACATCCGTAACAAGGAATGGCTCACAGGGCCACAGTACTTTGCCGACGGCTCGCCGGTGATGGTGACCACTACCAAGAAGGGGTACGACCAATTCTATGCAGGCTCTGACCCGTCGGCGCCACTTACGTACCAGGTAAACATTACTCCGGAGGTAAAGCTGCGTCAGGACGTAGCATCATTTGACGTGGGTAATGACGAATTGGCCTGGAACATGGGTTACCGGAACATCAAGTTCTACCCCGACGCTTCTTCGCTTAACCGTAACCAGAACAACGATGTGCCGATTTTCCGCTACGCAGACGCCCTTCTGATGAAAGCCGAGGCCATTCAGCGCGGCGGATCACCTACGTTGGGAGCGACTGCGCTGGGACTGGTGAACACCGTGCGCACGACGCGCGGAGCGGCCGCACTTACGGGCCTTACGCTGGAAAACGTTTACGAAGAACGTATCCGGGAATTCGCTTCCGAAATGTGGCACCGCAACGATATGATCCGGTACGGCAAGTATGAAGGCAAATGGGGCTTCAAAACCGATTCGGATATAAACAAGCGCATTTTTCCAATCCCCAACTCGGCGATGCTGCTTAACCCGGCGCTGGTTCAAAACCCGGGGTATTGAAACTGACGCATTGCTGTGAACGTCTCCGCGCCATACGCGTGCGGAGACGTTCGCCTGAGTTGATGACGCGTAGCGTATGCCAGGCTGGCCTGGTGGAAGTGCTTCATCAGTTGGGGCTGTTCAGTTTCCTGTATGCCGCAAATTGAGTTGGAGCAATCCCGTACTTTTTTTTAAATGCAAAAGAAAAATGAGAGAGATCTTCAAAACCTACTTCGAGGTACACCTCTGTGGGTCTTTTCTTCTTTTCCGCAAGCTGATAATAAGCCAGTTCCAGCCTTTTTTCTGTTAGCCATTTCTGTGGCGTCGCATTAAAAAGTTTCCTGAAATCCCTGTTAAATGTCGACAAACTCCGGCCGGTTAAATAACCTAACTTTTCCATCGGCATATTGAACATAAAATTTCGCTGCATAAAATCGATCAGATCAATTTTCCCGGGTTCATCAAAGTTTGCCAGCACGCTGTCAACTGTCTTGTCAATTTCCCTAAGGATTGTAATTGCTTCGGTAATTTTCAGTGTGGCGATGCTCTCGGGAAATTCGCCACTCACATCAAAATACGGTATTAATGAAGTTAGGCAGCTTTCCAGAAGTGGATGATTGGTAAAACTGAAAATTTTTGGCTCTGCACTACTTTTGGGGCTTACATCTATTTTTTCGTAAAACCGTTTCAGCCGCTCGGTAGATAAATGCATGACCACTGTTTTGTGAGGCTGTCCGTTTTTGGGATAATTAACAATGGTCGCCAGCTGGTTTCTGGGAATCAAAAATATGTCGCCTGTTTTAAAATAAGAGGTTGCGTGTGCCTGTATGATCTTGGTCTCACCGGAAATAAACCAGATAAGCATGTGATCGTCGAAAATCAGGTCGGATTTAAAAAGCTTATCCTCATAGCTGGAAAGCTTGATCTCTTTGGTTAGATATTTTGAAATGTGGTCCATGTGATTGGCTACAAGATACCGTTTTCGTCTGCACGTTCAAATGTAATGCCGGTTATTTGTTCGCTCCACCTCCATAGGTTCTTCGCATTAATCTCGTCCAGTGAATAGGGTTTCACACCGTGCTGTCCCCCTTCGCTTCCCAGGCTCAGCTCAGCCACATCCGCATCTTCACAATAAACACCACCGATATTGCCGAGCATCGGGCTGGTAGCGCACCAAACCGTAGTGGCTGCCCCCTGGGGGATCGTTTTTAAAGATGCTAATACTTCTGGCAAGAGATTACCTTCTGAATCCACAAAGCCCATTTGCTGAAAAAGTTCCAGTGACGCTTCTCTGCCCAGTTCGGTCCCGTGTATGGAGCCTGGATGCAACGAGTATGTTCTTATATTGAACTGTTTACCAATGCGATCCAGCTCAACGGAAAACAAATTGCTTGCTGTTTTAGATTGTCCGTAAGCTTGCAATGTTTGGTACTCACGGTGCAGAAAATTGGGGTCTTCGAAGTTGAATGGGGCCATTTGGTGGCCGAGCGAAGATACATTGATAACCCGCGCGCCATTAGCCTTTTTCAGCGCAGGCCATAAACGGGCGGTAAGCTGAAATTGACCCAAGTAATTGGTGGCCAACTGCGATTCGATACCACGACCATCCCTGCGCAAAGGCACCCACATGATGCCCGCATTGTTAATCAGCAAATGTAGTGGCCGGCCTGTTGCGAGAAAAGATTCGGCAAATGCATCAATAGAAGCAGGGTCCATGAAATCAATTTTCCCCAATTCCACATTCGGAATTCCTTCCAGATGTTTCCGTGCCTTTTCTATGTCCCTGCCAGCAGCGATCACAGTAGCCCCGGCTGCGGCCAAAACCTTTGTGGTCTCTAAGCCAATGCCTGCATTTCCGCCGGTCACGATCGCGATTTTTCCGGTAAGGTCAACCCCCGTGATCACATCACCAGCTGTGGATGTAGCGTCGAACCCAGAACCTATCGGCTGCTGTAAGGCTCCCTGATAATTGTTTTGTCCCATGTCATTTTATAGTTAAATATGATAGGACAAAACTACCTGGTCATTGGCGCAGCCGCTTTGTTCAAAACGTCAATTTCCTTTGTTTAAAATGTCAGGTAAAGTTGAGCAAGTAATCCGGACACCATCATCAAAACCGGACTGTACTACCTGCTTCGCTGCTGTAAACGAGCGTCAGACTTTAAACCCGGCAATGAATTTCGCTATTGTAATACAGCGTTTCAGGCGAAGGATTGGATAGTCGTATGTTAAATCTTCTTTCTGATCCTGCTGAGATGCTCCGGGCTAAGGCCCAGATATGACGCTATGTAGTATTGTGGCACTTGCTGGACTATTTGCGGATAGTTGGCGGTGAAATCACGATATTGCTCTTCATGCGTAGTCGAAAGAATGTTTTTGCGTTTTGCCTCTGCGCTGCAAAAAACCCTTTCAATGATTAGTCTGCCGAATCGTTCCCAAATCTTGTATTTGTCAAAAAGTGCATTGATCGAGTCTTTTTTCAGAATCAGCAGATCCACGTCTGTCAGCGCCTCCAGGTATTGTTTCGATGGAACCTGCATGATAAAACTTTGATAGTCACTGGTAAACTGATTTTCGCTGACAAAGTCCACGGTAGTTTCTTTCCCGTTCTGAAAGGAATATTCGCGCAAGACGCCAGAATTCAAAAAAGCAATAAAATTGCAGACTTGGCCTTCTTCCAGTAGCAAGTCCCTCTTTTTCAATTTCTTCAATCTCACAATCCTGGTAAAATCTTCCCATTCCTGCTCATTAGGTTGAACGATCGTTCGAATAAAAGACTCTATTTTTAGCAGGGATCCAGGATCGGTCATATGCATCTACTTTGTTGATAATTGGTCATTAGCATGTAAACCTTCGATTTTGAAGACCGGAAGTTCACATCTAATTTAACCTAAATCACTTGACTATCAATTACTCTTTAACGTGGGTCTTAATCGCGCCTAAAAACGTAATTGACGTTTCTACATCATCCCCGGGTTTAAGATAGCGCGGATTTTTTAACTCCCTTTTCAAATATTGCTGCAAAATATAGGGATGCATTTTCGCCCTGAAAAATCCACCGGTGAATATGTATTTGGTGACCGTCCCGATAATGAAGCCTTTGGCCGGGGCATTGAATACAACTCCTGACGGCGTTCCGGTGATAATGATACTATTCGCCGGAATGCAGTTTCCTTCAAATAGGTTGACCATTTTATCCTGATAGTAACTTTTCTTTTCTCCCTTTACAGATAGTGATTGTTCGACGATCTTTTCAATGTTCCACACCATATCTTTTGCACTTCCATGCTGGCGCTGCTGCCCATTGACTGATAGTTTCAGTTCCAGTTGGTTTACAAATGCGCGCCAATCTCTTGGAATCACCAAGTAGGGGCCGGTCGGCAAGAATCCTTTTTTGCTTTTAGCATCAGGAAAACCTTTACCACCTGTTACATTCTGACTATCCATTTTCCGCATCAATGTAGCCCTGTCGGTAAAGTCATTGACAACCAAAAAGCCGATCATGATTTGGTTAAGGTCTGCGGGTGAACAGACGGCCTTCGGGAATACAACACCAAGCTCGACTTCATGGTCCAAAAGCCAACCTTTGGTATAAGTCAACTGGTGGACGACTGGATCGGTATTCACATATTTTGGAAACATAAACGGTCGGACCTGGTTGGTTTCCTTGCCATGATCCGCATAATTTATTCCAATCGCCAAATGGGTATCCCCCGCCACACTGGGCAGCAAGTCTTCGTATTTCACTGCGACCTTGTTTGTACTGGCGCGGATCAGCCGTACAACATCATTGAATTCCAAATCTTTTATAACATTAAACGAATTCGGATCGTAGCGCTTTAATTCAGAACTTATATCTACGCCCGTTACGTGTTCGCCGTCATCTTCAAGTACTGCGAGGGTGTGTACCTGCCCGCCTTTATCAAACCTGGCTAGCGAGAGGGCATCTTCCGGTGATTTTAAAATCTTACCTGTTTTTTGAAAGACGCTTATTTCAGCCACGGTATCTATCACAATCTCAGCAAGATGCCTGCGACTTTTTAAAGTCGATGCAGGTAAAAAACGAGAATGTGCGGGATCAATTTCAAATAAGCTTAGCATGCCGCCCAGGGCCAGGCCGATCAATGTACTGTTCATAATAACAATTTGTAAAATGAAGGGTTAGTGTTTTCCCGGAACGATTCGATAACTCAGGCCTACTTTGAAACTAAGGCCGCCGGCTACCTCGGGGTTGATGGGGTCTTTGCGGTTGCCGAGTTCGTAGAAGTCAATAAAGCCATCCGCCTTATCATTTTTATGATAGATCTCCATATTCCGGATCAGGGTATACGCCGCAGTGGCCCGGATTGCCCAGTCAGGTGAAATATAGTATTCGGCGAAAAGGCCGGGATTTACGGTGTTGTATTCGAAATAGCGCCGTTGATCGTTTAACCGGTAGGTCGAATTCTGTACAAACAGATTGAAACCGGCATTGACCTTTTTGTTAACCGCATAACTGACAGTAGCACTATGCGGCAAATCGCCAAATATCCACAACTTAGCATTGACCTTCCAGTCCATACCAACCAACACGATATATTGCGGGCCATAGAACTGCCTCCGGTAACCAACTATACCCTTCCAGGTCAGGTTGTCACTCACCTTCCAGCTTCCTCTTACGATAGCGCCGAACTTGATATCAGAGCTTTTTACATTTTTATAATCGCTGCTCAAAAATGGCATGAGCAATGCTGTGAGGTTGAAATTCTTGCTGACCGTTGTGCTGTAACCCAGTGTGGGCGAGATGCTGTAAACCTTTTTCACTTCAAAATCGGGATGGGTGCCAGAGAAGTGGAAAGCTTCCAGGTTGCCACCAACCAGCAGGTATTTGGATTTGTTGGGTGTAAGAAAGATGGGTATCGTGGTAGCGATCTTTAGATTGCTGCCTGTAAATTTCTGATCCCCTGCCTCCGTTTTAATCTTCATAGGCATGTGCTCATAACTTACATTCACTCCTTCGATATATCCCTGGCCGAAGCTTAATCCGGCTAAAAGCATGAACAGCATGGTCAAGCCACTTGCATGACAGGTAGGTAGGCGAGAAATTGTTAGCCCTGTTGGGGCCTGTGTTAATTTTTGATATTTGAATTTCATTTGTTTCAGGTTTGATTAGCATTGTCCTTCCATGGAGTGTGACAAAGCTATCTGCCCTGATTCCGAAACTCATTGATGTTTATCAATATCGAAGGTTTGGCTTCGAACCTTTTATAGCGAGGAAATCAGCGCACGCGGTTGATCCTCCCAAACGATCCATTCAGGAAAGTAAATGGTGGTTTGCATTTCCGCAATTCTGGTATACCGCTTAAAGAATCCGATCACAATATCCTTAGCCAACAGAAATGCCTGCTTCTGAATGCCATGCAAGCCTTGGCTGGGCAAAAACCGGTAGCAAATTTGACGAGTGCGCAAAAAGGTCAATAGCCCAAAAATAGGATATACGAAAGATAAACGGTCGTGATCACCTTTTGTATACCTACAAAAGTTGCCATCGCTTCCGTTCCTTTCTACGTTTGTATCGCCTTCGGCCATAGGGCGAGAAGGAGCAGAGAAGACCTTTTTTTAGGCCCTCAGGCATATTTACATTTATCGAACCGCACATGTCAACTATCAAACTCATTACTTATCTTAATTGGATATTGATCGTCCTATATGGGTCATCGGTAGTGTGGGCTTTTTTGCAGGCCAATAACCCCAGCCATGAAATGCCGGGGGCGGAATGGATCATTAAAATTGTCGGCTTTTTGCTTTTATTGGCGATGATCGGGCTCAATGTGGCACCTTACCTATGGACAAAGATCACCGCGCTCGCGCTCGTGTCGTTGCTCCTACTGGTCCTTCGCTGGTTTGCAGATTAACAGGAATATTCATTAATCACATTTTACACCATGAAAAACTTTGGGATTGCATTTCTTGCCGGTTTACTGGGCTACGCGATTCTGGCGGCCCTCAGCTATTATTTGTTAGGGAAGTTTTCTTCCAATGGCCACGATAGGGGTGTTGAAGCCAGCATGACCTGTATTTTCGTTTACGGGCCAATCGGTTTTATCATTGCATTTATCGTCGGCTATCTCTGGGCAAGGAGCTAGGATTACCGACGTGCGACGTGCGACGTGCGACGTCCGACCATCGATCGCCGGGCAGGGCCTATGGTCCATACTAAACGGTACTATCGTGCCTGATGTGCAGCCTTGATCATGGACGTCGCCCACATATCGTAAAGGTCGTTCCACGCCTGGCTGGCCTCGTCATCCCATTGGTCTTCGAGACGCTGTTCCAGCACTTGTAACAACGCCTTTCCCACCGTCTCATAATGCGCATCCTGCACGCCGTATCCGGCATGCCTGATAGCCATGGCATCGATGTCTTTCTGAATTTCGGACATCGTTTGCAACCGGCTCACCATGTAGGTGATCATGTCGGTAAGTTTTCTTACCTGCTGCTCCATATCGCGGGGAAACATGGCCTGCAAGCTGGGATCGATTTCAAAGAGCGCCTCATAGAACATTTCACCCGTTATTTCCGGCTGCGAAATGGCGTAGCTCCAAGTTGTTTTGATGATCAATATTTTTCGGTCTGTCACGGTTTGTCTGTTTATAAACTACGAAGATTTTGCCTGATCAAAGAGATTGATTTTAATCGGCAACACCAAGAAAACGAGGTATACAATAGGTGATCAGGGTTTAAATGCTCATCAAATAATCCAGCAAATTGCCTTCCTCACCCAGTTTCAGCTTTTTTCGAAGCCTGTGGCGGGCAGTTTTCACGCTATCCGGCGAAATGCCGAGCAGCCCCGCCGATTCCTTTAAATTGAGGTTTAGCCTGATGAGCGCACAAAGCCGGAGCTCGCCTGCACTTAGTTCGGGATTGGCTTTTTTAAGTTTAGAGAAAAAATCGGGGTGAACCCCTTCGAAATAGGTCTTGAACTCGTCCCAATCCTTATCGAGGTTGAAACTGTAATCGATCAGATTGATAAGCTTGCTGAATAGCGGTGTGTTTTCATCCCTGGGCCCGGTCTTCAATGCCTGCGAAACCGTTTGGCGAATATCTTCCAGAATACTGTTTTTCTGGATCAGGTTCAAAGTATGGGTGGTCAACGCCTTGTTCCGGAATTCCAGTTCGGTTTGGAGGTGCTGCTCTTTTTCAAGACCATTCTGGATCTGAATGTCTGCAAGGGCCCTTTGAGCAGCATGTAGTTCCTTGTTTTTGGCAACTTTAAGCCGTTGTCTGTTAAAAGCCAGGGCCACCAATGTGAGTATCGCGGCCAATGCCACCATAATGGTGTTCCGGGTGGCATCTCCCAGGTCTTTTTCATTTTGCAGCAGTTTAATCTCCGATTCCTTCCGCTCGTTTTCATAATGCACCCGGAGGTTGGTCATTTTCGCAGTATTCTCTTCGTTGAATAGCGAGTCTTTTAAAACCATCGCCAATTCCTGAAAGCGAAATGCACGGGCGAAATTGCCTGTCTGCCCGTAAACGTGCGCTAAACCTTCGTAAGCCAGCTGCAATGCCGGTCGTATCCCATTGGCCCTGGCCAGCACCTCCGCCTGATGATAGCTCGTAAGCGCCTTTTGAAAAGCATTGGTTTTGGAATACACATGGCCTAAACCATTATAGGAGCTGACCATCGCGGGTTTCCGCTGAAATTCCTGATTGATAGCCAGTGCCTTTTCATATTCCGCCTCGGCTAAGTCATATTTCCCTGTCTGGAAGTAAATCTCGCCAAGATTGTTGTGGCAAATGATCTGGCCATTTGTGTCCTTGAACTGGTCGAAGAGATCCAATCCTTTTTTCGCACTGGCGAGTGCCGCATCGAAATCCTTTTTTCGGATATGGATGGAAGCGATATTGATGTAGGAGCCCGCAAGCGACTTGCGGTCACCCGCCTTGACCCAAATCGCCTGCGCCTGCTTGTAGAAGTTCAGCGCCTCGTCATAGTTCTTCTGGTTTTTATGGACATTGCCGATGCTGTTGAGAATGTTGGAACTGCGTTTCTGATCCCTGAGCGCCTGGAAAATGGCCAGGGCTTGTAAATAATTATCCAGCGCCTGACCGTAGTTCCCTTGTTCTCCATAGATGATCCCTGCACTCGCAATGGCTTTGCCGACACCAATCTGATTTTTGATGTCCTGCGAAATCTTTACGCTTTTCGAATAATGAGCGAGCGCTTCGGGGTATTTGTTTTTTTGCCAGTAGTAAACACCCAGTGCATATTCACCGTCCGCTTCCCCTTTCCGGTACTTTATCTTGCGAGAAACCGATAACACGGTTTCTGCATTGGCCAATGTCTTTTCTGGAGCAGTACTCCAGTACTCCATTGCGATTTCAAAGATCAGGTTCACACGGGTGGTGTCCGATTGCGCTTTGGTCAAGAGATTTTCGAGGCTGTCAATTTTGGGAGACTGTGCAAAAACAGGTAAAGTAGCAAGGAGTAGGAAGTAGAGCGATATTTTCATTGAGACGTAGCCGCCGGTCTGTTTATTTTGCGAATATAGTTGTAACTGCAAAGACTAATAAGTGATTCGCACCTAAATGACCAATAAGCTTATTTAACGTATCTGTCGCCCGGATAGGTCCTTGGACTCCCGCTGACTTTCGGCAGGTCCCCTCCCAGGGTAACTCCCTCGTATGAGCGCTATTTCTTCAAAATCTTCAAAGTTTGCGTTTGGGTGGGTGTGCTCACCCGCATGAGGTATAGTCCGGTTTGTTTTTGTGGCATGGGGATCGTTTCCTGATAAGCTCCGTTTTGGGCGTTCACTACTTTGTCGAATATCGTCCGGCCCGAGAGGTCGGACAATTGAAGGCGTATCGTTTCGCCGGTTGCGCCTTCCACATTCACTGAAAATTGATCTGATATCGGATTCGGAAAAGTAGTAGCCTTGAATTCAACTTCGGACGCAAAGTTCTCAATGCCTGTGCTGTCGCTGGCGAAAGTCTGACGCGTATTTTGGTCAGCTAAAAATGCATTTTGTTGTGCCGGGGCAGGAGAGCCGGTGCCAGGAGACGTTTGCAATGCTCCCATTCCGCCGGTGATAAAAATGCCGTTTCCATAGGTAATGGTCACCAGGTCAATGGCAAGTTTGCTTTTCAGGGCAGTCCACGCTACACCTGGAACATATCGGAACAGTTTACCATCCCTTCCACAAATCACGAACTGGTTATTGGCATACACCACATCCAGGTAGTCGATATCGCTGTTGGCATTACTGGTTGCCGTCCAAAGCTTGCCATCGGACGATGTAGCAACGGACTGGCCTAGGCCCACAGCTACCCATTTACCATTTCCATACGTTACACTTTCCAGTGGATACGCCGTGCCGCTGGCTCTGAATGTCCATTTGTTCCCATCCGTTGAGGTTGCCACCACTCCCTGTAACCCGACCAGCACGAACATTCCGTTCGCATAAGCCACACCTTTGTAATGGTAGCTGCTCTTGCTTACGGCCTTAAACCAGCTTTTGCCATCGGAGGAGTATAGAATGAGGCCATTCTCGCCGACTGCAACGAATTTGCCACCACCGTATGCCACGCTGTTAAGCTCTTGTCCAAATTCTACGCGACTATAACTCCATTTCAAACCGTCGGTCGAGGTTTGGATGATTGCATCAGTGCCCACTGCAACAAATAACCCGTTACCAAATGTAACAGAGGTAAAAAATTTAGCGCCAGAGTTCAAGTGAATGGTTTCCGACGGCTTATAAGTTACACCATCTGTCGTGGTCACGATCAGGTTGCGCTGAGTTCCATAAAATTCGCCATTATTCGTACCGCCAACCAGTACGAGGCGGCCGTTTCCATAAGCGGAACCACCGGTTTGGAATTTCCAGTAATTAATTGTTGCGGATGTCCAGCTGACGCCGTCATTATTCGATGAGCGGAACATGCAACCGGCACCGGTGGCCAGGAACTGGTTCTGGAGATAGCGCACGCCGAAAAGGCTCTGATCAATTGCGGTTGAAATGAGTGGGTTATTCCAGGAAACACCGTCTGGTGAGGTGAGGATCTTATTTCTGTTTTGGATCATGACCACAAACTTTCCGCTGTTTGGATTCGATGCGATCGCTTTCAGGATCAATGTCTGATCAGCGAGTTGATGTGAGCTCCACACATTGCCAACTACCGAGGAAATGATGGTGCCTTTGATTCCCACTGCTACAAATCGTCCGAACTTGTTGATAGCGATGCCAAGCAATGTGTTTGTTGTTCCCGAAACCCTGGCAGTCCATGTTGCGCCATGATCATTGGATGTTTTCAAAATACCATTTTCGCCTACCGTTGCAAAAAGTCCGTTGCCGTAAACCACGTCATTGATACTGTATTGCTGGGCATCTGATCTATTGGTCCAGTCAATGCCATTTGTCGAAGTTAACCGGCAGCCGAGTGTTCCCACGGCGACGAAAGTGCCGGCGCCGTAAGCAATGCTGTACAGATTCCGGTCTGTTCCTGAATTATGCTGGTACCAGTTCAGGCCGTCCGTTGAGGTCATAGTTGTGCCGCTGTCTCCCACCACCACGAAAAATCCATTGGCAAATACAATATGCCTCAAATTTCTGGTCTTGCCGACCGGCGATGTTTGTTCTGTCCAGTTAATGCCATCGGGTGAGGTCCGGATCATTCCTGACTGGCCCACTGCTACATACTTTCCGGAGCCATAAGCCACATCATAAAGCGTAATGTCGGGCAATATCTGGCGGCTCGTCCAATCAATCTGTGCGTGGGCGGCGAAAATCTGGACAAACAGCAGCAGGGTTACCAGTTTAGATGGGAAGTAAATAGTTGGTCTTGTAGAGATAGAGATTTTCATGACTAATTCTTATTTGTATTTGAGAAAAAAATGAGAATGGTACTGTCAGCGAAATAGTCGCGAACTAATTTTTACGACCATTTGAGATTTGGTATAACAGCAGCCAAAGCAGATATGCCAGCCCCGGTAAATCTGGTATCGCGAGCAACAAATTTGCTGACACGTAAAAGCCACGGTTAACCAGCCACAAACTTGTCGGCAACACGATGACCGGCAATCCGATGACTACGATCGCTGCCCGATAAAAGGATGGCGGCGGGCCTCCCGGTGTCGTATATACGCTGTCTCTGAAAAAATAAAGTAGGACGATCAGTATGCCTGCACAAAAAGTCCAAAGAACCCAGAAGACGATCATTGTCAGTGCTATCGGTGCGTGAGAGTTTGGTAGGCCAAATGCATCGATTAGGTATTGATCGCATAATAGCAATTGGACCCCACTCCCCAGCTGATATCTCCTGCATGCTCATCCACGATCGAAAACGGACTGGTCAGTTTCAGTCCTTTGAGTAGCGGAACGGTTGCCGTGTGGACATATTTCCAATTAAATTGCGGAACAGGTGTTTTTCGTTTCGGCGTCGTGCCGCCAACCTGCATCGCTGCCGTAGTTGCGTTTGGCACGGCCTCATAACCAGCCATTGTGGGTGTAACGCCGCCATCGGCCGTTACGTCATTCGGTTTTTCGCAGCTAAAAATAGAAAGTGAAAGGACTGTGGTACTCGTGAGAACATTTTTCATGGCAATTGTCTTCTTGTTTAAATTGTTTGAACTGGAATTGTTCTAGTCAATATCCGACCTAGAGCATTGCGAATGGTGCTCCCTTGTTACCGATAATTGTTTGTGAAAATCCTCATGATCAACGGATGCAAAGCTGCTCAGATTCGACTGATGCAAACTTAGGAATGGTGGCGTTAGCCATCCTAATCGCACGGGTATACAAAAGGTACACCCAGTCCAAAAGTGGGTATACAGAAGGTGAACATCTGCCCGTTATCGAAGATTACAGCGAAAATGCGCCGGAAGGGGAGGGATTTAGTTGAGCTATTCTAACTTAAGGGTTCTCGTGCCCCTTATTTCATTTGCCCTAAAAGTTTGGATGGAGCAAAGCCTAAAACGCTATTGATTAGTGACGATACAAAGGCTCTTTTTACGGCTCCCGAACCAGACCAGCTCTCAGTTTTGACGGCCCGGCTCCCAAGTACTGACTAGCGTTCACTGGGCGAATATTGCCGTAAAGTCGCCTTCATGGTCGCAAATTTTGGTCATTATAGCTTTGATTTCAACTATGTTCATCGGCTTCAATGAAACCGCGCTTGCCCTTAAACGGAAGCTTTCTTCCCGAAAC
Organism: Dyadobacter sp. CY261; assembly: GCF_021440085.1. Taxonomy (GTDB): domain Bacteria; phylum Bacteroidota; class Bacteroidia; order Cytophagales; family Spirosomataceae; genus Dyadobacter. The sequence goes on from NZ_JAKCPW010000007.1 coordinate 108,272, forward strand.
TCTGCTTGATCGCGGTTGGTCATCATGATCACAGGTACTGCCTGCCAGTATTCATGACGTTTCAATTTCGAAAGTGTCTGAAAGCCATTTAACACAGGCATGTCTATATCCAGGATAATTACGCGGGGAGTATCAGAATGCTGATTGGCTAGCGGGTCCATGTTATCAACCAGCTCGGAACCGTCGGTAAAGAACCACACCTGATGATTCGGTAAAAACATTTTGAAAACTTGCTCGACTAAAAAGCGATAGTCCGCGTCATCGTCTACTAAATAAATCAGGTTTGGATTGAGCATTGATCAATGGATATAGTATGTCGTCAGCAGTTTTAAAGCTATTTCTTGTCGTTATCATTTGAAGGCAGTTCAATGAAGCTGATTTTGAAGCGGGTGCCTTCATCAGGATTACTGTCAACCTCAAGCTGGCCGCCAAGCAACACGCAGAGGCGGGTGACAATAGCCAGACCAATGCCTTCACCAGCGGATCGGCTCGGTGTAATGACAAGTTCATCCTCCACCAGCTCTTCAATTTCACCTCTAAACCGGGCAAGTAGCTTGGCAGTTAAGCCCGGCCCGGTATCGACAACTGTTAAGCACCAGCCCGGAAATTCAGTCAGCCTTTCCCAACTGACCGTTACCCCGCCCTCATTGGTGTACTTCAAGGCATTTAGCAGTAAGTTCTGCGCAATGCGGCGGATATGTATTGGGTCGCTAAGCACATTCAGGTCGGCCGGTCCCTGGGCATCCAGGCGTAACCCGCGCTCATCTGCAAATGGCTGCGTATTTTGAACGAGCTCGTGCAGGAGTGCTGACACATCAAAGTGGGTTACGTGAATAACTTCCTGAGCGGCTTCTAGTCGGGCAAAATCCAATAGACTGCTCATAAGCTGGGTCATCTGCTTTGTATTCCGCTGGATCATCTGGATCAGAGCGCCGTTATCGGCTTCACTACCGGACATCCCCAGGAGCTGGGCGGCCGAAGCGATCACACCGACTTGCCCTCGCAGATCATGAGAGGCGGACCTAAGCAACTCGCCCCGTTCTTTTAGCGCATCGCGAAGATGGGCCACCGACTGAGCATTTTCGCTGGCATTCTCCAACTCACCCAGCCAGAACTGCTGCTGTGCCTGAGCTTCTTTGAGCTGGGTAATGTCAAGGCCGGTCAGCACCACACCATCATCTTGCCGGCTGACGGCCACCGCAAGCCAACGCTCTTGTCCGTCCGTACGAAGATGTTTTTCATCGTAACGCGGGGTGTTTTCGTGATAGACCTGCATCAGAAATTCAAGCGTTTCAGAGCCCCACAGCAACGTCTCGAAATGTTCAGCTGGTTTACCAAGCAGCTCATGAAGCGGCTCGGCAAAGAACTCGGCGAGCTTCTGATTTCCTACGGCCAATTGAAACCCGGTCACACTACCATCACCCGCCTCAGACTTGATGGCTTTCAACAGCCCAATGCAGGCTGGCGAGGCGTCCAGTACAGCCTGCAGGTTTTCGGCCAACTGCCGTGTTTGCCTTTGGGCGCTTTGCAGCTCAGTTATATCGCGCGCTATCGCAAGTACGCTTTTGACCGAACCGTCGGATCCCCGCTCGGGTACCATCCGTGAGTAATAGTCAAAATGCCCTTTTGGTGTTGGAAACGAGTTATAATGCTCCTGCGGCTGGCCGCTTTCAAAGGTCTGACGAAGTTTGTCCATGTATGGGCCCGCAATTTCGTCAGGTTGTCCCATTTGGGTGTTGGTTTTGCCGAGCAGGTTTTCAAGCTCTTGCCCGGATTTGCTGATAAAAGCACTGTTCGCAAAGAGCAGACGAAGGTTCGAATCCCAGCGCGTAATCACATCGGGCGTGTTTTCAACCAGGGTCCTGAGTTGTGCTTCACTTTGCCTGATCTGTTCCTGGGCCAGCACCTGGTCGGTAATGTCCCAATCGATCCCTAACATTTTGACGGGTGGTCCGCTTTCACTTGGCAGTGGGACGCCTCTTATTTTTAAGTACTTAACAAGATTGTCGGCCTGAATGCGCAGCACTACATCGATAGGATCCCGACCGTCTTTGAGCCAGTCGGTGAACTGCTGGGCCACTTGCTTGTCGGCAGTTACTGTAAAGTCCTCATAAATGCCCGGATGGACCGGTACCCCCGTTTGCAAGCCAAATAATTGGTACATGCCTTCCGACCAGATGAACTCCGCAGTTGCCCTATCAAACTCCCAGCTGCCGGTGCGGGCCAGTGACTCGGTTTGCTGCTGAAGGGTAAGGTTTTTGAGTGCCTGGGCATGTTCGGCCTGCTTGCGCAATGTGATATCGCGGGCAATGGTAGAAACACCGATAATTTGCCCTGTGGCATTCTTTACCGGGGACATAACTACTTCCAGGTGCATTTCCCTGCCGTTTTTATTGATCCTGACCGCATCAAAAATCTCAACTCTGTTAGAAATTTTGATTTTCTCTGTGTCCTTTAGCAATTGGTCGAGATCTTCCGGCAAGGTAAGCATGGTCAATGGGTGGCCGATGGCCTGAACCGCTGAGTAGCCGTATAGTTCCTGGGCGGCACGGTTCCAACTGGTGATGACGCCTTCAAAATTGACAGTCATGATCGCGTCCTGAGAGGATTCGACGATGGCGGCCAGAAAAGAGCTTGCTTCCTCAGCGGCCCGCTTCTCGGTCAGGTCCCGCATGATCTTTACAAATCCCAGTATTTTGCCATGCGCATCCATCAGGGACGACATTGATCCTGAGCCCCAGAAGCGGGTACCATTCTTGCGCACATGCCAGCGCTCATTCTCGGCATGTCCATGGTCGCGAGCGGTTTGCTGCTCATAGTCAGGAACGCCGTTTTGCCGGTCTTCCGGAGTAAAGAGAATGTCACCGGACTTGCCAAGTATTTCTGCTTCCGGATATCCCATTATATGTTGCGCCCCTGGGCTCCAGCTGGTGATATTGCGTTGAAAATCAAGCGTAAGAATAGCGTAGTCCCTGGCACTTTCAAAAACCAGCCGCATCCGCTCTTCTGACTGGCGGACGGCTTCTTCCGCCGCCTTGCGCCGTGAAATGTCAACAAAAGTCAGCACAACACCATTGATCCGGTCCTCGGCGGTACGGTATGGAAGCACGCGCATTAAAAACAATCTGCCGTCGGTGGTCTCGACTTCGCGCTCGACTGGTTGGAGCTTCTGGAGTACACCTTCTGCATCCTGCACCAGTTCATCATATGCCAGCCGGTTGGTAATATCGGTTAAAGGTCGGCCACTGTCGGACGGGATCAAATTGAAAATATTGCGGGCAGCGGGGGTAAACAGGTTGACCCGAAGGCTCCGGTCTAAAAACAGGGTTGCAAGGTCAGTGGAGTTGATCAGGTTCTGCAGATTATTCCTCGTCATGGAGATTTCCTCTACCTTCACCTTCAATTCCTGGTTGACCGTCGACAGTTCCTCGTTGATCGACTGCAGCTCTTCCTTGCTGGTTTCAAGTTCTTCCGCCGCTGAGCGCAGTTCCTCGTTCATGGCCTGCAACTCTTCGTTGGAGGCTTTCAGCTCTTCGGCCTGTGTTTCGTGCTGCTCATTTGAACTGCGTAGCTGCGCCTTGATCCGGACGAGTTCTTCTTCCAGTTGCCGCGCCATTGGCTCCTCCGAGGCGAGGACACTGGTCGTCGCTCCGGTTTGCTGCCCGGTCGGTTCAAAGATTACGAGTAAAAATCCCCTGGCTGGGTTGCTCCTGGCATTGCCATCTTCATCCAGTACCGGACGCACATGCATTGTCAGGGTTTGTGTCTTCTCGTCAATCCTTACTTTAAGATTGGGTGCCTCTACATTTGCCTTCTGCTGAACAGCCTGATAAAAGGCAGTTCTGAGTTCAAGGCGCAGCTCTGGACGGATCAGTTTTAGCAGGTTTTTCGACGGTTCTCCTCCGGCAACATGTAAGTACAGCCCTGCACGTTCTGATATGTGTAGAATTTCGTAATCCTCATTGACAATGATCGATGGCGGGGCATATTGTTCCAAGAGCTGCTGATGCAGATCGCCAAAGCTGATCCGGCTTTGCAGGGGCCGGTTGTCTTTTGGTATTGGAGCATCCTGCATCGTTTTTTTTCCGGAAGGTATCAGCAAGCTATTGTCCGGCACGGGGTAGGAGCGGACCGAAACGGGGCGGCTCTGGTAAATGTGGTTTTCCCGGCTTACAGTAGCAAACAAATCGCCAGCCCCGTCAGTTGTCTCCGATAGCCCGAGCATCAGGTAGCCACCCGGTCTTAGAGCGAAATGGAAAGTTTCCATCACCCGCTCCTGTGCCGCATGGTTGAAATAGATCAAAAGATTGCGGCACGTGACCAGGTCAATTCTCGAAAAAGGCGGGTCTTTTAATACATTATGGTGGGCAAAGAGGACCATCTCGCGGATCTCCTGGCGAACCTTGAAATCGTCGCCGTCCGGCACCAGGAACCTGCGCAGCCGCTCGGGTGGAATATCCGCGGCATCATTCAGGGTGTAGCGGCCTTCCCGCGCAATGGCAATCGCAGCCTCGTCGATATCCGTTGCGAATATCTGCACCTTAGGCGCGTCGATTATATCCATTGTTTTTTCGGCCATCAGCATGGCCAACGAATACGCCTCTTCACCCGTGGCACAGCCAGCCACCCAAATACGGATAACATCCATATTTGACTCCCGGATAAGTATCGGAATAATATCCCGCTCCAAGGCCAAAAAAGGCTTGTTGTCCCTGAAAAAGTTGGTGACAGAAATCAACAGGTCTTTAAGCAAAGCCTGGGTTTCCTCAGGATGTTCGCGCAAAAAGGTCGCATAGGCCGGAAGGTCGGCAAGATTACGGACATTAATTCGCCTTTCGAAGCGGCGCATAAGCGTCGGCCTTTTGTAATTGGAAAAGTCGTGGCCGGTTCGAAGCCGCAAATGGGCGAACACCTCCCGCATCGCCTGTTGCTGGTCTTCCGGGCGCAGCTCGGCTTCCGCCCGGATTGACACCGTTCTGAGGCTATCACGGTAGGAGACAAGTTTTTCGGGGATTTGGGCCACCGAAAGAACATCATCGACCAGGTTCGTCGCAATCGCCTGACGCGGCATTTCATTGAAGACGGCTTCGCGGGGGTTTTGTACAAAAACAGCGCCCCCATTCTCCTTGATCCGCTTCAAGCCCATCGATCCATTTGCGCCTGTGCCCGACAAGATTACCCCGACTGCCATCGGCCCATGGGAATCCGCCAGGGAACGGAAAAAGATGTCCACGGGCGCCCTACGTTCCTCCTGATGCAAGTTAGGGGATACAATGATCTGCCCATCCTGCATGTGCAAATGCTTATTGGGTGGCACTACATAAACATGGTCGGCTTGTATATGCACGTTTTCTATAACCTGGGTGACAGGAATTAATGAAACCTGGCTGAGAATTTCTGTCAGGCGGCTGTCGTAGTCTGGTGATAAGTGCAGGATGACCACGTAAGCCATGCCCGAATCTGCGGCTACCTGCTCGAAAAACTCGATCAGTGCCTCAACGCCACCGGCTGAGGCCCCGATGCCGACAACAAGAAGCTGCATATCTTGTCCGGAGTCAGCCTCTTTTTCGTTGGTTTCCGCTTTTTTTGACTCTTTCTTGCTCACTTACTGGTCCAGTTTAACTTTGTTTACTGTATTAATATTCCCAATGGGTAATTGATTGTCTTGCCGTCTCCTCTTCAATTCTCTTCGTCTTGTTGGGTCAGTATTTCGATGCTCAGTTGTCCTTTCAGAAGCACTGCTTGCCGCACAAGTTCCGTGCGCTGCCCGGCCTGCTGGGCCTTTTGAAAATACCGTGCTGCAAGCCTGGTCTGGTTAGCTTCGGCGAAATGGTCACCCAAATGATTAAGCAGCATAATGCTTTCGTCTACTCCACGGATGGCGCATTAAAGGCTGTCTTCCATTCTCTCTATATGACAATTATATTTCGTTTGTCCATCCAGTCAAGTGGTTATCCGGGTCAACTTTACGAGCGTTAAGGTAGGTAAAAACCTTAACTACTTTCCTGGCCGAGCTTAAAGCCGGTTTCAATAGGCGCTTTAAGGAAATAATTGAACCATTAGATCACTTTGTCTAGAACCCACAACACAAGTAACTGTTCCGGATGGAAAAATGTGGCGGAAGTTCCATAGTTCGCCGAAAGTAATTTCAGAGGCAGGCCCGGTAACTATCAATTTCTGAACTTCTTTTTACTGGCATAGTTATTGCAATGTAAGCCTCCTCGGAAAAATCAGCTGTGAATCCCATAAGCGTTACAAATAGTCTCGCGAACTATCATCCTGGCCGACCGTAACTTTACAATATGCAAGAGTATAAAACGATCTTTCTTGTAGATGACGATGAAGACGATCGGATGTTGATGCGCGAAGCGCTTGAAAAGTCAATCAGCCCGATTACGATTGTCGATGTCGCACATAGCCATGACCTATTGCGGTTTTTAGAGAACGCTCCTAATGGTCCCAAATTGATCCTGATGGACATGAACATGCCACGGATAGACGGCCTTCAAATGCTTGTCCACCTTAAGAGTGACAAACCGCATAAGCATATTCCGGTGGTCATGATCTCAACCACTACCAATCAGGCGATGATCAGCCGAGCATATGATCTGGGGGCTAACGCATTTATTGTTAAGCCCGTATCCTTCGCCGAATATGAGCATGTTGCCCGTGGTGTGGGGCTATGTTTTTTGAATAACTACCGATGGGCCGCTTCGACGCCTGCATTTGAAAGTGCTGACTGCAAAACAATTATTGTTGTTGAAGACAACGACGATCACTGGTACCTTCTCGATGCCGCGATGAGAAATAGCTCGATGAGATACAACTTGGTTAGGATCAGCACCAAGGAGAGGGCACTGGCTTTTGCTCATCATGAACTGGTTGCTTTTCTGCCGAAAGTAGATATGATCCTGATAGACCTCTACCTGCCCGAGCGCGAGGATGGATTGCAACTGTTATCAAGCATTCGAAAATCGATGCAGGCCAATCATTTGGAAAACACGCCAATCGTTGTTTTCACTTATTCAAATAGTGCTCAGGACATCGATGACTGTTACCGGCATGACGCAAACGCTTACCTTGTCAAACCGCTGGACATCACCGGGTGGCGTTTTTATTTCGAGAATTTGCTCAATTTCTGGTCGACCGCAATCAAGTCGGCCGATACTTCAAAGCCGTTTCGCAGATAAAATCCATTGTTTTGCAACATCCAGCTGCGACTACTTTAAGGGTGCCACAGGTTGCTGAATTAAAGGTTCCCGCGTGACGCGGTTGGTTTCTCCCCGCCGGGCCGTAACCTCTATAACCGGTATCCGTGACTTACCCAAAGGAGTAAGCTCGTATTCAACTTTACCAGGTTTTTATTGACTGTCGACCGTGAGCTCGAAAAAACTTTTCGTGACAGGGAGAATCATCCCTGATAAGGACCTCCGGGAACACCCCAACCCCATTTAGGCATCGGTTCGTCGGGCTCCATTTGCAGGTTGTCGCTGTTGGAATTGATGACCGCGATTCGTGTACCCCATTCGACATATGCGACAAATGCAGAACGGAACTCCGGATCGTCAGGCAGGTTAATTTCATCTGCGGTCTCCAAAAGGAGCGAAACCCAGCGTCTGCGGTGTTGCTCGGTGAGATGTTTGGCCAGGTGCTTTTGAACCATTCTGAAATGGCTGCCCTCCGCTGTACTGTACCAGGTAGGGCCGCCTAGTACCTCCGCGATGAAATGTGCGACATGCAGCTGATGTTCCGGCGACATATGCTTGAAGACCGGCTCCAAAAGCGGGTCATTCAGGACTTTTTGATAGAACAATTCTGTCAGCCTTTCGAAAACAGGCATTCCGCCAGCCCATTCAAATAGGGTAGGAGTTGAGGACTTTTCAATCATAAGGGCAGATATTTAATTCCGATGCGCTGCTTCCGCATCATTGTGGTTTTGTAAAAATAGCAAAATAGAAGACCGATAATGCGATGACGTCGTGTTTTGCGCTATTTATTAAAAGCACATCGGGTTCCGGAACCTTGTCGTGGCGCAAGGCCGGGTGCGTAGCAATCTTTGGTAATACGGCCTATGCGAAGGCCTGCTTTTTCCAAAACTAAAACATCTCAGCTGGCTTGTATCCTTTTGGTTATTAGGGTATTGAAAATAAGTTTAATGATCTGGTCATTAAAACATACTAAATAGTATGTTTTGGGATTAGCTTTGCATTGAAAAAAATACGCCAATGCATCAGACGCTTCTTTCCCTACACTCAATCAACAGATGGTTAGTCCTCGCAAGTCTTTTCTATGCGATCTGGATTGCCTGGACCGGTCTGCGGTCGGACAGGGTGTTTTCTGGCCCCAACAATGCCGTCAGGCATATTACGGCCACTATCGCCCACATTCAGCTACTGTTAGGCCTTTCATTGTATATGATAAGCCCGGTAGTAAAGTTCAATGTTGCCGAAGCCGCAGTTAACAGGCTCGTGAGCGAACACACCTTCTTTCGGCTGGTGCACATTGCCTTAATGCTCATTGCGGTGGTGGTAATCACAATCGGATCGGCCAGAGCGAAGCGGGCGGTTTCAGACCAGCAAAAATTCAGGACTATGCTTATCTGGTTTGCAATTGCTTTGCTGATCATCCTCGCAGCGATTCCCTGGCCATTCTCTCCACTGGCCAACCGTCCTTATTTCAGATCATTTTAAATTTACACCTGCTGCTTATGTTTCAACTGCTTAAAACGCCCATAGGACGCCTGAGAATACTCGGCTTTCTCGAAGGGATTTCATTGATCGTGTTGGTTTTCATCGCCGTCCCCTTAAAATACTGGGGCGGCCAGCCCGCGCTCGTCAAATTAATCGGGCCCATACACGGCCTGCTTTTCACGCTGTTTGTGCTGACAACTTTAAGTGCCGGTGTGACCTATCGTTGGAAGTTTTCGGAAACTTCGTGGAAGGTCCTTATTGCCTGCATCGTTCCATTCGGGACTTTTTATGTTGATAGGTATATCCTCGCCCGTGAGCAATCTATCTGGGAAAACCGTAAAGATTGAAGTGGCCTTTTCGAAAATAGCAGCCAAACAGCGCGCGAGACGGGGCGATTTGCTATGGCTGATTTTGGCCGGGATTTTACTGTCGGCGTGCCACCATGGTACGCAAGCAATCAGCAACAATATTTCTTTCAAAGGGAAGCTGTCGGAATATGAATTGTTCAAAGGCAATTTATCGGACATGGTACCAGCCGGAAACGTGGTGCCGCTGCAGATAGGCTCGCCGTTGTTCACGGACTATGCCGAAAAGCAGCGGCTGATAAAAATTCCGGATGGTACAAAGGTGGTCGTCGCCGGAGAGGGACTGCCTGTATTTCCAAACGGAACGCTCATCGCGAAGACATTCTATTATTCAAAGTCCGGGAACGGCGGAAGGAAGATTATCGAAACCCGGCTGCTGCTGTATTCCGATCAGAAATGGAATGCTGCTACTTACCGGTGGAACGCCGGGCAAACGGACGCGGAGCTGTTGACGGAGGGGGCCATCGTGCCAGTTTATTTTGAGGACCAATTGGGGAAACACCGCCATTTGGAATACAAAATTCCAACGCAAAAAGATTGCGGGACCTGTCATCGGTCGGGTGATGAACTGGTCCCGCTCGGCCCACAGGCCCGGAACCTGAATATCGATATTCAGGTGGAAGGCAAAAGTGTTAACCAGTTAACCTACCTGATCAACAGAGGGATATTTGGACATGCGGCCATTTCGGGAATTGCTTCTCTTCCGGATTACAGGGATTCCTCACAGGCATTAACGACGCGGGCCAGGGCCTATCTGGAAATGAATTGTGCCCATTGCCATCGTGAAACGGGTTCTGCTGAAAGCACGTCGTTAAACCTAAACTATGCGACGCCATTTGAAGAGACGGGTATTGCCTATAACAAAGAAAACATGCTCATCCGGATGAGCACCATGGGCGAATACCACATGCCTAAGATCGGTACCACCACCCGTGACGAAGAAGGTGTTCGGCTGATCAAAGAGTATATCAAAAGTCTGCATAATGACCAGTGATCCATTTTCTTTTAGAAATTGCAGGATCATTGACGACTAAATATTTGATTTATCAAATGACAAAGGCAGAAGCGACCAGACTGACTATTCTGGAAAAAGCATTTGAGCTGATATACGCGAAGGGTTATCAAACTACCAGCGTCGACGATATCATTGCGACCACCAAGGTTACAAAGGGAGCTTTCTACTACCATTTCAAAAACAAAGACGAAATGGGCGTATCGATTATCAACGAGCTTTTGAAGCCGACACTCTCCAGCAGCTTTATCGGCCCCCTGCAAACTGGCGAGGACCCCTTAGTGGCTATTTATCAGTTAATGTATCACCTTCTGATAGAAAACGAATTTCTCAAAGTTGAGTATGGTTGCCCGGCTTCTAATTTGACCCACGAGATGACATCCTGGAATGCAGATTTCAATACAGCATTAAATGAGCTGACCCGGCAATGGACCAAAACAATGACCGACTCGATTGAGCTGGGGAAAGCGAACGGCGTTGTTCGTAAAGATGTAAACGCCATGCAAGTAACGATGTTTGTCATGTCGGGCTACTGGGGAATCCGCAACTTTGGCAAACTTGAGAGAAGCAAAGATATATACCTGCCTTACCTGAACGAGTTGAAGAACTATCTGGAAACTTTGCGCTAAACAGAATGACTCGAATCATCGCATTTCACAATGGTCTGCTTGCGCGGAAGATAAAACCTGTTGAAGATTTAATTTGCTCTTTTTGAGTAGGTTTAAATTTCCCGGGACTTGTCGATGGTGGATGCCCTCAGAGCGGCCAACGTTTGTAACATTGTTTTCTATCGATATTATTTGTGGGCAGCATGAGGTCTGATAACTCATTAGGCAATTTGAAGGAGGCCGAACTTTGGCAGTCGTTTAAAAATGGCGACAAGGAGGCCTTTGTGTTAATCTATCAATATTATTTCAAAATTCTGGCCAATTATGGGTCCAGGTTTACCTCCGACGTGCTTTTACTGGAAGATGCAGTCCAGGATCTTTTTGTGTCGCTCTGGCGGAGAAGAGAGCAGCTCGGCAACCTGGGGCATGTAGAAAGCCCAAAGTTTTATTTGCTCCGGGCCCTGCGGAATCAGCTGACACGGAATTCACGCAATGATATCTTCGATCAGGCCGAGAATATGGACGATTTCCTGGACCACCTTGTATCACTGTCTTCCGAGCAGCAAATGATTGATGACGAACATACATTGGATCAGGCCCAAAAAGTAAAATATGCCATTTCTAATCTCAGCCCCAGACAGCAGGAAGCGATCAACCTAAGATTTTATCATGGGATGAGCCTTGACCAAATTGCCCAGGTCATGGGAATTAATAAACAGGCTGCCAGTAATATGCTTTTCAAGGCTTATACCGTCCTTCGCCTTACGCTTAAATTGATCTCCCCACTGCTGATCGCTTTTGCCTCTCACTTTCGTACCGCCTGAATTCGCTCGAATTTTAGTTCTGGTATTATCCCTGAAAAAAATGAAAATATTTTTTGGGACGGTGGGTTAATTTCTGAAAATGCATGTCTCTGTATTATTACGGACTTGCACTATACCAATGGATTACAAAAACTTTGAATTACAGGATTTTCTTAATGATGATTCCTTTGTCCAATGGGCATTGACAGGGAAAGATGACGCCTACTGGCAGCATGTCCTGCTGGTATCTCCGTTACAGAAGGGCCTGATTGAAAAAGCACGCGGGATAGTTTGCCAGTTGCGGGACGAGGAGGAAAACAGAACGCTGGAATTGAATGAGGAGGACGTCTTAAGGCGTATCCTGAGAGAGATCGAATTGCAGGATTCGGTTTTTGAATGGCCGGTAAAAAGGCGTTGGAGCGCCGGCTGGTTAAAGTGGGCTGCTGCTGTTTTTATTTTTGCAGGAATTGGATGGATGCTTTGGAATGGCAGATTTCCGCAGGAAACGAGCTACGGTGACCTGGTTTCCAGGGCGAAAAATCGGTATGAGATGACCGAAAAGGTAAACAAATCCCTAAATCCAGTCAGAATAAGGTTGGAAGATGGTACAGTGGTAACCCTGCAAAAAAACAGCAGGTTGAGTTATCCCCTGCATTTCGGACGGGACAGCCGCGAAACGTTCCTGAGCGGGGAAGCCTTTTTTGAAGTGGCCAGAAATCCTGATAAACCGTTTTATGTGTATTCTAATGAACTTGTAACCAGGGTATTGGGTACTAGTTTTGTGGTTAAGTCATTTGATTCTGAGCGGATTGCAAGTGTAGATGTCCGTATCGGACAAGTATCCGTGTTCAACCCAAAGCATATGGGCGTCGACAGAGGCGAAGCCAACGGCGTGGTATTGCTACCTAATCAAAAGGCTGTGTTTGACCGTAAAAAAGAGTTTCTCTCTAAACGTCTGTCGGACCGTCCTGTCCCGCTCAGACCTCAGGCGGGGGATCAGAGAACGCGGTTTGAGGAAGTGCCTGTGGGCCAGGTTCTGGCGGAGCTCGAAGCGTTATATGGCATCAAGATCATTTATAATGAAGAGATACTGGCATCGTGCATTATCAGTACCGTTTTTGGAAGTGAATCACTCAACGACAAGCTTGACTTAATTTGTCAGACTATTGGTGCGACGCACAAGGAAATAGATGCGCAGATCATTATTGAATCAACCGGTTGTTTGTAATAATACGTTAAATATGAACCCTCTGTAGGATTAATCCATCTGCCTATGAAGTAGAAAGCACCCTTGCGAAGATGTAATAAAAAAGGAAAAGAATGTGGGGACATCCCTTTCCTTCAGCCAACGCCTGAACGGCTGTTGACAAACAGTTTTGTCTTAGAAAACAAACTATTCAAAAGTATGAAAATATTGTTTACCAGAAAAGAGGTTTTCAGGGTCATGAGGATCACTTCCATTCAGCTTATTCTCTTGTGCGTACTGGCTGGCAGCAGCCTGGCGGCACCCGCATTCTCGCAGGAGCTCCTTAAAGAAAGGTTGACGCTGACCGTTAAAGGTGGCACCTTGAAATCCTTTTTGAAAAGCCTTGAAAAAGAAGTGGACGTCATTTTTTCTTACCAGAAGGATGTCGTTTCCAGTGATGAGCGCCTCAACTTTGAATTCACAAATGAAACGCTGGATGAGATTCTCCGGCAGGTACTTGCTCCGAGACGTATACAATATAAGGTTATCAGAAGCAACCAGGTCGTTCTGACCAGAAAAATTGCCCCGGCAGGTGACACGCAACCGACAGGATTCGGCACCGAAAAAGAGCTGATTGAAAAAACATATGCAAAAGAGGCTGATATCAGTATCAAGGGAACAGTTAAGGGCCAGGATGGAGTTGGCCTCCCGGGTGTTAGCATTGTCGTCAAAGGCAGTTCCAGGGGAATGACTACGGACGGAGAAGGAAATTACCAGATCGATGTGCCTGACAATTCAGCTGTTTTGATTTTCAGTTTTGTGGGCTATGAAAGCCAGGAACTGGCAGTTGGAAATGTGCCTTCGCTGGATGTGATCTTGAAGCCAGACATTAAAGCGCTGGGTGAGGTGGTGGTGGTAGGGTACGGAACTCAGAAAAAGAGTGAAATAACCTCCTCTATCGCCAAAATTGATGGCAAGGATATTGAAACCTCTACCGCGTCAAATGTCGCTTTGTCTTTGCAGGGCAGGGCTTCGGGCGTTGAATTTGTGTCGTCGGGGCTTCCCGGAAAAACGCCTAGTATCAGGATTCGGGGAGTGGGCACGATCAACAATACGCAGCCGCTGATCGTACTGGATGGAGTGCCGGTAAGTGCTGATATTCTGGGGCAACTGGCCCCGGCAGAGATTGAGTCTATCGAAATATTGAAGGACGCAGCATCCGGAGCCATCTATGGTACACGAGCTGCCAACGGTGTGGTACTGGTGACTTCGAAAAAAGCGGGTTTTAACCAGAAAACGACTGTGCGGTTAAATGCTTCAACCGGATTCAATAGTCTTATCAAAAAATATCCTGTCCTGAATGCAGAAAAGCTGTATGAGCTTAAACGTGAGAGATATGCGATGGACGGGCTTCCTCTGGACCAGAATTCTCCGTGGGCAGACGAGTACTATAATAAGACACGTACCGATTGGCAGGACGCCATGTTCCGCACCGGATTATTTACCGATTACAATGTAACCATTGGCGGAGGCTCAGAGAATGCAACAATTAATGCCAATATCTTTTACCGGGGCGAAGAGGGCACGCTCATCACCACCGACATGAAACGCCTGGGGCTTTCCCTGAGAAGCACCCAAAAAATATCGAATCGCCTGAGGGTGGAAGAGAATGTAAGGATCTCGGGCAGGAAGAACAGGATTGTGCAGGATGATCTCGGAAGCTCGGGAACTTCAACGACGATTTACTCAGCTTACCGCTTTATGCCTGCTATCCCGATCAAATACGACGATGGTAATTATGGTTCAGGAAAGGCCAGCACGCAACTCGGCGACATGTGGAACCCTGTTTACAAGGCGAAAGAAGAATGGTGGTATACCGATGAGATCAGAACGATCATCACTGCCAAGGTGGATTTCGACGTAACCAAAGCACTTACATTGAGCGCCAGAGCATCCTACCAGCGGACCACATCGGGTACCGACAGGTTCCAGAACATTACGCCTGAGCAGTCGAGAAGTGAGTCGGCACCAACGCTTGAAGATGCGAACAATGAAGCCGTAACCAAGTTGGGGGAAGTATTCGCCAATTATGACAGGTCCATTGGCGACCACCACATTGGAGCGACGCTGGGTATTTCGGGCCAGATCGATAACAGCAACTGGAACAGAATGACCGGTCTGGGATTTGCCTCGACGATCAAGAGCCAGTTGGTCATGTCGAATGCGGCATCTACAAGAGTGGAAGGCAGTGAATATCCGACGACCGGACTGACCTCCGCTTTTTTTCGCGGGACATATAGTTTCAGGGACAAATACTATGTGTCAGGTATTTTCAGGGCCGATGGTTCGTCGAGATTTGCGGAGGGGAAAAGATGGGGTTATTTTCCTTCGATTTCTGCTGGATGGCGTATCTCAAATGAAAACTTCCTGAAAGACAATGCAATGGTATCCAACATGAAGCTTAACGTGGGTTGGGGCCAGCTGGGAAATCAGAACGTCGACGCGTTTCAATATCTGAACGTATACCAAAAAGACGTCAAATACGTGCTGGGAGGTACCAATCTAACGGGGACCAGGCTGGCTTCGTTTGCGAATGCCGACATCACCTGGGAAACGACCAGCTCGCTGAACGTGCTCCTCGAACTGGGTCTGTTCAATAATAAACT
This sequence comes from Dyadobacter sp. CY261, assembly GCF_021440085.1. Classification (GTDB taxonomy): domain Bacteria; phylum Bacteroidota; class Bacteroidia; order Cytophagales; family Spirosomataceae; genus Dyadobacter. The sequence continues at coordinate 123,602 of NZ_JAKCPW010000007.1, forward strand.
CAACATGGACATCGCGTATTTCGACAAACGGACAAAGAATATGCTGATCCCCCTTCCAAGTCTTCTGGCATCGGGGACCGTGTCAATTCCCGATTTCAATGCTGGGGAAATGCGGAATTACGGGCTTGAAATTGAGCCGTCTTACAACGGCAAGGTGGGTAAATTTAACTTCGACCTGGGCCTGAACCTGACATTCCTGCAAAATGAGGTGACCAAATTGTATGGTGAAGCCAAATACATCTCCTCGAACGAATACAACAGGACTTATCAGGGCCAGGCAGTTGGCACCTTTTACGGCTGGAAAACGGACGGGATATATCAGAACCAAGGAGAAGTAGACGGCGATCCCAACATATCAGAGGATCCCCGGAAGGTTTACATTACGCCCGGTGACGTGCGTTTCGTTGACGTCAACGGGGACCATATCGTAGACGAAAAAGACCGGGTAAACATCGGGAATCCAAACCCGAAAGTACTGCTGGGGTTCAATTTGGGTGTCAGCTACAAAGGTTTTAATCTTTCGACCGTTTTCAGCGGCTCTTTGGGACACCAGGTTTATGATGCCATGATGGTGCGCGGGATCGACCCGACCCAGAGTGGCAATATGGACGCGATATCGTACGAAAGGTGGACAGGGGAAGGTTCAACAAATAAATATCCCAGGATGTCGACCATTCGTGCCAACAACAATTACCGTGTTTCGGAGCTGGGCCTTAAAAATGGAGATTATGTGAGAATGAAAGATGCGACCCTCGGATACACAATCCCTGAGTTTGCATCCAGGAAAATGGGTATGTCCCGCCTGAGGCTGTATTTATCCGGACGTAATCTTTTGACATTCACGAAGTTTGATGGCGTTGATCCGGAAGAAAGCGGTAGCGACAATTTGAACCGGGGTGTAATCCTGAATAACACGCCTCAGTCCAAAAGCCTTGTATTTGGAGTTGATATCACATTCTAAAACAATCTAGCCTTACTTAAAATGAAAAACTATACAATATTGGTAGTAATTGGGCTACTGCTTTTTTCTTGTGATAGTATCCTCGACCAGCAGTTGGTGGGTAGCCGCACGGACGAAGATTACTGGCAGACCGAGGCCGACTTGCGGGATGCGATTGCTGGTGTATACGGGCCTTGGGCCACGCGCGCATTAGGTATGGACGAGCTCTTTTTCGACAATCAGAGTGACGATCACTGGCGGGCCGGTGACCATGCCGAGGACGAAGAAATCGAAACCTACAACACCGATCCGTCCAATTCTAAAATTAAGGATACCTATCAATATAAATACGAGGTGATCAGCCGGGCGAACGGTGTGATTATCAATGGGCCAAAAGTAAAAGCAGCCGGTGCCATCAGCGACGAATCCTACAATTCCATTATGGGGCAAGCTTACTTCCTGCGGGCTTACGCTTATTACAGGTTGTATATTATTCATGGACAGGTCCCTATCATTAAAGAAGAAAATGTCTTGAAAAACGAATATAATCTGCCCAAGTGCGAGTCACCGGAGGTTTTGGCAAAGTTCATTTTGGAAGACCTGAATACCGCTGTCGGCCTGTTGCCCTTGCGCAATGTTGCTGGCAGCGTAGGGAAGGGAGCGGCCTGGGCGCTGATGACTTCTGTTTATATGAGTCTGGCGAAAAATTATGCAGACAGTGAGAACCTGAACCTGGCTATTGCCAGCGGAAAGAACGTAATTGATAACTACCCACTGGCCAGCGATTACCTGACGCTTTTCAGAACAGGAAATGAGAATATCGGGGAAAATCTTTTTCTGATGATGAACGATATGTCCTGGATCAACCAGGAACTGATGTCAAAACACCGTGGGCCCCGGCCTTGGGGTATGTATGGTTTCAATGAACCAATGACTGATCTGGTGAAGGAGTTTGAAAAGGGTGATAAGCGTAAAACGACAACGATTGTTTCCGACGGGGAGTTTGTTAGCCAGGCCGGTGTAAGGGTTGAACACATTCCCGGGCTTTCTAACACAGGTCACAGTTATTTTAAATTTATGGATTGGGTTACTCCCGAAACATTTAACCATGGGCTCAACATTCCTTTTCTGAGGGCGGCGGAAACTTATCTTTTAGTTGCGGAGGCCAAGATTCGGCTCAACGGTAAGGGCGCAGGAGATGCCGAAATTAATCTGATACGAAAAAGGGCAGGCCTTAATCCGGTCGCTGGCGCAGATATCCATGCGTTGATCCACGAATCAAGGGTCGAGCTGGCAGGGGAAAATTGCAGGTACCAGAATTTGTTGCGTTGGGACAAAGCGGGGATTTACGACCTTACAACCTTTTTGTTGAAGACGGAAAAAGTATTTCCCGCGGATATAGGAAGAACTAAATGGGTGAGGCCCAAAAACTACTATCAACCGTTGCCACAAATAGAAATAGATAATTCAGACGGCGTGCTTCTGCAAAATCCCGAGTGGGCAAATTAACGGGGTAGAGGTGTTGCATTCATAAAAGTTGAACGCTAACCGGCTACCGGGCCCGACTTACATCTTGGTTCCAGGATGCTGGGCGGGCCCGAAGGGTTTCCATCTGCAAGATGCCCCAAGCCGCCGATGTTTTTTAAATAATATCTACTTCGGAAAGTTTGGGTCCGCTTTTACTTTCCGGATCTGCCTTAAATGTCTGTCAACATGCCCCCATTGATAGATATATACCTGATGCATATTTCTTGGGTTCGGCGTAGCTGTCAGCTCAAAGTGTGCCCTCATATCTACTTCTGTCTTTTTTAAAAACGCAACGTTCTGCTCACGGCGGCTCAGAAAAAACTTAAGATTATCCTTTCCTTTGATAAAACCTGTCGGAACGGAAATATCTGCTGCCACGTGGGGATTTGTTTCCATAATAAATTCCGAATAGTAGCTGTCGGGCCTGGTCGATTTGTTCAGTTCCGGTTGCGGCTTACTCCGCGTCCCCATGCTGATTTCCCGCGCCCAGATAATTTCCCATAAGGCGAGGTGTTCCACAATTTCCCCGATAGACCACCGATCCGCAGACTCGCGAAATGCCCATTGTTCGGGTGTGAGATTTTCAGTTTCTTTTACCAATTCATCGCGGGTCCGATTGAACTGGTCGATGGTGAACTGACGGTCTGTTTCTGTCCAGAGCTTTTCCTGCCCGAAAGACGGAAACGTTAGACAAATGAATAAGAGCAAGCTAAAATAGTTTAAACGCTTCATTTCCTGTTGGTTTATAGATTTGCCCAAAACTAAATGGAAATCAAAGCTCAACAGGAGGCATTTGTGCAAACGGTAGAACTATTGAGCAAACGGAGGCGGTTACGCTGCACATACGTCGAGCTCAGCCCAGCGCTGTGATACTATCAAAAGCTTTCTCGGCATCTGGGCCAGCATGCAAACTTGAATGTCTGGCACGGTATTCGTTCGGGTTTGGCTGAAACAAACTATAATCAACATGGCAACTATTGAAAGTGCAAATGGTATCCTCAGCGATCTGATTGAAATTAATAATGACCGGGTAGCTGGCTTTGACAAAGTGATTGAAGATATCAATGATGAAAATGTAGATTTGAAAACGCTCTTTGCAGAATATGCCCAGCAAAGCCGTAAAAATGTGCAGGAGCTTTCTGCAATAGCCGGTTCTGCCCCGCATCTGGAAGACGATAAAAGTGTTAGTGGCGCGCTGCACCGGGTGTGGATCGACGTGAAATCCTTGTTTGGCGGAAGCGATCGGGCTAGCATCTTGTCGGAAGCCGAACGTGGTGAAGATGCGATTAAAAAAGCATATCAGGATGCTTTGAGCAGCAGCGAACTCCCTTTGCAAGCGCAGGAAATTGTGAGAAGCCAGGCGCAGGGGATCAACGCGGCACACGACAAGATCAAAGCTTTACGCGACGTAGCAAAAGCTTAATTGTAACATAGCAAAAGCTTAGTTGTAAAGTACCAAAGAAGAGCTGCCTTGTAAAGGGCGGCTCTTCTTTTAGTAACATCCACACAAAAGATCGTCGGTGCAAAAAAGACATCGAAGACAGTTTGCTGGAAATTAAGCATATGGCAGAGCTGACAGCATTGAAAGCTCAAACTAAATGGATATCATAAGATTATGACCATTCACACCGAATGATGTAGTTTACAAAAACATTAACCGGCCTTGACTCCACGTCTCATATGAGTATGATCTCCGTCAGTTGTGGTAATGACCGGGTTAACCGGAAGTCCTGTCTTGGGACTTTCCAATACGGTGCCCACAGGCACCTTGCCTGCGCCGGTTACAAATAGCCCCGCAGGTCGGGTAGTTTATAACCTTTCGGATGAAATAGTTTGATCCTCCGTCCATACCATACAGTTAAACGCTCTTGGTCCGGAGGCACCCCAGGGCGAATGATGATCGTTGTACGGTACTTTGGCAATCAAATGACAGTGACTTCCACTAGTGGTAGAACAATAGAAAAAGCTTAAATTGGATCGGGTTCTTTAAGACTTGCAAATAGAAGTATATTTCTGCGCCCGGGGCGCTGGCCTTTCTCGGGCCGTGTGATGTCGCTTGGTTGTATTTTGGAGAGTAACTGATATATGGAACAGACGCAGCAGCGAGAGAAAAAATGGGGTTTGTGGCTTTATATGCTGAATTTTTTCAGCCTGGATTCAATTTTCCGGTTACTACTCCGAACGGTACTGCATAGTGACGAGAATTCATTTGGCCACCATCTTATTTCGTTTTTAATTGCGATTGGTTTGACTATTGGAATCTTCTATGCACTTCGGTATCGTCCTTGGAAAGTTAAGGTCTGGACAACCGGCGCTATTATCATCATCTCGCTATTAGCGCGTATTTTAAGTGCTATGTAGCATCATTGCATCTGTCAACTTAATAAGCAGGCTTTCCAGATTACAAATAACAATCGCTATGACATTTACTGCGCTGCGTGCTCAGCTGCGCTGGCAGGACAAAAGCAACAATTGCCATTCTTTCACAATCTAAAAGAATGGCAATTGTTGCCAGGCCAAGATTAGCGCCACCCCAGTCCGGGGGCCACATGCTTTAAAATGGAAGACAGCACATGCACGTTGTAATCAACTCCTAATGTATTGGGTATTGTCAAAAGAACCGTGTCCGCTTCCTGAATGGCTTCATCCTCTGCCAATTGTTTTATGAGTTGCTCTGGTTCCGCAGCATAACTTCTACCGAAAATCGCGCGTTTGTCCTGTTCAATCATTCCAATTTTGTCGCGCCGATCGGCTTCCTGGCCAAAGAAATAGCGGTCTTGATCGGTCACCAAAGCAAAAATAGACCGACTTACCGAAATTCTCGGCTCACGCTGGTGTCCGGCGTTTTTCCAGGCTTCTTTATACAACCTGATTTGCTCGGCTTGCTGCACATGAAAGGGCTTGCCGCTTTCATCGATTTTTAAAGTTGAGCTTTGAAGGTACATTCCGTTTTCGGCCGCCCAAACAGCAGTGGCATTAGAAGCGGCTCCCCACCAAATACGTTCCCGCAGTCCTTCTGAGTATGGTTCCAGCCTTAGTAAGCCCGGTGGGTTCGGAAACATCGGGTACGGATTTGGCTGCGCAAATCCTACACCTTTGAGCTTATCAAGGAATTCCAACGCCTTGCGACGCCCCATATCTCCGTCGGTTTCTCCGTCAGCAGGTTCATACCCAAAATAGCGCCACCCATCGATTACCTGTTCCGGCGAACCTCTACTGATTCCCAACTGCAGTCGCCCCTCCGAAATTAAATCCGCAGCGCCGGCATCTTCCACCATGTACAGTGGATTTTCATAACGCATGTCGATTACACCTGTCCCAATTTCTATCTTGCTTGTCTTGGCACCGATAGCGGAAAGCAAAGGGAATGGCGATGCTAACTGAGCTGCAAAATGATGTACGCGGAAATAAGCGCCGTCTAAACCGATTTCTTCGGCAGCAACCGCCAGGTCAATAGATTGAAGCAACGTGTCACTCGCTGTCCGGGTCCTGTAAGCCTGGTGGTTAGACCAATGCCCGAACGATAAAAATCCTATTTTCTTCATCAAGCGTCCCCAGGTTCGTATTTTTTCAGAATCAGTCTGCAATTTAAAAGATTATTTCACTTTATATGTTTCGCCTAAATTACCCTTACACGTGTTTGGGGGAGATAAGGCAACCTCTTAAAGAATGGTCTCGGTCAGGATCATATCTGAGGTGGCCGACAGGGAGCTCACTGCCAGAGCGTTGGTGTCGGTAACAAAGGCCGTGTCATGCTTTTGCAATTCAACGCCGTTGATCGTAACGCCTCCTTGAAGCACATAAATCAGTACCCCGTTTTGACCATCATTTAATCGATATGTGTAGGGGCGATCCTGTTGAATGCCTGTCTGATATATCCATACATCCTGGTGGATCGTCAACGAATCGGCGGCACCATCCGGCGAAACGAGCAGTTTCTCTCCTGCTCTGTCAGACATTTGCCCGAATTTTAGCACTTGCACCGACGGCATCAAATCAAGCTCGCGGGGTGCCACCCATATCTGCAAATGTCGTGCATTGTCGGTATCCGAAACATTGCCCCCTTCATGATGTAAACCTTTTCCGCTGCTGATCAATTGCACATCACCGGCATGGTACTCCTCATGCGCTCCCAGTGTATCCCGGTGTGATTCGGTGCCGGAAATCATCACCGTAACAATCTCCACATTTTTATGCGGGTGCATGCCCAGATGGCTTTTCGGGTACAGGATATCATCGTTAAAAACATAGAGTGCCCCGAAGCTCTGCGGCAGCTTCGTACTGGTCATTCCGTTGCTGAACAAGGTGCAGCCTTCGAATACTGCGTTCCGCATTTGTCCGCGGTCTGCCGATTTTAATATTTGGATTTTCATGGTTTCAAAAGATGTGTGAAGCTACTGTGACCAACAATGCACCAATGAATCGGGGGAAATACACCGATTGATCCTGGGTGATATTGCCTGTTCTGACCATTTCTTCTTGCCACATTTTAAGTTTCCTAATGCCGGGCATCAGGAAAAACAGGGGTGAAACAGCCCGTAAAATCCATAAGTAAGTTTCCATATCTATCTGTTCTACATTAATGTGCAATGATAAGCCTGATATGATATACTTTTGTTATCGGTTACATATAGTATACCGATAATAAAATGTAGCATGGAGCAATTAAGCAAACAGGAATGCAGCCGCAACCGAAGGGCTGTACAGGATACGCTCGATCTGATCGGAGGAAAATGGAAGGTGCTGATTCTACTGACACTCAAAGAGCGGCCCTACCGGTTCAAAGCCCTGGCTCAGGAAATTGGCATTTCGCCCCGGATGCTTTCCAGAGAATTGCAGGATATGGAAATAAACAAACTCCTGGACCGCACCGTGATCGACGCTAAACCCATTGGTGTCGAGTATTCCATTACCGACTATGGCCGCACGTTTGGTCAGATTATCGAAGCCATGCGGGATTGGGGGCTCAACCACCGCAGGGAAATATTTCAATAGTTTGAAGTCAGGAAAAACGCCAATCCCTGTCTGCCACGGTTATGTACTTGCCGTGACGCCGTTGTCAACCGGCTTGTCAAAATTACCATCCAGGGGAATGCATCGCTTTCCTGACAAATGATGATTCCCGTCAGCAGAAATCGTCTCTAGAAAATATGTTTTATAAGCCTTGTAATAATGGACATACATTGTCCGAAATCGTACATTTCGGCTAGCTTAACGGCCTTCCGGTCATTATAGCCTAGTTTTAGGATAGTGGTATGATAATTGAATCAGTAGGGTAGGAAACCTCTGTTGGGTGTAACCAAAGCATCACGATTGACGAATATGCTACTAAACTATCTTAAAATCGCCTGGCGAAACTTGCGCAAGAATCAAGCGTACGCTTTCATTAACATAACAGGATTGGCACTTGGAATAGGCTGTGCACTGCTGATTTTTGCGCTTGTTCGCTTCCACTACCAAACCGACCGTCACCATCGAAATTACGACCGGATCTATCAATTCACATCCCGATTTACATCGTCTTCCGGTCAGTTCAATATTCAGGGCGTCCCTTATCCACTCGGTCAGGCAGTTCGCAACGACTATCCCGGTCTTGAACACGTTGCCATGCTGGAAGAGTGGTACTCACCTCTGGTAGTAGTGCCCGTTCCAAACCAGGCAGATAAGAAAATTAAGGACAAAAGTCACGAGGGCGCGTTTGTTGAACCGGCCTATTTCCGCATCTTCGATTACAACTGGATAGCGGGCGGCCCGGATGACCTTGGCCAGCCGGGCACCGTGGTTATGAGCGCCGAGATGGCCCGCAAATGCTTTGGTACGACAACGAACGTGATAGGCCGGACGGTCCGGCTGGATGCCCGTATTCCTGCCCGCGTGGTAGGTGTGTTCGCCGACTACCGGGATGATACCGATCTGGCTTACTCGATTATGGCCTCCTGGGGCTCAGTAAAAGAGCAGCTCGGTGCCCGCCCCGAAGATCAACCCTTTGACAATACCAATGGCAGTACCCACTGTTACGCCCTTTTCAACGACCGCTTTACGGCTGCTGATTGGAACCAACAGGTCCGATCGTTCGTCAAAAAATATAATCCCAAGAACATTAAGGAAACGTCCTACCCGGCCATACCCTTCAGCACGATGCACTTATCGGCGGAATATGGGGGTGTTAGCCGGGGGTTGTTACTGTCCTTGGCGCTGATTGGCCTATTGCTGATCGGTACGGCGAGCATCAATTTTGTGAACCTGGCTACGGCACAAGCGCTCAACCGGGCACGGGAAGTAGGCGTCCGGAAGGTATTGGGCAGTACAAAAACCCAGCTATTCTGGCAATTCATGGGCGAAACAACGCTCATTGTGCTAGCCGCCGTGGCCTTGGCGATGGTTATATTTCAGTACGGTCATACACTGGCACATAGTTACCTGCACGGCCCTTTCCGGTTTACATTCTACTTTTCACCGTCGGTAATAGGATGGCTGCTCCTTCTGGTGGCGATGGTCATTTTGCTGGCGGGTCTTTACCCGGCGTTGGTCGTGGCGGGTTTCCGTCCGGTAGTTGCATTAGCTGGAAAGCTCACCACGCAGCAAGTAGGTGGTTTTTCTCTCAGACGGGGACTGGTTGTGACGCAGTTCGCAATCTCTCAAATGCTCATCGTCGGGTTGATTGTTGTGGCCAACCAGCTTAGCTATGTTCAGACGAAGGATTTGGGCTTCCGCAAGGAGGCTATCCTGAGGGTGAGCCTGCCGAACCTGCCGGCGCAGGATCTTAGTAAAATGAGTGCATTTCGTAACCTGGCTACGGCTCTGCCCGATGTAAGCCAGTTCAGCTACTCAATGGGCGGACCTCCCCAGTCGGGTTGGACCAGCCAAACAAGCGTCCGCTTCGACACCCGCCCTGGTGAAGAGCCATATGCACCGCAACAGACCTGGATTGATGCCAATTATGTGGGTTTGTATGGTTTGAAATTAGCTGCCGGACGCAACCTGCAACCTTCCGACACGATGCGCGAAGCGCTCATCAACGAAACATTCATGCACCGGCTGGGCTTCCGCCGACCAGAGGATGTGGTGGGCAAGTTCTTGCATAAAGGTGGTTTTGCTCCCCTGGAAATTGTCGGTGTTTTGAAAGATTACAATCAGTCGGACCTCAGGAAAAAGATCGAGCCGCTGTTTCTGACCACGTTGGCCAGTGGCTTTTATTCGGCCAACATTCAGCTGCGTTCCACCCACTACAGCCGGGCGTTGAGTCAGTTGGAGAGGGCCTACAATCGAGTGTATGCCGATAGCTTTTTCGACGCGGAATTTGTAGATGATCAGGTTCAGCAAGCCTACCAGCAGGAGCAGACGATGGGTAGGCTCATCAACTTCTTTGCCGGAATTGCCTTGCTTATTGGTTGTATGGGGTTGTATGGGCTTGTCTTGTTCATGGTGGCGCAACGAACGAAGGAAGTTGGCGTTCGAAAGGTACTTGGGGCCAGCGTGAGTAGTATTCTGTGGCTGTTCAGCCGGGAATTTATACAGTTAGTTAGCGTCGCATTTGTATTGTCCACGCCCGTGGCGTGGTGGGTAATGGCCAGCTGGCTGAAGAATTTTGAGTATAAGATTTCTCTCAGTCCGGTCATTTTTCTGCTGGCGTTAATAGCAACTATTGCCGTAGCGCTGCTCACTGTAAGTTTCCAAAGTGTGAAAGCGGCCCTTATGAATCCAGTGAAATCATTGCGGAGCGAATGATAAGCAAACCTTTCGCTGTTGGCCGGATTTGGCTTTCCAGACTCTGCGGGTATTGACGTTTACCTATTGTTTCACGACCCGTATATTCCGGATATCATCCTGATCTTCAAACTTCAAGATATAGAGCCCGGAAGCCAGTCCGCTAGCGTCGAGCCGGAATTCCGGTTGAGAAGGAATTACCCATTTCCTTAACAGCTGTCCCGAAGTATTCAGGAGTTCCAACTTTACCTTTTTGCCCTGCTGGTAGCTGGTGTTGATCCTGATTATATCGTTCCGGACGGGATTTTCTAATACTAGGAGATCATCGCTGTCCGGTTTTGAAATGCTGATTATTTTGGAATGAACGAAACTGCCGTCGAGGTCGATCTGCTTGAGGCGGTAGTACAGTGTGCTCCCTGCTGTTTCACGATCTGAAAAAACATAGTTAGTAATGCCTGTATGTTCTCCTCTGGCGGCAACTTCACCAACCTTATGCAGCTTGGTTGGTTCGGCACCAGCCTCAATTTCAAAACGGTCGCTGTTTGACTCCTCCGAAGTTGTCCATTCGAGGGACACGGCTTTTTCCGATGGTATGTACTTTCCGGTAAAAGCCGTAAGCTTCACAGGCATGGGATTATTGACGATAAATGCTGCAACTGTTGCTTTAAAACCGTTTCTGCCATCCTGAAAAGACACGTATGGATTATCGAATGCGTCCATGGCGATGCTCAGGTCCCCCACGGTAGTGCCGGTGAAATTCGCGATGCCCACCAGGTCCCAGGTCGTGCCGGAAAAGCTTTTTACGGTGATTGAAAAAGGGCTTGAATTAATGTGGTAGGCAAGATAAGGTTTGTCGTTGCGGTCAAAAGTTAGCGCAATGTACCCGCCGGGATTATCTATCGCAGAAGGTGAAATGCCCGTAGCAGGCCCAACCAGTTCCCATGCTGTGCCATTGAACCACATACAATTGGCACGATTGAAAGTACCTGAGTCGCGGAAAGCAAAATAAGGGACATTATCGCTCTTGATCGCCAGTGAAATGCATTTGGCCCAGTCTGTTGTAAAACCCGCAGTACCTACAACCTCCCAGGCTGTACCGTTGAATTTCTGAACAGTTCCTTTGAGCGAATGGGCAAGGTCTTCGTAGGCAGCATAAAGGATACCGTTGCCGTCGATGGCAAAATCAAACGATTGAATGCCGTCCTCAGAAAAACCGGCAGCGCCCACTGTTTCCCAGACGACACCATTGTACTTTTTGACAGTTGCCTTACCCAAACGAAACTCGTCCTTATACATCGCGTAAACTTCGTCCGCGCTATTGATCGCGATTTCAATGCCGCCGGCCATATTATCCGAAATGTCGGTTCCTACTTTTTCCCAGACACTGCCGTTCAGCTTCCATACCGACGCCTGAAGATCGGTCCCGCTCACTACGCCCACATATGGAATATTGGCCTTGGTAAGTACCATAGAGCATATCTGCCCGCCCTGACCTCCCGCAAACGCAGTATTTCCGACGGTTGTCCACGCTCCCGAAACGAATTTCTTCACAGTTATACGCTGACCATTCGCAGCGTCGGAATAGGCTACATACAGCGTATTGTCCGATGCGAATGCAATGCTGTTCCGAAAGATAGTACCTGTGGAAAATCCTTCGCTGCCAATGGACTGCCATTGCGCTTTGAGAAGATATGGGCACAACAGGCCAAGAAGAAAAATGAATGGGAGAAGCGATTTTTTGAGGGGCGGTTTCATAAAAAACGGGTATAAGAAGTTGGGCTGTTGTGCACAAAAATCCCTATATCTGTCTGGTCCCGAAATACTTACTTCTAACTATTTAAATCGCTTCGGATTCGGCACTTTTGCCGAATCCTTTGGTCGCCATTCGCCTATCTTCTTTATTATGGCTAGCCCGTGTCACTCAATTGGCAATCCGGGATTGCCAATATGCGAGCAACGGAGGGATTATTAGTTCGAAAAACGCAACAATGCCGAAGGGAGGCGGTGGAAATCCGAAACTGGCAACTGACAGTATGCGGCCGATCGCACCGAAAAATATGACAGTGCAGATGATCCTCAATTCTGTGGACCTTCCTTTTATGTCGGGAATAATCGACAGAGTGCAAACTCCGATGCCGACCGAAAGGCCATTTAGAAAACGAAGATTGCTATCCAGCAGCAGACCGGCAGGCCGTTCGGCTTCGGGATAAATTGGGTTATTATTTCCGGCCATACCCAGCAGGCCGGTAAAAATAGGAACCAGTGCACAAATCGCCAGTGAAATTTGCAGTAGCTTTCTACTAGAACTTTTTTTCATAATGTCTCGCTGATTCCCGTCAGCTCGTTAACCCAATAATACCGCACGGCGGAATGATAAAAACCGTACCAATAGCATTGGCCTGGAACGGATTTTTACAGTGGCGCTGCTCTGACGTTTACGGCTGTTCAAATGCCGACAATTACTCACCATAAATTCCGCTCGCAATGAAAGTATTCAGCACAAGTATGCATGCCAAGATCGACTATATCGCAGGAATCTTCTTTTTGGCATCTCCATGGATTTTCGATTTTACCGAGTCGGTGCCGGCGGTATGGACGGTAATTGCGGTAGCTGCGACGGCTCTTACCATGTCAATTTTTACCGATTATGAAGGAGGCATGATAAGAAGTATCCCAATGCGGATTCACCTGATCGTAGACATATTGACCGGAGCGCTATTGGCAGCATCGCCGTGGCTATTTGGGTTCGCAGATCAGGTCTATTTACCCCATTTGATCATGGGTCTGTTCGAGATATCTGCCGGGCTACTGACGACAAAGTACTCGCCTGACCACAATGCGCATGCAGTGGTGGACCCCAATGCCGACGGTGTGAACGGTTCTACCTTTTAAACAGGTCTTCATATTTTTCATTAAAAATTTGTAAAGATGAAAACCAAGACATTCGCAACCTTGATAATAGCCTCGCTCCTTGTGGTGGGCTGCACAAAAAACGATAATGCAAAAGAAGCGGCGGGAACGGGAACACCAATTGACACGTCCGTTGTAGGGAAAGATACCAGCCCGGTTAGTACAAGGAAGGATATCGAAAACAGTGACGAGCAAAAATTGACCCTACCGGGCAGGGATACGACAAATTCCGACGAACCTGAAAGGTAGGGCCTGTCCTTTTCAAGGCTGTGCTTTTTCTCGCTCCTGCTGTTTGGGAGACGGCTGACCCTGTTTCTTCGATGCGTTGCCGTTTCTATCCAGGCGCCCCTGAACTGTGGAGTCAGCCTTTTTCCTGTTTGCTGCATTCACGCCCGTATTTTGCGGGTTGCTAGCAGGGGGGACGCTGTTGGTTTTGTCGATGTGGGTAGGAGGTGTGCCGGTGGTAGCCTCACTGGTAATGGCGCTCGATTTGCTACCTTTAGATGGCTTGGCAGCCTCGTCTGTGGCCGTGCTTTTTTGCTCCGAACCGGATTGCTTGGGTTTGGTCTGGCCTGAGGTGGATTGCGCCGAGAGTGCGCCAGCTGTAAGAAGCAGTACTGCTGCGATATAAATTGTTTTGGTTTCCATTGACTTGTGATTTTAGTAAATAATCAGTTAAGCAGCCAGCCGCCTTATAAAAACCGTTCCATCGTAAAAAAGAAAACAGGCTTTGAGCATAGCTCGAAGCCTGTTTGTTTACTGAAACGAACTCTAACAACAATCACCTGTTTTTAATCATTTTGCTGCGACGGCTTTATGTCACCTCCCTTCTTGGCGCCACCTTTGCGGACGGCGCTGCTGTCTCCCGATGGGCGCGTACCGATCCGGCTTTGGGCCGGCTGGTTGGCAGGATCAGCTGTGCCTTTCGACTGGTACCCTTGGGTGGCTTTGCCACCCGTACTTACCTTCGATTCATTATTTGCATTACTCCTGCTACCCGCATTGCTTGCCCTGCCAGCCTGCGTGGCCTTTTCGGGTTTGCCCTGCCGCCTGTGTCCGGTGCCATCGCTGGTATTGCGTGGGCCAACTGTACTTCTGTCAGACGATGTGTTTTGTTTACTTGTATCGTCCGAACGGATGTTCGGATTAGTCGAATTGGTGGTGGATTGTGCAAAAGTGACCGCTGTCGATACGGCTAACGCAACGATAGCCATGATTAACTTTTTCATAAATGGTTTTTGTTTGATGGTATTGATCGCGCGCTGCTTTAAAAAGCGTGCCAAAAGCGGCTTCATTTGGCACCGGTCGCCGGATCGATTCTGAGCACGCGGTAACCTTTTGATTCCGTCACCCACAAATGAAGGTCCGGCCCGAATATGATCTCCCACGGGTCGGAAAGGCCATTGGCGATGACCTTTTTGTTGAATTTTTCTGTCCCGGCCTGCTGGCAATGGCCGGGACTGTTTAAAATGAGCAGACTAAATGCTGTCGGGTAAATTTGGGATAAGCGAAGAAATGGCATAAATCGAGACCGTAAAAATGGGCAAATCGTCAAAACGGTTCGACGGCCTTCGAAAATTATGCCAGTGACGGCCTGTTATTGCTTTGGAAGCATTTTGTCCTGTTTCAGTATTTTTTCGTCGTTTTTGCTGATGTCCTTCATCATGGTAAAGTGGTCGCCAATTTTCCCATCAGAACAAATCCATTTCAGGTCCAGCCTGTTACCTTCTATTTCCAGCATCACTGCGCCACCCACTTCATTATTGGAATAGTACATGGCATTATGCGGATAGGTTTCCTTATGCCCGCCCAATGCGCCGGCCGACCCGCTTACGACGTATACGGTGCCATCGGTGTTGGTTTTGCTTTTCAAATACGGCGCCGAGTTCTTGCTACCATCGTACAAGGCCGTCGATGTGCTGAGCTCATGTTTTTTGGAATCGAAATCTGCCTCTTTTCCATAATATCCCTTGATAAGCTTCGTACGTTCGTACACATGGCTGTGACCACAAAGAATGAGGTCCACCCCTTCGTCTTCCAGAATTTTGATGAAATTCTCCCTGATTTTAACCAGCAATGATTCCTTGTCCGAATCGTGCGAACCCATCGTGTAGGGTGGGTGGTGCCAATAGGCCACGACCCATTTTTTGTTCTTGTTGGCTTGAAGATCTTTTTTGACCCATTCGGCCTGCTCACCCAGTTGATCGAATAGGTGCTGCCCTTTTTTATCGGGCCCATAGGAGTCCAGGGCAAGAAAGTGGACGTTACCCAGGTCATAGGAATAGTATGACTCCGTGTGGGAGGCCACACCGCCCGCTTCGCCGTTCGTTGGAAGGGAAAAGTTCTGATAATAGGCTATTTTGTTCTGGTCATTGGCCGGGGACGAATTAAAATCATGGTAATCGTGGTTTCCAGGCACAGGATACAAAGGATACTTTTTCAGCATCTTGTCTTTGTATAGGTTGAAGAACTTTGCCTGGAACTCGGCATCTGTTCCGTCCGAATATGCATTGTCACCCATTAAAATCCACGCATTCAGATATTTATCGCCAAGGTACTTGACAACCTGGTCCCTTACCGCCCGCTGGTTGATGGAGTTATTTCCGCAATCCCCGAAACCGGCAACGCGAATCGGCTGATCACTGCCCGTTTCAGGAAAGGTATAAAAGTAATTGTCCTCATCGCCCTGCAAAGTGGTGTCGGCCAGGTTACCCACTGTATAATAATACCTTGTGGACGGTTTGAGGCCTTTCAAAGTCACGATATGCTCATTGACCAGCGTGGAGTCGTCGGTTTGCATATTCAGATTGTCGCTTGTCAGACCATACTTTACCCGGCTGCGATCATACACGTTGGTTCTCCAGCGTACCGTCATACTGGTCGGTGTCGCCATTTGCAGATAAGGTCCCCTGAGCAGATCGGCCTGGATTCCCAATGGCCCTTTTTTCTTAGACGCCGGTTTTTTGGCGGGTTGGGTCTCCTGGGCAATGGATAATAATGGAAAGAGTAGGGTGAAAAGTAAAATTCTGACTGTTTTCATATTGGATTAATTTGAAAGAGAATGGTATTCAGGATTAAAATCCGTCAGCGATTCGAGGAACAGGATAATGTCTTCGCTCTCCTTTTCGGACAAGTTTAATGGTTTGGCGGATAGTGTTTGTTCTTCCACGGGCAGTGCTAACCCTCTGCCTCCGCCCTTGTTGTAAAAATCGACTACGCCTGCCAAAGATTTAAAGGAACCGTTGTGCATATACGGAGCTGTTTTGGCAGCGTTGCGTACAGTCGGCGTTTTGAAAGCTCCTTTGTAGAACGGGATCTTGTACAGATCGAAGCGGCCTAAATCGGGGTCGAGTAGCGGGCTCTTAAGATCATCCGTGGCTGTAACGCCCAGAACCTCAACCTCCGATAAGTCAAAAAGCGGAGGAAGCAGCGAGTTGAAAAACGGAGGGAAATGGCAGGTGCCACATTGCGCTTTGCCCATGAAGAGATTAAAGCCATTTACCTGCCGGTCTGTCAACGCAGTGTGCTGTCCATTGATATGCCGGTCAAAAGGCGAATTCATCGGGCCCAGCTGATCGACGAAAGCCGCAAGCGCCTCTGACACTTCCTTAATGCCCCAATCCCGCACATGCCTGCCGGGGAATGAAGCGTTAAAAAGCGATTTGTATTCATCCTTTTGGAACACTTTTTTGCTCAACTCCTCACTTCCATTCATTTCCAGTGGATTAAAAACCACATTGTGGATTTGATCTTCGAGATTCGCAGCACGGCCATCCCAAAACTGCGTGTGCTGCCGGCCTGCATATAAAAGGGTAGGGGTGTTCCTTTTCAGGACCGAGTCGCGGACGAGCGAAGGGCTTTTCTTTTGTAAATCGGCAAAGTAGTTCTGTGGTTGGTGGCAGGTGGCGCAGCTGGTAGAGGCGTTTCCCGACAGCGACTTATCGAAAAACAACGTCCTGCCCAAATCTGCCAGCGCCTTTCTTTGCACCGAATCGGTTCCGTTAATAGCCCAGCTTTTCAGCGCATTCTTGCTGTAAATATGCGGTGCCCCGTAGTTCAGATATTGTGTTGTATTGATCGCTAGCCCCAGCCTGGCAATGAATTTGTTCAGTTCTTCCTGCATCGGTAATGCAAACCGGGTGAGGAATTCCATTCTGTTGAATGAATCAAAATCCAGGTGGGTGTTTAAATAGTCTAGGGATGTACGCATTAAAGAATTAAGCTGTTTGCCTTGCTCCGGATCAGCCTTCAAATAAGGTTTCAGGATAGCCTGCAATGCTTCCGTCGCGTCCATGGTCTCTGCTATACCGGTTTTTAGCAATGGCGCATCATAACCGGAAATGTACAATGCAGCTATCCGGATCAATTCGAGGCGAACGCTTTCCAGAATCCGGGCGTCGTCAATTTCAAGGCCGTAAAGCAACGAGCGAATATCCCGGGCGGAAGTAAGCATTGCCTCGGATTGTACGAGCAGCGTACTTTTGTTGACCAGTACATCGTCGTCAAAAAGCAGCGTTTCGATCTGTTGCAAACCCATGGGCTCTATCAGCTCCAGTGTCGGCTCTTCAACTTCAAATTTAGGGGCCGCATTGTAAAAGCGCGTTTCGCTATGAAAAAAATAAGTGGTGAAAAATGAAATCCGCTTATAGCTGCGCCTGCATGCAACCAGCGCCTCGCGTGCCTGAGCGAGTGTTGAAAGCTCAGCATTCAATCCCTCGACCGCCGAGTACAATTTTTCATTAGCCACCACAAAATCATTAACCCCTTCCTTGAAATATACCAGTGTATGCGTAATCCCGATGGAAGAATCAACCGGAATACGAACGGTCGAGGCAGAAAAAATAAGGCTGGTTATCGCCAGGATCAGGGCTATTGATCTTTTCATACGCAAATCACGAGCAAACAGGGGCGCGGCCCATTACCCCATTTTTAAGAAAGTATTAACTCACCGGAAGGGAGGATTTACAGCCATTAAGCCGAATGCGGTTTGGCATAATGGCAGCTCGTCAGATATCCTCCTTCGTGCGATGCAGATATGCTTGCAAGGTAATTCCATTTAATGTGACTAGCAATCATGGTATAAGCCTTTCTCAAAGCTCCGGTCGGTACCGATTCCTTCTTTTATTTGCTCGTCATACAGAAAACCGTCCCCCACAATCTATTTCGACGACATCGCAGGTCAGCACCGTTTTGAGGACTTTAAGCAGATCCAGATATCAAATTTCCCTGTGATACAGGCCGACGAAACGACGCTGGCCACAATTCAGGATAATTTCCCGATGGCCTGACTACTAAAACCGGCAGTTAAAAACATTCCGTCTTCCGGGCACCCAAGCAATCAGCTAGATTTACCTCCCAGTTAATTTTTAATCCACAATCTATACCTGGCCATGATGCTTACCACCATTTTTCACTTATTGTTTTTAAATTTTACATTACTCGCAACGCCGTCCGGTGGAATTGAGCAGTTGTTAACCTTTCAGTTTATGGGGGAAAAATCCATCAATAAAGGCGACTGCGATGCAACCGGCTGTATCCGGCTGGAAGCCGATAAGCTGCTTATCCGCGGCAACCACTCGGGCAACCGTTACATCGAAATATATGTAGGTGCACCGGCTGGCATTGGCGAGTTCAAGATCTCGTCCGAAAACCGCATCGAGCTGTGCCGGGGCCGGGGCTATGAGAATAAGGTATTCGAGTCGGTATCATATACCTGCTACGGATGCAATGCCGCATACCCCGCCGGCAGTATCACCATTACCCGGTTCGACGGGCCCGGTGGCTATGTGGAAGGCAGCTTCAAGACCATGCTCGCCGAAAAGGGTGTTTGGAAAGAGCAGGTTCCGCTGGAAGGTACGTTCAAGGTTTATAGGGAGAGATGATCATAAAGCGAGCACTGGTTTGTTTCAAGGCAAATCAGTGCCGCTTTATTCAGCTGTCGGCAACGCCGGTCAAACTGGTGAAATGACATACAGATAACTATGGGGCTGCAACGTCCATAAAGGCACAAATCATGAGAGAAGGAAATCCAGTGGGATCAATGACACTGCGGAAGGCAACCTTGGGAGACTGTACAATGATGCAGAATTTATACATCGAGACAATTGACTACACTTGTGCCAGCGACTATGACCGCGACCAACGTAACGCGTGGAAGCGGGGCACAGAAAACCAGGAACGGTGGACGGCTGCAATCCAGACGCAGTATTTCATTGTCGCGGAAGTCGATGGGAACCTGGCCGGATTTGGTTCACTGGAAAACGGCTCCTATATCGATTTTATGTACACCAGCAAAAATTACCTTCGCCAGGGTGTTGCTCAAATTATTTACGGCCAACTGGAGGCAAGAGCTATCGAGCTCGGTTCAATGTCACTGACATCTGATGTAAGTAAAACAGCGCGGCCGTTCTTTGAGAAGCAAGGCTTCAGGGTTGTGTCAGAAAACACAAATTGGGTACACGATGTATGGATTACAAATTTCAAAATGCGAAAGGAATTGCATTAATGCGCTATTAGCCTTGCTGCTGTTGATTGTACAACGGCTCTGACTTCAATCTGACTTTACCAGTTTGTCCGCCCGACGTGTTATATTATTGTTATATGTTATCAGTATTTTATTGTTTTTTTTGGCTATTTCAATATTTTTGACAGGCCTAAATCAACATTGAATTGGATAAGAAACCACTACCTAATGAAGCAGATTTGCTGATTCGGGTGAGCTGCGGGGACGAAAATGCCTATAAGCAGCTGTACGACCATTATTCAACCACCATATACAGGGTAGCCTACCGATATCTTCAATCTGCCGACATGGCAGAGGATGTCGTGCAGGAGATTTTTCTTGCAATTTGGAATAAGCGTTCTGATTTTCGGGAAATCAGGGCTTTTCAGAGTTACCTGTTCTTCATGACAAAAAATCTTTGTTTGAAACATATTAAAGACCTGGCGAAGGAATTAACAGCGAATTCCGAATTTGCTGAAAGGGTGAACGTCGATGAACCCGATGCTACCGGCCATTATCAGGAACTTCTTGACAAAGCCCTTCAACAGCTTCCACCTCAGCAGAAACGCGCTTTTGAACTTGCGAAGATTCAGGGGCTGAGCCATGAAATGGTTGCAGGAATTCTGAACCTGTCGGCAAGTACCGTAAATAACCACATCACAGCTGCGCTTAAATCCATCAAATTACGCCTGCAACAATACACGATCGGGTTAGTGTATTTGATTTCATTGCTCCTTCAATAATTTTTGGAGAAAAAAAACCTCAGCCACTAGTTACCATTTTCCTTTTTATTCTCTTATACATAAACCGGGTTGTTGAAGCCGGTCTGTTAACATTGGATTGGCGGGCGAGCCAGCGAAAAATTCATGAATAGATTCGAGACTTTACTCAACCGTTACCTGAATCAGACTGCTTCAAAAAGCGAGACAGCTGAACTATTCCGGCTTATCGGCACCGGGGAATATGATGATATAATAGGATATGACATATTACAAGCCATTCACAATGAGATGGTTTTGCCTGCTTCCGAGGAAGAGAAAAATCGGATGGATAGCATCTATGATGAAAAGCTAAGGAGTAGGATCGGCGTGGAGAATGTTGGGAAAGTGAGGGTATTACATATGAAAAGCTGGCTCGCTGCGGCGGCGGTTGTTGCCGGTGTTACATTCGGATCCTGGTGGTTTTTGAACGGACGTTCCAGTAATGAATCTGTAAGCATTGAGCGTAAAGTGAGCAGTGCTCCGGCGGCTGATATGCATCTTGCGAAGTTCACCGACAAGCAATGGATACACCTACCTGATGGGAGTACGGTGCTGCTGAACAATGGCGGTGAATTGACTTACAGTCAGGATAATTTTGGAAAAGACGGGCGTGAGGTTACACTTTCCGGGGAAGGCTTTTTCGATGTAAAACATGATCCGGCCAGGCCATTTGTGGTGCATACGGGAAAGATCAAAACAACGGTTCTTGGGACCGCTTTCAATATTGCCACCTCTGCGGGTAAGCAGCAAGTGCGGGTAACGGTGACAAGAGGGAAGGTGAAAGTAGGGGATCAGAGCAGAACATACGATGTGATAACGCCTGATCAGCAGATCGTTGTCAACACATCTACCAACGATTTTACGAAAGAAAATGTGAATGCAAGGCTCATTGCAGGATGGAAAGACCGATTCGTCATTCTGGACAACACGACGATGCGGGAGGCCATCTCTATCATAAGTGAAAGGTTTAATGTGAAGATGGCATTAACCAATCAAAAGCTGGAAGAGTGCCATGTCAGCGCCTCTTTTCTAAACGGCGAAGATTTGGAACATATTCTCAAAGTGCTTGCAGCAGTAAATCAAATATCCTACACCTTCCAGGCCGACGGGTCGGTCACATTGGATGGAGGAACATCATGCCAGTAAATATCAGAAGGAATATATTTTATGATGACGTATATTAATGATAGTTAGCCTTGTTTAACGCCAGTCCGTTCCGGACTGGAAAGCAAAAAATCCACCCGGATTGCGGCCGGATGGATCGGAGTGCTTGTAAAATCATGTTCCAATCTTAAAAGCAATGCAAAGTATGAATTTTTTTGTTACTGAACCCAAGGGTTTGGGAAAGGGAGGGTTGTACGCTCTTTTTCACAACCGTAATCTGCAATTCATAATGCGGGCGAGTTTTTGTTATGTGTTTCTGCTTTTGATGAGCATAGGGCTGCTGCTGGCTAAGCCGGCTAGCAGTCAAAAGCTTGAAGACATACGTGTTACGTTAGAACTGCGCAACGAGAAGCTCAAATCGCTGTTTCAAAAAATTGAAGAACAAACCCAGCTGAATTTCGCTTACAACGAGTATGACATCAGTTCCTACAAATCGGTGAGCTTGCCCAGGGGAAGCTATAAAGTGAGTGAGGCGCTGGACCTTACGTTGAAAGGAATGCCGTTCGCCTATAAGCAACTGGATAAAAGTGTCATCATTTACCGCATTCCACCCAAACAGGAAAGCGGTTCACTTGAAAGCCCGGCGGGGCAGACGCAGGTTCATGCCTTCAGAATTTCGGGCAAGGTCACATCCGCTTCTGGCAGCGCAATTCCGGGCGTCAATATCGTATTGAAGGGCACCAACATCGGCACTCCCACCGACGTCGAAGGGAATTATGCCCTGGATCTGCCCGAGGCATCCGGCACCCTCGTGTTTTCTTACATCGGCTATGTCTCGCAGGAAATAGCGGTTCAGGCGCAGTCGGTTTTGAATGTGGTATTACAGGAAAACAAACAGGTTTTGGACGAAGTGGTCGTGGTGGGATATGGGACGCAAAAGAAAGGAAGCATGACGGGCGCGGTGGGTACCATTAAGAAGGAAAACCTGGTCAGAAGGCCGGTTTCTAATATCCAACAGGCTTTACAGGGACAGCTGCCGGGCCTTACTATCGTGGACAACGGTGGCGCGCCGGGGAAATCTAACACGACCGTCCGGGTACGGGGAATTACAACATTAAGCGACAATAATCCTTTGGTGATTGTGGACGGCATTGAGCAGCGACTGGCAGATATCAATCCCAATGACATTGAGTCGGTGTCTGTTCTGAAAGATGCCTCGTCGGCAGCGATTTATGGCTCCCGGGCAGCGAACGGCGTCATTCTGGTGACCACCGTGCAAGGCAGGTCGGGGAAGTTGGCGGTCAATTACCATGGATATTACGCCTTGCAGCAGGCGAATAACAAACCGGAGCACATGGGTCTGGAGGCCTTCATGCGTATGCTGAACGTGGGGGCTGTCAATGCAGGAGTGGCACCCAAGTATACCGAAGAGTATATCCAGGAATATGTAAATGCGACCGACAGGCTCAAATATCCGCTGCCTAACACGTGGTTTAATACACTTTACAGCGTCGCGCCTCAGCAAAATCATTCACTATCAATTAGCGGGGGAAGTGAAGGCGTGAAGTCACGGCTGAGTTTGCGTCACCAGAACCAGGACGCCATCGTCCCCAATTCGGGGTCGAAAATCAGTGAGATAAGGCTGAATACGGATTTTAAGTTGTCTTCCAAAATCACATTGAATACAGACCTAAACTACCGCTACACCTACTTCACATCGCTGGTCAATGACAACAACCGCTACGAGAATATTTACAACCGCATGTTCCATTCGAGCCAATGGGCCGTTCCGAAATATCCGGATGGGACTTACGGACTAAGCGCGCAGGGCCATAATCCCTTGATGTATGCGGAGATTGCAGGCGTTTCCAAAACCAATGACGATTATATTATCGGTAATTTCAAAGGGAACTGGGCCATTACGAAGGATTTGATGTTTTCCACCCAGTTTGCAGCACGGTTTAACAACACAATGACCAAATCTTTCGCCAACAAATATGAGGTGCGGGATTACTATAATAAGGATATCGTCAAGAAAAATGTCCTGATGAATTCCCTGACCGAGGACAGGATCTTTTCGCGTGAGATCACGATTAATAATCTGCTGACCTATTCCAAAGTGTTTGGCGGCCATGAATTCAGCGTTTTAGGGGGTTATTCGCAGATTAGTAATGAGGGAAACAATGTCAATGCATTTCGTCAGAACTTTTATAACAACGACATTCAGTCACTCAGTCAGGGCGCCAACGACAATACCAAAAACAATGGCGGGGCTGACTATCAATGGGGCCTGCGTTCATTTTTCGGCCGGATCAATTACGCGTATCAGAACAAATACCTTTTAGAAGTCAACAGCCGGTATGACGGCTCGTCACGTTTCATGCAAAACAGGCGATATGGCTATTTTCCGTCGATGTCACTGGGGTGGCGCGCTTCCAACGAAAAGTTTTGGGAGAAGCTTGGGGCTTATGTAAATGATTTCAAACTGAGAGGCTCGTGGGGCAAAAACGGTAATCAGGCCGTCGCGCTTTACAGTTACTTCCCGACGTTGAGCCTTGTCAATTACACCTTTGACGGCACGCCGGCATCCGGTTATGCCCAGCTCAACCTCGCCGATCCCGATCTGACCTGGGAAACAACTACCCAGACCAATGTCGGTTTGGATGCGCAGCTATTTAGCAATAAGGTTTCACTTACCATAGATTATTACAGAAAGCGCACCGACAACATTCTTCTGGTGCTCCCCGTTCCTGGAACGCTGGGCTTGAATCCATCGGCAAGGAATGCAGGAGTGGTCGATAATAACGGCTGGGAATTCTCGGTGGGGGTTCAAAACAAATGGGGGCAGTTCGCATTGGATGTGAATGCCAATCTGAATATCAACAAGAATAAAGTGGTGAGCCTTGCAGGAACAGGTCCTTATATCAGTGCAGATGAAACCGACCCCATTTTTATCATCGGTGAAGGTTACCCCATTAACTCGCATTGGGGATATGAAACCGACGGATTGTTTCAAACAGCAGATGAAATAGCCAAATACCCCACCCTTGTAGCGGGTACCAAACCGGGAGATGTCAAATATGTTGATTCCAATGGAGATGGCATCATTAACCCCAGCGACCGGAAGTATCTGGGAAACAGTTTTCCAAAATACACGTTCGGGACCTCTATTAACCTTTCTTACAAAAGCCTTTCTCTGGACATCTTGTTTCAGGGAGCTGCCCAGGTAAAAACGCGGCTGGCCGGTGCATTGGCTGAAATGGGGAATAATGAAGGCTTTACCCACGCCATTTACACCGATAACTACTGGACGCCCGAGCATCGCGATGCGCGCTTTCCGCGCCCATTGAAGTCGGATCTCAGAAACCTTTCGTCCTCCGACCGAATGATGATCGACGGATCTTACCTACGGATGAAAAACATTCAGCTTGTTTATCAATTGCCTTCGAAACTGACCGAGAAGGCTTTCATCCAGCGAATGAACGTCTACGTGTCCGGAACGAACCTCCTGACTTTTTCCAAACTGAATGAATGGAACCTTGACCCCGAAACGGTGTCGGGAAGGGGAGCGGTTTATCCGCAAACCTCGCTCTACACTTTAGGCGTCAATCTTTCTTTTTAATGTGAAAACCGAAAACTTCAAAAAGGTCATGTATACATTCTTACGAAATATCATTGCAATTACGCTACTGACAGCCGCGTCAGGCTGTGACAGGGAGCTGTTGGAAACCATACCCAATGACCGTTTGCCGGTCGAGCTGTTCTGGAAAACGGAGCAGGATGCTACCATGGCAGCCAATGCGATCTACACTTACCTGGAAGGCCCCGGCATTTTTAGCTGGGACGGAATGACTGACATCGGGCATACAAACCAGAGTTTTGCCACCGAGGCGCTGATCGAAAAAGGACAGACCGACGCATTGAATGCGAAAATACTGTCGGAATGGACCAATGCCTACAAAGGGATCCGGGCTGCAAACAGTTTTTTCAGCAATATTGATAAGGTGCAAAGTGCCGACCCGAAGAAAATTAGTCTGCTGAAAGGCGAAGTAAAGTTTTTAAGGGCATACCTGTATTTGAAACTGGCCAGTTTGTACGGCGATGTTCCGCTGATCACCGATGAAATTTCTTTGGAAGAAAGCCGACAGGTTAAACGCGCTCCGGTGGAAGCGATTTGGGATTTTGTTACCTCAGAACTGACCGAATCTGCTGGCTTGCTGGCATCTGCTCCGCAGCAGAAAGGACGTATCACCAAGGGGGCCGCGTTGGGTCTGAAAGCCAGGGCGTTGTTGTATGCAGGGCGTTACGAAGGCTCAGCCGCAGCGGCCAGGGAAGTGATGGATCTAAAAGTTTATAGCTTATATCCTTCCTACGAAAAATTGTTTACTTATGAAGCTGAGAACAACCAGGAAGTAATTCTTGACAAACAGTTTATTAAGGATAATTATAACAATAATGTGTTTGCAACTATGGCTCCTTACAGCCAGCAGGCTAGTACCAATTCATTTGTACCAACCAAAAACCTTGTCGATGCATATGCAATGAACAATGGGAAGGACATTACAGATCCGGAAAGTGCTTTTGATCCTAAAAGCCCCTATTCGAACAGGGATCCGCGGCTTAGATACTCCGTTTTTGTAACGGGGGAAAAGCTGCCGGATGGGAAGATTTATAATCCCAATCCTGGCAGCGGCACAGCTGATGCAGTGGGTTACAGTTATATAACCTCAACCACAGGCTTCACTTTGAAGAAGTATATTAACCCCCAGGACCTGGCGCAGCCTGCTAATTGCGGGATCAATATCGTGTTGATGCGCTATGCAGAGATATTGTTGACTTACGCTGAGGCGAAGATCGAGCTGAACCAATTGGATCAAAGTGTGCTGGACGCAATTAACCTGGTTCGTCAAAGAGGCGACGTCAACATGCCTCCAATGAAAGATTTGGCTTCCCAGCAGATCATGCGGCAAATCGTGCGGAAAGAACGATTGGTCGAGTTGGCCTTCGAGGGTTTCCGCTTCTTCGATTTACGCCGGTGGCGCATGGCAGAAGAGGTACTTCCCGGCAAGGTATACGGTATGACCTATGTCGACAATGGAAGCCTGAAAACCATTGAAGCACCTGCCTTTGAAAGGGCTTTCAATAAGAATAGGGATTATCTCTGGCCAATTCCCCAGAAAGAGCGTGACCTGAACCCTGCATTGACACAAAATCCGAACTGGTAATCTGAAACATATGCATATCATTCAAATTAGCCTGATTGCGTTTTTTTTGCTTTTGGCCAACCGGCAGGTAATCGCTGCAGGTTCGGTGGTGGATCAACGGATTCACCACCTGCGGGCAGGTGCGGAGCGTGAATGGGATAGTTTCACCGGAACACCGCAAAAGCAGCTCACTATCACTTTTGACGCAAAAGAATATTCATCCGAGACAACGCTTAGCCTCAGGCAGCAGGACGTGAAGGCCCGGTGGGTTGTAAACCTGAACGGCCACGAACTTGGAAAGCTGGATCAGGATGAAAATGCGCGGGTGCGGTATTTATCTGTTCCGCCGAATGCTTTGAAGGCAACCGGCAACATTCTCACCATTCAATGCATCGATTTATCCGGAAAAGCGGAGCTGTTGCCGGATGATAT
This sequence comes from Dyadobacter sp. CY261, assembly GCF_021440085.1. GTDB lineage: Bacteria > Bacteroidota > Bacteroidia > Cytophagales > Spirosomataceae > Dyadobacter. Next base: position 150,689 of record NZ_JAKCPW010000007.1, read on the forward strand.
TCTGGTCGGTGACATTCAGTTGCTCGATCGCCCGGAGCAGCGGCTACTGGAAGAAGTGCAGGTTAACGTGAGCGTTTTGGATAAAGGACTTAACCATCCGGTTCCTTCAAGGATTACCATTACTACATTACAAATGGCACTGCAACCTGTTCGGGTGACACCAGGGCAGCCATTGGCGGTACGGACAGGGTGTATTTATACTGGGAACGGAAAGGCATCATTCTCCTTACCCGAGGGAAAATACAAACTGTATGCAAGCCGTGGATTTGAGTACAGCGTGGATTCCCTATTGCTGGAAGTTAAAAAGGACAAACCTGTAAACTATCAATTCATCCTCAGCAAAGAAGTGCCTACGCAAGGATGGGTATCTTCGGATACCCACATTCATACCTTCACGAACTCGGGCCATGGAGACGCGACGGTGGAGGAGCGGTTGCTGAGCATTGCCGGCGAAGGCATCGATCTGCCTGTGTTTACGGATCATAATATGGTATACGATGCCAAGCCATTGATTCGAAAAATGGGGCTGGACACGGTGTTTACTCCAATCACCGGCAACGAGTTTACCACCAAGGTGGGCCATTTTAATGTTTTTCCCCTGGCAGACGATGCTAAGACGGCGGATCATCAGGTGAAAGACTGGACATCGGTCTCCAAAGCTTTGGGCAGCAATAAACAGGTGATCGTCTTAAATCATGGCCGCAATATTTTCTACAATTTCCAGCCATTTGGCCCATCACGGCACATTTCGATAGCCGGACAGGATCTGGATGGCTGGCAATTGCCAGCGAATGCAATGGAGGTGATGAATTCGAGTGCGCAGCAAAGGGACATTATGCAGTTGTACAGGGACTGGTTTGGCCTGCTCAACAGAGGGCATTTCCTGACGCCAATCGGTTCGAGTGATTCCCATGATGTAATGCGGTATCTGGTGGGGCAGGGGAGAACCTATATCCGGTGCGAGGATAGCAAAACCGGAAAAATCGACGTTGGTGAAGCGACCGATCAACTTTTGGCCGGCCGGGTAATGGTAAGCTTCGGGCTCCTGGCCGAAATCAAGGTGAATGGGAAATACGGCCCGGGCGACATTGCGCCGTTATCAGGCAAAGATTTGAAAATTTCCGCCCGGGTGCTGGCGCCTTCCTGGATCAAAGCGGACCGGATTACATTGTATGCCAACGGAAAAAAGATACGTGAAGCCCGCATTAACCAAAATGGAAAGAATGGTGTGAAATGGGAGGGAAGCTGGACGGTGCCAGCCGGCTCCCAGGACACGTATTTCGTAGCCATCGCGGAAGGGCCCGATCCATCCCACCCATTCTGGATCATCCCGAAACCCTATTCACGTGTTTCCAGTGTGTGGAACCCTCAGGTGATAGGTTCTTCCGGTGCTGTGTGGGTAGATGCCGATGGCGATTCAAGGAAAACGAGCGCGTATGACTACGCGAATAAATTGTATAAACATGCGAACGGGAGTATTAAAGAGCTTTGCAAAGAACTCGAATCCTTCGATGAGTCGGTTGGGGTGCAGATTGCTTCCATTCTCCATGCCCACAGCAGGTTAACAGAGGTGATTTCTTCGGACACATTTAAGCATGCACCGCAATCGGTCAAAAGTGGGTTCGAACTTTTTGTTAAGTCCCTGGAAGAGACCAAACGGGCGGGGACGAATAAGTGATGGTATTCTTTGCACAGCTGCTCTGAAATGGCTGCTACAAAAGAAAGCGTTTATTGGCGCCATACCGGGTACTTTTGCGCCTCAGGCCGTTCACTGCCTGCGAATTGCACCCGAGCAGAGAGACTATGTAAGATATCAGCAAACCTTTGATAGCGTTGGTAACCACTAACTTTAATCCCCTTACCATCTATTGTAAAGGTCAGGGTAGGTGATTCTGTGATATTGTTTATCCTGATTTTTTGCTGGTCTTCATAAAGGGATTGACGGCATGCTCTGCTATCGAAGTCTTGTCCGAAACGATGCAGATCAAATATTCCACGGTTGTTTTTGCTTACTTGCCGGGCGATCTGCACCAGCACGTCTAGCTTCGAAATATCCTGGTGCTCGACCATACATGCTTTCCTGAGTTCTGCCAGGTAAAGATCAGCAGTCCATTGGGACTGTAGTGATGCTGCTTTCACCGCCAGGCAGGCCATATCACGCGGAACCTTCGCAGTTCTGGCAGTTTCGTGACCCAAAGCGGGAAGTTGGGGAACGCCTGTCATGCAAATCTGAAGGCTTACAAACTCTTTAAAATTTGTTAGAAGTTCTTCCCAGGTTCGCTGCATAGCCCAACTGGCTGCGCACTGTGGATAGGTATAGTAAACCACCTTAACCTTATCGCAATGAGAGTTTTGTAAATCCATGTCCGTCCTGTTTAGTTGAAAAATCCAGAGGATTAAAAGTCAGGTGAGCCCGGTGCAGGGCAGGACGATCAGCGCCAGTGAAGCAAGGCCATAAATGCTACAAAAACCGCGCCGTTATCTGTCAAATATTGAACTTTGCCGAAATACCCTGTAATAGGTGCACCGGATCACCATGGGTCGCGTAAATGGGGATCAAATGTGACCCGGTTTCTGATTGGCGTCCAGCGGTTTGACCACCAGCGGGTAGCCGAGCTCGGCTACTGCCTGCAAAACCTCTTCTTCACTGCTCACGGTCATGCCGGCCGGAACAAGCATTCCTGCCCCGCCGAGTAATTCTTTCAAGCGCCCTATGCTCGACGACGTGACCTTTCCAAGTCCCGTCTTTTACCCTTTCAAAAAAGCCGCCGGCATGGCCTTCTGAGCAATAATGGCTTTGAAGGCTTGGCATTGCCAACTTTAATCTGTGGTAGAATCCCTCGATCCTGTTGGTTGGCATCTCTTCAAGCTCCTCAAGGTCCAACTTCATGACTACCAACCTGTTCTTGCGAACCGACCCTATATTAGGGCCACGCATGTAACGGATATCAATGATTTTCATAACGTTTGCAAAAACTTAAATAATTATGGATGATCACTAACTTGAAAATCGGATGGAGGCGGGTATGAATAAATGTGCCAGCAGATTTGGACCTGTCAAGTGGCGGCTCTTACTCAGGAAAGCAATAGTTTTTATATTTTTCGTAGAAAATATTGCGCAATGCCATTGAAGTAGTAGAAAAGTCGGTGATGGCTTTGGAAAACAATCCATTGTTCAACGCAGGCAAAGGCTCGGTTTTCACCTCGGAAGGTACACATGAAGCCGATGCAGCCATCATGTGTGGCAAAACACTGACAGCCGGAGCGGTAGCGGCCGTGACCAATATACGTAACCCGATATTCCTGGCCAGTGATCCATGAAATGCATTATAAAGTCAATAGCTGGCAGCAGATTTTGTGCTCACCACAATCATCAGTCTGGTGATCGGGACAGCAATTTTTCAGGCGAGGCGGTTTAAATGAGAGATCACGTTTCTTCCAAACTCGTCAATAAAGTAAGACTGGTTCAGGTTTACATTGTGGAGGTAAAGCTGCGATACGCCCGCCTCGATGTCTTTGGACAACCACTCCACATGCTGCTCCGCACTGTCGGAGATCCTGACACCCGACGCCATATCCTCGGGCCTTACTACGGTTCCGGCTGCATCGAAACCCACCGGAGATCGAATATCAGATAGGAGCGATGACGCAAATACGTTGTTTCGCCATTGCTGGTGAGCCCCCTGTGTAGCTTTTTCCAGGGTCGTATCGTACGACAATTGTACTTTAAGGTAAACTGGTTTGCCCTCCCCGCCTCCTGACCGGAATGCGTCGATCATTCTTTTCAATTCCACCTGCGGCCGCGATGTGGTGATCATCGCGTCGGCCCAGCCACCGACCCACCGCGCCGTTTGCTCCGTGAGCGCAGCGCCTACGATGTCAGGCATGTAGCCGGGCAGTGTGTATAACTTCGCGTCATAAACCTGCACCAGACCGTCGTGCGTCACCGTTTCTCCTGCCCATAATGCGCGCATGATATCGACGCATTCTTTAAGCCTTCGGTTGCGATCGCCTTTGGCTGGCCACCTTTCTGCGGTGATGTGCTCGTTCAGAAATTGTCCGCTGCCCACCGCGATCCAGAACCGCTGCGGAAACATTTCGCACAGCGTGGCGACTGCCTGCGCGATAATAGCGGGGTGATAGCGCTGGCCGGGTGCATTGACGATTCCGTAATGCAGGTCCGTTGCCTGCATAGCCGCTCCAAGCCAACTCCACGCGAAGCCGCTTTCACCCTGCGTTTCACTCCACGGAAAGAAATGGTCGGAGCTGAGCGCACTTGTAAAACCCGCCTGCTGGGCCTGCCTGACATATGTCGTCAGCTCACTTGGTTTGAACTGCTCGTGAGAAGCGTGGTAACCTATATGGATCTTGGTCATATTGTTGTCTGTTTCAATTCATTGGTGATCGTTGAGGCAGCCAGGTCGGCCGCCAGCAGAACTATTTGCTCCGGCGTACCTTCAAACACATCTCTCACCGCCAGCGAGCCACCCCTTATCAGTATATGAATGAAGATTGTGCCAACCGGCTTTTGTGGCGTTTCACTTCCACCGGGCGTGGTAAGCCCCGTCACCGCTACCTGAACGTCCGACTTAATCAGGTCTTTCAGGCGATTGGCCAGTTCTTTTGTAACCTCCGCCGATTCGGGGGTAAATTCTTCGATTAAGTAGGGACTAATGCCCAGAACATCTTTTTTTACTTCTGCGTCATAGCAGACGAGCCCGCCTTTCAAGATGCTGCCCGAATATTCCGTTAACGAAAACTCGGCGGCCAGCCGCCCGGCAGTAACACTTTCTGCAAAAGCAATGGTCAGCCCTTGTTCTTTCAGGATCTGACCGCAATGATTAATTAATTCTGATGGCATGGTGGTGGTTGGTTACAATACAAGCTTTCTTTTTCTGGCAACGTCAGTCCCGATGACGTAGCCCAATCCGGCGATGGCTACCAGCGCGGCGCCGATTGCGATCCTCTCAGGCAAGCCGAGCGTCTTGGGTGGCAGCGATACAACTCCGTACTCGTTGGTGATGGCTGGCTCGCGCACGTACCTGCCACGCGCCGGCACAGCTTTGCGATCAAAATCAGAAGCTAGCCTCCTTAAGTCCTGTTGCATCTGTTGTCCCTGCATAGGTTTTCCATGGCCGGTCGCGACCACCTCGGGTTGCAATGAAGCTAATGTCTCTACCGAACGTTTCGCAAGTTGCCAGTCACAGGTAAAGTATTTAGGCGGGCCGGATAAAACCCTCGTCTGGGTCAGTGTGGAGAAGGCCGATTCCTGTTTTGTGGTAACAAATGCGTCGCCAACAATCATTACCTTATCTTCTTCACGCCACAAGCTGATATGGCCGGGTGAATGGCCGGGTGTATGGATGTAGCGCCACTGCGGAAGTGGTGGGATTTCACCGCTGAAAGGCAGGGATTTAACTTCTCCGGTCAGGTTATTGGGTTCAATTGGGTAAAGGTCGGCCATGGCGGACATTAAGCCACCGCCCACGGACGAGTCGGCTGGCGGGTATGCCGATTTGCCCGTCAGGTACGGCATTTCCAGGTGGTGCGTGTAGACCGGTATTTCCCAGTCGCTAAGGAGATCTTCCAAAGAACCGGTATGGTCAAAATGCCCGTGGGTTAGCACGATTGCCAGCGGGGCAACGCCTTCACCAAAAAGCATTGCTGCCACCTCTTTTATTTTCTTGTAAGCGCTTTTGAGACCCGCATCAACGAGTACCCATCCCTCCGCAGTGGACACAAAATATACATTCACGAAGATGTCCTTCATTCCCCAGACACCGTCGGCGACCTGGAAATAGCTTTCCTGGTTGGTTTTACTCGTTTCCATCATTTTCCGGATCAGTTAGTTTTCGTCAATTCGACCGCCTGCCCTATAAAATTGTGCCACCAAAAACCAACCCGGGTTTGTTGCTGACCCGCAAAGCGCATCGCCGGGGGCTGTTTGCTCAATATCCGTGGCAAGAATTTCCGCCCAAAGGCTCAGAGCGGCAAATGACAGTTAGGCGATAAGACGGACTTAACTCCGGAACATCGGGGCCTTGACGATAAGGTCTCGCACGTCTCGACTGCGATCAAAAATGGAAAGTTAGGCGGGGACCGACAGGGCGACGGTCATACGAAGCGATAGAGATGGGTTTTCAAAACTTAAATTCGTCGACCGGTTGGCGTTCACTAAAATCGCGGTGCATTGTACCCCATTCGGCCATAGCGTCAAGCATAGGTCGCATGGTGTTACCAAGTTCGGTGATCTCGTATTCTACCCGCGGTGGAACTTCGGCGTATACAACCCGGCGGACAATGCCATCCTGCTCAAGTTCACGCAACTGAGCGACCAGCATTCTTTCGGAAATACCTTCGATGGATTTTCTTAATTCACTGTAGCGCATTGTGCCGCAGACCAGCCGGCACAAAATAGCAGGTTTCCATCTGCCGCCCATTACCCGCAATGATACGGCCATACCGCAAGTGTCGATAATACGCTTCTCATTTATAGCGTTGGTGGATGTCTCTTTTCTCATTTCTTACCTTTTTGTTAGTACCTGCTATTTCGTTACTTACTTGCAAATATATAGGCGCCGAACCTAAGTTGCTCACATAATTCAGCAATAGATACTATAAAATGAAAAAGTTAGGAACAAAGTTGCCCTGGTAACTGGGGGAAGCCGTGGTATACGCCTCAATGGTATGCCGTTTAGCCATTGGTGGGGCCTGGGAAATCTGTACCCGGCCAGTGAGCAGTTGTACCGGTGAGCCGTTACTTTTTGTAAAAGGAACTCACAAGCTGATTAAATGTTTTTACTAGCGACATTCTTACAGTTTATAAATCGACATGGCAGACAAACTTGTTCAAGATATACCATTTTCCATTCTTGATCTCGCGCCGATCACAGAGGGAAATAATGCAGCCACCACATTCAGGAATAGTCTCCGGCTTGCGCAGCGCGTTGAAGAACTGGGCTATAAACGGTACTGGCTCGCCGAACACCACAATATGGAAAGTGTCGCCAGCTCGGCCACCTCGGTACTGATCGGCTACATTGCGGGCGGCACAAATACAATCCGTGTCGGCAGCGGCGGCATCATGTTGCCAAATCATGCGCCGCTGGTAGTTGCCGAGCAGTTCGGCACCCTTGCGTCACTTTACCCGGGCCGCATCGACCTGGGACTTGGGCGTGCCCCCGGAACAGATCAGGTTACCGCCCGCGCGCTCAGGCGTAACTACATGGAATCCGCCCAGGATTTTCCCGATGATGTGATGGCGTTGCAAACCTATTTTTCAGCAGAAAATGGAAGCTCCAAGGTACGCGCTATCCCCGGAGAAGGGCTCGACATACCGATCTGGATTTTAGGTTCGAGTACCGACAGTGCCCGACTGGCTGCCCATCTGGGGTTACCCTATGCTTTTGCAAGCCACTTTGCACCCACACATTTCCTGACCGCCATAGAACTTTACCGCCAGAATTTCAGACCATCGAAATATCTTGACCAGCCTTATGTAATGGCTTGTGTAAATGTGATCGCCGCCGATACTAACGAGGAGGCCGAGCGGCTTGCAACCTCTTTCTTCCAGCTGGCTACCGGAATTATTACTGGCAGACGCCGGGCTTTGCAGCCACCGGTAGAAAACATGGACGGACTTTGGGGAGAATATGAGGAGGCGGCAGTGAGACAAATGATGAAGTACACATTTATCGGTGACGGAAAGACAATCAGCAGGGATCTGGCCTATTTTCAACAACGTACACAGCTCGACGAGTTGATGGTTACCAGTCACATCTACGATCCTGAGGCACGTATTCACAGCTACGAAGTCCTGAAAGGCGTTCAGCGTGAAAGTACGGTCACGTCATAACGTGGAAATTAAAATGGTAAATGAGAAGGTTGAAGAATACGGAATTTTAAAAAGAGCCTTGAATGTATACAAAAAGTGCATGAATATCGGCAAATACCTTCGCTGAGCTTTGCGGAACGGGTAATCATGGTCATTCGGACCGTTTATCACTCCCGCTTTGTGTATGCAGTTATTTTTAGAATGGAAAAGTTATTGGATCATATGTTTGCTTTCGCTAACCCTGTTTTCACAGGGAAGAGCCCAGCGCGTCTTCGTCAATAGGATCGAAGGGCTGAACAGAAGCTATCTTTTTTATTCCAACACGACAAACTATGATCTGAACAGCAACAAACCGGTTGTAATAGTCTTACATGAAAACGGCCAAAGCGCCAGGGAGGCATTCGCGAAGGCTCCGTGGAAGTCGGTCAGAGAGCCTGCTATATTCATTTTCCCGAATGCACTCAAAGGCCAATGGGATTGCAGCAACGACAGTTCCTCTGCGAACGATATACAGTTCATTCAATCTATTATCACCGACACCTACGCCAATTTTCACAGCGACAGGAACAGGGTTTATGTGCTTGGCAGTGGGAAAAATGAGTGTTTGGTAGACAGGTTCAGATCGGGAAACCCGAAAACACCCCTGACGTTCTCGCCATGGACGGCGGGCCGCACCGACTCACTGGCGGCGCTGGGCCATGTAGCCGATGTCCTCAAAACGCGTGGCCAGGCAGATACCACCTACGCGCTCTGGATAGACCCGTCACTTCCCAGAAAACTGGATCCGATCGATTCATTGAAAGGCTACCGGCTGCACAACAGGCTGGTGATCGACGTCCGGTATGGCGGAGTTGCCATGATGGGTTCGGTCAGGACCTGGAAAACAGATGGTACCTACACTGACTTCTTCAAGGCGCACTCATTTATCGATATACACCTTACCAAATGGATGAACGACTCCATTGCGTGGTTCCTGGACATCGGGCGGCTAAAAGTGCCGATGACCCAGGAGATGACCGAAAGCGGCGTAATCCGGAGCGGGGGCGGGATGATCATGCCACTGACATTGGGCTTTAAGTATGCGCTGCCACGAATGATCGGCAACCCCTATTTCCTGCTGGGTTCAGGCTTTATCCAGGCCATGGCATTTGGCGGGCGTATGAATCCCGGCGCTATGAGTTCGGGCACTCGCCCCAACTTCGATGCCGAAATGCGGATGGTGTTCCATACGACCATCGGTACGGGTATCGATCTCCGTCTCGCCAAGCGGTTTATGGTCGGGGCACATCTTCGATACATTCATTCGGCTCAGTTCAAGAGCGCCGCCAAAGTCGACGCCATCCGCGGTTTTAACCTCAATTTCGGTTTGGGGTATATCCTGAATGCCAACAGCCTGAAAAAATTACCGTTCCCACTTACTTCTGTAAAATGACTTTTAATACTTCCTTCCGGCCCGGCATTCAAATACTACTACTGCTTCTTCTTGCGAGCCTCGCGGCCCATGGGCAAAACAGGTTCACCATCAGCGGCACAATCAAGGATCTTTCGAATGGGGAGACGCTGATCGGGGCCACCATTTTTGTGATCGAGAATAAAGCCAGTGGCGCGGTCACTAATGCCTATGGCTTCTATTCGATCACCCTTCCGCAGGGGAATTATCACATTGAGTACAGCTATATGGGTTTTGAAAGGATAGTGAAGCAAGTCGACCTGCGTGGTAACATGGCGCTGGACATTGCATTGCCGCCCTTATCGAAAGTGCTGGAAGAGGTGAAGATCGTCGATGAAAGCCGCAGTTCCGGTGCAAAGAACCTGGAAATGAGTGTCAATAAGCTTGATATCAAGACGATCCAGAAGCTGCCGGCATTAATGGGAGAGGTGGATGTGATCAAAAGCCTGCAATTCCTGCCAGGCGTGAGCCAGGTAGGGGAGGGTTCATCTGGATTTAATGTCAGGGGCGGCAGCGTAGGGCAGAACCTGGTGCTGCTCGATGAGGCGCCGGTTTACAATTCGTCGCATATGCTGGGTTTTTTCTCGGTTTTCAATCCCGATGCGGTCAAAGATGTCAAACTGTACAAAGGGGCGATCCCTTCGGAATTTGGTGGACGCGTCAGCTCCGTACTCGATGTGCGGCTCAAAGAAGGGAACAATAAAAAGACCGAAGTGGATGGCGGGATCGGGTTTATTTTCAGCAGACTGGCCGTTCAGGGGCCATTGATCGAGGATAAGGCTTCGTACCTGATCGCGGTGCGCAGGTCGTATGTGGATGCATTGTCCACGCTCTTAACGAGCAATAATTTCGGATTGAATTTTTATGATGTCACCGTCAAAACGAACTACACCCTTAACCAGAAAAACAGGTTGTATTTGTCGGGCTTTCTGGGAAGGGACAACTTCGGCTTGTCCGATGACGCGAAGTTCAACTGGGGAAACAAGTCGGCTACGCTGAGGTGGAACTCGGTCATCAACAGCAAATGGTTTTCCAATGTCTCCGCCGTTTTCAGCAATTATAATTACAACCTGGGCTTTAACGAGGACGAAAACAATCAATACGACTGGCGATCATCGATCACTAATTATGTCTTAAAACCTGATTTTAGCTATTTTACCGGCAGGAATTCTGAGCTAAAATTCGGGCTTGAAAGTTCTTACTATCAATTCAATCCTTCGACGACCATCGGAACGACCAACGGCGAGACGGTCGACAGCAGTCAGCCAAAGAAATACGCGCTTGAAATGGCGGGATACATTAGCCACAAAGTCGCGTTGAGCTCCCGTCTGGAATTACAGTATGGACTCCGCTTTTCATACTTCAATTACCTGGGCCCCGGTACGGCCTATACCTACAACGACACCATTCCCGGCAGAAAGCGCACGGCTATTGCCGAGCAGCATTATGGCAGTGGTGAGTCCATAGCTTCATACAGCAATCCCGAGCCCCGCATTTCAACCAAATACCAGCTCGACGACCGGACATCGATTAAAGCGAGTTTCAGCCGGACGGCGCAGTACGTGCATTTCATTTCCAATACCAGCGCTTCCAACCCCCTGAACATCTGGACGCCGACAACGAACAATATCAAGCCGGCAGTCGGAAACCAGTACACCCTCGGTTATTTCACCGATCTGGGGCGCGACGCGAATTACGAATTTTCCGCAGAGACGTTTTACCGTAATACGTCCAACGAGATCGATTACATCAACGGGGCCGAACTGCTCAATAATGACCGGCTGGAAGGGGACCTGCTCAGCGGGAAAGGACGGGCTTATGGGCTCGAATTGTACCTGCAAAAGAAAAAGGGGCTGATCACCGGGTGGGTCAGTTACACCCTCAGCCGTTCGGAGCTGAAAGTTGATGGTATCAACAAAGGCAGCTGGTACCCCACACGGTTCGATCAAACCCACAACCTGAAAGTGGTCGGTTCTTACACGATCAACGAAAAATGGTCTACCACGGCGGATTTCGCATACATGACCGGGACACCGACAACGTATCCCAACCAACGGTACCTTTCCCAGGGAGTTTTAATACCCTATAATACCAACAATACCCGTAACGATGCCAGGCTAAGCGCTTATCACCGGCTCGATCTGGCACTGCGCATGGAGGGGCGGACCGTCCGTAACAATGGTAGGCCGAGGAAGAACAAGAGCTATTGGGTGTTCTCTGTTTACAATGTCTATGGCCGCAGGAATGCCTTTTCGACCTATTTCAGCCAGTCATCCGACCGGGTAACGGCCCTGCAACCGATTCAAACGCAAGCCCACCGGGTCTCGATCATCGGATCGATGGTGCCGTCGGCGTCATATAACTTCAAATTTTAAGTGACAATATGCATTTACCCATCAATACCCGACCTTTTTGGCATATGGCCATATGTATTTGTGCATGGTTTTGCTGGTCTTGCGATGATGAGGTCGCGATCGACACCGGATCGGCAGACCCTTTGCTGAATATCGACGCGTGGATCAACAACAAACCGGAGCCGCAGCGCATTCATCTCACGCTTTCGCAGGATTACTTCGATAATAAAAACCTCCCACCGGTGGCTTCGGGGGCAAAAGTAAAAGTAACTGACAGCAACGGGCGTGTTTACGAGTTTGTCGAGGATGCAACCAGCCAAACCGGCGCTTACACCTGGCAGCCGCAAAACGGCGAGGTGCTCGGTAGCGTGGGCACGGCCTATACATTGGAAGTAGAATATCATGGAGAAACCTTTATCGCTACCTCGACGATGAAACGCGTCCCGCCGGTGGACAGCCTCACATTATCCTTTCAGGAGGGTGTGGGAATGATGGACGATATGTACCGGGCCGAATTTTGGGCAAAGGATATTGCCGGGAAAGGCGATACCTACTGGTTACGTGCCTACAAAAATGGCCGTCTTCTTAACAAAGCGAGTGAAATTACAAGTGCTTACGACGCCGGTACAAGTTCGGGAAGCGGGTTTGACGGGGTCACTTTTATCACACCTGTACGCATGGGGATCAATGCCAACGATGTAGATGACGACGACCGGCCCACTTCGCCATTGGTGAACGGAGATTCGGTGTATGTCGAGCTGCATTCCATTAATCTGGTTGCATTCAATTACCTGGCCGAGGTGGTTTCGCAGGCTAACCGGATGGGCGGTATTTCGGAGCTTTTTACATCGGCACCGCTGGCCAATGTCTCCACAAACATTGTAAACACGAATGCGAACGGGTCCGCAGTAGTCGGTTTCTTCAACGTTGCGGCTGTATCCGGGCGCGGAAAAAAGTTCTATTTCTAAAACGATGCAACAAAGGCGTACATTTTCCTGTACAAGTTCACAATTGCCGTTATTTCCTATATGATAGCCACTTTGAGCGTGCCTTCATTCCGATTTTTTTGAACCACCGCTTTTGGCTGCATGTCAGCGGCTGGCTGGCCTTTTTTGCTACACCGTTTATTCTGCCGGCTCCGTTGTTCAATCAGTTGCCGGCCTACTATTTCTATTACCTCGTCGCAACCAAAATCGCCTTCAACCTGGTGTTGATCGCCATATTTTACCTGAACCTGTACAGGTTCACGCCCCAACTGCTGCTCACGCGCAATCTGGGGCGCTTTGCACTGTACATAGGCATACTCCTCGCATTGGTACTACTCATCGACAATACATTTCTCTGGGGGATTCATGACGACCTGGCCAAGTTCATGCAAACGGCCCGGAAAACCGATCCGACATTGCAGGAGCTGCCACGTCAGGAGTTTTTCAGGCCGTTTCAGCTCGCTGCGACCGTATTGTTATTTGCGCTGATCATTCTTGCCAGCTCTCTTTGGGCCGTTGTTGCCGACCGGCTGCATCAGCAGGAATTTGCTCAGCGTATTCTTTTAGAAAAGACCAGTGCTGAACTGGCATTGCTCAGACAGCAGATCAGTCCGCATTTCCTTTTTAATACGCTCAATAACATCCGCTGGCTTACCCGCGTAAAATCCGATCGCGCGGAGGATTCGATCATTGAACTGTCGGAAATTCTCAGGTACATGCTCTATCAGGCGGGTAGCGACAAGGTATTTCTAGCCGATGAAATCACTTATTTAAGCAGATATGTCAATTTGCAGCGGCTCCGGATTCATCCCGAGGCCCGGATCGAATTTGAATGGGAGGGCAACTTCCAGGCGGTAGAGATCGAGCCGTTGTTGTTTATCCCTTTTGTTGAAAATGCATTCAAATTCGGGATCGATTCCGAGCAGTCATCGGTGATATCCATTAGGCTTAGTTTGGCAGGAAATGATCTGCTGTTCACCTGTCAGAACCGCATATTTGAAAAGTTTAATGCCTACCGGCCCGAGCCCCAAAGCGGCATTGGAATCCGGAATGTGCGTAAAAGGCTCGATATGTATTACCCCCGTAACCACAGTTTGCGGGTCGATGATCTGGGACGCATATTTTTAGTTGAATTAAGAATTAACAATTTGATCCATGGGTAAAATGCGATGCCTGATCGTGGATGACGAGCCCTTCGCACTGGAAATCCTTGCCGATGACGTGGGGCGGATTCCAGGTCTGGAACTTGTAAAAACTTGCAGAAGCCCCTTCGAAGCGATGAGAATATTGGAGCTTATTCCAATAGACCTGATCTTTCTGGACATTCAAATGCCTGGTATCACCGGCTTACAGTTTATTGCAGAACTTGAAAATCCGCCACTGATCATTTTTACAACTGCCTTCGAACAGTTTGCCGTTTCCGCATTCGACTTGAATGCACTCGATTACTTGCTGAAACCCATTGCTTTCAAACGACTGGTCGCTTCCGTCGACAGGGCTCAGGCCCTGTATGCCCTCAAAAGTGATTCTTCCAAAGCGGACCTCACGAAGGCCTGTGCCAGTCTGTATGTCAAGTCAGAATATCAGACCATTAAAATTCCGTTTGACGATATTTTGTACATCGAAGGCATGAAAGATTATGTCAAGATATTTATGGTAGGAAAAACCAATCCGGTGCTGACACGGATGAACGTAAAAAGTATTGAGGCCCGCCTGCCCGGCGATACCTTTTGCCGCATACACCAGTCCTTTATTGTGTCCGTCAACAAAGTGGAAGCCTTCCAAAAGAGGAAAGTATGGATCGCCCGAAAGGAGATTCCGGTGGGCGAAAGGTTCTTAAAGAATTTTGGAGTGATTCTTGAGGGAAATCAATTGTCCTGATGTTCAACCTGATCTCATTTGTCCCTTATAATTCAATTTTGTACCATATCCTCTAAGGCAAGAAATATGCTCATCGGATTCTCCGCGATGCGGTTGCACAAGTACAAATACCACTCGTGGCCATACACAATGTAAATTTTGGCCGGATGGCCCGACTGCATTAGCTCGTTCAGTTGGTTGGTGGCAATCCCCAGCAAGCTTTCAAATTCATATAAATGGCCCGGCATTTGGTGCTGCGAAATCAGTTTGCCTGCTTCTTGCTGAATGAGCGGGTCATGCGTTGCAATCGAGCATTTATGGTGGTTTGTTAGCAGCAAGTCCAGGTAACCCAGGTATGTCCGATTCAGCTCGGCCCCGCGCGGTAGCGACAGGCCTTCTTCCGTCTGAAATGCGCCTTTGACAAGCCGGATGCGATTCGGTTTTTCGACTACTTTTTTGAAATCCTCCTTCGTCCGGTGCAGATATGCCTGCAAGGTGATCCCCAGGTTTTCATGGCGGCCTGCCGCGCCAAGGTACATGTCAAGCACATCATCGGTTTTCCCGGCATCTTCCGCGCTGATCATCACTTCGATACCCGACTCTTTCGCCTTCTGACAGATTTGATCCAAATGCCGCTGACAGAGCTCCCGGGAAAGCGCCAGACCAATATGCGACAGATCCAGCGACACACTGGACGTTAGCCCGTTGCTCGCAATGTTTTCGCAAATTGCCAGAAACTCGCCGGTTGCTGTGACCGCTTCCTGCTCATTCCCCACATTCTCGCCCATAAATTCGATGGATGCGGCAAGCCCTTGCCGATTGTAATGCGCAGCGCGCGCTATGGCATCTTCCAGCGTTTCACCGGCGACATATCTGTGAGCGGCTTTGCTAAACAGTTGGTATAGTGTGTTGTTGCCAAGAATGTACTGCTTGGCCTGATCGCTGACCGCTGCTTTTCGAAGTGCAGCCGAGCCTACCGTCATCAGGTTAACGAACTCGGTTTCGGCGTTGAGATTGGTCATGGCTTTGAGTGGATTGGTGATGAAATGCTTGTCTGGCCGGGAACAGCGGGAACCTGGGTTATAGGGTCACCAGTGTCTCGTTGGAAGTAATCTCGTTAAAAGTCATATTGAGAAACAAAGTAACGTCTTTCCCGGCGGTCAGCGGCACGAAATCATTGCCGGTTACTAAAAGCTGATCGTAGCGTGGCTGGCATAACGGAGCTGCGGGCCAACGACTCTTTTGGCATGATTTTTAATCCGAAATATGTAGTTCAGCAAATAACTTCATCTCAACAAATTTAAAGCAATGGAATTCAATTCAAATCCAAACTCAGACCAGGTATATATTAGCACAAATCCGTTTGCTGTGAAAGACAGTGAAAGTGGTAATAGCCGCCTGCATCCGACAAAAGGGGGAAAGCGCCCCAGAATTCAAAAGCCGATTTATTCAGTACGACTTTCGTAAGATTGCCGCACTTGGAGGAACTTTCATTCAGATGAGACCGCGACTAGCTCAACTAGCCGCGGTTTTTTGATATTACTTTACCCTCGTTTCGTCGTTATCAATTATTTCATTGATCAACGCATCGCGTTGAGCGATTGTTTGGTTTAGCTCTGTTGCCTGCTGCTCGGGGTCTGTACCTGCGGGACCGCCAGCAGCGTAGGGCTGGTGGCGAAGGCGACGTTCATGCGGTAACGGCCGGTCAATGATCCGGCTTTTTAGGTACAACCCGCGTGCCTCTACACTTTTGGGGGTTGCTTCCTCACCATTCGAGACACTGGGGGGATTGACAATCGGATCTTCATATTCCTGGCCTGGCTGCGGATTAAACCTGCTGTTGGTCACATCGATAGCGCCGTACTCATCCATAATATGGGCGGCAGCCACCGCCTCGTCTGCACTCGCGGCATGGACCGTGACGATCGTTCCCCGTTTGCCTGCCTCGATGTAGCGTTCAGTCTCGTCATGATCTACATTAAACAATTCTTTAAAGAAATTAGCGACTGTTTCAAAAAAGCTGTCATCCGTTTCGTCGGACGAAGGACTATCTCCCGCCTTGTATGAGGCGGTTTTAAAATCCACATTGCCTTCCCCAAAGCCGTTTGCGAGCAGGTAACTTTGTGCATTTTGCGCATCACTTTCATATTCGAAAATTCCTATGACTGTCTTGGACATAACACAAATAAGTTTGATGAATAAAGCTAGTTAATGCTCCTTTCCTTAAAACATCCATGCCGCAGGATGCAAACTGCGCAAAACGGAAGGGTTCATTTTGCCAACCGTAATGATTCTGCATAGGCATTGGGAAGGATGCTGTTTTCCACCGCTTTGGCCGCTTTTTCAACATCATATTCAAAGCGTATAAATTCTACCGTAATACCTTCTTTGCTTGATGTTGATGTATCTGCATTAATATGAAGGATTACATATCCGCCCCTGGGATCGCCATCCTTTGGTTTACCTATCGATCCAATGTTGATCGCGTGGCGGAAATGATGGGTGCCGTCGGCTTGTGTTGAATCGAGCACCCTGTGGTAAGGTTTGTGGGTATGACCAAAAAGCATCACATCTGCACTGGCCTGCTCCATAATCCGCAGAGTGCTTTTTTCGTCGCGGTCTTCAAAAAGGTATTCGTTGATCCGGCGGGGGCTGCCGTGCACCAGAAGCACCGAAAGGGGCTTGTCGTTCAGCTGGAAGTCCAAACGGATGTGTGCCGGCAGCGTACGCAGGTAAGCCCGCTGCTCGTCTTTGATGATTTCATTTGTAAAGGCAATCGATACTTTACCGTTCTCTTTTTCATCATCTGTTTTGTAAGCGCAGCCGCAGTCGTCGCTGCTTTTTCCGATCCCGAAGTCGTAATTGCCGGCAATGGTAGGGATTCCCCGCTTTCTGATCAGGTCGATAACTTCATTGGGCCAGATGTTATAACCGACCAGATCACCCAAACAATAGATAGCGTCCGTATCTCTGGTTTCAACATCTTTGAAAAACGCCTCCAATGCCGGAAGGTTGGCGTGAATGTCTGAAAAAAGGGCAATTCTCATTTAATAATTAGTTAATTGGAAAACTTGTGCTGTTGTTTCAGTGCGAAATTGACCATCAGGATCAATACAGGCACTTCAATTAGCGGGCCGATCACCGCAGCGAATGCCGCCCCGGAATCAATCCCGAATACTGCGATAGCGACCGCGATCCCGAGCTCAAAATTGTTACCTGCCGCAGTGAAGGCCAGGGAAGTCGATTTGGCATAATCCGCACCTGCACGCTTGGACAAATAGAAAGCCGAGAAAAACATGATCGCAAAATAGATCGTCAGCGGAAGCGCAATGCGCAGGACATCAAATGGTATGCTCACAATCAGCTGCCCTTTCAAACTGAACATCACCACAATCGTGAAAAGCAAGGCAATTAAAGTAATCGGACTGATGGCCGGAAGGAATTTTTTCTCGTACCAGTCTTTGCTAAAAAGCGTGCTTAATACAATCCGGGAAATAATACCGGCCAAAAAGGGGATGCCCAGGTAAATAAAAACGCTCTGGGCGACCTGGCCGATGGTAATATTTACATCAAAACCTTTCAGTCCGAAAAGAGGTGGCAAAACCGTTACGAACACATAGGCGTACACCGAATAAAACAAGACTTGAAAAATGCTGTTGAATGCAACAAGTCCTGCCGCATACAGGCGGTCGCCATTCGCCAGGTCATTCCAGACAATGACCATCGCAATGCAGCGGGCAATGCCGATCATGATCAGCCCGGTCATATATTCTGGCTTATCTGGCAAAAAAATCACGGCCAGGCCAAACATCAGCAGCGGCCCGATAATCCAATTTTGAACCAGGGATAGCCCCAGGATTTTAGTGTTATTAAACACCTTTGGCAGCTCCGCATAACGCACCTTGGCCAGGGGTGGGTACATCATCAGTACAAGGCCAATAGCGAGTGGAACATTGACGCCCGGCGCACCGGTTGAACCTGAATTAAACTGGTTGATGAAATCAGGTGTCCCAGGCAAAAAATAGCCGATTGACACGCCGAGCAGCATGGCAAGAAAGATCCACAGGGTCAGATAGTGGTCTAAAAAAGAAAGACGTGGGTTATTCATGCGGTTTGATGCTTTAAATTCCGTTTCATGACGACAGCGGATGAAGGGCAAAGGCCGCTAAACTGCCGGGTTTGCTGAATTGCTTCCGGAACTTGCTCGCGATCCACAGGCATGAAACCATACCGGTCAAAATAATGGACTGCTGTGTTTGTGATCAGATAAACTGCTTGTAATCCCTGCTGGTCAGCATTGACTAGAAGCTGTTCAACCATTTGGCCGGCAATACCTTGGCCTTGATGAGAAGGACTGACAGCGACCGAACGCAGCAAGCCAAGGGATCCTAACAGTTCTAGGCCGGCGACACCAACAAGAACCCCGCCCTCTTTGGCCAAAAGGAAATCGGGCAGGCCATTTGGCAGATCTTCGGTAAGAAGGTCAGCTTCTTTGAGCAAGCTGATCACCAACTCTTTTTCTTCCGGCCGGGCATTTTCAATTTGTAGTGTCATCGTGTTTGTTGGTTGCTTAGCAGCATCCGGAGCCAGGCTGGCAGCTGGCTCCATCCGAGGTAACTAATTCCAGTTCTTGTTTTGCAGGGGCACAGCATGATGCTTCTGCTGACGTTGTGCCACAGCTTTGGTTGCGGGTGAGCGCCTTGCATTGTGTGAAGTCCGGAACAAGGTTAACCGTGAATGCTTCACCGTCGGCAATAAACTCACCAGGATACATTTGCCGTGTATCGAACTTTGAATTTCCAAATTCGATCTTAACGGTTGCATTGGGGTTCAGGGGCAAGGTTTTCTCAACCAGGTTCACGATTTTTAGTGCCTTACCCACTTTCATGGAACGGTCTGCCGCTTTTACAGAAGGCTCCCAGAGTTGGACAATTACTTCTGTCCAGCTGTTCATTTGCCCGCCGCAGTCCACAGAGACAATCGGGGCTTGCTTGATTTCGGTGATGTGGTAAGAACTATCGACAAACCTGCCTTCTTCGTATTGGAATTGAAGGTGTAAATCTGGATTTTGTTCGAGGGTGTTTTTGAAATCACCCCATGTCATCGGACTCGGTTGGCTCATGGTTTCTATTGGTTAAATGTAATATTACGATTAATTTGCTCAAAAAAACACCCTGCCTAGTTACAGCAGGAGGTGGTAAGTGTAAAGGTGTCCAGCAATGTTCCAAATGCTTGTTGTGCTTCTGACCACACAATTGGGTTAATGCAATAGCAAACCCGCGGTGGATTGATTTCACCGTGAATGATGCCGATCCGTTTCAGCTCTTTCAAATGTTGGGAAACTGTGGCTTGGGCAAGTTCGAGCTCATCGACCAGGTCTCCACAAACACAGGACTTTCTGGCGATCAGCAGTTGCAGGATCGCAACCCTGGCCGGATGTGAGAACGCTTTGGCCAGATCCGCGATCCGGTTTTGCTGCTCAGTGAATATTTCGGTTTTCGTAACTCCCATGCTGCAAATATAGGAGACAAGTTATTAATTGCAATATTACGATGAATTTTTCTTGTGTGATTTGATCAAACGGCCCTTTTTGAACGAAGTAGTTTCTAAAATTAATATGATTTAATGTCGAATTTTCGCTACGCACTTTTGGTCATAAAGTGGTCTACGCTTCTAATTTAAGGGATTGATAGTCTTTTGGCGCATTTTCCCAGGGGCCAGCTATACCATAGCGTTACTTGAAAAGTTGAATTTTTTCTTTACAAAATTTAAATTACCAGCGCCCTTTGATACTATAAAATTCACCTATGAGAACAATACTACTTGTAACAGGTCGAAACCTGAAACTTACCGGCATTAAACGACTCTTATCCGATTCGTATTTGGACGCGGCAGTCAATGAAGTCGGCTGTGAGGATCTTACCGCATACTTACAATCGGGCGCAAGCCCCGACCTTATTATTTACGCCCCACGCTCGGTTGGACGGCTAGGCAAGAAGTTTCTGCGGGTAAAGGCCCTGGCCGGGAAAGCTAAATTTCTGGTTTATTCGCAGTTCAGGCACGATGAGCAGAAACTGTTCGATTATCTGGCAGTTGGTGTAAATGGAATCCTGGCGACTAATGCTCAACTCACCGAGCAACAACGGGCACTGGATACAGTGCTTCGTGGCGATTCATTTGTTGATGTAATGACCCGAGGTAACATGCTCGGGCGCACGATCGGTTGAAATTCAAGTTTGTTACGCACCCGCAACATTTGCAATCATGAACACATAATAGTTGGCGCAATGCAGACAAGTCAACAAAAAAAGTTCCTTCCTGGCGAGCGACTCAAAGCGGTCAGCGGTAGTGAGCTGGTAGTCATAGGTCAGGTTTTTCCATTTCAGTTCAGGTTTCATTACTAAAAGCTCATTGCTGTCCTGGTCAATAAGTACAAACGATTCCTTGAAAATACCCCGGTGCTTAAAAAGGTAGCCTTTCTCCTGCCTGTTAAAATAGGTTTGCAGAACAATGTCCCCGTCCCAATTCATTGTGAAGGTTAGCAACCGGTTGTCGGCTTCTTTTAACTCAATGGTTGTGCCCCAAAAACCTTTGGGTTCAAGTTGATAGGTTGGATGATTTGCCATTTCAACTAATGCATGGAAGGTAAACCAACTTTTGTAAGAAAGTTTGCCAATTAATCCGCCGTTTTGAGTCAAATCAAACGACAAGGAGCTGGTCGATTTTGCTTGATAGTCTGCCATGATCTTGCTATTGTTTTGATTAGGTAATGTATCTGACTATAAACCCTGTTTCAATTTTTCCATTTCGGCGATCGTTTCTTTCAGTTTATCGAGCACACGCCCATACATCAAGCGCACTTCCCATCTGTAAATCTTAGCTGAAAAATAGAACATCAGCAGGATTGTCAATCCTGCGAACAGCAGTGCTATCAATGAGATATCCCCGATAATTAGCAGGTCCGGAAATCTGTGACGTATTTTCAGGTTCAGACCCTGGTTATTCCAGGCAGACCATATTGTACTGATCGCAATCAGATAATAGAGCGGATAAGAGAAACGGGCTATTTTTTCACTTTTCAGGAAGACGTCCCTTAGCCATCGATCCAAAGATTTGAGATATTCCAGACTGGTTGCTCCCTGATCCAAAGATTTGATGCTATCTATTTGCCTTTTGTTGTACCATGCCGTTAGCAACAGTAATAAAGATCCGGCAGCACCTTCCCAAACGGCATCCAGCACGTAATATATCAAGGGGAAAACAATGGCCGTGCCAATAATCACAACCAAATTGATCCTGAACATCCTTTCCATTTTGTCAACCAGGTGCTTCGATTTCTGATTGTATAAATCATTAATTTTGGGCGCAACCAGGCTGGTCTCATTCAGAAAGCCCTCCTTCCAAATGGCCTCAATCGAATTTTTCATCGAGTATCTTTTTTAAACGCTCCCTGATTCTGTTCACCCGGACACCAATATTGTTCGCATTTGTGTCCAGAATTTCGGCAATTTCCTGATAAGTCTTTTCGTCCAAATAGAGCAGGATCACCGCCCTGTCGACTTCCGACAAGCATTTTATGGCAGCATACAATTGGTTGAGAGATTCGTCCTCAAAACGCCCGGTTTTCCGTAATGATCATATCCGGTAAAACATCCGATGTGAAAAACGTTCGGCCATTGCTTTTCTTCTTTTTGAGCAGTGTCAGGCACACGTTAAGCGAAATGCGGTAAACCCAGGTTGACCATTTGCATTGATCGTGGAAGTTATCCCTGGTTCGCCAAATTTGCAGACAAACCTCCTGGTAATAGTCCTCAAAATCCTCCTGCGAATTAGTATACGCCCGACAGATCTTGATGATGATGGCGGCAAAGGGTGAAATCGATATGTGGTAAAAATCTGTACTCACCTGGTTTGTATTGCTCTGGCCGCAATGCCCGATGCGTTTTTTGAGTGCGACCTTGTGTTATTAGTGGCCGATTTTGAAAAACATTACACCCGCAAGGAAATTTTTTATTTGTTTCCCGGTTACAACTGTTTGCGCTTGGCGGGCATCTTGCTATTAAAAATCAGTGAATTATGAATAAAGTATCGCTATTTATTTTAGTCTTGATTGCGTTTGGTCAATGCAAGACGAATGATCTGGAACCGGTACCGGAAATTGCCTCCATTGTAGGCAAATGGAAGGTAACTGCTTACAGCCGGACAGTGGGGGATTCATTAATTACTGAATCGGTGTTAAAAGATGAAACAATTATCATGGTGATACGTCATGACGGTGTCATTGCTGATGAACAAGGTAGACAGCGATGCTGCTCGCCTTCAAAGTATTTGTTCAATGGTAAAGAGTTTATTCCGAAACCAGCAGCCACTGTGGATCCTGCCGATTGTAGTCTAGTTCTATGTAATCCTTGCATGGAAATGAAAATAACCACGCCAATGTCGGACCCAAACGTGCTGGCAATAGAGTGCGATGGAAGCTATACCTGGTATGTTCGGGAAAAGTAGCGTAAATTAACAGTGTACTCTGGCGCTTTCCCTCTGAGAACGCAATACGAAACACGGGATGTTGGAAAGGCTTGACTTGTTTTTCAAGGCATTGTCAAAAACCTGATACCTATGGATAATTTGAACAAGCAGATGTTAATGGCAGCGGCTGCTGGTGATCTGAAGACTGTCGAAAGAATGGTCAACTTGGGAGCAGATATAAACCATACTGATCAATGGGGCAATTTTGCGATGTTTACCGCTGCGTGGGAAGGTAATATAACGGCATTGGATTTATTTCACGAGTTGGGAGCCAAAGTTGCATATGAGGATGCTAACCTACTTTGTAATGCGGCGTACAATGGGAAACCGAATTCGGTAAAATGGCTATTGGATAAAGGTGAGGACGTAAATTTCTCATTCACAAAGACCGGAGAGAATGCCTTGCATTACACCATTTCTAAAAGAAGTGAAATGCACGAGCGGGAGGACATTGTGCGGATTTTAATAGCGGCGGGCATTGATGTAAATAAAAAAACATTCCCAGGTGAGACAACTCTCTGCTTCATGCGTGACGCTTATCTCAAAGGGGAGACTCCACTACACAGGTCCGCAGCGTACGGAAGCACGACGATTATCAAAATGTTATTAGATGCGGGCGCCAACCCTTCAGCGAAAGATGCAAACGGCGATACCCCTATATCTTGGGGAAGCTGGCACTTACGGGATGCCGACGCGTTGCGTTTACTGGTTTACGATGGGGTTCCTGGCATTCATTAGTCAAAAGCAATAACCAGACGACTACGAAATGCATTGATACAGAATAAATATCAGTGCGATGAAAAAGATGACGGTTGTAAATATGGACTGAATTCTAAATACGGTTTGGTTCGGCTCTTTTTCTCCGCAATTAGGGCAAAACTCAGCCGTCCGGGAGACGGGCTGGTTGCAGGCACGACAAGGAATCAGTTTCGACATAAGCTGGTTTTTGTGCATAGATAGTGCATAATGGATTGAAATACCTGTGCAGAATTACAGAAGGCATTTTAATCGGTTCAATGCAGGAAAGTGGTTATATCAATGGGAAATAGCATGGGCGGCTAACATTTCCTTCAAGTCGTTCACATTGCTACATACGCCTGCAACGCGACCATGTTTATCGATGAGCATGTGCGTGGGATATGCATTAATGTTCAGGGTGTCGTTCAGGTAACTCTTCTTATCGCCAACAACAGCATAATCGAATTTTCTATTTTTCAGAAACTTCTGCAATGCGCTCCGTGGATCCATGGCGATGCTCAGAAATACCACATCTTTTCGCGCGCGGTTACTTGCCACAATCTCATTCAGCTCGGGCATTTCAGCAATGCAGGGCAGGCATCCGATAAACCAGAATTTCATAACGACGAATTTGTTGCCGGTAGTCGCCGCGTCGAAAATCTGGCCATCGATCGTTTTGTATCCGAAGCCTTGCAGCGGTTTGCCAATTTTGAGAAAATCTGCGAAATCACTGTAGGCCGTCGCACGAAGCTGGTTGCGGATGGTTTCCTCCGTGTCGACGTCTAACTTTTTAAGTTGATACTGAATGGCTGTATCCTCCTGGGTGTATTTCAAAACCGCATATTCGCCTGTGCTATATTTCTGCATAAACGAGTCCAGCGGAATCACTTGTGCATCGGTATCGAAAGGTGTGAAATGCTTGTAAAACTTGATGTTTTTGGAATGGTAATCCCACCAATGCGGAAAGTCGGAGAGCAATTTTTCCGTGCCCGCGACCTGTTTTCCCAATTTTGTGCTGTCGCCTGAACAGGACAATATCAGGATGGTGAGCATAGCAAGAATTGCGTTGATCGGCAGCTTCATGGTATTAATTGATTGATCGATGCATGATTAACCCCAATTATTTTTGATGCACTCACGTCTGGTGCTCCAAAAATCGGCTCCCCGGCAATTGTCCGGGGAGCCGGTTTTTTAGGAAAGTCATTGATGCAGTTGCTGGACATACGCCTTCAAAGGAATCCCGTTGCGTTTTTAATTGACATAATAGTTCTTCAAAAGCACATTTTTAGCTGCGCCATAGCGTAATGTCCACGATTCCTTCCTCGTATCCGGCAAGGTATGTTCCAGGACGAGGCTGTACGAATCGACATTGGCGAACCGGTTCTTCCACGAATCGAACTGCTGCTTTGCATCGAACCCGGTGATCAGATCCGACGGACTGAACCTGCTTTTTAAATCATCGATATCTCCGGACGACAGGTTGGTATCAAACGACGTCGGTGCAGTCAGGTTCTCCCAGCGTTCGAGGAAATTGAATGACGAAGTCCAGACCAGATCGCCATTTTCATCAAACAGGAGCGGCAGCTGTGTCATGCCGTAATACGTCACCGCCACCTCGTAATACCGTTTGCCGCCATGAAGGATCGTTACTGTTGCCTGCACAAACTGCAATTCATTCTTTGAGGACAGGTGACCCTTATCGGTGTCGTTGAGCAGCGGCAATGCGGCTATTGCGGCAGGGTTCGGCGTATTTCGATCGCTTACAAACTGCTTGATCTTGTCGGGAAGGTCGTCGATATGGCGTGTCTGGTAAACATGCTCGATGTGGTCCATCAACTGCGGATATTTACCGACTATTTTCGCGGTATAGGTTACTCCATTGAGCTGATAATCGGCAAAATTATACTGAGGAAATGCCGGAGCCGACTGAAACAGGTCGTCTGCAACGCGCACGTTGAAGAAAGTGCCCCCCTGAACGCTTGTTCCATCAAATAATGCCTTCAAGGAATCCGACAAATCACCATTTACCTTTCGTTGGGCTTCCAGAATATCGCTCCGGTTGGAGATAAGCGTAAATGGTACCCCATGCTGGCTGAACCGGATCAGATACACTTTGTCCTTTTCAAGTACGGATGGATCCAGTTCGGTATGCCCGGGATAACGTTCATCAATGGTATTTTTGATCGCATCCGGGAGCATACCAGGCTCAGGTATAACGTGGTCCTGAAGAGAACATCCCTGAATGAATGCAACCAGCAACAAAGCAATAGCAAGACTACTTCTTTTCATATCGTCGGATAATTGGTTTAATCATCCAACCTACACATAATTGTGAGGTCTCGCTGCATGGATATGACACAAGATGCGAAATTATTTTACGCTACCACATTTGAATTTACAGCCGGAGCAACTGTTTCTGACCAGTTCTCATCCCGGCATTTCCTGCGGCACGTTCTCCTGCATCAATCCATCGAGCTGGCTAACCACTTCTTTCTCAAACGCCTGTATTCCAGAAATTGGATCAATAGCGCTGTGCCCGTTCCAAAACAAAGTGGCCAGAGATAGGTGCCGGGAAGTATTTGTGGCAGGTTGGCAATCGATGGATGTTGCCAAATGAATGCTGCGCCGATGATCAGCAGGAGGGCTACCAGGCTAAGCAGCATATAGAGCAATTTTTGCCTTGCCTGCTGCTTTTTCTTGAAAATAAGCCGTTCCACCCGGAATGAAAGCCCGTAGGACAAGCCCTTGGCGGGTTCTTTGTTCAGTGCACCAAAAACCAGTTCGTAGGCCTTCAAATCTTCTTTTGTGGCATTATCTGAATCCAAAGGTGCCGGTGAATTAAGATCCAGCCATGCCTGGATACGTTTGTCCCGTTCATTCATTTATTTTCGTGTTTAAGATAAAGTTCAACGCTTTCTTTAAGCAGTTTTCGGGCACGGAAAAGATAGTTTTTTACAGTTCCTTCCGGCATACCTGTAATCAGTTCTATCTCCGGATATGAAAACTCATCCAGGTGATATAAGGTTAAGACTGTTCTGTATTGAAGCGGCAGCTGTGCAATCAATTGATGTACATAATGGGTTATGTCCTTTTCGGCCAGCACCTGCTCGGGTGTCACGGTTGTAAGATGAAAGTGTTCCAGGTCGTCAGTAAGCTCGGAAGTTCTCATTTTTCGGTACTTTCTCAGATAGTCTATCGCAGTCAGGTAAGCAATGCGGGCTATCCAGGTGGATAACTTCGACTGAAAGGCAAACATCTTCAAATGATTGTGGACTTTCAGGAATACATCCTGGCAAATATCTTCGGCGTCAGCCTGATCCAGGGTCAGCCGGTGAACCACGTGAAAGACCAGCCGTTCGTACTGATTGACCAGTAACGCAAAAGCTTTGATATCCCCATGTTGTATCTTCAGGACGACCTCCTTTTCATTGAACATGCGCAGTAGACGGGGGCTTGCTTCCAAAAGTTGCAGAAATAAAGGCAAATATATTGCAACCTCTCAGCGGTAGCGCCCGTCTACTGGCCATTAAGCAATCTAACATCGAATCTTATGGGCGGGATCGTCTTATTTATAGCAATTGCCTACGTCATTTCGGCAATATTTAATTTCTTCCTTCGCAAACAAGTTTTGGATTCAGGGCCTATTGACGATAATGCATTGGAATTTCTGAAAAGTCTGGCGTCTTTCGGACCGCCGGAACCGCTCAAATGGGGCGTCTTAAGTCTGTTCGGAGGTATCGGTCTGGTTGTGATCGAATTTTTACCTTTTAAATTAAATGAGTCGCCTTTGCCGTACGGCGTCGAGGCGATTTTTCTTGCCATCGGCTTTCTGACCTACCATTACATGTTGCGCATGCCAAGGCGCTGACCGGCAGTATAACCCACCGCAATTTTCCAGTTTCTCACCAGTCCTCGCAAAGCGCTGACACAGGGCTTCTGTGCCTCATCGAAACGGCTTTTATCACAATCACTATCATAGCTATGAAAACAAAACAACTAGCCATACTGGCTTTTATCATAATATCCACAGTGCTGGCATGGCCTATAACCTGCCGCGGTCAGATTGCGTCAACTGAATACAGGCTTTCAGGCAAAGTGGCCGATTCCACCTCGCAGCAAGCACTGGAATTTGTCACGGTATCGCTGATTTCCGATAGTAGTCAAACAATGAAAGCTGATTATTCGAAAGCCGACGGCTCCTTCTTGTTAGCGGATATCAAGCCGGGAGTATACTCGCTGGTGTTGACGATGGTTGGCTATAAGACAGTCATAATGCCCATTATTCTGAACGATAGTGTCGGTATGGGACGTGATCTGGGTGTTGTTTTATTGGTCCCCCAGGCGATCGGCTTAACAGAAGTGCTCGTGAAAGCCGCCAGGCCCATTGTTACCCAGCAAATCGACCGGCTTACCTATGATTTGCAGGCTGATCCCGACAGCAAGGTGTACAATGCATTGGAAATGATGCGTAAGGTGCCGTTCTTATCGCTGGACGGAGATGAGAACATTTTGCTGAAAGGCAGCCGTAACTACCGGGTGTTTATTAATGGCAGGCCCTCCGGTTTGGTCGAGCGAAACCCCAAAGATGTCCTGCGCACCATGCCTGCTTCAAGTATTGTGCGGATTGAAGTCATCACCAATCCGCCTGCCAAATACGATGCGGAAGGAATGGCCGGTATTATCAACATTGTTACCAGCAAAAGCCTCGAAAATGGCGTTAAGGGCTCGATAACCCTTAGCGAACGTTTTCCGGTAGGTGGGCCTGGGCTGGGTGGATCCGTGTCGGCCCAAAGGGGGAAGCTTGGCATATCTGTACTGGGCGGCGCAAGCCTATACAGGATACCGTTAACGGATAACGAACTCGACCGGGTGACACCTGGCCCGGAGCCGACCATGCTTAATCAGGCTGGAAAAAGACGGTCCAGGCAGCGAAGCGGGTACCTTGGCTATGAAGTAAGTTATGAAATCAACGACCGGCATTTACTAACGGGCCAGCTTAACATCAACGGTAGCCGGACACGGGCAACCGTCAGCCAAAGGTCATTGCTCGACGCAGGTGCATTGCAAGGTTACGACCTGAATGCAGCTAACGCCTTGTCGGGAAGTTCGTTCGACGCTGCATTTAACTATCAGCTGGGTTTTAAGGCAGGCAAGGACCGGCTCTTGACGATATCTTATCGGTATTATGGCTATGATGATGACCAGCATGACCAGGTTGCATTGACTAATAGGAGGAATTATGAATCTCCTGACTACCAGCAGCTGAATGACCAGCGTTTTGACGAGCAGTCGTTTCAGCTCGACTATGTTTCGCCTGTCAAAAAGGTCAATGCTGAGATTGGTTTAAAGGCCATTCTGCGCCGGAACAACAGTAATTTTGAGTACCGCTCGTTCAACGACGGCCAGTTCGAAATGGATCCTGACCTAAGCAATCGGTTCAGTTACAACCAGGATGTGTTGAGTGCTTACAACTCCTATGAATACGCACTGGGTAACTGGGGTTTGCGTGCCGGTGTGAGAGTAGAGCAGACGTTGATCAAGGCTGATTTCCTTTCAACCAATTCCACGGTCGCTCAGCGTTATACCAATGTCATACCTTCACTGGCTGTAAGCCGCAAACTAAAAAATAATGGAATGGTAAAGATCGGCTTTGTCCGGCAGATATCCAGACCCAGTATCCAACGTCTTAACCCTTTCGTCGACCGTTCAAACCCCAATGTGGAAACGAGCGGTAACCCGAACTTGCGTCCATATACTTTCAACCGCATTCAGCTAAGCTATGGCGTGTCGGCAAAGGTTTCGCTGAATCTAGGTCTGGACTACACATTTGTGCGCAACATTGATTTTCGCATTACAAGGTTTGATTCTTCTGCCAATATCAGCCGTAGTACCTACGAAAACACCGGCTCGGGCGATGCGGTTGACTTTTCATTGAGTACCCGGTATCCCGTCACCAAAAACTGGGATATCAATGTCAACGGTATGCTCACCTTTATATCTGCAGCCGTGGGCAACCCGCCGTCGCGAATAAGTACCCGGATCGTTCAATACAACGTTACGCTGTCCACGGCATATCGGTTAGGAAAAGGATGGAGAATCAACGCCAGTCTGAATCCGGTGAGCCGCAGTTTCAGGTCCCCGCAGGAAAAGGCCAATGGCCTGCTTGCATCATCGTTCGGTGTCACAAAAGAGATCATCGAAGGAAAGCTATCGTTGTCTGTCATGGTCGCCAACCCGTTTACTACCTACCGGACCAACGCGGTTCGGGCGGTCGGGACAACATTCACCCAGTACCGCAGTAGCAGGGACTATTTTCGTTCGTTCAACATCAACCTCACTTATAACTTTGGCAGGCTGAAAGATGCGATTAAAAAGAATAAGCGAGGAATTAAAAACGATGATATCAATAAATAGCCAACATTGGGGAGGCGATCGGCCGAAAGCGGTAGGCGCGGCAACTCGCCCGGCTCAGCGCATTCTCGGCACTTCCCAAACCTTGAAAATCTGATCGTTCACCAACTTGGTCACTTTCCCCCCGGGCCCTTTTTCAAAATGGAGTTTCCAGGAATCGGCCCGGAGGAATAAGTCCGTTTCTGATGCGGCGCCGAGCTCCCACTTGGGCTGTCCGGGAAGCTGCAAATAGAGTTTTCCGGCTTCGCGGCTGACGGTTAAGTGCCATTTGTCGTCGCCGTAGTTACCCAAAAGCAAGTTACTTTGCGCCTCGGTAAGTTTCACTTCTACCACCCGCTCCACCAATGGCGTGATCGCATTGTACCAGAACCGGTGCCAGGCCGGCGAGCCCCAGCCAAACACAATGCCGGTTTGCAATGTACAGATGAGCAAAGTGCCAAACCATGTGATAAAGTGAATGCGTTTTAAGCTGAGCCAGTCGTAAACGAACAAGGGGATCAGTAATATGTCCAAATAAATAAAGCGGATAAAAAGGATTTCCTGAATGCCCGGCAAGAAGCGGATCCGGTCAATACCGGCTTGTATGACGATCATCGTCGCCAGGAAAAGCAGTCGTTTGTGAGCCGCCGCCCTCTTCCTGACCAGCATTCCCCAGGAAAAGAAAATTCCGAACAGAATTTGTAAGTACAACTGAATGAACAGAATATCAAACTGTCCGCCAGGCTCCGGCGGATTATTGACGATCAGCGCACGGACCGTGACGACTACCAGCGATACCCAGACAAGTATGCCAAATACAAAACCGGTCTGTCCTAGCTGTTTGTGACGTTTGATATTGCCATTTGCTACCAGCAGGGTTTGGGCCAGAAAAATACCCATCCACGCCGTCATGATCAGGCCATGCACATGTAAAAACCAATGCACTTTTATTTCCTCTTGGATGATCATCTGATAGTCCGGGACAAACCCGAGTGCAACCAGAATAGGGAATAGAATGGCCATTGAAACAAAAAAGTAGCGGCCTTTATGGATGGTGATGCTTTGGGGATTTTTATGTTCTAATTGAATTTCCATGATGCAGGTGTTAGAGGTTCGATTTGATATACTGAATGCTCATTCTCGGAATGTAGGGTGATTATGGCCGAGGTAGGGTGATATCTGTTTGGGACAGAATGTAAATGAAGAACCGTAACACACTGTCGAACGAAAACCAGCAGATTGCCAGGAAAACGATCCAGTAGGTGATGGTCAGGATTAGCAATAATGCCTGTTCCTGATTGCGCGGGTAAGTTTTCATTTTTCGATCCGTGATAAGTATTCACGAAGGTAACTGTCTCACACAGCCAGGAGCTAGCAAGATCAGCCCTCAATGTGGCAATCTCGTCACGTGCAGAAACCAGAAAATTTGGAATGGGAAAATCTTGTAACGCTTGTAACAAAAGCTGTCAAACTGGTAACCGATAATGGCTATACGTCTTGGTGCAGGTGCCAGTTAATGGCTGCGGTCCAGCTCGGCGGCAAATGCAGATGGCGTCTTGCCGTACTGCTCCTGGAAGCATTTGGAAAAATAGGAATGCGAGGTAAAACCGACCTGATCGGCAATTTGGGATACCGTACCGCTGTTGGCCGACAGCAATTGCGCTGCACGTTGCAGACGGATCGTCTTCACGAAATCACTGGGCGATTGGCCGGTTAGAGCTTGCAGTTTGCGGTACAATTGCATCCGGCTCATGCCAATCTCCTTCCCGAAGGTTTCTACATTGAAATTCTCATCAGACATAAATTGCTCAATAACAGCCATGGCACGACTCAGAAATTGCTCGTCGACGGAAGATATGGCGATGTTGACAGGCTGCAAAACCACCTCGCGGCTGTATCGTTCTTTGAGCCGGCGACGGCCTTCGATGAGGTTGCCGACGCGGATTAATAGCTCCTTCACTTCAAATGGTTTGGTAAGGTAATCGTCTGCACCGGTTTCCAGTCCCTGCAATCTGTTTTCTACCGAAGTTTTGGCCGTCAATAAAATCACTGGAATGTGGCTCGTGTTCTGGTGCGTTTTCAGACGTTGACACAGCTCGATGCCATCCATTTTGGGCATCATTATATCGGAAATGATCAGATCCGGAATTTGCTCCTGCGCCAGTTGATATCCTTCGGCACCATTGATTGCTTCGACTGTTCGGCAGCCAGAATGTTCTGTAAGTGCGTGTTTTATAAAATCACGAAGATCTGCATGATCCTCCACAATGAGCACCAGCGGAGTTTCCGGATCTTGATTCGAAATTATTGATGCCGGTTCATCGGACACCGGCGCGTCGGCAGCTTCATCGGATTGAATGCTCATTGCTTCGATTGGCGCTGTACTTTGCTGAACAAATTGAGCAGCATGAAGCATTTCCAGCGGCAGGGAAACGACAAACTCGCTTCCCTGCCCCAGAGAACTGGATGCGGTAATGCGCCCCTGGTGCAATTCAACCAGTTCACGTGCGAGGGCGAGGCCAATTCCGGAACCCTCGTGCTCGCGGGCGAGCGAATTGTCAATCTGATGAAAGCGGTCGAAAATCCGTTCAAGCTGGTCGGCCGGCAGTCCCGGACCATTGTCTGTCACTTTTAATTCAACCCAAACAAAAGGTTTTTCAGACGGCTCGCGCTGAATTTCCGGTATTGGCGATATTTGCAGCGATATGAAAATCTGACCATGGCTGGGTGTAAACTTGAAGGCATTGGAAAGCAGATTGTTCAGAACTTTTTCCAGTTTATCGCCATCAAAACTTAACCAAAGGCTTCCTTCCGGGACTACGATCCGGAATGTGATGCCGCTCCGGCCGGCAATAGACACAAACGAACCGGCTACGCGCTTTACAAAATGGATCAGGTCCCCGGGTTGCACATCCAGTTGCATCCTGCCTGCTTCGAGTTTTGACAGGTCAAGCAATTGATTGACCAAATGCAGCAATCGCCTTCCGTTTCTTTGCATACTCCGGAACGGGGACGCGTAGGGGTCGGAATCCGGCATATTGGTAAGCCAGTGTTCCAATGGGCTGAGAATGAGCGTAAGCGGCGTGCGGAATTCGTGTGTGATATTGGCAAAGAAATCAGATTTAAGACGGTTGATTTCCAGTAGCTGCTGTGCTTTTATCTCGCGGATCTTCAATGCCGTTTTGGTGCGTTCTCGCCGGAGCAAAAACTGCCACCCAGCGAAGAAAAGCCCTGCGAGCATCAACGCATATAATGCATAAGCCCATCCGGTGCGCCACCACGGAGGTGAAATCAGGATGGTAATGGACTTTTCGACCCAAATTCCGTCACTGTTGGCTGCCCGCACCCGGAATTTGAATTTACCGGGCGGCACATTCGCATAATTGGCGGTACGTTCGGCGCTCACAGAATGCCATTCCGGGTCGTAATCTTCGAGTTTGTAGGCGTATAAATGAAGTTCGGGGTGGCGAAAGTCGATTGCCGCAAAATCAATGGAAAAAATATTCTGATCATGGCCCAGCTCGATGGAGTTGCCATGAAACGTGATCACCTGGTTACGAACCCGAAAAGCAGAGAAGTTCAGTATCGGGGCGATTGGGCGCTCTCTCAGTAATTCTTCCGGATGGAAATGAAAGTACCGCTCCATACTTCCGAAATAAATCCGGCCGTCACGCCTTTTGTAGCCAGCCCCAAAGAAGAAATCTTCCCCGGGCGAAATACCGTAGTTAATCCCAAACAAGCGTAAAGACCGGCGATTGGCACTTATGGCCCCAATACCGGTAGACATCGCCGCCCAGAGAACGCCATTGTCGTCTTCCAACAACGCTTTTACAAATGGGAGCGGCTTGGCCGACCCGGGATCTTTAAACGCCACAAAAAAGCCGTGTTTGCGGTCATAATAATGCAGTCCCGTTGTTGAGGCCACCCAGAGCGTACCCGCAGCGTCTTCGACAAGATCGGTCACGGTGCTCCATGGCAGGAAGTGTTTGAACTTACCTGTCGCCCGGTCCATCAAATTGAGCCCGCCGCCATTAGTCCCAACCCAGAATGCCCCGTTATGGTCTTCTAAAACGGTGAGTATGTAATTATTACTAATGGAACTACTATCCTTGTCTTGATGGCGATAGTGGCTGAATGTCCCGGTTTTACTATCCAGCCTGTCCAGGCCGCCGGCAGTTAAAACCCAGTTTGTCCCGGCGCGGTCCTGATAAAAACCGGCAGCTTCTCCGGGGCTGATGCTGAATGCATTGGATGGATCGTGCCGATAGTGGGTAAATCTGCGGGAAGAGTGCTGGTAACGATATAATCCGTTATTCCAGGTTGAAATCCAGCGATCTCCTTGTCCGTCAGAATTTAACCGCGTCACATGATCGGTCAGGAGTGTTGTCTGTTTTGCGGCCTGAGCTAACCAGTTATCGGCTTTTTTCGAGATAAAATCACCGGTCGTCAACCCGGCAATCGTGCCGATCCAAAGCGTAGCCGTGGAATCCTCCTCAAAATAATGGACACCCGAACGCATTTTTACTAGTTTGATCGGGCCGTCGGTTGTCGTGATCTTGATCAGATGCCCTGGAATGGTCCCCATCCAAAGCGTACCGTCACGCGCGCGACAGGCGGAAAAAAGGTTAAAATCCGGCAAGCCTTCCGCGGGTGTTTTGAATGATGTTACAAGTCCCGATTTCGGATCGTACCGGTTTGCACCCGCGTCGAGTGTTCCTATCCAGATCGCACCTGCCGCATCTTCCGTGATAAACCGGATTCCGTTTGAGGCGAATTGACGAAGGTTCTTTTCTTTGTGAAAAGGCCTGCTGAGTCTGTCAGTATGTGCTTCCTGAAAAGGGTATCGTGTGAATTTACCTGTTTTGCGATCAAGTATGTGTAAGCCATCCCCGCCTGTTCCGACCCAGAAGGTTCCCCGGCTATCTTCAAAAATAGCCAATACCCTGTTTTCTACCAGACTACTCGAATCGGTGCGACTGTGCCGGTACCGCGTGAATGTGTCCGTTTTCCGGTCGAGCTTGTTGAGGCCGCCATCCATGATTTTGGTACTGCCCTGATCGCCCGTTCCGACCCAGATCGTACCTTGTCTGTCTTCGTAAATACGGCTGACGTGTGGGTCGCTTAAAGTCCGGGGATTGTTGGCAACAGATAAGTATGGAATAAACTTTTGGGTTGCTTTCTCAAAACGATACAACCCGCCGGCCGTCCCGATCCAGAGATTGCCCAAATGGTCTTCCAGGAGCGCACTGATAGCGTTGTCTTCATACTTGTAGTCTTTTCGTTTGATAACCTGATAATGCCTGACCTCTCCTGTTTCCGGGTTAAGACAATCCAGTCCCGCGCTCCACCCACCGATCCAGATCAGTCCGTCGCGGGTGGGGCAAACGGTGCGGACATTATCCCCGGCCACAGACTTGGGATTTTTCGGGTCGTGTTGGTAAACATTCCAGGTATAGCCATCAAAGCGGAGTAGTCCCGAACCGGTGGCAAGCCAAAGGTAACCTCTCTCATCCTGACGAATATCCGCGATCTCATGAGGATCAATGCCCGGGGGCATACTAACCGTTTCAAGTTTTGGATTTTGTGCAGAAAGATTCATTACTCCCGTAAAGAAGAGCAAAGCGGCAAGCGAGAAGCGTAATGCGACCTGCACCATGGTAGCCTGGCAAGATTAGAGGTCAAGCTAGTTTATTTTTCTTAAAATCAGGTATTTATATTTAAAAATTAGGCACAGAGAAATAAGCCCGCAAATATTTCCCGCCCGACCCGATCTTTTTGATAGTCCTGTATCATTTTGATAGCCGGTTGTAATTAGTATAAAAATGTAAATACTTCATTTGCAGGTAATTTGTTTTCGAAACTGAGCGTGGGCACGGGTTTGGCTTCACTGTAAGCAGATTTGGCATGGCAAGTTGCCGGCCAGCGTTGACACAGATTTCAGTTACGATTATGATTACCCGGTTTCAAGTCTATTCTTACTTCATCGGGCAGCTCCCGAAACTGTTACGCAAAGAATTTCGTGAGAACGCATTATCCCGGAAGGGTTACAACAAACCTATTACAGCCATGGATATTCTCAGCAGGGATGACCCCGGCCCGTCCGATGATGAGGCGGGGGAGAGGGAGAATGAGTCAGAAGATGAACATTAAATGCCCTGGAAATGAATGCAATGAAACGTATCCGAAGACAGGTCCTTGCACTCGACGGTCTGTCGGCGGTCCTCATGCTAGGCGCAATGCCGGCCGAAATGCGGTCTGCCGTGCTGGTTGCAGTGGCAACCAACCAGCAGCCTATCGGTCAAATATATCAGCAACATTATCCTGACGGACCATTATCAGACGTCCTATCAAAAAATGAGAACACCCTATCATTTTGATAAGGTCTTCGAGGCGTCTGAGTCTGTGTTTTGAAGGTATTTCATTGTAAAACAAGTAGTTGTGTTTTTGTTTTTTTCTGGGCACCGTCTTGTTAGATACTGGTAATGACAGTTTAGATAATCGAAAAAAATGCTCTTAATATTCATCCAATCCATTTTAATCATGTTAACAATCCTCTTAATTCTTGCCGGGCTATTGTGCTTTGCAATCTTCTATGGTTCGGTAAACTACTTTGAAAAAATCTGATTATGGCAGCGCTATTGATCGTCGCGATCCTCGTGTTTGTGTACATGTGCTATGTACTTGTCAAACCTGAAAAATTTTAACCTGACCGGAAATGGCAACCAAGGAAACTAGGGCCAGGACCGGACTAAACCTCTGATAAATGAATACAGAATTATTGGGCGTCATTGCCATGTTTGCCATCACGGTGGTTTTGGCAATCCCATTCGGATCTTACATTGCGAAAGTTTACGCCGGGGACAAAACGCTGCTCGACCCGGTCTTTAATCCTCTTGACAAGCTCCTTTATAAAGTGAGCGGTATCGATGAAAAGCGTGAAATGAACTGGAAGCAGCATATGTTCGCATTGCTGACGATCAACGTAGTATGGTTCCTGCTGGGGATTTTTGTTTTAATGAACCAAAGCTGGTTACCACTCAACCCGGACGCTAACCCCGACCAAACAGCCGACCTCGCTTTTAATACCAGCATCTCCTTTATCGTCAACTGTAACCTGCAACACTATTCGGGTGAAAGCGGAGTTAGTTACCTTTCTCAGCTGTTTTTGATGTTCCTTCAATTCGTAAGTGCGGGAACAGGTATGGCTGCGGCCGCGATCGTTTTTATCGCACTGAAAAACCGCACCACCGAGAAGCTGGGTAACTTTTGGGCGCTGCTCGTCAAGTCGTGTACAAGGATTCTGCTGCCTCTTTCAATCCTGGTTGGTAGTATCCTTGCATTCAACGGAATACCTATGACTTTCGAAGGCAAGGATACAATCGTCAATATGCAGGGTGACACCGTTCAGGTTTCGACGGGCCCGGTTGCCGGTTTTGTGGCCATCAAGCACCTCGGTACCAATGGCGGTGGGTTCTACGGCACCAACTCGGCACACCCGCTTGAAAACCCCAACTACTTCACCAATATGCTGGAAATGTTCTCGCAGATGATCATTCCGCTGGCCATGATATTCTCATTCGGGTATTTCCTGAAAAGAAAGAAATTTGGCTGGATGGTATTTGGGGTAATGACTGCGGGCTTTTTACTCCTGGTTGTCCCAACGATGGTCTGGGAGATCAACGGTAACCCGGCTCTTGGTAAAATGGGCGTCGATATCTCATCGGGGGTGATGGAAGGCAAGGAGGTCCGGTTCGGCAGCGCAACGTCTGCGTTTTGGAGTATAGCCACTACCGTTATTTCGACGGGCTCGGTCAATTCCATGCACGACAGCACCATGCCGCTCTCGGGAATGACCCAGCTGCTTGCGATGATGACCAATGCTTTCTACGGCGGTTGCGGCGCGGGTATCCTCAACTTCTTCATCTTTATCATTCTTGCAGTCTTCATCAGTGGTCTGATGGTAGGCCGTACACCGGAGCTTTTTGGAAAGAAAATTGAGGCGCGCGAAATGAAAATTGCCATGATCGTGGCCCTGCTGCACCCGCTGATGATCCTGGCTGGCACCGCGCTGGCAGCAGCATTCCCCGGGATTACCTCCGCCAATTTGAATAACCCCGGTTTTCACGGGTTCAGCGAGATGTTATACGAATACACCTCGTCGGCGGCTAACAATGGCAGTGGTTTTGAAGGCCTTGGCGACAACAATCCATGGTGGAACATTACCACCGGTATCGTACTGATCTTGTCGCGTTACCTGCCTATTATTGGTCCGGTTGCCATTGCAGGGCTTCTGGCGAAGAAGAAATTCGTCCCCGAAAGTGCGGGTACCTTGCCAACTGATTCGGCTACTTTCGGTGTGATGGTTCTTGCGGTGATCGTTATCATTGCTGCCCTTTCATTCTTCCCTGCCCTGACACTCGGCCCGATCGCTGAATATTTCTCCATGAAGTAATATCAATATTGAAATGAAAAATCAAAGTGCATCCTTATTTCAAAAGGAGCTTGTCAACGAAGCGATAAAGCAATCGTTCGTTAAACTCAATCCTCGTCTGTTGTTCCGCAACCCGGTGATGTTCACTGTGGAGATCGGAACGGTAGTAATGCTCGTCGTTAGTCTCTGGATCGTGGCCGGTGAAAACGCGCAGGGCTCCTTTGCCTACAACTTTATAGTCTTTCTGATCCTTTTCGCCACGCTATTATTTGCCAACTTCGCAGAGGCGATCGCCGAAGCCAGGGGTAAGGCCCAGGCCGACAGCCTCCGCAAGGCGCGCGAGGAGACCCGTGCCAAGCTGGTGATCGGCGATGCCCGCGGTTTTGATGTGGCCACCCGCGAGGTGATGTCCGCTCAAATGAAGAAAGGCGATGTGTTCATTTGCGAAGCCGGAGACAACATTCCTATGGACGGCGAGATCATCGAAGGGCTTGCCACGATCGATGAAAGTGCGATCACTGGTGAATCTGCGCCTGTCATCCGTGAATCGGGCGGGGATAAGAGCAGTGTCACCGGAGGAACTAAGGTGCTTTCCGACCGCATCAAAGTGCGGGTGACGACCGCGCCGGGTGAAAGCTTCCTGGATAAAATGATCGCGCTCGTAGAAGGTGCAACCCGTCAGAAGACGCCCAATGAGATCGCATTGACGATCCTTTTGGCAGGCTTCACCCTGGTATTCGTGATCGTCTGTATCACCTTGCAGCCATTTGCTACCTATGCCAATACGCCGATCACAATTGCAGCATTTATCTCACTATTCGTTTGTCTGATCCCGACCACCATTGGCGGACTTCTCTCAGCCATCGGTATTGCCGGTATGGACCGTGCGCTTCGGGCGAATGTGATCACCAAATCCGGTAAGGCGGTCGAGACGGCCGGTGACGTCGATGTGTTGTTGCTCGACAAAACCGGGACTATTACCATCGGCAACCGTAAAGCGACCAACTTTTATCCCGCCCGTGGCATTACGGAGGCTCATTTTATAAAATCCGCTGCACTGAGCTCGATTGCCGATGAAACACCCGAAGGCAAGTCTATCCTGGAACTGGCCAATGCGACGCCTTCAAGCTATAATCTGAACAATCCTACTTTTATCCAGTTCACTGCCGAAACCCGCAGCTCGGGTGTAGATTTCGATGACACCCGCATCAGGAAAGGGGCCTTCGATTCGATCCGTAAATTGACCGAAGGTGCTGGTAACCGTTTCCCCGAGGAAATAGAATCGAAAGTGAAGGAAATTTCAAACAATGGTGGTACGCCGCTTGTGGTCTCCGAAAATGAGCGTGTCATCGGGGTGATTGAGTTACAGGATATTATCAAAACAGGTATCAGCGAGCGTTTCGAGCGCCTGCGCAAAATGGGTGTCAAAACCGTGATGGTAACTGGTGATAACCCGCTCACAGCCAGATTTATCGCGCAGAAAGCCGGTGTCGACGATTTTATCGCCGAGGCTAAGCCTGAGGATAAGATGAACTACATCAAGAAAGAGCAGGAAGGAGGTCGCCTGGTCGCGATGATGGGGGATGGGACCAATGACGCGCCTGCCCTGGCGCAGGCCGATGTAGGCGTGGCGATGAACAGTGGTACACAGGCTGCCAAGGAAGCGGGGAACATGGTCGATCTGGACAATGACCCGACCAAGCTGATCGAAATCGTCGAAATCGGTAAGCAGCTTCTAATGACCCGCGGTACGCTGACGACCTTCTCGATTGCAAACGACGTGGCCAAATATTTCGCCATTATCCCGGCGCTGTTCATCGCCAGCATTCCCGCGCTGCAAGGCCTGAATATCATGCACCTGCACAGCCCTGAAAGTGCGATCCTTTCGGCGATCATTTTCAATGCGGTGATTATCCCGATCCTGATTCCTCTGGCGCTTAAAGGGGTGAAATACACGCCCATCGGAGCGAGCGCGCTGCTGCGCAGAAACCTGCTGATTTACGGATTGGGTGGCGTGTTGATCCCGTTTGTCGGCATCAAGCTCATCGACCTGGTGGTCAGCATCTGGATTTAATAAAACAAGCCGGTCCAAACAGGGGCGGTCTTCCCAAAAATTAAGATTACAAGAAAATGAAAACGAATATCTTGCCTGCAATCAGGCTTACCGTGGCCACGCTAGTCCTTTTCTGCGTGGTATACCCTGCGATCGTCTGGGCGATCGCCCAGCTTGCCCCCAACAATGGAAAAGGGGAGGTTGTCGTCTCTGGTGGTAAGAAATATTACGCCAATGTCGGCCAGCAGTTTACGGATGACAAGTATTTCAATTCCCGTCCGTCGGCAGTCGATTACAATGCGGCTGGTAGTGCGGGCAGTAACAAAGGCCCGTCCAATCCGGAGTATCTGCAAACCGTTCAGACGCGTCTTGATACATTGTTGGTACACAATCCGGGTGTGAACAAAGAGGATGTTCCTGTTGAGCTGGTGACTGCCAGTGGTAGCGGCCTGGATCCGGATATTTCCCCAGCCGGTGCGAGGGTGCAGGCAGCGCGCATTGCCAAAGTGCGTGGGGTTTCCGAAAACACAGTCGCCGACCTGATTGAAAAACATACCCAAGGGCCGCTTTTGGGAATCTTCGGCCCGTCCCATGTGAATGTATTGAAGCTGAACCTGGCGTTGGATCAGATCAAATAATGCTGTTGCTGGCAGGCATTCGCAGCATTTAACCAATACTGTGGCCGGAAACGCCGCAAGGCTTTCCGGTTCACCCATTCCATACCAACCGATGAAAAAATTTCTCTTAATGGCCCTGGTGCTGGCCTTTTTCCAGACTGCGCAAGCCCAGGATTCGACCAGTACTGTCCCGTCCTTTACAATAAGTGGGTACCTGGAAGCCTATTACAACCATGATTTTAATCGCCCCAGAAACAATACGGCCCCCTCTTTCTTGTACAATTTCAACCGCGCGGGAGAGGTAAACCTGAACCTGGGTTTTATCAAAGGAGCCTACACCAGCGAGCGCGTAAGGGCCAATCTGGCGCTGGCGGTAGGTACTTACATGAATGCCAACTATGCTGCCGAGCCGGGTGTGCTGCGCAACATCTATGAGGCCAATGCCGGGATCAAGCTTGCCAAAAAAGCAAACCTATGGCTTGATGCGGGCATTATGTCTTCTCATATCGGATTTGAAAGCGCTATCGGCAAGGATAACTGGACATTGACCCGGAGCCTGGTCGCTGAAAACTCACCGTATTTTGAGTCCGGAGCCAGACTCAGCTACACAACCGATGACAGTAAACTGTACCTGGCTGCGCTCTACCTGAACGGCTGGCAGCGCATTCAAAGGGTGGATGGCAACACAACACCCGCATTCGGTACCCAGGTTACCTATAAGCCATCGGCAGCCGTAACGCTCAATTACAGTACATTCATCGGTAACGACAAGCCCGATAGCGTCCGCCAGATGCGGTACTATCACAATGTGTACGGCATTTTTCAGCTAAGCCAGAGGTGGGGCATTACTGCCGGGGTGGATTATGGTACCGAGCAAAAGCAGAAAGGAAGCAGCAGCTCCAACCATTGGCTGGTGCCGGTGATGATCGTCCGTTATTCCCCTTCATCGAAAGTCAATGTAGCTTTAAGGGGCGAATATTTTCAGGACAAGAAAGGGGTGATCATCGCAACAGGGACGCCAGAGGGATTCAAAACCTGGGGACTTTCGGCCAACCTGGACTACGCGGTGATGCCTAATGTGCTTTGGAGAATTGAAGCGCGTACGCTGAGCAGCAAGGACGCAATCTTTACAGAGCGCGACAGCTCAACGGCCCAAAACGATACTTTCGTAACTACCTCACTCGCTATTTCATTTTAGTAAATTGACATAGAATACTGCCAGCAACAGCTAAAAATCGAATTCCTTTCGGGCAAACACCCGAAAGGCTGTTTTGTTTCCAACCTCCATTTAGTTCAGATATGTCCGAGTCCAACCCCAGTGCCCAGCATTTCCTTGACCTGATTAAAAAATCGCGGCGGGGAAAATTTAAAATATACATCGGGATGAGTGCCGGCGTCGGTAAAACTTACCGCATGCTGCAAGAGGCGCATACCCTGCTCAGAAACGGGATTGATGTCAAGATTGGCTACATCGAGACGCACAACCGGAAGGAAACACATGATCTGCTCGACGGCTTGCCGGTCATTCCAAGACGTAAGCTTTTTTACAAAGGCAAGGAATTGGAGGAGCTCGATATGCCGGCTGTGATCGGTTTAAGGCCCGAGATCGTGATCGTCGACGAGCTGGCCCATACCAATATCGAGGGCAGCAAAAATGAAAAGCGCTGGCAGGATGTGATGGAAATTCTCGATGCGGGCATCAATGTGATCAGCGCGGTCAATATCCAGCATATCGAAAGCCTGAACGAAGAGGTTAAGCAAATTACCGGTGTGGAGGTGCGGGAGCGCATTCCCGACAGTGTGCTGGCAGCGGCCGATGAGGTGGTTAACATCGACCTTACTGCCGACGAGCTGATCACCCGCTTAAAGGAAGGCCGGATTTACCGGCAAGACAAGATCCAAACTGCGCTCACCAATTTTTTCCGTTCGGATCACATTCTGCAGTTGCGTGAGCTGGCCCTGAAAGAAGTGGCAAGCCAGGTCGAGCGCAAGGTGGACACCGAAGTGCCCAAGCCCACCGCGCAGCGCAGGGAAAAATTTCTGGCTTGCATTAGTTCAAATGAAATTACCGCTAAACACGTGATCCGGAAAACCGCAAGGCTGGCCAGTTACTACAACAGCAAATGGCTGCTTTTGTATGTGCAGACTCCCGCGGAAAGCCGTGACCGGATACCGCTCGACAAACAGCGGCATCTGATCAATAATTTCAAGCTGGCCACCGAAATGGGTGCTGAGATCATACGTGTTTCCAGCTCGAATGTCTCGCGTGCGATCATCGAAACTGCCGAGCAGCGGCAGGTCACCACCATCTGTATCGGAAAACCGCACATTACCCTGATCAGGGTGATCCTGGCGACGAACCTGTTCAATAATCTATTGAAAAAGCTAACGAGTTCGGACATCGATCTTGTCATCCTGTCCTGAATTTTCAACTGTGAAAATGATGAATATCAAACCTAAATTAAGATTAAGCCTGGGCATTTTGTTCGTGCTGATCCTGCTGCAATCGTTGGTTGCCTCGCGCCATGTGTACCAGCTCAAAGATGAGACCGCGAACATCCTGATGGACAATTATAATACCCTGGAGTATTCGCGGAACATGATGCTGGCCCTGGACCAGATCAGGGAGCCCTCGGCAAGGGTTTCGTTTGAAATGAACCTGCAAAAACAGTTCGGTAACCTGACCGAACCGGGGGAGGAGCAGGCCACAGAGCGGATCAAAACACATTTTAACCTGTTGGGCACCAGCACCCGGCCTGATACGCTTCCCGCGGTGCTCCGCAAGGATATTTTGGGACTGATCAAGATCAATATGGAGGCGATCAGGGCAAAAAACGATGTCGCTAACGGGACGGTTGATTCGGCCATTCTCTGGATCGTGCTGACGGCGACAGCCTGCACGATCATTTCACTGACCTTATTTGTAAACCTGCCAGGAAATATCGCCAATCCGATTGTCGAGCTCAGCGAGAGTATCAGGCAGATCGCGGCCAAGAATTATTCGCGCCGGGTCAGTTTTGACCGCAAGGATGAGTTTGGCCAGCTTGGACTGTCTTTCAATGCCATGGCCGAAAAGCTGGAAGAGTATGACGACAGCAACCTGGCGCGGCTATTGATCGAAAAGAAAAGAACCGAGGCGCTGATCAACAATATGCACGAGCCTGTGATTGGCCTGGACCAGAAGGGCATTGTGTTGTTTGCAAATCAGGAGGCAATCAAAATCACGGGCCTGTCCATGAGCGAAATGATCGGGCGTTCGGTTCAGGAGCTTTCCGAAAGGAACGATCTTGTAAGGGCGCTGACCGGGCAGGGCAAGCCTGTTGAAGGGACGCTTTTGAAGGACGGTAATACGCTCAAAATATATGCGGATGAGAAGGAAAGTTATTTTGAGAAGGAGGTGATCGATATCAGCATCGTACCGACGGGGGAAAAAGACCGTGTTTG
Source organism: Dyadobacter sp. CY261 (assembly GCF_021440085.1). Lineage (GTDB taxonomy): Bacteria > Bacteroidota > Bacteroidia > Cytophagales > Spirosomataceae > Dyadobacter. Next base: position 195,372 of record NZ_JAKCPW010000007.1, read on the forward strand.
CATTGGAAAAGTAATCCTTTTGAAAAACGTTACGCCCTTTAAAGAACTCGATTCGGCCAAGACCAATTTTATTGCGACCGTTTCACATGAGCTCAAAACACCTATTTCATCCATCAAAATGAGTCTTCAACTATTGCAAAGCCCCGATGTTGGTAATCTCAACAGCGAGCAGGCCCAATTGATAGAGTCGATCAGGGATGATAGCGAGCGCCTGCTGAAAATAACTGGTGAGCTATTAAATATGTCGCAGGTTGAAACAGGAAATATTCAGCTCAATATCCAGATAGCAGATCCGGAAGCCATCTGGCATTACGCACTAGATGCGGTGCATTTCCAGGCAGAGCAAAAAAATATCACACTCGCTGCCAGGATCGAACCCAATTTACCGACCGTCCGCGCCGACCTGGAAAAAACTTCCTGGGTGTTGATCAATTTTCTGACCAATGCCATCCGCTATTCAACCGAGGGAGCGGAGATTGCGATTTTGGTGAGTTCAGATCGCCAGTATGTAAATTTTTCGGTGGAAGACCGCGGGCAGGGTATTGATGAGAAGTATCGTGAAAAGATTTTCAATCGGTATTTTCAGGTACCTGGCAGCCAGAAGTCGGGAACCGGTTTGGGCCTGGCTATCAGCAAGGAATTTATCGAGGCGCAGGGCGGGTCAATCGGTGTCGAAAGTGAGTTGGGTATCGGCAGTATTTTCTATTTCAAACTGGCGGCGGTAGAGGTGGCTGCGAATGCGTGACCGTAATGATCAAATCGCTTTCAAATTGAGACGAATTATCATTTTGATCGGGTAGCAAGAGCTTCGGAATGCCTGGCATTGCAAGTATGTCGCTGATAGAAAACGAGTTATAAATGTGGTGATTTTTGGGTCTTGGTTTTGTAGTATCCGGATCAACATGTAACTACTAACAATGGACTATTTAGGTAAAGGGCTGCCGCTGATGTTTGGAAGGCTTGCCCATTTTCGTTCAGACAACCAACACCAAATCATAGCCTCCGAAGTTCGCTTGTCTATCGAGCGTCTTTTTTATATTACAAAACTTGCCATTGAGGCAGACGATTTAAAGCTTTCACACAGATGTTTTGCGCTTGCGCATGTTTTGCTTCACCACGGAAATCATCAGATCAGGCTATTTACAAAATTGAGTTTCATAAACACTTTCGGACACTTCCTGACTGAAAGTGACCAAAAGAGACAAAGGCTCCGGTTTTTTGTACCCGCCGACTTTTACAGCCTTTTCTTGAACCCCAAAATCACTGATACCCAGAGGACGGTGTCGAAACCAGAGCCGGAAAAAGCGACGGAAGATCCAATCGTTTACCGGCTTGCAACCGAGGCCGACCTTATTTATACCGAACAAATTTGTCAGGAAATGCATGATTCTGCCATTGCCCGTGGCTGTGGGATCTCAAAAAGGGAGCCCTCGCAGCTCATTGACAAGATAATGGAAGGAAAAGCTGTTATCGCTATTAATGGCGACAATCAATGGGTAGGCTTTTCATATATTGAAGTGTATGAGAATGGCCAGTACGTGTCCAACTCCGGTCTTATCGTCTCACCAGCGTATAGAAAGCGTGGGGTAGCCTGGGAAATCAAGCAAAGGATTTTTGACCTTTCGAGAACAATTTACCCGAATGCCAAAATTTTCAGCATTACCACTGGTAGTGCAGTCATGAAAATGAATTCGAAACTTGGGTTCGAACCCGTTTCTTATGCTGAGATAACCAAAGATTCAAGGTTTTGGGAAGGTTGCAAAAGTTGCGTGAACCACGCGACATTGATCAGCAAAAACTGTAAGAACTGCTTTTGTACAGCAATGCTTTTCGAACCGGGACAGAACAATGAAGGCTAAGGCCGATGGATCTCTGCCACTGTCGATTGAAGGCACAGAAGTTACCGTTGTTGCAGAGCGGGCCCGGAGGGAGTCAGTTCTGAGGAGCAATGCGGCTTGCCCCGGTGCGCGACGCCCTGCTTGTTTGTATCCCGGGCTTGGTATCCCGGGATACATATGAGTGTTACGAAAACATGATGGTCAGAGTGAGCCTCTGATTACATAAAGATAATCGTCCGTATAGTTCGCGGAAACAAAGGATGGCGCGATGTGTTCGAGTTGCAGCCAACCCTCAACTCCACTCGTAGTTTTAATTTTTGCGCCAAAATTTAGAGTCGCTGAGACTCCGGGACCTAAAATTATTCTTCCGCCAGTATAGCCGTTACTATTGTAATAAACAGGGCTGTCATCATACATGCAAGTGCCACCGCCCGAACAAGATAGTGACGGGTTCATAATTTGAAGTTGCCCTGTAACAGCTATTATAATCGGATAACTATTATTATTGCTGACATATACATTTGCAGGGAAGCTATATGCTGTCACAGAACCTGTATATTGATATCCATATTGGGTAAAATACCAGGTAGCAGAACCATAAGTCCTGGCGTTGCCAGGGGCGTCTTTCTTGGTGATATTAGCGCCTATTATAGCTTTTATCCGGGCTGTTGCTTCTGGATTTGTATCTATCAATTTAGCGCTTTCGGATTCGGGTGTTTCCACCGGATTTTCTTTACAGGCAGAGATAAATAATGCAGAGAGGAAAAGCAGTGATGCAAAGATTGTCTGTCTCATAGTTTGTTTTTGTTTAAGTGATAAAATGCTTTTCCTCAATGATACGAATAAACTGTTTTATATTCATTGGTAAATCATTTTATATAAACAACTTTTAACGTCGTGCTCTACGGCTACGATAAGGAAGTAGTGAATCAGTTCTCTAAACAAATTAAAAAATGAACCACCTGGCAAAGAGAGCAGGTGTCATCGTAGCGTTTTGAATGTAATGTTCAGCCCAAAAACCGGCTATTGGAATAACGAATGTCATCAACGATATGCTGGCCAGTTATTTTTTTATTCATTTCTTTGAAAGGTTTAGCGGTTAGCTGTGTTGCCTTTTGATAATGCTTATTGCCTTGGGCATTTTGATGCTTTAAATAAACTATTCAGAAAAACTTTCGATGATCGCTTCCAGGTAGTTTTCATGATTCGATTTCTTAAAAACAATGTCCCGACATTGATTGAACCGAATAAATGCCCTAAGCGAATGGATGAACTTTTCAATAGTGGTTTGATCCAGGTCAACGGGTTCAAAATGCAGGTTATGGACGATCAATACCTTTCGTTTACGATCTGCCTTGGCGTCCATTCTGGCGATAAATGTTTCCCCCGCCAGAACAGGTAGCGAAAAATAGCCGTATTGGCGTTTCGGTGCAGGGACAAAGCATTCAATCTGGTAATCAAAATTAAAGAAGTCCTTTAAGCGATGACGGAAAACGTTAAGTATGTCAAATGGTGAAAGAATGAAAACGTCCCGGGATATTTGAACATCCATTTCCTGATCGGGCAACATGTAGAGCGGACCTTTCAGGCCTTCTACGATTACTGTTTTTATCTCTCCGGTCGATACCATTCTCTCCAGTTCCTTCTTAACCAGGTTACCTTTTACATGACGGGCACGCCAAGCCATTTCCTTGGCGTAAGCAATACCTAGCGCTCCCAACGTACGCCGGATCACAAAGCGGGCGTATTCCTCGCCGTCAGGCATGGTGAGGTCTGTGTCCCGCGGCACTGTGTTAGCCGGCAGTACATATACCTTCTGGAACCCTTTCGTGCGATTGATCATCAGGTCTCCATCGAGATAAAGTCGTTCGAGGGCCACTTTGGCCGGTCGCCAGTCCCACCAGCCGGAGCTGGCTTCCAGGCGGTCGTTTTCAAAATCACCGACCATGAGCGACTCTTCCCGTTCCGCCCGGTCAAGAACCTCTTTCATTAAATTAACTTCCTGTGAAGTGAGCGGTTGGCGCTGCGTCTTGAAGGCTTTTTTAACAGGCAGTGAAAACCGAAAATCGTGCATGGGAAGATAGCCGGCATCCGAGGTGAAGTACTCGAAGATACTGCCATCCTTACAAAGCTCGGCCAGCCATTCAATTTGATAGTCAGGAATGCGGGCGGCCATGACGTGATGGTGGGCACGCTCCACAACGTAGTTCGTATCCAGCTGAACAAAACCCAGATGGTCGATCAACCGGTAAACAGCTTCGATACCCGTTCCGAACTGCCCCTTCCGGGCGAGTCCGGCAGCATTAATAATGATATTCCTTGCCTGCGTTTTGGTAAGGGTGATAGGCTCCATAGATCTGAAAATAACACAAGTTTCCCACGATTCGATTAGTACGGAATACTGTGGTTAATATCGACGAAATTCTCATGATCGATTTTATCCTATATGGTTTTGTATCGACCGTTTTACAAGTTCAATTTTTAAACGGGTACTTCAACCAGATTAACAGCAACGGAAGAGCTAGAAAAGGTATTTCGATCAAGGCTGTTTTGACATTTCCTGCCCTTAGGGAAAAAGCCATGATCAGAAGAATAATAACTGCATTCAGAACATTGCTGATAAAGAAGGTTTGCGGGAAAATTAGCAATAGTCCGACAATTATAGACAATGCGCCTGCATACGGAACAAAACTTTTACTGATACCCAGGTCCGCCATCATTTTAGCCTGTTCAGGAGTGGCTGGCCGGAAAGCGTCCCAACCGTGTTTCAGGCTCAGATATGCCGATATTAAGATAAGTACTATGCTGATGATCTTCATTGTTAGTTCTTTTAGTATTAATTAATTCCAGACATGGCGCTCTCGCCGGCTTGCGAAAATATCATTTTTGGGAAGAATCTGGTCAGTTTGAATAAATCTGAAGGGGTCAAAAAATAAGGCAAAATGGACCTATTTCAGAAAAGACCTATTTCGGAAGGAACTTTTGGGAGCTTGACGAGAGTCACCTCTTCAAAATTGGATAGTGTGATATTCGTTAAATGTCTGTTCAACAGGCAGGGTCAAAGAAACGGTCGTTCCGACGTTCTCCTGCGAAGTGATCGATATTTGGCCGGAGTGGTTTCTGACTATTTTTCGACAGATCGTCAGGCCAATCCCTTCGCTCAGCTCACGGGGGTCAGGCGTCAGTTGTGAAAACATATCAAAAATCTTTTCAAGCTGTGACTGTTCTATTCCTATACCATTGTCGGTGATCAAAATCTCGACATACTGTCCGTCAGGCAAGCCACCTCCCGCGTTTTCATAGTAAACAATTGCTTTACAGTGAATTGAAAGTGTCAGTGGAACGCTATCCTTAGCGAATTTAAGCGCGTTTTCAAATAAATGATGGAATAGTTGTTCAAGCTGGTCGGGTATCCCGGTAACGGTTGGGAGAACGCCCACTTGGATAGTAGCTTTCTTTTCTTCGAGCTCCGAACGCATTTGTGCACAAACCAATCCAACAATATATTCCAGGTCGGTAGGCTGGATTTTGCTTTCGCTTGTTTCCAGGCTCGCAAAACTTGAAAGGTTCTTGATCAGCGTTGAAAACCTTTCTGCCCCGCTATTTATCCTGAGCGCCAGTTGCTCGGCCTTTTCGAGGTGCTGGCCTCTGATTGAGTCTACAAGCATTCCGCTGAAGATCCGCAACTTGCGAAGTGGTTCTTGGAGCGTGTGACTTGAAATATGCCTGTATTGTCTGTTTTCGTCCAGCGAGTTGATGAGTTGACGGCTTAGGTTTCGGACAGCGTGGTCACTATGTTCCAAAAGTTCTATTTGCTGCAAATGAAATGAGATCAGATCCGCAAATGCTGCAAACATGCCCCTTATTTTGTGGTTATCCAGTTGGGCGGGACTTGGATCTATCGCACAAAGGGTGCCAAAGAATGACCCTGTTTTCAGAAAAATAGGATAGGAGATATAACTTTGAAATCCGTACGTCAAAGGAGTGTGGTGCCTGCAAAATAGGGCATTTGCCTGTACGTGATCAATGACTACGGGCTGCCCCGAATCACGGATTTCATTACAAATCGTGGTTTTAATCTCTAACTCGCTGCCGGGGACCAAGCCAAACTGAATATCGTCGCGGACACTGCAGGTGATCCACCGGTCTTCGGTTACCCTTGCAACTGCGGCAAAGCCCATCCCGGTGGTTTCGCAGATTACGTCAAGCAGAGTGGGAACGATCTGGATTTGGGACACCCGTCGGATGTCCTGGGCGAAGTCACTTTTTGGATAGTCCATATTGTCTCTAATATACTGATTCAAAACTACCACACCTAGTTTCAGTCGTCGCGGATTTCGAAACCGTTTGCTAAACGCTCGCCATAACCGGGTTTTCGGAATTAAAGAGGGTGAATGGCGGGCTGTGAAATTTCAAGATCAAAAAGGTTGAAAAATTGATATTTGAAATCACAGACACTTCCCTGATTTTTTGGGCATGATTTTAGCGCTTATCGCCGAAACTTGGAACTGACCGCAATTAGATATATGGGAAATAAGGGCTTGTTGGTAATGATTGATGATGACACCGATGATCAGGAAATACTCAAAATGGCTATTGGCGAGCTTGACCGGCCACTGCATTCGTTGTTTTTCTCAGATTGTGAATCAGCTATTGCACATTTTAGCAAAAGCTCAGTCGTGTCGCCCGGTTATGTTCTGATCGACTTAAGGCTGCCTCGAATTGAAGGTGACCAGTGTCTGCAGCACCTTCAAAGGCTCCAAAGGTTCGACAGCCCTCAGATTGTTATCTATTCTACTGCTATTCCCGACCATTGGCGCGACAAACTTTCGAAAATAGGTGTTGATCGATTTATTGAAAAAACCAATTCTTTACAGACGTTGATTGAGGACATTCAAGAATTGGTAGGTGAGGGGTAATGAACCGGGAAGACGGGGTAAGAAGTCGCAATTTTAATAGTAAACCGGACTAAGTAACTGCTTTGCAGTAATATAGTCCGGTTCTGGTCATGAAAAAAATTTCTTCGTTTGAATTGGCAGCGATCGTGCTTGCGTCGGCTGCATTCCTTTTCTTTCTGGACCGATCCATTCTTAGCAAGGAAACCGTCAATCTTCGGCCACAGGAGCCGAAGCCGCCTTTTCCATATTATCAGGAAGAAGTAAGGTTTGAAAATCCGGGAGCCGGGATCAAGCTTGCGGGCACACTGACATTGCCGACGCGCGAGGGCATCTTTCCAGCGGTAGTCTTGCTCAGCGGAGGTGGCGCCAGCGACCGGAACGAAGCGTTTCTGGGACACAAACCTTTCCTCGTTATAGCCGACTATTTGACCAGAAACGGCATTGCCGTGCTGAGATTTGATGACCGGGGTATCAATCAATCGCAAGGCGACCATCTGGCGGCCACCACCGCCGATTTTGCCACCGACGCCGAAAGTGCGGTTGACTATCTAAAAACGAGGAAGGAGATTAACCCCGGTCAGATCGGGCTGGCGGGCCATAGTGAAGGAGGAATGATTGCCCCAATGGTCGCCGCGCGGTCGAAGGACATTGCATTTATCATCATGCTTGCGGGACCTGGAATGCCGGTTGATTCTGCCATATTGTTACAGATCGCCGCTTTACATCGCGTCCGTAAATATCCCGAAGCACGAATCCGACAAGCACAGGAAGTTTTTGCGGGTGCATTGGCAATCGTAAAGCAATCCACCGATCGGGTCGCTTTGCGCCAGGAATTGACGCGTTACATCAGGGCAAATCTGGACAGTGTATCTGCATTCACTACGGATAGCGCATCGCTTGAACAGTCGCGCACTGCAACCATTAATAACCTGTCGTCAATCTGGACACAGTCACTGGTAAAGTATGATCCGATACCTGCCCTCGAAAAAGTGGCATGTCCCATACTGGCATTGAATGGTGAAAAAGACTATCAGGTGCCTCCAAAAGAACACCTCAGAGGAATAGCCAATGCCACCCGGAAAAACGGGAACAAAAACGTTAAGCTGGTTGAATTACCTGGCCTGAACCATTTGTTTCAGGAATGTAAGACCGGTGGTCCAGAGGAATATCGGCGGAGTACACAGACATTTTCGCCCATGGCTTTGAAGGTAATGTCGGATTGGATAGGTCAAATTACAGGTCCACAACCGTCATCTTACAAATAAAGCATGCAACTAATTGCACAGATCAAAAATGTAACCGATAACATAGTTACATATCTTCTTCAACCGTTAAGAGGCAAAGCCGCAACACGTGTTCCCGAGATATTTTTTGATCCTCTTCTTCTGTGCTCAATATGCCGCCGCGCAGCCATACTACACGCGTGTGCGGGCATGCGGCCTGGCCGGTTTTCGCTTCAATATGGTGACCAGTAAATGGATTTATGCGCTAAAAATATGCTATACACCGCCATTGTTGCCTCATGTTCTGGCTTCACATGCCGGTGTGGGTATAGGTGTGGGTTGGCGTTGATTGTCTGCTCAACTGATATCGAACCGCATTCCTCAACTTAATAGTCAATTTGTACAATTATCGCCGACGCTCGTTGCGACTTACTCTTCCTCACGTGCTCCCGCGCACGCTAATGCGCTACTTAGTCGCAATGGTATCCCATTGACGTTTAGAGTAATATGTATTCAGCCATGTGACAGGTATGGTGCTGTTACTGTCAATAATTTCAATAGTAAATATTGAAACCTTCTGTTTTTCTATTTCTGAGGAAAAGTTTACAAATATTTTATGTTAAAACATTTATAAACAGTGTGTTAATCTTTTTTAAAATTAAAAAAGTTAACAAAAATTTTCGATTATATTTTCAATTTTGTAACATTGTTGACCGAATTCGCCACTGAATCCCCACTCTTCTGCGGTCAATTTTCAATGAAAATTGTGATTTGACGACTAGTGCTGATAGCAATTACTTCGCTATAAGGGAGCTGTTAGTGAGTGGCTTCGACGATTAAAAACAAAAAAACTGGCCCAATATATGAGCATCTTCGACAAACGGTTACAATACAAGCCTTTCGAATATCCCGAAATATTACAATTTACAGAAGCGATTAATAAAGCCTACTGGGTGCATTCCGAAGTTGATTTTACCGCGGACGTGCAGGACTTTCATTCTCATTTGTCGCTGGCAGACCGCAGTGCAGTGAAGAACAGCCTGCTGGCGATCGCGCAGATCGAGGTGGCGGTAAAATCTTTCTGGGGAAATTTGTTCCAGCATTTGCCCAAGCCTGAGTTCAATGGCCTGGGTACCACCTTTGCCGAATGCGAGTTCCGTCATTCGGAGGCCTATTCCCGCCTGCTTGACGTGCTCGGGTATACCCACGAGTTCGAAGCGCTGGTGAAGGTGCCGGTGATCCGCGAGCGCATCGACTACCTCACCGAGGCATTAGGAAATGCTAAATCGACCGACAAAAAGGACTATGCTTTTTCACTGATCCTGTTTTCTATCCTGATCGAAAATGTGAGCCTTTTCAGCCAGTTTGCTATTATTTTATCCTTCACACGCTTCAAGGGCCTGATGAAGAATGTGAGCAACATTATCGCCTGGACTTCCATTGACGAACAGATACATGCCAATGCCGGCATTTACCTGGTCAACAAGATCAAGGAAGAATTTCCGGAAATGTTCGACGAGCAGATGGTGGGCGAGATCACCCGGCTGGTGCGCGCGTCGATCGAAGTCGAGTCGCGCATTATCGACTGGATTTTCGCGGAAGAGGAAATCGACACGATTAAAAAGAATGACCTGGTCGACTTCATGAAGTACCGTGCCGACGACAGCTTGCAAAAGATCGGCATCGACCGCCAGTTCAACCTCGCCATCGCCGACGTGCACTTGCTGCAATGGTTCGAGGAAGAAGTTTTCGCCAACAGTCTCGACGATTTCTTCGCGAAACGGCCGGTAGACTACACCAAACACGACAAAAGCATTTCTGCCTACGATCTGTTTTAGCACATCGATATTCAACAAGACATCAATCAAAGAAATTAAATGGAAGTAGCAGAGCCAGGTTTGCTCGAAGGGGTGAGCAGCCGATACGAAATGGAAAAGCTTTGGTGGAAAAACACCGAAAGCGAACAGGTACTCAACCGCGGTTACCTGCTGAAAGGAGAAACCGTTGAAGGCGCGATCGAACGCATTTGCGCCGCAGCCGCCAGGCGATTGTACCGCCCGGAGTTGAAAGAGGCGTTCCAGGAAATGATAGAAAGGGGCTGGATGAGCCTCAGCTCGCCCATTTGGGCAAATATGGGCACCGAGCGCGGTTTACCGATCTCCTGTTTTAATGTGCACGTGCCGGACAATATCGAAGGCATTACCCATAAGCTTGGAGAGGTGATCATGCAAACCAAGATTGGAGGGGGTACCTCTGCCTATTTTGGTGACCTGCGTGCCCGCGGGAGTGCGGTGACCGACAATGGAAAAAGCAGCGGGGCGGTGAGCTTTATGCGGTTGTTTGATACGGCAATGGACACCATTTCGCAGGGCGGCGTCCGCCGAGGTGCGTTTGCAGCCTATATGGACATTGATCACGACGACATCGAGGAGTTTTTGCAGATCAAAGATATTGGCCACCCGATCCAGAACCTCTTCTCTGGTGTTTGCGTGCCCGATTACTGGATGCAGGAGATGATCGACGGGGATATGGAGAAACGGGAAATCTGGGCGAAGGTCTTGCAATCCCGCCAGCAGAAAGGCTTGCCTTACATTTTCTTCTCCGACAATGTGAACAGCAACAAGCCGCAGGTGTATAAAGACCATAATCTGCGTATTAATGCGAGCAATCTGTGTTCGGAGATCATGCTGCCTTCCAGCGAAGACGAATCTTTCATCTGCTGTCTGTCTTCGATGAATTTGGAGCTTTACGATGAATGGAAGGACACGGACGCGGTGCGGCTGGCGATCTTTTTCCTGGATGCGGTGCTGCAAGAGTTTATCCAGAAAACAGAAGGCAACCACTTCCTGGCCGCTGCCAACCGTTTTGCAAGACGTCACCGTGCCTTGGGCCTTGGCGTTTTGGGATGGCACTCCTATCTGCAAAAGAATATGATCCCATTCGAAGGCATGCAGGCCAAGCAACTGACTACGCAGATATTCAAGGGTATTCAGCAAAAGGCGGAAAAGGCAACACAGGAACTGGCGCTGATTTACGGAGAGCCTGAGCTTTTGAAAGGCTATGGCCGCCGGAACACGACCTTGCTGGCCATTGCGCCTACCACTTCTTCTTCGGCCATTCTGGGTCAGACATCGCCGGGAATCGAGCCATTTGCAAGCAACTATTATAAGGCTGGCCTCGCGAAGGGCAACTTCATGCGCAAAAACAAATACCTGAAAGCCTTGCTGGCCGAAAAGGGCATTGATAATGAGGAAACCTGGCGGACCATCATGCTCAACCACGGCAGCGTGCAGCATTTGGACGAACTTACCCGCGAGGAAAAAGATGTTTTCAAGACCTTCAAGGAGATCAGTCAGTTGGAGATCATCCAGCAGGCTTCGATCCGCCAAAAGTATGTGGATCAGGCGCAGAGCCTAAATTTGAACATCCCTTCCAATCTGCCTGTGAAGGAGGTTAACAAGCTTTTGATCGAAGCCTGGAAGCTGGGTGTAAAAACGTTGTATTACCAGCGCAGCCAAAGTGTGTCCAAAGAGCTGGTGACCAGCCTGGTAACCTGCCAGTCGTGCGAATCGTAGTAGTCGTTTAAATTATCGAATAATGAAGAGGGCCGTCGCAAGACGGCCCTCTTTTGTTTTAAGTGGCTTACCCTAATTCGGTCGTAGAATTTTCATCTATTATGGCTGATATTGTACATTCCAAAAAGATAAATAATCTAGTCATGTTGAGTAAATTGTATTTTTTATCTAAAATAATTACAATTTTTAGAAATTAAATCTTGCGTTTATAGCTTTGCGTAGATGTTTAATCCTTTGCAAAATTCAAACACAAACCTTAACAATTCACTCATTCACTCATTCAATCATTGCCAAGCCAGCAAACCACTTTAACTATTTAAACAATCGAGGAAATGCTAACACAAAATTTGGGCTACCCACGGATAGGTGGACAAAGACAACTCAAAAAAGCCTGTGAACAATACTGGGCAGGCAAGATAGGTTTCGCAGCGCTAAGCCATATTGCGGAGAAGATCAAAGTAGAAAACTGGCAAACACAACTGGATGCCGGCATCGATCTCATTCCATGTAACGATTTCAGTCTTTACGATCAGACGCTGGATACAAGCCTGTTGTTGGGCGCCATTCCACAGCGTTACCAGGCGGTGCTTTCTCAGTCAGGCGACAATAGGGAAGTCGATCTTTATTTTGCTATGGCCCGCGGCTATCAGAAAAACGGACTCGATATCACGGCGATGGAAATGACGAAGTGGCTCGATACCAATTACCACTATATCGTACCGGAATTTAAAGCCGATCAGCAATTCCGGATTTCTAACGAAAACATTTTTAATGAATACACAAAGGCCATACAGGTGGTTGGGCAAAAAGCCAAGCCAGTGCTTATTGGCCCGGTGAGCTATCTGCTTTTGGGTAAAGAAAAAGAAGAAGGCTTCGAGCGCATCGATCTGATCAAGAACCTGGTTCCTGTTTACGTTGAGATCATCGACCGCCTGGGCAAGCTCGGCGCTGAGTGGGTACAGCTGGATGAACCAACGCTGGCGCTCGATCTTTCTAAAAAGGAGAAAGAGGCGTTTGAATTTGCTTACCGCAGCATTGCGGAGCAGGTAAGTGGTGTGAAACTACTGGTGGCCACCTACTTCGAAGCATTGCTGGATAATACCCGGCTGGCGGTAGGCCTTCCGGTCCACGCATTGCACGTGGATCTGGTCCGCGCGCCGGAGCAGCTTGATGAAGTGCTCGCATTGGTTCCGGATCAGCTTATGCTGTCCGTGGGCGTAGTCGACGGGCGTAATGTGTGGAAGAACGACTATGAAAAATCATTGGGTCTTATCAATCGGGCGGTTAAAAAATTGGGTGCGGACCGTTTGATTATCGCGCCGTCCTGCTCACTGCTGCATAGCCCGATCGACCTGGACCTGGAAACTGAGCTCGACCCGGAAATTAAAAACTGGATGGCATTTGCCAGGCAAAAACTCGCTGAGGTGAGCGACCTGAGACAAATTGCCGAAGGAAACAACACCTTGCTGGAAGCCAACAAAAAGGCTATCGCAAGCAGAAGATCCTCTGAGAAGGTACACAAGCAGGTGGTGAAAGATCGCGTGGCAGCCATTAGCGAAGCGGGTGCTACACGCATGAGTGCATTTCCGGTACGTCAGCAAATTCAGCGCGAGCGTTTCAATTTGCCTTCCTTCCCGACCACTACGATCGGTTCGTTCCCGCAAACGGACGACATCCGTCAGCTGCGCGCCAAATTCAAGAAAGGCGACCTTACTGTTGAGCAGTATGAGCAATCGATCGAGCAGGCGACCATCGATGCCATCCGCTGGCAGGAAGAAATCGGGATCGACGTCCTGGTCCACGGTGAATTTGAGCGGAACGATATGGTGGAATATTTCGGCGAGCAACTGGAAGGTTTCCTGTTTACGAAAAACGGCTGGGTGCAGAGCTATGGCAGCCGCTGCGTGAAGCCGCCGGTTATCTACGGCGATGTGAGCCGGCCTGAGGATATGACCGTTCGTTGGAGCACATTTGCCGCGGCCCAGACCGACAAGCCAATGAAAGGCATGCTCACCGGCCCGGTGACGATCCTGCAATGGTCGTTCGTGCGCGACGATCAGCCGCGTGAGGTCACTACCAACCAGATCGCATTGGCAATTCACGACGAAGTGCTGGCATTGGAAAAGGCGGGGATCGGAATTATCCAGATTGACGAGGCTGCGATCCGGGAAGGGTTGCCGCTCAGGAAGTCCAAACGCCCGTATTACCTGGATTGGGCTGTCCGCGCATTCAGGATCACAGCAAGCGGGGTTGAAGACCGTACGCAAATCCATACGCACATGTGTTACAGCGAGTTCAATGATATTATCGAGCATATCGCGGCGATGGACGCCGATGTGATCACGATCGAAACTTCGCGTTCGCAAATGGAACTGTTGCAGGCATTCGCCCATTTCGAATATCCGAACGAAATCGGTCCCGGTGTGTATGACATTCACTCCCCACGCGTACCAACCACCGACGAGATGACCTCCCTACTGGCCAAGGCGGCAGGCCTGTTGCCTGCGCAAAACCTATGGGTGAACCCCGATTGCGGTTTGAAAACACGTAAATGGCCAGAGACGAAAGCTGCCCTTGAAAACATGGTAGCTGCCGCCAGACAAGCCCGCGAGCAAATCGAAACTGCCAGCATTATTTAACAAAGAGAAGGCGGGCGGTAATGCCTGCCTTCTCACCAACAAAGTAACCATGTTCATTTATGTTACGCGCAGGGAAACATTTAACGCCGCGCACAGGATGTACCGGGAGGAATGGAGCGCCGAAAAAAATGAAGAAGTGTTCGGCAAGTGCGCCAACCAGAATTGGCATGGACACAACTTCACGCTTTTTGTGACAGTCAAAGGTGAAATCGATGACCAGAAAGGTTACCTGATCGATTTAAAGGAGCTAAAAGTGATTATCCACGAGTATGTGATCGAAAAGGTTGATCACAGAAACCTCAACCTGGACGTTGATTTTATGAAAGGTAAAATGGCCACCACCGAAATGCTGTGCGCGCAGATATTCTATCAGTTGAAAACGCCGGTGGAAAGTTATGACGGCGTGTTCCTGCATTCGGTGAGGCTGCATGAAACAGAAAATAATTCCGCGGAATACTTCGGACAGTAGCCATGGCCGGTCACGCATTGAGAAGGGTATATTCCACACCATTAATAGTAAAAAGAAAGAAGAGACAGCTTTAAGCCGTAATTCAAATACCATCATGTTTCTACAAAAGATTAAATCAGCAGAATCTGGCGTGATGCTTTACGGCATCACACCTCCCAAGGCCGGTACCGCCCCCGAACGCGTTGCGGAAATTGCACAGCGAACCGTCGATCGCTTGTCTTCCCTCGATATCGACGCGCTCGTGGTGTATGACGTGCAGGATGAATCGGCCAGGACCACAGAGGAGAGGCCGTTTCCGTTTATCAACGCCCTCGATCCTCTTGCCTTTGCGTCGGAGCATTTGGGTCAGCTGAATATTCCAAAAATCATTTACCGTCCTGCCGGCAAATTTTCTCCCACAGAGCTCACCGCGTGGCTGGAAGAACTGCATGGGCGACAATTCTACCCTGTTTTTGTAGGCGTGCCTGCCCCGGATTTTCCGGTCAAAACCAGTCTGCCGGAAGCATACCAGATCTGGGAAAAGCATCGTGATACGTCGGTTATCGGCGCGGTAACCATTCCCGAGCGGCACGAAGTCTTGAAGGACGAGGATGTCAGGATTCTCGACAAGATGAACTGCGGGGTGTCCTACTTCATCTCACAGTGTGTGTTTAACCTGGATTACGCGAAGCAGGTAGTTGAAGACCTTTATGCCAGCTGCCAAAGCAAACAAATTGCGCCACCGACTATCATATTTACAATCACCGCGTGCGGCTCCGAAAAGACGCTGGATTTTATGACCTGGTTGGGCATCCATATACCAGACCAGTTAAAGCAGGAGTTGAAAGCGGCAGAGGATATGCTGGAAAAATCGGTAGGCATTTGTCTTGAAATCGTCTCACAGCTTACCGCATTTTGCTTGGAACGCAATATTCCTTTCGGCTTCAACATTGAAAGTGTCGCCATTCGCAAAGCGGAGATCGAAGCTTCGATCGATATGGCGCGTGCAATTGGGGAAATTTTGAAAGAGAATGGATTGAGAAAGCCGTCAGAAAACTTGATCGAGCAGGTCGATCCTGAGCTCGGCTAGTTATCCGGGTCTGTAACTGGCAACGGTAGTGTGCAGCATCACTGCACCCCATCACTGTATTCGAGTATGTCTCCGGGCTGGCAGTCGGGTGCAGTTGCTGTATGTCCGGTATGCTCACGGCCTGATCAGATTGCCATTCGACCAGTTCTCACCCCAAAGCGAAAACAATACATCTTAACTAAAAACAAGGTCCCGCAAGTGCCTTTGGATTTTGAAACGACTGGCCTAATGCCGTACCGTTGGAAAACCCAAGACCTCGTCCAGCTTCTTCTTGGCATAATCCCAACCGCCGTGAACAACAAAAAAGTTCTTCGTTTCTGCGATTGAGCAAAGCAATGAGTGGTCAGAAATAACATGAAAATATTAATATACTAAGTCTATGGATTAATATAATTTTTAACTTTCTTTGAAATCAGCCAGGTCCGGCATGATTTCAAAAACTTATCCTATCCATCAATGAAGCGCAAAAACCTCTACCTTGTTATTACTTTTTTCCTCATTAATACTCTGACAGCCTGGGCGCAGCGCGATGGATCTCACAAGCTGCCCAAGGAGGAAACCGCACAAATTAATGCCGTGCTGGATGCCTACCTTTCAACCTTTAATGCCAAAGACCTGAAAGGTTGGGAGGGGACCTATCATTTTCCGCATTACCGGTTGGCCAGCGGCAAAATGTCGGTGCTGGAAAAGGCCGGGCTGCGCGACTCCGCCAAGGTATTCGGCCCGCTCATTAAGGCGGGTTGGGATTACAGCAAATGGGACCACCGGAACATCATCCAGGCTTCGGCCGATAAGGTGCACGTGGATACCAAATTTACACGTTACCGCAAGGATGGCAGTGCAGTGGGCTCATACGAAAGCTTGTACGTGCTCACCCGGGAAGATGGCCGCTGGGCGGTGAAATTGCGGTCGAGTTTTGCCGAGTAATGTTCCGGTTATATCCCTCCTTTAAGTAGTCAAATCATGAAAAAATTCCGCAAACCGCTTCTTGCAATCGCATTGATCCTGACCGCCCTGGCATTTTGGGCATTCTGGCCGCTGGGCAGCGACCGGTTCGAGATCCCACAGGATGAAGAGGCGATCAAAGCGAAAGAGATATTTCTGAAAGAGCCGATAAAAGACACCAGTCTGCGCAGGCCCAACATTATCGTTTTGGTAGCCGACGACCTGGGTAAGACAGACCTCCCGATTTATGGTAACCAAATCGTGGACGCGCCCAACATTACCGCGCTATCGCAGGAAGGTGCGCTGTTCAATGAAGCCTACGTGACCGCGCCGATCTGTTCGCCTTCACGCGCGGGACTTCTTACCGGCCGGTATCAGCAGCGGTTTGGTTACGAGCTGCAACCGGTAAACCGGTATCGTAGTAACCGTTTCATCAAATGGGCGGCCAACAATCTCATCGACCTTCAGGAGCTTGAATTTATCGACTACGACGAGGTGCCCAGCGAAAAGGCCATTGCGCAGCAAGGGTTGCCGGTGCAGGAAATCACGATCGCCGATCTATTAAAAAAGAACGGTTATCAAACAGGTATCGTCGGTAAATGGCATCAGGGATTCAGCGAGCAGTTTTTGCCGTTGCGTCGGGGATTCGACTACCATTATGGGTTTTATGAGGCCTATTCGTATTTCGATGACAGTACAAAAACGATTAACGTCCACCATCCGGGCGTGATGGACTCACATATATGGGAGACCGGTACCACCGGCGCGGCCGCCAAGCGCCGTAACGACAAGATCATCGAGGTGAAAGAATTTTATACCGATGCCCTGGCAAAAGAAGCGGTGCAGTATATTGAACAAAATAAAGACAAGCCATTTTTCCTGTATGTTCCTTTCAACGCGCCGCATACGCCATTTCAGGCTTATCAAAAGGATGTTGATCACTACCGGTCCAAGGGCGTAAACGACCTTAACAAGGCAGTTTATTATTCATTAATTACCGGATTGGACAAAGCAATCGGGGAAATTAACGACAAGGTAAAGGCACTGAACCTGGAAGAAAACACCCTGATCTTCTTTCTAAGCGATAATGGCGGCGCAACTTACACGCACGCGACCGACAACGCGCCCCTGCGCGGAGGCAAAATGTCTCTTTATGAAGGCGGCGTAAATGTGCCGTTCGTTTTGAAATGGAAGGGCAAGGTGAAGCCCGCAAGCGTGGTCGAAACGCCGGTAAGTTCGCTGGACATTTTCGCGACCGCCGCTGCGGTGTCTGCCTCGGAACTACCCAAAGACAGACGCTATGATGGCGTAGATCTGGTTTCTTATTTGAATACCGACGGAGGTCCAGCTCCCCACTCTGCATTGTGCTGGCGTTCCGGCGGCAACAAGGCGATTCGCAAAGGTGACTGGAAGTTGGTTATCAACCAAACAGACAAGATAACGGCACTGTTTAATCTCAAAAATGACAAGGCAGAACTACATAACCTCGCAGCGGCGAATGCAGCCAAGGTAGGCGAATTAAAAAAGGATCTCTCAGACTGGGAAAGCGGCCTTATCAAGCCGTTGTGGCCCGGTAATGGTTATTACAAGAATGTATTCGAAGGAAAGACCGACCGCTTTTCTTTATAGACGATACAGTTAATTAGCATATGGTTTTGAGCACACCCGGCCCGACAGAGATCCTTTCGCAGGAGGTGGCTGTACGGGCATGACCTACCTGGCAGCCGCTAATTGGGAGAATTAGGAAAGGCCTTCGATTTGTGACATAGGTCACGTAATGCCGCCTTTGTCATGCTATTCCTTTGTGTCAGAATTTAGATACGAAACAAAATGAAAAAGCAAATAATTTTAATGGCGGGCGCCCTCCGGGCGCTTAGCCTTCGGGTGGCAGCCGAATTCTTGATTACCACGGGTTTGCTGGCTGGCGCATTAGCGATAGCTGCCCCGGTAACCGCCCAGACCACCACGGTTGCGGATACAGCCATCCGTCCATATCAGGTGCATATTCCCAATGCGGAGCTCGCTGACCTCAAACATCGCATAGCCGCGACCAGGTGGCCTGACAAGGAATTAGTAAAAGACGAAACGCAGGGCGTGCAAAGCGCCACCATGAAGGCCCTTGCCGACTACTGGGCCACAAAATATGACTGGCGCAAAATTGAAACCAGGCTGAATGCCCTTCCCCAGTTCGTCACCAACATTGACGGCGTGGATATTCACTTTATCCATGTTCGTTCAAAGAACAGGAATGCATTACCGGTAATCATTACCCACGGTTGGCCGGGCTCTGTCATTGAACAGCTTAAAATCATCGGTCCGCTGACGGATCCCGTGCAATATGGCGGCAAAGCGGAAGATGCTTTTGATGTGGTGATTCCCTCAATACCTGGCCACGGTTTTTCTGGCAAGCCCTCCGATTTGGGATGGAACCCTGTGCGGGTGGCAAAAGCGTGGATAACGCTAATGAACCGGCTGGGTTACAAGGAGTACGTGGCACAGGGTGGCGACTGGGGTAATGCGATCTCCGAAAATATGGCGCTGATCGCCCCTCCCGGATTGCTCGGTATCCACACCAATATGGCAGCCGCTGTCCCTGCCGAAATTTCGAAAGCATTGGCTACCGGTACCTTGCCCGTCGGGCTTTCGGCAGATGAACGAAATGCCTATGCGCAACTGGATTTCTTTTACAAGAAAGGATTGGGCTATGCCAGTGAAATGAGCCTCCGGCCGCAAACCCTGTACGCCATTGATGATTCGCCAGTAGGCCTCGCCGCTTGGATGCTGGATCATGACGACCGGAGCTATAAACTCATTACGCGGGTATTTGCCGGAAAAGAGGAGGGTCTTACGCGGGATGATATCCTGGACAACATTACCTTGTACTGGCTTACCCGCACTGGCATTACTTCGGCCCGGTTATATTGGGAGGCTTCGCAGGGAGCTACGGGCGGCTTTTTCGATCCAAGAGGTTTGAAGATCCCCGTGGCCGTGAGTGCTTTTCCCGACGAGATTTATGCGGTGCCCCGCACTTGGGCGGAACGGGCTTATCCCAAACTGATCTATTTTAATAAGCTGAATAAAGGCGGGCATTTTGCGGCCTGGGAACAGCCAGAGGCTTTTACTGATGAATTACGCGCAGCGTTTCAATCACTTCGCGGAAAACAAGGATTATCCATCAAATGAGAAATTTAATATTCATCGCCTTGCTGTTGTTGCATTACAATGGCAAGGCTCAAAATCCGAAGACAATGAAAACGTCAAATGAAGATTCATTGATCATTTCACAAACATTGGAAAACGACTATTTCAATGGGATTTATACCGGCGATGTGGAACAGCTTCGTAGTATTTATCATCCTGGAACCCTGCTTTGGGGCGATGTAAAGGGACAACCTTATGCGAAAACGCTGCCGGAATACCTGGATGGTGTAGCGCATCGCCAGAGCCCAAAAGATTCGGGCAAACCATTCAAAGGAGAAGTGCTCAACATAAGGGTTACCAATTCCATTGCCGTGGCTGAGGTAAGGGTAAAA
Organism: Dyadobacter sp. CY261; assembly: GCF_021440085.1. Lineage (GTDB taxonomy): Bacteria > Bacteroidota > Bacteroidia > Cytophagales > Spirosomataceae > Dyadobacter. The sequence continues at coordinate 215,561 of NZ_JAKCPW010000007.1, forward strand.
ATGTATGATTTCCTTTATCATGAATACCTATCTTTTCATAAAATAGAAGGTAAATGGCTCTTGGTGAACAAGATGATCAGCGACGTGGTAGAGAATGCGGCGAGCCCGGCTGGTACTGACCGTTGAGTGATACGTGAAAGAAATGTCAGGAATTTTCGGATGACCTGGGGGACGACCTCCATCAGGTTGTCGCAGATGAAATTCCTGACATTCGCCATGCTAAACCTTATCGGCCCGGCCGTGCTCAATGCAAAAAGCACATTCGATTTATTGTTTTAAGCCATGCTGCCGATGCGCTTTTCAAACCCAGTTATTAGACGAGTAATCAACCAATAAAACCATTTCCAATATGCAACGCAGAAAATTTATCCAGTCCTCGCTGGCAGTTACCGCGGCGGCCGCATCCACAGCCAACACCGCATTAGCAGGCAGCAATCATCTGGCACAAAAGGAAGTATACGAATGGCGCGAATACGAAATGCGCTTCGGCGCTGATCAGACGCAACTGGAAAATTATTTCAAAACAGCCCTGATTCCTGCACTGAACAAGCATGGTGTAAAAACCGTGGGCGTTTTCAAGGAATGGCACCCGTCGGACCCGGCAAAAATCTATTTGCTGACACCATATTCTTCCATTGAAAGCTACTTTTCTATCAACCTCAAACTAAAAACCGACGCGGATTACATTAAAAACAGCGCCGCCTACAATAGCGTACCTGCGGGCAAAGCCTTGTACAGCCGCTTCACCTCCTCATTAATGGTTGCTTTCGATGGTTGGCCTTCATTGGTCGCCCCGGGAAAATCCAAGATATTTGAATTACGGACTTACGAAGGTTACAGTGAGGATGCCGTCAAAAGAAAGATCAAGATGTTCAATGACGGGGAGTATCCCATTTTCAAAAGAGCGAAATTGGATCCTGTGTTTTTCGGAGAGGTAATCGCCGGGGATAAGCTGCCTCGCCTTACCTACCTGATTGCATGCGACAATATGGAGGAACGCGATAAAGGGTGGGGCGCGTTTGTGGCTGATCCGGAATGGGAAAAGTTGGTCGGGGATGCGCAGTATGCGGATACGATTTCCAAGATCAGCAATGCGTTTTTGGTTGCGACGGAGTATTCGCAGGTATAAGGGCAGACGATCACGCTGGTAAAACAAAGTTTGCTGCCCTGGTCTAATGCCGGGGCAGCAAAAACTGCCTTACAAACCTAACCTATTGCTATTGTCCTTGCTTCACGCGGTGCACTTCGTCGGGAAGTAGCCCGTGAGCTTCTTTATGGGTTTTCACAACGTCGCTGCCGTCTTTGGCATTGGAGAGGCACATTACCGCTCCGGCTTTCTCATCGACCCAGTAGTTGATGAAGTTCACGCCGTACTTGCCCTGTGTGGCCAGGTCTTTTACATGGGCCTCTTCCACGGCCTTTGCGGTAACCTTGCCTGCCCCGAGGTAGTGGATATCCAGGTAGAGGTCGGCGCCAGCACCGGGTGCGGCTTCCACGCCATCGGACACTGCATGTACGAGGTCGGGTACCAGCCCGTGCGCTTCCTTATGCGTGTGGTACAACGAAGCGGAATCCGGGGATTGGGCCAGGCAGTATACTTTGCCTTCTTTCTCATCCACCCAGTATTTGATGAATTTAACGCCGTATTTGCCCTGCGTCTTCAGGTCCTTGGCGTGCGCCTCGGCTACGGCTTCGAACGTCACTTTTCCCGGTTCCAGGTTATGGACGTCCAGATAAAGATTTTGTTTTGCAGATTGATCCGGGTTGTCGATGACTTTGCTGGAATCGTTGCCGCAAGAAAAAGCAAAGGCGCTGAATGCCAGTGCAGAAAGGATCATTTTTTTCATAACTTTTAGATGATTTGTTTTCTGCAAAGTAAGCCTGTCGCGTCCGGGGCGTTCTGGATGCTTTTCCCTATTTTACGATCGGGAATTCCCTATTTTTCGGTCTTGTAGGGAAAAGAAAGTTCAGCTTTTGATAATTCCAAGCCGGTGCGCCTCCGAAATGGCCTTTCCTCTTGAATTCACGCCGAGTTTGAGAAAAATGGAAGAAATGTGATGGCCTACTGTTTTAACGGAAATAAAAAGTGAATCCGCAATTTCCTTGTATTGAAGGTTCCTGGCGAGCATTTGGAGGATATCCAGTTCGCGGTTCGTCAGCTGTGCGGGATTCCGCCGGGTAGCCTGTTGCATCCCGCGCGGAATTTGCTGGATTCCCTCGGCCTGCATTTGCTGTTTCATTTTTTCGTACACAGCCACCGCGCTCAAATCTTGCACGAGGATCAATGCCTGTTTCTTTTGTTTTTCTGTACCCTCAAATAGCATTTGTGCCTGCTGGTACGCGCACCCCGCCTGTTCCCAGAACAGTGCAGCCTCACTAATGGCAGCCGTTGTGGTTACATCAAATCCGGAAAATACCTGGGGAAGGTTCAAATGCTGATTTCTTGCTTTTTTTAGCCAAAATCGGAACTCGCTGCTATGAAAGCTATTGTCAGTCTGTTCAATCAGCCGGATTGCATTGGCGAGCGTTTCCTGTTCGATGAGGTTTTCGCCGGTGATCCATTCGTATTCCAGAAATGCGGTCAGTACCGGAATGATCCGTTGCGCTTCCTGCATCAGGAATGCGGTTGCCTTCATGTCCGCGAGCAAAGCCGGTGCGCCGGCTTCCCGTCTGCGCATTTTAACGGTGGCCAGTGCCGTCAATGCACTGATTTTTACGACCGGTGTTTGATGCTCATTTTCGAGCAGGCCGGTAGCAATCCGGTGGGCCTCGTCCCATTCGCCGGTTTCGAGGGCAAGCCGCGCTTTAAAAGACAGCATGTATTTCACCCACGAGTCCAGTTCGCGTTCCCGGCAGTAGGCAATACCTTTATCCAGCCATACACGTGCAGTGTCGTAGTCGCGGCTGATTACCTGGGTACTGCCCAAATTGGTGTAAGCCCGCGCTACGTGTTCGGGGTAGGCGTTTTTTAATGCGATTTCAAGACTGTTGTTCAATAGCTCCGAGCCTCTCAGGGACGTGTCCTTCTTGCCGAGCAAAACGGTGCCGACATTGTTTAGTGCATGGCAAAGTATTTCTTCATTATGCAGTTCCTGTGCCATCGCGATCGCATTCTCACCCCAGAATAAACAATCGTCGACCTCGTCGGAAAGCATTTTCAGTTGCGACATATTGCTGTACGTCGTTGCCTTTACAGCCGATACCGGTTGGCCTTCCAACGCATCGATCGCCTCAAAACCAAACTTTTCGGCCTGTTCGCGGTTGCCCTCAAACCACCACAGCCGCGAAAGAAACCGCAGGCTGTTGGCCATTTTCAAAAGGTCGTTTTTGTCTTTCCAGACAGCCAGTGCTTTTCCCTGATAAAGGATCGCATCTTTGATCTGGTTGGTCAGATAGCATTCATAAGCATAGGCTTCATACCATCGCACCAACATATCCATATCATTGCCCTGGTAGTATTCAATGGCCGACAAGTACAGCCTGGAAGCTTCAATATGGGCGCCGATTGTGGCTGCGCGGGCCGCTGCCACAGGCGCGTAATGCACCACGAGGTCGTGCGCATTCGCATTTTTTGCAAGGTGAATGATCCGCTCGATCTGCCCGCGTTCTTCAAAAACACCGCGGAAAGATTGCAATATCTGCTTGTTCAGGGCGATTCTTCGGAGAGGGGAAAGGGATTGTTCTATTGTCCGCCGGTATAATTCATGTTTAAAAACCAGGTTTCCCTTATCCAGATTCAGGATGCGGGATGACAACGAGTCCTCAATGGCCGGCTCGAACGCCGGGTCCAGATTGAGCAAATGATCAAATTCGAGCCCGGTAGGCATTACCGAAAGGATCTCCCAAACACGTTGGGTGCTTTCATTCTGTTTCAAATATACCGACAGAATGGAATCCTTGACCTTGTCGGGCACGCCGGGGCTGTAACTTGCCAGAATTTCGTTGACATAGAAAGGGTTACCTCCCGAAATGCCATGCACATCCTCTCCCCGGTGACCTTTTGCCTCCGCCAGCTTGTCGACCGCCTCCTTCGAGAGCGGGTACAATGGCAACCGGCTGTATGTTCCGGCAACCATCTCGCCGAGCACATTCCGGAGCGGATGCCGGGATGAAATCTCATTATCGCGATAAGTGAGCAGGAACAGGCACCTGGTCTGGGCAATGCGCCGGGAGAAGAATTTGACAAAATCCAGCGTCGCCTCGTCTGCCCAGTGAATATCTTCGAATACCACGATGGTCTGCTCCTTCGTCGCGGTTATGGCGTGAAAGAATTTCGTAAAAAGGTCGACGCGGTCTTCGGCTTTTTCCCTGCTTTGGTGCAGATCATAGCCCATTTGCATGGCGATGTCGTACAGCGGGGCCAGCGGGCGGGGAGAGAACAATGCGTCACAGGTACCGGTGAAGACTTTGTGCGTGGGACTATGCTCATGGTAAAAAGCCTTCGTCAGGGAAGTCTTCCCAATCCCGGCTTCCCCGCAGATCAACACGCAATGCCCTTCGCTTTCAGAAGCCTTCCGGAGTTGCGCCGTCAGAAAATCAAGTGAATCCGATCGCTCTACAAGTGTCATGGGTTTGCCGGTAAACAGGGCAAACTAACTGAGAAAAATCGACAAAATCAGTAGTTGAGGCGGGAGAAAAGTTGTTGACCGCAATCCGGTCCGGCAACATCCCAAGTCATCCTGATTAAATTTCGGTTGAGTCCCAAACCGCAAGCAGCAATCGGCGAGGTTATTTCTTATGTTACTTGGCATTACGATCACACCATAAAGAATGGGACGTCCGCAACTATACGCGGTATCAGTTCTAGTAATGGCAAGACGGAAAAAACATTCACGAGCAATTGTTCTATAACTACTTGGCTATTTTTTCTCGTACTCATACCGGGTCATGCCAAACTCGGCAAAACCAAATTGACGGGAATACCGGATTTCTTCGCGAAGGAGTTTTCCATAATACTTTCTCTTACTGGCGATGTTGTTTCCCATTAAAGTTTGAATTTGGTTTCCGGCAACATCCAGCGCGAAAGTTCGTCTGGACCTTTCATTCCCCTGCGCATCCTGATTAATTTCTGCGGAAGGCAACGTATTGTTGTCTTTATATTCGGCTACTGTAATCGATTCGGGAATGTTCTGATGGTTAGATCTTTCCGTTTTAATCTTCCGGTTCAGGGCGTCGTAAGTGTAGTTTTCGGTATATGAAAGTTCAGCGTAATACATGTACACTTGTAGTTTTATCACATTCCCCCGGCCGTCGTAAGCATATTTGTAATGATGATGTTTTCCCAATGACTCGGTCCATTTGTAAGTTTCGGAAAGTCTCCGATTAGTATAAACATAGTAAACCGATTGCTGCAATTCACCGCTGGCCCCGACGGCATCTTCTTGCACCAGCAGGCCGTCCTGATAGATATATTTGATTGTTCTTGATAACGTGAGACTGTTGACTACACCATCGAATATTTTCTGCGTGGCCATTAGCCCATTTTGGTAAGTATATGTTTTATAAGTAGATAGTAAATCAGGATTATCGATGAAGGATTCTCGTGTCAGATTTCCATTTGCATCGTAGATGAATTCTACAAATCCGTAAGGCTGTTCGGAATCCGATTTGCTGAAATTTAAAATCTTCGTCAACCGGTAATTATTTAAATTATAAATGCTAGTATCCCCAACATTGGGCCCGGGGACGCCTTCGAACGTCTCGATTTCTTTGTCTTTGCAGGACGTTATAATGGAGAGGATTATCAGGAAGTAGTATAGCTTTTTCACGGGAATGAAATTAGTTGTGATCTGGCTACATAGATAACAAAACAGGCAAAACAGTTGGAAACAAATTACATCACACGCCAATTCCCGTGAAAGCCCGGCCTCACCCATCACCCTTTCAGCAATTCTCTCTTCACGCATTGACACATCAATTCATCGAAATTCTGTATTTTTAAAAAATATTTCAATTAAACCGGCTTTTTTTAAATACTTTGTAAATATAGCCTTCCCGGATACGCACACCGCTTGAAGTTCCAGTACAAATAATTCCTCTTAGATGAAGCAGTTAGTGAAGCATGTTATCGCAGCGGGCCTGATCGGTTTGGTGGCAAACCATTCGATACATGCACAAGCCAGACCCTTAACCGGTTATGTCAATCCATTCATCGGCTCAGAAGAGCACGGGCATGTTTTCGTGGGTGCGAATGTGCCGTTTGGCGCTGTACAGCTTGGGCCAACCCAGATAGGACGCAGCTGGGATGAGTTCAACGGCTGGGACTGGTGTTCGGGTTACAATTACATCAGCCAGGAAATACTGGGTTTTACGCATACGCACCTGAGCGGGACGGGTATCGGCGACCTCAACGACATCATGATCGTTCCAGCGAATGGGCCGTTGCAACTGCGTCCGATGCAGTTTGAAAAGCCTGAAACAGGATACGGTTCGCTGTTTTCCAAAAAATCGGAAGTGTGCCATCCCGGGTTTTATCAGGTACATTTAGATAAATACGGGGTAGACGCAAAACTGACCGCCACCGAGCGGGTTGGCATTCATCAATATCATTACAATAAGACCGAAAATGCCCATATTCTGGTAGATCTCGGCTTTGCCATGAACTGGGACAGTCCCGTCAAGACCTTTATCAGGCAGGTCAACGACTCTACTTTCACCGGCTACCGTTTTTCAACCGGTTGGTCCAAAGATCAGCGACTGTATTTTGCCATCCGGACATCGCAGCCCATTCTGAAAGCCGCATTTTACAACGATAGCACGCTCCAAAGCGGCCGGGAAGTCGAAAGCAAACGCGCCAGGGCAGCCTTGTATTTCGACGCCGCAAGCAACCCGGATATGGTTTTAAAAGTGGCGCTATCCCCGATAAGCGAGGAAAATGCGTTGGCGAATATGAATGCGGAAGCTCCGTCAGGCAGCTTTGACGCTTTTCGCCTCCGGGCGGACCAGGTTTGGGAGAAAACGCTGGGTGCTATCGAAGTGGAAACAAAAAACGACACCGACAAGGAAATCTTTTACACGTCCCTCTACCATATGTTCCTGGGACCGACATTGTTCAACGACGCCAATAACGACTATCTCGGAACCGACAAGAAGGTATACAAAAATGCCCCTTTCAAGAACTACACCACCATGTCGTTATGGGACATTTACCGGGGATGGGGCCCGTTTATGTCGATCGTCCGGCCAAGCCTGGTGAAGGACATTACGGCATCCATGCTGGCGATTCACCAGCAGCAGGGGCGTCTTCCGGTATGGCCGCTCGTGGGCAGTGAAACGGATTGTATGGTGGGCAATCCGGCCATTATTATCCTGGCGGACGCCTTTGGAAAGGGGATCATTCCGGCCGATCAGCGCGAGCTGGTTTATCAGGCGATGAAGCACACGGCCCTGAGGGATTCCATGGGGCTCGAATACCTGAAAAAACTCAGCTACATACCGGCCGACAAAATGCACGAGTCCGTTGCCTGGGCGATGGAATATGCCATAGCCGACGCAGGTGTTGCCAGGGTAGCCTCGGCATTGGGAAAAAAAGCGGACGCGGAATATTTCACAAAAAGAAGTCAGTTGTACAAGCTTTATTACGATAAGCAGACCGGCTTTTTCAACGGCCGCTTTGCAGACGGGAAATTCCGCAGGCCTTTCGATCCATTGTATTCGGTGCCTGTGACTTCCGATTATACGGAGGGTAATGCATGGCAGTACCTCTTCCTGGTGCCACAGGATGTAAACGGGTTAATTACCCTGCTCGGTGGTCAGAAAGCCTTCAAAACGCGGTTGGATAGCCTGTTTACCATATCTTCCAAATTGCACGAGGGCACCGCGCCTGACATTTCCGGCCTGATCGGACAGTATGCGCACGGCAACGAGCCCAGCCACCATATTACCTATCTGTATAACTACCTGGGAGAGCCCTGGAAAACTGCCGACCTGGTCCGTGAAGTGATCGGGAAATTCTACAAAGCCAGTCCGGACGGCCTGGCCGGCAACGAGGACGTCGGGCAGATGAGCGCCTGGTACGCTTTCAGTGCATTGGGAATGTACTCTGTTAATCCGATGGAGGGAAAATATTTTTTCGGCTCGCCCTTGTTCGATTCGGCTAAACTTCACCTCGAAAACGGAAAGACGTTTGCGATCAAAACCAATAATAACAGTGCCGGGAATAAATACATCCAAAAAATAGAATATAACGGAAAACCTTACCCTTACACCTACATCCTGCACAAAGACGTGATCGCAGGCGGTGAACTGGTATTCTATATGGGTGCGGCCCCGGGTAAAACGTATGGTGTGAGCCCTTCCAGCCGCTAGCGGGAGGTTGGTGGGAGCCTCCTGCCACAGCGGGGGCGGCCTCAACCACCCAAGTTAATCTCTACCGAAAACACCGCACTCCTTCCATCCGAAGGCCAGATTCCCGGGCCGGGGTAGAATACCGGTCTTTTGGTAAAATAGTGGTTGTTCAAAAGGTTATTGACGCTCATTCTCGCAGAAATGGCCGGGCTGATCTGCCAGCTGGCATTCAGATCCCACAAACTATATGCGGGTACCGGACCTTTTGCACCTGTGGGCTGTGCGACGGGTGTGTTCAGGGCATCGGAGAAGGTTTGGCTCACGTAGCTGTATTGTACCGTCAGCCTGATAGTTCTGAATGCGGCTGTCACTCCGTTGCGGCTGGTCCAGTCGGGCGCCGATTCCACTTTATTGCCGTCAATGGATTTGTTGTCCGCTCCGGCGGAAATACGGGCGTTGCGATAGCGGGCGTCCATATGCGAGGTCGAAGAAAACCAGGTCATCCGGAACTTGCCGACATTCAAAAGCGGGCCTTCGACCAGGGCTTCCACACCCATGTGCCTGCTGTCGCCCACGTTGGTCCTGAGAATATAGGTGTCGCCATTTTCCCCGTTCATCACCAGGCTGCCCATGCGGTTGCGGTACATCAGGTCAAACAGCCCGATATTGAAATAGAAACCCCGCCATTTTCCCTTAAAACCAAATTCCGCATTATAACCCGATGCATCTTTGAGGTTATCGGCCACCTTTTCATAAACGCTAGCCGGGATAATATCTTTGAACAAAACAGGCCGGTAAGCCTGCGACCAGCCGCCATAAAGCTGCACTTCGTCGCCCAGGTTATATTGGCCATTTATTCCCAGCAATACAAAACGGTGCCGGATCTTGTTCGGAACATTTTCCGGCCTGTAATAGCTGATCCTGCCCGACATCCTGGTCGTACCGCTCTCAATACGCAAGCCTGGCGAAACGATTACTCGCGAGGTAAGCCTAAACTGGTTTTCGATAGAAATGGAGGCATTTTCAGTCTTGTAATGTAAATCCCTTGCAAACGGTTTGGTTAAGGTGAGGTCATAATCGGAGCCGGTGGTTCCCTGCCCGAGCTGCCGGCGATGCAAATCGTTGCGCATGACCTGAAACCCGGCCGCAAGCGTGGACGGAATTTGGAACAGGCTGTATTTATAAAGCAACCGCACTTCCGAAGTCAGGCTTTTAAAACCGTCCATATCGACCTGCCGCGGCTTGAACTGTCCGGTTTGTGGATTAATGGTGTCTCTGATATTGGCGAGGGCATCAAATTGGACGCTACTTCGCGTTCCGAATACTGCCGAATTCACGATCGCCAGCTGAGTGCGGTCCGAGATTTTCCAATCGAGCTGAATGGAGGGTACCCAAATATCGGGATGGAAGTAATTTCGCTCGCGTGTGGCCTGCTTTGGGTTTTGATGAAACATGGAATCCGTAAGCGGTCCCGGGATCTTGTAAGTGTAGGCCGATCGGCCAACTTCGGCCTTCAATGCCAGTCTTTGGGTGGCCTGATAACGCAAGCTGGCAAACTGCGCATTCGCATCGGAGCGGCTGCCCTCGCGGTAACCTGCCGAATGCCGGTTGTAATGGTAAATGTAATAAGTCCACTTGCCAACCCGGCCTCCTAATGCATTGTAAGAACTCAGCAACCCGTACGTACCGGCCGAATTGATGCTTTGAAAACTGATTTTCCGGGTAGTATCGGGCTGTTTGGTCACATAATTGACCATACCGCCAAACTGCGCGCCATATTGCAACGATGCCGTGCCGCGTACGACTTCGATTTGCGAGATGCTCTCCATGGGTGCCGAATAGTGGCTCGCAGGGTAGCCATACATGTCCGAATTAGTGATCACACCGTTCTGCCGTACATTCAGCTCCCACGAGCGGTGTGGGTCGAGGCCGCGCGTGGCGATGTTGAGCTGATTGCCCGTGCCATCCATATCGTATACGAACACGCCCGGTATCCGCGCGAAGAGTTGCCGGCCATTTTTTTCTGCGATGTTTGCATCAATGTCGCCCAGCCGGACAACCTCGCTGCGCTTCCCGGCGAATAAATAGGTTCCCTTTACTTCCGGAAGGGACTCGCTCAAACGGCTGCGGTAATCGGTGACGTTCAGCTCACGGAGCAAATGCACACGTTGCTTGCCGGCGTTTGCAGTGTCTGTTTGTGCCATGAGGTCGATGGAACCCAGTGTGCAGGCGATCCATGCCAGGTAAACCGGCAGGTTTATGATAAAAGGGATAATTTGTTTCATGTTAAATCCGATAAGGGTTTGCGGGAGCATGCTCGCCCCCGCAAACGGGAAATTATCTGGCTTGCGGCTGCAAGTGGTTTTTCAAAATCCAGCCGCCAATGTCGCTCCCCAAACTGAGGCCTGCCTCGCAGGAAAAGCGGAAATGAAGCCCGGCCATCACGCGCGAATCGGCATTCTCCTTTGCGGCCTGGCTAAAACTTTCAAAAGTTCTTGTAGGCTTGGCCGGTTCGGCGGTGGTGGAACTCATCGTGAATGAAACCTTGTCGCCAAGAATGCCCGCCAGAACGGTTGCTGCGGCATTACCGAGCGCGCTGTGCGTGGATGGGTAATCCTGCACGGGTGGAGTGGCCATCAGCGGTTCCCAGGTTTTGTTTGGACTGGTTGCATTATTCCCGTCGTTTTCAGCCTCACGGATAGCAGTATACGGACGCCAGAAATTGTAATGGAATTTTGAATCCCAACCAGCCGTGTACGAATCGGCCAGGGCCATATTCAGCAATGCGAACAGCCGTGCGGTACCAATCAGGTCGAGGTCTTGTTTGATGACAGCAACCCTGGCGACGCGGTTCCAGCCGATCTCTGAAAACTCATACCAGAATTTGGCGTAGGAAGTTTGTTCCACCGACCGGTTCTTGCTGGCAAGGTCGCCCATTTTCTTCACTTCTTCCAGCCCATCTGCGTAGGCCTTGCTGGTCAGCGCGGGTTGTGGGGCAACACGGAACTGGTCTGCCTTAGTTAACCCGAACGGCTTCATGGTTTTCCAGAAAGGCGCAAAAATAAAGCTCATAGGCGGCACACCCTGGAAAATCCCCGGCACCGTCGAAGGCTCTACAGGCGCGATCGGGTCCTGTAATTCACCATCATTTTTACGCAAACCGATAATCCCAGCCGCGGCTTCCTTGCCGAGGGCTTTTCCACGGGCAAGTTTATCGGTATCCTTCACGGTCGCGAGGGAAACCGTCAGTGCGGAATCGAGCATGGTCTTTTTGTCGGGAAACGAAACCAGCAGCACATCGTATGCCGCTGTGGCGGCTGCGGCGATCGGGTCGGCTGCGGCGTCGCGGGTTTGTAATGCGTAAGTTTTAAAAGCGGGGGCAACGCCATTCAAGGCGTCATGCATCGCCAGATGCACCATGGCATTTACGCGGGATGCTACCAGCGAGTGCTGGTAAGTGGCACCGCCCATTGCATTGAATGCTACCTGGTTCCAATCCAGAATAACCTTATTGGAATATTCCTTTAAAAAAGGAACGTTGTCGTCCGGGTCTACGCCGTTGGAACGGTTGCAGGCTGCGAAGAATGATACTAGTGTTAAAATGGCTAATAATCGTAAATTTTTCATTGTATTATGGTTTTGTTTTAAATGTGGCAAATGGATTGGACGCACGTTTTGTGCGGTTTCGGATAAAAACTCGGGTGCTTAAAATGTATTATTTCGGGAGACAGCCGTTGCAGCCTTGTTAGTGGCGTAGCGCCCGGAACTCCGCTGGTTTCACAGCAATGTCGCCGCTACCTAGCACTTCTGTGAAACGGATCACCGGTACTGGTATTTCCTCTTGTATATCATCAGATTCACAGGATGATAGCTGCGCAGGAGCTCCCGGCAGGAAGCCGAATCGTTTTAGATTTTTCATGACTAATAAATTTTTGTTGTTTGACTGCCCCAAAATTATAGCGGCGAAATGCACAATGCAGCAGCCGGTTTTCGGGAACGGACGAAATGCCGGAAACGGCTCATCAAACCGGGGTCTGGATGTATGAATTCCTATCGGTGCTTTTTCGTATTTACCGCTTAATAAGTTCATTATCAGTTGAGAAAAGTATTGCAGGAAAATGGAGAATGGAAAATTTAGGGTGAATACTGACCCAAGGTCTGCGGGCGGTATAATGCCCTTGGAAGACACACCGGAAAAGAGGTGCGCTCAACTTTTAACCCGCGAAATCGCAACTTGGAACGGTCAATCGGGGGTTTGGCGCGGTTGGGACCCGGGGGGCTTGGTGGAGCTTCTTTTTTTGGTAACTTAGTGCCACACAAGATTTTACGTCCATGGCCCGGCGACATTACCTGCGGAAGGTTTTTCCTGTCTTTTTGATGATCATTCTTCCAATGATCGCTTGTGCGCACAAACTCGCGCAACAGCATTATACGATTGCCGACGGACTGGATAATGTCAGGGTTTACTTTTTACAACCTGATAACGCAAGCCGCATTTGGGTAGCAACCGATTGGGGGCTGGATTTTTTTGACCAGGAACAGCAGCTGATCGCTTCCGCGAAGTTGCCGAAATTGCCCAAGGGACTCATTAATGACCTGGCTGTCGGCCCGGATGGGACGATATGGGTGGCCGGGAATAAGCTGTACAAGTTGAAAATGTCGGCAGACCTCAAACTGCACGTCGATACCACGGTGGTCGGTTATGCGCCACATTACAATAGGGTTGGGACCTCTTTTCTGACCGTCGATCATCAAAACCGCGCCTGGTTTGCCGGCCTGCCCGATTCGCCTTTTACCGAAAACGGCATTTCCTGCTTGCAGGGAGACAAAGTGCAGGACATGACTAGCCGGATGTTCGCCGGCCGCAAACCGGAGATCGTGGATATGCGTGCCGACTGGGCCGGAAAACGTTTGCTGGTTGTGACCAAAGACGGGCGGCTCTGGCAATGGAAAGATGAAAAAATGTCTTTAATAGCAATCGAAGGAACCGTTAGGCGAATCTTGCAAAGCCCTTCCGGTCAGCTTTTCGCATTGACCAACTCGGCCGCTTTCCGGCTTAAACCGGAGGGTGTTGAGTTAGTGGTCAGCATTCCGGCAGATATCCGCAAAATGGAAGTATTCGCAATCAGCGACAAACTCGAAATCGCATTTCCAGGAGAGGATGGCCATATATGCTGGTACGATGGCGACGACGTTTTCAATTCCGGCGTCAAAACGGCGACTGTACGCAGTATGATTTTTGACAAAAACGGTGACCTCTGGGCCGGGACCATCAATGGTATCAACCGCATTATCCGTGGCGGCTGGCGCTATTTCGATCATTCCGTGGGGCTACCCGAGGAAACCGTGTCGGTAACCGAAGACCGGAACGGCACGATGTGGTTCGCGTCTCGCGGCCAGGGGCTGAGCAGGCTCGTAAACGGGACGATTGTTGCGGACAGCACCTATTTTGGCACCTTTCCGGTCAAAGATTTTATCGCCGCTACCAACCGCGACGCAGACGGGAACCTGATCTTTTCCTCGGTAGGGGGTAAAGGATTGCTCTGGTTTGACGGTCAAAATTACCGCAAGCTGCCCGCCAGTGAGACAGGTAACAATATCCGGGGTTTTTACGACGACGTAGCCAATAACCGTTACCTGTTTGCATGCAGCAAAATGCTGCTGATTTACAACCGGCGCACATTAGCGCTCGTTGGCCGGATGGCGCTTCCTTCGACGGGTTATTATGACATTGAGAAGGACCGCTTCGGCCGGTTTTGGATTGCAGGGCAAAACAGCTGCGTGATCTGGGACGGCAAGTCTGCGAAGTTCGAAACGATGCATTATGCCGCGCAGCAGTTTTCTTCCTGGATGGTTTTTGACCTTCACCGCGATGCACGCGGCAATATGTGGCTCGCTACCGATGAAGGATTGTGGATTTACGATTACAAGCACTTCCGGCGCGTAGCTGGTTCGCATTTGAGAAGGGTTATCAATTTTTGCCAGCCTCTTGGCGGATCGTACCTGCTCCTCGGGGCTATTGAGGGATTGTATGTGCTGGATCTGGACAAATATTATCGGAATGGGGAGGAATGGATCAGCTGGTTTGACCATAAAAATGGCTATGAAGGGCAAAGCGTATCGCACGCCTGCTTTCGGGATAATTGCGGAAGATGGTGGATGGCGACACACGACAGGCTGATGATGATTCCCGAAAACGACCTCTTAAACCTTCTGAACCGCGTTCCTACGGGTATCAGGGCGTTCCGGGATGTGCAGTCGGCCAGCGTTTACCGACCAGGAAACGGCCCGCTCAGACTGAGCCCCTATTTAAAAGACCTGGAAATACAATTGCTCGAACCGAATCACCAGAACTTGCTGGCCAATTCGGTTTACACCTACAAAATTGAGCGGCTCGACAACCCTGACCCTAAGCTGGAATGGTCGGACCCGGTGCAGCGGAGCAGTATTCCATTGAAAAACCTCTCGGACGGTAAATACCGGATCACGCTGAAAGTGCTGCGCGCTAATGGCATGTGGAACACAAAAGATATCGTGCAGGAATTTGAAATAGCGCCTTTCTGGTATGCGACAATGTGGTTTCGAACGCTACTTGCATTGGCTATTGCAGGTTGTATTTTCTATTTCATTCTCAGGGAGGTACAGAAACAGGCGCGTCGCCAGCAGGAGATCCTGCGTGCCAAGCAACGGGTTACAGAGCTGGAACTGGAAGCATCGGAGCAGCGGAATGTCGAAGCGGGCATGAGCCGTGAGCTGGCCGAAGCCGGGCGCGAGCGCGCATTGCTGGAAATGAGGGCGATCACCAATCAGATCGATCCGCACTTCGTATCTAATTTCCTGACCGCCGTGCAATCCATGCTTTACAAGAATGAGTCCGAAAAAGTCGTGCATTACCTGGCCAAGTTCGGGAGTATTTTCAGGCATAAGCTGTTGAGCGGCAGTCAGGTTTTCTGGACTTTGGGAGAAGAAATGGATTTCGTCGGCAACTATCTCGAGCTGGAAAAAGTGCGTTTCCGGCATCGCATCCAGTCAGAGACGGAAGTGGACGTCAATGTGCCGATGGACACCATCATCCCGAAGATGCTGATCCAGGGGTACGTTTCGAACGCGATCAAACATGGGCTGGAAAACAAGCCCGAGGGGGGTACGGTGCATATCGGCATAGCAGTAGCGGGAAGCCGGTTGCACATCACGGTAAAGGACGACGGCGTGGGCCTTGAAAATGCGAAGAAGTACAACCGCAGGTCCACCGGTAGGGGCCTGGCGATCAACGAAGCGCTTTTCGACCAGCTAAATCAATACAATATTCCCCAAAGTTACCAAGTACATTCCGACCGCCGGGAGGCTGGCGAAGACGGAGTTTGCGCAGAAGCATTTCTGCCGCTGTATCCGATACTGCCACCGGAGGAACTGGTAGCAGTTACCAATGATCAGTCACTCAATTAAATGATGAATACGAAACAATTAGTTGCGAAAGTCGCCATTATCGACGATGAATTTTTTGTAAGGGAAACACTGGTGAGCATGCTGGCCGGTATTCCGAATGCCGTCGTCGTGGGCGAAGCAGAGGACGTCGGCAGCGGCATCGAACTGATCCTGGAAAAAGAGCCGGATCTAATTTTGCTCGACATTAAAATGCCGGTCCGAAGCGGTTTTGACCTGCTCGAAGAATTGACAAACAGGCAGCGATCCTATGGTTTGATTTTTGTTTCGGGCTATCCCGATGAAGCATTGACGGCCGTTCAAAAAGCGGCTCCCTATTTCCATTCCGACTTCGTAGTGAAGCCGATCGATCCCGAGATGCTGCAACAGAAGTTTTCGATCTTCTTTAACAAATGGCAAGCCGCAAAGGAGCAGGAGAATGAACTTTCCGGCTTACTGGAAACGGGTATTCAAGCCAGTTACAAGGCCAACCATCTCGTCTTTCAGAACTCCCAGCTTTTTCATTGCATCGATATTGATGACATTTTGTATTGTGAATCGGCTAACCGGCAGATCAACGTTTATTGTACACAGTTCGAGCATATCAATGTCCCCAATACAACGCTTGATGCGATCGAAAAGCTGCTTCCCGACGACCGGTTTTTGCGCATTGGCAAGAGCCATATCCTGAACAGGTCGGCGATACGGTTTATTCAGAAGGGAAGCAGGCCGGTTTGTATTCTGGCGCTCAATGGGAAGCGATATGAAGTGCAGCTTTACGCAAGTAATGTGGAGAAAGTAGAGCAGAGCTATTTTTTATAATGCATTAGTTGATCCCATCGCTGGAAGCAAATCGTAAGAAATTACATCGGAAAATTTTGAAGTAGAGCTACGGGCCGGCGCCATTTCAAAAAATTTATCCGATCCCGGAATCATTGATGAAGATTGACCTGGATGGGTTTCTTCCCATTCCAGTCGAATGAAAGTGTCTCTTTGCCCGGTCTGAGAATGGTTACCTTGGTGTCTCTGGCCTGCCGGTCGACAACGATATCGAATTTCTCACCAAAGGCATCGACGTTCTGCAATCGCATAAAATTCCACTTGGACGGCAGCGTGGGGCTGATCGCAAATGAATGCAGGCCGGTTGGGCGCAGGCCGAAAAGACCTTCGGTGTATATCCTGCAATACAACGCGCTTTCCGTCGCAAGATGTCGCTGATTCCCCTCTGGATAGGCCTCCACAGGGTAGGGTACATGTTCTCCGAGCAATCGCCTGTTGGAATAATAAGTAAGGTAATCGATGCCTTTGTTGGTGGCGCCGGATGCAAGTACACCACGAAGTGCGTAAAGCGTGGAGCGGTCCCAGAAAACGGTGCTTCCGGCCTCGGTGGCTAGGCCGTCCGAAGTCCATAATGTGGGTGAGAACAGGGCATTGACGGTGCCCTCTTTCCGCTCGAATAAGCCCACGGTGAGCGGCATACATATCCACGATCGCAAAGTGGTGTTGCCATTATAGTACCGGTAGGTAGGGTAGCCTGCCACATCCGCACCGAAGAACGCCTCAATGGCTTTTCTGAGCTTTCCGGCTTGTTCGAGGTATAAATTTGTTTGTGCTTTCGGTTTACCAAGGTCCTTGCTGAGCATCGCGGCCGACAACAGGGCGTCATAATACAGGCAACTCGTAGCCAGATTCGCCTTCCCGGCAGGAAAACGGCCTTCGAGCTCGTCGCTGTCGGAATCCACCACCCCTTCCGCGTTGATCTTCTTGTAGCAAAAAGCAAGGCACCATTCGATCAGCGGCCAGAGCCTGTTCGCCGTTTTGGCATCTCCCCGGGCCAGGGCAAACCTGGCTGCACCATAAGCAATCATTGCCTGGTCGCCCCGGTCGCCTGCGCCGTTCCAGTAACCCGTGCCTTCGGCGATGATCGAACTCGGAATAGGCTTGTACGCGGGGTTCATATACCGGGCAAACCAGTCGTAGGCCGTAACCGATGCTTCCGCGCCGAGCGGGTCGCCTGCGTATGCGAAATACGGACCTGCATATTCCGCCTGGTCGTTCGCCCAGATCCCCGCGTAGTAGGTCAGGCCACCGGGACTGTTTACATAGCCATTTTTTGTCTTGAATATACTTTCGGTCGCACGTAGTTTTGCAAATGCGAATGCGGTGTTCAGCACAGGATCGGGAGTTTGGATTTCGAGCCCGTTCCATATCGCGGCCACTCTTTCCCGCCGCTGCTGCTCTTCCTGCCAGGCGTCGGGCAACGTGGGTTTTTCCAAATGGCGGACGGCCTGGTAAGTGACCTGAAAAGCCGCCGAATCGCCGGGCTGAATGCTTTTCGAGCCATCGTCGCCTGTGCTTTGAACGACGGCAAGCGGGCCGTCGACGCTGAGCAAAGTGTCTGTTCTCGTTTCGGTGTATTTATATTCCATTGCGACCGTTACCGCTCGCTCGCTCTGGTTAATAAACACAAATCGCTCGAAAGCGGCCGCCCGTTTGACGGACGGAAACAGCTTTCTTTTCAGCACCAATCCTTTTGAAGAACTGGCTGCCTTCACTGGCTTTAACAAGCTCTGGATTTCAAGAACCCCGTCGAACACGATTTGCCCGACCGTTTCCCGAAGGCCGGGCAGATGCGAGCCATTCAGTAACCGGGGCTTCAATGGCTGGCCGTCGACCAGGAACGCAGGCAGGTCCGCGTCCGTGAATGTGCGCATGAGGCTGGCGTGGGTGTCATTGGGTTTCAGCCGGAAAGAGGGAAATATGACGGTTCTCCGGACTGTCGGCTGGCCCAGTGTATCAACCCCATATTCCAGCCAGAGCGATACCTGTTCGCCGCTCATTTCGATGTGGTCGCTGTGCGG
The DNA here is from genome assembly GCF_021440085.1 of Dyadobacter sp. CY261. Taxonomy (GTDB): domain Bacteria; phylum Bacteroidota; class Bacteroidia; order Cytophagales; family Spirosomataceae; genus Dyadobacter. The sequence goes on from NZ_JAKCPW010000007.1 coordinate 234,130, forward strand.
CAGCCGCCCGGTCACGTTCCATTGTATCCCGCCGTTCTGACGGATCGTCCATCGGTTATCCTGTGCGGGTTGCCCGTTGCCGGCAAGTGCGGTGAGCATGCAGGCCGCGCGCAGGATATTCAGAAATAGGTGCTTCATGAAGTTGGATTGATTTAAAAATGAATGAGACGACTCATTGCCTATGGTGCCGCTTGCGCTGTGTATTATTAAAAATGTCATCTGGGGGTAAATGTACCAATAATTTAAAAGCATAGAATAGTATAGGCTAAGAAGATGTAGGAATGAGCAAGATATATGTGTCAGAATGATACTTAATAATAGTGATATAGCCAGTTTAGTACTTATGAGGCCGATTTGCACTAATGTGAAAAATATTTTACCAAAAATAGTATAGAATAGTATAGAATAAATAAAAATTGTGTTCTTTTGATAAAAAATTAGACAGTAGGAGTGTGCCAGGCGGTATCCGGAGACCGGTCTGGGCAGTCCAGATTCACTCATAACCCTTTTTCATATGACTATCTCTACGCGCTTTTTTCCACTGCTCCTGGCCGTGCTGCTCGTTTGCACCGCGACGGTCAGGGCCCAGGTTCCGGTCTCGGGCCGGGTAACGGACGCTTCCGGCCCGCTGGTCGGTGTAAGTGTGATCATCAAGGGCGCAAACGGTGGTACATCTACCAATGCGGACGGTAACTTCTCGATCAATGTGCCCTCTGCCGATGCTATCCTCGTCTTTTCTTATATCGGCTACATTCCCCGCGAGATCCAGGTGGGGAAGCAAAGTAAACTGGACGTGCTATTGGAGGCCGATACCAAGGCGCTCGATGAAGTGGTAGTGGTAGGCTACGGAACAAAAACACGGGCAGACCTCACCGGATCGGTATCGACGATCAAAGGATCTGAACTGGAAAAGTCGCCTGCCAGCAACCTTACCAACTCCATCGCCGGCCGCGTACCCGGCCTGATCGCCAATACCAGAAGTGGCGAGCCCGGGAACGACAATGCCGAAATATTCGTCCGCGGGAAGGCAACGCTCGGCAGCACCGGCGCGCTGGTCGTGATCGACGGCATTCCCGACCGTTCGGGAGGCTTCGCGCGGCTCAATCCCGCCGACATCGAGTCGTTCACGGTGATTAAAGACGCGACGGCGGCGATCTACGGGGCGCGGTCGGCAAATGGTGTGATCCTGATCACCACGAAACGCGGGCAGGCTGGGAAACCGGTGCTGTCCATTGGTACCAACTGGTCGCTCACGCAGGCCACGCGCGTCCCGCAAATGCTGAACTCTTATGAGTATGCGGTGGCAACCAACGAGTACGATAAGATGATCGGCCAAACGCAGACCTGGCCCGACGCATCCTTGCAGAAATTCAAAGACGGTTCCGATCCGTTATCGTTCCCCAGCACCAACTGGTGGGATGCGATCATGAAAAAGCAGGCATTACAGCACAACCAGGTAATTTCTCTCCGGGGCGGCACCGACAAGGTCACCTATTTTCTTTCCGGCCAGTACCAGAAGCAGGATGGTATTTACAAAAAAGACGCGGCCTACTACAAACAAGCCCAGGCACGCGCCAATGTGGATATTGCCGTTACCGATAACCTGAAAATAGGCGTAGACGTGCTTTACCGCAACGAATTCCGTAATTCCGCCGTGGGCAATTACAATGCCGGGGCGATTTTCCGGGAGCTTTGGCTTGCTTATCCGTACCTCGTTCCCGTATACCCGAATGGCCTCGTGGGGCCCGGGATCGGCGGCGGGCCTAACAACAGCATGGTGTATATCACAGGAGGGGAAGCGGGATACAGCCGGGCTACCAACGATTTCCTGCAAACCAAAACCTATTTCAAATGGGACCTTTCCAAACTCGCCGATGGTCTGTTTGTAGATGGTTATTATGCCTATGACCTTACTTTTTCAAAAACCAGGTCATTTACCAAAACGCCTCCCCCCGCTTTCCGTTATGACGGCGCTTCCGGCACTTACACCCAGATCAATTCGGCGACCAAACCCAGCTTGTCGGAGCTGCGCGGCAATTTGAAGCAGAACCTGTTGAACATCCGGCTGGGCTATAACAACCGGTTTGGCGATCATTCGGTAGAAGGCTTCGCGGCTTATGAACGTTTCGAGGGCAATGCCGACGAGATCAGCGCATTCAGGTCGAATTTCCTCAGCAACTCGCTCGACCAACTTTCGGCGGGAAGCCTGATCGGCCAGCAGAACAATTCCACGGCGGCGCAGACGGGCCGTAACAATTTTATTGCGCGGGCATCTTATGGTTTCAAAAACAGATACCTTTTTGACTACAACATGCGCTACGACGGCTCACAGAACTTCCCGGAAGGCAAACGTTATGGCTTTTTCCCGGCAGTTTCGGCGGCATGGCGTATTTCGCAGGAGGATTTTTTCAATGCAAAAGGCATTACCGAGCTGAAACTGCGCGGATCGTGGGGTAAGACCGGTAATGATGCCGTTTCTGCATTCAACTACATCCAAACTTACCTGCTGGGAAGCGGTTTCGGTTACTCGCTTGGGCCGAATGCCTCTCAGGTCAGCTCATTGGTACCCGGCCCGACCCCTAATAAAGACATTACCTGGGAAGTGGCCACCACTACCGATGTGGCATTGGACGCCCAATTTCTGAAAGGAAAACTTGGGCTGACCGTCGACTATTTCCGTTCCATGCGGTCGGGGATCCTCATCACACGCAGCGAGTCCGTGCCGGGCTACACGGGACTGACATTGCCGAACCAGAACCTTGGAAAGGTACTCAACCGGGGTATTGAGGTGGAAGCCTATTACAATGGCACGATTGGGACGAGCTTTGGTTACAATATCCGGGGCAACCTTACTTTCGCCCGTAACAAGGTCATTTTCATGGATGAAGCCGCAAGTGTGCCTTCCTATCAGTGCAAAACAAACATCCCGATCGACTCCTGGCTCGTGTATGAATCCGATGGCTTGTACCAGAACCAGGCGGAGATCGACGCGACTCCGCACCCTGCCAATACCGCGCCCGGCGACATCCGTTACAAGGATATCAATGGCGACGGCGCGATCAATGGCCTGGATCAGGTAAGACAATCCTCAGTCCGCACGCCGGAGCTGATCTATGGCACATCGCTGGGTTTCTCATGGCGTAATCTGGACCTTTCGCTTTTTGTGCAGGGACAGGCCAGGGCACAATCGTACCTCGCACCGGCGGGGCTGAATATGGCACGCGAGTTTTTCGATGGTCGCTGGCAACAGGAGGGCGACAACCAGTTCCCGCGCAATTTCAATGGCCCTACCGGCGCGTCGAGGGGCGTGAACACGCTGACTTCGGATTTCTGGCTTCGCAATGCGTCGTTCCTTCGGCTAAAAAATGTGGAGCTGGGTTTTGCGGTGCCTTCCGGCTTGCTGAAAAAGGCAAAAATGCACAGCGCGCGGATCTATATCAATGGCAGTAACCTGTTTTCCATTGACCAATTCGGGCCGTCTTTTGACCCCGAGATCCCTAACAGTTCAGGTTACTATTACCCGCAGCAGCGCGTCGTGAACCTGGGCGCGAATATCAGCTTTTAACCCAAATCCTTTGCCCAAATGAAACCTCAAACTACCTATAAAATATTCCTGAACATCTCCCTTGCGGCCAGCATGCTCATGATGGGCTCCTGCAAGGATGTGCTCGACCTGAAACCCCTGAATGCCTATTCAGAATCCGACGTATGGACAGACCCGAACCTGGCCCAGGTATTTGTCAACGGCATTTACGACCAGACCGTGCTGGCTTACAAGGACGGCGGCTTCGGCTGGGGCGCGCAGACCGACGAGCTCTATGGCAACTTCAACTGGACGAACGAAAACAGTTATGTGCAAGGCGAAGCCACTCCCGACAACCAATCATCTTCATCGCTGAACCGCTGGGGCGACCTGTATTCGTCGGTCCGCAATTGCAATGTGTTCCTGACGAACGTAGGCCAGCTGGATACCGTGGCTAATGGACAGGCCGTACGCACAATGCGCGGCGAAGTCCATTTCCTGCGGGCATTGGCTTATTTCGAGCTGTTGAAACGCTTTGGAGGCGTTCCGCTGATTACCAAAGTGTATGATGTCAACGACCAAACCTTCGATGAAAAACGTGCCACCTGGGCTGAAACGAAGGATTTTATCCTGGCCGACATCGGGCAGGCATTGCAGCTTTTACCCGCGGCCTACTCGGCAGATCTGGACAAAGGCCGCGCCACTACCGGGGCTGCATTGGCCCTCAAATCACGATTGCTGCTATACGCGGCAAGCCCTTATTTCAATACTTCGGGTGATAGACAGCTCTGGCAACAGGCCAGGGAAGCCGCTAAGGCCGTGATTGATTTTAAGGGTGTGTCCTATGCGCTGTACGGTAATGCAGCCAATGGTACTTACAATAAGACTTACCTGGATTTCTTCAACCCGGAGGTGATTTTCGCGAGGGTATACAGCGGCCTGGTGAAAGCCGACCGCTACAACACCGTGAGTCGCGACCTTAGCCCCAATGGTTATGAAGGATACAGCGCTTATAATGTGATCCAGCAAATGGTCGATGCGTTCGAAATGGCCGACGGGACGCCTTTTAGCTGGACTAACCCCGTGCATGCCAAAAATCCTTACGCTAACCGTGATCCGAGGTTTTATGCGACCATTCTGGCGAACAACCAGCAGTTTAAAGGCCGTACTACGCAGTTTTTCGAAGGGGGGGACGATTCTCCGCAGAGTCCCTATTCGCCCTGGAATGCATCCAAGACGCGTTATGTGATGCGGAAAATGGTGGATGAGTCTGTCGACTGGCAAAAGCAGGATTATGCGGCATCGCAATGGGTAGCTTTCAGGCTTTCGGAGATTTACTTAAACTATATGGAAGCTTGCGCGGCTTTGGGTGAAGACGGCGAGGCGCTTGCCTATCTGAACAAATTGCGGGCGCAAAAGGCAGGAATGCCTGCCGTGAATGCGTCCGGGGCGGCATTGATGGAGAAAATCCGGCAGGAGCGGCGCATCGAGCTGTGCTTTGAAGGCCACCGGTACTTTGATATCAGAAGGTGGGGAATTGCGGAAACCGGTTCGAAAGATGCCCTGGGCGTGATCATCACGAAGCAGCCCGACGGCACATTTACCTACCAGTCGGCCAATGTGCAGAAAAGGGTTTGGCAACCTGCGCTGTATTTTTATCCGATACCGCGCACCGAGCTGCAACGAAACCCGTCGCTGGTCCAGAATCCGAATTATAATTGAGGTAACAATATTCCGAAAGGAGATTTTATTCAAAGATTGTATTTTAAATAAAAACGAAAAGAATGATCAGATTGATCGCAACCGCGTCCATATGCCTGGCTATGCATCAGGGCTGTCTGGCGCAAAGCGAAACCCTCGGGTTCAGGTCGACGGATACCGCATTGCAAACCGCATTCGAAAGGGCCCGTGAAATGGCGCTCAGCCATCGTGGCAACCCGTCCGATCCGGTGGGCGACTGGTATGAAGCCGCACTGCCCACGCGGTTCGCATTCTGCATGCGGGATGTGTCGCACCAGGCCATGGCGGCGGAAATGCTCGGCTTGGGCAAGGCAAACCAGAATATGTTTTCACAGTTTGCAAAAAATGTATCCGACGGCAAAGACTGGTGCTCCTACTGGGAAATCAACAAGGAAGGAAAGCCCGCGCCGGAAGATTACCGCAACGATGAAGAGTTTTGGTATAACCTCAATGCCAACTTCGATGTGCTGAATGCAGCCTGGAAGCTCTATTTGTGGACGGGAGACAAGCGCTATGTCAATGGGCCTCAATTTGCGGATTTTCACCGGAAATCGGTCCGGGAGTATGTGGAGCGGTGGGTATTGCAGCCGGATTCGCTCCTATCGAGGCCACTTCACCCGAATGCCCATGCAGCCTATAACGACGATGATTCCTTTCACCGCTGCCGGGGACTGGCTTCGTACTCGGAGGGCGTGCACGACCTGAAAATGGGGGTGGACCTGGTGGCTGCGCTCTCCCGTGGCATGAAAACCTACGCTGATATGCTTCGCCTCGATGGCAAAACCGCCGAAGCTGCCATATTTGACCAAAAGGCCGAACAATACCGGCAACATATCGAAAAGCAATGGTGGAGTGATAAAGAAGATAAGTATTTCACTTACTATTCGTCGGCAGGAAAGTTTGGTTATACCGAAGGCGAAACGTTCCTGCTCTGGTTCGATGTATTGAAGGACACCACCCGAACGCGCAAAGTGATCGGGCAGATCCTGGCGCGGGATTGGAATATGGAAAATCAATCCTATTTCCCCTACGTGCTCGGCCAATATGGTTATCCAGAACAGATCCGTAGCCAGGTGCTCCATCTGACTGACCCTGCCACGAAGCGAAGGGAATACCCGGAGGTATCCTACGGGGCTGTCCAGGGCATTGTCCAGGGTATCATGGGAATCGATGCGGATGCCCGTGTGAACAGGATCACGACTTTGTTCAACGGGCGTGCAGCCGATACCCATACCATCGATAACCTGCCTGTTTTACAGCGGACCATATCGCTTACCGAGAGCCAAAAGCGGGCATCGCTGCACAATGCAGGTTCCGGGACGATCCAATGGCGGGTGATGTTTGCCGGGAAGCATCCGTTCATTACAGTGAACGGAGCAAGACGAAAAGCCAGCCAGACGGTCGTCAAAGGTTCGCGCGCGGTGTCGTACGTGGATGTGAGCGTGGCCGCCAACCAGCAGGTTGCTGCGCGGGTCGACTAGCGACCAGCCCCTGTGATCGTCGATGGTCGGTTACAGGGGTATATTTTTCGTTTAGGCGTGCATAGCGGGTAGTTTTCAGTCAATAAATAAGTTTTAGCTTTACGAATTGGTCCGGATCAAACTCCGAACGAAAGTAATAACCGCCGAATGGATAGCATATTTGATAAAATAAAGGAATTGCGTGAGGTGACTTCCTATTCCAAACACGACCAGATCGTGGTGGGGATCATCAATGCGATCGACCAGAAGATCGTCTCTCCGAACGACTTGCTGCCGTCGGTCAATCAGATGATTCAGGAACTGAGTTTTTCCCGCGAAACCATCCGAAAGGGTTATGGGGAACTGGTAGACAGGGGCGTGGTCGAATCCAAAAACAGGATCGGCTATTATGTGACCAACGCCCAGACGAGCCAGTTCATGAAAGTAGCGCTGGTTATGTACAACCTCGATACATTTGAAGAACTTTTTTACAGGAATTTCAGGCAGGAACTTGGCAAGAAAGTACATCTGGATGTATTTTTCCATCACGGCAGCGTCGATGTTCTGGAAAGCACATTGTTTCAGATTAAGGGAAAATATGGTATGTACGTGGTGGCCCCGATTCCGCACCGCAAAACGCGCGAGATCCTGGAAACCATTCCCCGGAGCAACCTGCTGCTATTTGACCGTTTCGAGCCTTTGGACGGTGACGTGAGCTACATCGCACAGGAATTTGAGCGATCGACCTACACGGCGCTTGAGACATTGGCAGACAAGATCAGGACGTTCGACGAGATTATTTTCTATCATTCCCCCAAATCCCTCGACCCGAAAGAGATTGTGTTTTCTTTCAAGCGTTTCCTGCACGATTATAGTATTCAGGGGCAGATCATCAGCGAATTCGTGCCGGGCTCGGTCGAAAAAGGGAAGGCCTATTTTACCCTCGACAACTACACGATGTGGTCGATCCTGAAAGAATGCAAGAGCAAAAAGCTGCTCATGGGCACAGATGTTGGCCTGTTGTCGGTCAACGATGAGCCTGCCAAGGAGTTTGTTGATATTACCACTTACTCTACCGACTTTGCCCTGATGGGTAAATTGGCGGGCCAGGCCATCATGCAAAAGCAGAAGATCCAGGTCATTCTGCCCAATGCGCTGATCAGAAGAAAAACTTTGTGACGGGCCTATGCAGGAAAAAGTGGTCCTTAGTGGAATCGATGCGGGCGTTATCATGCTCTATCTGGTTACGCTCCTCGGGTTGGGTCTTTACCTTTCCCGCAAACGACGCATTGAAACGGCCAGCGACCTCTTTCTCGGCGGCAGGTCATCGAAATGGTATAATGTAGGCCTGTCCATTTTCAGTTGCAATGTAAGTCCCGTAATGCTGGTGGGTTATGGGGGAATGGCCTACACCACTGGCATGGTAGCGGCCAACTTCGACTGGCTTGCCTGGTGGTTCCTGCTTTTGCTCGCCATGGTATTCGTCCCGCATTACTTCGCGACGAAGGTAAGCACGATGCCGGAGTTCCTGCTGCGGCGGTATGGCCAGCGTTCGTTCACGTTCCTCACTTATTATTCCATGATTTCGACACTGATCGTATCGGTCAGTTTTGTGCTGCTTACCGGCGGACTTGTGATCGCGCAGATCCTCGATGTCCCGTTTTGGATAGCGGCCACAGGCGCCACGTTGCTGGCTACCGGCTTTACTGCCACAGGAGGCCTCGGGGCGATTGCCAAAGCCGGCGTGCTGCAATCCGTGGTGGTGACAGTAGCAGCGCTGATCGTCGGTGTGATCGCCATTGACCGGATCGGTGGGATAGGGGAGGTGGTCAGCCGGTCGCCAAAAGAGTTCTGGACGATTTTCCGCCCGGCGAGCGATCCGGTTTATCCCTGGCATGCGGTTCTCCTCGGCTATCCGGTCGTAGGGATATGGTATTGGTGTACCGACCAAACGATCGTCCAGCAGACGTTAGCGGCCAAAAACATCCGGCACGGCCAGTACGGCGTTATGCTGGTCGCTGCCCTGAAAGCCGTGGTACCCTTCATTTTTTTGCTACCGGGCATTTACTGCCTTATTCTCTTTCCCAACCTCACTAACCCCGACCATGCTTATCTGGTCATGACGGCCAATCTGCTTCCTGTCGGACTGGTGGGTATTACACTCGCTGCATTGATCGCCGCGCTGGTATACGATGTTGCCGTGGGTATCAATGCATTCAGTACGGTTTTTTCGTTAAATGTTTATTCAAAAATCATTGAGCCCAACGCTTCCCCTGGCAAATTACGGGCGGTGGGCCGGCTGGTCATCATCGTCTCTTCGTTCATTGCATTACTGATGTCAGTCCTGCTGTCGAAGGTCGATAAAGGGCTCTTTGATCTCTCGCAAGCCGTAGGAACTTACCTGGCGCCACCGATGACAACGGTGTTTTTACTGGGCGTCGCATGGAAAAAGGCTACCAGCCGCGCTGCGGACCTGACCTTGTACTTTGGCTCTGTCCTCTGCATCTGCGTGGGGACTATGCAGATCGCCGATTTTCCCAGCAAGGCTTTCTGGCCTCACTTCATGCTATTGACATTCCTGCTAACGGCCATTCTGATGGTTTTTATGATAACCGTTTCCCTGCTGTTTCCCGAAGGGCACACCGGCACTTCATTACCAACGCTGACAGAAACATACGCCTCCCAGCCAAGCTACGACCGTCGGAAAGTCTGGTTGGGCTGGGCGTGTATTGCTGTGCTGATGGCAGGGCTTTATTGGTTCTTCCGGTAAAGCGGCGTGTGACTTCCCGCTCCTCGAAGAGTCTTTTCCCGCATTGTGAGCAATCGGCAGCTAAAACACGGGAAATACAAAGGCTGCAATGTTTTCAATGTACGGGACGGTTACCCGTACAAAAACGTAGAACTTTGGGTAAATTGCCTGAATATTGGCAATGTAAACTACGCGTCTACGATCGAGAAGAGCGTTTGGGGAACCACTTACCGGCCCGGACAGTTGCGTAGCAGGAATGTTGGCATCGCCTATAAAATCAATTGAAAATCCGGATGAGAAACATTATTTATTGCATTGGCTTGTTACTGGTGGCAGCGTGCGCTGCTGAGAGAAAATCGGACAAAAAGGCCATTGCGGGGGCTGAAAACACCGTAGATAGCACATTTACAGGTGCTTGTCCCTATCTGTTTACGAGCGGGGATACGGCGGCGGTTTTCAGCTGGATACGCACCTTGTCGGATTCGGAGGCGGTGTTGTGTTTTAAAGTTTCAAATGGAAATGGTTTTGGTAAGACCATCACGGTGCCGGGCAGCGGGAAAGTGAAACCGCATGGTGAAAATCTCTCGAAGGTAATCCTGTCACCCGATGGCAGGATCATCGCAGCCTGGGGGGTAGCCAATCCGAACCCGGAAAACAAATATTCCGGCCTCATTTTTTACAGCTCATCGGCCGACGGCGGTGAAAACTGGACAACGCCCGCGCCGCTAAGCCCTGCCGAGAACAGCATCGACCAGCGCTATTTCGACCTGGAAATTCTGCCAGGCGGGACCGTGGGCGCCGTTTGGCTCGACAGTCGGAAGAATACCAAACACGAAGGATCATCGCTCTACTTTGCCACTTTTGGCCAAAGCAATACATTCGAAGGCGAAAAGCCCATTGATGAAACCGTATGCCAATGCTGCCGCACCGACCTGTTCGTTGACAAAACCGGCGGCCTGCACGTGGCTTACCGCAAGATCCTGAACGATTCCATCCGCGACATGGTCCACATTGTTTCGCTGGACAATGGCAAGAGCTTTTCGACTCCGGAGCGTATCAGCCCCGATAACTGGGTGATCAGCGCCTGCCCGCACACCGGCCCGGCCATCGTGCAGACGGACTCCGCATTGTCGTTCGTATGGTACACGATGGGCGCAGGAAAAGGTGTATTCTTTGCTTCCTCGGAAGATAATGGCAAAACATTCTCCGCTAAAAACGCCGTAGGCAACAGCACCGCTGGCAAGCATCCGCAAATCCAGCTTTTGAAGAACGGGAACCAGGCGATTGTCTGGGACGAGCATACCGAAAACGGGAGCCTCATTGGCCTGGAGGTGCGTTCGCCCAATGGCGAGAAGCTCAAAACGGCACATCTGACCTCCAAATTGGGCTATGCAACATTTCCGGTCGTCAAATTGGTTAACAACGAGTTGCTGATCGCCTACGCGGGCAGCGGAACGGCTGAGGACAAAGAACGGGTGTATTTTCAGAAAGTGAATGTGGATGACTTTATGAAAAAATAGTCGTGTTCTGCAAAGCATCTCGAAGACCGCGGTGGTAACGTCTTCTCCTCCTCTTCCCGGCTCGGCACATACGGGCGTTGTGCCACCAACTTTTATAGTGCGTATACATGCTATCGTTTGCGGCCTTTGCGCCGCGGCGGTTAAATGCAGCATGAATGCGCAAATGAAAGAGTCGATATCTGACCGGCAATTATTAAGCGGGTTTTGGCGGCAAATTATTATAGATGATCATTTTGCCTTAATTTAATAGTTTCTCGCAATTATTATGGACGCCAAAGACATCGCCAGGAATCGATCAGAATTGAAGGAGGCGATTCGCGAATCGAGGATCGTGAAGATTATGCTTTTGCGAGCTGAATATGACCGAGATCCCCAAACCGAAGGTTATGAAACTCTTGAATTCCGCCCATTGGACTACGATGAGGAGAGTGACTGTTTTTACGGGTTGCTCAAAGTGTCGGATCCGGTTGAAGGAAACGGCCCGGCTTCATTTATTCCTGCTTCCGTGCATTCAGAGGGAATTTGTGGCGTTTTGTTTAATCATTGAGATTTTCCTGATATAGCTTATTTCAGGAAAGATAGTATGAAATGTAAAAACATCTCTAGCACAGATCGACTCACTATGCCCGGGTCGGTCGATCTCTTTCTATCTTGACTATATGTTTTGCTTTCCATAACTATCAGGAGTTGACGCTCTCTCATTGATGGTTTAAATATCGCTATTTTCTTGTTTTCAAGGTATAAAAGGATTCAAATACTTCCTCGTCTGCTTGTATTCAAATGAAGCAAGGTAACTGCGCTACCGTTTGTAGGTTTGAATGGCCCAGCCCTTGCGAAATGAAGGCAAGCACCATAAACGAACCTCTCGATGCTGTTAGCAGCGGATCTGTAAATCGCCGCGTTGGTAAAGTTGTCTTTGCCTATAAATATGACGACTGGATTACGCAAAGCGATGATCAGATCATTGGGGAAGGAGATCTCTGTTTCCGGTTCCGAGAATAGCAATGGTTGCGATTCTTCGAATGGAAACCGGTGCTCAATCTTAGAAATGACCTTCCGGACTTTTAGTAGCCAAGTTTCCTTTCTATCTTGGTCGTTTCATCGACACACTCTTAGCCATAGATTTTGTTCCATAGGTTTCGAAGCTCTCATCGCGGACTCTTCCAGCGAGACCAGCTTTATCCTTGACAAGAAAATCGAGCTGCTTATCATTTAGTCAATTTTTTATTTTTCATTATACCTCAACATTAGTTATGAACAACACGCGTCGGACATTTCTCGCAAGCTCCGTTACGATAGCAGCTGGTACGGCCGCGGCAATAGCAGCTCCAATGAACGTCGGAAAAGCCAAATACCCACTCGTTCACCACGTCTTTTTTTGGCTTAAAAACCCCGGCTCCATCGCCGACCGCGACAGGATCATTGAAGGGCTAAGAACGCTGAGAAAGATCGAAGCCATCAAGGAATTACGCATTGGGGTAGTGGCGAGTACTGAAAAACGGGATGTGGTGGACAACAGCTGGGGAGTGTCCGAGCTGATGTTCTTTGAAGATCTGGCCGGTCAGGCCAGCTACCAGACGCACCCGATCCACCAGCAGTTCATCAAGGATTGCAGTCATCTTTGGGAAAAAGTGATCGTGTATGACGCTATCGATGCTTAAAATGATTTTCGAAGGCACGCAGGGGGTTGGTACAAAATTGTATCACCCCCTATTTTGAAAATAGCAACCGGTCCTTGATCCGCCTGGGATCAGTATAGTCGTCCGACCACCATGGAAGTTCTCCGGGTTGCCGGGGAGGTTTTTTCAGCTCCAGTTTGTTAGTGCGGGTCGTTCGGTCGCGTTGAAGTGCCCGGAAATGATAGTGGTCAAATAGTCGGATCGCCTCCACCATATATGCCACTGCAACGCGCCTGTCTTTGATGAGGAACAGGTTCTCTCCGTTGGTATTATCAGCAGCCTTTGAGAAGTTATAGGATCCGAGATAAACCCTTGCCGTAGGCTTGTCGAAATCGATGACAACAAATTTGTGATGCATACGTACGCCGCCACCGCCGGCAATTTCCGCTTTAAAAGGTACAGGTACGTTCTTCTCCAATGCGCTGGGGGAAAGTGGTGCCAGATTTCCATCCGGCTTCAACACCTCTATACCTCCCACTTTTTTATCTGACATCCCATAGACGAATTTGGTACTGTCGGCCGTCACTTTTATCACGGCATTTTTGATAGCGCCGGGTGTCTGATAAAGGAAGGCGATGGAAAACAACAAGCTGGAAGAAACATGGTTGCTGATATCATTAGCCACCCAATTCAGTACAGCATTGTTTTGTGAGTGAGGCGAAAACGTCACCTGGGCGTCAACGTCCGCAAGTCCCAATGCCGTCCATGTTGCCGCGCCGTGTTGTCCGAACTCGGAGACACTGTCCGAAAGCCAGTATTGATCGAATGCGTCTTCAAAAGGTTTGATGGCTTGTGCGCCATAAACAAACAATGCATTGTTTGCCTGAATATAGAAACCTCTCCATGAAAAATTGGTCGAGCCGCCGACAGCCACCTTAACAGTATCTGAGTTGACTATGATCGTTTTGTTGTGTTGAAGCTGGCCCATGTGCTGCCGCTTCACATTCGCCGCTCCGGCGCTGACAGCCAGCCGCATTTCCGCTTTATTTTCAGCAGAACCTTCTTCACCGTGATCCTGACTGTTATCGTCGATGATGACCTGAACACGGTCTCCCAGTTCAACAAGCTTGTCGACCATTTCAGGGAGATTAAGATCATAGGCTATCACCTTCACCCGGGCAGATTCATCCGCGATCGCATCATCCAGAAGCCTCAGAATTTCCCGTCGGGCTTCAAAGCCCATCCAGGGTAAGGCCACGTCCGTCTTGGGGTGTGAAGGTGTAAAGTCCAGGCCATCCCGCGCCAGTTCGGGGATCAGATCCGTAAGCGATGTGCCCTCCGAGACGAAGTTGTCCACAAATGCCTGAGAGGAGACAAATCCCCTGGTAAATGCTACATTGAGTTGTCCCTCATAAGTGTGGCGCTTCAAAGCAACTTTTGCCTCCTGGAACTCGCCGTAGCTCAGTTCATCACTGGAATTCATAAATACCGGAGTCACCCGGTAAGTGAATTCACCATCCATCTCCGCATTGAATGGAAAATGGACCCAACGGAATTTCTGGATCGGGGACAGCCTGGTCGAGAGACTTTTACCGTCGCTGCCGCTTCCGGGAAAAGACAGTCTGTTCTTGATAGAAAAGAACCGGTCTTTATCAGGTTCCCGGAATTCCAGTGCGAATCCTACGAAATCATCAGGAGGGGAACCGTTCTTCCAGTTCATGGCCAGGAGGCACATGCCCTCTCCGCGCCAAATGGTTAATTGAAACGAGGCATTTGAGTTGTTACCCCTGACAACAAAGGCTGATGTGGTAGAGTTTGGCATAACATCTATGGATAAGGTTTGTAAATATCCATACTTACTCCGTATCTAAACCAACCATTCAGTAGGTGCCTTGCCGAATTTTTTCTTGAATGAATGGGAGAAATGGGATAGGCTTTCAAATCCAAGGTCGAGATAAATTGCCGACGGCTTTTTGTGCTTGGTTTCGATAAGGTGCCTGGCTTCAGCAAGCCTTCTTTCTTGGAGCCAATGCCTTGGGGCCATGCCGAATGCCCTTTGAAAATCGCGCTTGAAGCCGGCGAGGCTTCTTCCGGTCAATCGGGCAAATTTTTCGACCGGGATGTTGTAATGAAAATTACTGAGCATGAATTTTTCCAGGTCCATTTTGTAGGGTTCTGAAAAATCGAACAACAATTCTTCCAGCTCGGGTTTGGTATGCATGAGCAGATATACGGCCTCTTTCACTTTGAGCATGCCGAGCCGCGCGGTAATGGCCCCTTCCGGATTGCGGACGTAAGGCACTACCGACTGGAAGAATGCCCGCAGAAAGTCGTTTGCCGGAATGTGCACATTAGGAGGCCCTGAATACTTATGCCCGATTTCCACCTGCTCTTCCAGGGCAATAGTCCGGAGCAAATGCTCCTGTAACGAGATCACGATCGTCTGGTAATCCTCGCCGTCGAGCGGGGTTTTGGTAATTTCTCCCAATTGATTCTTTTGGATCAGCAGCATCTCGCCCGCGCCCATTGAAATCTTTTGTGTAGCAGTTTGGAGCGAAAAACGACCCGATACCTGCATGACCAGTGTATTGTTTTCGAGAAACGCCACTTTGTCTTTTCTCTCCTTTGAGAGATAAGAATAGAAAATGACGCCCGGAAGTATTTCAGTTGGATTTGTCACACCGTAAATATATCAAAAGCAGGGCTTTTTTAATGCCCTGCTTTGGTTATTGCCTGCTATCGCTGAAGATAGGTGCCGCCAAGTATCGCACCGGGCGCAAAATGGGTGTCGAGCGTACTGATCTCCTCCGTGCTGAGGGCGATGTCCATCGCCTGCATGTTTTCTGGCAACCTTGATCTGCGGCTCATGCTCACCAACGGCATAATATGGTCGCCCTGCGCATTGACCCAGGCGATGGCCAGCTGTGTAGGTGTGCAATCTTTTTCCTTAGCCATTTGCTTCAATAGTTCAACTTTTTCAAGATTCCGGAGCAGGTTCTCGCCCTGGAACCGGGAAAAATGAAGGCGATAGTCGTCGGTAGGAAGAGGTGCCTGCAAGTTGCCGGTGAGCAGGCCTTCCGCCGTGTTGGCAAAGGCCACGACCCCAATGCCCAGTTCTTTGGCGGCAGGAAGCAGGTCGCTTTCAATTTGCCGGTCAGCGAGTGAATAGCCGATTTCCAGTGCCGTCACGGGATGAATGCTATGCGCCTTGCGCAACTGGTCGGCGGTAATTTCGGAAACGCCGAGGTAACGGACCTTACCTTCCTTGATCAGGTCGCCCACGGTGCCGATCACATCTTCTACCGGAACACTGTTATCGAGCCGACAAGGCTGATAGAGATCGATCGTCTCTATTCCCAAACGTACAAGCGAATAGTTGATGAAATTCTTGATCGCTATCGGACGGAGGTCCAGCCCAAGCCATTGACCATTGTAAAAGATCGCCCCAAACTTGACACTGATGAAAGTGTCGTCGCGGCGGCCTTTGATGGCTTTGCCGACAAGGAGCTCGTTGTGCCCGGCACCGTAAAAGTCGCCCGTGTTTAGAAAGTTAATGCCGCTGTCCAATGCGTTTTGAATGGTTGCGATGCTTTCAGCTTCGTCATTGGCCGGGCCTCCCCACACGGGCGACATGCGCATACAGCCTAATCCAAGTTTAGAAACAAGAGGGCCGTTCTGGCCGAGGTTTATGGTCGTTGTCATCTTTGTTTTGATTTTAACGATACAAAGGTGAGCTGTTATCGCCCCCGGCCGATTTCCTCCACGGCTCAAATTACTTGCCTGTACGGATCAGAAAGTGGTCGTTACCTGTTCAAAGCATTCATGAATTTTTCGGGATAACGCTTGCCCGAGACAATGCCGGCAGGCATCATGTCTTCAATGCTTTGCAGATCGTCCGGGGTGAGCGTCAGATGTTCGGCGGCAATGTTTTCCTGAAGATATTGAATGCGCCTGGTGCCGGGAATGGTAATAATGTCGTTGCCTTGTGCCAGCACCCAGGCAATGGCTAGCTGTGACGACGTGCAACTCTTTTCTGAGGCAAGCGCCTTTATTTTTTCAACCAGTTCAAGATTCTTATAAAAGTTTTCACCCTGGTAGCGAGGCATGTTTACGCGGCTGTCTTTGAGATCTTCCGGCGTTTGGATTTCTCCACTCAAAAATCCCCTGCTAAGCGGTGCATAAGCCACCAAACCAATGCCCAGCTCACGAATGGTTGGCAAAATCTCAGCCTCAATATCCCTCGTCCACAGCGAATATTCGATCTGCAAGGCGGTAATAGGGTGCACGGCAGCGGCCTTGCGGATGGAACCCGCAGATGCTTCGGATAAACCAATGTAGCGTACCAACCCTTTTTGTACCAGCTCCCCCAGCGCACCGACGGTTTCCTCGATCGGAACATCCGGGTCTACGCGGGCCTGGGTGTAAAGATCGATGTAATCCGTTTTCAGGCGGCGCAGACTGTAAAAGACTGCATTACGGATATACTCAGGGCGGCCGCTCACAGGGCCGGGCCCCATAACGCCATTAGGTCCGGGAGTAATCAATTGCCCGGTTTTTACCGACAAGAAAGCCTTTTCGCGCTTTCCGTTGATCGCTTGCGATATCAATTCCTCATTATGGCCGACCCGGTAGTAATCCGCCGTGTCCAGGAAATTATGTCCGAGATCAAGGGCCCTTTCAATGGTTGCAATAGATTCCTTTTCATCAGCTTGCCCGTAGGCACCCGACATTCCCATACATCCCAGGCCAACCGCTGATACGAGGGGGCCATTTTTTCCAAGTTCTCTGTTCATTATTGTAGTTTTTAGCGTTTCTACAAAGGTCCGCCGGGAAAAATGAACAGGGCCGGACAAAACGACTTAGGTTCCGGACAAATCCTGGAAAAACGCAGCGATGGTTTTGCCGGTTACCTTTTTGAACAGACGGGAAAAGTATTCGGGGTCGTTGAAGCCAAGGTCAAATGCCAACTCTTTCACTGAGAAGTTTTCACTGTAATAAAGCCGTCGGCGTGCTTCCAGAATGAGCCGGTTGATGATAAACTCCTTTGGCGAAAAGCCGGAATAGTATTTAACAATGCCATACAGCGTATTGGGGCTTAGCAGCAACTGCGCTGCGATAGCCTCGACCTTGGGATGCTCGGTCAGGTTATTCTCCACAAAAAGCTTGAAATCGATAAACTTGGAAAGCCTGTGGTCGACCGGGCTTTTGCCGGCGGCAAAATAAGCTGCGTTGATTTCTGTCAGCAGGCTGTTTAAATGCGCCAGGATCAGGTCCGCTTCCGTTTCCCAGCTACTTAACAATTCAAGAAGATTCTCAAAAATGGATTTCACGCGCACAGCAGCAGCCGGCGAAAACCTGATTTTCGGGTTGTTTGATGGATTAATGAGAAAGGGATATTGCCTTGGTAGCAACGACAGGCAGCTTTCTTCGAAGCCGATTTTGAAATAATCGGACCCTTTTTTAGTAACGGGGAACCGGTGTACCTGGTGTGGTAATACAAACAGGAGCTCGTTGCTATTCACCTCGAAATCTTGCAGATCAACACCGTGCCGGCTGCTTCCGTCCATCATGAATAAAAAGAAGTAATAGGACGTACGGACTGTCGTACCAAACTTTTTGGCTTCTTCTGGCGGCACATGCCCAAAGCCGGGCGACACCACCCTGACAGGCAGTGTTCGGTTCTGTTTAAAGCGATCAAGAAAGCCGTCTATTTTTTCCATTAAGTAAAAATACGAACGAGCGCTAAGTTCCGGCGCCGGATAGTTCTAATTTGCAGCACTATTCCTGTCTAACCTATGAAGCACATCCTGCTGCTGGTCGCCTTGGCGACTAGTCCCCATATATTTGCACAGATTGCCAGTCGGCCCCTGCACGCTGTTTGGGAGCAGAGCGTTCCCTTTATTTCAAAATACACCCCCGACGACTATAAGGCTGCTATGCAAAACTGGGCGTTGGTGCAGAGCGACAATGGGATCATTTACACAGCCAATAACTTTGGTGTGCTCGAATTTGACGGTTCCCGCTGGAAGTTGATCAAAACAACGGAAGGCAACCCGGTGAGGTCGCTGGCCAAGGACGCGTCTGGCAGGATTTACGTGGGAGGCTCCGGCGAAATAGGGTACCTGGCCCCCAACGGCAGGAATGAAATGGTTTTTCATTCTCTCAAAAATAAGATCAACCGTGCCTACCACGATTTTGGTAACGTTTGGTTCACCTTTGCCAACCGGAATTCGGTCTACTTTGTTTGTGACCTGCACATTCTGGAATGGTCGGGTGGCCGATTTAAGGTATGGCGGAGCGGCATCGGGACGCTTGGCTTTGCATGGATGATCCGTGACGAGCTGTACGTGGGCGTAAGCGAGGTAGGACTCATGAAAATGGGGCCCGATTCATTGAAACAAGCACCGGGAGGGGCGCAATTCAACGGAATGGGTTTGAGTGCGTTGCTGCCTTACGGCAAAAGCAGTATGCTCGCCATGGGGCAAAGCAAGCAATTTTATCTTTATGACGGACAAAGCCTCAAACCATTCACGACGGAGCACGGGGTTGTCGGCATAGCGGATGCGGTTTACCATGGCGCATTGCTTTCGAATGGGTTGTATGCACTCGCCACCACCGGCACCGGTCTCTATTTAATGGACAGCAGCGGCCATATCCGAAGTAATGTAAGCCGGAAGGAGGGACTCACGAGCGACGCAGTATATTACGTGTTCGAAGATGCTGAAAAGGATTTATGGCTGGCTACCGACAATGGTATCAGCCGTTTGGAAATTAACTCGCCGGTGAGGGTACTGAACGAAAACAACGGATTGGACGAGAACCCGTTTGATATTGAGTATTTCAATGACAAAATTTATGCGGTCAACAGCAAGGGATTGTTTCAGCTGAACCAGTTCGCATCGAACGGCGCTTCCAAGTATCGGTTTCAAAAAATACCCGGTATCGACAACCTGACGATGCATTGTCAGGCTATCGGGAACCAGCTGGTTGTATCCAATTACGACGGTATTTTTGTGCTGGGCACCAACGGGCGGCTGGATCATGTGGCGAAGGAAAATGTGGTGAGGACAGAGGAGTATCACGGTGAGACGCCCCCCGGTCATTTGTTTGTCGGCCTGGAAGGCCTGGGCTTGACCGAACTCATTTATACCGACGGCAAGTGGAAGCCGGGCAAAAAAAGAATGGATTTCAAAGGTTATGCCGAAAACTTTGCCCGTGGGCGTGGTGGCAATCTATTCGTCAATACCCGGCGTAACGGCATTTATGAATTAACCTGGAAGGACGGGCCCAATACGCTCTCAGAAAATTTTACTGTCATTCACCATGACACTTCCACTGGTCTTTCCTCTAACAAAATCAGGGCAATGGAAAGGGTAGGGAACACGGTTTACGCTTCGACGGACGAAGCCGCATTCCGCTACGAGGTGCAAAAACGCAGATTTCAGAAAGACTCGAAGCTTACGGCTGTTATGCGGCGTTATCAGGGCGCATGGATCAACGAAATTGTCGAGGGTGGTGGCGGCAAAATGTGGTTCACACTTTATGACAACTCCCGGAGCCCCGTATTTCAGTATGATAACGGCCAAATCCATGAATTGCCGGTTTCGGGAAGATTTTCGGACGCGCTGATTACCAAAATACACGATACCGGGAAAGGCATTGTGTTTCTGGGCTCCAACAAATGGATCGCACTTTTCAATGAGCAATGGCAAAACGAGCCCTTACCCGGTTTTAAAACATTGATCCGCCAGGTATTTATCAAAAAGGACTCGCTGATCGAATTCCGGCAGGGGGCCGGTGCTCAAATGTCCCTGCCATTTGGGCAGGATGTACTGCGTTTCCAGTTTGCGTTGCCCAGCTACGATCTTTCGGCAAAGAATCAGTTTCAGTATTATCTTGAAGGATTCGACAAAGGCTGGTCGGCGTGGTCGCCGGAAGCGTTTGCGGATTTTACAAACCTGCCGGAGGGCGACTATATTTTCCGGGTCCGGGGCAAAAATGTATACGGAGAAACGGGTGCCGAAGATCAGTTGGCATTCACGGTACTGCCGCCCTGGTACCGTGCATGGTGGGCATATGCTTGCTATGCACTGGCCATTGCCGGCCTGACGATCCTGTTTATCCGTTTTCGGGAAAGAAACCTGCAAAATGAAAAGTTGGCGCTCGAAAAGATAGTCAGGGAGAGAACAGAGAAAATCCTGGTGCAAACAGAAGAGCTGAAAGAAATGGACCGGATCAAGTCGCGGTTCTTTGCCAATCTGTCGCATGAATTCCGCACGCCCCTGACGCTCATTCTTACGCCGCTGGAAGAGCAAATCAAAAAGACGCCGCCAGCAGAGCGGGAAGGATTGCTGATCATGAAGCGTTATGCCAGCCGGCTTGCGGAGCTGGTCAATCAGTTGCTGAACCTGTCCAGGCTGGAAGCCGGCAAAATGGAATTGCGAATCCGGCAGGGCGATCTCGCACAGTTCCTGTACATCCTGGCGACGTCTTTCGAATCGCTGGCCCAGCATAAGCAGATCAAATTCACCAATAACCAGGACCTTCACGGGCACTCCTTCTGGTTCGATGCCGACAAGCTCGAAAAAATTGTCATCAATCTGCTCTCGAATGCATTCAAGTTCACGCCTTCCCGTGGGGAAGTGGTTTTTTCGGCCTATATGATCGAGAAAGAAGATCGAAACTGGTTGCAGATCAAGGTTTCCGATACGGGACAAGGCATTGCACCCGGCGAGCAAGAACGGATTTTCGAATCCTTCTATCAATCCCGGCAAACTGTGGAAGATCATCAGGGCGGTACCGGGCTGGGGCTCGCGCTGGTAAAGGAGCTCGTCAATTTGCATCACGGGCACATTGCGCTTCAAAGCGAAGTGGGTAAGGGCACCACATTTACGGTAGCATTGGCGGTCGACAGGGAAGCTTATTCGCCCGATCAGATTGTCGATTTGCCCATGGAGGAATTCAGTGCGGAAACTGCCAATGCCGTAAACGAAATGGCTACCGAAGTGTTGGCCGAAAATCCGGAAAAAGAGGTTCAGTATCCGGAGCAAAGGGACTCGATACTGATCGTGGAGGATAACCCCGAGCTGCGCAATTACATGGCAAAACAGCTGGAGAGCGAATTCACCGTCTATACCGCCGCGGATGGAACAGCTGGCCTGGATGAGGCAAAAAGGATGATGCCGGGCTTAATTATCAGTGATTTGATGATGCCCGGCCTGGATGGAATGGAGTTGACGAGCCGTGTGAAATCGGATGAACGGACAAGTCACATTCCGGTGATACTCCTGACAGCAAAAGGCGGTCAGGAATCGCGTATAGATGGACTGAAAACCGGCGCTGACGATTATTTGATTAAACCGTTTTCGATGGAAGAACTATCGGTGCGGGTCAGGAACCTGATTTTACTGCGGAAAAGACTCGCCGACAAATATCGTGAGCGTATACGGGTGCACGTTACTTCCTCAGAGGAGATGTCGATCGACGACCGGTTTCTGCTGAAAGCGAAAGAAATCGTTGAGGCAAATATGGAAGATGTTTCCTTTTCTGTTGAGAAGATGTCGGAAGAAATGAGCCTTAGCCGTACGCAGTTGCTTCGGAAATTGAAAGCGTTGACGGGACTCGCCCCCAACGACTTCATCCGTGACCTGCGCTTGCAGAAGGCGGCTGAATTGATCCGGCAGAAAGCGGACACTATTACGCAGATAGGATATGCCGTGGGCTTCAATGACCAGTCGTATTTTAGTAAATGCTTTAAAAAAGAATTTGGTGAAACCCCTACGGAATACTCCATAAGGGTTTCACAGGAGAAGAATTAGTGGGTTGGTCCAAAAACGGTAAATGGGTGCTTACTATCAATTATTTCAGTGCCTGCGAATGGGATTCAAACGATTTCTTTTTGCGGTCGGCGCGGTTGACAAAAGGGATAATCATCGGGGCAGTGCGCTTGTAGTCCTGGTACCTGGCCCCGAAATGATCCACCAGGTCTTTTTCTTCAAACCGAATGGCGATCAGCATATAGGTAGTCGTCATAAAGGCAAAAAACAAATGAGCGGCCGTCATGACAGGGGTAGACCAGAACGCGATCATAAAGCCCAGATACAACGGGTGACGTACGTACTTGTAAAAGAAAGGCGTCCTGAAAGACAGCGATTGATACGTTTTACCAGTAAAATACAATCCAACCTGTCGTAACCCGAACAAGTCGAAGTGATTGATCAGAAACGTACTCACCAGCACGATCGTGAAACCAAACATGGACGTCAATTGAAGCACGAGCCGTGCCGTTTCGGATTCGACCGACCAGATCACGCCGCCGATCGGCTCCCATTTCCAGAACAGTAATATCAAACAGAGGCTTGCCAGCAGCACATACGTACTCCGTTCAATGGGTTCGGGGACAAAGCGTGTCCACCACTTTTTAAACGCAGGCCGGGCCATAATGCTGTGTTGAAGCGCGAAAACGGCAAGCAAGCCCGCGTCGACAAGCAAGGCGTAACCCAGCGGACTTTGTGGAGTGCTGTCGATGTGTTTGGGCACCAAAAATGTGCTCACAAAACCCATCGCGTAGCAAAAGGTAGCAAAGAAGATGACATATGAGACAATGCCATACATTAAGAAGACTAATTTTTTCATGGTTTAAAAGATAAATGAGAAAAGAGTAAATGAATAATCTGGTAGCAAAATTAGCGGGAGTAATGGGCGTCGGATTGTATTATGGATGCAGATCCAGGTAATGGTGAGCCCCGGGAAATAGCCCATTTCTCATTGTCTCAGAAATACCTGGATTTGAATCGACAATACAAGTGCAGGAGCTTTTAGGGGATGACTTTTGTAGGCAAAAAAGTCATGAAAAATGAAAGAAATGTTTCTATTACTCAGCCCGCCTGGAATTATGGTGCTGTTGTCCTGCGCGCCGGCCTTGCTCTATGGGCAGGTGCGTATTGCGGGCAGGATTACGGATGGGCAAGAACATGTGCCTTACGCCACGGTGCAGTTGTTAAAGCCAGACTCAGCTTTCGTTAAGGGCGTCATAGCCAGCGACAGCGGAAATTTCATGCTCGATGGGCTGCTTCCGGGCCATTACCTCATTGCCGCATCAGCCGTTGGTTACGAACGATGGGTGTCAGGACCTTATAATTTGAAAGGCAATGCGACATTTTCCGACTTCGTATTGGAACGTACGGCTCAGTCGCTGGCCGAGGTGTCGGTGAAAGCGGGAAAGCCATTTGTCGAGGAAAGGGCAGACCGGCTTGTCCTCAACATCCGCAACAGCATTTCCTCATCGGGCAGTACGGTGTTGGAAATCCTGCAAAAAGCGCCGGGCGTGACAATCAACCGGCAAAGTGGTAGCATCGCGATGAACGGCAGAACGGGCGTGCAGCTGATGGTGAATGGAAAAATGATGCAGGTTGCCGCGGATGTGGCCATCCAGATGCTCGACGGAATGATGGCCGGTAATATCGAAAAGATTGAACTGATCCATTCGCCCTCCGCAAAGCACGATGCCGAAGGAAATGGCGGGATTATCAATATTGTCACCAGCCATGGTGCCGAGCATGGCTTGAACGCCAACATCGGGCTGACTTTGGGACAACGATGGGCTGAGACACTGGGCGCAAATGGCAGCATTACCTACCGCAATCGGAAATGGAGCTGGTCGGCCGATTATGCGCTTCTCCGAAATCATAATCTGCATATCATGGAAATTGAGCGGAACTCGCCGACATCCGATTTCAGACGGAAAATAACCGTTCGCAATCGTCGCCATAATGTGACCACCCAGCAAAACCTGAATGCAGGGTTGGAATGGCAGGCCAGTGAAAAAGTGCTTTTCAGCCTCGGGTTTTCGGGTTACAAAAGAAATTGGCAAATGACCGCCGGAATCCACGATACCGACCGCGTATTGCCGGATTCGACGGCTATCGCTGACACGCGGGTAAGGCAATCCAACATTTGGCAAAGTTTGGCGGGAAGCATCGGAATGGTGGCGAAAGTTGGTACCGGGAGCGAACTGAGTATTGGAGTTGACTACCTGTATTACCACAATGATAACCCTTCCTCTTACGACCAGACCCTACTGCACGAGCAAAGCCAATCGAAATATTCGCGAAAAACCGAGCTCTCTAAAACCACGCCAATCCGTTTCTGGGTGGGACGGGCAGATTATAAACGGAAAGCTTTTCGGGTTCTTACCATGGAAACGGGCGTAAAATTCTTTGTATCGGGGCTAGATAATGATGTCGTCGTTCAACGACTGATTGCGTCCGATTGGGTGGTAGATCCCGCTTTTAGCGAACGTTCGCTGCTGGACGAGCAGGTAGGCGCAGCTTATGTATCTGCTACCTGGCAGGGCGGGCGGCGCTGGCTGTTGACCGGCGGCATGCGTTACGAATATACACATACGTTCATACGCACGGCCAGCGGGCGGATCGATCGGCGCTATGGCTATTTCTTCCCGAGCTTGCTCATCAAAAAGGAGCTGAAACCCGGTCACGACCTGCAAATATCATATTCCAGGCGCATCACCCGTCCGACTTACAGCGACATTGCCCCATATAGTGTATTCTGGAGTTCCAACACATTCATCGCCGGAAATACCTCGCTATGGCCCGCTATCGCCGATGCGTTACGATTGTCGTATGTGGCAGGCAGGTCCGCTATTTCCATCCAGGCCAACCATGTAAAAAATGAGGTCGCCACATTGCAGCCGCAAATCGATAGCCTGGGCACTTTAATTTATCGGTCGGAAAACGTACCCTCTTCCAAAACAATCAGTTTATCGGGCTCGCAGGGGTTGAAACTGACCAGCAGCTGGGAGATACAGGGCAACTTTACATTGCACTACCAGACAATCCGGATTATGCATTTGTCCCATAAAATCAGCAAAGACCTTGTCGGGTTGAATGCCAACCTCACGACCGTTTATTCGCTGCCAGAAGACTTCTCCGTCGAATTATCCGGCATCTTCATTTCAAGGTACATGTCGGGGATCTCCGAATACCTGCCTTCCGGCTCGCTTAATGCGGGTATCCAAAAGAAATGGGGAAAGCATGGTACGGTCAAACTGGCGATGGACGACATTTTGTATACCAACAAATGGCGCATCCGGACTTACCACCCCGAGGTCGGCCTGGACCTTCGTTTCCGTTACGACTGGCATAACCAATTTCTGCGCATTACCTACGCCCGGAACATCGGGAACAGCAAGCTTCGGACCCTCAAAGTGAAATCCGGCTCGGAAGAAGAGCGGGGCAGACTCGGAAACTGAAATCATGAAAACACTTTACATCCTACCGCACCCGGTTTTCCGGGTAGTGACACTCATATTGTGTTCCGTGCTGAATGGTGCCTACGGGCAGACCGGCGCGCAACCAGCTGATACCGTCTATAAAAACGAGCCCCGCGAATTGGATGAATTGCTTGTCAGGGGCATCAAACCGGTTTTTGAACAGCAGGGCGACCGGATGGTCTTGAACCTAGGAAGCAGCCTCAGCTCTTCGGGAAATACTTTGCTGGAAATACTTCAGAAATCGCCCGGTGTGACGGTCAACCGGCAAAGCGGCAGCATTTTGATGAATGGCAGGGCAGGTGTGCAGCTGATGATCAATGGAAAAATGGTACAGGTGGCGGCAGATGCCGCGATACAAATGCTGGCAGGGATGAGTGCGGCAAATGTCGAGCGAATCGAGTTGATCCATACGCCCGGAGCCCGCTACGACGCGGAGGGAAATGCAGGCATTATTCACATCATGACAAAAAGCAATGCGGAACTGGGTACAAGCGGCTCTGCGGGGCTCACGCTGGGAATGAAAGGTGCGGAAAACTTCGGGACCAATTTTACGCTGCATCATCGCGGACAACGTCGGGCCTGGTTTGCAGACTATTCGCTTGTACGTGATGGTAACCTGCATACAATGCTCCTTGAACGGAAAGCGGCGAATGACGCGATCGGGATTTTGGTCATGGACAAAAGTCGGCGTAAAAATGTGACCGTTCAGCAAAATCTCAGCGCAGGGCTCGAATGGAAGATGACTAATGCCAGCACTTTGAATGTTGGGCTTACAGGTTACAAACGGAACTGGCAGCTCGACGCAATCACAAACGGTATCAACCAACTGAAACCGGATTCAGCCGTGGACAGTCAAATCGGTATCCGCGAGTCCAATGTATGGCAAAGCTTTGCAGCGGCTGTCGGAGTGCAGGTCAAACTAAGTCCGAAAAGCGGTATCGGTGCCGGGGTCGACTATTTGTATTATCACAATGACAATCCTTCGGACTACGACATGGTTTTGTTTGAAACCAACCACAAGGAATCACGTTCGATGATCGACCTGAGCAAGGATACGCCCATCAGGATCCTGGTAGCGAAAGCGGATTTTTATCACGTAGAAAACCAGTCGTTTTCTTTGGAGGCAGGCCTAAAAGGTGTGTTTTCGGTGCTGAAAAATGATGTGCTGGTAAAACGGCTGGAACAAAGCCGGTGGATAACCGACCCGGACTTTAGCTCTCACGCACGGCTCGATGAAACGACAGGCGCCATTTATATCTCTTCGAAATGGCAGCCCGTAAGCCAGTGGCAGCTCTCGGGAGGCTTCCGGTACGAATATACCGCTCAGCGATTGAACCAGCGCAACAGGCATTACGGATACCTTTTTCCCAGTTTCTCGGCCACCCGCATGCTAGGCACCGAAAAGGAAGTACAACTTTCCTACGCCCGCCGGATCACACGTCCGACCTATAATGATATCGCGCCATATGTTTTTTTCTGGGGCACCCAATCATTTTCCGCAGGCAATACAGCATTGCTTCCGGCGGTATCCGATGCGGTGAGGCTGGGTTACCGCATTGGTCGCTGGACGGTGGCGGCCTATCATTCCCATTCGGCAAACGAAATTGCGTTCATGCAGCCCGAAGTAGACGCGACGGGCAATCTGATCATGCGTTCGCAGAACCTTGCATTTCTGAATTCAACAGGCCTAACCACTGCCTATGCAGCCAAACTGGCTTCCTGGTGGGACGTGCAATGCGGGCTGACGACTCAGTATCAGGCCGGTAAAACAGATAGGGCATCCGGCCATGTGCGCCGCAAGCTGTACAGTGCAAACCTGAATTTAACAAGCATCATACAGTTACCCTGGCAACTGGCTGTTGAGATTTCGGGAACACATCAATCCAAAACCTTATCCGGTATATCGGTATTTCTGCCTTCCGGATCACTGAATGCCGGCATCCGTAAAAATTTCGGGCAAAAAGCGTCGCTGAAACTGGCGATGGACGATATCCTGTACACCAATTTGTGGAGGGTCAGCTCCAATCTTCCCGAACAAAACCTGGATTTGTACTTCCGCTATGATTGGCACAACCGGTTTATCAGGATCACCTTCAACAGAAATTTTGGTAACGGAAAACTGAAATCAGTGCCGTTGAAGTCAGCTTCCGATGAGGAGCGCGGCAGGATTAATTAACCTTTAACATAAACAAAACAAATGCAACGCAGAGACTTTATCAAATCCGGCGCCATCGTGGCCGGCTCGGTGATCATACCCTTTTCACGGCAGGAGAACCGGAAAAAGATCAGGCTGGCCATTCTGGGAACCGGTAATTGGGGTACCAATGTCATCATTCCAAGCGCGCTGGCTTCGGGACAGTTCGACATCGTTGCCTTGTGCGACGTCAACCTCGAAGCATCGAAACATGCAGCAGAGGAAGTGGTCAGGCTAGGAGGGAAGCGGCCCGAAATGTTTACTTCCTATCAACAGCTTTATCAAATGCAGGGCCTTGGGGCAGTCGCGATCGTCACGCCCACGCATTGGCACGCGCTCCATTTTGTTGCAGCGTGCCGGGCAGGCTTGCATGTGTTTCTCGAAAAGCCGATCAGCTACGATATCCGCGAAGGGCAGGCAATGCTGCAAGCCCACAGGCAAGCCCGCAATGTCGTACAGGTCGACTTTCCCAGGGTAAAAGGGCGGGTCAACGACGAGGTGAGCGCATTCATCGCCAGCGGCGAAGCCGGGAAGATACGGGGAGCACACGCCAATATTTATCATCATGAGGGCCGGTTGGTCGAAAAACCCATTCCCGCGACGATCGACTTCGACGCTTTTTGCGGCCCGGCACCGAAATCGAAGTTTTTGTGTGAACCAGACCAGAGCATTCCCATGTGGCGGGGCCAGCGTGCTTTTAGCAGAGGGATCTTGTTTGATTGGGGAATACATTATATACACAACGCCAGGAAAGTGCTGGGCCTTGGTCTGCCCGGAGAGGTCTCGGCGGCCGGCGGGATTGTCGGCCACGATGCGATCGATAATCCCGACCATCTCGACGTACGCTTTGATTTCGGCGGCCTGCCGGTAACCTGGTCACACAAAACCTGGGGTTATGTATCGCCGGACCCCGATCGCAACTACGGCATCTACTATTATGGAGAGAAAGCGACCATTTTTGCCGGTGACATGGGATGGGAAGTCCACCCGGTCGGCAGCTCCGCGAAGACGAGCTATGGGGATATCCGATTCAATCCCGGTGATCCAAAAGTCTGGAACGAATACCTGGCGATGACGACCAGCCTGTGGGAAGAATTTGCCATACAGATCGGCAAAAACTCCAATGACGGCATTACCAATTCGCTGGAAGACGCCTATCGGACCACGGCCGCCGTGATCTACGCCGATATCGCCTACCAGGTAAAAGCGCACCTCCGGATCGATGCGGACACAATGTCGATTTTGAACAATAACGAAGGCCAGAAACTGCTGAAACGAACCTACAGGGCGCCGTATGCAGCTTTTGATTTAACCGAAATATCCGGGCGATAGCCTGATGACCATCTTACATTCCAATTTTTTTTAATCCAAAACAATGCAAAAGTCCATGAAACAAATGAAACAATTGACACGCGCATCGCGCATTTTGATGCTTGCCTTCGCGGCTACGCTCTGGGCCACTTCCTGCACGGACCACGAACCGACAAACAATCCCGACGCCGGTAGTTTTTCCGCCGAAATAGCCGCTTCCTGGCTGACCATGCAACTGAAAATAGCCCAGTCGATGCCTGCCCCGCCTCCCGTTCTGGCACGACGGTTTGCTTATTCCGGTATTACGCTCTACGAATCCGTCGTGCCGGGATTGGCCGGTTACCAATCGATTGCCCCGCAGCTTAGCAACCTGCCCGCGCTTCCTCAGATCACGTCAGGCACTTATTACTGGCCCGCCAGTGCCAATGCAGCCCTGGCGGAGATCAACCGCTCGATCCATCCGGGACTTTCCGCCGTGAACAAGGCGAAAATCGACTCGCTTGAAGCAGCCAACCTGGAAGTATACAAGCAAAGTCGCCCGATCGAAGAACTGGAAAGATCGGCGGCATTCGGGCGCAGCATTGCATTGGCCATATTCAACTGGTCGAAAACCGATGGATATGACAACGCCACCCCTTACACACCGCTCTCCGGGCCGAGCTATTGGAAGCCCACACCACCCGCATTCGCCCCGGCCATTCTTTCCAACTGGGGGAAAGTACGCCTGCTGGTAGCCAACAGCGACCAGGATGCCCCGCAAGGCGCACCGATCCCGTATTCGGAGGACCCGGCTTCGCCCTATTTCAAGCAAGCGGAAGAGCTTTACAATATCTCGCAAAGCCTCACCACCGAGCAGCGTAACATCGCCACCTATTGGCCCGATAATTCCTGGCACAATATCCTGAGCCAGGTATTGGCCAAAGAAAAGCCCAAACTCGGCAAGGCGGCAGTTGCATTTGCGCAGTTGGGCATCGCCATGTCCGATGCCGCCATTAGCCTATGCAAGGAAAAATACGTTCACCAGGGCGTGCGGCCGGTGACTTTTATACGTAGCGTGATGAACCGCCCAAGTTGGAATACTGTCATCCCGACGCCCCCGCATCCCGAATTTCCCTCCGGACATTCGGTAATGTCGGCCGCAGCGGCAGAGACTTTGTCCTCTTTGTTTGGCCAAAACTATGCATTCACCGATGTACCTTACAATCTGCCTGCCTTTGCACCGCGCCATTTCAATTCCTTTGAAGAGGCAGCAGCCGAGGCGGCCGTCTCGCGGGTGTATGCGGGCATTCATTACCGCAAAACCTGTGAGGTAAGTCTCGTTCACGGGAAGAAAGTGGCGCAGAACGTGACGCAGAAATTAAAATTTAACTAGGTGTGAAACACAGGCATTCGAATGTAATTTCGAATGCCTGTGTCTTACTAAGGATTCGTTTATTCCTGCCCCACTGTTATCAGATCGGACAATCGTTAGTAGCTGAAAGTTTTTGTAAGAAATTTTAACAGAATTAAACTGTTTTAATATTCAGTTAATCCTCGCGCCTTACTTTTAGTAACTGAAACGTCTTGTCCCGCAAAGTGGAGAATTTATCAGATACTGAATTGCTTGTGTTGATCCAGGGAAATAGCCAGAAAGCTTTCGCAGCAGTGGTCCACCGACACAGGAGGCAGCTTTACAGCCAGATTTACAGAAAAACCGGTTGTGAGGAAACTGCCAAGGATATTTTGCAGGAAATTTATATCTCGCTCTGGAAGAACCGTTCGACCATTCAAATTGACAATTCTTTCCTGCCGTATTTATCCAAAGCGGCACATTATAGGGTCGTGGACGAGTACCTGGCACGTGAGAAAAAGAAGGCGGCCCACGCCTCGATCCTTGCCGTGGGCGGCGAGCAACAATGGTCGGCGGAAGAGGATATCCTTGCCGCCGATCTTGAATCCCGGTTTGCAGACAGGTTGCGAAAATTGTCGCCGGTGGTTCAGCAGGTATTTGCATTAAGCCGGCAGGAAGGGTTGAGTGTCAGGGAGATTGCCGCTCAGTTGTCCCTTTCCGAACAAACTGTTAAAAACTACATCAGCCTGGCGCTCCGGGCATTGCAGGAGACACTCAGGAAGGAACAGGCGCTGTTCTACATCGGCGTCGGTATCCTGCTTTCCTGATGCACGCTTTGAATGCATTTAAATATTTTATTAACAATTAACAGGTTTGTTAACGATTGTTTAATGGTACCTCATTGTCATTTCGCGGATGATATGGGTGTATGGAAAATCAATCTGACGAACAACATTACAAATTGCCCGGCGAGGACGATATCGAGCGGGCATCCCTCGAAGCGGCCCGGAAGGCGATCGGCCAGGTGGCCACAATGCAAAGGCAAGAGCGCGTCGGCCGGATTATGGCCCTGGTGCCCGCTATGAAAGTGGCGGCATTGGTGGCGGTCGCTTCATCACTTGCCTTTTACTTCTTCCTGAAATCAAAACCTTCTGCGCCGCAGGTGTTCACTGTCGCAACAAAGGCAGGCGAACGCAGGCGTGTGACCCTTCCCGATGGTTCGGTTGCCGAGCTAAATGCGGCCTCAGACATTACTTATCCCGCGCATTTCGGGGAAACCCGTGAAGTCCGTCTTTCCGGCGAGGCATTTTTCAAGGTGAAGCGTGATACCGCTCATCCTTTTGTCGTGCATAGCGGGGAAATAGACGTGAAGGTTTTAGGAACTTCATTCAATGTAAAAGCCTATCAAAACGACGCGGTTTCACGCGTCACTGTCGCTACCGGTAAAGTAGGCGTGCAGAAGCAAGCTTCGTCGCCCGGCGTTCCGACGCCCGGCGCTCCGGCGCCCGGCGCTCCGGCTATACTTCTACCCGGTGACCAGCTCATTTTCGATCATGTTTTATCTTCATTCAGCCTGCGCAAGGTTGATCCAAAAGAAGCGGCAGACTGGCAACAGCAGGCCCTGTCTTTTGAATTCCAAACCCTGCGGGACATCAGCGCCGAGCTGGGGAGGGTTTACGGGGTCACCTTCGATATCCGCGATACGCAGCTTGCCGGGAAAAGGTTTCAGCTGAGAGTCAAAAATGAATCGCTTGCCAATATCCTCAAACTGCTCAGCATTTCGGGCGACGGCTTTTCCTATAAAATCCAGGACAAGGTCGTGATCATCGAATAATACTATCCACCTGATTTTCACTCATCCCTTATTTCACTCAACCGAATTTACCAATCTATTCACATCATGAATTCCATGACCTATTCATTTCACTCCGTTTACCGGTTCTGGCGACGAACGGCATTGGTTGCAATGCTCGCGACCGCATCAACGGCGGTATTTGCAACCCACCACGACGGGCGCCAGCAGGACCCGGCGAAGGTATCCATCCATATTTCCAAAGGTACCTTGCATGAGGTATTGTCGGCGGTTTCCAAGCAATCGGGGATCAATTTTGTGTATTCCGAGGAATTAGGCAAGACTGGTTCCATTAGTTTGAATGTGACAAATACCCCGCTCGGCAAGGCACTCAAACACCTGGAAGAAAACTATCAGCTTCGCTTTGAACAAGTCAACAACACGATTGCGGTGAGCCGGGCAAATACCCGCAAGAGCGCGGAGCAAGGGAAGGTTTCGGGCAAGGTAACCGACGAAAAGGGCGAGATCCTGCCCGGCGCGAGCATCCGGATCGTCAGGACCAACGGCAGCGGTACCGACCGTTCCATAGGTGCAATGGCGAACGATCAGGGTGTTTTTACACTGAATATCCCGGAAGGTACTTATGCACTCGAAGCGTCTTTCATCGGTTATCAGAGCGCGCTGAACGGTAACGTGGTCGTAACCGGCGGGCAGACCCTGACCGTCAATTTCAGTTTGCGTGACGCCGGCCTTTTGAAGGAAGTCACGGTTACGTATGGTAAACAAAAGACCAAAGAGGTGACCGGTGCCATTGTGCAGGTGAATGCGGATGGATTGCAGGATATGCCTGTGACGCAATTCGCCCAGCAATTGCAGGGCCG
Organism: Dyadobacter sp. CY261; assembly: GCF_021440085.1. Classification (GTDB taxonomy): domain Bacteria; phylum Bacteroidota; class Bacteroidia; order Cytophagales; family Spirosomataceae; genus Dyadobacter. The sequence goes on from NZ_JAKCPW010000007.1 coordinate 267,540, forward strand.
GGCGCCGGGTGTGCAGATCGCCCAGACGAGCGGTCAGCCAGGCAGGGGAATGTCGTTCAGGATCAGGGGAGCGGCCTCATTGTTTTCGGAAGCACAGCCGCTTTTTGTAGTGGACGGCATGCCGGTGACAGGAAGTATCAATAACATCAACCCATCGGAAATTGAGTCCTTTTCGATCCTGAAAGATGCTTCGGCGACCGCTTTATACGGTTCCCGCGCAGCAAACGGGGTAATCCTGATCACCACCAAGCACGCCCGCCCGGGTGATTCGATCATCGAGTTCAATGCGAATTACGGCATTCAGAAAATCCCGCAAAACCGTATTCCGAGGACCATGAACGCAACGGAATTCGCACAGTTTATGAAAGAGCGATATGAGGACCGCGTGAAGTACGAAGGATTGAACCCCGCAACTACACCGCTCGACAAGGAATACCAGGATCCGGCATCCAATGGGATAGGGACCAACTGGTTTGACGTGCTAACCCGCTCGGCACCGGTCCAATCCTACGACCTGACGGTCAGGTCGGCGCGGGATAGGTCCTCATCGGCTGTGATTGCGGGTTACCAGGAGCAGCAGGGGGTGATGATCAACAATTCCAGCAAGCTGTTCTCGCTGCGCCTTAACCAGGACCTTTCGCTGAGCAACAACAAGATCAAAATCGGTTTCAATATCGCACCCAGTTACCGGATCGATCACAACAACCGGCTGACGACCGATGGTGTGGGTGGTTTGTTCCAGAAGACGCTGGAAGCCAGTCCGCTATTCGCGCCGGTGAACCCTGATGGCACCATGCCTCAATTTGTAAACTCGCCGGGAATGGTGTCTTACCTGAACCCGTACGCACAGCTCACACGCACGAAAGACGATTACATTACGACGCGCATCCTGGGCAATACCCATTTTGACTACGAGTTTCTGGATGGTTTGAGTTTTAAAACGAATGTAGGGATCGATAAAGGTGCGGAGACGAGAAACCAATTTTCGCCTTCGATCGTCACCACCAATTCCGTCGCGACGGGATTGAGCAGCTCGGTCGATAACTATTCGTGGACAGCCGAGGCGAATTTGCAGTATAACAAAACCTTTTTCAATGACCACAACATTGATGCGTTGCTAGGTTACTCGGCGCAGAAGTTTAATTCAGTCAGCAATTCGGTTTCCGGAACGGGCTTTCCCAGCGACGACGTGCCTTATCTGAGCGCCGCAACGGTGATCAGCGCGGGGGCTTCGAACACGACGCAATATTCGCTGCTCTCGCAGATTGCCCGTTTGAACTACAACTACAAAGGGAAATACCTGCTTTCCGGTGCCGTGCGCCGCGACGGTTCCTCCAAGTTTGGTGCCGATCGTAAGTATGGGTTTTTTCCTTCCGTTTCTGCCGGCTGGGTCGTGAGTGACGAGGCGTTTGTACAGGCTATTCCCAAAATCAGTTTGCTGAAACTGCGCGCCAGCTATGGTGTAACGGGGAATAACTTCTTCGGCAACTTCGTGTCCATCGCCAACCTCGGGGAGTTTAATTACATTCTCAACGGCGTGCTGGTACCGGGGCTTACCATTAATACGCTCGGTAACCCGGATCTGGCCTGGGAGCGCAACAAGCAATTCAATGTGGGCCTTGATCTTGGATTGTTCAACGACCGCGTGATGCTTACTTACGATTATTACAACAAGATCACCGACGGGCTGATCCAGGACCGGCCGATACCGCGTGCTTCCGGCTTTTCGACCATTAAGTACAATGTCGGGGTGTTCAAATTCTGGGGGCATGAAATCGGGATCAATACCAAAAACCTGACTGGTCCGCTGACGTGGAATTCGACGCTCAACATTTCGTTCGACCGGAATATCATCAAATCGCTCGTGGCCCCGGGCTTTATCCGCCGTAACAACACGGTAACTTCCGATTACTTCCGCCAGCAGGCAGGGCACAGCCTGGGTGAGTTTTACGGTTTTATATTTGAAGGATTATATAAAAACCAGGAAGATCTCGCAAACTCCGCCAAATACGGAAGTGCCTCCGATGTCGGCACGATCAAAGTGCGCGACCTGAATGGGGACGGCAAGATAGACGACGTAGCCGACCGCACGTTCATAGGCGACCCGACGCCTGATTTTAGCTTCGGATTTATCAATGATTTTAAATACAAAAATTTTGATCTAAGCATGACCATGTCCGGTGCCGTGGGTGGTGAAATTCTGAATGCCGCCAAATGGGCCTATTCGACGAACATGGATGGTTCGCGTTTGCCACTTGCAGCAGTGTCCGACCGCTGGCGGTCGCCGGAAAACCCTGGCTCAGGCGTTTATCCCAGGACCAAATCCGGTACCACGGGCATTGGTCGCTCAGTGAACAGCCAGTGGGTCGAGGACGGCAGCTACCTGACCCTGAAAAACATCTCGCTCGGCTACACCATGGATATGAAAGGCAAACTAGCACTGAGAAAGTTGCGTATGTATGCCTCCGTTCAACAGGCTTTCGTGCTTACGAAGTACACCGGCATGAACCCCGAGATCAGTTTCGACGGTCTGAATGCGACGAATGGTATCGGTATCGACGAGAATGCTTATCCGATCCCGAGAACATTCTCCCTGGGTCTTACAATGACATTCAAATGATGATTTTAATCTAAAAAATATGAAAAAGAACAATTTGCTCGGGCTTTCCCTGCTGGCGTTTGTCCTGACATCCTGCAATGACAGTTTCATCGACCTCTCGCCGAAAGACCAGTTTTCCGCAGGCACATTTTACCAGACCGAAGCGCAGTTCCGACAGGCGGTAACCGCTGCCTACGTGCCGATGCGCGATTTGCTGGACAATGATTTTTACGTAGCCGAAATGCGTTCAGATAATTCGCATTACGAATATGTGGCGGGCAACCGCGGGACGGCGATCGTTCACCGCGAAAACATTGGCGATTTCACCGACCAGTCGACCAACTCCTACACCAATGCCGTCTACTTTCATTGTTATAACGTTATTTCAAAAGCCAATATCGTGCTGACGAGGCTGGCTGGCGCTACGATTCCCGAAGCTGCGAAAGCGGAGGTCGAGGGGCAGGCAAAGTTTCTCCGGGCATTCAATTATTTCAGGTTGGTGAGATATTTCGGGCAAGTGCCGCTTTACCTGAGAGAAATAGAAAAGGTGGAAGATACATTTGTGGACCGTTCGCCGGTCGATGCCGTTTATAACCAGGTGATCGCGGATGCTACTGATGCGATCGCCAAACTTGCGGCGCCGGCGAGTTTCCCGCAGAATGGCCAGGCTACGAAAGGGGCCGCTACCATGCTGCTTGCCGAGGTTTATATGACGCAAAAGAAATATGCAGAAGCAGCACAGCTCCTCAATACATTACCCGCCATGGGTTACGGGCTGAACGCGAATTACGAGGATGCATTTTCGGTCACTAACAAAAACAGTAAGGAGTCGATTTTTGAAATACAGTATCTCGAAGGCACAGTGGCCGGTTCGCAGCCTAGTACGTTTGTCTACCAGTTCCTGCCAAGAACGACCAACACGCGGCTGATCACCACTTTTGGCACGACGGTTGTTTCCACCAACAACACCGGCAACGGTGGATGGAACACCCCGACCCAGGATATGATTGAGGCCTATGAGCCCGGCGACAAGCGCCTCGATGCGTCAATCGGGATCGCCGAGGGGACTTATAACACGAGCAGCTATCTCAACATTACAGCCAGCAAAAGCATCGTAGGATATGTACCCGAGACCGGTAAGACAGGCGTGCCATATATCAGGAAATTCCTCGGGCCGCATTCCAATCCAAACAATACCAATAACAACTGGCCTATTTACCGGTATTCGGATGCATTGCTGCTGTTGGCTGAGTCGTTGAATGAACAAGGGAAATCGGCCGATGCACTAGTGCCGCTTAACGAAGTGAGAAAGCGGGCAGGGCTTGCGGGCATTACGCAGACCGCACAGCCGGCATTGCGTGACATTATCGCGCATGAAAGACGTGTGGAGCTCGCTTTTGAAAACCACCGCTGGCTGGACCTGGTGCGTACCGGCAAGGCTATCGAGGTGATGACCGCACATGGGGCGAAGCTGAAAAAGCAGTACAGCTATCTCACCTCGGATTCGTACAATGTAACGCCAGACAAGCTGCTGTTGCCGATCCCGCAGTCCGAAAGGGAACTGAACCCGGGCCTGACGCAGAATCCGGGTTACTAATGCAGTGATTTGCAGTATAGGGATTTGATCAGATAGGAAGGTCGGGGCAATGCTGCATTGCCCCGACGATTCTTATACTTTCGCAATGCCGGTCGCATCGAGCATGAAATGATGCAGCTCGGTGTTTTTGACAAACGGGTTCAGGTTTTCACTCCCCGGACCGAACATGGCGAGCTCCACATAATCGGCCGAGTGGTCCATTCCCGCCCATCCAATGCCGGTGTAACGCGACTGTATGATCGCAAATTCTCTGAAAAGCGGCTTGTTGGCAATGTAAAGTCCTTTTTCATTTTTCGATCCCAGCAAACCGATCAATTTTTCCGCTTCCTCTTTTTTGATAGCATAGCCCTGCGCAAACTCGATCCGCTCGATCAGCTGTGAAGCCGAAGGCATCTCTTTCAGGTCGCCCATGATCCAGTTGTTGGTGTGCTTGTATTTTTGGAACAGGTCGAATTGCTTATCGCTTCCGAAAAGTCCGGGATTCGCATTGCCGTGGTCGGTGGTGATAATTACCAGCGTTTCCTTGTCTTTTGCGGCAAAATCCAGGGCAATTTGAATCGCCTGGTCAAACGCGATCTGGTCATAGATGAGCCCGCCCGCATCGTTGGAATGCGCCGCCCAATCCACTTTTCCACCTTCGATCTGCACGGCGAAGCCTTTCGGATTTTTCGATAGCAATTCGAGCGTCTTGCGCGTCATTTCTGCCAGTGACGGGACTGCCTTTTGAAGTTCCGCATTTTCGAATGTATCCAGCGAATAGGGCAGTGCGCCTTCACAGAACACGCCCATAATCGGTTTCTGCAAATTTGATAATGCCATCAGATCGTCCCGGTTTCGCGCCACATGGTAGCCCGCTTTTTGATAATCCCCCAAAAGGTCCTTCTTGTCTTTCCGGTGATCGGCCTGGAAAAACTCGGCACCGCCGCCCATCATCACGTCGAATTTCAGGTCGAGATATTGGTCCGCGATTTCGGACTCGTCGCCGCGCGATTTGTTGTTAATGCAAAAACCGGCCGGCGTCGCGTGCGTAATGGTCACCGAGGTCACGCAGCCTACGGATTTGCCGGCCTCTTTGAATTTCTGTAAAATGGGTTTGTTGAAGCTTCCGTCGGCATTTACATTCAGGTTGCCGTTGGGCACCTTCCGGCCGCCGCCCCAGGCTGAGCTTCCCGCTGCCGAATCGGTCACAATCGCGTTGGAAGAAGAAGTTTCCATGAATGCGCGCCGGCCCGTTTTTTCGGTATACAATTTCATCCAGGCACTCTCGCGTCCTTCCTTTCTTTTGAGTAGCAGATCGGCCATGTTCAGCGTGCCGGTGCTCATGCCGTCGCTCACCATAAAAATGATGTTTTTGGCAGAGTACCTGGATTTGAGCGTAGCGGCATTACCCTTTTCATTTCCAAAAATAGCCATCGGCCCCAATGCTAAACTGGCGGCGGTATTGGTAAAAAAATCCCTTCTTTTCATGTGGTGGATCAAATGCTTTAAGCGGTTTTCTGACTTTCGGCAAAGCTACATCCGGCGGTGTTAACCCAATGTTAAGTTGCGGATGGCGTGGGTTTTCTTAACAGCTATTTAAAGTTGAGGTCACGCCGGGAAAACGGGCGGGCGGTAGCTTTGGTGGTTTGAATATCACATAACTCACGTTTGATCAATGAGAAAGACACTACTATCAACCATTACAGCGGCATTTCTACGGGCCGTGCTCCTGTCCGGGGCCTGTTTTACCACATTTGCGCAGACGGCGCCGACAGCGCAAACGATCCCATTTTCTTTAACATCTGTCCAGCCACAGGTTTTGCCGGCCGGTGTTGCGGTACACCGTTTTGCCAGTGTACAAACAACACGCCCGGTATCTCCCGGCACCGCTGATCTTGTTGCGCTCGCCTCCAATGCCGGTGAGAACGCAGGCGGATGGCGCAGCGAAGGCACAAACGGGATCCTGGGAATAGGAATGCTGGCCTCTAACAGCGCACCCGCCGGAGCGGTGGTAGTGGCTTTGGATACAAGGGACAAGTCGGGACTAGTAGTAAAATGGAAAGCCAGGATCAGATATTTGCAGGGCAGTCGTGATAACAGTCTTGCCATTCAGGCCCGAATAGGTAATACCGGCAACTTTACAAATTTGGGAAGCGTGAGTGAAGTTTTTTCCACCACAACCTACAATACCGTTGGAGACTCCGCATCGTATTCACTGGCGCTTCCGGACTCACTGGCCGGGATAGAACTACTGCAACTAAGATGGGTATACTGGGAGTCGGCAGGAAGTAGTGGCAGCCGAGACAGGATTGCACTGGACGATGTTTCGATCGAAGAGGAAGTAACAGGGCCGGACATTACGGCTCCGACAATCAGCGCGCTAGCTCCCGCCGACAATGCAATCAATGTACAGACGACAGCCGCATTGAGCCTGACTTTTTCAGAGAATGTGGTGAAAAACACAGGATCTTTTACCATTACCAATGCAAATGATAATACTACACAGGTGATCGATGTCGCCTCGGCCAATGTAACGGTGGCCGGTGCAAAGGTGTCGATCTCGGGCGTTACGCTTGTAAATTCGACTTCCTATCACATTACACTCACAGCCAATTCCTTTGCCGACGAGGCGGGTAATGATTTTGCCGGGATCGCGGATGCGCAAACGTGGAATTTCACCACGATCGCACCTCCGGGAACCGTCACCAAAATCAGCGCTATCCAGGGAAGCGGACAACTTGCCGCGCTGACAGGCGAATACACCATTGAAGGAATCGTCACCCGCACCTTCCCGGGCGCTACCGGATTGAGCGGTTTCTACGTGCAGGAGGAAGATGCGGACGCCGACGGCGATCCGCTGACTTCCGAAGCGATCTTTGTGTACAATGTATCGGCCGACCCCGTGGGTGAAGTAAGCCCGAGCCAGGGCGACAAAGTTCGTTTGACAGGAGAGGTGATTGATTTCGTATCTACCACCAGCGGCGTTACGACGCGTTTGACCGAAATAAAAACTCTTACCACATTTGAAAACCTGGGCGCTTCGTCCTTGCCAACGCCGGTAGCCGTGAAACTGCCAGTTGCCAATGTAGCCGATCTGGAACGTTACGAAGGTATGTTGGCAGACCTCAGTGCAAACAGCGGAAACCTGGCAGTGACGGAATTCTTCGAACTGGGACGCTATGGTCAGGTACTGCTATCGGTGGATGGTGCCACCAACCAGCCGGGTACCGACGCCCGTCTCGATCAGTATACGCAGTTCAATGCGCCGAGTGTGAGTGGCTATGCGGCTTATATGGGCGAATTGGCTAAAAGACAAATCATCCTTGACGACGGCAGCACCCGCCAGAACCCGGACCCGATCATTTTCGGTCGTGGTGGAAACCCGTTGAGCGCGGGCAATACACTGCGCGGCGGCGACCTGGTTTCCAACATCATCGGCATTCTCGACGAGCGCCTCGAAGGCTACCGCATCCAGTCGGCTACCGGCATTAATTTCCAACCCGCCAACGAACGTCCGGCGACCATTCCAGGCCTTGCAGCCAGCGGAACTACGCCATCGCTGAGAATAGCAAGTGCCAATGTGCTTAACTACTTCGTGAACCTCGACGTTTCGGGAGATGAATACCGCGGCGCGAACACGGCAGCGGAATTTGAGCGTCAAAAAGCTAAAATCGTAAAAGCGCTGATACGCTCTCAGGGCGATGTGATCGGCTTGATGGAAATCCAGTCAAACGGAGCTACGCCAATCACCGCATTGAAGGATTTGGAAAACGGCCTGAATGCAGATCCGGAAGGCAGCGGTACTTATGCTTTCATTGACCCCGCTACCACCGGCGCATCGATTTCGACAGATGCAATTACCGTAGGTATTTTGTATAAAAAAGATAAAGTCACCCCGCTTGGCAATGCGGCCACATTGACCACCAGCCCAGCATTTGACCTGGTCGGCCGCCGTCCGCTGGCGCAGACATTCACCCAGAATTCAAATGGGGAAGTGTTCTCAGTGGTTGTCAATCACTTTAAGTCGAAAGGATCAAGCTCGGGCGGCGAAGGTGATGCCGACGCCAATGACGGGCAGGGATTCTCCAACGGAACGCGCAGCCGCCAGGCGACGGACCTTGCGAGCTGGCTGGCCACGCGGCCGACCGGAACCACCGACCCGGATTATCTGATCCTCGGCGATTTGAATGCTTACGCCAAGGAGAACCCGATCACGATTCTCGAAACGGCAGGTTACGGTAATTTGCTTCCCGCTTCATCTTATTCATATGTTTTCGACGGGCAATTTGGCTCGCTGGACCACGCACTGGCCAGCAAGTCACTTTCGAACCAGGTTACGGGCGCAGCCAAATGGCACATCAATGCCGATGAGCCAAGCGTGCTGGATTACAATACGGAGTTCAAATCAACCGGTCAGGTCGCCAGCCTGTACAGTGGCGACCACTATCGAGCGGCCGATCACGACCCGGTGTTAGTCGGTCTTTTTCTGGATAAGTCGTTGCCGGTTACCTACATTTCGTTTTCCGGAAATCTGAATGGCGGCAAGGTCACTCTGAATTGGAAAACCTCCCAGGAAACAGATAACGAAGGTTTTGAAGTGCTGAGAAGCGGAAACGGACGTGATTTCGAAGCCATTGGTTACGTGGAAGGAAATGCTACCACTACGCAGCAAAGCACATATAGCTTTGACGACCATCAGATCGAATCAGGCAAGATCTACTACTATCGGCTTAAACAAATGGATCTCAATGGAAATATGGAAATGTCACGCGTTATCGCCGTTAAAACGGCTTCTTCGGACAAGAGCGTTATCGTGTTTCCTAATCCGGGCGCAGGTCAGTTCACACTTTCTGGCAAGGACGTGAATAAGGCTTCTGTAAAAATGTTCAGCGTTTTGGGAGAGCAGATTCAAGTAACCGTTTCTCCCGCAGAATCCGGCGACGAGCTGGTCGTTACTGCCAAAACCCGTCTGCTACCCGGTTTGTACTATGTCAATTTCACAACGGGATCAGGAGTAAATGATACCGTGAAGGTGGTTGTGCAATAGTGAATTTTGAATGACTGAATGATTGAATGATTGAATGAGTGAATGAGTGAATGGAGGAATTTTGAAATGGAAAATAAACAGTACATTCAATCATTCAGTCATTCACTCATTCAAAATTCCACCAACAAACAACGCCCTCGCGTATTTTGAGGATTAGAACGGGTAGATTAATTTCAGGTTCTTGTTTTCCCTCAATGCGAATGTGGTGCCGATGTTTTTGGATGGTTCTGGTAGGTCTGTTGGGATGGATGCAGCATGGTGCGGCCCAGTCCGGCGGGTACCAGTTTGCGCGTTATAACACCGAACAGGGGCTCTCGCATAACCAGGTGAATTGCTTCCTGAAAGACAGCCGGGGTTTTGTGTGGATCGGCACAGCCAACGGCCTCAACCGCTTCGATGGATATTCTTTCCGGGTTTTCAAGCACGATCAGGCCGATTCAACAAGTATTTCGGACCATCAGATCAATGCGCTCTTCGAAGATCCGCAAGGTTCTATCTGGATCAATACCCGCGTCGGGTTCAACATCTACGACCCGGTTGCAGAGCGTATCGATCGCAATGCCGACCAGGCAGCCCGGCGTTTTGGGCTTCCCGACGCCAATTTTAACCGCATTATCAAAACCCGCTCCGGCGACTACTGGGTCAACCATAACAGGCTCGGGCTGTTGAAATACCTGACGGCCTCCAAAAAGCTTCTGAAAGTCAGGTTTGGTCCTTCCGAGGATTCGTCGGGGCCGGTGAAGCGCATGATCTCCGATTTCGATGAAGATTCCGAAGGTAATCTCTGGGTGGTTTGCGACGACGGTTACCTGGCGCGTGTGGATGCCGGCACGCATAGCATAACGATACAAAGCGCCTTGCTGCAAAACCGAAAGCTGGGCAATTTGTCCAATCACAAGGTTTTTGTAGACGACGATGGCGAACCTTGGGTGTATATCGTCAAAGCGGCGACAGGCGCATTTAATTTCGATTACAAAAACAACACTTTGCGCGTTGCCCATACCGCCGCATCCGATTTCAAGCTGAATAACAACGCCGTAACAACCATGCTCTCTGGTCCGGACGGCAAAATATGGGTTGGGACCGACCATGGGGGAGTTAATGTGCTGGACAAAGAGCGCGGGACGGTTTCCACATTGCTGTTCGATCCCGGCGATGCCCGTACCATCAGCCAGAATACAATCCAGGCATTGTACAAAGACCCGACCGGGATGATCTGGGCAGGGACATTCAAAAAAGGGTTTTGCGCCTATCATCGGAATATCTTCAAATTTTCCCTCGTTAAGCACTCGCCGGGTGATGCGCGCAGCCTGCCTTATGATGACGTCAATGTGTTCACCGAGGACCGCAGCGGGAATCTCTGGATCGGCACGAACGGTGGCGGCCTCATCCATTATGATCGCACCAATAACAGCTTCCGGCAATACCGGAATATCCCTGGCGATCGCAGTAGTTTGAGTAACGATGTGATTGTCAGTTTGTTCCTGGATAGGGCCAATGTGCTTTGGATAGGTACTTATTTTGGCGGCCTCAACCGGTTTGACGGAAAAAACTTCACCCGTTACCTGCATAACCCAGCCGATTCTACAAGTTTAATCGACGACCGGGTGTGGGAAATCTTCGAGGATTCGCAGCGACGTTTGTGGGTAGGTACCATGGCCGACGGGCTGGACCTGCTCGACCGGGACAAAAGCACATTCAGGCATTACAGGCGGCTGGCGCCGAATTCCGTCAGCTCGGATTACATTTCGGCCATGCTGGAAGACCGGGACGGCAATCTCTGGATCGGCACTGCCAATGGTATCGATGTGCTGATGCGTAAAACCGGCCGTTTCGTCCACTATGCCTACCGAGAAGGCAATCAGGACGGCCTGAGCAGCGATGCGATCACCGCATTGGCACAGGACCGGTTCGGCAACATCTGGATCGGTACTTCGGAGGGCCTCAACCGCTACGATGCCCGCCGCAATGCATTCGTGACCTACGACACCCGCCACGGGCTGCCGGACAACCACATTTTGACGGTAGTTGTAGATGATATGCAAAACCTGTGGCTTGGAACGCCCAAAGGGCTGGTCAATTGCGCGGTTACCAGGCGTACGGGCGGAGTGCCTACCGCATTTCAGGTGCGTACGTTCAATGAGGTCGATGGGTTGCAGGGGCGCGGCTTCAACGAAAATGCAGCTTTCCGTCTTCATAGTGGCGAACTAGTGTTTGGTGGTGCCAATGGTTTTTCCATCTTTGACCCCGCGGAGATCACCGACGACCGGGCGGCTGCGAAAATAACGCTCACCGATTTCCAGATTTTCAACAAAAGCATCAGGCCGGGCGAGTTGTACAACGGGGAATCGGTGCTGGATCAATCGATATCGCTGACCGATCGCATTGAGCTGAAATACAGTCAGAATGTTTTTTCGATCGAATTCGCAGCATTGAATTTCCTTCATCCGGAGAAAAATAATTACCTGTACAGTCTCAAAGGTTTTAACGACCAATGGTTTGAGGCCGACGACACCCGCAGGGTTACCTACACCAACCTTGACCCTGGCACCTACACTTTCAAAGTAAAAATGAAAGGGGCGGGCCTCGCTACCGAACGGAGCCTGCAAGTGGTGATCCTGCCGCCTTTCTGGCGGACGCCGTGGGCATATATTCTCTATTTCCTGCTCGTGGCGGGGGCGCTGATGGTCGCACGCTGGGTACTGATCGAACGCGAGCGAATGAATTTCAAGCTGGAACAGGAGCGCCGTTATGCCCAGCAAATGCACGAGCTGGATATGATGAAGATCAAGTTTTTCACCAATGTGAGCCACGAGTTCCGCACGCCGCTCACGCTCATGCTCACCCCGCTTGAAAATCTGCTTAAAAACATTCGGTCCGATCACACGGTACACCGGCAATTATCGCTCATTCACCGGAACGCCCAGCGGCTTTTCAACCTGGTAACGCAGATGCTGGATTTCAAGAAGCTGGAAGTAGAAGAAACGCGTTTTATGCCCGAACGGGGCGACATTGTACGTTTTGTGCGCCAAATCGCCCAGACGTTCTCGGAGCTGTCGGAACACAAGCACATCCGTTACCGCTTCGAAAGCGCGGTGGAATCGCGGTATGCGGATTTTGACCAGGATAAGTTGTCCAAAGTAATGTACAACCTGCTGTCGAATGCATTCAAATTCACGCCGGAGAATGGCCAGGTGACTGTCCGCCTGCGTACAATGCCCTCGGAGAATGGAGATGCATTGGAAATCAGGGTCGAGGACTCGGGCATTGGCATTCCCGTGGAGGCGCAGGCGAAGGTTTTCGAAAGGTTTTACCAGCATCCCATGCCCGAAAATATCATGAACCAGGGCAGCGGCATCGGCCTTTCCATAGCCGGAGAGTTTGTTAAGATGCATGACGGGAGCATCCAGCTGGAAAGCGAAGTAGGCAAAGGCAGTACTTTTATCGTGACCTTGCCCTTACGCGAGAGCGAGGCACGTTCGGCACCGATCCCGCTCACGGACGTATTGCCGGTGCAAGAGGCGAGTATTGAAATAGACCTTCCAGGAGAAAAGGGCACGAAAGCCAAACCTGTGCTGCTGCTCGTGGAAGACAACGATGAGTTCAGGGAGTATTTAAAAGAAGTATTTCAAAAAGAATATCAGGTGCTCGAAGCCGCGAACGGCAGGATAGGCCTCGATATAACCTTGGAACAAATACCGGAACTGATCGTGAGCGATGTCATGATGCCGGAAATGGACGGTATCGAGCTGTGCCGCACCATCAAAACCGACCGGCGCATTTCGCATATCCCGGTGGTGCTGCTCACGGCCCGCGCGGAGGAAGAGCAGCAGCTCCAAGGTTACCAGACCGGGGCGGACGCCTACGTGACCAAACCTTTCCGCCTGGATATATTGCGGGTCAGGATCGCCAACCTGATCCGGCAGCGTGAGCAGCTACAACGGCAATTCCAGCAGCATGTGGAGATCCGTCCGAGTGAGGTCGCCATTCGCTCGCTCGATGAGCAGTTTGTCAACAACGCCGTAAAAGCCGTCGAGGCAAACCTGGCCAACCCCGAGTTTACGGTAGAGGAGCTGAGCGACGCCATGTCGATGAGCCGGGTTTACCTTTATAAAAAAATCCTCTCGCTGACTGGCAAAACACCTATCGAATTCATCCGCATTATCCGCATGCGAAGGGGAGCAAGCTTGCTCGAAAAGAGCCAGCTCACCGTCGCGGAGATCGCCTATCAGATCGGCTTCAACAATCCCAAATACTTCGCCAAGCTCTTCAAAGAGGAGTATCAGATGCTGCCGACCGAATACCGAAAGCAGCACGTCGGGCAGGAGTAAATGAGAATAGTGCAATATATCAGTGTGATCCTCTCATATGGCCCGGCAATCACCTGCTCAATACTTGCTCATCGGATTTTCCTCCGTTGGCTTCCAAAATGGAATAAATAGTGAAAAAATAGCCTGTTTTTTCGTCCCGGTTTACAAATGACACCCTAATTGTAAACATATGGAGCCCTTGCTACATGTTTTTTGGTGACACATTTGTCCAACTATTCATTCGATTTGTACCAAATCCTGTGCGCTGTCCTTTGGCATCGGAAAAGTCTAAGTCGGGTTGGAGCAGATAGTCATTTTAAAATCAAACAACATGCAACACAATTTTTACGAAACAAGGCGGGCAAAGCGGGGCTTGCGCTACCTGGCCGGGTTGCTGCGACCTCTTCTTCTGTCAGTGGGAATCCTGGGTGCTGCGGTAGGCGCCTTCGCGCAAACCGACGCAAAACGCACCATTACGGGTACGGTAACTTCTGTCGAACGCGGTGACGGAATCCCGGGCGCGAGCGTGGTCATCAAAGGCACTTCCAACGGAACGACTACGAACACCGAGGGCCAGTTTTCCATCGAGGCTGCTTCGGGTAACACGCTGGTCTTTTCGTTCATTGGTTACGAAACCCAGGAAGTGGCGATTGGCAACAAGACGAAAATCGACATTAAACTAAAAGAAAGCATTTCGGCCCTCGACGAGGTGGTGGTAGTGGGTTATGGGGAAATGAAAAAGACGGATGTTTCGAGCTCGCAGGTCACCGTTTCGGGCAAAGACCTTAGCAAGACCATCAATACTTCACTTGAACAAGGGCTACAGGGCCGGGCGGCGAACGTAATGGTGCAGCAAAACTCCGGACAACCCGGCGCGGCACCATCCGTACTGATCCGCGGTTTGAGCTCCCTCACGGGTACGACGCAGCCATTGTATGTCATAGACGGCGTGCAGATCAAACCCGACAATATGAAAGACGACCCGAACAACCGTCCGACGGGTTTTTCCAATATCCTCTCGTCCATTAACCCGGATGATATTGAGACCATTAACGTGTTGCAAGGGCCTTCTGCCACGGCTATTTATGGTGCGGTTGGTGCCAATGGGGTGGTGATGATCACCACCAAGCGCGGTAAGGCAGGCGAAGCCAAAATTACCTTCAACTCACTGGTAACTTTGCAGGCAGAGCCTAAGCATATTAACGTGATGAACCTGCGGGAGTATGCGCAGTTCAGAAATGAGGCTGCTGCTGTGGGCAGCACCGCTACCGAACCCCAGTTTGCAGATCCGTCGGTGCTGGGAGAAGGTACCGATTGGCAAAGCGCTCTTTTCCGCCCTACAACGCTGCAAAAGTATTCGATCGGCCTGAGTGGCGGTACCGAAAAGACGACCTACTATCTCTCCGGCGAGTATTTCAACCAGAAAGGTATTGTGGAAGGATCGGGTTTCAAACGTTACAATGGCCGTTTGAACCTGGAAAACCAGACCCGTAACTGGCTGAAAATCGGTGCGAACATCAACGTGGGGCTTACGGAGGAAAAGGTGAATGTGAATAACGGCGGCATTATTCAGCTTGCCTTGGATCAAAACCCAAGCGTACCGGTGACCAATCCCGATGGCAGCTGGGGCGGACCCGTTTCGACGCAGTTCCAATTTACCAACCCGGTGATGATCTCAAAGATCTACAACGATTATAACCGCCGGACCTCGATTCTCGGAAGTCTTTACGCGGATGTAAAACTCGCCAAAAACCTGGTATGGCACACCGAAGCCAATGGTAGCGCGGAATTTTTGAAGTACTACTCCTTCCATCCATCGTATACAATCGGAGGTTATGTGGTATCGCAGGATGCGGCCACCTCGACGCGCTCGGTGAACACCAACAACTGGTGGAGCTTGCACAGCCGGTTGACCTATGATTTAAAACTCGGTCGCCACGGCATTAACCTCATGGCCGGCCACGAAGCGCAACAATACACCTACGAGTCGTTGACTGGTACGCGTAAGAAATTCATTACCAATACCATTGAGGAGCTTTCCGGTGGTGATGCTTCGGTAATCTCGAATGTAAGCAACAACAGCGGCAAGGGTGCAGGCTCACGCGAATCGTATTTTGCGCGTGTCAATTACAGCTTCAACGAGCGCTATTTCTTGCAGGGAACTTACCGGATGGATGGCTCGTCTGCCTTCCGCGAAGGCCGCCGGTGGGGTAACTTCCCAGCCGTTTCGGTAGCATGGCGCCTTTCGGAAGAGCCGTTCTTGAAGAGTGTGAATGAGATCAATGACCTGAAACTGCGGTTTGAGATCGGTCGCTCGGGTAACCAGGGAAGCGGCGGCAATGCCATTTTCTCGACCCTGCAAACCGTGCCGACGGGCTGGGGAACGGGTTTTCTGGCTTCCAATTTTGCCAACGAGTTCCTGACCTGGGAAAAGGATGATGTGATCAACGGAGGTCTGGACCTGCATATGTTCAGCAACCGCGTGGAGCTGATCGTGGATGCTTATATCAAAAACATTACCAGCCTGATCACCGTCAACTCCTATCCATTCACGTACGGTGGCGACATTGCTTACTCGCCGGGCTACCTGAGCTGGCCGGCTGTGAACGCCGGTTCGATGAAAAACCGTGGTATTGGTTTTACATTGAATACCGTCAATATCGACAAAGGCGGCTTTTACTGGCGGACGGGCATTAATCTCTCGTTCGACCGCAACAAGGTGACTTCGCTGCTCAACCCGATCACGCCTGTTTGGAATGCCACTTCAGTTGGTTTCAAAACGGAGGTAGGTCAGCCTGCGAGTATGATCACCGGCTACATTGCCGACGGTCTGTTCCAGGATGGCAACGACATCAAAAACCACGCGATCCAGACTTCCAATGGTCAAATGACGGTCAATCCGGCTACTGGCTCCTGGATAGGTGATACGAAGTTCCGCGACCTGAATGGCGACGGGCTGATCGACGCCGAAGACCGGACGGTGATCGGTAACCCGTGGCCGAAATTCACGCTCGGTTTTAACAGCAACATGACTTACAAGAATTTCGAACTTAATGCATTCCTGACCGGAAGCTTCAAGAACGACATTCTCAACTATCCCCGCTACCGCGCCGAAGTGCCGGGTAATGGCGGTGTGTTTGGTAACCAGTGGAAATCGGTGGCGAATTACGCACGTCCAAGCAGCTACAACGTGGCGGACGCCGAAACCGCCACTTTGACCAACCCCGGCTACACCATCCCGCGCATTGCCCCGGGCGATCCGAATGGTAACAACCGGATGAACACCAACTTCATTGAAGACGGCAGCTATGTGCGCCTGAAAAACATCACGCTCAGCTACAACTTCCCGAAGTCGGTGCTGAAAGGCCTCTTTATCCAGGGATTGAAAGCCTCCGTGGGTGCGCAGAACCTGTTTACCATTACGAAATACAAAGGATATGATCCTGAGATCGGGATGGTCAACTACGGCGGTACTGTAATGGCCGGTATTGACACAGGCCGTTACCCGTCCGTGCGCATGTATTCATTCGGTTTGATGGCTGACTTTTAAGTAGATAGCCTTTCGTCCAATTTCAAAAACATTTCATATGCAATTCAAATACAGACTCATAGCCGCTATCGGAGCACTGATGCTCATGCAGGGATGCGGCGAGGATTTTCTCGACCGCCCACCGCTGGACGCACTTACTTCGGGTAATTTTTATAAAACAGATGCAGAGATCCTGGCCGGGACTGCTCCACTCTACAACATCGTGTGGTTCGATTTCAACGACAAGGCTAACATGGCGTTCCAGGAGGCCCGTGCCGGTAACCTGAATTCCAACGACCGTACCTCGTACATCAAGCACGCAATCTCTTCCACGGACGTGGGCACGCTTTTGCCGGGTTACAAGTCTTTTTACAAGATCATCGCGCAGAGCAACAACGCTTACAAGGCGATCAACGAAGCGCAGGGAAGCACTGCTTCGGCTGCTGTGAAGGCGCAGGGGCTGGGTGAATGCCGCTTTATGCGTGCTACGGCCTATTATTACCTGGTAACCAACTGGGGCGCGGTACCGATCGTGTACGACAATGTGGCGCAGCTCAACGAAGCGCCGGTTCGTAACCGCATTGAGGACGTGTGGAAGCTGCTTGTTCAGGATTATCGTTTCGCGGCTGAAAACCTGCCTGTTACGGCAGATCAGGGGCGTTTGACCAAATATTCCGCAGAAGGCATGCTGGCCCGGATGTACCTGATGCGTGCAGGACTTAATCAGAACGGCACCCGCAACCAGTCGGATCTGGACAGCGCGAAGTATTATGCCGAAAGCGTGATCACCAAAAGCGGCCTGTCGCTGGCAGCCACTTATGCCGAGTTGTTTGAAAGTGCAAACCACAATGCTTCCAAAAACAATCCTGAGAGCCTTTTCTCGCTGCAATGGATGCCGATAAGCAGCCCTTGGGGCGTCAACAACTCGTTTCAAGCCTATTTCGCTTATGATGCCAACATCACCGGAACGGGTGATGGCTGGGGTGCGGCGCAGGGTATCTCGGCGGATCTTGTGAAATATTTTACGGAAAACCCAGCGGATTCTTTGCGGAGAAAGGCCATTGGGATGTTCGATGGCGATGTTTATACCAATATTCAGAAATCGACGGGTGGGCTGAAATACAACCGGCCAACGGCATTGTCGGCGATTAAAAAGTACATTATCGGCTCTCCGGCGGATAATGGCGGGCTTGGCGGGTTTATGGCGGCCAATATCAATTCCTACATGTTGCGCCTGGCAGAAGTGTACCTGATCTACGCCGACGCCGTTTTGGGCAACAGCGCAAATACTTCCGACGCCAAAGCACTTGAGTATTTCAACGCGGTACGCAAACGGGCCGGTATGCCTGTCAAAGCCACGCTGACTTTTGAGGATATTTTCCAGGAAAGGCGCATTGAGACGATCTTCGAAGGCAATTCATGGAACGAGGTCGTTCGCTGGTTCTATTTTAACCCAACCAAAGCGATCGCCTACACCGCTGCTCAGCATAAGGAGAACTATACCATGACCTATGTGGCGGGTTCGACTAATCCGAAGAAATACAATGTAGTGTATTCACCGGCTGAGTATTATCCATTATCGGCTGCTACGCTTTACCTGCCATTCCCGGAAGCCGAGATCGTGAATGCACCTTCGTTGAAGAACGAGCCGGTCGCTTTCGATTTCAGCAAACTTGTTGATTAACCCAAATCTATGATGAACATGAATTTTAAAAATATATGCAAAACAGCGCTGGGGCTTTTGCTGGCGGCGGGAATGCTGCTAACGTTCCAGAGCTGCAACGATGATGACGTCGACGGCGCACCGGCGATCAGTAATGTACGTCTGCTCGATCCGACCAAGGCCGACAGCTCGCTGAATGCGGCTGAACCCGGCAGCCTGATCGTGATCCAGGGCCAGAACCTGGGAAGTGTTTTAAAAGTGTATTTCAATGATTTCGAAGCGAGTTTTAATGCGGCATTGGGCAGCAACTCGAATATCATTGTGACCATACCCGTCAATGCGCCCACGAAGGCGGTGGATGCGGCGGTTCCCAATAAGATCAAAGTGCTGACCAAAGGCGGCGAGGCGACCTACGATTTCGTGCTTACAGCGCCTACGCCGGTGATTTCGGGATTATATTCGGAGTTTGTGAAAGCGAATGGGACGGTCGTGATCAACGGGGATTATTTTTATAATATCAAATCTGTGAAACTCGGCACAACTGCTTTGCAGGTTGTTAGCAGTACGGCAAAGCAAATTACTGCTAAAATGCCGGCTACCGCGGCAGTTGATATCATTACCGTGGAAGGCGAGTTCGGGATGGCGAAGACCACCTTTAAATTGAACGACCTGGCCGGCCATTTGGTCAATTTTGATGTTCCGGCCACTACCTGGGGCTCGGAGGTATGCTGGGGCGCGGCACCGATCATTCCGGCCACGGATGCCGGTGCGATCGCGGGCAAATATTCGCGGATCAAAGGCACGAATTTGCCCAAAACCGGCTATGCCGATGCCTGGGTGTTCTCCACCTGTTATTTTGATTTTAAATTGCCGGCAGGCGCCGCGGCGGACAGGCAGTTCAAGTTCGAACATAACATCGCCGAGCCCTGGAAGGCAGGAAAGTACGACATCACCATTACCGCCGACGGCAGCGAATATGTGTATGCTTTCCAACCATGGAATTCCACCGTATATGCCTCTACGGGCTATCAAACTAACGGGTGGAGAACGGCGGTCATCGAACTCACCGAATTCAAAAACGCCTCAGGCGCAACCATTGCGGACGTTTCCAAAGTCACCGACCTGAAAGTGTCGTTCGGCACGCCGGATGTGGCCATTGCGTCCTTTAATGGTAGTGTAGATAATTTCAGGATTGTGAAAAAGTGATGCCCCCTTCGACTGCGCTCAGGGTGATACGTAGCATGCCCTTCGACTGCGCTCAGGGTGACACGTAGCATACCCTTCGATTGCGCTCAGGGTGACATATAGTGTAGCATCGATCGTTGGGGCAGCCCGTCCACTCAGGGTGATGCACTATGCAAAATGCCAGTCTGAGCGCAGTGGAAATGTCAGTCTGAGCGCAGCCGAAGACAGTCCGTACCGCAACGATGTGCATGCCCTTCGACTGCGCTCAGGGTGACACGTAGCATACCCTTCGACTGCGCAGGGTGACATATAGTGTAACATCGATCGCTGGGGCAGCCCGTCCGTTCAGGGTGATGCACTATGCAAAATGTGAGTCTGAGCGAAGCGGAAATGTCAGTCTGAGCGCAGTCGAAATATCAGTCTGAGCGCAGCCGAAATGTCAGTCTGAGCGTAGCCGAAGACAGTCCGTACCGCAACGATGTGCATGCCCTTCGACTGCGCTCAGGGTGACACGTAGTGTACCTTCGATCGCTGGGGCAGCCCGTTCGCTCAGGGCGACGTCGTCAAAACATTATCAGAGAGAATCTACATGGACAAGGTCTTTTTCCTGCTCTTCATTTCCCAAATCACCTTCGGGCAAATCCAGGTCGCTATCGACGCAGCAGCCGAGGTCAAGCCAATTTCCCCGTATCTCTACGGCCGCAACAACTCATTTTCGTCCACAGATCCCAACTGGACTTTGCCCGAAAGCGATTTGATCCGGCTTCGTGATGCGGGTGTGCGGTTTTTCAGGGAGAGCGGGGGGAATAATTCTTCCAAATACAACTGGCGGAGAAAGCTCAGCAGCCACCCTGACTGGTACAATAACGTTTACGTCAACAACTGGGACCAGGCCGCACAGGCCCTGCAAAAGCATTTCCCGGCTGCGCAGGGCATGTGGGCATTTCCGCTCCTGGGCCAGGCTGCCAAAAGCAGCACCGCCAACTTCGCCGACTGGGATTACAACCGCTCACAATGGTGGGAAGGTGTAAATCAGAACCTTGCCGGTGGCGGCGTGCCTAATGCCACGGGTACGAAGGCGAAAAAGGAAGGGGATATTCATGCATATCTTGAAAAATGGGATGCCGATTCAGTGGTCGGAATTCTCGGTCACTGGTTTGGTGCCGGTGGGATCGGCTTGAAGAGGGAAGGCATACGGTACTGGAACATGGACAATGAGCCTGAAATATGGTCGGGGACGCACGATGATGTGATGCCTAAGCAAATCACACCACAGGAATTTATGCAGCGGTACATCGCGACGGCGAAGAAGGCGAAGGCTATTGATCCGGAAATTAGACTCGCGGGGCCGGTTACGGCGAATGAATGGCAATGGTACAATTGGGATGGCAAACCGGTTACTGAAAACGGGAAGACCTATCCCTGGCTCGAATACTTTATCAAGACGGTGGCAGAAGAGCAGCAGAAAAGTGGCGTCCGGCTGCTCGACGTATTGGATATTCATTTTTATCCTGCTACCAAAAAAACAGAGGAGGTCGTTCAGCTCCACCGCGTGTTTTTCGACCGCGACTACATTTTTCCCGAAGCCAACGGGGTAAAGACCATTAACGGCGGCTATGACAACAGCCTTACCCGCGAGTACATTTTCGCCCGCTGCAACGACTGGCTGAACCAGTACCTGGGAGCCGGCCACGGCGTCAACCTCGGCCTGACCGAGACGGGGATCGACGGCAGCGTTGCACCGTCCGTCGCGGCTGTCTGGTACGCGTCCACGGTAGGAGAGTTTATGAAAAACAATGTCGAAATTTTCACGCCCTGGACCTGGAAGCCCGGCATGTGGGAAACATTACACCTGCTGAGCCGCTACAACCAGACGCATTCGGTACGGGCGGTTTCTGCAAACGAGGCATTGATATCGGCTTACCCGAGTGTGAATGTTACGGCGGATTCTATGACGGTCGTCCTGATCAATCGCTCGCCCGACCAAATCCAGCATGTCTCTGTACGGCTCGATCATTTTATGCCTAAGCAGGAAAAAGCTGCTGTTTATACATTATCACAACTTCCGGAAACGGAAACCTTCATTTCGCACACACAAAATGCACTAAAAAAGTCAGAATCGGCTCCCGTCGGCAATGTGCTTAGTCTGACGCTTCCCGCTATGTCGGTCACATCAGTATTGTTGCAGGCTGGGGGAAATATCATGGGCGCTGAGGCGACATCACAGCCTTTTCAGGTCTTTCCGAACCCAACGTGGGACAGCATTACGGTCAAATGGGCCGACCAGGATTTTGACAAAATCATGATTACGGAAATGAGCGGCAAGCAAGTTCTTGAAAGGACGCTTGCAAAACCGCAGCGGGAGGCGGTAATCCGTCCTAAACTGACCGGCGGTGTTTACCTGATCCATTTAACCGGCGCCAATGGACTGTCGGCCGTCAGGAAAATCATAGTGCATTAAAAAACCATTGTCCATTTATTCGAGGCATCCATATTTTGAACTCCATCCATGCACAATCTGAAATTTTTACGTAAAGCACCCTCACTTTCTTTGTTTCTTTTGCTGGCTTTGGGCGGTGGCCCTGTTACCGCCCAGCATAGCAAACTGGTGAACGAGCCGGTCGATATCAGCGGCGATTTCCGGGATTTTTCCAACACTGTTTTCTTCGCCGACAGCCTGGCCACATTTGATCCGGCGACTGGTTTGGGGAAGATCAAATGGAAAAGGCATGAAGCGTTTTCGGCCCACAACTTCGATAACTCGATGCTGAGCTACAAGCGCTCATATAGCAATGAGTTCCCGTCCATCGAGTACGCGCAAGACCCGGTATTGCCATTCTCCATTGACTTTACATCCCCCCGCACTATTCGCATCCGCGCGAACACCAGTGGGCAGGTTCATGCGCAGGAACCCTCACTCATGCTCACGGGCGAGCCTGTGAAGGACGCGTCCTGGAAGTATAGTAAGATTAGCGGAGGGCATCAGTACAGCGGCCCGCACGGCTCGGTGACCGTTTATGAAAACCCCTGGAAAATCCTGATCCGCGACGCAAATGGGAGGGTGTTGACCCAAACCCGCGGGCAAGCCGACGGGAAATCGTCCTACACGCCTACCTTGCCGTTTTCATTCGTCCGCCGCGCCTCGGATTACTCGCGCAGCGTTGCGGCGGTGTTTTCGCTTTCACCGGATGAAAAGATATTCGGCTGCGGCGAGTCGTTTACCCGGCTTGACAAGAATGGGCAAAAGGTGGTGCTATGGACACACGACCCGAATGGCGTGGAGACACAGACCATGTACAAGCCGATCCCATTTTACATGAGCTCGCGCGGGTATGGCATGTTTATGCACACGACATCACCCATTACCTGCGATTTCGGCGCGACTTACGGGGAATCCAATGCCATGCAAATCGGCGATGAAAACCTGGACCTATTTGTGTTTTTGGGAGAACCCAAGGCCATTCTGGGCGAATACACTAACCTGACCGGCAAGGCCTCCATGCCGCCATTGTGGTCGTTTGGGCTCTGGATGAGCCGCATTACCTACTTTTCGGAAGATGATGGCCGCAATGTCGCCGCGAAACTCCGCCAAAACCGGATTCCTGCTGACGTGATCCATTTCGATACGGGCTGGTTCGAAACCGACTGGCGCTGCGATTACCGCTTTGCCCCGAGCCGTTTCAAAAATCCGGAAGGAATGATCGCCGATTTAAAAAAGCAGGGCTTTCGCACATCACTTTGGCAGTTACCCTATTTTGTGCCTAAAAATGACCTTTATCCGGAGATTGTAGCCAAAGGCCTTGCCGTAAAGAATGCGAACGGCACGATCCCATATGAAGATGCGGTCCTTGATTTTTCCAACACCAACACTATCCAATGGTACCAGGACAAGATCGCCGGCCTGCTGAAATTGGGTGTATCGGCCATTAAGGTAGATTTTGGCGAGGCAGCTCCATTGTCGGGCGTGTATGCTTCGGGCCGCACCGGGTTCTATGAACACAACCTTTACCCGCTCCGGTACAATAAAGTCGTTTCGGAGCTGACCCAAAAACTGACCGGCGAGAGCATTATCTGGGCGCGCAGCACCTGGGCCGGTAGCCAGCGTTACCCGATCCATTGGGGCGGCGATGCCGAAACGACCAACAAGGGTATGGAAGCGCAGTTGCGAGGCGGCTTGTCGCTCGGCTTGTCCGGTTTTACATTTTGGAGCCACGATATTGGCGGTTTCACCCTAAAAACACCCGAAGACCTTTATCGGCGCTGGTTGCCGATGGGCCTGCTCTCCTCGCACACCCGCACGCACGGCCAGGCGCCGAAAGAGCCCTGGGAGTACGGGGAAGATTTTCAAAACTATTTCAGAAAGGTCGTGGAGATGAAGTACAAGCTCATGCCCTACATTTATACACAAGCCAAACTCGCATCTGAAAAAGGGTTGCCGATGGTGCGTGCACTGCTGGTGGAATTTCCGAACGACCCTGGCGCGTGGCTGGTGGACAACCAATATATGCTGGGTTCAGAGATACTGGTTGCCCCCTTGTTTGAAAACGGCAGGAGTCGGCAGGTGTATCTGCCAAAGGGCAAATGGGTGGATTACCAGACACGCAAGCTTTACGACGGCGGCTGGCACGAGATCACGGCAGGTGAGCTGGAAGTTGTCATGCTCGTGCGCGAAGGCGCGATATTGCCGCACGTAAAAGTGGCACAATCCACCGGGGATATAGATTGGAACAACATCGAATTGCAGCGTTTCGGAACGGCTTTCGGGAACGTAAAAGTACCACTTTACCTGCCTGGCCATGACCAGGTGCAGGAAGTGGTTGTAACTGGCAAGGGTAACAAGCTTGCTGTTACGGGAGACCCTTTTCGTGGTAAAATCAAATGGACGCTTCATTGACGCGCATTGAACAGCGATCATTCCGATCGGAGCGAGCGCACAGGATTCAGTAATGCGGCTTTGATGGCCTGGAAGCTGACGGTAAGCAGTGTTACCAGCACGGCGCCCAGCGCCGACACAGCGAAAATCCACCAGCTTATTTCTGTTCTGTAGGTGTATTTTTCCAACCAGTCATTCATGAGATACCACGCAATCGGCCCTGCAATCGTACAGGAGATCAACACCAGTACCAGGAACTCGCGGGACAAAAGAGCCCAAAGTCCGGCCACTGAAGCGCCCAGTACTTTGCGGATACCAATTTCCTTGGTCCGCTGCTCGGCCACAAATGATGCCAGTCCGAAAAGGCCGAGGCACGAAATGGCTATTGCGAGAGCGGCGAACAATGTGGTAAGTCCTGCGACACGTTCCTCGTCACTGAACTTCCGCGCATATTCCTGATCGGCGAATGCATACTGGAATAAATTTTCGGGATCATACTTCTTGAAAACAGATTGGATCCTGGCGACAGCCGCCGAAGCGCTGGCCGACGGTCTTATCTTGATATTTACCGTATTCAGCCGCTTGTAGTTTAAAAAGAAAATAGTTTGTTTGGCAGGCTCGTAGGGCGATTGCGTCACCAGGTCCCGTACGACGCCGATTACTTTATAGCTCTCATTATCACTCCATTGGATCATTTCACCGATGGGGTTTTTCAGTCCCATATATTTAACAGCGGCTTCGTTGAGGACAAATCCCAAAGAGTCGGTGGCGAATTCCTTGGAAAAATCGCGCCCCTCCTTAATTTTCCAGCCCACGGTCTTGCCGAACTCATGGGTAATCCGGAGCGTCACGAACTCGTCGGTCATGGCAGGATTTTTCCCTTTCCAGCTGAAACCGCTGTTGGTCACGTAGGTGTTGGTTATCGGGGAGTCGGTGGCTGTCACTTCCTCGACTACGCCTGTGTTGATCAGATCATTCCTGAATGCCGAATAATGCTTGATAATCTCGTCGGACTTGATGGGGCTGGTCAGCAACTGCTGGCGACTGTAACCGATGGGCCGGTTTTTCGCATGCTGCACCTGCCGGTACACGATGATCGTCCCGATGATGAGCGTCACTGAAACGGTGAACTGCAACACCACCAACACTTTGCGTGGTGAACCGGCTAGCAGGCCGCTACTCAGCTTTCCGGAAACGCCTTTTAATGCAGCTATGGGTTTGAACGACGACAGATAAAGTGCAGGATAACTGCCCGCCACAATGCCCGTAATGACGACAAACGCAATACAGGCAAGCCAGAAATAGGGTTGGGTAAATGGTAATTCTATTTGCTTGTTTACCAGTTGATTGAATGCGGGCAACGACAGCACTACGATCAGGAGGGACAATAGGAATGCGATAGCCACCACCATCAGCGACTCGCCCAGGAACTGCATCGCCAGTTGTATTTTGGCAGAGCCTACCGCCTTGCGGACACCGATTTCTTTCGCCCGTTTTTCGCTGCGCGCCGTATTGAGGTTCATGAAATTGATACACGCAAGCATAAGAACGAACAAGCCGGTGATCCCAAACAGCCATACCACACTGATCCTGCCGCCGGTATTGACGCCGTTTTTAAATTCGGAATACAAATTCCATTTGCTCATTGGATGTAAAAAGATCAGCGGCTCATACTTTGCTTCTCCCTGATTGATGTTTTCGAGCTTCGATTTGGCAATGGTAGCCGAAACCTGGTCCATCGTTGCGTGATCGGCGATCTGTACGTACATGTCGAACCAATTGTTTCCCCAACCCAGCCATTCGGGCAGGTCTCTTTCCAACAGTTTCCATGGCGCGATAAAAGCCAGGCCCGCGAAGGATGAATTGGCAGGAAGGTCGGCATAGACGCCCGTTACCCTCACCGCATTTTTGTTGTCGATCTTGAGTATTTTGTCCATCGGATCTGTATCGCCGAATGTGGCTTTGGCAGCAGATTCGGAAAGCAGCACGGAATTCATATCCGCAAGCCCCGACCGCGTCCCTTTCAACATTTTCAGCGAAAGCATTTCCACGATTTCGGGGCTCATGTAACGGCCAATTTTCATTATTTTTTTTTCTCCGACACTCAGGAGATGTTCGCCACCACCGCCTGTAAGCGCAATGTATTTGAAATGGCTGCCGTACTTGTTCCGCAGTTCCCGTTCTAGCTGCTTGGGCACACCGTTGCCAGACTGGATCGTGCCGGCGAAGCTCTGGCTCTGCATAACCTGCGCGATCTTGTCGTAATGCGCATGGTTTTTGTTAAACGACAGCTCATCGAAAACCCACAAACCTATCAGCAGTGCCACGGCCATACCTACGGCCAGGCCGGAAATATTAATGGCCGAATATCCCTTGTTTTTAAGAAGGTTACGGCGCGCGATCTTGAAGTAATTTTGTATCATGACTAAACTAAACGGGTTACCTGAAACATGTTTCTTTTTCGACCGGGCAAACGGTCTCAGCAGCTTGAATGCATCGATCACGTACAACCGGTCCGCCTTACGCTTTCCCAATTGTTTCAGCCTGTATTGATAGAGTTCCATCATATCGCCGGCAGTCTCTTCCAGCGTGTCGGGATGCGCCAGCCAGGCCAGCAGTTTGTTGCTCCATCCTGGTGGGTTGTCGGTAGTCGGTTCCCGGCGGTTAGGCATAAGTTGATTTTTAGCTAAAAACGCTGCGTTACTCGCTCCTAAGACTTTTGACGGGATCCAGCCTGGCCGCCTTCACACTCTGGAAGCCGACGGTCAGCACGGCGATCAGGGTCATCAGCACGCCCGCGGAGAGGAACATCCACCAGGCTATCTGTATCCTGAACTCGAAATTCTGCAACCACAGGCTCATGGCGTACCAGGCAATAGGTGAGGCGATCAAAAACGCGATCATGACCAGTTTCAGGAAATCCTTGGAAAGTAAACCGATGATGCTGGCTACGGAAGCGCCCAGCACTTTCCGCACACCTATTTCTTTCGTACGCTGCTCGGCGGTGAATGTAGCCAGGCCGAAGAGCCCCATGCAGGCGATCAGGACCGCAAAAAAGGTAGCTACCTCAATAAGTTTGGCCGTGCGCGTTTCTGATTGGTAGGCCTGCGCGAGTGTTTCGTCCAGAAAGTTGTATTCGAAAACCTGATCCGGAAATGCTGCGGTCCAGGCCTTTTCTATATGGGCCAATGCAGTTTGCACGGAGGCCGCATTCGGACGCTCGCTTTGCAGTTTCACGCCAACCTGATAGTAGTTGTTCGGTACAACCTGGATAATTGTTGGATCTATTTTCTGGTGCAATGAGTTGACATTGAAGTTTTTAGCTACGCCTTTTATCACAGCAAACTGGTCTCCGTCGCCGAAATACAGCCGCTCGCCGATCGCCTGTGCGGGATGGGTAATGCCCAGGCGTGCCAGAACGATTTCGTTGACAATGACCTTAAAATCAGTAGTGTCACTGTCTTTAAGCGGTTCGCCGGCGAGCATCTTAATGCCATAAGTATCCAGGAAATGCGAGTCGCCCATTTTCATTTGCGTTTTTACCTGCACTACCTCCGGCCCCTTCCGGTACTCCATGGATTGCATCCAGTTGCTTTCGGCGGAAGCACTGTTGAAGGAGAAGCTGGCGTCCCGGATCTGCGGCGACCTAAGCAGCTGATCGCGAAATGCATGCAGTTTCTCAGGCGTGTTGTCGGGCAGTCCGACCGTGATAATCGCCGATTGATCGAAACCCAGGTCGGCATGGCGGAAAAAATCGAGTTGCCGGTTGATGAGCATCGCACAGCTAATGAGCACCAGTGATACCGTGAACTGGACCACCACCAGCCCCTGACGCATGGAGACCCATTGGCTTGTCTGCTGGGTAGCATTGCTTTTCAACGTCCATATCGGCGCCATGCCCGACAACCTCAGAGCCGGATAAACGCCTGCCAGCAGCGTGGTAACGACGAGCAGCACCGCAGAGAATAATGCCGTTTCCCAGGTAAACAAATCAGCGGTGGTCAATGGAATGGCTAATGCATTCGCGAGCGAGGGCAGGGCAATCACACTGAGCACAACGGCACCCACAGCGGCAAACGATGTGATGAGCGCGGCCTCGGTCAGGAACTGGAACACGAGCGACTTGCGGTTGCTTCCGATGGCCTTGCGTATCCCTACTTCCTTTGCCCGTCTGAATGCCTGCGCCGTGCTCAGGTTGATGAAATTGAAACAGGCGATGAGCAAAACGAGCAGCCCGATGAATGACAGTGTTTTGAGCAGGCTCACATTGGCACTTCGCCCGCCAAGGTTACCAGAATAATGAATGTTGGATAAATGACTGAACTTGAAACGCTTGTGTTCTCCCTCCCCTTTACCGATATACTTTTCGACGATCGCAGCGAAGCGGCCGGCCAGCTGCTCCGGGCGAATTCCCTTTTTGAGCAATACGAACACCTGGAAATTGTCATTCCAACCGTTCCAGCGGTTCTGGTCAAAATCCGGATTCACGTTTTTTAATGTGGGGAACGACACGAGCATATCGAAAGGGAAACTAGTGGCCGAAGGGTAATCCTCCACCACGCCCGCAACGGTTAGGTCTTGCTTGTTGTCCAGGCGGACCGTTTTTCCGATCACATCTGTCTTGCCAAAATATTTCTCCGCATACTTGCGTGTAAGCACGATCGTGTTCGGCTGCGCCAATGCGTTTGCCGGATTACCGGAAACCCATTGATAGTCGAAAGTCTTAAAAAGATTATTGTCCGCAAAAATGAAAGACTCCCTGAACCGGTTGTCCCCAACCGCCATGGTTTTGTCGCTGAATTTCAAAAGCGGGACTACCGTTTCGACCTCGGGCATATCGGTGTGCAGCGCGTTGGTCATCCCTGTGTACGTGCCGGGATAGGTATGGTTTTCTTTGATATTCTCAGTTTCGACGCGGTAAATGCGGTGTATGCGCGATTGGTATAGGTCGTAACTCGTTTCGTGACGAACCGCCAGGAAGATCAGAATGGCGCACGACATCCCCACGGCCAGTCCGGATACATTGATGAACGAATAACCTCTACTCTTGAAAAAATTTCTGATTGCGATGGTGAAATGGTTCCTGATCATGGCCGGCGTTAAAGAATAGGTTTTGGGATAATCGTTTGATTGCTTGCGAATTGCGAACGGTCGCATTAGTTTCAATACATTCCAGATATAACGCCGGTTGGCGCTTGCGCGACTGCCTGTTTTCGACCAGTAGGCATGCAATTCGAGCAGGTCGCCTGCTATTTCTTCCTCGGCCCGGGGATCGGCGAAGATGCTTAGCAGCTTGCCCGCCCATCGAGGCGGCCTGGGATCGGAGGTATGGCTCTTGCGGCCCATGTCAGCTTCCCATCAATTGCAGCGCGGCGGGCGATAGGGCGCTCCACAAATCCTCACGCACCTGTTTGGCCTCTCGCAAAGCTTTCCGTCCAAACGCGGTGACGATAAAGTAGCGTTTGCGGCGGCCACCCCGCTCGGCCGTAGCGCCACCCATCCGGGAGGAGAGGTAGCCCTTCTCTTCCAGCCGTTGAAGCGTTGTATGCACCGTACTAAACCCGACAATCCTGCCGGTTTTCTTTTCGAGCTCCTGGGTTACCGACACACCGTAGGCATCTTCTTCGAGTACCGCCACGGTCAGTAAAACCAGTTCCTCAAACTCTCCTAAAAACGTGCGTTTCATGGTATAAGCTATTTCCTATGATAATGCCGATCAAATGCTGTGCCAGTTTTCGTAAATGCGTTATTTGGTGTAGTTTTCGCGGTTTTTTGTAAATGGCTGGCTTGGAAAATGTCCGCTTTCGAACGTTGTACGCACCAAAGCGGACAAGAGGGGCAATTCGCAAACCCCATTCATACTTCCACAAATAATCTCCATTCGTCTCAAGTTTTTTGCGGAGAGGGGAATATATCCCTTGTTTGAGGATTACTTTAAGGAGTTATGAAGGTTAAACGTGTTAATGTCGCCATGCACGCCCTGATTTGGGCAATGGCATTAGGCATATTTTCGGCGCATACAGTGCAGGTTTGGAGTGTTACCCTACCGTGAGGGAGGTAGAATCAGTAATTTATGTGGATGGATGATGCATAGTGTAGTGGTAGCCAGGAATACATCCCTGTTTTGGGCGAGATGTATTTTGTTTTTACAGATCGGCGGAAAAGCATATCATTGCCTCTTCAACGAACAGACTAAACCGCCATGCAGAAGAAATTTAACTTGAAATCATTCAACCTTTACGAGTTCCTGAAACACCAGAATGCCGGCAGCTTTCACGTCCCATTCTTTCTGGCCGACAAACAAACCTACCAAAGTGCCCATGTCAACTTTCCATTCCGGACATTTACTTATGGCCTGGGAATGACCTATTCCGGAGATGGAGATATTTTCAGGATCGGCAGTACGGATTATGAGCTGGCCACAGGATCTCTTACCACTGTGGGGCCTGGAATGGTTTGCCAATGGACGGGCAACTATTCCGCAGAACACGACACGGTCTATTTTACTGAAGAATTGTTTCAGGGAATGAAAACCAATTCCTTTTTACAGGCAATGCCATACTTTTTTCATGGCGGCAAACATGTTATCAGGCTGACTGCCGACGAAACCAGCAGAATGGCCTCACTATTTAAACTGCTGAAAGAATTAAAAGATGAACCAAGCGCTGTTCCGGGTATTGTTTATTCAATCCTGATGTTGACGGATTCATTTCACGCAAAACAAGCGGGCCAGCTCCAAAACAATACCATTTCGAACAGGGAGAAGATCACACACGCATTCAGAAAGCTGGTCGCGGAGCAGTTTCCCGAGCATAAAGAAGTGGCCCATTACGCCTGCGCATTGAATATCACCCCGAAATATCTGAGCGAAGTGTTACAAGCCGAGCTGGGTAAGACAGCTAAAACCTTTATCGATGAATATGTGATAATGGAAGCGAAAAGTTTACTAAAACAGACCAGTTTTTCCATACAGGAGATATGTTATTGGCTGGGGTATGAAGATGCTTCCCATTTCAATAAATCATTCAAAAAATTTACCAACACGACGCCTACCGAATATCGCCGGGGTTAATGTATCCGGGCAGACATTTTTACCATTTTTCCCGACATCCTTCCTAACAGCGCCTCCGTTGGTAGCGATACCTTCGTTCCACTTAACCTGTTCACGAAACAAAAAGATGTCGACCATGAAAAACACTGAGGTATTCAAAGTATCGGTTTCGCAACAAGTATTGGATGAATTAAAAAGCCGTTTGCAAAATACCCGCTGGCCTGGCGAAGCAGATGGCTCCGGCTGGCACTTCGGCACCAGCGAAACATACCTGAAAGAACTGTTGCATTACTGGCTCCACACGTACGACTGGCGCAAGCAGGAGGCTTCCCTCAATGAATATCCGCAATACATCGCCAATGTGCATGGCGTGAAAGTACATTTCCAGTATATCACGGGAAAGGGCAAAAATTCCAAGCCGCTCATATTGACGCACGGCTGGCCCGACAGTTACTATCGGTTTCACAAAATCATTCCACTCCTGACCGAAGGTGAACAGAGCTTCGACCTGGTGATCCCCTCCATTCCAGGCTTCGGGTTTTCGGAGAAAACAGCTCTCACAAGCGAGGCAGTTGCCGATTTATGGAAGGCATTAATGACAGAAAATCTCGGTTACGAAAAATTCTATGCGGCTGGCGGGGATGTGGGAATGGGCGTAACGAAGGCATTGGCGTCCAAATATGTCGGTGTGGTAGCGGGCGTCCATTTTACGGATATCGGGTATCCGATGGGCCAGGAAGATCCGGCTACGATGACGGAAGCTGAACAACAGTTTGCGCAATTTGTACAGCAATGGTGGTACAGCGAGGGTGCTTATGCCATGGTGCATTCCACCAAACCACAGTCGCTTGCCTATGGTCTCAACGACTCACCCGCTGGATTGGCGGCCTGGATACTTAGCTTTGGCAATGCCGGCGCTCCTGCCGATATCCTGGAAAACGCCTTTGGCGGCAGAGATGAATTGCTGACGAACATCATGATCTATTGGGTGACACAAACGGTCGCCACGTCGGTGAGGATGTACAAGGTGGATGCCATTGCCCAATGGAGCGGGGCAAAGCCGTTGGAGAAGTCAGCCGTGCCTGCGGGCGTCGCCGTGTTCCCGAGGGAAGCGCAATTCCCAAGAGAATGGGCAGAACGCTTCGTCAACGTGGTTACCTTCCGGAAAATGAAAGAAGGCGGGCACTTCGCGGCCTTGGAAGTACCCGATGTTTTTGCCGCGGAACTGGCTAGTTTCTTTTACAGCATTGATTAGACAGGCTTTTTCACAAAGCAGAATACTTCTTCGGTTTCACGCCGAAATGCTCCTCAAAAACCCTTGAAAAATGACTCAGGTTGGTAAAACCCAGTCGGTAGCCAACTTCTGAGACGGTCAGCCGCTTACCGGTCAGCCGCTTTGCGGCTTCCTGCATCCGGGCAAACTGGTAATACTCAAAAACG
Organism: Dyadobacter sp. CY261; assembly: GCF_021440085.1. Lineage (GTDB taxonomy): Bacteria > Bacteroidota > Bacteroidia > Cytophagales > Spirosomataceae > Dyadobacter. The sequence goes on from NZ_JAKCPW010000007.1 coordinate 300,813, forward strand.
CCTTTGCCGAAGGTCTGCCTGAATAATTTTCGTAGTTTGGGTTCGCTCATGCCCGCTTCCTTTGCGAGCCCGGCAATGTGGGGCGGCTGATCCAAATGCGATTGCAAACGGGAATAAATGGCGTAAATGGCTTTGATATCGTCGATATGCATGCTCGTTGCCGACATCCCTTCGCGTTGAACCAATATGTCAAAGATGTAGCATAAAAGCTCTTCACATTTCAGTTTGTAGTAGTGACTTTCGAGGCTTTCATGCACCGATGAATGCAGAAGCTCGCTGCCGGCCCTGATCATTTCGGGAGAAATGCCGGTTTCAAAAACAAAATTACCTCCGGCTCTCAGAAGGCTCGCCACAGCGCGATGATCTATGTGTCCAAAGAGCTGACGCAGGTATTTTCTAGAAACTGCGATGGAAACGCTACCAAAAATCGTGTTGGAAGGCATTTCCATGACAGAGGAAACAGCATGCGTACAGATAAAAACATAGGCCCGTTCGGGTGACAGTTCTTTTTCGGACTGTACCGGTAAAGCGAAAATACCGCTCAGTAGAAAGACGACATCGTCCTGCTCCTCGGCCAACAAGTTTGTCCGCTCAATAATGACATCCTCTTTGAGATGGTAATGACGGATCATCATGCGCAAGTCGCTTCCCCAGGAGAAGCCTGTAATGTAGCCTTCACCCTTGCTTTTGGGGATATCGATGAAGCGGCCGCGAACGGTAGCGCCGATCGCCCTGGCGAATTCCCGCGTGATCCCCGATCCGTGATCAGTAACTGCTATTTTCATTTACGACTATTTTTGAATTCAATGTGGCTATTTTATCTATAAAAGTAACGATAGTTTTGCTTGCGAAATAATAATCATTAACAAATACAGCAAGACATGTTACTGGAAAACAAACGAATAGCCATAATAGGCGGTGGTCCGGGTGGTTTGACACTCGCAAGGCTTTTACAACTCAAAGGCGCGGATGTGAAAGTTTATGAAAGGGACTTTAATAGGGATGTACGCGTGCAAGGCGCGACACTCGACCTGCACGATGATTCGGGCTTGAAGGCGATCGAAAAAGCAAGATTATTGGACGCATTTAAAAAGGCATACAGGCCGGGTGCAGACAAAGGGCGCGTCGTAGATAGGGAAGGCAATGTCATTTACGACGAACACCTCACAGAATCCGGTAAAGATTTTGGCGACGCGTCGTTCAGGCCGGAAATTGACCGGGGAGATTTGCGGGATCTTTTGCTGGATTCTCTTCAGACTGATACGGTGGTTTGGGACAGTCATTTAATAACCATATCTAAAACCGGTGATTCATGGGAGCTGGAATTTAAAAACGGGTCCATTGTTGTCGCGGACATTGTGGTGGGTGCAGATGGTGCGAATTCAAAAATCCGTCCTTTTGTAACGTCTGAAGAACCTTTTTATGCCGGTACCACCATTTTTCAGGGAAATGTGGAAGATTCCGAAAACAGCGCATCCCGTATCAATGCATTGCTAAAAGGTGGGAAAATTTATGTGCACAGTAATGATATGTATTTACATGTATCCGCAAAAGGCGATGGCAGTATTGATTTTTATGTCAGCCAGAAATTGGATGAAAACTGGGAAAAAAGCAGTAGGATTGATTTGAAGGACAGGTCACAACTGCTGGAATGGTACAAAAATGAGTTTGTGGGTTGGGGTGATCTGTGGTTGGAGCTTTTTGAAAATGTAAGTCTGCCGCTTTTGATACGTCCGCAATATTGTATGCCATTGGATCAGTTCTGGGACGCTCAATCGAACATCACTTTGCTCGGAGATGCGGCGCATATTATGCCTCCGTCCGGAGAAGGGGTGAATTTAGCCATGCTGGATGCTATGGAGTTAAGCGAATGCCTGACAAACGCAGATTATAAAGACCTGCGATCTGCCATTGCCGCCTATGAAAAGCCAATGCAGGCCCGAGCGTTAGCAGAGGCGCGGGAATCGCTGGATGGGGTGGAATGGATGCATGCGGAAGGCGCTACGGATAAGCTCATTTCGATGTTCGGAGGATAACCTCCGGCACCCACAACGATGCCTGCGGTAATCTGCACGTGAACAGTTCCGGCGAGTAATCGGTTAATAGCCAGCCACAATGATCTTCTCTTTTTATATATTGCTAGCCAAACGTTTATCTGTCCTTCGGGCGGGGGCTGTTATCAGAATTTGTTTGCCGGGTAGGAGTATCGTATGAGGGAATTTTGCAAGGGCTGGCTTTTGTTTTGTTTGTCTTACCGGGACTTTCCCCTGTTGTGGGACAGGATCTTTCCGGTTATTGGCAGGGGATGGACTTTGGCCCGAGGCCGGATGAGGTTACTTTCTGGCCCACTGCGTTGGAACTCACGCAAAACGGCAGTACAATCAATGGTAGCTGTTTTCAGCAGGTTACGAGCCAGACACCCTACTTTGTCGAGTGGAAAATCAGTGGCGCTTCCGTGAACAGCAATGTAGGTCAAATGCAATTTGCCGAGATCACAGCGATGAACGTTGCACAATCTGCGCCTTGTGACAGCAAATATTCGTTTACCTATTATCCCGACGAAGAAAGGCTATTAGGGATGAGGGAATTCGAATGCGGGATGAAACTCACGATGGACTTGTACAGAATGAGGCTCAAATCCAGAGACATCTACTGCAAGGGCGAAACAGCAACCCTGCAAGTGACGGGGAAAGATATACGGTGGTATGCTGACCCGCAAAAATCGAAGTGGTTGCACACCGGCAATACCTATGAAACGAAAGTGACCCAAACCGACACTTTCTATGTAACCCAGATCTTCCACGCCGTGGAAACGCCGCCGGTTCCTGTGATTATCAAGGTCAGTGAGCCGAGTATAACGAACCTGCAAGTGACCCATACCAGTTGCGACCAGGACAATGGGATTATTTCGGTGACGGCTACCGGAGACGGGCCGATGACTGACAGCCTGGACAACGGCATGTTTCAATCAGTATCCGTTTTCCCGGGTTTGTATGCGAAAACGTATCAGCTTACTGTCAAATCGGGCGCCGGGTGTCCTGTTTCGCGCGAGGTGACCGTAGAAAAGAGGACGCGCCCAACCTTTTTGATGGTAGTGGCCACCAATTCCTGTACATCAGAAAGTGGCGGTATTCTTGCACAAGCGCAAGGGGGGTATGGTCCGCTTACCTATGCGCTCGACAACCAGCCGTTTCGGGAGTCGGGCGTTTTTTCCGACTTGCAAAGCGGCGAATACATGCTTCGGGCGAAAGATTCGCTGGGATGTGAAATCAGTATGGCTGTGAAAGTCGCTGATAAAAACGATGCGGTTGTATTACAGGAAGTAGAAATCGAACACGCGAGATGCGGAGCTGAATTCGGTGGTTTCACGGTGATCGCCACGGGTACTGGCGAGCTGCAATATTCACTCGACGGCGAAAACTATGTAACATCGCCCAATTTCTCATATGTAACTCCGGGCGCTTATGAGGTTTTTGTAAAAGACCCAGGCGGTTGTATGGCCAGTAAGAAAATTGTGATCGGAAAGGCGCCGGCGCCAGAATTTTTGAATATCATCGAATATAATGCGAGCTGCAAAGGCAACGATGGTGCCATATCTATCCATGCTATCGGTAATGGCCCGCTGTTGTTTTCGATCGACGCGATCAATTTTGTGCCTGACACCGTATTCAACGGTTTGTCGCCCCTCGTTCAGACTGTATATATGGTAGACACTGCCGGCTGTCATGTGGCCCGGTCTCTCTACATCCGCGAGATTTGTTTGGAAAACGTGTACATCCCCACGGCATTCTCTCCCGACTTTGATGGAAAAAACGAAGTGATGGAACTGAAATTTGCCACCGGTAAGTTGAGAATCCGGCATTTCAGGTTATTCAACCGGTGGGGAACTGTGGTCGCCTCCCGGAGTGACCAAACGGTGGAGAGCGGCTACGCGCTGTGGGATGGTTTTTACAAAGGCGACAGGGCGCAGCCGGGGGCCTATCCTTACGAACTGACGGTTGAATTCGACGACGGTCGCACGCGGGTGATCAGGGATACCATATTATTACTTCGTTAGCCGATCGAACCGGCGAGCGTTTCTGTACGGCTTGTGATTATTTAAGTCGATCTGGGAAATGTGCAATCCAATGTCGTATACTGTGGCTCGTTAATGGCTTCCTTTCATTAACTAAACTGGCGGAAGGGGCACTTCCCTGGAATGGCGCCCGCGACTTGGTCAATCAATCCCGGAAAAGCGGTAAAAGCAAAGATGGGTTCGAGAACACAAGTGATTCAACCGGAAAAAATCTAAATTTTTAATGACCTGAGCCCAATTTGCAGGCCCAGATCTAAATAATTTGAAAAAAATTAAAATAATCGATCGCCGATCGTACAAACTGCCTAATAAAATTACTAATTTGAAAAAAAATTCAAAATCAATGGCCTGTTCATTGTACGAATTGCCTAATTAAGTTACTTTTTATCAAATAATTTCAAGTATTGCCTATGCCGTAACCCTCTACATCATCCCCTACGAATGAAAGAAGCCTCTTAGTTAAGACTTTATAGGTTTCCCATACTGCAATCGTCTGCCAAGACGAGCGGAGTCCCTATGCTAAAATTTCTATACCAATTAACCAACAAAAATTATGAAAAGAACAAAGGAAGTTAAGTGTCCTCTGTGGATGAAACTTACTTTTTATCAAGCCGCCGTTTTCGCAGCGTCGATGGGCACATCGTTTGCCGCGCCTGTGAAATTGGACGGTGCGTTAAGTCAAGCGGTGAAATCCCGTGCCAATGTAAAAGCTGTTACAGGGAAGGTAACCGATTCTAAGGGTGAGGCTGTACCAGGAACTACGGTGCTTATTAAAGGAAGTGAAGTGGGTACGAGCACAGATGCAGATGGTAAATTTTCGATCGAAGTTCCCAATGACCAGGCAATCCTTATATTTTCATCGATCGGCTTTAATTCTAAGGAAGTTACCGTTGGAGCACAGAGCGTATTGGATGTGGTCCTGGAAACATCAGCCGCCGTCCTGGAAGAAGTTGTGGTAACAGCTTTGGGTATCCAAAGAGACAAGAAAGCGCTTACCTACGCGACGCAGCAAATCGGCGGACAAGAACTGAGAGCCGCAGCGAACACCAACTTTGTCGATGCACTTAATGGTAAGGCAGCCGGTATCGACATCAAAGTAAGTAGCTCCGGTGCGGGTGGTTCTACCAGGGCCGTCCTTAGGGGTAACAAATCCTTGCAGGGATCAAGCGAGGCGCTCTATGTGATCGACGGTATTCCGATGGTCAATAACAAAGGCGGCCAGCCAGGTTCTTATGGAGGAACGGATGGTGGCGATGGTCTCTCTGCCATTAACCCGGCTGATATCGAAAGTATCAGCATTCTGAGAGGAGCAAATGCTTCTATTCTGTATGGTAGCCAGGGTGCGAATGGTGTCATTCTGATCACCACCAAAAAGGGCAAAGAAGGTAAATTGTCTGTGGACTTCAATTCCAGTGCGGTATTGGAAAAAGTATCCGGCCTTCCTGATTTTCAGTATCGTTATGGCAGTGTGGGCGGGGATTACAGCTGGACGCCAACAGGAACAGCGGAAGTGAAATCAGACAATTATCAGAAAGATTATATTAAAGACTTCTTTCAGACTGGCGCTACCTTCACCAACTCAGTGGCAATCACTGGCGGGAACGCTAAAACGAATGTCTACTTCTCCTACGCGAATATTTCTTCGAAAGGTATCATGCCAACGAATACCTACCGGAAAAACAACTTTTCGTTCAGACAAAGCACCAAACTGCTGAAAGACAAGATGACAATCAGCTCCGGTGTGATCCTGTCTTCCGAAGTATCCAAGAACCGCCCGGGTGCAGGTTATTATAACAACCCGCTGACTGGTTTGTACCTGTTCGCCAGAGACCGCGATTTCCAAAGCTACAAAGACAACTACGCGGTGTTCAATAAGGATCGGAATATGAACAAGATGAACTGGTATTCTACTGAAGAAAAACAGAACAACCCTTACTGGGAACTTTACAAGGATCCTAAGTTGCAGACCTACAAAAGGCTCATTGCCAATGTGAAACTATCGTATGATATCATTGAGAATCTTAAATTCGATGTAAGGGCGAATATTGACTATAACAATGTTTTGGATGACAAGCGCTACGCGGCGGGCGGCAACTCTGTAAGCGTTGGCCCGAACGGTACGTGGAACTACGCAAGATACACCGATCAGTCGATCTACACAGATGGTATCCTTACCTATAACAAGAGCTTTGGTGAGTTCAGTTTGACTGCCTTGGCCGGTCTTAGTTATCAGAAAAATAAGTACTACGATGGAATGACTGTCAACAATGGCACGAACACGTTACAGTATCCCAACATATTCACGTTCTCGAATATGCCCTACAACGTAGTTTTCAATAACCATCCGAGTTACAGCAATACCATTAAGCAAGGCGCATTCGCCAACTTGTCTCTTGGGTTCAAGGACTTCCTTTTCCTGGATCTTGCAGGGCGTAACGACTGGGCTTCTACACTGGCTCTTACCGGTAATCAGTCTTACTTTTACCCTTCTGTCGGAGGATCTGCTGTAATTAGCCAGATGCTTGACTTGCCTCAGGCTGTTTCATTGCTGAAAGTAAGAGCTTCATTTTCTCAGACTGCCAACGAAGTACCTTATAACAGGGTAGTTCCTTTGAACGTCATTGGCGGCGCAGGCACCGCGGATGGTGTGGGTGGTATTACGTACGCTTCACAAGTACCATTTACCACTCTGAAACCGGAGAAAATTGTAGCCAACGAGTATGGCTTGGAAACCAAATTCTTCCACAACAAGTTAGGGCTTGATTTTACTTATTACACCGGCGTCAGCACCAACCAGTTCCTTTCGCTGGCGGCACCTTCGGGCTCAGGATATACAACTTATTATATCAATGCGGGAAGGATAGAAAACCATGGATTTGAGCTTACTTTGAATGCAGAGCCTTTCCGTACGGATCATTTCAGCTGGAATACCACGCTCAATGCTTCTCAGAACAAAAACAAAATCGTAGAACTGATCGCGTCTAACCCTGACTACCAGGTGGGCGGTGACAATGAAGGTTTTGCGTCGATCATCAAAGCAGGTGGTTCGTTTAACGACGTGTATATCTACAAATTCGCGCGAAATGACGCAGGGCAGATCATTTTGGATGCCAATGGTGTCACCACTAAGGCAGCTAAGCAAGAATTGGTAGGCAATGTGAACCCTAAGCTCCTGTTGGGATGGACCAACAACCTGAGTTATCGTAACTTCTTTGCCAGCGTACTCGTGAACGGTAAATTCGGCGGCGTAGCATTCTCCAAAACTGAGGCATTCCTGGATTCTTATGGTGTAAGCGAGAGATCTGCGGTAGCCAGGGACGCCGGATCAGTAGCCATCAATGCGGTTACACCTGAGGGAGTAGCTGTTACTTCCATTGCTCCATACACTTATTATTCCGCGATTGGTGACAGAAATAAGATCATGGAACCATATGTGTATTCAAGAACCAACGTTAGATTAGGGCAGCTTGTGATAGGCTACAACTTTAAAACAAAAGGTACAAATCCAGTGTTTAAGGATGCCTCTATCTCTTTCGTAGGCAGAAACCTGTTCTTCTTCTATAAAGATGCGCCTTTCGATCCTGAGCAGGCTATGAGTACCAATAACGATTTGCAATCGACCGATGTGTTTGGATTGCCATCTACGAGATCATATGGTTTGAACCTGAAGTTTTCTTTCTAAAACTCAAAAGTTATTGACATGAAAAAAATAATTATAGCATTGATATCCCTGGTGGCATTCGCAGGTTGTACGGATAATTTTATTGAAGCCAACCGGAATCCTTATGAAATTTCAAGAGAGCAGCTCCTCGAAGATAACAACCTTCTTGGCTCTCCGTTCTCCGGCATGATCTTCAACCTCAACGGGCACCAGATCGAAGAAGATTTGTGCTCCGACAACTGGATGGGATACATGGGTACGCCGACCGACTTTGTAGGTAACGTAAATAACACTACCTACTACATACGCTGGAACACCTACTGGAACCGCGTGTATGGTAGCATTATGTCGCCTTCAAAACAAGTGATCGAGCTAGCCAAAGAATATAATTTGCCGATGTTTGCGACCTGGGCCAAATTGATCCGCATTTACGGAATGTCCAAATTGACAGGGGTGCACGGACCGGTTATTTATTCCCAATATGGTAGCAGCGCCAATTCGATATTATACGATAAGGAGTCGGACCTGTATCCGTATTTCTTTAAGCAACTGGATTCTATCCAGACAGACTTCAATGCCAACAAGGAGTATGTCGGATTCAAAAAATTCGACCCGTCAAAATATGCTGGCAGTATCCCGCAGTGGCAGAAAGTGGTTAACTCCTTGCGTCTGAGATTGGCTATGCGGATTTCGAAAGTAGATCCGGCACTGGCAAAAACGGAGGGTGAAAAAGCATTGGCCGATCCTGCCGGTTTGATTGCCACTAATGCTGACAATTTTACCAACTCTTTGCAGGGAAGCAAGATACCCGTTGCTCAGATTAGCTACGAATGGGATGATACCCGCATGGGCGCACCGATGGAATCGTTTTTGATTGGTTTGAAAGACGGCCGGATCTCCAAATACTATGCTCCGATGACGAACGCCGCTTTGTATGCCGATCACCCTTCTGTGCCTTACAAAGGGGTAAGGAACGGTGCTTACATCAAAGCGAAAGCGGACCACGTTCCGTTCTCAAAAGTGGCCGAAGATTTCCAGACGGTGCAGTTCAGAAGGAACTTCACTGCGGCGGAAGTGGCATTTTTGAAAGCGGAAGCCGGACTCAGGGGCTGGAAAGGTGCAGGTGATCCTAAAACCAACTATGAAGAAGGTATCAAGTTGTCTTTCTCCGATTGGGGTGCAGGCGGCGTAGATGCTTATATTGCGGATGCTACGAGCAAACCCATCAATTACGTCGATCCTATTGATGCCCGTAACAATTTTACTGCTGCTTCAACTATTACCGTGGCTTGGAACAATGCGGACTCCAACGAGCTGAAATTGGAAAAGATCATTACACAGAAATACCTGAACACCTTCACCAATACGCAGGAAGCCTGGGTTGATTTCAGACGTACAGGCTATCCAAAAATCCCACACGTAGCCAAAAACGACAGTAATGGCGACTGGGGCGTAATTCCTGCGACTGAATGGATCAAAAGGATGCCGTTTGTAAACGCAGAAAGAACCGGCAATACTGCTGCCGTTACAGATGCAGTAACGAAAATGGGCGCTGGCGCGAAAGATGATATCGCTACCCGTTTGTGGTGGGATACTGGAAAAGCTTCAAACTTTTAAGTTGTAATCTGTTAAAGCTTAAGTGAGAATCGGGATGGCTGCGGTCATCCCGATTTTTTTGTTTAATGGCGTTAACGACTGCTGTATTTCTAAGAGCTTGTGATAATCTTGTAAATCAGTTTAACTAGAACTGTTGTTTTCAGGTTGAGAGCCACAACGGCGTTGTTTGTTAAGATTTGAAGTAAAGAAGGTTCCAGGCTTTCTTCACCTGAATAGAAAACCAATGGCGTTTTCTTCCTGATTTTATTAAATTCATTCAATTCTTTTAATTGCTCTTCCTGATGTCGGCTACCTGGAATTGAACATACAATCAGGTCGCAATGATTGTCTTTAAGAAAGACCGATGCCTTGGCGAATGAAGATTGCCGGTAAATTGTGTTCTGAGGTAGCTGATTAATGATAGGGTTCAAGAAAGTATAGTTGTTTCCTATTAAAAGAATTTTCGGCAGACTCTTACGTAATAATGGATCTAGTTGTTGGGTATTCAAGTAGTTATTTTCATCTGAAAATAACAATATAGGTGTAGACTGATTAAGTTTATCGAAAGCATTCAATAGGTTGGAGTGGTCGCTTCCTGAGTTGTAGGCTGAAAGGGACGAAATAATGAAGTCGAATTCCTTTTTCAGACATTTCTCCTGCGCCTCCTGCCATGATTCGTACTGATAAAATGTTGTGCCATATTTTGTTAAAGTTTTGATAAGCCTGTCAAATGATTTATCGTGATGCAGCCACAAGATGTCAAAATCATGTTTGTAGTAAAATTTTTCAGGGAGGTCCGACTGCTCCAATAGGTCAAGTTCCAGCATCGTACCACCTTCGGTATAGGCACCGATCGTGAAGGCTTCGTAAGCTGTAACTTCGAGCCGGGCTGCTCCGTCTTTGAAATTCAAATACTTAATCTCGCTGGAAAATGTATCATGCAGAAAAATGGCTACCTGCCTGTCGTCTTTTTTATCGGGAGAAAGTACTGTAATTTTAACCTTATAAGATACACTTGAACTCGTTGCTTTGTCGACCTTCGCATTTAAAGAATATCCATCAGTCTTCGCATTTCCACCCCAGCGGAATTTTTGAAGATCGTCGCGTACGACCATCTTTCTTTCACTATACAATTGCTGGACTCTTTCTTTAAAATCAAGGTCAGCCAAGCTATCATCTGCTAACGATTTTTGTATCTGATTAATGAAAGCATTTGCGACTGCCTGGAATCCATTCTTGCTCGGTAGCAGTTCATTGGCCCATTGGTCTGGAGGGATACTGTTGCGAGTGTCAACAAAAGTTACCTTATTTCTGAATTGATTATCCTGGGTAATACTGCTTAGTTTATCTGCAAATCTGTCTACAATGTATTTGACTAAATTTTGTCTTTGGCTCTGAGGACTTATACCAGATTCAGTCATAGTGCGGCCTACCCAGTTGATTTTTTCAGCGCTTGTTTTTAGTGGTATGAAATAATCGTAGCAATGAAAAAATATTTTCGAATTCGGATGTTTTGATAATAATTTATTAAAAAGATTTTTAAAATTTATTTCTATGGTACTTAATTTTTTGAAGAATTCGGTCGATAGATAACGATCAATTTTACTATTTTCCTCGTTGGGTTTGCCATTCAAGAAGGAGGGGAAATCTTCTCCAAAAAGGTCATTAAGGCCATAACTCACAATGATGAAATCAAACCCGCCGGACTCTTCTGCTTTCAGATAGTTGCCCGAATTGATAGCTTCTTCCAGTGAAGCTGCTGGATTTGCGACACTGTAAATCGCGTATAATCTTGATAACTGATCTAAAATATCTACTTCTAGCAGCGGATATTGAAACCAGGAATCACCTAATGCAAGAATTTTGCTTCTCTTGGGGTTCTTTTTTAAAAGACGATAGCGGTTGTGTCTAATAGTCGTTTCAATTTGATTTCCCAGCCATGACCGCGCCGTGGTCTGATTCTCAAATTCGCTTTCGACTATCAAATCTGGCTTTAATCTCCATCTTGTCGGTTGTCCGAACCTATCGAGCTCGACTTCACAAAATTGACCAGCTGCGAAGTAGGCACTGTCTTCGGATTCCAATAATTCTTGAAGTTTTTTTTCAGAAAACCTGTTGTAAAATGGATTTTCTATTTCAAGATTAAGGGTTTCTTCTGACCAACCGGAAGGTTCTGAAAGGGTCTTTTTTTCTCTGCCAAGAGCCATATTTTATCTCGTTACAGGATTCTCCAACTTCTCTAAGTTTTCTAAATTATCTATACTGAATCCATTTGTCTCGAACAGTTGATCACTTACTATAAATTTTATAGACTCGTTAATGGACGCGAAATTGTAAATTTGTTCAAGACCGATTGATTCGAGTCTAATAAAGTGATTTTGTTGATAGCTGAGTACCATCGACTCTCCTGAGAGTAATAACTGCGGTTGCATAGGCGTAAGCCGGGGAGTAATTCCAAATAAGTTGCTCAAATAGAGAGCAGCAACATAGAGATCCTGTTCACTAATGTTAGTGATTTTAACAACAAGATTTAACTCGCATTTTGTTTCATTTTTTCGAAATACAGGTCTTGCAAGCCTGTTCGATATATCTATTGCCGACTTAGATCCATCGCTATTCAATTCAAATAACTCAGTACTGATCAGGGATTGACGGACTTGAAGCCCATCTTTTAGATTCTTTACATAATGCCAGCGGGCGATTTGTTGAAATGTTTCTTTTAACTTCTGTACGTCTTCCTTTGTATTGTATGGCATTGGTACGATCAGAGGCCTATATTTGTCACTTGGGGAAGTGATATAAACCTTGGCGCAGCGAATATGAAACTTGTAATTACAGTCGCTGTCGACAAATTCAATATTTGACGTGTCAGTCAGGGCAGCAAGTAAATCGTCGCATTCTTCGATCGTTGCATCATGATTTTCCAGAAATAGTTTCAGCTTTCCTGTTGATAGATTCCGAACGTCCGCTTGGTAGGCAGTTTCGGCATGAATGCCCTGGACATCCAGTACAGTGTAGTCCGCGTAGATCTCCTGTTCCTTTGGCCTAGCAAAGTAAGTGTCATTTGCAGCAAGTGGGTCAGTGAGCGTAATTTTCGAATGTTTGTTTACGCCATGAAGGACACCGAGGTTTAACAGCCATCCCAGGTCGGGATTGAAAATTGTTTCTTGAGGTCTTCGCGTTTTTGGAGTAGGCTTATTTAAAAAACCAATCTGTTTTGAATCCTTGTTGTTTCCCGCAATAAACAGCCGGGGAGATTGCCCGTTGTGTCTTCCCCGCATATATTGTTGGATTCTGTTAATGAGAAGCGCATAGGAGATGGTCTCTTTTTGATCTCCGAGCGCTTTAACAAATGATTTGATGAATCCTCCTCCTTTTGTTACTTCTGTCACGGGTTTAGTGCGCTCACTCGCTGATATTTGAAAATATGTCCCTGTTTCCGACAGATAGCCGGATCGTTTGTTAATAATGTCTGTTCGGGATACTGAGTCACTGAATATAAAGTCATTCCAATCTCTCATTGGGAATGCCGAACTTCGATTAGTATTCAACGAGGAGTCAGGAACGTCATTTTTTAACTTGCCATCCCCTTGGTATTTGCAGTCGTAGATGGTTACGATGTGAGCTCTTGTTGCACTGTACAGTTCGTTTAGCAGAAGGTGGATTTCCTTGTGGGTAATCAAATAGTCAGCCGGTTTATTTGTTCCGCCATCATAGCAAACAAGGCAATCCAAAAGACCGTCAGCTTCTCCCCAAATCGTATCGGCTTCCTCCATCGCGTCATGTCCTGAAAACCAGAATAAAACCGTGTCCTCTGAATGGGCTTGGCCAAGGGTATTTCGAAAGGTGCGGACTATCTTGTCTTTGGTCGCCTCGTGGTCTGTTAGCTTCGTCAGGTGGACCTCAAAATCGGCAAGTGATAGCAAATGTTTCTCAACTAATTCAAGGTCAGTGTGTAAGCTGGCTGAAATTTTTCTTGCTTTATCATAATTGCTTATTCCAACCAAAACACAATACAGCTTCGGTACTTCTAAGTGCTTAGGTTTTTCTTGCTCCTTTGTGATGACGTGCCAATCCGGATCGTGAAGTAGTGTTTCATATCTCGGGTTCGCGGATAACTTCCACATAGATTCATCTAAGTCGCTATCGAGACCTGTTGAGTTTGTTCTTGTTAGTTGGAGTTTAGCGAGGGCATATTGGAAAGATTCTTGTATGGTATTTCCAGTTGCAGTAAGTTTCCGATAAAAGTGTCTTGCGAAATCGAATCCTTCCTTGTTCAAAGCCCCTGATCTGGACTCAATAACCACCTTAATTCCTCTCTCGACTAATCTGCTAACTATGTGATCGGCGATCCCTCCGTCAAAAAAAACCAATTTAAGATTTGGTAAATCAACTAAAATGTCAGCAAGCCCGTCGCTATAACTATCATTAGTGAAAAAGGTATTTTCGGGAATGAACCCAGTGAAGTGAAGCAAGACTGTTCGGTCTCCAAACAAAGAAATATCCTCCCGAATGTCGTTTAACTGCGGGGAGCGCCTAGCCCTGTGATCGACTTTAAAATAATTATTTGAGTCCAGATTATGCTCGTCCCATACCAGCAATAAAGTATTGTACTCTTGTACCACATATGAATACGTAAGATTATCTTCTGATCCCGATAAAAAGTAAGACAGCACAACCGGGACGATAGAACTTTCATGGTTAATAAGATCCCTGGTAGTATTCCGCAGCAACACCTCTTGCACCTCCCTAGGCAGTTTGACTTTATATCCTTGCTGCGAGGGATTGACACCTATACGACTTTGGGCTTCTTTGAAAGACTCCACGGCATTTGGTGATCCTTTTTTAGCCAAATTTATGCTATCAACCAGTTTTTTCAGGGCTTGAATAGAATCGAAGTTGTGGGCTCCCTTCTCCGCGTTTGATTCGCTTGGAATGGTGCTTAATAAATATTCAATTTGAGACAGTGCTTCCAGTCGCTGCGCAGGATTTGTACTGGTTTGAGAAGTTGTCAATAGTGAATTTATTTCTTCGGTTAACTCGGACGAGGTCAAAGTTTGCTTTTGGTAGTTGATTTTTTCTGCTGCTGCAAGCGCGCCGGTAGGTACATGGTTTCGGCGCTCTTTCAGATATAGCCCCATAAAGGCAGCCAGGCGCCATTCGCGCACCGGACCCCACAGAATGGAAGACGCGCCGTTAACATTGTCTTTGCCCCTCAGATATCTGAGCAACACTTCCCGAACAGGTAAACTGATTTCATATAAGTCTCGTCCAATTTCGCGGACAATCGGGGAATGAAGCAGTTCATCAACCGTGTGGAGTGGAATAGGATACGTTTTGCCGGTTTCGTCTGCCTGGAAATTCCACCAGATTTGTTGCAGAAGATCGGTAGTCAGCGCGACAGGGAACGCAGCATGGCAGAGCATCCACCAATGTGCGTCCGTGGGACATACCTGACAAAATCCTTCTATCTGGGCCTGATTAAGACTGCTTAAAGATTCGTATCCCGGAAGCAACGTCATCTCCCAGTCGTCATAACTTTTGAGATCATTGAAACCAAAGATGTATACCTTCTCATTAACGTATCCCAAAGGCGGTAACCCCGACGTAAATCGCTTTATACTGGCGTCGTCGGGATATATCATTGTTACAAAGTAGGAGATGTATTGTGCTGAGGAATCATCGGTTTTGCGTACGGGATTGATCCATAGAATGCGAGAAGTGGTTTGACGGATAATTTTACATAATTCATGCATTTGTCTGATGAGTCCGAAATCGAGTTTCTTATGGGCTGCACCAGCATCACTGAAAATAATTACCTGGGTGTGTTTATTCCACTTGTGTTTGTTTAGCTCCTTCGACCAATCGACCAGTTTTGTGTGTGATGTGTCTGAAAACAAACGAAAATTATTGGTATCGCTATTTACAATCGGACAATCGTGAAAATAATAGCGATCAAAATTCGTAGCGTGGTCTTTGATGGGTCTGTTACCAGGATTATTTGTTATTGCTTGTAAAAGAGAAGCTTCCCAGGCACGAAATGGATTCATTGAGCCATCGTGGTCTGTTAACCAAACGATTTGCTGATTTTCTGTTTTCTCAGTTTTATACTCGGGCTTGTGAATGACGCCATCTGTGACCAATTGCTGAATAAGGGCCGGGGCGTCCAATTTGGCAGTGGGCTTGTCAATAAAATAGGTCGGTACTTTTCGCCACATTTGGGTCACCTTCCGAGTTGTGAAAGGCAACGCTTTTTCTGGAAGTAATGTAAAGGTCGATTTGCTATAACTGGATCTTTTATCTGCTTTTAAGCTATGTCCATTCCTGGAAGTATCTTGAATGGATAGACTTAGTTCAGACCACTCTGAGGTATCGACAATTGGTTCCGGTAGAGGAACCCCTTGTAAGGGAATACCTGGGTTAGTAGGATTCCGGGGTGGATTTTTATCGTCGTCTTCGGCTTCATCGTCCTTTTTCTCTTCATCACCCCCGGCAGGAAACGGAGCTATCTCGGCATCTGCTGGTGGAGACTCGGGTTCGTCTTCTTTCTCGGTCTGATTCGTAAGGTTAATATGTTCAGGAGCGGAGTATTTTTGAAAAAGCGCAAATTGTTCTTCAAATAATTTGGTAAAGCGAGGCTTAAACTCTTTTCTGGATAACCATAAGGCCTCACAGATATGGAAAATTTTGCTCTTATCATTTGTTTTGGTTTCGAGCCAACATGCTAAAAATGCCTCGTATTGCTCCGTGTCCAATTCAATGCCGGCCTCCTTCTTTAAACGTAGGAAGAAACTAAAAAGGAATGGCTGGAAGTCGTTTTGATTTTTCACTTGCTCAATCCATTGTAGCGTTGTCTATCTTCCTTGGTCTTCAGGAGAACTTCTGAATATGGGAGGCCCGCTTCGCTCAGACGTTGAAGAAAGTCTTCTACGGTACGTTGATTTGCTTCATTTCCTTCAACGTTTAGATCGTTGATACCCTTGTCATTTAACCAAAAATGATGGATCGTTCTGACCCAATCCAACAATTCACTGGTATCGGGTGCTTTGGTGGCATTTCCATTTTTCATGGAGCTAACCAGTTGGTCAAAGTACGTTACGATGGTAGTGAGTGTGATGTCGGAGATATTGTATTCTTCTTCGGGGAAATGTGCTTTTACAATTTCGAGCCATTCCGCTCCCGACATGGTGATATAATGAAATACACAGCGTCTTAAGAACGCATTCGGCAATTCTCGCTCGTCGTTGCAGGTGATAAAGACAATAGGGGGATGTTTTGCTTCAATTTCAAAATCGGTTTTTCCACGTTCATTCATTTCGGGAACTTTAAATCGTCGCTGATCGAGTTCAAGCAACAGATCATTTGGAAAATCAATGTTTGCTTTATCAATCTCATCTATCAGTACAATCGCTGGACGGTCCGTTTTAAATGCTTGTCCTAAAGGGCCAAGCGTCAGATATTTGTCTTTAAAAACTCTTGCTGTTTTTGAGAGTCCCTGAAGGTCGCGCAGGCGGGCCAGATGGTCAAAGGTATAAAGACCATCAACCGCTTTGGCAGTTGATTTCACATACCATTCAAAGAAGTAGTTTTTATAGCGCTCACCATAAAGCTCATAAGCGACTGCCTGTGCCAGTTTTGTCTTCCCGCAGCCTGGCTCCCCCCGTATGAGGAGAGGCCGCCCGAGAAGACGGGCGTACCTTACGGCATCGATTAAATTTTTGCTTGGTCTATATGGTGGGATTTCTTTTCCTGTTAGATTTCCGTGCACATCGTAATCCGGCTGAGACACTTTTAGCGCCTCTCCGAGATAGGGTTTCTCTGTCATGAATTTAGTCGATAATCTTTGCTAATAGCTTTGATGGAATTTGCAATTGTTTGCCCATCTCCGTAAGTACGGGGATGAGATAGCCAGGCCATTGTACTTGCAAGTTTTCCGGGTCCAGATTTGTCAAGATGCTTCCTCCCGGATCGACATCTTCCCTCCATTGCACAATTTCATCCTTTTCCAATGACTTCATTGTGCATGATACCTTTTGAATATTTGCGACAGGTGTGTTTCCTATAATGGAGTTGAATATTGAATTTGTATCGAACTGCCGATGTATGGCAATGACTACAACCTTATTTATGATCTTCTGAGGAAGTTTATCGGATAGTCGATCAAGAAATTTACTGACTAATTCAACTGGTTCTTTCCAATTAGCATCTACAACATTACTTGGGGGTAGTAAATCATCGAAGATGATGATGACGGATTCCTGGCTATTTATATTCTTAATTGAAATATAACAGTTGTCGTCTGTTCCTAGCTCTTTGGAAATTACTTTTTCGAGTTCATCTATGTCTGCTGTGTGATTGAATCGAAAAGAAAGGTTTATTTTTTTTATTGATTTGGTTGTTTTAGATAACTCTTTGATGAATTTTTTCAGTAAAAGATTGTGTCCGCAATTTGGCGTACCTTCCAGGCAGGCAAATATTATATTACTTTGACTGGATTGAAGAGATTTTTTAAAATCTTTTTTGGGATCTTTGAAATTGAAGTCATCAATATATTTCGGTAAAACATCAATCACATCCCTAATAAACTCGTTATATACTTCTGCAAATAGTAGTTTTTTCATTTTATCATCCACATCGCCGATAAGTGGATGTATATACGCCCATTTATTTGAAGGTATGATTGCGTTTGCTTCTAGATTGTCTTTTTTGAATTTTTCTAAACAATAATCGGGATCACTTATTTTAACGAAGACAATGAATTTGCCTTTAAAGTCGTCAACTTTGAGCTGTAATGATTGCCAGAATTTATAAAACTGCTTGTCTTTTATCATTATAAATACAATATCAGCCGCATTTATTTCAGCATTGACGGAAACAATGTTTAGTTGCTCCTGAATGTTGAACGTTCCGTTTACAACGACTTCTCCATTATCTATTTTCGGCGTTAATTCGTCAATAAATGTGTTATATTCATTTTTCGAAAGTTCATCATAGATGAAAAACATCTTAGGAATCGGGAGGTTTATGACACGAGTCAATGCCAGATCGCCGATGACCCACCAATATGGATCGGTCAATATTGCTTCCGCCCCTTCCCGAACATGTAATTTCCATAGGTCAAGGCCTTGTCTCTGTGTTGTTGTTCCGAGCCCTCGCCAAACAATAGCGTTTTCGGTATAACCACCCGTCGCTTGGCCCTTGAACAATAATTTGCCTTTTGCAAAATCGAACGCAGCCTGGATAGTAACCCCGGTTTTAGCTATTTGGCGATAGAAATCAGTCGCAAAGTCCTTTGCTACGGAGTCCGGTATTTCCTGACTTGTTGCGATAATTGCCTTCACTTTGCTTCTTTCAAAAAGAAGATCTACTTGATCGTGTGTACCACAGCCGTTTAGGAACACTAACTTTAAGTTACTTGCTTTTGCTAAAAGAAGGGAAAATCCCGGCAACTGTCCGTCCCCATTTTCCAGAACTATTTTCTGTTGACCGGCATGTCCCGCAAAGTGAAAAAGAACAATTTTGTCGCCGTAAGTGGCTACATCATTTGGTATCTGATCTTGTTGAGCAAATGGACGATCCAGATGTTCGATCTTGAAATAACCTTGCTTATTCGGGTCTTTAGATTGTTCCCATGCCGCGCTAATTTCGCGATGTTCTTCTTTCAACAATTCCAGGAATTTTTGATCGGGGTTTTGGGAAAAATAGGACACAACAACCGATTCCATCTTATTTTGGAAGTTTAGAAGACAATTGGGTAAAATGAGGGAACGTCTGTTGTTTCTCCCGTTGATAATGAAATTTTCCCGAGGCAATTCGAAGTAACGTCCTCATTAATATATTCAAAAAATTATTTAGAGGATTATATAATTTATTTAACGGCGATTAGGGGATTCCGTAAGACACTGTCAATGATCAAACGCCCTTCCTGCCCAGACCCACCGGGCTGGTCGCACTATGGCTGTAAACTAACTCCGGCGCCTGCCTAATCACGCCTGCGAAAACACGAGCAAACTATTCGCCGGCAGGGTCAAAGGAGCCGAATACGCGAAGCCATGCAACGGCAGAGCCTGCGCTTCAACCGACCCATTATTCCCGGTAACGTCAGGGTTGGGATAGTTTTCGTAAAAGTCGCTATTGAAAATCTCACGCCATTTTCCTGGCTTGGGAAACCCTACACGGTAATCGTAGTGGGCGTGCGTGGCCAGGTGAGCGACGATTATTACGTCACCGCCTTGTTCCGTCCAGCGATGCCAGGCCAGCACGCGATTTTCGTCATGGCTGTGAATGGCCCGGAAGCCCTGGCCGCGCAATGCGGGATGGTTATGCCGCAAAGCGATGGCATCTTTCCAAAACCGTATGTGATCCGTCATCTGTTTGTCGTCCTGGTCGATGCCTTTCCAGTGTAGCAAGAGGTCCTGGTGGAATTCCAGGTTATCGGACCATGGTTTGTCTTCCAAAAACTCCTGGCCCATAAAAAGCATCGGTATTCCCGGGGCTGTGAGGCTGATGGCGGCAGCAACCCTGCTGCGGCTGCGTCCGAACCATGACCTCGGATTGGACGGATCGGCCAGGCGCGCGATGCGGGGTTCCCGGTTCAGATAAACGATATCGTGATTTTCCGGCCCTTGTACAAATCGCCAGTGTTCAGGGAAACCTTCCGGCCACAGGCTTTGTCCAAGCCGTTGCATGGGTAGCGGGCGTTCGTCGGGGCGGCTGGAGTTGGCAATGACATCCCGCAATGCGATCCTCAATCCGTCAGTTAAAGTAGTATCGAAACCCGCGCCGGTAGGGGGCTGTTTTACTATAAAAGGGTTGACATTCCAATATTCTGCTTTATGGAGTGCGGAGGGTCTGTGGTATTTGAGGGTAGAAGTCAAATCCTGGCAAAAATCCCACCCATGAGGAGCGCCATCATGGTCGATGACGCTGACCTGGTCGTACCTGATGCCATCTATGCGGTATTCGTCCAGAAAGTACCGGGCATTCTGGATCAGGAATTCCCGGACTTCGGGCTTGGCAAAATCGAAAACGAGCCCTCCCGCATGGCCTTTGTCCGTAAAATAAAGTGAGTTCAGGTTTCCGCCATTGTCGAACGACTGACGGTCAAAAAAATACAGGCTTTCCGCCCCGAAATCACCTCCGGCATGGTTATAAACCACATCCAATATGACCGCTATTCCATAAACGTGGCAAAGGTCGATCAGGGCCTTGAGCTGGTTCATCTCTCCCCGCAGGTCACCAGGATGATAGTGAGCTTGACCATGGTCACTTAGCAATGCGTTAATGGGTGCGAGATAAGTTTCGATAAATGCGTCCTCAACAGCAAAATCCATTTCCGGCGAGAAATAGTCGGTGCCGTTATAGCCCAGGCTGAATTCCGTTTGAAACTCCTGGATGGGAAGGAGTTGAATGGCAGTAATGCCCAGGTTCGCGAAGTGTGGAATTTTGAGGGCAACATCTAGAAAGGTGCCTCCCTTAGGCAGACGTGGGGTAAAAAATGTACCCACGTGTAACTGGTAGATCAGAAAGTCTTCAAAAGCGGGTGTTTGGAAACCTGTTTCATGCCAGGGAAAGTCGGGTTTGCGGATGATACAGTCGCTCGGAAATGGAGTTTGCAGCTCGCGGGCATAGGGATCCCGTTTAGGGCCTTCGCTTCCCTCGCCGATGACGTAAAATTTGTAACGTTGCCGGTCTTCGACCCCGGGGATAAACCCGGCCCAAACACCGTCAATCTGTCGGTTTAGCAGGCTGGCATCGTTGCGTGCATATTGGTTGAATTCGCCGATCACATAAACGGCTTGCGCATAGGGCGCCCATGTTTTGAAAATAGCGCCGTCGGCAATCAGGTTTGCGCCCATGGGCGAATGATCATGGATGTGTTGGAGTGAAGTTGCCATAGTGTTGAGGATCGTTGAAATGTGGCCGGAGTGGCATCTGATTAAAGTTAATCAATGTCGGAGGAAGCCAGCTATCAACTTCACCAGGTACGGCTTCGTAAGAAGACAAACTTATTAATCGGTTCGAGACGTCCTTTTTTTGCCTGTTGCAGGTTTTCGGGTTTCTGCCTTATCGGTGGCAGACGGAGCTTATTTTTTTAAAATAAATAGTTGCAATAATTTCATTTCCGGATTTGGTACCGTATCTTTGAAAAATATACAAATAAAATATTATGAACACAGGAACGGTTAAGTTTTTTAATGAATCGAAGGGCTTCGGATTCATTTCTCCCGAAAATGGCGGAGACGACATTTTTGTACACACAACAGGCTTGAAAGACAACATTCGCGAAAACGACCGTGTAACTTACGAAGTTGAAAACGGCCGAAAAGGATTGAACGCAGTTAATGTGACTTTACTTTAATTAGCTACATCATATAGCAAGCAGAAGATCCTCCCGGCATGGGAGGATTTTTGTTGTTAGACATACGTTAACCATAGCACCAAATTTTTATGGCTTTCATTGATATTGTGCTACGCCGGCCGTCGTACGGATGGCAAGATGAGTCGGGCAACTTGGTTAAGCCTTCTCCCGGCCAGCTCTTCAAGGAATTTTTTCACCGCCTGAATGTCATTCGCGACAAGCGGAATTGGCTGCCGTTTATGAGCTGGCTAAAAGTCTTGATCATGGTGCCGTTCCTGGCGCTGTTCATTTTCAAATTTTTCAGCTGGGGACTGCTTCTGGCCGCGTTTGTGTACAGCATGTTCATAATGGGCACGCATGGTACCATCTGGCACCATCGGTACTGTACACATCGCGCATACACGTTCCGTAACAGGTTCTGGCAGTTCGTAACACAAAATCTGACGGTCAGCATGATCCCGGAAGAGATATACGTGGTCTCGCATCACGTTCATCACGTCAAATCCGACCAGCCTGGCGATCCCTACAATGCGCAAGGCGGTTTCCTCTACTGTTTTCTGGCAGATGTAAACCACCAGCCCATCGCATGGGACCTGAATGAGGCGCAATATGGCCGGGTTAGATCAATGATGAGGCACACTGGCATTCGTGCCAATACCTACAAGCAATACGTTAAGTGGGGATCCTACCAGAATCCCGGCAGGGCTATTCTTTATACGTTAGCGAACTGGTCATTCTGGTATGGAGCTTTCTTTTTGCTCGGCGGTCATGCGCTCGCTTGTACGTTGTTTGGAGCAGCCGGGTTCTGGGCTGTCGGCGTGCGTACTTTTAATTACGAAGGACATGGTAAAGGCGAAAACAGACAGCGCGAGGGCATCGATTATAATCGCAGAGACATGTCGGTGAATCAACTCTGGCCGGGTATTGTGGCGGGCGAGTGGCATAACAACCATCATTTGTATCCCCGCAGCGCTCGAAGCGGCTTCAAACCGCATCAGGTAGATATGGCCTGGTATTATATCAAGTTGCTGAGTATGCTGGGTGCGGTATCCAGTTATCAGGACTCGAAGGAAGATTTTTACGAACGTTACGAACGTCCACACCGGGAAGGGAAGAGCCTTCCACAGGAGGAATTACGGGAAGTATAGATTTTAATAGAATATGAAAAACTGCCGCCCGCTAGTCTGTGGGCGGCAGTTTTTTTTTGAATTACATCGCCCCGCTCAGGGTGAATAGCCTCAGAATTAGTCAAACGGGGTAGTCAATTACAGGATGCCTGACGTGTCATGATCATACGCTGGCTGTATGGGTCGGTATTTTTGTATTTTAATCGTTATGTTTGCCATTGTTTAAATGATATTTTGTATCGGTTAAAGCTATGTCCCTAACGCAACGCACGGATCTGGAATTGCTCGATTTAATGCGATCCGGGCATGAGAGCGGGTTTACGGAACTTTATAACCGGTACTGGAAAACGTTGCTGGTGATCGCGACGAATAAAACGGGCGACCTGGATGAAGCGGAGGAAATCGTGCAGGATATTTTCGTTTCATTGTGGAGAAGGAAAGAGGAGCTCAAACTGACATCTTCACTTAAAAATTACCTCGCTGTTTCGGTCAAATACCGGGTTATCAAATCCCTCGCCAAACAAAATCTGAAAAGCAGGTTTGGCGATGATCGCTCGTTTCAATACGACCTGATAGACGATTCTACGCAGCAATGGCTGGAATTCGAAGAGTTGCAGCGGCGGCTAAGCGATCTGGTGGCCGAACTGCCGGAGAAATGCAGATTGGTATACAAAATGAGCCGGGAGTCGGGTTATTCGCAAAGGCAGATAGCAGAAGAACTGGGCATTTCTGAAAAGACCGTGGAAGCACATCTTGGAAAGGCGCTAAAAACGCTTCGTACCGGTTTGAATCAATTCCTTTTTTCCTTCGTATTGTAGCAAATTCGCTATCAAATATAATTTTTTAAAAAAATAATACATTTTTTTTCTCCTCCGACTAAGGGATCGGTTTGCTTAAAGGAACTTATAAGAAAAGCCTTTAAACCGATGTCCCCTAAACCGCCTGACGCACGATATCTCGAACTTGCCGGAAAATGGATGACCGGCACGATCACTTCTGAGGAACGGCAGGAGTTTGCCGACTGGTATAACCATAACCAGGACGAGGAAGTACAAATACCCACGTCGCACGCATCCGATGAACAGGAACACCGCGACCGTCTGCTAGCCGATATCCGTGACAGGATCTCACAGACCGAACATCGCCGGAGGTTCTGGCTATTCAGGCCATCGGTGGCAGCCGCCCTTGTGTTCCTTTTGCTGGGCGCAGGTGCTTATTTTTTAATGAAGCATCAGGCAATGGAGACAGACGTTCCGGTTTCGGTTGTGACGGACGTCGCGCCGGGAAGCGACAAGGCCACGCTTACGTTGGGAGACGGTTCAGTGCTTATACTGGACGAACTGGCTGACGGTGCGCTCAAACTGGAATCTCAGTTCAGCATCCGGAAGAAAGACGGCGAACTCATTTACGAGGCGAAAGAAGGCAGCAAGACCAGCGCGCCAACCTACAATACCATTTCAACACCACGCGGCGGACAGTTCAGGGTCGTACTGCCCGACGGCAGCAAGGTATGGCTCAACGCGTCGTCGTCGCTCAGATACCCCACTACATTCACCGGAAGCGAAAGGCCCGTGCGGCTTTGCGGCGAAGGTTATTTCGAAGTGGCCAAATCCCGCTTGAATGGCAGGTCGGTACCATTCCGGATCAACGTCAATGACCGCGAGACGGTGGAGGTTCTTGGGACGCATTTCAATATTATGGCTTATGCCGAAGAGCGTACGATCAAAACGACATTACTGGAAGGAAGCGTGCGCGTAACCAAGCCCGGAAAGCCAGGCAGCAGCCTGCTGCGGCCCGGACAGCAATGCGTGTATGACGGTAAAAAGGGATTTGTAGTCCGTAGCGACATAGATGCGCGAGAGTCTATTTCGTGGAAAAACGGCATTATTTCTTTCGAAGACGCGGATATCGAAACGATTATGCGACAGATTGAACGGTGGTACGATGTGCGGGTCGAATATCGGGGTGAAATCCCGCGACGCCTGTTTACCGGTGGTATTTCCCGAAAGTCAAACCTTTCTGGCGTACTCAAAGTGCTTGAACTGAACAATATCCATTTCGAAATCAGGAACAAAGTCATTCTTGTAAGCCCCTGAAAAGAAAACCGGAAGTGCGACCAACACTTCCGGCGACTACCCTCCCGAAAGACGGTAGATCAGGGCCAAACGAAGCGCCGGTAACCGGCAAAGAATCTTTCCACAGATTATTTTTTCATTTAACCCAAACGAAGCAAAAGTATGAATTTTTGTACTTACGGCATTTCTGTTGCCCAAAAAACAGGTCAGTTTTCCGGAATTCATTCCGCGAAACTGCCCACGCTGATCCGGCTGGATCCGGTCATCAAAAAACGAATCGTCATGCAGATCAAAATCACAGCCTTCCTGATCGCTTGCGCTTGCATACACGTTTTCGCGGACGGCAATGCGCAAACCGTTACCCTCTCGAAGAAAAATGCCTCGCTGGAAAAAGTATTTAAAGAAATCAAAAACCAGACGGGCTATATTTTCTGGTACGAAAGCCATATCCTGGATGCGTCCAGGAAGGTGAATATATCGGTCCGGAATGTACCGCTAGCGCAGGCATTGGATCTTTTGCTGCACAATGAGTTGCTGCAATATTCGATTATCGACAAGATGATCGTAATCAGGAAGAAGGAAATGTTGCGGCCTCAGCAGGGGATTGTGCCGATTCTGCGCCGGGACCAGGTACCGGATGCTTCGAATGGTTTTGCCAATAAAATCCCTCCCGGGCCAGGCAATAGAATCGGCGATTACCGCCTCCCCGATATCCGTGTACAGGGTAGGGTTGCCGACGAGCGGGGCGATGGGCTGCCCGGTGTAAGTGTATTGCAGAGAGACACGCAGCGGGGTACCACTACCGATGAAAGCGGAAACTTTCAGTTCGAAGTTCCTGACGGGAAAGCGGTGCTGGTTTTTTCATTTGTTGGCTATTTGCCCCAGGAAGTGCAGGTAGGAAGCCGGTCGAAGCTGGACATTACTTTAAAGGTGGATACGAAGGCACTCGAAGAGGTGGTGGTGGTGGGTTACGGTACGCAAAGGAAGTCCGACATCACAGGGGCCATTGCCTCGGTGAACGAACAATCGCTCCGCGATGTGCCCGTAACGAATTTGTCGGAAGCACTGCAGGGCCGGGCTGCCGGCATCGACATCCAGAAGAATGGCGGCAACAGCAAGCCCGGTTCCCCGCCGGTGATCAGGATCAGGGGTAACCGTTCCCTGGGAGCGGGAAACGATCCGCTGTTCGTGGTGGACGGACTGCCTTTCAACGGGAGTATCAATGACCTGAATCCCGATGACGTTGTTTCGGTTGAAGTGCTGAAAGACGCGTCTTCGACAGCCATCTACGGTTCACGCGGTGCTAATGGGGTGATACTTGTCACGACCAAAAGGGGGAAAGATGGCAATATGCAGGTGTCGTACAGCGGCTATGTGGGTGTTACCAAAAACCTGGGCAAGTTCCATATCATGAACGGGCCGCAATTTCGTGACCTTAAAAAATGGTCGAGGATCAACGGATCGGCGGCCGGTACTTACACCGGTCTCGATGATCCTAAGTTTTTGACCGACGGTACATTCGATCCGCAGGAAGTGGAGTCGATTAATATGAACAGAAGCACCGACTGGCAGGACCTGATTTACAAAACCGGCATCATGACCAACCACCAGGTGAGTGTTTCGGGCGGCACGGGCAAAACCCAGTATGCTTTTTCGGGAGGCTATTTCAAGGAAACGGGCATTTATCCCGGCCAGGCCTTCGACCGCTTTGCTGCCAAGCTGAGCATTGATCAGCAACTGGGACGTTTTATCAAGATCGGACTGAGTTCGATCAACACTTTTAGCCGGAACGAAGGTGAAAATGCCAATCCGATGGGGCAGGTGCTGCGCGCGAGCCCGCTGACGACCCCTTACGATGCCAATGGGAATTTGTGGGGTTTTGTGCCCGGAAGTGCCAATCAGGTATGGAACCCGCTCGCCAATTTCGTCGACGGGGCGGTAGTGGAAAACCGCCGCAGGCTCGGGACATTCACGACGCTTTATGCGGATGTCAATCTGGCCAAAGGGCTCCGGTACCGCTTCAATGCAGGGACAGAGGTACGCTCGGATGTGTACGGGAATTTTTACGGAAGCGCCACTTCGAACAACCTCGGTGGCTTATCGACTTCCCGCAACAGCACCGGCTTTCGCACAGACTATACGCTCGAAAATATGGTCATTTACGACAAAACGTTCGCCGGGCGCCATAAGCTCAATTTTACGGGATTATACAGTTTGCAGGAATCGCAGAATCAGACCAACGAGTTCAATAACAACACAATCCTGGCCGACGTGCTGGAAAACACCAATCCTCAACTGGGTGCAAACCTTACCGGTACGGGCAACTACGAGAAATGGGCGATCATATCTTACATGGGGCGGCTGAATTATGGATTCAATGATAAATACCTTGTCACGCTCACGATGCGTTCGGATGGCTCTTCCCGCCTGGCGCCCGGTAACAAATTTCATGTATTTCCATCGGCGGCCGTGGCCTGGAACCTGAGCGAGGAGCCGTTTATGAAAACAATGACCGAGGTAACGTTCCTTAAACTGCGTGCAAGTTATGGCACCGTGGGTAATCAGGGGATCAGCCCGTACTCGACGCTGGGCAGGCTGACGCCCCTGGTTTATAACTATGGTTCAACCAATGTTACCGGCACCTATCCGACCAACACGCCCAACCCGTCGCTCGAATGGGAGTATACCAGTTCGTTCAACGTAGGGCTGGATTTCGGGCTGCGTAACAATCGGATCAGCGGTTCGGTTGAATACTATCAGCAGAAAACCAATAACCTGCTTTTGCCGCAGAACCTGCCGCCTACCACCGGCATTCCCAATTCCATCCTGACAAATGTGGGTAAGACAGAGAACCAGGGTTTGGAGATACAGCTCAGCCTGATCAATATTCCCGGTAATGGCAGGGATAAATTCAGTTGGACCACAGACCTGAACTTTTTCCTGAACCGCGGAAAAATTGTGCAGCTGGCCAATAACGTAACGCGTGATATTGCCAACAACTGGTTTGTCGGAGAGCCTGTCGGAACCATTTTCGATTACAAAAAAACCGGCATCTGGCAAAACACCGCCGCAGATAGTGCCGCGGCCAAAAAGCTCGCCCTATCCGTGACCGGTACAGGGTCGGTTATCGGAACGATCAAAGTTGAAAACACCAACGGGGATGAAGTGATCAATGCCAACGACCGTGTTATCGTGGGTTCCCAGCAAGCAAAATGGCAGGGCGGGTTTACCAACCGTGTGGCTTACAAAGGCTTCGACTTTACGATAGTGGGTTTTGCACGGGTAGGAGGGTTACTGATCAGCCGGATGCATAACAGTGGCTTTGCCAATACATTTCAGGGAAACTACAACAATCTTGTGGTGGACTACTGGACACCGACAAATGGACAGAATTTCTACCCAAAACCGAACTCGGCTGCCACCAACACGCCATTCAATTCCACTATGGGGTATTTCAATGCGAGTTTTCTAAAAATCAGGAGTTTGAGCCTGGGTTACAATTTGCCACAGGGCCTCTTGAAACGGATCGGGTGTAAATCGGCCAGGCTTTATGCAACCGCCAACGATGCATTTATCCTCTTCTCGCCTTACCGCAATAAATACAATGGCATCGACCCGGAAGGCGGTTCCATCAACGTGGACACCCCAGCTACTTACTCCATGATCTTTGGTGTAAATGTATCTTTTTGAAATACAGTATTTTACATTTTAAGAATACGATCAATGAAAAAAATATTATCCATAGCAGCGGTTTGCCTTCTGGGATTCGGCATATTGCCTTCCTGTGACGAGAAGCTTATTGAAGAACCAAAATCGATCCTGACACCCGCATTTTTTAGTACGGCGCAAGGCTTCAGATCGGGGCTCGACGCGGCTTACGCCGGCACGCGTATGTTCTGGGGGAACCAGGACCTGTTCACCATCACCGTAATCGGCACCGACGAATTTTTTACCGGTCAGGACGGGAATAATAACATTAACAAGTACAACAGCAATTATCTTCCCAACAATGGGCAGGTGACGAATACCTGGACAAACTGCTACACATTCATCAATACCTGTAACGGACTGGTGGATAATGCCGAAAAAATAACTGGCATCGACGAGACCGAAAAGAAGAGGATGGTGGCTGAGGCCAAATTCCTCCGTGCGAATTTTTACTTTATTCTCGTGCAATTCTGGGGAGATGTGACGCTCAACAAGACTTTCCAGTCGCTGCCAAGTACGTCGGCTTCCCGTTCACCGATGGCCGAAGTGTATGATTTCATTATCGAGGACTTAAATGAGGCTGTCAAAACGCTGCCAGCAAGCCCGGTGACCGGTGGCGTGCTCCCAGGCAAAGCTACCGCTGCGGCCGCAAAACACCTGCTGGCGAAGGTGTACCTCACGCGTGCCGGGTCTGTCGCAGCCAAAGGCGATGATTACAAGAATGCCCATACCATCGCTACCGGGCTGATCGAAAGCGGCGCTTCGCTGGGCCTTGGCCTCTTGCAGGACTTTGGGCAGGTGCATGCGGAAGGCAATGAAGGCAGCAGGGAGGTATTGTGGACAGTTCAGCATACATCCAACCTTGCCTACAATGGCCCAAACAACAGCGGCGGTGCTGATAATGTGCTGAACCACATGTGGGTACCACAATATGAAAACCAGCCTGGGATGAAGCGGGACGTCAACTACGGGAGGCCGTATATCCGATGCGTGCCTACCCGCTGGCTTACCGACACGGTATTTGCCGACCGGACCAACGACACGCGTTATGGTAAAACATTTCAGACGGTCTGGTATTCCAATAATGCCGCGTCCATTTCCCGCTGGCCCGCGACGCTTCCGCCGGGTGCACCGGCCAATGCGCAGCCGGGTGGGTTGAAATTCAGTGTGGGTGACACGGCCATTTATATGCCCGGCAAAGATGTTTCCAACGCAGCCGTTGCTGCTGCGCCCTATTTGTTGATTCCACCAAAAAATTACACGATAAGGCTATCGCCGACCATGTTTAAATATTTCGACACCAAACGTGCCGACTTGAATTACCCGTCGATCCGACCAGTAATTGTATATCGGCTGGCGGAAACCTATCTGATTGCAGCGGAGGCGCTGCTCATGGACGGCCAGGCCGGCGCCGCGGTGCCATACATCAATGCGGTCCGTGAACGGGCGGCTTACCCGGGCGGGAATGCGCAGGTAATGCGGGTAAAAGCTTCCGATCTGACACTCGATTTTATCCTCGACGAGCGTTCCCGCGAACTATGTGGGGAGAATATGCGGTGGTGGGACCTCGTGCGGACCGGAAAGCTGGTTGAACGGGTGAAAAAGCACAATCTGGAAAGCGCGCCGAACATCCAGTCCCCCAAACATCTTTTGCGGCCCATTCCGCAAAACCAGGTAGATGCCGTGGTAACGGGCGATCCTTATCCGCAAAATCCCGGATGGTAATTGGGGTTTAGCAGAGCCGTGAAACGGCTCTGCCCCAAAATGTTCGTTACCTCACATCCATGCCGAACGTATTCTGAACGGCATCGAACCAGACTTCGTCTTCGGCTGCGTTCCAATCCACCCATTGCTCGTCGGTCATCGTGCCCCGCCATCCCAGAAACGGAGCGGCATCGGGCCCGACCGGGTGACGTAATTGCCAGGACGAGCTATCCGCAATTTCAAGAATTTTGTCCGCCACCATCGACGATGGTCTGGGGCTTTTGAGCGAAGCCTGGAACAGGCCTCCAAACCTGTTTACCTGCGGATAGATCGAACTGACGCCGGGTTTTAAAGCCTGGGCCATATCGGTATCGATGATTCCCGGCTGCACGATCACGACCCGGATATGATGCTGTTTCAGTTCCTGTGCCAATGCCTCACTCACCGCTTCGAGGGCATGCTTGGTGGGTGCATAAGCCCCGAGCGGCGTATTGGCGATCTTACCTGCAACGGAAGAAATATTGATGATACAGCCATCCCGGCTCGCACGCATTTGTGGAATGACTGCTTTCGTACATCGGAGCACACCGAAATAATTTGTTTCCATCACATCTCTGAAATCGGTCAGAGTCATCTCTTCGATGGACCCATGGCGCTCAATACCGGCATTGTTGACCAGTACATCGATCGTGTCAGTTTCCTCATAAATCGCATGAATGCAATCGTTGACCGATTCGTCCGAGTTGACATCCATTTTCAGGACTTTTATCGGCAAGGATTCTCTTGCCGCTGTTTCCTTCAGTTCGGCCACGCCGTCGGGATTACGTACCGTTGCAAATACATTGTAGCCGGCCCTTGCGAATGCAAGCGCAGTTTCGAACCCGATGCCCCTGCTGGCGCCGGTAATGATGGCTGATTTCATGAATTTGAATTTAAGAGGGTGTAACTGATTGATTTAATTGGCACGAAGGCCGTTAAAGCAAAGCCTTTTGGTCCGTTCTGACGGGTCTCGTGGAAGTAAATATGAGGATTTATTTTCAATAAGTTATTCTGTGTAATCAATTGATTATCAGAATATAAAAAGAAATAGTTTGTCACTTCCCAATGACAAACTATTGAAGGGAAAGGCGCTCGTTCTCAACCAGCAACGACTTGTCGAGCCGGTAAAATGTTTGTAGCCCGTCATTTTCAACGTCGAGCAAACCCAGTTCATACTTGCCCGGAGCGAGATCGTCACGGCGGATTACTGTATTGAAACCCGGCTTGTAATAGGCGCCGCCCGTCAGGAAATTTTTACGGCCTTCTATTTTTGGATTTGCACACATCAGGTGAACCACATGCTGCTTCGTGTTGCTCAAAACCAGAAAGCGATCGGCAAGGACGTGCTTTGGATGGGGGGCGTCGAGGCTGCTGATGAAAAACTGGTCGAAGGTTTCATTGCCGCCCCTGTTAGCCCGCTCCACCTGCCAGATTTCCACAAACATTTTGTAGACCCCATTAGCGGACGGGTTGGCCAGAAACATGGAATCAAGTTGATTCTTATCTGTAAATGATTTAGGCAATTGAAAGAAACCTTTCTCGTAGGCTGGTGTCAGGTAAAAATCTGCATTTTTCAGAATGCTTTTTTCTACGGAGAACATCGTCCGGTTAGTAGGCCAGTTATACAGGTCGGCAAGGTAGGTTGTTTTCTTGGCCGCCACCACGCCGGTAAAGTAATAATGTGAATAGCTCCAATAAAGGATACTGAGACCGGTCACAACAACCAGGACACTCGTTTTCTTAAAAAATGCTGTGTAATCCAGCATTAGAATATAAAACAACACAGTCGAAAGCGCGGCGTAGATCTGGAAGCGGCTCGCAATGGTGCTTCCCGTCCAGGACCGGAATAATGCGACTACCAAACTGGTCACTACAATAAACGCGAAAAGGGATAACAGTTCCACCGTTCCCGGTTTTATCGTGGCGGTTTTATTAAAGTAAGTCCCGGCAATCTTTACCAGGAGGTAGGTCATAAATGCGGTGATAACCAGGCCCCATACTATCGATAGTAATTTTGGGTGTGACCATAGCGACACTTCCGAACCGATGAACCCGAAAAAGGAAGCCAGAAAGGAAGCGGCATCTTTGGGTAATCTCACAGCCTGGCCGGATTCGTAGTCGACCAGATAAATTCCCAGGCAACCAACCATGGATACGAAAGTCATGATCGCTTTTCGGAAGTTTTTGAAACACAAAAAGTAAAAGATGATCGCTGCGAAGGAAAGAATGCCGTTGCCGTGCGTAAACGTCGCGAGGAAGCAGCAAAGCATGGCCATGTAGAATGCTCCTCGTATACGACTGGAAACCAGTAATATGGCTGTCACGGTAAAGGCAGTTAGAAACGTATGCTGCATACCGTTTAATGCCCAGCCAGAGATTTCATGAAACAAGGGCTGGAAAAACAGGAAGGGGACAGGCAGGAAGTAGTAAATGGGAAGGCGGGTTTTCCTGAACTGTATCAGAATAAAGCTGAATATATAGATCACGTTGATCAGAACCAGCAATATGTAGAATCGAAAATTTAGGTGTCCGGTAAGATTGTAATCGATGAGCGCGATCAGGCGGGGCACAGCTGCCTTGTGATCATTGAAAGTTCGAAAAAGCTCGTTTGTAATATCGCTAAAATTCAGTCCGCCATGCGAGACCACTTCGATAAACTGGATTAATAAAAAGTCATCCTGAAAGGGGAAATTAACAGAGAAGAAGAAATTATAAAGGAAGTAGGCAAGAACAACCAGGCCGATAGCCGCAACCGACAGAAAACGTAAAACCATAGTTTCAAAACCAAGAGATTCTGTCGACTCTCCCCTCAAAATCCGTGCCGCTTCGTGTATAAAACGCCCTGCGAACCAAAGGCTTGCAGGGCGTTGGTCAGGTTATACGATCGGGTCCCAGCCTTTGGCATACTCGCGTGACCATAGTTTCTCGGCCTCCTTATCGCCTATAATGTGCCCGTTTTTCGGGTCTATTTTCAGGTCGCGGCCCACGCGCCAGGCGATGTTGCCGAGCTGCATGGCTACCACGCTTTTGTAACCGAGTTCGACGTCGCAGTTGGGTTTGCGGTTGTTGCGGATCGCGTCCAGGAAATCGGCCACGTGGAGATTGTCCATGCCCAGGCTCGGACTGGCAAGGTTACGGCCCTGCATACCAGCTTCTTCTGTAGGGGAATTTACTTCCTTGATCAGCTTGCCGTCGAGGTCGTACACCTTGTAGCTGTCGCCACCGGTGTCTAAGCTGCCGTTTTCCCCGTAAAAAATGATCCCACGGTCCTGGCCTTCGATCTTGCGGCCGTTGGAACTTCTCGATTCCCAGATCAGCGAAATGCGGCCCGGGTAATCCATCGCGATCACCTGCGTGTCGGGCGTCTCCCAATCGTCCTTGAACTCGTACCGTCCGCCGATAGAGCTCACACGGGTGGGGAAGTCTACTCCCAAGCCCCAGCGCGCTACATCCACTTCATGCGTCCCGTTGTTAAGTGCCTCCCCGGTCCCCCAGTGCCAGAACCAATGCCAGTCGTAATGGATCAGACCTTCCTTATACGGCATACGCGGAGCCGGGCCCTGCCACAGTTCATAATCGAGCCAGGAAGGGACGGTGCCGGGTTTCAGGAAAGTGGCCTTGCGCTTGTTGGTATACCAGGTTTTAGCCAGGTACACCCGGCCGATAATGCCCTGATGTAATTGCTTGATGCCTTCCGTGAGCACCGGTGCGGACCTGCGCTGCGCGCCCATTTGCACCACGCGCTTGTGCTTGCGCGCGGCTTCAATCGCCAGCTCACCCTCGCGCGGGTTGTGGCTCAATGGCTTCTCCACATACACGTGCTTGCCCGCCTGGCAGCCCATGATCGTCAGTGGGGCGTGCCAGTGGTCGGGTGTGGCAATGTAAATGGCGTCTATGGATTTGTCGGCGAGTACTTTCCGGCAGTCTTTTTCTGATTTCGGCGTTGCGGTTTGTTTGGCGTCCATCACGGCCTGAATGGCTTTCGGGATAGCCCGTTCGTCCACGTCACACACGATACCCACTTCGGCATTCTTCTGACCGGCGAAAGTCGCGCTCATACTCTTGCCACGGCTGTTAACCCCGATCGTCGCTACGCGGATCAGGTCGTTGGCACCGACAATGCGGTTATAGCTTTTTGCACTGAAACCCATAGCCGTGCCGCCGATAGCTACGCCCAGCGTTCCTGCGGCGGTCGTTTTCAAAAATTCGCGTCTGTTTGCCATGATTTATAATGCTTTGATTTTGATGTTTTTGAATGAAACCTCGGCCCCGTGTTCCTGTAACAGGATATGGCCCTTTTCCACCGATCCGAATGCCGGAACAGCCTTGTTGAATTTACTAAGTGCCACGGCGTCAATATATACCTTTCCGCTTCGGGTAAATTCAAGGATTTTTACGCCATTGAGATAATGCTGCACGTTTTTACCCTTGGCTACAATGCGCAGGGTGTTCCATTGACCAGGCGCGTGCACTTTCTTTTTGGATTCGTCGGGCGGCATGACGTCGTAGAAAGAGCCGGTGAGGTGGTTGGCTTTCTTGTTGTCCTCGGCCAGCTTGTCGTCGAGGATCTGGTATTCGAAGCCCAGGTTACCGCCTTGTTCGTATTTGGTAAAAAAATATTTGAGGCCGCTGTTGCCCTCTGGCGCAATGTTGAAATCGGCTTTGAGGTCGAAGTCGGAGAACTCGCCGTCGCTGACGATGTCGCCGCCCTTACCACCTTCTTTTGTTGAAAGGGTGCCGTTTCTGACTTCCCAGCCTGCGGGCACCGGTTTGCCGCCGGTGGTGGCCCAGCCTTTGGTGGAGGCGCCGTCGAACAGAAGCACCCAGCCTTCTTTCTTTTCTTTCGGAGTGAGCGCGTTGTCTTTTTGGGCAAAGGCGGCGGAGATGAACATCCAGGCGAGTATTCCGCCCGCGAACACGCGTAGCATTTTGGATTGCATTGACATTAGTAACCAGGGTTTTGTTTGATTTTTTCGGGATTGGACTGGATCACCTGCAACGGGATCGGGAACAGCAGCATATTATCGCTCCATGTGGCCGGATTGAAGCCATTTTGCTCTTTCTGCTCCTGGCTCATGACCGCCTTCGCACGTTCGGTACGCACAAGGTCGAACCAGCGGTGGTTTTCGAAAGCCAGCTCCACGCGGCGTTCTTTCTCAATGGCCAGCAGAAAATCCGCATCCGAGGTGAATGCAGGGTAATCGGCTAATGCGCCCGCAGTCGCACCCGCGCTGTTACGCGCGCGCTGGCGGATCTTGTTCAGATAGAGGAGGGCAGTGGCTTGCTGTTTTCCCTGGCGCACGAGCGCTTCGGAATAGAGCAGATAAATGTCGGCCAGGCGTAGTTCGGGCCAGTTGTTATCATTGTCGGGCGCGACGGAGAACGAAACATCGTAATACTTTTTGACATACTTTTCATTGACCTGCTGCCCGCCGGGGTCGGATACGTAGCCGTCGGCCATGGAAATGGCCTTTCGGGGATCGCCTTTCTCGTAAGCAGCCGACATGGAAGGGCTTGGTGCGTTGAAACCTGATTTGTCGCCTACCGGGATCACCTCTTTGTTGGAAAAGCGTGGCGCAAAATCGTTGCTCCAAGGACTGCCGGTCACGATGGGCGCGGGGCCGCCTTTTTTATATTGTACTTCAAAAAGCGATTCTGAATTGTTTTCGTTTTTGACATCGAAAACGGCCCTGTAA
Source organism: Dyadobacter sp. CY261 (assembly GCF_021440085.1). Taxonomy (GTDB): domain Bacteria; phylum Bacteroidota; class Bacteroidia; order Cytophagales; family Spirosomataceae; genus Dyadobacter. Next base: position 336,855 of record NZ_JAKCPW010000007.1, read on the forward strand.
TCCGGCAAAAGCGAATATTGCTGGTCATTGATCACTTCCAGTGCTTTGGCTTCTGCTAACGCATAATGCGAAGCACCTTTTTTCAGCGGATAACCCGCCATAAACATGTACACTTTGGCAAGCAAGCCTTTGGCACCGCCCATTGTCACACGCCCGCGGTCGGCTGAGGCATAGGTGGCCGGAAGATTGGCTTCGGCGAATTTCAAATCTTCCACCACCAAATTGTAAATCTCTTCCACAGGCACCCGGCCAAGGGTGTAAGCTTCCTGAACGGAAATTTGCTTATCGACCTTCGGCACATCGCCGTAAATCCTGACCAGCCAGAAATACACCAATGCACGTAGGAAACGCGCCTCGGCTTTGTATTGGTTTTTCAATTTCTCGTCCCGGAATGCGACGGCGTCGATCTTATCAAGCACGATGTTGCTGCGCAGGATGGTGATATAGCTGCGGTTCCAGAGGTTGAGGATGTTCTGGTTGTCGGAAAGCAGCACATCGCCGAAGTTGTCGATAGAAGTCATGTCCTTCGAACTGCCCGGCACCCAGGAAAAAGTTGTATTGTCCGAGCGGATCTCGCCGGTGTAAATGTAGAGCTGGTTGTACAGGTCGCGGAGCGAGGAGTAGGGCGACATTACCGCCTGGTTCATATCCTGCTCGGTTTTATAAAAATTGCCCGCATTCATATCGGATATGGGTTGCAGGTCTATAAAGCTTTCCTTGCACGACAACGACGACGCGACGAGGAATGCTGCTATAATATATCTTTTCATAAGAATGAATTTTACCGGAAAATAATCAGAATGTTACATTAAGCCCTGCAATGACTGTCCGCGCGGCCGGATAGCCCAGGTAATCGCCGCCCCGTGAAAGGCCATTTCCTTCGCTGCTAGTTTCAGGGTCGAAACCCGGGTATTTGGTGAATGTGTACAGGTTCTGGCCTGTCACGTACAGACGCAGCGAACGCACTTTAATGCGTTGCAGCATCTCGCTAGCGAAAGTATAGCCCAGCGACACGTTGCGTATACGCAGGAACGAACCATTCTCCACCCAGTAGCTCGATGGCTCCTTCTGCAAACCTTTCGGGTCACGGTTAGCCCGCAGGATATCACCCGACCCTGGCTCTTCTTCCGACCGCCACCGGTCTTTCAGCTTCGCACGGCCATTGCGGTCGCCATGGTAAATGCCGATCATCCGGTTGAAAAAGCTGAACAGTTTCGCACCCTGAGAGCCGGTTAGCTGCACATTGAGGTCGAAGCCTTTGTAGGAAAAATCATTTCCGAAACCATAAATGAACTTCGGCTGGTTGCTGCCCAGGAAGGTTTTGTCGGAAGCGGTGATCTGGCCGTCTTTGTTGACGTCCACATAGCGGGGATCGCCGGGACGGTCGTTCACGAGGTGGGGCGCAGCGTCGAGTTCAGCCTGATTTCTGAAAACACCATCATATTGATAACCAAAATAGGTAGCGATGGGCTGGCCGATGGTTGTAATGAAGGTATTGTTCGCATTGGCCGCACCTGCGTAGATCGGGCGGGCGTCGGAGCCGAGTGCGAGGACCCTGTTCCGGTTAAAAGAAATGTTGAAATCAGTCGACCATTTAAATGCGCCTACGGAGTTGCGGGTGCGGACAAGGTATTCCATCCCCTTGTTCTGTACTTTTCCGATGTTTTGCAGCTGGGTAGCATAGCCGCTGATCGTCGGTACCGGCACATCCAGGAGCAAATCCACGGACTTACTATTATAAAAATCCGCTTCTAAACGCACACGGTCGCGGAAAAGGCCGAGTTCGAGGCCCAGGTTCCATTGCATGGTTTTCTCCCAGCCAAGGAGGGAGTTGGGATAATTCAAAGGGTTCACCGCATTCACAAGCGTGTTGTTCAGCGGATAGTAATTCACGACCGTGCGCGCAATGGCGTCGTAATCGCCGATCTTGTTGTTCCCTACCAAACCCCAGCTTCCGCGGATTTTCAGGTCGGAGATCTGGCTTACATTCTGCATGAACGCCTCGTTACTCACGCGCCAGCCGACAGACGCGGAGGGGAATGTGCCCCATTTGTTTTCCGAACCGAAGCGGGAGGAACCGTCGCGACGGATGCTGGCCGAGAACAGGTATTTATCGTCGTACGAATAGGTCAGGCGGCTCAGGTAGGAGATCAACGAATTGCGGTATTCGGTGCTGGTACCACCTACGATCTGCCCGGCACTCAAAGTGCGCACGGCGTCGTTCGGGAAGTTCTGGGCGCGCAGCTGGTTCCTTTCTCCAAATGATTTCTGGGCCGTGTAACCCGCGAGCAGGTTGAAATTGTGCTTTTCGGCCAGGGTTTTAGACCAGGTCAATGTATGCTCGTTCAGCCAGTTGCCGCCAAACCACGTTTCGCTACGCGCATTTGCAATGCGGGGTGCACGCGAGCCGTCGGTGTCTACAAACGAAGGTTGGTAGTATTTTAACCGGCGGTTTTCAAGGTTCGCATTCAAGCTGATGCGGTATTTCAATCCGGGAACAATCTCGTAGTCCGCATATACCGAGCCTATTACGGCATTCTTTTTGGTGAAATTCGTCACATTCTCCGCAATGCTCACCGGGTTGGCTACGTCGCCCGCCCAGATTTCCGGGTTGCGGACCTGTGAGCCGTAGGTGCCGTCGGCGTTACGCAAGGGATAAATCGGCGGCAGGTACAATGCGTAGGCAAGTGGGCTGTCCTTCCCATTGGCCAGTTCATTGTTTTCGGAGTAATAAGAGCTCACCGCCACGCCCACTTCCAGCTTTTTGGTCACATTGCTCGTGATGTTGGCCCTGATATTATATCTTTTGAAATCGGTGTTGATCAGAATGCCCTGCTGGTTGGTATAACTTCCCGAAACAGCATAGCGCACCTTTTCGGAACCGCCATTTACTGAAAGCTCGTGTTTTTGGGTAGATGCGTTGCGGAAAATCTCGTCCTGCCAGTTGATGTCCGGGAATTTGGACGGGTCATTAAATGCTTCGGGGATAATGTAAAAGTTTGAATTCGTGTATTTGGACCGCATTTCATTACTGTCGTGGATCGTATGCACCGGATCGCCGGGCATGGGTGTGCGGTCGAGCCAGGCCTGGTTGTGGCCGTCTTTGAAAAACTCGATATACTCCCGGGTATTCATCATATCAATCTTCCGGGCGACCTGCTGCACGCCGAAGAAGGTGTTGAATGAAACCGTCGGAGCGCCTGCGCTGCCTTTTTTGGTCGTAATGATCACAACCCCGTTAGCGCCTCGGGAACCATAAATGGCGGTCGACGAAGCGTCTTTGAGTACCTGAATGCTTTCAATATCGGAGCTGTTGACCAGGGAGAACGCACTGCTGTCGATGGGATAGCCGTCTATCACATAAAGCGGTGAGCTACTGGCCGAAATGGAGCCCGTGCCCCGGATACGTATGCTCAGGCCCTCGCCACCCGGTGCGCCATTGGTTTGCTGCACCTGTACACCGGCCATTTGTCCTACCAAAGCCTCGCCATAGGAAACGGAAGCTTTGCTTTTCAGTTTATCGGCTGAAATGGTGGCCACTGCGCCCGTCAGATCCCCTTTTTTCAAAGCACCGTACCCGATCACGACCACCTCGTTCAAGGCTTTGCTATCCACTTTCATCGGCACGTCGATCACGCTTTGGTTGCCTACCGTGATCTCCTGAGATACATACCCGACAAACGACAATACCAGCACCGATTGCGCATGACCGACCTCAATGGAAAATTTTCCCTCGATATCCGTCACCGTCCCGCGCTGCGTGCCTTTTTCGACCACACTCACACCCGGTAAGCCGTCTCCCTTTTCATCGGTAACCCGCCCCGTTACGGACAGGTCAGCTTTTCGGGCCCCGTCCGGCCCCGGTCCGTTTCCCGATTGCAGCAGGATTTGCCCGCCTACCAGGCGGTATGAAATATTGTACGGGCGCAATACCAGGTTTAGTACCTCGGACAATTTGCGGTCGGTAGCCGAAATGCTCACTTTCCGCTCGGCCTGGATCGTGTTGGAACTGTACACGAACTTCACGCTTGCAATGCCCTCGATCCGGTCGAGCACTTTGCGGAGCTCCTGGTTCTCGGCTTTAATGGAAATGGAATGGTCGAGCAGGTCCTGCGTGCGTACCTCGCGCGCGAACCCGATCGTCATGGCCATGCCCATCAGCAACGAATGGAGTAGGGTTATCCTCATAATATGTCGAAGCAGAGGATGAAGAAGTATCGGTTTTTTCATTAATTTTGAATGTTTTGTTAAGGTTTCAGAAAAGTTTGGCAAAACCCCTCCCGTTCATCTTCGCAGATGAGGACCCGGCCAGGTTCAGAGAGGGAATCGGAGTCGAAGGTGGTCTCAACACACTCGGCTCTTTTTCTTTTTAGAAAAGTCATGGTTTAATGCATAGGCAGGGAATTAGGTGTCAAAAAGGTTAAAGGGTTTCGGTTCTGCGTATGTAATCGTTCAGGAATAGTTGTCTCGGTTTCAGTTTAAAGGTGTTACGGACAGCCCTTTCCGCTCAGGTATATTTTAGTGCCTTTAACGGTATACGTCGCATTGACCGACGCTGCAATCAGGTCCAGTTGGGTAAACATCGGCTGCTTATTGATGTCGGCGGTAAAAAGGCAGTTTTTTAACTTTTCGCTGGTTAAAACGATATCAATCCCGTAGGCTTTTTCGAGGGTTTGAGCCACTTCGCCCAGACGCGTATCGTCGAAAACAAATGCGGTTTTATAGCCATCACCAGCAACAGGCCGCTTAACAAGCATAGCCGCGAAAATCTTCCCGGGTGCGTACTTCACGCTCTGGTTCCGGCTCAGGATCACACCGCTGACAAGGTCACCGGCATTGGCCTCTTTTTCTTTGTCTTTTTGAAAAACAGATACTTTTCCTGTCACTACCGACACTTCCACATCGCTGCTGGCCTGTGATCTGTTTATCCAGAAACTCGTCCCCAACACCTTTGTCGTGATCTCGCCGGTATACACCAGAAATGGCTTCCGTTCATCCCGCGTGACTTCAAAAAATGCCTTTCCCTTTAAATATATTTCACGCTTATAATTCTGAAAATCAGCCGGGTATCTGATAGTGCTTTGCGGTTGCAGGCTCACCCGCGAGCCATCGGAAAGTAATACCCACACAGGTTCGCCGGTGGTGTTGGTTTTGGTAAGCAGGTTGGCCGGTGCTTCTGCCGCGAGCCGATCACCATTGTCAACGGTATTTCTGACGCTCCATTCGTAGCCGCCCCAGGCAACCAGCACCAACACCGCCGCGGCCACCCACCGCCATTTGAAGAAAAAATGAAGTGGTTTCGTGCCTGCAAATACCTTGGGAATCTTTTCGGTCTGGGACGCGGTTTGGAATCTGGTCGCCGACTGGGTCCGGGCCTGGATAGCCTGCCATAGCCTTGCTTCTGTTTCCTGCGACTGCCGGTCGGTAAAATCTGCTCCGTCACCGTCTATCAATGCGAACCACTGATCCACCAGCTTCGCTTCCCGTTCGGTGCATTCACCCGAACGGTAGCGGGTTAGTAAATGATGAAAATGACGCTTGTTCATAGGTAACGAGTGATTTGATTAGAAGACTGAAAAAAGTCCCCATACCGCAAAATAGAAAATAAATTATTTGAATATTTATATTAAATGGCTGGATTTTGCCCAAATATTCTTCAAAATTTACCAGCGGCCAGGAAGCCGATCATCAGGAAGATAAATTCTTTGAGCAAAGTTTTGAGCTTCCGTAGTGCCTGGGTGATGTGATACTCGACGGTCCGCTCGGGCATTCCAAGGAGCGAGGAGATCTGGCGAACGGTATTTCCCTCGAGGCGACTGAGTACAAAGACTCTGCGTGTTTTTTCGGGAAGCTGTCCGACTGCCTGTTCCATCGCCTGTTCCAGTTCGTCGAGGAAAATCGGGTATTCAGGCTCGCTGGCCGAGTCCACGGAATCGAGCGCGGTGAAGGCTTTTTCTTTGAAGTGGTCGATGACGCGGTTCCGGACCGCGGTGAAAAGGTAGGTTTGCAAGTTCTTGATGTGCAACGAATCTCTTCTCTCCCAAAGGGTTACGAAAAGCTCCTGGACTATCTCTCCGGCCGTATCCGCATCGTGTGTTTTGGTGCAGGCGAAATCATGCAGTCGTTTCCAGTAACGACGGTAAATGTCTTCAAAAGCTTGCGGATCGTTATTTCCGAGGCGTTCCAGTAGTTGTGCGTCGTCCGGAAGTAGCGGTTGCATGGGTAATCGTACAAAAGTGGTTTCGGTCATTGAGTATGCGGCCTGTTCGGGACGCCGAATCGTCGGAGGCTTGCGTCTAATAAGTATATTTGTTAAAGTTCATACTTGGAATGGGCCGGAAGCAGAGCAGTTCTGTGAAAAAAATCATATCGGTTTCGTTATACCTCTCTCAGGTTCGTCTGGTTTTCAATCACCAATATTTTCATAACGGCTACAGATCGGCCATAAAGCTGGAAAGAACCTGGAAACTGCGGTCAGCCGCCGAAATCCTGTCCGGTTTTGCAGTGGCCTTGTTCATTTCTGGACAAGGCATTATACTGCCAAAAGCCTAAAAACTAACTTTTTGCTCCTTGCAAGCCGGTTTAAGGTTTTTGGCCGGGTATTTGTATAGACTTTGTCATACAAATACTCCATCTGATTTTATTGCTATGAAAAGAGCTTTTTTAGGAGAGTTGGAAGAACTGGTGTTACTGACGGTAGCCGCTCTCCAGGAGCAGGCCTATTGCGCATCGGTTACGCAAACCATTGAGCAGCAGATGGCGCGGAGCATCAGCTTTCCAACCGTGCACGTAACGCTGCAACGGCTGGAAGAAAAGGGCTTCGCAATCTCGCGGATGGGCGGTGCTACGGCCGAGCGGGGAGGGAGGCAAAAGCGCTTGTTTACGGTCACCGCGGCCGGACAACGGGCCTTGATCGAGTGCCGGGCAATGCGCAGCCAGTTGTGGGAACAGATTCCAACGCAGGTATTGGAGCTATGGGGCGCGTAGACAATAAAAATTACCCCGGGCCGCCGCGTTGGGCTGCCTGGTTGCTGAGCCGTCTCGGGCCGGAGGGTTTGGAGGACGAACTGCAAGGCGATATGCAGGAAATGCATGCATTCTGGTGCAGGACTGCAGGTTTGCGGAAAGCCAACTGGCGCTATTTGCTGGCGGTCATGCGTTTGATCCGGCCCTTTTCACGTTCCAAAGCCCGAAAACTTAAATCTCAACCGGAATACCGGACCACCTTTATTTTTCAACCTGCTATGCTTCGTAACTATTTCAAAATCGCCTGGCGAAACCTGGCCAAAAACAAGGTGTATTCGGTTATCAATATCGGTGGCCTGGCCGCAGGAATGGCTGTCGCTATCCTGATCGGGCTTTGGATTTATGACGAGCTTTCCTTCGACCGGTATTTTCAGAATTACAACCGCATCGCCAAAGTCATGCAGCGTGGGACTTTCAATGGGGAAGTGTTTCATGGCGAATATAATCCGGCGCCTATGGGTACGGAACTGCGGACAGTTTATGGTGATGATTTTGAACACGTGATCATGTCGTCCTGGACCAAAGATCATATCCTGGCGCATGGCGACAAGAAATTTACCAAAACGGGCAACTACCTCAGTGCGGATGCCCCGGATATGCTGGCGTTGAAAATGCGGAGCGGCACCAGGGCGGGGTTAAAAGACCCTTCATCCATTCTGTTGTCCGAATCGGCCGCACAGGCACTTTTTGGCGAAACCGATCCATTGGGCAAGATCATGAAAATCGATAACAGGCTGAATGTGACGGTAACCGGGGTTTATGAAGATTTTCCATACAATACCGAGTTCCGGGATATGAAATTCATTGCTCCCTGGGACTTATACGTATCATCGGAGCAGTGGGTAAAAAGGGCTCAGGACAATGCGGAGTGGGGGAACTTCTCCTGGCAGGTACTGGCCCAGATTGCTCCCAATACTGATTTTGATGCCATTTCTGCCAAAATCAAAGACATTCGGCTGAAACACAATCCTGAGGTAGCGTTCCTGAAACCACAGGTTTACCTTCTTCCGATGAGCAAGTGGCATCTATACTCAGGCTGGGACAAAGCCGGTAACCTGGAAGGGAGGTTCCAGTATGTCTGGTTATTCGGCATCATTGGGACATTTGTGCTGCTGCTGGCCTGTATCAATTTTATGAATCTTTCCACTGCAAGGAGTGAAAAGCGAGCCAAGGAAGTCGGTATTCGTAAAGCGGTCGGATCGTTACGTAACCAATTGATCAGTCAGTTTTTCAGCGAATCGCTGCTGGTGGTGGCTTTCGCATTTTTACTGGCCATATTGATGGTACTATTGATACTACCACTTTTTAATGATGTCGCTGATAAACAGATTAGTATTTTATGGTCTAATCCGTTCTTTTGGCTTTGTGGCATTGGTTTCAGCTTGCTGACGGGCTTGATCGCGGGCAGTTATCCGGCACTTTACCTGTCGTCTTTCCAGGCGGTAAAAGTACTGAAAGGTACCTTCCGGGTGGGCCGGTTCGCATCGGTTCCCCGTCAGATGCTGGTGGTGGTCCAATTTACGGTTTCGGTCACGTTGATCATCGGCACGATCATCGTGTTCCGGCAAATCCAGTACGCCAAAAACCGGCCGGTCGGCTATGACCGCAATGGGCTGATTACCGTGGCCATCAACACGCCCGAATTGCAAGCCCACTATAACGCCCTCCGCGATGCCCTGATACAAACCGGGGCCGTTACCGATATGTCGACTTCGTCTGCTCCTGCAACGGACCTGAATTCTCAGAATAGCGGGTTTAGCTGGGAGGGAAAAGATCCCAACTTCAAGGAAAACTTCGGGACCATTGCCGTTTCCCATGATTTCGGCAAAACGGTTGGCTGGCAGTTTGTAGCGGGCCGCGATCTTTCCCGCCAATTCGCGGGTGATTCATCGGGTATGGTATTAAATGAAACGGCCGTCCGCTACATGGGCCTGAAAGATCCGGTGGGAAAGACAGTCAAATGGGGCGATAAAGCGTTTCAGGTGGTGGGTGTCATTAAAGATATGATTATGGAATCTCCGTTTAAAACCGTAACACAAACAGTTTATCATTTGAATTATGGCTGGGCGAACGTCATTAATATCAAGCTTAATCCCGCTCATAACAACAGCGAGTCACTGGCGGCAATCGAAGGCGTATTCCGGAAATTCAATCCTGGCAGTCCCTTCGACTATCGGTTTACCGATCAGCAATATGCCTTGAAGTTTGCCGCGGAGGAACGCATTGGCAAGCTGGCATCCGGTTTTGCAATACTGGCGATTCTCATTAGTTGCCTGGGACTGTTCGGATTGGCTTCCTTTGTCGCCGAGCAACGGACCAAGGAGATTGGCGTTCGAAAAGTGCTTGGCGCATCGGTGGCCAATGTGTGGGCGCTGCTTTCCAGGGACTTTGTGGTGCTGGTCACCATCGCGTTCGGGATCGCGACCCCTATTGCCTGGTCCGTACTGAGCAACTGGCTCCAGAAGTATGAATACCATACCGAGATTTCATGGTGGATTTTCGCTGTTTCGGGCGGAGGCGCCTTACTTGTCACACTGCTGACAGTGAGCTTCCAAAGTGTCCGTGCAGCATTGGTTAATCCTGTCAAATCCCTTCGCTCCGAATAAAAATTAATGGTTGACAAAAAGCCGGAAGCATTACCTCCGGCTTTTTGATCATACCAGTTCCGATTGTATAAACCCACAATGGAAGTTCCGTTTCATTAAAAGGCAGGTTTAGTCCTGCTTGCTAATCCGATCGCAGCGTTTTGACAGGGTTTGCCAGTGATGCTTTAAAACTACGGAATCCGACCGTCAGCGCCGCGACCAGCGAGGTGATCAGGATTGCCAGGGCAAAAATACGGGCGCCCGGCTCGATGTGATAGGCAAAGTCACTTAGCCAATCCTGCATAACCCACCAGGCCAATGGAGCCGCCAGCAGGAAAGCAATGAACAACAGGGCCAGAAATTCCTTCCCGAAAAGCCAGAGGATGCTCGACGTGGAAGCGCCTAGTACTTTCCGTATGCCGATTTCCTTGGTTTTCTGAGCCGCCATGAAGGAGACCAAACCGTATAGCCCCAGGCAGCCCACCAAAATGGCCACCGCAGCAAATACCTGAATGAGCCGGAGCAGCATGTTGTCGACCCGATAAAACCGCTCGATCTCCTCATCCAGAAAATGGTAAGTGAAAATCGAGGAGGGATAGCTCCTGATCCACGCTTTTTCCAATCCGGAAATCGTGGGCACGATGTTGGCGAGGTTTACTTTTATCCCACAGCTACTATAATTTTCGCTGCGTGTGGTCAGGCAAAGTGGTTCGATCGCACTGCGCAGGGAGCGGAAGTGAAAGTCCTTCACCACACCGACGACTTTTCCCGGTTTTCCATTGACCGTCGCCGTTTTGCCGATGGCATCCTGCATGGTTGCCAACCCCAGCGATTTTACGGCCGATTCATTGAGCAGGTATTCGCGGATGGTATCGGAAGGGCTTAGGTTCCTTCCGGCCAATACGGGTATTCCAAACATGGGAACATATTGATGATCAGCGGCTTTCACGGAAATGGAGAAGTCTTCTGCTTCCGGACGTGAATCGAATTGAATACTTGTGTGTCCTATCGTTTCGGTGGCAGGTGGGGTGTCAAAAAAAGTGACCTTGTCAACACCTGCCAGTTTGCTGATCTCATCTCCCAGTGCAGTGGTTTTCGATTTCTGATTGTCAGGGACCGGCAGGATTATGACCGCATCCTTTTCGAAACCCATATTGGCTTGTTGGGAGTAGCGTAATTGGTTCGTAATAACCAGCGTACCGATAATGAGCAACTGAGAAATGGCGAACTGGCCCACCACCAGCCCTTTTCTTAATGAAATGCCGGTGGGTGATTTTTGGGTCGATTTGCCTTTCAGCGCCAAAACAGGTTGCAATCGGGCCACGATCAGCCCGGGATAGGCGCCGGAGAAGAAGACAACCGTCACCAGCAGGATACCGAGGAAAGCAATCAGATAGCTATCGTTGAATGGGTTGATCATCAAATCTATCTCAAACCATTGGTTAACAAATGGTAATGCCAGATATGCGAGCCCGACCGCGATCGCCAAAGCCAGCGTGGCGATAACAGAAGTTTCGGTCATGAACTGCCAGAAAAGCGATCCCCGCTGACTGCCCAGCGCCTTCCTTACGCCAATTTCCCTTGATCGCCCCACGGCCTGCGCGGTAGCCAGATTCACAAAGTTGACGCAGGCGGTCAGGATCAGGAAGAAGCCGATCCAGGCGAAGGTTCGGAGGTGCTTTTTATCGGTTTTTCCGCGCAAATCCATGTTAAAATGTATATCGGCTAGCGGCTGTAACCTGAAACGGAAGTATTTGGCCTGCTCTTTATTGTAATGGGCGTTGGAAATAGCCGGGAGTATACTCTTGTCCACCCCGGCAGCAGATACGCCGCGTTTTAACCGCACAAAACATTGCATTTCCTTGTTGACGCTGAACCACCAGTCTTTCTCTACCATCCAGGGACTATGATCTTCCAGGTTATCATAGGCAATGAAAATTTGCGAACGGAAATCTGTATTCGAAGGAAGGTCGCGAAGCACGCCGTTAACCCTGACCACCAGCGAATCATCGATCCTGAGCAGTTGCCCGATGGGATCCTGGCTACCGAAATATTTACCGGCGATTTGCGCAGTGATCACGGCGGTGTTGCGGTCTTTCAGTGCAGTTTGCAGGTTACCTTCTACCAGCGGAAAATTGAAAATGTCCAGGAAATCCGGATCCGCGAATGCAATATCTTCTTCAAACTTCTTCTGCGGGGATAGCGAAACCACCCTTTTGGGCAAGAATGCGATCCGTCCAATTTTTTCAGCTACCCCATAACCCGTCCGGAACGCCTGGCCGAGCGGGTTAGGCACACCGGTATTGTAAATGACCTTTTCGCCATGCATTTCTGTGTAAATGCGATAGATCCGGTCCTTGTCCGTGTGGAATCCGTCAAAACTCAGATGATATTTCACCAGCGCGAAAATCAGAATGGCGCAAGCAATGCCCATACTCAGACTGACCGTGTTGATCAGCGTATATGACTTCTGGCGGTTTAGTTTTCTGAACGCGACTTTGAGATAATTGCTAAGCATGGCCGTTGGGTTGGGTTTTGAATAAATGGCAGTGTTTTTTGATTGGGCCGATCGAGCGGTTTCGCGCCAAAGCCTGGGATGGATCAGAAACAATACTTCCAGCATGTATAGCAGGCGGGCCACGGTGTAGCCGTATCGCCTCCCACGTTTTTGGAACAGTTCGTACAGATCGCCCAGGATCTCTTCACGGATGTGCGAAGCCGCCATCCATTCTACCAGTCGCTCTGCCCAGCGCGGCGGATTCCGATGAGGCGGCTGATCGATGTGCATTGGCATAAAATGTATATGTTTTCTTTTTGCATAGCAAATCCGACGCCAGCATGGGAAAAAGCCCCCAGGTAGTTGTAAGCCTTATTTTTTGAAATTGTAACCTGAGGTAATTGTCCGATTCTGGCCGACAAATTGTTCGGAACTGGACACCGGGGACATTAACGGAAATTTAATATAACTGCCTGCCATGATCATTTAACTTTGCCAAAAAGTGCCGGTTGATGACACATATGCTCCGGCTGCCTATTCAATTTCTTATGAAAACTATTTTAAGCTTGATTTTAGCGCTGGGTTTACCGGCTTCTCAATTTGTCGACACCGACAACCTGCCGATCAACCAGATACAGGTCATTGGTTCACACAACAGTTACAAGCAAGCCATAGACCCGGCATTGTTCAAGGCATTTGAGAAAAAGGACTCAGTTTCGGCGAGTAAAATCGATTATGAACACATTCCGATCGTCGATCAGCTGAATATGGGGCTCCGCAATCTTGAAATCGATGTTTACGCAGACGAAAAGGGGGGGCGGTATGCACATCCGAAAGGGCTCGACATGGTCCCGAACCAGAAAGCGTTCGATCCGGAAGGTAAAATGAAACAGCCCGGATTCAAGATCCTGCACGTTCCTGACCTCGATTTCAGGAGTCATTACCTCACTTTGAATGACTGCCTGGAAGCGCTCCGAAAATGGTCGGAAGCACATCCGGACCACACGCCTGTTTTTATCACATTGGAAGCCAAAGGCCGTGCTACCCCAAACAGCGAACTCGCCTCATCGGAGATTTTCAATAAAGAGGGTTTTGATGAACTGGATAAAGTGCTGATGGAAAAGCTGGGTTCAAACCATATCATCACGCCCGACAACGTGCGGGGGAAATACGAAACGCTGGAAAAGGCGGTACTCAGTAACAATTGGCCAAAAGTGAAGAATGCAAAGGGTAAATTTCTGTTCCTGCTGGACGACCGTGCGGCCAAAAGAGATATGTATGTAGATGGCCATCCTTCATTAAAAGGGCGCGCGATGTTCGTTTGCGCGGATCCGGGCACACCCGAGGCTGCGATGACGATCCGCAACAATCCGAAAGATCCTGAAATCGCAGGTCTAGTGAAAAAGGGCTACATCATCCGTACCCGTGCCGATTCGGATACCCGGGAAGCCAGAAACAATGACAAAAGCAGCTTCACCGCCGCCTGTAGTTCCGGTGCGCAGATCATCACCACCGATTACTACCTGAAAAGCACGCACTTTCAGTCCGACTATTCGGTGAGTTTTGACGGTCGAAAGTATTTCCGGGTGAACCCGTTGTTTGCGGTGAATTGACCGTAAAGCCGAAAAGCCAGCGAATGACAGTGCATCGCTGGTTTTTCGGCTTATGATTCCTGCCTATTCGCTTCGCAAACTTTTTAATGGGTGACGGGGTATTTCCGTCTGCTGATTCTTTCTGCTCAGGATTTATCCCAAACTCCCTCCAAAAGCTGTTTTAGGAATGTCGGTCCAAAGGTCGTTCCGGATTCTCCGCGCCTCCTGCAAAGCTTGCTCACCGGCAACAGTGACAGTAAAAAGCCGTTTGCGCCGACCGCCGCGTTCGGGCGTCGACTCGCCGAAACGGGAATATACCAACCCTTTTTCTTCGAGCCGCTGCATGGTCCGGTGTACCGCTCCTAGGCTCATAGGCCGGTCGAGCCGCTGGCCGAGTTCTTCTATGACCGACGCGCTATATGCATCGTCATAGAGCAATGCAATCGTCAATAGTACGATCTCTTCAAATTCTCCTAACTGTGAGCCTTTCATCACACATACATTTATCCTACTCACTTGTATAGCAAATGGCTTGCCAATTTTTAAAAAGGCTCTGTACTGCTTGAAATGCCTTTTTTGGAAGTTTGTAGATTGACAAGTGTCCATAAACGGACATCATCCGTGCGATCGGGAACAAGTTAAAAGTTCGGTTATTGTCTGTTACGTTTAACGAAGCAAATGTATTAATATGAAGAAAAGATAGTACTTTAAGGATTCGATGTTGATTGCGTTCAAGGGAATTTACGGCGATCAAAGTTTAGCTACATGTAAGGGAGAGTAAGTCAGATCTGTTTTCAGTTTTGTAGGTTTTACCAAATCCTGTGAAAGCACCAAGCCTTGTACTAAGCGTATTCATTTTGTTGTGCACGTCGGCAAAAGGCCAGCCGGGCGCGGCCCGACCTAGCGCGGCCCGACCTTACGTAGCATGGGTGAAACATTACGGCCCGGAAAACGGGCTGGCTCATCGGGAGGTGAATGCTATTTTCCAGGACCGGCAGGGGTTTATGTGGTTCGGCACCAGGTTTGGGCTTAGCCGGTTCGACGGGAAGACCTTCACCAATTTCACCAAAGACCGCAACGGACTTGCTTTCGATGATATACAATCCATTGCGCAGGATGCCGACGGGCTGTTGTGGCTTATGGGACCGTATGGCGAATCAAGAATCTCGCTCTTTAATCCATTGACTGGTGCAACAATTCCTTTTGAAAAGAAATTTGGTAAAAAACACATTGGCAGCTACTTAAACATTCCACAGCGTTTGGTTGGCAGCCCGGATGGGACAATCTTTTTCGCGAATCACCGTCCGGCTATTTTGTCGTCTTACCATCCCAAATCGGGCCTGAGGCATGTTCGCCTATCCCGGTTCCAGCAGGTGACGATTCGCCAGACAACCGTGCGCAATACCGTTTGGGCGATCGCCGATGGAAACGATCTGGTTGAACTGGACACGGACGGCCGGATACTCCGGCAGTTTCCACATTCGGAGGGGCTAATGGCCAGTTGCTTAGGACAACGCAACGCCGGTACCGAATTTTGTTATCTGACCGTCAATACGTCGGGCGAGGCTACCCATGCTTATTGGATTGATCAATCGGGTAACCGGCAAGAGCTTTCACGCGAGCAACGCCCGTCTTTGCCGCAGCAGCTTTTTCCCGTTTGTTATGCCTTCGATAAATCCGGCTTGATATGGGATGGAACACGTCTCCGGGACAGCACGGGCGTGATTTTGCTGGATATCAGCGATCAGCTTGCGGGTGAAGCGGTAATTAACCGGTGTTTTTTTGCGGATCAAAACGGCTCGATGTGGCTTGGGACAAGTTTTGGCGTGTATCAGGTTAAAGTAGCACCCAATTATTTCCGCCGGTTATTTTACAATGCCTCCTACACAGGTGAAAAAACAGCCGCCATTCGCGGAATCGTGGCAAGCGGAGACACCGTTTACGCCAGCTTTGAAAAATTCGGAATTTATGCGGGCAATGCAAATGATGGATCGGTCAGGAAAATACTGAGTGATCCACGGAATCCACCCAATGTGACCCTTACCAACCATTCGCCCGGTCGGTTGTTGGCGGGTGTGGGAAGTAGGCTGGTTGACTATGACAGGAAAACGGGCGCACAGACGGTGTTTGAATTACCCAATAACAGTACAATCTGGACGGTTCATCCGTTTGGGGCTGGCCAATGGTTGGCCGGCGGTCGCCTGGGGTTGTGGTGGGTCCATCCCGAAATGGGTCAGATTGAGTCATTTACGCGATACAATCAGTTTCAGGAGCTTGCCCAGTCGCATGTACTGCACATCGCACCCGACCGGAAAGGTACATTCTGGGTTTGCTCGGGAACCGGTTTGTACACCGTTGATCCGGTCAAAGGCATTACTGCCCGCTATTGGAGCGGAGGCAAAGGCCGTTTTTATTTGCCTGCCGACGCTTATGCATATTTTTATCAGGATCAAAACGGCTTTTACTGGCTGGGAACCTCCAACGCCGGGATGATACGATGGGATCGGCTTAGGAACAAGTACCGGCAATTCCGCCGCTCGGAAGGCCTGACCAATGACAACATCCACGCCATTTATCCAGACCGGCGCGGGCGCTTGTGGCTCAGTAGCGACCGTGGTATCATGCAGTTTGACCCGATACGCCTCACTACCCGGGCCTATTTCACTCAGGATGGCATCACCCATGATGAGTTTAACCGCATCGCACATTTTCAGGACAAAACGGGAAGGTTATATTTTGGTGGATTAAATGGCATTACCTCGTTTGATCCCCGGGACTTCGAAAACGAAAAGCCACCGGCCCCGCTGCCGATGCGCCTGGTTTCGTTTCGTCAGTTCGATCATTCCGCCAGTCGGCTCAAAGACAAAACGGAGGAGCTTACTAAGACGGGAAAGATTGTTATCAGGCCAGGGGAGCAAACCGCGGTGATTGATTTCACGATGCTGAACTTTACCGATGCGGAAAAGGACGTATATGCCTTTCAGTTACAAGGTCTGGATAATGCATGGACCCAGCAAACCGAGTCGTCGTTACGGCTGGGTAACCTGCCTTATGGGAAATACCGGTTGCTGGTTAAAGGGCAGGCGGCCAACGGGCAATGGTCGGCCAATACACTGGCGATCGGGGTCGATGTCAGGCGACCATTTTATCTGCAAGTCTGGTTTTTGGCCATAGCAGTATTGTTGCTGATGGCCGCTATCTGGGGATGGTTGAAATGGCGCATCTGGAACCATCGGCATGAGCAATTAAGATTGCAAGCCGAGATCAGGCAGGCGACCGCGCGCATCGAGCAGGATAAACAGGTGATCGAGCGCCAGGCGCGGTCGCTACACCAGCTCAATGAAGCCAAATCGCGCTTTTTTGCCAATATCTCACACGAGTTCCGGACACCGCTGACTGTTATTTTGGGTATGACTTCGGAGCTCAAACGTTATGGCCCCGATGAAGTAGTGGAGCGTAGCCATCGCACCGCCGACCTGATTGAGCGCAACGGAAGCAGACTCCTGCGGCTGATCAACCAAATCCTGGACCTTTCTAAACTGGAATCCGGCGCGATGTCCTGGCAACCCATTCGGGTTGATCTGATCAGGTTTGCACGTTATGTGGCAGAATCCTTTGATACTATGGCGGCCGCTAAGGGTGTTCAAATGCATTTCCATTCCGACGAACCTACGCTGGAAGCAGATTTTGATAAGGATAAATTGCAGGATATCCTGTCAAATCTGTTGACCAATGCGATCAAATTTACACCAACTGGCGGGCATGTGTACCTGCGTCTGACTAATGTTCACACGGAGGGCGGCACTGATGGCTCCGGCAGTGAGATCGGCCATGGAAACAATGGCTGTGGAGGGGCTCGCCAGGGAAGCGAAGATTTGCTCGGCAGCCAGGAATATTATGCAGCAGTTTTGCCGCTTTCACAGCCGGATGGGGAATGGATTTCAATCCACATTTGCAATACAGGCCCGGGCATCGAAGCTGATAAGGTACCCCTGATCTTCGACCGGTTTTTCCAGGTTCCCGGTCAGTCAGCGACCGAAACAGGCGGGACCGGAATTGGCTTGGCACTGGTGCGGGAACTGGTGTCGCTGATGCAGGGAGAACTGGGGGTGCGAAGCGCACCGGGCCGGGGAGCCGAGTTTGTGGTGCGTTTCCGGCGCACGCGGCAAGCCCCATTCGGATCATTGCCCGTGGTTGAGCCGGTTGCCGTTAGCCCGCACATGCCGGATGCCACCGGGATCATCGATGAAGTGGCTGAGGAAAAGCCTGTTCTTCTGCTCGTGGAAGATAACGAGGATGTAGCCGCCTACATCGTATCCGCGCTGAATACCGATTATCGCATTATCCGGGCCGGGAATGGTCAGGGAGGCATAGATTTGGCTTTGGAAGCCATCCCGGACCTGATCCTGACCGACGTGATGATGCCTGTTAAAGATGGTTATGAATTATGCGATACGCTGAAAAATAGTCCCGCGACAAGCCATATTCCCATTGTGATGCTAACGGCCCGGGCGGGAGTGAGCGACAGGATCAGCGGACTCCGGCGGGGCGTCGACGCATATCTGACCAAACCGTTTCAACGGGAGGAGTTGCAGGTGGTGCTGAGCAATCTGCTTCAATCCCGCCGTCGGCTATGGGCGCATTATGGTCATCGAATGATGGAAATGCAGGAGCCGGGACTTCCGCCTGTTGAAGAAAACGAATCTTTGGAAACTTCGTTTTTGCAGAAATTGCGCTTGGTACTAGAGGCACAGTGGGTGAACAACCCGTTGTCTATGGAAGCCATTTGCCACCAGATCGGGATGAGCCGCTCTTCGCTCCACCGCAAGATGGTCGCCCTCACGGGCATGTCGGTCACCCGTTACGACCGCTCACTCCGCATGGCCCAGGCCCGCCACTTGCTCACAACCACCCCGATGAGCATTTCGGAAGTGGCCTATGCGGTCGGATTTGAAGACCCGAAGTATTTTACCCGGTTGTTTTCCGAAGAACTCGGTCAGTCGCCGACCGAATTCCGGCGTCTGGGACAGTAGTCCACCTTTTTGGGTGTGTAGTCCACCTGTGCCCTTGCGTTCTTCCGTAAGTTTGTCCTGCACCTAAACTATATCATTCCAATGGCAACAGATCAGGCTATTGAACCTTCTCCTGAAAGCATCCTCCAGATGGGTACCGGCTTTTGGGCATCCAAAGTATTGTTGACCGCCGTCGACTTCGACTTGTTTACCCTGCTGGCAGAAACCGGCCCGCTTACCGCAGGCGAATTGAAACAAAAACTGGACCTGCATTGCACCGACCGGCACCTGTTCGACTTCCTGGATACGCTCACCGGATTGGGCTTTTTAAACCGCACGGGTATCCTGGAAACTGCCAGCTATTCCAATTCGCCCGATACCGACTTGTTTCTCGACATGAAAAAGCCAGCCTATGTCGGTGGAATACTGAAAATGCTAAACAATCGCCTCTACGGTTTCTGGGGAACGTTGGAAGAAGGGCTGAGGACCGGAAAGCCGCAAAATGAAGCAAAGCAGGGAGAGAACCTGTTTGACGCCATTTACAAATCGCCCGAACAGCTGGAAAACTTTATGAACGCCATGAGCGGCATTCAGGTAGGGGCGTTTATGGCTTTTGCTCAGAAGTTCGATTTTTCTAAATACAAAACGCTGACCGATGCAGGTGGTTCGAGCGGCTTGCTGTCGATGACCGTTGCCAATCACCAGCCGCACATGTCCTGCACGAGCGTGGATTTGCCGGGCGTTACCGCCATCGCGGAAAAAAAAATCGCTAATGCGGGTTTGAACGGCCGGGTGAAAGCGGTATCCGGCGACTTTTTTAAGGATCCATTTCCGGCCGCCGATGTGGTAGTGATGGGCAATATCCTTCATGACTGGGATGAAGAACAAAAGATCAGCCTGATGAGGAGTGCATACACCGCATTGCCGAAAGGGGGCGCTTTTATAGCCATTGAAAATGTCATTGACGACGACAGGAAGACCAATGTATTTGGTCTGTTGATGAGTTTAAATATGCTGATCGAAACAGGCACCGGCTTCGACTATACCTTACCCGATTTCAACCGGTGGGCCCGGCAGGTGGGATTCAGCTCCACCTCGCTGCTGCCCCTGGCAGGGCCGACTAGCGCGGCCATTGCCATCAAATAATGTTCAAAACCAACTAAATCAAACGAATAGACATGGAAAAGACAGCACCGGAAGTTTATGCGCAGATAGACAATGACCTTTACAATGAGAAAGGCGACCTTTGGTGGAACCCCGAGAATGTTTTGCACATCCTGAAAACGTCGGTGAACCCCTGGCGCGTAGGTGTTGCCACCAACGCTTTAAGGAAACTCAACTTTGACCCAAAAGGCAAAACAGCCCTTGAAGTAGGCAGCGGCGGGGGAATTCTGACCGAAGAAATTTCGAGAATGGGATTCATTACCACGGGCATCGAGCCGGCAGAGGAGTCGATCCGTACCGCTGCGGGCCATGCGAAGGCGATGGGGCTCGACATTACGTATGATCAGGGCACCGGCGAGCGTCTTCCTTATCCCGATGCGTCGTTCGACTGCGTGTTTTGTTGCGATGTCCTGGAACACGTGGCCGATTTGCCCAAGGTAATTTCTGAAATTTCCAGAGTGCTCAAACCCAATGGCGTTTTCCTGTATGACACCCTCAACAGAACGTTTATCAGTAACCTTGTAGCCATCAAAATATGGCAGGAATGGAAACGGTGGGCATTTATGCCGCCTAACCTCCACGTGTGGAAAATGTTTATCAAGCCCGAAGAAATCAAAGGACTTTTAGCCAAAAACGGGTTCGACTGGAAAGAACACAGAGGGTCCGAACCCAATGTATCCATCCCCAAAATGCTGGGGTACCTCCGAAAACGCGTGAAAGGGGAGTGGACATTTGCGGAACTTGGGCAGAATTTCTGGTTGGTAGAGAGCAATGATATGAATATACTTTACGCGGGTTATGCCGTGAAGAGGTAGGGGGTGGTCTACTCGCTACGCAAACTTTTCACCGGGTTCATCAAAGCCGCTTTGATCGTCTGAAAACTGATCGTGAGCAGCGCAATGGCCGTCGCCAGCATGCCCGCAAGGGCGATTACCCACCATTCGAAGTTCGTTTGGTATGCGAAACTTTGCAGCCAGCGGGTCATGGCGTACCAGGCGATCGGTGCTGCCAGGACGATCGCGATCAATATCAGTTTCAGGAAGTCGCGGGAAAGCAATGTAACCACGCCGGTGACTGTTGCGCCTAGTACTTTACGCACGCCGATCTCTTTGGTGCGCTGTTCGGCCATAAAGGCGGATAGCCCGTAGAGTCCCAGACAGGATATGAAAATCGCAAGTCCGGCAAATAAGTTGAAGATACCCCCCATCTGCTGCTCAGTGCGGTAGAGGTTGTCAAGGTCCTTGTCCAGAAAGCCGAATGTGAACGGATAGGCGGGGTTGAGTTGCCGGTTTATCTTTTCCAATGCCAGAATAGTTTCCTCGTTGTTGTCAGGTTCCGTGCGGACCATCACGACGCCTCCCCATTTGTTGAGCCGTAGTATCAACGGTTCCATGGCATATTGCAGTGATTTGAAATGAAAATCTTTGACGACGCCTATGATTGTCCCTTTCTCGTCGCCGAATGTAAGGTTTTTTCCTACGGCATTACCCAGGTTCAGGCCCATGATCTGCATGGCCTTTTCATTGATCATATAATTGGAACTATCACCCGTAAACGTACTGGTGAAACCACGACCAGCCAGCACCTTAGTTTTAAAAACATCGACAAAATTTTCATCCACATTCAAGTTGGGGAAAACGACCTGGTTAGGGCTAGTTTGCCCATCCCAAAAAACCTCGATCGTGCCGGAGATAAGAGCTGTGGGCAGGTCGGAAATAATGGAAAAATGTTCGGTGAAGGGATTTTGGGCCAATGCTGTTTTCAGGGCCTGCTGTTTTCCCCATATTTCACCGGTCATCGGCATGTAAAGCAGGTTGGATTTATCAAAACCCAGGTTTCGTTTTTTGATAAAATCCAATTGCCTGTAAACTACGGTCGTTCCGACAAGCAGCACGATGGCGACTACAAACTGCGTGACTACCAAAGCATTCCGGAAAATCAGGTTGCCGCCGGCTACTCTCATCTTGCCTTTCAGCACTTTTACCGGCGCGAAGCCCGAAAGGAACAGCGCAGGATAACTGCCGGAGATCAGGCCGGTGAGCACGGCAATGCCTACGAGGCTCATCAGAATCTTGCCGTCCAGCAAATGAATCGCCAGCGTTTTCTCAGTCAGCATGGTGAAAATGGGCAGCATCAGGTACACGATGCAGATCGCGATGAAAAGGGAAAGAAATGAGAAGATCAGCGACTCGCCCAGGAATTGGAAAACGAGCTGATAGCGGCCGGCGCCCACCACTTTGCGCAGTCCCACCTCTTTGGCCCTGCGTTCGGAACGTGCGGTGGCGAGGTTCATGAAGTTAATACATGCTACCATCAGAATGAAGATAGCAACCACGAAGAATATGTTGACATACTGAATGTTACCATGGCCCGGGAGGTCGATCTGCAAGTCGGAATGCAAATGGATATCGGTCAGAGGCTGTAATTGAAACCCGACATTGAGTGCCTTTACGTGCTTCTTGTGAATGTCGACGATCCGTTTGGCCAGCTTTTGCCGGGCAGGGATAGAGGCGGCCGCCTGGTCGTCGAGCCGGAAGTAGGTATAAAAATTGAAGTTTCCCCACGTATCTGTTTTCAGGTCCCAATCCGTTTTGGCGAGGGTTTTCATCGGAATGATGAAATCAAACTGCAAATGGGAATTGGAGGGCGTGTTGGCCAGTACACCCGCAACGGTAAAATTTTCCTTGTTGTTGACGCGGATCGTTTTGCCGAGCACATCCTGGGTGCCAAAGTATTTTTCGGCCATTTCTTCGGTGACCAGCAGTGCGCCCGGATCTTGCAGGGCAGTTGCCGCATTGCCTCTTAAAACTGGAAAGGAGAAAACCTGCAAAAAATTGGAATCGGCGAAAAAGACGCGTTTTTCTTCCAGCTTCTTTTCGCCCACTTCCAGCAGCATGGTAACAGGTTTGCTCAATCGCGTGCCGGCTTCGATCTGAGGCAGTTGTGTTTGAAGTCCTCTGGCCATTCCCGCCGGGCTCACGGCCGCTCTGAAATCGCCGGCATTGCAGGTCAGGCGGACAATCTGGTCGGCGTGCTTATGAAACCGGTCGTAGCTGAGCTCGTTCTGCACCCACAGGAGGATCAGTATACTGCAAGCCATCCCGATGGAAAGCCCGGCAATGTTTAACACCGAATAGGCCTTTTGGCGGACGATATTCCGCCAGGCGATCTTAAAGTAGTTCTTTAGCATATCAGGGTTCAGAAAAAATGGTTGATCGTATGAGGTTTTACTTTTTCGTTTTCGCACAAATGGCGGGATGACCGACATCACATTCAGGAGGTAGCGCAGAATAGCCCTGCTTCTTCCGGAACGGGCATACCAGTATGTATACAATTCGTCCAGGTCGCCTTCCACTTCCTCGATCGTATTTTGCGGGTGCAGCCAGCGAAGCAGGGTTTTCGCCCACTGCGGCGGTTGTGGTGTGTTCATAGGGTGCTCGTTCTCAAAGTATTGTCGGGCATTAATTGCCAAAGCTTGTCGCGCATTTGCTGAATATCGGCCAGTGCCCGGTTCCCCAGTGCCGTTACCCTGAAAAGGCGCTTCCGCCGACCGCCACGTTCGGTGGTCGCACCGCCTAATTCTGAGCTCACAAATCCTTTTTCTTCGAGGCGGATCAATGTGTTGTGAACCGCGCCAAATGTGACGACCCTCCCCGCATGCCGCTCGATCTCCTGGCTGACGGTCACCCCGTATGCCTGACCGTCGAGGATAGCGATCATCAGCAAAACGAGTTCTTCAAATTCCCCCAGATAAGTTCGTCGCATCAGCACGATGATTAGTTTATATTTTTTAGTACAAATGCATGCCACCGCGCGAAAACGTGCGACGCATTGCCTGCAAGCCTTTTTTCGCTGTTTTAGAAAAGAAGTTTTGTTCGCAAAAGGACGTAAAGTGTCCGCTAACGGACAACCCGAATGGGTGTCTGTATTTAAATCCTGAACCCTATGGAGAGGTAACCTGTGCGCCCGTCGCTTGGAATAATACCAGGCCCCGGAAAGCCCAATGCGCGGCGTGTGAAGTAATGTTTATTGAGCAAATTGTTGACGCTCATACTAATGCTGAATTTGCTCAAACGGTAATTGGCTGTCCAGTCAAACAGTTGATAGGCAGGGACTTCACCCACTAGGCCGTCGGCGGTGTGGGGCGAGTTGTAGGCGTCGGAGTATTGCATGCTGGTGTAGGCCGTCTGAACAGTCGTGCCGAAACGGCCTCTGCGGTAGGTAATGCCCGCCCGCGTAATGAGTTTGGGTGCAAACTCCACCTGCCGCCCGACGATCAATGTGGTCAGCAGCGGGTTAATGGCTTTTGTATACTGGGCATCGGTGTAAGCAATGCTTGCAAACAGGGAAAGATCGCCCGTTTCCTTGTGCAGCGCGAACAGCCGGAAGAAATTGATTTCACCATAAGCTTCCACGCCCCGGCTGCGCGAACGGCCGACGTTGGTGCGGTAGCGGATCACTTCCAGGCCGTCGTCGCTGGCTTTGCGAATGATACCGATGCGGTTGTTATAATCCAGATAATAGGCGCTCAGGTCGAAATGGAGCCAATCTTTGTGGTGCCCGCGAAAACCAAGATCGGCATTGAAGCCGGTGACGTCTTTCAGGTCGGGATCGACCTGAAAGTTGGGCGTTCTGACCTGAATATCAGAGAAATTGACCGGGCTGTAATTTTGGGAAATATTAAAGTAAAGCTCCGCTTTCTGCGTCAGTGCATAATTCACGCCAATCCCGAATAGCGGAAAAGCACGCGTTTTCGATTGCCTGCCGGGCACATTAGCACCGGTTTTCTCCTCGATGCTGTACCCGCGGGCATTGGTATTGATGTATTCCATCCGAAAGCCTGGCGTTACCGTCCATTTGCCGCTCAGCCAAAGCACATTCTCGATAAACAGCGCGGCATTGTGGGAGGGAAACAGGTAGTCGAATTCGTCTACCTTTCCGGGATCGGGGAAATGGAATTCGGCATCCTTGCCGGTGAAACCGGTACCTTGTTTCTTCCGCGTATGACCCTGAAAGTAACGTGCGCCGGCCAGCATGGACGATACTTTTCCGGCCACGCGGTAACGGTGCAAAAGCCGGATTTCGCCGCCCCAGTTGCGGTAGTGGTCGTAAGAAAGCTGTCGGCGGGCGGTGGTATCGGTCTTGTCGCGCAGGGGATTGATAATGTTCCCGACGGAACCGCGACCAGCGATGAGCCCGTAGGCGCGTACATTCAGGCGCGTGGCTTCGCTTAATGCATAATCCAGATAAGCCGCCGGAATGGTCCATTGGGCTTTGAACCAGTTGCCATTGCGGTAACTGGCCTGCGGGTCGGCCTCGAATTGCGCGTCGGTCAGTCCGCCGGGCTGCTTCATGAGGTAATCCATGAATGTAAGTTCTGCACCGGCTTTAAGCTTGGGCGTAAGCTGCCACGTCAATGCGCCGTAACCTGCATTCAGGTTGAGATTAGTATTCGAACGCCAGCCATCGGCCTGCTTATGTTGGTAAAATGCATAATAGTTGACTTTCCCTACCTGTCCGCCAACGGCATTGAAGGAGTTGAAAACACCATAAGTACCGATCGTTTGCCGGGAGTCCAGTTCAAATTTTTTATCCGGATTTCCCTTTTTGAACTGAAAATTAAGCAAGCCACCAAACTGGGTGCCATACTGCAATGAAGCCGCGCCGCGCACGATCTCGATGCGGTCGATGGCTTCGGCGGGCGGCGTGTAGTAGCTCTCGGGATAACCGATCGGATCGGCGGAAATGTCGTAGCCGTTCTGGCGGGAGTTGAATTCCGTGGTGCGGTTGGGGTTCAGGCCGCGCGTGGCAATACCAAGCTGCACGCCATAGGAGTCGTTTTCGATAATATTCACGCCCGGCACGCGGGAGTAGATCTGCCTTGCGTTGTTGGTAGCCAGGTTGGCATTCAGGTTGTCGGGGACTACCACTTCGTTTTTCTTTCCTGCATAAATACCCATATTCTCGACATCGGAAAGGCGGCGCAGGCCATTCACGTCCGTTTTGGCATCCCTGATTTGCAGTTCTTCCAACTGCTTCACATCCTGCGCCCCAGCCATATGAGCCAGCAGGAAAATGCCGCATAATACACAGCTGTTTTTATATAATCTATTCAAAATCAATATTTTAATACAAAATAAAAAACTAATTTTTCCAGGCTGTGATCCATTGTTTAGGGGCAAAGCCGTCGCATACCCTGGCGAGGTCGGTCTGCGGGTCGATCAGCAGATTGCTCGGGTGCCCGTTCACCGAAGCATAGCAAACCGCCCGCACTTCCGTGTCTCCGACACCGTTTTCGAGGTAATAGTCATGGAGATAATGCGCGAATTGCAGGATCATATCCGGCTGAAAACTGCATTGCCTGGCTTGTATGCGGGTCAGGAACCGTTCGGGTTTCACGGTGAACTGTTGCCCGGTGCGCTTCACCTTCACCTCGTATTCCAGGGATGCATTTTTTTCCATCAGCATGATATTCCAGGCAAACCGGAAACCCTGTTCATGCCATAGTACATTGCCGCCATACCAGTAACTCCGGAAAGGCATGGCAAGCTGGAAAAGGAAGAAAATAGTGAGGGAGAAAATCAGGAGGGTGTTCGTGGCGGGCGGCAATCGTACATATGTGTCGCGTATCTGCGCTGCACTTGCGCCGGGTAAGAACGTGCGCAGGATATTGCGGTGAAAAGTTTCAGGGAAGAAAATGAGCGCGGTGATGAGCATCATCCAGGGGAACATCCCAATGTAAAACAGCCAATGTGTCATGAGGTGGAACACAACCACGACCATGTACATTGAGCCGTGCGTCCGTCGCCAGCTGAGCAGGAACGGTGCGCTGAGATCGAACAGCATCGCAAACCAGCTCAATGCAAATGCCACCCAGGCCTGCGTAAGCAACGGGCCTATGACCGGAAAATCCTGATTGGCCGAAAGCCATATCCGCAATGGTTGTGCTTCGAAAAGCCAGTCGTACCGGAGCTTGGCGACGCCCCCGAAAAAATACACCATACCTACCTGTGCCCGTAGCGCCCAGGACATCCACATGGCCGGCGGTGTTTGAATGTTGGAGAAAAAACGGCGGTCGAGCGAGCAGGCGGCGTGCATGGGCAGGAAGCACATAAGCAATGCGAGCAGGCTTACCTGGTAATAATGGTTGAGGTAAACGCTTTTGTCAAGCAGCTCCACGTAGGTGAAAAGCAGGAAAAATGTAACGATCGCAAACCTGTAAAACAACCCGAATGTAATGAGCAATGCCAGCACCGCGAGCAGGTAGAACACCGCGTGCATATACGGCCCCGGCAACGGCCTTATCCATTCAAATCCGTAGAAGGAAAAGAAAAATTGGGGTTTGATATAAAAATCCGACACCCAGCCGCGTGTGATGAACCGTACTTCTGCCACAAATAGGAGCAATCCAAAGGCGATCCGGAAGAATGCCAATGATTCTCCTGTGGTGGCCACGCGGCCTTTTCGGATCAGGCTTTGGATCGACATTTCGCCTAGTCGCCGTCGTTATCGCTGAATGTCAGCAACACGCCGAGGTTGTTGATCATATCCACTTCCATCATTACCTGAAGTTTTTTCACTTCGTCGTAAGCCGCGTTGACCTGGTCCTTCTGGGTAGTTACCGCCGTGCTCAGTGGTACGGTAATAGATTCGATTTTGGCATAAACCGTCGCAAATTGTCCTTTGATCTTCGCGCTCAACGCCTGGTCGCCCGATTTGGCACCCGCTTCGTCGAGGATATCGTCAATTCCCGGACCATCGGCGGCACCGGCGGCTTTGCCTGTAAAAGCATTTTCAAGCGACTGCACTTCGGCCTTTAACAGCGCCAGTGAGGCATTGCTCAGTGGTGCGTCCACCAGGCCCGGCTGGGGCGTACCGTTGTTCCGCTTCCCGATCGGCGCGCCCAGGCGTTCGTCCTTGATCGTGTACACGAGGTCGATCATCTTATTGGCCAGCACACCAAATGAGGAGTTGATATCGCGGCCATTGGCTTCGATGAATGTTTTGATATAATTGCCGCCGTCGGACTTCCATTTAGTAGTGACCGTCTCAGCCTGCTTTTGCAAATTGGCACAAAGCGCTTTGAGATAATTGCCCCGGCCGGCCCCATTGATCCCGGAATAGTTCGCCATGATCGCCGCATTGCCTGAAGTGCTGAACAGCATGTATTCAATGGCCCGAATGCCCTTCGATGCCGCACCGAGGCCTTCGATATAGGCATCGTCGACCGTACCGCCCGGCTGGCTTACTGCCTTTTCGATGGCGGTAGTGTTAAGGGTATTGAAATAAATGGACGACCCAAGGAAGTCATCATCAATAGGGCCCTGGGTAAACAAGGAAGCCGTTTTCCAGGCCTGTGCCATTGCGAGCCAGGCATTCTGGACGGCGGCCAGTTTGGTTTCGCTTTTGACATCGGCAGCATAGGCCGTAGCGGCTTCGGTGAGTGCCTTTGCATTGGTCTGGAATGCCTCAAATGAAGGAATGATCACATTGTTGCCGACATTTTGCAGCATCGCCACGCGCGAAGTCTCGTCGCCCGGATCGGGATTGTCTTTGGACGAACATCCCAGTACCAGTATTCCGGTAACCAATGCGTAAGCCAGTTTTTTGAATCGTTTCATGGTGGATTGCTATAGTGAATCGATGAAGCGTAACAATGCTTCCCGTTCGGTTTTGGAATAATTCATAAATGCCTTTTTTGATACCTCGGCCTCACCTCCATGCCACAGAATGGCCTCTTCGGCATTGCGTGCACGACCGTCGTGGAGCAGAAAAGTGTGCTTGTTCACGATGCGGATCAGCCCCAGGCCCCAGAGCGGCGGGGTGCGCCATTCGGTGCCGGTAGCTTCGAAGTCGGGGCGGTGGTCGGCCAGGTCTTCGCCCATGTCGTGCAGCAGCAGGTCGGTGTAGGGGCGGATTGTTTGGGCCGACAGATAGGAGGGAGAATTGGTTTTGCCGGTCAGCATTTTCGGTATATGGCAGCCGGTGCAATGGGCTTGGGCAAACAATTCGCGGCCTGCGAGCACCTGCTGGTCTTTCCAGTCGCGCCGGGCGGGCACGGCCAACGCACGGATGTAGAACACGACGTCCTCAAAAATAGAATCGGTGATCTCTGGTCTCCCGCCGTTGGGCAATGCACCATATTTGGCCAATTGGGCGGCGGTAAGGCCCTCGTTCATAAATAGCGGGGAAGTCACGCCCAGGTCGCCATTGAATGCGCTTCCGCTTTGCTGTTCGACGGTCGGTTGGTTGGCCTTCCAGCCAAAGCGCCCGAGTACTTTTTTGTTTTGCCTGAAATCCCAAACGTAATTGGGCCGGCCCGAAATGCCGTCATGACTATTGTCACTATCATCGGCGAACGAAAGGATGGTCTGCTCCGGCACGATTTCCAGCAAGCCCACACCCGACATTTGCGGCGCAATGCGTGGCGATACCAGCGTGCCGGTCATAGGGCCGTATTGCTGATTGGAAAATGTATAAGTGGGTTTTCTTAGCGAAAAGGGCGTGCCATCCGGATAAGTACCAGGCATTTCAGTGTAGGTTACGGCCACGTCACCCTCCGCCAATGCACCGATGACTGCTCTTGGATTGAACTGCTCGCCATAATTCGGATCGAAAAGCGGCCCGCCGTGCGCATCCTGGCCGGGTATCGAGAGGCGGAAAAGCAATGCCTGGGTAATTTGCTGGTCGGAGGCTGAAACCGGTGCGCCCCGGCCATCCTGAAAATGGCAGGCGGAACAGGAGGAGGCATTGAACAACGGCCCCAGCCCGTCGCGCGCGCTGGTGGAGGAAGGTGCCGTTACCCAGTTGTTGCGGTTGAACGAATTGCCGATCACAAAGCGGTCGACTTCGGGCGATGTCAGGCTCGTCAGCGCATTGCCGAATGCATTGGCCGTGTGGTCAAATACAGTCCCTTCCTGCCCGCCCGAAAACGCCTCGTCTTCCTCGGCAACCGGCTCGTTCTTCACATCGTCGTCATGTTTGCATTGAACGAGCATCAGGCCCACCAAGCATACCCAGAAACTTATTTTTACCCTGGTAATCACTTCAAAAGGGGATTATTTTTTTCAGGCAGCAAATGGCACCCCGCATGATCCGCGGGATGCCATTGCTAAGAATACATTGAAAATCAGTTGGTTTCCGGAATGCTCAGGTTGATCCCGATCGTGCTTCCGGCCAGGGTAATAAGGTCGGCCTGCGCACGCAGCGATTTGATAGCCGCCTCCATCGCGGGACGGGCGTTTTTCACTGCCTGGTCCACAGGGGCGGGTATGGCCTTCACAGCAGCCGTCGCGGCGTCCATACCGGTCGTGATCTGAGCATTGATATCGATGCTTTTTGCTTTCACAAGGTCGTCGATACCCGGGCCGTCCAGGGTGGTGCCGTCCACGCGTTTGTATCTGCCCAGATAAACATTGTAAATCCCCGCCTCGTCGTAAATGTAGTCGTTGTGGGTGTTATCGGAAAAGCACGAATGCTCGTCTTCCTGATCCTTCGACGCCAGGATCACGGTCATGCGTTCGCCGGAAAGCTCTCCTTTGGTCAGCTTACCCATGCCGAGCATCATGTTCGTCAGCGACTGAGTTACATTGGCCGCTGCCGTAAAATCTTTGCGGTAAGCGCCCGCAGTTTCCCATTGTGCTTTTACTTTTTCCAGATCCTTGACCAGCAGATCGGTCACTATTTTCAGGTACTGGGCGCGACGCTCCTGATTTTGCGCGGTTCCGCCTTTTACATAGTCGGTATAAGGACGCTTGCCCGCGCTGTCGTCGTACAGGTCTTGTCCCCAAAGCAGGAATTCGATCGCGTGGTAACCTACTTTTACGTCGGTATCCCCGTTTTTGCCATTGTCGGCCAACAGCACTTCCTCGCTGATCGTCGGGTAATCTTTGAGGTTATTGATCACACCCGCGAGGTAATTTATCCCACCGGGTGCTTTTTCCTCCTTCACGTAATCGATATAAGCCTCATCCAATGGCCATGAGTTGATCAGCCCTTCGAGATTTTCCTCGGTCCCGTCGATAGGGCCGTCGTAAAAGCGGAAAGCCTCGGTTTGCAGGTAAGGGACACGGCTCGCGAGCCAGGCAGCCTTGCTGTCTTCCAACCCTTTGGCGGTAGGGTTTTGCACGAATGCATTCACCTGCGCCTGCAAATCCTTTGCGAGCTTCCATGCATCGTCATAATTGGCCAGTACCAGGTCGGCGTAATTATTCACAACTTCCTGCGTGGTGACCGTAGGAGTAATGTTCTGATCGTCGTCATCGTCCGAATCGCAAGCCGCCAGGCACCCCAGCAGGAAAACAGGTATAATAAATCTCTTCATATCCAATGGATTTTGGTAAGGTGATTAACCACAAAGGAAAATATGAATAGATCAATTTAGACTAATTTCAAATAAAATTAATGAAATTTTAATCTGATGCCTGTAATGTGCATGGCTCACCCGGACATTAGGGCAACCTGAATGCCATGATAGATCCGGAAGGATTTCCTTTTGTTCCGCCAACGGAGAGCGCCACATATTGTTTGCCACCACTCATATAGGTGCTGGCGGTAGCATTGGCTATACCGGGAAGTTCGGTTTGCCATAGCAGCTTGCCCGTCTTTTTATCGAATGCGCGAAGTTTGCGATCCTGCGTGCCGCTGATGAAAATGAGCCCTCCGGCAGTGACGATCGGCCCGGCGGAACCTTCCTGGCCGGTTTCAGGCGCGCCGGTTTCACGACGTTTTTCGTCGTTTCCGAGCGTGATTTGCCATTCATAATCACCCGTAGAGAGGTTAATTGCGCTCAGCGTGCCCCAGGGCGGACGAAGCGCGGGGTTACCATTCGGGTCGCGGAAGTGGCCGTAGGCGGTTAGGTTCAGGTATTTGTCTGCTCCTCTGAGGGTCTGTCCGGTTTCCATTTTGGTTATTTTGCTGGAATTCTGCGGACGGTCGTACAAGAATGCGATAATGCCTTTTTCTTTCCCTTTGATGGCACTGGCGAATGCGGGCATCTTGCCGCCGCCTTTTTTGATCTTATCGAGCGCAGCTTCACGCGTCATGCGATTGCGCAGGCCGATGAGCGACGGATAGGTGGGCTCGTCGCCGTTTTTGTCCTTGCCATGACAGGCCACACAGTAGGTCATATACAATGTTCTGCCCTGGTCGTACACGGTTTGGTCTTTGGCTTCCTGTTCGAGATCCACTTTTTTCATTGACTGGATTTCAGGCGAGTCATTGGATTTAACAAAAAGTACCGTACTCGAAGGATCATAAGCCGCCCCGCCCCATTCCGCCCCGCCACGGGTACCGGGGAGCATTAGTGTGCCTTTCAGGTCGGGTGGGGTGAAAAGGCCTTCATAGCGCATGGAGCGGAATTTTTTCACAATCGAATCGTGACCTGCGTCGGTATAATGCGTCAGATCGGCCTCGGTCATTATTTGCCGGGCAAATGGCTTGGGTTTTAATGGGAACGGCTGGGTAGGGGAGGCGTGCTCGCCGGGAATGTTCGAGGCCGGTACTTTGCGCTCCTCGATCGGGAATAGCGGCTCGCCGGTTTCGCGGTTAAATACGAATACAAACCCGTGCTTGGTCACCTGGGCCACGGCGTCGATGTCTTTGCCGTCGCGTTTGACCGTCACGAGGTTGGGCGGGGCGGGCAGGTCGTAGTCCCAAAGATCGTGGTGGACGAGTTGGTAATGCCAGATATAGGCACCGGTTGCCGCATTCAACGCGACTACGCTGTTGCCATACAGGTTGTTACCCTTCCGATCGGCACCGTAAAAGTCATAAGAAGGCGAGCCCGTTGCGAGAAAAACGATGCCGCGTTTCAAATCGAGACTCATTCCAGCCCAGTCATTTACCCCTCCCGCATATTTATAGGCATCTTTCGGCCAGGTTTCGTAACCGGGCTCACCGGGCAGGGGAATGGTATGGAAAGTCCATTCCAGCTTGCCGGTTTTGCAGTTATAAGCGCGGATATAGCCTGGCTGAGCACCGTAAAGTTCCGAAACCTCGGCACCCATGATGAGTAAATCCTTGTAAACAATGCCCGGCGAGGTGGGGATCACCGAAATGGTTTCCGGGTCATCGCGCAGGCCGACATTCATGCTCACCTTGCCGTCTTTCCCGAAGGTAGGGATCGGTTTACCGGTCCGGGCGTCGAGCGCGAACAAGTTATCGCCCCCGGTGAAGAGAATGCGCTTATCCGGTTGGCCGGGCCGCGTTCCATCTTCCCAATAGGTTACCCCACGGCTCACCCCGCCGCCTTCCGCACCCTCGAACGGATCGAATTGCCAGAGTAGCTTACCGGTTTCCGCATTGATCGCATAGGCCCAATGCTTGGCGGAGGTGGCGTACATGATCCCATCGACGATAATCGGGTTGCATTCGCTGCTGCCGGCGCGTGCTTCGGCCTTCATATCTGCAAAGGAATGTGTCCACGCCGGTTGGAGTTGTGTTACATTGGATACATTGATCTGGTCGAGCTTTGAGTAGCTGGTACTTTCGGCATCGGCTTTGTAAATGCTCCACGAGCGATCGTCATCATTGCGCATCTGGTAAGCCACCAGGCCGGTGAATGCGGCAATAGCAGGAATTAGGAGCAGGTTTTTGTTGAGAAAGTATTTTTGAAATTTATTAATTCCAATCATAAAAAGGGAAGTTCAAGGCTCGAATAAGGGTTAGGATAGGGAAACGCCTGACGGCGTTCGGGTTACAAAAGACCACGGAATGGTCATTTTACTATGCCCCGCACATAGTCAGCGAGGCTGCGGCTCCCGGCAGAACGGTCGACAACAGCCGGGACTTTCCGGAGCAGCCAGGTGGTCGTCCAGCTGACCGAACTGCCGGGTTTGATCGGCAGGTAAGCGCCCTGGTGCTCGATTTCCACATAGCCGGAACCATTGACCGACAGTTCGCTGGCAAATAGCTCGACCTCACCCTCTTCGGGCGCGGTTTGTTCGAGGGTAATGTCGGGAAATTGCTTCACGAGCAGGCGGTCGCCGTTCAGTTGCGCGAGCCAGCCTTCCGAGCCGTCGGCGTAGATCTGCCGGTCGCCTTTCGCAGGCAATTTTTCTTTTTGATAAACATACCAAAAAACACCCTGCTGTACTTCCGTAGAATGCAACAGGCCGCCACGTGCCTTGTCGAGCCCGACGGGGAAAAACGCCGTTCCTCCTGTGTGTACACGCGTCACCTCCCAGGGCGCCACGCGCTGCTCCGCGTCAGACGCATTGCGGATCGTGTATTTGATGATAAACGACTGCTTACTAATGTTCCCGGAAATTTCTTTAATCACCACCAGCCCGGTTTTGCGGTCTTGCCGGCTGGTCAGCACCAATGCGCTGCCCTGTACCTTTGCTTCGTAAGGCTGGTTGTCGATTTCAGCGGAGGGCGGCCATTTCCAATCCTTTTGCGGACTGAACCAGAATGTGGAGCCCCAGTTGAAATCGTTGACGGTGCTATCGGTCAGAAAATCTTCACCATCCATGATCAGCGAGGTAATGCGGCCTCCCTTTGCCGGATTAATATGCATGACCTGTCCATCGAGTGCAATGCTGTACCGGCCATTTTGTGCTTTTGGGATGGCCCATTTCTGTCCCAATGATGGCAGGCATGCGATCAGAACGATGCATGCCGCCATGGTTAACCTGGATTTCAATGCGTCCATTCGCTAGTTCCAATCATTGGCAATGTCCGCCCCGAGCGCCTGGTTGGAGTTCCTTTCTGCGATGGGGATCGGAAGGAGCACGTGCTTATCGAGGAATGGCTCCTGGCCGGGTCCTGCCGGGTGTTCGGCATTCAATGTTTCTTTGGCAATACCCCAGCGGTTGAGGTCAAACCAGCGCGATTGCTCACCCGCCAGCTCGATCCGCCGTTCGCGGCGCAGGGCGGTGCGGGCGTCGGATTGGCTCAGTGTGGCCGGGTAGTTTTTAGCCATCACGCTGGGCCGGTTGCGCACCTGGTTGATGTAGCCGATGCCTTTGGCAATATCAGGGCTGGCTTTTTCGATGTGGCTTTCTGCGAGCATGAGGAGCACATCCGCATAGCGCATCACATGCGTATTAATGCCGCTCATCGGCGCTTCGGTGTATTTCTGAAACTCGTAAGGCTCGTACTTGCGGTAGCGATTGCTGTAAAAGTTGAACGGGAATGGGATCGGCCCCGCGGCACAATGGTCGCAGTATTCGGTATCGCCTCCGTTGGCTGCGCTGCCGTAGAAGGTCAGCCCGGCGCGTGGGTCGATGTAGCCTGCTGCACCGGTGGCCGGGTCGTTGTATTTATGCGCGGCTACCAATGCGTTCGAGATCGTAACGTTTTCCCAGTCGTTGAACCCATATTCCTGCGCCCGGCCGGTGTGAAAGGTCTTGCCGTCTTCGCCCTCCCAGCCACCGAACATATAATATTGGGTGTTGGAAGTGGTGTAGGTATGGTTCACCGCGAAAAGCACTTCGGGGGTATTGATATTGTCTTCGCCGAACAAATGGTCATAGCTGGGGTCCAGGGCGTAGGTAAATGGCGCGGCGGTCAGCTTGGTGAGCTCGGTAATGGCCTGGTCGTATTTCTTTTGGAACAAATAGGTACGCCCCAGGAAGCCGATCGCGGCACCTTTGGTAGCGCGGCCCAGCTGGTCGGCCGGGTATTGCACGGGCAGGTCGGGAATGGCGAGGGTAAATTCGTTTTCAACTACTTTCCATATTTCCTCCACCGATGCACGCGCTGCGGAGTTTACTTTTGACTCGTCGTAAGTCATTTTCAAAGGCACGCGGCCCCAGTTGGTCACGAGATGGAAGTATGCAAATCCGCGCAGCCAATGCGCTTCGGCAAGATACTGTTTTTTTAGAACCTCCTCCGAAGCATCCGCGGGTGTCCAGGTCTCTATCACTTTCAAGGCCAGGTTCGCGCGGAATACCATGCGGTACAGCGACGACCATAAGCCTACGATGTCCTCATTATTATTGGTAAAACTGTAATCCGTCAATTGCAGCTCGGTACCCACCAGCGCGCTCGACCGTTCGGCCTCGTTGGCGAGCAGGTCGAAGATGAAGTACCATTCGCGCGACATCATGCCCATGTGGCTGAACACCGTGTAGGTTGCGATAATGGCCTCGTTGAACTGTGTTTTGGTCTTGAAATAGGTTTCATCGGTGTAGGTATTCTCGTTCTTGACGTCGAGCAGGCTGTCGCTGCAAGCGGTAAGGAGCATCGCCGTACAGAGAAATAGCTTTATCCTTTTCATGTCTTTCTGTTTAGAGAAGCTTAAAATATTGATCTAAAAACCGAGTTGAAGTCCCAGCATGAATGTGCGCGGCTGCGGCACCTGGCCGGTATCGATGCCCCTTCCGAAGATGAAATTGCCGCTGCCGGTCACCTCTGGATCATAGCCCGAATAGTTGGTGAATGTGAACAGGTTCTGGGCCGTGATATACACGCGGAGGCTGGAAATAATGTCGGCCGTCGATGGCTTGATCTTCGAGCCGGGCACCGTATATCCGAGCGTCACATTGCGGAAGCGGGCATAAGCACCGTTTTCGACATACCACGATGAGTTGCGGAGGTTGGCGGCCGTCCCGTAGTTCTGTCCGGCGCGGGCGATGTCGGTAATGTCACCCGGGTTTTGCCAGCGGTCCAGTACGGTGGTTTTGGTATTGAATGGCAATGCCACACCTTCGAGGTAGTATTTGGTACCGTTGATGATCTGCACGCCTGCTACACCCTGTAAGGTGGCCATGAAGTCGAAGTTCTTGTAATTCAGGTTTATATCGACGCCGTAGGTCAGTTTCGGGATGGGGCTGCCGAGGAAAGTCTGGTCGGCGAACGTTACCTGTCCGTCTCCGTCGATGTCTTCGAAAATGCGGTCGCCCGGGAGCAATCCGGCCTGGTACACGGCATTCTGGTCACCGCTTTTGGCACGTGCCAATGCATTGTATTTCTCGATATCCGCATTGTCAATGGCAACGTGGTCATATTTGTATCCGTAGAATGCGCCGATCGGCTGGCCCACTTCGGTGCGCGACATAGCCGGTACCGAGTAGAATGCGCCCGCAATAATGGGCACAGCGCCCTGCGTTCCCAGCGAAGTCACCTGGTTCTTATTGTAAGCACCATTCACATTGATACTGTACCGCAGATCTTTGGCCGTGCCGTTATAACCCAAAGTCAGTTCAAACCCCTTGTTGAATGCCGATGCCGCGTTAATGAGCTGGCTGGTGGATGCACCGCTCACGCCGCCGTAGCCGGTTGAGAGTGCCACGGGTACTTCCACGAGCAGGTCTTTATTTTTACGATTGTAATAACCTGCACTCACGGTGAAATGGTTGTGAAAAAATGTTGCGTCCAGGCCCACGTCGACCGTCGAGGTTTCTTCCCATTTCAGGTTCGGGGTGGAAGGAATGGCCACTGTAGCGCCGTTGACGAGTGTTTCGTTCGGGCCGAGCGGATAGGTTACACTGTTACCCGAGCCGGTCCAGACCGTCGACTGGTAGGAAAAACCGTTGATGTTCGAGTTACCGGTTTTCCCCCAGCTGGTACGCAATTTCAGGTCGGAGATGAAGGGGATGTTTTTCATGAATGCCTCATCCGAAATGCGCCAGCCCAGACCCGCCGAGGGGAAGTATCCCACCCGGTTTTCCTTGCTGAACAGCGAAGTAGCATCGCGGCGGCCGGTGAGGGTCAGAATGTATTTTTCTTTGAAATTATAATTCACACGGGCAAAGTAGGAGATGAAGCGAGAATTGGAATTGGCCGCTCCCGAGCTGAAATTCACCGTCTTGGCCACGCCTATCTGGTGGATTTCCTCGTTGGCAAAATTGCTTCCCACCAGGTTCACCGAGCGCGACAGGTAGCCGTCGCGGTAGGAATTGCCGGCCGTCAGCGTAATGCCGTGGTCTTTGAATTGTTTGTTGTAAGTAAAATAATTTTCAAGAATGTAGCTCAGGTTGTAGCCGTACCCTTCCGAAATCTGGCTCTGGGTCACGAGCTGATTACCGGCGTAGGTTGGGTTATAGGAATAGTTCTGGTTAAAATTGTAAGTGCCCCCAAACTGTGTGCGGAAGCGCAGCCCCTCGATCAAATCGATCTCGCCGTACAATTGCAGGTAGTTGTTCAGGTTGCGGTTCTTGGTGTCGTATAAATTGGGGATAATGAGCGGGTTTTGCGAATCGTTACCGTCCCTGGCGCTCGTCGCGATGCCGTAGCCGCCGAGGAGGTTGGTAGGGTCCAGTACCGAAATATAGGGCGGCATGCGAAGGCCATTCAGGATATTGGCGGTGTTACCGTCCGAAAGCTGGTAGCGCATGTTCAGTTGCTGGCCCAGTTTAATGCGTTTGCCGATGTATTCTTCCAGATTGAAACGGAAGTTGGCGCGGGTGAACGTCAATGCCTGTACCTGGCTTTCCTGTTTGGTATAACCCGTTGAAAAGCTGTAAGTAACGTGCTCTGTGCCGCCGCCGAGGTTGATATGGTGCTCGGTCATTTTAGAAGTCCGGAACATTTCCTTTTGCCAGTCGGTCTGCGTGATGTTGGCTTCCGGTGTGGCGAGACGTGGCGGAAGCGGCTGGCCATAATTGGTATACCATTCTTTAACCAGGTCGGTATATTGCTGCGCATTGAGCATATCAAATTGCTTCCACGGCTTCGAAATGCCTACATAGCCGTTGTAAGTCACCCGCGGCTTGCCGGTTTTGGGCAGACGCGTGGTCACGACCACCACGCCATTTGCACCTTGCGCACCGTAAATGGCCACCGAAGAGGCGTCTTTCAATACACTGATGTATTCAATGTCATAAGGGCTCAATGAGTTGAACATCGTCGCGTCGCTCTGGATACCGTCGATCACGTAGAGGGGTGCGGCGCTCGTAAAGGAACCCGTACCGCGCACGACGATCTGTGCACCGGCACCCGGTACGCCGCTATTGTTGATCACCTGTACACCCGCGATCTTACCCTGCAACAATTGCGAAGTGTTGCTCACGCCCACGTCGCCGAAGTTTTTACGGCTAAGCACGCCTACCGAACCCACCAGGTCTTTCCGCGACTGCTCGCCATAACCGATCACGACGAGTTCCTGCAATGCATTTACATTCTCGGCCATCACCACGTCGATCGTCGTGCGGTTGCCTACGGTCACTTCCTGGCTGGCAAAACCCACGAAGCTAAAAATCAGGGCGGCATTCTCGTCTTCGACGGTTACCTGGTAGTTGCCCGCGAAATCGGTGGTAACCCCGCGGTTGGTGCCTTTCACGACAATACTCACACCCGGGAGCCCGTCGCCTTTCGAATCCAGCACGCGGCCTTTGACAGGCAATGCGGCGATTTGCGCCACCGTGACAGCTAGGTTGGCCTCGCCCGGCGCAGGCGTGCCGGGCAATGGGTCTTCCTTGGGTATTTCTTCCAAGTTAGGCGCTTCGAAGGCCGTTTTGCGGGTTTGCTTTTTCAGGATCAGGTACGTGCTCTTTCCCGATTTTTTAAATGCCAGGTTGCTTGGAGTGAGCAGCGATTCGAGCTGTTTTTCGAATTTGGCATTACCCGCCTCAACAGGTACGGAGATCGAAATGCCCTGCACGGTCGACTCTTCGAATACAATACTGACCTGGTACTTTTTGCCGAGTTCGATGAGCGCGTCTTTCAGCTTTTGGGTTTCAGGGCCGTTTTGCCTGGCCGGATGGAGCCGGGAGGCCTGCACGAACGCTACGTTCTGTGCAACGGCACTCCGGCCCATCAGCAGCGCCATCAATACCAACCCTGATTTCGAGAGTAATTGATTGGACATAGATTTAGGGAAGTTTAGGAATAGTCAGTTCAATGTGATCGTCTTTCTGGATGATTTCGATTTCCATCAGTTCGGACAGGATCTGTAAAAGATCATCGGCCTGCTCCGCCTTGTAAATGCCGCCGATCCTGCGTTGGGCGAGTAACGTGTCGGGTATACGCACACGCGTATCGAATTGTTCTTCAATCTGCAGCGCTACGTCTGACAGCAGGGTATTGTCGAAGTAAAAAGTCTGCTCTTTCCAGGCGGTGTAGGGGCGGGGATCGTCCGGGGCTGTCATTTCAAAAGCCCCGTTGCGGCCCGACACGAATAGGTTGCCGGGTTTCATATACACTTGCTTGCCCTCCGGCAATTGCAGTTTTACTTTGCCATTTTTGAGAAAAACCCGCTTACCTCGTGCCCGGGAGAATGCGACAAACTCGGTTCCGAGCACCTCGATCTGGTAATCGTCGGCCATTTTGACCACAAACCGGTCGTTATCGCGGGTATGCGTCACTTTGAACTCGGCCTCGCCGTCCAGGTACACTTCCCGCGTTTTGCCCGAAAACCCGAAACGGGGCACCAGCAGCGTGGAATTGGAATTCAGCAACACTTCTGTGCCTTCAGAAAGCCGGTAGGAAACCGTGCGGCCCGGTTCCGATTCCAGCGATTTATAGCGGATTTGTTTTTGAAATACAAAACTTCCCAGCGCGGCAATTGCGGCTGCCGCTGCTACCCATACCCATGGTTTGCGGCTGGTATTGGCCGTCGGCTCCCAGCTGGTGTTCTGGCAGGGTTCTTCGGCGTTGCCATTCAATGCCGCCTGGAAATGCGCCAGGGCACGGTCGGCGTCCGGGGTGAACTGCGGGTGCTGGCTTTCCCATTCGTCGAGGTA
The DNA here is from genome assembly GCF_021440085.1 of Dyadobacter sp. CY261. GTDB lineage: Bacteria > Bacteroidota > Bacteroidia > Cytophagales > Spirosomataceae > Dyadobacter. The sequence goes on from NZ_JAKCPW010000007.1 coordinate 377,358, forward strand.
GCGGTAATATAATTCCTCGTTTTGAGGCTCGGCGAGCCATTCTTCGATCAGTTTGCGCTGGATCGAGGTGGTGTTGCCTTCGAAAAAATCGAACAGCAATGCTCGGATAACAGATTCCTTCATGGTGCGGACTAGCAGAAAAATAGCGTAATGAACAGGACCCAATGTGCGGATAATTCCTTCCGCAACCGGCTGAGTGCCCTGCTGACGAGTGCTTCCACCGCCTTGGGGCTGATCTTCATTTCTTCGGCGACCTCCTCGTATTTCTTCCCCTCCACGCGTTTGAGCAAGTAGGCACGGCGGCATTGTGCAGGCAGCTCGCGCACGATGTGCTCGATCCGCTGGTGGAGTTCGGAGTATTGCAGCGCTTCGTCGGGATTGGGGCTGTCGGAAGCATGCACGGGCGCGTCGGCGGGCGGGATAAACCGCATTTGCCATTTGAGGTAGTTATAGGCCCGGTGCCGAACCGATTTATAGAGGTAGGCGCGGTACGACATGTTCACCTGCAGGAACGTTTTGTTTTGCCAGAATGCCGTGAAAATCTCCGAAACAATGTCCTCGGCCACTTCCCGCGAATGCACAAAGCGGATCGCATGGTTGCAGAGGTTGACATAATAGCGGCGGAAAAGCAATTCGCAACCCTTTTCGGGGTTTTCGCTGAACTGGCTTCGCAGCAGCCATTCATCATCGCTCACGATGCCCGCTGGCAACGTACGGTCCGGATTATCCTGGCTGTGAGCCGGAAAATCGTCGAAATCGTTGAGGGGAAATGCAGTCATCAGTCTGGTTATAATGGGGCTGTCCTGAAATTACCCCCACCAGACAATTAAAGACTACTTTCCCCTATGTTGCAAATAAAAAATTTATAAAACTCTTTCAGGCGGAATATAATTTCAACGAAAAATGTAATTGCGAAATATGTAAATAGAGCGGCTGACATAAAAAAGAAGAAGCCGCTTCCGACGGCTTCTTCTGAACCCCAATAACAGTTCCTGTAAAAAAGGGGTGTTATCCACTGTACTTTTCCTCACCCGTTTCCATGACAAAGTTTGGTTACCGAATATCTACCTCATGCACCACCCCGGCCACCTGCAAAAACGAATCGACCAACTCCCTGGTTGCCTGATTAATGTGCCGTACCGATTGTTCTTTTACACCGCCCTGGACGATCGTCCAAAGGCTGCGGAAGGCGCTCGGCGCGCGGATGATGTCGCGTATAGCATAGGCTACTTCAATGGGTTCCGGTTTGAAGGGGCCGGGTTTATATTTCTCGACGATCGATTCCCGGACAAGCTCCATTTCGTAACCGTATAAGTCGGTCACTTCGGGATTTGCAGGGACGGGTTGGTTGGTGATCAGGTTCGTGGAGGGGAACATGCCGGGCTGCACGAGGGCAATCCCGATCCCGGCCGAGGCCAGTTCATAATAATAGCTGATCGTCAACGCGTCGAGCGCTGCCTTCGTAGCCGAATAGGCACCCATTACAGGAAGCGGAATGCGAGAGGCGGTTCCGGAAAGGTTGATGATCAGGCCCTTTTCACGCTGGTGCATATACGGCAACACATGCTTGATCATCCGGTCCGGCCCAATCACATTCACCTGGAACATCCGTTCCATCTGAGACACACTCAGCGTCTCGTTTAGTCCCAGATAGCCGACACCTGCATTATTGACGAGCACGTCGATCTTGCCGCCGGTGCGTCCTGCGATTTCATGCATAGCGCATTCCGCTGAGTCGTCGCTGGTTACATCCAGGTCCAGCACTGTCAATTGCAAATTGTGCAATTCAGCCCAATCCGTCAGATGCTGGGCTGGTATCCGATTTTTTGTTTCCGTATTCCGCATGGTAGCGAACACATGATGTCCGTCTGCCGCGAGTACCTGGGCTGTCACTTTACCGAAGCCGCTGCTGCTTCCTGTCAATAGAATGTTCTTCATAATGCCGATAGGTTTACGTTTTATCGTAAGTCAAAGATATCCGGTTGGGGATCGCCAAAAAATGGATGGATGCCGCTAATATTTGTATTTTCGACTGGTAAAGCCGACTGAATGTGCCCTGGAATGAAGGCTGTGTCAACTGAGCCAAATCGAACTGCGTCGTCACGCGATGTCCTGCTATCTCACGCGATGTCAGGCTTTGTCACGCGATGTAGGCTTTGTCACGCCATGCTAGGTTTTGTCACGCCATGACACGCCTTGTCACGCTGAGCGAAGTCGAAGCGCGCAACAGTACCGCGCTTCGACTTCGCTCAGCGTGACAACAGCGTGACAACAGCGTGACAATTTGAGACCATCCTATCGGCTTATGAGAAGCCTCTCAACGATCAGAATCCCGGATTGTTCGGCAGCAAATTCGGGTTCACGTCCGATTCCTGTCTTGGTACCGGGAAAAGCAACTGCTTTTCGCTGAAAGTGGCACCGAAAACGGTTTTGTGGCCTACGAAATCGTCCCAGTTACCGGTCACGTCGTTGTGCACTTTGCGGGTACGGATCATGTCGAACCACATTTTGTTTTCAAAGCACAATTCGAAATACCGTTGCGCCCACACTTCGTGCTCGAAAGCGGTTTGGCTCAATCCCGAAACAGGGGCCAGATTGGCGCGTGCACGAATGGCGTTTACGTATTCAACTGCCTTGCTGTTCGGTGTGCCTTCGGCGCGGTTGGAAGCCTCAGCATACATCAGGTACACATCGGCAAGGCGGTACAAGGTGTAATTCAGATCCGATTTGATGGAGTTGGTGACTGCATTGGCATCAAACCATTTGTAAATGTACGTGTTCTTGAATTTCACGGGCTGGCCGGTCTTAATGCTTGGTGCCGTAGTGTAGAAAAACTGCTTTTCTTCCACCCGCTTATCGCCCGCCGGGAATGATTTGATAAACTCCGGTGTCGGGTAAACCGAGCCGTATTCATCCGCGTATTTCGAAATGCCCGAGTAGTTGGGAATGGTCAGCGGGGTGAGCGGGTTGGTCAGCGGGACACTGGCTGCAAATTGTACCTGGAAAATGAATTCGCCGAGGTTCTTGTTTGCCGGGTTGATCATGTCGGTGTAATTCTTGAAAAGTGAATAACCGCCTTTCTGGATCACATTCAACGAGCGCTTGGCCGATTCGGCATAGTACTGCTGGCCACCATTGATCGCCGCTCCCGCGTAGGTCAGGTATACATCCGCCAGAAGTGATTCCACCGCTGACATTGATACCATTCCCGTCGTGTTCGACCACGGTAAAGTGGATGCTTCGGCCGCGAGCAGGTCCGGGATGATGATCTTGTCGTAAATATCCTTCGCTGGCGTGCGGGGCACGTTCAGGTCCAGACTCGTTGGAACGGTCGTGACGGCTGGGACTGCGCCATACATCCGTACCAGGTAGAAGTAGTACAGCGCGCGTAGCATATGCACCTCGGCGAGCATGTTGTTCTTTTGCTCTTCGGTGAGCCCTGCGGCATTGATGCCCGGAATGCTCTGAAGGGCGAGGTTACAAGCGCCCACGCCCAGGTACATCTGCTGCCACCAGGTATCAAAGTAGAATGAAGTATTGGTATAACCGAGATTTTCGAAGTTCACAAACCCGGTCTGGCCGAGGTCGCTATTGGCTTTGCCTGTCATGAATTCGAGCAAATTGTAGGTATTTCCACCATAGGAAGATGGCTGGCCTGCCAGCAACCCCTGCAAATTTACATAGGCAGAATTGGCATAAGCCCGCGCCACCTTGCTGCTGGAAGCCTCCGAATCAGGCGTCAGAAATCCGGTCGGGTTTTCTTCCAGAAAATCGGAGCATGCGCCTAGCGTCAGCAATGACGCCGCCAGCAATATATTTTTCAGCACTTTCATATCTTTTGTAGTTGCGGTTTAAAAAGTAAGTGTCAAGCCCAGGTTCCAAACCCGTGGACGGGGATTGGAGAAGAAATCCAGGTTTTGTGAAAACGCGGTGTTGGCACCATAGCCAGCATTGAAAGTATCTACCTCAGGGTCGTAGCCGCTGTATTTGGTGATCACAAACAGGTTTTGAACACTTGCATAAATCCGCAGGCGGTCCATTTTCAGCCTGTCGAGAACGTCCTTGTCGAAGGAATAGCCGAGCATGAAGTTCTGGCCGCGGATAAAGGAGCCGTTTTCTACCCACCAGGTATCGAAATGCGAGTCTTGCGCGAATTTGTAGTTACGTACCTGCGAGATCATCGTATTCTGGTGGTCGGGTGTCCATGCGTCGAGCACGGTCGCCAGGCTATTGGCGATGGTCTGCCGGTCTTCTACCGAGTGCTTGAATGTCGCCGCGGTATTCAGGCCTTCCACGAAGCGGATGTTGAATGAGAAGTCGAAGCCTTTGTATTTCATGGTGCTGTTGATGCTTCCCGTCCATTTCGGTGTCGTGCGGCCGATAATGCTGTAATAATTGCTTCCGTCGGCATTGTAAATATATTTTCTGTCGCCGGGTTTCAGGTTATGCTCGGCAGCCTCAGACGCTTCGTCGCTGCTGTAAGTCCCGACCCTCGTCATCCCGTATAGCGAACCGATCGGCTCACCCACACGAAGGATGTTGGTTTGTCCCAAGAAGTTGGGGCCGGGGAAAATGTCGGCGTTGCCACGGTTCAGTTTCAGGATCTTGTTCGCATTGGTAGCCAGGATGAAATTGGTTGTCCAGCTGAAATTGCGCGTTTCAATATTTGTCGTATTCAAGCTCACCTCGAAACCCGAGTTCCGTACCGAGCCTACGTTTTGGTACACATTGGCATTCACTTCACCGGCCGACCAGGGGATAGGCGCTTGCAGCAACAGGTCTTTGGTGACGCGGTTATAATAATCCACCGTCAGGTCGATCTTCTGGCCAAGCCCCATTTCAACACCTGCGTCAAACTGCAACGACTTCTCCCATTTCAAATTAGGATTACCCAGATAGCTCGGAAGCAATGTCGATTGCAGTGCGCCGTTCAGCACCGTGCTGGTCGGGTTGGTCGTTCCTGGCTGGATCTGCGCGATGGATTGGTACTGACCGATTTCCTGGTTACCGGAAAGACCATAACTGGCACGTAGTTTCAGGTTGGTAATGGTTTTGTTGCCTTTCAGGAATCCCTCTTCCGATACGCGCCAAGCGGCACCCACCGACGGGAAGAATGCAAACTTGTTATTAGCCCCGAATTTGGAAGATCCATCGTAGCGACCGGTCGCAGTGAACAGATATTTTTCGTCCAGGTTGTAGGTCAGGCGGGCGAAGTAGGAGTTCATGGCCCATTTGTAGTCCGCAGACGTAGAAGAGCTCCGCACCGATCCCGAACCAAGTGTATGCCATTGAAATATATCGTCTATGAAATTTTGGGTTTCAACGAAATCTGTTTCCTGGTTGTATTGCTGCCACGATGCCCCGAGCAATGCGGTAAACCGGTTGCGGGAGTTGATCGTCTTGTTCCAGGTCAGATAGTTTTCCGACTGCCAGTAGGTGTTCAGATAGCCGCGAATGTTGGCAACCCCACCCTGATCGGCAGACATGTGTGCCAGATTTTGGGAAGAAAAATAGTTGTTCTTCTGGGATTGCAGGTTAAACCCTAGATCGGTTTTGAAATCCAGGTCCTTGGCGATGTGGAACAGCAAATAGGTATTGCCCAGCGATTGGAGCGTGTTATTGATGGTATACCGGTTGTTGGCAATGTTCACAGGGTTAGGCCCGCCTTCGAGTCCGGCGATATCGTTGTTGCCGGCCCAGGTGCCGTCGGGGTATTTCACTGGCAGGATCGGCACTTCTTCCGAAACCATGCGGGGCACGTTCAAACTACCATTTCCGTCGGATACCATGCGCTGCCGGCTGCTGATCAGCGACAAACTTCCACCCGTTCTCAGCCAGCGGTTGACATCCGTATCTACTGTAAACCTGAGATTGTAGCGTTTGAATGCCGAAGTCGTCATCAGGCCATTCTGGTTCAGATACCCGAGCGACAAGCTGAACAGGGTTTTATCGTTCCCGCCCTGAAAGTTGAGCTGATGGTTGTTGGAGAAAGCAGGTTTGTATACCTCTTTTTCCCAGTTCGTATTGTACAAAGGCTTGTCGTTCGCATCGAACAACAATGGGAAATTGGCGTGGTTGAGCTGGACAGGGGGTGTCCACACACCACCAGCAGGGTCGAATTTCGTGCCGTTGGCATAGGCTTCGTTATAGACCTTTACAAATTGGTCCGAATTCAAGGTTTTGACGTGCCGGTAAAGGTCGCTTACATTGACATTGCCGTCATAAGAAACCTTCATGCCGCCCGCGCGACCGCGTTTGGTGGTGATCATGATGACGCCGTTGGCACCCCTCGCACCATAAATTGCGGTCGACGACGCATCTTTGAGAACTTCCAGAGAGGCAATGTCATTGGGGTTGATCGAGTTACCATCCACACCGATCACCCCGTCGACCACATAAAGCGGGTCGATGTTGGAGTTAATGGAGCCGATACCGCGGACGCGTACTTTGGCGGCGGCACCCGGCGCATTGCTGTTGACGCTCACCTCGACACCCGCGATCTTACCTTGCAGGGCCTGGGAAACGTTGGGGACCGGCTTGTCGACCAGCTGTTCGCCCTTGATCGTGGACACAGCGCCGGTAAGGTCCGATTTACGAACAGTACCATAACCGATCACGACCACTTCATTCAGCGCTTTCGAATCGGCCACCAGGCCCACGTCTACTACCGATTGGTTGCCCACGGCAACTTCCTGGCTGGTAAACCCTACGAAGCTGAACACCAGCGTGCTGGATTCATCGGGGACGGTAATTTCATAATTTCCGGAGGCGTCTGTCGAGGTTCCTACGCCCGTTCCTTTAATAAGCACGTTTACACCCGGAAGCGGGGAGGAGTCTTTGGAATCCAGGACTTTACCCGTTATTTTTTTATCGGTGGCAGAAGCGGGGCTACCGGCGTTTGCGCACAGGGAAATTAGCAGCAGGAGGTTTAGCAGGGCTATATTGATAGTCCTGACCGGCCAAATGACTGGCCATTGTATATCACTTTTCATGCAGGGATTAGTTAGTGTTTATTAAGCGTTTGTTCTTAAAAATTGCAATAGTGGGCAGTCCGTACGGGCAGAACGGGAGCGCGGATATTTGTCATGATTAAAAATGGTTTTAGTAAGATTCTCAGTTTTCAATGCTTTCAAGTCATAGTGTTTCCACCGCCTTTTGCTGTGAAGCCGGCGTGATCCTTAGTTATTTTGAGAGGTGAGGGAGATATTAATATTTTTGAAAAATATAGTCCAAAAGAGGGCTGAGCAGATTTAAATGCCGTTAAAATGACCTTAAATTAGAATTAAAATGCAGCGCGGGCGCTGCGGGGATGCAGTGCCCGCGCTACGGAGGACGGTGCAAGGATGTGATGGCAGGGAGCGCGGACATCAGCGGTTCTCTCACTTACCGATTCGCGTCACCGGCGTCATACTCATGGACCTGTGAACCGACTTATGAATTGGAATGGATAATGCCTGAATTACTAGCAAACCAACGTTCGACGGAACTTTGAAACTCACTGTAATCGGGTTTGCCGTCAGAAGCCCAGGCAATGATTCCGTCGGGGCGCACCAATGCGGCGTTCAATCCCAGCCGATCTTTCGCCCGGCCGGAAACGTAGTTAACTCGATCGCGATGCTGGCCAGCCCAGGTTTTGAGTGAATGATTTGTATCAAAATCAATCACTAGCCCCCTGCCGTCGCGCATCAGCTCACCGATTTTTACACCGTCATCGAACTCGAAATTGGGAACATAATAGCCGATTAACGGATGTTCTCCTCCAAGGTCATAATGCGTGTCAACACCCCAAACCCGTCCGGCAATGTAGGTGGTAACGTCGCGCGTGTCCATCAGGTCACGGAAAATGGCATTCAGCGCGCGGGCGTGCGGGTCTGGCTTCATGATTGCCACCTGTGCGCGTGACCAGTCCAGGACTTTTGTGCCAATGGGGTGCCGTTCGGCATAATAGCTGTCCAGCAAGCCTTCCGGTGCATTACTATGAATTGTAGCGGCGAGTTTCCAACCGAGGTTCATGGCATCGCCCAAGCCGAGGTTAAGCCCCTGGCCGCCCAGTGGAGAGTGAATATGTGCGGCATCACCGGCTAGAAGTACCCTGCCGTTGCAATAGGTAGTGGCCTGTCGTGCCCGGTCTGTCCAGGTGGTGGCAATATGCAGGGTGGCGAGGGTTACGTCGGTTCCCGAAATGCGGCGCAGCACCTGCTGAATGTGTTCGAGCGTAACGGGCTGACCGGTACCATGAAATGCGCCGCCGTCAAAGTCCTGGATGACGAGGTAGCCCGGCTGCGATTGCAGGTACATGCCGGTGGCGGTCATATTGCGGCCTGGTTTGAGCTTTTCCGGGTTGATAATGTCCGCCTGGACCGAGTAGCCGGTAAATTCGGGTTCCGTACCAGCGAATTCAAAACCACCTGCCTTGCGAACAATACTCCGGCTACCATCGCAGCCCACAAGCCATTTGCTTTCGAATGAATGTTCAGCACATTGGACCGTAACGCCATCCGCCGTCTGGTGAAAGCCTGTGATGGCGGTGCCATAATTGATTTCGACGCCCAGGGTTGCTGCCCGACGAGCGAATATTGTTTCCAGCTCTTCCATTTCAGACAGCAAATGCGTTTCTGTTGAGCTTGTCAGTCGATTACTCCATCGAGAAGCGTCTATTTTGCCGGGATAAAAGGAGATACCGGCAAAGTGCCCTACCTGGCGTTCGGGCTGGGGGCTGGGTCCGGAAGCGGGGATGGCGTGCGGGTTTTTGACGCGCTTATGTATTTCAAGTTCTTGCAGCAGCCCGCGACGATCAAGCGCTTCAATGGTGGGGGTGGAGAGGCCGCGTATCCCGAATGGAAGTTGCTTCAACGGCGAATGTGGATTGTCGGCTTTTTCGAGTATCAGTACCGAACATTTGGCCAGCGCAAGTTCACAGGCGAGAAACAGGCCGACAGGCCCTGCGCCGGAGATGATTACATCGTAGACAGGTTGATTTTGAGTGGATTTGCTGCTTTTAAATTTAGTTTGCATAGCGATTGTGTTTCGGGTAGTTGAAACACAAAAATCCGCAACGTACTGGCGTCAGGCTTGTACAAACGCGACAAAATCACGGTCGGCGGCCAGTTGCCTTTTTTTCGCTGTTCGCGCGAACGCCGCGGGGGTAGTGCCGCTGTACCGCTTGAACTCCCTGCTGAGATGGGACTGATCGGCATAGCCGAATTCATGGGCGAGGCCCGCAATGTTCGCTCCCGGATCAAGCCATAGATGATTTCTTACCTGCTCAAAGCGCATCAGCGCGGACACGTCTTTCACCGTATGGCCGGAAGACTGTTTGAATTTTCGTTCCAGCGTGCGGACTGTCGCATGTGCCGCCTCAGCTACCTGGCTCACCGGTATAGTGCCCTTCGCTTCGCTCATGGCGACGCCCGCTTTGAATAGCATACTGTCAATCGCAACCCGCGAGCGGACGTCCAGGAAAAAATGTCTTAACTGGGTCACTGCTTCATCGACCCTGCCCGTGCCAATCAAATCACTCAATGTGGATTGAAGCTGAGCAATCGGATGCGCCAATATGTGCACGCTACCTTTGCCGGATGGTAACCCAAGTAAATCGAAGACAGTCCACGGATAACACCGGACACCGATTATTTCCAAACGGTTTTTTGAATAAAAAATAACAGGCTTATTGAGCAAGCCTACCACGAAAGGAGACGGGAGTGGCAAGTCTCTGTGGCTGGAAATGCTGCAATGGCCTCCAAAATAAAAAATAATTTCTGCGTACCCGTCTGGTATTACTTCAAAGCCGGATTGTACCGCTCCAAAGTCCCTTCTGTCGTACCAGAAGCACTTTATCGTATCCTGCAATTCTTCCGGTGGTTCAAATTCCTCGTGCTGCATTTTGCAAGATAGGTTAATTCGGAAGTACCGAATGGCCGTGGGAATGATTTTTGTTGGGTTATACGAGCCAAGTGGCCTCTGAAACAACAAATTTTAAATATCATGAAAAAATTAGCAGTTCTGATCGCATTCTGTGTCATGTCATTTGCCGCCTACTCGCAGGACGATCAATCAAAAGCAGAAAAAGCAGCCGCGGAAACAAAAGAGGCGGGCCGGAAAGCCGGAAAAGAAATTAAGAAGGACGCCAAATATGTGGGAGACAAAGCGGAAGATGGTGCGGAAAAAGTAGCCGATGGTTCCGAAAAGGCTTACGACGCAACTAAAAAAGGCGTGAAAAAAGGCGCTAAAAAGACGAAAAAAGGTGCAGAAAAAGCATACGAAGCAACCAAAGAGGAGGCGAAGGAGCTTAAAGAAAAAGCAAAAGACGACCGCCGTTAAGATGGTCGGGCATCATGGGAGCAGCAGGAGTTATCTCCTGCTCTTTTTTTTGCCTAAGCAAGCGTTTTAAAGTCGAAAAGGGGAGTTGTCTTCTGAACCAGAGCATAGTCGGATCAGGCGTTATTAGCGTCGAAACGGGAGTTATCTCCTGTCGTCTCGTATTTGTAACCGGCTTTAAATAACTGAAAACCAAAAATTTGGAATGATTATTGCTGATGCATCATAAACATCAGTTGATATGGAAAACGTAAAAGCGGTTGTTACGCAGGTCGTGAAGATTTGGCGCCTTTATAAGATGCAGCAACTGGTTATGACGGTTGCTATGCGCCAGGAAATGCCCTTTCGGTTGCGAAATTTGTTGACGCGGGATTATATGATTTGTTCGGTGTTGAAAAAGGAAATGGCAAACCTATACGACGCACTCAAATGTTGCATGCGCGACGGTTGCATTACCCGTCCCGACAAGCACCCAATGATGATCATGCAAATGGAGGGCGATACGGATATGGCGCTTGGAAAGATTGTGTATGTTCATCGGCAGATAATCGCAGAATATGAGACGTTGCTGGGCCTGATCAACGGTTCAAATATCAATACGGTGATGATTCATCAGCATTGTAAACAGGTGGCAAATCTTACCGAGGAGCTTGCATTGCATTCTCAGGGGGAGCGGGTTAGTGACTTTCCCGACCATAGCGCCGAACAATACCGTCCGATTTCGGACAAATATTATTAACTAACAGGTTGATTATTAGTAGCTAATGAAAGTGGCATGCATTTGTTGTCAAGGGTAAGCCGGAGTGGAATCTACTCCCGACCTACGATCCTAAATGCAAACCATATGTTCAAGAACTATCTGAAAATAGCGCTCCGCAACCTGACAAAGTATAAAGCTTTCAGTTTCATCAATATAGCCGGTGTATCCCTGGGGCTTAGCTGCTTTCTGCTGCTAGCCCTTTATGTGAAGGATGAACTGGCCTACGACCGCTTTCACGAACACGCCGATCGCATTTACCGGCTAAACCGCACCTTCCTGGCCAACGACGGCACGGAATCGTTGCGTCTCGGACATGCGGCACCACCTTTTGGCCCGCTGGTAAAACAGGATTTTCCGCAAGTCGAAGAGGTGGTGAGGCTACTCGAAACGGGCGCGCTGGTAAAGTATGGTGAGAACCGGTTTGCAGAAGAACAGATGTTCGCTGCCGAAGCCAATATTTTCAAAGTTTTTACATTTAAAATAGATCGTGGAAACCCGGAAAAAGCGCTTGAAAACCCTTTTTCGATCATGTTCTCCAAACCCATGGCCGAGAAATATTTCGGAAAGGAGGACCCCATCGGCAAAGTGGTTCGGCTGGATAACCAGTTCGATTACACGGTAACGGGTGTTTTTGAGCCGCTACCCGCGCAGTCGCATTTCCATCCTAGTTTCCTCGTCTCATTCTCTACGTTAAACGACGACCGCATTTACGGAGCGGAGAGCCTTAGATCTAACTGGGGCAATAACTCTTTCTCGACCTTTTTGCTTTTACCAAAACATTACGACGCGCAAAAACTGGCCGCCGCATTTCCCGCATTTCAGAATAAACACATCGATCCGAAAGCCTCGAAATATTCTATCCTGACACTTACCAAGCTAACCGACATTCACTTGCGCTCGCACCTGGATTCGGAAATTGAAGGCAACGGCGATATTCAGTACGTATACCTCTTTTCGGCGATTGCGGTATTTATTCTGCTGATCGCCTGCATCAATTATATGAACCTTGCCACCGCCAAATCGGCCACGCGTGCCAAGGAAGTCGGTATGCGAAAGGTGATAGGCGCGGTGCGGACGCAGCTAATCAACCAGTTTCTAAGCGAATCGGTGCTGCTTGTGCTGATTTCTGTGATTATCGCCTTCGTAACGGTGGTATTATGCCTTCCGCTGTTCAATAATTTTACCCAAAAGCAGCTTTCAATGGGCGCATTGCTGGATCCGGTATTTCTGGCGATCCTTTTCGGCATCACCGTATTCACAGGCCTCGTCGCCGGCAGTTATCCAGCCTTTTTTATGACAGGCTTTCAACCAATCGAAGTTTTGAAAGGAAAAATTGCGTCCGCATTGAAAAACGGACAATTGCGCCAAACGCTGGTGGTAGCACAATTCGCGATTGCGGTGGCGCTGATCATCAGTACCACGGTTGTTTACAATCAGATGCGGTATATCCAGAATTACAAATTGGGATATAGTAAAGATCAAGTGATCACCTTTTCAATGCCGGATGATTCTACGGTTGATGTGGAGGCGATCCGGCAGCGCTTTAAAGAAAATCCAGGCGTAAATGAAGTAGGGCGGTCGTCGAGGATACCTTCGGGCCGGTTGCTGGATTCCTGGGAAGCGTTCGTCATGAAAGGCGATTCGATGGCTCCTACCGAAATCAGTGTCAAATCGCTTTCCGTGGATGAGGATTTTATTCCTGCTTACCAGATCGCCATGGCCGCGGGGCGTAACTTTTCCCGCCAGCATCCCACCGACCGCACCAATGGCTTTGTGCTCAACGAAACCGCAGCACGTCTGCTGGGCTGGAAAAACCCCGACGACGCCATTGGCAACCGTTTCGGTTATGGCGAGATGCGCGGGCAGATCATCGGCGTCACCAAAGATTATCATTTCGAGTCATTGCACCAGAAAGTAGCACCTATTGTCATGTTCTACCAGCCAGGCCGTCTTGGACGCGTGTCGGTACAGATTGCGGGCGGCAACATCCCGGGAGCTATCGACCATATCGGGTCGATTTGGAAGGAGCGTTTTCCCGACGTACCATTTCAATACGAGTTTCTTGACCAGCGCTTTGGGAAATTATACGCGCGCGAGCAAACCCAGCAGTTGCTTTTTGGTGTGTTCGCCGGCATTGCGATCCTTATTTCCTGCATGGGATTGTTGGGGCTTTCGATGTTTATGGCGGAGTTACGGACCAAAGAAATTGGTGTCAGAAAAGTATTAGGTGCGTCGGTACCGAGCATTGTGGGGCTGCTTTCAAAGGACTTTCTCAAACCTGTCCTCATCGCCATCCTGATCGCCTCTCCTGTGGCCTGGTATGGTATGAAAAACTGGTTACAGGATTTTGCCTATCACACCGAAATCAAATGGTGGGTGTTCCTGCTCGCTGGTTTACTGTCGATTATGATCGCATTGTTTACCGTCAGCTTCCAAAGTATCCGCGCGGCATTGATGAACCCGGTGCGGAGTTTGAAAAGTGAATAGCAACTAAATAATGCTGCCTATTTGGCCTGGGCGCTAGTTAACAATTTTAGCCCATCGTTGATGTCTGAATAAAATACATTCAGAACTGGTTTGGTGAATTTCATACCTGCGATGTCATCGGATGTTTCAGTTTAAATTTCTGTAAGCTCTGGGCGAATAGCCGGTTTTGTTTTTGAAAAGCTTCGTAAAATGCGACGGGTGTTCAAAACCCAGGTCATAGGCTATGGCGCTGACGGGCATCTGGGTGCTCCATAGCAGGTCCTTCGCTTTGTCGATCAACTTCAGATGAATGTGCTCGTAGGTTGATTTTCCGGTGTATCTGGTCAACAAATCGGTCAGGTAATTGGCCGAAAGGTTGAGTTGCGACGCAAAGAACTTCACATCCGGCACACCTGTATCAATCAGCGTGTTTTGGGCAAAATAATCGTTCAAAGCCCGGTCAAATCTTTCTACAATGTCATTGCTTGCCTTGACGCGCGTCAGAAACTGGCGGTCGTAAAACCGGGAGCAGTAGGACAGGAGCAGTTCGAGGTTGGTCAGGATGAGATTGTGTGAATGCGTGTCGACATTCATCGAGATTTCGCGGGAGATATTGGCTACGCAATCTTCCAGTACTTTTTTCTCTGCATCCGAAATGTGCAGGCATTCATGGGTGTCGTAACCGAAAAAGGAATAACTGGTTAGTTTCCGCCCCCGGCTGTCGGCGTGGAGAAAGTCGGGATGAATGTAGATCGCCCAGCCTTCTACCTTGTTTTCAATGCCGGGCGAAAGTACCTGGTTGGGTGCAGTGAACATCAGTGACCCTTCCGAGAAATCATAATCAGTGCGCCCGTATTTGAAAGAACCCTCTATTTGTTTGCAGGCAATGGAATAAAGATCCAGCCGGTATGCGGCATCTGGTATTCTATGCGACCGCTCCACCTTGGCCAGGTCCACTACGGCAATCAGCGGATGCACCGGCTTGTCGTACCGGAAGAATGAAAGCAATTGCGATATGGATGTGATGTCGGTGTATTGCACGGCGATTTTGAGTTAAAGTTACGTAAAAGCGGGGATGACGGCTGACCGCCGACCGCTGACCGCCGACGGCCGACCGCCGACCATAGACCGCCGACCATAGACCGCCGACCTTGGACTGACTTTTATTTGATAACCATGGTCCATGGTCCATCGTCTATGGTCAGGGCCGCAGGCCCACAAGCGGTCGGCGGTCGGCGGTCAGCCGTCATATCATAATCCACCGACCTTGGACTGACTTTTATTTGATAACCATCGTCCATGGTCCATCGTCTATGGTCAGGGCCGCAGGCCCACAAGCGGTCGGCGGTCGGCCGTCATATCATAATCCACCGACCTTGGACTGACTTTTATTTGATAACCATCGTCCATGGTCCATCGTCTATGGTCAGGGCCTTAGGCCCACAAGCGGTCGGCCGTCAGCGGTCGGCCGTCAGCCGTCATATCATAATCCCCCCTCCAATTTCGATGCGTTGGGCGTTTACAAAGCGGCTGTCTTCCGAAAGTAGCGATGCTACGAAATCGCCCACGTCTTCGGCTTCGCCCAGGCGACCGAGGGCCGTCATGGTGGCGATCTGGGCACGGTGGCTTTCGTCGCCTTTTCCACCTCCGAATTCCGTATCGATCGCGCCGGGAGCTACGCTGTTCACACGGATTCTGCGCGCGGCATATTCCTTGGCAAAATAGCGCGTCAGACCTTCGACGCCTGCTTTCAGCGCGCCGTACACCGCCACTCCTGGGAATGCAAAACGCGCTAGGCCGGAAGAAATGTTAATGACCTGCCCGCCATCCACGATCAGGGGGATCAGTTTTTGGGTCAGGAAAAAGACGCCTTTGAAATTCACATCCACGAGCCGGTCAAAAATCTCTTCCGTCGTGTCTTTGATCAGCGTGCGTTGGGAAATGCCTGCATTGTTAACGAGGTAGTCAAAGTCTTCGCGGCCCCATTCTGCTTTGAGCGCCTGGGAAACCTGGTCGGCGAAATTGACGAATGTGCTGGTTTTAGCGGTGTCCAAATGCATTGCCACGGCCTTGCCACCGTTGCTGTTGATCGTTTCGGCCACGGCCTGGCCTTGCTCTGGGTTGCTATTGTAGGTCAGGATGACGTCGATGCCGCGTGCCGCTGCACTCAACGCGATACTTTTGCCTATTCCCCGGCTGCCGCCTGTTACGAGGACGATTTTCGATGAGTGATTTTTTGTATCCATGATTTCTGATGTTTTGGTTGATACAAAGTTCGCTCACCGGGCTGCCATCCATTTTGACGATCTATGGATATACTTATACATTCCACGGAAGTAAGTCAAAAACCCTTGCCCGTCGGCTCACACTTGCAGTATTCCGACTACCGGCCGACTTTGGCATAATTCTTTCCATCGCCGTCCCGATTTACTTATCAATCCCAGGTCGCGCTGCAAAATGGAGCGTATATCTGAATAAATTCTAAAACGCCACCCAATGGACTTTATAGAAGGGCTGGGCCTTGTTGCCGGGATATGCACATCGTCGGCGGTTATTCCCCAGCTGGTTACGACCATTAAAAAGAAGAAAGCCAGCGAGGTATCGATGACCATGTTTATCGTGCTGCTCACTGGCAATGCACTGTGGGTCTATTATGGTCTTGACAAAAAGGACATTCCCATCATTTCCACAAACATTTTCACCATATGCCTGAACGTGGCCATGCTGTTTTTGAAGTATAAATACAAAGACAACGATTGATTCAACCAATCAGCTATCGGCTTGTCCGCTGTCGGATCTGCATTGTTCACTATCGGATGAGAAGTTTGAATATTTGCGGCTATTGCTACCGTCAGCTGTCAGGCAATCCGGGCTGCATTGGATGACCCGGCAAAGGCCATGCGGAGCGAATAAGGTGAGAAATAGAGGTTGAGCTATTTATCAAAACATTACATTTGCCAAACATCCCTTTGGCCTGATAAATCGTTCTTCATGCATAACATTTTACCCTTTCTACTTGCAATGGTAGCGGCCATTGTATTGCTGAATATGTGGGCTGCGAAGCTGAAAATCGCATATCCTATTTTGCTGGTGATGGCCGGGTTGCTGGTCAGCTTCGTTCCGGGGCTGCCCCTGGTCGAGGTTCATCCCGACCTTATCTTTTTTATTTTCCTGCCGCCGTTACTATTTGAAGCCGCCTGGTCCATTTCCCTCAAAGAAATGAAAAAGTGGTGGAGGATTATCGGGAGTTTTGCTTTCCTGGTCGTGTTCTTCACCGCATTTTCGGTGGCGGTTACTGCGAATCATTTCATTCCGGGATTCAGCATTGCATTGGGCTTTTTGTTGGGAGGAATTGTATCCCCGCCCGATGCCGTGAGCACGGGCGCGATCATGAAATTTGTGAAAGTCCCCAGATCCACTTCTGCCATCCTGGAAGGGGAAAGTTTATTGAACGATGCTTCTTCGCTTATCATCTTCCGCTTTGCATTGGCGGCTGTGGGAACGGGGCAGTTTATCTGGCAGGATGCAGCTGTCAGCTTTTTATGGATGGTGATCGGCGGTTCGGGCATTGGGCTACTGATCGCCTGGTTTTTTGTCCAGGCACAGAAACGCCTGCCTACCGATGCACCGTCGGATATTGCATTGACGTTGATCGAACCTTATTTTATGTATTGGGCTGCCGAGCAGATGCATTGTTCGGGCGTGCTGGCTGTGGTGAGCGGTGGACTGATGATGTCGGCAAACCGGCTGGTTTTTCTGAACAGCGCGAGCCGCATCCGGGGTTTTAGTGTGTGGGAAAGCTTTGTGTTTATTTTAAATGGCGTGGTATTCCTCATCATCGGTCTTGAACTTCCGGAAATTGTCGAAGGCTTGCGGAGCGATGGCATCCGGTTACAGACAGCGATCGGCTATGGCTTATTGGTTACGTGTGTTTTGGTCATTTCAAGAATTATCAGTTCCTACTGTGCGATGATCGCCACGCTAATCTTCCGGCCCAGCGTCGCGCCACGTGCCAGTTCCAACGCCCGCCGACTGCTCATGCCATTGCTGCTCGGCTGGACCGGCATGCGCGGCGTTGTATCGTTGGCGGCTGCATTGGCCATTCCCATTACCCTCGACGGCGGCACACCATTCCCGCACAGGAACCTGATCCTCTTCATTACCTTCATCGCGATACTGTCGACGCTCCTGGTTCAGGGCCTCACACTTCCGTACATTATCAGGCGGGGACGGTTGCTGGAAGGCATCGCGAACGAGGAATCGGAGGAGCTGACCCGGCAAAAAATGAAGCGCGGGCTCAAACAGCATGTGTACGAGTTTCTCAAAAACAAATACGAAAACGAACCGAACGGTCTTGGAGGGATGGAGAAATTCCTGCGACAATGGGAAGAGAGGGCCAAGGCGACCGAGGATAGCTGGATGAATGAAAAGACCAAGGCAATCTTTGTGGAATTGCTTGAAACGCAGCGTCAATATCTTGTTGAACTGAATAAGGACCCGAAGATCGACGAGGAAATCATCCGCCAGCAGCTGTACCAGATCGATTTGGAGGAGGAGCGGTTAAAAATCATCTGACCAAACCGCTCCCCGCCATTATTTCCGGTTGAAGCCGAAGGTGTAGGCAAGCGTCACATTCGCGAACAGACCTTTGGTGGCCGTAAAACCTTGCGGAGCGGCCTTGTAGGTTTCCGCCCGGTCGGTTACCTTGTTAAAGTAGGTAAATTTATCGTCGTCGAGCGACGTCCATACGTTCGGCCAGTAGCGTACGCTGGGCATGATCAGGATTCCCGCCAACGCATTCTCCTGTCGGCGGAAAGGATAGTATCGATAATACGCGCCGGCCCCCAATGTTACTGTTTTATAGGTGGTCAACGGCTTGGTTTCTTCCGCTTTCCCATCATAATTCAACTCATAAAAATGGATTTTCGGCTCAAACCGGATGTCGAATTCCGGGGTGATGCGGTAACCAATGCCAACTCCCAACGTTTGTTTGAGCTTTTCGGCCAGGTGTTGCCGCTGTGCCACCAGTGAGGCGGCATTTCCATCGAAATGGAGGTTAAAACCGTGAGAATAATCGAATACGAAACGGTTGGTCGTGTATTCGGCCTGTACATTGAACCCGCCCAACAGGATCTGACTTACCCCGCCACCCAGGGTAAAGCGGTTCGAATAGGGGAACTGCGGGCGGTTTTTGTAAACCTGTTGTGCTGATAGGTCGGTTAAAGAACCGAGCAAAATAGCTGCGGTGGCAAATAACTTCATAATGTTTTTCATGACTAGGAGATTTGATTAAAATGGGGTGTGAAGAAAATGGGAAAGTGCATTGGTCACACGGCTTGCTGGGCAAGTTCATACTGCCGGGCGTGGCGCTGTTCCGCCAGCGATTCTTCGAGTTGGACCGTCGTAAACATGGAAAGAAAGAAAACCAGTAAGTCTTCATTCGTTTGGGCGAGCGACGTTTCGGAGGTTTGAGGCGTGTCATTCGCAATTGAACTGCGGTATTCTGACTGTCTTAAGTTTTTCATAATGAGTAGGTTATGTTTTGAACAATACAAAATTAACCTCTCTTGAAAGGAATACTCCGAAGCATTGAGTGGATGAAGATCTGGATTAGTGATCGGCGGATTTATCGAGCGATCGGTTGGCGGTGACCGTAAGAATATCTCCCTCACGCACAACACCTTCTGCGGTAGCAATCAGATTTTGGCCGAAATGGATTTTACGGTCTTCTCTGCGATAAGAGGCCAGCGATTTCAACGGTTGCTTGCCTTTTTCGCCTGTGGCCGGGTCGACATTCACCATCACACAACGATCACAGCGCGACGGCGCAGCGAAAGCCGCATCGCCCATGCGGAAGCGGAACCAATGGTCGTCGGCATAAGGCAATGCGCCTGCTATCACAAAATTGGGACGGAAACGCCTGACGCTGACGCTATCATCAAGGCGCGTATTGAGGTCATCGATCGATGACTGGCTGACCAGATGGTAAGGGAAATCATCCGCAAAGCTCAGTGCGCCTTGCGGGTAATCGGGAACCGAAAAAGATCTTTTGGATAAATTTTCCTGCATACGAACGAGCGATACGGCCCTGCCGAGCCGCTCGCTGAGCCAATGGTCGGCCTGCTGTCCTTCCGAGCGCGAGGTTACCCAATCATCCCACACTTTTACCTGACGCACGATCCCTGCGGCCGATAAAAAGGGCACCAGGAGATGGTTTTCTGCGTTTCCGCACTCGCTTAGCAAGAGGCCTTCCGAAGTTACCCCGGCCTGGATCAGGGCCATTTGGGGCAAAGCTCGCTGGGTCAGAAAGATGCCGTTTTTTCCGGTAATCATCCATTGCCGGTCATATTCCAGCCCGGCCCAACCGGCCCGGCATTGCGTTACGCGTTGACCAGCCAGCGATTTGACAGGATAAACCCATATCTCAGATAAATACATCGGGGACACGTTCTTAGGCAGTTCATATTCAGCATTCCGCATGCATGGGCGGATGCCGGGCATTGAATACGTCGGCCAGCTTTTCAACAATGCAGCGCGATGCTTCTTCACAAAAATCCAGTCCCGAGTAATCGGGATTGTACCCGCCGATATAAGGCACGGCCATCATGTAAATGCGCTCGTTGGGTATGCCAAATTCGTTGACGATCTGGAAATGGTCGGTAATAGTAATGCCCGGCACTTTCAGGAAAA
Organism: Dyadobacter sp. CY261; assembly: GCF_021440085.1. Lineage (GTDB taxonomy): Bacteria > Bacteroidota > Bacteroidia > Cytophagales > Spirosomataceae > Dyadobacter. The sequence goes on from NZ_JAKCPW010000007.1 coordinate 397,591, forward strand.
AATCGCCATTGTTGTTGCTGACGATCAAGTCATTCCCTTCACCCTTCAATTTTTCGGCCTCTTCGGCAGATTTAAACCGAATAACAGCCTGGCTGACGGATTTTTTCATGGTAAGTCCCGGAAACGGTAAATCCTCAGCGGACAAATGCGGTTGTCCCGAACAATCCACAAACGTTGGGTAACGGATGGCGTGCTTTTTACCCTGCTCGTCGGTGCAATGGTAGCGGATGCCACCTTCTTTCAAGGGTTCAACCTTGCTTTCCTGGCCCACTGAAACGATGTCGAGCCGTCCTGCGTCGTGCAGGGCGAAAAGTTCATTGCAGGAGGATTGGGGGGCAAAAGCGATCACCACGGAAATCAATGGCATGAGCACATTTTTAAGCCTGAGCATATCCTCGGCCGAGAGGTATTTAGCCGGATAATTCATCGTGAAGCTCAGTTCGGCCAGCATTTCCTTCCAGTATATAGACTTCCGTTGCTCGATCGATTTCTCGGCTTCTTCATATTCCTCCCGGAAAAGCTCGAACGGTTCCTTATTTTCTCGCATCGACATGATCAGGTCTACAAACGCTTCCACCTTCATGTTTTTAATGCGCTTATAAAGTGCAGGGTCGCTCTTTTGAAAACCGCGCTTGAAATTCTGATCGAACACAAAGTCGAGCGAGAGGAATCCGCCGTTCTCTTTTCTGTTCTGTTCGATTTCCTCCCGGGTCAGCAGCGATTCACGCGATAACCTGGGCTGCTGCAAATGGAAGCGGATCGCAGGCAGGAGGCCATTCCGCGAATGCATGACAATTTTAAACTTTTCGCTCCCTTCGGCGGGGATGAATTTGAGCTTCCCTTCGCCCGTTTCTTCAAACCTTCCATTATGCCGCGCCAGCGTGCGGATCGCATCGATAGCCGTGAGGGAGGAGCCTTTGATAGCCACGGGGTGGTTCAGCTGCAAGGCCAGCTTGGCGGGCGGATAAGGGGAAAGGAAATAGCCTTTCTTACTATTTTCCCCTTTTTCGGGCCAGCGATGGCCAGCGCAGACGACGACAACATCAAACTCGAATGTTTTCCCCGATGCAAGGCTTAAAACCGCCTTTTCCTCTTCACGGCAATCCGTCAGGTCGGTTACCTCCGCATTCAGGTGCAACTTAACAGCCTTACCCCGGGAATGTGCTTGCTCACACAGCAATTCAAACTGTCCCGCAAGGTATTTGCCGAACAGCAATCTTGGAAGCACATGATGTTGTGTGAAATTATCTTTGTCCACTGCAAACTGGTCCGGCAGTTGGCCGGCCATTTCATCCAGCCAGCGGATCAGGGAAATGGCCAGGGGTGGGATTTCATTTCCCGAAACGTTGGTGACGTGCTCGCTGTTGGCCCCCTGCGCACTATACGGCATTCCCGCGCCCACTACCTGGCTTTTTTCAAAAATTTCGACCTCCAAATCCATTTCGAGGCTCACTAAATGCTTTAACAGATATAAACAGCTCGGACCTGCGCCCACGATGCCGATTTTTTTTTGGGGTTTTTGTTGGTTCATTTTTGTTGCGGGTTTCTCGCGCCGATGGCGGTAAAAACTTGTTATAAAACCCCGTGCCAGGGATTGCGGGCGGTTCTTACTAGCCGACGATAAGCATGAATGCTTCCTGGCTCACAGCAAGTGAATTATGTAAACTGTTTTAAGTAATAGAGGGCTTTGTAACCATAAATATTACTACAAGTAGGAAATGTGTTGTACCGTATTATAGAAATAAAGTATTAGAGACAAGAATTTGATTTACAACGAATTTTATACTGTCAACCAAACATTAGCCATATGAAAAAAATTATTTACATGTTGTTGCTACTACTCGCTGCAAACCTTGGCGTCTCTGCCCAATGCGTTCAGTTTACTACCGTTACCACTGGGCCTCTCGCCCGCCATACGCTGGGAATTAAGAGTGATGGGACTTTGTGGGCCTGGGGTAGGAATAATGCCGGGCAACTGGGCATTGGGTCCAACACAGACCAGAATATTCCGGTGCAGGTAGGCAGCGCATCCAATTGGGTGAGCGTCAGCGCGGGACAAGGCCATACCTTAGCCATTAAAAGCGACGGTACCCTCTGGGCCTGGGGCTCAAATTCCGACGGTCAGCTGGGCATCGGTTCCAACACCGATCAAAACGCGCCGGTACAGGTTGGCACAGGCAACACCTGGAAAAGTATCAGCGCGGGCGGATTACATACTTTGGCCATTCAAACCGATGGCAGCCTCTGGGCGTGGGGTTCGGCCGAATATGCTCAGGTGGGCGATGGGTCCTATGCGAGCAAAAACGCCCCGGTGCTGATCGATAACACCTCTTCCTGGGCCACAGTCAGTACGGGCGAGGGCCATTCATTGGCCATCAAAAGTGATGGCAGTTTATGGAGTTGGGGCAGAAACCTGGAGGGCCAGCTAGGCTACGGGCCCAATTCCAACCGCAGTACGCCAAACCAGGTCGGCGCAGGTACCGATTGGAAAAGTATCACGGCCGGATTGTACTACACCTTGGGCATTAAAAATAATAATACGCTGTGGAGCTGGGGGTACAACAGCTCAGGGGAGCTGGGCAACGGATCGGATATCAGTACAAATACCCCACAGCAAGCAGGTGCTGGCACCAATTGGGAAACTGTCAGCGCAGGTGCTGAGCATACGCTGGGTATTCGAAAAGATGGTACATTATGGGCCTGGGGACTCAACGAAACCGGCCAGTTAGGCGACGGGTCCAATACGAGCAGATTGTCACCCGTACAGATAGGAAGTGCCAAGAATTGGGTTTCGGTAAGCGCAGGGGCCTACCATTCAACAGGATTGAACAGGGATGGCCAGATTTATCTCTGGGGTGGAAATGTGTACGGTCAGCTAGGCATAGGATCCAACACGGACAAAAATGTGCCTGTCCCGGTTGTATCCCCCACCTGGAAGAGTATCAGCGGGGGAGAGAACTTTTCGCTGGGCCTGAGAAATGACGGGACGCTCTGGGGTTGGGGGTTTAATGCCTATGGTCAGCTCGGCATTGGGACCACTGCAAATGAAAATATACCCGTGCAACTCAGCAACACCACCGATTGGAAAATGGTTGCTACCGGAGATGCGCATTCGCTGGCCATCAAAAACGATGGGACGCTCTGGGCGTGGGGTTATAACTTCTTTGGACAAGTAGGCGACGGAACTTCCGGGTATGAACCAAAAGTGCTTACACAAATAGGCAATGCTGAATGGAAAACCGTTGCAGGGGGAGATTATCACACGCTGGCCATTAAAAATGACGGAACGCTGTGGGCCTGGGGTATGAATGCCCAAGGTCAGCTTGGAATCGGATCTGCTATTGATCAACACGTACCCGTGCAAGTGGGTAGCGCCTCTGACTGGGCATCTGTCAGTGCAACGAGCGCACGTTCGTTCGGAATCAAAACTGACGGGACCCTCTGGGGATGGGGATTTAATTTTGCCGATCAACTGGGGCCCGGCCCCATTGCGATCCAAACGCCTGTGCAGATAGGAAGCGCGTCGGATTGGAAAAATTTGAGTAGTGGGGTTCAGCATGCAGTGGGCATTAAAACCGACGGAACCCTTTGGGCGTGGGGAGGAAATTCTTACGGCGAACTTGGACTGGGCTCTACTGTAAACCAAAGCACGCCGGTACAGGTGGGGAGCGCTTCCGATTGGAAAAGCGTCAGTGCAGGGATATTCTTTACCGTGGCCATTAAAAATGATGGATCCTTGTTTACATGGGGTAGAAATAACTTTGGGCAATTGGGTATCGGTTCCAATATCAATCAAAATGCGCCCGTCCAGGTAGGTAGCGGGGCCGTCTGGACATCCGTAGCTGCGGGAGGGAACCATTCGCTGGCCATCATGGATGCGGATAGCCTGTTCGGGTGGGGTAGAAATGCCGAAGGTCAGGCGGGTATCGGCTCCTTTACGGACCAAAATGCACCGGTACGGACCAGCACTGGCGCGGCACCGGCATTCAGCGGTGCACTGGCGGTGGCAAACAGCGTGACCACCATGCAGCAGGGACAATATAATATGTACACCAATAATTGCGGCCTCATTGCGAGTGTGGTAAGTGAAAACAATACGCGGGGGGATGTCGCGGGTTCGGTCACTGCTAAGGTGTGGATCGAAACCACGCAGCCTGCCCGATTTGTAAGGCGACATTACGAAATCACTCCGACCAGTAGCGCAGGCACCGCGACGGGACGGGTTATCCTATATTTTTCCCAGTCGGATTTCGACGCTTTCAATGTTGTAAACGAGGATTTGTTGCCTACGGGGCCAGGTGATTCCTTTCAAATTTCCTACATACGCATCGAAAAGATTGCTGGAACGAGTAGCAACAACACGGGCTTGCCAGGGACCTATACCGGACCGGAGATTACGATAGACCCTGTTGACAGCGATATCCGCTGGAACGCCGCCGCGCGTTGGTGGGAGATCAGTGTTGATGTGACGGGGTTCAGTGGGTTCTTTCTCAAAACCTCGGAAGAGCCTCTGCCTGTGCGCCTGGCAAGTTTCAAAGCGCGTGAGGCTGAAAACAATGCGCTGCTCCAATGGCAGACCGCCAGTGAAGCCGGCGCATCGCATTTCGAGATAGAACGGAGCGCCGACGCCAAACATTTTGAAATGATCGGTAAGGTTGCTGCTGCGGGAAATAGCGCTGCGGAGCTTAGCTATACTTTTACGGATGAAGCATTTGCGCAAATGGATGGGGCCGTTTATTACCGTTTACGGATGGTGGATGTGGATGGTACTTTCGCATACAGCCGTATTGAAGCACTTGCCAGCGCAGGGCAAATCAGGGTTTACCCTAATCCTGCGTCAAACAGCACAGCGATCACGGTGGAAGCCGGCGCCATTATTTCGGATCTTTCTGTGTGGGATGTGGCAGGCAGGAAAATTCCGGTATCAGTGCCATCTAAGTCTGTTAATCGCGCGGCCATCTCGTTGCCAGGTGTAGCGCCGGGTATGTACCTGATCCGTTTCAACGCTGGTGGACAAAAGCGGACGCAAAAGGTGTGGGTTCGATAAAATAAAACTTCCCGCCGGAGCATCGCACTTTGCAAACCGGCGGGAAAGTTTTGATAGGATTACAGTCTATTTTTGAATCACGAACTTGTAAACCTGCCCAGCCTGACCATTCTGCCTGATCTTCACAAAATAAAGGCCCGGCTGGTAACGGCTCAGATCAAATGTAGTTTTCGACGCATTCATAACCTGTTTCTCAGCAAGTGTCAGTCCGTCTCTGCCGATGATCGAAAGTGTGGCGGCATTAGAATTGTTATCCAAAAATACATTCAGATAATCCGATGTCGGATTGGGCCCTATCGTCAGGAGCTTTTCCTTTGCTCCCAGTGAAACCGAAATAATGGATGATAAGCTGCTGGTGCCGTCGAAGTCTACCTGTTTGAGACGATAATACAGGTTGCCGGTTTTGAAAAGGGCAGCCTCCGGGTCAGTGAGTTTATATTTTCTTGCGCCTTTGGCAGTGCCCGAGCCGCTTATCCGTCCTATCGTGTCGAAATGCCGCGCGTCGGCGCTGCGCTCGATTTCGAAATAGTCATTATCCCGTTCCGAAGCCGTTTCCCAGAACAGATTTACCACATCCTGCTCCGCATTCCCTTTGAAATACACCAGCTCGACAGGCAGTGATCCCTCGTTGGTTGTGTAATCGTAAACAAGCTTGGGCCGTAGCGCGTCGGTGGCGAAGTTTCGCGACCGGAACGAGCTGTAAAGATCGGTGCTAGCGGTGACCTTGACGGTCAGGATGCTGTCGGAAGAAATGGCTGCCAATGCGGAGGTAATATCAAAGTAAATGTAGCCTGCCGCGGCGGGTGAAGTCGTAGCGGCAATGGAGCTGCCAGCTTGTGGTTTATTGTTCCAGTTGATACTGGTTTCAGTCCAGGCCGTGGCGCTGGTTGAGTAGCTGTTGGAAGCTATGGACAAATTCCAGCCGGTGCTAATGCCATTTTCAAGGGCCCATAACCTGATTTTAGCATTAGAAATATTCTTGTGCATGCCATGCAGGTCAAAAGCGAGATAGGTCTCCTGCGTGTCGTCGGATTTATTTCGGGCCACAAGGTAGCCTTGCGAGCCGTAGTTGTTGGCCGCATTCCCGCCGCTGCGAACGTAGGAATCGGCCGTGGCGGTCAGCGAATCTTTCAAAGTTTCGGGGCCGGACGAGGGTGTACCGTAAATCCAGATCTGCGGGCGGAACAGCGCATTGGCATTTTCCCTGGCATTGAAACTCGCATCCGTCTTGCTGATCGTGGCCACGTCGGTGGTTGTAGGTTCGGAGACGATATGTAGCGAGAATACCTTATCGGCCGCCAGACGACTGATTACTGCCGGCGTTACGTTCAACCGGACCGTCGAACCTGTCACGATGCCGGTCCTTTCACCCAACTTGGTAGTGTGGGCGGGTTTGTTGGACCAGGTAATGCCGGTTTCGGTCCAGGCATTGTTCTCCACGAGGTAGAATGCCCATTTGGTACTGGAAATCGACGTATTCGCATTGTTGACCCGCAGTTGGATCACGGCGCTGTCGGGGTTCAGGTTCACCGTGCTGAGGTCAAACTTGATGAATGCCTCGCGGTCGTATCCGGCTGATTCTTTTTTAACGGTCAATACGGCGTCGGTACCATAGTTGGTATTCGCGTAGGCGGCAGTACTACCGCTCCCTCCGCTACGTACGAACGCATCGGCAGTGCTGGTGAGTACCATCAATGGGTCTACGGGCTCCAAATAATCGGGGTTGCTGCCCGTGATGTGGGCCGAAATAGAACTACCCGCATTGGCACCGGTCGGCATAGTGAATGCCGCGGCTTTCATGACCGGTAATTGCGCATTTTTTATTCCTACATAAATCTGCTGGCTGTTTTGCGCGGGGTCGGCGATATGGACGGTTACATCATTGCTTTCGGCATTTTTTAAGATAATGGTACAGGCCTTGTTCGCCTTGACGGTGACCTGCCCGGCGGTGAATTCACCCGGCTGGTAGAACACAACCTGCCATACGCCCAATGCATTGTGCCGCACGGCCTGAATGGTTGCAGTGTTGGACAAAATACTGATATTGGATGCATTGTAAGCCTGCATTTCTGCCGCCGAAGTTTTGCCGGGAGCCACAATATAGGCATAGGAAGCGTTACCCGGCGCAATGCCGTGTTTGAACCACAATTTGAAAACATCGGCTGAAACGGTTGCGGCGGAACCGGTGGTATTGATGCTATTCCAGCTTCCGGACTGCGCCTGGTTGCTCAGCGAAACCAGGCCGGCCGCAGGAAAGAAATAGCCGACATTTCCCTGCAAAACCCATTTCAGATTTCCCGCATAATCCCGCGAGCCGTTGCTGAGCACGCTTACATTGTTTGAAATATCCGAAACAGTGACGTCGGTTTTCAGCAGCGATTGGTTTACCGTAGTATTAATGGCCTGCGAAGCCGAGGAAGTGATTCCCGCACCAAGACAAACGACCTCATCATCAAAAAAGAACCACGACTTTTTCGCTGTCGTACCATAATCGTTCATCGCGTAAGCACTGACTCCATATACACCGTCGGAAACGCCGCCCACAAACGGTACCGTGCCGAAATTTACGCCCCAGGAGCTTCTGACGGGATAGGTGGTGATCTCCGGCACAGTCGTACCCGGAATTTTGTTCCATTCCCAAACCGGGAAGATATTGTAATACTCATCTCCATCCACGGCAATGTAATTGGCGCCCTCGGTGAGGTAATAGCCTTTGATATTCTCGCCATTACCCATTTCCGATTTTGCATTGCGGGAAGAAATACTCCGGAGCCCGAACATGTAACCGGGCCGGTGATGCACAGTGTAGTCGGTGCGCCAGTAATGCAGATGTTCGGCATTTACATTGTAGGAAGCGGGCTGTAAGCCGCGCATCCGCTGGATCGCATTGTCGTATTCAGAAGCGTAGGCGGGGAGGTCGAAGCCTTTTACTTTTTCAATGAGCGCGACGTCCGCCTTACCCGCGTTGGCCCGGCTCACGCCACGGCCGTAGAGGTTATAATCGGCATAAGCGCCCCGGGAAGGTTTGATAAAACCCTTTCGGACAAAATTGGAAAAGACAGCGAGCTTGTCACTCGAAAAGGCATAGGAAGTGCCCGCGACGTACACCGCAATGTTGCTGATGCCCGAAATGTATTCACGCCCGTAGCCGTACACATATAGCTGCGGGCCGTGGGCAGTGTAGGAATTGTCGTTTTGAATGCCCTCGCCGGTGGTTACCACGATCGAACTGGTTACGGCCGTGATCGCCTGGTTCAATAGCGCCTGGTCTTGTGTGAGGCAGGCGCGCATGATGTAATGCTGCGCCACGTCGGTCAGGTTGGAGCCGTCTTTGGCAGGGGAAACAGCGATAGATACGCCTTTGGTCATCCAGGCGATCATCTGGTTTTCCAGGGTTTGGGAAATGCCCAGCGGTGCCTTGCGAAGGCATATCAGGGTGTTGCCGATGTCCTTCGGTACGCTGATGGAGAGGTAGAACCAGTTGGTGCTGTTCGGCGCGGGGCTAAGCGTGAGCCAGTAATTCATAATGCCCTCGATCTTCGTTTTCAGGTTTGCATCGCCATAATACGTGCTGGTGGGTTTGGAATAGGCTTTGGCCAGAGTACCCATTCGGGCCAAATGGTTGCCGGGTGCCCAGTCGGTTTGGCTGGTGGAGGTGTAGTTGATGTCGGGCCAGGAGTAGTCGGCTTGCAGGGTGCTGAGCAATGCCGCGGCCTGGGTGTCGGTGGTGGAGGCACTGGCGGCCTGGAAATTGTCAAAAATACGGTCGGAAATCGTCGTGAAGTCGGTTTGACCGGTGGCTTTTGTGCCCAGCAGGCAAGCGATCACGCCTGTCAGGAGCAGCCATTTGTAAAAGGACTTATGTGTTTTCATCATCGTTTGAAATAGAATGTATAAGTCTGTTTTTGACAAGAAAGAGAACGAAGCGCGGAAATGCCCGCGCCTCGCTTCCGTAAATATCCTTAATTGAGCCAGCCCGGATTCTGCTGTAAATTGGCGTTTCGTTCGATCTCCGATTGCGGGATCGGCCAACTGTACAGAAAGTCGCCCGACCAGATGTAAGGCACCACCACGGTTCCCCATACTTGCTTGACGCCATTTCCTGCATAAAACACCGACTCCTTCAATGTACCCCAGCGCAGCTCATCGAAATAATCGATGCCCTCGTTCACGAACTCCATCCGTCGTTCGTTGCGGATTCGCTCCCGCAAATTGGCCTGGCCGGTGACGGTTGTTGCGGTGCTGGAGTTAAGCAGAGCCACACCCGCTCTCGCTCTTACTTCATTCACCAGCGCGACGGCTTCTGTCGTCTTGCCTTTTTCGTTCAATGCCTCGGCCCACATCAGCAGCACATCGGCATAGCGGATAATCGGGAAGTCGGTAGGTCCATACGTCCGGTTCTCGATCTCCACACCCGGAGCACCCTCGTAAACAAATTTGCGGTGCAGATAATGGAACAGGTTACCAGTGTCGGTACGGAGGTCGGCAATGGCCAGTCCGTTCGCAACCCGGTACGGCCAGCGGGAAATGACCGGCGTGGTGCCATTGTAATGAGCATATGGTGTGATCACATTGGCCTGCAAGCGCGGGTCGCGGTTCTGGTAGGCTTTCAGGATCCTTTCCTCATTGCCATTGGGCAGGTAAAGGCCCATATCGAGCCCTTTGGCGGTCATGGCAGCAATTTCCGTAGCGGTAAGGTTGTTTCTCAAAAAGAAAACCTCGCGTTTTTCCACAGGCATGGCATTGTAGCCCGGAATGACCGCGTCCCAGTTGAACCGGGTACCGTCCTGATTTTCGTACAGATCGACGATATTCGGGGAAATCAGATATGTGTTCCAGCAAGAGCCTGTCGACGAGCGCGTTCCGCAGAAAAACTGGGTCGTGGAACCGTAGCCGCTTACACCCATATGCTGGATGGAGAAAATCATTTCGTCGCTCTGTTCATTGGCTTGTTTAAAAAGCAAGCGGTAACTGTCAGCACCTCCACCGGTGAAAAGGGCGTAGCCTGCGGCTTTCACTTTTTCGAAATCGGCAATGGCGAGGTCCCATTGTTTGGTATACATGTAAGTCTTGCCACGCAATGCATAGGCCGCGCCCTTGGTCGCATGCCCAAAACCGGCATTCCCTTTGGCATACTTATCGGGTAATGCAGGTTCGTTAATGGCGTCCGACAGGTCCCTGATCACTTGCTCCCACACCTTTGCCTCGGTTTCGCGGCCTTTGGTGATCTCTTCGAGTTGCACCGGTTCGAGATAAATGGGCACGCCTTTGAAAAGCTGGTTCAGCCTGGAATAATAGTAGGCGCGGAGGAATTTGCTTTCGGCAATGTACCGGGCCTTTTTCTCGGCAGAAGAAGGTGACTTTTCGGTAAGATTTTTGATGGCGTCATTCGCCCGGTGCACTCCTTCGTACAACTCCGACCACACACTGCTCACGTTCCCATTGCCCACGGTGGCCGTGCCCGTCATAAAAGGCTCGCCGTCACGCTGCTGGCCACCCAGGCCCAGGCGATCGAAATGGTAGAGCTCGCGTCCGGAGGCTGCACTGGTGTTGATGCCCAGTCTCAGGCCGTTGTAAACGCCGGTCATACCAAGGTCGGTCAGGTTGTCGGTCGTCCACATGGTATTGGACGAAACGGAACCATAGGGGCTGGTATCCAGCAGATCAGGCTCGCAGCCGGCCAGTGCCAGCAAAGCCAGTGCCGGAAAACCGATCCGACAGATCCTCGTTTTGATTTTGAATGTATTGTTATAAAATCTCATGATGACTGTTTGAAAATTAAAGGGTTACATTGATGCCCAGCGAATACTGTTTCATTGTCGGATAGCCTACACCCGCGCCGATTTCGGGATCGAGACCGGGGTATTTGGTGATGATCAGCAGGTTTTCGCCCGAAAGGAATAGTCGTGCGCGGCTCAGTTTCAGCTTTTTGCTCCAAGCATCCGGGATGGAGTAGCCAAGTTGCAGGTTTTTCAGTTTGATGTACGACGCATCGTAAAGCCAGGTGGTGCTGGAAGTGGTATTAATCGCGTCGCCATTGTATTTAAGCCTTGGAAATGAGCCTGTAATGTTATTGTTCGGATCGCTCGGGTTGGCGTCGTTGTAGTAGTAATGGTCGTCGGCCACTCGGGATGCGATGCCGTTCCCGTCGCGCACAATAGAGTTGTTGTAGCCCTCGGCATTATAGTAGTACTGCATCCCCGCGGAACCCGCCCAGATCATCGACATATCAAAGCCCTTCCAGGTGGCGTCCATATTAAGCCCGAAAACGTACTTCGGCGCGGAAGTGGTACCGCTGAACTTCCGGTCGTAAGTGTTGCCGTAGTTGCGGTCGCCGTTCAGGTCGGCGAAAATGAAGTCGCCATAGTAAAGTTGTGCCTTGCCAATGCTGTTTACTGGCGAGAAAGTGTAGCCGGCAGCCATCATGGCCGTTACCCAGGCCAGGTCGTCAGGCGTGCGGATCATCCCATCTTTCGGGCCGGCGTTGATGTCCAGTTCGCCACCCGACTTGTAGGTGCCGGTGCCGTTGTAACGCTCGCGGAGATAGTACTCATTAATGGCGCGGTCTTCCACGATCCGGTTGTCGGTACCGGTCGACACGTCGCCGAGGTTGCTGGTATAAGAGCGCGTGCCGTCGGCATTGGTTACCCATTGCTCGTTCAATTTGCCCTTGTAGGTCATCACGCGGTTGAGGTTGTAGGCGAAATTTCCGCTCACCGAATAATTGACCCCGCCGACCTTATCCCGCCAACCAAGCGTAAACTCGATCCCGCGGTTCCGCACAGCCGCCGTGTTCTGCGTAGGCGCCGATACGGTGCCGGCGGTGAGTGGAATAGGGGGTGTGGTCAAAATGCCGTCGGTGTACTTCTGGTACCATTCCAGTTCGAAGCTCGCTCGGTTGCTGAATGCATTTCCGTCGACGCCGAAGTTGGTCACCGTGGTTGTTTCCCATTGCAGGTAAGGGTTGGCGATCTTGCCTTGTGCCAAACCGGAAGCAATGGTGCCGTTGAAAGAGTAGTTTACTTTGCCGTAATTGGCCTGATAGTCATAATCCCCGGATGCATTGTTCCCGAGTTTACCCCAGGAAGCGCGCAGTTTCAGGTTTGGGATGTGGTTTCTCAGGCTCCCGAAAAAGGCTTCTTCGGAAATCCGCCATCCCGCCGAGAAGGACGGAAATGTGCCCCAGCGCGTGTCGGGCGAGAAGCGGGAAGAGCCGTCGTAGCGGATATTGGCTTCAAAAAGGTATTTCGACCGGAATGCATAGTTGAGCCTGCCAAACCACGAACGCATGGCGCGGTCATATTCGGTGCCGGTGGTGTTGGTCATGTCTGTGGCCGAGCCCAGGGTTGTAATCGTCCAGTCGATCAGGCCGGTTTTGGTGGCGTCGATATCGTAATAGTTGTAATAATACTGGTTATAACCTGCCAATGCGCCGATCTCGTGGTCTTTGCCAATGGTCGTATTATACCGGAGGACGTTATCAAAGGTGATCTGGTAGTTTTTGTTAAAAGTATAACGCGTGCTCATTGTGGTCGGGTCGTTGGACTGGTTCACGTCGTCGGCCACATTGTTGGCAAAGTTCCAGCGGAGCACCGGGATGGCGTGCGAGTTGTACTCGGCAAACCGGATCTGGTAGTTCACCTTCGTTTCGAACTTCAATCCCTTCATGATGTCGACATTTGCAAAAAGGGTGGTGTTGAAACGCGATTCCTGGTCTTTGCCGCCGGTAGTGTTCAGGTAGGCAAGAATGCCATTGGCTGTCTGGATCTCATCCGCGGCTGCTGGAAGCCCATAACGCCCATCATAATAGGGCACAATTCCCGGCACGGTCTGGCGAAGGAAGTTGAACGCATTGGCAGTGTTACCCATGTCCTTGGATTGCGTCTGGGCGAATGTCTGCGTTCCGATTGTCACGGCATTGCCGATCTTGGTTTGCACATTAGCCCGGAGCTGGTACCGTTTAAGCCCGGTGTTCTGCATCACGCCCGGGTTATCGAGGTAGCCCAGCGAGATGTTGAAAAGCGCTTTTTCACTACCGCCATTGACCGATACATTATGATTTTGCACGAGGTAATTTTCAAAGATTACCTTGCCCCAGTCGGTGTTGGGGTAGGCCAGCCAGTTGGGGACACCATTCACATTCAGCTCGTTGGGGTGCGTTTTGGCGTATTCCCAGGTTTGGATGGTTTGGTCGGAGTAAATGGGCACGGCCCGGCCGATATTGGCTGCACCTTCATTGAAAAGGCGCATGTGGCGGGGGTAGTCCGAGACGAATTCAGGCAGGTTGCTGGGGCTGGCCGTCGAGAACAGGCCGCTGTATGAGACAGTCGTTTTGTTTTTCGAGCCCTTTTTGGTGGTAATTAAAATGACGCCATTTGCCGCCTGAGAGCCGTAAATAGCCGATGAGGCCGCGTCTTTGAGGATGGAAATGCTTTCGACATCGTTGGGGTTCACGGCATCCATTACTCCTATAATGCCGTCGATCAGGACGAGTGGGCTGCTGTCGTTGAGCGTTCCTGTACCGCGGATGCGGATCGTAGCGCCGTCGTCGCCAGGCTTGCCCGACCCTTGCCGCACGTAAACGCCCTGGCCCAAGCCTGCGAGCGACGACGACAGGTTAGCCACCGGACGACTTTCAATGCTTTTGGAATCGATGGTCGCGACGGAGCCGGTGAGGTTCACTTTTTTCTGCTCACCGTAACCCACTACCACCAGCTCATCGAGATTGCTGGCCAGTGGCGAGAGGCTGATCGTGAACTCCGCTTGATTGCCGATCGCGAGTTCTTGGCTCTCATAGCCGACAAAACTGAAAACAAGAGATTTGTCGGTAGCCTCTGTGACGGTAAGACGGAACCGCCCTTCTGCATCGGTGACGGTGCCCTGTTGCGAGCCTTTCAGGACGACGCTCACTCCGGGAAGGGCCTCGCCTTTTTCGTCTGTAACTTTGCCTGCCAGTTCTGCAACCGCTTTTCGCGCCTGCACGGAGATAGCCGATGCCGCCACCGGGCATGCGCAAGGGGCCGAAAGCAGCGTTAGCATGGCAAGCGCCATGCCCATCCGGCTTCTTCTGCCTGGTAAACCGGGATGTGGCCCGACGCGCCGAGCGGGTGACAGAGGGATTTTGGTGTCAATTTTTGATCTGGTAGAATACTTCATGGTATTTCCCGGGATTGAAAGTGGTTTATTTTGTCCTGCTGAAATTTGGTGGAACGAAATTCTGCGAAATGGCCGGTGGAGTGGGGCGAAAATCCGTTTGGAATAGGGGTGTTTTTCGGCGGAGGGATAATTTTATCCTATTTTAGTGCTAAAAAGAATGTGTGAAAGTGTACCCATTAAGTGACAAATGATTAGAATAAAGGCGCTTTGTTTTTGGGCCGTAATAGTTTTTTGCTCGATAGGCGGTGCCTCAGGACAGCGGCTGGTTTTTAATAAACTCAATGCGGAACACGGACTTTCACAAAACTCGGTGCTGGCTATTGTGCAGGATCACCGTGGCTACATGTGGCTGGGCACAAGCTACGGGCTCAACCGGTTCGACGGGAAGAATTTCAAGATATATAAGAACGATCCGGCCATGCCGGGCTCATTGAGCGGCAACTACATTCTTTCGGCACTTTCTGACTCGAAGCATACGCTTTGGTTCGGCACCAGCTATGGCCTGAACCGTTACGTTCCCGAAACCGACTCATTCGTATCCGTATTAGCCGGAAATCCCGACGAAGCCGGCACGCTCGGGAGCAACACCATCAATTGCCTTTTCGAGGACAGCCGGGGCATTGTGTGGGTTGGGACCAACCGGGGTCTCCACCAGCTCATCGACAGGGAGCATCACCGTTTCAAACGCTATGTGGCCAACACGCAACCTGGTCTGTCGGGGGATGATATACGTTCGGTTTACGAGGATTCGCAGCACCGGCTCTGGATAGCGACGGCTACCGGGCTCACCCAAATGGATTTTCAGGGCAAATCAATCCGTTTCAAGGCGTTCAAGTCTGATCCTGGTAAACCCGGCGCGCTGAGCGATGATTTTGTGACGACTGTGGCGGAGGACAAACAGCAGCATATCTGGGTCGGTACCAAGCACGGCGGGCTCAATTTGCTGGATGAAACCATAGGGAAGTTCATTCATTATAAAAAAAGTGTTGGGTCTAATGCATTGGTACACAATAATATTCGCAAAATACTCGCCGATCGAAGCGGTAACCTCTGGATTGGCACACTGGAAGGCCTGAGCATTCTTGACCCTATCAAACGCACGTTTACAACTTACCAGCACGAGCCCGAAAACCCGACTGGTTTAAGCCAGAATTCGCTCTATGATATTTTTCAGGATGCCAACGGCTCGGTGTGGCTGGGGACTTTTTACAATGGCGCCAATATTGTTTACTCGTATGAAACGCCGTTCAGGGTTTATCAGACGGGGAAGGCGAAGTATAGCATTAATCACAATGTCGTAAGCGCTGTCGTGAAGGATAAGGCTGGCAATCTGTGGGTCGGAACGGAAGGTGGTGGGTTCAATTATCTGGATGTCCGCTCGGGTGCGGTCCGTAATTTTCGGAGCGACGGCAATGCTGCACCGGGAATGACTTCCAATCTCGTCAAGGCCATTGTGCAGGACAAGACCGGGCATTTGTGGATTGGCACACACCTGGGCGGATTAAACTACTACGATACGGGCCGGCGAAAGTTCACTGCATTCAGGAACGATCCGGGTGATACCGGGACCCTCAGTTCGGACAACGTTAGCGCCGTTTTTGAGGACAGCCGCGGGCGACTGTGGGTAGGTACCGATCAGAAAGGCGTCGACTTGCTGGACAGGGCGACGAAGAACTTCCGGCATTTCAATGTCGGGACGCCGGCACCACTCAAACTGAGCGGGAATTTTGTCCGTAATTTTTACGAGGATTCGCGGCATAATCTCTGGATAGGCACCAACGAAGGCGTTAATGTACTGAGAAGTGATTCCAGCAGCATCGATTGGATCAGGCCACGGGATGAGTCTGCGACGAAGCGGTTCCCCAGGGTGATCAACTGCGTACGCGAGGACGCACGCGGACTGATCTGGATCGGTTCCTACTATGGCGGTCTGACGCGTTATGACAGGGCTACTAACACATTCACCAATTTCACTCAAAAAGACGGGCTGCCGAACGACAATGTCCTCGGTATTCTGGACGATGAACGAGGCAATCTCTGGATCAGTACCTCCAACGGGTTGTCACGCTTCGATATCGCCAGGCGTATTTTTAAGAATTATACGGTCGCCGATGGCCTTTCGGGCAATGAGTTTATTTCAAACACCTACTATAAAGATGCGTCCGGCGAAATGTTTTTCGGCGGGTTGAATGGTCTCGTCAGCTTTTTTCCAAATGCCATCGAAACAAACGAATTCGTGGCACCGGTGGTGTTTACGGCATTGAAACTGTTCAACAAGCCTGTTGGGGTTGGCGGGGACGACGGCCTGCTCGAAAAGGACATCAGCCTCACGCGCGAGATCACATTTACACACGATCAGAACATTTTGTCCATCGATTTTGCCCTGCTGAATTATATCAAGCCCGAAAAAAACAAATATGCCTATCGGCTGGAAGGCTTCGAACAGGACTGGAATTTTGTAAAGACCTCTTCGGCTACCTACACCAACCTGCCGCCGGGAACTTACACATTCGAGGTCAAAGGGGCGAATAATGACGGCGTTTGGAGCAAGGTGCCCTCACGGCTCACGATCAGGGTGCTGCCACCTTTATGGAAAACCTGGTGGGCTTATGGCTTGTACATTGTCGCGATTATTTCGGCGATCCTGTTTGTGACGCGTTACTTTTACATGAGCGCTTTGTTTCGGCGGGAGCATGAGCTGCATCAGGTCAAACTGAATTTTTTTACCAATGTATCCCACGAGATCAGGACGCACCTGACACTTATACAGGGGCCGGTGGAGCAAATGGTCATTACCCGGCCGGAGGACGAAGAGGTTCAGACGCACCTTTCGCTGGTCAGGAAAAACGCCGACCGGTTGCTGAAACTGGTAAGCGAGCTGATGGATTTCCGCAAAGCCGAAACGAACCATCTGGCATTGCACGTTAGTCAAAACAACCTGGTGCCATTTATCCAAAGCATTTTTCAGGATTTTAGCTTCCTTTCGCAGCACCGCCATATAGAATCGGTTTTCGAATGCAGTACCGACGCTATCGCCGTATTTTTCGATCCCGCGCAAATGGAGAAAGTAATTTTCAACCTGCTGAGCAATGCCTACAAGTTCACGCACGACGGCGGAAAGGTTTCGCTGAAAATAACCGAAGTCGGCGATACCGTCAGCATACGGATCGAGGACGATGGCATCGGTATCGCGCCGGAGTACCTGAGCAAGCTTTTTGCCAATTTTTTCCAGATCTACGACCATGGGAAGCAGAATACGGGTTACGGCATTGGACTTGCATTGTCCAAAAGCATTGTGGAACTGCATAAGGGAAGCCTTAAGGTGGAAAGCAGTGTGGAGCAGCATAATAGGAAGGGTAGGACTTGCTTCACGATCACCTTGCTGAAAGGAAATGCACATTTCGCGTCGGAACAATTAGTAAAAGTAGCCCCTGCGCAGGTGCACGGCGAGATGCTGTTGGCAGAAACGGACCTTGTACGCAGCTATCAGCCATTATCTGCCGAGGGTACACCTGCCGTTCTGATCGTCGAGGACCATGAAGAAGTGAGGTCACTGGTCATGGCATCACTGGCGGGCGAGTACCGCATTATCCAGGCCGTGAATGGGGAGGAAGGATGGGCACAGGCCATCGAACACATCCCCGACCTGATCATCAGCGACGTGATGATGGGCGAAATGGACGGGTTGGAACTGTGTACGAGACTGAAAACCGACCAGCGGACGAGCCACATTCCAGTGATATTACTTACTGCCCGGGCGTCGCTGAACCACCAGCTCAGCGGCTTGCAAACGGGTGCGGACGCCTACATCCCGAAACCATTCAGTATCCGGTTTTTGAGTCTGAATGTGAGGAACCTGCTGGCTTCGAGGGCGTTGATGAGGGAAAAGTACAGCCGCCAGGTCACCCTGCAACCGCAGAATGTGGTGATCGATTCGATGGACGAGCAGTTCCTCGCGCGGATCGTCACCATTACGGAGGAACTGATGGACAATCCGGAATTTGGTGTGGCCATGCTGGCAGAGAAGATCGGAATGAGCCAGTCGGTACTTTACAAGAAGCTGAAAGCGGTAACAGATCTGTCCGTCAACGATTTCCTGAAATCGATCCGTTTGAAAAGAGCTGCCCAGCTTTTACAGCAACAGAAAATGACAATCTACGAAGTGGCTTATGCCGTGGGCTACGACGATCGTAAATATTTCAGTAAGGAATTCAAAAAGCAATTTGGAAAAACACCCAGCGAATTCGCTGTGGCATATGGGGCTACCTGAATTGTTTCAAGGGCCGTTCAACCTTTCTCCGCCAGTTCCCCCGATGATCAAAATCTACCATTAAATCGTCCCGAGGTCGGGAACGGGTAAACACTTGTTTTTATAAATCAGGTGTTTACAGGGGTTTTCGAAGAACTATTTCTACTCAACTTTGTCAAACAAAAGCTTTTGTATAGTGGAGATCAGCTACCACTTCAAAAAACGGACCTATCTGTGAGGGTATTTGTTACAGGGGCGGATCCCGGACGTCATACAACGGGGGTTATTTGTGTTTTCAACGATGAGCAATTTCCTAGACTTACAAAATGGCTGGTACAATGGTCTGATCCAAGGATTGGGACAAAGCCAGGATTCTTTTCAGATCATTCAGCCGGCTCCGCCGATTGCAAGTGGCACCGCGGCAAATCCGACGTTCTGGGCTTACTACAACAATATCGCTCCTAAAACCCTGACCTCGCAGTTTGCCGCAAGCGGTGGTAACCAGTTCTACAACAATTACAGAGGCTTGCTCTCGGCGTTGGTCCCTTCGCGGAACATCGACGTAAGAGCAGACATCGGAGCAGCCAATTTCGATGCATGGCAGGCTTATGTGCAAAAACAGCCTACGCTGCCCACCATGAACCAGATTCCGACGATGTTCAGAAACTGGGCGATGTTTTACGCCCCCAACGTAGCCAATATCGGTTCTTCCGACTATGCGGCTATTTTGCTCGACCCTATCGCTACCGCGCAGAATGAGCTGACATTGATCTACACAACTCCAACCGGCCTGCCTCTTGCCTTTGACTGGCAACTCGGCTACCTCGATCTGGTAAATCAGTTGGCTAACAGCCCTTCCCGGTCGTTCTCATTCGACAGCAGTACCATGAATAGCAATGTAAGCAGCTCATGGGCTGGCAGCTCAACTTCCGGATTTTTCGGTTTGTGGGGCGGAAGCAGCTCTACTTCGACGCTCAGCGAGCAATTTGCTTCTAGCCGCATTCAGGTAAGCGCCAGCTTTGACCACATTCTGGTATACTCCAACACCCCGGGTGCATGGTATTATTCATCTGCTATGGGCCTTGCCTATGCTAACCAGACCGGTAATCCATGGAGCTCGCAGTCGTCTATCAACTGGAACAACACGTTTGGGAAAAATGGGAATATGCAGTATTTCTCAGCCAACATCATTGCGGCGTCGGGTATGTCGATCACGATTACGTCGGATGCGAAATATTCCTCCGTTGATCAGCAAACCATTACATCCAGCGGTTCAGCGGGTTTCTGGCCATTCTACTCAGGTGACAGCGGCAGCTCGTCGAGCAACCGTGTTACTTTCAGCGAGAGCGGACAGATGACCATTACCACCAATAGCATCCCTGGTGTGCCTATTGTGTTGGGTGTCAATGTGTTGTCGGCAGGAGAGTTCGTTGGCCATTCTTCAAGCGTCGGCGTTTCGCTTTACGAATCGGCACGCAGCTTTGTGGCGGACAACAATTATGCTACGGTTTAACAATACATAGGGGAAGGCTGGGTAATACCAGCCTTCTTTTTTGACCTCACCCGGATATCCGCAAACCAGGAATCAAAATGATAGCACTAGATACCTCCACCGACGCGGTAACAGCCCTGACAGACGCGTGGTACAACCAGCTGGCAGCAAGCCTGAACTTATCGATCCGGAATTTTCAGCTATTACAATCACCGGCAGTGCCTTCGAGCGATCAGAGCCTTTGGGATTGCTTCAATGTTGTTCCTCCTGTCACCCTCAAATACAACCGCTGGTATTACCATCAGTCGGCCTTTTTTAATCAGTATGCCGCGGTGGTGAATGGGCTGTCGTTTCCCGAAAGTGCTTTCATGAAGGACATCGGGCCTGATGTCTATCTGCAATGGACGGCTTATCTCAATAGCATTACGCCTCCGCCAGCACCCAACATGTTGCCCACTGTTTGGTTTCAGTGGGCCATGCTGCATGCGCCTTCGGTGGCCAACATCGGTCGCTCCGACCTCTCCACACAGTTGCTGATCAGTGGCGCACAGGCAATTCTGGACCCCTATGAAGGCCCGGATGCCCTACCAGCCGATTTTTCGCCTTCTTTTTCAGAATTAAAAAATACGCTTCGCGCCTCCGCAAGAACGAATTTCTCATTTGACTCGACCCAAGGAAACTCCGACGTTTCCAACTCATGGGTACCTGGGGAAGACCCCAACTATTTCGGTATATGGACCGGCAGTTCCGCGGCATTACGGATCAGCAGGAAATTCGCCCTGAGCAAGATCACTATTTCCGCCAGCTTCGACCATTTCGCCGTCATTCCTGTTAGGCCAGGCGCCTGGTACAATTCCAGCCTGCTACACCAGGCATGGGCATCCCAGTCCGTACCACCATGGACCGACGGCTCGAACTGGGCGACCTACTTTGGCGAAAACGGGACCCTTACTCACGCGGTAGGATCGCTGCTGGCAGCCGACGGCATTTCGCTTACGCTCACTTCGGATGCCAACTTTACCACGGAAGAACAGGCGGTCATCAGCGTGTTGGCGGTGATGGGGGACTGGCCTGTTTACTGTCCTGCTGGTTCCACCATTATTAGTAATAGCATCGCAAGCGCGCCAGGATCGCTCACCATCCGTTTTGAAACAGCGCCGGGAAATCCGGTTATATTGGGCTTCAATGTTTTCAATATCGGAAATTATCTGGGCGCTGCGTAGGGAGTTAGTCGCTAAGCGCGCAATGGAGGCTGTAATGTGGTGCTGATTGCGATACGGTTCCAGGTATTGATGGTGGCGATGGCCATGATCACCTGTGCCAGATATTCTTCATCGAATGTTTCTGCCGCGCGTTCGTAAAGCTCCTCGTTAACGCCTTCTTTGTGGATGAACGTGATCGCCTCGGTCAATTCGAGGATCACGCGTTCTTCTTCGGTGAAGAGCGTCGTTTCGCGCCAGGCGTTCAGCAAAAAGATCCGTTGAATGGTTTCTCCCGCTTTCAGTGCATCGGTGGTATGCATGTCGATGCAGTAGGCACAACCATTGATTTGCGACGCTCTGATTTTGATCAGTTCCTGATGCGTTTTGGTCAGTTTGGAAGTGCTTAAATAGTGGCTAAGTCCATACATTGCTTTGTATGCTTGCGGTTGTGTGGCTTCGATATTTACCCTTTTCATCTTGAATTGAATTAGTTGATTAATGGGTCAAAGGTACCCTCGCCGAAACCGAATTTACTTAAACAGGTTTAAGATCGTTTTTTCCGGAGCTCACTCAGATATTCCGGGGTAATGTCGAGGTAAGAGGCAAGCAAATACTGCGGGACACGCTGGACAAAATCGGGAAACTGGCGGGCGAAATGCCGGTAGAGTTCTTCCCGCGAGAAATCCTGCTGATATTTCATCCTGAGCAGGGCCGCGCCATAACCGTACTGATAGATAATCCGGAAATACCGCTCCATTTGCGAAAATGCTGCCAGAAGCGATTGATAGGCATTATGGTCAATCGACAGCACCTCGGCGGGTTCTACTGCCTGTATCGCAAACTCTGTCCGCTGTTTTCGCTCAAACGCCAGGAAATCGGTCAGCCACCAGTTTTCGAGCGCGAACTGCGTGGTCCGCTCGACGCCCTTACTATCTACAAAATACATACGCAGGCAGCCGCGAACGACAAAGAACAGCGTCGTGCATTCACGGTCAGCCTGTTGGATGATTTGTTTTTTTGAGATACGGCTGTGTTTAAAGAATCGTAGCAGCGCGCCCGTGTCGTTGACAGAGGTGCCGGTGATAGCCTTTATATGCTCCGCGAGTTCACGACCTGTGTATTCAGGAAAGTCCATTTGAGATGATATTTGCCCAAATTTATTCGATGCGCTGGTTTCTATAATGATATGTATTTAAAATACTGTCAATGCCACCGAAATCCAGTCCATGCCGTTATAAAGGCCGGTCAACCGTCGGGCCTCGCCAATGTCCTGTAAGAGTCGCCATGCAGATATGGCTTAACAAGCCTGAGCTTGAATTTTAATTGGTATTCCCCGTTTACCCAATAAAAATGCCCCCGAGAAGCATTCAACTACTTGGGGGCATTGCATTTTGGTGGCTTTTTGTTTGCGCAGGTGGTATGGGTAGCAACGCACCAGCAGGGGACGAACACGGTCAAAGCAACCAGATCAGATCATTAAAATCGGCCTTGCCGGGATGCAGCGTCTTGAAGAGGCCGCAGCCAATTCCGATAATACCCTGACTGAACGATAGGTTGGTTTGCGGGTGCCATGGGCTGTCGGCCACTTTATAGCCGGCGTACCCATCGGTATGCAGATCAAACCGAAGGATTTGTTTGTACCAGAAGTTGGCCGTCTGTTGGATATCCGGATCGTTGGTGAGCTGCGCCACACGATCGAACATCAGGGCGAGGCCCGTAGCACCGGAAAGTACGCTGGCGTCTTCCATGGCAAGGATTTCTTCCCAGTCGTGTAACGAACAAGTTTTGAGGATCGCCCGGCCCTCCTGCAACCAGGCAGCTTTGTGAAATGTGGCCCCGGCCCGAAGCAGCGTGTAGCCAGTGCCCATCTCTCCATAATATAGTGACGATGGCGGAGGAGGGGCTTCCTGTGTCATGTCGATGAACTGAAAATCCTGGTATTTCGCGCGTTGTGCCTGCTTATACTTCACCGCTTCCTGAGCGATGTCCTCGAGGGCGCTGGCGGGCACCAGCCCCATTTCAACGATCCTGGACAGGAAAAGTAGTATAGCCGTGGATTCCTGAGTAAAAAAGGGCGAGGTATATTCCGACCTCGGGTCCCATTCGGACTTCCAGTAGCAGCCTTCGGGAGTATGGACCGCGTTTTGTATGATACCCTGTACGAGGTCTTCAATGGCCGATTTCGCACTTCGCTGGCAGTATTGGCTGCGGTGGAGGAAATAGAGCCCGTAACCGAGCGCGCCCTGGGCAAAGCCCCCGATATTGCCTGCGCGTAATTCCAGGCGCAATTTTTTCAATAATATCACGTCTACATCGCCCAGAAAAACATTTGGATCCAGATCGAGTACACCAGTCCGGTGGAGATATTGCACTACGGCACCGAGATCGGTAAAATCCTGGGGATAGGCAGCTTGCGGATCGCCGTCGATCATGTCACAAGCTTGCTCAAATGCTTGCCGCGCTTCGTCCAGGTATTGTTTCTGCCCGGTATGGAGTGCGTACAAATAGTTAAAAACGGATACGCCAAGATAGCCCCGGGAAAAGCCAAAATTGGTAAACTGTTTCCGGTGCATGCTCACAACTTCGTGAATTTCATCGATTTTGGCAGTTGCAATCATAGCTGAAAGTCCAGATATCTCCGATGTAGTCATTATTGCGCTCGTTTTAGGTTTGTAAACAAATATGTGTGTAAATCAGAATGATCGGGAAATTTTTAGACGGATCGCCGTACTATTTAGACGAAGCTTAAAACCGAATTGCCTGGAATGCCCTGATTTGCCTTGCATGAAACTCCTGATGATCCGGAAAATTTCGTCGATGAAACCGGATAATTGGTACAAATATTTTGTCTAACGTGCAATCGTACAGCAAGTTTGAAGAACGTCAGCTAATGCGTTTCCCCTGTTTTTTGAAGACGGGGGCCTTTTAGACGATCTTAACCTGCTAAGCACCATGTCAATTTTATCTCAAGGATTCTTCGTTTTGAGGCGGCCCCTGCTGTCGCTGAATGCCTTTCATGGCTTCAATGAGCGGGTTAATAACAACCCCGAAATGTTTGAGGCGGAACTCATCCGCTTTTTTTCGCAGCCGGCCATGCTGGAAGCGATCTATCTGGCTTCTCCGGAACTATATAGCACATTTACCGGCCTGATCGAGGGCAGGGTAAAGACCGGCGTGGAGAAGCTGTTGATGACTTTGTATAAATATCTGGTCAGGATGACATCCCGCAGCACCCCTTACGGAATGTTTGCCGGATGTGCGATCGGAGAAATCGGGGAAAGCACCAGCATCGAATTCGATACTAACGCCCCCTTTTATACGCATTCCCGACTGGATATGAACTATGTGGCGGAGATGGCAGAGGGCCTTTTGAAAAAGGAAACAATCCGAGGCCGCCTGAAATTTTCCCCGAATTCAAGCCTCTACCGGATCGGAGATACTTATCGTTACGTCGAAAGTTCCCTGAACAATAAGAAGCGGTTTTACACGCTGACTTCCGTGAATGCCAATACTTATCTGGACTGCATTCTCCTCACAGCCAGGCATGGAGCAACTGTCGGAGAACTGGCGGAAAGCATTGTGTCGGGCGACATCAGCCGGCAAGAGGCGAGCCGGTACGTGGACCAGATCATCGATGCGCAGATACTGACCTCCGAACTGGCCGCAACGGTCACCGGAGATGAGTTTTTTGAGACAATTATTGCCAGATTGAACGGTTTGGAAGGCGCGGAGGAAGATGTGGCCCGGTTGAATACCATTGCAGACTTGTTGCAATCGACGGAAGCCGGTGTGTGCAGGTACAAAAAAATAGAATCGGTGATTACACGGCATTTTGCGGCCGCCGGAAGCAAAGACCTTATCCAGACGGATCTTTTTTACAATACGCGGGCGTGTACCATCAGCCAACGCGCCATCGGAACTTTGATGAAGGAGTACAAAAAGATTGAGTTTCTGGGTTACCGGAACCCCCAGCCGGATATGGAGCTGTTTAAAAAACGCTTTCTCGATAGATACGAACAACGTGAAATGCCATTACTGGCCGTGCTGGACAGTGAAACAGGGATTGGTTATGGAGATGCCATACAGGGGGGATCGGATAACCTCCCATTGCTGGACGATGTGCAGTTTCCGGAAGCCGCAAAAGTGAATGCGAAGGAGACTTCGGTGCTGACGAGTTTTCGGGAAGGACTTTACCAACGCGCCATGTTGGAAGGGACAATGTCGGTGTGCCTGACGGATGCCATGCTCGATGAAGTGCGCAAAAGCACCATCCGTGACGGGGAGACGCCTGACAGTTTCTACCTTTTTGGTAACCTCATCGCCACGTCGCAGCAGGATGTCGACAATGGTAACTTCAAATTTGCATTTAATGCAATGGGAGGGCCTTCCGGCTTAAAACTGGTCGGGCGGTTTTGCCACGGAAGTGAGCAGCTCTCTGAATGGGTGCAAAATGCGGTTCGTGAAGAAGAAAGCTGCCGGGAAGACGTGGTCTTTGCCGAAATCGCGCATTTGCCGGAGGCAAGGGTAGGTAACGTATTGATGCGGCCTCATTTCCGGAAATATGAGATACCCTACATGGCAGCTTCTTCTATGCCCGAAGAAAACCGGATTATGCCGCAGGATCTGATGGTATCCGTGTCATTGTCGGGAGAGGTGATCTTGAGATCAAAGCGACTGAATAAACGTGTTTTCCCCAGGCTCACCAATGCGCACAATTTTGCGAACGGGCTACCCGTGTACCGTTTTTTATGCGAGCTGACCTACCAGGATAATTACCAGTATCTGGGGTGGAACTGGGAGCACCTTTCGGCTAGCGTATTTTTGCCAAGGATCGAATACAAGCATTGGGTACTCAGCAAAGCAACCTGGAATATCGGCACGGAGATGTTCGTAAGCCTGGCGGGCAAGCATTCAGTTACCGCGCGTGAATGGAGTGTCGTGCGCAAGGCTTACAACATCCCTCGTTTCGTACAGCTTCGACAGGGCGACAATGAGTTCCTGATCGACGGCGAATCGGATTTTTCTGTACAAGTGCTATGCGATTCGATCCGGAAGTTTGGCCATGCAAGCCTGACCGAATTTCTGGAAGGGGACGAAAATGGCTTGTTACAAGCGCACGGAAACCGGTATGTAAATGAGGTTTTAATACCCTTCCTGCATCGAAAAGAGCCCTCGCTTACCAAGCAATCATTGAAAAAGCAGCCAGCCATACCGTTGCCCGAAATGACCAAACGAAATTTTATCGCCGGGAGTGAATGGTTATACGTGAAAATTTATGCCGGCACAAAAACGGCCGACCGGCTTTTAACTTCGGTTATCAAGCCGTTGGCCGATCGCCTGATAGCCGGAGGAGTCATTGAAAAGTGGTTTTTCGTCCGCTACCATGATCCCAATCACCACATAAGGCTCAGGTTTTACAATGGTACCCGATTGTGGTTTTGGCACGCGGTATTGATGGAGCTCAATACGCTGATAGACCCATTGCTCGCTGAGGGGACTGTCCATAAAATCCAGATCGATACTTATAAAAGGGAGCTGGAACGTTACGGGGATTACCAGTATGAGGAAGTGGAATCCATCTTCTTCGCCGATAGTCAGGCAACTGCTGGTTTTCTGAATATGCTAAATGGGGATGAAGGAGAGCGCTACCGCTGGCTGATAGGCATGAGAGCGACGGATATGTTGCTCACCGACCTGGGTTTTGGTCCCGAAGAAAAAAAGAAACTGGTGACACACTTACAGGAAAATTTCTTTCGGGAATTCCGAGGCGATACGCAGCTGAGCATTCAGTTGAATAACAAATACCGCGCTCATTCCGACGCGATCCAAAGTTTTCTCGACCCGCGTCAGGATGCAGCCAACAATATCACAGGTGCTATCCGGCCCTTCAGGGAACGGTCGGCACGTATCAAAAACTCCATGAAAATCCTGGCCCCGGCTATGGAAATTTCGGTGGGAGATTTGGCGGTCAGTCTTATTCATATGTTCATCAACCGCCTGTTTGTTTCCAGGCAGCGGGAACACGAGTTGGTTATTTACCATTACTTAAAAAAGTACTACGACTTCCGATTGGCCAAAAGGCGAAAATTGTTGGTAGCGACATTGTCCAGCGGTAACAACTAATGATAAATTGAATCATAATGCTCATATTTGCTGAAAAGAATTAACCGCATTTGGGTTTTGTTGACGTTTTAAAGCACGATTTGCTTTATCTGTGTAGCACGATCATAAATCGCAATTCGGATCAGTTTAAATATGGGAGGAAAAATCAGTTGCCTCATTGTCGACGATGAGGAGCCGGCTCATGAAGTTCTTAAATTCCTGATTGCAAAGCTAAGTTGGCTCGACTACGCGGGTAGTTGTTACAATGCGATAGAAGCAATTGATATGATAGCCGAAATCAAGCCGGATATCATCTTCCTGGATGTGAATATGCCCGAACTTTCAGGTCTGGACCTGCTTAGTATTATTAAGGCGCCGGACTCGCACGTGATCATGACCACAGCCTATCCCCAATATGCCGTCGACGGGTTCACCTTCGATGTTACCTCCTTTTTGTTGAAACCAATTGCATTCGACCGGTTTCTGAGGGCAGTCACCAAAGTGAGGCGGCTGATGGGAAATCAGATATTATTGGAAAAGGGGCGCGCAGGAATGGAATCAGACGGTTCTCCCTCCGAAGTGACGCCGACAGAGCCTGTGAATAACAATCACATGGCACCCGAACACAGGGCCGACACCGGGCAGGAAGAGTATATGTGGATCCGCGCCGACAGGAAAATGTTTTGCGTTTGGTTCAAAGACATTTACTTTGTGGAGGGGCTAAAAGATTATGTTAAAGTATATTATGCCAACGGAGTGCTGGTGACGCTGGCCTCCATGGCCGCCATGATGGCAAGGTTACCATCGCCGCCGTTCGTTAGGACACACCGCTCGTATATTGTCAACCGCAACATGATTAAAATGATCGAAGGGAATATGGTTACCATGTTAAATGGCATGAAAGTATCGATCGCCGTTTCGCCAACGCGTGACGACGTGTTCAGGCAATTAACAGAAAAATAGATTCCTGGTGTGGTGAATAATAGTACGAATAAGAGATCATTGATTGAACGTCTTTTGTTCCCGCGTACGCAGGGGCTCAGGGTCACGTATCACGTTTTATTCTGGTTGCTATTCGTGCTGCTGCATTATGCATATGCGTTGCCGACATTAGCCCAAAAGGCGACAGATAGCAGTGTAACCATCACAGGCTTTTTTTACTTCCTGAAAATTATCCCCGAGTATTATTTTTGCATCGGGCTGTATAGCGTTCTCAATAAGTACATCCGCGGATTTTTACTCTTCTGCATTCTTTTCCTTTCAGCGATCCTGCTGAACCATGTTTTTTCTATCGGGTTGTTCCTGGCCGTGGATTATGCTTTTGGGCTGGAAAATATGCCTGACCGGTTCAGACTGTTTGGGAATTTGTACCTCTCGCCGTTCCATTTCTGGGAGTGGGGTTCCTGGCTGGTATTTTCCAACGACCTGTCCGAAGCCCAGTTTATGATCCTGCCGGCGGCCCTGAAAATGGCCAAGTTTGCGGCGAGCGAGAACGTCATGCGGCAGAAGCTCGAGAATGAAGCGTTGACCATGGAGCTGAAAGCGCTCAAATCGCAGATCAACCCGCATTTTGTGTTCAACGTTCTCAATGCAGCCTATGCCAAAATTTTGCCTATTTCGGAAGATGCATCCGAATATCTGCTAAAAGTTTCCGAAATACTCCGGTTTTCGCTCTATGAGATGAATGACGAATTCATCAGGCTGGAAAGAGAACTTGCCTATATGAATCTGTATGTGGAACTCGAATCTGTCCGGAGCAACAGGCGATGCAAAGTCAATGTGATACAGGAGGGAGAGATACTGGATACGCACCGCATTCCGACCCTTTCGCTCATTACCCTGGTGGAGAATGCTTTCAAACATGGTGTGCACGCCACCCGCCACGACTGCTTCGTCGATATCACGATTTCGGTTTCATCCGGTGTGCTGGAATTCGTCATCGCTAACAGTAAGCCAAAGAGCATATTGCCGGTGCGTTCGGCAAAAAAGCCAAGTGGGGGGATCGGGCTGATCAACCTCGAAAGACGCTTGGGAATTTACTATCCCGGAGGGTACAAATTTGAGCGATCAGAAACCGAAGATGTGTTTCAGGTTTTAGTGCAAATGCCAGTAAATTAGGTGATTACGTAGAAATTCGGCCTTTGGTCGAGGGGGGCTGCCGTTTGGTATAAAAAGATAAAGTGCTGTGCTTTTACAGGCTTATTTCGTGGTGTAAACTAACCACAATTGTCTGTATGAAAAAGCAAACTGCTATCCCTGAGAAGCTGGAACTGGTCAAATACACAGTCGCACGGTTGAATGGCCCATCGCGGGCAGCTGGTAATAAGAATCTCATCGATTACGATACCACTGCCAGTACGCTTTTATGCAGAGGGTTCATGATCTGACATGCACCTGATGCCTCACAGGACCTATGGCGGCAGCGCCACAGGTCCTGTTCGTTATAAATACCCCTTCTCACGTGCAAAGGCGATAAGCTCCACTGTTTTCTTCACGTTGGCCTTTTTCATCAGGCTTTTCCGGTGGGTATTAACAGTATTCAGGCTGATAAATAGCTTTTCACCTATTTCCGTACTGGAATAACCCTCAATGAGGAGCTGCAAAATTTCCAGTTCACGATCGCTGAAA
Organism: Dyadobacter sp. CY261; assembly: GCF_021440085.1. GTDB lineage: Bacteria > Bacteroidota > Bacteroidia > Cytophagales > Spirosomataceae > Dyadobacter. Next base: position 427,467 of record NZ_JAKCPW010000007.1, read on the forward strand.
ATACCCGTTTTCTTATTGGCATATTGGTAAAGAAACTGCGGAAATTTCTCGCTTTTCGGACCAAACATGTGCCACCGTATCCGGATCGAATCCAGAATATTGGTCATATCCGTGCATAAACTCAGATAAGCCTCAATCTCATGGCGTTCATTCAGGATCATGACGGAGCTTTGCCGTAGGATCGGAACGTAAACATCGTCCGAGTTCTTGATCCGGTAATTGATGTGGAAGTTGCTTTCAAATGGAACGAGGTCGGCCGCGTGCGAGGTCACAAATGAGAGCAATGCCTTGGATACATTGAAATAAGTCACACGGTCGTCAACATGGATGTTCCGCACAAAAAAGTCGGCCGTCAGCTCCTGGAATCTGAAGCCCAGGCATTCCTCAAAACCTTTGTGATAAAACTTGCCAGTCTTAATGTGGTGAATATATAGGAACTGGTTGTGAAATAATTGTATATTTTTAATGTATTCTAATATTCGCAGATGCACTTCGCTTTCCCTGTCTAGCGACTGGGAGGTCATATTCACCAGAAAGCTTTTGAATTTATTTCCCTCAATGGCGACCGAGTCGTCGGGTACGCCAAGCCTGGGTGCTTGATTGTTCATTTTCAAATAACTCGAAAAATTGGATCAGATTTTACTGAAATTGGTATCTAAAAATGTGAAACCCGCGAATCTGAGTTTTAATTTAGATAAAAATCGTTGTAATTTTTGCAAATTGGGAGAAATATAACCTTTTCTGGTGATTGACATCACCTCTGGTTTGTGTGTAGTTTTGTATCGTTAGCAAAATAAGATTTGGCGCTAATTTATTTACGCCAAAGCTTGTCAAAGACGGGATTTTGGCAATGGGCAGGGTAGGTACCCCCTTTCCTCAGAATCTCTGAAATTGTATTTTTTCAATTCACCAAAAACGATCACGTCTATGCCTAAGGTAGAATTAGAACCGCACAAAAAGGGGGATTACTTCGTCGATTATGAAGACAAGGTATTTGAAGATGTCAAAGCAGAACCAGGCCAGAAGGCGCTCGTTACATTCCATACAGTGGCTTTTGAAGGATCTATCGGTTTAGTTAACATTTTGACAGCCACACGTTTGCTCCGAAAAGGTTATGAAACCTCTATTCTGCTGTACGGTCCGGGCGTAACGCTGGGCTTGCAGCGCGGGTTTCCGAAGATCGGTGATGAGGCTTTCCCGGGCCATCTGGTTTACGGCGAGCGCCTCACCAAATTCATGGGCGAAGGCGGTAAGGTATATGCTTGCCGTTTCGCATTGCAGGCATTATACGGCCATGGTGAACCATCGCTTATCCCCGGTATTATACCGATAAGCCCGTTGGATGTGCTCGATATTCAATTGATACACAATAGAGAAGGCGCATTTATGGTGCATTCCTGGACCTTGTAGGTTCGAGCGTTGTTGACGGTCGATCCGGATCGGAATAAGGATCAATAACCTTGCATGAAATGGCTTCAAAGAAAATTATTAAAGCTGCGGCGGCGCAAATCAAACCGGTACTTTTCAGCGGTATCTCGACCACTGAAAAAGTATGCGACACGATCCGGACGGCTGCTGCGCAGGGGGCGGATATCATCGTGTTTCCCGAGACGTTCGTACCCTACTACCCTTATTTCTCGTTTATCACACCCCCCGTTTTCCAGGGTAAGGACCATCTGAAACTCTATGAGGAATCGGTGGTCGTGCCTGGTCCGCTTACCGATATGGTAGGGCAGGCTGCGCGAGCATGCAATATAGTGGTGGTGCTCGGTGTGAACGAGCGCGACCATGGCTCGCTGTTCAATACGCAACTCATTTACGATACCACCGGCGAGATCGTCCTGAAACGCCGGAAAATTACGCCGACTTACCATGAACGCATGATCTGGGGCCAGGGCGACGGCAGCGGACTACGGGCCGTGGACACTTCCATTGCACGAATCGGCGCGCTGGCGTGCTGGGAGCATTATAACCCGCTGGCCCGCTATTCGCTCATGGCGGATCATGAAGAAATCCATTGCAGCCAGTTTCCGGGTTCTCTTGTTGGCCAGATATTCGGCGATCAGATGGAAGTTACGATCCGCCACCACGCATTGGAATCGGGCTGTTTTGTGATCAACTCGACGGGTTGGCTGGACGATGATCAGATCAACACGCTCACGACGGACCCGAAATTGCAAAAATCACTGCGGGGCGGTTGCATGACGGCGATCATTTCACCCGAGGGCGTGCATTTGTGCGAGCCGCTGACGCAAGGAGAAGGCATCATTTATGCCGATCTGGACATGGCACTGATCACCAAACGCAAGCGGATGATGGATTCGGTGGGCCATTATTCCCGCCCGGAATTGCTCTCGCTGCATTTGAATAAGGCCTCGCAGGACGTAATGTCGGTGAAAGAAGTGGTTACGGAGGACGAAAAATGGATAGACCTATGAAAACCGACGAACTGCTTATTGCGCTGCAAACCTACGGCCTTCGGCTGGAAAGCGGCCAGCAAATCCTGGGAAGGCGGGGCGGGGCGGGGCCTACCGATCACAAGGCGGTGCGCATTGCCGGAACGACCATTATGGTGCCGGTGTACAACCTGGCCTCGGACCGTTCGCCCTTTACCGCGACGCTGCCGGATGACTTCGGTACGATCACGATTATGAAGGAAGGCGAACCGGTCGGCTACGGCTTGTTTCCAAAGGCACCTGAGTTTTACAAGCATTTCAGCTCCGATGGCGTGCCGTTCTGGAAAATCGCACAGTTGCATAGCCACAATGTGCTGGCAACGACTGTTTTACAGAATTGCATTCGGTATAACGACAAAGATACGTCCTGCCAGTTCTGCGCCATCGGCGAATCGTTGAAAAACCAGACTACCATCCCGTTCAAGAAGCCGCATCACCTGGCCGAAGTTGCGAAAGCGGCCTACGAAATGGATGGCATCGAGCAGTTTGTGATCACCACCGGCACACCCGCTACACCCGATCGCGGCGCGAAAATTTTGTATGAAAGCGTCATGGCCATCAAAAAGGTGTTGCCCGATCTGCCGATTCAGGTGCAATGCGAGCCGCCGGACGATTTTAGCTGGTTTCAGAAATTGAAAGATGCGGGCGCGGATACGCTCGGTATGCACCTGGAAGCTGTGGAAGAGGAAGTGCGCCAGCGCATTATGAAGGGCAAAGCGGAAGTGCCGCTTGATTATTACATGAATGCATTCGAAGCGGCGGTGGCTGTTTTTGGTCGTGGCCAGGTGTCGACCTACCTGCTGGCCGGCTTAGGCGATGCCGCCGAAAGTATCATCGATATGAGCCGGGTCTTGACCGAAATAGGCGTATATCCTTTTGTAGTGCCATTCGTGCCGGTAAAGAATACACCGTTGCAAAACCATCCGGCACCCGACAGGCATTTTATGAAAACCGTGCTGTCGGAAGTAGGGCAAATGCTGGCCGAAGCCGATCTGACGTCGGACAAAATGAAGTCGGGCTGCGGCAAATGCGGCGCCTGCTCGACGCTGAAAGTGTATGAGAAAAAAGCTTTGGAAGTAGCATAACAAAAACATAAACCGATACGGCGATGATCATCGAAACCCCGCTACCGTACAAATGTAAATTTATCACGTTCGACTTTGCCTACGAGCCCTGGCAGCGACGGCAATACTGGGAGCTAAGGAAAAAGATCTTCTGCGACGAACAGCAGATTTTCCGGGATAGCGACCGAGATGGTATCGACGAAAGGGCGATCCCGATCGTGGCCGAATGCAGTTGCGGGGGCGCGCTGGACGAAGTGATCGGGGTCGTGCGGATCGACGAGCGTGAGCCGGGCGTGTGGTTTGGAAGCCGGCTTGGTGTCGCGGAATTGTATCGGCTGATTGCCGGGTTCAACTCGGACAAGTTGTTTGACGGAAATATTCCTGTAAATCCTTTTACGCTCGGCATCGGAGCGGGGTTGATCTTCAAGGCTGTTTCCACGGCCCGTGCGCTGGGTTGCAGGGAGTTTTACGCGCACATTCAGGTGCAGAATGTCAAGTTGTTTCAACGGCTGCACTGGCGTGTGCTGGATACAGTGACGATGCATGGCATCGAGCATGCATTCATGCAGGCCGACCTGGATTACTATCCGCCTTCGGCTGTATCGCTGACGCAGCTTGCCAAATGGCAGCAGATCAGCGCATAGACGAAACAGCTTTTTGGGCAGGCATGAGCCGCTTATGTGTTTTTGGATTGATTATCAGGTTAAGATCAATGGAATTGAAAGAAATCGTAAATGCATTGTCGGCGAATCCTTTGGTACAGGATAAACTGTTGATTGAAAGGACCTACACGCATTCCGGGACTTCTACTTTCATCGACCCTGCGAACCTGCTGCTGGAAGCGGTGGATACTCATTTCGAGATCAGGAATGGCGACGACTGTGCAGCAATCCCAAATGGCGACGGCACTTACACGCTTTTTGCCGCGGAGGGCATTATTCAGAATTTCGTGCGCAACTCGCCCTGGTTTGCCGGATACTCCGCGGTGATGGTCAATATTAGTGACATATGCTCAATGGGCGGCTTGCCGGTAGCTGTAACGAACGTGTTGTGGGCGAAAGACCAAACTGCCAGTGAGGAAATCTGGAATGGGATGGTACAGGCGAGCACCGATTACGGCGTCCCGATCGTGGGCGGGCATACCTGCTACGGCAATGAGTTGAACCTGGCCGTTTCCATTATCGGCAAAGCGAGAAAGCTGCTTACCAGCTTCGATGCCAAAGCCGGTGACCGGTTGCTGATGGCGATCGATATGGATGGTGCCTATTTCGAGCATTACCCGTTCTGGAATGCGAGTACCACCAGTGCACCCGCGAAATTGCGGCGGAATATGCGGTTTATGTATGAGATAGCGGAGGCAGGGCTTTGCCGTGCGGCAAAAGATATCAGTATGGGAGGGATTGTAGGGACGTTGGGAATGCTGATGCGGACTTCGCAAAAAGGGGCGGTCATCGATCTCGATCGGGTGCCGGTCCCGGAAAATGTGGATTTACTGAAATGGCTGGTTAGTTTTCCGAGCTATGGATACCTGCTCACAGCGCCGGAAGAGCATGTCGACGCGATCATCGGGAAATTCAGCTCCGGTGGGATTACCTGCATGTCGATCGGCGAGATCAACGAAACCAGCAGGATCGCTTTATTCCAAAATAATGAAACAGCGTTTATCAACTAGAATTCATGCCGGAAACCTATCTGAAAGTGCAGCTTCCCAACGACCGCGAGGAAGTAATATATTCGCCGTCGACGATCATTAAACAATATTTTGAACAGGCATCGGTGATGTCGCTGGACGACTTCCAAAACAATTGCAGCCAGGCGCTCCACCACGCCAGCAACCGCGTTTACGAACGTTTCGGCTACGAATGCACCTCCGCCATGGGCGAACTCGCGAGGGTGAATGGCCTGGTGGAAAGGATACGGAAAGAGGCAGCAGAGGGAGCGAGGTTGGAGGTGGTTATTGTTTCCATGAGTGAGTGAATTGAATCACTCAATCACTCATTCACTCATTCAAAATTCACTCATTCAAATTTACCATGTCCCTAAGCTCTAAATTCTCCTCGCTTCTTGCATCCGACAAGTTCATTACGTCGGCTGAGCTTACTCCTCCGCGGCATTTCGACTTGACGAAGTTTATGGAGCATGCGCGGATTATTAACGAGTATGTGGATGTGGTGCAGATTAATGATCACCTGCTTTCACGCGCCCGGATGAGCAATGTGATCCCGGCTTTGCATTGCAAAAATGCCGGAATGGAACCGATCTTGCAATTCACATTGCGCCATAAGAACAGGATCGCATTGCAGGGAGATTTGCTTGCATTCGCCAACCTCGGGCTCGAAAATGTGATCATCCTGGGCGGTTATCCCTGTTCCATCGGCTCGGACCCTACGGCCAAGGATGCGTCGGACATGGGCAGCGTGGAAGCTATCGAAAAGATCGTCGCACTGTCGGAGCATGGCCGGATGTTCAACGGGGACGTGATCAGCCCCGCGCCGGCTTTCTGTGTCGGGACGATTGATTTTCCGTGTTCCCCTGAGAAAATGGACCAAAGTTTTGAACGGCTGGAAAAGAAGATCGAGGCGGGTGCGAAATACATTCAGGTACAGGCGGTGTTTGAACTTGGGCCTATGGAGCTCTGGATGAAGGAAGTGGTAAGAAGAGGGCTTCATCAAAGGGCACGCTTCATTGGTGCCGTATTTCCGTTCAGCGGTGCGGAGCGATTGCACATTTTGAAGGAAATTCCCGGGCTCGATATCCCGCAGCATTTGCTCGAAAGGATTGAAAGTCATAACAGCGAAGCGGAAAGTTTGGCGGTTACCCTCGAATTAATCAACGGTATCAGGGCCATGGAAGGGATTTCCGGGCTGCATATCCGTTCTATCGGCGCAGAAGATTGGGTGCCGCGCGTTATTACGGCGGCCGGTTTGGGAGGGGAGTTGGTATACTGACTTACGTATATAGTACCAGGTTGATTCTGCATTGGGCGGTTGGTTCACTTCGGGATCGAATTGCCTGAGCCCCGATGCGCCCGTTTTTCACATCGCTACCCCGCCCGGTCTCAGGTGGCGGCCTTACCAACAGGTTTTTTACATCAATCCAACAAAGAAATGAAAAGGCATTTTGACGTTATCGTAATCGGTGGCGGCCAGTCGGGGCTATCGATGAGTTATTTGCTCAAAGAAAAGGGCATTGACCACATTGTACTGGAAAAAAAGCGGATCGCCGACTCCTGGCGGAGTTTCCGTTGGGATACGTTCTGCCTGGTGACACCCAATTGGCAATGTAATCTGCCGGGCTACTCTTACACCGGCGAAGATCCTTACGGCTTTATGGTCAAGGACGAGATCGTTGCGTTTCTGGAAAAGTATGTGCAAAGTTTCGAACCGCCGGTTTTGGAAGGTATCCACGTGGTGAGCGTTGAAAAAGACGCTACGGGTGAATGGTTTCGTCTGCGCACACCCGAAGGGGACTATTTTGCGCGGCAGGTTGTGGCTTGCGTTGGAAACTACCATTCGGCGCCGATTCCGAAACTGGCCATGCAATTCCCATCGCATATTGTACATGTGCATTCTGCTCTTTACAAAAACCCGCGCGAACTACCAGAGGGTGAAGTACTCGTGGTTGGAACGGGACAATCGGGCAGCCAGATTGCCGAAGACCTGCATTTGGAGGGCCGGAAAGTGCATTTGTGCGTAGGTAACGCGCCACGTTGCGCACGGGTGTACAGGGGCAGGGATGTGGTGGAATGGCTCGATAAAATGGAATACTACGACTTGCCGGTTGACAAGCATCCCGAGGGTGAGGGGGTACGTGAAAAAACCAATCATTATGTGACTGGTCGCGATGGTGGACGGGAAATAGATCTCCGGAAATTCGCGCTGGAAGGCATGCAGCTTTATGGCCCGCTGACGAACGCAGATCAGGAAAAGCTGATTTTTGAACCAAAACTCAAAGAGAACCTCGACAGTGCAGACAGGGTTTCGGAAAACATTAAGAAGAAAATAGATAAGTACATTGCCGACAACAGCATCGAGGCGCCGCAAGAGCCGGCCTACGAACCTGTATGGCAGCCTGCGGAAGAGGTAACCGAACTGGCCCTGGAGAATTCAAAAATTACTTCGGTCGTATGGTGCATTGGATTTGGGCACGACTTTTCCTGGATCAAACTGCCCATTCTGGGAGAGAGGGGCTTTCCCGTACACAAACGCGGCATTACCGAAGTGCCGGGCATGTACTTTCTGGGCCTTACCTGGCAAAATACGTGGGGTTCTGCGCGGTTTTCAGGGGTAGGGAAGGATGCCGAGTTCCTTTTGGAATGCATTCAGGCACAACTGGATCCGAAATCTGTCACCGTGGAGGCTGTGTGAGAAGGAATGTTCTGTAAATTGCACTGTTAGGTATTCACCAGTTACAACAAGACAGACCTTTGACGCATTTGAAACTCCGATACAACTTCTTCGTTTACGCGCTGCTGCTGTTGATGGCTTGCAACTCCGACGAGCAACAACTGACCGGTATATGGCATACCGAACTGGAGACGGTGCCCGGACTGAGAAGCGCTTTCGATATTGAGCTGCGCAGGAACTGGCCGGAAGAAAAGTGGAACGGCCGGTTTGAACTTGCCGAACTGATGGTTACCGCGCCCATTGAAAGCATTAAAATAAAAGATTTAAAAATGGAGCTGGGACTCGGTGGCGGCGCGAAGTTCACCGGGGATATTTCAACGGACCGAGCCACCATCAAAGGCATTCTGAACGTGCCTGGCCAAAAGCCTGAAACGATTACCCTGACCAGAATTCCGCGTTGGTCGGCACAGGTACCAGCCCGTATTGGCCCGGATAAACAGCCTTTGAAAACCTGGAAATACGAAGCTCCGTCCCCCACCACCGATGGCTGGAAAGTCGGAAAGCTGCGGCCGGCGGTCACCGATTCAAAAGAGTTGAAAGGGTTGTTTCAGCAGATTCTGCAAGGGAAATTTCATGGCCTCGATGCGCTGCTCGTGGCACAGAATGGGCAACTGGTGCTCGAAGAATACTTTTACCTGGGTGGCCGCGACCGGATTCATAGTGTCCAGTCCGTTACCAAAAGTGTGAACTCGCTATTGCTGGGCATGGCGCGCGACCGTGCTTTGATCCAAAACCTTGACGCGCCGTTGAAAAGCTATTTTCCGGAATATGCCGATTCTATCAGATCAAAGGCTGTATCACCATCCCTGCGGCATGCCCTGACGATGTCCGCCGCGCTGGACTGGACGGAGGATATTCCTTACTCCGACCCTAAGAACGACGCTGTGCGGATGAACAATAGCAGCGACTTGTACCAGTATGTGCTTTCCAAAGGTCCCGACCCGAAGGACAAGCCCGGCGAGCGGTTCGAATACAACAGCGGGCTCTCGATTTTGCTCGGTGGGGTTTTAAAGAATGCAGTCGGAAAGCCAGCCGATGTTTTTGCCCGGGAGACGCTTTTTAAAGAACTGGGAATAAAACAATTTGCATGGACGAACATGGGCGGCAAGGTACATACTGGCGGCGGACTGTTCCTGCGCCCCCGTGACCTGTTGAAAATAGGGCAGATGGTGCTTGACAGCGGAAAATGGGACGGCAGCCAGGTCGTGTCTCAGTCCTGGATCAAGGAGAGCACCGCATTTATATTGCCGGTCGGCAAATCCGGTGGCGATTTTGGCTACGGTTATCAGTGGTGGCGCGGGGTGATGCGGGTGAAGGGTGCAACGCTCCCGGTTATTTATGCGTCGGGCTACGGCGGCCAAATGCTTTACATTATTCCGGACCTGGACCTGGTGGCGCTGACATTCCACCACAATGCGTCGGATACAACGGGTAGCCATAGCATCACCTGGAAAGTCATCGAGGAAGCCGTTTTCGCTGTTTTTTAACCCCGAATCGCCAACATTTAAATATACTCTAAAACACAAAGTTCTGCCTTTGAATCTCTACCTTGTTGGTTCGTAGCTTAAATTGTACTTACCATGACCACAAAAACCGTAGAGTCCCTCAGAGAGAAACATGATCTGATTTTAACTTACTGGATCAGCCAAAGAGAAATGGCGGACGATTTTGGGGGAAACTTCAACTCATCGGACGATCTCAAAGCGCAATCCTCCGAGCTATTGGAAATTGTTTTGAAAACCATTACTCCGGAAAACATCACGGATCCCTATTCGCCTGATCTTCAACCTCTATTCGACTATATTTCGGGCCTTACTATTTCCCGGGCGAAGCAAGGCTTTTCTCCGAGGGAAACGGCGACCTACATCTTCTCCCTGAAAGACGCGCTGCTCAGAGCTTTGGGAGAAATCATCACAGACGACACGCAGGAGTTGTACCGCACCACGCTCGAAGTGAGCAAATTTGTCGACAATATCGGTATTACCAGTTTTGAAACATTTATCAAAGGTCGGGAAGAAGTGATTCTGAGCCAGGCCGACGAAATGGCCGAGCTCTCTACGCCGGTAATCAAAGTCTGGGACGGCATTATCGCCATGCCGATTATCGGTACGCTAGATAGCGCCCGCACACAGGTGGTGATGGAAAATTTGCTGCAGGGGATCGTTGATTCCGAGAGCTCCATTGCTATCCTCGACATTTCCGGCGTACCAGCGGTTGACTCGCTCGTCGCGCAGCACCTAATTAAGACCGTCAACGCCATTAGACTGCTCGGTGCCGACTGCGTGATCAGCGGTATTCGTCCTGAAATCGCACAGACCGTTGTACACCTTGGCATAGATCTTTCCAAGATGGTTACGAAGGCAACACTAGCCAGCGCATTAAAGTATTCGCTCACAACATTACAGCTGGAAGTGAGACGTGTGCAAAAAGATAAGTCTAACTAGTAAAGGGGCAAGCAGAAGAACATATGGAACGAATTCCTATTCTAAAAATGGGTAAATTTCTGCTGGTGACCATTCAGGTTGATCTCTACGACAGGCTCGCTTTGACACTGGAAGAAGATCTGATTCAAATGGTCCACAAGACAGGTGCAAGAGGCGTGCTGATCGATATTTCGGCATTGTCTATCGTAGACTCGTTTATGGGCAAAATCATCGGGAATATTGCCGCGATGTCCAGTATCCTCGATGCTGAAACGGTAGTTGTCGGAATGCAGCCGGCGGTTGCGATTACTTTAATAGAACTTGGCCTTCCATTGCCGGGCGTTTACACCGCGTTGAATGTGGAGCGCGGTATGGCCCTGCTTACTGCGCGGATGCCCGACGAAACGGAAGACGAGGATGTTGATGACGACTAATATCAGGGAACAATTATCGATTCGACAGGAAAGGGATTTGATTATTTGCCGCAACCGGGTTAAGGAAGCTGCGGTAAAGATTGGCATGGGCATTGTGAACCAGACGAAGCTAATCACGGCCGTAAGCGAACTGGCAAGAAATATGCTGATCTACGGTGGTGGTGGAAACGTATTGCTGGAAACCGTCACGCGAGGTAGAGAACAGGGAGTCCAGATCGTTTTTGAAGACAAAGGCCCCGGAATAGCCGACATTAATAAGGCCATGCAGGACGGCTTCACCACCGGTAAAAGCATGGGGATGGGATTACCCGGTGCGAGGCGGCTGGTCAGCGAATTTTTTATCGAAAGTACGGTTGGAATAGGCACTACCGTTAAAATCATCAAGTGGAAAAATGGATAGTGCAAAGCAGGTAGGGTTTGATTTAAAAGACAGAAGTTTTATCCCAATAGTAAAAAGGGAGGCATTCCGCCTCGGGCAAAGGGCGGGACTTGTCCCCAAACAGCTGGCGGAACTGGATATCGTACTTACCGAGATCGCGACCAATCTGCTGAAACATGCCGGAGGAGGGGAAATAATTCTGCGGATGATCGACGATGCCGGTCCCTCAGGCATTGAAATTCTCAGTATCGACCGCGGTCCGGGAATGGCTGATCCTGGCCGGATGGTGGAAGACGGTGTTTCGACGGCCGGAACACTGGGACATGGCCTTGGGGCGATCAAGCGGCTGTCCGATCAATTCCAAATCTATTCGACGCCCGGATGGGGTACCGTATTGTTAGCCAGGATTTTGAAGGAGCCACTTTCGAAAACAAATGCCGTGCGGTTCGGCGTGTACCCGATTATATTGCCAAAGCCAGGTGAAACCCATTGTGGTGATCTTTGCTCATGGAAAGCAAATCCCTATTTTATCAAGGTAATGCTCGCGGACGGTCTCGGGCATGGAATCTTGGCCCAGCATGCGTCTGAAAAAGCGGCTGAGGCCTTCCAAAAGAGTGTGTACAATACACCCAACCAGATCTTGATGGACATCCATCACCAAATTAAAAATACCCGTGGCATTGTCGCTACGATAGGTGTCTATGATTTGTCGGCCAAAACGTGGCAGTTTTGCGGCGTAGGCAACATTTCTACACGGCTTCATGACGCGATATCCTCGAAAACATATGTGCCGTATAATGGCATAGTCGGCGTCAATGTACCACGGCAACTTGAATCCCAAAACGTCAGTGCAGAGCCCGGAAGGCATTTGATCATGTGTTCCGACGGCATAACCTCCCGGTGGGATGCCAGCAATCACATCGGCGCGTTTCGCTGTGACCAATCCATCCTTGCATCGGTCATTTATAAGGATTTTGCACGCTATTCGGATGATACTTCGGTGGTAATCGTTAAAGTTTGACCGTATGCACCTCATTACAAAGTTGAACCTGGACAATGACCTTGACCTCATGCTCGCGCACAAACGCTCCATGCAGGTGGCCGAATATGGTGGGGTGGGGTTGGTGCATCAGACAAGTTTCGCAACCGCCGTCTCCGAGGTATGCCGGTTAATGCTCGATAAGGGCACAATGCCCCACCTTTTTCTGGGGTTCCTCAAGAACCAGTCGGGGCGGAACAGTGTATGTGCCCGGGTCGTGGATGAGTCGATATCTGCCGTGGAACCGGACAACCCAAACCTGACTTATGCCAGGCGGCTCGTTAGTGGATTTTTCGTCGAGGCCGAAGCCATTACATTGCTTTGTGACTTACCAGTGGCTATACGGCTCAGCAGGGAGATTATTTTGAGGGGCCAGAAATTGTTTGAAGAGTTACCGGCGGTTACGCCATACGAAGAAGCCAAAAGGTTGAATGTGCAGTTGCAGGAAATGGCGACCCGCCTGCGGGAAAGCGAAAGAAAATATCAGGTACTCACCGACGCTGTTCCGCTCATGATGTTTACGCTCGATCAGGAGGGGCAATTGCTATTTGCCAACGAGGGGTTCAGGCAGTTCGCCGGGACGGCATTGCAACCGGGCAAAGTATTGAACTGGATTAATTGGCTGAGCGAATGCGAATCCAGTGTGGCGGCCGGGGAGATCCGCGACCGGCTCAAAGCAAAGGAGGAATTTTCAATAGAAGCTTGTATCAAGCGAAAAGCGGACGGCACCCGGTTGTGGCACTTGCTCTCCATGACACCGACCGAAAGCGCTGTAACCAGCAGTGTCGAATGGTCGGGGTTTCTGGTGAATATTCAGGCACAGAAGCTTGTAGAGGCGACGCTGCGCGACAATGCGGAATTGAAATATACCAAGCAAGTTCTAGAGAAGCGGCAGATGGAGCTCGACGCGACCATCGCCGACCTGAACCGCAGTAACCAGGAGCTGGCCCGATTTGCCTATGTCGCTTCCCACGATCTGCAGGAGCCAGCCAGGAAAATGATCGTTTTTTCAGAAATGATGCTAGGAAGGTTCCAGCATTTGCTCCCGGCAGAAGGAATTAATTTTTTAACCAGGATCAAAGCTGCGTCCGAGCGCATGGTCGCGGTTATCCGGGACCTGCTCGATTATTCAAGGATTTCCGCAGGCGAGCAAGTTGAGATGGAACTGGTCGTATTCTCCGAGATAATCCAGCATATTGAAGAGCATTTCGACGAGCAGATCAGTGAATCCGGCGCAGAGATCCGGCAAATGGGTAACGCGTTTTTACAAGGAAACAAACGGCTGCTGACCCTGCTCTTCCAAAACCTTGTCGGGAATGGTTTGAAGTTTGTTGGTGCAGGGGTAAAACCGGTTATTTCGGTAAACATTCGGACATTGGCAAAAGACGAGCAACTGCCTGAATGTGACGAAAGAACGGAATGGGTACGGGTGGATGTTACCGATAACGGGATAGGGTTTGATGAGCAATATTTCGACAAGATTTTCCAGATGTTCCAGCGCCTCCATACGCAGGAGCAGTTCAAGGGAACCGGTATTGGCCTGGCGATCTGCAAGCGCATTATCGAAATGCACCAGGGGCATATCAGAGTAAAAAGCCAGGTCAATGGGGGCTCGGTTTTCAGTATTTATTTACCTTACAGACAAAGTTGATAATTTTGAACCATGGCAGTGAATGGCCCGATCATATTGGTGGATGATGATGAGGACGACGTGTTTCTTATCAAAACAGCCCTGGAAGAACTAAGCATTTCCAACGAAGTACGGGTTTTCAGGCATGGACTGGATGCCCTCCACTATTTTCAACAGTTGCCCGCCAATCCGTTCGTGGTCATCAGTGATTTGAATATGCCGGTGATGAACGGCCTGGAATTACTGGATGCCCTGACACAGCAGAAGTTGCTGCCCAGCGGTTTTCCATTCGTTTTTCTCACAACCTCCGATGTGTCGGCTATTCCGAAGCAGGTATTGACGGAGGGCCGCTTTTCATTTTTTACCAAAGGCTACTCCTACGAACAGATTCTCGAAACCATGTCGATGGTCATCGAACGCGGTCGGTAGGCTTCCATGTGGAAACTACTTACGAGTTAAATAAGCCATAATTAACGCCATTGTTGGTGTTCTCACCAACAGCAAACAGAAAGACTATGCCATTAAATACCGAAGTAACCCGATTTTTGGATGAACTCAATCATCCTTTGCGACAAGAGATCGAGGTCTTGCGGCAAATCATTCTGGAGGCGGAGAAATCGCTGACAGAAAATATCAAATGGAATGGCCCCAACTACGCCGTCGGTGAGGAGGATCGGATTACTATGAGGATCCAGCCACCCAAGCAAATCCAATTGGTTTTTCATCGCGGTGCAAAGGTTAAAGAACAGCCGAAGGAAAAACTGTTGAAAGATGATGCCGGGCTTCTGGATTGGAGAACCAATGACCGGGCTGTGGCGAGTTTTAAGAATTTGGCTGTGATTGAGGCAAGCCGGGAATTACTGAGCAGGATTGTGTCTGAGTGGATTAAGTCGACTTTGTAGCTCGCGTGGAATCAACGTCGGCGGAGGGCAGCAGAGGGCATATCTAATTATTGAAACTAATTCATATGGTCCGCACCGAAAACAATTATTGCGAGCCCCGATTACGAATACAATGACCCGTTTTTATCACCGAATGAAAAACGGTTGTATTTTATTTCAGACCGCGCCTCGGATGGCCGTGGAGAGAAGAAGGATTTCGATATCTGGTACATAGAGCGAACAAAGAACGGCTGGTCGAACGTACCGGTTAATGCCGGGCGGGGCATCAATAGCGCTAAAATGAGTATTATATGTCTTTTACAAGAAGCGGTACCATGTATTTTTCGTCGAATGCCGGTGCAAAACTGCCCAATGAAAAGAATTATGATATCAGGTCGTCCAAAAATGTAAAAGGTCAGTTTCAAACATCTTGGGAACTACCGAATGCAATAAATTCGGAGCATTACGAAGCCGATGTTTTTGTGTCACCCGATGAACAATATGTTATTTTTTGCGCCGAGCGTCCCGACGGCCTTCGCATCTTCAACAGGGTACATTTGGCTATCGTCATATTGTGTACCATACCGCTGTGGCCGACCTTCAAAAAAGCAGATCCGGTCGTATAGGTAAGCCAGGTTTTGCGGGTTAATGTCGTCTTTTAATTCCCGCATCAATGCATAGCATTCTTTGCTGAAAGCAGCTTCTATAAAGTTCAGGAGGAATTGCACGCATAACTGGGAAGCGAAGTATTCCAATGGAGTAGTTCTCAACCAATGATGATTTTAAATATATGAATTGATCACGAAATACCTGCGAACCTGATGCGCCGAAGACATTTCCTCAAAGCAGCCGGGATGCCGGCAGTGGCATCTTGCCTGCCATCCCTGGCCGACTGGTCCTTCTTACCAGGCCAGCCAGGAAAGCCGCCCTGTGACGGCGAGAAGATAGTTGACGACCTCACGAAGATTATTCCTCAATTAATGCAGGAAGCGGTCGTACCCGGGTTATCCATTGCGCTTGTTACCGACGGCAAATTGCTTTGGCAGCGGGGGTTCGGATTGAAAAACACGGAAACCAGGGAGCCGGTCGGTCCTGACACGGTATTTGAGGCGGCTTCGGTGAGTAAGACTGTGTTTGCCTATTTCGCGTTGAAGCTTTGTGAAAAGAATATTATCGGTCTGGACACACCCCTGGGCAAATATGTATCCACATCTTTTCTGGGAGATGATCCGCAGCTGGACCTGATCACCCCGCGCCATGTGCTTTCCCACACCACAGGGTTTCAAAATATTCGCTCAACTGACCAGCCTTTGAAAGTTCATTTTAAACCCGGTTCGCAATTTGACTATTCGGGAGAGGGTTACTGGTGCCTGCAATCGGTTATTGCGCGTCTGCACGGCCGGGAAGAGCCGGGTGAGTGCGCGCAATATGAAGCTGATTTGAAAGTGTGTGCGACCGACTTCGACGCTGCTTTGAAACAAAATGTGCTGGCACCTTTCGGAATGGAAGCCAGCGGATATCTCTGGCGGGATGAATTTGCCGGTAAGGCAGCAAGCCCGCATGATGTAGTGGGCAAACCACACATCAAAAAGAGGCCTACGGCGCCGGATATAGCGCGATATGGCGCCATGGGTGACCTTCACACAACCTGCGGTGACTATGCGAAATTTCTGATCGAGGTGCTGAACCCAACAACAACCGACCAGTTTCGGTTAACCAGGAAGATGCACAGCGAAATGATCCGTCCGCAAGTAAAATTGAAAGAGGGCGCAAAGATCGATGGCGCCGATGCGTGGGCATTAGGTTGGGCGGTACAGCAACGCAAAACCGGAGATGTGATCCTTCATTCGGGTGGCCAAAATGGTTTCCGCTCGCTTACGATGGGTTCGGTACAACGAAAATCGGGTTTTGTGATGTTTACCAACAGCGACAATGGCGGTAAAGTGATCTTTCATCCGAAGCTGGCGATTGCATTGGATTCGTTACTGGTTTCCTAATCCCGTGATCAGAAGCGACCTTTGTGAAAGTTGTCCATTCACCACCCATTCAGTCAAGTTTTGAAGAAAATTTTTCCGCTTGTAAGCGCCCAGGCATTGTACCAGACGGCCGCCGTGCTGGTTGCGGCTTTGTCGGGTTTGGTAGGTTTTAATCTTGCGAAGGACAAAAGCCTTGCCACGCTGCCTGTCGCGCTCATTTCCGTCGGGACGGCCGCCATACTGATACCGGCCTCTGTTTTCATGAAAAAGTATGGCCGTAAGCGTGGATTCATGGTTGGTGTCGCGCTTGGCTTTGTAGCGGGCGGGCTCACCGCAGCCGGGATTTACTACACTAACTTCTGGCTTTTTGTAGTTGGGAATATGTTCATCGGGGCTTATGGTGGCTTTGCACAGTACTATCGCTTTGCAGCGGCCGAGTCGGTTGCGGCGGAAGACAGGAGCAAGGCTATTTCCTGGGTGGTGTCGGGTGGAGTGTTCGCGGCCATCGCAGGGCCGTTGCTGGCCAGGCTTACCAAGGATATTGGCCATTTGCCGTTCTTTTACTCTTACCTTTCCGTGTCTGTTTTAAGCATTATCGCGATAGGAATCATTTCGGCGGTGAAGGAAGCAGGGCAGCAGGAAGACAATAACGGCGAAGTATCGCATAAGGAACGGCCACTAAGCATCATTGCCAAGCAACCGGTTTTTATTGCGGCCCTGATTTCTTCCGCGGTAGGGTTTGCGGTGATGGTCATGGTGATGACGGCCACGCCGATTGCCATGAAATTGTGCGGACATGATGCCGATGATTCGTCGATCGTCATACAATGGCACGTGCTCGGGATGTTTGTACCTTCCTTTTTTACTGGAAATCTCGTTCAGAAGTTTGGCGCCGTCAGGATCATATCACTGGGCATCTTGATCTTTCTGACCCACGTCGCCTTCGCACTCACCGGAACCGATTTTTTCCATTTCGTTTCGGGACTGATCTTTCTGGGTGTAGGCTGGAATTTCATGTTCATTGGAGGGACCGCTTTACTGACAAGGGCGTACACGCCAGCCGACCGGGCCAAAACGCAATCATTTCATGACTTTGCGGTGTATGCCGTTACTACGCTGTCGTCGTTTCTCGCGGGTGCCGTCCTGAACTTGTGGGGATGGGAGATGGTCAATATGGTGGCTGTGCCTTTCCTCGTCGTGGCGCTTGTCACCATTCAATGGTTTGGACGGGTTGCTCAAACCTAGTAACAATCCATCAGTACTTGCCCATGCGATTGGTAGTAACTGACACTTTTGCCGAGGCGAGTGGAGCAAATCCTTTCCAGCAGTTCTACGACATTATTTTGCATTGAAAGCGACCCGCAGAGCATGATCACGCCCCCGTGGCTGAGTACATCGGCGACAAGTTTTTCGTCCCTTTCCAACAGATCCCGTACATATTGCTTTTCATCCTCCCGAGACCGGGCGAGGTGAAATGCCGCCAGCTTCCTTTCAGTTACACTTTTTTGAATGGCATGCTCATATAATGCAAACGAGGCCCGGTCACGGAAGCCCGAATAGAGGTAAGCCTGCGAGTCACCGGTTAGTCCGTCGATCATGCCCAGGAATGGCGCAATGCCGGTCCCGTTTGAGATCATGATCACGCTTTTTGCTTTTTCGGGAAAATGGAAATGCGCATTGGAATCGATCCGCGCGCGCAGGCGATCACCTGGTTGCAGGCGGTAAAGATGCTCGGAGCCCAAGCCGCCAGCGTGCAGCTTTACGCTCAATTGCACGTCCTGTCCGGTTTTACCAATCGAATACTGCCGTTCGCGATGGTCGTCGGCAGGGTAAATGGTCAGCAGGTCGCCCGACGTGAATTCGACTGTCCCTTCGACCCTGAGACGGAGCAGGAAAGCTTCTTCCGGTGCTGATACGGTTGTTTTTTCAATGACTGTAAATACATGCGGCCGGTCTTGCCTGGTGGTTATCAGGCTGGTTGAAAGCGTGAGTGGTATTTCAGCATGTTGTGCCCAGTTGCTGGCCCAATGACCAAACTCTTCCGGTGATCTGTCATTGACGGTATGCACTTCTATCAATGGAACAGCCCATTCCTGTTTAGCCAGCAGGTTTTCAGCTTCGTAAGCGAATTTGCAGAAATCAGGGTAACCATGCGAGCCGAAGCCAACTACCGAGAAATGCACCTTGCGGGATTGCCTGTGTTTGGCTAGTTTGGCGGCAAATTGCGTAGCATTGGCAGGAGGGTTGCCCAGCCCGTAAGTGGCCGTCATCACGACCATATGCGCGGCTTTCGGAAACTCTCGGTAGTTATTCAGTTCTGTTACAAAAGCAGTTTTCCCGTTTTCCGTCAGTTGCTGGTGGATGGCATTTGCGAAGTGGAAGGTGCTTCCGTTTTCGGAGCCAACCAGAATGATAAATTCGCTCTCTTCGGCTGTATGGCTGTTTTTGACCCTTCCCGCACGCCTCTTAATGGTCATAGCAAAGCCTGAGTAAATGAAAAACAGGATATTGCCCGAAGCAAAAGCGAGTACAATGGCCCAGAGTATATTCGTACGACCCGTATGTAGGTCGAGGCTTAGTTCGGTAAATAGGGTTGCTGTCGGATATCTGGCTTCCGAGAGTATGTCGCCGGTGATTTGGTTGACATTCACTTCCCTGTCTTTAAGTTTCAGTGTATAATAGTCTTCTATATCGTCCGAAAAAGGAAAATCAATGGACTGAACGTCGGATAGCCGGGTGTTTTTGAAAATGGTGAAATCGACAGGATTCTTGACCGGCTCACCTTTAATCACATCAAAATCAACTTCTGGTGAAGTAAAGGCCGTGTCGATCAGTTCGAAGCGTGCCAGCGAGAGATAAGTACCGCTCAATGCAATGAGCAGGATCGGGATCAGCGACAGCCGGCCGAGCGTGACATGGTAATACTGCGCAAAATTATCACGGACAATGCGGGTAAAAAACCGTTTCAGTCCGCGCTGGCGCTGAATAATGAGCATTGTGCCGGAAACGGTGATCAGCAACAGCAAAAATGCAGTGAGACCGATAAAAAAACGGCCCGTTTCATGCAAAAACAGCGACCGGTGCAGGGCAGTTACCCATTCAAAAAACTCGGATGGCGGCGCGGGTTGCCCTAGGAGCTTGCCGGTGCGCGGGTCTACGTACGCGAGCAGGTTCTTACCCGCGTCGTCAGTGCCTTTGATCGTCACGAAGTTGTTGACGTCGACGGTCATGTTGGAAATGCCCGGGTATTGTTTCCGCAGCAGGGGCAGGGTTTCGGAAAGACGGATTTCGCTTAACCGCTCGGTGCCATAGGGCTGTATTCTTTCGGATACCGGCTTGAATGCCAGTATAATGCCTGTGACTGAGGCGAGGGTTAGTAAAATGAAAGAAGATACAGCCAACGCGAGGTGGCTGTATCTCCAGATGGAAATCGTCATAAAAATGGTAATGCGTTAGTTGGGGCTGAATCGTACATACCGAATGTACCCGGTGCCCTCACTTTTTGCCGAAAGGCCTTCTGTCGTCAGCGGGACTTCAAGGTCTTTGGCATGGTAGGCCTTGTCTTCCACCGCACTTTCAAACCGGAGCTTGTAACCCGCATTGATTTTCGAAGTTTCGATTTCGAGCACATTCATGGCCCGGTCGCCGCCAGTGACCGATGCGCCGGTAATGGCGCTGAGGTTTGACGGTTTCTTGGTTTGAAACTTATGCCACTCTTTAACCGTGTTGTACCATTTTTTATCAGGACCCAACACATAAAGGGTTTTCTCGTAAGCGCCCTTGGGGTTGATCAGCGAGATCACCATGTAGGCACCTTCCCCGGTGTAGTTGGTCATTTGGATCATGCATTTGTATTTGCTGGTCTGCGCAACGGAGGCGGCAGGTTTGGCCAGTAACAGGACAATTAGCAGTAGTGCTGTTTTTAGAAAAATCGACATTATTTCAGGAAGGAGACTGTAACGTTGTTTTTGGAAAGGGATTCATTTTCGGAAGCCAGGTCGAAGGCGGTTTCCTGGAAATTGGTAGCAATGTCCTTTTTCGCGCCCACCGACAGCAGGTATTTCAGGATCGCATCGTCCTTAGAAACCATGGCTGCTTTATGCAATGCCGTAAGGCCTTCTTTGTTTTTTGCATTCACGTCAATTTGGTAAGGTTCGAGGCGCTTCACCAGCGAAAGGTCGTTTTTCGCAACCGCCAAATGGTATAGTGTGCTGCCGTTGGCCTGTGGCTCTGCCACCTTGTAGCCTTTGCCCTCCAACACTTTCAGTTTCGCGTCGAAATCAGCTGCTCTTGCCGGCGCATACGATTGCACCAGATAATAACCCAGATTATCGCCATTTCGGTCAGCTGCATTGACTGACGCGCCTTTGCCGATGAGGTAACCAACTGTTTCCGGCGAATTGCCGCGAACTGCCAGCATTAGGGCTGTTACGCCTTTGGCATTGGCCTGGTTGATATTTTTCACTTTTGGAAGCAGCAAATTCAAAGTCGCAGTATCGCGATTGGATGCGGCGGCATTCATGAAAACCGTGTTACCGTCTTCGTCGGCCTGGTTTACATCCACACCTTTTGACAAAAAATATTGAATGATCTCTTCCTGTTTTGGTCTGCGGGCGATGGAATGCAGCACATTCTCACCATTCTTGCCTACAACGGTCGGTTTCAGGTTGAGGCTTTCGAGGTATTGGAACACTTCGATGTTGTTCGGTCCTCGGCGAGACCCCTGGGCGGCCATCAGCATGGCAGTACCATTCGCTTGAACGCCTTTCGCGAGCAATTTTTTGAGCATTTCAATATTACCCGCCCGGGCGGCGTAGCTGAATGCATTCGCGCCGTTGGCGTCGGTGCTTTTCAGGTCCAGGCCTTTGGAGGTGAAATAGTTGGTCAGCGTCAGGTCATTGTCGTTGGCCACAGCAAGGAGCAATGCATTGGCACCGTCCTGGTTGAGGTCTTTTTTGAGGTTGGCGCCGTTAGCAATGCAGATGTCGTAAACCTTGGTGTTGGTCTGCCCGCCGCCTGCCGCAAAGTTCAGCGGAGTAGCACCGTGGCTGTCGATAACGTCCGCCTTCGAGCCCTTGCTTACCAGGTACTCCATGAGCTCTATATTTCCACGGCTGGCGGCCCAATGCAGGTATATACGGCTATCGTGGGTGATTTTATCAACGCCATTGCCGGGTTGTGCAAGCAGGTATTTGATGGTTTCGTTGGGAGCGCCCGCATTGATGGCCAGCACCACCGGGTCGAAACTGTTGCTGTTGAATTGGGTAGGATCGGCACCTTTTTCGACAGCGGCTTTCACCGTCGCAACGTCGGGGTTATTTTTCCAGAACGATTGTTCCAAAAGCACATTCTGCTGCGCGTATGCCGCAAAGGAAAGCGAGGTGCAGAGGGCGACAAGAAGTCTTTTCATAGGGGTATTGAATTGTGATACGTATTGTTTTCAAGTTAAAATTGATACTACTACTATAATGCTGCCCGCAACCTGGTGGGCTTTTCGTAGACATCATCTTTTAACCCTTGGCCGTCATCGCTGTTTACTTTTCTCCATTAGTCAGCAGAGTCTTGGATCAAAACATTGCTGATATGTTTACTATTTAAACTAAATATAAACAAGTATACGGCAAAGCTTCCGCTTTACAAAGTCTTTCTTTTTTGCCTGTATGCAGATATTTTAATGCAATACAATGAAAGAGCGCATTTTCCGGGTGTCGGAAATGAGGGTCGGCAGACAAGTATCTGACATTATTCCATTTGGTGTCATTCGTTCCTGAGTCTGCCGACGAGCGGTGGATCACCGCGGCAGCTTTGTTTGGGCCAATCTCCCCAAAAGCTTAAAGCCGCCCCGCCGGTAACTTACCTTCTTTCATGGCCGTTACCTGCTGTGCTGTAAATGCTTCGCAGTACAGCGTCTCATCGGCGTGGTAGCAGCGGAACAGCTCCGCGATGAAGTGCATGCGCTCCGGGAGATCAGCCCAGTCGATGGCGCCACTTTCCAGGACGCTGTCACGGGTGGGGTCTATTTGGGTCAGTAGGGTGATCAGGCTTCCGCATGACAGTTGACGCAATGCCTCAGGATAGGTTCTGTTAAGATCTTTCGCGAGTGACAGGCGCACGTCGGGTGGGAGGGTGAGGGTCATCAGGTGCGTTGTAAGGACCTCGCGCATGATGCTTTGGAGTCGGTTCATCAAGCGGTCGATCGCCGCTTCGAGTCGCGAAGTTTTGCCTGTGATTTTCAAATAGGCGAGACGAATACGGGCCCGCCAGCTATCGGATGGGAAGAAGGCGTCGAGTATTTTTTGACGGGTAATCTCCTTGTCGACGATGAATGCGGCATTCAGTGAGGCCGCGATTTCCGGTTGCAAACGTGTTTGTTCATGAAAGCCGATTTCCAGGTTTGCAAGTAGTTGCAATTCGGTTTTCAATTGCGGGTTTTGTTCAAAAAAGGCGGTATAATAATTTGTAAATGCCTGTGTCAGATATTGCTGTCCATCCGGCGGGTTACCTGCACGAAGTTCTTTGGAGAAAGCATCCAGCCGCTGCTGATCGAAGGTTTTATCTTGAAAACAAACCGAAAGAAATCGGGCAAATTCCCATCCGATCTCCTCGAAAACCTTCTGATTACCCCGCGCAACCGCCTCGCTGATCCGGTTGATGATATGCGCAAGCCAGGTGTCGCGGATAATGCCGTGCAGCTTTTGTTCGAGGGACGCGCTGACGCCCATTTCGGTCGCGATTTTCCAGAGGAGCGTTAACTCATTCAGCTTACTCCAATTCAGTTTGGCCTCGATGCTGCGCATCAAATCCTCCCGGCGGATACTTTGACCGGCCTGCTTGGATGCCCAGGTCGCAAACGTGCACCAGTTCGCCACCTGACCCGTGCGGCTGATAAAAGCAGCCGAAAGTTCATAATAACAATGGGTAATACGCAAATTACGGATCGTTGGATCGGTGATCGCAGCAATGGCCCGGACTTCGTTTGGGGAAGGAATATGCATGGCCTGAACGCTTTTTTGTATAATATCAAAAATAGCGAAACGGCGATGCTTTGATTAAATAACCTATTGAAAGGTCGGGACGGGTTCAACGCACGCACAAAAAGGATCTTTTTATATAAAAACCGCCAGTGCATAGCCCTGACGGTTTGACCTAACAATTAACATGGCTAATAGATAACTTGGCTAATAAACGTACGTCGGAGGCTCGATGCCGCAGCAGCGGAGGTATGTGGTGGCCTGGCCGCGATGGTGGGTAATGTGGTCGAGCGTGGCATGAAAGCCGTTCAATTGATCGGTGTCAGGTTTTAAGGCATTCACAGATTTGGCCAGCATATCATAAGCTGCTTCCAGGGCGGCCTGTGCATCCACTTTTGTTTGCGCGGAGGCTGGCGGGCTCCAGTCGCTTTCGGTCCCGCGAATGTAATTTTCCTCCCACCAGTAAATTCCGTAAGCGATATGGCTCAGCAATTCGGCAAACGACCAGACCTCTTCGGCGGGTTTGAACTGGAATGTTGCTTCCGGCAGGGCGGATGCGACAGCCAGCGTGTACTTTCTGGAATTTTCAAGCGTAATCAACAATTGCTCTTTCATGAATGTTTGTTTTTGATTTGATGAGCAAAACTACCGCGAGCGCACGGCCTATATTTAAGGAATATTGCTGATTTTGGAACCAGGCAGGTAAAACTGCCAGCTCAGCGACCCGCCGATGGCGACTTTCCGAAAAACGTCTTGTAAGCCGCCGAGAAATGTTCGAGACTGTTGAAACCGGACTCAAATGCAATCGTCGTGACCGGAAGGTTGGTATGGGCGATTTGCAAGTGGGCATTTTGGAGGCGTGAACGCAGCAAATAGCCGTATGGTGTGAATGCGGTGATTTGTTTGAACAACCGCGAAAAATGAAACGGACTTATGTTGGCGGCATCAGCCAGGTCGGCGAGGGAAATGTCTTCGCATATATTATCGTTGATCAACTTCTTAACCTTCTCGATCATAGGTAAATAGCCCCGCTTATGCTTATCACTCAGCGCTTTCGGGGCTGTTTGTTTCGAAGTACCCGTAATGACCTGCTCCATCAGTGAAACCGTTAGTTGCTCGATCCGCAGTTTGTCGAAGTGTTTTGCATTCAAGGCGTTGAAAATGCAATGGTGAAGATATTCGGTTTCCGGGGTGGCCCTGGCCAGCATCGAATGGCGGTCGGGGTTTTGGACAAAGGATGCAAAACCGGTGTTTAATGCGAGCAGTTGGTCGAGGTTGGCCGGTGAAACCGAAAATATGGTGCATTGATCTGGCAGGGCGTGTACGTGGCCTACTTTGTATTCGAATCCCGCTTTGCTGATCAGAAAGTGCCCGTGATGGGAATCGAGATCGTTTCTGAAACTTTTGAACACAAAGTTGCCGGTCCGGACATAGGCGATGGAAAATTCGCGCTGGTACTCGGTGGCCGAAACCTTGCAATGCCCGCACTGGCAGCGGAAGTCGTGTATTGTTACCAGCGCCGAGCGGTAAAGGGTGTCGATGATAGCATCCATGCGTGAATGAATTGTGGTCATTTTCACTCAAAAGAAATACCGGCTTATGACAGCAGTGTGTCAGTAGCGGGCAGAAGCTTTTTCATACGCGTCCAAACACGCGTCCAATGGTTTCCCCTGGTTGTAAATGCAATCGCAAAATGGATTGCAGGCCTCCGGATTGCTGTTCCCCGGGCACCCGTTTGCATCATTTTCACAGTACCAAGAGGAAGCAGGAAAAGAAAATGGTATCGGCCAAGCGCTCGCAGGGGCGGTTGACCAATACCGTTTGAAGAGTGCGCGGTTCGCGACGGGCTTTATTCGCTTTTCAGGACTTTCGCAGGATTACTCCGTGCAGCTTTGGTAGTTTGGGAACCGATCATGAGCACGGCCAGCAACATTACAACCAATGCGCCCCCAAGCAATTCGACCATACCAATGGGCTGGTGATAGGCGAAGCGCGTCAGTAAAACCTGATCGAAAAGCAGGTAGGTAACGGGCAGTGCGATGAGCGTGGCGATGCCGAGGAGTGTTAAAAAACCGCGGCAAAGCAAGAATATCAGTCCCGGTTCGCTGGCACCTAGCACCTTGCGAATACTGATTTCTTTCAATTTGGTTTCGGTTGTGAACACCACCATGCCGAACAGCCCCAGCGAAGCAATGCAAATGGCAAGAAATGCAAGGAATCCGATCGCTTTGACCATCATGGAAAACTGGCTGTAAGTTTCCTCGATCTGGTCGTCGTAAAAACTGGCTTTGAGCGGGTGCACCTTATCAAACCGTTTCCAGGCATCTTCGATTTTGCCCATGGTGGCAGTAAGGTCGTTGGAAGCGATTTTGAGGTTTAAATATCCCCACGGTTCGCTGCGTGAGTAACGGAACATCACCGGCTCTATTTTGTTCTCGACGGTGCCGTAATGGAAGTCTTTCAGCACGCCCACAATAGCCACTTTCTGGTCACCCAATGTGATGATCTCTCCTAATGCTTTCCTGGGATCTCGTCCGGCAATGTTAAAGCGCTTTAAAAGTTGCTGATTGACAATTACCTCACTTTCTTTTCCTTTTTCGGGACGAAGGGTGAAATTCTTGCCTGCCAGCAATTCGTGTTTGTGGAGAGGCAGGTAATGCTCGTCGACCATATTCATCCATACCATTGCCGAATCGCCCGGGAGATATTTCGTGGTATAGCCGTAAGTGCTGCCCAAGCTGGTGATCATACTCGATTGGGAGAGCTGTTTTACCTCCGGAATTGCGGCCAGTTCTTCCCTCAGTACGGTAGCATCGGTACCGCGGAGCTTGATATTCAGGATGTTTTCAGTACTAAAACCCAGATCGAAATTCAGGAAACCCTTGTACTGGCTGTAACCTACGGCGGTGGTGGCAATGAATATCAGCGAAAGGGTGTACTGGACGACGATCAGCACTTTCCTTAACCCGATATGTTTGAAAAGTTTCAACCCACCAGCGTCCTTCATGACGGAGATGGCGCTGATTTTGGAAAAAAACAACGCAGGCAGAAGCCCTGCAGCAATACCGGTGAAGGCGGCCAGGCCGATGAAGTACAGTACCGACTGCACCGAAAGATCGAGCGTGAATATTTGCGAAATGTGCGGGTCCAGCGCGAAAAATTCCTTTCGTAATAAAAGGTATAATCCAAAAGAAAAGAGCAATGCCAGGAAGGCTATCATCACCGATTCGGCAATGAACTGTCCCAGAACATGGCTGCGCCGCGCGCCTATGATCTTGCGAACGCCCACCTCGCGTGACCGCCTGAGCGACCGGGCCACCGAGAGGTTCGTATAATTGAAACAAGCCGAAAGGATAATCACCAATGCCAGCCCGCCAAGGATCCATAGCGTTACGGGCTCGGTTTCAGGGCCCAGGTTGTTCGAGAGGTCTTTACCCAGCGCGATTTCCTTCAATGGTTGCAACGATACGGTCACCTTCAAATGCTCCAATGCCTTGTTTTGTTCTGCATTGATCTGATCGAGTGCATGTTGCACATTATCCGGGCTGCCGCCTTTCGGGATGGTGAGGTACACGTAATTAGACCAGATATTGTTCCAGGCATAAAATGCATTTTCTTTTTTGCCAATTGTCGCATCAGCGGAAGCAAATGAAATAAGGGCGTCGAAACGGAGATGGGAGAGATGCGGAACATCCTTTGCCACACCGGTGACCTGGTAATCGAGCGTATCGAAACGCACAGTCTGCCCCAACGGGTTGAACCTGCCAAAAAGCCTTTCAGCTGTTTTTTCGGAGACTACCATGGAAAAGGGCTCTTTAAGCGCTGTGGCAGGATTGCCGGCTACGAGCGGGAATGTAAATACTTTGAAAAACGACTGGTCTGCCCAAACCGCTTCTAAAGGGAATGTGTTCCGGCCGATCTGCGCATCGCCGGAAAAGCCGGTGCGGATGAGCGTGAAATTTTCGATACCCGGGACATTTTCCTGCAATAACTGGCCGATTCTTACTGAGGTAGAGGCGAAGTCCATAGCAGGCTGCCCTTCGGCCTGATTTTGCGTGATCACCCGAAATACACGGTCCTTTTTCTCATGAAAATCGTCGTACGAGCGCAGGTCGCTCACGATGGCGATCACCAGCAGGCCAACAGACATGCTCACGGCAAGGCCGACGATATTGATCAGTGAAAACAGTTTGTTCCGGACGAGGGTGCGCCGCGATGTTTTGAAATAGCTGCCGAGCATGATGAAATGGGTTAAAAGGGTTAGGAATTCGATCTTGCGAATAGTATACGGGCGCAGGAACTTGACGACGTCGATCATATAAATGAACCGGGCGCGCCTGAGGCCTTTGTCGCGGACGTTGCGGAGAAAGTATTCGTATAGATCGCCTTCGAGGTCTTCGAGGAGGCGGGGGCGGCAGTACCATCTCAGAAACCGGGTGGCCCACTGCGGTGGTTGCGGTGCGGTCTTTTTCATATCGAACCTTCGAGGTTAAAGCCGGGAATGTCCCGCCAGATGGTTTCCCTGAGTTCCTTTGCCCGCGTGACCGCTACCTTGCCCGCATGGCTTACTTCATAAAAGCGCTTCCGCTTGCCGCCCCTCGTCGCACTGGTGTCGCCAAGCTGGCTTTTTACGAGTGCTTTTTCTTCAAGCCTGTTCAGCACGGCATGTACCACCCCGAGCTTCGCGGAGCGGCCGGTATATTTTTCCAGTTCGTCGCAGATGGCCACGCTGTAAGCCTCCCGGCCTAATGCCGCGATCGTCAGCAAAACCAGCTCTTCAAACTCGCCCAAATTGGTCCCTTTCATTTGGCAGCCAATAATTTAGTATATTAATTCACTAAATGTATGTATTATGAAAATATAAATTCATGTTTTGTATGTAAAATATTTATTTAGACACAAAAAAGAGCGGGGCTACCACAAATGGCAACCCCGCTCTTCTCGTGAAAACTATTTCCCAATTCTTACCAGCCTGGGTTCTGGCCCAGAGCCGGGTTTCTGATGCGGTCGGGTTCCGGAATTGGGTACAGATACTTCTTATCCGCCCATTCACGCTGTCCCGGGTTCCATAGGACTTCACCCGAAGTGCCTTTCGACAATTGGATGCGTCCCACAGCCGTAGAAGGGCTCACATCCACGAATGCGATACCCGGCGTGGTGGAAGTAGGTTTTGTTCCCTGATAGAAATAAACATCATTTTTACCATCCCCATTCAGGTCGTATTCGCCAAGGGCAGGCACGTACATACCGTTCATAGGCGCATCCTGGAACAGGTTACCCAGCTTCCATCTTCTCAGGTCATCCGGACGAAGGCCTTCGAATACCAACTCAGTACCTCTTTCACGCAGTACTTCGAGCAACACAGGATTGTTGAACTTACCTGCGAAGAACGATATCATATAAGGGTCGGCAGTTGTAGGAACGGTCGTCAAAGTAGCGCCGGTGATACCTGCTCTCTTGCGCAATGCGCCGATTGTGCCGGTCCATTCGGCTGCGGTCATCTTGTCGAGCTCGGCCAATGCTTCTGCTTTGTTCAGGAGCACTTCTGCCCAGCGCATTACGATATGCGCATTGTCGTTACGGCTTTCGTCATCGAAAGGAAAACGTTCGTCGTAGCACCATTTAATCGGCTGGTAACCAGTGTAGGTCTGGCTGAAATTCGGTGGGGCAACCACAGGGACACCGTTTTCCGTACGGGTATAGTCGCCTGTGCGGATGGTTTGTTTCAAACGCAGGTCGCGGTTTTTTACTTCCTCTACAAATGGTGTGGTTTCGTAGCCCGCCTTGCTGGTGAACGGCGTTCCGTCCAGGTTCAGGTAGGTATTAACAAAACGGCGCGTCAGGCTTGGACGGTTACCATAAGTAGGGCTGATAAAGCGACGGTTTGCAGAGCTGTAAACCTGCAAGCTCGCGCTCAATGCCACCGAAAGGATCGACTCGTCGGCATAAGCACTTTTCGCGAGGAACAATTCGCGGTAAGCCCTGTCGGCCACGCTGGAATGCAACGTATAACCGGTGATCGCGTTGGCTTCCTTTATTACTTCTTCATACCAGGTATTGGCAGTGGCCTGCTTGTTGTCCTCGGTATGGTATTTCCGCCACGATGCCTCGAACAGGGCAATTCGGGTTTTGTACGCACGGGCCACATTTTTGGTGATGCGGGTAACCGAAGGATCGGATGTCAATGTAATGTTCTCGATCGCGTAGTTCAGGTCCGCGAGCACTTTGTCCATTACTTCGTAGCGGTTCATACGAGCACCATACAGCGTAGCGTCGTCATCCACGGCAATGGTTTTATCGATCCAGGGTACATCACCGAATCTTTTCACTTTTTCAAAATAAAACAACGCCCGGAAAAAGCGCGCCATCCCCAGATAGTGGTTTTTAGTAGGTACGGTGCTTTTTTCAGTGTTTTCAATGAAATAGTTGATGTTACGCAGGTTTCCCCAGTCCCAACCATTACTGGTGATAGGACTTAATGCGTTTACTGCCAAGTAGTTGTCTACGCCATTCCGCGCTACGAGGTCAGAGTTGTCGTCATCCTGGAACACACCGGTATCGGTATTGGGCAGTAGGTTATAAAAAGAGCCTGCATAAAGCTCAAGTCCACTTTCCGAGCCAAAAACAGCATCGTTGGTAGCAGTATCCACCGGCACCTCACTGAGGTCGCAGGAGCTTGCCGTAGCGAGCAGCATCACGGCAAGGGTATAGCTTAGTATTTTTTTAGTCTTCATAATTCCGTTAAAAATTGAGTGACAAGCCGATCGACACGGACTTCAACATCGGGTAATTGTATCCGTCACCGGCATTGCCTGGCGGGTTGCTGGAGCTGAGATCGCGGTCAGATCCGTAAATGCTGGTCACGTCGGTGTCGCGGGTCCATTTGTACAGCGGCGACCATGTCCATAGGTTTTCGCCGGACACGTACACTTTCAGGTCGCGGGCGTGGATCTTCGAGGTAATGCGCTCCGGAATCGTGTAACCTATTTGCAGGTTTCTCAAACGGATATAACCTACATTCTGCATGTAACGGTCGTTAGCTACCTGCAATGCACGGCCGGAGCCTTGTGCCACATACCCTACCAGGCGCGGGAGGTAGGCGTCGAAGTTACCCAGCTCTTCGCGGTACATGTTATCTTGCTGCCAGCGGGGATAGGCGTTGTATGGGCGGTTGTATTGGCCCCAGAAACGCGCTTCTGACGATGGGTACCAGTTTTGTTTGAGTACTCCCTGGAAGAAAGCGCCCACGAAGAAGCCACTCCAATCTCCCGACAGGTTCACACCGTAAGTATAGCGTGGCTCTGAGTTACCGATAATGGATTTGTCACCCGAATTGCCCACGCGGTTCAGACCCTGATAGATCACATTGTCGCCATCCAGGTTTTGGAATTTGATGTCACCAGGGTAGTTTTTCCGGGTGTTTGTGTTCGGAACGTTGGCCTGTGAGGGAGATTCGGCGATCTCGGCTTCCGATTTGAACAGACCTGCCACCTTGTATCCCCAGATTTCACCGATACGCTGGCCTGCGTAGTTATCGGTCAGGTTTTTGTCAGGGTTGTTGTATTTGGTGATCGTTGCTTTGTAATCCGCAAGAGTGAAACGCACATTGTAATGGAAGGGCTTTGAAGCCATATTGAACTGGTCATCCCAGTTGATCGAAAGTTCCCATCCGTTGGTTTTCAGATCGGCGTAGTTGCCTTTCGGAACACCTGTTCCAAAAACTGCGGGTAACGTTGGTCCCACGGTGAACATGTCCGTCGTTTTGCGCTGGTAAATATCTCCTGAAAATTGGAGACGGCTATTGAGTGCATAGAAATCAAGACCAAGGTTGGCGGTGGTAGAAGTTTCCCAGCTCAGATCGTTGGGTACTACGCCCGGCATACTGGTAGTTTGCGGACGGATACCGTTGATCACACGTCCAGACTGCGAAATGCCGAACTTCTCGTTAAAAGAGTATGGGTCGATGTTACCATTGCCCAACGAACCGTAGGAGGCACGGACTTTTACATGCGAAATGATTTTCGGGTTCACTTTCCAGAACGGCTCTTCGGAAACGCGCCATCCGGCTGATACCGACGGGAAGAATGCCCATTGCTGGTCAGTCGGGAATTTCGAAGAACCGTCGTAGCGACCGTTCACTTCCAGCAGATAGCGTTCGCGGAAGTTATAGTTCAAACGGAAGAAACCACCGGCAATCGCCCATTTCCGGTACCCGCCTCCGGTTGTAATGCTTTGTCCCAATGCAAGGTTGATATCGTCGGCACCGCTGTAAACAAGTCCGTTCCGTTGGGCGCTCAGGCTGGTTGTGATGGACCGCTCGTAGTTAAAACCGCCCAGCAGGGTGAAGTTGTGGGTATTGTTAAACGACTTCACATAGTCGGCATAGAAGTTGGTCGCCAGGTAGTTGACGGTGCTTCTTCCTACCGCGATATCGTTGGTGTTGGTACCAGTATAACCGATCACCCCTTTGGCGCGGCTGTATGGTACCGGAACGCGATTCTGCTGGGTAGCAACATCGGTACTCTGGAACGTCATGTTGGCCTTCAGGGTCAGCGCCTTTTCGAAGAACTGCGCCTTCATCGCCGTCTGGTTTTTCAGGAAACGCTGGGTCAAATCGATTGCGTTCCGGCCATAGTAATAATCACCCACAGTGTAAGCCGCAGAGAATGAAAGCGACCCGTCCGGGTTAGTCAATGGGGCCAGCGGGTGGCCTTCGTCGGCGATGTTGCGGTAAATACCGCTTCCTTCACCTACGTTTATTGGCTGGTGGTACTTCATCGAAGAGAACTCGGTGTTGTTGTCGACGCGCAACCACGGGGTCAGCTGCACACCGCCTTTACCGCGGAAGTTATACATGCTGTACTTGTCGGTATTGTATCGGAACAAACCGTCCTGATTGTTGAAACGGCCGCTCAGCAGGTACGTGGCTTTATCAGTACCGCCGGCGATAGAAAGCGCGTGATCCTGGGCACTGAGGCTTTTCTTGTAAAGCTCTTTGTACCAGTCGGTGCTGTAATAGTATTGGTATTCACCAGTAGTTGGGTTTACCTCTACCTTTGGCAGCGACGGGTCCTCATATCTTCTCTTGATCTCGGCCAGATAGGCAGGCGAGAAGCTAATGGTTTTGTTGATCGCCGTCGGCGTGCTACCGTTGTCGTTCCAGCGTGACCAGGCATCGCTGAAACCCTGTGCCCATGGGTATGAGTCAGTGATATTGTCGGGAACTTCCGTCGGTGCTTTGATCGAGTAGTTGGCCGAATAGGAAATTCTCATTTTTCCTTCCGGAGCAGGCTTGGTGGTGATGAGTACTACCCCGAATACCGCGCGGGCACCATAAATAGAGGCCGAAGCTGCGTCTTTCAATACCGAAATACTTTCGATATCCTGTGGGTTGAGCATGCGGGGGTCACCTTCTACACCGTCGATCAATACCAGGGCACTTCCCTGCTGACCGATAGAGGTTGTACCGCGAACGTTGAACGAAGGCGATTGTGTAGGCTTGCCGTCGAACATCCTGATGTTCAGGTTCGGCACTACACCTACTAGGCCCTGTGCCAGGTTAGGGATCGGTCTGTTTTGCAGCACTTCCTGTCCCACCTGATCCACAGCACCCGTCAGGTTGACTTTCTTTTGAGTACCGTACCCGACAACCACCACTTCGTTAAGCGACTTGTTGTCGGCCTTCAACGCGATGTCGATTGTGCTGCGTGTGCCAGTTTCAATTTCCTGGCTGTTATAGCCCACATAGGAAAATACGAGCACGGCACCGCCTTCGGGGACTTCGATCGAGTAGGTTCCATTGGCGTCGGTAACGGTACCGGTCTGGCCGCCTTTAATAACTACGTTGACGCCCGGAATTCCGTCCGGCGTATCGCCGTCGGTCACCCGTCCTTTGATCTGGCGGTCGGCTTTCGTAATGTTACGGTGCTCGTTGCGGTTAACAGCACCGGTCCCTGCTGCCGCAAGGGTCCAGCCTGGGCCGCCGATCATGGCGATCAGCGCTAATCCGGCGAACGACTTGTTCAAGGCACCGCCATTGAGCAGCCACCTTTTTTTACATCGATACATAGGAGTAAAGTTTGGTATGGAGAATATATTAGTGAGTTTTCGGTTTTGAGGCGACAAAATTGAGCAATCGATCTTATTTACACTTTCTGCGAATCGCTATTTAACAATATCATAATCTGGCGGAGTGGCCTGGTGGAAGCGGCAGATTGTCAATCAAGAAGTTGAGTAAAACTTAACAAATAGTGATGTTTTTAACTATTTGTTGAATAAGTATTAAAATATTTGTTTTGCCGAATCAGAGAGGATATAAGTTGAGGAAGAGGCGCATCTTGTTGCGGAATGATCCCTATTTTTGGCCGTATTCACAGATCAATCTAAACCTGTTATGTTAAAACCAACTCCCCTGATCGCGCTGTTGCTCATTTTGCTAGCCGTTAGTAGTCAAAGTATTGCACAAACAAACCGTCCGGACGTAGAGAAAAAACTGACCGAGCTGGGCATTACGCTTCCCAAGCTTAATCCGTCAAAGGGCAATCTGCTGCGTGCTGTCCGCGTGGGCAACCTGGTGTACCTTTCCGGTCATGGCCCGGATAAGCCCGGTGGCGGACAAATCCTCGGAAAAGTGGGCGATAACCTCACCGTCGAGCAAGGCAAGGAAGCTGCGAAACTCTGCGGGATCGCATTGCTGGGTTCGTTGAAATATGAGATCGGCGATTTGAATAAGGTGAAAAGAGTGGTGAAAGTCCTTGGCCTGGTGAACTCGACGCCGACATTGACACAACAGCCACAAGTGATCAATGGCTTTACCGATTTTATGGTGGAAGTATTTGGCGAAAGCGGCAAACACGCCCGTTCTGCCGTTGGGGTAGCCTCTTTGCCGTCGGGTATCGCAGTTGAAATCGAAATGATCGTGGAGGTAGAGCCTTAATGCAATTCCTTGTCCCAGTAGCCGCCGGTGAGCAATGCTTGCCGGCGGTTTTTTATTTAAGGCAACACAATGGTTCGTTTTTATACGAAAAACTTTATTATTGAAGGATTAAATGCCAACCATTCAACGCCATTGCTATGACCGCCGATGAAGTGCTTACCAAGCTAGAATCACTGGGAAATGAAAAAGTGCGCACGCTCAATATCCGCAACGGCGCAAACGATAATCAGTTTGGTGTGAAGTTGGGGGATATCCGGACGCTGGCCAACAAGATCAAGATCGATCATGAACTGGGCCTGGCCTTGTGGCAAACCCAAAATCTTGATGCGCAGCTTTTGTCTCTTTTAATCATCAAGCCTAAGTTGCTGTCGGCGACAGACCTGGACAGGATGGTACGCCAGATCGAGACCGCTCAGGTGGCAGAATGGCTTTCGTCTTATGTGATCAAAGAACACCCGGCCAGGGAGGAACTGCGCCAGGCATGGATGCAAACCGACCATCCCTGGGCTGCACGGGCAGGATGGAGCCTAACCGCAGGGCGTGTGAGCCGCGAACCCGAAGGTATCGATATCCCCGGTTTGCTCGACCGTATCGAAAAAGAAATGCCGGTTGCGGCCCCGGAAGTGCAATGGACCATGAACACAACCCTCGCACAGATTGGCATACGCTTTCCTGCGCTTCGCGCGCGTGCGCTCGCTATCGGCGAAAAGCTAGGCATTTACCGCGATTATCCAGTTTCCAAGGGTTGCACATCACCTTTCGCGCCGATATGGATCAACGAAATGGTAAAACGCGAAAGCAAAGCTTAGTCTTTAATCAGAAAAAAGCCCTTATCGTAACCCACCTTTGCATGGTCGATCTCCATTTCCTGCTCGCCAGGCACAAATGATTCGAATTCCATTTTGATCTTGTAACCGCGAAAGTGTTCCAGGAAGCGTTTTTCGTTGAAGAACCAGGATGGGTACCGGGCTTCGTAAATCTCGGGAGGCACGATTTGCAACGTGAGCCGGTCGGGGCGGTTGTCCTTCATGAATGCCGTCCTGTCGATAAGAATATATTTAAAATTGTGGCGCATAATCTCTTCCAAAAATTCATGCGGCTTTTCCAGGTATTGTACCACGCTTGATAGCAGCAGGATGTCGGCCTTTTGCGCGGCCATGCTTTCGTCTATCGTGAAGTGGAATTTCAGGAAATCACCTTCGAAAGATTCCTTTCCGCACCGCACGAAGTTGTCCTGTTCCACAACGCTCCAATGCAGTTTGACCGTTGGAGGGATCAGGTCACGTACCTGGTAATACGTACTCCCCAACGACCCGCCAAAGTCGATTACATTCAGCTGGTTGCCGCATTCCAGGGCGGTATAAAGCAGCGCTGAAATGACGGAGTAAGGATAGATTTTCTCATCGAACAACACAGAATCGCGTTCATATACCGCCTCGCCATTCCTGATCTTTAACAGCGCCTGCTTCACTTTTTCCAAAATCGGCCCGCTTTCGTAACCGCCGGAGAGGGAAGCCAATGCTTCCCAGCTTTTGTAATCACCAAACCAGCCGTAAGGGTTCTTCTTTTTAGGTCTAAAAAACGACATATTTTCCTTTTAGAATGCTGCGCAAGTTAGAGCTTATCCGTGATAAGCAAATTATAATACGATCTTAGCATCTCAACTTCATGATAATGAACAAGATGTTGCTTTCATGTACCTGACAATCAATTATTTCTATCGATTCCTTACAACCATGCACACAAAAGTTTAGTCAGGGATATATTATTTTAACAATCGGGGAGAGCGGCATTCGCAATATTCGCTGATATTTGTATTTGGAAGCGCTCCCTCTTCTGCCCCTAACAAAATTTATGCAGAGTTTCTGTACCCTTTTCAATTCAAGCTACCTCTCGCGGGGATTGGCGATGTACAATTCGCTGGCTCGTCAAGGGGTTGATTTTCACCTATATATCTTCGCATTCGACGACGATTGCGATGCTTTGCTTCGTCGTTTGGCCCTACCGCGGGCGACGATCATTTCCTTGCGTGAATTTGAAACGCCGGAGCTGCTTTCGGTCAAAGCCAGCCGTACGCCGGGCGAATATTGCTGGACTTGCAGTTCTTTCATAATATGGCATTGCATTCACACTTTTTCGCTCGATCACTGCACGTATCTGGATGCCGACCTGCTGTTCTTCGCCGATCCGAAAGTGCTGACTGACGAGATGGGCGAGAAATCTGTACTTATTACATCACATCGATACAATCCCGAGTACGACCAGTCTGCAACCAGTGGCATTTACTGCGTGCAATTTGTAACCTTCAAAAATACGGAGGAAGGCCTTAGCGTGCTGAAATGGTGGATGGAAGCCTGCCTGGAATGGTGCTATAACCGTTTCGAAGACGGGAAGTTCGGCGACCAGAAATATCTCGACGACTGGACAGAGCGGTTCCCGGGAGTGCATGTGCTGGAACATGCCGGAGGGGGCGTAGCTCCCTGGAATGTCAATGATTGTATGTGCGGAAATGCAGGCGGGCAGCTTTTTGTGAAAAAGCCCGGTGCCGAAAAGGTGCCGCTGGTTTTCTATCATTTCCATGACTTCCGGTATTGTATCGATAAAAGCTTCCGTCTGACCGGCGAACAATACCGGCTCTCTAAGGACATTATCCGGTTTGTTTACGGCGCTTATTTTAAGGCGCTCGCCGCCGCTGAATCCCAAATTTTGGAGACCGACGCCAAGGCTGTTTTCCATGAGACCCCAATGGTTTTGAAATGGATTACCGTCAGCTTGTCGCGACGCATCAAATTCGGATTGCGAGGGCATTATAAGAACTACACCAAAGAGACTGCATTACCTAACCTAATTTAAATTTAACCCAACCCACTCGCCCCTTGGCTCAGTTAATTAACCTTAAAACTTTCAGGGATACCCGCGGAAGCCTTACCGTCATCGAACGTGTTATTCCGTTTGAAATCAAGCGTATTTTTTATGTCAATGGTGCCAGCCCGCTAGGGCACAGCGAAAATAGTCATAAAACAATGCGGCAGGCGGTTATTTGTCTGAAAGGAAGCTGCCTCATTACCAGCCATACCGGCACAGAAGAGCAGCATTTTGTCCTGGATACAGCCGATCAATGCCTGCTGCTTGCACCCGAGGACAGGTACCAGATGGGTGAATTTCCCCATGAATCTATTTTGATGGTGCTCGCTTCGGAGCCTTTCGAAGCGGAGGAACTGGTATCGGGGCCGATGGAGTACGAGATGTCATTGGCTTAACCGCTCTTTCAGTCTTTTG
Source organism: Dyadobacter sp. CY261 (assembly GCF_021440085.1). Classification (GTDB taxonomy): domain Bacteria; phylum Bacteroidota; class Bacteroidia; order Cytophagales; family Spirosomataceae; genus Dyadobacter. Next base: position 465,341 of record NZ_JAKCPW010000007.1, read on the forward strand.
AATAAAAACCTGAGGTAAATGCCGGTGCCGAAATGTTTCAGGATCAGCCCGGCTTTTTCTTTTTCAAATACTGCATCTTTCTGAACGGAGGATATGCCTGTATCGTTGAAAATTGCGATATCGAAATCCCTGAATTCGAACCGGTAATGCTGGTCGCCTTGTAGCTGCATGTTGAATACGTGATCGGCCGATATGCGGTACCGCGTATCATATCTTCGCATGGAAAATACGCTCGCGGGATAGATAATGGACTGGTGGTTAATGCCGGTTTTGGCCTGTTTGTAGGGAGACATTCGTCCCAGGTATTTCCGTCCGGCTTTCAAAACGTTGCCGTAGTAAACCACATGAGGATCGGCCAGTTCTCCGGCGAGCAGGCTGAATGCAGGGGTAAGAATATCGTCGGCCCCGATAAAATAGACCCATTGTCCCCGGATGTGGCCGAGGGCCTTGTTCATGGCATCGTAAATGCCGGCATCTTTCTCACTTTTCCAGAAAGCAAGCTTTCCATCATTTTTTTTGATAATATCCCGGGTCCCGTCCTCGCTGCCGCCATCCATGATGATGATCTCGATATGGGGGTAACGTTGGTTGTAAATACTGTCCAGACACCGTTGCAAAAATCTTTCCGCGTTGTATGTGACGAGGATAATGGAAATCAATGGGTTATTAGCCATGTACTTATAATGCGAATTCCTTTTCCGCCAAGGCGACTGGCTCCATGGTCGCGAGATACTGATGAAGTCCCTGATCACAAAAAACCGTCTTGTGCCGTAATGCCTCTGAAAGGTGCAGGTCATTTTGAGGGCAGCCGCACCGGTCCACTTCCGGGTGATAAATATGAAAAACAACCCCGCCGAATTTGATGGCGCGTTTTTTCAATCCGGCATTGAGCAGCCGCACCGCGATTTCGTTGTCCTCGCGCCCCCAGGCGTGAAACAGTTCATTGTAGCCGTTCACGCGAAGGAGGTCGTCCCGCCAGAATGCCATATTGCAACCACGCAAGGCAAATATGTCGTATGTTTTGTAACGGTCGGCCATATAATTGCACAGCCATGAAATGCTGAACCGGTTCGAAAAATTTCCCAGGCCCGACTGAAAAGGGTACACCCTGGATTTTTGTGCATCGAGTAGTTTTTCAGATAAAACCTTGTCCATCAAAACCCTGCTTCCGGTCACGAATGTCCCTCGCTTGCTTAATGTGAGGTGGTCTTTGATAAAATGTTTGTGTAGTATAAGGTCGCCGTCGATCTGGATAATGTAATCGGAGGAGCTCGCAGCGATGGCTTTGTTACGGATTTTTGATAATTGAAAGCCTTCATCTTCCTGCCAGATGTGGATGAGTTTCGTCGGAAAGCCGTGCCGCATGGATTCGATCACCTCCGCGGTTTGGTGGGTGGAGCCATCATCGGCGATAATCACCTCATCGGGCATTACCGACTGCCCTTTAACACTAAGCAAACAAAGCTGCAATGCTTCCGGCCAGTTGTAGGTGGAAATGATCAGCGAGCTTTTAGAGAAGATTTTCGTATCCATTGGCGCATCTTTTGACTTTTGTTAGCAGGGTATGTTGTATGATCTCGCGATGAAATGCTTCGTTTGACTTGGGTAATTCTTCATGATGGAGATGGTATTGCACCGCGCTCAGCTTCACGATCTTTTTAGCGATGTTATTGTTGATAAACCGCGCTGCCAGCTCCTCGTCCTCATGGCCCCATCCATTCAGCTCATTGTTGTAGCCATTCACGCGGATGAAGTCGTCTTTCCAGAAAGCGAGGTTGCTGCCGCGGACACTGCGGGATTTCATTTCAATGCGTTGTCCCAGCGACCGCAGTACGGGCAGCCGCATTGCATTAAACCGATTATAAACCCCTTTTGAAAAAAAATTGACCTCGTTGTCGGCATTCAGTAGTAATTCGTTGGTCTTTGCCGGGGTTAATCTTGCGCGGGTGCCACGGATAAAAGTCCCGCGCTGGGCAGCCGCCAGGTGGTCGCGTATAAATGACGTGTGCAGCAACACGTCGCCATCCACCTGAACGACATACTTGCCTGAACTCTGTTCCACAGCCTGATTGAGGATCCGGCTTTTGCGAAATCCCAGATCCTCGTGCCACACATGGATAATGGGCACGGGAAAATTGGCCCGCATGCTGGTGATCAGCGTGCGCGTGCGATGGTCGGATCCGTCGTCGGCGATGATGACCTCCGTAGGCAGTACTTTTTGCTTTGTAACACTTACAAGGCTGCAATGCAGCGCTTCCACCCAATTATAAGTTGCAATAATGAGCGTAGTTGCCGGAGCGGAATACATCAATACTCTAAGTTATTTTCCTGATACACTTGGTGCCAGATATTCAAAACTGTCCTGAACCTGATCTTTGTCTACATTTTCGGCCTTCCGAAAAAATGATAGTTAACACGAGACACACATAGTATATCCATGGTTGTAACCGCTTGACAAGCCCTTAGGCAAAGCGGATGCTGCTATCGTAAAAAAGGAAGGAAAATTGAGCCAGAAACGGGATTTGTTACAGAAACCGCCAGTTACTTATATTGATATACGTTTGCGGTTTCGGTCGCCGGAATTCTGATAACCAGCTAGGGAGTAAATGGTTGAGAGAGGACATGTTTTACGGTCGTTAGGGATTGAGTTCATTTATTAACTGTGATGTCATAAAGATCGAAAAAGTAAAAGAAATACCGAAAAGCGGTTTCTAATTTTTTTCTAATTTCTTATAAATTTTTACCAAAACCATCCGTTCGAAATTCTACCGACCTGCGCAGTGATATGGGCATCGTTTGTGAATCGATGACACGAATTTTATGTGGGGTACGAATAAATAGATGAATGCCGCAGAAGTGATGTCGGACGCGTATCTGCATAGAGTTGATCACCATTAGTTTACAGTCATTATATAGCATGAAGAATATTATTTACATTTCCTCGCTATTCCTGGTACTTACTTGTTGCCAAAAAGCCAAAGACGAACCCGCTGAACCGATCAAGTATGGGTCGAACAACGGCAAATATCTGAACATTCAGGAAACGAAGATTTATTACGAGGAATATGGTGAAGGTACGCCTCTGCTATTGCTTCATCAGGGACTTGGCTCTATTGAAAACGTGGGGGACATTATTCCTGAACTGTCCAAACATTTCAGGGTCATTGCGCCGGATGCGCCGGGGCATGGGCGGTCGGAGCAGGCCGATAGCCTGAGCGGCGCCCTTTTGGCGGACTATTGCTCCGCGATAATCGATCAACTGAAATTGGACAGCCTCTACGTCATGGGTTGGAGTATGGGGGGAAATACGGCCTTATTGCTGGCTGCAAACAGACCGGACAAAGTCAAAAAAGTAGTTAGCGGCGGTTCAAATACAAAGTCGAGCGGCTTGACACAGGAAGGGCGTGACTTATTGAAGGAATACACGGTGGAGGCGGTCAAAGAGGATGAGGAGTGGCTTAAACATTATCAAAGCATGAACCCCCAACCCGATCAATGGATCAGGTTCTGGGAAGACACACAGCAAATGTGGGCAAGGGAAATCAAGGTTCCGGACGAGAAATTGGCCGGGATAGACATTCCGGTACTGGTTATCCGGGGCGACCGTGATATGATCAGACTGGAACACAGCATGGATATTTTTCGAGCACTTAAAAAGGGACAGTTGTGCATTTACCCGAATACCGGACACGATATGCCCGAATCGAAAAGTGAGATGCTTTGCAAAATTGCAATCGACTTCTTTAAGGGAAGCAGCGGCAAGGAAGCCCGTCACTAACAGAGATTTTCCGGCTTCCTTGGCCTGGGCCTACTCCACAATCAGGGTAACATTTTGTTCTTGAAGCTTCGAACTGCTTACGCCACGTTCGAGCCATTTGGTGCGGATGATCAGGCCGAGTACCGCGATCACCAGCACCGCGTACCCAGCACCCAGCCATACCTGACTATCTATCTGAATGGTTTTCACAACGACATAGCTGAATGCAGACGTGGAGAGAATGTAGCCTCCGCCCGTCAGGCCGCTCGCCAGGCCGCCGAATTGGGTGAAGCGTGTGAGGCAGTAAGCCAGCATTCCGTTGAAAATGAAACCCGAGGCGGCGTGCAACAGAATGACGTAAGCCATCAGCGTGTAGAGGTTGTGGATTTGCAAAGTCAGCATGATCAGCAAGCCAGAGACTACGAGCTGAGCGACAGCAGCGGTGAATAGTTTTTTGTAAAATGGCTTGGAGATCAACGCCTTCGAAAGTAAACTTCCGCTAAGCATGGCCAAACCCGAAATCATGGAGCAATTACCCGTAACCGTCGCAGAGTAGTGCATCACTTCCTCGATCAGAAATGGGCTCGACATGTTGTAGATCATCAAAACCCCATACGACAAGCCCAAAATGAGCAGACCGGACGTGAAATCACGTGTGCTGAGCATCGACCGGTACGCATTACCGATGGTTTTCAGCCGAAAAGGAACCTTGGTTACGATCGTCTCGCCGCTGAACACTAGTTCCAGCACCAGGAAAACAATGCCGAACCAGGCCAAAAAGTAAAAGTTGGATTGCCATCCGAAATTCGTTTGAAGATAACCACCAAGGAATGGCGCAATAATTGGTGCGGCGGACCAGATCACTGAAAAAAGGCTGGTATAATGTTTCAGTTTTTCGCCCTCGAACAGGTCGAAGAAAAACGACCGTTTGCTAACCACAATAATGGCCGACATAACACCCTGCACGCCCCGCATCACATAGATCACTTCCAGATTTTCGGTGTTCGCGATGGCAAAGCTGGCCAGGCTAAAACCGGCCAACGCCACGATATTGGGCCAAAAACGGCCGTAACTGTCTAGTAGTCCACCCACCAGCAGCTGGCTTATGCCATAGGTCGCGAGAAAAATGGAGATACAGAGTTGCACTGCCGAGGGCGAAGCGTGCAATTGTGCGCTCATGGCCGGAAGTGAAGGAATGAACACATCGAGCGCAAACCCGGTGATAGGGATCAGGCTGAGCGCCAGTATGGTACTAATTGCTTTGTTGGATTCTTTAATTGTTTTCATGTGCTTGCATTTACCTATTACAAAGGTAGGTATGCAAGCAGGGGCGGTGGTAATAAGAATCAAAGCAATGCTTATACAAATCAAATGTCATCCGATTTGCCGGAGCTGCTCCCGGTACAGCAGCGGTGTGACGCTGGCATTCTGCTTGAAATATTTGTTAAAATGGGATGGATACTCAAAACCGAGCGTGTAGGCGATTTGAGCCGCGTCCCAGTCGGTATTCGCCAGCAATGTTTTCGCTTCCTCCACAATGCGCTCGTGAATGATGTCCCGGGTAGTTTTGCCCGTCGATCGTTTGAGTACGTTGTTCAAATGGTTGACGTGGATGTTCAGCTGATCGGCGTATGCGGCCGGTGTGAGCAACCTGAGCGGATTCTCGGGGGAATCGACCGGGAACTGCTGATTGAGCAATCCGAAGAAACGGGAAATCAGGCGGTCTTGACTATTGTCGCTCACCACAGGCGCCTGCATATGAATACCTTCCAGAATGATCATCTGTAAAAGGCTTCTGATCATATCAAATTTATAACTGTATGTGGTTGATAATAAGCGCTCCATCTCGCCGAAAAGATAGCGGAAGCGCTGCTCGTTATCCGGGCCCAGCGCAACGACAGACTCAATGGAGGGGTTGAACAACGCACTCCGGTAACGCACTTCCTGCCGGATGCTGTTCAGTAAAAACGTGTCGTTGAACAAGCAATAGTAACCCGTTTGTGATTCTGAAATAGCCTGATAGCAGGATGGTACGGTTGGATTCGAAAATATAATCCCCGCGCCTTGAATAGGCGTTTCCCTGCCGTCTGCGAGATGCACACCCTCCCCAACAATCAGGCATATCTTGTAGTAGTCACGCCGGTTATAGGGTGTCATTTTATTCAGGCAGGTGCGTTGCTTGACATTAAAATGACTGACGTTGCTTTGTGATGCCAGTTCGGCGGGCATGGGTTGCTTGGTGCGTTCGTAGAACTGTTGCAGTGTTTCGGTATGCATTGGCTTCGCATCTATTATACAAATCAAAGTCAAAGATAACATTTTACCAACTTATTTCAAACGCCTTGCACGAGGTGTGGCCCCTTTACGGTCTTTCCGGCAACCAGCATCTTGTTCCCGGAGTCCTGCGCGCCTTATGGAGCAATTCAAACATTCACTTATTCAAAATTAATTCAGGGTGGCGTCCGGATGTTCCCTGCCGGGCATTGCTGTGCGATATCGGACAGAATTTTAGATTTAGTTTTTATGTAAAATACTGACAGATAAGTAGTTATGATTTTGGCATTCATTTTTTTGTAGGTTCTTTGCAAAATCTTTCCGTTTCTGAAAACACATCCTCGTCATTATGTTTAGAAACTACCTCAAAATCGCCTGGCGCAATCTCTGGAAAAGCAAGACTTTTTCTGTCGTCAACATCGTAGGCCTGGCTGTCGGCATTGCCGGTGTGCTGCTGATCATCTTTCACATTCGGCATGAGCTGAGTTACGACCAGGGCTTTGAAAAAGCCGATCGCATTTACCGCGTAACTTATGAAAGCAAAGGCGAGGATGACAGGCATTGGGCTGCCACGCCGCCGCCGCTTGCCCCGGCACTTGCACAGGCATTCCCCCAAATAGAAGCGATCGTGAGGCTGCATAGGCTGTACCCGTACCAGTTGTTCAGCGTGACCGGGAACGGGGGCGATGTAAAACGGTTTGAGGAAAAGGGCGGATTTTTCGCCAACGAGGACGTGATAGCGATGTTCGATCTGCCATTCGCGGCTGGTGACCCAAAATCCGCTCTCAAAAATGCCAATTCCATCGTGGTTACCGAAGCAATGGCCAAAAGGTATTTCGGGAATACCGAGGTGGTCGGCAAGACGATCGTCGACGACCGCAGCAGATTGCCAATGCTCGTGACGGGCGTGGTGAAAGCATTCCCTTTTCCAAGCCATTTCCAATTCGATTACCTGGTCTCGATGCCGACCATCGAAAGGTATCTAGATAAGGCCTCGATGGAAAACATCGGCTGGTCGGGCTTCTATAATTATGTGTTGCTGAGAAAAGATGCTTCGCGTCAACAGGTGGAAGCGGGGTTCCCCGAATTCGACGCCCGGTTTTATGCGCCGTCGGGAGAGTCCCGCGAGAAAATCCTCGCGACCCGTCAACTGCATTTGCAGCCCATCCGAGACATCCATTTGCATTCGAAGCTGGAAAAGGAGATGTATGCCAACAGCGATATTACTTACGTTTACATTTTTGGTATTGCGGCAATCTTTATCCTGCTTGTTGCTACGGTCAATTTCGTCAATATCTCCACCGCACTGGCATTCAACAGGATGAAGGAGATCGGCCTCAGAAAAGTCGTGGGCGGCACACGCGGCCAGTTGTTGCGGCAGTTCCTGGGCGAGTCGTTGCTGGTTACGGTGTTGTCGACGGTGCTCGCAATACTTCTTTTTAAATTGGTGATGCCCCTTTATTCCAATGTCGCCTCGGGCGGTTTTGTATTCGATCGCATGCTTACCATTCAGAATGCAGCGATTGTGACTTTGCTCATCGTCGGTATTGCGCTGCTGGCCGGGTTATATCCGGCCTGGTTTGTGGCACGTTTCAACCCCGTGGTGTCGCTGAAAGGCAAAAAGCTATCCGGCCCCGCGGTCAATATCGTGCGAAAAGGGTTGATCGTTTTCCAATTTACCGTATCTGTATTTATGATATTCGGAACGATGATCGTCTACCGGCAAATGCAGCTCTTTCACAATCAGGATTTAGGATTTGACAAAGACCAGGTCATCGCGGTGACGATGTATGACCAAATGCGGGAGAAGTATGGTGTTTTGATGGATGAAATGTCAAAAAACAGCAGCATTGCTAGCTTTTCGCTGACATCGACCCTCCCGGGCGAGCGTTTCGGTAACTATGAAGCTTTCCCGCTTCACCGTACCGGCCAGGACGATCTGCCGGAAAATGCCCGGATGCTCTGGACGGACGACAAGATATTGACCACATTGGGCATCCAGATTCAGGACGGGCGGAAATTCCGTAGCCAGTTTCCGGAGATCAAAAACGCCGAATTTATACTGAACGAAGCGGCTGTGAAGGCTTACCGGTTGAAAAGCCCGGTTGGCGAAGCATTTGTGGCGGAAGGCGACACCGGTACTATTGTTGGCGTGGTAAAGGACTTCAATTTTGCATCACTTCATGCAGGTGTCGAACCGCTGGTGGTGGCATACAATCCCTATCGCACCAATTATCTGCTGGTAAAGGTAAAAGCCGGTGCGGTACCAGTGACGATCAAATTCCTCGAAAACCAGGTGCAGACAATCGCGCCAGCCAACAAATTTACCTACGCTTTCCTGGACGAGAATCTTGACAAACTATACCTGACCGAGAACCGGATGAGTCGGGTTTTCAACGGATTTGCGACATTATCGATATTCATTTCGTGTCTTGGTCTTTTCGGATTGTCGGCCTACTCCGCAAAACTGCGGGTAAAAGAAGTGGGCGTACGGAAAGTTCTTGGCGCATCGGTGAGCAGCGTAGCAATGCTGTTGTCACGCGATTTTATTGTTCTGGTGCTGGTTGCCATTGCCGTATCATTGCCACTGGCATGGTATGCGATGGAACAATGGCTGGGCTCATTCGCCTATCGTATTTCGATCGGCTGGCAGGCTCCGGTACTGGCCGCCCTCTCAGCGCTATTACTTGCAGTGGTTACCATCAGTTTTCAGGCCGTGAAGACGGCTTTGCTTAACCCTGTGAAAAACTTGCGGGCGGATTAGTGTGCAGTAATTCCGCGCTATCGCTGCCTTTAAGGTCTGGTAGCAGAATGGGAAAGTAATGTCAGGGTTTGTCATTAAAGTCATTTGGAAGTTTGTTTTGGTCCTGGTTCTTGGGTTGTCTCTTATTTCTTGCGGCGGAGAGCGGAGTACGACTTTCAAAAAGGAGGAAAAGCAGATTGAGACGATCGCCGATCTCGGTGCATTGCCGTTGACCGCTACCGATCCTGCGGATAATCCCTCAACTCCAGAAAAAGTAGCATTAGGCCGTCTGCTGTTCTTTGATCCGGTGCTTTCGGGCAATAAGGACATCGCGTGTGCAACGTGTCATCAACCGGAATTCAACTATGCCGAATTTCTCGAAACGTCGATTGGCGTAAATGGCGTCGGGCGTGGACAGAATCGCAGGTTCTCCGACCCGAACGATATCCCGTTTGTGAAGCGCAACTCTCAAAGTGTTCTGAATACGGCTTTCAACGGTTTGTTAAAAAATGCGGAATACGATCCGGCGTCGGCCCCGATGTTCTGGGATATGCGCGCCAGGGGCCTTGAACAGCAAGCTTTGGAACCGATTAAAACGTTAGAGGAAATGCGGGGAAGTGCATTTCATGAAAGCAATGTCCTGGATGAGGTGGTAAGCAGGCTTGTTAAAATTCCTGCTTATCGCGAACTGTTTTCCAGAGCGTTTCCCAGCGAAGCGTCATCGATTAGCCAGCTTAACCTTTCCCGTGCCATTGCCGCTTATGAACGAACGCTGATCGCCACGAACACCCGGTTTGACCAGTATATGCGTGGGGATAGCAATGCATTGTCCACAGGCGAGAAGGAGGGTTTGAATGCCTTCCTGGTCACAGGTTGTGCCAAATGCCATTCCGGACCCATGTTTTCTGATTTTAAACTACACACGTTGGGCGTGCCCGATACTGGAAACCGGAAAGAAAGTGATTTCGGCGCTAACAAAAATTACGCATTCAGGACACCTTCGCTTCGCAATCTGCGGTATACGGCCCCCTACATGCATAGCGGTAAGTTCACGACGCTGGATCAGGTGTTGATGTTTTATGAAGATATCGCCGGCGGCAAGCTGCCCAACCCACTGGTGCAGGCAAAACAGATGGACCCGCTTGCCACACATTTGGATGTCAATTTTAAAGACATTTCCCGGATCGTGGAGTTTTTGAATACACTCAACGACGATTCATTTGATAAAATCATTCCTGAAAGTGTCCCAAGCGGATTGCCGGTAATGGGGCGCTAACGATCCCGGCATCATTGGCGTTGCTTGATTTAGAAAATCCATTGGTTTACCTTGGCTACCGGCAAAATGCCGTTACGGATACCCTTGCATCGTCCGGTAAACCATCCATATATGATAAAAAACTCCAAGCTTCTGTTTTTCCTGCTCATCCTGATCGGCTTGGGCCCGTTTTCACTTTCGTCCCTCGCCCAGCGTTCGCCCTTGCGTGTGCTGATCGTCGACGGGCAGAACAATCACGAACAATGGCCCAAGATCACGGCCATGATGAAGTATTACCTGGAAAATACCAAAAAATTTACGGTGGACGTTCAGCGAACGCACTACACCTGGCAGGGCGATAGGCTCGCAGAGGCTTACCCCGTGAAGGGTGGTACACCCACGCAAGCGCTGCCGAAGCCCAAAATGGATTCCGCTTTTCATCCCAAATTTTCCAACTACGACGTGGTGATCAGCAATTTTGGCTGGAATGCGGCGCCGTGGTCTGCTGACGCACAAAAGGATTTTGAGAAATTCATGAAAAACGGCGGCGGCCTGGTAGTGATCCACGCGGCCAACAATTCTTTTCCCGAATGGACAGCCTACAACCAGATGATCGGCCTCGGCGGCTGGGGCGACCGGACCGAAAAAGACGGCCCTTATGTATATTTCGATGAAAATGGCAAGGAAATACGCGACACAAAGCCCGGTAAGGCCGGTTCTCACGGCGCTCAGGCAGAATTCAAAATTACCATCCGCGAACCCAATCACCCGATCACGAAGGGCATGCCGGCAACTTGGCTGCATAGTCGCGACGAACTATATGACCGCCTGCGAGGCCCCGCCGAAAACATGCAGATTCTCGCTACTGCCTTCTCTCCCAAAAGCAACAATGGCACCGACCGAAATGAGCCGATGCTGATGGCGCTTCGATATGGAAAAGGCCGCATTTTTCACATGGCACTGGGTCATGCCGACTATTCGGTTGAATGTGTCGGCTTTATAACCAGCCTTCAACGTGGCAGCCAGTGGGTCGCGACGGGCAAAGTTGACATTCCCATCCCGGCCGATTTTCCTACGGAAGACAAGACGAGCCAGCGGAAGTTTGACCAGTAGTAGTAAATTGGAATGCCGATAGTTACACGCAAAAAAAGCCGCGGAATGCACTCCACGGCTTTTTTGCGTGTCAAAAATTTAGACTGTTATTTCAAGCTCAACGCTTCATCTTCAACCGAATTACGAAGCATCAACCCCGACGAAACGCTGGCAAGTACCAGTTTCATTTCTTCATCCAGGCCATTCCTGAACCATACTTTACCATTGTTGATGGTCGATACGGCGCCGATTACTTTACCGGCTCTCCGGAATTCATAGCCATACACGTCGTTTTGCGTCAGTAATTTTGACGCCCCTTCCAACTCGCGGATACCTGTGATTTCGATACGGCTCTGACCGTTTCGGATAAAGCCTGCAGTACTGTTCCCTTTAAGGCTCCTTTCGGCACCATCAATATTATGGACAATGAAATCCCAGCCCGTTTCATTGATTTTCACAGAACCCGCGCAGAAATTTTTGTATTTGAGGGAAATGGAAAAGTAATCTTCCAGCGGGGACAGTTCCGTTTCCCTGAATTTGCTCACCAACGCTACATCCGCGCCGAGACCGTTGGCGTCAAACTGTGTAAAACTGATTTTCTCGCTGGCGCCGTTGAATTTGACGATGAACGGGATGCTGTAACCAAATGTCCAGCCGCGTTTGATCTTGTTCGTTTTGAATGTGCCAAAAGAAAGTGTCTGCCCGATCAGCGAACCTTGCCGGCCTTTCACGGTGTAGATTTCCGTTTCATTTTTCAAGTCTTGATCTACTTTCAGTTCGGCGGTTTTGCAGGCGAGCATGGAGCCCACCAGGATGGCGGTAATGTAAATTTTCATTTTGATAAATGGTGCGGTTTTGAAGAATGCGTTCATGGCTAACAGATTAATACTTTTAATGCTGAACCGAAAATACATCCGAAGGTTGCCGTGGGCTGGTTCGCTATTGAGTGAACGGTCACGAATGGTTTTTGATAATGCTGAACGTCAAGTGGATGGCTGCTCCCAGGCTATGTTAAAGGCAGGTCGGGGGGATTTCTCTGATATGGGAGTTGAAGTTTGGATTGGAATGTGTTTGACAAACCAATAGCTATGCCAAAAGTTAACATGGTGAGGCTGAGCTTAGTTGATAGGAGAGGCATTAAAAAAAGGCACGATATTTCGTTAATCCGCTTTTGGCTTACAAAATACCGTGACGATTTTCGCTGAATGTGGCCTATTTGTCAGCTTTAGTTGCATTCAAATACCTTAATCCTGCCGCGGTCAGCCAGGCCGCCGCACTCGCATTTGGCCTTTCCACCCGGACAATCCATCGTTTTAGTGTCATAACCAATAATGCCGCTGTTATCAAGTACCGGGCAAGAACAAGTCACGCTCTTCAAGGGCTCAGCGTGATCGACACATGACCAGGGGAGGCCGGTCATCATAAGAAGGCAAATCGCTACTCCCGCTTTACGGGTAAATAATGCTTTCATGAGGATTACTGTTTAGGGTGATTGTCGAGTTTGAACTAATTCATTCTGAATAATTTAGGTCGTCTTAAATATACAAAAATATATCACTGAAATATTATATTATTTATTCAGGCAATCTTGCGTCACGTTCCAGTTGATCCACCAGGCCGCTGCTGACGTCTTCGGTCGTGCAATCTGATTTCACCAGCCCCTGGTGAGGTATGAAGTTGATCGTTGCAGCATTTTTGCGCGGAGGCTGCTCTTGCGGGCAGGAGCGAAAACGGGTGGCCACATACGCTGGGATTCCTTCATAGTTTCATGGCGCGTGATTTCGTATATTTTGTGATGAAATGCGATCTGAGAAATTATTTGGGGCGAAACGCCCGGCTCGTTGATTACCAGGTCTTTCAAGTCCCAACCTGTTATGATTTTGACAACGACCCATTTGAAAACGCTGCTCGGTATCGCTTTTATTTTGATAGCGAGATTCGTGTATGCCCAAACCACATTAGAAAAAAATTAAAACCTTTGATTCTAACGAAATATTAATAATCTTTCTGAGTACGTTCATGCGTCCATTGCACAAACTCCTCTAACAGCGCCCTTATGACTTTGAATGAAATCAGGACCGAACTGGTTCAGAAAACCGAGCGTAAAATCCAGGAAATGAAAGCAAGAAGCATTATTCTGCCCGAGCGACGGGCCGATATGTGCGAGCTTTGCGATATGCTCTCGCAAGAAATCTACGACTTTGCAGTCAACACCACCATTCAGATCGCCGACCGCAATCATCTCCGCAGGCCGGTATCTTCCGTGCTTGACGAACTGCACGAAGACATTTGTGCGCTCACCAACGGGGCTCTCGATATTATCGTTTCGGTCTCGAATATGCACGGTTCCGGTAAAGGCAACCCGGTAAAGCCTGATCGCCAACGACGAAGCCTTTTCTACATGTATCCCCTGGCCAGAATATCCGGCCAACTGCAGTCCTTTTTTAGCAGGATCAGCGGAAGGCAGGAAATCGGCCAGGTGACCTGCTGCTAACAGGCATTCCTGCGGACGCGACAAACGTCATTGCGTCCGCAGGTGCTGCACCGGGTTGGCGGTAGATGCTTTCAATGCATGGGCGAGGACTGTCGCGGCTGTGATTGCGGCCGTGGCAACGATCGTCGCCAGCAATAGCCAGCCGTTCACTTCGATCCGGTGCGTGTATTGTTGCAGCCAGCTGGATGTCAGCCACCATCCCAGCGGGGCGGCGAAAAGAAACCCTATGATAAGCAGGCGACTGAATTCGCTGCCGAAGACCCACAACAATTGTTCGGTCCGTGCACCGAGGATCCGGCGAATACCGATTTCTTTTGCGCGGCCTGCCGCCATAAATGTCACCAGACCATACAATCCCAGGCAATTCATAGCGATGGCAATGAATGCGAAAATTTGGACGAACCCGGCCAGCAGACGCTCCATTTCGGTGAATGAGTTCAGGAGATCATTGACGGTGCCCGCCTGGTAGGTTTGGTCAGGCAAGGAGGAATCCCAGATTGCCTGTACTGCTTTTTGTGTGGTCTCCGATTGCTTTTCCGTGATGGTCAGTACGGCCATGGTCGTGTGCTTCAAGTCGTGAATGAGTGTGACTGGCACAATAGGCTGGTGCAGGTTACCGCTCCTGAAATCCTTCACAACGCCTACGATGGTCCGCTCTGCATCTTTGATCCGCATCCGTTTTCCCAACACGTCGCCCGGCTGTTTGATTCCCAGCCTGTTTACCAACGTCTCGTTGATGAGCACCTCGCTGCCCGTGGTGTCGGCGGCGGTGAAGTTCCGGCCTGCCAGGAGCGTAAGCCCGAAGGAATCCGTGTAATGTTCGTCCACGGCCCTGAAAGACGTTTCAAAAGCCTCCGGCTCGGTAGCGGTGTGAAAGCTGAAAGGGGTGGGGCGGTTGTAAGGAGAAGCCGGCGGGTCGCTCGCATAGCTAACCGACTCGACGCCCGGAATACCCAGCCACTTGTCTTTCAGTTGGGCATAGGGGACGGTTTGCTGCGGAAGCCAGATAGTCATCCTGTTATCATGGCTAAAACCCCAGTTAACCTGCTGCATATGCCGTAGCTGTGCCGTGATAACGAGCACGATGATCAGGAAAAGTTGCGTGAGCAAAAACTGGCCGGTAATAAGCGTTCTCCTGATGGTGAAACCGCCTGTTGCACGGGTCAGGCGGCCGGTCAATGCCTCGGTAGGGTTGAAACCGGACAGGACCCAGGCCGGATACAGGCCAGCCGTTAAAACCACACCTATTACCAATGGGATAAACCATGCCAGTGCACTGGGTTTGACCAGGTCGAGAATCGAGATCGAAGGATCCAGCATTTCGACCTGCCCCGCCAATGTGCCGTTTACCAGCGGCATAGCCAACTGAGCGACCACCAGGGCCATGCCTACGGCCAGAGTCGTGAGGATGGCCGTTTCCAGCAGAAACTGTTTCAGTAATTGCGCCCGGTTGCTTCCAACCGCTTTACGCACACCCACTTCGCGTGCGCGCTGCAAAGCCTGTGCGGTGGCAAGATTGATATAATTGATACAGGAAGCAGCGACAAGTAGCAGGCCAACCGCAATTAGCGCATACAGCACTGGCCGCGGGGCCATGCCGCTACGTTCGTGGTTCAGTTCGGCGAGCGGAAGGACCTGGTAGGCATAATGCGAAGTCTCGGCAGGAGGTAAGTATTTTTCCCGAAGAACTTCGAGGGCACCGGTCAGACGGTCGGTCGAGATGCCTTCCCGCAACCGTACGAAACACATGCTTTGAAGCCCTTGCCAGTCCTGCATCGCCGCTGGTGATTCCAGTCCTGGAATGGTGGCGTAGGATATAAGCCCGTCGTAGCGGAGCTGTGTGTTGGGTGGCGGGTTTTTGATAATGCCGGTAACTGTGAGATCCACCCTGTTGTCGAGCCGCAGCGTACGACCGAGTGGAAGCTTTGTGTTGAAATATTTTTCCGCATAACGTTCGCTGAGCACGATGTTGTTAGGCGCAGCCAGGGCGGTGGAGCGGTCACCGCCGACCCATTCTACCGTGAACATATCGAAGTACTGTGGTTCGGTGAAGCATATGTTGCGCGCCTCGTTGAACTTCTTCGCCCAGCCGCCCTTTCCGTCGGGAATGCTGACGGTACGACCAAACAGCGTTTCCAGTCTCACCGCATTGTCGACAAACGGATAACTCTGGCGTAGCACTTCGGCCATGGGACGGGGTGCTGCGTCGGTTTCCATGATCGCTTCGCGTTTAATGTCAGTCACAATCCAATATGCCCGCTCCATATGCGGATGATGCCGGTCGAATGTCAGCATATAGTTGACCACCAGGAAGATGACCAGTCCGCTGGCGAAACCGATACTCAGATTTGTAACCCGGATCAGGTTGGTTTGCCTTTCTTGCCAGATTCTCCGCCAGGCAAATGAAAAGTAGTGTGAAAGCATAGCTGTATTTTTGCAAAGTTCGTTTTAGGTTAAAATACATTTATATATAATTATACTGTATATTAAATTAAAATTTCTATAAAAATTTGCTGACTTTACAAAAGGCCTGACGCAGGACGGCGAAATTTAATCCTCAATTCTATCGATTTACTATATTAGTGGACCAGTAAGGCTATTTTTGAAACATACAAGCCTTCATGGCGCTATTTTATTTGCAATGAAAAACCGTATAGGAGAAATTAAATGGCGCAGGCTTCTGCTGTGCATTGTGTTGTCTGTCAATATACTGCCTGTTTCCGCACAGCGCAGGAGTACAAAAGGGCCATCGCAGCCGAACATTATCGTGATACTGACGGACGACATGGGCTACGGCGATGTGGGTGCCTATGGAGGCAATTTCGTCCCGACGCCCAATATCGACAGGCTGGCAGCCAACGGTTTGAAACTCACACAATATTACAGCGGCGCGCCTATCTGTTCACCTTCGCGGGCGAGCTTACTTACGGGCATGCAACCGGGGAAATGGAATTTCACTACTTTTCTGGACACCAAAAAGCATAACAAAGACGCCGGGCAGATCGACTACCTGGATACGCAAGCACCTTCCATTGCCTGGTTTTTCAAGAATTCGGGGTATGCAACCGGCCATTTCGGCAAATGGCATATGGGCGGCGGCAGGGACGTGACCAATGCGCCCGGATTCACTGAATATGGTTTCGACGAGCACGCCAGCACCTACGAAAGCCCGCAACCCGACCCGGCGATTACAGCTACTAACTGGATCTGGTCTGAAAAAGACAGTATCAAAAGATGGGACCGGAGCAAATATTTTGTAGACAAAACGCTGGATTTTATGCAGCGACACAAAGGGCAGCCTTGTTTCATCAACCTCTGGCCCGACGACGTGCATACACCCTGGGTGCCGCGGGTAGAGACTGAGTACACGGGCAAGTTTCCGATGAAGCCTCAGGATGAAGCTGCATTCAAAAGTGTTTTGATAGAATATGACGTGCAGATCGGTAGGCTGCTCGACGGGCTGAGAGAACTTGGCCTGGCAGAAAATACGATCATTATCTTCACCAGTGATAATGGTGCGCTACCCACTTTTGGCGGACGGAGGAGTGGTGGACTAAGAGGTTCAAAACTCTCGCTTTACGAAGGCGGGATACGGATGCCATTCATCATCAGTTGGCCTGGCCACATTCCGGCCAACCGCACCGATAACCGCTCGGAGGTGCATGCTACCGACCTTTTACCGACATTATCGAAGCTGGCCGACGTTAAAATTCCCGATGACTATGCTGGCGACGGTATCGATCGTTCAGGGGTGTTTCTGGGTAAATCCTCGCTGCGGAAAAAGGAAATGTTTTGGGAATATGGCCGGAACGACATCGCCTACAATTATCCGAAAGGCAACGACCGCAGCCCGCGCCTTGCCGTACGGTCGGGCGAGTGGAAGCTCCTGATGGACAGTGACGGCAGCAAGGTTGAACTGTACAACATCGTAAAAGACAAGGCCGAAACCAACAATCTTCAAAGCAACGAACCGAAAGTGGTTGGGGAACTGAGCGGCAAACTGCTTGCCTGGTGGAAATCGCTTCCCAAGCTGAATGCCGATTGATTGACCAATGAAAAGAAAAATATTGCTAGCCATTCTGAGAAATTTGCAACTCTTGCTGTAATCCTTGTACGTCGCGGGCGGGGCTCATCGGACACCTTTGTATTGTTATTTAACACGAAACAAAAAGACCATGAACTCGCTCAAAAACAAAGTAGCCCTTATCACAGGATCAGCCAGAGGCCTCGGTAAAGCCATCGCAGAACGTTACGCAGCGCTCGGTGCCGACATTGTTATTAACTATTCACGCGACAAGGCATCGGCCGATGAAGTCGTAAGCAACATCACCGCGATGGGCGCACGGGTAATCGCCGTTCAGGCCGACGTCAGTAAAGTAGCCGATATTCAACGGCTCTTCGAAGAGGCCAAAAAAGCATTCGGCGAAATCGACATCGTGGTCGCTAATGCGGGGATTGAAATGGTGGAAACGCCGGTGACCCAGTTTACCGAAGAACAGTTCGATCATTTGTTTTCCATTAATACCAAGGGCGCGTATTTCACGATGCAGCAGGCCGCTTTGAACGTCACGGATAATGGCCGCATCATTTACATCGCTTCCAGTACTACGGCGTTTCCTGTTCAGGGAATGGCGGTGTATGGAGGGAGCAAAACTACCCCGCGTTATCTGGTGGATGTTTTGTCCAAAGAAATTGGCCACCGCGGTGTGACTGTCAATTCCATCATTCCTTTTGCCGTAGATCACTCGGGTATTTTTGCAGAAGAAGGCAGCTATCCCGAGCTGAGAAAATCCCTGCTCGACAGCTGTCCGATGGGCCGGCTTGCCGAAGTGGAAGATGTAGCCAATGTAGCCGAATTCTTTGCCAGCGATCTCTCATCGTTCGTAAATGGCCAGCATTTGCTGGTCAACGGCGGGGCTAATCAGTAAGCTGTACTTTCCCCAGCATTGTAGAACAAAAGCCCCGGTTGCTTTTATATCCGGGGTTTCTTTGTGCGTAAGGATGCGGTACCGGCCGGTGTCTGCAAGTGTTGCAGGGTAATCTCAAAGGCTTATTTATGGCATAGAATTTACCTAGTTGAGTAAATGGAAAGGCACAACGCGATTACTTTCCATGAATCAAACTTCAAACCCGCAACAGCCGGCCGCACCGGTGAACAGCAATGGAGCAACTGATTTTTTTGGCAGAGGACGACCATGACGATGTTTACTTTTTTGAACACACACTAGCGGGCATTAAGGCCGACTGCGCGTTCCGTGTTTTTGGGAATGGTCAGGAAGTGTTGGACGCGTTGAAAATAGCCGGTTCAAGGAAGCCTGATATGGTCTTCCTGGACATTAACATGCCGATTCTGACGGGCCTTGAATGCCTGATGAACATCCGCGAACATTTTTCCAAAGTCCTTCCGGTATTTCTGTTCTCGACAGACCAGGACAGCCTCACCGTGGAGCAGGCGCGCAAGCTGGGAGCCACGGGTTATCTGTCGAAACCAAGCTCGATGGACGAACTGAGCAACCTGCTGTCCAATGTGATGGCAATTGATTGGAGCGCGCGCTCTGAAAATGATTTTTACGTGCATTTACAGCTTGCTGATACCTGATACGGGGGGACTCGAGAGGTCGGTAAATCGACGAACCGTGACCTGCCGACTGGCAAAGGCCGGAATGCGGTCTGCCGGGTGATGGCATAATCTTTGACTGGAAGCGGCAAATTTCCAAATGCTGATGACGACAATCGTACTGAATGTAAATCAACGTCGGTATTCGCTCCAAGTGCTTCCCTGGGTTTCACTGCTGGATGCGTTGCGCGAGCGGCTGAAACTGACGGGTACCAAAAAAGGCTGCGACCATGGTCAGTGCGGTGCCTGCACCGTGCTGTGCGACGGCAAACGTATCCTGAGCTGCCTGACGCTCGCTGTGATGAAGGATGGCTCGGACGTTACCACCATCGAAGGCATTGCCAGTGGTGACGACCTGCATCCGCTGCAACAGGCATTTATCGAGCATGACGCATTTCAATGCGGCTATTGCACACCTGGGCAAATATGCAGCGCCGTTGGTATGCTCAATGAAGGTAAAGCCCGGACGAGAGAGGACGTAAAGGAGCTGATGAGCGGCAATTTATGCCGCTGCGGTGCCAATACGGGGATCATAAACGCGATCATGGAAGTCAAGGAAGGAGGCGGCCTTGAATAATTTTGAATATAAACAAGCGACAGATGCTATCGACGCAACGGATGCCGTTGCCGCTTCGGAAGATGCCATGTTCATCGCCGGTGGTACCAATCTCGTAGATCTTTGGAAATATAATCTTGTCCATCCCAAATTGCTGGTCGATATCAATCACCTGCACAATCACAAGCATATTACCGAACTGGAAAATGGCGGTCTGAGGCTGGGCGCGTTAGTCACGAATGCGGATACCGCCTATCACCCGTTGGTGGAGGAGCGCTATCCGCTGCTTTCCAAAGCCATTCTGGCCGGTGCGTCGCCACAAATCCGGAACATGGCCACGAACGGCGGTAACCTCCTGCAACGGACGCGATGCTATTATTTTTATGATCCCGATGTGCCTTGTAATAAGCGTGAGCCCGGTTCGGGCTGTCCGGCTATGGAGGGTTATAATCGCATTCACGCCATTCTGGGAGCCAGCGATCAATGCATCGCGGTTTTCCCTTCGGACATGTGCGTGGCGCTCGCCGCGCTGGGAGCGGTTGTGAATGTATCCGGCAATAACGGCGAACGAAGCATTCCCTTTACAGATTTCCACCGTCTACCGGGCGATGCACCTGATATCGATAACCATTTGCACCACGGCGACCTCATCACGTCAATTGACCTCCCTGTCAGAGGATTTGCACAAAACTATTCCTACCTCAAACTCCGGGACCGGCATTCTTACGCTTTTGCGCTGGTTTCTGTGGCTACTGCCTTGGAACTGGACGGCGGCATCATACGCGATGCGCGCCTCGCGCTGGGGGGCGTCGCACACAAGCCCTGGCGTATGCATGAGGCTGAATCTGTGCTGATCGGGAGAACGGCGGACGAAGCAACTTTTGCCGCGGCTGCGGAAGTGATACTGGCCGATGCAAAAGGATTTAAATACAACAATTTTAAAATAGAACTGGCCAGAAGGGCGATTATCCGCAATGGAATGATGGCCCTAAACCCCGAAACCCAGCTTCCGGGCGCGCAGCCATCGGCCTGATTTTCATCAACATTCCGATATTATGAAATTACAACCAATGGTAGGAAGGCCGGTCAGCAGGCTGGAAGGGAAGTTGAAGGTCACCGGTGCGGCCAGGTATGCAGCTGAATATGATGTTCCTGATCTGCTATACGGCTATGTCGTCAATAGCACGATCACGAAGGGAAAGATTACCCGTATCGATGTTAGCGCGGCGAAGGCGTTGAACGGTGTTTTGGAGGTCATTACCCATGAAAATAGGCCGGACGTGGCATCGGTCGACCTGAAATATACAGATATGGACGCGCCACCCGGAGTCGTTTTCAAACCTTTGCTCGATGCGGAGGTGAAGTACAACGGACAGCCGCTCGCGCTGGTGATCGCCGAAGATTTCGAAACCGCACGCTATGCCGCCACGCTGGTTATTATCGAATATCAGGAAGAACCATTTGAAACTTGCCTTGATCACAATCTCGAGAAGGCCCGCAAACCCGAGAAGGGGCTGGCGACCATGCTAAAACCACCTCCGCCGCCGCCAACAGGCAATTTCGAACAAGCGTTCAAAGATTCGCCCGTAAAGGTCGATTCTGAATTCCGGCATGGTACGGAACATCATAATCCGATAGAGTTGTTTGCCACTACCACTGTGTATGAGGGCGAAGGCAAATTGACGATTTATGATAAAACGCAGGGAACGGTCAACAACCAGCTGTTTGTGGCCAATGTCTTTGGCTTGCATTACAAGGATGTAAGGGTGTTGTCGCCATTTGTTGGCGGGGCATTCGGCGCCGGGTTGAGGCCGCAATATCAGCTTTACCTGTGCGTGATGGCGTCATTGTTTTTGAAGCGGAACGTCAGGGTAGTGCTCGAACGGAAGCAGATGTACCCATTCCCGCACCGGCCGCAAAGTTATCAGCGGTTGCGGTTCGCAGCGGATGCGAATGGCCGTCTCACCGCATTGAACCATTTGGCTATTTCAGAAGCTTCCCAGTTTGAGGATTATGTAGAAACCGTGGCTCAGTGGAGCCACAAACTTTACCCGGCGCCCAATACGCTTTTTGAATATAAACTGGCTTCCCTGGATCTTTTCACACCCTTGGATATGCGTGCGCCCGGCGGCGTGACGGCCCTGCATGCAATTGAATGCACGATGGACGAGCTGGCCTACGAAGCAAGTATCGACCCGCTCGAATTCCGGTTGCGCAATTATGCTGAGACCGATCCTGTAACAGGCAAGCCATTTACGAGTAAGGCACTCCGCGAGTGTTATATGCGGGCGGCCAAGCAATTCGGTTGGGAAAAACGCAGTCCTGCGCCTGGCAGCATGACGCGCGGCAACAAGTTTGTGGGCTATGGCATGGCCACGGGCATTTGGGACGCTTACCAGTTCCCGTCACGTGTGGAAGCGATGATCACCCAGGACGGCAAGCTGGTTTTGAACAATGCCGTCACGGATATCGGCACAGGGACGTTGACCGTGATGACACAGGTGGCAGCGGATGAGCTAGGCATGCCGATGGAAAATGTCACATTTAACTACGGCGACAGTAAGAAGCCCTTTTCCATGTTTCAGGGTGGGTCGTCGATGACTGCATCCACCGGTGTCGGTATTGTCGTTGCCGTGAAAGCGTTGAAGAAGAAGCTTTTGAAAAAGGCCAAGGACATCGACGGCTCGCCGTTCAAAAACGTCAGCGGCGAGGATGTTGCATTCAGGGATGGTAGTATTTTTTTGCGGCGGAGTCCGTCCGTCTCCGTTTCATTTCAGGAGATTGTGGCGGCGAATGGCGGGAGGCCTGTGAAAACGACGAATATGGGTGCCCCGCATGTTTTGAAATTGAGAAAATACGCAAAGGCAACGCATAGTGCCGCTTTTGTGGAAGTAGAAGTGGATAAAGAACTGAAAATGATCACCGTAACGAGGGCGATCACCGCCGTTGCGGCCGGTACCATCATTAATCCGAAAACAGCACGCAGCCAGATCACCGGATCGATGGTGTGGGGTATCAGCAAAGCATTGCATGAGGAAACGATCCTGGACGAAAAGCTGGGCAAATACATGAACCAGAATCTCGCCGAATACCATATACCGGTACATGCCGATATCAACGAGCTCGACGTGATTTTTGCCGATGAGAGGGACGATCTGATCAATGAATTGGGTGTTAAAGGGGTAGGGGAGATCGGGCTGGTAGCCATGCCGGCTGCTGTGGCCAACGCAGTATTCCACGCAACCGGCAAGCGTATCCGTGAGTTACCCATTCATTTTGACAAACTTCTTTGAGTTGCCCTGTTGCCATCGGTTAATGGTTTCTGATGATGTAAAATGCGTTATCTTGGCATTTCCATCATCAAATCAATCTATCCTTGGCAGATCGTCGGGTGTTGAAACTGGCTGAAAGCGGTTTTCAAAAGCGCTGGTTTCTGATATTGCTGCTTTATGCCCATGCATTGCTCGGGCAGCAGGATTCCATTCGCCTGGATTACACCATCACGAAACGGTTACTGTCCGTCGAGAACGGCTTCGCGTCCCATGAGGTATTTTGCGGGGTGCAGGATGCGGGCGGCTTTCTGTGGTTTGGTACCCGCAATGGGTTGAACCGTTTCGACGGGAGCAAAACCTTGCTTTTTACCCGTCAAAGAAACCGGCTTCAGGAGAACAAGGTCGTACAACTGGCTGTCGATGATGCCAACCGACTTTTCATTCAATATGGTAGTGTGGGCTTCCAGCTCACCACCATTGGAAAGGTGGATGTGATGGATGCTGCCACCCAGGAAGTCAAAACGCTGACAGCCACTTTTCCTGATTTGCCTTTCAAGGAGCGGGACGTCTACTGGATCGCTAATGACGGCACCGATGAAACCAGTTTCCTAACGGCTTCGCCTTTCCGGTACTGGCGGTATTCCGCTAAGAAAGGTTTCCGGCTGATATTGGAAATGAACAAATGGGTCAGACAGGATTCTCTCTTTGATTACCGCACCACAGGGCCAGTTTGCACATTTATTCAGGGGGTCGCCCATTTGAAGCTCATTAATCAGCAAACACAATATATGGTTACGGGCAAGAGCGTTGTCCCGTTCCGGCAGCATAATGTGCTGCGCTCACTGCCTATTGGCCTCACAGACCGGAAAGAGTTGCTGATCGCCTACAACACAGCGGATAGCGAGGACACGTTTGTTGTAGAAAAGCTGGCCCAAAATGGTGAGCTGGTTCCGGTTCCGGATCTTGCAAGATATCATTTGGATCGGGTGAAAGGCCGCTATTGGTTTCAGATCTGGCCTGCGACAGACGGCAGGGCCGCGGCTTTTTATATTGCCACTGATGCGCTCTATATCTGGAATAAAAATGCATTCCTGCGGGTCATAGGGAAATCGGAAATGAGGGGGTTTGAAAATCTGTTTATATACCGGCTTTTCCCGGACAAGCTCGGGAATTTCTGGCTTTGTACGTCGTCGGGCGTCATGCAGCTCACCATCAAAAAGAACCGCTTCAAACCTTACTTTTCCACGAGCCAGCAGTCCGACGAGCCCAACGGCCAGGCGCGGGGCATTTATGCCGACAGTAGCGGTAAGGTCGTCGCGAATATCTGGGCCCACACATTCAGGCAGGAGGGCGGGCTGACGCAGGCTATTAAAAATCCGTATATCAACTACGGCCTGGGAAGGCACAATGGCAGCATTTATACGGGCGGCGCAGGCCTTGCGCGTTACGACGAGGCCCGGAACAGGATGATTGGCCTGCCTATGCCGCCATCGGAAATATGGTCGCTTTACTCATTGAACGACAGTCTTTTATTGCTGGGCAGGATCGACGGGTTTTCAGTTTTCAATTCCATTACCAACCGGATCGACTCGTTGCCGCTGGAGACGGCTTCTATGCCCGACGCTAAGTTTATCTATCGTTTTTTGCGGGATAAAGCGGGTATGGTGTGGGCAGTGGCTGAAAACGGCTTGTATCAGCTGACCGACAGGCCGTCGCCGGGTGGCAGGCTCATGCGGATGGCCCGGTTACAATCGCCTTTCCTGAATGGGCTGAGTTTGCTGGATGCCTGGCAAGGGCCCGACGGTACCTGGTGGCTCGCTACCAACGGCGAGGGCCTGTATCGATGGAACCCTCAAACGAATGCTTTCCGGCAGTTCAACATTACGGCCGGGTTTCCGTCCGATGTACTGTACCGGATCGAGCCCGACGCTTCCGGGAATCTCTGGATCAGCTCGGATTACGGTTTGATCCGTTTCAATCCCAGTAATTTTTCGGTTAGTACCTATACCACCACCGACGGTATTTCCCACAACGAATTCAACCGGACATCTTCATTCAAGGCAGATGACGGCAAATTGTATTTTGGGGGATTGAATGGCGTGATCGGCTTCGATCCGCGCGAGTTCCACACCGATACTGCGGCACTTGAAGTGCCTTTGCAGGTTATTGCATTCAACCAGTTTGTGGGCTCGGCGAATGAACTGGTAAATAAAACAGCCGATCTATTGCGAAATTCGGGCATAGTCCTCGAACCCGACGACAAATTCTTTACGCTGGATTTCCAATTACTCGATTTCACCAAGGAAGAGGGGCACCGGTATGCTTACCAGATAGAAGGGCTGGATAAAGACTGGGTATATATCAATGAAAACTCGGTGCGGATCAGCGGCTTGCCCTACGGCGATTTTGTGCTGAGGATCAAAGCGCAAAACAGGGAAGGCGCATGGAATAAGCGTGAGCTGAGCATTCCGCTGAGTGTTTTAAAACCGATTTATCTGCAATGGTACTTCTTTCTGGCCGTCGGAATATTGCTTGGATCATTGATTTACCTGTTTATCCGGTTCAGGGTCAAGCAACTGGCGTGGGAGAAGAAGCGGCTGGAAGAAACCGTGAATGAGCGGACTATGCAGTTGAAGCAATCGCTTTCGGAACAGACAGCCTTGCTGCTTGAAAAGGATGTTCTCATGAAAGAGATCCATCATCGGGTCAAAAACAACCTCCAGGTAATTTCCGGCCTGCTGGAATTGCAGGGCAAAAGCCTTTCCGACGAGGCCGCGAGGGAGGCATTGCAGGAAGGCCGCAACCGGGTCAGAAGTATTGCGCTGATCCACCAGAACCTCTACCAGTTCGAAAACCTGAGTAGTATTAATCTGAAACGTTTTGTGAATGACCTGGCGAGGCAGGTACAAAGCGTATTTCAAAAGGAAAAGAATGTTTCGCTGGCGATAGAAGTGCCTGATTTGCACCTCGATATAGACTCTGCGGTTCCATTGGGGCTTATTTTGAACGAATTGTTGTCAAATTCGTTTAAATATGCGTTTTCAAATGTGCCCGAAGGTGAAATAGCAGTGACCATTGAAACGGCTTCGGAAGGGAGGTTCAGGCTAATCTATTCCGACAACGGGCCAGGATTGCCGGAGCTGTTCGATCCCGGCAAGGCGAAGACCCTTGGCTTGCAGCTCGTCAATGACCTGAGCCGACAGATCGGAGGAACGGTGCATTATGAAACCGTGAATGGCGCGATGTTTACCATCCATTTCACCAATCGGGAAATACGAAAAAACCAGGATTAACCCTTATGTCAGATCTGAAAATAGGCGTTGTTGAAGACGAACTCGTCATCGCGCGGACGATACTAAGCACCCTCGATGAGCTCGGCTACACGCATTGCGGGCCGGCGATCAACTACACCGAAGCACTCGAAATGCTCGAAAACGACAGGCCCGACCTGCTCCTGCTCGACATTCAGCTTGCCGGCCGCAAGGACGGCTTCGATGTGGCCGAACAGCTCAACGAAACCTACAAGCTCCCATTCATATTCCTGACAGCCAACAGCGACATCGAAACCATCGACCGCGCCAAGAAGGTAAAGCCGCACGCCTATATCGTCAAACCGTTTACCAAAGAAGAGCTTTACGCCGCGATAGAGATCGCATTCTATAACTTCACTGCCAGCCAGGCCAGGCACCAAAACCTCACAAAGCAGGAGAAACCGGCATCCTATCACGCCAAGAACTTCATGTTTGTCAAGGACGGCTATGTTTTCCGGAAAATCTTCTTCGACGAACTCCTTTACCTGGAAAGTGAAGCGAACTATGTCCTTCTGCACCTGGCTTCCCAAAAGAAAGTAATGGTCCGCTCCACGATCAACGATTTCATGGAGCAGCTAGAACCACAGCGTTTTTTACGCATCCACCGGCGATTTTCAGTGAACAGCCACTTTATAGATGACATTTTTCCCAGTGAGCTGTCGGTTCATGGTACGAAGTTGCCGATCGGTAAGTCGTACCGGGAGGAGTTGTTGCGGGCGTTGGGGATTAGGGTGGACGGGTGATGATTGGACCGCCGACCGCCGACCGCCGACGGCCGACGGCCGATCGCATATGTTCGACAATAAAATTGATTTGAGAGAAAACGGTTGATAACTCATTCCCGGCGGCAGATTATTGATTCGAGAATCGATAGCATTTATCGTTAGCTATTGATTAACTATGCTCTATAGTCGGCGGTCAGCGGTCGGCCGTCGGCGGTCCCCACATTCAACTATGTCATACAAATTTGAAAAGCTCGAAATCTGGAAGCTGGCTATCGTGTTTGCTGATGAAGTTCATTTGTTGACGCTTCGCTTTCCGAAGGATGAAATGTTTTCGTTAACTTCTCAATTTAGAAGAGCGGCTGATTCTGTTTCATTGAATATTGCTGAGGGTTCAATAGGGCAGTCAAATGCCGAACAAAAGAAGTTTCTGGGATACTCGATTCGATCGCTGGCTGAATGCGTCAACTGCCTTCATTTGTCGCAAAGGAGGAGTTACATCTCATCCGACGAATTTACCAATCTCTACCTTCGTTCCGAAGAGTTGTTTGCAAAGATGAATAGATTTAAGAGCAGTTTGGGGTGATGTGAGCGATGACGGCCGACGGCTGACGGCTGACGGCCGACCGCTGACCGCTGACAACCGACCGTTGTTGGTCTTCATTGATCTCAAACCATGCAGTTTTGAAAAATCGGGTTTGGATATTTGCAGTTTTTTATAAAAAGACCCAGGCACAGCATTGTTCGGTAGTCGGCGGTCGGCGGTCGGCGGTCAGCGGTCAGCGGTCGGCGGTCGGCGGTCGGCGGTCAGCGGTCGGCCGTCAGCGGTCAGCGGTCATCCGTCATTTCCCAAACCGCCGCCCATTCATCCCAAACCTCCTACATTCATCCCTTTTTTTTGCCCATATGCCTGGCAAACGCCATTTTTGGCGGTGTTATGGGTTTGCTTGATCTGGACAAAATCATCATAAAACGGACCATTATGGGAATCCGCTGCACGGTGTGCGGGGGGAACCTGGTTGTTACCGACAAGATGTGTCTCGCTGGCCGGATCGCGAAAATCGTTTCGTTGGGCAAACTCAAACCGGAATGCTACGAATGTGAGATCTGTAAAAAGCGGTATACGCTTCTCTGACAGCTCTTGATGCCTCCATGCACGATCGTAAAAATGTATAAACCCCTTAATCTCCCAACACAATGAGTTTGAGACTGAACGACCTCGCGCCGGATTTCCAGGCCGACACCACCCAAGGCATCATCAACTTCCACGAATGGATCGGCGATGGCTGGGTTATTCTTTTTTCCCATCCTAAGGACTTTACGCCGGTGTGCACAACCGAACTGGGATACATGGCCAGGCTCGCACCCGAGTTTCAGCAACGTAACTGCAAAGTGATCGGCCTGAGCGTCGACCCGGTGGAAAGCCATTTGAAATGGGAAAAGGACATCGAGGAAACACAGGGGCATGCCGTCAACTACCCGATGATCGGCGACCCCGACCTCGCCATCGCCAAGCTCTACGACATGCTTCCGGCCGATGAGCCAGGCACCTCGGAAGGCCGCACCGCCGCGACTAACCAGACTGTACGTTCGGTCTTCATCGTTGGCCCCGACAAAAAGATCAAGCTGAACCTCACTTACCCGATGACCACGGGCCGCAATTTCCACGAAATCCTGCGCGTCCTCGACTCTATGCAGCTCACAGCCCAACACAGAGTGGCAACACCTGTGAACTGGCAGAATGGCGAAGAAGTGATCATCGTTCCCGCCGTATCCGATGCCGAGGCAAAAGAGAAATACCCGGAAGGCTGGAAAACCGTGAAACCGTACCTGCGGTATGTGGCGCAGCCGATTTGACGGCTGACGGCCGACGGCCGACCGCTGACCGCCGACCGCCGGGTGCGGTTTCATGGACGGTATGCTTAATGACCATGGACGATAGACCATAGACCATTAATATACAATGACATAGAACACATGGTCTATGGTCTATGGTCTATGGTCTATTTTCCATCGTCCATGGTCAAATGGCGGTCATCCGCCGGCTTGGTTTGTAAAAAGAACAAGTACTTCAATCGGCCTGGTACATTCCTGTTTAAAACCACAACAAATGAGACGAACTATACTTGCTTCATCGATCATCCGAAAAGCTGGGCTGAGGTCATTGGTAATGCTTTTGCCGGTGTTGCTGATGGCAATGTCGGGCGCAATGGCGCAGACCACCTGGGATGGCAGCGCTGATACGGAATGGAACAATTCAGAAAACTGGTCGAACGGGGTGCCGGATGCGAGTGTCGATGTGACGATCGCCG
The DNA here is from genome assembly GCF_021440085.1 of Dyadobacter sp. CY261. GTDB lineage: Bacteria > Bacteroidota > Bacteroidia > Cytophagales > Spirosomataceae > Dyadobacter. The sequence goes on from NZ_JAKCPW010000007.1 coordinate 494,746, forward strand.
ACGGTCCGAATGACCCGATCATATCCGGCACAACCAACGCTGTGGCCAAATCGGTGCTGGTAGGGGCCAATAGCTCGCTTATTATCCAGGCGTCGGGCAGTCTGACAATCAACGGATCGGCACCCTACACGTCACCTGCTACCTTCACCACCGCCCTTAACAATCTTGGGACTATTACCAACGGTGGAAGCATCTTCCTCGGATCGGCGGCCACTGTGGGCACACACGGGATCGTCAATCAGCAGACATTTGATAATGCTGTCGGCGGGTCCATTGAGATCGACCGCTGGGCGAATACCGGAATTTATAATGCTTCCGGCACTTTCACCAATAGCGGTAACCTTGTGATCGGCGACGGCACCAGCATCGGTCAGCACGGCATCTGGAACGACGGGACCTTTCAAAACAATAGTGCGGGAACAATTCACATCGACCAAACGACTCTGATCGGCCTGATGAATAACTTCAACCCCGCGGGTGTGGGAGCCGCAACCTTTAGCAACTCCGGAGCCGTTATTATCGGCGCTGCAAGCGGCGTAGGCAATTATGGGCTCGAAAATCTCGGTGACCTTGAAAACGCGGGCACGGGTAGTATCAGCATCGATCATTCAGCCGTCGCAGGACTATACAATGCAGCAGGTTCTTTCAGCAACAGCGGTCAGGTTAAAATCGGTGCAGTAGCATTTGTTGGACCCGATGGCGTGCAAAACGATGCTCAGATGACCATCAACGAATGCGGCAGTTTGCTGGTACTGGCAGGTAACCTTTCCAATTCGGCTTCGAAAACGATAACTAATGCGGGATTGGTGCAGATAAAGAACAACCTGGCCAATAATGGTTCATTTACGAATAATGGTGTTTTAAAATATGGGACTTTTACAGAACCCTACCTCAATCATGCGCTGGTCATCAAAGATGCCCCTGCGCCAATCTTTACATATGGGAGCAATTTTACGGGAACGGTTAATGGGATTTTTACGGATGCCGGGGCGACGCAATCTGCGGGGACTTTCACGGCACCCAACCAGTTTGTGCCGGTCGGCTTAGCCGAGGGAAGTCATATATTGTATGCCAAAATTACTCCCCAAAGCGCTGCATGCAGCTACATTGTTCCTTTTACATACCTATACACCGCACCGGGCCCCGATATCAATGTTAAAGGGAACGGCAACAATATAGCTAACGGCGATAACAATCCTGTCGACTATAAATTCACTAACTTCGGTCCTGTTTACACATTGGCAGGCAATGCCGTACGCAGTTTTACGATTGAGAATAAAGGCGATCAACCCCTCACACTGACCGGTACGCCGGTGGTGAACCTGAGTGGCTCCGCCGATTTTTCCGTCACATCCCAGCCCGCTGCCACGATAGCTGCCGGAGCAACAAGCCAGTTTGAAATCACTTTCGATCCCGGTTCGTTAGGTGCGAAAACCGCGGTGGTAAGCATTGCGAGCGACGATTCGAATGAAAATCCTTACACATTTACCATCGCAGGGGAGGGCAGTGATGTTTGCGTGCCCACCACCTCGTCGGGTCCGCTCACATGGACAGGATCCACCGACACCGACTGGAACACGCCATGCAACTGGTCGCCCGCGAGCGTGCCTGCGCAAGGCAATGAGGTGATCATCGCGGCTTCGGCAAACGCCCCGGTGATCGGTGCCGGGATAGCCGCGCTGGCCAAAACCGTGGAAGTGCAAACGGGTGCAACCCTTACGGTTTCAGCGACAGCCAGCCTGACCGTCAATAGCGTGAAGGCCGTTTCCGGCTCGGCAACAGTCTTTTACAACGCGGGTACCGTCCAGAACAATGGAGAACTGACGCTAGGCAGCCCATCTCTTACGGCGGATTTCGGTTTGTGGAATGCGGGGAATTTCAATAATAGCCATTGCGCGAAAGTGCTTGTGGTAAGTGGTGATTTGAAAAATGATCTATCCAAAACCATTACCAATGGCGGCCTGACCCTGATCACCAATATGCTAGCCAACGACGGTACCTTTACCAACGACGGCACGCTGAAATACGGCAGCATTAACGGGACTGTTACCAACAATCAGGTGATCGTTCATGACAAACCGACACCGATTTTTAGCCTGGGCAGCGGATTTTCGGGTATGATCGACGGAATTTTTAAAGATAGCGACGCAACGCATCCGGCAGGGACCTTCACCGCACCCGATCACTTCGTTCCGGACGTATCGCTAGGTATAGGCAACCACACTTTGTATGCCAAAATCACACCCCTGGGAAGCGCTTGCACGTACATTGTCGCATTTGAATATGAATTCCTGACAAACCAGACTACCTGGACGGGTAATGAAAATTCGGACTGGAACAATGCAGCCAACTGGTCGCCGGGTATCCCGGGAATCTTGACCGAAGCAATCATTCCGAATGTATCAACCCACGACCCCGTTATTGGGAATGGTCAAAGCATGGTTGCCTACGCGGTGCGCGTGGAAGCGGAGAGTTCGCTGTCCATTGACCCCGGAGGAACGCTCACGATCAACGGGTCTAGTACTTATGCCGCACCTTTCGATTTTACGGCAGGGTTCAACAATAAAGGCACCGTAAGCAATAGTGGCCAGCTTATTTTGGGTTCCAACAAAGGTGTAGGTAGCTATGCTATCATAAATCAGGGCATATTTAATAACCTGGCGGGTGCGGAGATCCGCATTGACAGCACTTTGGATACCGGCCTCTACAATGCATCCGGCACATTTACCAACCATGCGGACATCGCGATCGGGGCGAATAGTCCTGTCGGATTGCATGGAATCTGGAACGACGCTGTTTTTAACAACAATACTGGTGGAAATATTAGTATTGATCGTTCCTCGGCCAAAGCGCTGGTGAACAATCTCGACGAAACAAAGTCTATACACGCGACCTTCACCAATGCGGCGGCAATCACCATCGGCGCAGCGGCGGGTGCAGGATCCCATGGTATTTACAATAGCGGAACCTTTGATAACAGTGCCGGAGGGGACATTCGTGTTGACAATACAACTAATACCGCCATTTACAACGACAAAGAGGCGTTTACGAATGCGGCAAATATCACCGTCGGTTCAGTAGCGACAGCCGGTAATATCGGGGTTGATAGCTGGGGGACTTTTGTTAACAAAGCCGGTGCCACGTTGAAAGTCGACCGTGCTGTAAACTTTGGTATCAATATCGGCTCCGACACATTGACGAACAATGGAAGCATTGCATTGGGCGAAGTAAGCAAACCCGGAACGACGGGACTGCGTAATGCCAACGCCATGTTCGTGAATGCGGGAACCCTATCGATAAACCGGACGGGAAACCAGGGCATGGAAACCAGCGGGACGGCCATTAACGATGGTACGATCACCATCGGCGGTTTGGAAACGGTGGGGCGATTTGGACTTTTTATCACCGGTACTTTTAATAATAATACCGGTGCTGTGATTCATATCGACCGTGTGAGCGGTCCCTCGTCGGTGCTTCCCAGCGCGATTCGGCACCAGGGAGGTGCATTCAGCAATTCGGGGGCAATCGTCATCGGAGAAGCGGTTTCGGGTGGAGATTATGGTATGAGATTGCAAGCAACCTTCGCTAATAATGCGGGCGGCACGATCAACATCGACCGGACAAACATGACAGCCATCGATATTGCCTCTATTTTTACCAACAAATCGAGCATTACGATCGGGGCGTTGGCCTCCGTAGGAAAGTATGGTATCGACCTGGTGGGCCAGTTCAACAACAATGCGGGCGGAAATATTAAGATCGATAATAGTACGGAGGCGGCTATTTTTTCCAAATCCTCTTTCAGCAATGTTGCCGACATTACCATCGGAGCATCGGCGTCGGTAGGGAAGTATGGAATCGAGACCGGAGGTGCCGGCGATTTCTCAAATGCCGCCGGCGGAAGGATTTTCATTGACCGCTCCAGCAGCATCGCTATCGCACACCTCGGGGGGACTTTTGACAATGGATCCGAGATCACGATAGGCGGGGTGGCAGACGCGGGAACGTACGGTATTTCAAACCAGAAGGATTTTAAAAATAGCCCCGGCGGACATATCCGGATCGACCGGACGACCGATACCGGAATCTATCAGCTGAAAGGCACATTCACGAACGAAGCGGATATTACGATCGGTGGCAATGCCAACGTGGGCGTTCATGGTATTTTCAATGAAACGGTTTTCGATAACAAAGCGGGAGGGAATATCAGGATCGATCGCACGTCGCTGGCAGGGCTGCGCGTTTTTAACGGTACATTCACCAACGAAGCCGGCCTGACGATCGGTTCGGTGGCAGGCGCGGGTACTTACGGAATCCAGAACCAGTCGTTTCTGGTGAACAAAGCAGGCGGGGATATCAAGGTTGACAATACGGTTGAAGGTATTTTCCTGGAAGACAATACATTTAACAATGCAGGAAAAGTAACGATTGGCGGTGTAAGTGCGATAGCCAGCCTGCTCACACAGCAGGGGGCAGGCATTTTCAACAATAATACCGGGGGTGTATTCAAAGGTGCCGGGCAAATAATTGCGGCTTCCTTTACGAACGCGGGTGGAACACTTTCACCGGGTTATTCGCCCGGAACCTTGACTTTCAGCGATGGCAAGGATTTCGGCAACAGCATCATGGATATCGAAGTCAATGGCACGGGAAGTACCGACCACGATCGAATAGCAGTTATCGGAACGGCAACACTTGGCGGCTCGCTGGCGGTAACCGTCAACTATACGCCGGAAGTCGGTGATGAGATAACAATTCTCACGGCAACGTCGGTAACAGGCACATTCAGTGCGGTGACGGGGCTCGCTGTTGGCTGGAAAGCAGTTTACCAATCCAACGCGGTCAAACTTCGCTTTAATGATCCGATGCCGGTTAACCTGGTGTCATTCAATGCCCGTTTGGCAGGTTCCATCGTCAGACTCGATTGGCACACAACTTCCGAAACCGACAATGCCGGTTTCTACATCGAGCGCAGTATGAATGGTTTCACATGGGAAGATATCGGTTTTGTGGATGGCAATGCCACGACTTCGCAAAGCAACGACTACGCTTTCCGGGACGAAAAGCCCACGCCGGGCCTCAACTATTACCGACTGCGACAAGTTGATTTCGACGGCACCTTCGAGCACTCGCGCACCCAGGCCGTGAAATTTGCCGATCCCCACCACGAAGTAATCGTCTGGGCCGACGCCACCCGGCAAGCTTTTATCAAAACCGGTGCGGTAATTCGGGAAGTGACGGTTTATGATCTTTCGGGACGGATTTTGATGGTTTCGAAAGGGCCGAAACTGAACTTATCGTCTGTTGCCAGTGGTATTGTGCTTGTCCGGGTGAAAACTGATGGGGGTGTGGTGGTCAGGAGGCTGTTTTTGTATTGAAATAAACTAGGTTTTTAGTATAAATGATTTGGGTAGAAGCACTTTGACATAAACGAGGCTCTCTTGTCGCTATCACCTGTTTAGCATAGCGATAAAGGAGCCTCTTTTTATTGCTCCTAAGATTTTCCCAAGGTCAATTTCTTAAAATCACGCGTCAGATTTGTCAGCGATTGCTCAATGCCCATGCGTTCGAGGGAAGATGCGCCCACAAATCCGTGAATGTCGGTTCGGGAGAGCACTTCGCGGACGTCGTCGGGCGTATTTACCGGACCGCCGTGTGCGAGTACAAATACGTTGGGATTCACATCCCGGGCGGCATCTCCGATTTCCTGGGTGCGGGCAATAGCTTCATCTATACTGCAAGTAGCGTCCACAACACCAATGGAACCGCCTACCGTAGTGCCCACATGTGCAATAATGGCGTCAGCGCCCACTTCCGCCATTTGTCGGGCTTCTTCCGGCGTTGCGACATAAACGATCGAAAACAGGTCCATCATCGTCGATAGTCGGATCATTTCTACCTCTTTGGCAAACCCCATGCCGGTTTCTTCCAGTACGTTCCTGAAATGGCCGTCTACTATGCTATGGGTAGGGAAGTTGTTGACACCCGAAAAGCCCATTTCTTTCACTTTCAACAAATGGTGCCACATTCTCCGGCGTGGGTCGGAGCCGTGGACGCCGCATATCACCGGGATTTCCTCCACCACTGGCAATACTTCAAACTCGCCGATTTCCATCGCTACCGCATTGGCGTCGCCGTAAGCCATTAATCCAGCCGTGGAGCCGTGCCCAGCCATTCTGAAACGGCCCGAATTGTATATAATAATGAGATCGGCTCCGCCTTTTTCAATGAATTTGGCGCTGATGCCCGTTCCGGCGCCGGCCGCGATAATGGCTTTGCCCTGATCGATCGTGTTTTGCAAGCGGTCTCTGACTTCCTGTTTCGTGTAGGGGTTTCCTTTACCTGTCCATGGGTTAGGCATATCGTTTCGGTTGTGTTTATAAATGGATAATATTGATTCTAGATTTCATGATTTGTCTTTCGCAAAACGCCCAGCAATGTGTCGACCAACAAATGGGCAAATGCTGGATCATTGATATGCGTATCGGCTTCGATAACATGCACGTGGCTGCCAGCATGTTCTCTGATCGCCCCAAACAATGCCTGGTCAGCAGCAGGGTTGTGGAAAATCCCGCCTTCCGACGCTACTTGGGAAATGCCCCGCAGCGGAAGCACTATCGTCGCCTCCGCAGGCGACCGGCTCACTTTTCGCGCCAGGCGTTCGCCGAGGATCGCGTTTTCATGTTCGTCGGTGCGCATGAGCGTCACGTCTGGTGCCCAGCTGTACAAGTGCCTGCCCGCGAATGCGGCCGGAACGGTGTCCAGATGTGCAAAGTTGACCATATCCATACAACCCGGTACGACGACCTGAGGAATGCCCATGTCGGCTGCGGCGGTCAGTCTTTCGGGGCCGGCGCTGCAAATGCCGCCGCACAAATCGTCAGCCAGTTCGGTGGTAGTAATGTCGAGCACGGCTTCGAAACATCCTTCGCGAATGAGCGATTCCATCGTTTTACCGCCTACGCCTGTGGCATGGAAGGCAAGCACCTCGAATCCGGCATTACTCAAAAGTTCGGTGCATTTGTCGACGCAGGCTGTGGTATTTCCAAACATGCTGATGGCAATGCTCCGTGAGCGGGTGTGTTCGCTCAAAGTTTCCACACCTGCCATGGCACATACGGCTGCTGCCGCCTGCGCCACAAGCTGCCTGAGAATGTGGTTCATGCCCGCCACGTCTACCACCGAAGGGATCAGCATAATGTCCTTATCGCCAATCTGCCGCGATAAGTCTTTGGTTGCCAGTGTGGTGAGGCAAACTTTCGGTATGCCAAAGGGAATGCCTTGCATGGCCGAAAGCGCGATATAAGTGCCACCGCCACCGCCCATGCCGATCACCGCTTTGATTTTGTTTTCGGCATAAAGCTGCGAAACCAGGCTGGCGGCACCTTTTCCCATGATGTCAATAGCCTTGCCGCGATCACGATCGTGGCGGAGGCTATACATGTCGCTGCCGCTGGCGGATGCAACGATGTTTGACTCAAAGTCGACCGGGAAGGCCTGTGTTGTGCCGAAAATACCGGTATTGATGGTGATAACCGTTTCGCCGCGAGCGAGAATGCATTCGCGGAGGTAGGCGAAAACAGCCCCCTTGGTGTCGAAGCAACCGACTATCAAAATGCTTTTATCCGAAATTGACATAATGCAAGTATAACCAGATATCCGTATCCAATGCAAATACTTAACAAAGTTGCTTTGACAATTAATAAACAAGTGATAGGAATGCGTCTCTTTTTCGATGTTACCTACCTACCGTTAAATAGAAATAAGAAAAAATTGCAGTCGAAATATCCGAGGCATTTGCATGAATGGTGTGCTAATCAATAAATTTCGATTATCTCCAAACTCGCTATTTGTTTTTGGAGCACTTCGCATGGTAATAAAAGTTTCTTTTTTCCATCGCTACCTTTTGTGCCTATCCAGTCGTGTCACCACTATACGATATTTTATGTATCATCAGTTAAATATCTAAATCAATGGCCTATCTACTGATGTTTGTTTGTTCTTTTTTGACATTATTCTTGCTTTGGAAAGTTCCAATATGGCAATTGAAGGGAAAGGCTGATTCACTTTCGGTAAAGGAACTCCTGGAAGTGGAGAACGAATTAAGAAAAACTATTGCCCAAATAATCGGAGGGGTTCTTGTGTTAGCTGGACTGGCTTTTTCCTGGGAACAGGTCGTTGACTCGCGAAATAACTTAGAACTTTCCCAGCAAAGATTTACCGTCGAGAGTTATTCTAAGGCAGTTGATCAATTAGGTAGTACAAGTTCGCATGTTAGAATGGGTGGGATTTTTGCCTTACAAAAAATTTCGGAGGGGGCGGAGGCATATAAGTTAGTGGTGAATCAAGTCCTTGGAGCGTTTATTAGAGAACATACAGCTGACAGTATAATGAATGTTGAAGAAATCCAGGCGACAATTGACGTGATTGTGAAAAGGCCTGGTTATGCTCCAAGTGAGGTCGATTCTTCTAATGGGATAAATTTTAATCTCTTGAACTTAGGACTGCTGGACTTTGATAATGCCGATCTGTCTAAGGCTTCGATGATTGATACTAAATTAAGAAAGTCAAGTTTTGTTAATGCTAATCTATCTAATGCGATTTGTGTGGGTGCTGCTTTTGAACTTGCAAACCTGACAAACGCTGAGCTAACTAACGCAGATTTTGCCGATGCAATGTGTCAAAGAGCCAATTTCAGAAATGCCACCTTGGTTGGTGTCAATTTTTCTAGATGCGATTTGCGCGAGGTTGATTTTACTGGGGCCATTATTGATGGAGCAAAATTTGACGATGCTGACATCTCTAACGCAATTTTTGATGGAGTTGATCTTTCGAAGGTTCAGAGTATTTCACGTGAGCAATTGAGTGGTATTAAACATCATTAACACAAGAATCCTTCAAACCCATGCCGAATTTTACGAACAGCAGAAGAACATTTCTAAAGACAATTTTCGCAGTGCCTACCACTTGGTCAATAAGCTCCGTGGTAAGTAGGAGACAATCGCCTCTTTCTACGCATCTATTTGTTAAGGAATCAGGCAGCCAACCCTCAATTGTTGGAATTATTTATTGTGACTCACCAAAAAAAGTGGAGGCTCTGATGTAAGCTTCCCCTAAAAGTGATCGTTGAATAAATGGAGCTTTCCGATTATATTTTCATAAAAGGAAAGGAACATGAAGAAGAATCGATTCAGC
>NZ_JAKCPW010000008.1 GCF_021440085.1 Dyadobacter sp. CY261
CGCGGGCCGGACATGTATTTTAACCAACTGAACTACCAAATATGGCGCTCTAAAACGAAAAAAGCCCAGATTTCTCTGAGCTTTCTGCGGTCTGGCTGGGCCGGCATCCGGCGGGACTCGAACCCGCGACCCCATGCGTGACACCCTGCGCGGGCCGGACATGTATTTTAACCAACTGAACTACCAAATATGGCGCTCTAAAACGAAAAAAGCCCAGATTTCTCTGAGCTTTCTGCGGTCTGGACGGGACTCGAACCCGCGACCCCATGCGTGACAGGCATGTATTCTAACCAACTGAACTACCAAACCATTAAATAAAGAACTTCACTGAGATTAGCGGTGGACATCTCATGCATGACACCCTGGGCGGAGCCGGACATGTATTAACCCACTGAACTACCAATCAACATTTCAAAAATCGGCGGTCTGGACGGGACTCGAACCCGCGACCCCATGCGTGACAGGCATGTATTCTAACCAACTGAACTACCAAACCGATTCGTTCTACAATCGTTTTTGTAAAACGTGGTGCAAAACTATCACTAATATTTACGATTGCAATACCTTAGACAGCAATTTAGTTATTTTCTTTGTGAAAGAATAATTCTTACTCCAAGAATATTCTGAGAATGAAATAGTTGAATCAGGAGAAAAATTATGACTTTCATCAAAGAAATTTTAGCCCAGCTCGAAAAACTTGCACCGCTGTCTTACCAGGAAGATTATGACAATGCAGGATTGCTCGTGGGCTCGGTAGAGACCGCCGTCACCGGAATTCTTTTCACACTCGATATCACTGAGGACGTTGTTGAAGAGGCCATCCGCAGGCAATGTAACCTGATCGTGGCACACCATCCGATCATTTTTAAAGGCCTTAAAAAGCTCAACGGAAAGAATTATGTAGAGCGCACGGTTATCAAGGCAATCAAAAATGATGTCGCTCTCTATGCAACACATACCAACCTGGATCATGTCACAAGAGGTGTAAACTGGCAAATTGCTAAAAGGCTTGGACTTCAAAATATTAAAGTACTGGCTCCCAAAAAACAGATTTTAACAAAGCTGGCCTTTTTCTGCCCGGTCGAAAATACGCAGGAAGTGCTGAATGCATTGTTCGGAGCCGGAGCCGGGAAAATCGGGGATTACCGCCATTGCAGTTTCCGGAGCGAAGGCCTGGGCACATTTCTTCCTGGAAATATGGCAAATCCGGCCATTGGGCTGCGCGGCGAACTGGAAACCGTGAAGGAACATCGTGTCGAGGTAATGCTCCCCTCCCACTTACAAGCGAACGTACTGACCGCGCTCAAACGCGCACATCCATACGAGGAAGTCGCCTACTATCTATCTGCATTGGAAAATGAAAATCAGGAAGTAGGCGCCGGGGCAATAGGTGAGTTAACAGAAGCGATGGAAACCGACGAATTTCTCGCTCATCTAAAGCATAATATGCAAGCTTCGGTAATCAGACACACCGCGCCAACCGGTAACGCCATCCAACGCGTAGCGGTCTGCGGTGGCGCAGGAAGTTTCCTGCTGGGCAATGCGCTTTCGGCAGGTGCGGACGTATATGTCACGGCCGACTACAAGTATCATGAATTTTTTGATGCAGAAGATCGAATTATGATCTGTGACATAGGACATTATGAAAGCGAAGTGTTTACGAAAAATTTATTGCATGACTATATATCAGGAAAATTTAGTAATTTCGCACTCTGTTTGTCAGAAATCAGTACCAATCCGGTCCGCTATTTTTCCTGAAAGCTGGATTTGATAACCAGTACCGCTGATAATCTGTTCACATTAGGGCTGACTACCTCACATTTCAAGCATTGAAACAAGTCCATTAAAGACATACATGGAAAACACAATCGCACAAAAATTAGATGCTCTCCTGAAACTTCAGGAAATCGATTCAAGCCTTGACGAAATACTAAAAACCCGCGGGGACCTTCCCGAAGAAGTAAGGGACCTGGAAGACGAGATCATAGGATTCGAAACGCGTTTAGGAAAATTTAAATCTGAAATTGCCAATCTGAATACCGAGATCGACAATTTCAAAAATGCGCAAAAAGAAGGGGAAAAACTGATCAAAAAATACAAGGATCAGCAGATGAACGTCCGCAATAACCGCGAATACGACGCCATCACCAAAGAAATAGAACTGCAAGAACTTGACATGCAGCTGGCCGACAAGAAGATCAACGAAGCCAGAGCCCGTATCCGCCTCATCGAAGAAGATGCCAACCGTGCGGAATCTATCCTGAACGAAAGAAACGAAGACCTGAAAGTTAAGAAAAACGAACTTTCGGTAATCACAGGTGAAAGCGAATCCGAAGAAAAGGGTCTTATTGCGGAAAGAGAGAAGCACATCAAAAAAATTGAAGAACGTTTGCTGAAATCTTACCAAAAAATCCGCGACAATTCGCTGAACGGTCTTGCCGTTGTGCACGTACAGCGTGGAGCCTGCGGCGGATGTTTCAGCATTGTTCCTCCTCAGCGTCAGGCGGACATTCGCGAGCGCAAGAAACTGATCGTTTGCGAGCACTGCGGACGTATCCTTGCCGACGTGGAGAGCGTTCAGCCGGTTCACCAGCGTCGCTAAGCGTTTTTTATATTAAATTGAAAGGTTGTCTCACCCGGACAACCTTTTTTTATGCGCATGACCATCAGCAGGAGTTATTCTAAGTTTAAATACTGGGCAAATCTGCTGCTCATACACCTGTTCCTATCTACAATTTGCTCCATACCGGTAGCTGCTGAAGAGCAAAACGATGTCGTATTTTCCCCGAAGCTTCAAAAAGCCTATTTTGAAATTCAAAAACTACGACTGCCGGCAGCGCTCGAACTCATCAACGACGAACGTGCCACGAAGCCGGATAACCCGTTCATTGCTTATCTTGAAAGCTATGCCGAGCTGCATTATCTGTTGATCGCCGAGGATCGGAACCGATACAAAATTTTTGTACAAGCACAGGACAGGCGGCTGGATCATGTTGGTAACCTATCTGAAAAATCACCCTACAAACGGCTGTTTCAGGCCGACATACGGCTTCATTCTGCATTTGCGAAACTGAAATTCGGCAATGAGGTGAGTGGTTCCTGGGAGATTATCAAAGCCTATCGCCTCCTGGAAGACAATCGCAAGAAATTCCCTGCGTTCACCCCCACCCTCAAATCGCTGGGCCTGCTGCATGTACTAATCGGCTCCGTCCCGGAAAATTACACCTGGATTACCAAAATACTGGGTTTGAAAGGAAATATAGCGCAAGGCATACGCGAGCTCCGCGAAGTGGTGAAGGAAGAGCCGTTTTTCAGGCAGGAAGCCGAGCTGATCGATCTGCTTTTGCACGCATACACTCTGCAACTGAGCCCGGAACAACAAGCCCGAATCCGCCAATGGCCGAAAGAACAGCCGGATAATCTGCTACTGCATTTCTTTGCGACCACCGTATTGATGAAGGAAAACAAGAGTGAAGATGCCGCCTATTTTCTCGCAGAAGCGCCAGTTGGAAAAGAATACATGCCTTTTCCCTTCCTCGATTATCTACGCGGTGAGATTGCATTGCAGGAAGGGAACTATGATGCATCGGTCAACTTCTATTCACGTTTTTTGAAACAATATCGCGGTTTTAACTATATCAAGGACAGTTATTTCAAAATGTTCATGTGCCGTTGGCTGGCTGGCCGGGATCAGGAAGCGGTAAGCTTCGTTCAGAAAGTGACCCAGACAGGCAGTACCATTGTGGAGGCCGATCAGTTCGCAGAGAGAGTGGCAAAGGAATTCATCGCAGGGCACATTAGCTCGCGGCAGAAAATACTCTACAAAGCACGGTACGCGACTGACGGCGGCCTTGTCCAGAAGGCCATGGAACTAATGCAGACCGTTTCTGAAAAAAATTTTGTCACAACTTACGAAAAAGCCGAATTCAATTACCGTACGGCAAGGATTCTGCAAAAATCCGGTCGGATAAATGAATGTACGCCATTCTATGAGCGCTCGCTCGCGTTGGGACAAAGCGATCCCGGATCCGCCGGATTTGCCGCCTCATCCGCTCTCCAAATCGGTTATGTTTACCAAAAAAAAGCTGATAATCAGAAAGCTATCGTTTTTTTCAAAAAAGCGATGAGCTTTAAAAAGCACGAGTACAAGAACAGTATTGACAATAAGGCCCGGGCCGCGCTTACGGAACTTGCCCAATAAATCTTGTTACCAAAACCGCCTTGAAGCGTATCAATGATGCAAATGCTAATGCATCATCAAATATGCCCAGAAAGAAAAGCGACAATCCGAAAGTGATTATCAACTGGCACGACGACGACAAGCCGCGCGAAAAATTCATGAACAAAGGAAGAGCAGCCTGCTCTGATTCGGAACTGATGGCTATCCTGATCCGCTCAGGCACCACTGAAATGACCGCCGTAGACCTTGCGAAGATGCTGATGACCTCGGTAGGTAACAATATCAACGAACTGGCTAAACTGAATGTCAAAGACCTGACGAAAATTAAAGGAATAGGCGAGGCCAAGGCACTTACCATTTTGGCAGCTTTGGAGCTGGGCAGGCGGCGCAGCGACATTATCCCCGACAAAAAGCGGAAGATCAATGGATCGAAGCCGGTCTACGAAGCGATGCGGCCTTATCTGATGGACAAAACGCACGAAGAATTCTGGATTTTGCTTCTCAACCGTGGGAATTACGTAATGCGGGTAATTCAGGTGAGCGTAGGAGGCATTGCTGGTGTTCCAATGGATATCAAGATGATATTCAAACTCGCGCTCGACCATATGGCCAGTTCGCTGATTCTGGTGCACAACCACCCCTCGGGGCAGCTTGTACCAAGCCTGGCCGACAAGGTGATTACCGCACAAATCAAAGAGGCAGGCCGATTGCTCGACCTGCCTGTTCTGGACCATATGATCTTTACCGATGACGGTTATTACAGCTTTCTGGATTCCGGTGAGATGTGATCAGAATGCCGCGTCTTTCCGAATAATGCCTTTTAGATCTTCGTAAGGGATCGTAAAGTCGATTGCGCCGCGTACATAAGCTGCGATCTCATAAGGATTATAATAGAAAAGCACACCCTCCTGCGTAAACACGTAGTTAGCTGGAATAAAAAACTTGTGATCGACCAGGAAATAGCCCTCGTCTTCCAGGTCAACTTCCGGCGTCAACTTCCCCAGTTCACGGAATTTCTTTTCGACAAGGCTCAGCAAGGCGACAGAATCCTGCACGAAACTTTTCATTTCCACTTCCTCCCCTGTCTTCGCATCAAATGCGTGGAAAGATGTGAAGCTGTTGGGATGTGCACCGCCTGTAAACGAATAATGGTCTAATTGATAGAAGAGCATTTTCGAAGTAATCATGACGGTGTCACCGTGCAATTCCACTTCCCAGCAACCGGGCGCGTCAGGGAAATCCTCTTTGAAGTCGTTGTAATTTTTCTCAAAAACGTCAAACGCCGCCTTGACACTCCCACTCGCTCCCGGATTCGCGGCGATACTCGCCGAATCGCCATAAGAATTTAACCGCTTAATGGTCTTTTCGGTCAGAATCTGTCGGATTTTTGAAGCCACCGCGCTCGAATCTGTTGGCTGCCATAGGCTGACGAGCACCGTCACACCTTTATGGGCAGCCGTATCACAACTTCCATAATCCTCTTTTTTGATTTCTCCTTTCTGAAAACCCACTCTAGCGTCTGCACCTTCCTTTTTTGACGACTGGTTACAAGCCCAGAATAGCAAAGTCCCTAGCGAAAGGGCAGCCAATTGCCTTAATATCATAACATTGGTTAAAAATCCTGGAAAATATTAGAGGCTCATCAGTTCCTTGAAACGAATAGCCTGGCGGCGGGAGATTTCAATTTTATCACCTCCTTGCAACGTCACAAGCAAACCACCGCTAAACCACGGCTCGATCTTTTCGATCCAATGCAGATTGATGATGTGTTTGCGATTTGCACGGAAATAAGTATTGGGATCAAGCCTTTCTTCGAGGTTATTCAGAGATTTTAGTACCAGAGGCTTCTGGTCATCGAAATGCAGGCGGACATAATTGCCCATCGACTCGAACAAGCGGATTTTCCCGAGCTTTACAAACCAGCACTTCTCGCCGTCCTTCACAAATACCTGATCATTTTCACCCAGCACCTTCTCCGCGCGCTCATTGGTGTGCGAAGGGGCTTCGGGCTGAGCTTGGTTTTCCTCGATGCGATGTATCGTTTCTTTCAGGCGCTCAGTATCGATGGGTTTAAGCAGGTAATCCAACGCATTGAACTCGAACGCCTTGATCGCATATTCGTCGAACGCGGTTGTAAAAATCACTTCCGGAGTTTTACCCTCGATCGATGAAAGTAGCTCAAAACCGTTTTTACCAGGCATTTGAATATCCAGGAAAAGCAATTCGGGTTGCTGCTCCTCAATCAGTTTCAGGGCCTCTTCTGCATTCGCTGCCTCTCCCACTATTTCAATTTTAGTGTATGGTTCAAGCAATCTTTTCAATTCGTTGCGTGCAAGCCGCTCGTCATCAACAATTAAGGTCCTCATGGCGGATGGAGTCAGTTAGGAAAATAATTATAGTATATTGATTTGGTTATTAGTTCTCTTTTTCGGATCCCTCTCCCACCATCATCACCCCCTCGGACAACATCGGGATTTTAATTTCCGAACAAACCACATTTTCCTTTTCCTGAAAAATCCGGAATGTCGCAGCCTTGCCGTACAATATGGATAGCCGCTCCGCGGTATTCTTCAATCCAACACCTCCGGATTCGGTATTACCGAGGTTACCGGCATTTACTTCCGTATTACCCAGGTTACCGGAATTATGGATCGTGATCACCAGCAATTCATTTGCAATTTCCGATTTTACACCGATAAATCCACCTCCCATTTGTTTCGCTACGCCATGTTTAATACCGTTCTCCACGAGGGTCTGTAACATCATCGGCGGCACCTGCCAGTAAATAGCCTGCGGATTGGTGGTAATACTGTAACAGAGGCGTTCTTCGTACCGCACTTTTTCCAGTTCGAGGTAATCTTCGACGGTGCGCAGCTCTTCCTGTAAATCGACGGTTTTACGCCGATCGGCCAGAAGTGAGTTTCTTAATATATTCGATAACTGGGTAATGCTCAGTTGCGCACGTTTGGGATCTTCATAAACCAGCGCACGGATGCTGTTTAATGCGTTGAATGTGAAATGCGGATTGAGCTGCGAACGCAATACTTTCGCCTCAGCCTCCCGCATCGACATTTTGAGCATGATCTTCTCGTAACTGGCCAGCCTATTTTGTTCTACGTAATGGTAAATCGTATACGACAATATCCAGGCTAACAGGTTCTTACACCAGGTGGCATAATAACTCCAGAAAACCAGCGGCTGGTCAAAAATGTTGCTTTCCAGAATTTCCCTGTCCATCGGCAAATTGATCATTGTCATAATCAATCCCATCGACAACACCGATACGATTACTCGTAAAGCAAGCCTGGGTAGCGGCAGCGACGACCAGTTCCACCGCCTGATAACCAGACGATAAACGTGAGTAAGGCAAATGCCCAACAGAATATTAGCCAGCGCAGAATAGAATTCACTTAGCTTAAACCCGTATTCAAGTACATACGGAATGTATTCGAACATGATCAACAATGTCCAGCCCAGTATTTGCAGAACCCAATAGATGCGTTTTTTGGACATGAACTCAGAAACGCTGATGACGTATTGAAAAGCCACAAATGTATCAACGCACCCTCAGGGAAGGTACATTAATACACCAATGGAAACGAATCTACACAAACGGCTGCTATATCGTTTGCGGGATTTCGATGGAAAGAAGGTGTGTGATGTCGTTGGATACTTCCAGTTCGAACCGCTGGGTATCGTAGGAGTAATTGATCTTATAGAGACAAAGATTGCTGTGCTCGTAGTCGTCCATGCGTATCAGCGGCTGGTCAAAAAGCACTGTCAGCAAAACGCGCATCGCCCTGCCGTGCATGGCAATGAGGATATTCCTTTCATGCGGGCGCGAGAGAATGGTTTCAATCACTGCGACCTGACGTTCGCGTACCTGCACAGGGCTTTCGCCTCCTTCGGCAGCAAGGTCTACCTGGCCGTTTTTCCAGGCATTCACCAGTTCGCGATAATAGTTATTATCACCGGTATTGGGTTCACGGCCTTCGCGGTCGCCCCATGATATTTCATTGAGTCCTGAATAGCTTTCATGCGGTATACCGAGCCTGATGAACCCTCGAACCGTTTGATGTGTTCGCTTTAAATCAGAGGTATAAATTTTGTCAAACGGAACATGTTGGTAAGCATTAAAAAAAGCTGCGGCCTGAGCTTCTCCCCATTCATTCAGCAAGGAATCAACACCACTTCCCTGAACAACTCCCCTGCGATTAAAATCAGTTTCACCGTGGCGAATAAGGTAAATCGATTTTCTTTTCAAAATAATAGGATAATTTAAATATTAAATTTGCAAATACCTTGTTTCTACTCTGCAAAGCCAATACAAATTTATACATTTTTTAGATATGTTTGCTAAAAGCGTCACCGTTGATTCACTACAATCTTTTGGAACTGATACGATTGCCGGTCACATCGGAATTGAGTTTACGGAGATCGGAAAAGATTATATTTCAGCCAGAATGCCAGTCGATAAACGTACGCACCAGCCATTCGGGATTCTGCACGGTGGGGCGTCAGTAGTACTCGCCGAGACATTGGGAAGCATTGCTTCGTTTTTGTGTATTCCGGAAGGTGAGAACAAGCATGCGGTGGGACTGGAAATCAATGCGAACCACCTGCGGCCAGTGAAGTCGGGCTTTGTTTACGGCACCGTAAGGCCCATCCACGTCGGGCGCACCACCCATATCTGGGATATCCGCATCACCAATGAAGAAAACAAACTGGTTTGCATTAGCAGGCTGACCGTGGCTATTGTGAATGCAGACCGCTAACCTTATTTTGCAGAAAATTGACCTAACGGGCCATTGCCCATTCGTTATAAATGCTATCAGTACAGACAGACACCGGGATTTCGGTATTTGAAGGATTACAGATCGAGGAGCTTTGGCAAGCATCCAAAATAATGGGCTTCCCATCGGCCCTCTGGCGCCTGCCGCATACCAACGAAATCAAATTCCTCATTTCTATTCAGGACGGTATCCACAAATGCCTCCCTGAATTAGAAAAAATGAGTCCCGGCTTTGTAATGAGTACATTCTACTGGGAAAGCGACCAACAAGTACTGTTCCTGGAAGGCGACATTATCCTTACATTTTCAGAAGAGAACCGGATCACCGGCATCGATAACAAACTCGGCGAAGAACATACGGAGGTAAAAAAACTGGTACAGCTCGCCGCATCGACCCGCACGAACGAATCATTGGCAGCACCGCCTGGCGCGCTCCTAATCCCGATAGATGCCCAGCTCGACGCAAAAGCACGTTTCGAACGGACTGTCGAACTGGCCGTGGCGGCGATCCGGCAGAACCAGTTTAAAAAAGTAGTGTTGTCGCGCTCGAAAGATCTGGCTTATACTGAAGCATTCCAGCCTGCGCGAGCTTTTCAGAAATTGATCAAAGCTTATCCACATGCATTTATTTCGCTCGTCAACCTTCCGGAAGACAACGAGATTTGGCTTGGCGCAAGCCCTGAGGGGCTGGTAGAGCAAAAGTCGGATGGCACGTTCAAAACGATGTCCCTCGCCGGTACGCAGGGAGCGCGCGACAGTGACGGCGCGCTGATCCCTAAGTATGATATCCGCTGGGGCGAGAAGGAAATTGAGGAACAGGCACTCGTTAGCCGTTATATCATTGAATGCTTCAAAAAAATCCGCTTGCGGGAATACCTGGAAGCGGGTCCCCGAACTGTATTAGCGGGCAACTTATATCACCTCAGGACTGTATTTGAAGTTGATACTGTGGCACTCAACTTCCCCGAACTGGCGTCGGTAATGCTCAAACTGCTTCATCCTACTTCTGCGATATGCGGCGTTCCTAAAACACCCAGCCTGCAATTCATCAATGATGTGGAAGGTTATAACCGCTCCTATTACAGCGGCTTTCTCGGCCCGGTACAGGTGGGTGGCGATACCAATCTGTTTGTAAATCTTCGCACTGTGCGTTTCAAGGATGGCACCGCTACATTCTTCGCGGGAGCGGGAATTACGGAAGATTCTATGCCTGAGCAGGAATGGTTCGAGACCGAACTGAAATGCGATACTTTGCTCAAAGTAATCGGCAGTTCCTTCTAAAAAAATTAGCTGGCATTAAACTTTTATAGATATAAAAAGTCTAAACCGTTCGAGATTAATATCTAATTTTGGACAAACCCCTGAACCGGACGTATTTAGTCCCCAGGACCCCTAAACCATTAAGCCAGGTTAATTAAACCCTATGAATGTTATCGCCAGATCTGCCCGTGCAGAAGGACTGCTGAATTTAACCAAACCCCTGTCTTCACTTTTCATTGCCGGTTCGCTCTTTATTACGCTCTCGTGCGGAGAAAAAAAGGATACTTTTCAACAAAAAGGAGGCGGAGGTCCGACTATCGTTGACGTCATCATTGCGAAATCCGAAAAGGTCAGTGACAAAGTAGAAGTGAATGGCACCGTCGTGGCCAACGAATTTGCCGAATTACGACCCGAAGTAAGCGGATTACTTACTTTCCTCGACGTTCCCGAGGGCAAAACAGTGCAAAAAGGAACGGTCATTGCCCGCATCAATAATGCCGACCTTCTTGCCCAGCTCAGCAGGTCGAAAATCCAGCTCGACCTCGCCGAAACCACTGAAAAAAGGTTGAAACAGCTTATCGCGGTGAATGGTATCAACCAGGCTGACTACGATCTGGCAACCAACAATGTCAATACCCTGAAAGCAGACATGGTATATACGCAGGCGCTGATCGACAAAACCATTATCAGAGCGCCATTCACAGGCGTTGTGGGCTTGCGTAAAGTGAGCCAAGGTACCTATGTGACGCCACAGAGTGTGATCGCGAGCATGCAACAACTCTCCAACCTCAGGATCGATTTTACGGTTCCGGAAAGTTATCAGCAATATGTAGCCAAAGGGGGTACGGTAGAAGTGCTGCTCGACCAGGCTTCCGGCAAATACGAAACGGCACGCATTCTGGCAATAGAGCCGCAGGTTAATCTGACGACTCGTAATCTTACCGTCCGCGCCGTGCTGAATTCCGGCTCCACGAGTCCGGGATCTTTCGCGAAAGTATATTTCAATGCCAGCAACAATAAAAATAGCATTCTGATCCCTAGCAACAGCATCATTCCCGAAGCAAGCAGCAAAAAGGTTGTAATCGTTAAGAGCGGAAAGGCGGTTTTCACGCAGGTCGAAACCGGTGATCGCAGGGAAGATGTGGTGGAAGTAACCAAAGGCCTGAACGTTGGAGATACTGTGGTTGTCTCGGGCGTACTTTTTGCCCGCCCCGATGCTCCTGTGAAAGTGAGAAGTGTACGAAGCTTGAATACCGGTAAGTAAGTGACAGAGTCGCTACGACCATGTTACGATGACTATTCCTTTGAGACCTAGCCTATGAATATTTCCGAATTGTCCCTAAAACGGCCCGTTTTGGCGGTCGTGATGAACCTGCTCATCATCCTTTTTGGTGTAGTGGGGTATAATTTCCTCTCGCTGAGAGACTACCCGGCGATAGACCCGCCGATCGTGAACATCCGAACGAGCTACACCGGTGCGAATGCCGACATTATCGAAAGCCAGATCACCGAACCGCTCGAAAAGAGCATTAACGGAATCCCCGGTATCAAAAGTATCAGCTCATCCAGTCAGATCGGGGCAAGCAACATTACCGTGGAATTTAACCTGGAATCGGACCTTGAAGGCGCTGCCAATGACGTGCGCGATAAGGTGAGCCAGGCGCTGCGGAGCCTTCCGCAGGACATAGATGCGCCTCCGGTTGTAAGCAAGGCCGATGCAAATTCGGATTTCATCCTCATGCTCGCCGTTCAAAGCCCTTCCAAAGGTTTGTTGGAACTCAGTGAATATGCTGAAAACGTTTTACAGCAAAGCTTGCAGACCATCGACGGCGTAAGCGGAATCAACATCTTCGGACAGAAACGGTATGCAATGCGCATATGGCTGGACCCGGACAAGATGAGCTCTTATAACATCTCATTTAATGACATTTCCACTACTCTGGCTGCCGAAAACGTGGAACTACCAGCCGGTAAAATTTACGGCGACAACACCGAATTGACCATCCGCACGATGGGCAGGTTGAAAAGTGAAAAGGAGTTCAAAGACCTCGTGATCCGAAACGACAGTATCGGTATTGTGAGGCTGTCCAATGTAGCAAAAGTAGAACTTGGCCCTGAAAACGAAGAACAGAGTTGGAAATACAATGGCATGTATGCAGTGGGTTTAGGGGTTATTCCCCAGCCGGGCGCTAACTATGTGGAGATATCCGATGAATTCAACAAACGCCTCGCGGAAATCCAGAAATCCAACAAGTCGGACATTACCTTTAATGTGCTGATAGACAACACCCGACTGGTGAGGCAGTCGATCAAAGAGGTAGAGGAAACGCTCCTTATCGCCTTCTCACTGGTGGTAATCGTGATCCTGTTCTTCTTCCGTAACCTGCTGGTAGCCGTCCGCCCGTTGATCGACATTCCGATCTCGTTGGTCGCTACTTTCTTCGTCATGTACTTGTGTGGCTTTTCGATCAATATCCTGACACTACTTGGGATTGTCCTGGCAACCGGCCTTGTGGTCGATGACGGTATTGTGGTCACGGAGAACATCTTCCGCAAGCTCGAGAGCGGCTTGCCGATCCGGCAGGCGGCATTGGAGGGCAGTCGGGAAATCTTCTTCGCAGTTATTTCTACCTCATTGACGCTTGCAGTAGTATTCTTGCCGGTGATCTTCCTGCAAGGATTTGTGGGAAGTCTCTTCCGTGAGTTCGGGATCGTCGTCGCATCTGCTGTACTCATCTCCGCATTCGTTTCGCTTACCATTACCCCGGTTTTGAACGTCGTTTTGAACCGCAAGAACGCTGGCCACGGCTGGTTTTACAATAAAACGGAGCCGTTCTTTACCGGCATGGAAGACGGCTATAATCGCATGCTGCGCGGGTTTATGAAAGCGCGCTGGGTTGCATGGGTACTTGTGGTTGCTTGCGGTGTGCTCATTTGGTTCACCTACGGGCATTTACAAAGCGAACTTGCACCGATGGAGGACCGGAACAGTATCCGTTTTAACCTTTCGGCCCCGGAAGGAACGAGTTTTGGGCAAATGCAGCAGGTTTCCGATGAGCTCAGTGACTTTCTCAATGATTCTATTCCGGAAAAAGCATTTACATTCTCTGCTACTCCAGGCTTTGGGGGTGGTGGCGTGAACAGCGGCACCGGTCGCATAGGCCTCGTACCCTCCGATCAGCGCAAGAAAAGCCAAAACGAGATAGCGCAGGAAATCAATAAAAAACTTGCCCGTTTCAATGACGCACGGATATTCGCTACGCAGGAGCAGACGATTTCAGTCGGTACCGGTTCGCGGGGTTCGCTGCCTGTGCAGTTTGTCCTCCAAAATCTCGATTTTGATAAATTAAGTGAAGTACTTCCCAAATTTCTGGATGAAGCCAGGCAAGACCCCACTTTCCAGAATGTGGATGTTAACCTGAAATTCAACAAACCAGAAGTCCGCCTGACGATCGACAGACTGAAAGCGCGTGATCTGGGCTTGTCGACCACAGATGTTGCCGCCACCATTCAGGCTGCATTCTCCGGTCGCCGCCTTGCTTACTTCATCATGAACGGCCAGCAGTACCAGGTAATCGGACAAGTTGAACATTCGGAACGCAACAAGCCTGCCGACATCGAGAAATTGTATGTCCGGAACAACCGCGGTGAAAACATTCCGCTGACGGCCGTTGTTCAAATGGAAGAAGAAAGTGGACCACCTACCATCTACCACTATAACCGCTACAAAAGCGCCACCATTTCGGCGTCGCTCGTTGAGGGAAAAACTATTGGAGATGGCGTTGCAGCTATGCGAAGAATCGGCAGCAAGTTGCTCGACGAGTCATTCCAGACTTCACTGACAGGGCCTTCACGTGACTTTGAGGAAAGTTCTTCCAACACGAGTTTTGCATTCGGTTTGGCGCTCCTGCTCGTATATCTCGTACTCGCAGGCCAGTTTGAAAGCTTCACTGATCCATTCATTATCATGATCACCGTGCCGCTTGCATTAGCGGGTGCATTGCTAAGCCTCTACTTGTTTGGTTTAACAATCAATATTTTTTCACAAATCGGTATGATCATGCTTATCGGGCTTGTGACAAAGAATGGTATCCTGATCGTGGAATTTGCAAATCAGAAACGGGAACAGGGGATGGGAAGAATGGCAGCCGTCGTCGAGTCGGCCACGCAACGCCTGCGTCCGATCCTGATGACCAGCCTTGCAACCGCTTTTGGCGCATTACCTATTGCTATGAGCCTCGGCGCGGCTGCTACCAGCCGTGTGCCGCTGGGCGTCGTCATTGTTGGAGGTCTGATGTTCTCGCTGATCCTGACGCTGTTTGTGATTCCTGCTATTTACACATTCATTTCACCCAAAAAACACAAAGTGACGGAAGAGCAGAAGATGGCGGAGGAGCTTGTTGCTTAGAATATCAAGATATCAATCCTTTTAAAGGAGATTATTTATACAAAATCAACTATTGTTTTTTTCATGGGCTCGCTCACCTTTTTTAAGAAATACAAAAACGCATTTTTTCTTCTATTGCTTTGCTCCGGCCCTGCCTGGGCCGACCGGCCGGGGGCCGGCAAACCTGAGGCGCGCCAGCCGGCCGACACGCTGGCGCTAACGCTCGATGACGCAATCGCGACGGCCTTGAAAAACAGTTACGAAATAGAGATAGCCAAGAATAATGTAGAGGCGACTACGATCCTCAACAATTATGGCGTGGCAGGCGGTTTACCGACGGTCGCCATTAATGCTACCAACACCGAGCAGATCACGCAGGTGAACCAAAAATTGAACGACGGCACGGAGATCAACCGCAATGCTGCTGCGGGTAACAATACCCAGGCCAACCTTGCCGTGGGTATGCTGCTATATAATGGCAAACGTGTGGTAGCAACTAAAAAACGTCTAGCGGAATTGCAGTACCAAAGTTCCGAAGTCCTCAATTCACAAATCCAGAACACCATTGCACTGGTAATGACGAGCTACTATGACGTGGTACGACAGTTGAGTTACCTGAATACCATCCGCACCTCCATTATAGCATCTGAAAAACGCCTCGAAATTCTGAGAGTGCGCAAGGAAGCAGGTATGGCCAACAATGCCGATATTTTCCAGGCGGAAATCGATTTGAATACGCTTAACCAAACTTTGGTTAACCAGCAAATGGTGGCGCAGGTGGCGAAAACGGAATTGCTGCGGACACTTACCGTCGATCCCAAATTGCCAGTGACGGTCAAGGATACTATTGCGGTGGAAAATAATCTGCAGTTAGCATCTGTGCTGGACCGCCTGGCTGCTAATGCAGATATCAAGGCCGCGGATCACCAGGTTCGTATCAATGAGCTGATTGTTAAAGAAACAGCTGCTTTGCGTTATCCGACGGTTCGTTTCAATGCCGCCTACAACTATACCCGCAACCAGACCGCGGCTGGTTTTACCCTACTCAACCGGGTGGCCGGTCCGCAGGCTGGGCTTTCTCTAGCCATTCCGATTTATAGTGGATCGGCATTCAAACGGCAGAAGCAGGCAGCGGAAATCGATGTCAAAACTGCTGATCTGCAAAAAAACACGCTGCTCCGCGACTATAATGCGGCCGCTGTCAAAATGTACCAGACTTATCAGAGCTCGATCGAGCAGCTCGAAAATCAAAAAAAGAACTACGCCCTCAGTCGGCAATTGCTCGATCTGACCCTGCAACGTTTTGAACTGATCCAGGCCACGATCATCGATGTGCGTGAGGCGCAACGTAGTTTTGAAGACGCCGGTTATCGCCTCATTAACCTGAATTATGCTGCCAAAGCGGCTGAAATTGAATTGAAAAGACTCAGCAATACGCTTCAATAAAGCCATTCGAACGGTCGCGGAATAAAAAAAATTTTGCGGCCGTGCATTGATTTCCTGACAAGTCCTGTCCAGATAAGTAAAGCCCGATTGGCTTTTGGTGACAAAAAAGGAAATCAATGAAGATACTGGCTATCCATAATATCCTCTGGTCGCACTACAAGGCCAAAATTTTCACAGAACTCCACCAGCGACTTCAAAAAGAAGGCACCAATTTTTTTGTGCTGCAACTCGCTTTCAGTGAATTGAGCCGGCTTGGTCTCAAGACTGATCTAAGCATTCATACCTACCCTTACGAAGTCCTGTTTCCAGAAAAGGCTATCGAGCAAATCGGCCACGCCGAAAAAACGCAAAAACTCCTTGCCGCCCTACGCCATCATCGCCCCGACATAGTTTATCTCAATGGTTATTACGATCCTTCCTACTGGTTTGTAATGGGTTACTGTGCAATCAAAAAAATCAAGATCGTGCTTGATTTCGAGAGCAGCGAAATCAGCCGGAGGAGGGTCTGGTGGAAAGAGGGGTTAAAGAAAATGTTCCTCCACCGGTTCGATGGGCTCGTATGTCTCGGTCAGAAAGCGGCCGAATATGCCCAAAAGCTGGGCGTGCCGAGGGAACGGATTATGACCGTCAAAAATGTAGGTGTAGACAACGATGCGCTGCTCGAGATTTTCTCAAAAGAACTTCCTCAGCGTGGACAACGGAAGGCAAAAATGCATCTTCCCCGCTATAATTTTCTATACGCGGGCCGGTTTGTAGAACGTAAAAACCTCGACAGGTTTATCAGGGCATTTCATGAAGCGAAAAGCATTTCGGCAAATGGAAATGAATGGGGGCTCATCCTGAGCGGCGAAGGGAACCAGAAACCCCGGCTCCAGGAATTGATCCGATCGCTGGACTCAAATTCGGTATACTGGATGGAGCCTTGCGAATGGTACGAGGTACCGATCCGGTATACCCTGGCCGATGTAGCGGTATTGCCGAGCACATTCGAGCCATTCGGATTTCTTACCAACGAGGCAATGGTGTATTCGATGCCCGTGCTGGTTTCGGAACGGTGCGGAAGCGCTCACGATCTGGTGATCGACGGTCTGAACGGGTTTCGATTCGACCCATTCAATCAGTCGGACTTTACGAGCAAGCTGTTATGGTTTATGGAACATCCGGAGAAGTTCCGCCAAATGGGCAGCAACGGAAAAGCCATTATCGATCAATGGTCGCCGGACATTATCACAGAAGAACTTATTCAATCATTTCACAAAGTATCCGTACATGGTTAACAATCAAAGCAAGACAGTTCTTGTAACTGGCGGGGCGGGTTATATTGGATCCGAGTTGGTCAGGATCCTGTTGCAGGATGATTTTCGGGTCATCGTGTTCGATAACCTTTCATTCGGTGGAGAATCGCTCCTGAGCTTTTGGGGCAATCCCGCATTCCGGTTTATCAAAGGCGACCTCCGGAATGACGACGATATCAAGGCCGCATTAACAGGCGTCGATTATGTGTGCCACCTGGCCGCCATCGTCGGCGAGCCGCCTTGCAAGAAATATCCCGAGCTGGCCTTACAAGTTAACTGGCATGCTTCCGTGCGCCTGTATAAGTTCTGTGAAGAAGCCGGGGTCCAACGGTTCGTATTTGCTTCGACTTGCAGTAATTATGGTAAAATGGCAGTTGCCGACTCGCTGCTCGACGAAACTGCCGAGCTGAACCCGATCTCATTGTATTCGGAAACTAAGGTCAATTTTGAGAAATATCTGCTTAGCCAGGAAAACAGCACTATCACACGCACTATACTTCGCTTTTCGACGGTCTACGGCATTTCGCCACGACCACGTTTTGACCTGACCGTTAACGAATTTACACGTGACGCTGCTTTGGGAAAACCATTGCTAATCTATGGTGAAAACTTCTGGCGCCCCTACTGTCACGTGAGCGACCTGGCACGTTCCGTAAAGATCGCAATGACAGCCGACGCCAATAAGGTAAATGGGGAGGCCTTCAACGTGGGCGATACCAGCGAAAATTACACCAAGAAAATGCTTGCCTCAGAGATCGGGGAGATCATTCCTTCCCTGGAAGTCAATTACCACCCCGTAGTAACAGATCCGAGGGATTACAAGGTAAATTCAGATAAAATCAAAAAAATCCTGGGATTTAATATCACCAAGACCGTCCCCGACGGGATCCGGGAAATAGCATCGCTTTTCCGCCAACAAGTCATCACCGAACCGATGAACGCACGTTATGGAAATGTCTGACCTACCTCCTATTCCGCTTTGCGAACCCAACCTCAATGGCCGCGAAAAGCAGTACATGGCTGAGGCGGTCGATTCCAATTGGCTTTCAGGCGGTAGCTTTTTACGTCGTTTCGAGCAGCAGCTCGCGGATTACACCGGCGCAGCGCATGTGATAGGCGTTAGCAATGGTACGAGCGCATTGCAGGTAGCACTCACACTTGCAGGTGTGGAAAAAGGCGATCTGGTACTGGTTCCCGACCTTACGTTTGTAGCGACCGCCAATGCTGTTAAATACCTCGGCGCGGATCCCATCATGATCGATATCGACGCAAATACCTGGCTTATGGATCTCGATTTGTTGCAGGATTTTCTCGAAAGCAAAACTTATCAAACTAGTAACGGGTGTTTTCACAGGGAAAGCAACCGGCGGATCACGGCGGTAGTGCCAGTACATTTGTTAGGAAATGTGTGTGATATGGATCGACTATCATCAATAGGCGCAGAATTTTCATTGAATGTCGTCGAAGATGCTGCCTGTTCACTGGGCTCATTTCGGGACGGACGGCATTCGGGTACGGCAGGATTGCTGGGAACAATGAGCTTTAACAGTAATAAGATCATCACCACGGCCGGCGGCGGTGCGATACTAACTCAAAACGAGTCTTTGGCTAAACGTGCCCGGCACCTGATCACCCAGGCAAAAAGTCATGCTACCGAATACATTCATGACGGTCTCGGATACAATTTCCGGCTGGTAAACCCGCTCGCAGCAATAGGCTGTGCGCAAATGGAACAGTTACAGTCGTTTGTACAGGTAAAAAAAGAAATCGCTGTCTTTTACAATCAACAGTTCGCGGAATGCAACGTAACATTCCAGCAGCTAACGCCCTGTACCGAATCCAATTACTGGCATTCAGCCATGCTTGTGACCGGCAGTCGCGCCCTGATTTCCGCGCTCGCAACGGAAAATATTGAAACCAGGCCATTGTGGACACCCATTCACGAACTTCCGATGTTTAGGGAAGATTTGTATATGAGCCGTGAAAACATATCCACAAGGGTATCGCAACGAGGGATAATGCTCCCCTGCTCTACATCTATAACCCAAACCCAGCTGCAAAGGGTCTGTGAAGCTGTCAGAAGACTCCTGAACTAACAAAATCTAAGCACTAGTATGTATTGGAATATTGAAGCAGGCCCCTGGCCCGTGAATGTCGTCATTATGGCAGGAGGAAAAGGCACGCGTCTTAAACCGCTGACCGACAACACCCATAAGTCGCTGATACCAGTCGCCGGAAAGCCTATTGTCCGGCATATGATCGATCATTTGGCCGCATCCGGTTTTCGCGAAATCCATATTTCAGTTGGCCATCTGGCGGAGCAGGTAATGGATTACCTGGGCGACGGTAAAGAGCTTGGGATTTCTATCCGGTATATCAAAGAGCGCATCGTGATGGGCAGTATGGGCGCGCTGACGCTCAAACAACGCTGGCAACATGAGCATTTCCTGGTAATTAATGGTGATGTGTATTCCAATTTTGACATACGCAATCTCTGCTTTGAATACTTTACAAAAAACGCAGCTATGGCTATTCTGACTGTCCCCAATAGCATGAAAGTGCCTTACGGCGTGGTGGAAATCGGCCCCGACGGTCATATCACCCTCTTTGAAGAGAAACCGGAATATGAACTAATGGTGAATGCAGGGGTATATATTTTCAATCAGAAAGTGCATAACCTGATGCCTAAAAGTATTGCCTTTGAGGGCTGGCACCTGATCCAGGCTGCACTGCACGCGGGTTTGCAAGTTGCCGGTGTGCCTCACACGAAAGGCTACTGGATCGACATCGGCAGCATGGAAACGCTCCGAAAGGCGCAGGAAATGAGTCAGATAGATATTCCACAACAATAGCAACTGCTGGCACGCAATTTATTCATGAAGATTAAAAAGTCATTAAACCATTACCCGGCTTTTCAATCTAACCGGCTCACCTTCAACCTAACATACTGCCGGGTGTCGAACCGGGCTTATGGCTAATGCCGTCATGAAGAAATCACTACTGATCGTTTCACTCGTTCTATTCCTGTGCCTCCATCTGCAAGCGCAGGACGAATCTACAACGACCTATCCCATTACGGGCAAACTCGAAGATTCCGATAAAAAGCCGGTTCCGTTTGCCAGCGTTGCATTACTTGCTGCAAAAGATTCCACACTACTGGGAGGTGGGACTGCCGATGAAAACGGACAATTCACGATTCCGGCGGAACCTGGAAGCTATCTGATCAGGATTACTTTTCTGGCCATGGATGAGAAGCTCATCCCGAACGTCCGGGTAGCTGCCCAGCCGGTTGCATTGGGTACCATTGCTCTTACCTCGAGCTCACGCTTGCTGGAAGAACTGGTGGTCCAGGGGGAAAAGAGCCAAATGGATCTCCAACTGGATAAAAGGGTGTTCAATGTAGGAAAAGACCTCGCGAACATTGGCGGAAATGCCTCCGACATTCTTAACAATATGCCTTCGGTTACTGTGGATGTAGAAGGAAATGTGGCGCTGCGGGGCAGCGGTAATGTCCGCATTTTGATCGATGGAAAGCAATCTGGTATGGTGGGATTGAACCCGGCCGAAGCATTACGACAAATACCAGCCGACCTGATCGAAAGTGTGGAGATTATTACCAATCCTTCTTCACGTTACGACGCGGAAGGAGAAGTGGGTATTTTGAATATCGTAATGAAGAAAAATATCCGCTATGGCCTCAATGGTACATTCACCGGAACAGCTGGCTACCCTTCGAATTTCGGTGCTTCATTCAATGTCAACTACCGGAAAAAGAAGGTAAACCTGATCGCAAACTATGGCTGGATGTACCGCGACAGTCCGGGCCGCGGACATTCAAGACAAGAGTACAACAGCGCAGATACGAGTTTTGTATATGAACAGGCAAACCGACGCAACCGGGCCGGTTATTCCAACAACTTCCGCGTTGGCCTGGACTATTTTTTGAACAACCATAACACCCTCACCGCTACCCTCTCTTACCGCAGATCGCACAACGACAATAAATCGAACCTCGAATATCGCGACTTCGATATGAACAACGTGCTTACCCGCATCGTCACGCGTTCGGAAGACGAAACCGAACCAAGAACCAATGTCGAGGCAGCGATTAATTACCGTAAAACATTTGAACGAAAAGGCCAAAGCCTGTCATTTGATGCGAAATATATTTTGAGCGACGAAACCGAGGCCTCGCAATATCACGAAGTAGCCAATGATAATTCCGTCGATCTCCGTCAACGGGCATACAATACGGAAGACGAAAAAAACTTTCTTGCCCAATTGGATTACATTCATCCATTAGGCAAGGACGGGAAGCTGGAAGCGGGTTTGAAAACTTCCATTCGATTGCTAGACAACAATTTCTCCGTTCAGCAGCAACAAGAGCCTAACTACTGGGTTATCCTGCCCGATTATGACAACCGGCTGGCTTATGATGAGAAAATCCATGCCGCATACCTGATGGCCAGCAACCAGTTTGGCAAAGTATTCGTCCAGGCGGGTCTGCGCGGAGAATACACTGACATTTTCACGGAGCTTAAAAAAACAGCCCAAACCAATCGTCGCCAATACTTCAATGTGTTTCCAAGCATTCATTTATCATACAAACTGGAAGATGCGCAAACTTTGCAGCTCAGTTACAGCTATCGGCTTAGCCGTCCCAACTTCCGGGATTTGCTGCCATTCTCCAATTTCAGCGATTCACGTGTTTTCCGGGCAGGCAATCCGCTTCTAAACCCGGAATTCACGCATTCCTTCGAGGCAGGGCATTTGGTTAATATGAATAAAGGCACATTGCTTTCAAGCATATACTACCGCCACAGGCTGGGCGTAGTGGAAAACATTACCTCGGTTGATTCCATCGGTTTTACCACCATTACACCCATTAACCTTTCCACGGGTGATTCATACGGATTCGAATTCAATCTCACTTACGATCCGGCACCCTGGTGGAAATTGACGGCCAACGCCAACATTTTCCGGGCTAAGAATGAAGGTTATTACAATGACAAACTCTACCAAAGTGACACTTATTCCTGGACCAGCCGTTTTTCATCACGCGTAACCCTGTTTGGCTCCGTCGATTTCCAGACTTCGTTTAACTACCGAGCGCCGAGACGCACTACCCAGGGAAAAGATTTATCGATCTACTTCATCGACCTCGGCTTGTCGAAAGACATTCTGAAGGGTCGCGGAACACTCACAGCCAGCGTACGGGATTTACTCAACTCCCAGAAACGCCGCAGCATTACCGAAAATGCAGGCTACTATTCCTATTCGGTGTTCCAATGGCGGCCACGGCAGTTCCTGGTCACGCTTTCCTACCGCCTCAACCGCTCGAAAGAAAAGCAAAATCAGGACAAGCAGCAGGGTGATATGAACGACGAAGAGTAAATCGGTGCGAAAACGCTACCTTTGTGCCCGAACCTCGACATTTGAATAATGCTATTTATCGGAAAATACAATTACCTCACCATCGAACGGGTCACCAGCGTTGGGATGTTCCTCAGCGATGTGGAAGGTGAAGAAGTGCTGCTTCCCAACCAATACATCACCGACGATATGCAAGTCGGCGACCAAATAAAAGTATTCGTATACCTCGATTCGGAGGATCGGCCCGTGGCTACCACGCAGACGCCCAAAATCATCCGGAACGAATTTGCATTTCTGGAAGTGAAGGACGTCTCAGAATACGGCGCGTTTCTCGATTGGGGACTCATTAAGGATCTTTTTGTGCCGTTCCGCGAACAGCCGAAACCTATGGAAATCGGCGAATGGCACGTGGTATTCCTCTATATGGATCAAAAGACGCAGCGCCTCCTGGCCTCCGCCAAAATAGATAAGTTTCTTGAAAGTGACCGGCTAACCGTTCAGGAAGGTGAAGAGGTAGATTTGATCGTTTGGCAGAAAACAGACCTGGGGTACAATGTGGTTGTAAACCAATATCACAAGGGGCTCATTTACGCGAATGAAGTATTCCAGCCTCTCGAAATCGGGGATTCACTGAAAGGTTACGTTAAGAAAGTCCGCGACGAGAACAAACTGGATATTAGTCTGCAAAAAACTGGCTACGAAGTGGTGGAACCGGTTGCAAAACAGATTATGGAAGAAGTCAAGAATGGTAAAGGTTTTCTAGGCCTTTCCGACAAGTCTTCGCCGGAAGAGATTTATCAAAAGCTTAAAATCAGCAAAAAAATATTTAAAAAAGCCATTGGAGGGTTGTACAGGCAGGGAATTATCAAGATTGCTGATGACGGGATTTACCTGATTGAGGAGGATTGATTAAAATAGTAAACGCCATCCCGCACAATACCGGATGGCGTTTACTATTTCTGGCCTATTGACTTTTATTTCGTCTTATACTTTTCTTTGTACTTGTTGTAAAGCCGCTTCTGCTTGTCATCCAGGTTGACTTTGCCGCCGCGGATGAATACCATTTGAACGACATTCCCACGCATATCAAGAATATCACCGTCGGACACGAGTAGTGAGGCTTGCTTCCCTTTTTCCAGTGTACCAACCTGCTGGCCGGCACCGATAATATCGGCAGCATTACGGGTGACGAATTGCAATGCTTCTTCGGGTGTCACATTTCCGAAACCGGAGGCTGTGCCAGCAAGGAAACCGAGGTTACGCGTTCGCCACCATTCGTCGGCATAAGTAACGGCCACTTTGACGCCAGCTTTGTGAAGTAGCCCTGGCAGCTCATAAGGCATATAAACGTTTTCATCGACGCCATCCGGAAGTCTATGGGTAGTATTCACGATTACAGGCACATCATTTTCTTTGAGGAATGTGGTTACCTTATAAGATTCATTTCCGCCAGCAATCACGATCTTCTTCACACCCGCTTCTTTCGCAAAACGGATAGATTCGATGATATCCTTCGCGTAATCGGCACGAATGTACAGGTTAGTTGTTCCATCAAAAAGTGGCTTCATTGCAGCCAAACGCAAGTTTACAGGACTCGGGTTCGCGATTTCCGCGTAGGCCCTGGCTTCGGCAAAAGTCTGCTTGAACAGATCTATCGTTTCCTGGCGTTTGTCATTTCGTTTGATCGTGTAAGTAAAAGTCTCGTTGTCAAAAGTACCTGCCAGAAACGGTGGCCAGCTTATCCATATACCGTCATCCTTTTTCAAAACAGCATCCTCCCAGTTCCATCCATCGCTGTAAAAAACCGAAGACGAGCCAGAGATTGCGCCGCCCTGCGGCACAGCCTGGGATACGAGAACACCATTACCCCGTAAAGTCGGGATTACCTCCGAATCGGTATTGTAAGCCACCAGCGCACGTACATGCGGGTTTATCTCCCCCACTTCGCGGTAGTCCAGAGTCGCCCTGACGGAAGCTATTTCCTGCAAGCCGACGGTCGTGTTCAATGATATAATTCCCGGGAAAATATGCTTCCCTTTCACATCAATTGTTTCAGCCCCTGCCGGAGCTGTTACCGTGCCAGCCACGCCAACTTGTGTGATAATGCCCTTGTCGAATGCAATGGTCCCGTTCTGGACCACTTCACCATTTCCTATGTGGATGGTCGCACCTGTCAGCACAATCGGTTTGGTTTGCGGCTTGGCAGGAGCCGGGTTTTGTGCCTGCACTCCTGTCGTTAGTCCAAGCAATAGGCCGGCGATTAACTTATATCTTTTCATTATTTTCAAATTGAATGTCTTGAAACAGTATTACTTACCAGTTTCGTATCCCACATGGATGTGTTCTGCATGAATGCCAACAATATCCTCACAATGCCACATGCGAGGCATCGTAGCCTCAGGCTTTTGCGTTGGTTTACCTTCCACCTTTTCCCCAAGCATTTTCTGGATCAGGCGTTCGCGCTCAATCAGCATCGATTTCTGTTTTTCCTCATCCTTTTTGCGGTCAAAGTAAATGGTGCCTTCGACCATGGTAAAATCGGGTCTTGAGTAAACGGATAACGGACTCGCGTTCCAAAGCACCAGATCAGCATCTTTGCCCGCTTTTACGCTACCCATTCGATCTTCTACGTGCAACAGCTTGGCCGGGTTAAGGGTTACCATCTTCCATGCCTCCTCTTCCGGTACACCACCATACTCGACGGTTTTGGCAGCCTCCTGGTTCAGTCTACGCGCCATCTCGGCATCGTCGGAGTTGATCGCAACGGTCACGCCTTCGTGGTACATTAATGCCGCATTGTATGGAATGGCCTCTTTTACCTCCATTTTATATGCCCACCAGTCGGCAAAGGTTGAGCCGCCGATGCCCCTTTTCTGCATTCCATCGGCCAGTTTGTAGCCTTCCAGGATGTGGGTAAATGTGTTGATCCTGAATTTCAGTGAATCGGCCACGTGCATGAGCATATTGATTTCCGATTGCACGTAAGAGTGGCAGGTGATGAAACGCTCATTACCCAGTATTTCGGCCAGTGCATCGAGCTCGATGTCGCGGCGTGGTGGTACTATATTCTGCTTTTTAGCATTCGCATTGTAGTTTTTCCAACGAGTGGCGTAGTCCCTGGCACGGAGGAAATGATCGAAATAGATTTGCTCCACGCCCATACGCGTCTGCGGGAAGCGCACACGCTGAACGTCGCCCCAGTTCGACTGCTTCACATTTTCACCTAATGCGAATTTGATTGTTTTAACCTCCGGTACCACCATTTCAGACTGGCTTGCTCCCCATTTCAGCTTGATCATCGCACTTTGGCCACCAATAGAATTAGCCGAGCCATGCAGCAAATGCGAGGCGGTGACACCACCTGCCAACTGGCGATAAATATTAATATCATCGGGATTAACCACATCGCTCATCCGCACTTCCGCCGAGCTGGATTGCCCTCCCTCATTGATACTAAACAACGCGATATGCGAATGCTCGTCGATGATGCCGCTGGTAAGATGTTTGCCGGTCCCGTCGATCGTTCTGCCACCGGATGGTACCGTCAGCCCCTTTCCCACTTTGGTGATCTTTCCATTCTGCACGATCACGTCCGCATTTTGCAGAATCCCTTCCTTTTCGTTCGTCCAGATGGTCGCATTTTTGATCAGCACTGTTTCCCTCGCAGGCAATGTTTCATTACCATAACCTACAAATGGGTAAACGATCGGGCCAGTTTCTTTGCTTTTCGGTTTAGCTGTATCTGCGGCTGCTATCGTTGCATTCTTCTCAGTGAGAACAGCGCTCCATGGAATGACGGTCCCGTTTGGTAATACACCTTCCCCCATAAAGCCATTCCCGCTAAGCCAGCCAGTCAATCGGGTCGTCCCACCTGTCTTTTTATCTTGCTGGTATGTCAAAGTCAGCAATGCATTGGCCAGCGTCGCTTTCGGGGTGATCTTGATCGAATCCTGTACCACTATTTTATACTCCGGTTTCTCCGGTGAGCCGGTAATTTGCAATTTTCCCGCTGGCTGGTTATTAAGCGAAAGCGAATAGGTACCTCTCACATCCGGCGCGTCGAGGGCTGTTAATACGAATTTCTTCCCCAGAACCCAGTTTTCATGGATTACATTGTCTTTCGAAAACAGATCTCCGGAAGTGATGATAAAGTTAGCCAGCATGCCCGGTTTCAGGCTTCCGATTTTGTTATCTGCTTTTACCAGCGAAGCTGGAAGCGTTGTCAGAGCGGCTAATGCACGTTCTTTGGGTAAACCATATTCAATGGCGGTTCTGAGATTTTTCCAGAAATCGGACTTGTTTTTCAAACCAGAGGTCGTCAATGCAAACGGAATTTCCGCTTTCGCTACTTCCGAGGCATTGCGTGGCGCCAGTTCCCAATGTTTCAGTTGGCTCATCGTTACCACTTCTGCGTCCCAGGGGTCCGATACGTCATAAGCATCCGGAAACACGAGCGGCAGCAGCAATGTAGCTTTGGTTTCTTTGATTTCGCGAATGCGCTGATATTCGTCGCCCCCGCCTCTGATAATGTATTGTATGCCAAATTCATCGCCAATCTTATCGGCCCGCAGAATACTGTATTTGTCGTTGGCTTCAAAAAATGAAGGCAGTCCTTTGATCTGGTTAAAAGCTTCGAGGGAAAAATTGGTTTCCTTTTGCTTCCCACCTTTCGCGTACCAGTCAGCATCATAGTAATTCTGACGTAAAAGCGCCACCACGCCCATTCCCGACGATGGGTATGTCTGTGACGAACTTCCTTTACTGAACGAGAAATGCGCGGATGCCTTGCTGTTGAGTATGGCCTTGTTTGCCAACTCGCCAGTAAGGGTCACAAGCGCTCCGTTACCGCGCACAATTCCGTCGTGCGCGTGTACCAGCAGGGTACCGAAGCCGATTTTCCGCAAATCGGCAGCTTTTTGGGCATCGGGTGTAAAAAGGATACTGGCATCCATTTCAGGCTGAATGGCCTGGTTCCAGCCGAATGCCCCTTTCTTGTTCGATTCCAGCTGAGGCGTTTGTCTGCCGCCTCCGCCCTGCGCCCTTCTCACCTCGGGCATTCCGTAATCCGAATCGAGTTCAATAAGCGAGGCATAAATAAATTTACCTTTTAAATCGATTGTAACAGTTCCGGCGGGAATCTTCACTTGCTTACCTGTTTCACGGATCACGCCGTCTTCAATCAGCAACGTTGCATTCTCGATGGTAGTTTTCGGGTCGACGACGATCGTTGCGTTTGTAAAAGCGTACCGGCCTGTTCTCTCGTCATAGGCGCCGTTTCTCGGGAAGGTTTCCTGCGCATGGCAATACACCGCCAGCGCCATACAGCCCAATATCGTTGATAATTGTTTAAACATAAATAGTTGTTTGAATTACAATTGTGCCTTACAATATACAAGTAAAATCATGAAATCGGGGCTCTGGAAGGCGATTCCGGACAAGTTGCAATTAGCCCGCAGAATTTTCATGTTGTTTCGATTTATTAGCATCTTGCGATCAATTTAGCGCAATCTATATTCATTCGTTCATCATGACATTCGAACAATTCCAGGAATCATTGACACTCCCCTCTCCACCGCAGAGCCTTCCTGTCCTTTTGGAAGCACTTTGGCACGATGCCAACGGTGATTGGGAAGCAGCCCATAACATTGCGCAAAGCAAAGAAGGAATTCAGGCATACGATCGCTTACACGCCTATCTCCATCGCGTCGAGGGCGACACTTTCAATGCCGGATACTGGTACAGGCGCGCTGGCTCAGAGGTATTTAAGGGTAATGTCAAAGAAGAATGGAAATATCTCGCGCAGACTTTCCTTACAAATACATAAGGTTTTAACCTTATACCTGACCAATATAAGGTTTTTAGCTTATATACATCATATATAAGGCTTTTACCTTATATTTACAGACTATAAGTAAAAAACCTTATACCAATGAAAGCATTCCGTGCCGTTATTACTGCTGATATGGTCAATTATACGCAATTTTCGCGTGATGAAGCGACCTCCTGGCTGGAAGAAATGCTCGCCATACTGCACCAAAATCCGGTCTTTAAATGGGCTCTAAAACCAGAAATATACCGTGGCGACAGTTTTCAGGCCGTATTAAAAAATGTCGAAGAAAGCATGCGGGTCGCGATTCTTGCCCGCGCATGTATACGTAAGCATGCACCCAATGCCGACATGCGCATAGCCATCGGCATTGGGAAAACGGAGCAGCTCACCGACCGTCCAGGCACGTCCGACGGGGAGGCATTCAGGTTATCCGGACACCTGGCCGATAAAATTCGTCAGCAAAAAGCCAGGATCGGCATTGCATTAGCCAATCCCTCGGAACCATTGTCTGCAACACTGAATTTACTGGAAACTGTCATTGAGGACTGGACGCTGGCCCAAAGCCAGGTGGTTGAAGCAATGCTGCAAGGCAAAAACATCACACAAATTGCTGAAATGTTATCCATCAGCCAACCTGCCGTGAGCCAGCGGGTTATCGCTTCCAAGTGGTGGGCAATTGAAAGTTTTCTTGCTAACTTTCCGAAGCAATTATCACTATACACTAAACGCTAAACACCATGACGGAATTTCTGCTGTTGCTCCTTGCGCATGTTCTCGTAGATTTCTATTGGCAACCTACCAAATGGGTAACCGACAAAAAGGAGAAAAAACACAAATCACGTTACCTGTATTTCCATGTACTGCTAGTCATCATTGTATCTTATATTGCGCTGCACGAATGGAAAAACCCATGGCCCGCCATCGCATTGGGCATTGCGCACGGTGCCATTGATCTTGTCAAAATATCATTCGATAAAAAGGGCTCGCTTACCTGGTTCATCGGGGACCAGGTCGCACATTTAGCTACCATTGCACTTACAGCGCTTATCCTTACAAGCAACGTACTACCCGGTTATGAATCATTTATCACATGGTTTAACACGCCCAAAACGCTCGCGACACTTTCCGGCACATTGCTTTCCCTATCCCCAATCTCATTCCTGGTAGGCATTCTTACCAAACCCTGGCGGGAAGAACTCGCTAAACTGGCTCCGGATGCGGACGATAACCTGGCTAATGCCGGCCGTTGGATAGGTATGTCGGAGCGTTTGCTCATTTTTGTATTTGTACTGATCAATCAATATTCGGCTATCGGCTTCCTGATCGCGGCCAAATCGCTTCTGAGATATAATGACAAAGCCAGCGACGCAGGCATTCCGCCTGCATATATCAGCAAAAAATCGGAGTACGTACTTGTTGGGACGCTAATGAGTTACACCTGTGCCATTGCGGTAGCGCTGGTGGTTCAGATACTCAGCCAAAAATTTAAATAACAGGTTAAACTTACCGTCGCTTTTTGCATCTAACCTCGGTATCTAAACTTTTTTTAACCATGAGGAAAACATTGTTGGCCATTTTACTGGCCTTTGCAAGCTTCGCAACCTTCGCACAACGCGGTGGTGGGAACATGACAGCCGAGCAACGCGCCGAAAACCAGACTAAAACTTTAACCGAAAATCTCAAACTCTCAGACGACCAGCAGAAAAAGGTATACGACCTTAGCCTGGTCCGCGCAAAGAAAATCCAGGAACTAAGAGATGCCCAGAACATGGATCGCGAGCAAATGCGCGCCTCGATGGAGACGTTCAACACCGAACTCGCCAAGATCCTGACCGTCGAACAGCAGGAAAAATACAAAACCACACTCGAAGATCGCCGGAATAACCGCGGCGGTGGAGGTGGAGGTGGAGGTGGAGGAGGGGGTGAACCGAGAAACTAACCTCGACGCAAAAGCAAAACAGGCTGCCATATGTGAAATGTGGCAGCCTGTTCATTATTGGATATTTTCTATTTTTAAATCACGCCTTCTTTCTTCAAAAGATCATTAAGGCAAAACTGGTGCTCATCAAAAACAGGGATCATTTTGTCCCATTCGTAAACAGATCATTCGCGCGAGCGATCCATTACCATAATTTTGCGATTATCTGTTAAGATCCAGATTACCCGTTCCGTACCGAACTCGATCATCTTTTCGCTCTTGCGGGAAATGTAGTCATCCGGATCAGGAAATTGACCCGCCTCGATCTTCACATCTACCTCGATGGGTAATTTCGGCGGCACATCTGCATAGCTTTGTGAAAAAACATTCTTAATGGACGCCTTTTCAAACAGCCATATCGTAAACAATATAGCGAATTTCAATCCAACTCAAATTCAGCTCATTAAAGCGCCATTTCCGTCTTAAACTCCGAGGTAAAATGGAAATGGATTGCGGGGTTATTTTCGCGGTTCATACGGATCATCCATTCTGATTCGGCGAGGAAAACCGGGTTGCGGTCTTTATCGTAGGCGATTTGGTTGCCTTTCAGGCGAATAAACTGATCCATTGCCGGCTTTTCGTCAGCAGTGAGCCAGCAGGCGCGGGAAGTATTCATGGGTACCCAGCGGCATTTGGCACCATATTCATGTTCGAGGCGATATTGGATTACATCAAATTGAAGTTCTCCAACGGTTCCTACGATTTTTCTATTGCCAAGGTCGAGGGTAAAGAGCTGCGCCACACCTTCATCGGTAAGCTGCTGGATTCCCTTTTCCAATTGCTTGGACTTCATCGGATCCATATTGATCAACTCCTTGAATATTTCCGGTGAAAAACTTGGGATCCCCGAGAATTGCAGGTTTTCGCCCTCGGTTAATGTATCTCCGATCTTAAAGTTACCTGTGTCGTACAAACCAACCACATCTCCCGGAAAACCTTCTTCCATGACGCTCTTATCGGAAGCCATGAAAGTGAATGGGCTCGAAAAGCGTACCTCTTTGCCCAGGCGAACGTGCTTGTAAAACTTACCTCTCTCAAATTTACCAGAGCAAATGCGCAAAAATGCAATGCGGTCGCGGTGGCGGGGATCGAGGTTGGCGTGGATTTTAAATACAAAACCAGTGAATTTTGGCTCGGTAGGCTCCACTTCTCTCACGTCGGTCGGGCGCGGCTGCGGAATCGGTGAAATTTCACAGAATGTATCGAGCAATTCTTTGATACCAAAATTATTGATCGCACTGCCAAAGAATACGGGCGCCAGCTGACCTTTCTGATACGCTTCTTCGGAGAATACATCGTAAACGCCTTCCACGAGCTCCACATCCTCTGTCAATTGACCAGCATCCTTTTCACCCAGCAAGTCAGTAAGGCTTTCATCTTCCAGACTCACCTTGGCCACATCGCTCTCAATCTTGGTTTTATTAATCTTAAAGAAATACAGCATTTGCTCATACAAGCTGTAAACACCCTTAAAATTGGCCCCCATATTGATCGGCCATGTAAGCGGACGAACGCGGATATTCAGTTTGCTTTCGAGTTCGTCCAGCAGTTCGAACGGGTTCTGGCCTTCGCGGTCGAGCTTGTTGATGAATACGATCACCGGCGTGTTACGCATCCGGCATACTTCCATTAAACGCTCAGTTTGCTCCTCGACGCCCTTCACGCAGTCAACCACCAGGATTACGCTGTCGACAGCCGTCAAAGTCCGGTAAGTATCTTCCGCAAAGTCCTTGTGACCCGGGGTATCGAGAATATTGATCAGCAGATCTTTATACTCAAATGTCATGACC
This sequence comes from Dyadobacter sp. CY261, assembly GCF_021440085.1. GTDB lineage: Bacteria > Bacteroidota > Bacteroidia > Cytophagales > Spirosomataceae > Dyadobacter. The sequence goes on from NZ_JAKCPW010000008.1 coordinate 32,332, forward strand.
GAAGTGGCCACCGAGATACCCCGCTGCTTCTCGATCTCCATAAAGTCGGAAGTCGCCGTCTTCTTGATCTTGTTGGACTTTACCGCGCCCGCCGTCTGGATCGCACCACCGAAAAGGAGCAGCTTTTCAGTAAGGGTCGTTTTCCCGGCATCCGGGTGGCTGATGATCGCAAACGTGCGGCGTTTCTTAATTTCTTGTAAATTACTCATATATATCGCTGCCCCGGATGGACAGTCATTTTTCAGGAGCAATGCCTAATCTATTTCATTTCAAAGCATTGGCAATGCAGAACCCATTGTGACAGAATAGCAAAATTTGCACAAAGATAAGAATAAAGAAAAGCCGCCCCTAGTGAGGACGGCTCTAAATTAAATGGCACTGTGCGCCGACTTGGTGTCCGACGGGTCTCAGTAGTAAGAATGCTTGTAATCTTCTACCGAAGTGAGGATCACTTCGTGCGCCTCGTCCCTGCCATAAACGTTGGTGATTTCGATATGCGCTTTTTCACCGGGCAGGTTTTTGTAAGTCAAAAAGTAGTGTTTCAAGCGCTCTATGATCCCTTCTGGTAGCTCGCTAAGGTCATTGAACTGGCCGTAAACTTCGTCGCCTTTCAGCACAGCGATGATCTTGTCATCCGCCTCGCCGCCGTCGATCAGACGGATACCACCGATGGGCTTTGCTTCACACATGATATTACCATGCGAAATGATTTTTTCACACAATACGATGATATCCAGCGGGTCACCATCGCCTTCGGTTACGTCACGGCCGGAGCGCTCCCGTGCCAACGCGGCGATTTTCTCCGCGCAATAGGTTTTGGGAATGAAGCCGTACAATGCAGGAACGATGTTCGAGTATTTTTGAGGGCGATCGATTTTAAGGTAGCCGGTAACCTTGTCAATCTCGTATTTTACGGTATCGGTAGGAACAATCTCAATAAAGGCGGTCACTAATTCGGGTGCCTTGTCACCCATTGGGATTCCGTGCCACGGATGTGCTTTATGTACGTTAGCGATCATTAGTTGTGTAATAGGTAATACTTTAAACTTAAATACGTTGAATATTAATCTTGATTTTTTACAAACCCGCCTTCTCTGCAATAGTGTAATCCCCTGTTTTCGAAACGGATTGTTTTACAAACAATTCACCCAAAAATCCCGCGAGAAACAATTGAGATCCTACCATGATTGCCACTAACGCCAGAAAGAACAATGGGTTTTCGGTAACATTCCGGTAGGGCAGTAAATTGTAAATGTTATATATCTTCTTTCCGATAAGCCACACAGCTATAAGGCTTCCAAGAAAAAACATAAGGGTTCCCAGACTTCCAAATAAATGCATCGGTCTTCGTCCAAACTTATTCACAAAGGCGATCGAAAGCAAATCCAGGAAGCCAAAAATGAACCGCTCGAGACCGAATTTTGTGTAACCGTACTTCCGCGCCCGATGCTGCACCACCTTCTCCCCGATCTTCGCAAAACCATTCCATTTCGCGATCACCGGAATGTACCGGTGCATTTCCCCATATATAGTGATATTCTTAACGACGTCCTTGCGATAAGCTTTTAAGCCACAATTGAAATCGTGCAGGACGACGCCCGAAATCTGACGGGTCGCAGCATTGAACAGCTTCGTCGGGATTGTCTTGGTAATGGGGTCATAACGCTTCTTTTTCCAGCCGGAAATAAGGTCGTAACGATCATTGACGATCATGTTGTACAGTTCCGGAATTTCGTCCGGACTGTCCTGCAAATCGGCGTCCATCGTGATGACAACATTGCCTTTCACTGCTTGAAAACCGGTTTGTAGTGCGGCGGTTTTGCCATAATTCCGTACAAAACGAATGCCCCGCACATTTGGATTTTCCTGAGAAAGCCTTTGGATCACTTCCCACGAACGGTCCCTGCTGCCGTCGTCCATGAAGAGCACCTCGTAGGTAAACTGATTTTCGTCCATGACGCGCGCAATCCACTCACAGAGCTCTGGTAACGACTCTTCTTCATTAAAAAGGGGAATAACAACGGAAATCTGGATAGCTTGGTCAGTCATGTACAATTTCGGAGACAATGCTTGCGCCGGTAATTTGCCGCAAAGTTCGTGTTTTTCCGGATCAAAATTTCAAATAAAAAGTTTTAAGCAACTCTTTAAAACGCCGATCATGCGTAACGCCGTCTTTCTCATAAATGTACAGATCCGAATCAACTTGCACATTATGAGCAAATTCAACTCGCTGAAACAGCAAGAGGACGCGAAATGCTTTTTTATCTTCCTGATGGAACAAAGTCGTTTTGCGAACCAGTTTCCAGCCCGCCTGTCCGGCTTTTTCCGCAAACCGTACGCCCTCCTCGACGGGGAATAGCATATTGACTTTGCCTTCTGGCTTCAACAAACGCCCGATCGCCACCAAGATCTCTTCAAAATCAAGCGACTTGGAATGATGCGCGATATTCTTTTTGTCGATAGGTGACAGCAAATCCGATTGAAAGAAAGGTGGGTTCGTGATGATCACATCATACTGATGATCCGACACAAATTCCTGTACCGCAGAATGGAACAACGTAATACGGTCGTGAAACGGGCTTCGCTCCACATTTTCCCCCGCCTGGTAAAACGCCTCAGCATCGATTTCAACGGCGTCGATCATCGCATAGGAGTTACGCTGCGCCACCATGAGCGACAGCAAGCCGGTTCCCGCGCCGATGTCAAGGATCCGGTCGGCATCCCCTACATCCGCCCACGCACCCAACACGCATGCATCGGTACAGACTTTCATAGCGCACTGGTCCTGCCTGACCGTGAACTGTTTGAATCGGAAATGGGCGTTACGAGGCATATGATAATCTATTTTCGTCCAAAATCAGCAGGATTCTCTCCCCAATATTCCGTCTCCCATTTCAATATCTTGTTGGGGTAAGTGTTCGTTGCCAGCCAACGCTCTGCGCGTTGCAGCATTTCAAACAACGGCTTGTTACGCGGTGTCAAGGCGAGCTTTGTATTAGCATGTTTTTTCTTGATCCAGGCCATCGCCGTTTTGGAATCCGTGTAGATCGGCAGGTCGCTTTCTTTCTTTTGCAAATAAGCCAATGCATGCACGATCGCTAGAAATTCACCGATATTGTTGGTACCGTCTTTAAACGGCCCTTGCAAAAATATGCGGTCACCAGTCGCGTAATATACACCCTGGTATTCCATATCACCGGAAGCGGTATTCCAGGCAGCATCCACTGCAATGGCATTTTTAATAGGTCGTCCCACATTCGCAGGCGGCTCCAACACGGCCGGTTTGGAATCTTTCTTCGCCACAAACTCCCAGTAATTCCGCTGAATGGCCGCTTCCGCTTCGTGCAAAGAGTCAAACGACTTGTAGCGAGCATCCTCGAAGCCCTTAATCTGCGCCTCGCACTCCTTCCAATCCGTAAAAACCCCCGTTTTACGGCCCTGCCACACTACGTAGAACTTGGTCTTTTTCAATGTTGAATGATTGAATGACTGAATGAGTGAATGAGTGAATGACTGACTGAATGAATGAGTGAATGAGTGAATGACTGAATGACTGAATGGCCGAATGAGTGAATGAGTGAATGAGTGAATGACTGAATAGGTCAGTTTTGAATTGTGGAATAGCTCTGCCGAATGAGCTTTAAACTACTGATAATCAGACAATTGAAATAGCTATACCATTCACTCATTCACTCATTCACTCATTCAGTCATTCACTCATTCAGTCATTCACTCATTCAAAATTAACTTTCCTCCCACACCCTCGCCAACTCCACAATCACCTCCACCGCCTTTTCCATATCCTGAACCGATACCCATTCCAGTTTGGAGTGGAAAGCGTGCTCGCCGGCGAAGATGTTGGGACACGGCAGGCCCATGAATGACAACCGTGAACCATCGGTACCACCCCGGATACTGCGCTGAATGGGACTTAAACCCGCTCTCTTCATAGCTTCCAATGCATTCTCGAGCACTTCGGGATGTTGGTCGAGCACTTCCTTCATATTCCGGTATTGCTCCTGGATCTTGAATTCTCCGGAAGAATTGGGGTATTCTGTTAATACCTCTTCCATAATGCCTTTCAGGAGTGCTTCATTTTCATGCAACCCTTTGACCGTAAAATCGCGGATAATGAAGCTTAACACCGCTTTTTCCTGGATACCTTCCATTTGAACCGGGTGGATAAAACCTTCCTTACCCTGCGTGGTTTCGGGCGAAAGGCGATTCTTAGGAAGTCGCGCGAGGATTTCAGCGGCGATTTTCAAGGCATTTTCAAGCTTTCCAATGGCATAGCCAGGATGCGTGCTCACGCCGTGAATCGCAATTTTTACACCATCAGCAGAAAACGTTTCATCTTCCAGTGTTCCAATCGCCTCGCCATCGACAGTATAGCCAAAATCAGCTCCAAGCTTTTGTAAATCGACTTTCTCGGTCCCTCTTCCTACTTCTTCGTCGGGAGTGAAAAGGATTTTGATATCACCATGTCTAATCTGCGGATTAGCCATTAAATACTCGGCAGCAGCCATGATTTCGGCAACGCCGGCCTTGTTATCAGCCCCAAGTAAAGTAGTGCCGCTGGCCGTCACAATATCGTTCCCGATCTGCTGGTCGAGATCGTGCAGCTCCCCTATTCGAAGTATTTGCGAATTATCGTCCGGCAGGATAATGTCCGAGCCATCCCAATTTTGATGAACGATTGGTTTCACATGCTCGCCGCTCACATCGGGCGAAGTATCCACATGCGAACAGAAGCAAATAACAGGGATATTTTGCTTTTCGGAATTAGACGGAATGGTGGCGTACACGTAGCCGTACTCATCGACATGCGCATCTGCCACACCAATTGAGCGCAATTCCTCAGCTAACAAGCTGCTCAGATTTCGCTGTTTAGCCGTGCTCGGAAATGTTTCCGAATTAGGGTCCGACTGCGTGTCGATCTGCACGTAACGGAGGAATCGTTCGAGAACGGTGCTCATAGCATGCGATAGATTTGGATTAACCGATAATGGATGCGAGATCCGCAGGTGAATAATTGATATTCTTCAACGTCTTATCATCCGCAGTGCGGTACACCAGGTATTTGCCATTGTCCTCTTTGAAATAGCATTCAGTACCCTTGGCCTGGTAATGCGCCACGGTCGCCTCGGCTTCCTCGACGCTATTGCAGGCCTTGGACATATTCGAACGCTGAACTTCGTCGAACAACGTGCGAAACTTCTCCCCCAGCCCGAATTCGAGCACCGCACCAGACAATACGTATTGTAAATCGCAAAGCGCATCGGCCACTTCCACAATGTCCTTTTCGAGGATTGCAACTTCCAGCTCCTTCAACTCCTCAGCCAGCAATGCCACACGCAGGCGGCTTCTTTCTTCGGAGGGGATCGTCGGGGTTTCCAGGATCGGGTGTTTAAAAGTTCTGTGAAAATCCGCGACTTGATTAAGGCTATCCAGTTGTTGCATTGTTATTATTGATTTAATAATTGGTCTTGAATAAAAAACAGGCGTTTGGGCGCCACTTACACCGAAAGGTTGGTCTTGAAAAGCTTAATCGCGATCGCCAGCAGGATAATGCCGAATACTTTACGAAGAATATCGGTTCCTCCCTGACCCAGCTTCCTTTCCAGCCAGTTGGATGATTTCAATACGAGATAAATAAAAAAGAGGTTCAGTAAGATGCCGACCAGGATATTCTCGATTTTGTAAGCCGAACGGAGCGACAAAAGCGTCGTCATAGTCGCAGCACCCGCGATCATCGGGAATGCGATAGGCACGATGGACGCTACGCCGACATCTACATTGCCATGCTTGAAAATATCACGCCCCAATATCATTTCCAACCCGAGCAGAAACAGAATAATGGCCCCGGCAATAGCAAACGAAGCAATATCAACGCCAAAAAGGCTAAGCAACCGTTCTCCCAAAAACAGGAAGACGACCATGATCGCACCCGCTACCAAAGTCGTTTTTTCTGATTCGATCTTACCCAGCTTCCGCCGAAAATCGACGATAACAGGCAATGAACCAAGCACATCGATCACCGAAAACAGTATGAGCGTAACGGAAACGATTTCCTTGAAATTGAACATGGGCTTACACTTTGGGGCGTTTTGATCCCGCAAAGTTGCTCAAAAGTGACTGTTTACACAACCTTAAAATGCCTTCGCCGGTAAATCAGCGCGATCAGGAAGCACTCCCTGGCAGGAAGTTCAGGAAAGTATTGAATTGCTTTTTGTACTTTTCCTCGTCGATTTTATAGAAGAAAGCACCCTTTTTGGAATAGCCTTTCTGCTTTTCATCCAGTTTTACCAACAAATTGGTTGACAATAGTTTACGGCTGAAATTGCGCTTATCCAGTTCCGTCCCAAAAATCGCTTCATATAACTTCTGCAACTGCGGAATCGTAAATTTTTCAGGAAGTAATTCAAAGCCTATCGGATGCTGCGACGCCTTGTAACGGAGATGTTGAATGGCACGTTCCACCATTTCGGCGTGGTCGAAGAGCATTTTGGGAAGTTCCTGAATCGAAAACCATTGCGCTTCGTAATTCTTCGAGATCTTGTGGTCGTAATCTTCCACATTGATCAACGCAAAATAAGCGACCGAAACGGTCCGCTCAACCGGGTCACGCCGGGGGCTACCAAAAGTGTGAAGTTGTTCGAGGTAAATGTCGGTCAGATTGGTCAACTCAAAAAGAATGCGGGAAGATGCCCCTTCAAGGCTTTCGTTGGGCTGCACCCAACCGCCCATCAGCGACCAGGTATGATGCTCGTCCTCAATGCCCCTTTTAACCAGCAATAGTTTTAGTTCTTCCCCGTCAAAACCAAAAATAATCGAATCCAGCGCTACCAGACATTTGGTCTGGGCCTGGTATTGCTTTAAAATATCTAATCGCACAACAAATAAGGCGCAGGTGAGTGGATTTGTTTTAGTTATAAATACAAGGAACCTCATTTACTACTCATTCCTTCAATTCGGCGCCATTTTCAACAAAAACGCCTTTAATGTCGCAATTTCCTCGTCGGTGATCGCGGGAAAATTAGCGATACGGAAACTGGTATCCTTCTCTTTACCATAGCCATTGCCCAGCGTGATCCCTTCTTTTTCAGACGCTTTTTTCAGCTCGGCAATGCGTTCCTTTGATGCGCGCACCGCAATCACCGTATCCGAACGGACAGCCATATTTTCAACCACTAATTCATAGCCGTTTTCAAGCAGGAAAGCATACCACTCATGCGCGCGTCGACGCGTCTGCCGGTCAACTTCCTCAATAGCTGGCACCTGTTGCATAACCTTTCCAAGCAGATAAATGGCCAGGATGTTTGGGGTAAAAGGTGTTTGAAACTTCAAAAAGTTGTCACGAATAAACAGAAGGCTATTATAATGCTTCCTTTCTCCAACTTGGATGGCGCGCTCTATCGCTTTCGGTGAAACGATCATTACCGCCAGACCAGCCGGAAGCCCGAAGCATTTCTGAACCGACGCATACCAGATATCCGCATTTTCCCAGGGTAAAACTACGCCTGCCATCGACGAAGTAGCATCCACGGCAATGAGATTATCGACTTTTTTGCGGATGTCGAGCAGAAAATCTTCCGGAATTTTGGTACCGTTCGAGGTTTCGTTGTACGTTACACAAATCAGCTCATTGCGGGAGAAAACGGCGGAACGGTCCATGAGCAACGTTTCATTCAGTCCAAAAGCCGCATCGTTCGTACGCAGCGAAATGCGATGGGTATATTCCATCCACTTTTCGCCAAATGCGCCATTGTAAATATGCAAGCTCGAATCGATCAGCAGCGATTGCGCGATGATTTCCCAGCATTCCGTGGCTGACGACACAAAATAAACTTCATAACCTGCTGGAACATCCAGTTTCGTTTTCAAATCAGCAATTGTTTGTTCCAGCAATTGCATAAAACCTCCGCTGCGGTGGTTGGCGCTAACAAGTCCGCTCGCGAAAGCCTCCTTAATATATTGTTCGACCTGCGGATAAACCTTCGACGGCCCTGGGTAAAACGTGATCATAGCATTTCATTTTTGGTTTAAACAAAAACATCACAGGCCGGAATTAAGTCCCAAACCTGTGATGCCTGAAATATAATTAGGAAGTCGGAACACCAAATGACAACACCTGACTATCCCTGACCCTTTTTTTCCATTACATAAACCCTTCGCGAACCATAGCTTTTTCGAGCTTTTCGCCCAACTCTTTCGATGCTTTTAATAGCGGCAAACGAACGTCGGAGCTGCATATGCCTTTAATTTCAAGACATTTCTTGATTCCAACCGGGTTCGACTCGATGTAGAGTAATGTATCGAATTCGAGGAATGCGAGCTGCAATTTAGCAGCGTCCTTGAAACGGCCTTCCAATGCAGCCCAGGTGAGGTCGTGGAACTCTTTCGGGAATGCGTTGGCAATCACCGAAATGACCCCGTGCCAGCCTACGCTTACCATGGTCGTTACGAGGTTATCGTCGCCGGAAAGCAGCAAAAAGTCGTCGGGCACGCGGGCGGCGAGTTCCATGCTTTGTTCCAGGCTGCCTCCCGCGTCCTTAATACCGATGATATTCGGATGTGAGGCCAGCTTAACAATCGTGTCGGCTTTCACATTGATCACCGTGCGTCCGGGAACATTGTACAGCAGCACTGGCACCGGTGACGCATCGGCGATGGCCGTAAAATGAGCGATAATACCTTCCTGGGTCGGTTTGTTGTAATAAGGACAAACAGACAGGATCGCATCAACCCCCGTAAAGTCAGTTTCTTTAATAGTATCTAGAACCGACTGGGTATCATTGCTTCCGATACCGTAAATAATCGGCAGCTTTTTGTAGTTATTTTCGATTGTAAATGCCAGGATATCACGCTTTTCCTTCGAAGAAACGGTGGGCGATTCGCCGGTCGTCCCTTGCACTACAAGGTAGTCCGTACCACCTTCCGTCACCAGGTCGATCAGTCTTTTCAGACCCGGATAGTCAATCTCATTCTGTTCATCAAAAGGTGTGATCAGTGCGGCCCCTACCCCTTTGAAACGTTGGTCCAATGGCATTATTTACTTATATAATTGTTAGATATTTAAAACACAAAGTTAGCTTTCCGGGGCTATTTTCTTTACTTAATTTCCAATCATTGCTAAAAATTCTTCCTCGGAGATGATCGTAACGCCGAGCTTACGGGCTTTTTCGAGCTTTGCAGGCCCCATATTGGCACCCGCCAGCAAATAATTAAGCTTTCCGGACACCCCGCTGAGCACCTTACCGCCATTCGCCTCGATTTTGTCTTTCAGCTCGTCGCGTTCAAAATTCTCGAATACACCTGAGATCACGAATGTTTTGCCATCCAGCAGATCGCTTTCGATTTCGACCGGCTTTTCATCGCTTTCCATTTGAAGGCCGGCTTGTTCCAACCGCTCCACGAGCAGCTGGTTTTCGGGCACGCTGAAAAACGATTCGATACTCAATGCAATGCGTCCGCCGATTTCGGGCACCGCAACGAGCTGGTCATAAGTCGCAGCCCGCAATGCCCGCATCGATTTAAAATACGCAGCCAGTTTTTCCGCAACAGTCTGGCCAACGAAGCGGATACCCAATCCGAAAAGGACATTTTTAAATGGTACAGTCCGTGAGAGGTCAATTCCTTTGAGTATATTCTCAACTGTTTTTTCTCGGAAACTGATCTTTTTGATCTTCCCTGTCTCTTCGTTCAGCAGGTTCTTTTCGAGCCCCAGCAGTTTATCGTGATTGAGGTCGTACAAGTCTGCCGGCGTGCGCACGAGGTCGAGGTCGAACAGCAATTCTATTTTACCTTCACCCAAACTCTCGATATTCATCGCCTTGCGGTGAATGAAATGCTCGATACGGCCTTTGAGCTGCGGCGGACAGTGGCTATCATTAGGGCAGAAGAATGCGACTTCACCTTCGTTACGCTGTAATTCGGAATTGCATTCTGGACAATGTGTCGGAAATTCAATGGGCTCAGTTTCGTATTTCTCACGCTGCGAAACATCCACACCGGTGATCTTTGGAATGATCTCACCACTTTTTTCTACAAAAACAGTGTCGCCAATGCGAATACCCAGCCTTTCCAGCTCATTCGCATTGTGCAATGTGGCGCGTTTCACGCGGGTACCCGACAAGTGCACACCTTTGACCTGGTTGTAGGGCAATGCGCGTTCGGAAAGGTCACAAAGATTCGCTACCGGCGTCACCGCACCAGTACGGCCGACCTGGTAAGTCACCATTCTTAATACCGCCGGTTTGTTCTCCGCTTTGTATTTATAAGAAATCGCCCAACGCGGACTTTTGGCCGTAAACCCGAGCTCTCTTTGTTGGACAAATGAATTTACCTTAATGACGATCCCGTCGGTAGCCAGCGGCAAATGCGTCCGCTTTTCTTCCCATTCGTGAATATATTCAATCACCTCATCGATTGTCGAGACCTTTTTCCAGCCCGGCGACACATTGAAGCCCCACGATTTCATGCCCAGCAAACTTTCCTCCTGGCTGGCAAAAACGTCATTATCGGTCATAAAATAATAGAGGTAGCAATCCAGCCCGCGCCGCGCCGTTTCGGCAGAATCCTGCAATTTGAAGGATCCCGAAGCCGCATTACGCGGGTTAGCATACTGGTTTTCACCCAGTGTATCCATTTCCTCGTTCAATTTCTGAAAAGAAGAAGTTGGCATAAACCCTTCACCACGGATCTCGAAAACCGACGGAAGATTTTCCGCCTTTACCCTCAATGGCAGCGAACGGATCGTTTTGACATTGTTGGTGATCTCATCCCCACGTGTACCATCGCCTCTCGTGACGCCGCGTACAAGAATGCCATTTTCATAGGTAAAACTGAGGGATATACCATCAAATTTAAGTTCGCAGATGTATTCAAATGGTTCTCCATCGAGGCCCCGGCGCACGCGGTCGTCGAAGTTGCGGAGTTCCTGCTCGTTATAGGTATTATCGAGCGAAAGCATTGGGTACCGGTGATAAACCGCGTTGAATGTCTTGGTAACCGTACCGCCGACGCGCTGCGTGGGCGAGTCGTCCTGGCGAAACTCCGGATATTCATTTTCCAGGGCTTGCAGCTCTTTGAGTAGCTGGTCAAAGTCGTAGTCCGATATTTCCGACTCGCTGTCCTGATAATAGCGGTCATTATAATAATGCAGCTTTTCCGAAAGCTCCTGGATTCGTTGTTCGGGATTCATAGTGGTCACGGCGGCTTGATGATTCGGCCCAAATTTAAGACTTATTCCAAATTCTGAGCATGGGATAATTAAGGTGTGACCAAATGCCTGTTAGCGCGTATCAATAGGACATTCACCGATCAACCACACGCTAAGGATGTCATCGCTTTTTTGTAAATTCGTTCAAAACGGCCAAGCCTATGAAAACCCTGGAACCGACCATATACTACAATCCGGACCTGACGCAAATCATCAACGGGGAGGAAGTCATGTCGCCTAGCCCGAAGAAGCCGCATCAAAGCGCCTCATCGAGGCTTTTGCGGATCCTGATGAACTACGTGGAAGACCATGGCCTCGGCGAAATCTTTCATGCTCCGTTTGACGTCATCTTCGAGGAAAACTTCAATGTGCTGCAACCGGACATTCTTTTTGTGTCCAATGCAAATCGGGATATTGTTCGCGACTGGGTCCGGGGCGCCCCGGATCTGGTCATAGAAATCGTCTCACCCGGCTCGAAGAAGATGGATACCGTCATTAAAAAGGAGATTTTTGAAAGGTATGGTGTGCAGGAATGCTGGATTGTGTATCCCGAGCAGGTCAGCATCGAGATTTACCGCCTCGTCGACGGCAGATACACATCGCCTGCACTGTTTTCGGAACACGAACATGTGGTGTCGCATGTGCTCGACGGACTTTCATTTCCTGTAAATGCTGTTATCAAATGATTACCAATCCCTTAACTAACAGATCTTTTCGCAATAACCCTCATTACCCATAATTTCACTAATTTTGGCCTTAATAATCATTCTAGTTTCTGATTTTTATGGCTGAAATTGCCCCTTCCATACTTGCGGCGGATTTCGCGAACCTGCAACGCGACATCGAAATGATCAATAGCAGCTCCGCAGGATATATTCATGTCGATATCATGGACGGCATGTTCGTCCCGAACATTTCATTTGGCATTCCCGTTTGTGAGGCTATTCATCGGCATGCCAAAAAGCCGCTGGATGTGCATTTGATGATCGAGCAGCCCGACCGCTATCTCGAAGCATTCCGCCAGGCAGGCGCCGCCGGCCTTACCGTCCATTATGAGGCATGTCCGCATTTGCACCGGACTATCCAGCATATTAAGGAACTCGGCGCGGAGCCGGGCGTAGCACTGAATCCGCACACGCCCGTGGAAGTTTTGAGTGAGGTTCTGGGAGATGTTTCGCTGATATTAATCATGTCCGTGAATCCGGGCTTTGGCGGGCAAAAGTTCATTGAAAATACTTACCGGAAAATTGCGACGCTCGATGCTTTGAGGAAAAAATTTGGCCTCAACTTCAAAATTGAAGTTGATGGCGGCGTGAACCTGAATAATGCACCGCAGCTTGTGCGCGAAGGCGTGGACATTCTAGTGGCCGGGAGCTTTGTCTTTACTTCGGCTAACCCCGTGCAGACTATTGCGGAGCTCGGAAATAGCTAGTTTTACTAAGCTGCTGACACCAATGAAAATCTTTAAACTGCTCACCTACTTGTTATTTGCGCTTTGCTGCGTATTGTTGGCTGGCTTTGCATTTCAAAACAATGAGCAGGCACCGGCCAAATTCCCGCTGAAAATCAGCCCGAACGGCAGGCACATTACCGATAACAATGGTACACCGTTCCTGATGGTGGCCGATGTGGCCTGGCAGATGCTACGCAAATTGAGCTACACTGAAGCGGTACAATACATGGACATCCGCAAATCACAGTCTTTCAATACATTTCTTGTCCATTTACTGCCAGCGTTGCCCAACCAGCGGAATTTCAACAAGGTATCCCCATTTCTCGAAAACAACGACCTTACCAAACCCAATAAGACGTATTTCGATTACCTAGAAAAAATTGTCCTCGCCGCAGAAGAGCGTAATCTTGTGGTCGGCATTGTCGTCTCGCGGCAAAGCTGGAACATCGTTTTTGACACCCAAAAGGAGGACGCCTGGAAAAGTTACGGGACTTATGTCGGCAAGCGGTTCGCCAAATATGCCAATATCATCTGGATCGTCAGCGAGGAAGAATTTCAGAGCGCTTCGCAGTTTAAAGCCATTTCAGAAGGCATCCGGAGCGAATCGGACGGACAGATCGTAGCTTCGCTCAACACCTGTTCGCCGACAAGCGTGAACGACAACTCTCCAAATCACTCAGACCTCAAATTCATTATCCCCGACTCGACAGTTACAACGGCCGAATATGCGGCATTGGCCAACTGGCAAAAAACTTCCGCCGAAGCCTCCCTGCGACCTTTCCTGATCGCCAATTCCGAATTCCCGAAAGAAATCACCGACCAGTCGACCCTCATCCGCAACCAGGCATATCAGTCTATTCTGAGCTCTGCTGCCGGTTTCTGCCACATGAGTACGATCAAGAATTTCAATCCGACGTGGAAAGTGAATATCACCAAAGACGGGGCCGAATACATTCACGAGCTTGTGAAAATCCTGAAAGGCATTCCATGGGAATACATGCAGCCCGACGAGCCTGACCTGCTCGTGGATTCGCTCGATAAGGCCGAAATAGGCATTATTTCGCTTTCCAACAAAAAAATGGCCATGCTTTACATCCCTAGTTCCCGACCAGTGCGTCTCGACCTCAAACATCTGGAGGGAACACAGTTCGGTGCGGTCTGGTACAGCCCGCGGACAGGCAGAAGATGGAGCGGTAAAGATTTGAAATCAGACGAAGAAGCCATCGTTCAGCCTCCCGACTCGCAACCAGAATGGGACTGGATCCTGCTCATCGGTACCAAGCAGTAGGATTGACATTTTTTTGTATTACTAATATATTACCAGATATTGAATAGCCCGGCCGATATCTGATCACCCCATGAGTTTGACATTGAAGAACGTTCTTTTTGGCCTGATAATGGCAGTTGCCCCGTTTGCTGCATACTGCCAGGAAGTGTTGTGGGCCAGTAAGGTATTGGGCTATTCGTCCGAATACAGGCCATCTCAAATCGGCCACGCTTATCGGTCCAAGCAAATACTAGGCGTTCCCAGCAAGCTTCCCGACTTTGGTGACAGCCCCTGTGCCTGGTCGCCGGCCGAGCCCGACGGACGCAATGAAGAATGGATTAAAGTGGGTTTTGCCAAGACCATTCCCCTGAAGCAAATTGCCATCGCCGAGAATTTCAACCCAGGTGCCGTCGCGCGCGTCTACGCCTACGACGCGACAGGGAAGGAATATCTGATCTCAGAAACTCCGGCTACCCAACAGGCCGTCAAAGGCCGAATGCTACATGTTTTCTCTAAACAGGCCATACAGGCCAATGCTGTAAAAGTGGTGTTGCAGCCTGGTCAGGTTTCGGGATTCAATCAGATTGATGCGATCGGCATCTCTTCCGACGCGACGCCAATTGAAGCAAAAATAAATTTTGCCGCCACCCAGTTGAAAGCACAAAAGGAAAATATGGGTAGTGCCATTAATTCCAAAGGGCAGGAAGTGGCCCCGATCATTTCTCCCGATGGCAAGACATTGTATTTCACCCGCAACAACTTTGAAGGTAATATCGGCTCTCCATCCCGACAAGATGTATGGTATTCGACTCTCAATGACAAAGGTCAATGGACGGATGCCCTAAATATGGGCTCGCCGATCAACAATGCAGGGGATAATGCCATTACCAGCATTTCGGCAGATGGCAAAACAATCTATCTGATCAACGAATATCGGCCAGACGGCAGCATGTACTTTGGATTTTCGCGTTCATTCAAAACCAAAACAGGCTGGGGTTTTCCGCGATCATCCAGGATCATGAACCTGGTAAAAACAGCAAAGACAATCGAAATCACGGTGTCGCCGTTTGAAAATGTGCTCATCATGTCAGTCGAGGAACCAAATACCGAAGGCGGTAGAGATCTTTATATCTCATTTTTACAAAAAGACAATACCTGGTCGGAGCCACGGAATCTGGGGAATGTGGTCAACACTGCTGACAGCGAAGGCACTCCATTCCTGGCCTTGGATAACAAAACATTATATTTCTCCTCACAGGGACATAGCGGTTACGGCGAAGGCGACCTCTTCCTTACCCGGCGTCTGGACGATACCTGGCTCAATTGGTCGGCGCCGGAAAATCTTGGCCCGGCGATCAATTCGCCGCTTTGGGATGCATTTATCAATATTCCCGCAACGGGCGATTATGCCTATTTCAGCGCCAGCGACAAAGTGATGGGTCAGGAGGATATTTTCAGGATCCGGATGACACCCGAAATCAAGCCCGATCCTGTGGCAGTGATCACAGGGAATGTGCTGGAAGCGGAAACCAATAAACCAATTAAATCGGAAATCGCTGCCGACATCAAAAAAAGCAACACTTCATTTGCAACCGCCAACTTCGATCCCGAAACGGGAGACTACCGACTAATACTTCCGCTAAAAGAAATTTACCGCATTTCAGCTTCGGGCGAGGGTTATTTCCCAGTGTCAGAAGATATGGATTTGAGTGAGGAAACGAATTTTAAAACGATCAGGAGAAACATTTACCTGCAACCCATCAAAGCCGGTCAACAGATCAGGCTCAGCAACACAATGTTCTCCCAGAGCAGTGCGGAAGTGATCTCGTCATCATTTACAGAACTGGACCGCATCGTGGAAACAATGAAGACTTACCCGACGATGGAAATTTTGCTGGAAGGACATACCGACAATCAGGGAGAAGTTCAAAAGAATGTAAAACTCTCGGCCGATCGTGTAGAACAAGTCAAAAAATACCTTTTGTCCAAAGGCATCGACAGTAAGCGCATCCAGACCAAAGCCTGGGGCCCCGCCAGGCCGATTGCCAGCAACCTCACAGAACAGACGCGCCAGCGTAACCGCAGAGTAGAGTTTACAATTCTTAAAATCTAAAAAATATCCAATAACGGGAAATTTCCTTATTTTCGCGGCATCTTGATATGTTCAACCGGAGCTTGTCTTTGCAGATAAGCGGAAACAGCCATCATCAGCGAACGCACTAATGTCTCCCAACCATACCAAAGAAACCCTCCGATCCAGGCTGCTACTCTCTCTTATTCTGATCGCGGGTCTTGCACTAAGGCTTTATAATCTTGATCGATACAGCATTTTCTTCGATGAAGTAAGCACTTTGCTCGTCAGCCAGGGCATTGTACTGGAAGGGGCCAACCAAAAAGAGGCTTTTACCACGCGGGAACTTGTAGATTCACGCTTTTGGACAACACCGGAACATCCGCCAAAGCAGGTGCTTCGGATGTTTACCGCCACCGAAATCTTTCATCCCAAAACATTCACTCCTACCGAGTTCTGGGCGCCAAAATCCATTGCCGACCATTACGATGCGATGACACGGAGCGATATCGGCAACAGCCCTTTCTATTACGTGCTGCTGCATCCTTGGATCGATCTGTTTGGTTTTTCGGACTTTGCCGTTCGTCTCTTCTCGGTTATTTTCAGTGTTTTAATCATCGGGTTGACCTACCTTTTTGCCAAACGTTTCTTTGGAGTCCAAACTGCTTTAATAGCAGCCGGCATTACTGCCATCGAACCGTTTTTCATCGCCTACAGTCATCAGGCGCGCAACTACTCGCTGACATTCTTCCTGACGCTCGCCGCTACCTATTTTTTTTTACAAATCATTGAGAACAAAGCGGGCAAGCGCAATACATTATGGTTGTATATCGGCTATGTTCTCTCGGCCGGACTAGGTTTGCTGAGCCACTTCCTGGTTATTTCCGTGCTGCTGGCACATGCAGTGTATGCGTTGTTTTTTCTAAGAACGATCAAAGGCTGGATAAGGATGGCCATTACGGCGGTATTCACCCTGTCGGGCGTAACGTGGTGGCTGATGTTCGGCGGCGGCGTTTACACCTTGTCATCGCTACAACATCAGGCAGATCTATACCGTCGGATGGCCGAAACCGGCGAGCAGACGTTCGGTAATATCCTCCCCGCGACCCCAATCAATGTCTTTAATAAATCACTCCCCGTTTTTACAGACCTCGTCATCTTCACCAACGGCCTGACCGACGCGCTCGGCGGCAAAAAAAATGTGGCCATTGCATTGTTAGCGGCATTGATATTGATCTGTTGGTACCGGTTCAAGGACAAGATCAACACACCTGCATGGCTCACTCCGCGCTTCCCGTATTTGCTGATCATCGTAGTATCGCTTTTTTATTCAAATCACAAATTACAGTTCAGCATTTTGAGTGTCAGTTTATTTGCTCTTTCGTTTATTCCTGATTTACATAAAAAAGCAAGTGCTGAGCAACGTAAAAGGCTTTGGCTGCTATACATGATGGCACTGGTGCCAACATTATTCCTGGCGCTGATGTCATTCAAAAACGGGCACACTTACGGCATTACCCAGCGCTACTCCGGGTTTTCATTTCCATATATGATCATCCTCTTGAGCTTAATGCTGCAATTCTATATGACTTTGCAGGCCGAGTTCAGGGTATTGATCTTCGTATTTCTTGCAGCGCAGCTCTATTTTGTGGGATTGAGATTAAAAGAATTCTACGAAGACCGCTCGCCGAAATACGGCTATTTCGCCGTGCCCCGAGTGCCTAATCCCTACCTGGAAGCCGCCAAAAAGATAGAAGCGGCCTATCAGCCCGGCGACACGATTTATTATCCCGCCCCGCGCTACGCGATCACATCCGAAATGGACCGGACATTCCTGCCCTATTCGATCCACGACGCGCAAATTACCAACCTCTATTTCCCAAAAGACGCGCAGTATGTCCAGGCCATGGATACCACGCAAACCGACCGGATATGGATCCGGAAAAAGGGACAACCCGCACCGTTAGAGATCATGAAACTGACCGGCAAACGTTACGGATTTGAGTAAGCGGCAAGGTTCTTTTGACCAAGCCGTCCAATAAGATTTCGTATATTGCGGACTTAAAACCGGAGATTTGGCCGTTATTTTGCAGGCAATCCTTACATCGACATACAACATCAGGCATGACAGCAGAAGAGATATTAAATGACCCGAAACATTTAAGCGGCGAACTTCGCCTGAAAATACTGGGCCTTTACCATCAGGCGAATGCGGGCCACATCGGTTGTTCGCTGAGCTGCATCGACCTGATGATCGCGATCCTTTTTCTTCAAAAATCGGCAGACGACACTTTCATCCTCTCCAAAGGCCATGCTGCCGCTGCGCTTTACGCCTGTCTGAATAATTTGGGGGAAATTACCGACGAAGAACTCGCGACATTTTATCTCGACGGCACCACGCTGCCTGCACACCCGGCCCCGCGCCAGTACAAAGGTATTCCGTTTGCTACGGGCTCACTGGGACATGGCTTGCCGATCGCTACCGGCATTGCTCACGCCGCCAAGGTCAGCGACGATGCAACATACTCATTCGCATTGCTGTCTGATGGAGAAACCAACGAAGGCACGACCTGGGAAGCTGCCCATTATGCTATTCAGAATGAGCTCGACAATCTTTTCATGATTATCGATAAAAACGGCTTGCAGGGTTTCGGGTTCACCGACAAGGTTTTGGGCGAAACCGCTTCTGTCGAAAAATGGAAAGCGATCGGCTTCGAAACCGTGGAAGTAGACGGTCATGACATTGCGGCTATCAGCGCAGCCATTACCGAGTTGAAAGATCATAAAAACGGGCTCCCCAAAGCTATTATTGCCAACACCGTCAAAGGAAAGGGGGTTTCTTATATGGAAAACAAGCTGGAATGGCATTACCTGCCCATGAATAAAGACCAGTATGAGCAAGCTACGCTGGAAGTTAAAGAACGTTATCTTAATGAATTGACGAATGCTTGACCATTTACCGGTTTACCGCGATAAAATAGAGAAATTAAAAGGGCCAGTTTTTGTTTTCGGTGCCAGCGGGTTCATCGGCGCCAATCTCTTCAATGATATCTTCAAAATCCGGAAGGATTGCTATGCGGTAACGCACGATGCAACCAAGGCCTGGCGTCTGAAATTGCTCAATGTACCGTTTGAAAATATCATTCACTGCGACATTCTTTCCAATAATTCGGTTCAGGAGGTATTTGAAAAATACAAACCGCAAACGATTTTCAACCTTGCGGCCTATGGTGCGTACAGTAAGCAAAACAATGTAAACCTGACCTACGAAACCAATGTTTTGGGCACGGTGAACATTTTGCAGAACTGCACCAGGGATATGGTTTACATCCACGCCGGAAGCAGTTCGGAATATGGTTTTAACTGCACTTCGCCGAAGGAGACCGACCGCGTAGAGCCCAACAGCCATTATGCGGTTTCCAAAGTTTCAGCCGCGTACCTGCTGGAATATTATGCCAAAATAGCGGGGTTGAAAACATTGAACCTCCGCCTGTATTCGATTTACGGATATTGGGAAGAACCCGACCGGCTCATTCCACGACTGATTGAAAATGCCCGTAAAAAGGATCTTCCTTCATTGGTTTCGCCGGATATCAGCCGCGATTTCGTATTCGTGGAAGATTGCGTTGAAGCATTTCTGGACGCGGCTTTGAAAATTAATGACGAGAAATCGGGACGCTCCTATAACATCGCCACCGGTCGGAAAACAACCATGGGCGACCTCGTGGACACCACCCGCAAGGCATTCGCGATAGCGAAGGAGCCCGAATGGGGCACTATGTCCAACCGCAAATGGGACCTTGCTGAATGGTACGGCGACCCGTCGGCATTTGAAAATGATTTTGGCTGGAAAGCGAGAACCTCGCTGGAAGACGGGCTCCTACGTTACAGCCAGTGGCAGGATGCCGTGCAATATGAAGCCAGGGTAATTCCAGCATTTGACAACCCGAAGCTCAACCCGGTCATTACGGCTATTATTGCCTGTTATAAGGATGCGCAGGCCATTCCTTTTATGTACGAGAGGCTGGTGAAGACATTCAATGAGCTCAAAGTCCGTTACGAGATTATATTTGTGAACGACAGTTCCCCTGATAATCAGGAAGAAGTCATTAATGCGATTTGCGACAAAGACCCAAATGTGGTCGGTATCAGCCATTCGCGAAACTTCGGCTCGCAATCGGCATTCCTGAGCGGGATGGAAATTTCGACCGGCGACTGTGTGGTGTTAATGGACGGCGACTTGCAGGACCCGCCTGAGATCATTCCTGCCTTCTACGAAAAATGGATGGATGGGAATGATGTCGTGTACGGCGTACGCGTACAGCGCGAGATGAAGCCGCATATCCATTTCTTTTACAAAACATTCTATAAGGTTTTCCAGGGACTTAGCTACATCCCTATCCCGCGCGACGCTGGTGATTTTTCGATGATCGACCGGAAAGTGGTGAAGGAGCTTGTGGATTTACCTGAAACGGAGCAATTCCTGCGCGGGTTACGTGCCTGGGTTGGCTTCAAGCAAACCGGCGTGCCTTACGTAAGACCGGAAAGGATGTTCGGCGTGTCGACCAACAACTGGACAAAGAATATCTGGTGGGCTAAAAAAGCCATTTTCTCTTTCAGTTTCGCGCCTTTGGAACTGATGAGCTATGCAGGATTTGGGTTAACGGCGTTATCAATTCTGGGTATTGTCTGGCAGATACTCGCGAAGTTCTTTTTCTTCCCGGACACGCCGCGAGGTCTGAGCACCGTCATTATCCTGATCGTTTTCTTCGGCGGGCTTACGATCCTGGGCATTTCGTTTTTGGGAGAATACATTACGAAGATATTTGAAGAAACAAAAAAACGACCGAAGTACATTCGTACGAGAATACGCCGTGGCTCCAAGGCTTATAAAACTGCCGACGAAATACGGGCGTTGGTCAAGCAGTTGAGAAAGTAAATGATTGACAACTTCGAAGTCAATCTCTACTTTGTTAAATTGCAATAAATCAAACGGTTAGTTCAACTAATCAATTTAAGTTAAGCAAATAACCGGCTAAGCGCCCACTTAACGATGAGAAAGGAATTTTCAACAGCCATAGAGGACCTTGCAGTGGAGGACGACTCCATTATTTTTATCACGGGCGATCTTGGATATAATGCTTTGGAAAACTTGCAGGCTAAAATGGGCAAGCGGTTCATCAATGCAGGTGTCGCAGAGCAAAATATGGTAGGCGTAGCCGCCGGTTTTGCGCATAAAGGCTATAAAGTGTTCTGTTACAGTATTGCGCCATTTATCGTATATCGTTGTCTCGAACAATTTCGTAACGACGTATGCTTCAATAATTTACCCGTTTTTCTGGTTGGCAATGGCGGCGGATATGGTTACGGTATTATGGGTAGCAGCCACCATACGATCGAAGACCTGGCTTGTTTGAGCGGCCAGCAAAACGCACAGATGTGGGTACCTGCATTTGCCGACGAAGTGGTGCCGGTTGTGCAACAGATCGCGGCCGACGCGAGACCTGCTTACCTGCGTCTCGGAGCCGGAAAGACCACCCCTGCCAATAGCTATCTCACTGGCTCATTTAAAGTCATACACCAGCCTGCGAATGCCGAAATCACGGTTTTTGCATTAGGCCCAATTGCCAATAATGTGCTTTCAGCGCTCGATATTTCGCCGGAACTCGCTGAAAAAGTGAATGTGGTCACCGCACTGCATTTCCCGTTGCAGATCACCGACGAACTGGTTGCTCTGATCAAAAAAGCGCCGGCCTTACTCGTTGCCGAAGAACACATCAGCACAGGCGGCCTGGCTCAACAGCTAACTGTCCAATTGTTGGAAAAAGGCATTTTCCCCACGGTATTCAAAAGCCTGAGAGCGGAAGGGTACCCCAATGGCCGCTACGGCAGCCAGAGCTATCATCAGAAGCTTTCGGGACTTGACGTGGATTCAATCTTGTCGAGCATCAGCCAATTAATGATTACGGCATGACGAAAAAGGCTTTCACCATTATTCTGAGCCTGATCCTGCTGTTACCCGTCGCCATTTTCTTTACGGTATGGGATTACTATGCCATCAACATCCCGAAATGGGATGACCACGCATTGAAGACATTTATCGTCGAATATGCACAGGCCGGTGACTGGCAGGGCAAGATCCAGGCGCTTTTCAAACAGCATAACGAGCACCGCATCTCGCTGACCAGGCTCTTCGCATGGATCGATTATGCCATTTTCGGACATCTCAACTACCGGCATTTGATGACTGCGGGTAACCTGCTGCTGCTGGCCGTCATTCCGCTTTGGTACGATTTACTGAAAAAGAACAAGAAACCGCTCTTCGCATTGGTGCCCATTCCATTTCTGTGGATGACGCTGGCCTTCTGGGAAAATATGTATTGGGGCATGTCGGCGGTGCAGAATTTCGGTGTGGTTACACTCGTACTATGGACGCTATACCTGGTCATTAATCCCAAAGTATTACCTTTCTCGATTGCCATATTATTGAGCGTTGTGACAGTACTTACAAGCGGAAATGGGCTGATGGTACTTCCATTGGGCGCATTGCTGCTGTTTCTTTCGCAGAACCGGAAGCGGTTTGCATTGTGGATCGTTGTAAGTATCGCCGAGGTAGTCTGCTATTTTTATTGGTATACCAAACCTGAATCCAATCCCGAATCGAGGGCCTCGATCATTCAGCTCGCTAAGGGTTATATGGCGTTTTTAGGCTCGTTTGCCGAGTCTATCCCGGTGCTGGATCATTTCAAGGTATGTCTGTTTATCGGGATCGTGCTATTCCTGGTAGCGGTTTCCATTGTTTCCACCACCCTTTTCCGCATAGTCCGAAACAAGTATTCAGTCAAGTTCGAGCGTACCACCGACTTGTTCTGTCTTGGGGCCATATTGTTCATTCTGGGAACCGCGTTGGTCGTCGTCTACAGCCGCGCCGGTTTTGGTCTTGAGGGATTGATCACCAGTCGCTACAAAATTTATTCGGTACTGCTGCTGATCGTCGCCTATCTCTATGTAGTGATCCCAATCCGTGGAAGCTTCCTCTCACCTTACATTACGGCTATTGTTGCTTTGGCAGTGACTTTCAATGTATTTAGCTATCATTATCACCTGGTAGACGCTTACAATTGGAGAAAGCGGTTAGTAACCTGGCAGTTCAACTGGACATTCACGGACAAATCATTGAAATACCCAACAGACACGTCGTTTGCAGCCCGAATTGTGGAAAAAACGCCTGTTGTTTACGACAAATGGCTCCCACTCATCGCCATTGCCGACCGCCAGAATTATGCCGGCCCCTCCCGCGGGATGACCGATTTGTATGACAAGACCACATTCAGTTCGGACACCGCTTCATTCAGGTTAAATAACACCACATTCACCAGCCAGCGATTGCAGGATAGCGGTGTGTATTTGCTCCTGAGCTCCGAGAAATGCTATTACATTTTCCCGGCCCTACGCACACGCAATACAAGCCGCAAGCAACTGTTTTTGAAACAATATTATTTCGCCCCGGGCTTCTATGCCGACATTCCGTTCTCGGAAATGGATAAAGGAACTTACCGGGTCGCGCTGATCCGTCAGCAAGGTGAAGAAACGGGGATTTTGTTCAAGGACGAAAAGATCACTGTCAAAGAAACGCGAAAAAAAGAAGTGAAAGTTAACTGGTAACCATGCGCACCAATTCGGAAGGACACATTATACAGCTTGACGGCGTGCGCTTTATTGCAGTGGGACTGGTGCTGCTCGACCACCTGATTGTGGAAATCAATATCATCCCGTTCGGTGCACTAGGAGTCACCATTTTCTTCGTGCTCAGCGGTTTCCTGATCTCCCGCATTCTTCTCAAAAGCAAGGAAAAGACGTACGGAACACCCGGTGGTTTCAAGAAATACCTGCGCAAATTCCTGATCAGAAGGACAATCCGTATTTTCCCGGTTTATTATCTGATCATCGCACTGCTCTTTGTCTTAAATGTGCCTCCGGTCAGGGACAAGCTGGCCTGGCTCGCATTGTACGGGACTAACATTTACATTGCCCTGCACAAAACATGGATGGGCTCTGTGGATCACCTTTGGTCGCTGGCCGTGGAAGAGCAGGTCTATTTGTTTTTTCCATTCCTGATCTTTTTTGTTCCTAAAAACAAGCTGGTGCCTGTATTAGGCTTAATGGGCATTTTCAGCATTTTGCTGCGTTTTTACATTTTTTACACGGGAAGAATACCTGGGACCAATTTTGTTACAATGGCGGAATGGACCGTCGCTTACGTGTCTACGCCTGCTTGTTTCGATTCTTTCGCACTAGGTGGGCTCATGGCCTGGATGCAGCTTTACAGGAATGATCTTTTTGTTAAGATATTCAACAAATCATGGCCCGTATTGCTCGGGCTATTAGGCTGGGTGCTGGTGCAATGGTGGGCAAAATCACTGGCGCAGCCATTCAACTTCCCGTACGTCGTGCTCGACAGAACGATGTCGTCCATTTTCGGGTTTATGCTGATAGGACGTGCCGTGATGGGTTTTAAGGGTTGGATGGCGGCGTTCCTCGAAAATCCGGTGTGCATCTATCTTGGTAAAATCAGCTATGGCCTGTACCTGTACCACAATTTTGTATACAACCATTTTCACAGCGGTCCCATGCATCCGACGGTCAGGCTTTTCCGGAAAATCTACCAATACATTCCCGGTCTCGAGGGCAATATTGCTTTTGAAGCAACGGTAGTAGTGGCGCTTACTGTCTTAGTGGCGTCGGTTTCCTGGCATTTCTTTGAGAAGCCGATTAACGCTCTCAAAGACAAGTACGCTTACTAAATAATAATACCCCATAGCCCGGTTACAGGCTTTATTTATTAATTTCGCGCAACCATACCAAATAGGCTTTTGCATGTCATATCTTCTGAGTATAGTAATGCCAGCATACAATGAACAGGATTGTATCGAAAAAGTAGTTTATAATTGGACCAACTTCCTCAAAACCAAATTCCCCAACGATAACACTACCCTTATTGTAATCAACGACGGATCTAAAGATAACACGCAGATATTACTGGATAAGCTGAAAGCGGAAATTTCCAATCTGACGGTGGTTAATCAGAAAAATGGCGGGCATGGTAATGCGGTTGTCAACGGCTATCGCAAGGCATTGGAACTGAACTCGGAATATGTGTTTCAGACCGACAGTGACGACCAGTTTGTTTCCGAGGATTTTGACAAGTTATGGGACAAACGTTCCCAATCACAATTTATACTGGGTTACCGCGAAGTAAGACATGACGCCGGCGTGCGCCTGTTCATCACCAAATTCCTTCGTGGCACGATCTCGACTGTGTATGGTACTTTCATCATGGACAGCAATATCCCATTCCGTCTGATCAAAGGAACATTCCTGAGAAAACTGATGGCCCAGCTACCCAATCCCGAACCCTTTGCCCCAAATATCTTCCTGGCTGTCATGGCCAAGAAATCAGGGCAGGAGCTGTTCGACATCCCTATCACTCATAAAGACCGGGAGACCGGCACTGTTTCTATTGTAAAATGGAACCTGTGGAAAGTTTGTATCCGAAGCTTTAAAGAACTCTTGCGGTTTCGCCTCGAACTGAATGATAAAGTGAAAGCGATCCGCGCTTAAAAAACAGGCTTGTGTCGAAAAAAAAACTGATTGTTATCCTGCTGATCGTCCTTGTCGCATCAGCAGGATATTTCCTGTTCAAATGGTCGAGGGGCTCGTCGGCAGCCTGGCAGTTCATTCCGTCGAATGCCGTTGTGGTGATCACCAGCGAGCATTTGCAAGATTCGGCCTACACGGCTACCGAAGCTGCGCTTGACCTTAAACGACTTCCACTCCTCGATATCGCCAGCGACAACCTGACATTGCTTAACCTGCTGACGAAAGATCCTAAAAAGCTCAAAACATTTCTGAACGGCAAAGCCCTCTCCTATTCATACCACCCGCGTACGAGCACCGAATGGGGGGTGATCATGTATATTCCTGTAACGGAAGATGAAACCAAATGGCTGGAAAGCCCGCAGCACGCCAACATTCGCCTGTTGCACCATAATTTCCAGGACCACCGTATTACCGATGCCATTGATGCCAACTCACGGCCACTGTTCTCTTACCTGGTCAAAGATCATTTCCTGATTGTGAGCTACTATGGCGACCTGATCGAGGACGCTGTGCGTGCTTCGTCGCTCAATATAGGCTCGTTCAGGCTCCGCTCGCGCTTTTCGAACATTAACGATTCCGACTATGGGACGAGCATTTATTTGCGGACCGATGCCTGGAAATCGGTGCTTTCGATGCAAAACGTCGCTACTCTGGCTGAGTTTGGCAAAAGCTTCCCGGGTTATCAGGATTTTCATATTGGGAAAGCTGAAAACAAAGGTAGTCTGGTTGTAAAATCGGATGGAGCTGATGCGCCGGACTATTATCTGGCAGAAATCCTCAAAGATAATCCCGGCACACCATTCATCGGGCACAAGCACATTTCGCAACAGACGTCGTTCATGTATCGCGCGGCCGCGTCGGATAAAGCTACTTTCAAGACCGCTTTTTTAAAATGGCATAAGAAACACAAATCATCGGCCTGGGACAAGCTCAACTACTACATTGCCGGTGAAAGCAATCTCCTGGTGGATAATATCGGTTCGGAGTTTGTGTTATGCCAATTAGAGGAAAACAACAGCATTACCGATGGTAAAATCCTGTTGGCCGAATTTTCCAATTATGATAAGCTGCGCCCGGTGTTACAAAAGCTGGCACGGCTCGCTAATCAGGAAAGCAACGTTTCCGCCGATCAATACCAGGGTTACGACATTTACTCAGTGCCCATTCCCGAACTGCCTTCCGGATTGTACGGGCCACTGTTCACGGGTTTCCCACGGAGTTACATTACTTATGTTGCGCCTTACCTGGTCATCAGTAACAACTCCCAGGTTTTGCAGAATTACATTGTCGACTACGAAAACCAGATTACCTGGCAACGATCGCCAGAGTATGACAGTGTACTCACGAATGCAAGCAACGAGGCCCAACTTTCGCTGATTGTAAATCTGCGCAAAGCTCAATCGGGTGAGGAAACACAGGTTAGCAAAAAGTACAGCGATCTGACCGCTAAAATGGAGTCTATTATGCTCCAATGCCATTTTGAAGGCAATGAGGCATTTCCCGAACTAACATTCCTGCCGAAAAAACGGCAAACAGCTGGGAAAGTCCTCAACCGCACATTCCTGAATATCGACATCGAATGGCCGGATACCTACGATTCGGAACTGGCTGCGTTGCAAAACCCGATCGACGGAAGCTCGGAAATATTGCTTACCAACAAGGAACATAACCTTTTGCGAACCAATAATTTGCGCGAAGGCAAAACCGAAACGATCGCCAAGCTGAACGGATCCATCAGCACCTCCGCCTACAAAGTCGATTTCCTGAATATCGGTCGTCAGCAACGCATTTTTGCAACAGAACGCACAGTGTATGCCCTGGATGAAGATGATTCGACCATTGTTTCGACCTTCCAGGCACACTTGCCGGCAAGCGACGCGATTTCCGCATTGTACCTCATCGACGGCGGTGAGGATGGTAGTAATAGGTTTATCGTCAAAAGCTCGGCAGAGGAGCTGTTTCTCTGGGAAAGCGTAACACGTCCATTGAAAAAGCTGAATCATTCGGTTCTATTCGACAAGATTGTCGGCCCGGTCGTGGCACTGAACCAGATTGGCAACAGAGGTTTCATCGTGACGCAGCAGAATGGAAAAATCTATTTGCTGAAAGAAAATGGCACAGTGCGGCCAGGGTTCCCTGTTGATATCCTGACGCGCGCCGAAAGTCCGTTTACCTGGGCACAGAATTCAGAAACGGGCCAGCCAGAGCTTGTTGGCGTGAGCGTATCAGGCGAGCTGATCCGTATTAACCTGGATGGGAAAGTCACGTCGCGTAAACAATTGCTGCGCCCAGAGCCCGGATCGCGTTTTCGAATACTTTTTGACCGTAATTCGCTGGATTGGATACTGGTAAGGTCGGTCAATTCAAAAACGGCCATTATTACCAAAGACGGCCGCGAGCTGTTTGAGATAAAGGATATTTTACCCAATGCAACGATCCAGTATCACTTTTTTGGGGTTGATAACCGCTTCATTTCAATCAAATCGGGCAGTTATACGACCGTTTTTGACATAAACGGAAGAAGGCTGGGTGATAAGGCGATCCCATCCGAAATGCCGGTGCAGCTTACTTATCAGCCCGGGTACTATAAATTATTGATATTCAGCCGGTCAGAAAAGAAAATACAGGTCTGGTCGATCAAGTTGAGATAATGCTATGAAAATTTTAAGATATATCGTTCTGGCCATTGGCTGCGCGGTCTGGATTGTTGGACTGAGCCCTTCCATTTTGCCCTGGCTTTGGAAAGAACAAATGGTGGAAGACGGCTATCAATACGGCGATCTTTACAAACTGTCTACACTTTCGGCATTTCGCGACCCACGCAAGCAATGCACAGGTTATGTGCCGCCAGCCAGGCCGCAATCGGCCAGGAAGGTACATTTGTATATTATCGGCGATAGTTTTACGGAAGCTGGCCGTGTTGGAAAGAATGATTTTGCAGTGGATAGCTACACCTATGTCAAGTGGTCCAATTTCCTGCATATCAAACTGGATACCACTGAGCACAACATCCTGCTGCTTGAAAGCGTGGAACGCCATTTCCGCCAGAAATTCGGTTCGGAAATATCGGTACTCGTCCCCGACTCTGCGACGTTCATCGTAGATGGCGGCTCGACGAAGTTCATGCATCAACTCGATGAGGCGTTCAAAGGCTCACATACCGCCGACAGGCTCGATGGATTTTTATTCCAAAACGACCTGGCCTTGCGTGTGAAAGAATGGAAATCTGACTTCAACCTACACTTTTTCAACCGCACCGGGTCAGGGGTTACGCTGGTAAACAATGACCGGGATATTGTGTATTACATGGATACCGACACCCCTGAAATCACCTCGGCATTCACCCCGACGCGCGTCACAGAGATCGATTCGATGATCACCAACCTGAATGCAAGCCGTGATTTTGCCGATTCGCTGGGTTTCGACGATGTGGTACTGTCTATTATTCCAAACAAAACATCGGTACTAAGCCCTGATTACGGCAGCTATAATAATCTTATTTCCAAAATATACAGCCATCCTAAACTTGGGGTGCCCTATATTGACGTCCTCCCCGATTTT
The DNA here is from genome assembly GCF_021440085.1 of Dyadobacter sp. CY261. Classification (GTDB taxonomy): domain Bacteria; phylum Bacteroidota; class Bacteroidia; order Cytophagales; family Spirosomataceae; genus Dyadobacter. The sequence goes on from NZ_JAKCPW010000008.1 coordinate 61,565, forward strand.
CGGCGCATGGGCCGCTCGTCCTACATGAAAGGCGATTCGCATTGGACTTGTGAGGGTCAGACGTTGTGGCTCAACAAAATCAATGCTTTGATCAATCAACTCGTCGCCGGCCCGGCTTCCTAGGCTTCCTCTTCGGAGGGGAACCGGCTGGTTAGCTTGCCTACCGTGAGGCCTTGTACGATAATTGAAAATAGCACTACAAAATAGGTAATCGCCAGCAGTATGTCTTTATTCAGATCCTGATCGATGGACAATGCCAACGCAATGGATACGCCGCCGCGCAGACCTCCCCAAACGAGTATTGCAATGGATTTTTTCCCAAAACGGACCTTAAAAGGGATTAGTCTAACCGGAATGTAAATTGAAATAAAACGTGCTGAAAGCACCACAATGATCGCCACCAATCCTGCCCAGCCGTACTGCTTCATATCCGGAATAAGCAGCAACTCGAAACCGATGATCAGGAAAAGGATCGCATTCAGAATCTCATCGACCAGCTCCCAGAATTTATCGATGTAATCCCGCTCGGTATCCGACACCGCTCCCGGGTTTTTTCCATAATTGCCTACCACCAAACCAGCCGCCACCATCGCCAGCGGGCCCGACATATGCAATGCCTGCGCGGCCAGGTGCCCACCCATCACAATAGCCAGCGTTATAAGCACGTGCACATTGTAGCCATCTACCCGGTACATCATTTTGGAACCTAAAAAACCAAGCAGCAAGCCGAGGACAATGCCACCGATCGCCTCTTTCACAAAAAGTCCGGCAATGCCCGTGAAAGAAGTATTCACCTCCTCTCCGCGTGCCAGCGCGAGCATCAGGATGAATACCACAACGGCCATCCCATCATTGAAAAGCGACTCGCCTGCAATCTTCGTTTCGAGTGATTTGGGAACGCCTGCTTGTTTTAAGATCGCGAGTACCGCAATGGGGTCCGTTGGGGAAATCAATGCCCCGAAAACGAGACATTGGATCAGCGGAATCGTAATGCCGAGCAACGGCAAGATACTGTACATGACAAAACCGATCACAAATGTCGAGATCACCACGCTGACTGTTGAGAAAATAATCACTGGTAACCGCTGCTCGCGAAGATCTTCCAAATGCAAATGAATGGCGCCTGCAAAAAGCAAGAAGTTGAGCATCGCTCCCATCAGGATTTCGGTCAGATCAACGCTCGCGATGAGCGTGGAAATGCGGATAAATGTGCGTGGGAATATACTATCGGTCGCGATCAGCCCCACAGAAACCATTAGTGCAATAACCATTACACCTATGGATGGGGGCAGTTTCAAAAACCGGGAATTGAGATAGGAAAATATCGCAGAGAGGACAATTAAGGCAGAAAAGGAATAATACAGCTCCATGAAAATATTTTTTAGACTAACCAAAAATACAGAACTCAGGGGTGGTGTTCAAGGTGACGAGCAGTTTTTAGACCAACTCTAATAGTATTCTAATGTGACCAAACTGTCTGGAAGCGGACCGGCACTGCCATTTGAAACGCTAAAAAATTCGCCTGCATCGATTGTTTTCCTACATTAGTAATCAAAGCTGCCCCGTCATTCAACGCTTCGCTATTAACCATGCAAAAGATCTTAGCAAGTATCAAACCGATCCTGACCGGACTATTTTCTCTGGCTACCCCACTGCTCGCGACCCTCCTCTCTTTTGAGCAAGGTTTTGCGCAATCCGGCAGGTTAAAGCCAGGCTTCGACAAGGCGGAATATCGGGAGCTCATATATATGCATTCCGTGCTGTACGACACTGCAATGACAAAGCGGCAAAAGTTCAAAATTCCCCGAACTAACAGGTTCGACTCCCTTTATACATCTCCGGTGATGGGGCTGGATAACAGATGGGGGCTTTGGAAAAATAACGCGCTGGTGGGCGTTATCAATCTCCGCGGTACTACCATGAATGCCATAGGCTGGCTCGAAAACTTTTATGCCGCAATGGTACCGGCCCGGGGGGAACTTCAAATTGGCAAGGAATATACGTTTAAATACCACCTGGCTGACGATCCCAAGGCCGCAGTACATATTGGCTGGCTTGTCGGCACTGCCTATCTTGCCCGGGATATTATCCCAAAGATCGATTCATTATACAAAACCGGCGTCAAGGACTTCCTGATCATGGGGCACAGCCAGGGCGGGGCACTCAGTTATCTGATGACAGCGCATTTGTATTCTTTACAGAAACAGGGCTCGATACCAAAGGATATCCGTTTTAAAACTTACGCCAGTGCTGCCCCAAAGGTGGGAAACACCTATTTTGCTTATGAATACGAGCACAAGGTGGATGGCGGATGGAGCTATAATGTGATCAATTCGGCCGACTGGGTGCCCGAGGTACCGTTTACAGTGCAAATGCTGAGCGATTTTAACAAGACTAATCCATTTAAGAACATCAACAGCATTATCAAGAAACAAAAACTGATCGCGCGGATTGGTATGAGACATGCGTACAAAGGCCTGCGCAAACCCAGTGAAAAGGCACAACGCAATTACGAAAAGTACCTCGGCAATTACGCAGGCAAGATTGTGGTCAAAAACCTCCCGGAATATCAGATGCCCGCCTACTATAAAAGCAGCAATTATGTACGGACAGGGCCGACAATCGTGCTGCTGGCAGACGAGGCATATTATAAGGAGTTCACGGATTCGGATCAGCAAGTCTTTGTCCACCATGGCCTGCAACCCTATCTTCACCTGCTCGAACAATACAAGTACTGACATCTCACTCCATTCATGCGCTCTAAACTGACTATTCTACTGCTGGCCGTGGCATTCAATGCCGCCGCCCAGTACCAGACCCGATTTGAAAAAAGCGGCGGTACACAAACTCCTACCTATGAGGAGGGCATTGCGTACTACCGGCAGCTCGCCAAAGGCTTCCCCCAAGTACAAATGCAGGAAAAGGGCCTGACCGACAGCGGTCGGCCGTTGCATTTGGTGGTGTATTCAAGGAACAAGGTCTTTGATATTAAAAAACTGAAAGCAGAGGGTAAAGCCATTCTCTTTATTAATAATGCGATCCACCCCGGTGAACCCGACGGCGTCGATGCTTCGATGCTCCTGCTGCGTGATATGCTTGTTAACCCCGAAAAGTTTCCGGAATTGGACAGCGTTGTGGTCGCCATTATTCCTTTCTATAATATCGGCGGCACATTGAACCGCAACAGCACGACACGCACTAACCAGAATGGCCCGGAAGAATATGGCTTCCGCGGAAATGCCCGGAACTATGATCTGAACCGCGATTTCATCAAATCAGACACACGCAATGCCCGTAGCTTTGCCGCCGTTTTTCACCAACTGGATCCCGATCTTTTTGCCGATACCCACGTGAGCAATGGTGCCGATTACCAGTATGTGATGACGCTCGATTACGCCCAGAAAGATAAGCTCGGTGGACCGTTAGGCGATTTTAATCACAAAGTCTTCCTGCCTTACATGCATAAGCATCTGAAAGAGGCAGGATTTGAAGCTACTCCCTATGTGAATGCATGGGGACAGACTCCTGATAAAGGTTTTGTACAATTCCCTGACTGGCCCCGATATTCAACGGGCTACGCGGCTTTGTTTCATACTATTGGAGTAATGACCGAAACACACATGCTGAAACCTTACGATCAGCGTGTCAAAGCTACGTATGCTTATTTACAGGGTAATATCAAGTTCCTCGCCGCACATCGCAACGCTTTGTTGAAACTACGCCAGGACACAAAAGAGGCCGTAAAAACCCAGGAAAAATTTGCGGTTAGCTGGCAGGTCGATCAATCAAAACACTCGACAATTGCATTCAAGGGCTATGAACCGGAATATATTACCAGCGAGGTAAGCAGGCAAAAAAGACTACATTACGACCGTTCCAAACCATTTACCAAGGACATTCCTTTTTACGACACCTATGTGCCGGTCGACGAGGTAACGCGGCCGGAGGCTTACATTATACCGCAAGGCTGGCATAATATCATCGAATTGCTGCGATTGAACGGCGTTCAGATGACAGCGCTGGAAAAGGATTCGGAAATGAATGTCGAGACCTATTATATCGAAGAGCTTGAAACGCCTAAAATGCCGTTCGAAGGGCATTACTGGCATACTTCCGTCAAGTTAAGGACAGAAAAACAAAAGCTTACTTTCAAAAAGGGTGATTGGTATATCCCCGTCAATCAGTGGACGAACAGGTACATTATAGAAACGCTCGAACCTAAGGCGGTGGATTCGTTTTTCAAATGGAATTTCTTTGACACAATCCTGCAAGCCAAAGAGCATTACTCCGGCTATGTCTTTGAAGACCTTGCTGCGGATTTGATAAAAAAATCTCCCGAATTGAAAGCACAGCTGGAAGGAAAACAAAAGGCCGACCCGGAATTCGCTAAAAACGGCGGTGCCCAGCTGGATTTTATTTACCAGCATTCGGATTACGCGGAAAAGGAATACATGCGCTATCCCGTTTTCCGCGTAATGAAATGATCAGAAACGGAAACCGAGGTTGAAATTAAATTCACCCGTGATATCGATGCCGCCGGAGCGGTAAGTCGATGAACCAAGCGTCTCGCGGTCGAAATAACGTGGGCCGATACCGGCATTCAGACCGATCTGGAAGTGATGCGTGATCTGAAAATTGACGAAGTTGTTGACGATCATACCCATGCGGAAACGATTGCGTTCTTCGTCGCGGTTGGTGTAAACGCCCGTCGAAGGATTGTAATCCGTATAGTTATTCCAGCGTCTGCCTATCCCGGCAAAAATGGTGGGTCCGATGGCATAGGTGACCCGTTTCTGACCAAATGGATATACTTTCAATGTTGGCGAGAAGTAATACATCTGGTCATCGTCGGAGCTATTGTTGCCCGTAGAGAAGTAGTAGCTGTCGGGGATTGTTAATGTAAACGGCAGGAGCAACCCGAAATAGCCATTTTTGTCCAGGATCCTTTCATAGCTGATCCCAAAACCAGGCCCGCTGTCCAGCGCTTTAAAAGGGGAAAAGTCGATCTTGTTCTTGCCCGGGGCCTCGTCCTGTACCACCGGCTGGCCCTGACCGCGGAACCGTTCGTTACTTCGTTCAGCACGTTTGTCAAACCAGATTGTCTGACCGTTCCCGAACTCGATCCGCAACAATTCATTCTTTCTAACAACGAAATTGGCGGCATTTGCTTCCTGGCTGATCTTGTACAAAACCTTGTCGATCCCGACCTCAATAACCTTTCCTTCGATTGTAGAACCGTTTTTCCGAACCAGGACATCTTGTGCATGAACGGTTACAAGGAACAAAGAAAATAAGAACGTGAGAGTAAGAATTCTGCCCATAATGTAGTTGTGTTGATGACTAATGACCAAATTTAGACGATTACTGACTACTTTTGTAAAGTATATCCACTGAACGTTTAAAAATATAGTTCTGTTATACTCCTGGCCACAAAGGCCGATACATTATTCAGGCTGCAATTTGAACTGTGGAATTGAACTGGCAGCCATTAAAAAGACCAAATGACATTTCAGGATTTAAAAATCATAGAGCCCATTAAAAATGCTCTCCAAGAAGAAGGATACACCACTCCCACCCCCATTCAGGCCAAAGCCATTCCCATCATTCTAGAAAATAAAGATCTGCTGGGTTGTGCGCAAACGGGCACCGGAAAAACCGCTGCTTTTGCCATTCCGATGCTGCAATTGCTGCACGAAAATCCGGTTGGGAAGTTTGAAAAAAGCCATATCCGCGCATTGATCCTTACGCCTACCCGCGAACTTGCCATCCAGATCGGTGAGAGCTTCGCGGCATATGGGCGTCATACGCGCGTGAAACATAGCGTGATTTTTGGTGGTGTAGGTCAAAAACCGCAAACCGATGCATTGCATAAGGGTATTGATGTACTCATAGCGACGCCGGGCCGCTTGCTTGACTTGATCAATCAAGGGTTTATTAAATTGAACCAGCTCGAATTTTTCGTGCTCGACGAAGCCGATCGAATGCTTGACATGGGCTTTGTGCATGATGTCAAAAAAGTGATCAAGCTGCTGCCTAGCAAGCGTCAGTCGCTGTTTTTCTCGGCTACCATGCCGCCTGCGATTGTGACGTTGGCAAGTACCATTTTAAGAAACCCTGCGAGAGTGGAAGTTACCCCCGTTTCTTCTACGGCCGATACTATTCGCCAATCAGTGTTTTTTGTAGATAAAACCGATAAAAATTCGCTACTCCTGCATATTCTCAAGGACGAATCTATTGCGACCGCATTGGTTTTCACCCGCACCAAGCATGGCGCAGATAAAGTGGTGAAGGTGCTGCGGAAGGCAGGCGTAACGTCGGAAGCCATCCATGGAAACAAGTCTCAATCTGCCCGGCAGAATGCGTTGAAAAACTTCAAAGCACAAACGACACGGGTTCTCGTTGCCACGGATATCGCAGCCCGCGGTATTGATGTGGACGATCTTACCCATGTGATCAACTACGAAATCCCGAATATCCCGGAAACTTACGTACACCGGATCGGACGTACGGGGCGCGCCGGTGCGAAAGGCATTGCATTGTCGTTCTGCGACCATGAGGAGAAGACCTATCTGCGCGATATTCACAAGCTCATTGCCAAAAACATTCCGGTGGTCAACGACCATCCCTATGCATTAGGCCGATAGTAAGCTATGGCTGTCAGGAAAAATTATCTGGACATTGATCTTCCTCGGGCGCTGGCGTTATGCCAAGCGCCCGACGCCGTTTTGGTGGATGTGCGGGAGAACTGGGAGTTTGAAGAGTTCAATGAAGGAGGGATCAACATCCCACTTGCTGAGATCAGGGAAAAACGCTCATTGGTGGGTCAGTACCAAACAATTGTCGTGATCTGCACCAACGGCGTTCGCAGCAAAGTAGCCGCAATGGATTATTGCCGCGTCTCCGAATGGGCCGACAAGCAGATTTTCCATGTAAAAGGAGGGATTATTGAATCAGAATAAGGGATTACCAAAATCCGCATAAAAGAAAGCCTTGCAAATCGCTGTGATCTGTAAGGCTTCTTTGTTTATATTTTGAACCAATTTATACTTTCAATGTACCTTCGAAAACGCGTACGGCAGGGCCTATCAGGTAAATATCTTTGAACTGTCCTTCACCGTTTTCCTGATATTCAACAGCCAACGTGCCGCCGATCGTTTCCACAGTTACCGGACCTTCCCAGCCTTCACGGATGTTCGCAGATAATGCACAGGCCGTCACGCCCGTTCCGCAGGAAAAAGTTTCATCCTCCACCCCACGCTCGTATGTGCGTACGCTCAGGTGATTGTCTTCGATTACTTCTACAAAATTCACATTCGTGCCGCCTTTTGGGCCATACACTGAGCCATAACGGATCTCGCTGCCGATATTTACCACGTCCGTTTCATGGATATCGTCCACGTAGGTCACATAATGTGGCGAGCCGGTATTCATGAAATCGTAGTCTTCATATTGCTCCACACCGGTCACATTCGACATTTTCAATCGGATCGTGTCACCCAGTACTGTTGCTTCGTGTTCACCATCAACAGCGATAAACTTGGTACTGTCGTTAAACAACCCCAGGTCATTCGCAAAACGAACCACGCAACGGCCACCATTGCCGCACATGCTGCCTTCGCCGCCGTCGGCGTTGAAATAAACCATGCGAAAATCGTAGCCTTCGGCGTTTTGGAGCAAAATAAGACCATCGGCTCCCACGCCGAAGCGCCGGTGGCAGATCGAAGCGATCAGTTCTTTTGAAACCGGGAATTGCAAGTTGCGATCGTCAACCATCACGAAATCATTGCCTGTACCCTGATATTTATAAAATGAAATGCTCATATCTCAATTATCTCTAATCCATTCAAGATTCTAATTAAAAAAAATCTAGTCTCGCCAGTTTAAACTGACGGCAAGGGATTTCTTTTAAAAAACAAAACCCCGCAAGAAAAATTCGCTTGCAGGGTTTTAAAAATTTGTGCCGAAGATCTTTGGGGATTACTTCGTTGGTTTAAGCTCTTTGATACGAGCGGCTTTGCCCTGACGGCCACGCAAGAAGAACAAACGTGAACGACGCACCTTACCACGACGAATCAATTCAATTTTCGCGATGCTGGGTGAAAGGATTGGGAAAACACGTTCAACACCGATACCGTTTGAAATTTTACGTACTGTAAATGTTTCGCCAGCTCCGCTGATGTTACGACGCTGCATAACAGTACCCTGGAATTGCTGGATACGCTCTTTGTTACCTTCACGAATTTTCACGTGAACATTGATCGTGTCGCCTGATTTAAATTCAGGATACTCGGATTTACGATTTTCAATCGTAGCTTCTACGAGTTTAATAAGTTCGCTCATGACGAGTGATTTTATGGATTTAAAATGATAGCTTGCTCCCAGCGGACGGGGTGACGCCCCTTCATTCAAAACAGCTTTTGAGAAAACGAGTGCAAACCTAGCACTAAATGTCCGTAAGTCAAAGCATTTCGCGTCATTATCATGAAGATTTTCAATGTAGAACAGATCCGGGCGATGGATGCCTACACCATCGGGCACGAGCCTATTGCATCCATTGACCTGATGGAACGGGCTTCCCAGGCATTTGTGCGCTGGTTTTGTAATCAATATGTAAACACCCGGCCGATCGCCGTCTTCTGTGGAAAAGGAAATAATGGGGGCGACGGTCTCGCTATCGCACGCATTCTGAGCGGCTGCGGCTATGATGTGCAGGTCTTTATAGTCGAATATTCAATGAATGCCTCCGACGATTTCCGACTGAACCTGTCGCGGCTCGGCAATCACCTCACACCTCGCCCCATTCATTCCGAAAGCGACTTGCCACAGTTAAGCAAGCAAGTAGTCTGCATTGATGCATTGCTAGGCTCCGGCCTTTCGCGCCCGGTGGACGGTTTGTTGGGTTTAGCGATTAAATATCTCAATAATCTGTCCTGCAAACTGGTGTCCGTCGACATTGCCAGTGGCCTTTACACCGACCGGCCGAATAGCGATTCGGACACTATTATCAAGCCCAGGTACACCGTCACGTTCCAATTACCCAAACTGGCTTTTCTACTCCCGCAAAACGCGGAATATGTAGGAGAATGGCACGTCGTCGATATCGGCCTGAACGCAGATTATATTACTAATACAAGTACACCATTTCATTTCACGGACAAATTTGAGGCCGAAAAGCGCATCAAACCCCGGCAAAAATTCTCGCATAAAGGCACATTCGGTCATGCGGTCCTCATCGCTGGAAGTTTCGGTAAAATAGGCGCCGCGGTACTTTCCGGCAAAGCGTGCCTCCGCTCGGGTGTGGGCTTGCTCACCATGCACGTGCCTGCCTGCGGCTATGAGATCATGCAAATCTCCATTCCGGAAGCGATGACGACCGTCGATGAAGCTGAAAAGTACATTAGCAAAGTGCCGGACCTGAGTTCCGCCACAGCCATAGGCATCGGCCCGGGCCTCGGCCAGGATAATGCCACTGTAAAAGCTTTGGAAAAAGTGCTGGAACAAGCGAAGGTTCCACTGATCATCGATGCGGACGCATTGAATATCCTTTCCACCAATCGCCAACTCCTATACAAGCTGCCTGAAAACACGATTCTCACGCCACATCCAAAAGAATTTCAAAGGCTCGCCGGCGAAAGCAGCAATGAATATGAGCGACTGGAAAAAGCGCGTGCATTTGCCGCAAGATACAAGGTGATTATTTGCTTAAAAGGAGCCAATACAGCCGTCGTGCTCCCGAATGGCGAAGTGCATTTTAACTCAACCGGCAACCCCGGAATGGCCACCGGCGGCACCGGCGACGTCCTCACCGGCATCATCACCAGCCTGCTAGCCCAAAAATACACCCCGGCAGATGCCGCTATCCTGGGCGTTTATCAACACGGCCTCGCCGGCGACCGTGCAGCCGGGGCCCGTGGACAAACTGCGCTAATCGCGTCGGATGTGGTGGAGCACCTGGGTTGGTAACTTTACCGCTCATCTTGACTTGATTCAAGACATCGACCAAAATCAGTTTTTCTTTTTGGAATTGGGCAAAATGACTTCACTCTACACTTTCTAACTCAGCAACTGATACACCGCGAATGCCGAACCGTAGGCCAGCGCCATCATGTAAGCGAGCTGGATCAGCGGCCATTTCCAGCCGTGGGTTTCGCGGTAGACTACGGCGATCGTACTCATGCACATCATGGCGAAAACGTAGAACATCAACAAGGAATAGCAAACGGCAGATGAGAACATGGCCGTGCCCGTTTCCGGGTTCTTTTCCTGGGTAAGGCGTTGCTTTACGGTTAGCACGTCTTCGGTATCTCCGCTGATGCTGTAAATCGTTGCCATGGTTCCTACGAATACTTCACGCGCGGCGAATGATGCGAGCAATGCAATGCCGATCTTCCAATCGTAACCCAAAGGCTTGATCACCGGCTCGATGAAACGGCCAAACTGGCCTGCATAGGAGCTTTCGAGCCGCGCCGAAGCCACGGCGGCATCTATTTGCTCCTGCGGGGCGGTGGTCATGGTAGCTACTACCTGCTGCTCGGCTACATTCATGCTTTCACCCGGGCCGTAGGATGCCAGCACCCAGAGGATAATCGAAATAGCCATAATGACTTTTCCCGCTTCAAGGACGAACGACTTTACGCTTTCATACATCGAAAACCCTACGTGCCCCCAGCGCGGGAGTTTGTAAGATGGCATTTCGAGCATGAAATAGCTCGGTTCTTTTCTTGGAATAAACAGCGATAATAGCCATGCCGAGCCCAATGCACCCAGCAAACCCAGCAGGTACAATCCAAATAGGACGATTCCCTGCATGTTGAATAGGCCTAATACCTTCGTTTCGGGGACGACCAGCGCGATAAGAATGGTGTAAATCGGCAGACGGGCAGAACAGCTCATTAAAGGCGTTACCAAAATAGTGAGTAGTCGCTCGTAACGGCTGCTGATGCTACGCGTCGTCATAATGGCAGGAACCGCGCAAGCTACGCCGGAAATGAGAGGCACCACGCTACGGCCATTCAACCCAAAGCGGCGCATAAGTTTGTCCATGATTACCATCACGCGCGCCATGTAGCCGGATTCTTCCAACACTGCCACCAATGCAAACAGGATGGCGATTTGCGGGATGAAGATGATAATACCGCCGATCCCGGCCATGATTCCGTCGGTAAGTAAGTCGTTGAGAACGCCGGGAGGTAATGCACCTTTCACCCATTCAATGGCGCCGGCAGTGCCGACGTCGATCATGTCCATCGGATAGGATGCCCAGGCAAAAATGGCCTGGAAGACGATTAAAAGCACAATCGCGAATGTGACGTAACCCCAAACCCGGTGAAGCAAAATGCTGTCGAGCTTGCGCGTCCAGTAGGGCTGTTCAATAACGCCCTCGGATTTGACGGCTTTCGATACAATCGGTTTTATTTTCTCATATCGCGCGACGGTTTCGTTCGCGAGGAAGTTATTTTCATCAAAACCATACTTCTCGATCAACGCATCCAGCCGGGCCCTGACGGGTTGTTCGAGGAAAGAGAAATTGTCGTGCTGACAAACGTATTGCAATGCAACATAGTCATTATCAAGATGGTGAATTGCCTTCACTTCATTGATTAGGCCGATCTCATTGCCCTTTGGTTCATAGAAATATTGAAGCACCGGTTTTTCCGTCCGTTCCACCGTTTGCTTGACAGCTTCTTTCAATCCCTTAATCCCCTCTCCCGTTCGTGCATTGATGCGAACCACGGGCACATGGAGCTGCATGGCTAGCTGCACCGCATTAACGGTCAGGTTCATGCTGCCGGCCACATCCAGCATATTTAATGCCAGTACGGATGGAATGCCCAAATCGCTGATTTCAGTAAACAGGAGCAGGTTTCTTTGCAAATTGGAAGCATCCGCCACGATCACGACCACATCAGGAAAATCGGGATGTTTAGGGTTCGCGAGGATATCCATTACCACCGTTTCATCCTTCGATTTGGGGTAAATACTGTACGTACCCGGCAAATCCACCAATGTCACATGCGCTTCATCGTGCCCATTGACCCCTGCAATACGAAATGTCCCTGATTTTTTCTCGACCGTCACGCCCGGGAAGTTCCCTGTTTTCTGACGCAGACCGGTGAGTGCATTAAATAATGTAGACTTGCCGGCATTCGGGTTACCTACCAGCGCAACTTTTATATTTCCCTGTTTCAATGGAGAGACTGTATGCGGAACGCATTGGTTACTCTAATTCAATCACCGCGGCTTCGTTCAAACGCAACGACAAGCTGTAATGGCCACCAACGTTGATGCAGATCGGGTCACCGAAAGGCGCTATCGCATCCAGCCGCACTTCGCAGCCCGGCAAACAGCCCATTTCAAGCAGTTTGAGCGACATTGCACGATCTGAAAATGATTTGATTATGCCTTTTTCACCCTTTTTAAGGTGCGAAACGGTACGAGCCGACATACGTTCCTTATTTAGATTCATTTTATTTAAAGTACAAATAAAGCACTATCAGACCGGTAAATCAAACTTTACTTTCCTTAATGTGCCTACCGTTCACCAAATCATTCAAAAACATGATCGTTTTATTATTTCCCTCCGGCTTTGTGTCGTACTTTTGCAGCGCGAAACGAAGTCCCCGGCATGGGAAAGTAACGCTGGTTACAATCAACAAGTAAATTGAAAGCTGAACGCCATTTGCCGACAGCCGACACCATATCGCCTTGAACGAGATTAAGACCCTGATTTGGAAAGAAGTAACGCTTGAATGGCGCCAGAAATACGCCCTAAGCGGAATGCTGCTTTACGTGGTCAGTACGGTGTTTGTTTGTTATCTCAGCTTCAATCTCCGCAGGAACCAATTGACGCCCATCGTCTGGAACACGTTATTCTGGATTATCCTACTTTTCACGGCGGTGAATGCCATAGCCAAAAGCTTTTCACAGGAACGCCACGGGCGACTACTCTATTATTACAGCCTTTGCAGCCCGCAGGCCATTATCATTTCCAAAATCATCTATAACTCGCTGGTAATGGCGGTATTGTCGGTTTTAGGGTTCGCGATTTATGCATTTGTAATGGGTAACCCGATACAGGATAATGGCCTATTCTCGATCTGCATCCTGCTCGCTTCCACCGGTTTCGCTTCTGTTCTTACGCTCATAGCCGGCATTGCGTCCAAAGCGGACAACAGCGCCACGCTCATGGCCGTGCTCAGTTTCCCTATTATCCTGCCAATGCTCCTGATGACGATCCGTCTGGCCAAAAATGCCATGGACGGTCTCGACTGGTCGGTCAGCACGGATGAAATCACCACACTATTATCGATCGATCTGATAGTAATTACGCTCAGCTACCTGCTTTTTCCTTATTTATGGAGAAGCTGAAAAAAACAGCAGGTTACGGGGCTCAACTTTAAAGTTTTAGTATAAATGAGAAAGATCTGGTGGAAAATCCTCTGTGTCGTGATCATCTTCTACGTGATCATCATGGGATTTATCGGTCCCGTTCCACGCCTTGCCATTATCAATGAAAGTATCCGCAATACCTACTTCCACGTGGCATTGTGGCTTGCGATGACTACGTTGTTGTTTCTATCGATGATATTCTCCATTCGTTATCTGATGAAGGGAAATATCAAAGATGACGACATCGGAAGCGAACTAGCCAAATCGGCTATTTTCTTTGGAATTCTGGGCTGCCTTACCGGCTCTGTTTGGGCCAATTACACCTGGGGCGATCCCTGGCCGAACGACCCAAAACTGAACGGCGCGGCTGTTGGTATCCTCATTTACCTGGCCTATTTGCTGCTCAGAAGTTCTTTCGAAGACGAGCAGCGCCGCGCTCGGATTTCTTCGGTTTACAATATTTTTGCATTCGCAGTTTTTATACCCATCATTTACATTCTGCCCCGCCTGACGGATTCGTTACACCCCGGCAGCGGCGGCAACAGCACATTCGGTTCTTACGATTTCGACAACAACATCCGCCGCGTTTTTTACCCGGCCGTGATCGGCTATATTCTGCTGGGATTGTGGATTGCCGAGTTAAGGATCAGGATCAAACAGATCAACCGGGTACGCGAAGAAGCATTGATCGAATCCGGCAGGCTCTAAGCATTTCGGTCCGATTAGGCTTTTTACAAACGTTTCAAAGTAAAATTTCGTTAAGGTTTAGTCAACTTATATATACAATGAAAAGAATTTCCCACATCCTCCTGACTTTGCTAGCCCTTTGCGGCAACGCGTTCGCGCAGGCAGGTGATACTTCCGTTGAAATGGCCGACAAACTTCGCGCCGACGGTAAAATCTGGGTCGTGGTGGCGGTTGTAGCCGTTATTTTCGCAGGACTCGCGGTGAACCTTTTCCGCATCGATTCCAAACTGAAAAAGATTGAAAAAGACCTCAATATCAAGTAAGCCCCTATGAAAAAGATACAGATATTCGGATTAGTGATCATCGCGGTAGCAATTGGTATTATCGTTTCAACCGCTGGCGACGCTAGTACTTATGTGGATTTCACCAAAGCCAAAGAAATGGCACAGGATGGTGATAATGAGAGCATTCACGTGGTTGGCAAACTCAAAAAAGACGCTACCGGCCAGATTCTTGAAATGGAGTACCGGCCTGAAATAGACCCTAACCTGTTCGTCTTCACATTGATCGACAACAACAATGTGGAACAGAAAGTAATCTATAAAAACACCAAACCGCAGGATTTTGACAAATCCGAGCAAGTCGTAGTGGTGGGCAAAATGCGTGACGGCTCTTTCTCCGCCGAAAAGATCCTGATGAAATGCCCATCGAAATACGAGAACGGTAAAATGGAAACCACAGAACATACTGCCAAACAATCATGATTCACAGTACGATCGGAAATGCAGGGCACCTGCTGGTTATAGTCGCGTTCGTAACAGCTATCCTGGCAACATTCGCTTATTTCAAAGCAGGTATCGGAGCGAGTAGCCTCGAAGACACGCAGAGCTGGAAAAAATTTGCACGTATGGTTTTCTGGGCGCATTTGGCAGCCGTGATGGGAGTGGTGTTCTCGCTCTACTGGATCATCGGTAACCATTATTTTGAATACCATTATGCCTGGAAGAACTCGTCGCTTTCCCTGCCGACGGGCTACACCATTTCCAGCTTCTGGCAAGACCAGGAAGGAAGTTTTCTGCTCTGGATTTTCTGGAACGTCCTGCTCGGTGCCACGCTGATCTTCACCAATCGTTCCTGGGAGGCACCTGTAATGACCGTTTTCGCATTGGTTCAGGCATTCCTTACCTCCATGATCCTCGGCGTTGTAATCCCCGGCCTTGATCTTAAAATCGGTTCGACCCCTTTTCTTTTGTTAAAAGAGGTGATGCCTGATCTGCCGGTGTATAAAATGGACCCGAACTTCATCCCCAAAGACGGCAATGGCCTCAACCCGCTTTTGCAGAACTACTGGATGGTAATCCACCCCCCTACCCTGTTCCTTGGCTTTGCGAGCACGCTTATCCCGTTCTCGTTCGCGATTGCAGGTCTTTGGAGTAAAAAAATCCAGGAGTGGATCCGTCCCGCATTGCCTTGGGCGTTGTTCTCGGCATTGGTTTTAGGAGTTGGTATTCTAATGGGCGCCTATTGGGCTTACGAAACACTGAACTTCGGTAGCTACTGGAACTGGGATCCCGTTGAAAACTCGTCCATCGTACCCTGGCTGGTGCTCGTGGCCGCCATACACGTGATGATTATCGGGAGAAGGAATGCAACTGCATTGAAAACGTCGTTCATCCTCACCATCGCCACATTCATCTTGATTCTTTACTCGACATTCATGACTCGTAGCGGCGTGTTGGGTAATGCATCCGTGCACTCGTTCACCGACCTTGGTTTGTCGGGCCAGTTGCTGATTTACCTCTTCACATTCATGATCGTGTCGATTGGCCTGCTGGTTTACCGCTGGAAAATGCTGCCTAGCGACGAAGAAGAAGTTTCGACTTACTCTCAGGAATTCTGGATTTTTATCGGTGCGACATTACTTTGCCTTTCCGGCTTCCAAATTATCGCTACCACCTCCATCCCGGTTTACAACAAGATTGCCGAGGCATTCGGTACGATCCTGAACATGGCATTGCCCGCCGATCAGGTAGCGCATTACAACAAGTTCCAGCTTTGGTTCTTTGCATTAATCATCGTTTTGACCGGTATTGGCCAGTACTTCTGGTGGAAAAAAACCGGCAAAGGCAGGTTGCAGGCATTGTATAACCCGCTGCTGTTAGCATTGCTGATCAGCGCGGCGGTTATCACCTTCAAGCAGGTGCGCGATATTCAATACATTGTGCTGCTGACGACTGCGATCTTTGCGATTGTATCGAATGGCAATATACTCCTGAACATTATCCGTGGTAATTATAACCTTTCGGGCGGGGCGATCACGCACATTGGCGTAGCGCTGATGCTGATCGGTATTTTATTCTCATCGGCTTACACCAAGGTCGTTTCCATCAACAACTCCGGCTTGATGATCTCCCGCAGCGAGGAGTTTACGGCCAACGACAATAAAGAAAATAAAGAGAACATTACCCTTTGGCTCAACAAGCCGGAGAAAATGGGCGACTATATGCTCACCTGGCGCGATGTACGCGTGGAGCCACGCCACATACCAGGTTACATTCCAAAGAGCTGGGTCGATATTGTAGAAGGAGATTTTCATGCCGTTGCCTTGCGTGACATCGAGGTGAACGGCCAGAAGTACAACAAAAAAGGCGATACACTCGAAATATTCCCTGAAAACTTCTATTACGAAATCGAATACCGCGAGCCGTCGGGCAAGATATTCACATTGTTTCCACGTGTGCAGATCAACCCGCGCATGGGTGGTATCGTATCGTCGCCGGATATTCAACGCAAGGTCGATAAGGATTTATACACCTATGTTTCGATGGTAACCAATCCAACCGCCGAACCGGTATGGAGCCAGACAGAGAATTTCACTGTTAACCTGCGTGATACATTCTTTGTAAACGACTACGTGGCCATTCTCGACAATGTAGTCCGGACGGAAGATGTGGAAGGCATTAAACTCGGCCCCGGAGATGCAGCCGTGAAGGCGATTATTCGTGTGCTGGACAAAGACAAGGAATTCGTCGTAACACCATCCTTCGTCATCCGCGACCGTATGGTGGCACGCAAGCCTGAAACAAGTAATGAGCTGGGAATGCGCCTTCAATTCCAGGAAATCAATCCGCAGACAGGCCAGTTTACATTCGGTGTAAACACAACGCAACGCGACTTTATCGTCATGAAAGCGACCGAGAAGCCATTGATCAACATTCTTTGGCTTGGTACATTCGTCCTGGTGATCGGCTTTGTAATGGCGACTGTCCGTCGTTTTAAGGATTTCGTTAAAATGCGAAATAGGGAAGCTGCGCAGGCAGAACCTCATGCCAAAGTAAAGCCCAAGGTACAAACCGCCTGATAAGCAACTCATTCGAAATACATTACAAGGAAGTCCGGCTGCTCATTAGCCGGACTTCTTTTTGTTAATACCAGAAAATAAGTAAACCAGCCTCTCACTAAAGGTTTATTTGAGTTGCGTATATAGGCGGATAGTTTTGAGGGACTCAATCGACACCTCATTACATTATGGACAGGCCGCAACAAACCTCCCGGCGCGAATTTCTGCGCCAATCCGCCCTGCTTGCAGGCGCAACAATCATTTCAAGCCGCTCTCTTGGAAGTATTTATATTGGAAAACAGACCCGCGTAATCGTAATCGGCGCCGGGTTTGCCGGGCTGGCCGCGGCCTACGCGCTGAAACAAAAAAACGTGGAAGTGACCGTGCTCGAATCGCGGAACCGCATTGGCGGTCGGGTATTCTCCCACACCATCGACCCCAAAGAAAACCTGGTGGTAGAGCTCGGCGCAGAATGGGTCGGTAATTCACACGAGCGTGTGCGCACATTGTGTGATCAGTTCAAGATTCCGTTGCTGAACAACCAGTTCGACACCCATCTCATTTACCAAAATCAATACACCAAAGCCAATGCCTGGGATTTCTCGGATAACTGGAAACCTAAAATGAAGGCACTGCTGGAAGGCTACAAAACACTGGACGAAAAGCAGAAACTTGAACTCGATCGCATCGACTGGTGGCGCTACCTGGTAAACAATGGCTGTGAGGGCAAAGACCTCATTTTCCGCGAACTTCTCGACAGCACCGATTTCGGCGAAAGCATCCGTCACGTTTCGGCGCTCATTGCATTATCAACATTCGCGGAAAGTAGTGAGAAGAACGAAATGGACCTGAAAATGCAGGGTGGTAATACGCAACTGGCTAAGAGGTTTGCCGAAGAAATCGGCGACCACAACATTCTGACCGGGCATGTCGTGAAACGCATTGAGCAGAAAGACTCTGTGAAAGTAACCTGCGAGAACGGAAAGACATTCGAAGCCGACAAACTTATCTGCGCTATTCCGACATTCGCTATAAAGAACATTCAATGGGAACCGGGATTACCTGCCGAGAAAATCCAGGCGATCAACGAGCTCCAATATGCCCGCATCAATAAGAATGCTGTTTTGTTTAAAAAACGTTTCTGGAAAGACGAAAGCTTCGACCTCATCACCGACCAGACGCCGCATTACTTTTACCACGCCACCAAAAACCAGCCGTCGCAAAAAGGCGTACTGATCTCTTATACCATAGGCGAAAAAGCAGAACTTATTGCCAACCAGAACGACGAATGGCGAAAAAATATGCTTCACCAAACGCTCAACCCCTATTTTCCGGGAAGCAAAAAGCTTATCGAATCACAAGCGAATTACTATTGGGGAACTGATAAAATTTCGCAGGGCGCATATGCGATGTATGGCCTTAACCAGTGGCACACTACACGCCCTGCATTGCAAAAAGCATTTCTGCACACTTCCTTCGCCGGTGAGCACCTCGCCGACTGGCAGGGGTTTATGGAAGGCGCGGTCATCACCGGCGAAATGGCTGCGGCTGAGATTATAGCCGTTTAAAACCGCAAACCGAGCCGTGTAAAGAAGAATGCGCCATTGTTACCCATTTGCACCGGGTCCCACGCTCCGCCCGACTCAGTTAATGCCGGGAGGGACATATCCGGGTACACATTCAGGATGTTGCTGCCGCCGATGGACAATGAGACATTTTTGGTGAATTTGTAATTCAAAGTCAGGTCCGTCTGAATTTTTGGACTGTATGTATCGAGCATATAGTCCCAGTTGGCCAGCTTGATCTCACCAAAACGGATGAAACGTAGCATCGCGCTGAACTTGCTCACGGAATAATCGAAAGTAAGGTTGATCTTCGAAGGCGGGGCCGAAGCCAGCACGAAGCGTCGTTCGCGCTCGTCGAAATAAATATCTTCTTTACCGGCCAGTTTAGGCACAGTATTTACCGGGCCCAGTTCCATCCAGTTGAAGTTGGCGGCCAGAGTGGTGCTCAATCGGCCTACGCTCAGTGGCATATTGTGTGCAATGATCACGTCAAGGCCTTTGGTAGTGGTGTATTCCAAAGCATTGGTGAAAAATTGCGCCTTCCCTACCCGCAGTTCTTTTAACAGCGCACCAATGTCTTCGTCATCGTCGCTGAATTGACCAGTCAAAACCACACGGTCTTTCACTTTTACATAATAACCATCCACTGTCACCGAAATTCCGGAGGTCGGCGTGAATGTAATACCCAGGCTCGCATTCCGGGAAGTTTCCTGTTTCAATTGCGGGATTCCCAGTGCCCGTGTAACAGCGCTGTTGTTGTTAGCGAGGAGCACTTCCACGGGTTGCCCGTTCACGAAATTGGTAAATGTCGAATTAAAATACTTCTGGGCCAGAGACGGCGCGCGAAAACCAGTGCTTACCGACCCGCGCAATGCCAGGGCGTCGGTTATTTTGTAACGCATCCCGAGCTTGCCATTCACCGTACTTCCGAAATCACTGTAATGCTCGAAACGGCCTGCCAAGTCGATCAGGAATTGCTTGGTAACATCGGCTTCGAGATCTACGTAGGCACCCACATTGGAACGGCTTCGGTTGGTAACGTCGGCCGGGCTATAACCGGGAAAACCTTGTGAGCCGCCAGGAAACTCGGAATTGTAGTTGTAATAAGATGCCCGTTCCCCCGCAAAAATCTTGTAGCGCTCTGTACGGAATTCGCCACCGAATGCGACGTTCAGCCCCTGCATGACAGTCTTGTAGTAACGGCTCACATTCAGATTCGTCACGTTTTGTCCCAACTGAAAACCTCCGGCGTCAAACTTTGTTTGTGATAACTCTCCAAATGACGTATTCAGTGAATTCTCAACGCCGAAATGGAATTTGTTGAAGCCATACGTATTGCTCAGATCAACGTCCCAGGATTTCCATACCCCACGGATACCTGCCGCGACGGACCGGTCCTTAATCTTACTGGTTATGAGGGGATCGAAGCCATTGGGATAAATGGACGGGATATTGCGGTCGTCGTCCGCGAAGCGCGTCCAGGCATAGGCGTCGCCGTGGCGTTCGTTAAAGCCGCCAAAGCTGTAAACCTGGAAATTGTTGCCGATCGGGATTTTCGCATTGTAGTAAACGGCAGCATTCCGTATTTCCGGATCGCCATACTGACGACGTGCGAGGTCCGACAGGCTGTCTACGGTATTCGCGCGGTTGGTATGATTTCGGGAGTTATAGTCGGCCGTCACGTTGAGGAAGCCTTTCTTGGCAATCTTCCAGCCATAATTCAGATTGACATTGTAATTCAATCCGTCAAAACTTTTATCATCAAAACGGTATTTCGCTTTGAACACCCCCGCATTGGCATTCACCAACAACTGATCGGTTGATTCTTTCAAAACGATATTGATCACACCGGCAATAGCATCCGAGCCGTATTGGGCCGCTGCACCATCGCGCAGGATTTCGATACGCTCAATCGCCGCCGCCGGGATCGCATTCAAATCGGTACCCGTATTGCCCCTGCCCCTCGATCCGAAAAGATTGACCAGGGACGATTGATGTCGTCGCTTCCCATTAATCAACACCAATGTCTGGTCGGGCCCGAGGCCGCGAAGTGAGGCCGGATCGACGTGATCGGCCCCATCAGAACCCGTCTGGCGGTTAGAGTTGAACGATGGGGCTGCGAATTGCAACAACTGGTTAACATCAAGCTGACCCTGCTTGGTGGTCACCTCACGAATGTCGATCACATCCACGGGTGCGGGTGTGTCGGTTGAAGAGCGGTTCAGGTTGCGGGAACCCACCACTGTGACCTGGCTCAGAACCGTCGCATCAGACAATGCGAAATCCAAATTCGCGCCGCCATTCATGTCGCGCTCGATCTTATTGTAGCCTACGTAAGTCACTACAAGCGTGGCATTGCTGTAACCTACCGTAAGGCTGTACATCCCGTTCCCGTCCGTGACGGTACCATTGTTTGTTCCTTTTTCCAAAACGGAGGCGCCTATCAGCGGCTCGCCCTTTTCATCCGATACTTTCCCGGTTACTTTGACGCTTTGAGCATAACAATAACAGGAGAAGAACAGTAAAAGTAATGTTGAGTATAACGGTTTCATAAGAGTGTAATGAGGTGTAACATTTGTCAAATATGCAATATTCAATAATCATGCACCTAGTTTTCGGAATAAAATTTTACATATATTCATTTTCACAGAATTTATTTAAACCATCGGTTACAATCATTCGAAATGTAACATTTCCGGGCAAAGCTTTTTTAAAACTTCCTGCGTTTCAAGCAGCTTGATATGTATCTTTGCCGATGTAGTGTATTTTTCTTACTCTCTTTTCTTATGGTATCCGAACTGATCAAATCGGCATTGGGCCGCTTGCGTATCATTGCCTTTCTGGAAGGTGTCTCCTATCTTGTACTGCTCGGCATTGCAATGCCCCTCAAATACTTTGCCGGACTTCCCCAGGCCGTTCGCGTTGTAGGCATGGCCCACGGCATTTTATTTGTCCTTTTCGTCATCCTGTTAGTTCAGGTCGCAACCGAGAAAAGCTGGTCATTTAAAAAATCGGCCCTATCGTTCGTTTCTTCGCTGTTACCGTTCGGGACATTTTATGCAGATTCCCGCTGGTTCAGAAACTGAGTATCCCCGAACCTTTTATATTCCTAAACACCCCTTAAAATCAAGTGCTACGTAACTTTATCCTAACCCCTTTCATTTTCTGTTTCATCATTTTCCAAAGTCTTGCCCAGAAACCGAACGAAAAATACCAGTACCACATCCATTCTGCCGCTTCACCGGTCAGAATCGATGGCGAAGCGGACGACCAGGCCTGGTCTTTAGCCGAAACTGCCAAAGACTTTTTCATGATCACGCCCATGGATACGAGTTTTTCCAGGGCGCTGACCGATGTGAAAATGTGCTATGACAAGCATAATCTGTATATTCTCGTGGTCAACTATAAGCCTATCAAAGGCTCGCTGATCGTCGAATCACTCAAAAGGGATTTTGCATTTGGCAAGAATGACAACTTCCTGCTTTTCATGGACACTTTTGATGACAAGACCAACGGTTTTTCATTCGGTGCCAATGCGGCGGGAGCTCCGTGGGACGGCCAGCAGGGCGATGGTGGGACTGTCGACCTGAGCTGGGACAATAAGTGGGTCAGCGCCGTCAAAAACGAGGACGACAAATGGGTTTGGGAAGCGGCCATTCCTTTTAAAAGCATCCGTTATAAACCCGGTATTACGCGTTGGGGAATCAATTTCAGCCGTCAGGACCTTACTATTTCCGAGAAATCGGCCTGGGCGCCTGTGCCTCGGCAGTTTCCATCCGCTTCGCTCGCATATACCGGTGTGCTCGTGTGGGACACGCCACCGCCTAACCCCGGGCCAAACATTTCGGTGATCCCTTATGCGGCAATGCGCATGACAAAAGATCACCAGAACGACACTCCTACCAAGTACAAACCGACCATAGGTGGTGACGTAAAGATCGGCCTTACGCCTTCTCTCAACCTTGATTTGACTGTGAACCCGGATTTCTCACAGGTGGATGTGGACGTGCAGCAGACCAACCTCGATCGTTTCGAGCTCTTCTTTCCCGAACGTCGGCAGTTTTTTCTCGAAAACGCCGATCTTTTCGCCAACTTCGGGTACGCTACCATTCGGCCTTTTTTCTCGCGGCGCATTGGTTTGGGCGTTCCGATCCAGTTCGGCGCGCGGATGAGCGGCAAGATCAACAAGAACTGGCGGATAGGCGCACTGGACGTACAGACGGGCTCCAACGACAGCATCACCCCGCATAATAACTACGCCGTTTTTGCATTGCAGCGACAACTGCTGGCGCGTTCGAACGTGCGTTTTATATTCGTAAACAAGGATGCGACCAACTACACACTGGAACGGCATTCGGCTACGAACCGCTATAACCGGAACATTGGTGCGGAATTTAACCTAGCGAGCGCGAAAAACCTGTGGACAGGTAAGGTAATGTTCCTGAAATCATTCACGCCCGGAAAATCCTCCGATGATTGGACCCACGCAGCGGATTTGAAATTCAACAAGGCCAACTTTTTCTGGCAATGGCAGCATGAATATGTGGGCAAAAACTACAATGCGGAAGTCGGGTATGTGCCGAATGCGGTGCGAATGGGCTATTACAAGATCAGCCCGAACATCGGCTACCTGTTTTTTATAAAAAATCCTGAAATCATCAGCCACGGACCAAAACTGGTCAGTAATATTTACTGGGATAAGAAGTTCGATCTCAGCGACCGGGAGTTCATTTTGTCCTATAACCTCAACTTTATCAACCGGGCCACTGTGGCGGTTTGGGGTTCCAGTAACTATGTTCGCCTGCTACGCCCGTTCGACCCGACCAACCTTGGCGGTTCCACACTGGCAACCGGCACCGAACATAACTGGAAGGCTGTCGGTTTCGACATTGTTTCCGGCCCGCAAAACCGCCTTACCTACCTGGCGTCGGGGATTCTGGGTGGTTATTACCAAAACGGAAAGCGTAACAACCTCAGGGCCGAGCTGGGTTACCGTGTGCAGCCTTACGTGGCCATTACCATGGCCGGCAATTACAACGACATCCGCCTGCCCGAACCCTGGAAACGCACGCAACTCTGGCTCGTAGGACCCCGTGTGGATTTTACATTCACCAACAGCCTGTTTTTCACGACATTCATGCAGTACAACAACCAGGCTGACAATATCAATCTGAATGCCCGCCTGCAATGGCGCTACAAGCCCGCTTCCGATCTTTTTATCGTGTACACAGACAATTATCTGCCTGAGAACTTCAAGGTGAAAAGCCGTGCGATCGTGTTGAAATTCACCTACTGGTGGAATCTTTAATAAAACACTTCGATATTTTTCTTTTTGAGCTGGCTCAACTGGTCGCTGTATTTACGCTCGGCATCCGCTCCCAGGAAGGGATTGCCGCGTAAATGCAGCTTGTCGAGCTTGCGGATTTGCAGCAACTGAACCGGGAAATCGGGGAAGTTGTTGGCCGACAGGTCGAGCTCTTGCAGGTTTGTAAATGCGACAAGCTCTGTTGGGAATGTGGTAAGCCAGTTAAAACCCAGGTCCACAATGCGGAGTTCTTTCATGCGCTTCATTCGCTCGGGCAGCTTGCTCAAATGGTTATGATGCGCGTAAAGCGTATGCACGCGTTTCATTCTATCGATGCGGGCCGGTAATGCGTTAATCTGGTTATGGGAAACTGCAAAATGCGTCAGCCGTTTCAGTTTTGTGATCGATTTGGGAAGGATTTCAAGTTTATTATAATACAGATCCAGCACTTCCAGCCTGCGCATTTTGCGGATTCCGCTGGGTAGCACGGCTACGTCGCCCTTGTAAAGATTGAGGTCTTTCACAGATTTCAATTTCCTGAAACTGGCATTATTTAATCCTGTTAACCGGTTATTGCCCAGCCACAACATTTCAAGCTTTTTGCAATTCCTCGCGGCAGGCGGAATGTCCCTGACGACGTTCATTTGCAGGTTGAGCAATCGCAATGACTTGTTTTTACTGATGGCAATGCGATTTTCCGACACAATATTCCGGCTCAGGTCCAGGTTCCGCAATTTGAGCAGGCGCGACATATCGAGGTTCACATTTTCGATATCGTTGTCGTTCAGTAACAATTCTTCGAGATTAGGAAAGCGGTAGACCACTTCTGGAATGGCAGTCAGCAAGCTCTGGCTGAGCGCCAGCGTCTTTACTTTCAAAGTATCTTTTGTTGCCAATGCCTCGGCCATTCCATGCACGACACTATCCTTTCTGGCCTGCGGTTCTTTGGGTGCTCGGGGCTGAAAACCGACGAACGCTACGATGGTCGCCTTCGAACCAGCCGTCCTGCGAGAAATAATGCCGGTGAGGTAGGGCGTAATTTTTGAGCTGATAATGGCTGCCAGCGAGTCGGCATTATCCGGTCCTTGTTGCGGATTGCCATTCACGACCCGGAAACGCTGGGTAAGGATCTCAAAAACCAGATAATCTATTTTTCCCTCCGCATTCAAACGGAGTGTATTCCAGATGGTGACGTCTTTCAGCTTATCCTTGTCGAGCATCTGCTCGTACATGTCCTGAAACGCCTTCTGGATACTAAAAGGGGTGTCGAATTGAGCACCTTCGGGGTTTTTGTACTCCTGATCCAGTTTAAGTGCGAGCCCTTTCGCGGCAACACCCTTACGGCTCAGGACCACAGGCTGTGCTGCCAGTCCGAAACCGGTGACGAATAGTAAGGTAGCGAGGAATATTTTCATGACAGGCAGAATTAAGTGAACACACAAACATAACTAAAAAGCTAGTTATATTATTATACTTACTTATATATTTTCTACCTTAACTAAAAAATTCGTTCAGCGGTGAATGAGTGAATGGATTTGTGTTACTTGCTTCTTTCGATCGTGTATTGAACCAAATGTTCCAGCGAACGGCGATGAGGGGAATCTGCGAATTCATTTAGCAGCGCGAGTGCTTCCTTTACATACCGCTCCATTACTTCCTGTGCGTAACGCAAGCCTCCCGACTCCTTCACGAATGCAATCACTTCACTCACTTTGTTGGGTTTATGGCTCTCGTTGCGGATGATATTGATGATGCGCCGTTTTTCAAGCCAGGGTGCATGATTGAGGGCGTAGATGAGCGGAAGTGTCATTTTCTTCTCCTTGATATCGATACCGAGCGGCTTACCGATTTCGTCTTCGCCGTAATCAAAAAGGTCGTCCTTGATCTGGAACGCCATTCCAACTTTCTCGCCGAATGCATGCATTTTGTCGACGACTTCCTGTACCGCGCCAACAGAACTAGCTCCGGCAGCGCAGCAAGAGGCGATCAACGATGCGGTTTTCTGGCGGATGATTTCGTAGTAAACTTCTTCATTGATGTCCAGCCTGCGGGCTTTCTCAATTTGTAGTAATTCTCCTTCACTTAGCTCGCGGACAGCCGTCGAGATGATCTTCAGCATTTTGAATTCCTGATGATCGACCGAAAGCAGCAACCCGCGTGAGAGCAGATAGTCGCCTACCAGCACGGCAATTTTATTCTTCCACAATGCATTCACCGAGAAAAAGCCACGGCGGTAGTTGGAATCGTCCACCACGTCGTCGTGCACGAGCGTAGCTGTATGCAGGAGCTCGATCATTGCACCGCCACGGTGGGTAGATTCTGAGATATCACCACAAACCCCGGCCGAAAGGAACACGAACATCGGGCGCAACTGCTTGCCTTTTCGCCTCACGATGTAGTTCATGATCTGATCCAAAAGCATTACGTCGCTTTTCATGAACTGGCGAAACTTGTGCTCGAAAGCTTTCATTTCATCCGCAATAGGAGCCTGGATTTCCTTTATTGAAAGGGTCATATTATGATGCGGGGGACCGTTGCCCCTTACTGATATTAAAAGGACGCGGACAGGGGCATTTATTCATCCGATAGCTTCGTTTAACCCTCTGAACTCTGATCTTCAAATTTGGAATAAAATCTTCTGTTTATATCAATTTTAAACCGAAAATGTTTAGAATTGAAAAAAGGCGCTGGTGCTGAAAACATCCTCCATACAGGTAACGGCCCGCCGAAGTCCAGACTAAAACACGTAAACCGGTCGATATGAAAGCACTTGTCCTCGGCGGAGGATCTATGAAAGGAGCGTTTCAGGTAGGAGTGATCCAGGCAGTACTCGAAAATGGCTTCGAGCCTGACATGGTGTATGGAATTTCAGTTGGCGCATTAAATACCACATTTTTGGCCAATGAAACCGGCAAACATAAGGCTGAAAACCGAAAGATAGACTGGCCTCTGGCAGGCCGGAAGCTCCTCGAATTCTGGATCAAAAACATTACCCAACCCCAGGACATTTCCACGCTGCGCTCACGCGTAATGCTGGGAATGAATACGTTGATGAGCCGGTTCGACGGCATTGTAGATCCGTCGCCACTCCATATGCTTATCCGCAAGCATCTCAACGACGATTACCTGCGCAACACGCCTATCCAGGCAAAAGCCGGCGCCGTCAATATCGAAACCGGGGAAATGAAATATGTTTCCACCAAAGACCCGCATTATGTCGACTTTGTGTATGCCAGCTCATCGATCCCGATGCTGATGCCAGCGATAGAAATCGATAACCAGCTTTATCTCGATGGCGGCCTACGCGAAGTGGCACCCATCCGGGAAGCCATTGACGACGGGGCGACCGAAATTGTATTGATAGGCTGCCATTCTCCCCTGCTTTACCAGCCAGAGGGCATTAATGCCCGAAACCTGATTACATTGATCGAACGCGTGCGGGATATTACGGTGAACCAGATCGTCAACAACAATATTCAATGGGCAGAGTCCTATGTCGACCGTTCGAACCTTAGAGGCAAGCCTATGAAGCTCACGGTGATCAGACCCTCTGCACCGCTGTTCCTTGACTTGCAGCATTTCAATTCAGAAGACATTTCCAGATTGATCATCGAGGGCTACCGTACCGGAGTGGAATCGATTTTGAGAGCAGATAAAGCCGGCGACTCCACCCTGGTGGACACGGCAGTACGGGACCCGGCGGTCCGCGACCCGGCAGTACCAGGCCAAACAGCTTAATCCAATGAAAACACAGACCCGTCAGATCATCAAAATATTGCTTCTGGCCGCCTTTGCACACACTGCCCAGGCACAAACCGGCGACTGCAAATTTGCAGACGCCGATGCCCTGAAAAACTACCTCAAGCCGGGCAAGAGGACGAAACCGCTGATTATGGCACATCAGGGCGGCACCGAAGACGGTTTTCCCGGCAACAGCATGGCTACCTTCGAACGCACCTATTCCAAGGTACCCTGCGTGCTGCTGGAAATTGACGTCCGCGCTACCGCCGACAGTTTACTTGTAATTTCCCATGACGACGATCTTGCCCTGAAGACCAATGGCAAAGGATTGCTCAGCAAAAAGAAGTGGAAGGACATCAGCAGACTGAGGCTAAAAGATCCCAAAGGTTCTATGACGGAGCACGCGATTCCGACATTCCAGGAAGTTTTGAATTGGTCGGCAGGCAAGCATCTGATCCTTATCATCGATAAAAAACCAGAAACCAGCATTATAAGGACTATCCAGATGCTACAAGGGACCGGCAACCTTTACAAATCGGTTTTGATCTGCTACTCATTGAAGGAAGCGCAACTGGCGCATAAACTTGCACCTCAGCTCATGCTCGCAGTGGGTTTCAACAGCCCTGAACACATCGACGCGGTAGAGCAGTCGGGCTTGCCATTCGAGCAGCTTCTGGCGCTGACGCCTCGGGAGTTACAGGACGGCTCGTTTTACCAGCGCATTCACGATCTGAGTGTAACTTCTTCGCTGGGCA
Source organism: Dyadobacter sp. CY261 (assembly GCF_021440085.1). Taxonomy (GTDB): domain Bacteria; phylum Bacteroidota; class Bacteroidia; order Cytophagales; family Spirosomataceae; genus Dyadobacter. The sequence continues at coordinate 90,347 of NZ_JAKCPW010000008.1, forward strand.
CGGATGGCAATATCGACACGTTGCAAACGACAGAATCAAAGCCACTATATCAAAAGATCTGGGAGTCGGGCGGGCCGGACATTATTTGTACCGACAATCCGATTTTAGTACAGAGTATTTTTTATAAAAAGGATTAAAACGAAACGACAGCACCCGTGATAATGCGGGCGCTGTCGTTAATCGCCGGTTTGGTTTATCCCTTCAGTTACAATTTCTAATAGTTTCCTTTATTGGGACTGGTTACTGCAAAATTCACATATTCCCCCGAAGTAACGTCGCCGTAATTCGTATTCTCATAATTGTTGTACCTTCCCAGCCAGATAGATCCCGACTCTCCGTTTATGCTGTGGTATTGCAAATTACTCAGCGACGAGCTGTATCCTCCCTGTGCATTAGCCTGATTTAATTGTTTATTTACATTGACTACCCTGGGAGCATTACCGGTGTAAGGAGATGTGCATTGCTTATCATTAAAGAAATCCACGAAATAATCTGCCTCTTCATAATAATAAGAGGTTGTGCCGGAAGAATTTCCATCATAAGATATCTGGACTTTTCTGACCTTAGCATAAGGTGGGCCATAAATAGCTTTCGCAGTTTCTATATCTCCGGCCGATAACCAGTCGTTAGAAAAGATCCAAGAGTCATCAATTCTTCTTATGGTTGGAAGACCGTTGGTACTGAACGATAAGGAATGGTAAAGCATTACAGAACTAAAGTCAAAGGCCCCAAAATGAAATCCCGGCTTTCCCAGCGCTGTATAAGTTCTGAACTGATCCCTGATATAATCATCATTTGGTAAGTTTTCAAAAAGCACTTCCACGAAGTTGCCAGCATCTGCCCTGCTTTGTTCGTGATAGAAACCAATGGCATGACCGATTTCATGAATCGCGCTTCTAGTTGTACAGTTATCTCCTAGTTTGACTTCCTGACGCCCCCCTATTTGCCCGACAAAGGACGAGCATTCATCATCACCTGCATCCACAAACTCAATGTAATTGCTTTGATTTGTTCTGACTTGAAAATCGAGCGTTGTCGAAGATTCCCAATGGCTAATTGCGTTTGTAACCCTTTGCTGGTTCGGTAGTGAAGAATTGATCGTGTAATACACGATCCCCGATGGCCAGTGCCTTGTAAAGTCCGAGGTTGCCGTCCGGGCGTTCTTATCCCCTCTTAATTGCGCTACTTGCTCGTCAGATAAGAGGATATCTCCCATCATGACATAAGTGTTATTAACCTTTCTTACAAAAACATCTTCACCGTTATATTTGAATTTAACGGTCTCTCCTTTTTCTCCCGGAAAAGCTTGATCAGGTTGTTTCCTTGACACCAGGCCTTCATTTTTTGTCTTTTCAATAGACAACTCTCGATCTTTTTCACAGCAGAATAATGCAATACCCAAGACAACCGAGAAGCAAACTTTCAATACTGATTGGAAAAATAATGTCTTCATAGCAGTTAGTTAGTTTAAAATAATCCCCTGTTCACTATCAAATATATTGAACAAATATAAATCAAACTAATACTACGAAGCTTACCGAATTATATTAATAATTTATTAACATGGTAATTAAATCAACCGAATGAAGGAACTAGCCATTTGCGTTCCGATTTGTCGCGCTACAAACCATTATAACCAATTTATGAAACTCATAGACCCGCAAAACAATAACTAATACGGGATAATCGTCAATAGGTGTGAATAGTATTAACAAAAAGAGGTACCCTATCGGGCACCTCTTTTCTGTTTCCAATCTTTATTTATATACCGCTTAAAACAAATATCGAACGCCCACTAGCATGCTCCATGTTGTGGAGGTAGTAGTAACATCCCTGAAGACTTTGTCAGGCAATACAGTTTTGCCACCTACCTGAACAGCGTTCATCGTAAAATTAGGAACGCCATCAGACGTCACGCTTGCGCGACGAAGCGGCATATTGGCACCGGATATAATTTCCTGACGAACGCCCCAATCCGAATTGAGGAGGTTACCGACATTAAGAATATCCACACTCAACTGAAGTGTATGTTTCGTATTTCCGATATTTGTAAAGATATCCTGCAAGAATTTAAAATCGAAACGATTTAGCCAGGGCATCAGGTCGCCATTACGCGCTGCATATTTACCCCGATTTTTGTCCAGATAGGAGTTACCCTTTATATATGCTTCAAAGGCGTCACGTTGCTGTTCAGCGCTGAATGTTACGCCACTTACAGTAGAATTGACAAAGTTAAGTTCAGAAGCATTCTTCGGAATATACAACATATCTGCTCCAATGGCATCACCATTCAAATCTCCGTTATACGTGTAGGAAAGTCGTCCCTGATTTGCGCCATTATAGTACAATGAAACAGTAGACGCCAGGTGGTTTGCGTATTCGATACGATAGGAAACCGTACCAATCAATCTATGAGGAAGAGCCCCTTCAGAGCTGTACAAATTCAGGTCGTTCGGGTTATTGATGTTTGGTGTTGCTCCCCATGCCGAGCTCGCATTGGATCCAAGGTTATCCGTTGTGGTCTTAGCCGAAGTATGGGAATAGTACAACGAACCATAAAATCCGCGTCTGGCCTGCATTGTCAACCCAATGGTTGCATTGATCGAATGTCCCTTAGAAGTGTTGGTCAATACACTCACCGAGTTAGCACCGATTTTACTGTTATATTGGTAAGAAGCGGTGTTCGGATAAAACTCGCGGTTATCACCGCTGTAATTCATTGTTTGAGTGGCGGCCTTACGGTTAGCTCCAAATTGGTACACCGCCTGAATATCCTTCGTATAAATTACATCACCTGTAATCGCAAACGGTGTTCCTGGAATTTTGTAGTCAGCACCAAAACTTGTCCGCCAGATCTGGGGCATTTTGAAATTCTGATCAACAAGGGCCAGGGTACTCGGCAGCCCCGCACGCGGATTTTTAATAAAGACATCTTTTGCACTTTCAGGAGTATTGTTCAACCAATAATATTTGTCGGGTTGAAAACGGATATCACCAATCCAGGGAGCCGATGCTGCGTAACTTCCAGGTTCAACGGTGTTCTGGATCACTCCAAGGTTGGACGGCATGTTCGTCAACCAAACAAACGGGACACGGCCGGCGAAAATACCGGTACCCCCGCGAAAGACAAGTGAATTATCGCCTTTGACATCCCATCTGAAACCTACACGCGGTGAAAGCATTACACGCGTCTTAGGCCATGAACCTGTGTCATATGTACGGACAGCTCCGCCCACTCCCAACAACTTGAGTGTGTCGACAGTGGTGTTCGGAGTAAGGTCATTCAGGAATACCGGCATTTCTGCTCTGATACCCGCGGTTAAAGTAAAACGTTCAGAGATGTCGAATTTATCCTGAATGTAAACGGATGGCAGCCCGTATTTAATAGGAGCATAAGGATCCTGGCCCTCATACGGGTATGTAAGCGCAAACTGCAACGGTGCCTCCTCGTTAGGCGTTCCAGTGGCAAGAAATTCCTCCACAGAAGCATAACGATAGTAAGATGTCCCATTGCGGAGGTATCTGTTTCCAAATTTTTGCATTTCGAAACTCGCTCCTGCCGTAAAATTATGCTTGCCCACAACATAGGTAAGGTTGTTGGTGACAATGAAGTTGTCATTCAGGACGTCATTCCCGTAAGTAAACAACTCGTAACCCGCGCTGATATAATTCTGGTAGGTGGTCACACCGGGCTTTCTGAGGCTGTCTCCCGCGAAACCAATGTCAATCATCGGAAATTCGGAACTTGGGGAGCTACGTGTCGCCTGGATACGGCTATATGTAGCCAGGAACTGGTTCGAAAGTCGCGGAGTAATTTCGCTGTTCAACTCGGCGGTGATCGAACGCACAATGTTTTTAGTAGAATACATTGTATTTGCGAACGACATCGAAAGCGAGCTTACACGCCCCGTTTCGAACGGCGTACGAGGATATGCGCCCGAGTTAGCATTCACTAGCGAAGGCGCCGAGCTTTCTACCTGATTATAGCGAACAGCTAACTTATTTTTTGCATTAATGTTCCAGTCAATACGTGCCAAAAATGAAGTTGTTTTCTCACTGTTGTCATTGGCATAATTCTCGTAAGCACCCGGATCGTACCCCCATTGATTTATAAGATGGTTGCGTACCGCTTCGAGATCCGCTCTTTTGGTTCTCGAAATATTTTTACCCGGATCGGCTACCCCATTTTCCGAAGCCTGCCATAAGTTGACTGCACCTACCCCTGAGCCGGTCTTTTTAATATGCTCCGCATTGACAAAAAAGAACAGTTTATTTTTAACAAGCGGCCCGCCCAACCTGAAACCGAGCGTCTGGCTGGTAGCATCAGGACGTGTAATGTCCTCACCATTTACTTTCTTTCCCTGTAAATCCTGGTTGCTAAAAAATCCGTACGCCGACCCTGTGAATTTATTGGTTCCGCTTCGGGTAACAGCATTGATACCTGCCCCGGAAAAACCGCTCTGCCTTACATCAAATGGAGCGATATTAACCTGTATTTCCTCAATAGCGTCAATAGACAAGCCTCCTCCACCGGGAAGGGGGTTATCATTTAGTCCAAAACCATTGTTGAAATTGGCACCATCTACCTGAAAGTTGTTGTAGCGGCCATCGCGTCCGCCAAAACTGTTTCCCCCATTGGACTGTGGGCTAAGACGGGTAAAATCGGAAATGCTCCTGGTCACAGTTGGCAATGTGCGCAATTGCTCCGTATTAATGGACGTAGCTGCACCGGTTCGCTCCCCGTTGAACAATTGCCCTGCGTTTGAAGTAACTACGACTTCTTCCAATTGCGTGCCACCCTCTTTGAGTGAAATATTGGCACTCGCCGCAGCTCCGAGTTCAGCAAAGATGTTTGTTCTGCTTTGCTCATTGAAACCAACGTATGTTACGGTGATTTTGTAGGGGCCTCCAATGCGGACGGAAGGGAAGGTGTACTTGCCTGCCTCGGTTGTGACGGTACCGTAAGTCGTACCTGAGGGCTCATGGATGGCAGTCACTGTGGCCCCGGGCAGATATTCGCCGCTGGCATCTGTAACAAAGCCGTTGATTGACGAAGTGGTCACCTGCCCAAATATATCGGCACTGATCGACAAACAAAATAGTAACATCGCGGCTGTAAAAGCCCTGAGAAGTAAACTTTTCCCGTTCATAAATTTGGTGATTTGGTTTGTGAGATTACTAGCGAATTAATTCGCATACGGATGAATAATTATTGCAAAATAATAGCTTTTTATAATTACAAGCAAAAATCTAAATCCTACTAAAATGCAATACTAATCCCCGTAACTAGCTGATTTGTTGAAATAATACATATTTGTAAACCAATAATTCAATATTTCTTGTTTTACCAAATCGTTAAAAAAAGAAGGGATGCTTGGAGCGACTCGAGAGGCCACTTTGAGGGAGAAAAAAGATTATTTATCTATTTATTCGAAGCAATTATTATACCAAAAGGTAACCGGTGTTAACATATTGTTAAGCATAAGCCGTCCCGGTTTTTTTTCCTTACCGAAAATACTTGCAACCTTTGCATAGTCTACTATCGCGCAGAAAAGTGGCGAGATATTCGCTGCGAGCGGACGATACTACCTTTCTAAACATTATGCAACTTAACTTCAAACAGATAGGACAAACAGGCAAGCCGCTAATCATCCTTCACGGTGTTTTTGGCTTCCTCGACAATTGGCTGACGATCGGCAAGCACATAGCTGAGCAAGGTTACCGCGTTTACCTTGTCGACCAACGTAATCACGGGCGCTCACCGCATGAGGCCCCACTCGACTTTCCAACATTAGCGGCCGATCTGAAGGAATTCCTGGATCAGCAAAATATCGGATCACCAATCCTCCTCGGCCACTCGATGGGTGGGAAAACAGTAATGGAATATGCCGTGACACACCCGGGCACTTTCGACGCGCTGGTGGTGGTCGACATCGGCCCAAAGGCCTACCCTATTCACCACACCAAAATCCTAAAAGGCCTGAATGCGATCCCGATTGACCAGATCGAAAGCCGCAACCAGGCAGATGAGATCCTGAGCGAGTACGAGCCACTGCTGAGTGTGCGACAATTTCTGTTGAAAAACCTGTACAGAACGGAAGAAGGTGGTTTTGCGTGGCGCTTTAACGTGCCTTTGCTGACGACCAGCATGGCGAATGTGGGCGCGCAGATCAAATCAGATTCAACAGTAGAAACACCGACATTATTTATGCGCGGTGCCAGTTCGAATTATATTCTGGATGAGGACATGGAAGGCATTCTTGATTTGTTCCCGAATGCACAATTGAAAACGATAGAGGGAGCAGGGCACTGGGTGCAGGCCGAACAGCCAAAAGCATTTGTCAGCACCCTGCTGGAATTCTTGAATGAAGCTATCTGACGTATTTCATCCTGGGTGAGGCGCATGTGCCTATAATGAGCTGGTCGTCGTTCCAGGATATTTCCCAGGTTGGGCAAGTGATACAGTTCATCAACTCACACTGGGGGTTATTGGGTAATACAGTTTGCGGCTTTACATCCAGCAACTGTCCGTTGATGATAAGCGTCGCTGGTGCACAGCAGCGTGGTGTTCCGTCAGCATTGAGAACAACGCCGTCATTGCGGAAAATCAATGAATCCGATTTTGCAGCGGCAACGGGCTCCCAGGTGCTTTTATTATCCAGTGAGGATGTTTCAACTTCAATGGCATGCCACGGACCCGCAATGGTCTTGAATACAGCTCCAAACTGCATCGGGTCGTCGGCGCTCTCTTTTTTACAAGACAATAACCACACCAGGACCAGTGGTATGTATAACAGTCTTTTCATACTTATTAAATAATTTTATTTATTCCGTAGATTCACAATCCGGCCTTTTGGTTGGAAAGGAATAAAAAAATGCGAAGCCTATGAATGATTCCGGGATTTCCCTGTACTTAATCCCCACCATACTGGCGGAAGGCACACAAAACCATGTCCTTCCGCCACAAATAAAAGATGCCGTGCAGCACCTGGATGTTTTCTTTGTGGAAAACGTACGCACGGCAAGACGTTTCATCACCAGCCTCAGACTCGGCAAGATTATCGACGAGCTGACGTTCATCGAACTCAATAAAGACACTCCGGAAAGCGAAACATTTACAGCGCTGCGAAATCTGTCGAAAAGCGCCGGTGTCATTTCGGAGGCCGGATGCCCCGGCGTCGCCGACCCTGGTGCGGTAGCCGTGCGCATTGCCCACGAACTGGGGATTCGCGTTATGCCATTGGTGGGGCCATCGTCCATTCTGCTGGCATTAATGGGATCAGGAATGAGTGGTCAGTCGTTTGCCTTCCACGGCTATCTTCCGATCGACAAGGTGCATCGCAAGAAAACCCTGCAAAACCTGGAAAGGAATGCCCGCCAGTATCAACAGACCCAGATCTTCATGGAAACGCCTTTCCGGAATAACCAACTACTCGAAGCCGTGATCGAAGCCTGCTCGCCCGAACTCGCATTATGCATTGCGGCAAATGTGACAGCGCCCGATGAGTCTATCAGGACAATGCCTGTAAAAATTTGGAAGTCAGCGAAGCCGGATTTGCACAAAATCCCGACAATTTTCCTGATCGGATAGGCTCTTATCGAATGCTGTCTTAATTTTACCGGCTTCAAGCGGGAAAGATATTGACCAATCTTTCGTTCTTTTTTGAAAACTGTCATTTACATTGAGAAAATATATTCTGATCGCCATTCTGACGGCCGCGGGGCTGTGGAGCTGTAACGAAGACAGTCTCGACGCCGCGATTACAGTCGATTCCAACTTTCAATCCGGAACAAGTGGTGAAAACGGCTGGGAGGCTGGCTTCGCAGGATATGCCACTACGGCAGATTCGAGCCAATTGGATACCGTGGCAGCCATAGCGTTGTTACCCCGCGGCCTCGATACCACACAATACGGCTACCGCATCCTGTCCAGATACTCGAAAGGGAATATGTTCAGCTACGTCAAAAAGCGGGTAACCGGTTTCACGCCGAATGGATCCTATGAAATGACACTCCAGGTGGACCTGGCGACCAATTCCAGCGCCGACAGCGCGAAAAGTGTGGTCGACCAGGTGACTTTCAAAGCGGGCGTATCCATTGCTGAGCCGCTCACAAAACTGGTTTCGGGCGTTTATACATTTAATCTCGACAAAGGCACCGGAAAACAGGCTGGTAAAGACGTCTTACTTTCCGGAAGCATCGCCAGCACAAATGCCGACAAACGCTACTACACCTTATTGAGGTATTCCAATGACGGACAACCCGTTACGGTTACCGCTAATAACAAGGGCGAACTGTGGTTCTTTGCAGGGACGGATTCGGACTATAAGGATACGACTATTTTCTACTACGACCGCATTATTGCCCGGTTCAAAGAACTGTAAGGTGTTTTGTAAATTCGCCTCCGTTCATTAATCCACATAACCCTAACGGAATGGTACAGGTACAAACATTTGTTTTTAATCCATTTTCTGAAAATACCTATTTGCTTCACGACGAAACAGGTCAGGCAATCATTATAGATCCGGGCTGCTACGACAGATCAGAAGTGAATATACTTACCGCTTATGTGGAACAGCATGGCCTGAAACCCGTTCAGATCGTGAACACGCATGCGCATATCGACCACGTACTAGGCGTGGCTGCACTAAAACGGAAATACGACATTCCCTTCTCACTGCACGTGTTGGACGAGCCACTCCTGAAAGCCGTTAAAACCTACGCGTCCAATTACGGCTTTTCTGCATTCGAAGAACCTGAAATCGACCACTTTATCAAGGAAGGCGAAAATATTGAGTTTGGCAATACATCCCTGAAAATCATATTTGTGCCGGGGCACGCGCCGGGGCATGTGGCATTTGTAAATGACGGGGACAAATTTGTGATCGGCGGCGACGTCCTGTTCCGCATGAGCATCGGACGCACCGATCTGCCTGGCGGCGACCATGCTACTTTGCTGAACAGCATCCGGCAGCAGCTCTTCACATTACCCGACGATTACACCGTCTACGCCGGTCATATGGATGCGACGACCATCGGTTTTGAAAAAAGAAATAACCCATTCTTCAAATAACGCCTTATGATCCGTCGCAATATCCCCAATGCCCTCACCTGCGGAAACCTGCTCTGTGGGTGTATTGGTGTGGTAGAGGCATTTCACAATAACCTGCTTCTCTCCTGTCTGCTGATCGGCGTCGCGCTGGTCTTTGATTTCCTGGACGGTTTCATTGCCCGCCTGCTTAAAGTAACCTCGCCAATTGGCCGAGATCTGGACTCACTGGCCGACGTGGTTACATTTGGCGTGCTGCCTTCCATCATCGTTTATCAGATGCTGATGCAAAGCATTCCCGATCTTTTCGGTATATGGAAAGCTTACCCGGCATTCATTATCGCCATATTTTCGGCCATCCGCCTCGCCAAGTTCAACAACGACCCCCGGCAGTCCGATTCATTCATTGGCGTGCCCACACCGGCAAATGCTATGTTGATGGCTTCGTTACCATGGATTGTGCATATTGAAGGTGGCGTTTGGAAAGACATTATTATTAACACAAATAACCTGTTGATCCTAAGTGCGGTAATGTCATATGCCCTGGTAATGGAGCTTCCACTGATTGCACTCAAATTCAAGAGTTTCGGATGGAAGGGTAATGAGGCGCGATTCATTTTAATCGGCCTGACCGTTGTTTTACTCGCTACCTTGAAAGTTCTGGCCATACCTGCTATACTAATCCTGTACATCCTACTTTCCTTGGGGGATAACATCAGGAAAAAACGGGCGTGAATTGCTTACCAGCACTTTTTATTGCATTTTTGTAGCTTTTTCGGCAACGCATGTTGCTTATACATATCAGTTTAGCATTAAAAACCATTCTTAGATGTCTTTGAACTCCGACAGTTTTGAACAGTCCTCAATAGCATGACATTTTCCCGCATTACCGGCTTAGGCTTTTACGTCCCGGACAATATCATTACAAATAACGACCTAAAACAATGGATGGACACATCCGATGAATGGATCCAGGAACGTACCGGCATCAGGGAGCGTCGCTATTTCGAATATGGCAAGGACACTAATTACAGCATGGCCGCCGCCGCGTCGCGCCAGGCATTGGAACGGGCCGGGCTTACGCCGAATGATATAGATGTGATCGTGTACGCCACCATCACACCCGACTATTTTTTCCCGGGCTCGGCATTTCTGATGCAGCGTGAGCTGGGGATGGATGGTAAGCCGGTGATTGATATCCGTGAACAATGCTCGGGCTTTGTGTATGCGCTTTCCATTGCCGATCAGTTCATCAAGTCGGGGATGTACAAAACTGCGCTGGTGGTCGGTTCGGAAATACAGTCGTCGTGGATCGACAAGAGCACCGCCGGACGTAATACAGCGGTGATCTTCGGCGATGGTGCGGGAGCTGCGGTTGTATCTGCGACTGACGATCCACAACATTGTATATTATCTACACACCTTCATGCCGACGGGCGCTTCGCGGAGGAGCTTTATGTGAAAGATCCGGGAAGCAGCCGGAAAGGTCGTCCGGTAAGTCAGGAGGTAATTGACTCGGGCGGACATAATGTCTTCATGAATGGCAATGCGGTTTTCAAACATGCGATCGTACGGTTCGGAGAGGTGATCCAGGAGGCGTTGCGGGCAAATGGCTACACAGCGAACGACATTGATCTCCTTGTTCCGCATCAGGCCAATATCCGCATCAGCGACTATGTACGCCAGCAATTGGGCCTTGATGAATGCCAGGTAATCAACAACTTACAACGTTTTGGAAACACAACTGCTGCCTCGATCCCCATTGCATTGGCGGAAGCCTGGGAGACAGGAAGAGTACAACCCGGGAATCTGGTCTGCCTTGCAGCGTTCGGAAGTGGGTTTACATGGGCATCGGCTTTGATCAGATGGTAGAAAGCGGACTAGAATTGTCCGGTCGACAGCATTACCAATGTGCACCCCTCTATTGGTATGATATTTTTATCGATTAAAATATCCTTAAATTCAGGATTCTCTGTACCAGGGTTGAAGATAACGCGTTTAGGATTTAGAGAAACAATGTACTCGTAATATTCAGGTTGGTGGCTCGGATTGATATACAATGTGACGGTATCTACGTCTTTCCAGTCAGTTTTGTCTGTGTTGATTTCTTCTCCTAATGCAAAACCTTTCCTGCGTCCTAAGAGCAATGTGGGATGACCGTAATGCCTGAGTTTTTGTGCCGCCAGGTAAGCGTATCTGGAAGGGTTGGGAGTCGCTCCGATTATGAGTGTTCGTTTCATGCCAATTCAATTTAATAGATAACTAAGGGCTTTACGCGGCACCGGCCGTCGCGGTTCGACCGCCGCCCCTCACACACTTTTGAAACACCAAAAGATCGTTCCCGCGTTCACATGGGACGGTCGGAATTACAGCTGTGCGACATTAAGAACCTATAATAATAGCTTTTATCAAAATGAATGAATCAAATGTAAGCCGGAGCTTCTGGAACGAAAAGTGGGCAAGAATTAAATTCGACGAGATCGAGAACGCTCCCCATTACGAAGTGTCCAACTATGGAAGGTTAAAAAGTTTTCAGAACAATCCTAAGGAAGGTGCCGTCATCAAAGGGTCCGTCATTCAGGGTTACAGATCACTGAACATCCGCGTTTCAGGCGGCAAGACCATCAATCGTTATGTGCACAAGCTGGTGGCAGAGCACTTTGCGGAAAAGCTTGATGCAGACCACAACTTCGTGATCCACCTGGATTTCGATAAACAAAACAATTACTACGAAAACCTGAAATGGGTTACAAAAACGGAAATGATTGATCATAACCGGGAAAACCCCGCATTTATCAATCGGGTTATTCCGCGGCGCACCAAGAATTACAAGCTAACTGAAAGCAAAGTGCGGATCATCAAAAAGCTTTTGAAGAACGATAACAACCGTCTTAAAATGATTGCGAAGCAGTTTGGGATTACACATACCCAACTCAACCGTATCCGTTCAGGAGAGAATTGGAAGCATGTAACTGTTGAAGATTAATCAAAATACTTAATTGAGTTTTTCAGCGGCGAAAACCGTATAACCGCTGCCGTTCGCACCCTCTTCAAAGTCAACCGACACGCCGATTACGTACATGAGATGGCGCTTGTCTATTAATACCTTAATTCCTTCGATAAGGTATGTCTGGTCGTGCTCTGTGGCTGTGTCGAACCCGAGCAGAAACGAACCGCTGCACGCGCCCCCTCTCAAACCTACTCTTAGCCCATAGGTATCCGGGATTTTATTGGCTTCCAAAGTCGATCTGATTTCAAGTTGTGCCTTTTCGGTCAATTGAATCGGGTTATCCATCCTGCTCATTATTCTTGATTGCGATACCACAGTAAACGCAAACTTCTGCTGTTCGATTCGCGTTTTCAAATAAATATCTGCCAAATGCAGCTAATCCTTTAATTTTGTGCCTCGTTTTGGCATAAAATTACCATTTCACACCATGGAATACATCTGGGTCCTGACCATTCTAATACTCGGCGTCATCGTCACTTTCGGTATTTATCTTACCATTACGACCGTCGCCAACAAGATTTTTGAAAAGCAGCGTTGGGACATCCGCAGCAAAAATATCGAGATCACACTGCCGTTGCGTTTGCAGGCATATGAGCGCATGTGTCTGTTTCTGGAACGTATTACCCCTAATAACCTGTTACTTCGTCTGGCACCTTCGGCAATGAGCTCGCTGGAATTGCAACAAATCATCCTGCATGAAATCCGGGAAGAATACAACCATAATGTGGCACAGCAACTGTACATCAGTAGCCATGCCTGGGAACAGATCGTGAATGCGATGAATGAGACCGTGGCGGTGATAAACCAGGCCGCGGCGGAAGTCGGCGGGGAAAATCCTCCTGCCGACCTTGCCAAAAAGATTTTCTCCTACGTGATCGACAAGGAAGTGCAACCAACCACGCACGCGTTGAAGGTTTTGAAGGAGGAGATTCGGAATGTATTTTAGGGTCTTCGGCCGACCATGGGCGATAGACCAAGCAGCTGACCATTGAATGTTTTGTAAATGCCGGAGCCGATTCACAAGCTACTAATGCCCACAATAATCTATGGTCGATGGTCCGCGGGCCATGGTCGGAAATTTAACATCAACAACATCCAAGCCAGCAGCTAACCGCCGCCGGCCAACAAAAATAACAATGCTTTACCCCAATACATTAGAACAAAAACTGGGTTTCGATAAGTTACGGGATCGATTAAAGGAGCTTTGTATCAGCTCTTTGGGCCAGAACTATGTGGAGAAGATCCGGTTTTCCGAAAACTTCGGCATGGTTGAGAAGCTCGTGAGCCAGACCGCCGAAATGCAACGCATCCTGGAATTAGGCGAGAATTTTCCGTCACAGAACTATATCGATGCCACACCATATTTAAGGAGAGCTTCAATTGAAGGAATGCTGCTGACGCAGCCAGAGTTTTCGGATCTAAAAGTGTCGCTGCTGACCATTCGGCTTTGCCTGCGCTTTTTTGAAAGCCAGGAGGCTGATGCATTCCCGATTTTAGGGGAATATGCCAAGACGATCAGGGTTGAAAAGGCGGTAACAGATGCCATCGACCGCATTATCGACGACCGGGGGCAGATTCGCGACTCGGCGTCACCTGAATTGTCGCGCATTCGCAAGCGGCTGATATCTGAGCAGGCAGGCATTCGCAAAAAGCTCGACACCATCCTGAAATCGGCCAGAAGCAACGGCTGGATCGGTGATGATGTGTCACTGACTGTCCGGAACGGTCGCATGGTTATTCCCGTTGCTGCCGAACATAAACGCAAGCTGCGCGGGTTTATCCACGACGAATCGGCTACTGGCCAAACTGTGTTCATCGAACCGACGGATGTTTTTGAATCCAACAACGAGATCCGCGAACTCGAATACGAGGAACGTCGCGAGATCAACCGCATTCTGCTCGAACTGACAGCCTATATCCGACCGTTTGTCCCCGATTTACAGAAAGCTTACGGCTTCCTGGGGCTGATGGATTTCCTCCGTGCGAAAGCCCGGTTGGCCGGTGAAATGGGCGCCATCAACCCACCGTTTGAAAACCGGCAATTTATCGACTGGCGCGAGGCGCGGCACCCGCTCCTGCATTTGTCGTTCCAGAAGCAGGGTAAGAAGGTAGTCCCGCTGAATATCGAATTACAGGAAAAGCATCGCATTCTGATCGTTTCCGGGCCAAATGCCGGTGGTAAATCCGTGGCTTTGAAAACCGTCGGGCTCGTTCAGTATATGTTTCAATGCGGCTTGCTGGTACCGATGCAGGAAGGATCTTCGATGGGCTTTTTCCAAAATATTTTCATTGATATCGGTGATGAACAATCTTTGGAAAATGACCTGAGTACATACAGTTCGCACTTAACCAATATGCGCCATTTCCTTTCGATGGCTAACCGAAAAACACTGTTCCTGATCGACGAATTCGGTACGGGTACCGAGCCGGGCCTTGGTGGCGCTATCGCCGAAGCCATCCTCGAAAATCTGACTAAATCGGGCGCATTCGGGATGATTAACACGCATTATACCAATCTCAAAGTTCTTGCCGACAAAACGGAAGGACTGGTAAATGGGGCGATGCGCTTTGATGGAGAACATTTAGAACCGCTTTATCAACTGGAAATCGGCCGACCAGGCAGTTCGTTTGCATTTGAAATCGCTTCAAAAATTGGCTTGCCCATAGCGGTGGTGAACCGTGCGAAAGAGAAACTGGGCACACAGCAGGTGAATTTTGAAAAATTACTGAAAGAGCTCGATATCGAAAGGCGTGTTTTTTCAGAAAAAAATATCGAGATCGGTATCAAAGAACGGAAACTTACGAAGCAGCTCGCCGATTATACCGCATTAAAAGAGAAGCTCGACAATAACGAAAAGAAGATCGTTAATGAAGCCAAGCAAAAGGCCAAGAACCTGCTTTCGGACGCTAATCAGTTGATTGAAAATACCATTCGCGAGATTAAGGAAAACAAGGCGGAGAAGGAAAAGACCAAGACTGTCAGGACTAAGCTGGAAGACTTTGGCAAGACAAACCTGGCACTTGCAGAAGTAACCGAAACGCAGCCAACAGAAGAGGTATACGAACCGGAAGGCGGAGAGATCACTGCGGGAAGTTATGTCAAAATCAGCGGCCAGACGGCGATTGGTGAAGTAATTTCCGTGAAAGGGAAAGACGCCGAGATACGTATTGGTGACCTGAAATCGACTATCAAACTCAACCGGCTGGAAAAAGTATCTCGTAAAACCTACCGTGCCGCAACCGGAGAGAAAGGTATCAAAGCGGCATCCAAAGGCATAGATATGAACGAGCGAATGCTGAATTTTAGTTTTAACCTCGATATGCGGGGCAAACGTGGTGAAGAAGCGCTCGGGCTGGTCGATCAGTTTATGGATAATGCGATAATGCTCGGCTACGACGAGCTCCGCATCGTGCACGGCAAGGGCGATGGCATCCTGCGTACGCTTGTGAGAAACCACCTGCGCGGTTACAAGCAGGTAGCGGGCATGTACGACGAGCATGCCGACCGTGGCGGTGCAGGCGTAACGATCGTGAAGCTGAGGTAACGGGTTGAATATTTAGAAATGCAAAAAGGACGCCTAGTAGCGTCCTTTTTGCATTTACTATATCAGGTTGTCAGTGAACTGCCGCAGAAGAAGCAGATACTGTCTTACGTCCTTTCATCCAGAAATACAGGATTCCGAATGCCACGATCAGGAGCAAGGGGAACATAACCATCGTACTCAGCGTCGCTTGCCCGGCTGCCAGCTCCATTTCATCGCCGGTTAAACCTGCCGCCGCTTTCTCAGCTTTGGCATCATCCAGCCACTTACCGATAAACGGTTGCCAGATCGCTGTTGAGAACATTCCGACACCACCGACGATGGACATACCCAACGCACCGCTCAAAGGCACGTTCTGAGCCACGAAACCAATCATGGTTGGCCAGAACAACGCTACACCCATTGCGAAGATCACAGCAGCCGCATATGCCGCAGGGCCTGTCACTGTGCTGAACAGGTAAATACCTGCCGCCGCGAGGATCGAAGAACCCCAGAGAATACCGGTCTGTCCGATAGCCGCAACGATCGGGTGCGCGAAATAACGCGCAATCGCCATCAGACCGGTTACCAATGCCAGGATCAGCATCGGGCTTGCACCGCTTTTGCTCATGATCAGACCTGTCCATTGTTGCGGACCAAACTCGCTGATCGCCGTAAATGCCATGCAAACGAAAATAAAAATGAACAGCGGCGTAAACATTGCTTTCACATTCTCACCGATTGACGTTACACCATCCACGTGCGGTTTAGGAAATGCTTGTCCCCAGAAAAGATATGCGTAAATGAAAGTCGGGATGAGGATTATCCAGATTTGCGCCTGCCAGCCGAGGTTGGCGTCGGTCATAAATTTGGAGATCAAGCTACCTACTACGATACCGCCAGGGAACCACATGTGGAACCGGTTGAGCATTTTGCTCATTTGCAGCCCTGAATAGGAGTCGGCAATCATAGGGTTACAAGCAGCCTCAGTACAGCCGTTACCTACCCCGATAAGGAATGTAGAAATTAAAAGGCCGGTATAGCCACCCGAATAGATCGTCATGATAATACCAATCGCATGGCAAATGAATGCCACCTGCATGATAGTTTTTGGACCGATAGTGTGATACACGAGCCCTCCGATGATCATGGCCAACGGAAACCCGAAGAACCACATTGAGTTGATAAAGCCCAGTTGTTCTGCGCTGAGGTTGAACTCGGCGCCCAGCTGGGGCAGAATCCCTGCACGGATACTGAATGAGAATGCAGTGGTTATGAGCGCAAAACAACTTGCATTGAAGAGTCTTCCGCTGTTAACTGATTGGGTCATGTGACTTAAAGGTTTTATTATTTGAACTAGATGATTGATAACTTTGAGACACTGCTTTTATTCTAAGATTTTCACAAAAAAAACAAACTCCGGGGATTTCTACTGCTTTTCATTATTCCTGAGCAATGTTTTTTATGTCTTAAATTTATATTTGTGAGAAGTAAGAGTCTTTTACACCACTCTTTCTTACTGTATAATCTTTTCGAAAACCTTAAACCAACTGGAATGTCAAGAAAGATCAGAATGGGCATGGTAGGCGGCTCCCTGGATGCATTTATTGGTGGGGTCCATCGCCGTGCAGCGATCATGGATGGAGAAATTGAGCTGGTTTGCGGAGCGTTCAGCTCCGATCCCGCCAAGTCTAAGGAAACCGGGAAAGCGCTATATCTGCCTGAAAACAGGGTTTATAACGACTTTGAGGAGATGATCCTGAAAGAAAAGCAACTTCCCGAAGGCGAACGCATGGATTTTGTTGCCATCGTTACACCTAACCACGTACACGCCGCGCCAACTAAGCTCGCGCTCGAAAACGGCTTCCATGTCGTATGTGATAAACCCATCACCCTCAATACCGAAGAAGCGGAAGAAATCGTAGCACTGGTGGAGAAATCCGGCCTGATCTTCTGTCTCACACACAACTATACCGGTTACCCTATGGTAAAGGAGGCCCGCCAGATGATCGCCTCAGGTGCCATTGGAGAAGTGAGAAAGGTAATTGTGGAATATCCGCAGGGTTGGCTGGCTACCTTGGTAGAAGTTACCGGTAACAAGCAAGCCGCCTGGCGTACCGATCCCAAGCGTTCGGGAGCTGCGGGAGGCCTGGGCGACATTGGTACTCACGCCGAAAACCTGGCCGAATACATCACCGGATTAAAAATCACCCAGGTTTGCGCCGACCTTACGATATTTGTGGAAGGCCGTTTGCTGGATGATGACGCTAATATTCTATTGCGCTTCAACAACGGTGCAAAAGGTATCCTACAAAACAGCCAGATCGCGAACGGCGAGGAAAATGACCTCAACATCCGCGTTTACGGCGAAACGGGCGGTTTGCAATGGAAACAAATGGAGCCTAACACACTGATCCACAAGACAAATCAGGGAACCCGCATGATCCGCACAGGCGTGGGCAACCTCTCCAAAGCCGCGCAAGTGCATACCCGCATTCCGGCCGGTCATCCCGAAGGCTATTTCGAAGCCTTCGCGAACCTCTACCGCAACTTCGCCATTCACGTACGGGCATACTGGGAAGGCAAAACAGCCGATCCGGTCTACGATTTCCCTACGGCGCTGGATGGTTTGAGGGGCATGAAGTTCATCGACACCGTCATCGCTTCGAACAAGACGGAAACGAAATGGACCGATTTCTGATCGCGAACACTCAACGCAATTAATGTACATCTCAATTTAACCGCGAGAGCGGACTGTTTTTCACTAATCATTACATACCCGTTTATGAACAAAATCAAAGTTGGCGTTGTCGGTACCGGCTTCATTGGCCCCGCGCACATTGAAGCACTGAGACGTCTTCCTAATGTAGAAGTTGCCGCACTTTGCGAAGTGACCGCAGAACTGGCCAAGGAAAAAGCTGACGCGCTTGGCATTGCCCGTTCCTACACGTTCGACGAACTGCTGAAACAGGATGACATCCAGTCTATCCACATTTGTACGCCTAACTTTTTGCATTACTCGCAATCAAAAGCCGCATTGCTGGCCGGAAAGCACGTGATTTGCGAAAAACCATTGGCAAAAGACCTCGCGGAAGCGGAAGAACTCGTTGAACTCGCTGCGCAGACCGGCCTGGTGAACGCAGTCCACTTCAACCTGCGATACTATCCATTGGCCCGCCAGATGAAATCGATGCGTGAAAAAGGCGAATTGGGCGAGATCTATTCTTTCATCGGTTCCTACCTGCAAGACTGGCTATTTTACAACACCGACTACAACTGGCGCCTTGAACCGGACAAATCCGGCGATTCACGCGCGATCGCTGACATTGGCTCGCACTTGATGGATATCCTCGAATACATCACCGGCCTCAAAACCGTCGCCGTTTTTGCGGACTTCAACACGGTTCACAAAACGCGCAAGAAGCCTTTGAAAGCAGTAGAAACCTATTCAGGCAAACTGCTGCAACCGGAAGACTACGCCGATGTACCCATCAATACGGAAGACCACGCGAACGTTTTGCTCCGTTTCGACAATGGAAATAAAGGGGTAATTACCGTTTCGCAAGTTTCTGCCGGTCGTAAAAACCGCATGTCGCTGGAAATCTCCGGCTCGAAAAAGACATTCAGCTGGTGCTCTGAATCGCCAAACGAAATGTGGATCGGCAACCGCGACAAAGCCAACGAAGTGCTCCTCCGCGACCCATCCCTGGTCAACGAAGACGTCCGCTCGACCATCACTTTCCCAGGCGGCCACAACGAAGGCTTCCCCGATACTTCAAAACAAATGTTCAAAGAAGTATACGCCGCCATCGCAGCCGGCAAACAACCCGAAAATCCAACATTCCCCACCTTCGCCGACGGCTACCGCGAGTTGCTAATCTGCGAAAGGATCTTGGAGAGTAATAAGAAGGAGGCTTGGGTTACTATTTAATTTTGAATGAGTGAATGATTGAATGATTGACCGGGTCGCCGGTGCGCTGATTGAATGAGGCGTTGGTGCCTTGGGTTTTGACACACACTTTTGATATGGCTGCTGTTGATGATAAGCGGGATTTTGTTTCGCAATTGCAAGATCGCACGAAGCGCTTTGTACTGCGTAGTATTAAAGTTTTTAAAGCTTTGCCGTCAAATGAAGAAGCGCGTATTGTAGGAAAGCAGTTTCTGAGGTCTACCTCTTCTGTTGGAGCTAATTACAGGGCCGTGTGCAGAGCCAGGAGTCAAAATGAGTTCTTCGCTAAAATTAGCATTACCATCGAAGAAGCAGACGAATCACTTTTCTGGATGGAGATCATGTCAGAATCAGGTATACTGCCGTTCGAAAAACTTAGCGCATTAATGACCGAAGCGGAGGAACTAGTCAAAATCCTCTCGAAAGCCCGCAAAAACACGAAATAAAATCAATCACCATTCATTATGAACTGATCCATTCAGTCATTCAGTAGTTCAAAATTGACCCATTCAGTCATTCAGTCATTCAGTCATTCACTCATTCAGTCATTCAGTCATTCAACATTAAAACATCTATGAAGACAATAAAAGGCCCCGGCATCTTCCTTGCCCAATTCCTCGGCGATGAAGCTCCGTTTAACTCATTAGATACCATTGCCGATTACATGGCGGGATTGGGCTACAAAGGCCTGCAACTCCCAACCTGGGACCCGCGTGTGATTGATGTAAAACAGGCTGCCGAATCGCAGACTTATGCGGATGAGCTGAAAGGCAAGCTGGCAGATAAGGGACTAGAAATTACCGAGCTGGCTTCGCACATCATTGGTCAGCTGGTGGCTTCACATCCGGTTTATGACGATATGTATGATAATTTCGCCGTGCCCGAGGTTCGCAAGAACCCGAAAGCACGTGCGGAATGGGCTACGCAGCATTTGAAATATGTAGCGCAGGCAAGCCGCAGATTGGGCCTGAAAGCCAGCGCCTCGTTCACAGGTGCATTGGCATGGCCTTTCCTGTATCCGTGGCCTCAGCGCCCTGCCGGTTTGGTGGAAACAGCATTCAAAGAACTCGCGGCCCGCTGGAAGCCTATTCTGGATGTGTATGACGAGAATGGCGTGGACGTTGCCTACGAATTGCACCCGGGCGAGGATGTATTCGATGGTAGTACCTTCGAAATGTTTGTCGATTACCTCGGCGGCCATACCCGCGCAAATATCAACTACGATCCAAGCCATTTCGTGTTGCAGCAATTGGATTACCTCCAATTCATCGACCTTTACCACGATCGCATCAAAGCATTCCACGTGAAAGACGCAGAATTCAATCCAAGCGGCAAGCAGGGCGTTTATAGCGGCTTTGCGGGTTGGGCTGATCGCGCCGGACGATTCCGTTCACTGGGCGATGGTCAGGTGGATTTCGGTGCAATTTTCTCCAAACTTTCACAGTACGATTATGACAGCTGGGCGGTCCTTGAATGGGAATGCTGCATCAAGTCGCCGGTGCAGGGTGCGGCGGAAGGTGCACCGTTCATCGAAAGCCACATCATTGAAGTGACGACAAAAGCATTCGACGATTTTGCCGGAACCGGTGCTGATGAGGCATTTAACCGTAAGGTGTTAGGTTTATAATTGTCGATCATACAAGTATATTGAAAACCTGTCTTCCTTATGGAAGATAGGTTTTTCTACGTTAACCAATACCCAATCAAACTAATGAATGAATCCCCTTTTCAAAGAGTAATGAAACATTTCAGGATTGCCGGCGTGGCTGCCCTGGCTTGTTGCAGTTTGATGGCTACGGCCCAGACGGTGACGCCGGAAAAGCGCGTACTGGTGTTCTCGAAAACGGCCGGATTCCGGCATTCATCAATCCCGGCAGGGAAAACCGCCATCATCAAATTGGGTAAAGAAACCGGCTTTGCAGTGGATACCACCGAAAATTCGGCTGTTTTTACCAACAAGAACCTGCAAAAATATAGCGCCGTCATTTTCCTGAGTACAACAGGTAATGTGCTGGACGACAAACAGCAAGATGCATTTGAACGCTACATTCAGGCTGGCGGAGGTTACGTCGGCATCCATGCCGCCACCGACACCGAATATGATTGGCCATGGTACAACAAACTGGCCGGTGCGCAGTTCCTGAGCCATCCGGGCAACCCGAATGTGCAGGAAGGCGAGGCTTATGTCGTGAACGACAAGCACCCTTCGATGGATGGTTTTCCTAAAAAATGGAAGATTAAGGATGAGTTTTACGATTTCAAAAACTTTAATCCGAAGGTCAATGTCCTTGTCAAAATCGATGAGAAGACATATAAGGATGGTAAAATGGGCGACGACCACCCGATGTCATGGTACCACGAATACGACGGCGGCCGTGCATTCTACACCAATTTTGGGCATGAAGACGCCACTTTTATTAATCCGGTTTTCGTAAAACACCTTACAGGCGGTCTGAACTGGGTAATTGCTTCCAAACTAGATTACGCCAAAGCCCGCCCGGAAGAGAACCGTTTTTCCAAAAAAGTGCTGGCTACAAAGCTTGACGAACCCACGGAACTGGTCGTACTGGACGATCAGCGCGTACTGTTTACAGAAAGAAAAGGAAAGGTTAAGCTTTTTAATCCCAAAACAGGAAAAGTCAAAATTGTAGGCCAGGTACCGGTGTATACCAAACAGGAATATGGCCTGATGGGTCTGAACATCGACCCTAACTTCAAAACTAACAAGCTGATTTACATGTATTATTCCCCACCATCGTCGGAGAAGGATACAGCGCAGCATTTGTCGAGATTTAAATACGACGACGTCAAGGATACCGTGCTCCTGAGCACCGAAGAAGTGCTTTTGACGGTTCCCGTAAAGCGCACCGACTGCTGCCACACCGGGGGTTCCATCGCGTGGGATAGCAAGGGTAATCTGTATCTTTCGACTGGTGACGATGTCAATCCATTCCAATCGAATGGTTACGGCCCTATCGACGAGCGCCCGGGACGTGAAGGGTGGGACGGACAGCATTCTTCTTCCAATACCAACTCGTTGAGAGGAAAGGTACTCCGCATTAAGCCGCGTTACGGCGACCGCCGCGCAAACATGCCGGGCGGAACGAACCTCTACGACATTCCCGAAGGCAACCTTTTCCCTCCCGGAACTGAGAAAACCCGCGCAGAAATTTATGTGATGGGCACGCGTAACCCTTACCGTATTGCGGTAGACCAGCGCACCGGCTTTTTGTATTGGGGTGATGTAGGCCCGGATGCGTCCGTGGACGATCCGAAACGCGGCCCGAGAGGTTATGACGAAGTAAATCAGGCCAGAAAAGCGGGCTACTTCGGTTATCCCCTGTTCATTGCCGATAACAAGCCCTATGTCGACTTCAACTTTGCCGATAGTACGTCCGGCAAGCCATTTGATCCGTTGAAGCCAATCAATAACTCGCCGCACAACACAGGTATTCAGGAATTGCCGCCTGCTCAACCGGCATTTATTTACTATCCTTATGCCGATTCGCCTGAGTTTGGCCCGATCGTCGGAAAAGGTGGACGTAATGCAATGGCTGGCCCGGTGTATTATGCTACTGATTTCCAGGATAGTAAAAATAAATTCCCGTCTTACTACGACGGCAAGTTCTTCGCTTACGACTGGATTCGTGATTACATTAACATCGTGACGATGAATGAAAAGGGCGATTTGCAGAACATTGAGCGTTTTCTGCCGAATACCAAATTCAGCCACCCGATCGATATGCAGTTTGCCAGCGACGGTTCGCTTTACACATTGGAATACGGCCCGAACTGGTTTGCACAAAACGATGAAGCGAGCCTTTCGCACATTACATTCAATGCAGGCAACCGTGTCCCGGTCGCAGCGGCAAGCGCCACCAACACCACCGGCGCAGCACCGTTGAAAGTGAATTTCTCGTCCAAAGGATCACTCGATCACGACGGCGACCCGATCAAATATGAATGGTCGTTTGGCAAAGGCTTGCCGAAAAGCGCGCTGGCTAACCCGAGCTTTACCTACGCTAAGCCAGGTGAATATGCCGCGACTTTGAAAGTGACAGACAATGCAGGCAATTCCAACACCTCAGAAGTAATCGTCCGCGTGGGTAATGCGATTCCAAAAGTGGACGTGGCCATTAAAGGCAACAAAACATT
The DNA here is from genome assembly GCF_021440085.1 of Dyadobacter sp. CY261. Taxonomy (GTDB): domain Bacteria; phylum Bacteroidota; class Bacteroidia; order Cytophagales; family Spirosomataceae; genus Dyadobacter. The sequence goes on from NZ_JAKCPW010000008.1 coordinate 114,031, forward strand.
CTATTGGAATGACAAACCTGTGAACTATGAAGTGTCCGTTTCCGATAAAGAGGACGGCAGCCTGGCTACTAAAAAGATTCCGGAAGATGAAGTTGTATTGACCATCAACTACCTCGAAGGCTTCGACAAAACGCAACTCGCACAAGGCCACCAGGCCAACACCGGTTTCGAAACCGGGAAGCGCATGATCGAGTTGAGCGACTGCAAAGCCTGCCATTCGGTTGACAAAAAATCCATTGGACCAGCTTACCGCGAAGTGGCCAAAAAATACGCCCGCGAGCGCAATTCCCTCAAAACGCTTACCGACAAGGTTCTGGAAGGCGGAAGCGGCGTGTGGGGCGAACAGGCGATGCCCGGCCACCCACAGCACAAGCCGGAAGAAGTGGAAGAAATGGTGAAATACATTCTTTCGCTCGCTAACGAAAAGGCGGTTGAAAAGAAACCATTGAAGAGCTCGTACGTGACGCAGGCTAAGAAAAAAGACGGTTCGTACATCTTCACAGCCAGCTACACCGATAAAGGCAACGGCACCATGGGCCCATTAACCGGTTCTAAAACGGTTGCATTGCGTCCGTCAACGCTCATGGCCAACATGGCTGACACGACGAGAAACACCTTCAAATACAAGGGCCAGAACGGTACAGAAATGGTTGTCGGCATCAAGGACGGTAGCTTCATCGCCTTCGACGACATCGATTTGACCGAAATTTCGAAACTGGCAATATCAGTAGCCAGCAAGGCAGGTCAATCTGCTGGTGGAACTTTAGAAATCCGACTGGACAGTGCTGCAGGAACCAAAATCGGTGAGGGCAAAGTCGACAAGGCGGAAACGATCAGCATTCCGGTGAAAACGCCTGCCGACGGCAAGCTGCACAAAGTGTATTTTGTATTCAAGAATGCCGAAGCAGGCAACAAACCTCTGTTCTCAATCGAATCGATCGGGTTTGAAAATGCGGTGCTGTAACAGCCTCTAACGAGTATAAGCCAAATGCGGGCCTCCATGAAGGGAGCCCGCATTTTTATTAGAACACAATGCCATGAAGTTTTAGCCCTGCCATGCAGAGCCTTGATCGAATACGTCTTATGCGAAATCCTTACTTAACCAACATTTTCTTTCCACCCACACTCTTTCCATCGACTATCAGGTCGTACACATGGACACCACTTGCCATATTCTCCGCCGAAATAACCAATTCGCCTTCGCCACGATTAGCAATTGTAAGAGATTTCATCTTTACTCCACTCGCGTTATAAATATTGATAACAGCCTCCTTGGCCGATTGCGGAATATAATACTTGATCGAAGTCTGATTTTCGAATCCATTTGGTGCATTCTGTTCCAATGCAGGCTGCTCCCCATTGTCATGAGTATTATGAAAAAATGACGGCGACGATAATTGCCTCTCGATTCTTTCCAGACGCTCAGCCAGATCACGAATCTGAGCATCCTTTTCTTCAATCACCTGCTGCTGCTCCTTCACTGAATTGATCAGGATGTAAGTGACCGCATTGGCATCGTAATCCAAATATTCTGTTTTGTTGCCTAATGAATCCTGGTGGATAAATGTGCCAATGGTGTAAGGTGCAATTTTTTGCATTTCCTGGGCGATGATACCTACGAACTTCTTATCACCTGTTTCGATGCCTGCTTCGCCATTATATTGGAACCAGACGGGTTTAATTTTTTTAAGCAGGTCAAGACCGTCGGTGAAGTCTGAGATACCCTTTTTTAACCTGCGATCGGACATGATCGTCCAGCTTGCAGAACCTGCTTTGGCAGCAGTTCCTGTGCTCATCTGCAGTTGATAAACAGGCGCGGATACCCCTATTCCAATATTAGCATTATTGCCCAGCACCAGGCAGTTGCTTGCCATTACCTTTGCCGATGCTCCGATTGCTGTGGCATTGATGACGTTGGCCTTTCCTCCCGAGCCATAGCCCAAGTAAGTGTTCTTTTCGCCGGTAGTATTGTCGTAACCAGCCCCCTGCCCCAGGAATGTATTAAGACTTCCGCTTTTATTGGAATATCCTGCCTTGTTGCCAAAGAATGCATTTGCGGTACCACTATCATTGCTGAAGCCCGAAGTTGTACCTGCGAACATATTTCCTGTGCCAGTCGTGTTTGAATAGCCTGATGCCTTTCCGATAAAATTATTCTCGTTTCCTTTATTGATAAATCCGGCTTCGAATCCCATCACCACGTTATTGCTCCCCTTGCTGTAAGTACCTGATGAGACTCCAAAAATAATATTGTTATCTCCTTCACTCTCCCATCCGGCGGAAACCCCAAAATAGCAGTTATTTTGTCCCTTTGCATTCATGCCACTGTAGGTTCCTACAAAGGTGTTTTCATCTGTATCATTTTCACCGGCTTTTTCACCGGCTCCATGTCCTATAAAGGTATTACCAACTCCTCCATTCAATGTAAACCCTGCTTTCGTGCCGATATAAGTATTTAAACCTCCTACCGTGTTACCGTTGCCTGATTTCCAGCCGACGAAAACATTATCGTTTGTTTGGCAATTATAACCAGCCTCAACGCCAATGAAAACGTTGTGATGGTTTTTATTTGAATAACCAGCTTTCGCCCCCAAAAAAACATTGTCGCTACCGCCGTTATTGGAATTTCCGGCTCCGAATCCCATGAAAACATTGTTAGAACCCTTACTCCACGTACCCGCTTGTTCTCCAAAATAGGAATTTTGATTGCCGATCGATCCCATTCCTGCGTTTGATCCAACCAAGGTATTATAGCTGTTATTCCCATTATCTTTTCCTGCCTGAAATCCTATAAGGGTGTTGAAGCTACCAGTAATATTCAGCATACCAGACGAATTACCGAGAAAAGTATTGCACTGCCCGGTAGTGGCGTTTTTACCTGCAAAATGTCCGATGTACGTGTTAAAAGCCCCATCATTCCCATTTGCCGAGTTCATATTTCCGGCATCAGTTCCATAGAATGTATGTCCGATCCCATTGGTTCCGGCACCGGTTCCGTAGTGAGTTTGGGCTCCGACATTATCAGCGAGGCACCCTATTATTGCAGCCGTGACAAAAAGTTGTGTGAAAAGTTGTTTCATGTTATCGTTTTTTAATGTCAAAAAAAGTTGTCTTTCAGATTTAAATCCAACTCAATTTCAACTTTTAAAAACAGAGACAGGTAACAAATGACTTAGGAGTCAAGCCGGTTTAGTCAAAGGAAAACACTGCAAAGTATTTAGTATACGAAAAATCGTATCAATAAACTTGTACTATAAAAAATACCAATTAACACACTCCAAACAGGCAATACTTGTAGCACGGCACCTTGATAAGTACACTTATTTCAATCATTTACTTCGCAAACCCCTCAATCCCTAGCCCGAACAAAGCAAAATCATACTTCACAGGATCATTCGGATCGAGCAGGCGTAAGGATGCGGTGAGTTCAGTGGCAGTTTGCCAGTTGGTAACGGGGCGTTTGATGAGGCCCAGCACGCGCGCCACGCGGTCGACGTGGACGTCACATGGGCAGACGAGTTGAGAGGGGCGGATGGTGTTCCAAATCCCGAAGTCGACGCCGTGGTTGTCTTTGCGGACCATCCAGCGCAGGAACATATTCAGACGCTTGCACGAGGATTTGCGCACGGGAGTGGCAATGTGCTTACGCGTACGTAAGAGGAAATTTTCGGAGTTTGAAAAAAGGTTATGGAAGCCTATCAGCCCTTTTTCGATGGTAATATCGTTGGGTGTCATATGACTGCTGAAAGCAAATTCCAGCGAATCATGAACTTTGTAGTATTCCTGAAAAAAATGCAGAAAATAGAGCGTGTCGGTGGCGTTGAATGTGCGGTGTTTGAAATGCAGGAACGGTTTCAGGTCGCTTTCGTGGTGATTGCGTACGAAATCGTACGGCGCATTGTCCATTAATGCGGCTAATTCCAGACATTTATTGATAATGGTTTTCCGTTGCCCCCAAGCGAGAATAGCTGCCCAAAAGCCCATGATTTCAATATCCTGTTTTGACGAAAACCGGTGCGGAATGCTGATGGGATCGAAAGGGATGAAATCCGGTTGGTTGTACTGTTCGACTTTTTCGTCCAGCAATTCGCCAACGTAGGATGGTGGGTAGCCAGTTTGATCAGTGTCTGGCATGGCTACCTCCAAACAGGTAAGCCAGCACACGTGAAATACCTGAAAAAATCATCACGATCCCTGAAAAGAGGAATGTAAAAATGGCTATAAATGGATACAAGAGCGTAAACATAACGGTCCAAACCTTATATCCTGTCGTATTCTTGAGCGCTTCCCGCTCTTCTTCTCTTTTGGAACGAAACTGTGGTGCGTGTTTCATAATATATCTTAGCCGTATTTACTCAAGATAACTCACTACGGCCCTGAATCGTTTGCTGTTGGGAGAAACTTTTTCAAATGCGCGTGACGAGAGCTTGATCACAATATCGTCATTGACGCTAGTGTCGGGTATGCGTCCTATAATGCGGACGATGATTTTTTCCTGATTGTATTCATTCAAAACCTCCACCAACGAACCGATTGGCGCGGTGCGGTGTAAACCCAGGAATTTGCTCGTACTTTCGTCCGTTTCTATTACTTCAGCCAGGCCGGATTCAGATTTGCGTTTGCTTTTAACCACTTTGGGTGGCGCTACTTCTTCGACAGGCTTCACCACTTTTTCGGGAACGGCGGTCTTCGCTTTTACGGAATCTTTCACAACCGTTGTAGCAACTTTTGGTGCAGGTGGCGTGGCTGCTGGTACTGCAGCTTTTTCGGCGCCTTTTTCACTGACAATCAGCTCCTGGCCATCTTTCAAATTATCGTCCGTGAGATTGTTCCATTTGCGGAGATCAGCCATTAACACGCCGTATTTGACTGCAACGCGGTAAAGGGTCTGCCCTGGCTCCACTTTGTGGACACCGTTGGCGGGTGGCGAAGTGGCTGGCGCGGATGGTGCCGAGGTACTGGTAGCAACAGCCGGCGTATCGACAACGGGCTTAACTTCCTTCACCTCAGCCTTCACAAGCTCCTTTTTGTCTTCTTTTTTATCCTCTTTTTTGCCATCCTTTTTAGTAACCTTTGGCGTGTAAGGCACCCTGATAGTCTGTCCGGACTGAATTTGATCGTTCATGCCCGGATTGGCTTCGCGCAGTGCCTGAATGGTCGTTCCGTATTGACGCACGACGGCAAACATCGTCTGCCCCTGGTTAACCTTATGTATAACGAAGATCTTCCCCCCTACCTTCTCGACCCCGACGGAGTCAACAGCAATCAATCCCTTTGCCCGGGCACTCGTCAAATCTGTCATCAATCCTGCCAAAAGGGCCAGGCAAAAAATGTATTTCATTTATTATGAAAGCGTTAAACTCGAAAACTCGTTGCTATTTTTCAGATAAACCAATGTAGACGCTTTCAGCATCATCGTTGAGCGACCCGTTCCTTCCCTCTGCTCCGATAGCTTCTCGTGTAAGACATGTCGCTTCTGATCGGTTACTATGAGGAGGTATTGCACTGTTTTATCTTGCTCGTAAATATAATAAGAAAAGATTATATAGGGCCTTTTCTCCAGGTAATCAATGGCAACCGGGATATGACCGCCCGTCACATCGCCAATAAACTGCGCGAGCCGCTCGAAATACATATTCCCCTCCCTGTAACGAACGGGCTCTTTTAAAATTACCTCATCGGCGTTTTCACGCAAACTTGTATCAAAGGGCATTACCTGGCCGGTCGATGCGTTGCAATACATGTGTTTGAAATGATCGCCCTGCTTGGTAGCGACTTCCAGCAAGTTCTGGTCGACACTTTTTATCAAAATATAGTTAGGTAAGATCCAGGACAATAATCCGGCGGTTTCGTCGACGGCAATAAGGTCGGTGGGTTCGGGGACTTCGGGATACCTGTAGTTATGCAAGTAGATACGATTGTGCATAAAAGCCGTCAGAGAAGTCCACCAATCGGTACCCTCTACCTGGCGGTGCCATTTCAGCACCAGGCTGTCAAGGTCAATAACCGCAAATGATACTTCCCGCCGGTCTGGATCACGTAATTCGATGACCCACAATGCACTTCCCGGATCCGCATCGGGCATTACCCGCCAGATGTTTTCCGAAAACCGGAACGAAAACAGATTTTGCAATTTTTTACCTTTATTTTGAATTCAAATTAAACTGACAAGAAACTCGTGCGCATTTTAGGAATAATACCGGCCCGCTACGCTTCTACCCGTTTTCCTGCCAAAGCTTTGGTAGATATCGGCGGAAAAAGCATGATCCAGCGGGTTTACGAACAATCGTCCAAAGCTACGGAACTGGATCAGGTTATCGTAGCCACCGACGATGAAAGAATACTGAACCACGTCCGGGAATTTGGCGGGCAAGCCGTTATGACATCTCCGGACCACCAGAGCGGCACCGACCGTTGCTATGAAGCACTTGCAAAAACAGAACTCCATTACGATTACGTCATCAACATACAGGGCGACGAACCGTTCATCAGCCCCGAGCCGATCGACCATCTCGCCTCAGTTCTGAATGGAGAAACCGAATTGGCTACCTTGGTGAAAATCATCGACAATGATGAAATTCTTTTCAATGTAAATGTGCCAAAGGCGGTTTTGAACAAACGGGGTGAAGTTATGTATTTCAGCCGGCAAACGATCCCCTACCTTCGCAATGCCCAAAGCCAGGACGAATTTCTGAAATCACATGTTTTTTATAAACACATCGGCATTTACGCTTACCGGACCGATGTGCTGGCGGAAATCACGAAGCTGCCTGTTTCGTCTCTGGAAAAGGCGGAGGCCCTGGAACAATTGCGCTGGCTGGAAAACGGCTACGCGATCCGCGCCGTTATTACTTCAGACGACTCCCACGGCGTCGACACGCCTGACGACCTTGACCGTGTTACCAGAAAATTTTTGCCGTAGAAAGCCTTTGTGGAATGCATTTTTTACAATACAGGTTAACGTATAAGGATAAGCCGTATATTTCTTAAAAAACGTTAAAACCGTTTTACGTATACGACTTGCTTCTGCCGACGCGTTACCCTTTTATTGTTTTGAATTAATTACTACTTGAAAAAAGAGTCTTATGCAATATAACATCCTTTGGGCCGATGACGAAATAGATCTTCTCAAACCGCACATCATGTTTCTGACCAATAAAGGTTACAACGTTACGCCCGTCAACAGTGGAGCGGATGCGCTGGACCGCATTGAGAATGACCGGTTTGATATCGTCTTCCTTGATGAGATGATGCCCGGCATGACGGGCCTCGAAACCCTAGCCCAGATCAAACAGCAGCAACCCAACCTGCCTGTGGTCATGATCACCAAAAGCGAAGAAGAGCATATCATGGAGGACGCTATCGGCTCCAAAATAGATGATTACCTCATCAAACCGCTGAACCCCAATCAGATATTACTTTCGGTTAAAAAGATATTGGATAATAAGCGTCTGGTAACCGAAAAAACGACCCTTAGCTACCAGCAGGAATTTCGCAGCCTGGCGATGCAGTACCAGGACAGGATTGGTCATGAGGAATGGGCTGATATTTACAAAAAGCTCATTTATTGGGAGCTTGAACTCGAAAGCTCCGACGACCAGGGAATGGCCGAAGTTTTTAGCATGCAGAAGAGCGAAGCCAATGCTAATTTCTGCAAATTCATTGAAGATGAGTACGAAGAGTGGCTAAACGATCCGCGTTCCGACAAGCCGATACTTTCGCATCAACTGATGAAACAGAAGGTTTTCCCACATTTGAAAGGTTCAAGCGAGCCACTGTTCTTCCTGCTGATCGACAACTTCCGTTATGACCAATGGAAGATGATCCAGCCGATTTTACAGGAGTATTTCAATATCGAGGAAGAATCGTCCTACTACTCCATTTTACCAACCACCACTGGCTACGCACGTAATGCGATCTTCTCAGGTCTCATGCCGAGCGAAATGGAGCGGAAGCACCCGCAATGGTGGGTAAGCGATGAAAACACTGCTGAAGGTGAAGAAGGTCTGAACAACCACGAGCAGGATTTCCTCCAAAAGCAACTGGAAATGAACCATTTGAATATCAAATTTTCATATTCCAAAATTCTGAATACAAACCAGGGCAAGGCATTGGTAGATACATTCAATAACCTGCTGACGAACCAGCTGAATGTCGTTGTCTACAACTTTGTGGATATGCTTTCCCATGCACGCACCGACGTACAGATGATCAAGGAACTTGCGCCGGACGAAGCTGCCTACCGCTCGATCACCCGTTCTTGGTTCCAGCATTCACCACTGCTCGATTTCATCCGCAAAGTAGCTGAGAAAAAAGGTCGCCTCATCTTGACAACTGACCACGGTATGATCCGCGTACAAAAACCAGTAAAAATTATCGGTTACCGCGAAACGAATACGAATCTCCGTTACAAACATGGTAAAAATTTAGGCTTCGACGACAACCATTTGATGGTATGCCGCAAGCCGGAGCGTATTTTCCTTCCCAAACCACATGTTTCAACTTCGTACGTGTTTACTAAGGAAGATTACTTTTTTGCATATCCGAACAATTACAACCAGTACGTAAATCTCTACCGCGACACATTCCAGCACGGAGGCGTCTCGCTCGAAGAGATGATTATTCCGGTGATTGATATGAAGGCTAAATAAGTTGAAGCAATACGCAAAAAAGGCGTCTGAGTCAACTCAGACGCCCTTTTTCGTTGATACAAAATCGCATCAGCTCATTGTCACTCCGCCATTCTCGCATTTGATCACCCTCGCCGGGAAGCGTTTCAGGAAGTCGTGATTGTGCGTGGCCATTAGTATCGCAGTACCGGCATTATTGATCGTACGGAAAACCTGCATAATCTGGTCGCCCACTTCCGGGTCGAGGTTACCTGTTGGCTCATCCGCAAGAAGGATTTGCGGTTCGTTCAGCATAGCACGAGCGATTACGACCCGTTGCTGCTCACCACCGGAGAGCTGATGCGGCATTCTTTTCTGGGCAGTTCCCAAGCCCACCTGCATTAACACTTCGGCAATGCGTTTCGAAATTTTCCCTTGTTGCTCCCAACCCGTTGCACGGAGCACGAATGCGAGGTTATCTTCCACCGAACGATCAGAAAGCAACTGAAAATCCTGGAAAACAATGCCAATGCGGCGACGTAAAAATGGAATATCAACCCTTTTGATATTGTGCAGCTCATAACCGGCCACTTTGGCAGAACCGGTATGTAGCCATAAATCGGCGTATAATGTTTTTAAAAGCGAACTTTTGCCGCTACCCGTTCTCCCGATAAGGTAAACGAACTCGCCCTTACTGATCTCGAAATGAACATCGTTCAAAACAGGCCTCTCACCCTGATATATATCTGCCCTTTCCAGTTTGATTATAGGCTCCGTTGAATCGGTGGTCATGATTGTGCTGTATGGAATGTGGAGCGAAATGCTCGAAATGAATAGTGTGATGAATGTTGATGTTACACTAAGCAGGCCGCCCAGTGTAACAAACGGCACCGTCATCCTGAGCGGAGTCGAAGGATATACGCGACTTCGTGCAATGCACTTCGACTCCGCTCAGTGTGACAATCCTTTGATTAGGAATTCCCTTTCTTGTAGTCAGACAGGAATTTCTCAAGACCGATGTCGGTCAATGGGTGTTTCAGCAGTGCTTCGATCGCGCTCAATGGGCCGGTCATTACGTCCGCACCAACTTCTGCGCATTGGATAATGTGCATCGGGTGACGAACGGATGCCGCAAGCACCTGCGTATCGAAACCATAGTTTCTGTAAATGGTAAGGATTTGCTCAATTAATGCGATACCGTCGGTTGAGATGTCGTCCAAACGACCTACGAATGGAGAAATATAGGTAGCACCGGCTTTCGCGGCAACAAGCGCCTGGCCTGGCGAGAATATTAGCGTACAGTTGGTACGGACACCTTTGCCGGAGAAATATTTAAGTGCTTTGATACCTTCCTTGATCATCGGGATTTTAACCACGATTTTCTCGTCGATCTCTACCAGCTCTTCTCCTTCGCGGATCATACCTTCCAGATCTACCGAAATTACTTCCGCACTTACATCACCATCCACGATATCGCAGATAGCTTTGTAGTGGCGCATTATATTATCCTTACCTGTGATTCCTTCTTTTGCCATCAAGGATGGGTTGGTGGTAACACCATCTAAAACACCCAGTGCCTGCGCTTCCCGAATTTCATTCAGGTTAGCAGTATCAATGAAAAATTTCATATTGAAAATTTATTGGTTAGAATATTCCACAAAAGTAGAAAACCCTGAACAAAAGCAAAAAGAAAGAAAGGGGGAATCGAAGTGGGGAGGAAATAAAAAAAGGCAAACCGAGAATCTCACCGCATCAACCACCTACCCTTGCTTCCGTCAGGACCTGGGGGATTCGGAAGGAGCTGGTAGTTCCGATTTGCCGGGTGCAAAGATAAGGACATTTTATTAACAAAAAGAAAACATTCCTGTGAGCTTTCGCCTTACTTTTGTGCGAAACAACTAGAAATGAACCAGTATGCCCCGATTATTTTTTTTATTTTTTCTGATTTTCCTTTACTCCTGCTCTCAATCCTCTGACGCCTTTCTGCAAAAAGGCAAAGAGCTGATGCAACAGGGCAAGACCCGCGAGGCCATTGAATTTATTAATAAGGCCATCGAAAAAAGTACAACAAATGCCGACGCTTTCAACCTCCGCGGCGTCGCTTACTACGAATTGAAAGAGTACGACAATGCTCTACTCGATTTCGCCCAGGCAATAAAGTTGAAACCTGCCTCCTACCGACCCTACTTTAACCGCGCGTTGCTTTATACGGATGAAAATAAGCTGGATTCCGCATTTGCCGACTATAATAAATCGGCCGAGCTCGCACCCGACACTGCCGACGTTTTCGTGAACCGAGGCCAGTTGCTGGTGCTGATGGACAAAACACCGGAAGCGATCCAGGATTTTGAAAAGGCTACCAAACTTGACGACAACAATAAGCAAGCATGGTACAATCTCGGCAATACCTACTACCGCGCTCAGGATTACAAAAAAGCCACCTTAGCATTCCGCCAGACCGTCAAGCTGGATGCCGCATATGGCAAGGCATTCTACGGACTCGGGCTCTCGCAGTGGAACGACGGTGAAAAAGATCTCGGCTGTACGAATTTGAAACAGGCTCTGAACCTGGGATATAGCGACGCTGCCAACGCGCTGACGCAATTTTGTCAGTAATTGATGTGTTAAAATAACGTCTCCGGCAGTTAATAATCAACCGGTAACAGCTTTTTAAAATAACCTGACATCGTTCTACATTCAAACCCACTACCATGAGACTTTTAAAGATACTTTTCGGGGTTATATTCGTAATCTTTGCCTATCTGCAACTGAACGATCCCGATTCCGGGGTCTGGATAGCAATTTATAGCTTTGCTGCCCTCGGCTGCTTCATGAGTATCCGGGAGCTCTGGCCTCCTTGGGTATTTTACGCGCTCGCCGCTGGCTATCTCATAGGTGGGATATTGCAATGGCCGCCTGAATTTGAAGGGATTTTCTTCGGTGAAACGGCCATGAGAAGCCTCAACATCGAGTTGGCGCGCGAATCGCTTGGATTGGGCATCTGTGCAGTCGTTATGGCGGTGCTGGGTAAATGGGGGTGATCAGTCCCTGACCCATTCAATTTCTTTTAACCCAAATTCCAGTTCTTCCGGCTCGGTGGCCAGTCTAACACGTAGCTTTCCCAGCGGTGTTACGCTGGTCACCGTGCCATTTGTAACATTTCCATTGTGCAGAAATTTCACATCTTTCTGGTAACCATACAAATAACCCAAATACTCACTGCGAATTACATCGTTCTGATGGCCTGACCGCAGCCTGATATAATAGGCATCCAGAAACTTCAGCAACTTGTGAAATTCCTCAGGCAATGCAAATGCTTGTCCGGTTTCGCGAAAAAGGGATGTGGCATGACTACTTTCAAACTCTGACTGATTGATATTCACGCCAATCCCCACGATCGAACTAGCATATCTGGTGCCCTGAAGCGAATTTTCGATCAGTACTCCACAAGATTTGCGGTTGTTCATGTAAATGTCGTTCGGCCATTTGACCTTTGTGTCGGCCACGTAACTTCCCAGATAAGCACGGATCGCCAGCGCTGTGACCTGGCTAATCAGAAATTGCTCTTGAATTGGCAAAAATGACGGTGTGAGAATGACGGAAAACGTCAGATTTTCACTTGCATTTGCATTCCACACCGTTCCGCGCTGACCTCTTCCTTTTATCTGGTTGTCGGTAATGACAACGGTTCCTTCCTCGAACAGCCCCGCATGCACTATTTCAGCCGCTATGTCGTTGGTGGAATGACAAGTTGGCAGGTATATAACTTTTTTACCAATTATTAGCGTGTCCTGTGTAGAGTTGTACAATTTTTTTGTTTTACTTTAGGGTTTTAGAAAAGGTAAATACAACGCATGAAAGAACGCAAAAATAAAGAACTATCCTCAAAAGATCTCACCGAACTGGTGGTGAAGGGAATGACAGAAAAGAAAGGTTTGGACATTGCCATATTAGACCTCAGAAAAGTAAAAAACTCAATAACCGATTTTTTCGTGATCTGCTCGGGTAATTCCGATACACAAATAGATGCTTTGGCGAACTCTGTCGAAGACGAAGTTTATAAAATATCCAAAACAGAGCCCTGGCAAAAAGAAGGAAAGGCGAATGGGGAATGGATTTTGATTGACTATGTGGACGTTGTCGCACATATTTTCAACAAAGAACGCCGTAAGCATTACGATCTGGAAGAACTTTGGGGAGATGCAGAGGTGACGTACCTGGAAGACTCCATGGTATAAAGACCCGTCGGGCGAACATTAGCCCCGCCGGGATTGTTGTTTATTATATTTCCTCTTAATTAAAACGAACGAATGTCTGAAAACGATAACAAAAGGGGGCCACTCAACCCTAAAAGTCCTCAGAAGGGATATCAAGGTTGGATAATAGCCGCTCTGATCGCTACTATACTCGGAATCACGTACCTCAACAGAACCTCAACGATCCGCGAAACCACTCAGAAGCGTTTCGAGAAAATGATGGTAGACAAGGAAGTGGAACGCGTAACTATTGTAAACGACAAATCAGTAGAAATTACGCTAAAACCGGAAGCGCTCAAACTCGACAAATATAGGGTAGTTGCAAAAGAAAATAATTATTTCGGTGGGGAAACTGCTTCCCACTACCAGTTTCAGGTAACATCGGCGGAGACTTTCAAGAAGGACTTCGATAAAATGCAGGAAGGCATTCCCGACGATGATAAGGTGCCTTTTGTGGTGGATACCCGAAACGACTGGACCAGCTTCCTTGGAACCTGGGGCTTTTTCATTGTAATGATCCTGGTCATGTACTTTATCCTCGGCAGAATGTCGGGCGGTGTAGGCCCTGGTGGTCAGATTTTCAATATCGGCCGGTCTCGTGCAACGCTTTTTGATGCTGAAAACAAAGTTAAGATCACTTTTAATGATGTGGCAGGCCTCGATGAAGCAAAAGAAGAAATCAAAGAAATAGTAGAATACCTCCAAAGCCCGGACAAATTCAAGAAACTGGGTGCTAAAATCCCCAAAGGCGCATTACTCGTGGGCCCTCCGGGAACCGGTAAAACCTTGCTTGCAAAAGCGGTGGCCGGAGAAGCAGGCGTACCCTTCTTCTCCCTTTCAGGTTCCGACTTCGTGGAAATGTTTGTAGGTGTGGGTGCAGCGCGTGTACGTGACTTGTTTAAGCAAGCGAAAGAAAAAGCGCCTTGTATCATATTTATTGACGAGATCGACGCGGTAGGTCGTTCACGTGGCCGTGGTGCCATGCCCGGCTCTAACGACGAACGTGAAAATACATTGAACTCCCTGCTCGTTGAAATGGACGGTTTTGCAACCGATTCCGGTATCATCATTGTGGCAGCCACCAACCGACCAGACGTTCTTGACCCTGCTTTGCTTCGTCCGGGACGTTTTGACCGCCAGATTTCAGTCGATAAGCCAGACGTAATTGGTCGTGAAGCCATTTTCAAAGTCCATTTAAAACCTTTGAAGCTCTCTACGGACGTTAATATCCAGAAACTTTCATCTCAAACTCCCGGTTTTGCCGGTGCTGAGATCGCTAACGTTTGTAACGAAGCAGCATTGATTGCCGCACGTCGTAATCGTGACGAAGTGACCATGCAGGACTTCCAGGATGCCATGGACCGTGTGATCGGTGGTTTGGAAAAGAAAAACAAACTGATCTCACCGGAAGAAAAGCAGATCGTAGCCTACCACGAAGCCGGACACGCAGTAGCTGGCTGGTTCCTGGAACACGCGGATCCCTTGGTAAAAGTGTCGATCGTACCACGTGGTGTGGCGGCATTAGGTTACGCACAGTATCTCCCGCGTGAGCAGTATCTGTACCGCACAGAGCAGTTGTTTGATGAAATGTGTATGACATTGGGCGGCCGTGCTGCGGAGGATGTCGTATTTGGGAAAATCTCTACCGGCGCATTGAGTGACCTTGAAAGAGTAACCAAAGTAGCATACAGCATGGTAACCATGTACGGTATGAATGAGCGGATTGGTAATATTTCGTTCTATGATTCGAAGCAATCCGATTACGCATTTACCAAACCTTACTCCGAATCGACGTCACAAGCGATCGATGAAGAGGTTAGAAAATTGGTTGATCAGGCATATCAATTCGTTAAAGGCCTGCTGAGCGAAAAACGTGATGCGTTAGAAGTGTTGGCGAAGGAATTGCTCGAAAAAGAGATCCTGTTCCAGGCTGATCTTGAAAAACTGATTGGCAAGCGTCCTTATGAGAAGGAAACGAGCTATCAGGCTTATATCAACCGCCGTTCGAACGAGGAAGCTGCAATCCACGAAGAAGTGGTGAAACAGACCCTCGAAAAGGAACGTAAAGAAGAAGAAATGGCAGAAGCCGAAAAAAGTGCCGACAACGAATAAAAAGTTGATTTTTTAGGCATTAAATATGCAATAGCCGGACAATTCAACCTGTCCGGCTATTATTTTTACAGGAATACAATATTTTTTACCCTAAACCTTCAAAGCAAAATGTCCTTTGAAATTTTCAAACAGCAATTTGGCGACCTAACCGAATATGTCATACACGAAACAACTACGGAAAACCGCTGTGTAATTATCCCAGAGCTGGGCGGAATTGTTCGCCAACTTTCATTAAGAAAAGGCCTTACCCTCTTTTCTCTCCTGAAAATGCCCCCTACCCCTAATGCGCTCGTCGCCGATACGAAGAGTGCGAGCGAACTGCTATTCCCATTTGCAAGCCGCATTCCTGAGGGGAAATACAAATTTCTCGGCAAAGACTACCAGTTAGATAAAAATGAAGATGGCGGCGAAAATGCCATCCACGGGCTTGTCCGGAAAAACCATTTCCGATTGGATGAGCAGACTATTCACGAGGATTACGCGCGCATTCAGCTGTCATACACCATCGACAACGCGAGCGGATATCCGTTTAAGGTCCATTTCTCCGTGCGCTATACCCTGCATGCAGATGGCCGTTTCGAGCTGAAATATGAAGCTAAAAACGAAGGCACAGCGCCTTGCCCGACGATGTTTGGCTGGCACCCTTATTGGGTTCTCGGCAACGAAGATGTAGAAGCTTGGAAAATCAATATTCCGTCGAGACGGCTGGTCACATTCAACGAAAACCTCATCCCTGTCGGAACTGAACCATTCACAATGGAGATGCCGACATTGCTGCATCGGAAGGAGTTTGATAACTGCTTCATCGTAGATTCGTCCAGCACGCACGCTGTGACTGAGCTGGTTTCGAAAAATCAGGATGTTACCCTGCGTATCCGGCAGGAAACGGGAGAAGGTAAGTTCAATTACCTGGTTGTATACACGCCGCCTGCACGTGATTGTGTGGCGATCGAGCCGCTGACTGCCAATGTAGATTCATTTAATACAGGCGATGGCTTAAATATCCTGGGCCCGGGGCTCACAATTGATGGCACTATTGTCGTGTCCCTAGTTTAGCCAGGCGCTGCTTGTATCTGAATTTACTCCAGATTAGTTGAAATTCGGTCAAGTATTTAAAGTGACCCAGGATCAACCTGGTTTTGTGTTTGATACCATCGTGTATCGACAATCCATGTTTGAAATAGGGCCAGGTGGAGTTGGAAGGCTCTTTCATTCTTTTTTCCCAATTTCGAAGATACGAATGAGGAAGAAGAGTGGTCTCGAATACAGGCCATTCCTCTTTCCATTCCATTCCCAACACACGAAGCAAGCCGACACTTTGGATAAACAAGGAGAATATTCCCTTTTGCTTTGCAATTTCTGCCACAGTATTCCAGTTCGTCATACTTCCGAACCTACGCATGTACGCAGCAAAATCCGCCACATATTTAAGTTTGCGCCATTCTTCTTTTCCCCCGTGATGCACCAATAACAACAACAATTGATACTCCCGTTGAAACGAACTGATATCGGATCCAAGGAATGCGTACTCTTCTTTATATTTAGCCCATTCATCAGAAGGAAAATCAAATGCGAGCCGGGGATATGCAATCCGCCAGTGCGCTTCAACAACGCTTTGTACTGATTTGTCAGGATGGTTTATCATCGGTATATGATAATCTGTTCTGAAAAAGCGCTTCCTGGTCTTCGGGTTGCGAAGCAGGTAAAGCCTATATTCGTCTGTGACATATCCACCTTGGGTCATTAGCAGCTCATATGCCTTTGTAAACGAAAACTCGGGAATAAGAACGTCAATATCACCGAATTCTCTTTGACTAACGTTCCCATAAAGCCAATCTGCCCAAAAGCTTCCTTTGTACGCGAAAGAGTCGACCCCGTGTTCCTTCAAAAGATTTGAGACGTCCACCAGTTCTTTCGCCGCTACCATATTGGAAAAGGCAATTTGCTGACAATCTTCCCGAAGTATCGCCTGAATCTCAGGCATACTTTCCCGTTCATTCAGGTACGAAAGTAATTGCGGGCGGACCTGGTGATATCTGGCCAAATCATAAAGCTTACCGGTATTAACCACCTCAGTGCGGTGGTCGTTTTGCGAACCGAGACATGCGTCCAGAATCAATGAAAGCTCCGTTGAGGATGTTTTAACCATCAGTCCTGGGTCTCCTTTTCAAATACCTCCCTCGCCCATTCTTCCAATTTCCCAAAGTCCTCAGGCCGTTCTTTCGTCCACATTTCAGCGGATTTAGCACATTTGAAGCTGTCCTCAAAATGCTCTTTCAGTGCCTGGCCTTCCAGCAAACCGAGCGGTAAAGGAAAGTTGGCAAGGCTCTCCGTTGCAACCGACATGGGCGGCAAAGGTGCGTCGGGCTCCCCAGAGACATTTTTATGTAAAAACAAAACCTGTTTCAGCCTGATTTTTTCATGTCGGAAGTCTTCTTTCGGCTGGTAAGCGAACTTATTCACCCCTTCGGTAACCGGCGTTAGATTTGCACGGTTATAGTTCAGGCCGGATACCGTGTTATCCCATATTTTAAGTTGCGGATATGCTGGTACCACAAACGCCGCTCCATCGGCACCGAAGCTGATCGCTGTAAGATCATCACTAAGAAGCGTACCTCCGGCTTTTATGAATGCAGCGGCCGTTGTCGATTTACCGGCCCCGGGTTCGCCGGTAAAACACCAGGCCCCATTGCCGATCTTGACTGCACTTGCGTGTAAAAGAAAGAAATTCAATTGATATAGAATAAGGCCTATCGCTTCGCTTACCGTGAAAAGGCTGAGCAGTTCAGGATCATCAGTGAGCGGATCCACTTCCAGCAAATTTCCATTTGAAGCCTTGAAATTAGCTACACCTTCCCAGTTCAGGTAGGCGACACCGGCATCGTCGACGGCAAACAAAGCACGTATTTTCCGACGGTAAATATGTGTTTCTGAAAGTGGCGGAATGGAGAAATTGCTAACGACAATTCTTAAATCCTGTGTTTGCGTTTCGTGATCCTGACAGAGTTCTGTAAGTTCTAGTTCAGAATGAATGCTCAACCCGAAGGCCTTGTAAAAATGCATGTGAGATAATTAATTAAACTACTCCCAAACCCATAGCCGCCGGTATGACACCGTAGTTGGCCATTGCCCGATCACGATGGAACCGTTTCGTTCGATCCAGGCGTGCGCCTCAAAGTGCTTCGCCGGATTTATTTCAATTCCGATTTCCAAAGTGACGGCCGGGACCTTGCGAAGCATATATTTCGCAGCTAATGCCCTTGGAAGACACAGAAGCTCAAAAGGCAGTAAATTGGCCGCAGTGTCCACCGCCCAGACGATACGACCTATCTCCGCCTGTGGCATTTCCTTTACTCGCCGAGCGGCAGTCAACCAATGAAAGATTTTTCGAAAAAGGTTAAAAGGGAATACTGCTAAACCGAATTTGATAAGGGACAGACAAAGGGATGCTTTCAGAAATAGAATTTTTTCTGAAACGGACAACGTCCGCCACCGCTGTACAAATCTGCCAAACTGTTTCAATGCTTAACCGATTACTTCTACGAGCTTTTCTGAAATAAGGTCTTGCAGCAGACCATCGATGTCTCCCTTGCAGGTTTCCAGATCAACTTCATACTCGCCAGATACCGCCTCACACAAGTCTTCAATGGTTTGAGGTCCCTTTTCAAGTGTATCCCACACCAACGCTCCAACCTCGTCCATGCCATAATAAGCGCCTTTTGTGTGATTCAGGATCACCGTCTCCCCTGCGACTTTGGAAGAAATCTGGTCTGATGTAAGCTGATACTTCATAGTTGTGAATGTGTTTGCCAAAAAATATAATGTGTCTTGAATATGTACAAAGTTAAAAATTTTAATCACTCAATCTCAAACTTTATTCCCTGGGCCAATGGTAACGCTGTTCCATAGTTGATGGTATTGGTTTGGCGGCGCATGTAGGCTTTCCAGGCATCCGAACCCGACTCCCGGCCACCTCCCGTCTCTTTCTCCCCACCAAACGCCCCACCTATCTCCGCTCCGGATGTACCGATGTTTACATTGGCAATGCCGCAATCGGAACCTGCAAAGGAAAGAAATTGCTCCGCATTGCGAAGGTCATTGGTAAAAATGGAGGACGAGAGGCCTTGCGGCACGTCGTTTTGCAATGCGATGGCCTCGTTCAAATCGCGGTAACGGATCATATATAAAATAGGCGCAAATGTTTCATGCTGAACAATCGCGTAATGATTTTCTACTTCCGCCACACAAGGCGCAACGTAGCAGCCCGACACATATTCTGCCCCCTCACAAAGGCGCGGCTCCACGATAAAAGTCCCACCCGACTGCCTGATCTGCTCCACCGCATTTTGATAATGCGTCACCGCCAGCCGGTCTATTAAAGGACCAACGTGATTAGCCGCATCCAGCGGATTCCCGATTTTTAATTGGCTGTAAGCTTTTACCAAACGGTTTTTCACCTCATCAAAAATGGATTCGTGGACGATCAGTCTACGAGTTGAAGTACACCGCTGACCAGCCGTTCCTACCGCACCAAAAACAATACCGGGAATGGCCACTTTCAAATCGGCTGTTGGTGTTACAATGACCGCATTGTTTCCGCCCAGTTCCAGCAGGCTTTTCCCTAGCCTCTGGGCCACCGCTTCTCCTACCGCCCTTCCCATTGGAATACTTCCCGTGGCGGAAACGAGACTGATACGCACATCACCGGCAATCCACTTGCCTACGTCGCGCCCGCCCGAAACAATGCATGAAACGCCTTCCGGCACATCGTTGGCTTTTAATACGTCGTGGATAATATTCTGACAAGCAACAGCGGTAAGCGGCGTTTTCTCCGAAGGTTTCCATACGCACACATTCCCGCATACCCACGCTATCATCGCATTCCACGACCAGACTGCAACCGGGAAATTGAATGCCGTAATAATCCCCACTACACCAAGCGGATGCCATTGCTCATACATTCGATGTTGCGGCCGCTCGCTATGCATGGTTAAGCCATACAACTGTCTCGAAAGCCCGGTAGCAAAATCGCATATGTCGATCATTTCCTGAACCTCGCCCAAGCCTTCCTGTAAGCTCTTACCCATTTCATAGCTCACCAGCGTGCCAAGCTCTTGCTTGTGGCTTCTCAGCTTATCCCCGATTTGCCGCACAATTTCACCACGCCTGGGGGCGGGCACGCTCCGCCATTTCTTAAATGCAAGGCTTGCTGTTTCCACCACACGGTCATAATCTGTCCGCGCACTCTGTGTTACGGCACCTATTTTCAAGCCATCCACCGGTGAAAAAGATTCCAGCAATGCACCGGCGCCTTCCCAACCGGCTTGCCCGGTACTTACGCCGTGGTTAACAGATGAGATGCCGAGCTTTTCAAGAATATCATTTATTCCATTCATACCATTTTATCAATAACCTCATTGAAATACTGCCCGTTTTGCGTCTTGAAAAAATTGTCCAGCAAAATATCCTCCTGTCTGATAAAACCATTATCAGGCAAAACACCGTCGGCCACCATTTCAACGACCGAAGCAATCGAAGCCGCCGTTGTCCAGGAAATAGCGCGCCAATGTTGCCCGTCTATCTGGATCGGATGATAGGCACGGTAAAACTCTTCCCTTTCGAGGTGATTGTCCTTCCAGCCTTCTACCACGGCGTACACATACACTACATCCTGCTGAACGGGTGGCTTTGCTTCCGTCAGGATCTCCTCCACCAGGGCCCGCTTGTCTTTCAGGCACAATTCGTATAACAGAAACCGCATTAAACCGCAATGCCCGGGATAGCGGATTGTTTTGTAATTCAATGTATCCAGCTTTCCTTCGAGCGTTTCACACATGGTCCCAAGCCCGCCCGAAGTGCTGAATGCTTCGAACTCCTGTCCCTCAATATTGATCATTTCAATACCTTCCAATGACGGCACCATTTTTCGTACCCCATTGTGAATGACCTCGGCATCATTCAGGTATTCGTTCACGACGCCCGCAGGTGACCAGGTGAACGAGTAGCCCATCTGGCCATTGGGATAACGTGGTAAAGCGCCTACCCTCAATTCAATATCCCTAATTTTGGTAAAGCGTTTTGCCAGCTCCATTCCCACAATGCCTATGAAACCAGGTGCCAATCCGCATTGAGGGGCAAGTACACTTCTACTGACCTTCGCCATTTCACGGATCGCGGAGGTCGTCGGCACGTCTTCGGTGAGATCGAAGTAATGGATTCCTGCCGCATGCGCGCGGTGCGCGATGGGTAAGTTGAGGTTATAGGGCATACAGGAAACTACTGCGTCGAAACCAGCTAATACCCTGTCGAGAAACGAGCCGTCATTCACGTCGCCGGTAACCACCCCGAAAGGTAACTTTACAGCCGGTTGTGCTTTATCGACGCCAGTTACCAGGAATCGTTTGCTCAGCAAAGTGCCCACAAGTGAACCTACTTTTCCCAAGCCAATAACAAGTACTTTCTGCATGTATAGTTATTAAGGGTTTTTGTTTAAATTTTTGAAGCTATTTTGAAAGATAGAAAAAGAAATTGCAGTTTTTAAAACTTGCATGGCATTTTTGTAGGTTAATTGAAGTATATGACAATCACGATCGTGGGCGGAGGTGCCTCGGGTTTTATGGCCGCTATCACCGCCGCGGAGACATTTCCGGGTGCCGGCATCACCATTCTGGAAAAAAGTAAAGCTGTCCTCGGTAAGGTACGGGTGTCGGGCGGAGGCAGATGTAATGTTACGCACCAACCGCATGATCCGCGTTTTTTTGTCAAGAATTATCCACGTGGCGAAAAATTACTGCGCAAGCTTCTTACACATTTCGATGCCCAGGCAACAGTGGAATGGTTTGAAAAAAGGGGCGTAAAATTAAAGACAGAGGCCGATGGCAGAATGTTTCCGGTTTCCGATTCTTCACATACCATCATTGAATGTCTGATTAAAACGGCCAGAAATCTTGGCGTCGAAATCAAGACAGGTGTAAATGTCGGTTCATTCGCAAAAGTGGATGACCAATTCCATTTACAGACTAACGACGGCGAAACATTGGTCACCGACCGGCTGTTGATCGCCACAGGGGGGTATCCCAAAGCAGAGAGTTTCGAATGGCTGGAAGAGCATCGCCATGCGATTGTACCTCCACTACCCTCCTTGTTTACATTTAATACACCAGACAACTATCTGCTGCCACTCGCCGGCGTGTCGGTGAAGGAAGCATTGGTGAAGGTTGCGGGAACAAAGCACGAATGGCGGGGGCCGCTACTGATTACCCATTGGGGTTTCAGCGGGCCGGCCGTTTTGAAACTATCGGCCTGGGGTGCCCGCGATCTGGCGGAAAAAGATTATCATTTCACTTGCCGGATCAACTGGCTGCCAGAAATGAAAGAGCAACAGATCCGTGATTTCCTACTTTTGGAAAAAAGTAACACCCCCAAACAGCAAATAGCTTCCCACGCCCGCTTCGGATTACCGTCGCGACTTTGGAAAGCATTTACAGAAAAAGCTGAAATCCCGGAAACACTTCGTTGGGGCGATGCAAGTCACAAAGTTCTCAACCGCATCACCGAGCTGCTGACCAACAGTCAATTTGAAGTGAAGGGCAAAACCACTTTTAAAGAAGAATTTGTCACCTGCGGCGGTATTGCATTGTCCGATATCGACCCTGATACACTGCAAAGCCGATCAGTACCCGGGTTGTTCTTTTCAGGGGAAGTCATCGATGTCGATGGCATCACCGGCGGTTTCAACTTCCAGAATGCATGGACTACGGGTTATGTCGTCGGGAAGAACATTGGCTTTTAGGCATGGGCCATGGTATCGAAATAAGCCCTGACTTTTTTAGCCCGATCGAATCCTACGAGGTCCGTGAGTTCTTCCAGTGAACTTTCCCGGATAGCCCGCACGGAGCCAAAATGTTTCAGCAACTTGGTTGCAGTAACCTTCCCCACACCCACAACACCTTCCAGTTCGCTTACCAGACTAGCCTTACTACGCTTGTCGCGGTGGAAGGTAATGGCGAAGCGGTGTGCCTCGTCCCGGATTTGCTGTATAAGTTTTAAAGATTCCGACCTTTTGTCGATATATAAGGGCAGCGGGTCTTCCGGAAAATAGATCTCTTCCAATCGTTTGGCAATGCCGATAATAGGCACCTGGCCGTAAATTCCCAGGCTTTTCAATGCATCGCAAGCCGCACCGAGCTGGCCCTTACCCCCATCGATCACGATGAGATCAGGGAGCGGCTGCTCTTCGGCGATCAGGCGAAGGTAACGACGGCTTACGATCTCGTTCATGGATGCGAAGTCGTTAGGCCCGATCACCGTTTTGATATTAAAATGGCGGTAATCCTTTTTGGAAGGCTTACCTTCCTTGAAACATACCATCGACGCTACCGGGTTGGTACCCTGAATGTTGGAGTTATCGAAACATTCGATATGGCGTGGTAATGTCTTTATTTGCAAATCAGATTTGAGGCGGATCAGGACACGGTCCTTTTTCGACGACGTAGCCGACGCCTCCACCTCCCTGCGTTCCGCCTTTTCGCGGCGGAAGTACATCACATTTTTCATGGACATATCCAGCAGCTTCTTTTTGTCGCCGATTTGTGGTACCGTCACTTCCAGCCGCATGTCGAGATCCGGTTTGAGATTGGAAACAAGCTCCTTTGCCTCCGAACCATAAGTAGACCGCATTTCCACGATCATCATCGCCAGGATTTCCATATCGCTTTCGTCAAGCTTTTTCTTCACTTCTAACGTCTGGGTCGCCACCATGTAGCCCTGTTTGATCTTCATGAAATTCAGGTAAGCGGCCTCCTCGTCCGAAACGATAGTCAAAACGTCGATATTCCCGATTCGGGGGTTGATAACGGTCGCTTTACTTTGGAAGTTTGATAAATGTTCGATCTTGGTTTTCCAGGAATGCGCTCTTTCAAACGCCATCTGCTCCGCCGCTTCCAGCATTTTTTCTTTGAAATACTGCTGGGGCGATGATAAGTTGCCTTTCAGGATATTATGCACCTGCTCGATCTCCGCATTGTATTCATCCTCTGCCTGTAATCCCTCGCAAGGCCCTTTGCAATTACCAATGTGGTATTCCAGACAGACCTTAAATTTCTTCGCCTCGATATTAGTTTTCGTCAGCGGCAACTGGCAAGACCGGATCTGGTACAAGCTCTTGAACATGTCCAGCAAAGTGTGCATGGAGCGCAAATTGGCGAAAGGGCCATAAAAAGTACCCTTGGTGCGATCCATATTACGGGTGGGGAAAACGCGCGGAAATGGCTCGTCGGTAATGCAGATGAATGGGTAAGTTTTATCGTCTTTGAGAAGGATATTGAACTTCGGCTGCAACTGTTTGATCAGCTGATTTTCGAGCAGCAATGCATCCCATTCACTCAAAACGATGGTATATTCAATACGCCGTATCTGGCTCACGAGCCGTCTCGTTTTACGGTCGTGCTGGTTATTTTTGGAAAAATAGCTCGAAACCCGGTTACGCAGGCTTTTCGCTTTTCCAACATATATGACCTCGCCGGTTTCATCGAAATACCGGTACACACCGGGATCGAGAGGAATTTTGGTAAGTTCTTCTTTGTAATTGAATTCAGACATTGATCGTGATTTAGGACGAAATGGCGTCCCGGTTGAAAAAAAACAACCGCATTAGTTGAAAAGTTGCGTCACTGACCAGACCATAGGCGTCCCGTTGCGCCGCATTCAGATCCATCGGACGATTCAGGACGGAAACTGCATAGGTCATGCCTGCTGCCTTTGCCTGCTCCGACGTGATCTGCAATGTCCCGCAAACCACCGCCAGCGGCACATTGTAGCTGCGACAAAGACCAGCTAACCCTTTCACCACCTTGCCACTTAGTGTCTGCTCATCCACCTTACCTTCGCCGGTGATCACCAGATCCGCTTTTTCCACGAGCACCGCGACATTGCTTTGCTCCATTACAATGCTGATACCGTCTTTTAAAGACGCATCCAGAAACCACATGCAACCGGCTCCAAGCCCCCCCGCTGCACCTGCGCCAGGAACAAGGCTTACGTCCCGGCCCAATGCACGTGTTGCGACCTGCGCCAGATTTTCGAGGCCCTGATCAAGTGTGGCCACCATTTCAGGATCAGCGCCTTTTTGAGGACCATAAACATAGGCTGCACCCTCGGGTCCGTACAATGGATTGGTGACGTCACAAGCTACTGTAATGGAAGTCAGTCCTATTCGCTGATCGACATTCCTCACAATGATGGAGCTGATATTTCCGAGTGATTGCCCACTGGGCAGAAGCGTATTTCCCTCGCTATCTTTAAATGAGTACCCAAGCGCCTCGGCCATACCCATGCCGCCGTCGGTAGTTGCGCTTCCTCCGATACCCAGGATGATCTTCTTAACACCACGATCCAGTGCATCAGCAATAAGCTGCCCAGTTCCGAATGTGCTCGTCCGCAGTGGATTCCGCTCTTCAATGGCCAGCAGGCCCAGTCCCGAAGCAGCCGCCATTTCGATAAATGCCACATCCTTATCTTCCGACAGCCCATAAACCGCTTCAATCGGACGGTTGAGCGGGTCCATGACCGTGACAGTCACTTCCGTGCCTTTGGCCTGCCGGGTCAATATCTTAGAAGTCCCCTCACCGCCGTCGGCCAACGGGATAGTTGTCACATTGGCATTGGGATATGCTTTCAGAATGCCATCCCTCATGGCATCGCACACTTCAGCAGCTTCCAGTGAACCACGAAACTTGTCAGGGGCTACAAGGATATTCAAGATCAAGTATTTAGAATGTCAGAATAAAACACCCTCGTCGTCATTGCGTGACGGCGGGATATAGGTATCAGTACTATCAGTGGCTACTCCTCCGCATTCACGCACGTAATTCTCTGGCTTATTAAATGGCCCTTTACGATATTGTACGAGCGTAGGGTCGGCGTATACTTTTTGCATAAACAAACCCCAGGCCGGCATTGCGATGCGTCCCCCCTGGCCGTACGCGATGGTACGGAAGTGAATGCTGCGGTCTTCGCCACCAACCCAGATACCAGATACCAGGTTCTGCGTCATGCCCATAAACCAGCCATCGGAATAGTTTGAAGTGGTGCCTGTTTTCGCTGCAATCTCATTGCCTTCGGTAACACCATATTGCCGCAACCGGCCGGCAGTTCCACCGGGATCTTCCACGGCACCACGCATCAGGTACAACATATTATAGGCCATGTTTTCACTGATCTCCTGGTTTTGCTTCTGGAAAAACTCCTGCAACACATTTCCGTAACGGTCTTCGATACGCAGGATTGTCATCGGCTCTGTGCGGTGGCCACCATTGGCAAACGCACAGTAAGCGCCTACCATTTCATATACCGAAACATCGCTGATTCCCAGACAGAGCGAAGGTACTTCCTGTAAATTACTTGTTATACCCAGCTTATGTGCATATTCCACCACTGCTTTGGGCCTTACCATTTTCATCAGGTAAGCACTCACCGTATTCACCGATTTTCCAAGTGCCTGCCGCAATGACAGTGACTGGTAAGAATACTTGTTGTTCGAGTTATGCGGCGACCACCCTCCCGGAACGCCATCGGACGGGCCGAAATAAACCGGCTGGTCGGTAACATGGTCGCAGGGGGTCAGGAAGTTTTTATCTAATGCCGACACATAAACAAACGGCTTGAATGTCGAACCGGGTTGCCGCGAACCTTGCTTGACGTGGTCGTATTTGAAATACTTGAAATTAATACCTCCCACCCAAGCCTTCACATGCCCGTTACGCGGGTCCATGGACATCATACCCGCGCGAAGGAAGCGTTTGTAATAAGCAATGGAATCCAACGGGCTCATCGTCACTTCTTTCTCGCCATTCCAAGTAAATACCTTCATCTTGTAAGGCTTCCGCATAATTTTCCACGCCGCTTCTTCGCCCAGATCGCGTTTCAAAGAGATGAAGTGTGGCGAACGCCTTGCAGCGGTGGCCACGAAACCAGGGATTTCCTTTCCATTGTCATAAGTCCAGGGGTTACGGCCTTTCCAATGCTCGTCGAATAGCTTTTGCTGTCCTTTCATATGGTCGGTCAAAGCCTGCTCCTGATAGCGCTGCATGCGTGAGTCGATCGTCGTGTAAATGCGCAGGCCACTGGTGTAAAGATCCAGGTTCGTATCGTGCTCTTCATTGTAGAGCTTCACCCAGCTTTTGAGATAGCCACGCATGGATTCCCGGAAATAAGGTGCCAAGCCGGTATTATGGCTATCAACTGTAAAGTTGAGCCCCAGCGATTTTTCCTTGTAGCGATTGAAATCCTCTTCGGGAATGTAGTCGTATTTATACATCTGCGCCAGCACGGTATTCCGTCGGTTCAATGCATTGGTTGGGAAGCGTAATGGATTGAATAGTGTCGGATTTTGCAGCATGCCCACCAGCAATGCAGCCTCGGTCACATTCAAATCCCATGGTTCTTTATCAAAATAGGTCTTAGAAGCGACCTTGATACCATAAGTA
This sequence comes from Dyadobacter sp. CY261, assembly GCF_021440085.1. Classification (GTDB taxonomy): domain Bacteria; phylum Bacteroidota; class Bacteroidia; order Cytophagales; family Spirosomataceae; genus Dyadobacter. The sequence continues at coordinate 141,493 of NZ_JAKCPW010000008.1, forward strand.
TTATTTCCAAACGAAACGGTATTGAGATACATTTGCATGATCTCCTGTTTGGTATACTTTCTTTCGAGTACCACTGCCAGCACCCACTCCTTGGTTTTGGCAATCACAATCCTGACTAACGGAATTTTACCCAACAACCCTTCATACTCCTCCGAACGGGTATTAAAAAGGTTTTTGGCGACCTGCTGGGTAAGCGTACTACCGCCTCCTGAGCTAGAATTACCCGAAACGACGCCTTTGAAAACGCGGGCCAGGCTTCGTGGGTCGATACCCGAATGGTTTACAAAACGAGCATCTTCGGTGGCCACCAGCGCGTCTATCAGGTTAGGAGAAATCTGTGCGATGTCTATTGGTGTGCGGTTTTCGAAAAAGTATTTGCCCAGTGATTTTCCGTCCTCGCTAATCATTTCGGAGGCAAGTTCGCTCTTGGGGTTTTCGAGCGTTTTCAGGTCTGGCATTTTACCAAACAACCATAAAAAGTTAAAGCTGACGGCAATAATGTAGAATATAATCAGACCCAGTCCTAAGCCAACAATCCGCCATAAACGGATAATGGTACGCCGATACTTTCCGGGTTGTAATTCAATCATAGATGTGGGGTGATAGGTTACTGGAAAAGGCAAATATACAATTTCAGCCTATTATCTATTGCCCATCGATACGGAATTGAACTCCTGCATTTCTTTGAGGCGAGGCAGGTAAATGCTGGTCGGGTAAAGCCGCATAAACTCGGTAATGGCCTGGGCATAGGCTTCTTTACCGCGCACTTTACCTATCAGGAAAACACGCAGTAATGAGAACTTGTCTTCCATGGAGCTGCCTTTGTAGGACGGCAGGTTTTTCTCGATATCTTCTAATGCTTTGGTATAATTCCCCTCCGCATAGAGCTTGTACATGCCTTCATATTCCTTGGTGGCATTTCCGGAAGTCCCGCCTGTGTCCGTGGATTTATTGACTAGCCTCGCATAGGTTGAATTGGGATATTCGCCCAAAAGTCTCGATTTCCACGCTTCTTTCTTGGCCGTATTGTCCTCGTTGCTCAGGAAAAGCAGGTAGTAAATTTCGTCTTTATATTGTGTGTTGGGATATTCCGAAAGTACGCGTTCAAACGATACGATCGCGCGGTTCGACTCTTTCAAGTCAAACCGATAGATTTTCCCGAGATTATAAAGCGCGTCTTCCTTTTTCTTCTGCGAGGCTGCAAATGCGGTATCGGCCAGCGGGACGTTCTTTTTGAGCAATGCATGGATCTGATCCCATTCTGCTGTACCTTTTTTCAAGCCGGTATTTTCAGTTGGTACTTGTGCTACTGAAGTGCTATCCGTAGCACCGGCATTGTTACCCGCCAATGAACGCAATGGCCGGCTGCTCCGGCGCCAGTCGTCTTCCAGCGGACGGTTGCCCCACGCCCTTTTAAAATCGATCTTGCCTTTATTGACTAACGCCGGGTCATACAATTCCCAGCGGCGCTCGGCGCCATTCACAAGCGGATTGCCACCGCCTTGCTGCATATTTGCATTCTGCGCCAAGATTTGTGCTTTACGTGCGTTCTCTTCTTCCTCCAACCGCTTTTTCTCCTGTGCTTCGATAATGGCGTCGATCTTATTGTCCAATGCGGCCGGGTTCATCTTGGCCAGTCTTTGCAAACTATCTTCCGCTGAGACGATGGTATATTGTGTCACAAAATTGTCGAGTGCGCGTTTTCTGTCTGCAACAAGGCGGTATTCAGGTGCTTCCCTGGGCAAGATCGCCAATGCGCTGTCATAATAAGCCTTGGACGATTCGAAATTTTCCCGTGACTCATATTCAATACGGGCCAGTTGCAAATAGGTATAAGCCTTTTGTTGCATGTTACCTTTTGAAGCGGCTGCGGCTTTCTGCAGATAGCTAACTGCTTCCGGGATCTGTTTCTTATGCTCGGCCAGCAAACCCATTGTAAAGTACACGCGGTCTTTCAGGTCATCGTTTTTACGGTCGCGGAGCATTTTTTCGAAACCAACATTGCTCAGGTCGCGCTGCGGATTGAGTACCACTTCGTTTTGCAATGAATTCATGGCCGAATAGAAGCCCAGATCGTAGTTAGGCTTATTCTTGTTCACGCTTTTGTAGTGCTTGTTGGCCAAAGCATACTGCCCAAGACGGTCGTACATCTGCGCGGCTGAAAAATGGAGACGTGCGGTTTCTGTCGATTTTTTCAAAAGTGGAAAAGTCTCTTCCAGGATCGCTGCGGCTGTGAGATATTCACCATTTTGCTGATGGAGATAAGCTTTCGTGAGATAAAAATCGCGTTGCGAGCCTTTGCTCAGGGGCTGCTGGCTAAGGTATTCGGCGACGCCCAACGCATTGGAATAATCTTTATGCTCGATATAAGCCCGCATGAGCACGATCAGCGCATTGTTTTTGTCGGTCTCATCATGCCCGTTGGCATATACGTAGCGCAATGCTTCCAGCCCGTCGGCCCATTCGCCGAGATATAGCCTTGATTTACCTAAAAGAATGTAGCTGTTGTCGATCCATTTACTGTTCTGGTGTTTTTCAGCCACGATCGAAGCTTTTTTGATTACGTCCTGCAACTTAGCCTTCTGTGCCTGAGCAAGCACCGAGTCCATAGGCAACAATATCGGAAGCAACTGATTATAGTTTTCCTTATAAGCCTTTTTCATTTCAAACTCTGCGTCCAGCATGTTCTGTTCAGCCATGAAATAGGCATTGTAACGCGCTGCAACATTGTGAAATGTGATCGCACCGGGCCGTGAACTGTATTGCGAACAGGCCGCCAGGATAACCATCAGGGCAAGTAGCGGTAATGTGCGTCGGATTTGAGAGGTAAAACGGTCGATCACGAAATTGACTTTATGGGGTGTTCCTGTTCGGATAGCTAAGCAAACCTAAAACGGTGTTTTCAATATTTACGTATCGAAGATAATGCCATTTGCAAAATTTGAAGCAATTTTGCCCCGATATTATACCATTGTTTTCAACCGAGTTTTTTACCCTGGTATTTCAAGCAAAACGGGGAGTAACTGAATTATGGCAGATCCAATGAAACCAGATGACAAAGGCCAGCCGTCCCGCTTCCTGAAATACTCGGGTATGGCCACACAGATGCTGGGCACTATCCTGGTATTTACATGGGGCGGTTACAAGCTCGACGAATGGCAGCAAAACAAGGTGCCGGTGTGGACGCTCGTGCTTTCCCTGGCTTCCATTGCAGCTTCGCTATACCTTTTAATCCGCAGTTTTACTAAACAGTAACCCTCTCGCCGACACATCAGAATGCTACGCACCTTCATCGCAACTATTTTACTCGGAATTGTATTTTTCCTTGCTCAAAAATTCCACTTCGATTCCGTCCTGCATCCCTATATATGGTACATTCTGGTATTCTTCTTCGGGCTGTCGTTTCTCGCCCACAGGCTCATGGAATTCGGATTACGGAACAAGCGAGAGAAATTTGTCACATTTTACATATCTACCATCGTTGCGCGCATCATTCTCAGTCTCATTTTTATTGCCATCTTTTTATATAGAGGGCTAACTGATTCATTCCTATTCGTTATCAATTTTTTTGCACTCTATTTATTTTATACATGCTTTGAAATATATGGTTTGTATCGTAACTTGCGCCGCGATTGACAAAGCATAGTATTTCAAGCATTTATGTATACCCATCTGAGACGGTTTTTTACTATCGCCCTTATAGCGGCAACATGCGTTTTTAACCTCCCGGCCCGCGCCGATGAACCTACCCAGCACGATGCCGGAAAGGTTGCCCAGGCGGTGAACGAGGAAGAGCATAAAATTGAACATAAGCTTGAAGAGCACGAAGCGAAGTTCGACATTGGCAGCATGATCATGCACCACATTGCCGACTCCCACGAATGGGAATTTTCACACGGTGTTGCGCTTCCGCTACCAGTGATCCTTTATTCAGAAGATCGTGGTATCGAAGTTTTCTCTTCATCCAACTTCCATAACGAGCATCACGAGTACAACGGATATCACCTGGTTCACGGGGAGTCCGAGCAAATAGTACCTGTTGACGAGTCACGCAAAGTATACGATTTCTCAATCACTAAGAACGTAGCTTCCATGCTACTGAGCGCTGTGATCCTGATCCTCGTTTTCACAAGCATTGCCAGCTGGTACAAAAACAGCAAAGGCAAAGCGCCGAAAGGATTCAACTCGGCCATGGAGGTGATCATACTCTTCATCCGCGACGAGGTTGTGAAACCAAACGTGGGACCGAAATACGAAAAATACCTGCCTTACCTGCTTACGTTGTTCTTCTTTATTCTGATCAACAACATCATGGGTCTGCTTCCGGGATCGGCTAACCTTACCGGCAACATCGCGGTAACCATGACATTGGCGGTATTGACGTTCATCGTCGTTCACCTGAATGCGAATGGCAACTACTACAAGCACCTTGTGAAGCCAACCGGCGTACCTGTGCCATTGTTGCTGATCATGATCCCTGTTGAGATCGTAGGTGTGTTCATGAAGCCATTCTCCCTGATGGTCCGGTTGTTCGCCAACATCACAGCAGGTCACATTATCCTTTTAAGCCTTTTCGGCCTGATCTTTATTTTCCAAAGCGTCGTGATCGCCCCGGTAATCTCCCTGTTCGCATTGTTCCTGAACTTCATCGAGATCATGGTAGCATTCATTCAGGCGTTCATCTTCACACTATTGTCGTCCATGTACATCGGAAGTGCTATTGAAGAGCATAGCCACGCCGATCACGGACATTGATCTTGAATCTCTTTTTTATTAATTATATTTTAAAACAAACACAATTATGTTGCTTCAAATTTTGCTTCAAGCTGCTGAACAAGGTGGTGCAGGTCTTGCAGTTTTCGGTGCTGCTATCGGCGCAGGTCTTGCTGCTATCGGCGCAGGTCTTGGTATTGGTAAAATCGGTGGTAGCGCGGTTGAAGGTATCGCCCGTCAACCAGAAGCTGCTGGTGCAATCCAAACTGCTATGTTGATCATCGCGGCCCTTATTGAAGCGGTAGCGCTTTTCGCAGCGGTAATCTGTCTGCTTATCTCTTTCAAGCTGTAATAGCCTCCGAAAGGGAAACACTGCCCCGGCGCGCTAGGCCCGGATGCGGTGTAAAAACATTCTCGTGGGAGCATTAGGCTTCCACGAAATTTTAATAAGAAGAGAGCCGATTAAGATCATTCTTACACTCAAAAACTCATTTAACTATGTCATTGCTTACTCCAAACCCAGGCCTTATTTTCTGGATGCTTGTAGTATTTTTGCTGGTAGTTTTCATTTTGGCCAAATTTGCCTGGAAACCTATCCTGAAAGGCCTTAAAGATCGTGAAAACGAAATTCAGGGTGCTTTGGACCTTGCAGAAAAAACCCGTGCTGAAATGGCACAATTGAAGTCGGACAATGAGAAACTGATTGCAGAAGCAAATGCAATCCGCGACCAGATCCTTCGTGACGCAAAAGACGCTGCTGACAGAACTATCGCAGAGTCGAAAGACAAAGCGGCGGTCGAAGGACAAAAAATGATCGAAAGCGCGCGCGAAACCATCCGCAACGAGCAAGCCGTAGCGGTGAGCAAAATCAGAAAGGAAGTTGCTACACTTTCATTGGAAATCGCTGAGAAAGTATTACACCGTGAATTGCAAGACAAAGCAGCGCAGGAAAAACTGATCGCAGACCTTGCTTCATCTGCGCGTCTTAACTAATCCAGCATTCTAAAATCAAATTCCGATGTCAGTAAGTATTGTAGCATCCAGATATGCAAAATCGCTGATCGAGCTGGCGAAAGAACAAAACGTTCTGGACACGGTTTATCAGGATATGCTGCTCTTCAAAGATACAGCAGATAAAAATCGCGGCCTGATGCTTGCATTGAAAAGCCCGGTCGTAAGACATGAAAAGAAATTAGGCATTCTGAATGCACTTTTCAAGGCCCGTGTAAGCCCTGTATCATTCGCGATTTTTGATATCATCACCAAAAAGAACCGGGAGTCGATCCTGGATGAGATCGCGGTGGAATTTATTAAAGCCTATAACATTTACCAGGGAATCGAAAACGCAACAGTAGTTACTCCTACCCCGCTGACCGACGAACTTCGTAAACAATTTAACGATATTGTTGCCAAAGCAACCGGAAAAACGGTGCAGCTTGCCGAAAAAGTAGATACTGCTTTGATCGGCGGATATGTGTTGACAGTGGGTGACCGCCAGATCGATGCATCGCTTCGCAGCCGTTTGAACGAGCTTAAATTACAGTTAGTAAACTGAAATTTTTATCTGCATAATTTGGAAGACCCGGCTGCTATGCGGCCGGGTCTTTTTTTATGCTAAACTTTCATTTTGACGACGTTCTTGTAGCTCGTCTCAATGGCTTGCACCGCTGGTACTTTCGCCACGTCCTGCTCTACGAAGAAATGTGTCAGGCCAGCCAGTTTGCGATTATCGAATATCTTCTTGAAATCGATAGATCCGGTTCCTACTTCCGCAAAAGATCCATCCTTCTTATCCATGTCTTTCACATGCCACAGTGGGAAACGACCGGGATATTGCTTGAACAATGCAATCGGGTCCAGGCCCGCTTTTACGATCCAGTACAAATCCAGTTCGAGTTTTACGAGCTTAGGATCAGTTTTGCCTGCGATCAGATCATAAGGAAGTTGCCCGTCGATTTTTTTGAATTCGAAATCGTGGTTGTGATAACCAAATTGTAACCCCGCTTTCTTAGCCACTTCACCCGACTTGTTGAAAAGATCGACATAACTTTTGTACTGGTCGATTGTCTTGCGTTCTGATTCCGTCAAATAAGCGCAGTTCACATATTTCTGGCCCAATTCCGCAGCGTCGTCCACCGCTTTCTGCCAGCCATTGCTCAATGTACCTTTGGCGGTTTTGTTCTCCACTCCGGCGCCATAGTGGCCGCTTATCGGATTCAGGCCAAGGTCGCCCAGGATCTTTTTAAATTCCTTGGCTGTTTTGCCGAAGAATTTGCCATCTGAATATCCGTATAGCTCTACTTCCTTATAACCGATCGCCGACACTTTTTTAAGCGTGCCCAACAGATCTTTGGATATTTCATTACGAAGCGTGTACAGCTGCAGACCGATTGGTGAAGGGGCCTTTACATCCAGGTTCAGTTTCGAGAACATAGGCACTGCCAAGGCGAATGCACTGGCTTTGAGGAACGATTTCCGGGAAATCTTTTCGTTGTAATCCATGGGTCAGTATTCAAAAAAAGGTAAAAAATAAACTACGGGGTAATATCAACGGCACCCGAGGTCGAAAGCTTGCGTTTGCTCTCCTCGTCAAGCTTCCAGGCTTCGGTGAAATAACTATCGATCAACAGATTAGCAGATGACTCTTTGAAGAAAATAATGTCTTTAAATTCCGACAGCTTCCTTTGCATTACCGGCACGAACGGGAAACCTTCGTCCTTCATACCAGCCCACCAAGGCAGGCCTGAACTTACGGCAACATAATGCCCGTCAATCGGAAACACGTAAAACAAGCCGTGTGCCGAATCTGCTTTTTTCAAATGGACAGGAAGCTGAGCCGCATGTTTGGCGATCAATGCATTGGTTTCCTTTGTTCCAAACAATATAAGGTTCGAAGTCTCAATGTCGCTGGGCCGAACTTCCTTGTCCGACAGCACACGCGGAAAAAACATCATTCGTCCTAAAAATTCACCGCGGTACTGCGACCAGCTCGCTGCCTGCGTGGCAATATCCATGCGCTTTCTGAGCTCGTCAGGCGAAGGATTGTCGACCGTACCATACACATACACGTGACGGGACGAGAATGCATCATAGATCGGCCCCTCGGCTCCTTTCTTCTTGCCGGTATAGATTGACATAATGCTAGCGCCTTCAACGCTCCATTTTTTGGCATCCCGAAACAATGTCAGCGTACTGTCAGTTTTGGCATTCACCGTCACCCCATCGATTTTAAGGCTTAGCGCAACGCCTGACTGGAATTTGGGATGGCCTTTCAAATTAAGAGTGAATTTTTCGAGGTTTTGGGTAGAGATTTCTAATGTATTTTCCTTGGTAAACTTTGCATCGATCTCCGCCAATTTGCCATTAGCAAACTTATTGAAAACAACCCAGAAGGCCTTGTCATACTTGTATTGCTTACTTACAAACCGCACCCGGTTCGGGTAAGGGTTCCGTTTGAAATCCTTAAACCATTCAAAGATATATTCATTGTCGTAAGCGCTTACCCAGCTATCATGCTTCACATCTACAAACTCCTTGTAGGTCACGTCCGCCCCCAAATCCTGCAAATGGCTCACCCATTTCTGTGTACCTGCCACAGGCACCACGGGATCCGCATCACCGTGGAAGAAATGAACCGGAAAATTTGAAGCATTGGGTGCGAGATCGAATGTGCCTGCGGGGGGTGCCGGACACACCGGTGCAATGGCCGCCCAAATGTCCGGTCGGGTAAGGCCGATCCAAAGCGTACCGCCACCGCCCATGGACAAGCCCGTGAGATACGTTCTGTCTTCATCAATTTTAAAGCGCTTTTTCACGTCTGCCAACACATCGTAAACATCTTTCTCGGGAATACCCTGGTAACCGGCCGTTCCGCGCGCGTAAGGCGATGCTACAATGTAATCGACATTCTCCCATTTGGGGAAATATTTGGAGGCTTCTACATCGTCTTCGCCTTCCGCATTACTTTTTCCGAAAACCCGCCGAAGATCGAGCCGGTGATTGGAACCGGCGCCGTGCAGCATGATTACGAGCGGGTACTTCTTGTTTTCGTCGAAATTATCGGGAAGATAGAGGCCATAAGGCTGCTCAGTATCGTCGGCGTCGGAGAAGAAAGTGAGGACCTGTGGGCCAGAAGGTAATTTTTGCGCAAATAAGGCGGCATTAGTTCCTGCAACACTGAGCATTATGCCCGTCAGGGCGGTTTTCCAGTTAGGTCTCATTGATATGCGAATTTTCAATGGTTAAATATAAAGAAAAAGGCAGGTCTTTCGACCTGCCTTTCAAGCTACTTTTTACTTTCCGAATCTGACAAATCTAGTTTGCCAGCTCTTCTTGCTTTTTGCGAACACTGATAACGAGTTGTTCACTCTTTTCTTCATGATCGGCTACCAGTACATCGCCTTCGCGCAGGTCGCCTTTCAATATTTCCTCTGCGACGGGATCTTCCAGGTATTTCTGGATCGCCCGGTTCAAAGGACGAGCCCCGTATTGCGGGTCATATCCTTTTTCGGACAAAAAGTCCTTTGCAGGGATGGTCAACTCTATTTCGTAACCGAGACCTTTCACACGATTGAACAATTTGCCCAGTGAAATGTCGATAATGCGGTGCAAATCCTCGCGTTGCAGCGAGTTAAACACAATCACATCGTCGAGACGGTTCAGGAACTCCGGAGAGAATGCTTTACGCAATGCGCTCTGGATCGTACCCTTCATGATATCGTCCTGGTTTTCCGATCTTGCTTTGGTTGAGAAACCGATTCCTGTTCCGAAATCCTTCAAGTCACGCGCTCCGATGTTCGAAGTCATGATGATAATCGTATTTCTGAAATCGACCCTTCTGCCTAAACCATCTGTCAAGATACCATCGTCGAGCACTTGCAACAGGATATTGAACACATCCGGGTGCGCTTTTTCAATCTCGTCGAGCAATACAACGCTGTACGGTTTGCGGCGGATCTTCTCGGTGAGCTGGCCACCTTCTTCGTAGCCCACATACCCCGGAGGGGCTCCTACCAGACGCGATACGCTGAATTTCTCCATGTATTCGCTCATATCAATGCGGACCAGCGAATCCTCTTTATCAAACAGGTAAGTCGAAAGCACTTTTGCAAGTTCTGTTTTACCTACACCAGTTGGTCCAAGGAAAATGAATGAACCGATCGGCTTCTTAGGATCTTTCAAACCTACACGTGTTCTCTGGATAGCTTTCACCAATTTTTCGATCGGCGGATCCTGACCGATAACCTTGGCTTTTAGCTCGTCGGCCATGTTCAGTAATTTTCTCCCCTCGTCCATCGATACGTTAGTTACCGGAATACCTGTCATCATCGCTACTACCTCGGCCACATTGTGTTCGGTAACAGTATAGCGCTTCTGCTTGGTTTCTTCCTCCCAGGCCAGTTTAGCTCTATCCAACTGGTCGATCAGTTTTTTCTCACGATCTCTCAACTGGGCGGCTTCTTCGTATTTCTGGCTTTTTACAACCCGGTTTTTTTCCTGTTTGATATTCTCGATTTGTTCTTCAAGTACCAGGATATCTTCAGGAACGGTAATGTTGCTGATATGGACACGAGCACCTACTTCATCGAGTACGTCGATGGCCTTATCCGGCAGAAAGCGGTCTGTGATATATCTTTCCGAAAGCCTCACCGCCGTGCTGATCGCCTCAGGCGTGTAATTCACGTGGTGATGATCTTCGTATTTGTCCTTAATGTTGGTCAGTATCTGAATCGTTTCTTCGATAGAAGTCGCATCCACCATCACCATCTGGAAACGACGGGCTAATGCACCATCTTTCTCGATGTACTGACGATATTCGTCCAGCGTGGTAGCTCCAATACATTGTATTTCCCCGCGTGATAATGCAGGCTTGAACATGTTCGAAGCGTCCAGCGAGCCTGATGCGCCACCTGCACCCACAATCGTGTGCAACTCGTCGATAAACAGGATGACATCCGGTGATTTTTCCAACTCGTTCATTACCGCCTTCATTCTTTCTTCAAACTGGCCGCGGTATTTGGTACCTGCCACCAGTGAAGCGAGATCGAGTGTAACGACACGCTTGCCGAAAAGCACACGAGATACTTTCTTCTGAACGATCCGCAGAGCAAGACCTTCGGCGATGGCTGTTTTACCAACACCCGGCTCACCAATCAGGATCGGGTTATTCTTCTTACGACGGCTAAGGATCTGTGCCACGCGCTCGATCTCTTTCTCACGTCCGACAATCGGGTCGAGCTTACCTACCTCCGCCATTTTTGTCAAATCCCTTCCAAAGTTATCCAGAACAGGTGTACGGGATTTTTCAGCACCTTTTGATTCCTTACCGGAAGAAGAGCCACTACCGCCTCCAAACATTCCACCTCTGGCTTCATCATCCCCGTCTTCGGTCTCCGGCCCCATATGAGGTCTGGATCCGGATGATTGATATTCTAACATTTCCTTGATGACTTCGTAGTTAACATTGAACTTGTGCAATATCTGGGTACCTACATTGTCCTCGTCACGCAATATCGAAAGAAGCAAATGCTCAGTGCCAATGAGCGTGCTTTTGAAAATCTTGGCTTCCAGATATGTAATCTTCAATACCTTCTCCGACTGCCTAGTCAGAGGGATATTCTGCAAATTTTTGACATTATTTGTGGCCGCGCCTTTAGTTGCCTGCTCGATCGTCTGACGGACATCGTCCAGCGAAACGCCGAGTTTTTTGAGCAACCCTATGGCTACACCATCACCCTCACGAATCATTCCTAATAACAAGTGTTCTGCTCCAATGTAATCATGTCCCAGGCGGAGGGCTTCTTCCCGGCTCATTGAGATTACCTCTTTCACTCTATTCGAAAATTTTGCTTCCATTGTGTAGCAATAAAAAGTGTTTATTAATCTAAACGCTACTTGATCCCTGTTTGTTCAAAATAGCTTTTATTGAGACTTACAGGATCTTAACAAAACACTTTTTGCTTCCGGCCCCATATTAAAAAGTAAATCAACTATACTCAGATTCTCCACAAAATCATTCCCGAAGGTCTGGTAATAAGGTATTGCGGAGTAATATTTATTTAAATCCGGCTGTTTTCGGTTGTTTATTAACGATATAGCGTTTACAACGGCTTTTTGATCGATTAGCTCACCTGACAAATTGTACCGAATATCCTTTTTTATACCAGTCAATCTAAGACAAATTGTCAACAGTTCATAGTTCAAGTCTACCAGGTATGCCAACTTCTTTTCGTAAACGCGGCTGAATTCATGCACGTAATACTCGTAAAAAGGAGACTTCCCGTAAGCTGACTGCAGACAACCGAGATGGCGCCTGGTCCAGTCCTGGTTATAGTCGATCAAAATATCTTTTGTGGAGCTCGCAGGACCATACCCTTTTACGGGGACCGTCAGCGTATCTATTTTATTGGTAGTGATCACACTGCACCGGTTTCTGTAAGTCTGCTTCACATACCTCTCCTCAATATCAATGTAGATCCGGTCGTACTTTAATATACAAGTAAAATACTCTAAACAAGGCAGATATTGCAATTCAATCCGCACTTCCTTGGACTGACCCTCTTTAATCAAAAATTCCGACACTATCAAATATGGTAAAGGCTTATGATATTATCAAAAAATTTATAATAATTATTTTGTATGGTCAACAATGTTCAACAGCAACTTAAATCATTACAATTTTAGTCTCACAGGAAAATACTCGTATCACCCAACCCTTCCCGAATGACCTCAAAATCATCGCCATCAGCTTTCACAATAGTGGACGCGATGTTACCTCCATAACCCCCATCGACAACCATATCCACCTGATGCTGGAACTTCTCGAAAATCAGTTCAGGGTCGGTCGAATACTCGATAATTTCGTCATCATCGCGGATCGAGGTCGTCACAATCGGGTTTCCTAGTTCTTTTACGATTAAACGCGGGATAAGGTTGTCTGGCACCCTGATTCCTACCGTTTTTTTATTGGTATTCAATAACTTGGGAACACTACTGTTGGCTTCCAGAATGAACGTATAAGGTCCTGGGAGGACTCTTTTCATTGTTTTAAAGGCAGCATTACCCACTTTTGCGAAGTCGGAGATATGGCTCAGGTCGTAGCAGATGAATGAGAAGTCGTTCTTCTGCGGTTTGATACCTTTGATACGGGCTATTTTCTCAACGGCGCGCGTGTTGTAAATATCACAGCCAAGACCATACACTGTATCGGTTGGGTAAATTACCAAGCCACCGTCACGAAGGCAATTCACCACCTGACGGATACGTCGCTCGTCCGGATTTTGGGGGTATATTTTAACAAATTCAGCAGGCATAAGGGAATTTCACTTTTTGACCTAACAAAATCAAAATGCAAATCCTTCCTGCGGGGCGATTTTTTTTAGGTTTTCGATGTAGAACCTGTAAACGAAATTCACCGGCAAATGAAGCCTGCACATGAGTACGATCAGCTCGGTCTGTAAACCTGGATTCTCGATATAGTTCAATAACCGGCGGAATCGGATAGCCAGTTCGAATTCCTGGGCATACAAACATTTACGGATAAATGTACGAATGCGGGCCGCCAAAAGATCGAACTCCTTCTGGTCACGGTTGAGATCGTAAGCTTTGTTGCAAACGGCGTAGTAAGATAGAAGCATACCGCTTCCTTTTTTGTAAACAGCGGTAGAAAGCGAAGTTTTGAGCACCCGCTTTTTGGTAAGAATTTCGTCCAGATAAAAGTATTTGAAAAGAACCGACGAACGCACCCAGAAATCAAAATCTTCGAATGCCAGCGTCTCGTCATAGCCACCTAATTGTTGCAGCGCGGACGTACGCATCATCATCGTAGGTGTGCAAATGAAGTAGCGCTCGAGGATGCTTTTGTAAACGTCACCTGATGGCACCGCACAGGTCGCTTTTCCCTTATTATCGATCCCGTAATGATGATGCAGGCGCTGCCCGTTCTTGCCGATGTAGCGTGCGTTGGTAAATACCACCGCATACTCATCCGAAAGTTTTTCAAATGCTTCAACCTGCTTTTCAATGCGATCGGCGATCATGATATCGTCGCCCGAAAGATCGATCACGTATTTGCCCTGTGCAATCGCCAGACCCTGATTGAATGCACGGCAAAGACCAACATTATGCCTGTTGCGGATCACCTGGAAGGCAGGTGACTTCGATCTGAAACTTTCGATTACACCCAGCGTATTGTCTTTGCTTGCATTGTCGATAACGACTAGCTGAATGTAGGCATAAGTCTGATAAAATACGGAAGCCAGTGCTTCCTCAATGTACCTGTCCTGATTAAATGCCGTCAGGATAACTGTAACGAGTGGTTTTTCAAAGTTTGTCATGTCGTGCTCTCCATTGCGGTCCCTTCATTGACGGTGGTTATTTTCGGAGGGATACGGACACCGCAGCACAAAATTACCAACAAACGGGCGAGGATGCCCGTAATGTTATTATCCGGCAAATCACCTCTTCACAGAGCGCTCGCGTCTTACTTTGCTCCGTGCACGGCTAATGCTCGCATTGATCTCAAAACCCAGGATAATTACAAATGCCAACAGGTAAATCCAGATCATGAGTGCGATCATCGTCCCTATGGATCCGTACAACTTGTTATAAGAGCTAACACGCGACAGGTAAAAAGAAAAGCCGTAAGTGGCAGCCAAAATAAGAATGGAGGCGATCACTGAGCCCGCATTGACGAATGTAAACTGCCGCCCATGCGAAGGTGCAAACCGGTAGATAATCGAGATCGTCAGCATGAGCGACCCAAAGCTGATCAGATAACGCAGAATATTCAACAATGCAATAAGCCAGTTGTCGCGGATAATGTGCCATTCACCTACCACGTTCATCACTGCATCTCCGACGATCAACAGCACCACGGAAAGGAACAGAACTGCGATCAGCAACAGCGTCAGCATCATGGCAATGCCGCGGATGGCCAGAAAGCCCCTCGTTTCATTGTCATCGTACACCATGTCGAACGAGCGCATAAGTGACATCATCCCATTCGTAGAGGCGATCATCGCGAAAATAAAACCGAGCGAAAGGACGCCCGAGCGGGGACGGCTCACGATATCCAGAATCGTCTGATCGGCGGCCTGGAAGGTACCGCTAGGCATATTCTCCCGCAGCATTTCGAGGATTTGCTCGTCGAGGTTCTCAATCGGAATGTAGGGAATAAGGGTAAAAAGGAAGATGATCCCCGGAAATGCGGCCAATGTAAGGCTGTAAGCCACTGCGGAGGCACGCTGGTCGATCTCGTGCTTGCGATTGCTGGCAACAAGGTTCAGGATAATGTCGTACAGCGAAACCGTTCCCCGGAACAGCATCGTTTGCTGTAACCAGAGGACTATGCGCTTGATGTGTCGGTTTATCAACAGTTTTTCAAGCATAAGCGGCCGCTCGTTATCCCTTAGGTTCAAAATAGGGTTTCAGTTTCTCCAGAAGCTTGTCAGGCGCCGGGCAAAGTTTGCCGTTATCCTTCCGCTGGAAAACCAATGCCGTATCACCCGTATTCAATAAAACACCTTCCTGGTTCCGGATCTCGTAGCCGAACCGGATACGGACACCCGGCAGGTCTTCAATCCTTACGAGGATATTCAGCTCATCGTCGTAGCGTGCGGGTTTCAGGTATTTGAAATGACTTTCATAAACCGGCATCATCACGCCCTCATCTTCCATTACTTTGTAATGAAAATCAAGGCTGCGTAATGCCTCTACCCTGCCGATCTCATAATACCGGGCGTAATTGCCATAATACACATAGCCCATCTGGTCGGTATCGGCATACCGCACCCTGATGCCCTTTACTTCGTGAACAAACATCCTTACTTCATGATTTTCAACCGGTTCAACTCTGCCTGGTAGAGGCGCGCATTGCTAAGATGGTCGTTATAATTAGTAGCAAAAGCATGGTAACCCGAAAGGTCGGCCTTCGCGCACATATAAGTATAATCGTGCTTTTCGTAGTTCAGAACCGCATCCAGCGAGTTAAAATCCGCGACACGGATCGGACCCGGAGGCAGGCCGGTATTAATGTAGGTATTGTAAGGGGATTTGATCATCAGTTGCTGGTTCAGGATGCGCTTTATCGCGAAGTCCTGTAATGCAAATTTGATGGTAGGATCAGCCTGCAAAGGCATATTCGCGTGTAGACGGTTGATATACAAACCTGCCACACGTGCACGTTCGTCAACCTTACGGGCTTGCTCTTCCTCCACAATAGAAGCGAGTATCGAAACCTGCTCCGGCGTCAGACCGATGGCCTTCGCTTTTGCAATTTTCTCAGCACTCCAGTACTTTTTATACTCGCTGTGCATCCGGTCGAGGAACTTCTCGGTGCCGGTGGTCCAGTAAATTTCGTAGGTATTAGGCAGGAACATAGACACGATTGTCAGCGTATCCAAGCCATATTTATTACAAACCGCCGGATCGTTCAATGCCTTGCGGAAATTGTCTTCGCCAAATGCGAAACGGCTGCCAATGCGTTTGATCAGGTCTTCCTTCAGGCGGATGTTATTGAAAGTCAGCTTAACAGCATCCTGGTTTCCTGCTGAAAGTTTTTTAACAACCGTGTAGTTGTTGCTTTCCGGCTTGATCACATAGCGGCCAGGCTTCACTTTCTCGGTGTACTTCAAGAATTTGGCCAGAAACTGGAAAGAAATATGATCGTTGATGACATCATATTTGTTCAATGAATCCAGTACGCTTTTGTAAGTGGCCCCTTCCGGCACGAGCAGAACGAAGCTCGATTTTTTATCTACCTGCAAATTCGGCGTCCGGAAGATCTGCCAGAAGTAAAATGAAAATGTAGTGGCGAGGATTGCGATCGTTACAAACAATCCTACTTTAAAATTACGCGACATATTTTAACGGCTATCAGCTTCCTGCGCCCGGCAGTCAGCTTTTGTTTTTCTTTTTTTACAAATTGACTTCAAATGGTATGCCGAAACGCTTCGCGAGCTCGTCGAGTGACAAAACTACCGGTTCGAGCAACTGGATACCGTTCACGCTACGCTCTGCTTCCATTTCTCTTTCAGGATCACCCGGGATCAGCACCTTCTCCCCATCCATAGCCCGTGCGCCGCGGAATGCACCGATCCATTTATCCATATCCTGTTTAAACTCTTCGGCAGGACGGAAACCATCGACACGCATTGCACCCAGGAAGTGGCCTGTACCAAGTCCCACACTCTGCTGCACGCCCATAAAACCGGCGGTCGCGAATGGCGGAACCCAAGGGCCAAAGTTAGCACCCGAAAGCACTCCGGAGAATATATCGACAATAGCGCCCAGCCCATAACCCTTATGACTGCCATGCTCACGGTCCGAGCCGAGCGGTAATAGTCCGCCCCCGCTTTTAACAGCATTCGAATCGGTTGTAGGTTTACCTTCCGCATCCTGAGCCCATCCCAGCGGTGCAGGCAGGCCTTTTCTTTGCAGTATTTCAAATTTGCCATAAGCCACTGCGGTCGACGCAAAATCTGCCACAAAGGCAGGCTCGGTCAATGCAGGTACTGCTACGGCGATGGGATTTGTACCTAATAACTTATCCAACGAGAATGTTGGGGTAACCAATGGCGCTGCATTGGTCATCGTCCAACCGATCATGTCCTTTTGTAAAGCCAGCATCGCATGATAGCCCGCAATACCGAAATGGTTCGAATTCCTGACCGACACCCAGCCTGAGCCTACTTTTTCCGCCTTTTCCATGGCAATTTCCATTGCCTTGGGCGCTACCACCAATCCTAACCCACGATCTCCGTCAACCACGGCTGTGCTTGGTGTTTCGTAAGCAATGGTAATATTCGGGTTCGGGTTCAAACGTCCGTGGTCATATAGCCTTACATACCCTGCCAAACGGGCAATGCCGTGAGAATCAACACCGCGCAAATCTGCACTCACCAATACTTCGGAAGCCAGTCGGGCCTCTTCCTGAGAACATCCAATCGCCAGAAAAACTTCTTCGGTAAAATGTTTTAAATAACTGGCCTGATACATATACGTCAAATGAATGAACTTCTTCATAATTTTACCGGCACAGTGCAAACCAGCACGCCGGACGTGCAAATATGGAAATTAAAAACTCATTCCTCAAACGCATCATCAGCTACTTCATCCGGGGACTTGTGCTGGTGGCACCACTGTACGCAACCGCGCTGATCATCTGGTCGGGCGTGCAATACCTCGACAGTATTCTGCCTATCGACATCCGGATTTCGAACAAACAGAGCGTTTACCTGCCCGGCCTGGGCGTACTGATCATCATTTTCGGCATTATCCTGCTTGGTTTTTTGTTCTCGACGATCGTTCCGCAGTCGTTTTTTAAATTCACCGAAAGCATTATGCGGCGCATTCCGCTGGTGAGTTTGATCTACTATTCCATCAAAGACCTCATTCTTGCATTTGTTGGGGACAAAAAGAAATTCAACCAGCCGGTCCTGGTGACCATGTACAAGGATACTGCTATCAAAAAGATCGGTTTCATTACGCAAACCGACCTAAGCCACCTAAAAATCGCAGATCATGTGGCTGTGTACATGCCTCTCTCCTATTCGCTTTCGGGTGAGCTCTTCATTGTTCCCGCCGACAACGTGACGCCCATCGAAGCGAAGGCTACGGATGTGATGAAAATGCTTGTATCCGGTGGTGTCTCCGTAAAGGTTTCAAAGGAGGAAACCCCTGAGGAGGACTAGTTTAACCCGTTTTTAATAAGCAACAATGCAACAGTTGTGCCCGTTTAAGAGAATGATTCCCTATATTTGAACCATTCTTTTAGTACTATGAGACAACTACTTTTCATTGTCGTTTTGCTTTTCCTGGGGAATACCGAAGTATGGTCGCAGGACCATTACGACCCTAAAAAAACCCTTTCCAGTGAAGAACTTTTCCTAAAACAGGGCAGCAGCAGCCGCGTGATCGCTACACCTGGACAAAAATACCTGGTACTCGACGCTTCCCCATTTATCGGCGGATTTCACAGATACCGCTTCTTCCCCGGAGACAATATCAGGTTCCGGATGAAAAACGAAACGATCCGCTTCAATGAAACCATCGCTTCCGTCGATGATACGGGCTTTACGTTCGGGGTGGCGAACGAGGCGGTGGGCCGGATGGATTACCAACGGATATTGCTGGAAGATGTACGGCTGATGAAGGTTTCGAGAAGGATCCCGTTCATTTCACAAGCAGCGCCATTACTGCCTTTGGCCGGTTTGATATTTATCGGGGCCGATTTCTTTAACAAAGGCGTCGACAACAAACGCTACACCACCGACACCGGCACGCTCGTGATCGGCGGTTCATTGATGGTTGCGGGTTTTATTTGTTATAAATTCACATTTGCTTCGTTAAAAATCAATTCAAGGAATAAACTGAAAGTGCTTGAAACCTATTAAGTATTGAAATACCATTAATATTAAAAAATTGAAATCCATTCTCGTCAATCCCCCCCAACAACCCATACGTGCAGAAATACAGCTTGCCGCATCCAAAAGTGAATGTAACCGCGCGCTGATCATCAATGCGCTTACCGGCTTCCAGTCGGAGCTGACGAACATTTCCGAAGCCCGCGACTCGCAAACCATGCTCCGTCTGCTCAATTCAAATGATCCTATCGCGGATGTGATCGATGCTGGAACGACAATGCGCTTCCTGACAGCCTATTTTGCCGTAACCGACCAAAAAAAAACGATGACCGGCACGCCACGTATGTGCGAGCGGCCGATCGGCATCCTCGTCGACGCGCTGCGTAAGCTTGGGGCGGACATTACTTACGAGAAGGTTGAAGGTTACCCGCCATTGCAATTAAATGGCTTCAATTATTCGGGAGACAACGAGCTGACCATGCGCGGCGACGTAAGCAGCCAGTACATTTCGGCATTGCTGATGATCGCGCCGCAACTTCCGAGTGGTTTAAGGATCACACTGGAAGGCGAAGTTGGTTCACGCCCTTATATTGAAATGACGCTAAACCAGATGGCGCATTTTGGTATTGAATACCAGGCTGACT
The DNA here is from genome assembly GCF_021440085.1 of Dyadobacter sp. CY261. Taxonomy (GTDB): domain Bacteria; phylum Bacteroidota; class Bacteroidia; order Cytophagales; family Spirosomataceae; genus Dyadobacter. Next base: position 161,213 of record NZ_JAKCPW010000008.1, read on the forward strand.
GGCAAAATAATGTATTGACCATTCCCCCATTCAAATATCAACCCAGACCTTACGCGATCGAATCCGACTGGTCGGGTGCCAGCTACTGGTACAGCATCGTGGCATTGGCAGAAGATGCGGAGGTGGAATTGTTGGGATTGAAGAAGAATTCACTGCAAGGCGACAGCGCAATCGTGGACATTATGCGTCACCTCGGCGTGGAAAGCGTTTTTACCGATCGTGGTGTATTTTTGACTAAAATTCCGGCAAAGGCATCGCTCGGCTGGGATTTCACCAATTGCCCCGATCTGGCTCAAACCGTCGCCGTTGTTGGCGCAATGAAGAAAATCCGCCTTTCACTAACCGGCGTAGAAAGTCTTAAAATTAAGGAAACCGACAGGATTTTTGCATTGCAGCAAGAGCTCAAAAAGCTGGGCGCGGAATTGAAAGAAGTGGAGAAAGACCACTTATATGAAGTAACGACCCTCACCGATATCCCGACGGACCCTGTGCCTTCCATTCACACCTACGACGACCACCGTATGGCAATGGCGTTTGCGCCCGTAGGCATGGTAAGCCCGATCCTGATCGAAGAGCCCGGTGTGGTCGTCAAATCTTATCCCGGCTATTGGAACGACCTTGCGAAGGTTACCACCTGGGAAGAAGTTTAGGAATATTCACCATCACGGAACTGTTTTATGGAAACTGTCTGGTCCTTTCTGGCATCAGTGCCTGTTTGGCTCTATATTATATTAGCCATCGCTATTATTATCGCCCTCAGGGATATTTTACAAAAAAGGCACACCATTCAGCATAACTTTCCGCTGGTAGGGCATTTCCGGTACATGATCGAGACGATCGGGCCAGAACTGCGCCAATACATTGTCGCGAACAATCGCGAAGAACTGCCGTTCAACCGTCGGCAGCGCTCCTGGATCTACGCTTCGTCCAAAAAGGAAAATAACTACCAGGGTTTCGGTACCGACCAGAACATGCAGGAAGCGGGTTATGTCTTTATAAAACCTGCCATGCTGCCGTTCCGGGTGGATTCCACGCATAGTCATAATGTCAAAAACGGCAACGACCCGCACCATTATACCATTCCTTCTGCAAAAGTCATTGGCGAATTTCACAAGCGCAAACGTCCATACCGCCCACGTTCGGTGGTGAACGTGAGCGCAATGAGCTACGGATCCTTGTCGGCACGTGCCATTGAATCCCTGAATAAAGGCTCTTACAAATTCGGGAACTACCATAATACCGGTGAGGGTGGACTCTCCCCATACCATAAATATGGCGCTGATGTGGTTTTCAATATGGGAACTTCCTATTTTGGTGTGCGCGATGACGACGGCAATTTTGTCATGGACAAGCTGGTAGCACTAATGCGCAACAATCCGACCGTGAGGATGATCGAACTTAAATTATCTCAGGGCGCAAAACCAGGCAAAGGCGGCGTGCTCCCCGCCAGCAAGATCACGGCCGAAATCGCTGAAATTCGTGGTGTACCAATTGGCAAGGATGTTGTTTCTCCGCCTTATCACAGCGCATTCTCCGATGTGCGCGGCATGGTCGATTTTATTGAACAAATGGCCGCAGCAACCGGGCTGCCGGTCGGTATCAAATCGGCAGTTGGGAAAACTGATATGTGGGAAGAACTAGCTGATCTGATGGTCGAAACCGGAAAAGGGCCTGATTTTATCACGATCGACGGCGGCGAAGGCGGTACCGGCGCAGCACCCCCTTCTTTTGCCGACCATGTTTCATTGCCCTGGGTATTTGCATTCAGTTCGGTTTATAAAATATTTCAGAAACGGAATATCAATGATAAGATCACATTCATCGCTTCGGGCAAGCTTGGGTTGCCTGCACAGGCTGTAATGGCCTTTGCCATGGGTGCGGACGTAATCAATGTAGCCCGGGAGGCAATGCTTTCAATCGGCTGCATTCAGGCGCAAAGCTGCCATACCAACCGTTGCCCGACAGGCATTGCCACCAACAACAAATGGCTGGAGTCGGGCATTGACCCGACCTTAAAAAGTGAGCGTTTCAGCAATTATATGACGACCCTGGCCAAGGAGATCATCGAGATAACCCATGCCACCGGTTATGAGCATCCATGTCAGTTTGGAATGGCAGATATCGATATTTCGATGGGGGATAATAACCGGACTATTACATTAGCCGACAATTATGGTTATCTCAAAACAGTGGTTCCCTACCCCGGCATCAAAGCGTTACTAGAATGTGATCATCTCGGTGGACGCGCGATACCCGGTGAAAAAGTAGCCTGACCGCAGGATATTTCTCCACACTTTTGCTTTGGGAAAAGTATATAGAAACAATGGCGTGAAACGTTGCTTTCTAAAATCCGGATCCATGAGAAAAACTATACTGCTAACCACACTTTCGTTCATTCTTGCCCAGGCCATCGCCTTTGCACAGAGTAATCCCAGATATTTGGTTTTGTTTAAAGACAAAACCGGCGGGACTTATTCCGTCGACAAACCGAATGAATTTTTATCTCAGAGAGCAATCGACCGTCGTAAAAAGCAGAATATCGCCATTAACGAGTCGGATTTCCCGGTTAATGAAGGATACCTTTTCGCCATCCGGCAAATCGGTGCCAAGGTTATTTACCCCACGCGTTGGTTTAATGGAGCGCTAATAGAAGCTTCCGACACCCAGCTTGCGGATATCAAGAAAATGCCTTTCTACAAAGGCGTTGAACTGAACTTGCCGGTAGCCAATATTACGTCTAAATCACCGGGCATTGCCCGTACGGCTGCCACCCATCAAAAGCTCGGCACTACTGAAGACATCGATTACGGAAGAATGAACGCCCAGCTCGCACTCATGGAAGTGGCCGATTTGCACAAAAAAGGCTTCCAGGGCGAAAACATGCTCATTGCGATATTAGACAACGGATTTGCGAAGGCCGATGAAGTTGCTTATTTCAAACAGCTCCGTGACGAAAAGCGAATCATAGACACCCACGATTTTGTGGCGCGCGATGGCAATATCTACAACGACGGCTTCCACGGCCTGAATGTGATGTCCACGATTGCCGCCCATCTGCCTGGTACATTGGTTGGAGCTGCATTCAAGGCCTCATTTGCGCTTTACATTACGGAAAACAATTCCGGCGAATCACCCTACGAGGAAATCACATGGCTTATGGCGGCCGAACGTTCTGATAGCCTCGGCGTGGATGTGATCAATTCTTCGCTTGGCTACACCACGTTCGACGACGAGTTCGATTCACCCGCGTACAACCACACCTATAAGGACATGGACGGAAAAACAACCATTGTCAGCCGCGCTGCACGCTATGCCACCCGCAAAGGAATATTGGTCGTCAATTCGGCGGGCAATGACGGCTACAATAGCTGGCAATATATAGGAGCTCCGGCCGATGTAGATTCTGTGCTGACCGTCGGAGCAACCAATTACGATCGGAGCTACGCTTCATTAAGCTCCATCGGACCTAATGCAGCGGGGGTTCAAAAGCCGGATGTAGCCGCGGTTGGTCAGGGTACTATTGTAGGCGATTTGGCAGGCGGTGCGTCTTCAAGTTCCGGGACCTCGTTTTCTGCACCGCAAATTGCAGGTCTGGCTGCAATCGTATGGCAGGCATTTCCGCAGCTTACCGCCCAGCAGGTGATTTACGTACTAAAAAAATCAGGTCATTTGTCAGCGTCGCCGGATAATTTCCTTGGTTACGGAGTCCCCAATGCCGTGAAGGCGCAGGAAATAGCAAAAAGTGAGTTTTCCCCGCTCGGTACCGAAAACGAATTGCTGAGTTCAGTCGTGCTTTCGCCCAATCCGGCCCAAAACGAAGTAACGCTTTCGATACCACAAACGCTGGTTGGTAAAACAGCCAATGTAAGCCTGTACTCATCAAGCGGGGCAGAGATGCATTCCGCGACCACACGCCTTAGTGCTAAACATACTATTGCAACCGGCCAGCTCTCGTCTGGACTTTATCTCGTTCGTTTGAAAGTCGATGATCTCGAACGCACATTGAAGTTTATAAAGAACTAGTCTTCCGGACCATCCGCATAATTGATTCCGAGTCGTGGTATTCCTGAACCTTCGGCAGAGGCACCCATTGCACGTCATTAGATTCGCTGTTCAGCAAGATTTCCTGTCCTTCCTCGGCTTTGAATGCAAAGCGAATGTCGTAATGGTAATGTTCGGGCACATCTTTCCTGGCGGGAATAAGGTGTATGTCCACATCAAAAATGCCTTCTTTCAAAGCCTGCAAATTGCTGATACCAGTTTCCTCCACGACTTCCTTCATCGCAACTTCCTTTACATCCGGGTCACCGTCGCAATGTCCGCCGGGCTGGAACCAGCGGTCGAGTTTGCGGTGGTGCATGAGTAATACCGAATCCCTGCCGGGTGAAAGCACCCAACCCGACGCCGTAATGTGTCCTTTCAAAAGGCTCCGTTCGAAACAATCGGGATGTTGTTTCACAAAATCGACTGTATCATGATGCATATCCGCCTCAAAACCCGGCTCAGGCTCGTATGATGCCAGCAATGCAAGCAAACTGTCCCTCTTCATTTAGACTATCTGGTTTTTTCATTCTAATTTCACCACAAGTTTAACAACCGGAAGCAATAAACCACCTTATTCAAACAATGAAAAAGTATCTATTATCCATGTCTCTCGCTGCCCTGATGGCGACCAGCGCATTAGTGCCCAGGGCAACGGCGCAACGCGTCCCACAAGCAAGTCCGGCAGCCACTGTAATACAAACCGTTGGTGTTACCGATTTTACCATTCAATATTCCCGCCCATTCCTCAAAGGCCGTAAAGTGTTCGCAAATGAATCTGCATTGGCCCCCTACGACCAGCTTTGGCGTACCGGTGCCAATATGGCCACCCTATTCGAAGCCAGCACCGAGTTTACATTCGGAGGCAAAAAGGTGCCCGCCGGCAAGTATGCGTTGTTCTCAATCCCTAACGGGGCCGCCTGGACCGTGATTTTAAACAAAAATTACAATCAGGGTGGAAGCGACAACTATAAAGAATCGGAAGATGTAGCCCGTGCAACGGTGGTGCCTACTTCCAATGAATTTAACGAGGCATTCAAAATCGAGATCGTACCGGTAACAGATAGCACGGCATTCTTGAACTTGTCGTGGTCGTCGGTAAATGTGCCTGTGCCTCTTGCCGTAAGCACTGAATCATTGACATTGACAGCCTTGAATAAAGCGGTAGCGGAGAAACCAGAGGACGTAGCCACATTACAAAGCACAGCGGGTTACCTGCTTTCAAAAGGTAAAGATTTGCAGGTAGCGCTTTCATTGGCCGATAAAGCGATTGGCTTGAAAGAATCTTTCGGCGCATTATGGACGAAAGCACAAATTCTGAACAAACTAGGCAAAACCGCAGAGGCAATACCCGTGGCGCAAAAAGCATTGACAGTAGGCGCAGCCGCTCCCGACGGAGCTTACAACTTCTACAAGCCGCAGGTCGAGAAAGCGATTTCTGAAATGCAGGCCAAAGCTGCACCGGTGAAAGAAGCTGCTGCAACTGCGGTTAAAAAGAAGAAGAAATAATCAGGAATCAGGGAAGAATTGAATGCAGGTTGTTTCAAAAAACGCTTCGTTGTCACCCTCAGCGTAGTCGAAGGGCGGTAAAAATGCATCGCACAATGCCCTTCGACTTCGCTCAGGGTGACAGCTCAATCACCTTGATGCAACCTCATCTTTTTACCTGAAAAACCGCGGAACGCTCCATTGGTAACGCACCGCCAGGATGCGGATCACGATGATAAGTAAGGCCGAAGCAATAAAGGTGGTATTGCGTTCGACGCCCAGACTGTCAAGAATCAGATAAAAACAAGCACCGGTGAAGCAGGCCGTCGCGTACACTTCCTTTCGGTAAATGATCGGGATTTCGTTCGTCATCACATCCCGGATCACCCCGCCCATCGTGGCCGTAAAAACGCCCATTATCACGGCAATTTCGGGCCTTACTCCCAAATGCAAGGCTTTTTCCATCCCTACCAAAGTAAAAAGCGCGATACCGAAAGTGTCGAACAAAAACAGTGTTTTTCTCAGCCTCAGCAGGAATTTGTAGAAAACAAATGTGACGATAATGCCCAGAATAATGGCGTGGATGATGGTAATATCGCTGATCCACACCAACGGGTAACTATCCAGCAGCATGTCACGGAGCGTACCGCCGCCAATGGATGAAATAAAGGCTGTGAAGCTCGCACCAAACCAATCCTGGTGCTTCTGATCCTTCACAGCCAACGCGCCGGAAATCGCGAATGCGAATGTTCCGACGATTTCTAATATGTATTGAATACTCATTCCGCGGCGATCTTTACACGGCTACCGGAGCCTTGATCCCCGGCCATGGGTTATAGTTCCGGAGTTCGAAATCTTCAAATTTAAAGTCTAATACATTTTTGATTGCCGGGTTTAGTATTAACTCCGGTAATGCCCTAGGCTCCCGGCTAAGTTGAGTTTCAACCTGTTCGAGGTGGTTCAAGTAGATGTGGGTATCGCCGCCGGTCCATACAAAATCGCCCAGATCCAGGTCGCATTCACGGGCAATCATCATCGTCAGCAATGCATAACTTGCGATGTTGAACGGTACGCCCAGGAATACATCCGCACTGCGTTGATAAAGCTGGCACGAGAGCTTACCCTTCGTTTCACCGGCCTCGGTATCAGGTGGTGCCACGTAAAACTGGAACAACGCATGGCATGGGTGCAGCTTCATTTGCGGCAGTTCGGAAGGGTTCCAAGCCGAAACGATGATCCTGCGCGAGTCCGGCGAATTTTTGAGTTGTTTCAAAACCTCCTGCAATTGATCAACGGATTTCCCGTCGGCACCTTCCCAACTTCTCCATTGCTTGCCGTAAACCGGACCGAGGTCGCCATTTTCATCCGCCCATTCATCCCAGATCGACACGCCGTGCTCTTTCAGGTAACCGATGTTGGTATCGCCCTGTAAAAACCAAAGCAATTCATGGATAATCGATTTGGTATGCACCTTTTTGGTCGTAACCAAGGGAAATCCCTTTTTCAGGTCGAAACGCATTTGATAGCCAAAAACACTGATGGTGCCGGTGCCGGTCCGGTCTGTTTTCTTAACGCCCTCTTTCAGAATATGGCGCAGCAGGTCGTGGTATTGTTGCATGGATATTTGATATTACACCGAAGCGATTTCAACGTCATAAGTAATGGTCGCCAACGCTTCCAATTGTGCGGTTGCCGAGCAGTATTTCTCCATCGAAAGGCCGATCGCGCGGTTGATCTTGCTCTCGTCGAGGTTGTTACCTGCGAATTTGAAGGTCAAATGGATTTTCCGGAAAGGTTTACGCTTTGTATCAGGCTCCTGCTCACGGTCACCGTCGGCCACAATGCGGAAGTCAGTGATGTCCTGGCGCTGCTTTTTGAGGATAAGCACTACGTCAATGGCACTGCAGCTTGCGAGGCCCATCAGCAACAGCTCCATCGGCCTCACGCCCAGATTGGTACCGCCAATTTCAGGCGAGCCGTCGGTATGTACTTTTACTTCGGAGGAACCGGTGCCTTCGAAATGGAAGGCGTCATTCACGCGGACTAGTTCTACTTTCATAATGGTTGCCTTCTCCCGAAAGCCGTCTTTAATTAATAATGCAATGGCGCAAGGCTTAAATATGGCTCGAAGCTCCTGCTTCGTGCCGACTATTGCGGAGGCCTCCGGCCGACACGCCCGGTCGCCTCGTATAGCTGTAACGGCTTTGAGACCGGCCAAAGTTCAAATATACTTGAATGCACCCGAATCGGCTACCGCACCTCGGAATTTCAGAAAGATTAGCGCTATATTCGGGGGTAGAAATCGAGCCTGAAATCTCCGATGGCATGGGTATTTTGGCAAAAAGTATTACAACAAAATACCAGAAACCATGTGGCAGGAAGAAGATAACAAACTCAAAAAAAGCTTTTCATTCAAGGATTTTCGGGAAGCTTTTGCCTTTATGAACAAAGTGGCCGATGTTGTGAACGAAATGGACCATCATCCTTTCTGGACCAATATGTACAACAAGGTTAGTTTTGAATTGAATACCCACGATGCCGGCGACGTCGTAACAGAAAAGGACCACAAGCTGGCCGCTGCGATCGACCGGATTTATAACACATGAAACTCTATATAGTACCTACGCCGATCGGCAACCTCGAAGACATTACATTAAGGGCTATCAACGTCTTGAAAAACGTCGATGTAGTCCTGGCAGAAGACACCCGCACGTCGGGGAACCTGCTTAAACATCTGGGCATTTCGAAACCTTTGCACAGCTATCACATTCATAACGAGCACCAGACCGTCTCGCGCGTGGTCGAACGCATCCGCAAGGGTGAGACGATGGCGCTTGTATCCGACGCAGGCACCCCGGCCATTTCCGATCCCGGTTTCCTGCTCGTGCGCGCATGCATCCGCGAGGGCGTACCCGTTGAATGCCTGCCCGGGCCTACCGCGTTTGTACCCGCACTGGTCAATTCTGGCTTGCCTAACGACCGTTTTACATTTGAAGGCTTTTTGCCACATAAAAAAGGTCGGCAGACCCGCCTGCAAAACCTCGTCAACGAGGAGCGGACAATGGTTTTCTACGAATCGCCGCACCGATTGGTGAAGGCATTACAGCAGTTTTCGGAGTTTTTCGGGCCTGACAGGCAGGTTTCCGTATCGCGGGAATTGAGCAAGATGTTTGAAGAGAACGTTCGTGGGACAGTTACCGAAGTGATTGCGCATTTCGGCGACAAGCCTGTGAAAGGCGAAATCGTGATCGTGGTGGCAGGAAAGGCTGATGATAAAAGAAAATCCGATGAAGATGAGGATTAACCATTTAACCAACAATATGCATTTCCCCTCTCACATCATGCGCCGACGTTTCGTATTTCAATGGTCGCTTCTGCGGTTCGGAATGCTTTTAAGCCTTCTATGGCTGGCTAATCCGTCGGTTTTGCATGCGCAATTCACGACTTTGAGCCCTTCGGCAAAGATCAGCCTCGTTACTATTGCCCCGGGACAGGAATTGTATTCCGGCTTTGGCCATAGCGTACTTTGGGTCAACGATCCAGTAACAGGCATTGACCGTGCGTTCAATTATGGCACATTCAGTTTCCAGGAAGGTAATTTTTATATCAAATTCCTGAGAGGGACTTTGCCATACAGCATTTCCGTTTCGCCGCTTTCCTATCAGGTAGCGCATTACCAGGAAGAAAACCGCTCTATTTCAGAGCAGGTTTTAAATCTCTCGATTCCCCAAAAACAAAGACTGTATAATTTCCTCGAAAACAATTACCTGCCCGAAAACCGGGAATATCAATACAAATTCTTTTACGACAACTGCGCCACGCGCATGACCGTGGCATTGAAAGCAGCTGTTGGCGACAGCCTCATTTACAATGGTTACACCAAAGAAAAATTGAGCTTCCGCCAGTGGATCGACCGGTATGCATTCAAACAAAACCCCTGGGCCGATTTCGGAATGGATCTCGCCATAGGAGCGCCATCGGACGAAATCGCCACGCCCGAGCAGGCCACATTTTTGCCCGATAACCTGGCCATTGCATTTGCGGATGCAAAGGTAAAAACAGCAAACGGCACGGTTCCGCTGGTATCCGCAACACGGAAAATATTTACAGCTGCCCCCGCACCGCCCGTTAGCCCGCTGACACCAACGGTCGTTTTTTGGTCGCTGGCCATCCTGACACTCGCGTTTACCTACTGGCAAATCCGCACCGAACGGGTCGATTTTGTACTTGATAAAATACTTTTCGGCATTGCCGGGCTTGCAGGCTGGATTTTGCTGCTTCTCTGGTTTGGCACGAACCACGGCGTGACCAGCTGGAATTATGATGTGCTCTGGGCATTTCCATTGTGGATGCCCCTTATTTTTTCCCTTTCGAAAACCAGGAAACCCAGCTGGTTTCAATATCTGTTGATTTTTTATGCATTTCTGTTACTTTGCGCAACCGGCAATGTGATGAAGCATAATTATGTGGTCATTCCTATCCTGGCGATGCTGATCATCAGGGTTTACTATATTAACAATTCACTTTCAAAAATTCCTAAAAAGGAAATTGCGTATGGATCTGGAGTTGCTGACACAAAAAACCATTGAAATAGTAAGGCAGGCGTCCTCATTTATCCAGCAGGAAGCAGCCCTTTTTTCTCGTGATAAAATCGAGTACAAAGACCTCAACAACTTGGTATCCTACGTCGACAAGGAAGCTGAAAAGCTCCTGGTGGCTGGTTTGCAGGAAATCCTTCCCGAAGCCAGTTTCATCACCGAAGAAGGCACCACCGGCCAGGAACCCGATCCAAGCGCATTGAACTGGATCATCGATCCGCTCGACGGCACCACGAATTTCATCCACGGCATCCCCGTGTATTGCGTGAGTGTAGGCCTCGCCCGCGGGAAAGAACTGCTTGTAGGCGTGATCCACGAGCCGAGCCTGAATGAAATGTTTTACACCTGGAAAGGCGGCGGTGCCTGGTGCAATGGAAAAAATATCAGGATCTCGACCGTCCCCAGATTGCAGGACTCCCTCATTGCCACCGGCTTCCCCTACTCCCGCTTTGAAAAGCAAAAACGCTATATGTACATCCTCGAACTCCTCATGCAAAAAACCCACGGCATCCGCCGCATGGGCGCGGCAGCGGTAGATTTGGCATACGTGGCAGCAGGCCGTTTCGATGGTTTCTATGAATACAATCTCAATTCCTGGGACATGGCAGCAGGTACGCTGCTCATCAAAGAAGCCGGCGGCATTGTAACTGATTTCAAAGGCGGCGACAATTACCTTTTCGGAGGCGACATTATCGCAGCAGCCCCCGGAGCACACCCCGAACTGGTGCAGGTGATCAGTGAAAATTTCTAAACAGTTAGAAGTCCTTAGGTCAGGATGTCAATAGGTCAGGATATTGCACGCCTTCCTATTCAGTTATTCAAAATTCACTCATTAACACCACCACACATGAACCCGTACGACCTCCGCTACCCTATTGGAGACTTCCAAGCGCAGGATAGCTATACCCCTGCCGAAATAAAAACCAATATTCAGATTATAAGTGCATTGCCTTCTAAATTCATCAATTTACTGGGCGGATGGGATGATCATAAGCTGGACACTCCATATCGCCCGGAGGGCTGGACGGTGCGGCAATTGATTCACCATGTGGCCGATAGCCATATCAATGCTTACACGCGTTGCAGGCTGGCCATGACAGAGGATAATCCGGTGATCAAGCCTTATGAAGAGCAACTGTGGGCAGAGTTACCAGATGCGAAAACGGCGCAAGTGGAACTTTCGTTACAGCTCATCCGCTATGTGCATTTACGCTGGGTGCTGTTACTGAATTCGTTGGATGAAAATGATCTTGCACGAACCTACTTTCACCCCGGCTCTCAGAAATCTTTCCGTCTCGATGAAGTCATAGCCAATTATGCATGGCACAGCGAGCACCATTATCAGCATGCATTCAGGCTGGCGCAGCGGAACAATTGGCAGTAAATTGCAGTTAAGGTGTTTATGGAAACTCAACGAATCGTCGTTTATATATTGTTTCTGTTGGCTGCAGGTTATATGGGCTGGCGGATATGGCAGGCGTTTGATAGGCGTAACAGCGGCGGCTGTGCAAAAGGATGTGGATGCGCTGCGGATAAAGTGAGTTCGGTTAAAATCAAATAGATTTCTCGCTCAGAGAATGCAAAAGGCCCCAAAATGGGGCCTTTTGACTTATGAATCTCAATTCGGATCTTACAATTTACCTGCCTTGATCTCCTCCACAACAGCAGGGTCCAGCAACGTCGATGTATCGCCCAGGTTGCTCACATCACCTTCCGAAATTTTTCTTAGAATCCGGCGCATGATCTTGCCGGAACGTGTTTTTGGCAGACCAGAAACAAACTGAACTTTATCAGGTCTCGCGATCGGACCGATAATTCGGGAAACGGTCGCAGAAATATCTTTTCTGAACATTTCAGGATCGTCCGGCGCATGCTCCGTGATTACGTAAGCGTAAATGCCTTGGCCCTTGATATCGTGCGGGTAACCGACTACCGCCGATTCTACGACGCCAAGGTGCATATTGATCGCATTCTCCACCTCGGCAGTACCAATACGGTGACCAGATACGTTCAGTACGTCATCGACGCGGCCAGTGATGCGGTAGTATCCGTCCTCGTCGCGCAAGCAGCCGTCGCCCGTGAAATACTTCCCGGGGTAAGCCGAGAAGTAGGTTTGGCGGCAGCGCTCGTGGTCGCCGTAGGTAGTGCGGATGATGCCCGGCCACGGAAATTTAATACAAAGGTTACCACTTACGCCATTTCCTTCTATTTCCTGGCCAGCTTCATCTACCAGCACAGGCTGAATGCCCGGCAATGGCAATGTAGCGAATGTCGGTTTTTCGGGCGTGATGCCGGCCAACGGCGAAATCATGATACCGCCGTTTTCGGTCTGCCACCAGGTGTCGACCAACGGGCAATGGTCACCGCCGATGTTGGTTTTGTACCAATGCCATGCTTCCTCGTTGATAGGCTCCCCTACCGAACCAAGTTTGCGCAAAGAAGAGAAATCATGTCCTTTTACGTAATCCAGACCAAAGCCCATCAGCGAGCGGATGGCCGTAGGAGCCGTGTACAGGATATTTACTTTATGTCTTTCAACAATTTTCCAAAAACGGCTTGCATCCGGGTAAGTTGGAACACCCTCGAACACCACGGAAGTAGCACCGTAGCAAAGCGGCCCGTAAACAATGTAGCTGTGACCGGTGATCCAGCCAATATCGGCCGTACAGAAATGCACTTCGCCTGGTTCATACTGGAATACATTCGCAAATGTGTACGTCGCGTAGATCATGTAACCGCCGCAGGTATGCACTACACCTTTCGGTTTCCCTGTCGACCCGGAAGTATAGAGAATGAAAAGCATATCCTCAGCGTCCATCGGCTCGGCCGGGCACACGGAATTCACTTGTTTTACTTCTTCTTCCCACCACAGATCCCGGCCTTTCAGCATATGCACCGGGGTACGGGTACGCGTCATCACGATCACGTTTTTAACAGAAGAACATTGTACAAGCGCCTCATCCACAGTGTCTTTCATAGGAATCACCTTAGGGCCGCGGAATGCGCCGTCGGAAGTGATCACCATTGTGCATTCTGCGTCATTGATCCTGTCGGCAATGGATTTTGCAGAAAAGCCACCAAAAACCACCGAATGCACCGCACCGATACGCGCACAGGCGAGCACAGCAACAGTCAGCTCAGGCACCATCGGCAGGTATATACAAACCCTGTCGCCTTTTTGCACGCCATGTTTCTTCAACACATTGGCAAAACGGCAAACCTGGTCAAACAATACGTTGTAGGTGAGTGTCACCGCCTTGTCCTCTGGGTTGTTAGGTTCCCAGATAATCGCGGGCTGATCACCGCGTTCGGCCAGGTGGCGGTCCAGCGCGTTTTCCGTGATGTTCATTACACCACCTTCAAACCATTTCGTACGCGCTTCCTGAAAGTCCCAGCTTAGCACTTTCTTCCACGGTTTACGCCATTGAAATTGTTGGGCCACTTCTGCCCAGAAACCTTCGGGATCGTCTACACTTTGCTGGTAGGCAACCTTATACTCTTCAAAGGTCTTAATTCTCATGATAATAAAGGTTTTAAACAGGGAAATTTAGGATTGAGCGACAAGTTATAATTTTCATTTGGTTAGTCCTACTCAGAAAGAAACTGTATTAAGGACACATACAGGCCATTTTACTGAGTATCAATTGGTAGCAGGGCATCGACTTTTGCTATGATTCTGATAATATTTCAAATTGCCCCTTCGCAGCTTCCCTGTTATCGCCGCCCGGCAAAAATGATGTACTTTCGGAACCAGAACTAGTTGAACAAATGGATACAGGCAAGGATACGCTGGCGGCTGACGGTGAGCAAAAAGGGTTTACGGATGCAGAAATGACATTCATTCGCGAACATTTGCATGACAATGCGGGCGAGCTGATTTTGAAAGCCGGTAAATTTAGAGGACTGGATGTAAGAAAACTGGCGGGACAAATCCAGTCACGGCAGAAGGCCTTGAAAAAACTGCCAGAATGGTCGGCTAACGAAAGACTCTTTTTCCCGCCTGCATTGTCCGTAGAGCAGTGTTCGTCGGAAGCTACGGCACTTTATAAATCAAGTATCGTTTCGGGCAATACGCTGACCGACGTTACTGGCGGAATGGGCATCGATTGCTACTATATGAGCCGCAGCTTCACCGAAACCCATTATTTCGAACAACAACCCGAAGTGGCTTCCAGTGCCGCTTACAACTTCACGCAACTGGGAGCTACGCACATTCATATACACACGGGCGAGTCGCTCAACGCGTTGCACGACGGCCTAATCTCCGACTGGCTCTACGCCGACCCTGCCCGCCGTGACGCCAACAAGGAAAAAGTTGTCCGCCTTGCCGATTGCACCCCCGATGTGGCCGGTAACCTACCACTGCTGTTTAAAGCAGCGCCCAATATTCTGATCAAAACCTCTCCATTGCTTGACATCGATCTTGCCTCCAAAGAGCTTCAAAAGTTGAAAGAGGTGCATGTAATGGGCTATGAGCAGGAATGTAAAGAGCTGCTATTTGTCCTCGACCGGGAAATGCAGGTGCAGGATTTCAAAATCAAAGTCAGGATCGTTGATCACAGGGGAAAGCCTGTTCATCAGCTGGATTTTAGTCGTGAAGAAGAGCGTGCGGCTGTTGTCGGTTATTCCAAACCGCTTGGTTATTTATATGAACCGCATGCCGCTGTACTCAAAGCCGGTGCATTTAAAACGCTTTGTATAAGGTTTAACCTGCAAAAATTGGCCATTCACAGCCAACTTTATACCTCGGAAGCGTTTGTAAACGACTTTCCGGGCCGAAGCTTTAAAATATTGGCGGTTTGCAAGCCCGATATCCGCGAGATTGCGCAGCACATTGTCGGCGATAAAGCCCATATTACCACGCGCAATTTCCCTGCGAAACCCGAGGAGTTAAGGAAGAAGTGGAAACTCAAAGATGGTGGCGACCATTATCTGTTCGCCACCACCCTGGCCGATCAATCAAAAGTCGTCATTGTTTGCGTAAAACCTATTTGAGGTAAGTTTCCTCGTAGATTTTTTCGTTGTAACCAAGCGTGAGCGCTTTGCCGTTTTCGTCTTCGATCACCGGCCTTTTGATGGCGGTTGGACTCGATGAAAGCAATTTCGCAGCCGACTTTGCGTCAGTTACCGCCGCCTTTTCTTCGTCACTGAGCTCTTTCCAGGTGGTGGAAGCCCTATTCAAAACTTTCTCCCAGGGAAATTCGCTGAACCAGCTGCTGATTTTTTCAGGGCTAATGCCGTCCTTTCTGTAATCGTAAAATTGGTAAGGCACCTTGTTTTTATCGAGCCAGGTGCGTGCTTTTTTAATGGTATCGCAATTAGGGATCCCGTAAACGGTCAACATAAAATTTACTGTGAAAATGACGTGATATTAAACTTCGCTGGCTACGGGTACTTCCACAACCTTGTCCGAATCGTGCATTTTCTGATCATCGAGCTCACCTTCCCAACGTGCAATAACAGCCGTTGCCAGACAGTTTCCCGTCACGTTCACCGAAGTACGGGCCATGTCCATCAGCTCGTCGATCCCCATGATCAGCAATACAGGCCATTCGGGCATGCCAAAGTTAGCGATCGCGCCTAACAATATCACCAAAGTAGCCCGCGGGATACCGGCCACACCTTTGCTGGTGAGCATTAACAATAATACCATGGTAAGCTGCTGCCCGATCGACATTTCAGTGCCCGTTGCCTGCGCTACGAATACCGTGGCTAATGCAAGATATAATGTAGAACCATCGAGGTTGAAGCTGTAACCCGTTGGCATCACAAATGATACGATCTGGCGAGGGACGCCGAACTTCTCCATTTTCTCCATCGCCTTGGGTAATGCAGATTCCGAACTTGTAGTAGCAAACGCAATGGAAACCGGTTCAAAAATTGCTTTTGCGAACTTAATAACGGGAATTCTCGCAACCAGCGCCACCGGCACGAATACGATCAGGATGAAGACGATCAGCGCACAATATAATGTGGCAAGCAGCAATGCGAGGTTTTTCAAGACATCGATCCCCATATGGCCTACCGTTTCGGCAATGGCCGCTCCCACACCGATAGGTGCGAAATACATGATGATCTTGGTAAACTTGAACATTACCTCCGCCAGAAGCTCTACGCCGTGTACAAATTTCTCTTTTTTTGCGGAAGGCAGCAATGCAAGACTAATGCCGAAAAGCACGCTGAAAACGACAATTTGCAATACTTCGCCGTGGTAAATGGATTTCGCGACGTTCTCGGGAAATGAATGCAGTACAATTTCCTGCCAGGTTTGCTGGTTTACTTTCGGCAGTGTGGCGTTCAGGCTTTCCGGCGGGATAATACCGACGCCGGGTTTGAACCAGTTGGCAAAAAATAGCCCGATGATCAATGCGAACGTGGTTACGACCTCGAAATACAGCAATGACTTCCAACCCATCCGGCCTACCTGTTTCAGATCGGAATGACCGGCAATACCGGTGACCAGCGTCGCGAAAAGTAGCGGCGCAATCACCGTTTTGATCATTTGCAGGAAGATTTGCCGCAAGAAATGCAGCTCGGTACCCATTTTCGGGAAATCGTAGCCGATCTCCGTTCCGACGAGCATTGAAATCAGAATGGAAGTCGTAAGGTTCCTTTTGATGATCGCATATACGACCAGACTGGCCAGTGCCAGCCAACGGAGGCCGATCAGTACACTATCGGATAACGGCAGGATATCATAAGCACTTAAAACGGAGGCTATCGCGGCAATGGTAACCAGCACGATATTGATAGTGGTAATCTTGCTCTTCATACAGAGAATTTGGTATCCTAATTAGTTTGTAACGGTAAACTTATAAAAAATCAAATTAATGATTGTCAACACAACCAATGCATTTTACGCAAAACACAGAATTTAATTATGTTTTGAACAATAATAATGAATGTTTGTACTAAACAGAAGAGAGAATATAAAATAAACAACCGTTTAATTAAAAGCCCGGGAGGTATTGGACAAATGCAAAACATGGTAAGTACCGCCGGATGCAGGCAGGCTGTAAAGCGCCAATTCCTGTACAATTTGGCACAAAATTTGAAACCTCCAAGGTTACCCTAACATTAAATCTCATGCGAACGGGCTCCCGGAACTTCGCCGGTACACCAAAACATGATCAAAGTCCTTGACTCCGGTTGCGAAAATCCATATGTTCGGCCTAATCCCTACCCAAAACAAAACACTACCAGTATGAGAAGCATATTAATAGCCATAGATTTTTCCGAAAATGCCGAGCGCGCGTTGGCCGCCGCCAAGATAATCGCCGAAAAAAACGTAACGGAGCTCCTGATCCTACACGCATACCAACCCTACATTGCTGATGTGAACGTGACACCAGGAAACGTGATGCCGGGCATCGGAGGCTCCGATTTCCTGACGATGACCACAGAACTCGAAGGCGAATTTCATAAACGGCTCGACGGATACGTTGCCGACCTCGCTGCTGAGGGCTTTAATGCAAAGGCCATCTGGGCATTGGGAAGCGTTCAATCCGCGATTGAAGAAGCTATCAACGACCATGTGCCCGATATGATCGTCATCGGACGAACAGGAACAGGTGGTTTTCTCGACAAACTCATCGGCAGTTCCGCCACGCAGATTGCATTGAACTCGCCATGCCCCGTGCTTGTGGTTCCGCCGCAGGTAGAATTGAGCCAATTTAAAAACGTCGTGTACGCCACGCAGTTCGAATACGAAGAGAACAACATCCTGCGTGAGGTTTTTGTGTTGATGAACCACCTCGGTGCCAAGCTCACACTCCTCAAAATCAAGTCAGATAGCCAACCTGACGTCCAGCCTGATAACCAATATATTGCCGAAATAAAATCGCATTTCACGATAGCCAATGAACAGATCGTGATCCGCGAAAACAGACACATACTCGACGGCATCGAGGCTTATTGCGACGAGGTTAAGGCCGATTTGCTGATCATGTCCACACGCGAGCGGTCGTTCATTGAAGAATATCTGATCAACCCGAGCATTACCCGCAAGCTTGTTGTCGATACGCATGTACCTTTGCTTGTGTTTCACCTCAAATAATACCTGATTTGAACAGGACAAACAACGGCACCAGAAAGTCCAGAAAGTACCGTAAGCGTGGCCTGCTTACATCGCCGGGCACGCTTACTTACATTGGTCCCGACATTGGTCTGGAGACAAGGATCCGGCGTGTGCGGTACAACGAGCACATGTATAAGGAAGAGACGGTGAAATCGCTGGACGATTGCAAGGCGGCCGAAAACGGTGAAAACTTCATTACCTGGCTGAATGTGGACGGGATCCACGACATATCTATGATCGGGAAGCTGGGCAATTTCTACCATTTGCATCCGCTACTGCTGGAAGATGTCGTCAATACCGAACATAAACCGAAGCTGGAACTATACGACACCGGCCAATTGTTCCTCACGCTCAAAATGCTTCATGTCGATTCAGAATCACCAATCAGCATTTCCTCGGAGCATGTCAGTTTTGTATTGGGCAAAAATTACGTATTGTCGTTCCAGGAAGAACTCTCGTCGGATATATTTGTCTCTGTCGAGAACCGGCTGGAAGCATCGGTCGGTAAAACCCGGCGTAACGGCCCGGATTATTTGTTTTTTGCGTTGATGGATGTGGTGGTGGATAACTACTTCATTGTCATTGAAAAACTCGGCGATGCGCTCGATACCGCCGAAGACCAGGTAATCCGGGGTGAAGATGATCTTTCGCTTAAAGACCTGTACGCATTAAAGCGCGAGCTCACCATTGCCCGCAGGCAAATATGGCCGTTGCGCGATATGGTCAACCAACTGATCCGCGAAGACAATATGCAGATCAGCAGGGATGTAATCCCCTACTACCGTGATCTTTACGACCACATTATGCAGATACTCGACACCATCGATTCTTACCGCGAATTGGTGGCCAGCCTGGTGGACGTGCATTTGTCGACGATCAGCAACCGTATGAACCAGGTGATGAAAACGCTGACCATCTTTTCGGCCGTTTTTATGCCACTGACGTTTATCGTGGGTATATATGGTATGAATTTCGAGTTTATGCCGGAGCTAAAAGATCCCAATGGTTACTACTATGTTTGGGGACTTATGGTCGCTGTCACGATAGGGATGATATTTTATTTCAAATCTAAAAAATGGATGTAGGATTAATACCTTTGTGCTCTGATTAACGAGCATTGGAATGAGTCTTACCGTCAATACATCCCCTGTTGTAACTACACAAGCCCCATATATCCTGACCGACAGCCGCCAGGTTTCCTTTCCCGGTCAAAGCATTTTTTTTGCGATAAAAGGTGAGCGTCACGATGGCCACCGGTTCATTCCGGAGCTCTACGCAGCGGGTGTGCGCGAGTTTGTGGTTGAAGAAGCTGCATTTACAGGAGAATTGCGGGAGACAGTTTCAGCGTGGGAGGACGCCCAAATATGGGTGGTAACTTCGAGCATTCGGGCATTGCAACAGCTCGTGGCAGCTAAAAGAAAACAGTTTGACATTCCGGTGGTCGGCATTGCAGGTAGCAACGGCAAGACGATCGTGAAGGAATGGCTCGTACAATTGCTATCGCCGGGCCGCAGCATTGTCGCAAGCCCGAAAAGCTACAATTCGCAGATAGGTGTGCCGCTTTCGGTTTGGAACCTGAGTAAGGAACATTCGCTGGCCATTTTCGAGGCCGGTATTTCCAGAGCGCACGAAATGGAATACCTGCAACCGGTTATGCAGCCCACTGTCGGCATTTTTACCAATATCGGCCCTGCACACGACGACGGTTTCCGTAGCCGCAAGCAGAAAATCACCGAAAAGTTGCGCCTTTTTACCAAGGTCAAAAAACTCATTTACCGAAAAGACTACCACGAAATAGACGAGGAAATAAGCCTGATACTGAAACCCGTGAACCCGTTCCTGGAAACGCTCACCTGGGGAAGTAACTATTCGGGTTCGCATGTGCAAGTAACTTTTGTGCGGCAGAAGGACAAAACTGTCATCTCGCTTACCGGCAAGCTTGGCATCCATAACTTTGAAACCGGCTTCCGCGATGATGCGTCTCTCGAAAACCTGACACATTGCATTGTTTTCCTGCTGGACTTTGGCCTTGAACCTGCCGTCATTCAGGAACGGGTGTTGCTGCTCAAACCGGTTTCCATGCGTTTGGAGCTGAAAGAGGGGATCAACAACTCCTACATCATCGACGACGCTTATAATAACGACCTGCAAGGCCTGTCCATGGCCCTGAACTTTCTTGCGCAGCAGGAACAGAGGAACCGGAAAACCGTCATTCTCTCAGATGTCCTGCAAACGGGCCAGACGCCAACGGAGCTTTACAAAATGGTCTCCCGATTGGTAAGCGAAAAAAGCATTGACCGCCTGATCGGTATCGGCAAACAGATTAGCAGCCAGGCATCGTTGTTCGACATTCCTGAACAGGAATTTTACGACGATACCGACGGTTTTCTCAAAACATTTGCCTTCCACACCCTGGCCGACACCCTCGTGCTCGTGAAGGGAGCACGACCGTTTTCATTTGAGAAAATCGTACACCGCATTCAGCAGAAAGCACATGATACTGTGCTCGAAATCAACCTGGATGCGTTGGTACATAACCTCAACTATTACCGCGCACGGGCTGGCCAGGGCACCAAAGTGATGGCCATGGTTAAGGCATTCGCCTATGGAAGCGGGAGTTCGGAAGTGGCCGCATTACTGCAATACCACCGAGTCGATTATCTCGGGGTAGCATATACCGATGAGGGTGTAGTACTACGCCAAAGCGGCATTGCATTGCCTATTATGGTCATGAATGCCACGTTGCCGACCTTTGATCTGCTTTGGCAATACAAACTCGAACCTGAAATTTACAGCCGCCGCATTCTGACCGATTGGGTTGAATATATTTCTAGAAAAGCCGAACCTGCCAACACACCATCCGTGCATTTGAAACTCGATACCGGCATGCACCGGCTTGGCTTTGTGAGAGACGACTATGAATGGCTCGTGGAACAGCTCCGGAAGAACCCCGCCCTTAAAGTAGCGAGCATATTTTCCCATTTGGTAGGTGCCGACGAAGGTGTACACAACGAGTTTTCAAGAAAGCAATATGCGCAGTTCATGGAAGGTGCCGAATTGATTGAAAACACATTGGGATACAAAACCATTAAACATATCCTCAACTCTGCGGGGATTGTACGCTTCCCGGAATACCGCCTCGACATGGTAAGGCTCGGTATCGGCCTCTATGGCGTGGAGGCGACCGGACAGGACCAGCATGCATTGCAATCCGTTGGAACATTGAAGACGATCGTCTCCCAAATCAAATATCTGACGTCGGGCGAGACAGTCGGATACAGCCGGAAAGGCGTTGTAGATCACGATTCGGCTATCGCAACACTTGCGATCGGTTATGCCGACGGGTACGATCGCGGATTGGGTAACGGTGTCGGTAAAGTGTGGGTCAATGGCACCTTATGCCCTACTATCGGAAATATTTGCATGGATATGACAATGATCGACGTCACTAACGCCCATATAGAAGAAGGGGATGAAGTGATCGTTTTCGGCAAAGAAGTCCCAATTATAGAACTCGCCAAAACCATCAACACCATCCCCTATGAAATCCTGACGGGTATCGGCGACCGCGTCAAGCGTGTTTTTTACAAAGAATAATTAATTTTCAGGATCGATCTGCTTCCCTTCCGCGTCTGTTTCGGCAAGCTCGGAAGTTCTGGCGGCTGTGGCTACGGCCGCCAGTTCTATGCGCTTATCCTCTTCTTTGAAAAGCTGCGTGGCCATCACCTGATCAAGCGTGACATCATAAAATGCCTCATGCACATTCAAAGGCGCGCTGCCTGCTTCGATCTCACATTTGATGTAGTTGCCATCCTCCTGCAATTCATAGGCATTTACATTGTCTTTAAGGCTATAATAAAGAATGTGAATTGCTTCTTGCCGTACGCGCGGATCCACCAGCTTGAAGAGTGACTCGATGCGTTTGTCGAAGCTGCGGACCATCGCATCGGCGCTGCCTCCGTACACGAGCGGATTGCCGTTCTGGTGGAAGTAGAAAATGCGTGAATGTTCTAAAAAGTCGCCTACCAGTGAGCGTACCGTGATATTTTCACTCAATCCCTTGCGTTGTGGCCGCAAGCAACACATTCCACGGACGATCAGTTTGATGGGTACACCAGCCTCGGAGGCCTTGTACAGTTCATAGATCATGTCGCGGTCTTCCAGAGAATTTATTTTAATACAGATACCACTTTTCAGGCCTGCCTTCGCATTCTCCGCTTCCTGCTGAATGAGCTCGATCAATTTCGCACGCATATAGCGTGGGGCCGTAATAAGGTTCTGATATTCGGACGGAATCGAATGGCCTGTGATGACATTGAAGAACTCCGAAATATCGTGCGTATACTCCTCATTGGAAGTTAACAGGCCGGTGTCGGTATATAGTCTGGATGTATCTTCATTATAATTACCACTCGACAAATGCGCGTAACGTAGTACCCGGTTGCCTTCGTTCCGGACGATGAGAAGCAGTTTAGTGTGGGTTTTCAGCAAGCCAATGCCGTAGATCACAAAACAGCCTGCTTTTTGCAACCGCTGCGCTTCCTTGATATTATTCTCCTCATCAAAGCGCGCCTTCACTTCGAAAAGCACGGCCACGTGTTTGCCATTTTCGGCTGCGTGCAATAGCGCTTCGGTCACGCGGGAGTTTTTTGCGAGACGGTAAATGGTCAGTTTAATGGAAAGCACCTTTGGATCTTCCGCCGCTTGTTCCAGCAACTGCAATACCGGTTCAAAGTTGTTGTAAGGATGGTGCAGCAGGATATCTCTTTCCCGCATTATCTCAAAAATATCGGGAATGCGCTCCCGGTCAAGGCCTAGCGGCGGTACCGGCGGGTGGATCGGCGGAATCTGGTCTTTGAATTCAGGATGCTTGATAATACTCCATAATGCTGTATAATCGATCAATGCGTCGGTCGGGAACACATTGTGATCGTCGATCTCCCAACGTTTTTTAATGAGGTTCATCAAATCCGGGTTCACATCCGGCTCGATAGAAACCTGCACGACCCGTCCTAAACGGCGGCTTTTGATTTTCGTCCTGATCTCATCGATAAAGTCTGCTTCAATATCATCACTTTCTTCAAGTGTAAAGTCTCCGTTACGGAGGATCCTGAACAAGTTCCTGGATACGATATCCACGTTCCGGTAAAGCTTGTTGATGTGTGCTTTCGCGATCGCTTCAATGGGCAGGAAAAGCAATTCTTCCTCCCGCTCTATCACGTAAAAACGTGGCAAATTTGGCGGAAGCTGAACGAATGAAAGCTTTCTGTCCTCTTCCGATGTGGTTCCTTTCACCTGCGTAATTACGCCCAGGATCAGGACTTTCGCCAATAAAACCGGGAATGCGTGTGTGTAATCGAATAGCATTGGAGTGAGCATCGGGTAAACTGTCCGCTCAAAGTATTCCTCCACGGCATTACCTTCCTCCTCAGAAACTTCATCCATTCCGATGATCCGGAAGCCATGGCTCGCGAAGAGCGGCAACAACTGGTCCTTGTAGCATTCGTTCTGGCGACGGGCAAAATCATGCACTTCTTTCATCAGAAGCTTGCGGAAAGGTATTTCGCGCAGGCCAGAATAGTCGAGGCGCTCCTTGCCAAAATCGAGATAATTATAAAGGCTACCTACCCGGATCGTAAAGAATTCATCCAGATTGGAGGAAGTGATGGCCAGGAATTTCAGACGGTCGAACAGGTTGCGTTCTCCATTTGTTGCCTGATCGAGCACCCGATCGTTGAATTTCATCCAGCTAAGGTCCCTGCTGATGAGGTCGCTTTGCTGCATTTGGGCAGTAGCCTTTTCCGACGAGCTCACAGCCTTGCCGTCCTCTGCTGCAGCCGGTTCTTTCGGACTTTTAAACAGTGCGAACAAATTGGTCAGTTTGCTTCTTTTTTCGTTGCTATATATATGGTCGGATGAGCCAGGCATAACGTTCTGCTATTAAAATGGTGTATCAGGATGGCAATAAAAATTCAACGAATCTAAACAATCTATTGTTTTCGGGCCGATGAAGTTTATGTTAAATTTTCGTTCCAAAAAAGAAACGGATGACTGTATTTCACAGCCATCCGTTTCAATATTGCGGTTTGAGCTAATGGCTACACATCTACGCGGGCATACTTGGCGTTTTTCTCGATGAATTCCCGGCGTGGGGCTACTTCGTCGCCCATCAGCATGGAGAAAAGGTGATCCGCCTCGGCCGCTGATTCAACAGAAACCTGTTTCAAACTTCTGTGCTCGGGATTCATAGTTGTTTCCCACAGCTGCTCGGCATTCATTTCACCAAGACCTTTGTAACGTTGTACGTTCACCGAGTCTTCCTTCCCTCCCGATATTGCACGTACTGCTTCTTCGCGTTGTTGCTCGGTCCAGCAGTAACGCTCTTCCTTGCCTTTTCTCACGAGGTACAATGGCGGCTGTGCAATGTAGATATATCCGCTGTCGATAAGGATCTTCATATAACGGAAGAAGAACGTCAGGATCAGCGTCCGGATGTGACTACCATCAATATCCGCATCGGTCATGATTACGATCTTATGGTAACGCAGCTTGTCGATATTCAATGCTCGCTCATCGCCATCTTTACCGATCTGCACACCCATCGCGGTGAACATGTTCTTGATCTCTTCGTTTTCGTAAATGCGGTATTCCTGTGCTTTCTCTACGTTGAGGATTTTACCACGCAAAGGAAGGATCGCCTGAAATGCCCGATTACGGCCTTGCTTGGCAGTTCCACCTGCCGAGTCCCCTTCGACGAGATACAATTCGCAGACGTTAGGATCGGTCTCGGAGCAATCGGAAAGCTTTCCTGGAAGGCCTGTACCGGTCAGAATGTTCTTCCGCTGCACCATCTCGCGTGCTTTTTTCGCAGCAATACGGGCTTTGGCAGCTAAAATCACCTTGTCGATGATCACACGTGCTTCTTTCGGATGCTCGTCGAGATAAGTATCGAGCATTTCCGACACCACCTGGCTTACAGCACCAGTTACTTCACCGTTCCCAAGTTTTGTTTTGGTTTGACCTTCAAACTGCGGCTCGGCTACCTTAATGGAGATAACGGCCGTAAGACCTTCACGAAAATCGTCCCCGCTGATCTCCACTTTTTCCTTCGCCAAAATACCCGATTTCTCAGCATAGTTTTTCAAAGTACGTGTCAATGCAGCGCGAAAACCGGAAACGTGGGTACCACCTTCAATGGTGTTGATATTGTTTACATAGGAGAATACATTCTCGCTATATGACGTGTTGTACATCATCGCCACTTCGACCGGAACAGTACCCTTGTCGCTTTCCATGTGGATCGGCTCAGGAATCAGCGGCTGGCGTGTAGCGTCCAGATAAGTCACGAATTCGTTCAGACCTATTTCCGAGTAGAACTCTTCGCCACGGAATTTGCCTTCCTCATCTTCCTCACGCTTGTCTTCAAGTGTAAGACGGATGCCTTTGTTGAGGTAGGACAGTTCGCGGAGACGGGTTGCAATGGTTTCGTATTTGAATTCAGTTACCGTGAATATGGTGGCATCCGGCAAAAAGTGGATGATCGTCCCTGTTTTGTCCGAATCACCGATCACGCGGGTTGAATAAAGCGGCTTGCCCTCACTAAACTCCTGTTCGAACACCTTGCCTTCCCGGTGTACCTCGGCCCGCAAATGGATAGACAGCGCGTTCACGCAGGATACCCCTACCCCGTGCAAACCGCCTGAAACCTTATATGTATCTTTGTCGAATTTACCACCGGCGTGAAGAACCGTTAGTACAACCTCCAAAGCGGATTTATTCTCTTTGGAGTGCATCCCGGTAGGGATACCACGACCATTGTCTTTAACGGTAATCGAATTATTCTTCTCAACTGTAACGTTGATGGTATCGCAGTACCCTGCCATCGCCTCATCGATGGAGTTATCAACTACCTCCCAAATCAAATGGTGCACCCCTTTGAAGCCAGTGTCACCGATATACATCGCCGGACGTTTACGAACGGCCTCTAAACCTTCAAGAACCTGGATATTTTCAGCCGAATAGCTGTTTACTTCTAGCACTGCTTCGTTTGACATATAGTTTGTTTTACACTTGGATAAAAAGAACCATTATCTGGCTTTTTAAGCACGTAAAGATACGCATTTTTTATGGTTTTACCTAGCAAAAAGTATCGCAAACCCGCCATCATTTATGCCTTTTGAAGCAAATACAAACCTGAAAGCGCGGAACGATAAAATATGATATTTCTGTGTTGGCTCATGTCAGCAGACACATGCCTTTATCCGTTATCCAGCGTCAATTCCGGATGAGCATCTGGCTTCCGCTGATTATTTCAGACCATAACCGGCATCCGTAGCAAAAGGTAACCTTACAGCCAGCAGAGTGTCTATAACCACCGCCCGGCAGGGATCCGGTTGGTTCGCCAGTTGTAAATGTCGGCCAGATAAGTTGTCTCCTTCGCGGTCACCTGGCGTACCTGTGATACGAATAAGCCCATTAGAACATACAAAAAGCGGAGGTTTCCCCTCCGCTCTCGTATTGAAATCGACGATCTGTTATATTCTTATTACAATTTTTCCAAAGGATGGTCTTTTAGAAGTTGTTCCGGCGAATAGAAGTCCTTCTTGCTTTCGGTAGCGGCACGCACTTGTTTAACTTTTTCAGGTGAAATAGCCGGGCCTTTGTTACCAAAGGAGTTGCGCACATATGTCAATACTGCCGCTACTTCGTCATCTTTCAAAAGGCCGGCAAAAGGTGTCATCGGCACCTGGCCAGGATATTTCTTACCATTCACCTCGATCGGCCCCAGCAAGCCTTTTAACACGATCTTGATCAACCTTTCGTCGCTGCCGGCAATCCATTGCCCCGACAGTGGCGGGAAGCCGGACGCTTCGAGTCCTTTCCCATCCGGCTGATGACAGGTGCTGCAGTAGCCTTCCTTCGCGTAAATTTGACGTCCCTGGTTGAACAGGATCAGGTCATTCCCTTTCAGGCTGGTAGTAGCAACAACTTGCTTCTCTTTCTTTGCATTTTCTCCTTTCAGGTGCGCCTCAGCAGCTTCATACGCATGGATCGTCCAATCGTCGAGCGGCATTTTCTTGGCTTCTGCCAGAATTGGCAATCCTTTTTCCTTACCAATCCAGGAAGCAGCAACGATGGCCATTAACCGTACGCGGCTGTTTTCATCCCGTGCCGCCTGCATGAGCAAATCCGCCTGATCGGGCACCTGATGTCCCGTGTAGCGCACCACCTGAACAGCCGCTGCACGGGCGTGGTAATCTTTGGCGCGTAATACCTGTTTCAAAAGCTTCTGATCCACTTTGTCCATTCCCCAGCTTACCCATAGGCCTTCCAGCAAGTGATGTTCGTAACGCGGATCGTTCTTGTCGAGGCCAGCTACCCAGGTGTTCAGTTTGGATAATACCTGCGATGCATCACGTCCCCGTAATTCGCGGCGGGTGCGGTAGCGTGTCCGATATTCGGGTAATTTCAGGTTGTTAAGCAATTCGTCAATGCTCGCGCCATCTACATTGGCTGCCTTTACGAGTGGCCGCGAGGGGTAGGTAATGCGGTATATACGTCCGTGCGAGTGGTCACGCAAGGGGTCGCGTGCATTGTGCTGCATGTGACCGATCAGGATATTATGCCAGTCGATTACATACAATGAGCCATCTGGCGCAAATTCCATGTCTACAGGGCGGAAGTTGCGGTCTTCACTCACGACCAGGTCCTGGCGGTGATTACTTTTGTAGCCGGTGCCTTCGTCGGTCAAAGTATGTTCCTTTGTTCCAAGAAAACCAATGGTATTGTTGATCAGGAAATCACCTTGAATATCATCCGGGAAATGGCGGCTCGAAACGAACTCGAGACCTGAAGTGGGGCGGACACGATGCTTGTCTTCCACCAGCTGCACCGATTTATGGGTTGCCTCCCCGTAACGCGGGAAAACACTGCCGGGCAACATCCATCGCACATCGGGGCTCGATGTCTCCGCAAAGAACGGTTGTCCCCAGTCGTCGAAGGCGATACCCCAGGGATTCGGGATCGAAAGTTGAGCGGTACGTTCGAGCTTTTTCAGTTGAGGCGCATAGCGGTAGAAACCACCGTTGGTCGCACGCACTGGCCCGTAGGAGGTTTCGACATTGGTATGAAGAAATACCCCTTCGCCGGAGTAAATAGCACCCGACGGGTCTACTGTAAATGCATGGCTGTTATGGTGCGTATCGTGGTCGTCGAAGCCGCTCAGGAGAATTTCTACTTTATCCGCTTTTCCATCGCCGTTTGTATCTGTCAGCAATTTGAGATTTGTGCCCTGAGAAACATAAACTCCCTCTTTGGCAATCTCAAAACCAAGTGGCAAATGCAACCCATCGGCAAACACGCTTTGCTTATCGGCCTTGCCGTCGTTATTAGTATCTTCAAAAATGATGATCTTGTCGTTCGGCTTCGAATCCCCGGGCTTGTAGTGCGGGTAACTCGGCATGGTGGCCACCCACAGGCGGCCCTTATTGTCAAACGACATTTGCATTGGTTTTGCCAGATCAGGAAACTCCTGTTCGGAGGCAAAAAGCTCGATCTTGTAGCCTTCCGGCACTTTTAGTTTTGCCAATGCATCCTGCCCGTACAGGTATGTCAGGCTACCGTTTTTCTCGGGATTGAAATTTGTTTTCACCTGCGGTAATGTCCGGCTACCCTTGTCGGCAACGGCCAGGTCCGTTTTTTCTCCTTTCGAAGCCGCCAGCCAGATCGCCTGGTCGCGGATGTCGGTCAACTGTCGGATCTTCTCGATTTCAGCCGGGTAGTTGTCCGGTCCGAAAGGATTATAGCGGCGCCCATAGACGTGAACGCCATTCGGGATTTTGAAATCGTTATGCCACATCCAGTTTTTCTCAGTAACCGCTGCATGGACCAATTCACGACTTTTAGCTTTTTCAGGTGCTTTTCCAAAGATTTTATCCACCAACAGAAGACCCAATTTTTTGTAACCTTCTTCATTGAGCTGCGATCCATCGATCGTCAGATCTTCCTTTGTTTCCGCATACCATTTTTGAGAAGGCGCAAATGCGTCGACAAAAAGCACTTTATTCTGGTCGGCAACTTCCTTCATCGCCTTGGTATACAGAAGCAGGTTCTCATTTTCCTTTTTACCGTTCGGGAGGTCATATTTACCCGAAAGGTCTTCAAAAGCAATAGGCGAAACGATCACGAGTTGTGGTGCGGAGGTGCCATTGTATTTCTGCTGCAACGTCCATTTAATGAATGCATCCAGTTCTGCCTTATAGTTGGCAAGCCCCGCCTTTCCTTCAAATGACTCATTGTATCCAAAAAAAGAAACGATCACATCGGTTTTCAAACGCGTGAGCCATTGGTCCGGTGTTTCAAAATGCCCCTCGCTTTCCGAAGGATTGGCCAGCTCCGTCTGGAACTTTTCGGCGCCTGGGAAAGCCCAGGGTGTGTTACGGCTTGCATGCGGACGGAATCCGGGCGTATCACCGCCATCGCACATGTTACGGATAACGAGGTTGTCGTCGGGATAACGGACATACAACTCCGTTTCGAAGTTATCGTAGTTCATCATCCTGGAACCCAGGTTATTGCCGATCAGGGATATATGCGTACCCTTGGCGAGCTTGATCGGGGCGGGCTGATTCAACCGGAAGGCGCTGAATGCAATGACTGCCAGTCCAAATGCAATAAGCGATGAATAAACGCTGATTTTTTTGGGTTTAGACATTTGAAAAAATGTTAAGTTGGGTTTTAGGTAGCGTTATATAAAATTACTTGGCTTCACGGTAAGGAACCTGGATGTCCATTTTCCCTTTCCACTCCTTAGGGATTTTCAAGCCCAGCTCATCATGTATTGCATTGATAACGAGCCGCTGGAACGGTTCCAACCTGAAATCTTCCGGATGTCCGAGCGTAGTCATAAACACCTTTCCTCCGAACGAGTTGGTACCAGTCCAGACCACCGGATTTTCGATCGCCTCCTTGTCGGGGTTCACGGATTTCCCCATGAGCAACCATGTCGAGCCTTTGGTAGGATAATCGGGCAGCACGCGATACAACCACGAGCGTGCATGGAATGGGCCTTTTACACCGGTCAAAATTGGATTTTTTGCTTGCTCGGGAACCACAGTTACGTCTGTACTGCTGTTATGGCCATAATGCGTGTGCTTGGCCGCCCCGCCCCATCCCGGAGGCGCATTCAATGCAAACTCGCCAAATGCGTTCCATTTTTCGCTTTCATGGCCTTTGGGAAAATTGAATGCATGGGTGGTGGTTCTGAAACCCATTACTGGCTTGCCGGTTTTCAGATAAGCTTCTATATGTGCAAGCTGATCGGGTGGCAACTGGCGCCAGCGGAGGTAAAACACTGCCAGATCCGCATCCTTTAATGCTTCCAGGCCAGGGATATTCTTTTCGCTATTATGATCGGGATATGCTTTAAGGACGATCGTGCGCATGCCGTAGTTCTTTTCGAGTTCGGCCGCAACGATCGGCAGCGTTTCCTCGCCGCTGTACTCATGATCGCCAGTTACAAACACAACGAGCGGGGTGCCGCCCAGTGGCTTTTTTTTAGCAGATTGCGCAGCCGCCAAGTGCGCACCGACCACCACTGCAAATGCCGCAAAAATGAAGCAAGTGCAGAATTGTTTCAATTTCATGATGAAAGGATTAAGGTTCAATCTTAGTGAGTAAAGAGATATATTGGGAAGACTGCTTAATGCAATTTTTCCCCTAGTTAATTATAAATGAAATGTAATGCATCCTGTGTTGTCCTGTTCCGGGGACAAGGGCGGGGCGTTAGGTGGTAGCCGGAGAGAGTTAATTACCTGACTGATCACAGAGCCGAAAACCGCGACAAAAATAAAAACCGGATTACATCCAGCATGTTCGATTTCATTACGGGCACAATGTCGACAAACTGTCAAATCGGAATAATTTTCAACAGTTTATTATTCTTAAAAATGAGTTCGTACCGTCGCAACGCAACGGTATCTCCCGAAAAATCCAAGTATTTATAAAGAGGATATTGCCTCACGCATTTCTCAATTTGACTTTTCGAGAAATTAGTGGAGTTGACGACGCAAACAATCGCCACAAGATCGTCTTCTGTCTTTTTATAACCATCTTGCATGTAGGTAATCGTAACCGCCTGATCTATAATTACGTATCCAGCACCCACTACCAAAAACAACAGAACAAGTCCGGCCAGAATACCAAAAATTGATTTCTGCTTTTTGCCGAAAGACGTCTTCATACTTTTTCATAGTTATCAGAAAACCTGAGGATTGGCTTATCGTTTGTCTCCTTCTTTTCATGATCAGAAAAGCTCTTTGTATCTGTCATTCCCGCAAATAATCTTCCAATTCCTCTTTCAGCACGTTATAGTACTTCAATTTCTGCGCAATGATATCATTCTCTGTAATACGCGGACGAGTGTTGCTAGGTGGATCGTAGTCGCCGCTTACTACTGTTATCTGGATAGTATCTCCTGGCTGCAACTCCGCTTTTAGCCAATCAAAATGTACGTCAGCATCGGCATCATACCCGCCGATATTAATATTGAGCTCCTCGTCAGGATTGTCCTTCCGACGCGTGGCATCCAGAATACAAGTAACACAATACCTGTCAACGTCCAGCCCCGCCCGGATTGGTTCATTGTTGTTAACCCTGATTTCAAAACCGTGTCCCATAGTGTCTGCGTGAAGCCTGTGATATGCCTGTTTTCTTTGTTTTAATGGTAATATCTAATTTAAATATCTATTTCTCTTTACACAGCATTAAATTAACATGAACCGTACTGGCTGCCGACACATTTCTGATAGCAAGCAAAATGGGTGCATCGATGCCCCACTCGACGACCTTCTTCAACTTCTCTGCGTTGCCTTGTGTGAAAATCGCAATCCAGATAGCAACTGTGAACGCACCCCACTTTTTTGAAATCGCTCCACGCGAGAGAGTTCTGACAATATCAGCCTTTTGAGCAGTGCTCAGACTGTCCGCATTGCAAATTTTCCGAACATTATTTAAAAATTCCGGCAGCAACGCTTCAAGGGCTTTTTTGGTAACAGGCGGAAGGAATCGCCCTCCGGCAACCACTTCTTAGATAGCGACCGGTAAGTACCGAGGCCTTCGTAAACACATTCCCAAAGAACGCTATCCTTGAATGATCTCAGTTCAAGATGACGGCTTTTCATCCACGCCTTGTGAAACAAATGCGTCATTTCATGCGCGAACAAGCGGTCGATGCGGTTCGTATTTTCGGGAAGTTCTGCTGAACCGTAGCTTTTGCCGAGAACAGAAAGGTCCAGCCCGATGACATCCTCACCATAAGTAAAAGCATCATCCTCTCCGCCAGTACCTACCAGAACGACTACTTTACTACTTAGAATTGCACCGAATGGTTTAGCCAATGAATCGAGCATAAACTCCCATTCCAATCGACGGGATTCAATAAGGCGCAGCCATTTTGTGTCCGCACCAGTCAGTTCTTGCCGGAAATGTAGGGTTGAATCGGGTCGCTGGAAGCTGCGACTTTTCAGCACATTCACCCAATCCGCGGAGACGCGCTCGTTGTCCGCTGCACATTTGACAACTATGATGTCGGGAACCTGCTTTTGCGCATAGGTACTTCCCACGCCTAAAAGCAGGTGGACCAGAGCAAGAAGAAAAATGATAGTGGATAATCTGCGCATTTCAACTTTACCCCGAACGGCATTGGCCATATTGCATGGATTTTCCAGGGTAATGAGCCTCCAAATTTTCGGGAATACTAATGCTATTTATCCTGGGTCGCGAATTGTTTATCATCAGGCTATTCTACAAAACCTGAGCCCTAATTTAGACGAGAAGCGAGAGGCAGGCATCTTGTTAGGCTTCCAGCCCCCCGTGCATTTACTGAACTTCTTCTTTCTTCGCCGCTTCGAAGTATCTTGTTTTCAAATCATCAAAAACAAACAACAGGAGAAAGAGATGTCGGTAAGTACTTATGTTGTCACTTTGTTCCGAAAGATCTCCGAGCTTGTTTTTTATTTCCCTGAAACCTAACCCATCAAATTCCGGGAATTGCGAAGCCACTTTCATAAACTTGTCACGATGCTCCTGCAATGACCTGACTTGCTGTGTAGCTTCTAAGAATCCCTGTTCCCCGCGCTGAAATTTCTTAAGCGGATTACAAAAAAACATCGAGCATATCTGGGGACGGTTTCGATCATATATTGAGCAGCATCCCGCAAAATGCGGGCAGGGCATCTTAAAATAGAGCTTATCTTCCTGCCCACCAGTGATCAAATCCAGCGAATCCGCAAGCTTTCTGTCCTTATCGTCCTGAATACGTGCAGTATTGAAAAGCGTGCCGTCGCAACACATTCCGCAGCTAACGCATAAATCAGAAACATCTTTTTCGCTGTCGCTCATAGTGTTATGACAAAATGTGTCCATCAAATAGTTTCGACACAATTTTAATGATAATCTCTAAGAGCTCCAATTGTAGAAATTATACGGCACGGCCTAGTTATCCGGTGTAGTGCATGTGCATTACAAAAACCGAAACCCCAGCGTCAGCGAAAACCGGGAGAGATCCACGCTATCGTCTTTGGATAAGTGCAGCGTTTCGGTACTAAAGGCGGTTTTACGTTGGAGGCGGTAGATGGCGCCCATCATGGCGGTGCCGGTCAGGTTGAGGGCAAATTTATTGTTGATCGGCTGCTCTATTCCGACACTGACGCCCCAGTTCATGGTTTTACCGGAGAATGTCAGCGGCTGGTTACCGACGGTGCTTTTGTTTTCATAAGGCTGATAACCCAGCAGAAGAGAAGAAAGTATGGCTGTTTTGCCGTTGCTCAAAAAGGAACGATGAATCAATGCACCGCTCAGATGTTGGATCGTCACTTTTTCGCTCTGCGAGCTGTCCAGATTGGCATTGCCCTTGTACATTTCATATCTCAGGCCAAACCCCACATGTTTCCACGGAAAGTAGGCAACATCACCACCGAATGCGATGCCGGATTTGAGGTCCTTAAGATATTCTTGTTCGTCATGACTGGTTATCTGCCCTGCACGGAACAGGCGGTAAGCGTAACCTCCGTTGAGAACAAAACTCCATCTGGAAAACTCCGGCTCCCCTGCCTCCCTTTCCCGGACGGCCGCTTTTTCGCGACTATCAGATACCGTTCCCCGGTCTTTCCGCCATTCGGTGACGGAAGCTTCCTGCGCGCTGGCGTTGTGATCCAACAAGCCCAAAAACAGTAATAAAACTGCAAACGATTTGACCATTATCTACGGAACGCGGGAATTTAAAGAACCCAAAACTACTATTTTCAGGCCAAATTCATCTTTCAGGCTCCTATAATTTGTCAGATAGCAGGCTTCACACCCGCCTTTCTGAGCTTTTCAGTGATAAATGCTCCAATGGCCTTACCCTGCACCTGACCATTTTCGATGGCATCGCGGTAATGAATCCCCCCATAAAGCCTCGAAATCGCAGCCTCTTCCGACGCTTGTCTGAATGACTTGAAATCCCTCGTCGGCAAGTCAAAGATCACTTCCGTGTCGTCGCGAAATGCGAAGTTATCGCCCAGAAAATAGGTTAATGTTTCGGCTACCGCGGTGGAAATGACACTATGTCCACTGGTGTATTCGGGAAATGGCGGGGTTTGCAGCAATGGCTGCCATTGGGGATCGATGGTGCGATTAATGACGGTCTCTGGCCGTACGCGACTGCTGCGGTATTTCTCGTCCCAGCAACTAATGAAGGCATCCATAAGCGTTGCCGCGACGATTGAATGGACCAAAATGCCATTGTCGATATCCACATTGGCCTTCGCCGTGGCTATGCCGGTAATGTTCATCCAGTGCCCGCCAGGACTTATTTTCTTGAAACCAATATTCATATGCCCTGAAGTGTTGATCGCAAATGGATTGCAGTCCCAATAAGAGGCTATAAAGCGTTGCTGTTCGGTGAGATTTTTGCCCGTATCATAAACTTCCCTCGCAAGTTTGTAAAATGCGCTTGTACTGTCTTTGCTAAATTCAACCGGTGGCTTTGGCACGAATTGGTTGCAGGAATCGATCAAAACCGGGCGGATGGTGCGCCAATGCGGTTCAATCCCTTCGATATAGCCCGGCGGGGTTGGGTACCAGTAGGCTTCCCCTTTTTTGGGGCGGTGCCTGAGCCGGGTGCTGAGTTTGAGATAACCATCGGTGGCAGCGTCGGAAGCGATTTTTTTGGCAACGTCCTGCGCTACGGCGATCGACTTATCTATGGTAGCTTGTGCATTTCCTTCCCGCAACAATGCGATGACCAGCTTTTTCTGGTCTTCTTCGAGCATGTAACCCGATGGCATAATGAGTCGGCCGGTTTCCAGGATGCAATACAATGCGGCGATCTGGTAATCGTAATCCCTTGCCTCGATGGTAATGGGTGTAATGCTTTTGGTAAATGTCGTGGGTGAAATAATTTGATCATTATTACGCGCTACAATCTCGTGGGCACCCAGGAGACAGTATGTATAGAACCGGCTTGCCGCGGGCGGGTTCACCACATCATGGATCATGACCATAGTTACCGAGAACACCGCAGGCTGTAAATGCTTACGCAACTCAGATTTGGCAAAAATGGGTTGAGAAAAAAGCAAAAATAGAAGAACGATCCAACGCATTAGTTTCCACGATTTTTATAAAACTGCAATGGCTCATTAAATGCACCGATCACCAAAAAAGGCTGACCCCCAATGTTAATCTGCACCGCCGATTTCACATCCCCATTCACCGAAAGCCCCGACCACGGCTGCCCGCTGAAGCGAAACCCACCCTTATCGTCGCCCAAGAAAAGGCTGCCATAGTTGGCGTCCATACTGCCCAGTTTAAGCCGGTTATCGGTTTTGTTACCTAAAAGCAGCAGGTCTTTTTTGCCATCATAGTTATAATCGCCGCTCAGTATCGCGCTAACCGGTCCGAATTGCGCCTGGGCGGGGATCGCGATTTTCTCAAACATGCCGCCGCGATTCATGAAACAAACGCTGCGAAGCTCACGCGCTTCCAACCTTCCCGCGTTGGCCAGATCGGCCGCAGCAATCACATCGCTCATCGTAGCATTGGCATAATCCCGATAGAAAGAAAATTTCTTGCGCATCGGGTAGATCTGATCGTTCAGCTCGTCGCGGCTGACGAACGGGTATGATTTGCCTTGTATATAAAAGTTAAAGAATGGATCAATGGAGCCATTCTTGTCGAAATCGGCGAAAAACAACTCTGCTGGTTCCTTTTGCGATGCTTTAATTTGCGTGTTCAGCCCGAGGTTACCAGCAAGCAGATCAGATTTGCCGTCGCCGTCCAGATCTTCTATTTTTAATGTATGCCAAAAACCACTTTCCTCACTTTTAAAGTAATCGGCAGTTTTATCTTCGAAATCCATTCCATTGTAAGTAAATACCTTGACCGGCATCATTTCCCCTGCGATGATCAGCTCCGTTTTACCATCGCCATTCAAATCGCCCCATTGCGCATCGGTAACCATCCCGATCTTGAAAAAAGGTGATTCACGTATTTCAAAGCGCCCTTTTCCGTCATTCACCAACAAATATGAAGCTGGCGCCTCGGGATAACGGCCCGGGACAATGCGGCCGCCTACAAACAGGTCGAGGTCGCCATCTTTATCAAAATCATACGGCCTTGCACAAGACTTGCTACTGGCTTTTGTGTTAGGTACTGACAGCACCAAGAGGTTCAAGCTACCCTTACCATTGCTCAGGTAAATTTCATCCTGAAAGGAAACGGTATTAGGTTCAAACATCGAATAACCGCCTTTGGCGATGTACAAATCATCGAAACCATCGCCATTTGCGTCGAAAAACACCGCAGCTGAAATGGCGGAAGTCTCCTCATCGCCGATCGCGAAGCCGGGCATTTCGCTAAAAGCACCTCCACGTTGCTGCAACCATATTTTCGCCTTTTTGTTTTGATCGCCGCTGACGAAAATGTCGTCCAAGCCATCCTTGTTTACATCGCCCTTCACCACCACCGGGCCCGTTTGGGAATACATCGAAAGCATCAGCGGCTGGCGTTTGAAGTCGTTTTCGCTAAACCCTTCATGCCGATAGTCGATGACGGGAGTATGCTTTTGAAAGAATGTATTTGTCGCGACAGGCTTTTCCGGCACAGCCGCCTTTTTACCATTTTTCTCAACTACAACCAGGTGGTCACCTTTCACATTTTCAAGTATTTGACTGGATCCGTCCGGCCATACGACCTCCACCGTATCCACCGACTGTTCGCCGCCCAGCCCGAAATGGAGCCGCAGGGGCGTGCAGGACAGATAACCTCGATTGGGACTTACCTCCTGGTATTGCAGTGTGCCTTTAGTTTTAAGATAAACCTTGGCTCCCAGTCCGCTTGCATTGGTGCCTGGCTGTTTGAGTTTGAATTGCAGCCAATGACTGTTTTTCACTTCACTGGCCGTGTTTTGGTAAATAAATGCAGGCTCATTGATATTATTCACTACCAGGTCGAGGTCGCCGTCGTTGTCGAGATCGGCGTACACCGCTCCACTGGAAACCGAGGCGTGTCCCAGGCCCCATTGCTGCTGCATTTGGGTGAATGTGAGGTCACGGTTATTCTTGAAAATGTAATTGGCCAGCATGGTGGACGGCATTGCTTTCACAAGATCCATCAGCTGAAAAGGCTCCTTGTCGACCGCCCTTTTGATCTTGTAATCGCCCCAGTATTTGAGAAAATCCTTATTAGTATAATCCCTTAAATAGCCATTGGACACGAAGAGGTCTTTGAAACCGTCGTTGTCGAAATCCGCAAAAAGCGGCGTCCAGCTCCAGTCTGTATTTGAGACACCGGCAAACTGGGCGATCTCGCTGAAAGTGCCGTCGCCGTTGTTAAGCTGCAACATATTCCGCATATACTGCTTTTGCAGGTCCTGCGTCACCATCAGCTCAAACGATTCATAATTCTCCTGTAATTGAAGCAGTTTTTGACGCTGGTTGTCCTCAGGCAGCATATCCAGCGACATGACGTCCGGCAAGCCGTCATTATTGAAGTCGGCAATGTCGATACCCATCGAGAATTGCGCCAGATGCCGGAAAGCCACCCGCGTCATATCTTTAAATGTGCCGTCGTGGTTGTTGATATAAAGGTAATCGGGCTCGTTGTAGTCGTTGGTCACGTAAATGTCCTGCCAGCCGTCCAAATTTACATCGGCAATAGCCATACCCAGCCCGAAAGTGAGCGGGTACTGATGGATTCCGGCCTTTTGAGTTACTTCTACAAAATGGTTTTTCTGGTTTTCAAAAAGCTTGTTCCCTGCCAGCTCGTCCGTCTGCGTGCGGAACTTCGCGAGCTCCATATTGTCGATTTTTTTGGTAGTATGATTAAGCAACATCATATCCAGATCACCATCATTGTCATAATCAAAAAAGGCTGCCTGGGTGCTGTAAGAGATATTATCTAAACCATATTCCTTCGCCTGTTCGGCGAATTTGAGATTACCCTGATTAATGAATAGCTGGTTTTTGCGGTCCTCTTCCTTCATTTTCCCCGAATAGCAAATATGGATATCGAGCAACCCGTCGCCATTTACATCGGCCATGGTAACACCAGTTTTCCAGCCCCCTTTGCGGCCTTCCAATCCTTTGCCTGCCGACGCGGTAATGTCTTTAAACTTCATTTTGTCCCCCTTCGCGCCCAGGTTCAGATAGAGCTTGTTGGTGCCCATGTTGGCGGTAAAGAAAAGGTCGTCGAAACCGTCGTTATTGATATCCCCTACTGCCACACCCCCGCCATTATAGTAATATTCGTAGGACATTACATTCTGGTTCTCGGTTTCGCTAATGGGGTTTGCGAAATCGATACCGGTTTGCTTGGCATCAAGCAGGCGGAATAAAGGATTTTGCGCTCTGACGTCGGTAGCGTGTAATGTCAGCAGTAAAAAGGCAGTCAGGCAAAAAGGGATACCTTTGTGATTCATTGAGCGCACAATACCGATTAAAAGAGGGAAGATTACTCCCTAAAATAGAAAAGAAAATTAACATTTTTTATCAATTTCTTAGCATTACCTTTTACTTATCCCGAAACCGATAGGTCGCCAACGGGGCATTGTTCAAAGCGCCTAGCAGATACTGTGCGCCATTCACCTGCACAACGGACAGGTGACGGACATCCCCGGTCGCATAAAAACCCGTTTGGTATTGTGGTAAATAATTGAATTTCAGGAATCCCTTGCCAGTAAAAACCTGGATGTGGCTCGCATCGTTTTTGCCCATTCTTACACGCGCCTGTTTTACATTACCTCCCAGGACGATATCCAATTCCCCATCACCATCCATATCGTGCACGGCAATGGCATGTACCGGCGCGAACTGTGCCTCCACAGGTAATGCATGAAAGACCAGTTTGCCATTTACATTTTCCAGAAATCCGGTCCGGTACTCCTTGAGCGATAAGTGCTTAGCCGCTTCCAACTTCTCTTTTGGCAATATATCCGACAATGTAGCCCTGGAATAGCTGACATAGTCAGGATATTTCTTTTTCAACGATGGCACCTGATCAAGCAGTTCATCCCGACTTGCATAAGGATATTCCTTCCCTCCCTCGGTGACTGCAATGACAGGCACAATCCTGTCCAAATTGTCGAAATCAGCCGCATACAGTGCCAATCCATCCGGCGAAGTAATGTTCCATTGCCAATTCGTTCCCATATTTCCAACAACAAAATCGAAGTCACCATCGCCGTCCAGATCGGCCGGTTGGAGGACGTTCCAGCAGCCGTTCAACTGCGACGTACCCCATTTCTCGCTCGCATTGGCCAATTTCCCTTTGTTATTACTAAAAACCTGAACAGGCATCCAGTCGGCAGTCAGCATGAGCTCAGGGAAGCCGTCTTTGTCGAGATCCTGAAATGTTGCATCGGTGATCATTCCGGCTTCGCGAAGCTGAGGTGCCTGGCTGGCGGTCTCGTCCGTAAACATGCCTTTGCCGCTATTGATCAACAATACTCCTCCGGGGCTTTCCGGAAATCGGCCCGGTGTCACCCGCGAACCGAGGAAAACATCGAGATCGCCATCCTTATCGACATCCGCGACTGCCACCGACGATGCATTTAGGCCAACGGCTGGGAATTGCGCTTTTCCCCAGATACCTTTTTCATTGAAATACAATCTTGGCGCTAATAGCGGATCACCAGCATTAAGCTCATAACCTGCGCTGGTAACGAGCAAATCCTGATCACCATCGCCATCGGCATCGAAAAAGGCCGCGTCGGCGTCTTCAAATGCGGCATCACTTTCGAATGCGGGTTGAGGCGATTTGCGGAATGTGCCATTAGCGCTCAAAAACAACGCTCCTGATTGTCCCCTCGCACCTGCGATGTAGAAATCGTCTGTTCCATCCCCATTTACGTCTTTTTGTGCCAAATGCGGACCCTGATAGGTAAGCATAGCAGGCAGCAAAGTTTGGATTCGGAAGTCGTTGCGGGCATCCTCTTCGTGTGTAAAGTCAATGAGCTTTGCAGCTTCCCACAAAGGCGGCTGAGTTACCTGCGTATCGGGCGCATTGTACGCGTCTGCGTAACGAAGCGTGATCTCTTTGCCTGTTATCCCTTTTATCAACTGCTTTTTCCCGTCAGCCCAGGTTACTTCCAGCGAGTCAATACGGGTATTTTCTCCCAAACCGAAATGCATAGCATCCCATTGCGCCGATTGAAAGCCCCGGACCGGAATAAAATTCTGGGTTTGGGTGAGTGAATCACCATATAGGGTCA
Organism: Dyadobacter sp. CY261; assembly: GCF_021440085.1. Lineage (GTDB taxonomy): Bacteria > Bacteroidota > Bacteroidia > Cytophagales > Spirosomataceae > Dyadobacter. The sequence goes on from NZ_JAKCPW010000008.1 coordinate 202,164, forward strand.
CTTTTGTACCGGCGAGGTAAGCGTATTTGGGCGAAGACAGTTTAACTTTTAAAGAGCCATTGCCACTGAGCATTTTGGCTGCATTGTTCTGGTAAATGAATGCCTTCTGACTCACATTGTTTGTCACAAGGTCGAGATCGCCATCGTTATCCAGGTCCGCATAAATGGCCCCATTGGACTGATTTCCCTTTTCAAAACCCCATTCCCTGATTTTTTTGGCGAATGTCAGGTTTTTCTGGTTCTTGAAGATATGATCGGGCTCGTTGATCGGGGGCATTTGGGCGATGATCTCCATTTGCTTGGGCGCATTACTACCCGCATTCGCCTGCACCTGCTTGTCGGCCGAATATTTGAGGAACTCCATATTGGTATAATCCCTTGCGTAGCCGTTTGAAATGAAAATATCCTTCCAGCCATCATTGTCAAAGTCAGCCATGAGTGCTGCCCAGCTCCAATCGGTATTCGAAATACCTGCCAATTGCCCGATTTCGCTAAATACCGGCACACCATTGGGGTTCACGCCATTATTGAGTTGGAGCATGTTCCGCATGGACTGATCGTGAAACCCGGCGCGCAGCAGTTGCTGATATTTGTCGTAGTTATCGTCACCCGACGTGAGTTTAATCCGCTCATTGTTGCCGGGTAACATATCCAGCGTCACAATATCCATCCAACCGTCGTTGTTCAGGTCCGCTGCATCAGTACCCATCGAGAACAGCGACACATGCCCCATTGCCTCGCGGATCACCTCTTTGAATTTCCCGTTCTTTTCATTGAGGTACAAGTAATCGTTCTCGTTATAGTCGTTAGCGATGTAAAGGTCCTGCCAGCCGTCGTTATTGAAATCATTCACATTTACGCCTAACCCAAAGCTGAGCACATTGGAAATGATTCCTGCGAAATCGGTCACGTTCGTGAACTTGCCGCCATCGTTGCGAAGCAGTTTGTTACCATATGCCTCATTGCGCTGTTGGCGGTAGTTGGCCAGCAAATTGCTGAAACCAGCATATTCTTGCAGCGAATGGTTTAGCAGGAAGCAATCCGTGTCGCCATCACGGTCATAGTCGAAAAACACGGCCTGCGTGGTGTAGGATGCGTCATTCAAGCCATATTCTGCGGCTTTTTCCGTAAAAGTCGGGATGCCGTCGGCGGTTTTGCCGTTGTTGACATAGAGTAGTTTGGTTCGCAGTTTCGGGTCCTGTGCACCCGCACGGCACACGAAAATATCGACCCAGCCGTCGTCATTGATATCTACGAGCGACACGCCGGTTTTCCATCCCTCATTCAAGCCGGTTTTCGATTGATCCGAAACATCTTCGAACTCCATATCGCCGCGGTTCAAATAGAGTTTATTTGCGACCATATTGCCCGTGAAATACAGGTCGATCAGCCCGTCATTATTAAAATCCGCCGCAGCCACGCCACCTCCATTGTAGAAATAGCCATAACGGAGCACATTGTTCTCCTCGTCCTCATCGATATAATTGTTAAAATCGACACCGGTTTTTCCTGCGTCGAGCAATGTGAAAAGTGTCTCGTCTTTTTTGCAGCCTGCAAAGAAGAGCAGCAGGAGTAGAATTTTTCGCATTTGTAGGGACGATTACCTTACTAAATATATGAATCAGAGTATTTGCAAAAAGGCAGACCGATCGTCTGCCTTTTTACTTTCAAGATACTATTTTAAAAACGGATTACGGTTTATCCCACCAGAGGCGTGTGCTGGACTTGTCCTCGCCGCCGAGTTTAGTGATGGCGTCTGCAACGGCCTTCGCATTTGTCTGTTGTTCTCCGATTACAAACGGTGTACGCCTTACGACTGCATCTTTGGGTGAGTCGGGATTGTCTGAATTGATACGCGAATACAGTTTGGGGTAACCAGTCCGACGGTATTCCGCCCAAGCTTCGTGGCCATTCGGATAATTGGCAAGCCACTTTTGCGTGATGATTTGTTCGAGTTGTTTGGCCGGATCGGCTGAAAACTTAACGGGAATATCCGACAATGCAGGCGTTTTAGCCATGTCGTTCAATGCAACGGGTGCCGTAGTTCCATTAACATATGCAGTAATCGCTGAGGCATCGCCAATTCCCCATTGCTTAAATGCCGTTTCAATCCCCTTTTCATAGAAATCTTTGGCTGTGCCGCCCATAGCCCACCCCTTCAACGCACCTTCCGCACGAAGGAAATAAGCCTCGGAAGCATACATAATTGCGAACGAGTTTGAGCTTTGGACCGCAGGCAGGAACTGGTCGGCCACATTTGAAGTAGCGCCCGCGTTGTTCTCGGGAGCTCCCAGTTCACCCTGAGTATATCCGTTACGCAATCCTTTGAAATTGTTAGTTCCGGGAATTGGTGCAAAATACTTACTGATCCGAGGATCGGCGTATCCTTTCAGAACACTCTCCATTGCAGCGCTCATTCGGAACTCGTTCCATGCTGTAGCCTGATTCATGGGGTTGAATGAGTTCGCCGTTACTTTGAGAAACGCATCGTGGGCGTTTGTCGTAAGAACGCCCGCTGTAACCGCCGCTTCGGCCTCAGTTTTAGCCAATGCAGGCTCCACTTTCGACATTCTCATGGCTACACGCAGACGGAGTGTATTGGCAAACAAGATCCATTTATCCACCTCACCGCCGTAGATCTGATCAACCGTATCAAAGATTTTTTTCCCTTTGAACTGTTCCAGCGTCGCCGCGGACGCTTTTAGTGTGGCTAAAAAATCCTTGTAAATGGCCTCCTGGGTATCGTAAGGCACATCCGGACCGCCGTTCCCTACTTGTGAATAAGGGATCGGTCCCCAGTAGTCGGTGCGAGGAAGGTACATGTACACTTTCCATATATTGGCGATCGCAAATTTTCCCGGGTTTTCGTATTTGCCACCCGGACCGGTATTTTCGAGTACGCCAATCAATGCCGGCACCGCCGTTCCATAAAAACCACTCCAAGCTCCGTTCAGCCAATTACCTACCATGACATTCCTGTCCGAGGAAAAGTTTTGTGCGATATTAGCAAAATACTGCCCTTGCAAGTCCGCAAACAGGGATTGAAAGGTCTGCCAGCTCGCCTGAATTGACCGATACTGTGCCGCGGCGAATGCGTTTTCTGTACCCAGCTCATCCAGTTCGGTGAGCTTCGTTTTGTTCGTATTGATCTCCTCAAAATCACCCGTACAGGAGTATATTCCCGCGACGACGCTTACCAGGAGTGCTAACGCGAATATTTCATATTTTCTTTTCATTTCTTTTCCAGATTTCGGTTAGAATGAGAGAGTAAGGTTTACCCCGACAGAACGGGTTGCAGGCATGGAGAACGATTCGAGACCGACAGTCGTGTTCGCAGAACCGGCGACCAACTCAGGGTCAAAACCTTTGGCTTTGTTCATAATAAAGAACAGGTTACGTCCAACCAGTGACAGCGACACGTTCTGGAACGGCGATTTCCCGATCACGGTTTGAGGCAAACTGTATCCGAGGGTCATTTCCCGCATACGGATATTAGACGCGCTATAAGTGAACGCCTCGCCGATAGGCGTGTTCCTACCGCCCACAAACTTCCAGTATGCTTCTGCGGTCGTTTTAACGGTATTGGGGCTACCGTCAGCTTGAACGCCTTCCACGACCATTCCCTCACGCCCCGGCAGCGTTTCCTTGCTTACACCATCGGCGTAGATAACCGCATTTGTGAAAGAGGTAACCACACCACCAATCCTGCCGCTTACGAGAAAACTGAAATTGAATCCTTTGTAAGAAAATCTGTTTGTAACCCCACCTGTCCACGACGGTCGCGAAGTACCCAAGGGCACTGTTGTTCCGGATGTTACCAATGGGATTCCATTTGTACCGACGATAACCCTTCCTTGTGCATCGCGCTGATAACCACGACTGTAAATCTGCCCGAGTGCTCTCCCTTCTTCCGCTCGCATAAAGTTCATAAAATCACTAGTTAATGTCAGGGTGGCGAGCCTCTCCGACAATTTAATGACCTTGTTTACATTTCTTGCGTAGTTCAGATCCAGATTCCAAGTAAAATCAGCAACTCTCACAGGAACGAGGCTTAATGTCAGCTCGATACCCCGATTTCTTACATTACCTGCATTAATATACTCAAAGCTCCATCCCGATGCGGGCGACAAAGGCACCTGAAACAACTGGTTCTTGGAATTACTGTTATACAAGGTCAGATCGAAGCCTATGCGATTGTTCAGAAATTTGGCTTCTAGACCGATCTCTTCCGCAGTTGTCATTTCCGGTTTCAAGTCTGGGAAAGGTTTTACATTGTCCCGGACGATGTAGCCAGTGGTGCCACCCGCGATATAGGAATAGGTTTGTTCCAAAAGATAGGGCGCAGCATCGTTACCAGTGAGCGCATAACTTCCTCTAATCTTCGCAAATGAAATTGCCTGCGGCAAATCGAAAAGGCTTGTCAGAACAGCAGCAATACCCACCGACGGGAAAAAGTATGACTTGTTGGCTTTTGGCAAAGTCGATGACCAGTCGTTACGGGCGGATCCGGAAATTGTGAGCGCGTCGCGCCAAATGAAGTCAGCCGAAGCGAAAACACCTTGTTTGCGCGTTTGTGCCACCGTCCGGTTTGTCACGGAGTTTCTGGAATTGGTTGTTACAAACAGGTTATCGCGGTTCAATCCATTGTTCAATGTTTGGTGATTTATGTAATCCCTTTTCAGAATATTTCCACCAACCGTTGCTTCAAGCCTAAGCTCTTCTCCGAATTGCTTACTGAACAGCCCGAAAAGATCGAGGTTGAGCTCCGAGTTATCCCGCCAGTTGGTTTGATAATCGCCGAAATCTGCAATCGTATACGTATTGGTATACCACTTACCCTCAAACTTGTCGATGTATTTGTCATACCCCGCACGCCCCATCAAGGTTAGCCAACTGGTCGCTTTGTAGTTCAACGAGGTGAATCCGTAAATGCGATCCCTGTTATCCAATGCCAGAACTCTGTTTTTGATCCAGTAGGGGTTTTGTCCCCCATTAGATCCGGGATTCCAGTAGTTCTGCAGAACTTTTCCCGTAGCAGGTACCATATACTCGAAATCTTTTGCTTGTTCGAGAGAAATACTTCTAGGTAGACGGAGGATATGACGTTGCAAATTGGCAAAAGCTTCTCCGGTCTGTTGACGATTTTCAATTTTCTCGCTTAGGTAGGTCACTTTGCCATCAAAACTGAGTTTGCTCGTGATCTGGCTCGAAAGCCGGAGATTGAAATTATGTCGACTGAGCTTGTTGTTGGAAACGATGCCTTTGGCTGTGGTATTGGTATAGGAAAAATAGGTTTGGACCTTCTCATTACCAGCATTCAATGCTACTGAATTAGCAATGGAAGTTCCTGTTGAATAAAAGTCTTTATAGGAGTCGGGATTAGGCGAGTATGCATAGGTTTTACCCTGATTATCAGGATCCGGCCCCCAGGCTGGCACTTGTTGCCCATCCATTTTGGGGCCCCAGCTGAATTCACTGTTAGGCTGGATTTTATTGCCATCTACCCCTTGTCCATATACATCCTGAAACTCCTGAAGAACAATGGCCCGCTCGGCCTGGAATGTACTATTGATATTAACGCCGATCCCTTTCCGCACCGCACCTTTCCTGGTTGTAATCAGCAACGCGCCGTTCGCCGCGCGGCTGCCGTACAGCGCCGTTGCAGACGCTCCTCTCAATACGTTGATCGACTCGATGTCGTCGGGGTTGATGCTGGAAAGACCATCGCTGGCGTCGCGGCCGCCGTTGGCGTTACCGGGACTGAAGTTGGAGTTGTCGATAGGAACCCCGTCGACGACGATCAGCGCCTGGTTGTTGCCGGTAATGGAACGGTCGCCGCGCAATACGATCCGGCTGGAACCGCCCACGCCAGAAGATGAACGTACGATATCCAGACCAGCCACACGTCCGGAAAGGGAGTTGGCTACGTTCAGCTCTCGGGCTTTCGAAAAGTTGTCCGTATTGATCATTTGCGTGGCGTAGCTCAGCGTTTTTTGTTCCTTGCTGATTCCCAACGCCGTTACAACCACCTCGCCGAGATTACGGACGTCCGCATCCATAGAAATGTCGACGTTCGTCATATTCTCCGACACCGCCACTTCCTTGGACGTATAGCCCACCGAAGAAATAATCAGCGTTCCGGCACCGGTCATGTTGAGACTGAAACTTCCTTGCGCATCCGTGTTTGTTCCCCTCGTGGTCCCTTTGATCAGGACGTTGGCACCGGGAAGACCGGCCCCGTTCTCGTCGTTCACCTTCCCGGTAACCTGTCGATCCTGGGCGTGTGAAGTTGAAATAAAAAGCACTACCGGCAACAATACCAATAGTACAAACTGTAAAGGTTTGCTCATAGGTCGGGTGAGTGTTTGGATTTTAAAGAAATTTAAATCTTAAAACCCAGATTATCAACTTATTTCGCCGTTTTTAATTGCACTAAATTAATATTCCGACTAAATCCCATTCAGAAGCATTTAAAAGGCACAATTTTAGTTTTTTTGAAATTTTATTTGTCTAAACTACATTTATATTTTCGAGCGATATGCTGATGCGTGCTCGACAAACTAACTCACGCACAGTGTTTTCAGGTTTTAAAAAGTTAACGTGCGAGGGCTGGAACTTAGGTTGTAAATTCAAACTATAACGACAAAAAAATACTACACACCATCGATACTGATGGATAACGGACTAGCATAAAAACAAGATGAAACAGGGGCAGCTATTCGTATTTACGCCAGGCACCCAAGATCGCTCCAGTGACAGTGTAAACGATGACGCCAACTCCACCGTTAATAAGTGAAAGTGCGAGCGGTTTCATCGAAAACATGTCCTTGACGATCGTCTCGAGCAATACGAAAACGGTCCCGAATAAGAGCCCAATAAGGAATCCCAGTACAAAAGATTTGACGGGAATTTTGGTGAAAATCCAGGCCATGGAATAGGCCATAAAGGAAGTGGAAACAATACTGGCAAGATAAGGAACCGGACTGTTGGCCGACTTGATCTGCTCCAACGTGAAGCCATTCAAAGCCATCCATTGTTCTGAAAATGCGCTATACCACAAAGCTGGTATCACCTGACCTATCACCACACATACTAGCACGGCCCAAAGATTGACAGATTGTTTTCTCATTGTATTGAGTATTTTATTCAGTCATCGAAAGGAACTACCCGGCCCAAATATAAGAGGTTTCAGAAATAATTGTATTTTTATTCACCGGATATAACAAATTCGATATTTCGCCTCAAACCTGTGTATTTAGCCCTTTTTACCGGCGATTTCCGAAAAATTTCACGAAATACCTCTTCCGTTATCTCCTGCCAGTCGCCGTTGGAAAAACCTGCCAGCTCTTCCGGTAAATCGAATTGGGTGGTCTTGTGCGGACGTGCAAACCGGTTCCACGGACAGACGTCCTGGCATACATCACATCCGAAAATCCAGTTGTTGAATTTACCGCGGACTTCCTCCGGGATCGCTTCTTTCAATTCAATCGTATAGTAGCTGATGCATTTACTGCCGTCGACAACGAACGGTCCGGTAATAGCCTCCGTCGGGCAGGCGTCAATGCATTTGGTGCAGGTGCCGCAGTAATCGCCGGTGGCGCTGTCGGGAGCAAGGTCGAGGTCACAAATGATCTCACCAATGAAGAAAAAGCTACCGATTTCGCGGTTGAGCAGATTCGAATGCTTCCCGACCCAGCCTAAGCCACTTTTGGCAGCCCAAACTTTATCCATGACCGGCGCCGAATCGACGAAAATGCGGCCATTTACCTCGCCCACTTCTTCCTGGATGGCCGTCAGTAATGCACCCAGCTTTTCCTTCAGTACATGATGATAATCCGTTCCGTAGGCGTATTTTGATAATTTGAGATCGCTATCGCCTTCGGGAAGCCGCTCATCAGGATAGTAATTGAGCAGCACAGAAATGACACTTTTCGCTCCGTCGACAAGCTTTCGCGGGTCGAGGCGCTTATCGAAATGATTGGCCATGTAAGCCATAGCACCATGGTGATTGAGCGACAGCCATTTGTCAAGACGGGGGGCTTCGCTTTCGAGGAACTCAGCTGTTGAAATACCACAGAAATCGAAGCCGCTTTCAATAGCCTTTGCCTTGATAAACTGACTTCTCTCCTGCTTTACAATATCTGCTGTCGTCATATTGCAAAGTTACAAATTGATTGTAAAATGCCATCTTGTCAGTAATTTAGCCGTGGCAAAGTAATTTTGGATAAAAATGGCTGTTGCAAAAGTCACGTAACCGCGAATAACCATGCCAGAAAATACAGAATTCAACATAGATCAAGACAAAAATTACGAAATGAACGAGGATAAAGCTTCATTGGAAACTGACAATCTGGTAAACGAAGAAACTTCCGAAGGCTCCAACACTGTGCCGCTGGACAATGCCGGACAGGAAATCAAAGGTGAGGCACCTGCCGGTGAGGCGCCCAAATTGGATCCGCTCGACGCGGCCAAGGCCGAAATCGCTGAGCTGAAAGACAAATACCTGCGCCTTTATGCGGATTTTGAGAACTTCCGCCGTCGCACAGCTAAGGAAAAACTGGAAATGATCTCCGGAGCGAGCGCCGATACAGTGAAACTCATCCTGCCGATTGTCGATGATTTCGAACGCGCTAAGGTTTCATTTGATTCTTCCACGGATGTTGAAGCATTGAAAGAAGGGGTCGACCTCATTTACAACAAATTGTTTAAAACACTCGAATCCAAAGGGCTGAAACCCATGGAATCGAAAGGTGCTGATTTCGACGCAGATATCCACGAATCTATCGCCCAGTTCCCGGCACCTTCGGAAGACCTGAAAGGAAAGGTGATCGACGAAATCGAAAAAGGCTATTACCTGAACGACAAGGTCATTCGTTACGCCAAAGTAATAGTAGGCGCCTGATACGCTCAACCTTCCTTATAAGGATACATCAGTAATTAAAAATGGCAAAGAAAAGAGATTATTATGAAGTCCTCGGCGTAGATCGTGGCGCTTCCGCGGATGAAATTAAAAAGTCATACCGTAAGCTTGCGATCAAGTTCCACCCGGACAAGAATCCCGACGATCCAACGGCGGAGGATAAGTTCAAGGAAGCGGCAGAGGCATATAGTATTCTGAGCGACGAGAACAAGCGCCAGCGTTACGACCAATTCGGGCATGCCGGTGTAGGCGGTGCTTCCGGTGGCGGGGCAGGCGGCTTTGGTGGTGGTTTCACCATGGACGATATTTTCTCCCAATTCGGCGATATTTTCGGTGACAGCAGCCCATTCGGGGACATTTTCGGTCGTCAGGGCGGCAATGGCCGTCGCGTCCGCAGAGGTTCCGATCTCCGTATCAAGCTGAAACTGAACCTGGAAGAGGTCGCGAACGGTGTTGAGAAGAAAATCAAAGTAAAAAGACACGTTACCTGTAACACCTGCGGCGGCAATGGTGCCAAAAACGGCACTTCGCTGACCAACTGTAATGGCTGTAACGGTACCGGTCAGGTTCGCAAGGTTGTGAGCACAATGCTAGGCCAGATGGTTTCCACAAGCACCTGCCCTACTTGTAACGGTGACGGCAAAATCATCAGCGAACGTTGTGACTCCTGCGCAGGAGAAGGACGTTTGCTACAAGACGACCTGATCACGCTGAATATCCCTGGCGGTGTGGCCGAAGGCATGCAACTTTCGATGTCGGGCAAAGGAAACGTTCCTACGCGCGGCGGCGTTGCGGGCGACCTGCTCATCGTCATTGAAGAAGAAGAGGACGCATTGCTCAAAAGAGACGGCAACAACGTGGTGTACGATATGCACCTGAGCTTTGTAGATGCAGCCCTGGGCACATCGGTTGAAATACCTACCATCGACGGCAAGGCCCGTATTAACATTGAATCGGGAACGCAGGCGGGCAAGATACTTCGTTTGAAAGGAAAAGGCGTCAAAGATCTGAACGGCTATGGAAAAGGCGACCAGCTTGTACATATTAACGTATGGACGCCGCAGCAATTGACTTCCGATGAGCGCTCGACGCTAGAATCGCTCCGTCATTCGCCAAATTTTCAGCCCAAACCGGGCAAGAATGAAAAAGGCTTTTTCGATAAGATGAAAGATTTCTTCCATTGATCATGCCTGTTCAATAAATATTCCAAAAGAGCTGCTTCGTCATCGGAGCGGCTCTTTTTGCTTGACACCCGCTGCGGCGCTCCGCAATTCGTTTTACGACACCAATTCATCATCAATCATTCATAACCAAAACAATCACTCAATGAAATCTCTCTTGCTTTCCGGCGCATTACTTTGTCCGGGACTCGCCAGTCCGGGATTGCTTACCGCACAAACCGCTCCGGTGGCCGGCACGCCGGCGACTGTCACTTTCGCCACCTACAATGTGAGTATGGAGGCCGAAAACTACATTCCGCGCGGCACGCCCGGAAATTCCGAAAAAGTACTGATCAAAGAACTGGCCTCGGGCTCGAACCAGCAGATCAAAAACATTGCGCAGATTATAAAAACCGTCAGGCCGGACGTGATCCTGCTCAATGAGTTCGATTACATCCAAAATCCGGCGGAGGGTGTTAGCCAGTTTGTGAAGGCTTATTTAAAAGAAGATTCAAATGGTATGAAAGGTATTGATTACCCATATTACTACTATTCAACCGTCAATACCGGCCAACCGAGCCCTTACGACCTCGATGGCAATGGTAAAGCAGAGCAATTCGGCGCCGATGCCTGGGGATTCGGCAATTATCCGGGACAATATGGAATGGTCCTTTTATCCCGTTTCCCGATTGACACCCAGGCAGTGCGCACGTTTCAGCATTTTAAATGGAAAGACATGCCAGGCGCGCTAAAAACTACCAAAGCTGATGGCTCCGACTGGTACGCTCCCGACGCCTGGGCGCAATTTCCGCTTTCTTCCAAGTCACACTGGGACATTCCTGTGAAAGTCGGAACCGAAACAGTACATATTCTCACCAGCCACCCTACCCCGCCTTCATTCGACGGCCCCGAGGACCGAAATGGCAAACGCAACCACGACGAGATCCGCTTCTGGAACGACTATATCACCGAAAGCAAAAACAGCTATATTTACGACGATCAAGGCAAAAAGGGCGGACTTCCCGCCAACGCCTCATTCGTCATATTGGGCGACCAAAATGCTTCCCCAGACGAAGGCAATGCCATTTCAGATGGCATTCGCCAACTCATCAATAATCCTGTTGTAAACGGCAGTACCACACCTGCCAGCAAAGGTGGTGCCGAGCATTCTCCTTCCAATACATTCGCCAAAAACCACACCGCATTTTGGCGCATGCGGGCTGACTATGTATTGCCATCGCGCAAAGGGTTCCAAGTGGTTGATAGTGGTGTTTTCTGGCCGGCGAAAGGGGAACCGATGGCTGAGCTGGTGGAGAAGCGGGAGTCAAGTTCGGATCATAGATTGGTTTGGGTGAGATTGAAAGTTGAATAAAACAACCCTGATATTATTGTTTATTGTCAACTCATTCTATCGATTTCACCATCCCGGATACACCGACACAAATCACATGATGATAATAGATATCAAGTTCTTGGAATGGACTTACACAGTATCCGTAGATGATTTATCATTTACCAAAAAAGTACTCACAAAAGTTGACGAAACAAGAAGCAGGTCAACTAGTCACATCCGTTAAGGCACAACGTATAGCATTTATAGAATCAATTTAATGCAGAATCAGTGGTCTAGGTATATTAGATTAAGCTTTTAAGTTGATTTGATTATAAAGAGAAAAACCCCGGTACATAACGTACACGGGGTTTTTCTCTTTAATAACATTTCCGCTACTGCGCGCCGCCATACATATTATAGGCAGCCAAATGCTTCTGGAAGATCGCTTCATATTTCTTGGCGGCGGCTTCCTGCTTGGCGTCGCGGCATTCCTGGACGATCACCTGCATGATGTAAAGGTAAACGTTGGCGTCGCGGCGGCGGGTGGTGCTGTTGTCTTTGGCCCAGGTCAGCACTTCGTCGGCGCGGGTGGCCATTGTTTCGGCGATTCCGAGCGCTCTCTTCGTTTCGCCAAGATCGAACAACGGGCCGATGAAGTTGGCCGAGAACTGGTCGTATGGAATGCTCTTATCAGGCATGGTGGTCAGCGAGCGTTCGATGGCTTTTTTCGCCTCTTCCTTGCGGCCGTCAGCGATCAGCTGGCCAGTTAGCCGAAGGAATGCGATGCGTGCGGTTGCTACGGGCGAGCCTAGATATGTGTTGTCATAATAGGTGTTCGGATTGTCGAGGTCGCGCCAGAACATCTTGGTCATCAAATTATTGTACATCACATCTGCATTGACGTAGCCATCGCTTGCGCCAGGCACTTTCACTGGCAACAGTCGGTACGCGTAGCCTTCGAGCTGCATATATTCTTTGAGGTTCAAATAGCTGGATCCACCGAGGGTCGATGAGAAGTAGATCGGACGTTTCCAGTCGTTGGATGCGATGATATCGAGCATGATCAGGTCTGATTTGTACAAATCACCTTTTCCGATTGTCCAGCTGATAGAATCGCTTACGAACGGAACGAGATCGCTCTTGATGATATTCATTTTCTTAACAGCTTCTGCGTCCACGGGCAGGAACAGCACCGACGACGGGAGAATGGATGTCATATCACCGCTTGTCAACGGCACCTGGATCGCTTTATTCTCCTGTTTCACGAGCCCGAGGTATTCTTTCAGGTTAATACCCGCTTTTACACTTGGGATCTCATAGAATGGCACGATATCATTCTTTCCGAACGCATAGTTGTTCTTGTCGAGCGAGATAGGCAGCGCTTCTGACAGATAAGTTTTGCGCTTCATCTGATCAATGTACCAATCGGTTCCCAAAAGGCTCAGGTTACACACACGCACGTCTGTACGCAAGCCTTCAACTTCTTGCACGTACCACAACGGGAATGTATCGTTATCACCACCAGTAAACAGGATTGCATTCGGTGCGCAGGAATTGAGAAGGTTCTTCGCGAAATCAACCGAATGGTAGCGGTGGTCACGGTTGTGGTTGTCCCAACCTTTGGCGCCCATAATGATCGGAACTATCAGACCTACTGCGGTGGCAGCACCGGCACGGGCCGTGCCGCTTTTCACAAACTTGCTGATGGCGTCGGCAATGGCGATAACGCCGTAGCCTATCCAGATGCAGAAGATATAGAAAGAACCCACATAAATGTAGTCACGCTCACGTGGTTCAGTTGGCGGGGAGTTGAGGTAAACCACCAATGCAATACCGGTAAGAATAAACAGAAGCCCTAATACAAGGAGGTCGCGCTTCTGGCGGAAATAGCAAATGACCACGCCGAACAATCCCAGCAGGAAAGGCAGCATATAATAGTTGTCGTGCGCTTTGTTCTTGGCGATGGGCTCGGGATATTTCTTGCTCACATCCCACGGCACCATATTACCAGCCCCTTCTTCATCGCTCTCACGGCCTACGAAATTCCAGAGGAAGTAGCGCCAATACATGTGGCCGATCTGATAGGAGAACATAAACGAAAGATTGTGCGCCATGGTTGGCTTCTGACCTTCCGCCAAACCTGTCATTTGCATATACAATTGCGGGTGCCCCGGCTGTGTGCTGTACATACGCGGCAAAAGCATGTTCGCACCAGGCTCATATTCATATTCAGGACGGTAGTCGTAGATCACATATTTGCCATCCTGCTTGCGGTACATCGGTGCACCGCGTTTCTGGCTTACCGGGCGGGAAACAAAAGATGGGCCGAAAAGCAAAGGACGACTTCCGTATTGCTCGCGTTTCAGGTAAGAAACGAAGCTTAGGACGTCGTTAGGGTTGTTTTCGTTGATAGGCGGATTGTATTCCGCTCGTACAAGCACCAACAGATAGCATGCATAACCGATCAGCACGAATGCAAGGGAAAGCAAGCCGGTGTTCAGCAATACTTTGCCCTTTTTCTGAGAGAAACGGATACCCCAGATCAATGCGCCGATGAAGAGTATAATGAAGAAGATCACCCCGGATTTGTAGGGTAATCCTAGCGTATTTACAAAGAAGATTTCAAACTTACCTGCCACACTTGGAAGCCCCGGAATGATACCTGAATTGATGATCCCTAAAACCACCAAACCACCTAGAAAGGCCATAATGCCCCCAAAAACCGTAATTTTCTGATATTTCTTGAAATAATAAACCAAAGCAAGCGCCGGTATCGTGACGAGGTTCAACAAGTGGACACCGATAGAAAGACCTACCAGATAGGCGATCAGGATCAGCCAGCGGTTCTCGGCTGCGGGATCCTGTATGCGCTCCCATTTGAAAACGGCCCAGATGACAATCGCGGTAAAGAATGATGACAAACCGTACACCTCCGCTTCCACAGCCGAAAACCAGAAGGAGTCAGACCAGGTGTATGCGAGTGAACCTACCGCAGCAGCACCCATGATCAGGATCGTATCCGCGAAAGTCAGCTCTTCATCAGTTTTGGCAATGACCTTGCGAACGAGTAGTGTAATGGTCCAGAAAAGGAACAGAATAGTAAATGCACTGCTCAACACCGAAACCATGTTGATCCAGTAGGCCACATTTAATAGGTCGCCCAATGCAAAAAGGGAAAAAATACGACCTATTAACAGAAAGAATGGAGCGCCGGGAGGGTGAGGAACCTGCAATTTGAATGCACAGGCTATGAATTCCCCGCAATCCCAGAAACTGGCAGTACGTTCGACTGTAAGGGCATATGTGATGAATGCAAAAGCAAAGATAATCCAACCCGTAAGGTTGTTGGTACGGTTGAAACGGGTCATCTGAAAGACGGTAAATTTGAAAAAGTTATATGCACGATGCGCAAAGATGGCGACTCTTTTTGAGCAGTTCTATCATTGATCGGTCAAAAATAGCAAAATTACCACAAGGGCAAGGCTTGGGGATTCTTAAAAAACGTTAAAGGAGGCTTTCGCCCCCTCGACCATCGACCATCGACCGCCGACCATAGACCATGGACCATGGATAAGCGTTTTGTAAAATAGCTTTGCGTGAATTTCATCGTCCATGGTCCATCGTCCATGGTTCCTTACTTATAAAATATCCACTTCACCAATTCCTTATAACTAACCTTCTTCCCATACATCAGAATCCCGACTCGGTAAATGCGGGCGGCGATCCAGGTGGTGCCTATAAATCCCAGGATGAGCAATACCATCGATAACGCTATTTCCCAGGCAGGTACACCGAACGGTATGCGGACCATCATGATGATCGGTGATGTGAATGGTATCATGGATGTCCAGAATGCGAGTGTACCGTCGGGATCTCGGAGGACGAACTGGGCAAAAACAAAGGAGAAAATGATGGGCAAGGTAATGGGCAACATGAATTGCTGCGTATCCGCATCGTTGTCCACGGCCGCCCCTACTGCGCCAAACAACGCGCTGTACAGCAAATAGCCGCCGAGGTAATAGAACAGGAAGCATCCCAGGATCAACGGAATATTGAGGCTTGCGACAGCGCCGAGGACTTCCACCACTGCGTTATCGACATTGTTGCCCTGCAAAGCCTGGTTGGGCACCTGGGTTTTCTGCATTTCTTTCGCCACCTGTGCCGATTGTTTTGACATATTGCTGGCCAAAATCGCCGAAGTGGCGCTGGTCAACGCAGTGGTAAGCAAAATCCAGAGCACGAACTGCGTCATCCCGACCAATGCCACGCCAATAATTTTGCCCAGCATCAATTGAAAAGGCTTGACGGAGGAAATGATCACCTCCACGATCCGACTGGTTTTTTCCTCGGTAATGCCGCGCATCACCTGCGTGCCGTAAATGAATACCGACATATAAATCAGAAATGCACAAATGCCGCCGATAACCGTTGCCGCGCCGGAACTACTCGTCTTTTCCCCTCCTTCACTCAAACTGATGGTTTCAGAATTGACATTCACCCGCGAGTCTTCGAGTATTTTATGAGTAATGCCTGCTTCCGCCAGTTTAATGTCCTCAATTTCCTTTTCGATAACCTTTTCGATCTCCGATTTGAGGTCCATGCTCACATTCTTCTCTGCATAAATGCGAACGTCCTTCGGCGCTTTGATCACATTGGCAGGAATGTACACCAGCGCGTTGGCACCACCGGCAGGGAATTCAGCTTTGGCCGAATCCAGGCTTTTGGTCGTAAATTCAAATTTCAGCGCCTCCGAATCTTTAAATTCGTTCTTAAACAATCCGCTTTCGTCAAGCACCTGAACTGTTTTGGTATCTACCGACCCCACGGCCACCCAGATTACTGCCGCATAAAAGCCCACAAAAAGCAGCGGTCCCAGCAGCGTCATCACCAGGAACGACTTCTTTTTGACCCTGACCAGGTATTCTCTCCTTAAAACCAGATATATATTTCGCATAGATTTCAGATTTAAATGAAATGTAACGCTAAGCCTCAGGGACTTCGTTAACTGCCTTCATGAATATGTCGCTCATGGTTGGGATATTCTCACCGAAAGCCCGGATTTCCACTTTCGGCAACAGATTCAGCAGCAATGCATTCGCACTGGATCCGCCATCGAGTTGGATATTGGCACGAAGGCAGCCGTCTTCGAGAACTTTCTGATCGAGTATTTGGTAAATCGCGTCCAGCTCGTCGAGATGCCCTTTGTATTCCACAAAATAAGTATGTGTCTTGAACTGCTCTTTAATCTCCCGCTTGGGGCCGTCGAGCACCTTGCGCGACTTGTGGATCAACGCAATATGGTCGCAAAGCTCTTCCACAGTTTCCATTCGGTGGGTCGAAAAGATAATGGTACTGCCCTTTTGCTTCAGCTCAAGGATTTCATCGCGGATGAGGTTGGCATTGATCGGGTCGAAACCCGAAAATGGTTCGTCGAGGATGATTAGATCGGGCTCGTGCAATACCGTCGACACAAACTGCACTTTCTGTTGCATTCCTTTCGAAAGATCGGCAACTTGCTTGTCCCACCAGGTTTTAATATCAAATTTGATAAACCAGGTTTTGAGTTTCTCCATCGCTTCTTTTTGCGAAAGGCCTTTGAGCTGGGCAAGGTAGAGCAATTGTTCGCCCACCTTCATCTTTTTGTAAAGCCCCCGCTCTTCCGGGAGATAGCCTATCCTCGAAATATGGCCGGGGTTGAGGGGAACGCCGTCAAAAAGCACTTCACCGCTATCCGGGCCGGTAATCTGATTGATAATCCGGATCAGCGAGGTTTTACCGGCCCCATTAGGCCCAAGTAATCCAAAAATACAACCCTTGGGAACAGAAATGCTGACGTCACTCAATGCTGTATGATTGGAATATTCCTTCGTTACATTCCTTACTTCTATGATGTTCATAAATCTAAAGACAGTGTAAGCGCAAATATGCGAAGTAATTGCCTCGTCCCTTGTCGCCGCAAGTACAAAAGCTTTATTTAACTGATTAATGGCAAAAATAAAAAGCGGACGGAATAATCCGCCCGCTTCCAAATGCTATAAGATCTGACCTTTATGCGTATTTCTCGCGGATCTGAAACAGAACCCAGAAACCGATGAGGCCGCCGATGATAAATCCGAAGATACTGAGCTGAATGAGGTTACTTACCAGGCCTACCAGCAAAGCATAATAAAGCAAGTTCCAGCCGGCCCTTTTTCGTGCTTTCAACGGCGAAAAAGCCATCAGGTACATCACAAGTGTTACAATGCCCAGGGCGATTGCCACGTAAAAGTTAAACCCGATACCTACGGAAGCACCTCCCATTCCAAAAACAGCCCCCCCAACGCCTAGGGCAGTTAATAAACCAAACACACCGATCACCGAGAGCACCAGAATAATGTAGGGGCCATACTGTACGAGAAACTCCTTAACACTATCGGAGAATGGCGGGAACTTTTGAAGGAAAATTGGTTCTAATTCTTTTTCAAGAGGCAGTTTTGATTCCATAGAAACGGGGATTTTAGCTGAATTTCAATTAATTGATCTTTAAAACTAAAACAAAATCCAGGAACCCGATCCCCACGACCTAGTAAGCGTTCCATCTGTTTATTTAGCGGCCTTCGACCACTTTTCCTTCGTCGCCAACCGCTAGTCTTCCGGATAAGGTACAAATACAAAACCCGAGAATTCTCCTATCAAAGCAAAAAGACAGCAGAACTCATCTGCGTTCTTGTAATTTTCTGTAAAAAGCGGCACCGACTCTTCGCCGATGAGCTTGCGATCGACAAACTCCTGCATATACGAAGCTTTGTAAACATAGTTGTTCGTCAGCTCGCTCGAATTGATAAGCAGTACGCCAAGGTCGATTTCGTTATTCGTTACCGCAAAAATCGGGTACTCCGAAAATCCACGCTTACGGATCTGATACGACGCTTCTTTAAGCTGGTCGGCCACTTTGATAAAATCCTGTGATATATATCCCATTAACTTCTGATTCAAATCCGGAGAATTTGCGTCGTCCATCAGGGTATTTTCATTGCTATTGTTGATCATCGTAATGGTATTGTGTACAAAAAACTGTCTCACATCCTCGCCGCGAGCAACAATGTCAGGTCTTTGTAACGCATGTTGAAACTTCTGGCGATATGTGAGTTGGTGAGCGTGCCTTTGTGGCAGTACACTCCTTTCATAAACCAACGATTGGCATAAATCATTTCCTCGATGCCTCCGATAGTGCCCGTTTGGAGTAAAAAAGGTAAAAATACATTGCTAAGTGCTGTACTCGCCGTATGCGCTACACGCGACGGGATATTGGGCACACAATAATGAATTACCTCGTTGTATTTGAATATCGGGTTCTTGTGGGTAGTCATCCTTGATGTCTCAAATGAACCGCCCTGATCGATACTGACGTCGATGATAACGGAGCCCGGTTTCATTTGCGAGACCATTTCGCGCGTTACCACCATCGGGCTCAATCCATTCTCGGCACGCATAGTACCAATAACCACATCCGCCCGGCCGATGGCCTCCGCCAGCGTATCAGAGTCGATAATGGACGTGTAAAGATTCTGCCCGATCGAGTATTTCAGCCTTTGGAGCCGGTAAATATGTTTATCAAAAACCTTCACATCCGCGCCTACGCTCAACGCAGCACGCGTGGCATACTCCGAGACCGTCCCTGCACCCAGGATCACGATCTTGGTAGGCGGTACACCGGTAATGCCACCGAGTATAATGCCCCGGCCACCATTGGGTGTCGAAAGATATTCCGCGGCAATCAGCAGCACAGTGCTGCCGGCGATCTCGCCCATGGCACGGATAATCGGCTTTCCTCCTACCTTGTCCTCGATCAGTTCGTAGCCAATACCGGTTATTTTCAGTTCATTGAGCTTTTCAAAATATTGCTTTTCCAGCGCCGGAAGGTTTAATGCAGAAATCAGCGTGGTACCGGCCTTTACGAAGCCAAACTCATCTTCCACCAGCGGCTCCACTTTTAGGATTACATTAGCCTGGTACACTTCCTTCGGACTGTGGACGATTTTTGCACCGGCTTCGCTGTATTCATGGTCAGATAGGTTGGCTCCCCTGCCAGCATCTTTCTCCACCCACACTTCATGCCCGTTCCTGACCAGGATCCCCACCGCGTCGGGTGTAAGCGCAATGCGGTTTTCCTGCAATGAAACTTCTTTCGGTAAGCCTATATGCAATGAATTCTGATCCTTACGGACCGCCATTAATGATTCCTGAGGATACAGCGCCGACTGTTTGGCGAGCTCTTCAAAACCGGTAATCTGAGGTTGTGGCATTGACTGGCAAAATGAAGTGTGAAACTTAACTGACTAAATGTGACCTCTTATACCTTGGTGACTTCCAATATTCTCATGCCACTTTCATCCGCCTCCAGATGCAGTCGCATATAATTTAGCGGCCAAAGGTCCTCTATTTTCCCCGGCCACTCGACAAAGCAGAAATTACCCGAATCCAAATACTCCTCGACACCCATGTCCAGGGCTTCTGTTTCGTCCTTAATCCTGTAAAAATCAAAATGATAGATTGTTTTCCCGCCCGCGTCATACTCATTCACCAGGGAAAATGTGGGGCTCTGCACGTGGGTGGTGACTCCGAGATGGTTGCATAATGCCTTGATAAGCGTCGTTTTGCCAGCCCCCATATGCCCTTCAAACAGCCAGACCGGTGTTTCCGCACCAAGTCTGAGAAGCACTTCCGAAACGTCTTCAAGCTCGTCGAGTTCCTTAAAACGAATAACCGTGGGCTGTCCAATCATGTTACAAAAATACACAATTTGGACAAACCATGACAATTTTATGCCCGAGCCGCCGTCATACTTTCCACTCTTTCCGCATGGCGCGGCCAAGTAGCTTATTAGCCTTTTTATCCCCATCGAATTGCTCTTTCTCCGGATCCCATTTGAGCGAACGTCCCAAGCCGTACGCGATATTCCCAACATTACATACCGAAGCCGTGCGGTGGCCGGTCTCGACATCGCAAATAGGCGGCTTCCGGGTTCGGATCGCATTCAGGAAGTCTTTGTAATGATTGGTACTGACATAAACACCTGCGTCACCAGCAATGAAAGCCTTGTCCTTCAGTGGTTCGGGAGTTGTTTTCAGTTCGCCGCGGGCTACGAAAACTTCGCCATCAGTGCCCACGAAATGGCAATGCGGTTTTCCTTCCATCGGCCGATGGATCATTTCAACGCCGTTCGCATATTTGTAAACAAGCCCTTTTCCGGGTTCTGAGTAAATCAGCTCCACCGGGCCGCTTCCATCCATATTCAACCCCCATTGCGCAATATCGAACATATGGGCACCCCAGTCGGTCATGCCGCCGCCGCCGAACTCTGTGTAATCCCGCCATTTGGGCCAGAATGTCGCCTCCATGGCAGGAGCAAGTTCATTATTGTAAGGCCGTTTGGTTTTGTTCGGGCCCATCCATAAGGCCCAGTCCAGTCCATCAGGCTTGGTTTCGCTTTTCAAATCCCAAACTTTGGGAGGTCCGCCTACATTCACATACACTTTCTTCACCGTTCCAATCGCCCCGCTTCGCACCAATTGAACCGCTTTGGTAAACTCAGGGGCCGAACGCTGCATGCTTCCCGTCTGAAAAACGCGGCTATGCTTTCTCGTCGCGTCCACCATAGCCCTACCCTCTTTCACAGTCAATGCAAGCGGCTTTTCGCAGTAAATATCCTTTCCCGCCTCAGCCGAACGCACGGCCATTGCTGCGTGCCAATGGTCCGGCGCGGCGATTACCACCGCGTCGATATCCTTGCGATCCAATAGCCCGCGGAAGTCCTTGATGCCGGTTGCAGCTTTATAGGTACCCTGGCCTAGCTTTTCGGTATACCATTTGTTAGTCGCATTCACGAATGTGTCCTGTTTGATCGAGTAAACATCGGAAGCCGCCACAATGCGGGTTTCCTGGGTATCCAGAAAGCGGTTGCGCAACCCGCCGCTCTGACGGCCGCAACCGATAAAACCCAATGCGATCATGTCGCTCGGGGCTTGGTAACCTCTGCCCAGGACGTGCCGCGGCACGATCATAAAAGAGGAAATGACAGCACCCGCCTTCAAGAAATCGCGGCGATTCAAACGGTCGGTATTCATATTTTTTCAAAAAATTATCCTGATTGAATTTAAATTAAAGGCCGAAGTCAGTGATTCTACTGGATAATGGAGTCTTATATCGAAACCGCATTCAAGTTCCTAAACCACAGCCATTATGATCCGAATACTCCTGGCATTTGCCGTGTTACTATCCTTGCGGGCCAATGCACAAGTCACCCAGCGTAACATTTTTGCTCAAAAGTATAACCAGGGTGCATTCAGCGAAGCCCTGATCCCACTCGACAAATGGGCTCCCTATCCCAAAACACCCGAAGAATGGAAATCCAAAACTGACCCTGCGGAATTGGCAAAAATCATTAAAGCCGGAGAAGAGGCATTCCAGAAACCCATTCCGATGGTAACTGCCAGCTTGTTGCTCGATTTTACCCGAAGCGGCGATCGTGAAAGACATGCCGCGGCGTCATTTGGCCGCCGCAACCAGCTCATGAACCTCGTCCTGGCCGAATCGGTGGAGGGGAAAGACCGGTTTATGGAGGCCATTGCAAACTCTGTGTGGGCCATTTGCGAAGAGACCTATTGGGGCGTGCCTGCACATTTAAGCACACAACGCGCCAAAAACGGCCTGCCGGATGTGGAAGATCCGACAGTGGACCTCTTCGGTGCGGAAACTGCCGCAGTACTCGCGCTCACCGATTATTTTTTAGGTGAAAAACTGGCTAAAATTTCGCCGCTGATCCGCCCGCGTATCTATTTTGAAACGAATAAAAAGATATTTGAGCCACTCAAACAACCCAATCGTTACGGCTGGCTCAGCACGACAAACCCGGTCAATAACTGGAACCCATGGATTGTTTCCAACCTGCTCATCGCTGACCTGCTCCTTGAAAAGGATGCGCAAAAACGTAGCGCTAATGCCTATCAATACACAGTTTTCCTCGACCGGTATTTCAACAGCCTGGGCGAAGACGGCGGCTGCGACGAAGGCCCCAGCTACTGGTTTGCCGCCGGTGCAAGCGCCTATGACGCACTCGCGATCCTCGAAAGCGCCACCGATGGAAAGATCGACATTTACGATAACGAGCTCATCCGCAAAATGGCCGCCTATGTGTACAAAGTGCATATTGCGAATGACTATTTCGTCAACTTCGCCGATGCCGATCCTAAGCTCAAACCGGATGGATTGATGCTCTACCGCTTCGGCCAAGCGGTAAAAGACCCGGAACTAACTGCATTCGGCGAATGGGCTTACGGTCAGTTCGGGGCGGTGACCGGCGGCAATGGCAACCAGCGCCCCAGAAAAGTCTGGAACCTGATGACCACCTCGAAGCTAAAACAAGACAAGGCTAAAACCTACAACCCTGTCGCCAATGCCTGGCTGTCGGACATTGAAGTACTCACGGCTCGTTCGGATAATGGCTTGTACCTCGCCACGCATGCCGGGCACAATGCCGAAAGCCATAACCATAATGACGTGGGTGATTTTATCGTATATGCCGACGGCGAACCGGTGATCGTCGATGCAGGTCGTGGCAATTACACCGCGCGGACGTTTTCTTCCAGAAGATATGAGCTCTGGTTTACCCAGTCGCAATACCATAACCTACCGATCGTGAACGGCTTTGGCCAACCTCCCGGCAAGCAGTTCAATGCGAGGAATGTAAAAAGTAGTGTTTCCGACAAAGAGGTTTCACTAGCGATGGACATCGCGCCCGCATACCCACAGGAAGCCGGTGTGCAGAATTGGAACAGGATCGTAAAGCTGAACCGTGCTAAAAATGTCGTCGAAATCGCAGACGATTATACGTTGAAACAGAACCCTGATTCTTTACAGCAGATATTTATGACCGTGTGCCAGGTTAATATGAGCACTCCCGGCAAAATCATGCTGACCACCTCCGGTAAAAAAACGGTTTCACTTACTTATGATCCGAAGAGCTGGACGGTTTCAACCGAACTTCCATCAACGGAAGGAATGGAATACAATAGCTTTAAAACCAAATGGGACGGCAATCCGGTTACGCGCATTATCCTCACCAGCAAGACATTAAAACCAAAAGGCAAACACAGTTTCGTCATTACTAAATCCTGAACAATTCTATGGATCTTTCCCGCAGAGATTTTCTCATCAAAAGCGCCTTCGCCGGCAGCATTATTCCGTCGCTGTCAGAGGATACATTCACCAGCCCGATCCACGCCGCAGCAGGTGATCTGAAAGTCAATATATTTTCCAAACACCTGCAATTCCTAAACTACCAGAACATGGCCGAAGTGGCCAAAGAACTCGGTTTTGACGGCATCGACCTTACCGTTCGGCCCAAGGGCCATGTGTTGCCCGAAAAAGTGGAAACCGACCTGCCCCTTGCCGTGGAGGCAATGAAAAAAGTTGGGCTCGCGCCGCAGATGTTCTGTACGGCAGTTGAAGACGCGACCAATCCAGTCGACAAAAGACTGCTCGAAACGGCGGCCAAGCTGGGTTTCAAATATTACCGCATGAACTGGTACCGCTATAACGAACAGAAAGCCATTCCCGAACAACTAGGCGAACTCAGTACCAAAATGGCAGGGCTAAGCCAGCTGAATGAAAAGCTCGGAATTTACGGCTGTTACCAGAACCATTCCGGCCGGATGGTAGGTGCTTCGATGTTCGAGATCTGGCAAATCCTTCAAAAAGCCAATCAGAAAACAATGGGCGCTCAATACGATATCCGCCATGCCACGGTCGAAGGCGGCCTTTCCTGGCAAACGGGTTTCAATCTGATCCGTCCGCATATCAAAACCATTGTGATCAAGGATTTTTATTGGGAGAAAAATAATGCCGGTAAATGGGCTGTAAAAAGCGTACCGCTGGGTGAAGGAATGGTTGATTTTAAAACCTATTTCAAATTATTGAAAGACTTGAAGGTAGACGTTCCGATTTGTCTGCACCTTGAATATCCGCTGGGCGGGGCTGATCAGGGTGCATTTGAAATTACAGTGGACAAAAAAGTAGTTTTCGATGCGATGAAGCGTGATTTGGCACGTTTGAAAGAACTCTGGGCAGCCGCCTGAAACCGTTTCCCAGCCCACTTACCATGAAACTAACACCCATCCTCCTCACGGCTTCATTTGCCGCATTATGTGGCTTTGTGATCAGCACACAACCGGCAGATCATAACTGGCCCGAATACAATGGCGACGGCTCACGCAGCCATTATTCAGCATTGAGCCAAATTACAAAAGCTAATGTAGCTCAACTGAAAGTGGCCTGGACCTACGCATCAGGTGGTGCGGATACCGTACGGAACCGCACACAAATGCAATGCAACCCCATCATCATCGACGGCATTTTGTACGGTGTGTCGGCGGGAATACAGGCATTCGCAGTAGATGCGGCCAATGGCCAGGAGATTTGGAAAACGAATTTGACCGATAATGGCGGCACGCTGAGCCGCGGGGTAACGTACTGGACGGATGGGAATGAGAAGCGTATTTTTTTCGGAGCTGGAAAATATATTTATGCATTAAACGCAGCCAATGGATCACCGATCATGACATTCGGCGAAAATGGGCGTATTAATCTGAAAGATGGTATCGACCGCCCTGGCGCGGATGATTATATTACTTCCAATACGCCAAACACCATTTATAAAAACCTGCTCATCACCGGTGCACGGGTCAATGAGTCGGAAACGGCCCTACTCGGCGACGTACGTGCATATGATGTGCACACGGGGAAACTGGCCTGGACATTCCGGACGATTCCGGCCAAAGGTGAATTTGGTGCGGATACCTGGCCTGCCAATGCGCGTGAAAACTTTGGCGGTGCCAACGCCTGGGCCGGTATGGCTATCGACCGCGAGCGTGGCATTGTTTATATTCCTACGGGCTCGGCCGCTTACGATTTTTATGGAGGTAATCGTCCGGGCAATAACCTCTTCGCTAATTGCCTTATCGCGCTCGACGCCGCTACCGGCAAGCGCCTCTGGCATTACCAGCTCGTACATCACGACATCTGGGACCGCGACCCGCCCTCCCCGCCTAACCTCGTTACCGTTACACACAACGGCAAGCGAACGGACGCAGTTGTGCAGGTTACCAAGCAGGGCTATGTCTTCGTTTTGGACCGGGTAAGCGGAAAAGCGCTGTTTCCAATTAAAGAAACCGCATTTAATTTCCGAGCTATTGAAGGGGAAAAGGGAAGCGCAACACAGCCTATCCCGACATTGCCGGTTCCTTTTACACGGCAGCAATTCACAGCAGCCGATTTCAATTCCTTCGTTGCCGACCGGGATTCCCTTGTTCAATTGCTTTCCAAGGCTAAAACAGGCAGCGCCTACATTCCCATTACTTCCAACATGACCATTTTCTATCCGGGAACGGACGGAGGGGCACAATGGGGCGGCGCAGCGACGGACCCGAATGGCATTATGTATGTGCCTGCCAAGGAAATACCGGTTTATACTTCGCTGGTAAAAAAGCAAGTCCCGAAGAAATCCGGAAGTGTAACCGGTGCGCAACTGTACCAACTGCATTGCGCAGCATGCCACGGTGCCGACAAGATGGGAAACCACGATGGCTCCTACCCTTCACTCGCCAATCTGGAAAAACGGCTTAAACCTGCTCAAATCGAAGCTATTTTGCGAAGTGGTCGGGGTATGATGCCTTCATTCACGCATATTTCCGATGCGGAGAAGAAATCTGTTATCGCTTACCTCACCAACCAGGGAGACAAGGAAAGCATCACGATCGACTCCAAAACACAGGTTCCTTATCAGCATACCGGCTATAACCGGTGGTACGATCGCAATGGTTATCCCGTAAGTCAGCCGCCATGGGGCACGCTCACCGCCGTTGACCTGAATACCGGTCAAAGAAAATGGCAGGTTCCATTGGGTGAATACAAGGAATTAACCGTCAAAGGCATACCACCTACCGGTACCGATAACTACGGCGGCCCTTTGGTAACCGCCAGCGGCCTGATCTTCATCGCCGCCAGCCGCGACGAGCAGTTCAGGGCATTTGATAAGGAAACGGGTAAAATTTTATGGCAAGCGGGACTACCTGCTGCCGGATATGCCTCTGCCAGCACCTATTCAGTGAATGGCAAGCAATATGTTGTCATTGCCTGTGGTGGCGGGAAGTTGAATACGAAGTCAGGCGACCGATATGTGGCGTTTGTGTTGCCTTGATGTACTATTTCCACAGAATAGTCACCATATCCTGATAATCTGCGAATTTCCAGTCTTGTGTGATAATTGTGTAATTTTCAAGAAGTATGTGTGTGTCGATGAGATAGTTGGTCATTTTCAGGGAAATCCAGAGATCGTCCACTCTATCGATCAGCTCTTCATTTTCCAGGCTGGCGATTTTCGCAGTAATCTCTATTTTCTTTTCCTCCGTTGTCATGGCAAAAGGCATTGATGCTAGTCAAATATAACGTTAATGAGTCGAATCTGAAATTGCAATCCTTAACTACATGGCCGGGCTCCTTGCTCATTTTTATCAGACGGTTACCTTTGTGCCAAAGCAAAATTTTAAACTATGCCTTCAAAAATTCTCAATGTCGGTTTAATCGGTTTCGGTTTGTCGGGGCGGTATTTTCATTCGCCGTTCCTGAGCACCAATCCTAATTTCAAAATCAAAACGGTGGTCGAAAGATCCAAAAACGAGGCGCAGGAATTCGACCCGTCTATCGGCAATGCCCGGTCGGTGGATGAGTTGCTGAGCGATGAGGCCATTGATCTGGTTTTCATCTGTACGCCCAATGACACGCATTTCGAATACGCATTGGATGCACTCGAGAATGGCAAGCACGTTGTGATTGAAAAGCCATTTTCGGCAACAGAAGAAGAAGCTCGGCAATTGGTAGAAGTGGCTAAGAAAAAAGGATTGGTACTGACAGCCTACCAAAACCGCCGTTGGGATTCCGACTTCCTGACAATCCAGAAACTGCTTGAAGAAGGCAAGCTCGGCGATGTTATCGAGTACGAATGCCGCTACGACCGCTATCGTGAAGCAGTAGCAGGTTCATGGAAAGAAAGGGCGGTTCCGGTAGGAGGAAATGTGTATAACCTCGGCCCGCACCTCGTTGATCAGGCATTGGTATTGTTCGGCGAGCCGGAAACCGTGACCGCAGATATCAGAATCGTTCGCCCGAATAGCGAGATCGACGACTACTTCGATATTCGCCTTGGATATCCGGATAAGTCGGTGATCGTCAAATCGAGCCTGATGGTATATGAAAACCATTTGCGCTATGTACTGCATGGAACAAAAGGCTCATTTATCAAAGGTGGCCTGGATCCTCAGGAAGAGACATTGCGGAAGAATGTGTTGCCAACCGAAAAGCCCTGGGGCGTGGAGCCGGAAAATCGCTGGGGGAAACTGTACAGCGAGGCGTTTACAGGCATTGTCGAGAGTGAAGCTGGTGACTATGCACCATTTTATCAAAATGTTTACGATGCGATCGTAAATGGCGCCGAGCTGGCGGTGAAGCCGGAAGAGGTGCTGCGGACCTGCCGCGTCATTGATCTGGCATTCCAGAGTAGCAACGAGAAGAAGGTAATGGCTTACTAAAACAGCCGGGATAAAAAGCAAAAAGGCAGTCCAAAACGGACTGCCTTTTTTGATGCCTCAACAAGCCGGCCAATCTTGCCGTCAAGCGGCGCGTTCAGCGCGTAAATGTTATTTGATAACTGCTGTTACCTGACGTTTTGTTTCAGTAGAAATCGCGAATGGCTTGGTAGTGATTTCGCTGCCATTGTTGATCACGAAGCTGTAATTTCCGTCTGCCAGGTTCGACAGGTCGAAAATTTTCGAGTAGTTTTCAGCCTTAGGAATTGAGGTGCTGTAAACGATTGTTCCTGTGTAATCTTTGATAACCAGCGAAGATCTTTCTTTTACGCTTTCAAGAGACAGTTTGAATTTCAATTCACCACCTGAAACGAGCTCGATAGATGCAGCGTTGTTTTCTTTTGCTTTATCAGCAGCGATTGAAAGATTTGCAGTTGATACTCCCACCAGAACTGCAATTGCTAAAATAGTTTTTTTCATTTTATGTTAATGTTTAATGTCTAATTCAATGTCAACAATTTGTACTTTTCAGGCATTTACCTTTCTAAGTTCTTAAAGCAGCTTTTCTTCGTTGATTTCTGCTCTTTGGACATTACAAAGGTACCCAACATTGTGATTAAAAGTCAACAAGCACCATTTAGAGTAGTGAAAGTTCTTTTTTCAATGATGCATTAATATTGGAATAATTATACGTTTCTACAAAAAATACAGTAAGTCGTTTGAAATTTGCCAGTTCTATAAGAAAAGTACAAATACCTATATTTGTACTTTTCTTATATTTTTAAATAGTATACAATGTTAATGGGCTTTACTGCCAAAACCTTCGGGAAGCTAAATGCCGTTGACTTCGTGTTCATTGAGGTATTTGCGGCAAAAAAATCCCATACGATTTAAAGTATTATGTCATGCTCCACGTCTGCCATCCCAGTAACCGTTAAGAACCTCGCTTGTCGCAGAAAAAGCCAAATATCATCCAAACCGTCACCTCCTATGGCAAGCAGTTGCTGGGATTTATACGGCAGCGCGTTAATACGGACGAGGATGCGGAGGATATTTTGCAGGATGTATGGTATCAACTGAGCACGGTTCCGGAGATAGAGGCGATAGAGCAGATGAGCAGTTGGCTCTACCGGGTGGCACGCAACCGGATCATCGACAAATACCGGAAACAGAAGCCCGATTCACTGGAAGATTACAGCTATGAAGATGAAGACGGCGAATTCCGTTTTAAGGATATCCTTCTCGCCGACGACAATACGCCGGAGACAGCCTATTTGAAAGACCTGTTCTGGGAACAACTGAATCTGGCATTGGACGAACTCCCGGAGAATCAGCGGCAGGTATTCATATGGAATGAGCTTGAAGACCAGACGTTCCAGGAGATCGCTGATCGTACCGGAGAAAATATTAAAACATTGATTTCCCGCAAACGCTACGCCGTGCGCCATCTGCGCGAACGGCTGGAAAGCGTGTACCGGGAGTTTGTAAATTACTAAATTTGTTGACCATGATGAACCCGCAAAACAGAGGTAGAAGATTTCGGCTTGCGGTGCCGGTTTTTGTCCTGATCGCAGCATTCGGCCTTGGCGCGATTGTGCAATGGCTTTGGAACGCCATTCTTCCCGCAGCAGCCAATTTCAATCCTATTAGCTACTGGCAGGCGGTAGGATTGTTTGTTTTGTGTAAAATACTTTTTGGAAGTTTCAGAGGACGCGACCATCACCGGCATCCACCCAAATGGGGCAGGTTCAACAGGCGTTTCGGTAAGGAAGCACGTGAGGAAGCACTTGCCTGGAAAAGCAAATGGATGAAAATGACAGATGAAGAACGCACTCGGTTTCGCCAGGAAATGCGAAACCGATGGAGAAAACCACCTGAGAACAGATAATGAACGATCCAGCGACCCGGCCTCCCTGCCGGGTTTATTTTTTTCGGATATTTAAAGTATTTCTCCCCATTGTCCGTCTGCAAGAACATAGCCACAAAATGTGCGCATTATTCATCTGGACTAAATTAATCAAAACCATGTTCATCGTCATTTCAAAAGTAATAGGGGCGGCGGTACTGGGCGGCTTGCTGCTGTTCGCTATTCCCTTCCTGATCTTTAAAGCATTATTTTTCTTTCTTTTTCTCGGACTGATTTTCAGACTAATCTCAGGAAGAAGACGCTATCGCAGGTGGAGGCAATATCACACCCATTTTTATGATTATCCCAATCATCTATCCGGTGGCCGGGAGCGGGAATACCTGACTGATCCGTTCCGGTACAGCCCTCAAAAGATTTAATCAACTATCAACTAAAAACCATTTAATATCATGTGTAATAACAGATTCGGACACCGTGGCTTCGGGATGCGCCACGACTTCCACGGACGCGATTTCGGCCCACATCGCGGGTATAAAGTGCCTGTCAACATTCTCAAAAATAGCGACAGCTACGAAATGCTGATATTTGCCCCCGATCGCAGCAAGGAAGATTTCAACATCAGGATAAAAGGTTTTGAGCTCAGTATTTCTTATGAGTTCAAAGACGAGCTGCGCGAGAAGCGCAACTGGATCCGCCAGGAGTTTGATAAAACGTCATTTGAAAGAACATTTATGATCGATGACAGTGTTGATACCGAGAACATTCGGGCCGAATATAACAACGGCATTCTCCAACTTGTTTTACCGATTGTGCCCGGTGCGGAAAAACCTTCGCACGACATCAGCGTCAACTAGAAACCAGTTACATGCAATAAGAAAGCCCCTGCACATATGCCGGGGCTTTTCTGATTACAAACGCTTAACAAATACTGGTTTTAACCAAATTATTTATAGGCAGGGTCTTGGACAAGAGTAGCCGCACCTGCTTTGTAGGATCGGTCGATCGCTTCCTGCGGAATCGGGAAAAATTCATTTTTGCCCTTGGTAAAGACCGCTCCTTTCTTATAAACTCTTTTATTAGCTTCCACTGTGACGTACGCATTCAGCACCTCGGCGGCAATGCCCCAGCGTTGGAGGTCGAAGAAACGGTGACCCTCCATTGCAAATTCCAGACGGCTCTCAAAACGTACCGCTTTACGTGCCGTGGTGGCATCTGTCCAGGGCTGGTCATACGTTTTGATCACATAATTCGCCGCCGGCTCATTCAAAACGGTGTAATCATCCCTCGATTTCGGACCTTGAACTGCCTTTTTCACAAAACCGGCAGGATTCGCAGCACGGGTACGGATCTGATTAACCAACTTTCTCGCATTTTCAAGATTACCCAATTCCACATCGCATTCGGCCAACCAAAGCAATATCATTCCATAGCGCATAATGCGGTAATTGTTGCTCGAAAGGTTACCCCAGCCATTGATACCAAAGCCAGCCTTTTCGGAAATGTGTTTTTTAGGAGAATAGGGTCCCGCATAAGTTTGGTCACGGATAAAGTCGCTTCCGTGGATCTTAAAGTCCTTGAATAAAATTCCGCGCCGGCCTACTGTCTGATCGAGACGTGGGTCGAGCGTACCGGTATAAGGTTCAAATGGATCGGTGTACTTCAAACCCTGATCGTTTTTCACATCGCTGTCATTGAACGTATCTAAAAGCGGCAGACCGTTTGCGCTGGTTTTAAATGCATTCACGAGGTTTTGCGATGGCTGGTAAAATCCGCAGCAACCCCATGGATCAATGTAAGGGTGTGCCAAACCAACTCCCGCATCGGCAGCATCGCCGGAGGCGCTGGAAACTGCATATTGGATCTCGAAGATTGATTCGGCGTTGTTACGAGTTCCGATCAGGAAATTGTCCTCGAATTTGGGCGCCAGTGTAAATTTGCCGGAAGCGATGATCTGTTCGAGAATAGGCTTGGCTTTTTGCAGGACAGCCACATTGGCAGCGCCAGTAGAGACATTCCAGCCCTGATACATATATGCTTTGGCCAGGAAAGCCAGCGCAGCCCATTTTGTCGGACGGCCCACCTGCGATTGCGCCTCGGGAAGGCTTTCCGAGGCTGCCTTGAAATCGGCTTCGATCATCGGCCATACATCTTTGTCGTTCGGAATTTTGGTACTTTCCAGGTCGTCCAGCTTGTAAATCGTTTCGTCGATGTACGGGATCGTTTTCCACATTTTCTTGGCTTCAAAATGGAACAACCCGCGGAGGAACCTCGCTTCGGCGATAATTTGCTTCCTACGGGCGTCGTTCACTTCCGGCACTTCTGCCAGGGTATTGATCACATCGTTGGTACGGGCTACCCCCTTGAACAAACCACGCCATTTGTTTCGGATGTGGTTATTGGTGGGTTGAAAGTCATATTTTTCGATAAACGACTGTTCTGGCTGGTCACCGGCATCGGTCCCTTTGTAGGAGTCATCGGAGGCAAGCCCACCGAAAACCCAGCTTTGAATGTCATTATTCCAGGAGTCCTGACCGTCGAGACCTTGCCCGTCGATCATGGCGTAGGCCCCTATGAGCAGGCCTTCCACTCCCGAAGGCGTTTTGAGGGCCGTCGGGCTGTATTGGCCCTGTGGATCGCGACTTAGAAATTCGTCCTTACAAGCAGAGACTATCCCGATCGCCAGCCCCACCGAAAGCATATATTTAAAGATTCTCGTATTCATATATTTTGAATAAGTTAAGATCAATAGGAAAAACCGGTGTCAGAATGATACGTTAAGGCCTACCAGGAAGGTCCGCGATACCGGCATGTAACCGCCATCGAAGCCCAGCGTGCGGTCCTCACCTGTCTGGATTTCGGGGTTCAGACCACTGTAATTGCTAACTGTAAACAAGTTTTGCCCCTGCACGTAGATCTGCGCATTGCTAAAACCAATCTTCGCTGCAACCGTTTTAGGTAGAGAGTATGTGAGCTGGACGTTTTTCAGACGGAAATAGGTGCCTTTTTCAACAAAATAGCTGGATGGGCGGCTGCTGATCTGGTCGTCTGCATCCATGATGGGCACAGTACCTTCCTTGTGGTCGGGCTGCCATGCATCGTACAACGCACGTTTGGCACGGTTACCCTGGAATGTGTTGAAATCTGTAAAATAGCGCAGATAGCTAAATATCTCATTCCCCACCACACCATTACCAAAAATGGTGAGATCAAAGGCTTTATAGCCGATATTTACATTCACACCATATACAAAATCGGGGTGCGGGTTACCAATAACCGTACGGTCGTCGTCGGTAATTTTTTTATCTCCATTGATATCAGCAATTTTGAACTTACCCGCCTTATTATAGGAGCCGTAAGGTGCCCATGCTTTGGCTTCTTCATCCGACTGGAAGATACCCAACACTTTGTAGCCATAATAGGAGGAGATCGGCAGGCCCGCCTGTGTAAGCGTCACCGAGGGCACACGCGATCCCGCACCGAAGTATTTGGTATTATCACTTTCGTCGAGTTTATCCACGGTATTGCGGTACATCGAGTAGTTCACGGAAGCACCGTAGCGTAGTTCGCCTTTCATGGCTGTGTTGCGATATGACAACCCAAGGTCGATACCCTTATTGGTCATTTGGCCAACATTAAAAGAAGGCGCATTGGCATCACCCGCCGTGTAAGTGATCGGGGTCGAGAACAGCATATCGGTTGTCTTCCGGTTCCAGAAGTCCAGTTCAAGCGTCAACGCGTCGTTCAGGAAAGTTGCATCCAGACCCAGGTTATTGGACGTGGTGGTTTCCCATTTCGCATTAGGGTTCCCAAAAGAGGCCGCATCGTAACCAATGGTAGGTTGGCTGCTTGACCCATCGATCGGGTAACCTGCATTGAAGATGTTGGCACGATAGGTTGTGTAAGCGTTGTAGTCCCCGATTTTTTGATTACCGGTTTTACCCCATCCATAACGCAGCTTCATATCATTAATAAAGCCGGCGGATTTCATGAAATTTTCATCCGACAACCGCCATCCTAAGCTAAATGCTGGAAATACCGCATTTCTGGAAGCCTGCTGGAAACGCGAAGAGGCGTCATTACGCAAAATGAACTGGACCAGATACTTGTCAGCATATGCGTAGTTAACCTTTCCAAATTGGGAATAGAGGCTGTAATCACGGTTCACGCCGCCAAAGTTGGTCGCCTTCGTCGCGTCACCCAGGTTCAGATAATTGATAATGGCAGGAATTTCAAAAGCGTAACCAGAACGGCTGGCCCCAAATTCCTCAGCAAACTCCCGGATCGCTTCCACACCGACGTATGCGTCTACCTTGTGGTTTGTACCAAAATTCCGCGAGTAGCTCAAAGTATTCGTCCAAACCCACTGGTATGAATAATAATCTGTTGAAGTGGAACCATTGTTGAAGCTTCCTTCGACGTATTCGGGGTTAGCACGACCAATGTAACGGCCTCTTTGGCTCACGCCGTCGATACCAAGACTTGTTTTAACGGTCAGGTTGGGGATAATATCAAACTCTCCGTAGACATTACCAAAAGCCCGCAAACGGTAAGTACGGTTGTCCTGCTCGCGGAAGAGCGTAGCATATGGATTGGAGTTGTTTCCGAGGTTAGCGCCGCGAGAACCTGCGAAATTGCCTTTGATATCATAAATAGGTAGCAAAGGATGGTGTTTGTAACTACCCGACACCGCATTTTGTTCCTGGTTGTTCCCAAAGCCTCCCTTCCGGTTATCAAACGAAACCGCAAGGTTTTCTCCTACCCGGAAACGCTTGTTGGCGGTCGAGAACTCTGTATTGGCCCGAATGGTGTAGCGGTCGTAACCAATGAATTTCACGACCCCGTCCTGACTAAAATAACCAACCGACAATGCATAGCGGCTGTTTTCCGTACCACCGCTGGCAGATAACTGATAATTTTGAATGGGTGCTGTTGATGTGAGTTCTCTCCACCAGTTGGTGTCCGCGGCCTTGGTTATCGCATAAATGTTACCTGGCACGAGGGAATATTTTGCGGGGTCAACGTCCGGAGTTCCTTCTTTGCCTTTGCTCGGGAACACATAGTCCGGCAAGGTAACTTCCCCGTTGGGACCAAAAGTGTATTGTCCGTGCGAAGGCGTTTTTCCTGCATACTTATCAGCCAGGTACAGGTATCGGCCCAATTCTTCGGAGTTCAGCGCTTCCACTTCCTTGTACGCCTTTTGCGTTCCATAATAGGCATTGAACGAAATCACCGGCTTGCCGATCTTACCGCGCTTAGTAGTAATAATGACCACACCGTTGGCCGCACGTGAACCATAAATTGAGGCGGAAGACGCATCTTTCAAAATTTGTATCGTCTCGATGTCGTTCGGGTTCAGGTTGCCCTGGTTTTCAGTCGGCACGCCGTCAATAATGAACAGCGGGTCGTTGTTACCGATTGTACCGAACCCCCGTATACGCACTGTGGCGTTACCACCGGGTGTTGCGTCATTCACAATGTTCAGACCTGATGCCCGACCCTGCAATTGCTGTGCAAATGTAGTGGCAGGAACAGATTGCAGGTCCTTCGCATTCACAGTTGTTACCGAACCGGTAATGTCACGCCGCGACTGGGATCCGTATCCCGTCACGATCACCTCTTCCAATGCGCTGACATCGCTCGTCATCGTTACGTCAATAATCGTCCTGTTACCGATTGCCACATCTTTGGCGGTGTAACCAATGAACGAAAAGACAAGGATTTGAGCGCTCGAAGGCACTTTAATGGAATATTGACCATCAGCATCCGTCGTAACCCCAATCGTGGTGGAGCCTTTTAATGTGACTGACGCGCCTGGCAAACTCGACCCCGATTGTTCATCCATCACCTTTCCGGTAATGGTTATGTCCTGGCCGAAGCTAACGTAAGAGGTGAGAAAAAGAAGCACGCAACACAACAGCCTGCTTCCCAGGTGAAGGTAATTTTTTTTCATCGTATTTAGTCAGGTTAATATAGTTATGCAATCCAAAAATATCGATTTGAAATCATTAAATAATCTAATATTCGTAAAATATATTCAAATAAATATTTAATTGTATTATTTCAATTCCACTATGAACAATAAATTGATCTTTTCTAAGAAATTAGGCACTTTGTGTATGCAATTTTAATCTCATTTTAATGTCAAAATACAGTTAAAATCCGTTTAAATTATATAAGTGTCAACCGAACAAATAACACAAAATCAATGATTTATAATAAATAACCGGTTACAAAAAGTCTCTAAAATAGTTGTACTAAAAAGATAAAATAGCTAGATGCCACGGTTTGGAACATTAAGACAGATTATTAGATATAATCATATAATAAACTTTAATATTGATATTTATAAAACAGGCCAATAGAGCCGAAAATTAAAATATTACTATTTTATAAATAACTTGACATGCCGATCCAGAGGGCAAATACACCCCATGAAACCGTCTTACCGATTTATATAAAAAAGCTATTTTACTTCACGTCTAGCCCCTTTCGAATCTGTAATAGTTGCCGAGGAAACATAATCCGGCAGAAAAAGCGTGTGGCTGGATTGAGAAAGAAATGATGATCCGTAGCCGGGTTCTACTTTCCTCCATTTTCCGTTCCTCAAATGCAGCATAACCGACGTCTCCCCATTTGCCAGCTCAACCTTCGTCATTGGCTTACCTGACTGGTGAAACCGCATCACATCGCGATTTTGGGAGGTCACCGAAATCCATCCCCCTTTTGCAGAAGCCAGCTGCACGAGCCCTTTCATGTTACCATTCACCATATAACCGCTCTCAGCAATACTCAACGGACGAAACCCACCTTTGCCATCGCCTTTGAGCACCAGCCCGTACATAGCGTCATACCGTCCTACCGATACTTCCGAGCCGTAGTCATTCCCCGACAGCATTACGTCGAGGCTGCCATCCTGATCGAAATCACCGGCCATCATACCAAAAAGCGGGGCAAACTGAGCCTGCAATGGTAATTCACGAATGGCAAACTTATTCCCACCCAGATTCTCGATGTAGCTGCTTTTCATCCAGGTAGCCGATAAATGCAGTGCACCTTTCAGCTCTTCCGGTTTCAGAATATCGTTCAATGCCGATTCCGCAAACTTCCCGTATTCCTGAAAACGCTGGCGTACCTGAATGACCTGTTTGCCCATGTCATCGCGGGTATTGTATGGAAACTCCTTATAAGTGTCGTCCTTCGCCTTATAGAATACGGTCGGGATCGCATCGAAATAGCCATCGTTATTAAAATCCTTTGCATATACGTTTACCGGCCTGCTTTCAGATGCCCGACTCAGCGAGTTCATGCCGAGGTTTCCGCCAACATAATCCATATCGCCATCATTATCGAAATCACCTGCTACCAGGCTCCCCCACCAGCCTGTCTTTGTTTCCAGGCCTGTTACAACTTTCTTGAACTTACCTTTCTCATTTTTTAGAAATGTCAACGGCATCCATTCGCCTGCCAGAAGGAGGTCGGTCCAGCCATCGTTGTCATAATCGGTCCAGAGCGCATCACAGACCAAGCCTATGCCCGTCAGGTAGGGTGCTACGGCAGAGGTCACGTTGGAGAAGCGCACGGCTCCGTTACCTGAATCATTTCGGAGAATATGGCTGGAAACCGGTTTGGGGTATTTACCCGACTCCACTCTTCCTCCTACAAACAGATCGAGATCTCCATCGCGGTCAAAATCAACGGCTTTCACACAGGAACCATTCACCAGAAAAGCGGGTAAAGCGGCCGTATCGAGTTTAAACCTGCCTTTTCCGTTGTTGAGGTACAATGCATTTTTCAATGCGTCCGAGCCATCCTGGATTTCATAACTTCCGCTGACAATATACAGGTCGAGATCTTTGTCCAGGTCCGCATCAAAAAGCAACACACCCATGTCCTCGGAAGCCTTTTCAAGCCCCTCGGGGCCCGGTAACAGATCAGCGACATTAAATTTACCATCGGGTTGCTGCAACAAAAAACGTCCTTTATGCTGAAAAGCACCTCCTACAAAGACATCTTCCAGCCCATCGCCATTTACATCGCCCGCTGCCAGCGCGGGGCCGTACTGCGACATTTTGTGGGGCAAGAGCTTCTGGACGTTAAAATCGATGATATCCATTTCCTCATGCCGGTAAGGCACATTCAATTGCGCAGTAATGTCACTAAAAAGCTGAGGAGACGACCCGACAACCACATCGGGCACAAGCGCAGCATTGCGTTCATTCACTACGAGAACCTGGTTCACTTTTACATCTTTCAAAATCTGGCCTTTACCGCCCGGCCACGTAATTTTAACCTCTTGTATAGTCGACTCTTTCCCCAGACCAAAATGGACAAATGGCTCCACGGTCGACAAATAACCGCGATATGGTGAGTTTTCCGCGATCTGCTTTTTGCCATTAGCATAAGTAATTTCAGCAATAGCCCCTACACCTGCCCGATTATAACGTTCACCTCTAAACGCGACGCGTAAATAGTTGCTCCCGTGAGGCTTTATCTGGATGCTGTTATTACGGTATACCATCGCCGAATCATTGATCCTGTTGACTATGTAATCCAGATCGCCATCATTATCGAGGTCTGCATAAGCGGCCCCATTCGAGAAGCCGGGTGTTTCGATCCCCCATTCCGAGGTGACATCAGTGAACGTCAGATCACCTTTGTTTTTAAATACAAAATTTCTGAGCCTCACACTCGGAATGTAATCGAGCATCATCATGGGCGCTACAATGCTCGATACTTCATTGCGGTAAGCGACAAAATCGAGATCGGTAATGTCCCTCGGAAAGCCATTGGTAATGATAACGTCCCGAAAACCGTCATTGTCAAAATCAGTAACCATCGGCGTCCAGCTCCAGTCCGTCTCCGCAATACCGCTCAGCAAGCCAATTTCACTGAATACAGGTGATTTTGTA
Source organism: Dyadobacter sp. CY261 (assembly GCF_021440085.1). Classification (GTDB taxonomy): domain Bacteria; phylum Bacteroidota; class Bacteroidia; order Cytophagales; family Spirosomataceae; genus Dyadobacter. Next base: position 240,972 of record NZ_JAKCPW010000008.1, read on the forward strand.
TTCCTGTCGGGCCTACCCAAATTCAGTTGGAATGTATTTCTGGCAACCTGATACTGGTAACCAAAAAGTTCGTTGTTCTGATAAGTCACATAGCTGTTGGCGGGCGTCATCATTTTTTTGCGGCGGTTGGTCGCGGGCATCATGTCCACGGCGACAATGTCTACAAGACCGTCGTTATTGAGGTCGGCCACGTCGTTCCCCATCGCGGAATGCGATGTATGCTTGAAACTGCCTGGCGCCTGATCGGTGAAAGTACCGTTGCCATTATTGATGTAAAGGAGGTCGTTGGTCAGATAATCGTTGGTAATGTAAACGTCTTTCCAGCCATCCTGGTTAACATCCGTCACATTGATACCCAGGCTGTAACCTTCAATGAGAATGCCGGCTTCTTTGGATACATTCGTAAATACCGGGTGATTCAGTTTCGCGTCCCAGTCGTTCCGGTAAAGCCGGTCGGTTCGCCGGGAGGAGCCATCGACGATCTTTTTGTGATACTTGTTCGGAAAATTGTTGTCATCCATTTCATTGACAATGAGGAACAGATCAAGATCCCCGTCATTGTCATAATCAAAAAAGGCTGCGTTAGTCGTGTGTGTCGTATCTGCAATACCATATTCCTTGCCCATTTCCTTAAATACCGGCACTTTGTTCTTGTCAAGTCCCTGGTTAACATAAAGCAGATTTTCACGTTCGCGTGCTACCTCGCGCACGGACGCGCATACATATATATCCAGCAAATCATCATTATTGATATCTACAAGCGCCACCCCGGTCGACCATTTTCCCTGCGGAGCGACACCGGCCCTGGCTGTCACGTCCTCGAAACTAAAATCTCCTTTGTTCAAATACAGCTTGTTCGGGACCATGTTTCCCGTGAAGTAGACATCGGGAAGGCTGTCGTTGTTAAAATCACCCAATGCCACGCCGCCGCCATTGTACACATATTCAAAAGCCAGGATGTTCATCGTATCATTTTCGGTGATGCGGTTCGAAAATTGAATACCCGTTTCACCGGACGGCAGTTCGGTAAAAGTTTTGAGTTCTTTTTTACAGGAGATAAGCAGGATAATACCCACCAAAACCACAAGTAGGCGCGTAACGAACATTAGTCAGGTGCAATAATGACAGAATCAGGATATAACGAACTCAGAAAAGGAGACGGCAACATGTACCATCCCCCTTATAAATTAGTTAGGTTTAAATACGGTTATCACCCTCCGCTCTGCGGTAAAACTGTAAAATCAGCAAAATAGAAACGGAGAAAACGGGAACGATCCCGGCAGGATTCCTTGTAGATTTCTTTCATATCATTTTGTTAGGTCGATCAAATATCAGTGGCATAATTTATAATTATTTTATCACATAATTAAACTTTAAAAAGTAAAGATTTTATTTATTGACAGAATAGTACCATAAATTGACCAAATAGCGTTACCAACTACGCATATAAGTTACTTGCATTGCTGCATCCAAACCCCACTCTAATTGTCAAAAAATGCCGAATCTGCACGATATTGGCTTCGGAACGATGACTGTAAGTCACCACGCAATACATTATACGCAAGTGCGCCGGAAGATCGTCACTGATCGCGCTTCCAGTCGGAAGGAAGAAGGTTGGAGAATCGGTCGTTGCCCAGGTCACCGGCGATCTCAAAGCCCATAGGCATTACCACCCAGCCCTGCGGGGTGGTCACCATATAGCCTTGCGGAAAGGTAATCTGGGTGTAAGCATAGGGCATATCCGAATAAGGCGATCGGCCCTTTCTATTCATATTAAAAACTTCCAGTTGCGTCAGCGAAACAACCAGTCGCTCTGTGGGCAATTCACCCGGGCGGACCAGGCGCATGCCACGCACGGCTTCAATGCGATTATGAAGATGGTTTGCAATTGAATTGTAGCCATTCACACTCCTCACAGATTTAAAGATCCTAAGCGAATCGGGAATCACCTGGTACACCTTGAAGCCCTGCTCCTGTAAACTGTCGGCCACCATGCTCGTCAACAAATGTTTTAACGAGCCTTTGTACGCCTCTTTCTGATTCGCGCGCCATTGTTTCCGTTGTGCTTCATCCTTCGGTTCGAGGAGTTCAAAACGGGTCGCACCACCATAATATACTTTTCCGTTGAAATAATCGAAATCGTCCAGATCCTGGTGAATGCGGTAGCCCAATGCGTAATTTTCAATGATCAGCGGCTTGACAGTCTGCGCGCCGAGGTGGCCATCGTCATCTTCGGATATCCTAAGCGCTTCGGGATTCGTGATTTTGCAAAGTTTGCTGAATTTACTTCTTCCCAGAAGCTCCCGGGTGATGATCCTTAAATGCTTTTCCCGCTTCTTATTTCTTTTAGCGACAATGGTTACACCTTTCAGTTCCTGGCCTTCCCTTAATTTGAAGACCACGGTTCTGGTGCCGGGCTGCTCAAAGCGAAGCGTTTGTTTCACCGTTTCATAGCCAAGAAACGACACCACCAGTTCGAGGTTCCCGATAGCCAGATTGGGCAGGCGGTAGTTACCATTCTCGTCAGAGTTGGTGCCTATCGTTGTATTATTGATAAAAACATTTGCAAATGGCAGCGGTTTGCCGGTTTTCTCGTCGGTAACTTTTCCTGTAAGCGTAACAGTAGCGGCTTGTTGAGCGCTTACGCCCGTCCAAATGAGAACGCTCAGACTTATTGTCAAAAAATAGCGGACAAGGGATATGCAGTTCGAAACCGGGCGCATTGGCAACATTCAATAGCTTTAAACCTCAAAGATAAACGAGGAGTTTGTAAACTTTGAACCTGTACTACAAATACCCGACCAACGTTGCATATCCCTTTCATTTTCACTACGGTTTCGTTTTTAATGTGGCGCTTTTCTGAGACGATGCGAACGAGTTCTCTGCCACGACTTCCGCAAAAATTGTTAAGGTCACATTTTTACCCTTCGGCGCAGTGATGGGTACTTTTATGACGTAGTTGCGAAGCTCGGGGTCATATTTTTGAGCGCCCGCAGGCACCGTCGCGAGAAGCGTTTGCGAGCCTGAGGAAGTCGCTGCCGAATAAACTTTAAATTCTTTTACAGCCACCTCGGACGTGTATTCAATATTGACGTTGACCGCACTTAGTGAATCCACTGTGGTAGTAGTTTGCAAGACTCCGGCGGCATTATAGACCTTCGAATCCCCGAGCCATACCACGGCTATTTGTGCAACTTTCCCATTGCTAACAAGAAGTTCCTCGAACAGATCCGGCTCGTTGTAGCAGCCCGTGAGCAGAAATATGCCGACCAGGCAGGCGATGATATTTTTAAAAGCGATTTTCATATGTCTCAATTTGATAATGAATCATTTGTTGATCAGCCACATCGTCACTTCAGGATCTTTCTGATTGGCCAAGACGGTCTTCGAATTACGTGTAATCTCGGAATCCGGGTATTTCATACGCTGAATGCGTTTACCTTGCAAATCGGGATTCACATTGGTGGGCATCGGAAAGTCAAGGTAATTATATTTACGGATGTCCGTCCAAACGTCGCCGATCAAAAGCATTGATTTGAATTTCTCGGTGATTATGTGCTTCGCCGTCAGTTTTGAAGCGCCTACATTGACCTTTGCGTCTTTCAGGAATACGTCTATCTCAGCATCGGCAACGCCTACTTTCCTCATATTGGCAGTAATCATTGCCTGGTAAGCCGCATATCCCTCCGCCGAAGTGCCTGTGCCGCCCTTTTGCATTAGTCGGGCTTCGGCCTCAATACCTTTCAGCTCGGAATAGGTCATCATCACGAGGGGCGAATCGATATTTGAATGCCAGGCTTTATTATTCAAATCCACCGTTGAACCGCTTCCTGAACCGGGAACAACTCCGGAGTAGGCGGTCTGATTATTTTTCAGACCGATCACTTTGGATAGTCTCGGATCGGCAACTCCCTGTGTAGTGCCATTCATAAGATCTACGATTGTATTCGTGAATGTTACCGACAAGTTCCCCGTTGTATTCGGGATCGCCACCTTGCTATACCAGGGGCTCAGGTTTTTGGAGTTGTATTGTAATTGGAAATCATCCTCATTACCCTTCATTCCTTTTTGAAGAGCGGCAATAGTACTTTCTGCGATCTGCTGGGGGTTCTTCAACGAGCCATGCCACAGGTAGCGGGCACGTAGCGAATAGGCCAGCCGTGTCCATTTGCCCAGATCGCCCTGGTAAATAAGATCATCAGCTCCCGGTTTAGCCCCCGAAGTTCCGGCGAGCGCTGTAACGGCTTCGTCTAGCAGTTTGGCGATGGTTGCGTATATCTGCTCCTGTGTATCATAAGCGGGCGAGAAATTCTTCTGATCTGCCTGAGAGTACGGCACATTTTCCCAATTGACGGTCGCCAGACCGAGGTTGTAGGCCGTCAGCACCTTGGCGATACCCACATAAGCCGGTGCGCCTTCGTCTTGCCCTTTTCCGATAATAGCATTCAATTGCGGCAAAGCATACAGGTAGAGATTCGACCAGCCCAGTGTATTATCGGTCTCGGCGTAAGTATCGATTCCGTTGGCACCGAGCGCACTGCCCAGCTGCTGTGCATATTGGCAAGCCACATATGCCTGTTGAAAACTGGCCTCCGCCGTATAGAATTGCGCGGTTGGCAGCAATTCCTGCATCGTCGCATCGCCTTTTAGAGTTTCATCGGTATTGACGTCCAGGAACTTGTCGCAGGCCGTCAACAACAAGGCGAGCAATGGCATTAGTTTAAATATATGTCTGATATTTTTCATGTTTTCCTAAAAATTAACATTGACACCTAACTGAAAGCTGCGTGTGGCCGGATTGTTCCTTCCTACAAAGCCAATGATATTAGTACCAGATCCAAAAGTCAGCGCCTCGGGATCATAGCCGCGGAAAGGCGTGTTCAGGAACAAATTGGTCCCTGTAAAATTGAAACGCACACCACCTTTGAACACACTCTTGGCCAATGCCGCTTTGGGGATCGCGTAGGAAAGGCCCACCGTCCGCAAACGGAACCATGAACCGTCCTGGATATTGAATTGTGCGGAATTACCCATGTAACGCGCCGTGGAAGGATTGTAAAACGAGTCATCGAGAATGACTGGCTTGGTATTTGGCACATACGTCACCGAACCATCCGCTCCTTTTTGCTCCACAACCCCCTTAAAAATAACCTGCTCATAACGCCTTTCCGTGATCTTGATCGATCCCGACCGGAATGCATTGCGTTCCCCCAGGTCGACCACATCGCCACCCTGCCGCCATTCGAGCAGGAACGAAAGGCCGATTCCACGATAATTGAAGCTGTTGGTCAAACCAGCAGTCCAATCGGGCAATGCATTGCCCCATGGCATGGTTACCTGGCTCGTCAGCGGGAGGCCGTTGGACTGGATCAGCAGCTGGCCGTCCGGCGCGCGCAGGTAGTCGAGGCCCCATAATTCGCCCAGTTTACTACCCTTCCGCACTTTTAATACGCCACGGCTACCATTGTCGAAATAGGCGATCTCTTCGAGCTCATCCGGCATTTCGATCACCTTGCCGGACATTTTCGTGAAATTCAGAGACATGTCCCAGGTGAACCGCGCCGTTTGAACCGGCTTGAAAGTAGCGAGCAACTCAATGCCTTTGTTGCGGATCAGGCCGATATTGGTATAATAAAATGAATACCCCGAAACATTGGACACCGGCGCGCGGACGATCTGGTCCTTACTGTCCATGGTGAAATAGGTAGCATCCAACATGAGCCGGTTGCTGAAAAACCGCAGTTCGGTCCCGAATTCGATGGAAGTCGTGCGTTCGGGTTTGAGGTTGTCTGCGGCGGTGGTAGAGCGCCTGATGTAGCCTGGCACCGTGTTTCCAAACGGGAAGTTATCGGCCAGCTCATAATACACGCCAATCACATACGGGTCGGTGCCCTTGCCCACCTGGGCCCAGGAGGCCCGAAGTTTTCCATATGAGAGGATGTTGTTCTTAGGAAGGTTTTCGGTGAAAATGTAGCCTGCGCTGAACGATGGATAGAAAAACGAATTGTTAGCCTTGGGCAAGGTCGAAACAATGTCGTTCCGGCCCGTCGCATTCAAGTAGAGAATATCCTTGTAACTCAGTTTCGCATCGGCAAAAAAGCTTACAATGCGGTATTGCAGCGGCGAGTAAAACCGTTTTTGCTGGTTTCGGTAACTACTGATCGCATCGGTAAATGGCGCTTTCCAGCCTTCACCGCGTTCATAGTAGCTGTCGGGCCGCTTGCTGCCGACCAGTGAGTTGCCGACCATGAGCGAGCCATTCCAGTTCTCGTTCAACTGCTTCGAAGCGGTCACATACAGGTTGGAGTTGATTTCGCGATAATTGATATTCTCTTGAATGAGAAAGCCTTTCACTGCCGTTCCAACATCAAAAGTGCTATCCACTTGTCGCTTTCGACGCTCATTGAAAGCATCCATCGTGATCTGGTATTTGGCAGTCAGCCAATCGGTGATGTTGTAGTTTAATGTCAGATCGGCAATGTACCGGTTCACGGCATCGATCCGCGGACTCTTTTTCACGAGATAAACCGGGTTGTCGGTAAATCCGGGCAGCAGATTTTTGTAGGAACCATCCGGATTCAGGTAGTCGTTGACGTCGTAGGTATTCGGCCAGTAGGACAATGCGCTGAAAACCGATTTATCCCCTGCTGGCGGGCGTTTCCCACCCGAACGAATGTAGTTGAAAGACCCCGAGGCCGACAAACGTTTTGTAAAGTTGTAAGTGCCCGCAATCTTGCCGGAAGTCCTTTCGAAATAAGTGGCAGGTACGATCCCCTGCTGATAACTATGCCCGGCCGAAACGTAGATATTACCTTTTTCGCTCCCCTTGGTGAGTGATATATTGTTGTTCGTACGAAAGCCCGTCTGATAAAACCCGCGGAAGTTATCATAAATACGATCGGTGGTGTTGCCAATGATCGACGGACCAAACGACTGGTAGGGCGTCCGCTGGCGCACTTCGGTGGGTGAGATAAACTCCCCGAACCGGCCCTGGATAAACCGCGTCTGGATATCGGGTGACTTTCCAAGCACATCCACCCCGCCCGACAGTGAAACCGACACATTCAATTTTCCGGATTTGCCTCTTTTGGTCGTAATGATAATGGCACCATTTGAAGCCCGAAGCCCGTAAAGTGCCGTAGCAGCAGGTCCTTTCAGAACTGAAATACTTTCGATATCGTCCGGATTGATGTCGGCTGCGCGATTGGTATTTGCGAATTGCTCGGCGGCCCCAGGCGAGGCCGTACCCGCGCTGGGCAAAGGGTTTCCAGCCGTGGTGGCATTACTGATGATGATGCCGTCTATCACGAACAACGGCTGGTTGTCGGCACTGCCACTGAGTGAGGTGATGCCCCTCAGGATGATATTCACCCCTGCACCCGGAGCACCGCCCGAGCCGGTAATCACCGCACCGGCGATCTTGCCCTGCAGTGCCCCTACCATATTCGGATTACCCGATTCCCTGATCTCATCCGATCGGATCGATTGCACCGAATACCCGATCGCCCGCTTTTCCTGTGTCTGACCGAGCGCGGTTACGACCACCTCGTCGAGCATCGACACATCGGACTCCAACTGTACATTAAGCTTGGAGCGTTGACTGCCGAGTAGCAACTCATACTTTTTGAACCCGATAAAACTAAAAATCAGCGTCTTCCCCGGCGCTACCTGAATGGAATACTCTCCTTTCTCATCGGTCAAAGTTCCCTGGGAAGTCCCTTTGATACTTACGCTCACGCCCGGGATCTCTATGCCATCCTTGTCTGTAACCTTTCCCGTTACAGATCCGTTTTGTGCCCGCGCGGCATTCAAGCAAATCGCCAAAGCCAGGCATAGCAACACGAAGTTGTTGTGAAGTAATCTTTTCATCATGAATTAGTCAGGTGTCGTTATATGATACATGTAATTTACAATTGATTCTTTAAAAAGTATCAATAAAATCACCCATAAGACAACAAAAGGTAACATATGGATTAACCATCGGTGCGTTCATGGCCCAATCCATCCATATTTTGTCCTTCCTAAACCAGAAAAAATATTATTACTAGAAAAATAGTTTGTTAACTATAAAAATAGTTTTCATATTTGCTGTATGGAACTTGAAAAGTTGACCAACAAGGAAGAAGAAGTCATGCAGGTGCTATGGAAGCTAGGCGCTGCATTTGTGAAGGACATGCTTCCGCTTTTTACCGAGCCAAGGCTGCATTACAATACGCTTTCCACCATGATCCGGAACCTGGAAGAAAAGGGCTACGTAGCGCACCGGCAGTTCGGGAATACCTATGAATATTTTCCGGTCGTGACCCAGGAGGATTATCAGAATCATTTTGTACTGAACAAAGTCGTTGGCGGGTACTTCAATGACTCGTACAAAGACCTGGTGGCCTATTTTGCAAAACAGGAAAAGGTTACTCCGGATGATTTGAGAGACATTATCCGGATGATTGAAGAAGGAGAGTAAAGTATTGATGTATCCATTAATCCACCGATTTTATGCTGATCCCTTACCTTATGAAAGTCAGCCTGGTACTGGCTGTCCTCACGCTCGCGTACCGCTGGCTGATCCAGTTTGAAACATTCTCGAAATTGAACCGTGTTTTGCTATGGCTGAATGTCGTGGTGTCCTGGACATTACCGCTTGTTTCACTGCCCGATTGGGGGCCGGTCGAAGTCCAAAGCGGGTTTCATCATAGCCTTCCAAAAGTCGTTGGAAAAATACCGATCCTGGCGGAGCCCTTAGCGGTTATGCAATCCGAAACTTTCAAAGCACCAGCTTCTGTCACGCATTCCTCCATGTCAATAACCGATTGGCTATTGATTATTTACCTGACTGGCGTGGTTGTTCTGGCTGTTTATTTTATTTTCCAGATTGGCCGCCTGTTCCTGCTCGTGGCGAAAGGCCGCCGAGAGCACTGGGATCACGAAATAACTGTTGTTTGCGTGCGGGGCAGCACACCTTATTCATTTTTCAAATGGATCATACTCGATCCGGAAAAGCATTCAGGATCGGAACGGGACAATATCCTGGCACATGAAGCCGAACACGCCAGGCAATGCCACAGCGCCGACCTGCTAGTAGCAGAAATGCAGCGAATTTGTTTGTGGTTTAATCCATTCTCATGGATTCATCAGAAGCTGGTGCAAGAAAACCTCGAATACCTCGCCGACCGGGCCGTGCTGGACAATGGCTTTGAAAAGAAACAATACCAATACAACCTGCTCAATACGGCCCTGCGTACACGCGAACTGCCATTGACAAACTCTTTTGCACAGTCGCTACTCAAAAAACGCATTAAAATGATGAACCGGAAACCTTCACATTATCTGGTTTGGGGGAAATATGTGGTTGTGCTTGCATTGATTTATATTTCATCGGCATTTGTGGCACCCTACCGCGAACAGATTGTCGAGTTGGCACCGGCAGAGATCAAGCCGCTCGTGCAGCCCCTCATCGGGGAAGTGATCGTTACCACTCCGACAACGAAATACTCGACGGAGGATCAGCTGGAAATGAAAGCGAAACCAGATAAGAAGCAAATAGTTGCGCCCGCCGATACCATTCAGGAGACACCCGAATCCCAGCCAAAAGTGAAAGGGGTATTGATTGTTAATCAAACTTTGTATTGGGCGATCACGCCACTTACTACCTGGGAAGAAATCAATGAAATTAAGGCTGCTATACAGAAATTCGGGCAGGATTTCCAAATCAATAAGATACAGTTCGATCCTTTGCAGCAATATATCACGTCAATATCGGTAAGGATCAACACGAAAAATGGATCCGGTTCAGGCGAGGAACATGGTTCTAACGAATTTGAGCCTATGAAGGGCTATTCAGGCTACGTCGCGAAGCAGGGACATGGAATGGGAGCGCTTCCGCCCGACGCGCTCAGTAAAGAAATGGAGCAAGACTATCAGAAAGCACTTGCCATAGCCAAGGAAAATGAGGTTGCTTATTTCGAGTACAAGCTTGCGCGAGGCTTTGGCCCACATAGCTCAACCACGTTTCCCAGGAAGCTTCTGGAAGGCCCCTCGGCTGAACAATTTTTCAGCAAAAACGGGATCGGAAAATCTTCCGGGAGTACCTTGCGCATTTCAGAATATCATAAGAATGCAACGCTCTATCTGAACACGAACACCGCCACATTCTCCGAACTCAATGAAGTCCCTTTTTCAAAAGTTGAAAAGGTAAGTTTGCTGGAAGACAATGCCAGGCGAAAGTATATCATCGTTTATGCCCGTTAATGCAAGAAGGCAGCTCTGCTGGGCTGCCTTCTTCATTTTGACCGATTGAGAAAACTTTATTTCAAGTTCAACTCCTCGCCAATGGCCTTCACTTTATCTTTCAATGAAGCGTAGACGCTATCGAAATCCTCGTTCTTTTCCAGCGCCGCGCGCACGCCCACGTAAAACTTGATCTTCGGCTCAGTACCGGATGGGCGGCAGGTGAATTTCGTGCCGTCTTCGGTGAAAAACTGCAACACGTTTGATGACTCGATTCCCATTTCGCCCGAAGGAATGGATGCGGTCGCGTTAGTTTTGAAATCGGTTGTGGTTAATGCCTTGTAATCGTCCATTCTCACCACTGGTGATCCCTGGATGGTTTTTGGCGGGTTAGTGCGGAAGTCAGCCATCATTTGCTGAATTTCGTCAGCACCGGATTTACCCTTTTTGGTCAGTGAAATCAGCCCTTCATAATAGAAACCGAACTGTTTGTAGATCTCCATCAGCATATCGAAAAGGCTCAGACCTTTATCTTTCGCATAGGCCGTCAGTTCGGCGATCATTGCGCAGGAAGCGATCGCATCCTTGTCGCGCACCGCGTCACCGATCAGGTAGCCGTAGCTTTCTTCACCGCCGCCGATAAACTGCTCCTGTCCCTCTTTCTCGCGAATCACTTGTGCGATGTATTTGAAGCCGGTGAGCGTATTATAGCATTTCACATCGTAGGCCGCCGCCATTTTGTCAATCAGGTCGGTAGTAACGATGGTTTTGCACACGAACTGTGTGCCGGTAAGTTTGCCTGCGTCCTTCCATGCATTCAGAAGATAGTAAATAAGAACACTGGCTGTCTGGTTACCATTCAGAAGTTGAATTTCACCGTGGTGGTTTTTCACCGCGATACCCACGCGGTCCGAATCAGGATCGGTACCCATTACCAGGTCCGCATCGATTTCCTTCGCCTTTTCAACGGCTTTGGACATCGCTTCGCTTTCTTCCGGGTTTGGATAAACGACCGTCGGGAACTGGCCATTGCCCTTTGGCTCAGCTTGCTCTTCGATCACGGTTACCGCCTCGAAACCCATTTTCGCCAGCAACTGCGGCACGAGGGTCACCCCTGTTCCGTGCAATGGCGTATAAACGATTTTCAAATCCTTCTGACGCTCCAATGCACCTTTTGAGATCGAAAGCGATAAAATGTGGTCAATATATTTATCATCTACATCCGCACCGATTTTGGTAATTTTCGAGCTATCGCCGTCAAATTTCACCTGGTCGATGGAGGTAATGGCATTTACTTCGTTGATAATGTTCGTATCGTGCGGCGCCACTACCTGCGAACCGTCGTCCCAGTAAGCCTTGTAGCCGTTATATTCTTTCGGGTTGTGCGAAGCAGTTACCACCACTCCACTTTTGCATCCCAGCAAACGGATCGCAAATGAAAGCTCCGGCGTAGGGCGCAGCGCTTCGAAAAGGTATACCGAAATGCCGTTAGCGGAGAAAATATCGGCAATGATCTTCGCGAACTCATCCGATTTGATACGGCTGTCATATGCTACGGCCACGCTCTTTTCCTCGTTCGGGAATGCCTGGTTGAGGTAATTTGCCAATCCCTGTGTTGCGGTACCCACAGTGTAGCGGTTCATGCGGTTGGAACCGATGCCAATAAGCCCTCTCAATCCGCCTGTTCCGAATTCGAGGTCTTTATAAAAAGCATCTGTCAGTTCAGTATCGTTGCCTTCATCAATCAGTTGTTGAATGGATTGTTTTGTATCGATATCGTAATCACCGTTGAGCCAGCTGCTCACCTTGGTCATCACATTCGGTTCCAATTTTGCAGTCATAATTAAGTTAAATAGAATTTATTAAGAGAATTTAAAGTGTTCGCATTGTGCCTATTTGCTGATCTCCACTTCCTCTTTCTCGATCGCTGAAAAAGATTCTTTAGCAGTTTTGTGGATCAGTTCGGCTACCAGGCCGGTCCAGCCAGTCTGATGGCTTGCACCGCACCCGCGGCCGTTATCCCCATGGAAATATTCGTAGAAAAGAACGTGTTCGTTAAAGTTCGGATCTTTCTGCATTTTCTCATCATGGCCATACACCGCCCTTTTTCCTTCCGAATCCTTCTTGAAAATGTCGATCAGGCGGCAGGCAATAGCCAATGCTGCTTCTTTGATCGTCGTCAGATTACCAGAGTTGGTCGGGTATTCGATCATGAAATCCTCGCCATAATAGGTGTGGAATTTCATTAATGAATCAAAAATGAGGTAATTCAACGGAAACCAGATCGGCCCGCGCCAGTTGGAATTACCACCCATGATGTCGGTCAATGCTTCGGCAGGGGTGTAATCTACCTGCAAAACCTCTCCATTGATATAAAATTTATAGGGATTCTGCTCGTGGTACTTGGACAATGCCCGCACGCCATAATCTGACAGGAATTCGTTCTCGTCGAGCATCCGCTTCATGATCATCTTCATCCGGTGACCGCGAAGTATCGAAAGCAGCCTGTTCTCACCCTTACCCGATTCAAACCACCGCGAAATCAATCGCGCCAGATCGGGCCGGTTTGCCAATACCCATTCCACCCGCCGTTTAAAAACAGGCATCTTGTCCAAATTCTGAGGATCGAGGATTTCAACTGCAAAAAGCGGTATCAGCCCTACGATCGAGCGCACTTTCAGAAGAATGCTCTGCCCATTCGGAATATGGATCACATCGTAATAGAACTGGTCTTCTTCATCCCAAAGACTAATCGAGGAGCTTTTCCCCCCAATCGATTCCATTGCACCGGCGATGTGCAGGAAGTGTTCAAAAAATTTGGAAGCCATATCCTGATAAACCGGATGCACCAATGCAATTTCAACCGAAATGCGGAGCATATTGAGCGTGTACATCGCCATCCAGCCAGTCGCGTCGGCCTGTTGTAACTTGCCACCGAAAGGCATAGGCGTCGAGCGATCGAACACACCAATATTATCCAGCCCAAGAAAGCCTCCGCTGAAAATATTATTGCCCGTATCGTCCTTCTGGTTGACCCACCAGGTAAAATTCAGCAGCAGTTTGTGGAAGATCTTTTCCAAAAATTCGATGTCCCCTACCCCATTGTTCTGCTCCCGGTCGATCTCGTACACTTTCCAGGTTGCCCAACCGTGCACCGGCGGGTTGACATCGGAGAAGTTCCACTCGTAGGCTGGTATCTGCCCGTTGGGGTGCATGTAGTACTCACGCAGAAGGATTTCCAATTGCCTTTTGGCAAAATCAGCATCCACCCTCGCCAATGGCACGCAATGGAAGGCAAGATCCCAGGCTGCAAACCAGGGATATTCCCATTTATCGGGCATTGAGATGATATTGGCCGCATAAAGATGTTTCCACCCCGAGTTACGCCCCCATTTCCGACCTTGATTTGGTCCGGGCTGTGCGGGATCGCCTTTCAGCCATTCATACACGTTATAATAATAGAACTGCTTGCTCCAAAGCATCCCAGCGTACGCCTGACGTTGGATTGAGCGAAGATCACTGTCGGCGACATCGCGTTGCAGATCGTCATAAAACTCGTCGGCCTCGCGGATACGCTTATTAAAAAGGTCTTCGAAACCGCCAAATGGCTCCGAAATAGAATGATTTACAAAACGTAAACGAAACGTAGCACTCTCACCGCCTTTAATGGTCTTGGTAAAACGCGCTGCGGCTTTGGTGCCTATGTTATTGGGGTTAACGGTGTTTGTCTTCTGCCCGCTGACAATATAATCGTTAATACCGTCTTTCGGATAAGCTGTATTGTTGGCCGTGCCGTACAGCTTTTTGAAATTCGTTTCGTTCTCGCAAAACAGCAATTCATCCGCACCGTCAAGATAGAGGTTATATTTCCCGTGTTTGCGGTGCGTTACTTCGATCAGCCGGTTTGAAATACCGTTCATGATCGGTTTGTAGTTGAATGCCTCGTAACCCCACGACCACGTGTTCCGGAACATGATCGTCGGTAGCACCGTAATCGGCGCATCCTCTTTGCCACGGTTGAAAACCGTTACTTTCATAAGAATATCCTCTTCGTCGGTTTTGGCATGCTCGATGAAGATATCGAAGTACTCGTCGTTATCGAACACACCTGTGTCCATGATCTCATACTCCGGATCCTGTTTGCCCCGCCGACCATTCTCCTGCCTTAGCTTGTCGTAGGGAAAAAGCTGCTGCGGATATTTGTAAAGCATTTTGGTGTACGAATGCGTGGGCGTACTATCGAGATAATAATACATTTCCTTCACATCCTCTCCATGGTTAGATTCCCTGTTGGTGAGACCGAAAATCCGCTCTTTCAATATTTTGTCCTTATGATTCCAGAATCCGAACGAAAGGCATATATGTTGCTTATTATCAGAAAAACCACCGATCCCATCTTCTCCCCAGCGGTATGCTTTGGAAAGGGCCATTTCGTGGGTAATGTAATTCCAGGCGTCGCCATTACCACTGTAATCCTCGCGAACGGTCCCCCATTGGCGTTCAGACAGGTAAGGCCCCCACTTTTTCCATCCCTTATTTTCTTTCTGAAGACGCAATCTAACTTTTTCAGCTCCCTGTGCCATTAATCTGTCAATTTTTCGAAAGGAATGAATTTCAATAATTACCCAATTTAGAAAACCGGTTTTCAAAAACACGACAAACCGGAAGAAAATTGAAAAAATTAACAATCCGGAGTCCTGTAATTTACGGGTATTCGAATACTTATAAATCACTCATAATGAGCACCAACTCGTCATCTTCCAAACACTGCAATTACGATGTGGGAGAGTCCATTCGGGTAATTTCATAGGATACATCGCCAGCAAAAAAGGCAGTGATAGCAGCCGCTTTCTGCGAAGTCTCAGTCAGCAACGGGTGGCGTTCTTCGTGCAGCAATGCTTCAACATCCGAAACATACTCCTTGAACATCAACGGATTGGGAAGTTTATAGAACTGACCGTCTGCGGCTTTTAGTACCGGTACAGGTGTTACTTTTCCTTCGGCATTCAGCAGGCCATAACGGCGTCTGGCTTCAATATAAGCCTCGTCGGTAGCGTCGAAGAAAATGTGCTCCGCCGACTTTTCCATGGCAACATTAGCAGCAATGCGCACATCCAGCTTTTCGAGCAATGCCCTAAGCTCCCACGTTTGCTTACCAGTACGCACGCGCTCCCGCAAAGACTGGCGGATCAGGTAGGTTAACGCTTGGGTGACGTTGAGGCCTATTTCGGCCATTTGTTTGAAAATGAATGAAGTTGGGGACATACCCGGAATGGTGTTCGGGTCGTGGAGTAGGATCGTACCGTTTTCGGTCAGGAAGCCGTCAATCCGCACGCAGGCATTAATGCCAAGTTGCTGAAATACCGCGGCGATCATCTGTTGAATTTCCTGGTTCTTTTCCAGGGTCGTATCCACCGGTATGCGTTTGCGGCTGGCCCCTGGTTTATATTTTGCATTAAAATCGAAAACCTTTACCATTTTGATCACCTCGCTCGGCGGCAACGCGAGCGGTGAACCGTTATCAAACTGGATGCAGCCGCAGGAAAACTCCTGCCCGTTTATAAATTCCTCAATCAATACCTGGTCTTCCGCGTTGGAGCTGCTCAACAGCGCGTGGTCATTTCCATCTGAAAAATAGATTTCCAGCTCGCTGATTAATGTTGTGGGATGATAAATGGTTTTGCCATTAAAAACAACCGGGAAGCCGATGCCTTCATCCAGGTTTGCGATTTTCTGCCCCCAAGCCAATTTTTCAGCTTCGTCGAGCTCCTTCCACGTATCAGCATTCAATTCGATTTGAAAAAAGCATTGATTGACCGCCGAAACGAATTCTTCCAACGAATCCTCTTTCACGATTGCTACACCGATAGACGATCCCTGATGCGGTGCTTTGATCACCAACGGTAGGCCAAGATGCTTTTTCAGCACTTGAAAAAGCAATGGATATTCGTTAGGAACCCACTGGCTGTATTTGAGTGTCCAGCTTTTTTTCTCTTGCCCATTCACCAGGGCTATCATCTCATTTTGCAATATTTTATCGATACCCACGGCGGAACCCATCAAACCCGGACCGCTATATGGGATTTTATACCACTCCAGCAAGCCCTGAATGGCGCCGTCTTCGCAATCAGGGCCGTGCATTGCCAGGAACGCGAAATCGAAATGATTTTTGAATTCAGCAGGGGAGATCAATTTTCCGGTTTCGACGGGTATGTCGGCCACGGAGAGTTCCGGAAAAGATTCAATATAGGTTATAAAGCTGTCTTTTTGAATGCCCGGCGCAGGATAAAATTCCCGGATCTCGGACAAATACATCAATTCGTTTTGTAACAGTATAAACCTTCCAAAGCTGTCTACAAAAACCGGTACCGGCTCAAAAAGTGACTTATCGAGGTATTCAAATGCCGTTTTACCACCTGCAAATGATATTTCCCGTTCGCGGGAAGGACCTCCAAAAAAAATTCCGATACGCATGTCTGATATTCCTGATTAATGCATTCCAATGATGCCCGCAATATAAGCGACTAAACGGGACGAATCAATTTCCAGCTATTCAACGCGTGGATTAAAACGTAAAAAGCAGCCTCCCTTTCAGGAAACTGCTTTTTAGTGATATTGAATGTGGCTTTTCCGCTGTTATGCCAACTCTGGCACATTCGAGGAAACAACCTTGTTAACGTATGGCACCGCTTTACGGATCGATTCTTCCAATCCGGCGCGGAAAGTCATTGCGCTCATTGGGCAACTTTGGCAGGAACCTTGTAGTTCCAGCTTCACAATCAAGTCGTCGGTCAGTTCCACCAATTTCACATCACCTCCATCTGCATGTAAGTAAGGACGCACCGTTTCGAGCGCCTGCTCGATCAATTCTATGGTTTTTTCTTTTGAATCCATTATTAAAAAGTCTGTATGCTAAGATGCAAGATTATATCCAAAAAATCAAATCATTCAGTTACTAAACTGCTAAACCTGGATCTCAACAGGTTTCGTTTTCGCACGAGACGCATTCCGGATCGCCACCTGCTGGGCTAATGCTTCCGCCGCATCCATGAAGGCCACATTCACGATCGCATTGGTATCCATCACCGCCGGACGGCCATCATCACCCGCTTCCCTGATGCCTTGCACCAATGGGATCTGCCCTAGTAAAGGCACATCAAATTTATCCGCGAGTGCCTGTCCGCCTCCTTTTCCAAAAATATGGTATTTATGATCGGGTAGTTCCTCCGGCGTAAACCAGGCCATATTCTCGATTACACCGAGGATCGGCACATTGATCTGTGGCTGTTTGAACATCAACAATCCTTTAATAGCATCGGCCAACGCCACTTTCTGAGGAGTAGTTACCACTACAGCGCCGGTTACCGGAACGGTTTGAACGAGTGTCAGGTGAATGTCGCTCGTACCGGGAGGCAGGTCGATGAGCAGGTAATCCAGCTCACCCCAGTCGGTATCCCCGAAGAACTGGCGTAACGCCTGGCTCGCCATCGGTCCACGCCACACTACTGCACTATCAGCCGGTGTCAGGAAGCCGATCGACATCATTTTGATGCCGAATTGGCGGATGGGGTTGATGTAATTTTTGCCGTCTTTCGGCGTAATGGTCGGTTGCATATTCTCCGCACCAAACATTACCGGAATGGATGGTCCTGAGATATCCGCATCGATAATACCGACTTTTGCGCCCGAGCGGTGCAAGGCCATGGCAAGATTGGCGGTCACCGTCGATTTCCCTACCCCACCTTTACCGGAAGAGATGGCAATCACGTTTTTCACGCCGGGAATTAATGGGCCTGAGTGACGGGTAGTGGTAACGTTGGCTGTAAGCTTGATGATCACCTCCACATCCGGGCTCAAGTGCTCGTGGATCGCATTCTCGCAATTCTTTTTGATCAGTTCTTTAAGGGGGCAAGCCGGGGTTGTAAGCACTACGGTAAACCGCACCTGGTTTACACCGATTTCTATATCCTGAATCATACCGAGCGTCACCAGATCCTTCTTAAGATCAGGCTCCTCCACAGTGCTCAGTGCCTGTAATACTTTTTCTTTATTAATTGTAAATTCTCCCATTATTATGGTTGGTACTTTGACTTAATACTGTTCAACACGAAATCCTGCCAATGAGTTTGTCACATTCCCGGAAATTCTCCGATCCTGCGCTCCACTTCCTCCATTTCCGCGGAAACATCCAGCTTTCGTGAAAGGGCATTGAGCTTACTCCATAACAATTTCAGCATTTTCAGATGTCCTTGTGTGAAACCATGTAACGGCCTGTGGGCGAGGCTATCACGTAATGAAGCCCATTCTTTCATGAAATTAAATGCATCTTCCCCGATGTAGGTTTGTGTAAATGCATTGAAAATATACTGCTCAGCCAAACTGCTCGGGTGGATCATATCCTCTTTGTAGAACCGGTAGTCGCGCAGCTCGTCTATCATGATTTCGTATGACGGGAAGTAATCTACATGCTTGTACTTTTCCGAGAGACGGTGGCATACCAGCCGCAACGTCGACTTACTGACCTGGTTAAGCGGGAGTGTATCACGTGTATGGCGCACGGGGCTTACAGTGAGCAATATGCGCAGTTTTCGGTTGTAAGGGATCAGTTTTTGGATGAGCTGTTCAAATGCAATTGTGATCTGGTCGAAATGCAGGAGCTCTTTCACGAAACGATCACTGGGCACTTTATGGCAATTTCCAACGATGAGGTTCGTCTTCCGATGGCGGTAAGCATACGCAGTGCCCAAAGTGATCACCAGCAAATCTGCATCCGCCAAAAATTCACGGATTTCATCGAGCTTATCCGAAAGCTGTGCATCCAGCGCCGCCTGGCCGGCAGCCCACTGCGACGAATGGAAATCGTGGTGCAACCATACCTGATCGGGATTTTGCAGGAATAGCGCAGGGTTCGGTCTCTTTTCCTCCAATGCACTGTCCAATATTTTACAGATCGTAAGGGGATTGAATACCGTACCCATCGGATTACTGAGCACCGGGAACTTGTAATCGTCCAGCTGGCTCCCCAGCACCTCGGCAAAACAGGAGCCGATGGTCAGTATTTTAGTTTGGTGATTGATCTTCCAATCCGGGGCATCCAGCGCGACTTCCGTACTCAACTTTATTTCCTTCATTATATAAAAACGACAAGCGGGCCACAAAATTAAGCATGAAAACCAAAGAATTTCGCTATATGCTGCGGTTTAGGAATTTATAATTTGGGTTATGTGGAATTTTTATATGTTTGGGGTAGAATTTAAAGCACACTATAACTTGGTCAGTTTATGAAGGAGAAGCCCTATCCTTATATTTCAACAAACAGCGAATTCCGCTTTGAGTTTGAAAGTATCAGTGACATAAAAACAGTGAAAAAAGTTGTCAGGATCAGCCGAACCGAGGTGCTAAACGTATACAACTTAGCACTCTTCGATATTCTTGAAGGCGGGGCATTGTCTGATATTTCAGAAACCAGAAACAGCGATCTCAAAACGGTATTAGCAACAGTATTTCATATTATTGACGACTTCTACATACAGAAACCCGGCTCATATTTGTTGTTCAGGGGGAGTGACTCCCGTCGACATCGTTTATACAGGATTGTCATTGCACGAGAATTTAACCAGTTATCTGAACGTTTTGTTATACACGGACTAAAAGATGATATTCTGTACCCATTTGTTCAAAACAGTCATTATGATTTTTACGTAATCCAACAAAAATGATGAAAGGAACAAGAAAAGCACTTGAAGGACCTAGCGCAAATGAAGAAACATTTGTGCAAAGAAAATTGGACGAAGCTAACGCCGTGCTGCGAAGGATGGATGTTTCTGTTTTTGAAAACAAAATTGTCCAAAAACGAAAAAATGAAAGGTAACAACGACATAATCAATCGATTTTTTAGTGTTAGCTGCCTGGCTGTACTCGTTTCAGTGGCAAGTTGCGCGCAGCCAACACAAAGCACCAAACCCACGACTCAAACGTACGCATTCGCCCCCACTCCGTCCTGGCAGGACGAGTTCAACTACTCGGGAAAGCCCGACGCCTCCAAATGGTCCTACGACGTTGGCGATCATGGCTGGGGGAATAATGAGCTGGAAAATTATACCGACAAGATCGAAAACGCCAAAATTGAAAATGGCAATCTGGTGATCACGGCCATTAAGGAACCATCCGGAAAGCAACAGTACAGCTCGGCACGATTGGTCTCGAAAGGAAAGGGTGATTTTCTTTACGGGAAATTCGAAATCAGGGCGAAGTTGCCGAAAGGCCGCGGGACCTGGCCTGCGATCTGGATGCTGGCAAGCGGCAATGATTATGGCAACAAAGGATGGCCGGATAATGGCGAGATCGATATCATGGAACACGTTGGTTTCGATCAGGACCGGCTGCATGGGAATATCCATACGAAGGCATTTAACCATGCGATCAAAACTAATAAGGGTAACAATTTGGTGGTGAAAGGGCTTTCTGACGATTTTCATGTGTACACGTGCGAATGGACGCCCGAAACAGTGACAATACTCGTGGATGGCAATGCCTACTTTGCCTTTAAAAAAGAAGCGTCCTACCAATGGCCTGAATGGCCTTTCGACAAACCATTTCATCTAATTTTAAATATCGCCGTTGGTGGTAACTGGGGCGGTCAAAAAGGCGTGGATGACAGCATTTTCCCGCAAAAAATGGAGGTCGATTACGTGCGGGTGTACCCACTCGTGACGAAGTAGCAGCTTTGAAAATCCAGTGCACGGAAGTATCTTGCACCATGGATCATTTCGTTGTTTCGGCCAGGAAGTATCGTCCTGTCACCTTTGATTCGGTGGTAGGCCAATCGCACATCACTACCACTTTAAAGAATGCCATTCGCACCAATCATCTTGCACAAGCTTTCCTTTTCTGTGGTCCACGCGGTGTAGGTAAAACAACCTGCGCGCGGATTTTGGCCAAAACTATCAATTGCCAAAATCTAGGCGATGATGTGGAGGCATGTGGTGAATGTGAGTCCTGTGTAAGCTTCCAAAACAACGCTTCCTTCAATATTCACGAGCTCGACGCTGCTTCCAACAACTCCGTGGAAGATATCCGCAACCTGATCGACCAGGTGCGCTATCCGCCGCAGACCGGGAAGTACAAGATCTATATCATCGACGAGGTTCACATGCTCTCGCAGGCTGCATTCAATGCATTCCTGAAAACATTGGAAGAACCGCCCTCCTATGCGATTTTCATACTCGCTACAACGGAGAAACACAAAATCTTACCGACGATCCTTTCACGTTGCCAAATTTTTGACTTCAACCGCATTCAGTCCAAGGATATCGCGCATCACCTTTTATATATTGCTAAAAAAGAAGGTATCAATGCCGAACACGAAGCCCTGGAACTGATAGGACAGAAGGCCGACGGCGGTTTACGGGATGCGCTTTCCATGTTTGATTTGAATGTCACTTTCTCCACCGATAATCGCCTCACCTATGCGGCGGTGTTGGAAAATTTGCATATCCTCGACTACGATTATTATTTCAAAATCACCGATGCGCTTACCGCGGGCAGCATTGCGCGTTCGCTGGTGCTATTTGATGAAATATTACGGAAAGGTTTTGACGGTCACCTGTTTGTAGTGGGGCTGCTGGAACATTTCAGGAATCTGCTCGTTTGCAAAGATCCTGCGACGGTCACCTTATTACAGGTTTCTGAATCCGCCGAACGAAAGTATCTGGAACAGTCGCTGATGGCAGATATGAGTTTCCTCCTTTCAGCGCTGAGCATTGCCGGTCAGTGTGATATCAATTACAAATCGGCGAAAAACCAGCGGTTGCATGTGGAGCTCTGTCTCATGAAACTTGCCAATTTACCCCAGGTCCTTCAACTTCACACTCTTGCTGCCGTTGATGAAACGGCAAAAAAAAAAGTTGAGCCACAACAATCCGTAAATGGTCCACCTGCGCCGCAGCCTGCTGCATCTGTCAACGGCCAATCATCAAATGGAAGTAGCCATACGTCTGCACAGCCAGTCGCACCTCAGCTGTCGTCTCCTCAACAGGTAGCACCTCAGGAGACAGCACCTCAACAGGTGACAACTCAACAGTCTACTTCTTCGCGGCTCAAAAGCACTGTTTCGCTCGCGCCCACGCAGGCTCTCGCTCCTCAGGTTACCAAGCAGGCCATCGCCGAGCCATCAGCAACTTATGCTACTGTACCAAATGGGATAAAAAAAGAAGAGTTGACGCTAACAAATCTGCAACGGCTTTGGTACGAATTCTCACAAAAGCGTTTGCAAGCGGGGAATTCCACGACCGAGCAAATCACCCTTAACCGGGAGTTTCAGCTCAATGGAACGACGATCGAAATCGCACTGGACAACGATCACCAATTGGATGCAGTAGCGAATGTAAGATATGAATTGCTGGGGTTCCTAAAAGGTCATCTGGATGCACCAAAACTAGAAATTAATCCCCGTGTCGCACCGCAGGAAGTGAACAGATTGCCTTACACTCCGGCGGAGAAATTCAATTATATGGCTGAGAAAAACCCCTATTTGCTGGAATTGAAACAGGCTTTGGGGCTGGATGTGGATTTTTAAAGAAGTGCAGATTTTCCTTTCAAAAAGATTTCATGCAAATGCAGGACTTGCGGGATCAATGCCGAAGTGTCATCATTATTGACGATGTAATCGGCTATTTCCCGCCGGGAATCGTCTGAAACCTGCCGCTCGATAATTGCACGGATTTCCTGTTGAGTACGGTTATCTCTTCGCAATATTCTTTGAATGCGCAGTTCAACCGGCGCCTCCACGACTACCACATAGTCCGTCGCGTTAGCTTGCCCGGCCTTAGCCATAATGGCGGCCTCTTTCACTACATAGGGAGTTCCCGCATGCCGGGTAACCCATTCTTTTGTATCCCGAAGAACGACAGGGTGGATAATCTCATTCAGCCCTTTAAGCAAAGGTTCGTTCCCGAAAACCTTGGAAGCCACCAATTTCGTATTGTAAAGACCTCCCTTATCATACGCCTCCGGCCCGAGTAATGCAACTACTTTCTCACGGATTCCGGGATCATGGTTCGTAAGCCACTTAGCACGGCTATCTGCATAATAAACAGGGATTTCCAAGCATTCAAACAACCTGCAAACCATGCTTTTGCCAGAACCAATTCCGCCGGTGACACCTATTAGAAGTGGAAGTTTCATTGATTTTCGGGCGCGGGCTGTTCCTGTGGTGGCGCGCTTAGGAACTGTGCTACTTCAAAACTCACATAAACATCCCTGTGGCTTACTTCCACTAATGGCGAAACCGGCAATGGAATAGGCAGGCTTTCATCGTAATTGTTCTGAATTTTCGGCGTAGGTACGCGGACCTTGATCGTGTCCGGATATGATTTGATCTGCGAAACCGGGCCATCCACCGAAATCAATGATGGAGAAACGTTGATGAAACTTGAAATCACATAACCTTCGCGAATATCAATGCCTGTGCTGTCCACCCGGATCGGTATGATCTTTCTGATCTTTGGCTCAAAATTAAGCTCGAAAGTATCCGCCACCACATAATTGACGTGCAGGTTCGGAAACATTTCCGTGATCTGGTCCGTGAGTGTGGTGGAGTTAATGAAACTGGCCACAGTCGGGTTCTGTACGCGGTACACTACTGGGTTTGCGTTGAAGTTCAGCCATGACTTTTGCAGCAACGTCCAGCCATCTCCGCTTACATTCACCGAGATCCGTTTGGGAAGCGGTTGCATAGGCACGTATGCGGCATTATCATATTCGATCAAAAGCGGATAATTCAGTTTAAGGGAATAATTGTCCTTGTTGAGGACATTCATTAACCAAAAAAAGGATGCTGCAAGCAAGCATCCTATGAACGTTTTGATCCTGCTCGGGTTGGGTGGGACTTGGCTCACAAAAATTTTGAAATTGCATGCATTGCAGTGAATGCATGCGTTCACA
The DNA here is from genome assembly GCF_021440085.1 of Dyadobacter sp. CY261. Classification (GTDB taxonomy): domain Bacteria; phylum Bacteroidota; class Bacteroidia; order Cytophagales; family Spirosomataceae; genus Dyadobacter. The sequence continues at coordinate 265,140 of NZ_JAKCPW010000008.1, forward strand.
ATTATTACCCGGCGATGGTGCGGGAAATCGCCGATTTATCAACAGTTAACTTAACCCCTTTATCTAATTCAAGAGTCACCGTCGCTTCCTCCACAGTGTAGATCCGCGCATGGATTCCACCAATAGTTACGACCTGATCGCCTTTTTTGAGGTTTGTAAGCAATTCTTTCTGTTCCTTTTGCTTCTTCTGCTGCGGACGGATCATGAAAAAATAAAATACCCCGATGATTCCGACCCACATTACAACCTGATAGATCATTCCCTGGGAGCCGCCGGCTGCTTGTGCTAAAATAGAAAAATTCATTGTAGTAGATGGGTTGTATAAATGTTTTATGAAGTCTCGTGTAAGAACGGCTACTACTTGGCAGTTGTCGAATCTGCTACGGCCTCTTGAGGGGGCGCATTTACGATTCCCTTCAGCCTCAATTCAATATAAGCAGGCTCGGTATTGGCGTAAACAGTAATCGTTTTAACCTGCGGGCCAGCCTTGTGCTTGCTATCGAAACGAACCTTGACACTAGACGTCTGGTTTGGCCCTATCGGATCCTTCGGCCATTCGGGCGTAGTGCATCCGCAGGAAGAACTGATATTATTGAGAATCAGCGGATATTCGCCTCCATTACGGAATTTGAACTCGTGTTCCACAATGGCACCTTCCTGAATCGTTCCGAAGTCATAGGCGGAGCTATCGATCAAAGCAAAAACAGGCAGTTTTGAACTTGCCTGTTTTTCCTCGCCTTTCTTCTCATTTTTGGAGCATCCGGAAATGGCTGCCGCCAATCCCAGAAACACAAAAAGGGCTATTCTTTTCATACAGATCATCAGCTCGCCTGCCCTTTGATCTGCGCCATAAGGCGGTCTACATCTTCCAGAAGCTTCTCAGCTTTTTCACGTGCATCGTTCACGACACGCTCGCCTTCTGTTCTGGCAAGACTATCTGGCTGGCCTTTTTTGTCGACCAGGTCCTGAACAACTTCTTGTAGTTTTTCCCGGTACTTAGACAGTCTGTAGGTAAGCTGGGTACGAAGCACCTCTCCTTTGTCGGGAGCGTAAAGGATACCCAATGCTGCACCGGTAGCACAGCCCGTCAGGAATGCGATTAAAGTATTACTGGTTTTACTCATGATTTCTGGTAGTTTTTAGCTGCAAAACGGGTGCTAGCTTATTTATTTCTAATGGCCTCAAAAAATTGTTCCATTATACCCGGCCCCAATTTCGGCAGCTTTTACTTATTATCAATCAATCCGCGCCCGCTTTTTCTGATCACGCCTTCCTTGGCAAGTTTCACTGAAAGCACGTCGAGGACGCCATTCACAAACTTACCACTTTTTGGTGTACTGTACCTTTTTGCAATCTCGATAAACTCATTTATGGTGACTTTCACGGGAATACCTGGAAAATGGATCAACTCGGCAAGTGCTGTTTTGAGGATAATGAGGTCCACCAATGCGACCCTTTCGAGCTCCCAGTTTTTAAGTTGATCTTCAAGATAAACATCGTACTGATCGCTTTCCCTTACCACGATTTTACACAATTCCTCCACAAAAGCCCTGTCCTCTTCCCAATCCTTGGTAAGCGGCGCGAGCTGGAATGTATGAGCAAGATCGGCCGTACGCAATGTCTTGATCGCAAGGCTGCGGATCAATTCCGCGTGATCGACCCAGTAAAGATCGCGTTGCTCGAGGTACTCAACTGAAATCTCGTGTTTGAGGATAACCTGCCGCAGCACGTGTTGAACCAGCTCCTGGTCCTCCTCCGGCGTGTGGGAAGCCGATTTACAGTAAGCTTCGTAAGTTTCGTCCTTCCGCAATGCATCCCGGTAAATCTTCCGGATCAGGTTCATTTCATCGGACCAGTTGATGCCGCTGCGGATTATTTCTTCTGCCAGCGGCTTATCTTCCTGCAACACATTGATCACCCGATTGGAATCCAGTCCCGAATCTTTGGGGAATGGTGCCTCGGGATCTTCGTACCTGCGTTCGCGGTCGATTTTAGCCTGGTGCGCTAGTTCGATCAGTATCGAGAGAACCCTGATAAAATCGACGTAAATCGTTTCCGTCTCGTTCAAAACCCTTCTTACGAGTTTTTCTCCATCCGAATTAGTTTGCCGACTGTATGCCTCAAAAGCGCTTTGTGCCACTTTCAATACTTTCGCAGGAATCTCCTCGTCGTCATTGGGCTTGCCATTCTTGATAAGCTCGTCGAGCGTCATGCTGGCCAACTGCTTCATTCCTGAGAGCTTTTTCTTGTCCTGGAACTCCATTGAGTTAAGGTCGGGGGCAAAGGCTTCATCAATACGGTCGAGTGCCAGTAAACGGTTCGCATCGGCTGTAAGTTGCCGTGCATAAAGTGCCTGAACCGCCTTGGTTCTTAGTAATCTTCTATTCAGCATAAGCCGGAATACTATTTGGATAAAAGGTACAGTAAATCAAAGAACGTGTCTGCATGTTTTGCAAGGCCATTCTGCCTGTACCTCGCATTAGTTGTTTTGAAATTGACCGCAAAATTAGACTATTTTGTTCACAATCGGAAAATTGGGACGCGAGGTTTTAACTTTGCAACGTTTTAACAAAATAGGATGTTGGCTAGAAAGCCCCCAGCACGGCTGATCAAAAATTTGAACTGGTGAAAGCTTTAAAGTCGCTCAACAAATATTTGTGGAAATACAAATGGTATCTCATCCTGGGTATCATTTTTACGATCATATCCAATCTTTTCGGCATTATCCCGGCTCAGCTGGTGCGTTACGCACTTGACCTGGTAATTGAAACGCTCGATATTTATTACCTTTTTAATGGCTCGTCGCTGCAAGGCGATATGTATGACATTTTCGCGTTCAGCATCCTGCTCTACGGGTTACTGATCCTGCTGATGGCGCTGCTCAAAGGGATATTTCTTTTCCTGGTACGGCAAACGATCATCGTCATGTCGCGGCACATAGAGTTTGAGCTCAAAAACGACATTTACCAGCATTACCAAACACTCCCGGCCGCATTCTTCCGTCGCCACAGCACCGGCGATCTCATGGCCCGCATTTCGGAAGACGTCAGCAATGTCCGCATTTACGTGGGCCCTGCGCTGATGTACGGCATCAACCTTATCGTGTTGTTCTTTCTGGTGATTTCCTACATGGTTTCGGTTAGTCCAAAACTTACATTTTACGTTTTACTGCCGCTTCCAGTATTGTCGATCAGCGTGTATGTGGTCAACAGCATGATCATGAAGCGGTCGCAGGAGATCCAGAAGCAACTTTCCGCACTCTCAACTTATGTACAGGAAGCATTTTCGGGAATCCGGGTTATTAAATCATTTGTCCAGGAAGATCGTTCTTTTTCCAACTTTGAGAAGGAAGCGGAAATTTTCAAAACCAAATCGCTGAGTCTTACCAGAGTCGACTCATTTTTCTATCCCGTAATTCTCCTCTTAATCGGCCTGAGTAACATCCTGGTCATTTATGTAGGCGGCCAGGAAATTATCAGTGGCCGGTTGACGCCGGGTAACATTACCGAGTTTATCCTTTATGTCAACATCCTGACATGGCCGGTAATGGCATTGGGATGGACCACTAGCCAAATACAGCGTGCGGCCTCGTCGCAGACACGTATTAATGAGTTTTTGAATGAAAAAACACCGCTCGTTTCAGAGAAAAATCTTGAAAAAGCGGTAAAAGGAAAAATAGCATTCCGCCACGTCGGATTCGTTTATCCCGATTCAGGTATTAAAGCATTGCATGACTTCGACCTGACGGTGGAAGCTGGCGAATCCGTGGCGATCCTCGGCACAACCGGGTCGGGCAAAAGTACACTGGCACATTTGCTCTGTCGCCTGTACGATCCAACCGAAGGTCAGATATTGATCGACGACATCCCTTTAAGAGACTACGACGTCCGCGGTTACCGCCGCCAGATCGGCTATGTACCACAGGATGTGTTCCTGTTTTCAGACAGCATTCAGAACAATGTCCGCTTTGGCACGGAGAATATGCCTTTCGAAAGGATTGAGCAGGCTGTGAAGGACGCCGATCTTTACAACAACATCAAAGATTTCCCCCAAGGCTTTGAAACTATGCTCGGCGAGCGAGGCATTACGCTGTCCGGTGGGCAAAAACAACGCCTTTCAATAGCCCGTGCCATCGCTCGCGACCCAAGAATCCTTGTCCTCGATGACTGCCTTTCGGCCGTAGACACCAACACCGAAAACATCATCCTGAACAACATGAAACGCATCATGGACCAGCGCACATCCGTGATTATTTCTCACCGCGTTTCCTCTGCCAAGCTAGCCGACAAGATCGTCGTCCTCGACGAAGGCCGCATTGTAGAGCAGGGCACACATTCGGAGTTAATGGCGTCGAATGGCGCCTATAAAGAGCTGTATGAGAAGCAGTTGACTTCAGAGGAAGTGTAAAAAACAACCTGCGCTTGAATTGCAATAGTGATTAATTAACTTTGGATATTCATAAATGTTAAATAATCACGCTATGCAATACACAATTAAAGTGGACATCGTCAGTGACAAAGCATTAGATCTTTTAAAGAACCTCGAAGATCTGCACCTTATTCGCCTGCACGAAAGCAGCCTACAAGTTAAGGATACAAGCGCCATACGCTTCCTGAAAGGCAAAATGACGAAACAATCTCCCGAGGAAATCGAGCGTCAGTTTAAAGAACTGCGCGGTAAATGAATCAAGCCTATCTCTGGGATACCAATATTGCCGTTTACTATCTCCAACAACAGCTTCCTCCCTACGCGGAGAAGGTGCTGGATGAGATTGCCCAAAGTACTCGAATCTGTTTTTCGATAATCACGGAAATAGAATTATTCGGCTGGAAAACAGCCACTCCCTTTGACTTTGATTTAATTAGTCTATTTGTAGACCTATGCCTTTTATTTGAAGTCGATAAGGATATCAGGAAAAAAGCTGCGGAGCTGCGGAGACGACACAACTTGGAATTACTCGACGCCATTATCGTAGCGACCGCAATAGTTCATGGAATGACCTTAATTACAAACAATACCGTAGATTTCGCTGCTATCGAAAATCTGCGCTTGCTTAATCCTTTTGATCCGCAATAGTCATTACAACCCTATTTAACGAGCTTCTTCATCTCCTGCCTCAACTCCCGCATTTCCTGATGCAGGCTTAGCAAGCTTATTTCCGTTTTATCTGCTTCAAGATCGAAACTCAATTTACTATTCACCTGCCAAACCTCGCGGATTTCGTTGCGATCGACGCGAATGGGCGCGTAATCAGGATTGAGCGAAATGAGATTGACGTATGACGAATCCTTTTCCTTTCTGAGTTTCTTGACCAACACACTTTCGACCGTGACGATCACGTACATATTCTTGTCGCTTAGACCATCCCAGTCGTCCACTGCGCGGGCCCAAATCCATTCGCCGGATTGCAGCGCGGGCATCATACTATCGCCATCCACCTGAAAGCCTCTGAATGTGGCGTTGCGGTATTCCGGAAGCGGAATTGTGAACGCAGGCAGGCTCTCAAACCATTGGGCATCGCCGATATTGTTAGGATACCCCGCGGCGGCCTTCGCGCTGACAAGCACAATATTGTCCTTGCCAGCCTGATCGACCGTTACGACCTTAGGATTGACAAACACGCGGTCGGTGTAGAGGTATTTCTGAGAACTGTCGCCAAACAGCCAGAGCGGATTGATATGGTACTTTTTGAGCAGTTCTTTTACCACCTGCCCGGGGATGCGCGTGCGGCCGCGCTCGATATCGGCCGTAGTGGCACTGATCCCTAATTCCTCCGCAAACGCCGATTGAGTCAGGTTAAGCTCTTCCCTGACTTGCTTAAAACGCCTGTATTCCTCATCAATCGCCATTTTCGTGTGCTTGTTATTGGTTGACCATTCCTTGATATCTCAAACCTACAAAAATTTTGGAATATTTCCTTTTAACAGATGGATATGATCCATATATTTGGAATAAATCCATAATTTTGTAAAAACTCCAAATACAGTGGACCGTGCGATATTACATTTTGACCTGGATACCTTTTTCGTATCCGTAGAACGCAAGCTGGACAGCCAGCTCGAAAACAAACCTATTCTGGTGGGAGGAACGGGCGATCGGGGAGTTGTAGCGGCCTGCAGTTACGAGACGAGGAAATTTGGCGTACACTCGGGTATGCCTATGAAAATGGCCAAAATGCTTTGTCCGGAAGCAACGGTGATCCGAGGGAACGGGGAAACATATTCAAAGCATTCCAAGGTGGTTAGCGAGATTATCAGTGAAAATGTGCCCGTATTCGAGAAAGCAAGCATCGACGAGTTCTATGCGGATTTGTCGGGAATGGACAAGTATCACAATTGCTATGGAATGGCGAGCGAGCTCCGTCAGCGCATTATCCGGGAAACCGGCCTGCCTATTTCCTTTGGTCTTTCAACCAACAAGCTGGTTTCAAAGGTCGCGACGGGGGAGGCCAAACCCAATAATCAGTTGCAAATAGAAGCCGGGCAGGAAAAACCTTTTCTCGCGCCAATGGAAGTGCAGAAAATACCGATGGTAGGTGAAAAGATGAACCGGACATTAAACAACCTCGGCATCCGGTATGTCAAAACAATCCAGGAAATGCCGATGGAAGTGATGGGACAGGTTTTGGGTAAAAATGGCATCGGGCTCTGGAACCGGGCCAACGGGCGCGACGACTCCCCGATTATCCCTTTCCACGAGCGCAAGTCCATTTCCAGCGAGCGCACTTTCGGGCGCGACACCGGCGACGTGCGCAAAATGCGGGAAATGGTGAGAGCAATGGCCGAAACGCTTGCATTCCAGTTGCGGACGGGCAATAAACTGACATCCTGCGTCTCGGTAAAAATCCGCTATTCCGATTTCAATACATTTTCAAAACAGCTGAAAATAGCATATACCTCGGCTGACCACGTGCTTATTCCGCATATCGAACGGCTATTCGACCAGCTTTATAACCGGCGGATGATGGTCAGGCTTGTAGGGATCAGTTTCAGCGACCTCGTGACGGGTAACTACCAGATCAACCTGTTCGACGACACGGAAGAGCGGCTGAACCTGTATCAGGCGATGGATTACATTAAAACCAAATATGCTTATAACAAGGATGGTGATCAGATCCTGACCTGGGCAAGTACCATGGGAATCTCAGATATCGGCGCTATGGGAAACCCGTTCAACGGCGAACCACCGATTATCCCGGCGCACCGGAATGCTTAGCTTACGCAGCCTCAGACCGCAATGTTTTTATTTTACTCAATTCCTCGAAAATCAAATGCTGTTCTTCTTCCAAGTCATAATCATCCTGCAAGCCCAGCCAGAATTTGGGTGTTGTCCCGAAATATTTGCTGAAACGCAATGCTGTGTCGGCTGTGATACGTCTCCGCCCTTTGATAATTTCACTGATGCGCGTCTGAGGAATACCAGTGTCCTTCGCCAACCGGCTAAATGGTTTGACGGAGGAATGCGCAGATCTGCCAGGTTTTGTGAGTTATGAAGCATTCTTAATTTCCTTCTGCCCACTTGTTGTATTTCCAACGGCATTTTTCCGACCCTCTCTCCAAGCCATATTTTTTCGGCGTCCTTGGATGAAAAATTTAAGATCATACCGACTCGCGTTAGTGACGTCAAAAGTAAGTATCCGGTTTCGTATTTTTCAAATACTCATGCTACTCAACTGTCACTCTTATTTTAGCCTTCGTTTTGGGACGATTCCGGAGGATGATCTGCTGGCGCTTTGCCGGGAGAATGGGTACGACTGTGTCGCGCTGACGGATATCAATAATACATCGGGATGCCTGAATTTTATCCGGATGGCGCCGAAGTTTGATATCAAACCCATTGTAGGTATCGATTTCCGGAATGGCGTGACGCAGCAATTCGTGGCGCTGGCGAAAAATAATGCTGGTTTTCAGACGATCAATGCATACTTGTCGGCACACAAGCAAGCAGGCATTCCCTTTCCTGACCGTGTGCCGGAAATGGAAGACGTCGCAATCATCTATCCATTTGAAAAACTAAATAAAGAGCGGCGCGAACAATTCACGCCCAATGAATATATCGGTATTTCCGTTCAGGATCTGGATAAACTGCATTATTCGCCATTGCACCGGTTCCGCGACAGGCTCGTTATTCAGCAGCCGTTGACGTTTCGGAACAAAAAGGATTTCAATGCGCACCGCCTGTTGCGGGCCATTGACGGCAATACTTTATTGAGCAAGCTCTCTTCTGACGAAACAGGCCGTGAAAGTGAACAGATCTTGCAGGCAAAGGTTTTGGAATACCATTTCAAACAAAAAGACTTCCGGGTAATCCTCGAAAACACACGCAAACTAATGGACGAATGCAATATCCATTTCAGTTTCGGTCATGAACGCGAGCATCAGAACCTGAAAGTGTTTACTAAAAGTGAAGAAGAGGATTTCAAGAAACTGCGGTCGATGAGCTACCAGGCTCTGGGTTACCGGTATGGAGACAATATTACTGACGAGATCTTCGACCGCATTGCCAAGGAGCTGGACATGATCCGGCAACAGAATTTTGTACCGTTTTTCCTGGTCAACCACGATATTGTAAGCTACGCCCGCCGCAAAAACTATTATTACGTCGGACGGGGAAGCGGCGCGAACAGCATTATTGCCTATTTGCTCAATATTACAAATGTCGACCCGATCGAGCTCGATCTGTATTTCGAGCGGTTTATTAACCTGCACCGTAAAAACCCACCCGATTTCGACATCGATTTTTCGTGGCGCGATCGCGAGGATGTTACGCAATATATATTCGATACTTATGGTCAAAACGGGCAGGCTGCCTTGCTGGCTACGTACAATACATTCCAGCACAACGCCGCCGTGCGCGAGCTTGGCAAGGTGTTTGGTTTGCCCCCGTATGAAATTGAGGCCTTGCTTAATGGAAAATACGATCCCCGGAAACTCGATCAACTTTCGGGCCTGGTAATCAGATATGCCGATTATCTGCAAACCAATAACCAGCCGAACCACCTGAGCATTCATGCGGGCGGGATTCTGATTTCGGAACGGCCTATGCATTACTTTACGGCTACCGATGTCCCGCCGAAGGGTTTTCCGACCACGCAATTTGATATGGTCATTGCGGAAGACGTGGGACTAAACAAATACGACATTCTGGGCCAGCGCGGATTGGCGAAGATCAAGGAAACGCTGGAAATCATTCGCTATAACCGTCCCGAAGCGACCGATTTCGACATCAACGACGTCAAAAAATTCAAAACGGATTCTAAAATCAATGACCTGATCCGACAGGCGCAATGCATTGGCTGTTTTTACGTGGAGTCACCGGCAATGCGGATGCTTCTCAAAAAGCTGGAAGTGGATAATTACCTGGGTTTGGTGGCCGCCAGTTCCATCATCCGACCGGGCGTGGCCAAAAGCGGGATGATGCGTGAATATATCCTGCGCCACCGCCATCCCGAAAAACGGAACGAAGCACATCCGCGATTGCTGGAACTGATGGAGGAGACCTATGGCATTATGGTGTACCAGGAGGACGTGATCAAGGTAGCGCATTACTTTGCCGGTCTCACATTGGGCGAAGCCGACGTGATCCGCAGGGGCATGAGCGGGAAGTTCCGTGGACGAGAAGAATTTGACCGGGTCAAAAAAAAATACTTCACAAACTGCCGGAGCAAGGGTTACGATGATAGCATGACAATGGAAATCTGGAATCAAATTGCCAGCTTTGCCGGATTCGCGTTTGCAAAAGGGCATTCTGCCTCCTACGCCGTGGAGAGTTACCAGACACTGTTTCTGAAAGCGTATTTTCCCTTGGAATTTCTGGTAGCTGTGCTCAACAACGGTGGCGGCTTTTACGCGTCCGAGCTGTATGTGCACGAAGCGCGGATGCTGGGTGCCACTGTCCACGCGCCTTGCGTAAACCATAGCAGTGCCCAGGCGACCATCGAAGGAAACCAGATTTACCTCGGAATGCAGTTTCTGAATGACCTGGAAGCCAATACAATTGAACGGATATTGGTTGCACGCGGGCAGGATGGGGCATTTACTTCGCTGAATGATTTTCTGGACCGGGTGCCAATATCGATCGAGCAACTCACGATCCTGATCCGGATCGACGCATTTCGATTTACAGAAGTCGACAAAAAGACATTGCTGTGGAAGGCACACTTCCGGCTGAGTACAACGCCGGTAAAAGTACCGCAAAAGCAATTGTTCCACACCGAAATCAAAGACTTCGAACTGCCGACATTTCATTCCTCCATTTTGGACGACGCCTATGATCAGATCGAATTATTGGGATTTCCGCTGTGCAGTCCGTTTAATTTGTTGAAGAATCCGCTACCTAAAAGTGTGATGGCGCGCGATTTGCACAATTATGTGAATCAGGAAGTGATGCAATATGGTTACCTGGTGGCACTCAAAAATACCCGGACAGCCCGAGGTGAGTCCATGCAATTCGGTACATTTCTGGATTATGAAGGACAATTTATCGACACAGTTCATTTTCCGTCTGCCGCAACCAGCGTCAATGCGTCTGTCAAGGGTGTTTACAAAATACGCGGCGTGGTTACCGAGGAATTTGGCTTTCTCACAGTCGAAGTGTTGGAAATAACCCGGATGGAGTCGGCAGTCCGCTAGGCCTTCGTAGGATTGACTTCCCTAATCAGTTCAATAAATAACCAGATCAGCAAGGCGTTGCGTATATTCAGAATGACAACCATAGGCAATTGCTTCGAGACCAGGCTGTAATAATGGCCCGGAAATATCATGACCGTGAGCATTAACGCAATTATAAAAATCAAAAACGCCTTGAATCTGCAAAAGGGGATTAACGGCAATAACCAGACCATGTATTGCGGAGAGAAAACCTTGTTCAGGAGGATAAACAGCAGTATCTGAGCTGCCATCGCGGGGATTAGCCAGGAATGCGGTACCGCCCCAGCGCGTTGCGAGGCGGTGTAAAAGGACCGCGCCAGATAGGCGGTCATCACTACAAAGCAAATGGGGGTGCCTATGCTCGTAAGTTTCAAAATGTCGGCCGACAATGGGGTGATCAGATGCATGGCGCCGAAAGTATGTTCAATGTCGAGCCCGATAATGCCGGCACTTTCCAAAAGCAGCAAAATCCCGCCTGCAAGGCTCTCGATCTGGATGCCCCTGAGCAGATGATAATGCATAAAATCGAAAGCCTGATCCATCTCAACGAACCTAGTACAGCATACGATCGCCATACAAACACATATAAAGCCCGCAAATTGCCACAGCAATTTTCCCCAACCGCCATTGAATAAGCAGTAGACTACAAATACCGGAACCAATACAATCGCATAAAGCTTCGCCGCTACGGAAGCCATTAGCCATATGCCGGAGAAGAATGGTTTATTTGAAATACAAAAAATGGCCAGGATCGTTAGTAATGCAGGAAAAGGGTCGAAACGAAAGAGGAAAACGGGCAAGAAGAAGAGCATTGCCATGAAGTATCGCGGAAGCGCTTTGCCTTGTATATCCATTTTACCGATAACCGTCGCGATCATCAATCCCAGCGTCAGGTTTTGCACAACAAACCAAAAAACATAACTCTGAAATGAACCGCCTGCCAGCTTGCTCAAAATACCCGGAATCACGATCGGGATCAGCGTAAGAATCGGATATTCAAGGCGAAAGTCGCGAAAAGGCACCTCACCGTCAAGTATCTTCATCGCGGTGTTCCGGTAAAGCTTCAGGTCCTGGATATGCTCGCCGAACCTGAAAAGCAGGTAGTAGCTTTCCAAACCAAGGAAAACAAGAACCGCAAGTAAAGCCAGCGAATGGGCTGGAGTCCTGGTAAGATGCTTTCGAAAAACAGAACTATCCGCGACAATCTGCAATCCGGGGATTCTAAATTCAGTCATAGATCGGAACGTATTTGCGGGGTGACATCCTTTGAGGTGTGGTCAGCGCGCATTAAAAGCCTGTCCGGATAATTCTCCGGTTACATTTCCGTTTTCAATCTGTTTATGAAGATTTCACATAAAACTAGCATCTTTTACTTATTTACCAAACAATCCGCCGCTAACTATGATGACAATACGAAGTGCATTCGCTCTGCTCGTAATCGCCTCCCTTCTTTCCTGCTCAGGTAAATCCGGGCCCGATGACGGCCAAACCGCCGATACCGCAACAGAAGATACGGCTGCGAAGACTGGCGCCGTCGAATGTTTTGCGTACAAAATGCAAAAAGACTCGGCACTCCTGCGCCTTGAAATCGCCGACAATGCCGTCTCCGGCGAGCTCTCGTATGCACTTTATGAAAAGGATCGCAACCAGGGAAGCATTGCCGGAATAATACATTCCGACACCATTTTCGCCCGCTATACATTCGCTTCGGAAGGTAGCACATCGGTGCGGGAAGTTGCTTTTCTGAAATCCGGATCGGGTTGGATAGAGGGTTTTGGTGATGTCGTCGACTCTTCGGGCGTGCTGATCTTCAAAGACCGCTCCAAGCTGAATTTCGAAAAAGGCATGCAATTCGAACCGGCTGAATGTGCTCGGGGTGCGCAATAATTTTTAAGGGTTACTGTCATACTGTTGTCAGTGGCAGACCATTTATTGCGGTAATTACTAACCTGAAACCGTTTTAGTCATGGAGAAAGTGGATCTTACCAAACAGTTTAAAAGTTACTACAACGCAAAATCAAAACCGGAACTAACCCACATCGAAAAGGCACATTATCTTTCCATTCAGGGGAAAGGAGATCCTTCCGGTGAGGATTTCGCACAAAAGATACAGGCGCTTTACCCCGTTGCCTATGCATTGAAGTTTGCATTTAAAGCGAAGGGCAAAGATTTCATCGTAGCAAAGCTCGAAGGGCTGTGGTGGTATGACGAAAACCTTTACAGTGGCATCTCAATCGCCGATTCACCCAAAACAATTCCACGAAGTGAATGGGAATACCGGCTGTTGATCCGCATTCCGGACTATGTAGGCCGGACAGATGTGGAATCGGCGATAGCAAACAGCTTGGAAGCCAAAGGGCTGGCGAAGATTCGGGAAGTGTCATTTTTTGAAATGGAAGAAGGGGATGTTGTTCAGATGCTGCATCTGGGGCCGTTTAATACCGAGCCGGAAACGCTGGTAAAGATCAATGATTTTATTACGGCCAACAGTCTTCAACGAAACGGCTTACACCATGAGATATATCTGTCCGACTTCCGGAAGACATCTCCCGACAAACTGAAAACTATTCTGCGCGAGCCTGTTAAATAACTAACAGTTACACCATTTACAGAAAATAATCCGCCGGTTCGTCGTTTACGATACCGGCATTCTTTTTAAAAAACATTTGCAGCGCAGTCTTTGCAATCGCAATCTTTAACGATATATTTCGCGTTTCCTGAATAATATCAAATTAAAATTAGAAAAATGAAAAAGGCGTTCATAGCATTATGCTTGGCCGGATGGAGTTTCATGGTTGTCGCTACGGCGTCAGCACAAAACCTGAGCTCCCAAAAAGTCTCTCTCGATCCCAGTGTGAAGACCGGAAAATTAAAAAACGGAATTACCTACTACATCAAAAAGAATTCAGAGCCCAAAAACCGGGCTGAACTTAGGCTCGCAGTAAAAGCTGGCTCGGTGCTCGAAACGGACGCACAGCAGGGTCTGGCACACTTCATGGAGCACATGAATTTCAACGGAACGACGCATTTCCCAAAAAATGAGCTGGTCAATTTCCTTCAAAAAACCGGCGTGCGCTTCGGGGCCGACCTGAATGCGTATACCGGCTTCGATGAGACAGTATACATGTTGCCAATCCCTACCGATTCGGCCGGCTTGCTGGAAAAAGGTATTCAGGTACTGGAAGACTGGGCGAACGGTGCCTTGCTTGACCCGTCGGAAATTGAAAAAGAGCGTGGTGTGGTACTCGAAGAGTCGAGAATGGGGCGCGGGGCGCAGCAACGAATGCGTGACAAGTTTTTAAAAGTCATTCTCAACAACTCCCGTTATGCCGAGCGATTGCCGATCGGGAAAGACAGCATCCTTAAAAGCTTTAAACCTGAAACGATCAAGGCATTTTATGAGGACTGGTACCGTCCCGATCTCATGGCGGTCATCGCGGTGGGCGATTTTGATGTTGCGAAGGTGGAAAGTTTGATTACGCAAAAATTCAGCTCCATCAAACCGCCTATTACTCCCAAGAAACGCACCCACTACGATATCCCACTCGACGGGTCTACCAAAGTGGCAATCGTGACCGACTCCGAATATCCTCAAAACCTGATCCAGCTGATTTACAAACTGCCTAACAGCAAGGAAAAGACCTTGCAGGATGTACGCAACAATTTTGCGCAGGAACTCTACAATGCCATGATGGGCCAGCGCATTCAGGAGCTTACGCAAAAGGCTAACCCACCATTTCTTTACGGTGTAACCGAATACGGCGACTTTCTCGGGAATTTAGATTCCTACACATCAATGGCGCTTGCCAAAGATGCGGCTTCCATGAAAACAGCACTGGCGACTTTGCTGGAAGAAAATGTTAGAGTCCAGAAATTTGGCTTCACCCAGCCTGAGCTTGACCGTGCCAAAAAGGACTTTTACAACAGCATTGAAGAATATTATAAGGAAAGAGATAAGACAAAGTCGGCCGTCCATGTGTCGGAATATTTGGATCATTTTCTCCACGATAAGCCCTTTATGGGCGCAGAAGCCTATTTTGAGTTTGTGAAAAAACACCTTGACGGCGTAACGCTGGCAGAAGTGAATGGTTTGGCAAAAAAATACATTACCGATAAAAACAGGGCGGTGGTGATTATGGGCCCTGAAAAAAGTAAGGACGCATTGCCTACCGAAGCTGAGATCCGCTCGCTGCTCAATGACGCCGGCAAGGATGTAACGGCTTACGTGGATGATGTCGTGGATGCGCCATTACTGAAAACGGAACCGACACCAGGCAAAGTCACGGCAGAAAAAACACTGGATAAGCTCGGTGTAACCGAACTCACCCTTTCTAATGGCGTGAAAGTCCTGTTGAAACCTACGGATTTTAAGAACGACGAGATTCTGATCAAGGCAACTGCCAAGGGTGGCTATTCACTTTTTCCGGGTGAGCGCGAAACGGGTATTTTCACCAGCTACTTAGTCCAATCTGGCGGTGTAGGGCCATATAACCAAACCCAACTGCAAAAATTCCTCGCAGGCAAGACTGCGAGCGCAGGCCCATACGTAAGCGAGCTCACCGAGGGCATCGGCGGAAATACCAATCCCAAGGACCTCGAAACCACTTTGCAACTGATATATGCCTACTTCACTGAGCCGCGCAAGGACGCCGATGTCGTGACGGGTATCCTCGCAAACCAAAAGGCATACCTGGAAAACATGCAAAAAACGCTGACGCCCGAGAAAGTATATTCGGATTCATTGAATGCAGTGCTGACAAGTCATAACCCCAAACGCCAGCCCCTAAAACCCGAAAGTATCGACAAAGTAAGTCTTGACCGGGCATTCGAAATCTACAACAACCGCTTCTCCGATGCATCTGATTTCGTATTCACTATCGTAGGGGCGTTCAAGCCGGAAACCATCAGGCCTCTGATTGAAAAATACCTGGGGAGCCTCCCATCGAGCGACCGCGAGGATACTTTCAGCCACCCCAACATCTTCCCGCCAAAAGGCCGGATCGAAAAGGTGATTTACAAAGGTCTGGAACCCAAAAGCCGCGTGACGCTCGTTTCCAGTGGTGAATACGATTACAATCCTGAAAACAATATCCAAATAGAGGCATTACAGGAGGTTTTACAGATCAAACTGATCGAATCGCTCCGCGAGGAAGAAAGTGGCGTTTACGGTGTGAGTGTTTCGGAAGGCACTGATAAATTCCCGACTGGCCATTATCGCTTCTCCGTCGGCTTTGGTTGTGCGCCCGAGAATGTAGATAAGCTGGTTAAACGAACTCAGGAAGAAATCGCCAAAATTAAACAGAATGGTGCCGATTTGAAAGATATCGAAAAGTTTGTGGCAGAAACCCGACGCAAAACCGAGACGGCCATCAAAACAAATGGCTTCTGGCTCGATTATCTGGACGATAACACCTTCCTAGGCGACGATCTTAATGAAATTTTCGAGCAGGACCGCCTGTTGAAATCGGTTACCGTGGAAAGCACCAAAGTTGCGGCTCAAAAGTACTTCAATGATGATAACTTCATCAAAGTGGTGCTGATGCCGGAGAAAAAGTAGTAACCGGATATACTCTGGCCAAAGCCGATCACCCATGCTACCAACCCAGGGCACAAGCCCTGGGTTGGTAGCATGCCATCAGGACTGGGACGATCTGACGAGATGCTGCGGGCTTCGGCCCAAGTCCGCTCCCCCATAGCCCAACCGTCTGGCAAAGGTGCTAAACTCATCGTCAGAGCTCTGTTTGTCATGATGTTGCTGCTGCGACGGTACCCACTGGCTGCATGAACCAGATACACCTCGTGACATGCGACTGATGTATAGATAATGCGATCGACTAGGCCAGCTTCCTCAACCCTTGAATCAAGGATTCCAACCCGTTCATCTTGATTTCGAGCATAGTACCCAACAACATGCCTAGTTTACCAGATGGAAAGCCTTCGCGGTAGAACCATTCCAGGTATGAAACGGGGAGGTCGGCGATGATGTGATCTTTGTATTTGCCGAAGGGCATTTTGTAGGTAATGAGATCTTTGAGAATCTCGCTGTTGGGATGAGTTAATTCTTGCATAATAACGTTGGTGTCACGCCTCGTTGCCGGCGCGAAGTTTGAAAATCAAATTGGTTTTTAAATCAAATAACGCTCTTTCAAGGCCTACGGGATAGGTATGCGGGTTTACAAATCGCTTTATTCCCTTATAAAAATGTGCCAGTTGCTCTTGCAAACGCTTCCGCGTGTCGTGAACTGAAGGTCGATCATAGATCAGTTGCCCTCCGGTGAAAATGGGGACGAGCAAATCTTCAAATGACACCGATTCGTCGAACGACCTATGCTTGGTAAAATCATACGGATCAACCATCGTCGCCTTTCCTCTCAGCGGTGTTTCAATATTGAATATCATATCCGAAACAAAACCGCTTGAATCCCTGAACCTTCTGACCTGCTGGATACCCGGCGTTGACACTTTAATCGCCTGCTCCGACAATTTCAGCTTGTAATCCCACTCGCCCGAATCTGTTCGGATCGCGGCGAGTTTGAAAACACCACCCAATGCGGGCTGGTCAAATGCGGTGACGAGTTTTGTGCCGATCCCCCATACATTTATTTTGGCTCCCTGGACTTTCAAGCTGTCCATAATGTATTCATCGAGGTCGTTGCTGGCCACAATGCTGGTTTTTTCGAAACCTGCTTCGTCCAGTATTTTCCTCGCTTCAATGCTCAGATAGGCCAGGTCACCGGAATCGAGGCGGATACCACCGAGGTCGTAGCCAGTAGCCCGCAAGTGCTTCCCTACTTCCACCGCGTGCCGCACGCCATTCAGGGAATCGTAGGTATCCACCAGCAAAGTGACATTATTGGGCATGTACTTTGCGTAGGTTTCAAATGCTTCAAGCTCGGAATCAAAAGACATTACCCAACTGTGCGCGTGTGTTCCTTTTACCGGTATACCATATAGTTTACCTGCCAGTACATTGGAAGTAGCATCAAACCCGCCTATATATGCGGCCCGGCTGGCGGTTACTCCACCGTCCGGCCCTTGTGCGCGGCGTAACCCGAATTCTAGTAGCGCATCCCCTTTTGCAACAAGGCGCATTCTCGCGGCCTTGGTAGCAACCAGCGACTGGAAGTTAATCAGGTTCAGCAAAGGCGTTTCCAGCAACTGACATTGCAAAATAGGCCCTTGAATACGTAATAGCGGCTCGTTTGGAAATACTATAGTACCTTCCGGAATGGCGTCGATGCTGCATTGCAACTCCATTTTACGAAGGTAATCGATGAAGCCATCGTCAAAAAGCTTGTTGCCATCGCTTCCGCTCAACGAGCCGATGTAGGTCAGATCTTCCTCACTGAAGCGGTATTCCTGCAGATATTCGATTACACTGCTAAGGCCACACGCCACAGTGAAACCGCCGTGAAAAGGATGTTTTCTGAAGTAGAGATTGAAAACGGCTTCTTGTTCGGCTTTCCCTGCTTTCCAATAGCCATAGGCCATGGTAAGCTGGTACAAATCCGTCAATAAGCTCATGGAAGTGTCGTATAGCTGATTGATCATTTTCAGGGGCAATTTAGATGTCAAACCCCCTAATTACTAAAAAATCCCTACTATTTGCACTTAAAATGATTTTAGAGACAGTCCGGTTATTCAGCGGAACTGCGATTGCAGCCAAAAACAAAACGGGACTACCTTTCAAAAGTAGCCCCGTTCGTAGGATTTATTGAAATCGATCAGATTGCCTCGAGAATTCTCTCAATAGCCACCTGATAACCGATTTTTTCTTTCAATTCGCTGATATGGACGCGTTCCTGCTCCATCGAATCACGATGGCGGATGGTTACGGTGTCGTCTTCCATGGTCTGATAATCCACCGCGATACAGAACGGTGTACCGATCAGGTCCTGACGGGTATAACGCTTCCCGATCGCCGCGCCATCATCATAAGTTGTGCGGAATGACGATTTCAGTGAATTGGCCAGCGCCTGCGCTTTTTCTGCCAAGCCATCTTTCTTAACCAACGGAAGCACCGCTACTTTAAAAGGTGCGAGTGCCGGGTGGAGTTTCAGATAAGTACGTTCCTTGGCAATCTCACCTTCGCCTACGGTTTCCACCGTGTAAGCGTTACAGAATGCGGCCAGGAACAGGCGGTCGGCCCCAACGGATGTTTCGACTACGAAAGGAATGTAGTTTCCGTAAGGTTTGCCATTCTCATCAAGTTCGGCGTCAAAGTACTGTTGTTTTTTCTTCGAAAGTTCCTGGTGGTTGCGCAAATCGAAATCGGTGCGGGAGTGAATACCTTCGATTTCACGGAAACCGAATGGGAATTCGAATTCGATATCCACCGCTGCATTGGCGTAATGCGCCAGCTTTTCGTGATCATGAAATTTCAACTTCTCAGCAGGCAGGCCGATCGCCTTGTGGAATTTGATACGGGCCTCTTTCCATTTGTCATACCATTCCATTTCAGTACCGGGGCGCACAAAGAATTGCATTTCCATTTGTTCGAACTCCCGCATACGGAATGTGAACTGGCGCGCCACGATCTCGTTCCGGAAAGCTTTGCCGATCTGTGCGATACCGAATGGAACCTTCATACGGCCGCTTTTTTGCACATTCAAAAAGTTCACAAAAATACCCTGCGCGGTTTCAGGACGCAGGTAAATGGTGCTGGCTTCTTCGGCTACTGAACCTACCTGCGTGCTGAACATCAGGTTGAACTGGCGGACGTCAGTCCAGTTAGCGGTTCCCGAAACGCCGCATTTGATATCCTCGGCGATAATAAGCTCGCGAACGCCAGACAAATCTTCCGCGCTTAACAAACGGCCCATTTCAGCCAATAATGCTTTTGCTTTTTCTGGTTGACCGTCTTGTTCATATTGCTCAGCTTTGCCTTCGAGCAACTGATCGGCACGGTAACGCTTTTTGGAATCCTTGTTATCGATCATCGGATCGCTGAAACCATCGATGTGGCCGGATGCTTTCCAGGTGAGCGGGTGCATGAAAATCGCCGCGTCTATGCCCACGATATTGTCGTGTAGCTGCGTCATAGCCTTCCACCAGGCGCTTTTCAGGTTGTTTTTCAGCTCAACACCGTTTTGACCATAATCGTAAACGGCTTGTAATCCATCATATATTTCGGAAGAAGGGAACACGAAACCGTATTCCTTCGCGTGCCCAACAATGTCTTGCAAAGAGGTAGCAGGTGCCTGGCTCATTCTATTCGTTTAAAAATCAAAGAAAAAAGACTATTAAATCCATCAAAATCATGAATTTGGCAAAATTAGGGATTTTGATGGCATTGCGCATTCATCCCCGGATTGATTTCAAGTCTTAATTTTTCGAGAACGCGCGTGCGCCGCTGAACAGGATTGTCCGCTAGTGAACAGGCTAACGCACGTTTTTTAGCATAAACCACTAATAATCAACCGGAAACAGCATTGGCATATAATTTACTTGTTATCTGGCACTGACTAACAAACCTTGACTTATGCTATTCAACTACCTCAAAATATCCATCCGGAACTTCCGCAAGCAGCCGTTGTTCAGCGGCCTGAACATTTTCGGACTTGGCATCGGCATCGCAGCCGTGTGGTTAATGGTGCTTTACGTGGCCGACGAACTCAGCTACGACCGCTTCCACGCCAAAGCCGATCGCGTTTTCCGCGTGACGCAGGAGGCACAATGGGCTACCGGCAGTTTCAGGCTTGCCCCTACTTCGGCACCATTTGCACAGGCATTGCAAAACGAATATCCCGAAATAGAAAAGACCGTTCGCATCAGCACGGAGGGTGGAGGCAAAATCCGGTTTGGAGAAAAGCAGGTCGACGCTCATGATATCTACTTTACCGATGCTTCGATTTTTTCGGTATTCTCCTACCCTTTCCTGTACGGCGACCCGGCCACCGCGCTGCGCGAACCACAGAAGATTGTATTGACCAAGACCCTCGCGACCCGGATATTCGGCGACGCATCCAGAGCAATGGGGCAAACGGTGTTTTTCTCCAACGACTATCCCAACACGGTAACCGGTGTCATCGAGGATGCGCCTGTCAACTCGCATTTGAATTTCAGCGCGTTACGTTCGCTGCCGCCCGATTACACCGGCGGGTGGCAGGACGGCGATATTTATACTTACCTGCTGCTTAAAGAAGGGACCGATGCTCGCAAGCTCGAAGCCAAATTCCCGTCTTTTTACGCCAAATATTTGCAAAAACAAATGGATAATGCCAATTATCACATGGCATTGCAGCCGCTAACATCCATTCACCTGCATTCAAATCTCGAATATGAGATGAGCACCAATGGCAATATCAATACAGTCTATATTTTCTCGGCCATTGCGCTGCTGATCCTGATCATCGCCTGCATTAACTATATGAACCTTTACACTGCACGCTCATTGAAACGAGTGCGTGAAGTGGGTGTGCGGAAAGCGATTGGCTCGCAGCGCTTACAGTTGATCGGCCAGTTTCTGACAGAGTCGTTTATGATGACTTTTCTGGCAGGATTGATGGGATTTCTGCTTGCCAAAGCCGCGCTGCCGTTCTTTAACGACCTTGCCGAGAAGTCACTAAGCCTGCAATTCCGTAACAATGATATGGCTACACTTGGCATTGCTGCGGCATTCCTGCTGTTAATAGGGCTGCTCAGTGGCTTGTATCCTGCGCTGATGCTTTCGGGCTACCGGCCAGTAGTTGCTTTGAAAGGACAACTCGGTAGCCAGTCGGGCGGTGCGGGTTTCCGGCAATCGCTGGTGGTGTTTCAGTTTGCGGCCACGGTTGTGATGATCGCCTGCTCAGGCATTGTTTATAAGCAGATCCGCTATGTCAACCATAAAGATTTGGGTTTCAACAAAGACCAGGTGCTGACCTTCCATATCGATAAGAATGAGGTGCGCAGCCAGGTTGGCGCATTGAAGGAAAAGCTCGAACAGAACCCAGTAATTGAAAGCGCCGCGGCCGCCAGCAACCCGATTGGCGGTAATTTCATCGGTTCTGCGGCATTGTTCGTAGAAACAGATAATGGCGAGATCCCGTCGACCACCCAAATGACGCAGCGGTTTATGGCCGATGCCGATTACCTGAGAACCATGGAGATCAAACTGCTCCATGGCCGCGATTTTGTCAAAAACTCTCCCGCCGACCTCGCAGGCTCCGTGCTCGTGAATGAAGCGCTTGTGAAAAAGCAAGGCTGGGCCAATCCTATCGGGAAAAAGATGCGTTACCCTGCGGATAAAGACGGAAATGTGAAAGAACTGACCATAGTAGGCGTAACTAGCGATTTTCACATTTATTCCCTTCAACACAAGATTGAACCGCTGGTGATCCAGCTCGCGCCACCTTCGGAGCAGGACAACCTTTATGTTCGCATCAATCCCGCAAAAATGTCCGAAGCACTGGCCTACATTAGCAGTATCTATAAAGGATTCGACCCGGAAGCGACTCCTGAATTTCAATTCCTGGATGAGAATTTTGCTAAACAATATCAGGCAGAGCAGCGGCAGGGCAATATTTTACTGGTATTCGCGATACTCGCTGTCGTAATAGCATGCCTCGGCCTTTTCGGACTCGCGGCATTTGCCGCCGAAGCGCGCACAAAGGAGATCGGCGTACGGAAAGTGCTCGGCGCTAGCATCCAGGATGTGGTATTAATGCTCTCCCGCGATTTTGTCAAGCTAGTCCTGATCGCAATTGCCATCGGAACGCCCATCGCAGCTTATGCCATGCACAAATGGCTGCAAAACTTCGAATACCGCGAGACATTATCATGGTGGGTATTCGCACTGGCAGGCGTCATCGCGATAGTGATCGCATTGGCCACGGTAAGTTCGCAAGCGCTGAAATCGGCATTAACGAATCCGGTTAAGGCATTGAGAGCGGAGTAGGGCCTGTGGCCGACCATCGACCGCCGACCGCTGACCGCCGATGGCATGCTGCCCATAACAAGTAAATGGTTATTCATAACGACTGACCTTGATCCATGGACCACCCTACCCGCAGTCGGCGGTCCATGGTCGGCCGTCGGCGGTCGCCCCAATCGTCACTTAACATCCCCATGCTAAAAAACTACCTTAAAATCGCAATCCGCAACCTCTGGAAGCACAAACTGTTTTCGCTGATCAATATTGGTGGACTAGGGCTTGCTATGACATTCTGTTTCATCCAGCTGATACAGGTGCAAAGCACTTTTGAGAAAGATACCTTTCACCCCTTCCCGGATCGCACATACCGTATTCTTACCGATGCAACCGGCAAGGATGGCAAGGTTTACCGGCTTGCGTCGACGCCGTTTCCCCTTGGGCAGCAATTGCAGGATGGGCAAAGCATTGTCGAGAAAGTCGTGCGTGTCAACCGCACATTTGCGGGCGATCTCAGTAATGGGGTCAAAACTTTGCGAACCAACGGGCTTTATGCCGATTCTTCTTTTTTTGAGGTATTTGGATTCAAACTTGAAAAAGGTACCCCTGCTACTGAGCCGAGAACCGCCGTGCTGACCTGTGACATGGCTGAACGCTTTTTCGGTACTGTGAATCCTGTTGGAAAGACGCTGACCAACAAAGATTTTGGAAGCATTACCATCACCGGTGTGCTCAAATCCATTGATCCTTACCAAACGCACCTGCAAGCGGACATGGTGCTGTCGATGGCTACATTACCGTTGATCAAATCGGATTTAAATACGAATAACTGGCTGGACTACAACTCCTATACTTTTGTACTTCTGACAAAAGGTGCATCGCGCGATGCACTGGACCGCGTGCTCACCGGCATTGCGAGTGAGAATCATAAAACCATCGATTTCAAAGAAATCAAAAGTCATACATTCCGTAGCCAGGCCTTATCTGAAATTTCGCCTGACTACGAAAACTTGCTGAACAATCCCTATGTGGAGCCGATCTGGAAAATTACAGTCGGCCTGCTGATTCCGCTGATCATCATCACGTTGGCTGGTTTCAACTATATCAATCTTACGCTCACCCGCTCACTTGGCCGGGCACGTGAGGTGGGTGTACGGAAGGTAGCCGGCGCGAAAAGGCGGCAGCTTATTTTCCAGTTCCTGATCGAAACAATGATCATAGCCTTTCTTGCATTGGGTATCGGTTATCTCGGGCTGCTACTCATGCAGGCTAATGTACACGTCCGCTGGCTTACCTGGCAGGTTAATGACAACCGTTTGCTATGGCTCGTTTTTATCCTTTTTACGCTCATTACAGGATTTCTTGCCGGGCTTTTACCAGCGAGGATACTGTCGGGCTACCAGCCTGTCAACATCTTGAAAGGCGAAACGGTGACAGGCGGTATTGGCAAGCTTGGTTTTAGAAGAGTGCTCATCATCGTTCAGTTTGTGGTAGCGCTGGTATTTATGACAGGCACAGGCATTATGAATAGCCAGTTTAAATATATGGCCACCGATAACGAGAATTTTAACCGAAAAAATATCCTCAATATCCCGCTTGTTGCTGACAGTGATTTTAAATTACTGGGTAATGAAATGTCGAGGCAAGCAGGTGTTAAACGCGTCGGTCTCGCCTCAGCCACTTTCAACGACATGGCGGGCAAGGTAAAGCTTTCCAAACTGACCGAAAAACGAAATGAGGCCTCACAAAAAGAGGCGTATGTATACGCTACTAATGCCGGTTTTATTGAAAATATGCGGCTTAAATTTGTAGCCGGCGAAAATATGCCGGTTAGTTCGGACACCTCGGTGCATTTTGTGGTGCTGAATGAAAATGCAGTCCGTTCCTTGGGTTGGAAAAATGCAAAGGATGTCGTGGGGCAGACCATCGTACTAAACCAGACCGAGGTCATCGTGTCGGGGGTTGTCAAAGATTTTTGCATAATCCGCTATGAATTGCCGGTAATGCCGCTTGTTTTGGCTTTCGATCCGAAGGAAATCAAAGTCATCTCTCTCGAAATAGCGGAAGGCACCGATCCGGAACAGGTCACTGCAGCACTGGCAGCTGTGTGGAAAAAATTTCATCCGCATGAATCCTTCGTCTATTCATGGTACGAGCAGCAATTGTACGACCAGCATGCCGGCGGAGGCGACCAGCAGCTGACAAACATCATGCTATTCCTTGTCTTTGCGATCGCAGCCATGGGGCTTTTAGGTATAGTCACTTATTCGACGGGGCGACGGATCAAAGAAGTAGGTGTGCGCAAAGTCATGGGTGCAAGCGTGGCTCAGATCATGCATTTACTTTCTGCTTCATTTGTCAAAATGATCCTGATAGCCGCCATCATCGCCGTCCCCATCGGTTACCTGCTAGGCTCTCTCTTCCTTAATATTTTTACATACCATGCTACAATAGGCCCAGGCGTATTTTTTAGCTGCCTGGCAGCCCTGCTGACCATCGGCCTTTTCACAATCGGCATTCAAACATACAAAGCCGCAGCAACCAATCCGGCGGAGACATTGCGGAATGATTGATTTTTGATGGCTGACTGTCTATTTCGGGTATGGTATCAATTTTGACCATCGACCATCGACGATAGACCAGGGCAACCCTATCATAACGGTCGTCGGCGGTCAGCCGTCATCCGTCGACCATCATTCCTGTTAAAAATCGTTAAACCGCCTACCGCTGAAAATCAGCGATTTGAAAAACAGTTAGTTTTGGCTCATGCTGAAAAACTACTTCAAAATCGCCTGGCGGAATTTGTTGAAACGCCGCTTTTATTCGCTGGTAACTATCCTGGGTCTGACGGTCGGTATGACATTTTCGTTCCTGATCATAAGCTATATCTGGGGCGAGCTGAATGTGAATGCAGACCTTCGGAATGCTGACAATCAATACATCATCCGCAGCCGTTGGACTAATCCGGATATGGGAATGGACCTTACCACCCTCGGCCCGCTGAGCAAAGCCTTGAAAGCGGATTACCCTAACCTGGTGGCGAACTACTATCGGTACGACGCCATTACCGTGGCCGTTTCCCATGGCGACAAGCATTTCCGGGAAGATGTGCAAACCGGCGATTCCACTTTGCTTGCCATGTACAACTTTCCGTTACTGCACGGCGATGCCCGAACCGCGTTGAATGCACCGAACTCCATAGTAATCACCGAAAATAAGGCTTTGAAATACTTTGGGCGATCGAATGTGGTCGGGGAGTCGCTGACGCTGCATAACTTCATGGGCGGCAAGCAGGAGTATCAGATCATGGCGGTCATGAAAAATCCTTCATTCAATTCCGTTACCCACTTGCTGAATAGTCCGGCGGAAATTTTCTTTCCATTCAGCAGCTTGGAAGGTCGGAAAGGCTCCGAAGACAATTGGGGATTCGCTTTTATGGTCAATTATATTGAGCTTAAAAACGGGGTCACACCGGAGGATCTGGCCAAACCTATCGCACAGGAAATCGCTACGCACACACCCGATGCTATTAAAGCTAATCTGCAAGTATACCTGACGCCTCTTCGCGACTATTACCGGGAAGCCAACAATGGCATTGTCAGCAAAATGATCCTCACACTTTCTGGCATTACCGCATTCATTATATTGATGGCGATCGTCAACTTCGTCAACATTTTTATTGGCAGTTCTTCGTCGCGCCTCAAAGAAATAGGCGTCCGAAAAGCGCTGGGCGGCCTGAAACGGCAATTGGTGGCACAATTTCTGGCTGAGGCCATTTTACTGGCAATGCTTGCCATGTTGGTTTCAATGGGCCTTTATGCACTGCTTCGGCCAGCATTCGCGGATGTTTTAGGCAAAAACATTGGATCCTTATGGTCGCTGATGCCCTATTCGTTACTCTTGCCGCTCCTATTTGCGCTGGTAACCGGAACACTCGCCGGCCTCTATCCGGCATGGGTGCTTTCGCGCATTCCGTCCGTAGAATCGATGAAAGGGAAATTAAGATCGGTGAAGGATAATATCTTTTTCCGACGTTCGCTCATTGCGGCGCAATTTACAATCGCCCTTTTCGTGATTGCCGGCGCCGGGATAATGGGCAGGCAGGTGGATTATTTTTTCAATAAAAATCTGGGTTACGATAAAGAATCTCTCGTAACCCTCGGCGTGCCCCGCGACTGGACACCCGACGGGCTATCTAAAATGGAGCGCGTGCGCGATGGCCTCAGCAACCTCAAAGAGGTTAAGAGCATTTCGCTTTCTTATGAAATCCCGAATGGCAATGGAGGCGGATATGGTTTATATAAACCCGGCCAGGATTCTACAAGCGCGGTTATGACCACATTTCTACGTACCGACGTTGGCTATGCCAACACCTATAACATGCGCATGCTTGCCGGAAAATTTCTGCAAGAACCCAATACTGCTTATCAACCCGATAACATTGTCCTGAACGAAGCGGCCATCAGATCACTCGGATATGCCAGTGCCCGCGACGCCGTGGGCCAACAGCTCCGTGTACATTTCTACGACAAACCATTAACGATCACAGGCGTGGTACAAGACTTCCATTTTGCATCCATGCACCAGACTATCAAACCACTGGCATTTGCCGATGTACGTGGTACCAACACCTACCGCTACCTGAGCATCCGTCTGCATGCGGGTAACCTTGGCAGCTCAATGAATGTAGTTGAGCAAAAATGGCACGAGCTCATGCCCGACGCGCCATTTGAATACGCATTTATGGATGAAACACTGCAAAAGCTTTACATGACAGAAATGCAGCTCAAAAAGGCATCCCGCATCGCCACTATTCTTTCCGTTGTGATCGTGCTACTGGGTATTTTGGGGATGGTATCGCTGAATGTCGCGCGGCGCACGCGGGAGGTTGGCATCCGGAAAGTGCTTGGCGCTACCAGCTTACACGTGGTATTGCTTTTCCTGAAAGAGTTTCTGGCAATCCTGATAATAGCATTGGCGATTGCGTTCCCGCTTGTGCTATTGCTCGGCAAACAATGGTTAGCGACTTACGCCTACCGCATGGAAATTGGCTGGGATATTTTTGCAGGGATTGGCATTGCATTCGGGGTAATGATCACTGTGCTGGTGGCAACGCAGACTTACAAGACAGCTGTGATGGATCCCGTGAAGAGTTTGCGGAGCGAATGATCAGAAAATGAATCATCAGGATTTAAAAACCTCGTAATATCGAAGTCAGCACTTTGAATGAATTCTTTGATTATCTCGGCTTTATCACTGAGAATATCAGAAAGCACTTTGGTTGAAATATTTCCGGTTCTGATCCAGATGATCTTAGGCGGTTGCGAGAGCTGGTTTATCAATTTGATAAAATCTTCATCGAGCGTGGTTACCGCTTCATAACCATTGTCACGCACATACATTAAAGATGAGGTAATCATCTGCGTCTGTCAATCCAAGCTTTCTGACATGATCCAATACATTGAAATAAGGAGCCAGCAAAGGCGAAATGCGCTGTGAAATATTCTGATCGATCAGAACTTCATGCAGCCATGTCATAAAATGTACGCTTCTGTTGATCCGCAGAAAATTCCAATGCGACAGTGATATCCTAACGTGTCAGTTCCGGAAAGTCAAGCAGTATTTCTACAAATGACATTCCGGACACCAGCCATCGCAAAATATCTTCCACTGTAATGCGCATTCCTCTGATACATGGCTTCCCGCCTCTTTTCCTAGGTTCCAGCGTGACAATATTTTTGTGGATCTACATAGTCAATGGATATGTTGTTTAACAAAAAAAAATATTTGTTTGTGCAATAGCCAAGCCCACTTCTAACTCAACTTCACCGCCAGCAAATCCTTAGACTTCATATAAATCCAAATCACCACAACCAGTGTCGCGACCCCTCCCATCATCACAGAGGGAACCGTACCAAATGCTTTGGCCATCACACCAGATTCGAAAGCGCCAAGTTCGTTCGAGGAACTGACAAAAATGCCGTTGACGGCGGCTACGCGGCCACGCATTTCGTCGGGCGGGTAGATGAGCAGGATGGTCTGACGGATAATAACGCTTACACTATCGAAGACGCCGGTGGCAAAAAGCGCTGCACAGGAGAGCATGAAGTTTGTAGAAGCTGCAAAAACCAGTGTGAAGACGCCAAAACCAGCCACTGCAACCAGCATATTGCGCCATGCGTTATGCGTAGGCGGAAAGTAGGCCATGGCAAACATCGTCAGCATGGAACCTATTGAAGGCGCGGCACGAAGGAGGCCTAGCCCTTCGGGGCCTACTTTCAGAATGTCTTCGGCAAAAATGGGAAGCAATGCGATCACACCACCGAAGAGGACAGAAAAGAGATCCAATGTCATGGCATAAAGCACAATACGCGTTTTGAAAACGAATTTGAAACCCTCTTTAAGACTTTCCACAATGGGTGTAACGATTTTCGGAAACTCGGGACGGGTTTTAATCAGCCCCAGCAAGAACCAGCAGATCAGAAAGTTACCAATGACGATCATTAATGTGTGCGTAAGACCGAGGTAGGCATAGAGAAACCCAGCAGCCGCGGGTCCGATAATGGCCCCCGCTTGCGAGAAAGAGCTGCTCCAAGTAGAAGAGTTGGAATAGATCGTGCGCGGGACGAGAAATGGTTTCAGCGAACTGGCCGCGGGAGAGTAAAAACCCTTCGCAAAACCGATTAATCCAAAAACTGAATAGAGCACCGCCAAATGCTGCCCCTTCGAAAGCATATTGTAAATACCAGGCTGAAAAGCGGTGTAAAGCACACCCGAACCTAGCAGGATCACCACGAGGCTGATGTGCATGATCGTGATCTTGTTTTTCTGGTCGGCGACATAACCGCCAAAAAGCGACGTGATAATGAATGGTATCGCCTCTGCGAGCCCAACGAGGCCTAATGCGAGCGGGTCGTGTGTGGTTTTGTACAGTTCATAACCGACAATGACCTCCTGAATGCGGATGGTGGCAGAAAAAAGAAAAGAATTGGATACAAAAAACCGGAAATCAGAATGGCGGAGCGCTGCATAAGGATCGTTGGAGGCTACTGTTTTCAAGTGAGTGTTTTAGAGTTTTAAAAATGTAACAATGGCTAATGCTTATAATGTTCTGCTTTAATTAAAAATTAATAGCGATTAACTAACCGTGCTATAAAAGGCCGTTAAAGTCCCAAAACCAATCTTTTACATTTCGTTTACATTGTTTTACCAGGTAATGTAACGCGACCGCCGCCGGCCGGGTATTTTTGGATGAGTTCGCAATAATCACCAAAACCATGCCGATATGAAAACCAAAACACTTAAAATCATTTTTGCTGTGACACTTTTTTGCTCGCTTCAAGCGTCTGTCGCGCTGCCGCACCCGACCGATTCATTTGACTCAAATCCATTGCTGCTGAATGGCAATGTCATCGGCACCGCAGAATTTGCACGCGTTACCCGTGGTGTTATCACACTTGCCAAAAGCGATCCGGCCTCGAAGCAACGAACGCTGGTGCCCTTTCTAATTTACCTGAAACGCGACGGCAAAATTGTGAATGGCAGCGCCTACGCACACAACCATGCGGTGATGCGTTATGAAATCGCTGAAGTCCTGAAATCGGCCCAAGCGGGTGACCAGCTCATTATCGACCCCTCGGAGCCTAACAAAGTGATCGGGCGACAGGTTATCACGATCAAAAGCACGCAAATTGTCCCGCAATTCGAATGGTTTTTTGGCTTAAACAAGAAGAAGGACAATTGCTGAAATTGGTTAAATTTGATTCTTGTATCCGCTGTTTCATGGGACATTTGAAGGCTATTTTTAGGGTTACCCTGCTGCTTATCGGCTTGCTGGCCGGATGGGTTGGCACTGCCGTCGCCAATAACGAGGCCGTCCGGTTCTCGGAAAACGTGAACCTTTCACTCCGGCGTACTGTCCACCAACTGCTGCGCGCTAATGGCGATTCAATTTCCGCGATCCCGCCCATAACCCAAGCAGATGCCAACACGTTTTCCGTCCGTATGGAGCATATGTTCGATTATGACAAATTGCCCCAGCTGTTACAGCAATCTTTCGATGCGTATCATCTCGACCGTCCGTACAGCGTGACGGTGCTCGATTGCGATAGCGGCGAGGTTCGGCTTGGTTACCAGTTCTTAGATTTGAAACAACCCGGAGGCGTTCCATGCCAAAGCAGGGCGCGCGCGGAGGGCTGCTATGTATTGCAGGTGCGGTTTACTCCTGAAACCACCAAAGCCAAATCGGTTGGTAATGCGTGGCTATTCGTTTCGTTTGGGGGAACACTGGCGGCCCTTGGGTTTATCGCCTGGAACAGGTCGCGTCATAAGAAAGTCAGGGAAGCAGCTTTGGAGCACGCGCCTGTTCCGGATTCACGGCTCGCATTTGGGCACTCGTGGCTGGACATCACCAACCAGTTGCTATATAATAGCAAAACAACCCAAACGCTGACGTTCCGGGAGGCCAAGCTTCTCGCCCTTTTTGTCCGAAACGCCAACCAGGTGTTGGAAAGGGACCTGATCCTGAAATCGGTTTGGGAAGATGAAGGGGTTACCGTTGGCCGGAGCGTCGATGTATTCGTGTCGCGGCTCCGTAAGCTGCTGGCGCCCGATACGCAAGTCAAAATCACCGCCATCCATGGCGTAGGCTATAAGATGGAGGTCCATTCCTGAAAATCCATGTTCAAAACTTTTCTTAAAATCGCAGCGCGTCAGCTCTGGCAGGGACGGCTATATGCATTGATCAATATCGCCGGTCTGGCGATCGGCACGGCGTGCATGCTTTTTGCTGCGCTCTACATCGCCGATGAACGCAGCTTCGACCGCTTCCATCGCACCAATCCTCATCTTTACCGCATTACCAGTACTTACCGTGAACGAGGCGAGGTAATTACCTCAGGCGGTACGGGTCAGGTGCAAGGTCCCGCATTCCAGGCACGTATGCCCGAGATCGCGCATTATGCACGTGTAATGGGCGGCGACATTTATGGCGACGTGCGCCACGGACATGACGCATTCAAGCTACAACTGCTCTTCGTTGACCCTTCATTTTTCGGTGTATTTTCTTTTAAACTGCTGCATGGAAATGCCCGCACTGCGTTGCTGGATGTCAATTCCGTTGTCATCACACGGAGGACGGCATTAAAATTCTTCGGTCGCACCAATGTAATCGGCGAGCTGCTCCAAATGGATGCCGACCCCTCTGCGATGCGGATCGGAAAACCGCTGGTGATCGCAGGTGTAAGCGAAGATCCGCCAGCGAATTCTTCCATCCAGTTCGATGTACTTTTCCCATTCGATTTCATGAAAGTGTCGTTCGACGACACCAGTTGGTTGAATGCCTATCTGGGCACATTTGTAGTGTTACGGCCCGATGCCGATCCGATGACGGTCATTCTCAAGGTCAACCGCATTGCCGGCGCATTGTCGCAAAAGCAGCGGAAAGATCGGCCCGAGGCATCTGCTATCACTTACGGCCTCCAAAAAATAACTGACATTCATTTGAATGGCCACGAGATTCCAAACCAGAATGGAGAGTCGGGTATTATCAACACCAGCAAGCCGGTCTATTCTTATATTTTCGTCGGTATGGCCGGGTTTATTTTACTGATGGCCAGCATTAATTTCATCAATATCCACATCGCATCGTCCATGAAACGTGCCAAGGAAGTAGGCATCCGGAAAGCAACTGGCAGCGGGAGCGGCGCAATCATTATGCAATTTCTGGGAGAATCGGGCATACTGATCAGCTTGTCGATGATGATTGCACTTTTGCTGGTCGTGCTGCTGCTGCCCGCATTCAATTACCTGACGCAGAAGCATGTACTCCACGAGCAAATTTGTTCGCCAGAGCTGCTTGGCTGGGTGTTTTGTGTATTTCTCGTCAATGTCGTTTGCGCCGCGCTTTATCCGGCGTGGTTACTTTCCAGGTTTAGCCCGGTGGAAACGCTCTATTCAAAAATGCAGCTGGCAGGCAAAAACCCAGCAGGCAACATGCTGATGGTATTCCAATTTGCGATGGCGATCCTGCTAGGCATTGCCAGCCTGGTGTTTTACCGGCAAATGCATTTTATCCGTTCCAAAAACCTGGGTTATAACCCCGATCAGGTCGTAAAAATCGAGATCCGGGGCGTGCGGGATGTGCATCAGGTTCACAGCCGGTTTATGAATGCAATGGCAGATGACGCCAACTTTCGGGCAATTTCGCTGGCTGGCGATTTTGGCAATCGCGATGTGAGAGTGAATGGCCAAAAATTCCTGACAAATGTGCGTACGGTCGACGAAAACTATCTACCGATGCTGGAAATGAAGTTGCTCGAAGGGCGAAACTTCTCCCCTGCCTTCACTTCCGATCAAAAATCGGGTGTACTGGTGAACGACGCATTTGTCAAAAAAGCAGGCATTACCGAGCCTGTCGGAAAAATGCTCATTCCCGACGATTATTTTGGTAACCAGCCTCTTACAATTTTGGGCGTGGTCGGTGATTTCCATTTCAACTCCCTCAAAGAACGCATCGGACCGCTGATCATGCCGATGAGCAAGCATTATGGCGGCGGAACTTTGTGGGTTAAAATCGCCCAAAACCGGGAGCATCAGGCCATCGAAAAACTGGGAAAAACATTCAAAAAGATCCTCCCCGACGCTGTCTTCGACTACACTTTCCTCCACGACGCCAACGCACGCGCTTATGCATCCGAGCTTCGCTGGCAGCAAATCATCACTTTCGTCACCGTCATTTCGGTCTTCATATGCGGCCTGGGACTGTTCGGTCTGGTGCATTTGGGCATTGCGCAACGTAGGCGTGAGACAGGCATCCGGGTCGTCCTCGGTGCCACCCGGTATGACATTGCCTTCGTTTTTTTCCAAAAATTTATCCGCATCATCCTCACTGCGATCATGATAGCATCCGCGGCCGGGTATTATCTGATGCATTCATGGCTCAACAACTTTGCGTACCACACCGGCTTGCCCTGGTGGGTCTTTGCAGCCTCCGGCGCAGTGGCAATGACGCTGGCATTGGTAACGATCATAGTGCAGGCATTGAGGGCTGCGGCCGTGAATCCGGTGCGGGTTTTGCGTTCTGAATAAGCCATTTTTCACATTAACCGGAATACCCGCACAGCGCGTCCGAATGCGCACACATTTTGTACGGTATCGGACGTAGCTATTTAGTTATTGATCTAAATTTATTTGATTATCAACAACTTATAATTTTGGCAAGCCTTTTTAAAATAGGACTGGCATAAGAGAGACGGATGTAAGGATTTGTTTTTCGAACAGGTTATCCTTAATTACATACCAAATCTCCAACTTCACATTTTTATGATCCAGTTAGAAAAAATATCCAAATATTACCCGGCAGGCTTTGGCAAGACATACGTGTTGCGCCACATTGATTTGAATATTAAAGAAGGTGAGTTTATATCGATCATGGGCCCGTCGGGCTCAGGTAAATCCACCCTGTTACATATCCTCGGATTGCTCGAAGAACCTTCGGAAGGCGAATACCTTTTCCTTGACGAACCAGTTCAGAAACTGTCCGAAAAGAAACGCACCGAATTGCACCGTCACCACATCGGTTTTGTGTTCCAGGCCTATCACCTGATCGACGAGCTGACCGTGTATGAAAACATCGAAACACCGCTTTTGTACAAAGGTACGCCGTCGTCCGAGCGTAAGAGCCGGGTTGCCGAGCTCCTCGACCGCTTCAATATGGTAGCTAAGAAAGACCTGTTCCCGCATCAGCTTTCCGGTGGCCAGCAGCAGCTCGTAGGTGTAGCCCGCGCCATTGTACACAACCCGAAAGTGATTTTCGCTGATGAGCCCACGGGCAATTTGCATTCGGAACAGGCAATCGAGATTATGGAATTATTTCAAAAACTTAACCAGGAAGACAAAGTCACCATCGTCCAGGTAACCCACTCGGAAACCAATGCGGGTTTCGGCAACCGTGTCGTGCGGTTGAAGGACGGCTGGCTGGCCTGACCTAACTTAATCTATTAGCCATGAAACGCTTTTTTATACTACTTATCTGCATCCTGCCTCTCCTCGGAAAGGCGCAACCCAAACTGAGCCTCGCCGAATGCGTGGACCTGCTGGCCAAAAATAACCTTCTTTATCACCAAGGCTCATTGCAGGCGGAAGCCGCGCAGGCACAATTACGCCAGACCAGGTCGCAGATATTTCCTCAAATTTATATTACGGCTGACCAAAGCCTTAACCTTGGCCGCAGCATTGACCAATACACAAATGAATATATAGACCAACTTTACGGCTATAATTCGATCAGTACCGGTTTCCAAATGCCTGTTTACCAAGGCGGAAAACTGCAAAACCAGACTCGTCAGGGAACATTGCTGAAAGAATCGGCGATGGAAAACCGGACTGCGGTGCTCAATGCACAGACTGTACTGCTGATGCAAGGCTATGTCAATGTGCTGGCGACCAAAGCATTGTTCGAGGCCGCAGAACAACAGGTAGCGTCATCGCAGCAGCAAGTCGACAAGGTGCAGAAACAGGTAGAGGCCGGAACAGCCGGTAACAACCTCCTGGCCGAAATCAAAGCGCAACTGGCGAATGATAGATACTTGCAGGTAACAGCTCTCAGCAATTACCGTACGGCCCGGCTTGCGTTGTTCCAGCGAATGAATGTCACACCCGACGACAATATAGAATTTGAACCGCTGTTGCCGAAAGAAAGTATTACACCGGCCGCAGCCAACGCGACGGAATTGTATGAAAACGCGATCAAAACGTTCCCGGAAATCCGCAGCGCCGAACTGAACCGTCAGAGTTATAAATACCTTGTGAAATCGATCAAGGCCTTGAACTATCCGTCGCTAAACCTGAGTACCAACGTGCGGGCGTTTTACGCTTCCTCGAACGATAACCTCGACTACTTCAAGCAGTTGAATGCAACCCGGAACGGCTATATAAACCTCGGCCTTAACATCCCGATCATGGGTCGCTGGGTAACCCGGCCGCGGGTAGAGCTGGCCAAAGTACAGGAACGCCAGGCACAAAATACGCTGGATATCACAAATCAGCAACTCCGCCAGGCCATCGAAACCGCCGTACTCAACCTGAATGCCATGGCCGACAAACACGCAGCGGCGGAAGGACAGGTCGAATCATTAGCCGCGGCATTTGCGGTTGTCGAAAGTAAATTCAATGCGGGAGTGTCGAGTATATTCGAATACACGCTTTCAAAAGCCAAGCTCGCCCAGGCACAGGGCACGGCCATTCAGGCAAAATATGATTACCTGATGCAGCAAAGATTGTTACAATACTACCGCCAGGGCAACTGGCAAGGTGTATTCTAAAATATAAAATGGCCAGGGCCGACAGTTGCATGCTGAAAGCTCAGAGCCCAAGATTGTTAGGTTAAATTTGGTATCGGTAATTCTTAGAAGCAGCCAAGCGCATTGGCTGCTTCTTTTTTGTTAAATAAATTTAAATGATTAGGTGGTTACATTATGGTTAGTAAATTGCTCCCAAGAACTAAATGTATGAACCATGAAAAAAATTTTTCTATTGTTACTGCCGGGGATGCTGTTTCTGGCAGGAAGTGCGGAGGCGCAGTTGCAGAAAGGGACCGTCCACTGGGGTACAACAATAACCGCCAATGGGAACAACATGAAAAATGAGGTACCGAATGAATCGGAATCCAAAAGCAGTGTGACCAATATTTATCCATCGCTGCAAACCGGCTGGTTCACGCGAGACAATTTCATGTTCGGTTTGAGGCTTTCGACCTCGCATGCCTTTTTCAAGACCTCCTATGATTATCCCGGCTCGAAGGGGCGGAAAAGTGGTAATTCGCTTGCGGTGAACCTGACTCCTTTTATACGAAAATATAAGTCACTCAGTCCGAAATGGGCACTGTTTCTGCATTCAGGTGCCAACCTTGCCTACCTGCGTTCCAAAATGCCGATGGAAGACGGAACAAAGTATGAAAATGGCTATTCGGGCGGAGTGTTCATCAATCCCGGAGTGGTCTTCTGGGTTACCCCAAGTTTTGCGCTCGAATCGGATATCAACGTGCTTTCGCTTTCAGCGAGCTACGTAAGCTTCCAGGACAAAAATCAGTTCAGTTTAAATGCAGGCGTGACGTCGTCAATCTCACAATACTTCGGAATCAGGGCAGCCTGGTATTTACAACCTAAATAAGCTCACCGCTATGAAAAACATTACATTTTTGATCCTGGCTGTGCTGACGTGTGTATCAGGCGGGGCATTCGCTCAATATGAAGGGAAACGGTTTCTTACCGGTAGCCTGTCGCTCGATTTCAACAATACCAATCCCGATATCTCGAAAGCTACGCATAGTTATGGTTACAATGTTTCCACCGGCATCGGCCGGTTCAAATCCAACACACGCGCTAATGTATGGAACCTAAGCACATCGCTTCGTGCCGGAAAAGGATATCTTACCGACAATAGCGGCGAAACAACTACCATTAGCGGAATAAGCAGTGTAGGATTCGGTGTGGGACATGCTTGGCAGTTTTACAAACATTTTAATGATAAGGTCGGCGTGTTCGCAAGCCTTGGACCCGACGTATCTTATCTCTATGGGAAGCAACGAGAAAATAATGAAAATTATAGCTGGGATGTCAAAACCCATGCTTTTGCGCTGTCGTTAGGCGTGTCGGCCGGGGCCTATTACCGCCTGGATGAGCGTTGGTGGCTAACGGCTTCCATCGGATTTGCACAGCCGGTAGCAGTGCAATTTACCCGGCGAAATACTCAGGAACGCACTACGGGAGCCCGCTCCCACAGCAACCAGTTGAATTACGGTTTCAGCCCGTCCATCACGCTTCCTAGTGTTGGGCTCGGCTTACGCTATTTTTTGAAAGACTAGCGCCGCTTTGAAATAGTTAAACCCAAACACATTAAAACCCCAGTGGATATGGCTTTTAAGGCCATATCCACTTTTTATTTGTAATGAAAAAACACCTTCTGATTGTCCTTTTCGCTGCATTCAGCGCCTGCCATAAACCACAAACTACGAACCTCGCCGGGCCCTGGGAGCCCGATTACGAGGTAACCCGTTCGGAAAATGCGATACTTGAATTCGAGAAAAAGGACGCTCAGCAAATGCCAGCGCCGGGCGGGATAGTTTTCACGGGTAGCTCTTCATTTACCAAATGGCAGAATGCAGCACAAGACCTCGCACCGCTGCCGATCATTAACCGCGGTTTTGGAGGTTCTACATTGCCGGAAGTGATCTATTATGCCGATCGCGCTATCACGAAATACAAGCCCAAAACGGTGGTGATCTATTGCGAGAATGACATGTTTGGCAAAAAACCTAAGTCGCCCGAGCAAGTGCGTGACGCATATGTGACGCTCGTGCAAAAAATACGGGACAAACAGCCAGAGGTGCAGATTTACGGCGTATCGCTGAAACCTTCGCCTTCACGCTGGGCCAAGCGTGAAGACGTGATTAAGGCCAACAAACTGATCCAGGATTATATCAAAAAAGATAAAAACCACCATTACATCGACGTGTGGCCGGTGATGCTCAAAAACGGGCGTCCCGATGGTGCAATTTTCGTAGGCGACAGCTTACATATGAATGAAGAAGGTTACAAAAGATGGACGAAAGTGTTCCGCCCGATCCTGGAAAAATCGGTCTAAAAGTATCCTGCTCTCTACGGTTTTCCGCAAAGATTTTAAAAGAACGGGTAAGGGTATTGGTTTTAACGTAAAGTCACTATATTGACCGAAAAAATACATTTCCGGGTAAAAAAGTGATATTCCACTAATGAAAGTAACAGCGGTTTTTGATATTGGCAGGACTAATAAGAAGTATGTACTTTTTGACGAAAAGTACAACATCGTTCACGAGTTTTCGGAATACCTCCCAGAAACAGTTGACGAAGACGGCTTCCCTACCGAAGATTGTGAATTGTTGACCAAATGGGTACAGGACCGCTGGGCCGAACTTTTGGCTGACCCTAAATACGATATTAAGGCAGTAAATGTAGCAGGCTACGGCGCGAGCCTCGTGCACCTCGACCATGCCAACCGCCCGCTTACACCGCTGTACTCGTACCTCAAACCGTTCCCGGAAGAACTTTCGAGGCAATTTTACAGCACCTACGGCGACCCGACACGCATTTCGCTGCAAACCGGCTCTCCTTCCATGGGCATGTTGAATTCGGGTATGCAACTGTACTGGCTCAAATATACCAGGCCTGAGATTTACAGCCAGATTGCGACCACATTGCATTTACCTCAATATATCCTTTACCTGCTAACAGGCCGCAAAGTGAGCGATTACACGTCGCTTGGCTGCCATACCGCATTGTGGAGCTTCGAAATGTGGGATTACCACGAGTGGGTAAAACAGGAAACCATTCATAAAAAACTGGCACCGGTACTGGCTTCATCGTCTTTTATTTACCGCCATGGCGACAAAGGCATCCAGTCGGGTTTTGGCTTGCACGACAGCTCGTCTGCATTAATACCTTATCGGATGGCTGTAAAAAAGCCGTTTGTATTGCTATCGACCGGTACCTGGTGTATCAATTTCAATTCGTTCGCATCCAAACCGCTGACTTCCTATCAGTTGGAGCGCGATTGCATGAATTACCTCACACCCGAAGGTAGTGGCGTGACAGCCTCACGCCTGTTCCTCGGACGGGAGCACGACTATCAGGTGGCGCGTATTGTGGAGTATTTCAATGTTGAGCCAGACTTTTACAAAAAGGTCGTGTTTGACGAGGAAATCCTAAAAGCCGAGACGCCCAAATTCTTCACAGCCTGTATGACGGGCAACGGCCCATTTCCGGCGGCCAATACGCAGGAATGGCAGGTTAGCGCATTCAGGTCGGCCGAGGCGGCTTATCATCATTTAATTAAGGGACTTACCGAACTGTTGTTCGTCTCGCTGGATCTCGTGAATGTCAAAGACGTTCATGCCATTTATATCGATGGGGGATTTGCGCGTAACGAAATATTCACCCGCCTCATCGCAAAAAACTACCCCAACCATAAAGTTTACGTATCGGATCTGCCTTATGCCACTTCGCTGGGAGCCGCATTGCATGTGACGCGCCCTCAGACCTACGAATTTGCCAGCGAGATCCGTGAAATAAAATCTTGATGATCAACTGATCCGGCTCCAGTTGGTTTCTTCCTTGCGCAGGTTTTCGAGATGGCTGCGTATGGGTTGGTGGATCGGCTGGAGCAGATCGGGATCCGCGGTCAGGATTTCTTCTGCCGAGGCTCGTGCAGCCTTCAAGATTTCGCCGTCCTGCGCCAAATTGGCTACGAGCAAATCTACCAGTCCGCTTTGTTGTGTCCCGGAAATATCGCCCGGGCCGCGTAACTGCAAATCCACTTCGGCTATTTCGAAACCGTCATTGGTACGGCACATGGTGTCGATCCGCAGTTTCGTATCCTTGCTGAGCTTATAATCGGTCATCAGAATACAATACGATTGTTCCGCTCCGCGCCCCACCCTGCCGCGCAACTGGTGCAATTGCGACAATCCAAAACGTTCGGCATTCTCGATCACCATTACCGAGGCATTGGGTACATTGACACCTACTTCGATCACCGTCGTGGCGACCATGATCTTCGTTTCCGCCCGCACAAAACGCGCCATTTCAAAATCCTTGTCCTGCGACCGCATTTTGCCGTGCACAATGCTCAGCGGAATACCCGGAAATGCCCTTGCGACACTCTCATAGCCATCCATCAAGTCTTTCAAATCCATTTTTTCGGATTCTTCGATCAGCGGATATACCATATAAACCTGCCGTCCCTTGGCAATTTCCCCCTTCAAAAAACCGAAAACCGACAGGCGGTGTTTGTCAAAACGATGTACTGTCTTAATAGGCTTCCGACCTGCTGGTAGCTCATTAATAGCAGAAATATCCAGATCGCCGTACAGTGTCATCGCAAGCGTCCGCGGGATAGGCGTGGCCGTCATGACAAGCATATGGGGGTTAACGTGTTTGTTTTTAGCCCAAAGTTTCGCACGCTGGGCAACTCCGAAGCGGTGCTGCTCATCGATCACACAAAGGCCTAGATTCTTGAATTGTACCGCGTCCTCGATCAATGCGTGCGTACCGACGATGATGTGCAGCGTGCCATTCAGCAGCTCGCGATGGATTACCTCCCGCTCCTTCTTCTTGGTCGAGCCGGTAAGTTTGGCAATGTTGACACCGAGCAGGTCCGCAAACTTTTTGAGGCCCTGGTAATGCTGGTCGGTCAGAATTTCGGTCGGCGCCATGAGGCAAGCTTGTGCGTCGTTGTCCAGCGCAAAAAGCATGGTGATGAATGCCACGATCGTCTTTCCCGAACCCACATCACCTTGCAAGAGGCGGTTCATTTGTTTGCCGGTTTTCAGGTCCTCGTGGATTTCATGCAAAACCCGTATCTGCGCGTCTGTAAGCTTGAATGGCAAATGCTGGTCGTAAAAC
Organism: Dyadobacter sp. CY261; assembly: GCF_021440085.1. Lineage (GTDB taxonomy): Bacteria > Bacteroidota > Bacteroidia > Cytophagales > Spirosomataceae > Dyadobacter. The sequence goes on from NZ_JAKCPW010000008.1 coordinate 306,077, forward strand.
TCCTTGACCAGCATTGTTTTGTCAAATACCAGTCCCGGATACTCCGTCTTATGCAGCAGCTTGTTTTTGATCAACCTAAACTGGTTATAAAACAGCTCCTCGAATTTCAACCGCCGCTGAGCCTGGTGCAGCGTCCTGGCATCCTGAGGCAAATGGAAATGCCACAATGCCTGCGCTTTCGTGATCAGCCTGTATTTTTGGGTAAGCGTTTCGGGTAAGGTTTCCCTTACATGTGAATGTGCTATTTCGAGCAGGCTCCGCACCATTTTACTTAATGCCTTACTGTCGAGGAACTTCCTGCGCAGTTTTTCCGTGAGCGGATAAATGGGCTGCCAATAACCTGCTGTCGAATTTTCCTGCGTCAGCACTTCTATCTCCGGATGGGTAATGCTCCATTTCCCGCCGAACAATACGGGGGTTCCGTAAACAATATATTCCCCGCCACGTTTCAACCACTTTTCGTACCAAGTGATGCTTTGGAACCATACAAGCTCCAAGGAGCCGGTCCCATCCTGAAACTGGCCTACCAGTCTTTTTTTATTACCTTCTCCGGCTATCAAAAAATCACGCAAACGGCCCTTGACCTGCGCCGCAGGCATTTGTTCACTCAGTTCGCTGAGCTTGTGAAAAACGCTGCGGTCCTCGTGCCGGAAAGGGTAATGCTGGATAAGGTCGCCGAAGGTGAAAATATTCAGTTCCTGATTGAGCAAAGCAGCTTTTTGCGGCCCTACTCCTTTCAGGAATTCGATTTTAGTATCGAAAAAACGGGTTCTAACGGATGGGTTTGTTTCAGAAGTCATTATTCAAATATAAACTGAAATCCCTAAAATCGCTGATTAGGCAGCTCAAATGTTAATCTCTGTTAACGGAGTAGCTAATCTGATAGTTTTGGCTACAAGCTGCTTGATTGGCAACTTTGGAATGCCTTATTTCGCTACAATTAAATCCAGTTCTTAACCACCAATCCTTACAAATTCTACACGCCTTATGAAAACCACATTGTTAGCGCTTTTCCTGACCCTTATTGCATTCACCTGGTCATCTGCACAAGTAAGTCCGCACGTGACTGCCAGTGGCAAAAATATGAGCATCCGGTATGGCCAGCCATCAAAAAAAGGCCGAGTTTTGTTCGGCAAAGCGGGAAGCGGCAGCCTGGAACCTTACGGCAAGCCATGGCGCATTGGCGCCGATAGCGCCACGCAGGTCACTTTCAAGAAGGATGCAACATTCGGTGGCAAAGCGGTTAAAGCAGGCACTTATACGCTGGTAGCTACCCCCAACGAAAAAGAATGGACCATCATCCTGAACAGCCAGCTCGGCCAATGGGGCGCTTACAAATACGAAGAGCATAAAGCTAAAAACGTCCTCGAAGTAACTGTTCCCAACAAGAATTACCCTACTTCTGAGGAAAAACTAACTTTCACAGTGAAAGACACTTCCCTGGATTTCCAATGGGACAAAGTAGGTTTCTCGGTGCCAGTGAAGTTCTAGAATTCAATCACTAATAAAAGGGAACGGGGCGCTACTTTGGTAACGCCCCGTTCCCTTTTTCCATCTTCCCTTTCCATCCTTCCTTTCCTACAAATTCTGCTTAATCATATTCTCCAGCACCTGCAAATGCTCGGTAAATGCCTTATGCCCATCATTCGTAGCCTTGTAGGTGGTAAGCGGCTTTCGGCCGTTGAATTGTTTCTGAAATTCGATGTATTTGATTTCTTCCAATGCTTTCAAGTGCGAGGCCAGGTTGCCGTCGGTGAGCTGCAACAATTCTTTCAATTCATTAAAACTCAGGGAATCGTTTACCACGAGCACGGACATAAGTCCAAGCCTGATCTTACTCTCAAATACCTTATTAAACTTTTCTAACCACTCCATTACAGGTTCCCTGTGACGCGGACGTCGAGTTTTATTGATTGGCTTCCAGAAACAGTATAGCATCGCGGTTGCGGAGCCACACAGCCTGGTCGCGTTGATTATTGGCCCGCATTGTTAGCGCTGACCCCACAATGCCAGTCCCTACTGAAACCCAGAAAAATGTCTTAAGATTATCCCGGTTCCCGGACAATAGCGAGATCACCGATCCCGCCGACCCAGCCAGGGAAATCACCAGCCCAAAAGTCCGGGTACGCCTGGAACTGAGATATAGCCCCAGACCTTCCGGAGAAATCATGAATTCCTTTGTCAATGCTCTGTGACCGGTATAAACGACATTGTTTTTGACAAAACTATTCCCATTTCTTAAATAAATAGTCTCCTTGTCATACCATTTTCTTGCCTTACTGGCGGTACTGTCGCTCGGCAGCCGCACCTGAGCGGAACAAACCGAGCACGTAAGCAGCAAAACGAGCATCCCCGCCACGCCCGATTTCCCCGTCTGCTGTTTTTCCCTTTCATAGCGATTATACATGCTGAGACCGTAAACGATATGCAGAATCCCAAACCCTATCGCCCAGAAAATCAGAGAGTACCCAGTCAAAAAGAGCGCAACACATCCGATGCCAATCTCGGAAACACCCATATAAAATACTTCTGGGTAAGTAAAGCGGCTGGCATTAACCAGCGCCAGGCCATAAAACAGCAACGTCACTGGGAAAACCAGCCAGACGAAGCCGTAATGCAGCATCGCCAGGCAAAATATCCCGCCCGTCGACAAAGGTATCAGCATAGCGACCAGCAATCGCTTGGAGCTGCCGTTCCACACAGAAAGGCCATTTTTGCGGCCTTTACGCACAGTCAAAATGATCCCGACCGCCAGCGATGAGACAAGCACGCAGATGCCATCAACGAGTAAAAATTCTATTACATCTGCGCGGGAGTGCCCGTGGTAAGTGCCCAGTGGCACCAAAATGTCGGCCAGCCAGTCGGTATTGAAGCGAATGTATGCGGCACCGGCCCCGATAAGCGCGAAAATACCCGCAAATACCCCGCTCAAACCGCTAAGGGATAAGAACTTGGACGACCGCTCCATCAGGTTACGGATTTCGTTCAAGGTGTGCAAAGAATCCTGATTCGGGTTCATAGCTGGTTATGTAAATATCGGTCAGAAATTGTCAGATAATCAGTTACAGTCAAATGTGGTAAGAAAGTCCGTCTAAAAAAGAAGGACAATCTTGGGAACGAAAATAATCCCGCCCACGATCACGGCCGATATCGCTAGTAATAACACGCCCGCGGCGGCAGTGTCTTTTACCACTTTAATCACCGGGTGATAATCGGCCGAAACGAGATCGGCCAGTTTTTCGATAGCGGTGTTAAATGCTTCCGCCGCCCACACCAGCGCGATCTGGATAACGATCAGGCACCATTCGGTGGATGATATATTGAAAAACACGCCCGCAATCGCTACCACCACGCAGGCTACCAAATGGATACGGGCATTGTTTTCGTAGCGGAACAAGCTGTAAATCCCGGCACCTGCGTAACGGAAGCTTCGGACGGCTTTAAGAATATCGATGGGTCCGTTCATGTTGTTTCAATTCGGCAAAAATATGGAACGCAAAGTACAACAACATGAGCACGAACGAAAACGTAATGGTGTGTTTGATCGCCAGCGGATCCCTCATGCTATGATAAATGCCCTTCGCGAGCGCGCCGGGCTGGGTAACGATATCCCAGCTGTTCCAACGGCCGTAGCGTCCAAGGAAAATCCCGAAGCCACTCAAAACCATCGACCCCATGATCGCGAGCCAGGCCAGCCGGTCGTTCCAGCGATAAGCGATAATGCGGTGTACAATGCGAATGCTGTAAAGGCCTGTCAAAAAACCGGCTAGCGAGAATGTAAAGATCATCAGCGCGTCGTACCAGATCATGTTTTCAGGAACTCCGCGAAGATGTTTCAAGTCCGTGATAATGTAGGGTGCGTTTGGAAAAAACAGCAGCCAAACCAAAAGATATATCATCAGCAAGCCAAATGGCGCAGGCTTCTGCCTTTCTTTCTCCCAAACCCATTTAATAAACAACAACGGTACCCAAGCCAGAAAAAGATTCCAAACCAGGAAAATAAAATGCCAGCTTTCCAGGGCAATCCTGACTGACAATAATGCCACCGCAGCGGCGGAAATAAACGCGAGGAGCGCAATTTTTAAATTGCACTCCAGATAATCGACCAGTTTTCTCAGCATCTTGCCGTTGTTTAAAGTACTTTGAAATACAAAGTTAATACAAAGCAATTTGAAACTGCAATACCTGATTGTCGATTTAATTAAAAATACGGTTACTTTTTGCTGTTTGCTGCGAATGCCTTCATCATCGCCCATTCACGGCCTGCGGTTTTGGCCTTGAAGGTTTCGAGGCAACCCCGGTCCTGTAAAGTGACGTAGCACGTTTTGCCATTTTTGCCTCCGAAGCAAATATTGGAGACTTTCTTCCCGATTGTTTGAATAGTATGAATCACTTTTCCTTCGGGCGATAGGACAGCGACCTCCCCTTTTCCGTGACGGGCAATGTAGAGATTACCGTGTACGTCGCAGCGCATTCCATCCATACCGCCATCTTCGAAATGGTAAAGCAATTTTTTGTTGGTCAATGTGCCGTCAGGTGCCAGGTCGAACGCCCACACATTGCGCTGTACACTTTCATTTACATACAACTTCTTTTCGTCGGGGCTTACGTCGATACCGTTGGTTGTGCCCATGTTTCCAAAGGCAAGGTTTACTTTTCCTTCGGGCGTAATGTGCCAGATTTGGCCTGTACCGTCTTTCCAGTTGGGATCGGAAGCAAATATATGGCCTGACGTGGTTACGGCCAGGTCGTTGGGCTGATTCATTTTGGGTTCATTCGCAAAAACGGATACGTCTTTGGTGACCATATCCACTTTCAAAATGTTATGTCCGGTAAAATCGGCCACGTAAAAAGTGTTTTTATCCACGAAACGGATGCCATTACCTGTGCTGCCTTTTGGCAAAGTCACGAAAAAGCCCGCATTGCCCTTTTTGCTGATCTGCGCGATTGTACCGTCACGGGCGAAATTTACGGCATAAACGTTACCGTCTTCATCCACAGCGGGACCTTCGCAATTGCTGGTGAATTCACCCTCATTGGAAAATTTTTTGCTTTTAATCTGAGCGCGGCTTAGCTCCGGCAATAACAGGGCAATGGCGAGAAATACAGTAAAAAATCTGGTCATAGGGTTATTTCTTCAAATCACTGATTTTTCCACTTAATGGCACAGCCAACGGGTTTGGTGATGGTGGTAACCACAGGTTTACCGCTTGCTAGATTGGAAACAGCTTCGTCTACATATAACTTTGTTACGCCGCCGGCATCCTGTGGGTTATCGTCGATCATTCCTGTGTATCTGACCGTAAATTGAGCACCACTTTTTTGCAGCACAAATACCTGCGGTGTCCGGCCGGCCCCAAAAGCACGGGCTATTTGCTGCGCGTCGTCGACAAGATACGGATAACCGTAACGCTTGGCTGCGGCACGCTCCTTCATTTTCTCAAATGTATCGTCCTGGTGCGTCCCGGGATCGCTGGGATTGATAGCAATAACAGGAAAGCCTTGTCCGATAAACTTGTTATTCAACGCAATGATACGGTCCTCGTAAGCCTTTGCAAACGGACAATGGTTGCTGGTAAAAATCACGATTACACCTTTTGAACTGACGAAATCCGAGAGCGAAACCATATTTCCGTCAGTGTTCTTCAAGCGGAAATTCGATACGACATCACCCACCTGGTATCCCGACTGGCCCTGTACGCTTCCTTCACGGACGACAATCCCTGCCATTGTAATGTGCCTCAATAGCGAAAAGCACAAAACCACCGATACCCACAAAATAACTTTTATCTTCATATTTTCTAAATCTCCTTCCCTAAGACCCTTTTGGGGGGTAAAAGTTAAAAGCGTAACCTGTTAAATTTTGTTAAGTCCGCTTATCACGCTCTGTCCATAAACGTTGGAGTTTCCCGTAACCATATAAAGGTAAGTTTTTGAAAATCTTTTACCACATCGGACACATATAATTATAAATTGTACAAGTCGCTTACAGGACAATCGAATATGAGGCTTCCCTCGCTTCTCTGATTAACGGTTGCGAGATATTAAAAAAACTGGAATATTCCACCTAATGCATTGTGATTCTGCCACTCACTCTTTATCTTTGCACCTCAAATTTTGAATCCAGTTTAATATCAATTATTAACATGTACGCAATCGTAGAAATCGCAGGTCAGCAATTTAAAGTTGAAAAGGGTCGCGAAATCTTCACGCATAGGCTTGAAGGTGACGTGAACGCTGCACTTGTATTTGACAAAGTCCTTCTCGTTGATAACGGAGGCACAGTACAGGTAGGTCTTCCGACAGTAGCAGGTGCTTCTGTAAAAGCAACTGTTCTTGAACACCTTAAAGGTGAAAAAGTGATCGTCTTCAAAAAGAAGCGCCGCAAAGGATACCGTGTTAAAAACGGTCACCGTCAGTATCTGACCAAGATTAGCATCGACGAAATCGTTGCTTAATGCATTGGCGGAAGCCAAAACCAGTTTAAACAGGAAATTACAACTCATTAGTATAAGATATCATGGCACATAAGAAAGGTGTAGGTAGCTCGAGAAACGGACGTGAATCAGAAAGCAAGCGTCTCGGTGTAAAATTATTCGGTGGCCAATTGGCAAAAGCAGGTAATATCCTGGTGCGTCAGCGTGGAACCAAGCACAATCCAGGTAAAAACGTTGGTATCGGTCGTGACCACACCTTGTTCGCATTGGTTGATGGTAATGTAGTGTTCCGTAAGACCCGTGAAAACAGATCTTACGTTCACATCGAACCGATCACGGTTGAGGCAACTGCGGAAGCGTAATACAGCACGCTCATCGCAATCTTCTAGAAAGATAAAAAGACCCGTCAGGCACCAGTTTGACGGGTTTTTTATTGGTTAATGTGTGCGCCTTCAAACCAAAAGCCCGCATTCGGTGTTTCTTAAACCGGAAAGCTGTTTTACCCCATCATTATCGACCATCCAATGTTGTCACGACCCATTTTTGTATATACCGAATTGAGCCCCAACCCTAACTCGATGAAGTTCGTCCTGAATTTCGAGTTGGTACCCGACGGGCTTTCATTCGATTACCCTTCACTGGAATCCGCGCTGGAAGAAGGCAAAGTATCGCCGCTCGCCGCCGATCTTTTCCAGTTTCCACACGTGAAGCGCGTATTCATCGCCAGCAACTTCATTACCATCACCAAAGACGATGTAGTTGCCTGGGAAGAGGTTCTGAGGGACACGAAGCAATTTATTAAGATTTATTTCGAAGAAAACCACCCGGTATTCGAGCAAAAGACGATTGATAATAACACATTGATTGTCGATTCGAGGGATTCGGATGCGGTGCAGAAAATCAAGGCTGCATTGGATCAATATGTAAGGCCTGCCGTTGAATCCGATGGCGGAGCGATCAACTTTCATTCTTTCGATGAAGGCTCGGGGGTGGTGAAGGTGCTTTTGCAAGGTTCTTGCAGCGGCTGCCCGTCGTCTACCCTGACGTTGAAAGCTGGTATCGAAAACCTGCTCACCCGCATGGTACCCGATGTGAAAGAAGTCGTAGCCGAAGGCGTTTGACACAAAACATATATATTGGAAAACCCTGTCGTACAACCGGCAGGGTTTCTTTTTTTAATGCGTTTTGTTAGTTTCGGCGCATGAACGCACCGCTGGAAATATTGATAAGTCGCATTCAGGCATTACAATCGACCGGCAATGCGCTATTTCCGAAAGGGTTGTTCCCGGCACAGCGCTCAAATTCAATAATTGGTTACCAGCGACCAGACACGACGATGTTCTTTTCGGCCATCATCGCATTCACCCTTCAGTCAGTCCGGAAATATGTCAGCCCCACGAGCCAGCAACAGATAGACGCGATTCACGATCTCGTCACGGCTAATTACCCTGATTTTCAAAATAAGGATGGTTTGAAGACTTACAATTTTTGGAAAACAAAACCTTCGCGCCATTTCCCGAACGGCCGCTGGTTCCACCGCTTTGAGCATTTCCGCATTCCGGATGACATCGATGATACTGCCTTTGCCTATTTAACCACCAGTCCAACAGAAGAAGAGCTGCTTTGGTTAAAAGAAAAGCTATCGCTCCATGCCAATGGCACTAAGCTGTGGATCAGGAATACGTATCCCGAATACAAGCCATTGGTTGCATACTCCACGTGGTTTGGTAAAAACATGTATGTGGAATTCGACGTGAGCGTGCTGAGCAACATGCTGTACTGTATTCTGCATTACAAGATGCCGCTGAATGCGCACGACGAAGCCAGTTTTGAATATATTCGTTCTGTCATTGAAACAAGAAGGTACATTCATGCCCCTTTTCGGTGTGCCCATCAGTATCCGCGCACCCCGCTGATCATTTACCACGTCACACGGCTCATTACAGCGTTCGACCCACCCGCATTGCGATCGGTAAAAGATCAGTTGATCGGCGATACCGTGAACCTGCTCAAAATCACCCGAAACAAAATGGACAGGGTTTTGCTTGCGACTTCGCTCCTGCGTTTTGGCCTGCAAAAAACAGAGCGCATAACGGTTGAAACATTTTCTGAAAAGGATTTCAAAGGCTTTTACTTCTTTATCGCCGGACTCCTTACTGCCTACGAAAATCCATTGCTTTACAGGCTGTCGGGCAGTCCGCTGGCACATATGCATTGGACCTGCGAGGCGCATTGCTGGACGCTCCTGGCGGAATATGAAGTACTTTGGAACCAGCAACAGCCGATTGGCGCTTTACCATTATCCAATCCGAGTTAGGCGACATGGCAGACCATACGATAGCATTAAGGCTCCGCGAGATCATCCGCGAAATTGATGATACCAAAACCTTCATTTTCGAAACCCTTGACGGAAGCGTGCTGAACTACAAGGCCGGCCAATTCCTCACCTTTCTGATCGACATACATGGCCACGAGGTGCGGCGCTCTTACTCCATGAGTTCGGCACCGGATGTGGACGCCTTTCCCGCCATCACCGTTAAAAGAGTTCCTAATGGCGAAATCTCACGTTTCTGGATTGATATAGTCAAAACAGGCGACACCTTCCGCGTACTCGCGCCATCGGGCAGGTTTATACTTGAAACGGAAGATACCGGCACACGCGACATCGTGCTCATTGGCGCGGGAAGCGGTATTACCCCGCTTTATTCATTATTAAAACAAACCCTTACCCAGGAAAAGGAAAGCCAGGTAACACTCATTTACGCGAGCCGGAATCTGCACAACACGATTTTTTGGCACGAAATTATCGAATGGCAGGCGCGCTTTCCCGAACGGCTGCACGTGATCAATATCCATAGCCAGCCCACAGAAGATTGGACCGGCATTCAGGGCCGTATCAATAATACACGACTGGAACAGCTCGTGGAAAAATCCATCCGTTTCAAGCGGGAAGATGCCCGTTTCTTCATCTGCGGGCCGTTTGAACTAATGCGTTCAGCCGGGATCACCTTGCATTTCATGGGCTTTTCGACAGAGCAAATACGAAAAGAAAATTTCGTAATACCGTCACCACCGCCTCCACCACCGGTCTCTAACCCGCACCACATTAACCTTCATTTCCATGGAACCGCTTACGACCTGCTTGTTCCCGCACATTCCACGGTACTCGATGCCGCACTGGCCGAAGGCGTTCAACTGCCTTACAGCTGCAAAGGCGGGCGCTGTTCATCGTGCGCGGCCGTGTGCACACAAGGGAAAGTACACATGAGCGTGAACGAAGTCCTCACCGACCGCGACCTCGCCGAGGGTTGGATACTGACCTGTTCATCCTATGTCGACAACGATGATGTGGTGATTGAATTCAGGCAGGAATAGAAACAAAGAAGCGTACAGACCAGGCCGTACGCTTCATTAAGGTTTAGGATTAGAGGAATTTCAATGAATGAATTCCTGAAAAGGTTAAAAGTTAGGAATATTAAAGAATAAAATTTTCTTTCTTATCTTATTTACAAAATTAGTTGTCAAAACGGATTTTCCTAACAAAATTTAGAAAAGTGTTCGAACACGCATTCTAAAACACACACCGGGCTCGTACACGATAGTTGCTGCGAATAGTGATTTTTGGTCAGGTAAAACTAATGGCCATTCCTCGAAATCTCAAATTTATTATAAAAAAAATTTGAAAAATTTTGTAACACATAGTAGCCATCTACTAGAAAACCACTATTTGACCCATACTCGTAAATACTTGTTAGATTTGTTGATCAATACCGAAAAAATTCCTGAATTATAGTCGAGTGTGAAAAAGAAAATTATCAGAATCAAAGATATAGCGGAAAAGGCGCAAACCTCCAAAGGCACAGTTGATCGCGTTTTGCATAACAGGGGTAGGGTTGCCGACGACGTTCGCGAGCGGATCCTGGCCATCATCAAAGAGCTGAACTACGAGCCTAACCTCATAGCACAATCCCTGAAATCTCAACGCGCCTTCAATTTCGCTGCCCTCATCCCCGATCCTAACCTCGACCCTTATTGGGAAGCACCGCATAACGGGCTGGAAAAAGCAGAAAAAGAACTCCGGCAATACGGTGTGCATATCTCCAAATTCATATTCAATTCACACTCGGACACTTCTTTCATAGCCAAGGCAAAAGAAGTTACCCGCGACCATCCCGACGGCCTCCTCATCGCGCCGATCTTTTACAAGGAAGCATTACCGTTTTTTAAGGAATGGGCGGATATGGACATTCCTTATGTGCTCTTCAACACCCAGATCGAACAGGTCCGGCCTCTGTGTTATATCGGTCAGGATTCGTACCGAAGTGGGTCGCTGGTGGCTAAAATCCTGCGTTTCGGCCTGCATTCGCCGGGTACGGTGCTGGTAGCGCATGTGAATGAGGATATCTCCAACTCGGCGCATTTGATCACCAAGGAAGAAGGCTTTCGCGATTATTTCAAACGCGAGAAACTTGATGATACATTTAAAGTGATCAGCAGCGAAATCAATTTCCCTGAGGAAGAAGGACTCGACAAGCAGCTCGACCAAATCAGGAAACAATATCCCGACCTTGGGGCGGTGTATGTCACTAATTCAAAGGCTTTTGAGGTAGCGGCCTATCTTGAAAAGAATGCATTGACGGATATTAAGCTAGTCGGCTATGACCTGATCGAACATAATCAGCATTACCTCAACAATGGCATTATCGACTTCCTGATCAACCAGAACCCGCTCGGCCAGGGTTACTGGGGCATTCATCAGTTAGCAAACCATTTAATCTTTAAAAAGGAGATCCCCGCCATCAAGTTTCTGCCGCTTGATATCATCACCAAAGAAAACCTCGATTACTATCTTGATCCGCAGTAAGGGGTCGGGTTTACAAATCGCCGAACTGGCTGTACATTTCTTTGAGCTTAGGCTCTGTTTCTTTAGCGCGGATGTCCTTGCGGAGCGCGCTAACGCCTTGAATGTCGGTTAGAAGACCCAGCGCCTGGAATGCACCGAAACGTACGAAATAGGAAGGATTGTCGCGCGCAAGCCCTTCGAGGATCGGAATGCTTTTGCGCTGGATATCTTGCTTGGATTTGATGAGGTATTTACCAAATACTTGCAGGAAATTGTATTTCTCTGTCGGCTTCATCGCCTTCATTTTCGTAAGGAACCAATCGAAGCGCTCGGGCTGAGCCAAGCCCGCATAATAGTTACCAACCGATGTAACGATGGCGTCGTTAGGCGAGTTCTCAAACTGCGCTGCAACCTCGGCGGCATCGTTGGGTTGGCTCATCAGGTATTTTTCAATGGCGACGGAGGCAACCAGATATGAACTATCTGTCAGCGAGGCTTTGAAAATCGGGTCGCTGTTATTATCTCCAAATGAAGCCAGGGTAATGATCGCTTCCGAGCGCACTTGCGGATGCGGGTCGGCCTGGGCGCGATTTTGGATCACTTTTTCAATATCGGCAAAACCTTCTCCTGCATATTCGGCAAAGTTGCTGATCGCCATTTGGCGGAGTTTCCAGAAAGGATCGTCCATAGCCTTCACGAGGATTTTCCTGGCAGTGGTATCGGTCAAAGCACCTTCCAGTGACGATAATGCCTCATATTTGTGCAGGAAACGATCGGAGTGTAAGTATTGAAATTCCATCTCCGGTCTGTTCTTCTCATGCTCGACTACTCCGAGCAACTGCGCGTCTGAGTCGAAAACTACCAGATCAGGCTTTTTAGCGGCAGGAAATTCGAGCGTCTGGTTCGATTTATCCACGACAACTTCGTACTGACTCTTTTTGCCGGCAACCCACACATCGACTTTTACCGGCAAACGGTAGATCGTCGTAGCAGTAGTATCCTGCGTCTGCTTGATTTTCAATCGCACCTTTCCTTGCTGGGCTGCGTATTGCTGCTCGACTTTTAAGATCGGATGGCCTGGCCTATGGAACCACTGGTCAAAAAACCAGTTCAGGTCCTGGCCTGTGACCTTTTCGAAAGAAACCCTAAGATCATCGATTTCCGCTGTACCGAATGCATGCGATTTGAGATATTGCTGCAAGGCCGTGAAGAATGCATCGTCCCCTACCAGCGAGCGCAGCATATGCAGTATCCGTCCGCCCTTCGCGTACGAATGACTATCGAACATATTCTCGCGGTCTTTGTAAAAGTAGCGGATCATCGGAACCTGCTTCGTTTCCGACTCTACCAGGTATTGTTTCATTTCCTGCAAATTACCCCAATCGGCCTCAAACTTCCCGTCGTTATATTCACTCCAAAGGTACTCTGAATAGTTTGCAAATGACTCATTTAAAGGCAATTGTCCCCATTCCTCACAGGTAACATAATCACCAAACCATTGATGGGCCAGTTCATGAGCGATCACGGCATCGGAATTACCGTCCACGAGCGAACGGGCGTCGTTTTGCACGCCTTCCTCATGCACGGTGGCAGTGGTATTCTCCATCGCCCCGGCCACGAAATCCCTGACCGCGATCTGCGCATATTTTTCCCACGGGAACGCGACACCGAAAATATTGGTAAAAAACCCGATCATTTCAGGCGTGCGACCGAAAATGGCATGTGCATCGGCACCGTATTTAGGTTCAACGTAATAGCTCAGTTCCAAACCATTGGGCATCATGTCCTTCGCCACGGCAAAATCACCGACGGCTATCATCACCAGATAAGGTGCATGTGGTAAAGTCTGCTTCCAATGATCGATACGCGTTCCTTTCTTTCCTTCCTCCTGCTTTACCAGCAACCCGTTAGACAGCGTCTTGTAGGTGCTATCGACCGTAATGTAAATGTCCTGTGTGAACTTTTGATTCGGCGCATCGATCGTCGGAAACCAGCAGGAACTACCCTCCGTTTCACCCTGCGTCCATAACTGGCGCGGCTTACCTTCGTCCAGACCGTCGGCATTAATGAAATAAAGGCCTTTGTCCGAAGCACTGTCGTCTTCCTTGCCGCGCGGAACGTCATTTGGCTTGGCTATGTAGTCGATTTTGATAAAAAGCGTATCCTTTCTCGTGTATTCCGCTCCCAGTTTGACTGTCAGCTTTCGTTTATCATAAGTAAATTCAAGCTTTTTCTTGATTTTCGAGCTAATCTCGTCGGTGGTAAGGTCGCCATACTCTCCTGTGGTATCTAACAATGAAATGCCTTTAATTTCAAAACCTTTGGCATCCAGCTCGAGTGTACTTTGCGAGTAAAAATGGGGTTTGAATTTCAATATAGCCGAACCTGGCAGCTGCTGTTTCACCCAGTCGGGCTGCACATCAAGGCGCGTATATAAAATGTCATGCTTGCGGGGCTTTTCAGGGCGATATGGCCCTTGGGGTGTAACGGCTCCGGGATTTCTTCTATAAAGTGTGTCGGCCGCCAGGTCAGCAGACGCCGGAGTTGTTATTGCGAGAGAAAGTATTCCAAAAAATGCAACGATTAATCGGCTCAAAAAAGGTCTTTTATTATCACCGGTCATATCCGCTTTTTGATTGATTGCTAGGAAGTAAGTCAATGTAAATAAGTTGATAAACGATTATTTGTTGTCTTTGTGCAGCCGTCAAACCCTGAGCGGCAAACCTGCTTCTGCTGCCCTTCTGGCCGGAATGTATGAAACAACCATAGTCACCATAACGACAATAATGCCCGTGTAGAATATATCTTCCCAAATTAATTTCACGGGATAGGCATCCACCAGCGAGGTGGCCATACCCATGGAAACGAGCCCGTACGTCATTTGTAGCCAGCAAATTGCCATACCGCCCAAAAGTCCTGCGATGGCACCGGTAAAAGCCACGATCGCTCCTTCGGCCATAAAGATCCTCCGGATCAGCGACTGCGTTGCACCCATGGCGTAAAGCATCGACACATCGTTCTTCTTCTCGATCGCTAACATACTGAGTGAGAAAAAGATATTGATTGCAGCTACTAAAATAATCAGTGAAAGGGTGACTGCCACAAAAAGCTTTTCCATTTTTATTGCCCGTAACAAATCCGCGTTCAGCGAGTCCCGGTCCTTTACAACAAATGCTTTGCCTATTTTCGCGCTCAGTCCCTCACTCACGTCCTTCTCGGCATAGCCTGGTTTGACATATACTTCCAAACTCGACCGCTCGCCGCGATAACCCATCAGGCTTTCTACCTGTTTGATTGGTGCTATGATGTAATCGTCATAGCGGTTTTCAATAAAAAAAATACCACCAGGACGTAAATTCACCTGATTGAATGCCTCAGGGGAGGTCAGATTGAGCGTCTTGGAGCTTGTGCGGGGATAGAGCAGTTCAAGCGGTGTAAATATGTCTTCCAGGGAAATAGACAATGCATTCCGAATCCCTTCCGCAATAACGGCGTATGGTGTGCCATTAGGACCAATAAGTTGCATTGAGCCCTCGATCATAGCAGTATCCAGTTGCCCCTGCTGCCCGAATGTGCTGTCGACGCCTTTGAGCCGGATGATCGTCTGCTGGTTGCCATATCTGGCCAATGCATTATCCTCTATCACCTGCGAGACCAGTTTTACGCCATCCACCGCTTTCAATTCATTCAACAGACCGGGCGTCACCTTGAACCGCTTGCCTTCGGCAGCAATAATCCGGATATCCGAATCGAACGTCTTGAAAATCTTTCGGTTAAGATCCTCCATTCCATTAAACACGGACAATACTACCACCATCGCCATCGTCCCGACCGCCACGCCCGCCATAGCGATACGTGCGATCAGACTAATAAAACTCCTTTTATTGCGTGAAAAAAAGTAGCGAATGGCAATCCGGTAGGAAATATCCATAATGGCTGGAACTTGAAATCAGTGTGTGTCTTCCTCGTCTTCCGGCTGTGCAGGAGGGATCACCAGGTCTGCGAACAACTGATCCATTTTAGCGGCGTATTCTGCTGTATCGTCAATGTAAAATTGGAGATGCGGAACAATCCTCAACTGATGACGGACGCGCTCGGCAAGCTTCTGGCGGATGAAACGGGTGTTTTCGCGGATCGTTTCCAAATGTATCGTCTTGTTTCTATCCGGCAGAAAGCTCAGGTATGCCCTGGCAATACTAAGGTCGGGGGTTACCCGCACGGCAGTAATAGTCACAAAAAAACCGCTGGTCAGATGTTGTGCATCCTTTTGAAAAATTTCGCCCAGGTCCTTCTGTATTTGTCTGCCTACTTTTTGTTGTCTTTTCGATTCCATTATAATGAATGTTAAATGGAGGGATTTTGCCGGTACTGACCGCACATCCTGGTTCGCCAGTTAGGATGATGTAAACTTACGTCTCCTAAATCATTCCCTCGCTCCTTTCAATAAACACAAATATCCGTACTTATTTTGTTTTTGTAGAACCCGGCATTGTAATTTCGTGAAACTTATTTCCCGTCAGAGACTTAATCCACCTGCTGCTTGCTTAGTTTTTTTCGCGTCAACGCACGGTACCAGACCATCAGTTTAGTAGTATTCTTCCTGCTGCTCCGCCTTCCCTTCTTTCTAGGTGGTGCGCCGCTGTTGATACCCGAGCTGAGCTGGATGCTGGTAGGCGAGCAAATGGGTCGCGGATTTATGCTCTACCGCGATGTATGGGACAATGTAAGTCCTTTTTCAGGACTTACATACTGGCTTATCGACAGCCTTTTCGGCCGGGAGCAATGGGTGTACCAGCTTGCGGCAATGGGTATTTCGCTGATCCAGATCCTGTATTTCAATTACGTGATCCACTCCCGCGATGTTTTCCCTGAACGTACCTACCTGCCGGGTGCCCTGTACGCACTGTTTCTGAACATTTCCTTCGACATGGGTACGTTATCACCCATGCTCATCGCGAATACATTCCTGCTTTTTGCATTCGGTTCTATCGTGAAAATGCTCGTCAGAAGAGAAGTAACGACGCAAGTATTCGAGCTGGGAATGTACATTGGTATAGCGACGCTCTTTTATCTCCCTGCATCGCTGTTTATGATCTGGGCGTTCCTGGCGTTGCTGTTCTACACCGGCTCCACTTTCCGCCACCATTTGCTGACGCTGTTTGGCTCTGTTTTCCCCCTGATGATGGTCGTCCTGTTCTTTTATCTCAACAATGGAATGGAGAGCCTTAACAGGAATCTGTTGACTTCAGTATTTCAGGTAAAACAATATAATCTTAACGATTTCTCGTCTCTACTCGCATCGCTCCTGCTCCCGCTGGGCTTCGGCGTGATGGGATTTATGCGCATTTTCACCACGTTGCGTTTCGTAAACTACCAGACCCGCATTCAGCAGGTAATGGCATTATGGTTCATCGCGGCGGTAGTCACGATCCCGTTGATGCAGTTCCTTGCGCCAATGCAGTTTGTTATTTTCGTCCCACCCGCAGCATTCTTCGCCACGCATTACTTTCAAAGTTTCAAAAAGAATAGCTGGGCAGACGAGTTACAGTTCACTCTTATGGGCGCGATGATCGTATTGATCCAATACCAGGGATTGAGGGGCGTGCTCCCGGGTGTTTCAATGGGTAAATTGGAAAACCTGCGGGCCAAACCAGCCAATCTGCCGGAACAGATCCGGAACAAGCGCATTCTCGTCCTCGGGCAGCATTCAGGGGAGTATATCAACAATTTCACTGCCACGCCTTACCTCAACTGGGAACTGGCAAGCTACGATGTGCAAAACCTCGACAATTTCGACAGCGTTATCCACGTCTACAACAATTTCAGGAAAGACCCCCCCGAATACGTCATCGACAAGGTGAATATCATGCCGAAACTCCTGAACCGCGTTCCGGCATTGAAAAAGCAATATATCCAGAGCCCCTGGAAAGGTATTTATCAGCGCGTTTACTAGCAGGAAATTTTATCAACACGGGTCTGGTGCCGACCGCCTTCGAATTCGGTACTCAAAAATACTTCCAGTCCTGCCAATGCCGTTTCCAGCTCGATGAATCGGACAGGAAAACAAATCACGTTTGCATCGTTGTGCTGACGGGCTAATGGGGCGAGCGGAACATCCCATACAAGCGCTGCACGCACACCCTGATGCTTGTTGGCAGTTATGCACACGCCCTGGCCGCTTCCGCAAAGCAACACGCCCTTTTCGAACTCCTTGCTTTCCACACCGCTTGCTACCGGATGCGCAAAATCCGCGTAATCCGCAGAGTCAGCACTATATGTTCCGAAATCCTTCACCTCGAAACCGTTAGTAGTAAGCCAGTCGATAATGGGTTGCTTGTAGGGGAAACCAGCGTGATCGGAGCCGATAGCAATTTTTCTCATTACTTTTTTGTTATTTACAACCCACCGTCTTGTGTATTCACGGCGGACATGGTGAAAAGTTTTTATTCTTGGTGATAATGGGCGCAAAGTTACCATTATCCTTATCAACAACTCAATGGATTTCTAAATATGAGTGATGAAGTAAGACCTACAAACGGAGAATTAATTGATGTTTCCCTTCTCAACCCCGCGGTTCCCGAAGATGAGAAAAGGATCAAAGAGGCGTTTGAAGACCGCAACTGGAACGAAATCAAGAGTGCCGACTCATGGGTTGTATTCAAGGTAATGGCTGAATTTGTGGAAGGATTTGATAAACTGGCTAAAATCGGCCCGTGCGTTTCTATCTTCGGTTCTGCACGTACTTTACCTGATAATCCCTACTATAAAACCGCTGAAGACATCGCCGCCAAACTCGTACGTCACGGCTACGGTGTAATTACCGGTGGCGGACCAGGCATCATGGAGGCTGGTAACAAAGGTGCATTTGAACAAGGCGGTAAGTCTGTCGGATTGAATATCAAATTGCCATTCGAACAGCATAGCAACATTTATATTGATCATGACAAGAGCATCAATTTCGATTTCTTTTTCGTGCGAAAAGTCATGTTTGTCAAATATTCGCAGGGTTTCATTGTCATGCCCGGCGGCTTCGGCACACTCGACGAGCTTTTTGAAGCGATGACGCTTATACAGACCAAAAAAATCGGTCGTTTTCCGATCGTGCTCGTTGGTAGCGCGTATTGGTCCGGCCTGCTCGAATGGATCAAAGGCACCATGCTGACCGAGCATAACATCAATCCCGAAGATCTCAAATTGATCAGCATTGTGGACACGCCCGACGAAGCGGTAAGGGTGATCGATACATTCTATTCGAAATACCTGCTGAAGCCCAACTTCTAGCATCGAAAGCTTTCTCCGAACAGGGCCATACCATCAGAACGAAAGGTATGGCCCTATTTTTTGTATTGTTGTTTCATCGACGGCCTTCACTTTCCTCAGTTCTTCCAACGAACGAAACGGCCCGTGCTCATTGCGGTAATTAATTAGTATCTGCACCAACTTCCTGTTTTTCAAATAGCTATGTTGCGAAAGCTCCGCGACTGTGGCTTCATTGATATTGATTTTTTTCACAGGGCTATTTACCTTCGCATACTGTCGTAACTCCGACAATGCCAGCGAATCCAGCCCATAAACTTCTGCAAACTGATCGGTGGAATGAAACCCTCCGAGCCCATCACGGAATTTCAAAATGCGCTGCGCCAGTTTACTACCAATGCCTTTGAGGCGAATGAGTGCCGTTGTGTCACATTGGTTGATGTCGAATACGCGTTTGTTGTCTGTTTGTTTTGAGGCAAAACCATGGGAATTTACTTTCGAAACATTCTCCTTCCTGATCTCCCCAGCCGTTTCCAGTGTAATGACAATGTGCCTTTCGAGGCGTGCATACAGGTCGGCAGGGAAGTCGTAAATCTTTAACAGATCCTCCCTGCGCCTGAACTTACCGCCCTTGCTCCGGAATCTTTCAATGCGTTTTGCAATGAAAGCAGGAATGCCTACGCCTGTTAGTTCGCGTTCCGTGGCGACATTAGGATCAAAGTCGACAAGTTTTATCCGCTCCGGAGCCATTGGCGTTTTGTCGAAAGAAACCGGGCCTCTTTTCGACTTGTAATTCAGAGCCTGCTGTTTTTCCAGAAGTGCGGCAATGCTGTCGAGTACCTGCATTTCAGGAGGGTGTGTGCTGGGCGGCACAAAAGGTAAAACCCAGCGCCTGAATACAAAGGGCGTCCAGATAAGGATTGTACAAAACACCATCATCATCAACGCACCGCGTGCTTCCTTCCGGGATATTCCGAAGAAGTCCTGTAAGACATTCAAAATTTTCTGATACATACGTCCGGGCCATTTCCCCTTTTTACGTAGCAACAGTGTTTTGGTAACAGGTTTTTAAACAAAAATGAGCAGACGGTTCAGCCGCCTGCTCATCTGGCAAATAAAATATAGTTACTGATTCACATAAACGCCGCCCGCATTGGCCGATAATGTTACCGGAATGCCGCCGCCGTTCATTTTGCCTTGTACCCGGTCTTTTTCTGCGGAGCCATCGAAGTTTTTGAGCGGGATAGATACTTTGTTTCCTCTCAGGTTAAGGTCAACACCTTTATCGAGCGGCATTGTAACGCGGACACTGCCCGCTGATGTTGAAAGATCTACATATTTGCCAAGGGATTTCAGTTCGAGCTCGATGCTGCCCGCACTGGTATTCGCACGAACACTGCCTGAAACATCAGCCAACCGTACCGAACCGCCCGAGGTACCTGCATCGAGCGTCCCATCCACACCTTCGCCACGAATACTTCCTCCGCTCGTATGCGCTACGACATCGCCGCTCAGTTTGTTTAATTCGATGCTTCCTCCGGAAGTTTTCAGTTCGATCCTGCCTTTCAACTCCAGGGCCTTGATGCTGCCGCCACTGGTATGCAGATTGATATCCTTACTGCAATGCGCCACATCGATGCTTCCTCCCGAAGTACGTCCGTGAATGGCGCCATCCAGGTCATCAATTTTGAGGCTTCCGCCGCTGGTGGAGAAGTTCTGCTCGCCTGTCAATGAAGCAATTTTGATGCTTCCGCCGCTGGTCTTAAGGCTGGTAGCCACATTGCGCGGTGCCGTTACTTTAAAGGAAAGAGATATATTGCGTTTTTCATTCCATTGGAGATTGTTTTTCCGTTTGGCCGTTGCGATCACCTTGTTGCCCTCGGTACCAATCAGGATATCGTAATCTTCCAGTCGGTCTTCGATTTCTTCCTTCGATAGTTCTTTATTGCCATTCCAGCCATTACTACGAACATACATTTCTACTGTAAAACCACCCGATTGCCCGCCCAGGACAGAAATAGAACCTCCGGAAGTTTCCACCTGCAATTCTTTCAGGGATGAGCCATTAAAGTTTTTGGTGACGTAAGGTTTGTCGTCGCCCTGCGCCGTTGCGTTCACGAATGCCAACACCGACAGAACGAAAGTAAGTAGTTGTTTAATTTTCATGGGATTTCTCGATTTGTTTCTGCAATGATGTCAAAGCCAGCAGTAAAGTTGCATGGCGGTCATGCATTCTCAACACAAAAACAAATCCACAAATTAAATACCTAAAAATCAGATACATACCGCGTTCACTCTGTTCACAAGCGAACACAGCGGACATTAGAACGTGATTTTCTTATAAAGAGACAGGGACGTCCGGTACGGTTTTTGCAATCCCGAATATCAAACCAATCATGATTATGAAAACATATCGGGTAAAAGCCGTCCGCGAATCAGAGGAAAAGTTGGTATCTGACATCCTCCAAAACCTGCAGCGGAAAGGAACGATCGTATTTGAGGAAGAACAACCCGAAAGCCGGTCTAAAGAAACTACACCTGCCACGGATGAGCAGGTGCAGGAGATTATTGATGAAGCGGAGTTGAGTCCTTATTATTCAGAAAAAGAGGCTAAGAAGATATTGAACCTCTGAGTTATTTTTTGTGAATTTCAATGACTTTGATCTCATCGTATGTTGCCGTGTGACCCCAACCGCAGGGTACTGTCCCTTTGCTGCCGGTTAGGCTGTATTTAAGGCGAACATCGGTGAAACTGTAATATTCCTCAATTTTACCCAGTTCCTTTTCTATTTTCGAACGGGATTCTTCACTCGGCACGAAAGAAACTGTACTGTCTTTTGAAGTGATACTAAAGTGCCACGAACAACCATCGGTGGCAAGCATATTGGTCCACGTAGCGTCGACCTCATAAATTTGCTCATTGATATCGTTGCTTTCGTCATGGCAGCTTACCCAGGCCAGTAAACCGAATAAGACAATCAGAACTTTCATGGTTATAGGGGTTTATGTGACGGTTAGACACTCCCTTTTCCGAAATAGTTGGAAGTAAAATTACATTTCTTCCTTTTTAAGGAATCCGGCAAACCATCTCCCCGACGCCTTCACGGTTCGTTCCTGCGTTTTGAAATCCACAAACACCAGGCCAAACCGTGCAGAATAGCCGTGTGCCCATTCAAAATTATCCAACAAGGTCCACGCAAAATAACCGGTAATATTAACACCGTCATTCCTGGCTCTCAAAACCGCCGCCAGATAGTCCTGGTAATAGGCTTGCCGACGCGGATCCTCCACTTTCTCGCCTTTCAGGATATCTTTGAACGCCGCACCATTTTCCGAAATAACCAGTTCACGTACGCCCTTATACCGTTGAAACTGTTTCAATATTTCATACATGCCAATAGGATTGATCTCCCACCCGAGGCTCGTCGTCGGCACATTTCTTAAAGTTGCGGGGACCTCTTTCAGCCACATGACAGGCGCCAGGTACGAATGCTGCACCACCACACTGAAATAGTTTTGCAATCCCCAAAAATCGAAATCAAATTTCAATCGTTCGCGATCGCCCTCCCGCATGAATCTTTTGATATTTGCCAAAAAAGGAAATGCGTCTTTCGGATATCCTAAACCGAGCGCCGGCTCTATAAAAAGCCGGTTCATAAGCGCATCGGCCCGGCGGGCGGCCCTGACGTCCGCTGCGCTTTGACTATTTGGATACACATAGGAACAGGAAATCGCATTCCCGATTCGTGCCTCCGGTAATATTTTGCGCAATACCCGCCCTCCTTCTGCCTGGCTCAATGCAAGGTGATGCACCACCGGCAAAAAATTATGGATACCCTTGTTCCCAGGCGCATGTTCTCCGGTGGTATAACCAAGCCCAGCCACCGCCATCGGCTCGTTCAGCACGATCCAGTGCTTCACACGGTCGCCAAATGCGTGGGCGCATACAGCAGCGTACTCCGCAAACCATTCTACAATGCGCCTGTTCTTCCATCCCCCGCTCTTTTCCAGCGCTTGCGGCAAATCCCAATGGTACAGCGTAATCCACGGCTCGATACCGAGGACAATGCATTTGTCGATGAGCTTATTGTAAAAATCGATACCGGCCTGATTTACCTTGCCATAACCACCCGGCAATATCCTCGACCATGAAAGCGAAAACCGGAATTGTTCGAAACCAAGCTCTTTTACCAGGTCCAGGTCCTGCTCGTAGCGATGATAAAAATCACATGCATGGCGTGCGTCGTCATTGTTGCGGATCCTTCCCTTTTTTCTGGCAAAAACATCCCAGACACAATCAGTTCGCCCATCCTCATGAACAGCTCCCTCGATCTGGTATGCGGCTGTCGCCACACCCCATTTAAAATCACTTCCAAAAGCATCACGCGTCAGGGGGCCATTATAGTCAAGTTTGTTTTCTGAATTTCTGATTTGATGATCGATAGTCGTTGCCAAGCCTGTTCCGGTTAACCTTTTGTTTACGAAAGTTAAAATTAATGCAAAAACCAAGCCCTTCGTTCCGAAACTATGGACGAAGGGCTTGGTTTTTTACCTATCCGGCTACTCAGAAAGCTTAGCGCACGACCAGGATTTTACGCATTAAAGGACCATTGTTGATTTTTACATAGTAGGTTCCCTGAGCCAATTTGGTCAGATCTACTTCGCTGGCCGAGTCAGGTACGGTATTCAGTACGAGCGCGCCGGTCTGGCTGAATACCTTCACGTTCGTGATCTGCTGATTGCTGCTCAGTTTAATACGGTCAACGGTCGGGTTCGGATAAACATTCATCTGCTCCTGGCCATCGAAGCTGAGGCTCTTGATCATGCTGAAAGCGAATGTTTCATCCAGATCCACCATTTTCAGACGGTACAGGTTCACGGCAAATGGATTAGTGTGCGTATAGGTGTATGTTTCGAGATCTTTGCTTTCACCTTTCGCCTCTAGTCTGTCAAGTGCAATCCAGCTCTTACCATCCTGGCTGTGTTGTATTTCGAAGTATGCCGAGTTGCTTTCCGAGGTCGTAGTCCAAGCCAGCTGAGCCGTTCCTCCCTCTTTTTTCGCAGAGAATGACGACAACGTTACCGGCAATGGCGGGCCAGAGAAGGTAAGACAGGCATTGTCGGCAAAGAAATTGCCGCCATTCGAAGAACCGATCACACGGACATATTTGGTCTTCGGCGGGAATGTTCCGGTCACAGTATATTTTACCAGTCCCCAGGGGTTAGTTGTGATTAATTTCGTAACGTCCGTAGTAGCTGATCCGATTTCTGTTTGCATTTCGTCGAGGAAAAGCAACTGGAACTTTTGGCTGTTAGCGCTGCTGAATGCTCCAAAAATTGTAAGGGTTACCTGGGTACCGTAAGTAGTTAACACTTCCACATCCTGCCAGAATTTGCCTTGGCCGTCAAGTTTGGCACCCTTCTCACCACAAACCGCATATTTCTGGTCAACGCTCAATGAACCTGTTGCATTCCAGTTGTCAGTACCATTTTCGAAGCTATGATTCACCAGCTTATTACCGGTACATTCCTGACAAGTTACTGGCTGTGTTACGGTCAAACAGATCGCATCCACTTTGAACCAGTTGCCCCCTGAATACACAGAGAACCGAACTTTGACAGATCCGGCGGGAGCCGCCCCTGATACAAAAAATTGTTTCAGTTTGCTGTCGGTCACCTGGTAGTCCATATCGGTCACGACCTCACCCACAGAATTCCCTGCACCATCAATGAATGTCAGTTTGAAATTGTGTACTTCGTTTTTGTCGTGTGTACCGCCGTAAGCGCTCACCTGAACCTGCGATCCGGCAACCAATGCAACATCCTGATAAATGTAACCTTTGTTTTGCAGCAGCCCGTTGTGCGAACCACACATTTCATAAGCATCGTCCTGCGTAAATTTGAGATTATTGATACTTACAACTGACCAATCGCCGAAGTTCGAATTCTCGAAGCTGGCGTTTTTGATCAATGTGGTGGAATTAACACAGTTGCAATCAACTGGCGGTGTGATAATGAGGCAAGCGCCGTCGATCTTGAAATAGTTACCCGAAGAGAAAATCTCGAAACGCACTTTTACAGCATTGGCAGGCGCAACAGCGCTCTTGGTATATTTTTGCAAAGAGCTCCCGTTACCTACTTCATAATTCATAGTCACGACCTCTTCACTGATTTGGACGTCGCTGGAGTTGTAAAAGATGAGTTTGAACTGGTGCTTGTATTCGTTATTGTGTGTGCCACCATAAACTTTCAGGTCAACCTGACTTCCGGCAGTCAGGGCGAATTCCTGCCATATCGCAGCGTCCTTTTTTGTACCATCGCCGAGCAGACCGTTGTATTCACCGCACATATTATATTTATTGTCGGTGGTGAAAGGTGTGTCGTTATTCAATTTAGTCCATCCCGCAGTGGAGCCCTGATGAGCGGTTTCGAAACTGGGATTTGTGAGCTTATTGCCGTCGCAGCCACAATCGCTGCCGGTTGCGCTAGCCTGGAAGGCGAAGCCCAGGCTCAAGAGTAATAAGGTAAATAGGAACGTAAAATTTTTCATAACGTATTTGATTTGTAATTGATTAGCTACTGTGGCTTGTCGACAAATTGTACGTTACAAAGGTAAAAATTAGATCATCTAAAAATAGTACTTTTTTTATATTACAACTGCACTGAAATTAGATATATGTCATTTTGTAAATTAGTTCTAATATAAATTCTAGAAATATTTCTATAACAAAAAGGCCATATTTTAGATCAAAATGGCATTTTTATTAAAAATTACTTTTAACGCTTATTTCAAACTGATTAAGAATTGTATAAAACTAATAATGTCATTTTTTAAATATAATACAATGCCGGTTTACCGCTCTACTGAGGTAACGGTTACATAAAAGCAAATGACAGAATCGCGAAAACTGGCGACAATCCAGGTTTCCACGTACATACCGTACCGTCAGTATCGTTAACCACAAAATCATAGTTTAGTCGCAATGGTGACGGCTCATTAAGTAAAACTTCTACATGCAAAACAAGCCAATGGAGCAATATTGAGGACTAAAATACGTTTTCGCCTACCAAACGGCATTTGTCGTCAACATGCGATTCTGTGGATAACAATAAACTTTCACTGAAGAATTTCGACAAAATTTTTTTTCAGGAAAGTGTCGGGTTCTACAAGATTTATATCGACTGCGAATAAAATACAATCATTTTATTCCTGTCTTAGAAGAGTTTAGCTATATACTATTCGGATTTCTAGGTAGATGATTGCAAATAAATCTAGAAATTACACCCATCAGACAATAGAAAATAAGGCAAGGCTGGGTCTTACTCCCGACTTTTAGGTCAAAGCGGCGGCATTTTGCAAAATAACTCGCGAGTTATTTTTACAAAATCCATTAAAACGTAAAATAGGATTTTAGGCAATTTTGAGTTGCAATTCAGGTGTAGAAAACACGCAACGAAGCTCCTGCAAGCCTTTTCTGATACGTGATTTTATGGTGCCGAGCGGCACCGACAGCTTTTCGGCCACTTCTTCATGAGTATAACCCTGAAAATAGACGAGCTCGATCGGCACGCGTCTCTCAGGCAACAAGCGTGCGACCCATGACCGCACGTCCATATCCAGCGCATGACGTGGCCAGCCATCAGCAACTCCGACTTCGGGTTCCACTATCGCATCCAATCGAATAATTTTACCTGCGGTTTTGGCGTCCACGCGCAAGGTGTCTATAGCAGTATTTCGTGCGATGTTCAGCATCCATGTAAAGAGGGTTCCTCTTTCCGACGAGTAAGAAGCCATGCCGCGCCAGATCTTCAGAAAGCTATCCTGTAATACATCCGCAGCTTTGTCTTCATCTTTCACGATTTTGAGGATTACACCGAATAAGGCGGCCGAATAGTGATTGTACAAATACTCAAAAGCATTACGGTTATTATTCCTTAGCTGAGCTAAAAGGTCCTTTTCACGGTAACGGATTGCTATTCTGCTCATCTTTTCCTGTTTTATCAGTGGATATCCCAATAATTGGGATCGCTGTTTATTATTTCTGTTCCAATACTGATTTCGGATTAACTGTGTATTTTAAGCTCGAATTGGGGAGCGTCGCTGCGTAGCTTTCGGCAGTCCCAATTGTATGGTCCCCAAACTTGGTTACCTAACACATGTTTCAATGATGCTAAAAAAATACCTCACCGCCCTAACTATGGCTATCGCGCTTTCCTGCGGCTCTCACGATAAGCCCGTCGGCAACGCTGGCAGATTGGACAGCATTGCGCGGGAATATGTCACACTCGGCCTTTCCATTGGCCGCTTCGACAGCGATTTTGTGGATGCATATTATGGCCCCGATTCGCTAAGGCCTTCGATAACAGATTCCTCCCGGTTCCCGAAAGAAAAGTTCCTGAAAGATATTGCAGGCCTAAAAAGGTCTCTTTCCGAGTTTCCCGCAGACGGGACCAACGATACGCTCGCACGCCGTGCCGTGTGGCTCAGTGCCCAATTGACTGCCTTTGAAAGGCGCATCCATGTTTTTTCCGGCACATTAGTGCCATTCGACTCAGAATCCAAAGAGCTGTTTGATGCCGTAGCCCCGGTTTACGATGAAAAACATTTCCAGGACCTTATCGCACGGCTCGATGGTTTGCTTCCTGGTAAAGGGCCTGTTCCGGAACGTTATCAGCAGTTGGCTAGCCAATTTGTAATCCCGCAGAACAAAATCGACACAGTATTCAGAACAGCTATTGCCGAGGCCCGCAAACGTACGCTTACCCATTATACGCTTCCTCCCGGAGAGAATTTTAAGCTCGAATACGTCCATGACAAACCTTGGTCGGGATATAACTGGTACAAAGGCAATTACAAGAGCATTATCCAGATCAACGTAAGCCAGCCCATTTATATCGAACGGGCGATAGACCTGGCGTGCCACGAGGGTTATCCCGGGCATCACGTTTATAATGCTTTGCTTGAAAAGAACCTCTACCGCGATAAGGGCTGGACGGAGATTTCACTGTACCCGCTATTCAGTCCGCAGTCGCTGATCGCAGAAGGAAGTGCCAACTATGGCATATCGATCGCCTTCCCAGGTAATGAGCAAAAGGAATTTTGCAAAAACGTGCTTATGCCGCTGGCGGGGCTTGATACGACGCTCAGCAATGTCTATTTCGAAGTTCTCGCGATCCGGTCGGCTTTGAATTATGCCCGCAACGAGGTAGCGCGCGGCCTGCTCGACCGCGGCATGAGCGAACAGGAAGCAAAACGCTGGCTTACCGACTATTGTCTCTTACCCGACAAAGGCGCCTCCGATTACCTAAGGTTTATCAGGAAGTACCGGAGCTATGTCATCAACTATAATTATGGACAGGACATTGTCAAGAAGTACATCGAATCGCAAGGTGGGACAGCAGCCTATCCGGACAAGCGATGGAAGCTTTTTGAAACATTGCTAAGCAACGAAAACAAGGCAAGTGACCTTTTGAAACAATGAAAAGCAGTGGTAAATTGACCCCTTTTGCACTACTCCCTTTACTCATCTTGAAAAATTTTAATTTAGTCGGTAAAAATGACACCTTTTCGCGACGCCCTCTCATTCTCGTTGTGCTGGCATGTATGATAACCGCCGGCGTACACGCCCAAAATTCGGCCGGGCCTCGTCAGGCAGAATCCGGCCGGGTCGAACCCAAAACGTACACTTGTTACCGGACAGACAAAGCTATTTCCATTGACGGGCGCATGAATGAACAGGCATGGAAGAAAGCCGCCTGGACATCGACTTTCGTGGATATTGAGGGTGACAAAAAACCTTTGCCTTTGCAGGATACGCGCGTGAAGATGCTCTGGGACGACCAGTATCTTTATATCGCAGCCCAAATCGAAGAAGAACACATCTGGGCCTATCAGGACAAAAAAGATCAGATTGTATATCTGGAAAATGATTTCGAAGTGTTTATCGATCCCGACGGGGACACCGATAATTATTACGAACTCGAGATCAACGCTATCAACAATACATTCGACCTGTTTTTACCAAAACCTTACCGCAAGGGCGGCCGGGCGCAGCTCAAATGGGATATCAAAGGCCTAAAATCCGCAGTAACTGTTGATGGAACCGTCAATAACGCAAACGATCAAGACAAAAGCTGGATCCTGGAAATCGCCATTCCCTTTGAGTCCCTATCTACGGAAAACGTAAAACCGCTTCTTCCAAAAGACGGCTCCGAATGGCGGATCAATTTCTCGCGGGTAAACTGGCAGCATGAGATCGGAGAAGACGGGCGTTACAGCCGCAAAAGGAATGCCGAAACGGGTAAGACTATCCCCGAATACAACTGGGTGTGGTCGCCGCAAGGCATTATCAATATGCACTATCCCGAATATTGGGGGAAATTGCTTTTCAGCAACGAAAAAGCCAGAAAAGTCAAAGGAACCACAACAGCCCATAACTAATCCCCCTATGATCAGACGCTTTATTCTCTTGCTATGTGTACTTCTTGGCCAACAGCTGCACGCCCAGCCCGGCGCAATTGGCAATACTACTATTGATAAAAAACTGACCGCCAAGCTCGAAGCCGCGCTTGCAGGTTTCCACGGGCAGGTAGGCGTTTATGTCCGTAACCTGAAAACGGACCGCGTTGCGACCGTGAATGCCGACAGCCTCTATCCCACAGCCAGCATGATCAAGGTGCCGATCATGTGTGGGATTTTTGATAAGATCGATAAAGGAGAAGTTAAGTTTGATCAGGAGCTTATTTACCGCGATTCGCTGAAATACGATAACGGAATCGTTGGTTCATTCCGCGACAGCACGAAGATCGCATTGCCAAAAGTGGTGCACCTGATGATCTCCCAAAGTGATAACACCGGCAGCTTGTGGTTGCAAGCCATGGCTGGTGGCGGAGCGACAATTAACCAATGGCTTGAAAAGAATGGCTTTGCCAACATCCGCGTCAATTCCCGTACGCCGGGACGAAAGGAATTCCAGGCGCGCTACGGCTGGGGCCAGACCACACCACGCGAAATGGCGGAGCTGGTAGCCATGATCCGCAATGGAAAAGCGATCAATGCATCGGTAAGTGAGCGCATGTACCGCTATTTAGGTATGCAGTTTTGGGACGGGGAAGCGATTTCGCAGATTCCGTCGAATGTCAAAATAGCTGCTAAAAGCGGAGCGGTGAACCAGGCAAAATCGGAAGTGCTGGTTGTGCACGCGCCGCATGGCGACTATGTATTCTGCATTGCCACCAAAAACCAGCAGGACCAAACGTGGCAGAAACAAAATGAGGGTTATGTACTGATCCGCAAGGTATCCGAGATCATCTGGAACCATTTTGAACCGAAAAGCAAATGGAAACCGGTGGAAGGTTCCGACCGGTTCTGGTTCTGAAAAACGGCGGCGGGCATATTGCATTTCAAACTGCTACACCGGATCTATTCAGGCTATTGCCTCACGTAACAGGCTTCTGCTTTCTTTTTTCACAAAGGTGATCGGCACGAATTCGTCAGTCGGAGCCCCTATATAATAGACCGTCCATTCCGGATCATGATGCGCCAGCATTTCGCTGATGCAATCGGCGCGGTGCGCGACCGGATTAGTACAATCCTCCCAATAAAAAAGCTCGACCCTATAAAACAGGTTCTGCTTGATTCCGTTGATCGTTACTTCTACTTTGATCTCCTGCTTGCCTTGAAGCGGTGGGATGGGAATGGCAATGTGGCTCATGGGATTATCTGGTTAAAATTCTATGCATTCTTACTGTTTTGGTTGTTGTTTTTCTTTTTGACCGCCGACCGCGTTTACTTTACTTTACCTTACCTACTGCAAATCATGGTCCATAGTCCATGCTCATGCCGAAGGCCCTACTCCGCCCGCAAGCTCCTTACCGGGTTTGTCAAGGCGGCTTTTATACTTTGGAAGCTGACGGTCAACAATGTAACTCCTACTGTTACTACACCTGCCAGCCCAAAGATCCACCAGGTGATATTAGTTTTAAATGCAAAGTTTTCCAGCCATTTATCCATTGCGTACCAGGCTAGCGGGCTGGCGATGATCAGCGCAATACCCACCAGCACCACAAAATCACGCGACAATAGCTGTACAATGCTCCTGACCGAAGCTCCCAGTACTTTCCGGATCCCTATTTCCTTGGTCCGCTGCTGGGTAACGATCGAGACGAGGCCGTAAAGGCCCAGGCAGGATATTAACACAGCAAGGCCTGCAAAGTAGGTGATCAGCTTGCTGAGACGTTGTTCGCTCGCATATGCATCTGCAATGCTCTGGTCGAGAAACTGATAGTCGAAGCCCTTTTCGGGAAAATATTTATCCCACTCCTGCCCTACAAATGCCAGCGTCTTATCCATTGCGGTAGGCGAAAGTTTGACAGATATCTGGGTAAAAAGTGGCTGTTCAATGTGAAACACCATCCCCTCGATCGGGTTTTGGAGCGACTGGCCGTGGAAATCCTTCAGAATACCGACGATCCGCCCCTGCTTACCTTCGAGGTTAATGCCTTTGTTCAATGCCTCGGCGTTCGACTTCCAACCCAGCATTTTGACACCGGTCTCATTGATTAGGAACCCTGAGGACTTGTCAGTCGAATATTGCTCCGACAATTCCCTGCCCATCGCGAGTTTGAGTCCATATGTTTTTACAAAATTGAAATCAATACCAATCGTACCAATGAAGAGATTGGCATCCTGCGTTTTGCCTTCGGGAACAATGTTACGGCGTACGGCGCCAGTCGCCATTCGCTGGGTTGCAAAAGTGACGTCTTCCACACCTGCATGGTGCATGAGCGCCTCGCGAAATGTTTTCAGTCTTTGGTAGGCGCTATCATTCCGGGCAGCGAACACATTCGTGATCTTATCGTTACGGATATCGGCCGTAATAATATAATCCTTGTTGAACCCCATTGGCTGGTCCATCAGGAACCGAAGCTGCCGGAATGCCACCATGGCCCCGATGATCAGGACAATCGAAGCGATAAACTGAAAGCCCAGCAGCACCTGCCTGATCGCTCCGCCTCTCGCTTTTCCACTTACAAAACTGCCCTTCAACGTAGCAATAGGCTGAAAACGCGCCACAAAAAACGCCGGATAACTACCTGACAGTAACCCGGCGACAATCGCCACCAAGCAGAATACAACCAGCAAAACAGGATTAGCCAGCAGGTATTCCCACGAAAGGTTTTTGTTTGTGAGTGCATTGAGCACCGGGAAAAGCAATGCAATTAAAATTACTGCGAAAACCAGCGCAATACCACTCAGCAACAGCGATTCGCCCAGAAACTGAGCGACAATCTGTATCTTCTCGCTTCCTAACGTCTTGCGTATGCCTACCTCACGCGCACGTTGTAGCGAGCGCGCGGTCGAGAGATTGATGAAGTTAATGCAGGCTATGAGCAAAGTCATTATGCCAATGCCCAGGAAGACGTACACGTAAGTCGTGCTGCCGGTAGGCTCGGGATTACCTTCCACTTCCGCATTAAAATGAATATCGCTCAGCGGCTGCAATCGATATTCGATGTCCTTTGCAATTTGTGCATCGGCATGGGTTGCCAGAAATTTCGGTAAGCGGGCATTGACCGCATCAGCGGTCTTTCCTTGCCGTAGCAGAACGTAAGTGGCCGAGTGCGTGATTACCCAGTTCTGCGGAAGATTGGTCCGCACCAGCTCACTTTCGGTCGCAAACATGGTCTGATAGTCCGACAGCAGATCTATCCTTATATGCGAATTATCCGGAAATGCCTTCACGACGCCCGTAATGGTCAGCGCATGCTTCCCTTCATAGGTTACGGTTCTGCCCAGGGCATTGGCATTACCGAAATATTTGCGCGCAATCTCATCGGTGATAATCAGGGAATATTTTTGTTTCAACGCCGTTTTAGGATCGCCTTCAATAAAGTTGAAAGAGAAAATACCAAGCAGAGACGAATCCGCAAAAAAGAAATGATCCTCATCGAATTTGACCGGACGTGGGCTTTGAGTACCTTTTATTTCAATAGTCGCATTGCTTCGATACACCCTGGCCGACTTTTCAACCTCCGAAAAATAATCGGGAAGCAGCGGGGACGCAACCGCAGGCGTGAGCCCGAAGTAAATAGAATAGCCCGCGAATTTGGGCATATAATTAAGCCTGTAAATGCGGTCATATTTCGCATGAAAGGTGTCATAACTCACCTCATGGCGTACGAATACCATAATCAGAAAACAGCACGTCAGCCCAATCGTCAAACCGAGAATATTGATAAACGAAAAGGCTTTATGCCTTAGTAGGTTGCGTTGAGCAATTTTTAGGTAATTTGTTAGCATGGTGTTTTGTTTTTTGAGAACTTCTTTTGACCATAGACGATCGACCATGGACCATTTGACTTTGTCGCCATGGTCTATGGTCCATGGTCTATCGTTCGTCGTCCATCGTCTATCATCTGTGGTCGACACTCCGTCAGCGGTCGGCCGTCAGCGGTCGACAAAATCTCACTCCGCCCTAAGACTCTTTACCGGATTCATCAAAGCCGCCTTAATACTCTGAAAACTGATCGTGAACAATGCTACCAGCACCGCCAGCGCACCGGCGAAAAGGAACATCCACCATTCGATATCAATACGGTATGCAAAGTCATTGAGCCACGCCCTCACCGCCCACCAGGCAATAGGCGAGGCAATCAGGATGGAGATGAGCACGAGTTGGAGGAAATCCCTTGAAAGCAGGGCCACGATACCCGCCACCGAAGCGCCCATTACTTTCCGCACCCCTATTTCCTTGATCCTCCGCTCCGCAGAATACGACGCCAGCCCGAACAGCCCCAGACAGGATACGAAAATTGCCAATCCGGCCAGGATGCCCACAATTTCGCTTACCTGACTATCGGCGCGGTACATTTCAGCAAAATGCTCGTCGAGGAATGAATAGGTAAATGGCTGGTCGGGCACAAGTTTGTTCCACGTCGCCTGGATGGCCGCAAGCGCCTGTTGCGTACTGCCGCCTTTGATTCGGACCGACATTTCGGAGTATGACCAGTCTTTCTGGTTGAAAATGCAAAGTGTTTCTACTTTGTGGTGCAGAGAATTGAAGTTAAAATCCTCTGTCACGCCCACAATGGTCGAAAGCGAATCCATTCCTGAAAAACCGAACCGCTTACCAATCAATGTCTCCATTGTCAGCGTCGGCTCGCCCTTTAATAGTTCCTTGGCAAGCGACTCGTTGATTATATAGGTTTTAGCATTGTCACCAGCCTCGTGTGTGAAATTGCGGCCGGCCAGAAGTTTGATCTTATATAACTTCAAATAATCCGGGTCGACGACCACCTGTGAGGATGTCAGCTCCCGTTTTGCAGCGGTTCCCTGGAATGACACGCCGGTTTGATGCAGGTTGTTGCCAAGCCGTTGTTGTGAGCCGGTAACTGCTTCGATAGAAGAGTTTGTCAGCAATTCCTGTTTCAGTGCAGCATATTTCGTATCAGATTTCGAATTTAACGGTATGACCACCACCTGTTCCTTGTCGAAGCCAGGGTTTTTATTGACCATATATTGCAGCTGCTTCACCGCGAACCCGGTGGCAATGATCAGAAAAACGGCACTGGTAAATTGAGCCACGACCAATGCATTCCGAAAATTGCTTTTGCCAACCCGAATAGTCCCTTTCAAAACCTTCACGGGTTCGAAAGCGCTTAAAAATGCCGCCGGGTACAAACCCGAAAGCATTCCGACGAAGACAGTAACCGACAATATCACAAGTAGCAAGCCCGGATGCTGAAAGATCGAAAATTCGAGCCGTCGCTGACTGAAATTCGCCACAGCGGGCATCACCAGTTTCACAATAGCAATGGCCAGCACCAACGAAAACAAGGCCAGCAACACCGATTCACCTATAAATTGCCCGGCCAACTGAAAACGCTGCGCCCCGATCGATTTCCTTATCCCTACTTCTTTCGCCCGGCCCGTTGATCTGGCTGTCGATAGGTTCATGAAATTTACACAGGCAATAATGAGCACGATCGCCGCGATGATCGAGAAAACGTAGGTATACCGCTTATCGAATTTCTGGTAATTGATATAATCGTGAGTTATGTCGACGGATTGCGCGTGAACCTCGGCCAAGGGCTGCAAAAACAGCTCATAAAACTTCCAGCCGCCCTCTTTCATGTGTTTTTTGAGGAAACCTGGGAATTTCTTTTCCATCTTCGCCACGTCTGTACCGGGAGCCAGTTCCAGGTAAGTGACAAGCCAGTTGCCACCCCAGTTTTTCATGAAATCAGGTTTGGCTATCGTATTGAAGGAAATCAGGGCATCAAACTGCAAATGCGAGTTTGTCTGTACATCCTTCATAATACCTGTTACTTTCAATGTAAGCGTGTCGTTCCCGAAATGGTTGATGGTTTTGCCAATAGGGTCGACATTACCAAAGATACTTTTGGCGCTTTTCTCGGACAGGACGACGCTATTCGGTTCTTTCAGCACCCTGTCTTTCTCCCCTTCAATAATTGGGTAATCAAAAAGCTTGAAAAAATTAGAATCGGTCAGGAACGCCTGTGATAGCTCGACCCTTTGCTCACGGTAATGCACCGGTAATTTTCCCGTGGTATTTATTCTTACAAACTGACGGATTTCGGGAAACTCTTCTTCTAACGTCGGCCCCATTGGGAACATCGAGAGCGCCACTTTCTGCGGAGCGACCATTCCTTCGAACTTCTGCACCTCGTCGAGACGATAAATGTTTTTGGAATGCAGCCCGTCGAAGCTGCGCTCATAGAAAACGAACAGCATGATCACAATGCAGGCGGCCATACTGACCGCCAACCCAACAATATTGATCGCCGAAAAAACCTTGTTCTTCCAGATATTCCGGAGGGCGACTTTGAGGTAATTTTTTAGCATGTTCTGTGTTTTTGACCATGGACCGCCGACCATTGTCTGTTCCTACATTAAATCACTCATGTGAAAGTCTGTGCGCAGTCTACCTCCACTCCATGGTCAGCCGAAAAGCAATAGGCTAAAAACAACAATTGCCAGAAAACGTAATTCCCTGACAATGACTGTACATGCGTGCATTAACAAAGTTATGCCAGGCACATCAACGTACTAATAATCAATAAGTTACAGGATGGAAAAATGCGGATATTGTCCGAATTCGAACAATCTTGTTCACCTATGGACAAGCTTTTACCAGTCCTTGCGGATTCCGATATAGCCGCCTGTCCGACGTGTAAAAATATCGCCCTGATCGGTAGCAATCCGGGCTAGGATGCTGGTTGTTTTCAATCCGGGCACACGATATTGCGCACCTAGCACCGAAGAGAACTGCCCTTTCGGCGGGTCGATAACGGCGCCAGGTGTTCCAAAATTCTGACTGTATGAAACTCTCAATGTAAGCGCCAGTGCCTTGCCGATTTTCCCCTGAGTTCCGATGTACCAGACATTGACGCGGTTGTCCGGAAAATACCTGTCATTCCTCAACTTCGACCGGTCCATATCCTTACCAGGGATAATAAAAGGAGTACCCACCGTTTTGCCTTGGTAGGACCAGCCTTCGGTGTACTGCGAGTGATTGAAATAATTATCTGCGCCCTGGTAAGTACTGCCAGGAATATAAAATTCGGACCCCGACTGGTTCTTGGTACTGAGAAATTCCAATGTCAGGTGGGTAATGGCGAAGCCGCCTGTTGCACTGCCCGGGTTTAGTTTAAAATTAACCCCATAAAGCCCATCTGGAATGTTCTTGAAAAGCATGCTGGAAACATCCTCGAACGGATGCTGATGGTAAATGAACAGCTTGTAACTGCTAAGTTTTGTTTCGAAAGCGACGTCATAGCTACCCAAATGGTTCCCGACGCGATAGCTGTCGAATGCCCCGTAGCCGTTTTTTTCAAACCAGTTTTTGGAGGTAAATGCGAACACCACATTGGGATAAATCGACCACGATGAAGGCAGTTCCCCGTTCACAGCCAGGTCGGGGTGTTGTTTGAGATAGTCGGAATGGCCGGCCCACATGACGTTGTGGTTCAGGCCTAAGTAGAATTTATTTTTGCTTTTACCCAATCTCAAATAAACAAACTTCTGATGCAGTCTTACCCCCTTGATGTAATCGGCATTGAACCAGCCGTGCGCAAACCCCGCATGCACCGCAACAAAATTCCGTGTAAATTTCAGCGGCGTAAATCCTACCGTCCCGATCTGTATTTTAGGTATTGGAAGCGAGTTACCAGACATGGAATAAAAACCAGACGATAATGTGGTATCTCCCAGCCCCATCACCTCACGGCGTCTTCCGGCATATAACTCCACGCTTTTGAACCGGACACTGGCATGCGCTTCGGGCAGCACGAACTGAAAGCGCTCGTCCTTATTGAAAAAACCTACCGGGCTCACCCCCGCACTCCAGTCAAACTTCCGTGGCCGGTTGGAAAGGCTATCATAAAAGACATATTTCCTGTGTGCTGTTGCCTGCACAAAGCCCGCCGTGGCACGATCCGGCACCATTCCAAACTGATTTGTCGTAAGCCAGAAGGGTGTTTCTCCATTGGAAGACAAATAAGCCCCAGCCTCTACGCTTGCTTCGAGATTGGACACAACGTGATTTTTCTGGGCCAGAAGCGGCCCGGAAACGATCGCGAGAACAATGGCTACACTGAAAGTAAAGACTTTGCGCAAGGGTTTATAGGCTAGATAAATTCCTATGCAAGATAAAGCCCTCAGACGAAATTTGGTTACCGGTTAGCGGGATTAATGGAAGATTAATGGAGATGACGGCCGACCGCCGGTTGCCGGTCGAGACCATAGACGATCGACCATGGACCATTGCGGACAAAATAGACCAAGGCCCAAAGAAACATGGTCTATGGTCCTTGGTCCTTGGTCTCGACCGGCCGTCAGCGGTCGGCGGTCAACATCCTACTCCGCCCGCAACGATTTCACCGGATTGATCAACGCTGCACGGATGGCCTGGAAGCTTACGGTGAGTAATGTGATGCCTAGCGCACCCAAACCCGTTGCGGCGAATATCCACCAGGATAGCTCGGTGCGGTAGGTATAGGTTTTCAGCCATCCGCTCATAAAATACCAGGCAATGGGGCCGGAAATGACACAGGCAACCAGCACCAGCACCACAAAGTCGGTCGATAAGAGCTTCCAAAGGTTGGCAATCGAAGCTCCGAGGACTTTCCTGATACCGATTTCTTTGGTCCGCTGCTCCGCAACGAATGAGGCAAGACCAAAGAGCCCCAGACAAGAGATGAATATGGCCAAAACTGTGAAGAACGAAGCGAGTTTACCGATCCGCTCCTCATCGGCAAACTTCTTTGAAAACATGGCATCTACAAACTGGTAGGTAAACGGACTACCTGGATCGTATTTTCTGAAAACAGCTCCTACTTTTCCCAAAGCGTCGCTCATGCCCGCGGCAGGCGACAGCCTGATGTTAATCACATTGGTGTTCCGATAGTTGATAACATAGAATGCCGGGCTGATCCCGCTAAAAGGGGATTCCCGGACCATGTCCTTTACCACGCCGATCAACCGGTAATCCTTTCCTCCCCAGTTAAGAATCGATTCCAGCGGTTTTTTGAGCCCCGTCAATTCCAGTGCCGACTCGTTGATGATCATCGCCGTCGAATCCGTTGGATAGTTGCGGGAGAAGTCCCGGCCCTGGGCTACTTCCCAGCCGACAGTTTTGCCATAGTCATGCGAAATGTTGTTCGACATCACCAGAGGCACCGCATCCGGCGCCTTACCGGGCCACGAAAGGTTGGTTACCCCACCATACTGCACCGTCACCGAGCCTGAGGACTGCGAATAGCCGCTTACGACACCCGTGTTCATGAGATCATTTTTCAATGCATTATAATGACCAAACAGCGCCGGCGTATTCATATCCACTTCGATCAGCCCTTGCTTGCTGTACCCGATAGGCCGATTTTTTGCATGCTGTATTTGCCTGAAAACGACGACAGTTCCAATGATGAGCGTAACCGAAACCGTAAACTGTGTGACTACCAGCACTTTTCTTGGCACGGCAGCAAACTTCCCGGCTTTGAATGTCCCCTTCAATACTTTTAATGGTTGAAAAGATGAAAGGTAAAGTGCCGGATAACTTCCTGCTATCATGGCTGTAAGCAGGCTAAAAACGATTCCGGCAAGCCAGAACACGGGGTTAGCCCATGGCAGCGTGATTTTCTTTTCGGCAACTTCATTGAATGCAGGTAATGCCAACCCGGCCAGCAATAGTGAAAGACAAAAGGCGATCAGCACTACCAGGATTGATTCGCTGAAAAACTGGCCCACCAATTGTGCGCGTAAGGAGCCGATAGCCTTTCGGATACCCACTTCCTTCGCTCTTTTTTCCGATCGTGCCGTGCTGAGATTCATGAAGTTAATGCAAGCCAATAACAGCACAAAAACACCTATGGTACCAAACAGCCACACAAATGTGATGAGCCCGCCGGTATTCTTACCGTTCTGAAAATCGGAATACAGGTGCCAACGGTTCATTGGATGTACGAAAAATTCGGGTTTGTAGCCAGGCGGGTTTTCCCGTTTCATCCGCAAATCCTTAATCTTGGCGGAAGCGGTCGCGAAATCTGCGTTTTCCCGGAGCTGGGCAAATATCTGATAGGAGTTCTCATCCCATTGGGTATCGGCCCTTTTTATCGATTCGTCCATCGCCTTGAAAAGCTCCCACGGAGCAAGCACCTGGGTGTCCCTGAATGTGCTGTTATTGGGAATATCCTCAAACACGCCCGTCACTTTCACATCACGGTTGCTATTGATTTTTACCACTTTATTAATCGGATTGGTATTACCAAACAGCGAACGCGCAAACGACTCCGAAAGTAGTACAGCATTGACATCCTTCAAATTATCGATACCTGCAACAATCCGGACCGACATCATTTTCGTAAACGAAGGCTCCACATACTGCCCCGACTTAGAAAACATCTTATCCCCATTTGTAATAATAATGTCCCGGTAAGCCGACTTGCTCACCGCTTCAAAATCGGGATATTTCTCCTTCATTTCGACCGCCAGCGGCAACGGCGCTACATTGTAAGGCGACTTCTCGGGACCAAACTGCACAAACTGCCAAACCTGCCCGAGACGGTCATGATTTTTGTGGTAATGATCGAACGATAATTCATCGTGAACCCAAAGGCCTATCAACACCGCCACAGCCATCCCAACCGACAGCCCACAAATATTAATAGCCGAATACCCCTTGCTCTTTACCAGGTTCCGGAGCGCGATTTTGAAATAGTTTTTTAGCATGATGTTTGGGATTTTGTTTTGACCACCGACGGCCGATTATTGGTGTCGAGTTTTGGACCATGGACAATAGACCATGCATTAAAATATCGATACAAGACTAATATCGCAGCACTGCTCAGCCATGGCCCATGGTGTATTGTCCATGGTCAGTACCGCAATCGATTTGCCTTCCGAACAACAATAACTCGGCGGTCGGTCGGCGACGGTCATTCATTCGCTTCGCAACGACTTACACATAATTGATGTCAGAAATCATGCACAAAACACGTCGCATTTATGGTCCATGTTCCATAGTCATCCCGCTGACCGCCCAACATACACGCTTTCAGCGGTCAGCCGTCGGCGGTCGGCAGTCGCCGGTCGCCGGTTGCCGGTTGCCGGTCATCTAGCCGTCACTCACTTCGCAACGACTTCACCGGATTCATCAAACCGGCTCTGACACTCTGGAAACCAACTGTCAATAATGCAACCGTTACAACCAGCAGCCCGGTAAGCGGGAAAATCCACCATTGGATTCCAACCTGATAGGCAAATCCCTGCAACCATTGCCGCATACCCAGCCACGCGATGGGTGCAGCGATAACGAGTGCGATACACACAAGTGAAAGAAATTCTCCGGAAAGCATCCCTACGATGCCGCCTACTGATGCCCCAAGCACTTTCCGGACGCCGATTTCCTTCGTTCTGCGTTCTGCCGAAAAAGCCGCAAGCCCAAATAGTCCAAGACAAGCTATCACGACCGCAATACAGGTGAAATACAATACAATGCTGCCCGTGCGGCTTTCATTTTCATAATTCTTTTGAAAGTCCTGGTCGAGGAACGAGTAAGCGAATGGAATATCGGGGTTCAGCCGTTTCCAGGCCGCCTCCACTGATGCGAGCGTGCCCGAATAGTCCTTCGTTTTTACACTCGCAATGAAATACTGATACTTATCGGTAATGCTCGTGGTGAGCGCATAGGGCTTAATGCCTTCGTGCAGGCTGCGGAAATTGAAATCTCTAACGATCCCGACGACCTGCAAGCTTTGTCGCTTACCGCCCAATTCGAAATAGACATTCTTGCCGATCGCCGACACTCCGTCATAACCCAGCTCGCGTGCGGCCGTTTCGTTAAGGATAATGCTACTCGAATCTGCGCCAAATGCCTTTGTAAAAGAGCGTCCAGCGACCATCTTTAATCCCAACGTTTCCACATAGTCATTGCCGACCGTGGCGAAATGGACGTCCACCGCATCATGCAAGGTTTTGTTGTCGGTATAAAATGGTAAATCCTCAATACTTTCAATACCCGGATAAACCGATCCGCTGGTAGCGGCTTCCACGCCCGGTACCCGCAGCACTTCTTCCCTTAATGCATTGTAATTCGTTGCTGCCTTGTTGTTTCTGAACGGTACAATCAGCTTTTGTTCTTTGTCAAAACCCAGGTTCTGATTTTGCAGAAAGGAAAGTTGCTGTCCGATGACGATGGCACCAAGGATGAGAATAATGGAGACTGTAAATTGAAAAACAACAAGCCCTTTCCGAAGCAATACAGGCGATTTTACATTCACTAACCTGCCTTTCAGCACACTCACCGGCCTGAATGACGACAGGTATAGGGCCGGATAAAGTCCCGCCACCAATCCGGTAAACAACGTGATTCCCGCCATCCAATAAAGAAATGCGGGCTCTGAAAACATATCAAGCGCTTTCCCTGTCAGATTGTTGAAATAGGGTAAGAGTAATTGTACTACCAGCACCGCAATCGCCAACGCCATGACCGCGAGCATCATCGACTCTCCGAGAAACTGATGCACCAGCGAGTTCCTGACGGCCCCCATCACCTTGCGCACACCAACCTCCTTCGCCCGCTTCTCCGAGCGCGCGGTACTGAGGTTCATAAAGTTGATACAAGCGATCAGCAACAGAAAGACAGCAATCGAACCAAAAATATAAAGATAGGTCATGCTGCCATTCGGCGCGATCTCGTTGCCAATGGCCGATTTCAGGTAAATATCCGTAACCGGCTGAATGAACAATTCCTTGGAAATACCCAATGCCTTCAGATCGGCTTCGCCGTGGCGCATCAAAAATGGTGTCAGTTTGGCCTCAAAAGCAGTCGGATCTGTGCCGTCGCGCAATTTCACATAGGTATGAAAAATGTTGTTCATGGACCAGTTGTTCTGGCTCGCTACCCAGCCACCCATATCCCCATTTTGCATCGACAAAAAGTAATGTGCGTCGATATGCGACTTGCGATTACTCCGATAAACGCCGGTTACGGTATAATTAAAATCACCGAATGTAAGCCCTACCCGTATCACCTTCCCCACAGGGTCAGTATCGCCGAACAGCTTCCCAGCCACGGTCTCGGAAAGCACCAGCGTGTTAGGCTTACTTAGCGCGTTTTTGGGGTTTCCGTATTTGAAATCATACGTAAAAACCTCGAATAATGTAGAATCGGCATAATAGCCGTTGGTTTCATAAAACCGCGTTACTTCTTTGCCACCCCGGTTTTCGAGTAACATTCGGTCAATGCCGGAGAATTTGAGAACGCGGGCGACCGTTTCCACTTCCGGGAAGTCGGTCTTCACCCCTGCCGCAACCGGCCCGGGTGTTCCCGCCCATTTTTCATTCCGGGCTTCCAAAGCGATCCGGAAAAGGCGATGAGCATCGCGATGATGCTTGTCGTAGCTCAGTTCGTCCGAAACATACAGCACGATCAGCAAACAAGTTGCCAGCCCCAACGCTAAACCAAAAATGTTAATAGCAGTATACCCTTTGTTTTTCAAAAGGTTACGAAGGGCGATTTTTAGGTAGTTTTTTAGCATGATGCATTTTTTTGGTAACGTTGTTCTTTTTGACCGCAGACGGGATATAGACGATGGACCATGGGTTATAGTTTAATACATTGCTGGGACCAAAACTATGGTCTATGGTCCATGGTCCATGGTCCATGGTCCATGGTCTATATCTCATCATCAGCCGTCGGCCATCATCATTCACTCTTCAACGACTTCACCGGATCCAGCAATGCGGCTCTGACAGCCTGATAACTTACCGTCGCCAATGTGATTGCCAATGCACCCAAACCGGCGGCAGCGAAAATCCACCAGGGGATTTCGGTTCGGTACTCATATTTTTCAAGCCATCCGTTCAGGAAATACCAGGCGAAGGGCGTGGAAATCAGGAACGAGATGATTACCAGTACCACAAACTCGCGTGACAATAGT
Source organism: Dyadobacter sp. CY261 (assembly GCF_021440085.1). Taxonomy (GTDB): domain Bacteria; phylum Bacteroidota; class Bacteroidia; order Cytophagales; family Spirosomataceae; genus Dyadobacter. The sequence goes on from NZ_JAKCPW010000008.1 coordinate 349,076, forward strand.
GCCCACAGATTACTGACCGAAGCGCCCAATACCTTACGCACGCCAATCTCCTTCGTCCGCTGTTCGGCGGTGAATGAGGCCAGGCCAAACAGGCCAAGGCAGCTGATCAGGATCGCGAGCACTGCAAATACCGACGACAGCGTGGCAATGCGCTCCTCAGCGGCGAATTTCAAGGCGTATTGTTCGTCGGTAAATTTATAATCGAAAGGACTGCCTGGACTCACTTCCCGGAAAACCGCGCCCACTTTCGCCAGCGACTCCCTAAGCGGCAATCCGGGTTTCAGTTTGACATTAATAAAATTCGCCCATCCATAATTGACCATAAATAAGGTAGGCCGGACCAGGCTGAACGGCGAGCCCATCACCATATCCCGGATCACCCCCACTACTTTGTGCGGCGTCTCACCCCATTTTACCGTTTGATCAATGATTTCCGATGGCTTGCTGAAACCCATATATTTCAATGCAGATTCATTAATTACCATCGCGGAAGAATCGGTAGAGAACTGACGGGAAAAATCGCGGCCTGCGATGAACTGCCAGCCCATGGTTTTCCCAAAATCATGGGTAACGGCAATCGTCCCAAAATTCTCATGAAGGTTCGGATCCTTACCCGGCCAGCTGAAACCGCCATTATTGGACCCAACGAAGGTCGATGGGGACGACGAAGTAGACATTTCCAACACCGCACCCGTTTCCAGCAACGCGCCGCGAAGCCTGTTATACTGGCTACGTAACTCGGGCGTGTTTATCTCGACGGTGATAAGTCCTGCCCGGTCATAGCCGACGGGCCTGTTTTTCGCGTGTTGTATTTGTTTGTAAACAATGGCCGTCCCGATGATCAGCGTAACAGAGACTGTAAACTGCAACACTACCAACACCTTACGTGGAATAGCCGCGAACCGGCCTGCATTGAATGTCCCTTTCAGCACTTTCACAGGTTGAAACGACGACAAGTACAATGCCGGATAACTGCCCGACAAAAGCCCGGTCAGCAAGCAAAATGTAAATCCTGCGACCCAGAAATAGCCATTATTCCAAGGGAATGCGATCCGTTTGTCAGCCATTTCATTGAAAGAAGGTAATGCAAGCATCACGATCAGGATTGCGAAAATGAAAGCCAGAAAGACGACCATAAAGGATTCGCTAAAAAACTGGTTGATCAACTGTCCTCTCAGCGATCCGATCGCCTTGCGGATGCCCACTTCTTTGGCGCGTTTCTCCGACCGGGCAGTGCTCAGGTTCATGAAATTGATCGACGCCAGCAACAACACAAACACACCAATAATCGCAAAAAGCCAAACATAGCGGATACGCCCATCCGGTTGGCCCCTGTCGTCCCACGTGCCATACAAATGCCATTTGGACATCGGTAGCAGATAGTTTTGGGGTTTCAAAAACCGGGCTTCCGGCGTGTGCTGCATTTTGATATTCTTGATCCTTTCGGTAACTCCTTCAAATGTGGAATTAGAGCGTATTTGTGCTAATAACTGCCATGAATTATTGTTCCACTGCTCCTTGTCCCGCGCTTCCTGTACCCAATTCTGTGTGGCCACGTACAAATCCCAGGGTGCAACGAAGGTCAGGTCGCGAAACTCCGTGTTATAAGGTAAGTCTTCATAAACGCCTGTCACCTTCACGTCGAGCTGGTTATCGAGCTTTACGATCTTGTCCATCGGGTTTTCATTTCCAAACAGAGCTTTGGCCACCGACTCGGCAATCATGATCGAATTGCGTTCATTGAGCCCATCGCGCGTACCGCGCAGCATCTGCAGCGTGAACATATGCGGAGCTTCACCACTCAGATAAGCACCAGTTTTAGTAAATCGGTTGTCTTTATAAGCCAGTATATGCTCATCTGTCCACGATGATTGAATCACATATTCAAAATCTTCCTTGTGGTGCTCGCGCAGATATTGTCCCAACGGATAGGAAGTATACTCGCCACCATCGAAGGTTTTGCCCTCGAAAACGCCCCGTTCCACCACCTTGGCAATGCGATCATAATTTCTATGGTACCGATCGAACGCGAATTCATCGTAAACCCAAAGGCCGATTATCATAGCCACAGCCATCCCCACAGCCAACCCGCCGATGTTGATAGCCGAGTAACCCTTGTTTTTTATGAGGTTACGGAACGCGATTTTTAAATAGTTATTTAGCATGGCGCTGTTTTATGAACTTGTTTCTGATTGACCGCCGACCATGGACCGCCGACCGCCGATTGCTTTTGACTTTGTTTCGTGACTGACCATGGCCCACGGGCCATAGACCATAACTTTTCCTTGCTCACACCCATCATCTATGGTCGATGGTCGCAAGTATACCGTCCACCATACCGCATTCGGCGGTTAGCCGTCGGCGGTCATCATTCACTCCTCAACGATTTCACCGGATCCAGCAATGCTGCTTTCACCGCCTGATAACCCACCGTCGCCAATGTGACCAGCACCAGCGTTCCTCCGGCGGCGATAAATATGCCTGCACTCAGATCAATCCGGAATGCGAAATTGTTCAGCCATTGGTACATCGCCCAGCCCACCAACGGAAAGGCGATCAGTAAGGCAATGAGCAGAAGTTTGATAAAATCCATCGAAAGCATCATTACCACATTGCCCACCGACGCCCCTACGACTTTTCGGATGCCGATCTCCTTTTGGCGACGTTGCGCCGTGAATGCGGCCAATCCAAAAAGCCCGAGGCAAGAAATCAAGATCGCAAGCCCCGCGAAGTAGCGTGACAAAACACCCACACGCCGTTCAGAAGCATACAATGCCTTGTAATTCTCATCCAGAAACTGAAAATCGAAAACCAATCCTCTGTGATAATCCTGAAACAGCTTGCGCACGCGGGCGATCGTTTGTTCCTCGGAACCGTTCTGAATTTTGACCATTACATTCGGCATAATGGGATACATCTGGAAAAAGCAGGGCTTGACAGGCTCGTACAGCGATTCAAAATTGAAGTCCTTCACAACGCCTACGATTTGTCGCTCCATTCCCCAGAACTTCACGGTTTTGCCAACCGGGTCTTTCAACCCCATACTTTTGATCGCCGACTCATTGAATATGATCTCATTCCGGGCGCTCCCGTTCTGCGAAAAGAACCTGCCTTCCCGCAATGACATGCCCATTGTTTCCATGAAATTGTACCCTACTTCCAGGTTAGAGAACTCGATGTCCGTCCCGGCTGGCTTACCGGGCCATTCGAAACCGGAAATGGCTCCATGCTGGCCTGTCAGGTTGTGGTAATAGCTCGATGCATTCACCACTCCCGGAATATTCTTGACTTCACCCAGAAATGCTTCCGCCGCTTTTAATTTCAGCGAATCCATTTCGAGGGGTATTTCAAAATGGATTATATGTTCACGGTTATAGCCCAGATTTTTGTTTTGAATAAACTGGATCTGCCGGTAAACCACGATCACAGAAACAATAAATATCACCGACACTGCAAACTGAAATACAACCAGCCCACGCCGCACCAGCAATTCACCGGCGGTATTTCTCAACTTTCCTTTCAAAACGGAAACCGGATCGAACCCTGAGAGATACAAAGCCGGATAGCTGCCTGCCAGCAGGCCGGTCACCAGTGTGATGACCAACGCGGCTGATATAAGCGTACCATCTGGTGACAGACTGATCTCTTTTCCTGTAATGGCATTGAAATCGGGCAGAAGTAACGCTACTAATCCAACTGCCACAACCAGTGAAACAAATGTGAGCAAAACCGATTCGCCCAAATGCTGCAAAACCAACGAACTGCGCAATGCACCTACCACCTTTTTGATCCCCACTTCTTTCATCCGACCCGAAGCCTTGGCCGTCGAGAGGTTCATAAAATTGATACAGGCAATGACCAGAATGAATGCCGCGATCACCGAAAAGAGCCGCACATAAGTGATGCGGCCACCGATTTGCAGGCCGTTTTCAAACTGTCCACGCAGGTATTTATCCGAGTACCTGATTGCGAATAGTTCAGAATCAATCTCCTTATTTTTAGTTCGAAGCAGTTGTTTGATCTTTTCATTAAATAGCGCCTCGTCTGCTCCGTTTTTAAGGATTACAAATGTGTGAGGATCGCTGTTCGTCCATTTTTCCATTCCAGGTCTGCGGGCCTTGAACTGCTCGAAATTGAACAGAATATCAAATTGATTGCTCGCATTGCTGGGATTACCTTTGAAAACACCACCTACACGGTAAAGTCCGCTAAACTGGCCTTCCTCCCACTTCACGGTTTTGCCCACCACATTTTGGGTTGTCCCGAAAAGTTTGGATGCCAGTTCCTCCGAAAGTGCTAGCGTGTTTTTATCCCCCACTAATGCGTTTGCGTCGCCCTGGATAAACGGGCAGGTAAAAACATCGAAGTAGTCGCGGCTTACGAACTGCCCTCCCGCCTTCAACTTCGTCTCCCCGGCCGCTATTATGCCTTTGTTGGAAAACCATTCGGCCGGTACAACCGTCGTCGCAAACTCGACTTCGGGCATTTCGGCCTTCAATGCATCAGCTAACAAACCGGCAGTATGTTCGCCTGTTTTGATTCCGTCCTCATTAGGCTGGTTGACCATGATCTGGAACAAGTGCGCGGCTTTTGCATTGTGCTTGTCAACGCGCAACTCATCCCCTATCCATAAGTAAATGAGCAATGTACAAGCGAGGCCCGTCGACAGACCGACCAGGTTAAGTAACGTAAACTGCCGATCCTTGATCAGACTCCGCCACGCGATTTTGAGGTAGCTTTTTAGCATGATTCGTTATTTTGACCGCAGACGACTGACCGCCGACCGCCGAATTGTGTTTTATTGACCATGGACGATCGACCATGGACCATTGACTATTGCCATTGATTACTCTTCAATTGTCTCATATCAAATTGAAATGGTCCATGGTCTATCGTCTATGGTCTGTCATCTATCGTCGTCATTCCCGCACTCGGCGGTCAGCCGTCAACCGTCACTCACTCCGCAACGATTTCACCGGATCCGTCAACGCCGCCTTAATACTTTGAAAACCAACCGTCAGTAGCGCAATCCCTGCCGCCAGAAAAGCGGCCCAGGCGAATATGCTCCAATGGATATCAATGCGGTAGGCAAAATCCTGTAACCATTTATTCATCAAATACCAGGCAACCGGACTGGCGATCACGATCGCTACAAATACCAGTTTCAGAAAATCCATCGACAACATTGCGGTAATCCCAGCCACCGACGCACCAAGCACTTTCCGGACACCTATTTCCTTTGTCCGTTGCTCTATCGCGAAAATGGCAAGCCCGAAAAGCCCCAGGCACGACAGGCACACCGATAGCAATGCAAACGTCGTGGTAAGGCGCGTAGCCAGCTCCTCACGCTGGTAGAACTTTGCGATCTCCTCGTCGTAAAAACTGTATTCGAAAACATTCTCGGGAAACTGCTTCTGCCACACAGCCGCAATCCGGCCGATTGTCGAGGCATTCATCCGGCTTAACTTTACACCTGCCGAACGATAGCGTTTCTGGTCTGCAAATACGATAATTGGTTCAATGCTGGTATACAAATCTCCATTATTGAAGTCGGACAGTACCCCTACGATCGTCCCTGTTTTGCCGGCATCGCCCACCTGCAGTTCTTTATCCAATGCCTCCTCCGGCGATTTCAATCCCAATGCTTTCACCAGTTTTTGGTTGATTAGCAGCTCATTCAGCGTGTCCGAATGCGCAGGAATACGTCCGGCTACGAGCTTCAATCCATATGTTTTGACAAAATGGTCGTCCGCGGCTCTCGACCGTGCCACAAATTTTTCCCACTCGCGGTTCTCGAACTTGATCGTTCCGCCACCGCTGATCTGCACGGATGGCGCACTACGGAAAAACGAGAGATCTGCCACTTCCGGCAATGCCGACAGTTCATTACGCAACGCCGCGAGCTTGCTGGTTTCGGTCTCTGGCAGTCCTATGTGCAGGATCAAATCCTTATCGATTCCAAGATCCTTGTTTTTCAGGTATTCGGATTGCAGGATGATCAGTGTCGAAACCGCAATCAGGACGAATGAAATGCTGAATTGTGTCACCACCAACCCCTTTCGAACAGAAAAAAAGCTTCTGTTATTTTCCTTTAACAATCCTTTGATGGCTTTCACCGGATTGAAATTCGAGACAACAAATGCCGGATAAACGCCCGCCGTGACTATCACGAATACCAAAAGCGCTGCCCAAAAAGCCGGTAGAAGCGGATCCGTAAGTGGATTTATTGAGATATTCAAGCTAAGCCATTGGCCTAGCATCGGTGCAAAAAGCGAGGCGATAAGTATCGAAATCGCACCTGCCAGGATTGTCAGCAATGCAGTCTCCTGCATAAAAAGCCAGAAAACCTGCGCTTGCGAAATACCTAGCGCCTTCCTGACACCCACCTCCTTGCTACGTTTGAAGGCCTGTGCCGTCGAAAGGTTGATAAAATTGAAGCATGCGATCAATACCAGTAAGATTCCGACCGTAGCCAGGACGAGGATTGTAGTGCATTTGATCTTTCCGCCATATGCTATATTGAAATGCACATCCGACAGATCCTGCAAATGGTAATGGAACACCTTGCCATCGGGTCCATAATATTTGTTGGCAAATGCAGGCATTTGCCGCTCAAATGCCGCTTTGTCGTTGGGTGAACGGAGCGTGACAAAAGTCTCCCGGCCGCTATCGATCCAGCCCCAGTCTTCATAGCCATATTCGGGAACGATCCTTTTCAAAGTAGGCAACGAAACGAAAATATCCTGCCTGAAATCCGTTTGCTCCGGATAATCGGCCACAATGCCCGCGATCACGAGGTTTTCACGGTTGTTAGCGATAATCACTTTCCCCATTGCATTGTCATTTCCAAAATATTTTCGGGCATACCGCTCTGTTACCACGGCCTGATTAGGCGATGTAAGAGCGGACGCATTCCCTCTAATCCACTTGTAATCAAATATTTTGAAATAGTCAGGATTCGTAAAAACGAGATGGTCCTTTTCGAGGAATTTCCGGGATGTCCCGCCATGATCCACACGGATCGTCAATTCCTTATGTGCTATATAAGCAGCATTTCCGATGGTACTGAATTCCTTTTTCAGCGTTTCGTGCAAAACAAAGGCCGAACCCCGCTCCTGCTCCACGGATCCGTCTTCCAGGTGCAAGTCCACAACCACGCGGTAAGTACGGTCCGCCTTGGCGTGGTACCGATCTATGCTGAGATGGTATTTCACCAACTGAAATATCAAAATAGCACCAGCCATGCCAATCGCCAGTCCAATCAGATTGATCCCTGCATACACTTTATGTTTGGCGAGGCTTCGGACCGTGAATTTTAAGTAACTACTGATCATAATTTTTTGCGCATTAATTGGGGAAAGGGAGGACAGACGCCATTCCCTTCTTTCCTTTCCTTCCTTCCTCCATCATTCCATTTTCAAACTCTTAACAGGATCTGCCCATGCCGCTTTGATAGCCTGATAACTGACCGTCGCGAGCGTAAGCGCCAGCGCACCGGCACCCGCCAGGAGGAAGATCCACCAACTGATATCGGTGCGGTACTGATAATTTTGGAGCCATTCATGCATAGAATACCACGCCAATGGCACCGCCACCAGACTCGCGACCATCACCAGCAATACAAAGTCCTTCGAGAGCATCCGCCACAAATTGGCTACCGATGCGCCAAGAACTTTCCGGATGCCTATTTCCTTGGTACGCTGCTCGGCGGTAAAAGAGGCTAGTCCAAACAACCCCAGGCAACTGATCAGGATTGCCAGCGCCGCAAAGAAGCGGGCCAACTGCCCTATCCGCTCCTCAGCCCTGAACTTCGCATCATACTCCTGGTCTGCAAACTGGTATTCAAACGGCGCGACGGGGACAAGTTTCTTAATCACACTTTCAATTGCCGGTAACGCCCGGGCCGAGCTTACATTTGGTTTTAGCTTGATATTGATCCAGTTGGGAGAGCCAAAGAGAAAGAAAACGGTCGGTTTTACGGGCTTAAACGGTGATTCCATGACCATGTCCTTCACTACGCCCAGGACGGTGAAACGCTTCCGGATGTTATCGGTCATCCACTGACTTTTCCACGAAATGACCGCCCCCAGCGGGTCGGGTATGCCCAGTAAACGCGCCGCGGATTCATTGATGACAAATCCCGAGGAATCAGAAGCAAATTCTCTGGAGAAATTCCGTCCGCTTACAAACTGCCAGCCAACCGTTTTGGCGTATTCCTGGGAAACCGTCAATGTTGCAAACTTCTCGGTGAAACCTTCCGGCATTCCTTTCCAACTGAAACCGTCGTTGGCAGACCAAACACCGGTTACAGGACTTTGCGAGTCGGCAACTTCTTCGACCATTCCGGTATTTTTCAGTTCGGTGCGGAACAGGTCTGTTTTTCCATAAAAGTCTTCGGATTTCATCGGTATCATCAGCAAGCCATCACGCGAATAGCCGACGGGCCGGTCTTTAGCAAACTGGATTTGGCGGTAAACGATCGTGGTACAGATAATCAGGGTAAGCGAGATGGTGAATTGAAGCACGACCAGCACCTGTCGTGGTGTGTATGCAAACCGGCCGAAATGGGTACGCAGTGATGAGTTCGACCCTTTCAGAACTTTCACCGGCTGAAAGGATGTAAGGTAAATGGCTGGATAGCTTCCTGCAAGCAGGGAAGTGACCAGCACAAAAATCACATTGCTAAGCCAGAACAGTGCATTATCCCAGGGAATCATGATCTGTTTTGCGGCCAGGTTATTGAACCACGATAACGAGCATACGACGCCTGCCAGTGCCAATGCAAAGGAAATGAGTACAATCAAAAACGACTCTGTGAAAAACTGGCCGATGAGCTGCCTTCGCAACGAACCGACCGCCTTGCGAACACCCACTTCCCTCGCCCGCTTCTCCGAGCGCGCCGTACTGAGGTTTACGAAGTTGATACAGGCCAGGAGCAGCACAAAAAAGCCAATCAGACCCACCATCCAAACATATTTTACCGGCCCCTCGCCTGCTGCGCCATTTTTGAAGTTGGAATACAAATGCCAGTTTTTCATGGGATGCACCCACATTTCAGGTCGGGTTGCTACTTCATCCTTCATATCGTCCATTTTCCGGATCGCATTCAGCTCGGAGAGGCGGATACCTTTGCTAACCGTTTCAAAACTGGCATTATCAGCAAGCTCCCCAAATATCCAGATCGCGTGGTTGTCCCATTTCTTACCCTTCATGTATGGGTTTTTATCCAAAAAGTAATCCCACGAACCCATGAACTGTACCTCGCTAAACCTGGTATTTTTGGGCAAATCTTCAAAAACACCGGTCACTTTCATATCCATCGTTGTCCCGACCTTGATGATTTTGTTAAGCGGATCGCTTTGGCCGAATAGCGCCTGAGCGGTTGATTGCGAGAGAATAATGCCCTGTTGGTCTTCCAGTGCCGACCAGGAGCCTTTTATCATATTCAGGTTAAACATTTCCGGCGCTCCTCCTTCGATAAACTGCCCTTTGCGCGACAATTTTGTTTCACCTACCGTCAGAATTTGTTCATCCGCCTGACTCGATGTTACGATACGCTTGAAATAGCCTGCATAGTTTGTTTTCAGCTCTTCGATATAGGGTACTGGTAAAGAGAAAGAGGTGTTCTTTTCGCCGTGGACCACCTGGTTTTGAAGGATTTGTCCGATCCGGTCGTAATTTTTAAAATAACGGTTAAAAGACAGTTCGTCATAAATCCACAGGCCGATCAGCATCGCCACGCCCATCCCGATGGCCAGTCCGCCAATGTTGATCGCTGAATATCCTTTGTTTTTCCAAAGGTTCCGAAATGTGATTTTCAAGTAATTTTTTAGCATGACTGACCGTTTTTTAGCAATTTTGAACGCACTATACTATACGATATATAAAGCTTTATATTTCCACCTGATTATTTACTCACTGCGCAAGCTTTTTACCGGATTTACCAGCGCCGCCTTAATGCTTTGGAAACTGACCGTCAGCAATGCAATGCCCACCGCCATCGCTCCTGCCAGGACGAATACCCACCATTCTATATTGACTTTATAAGCAAAATCCGACAGCCACTGATCCATCCCGTACCAAGCGAGCGGCGAGGCGATCAGAATGGCGATCGCTACCAGTTTTACAAAATCTTTTGAAAGCAGTGAAACAATGCTGAGCACCGATGCCCCGAGCACTTTGCGAACGCCTATTTCCTTTGTACGCCGAATGGTGGTAAATGCCGCCAGCCCAAAAAGTCCCAGACAGGCAATTACCACGGCAAGGCTGGCAAAAATCCCGAACAATTTACCGATCCGCATTTCAGATTCATACATTTTGTTAAAACGTTCGTCAAGGAAGGAGTAGGTAAAGGGGTTGTCCGAGTTAGCCTTCCAGGTCTTTTCCAGCACTTTGAGCAAGCCGGGGATATCATTTGTTTTGATGCGGACGGCAATCTGAAACAAGTCTCCTCCATAAAACATGACCAACGGGGCTATACGCTCGTGCATTGAACGGAAATGAAAGTTTTTGGTTACGCCCACCACGGTATAAAATCTCTTGGATTCCGGGCTTCCATTACCGACGGTCTGTACACGCTTCCCGATCGGGTTTTTCCAGCCAAATTGCTTCGCTGCCGCCTCATTAATGAGCACGGAACCGCTATCGGCGCCAAAGTTTTTGGAAAAATTCCGGCCGGCCGTGAGACCGATGCCCAGCGTACTGAGATAATCCTCATCGACCTGGTAGGTCGTAAACCTGTACGGGGTGATTTTGTTATCTGCGTTTTCGGGCAAAAAGCCATCCGTACTTGCGTTGGAAACGCCCGCGGGCATATAACCGGCGAGCGTGACGCTGCTTACTGCTGAAAGGGCAATCAACTGGTCCTTAAAGGCCTTTGCCTTGTCGCCTAGTAAATGGGTATCGTGCAGGATCAGCACCTGGTCTTTATCAAAACCTACTTTTTTGTTTTGAATGAAATGCAGCTGCTGGTACACGACCATCGTACCGATAATCATTCCAATAGACACTACGAATTGAATCGTTACCAGCGTATTCCTCAACCAACCGCTTTTTATCCCCGCCTGAATGCTGCCTTTCAAAACAGCAACCGGCTTGAATGCAGAGAGGAAGAATGCCGGATAGCTTCCAGCCAGCAAGCCCACCATAAGGCAGCCCGCGAATGCATATGCGACCATACGGGCACTTAGAATGGATTTAAGACCGAACTGCTTACCTGCCAGGTCGTTGAAGCCAGGTAAGAGTAATACGACGAGCCCAAAAGCTACAACAAGCGCAAGAATCGTCAACAGAATTGACTCAATGAGAAACTGGGCCATCAGTTGCTGACGGACCGAACCCATTACCTTCCGGACACCTACCTCCTTCGCTCGCCCAGCGGACCCGGCAGTGGAGAGGTTCATGAAGTTGATACACGCGATTAGCAGAATGAATGCGGCAATAGCCGTAAAAATATAAATGTATTTGACGTTACCGTTGGCTTCCAGCTCATTTTCGAGATTGGATTGCAGGTGGATGTCGGTCAGGGGCTGAAACCGGAACCCGAAGCTGTCTCCTTTACGCAGATACTCGTCATAAGTCATCCCCAGGAACTCCTGTATTTCCGGGCCAATGTATTTTTTGACCAGTTGCGGGATCTGCATCGTAAGCTTTTCAACCGGATATCCTTTGCGCAACAGCACGTACGTGTGTGCACCGCTGGAAAGCCATTTTTTACCCACTTCGGTAGACTTTATAGAACCGAAAAAGTCAAAGTGGAAGTGCGAGTTGGAAGGTACGTCCTGGCAAACCCCTGTTACGCGGAATAATCCCTGATCACCCATTGTCAGGCTTTTACCAATCGGGTCCTCCCTGCCGAAGTATTTCAATGCGGTGGATTCGGTGATCACGATCGTCTTAGGCTCCGTGAGCATTGTTTTTGAATTCCCTTTCAGTAGCGGGATCGAAAAGAAATCGAAAAAATTGGAGTCGACGAAAACGACCCGGTCCTCGGTGAACCGCTTTTCGCCATTTTTGACCAGGTAGGTTCCGTTACCATCCAGCCTCGTGTACGCCTCCATGCCCGGGTAGTCTCGCATGAGCGCTGGCCCGACCGGCGCGGAAGCACCTGCAATGCCGATCTCATTGCCACCGATCCGGCCATGCATGGTAACCCTGAAAATACGGTCGGCATTGACATTGTAACGGTCGTAACTAAGCTCATGCTGCACAAACAGCAGGATGAGCATACAAGTGGCCAATCCGATTGCCAAGCCGAAAATGTTAATGGAAGCAAAAACCTTTTTGTTCCAAAGGCTTCGAAAAGCAATTTTCAGATAACTGGATATCATAACTGCGCCGGTTACGAGGGTTAGCGGATGGATTTCACGTTTCGAGCGTCAAATTGTGAACCAGCCAACAGCAATATCACAATTACCTGAAAATCAATTTTTTATGTTTTTATAAAACAAATCAACGGTGTTCGGTATCGGACACGCTTCGTTCGTTTTGGAACGGCAGCAGACACAAGCGCCGCTATTCGCTGCGTAAGCTCTTCACTGGGTTCATTACGGCTGCCCTGATGCTCTGAAAACTTACCGTTGCGAAGGCAATGGCGGTTGAAAGCGCTGCGGCAATAGCAAATATCCACCAGTAAATGGCTGTCCGGTAGGCAAAATGTTCCAGCCAGCGCTCCATGCCAAAATAGGCAATCGGCGAGGCGATCACGAAGGCTATGAGCACCAGTTTAAGAAAATCTTTGGAAAGTAATCCGACAATGCTTGCGATGGATGCACCCATGACCTTCCTCACACCGATTTCCTTCGTCCGTTGCATAGTGCTGTAAGATGCCAGCCCAAGCAAGCCCAGGCAAGAAATAAATATCGCCAGGATCGCAAAATTGAAAAACAGCTTCTCAAACCGTTCCTCGCTGCGGTATTGGCGGTCGAAAAACTCGTCCATGAAATAGTAGCTGAATGGTCTGCTAGGCATAGCTTGCTTCCATTTCTCTTCCACAGCTGCAATGGTTTCCTTCAATCGGTCCCCTTCGATTTTAACAGAAACAAGCTCGGAACCACCTGGCTCAATGCGCATGGTAAGCGGCTTGATAGTTTCCTGCAAGGAGCGGAAATGGAAGTTTTTGATCACACCGACGATCTTACCTTCTCGGCCCCATTGCTTGAAACGCCGGCCGATCGCTTCTTCCGGTTTGCTATAACCAAACAGCTTCGCTGCTGCCTCATTGATCACCATCGCCCGGGTTGTATCTGTCCCAAAATCCTTCGAAAATGGACGTCCGGCAGCCATTTTCAAGCCAAACTGCGTGATATAATCAAAATCGACGAAATAGAGATCGAGGTTTGCTATCTGCAAATCGCCGCTTTTGTTCTCGATTTCGGAATAGGCCCCCGGATTGGAACTTCCGGGAACACTGGACGACGCGGCGGTTGATTTGACACCGGGCAGACCATTCAGTGCCTGTTTGAATGCTTCCCGCTTTGGATCTCCCTCAGTATTGACGACTAACATCTGGTCCTTACTAAAACCCAGGTCACGGTTACGCATGAAATTCATTTGAATGTACACGATCAGCGTGGCGATGATCAGCGCAATAGAAATGGCAAACTGGACAGTCACCAACCCTTTTCTCAGTAAAATACCCTTTACGCTTGTTGTGAAACGACCCTTTAACACGGTAACAGGTTCAAATGACGACAATACCAGGGCGGGATAGATTCCTGCCAGTATTCCGATGAAGACCGCAGCCAGCAACATCATCGCCGGAAACGCGGGATTACTGAAAATACCGGTCGTAATAGTTTTCCCGGCCAGATTATTGAAAAGTGGGATCAGCGCAGCTGAAAGCAGGATCGAAAACACAAATGCGATCAGGCAAAGCATCACCGATTCGCTTACGAATTGCCGGGCCAGCAGTGTTCGGGCGGCTCCCACTACTTTGCGAATACCGACCTCCTTGGCACGTTCCGCCGAACGTGCCGTGGTCAGGTTGATGAAGTTAATGCAGGCGATCAGCAAAATAAACGCCGCTACAACCGAGAATACATATACGTTGTTGATGCTTCCCTTCTCAGCCACATCCCGTTCTGAATGCAAATGCACACTCAGCAGCGGTTCGAGGAAAAGTGTGTAAGACATCTTGCTCTCACGCATAAGCTTGCCAGCCCGCCGTTCCAGGTATGCCGGTAATTTCTTTTCCAGACTTTTGCTGTCCGTTCCTGGTTTCAAAAGCAGATAAGTCGACGCACCGAAGTTACCCCATTCTTCGTCGATGCCACGGTTGAAACGCTGTGTCATCGTGGCCATTGAAACGAACATATCGCCTTTGATCAGGGAGTTTTCAGGAATGTCTTTCATTACGCCCGTCACTTTGGCCGGCAAGCCTTCTCCCGACAGCAGCAATGTCTGCCCTATGGGATCGGCGTCACCAAAATATTTTCGGGCAGCCTTCTCCGTAAAAACCAGGCTCAACGGCTCTTTCAATGCCGTTTTGGGATCACCCTGGATTAGTTTGAAATCAAAGACGCGAAACAGCGAGGAATCGGCAAATAGGGTAGCTTCTTCCTGAAACTTGATGTCTCCTTTTCGAACAAGAAAACTGCCGCCGTTAAGCCTCGTATAGGCCTCCACTTCGGGAAAATCCTGTTTGATCGTCGGCCCGAAAGCCCATGAAGTGATTCCGGCATTGATTGTTTCTGAAGGCGTCTTCACATCCGTCACAAGCCGGTAAATGCGATCGGCCTTCGAATGGAATGCATCATAGGTCAGCTCGAAATTGACATACATCGAAATCAGCAAACAGGCCGACATCCCGACGGACAGTCCCATAATGTTGATTAATGAAAACACCTTATGCTTCCAGAGGTTTCGGAAGGCGATTTTGAAATAGTTCTTCAGCATGGTTAGGTAAAATTTAGGCTAATGCTATCTAAGTTGCTCGTATTAATTGCATACCACAATTAAAATGCATTGAAAATCAATTACATATGTTTAAAATAAAAACTCAGCTGTCCGGAAACGAACAGCTGGACAAAAGGTCCGGTGTTCGGCTCGGGCACTTCCAGATTAGTAAATGGCTGATGATTTATCTATTAGTATCAAACAAAAGTGTTCATTAACATTGAACACTTTTGTTTGATACTTAGGGAACTGAAAGGCCTTTTTGATGCCCTGGCACATTTCAATGTGAAGGAAGGAACGCTAGTAACTTTTAGCCAATCCGATGTATTCGAAAAGGGCGGGATGACAGCCCGTGCCATACCCGCCCATGAATATCTGGCCGATTAACTTTGCCGGGCAATTAGGCCTGGCTATCGTCATTAATTCCCGTTCTGCACGTCGTCGTTGCGAATACCTCTTTTGTTCTTTTTGATGCCGTCTTTCAGCTTTCCAAACTTGTAGTTTAGACTGAAATTGAAGGACCGGAAATATTGCCAGCGATCGGTGAACTGGTCGAAATCTGGGCCGAAGGTTTGATTATGATACCTTCTGAATTTTGTGAACGGGTTGCTCACCGCTGCGGAGAGCGACAATTTATCTTTTATCACATCCTTATTAACACTGAAAGACGTGCTCATAATGGCGTTCGACGTGCCTTGCAAGTTCACACTCGGTCCGTTCGCATTCAGGTTGGCATTCACTCTCCATTCCTTTGGCAAACGATAACCGGTTGATAGTGAAAGATTATACATTACCCCGCTGTTGGTGATCTCGATGCCATTGACAATCCCGGTCACTTTTCCGTGTGCAATGCGGAAATTGGTGCTGAAATTCCATTTTTTGGAGATCGGGTAATTCGCGTTGAGATTACCGCTGATCAGCCTCGCACGACCGGTGTTGCCATAAGATGTGCGGGTAATCTGTGTTTCAGGATTGTACACGGAAATCGGGAAAATGAGGTCTTTGAAGTGGGTGTAGCCAACGCCAATATTGAAGTTCCCTTTTTTCGATTTATTAAAGCTCAATTGCAGGTCGTTCACAAAAGCAGGGCGCAGATCAGGATTACCAGTGCGCTCATAGCTCGGATTGGAGCGGTCAACGAATGGATTGAGCTGCCAGATCCCCGGGCGCTGGATACGTTTGGTGTAACCAAAGTTGACCCCTCCATTGTTTTTCAGCTTCCTGTTGACAGATACCGACGGGATGAAGTTGAAATAGTTCTGTTCCACCTTCGAATCCGTTGAAATAAAATCAGCATCAATGACAGTCTGCTCTACGCGCGCTCCCGCTTTCACGCCCCAGTTTTTGAAATTATATTGATAGGTATTATAAGCGCCGAACACGTTTTGCTGGTTCTTGTACATGTTGCTCATGCTTGCATCGACCTCGTATGAGTTGGTTTCAGGATCAAACACGGTGTACTTAAAATCACTCTTATTATCGCGCATAATACCCTTTAAGCCGGCTTCGATGTTGAGTTTTTTCACAGGGTATACAAAATCCACCTGAAAAGTCTGTTCCGAAAAGCTTTGATCGTTGACCTGCCGGTAATCAGGACGGTCATAGTTGATGCGGTTCGAAATGGCCAGATCACCATTTTGCTTGTTGTCGTAACTATAATAGCGGTAAGAGAACGTCAGTAGCCGGTTTTTGTCCGCTTTGAAACCCTTCTGGTAATTAATCGCCGCATCACGGCCACTACCCCGATCGGTGTTCCGATTAGACACGTTGTAGCGTTCCAGGATTTCGTCACCCGCGTTAAGTAACGACGATTGAAACCCGTTCGAACGGTTCCTGCCGCCATTCACATTCAGTTGCGCGCTCAGCAAATTCAGCGTATCGATCTCGTAAGTGATCTCGTAACCGATATAGCCGTTCTTGTTGTTATTTTCATTCCAGCCGCGCTGATCGAGCTCCGTAGGATCGACTCCGGTCGTTGTACGGCTGGAAATCGTTTGGGTCGACGGATTTTTGTACTGGTTCAAACCCGCATTCAGCGACATTCCGATCTTCCCGAGCTGGGCCGAAAGCGAGCCACCGACTCCCGGTCCGCCCGTTGGGAAGCGCTCACTGATATTGATCGTACCATTATACCCGTTATCGATCTTCTTGTTGGTAATAATGTTGATAATGCCGGCCAGGCCTTCGGCATCGTATTTGGCAGGTGGCGTCGTAATCACTTCAATGCGCACGATAGACGACGCCGGCATGCTCCGTAGCACATCCTTGTAACTCCGCTCCACCATACTCGACGGTTTGCCATTGATCAGGATCTTAAAATCTGAATTGCCTTTCATAAAAATATTATCCTCTGCATCGAGCGACAAGTAAGGCACTTTCCGCATCATTTCAAGCACGCTGTATACCTTGCTTTCCGGGTCTGCTTCGAGATCATACGTGATCCGGTCGACCTCCTGTTTCACAATGGGTTTCAATGCGGTAACCGTCACTTCTTTAAGTCCCACAACTTGTGAACTGATCGTAATATTACCCAGGTCAATCAGCTTACGTGTGCTATCGGTCAGATCTACCTCGATACTTTTTGTTTTATATCCCACGCCCAGCAGCACCAGCGTGTATTTCATCGGTTTCAGGTTTTGAAAGACAAACGAGCCATCTGTTTTTGAAAAATCAGCCTTCACGGCCGTGTTTTTGTCTTTCATTAAGTTTAGTGTAATAAAATCGAGGGTTTTGCCACTCGCAGAATCGGCGACAATGCCTTTGACACTTGCCCCCACCGGAGCGACCTGAGCATACGATCCCTGACAGCAAAGGAGGCCAGAGATCAGAATGGGCATCAATAGTTGGAATAATGTTTTCATGGATAAAATTTTCATGGCTAATAGGATTTTCTTAGGCATAGGAATTCTGTTAAGAGATTTACACCTCTTTCGGCATTGTTTGGTACAATTGATTGATTATGAAATCAATACGAACATCCCAAAACTGACTACTTTAAATTCTGATACAACAAATGTATTAGAAGGTACTTTGTGATGCAAGGTACTATGCCTGATTTTCCTCACAAAGTGATGAACGGCATAATAGTGCGGCTGACCGGTAATGGCGATCAGGTTAGCTGGCCGACTGACTTTTGTTCAAATATCTTTCGATCAGAAAATTCGCGATCAGGCTAACACCGCCGAACAGGAAAACCATGGCCAGGTAAGCTACGCCCTTGCTAAAATCATAGGTTTGGTCAAGCCAGTTGCCTGTAAGGATACCCAGCGCAATGCCAACGAAGAGCATTCCGAACTTCAGTGTGGGATAATATACACTGTTCTTATCGGTAAAAATAGAAGCATCCGCACCCTTTTCGATTAGGGCTATACGTTCGCGGTGGCGTGTCATCAGAAACACATACACAATCCCGAAAATCCCTATAAAAGCTGTAATGGAAACAAGTACGCCGTTCATGGCTAAAATGGTTAAATTTCGAATGTTACCCATTGGACAGTCATCACCGTTTTGAGGTTACAGATTTTTGAAAAAAATTATCTCAGAAAAATAAAGTGCATACACTGTAACCGATCCGCACGCTTTCCTGTCTCATAAGCAAGGCGAGCTATCGAATGCATGAAAAACCACGACGACCGGATCTATATCGAACAAGTAAAGCAGGGTAACCTGGCTTCCTATACTTATCTGGTCGACAAGTACAAAAACATGGCATTCACTATTGCGATAAAAATCCTGTCGAACACGCAGGACGCAGAAGATGCGGCGCAGGAAAGTTTCGTGAAGGCTTATATGCAAATCGGCAGTTTCGAAGGTAAATCCAAGTTCTCGACCTGGCTGTACACCATCGTTTACCGGACGGCCGTTTCGAAATTGCAGCAGCACAGGATGGTACTGGAAAGTATCGATGACGAATTAGAAGAAAATTACGCATACGAATACAGCCCCGCCCCTCTCGACGCCATGCAGGCGAGCGAACGTGAGCGGTTTGTGAAAGAAGCCATTAGCCGCCTGCCTAAAATAGAAGCACTTGTCATCACGTTGTTTTACCTGAATGAAAGTCCCATCGAAGAAATCGAGCAGATCACCGGGCTGTCGAATAGTAATGTCAAGGTGAAGCTATTCAGGGCCCGAAAGGTATTAGGGAAAGAATTGCAATTTTTGTTATAATGCCGGAATTACGGAGCCGATGGAAGAAAACGAAAAATCCTTCAAACAACTGATCAGCAAAGCCGCGGCCGAAGTGCCGTCGGATGCATTCACGCAGGCAGTCATGCTGCGGGTGCAGGAGGAATCGGCATTCCATGTATTAATGCAGCAGAATGCGGTTGAAATGCCTTCCGCTACGTTCAGTAACGCCATTATGGCCGAAATTCGCGCGAGCCAGCCAGTAACCGCTGTCAAGCCTTTTGTTCCACGGAAAATGTGGTATTGGATAGCGGCGGCCTGGGCAGTGTTGCTGATTGCCTGTCTCTTTGTTCCCGGCAACGAGGAGTCATCTGCCTTGCTTGGCGGAGTGAATACCGTAATGCTTTCCAGCAAAGTATTCACTGAAAGGCTTTATGTCATCCCACAATCATACATGCTCACAATAATCGGCTTATCGTCGCTCCTGCTGCTGGATTATTTCCTGCGGAACAAATGGGTGCTTAGCAAATAAAACAGCCAGGTCGTATGACCTGGCCGCTCGTTCATGGCTATCTGTTCAATCTGTTATCCTCTGCGGTTGGAACGGTTATCTGAACGATGCTGATAAGCGAACAAACGTTGGCGCTGTGCAGGGGTCAGCACGTCCAGGATCTCTTTTTGCTTCTCCTCTTGCAGTCTTTTCACGCCTTGATAAGTGTGGTATCTCTGGTTCTTGCCTGTCAGACGATCATATTTGTTTTCGATTTTTTTGATCTGATTTTCCTGTTTACGGCTCAGCTTCACGATTTCATCCAGCTTGTTGATTTGCAATTCCTCGTAAACATTATCGGCGCGGGCGTCGATCACGGCAGGGTTTGGTCTGTTATAACGCTGAGCGAAAGTGTTTCCAGCTGTCAGGGTAACTATGGCGGCGATGGCGAAAATGATCTTTTTCATGGTTTCCAAATGTTTAAATTGTTTGTTTATGTCTTTTAGAGGGGTATTTCCTCTCCAAGTTTAACGCACTGGAAACGCAATCTGCGAAATGTCACTGCTGATAGATGTTCTCCTGCTTTTAATCGACGAATGGTGTTACCGCCTGCTGGATAGCATACCCAGCAGCGCAGGTGCTCTGGTAAAGCAAGAAAGTCATTCACTTCGTAGTGACTTCACAGGATTCATCAACGCCGCCTTGATCGCCTGGAAACTGACCGTCAGCAAGGTAATGGCCACGGCCAGCAACGCTGCCACCACAAAAACAACCCAGTTCAGTTCTATGTGATATTCATATTTTTTCAACCAGTCGCTCAAAAAATAAAGCGCTATGGGTGAAGCGATAACGCAAGAAATGACAACCAGATAGACAAACTCTTTGGAAAGCATCGCCCACATTTGCGCCACGCTTGCGCCCAAGGCTTTTCTGATACCGATCTCCTTCGTGCGCTGTTCGGCCGTGTAGGCCGCCAGCCCAAACAAACCCAGGCAGGAAATAAACACTGCCAGCACTGCAAAAACCCTGGCAAGCTTTCCGATCCTTTCCTCTGCCCTGAATTTGGCATCGTATTCTTCGTCGGCAAATTTGAATTCAAAAGGGGAATCCGGGTCATGCTTGCGGAAAACGGCTTCCACTTTCTTTAAAGCCTTGTCTACCGGTGCCCCGGGCGTGAGTTTGACGTTGATCAGGTTAGCCCATTCGTAATTCAGCATAAAAATAGTGGGGACTGCCGGCTCGTAAGGCGACTGCATCACCATGTCCTTGATCACCCCGACCACCTGACGCGGCTTGCCATTGTAACGGATCGTTTTTCCAATTATATTTTTAAGGCCTGTCAACTTTACGGCCGATTCATTTAGGACAAATGCAGCTGTATCTGTCGAAAAATCCCTCGAAAAGTCGCGGCCTTCAATAATTTTCCAACCGATTGTTTTACCGAAATCATGCGTACAAGCGATCGTACCAAACAGTGGCACTGATCCCGGCGCCAATCCTTCCCATTCAAAACCTATCTGATTGGAATAGATACCCGTGGTAGGGCTCGACGATTCGCTCATTTCATAAACGGCACCTGTTTTGATGAGATCATCCCGCAACGGATAGTACTTACCCCACAGGTTGGGCGAGATATTGACCTGTAAAAGTCCCTGCCGGTTATAGCCCACAGGTCGGTTTTTAGCGTGATTGATCTGCTGGAAAACGATAATGGTCCCAATAATCAGCGTGATCGAAACTGTAAACTGCACCACAACCATGACCTTCCGCGGCACGGCTGAATACTTACCGACTTTGAATGTGCCTTTCAAAACAGACAATGGATTGAACGACGAAAGATAAAATGCCGGGTAACTTCCCGCAACGAGCCCGGTAAAGATCGCGAACACGACCAGCGCCAGCCAGAACTGCCAGTAAAAGAACGGGAATTTGACATGCTTACCGGCCAGATCATTGAATGCCGGCAATGACACCAACACGATCAGAATAGCAAGCAGCAACGAGAATGTGACCACCAGATACGATTCGCTCAAAAACTGGAACACCAACTGGCTTTTCACTGAACCGATCGACTTGCGAATGCCCACTTCCTTGGCCCGCTTTTCGGAACGTGCCGTGCTGAGGTTCATAAAATTGATGCAGGCCAAAAGCAATACGAACACGCCGATAATACCAAACAGCCACACAAACTGGATGCGCCCGCCTACATTCTGCCCGTCCTTGAAATCGGAATACAAATGCCAGCGGCTCATCGGATGCAGCATGTATTGCGGCTTGTCGGTTTTAGAGAATGCATGCGGCATTTCCACATCCCTGATTTTCCTAGAAACGGTAGCGATGTCGGCATGGTCTGCCACTTGTGCGAACCATTGAAATGAGTGGTTACCCCACTGCGTTTCAGACTCCTTCACCCAATTTTCCGACTTCAGATAATCACTCCACGGCAGGATCATGAACAGTTCATTAAAACTGGAATTGAAAGGAATGTCCTCATAAACGCCGGTTACTTTTACATCCTTCTTGATATCCAGTTTCAGCGTTTTATTCAAAGGATCCTCATTTCCGAACAATGCCTTTGCCAGCGATTCGCTGATGACGACCGATCCGGGGTTTTTGAGCGCATTGTAATCTCCCCGAAGCATTTTCAGCGATAGCATTTCCGGAAACGACGGTTGCGCCCACATCCCCGATTTGTTAATCTTCTTGTCGCCGTTGGCAAGCAAATGGCCAAAATTCCACGAAGCCAGCGAAGTATGCTTGAAATCCGCCGAATATTTGGTCGCCATCTCGATCACCGAAGGCTGGGAAACGGCTGTGCCCGTGCCCGTTTGCCCATTGAAAGTCTGGCTGATCCAGGCCTGCACAATTCGGTCATAATTTTTATGGGATCTGTTGTAGGAAAGCTCATCCCACACCCAGAGACCTATCAGCATGGTAACAGCAATACCAACCGCCAGTCCGACGATATTGATCAGGGAATAGACTTTGTTTTTAAGAAGGTTACGGAGTGCGATAACCAGGTAATTCTTGATCATGACTAATTCAGGTGTAGTGAGAGTTTAGTTATGCATTTCGCGAAAGATGTAAAAACACAGTCGCGGGTTGCATCTGCCAGAACCTGATTATTCACTTCTTAATGCTTTCACCGGATTGGTCATAGCTGCCTTCATGCTTTGGAAACTAATGGTAACCAGTGCAATGAGCACGGCCGCCACTCCCGCCACCGCAAACAACCACCAACTGATGCTTACCTTGTAGCTAAAATCCTGCAACCATTCATTCATGAAATACCAGGCAATCGGCGAAGCGATAATCAACCCGATTACAACCAGTTTGATAAAATCGACCGAGAACAGTCCGAAAATGTTCAGCGCAGACGCACCGACAGCCTTTCGTATGCCCATCTCCTTCGTGCGCGACTCTGCCATGAAAGCCACCACACCGTAAAGGCCGAGGCAACCGATAAAAATGGCAATGAAACTCAGGATTTTGAAGAGCGAGAAAAACTTGGCTTCCTTTTCATAGAAACTGTCGAGTGTCTGATCGTAAAACGTGTATTTAAATAAATAGTCTGGAAATGCCTTTGTCCACGCCTTTTCAATACGGTTCACCTCGTCGAGTCCGGCATTCTTATCCAGTTTTACACTCAATGTTCTGTAATTATCGCGCATAGTTGTCATTACGCATGGGATGATTTCCTGATGAAGTGTGTAAGTGTTAAAATTCTTGACAACCCCCACCACCGGCAGTTTGAAATCCGACCCTCCGATCGTGAGCCGTTTACCAATGATGTCCTGAGGATTTTTAAAGCCCAGCTTCTTAGCAAATGCTTCATTCACTAAATATTCACGAATAGTATCTGCCGGCAGATACGTGCGCCCCGCAGCCATTTTCAAGCCATAAGTATTGAAATAAGCTGTGTCGGCCGGGCGCATTACCACCTCAAAATCGAGGAATTCGGCATCGTTTTCATATTTGAAACCCGTTTGCCAGTTACTTCTTGACATAGGTGTAAACGCACTGAATGCAATGGACCTGACACCTGGGATCGCTTGAATGTCCGCCCGCAATGCTTCCAATACCCCTGCCGGCTGATCCGGAATAGCGATGTTGACGATCTCATCCTTCTCGAAACCGAGGTCCATCGAGCTGAAATATTTCATCTGGCTGTAAGCGATCAGCGTGCCGATCAGGATCACCTGTGAAATAGAGAATTGAAGCACGATCAGCCCTTTACGCAAATTGGACTGGCTGCTCCCCGCGGTCCGCAATCTTCCTTTTAATGCCAGGATCGGCTGGTAACCTGACACAACCATCGCGGGGTAAAATCCAGCCAGGAAGGTTGTAAGGAAGGTCAGTACAACGCAGCACAGTAACACATACGGATCTTTAAAAAACAATACATTCTTCGATTGAATATTGAGGATGTTGCCAACATAAGGCAGCAGCAACTGCGCCAAAACAAGCGCCAGCATCACCGACAACACCGTGATAATGCCCGTCTCAGAAAAATACTGTCTGAGCAACTGGCCTCTGGTGCTGCCCAACACTTTCCGCACACCCACTTCCCGCGAACGACGCAGGGCTTGCGCAGTAGCAAGGTTTACAAAGTTGACGCAGGCCGTAATAAGAATAAATACTCCGACCAGCGACATCGCCCAAATCATGCCTTTACTAATCGATCGATTGGCATAATTTCCGGTCTTGGTCGCAAAATGGATGTCCTTAATCGGTTGTAAGACGAATTTCAATTTCTCGGCATCCTTCGGTTTCCGGTATTTGCTGTTGAATGCCAGCAGCTGTTTTTCGAACTGCGCTTCGCTTACATTTTTAGGCAACATCAGGTACATTTGTCCGCCTCCGTAGGTCGAAACCCAATCGTCCCAATTTGTAAAAGCACCGAACTCCTTTAATGAGGCAAAGGAAAGCATCGTCGTAAACGGCAAATTGGTTGTTAAAGGTGGGTCAGCCACAATGCCAGTCACCACAAAATCCATCTGGTTCCTTACCTTGATGCTCTTGCCCATTGGATCGGCGTTGCCAAAAAATCTCACCGCCTCAGTTTCTGTCAAAACTACCGAACCTGGGTTTTTGAGCGCTTGCGTCGGCGAGCCTTTCAGCCATTTGTAGTCGAACATCCGGAAGTACTCGGGGCCGATGAATGCGATATTGTAACCCGGATCGGCAAACTTCTTTTTCTCTGAACCCTCTGTTACCGTAATCAACGTTTCGCGCAACCCGTATGTGCAGGTGACCTGGTCCTTCATCTCCGGGTAATCGTTACGCAACGCAGCTAGCGTCGGAAGCGGAATACCTGCACTAAAACCCTTTTCTCCGTCTTCAATGCTGTGATTGAGCAAGCGATACAGCCGGTTTGCTTTCTTGTGGTGGCTATCAAAACTCAACTCGTACCGGACCGTAAAAAAGATCAGCAGACAACACGCAAGGCTCAAAGTAAGCCCTGTGATATTGATCAAAGTAAAATTCCAGTTGCGCCGAAGGTTTCGGAACGAAGTTGTTAGATAGTTTTTGATCATGGCACCTTATTTTTTATTTTTGAATACAATCAAAAGATATAGCTATGTTGACGTCGGTGAGCGGAATTTATGAGAACGGGAAAATAATACTGGACGAAATTCCTGCGATTCAAAAGAAATCAAAGATTGTGGTGACGTTCCTGGAAGAAATGGAAGAATCAATTACCCCTAAACGCCGCCTAGGCAGCTTGAAAGGCAGAATTGGCACTTCCGATGACTTTAATAATCCACTGGATGATCTGAACGACTACATGCATTGATGAAATACCTGCTGGACACCCAAATCGCTATTTGGTCGCTGGAAGACCATGCGAATCTCAAACCTGCAATCCGTAACATTCTCGAAAATCCTGATAATTCTGTTTTGATCAGCCCCATAAGTCTGATCGAAATATCTATCAAACTTAAACTGGGCAAACTTCCTCAATTTACGGTCGGTATTGAAGAGGTTGCCAGTCAACTATTACGTGACGGGTTCGAAATACTCCCCCTTGTACTTGGCCAAATCTACGCTTATCAATTGGTTCCTTTTTATGACGATCATCGCGACCCATTCGACCGGATGTTACTCGCGATATCCTTACACGAACAAATTCCAATTATTTCTTCTGATGAGAAATTTGAACGCTATCAGCCGCTTATCTCCGTCTTAATTAATTAACTATTATTCGCTTCTTAGCGATTTCACCGGGTTCATCAGCGCGGCTTTGATACTTTGGAAGCTCACGGTGACTACCGCAACAAGGACTGCTATTCCTCCAACGGCTACAAAAATCCATGGGCTGATCTCAACGCGATAAGGATAATTGTCCAGCCACAGCTGCATCAGATACCAGGCGGCGGGTGTAGAGATAAGAATGGCAATGAGCACCAGTTTAACAAAGTCTTTGGACAGGACAAAGACCAGACTTGCAATGCTCGCCCCCAGGACCTTTCTCACACCAATCTCTTTGGTGCGTTGCTCCATCACGATCAGTGCAATAGCAAAAAGCCCAAGACAGGAAAGAATCACAGCCACTGCCGATGCCAAACTGAAAATCTGTGAAAGCCTTTCCTCTTCCTTATACCAGGCATTGGTGTTCTCATCAAGAAAAGTGCCAATAAACTCCGATTCTGGTGTGATTTCCTTCCAGGCATTTTGCAGCTTCTCCATTGAGTTGGCGAGACTCTGCGGCGTTACACGCACGAAGATGTAGCTTATGCCACCAGCATGGGACAAATACATGGTAATAGGCTTCCTCTCAGCTTTGGATGAATATAGGTTGAAGTCGGGGACAACTCCGATGATTTGGTGTTTGATACCGGCTGTGTCGGTCTGGAAGAACTTGCCGACCGGGTCTTTCTCTCCAATAGCCTTCGCCATACTTTCGGTAATAATGACCCTTCCCATGGAATCTGTCGGATAAGCGGGATTGAATTCCCTGCCGTCGATTAGCTTGATATTGAGCGTTTTGAGATAATCGTAACTGATGTGCAGCCAGTCGGTATTCACTTCGCGGTCTTTGAATGTAAAGCCAATTACGCTGCGTGAAGAACTTCTGTCGCGGCCCATACCCAAATTGACGCCCGAGCCGGTAATACTGACAATATTCGGATCGTCGGCGAGCAGGTTCCGCAACCTGCGCAAAGCGGTTTGGCCATCGACTTTGTTACCTACCGGAATGCTTATCACCTCCTCTTTCTGAAAACCGAGCGGTTGCTTCCGAAGGTGGTCCACCTGCTGCATGGCGATGATCGTGCAACAAATCAGCAGGCTCGACAAAGCGAACTGCGCGATGATGAGGGAATTTCTCAACAATCCCGGCCTTTTAAGCGAAACTTTCCCTTTCAGAACCTCCACCGCGTTGAATTTCGACATTTGCAACGCCGGATAACCACCTGCTACAAGCGTGACAAACAAGAAAAGCCCAACCAGTAAAGCCAGCTTATCAGGCTCGAAAATGTATTCCAGGCTCAACTTGGCATTAAATGTCGCATTGAATGCAGGCAAGAGCAAAATCGACAGCACGATACCCGTCAGAAAGCCGAGGAAACAAACCACGCCTGCCTCGCCCCAAATCTGGAAGAAAAGCTGTTGCTTCAATGCACCCAGCGATTTGCGCACGCCTACTTCCCGCGCGCGGATAAACGAGCGTGCCACATTCAGGTTTATGAAATTGATGCAGGCGATCAGCAGGATAAACAAGCCGATTCCCATTAATGCATACACGAGTGAAGCGCCTTTACCACCCGAAATTTCACGATCGAAGTGAACATCTGCCAGTTTTTGCAATCTTAATGCATACAAATCCCCTCTTTCGTCAGGTTTTCCTCCCTTCTTTTTAAGTTTGGTCAAAGTTTCCGCGAAATATTTGGCTGTGAAAGGTCTTAGCTTTTTTTCGAAAGTAAGCTTGTCGATACCCGGTTTTAATTTCAAATATACGTTGTGCGAAAAAGCGTCCCATTGGTCCTTTTGCTGCTGGTATCCGCCAACATTTTCGCTACGCAAAAAAACATCGAATTGCAGAGAAGAATTTTGCGGGAAGTCTGCGAGAACGCCGGTAACTACATATTGCTTTTTATTGCCCTCCAACCCCAGATTGACGGACTTACCCATCGGATCCTCCGAACCAAATACGGCCTTGGCCATACTTTCGGTAATGACAATGTTGCTCAGGTTCTGAAAGGCAGTTTTTGGATTTCCTTGTAAAAAGGGAAAGGAGAAGATTTTGAAAAAGTCAGGCTCCGTGAATTTGATATTCTTATCGAAGAATTTCCCCTTGTACTCAATCACATCCGAGCCGTTTATAACCCGGGCAATGGATTCTATTTCCGGATAGTCGGCCCTCAATGCCGGTGTAATCGGAAATGGCATCGATGCCGTACGACCGACACCCTCGGGATCGTTCGCGAATAAATAGGGCTGATAAATCCGATCGCTGTCTGCGTGGAAATTGTCGAACGACAGCGAAAAATAGGCTGTCAAAAACAGAAATACGCTTACGCAGAAAGCGACGGACAATCCTACCACATTGATGAACGCATATCCCTTGCTCTTCCAAAGGTTACGCAGCGCAATTTTAAAATAGTTTTTAAACATGATCTTTTTATTAAGGGAGAAGAGGAGGATGGAGGAAAAAGGAGCAAGGAGGAAAGAGGCAGGATTATATTTCTCTGTATATTCTATCCTACCTTTTTTCCCCTTCCTCCCTTCCTCGTTCACTCCGATTTTAATGATTTAACAGGATCCGTGAAAGCCGCCTTAATGGCCTGAGTACTCACCGTTAGCAACGTTATGATCACCGCAAGCGCGCCTGCACCGGCGAACATCCACCATTGCATGCTGATTTTATAGGCAAAGTCATTCAGCCATCGGTTCATCAGATACCAGGTTAGCGGTGTGGCAATGACGATGGAAATGATCACCAGTTTTACGAAATCACCCGACAATAGCCCCACAATGCTAGTAACCGAAGCACCAAGTACTTTCCGCACGCCAATTTCCTTGATCCGTTGCTGGGCTGCGAATGCGGCCAGACCGAATAACCCCAGGCATGAAATCAGGATCGAAATGATGGTAAATGCATTGACTAACCTCGATGTACGGGCATCAGCAGCGTAATTTTTCTGAAAGTCATCGTCCAGAAAGGTGTAGGCAAAAGGCTCATCGGGAACGATAGACTTCCATTTACTTTCGATAAATGGCAGCGTCGACGCCGCGTCCTTACCTTCGATATGCGCTATCAGGTAGTTGTAGCTGGGTTTCAAATTGAGAAAAAAAGCATAAGGTTCGATGACTTTGTGCAAATCCTGAAAATGGAAGTCCTTCACAACCCCGACAACCTCGATACTTCCAGGCGTGTCACCGCCGCTATTAAACAAAAATCGCTGACCAACAGCCTTTTCCAGCGGAACTCCGAACTTCCGAAGCGTCGCCTCGTTCACCACCATCTTATAATTTGTATCTGCGGGGAATTCCTTGGAAAACATTCGGCCGGCTGCCAGCTCAAAGCCCATTGCTTCCATGAAATCCGGTGCTACCCAATTGGTTTTGACCAGATTATCGTCATTCACCGTTTGGCCTGGAAGGTAAACGGACATATCGCTGGGATTCAGAATACCCGGATAGTAGGCCGTCCCGGATGCCGCAGATATCCTGCTGTCCTGCAAAAGCTCATTTTTAATTGCTGTATAAGCGTTCCTCGACTCTTCGCTACGGAACGGGATCACGATTTGCTGATCCTTTTTGAAACCTAATGGCTGCTCTTTCATAAAGCGAATCTGCCCCTGAATAACGATCGTAGCGACCACCAATCCGATGGAGATCACAAACTGGAAAACCACTAGTCCGCGGCGTAATGCGGTTGCCGATACCGAATTAACAAACCGACCCTTAATGACATCCAGTGGATTAAATACCGACAAATAGAAGGCAGGATAACTACCTGCGAGCAAACCGGTTACCAGCGCCAGAAGTACAAACCCGCCGATGATTTTTAGTTGAAGCAGATCCCTGATAAGAAGCGTTTTATCGGCGAGCTGATTAAAGAATGGCAGTAATAGGAGAACCGATGCAACGGCAACAAATAATCCAAGAAAAGTAAGCACCATCGATTCGCCCAGGAACTGGCCCACAAGACTGCCTTTGCCGGCCCCCATCACCTTGCGCATGCCTACCTCAGCAGCGCGCTTAGCCGACCGGGCAGTAGCAAGGTTCATAAAGTTGATGCACGCAATAAGTAGCGTAAATACCGCTATACATCCTAGCACGTACAAGTAAGTCGCACTTGTAGTGGAACTCACGATGCGGTCGATCTGGCTGAAAAGGTGAATATCACGCACTGGCAATAGCACGAGCCTTTTATCATAACCTGCTATTTTGAGGTCCTTACGGGCGTATTTCTCAATAAAAGCAGGCAACTTACGGCTGAATGCCTCGCTGTCAGTACCCGGCCTGAGGCGCAGGTAATGATAAAACATATTGTTATTGGTAAAATTGAGATCAGGCTGCCGAAGGTAATCGCCGATCCAACCTACCTTAAACGTCACAAAATAATGCGCATCGATATGCGAACGGGCGCTTTCATCACGAAAAACGCCGGTTACCTTGAAGCTTTGATTGCCGCCGGTTTTACCACCGACCTTAATCGTCCGGTTAAGCGCAGGTTCGTCACCGAAAAGTTTATGAGCGAGTACATCGGAGAGAACAATGGAATACGGGTCATAAAGTGCCGTCCGCTGGTCGCCTTCCAGGAATTGATAGGTAAAAACATCAAAGAAGGTTGAATCGACGTGTGTGCCCTTGGTTTCATAAAAGGCAACTGGGGCATTTCCGGGCTGATCCACCGTCAGTAGAGCTTTGTCTTCCAGAAAATTTTGCCAAAGGCGTGTTACCTGGGTAACTTCCGGATATTCGGCTTTCAAAGCCTGTGCGTAAGGTGCCGGCGCGCGAGGGTTATCCATTTTCTCCCCGTTAGGCTGGACATTCTCTGACCGCACCAGGTAGAGATCGTTGGCATGCTCCTGATGCTTATCGAACGAAACCTCGCTCAGGATATACAGCAACAGGAGCATGCAACAGGTCATCCCGACCGAGAGGCCGAAGACGTTGATAATAGAGAACATCTTGTTTTTCAAGACATTCCTCCAAGCAATTTTCAGATAATTTTTAATCATGGCTAATGTTTTGGATGACATCCGCGCTCCTTAAATGAATAATTGTACCAGCGGGCCTACATCGACAACAAAATACTAATAATCAATTAGTTAAATCCAGTTAAAAACAACAAAGGTGTCCGTTTCTGGACACCTTTGTTCGATATTGAAATTACATATTAGTATGATAAATGCACTTGTCTGGCACTTCGAACCCTGATGATATTCACGGTATGGTTATCATCATCAATAAAATAACAAACACGTATTTTGTAAACCTCAAATGCCCTGAATGCTTCATCACCGTCACCTCGGAACTTGTCGGGGCTAAATCTTCGCGGATATAAATAAAGATTTTTTGAACTGGATCAAGGCTGCCCAATCCCACCGAATTTCATATACTTTTTCTACCATTCATTGATTTCAGGTTCTGCCTCTTCTTGTGTGTGATACTTTCCGGATTTGATGCGAGCAAGCGCTTCGTCCAATTCTGCATTGTATTTCTCAATCGAGACCCGCTCATCACTGTCAGACCTTTTCAATTTCAGGAAAGTCTCGATAATACCGACAAGGACTTCTTCTCCCCCTCTCCTAAAAGCGGCAAGTAGCTTACGATATCATTTATTCACTCCGCAAACTCTTCACCGGATCTGCCAGGGCAGCTTTAATCCCCTGAAAACCGACTGTGCTAACTGTTAACGCCAAAGCTCCCAATGCAACCAGCGCGAAAACATACCACGGCAGGTTGACATGGTATTCGAAACTGGCCAGGTATTTGATCACGAATGTGTAAGCCAGCGGTAAACCAACGAGCAATGCAATGACAAGCAGGATCACGAAATCGCGCGAAAGGAGCATGGCTATTCCCTGCACACTCGCTCCCAGCACTTTCCTAATGCCTATTTCTTTCGTCCGTTTACTGGCTGCGAGTGAGATAAGGCCGAATATCCCTGCAAGGGCAATGACGATCGCCAGCAACGTCACAAAGTTGACCATTTTCCAGATCCCGTCCAGGTCGTTGTATTGCTTGCCGAGTTCTTCCTGCATGTAAAAGAACTGGAACGGACGTTTCGAAGGTATTTTCTTCATTTGCTTTTCAAGTCCTGCCAACACACTTTTGGCCTTTGAAACGTCCGCAAATTTCAACGTGAGATAGCTGTTCAGGCTGGGTGGGCCATCGTACCAATGCAGCAACGGCTCGATCCGCTCTTTCAGCGGCCCGTAATGGAAGTCTTTCATCACACCTATCACCGTGTAAACGTCGGGATTGTTACCTTGCCGGAGACGTTTCCCAACCGCCGCCGTCCAGCCAAAGGCCTTCCGCGCTGCCTCATTAATGACCACAGGATGCTGATCGCCTTTTTTGTCCAGCGCTTCCGAGAAATCCCTTCCCTCAACGATTTCTATGCCATAAGTACTGGTATAATCGGTACTTGTGCCCACATGGCGCAAACGAATATCCTTTTGATCGACGCCTTCCGGTGTGTAGGTATTATAATTGTTCCGATAGCGTGTAGGAACGACGCCGGAAGTCGCCATGCTCTGGATTTTTGAATTCTGCTTCAATTCGTCAAGAATTGGTACAAATCGGGCAAGCGCGACACTTTCATCTTTGTATTGCAGGTCAGAGGCTACTACTATGATGTTTTCGCCTCGGAACCCGGTGTCGGCCTGCCGCATATAATTAATCTGCCAGCGGACAGCGATTGCTCCGATGACCAACACGATGGCGATGACGAGCTGGACGACGATCAATGTCCCTTGTGTCCAGTTGCCCGACGCAGGCTTACCCGAGATCTTTCCTTTCAGCGTGTCGCGTAGATCAAGCTTATTCAAATATGCGGCCGGAACAGTTCCAGCCACAAATGCAATAATGGCAATAATTCCCATTAATGTCAGGAGAGTGGTCGAATCTTGCTGCCAGTTTACTACTAATTGCATTCTTCCCTGCCTGAACTCGTTGAACTGCGGCACCAGATAAAGGACGCCGAACATGGCCGCGATCAGCAGCGATCCTAACAAAACAAGCGCCGCCTCGGTCCAGAATTGCGCCAGCACTTGCCCAAGCGTCGAACCTGTCACCTTCCGGACAGCGACCTCTTTTACACGCGTGAACGACATCGCTGTGTTTAGATTCACCATATTGATACTAATGATCAACACAATAAATACCGCAATGGTAATGGCACCATAGATCATCCAGCGAAAGTTGGGATTCTCGTAATGGATGTATTCTTCCAGTGGCGCGATGCGGATCTGCCTTTTTTGCCCGTCTGCATGAAAGTGACTTTTTGCAAAAACGGGAAATTTCGCTTCCAGTTTTTTGGCATTCGCATCTTTCCGTAATTTGAGGTATACAGTGGCGAAAGTGTTATACCAATCCGCATTGGAAGCAAAGCCCTTATTATCTTCAAGATTGGAAATAGGAAGCAGCACTTCAAATTGAATGGAAGAATTCGCGGGGACCGGTTCCAGTACGCCGGTGACGGTAAATGACATCGAGTCTTCCACAGTCACCGTCTCACCCAAAGGGTTTCTATCCCCAAACAACGCTTCTGCCACTAGCCCATCGAGCACTACCGACTGCTTGCGTTTCAGTGCCGTAGCCGGGTCCCCATATTTTAGTTTAAAAGAAAAGACGTCAAAAAAAGTGCTGTCCACATACTTAGTGGTCTTTTGTAAATCCTTTCCCTTATAGTTAAGCCAAACATTGTTCCATCCCTGTACGTGAGTACCGGTTTCAATTTCAGGGTAGGTTTTGACCAACTGTTCGAGGATCGGGTATACCGTTTGGTTGTAACGTCCTCCTGCATCGGTAGTCTGCACAAAGTAAATGCGGTCGTTGTCCCGATGGAAAGTATCGAACGTAATGCCACGCTGGATAAAAAGGATGAGAACGCCGGCACTGGCCAACCCCAGCGAAAACCCCAGCACATTGATCGCCGTAAACAACCTGTTTTTCCACAGCGTGCGGAAGGCGATTTTGAAGTAATTTTGTAACATGGCGTTAGGTTTTTTGGGATCGCCGACCATTGACCGCCGACGGCCGATTGTGGTGGTAATTGTTAGATATCTCCCCTGGTCGGCGGTCGGCAAATGGCGATCACTCCGTCCTGAGACTTTTAACAGGATTCATCATCGCAGCCCTGATGCTTTGATAACTTACCGTAAGAACAGCGATGGTTATGGCCAGCAGCGCTGCCCACGCGAAGTATGTCCATGACATCGAAATGCGGTAGGGAAAATCCTGCAACCACACATTCGCACCATAATAGGAAACTGGCAATGCAATAATGATGGAAACGACCACCAGTTTGACGAAATCCATCGAAAGCAGCGCGGTAATGCTAGCTACCGACGCTCCTAATACCTTCCGTATGCCGATTTCCTTCAACCGCACTTCCGCATTGAATGTCGCCAGTCCGAACAAGCCGATACAGGAAACGAAAATGGATAAAATCGCTGCAAAAGTGATCATCTGCTTCCATTTCGCTTCGGATTCGTAGCGTTTCACGTTGGCTTCGTCTTCAAATTTATATTCAAAGGGCAGGTACTTGACATGCTGCCGGTAGATCTTCTCAATTGCTCTGATAGTCGCCGGAAAGTCTTTGGTATTGAGCTTGGCGTAAACCGTTCCGAGTCGGTAACCGGGATCCTGCGTTAGCACCAATGGCTTGATCGTATCTTTAAGCGAAGCATAGTGATAGTCGCGGATCACGCCGATGATGGTCATTTTCTTCTTTTTCCACTCAAAATCCACCTCCTGCCCGATCGGATTCTTTAACCCAGCCTCTTTCACAAATGCCTCGTTTACAATAATGGCATCTGCCGGATCGGTAGAAAATGCTTTGGAAAAATTCCGGCCTTTCAACACCGGGATTTGTAATGTGTTAAGGAAATGATCATCCACACCAATGTATCCGAAACCGATTTCACGCCCACCAATCTTGGCACCGGTCCCATTGTAATTACCATTGAACGCCGCTACCGAGGTGATTCCCGACGTGTTTCTCAGCTCGTTCTGAATGACCTCCATGACTTCCTTCGCCGGCCCGCCGCGACCCAGGTTAATACTGACCAGATTTTCATCGTTATAGCCCAGATCTTTATTAGTAAGGTATTTGAATTGGGAATAGATCACAATTGTTCCGATAACAAGGCACACCGACAATGCGAACTGGAAAATGACTAGCCCTCTTGTCAGATAATTCTTCTGCGTCAACTTCGTGCGGTTATAGAGTGTCTGGACAGGGCTGAAGCCTGACAGTACTAATGCCGGATAAACGCCCGCTACCAGGCCGGTCATCGCAAACAATGCGACATAGCCTGTTACCAGCCCAGTATCCAGCAGATAGGACAGCGCAAGCTGTTTATTAGCCAAATCGTTGAAAATGGGCAGCACGACCTGCGTCAACGCAATCGCGAGTGTAAATGCCACGAACGACAGCAGAAACGATTCTCCGAGAAACTGATAAATGAGCTGTTTGCGCAAACCGCCGACTACTTTTCGCACGCCTATTTCCTTCGCACGGTTAAGCGATCGCGCCACCGTCAGATTAACAAAATTAATGCAAGCGATGAGCAGGATAAAAATGGCGATACCTGAGAGAATATAAGAATAGATCGGGCTGCTGGCGTGATCCAGACCATTATGCAGATCCCCGCTTTCACTTTTCAAATGCATATCCAGGAACGGCATCAGACCAAAAATCACCTGATTTTTGAAATCTTTTTCCTTGCCCGGTTCGGCCGTCATCTTACTTTTCGAAACCTGGTTCATCTTCTTCATCACGGACTGATAATCAGCCTTTTCATGAAGCAAAAGAAAAGTATTCATGTAAAAACCAAGCCATTCACTATCCGTCCAGCCCTTGGCTTCCTGAAATTTGAAAGGCAATACGGCATCGAATTGGATCGACGAGTTTTGCGGACAGCGTTTGGCTACGCCGGAGACGATGAAGGGTTCGAATTCATCCCCGATTTTCAGGCTCATCGTCTGCCCTACCGCATTCGCCGACCCGAAATACTTTTCGGCCAGATCTTCGCTCAAAACAATGGAATGAATATCCAATAAAACTGTTTTGGGGTCTCCTGAAAGCAAAGGCATCGAAAACACCGAGAAAAAGGGTTCGTCTGCAAACAGCATATCCTCTTTCAGTATTTCATTACCTTTTTTAACCACGAAAGAATTGGTTTGCGCACGTACGACCTCCTTGATTTCTGGTATATCCTGCTTGAAAGTAGGGCCGTGAATTGCATTTGTACTTCCAAAAATGCGGGTTTCATCTTCATGTTTACTTGTAACCATGACACGATAGAGCTGATCCTTATTCTTTTGAAAGCGGTCGAAACTCACTTCGTCCTTGGTGTAAAGAACGATGAGCATACAACACGTCAACCCAAGTGACAGCCCGGCAATGTTGATCAAAGAGAAAACCTTGTTTCTTGTAAGGTTTCGGATGGCTATTTTGAAGTAACTTCTGAGCATGGCGATAAACGTATGCTATTCGGATTTTAATGACTTAACCGGGTTCATCAGGGCTGCTTTTATTGCCTGGAAACTAACTGTAAGCAAAGCGATCAGCAGCGCGGCCACACCGGCAAAAGCGAAATACCACCATTCCATTTCGATCCTGAATGCATACTTTTCCAGCCAGCCATTCAAGAAATACCAGGCGATAGGAAATGTGATAATGGCCGCTATGACGACCAGTTTCACAAAGTCTGCGGATAACATCCCTACCAGATTAGAAACGCTCGCACCAAGTACCTTGCGCACACCGATTTCCTTGGTACGTTGCTCCGCTGTAAATGCGGCCAGACCAAATAGCCCGAGACAGGAAATGAAAATGGCCAGGAAGGCAAAGTAGTTGGAAAGCTTGCTGACTACCGTCTCGGCCTTATACAAATTGCCAAATTCTTCGTCAGCGAAATGATATTTAAACGGGACACCGGAATTGTAGCGCCGGAATACCTTTTCGATACTTGCGATCGCCTGCTTGGTCTGCCCGGGCTGTGTACGGACCAACCCTACGCCCCATGCTTCTTTTTTAGGCTGCAGGCCCACAATCAATGGTTCAATAGCAACATGCAGCGATCCAATGTGAAAGTCCTTCATCAGGCCGATGATCTTCCCCTTTTTACCCCACATGGTCAACTCCTTGCCCACCGGGTCCTTATAACCGATTTTCTTTGCCGCGGCTTCGTTAACGAGATAATTGGATGTGTCCGTACCAAACGATGGGCTGAAATCCCGGCCGTCCAGAAGCCTGATCCCCATCGTCTGTACAAAGTCAAAACCGACCGGATTGACGTTAAAAAGCAACTGCTTGGTGGTATCCTTCCCCGGCCAGTGCACACCCATTGTCGAACTGCCGTAAGCGAGTGGACTGGCTTGTGACCTCGCCACCGATTTGATACCCGGCTCATTTTCCAAAGCCTGCTTGAATGCATCGAAATTGGTGTTCATCGTATTTTCGATATCAGGAATATAAAGCAGGTTTTCCTGGCTGAAACCGAGATTTTTATGCTGGATGTAATCGATCTGCCGGTAGATGACGATCATTGAGAGGATCAGCAAAATGGAAAGGCCGAACTGGAACACCACGAGCCCCTGGCGGAAATAAGTTGCACTGGGTTTGAACTTCAATGCGCCCTTCAAGATCGTAACAGGATTCAGCGACGACATAAAGAATGCCGGGTAGCTTCCCGCAACCAGTCCGGTGATCAGCGTCAGGGAAAGCAATAATATCCACAATGTAGGATCAAGGAAATCCAGGGCAAGCTGCTTGTCGGTCAACATATTGAAGCCCGGTAGCAATGCTAATACAATCGCGATAGAAACCACCAATGCAAGCAACGTAATGAGGATGGACTCACCCATAAACTGGCCGATCAGGCTCGTTTTGTAAGCGCCAACGACCTTTCGCAAACCCACTTCCTTTGCTCTTTTCACGGACCGTGCCGTTGCAAGGTTCATAAAATTGATACAGGCGATGATCAGTATGAATATGGCCACAATCGTAAACATCCGCACATATTCGATACGTCCCCCGTTTTGCTTACCGGCCTCCCAGTTCGAATAGAGGTAGGATTTACCGTAATTGATCAGAAAGAGGTCGACGTTGCTGTCCTTATTTTTAGTTTTGATATACCCTTTGATCTTTGCATTGACTTTGTTGATATCGGCATTCTTAGCCAGCATCACAGCGCAGCGCGGACCATTGTTTCCCCATTCCTTTGACCACGCTGCGTCCTTTTGCCAAACGTGATAGCTCATTAGAAAATCGAATTTCATGGACGAATAGCGGGGAATATCTTTCAAGACCCCGGTCACCACCACATCATCCTTGTTATCAACCCGAATAGCCTTGCCGATTGGATCCTGGCCTTTGAAGTACTTGTCCGCAATCTTTTGAGATATGACGATCCCATCCGGACGTTTGAGCGCTGTTGCTGCATTGCCCTGGCTTAGTTCGAATGAAAACATCGACAAGAAATCACCCTGCACATATCGACCTTTCTCGTTGTCATAAATATTGCCCACACGCAAAACCGGTGCTTCCTCCCAAAGTACCTGGCTCGCTTTCTCGATTTCGGGAATGTCTTTGACAATGTTTTCGGCCAGGATGCCCGGCGTAGCCGCATAAGTGTTGATGTCGCCCGAATAATGCTGATTTTCCATCACAGAGTAAAGGCGCTCGTCGTTCATATGAAAGCGGTCCATCCTCATTTCATCCTGCACCCAAAGCATAATCAAAAGGCTGCAAGCCATCCCAAGCGCCAGTCCGAGGATATTGATCAGGCTGAACATCTTGTTTTTCAACAAATTTCGCCAGGCGATTTTTAGATAATTCTTAAACATACCGTTTGTTCATTGGTGATGGAATAAATCGTCTCTTCGACGTGTTATTTCATATATTTGATTATCAGACAATTTAACAGCTATGGAACTAGTTAGGAAAGTAATCGTCCCTACCAGCACAACTTTAACCATGACGCTTCCCGAGGAAGTGATCGGGAAAGAAATTGAAGTTGTTGCATCCGAAGTCAAAACCCCTCATGCATTAACGGACCTGGAAAAGCAACAAAGGCTAGAAGCCATTAAGGCAATTTTCAAGGATAGTCGTATTGATCTAAGCAACTTTAAATTTGACCGCGACGAAGCGAATAATTACGATGAATGATATTTCACTGGATACTAATGTGCTCGTGTATTTGTATGATGCAAGTCAGCATGAAAAAAGACATCTTAGCGAAATTATTCTTTCCTCGAATCCAGTCATTAGCACACAGGTCGTCTCAGAATTTATAAATGTGACAAAAAGGAACCTTAAACTTCCCAAAAAGGACCTCTTACACAAATGCAACCAAGTTTTCAGTCGATGTGAAATTGTATCGGTTGATCAAAAGATGCTTGACAATGCACTATACCTTGTAAAAAAGTACGATTTTCAGATTTTCGACAGCATTATTATTTCTTCCACGCTAGCCGCCGGTTGCCGTACTCTTTACTCCGAGGATTTCCAACACAATCAGGTTATTGAAGGAAAACTGACTATTATTAACCCCTTCCTCGAACCTCAATAATTTACTCCGACTTTAACGATTTCACCGGATTCATCAGCGCAGCTTTGACACTCTGGAAACTCACTGTCAGCAGCGCGATAACGATCGCCAGCATCCCTGCCGCCACAAACATCCACCAGGCCAAGTCGACATGGTAGGCAAAATCGCTTAGCCAGTAATTCATTCCGAACCAGGCGATAGGACTGCCGATGACAATGGCTATGACAATCAGTTTTAAAAACTCCTTAGATAACAGTGCGACGATGTTGGTAACACTTGCCCCAAGTACTTTCCGAACGCCAATTTCCTTCGTCCGCCGTTCCGCTGTGAATGCCGATAACCCAAATAACCCAAGGCAGCCAATAATGATCGAAATGGCTGCGAAAGTGATAAAAATCTGTCCTATCCGTTGTTCACTGCGGTAAACGTTATCAAAGTCCTGATCCATGAAACGATAGTTAAATGGCTGGCCAGGAGCCATTTTCTTCCATAAACCCTCCACCTGGTCTACCGTACGTGCAATATCGCCGCCTTTCATCCGGAATACTACGGAGCCACTGCTTTTGTAAAGGATAAGACTTAATGCGCCTATATTCTTGCGCAGTGATTCGAAATGGAAATTTTTTACGACACCAATAATGGTGTAATCGACCCGTTTTTTGAATTCGGCATCCTCGTAACCGAATATCTTCTTACCGACAGGGTCGGCATAACCCAGCACTTTCGCGGCTGCCTCGTTGATGACTATCCCCGTGGAATCCGAGGGAAAACTGTCCTGAAACGCCCGCCCGGATGCCATTTCAAGCCCCATTGTTTTGACAAAATCAAAGTCGACGGCCCACTTTTGCATATTGATCCCCTTGTCCTGCTGCATTTGGCCGACGGGAAAGAATGTATGGTCGGTACGCGAGGAAGGAGTCGGCAGGAAACTGGTCACTGTGCCATTTTCCACATTGGGCAAGTTAAGCACTTCTTCCTTGAAAGCTTTCACCTGTTTATCCAACGCGTAGGCATCGTTAACGATCAGCATCTGATCCTTGTCGAAACCCAATTTTTTGGTTTGGATATAATTCAATTGCCGGTAAATCACGCCCGTACCTACGATGAGCATCACCGAGATCACGAATTGAAATACGACCAATGCATTTCGTAAATAACCGCCTTTGCCTTGAAGTTCGATGCTGTTTTTCAGCACCTTTAATGGCTTAAATGACGAAAGAAAAAAAGCGGGATAGCTGCCGGCAAGGACACCGACTATGCCACCCGTAGATAACAATAGCAGCCAAAACCACACATTTGCGACCGGAAATGCGATTTGCTTGCTGGCCAGGTTGTTGAATAGCGGCAATGAGAGATAGGCAATGAGGATCGCGAGCGCAAGGGAAAAGAAGCTCAGCATCACAGATTCCGTCAGAAACTGACCGACCAGTGAAGAGCGCTCCGAACCCAATGCTTTGCGGACGCCTACTTCCTTTGCACGGTTCGCAGAACGCGCCGTGGCAAGGTTCATAAAGTTTACACAAGCGATAGCCAGGAGAAAAACGGCTACGACCGCAAAAATATATACGTACTGTATGTTGCCATTCGCATTGATTTCCGCTGTACGATCGGAATGCAAGTGAATATCTTTCAGCGGCATCAATGTGTACACCAGGTAATTACCCGATTTGCGGACCTCATCCAGCGACGAACCCATAAATCCCTTAATCCATTCGGACACATATTTTTGCAGCACAGTTTCGAAATTCTTTTCGAACTGTTTCGCATCAGTACCTTCCCTGAATAATAGATAAGTGTTAAAATTGTGGCTACCCCAGGTATTCCGGCGACTTTCTTCCGTGGAGCTCATTGAAAGCAGCATGTTCACATTACGCATATGCGACTGCTCGGGAATATCCTGCATGACGCCCGTAACCGTGTAAGTGACGCTGTTGTCCAATGTCAATGGCTTACCCATCGGATTGGCATTTCCGAAATACTTTTTAGCGTCCGTCGCCGAAATAACAACCGTGAATGGATTACGCAACGCAGAGCTCGCATCGCCTTGCAGCAATGGAACCGAAAAAACCTTGAAAAATGTGGAATCGACATAGAAAACATGGTCTTCTTTGAGATTCTCGATCGCATCCGCCCGCCGCACAAGCTGACTCCCATTCTCCCGCATCCGGACAACCTGTTCGATCTGCGGGTAGTCTTTTTTCATTGTAAATGCAAGCGGATCGGGCGCTACCGCGAGCGACATATCGGCGCCGCCAAAACGGATATCTGCATTGACCCGGTAAATACGGTCGGCATTAGTGAATGAACGGTCATAACTAAGCTCGTCCACCACATAAAGCGTAATGAGCAGGCAACTCGCCAGCCCCAATGACAAACCGAATATGTTCAGAAACGAGTAAAACTTGTGCTTACGCAGATTCCGCCAGGCAATTTTCAGATAGTTTTGTAGCATTACTTCAAGCTTTTTACATTTCCATGCCCTTACCAGGCAAGCCTATTTCGCTTTCAAACTTTTCAATAACCCTCAACCGATCCTTCTCCGATTTTTCAGCCGCATTGACTGTTTTTTCGTAGATATATTCCTCGCCATCTTTCATAAAGCGGTATTTAATAAACATTTCCCCCGTTTCAGAATTGAACCGAACGTGCTTAGAAAAACCCTTCGAATCGTTGGAAACAGGTTCTTTGATAAACCCTTTGCCCGACGAGATCATTTCTGCATTCACTTCGTTGGATGAAAATGCCATAGGCTCCGGCTCGGCTGGTGGCACTGGCGGCTTCGGAGTCACCACGGCAACAGATTCTTTGCAAGCCGCTTTGGGTGCCGGCAAATCGAGGTTACCTTCTGCAATGGAAGACAGCACGCGCTCGCGCAATGCCTCTCGGTCTTCCTTGCTGATGCCATCTACGTCAAATGTCTTGCTGAAATCGATTTCCTTGCCATCAAGCGTTCCGGATACTTTGATCGAGAGCTTCTTGCCGTCATCATCGATGCTCCGGCTGAGGTAGGATCTTTTTTGGGCGATGGCCAGCGTGCTTACGCCGACCAATAGGATGGTTAAGATTTTCTTCATGGTTAGATTTGGCATATTGTTCAAACTAGCTCTGGCCGGGGGCTCCTTGCCTGGGTATCCAGCCGGGGTTCGGCACTCCACATTGCATTCCAAGGGGCATTACCCCTGCATTCAATTCCCTGCTATGAAGCCGCGCTAGTTGCCAATAGCCGGAAGTTCTCTAAACATGTATTTTCTCAGTCACGATCTTACCGTCGAATAGGTTTACAATGCGGTGTGCAAAACCGGCGTCATAGGGCGAGTGCGTTACCATCAGGATGGTGGTTCCGGCCCCATTGAGCTGGCTGAGCAGGTTCATTACTTCTTCTCCGTTTTTCGAATCGAGGTTACCCGTAGGCTCATCGGCCAGGATTGTCTTGGGAGTTGCTACTACCGCGCGGGCGATGGCCGTACGTTGCTGCTGACCACCCGAAAGCTGTTGCGGAAAGTGGTTACGGCGGTGCATCATATTCATGCGGGTCAATGCAGCCTCTACTTTCTCCTTGCGCTCTGCCGGAGGGGTTTTGAGGTACAGCAATGGCAGCTCGACGTTCTCATAAACTGTCAGTTCGTCGATCAGGTTAAAGCTCTGGAACACGAAACCAATGTTTCCTTTACGAATCTGCGCACGCTGGCGTTCCGACATTTTGCCCACCTCCGTGCCATAGAACTCGTAGGATCCGTCACTGGGGTTATCTAGCAAACCGAGGATGTTCAGCAA
Source organism: Dyadobacter sp. CY261 (assembly GCF_021440085.1). Taxonomy (GTDB): domain Bacteria; phylum Bacteroidota; class Bacteroidia; order Cytophagales; family Spirosomataceae; genus Dyadobacter. Next base: position 392,099 of record NZ_JAKCPW010000008.1, read on the forward strand.
AGTCGATTTTCCACAACCGGAAGGTCCCATAATAGCGACAAATTCGCCATCCTTCACTTCCATGTCGATACCATTGAGGGCAGTTGTTTCTACTTCTTCGGTAGAAAACACCTTGTGCATGTTGTTAATTTTGATCATTGTTTTAGGCGTTGGAGGAAAGGGAGGAAGGTGGAAGGGGAAAATGGTTATTATTGCCCTTATCTTTCATCAATCCTGTTAGTTATGTCAAAGTGAAAATTTGAAGATTTGAAGGTTTGGCAGGATGGGATCAACTTATCCATCCATATTTATCAGACGCTCGACATGTGCCGGGATTTCAGTATCAAGGATCAGATGTGCCGAGCTGCTGTATCGGTTCCGTCTAACATGGCTGAGGGTTTCGAGCATCATTCTAACAAAGAGTTTATACGTTTTTTAAGAATTGCAAAACAAGCTTCCGGCGAACTGCGAAACCAAATTTATATCGCTATCGGGACGGGCTTGGTCAGTCAGGAAAAAGGAACAGAACTCATCTCCAAAACCCGCCACCTATCCGCCATGATCCAAAACCTTATCAAAATAAGAGAAACAAACTTCGAAGGACCAAGCTACTCACCGTTCCTCCCCTTCCCTTCATCCCCCCTTTCCTCCCTATTTAAAATTCGAGGACTTCATTATCTCCAAAGTTCTCATAAGAGCTGGTGATGACTTTTTCACCTGGTTTCAGACCTTCGAGCACTTCGAAATATTCAGGGTTTTTGCGGCCTAGTGTGATTTTACGTTTCGCGGCGCGTTTACCGCCGTCACCTATCACATATACCCAGTTTCCGCCAGTTTCGGAGAAGAAGCCTCCCACAGGCAATAATGTAGCTTGCGATGGCTGGCCGAGTTGCAGACGGATCGGTGCTGACTGGCCTCTTTTGATCAGTTCAGGCGCGCCTTTGTCGAACTGCATATCTACTTCGAAACGACCGCTCAATACCTCAGGATAAATCTTAATGATTTTCAGACCATAATCCTTGGCATTGAACTCCATAGACCCCTGCAAGCCCGCAAAAATCCGTGAAATGTAGTGTTCGTCCACAGAAACCCGCATTTTAAAGCCGTTCAGGTCGTCAATCTGGCCAATGTTCTGTCCCTGGTTAATGTTTGAACCGACTTCCACATTCATGGATGACAGCAAACCTGAAACCGGCGCTTTCACTACAAGGTTATCCAAAGTCTGGCGCCACAGGCTTACGTTTCTCTGCGTGCTTGCCAACGTGCCTTCCAGTTGCGTAATCTGCATTTTGGCGTTTTCTTCCTGGTATTTCTGCGATTCGATCTCGATCTCACGTTGTCTTACCAGCTTTTCATAGTCACGCTTGGTTTTCAGATAATCGGCTTCCGGAATGACCTTGTCTTTAAAAAGCTTTACATTTCTTTCGTGAGCGTCCTTCGCCTGATCGAGCTGGAAATCCAGGTCGCTCAAAGTCTTTTGTAGTGTAAAGCGCGCCACTTTCAGGTTCTGCCTGGTATTTTGAAGGTCGTTTACCAAACGGCTGGCCTCAGTTTCCGATTGGAGGAAGCTCAGTTTCAGGTTCTGGTTTTCCAGGCGGAGAAGTACATCTCCCTGTTTCACCATATTACCACCTTCGATGAGTTTTTCAGTAACATAACCACCCACGATCGCATCGAGCTGAATGGTTTTGAGTGGCTGAACCACACCGGTCACGACAATAAATTCGTCGAACTTCCCTTGTTTGACCTCCGATATGGTCAATTTATCCTGCTCCACATTCAGCTTGCTCCGTTTATCGGCAAAGACGAACTGGTATATCAGGAAAGCTGCCAGCAGAACGCTCCCGCCAATGATGCTGATGCGTTTGGTATTCCAGAATTTCTTGGGTTTGACTCGGTCCATTGTTGATCCTCCGGAAAATCCGTTGTTGGTGCCAGTCGAGTTAGGTGTCTTAACTTCCATTATATGTTAGTGATTGAGTTCGCTTTTGTATTTGGCTCTTATAATCCAATCACTATGCCAAAGAAGAGATAGACAACTAATCGTCTGAAAATCAATATAATTAATATTAATACTATTACAAACCCTGTCCGTTATCGGACAAACTTGTTCGGGCGCGGACAAGGCATTCTAACGACCTTTTTAAGGTAAAATAGTGACATTTTAGCTTGTTAGGAAATAATATTTCAAATTGCGTCCTTATCTTGACAAACAATTCCACGAAGTCCTTATCCCGGCAGTGTTAACCCGCCTGCGCACCACCAGAAAGAACAGCCATGCTACTATCAGAAGCCAAGATCCTGATTATCGACGACGATGTTGACGTGCTAAGTGCCGCCAAACTTTTACTGAAACGCCACGCCAAGGCCGTCGACATTGAGAAGAACCCCCAAAAACTGCCATTCCTCGTAACAAACGGAGATTATAGCCTGATTTTACTCGATATGAACTTTACCCGGGACGTCAACAGCGGCCGGGAAGGTTTCCATTGGCTCGACCGCATTCTGGATATCAATCCCGCCGCGAAAGTAATCATGATCACTGCTTACGGCGATATTGAAATGGCGATCCGCGCGATTAAATCCGGGGCGATCGACTTTGTACTCAAACCATGGGAAAACGACAAACTGCTGACGACGATCAGCACGGCGCTCGAAGGCGGTAAGGACAAAGTGGTGCCGGTGGCGGAAGAAAAAGCCAAAGACGATAACAAGAAGAACAACAAAGTCGCCTCAGACACCATTGTAGCGACGAGCGAGAGCATGCGCCAGGTATTGCTAACAACGGAACGTGTAGCCTCTACCGATGCCAACGTGCTTATTTTAGGAGAAAACGGTACAGGTAAAACGCAGCTCGCAAAACACCTTCACCAGCATTCCAAGCGCGCCGATAAGCCATTCGTAGCCGTCGACCTGGGCGCTATCAGCGAAACGCTCTTCGAAAGCGAGCTCTTCGGGCACGTGAAAGGCGCATTTACCGACGCGAAGGAAGACCGTGCCGGCCGATTTGAAGAAGCCAAAGGCGGCACCATCTTCCTCGACGAGATCGGCAACCTCACATTGCCGCTTCAGGCCAAGCTGCTTACCGTCATTCAGGAGCGCAAAGTAACCCGTGTGGGCTCCAACAAACCCATTGCGCTCGACGTCCGCCTCGTTTGCGCGACGAATATGAATATCGAAAAGATGGTCTCCGAAAAGACCTTCCGCCAGGATCTGCTATACCGTGTCAATACCATCGAGCTCGAATTACCCCCCCTGCGTGAACGGCCCGAGGACATCAGCGCGCTGGCTGACTATTACCTTAAACAATACGCCAAGAAATACAACCGCCCCGTCAACGACATCAGCAATGCATTGGTGAAGAAAATGCAGCAGTACAACTGGCCGGGCAATATCCGTGAGCTGCAACATGCCGTGGAGCGTGCAGTGATCCTTTCGCAGGAAAAAACTTTGCAACCTGATGACCTTTTCCTCAAAAGTTCGGCTGGCCAACCTGCCACCGCTACTGGCTTCGACCTCGAAGACATGGAAAAAACGATGATCATCAAGGCGCTAAAACGTTTCAACGGAAACATCACCGACGCGGCCCGTGAGCTGGGACTCAGCCGCGCAGCCCTTTACCGACGGATGGAAAAATACGGTCTGTAACACGCTCACGACCGCACGGAAGTACAAACTTGGCATGTTTTTTGGGTCAAAATCGAATGACAAGCACAACTGCATTCCAACTTTTTACTTCCGATGACTAAATCGATTCCTATATTCATTCTCGTTTTTTTCTCCCATTTCCTGTTTGCACAAAGCGGCAACATCAAGCCAGTACCGCTCAAAAACATCAAGACCACACAAGGTTTCTGGCATGACCGTATTGAAATAGCGCGGGCGGTAACCATTCCCCATGCATTACACCAATGCGAAGAATCCGGTCGTTTCGACAACTTCGCGGTGGCAGGCGGATTAAAAAAAGGCACATTCAAAGGGGCCCGATTTGACGATTCGGATGTTTTCAAAGTAGTCGAAGGCGCTTCCTATGTACTTCAAAATCAATACGATCCCAAACTGGATCACTACCTCGACAGCCTGATCACGCTTTTCGCAGCTGCGCAGGAACCCGACGGCTATCTTTACACGATCCGGACCATCAACAAAGACACGACCGGCTCCTTCGACTGGATCGCCGGGCCTTACCGCTATTCTTTCGAGAATGGTAGCCACGAATTGTACAATGCCGGCCATTTATACGAAGCCGCGGTGGCGCATTACGAAGCAACCGGCAAAAAGAACTTGCTGAATGTCGCCATCAAAAATGCTGATCATTTAGTCAAAACTATTGGTCCCAAACCCGGGCAAATGGTGGTCGTTCCCGGGCATGAGGAAACGGAGCTCGCGTTGATACGCCTTTACAGGGTCACCGGCAAAAAAGAATACCTTGATCTTTCCAAATTCCTCATCGACATGCGTGGCCGTTCCGACAAGCGTACACTTTTCCTTGATGAGCACAAACTCGGCCCTTCCTACTTCCAGGATCAGGTGCCTTTCGTACGCCAGCGCGAAGCCGTGGGGCATGCAGTACGGGCGCAATACCTGTATACGGGCGTCGCCGACCTTCTCACCCTGAAACCCGACCCCAAAAATGAGGCAGCAGTGCACGCCATTTGGGATGATGCAACTCACCACAAACAATATATAACCGGCGGAGTAGGCGCCCGGGAAGACGGCGAAGCATTTGACAAACCTTATATTTTGCCGAATGACAATGCATATGCCGAAACCTGCGCCGCCATCGCGAACATGCTTTGGAACCATAAAATGTACCTGCTCACCGGTGAGGCGAAGTATATGGACGTTTTCGAACGCGTACTATACAATGGCTTTTTGGGTGGCATGGGCGTGAAGGGCAATTCTTTTTTTTATGTTAACCCAATGTCTTCCAATGGCAAAAATGATTTTAACAGAGGCTCAGGAGCTGTAAGACATGAGTGGTTCGGAACGGCGTGCTGCCCCAGTAATGTATCGCGTTTTTTGCCTTCGATGCCGGCCTATATGTACGCAACGAGAGGTAATGCATTAATTATTAATCTATTTGGCGACACAAAATCTAAAATTACGCTTCCAAATACGCCGGTTCAGGTTACGCAGCAAACACAATATCCCTGGCAAGGAAACATCCGCATTAGCATTGATCCCGAAAAGAGTGCCACATTTCCACTCCATATCCGCATTCCCGGCTGGGCCACAGGACAGGCAATTCCCGGCGATTTATACAGCTATCAGGATAAGCTCGTCAAGCCAGTCGGCGTGATTATTAATGGTAAAAAAGAAGAATCAGCCATTGAAAACGGCTATTTGAAACTCAACCGGAGCTGGAAAAAAGGTGATGTGATTGAATTATCGCTCGATATGCCAGTGAGAAAAGTTCTTGCGAATGAAAAACTAAAAAGTAACGTCGGCAAGGTCGCGATCGAGCGCGGGCCGGTACTTTACTGTGCAGAAGGACATGATAATGGCGGAAAGGCGCTCTCTATCAAAATGTCCGGCACCGAGGACTTCACACCAGTGTTCCAAAAGGAAATGCTCGGCGGAATTAACACATTGAAATCGAAAGAAGGAAATATCACGCTGATTCCTTATTACGCCTGGGCCAATCGCGGCGCCAACGAAATGACCATCTGGTTTGACAAACTATAACGTATTAAAAAAGACGGGCAATGCCGGTTACCAGCATTGCCCGAACACTATTTCTTTCCCAGATTCTTCTGAAAAGTCTCAATATCCTTCAATTCCCCATCCATAATCAGGTTCATCTCGCTACCGTCAAGCACCTCGCTTTCCGATCTGATTTTACTTTTGAAATAGAACGTAAACGGCAATTCCTTCCCTTTGCCGATCATCTGTACTCCGGCTTTGATTACTTTCCCCAAGCTTACCGAAAGCGGAATTTCGTAAACGTCTTTACTTTTAGCTTTCACCTGAGTAATGCCGGTCACAGCTCCCTCGGCGAACCTTTTCTGTTTACCTAAATCCATTACATATTTCGGATTTTCAAATTTTATTGAAAAAGCATTCCGGTTCTTGACCTCGATCTTAATGATAATATCTGCTTCCTTTAAGCCCAGCTTCTTTACATCATAACCAGCCAATTTTACCTGCGGCAAACGATATAATGGCAGCCGTTTGTCCATTTTCAACACAAGGGAGTCTTTCCCCAAAAATGGTTTTTCAAAGTGCATGGTAGTTTCAAATTGGTAGTCAACACTATCGTTGCCTTTGCCGGCTGCCTCCTCGCCTTCATCGCGCAAATTACCGATCTTGATTTTAACAGGTAATGTCAAGAGTGAACTGTCGGTCGCCTCGATATTCAACGCTTTGCCATATTGGTCTTCAACAATTGTCTTGCCGTTCATCCTGACGGCGTAATTGAACTTTTTCAAATTCATTCCAACGGGCAATGGATTGTGAATAAGCGCTTTAAGTTCCATTTTAATGGTACTGTCCGTGACGTCGCTGATGCGGGCAATGCTCATGTCTACGCGCGGCTTCAATCCGGAAACCGGGTTTGGATCACTCTTTTTGAGGAAATACCAGATTGCGAATGCTAATGCGGCTATCGATATCACGATGACGAGCCATTTGGATATTCCTTTGCTTTTCATTGGTGTCGTTCGGTTGATCCCAATGACTATTCAAAAAGCATTCCCACCCCTTCCCAACGCTCACCCCACGTATATGTGTAGGAATATCTTCATCCGCTGCCCATACAATTGCCTCAAACGAGGTTTACACCTTGGTACAGAATTTTAACAGCAGTGCAGCAATCGAATGGCGATCGCCATTGCAAGTCAACAAAACCACGACCATTAAAACTTTATTGAGATGAAAGCGACTAAAAGCAAAAAACCAACCAAACAGATTACAGAGACGGATAGCACCAAATTAAAAGAGTTATTTGTCGACGGCCTGAAAGATATCTATTGGGCAGAAAAGAATTTGGCCAAAGCGTTGACAAAGATGTCTAAAAACGCGACTTCGGAGGAATTAAAAGCAGCATTCGAACAGCATACTACCGAAACTGAGGAACACGCAAAAGTCCTGGAACAGGTATTCGAAAGAATCGGCGAAAAAGCACAGGCGAAAAAATGTGCCGCTATGGAAGGGCTGATCGAAGAAGCGAACGAGATCATCGAAAGCACTGAAAAAGGAACAATGGTGCGTGATTGCGGACTTATTATGGCTGCACAGAAAGTAGAGCATTACGAAATCGCATCTTATGGCACATTGCGCAACATCGCGCGCACGCTAGGACATGCCGAAGTGGCCGATTTGCTGCAACAAACACTGGATCAGGAAGGTGAAACCGATCACAAGCTCACGGAACTGGCAGAGGCCTACGTGAATGAGGAAGCAAGTGTAGAATAGAGGCTTCTGCCTTTTATAAAAGTAGAGAGGCGAGCGGGAAACCCGTTCGCCTCTTTTACATTCAATACATACATCTACACCAGATTCAACTTGCCGTGATCCCCTCCGTCCGGTGTGCTGCCGGTAATCACTGCTTTGAGCATCGAAAAGAATACGATCATTTTGGAAGAAGTACTATCCCAATAAGCCGCTTCCTGTGTTGTAACCCTGAGAACAACCAGATCCGGATCGTCTTTTCCGCCCGGAAACCAGGCTTTCGACATCAGATTCCACAGTTCTTCTTTGCGGTGCTCGCTTTCAACGACCGACGCAGTACCTGAAACACTCAGGTAAGTATTATTTTTCGGGTCCGAGTAAATTAACGTCACCGGGTCGCCAAGCCGGGCATTGCCATGCTGGGCAGCTCCATGCGGGGCATTGCCATGCGGGGCATCTCCTTGCCAGGCATTGCCATGCGGGGCATCTCTCAGAAGGTCGGTATGACGGCTTGTAAAAAACCAGATATTGCCTTCAACGTCGATATCCAGGGTGGTCATCGGCCTCGACACGATCCGGCCATCCTCGTACGTCGTGTACATACAGAACCGGATATCCTCCGCCAGCGATTTCAGTTTTTTAATAGCCTGATTATCTTCAAAATCCTTTTCCATAACGATTGTTTTAGATCTGTTGAAATGTTGGTTTCAACCAAAATATGTAAAACAACCGTTCCAAGAATTTAAAGAAGAGCCGGTTTAGCCGCGGATCAGTTTTTCGTACTCCCTTTCCGTCAATGCCTTCTCATCCAGGCCAGTATATGCGGTGAAGTAATGCGTTACCAACCCGATTCCCCAACCAAGCATCGGAAATATCGGCCATGGGAACACATTATGCTCCACAACTGGAAAGGCCGAAACGAGGTATATCAACCACAGGCCCGCATTCACGATCAGGTAGGTGCGTAAATGCATTTTGAAACCGGCTCTCTTTTTTGCTTTCCTCCAAAGAAATTCGTTGCGCGGCGTTTCCATGATGCTGTTAGTTTAAGGTTATTTTAAATGCTTTTGTTAAGCTCTTAACTGATTGTCTTTCAGTTAAGATATTTAAATGTAACCCCAACTTTCAAAGCCCGCTAACCTTTCCCGACGGAGTGCGGGATTCCCCGGACGAAGGGCATTATTTACCAGACAAAGCGGAAGCGCCAAACCTAAAATTCCAGACGGTAATTCAGTATCGGCAGCAGACCAGTTTGCGTAATCAATTTCACACGATCTTCCTTCTTATTATAGTAGCGGTCCAATGCATTCAGCCGATTGGTGGCGTTCTGGATATCCAGGGAAATGGTCGACGTCGTGCGCTTTTTGTTTTTGGTATAACTCACACGTAGATCGGTGCGGAAATAGCCAGGCAGTTGTTCCGAATAGCTGCGTGACCAATCGCGTTCCGTACGGCCCTTTTCTCTTGATTTTTCAAGATCAATCGGTGTGGTGCGGTTACCACCTGCCGCCAGGAGCTTGATATTAGCTGCGAAAATGTTCGTTTTGTTCTTCCCAACCCGCCATTCCTTCCCGGCCAGGAAGTTCTGCACGTATTTGCCGTTGAAGCGGCTATCCCGCTCGATACCGTCGCGGCCGGTGTATTTGGACTGGTACAAAGATGTCGTACTCATCAGATAGATACCTGCGGTCAGCGACTTTTCAACCGTCAGTTCCACCCCATAGCTCCGACCCTTTCCATCGCTGGTCAGTGAATCGCTTACAAATCCGCTGATTTCGTTCAGTTGTGAATTGTGCAACAGGTAAGGGGTCGTCGTATTCGCGGGGCCGATCGGGATGTTATAATGATGCTGGTAGTAAGTCTCCGTCAGTATCCGCCAGCTAGCGGACGGACGGAATTCATAACCCGCCACCAAATGCGCCGATTTGGTTAGTTTCAGATTTTTATTGAGTAAATCCGTTTTGCCATCCAACACTTTCACCTGTGCGAAATACGTCGAAATAGATTCTGTTTTGCTATGTAGGCCTGCACCGAAACTTACCGTCGAACGCGGCGTAACCGACCATCTCACACCCGCACGCGGCTCGATCGAATACCGGTTGTTCAGCGCCAGCAGCATGCCGTGCAATCCCGCATTCAAGGTAACGGTAGGTGTTAAACGCGACTTCCATTGCGCGTAAGCCTGAAAGAGCTGCGTACTACCTTTCCGGTCTACGTTGATTTCATACGGCCCGTCCTCATTATCCTTATCGTAGAGGTTGAAATCCAGGTGATTAATAATCACACCCAGGCGCACTGTGTTGCGTGCATTGAGTTTGTAATTGTATAAAGAAGAAATTCTTAATGCCTGATTGACAAATTTTTGCTGATAGGTCGCGTCGGTATTCTTGTCGTAAAAATCACCCGTCTGGCTTGTGGCCGAATAGGAGACAATATGCTCCATATACGATTTGTTATTGATATAGCGCATATAATTCACCCCAGCCATCCCGCGGTTCGACTTAAACTTTTCCCTGAAATCGTCGTCATCAACTTTTGAAGTACTGAGTCCACCGGCGCCCCAGACGCTCACCACCACCTTGTCGTCGTAAGGAATATATACTTTGAAAGCGCCATCCTGAAAATCAATCGAAGCATCGCCATTAAGGTTAACGCCGATCTTATTAAGTACGGAAAGAGTAGAATAGCGGTAATTGGCCAGATAAGAAGCACCGCCTTTGGGACCAATGGGCCCTTCCGCAGCAAAGTCAAGTCCAAGAATTCCCGCCTGCAATGCGTATTCGCGTTTTTCATTATTTCCTTTTCTGAGTTTAAGGTCAAAAACACCGGATGTAGCATTGCCGTATTCTGCCGGGAAGGCACCGGTCAAAAAATCGGAATTACCCAACACATTGGCACTCAATGCACTCACGCCCCCGCCGCTCGCACCTTCCTGCGCAAAATGGTTCGGGTTAGGGATTTCGACGCCCTCCATCCGCCAGAGCATGCCTTTGGGACTGTTACCTCTGATCACCAGTTGGTTGTTGCCGTCATCGTTCGTGGCAACACCGGCAAACGACATCGCCATACGCGCCGGGTCGCTCACCGAGGCGGCAAAACGCTTCGTTTGATCGACGGTAAAAGAACGGCCGCTCACGCTGACCATGTCGTTCAGCGGCGCGCCATTCTCCTTCTGCGCCTTCACAACAACCTCATTCAATGCACGAAACGATTCTGTGAGCTTGATATTCAGCTCAACCTCTTTTCCGGAGCCAACATTGATTTCCTGCAAAAAGGCATCATCATAGCCCATGCTGCTAATTTTAACAGAATGGCGGCCGACGGGCACCTTTTCGATCCGAAAGTTACCCTCGGTGTCGGTCACGCCACCAATAATAGGTGTCACGCTAGTTATAATCACATTGGCTCCGATCACAGGCTGCTGCGATTCGGTATCGACGACGCGTCCTTTAACGGTCTGGGCGGGTTGGGCAAAAGCCAGGGCACTCATGGCCCCGGCCATTAAGGTCAAGATAAATTTTTTCATGGCTGGTTGTTTTGTAATTCTGACAACTCAGTGATGCGGTACCCTAAGAAAATGGGAAAAAAAATTTGAGCGGGAGATTTCTTGACCGCCGAGTGCGGTATGATGGACGGGATGCTTGATGACCATGGACGATAGACTATGGACCATGAATCTGAGGATGGCGGTTTGTCAGCGGTCAGCGGTATGGTAGGCGGAGTGCTCGGTGACCATGGACGATAGACCATGGACCATGAATGCGCCGATGGCGGTTTGTCAGCGATCAGCGGTATGGTAGGCGAAGTGCTTGATGACCATGGACGATAGACTATGGACCATGAATGTGAGGATGGCGGTTTGTCAGCGGTCAGCGATATGGTAGGCGAAGTGCTTGATGACCATGGACGATAGACCATGGACCATGAATCTGAGGATGGCGGTTTGTCGCTGGCTAGTCGGAAATGGTCAGATATGGGCAATAGGGAAAAACGCTGAATTTCCTTCGTCATCAAAGAACCATGGTCTATCCTCAATGGTCTACGGTCTATGGTCTCGCACTCGCACTCGGCGGTCAGCACGCGGCGGTCATCCCCCTACACCTTCCACTCCTCCAACCGATAAGCACTATCCCAAAACACATATTCCAGCTTCGAAGCAGTTACATACGCCTCGGCCATTTTGGCTCGTGTGGCATCTGATGCATGCTCGGCAAGCTGGTCGCAAATATCCAGCGCCTTTTGCACGGAATGGGCGAAATCTTCACCTGCGTAGGCGTTGATCCAATTTTGGTAGGGATTAGGTGTCGTCTGATTGGCGTAAATGTAGTCGCCGATTTGCTTATAAATCCAGAAACAGGGCAGCAATGCCGCAACCGTCACTTCGTACGATTCGAATGCGCTGACGGCCATTAGATAGTTGGTATAGGCAAAACAACCAGGCGCTTTGCCCGACTGATAATCAATGACATATTCTTTGAAATAGCTCAAATGCAATGCCCTCTCCACCAGGATGGCATTTTGGGCGAATTGGAGGAAATCGAGCAATTCGTGGCTGTTTCCCGCCTTTGTTCCGGCTACGGCCAGCGCCCGCGCAAAATCGGCGAGGTAGAGGGAATCCTGATAAATATAAAACTTGAACTTTTCAAGCGGTAAGGTGCCCTCTTTCAGTTCCTGATTAAAGGGATGCAGTCGAATTTTTTCAAATATTGGCAACGCCCCGGCCCAAAGCAGGTCAGTGAACTTCATGATAGAATTTGCATGGAAAGTGGTGAAAAAGAATGATTCAGCGGGCCAGGGCCGTGGCCTGTGATCACATCCTTCCCCGCCCTGATCGCCCCGGCAATGTAATCCTTCGCAAAAATGATCGACTCGGCCAGCGAATTGCCCCTTGCAGCGTAAGTCGCGATGGCCGACGACAGTGTGCAACCGGTGCCGTGGACGTTTCGGCTATCGATGTAGTCCGATTCGAGGATCAATACTTCCTGTCCTTGCTGCGCAAGCACGTCATAAATAGTGGCACCGATCAGATGTCCCCCTTTCAGTAACACGGCTCTACATCCTTTCTCCACCATTTGAATTGCGGCACCTTTCATCGCTGCCGCCGTACGTATCTGTCCGCCAAGCAGAATTTCCCCTTCGTCAAGATTAGGGGTAATGAGATCCACCCGCGGAAAAAGCTCGTTCCAAAGCACCGAAACGGTTTCATCCCGGATCAGTTTTGAACCGCTGGTAGACACCATTACCGGGTCAAAAACCACAAAACCAGGTTTAAACCGGTCGAGTATTTGCGCAATCACCTCTGCCACTTCCACTGTATTGACCATCCCGATCTTCACCGCGTCGATGGTGATATCTTCAAATACAGCCTCCAACTGTTCCTGTAAAAACGCCGGAGGTACCGGGTGGATGGCCCGCACGCCCTGCGTATTCTGGGCGGTAAGAGCGGTAATGGCCGAGGTTCCGAAGGCGCCCAATGCCGCGATGGTTTTCAAATCGGCCTGGATACCGGCGCCCCCTCCGCTATCGGATCCGGCAATGGTCAGTACAGTAGGATAACGCTTCATGTTGGATGTTTTTTAGGTCACGAATTGTCAGATCTGGTCAGGAGTTGTTTGCAGCCGCCATAACATCGATCCCTGGATAATTTTTTTAAGCTCCCTCGCAGCTTCCTGCGGCGACGGCGCGCTGCATATGGCCGACACCACAGCTATGCCAGTTGCGCCATGCTGCACAGCCTCTCGCGCATTGCCTGCGTGAAGCCCGCCAATAACAACCAGCGGATGCCTGCTGTTTTGCCTAGCCCATTGCAACCCTTCAATTTCCCATGGTTGCTCAATGTCGCTTTTCGTAGATGTTGCGAACAATGGGCTTACGGCAAGATACGACAAGTTCCAATGCTCCGCTTCCTGCAACTGCAACTGGTTTTCAGCTGATAATCCGATGATTTTCCCCTCACCCAGCAACCGGTAGGCGATTGGGAACGGCATATCGCTTTGCCCGATATGGACGCCGTCGGCATCAACAGCCAATGCGACATCGATCCGGTCGTTGATGATCAACGGCACATTATAAGGTTCCAATAGGTTCTTCAAGCGCTTCGCGCGATCGATAAATGCCCGGGTAGAAAGCGATTTCTCCCGCAACTGCACCATCGTCACACCTCCAATGACAGCCTCTTCCACTACCCAGTAGAAATCACGACCAAGGCATGCCGCTTCGTCGGTGACAAGGTATAGTTCGAGATTGGAATTCATTTTCGTTGGGATATCATGCTACAATTATATCTATTTAAATGCCGTCAGGCATTTACTCCAATCTGATTTTACTCAATTCTTGTAAATGTGCGGGACTAATTTCCGATAAGGTATCCAGGAATGCAATCTGGAAGGAACCAGGCAACTTCGCATTCCGGAACGCTAATTCCCCGCAAACACCCATGGTTGCAGCTGCCGAAACCGCCGCCTCAAATGGGTCCGGGCAAACAGCGGCGAATGCTCCGGCAAGGGCCGATGCCGAACAACCCATACCGGTCACCTTGGTCATCAACGGAACACCATTGGAAACCCACCCGATACGGCTTCCATGCACGATCACATCCACGGCGCCGCTCACGCTCACAACCGCACCAAAGCGCTTGCTCAGTACGCGGGCAGCTCCAATGCTATCGGTAGAGTCGGCGGTACTGTCGACCCCTTTTGTCTGAACACTGGCACCGGCCAATGCGAGAATTTCGGAACCGTTTCCACGGATAATGGTCGGGGAGGCTGTTTCCAGCAGTTCCGCCAGCACACTGTTACGATACGGCGTCGCACCTGCCCCCACCGGGTCGAGAATGATAGGTTTGCCCAGTTGCGCCGCTTTTTTCATTGCCAGTTTCATACCTTCCACCCATTGCAGCGACAGCGTGCCAATGTTGACGACGAGCGCGTCGGCGATCGACACCATATCCTCCACTTCCTCCGTTGCATGCGCCATGACCGGCGACGCGCCGACGGCGAGCAAAGCATTGGCCGTAAAATTCATCACGACGAAGTTGGTGATATTATGAACCAACGGAGCTGAGGCACGGAGTTTTTGCAGGTTTGCTTGGAGGCTATTTATCATTGCAACGGTTAAGGAACATGGGAGAATGGAGTAAAGAGAGTAAAGGAATGAAGGAGCGCTATTGGATATCAGTTCCTCCCCTTTCTCCATCCTACTTTACTCCCTGGCATACCCTTTCTTACCAGCGAATGTAGTAGTTTTGGATGGTTATCAAAAATCGTTTTCGCCGACCTGGCATTTAAAAATCTACTTACCTGATCATGATTAAAGCAGCAATTTTCGACATGGACGGCTTGCTCATCGATTCCGAACCGATGTGGACCGAGGCGGCACGTTCTGTTATGCAAAAAGTCAATTTTGAAATCACTGAAGCACTTCGTCTCCAGACTACCGGGCTCTCTATCAAGCTCTTTTTAGATTTTTGCCATCAAATCCAGCCTTGGAACACGCCTTCGTTCGAAGAGCTTGAAACTGAAATACTTGAGAAAGCACATCACGATATCCTGGCCAATGCCGAAGCAATGCCCGGAGCCATTACATTGATCAAAGAGCTTAAAAAACAGGGCCTCAAACTGGCCGTCGCTTCGGCTTCGCATATGGCGCTCATCGAAGGGGTATTAAAAAGACTGGAAATTATTGACTATTTTGACACCTGGCATTCCGGCGAGCTGGAAGAGTTCACCAAGCCGCACCCGGCTGTGTACCTGACCACTGCCAGAAAACTGGGCTTACGGCCTGATGAATGCATTGCCTTTGAAGACTCTCACGCAGGCCTGCGCGCCGCGCACGCGGCGGGCATGACCACGATATCGGTGCCTGCGGCGGAAGTGTTTGAAGATAAAAAGTTTGATATGGCGCATTACAAGATCCCTTCGCTTGAAAAATATGTATTGAGCGAAATGTCGGGTGTGCCCCAAAGTGTGATCGAAAACTAAACCTCGACCTATCCCGCTTACCCTGCATGATCGGACTCCGGCATTTCAGTATTATGATTATGATCAGGATAGCAGTAATTGTCCTGAGCGTGATTGCCCTCGCCTGGCTGGCGTCCAGGCACACCAATGAAACGCTGGTGTACATTCTCGGCACTATTTTCATATTCGTACAGGCTTCGCTTCTGTATCAGTATGTTACGAATGTCAACCGCAAACTGACGTATTTTCTGGAATCCGTGCGATATTCGGATTTTACGATCAATTTCCGTTCGGACAATAAGATGGGCAGGACCTTTAAGGAACTCAACCAGCAGTTCAACGAAGTTTTGCATGCCTTCCGCCAGGCGCGTGCCGAGAAAGAAGCCAATTTGCAATATCTCAATACCATCGTTCAACACATTGGTACCGGGCTTATTACTTTCGATGCCAATGGCCAGGTGAACCTGATCAACAATGCGGCCCTGCGCATGCTCGGCATTTACCGCCTGCATCAGCTCACCGAGCTCAAAGAAAAGCACCCTCGCCTCTATGAATTGCTTTCGGATCTTGATTCCGGCGTTCGCGATCTCTACCGCACGCCCAACGATCAACCACTGGCGTTACAAGCCGCCGCCATCCAGTTACGCGGGATGTGGGTCAAAATTGTGGTTTTGCAAAACATCCAGACCGAATTGCAGCAACAGGAGATAGAATCCTGGCAAAACCTCACCCGCGTGTTGCGCCACGAGATCATGAACTCGATGACGCCTATCGTCTCTCTTGTGGGTACTATGAGGCTCATTGTGAACGAAGACATCGAGCGTTCCACCAACGATCAGGAGGCCGTGAATGACTTGAAGGAAGCATTATCAACCCTCGAAAAGCGCAGCAAGGGTATGATGCAGTTTGTGAATGCCTACCGCGATTTCACCACATTGCCCAAGCCGGTTTTCGCCAATCTGAGCGTTGCCGAGTTGCTACAGGAAGTTCTCCAATTACTTCAAACAGATTTAATACAATCAGGCGTACTCTGGAAACTGTCCGTAAAACCGGAAACATTGACGGTAAAAGCCGACGCCAGCCAGATCCAGCAGGTGTTGATCAACCTCGTCAAAAACGCTTCTGAGGCATTTTCCAACCAAACCAACCGCCTCATCACGCTTTCCGCTTATCAGGTCGATGGCACCGTGATGATCGAAGTATCCGACAATGGCGACGGCATCGAGCCCGAAGCATTGGAAAACATCTTCATTCCTTTCTACACCACCAAAAAAACCGGCTCCGGCATTGGACTTAGCCTCTCACGTCAGATTTTGCAGCAACATAACGGCCAGTTGAACGTTGAGTCTCAGGTTGCGAAGGGAACGGTTTTTACGTTGATTTTTTAGATTGACGGCTGACCGCTGACCGCTGACCGCCGACCGCCGATGGCTTGTAGACCATGGACGATGGACCATAGACCAGGGGGTGCATTAATAAAGAACATGATCGTTGGTCTTTGGTCTCGACCGCCGACCGCCGATGGCTTGTAGACGATGGACGATGGACCATAGACCAGGGGGTGTATTAATAAAGAACATGATTGTTGGTCTTTGGTCTCGACCGCCGACCGCTAACGGCTGACCGCCGATGGCTTGTAGACTATGGACGATGACCATAGACAATTGACCCGGGCTGCGTCAATAAAAAAATATAGTCCATGGTCGTTAGTCCTTGGTTTCGACCGTCGACCGCTGACCGCCGATGGCTTGTAGACTATGGACGATGACCATAGACAATTGACCCGGGCTGCGTCAATAAAAAAATATAGTCCATGGTCCATGGTCGTTAGTCCTTGGTCTCGACCGCCGACCGCTGACGGCTGACCGCCGATGGCCTGTAGACTATGGACGATGACCATAGACAATTGACCCGGGCTGCGTCAATAAAAAAATATAGTCCATGGTCGTTGGTCCATGGTCGTTGGTCATTAGTCCATGGTCTAGACCGGTGGTCAGAACCCCGTTACAACCATGCTGGCCCCTCTGTTGTCTCCCCAAAAACCTAAATAAAAATCTGATGAAAAAGTATGTTTTTGTGCTGTTCGTGGCATTGGCATTGGCCTGCAAAAGTACCGGTGTGGATAAGAAGGAGGAAGGGATCAGGTACATGCAGAGCGTCATCCTGAACGACGTCCCGAAAGCCACACTTACTTTTTTTGAAATCGAAGATAGCCGCTGTCCCGAAGGCGTGCAATGCATTTGGGGTGGTCGTGCCGCGGTCGATTTGCTGTTTTCGGGTGTTACTACCGAGGGAGGCATTAAAGAACATGTTAAAATGTGCCTCGGCACCTGTGACGCATCGGTAGGATCCGATACCTTGGAAAAGAAATTCGCCGGAGAAAATTACAGGCTGATATTAACCGCTGTCAATCCCAGCCCGCACATCGATTCGGTCCGGAAAAAGGAAAATTATTCAATATTGCTAAAAATCGAGAAGACGAAATAACACCGAGGGGAAGTTTAACCGACTTCCCTATTTTTTTGCCAACTTGCTCCGCTTGTAGCCGTAACTGAAATAGATCACTAGACCGATTGCCAGCCATATCACAAAAATCAGCCAGTTGGAAGCCCCTAGTTCGGTCATCAGGTAAAGGTTAGTCAGGATTCCGGCTACGGGCAGGGCCGAGAAGTTATGCTGATAACTCAGAATGGAAAGGGTGCACCAGGTAATCCAGAAAATGATGGTCAGCAACTTGTGCTCTATGATTTCGGTGAAACTCAGCATACGCCATTCCAGAATCACTCCCTGCCCGTAAGTGAGAAGGCCAATTATCGCGAGCATCAAAAGCCCTCCGACCAGAAATTTGCCATTGATATAAGGCACACGGAATTTGGACTGCGCCGAAATGCCGCTGTGATCGAGGTAAAGCACGCCACCGCATACCAGAATGAATGCGAAAAATGTACCGACACTCGTAAGGTCTACGAAGAAATCCATTTTGAAAAACAATGCCGGAATGCCGACCACAAAGCCGGTCACAATGGTTGCGAACGAAGGCGTCTGATATTTGGGATGCACTTTGGAGAAGCGCTTCCAAAGCAATCCGTCGCGGCTCATCGTCATCCAGATCCTTGGCTGGCCTAGCTGATAAACCAGCAACGCGCTCGTAATGGCAATCACAGAGCTCACTGAAATAACGCCCGCCATAAAATCCAGGCCATTTTTCTGGAATACAAATGCCAGAGGATCGCTTACTTTAAGCTCCTTGTAATTAACCATCCCGGTAAGTACCAGCGTGATTAATACATATAATACAGTACAGATGATGAGGCAGTAAATCATTGCCTTTGGCATATCCTGCTGCGGGTTACGGCATTCTTCGGCGGTGGTAGAAATAGAATCAAACCCGATGAATGCAAAGAATACGGCTGCGACACCGCTCAGAACCCCTTTCGCGCCATTGGGCGCAAACGGTGACCAGTTTTCTGGTTTGATATAAAATGCACCGGCTATAATCACCAGCAGTACTACGCCTACTTTCAGTACCACCATAATATTGCTTGCCGTACGCGACTCGCGTATACCGATGTAAACCAATGCCGTAATGAGCAGAGTCACTAAACCCGCCGGGAGGTTCAGCAGAATGTGAAAATCCCCTAATGTAGGAGCGGAAGCGTATGCAGAAGCAGCAAACCGCTCGTAATCCGATAATTCGGCTGCACCGGAGCTTTGCAATTTCATAAAAGCCTCCCGCGCCGACTCACCATTGATCGTTAGCCAGCCGGGTAATACAATGCCGAAGCCTTTGAGCATACTGACAAAGTATTCGGACCATGAAATCGCCACTACCATGTTGGAAACGGCATATTCGAGGATGAGTGCCCAGCCTATGATCCATGCGAACAGCTCGCCGAAAGCGACGTATGCATACGTGTACGCGCTCCCGGACACGGGGACCGTGCTCGCGAATTGTGCGTATGACAGCGCCGTGAACACACAGGCTATGGCGGTGAAGACGAAAAGAAGTGACACCGCAGGTCCGCCATTATAGCTCGCCAGACCGATTGTACTGAAAATCCCCGCGCCCACAATGGCCGCGATACCGAGCGACACCAGGTCGCGTACTCCCAGTACTTTGGCGAGCCCCCCCTCGCTTCCCGATTGGGCATCTTTTAGAATCTGGTCTACGGATTTTTTTCGGAAAAGCGGAGAATTCTGGCTCATGCAGGCGCTGTTTATCGGGGATCGGTTTGTGATAAGTCGGGCTAAAAATAATGATATTCTAAAATGATCCCGGCATCGCCTGAAAATTTGTTCCTTTTATCCCAAAAAATCCGTAGAAAATTCTTCGATCGAGAAATCAAACAGATAAAGATTGCGTTACGTTTCTGATTCCCCGACTTACTATCCACCATTCCTGCCCATGAAAAAATTTACTTCGTTCTTCATCAGCATTGCCCTATCCATTCAAATCGTAACGGCCCAAAGCGCTAAGTCCTATTCTACCGCCCAGGCGCATTCTCACAATGATTATGAAAGGGCACGGCCATTTGAAGATGCCTACGAACAACAGTTCGGATCGCTGGAAGCAGATGTTTTCCTTGTCAACGACACCCTCTTTGTAGCCCACACCCTCAAAGACATCCGGCCAAACCGTACGTTTACATCATTGTACCTGCTTCCTATCCTTCAAAAAACGGAACAAAACAACGGGCGCATTTATCCGCAGGACAACGTACCTCTGCAACTCCTCATTGACCTGAAAACAGAAGGCGAATCTACTCTGGCGGCATTGATCAAGATTTTGGAACCGCATAAGCAGATATTGGCACCAACAGGCAGTGTCAGGATCGTTGTCAGCGGCAATGTCCCCGACCCATCGCAGTTCGAGAAATACCCCAACTTCATTTATTTCGACGGTCGTCCCGAAAATGCGTACACGCCCGCGCAAATTGCGCATGTCGGTTTGATCAGTCAGGCATTCCAGAAATACTCCAAATGGAACGGCGAGGGCCCACTCCTGGAAAAGGATAGGAAGAAAATCCAGAAAATGGTCAACGACATGCACGACCTTGGCAAAAAAGTACGCGTTTGGGCTACGCCCGACAATATCAACTCCTGGAAAACGATGATGGCCCTCGGCGTCGATTATCTCAATACCGACAAGGTACGCGAGTTAGGCGACTACCTTCGTACTGCTCCGAGGTAGTTCCGCAAAACAAAATACGGCGAAGGATAATTATTCGGTAGTATCAAATGGCAATAGAACAGTTATAGACTATATTGTACTGCATCAATAAGTCTAAACTTCCCTTCATGTCTGCCGAACAAACCGCTGCGCTCAAAAAAGTCCTCAAACCGATCCACCTCTGGGCGATTGCCGTAGGGCTCGTCATTTCCGGCGAATACTTCGGCTGGAACTATGGCTGGGGCGTATCAGGCACTGTCGGGTTTCTGATCGCAACGCTTGTGGTCACAGTCATGTATGTGACTTTCATATTCAGTTTTACGGAGCTCACTACATCCATTCCGCAAGCGGGAGGGCCGTTCTCATATGCCTATCGTGCATTTGGCTGGTGGGGCGGGCTCATTGCAGGTTACGCCACGCTCGTCGAATTTCTGGTGACGCCGCCGGCCATCGCATTCGCGTTGGGAAGTTATACCCATTTTTTATATCCCAACCTGCAAGTGCTGGAAGTGGCATTTGCCTGCTATGCCATTTTTATTGTAATCAATTTAATGGGTATCAAAGAATCAGCCACTTTTTCGCTGGTGGTTACCTTGCTAGCCGTAGTTGAGTTGCTGATCTACATTGGCATTGTAGCACCACATTTTTCCTATCAAACCTTCGTTGCCGAGCCAATGCCTTTCGGCTGGGCCGGGGTGTTTGCTGCGTTGCCGTTCGCGATCTGGTTTTACCTGGCCATCGAAGGTGTGGCGATGGTGGCCGAAGAAGTGGAAGATCCGAAAAGGACTATTTCACTTGGATACATTTACGGGATTCTTACGTTAGTTGTGCTCGCATTGGCCGTGATGATCTTTACTGGTGGAATCGCGCCATGGCAGGAGCTTAGCCACATCGATTATCCGCTGCCTGCCGCGTTAGGCATTGTGCTTGGCCGTGACAGCGGGCTCACCCAGCTTTTCGCAAGTCTGGGACTTTTCGGGCTCATCGCCTCCTTTCACGGAACAATAATCGGTTATTCCAGACAAATTTTCGCTCTTGCGCGAGAAGGTTATCTTCCGTCGTTTCTGGGAAATGTCAATGCACGTTTTCAAACGCCGCACTGGGCGCTCGTTGCAGGTGGCGTAGCCGGTTGCGTTGCATTGTCGCTCGGGACCACCGATCAGGTGATTATCCTGGCTGCATTGGGCGCGGTCGTGATGTACATGATCAGCATGGTTTCGCTGTTCGTATTAAGAACCAAAGAACCGCACCTCGAACGCCCGTTCCTTGTACCTGCATTCCCGTATTTTCCCGCCATAGCGCTCGGCATATCGTCCCTTTGCCTCATCGCGATCGTCTACTATAACCTTGCGCTCAGCCTCTGGTTCTTTGGCGGGCTGGCGGTAATTGCGGTGATTTTCGGCCTAACCGGTCGCCACAAAAAACTGGAAACGGTGCCACGGTCAGAAGAAGAACGTCACGCCTAGCTTGGCGAAGAAGGGCGTTCCCGGCGTAAAATGAATTTCCTCCACCGGCTCGGCCTCGTTTTTTAACCGGCTTTCAGTTGCGAACTGCGTTTCTTTCCACCTGGTATTGAACAAATTCTGAACGGAAAGCCCAATATTGTATTTGGTTTTGGTGTAGTTCAATTGCAAATCACCGACAAAATAGCCTTTCGCTACGATCGAATTGTCTTCGTTAGCCGGGCGGTTTGCCAGGTAGCGATAGCGGACCGAGCCGTTCAGGCCATTCGGCATTTGCAATGACAACCCACCGGCGGAAGTGAATACCGGTGCCAGGGGGAGATAATTTGCGCCCTCCATTTCTCCTATTGCGCGTGGCTTAGCCGTATTAAAATCAGCATCTGCATAAAGCATTTTGGTGAGCTGATACCTTACCGAAAGGTCTACTCCCTGCCTCCGCGATTTCCCGCTTGGCTCGATCACCCCTGCATCGCCCACGTACACAAACTCCTGCGCCATCCACAAGTACCATGCCGCCGCATTGACGACCATTTTGGGGAATGGCTTGAAAATCAAGCCTAAATCAGAGCCGTACGCACCTGGCAGAATTTGCTTACCGCCTTGCTGTACTACTACGCGGGTATCGTTGGAATGAAAACCTTTTCCGGTATTCAGGTAAAGTTGTACGCGCGGATTGAAGGTATAGTAAAAATTGAGTTTAGGGGAAACAATAGCATCGCTGGCCCGCTGTTTCATTAGCGGCTGCACGAGCAGGTCTTCGTATTGATCTCTGAAATAGTCCAGACGTAAACCGGCATTCACTGAAAAACGATCGGTAACACGTACCACTTCATCGAGATAAATCGCGGCATTCAGCTCATTGATATTACCTAGCTTGTAGCGTTCGAGGGTTTCAGTGCGGTTTTTGGTATGCGAAAGTTCCGTTCCGCGTGTAAGATCGTGGCGGTATTGAACGCCTAAAGTAGTTGTCCAGTTGGTTTTGCCAATGAACGATTCCTTTGAAATACTACCATTATAACCAAACAGGTTACGCCGCTCCTTCTGCCGGATCTGATCACCGTTTAGCGAATCTTCAAGGAAAAAGGTAAAGTTTGAATAAAGCTCAAAATTGTAATTGCTATAAAACACCTGGTTTTTAACCACATAATTACGCGACGTAACGGTCACAAACTGTGCATTGAAATTGGTACGGCTGGTTTCGCCTCCTTCACTTGGATCGACAGAGCCGTAAAACCCGATCATTCCTGAGTCCACGGCACGGTTGGGGATTTGGCCCGAATGGTTCCATTTACTCCAAAAAGTGGAAGCGGTTAGTGTTAGGTTGGTATTAGGCGTGATGTGTCCGTGGTATTTACTAACCAGATTGAAGCGGTTGAAGTTTTGCGGATTGTCGAAGTAGGAATTGGTAAATGAATATTCCGAAGCAATGTAAGCCGACTGATTTTTCTCCCGGCCTTTTTGCCCCAGCAAATCGACGCCAGCCACAGCCCGGTAAGTGTCAAACTGCCCTGCTTCCAATTTTACGAATGATTTATCGAGGGCATCCTTTGTCCGGAAATCGGCCCAGCCCGCAGTGGAAAAGTTGCCTTTATCCGTTGTGTAAGGTCCCTTCTTGAAATCAACAGCATTCACCAGCTCCGGAATCACAAAATGAAGGTCGGCATAGCCTTGCCCGTGCGCATGAGAAACCATATTTACCGGCATACCGTCCACTGTTAACCTGATGTCCGTTCCATGGTCAATATCGAATCCACGGAGAAATAGCTGTTCGGCCTTTCCGCCTCCCGCATGTTGGCCGATAAACAGGCCCGGTACAATGCGGAGAATTTCCTGAGAATTGACAATGGGCCTCAGTTTAATATCCAGACTGCTGATCAATTGCTGATCGTGGGCCCGCTGCGCCGAAACGGTAATTTCGCTGAGCTCGACATTCGCTCCGGCCAATTCGGTTTTCAGAAATGCTGTCTGATCTTCATCCACGCTCACTTCGAGTACCTGTGCACGAAAACTGACATGCGAAAGTTCCACTTTATATTTCGCCGATACCAGCCCATCGAAACGATATTGGCCCAGTTCGTTGGTAGTAGTGGCCTTGCCTGTCCCTGAGAGCTGAACCGTAACGCCTTTCAGCGGCAACCGGGTCGCCTGATCGTACACCATGCCGGAAATGCCTCCCAGGTGAGCATAGGCGTGCTGGCAGAGGAATAGCAAAAAGAACAGAAGCGTAAAGTTTCTCATAGTATAGTAACTTGGAGTGAAAGGCTTTCAAAGTACAAATCTAGGATTTGTTTTCCTTGCCTGCGCAAGCAAACGGTTACCTTGGGCCTTGTCTCCGGTAGCCAGTGCAATGGCGCTTGCCACCTGGAGTAACTCCGGATCACGGCTACCTGTACGTAATGCGACCTCGATGTACTGCTTCGCCTTTTCATTATCCTTTTGTTTAAAATACGCTGCCGCCAAAGCATGGTTGACATCGATATTGTTGGGGCGTTTGGCATGTTCTGTCAAACCATAAGCAATTGCAGAATCTATTTGACCTGTTTTGATATATAATTTACACAGTTCCAGGTCAACCGCGTGCCCTGACCGCGCATCTTCATCCAGCATTTTCGCTACTTCGCGATATTTGTCAGCGGCTTGTGCTTTTTTACCCTGCAATGCATAGATATCGGCTATTTCCTCCTGAAAAGAGAACTCCGGCATGATCTTCGCCGCCTTGTCAAGCTCTGCCAAAGCTTCGTCGTATTGTTTAGCCCCTTTATGCACTTGCGCTAGCCCGCGTAATGCGAAGGCGTAGCTCGGACGCATAGCCAGGATTTCTTTGTATTGAATCTCAGCTTGTTTCAGTTGCCCGGTAGTTTCGTACAAATGTCCCAGCGTAGTTTTCGCCCAGCATTGCGGCTCCGAGCCGGGCAGACCGGCTTCCACAGCCAGCTTCATGGCTTCGATCGCTCCGGGATAGTTACCGTAGATCTCCCGAAGGTACGAAGCGCGCGAATAAGCTTCCAGCGAAGGTTTCAGAGCCTGCATTTTGTCGGACATTGTTACAGCTTCCGTATAATTGCCCAGCTCCACGTTGGCATCCACCAGCACGCCATACACATAAGCATTGTCCGGGTTGATTTCCCGGGCCTTAGTGGCCAGATCGCGCGCTTCTGCAAACTGGTGCTGCGACATTTTTACGGAAGCCTTGAATGTGGTTGCTTCAAAATTCTGAGGTTCAATCGCGAGCACGTCGTCGAGTATTTTCAACACAGCTGGATAATAGTAGGGATGTTCACCGGTTATGCGGGCTTCGGAAAGATAAATGACTGCGATTTGCAGCCGTGGCTTGACGTCAGAGGGGTTTTCGCGAATCTTCGCACGAAGTTCTTTTACTTTTTCTTTGGTTTTTGGCCATTCGGCGGCAGAGGCGAGTTCTCCGTGTCGTTCAAACAATGCAGGGATTTCAGTGGTCAAAGCCTGTTTTTCTGTCGTCTGAGTATTTTGCTTTTTTTCACCACAGCCATAAAGTAATGAGACCAGCGCAAAAAACATTATCGATTGAGAGATTTTCATAATATGATCAGATTAAGTGCGGAAGGATAGTAAAAGCCGGGGGCTTGTCGTCCCCGGCTTTGCGAACTCGATTATCTTCTCAGGATTTTCACTGTGTACCGGTCATCGGCCGTCATCACCCTCAGGAAGTAAATTCCCGGCTGGCCATTCAGTTTCACAACCCTTCTTTCATTAGGAACCGCCTTACCGATCGTTTGCTGACCAATCACCTGCCCCTTGCTATTGGCGAGGTCGAGGCGAACAGCCTTACCGCTCGCACCCCGGATTTCGATCACCACCTCGTCGCTGCTGCTCGGATTACCCATCACTACGGCACTTAGCGGTACAGTCTGTTCTTCGGATTCCGCCGCGCCTTTACGCCATGTTTTGCTGCCGCAGTAAGCACGGAAATCAAACTTCATGGTCACCTCTGATGATGGATCTCCGACGTACCTGGCTTTCAACCAAAGCTCACCACTGCTGTTTGCATCCTTGAAAAGCTCCGCCTCAACCATCCGGTTGACCATCGTGCTCCAACTGCCGTTTACGACACCGGCAGCCGAATATTCTACCTCATTACCCGGAATACCGCCGGTATGGCCAAACATGAAGCCACCGGTAAGGCAATCGAAGTTATTGATCGTCACAGCCAATGGTTCCGTGTTAACCGTACCCGGCCCCTCGTAACTCGGACCGCGGAAACCGGGCCATGGATTTTGCAGGTACGGGAAATTAGCTTTGAGCGTTGTATCATTTTTAGTTACGCCCGCATTGAATGTGAGTACACTTAGCAGATTGGGCGTAACGGGGCTCGCGGTCGTTCCGGGTATAAAATCGTCGTACCACAAACCTATGGCTGCCAGCACTACCCCACCCACAGCTTGTAGTTCAATGGTTGTTACGTCGTCTTCGAGGCGACGGCCATTAGGGAAGCCATCCATGTTCGGGATCCATTGCAGGTCCTTATTGCCATTGTAGGCCGGATCGGTAAGCCCGAGCGCCGCAGCCTGAACGAGGCCTAATGAGCTGAACTTAGGATCGTCACGAGGCGTTGCAGGCACCGCCATATTCAGCCGCAGCCAGTCACCGAACGTTGGCAAAAAGTTGTGGATAAACGGCTTACCGGCAGCAAGCGGATCGCCTGCCTTTCCTGTCGCGAGTTGATAAGGTGGCAAATTGGGCACGCCGGTGTAGAAAATCGGCAGGATATCGACAGCCCGCGGACTGGTCGCATCGGGGAGCAAAACGCTTCCAAATGCAGCTTCCGATAATGCTGTGCCATTCAGGGCGGCATTACCTTTCAAACCATACAAACCCATTTTACCATTCCGGAAATCGAACGAACCGAGGGATTTGCTCTGAATACGCAGATCTGCGAAGCCGGGCACTGCACCGCCGAACTGGGAATCGTCCATATACAATGCCAGCTCGGGATTGGTAAAATACTTGGCAAACTGCAAATCGTTGGCAGGCGATGTTGCATTCCATTTGTCTTTCATGCCAATTGGTATTACCGCTTCGTTGGTAAGTGGCATACCTAGGCGCGAAACCTGTACCCATTCGCCGTCATAACCCACATCGCCCCCGCCGTAAAGCGTCGTGATTTTCTTACGGCTAGATGATGCATAGACCCCAATCACATAGTCCGGATCGAGAATATTGCTGGCCTCAGCCACTGCTTTGTGGCTTTTCTGTAAAGTCGACACGGGCACTTCAATCACGATCGAGTGGCAGTTAAATTTGGCCACACCATCACGCCCACCAGATTTGCGAATATTGCCCAGGTCGAAAATACCGCCCAGATCCGCAAAAAACGGATCGTCCACCGGTCCTGCGAATATTTTCTCACCAGTACTGGCCGTCATGATCGCCTTGTCCACCAATGCACTATACTCCGACCCAAGACCTACCGGCGTGCTTTTAATCGAGCGCGGTCCGATATTCGGCGGAGGAACAATCCCATTTGAGACGATAGTAGCGAAACTGTGCCCGCCATCGGTGCTACGCTCACAAGTGTAGGTCGTTTTCAGGTTTTCCTTGCCCAAACGGATCAGAAAGAACGTGGACGGATCCTCATTCATTTTCTTGAATGTAAAGCGATAGATAATATCCGCTCCAGGTGTGCCTGCATTGTTATCCACATGGATTTCGTAGCGGATGTTTTCGCCAAACGAATACCAGTTGGGGCCGCCCGCCGGATGCTCGAAAGGGATATAGTTGGCAACCAGCACGATATTTTCCTTGTTCACCGGACTCTTGAACGCATAAACATCCGTATTGTCAGCCAATGGGTCGGTGGAAATAAGCGGGGCTTCACGGTGTGACGAAGCCATGGACTGATGGGGACCGATGCAAACGATCGCCAGTATCCCGATCAGATATAGAAGATTTTTCATGTTGTTTCTTGCTAAAAGTGTGGGATCAGAAGCGGGCTTTTTCAGGATAATCATATCCTCTCCATGGGCTGGCCAGGTACGGGAATGTTCCCTTCAACGGCGCGTCATTTTTGGTAGGACCTGCACTGAATGTCAGAACGTTCAACAACTGCTGTGAAACGGGGGCCTGCGGTGTTGCGTCATCATAGAACAAACCGACAGCCGCCAGTACTACGCCCGACACGGCCTGCAATTCAATGGTCGTCACGTCGTCTTCGAGCCTCCGTCCATTCGGGAAACCGTCCATATTCGGGATCCATTGCAGGTTGGTGTTGGCATTGTATGCAGGATCGGTAATGCCGAGCACTGCTGCCTGCACCAAGCCAAGCGAACTGAACTTCGGATCGTTCCGGGGTGTTGCGGGCACGGCCATATTCAGCCTGAGCATATCGCCGAGCGTCGGCAAAAAGTTATGGATAAATGGCTTTCCCTTTGCCAGCGGGTTACTGCCTTTGCCTGTCGCGAGTTGGTAAGGCACGATATTGGGTACACCGGTGTAGAATATGGGTAACAAATCAACCGCCCTCGGGCTTGCATTATCCGGCAGTAGCAGGGTACCGAATATCGCATCGTCGAGTGCAGTGCCGGTCAGTGCCGAACTACCTTTTAATCCGTATAAACCCGACCTGCCGTTACGGAAATCAAATGCTCCCAATGAATTGGACTGAATGCGCAAAGCACTCAATGAAGGTACGGCTGTCCCAAACTTGGAATCGTCCATATACAAAGCGAGTTCTGGATTCTTGAAGTACTGGGCAAATTGGAGATCGTTGCCACCATAGGGGGTCAATGAGTTCCATTTATCCTTCATTCCCAACGGAATGACCGCCTCATTGGTGAGTGGCATACCCAGCCGCGACACTTGCACATACTGGCCATCATGACCTACGTCACCACCATTGTAAAGTGTCTTGATCATCTGCCGGCTCGCCGAAGCCCAAACACCGATCACAAAATCCGGGTCGAGGATGCTAGACGCCTGACCTACATTTTTACCTGCTTTTTGAAGCAGATTTACGGGGATTTTCAAAGCGATCGTATGCACGTTGAAGCGCGCCAAAGCATCTTTAGGTGCATTGATGTTATTACCCTCCGGTCTGAAATTCCCGGCATCAAATGCACCAGCCAGGTCCACAAAAAATGGATCGTCGACAGGCCCGCAAAATACTTTTTCACCGCTGGAAGCCGTCGCAATAGCATTTTCCATGAGCGAATTGTAGTCCGGCGCTTCCAGACCCACCGTTTTACCTTCGATGGAGCGTGGCCCGATATTGTTGGGTGGTACTACGCCATTCCCAATAATCGTGGTAAAATTCTGCCCGCCATCGGTGCTTTTCTCGCACTTGTAGGTAGTTTTAAGATTTTGCTTACCCAACCGGATATTGAAAAATGTGGTCGGATCTTCGTTTACACTGGAAAAAGTGAAGCGGTACGTGATATCGTCGCCAGGCGTGCCTGTCTGGTTCTTGATATGAATTTCATACCGTACGTTGGGACCGAAATTGAAATAGTTGGGCCCACCCTCAGGCGATTCGAACGGGATGTAATTGGCGATAATCGTGATGGAGTTGGGATCATCGGGACTTTTGAATGCGTAAAGATCCGTGTTATCGGCGAGCGGATCATTGGAAATCAGCGGTGCCTCTCGATGACTAGAGGCCAGACTGCCCAATGCACAGGGCAGCATCAACAGGCACAGGAACACGTTCCTGAGCCTGCAAGGATCCAACATAGGAACTTGCATGAGGTAGAAGTTTAGATACAGTAACGGGAATTAAAAGTGATCGAAAAGCGCAAAAACATCGATGCAAATTTTGTCCATCGAAAGCGGACAAAACCCCGGGAAAAAGCGAGCCGCTGTCGGCAAACCCGACAGATTACAAGAATTATTAACGAAGGGCACTGGTGGTGTTAACAACCATTCTGCCATACATACGCCACCATCGGCTGCCTGGATGTTTTGCGATCAAAAAAATAGCGAATAGGATAGGCCGGCAGTTATTACTATGTAAATATTAAATTAAACATTTCAAATGCAAAACAACTTATTTTCCGAAGATTGTTACTATAAAACTAATCCTACAAGTATACAAGTGCTTGTACAA
The DNA here is from genome assembly GCF_021440085.1 of Dyadobacter sp. CY261. Classification (GTDB taxonomy): domain Bacteria; phylum Bacteroidota; class Bacteroidia; order Cytophagales; family Spirosomataceae; genus Dyadobacter. The sequence continues at coordinate 422,138 of NZ_JAKCPW010000008.1, forward strand.
GAGGACATTTTGCATTTATTTTAACACTCGGTTACTTCGACATCCTCGTCACGGCAGATAATTCGACATATCCTACAAATCCCGCTTTGCAATTAATTCGTATATTATCTTATTATTTGTATTCTAACCGGGCATACGCCGCAAGTTGCTGCATAGCATAATCCTTTTTACATTTCACCTTTAAAGCGGGCAAGGCTGACTATTTATACCTAAGATGAATATTCTAATCGTAGAGGACGACTTTATCATTGCGAAACATCTTCAATTTCTGCTGAATGGTTTTGGCTATGCGGCTAACGATATCGCGACGGATTATACGACAGCCACAGAGATCCTGCATAGCAAGGTTTTCCACCTGGCTGTCCTGGATATTAACCTGAATGGTTATCAAACAGGCATCGACCTGGCCCACTACATACGCGAAAATTTCAAGATACCATTCCTGTTCCTCTCTGCCCATGAAGATATTGCGGTGGTCAATGCGGCGTTGCAGGCGGCGCCACACGCATTTTTACAAAAACCGTTTCAGAAAATCACCGTGTACACCGCTGTGAAGCTGGCGTTAAAAAACTATCGCCTGGCGGCGCTGGCGGGCGAAACGACCTCAGAAGAAAAAGAGGACACTACCGTGATCAAGGATGCACTGTTTATTAAGGAAAAGCATATGTTCACCAAGATTGTGCTCACCGACATCCTGTACATCCGTAGTGATGACAATTATCTTGAACTGCACACCACGAAGAAAAAATACACCATCCGCGAAACGCTCAAAAACATGTTGCAGCAGCTGCCCAACAACATCTTTTTTCGGGTCCATAAGTCGTTTATCATCAACCTCAACGCGATCACGGGCATCGACTACGTGCATGTGATGATCAACGATATCGAAATCCCAATCACGAATGATAACCGGACGGATCTGCTAAGCCGTATCAAGACCTTCTCCTGATAGTTTGTACCAACCGCTAAAGAAACGGTTACTTACACTTTCCTGGACTTCACCCCATAAAAGTTGTACTTCACCCCTTTGATTTGTCGAGGACTTGCGTGCGAAGTAATTTTATAGCACGTAAACACCCTCTTCTATTATTACATATATATTTTTACCCCGACGAAAAGCCTGGGCTTCAATATTTTTTAAAGTTTTTTGAGGTCCAGGCATCCGTTTCACCACAACAAACGTAATTACGGTCGATTGAGTATTTTGGCATGATATTGAACATTATGCACACATTTTCCTCAAACGCACACGATAACATACTCATTAAACCTAAACTAAATCGCCTACTAGTTTTTAATTAAATATCGTTGAGAATAATTGAACATCCCTGGGAATTATCCCCGGGATGTTTTGTTCACAGCCGATTGGTCAGTGAGGGATTTCAGGGGTAGATCAAATATTTCTTCCGCATTTCCATGAACTGGCTCAGGCCGGGTTCCCAGCTTTTACGGATCTCTTCTTCGGACGCCCCAGCGATAATCTGCTTTTTGAGGTTCTCGGTCCCAGCCAGCTTATCGAAGTTGCCCATTTGCTTGCTTTGGCTCATATCAAAAAACTTCTCCTTGTCAGGATACGCTTTGTAAAGCTCTATGAGCCATTTCAAGTTAAGTTTTCCGGACTTTTGAACGTCTTTTAAATCATATTTTCGCAAATCGAGGCCGTAGCACTCTTTGTCCTGGTGCAAAGGAGTTTCGCTCATTCCTTTAATACTGTGGGGGGTGAATGAAAAATCATATTTCCCTTTCAGCAATGGAGCTCCAAGCACTGTAAATGGCATATAAGTACCGCGCCCCTGGCTCAAAATTGTGCCTTCGAACATACAAATATGTGGGTATAGCATCACCGATTGCTGGGTATTGAGATTAGGAGACGGCATTACCGGCAGTACATAGGATGTATTGTGCGTATAGTCCGCCACTTTTACAATCTTCAATTTGCACTGTATTTTATTAGGCAACCAGCCTTCACCGTTGATCATTTGTGCAAATTCTGCAATCGTGAGGCCATGCGAAATAGGAATTTTGTACATCCCGATGCCCGAATGCAGGTGATCTTCCAGCACTGGCCCGTCGACCAGGAAGCCGTTTGGGTTGGGGCGGTCGAGAATCAGCATTTCCTTGTTATTCTCCGCGCATGCCTCCATGACGTGACCGAGCGTGTTGATGTAGGTATAAAAGCGCGCGCCCACATCCTGGATGTCGAAGATCATAAGGTCTATCGCCGCCATTTGTTCTTTGGTGGGCTTTTTGAGCTTGCCATAAAGTGAAATAGCCGGAATGCCGGTTTTGGGATCGACGCTGTCGCCGACCTTATCGCCATTGCTGGCTGTGCCCCGGAAACCGTGCTCGGGGCCGAAAATGGTAACGATATTGACGCCCAAAGCTACAAGACTATCAACGATCGGCTTCGTGCCTATAATGGAGGTCTGGTTTACGAGTATGCCGACCTTTTTACCTTTCAGATAATCAATATATTGTGAAATTTGATCGGCACCGGTTATGGGGCCTTTGGCTTTCCGCAGGTCTTCGGGACCTGCGGAAAGCGAATCGGCGATAGCCCGGCTCTTTGGGGGTGTGGAATTGACGCAGTTGCTGTTCAGGCCAAGCGCCGTTGTGAGGCTTAATACTAATACTAAGGTTTTCATCGGGTCAGATTAGGATCGGACTAAAGTAAGGGTTTTAATGCCACGAAGACACGAATGCACACGAAGTTCGTACTTATTCGTGGCATTAAAATCAGAACAGCCGCATCTGCCCGGCCCGCATAAACTGCGAAGTATCCAAAGGCGGCAGCTCGCGGCCTGAAAGGTACTTTCTGCACGAGTGGTCGTGCAGCTGCCGGATGTGTTCCGCGAAATTTCCCTCTCCCACCATCCTGATCCCGAACCGCGAATCGTTCACCGCGCCACCATGGCATTCTTTGATCTGGTTCAATACCTTTGCTGCACGGTCGGGGAAATGGTGATGGACCCATTCTTCAAACAAAGTCGAAATCGCCCCGTTCAACCGTACCACCGTGTAATGCGCCCAGATCGCTCCGTTTTCGGCAATGGCCTGGATAATAGTCGGAATTTCCTGATCATTCAACCCGGGAATGATTGGCGCGGTCATTACGCCTGTGGGAATGCCCGCTTCGCTGAGCGTTTTCACAACTTGCAAACGCCTTTTGCCAGTTACAGTTCGAGGTTCCAGTGCGCTGCGCAAGTCTTCATTCAGTGACGTAATGGATATCGCCGCGTGAACAAGATTCAGTTTGGCCATTTTTTCCAATACATCCAAATCGCGAAGGATCAATGCATTTTTGGTCAAAATGCTGACCGGATTTCGATAGCGCAGGCAGATTTCCAGTATTTGTCGGGTAAGCCCGTATTTCTTTTCTCCAGGTTGGTAACAATCCGTATTCCCGGAAATGTGAATATGGTGTGGCTCCCATTTCTTGGAATTGAAAAGCTTTTCCAACAACTGCGGCGCATTCTTTTTGACTACAATTTTTGTCTCAAAATCCAGCCCCGCCGAAAAGCCCAAATACTCATGCGAATTACGGGCATAGCAGTAGATGCAGCCATGCTCGCAACCCCGGTAGGGGTTAATGGAATGAAATTGCGGTAAATCAGGACTGTCCGAAACGCTCAGGAGCGTCTTGGATTCCTCTTCAATGAATTGTGTTTTGGGATTTACCTCCGGATCTTCCCACTGTTGCCAGTCTTCGGACGTATACTCGATCTCGTGCTTGAAGAACTTATTGCGCGTGTTGATAGCGGCCCCGCGCCCGCGTGCCCTGTTGTCCATTATTTCCAGTAAGTTGATGAAGTTATGAAGTATGCTAACGAAGGTGTGTGTAGCAGCTAATCGCGCTGGAAGTTACTGCCATCCTGAGCGAAGTCGAAGCGCATGCGACAACGTTATCGCGTGCGCTTCGACTGCACTCAGCCTGACAATTATTTTACTTAATATACCTGAAATCCTCGTCTCCTTTCAGCGAAAGCAGCACGTCGTACATCAGTTGTATCACATTCTGCACGTCTTCCTTGGAAACCATTTCTACGGTGGTGTGCATGTATTTTAATGGTAATGAGATCAACGCGGAAGCAACGCCCTCTGTTGAGTAGGCAAACGAATCCGTATCGGTGCCCGTCGAGCGGCTTACTGCCTGGCGCTGGAACGGGATCTTTTTCTCCTCAGCTACGCGGATCAGCAGGTCGCGGAGGTTGTTTTGCACCGCTGGTCCGTAACAAATAACCGGGCCGCTACCGCATTTGAGGTCGCCTTGCTCTTTTTTGTTGTACATCGGCGACTGTGTATCGTGGGTCACGTCGGTACAGATTGCCAGATTTGGTTTCAGTCGGCGGGAAATCATCTCAGCACCGCGCAGACCGATCTCTTCCTGCACCGCATTCACCACGTATAATGTAAATGGCAGCTTCACATTGTTTTCGTGCAGCATACGCGCCACTTCTGCGATCATATACCCACCCATGCGGTTGTCGAGCGCGCGACCGAGGTAATACTTATCGTTTAGCTCATCAAGGCCATCAGCGAATGTCGCGACTGTTCCCACATGAATCCCCATTTCGAGCACATCATCCTTTTTAGAAGCGCCCACGTCAATGAAAAGCTCGTGCACTTTGGGCACCTGATCCTTGGCGACATCGCGCACATGGATAGCCGGCCAGCCGAAAACACCCTTTACGACACCCTTGGCCGTATGCAAATTCACACGCATCGAAGGCGCAATAGCCGCGTCAGATCCACCGTTCCGTCGCACATGAATGTAGCCATCTTCTGAAATGTAGTTCACAAACCACGAAATCTCGTCGGAATGTGCTTCGATCACTACTTTGTAATCCTGGCCGGGACCGATAACGCCCACGGCAGTTCCGTACACATCGATAATCTGTTCTTCAATATATGGCTTAATATAATCGAGCCATATTTGCTGACCGGTTGATTCAAAGCCGGTCGGTGATGCATTGTTCAGGTACTTATAAAGAAACTCTGTGCTCTGATCTGACATATTTTTATTTAAATAACTCCTAAAATGTACTATCAAAGGTACTTCCACCAAGCACAGTAACGGCGTTTTTGCAGATAGCCGAGGTCGCGCTCGTGAGTGTAGGCCTCCTTTTCAAACGAAATATGAAGATAGGCTAAATAATTATTTCTGTATTGGAGCAGCCTGATTAAAAATTCCACCAGGTACCAGACATAAAAGATAACCAACCCCATTTCAAGCTGTTGCTTCAAATGAATGCGTTCATGGTTTAAAAAATACCGGGAAGGGGCCTTGCGTCGCGAAAGAATGAACGGAAAAAGTGCCATGCCATCGACCCAGAGGAAAGTAGTGTGCAGCAGAAAGCCTTTGAAGCGCATGGTGGTGTGGGCGTTTTGGGTGTTCGGCGACTGAATTCGTTTGACCATAGCCGGATAGACCATGGACCATCGTTACGGTGTTGACGATTGAAACATATCGGACAGGGAATGACATGATCAACATGGTCTATGGTCCATCGTCTATGGTCATCTCAAATCTCCAAAAAAAAGTTGGGTTGCGAAACATCCATAGTTCCGCAACCCAACCAGTAGTATTTACAGCAAACTATTCTCCGTTGAAACGACTGATATCGAGTACTTCAAACTCCATCATACCGGCGGGAACCTTGATTTCCGTCGTTTCTCCTACTTTCTTACCCAGCAATCCCTTACCAATTGGGGAGCCTACTGAAATCTTGCCTGTTTTGAGATCGGCCTCTTCCTCGGACACCAGTGTGTAGGTAACCTCCATTCCATTCTTACGGTTTTTGATCTTCACCTTGGAAAGTACTGAAACCTGGGAAGTGTCCATCGTCGACTCGTCGATCACGCGTGCGTTGGACATGATTTCTTCCAATTTGGCGATTTTCATTTCGTGCATACCCTGCGCGTCTTTGGCCGCATCGTACTCTGCATTTTCACTCAAATCACCTTTATCCCGCGCTTCTGCAATCTGTCGTGCAATCTCCGTGCGGCCTTTGGTTTTCATCTCATTCAGCTCGTTCCTCAGCTTGTTTAGTCCTTCTTCCGTATAGTATGAAATTTTAGCCATGACCTTTTAATGGTTTATAAGTCTTTTAATTTTTTGAATGATACATAAAAAAAAAGAACGGCTCGAAGACCGCTCTACAGAGTATTGACACTCTCGTAGAAGGTTAGAAGACCTTTTCTTTTCGGTTGCTATATGATTTTGTATTCACCATAATTTTCTGTTAAGAACGACAAAAATAACAATATTTGTGAATGGTAACACCATTTTTGTCCAAAAGCGGCATCTTCTTATGTCAAAATCGTTGAGAATTATTTTCATGGGGACACCGGAATTTGCGGTCCCAAGTTTACAAAGTCTGGTCGAGAACAAATCTAATGTCGTGGCTGTCGTGACGGTTCCCGACAAACCTGCCGGGCGTGGTCAGAAGCAAACGGCATCACCCGTCAAAGTGTACGCAGAATCGCAGGGCATTCCAGTCCTGCAACCCGAAAAATTGAAAAATCCTGAGTTTCTTGAAGCGCTAAAATCCTACAATGCCGACTTGCAGGTAGTGGTGGCATTCCGAATGCTGCCCGAGGTCGTGTGGAGTATGCCAACAAAAGGCACTTTCAACCTCCACAGTTCATTGCTTCCGCAATACCGCGGCGCGGCGCCTATCAACTGGGCTATCATCAACGGAGAAACCGAAACGGGCGTAACTACCTTCTTCATTGAAAAAGATATCGACACCGGGAAAATCATTTTCCAGGATAAAGAACCCATATCACCCGAGGACAACGTAGGCACTTTGTACGAGCGACTGATGCAAAAAGGCGCTCAGCTCGTTGTCAAAACCGTCGAAGCCATTGAAGCGGGCAACTACCCGCAAGAGCCGCAATCGGAGCCCGACGACATCAAAGCTGCCCCGAAGATCTTCCGTGAAACCTGCGAAATCGACTGGAAACGTTCCACCGTCGAAATACACAATTTCGTCCGTGGCCTTTCGCCCTATCCTGCCGCCTGGACCACCTTGAACGGGCTCTCCTGCAAGGTTTTTCAGACAAAACCCGTCAATTCCGATAATGAAGCACAAGTAGGCGAATACAGCACCGATAATAAATCGCACCTGTACTTCCGCACCGGAGATGGCTGGCTGGCTATCGAGGAGTTACAGATTGAAGGGAAGAAGCGGATGGAGATTGGGGATTTTTTGAGGGGGTACCGGCTGTAAATGCCGCCTATGTCCGCCATCAATGGCATGAGCGATCATGTGCATTTGCTCGTCGGCTTTCGCACGACCCAGTCAATTGCCGATTTAATGCAGGATGTGAAAGCGGATTCCTCACAATGGATTAATGCTAACAAGCTTTGTCGCGGTCGTTTTGAATGACAAGCGGGCTACGGAGTATTTTCTTATTCCAAATCGCAGGTGCCCGACGTCGTCCGTTATATTTCAACCCGGAAAGAGCATCATGGTAAAGTGACGTTCCAGGAAGAATACCGGTTGTTTCTGGACAAGTTTGAAATCGATTATGATGTGCGGTACATCTTCAAAGCACACGAACAGACATAGGCAAGTCGCGTTAGCGATGTAATATTGGTAGAAAATCAGACAAATAGCTGATGTCGAAATCCCGTCAGCGATGTACAACAAAATGACGTTAAGCATCACGAATGCGTCGTTGTTACATACCCAAGGGCATTCTCGAACGCCGGGCAACAATGGTTTACTACGGATGTTACATGTCTAATGGCATTTCTATCTGCGAAATGCAGGCCGATGCGCTCAACGCGATATGCAAAATCGCTTAGCGATGCACAACGCTAAACCCACAATTCTGCCATCTTTGCAAAACATTAATTTCCACACATGAAAATATCAATCATCGTTGCCGCTGCGGAAAATGGCGCAATCGGAAAGGATAACCAGTTACTCTGGCGCTTACCCGACGACCTGAAACGATTTAAACAACTGACACTAGGTCACCCGATGATCATGGGCCGCAAAACGTTCCAATCCATCGGGAAGCCGCTTCCCGGCCGGACCTCGATAGTTGTTACAAGAAATGCCGATTTTGAATTCGAAGGGGTAGTTGCTGTGCATTCTTTGGAAGAAGCATTGAAAAAAGCGAAGGAAATTGACGGCGAAGAGGCTTGCATTGTTGGTGGAGGGGAAATTTACAGGCAGTCATTGGGCATCGCAACTCACATTTACCTGACCAAAGTATACACCGAAATCGAAGGCGATACTTTTTTCAAAATTGAAGAACCCGACGCCTGGGCAGAGACGGAACGCATTCCCCACGAAGTAGACGAACGTCATGTTTTTCGATTTGAATTTGTAAATTATACTAAAAAAAGTCAACAAATAAGTACTTTTGTGGCCCGTAACCCATAGTGACTCAACGAAAGTACAAGATTAGAATGCAAGTAGAAGTTGAAACCCTCACCATTGAATTAAGCACCAATCCATTCGATAGCCGTCCGGTTTACATCACCGGTAACTTCTGCAAATGGCTTCCAGACCTGGAAGCGTACCAGATGACGGTGGTTAGCCCAGGTAATTATCGTTACCAATTCCCGGAGGATCTGGCCCTCCCAGATCCTGTCGAATATAAATACACCCGTGGCGGCTGGAACAAGGTGGAGCTCGACCGCGCAGGTCGGCCTTACGGCAATCGAATTATTAAAGCCGGCAAAACGTTAGTAAAGGACGATGTTATACGCTGGCAAACCGACATTTCGATGAAAGCTGACCTTTCCCCTATCGTCGAAACGGTATCTGAGGATTTTGAAATAACGCAGTTCAGCCGGACCCGCCGCGTCCGCGTATTGCTGCCCCACGATTATTACGAGAATCCCGACCATCGCTATCCGGTACTTTACATGACCGACGGCCAGAACCTGTTCGGAGAAGGTTCAGAATTTGGCAGTTGGGAAATTGATAAAAGCCTGTCGGTGTTGGCCAAAGAGCATAAGGCCGGTGTCATCATTGTGGCCGTCGACCATGGTGAAGAAGATCGTTTAGAGGAACTGTCTCCATATGATAACGCCAAACTCGGCAAAGGCCACGGTGCCAAATTTCTGCAATTTATCGCCGGGCCGCTCAAAGCGCATATAGATAAGCAGTACCGAACAAAAACTGACCGCCTCAATACCGGCATCGGGGGCAGTTCTGTCGGCGGGTTACTGAGCATTTATGCTGCGCTGATGTTCCCGCAAACTTTTGGAAAATTTATGGTGTTTTCACCGGCATTGTGGATCTCAGAGAAGATTTATTTCGACGCTATCCACTTTTTCGAACCATTCGAAACGCGCATTTATCTCTATGCGGGTGGCAAAGAAGGGGCGCATATGGTCCCGTACGTCAACAAGCTTAAAGATACGCTGGAAACACAAAGTTTCGGTTACAGCCGCGTTAAAATCAAATCCTCCGTCGACGCCAAAGGTGAACATGAGGAAAAACAATGGAATAAAGAGTTTCCAAAAGCTTTTGAGTGGTTGTTTTTTGATTGAGGAAAGAGAGGATGGACTAAAGAGACAAAGGAATTAAAACTCTCTCCATCCTCCCATCCCCCATCCTCCTTTTTAAAGAATATACTGGCTCAAATCACGATTCTTCACCAGCGGTGACAATTTTTCCTGCACCATATCGGCAGTGACGGTAAGTTGGGCGCCATCTCCGATAACATCCGGAATATCGAACATAAAGTCGTTTAAGAGAGAACTCATAACGGTTTGCAGACGACGGGCACCGATGTTTTCCACTTCGCTATTTACTTCAAATGCAATGCGGGCGATTTCGCGTAATGCGCCGTCCTCGAAATCCAGTTCTACACCTTCGGCTGCCATCATGGCGCTGTATTGCTTGGTCAACGCATTTTTAGGCGCTTTAAGGATCTGATAAAAATCACTTTCCGTCAAACTATTCAGCTCGACACGGATCGGGAAACGACCTTGAAGCTCGGGGATTAGGTCGGATGGTTTCGAAACGTGAAATGCGCCGGCGGCAATAAAGAGAATGTGGTCGGTCTGGATTACGCCATGCTTCGTATTCACCGAGCTTCCCTCCACGATCGGCAGCAAATCACGCTGTACACCTTCGCGACTGACGTCGGGGCCGCTCCCGCTTGAACGGCTCGATGCTACTTTATCGATTTCGTCGATGAAAATAATGCCCAGGTTTTCCGCTTTTTTGATCGCCTCGAGTTTCACCTCATCCATATCGATCAATTTGGAAGCTTCTTCATCAAGGAGCAATTTTCTGGCTTCCTCGACGGTGACCTTTCGCTTTTTACCGCGTCGGGGCATCATATTACCGATCATTTCCTGAATATTCATCATCGAAACATCATCAACAGCCCCGCCGATCATACCCACATTCGGCATTTGGTTTTGCTGTATTTCAATTTCGATCTTCCGGCTGTCGAGCTCGCCATTGCGGATCTTCTCACGGAAGCGCTCACGGGTGCGCTGGTTCAGCTCAGCGTCGCTCATCGGCATTTCTTCCGAACCATTGTCTGTCGCTGGTTTCGATGAATTAGAACCATGCACAGGCGGGATCAAGGCGTCAAGAATAATGTCCTCAACAACCTGCTCGGCTTTAATTTTCACTTCTTCCTTTTTCTGCATGCGTACCATGCCTACGGCTTGTTCGACAAGGTCACGTACCATGCTTTCTACATCGCGGCCAACGTAACCCACTTCGGTGAATTTGGAAGCTTCCACTTTGATAAACGGTGCGTCGGCAATTTTGGCCAGGCGGCGGGCGATCTCGGTTTTACCCACACCCGTAGCGCCGATCATTAATATATTATTCGGGATAATTTCCCGCTGCATGTCCTCCGGACTATTCATACGCCTCCAACGGTTTCTCAAAGCGATGGCAACATTGCGCTTTGCGTCATTTTGTCCGATGATATATTGGTCGAGTTCGAAAACGATCTGACGTGGTGTTAGGCGGTTCAGGTGCTCTGTCATAGTGGATTTAATGGATTCGAAAGTCAATTCCCTGCACCGGATTCAGAAACAGGCCGATCGGGAGATTGCGCGTTAAATATAAAAATTTCGAAAAGCGGTCTGTCGCTTTCGTCCGTAACGTCAAAAAGAATTATGCCGGTACAAAATGGCAGAAATCATACCGTTGGGAAATCTTTGGCCGCATTACTTTTTGTTCTCTGCCCTTCGATTACTTTTGTCCCTGCATTTCATTTCCCAGATTCAATATATAAAAGAATTGTCCCCAAGATGAAAAAAATCCTTTCCTGCCTTTTTACCGTTATCCTCACTGCACAATTATCCTACGGGCAAGGCACCGGCAATCCCGTCGATTTTGTGAACACACTGATGGGCACGCAATCTAAATTCAGCCTGTCGGCCGGTAACACCTACCCAGCTATTGCCCTGCCCTGGGGGATGAACTTCTGGATGCCCCAAACCGGCAAAATGGGCGACGGATGGGCTTATATGTACGATGCAGAAAAGATCCGTGGTTTTAAGCAAACGCACCAGCCCAGCCCGTGGATCAACGATTACGGCCAGTTTGCGATCATGCCCATTACCGGTAAATTAAAGATCGACGAGGAAAGTCGCGCCAGCTGGTTCTCGCACAAATCCGAAACTGCCAAACCACATCATTACAAGGTATATCTGGCCGATTACGACGTTACCACGGAGATCACACCTACCGAAAGGGCCGCTCAGTTCCGCATTACCTTTCCGCAAGCGGACACATCCTATGTTTTACTCGATGCATTCGACAGAGGTTCTTATGTAAAAGTCCTTCCGAAAGAGCGTAAGATCATTGGTTACACGACTAAAAACAGCGGTGGTGTGCCTGCGAATTTCAAGAACTATTTCGTATTGATTTTTGATAAACCATTTATATTCTCTTCCGCATTCCACGGCAAAACACTCGCCAAGGACACGCTCGAACTCTCAGCTGCGCACGTAGGTGCCGTAGTTGGTTTCAAAACAAAAAGAGGCGAGCAGGTTGGAATCAAAGTAGCTTCATCGTTCATCAGCGCGGAGCAAGCGGAGCTGAACCTGCAACGTGAATTAGGTAACGACTCTTTCGACGCGACCAAAGCCAAAGGCGAACAAATCTGGAACCAAGAGCTTTCACGCATCAAAGTGGAAGGCGACAACATCGACCAGATCCGCACATTCTACTCCTGCTTGTATCGCGTACTGCTATTCCCGCGGAAGTTCTATGAAATGGACAAAGCCAACAAAGTGGTGCATTACAGTCCGTACAATGGCGAAGTACGCCCCGGCTATATGTTCACTGATAATGGCTTCTGGGATACATTCCGCGCCGTGTTCCCGTTTTTCACGCTCATGTACCCGACCTTGAACTCCCATATTATGGAGGGTTTGGCCAATGCGTACGACGAAAGTGGCTTCCTGCCTGAATGGGCTAGCCCTGGTCATCGCGATTGTATGATCGGTTCCAACTCGGCCTCGCTGATCGCCGATTCTTACATTAAAGGGATCCGCGGCTACGATATCAACAAATTGTATGAAGCGATCTTGAAAAATACCCAAAATGCAGGCCCGGTAAGTTCCGTAGGTCGTTTTGGACATGAGTATTACAATGAACTCGGTTATGTTCCTTATGATGTAAAAATCAATGAGAATGCGGCCCGTACGCTGGAATATGCCTATGCCGATTTTTGTATCGCGCAGTTAGCAAAAGACTTGAAAAAGCCACAGGCAGAAGTAGATCTGTATTTGAAAAGAAGCCAGAATTATAAAAACCTGTTCGATCCCGAAACTAAATGGATGCGCGGCAAGAACAAGGATGGCAAGTTTCAGACGCCGTTCAATCCGTTTAAATGGGGCGATGCATTTACAGAGGGTAACAGCATTCACTACACCTGGTCGGTGTTCCAGGATGTGAAAGGGTTGATCAACCTGGTGGGTGGCCGCGAGGCATTTGTGCAGAAGCTGGATACTGTTTTTACATTGCCACCGGTATTCGACGACAGCTACTACGGCTTCCCGATCCATGAAATCCGCGAAATGCAGATCATGAACATGGGTAACTACGCACACGGTAACCAACCGATCCAGCACATGATTTACCTGTACAACTACGCAGGCGCACCCGACAAAGCTCAATACTGGACGCGCCAGGTGATGAAGAGACTTTATCAGGCAACGCCAGACGGCTATTGTGGTGACGAAGACAATGGACAAACCTCGGCATGGTACGTATTCTCATCGCTTGGTTTCTACCCGGTTACGCCAGGCACCACGCAATACGTAATCGGTTCCCCATTGTTCAAAAAGGCCACGTTAACCATGGAAGACGGCAAGAAGTTCACCATCGAAGCACCTGCCAGCAGCGATACCAATCTGTACATTCAGGGCGCGAAACTGAATGGTAAGGCATACGACAAGACCTACCTTGAACATGCGGACATCCAGAAAGGCGGTTCTGTTCAGTTTGACCTGACTGGTAAGCCCTCGAAGAGCTGGGGTGTCAAGCCAGAAGCTGCACCGTTCTCGCTGACGAAGTAATACTAATGGCGCGAAGCCGACTCAAAATTTTCACCATGAAACTATTACTAACATTCATCTCAGCCACTGTCTTCTGTGCTGCCATCTCGCCCGCCCAGGACGACGAACTTGCCAAAAGCATCCAGCGAGGTAAAATGGTTTATTCCGAAAACTGCATGAGCTGCCACATGGGCACGGGTGAGGGCATCACAGCTACCTTCCCGCCATTGGCGAAATCCGATTACCTGATGAAAACACCAGATAATGCGATTAAGGCGGTCAAATTCGGGCTGATGGGGAAAGTCACAGTAAACGGCGTTAGCTACGACAATATGATGCCCAACCCCGGGCTCAACAACGACCAGATCGCAGACGTGCTTAATTACGTGATGAACTCCTGGGGCAATTCTTCTGAGAAAAAGATGATCACCGTGAAAATGGTGGAAGACACGCAGGAGACAGAAGAGCAAAAATAACCGTATTTCAAAGCCATTTACAGCCGCATTATCCGCATGGATAGTGTGGCTTTTTTATGACAATAATCTGAAAATAACTCTTATCTGTGACACTATTTTAAATAAATCTAAATAAAACTTGCCTAGCAAAGTTTCCCTATTGATATTTGCGGCTCGTTAACTATTTAGTCCAATTTTAAATAAAATGAAAAAACTTTATATTTTCATCCTATTCTTGCTGGCCAGCGCCTCCGTATTTGCGCAAAACGGCAGAATATCAGGACAAATACTGAGCTCGGATGGGCAACCGGCAGATCAGGTTTCAGTAGGAATAAAAGGAACTGCACGGGGTGCTGTCTCCGACGCTCAAGGAAAATTCACAATTGAGCGGGTAAAACCAGGAAACTACACCTTGCTCGCGAGCTTCGTTGGTCTGGCAACCCTGGAAAAAGAAGTGGAAGTAGCGGCTGGTGAAACCGTGAACGTTTCTTTCACATTGACAGAAAGCGCCAACGAATTGCAGGAAGTGATCGTAAAAAGCGGCACCGCCTATAAATCGGATCAAGTTTCATCGAGTCTTAAACTCTTGACCCCGATCCTGGAAACACCTCAAAACGTGCAGGTTGTAACTGCCAAAGTTCTGGCCGACCAGCAGGTAATCAGTATGAGCGATGGTCTGATCCGCAACGTCAGCGGCGCTGTTCGTCTCGAACACTGGGGTGATATGTATGCCAACATCAGCATGCGTGGATCGCAAATCCAGGCTTTCCGTAACGGTTTCAATGTCGTAAACTCCTACTGGGGCCCGTTGACCGAGGATATGAGCTTTGTAGACCATATCGAATTCGTAAAAGGTCCAGCAGGATTTATGCTTGCTAACGGCGACCCCAGCGGTTTGTACAATGTGGTTACTAAAAAACCTACCGGCCAAACCAAAGGCGAAGTTTCATTCAATTTGGGCAGTTTTGACCTTTATCGCGCAACCGTAGATCTTGACGGCAAACTGAGTAAGGACAGTAAATTCCTCTACCGCCTCAACCTCGCGGCGCAAAACAAAGGTTCATTCCGGCCTTATGAGCACAACAACCGTTACAGCATTGCTCCGGTGATTTCTTACCAGCTTGACAAAAAAACCAAGCTTACGGCCGAATACACATTACAATATGCCAACATGTCCGACGTGGGTTCATTCTACGTGTTCTCGCCGGACGGCTATGCCACCTTGCCACGCGATTTCACCACTATGCCTCCGGGCCTTGCTCCTACCAAGATCAAAGATCAGAGCGCATTCGTAAACTTGCAGCATGACTTTAACCCCAGCTGGAAACTGACTGCGCAGGTAGGCTATTTCAACTACCGATTGAACGGCAGCAGTATGTGGCCATGGACCGTGAATCCGGATGGAACAATGATCCGCGGCGTCGGTATCTGGGACGCCAAGAGCGAAATGACACTCGGACAGGTGTTTGTAAATGGTGACGTAAAAACCGGCGCGGTCAGACACCGCATTCTGGCTGGTTTTGATGCAGGTAGCAAAAACTACTATGCCGACTGGGCACAATCTGCTCCGCTCGACTCGGTAGGCGCGGAATTTGACCCCAAAAACCCATATTACGGCACGCCGGTAATGGGTTACCCGGTATTCGACCGTTCTCTGAACCTCGAAGCACGCGCAGTAGCGGGCGGTGGAACGCAGGATCAAAATTATACAGGTTTGTATTTGCAAGATGAGCTTGGCTTCCTCGACAACCGCATTCGTCTGACATTGGCCGGCCGTTATACTTATGTGAAACAGTCTGAATTCGGTGGCGACGACGAAGAAGCGAAACGCTTCACGCCACGCGTCGGATTGAGCCTCTCGGTGACTAAGAATACTTCATTGTACGCCTTGTACGACCAGGCTTTCATTCCACAATCCGGCCGTTTGGTGAGTGGTTCGGTGAAACCGATCACAGGTAATAACACCGAGTTCGGAGTAAAACGGGACTGGGCGGAAGGACGCTGGAATACCACCCTGGCATTCTACCGCATCCTGAAAAACAACGAGCTGACTGCCGATCCAAACAGCGCGCCAAACTCAGGTTTAAGCATTGTACTGGGTCAGAAACGAGCGCAGGGTGTTGAATTTGACCTTCGCGGCACGATCTTCAACGGCCTGGACCTGACAGCTAACTATGCTTACACGATCTCGGAAGTAACGAAAGTAGCAGAAGGTGTGACGGATGTCAAAGTAGGTGACCTGGTTCCCGGTTATGCAAAACACACGGTAAATACCTGGTTGAGTTACAAAGTACAACACGGCTCGCTGAAAGGTGCCGGTATTTCGGGCGGTTTTACCTACTATGGCGACCGCGCGACTACCAATTGGTCGACGACCAACAGCAGCCTCAACCAGCCTAACTACTTCAAACTCGACGGTGGTGTATTCTGGGAAAAGGACAACATCCGGCTCACTGCGAACGTGTTCAACATTCTCGACAAATATTTGTACAGCGGCGGTTATTACGATTGGTTGAAAGCCTACTACTGGCAAGCTGATCCTCCGAGAAACTATCGTTTGAGCGTTACTTACAAGTTCTGATAACATTGAGATTACAGAGGAGGCTGCGCGATGATCGCGCAGCCTCCTTAACGCACAACGCGCGAAGCTATTGACTGATCAAACGGCGTGAGCCATCATCAACTGGGCGCCCTTGCTGAATTTCTCGGCAAGGGCGTCATATTTTTCATGGATGTTCTTCTCGGGATCAAACTCCTTCCCCACCTGCGTAAATGCAGTTAATTCCGAGAAGCTTTTTACCAACCCTAATGCTTTCATGCCCATCATGGCCGCGCCCACAGCACCCGTTTCGACAGTTTCATTCAACTTCACTGTTTTACCAAACACATCCGAAAGCATTTGTACCCAGGTAGTGCTTTTTGCAAAACCGCCATTGGCGAAGATTGTATCGATCTCCTGCATTTCCATCAATATCTTACCGATGCTATAAAGGTTGAGCAGAATGCCCTCCATCACCGCCCGCGCGAAATGGGCACGGGTATGCGTGATGTCGAGCCCTGAAAAGCCCCCGCGTACGGACGAGCTCCAAAGCGGCGCCCGCTCGCCGAGGAGATAAGGATAAAAAAGCAGGCCTTCGGAGCCGGGTTTAATGCCCTCGGCTTGTTTGAAAACCGCGTCATACTCCTCTTTTGGAAAAAAGGTATTCATTAACCATTCGAAAATCACCGCTCCATTGTTCGACGGCCCACCTAAGATGTAAGTCTTTTCATCGAGTACATAGCAGAAGGTTTGCATCAACGGATCAGAAAACGGCTTGTCAGAGCATATTCTGACTGCGGCGCTGGTACCAATAGTCACGGCCATGGAACCGGTTGTAATGGCCCCGCTGCCGAGATTTGCCAGACAGCCGTCGCTCGCGCCCATGATGAGGGGAATGCCCTCCGACAACCTGGCTTCATTGCCTTTCGGTAGTTTCACGATATGGTACGGCGATACCGCAGTAGGCAATTTTTCAGCCTTCAGCCCCAACTTCTTCAATGTATAGGGATCCCATTGCAGCTCGCGGATATTGAACATACCGGTGGCCGACGCAATGGAATAGTCGACCAGAAACTTGCCCGTGAGCCTGTATACGATGTACTCTTTCACACCCACAAATTTGCTGGCCTTCCGGTATATCTCCGGCTCGCTTTTCTTCATCCACAGCAACTTACATACCGGCGTCATCGCATGAATGGGCGTTCCGTTATTGTTATAGATCTTCCTCCCGACTTGCGACGCCCGTAACTTGGTAGCCACGTCGGCGCTACGATTATCAGCCCAGATAATGAGCTTTGTAAGCTGCTTACCGTCCTTATCGAGCGCCAATACGCCGTGCATGGCCGCACTGAAACTGATCCCGACGGGATCGCCATTGTCCTCGCAGAGCGTGACAACCTTTTTCAACGCCTTGCATGCAGCCTGGAAAATTTCCTCGGGATCTTGCTCGCTCCAATCGGCCTGCGGGTGCTGCATTTCATAACTTTCACTATGCGAGGCAAGTATGGTTCCGGAAACAGTATCGAAAGCGACGGATTTGACGTTTGTTGTGCCGATATCACAACCGATAATATAGGGCATTGGCAATTGTTTTAAAGGCAAAAACGGCATTCCCGCAACGGAGAATAGCCGTCCGTGATTACTAAAACAAAAGTATGGATTTTGGGATAACGAACAAGCCTACAACGCTGTCGCTACGCGCTGCGTTTGGGTAGCTACCACAAAAGACTGTACAAATTTCTCCTGGCCGTCCGTCAGTTCGAAAGTGTACTTGCCGTCCTTCATGATCGTCAGGTCAAAATTTTTGTGGTAACGCTTGTAAACCAGTGTTTTCTCGACAAAAATAATATTCTGCTCTTCATCTTTAATCCGAACCAATACACGGTCGGTTTTGGGGTATTTATAGCTGAGCTCAAATTCCATCGGTTTTACCTGCATAACGTAAAAATCTGCGAAGTAGGCGTCGTGCTCAGCATGGTTGACAGTTTGTGCGTTGGCGCTGATTGCGCCGAAGAAAAACAGGATCAGAAAAGTGTACAGGATTTTCATAGGAGTGCTAAGTTGGTATTACAGAAATATTTCTATTTGATAATTGCCAGTTTCACCAAACATAGTTTTGAAAAATCATACCGTAAAAATACTTTATATTAAAATAACGATCAACAACCAAATACACAGGCACTTGAAAGTTATTTAAATAGGCAAGTCCATTCTTAGCACGATACAATGAAAATGTGCAGCACTATGCACTTTGTTTAAATAATACAATTCGTACTGATCCTCACAACAATACATGCAGTTTGACCCGTAGACATGACTGTTCTCTCAAAACGGAGACATCAGGAACGGATCTAAAAAATAGAGGTGAATGCGAGAAACTTAACTCTGATTTATTATTTTCGCACCATAGAAAGTTATTAATACATTCCGAATATGTCTGAAACTTCACATACCGAGTCCGCTTCGCTGCCTAGCTTCGCTTATATTGCAGCATTTGTTATCCTTTTCATCATCCTGGCAGTATTTGGCGACCTGTTCACGTTCATACTCGGAACCATCGGCCTAATCGTGACTTTTGCCGCATTTTATAGTGACAAAAGCCACGACGATCATCATTGACGCGCTGCCCGCAAGGGCATAATTATATTCAACGAACGGCCAGCCCCGGAAGGACTTTTACAAGTTCCCAATCGAGTTGGCCGTTCGATTTGTTTACCGTCCAGCTCTCTTCCATTACGCAGGTGTCTTCCAGGTCACGGTATTCAGCAACCAGTTTCTCGTTCCGCAACAACAAGCGTACAAACCCATTGTAGCCCAAGGGGTGGCCCTTTAATTCTTTTCTAACGCGGGTGTCGTAGTAGTCAATCTTGTACATTTCACCTGCATCCGGTGCTTTTATTTCAACCGGAAGTCCGCCATGCCCGATACAGCGCCCATAAGCCATGGGCCCCTTCCCGTTCCGGTCGAACCGGTAAGCTACAAGCCGATGGTCGTGGCCCCAGATCCAGACAACCGGTCTTTGCGCATCTCCCATAAGCTTCTGCAACTGTTCGGCTGGCCGTACATACTCCTCCCGGAAAGCCGACATATAGGGATGATGGCTTAAAAACACAATGCCGCGTGTGTCCGTCGGATCACCTAGTTTCACCACATCGCGTAACCAGGCCACCTGCTCCTTCCGCAAGTGGCAATCCGGCGGTGAAAGTATTTCGAAGAAAGGCCGCCCCACCGAAGTGTAGCCAGTATCGATGCCGATAATGCGCCAATAGTCATTTTCCAGACAGAAAAAACCCGCCTGCTGCGTCCTCCGCACCTCACCCACCTGTGCATACATCGCCGGGAGCAAGTGCTGGAAAAACGCGTTGCCATTGGAATACATTTCATGGTTACCCGATAACGCAAGACTACCCGATGGGCCGTAATACCACGAAGCATAGGGCGCCGTGAAGTTCTCCTCAACTTCCTTGGGCGTTCCTACAAAGTATATATCACCCATATGAATGGTGTAATCGGGAGCATGGCGTGCGACCAGGTTTGCGACGGAATCCGACTCCGCCGTATCGCTCGCCCAATCCGACAGCAACGCAATACCGATCTCATCCCGCGAAGCAATGGACGATTGCAACGGGTAAATGCCCGTGTCATCGTTACGTGGATAGGCTTGATACGGATGCCGCGCTCCAAAGCGGCTCCGGATATAATGCCAGGCAAAACCAAAAAGGTTGGTCTTGAAAAATTCGGAAATGGCATTGGTAACCGACGACGTCTGCTCTAAGCGCTTCTCGTACAGTTCCAGTTGGGTTTTTGCGTGATTTTCAGCCTCACTGTGGCCCAGGTCAAGGTACTTCTGGGCGCGTTCTTCTGAGCTTCCGGGCATCTCGGTTCAATTCGTTGGATGGTGTTGATGTCAAATAAAATAATAAGTCGGTTAACAACAACTGTACCGGGCAGTTTTTTGCCGAATCAGAGCCTCAAATGAATGTCACCTTTCGATACATAACCGTTGCTTAAATATTTGCCCGCGTTGTTGACAATCGCAATCCTTCCCGCTACCTTTCGCAAATATATCAACCACCAAACACAACAATCGAATGAAAAAAATTGCTATTATCTGTATGCTTTTACTGGCCGGGAAGATGGCATCCGCGCAAACTACCGTTGCCAAACAAATCGCCGACTGGGAAAGGGCAAAAGCCTTTACCAAGGAATACCTGGATGCTATGCCCGACGATGGCTATGCATTGAAGCCTACATCTGAAATCCGTTCGTTCGCACAACAAATGGACCACCTTGCCGACGCGAATTATGCATTCGTTTCAGCCGCAACCGGCAAGAAAAAACCGATGGAAGAATCTCTTGAAAAAATGGCGGACCAGTCAAAAGGAGCCGTAAGTAAAGGCGTGCTGGAAAGTTATGATTTCGTGATTGCGTCACTAAAAGGTATGACAGACGCCGATTTTGCGAAAGATGTAAAGGTATTTGGTATGGATATGAAGGCAGGCGCTGCTTTCGAGAAGGCTTTTGAGCACCAAACTCACCACCGCGGTCAGGCTACCGTGTACATTCGCCTGAAAGGTGTAAAACCACCACAGGAAAAGTTATTCTAATCCAACAAAAAAGGGCCAAATGGCCCTTTTTTGTTGTCAGCTTTGCCCTGATAACCTACTTTTCAAATTGTAGAAGTTAATGGCAAAGAAGCTGTATATTTTCATAAAAAACGGCGGGATAATAAAGTCGCGGATAACCTCCTTCTTCCGTTCCGATGATGGTTCGGCCATCGACAGGTATTTCACCGCGTATTTGACCCGCGGCCAGTAGGTATTGCCATACTCCCGCGAAAAAAGCATTTTGTAGTAATAAGTGGCAATATTCTTTGTCAGCGTGTCGTGGTATCTGTATTTCAGTTCCTTATCTATATTGGAATACATTTCAATGCGGTTGAAAAGGAAATCTGCCCCGTAGTGATTATCCGCAAAGCTCGCTCCTCCTCTTTGTTTCCGATAAACCGACATTACTTCGTCGATATAGCCGATTGGTCCGCGTGTCGCCAGCATGATATTGCGTGGAATATCTCCGCTGGTGGAACGGTTCGTCCATTCCGGGTCCGGGTTCTTAGCAAAATCCTCTCTCCGAAACATCAGGGCAGAGGTTGCTATGAAACAAAGCTCATCCTCGCCTATCAGGTCATCGACCGTAAATTCCGTCTTTCGCAAAGTATTGACCAAATACGGTGGTGCCGCATTGTCATCGAAAATTACCCTTGCATTATGGAAACAAGCGGAGTAATGCGGATTGGCATCCATCATTTCGACCTGCTTTTGGAGCTTATCCGGGACGAGTAGGTAGTCATCTCCGTCGAACTGCGCTATATATTCGCCCCTGGCCGCAGCGAAGGTCGCCAGTGCATTGAACTTTCCATTCAGCCCCATGTTTTTGGGATGTAGCAAGAGCCTGATTTTATCCGGAAAACGTTCCTGGTACTCGGTTAATATCGCTCGGGTGTTGTCTTTCGAGAGGTCATCACCCACAACGATCTCGAAATCAAATGTAGTCTGCTGCATCAGAATCGAATCCAGCATTTTGGCTACAAATTTTTCGTGGTTGTAGGTAACTACACACACACTCACTTTTATCATAATTACAAGTTCATTGGATGAGCGGTCTCGCCGACACAAATTTAGCTGAATTATGCGCAAAATCTGCGCCTCGCTATTTTACGGCTCCATTGCTAACGGCTTCCGGGCAGATAACCGCGTTGGTTTAAAATAAATTCGATCGGAGATGATTCCGACAACCTGATCGTTTAATTTTGGTACCGTTTCCTATTAAATACCAGAAGAATGCTTGCATCCCCAACGACTGAGAAACTTCCGTTATTCCGCAAACCCCAAATATTCGCACAATTCCCTGAACTGATAGCCGCTGAAAGCACACGTCACGGCGGCGTAAGCACCGGTCATTACAATTCTCTGAACCTGGGCGGCTCACAGGATTTGCAGGAAAACATCCTGCGAAACAATCACATTTTCTTTGGGGCGCTCGGGGTTCCATTTGAACAGGTAGCAAAGGCACACCAGGTGCATGGCACCGATGTCGTGATAGTTACCAAGCCAGCCCGATTCGAGGGTTTCGACGCTTTGATGACCAATATCACAGGTATTCAACTGGCGGTAACCGTTGCCGACTGCACCCCGATCCTCATTTACGACCCGGTGACAGGCGCCGTAGCAGCCATTCATGCCGGATGGCGCGGTACAGTGGGTGGAATTGTTGAAAAGACGGTAGCGGCCATGCAGGCCAACTATGGTACAAATCCTGAAAACTGTGTGGGCTATGTGGGAACCTGCATCGATGAATGCAGTTTTGAAGTGGGTGACGATGTGGCGCAACATTTCGCGACTGTGTATAAGCGCTGGGATGGAAACACGGGCAAATTCCTCGTAGATTTGAAAGCTTCCAACCGTGATCAGCTCATCCAAAGTGGCGTAAAGCACGTAAACATAGAAGTATCTCCCTATTCGACCGTACTTCACAATAACGACTATTTTTCGCACCGCGCCGAGAAAGGTCTCACAGGCCGCCTGCTTGTGACCATCGGGCGAAGATAGCAATGCTTGTAACAAAATGACCAGCGTCGGAAATACCGGCGCTGGTCATTTTGTTACTGTTATTGATTAAGCATTCTCAGACGCAGGTGCAGGCGTTTCAGCTTTTGGCACTGCGACAGGTTTGGCGGGTGCCACTTTCGGAGCGGCCGCTTTTGGAGCACTCGCTTCCTTACCAACGGTCGGTTTTGCAGGCGTTGCAACCGACGTTTTCGAAGAAGCCGCCGCTACCAATGCTGCTACTTTCTCAGCTTTTTGCGCTTTGCTTTTCTTACCTTCTTTCTTGTCTTTTACTTTCTTGTTGGCATTTTTAGCCTCCTTGGCTTTCTTTTTGAGATTCTCCTTTTCAAACTTCGCCACTTTCTTGGCCAGTTTGGCAGCTGCCTTCTCAATCGATTTCTTTATTTGTTTTGAACCGGCAGATACTGCTTCGATTTTTCCGGTAAGTGTTTCAGCAATCTCTGTTGATAACTTTTTGGTGGCGGATTTCATAAACCTGATATTAAGAATACATTGATGATACTTGAAGCCTAGCCCCCGCAAGACGGCCCAATGCCTCAAAATTGCCAGTAGGCAATAACCTACAAATACCCATTATTAATTTAGAAATAGCAAATTTTACGTATTATTTTTATGTTATCTTTTTCCTTACAAAATCCCACAACACAATCCCGGCCGAAACAGAAACGTTAAATGAATGCTTCGTTCCGAACTGCGGAATTTCCAAACAGCCGTCCGATGCAGCGATCGCTTCATTGTCGACGCCCTCCACCTCGTTTCCAAACACAAACGCATAGGGCAGGTCGGGCTCAGGCTCAAAATGCTGCAATAGAATACTTCCTTCCGCCTGCTCTACACACCAAACCTTGTAACCCTGCGATTTCAGTAAGTTCACCGCTTCCACCGCACTCGGGCATTTCTCCCAAACTACCGACATTTCGGCACCGAGCGCACTGCGGGTAATCTCGCGATGAGGTGGCTGTTGAGTGTAGCCACAAAGCACTATTTTTTCGGCCCTGAATGCATCTGCAGTTCGAAAAAACGAGCCGATATTGTTTAGGCTACGGATATTATCTAATACGATTATCAATGGAAACTTGTCCGCTTCCCTGAATTCTTCGACCGACATGCGGCCCATTTCATCAACGCTCAGTTTGCGCATGAATTTCATTCGATTAATTAAATAAAAAAAAGGTTTCTGCACCTGGTACAGAAACCTTTTTCGATATAGTAAGAAAAAATTACTTGATCTTGGTGATCAGTTCGACGATATTCTTTACACCCAGCTTTTCAAAAATCCGGGCTTTGTAAGTACTAACGGTCGAAAGCTGCAAGTTCAGTTTTTCTGCAATTTTTGCGGTACCCAAACCCTCCTTTAACAAGTTCATCACATCAGTTTCTCGAGGCGAAAGGCTTACAATCGGATCCGGGAGGTATTCTTTCGGATTGATAAGACGATTGATGTTCATCTGCTGCATGTCTTCGCTCATGTACTTTTTGTTGTTCAGAACGCTCATAACGGCTATTTTGAACTCTTCTTCCGGTGCATCTTTCGACAAATATCCATCTGCTCCGGCTTGTAGGTACATCAGCCCGTAGAGTTGCTCGTCGTAGCTTGAAAACATCAATATCCTGATACCCGGTGACTTGGTACGAATGGTTTCCACCATTTTCGTTGTGTTACCGCCAGGGATATTAATGTCCAGAATTAGGAGGTCATAGGCCTTTGTCTCGATTTCCTGAAGAATTTTGTCAAAATCGTCTACGTCCGAAATCGTAGAATCCGGGATTAGTGATTTGAGGAGGTGCTTAGTACCGATTCTTACCACAGCGTGGTCTTCGGCGATCAGTATGTGTTTCATGGATGGGTTGGGTCCAATGGATGTAAAAATACTGGTGTCAAATTAATCAAAACAATCAGTTTCCAGCCTTGTGATTGCCCTTTGGTTGAATATCCTGATTACCAACCAGTACAATTTTGTACATTCTCATTGAACTGAATTGATGAATTAACAAAAATAGTAATCCGCATTGTATTAAACATAAAAAATATCAAATTAGTATATCAAATATTTATCAAATTCCTTGATCTGAGCGCATTTAACACACATCTTAAAACTTTTGCCTCGCATCAGTAGTAATATGACACACACTCCTCTCAAATCCTGGATCGATGGTGACACCATCGTGCAGGTATTTCCGTTATCCGAAGCCCCGCTTCCTACTACCGTGCCGTCGCTGTTTTTCCGCAGGGAGCAACTCGCTAACCACGCATCTAATGTAATTTATTCATTTATTCTAACTTCTAACCAGCTGGATGGCATGTTGGCGGTATTTCACTGCCTACCAGGTCAAACACACTGGTGCTCACCACCTTCGGCACCGTTTGGGGGCCTGATGCCCCTATCCGGTTGCCAACTGTCACAACTAACTTTCCTGCTCACCTGCGTCCGTCAGTGGATATATCACAAAGGAGGCAGCCAGTTAACGATTAAAACGGCACCGTCATGTTATGATCCGGCTGCACATGAACTGTGCCATCATAGCTACCTCGCTACCGGTTTTCTCCCCAATCATACCTATTCTAATCATTATATTCCTATTGGTAGTAAGGATTTTAGGTTAATTATTGAGCCACCGGAGAGGCGCCGGTTATCGAAAGGCAAAAAATTTGGTTTACATGTGACCATAAAACAAGGAGTTTGCGACCCGTTTACCGAAGAGCTGCTTCGCGAATGTTATCGCGTGCATGAGTACACGCCATCCATTCCCATGGAGCGGTTGGCGTGTTTCATGCGTCCCAATCCCGACGATTATCTGATTCTCACAAACTGGTTTCAAGCGCGCCCCGTGGCCACTGCCATAATGGTCCGCGTGAGCGACAATGTCCTCTACCATTTTCTGTCGGGTTACCTGCCCGAATTCCGTACTCTTAGTCCATCCCTGATGCTTTTTGAAGCGGCCTATGAATTTTGCAGGGACAACGGAATGGGCATTCTGGACCTGGGAATCTCCCTTGATCATCACGGCCAGGAAAAACCGTCTCTGGCCCGCTTTAAAAAGCATATCGGCGCGAAGGAATGCGTAAAAATTGTTTACGAAATGATCGGTCCGGATTTTTAAAACCAAAATCCGATTCCATTTCCGGATATTGCGAAAATTTTTGATCTTTCCGAAACGTTCGCTCGCGGTTACTTAGCTTATAGTATGCGCTTCCTTCGAGGAGTCATTATCCTCTTCTGTATATTTTACCTGCGTTTCACTGTTCATGGGCAAGTCGAGCTTGAACGTGGCCTGATCGGCTGCTATCCGTTCTCGGGAAATGCAAAGGATTTCAGCCCGCTGGCCAATCACGGCCAGGTAACAGGCGCCAGGCTTGCCGACGATCGCTTTGGCAATACCAATTCGGCCTATGAGTTCGACGGGCTCAATGACGTGATCGAAATCAGCCCCGCTGCACTCCAAATCAACACTTTCACCTATTCCATATGGGTCAATCCCAGCCTGATCCCCACACCAACCACTGCGCAGTTCCTGTTTTCAGTCGGGAGTGATTATGGGGATCAGCATATTCTTTACGGCGATCATTATTCCAATGACCGCCATACCGGCTTTTCACACGGATCTTATCTGGGTGTTGCCGATAATATCCTTTGCTCAGGGCCGGCTGTCGAACCAACAGGACAATGGTATCATCTGGTGCTGGTGAAAGATGACAAGAATTACTATTTCTACGTAAATGGCCGCATGGTGTGTTCCAATAGCGCCAATGGGAAGAAGGCTTTTTACGGCACCAGCACCGTACGTGCGACCATCGGCACCCGGAATAATTACGGACAAGCCTCCCATGCGCGGATCGACGACATTCATCTCTATGACCGCCCCTTAAATGAGGAGGAGATTGAGGCGTTATACAAAGGGGCAAACATCCCTTCTGTTCCGGCAACGGGTCACGTTGAGGTCAACAAAAATCAGATCTGTGGCGGAGAAACCGTGTCCCTGAAAGTAGTCTCGGATAAGCCGGGTTCTGTATTCAAATGGCAAGTTGACGGCGTGGAGCGATCGGAATCTTCGTCCGAATTGATATTACAGACAGTGGACAGAGGTTCAGAATATCGAATGAACATTCAGGTGGCGATCGAGTTTGACTCAACTTGTTTTACCCAACCCAGTCCATTGGCACTCGATCGGAGTCTGGACGTAAGGGCTTGCGTTAACCCGCCTAAGGAGACCACCAGGCCGTGGGTCCCGGACATATTTACGCCCAATAGGGACGGAAAAAACGACAATTGGAAGATCTTCAATGCGGAAAGCATACAGGAGCTACGCATTTTCGTCTACAATCGTTGGGGGGAAGTCATTTATTATTCAAAAGACTATTCTCATAATTGGGACGGCACTTACCGGGGAAAACTGGTTCCTGCCGGTAGTTATGTATTCAAGATCCTTTCCGGAAAAAAGTTGATTACCGAAGGTAGCGTGATGGTTGTCTATTAAATCCCTTGCACGGTGGAGCCCGCGCATTTTGCTTACAGCAGCCAAATATGCTACATTAGTAGCCGCAATATTTCCCGGCGCGGCTATTAAATACCGACAATCGAATGAAATTAAAGACCATCAAGACCATACTAAGTCACCCACTAAATCAAAATAATAAGATCAGTGCCCTCGTCACCTTCTTCACGAGGGGAGTGATCATCCGCCTGCACCGCCATCCGATTGTCTACCCATTTGTGGAAAACACCTCGCTCGTTGTTGAAAAAGGCATGTCCAGCGCCGAACTTCAAATTTATACCGGATTATATGATTTGCACGAGATGTTTTTCCTGATGCATTACCTGCGTCCTGAAGACACTTTCGTAGATGTAGGCGCCAATGTCGGCGTGTACACAGTACTGGCAGCGGGAGTTGCCGGCTCCAAGGCCATCTCTTTCGAGCCGATCCCTTCGACTTATTCCAAGCTGTTGCGCAATGTTGTTTATAATGGATTGCAGGACCGCGTGGAGCTGCTAAATATGGGCGTGGGCGACAAGGAAGAACAACTGGTTTTCTCTAACAGCCTCGATGCTACCAATCATGTAATCAATACTGAGGAAAACTTTCAGGGCGCGACCACAAAGGTGTCAGTTAACTCACTGGATCACTTGTTGGCCGACAAAACTGTCAGCTTTCTGAAAATCGATGTCGAAGGATTCGAAGCGAATGTCATCAACGGTGCCCCCAATATTCTCAACCGGTCGGAATTGAAGGTAATCATTATGGAAACTAATGGCTTATCTGACCAATACGAATTCGGTCAAAATTATCTTCACGACAAGCTGCTTGGGCTGGGGTTCCTGCCATATAGCTATGATCCTTTTCAAAGAAATCTTCAAAAACTGACTAATACCAATCCGCAAAACACGATCTACCTCAGAGATATCGATTTCGTCCGGAATCGCATCCAAACCAGTAGAAAAATCAATTTTCGCAAGCAGTTGATTTAATAAAAACAAAACACCGATAATTATAGTAACCGACGCTTTACATTATTAAAAACTGTTTCAATTTCTTCCGACAGTTTTAGTTTCAAAATCAGTATTGCATAAAGAAGGCAGAAAATTGTCGACCTGATTACAATAGCCGCCATCGCAGTCCATTTGGAGAACTCATACTTCGGTTCGAGAAAAGTCAGCAAATACAGTGAAATCAAAATCAATACAATTTTTAAACTTCCTGCGGTGAAAGGCTGAACATCAAATTTGCGCCATACAAAAATTAACCTGGAAAGAGAATAGATTATTGTTGTAAGCATCGTGGCTAATGCAGCTCCTACGAATCCATAAATAGGTATTAACCAAACATTCAGAAAGAAGCCGAGAATGGCAGAGGCAATAATAAAGTAAGTAGCGAATTTGAAAAATTTAGAATAGAGGATTATCTCGGTATTGAGACCGGTTCCCGTGTCAAATACCTTTACCAAGGCCAGAAAAAGAACTACCAATTTCCCTTCTCTGTAGGTCTCTCCTTTGGGAATAAGGTAGAAGATTTCATCAATACTGCTCCATATCAGCAAAAAAAACAATCCACCCGCTATCAGCTGATTCAATGCTGATTTTCTATTGATCATCCGCACATGGGCATAATCTCCCTTGGTCAGTGAATTCGAAAGTAAGGGGATCGAGATCTGAGAAATCGCCTTTTTAGGAATTTCAATTACTCCGGCAATATACGCAGCGATGATAAATATCCCCGTTTGGACAAGTCCACGCTCACCAGCAAGCATCGAGCGGTCAATGAACAACATGAGATTTACTCCAATACCCCCGATCAGGGTAAAGCTCCCGTAAGCCAGCATTTTTTTAAAAAGCTCCCGTGTGAGAATATTTGGATTAGGCCTCCTCCAATACCACTTTCCAAGATGCTTGATGTAAATTACCAGAGAAACAACGCCAAGACCATATAAAGCGATGACCATATAAAGCATCAGGTCAAAACTGATCCATCCCAATCCAAAGATCAGGATCAAAAGCATATTGGCCAGCCTTAAGAAAACCTCCCTTATAAAATTGGGAACGGCAATCCGGGCATTGTTACGGCAATATGATTCTAATACGGCCATATACAGCCAGAACAACGTAAGAGGTATAACCAAAATGTGATACCTCAGTAGCAACGGGGAGTTTGTCGAGTAGTATTCCTGAATCAAATCTGAACACAGGAAATATAAAATTGCAAACAAAATACCTCCGACAAATGGTACAGCCAACAGAAACGGTAAAATCCCGTTATGCTCCTCCTGATCGTCCCTGAATCTTACAAAAAATTTATCCGCGATAAATGGAGTTCCTAAATGCGCGAAGGCAGAGAAGAGTAAACTATTCTCAAAAAGAAGGCGGGTGAGCGCTAATTGTTCTACCGACAGAAATTTAGTAGATACATACATTTGATTGATAATCCCAATACCAACCCCGATATAGGATCCCAATCCGGCCTTCAAGCTTTGTCGAATAATTATTCCCACTATAATTTATTTTATATACTTTTCTTTTACGAGCTGTGCAATTCGATCCGAGGCAAATCCATCCCATAACTCAGGTAATGAACTTTGCTTCTGTTTTCCATTAAGAATTTTCTTTACAACAGCGATCGCAGCATCCATCTGCGAACAACCTGCAAGATAGTTAGTACCTCCGTCAATGGTAACAGGACGTTCTGTATTCTCTCTCAATGTGATACAGGGCACACCCAGGAAAGTGGTTTCCTCCTGAACGCCACCAGAGTCGGTAATGACGAGCATCGAATTAGCCACCAAATTGATAAATTCCAGGTATCCCTGGGGCGGAAGTAATATCAATCCATTCATTTTTCCCAGATCATCCCAAATACCGTAACGTTCCAGATTCGCCTTTGTACGGGGATGAACAGGGAAAATCAACGGTCTAAGTTCACAAGCCGCCTTCACCAAAGCCATTAACCCGGTGAGTTGATCAGTTGAATCCACATTGGAAGGCCGGTGCATGGTCATGACGAAATACGCTTTGCTTTGCAGTCCGAAACGTTTAAATACCGACAGTTCCTCGGCCCGCTTCCGACTGAATACCAGCGAGTCGATCATGACATTGCCGACAAAATGAATTTTGCCGGGCTCAATATTCTCACTATGTAAGTTTGTTATCGCTGATCTTTCCGAGACGAAAAGTTCGTCGGAAATGTGATCTATGAGAATCCGGTTCACTTCCTCGGGCATCCTTTTATCGCCGCTCCGCAAGCCGGCTTCCACGTGAATAACCCTGATGGCTTCCTTTGCCGCAACGAGTGCGCATGCCAAACTCGAATTTACATCACCCACCACGACCACCATGTCCGGACGTTCGCTCAGGAGCACCTTTTCAAAACCCAGCATGATATATGCGGTTTGTTCTGTGTGTGAGCCGCCGTGAACGTCGAGAGAAAAATCCGGATCGGGAAGTTCTAACTGTTTCAAAAATACCCGATACATCGCATCGTCGTGATGCTGCCCGGTATGAAGCAATTTGACGGAAAATTCCGGGTATTTTGTAAAGGCTCTGTACAGGGCTGCCACCTTAACGAAATTAGGCCGGGCACCCATCACACATATAATCTTCAATGCCTTGAATAACAGTTACGCCGCAAAGGTAGCATAGTTTGATTCACCGAAATGCGCCGCCCGGACTTTTTGCTACTTTGGGATTTGTTGTGATTTCGAAACGATTCAACCTACTTTTGCACTGAGAAAATCCGATACTTACGAGCCTGATGTGCGTTTACGCCCCTGTCGTCCTTTTTTGCTATAACCGTCCGCTACATTTGCGCCAGACCATCGAAAGTCTGCAAATGAATACACAGGCCTCCGAAAGCGAGCTCATTGTATATTCTGATGGACCAAAAGGCGAGCTGGATGTGCAAGCGGTCACTGAGGTTCGTCAGTTTCTTACTCAGATAAACGGCTTTAAAAATGTTACGATATTTAAAGCGGAAAGAAATAAAGGACTTGCGGCATCTGTCGTTGAGGGAGTTAGCGATGTACTATCTAGATATCCTAAGGTAATCGTGCTGGAAGATGATATGCTGAGCGCTTCCGATTTCCTTTCTTTTATGAACCAGGCACTGGATGTCTATTCGGAACGCGACGACATTTTCTCTGTCACAGGCTACACGCCACCTATCAAGTTTCCGCAAAATTACGTCCATGATCTATATTTGGTGCCGCGTGCAAGCTCGTGGGGCTGGGGCACCTGGGCACCCAAATGGGCGAAGGCCGATTGGCAGGTAAATGACTTTGAGGTACTGAAAAACGACGCTGCAAAGCGAGAAGCATTTAACCGTGGTGGTGGCGACCTATGGCCGATGCTGGCCAAACAACAGCAGGGAGCAATTGATTCGTGGGCGATCCGATGGACATATTCGCAATTTTGCAACGAAGCTTATGGTCTTTACCCTGTCCATTCCAAAATCAAAAACATCGGAACGGATGGCAGCGGCACCAATTTTACGTTCAAATCGTCACAGTATGGCCACGAAATGGCCGAAGGGGGCGTGGTAATGCCGCCTGATCTGATGCCGGATGAAAGTATGATCCGCACATTTGGTGACTATTACCGGCTGTCACTTCTTTTAAAAATCAAAAACCGGGTCAAATACGGGATCCGATCATAACCAATATGTACTGGCTTCGCTACCTGCTTAAAGAACCTTATCACGCGCTCAGTTCCAACCGGAACCGGGAATTCATGGCGCTATTGCTCAAATATGGCAATCGCGCGCGGTACCAATTGACCGAAGTGGCTTTTGGCGGTTTCAAGCTAAATGTCCCCGACACGATGTCATTTCTTTGGCAGCACAAAGAAATTTTCGCGGATGAATTCTATTATTTCGAAACTACCCAGCCGCAGCCCGTCATATTCGACTGCGGCGCCAATATTGGAATGAGCGTTCTGTATTTTAAAAACCTGTTTCCCAAAGCCAGGCTACTCGCATTCGAAGCGGAACCAGCGATCGCTTCGCAACTTCGGCAGAATCTGGAACGGAACGGGATCAACGATGTCGAGATTATAGATAAGGCGGTTTGGACCAACGAAGAAGGGATTTGGTTTGGCAGCGAATCTGCGGACTCTTCTTCAATTTACTCCACCTCCCAAAAAAGGAAAATCGCTTCCATTCGCCTGAAAGATTACCTGGAAAAGGAGACACGTGTTGATTTTTTGAAAATTGATATTGAGGGTGCGGAAATTGAGGTACTGGAAGACTGTCGCGGCTCACTGGCACATGTGCAGAACCTTTTTGTAGAATTCCACTCCTACATTGGCAATGCGCAAGGGTTGGCCGATGTGGTGAAAGTTTTTGAGGAAAACGGTTTCCGATACTATGTGGATACAAACCAGCACCGGCTCAGGCCATTTGTGAACCATCGCTACCGGGACAACAATGTGATGGATCTTCAACTGAATATCTTCGGCTGGCGCGACTAACCCCCCGATCAAAGCCTTGAATCGACCATTTCCTGTGGTAATACAGATTTGAGATCGAATATAACGGAACCCGAAACGGTAAATTCCTGAAATTCCATCGTTCGAAATTCGTTGTGCGCAACGGCCAGGACAACCGCTTCATAAGTACCCGAAGGTTTGTCCAGTAATGCGATATCGTATTCGGCCAGCACCTGCTCTCCTGATGCCCAGGGATCATAAACGTCGACCTTCATTCCAAAATCGGTCAATTCGCGGTACACGTCGATCACTCTGGTGTTGCGGATGTCGGGGCAATTTTCTTTGAAGGCGATACCCAGGATCAGCACACGACTGCCTTCGATTTTGTGCCCTTTCCGGATCATGAGTTTCACCAGTTTGTTGGCTACAAAAACACCCATGGTATCATTTACCCTTCGGCCAGAGAGAATTACCTGCGGGTAATATCCCAGCGACTCCGCTTTGTACGCCAGATAATACGGATCGACACCAATACAATGCCCACCCACGAGCCCGGGTTTGTATTTCAAGAAATTCCATTTTGTACCGGCAGCTTCCAGGACTTCCGTCGTATCGATATTCATCCGGTCGAAAATTAGTGCCAGCTCATTCATAAACGAGATATTCACGTCGCGCTGGGCATTTTCAATGGCTTTTGATGCCTCCGCAATCTTGATGCTCGAAGCCAGGTGCGTACCTGCTTCGACGACCGACGCATACAAACCGTCCACAAACCTTGCTATTTCCGGCGTGGAACCGGATGTTACCTTTTTGATTTTCGTGAAGGTATTGACCTTATCTCCCGGGTTTATGCGTTCGGGTGAATAGCCGCAGAAAAAGTCTTCGTTGAATTTCAGGCCACTTTCTCCTTCCAACACCGGCACGCAGTCATCTTCCGTACAGCCCGGGTATACCGTGGATTCGTAAATCACGACGTCACCCTTTTTGAGCATTTGCCCGATCATCGCGCTCGCTTTGAGCAAATGCGTAAGGTTTGGCTTTTTATAATGGTCGACGGGTGTTGGAACCGTTACGATGAATACGTTGCATTCCTTTAATGCAGACTCCTCCCAGGAAAATGCGAGGTTAACAGCCTCCCGCAAATCCTGCCGTGAAACTTCCTTGGTAGCATCATAGGCATCTTTCAGCTCCTGAACACGTCTTTTATTGATATCAAACCCTATGATCGGAAATTTCCCGCTAAATGCCACAGCCAGCGGCAAACCGACATAACCAAGTCCGACAACGGCAATTCTGATATCTGGTAACATGGAAGGTACTTCTTTGAATGTTGGGGCATAAAACTAGGCATATTCCGGCCTATCAAAAAATTGCTTACGATTGAGTAACCAACTTGGTATTTGAACGTATCGTAAGCTATCTATTGGACCCGTCGCAACAAGAAAGAAAACCGGCAGGTTTCAGGCAGAAGAAGGATTCCTCAATCAATGCGCATAAGGATTTTTTGGAAAGATATGCACCTGGAAGCCTTCCTGTTCCATCGCTTTCATCACTTTTTCGGAAGGCAGTTTTTTGAAAATTACCGCACAAAGAACCTGCGACGGCATCAAGGATGCTTTAACCAGAAAATTATGGAACGCGAGTTTGCGCTTGATTTTCCGGAATGCAGGCGACGAATCGTCCGCTTTGTCCCGGCCATAAGAGGGATGGTAGTAATTATTGTTGATGCCTTTGAAGGCCACAGCAGGAAGTCCTATTCCATTGGCCAGCTTATCCATTTCGCGTTCCGACAGTTTGAAAACATAGTTACCGACGGTCTCGAACGAATACCTGTTCTTCCAGTATTTCTGGAACGCCGAGGTATCAAACCGATCAAAAATATTGCGTAAAGCCAGCAGGAATGGCATTTTCGAGATCGGATCATGCGGCTCAACCAGGATCACGGCTTCACGCGCCACACGCAACATTTCGTACACGCCCAGGTACGGACGCGGGAAGTGGTGGTAAGCTTCTTTACAAAACACATAGTCGAAACTATTGTCGGAGAAAGTCAAATGCTCTACGTTTTCAATAGCATATTGATCAATAAAGCCTCTTTCCTTTGATAGCGGTAGAAAAGTCCCTGCAATATCGCTCGCAGTCACTTCCAGCCCTTTCTTGAAAAAATGATTTGCATCGAAGCCATAACCATCACCGACTGTCAGCCACGACCTTTTTTCCTGCACGAACGCGTCCGTCAGTTCCAGCATCCTTTTGTGGATCCAGTGGTTAATGGTTTGATTCGCATTATCGTATTCCCACGATTCGATGACTTTGTTCTTTGCCTCCTGGGTACCAAACTGCAATTCATACCATTCCGAATGCGCCTCGTGGCTCCGTTTTTCGCTTGACATATTATGGGGTCGGTGATTTATCGATAAAGATAGTTTCCCCGAATAAAAATTATTTAAAGGCAGAACTATTAATTTTAGCCACCTGAAACGAATATGCCGCAGAAACACGATTTATCAACAGCGATCAAATGATCCTTCAATTGAGTAATTTTCATTGGGAAGGTGGTGCCGGGGTCGCTGCGGCAAGGTTGCACCAGGCACTGCTCAATGCAGGCGTCGACTCGCACCTCATGGTTTCCGAAATATCACGCCCCGGCCCGCAAACGACCGCCTTGGCTGATAGTTCATGGAAATCGAAAAGGGCCTGGGGGAATTTCGTCCTGGAAAGACTTTCTTTTCTGCCTCATGAGAAAGACAAATCCGTGCGCTTCGCATTCTCCCCTGCTGCGGCAGGTGCCGATATCAGTCACCATCCCCTGGTGCAACAGGCGAGTATCATCCATTTACATTGGATCAATTTTGGATTTCTCTCTTTGAAATCGCTTGAAAAGCTTATTGAACTAGGAAAACCTATCGTATGGACGCTGCACGATATGTGGACATTTACCGGCGGGTGCCATTACAACCGTGGCTGCGAACGCTATTTGTCGCATTGCTGCTACTGCCCTTATCTCAAGAAACCGGGCGAGTATGATATTGCTTTTGCGCAGTTCGAGAAAAAACAAAGCATTTATAGCAATGCACGGCTGACACTCGTTTCGCCAAGCCGCTGGCTGAATAACCTGGTCCAACAAGCCGCGTTAACCCGCGGAATGCCTTCCATGACCATACCCAACTGCATCGACACCGATTTCTTCAAACCCGGCGATCGTACGGCCGCACGAAATGCATTGGGCCTTCCCGTCGACAAAAAACTGATCCTTTTTGCCGGTGCCAACACACAAGATCCGCGAAAAGGCTTTGCTTATTTTCAGGAAGCCATACAAAATCCCGCATTATCGGAGTCCGAGGTAATGATTCTCGGCAAGGGCGATCTGAGCGATTTCATGGATATGCCTGTAAAAGTCCATTTTCTGGGCAAAATTTCGGACCCGGCGCAAATGGTACAAGCCTATAATGCAGCCGATATGCTCATTGCGCCGTCGCTGGAAGACAACTTACCGAACACCATTATGGAGGCAATGGCCTGCGGGACGCCCGTTGCGGGGTTCGAGACGGGCGGAATTCCTGAAATGATCGGACATCTTGAAACTGGATATATTGCTGCGGCCAAATCAGCCTCTTCGCTTTCGGAAGGCATTCAATGGGTGTTAAACCATAATGCCAACGGCGACATTTCACGTAATGCACGTGAAAAGGTGCTGCAATGTTATTCGCAGGAAACGGTGGCGAGGCAGTATTCCCAACTTTATGAATCCCTGCTTCATGGATAATAGCCCGCTACTAACGATTATCACGATCACTTTCCAGGCTGAGCGATTTCTTGACCGAACGCTGAAAAGTGTCGAACTGGCCTTAGCCAACGTAACAGATCCGGCTCAGGTCGAATACCTGATCATCGATGGCGGCTCCACCGACGGGACGCTCGGTATTGCACGACAATACAGCCACTTCATTTCGCGTGTCGTTTCCGAGAAGGACAAAGGTCTCTACGATGCCATGAACAAAGGTATGCGACTTGCCTCAGGGCAATACCTCTGGTTTTTGAATGCCGGAGACGAGGCTTTTGATCAACACACTTTACAAAATCTGCTGAACTCCTTCGAAACCGGTGCCGATGTATATTATAGCGACGCCCTGATGATCCGCGAAAATGGCGAGGAAGTAGGTTTGCGCAGCCGATTCACACCCCATGCATTGCCGACAAAGCTCCGGTGGCAGGACTTTGCCCTCGGAATGAAAGTCTGCCATCAGGCTTTCATCGCCAAAAAAGCCATTGCCCCACTTTACGACGATCAGAACCTCAGCGCGGACATCGAGTGGGAGATCACCTGTTTGAAAAGGGCAGGCCAGGTTCAATTCCTCTCCTTTGTCATCTGCCGCTACCTCCTGGGTGGTTTGTCCGTCAAGAACCATCGCCGATCACTAATCGACCGCTTCCGGGTTTTGCATAAGCATTTCGGGCTTGTACCTACACTGTTCAATCACCTGCGTATATTCTGGCGGGGGTATTGGTTCGCGAAGCGGAACGGCAAATACTGGTAGTGCTATTCCCAGGTAATCCAGGATTTAGCATCCTTGGCACTTACCATATCGTATGTTTCGTCCGATGTCTGTATGAGGTAAAAACCGCTGGTATCAAACAAAAGAGCACCCGACTTTTCCGCTGCACCGCCCACGGGTATGTCTCCAAACGCCCCGAATTCAGTGAATACAACGCGACCATCGGCAGTAAAGGTCGGCTTGGCCGGAGCGTGTCCGTATTCCAGGTAGATGCCATCTTCGTCATAAAAAATAGGTGCAAATGCATCATATCTCGAATTAAAAGCTGGCGCATACATGTAGAATGCGTAAGACAGGTTATTATATTTCAAATCTTTTACCTTGAATGCATCGTCGACACCATTAACGTGGAAGCCATTTTCCGACCGCCAGTCACCACCGGATTCGACAGGTGCCTGCCACCATCTCCTAGCTGCCGCCAGATCGACGGATATCGGCTTGATTGCGCTCACCACTACGCCACTTGCGCCGCCGCCGCTAACACCGAGCTGCGTCGAATTGGCATTCCAGGTGATGTTACTGAAACCTGTGATCGTTTGTGAGCCATTAACCAGCGCAGAGGTGAACGCAACGCCGCCCGGCGTCATGTAGTAACTCGTGCTGAAAGTTTTAGGAACATTTCCGTTGAGCCAGGTCATTTTAATGGTTCTCGTATCCTGATTGACCGTAATTTCATAGGTGTTCGCACCGAGTGTGACACGTTTGAAATAGGGAATATATTTGGCAATATTATTGAACAGAAGTGCCTTCGCCAAATCACCGTTCGTGTAAGCTGTGGCCTGTGCCTGTGTTGCCTTGGTAAGCACCAGGCGACTCTGATTTTTGCGCCCTACCAGCGTAATAACATCCGTTTTCACGGAGTCGCTGTAAATACTGAACTCAAAGTCGGATTTCAATCCCTCGCCTCTTACACCATTATTCACTTCTTCGTCAGGGTCGGCCAGCACGTGGAGATAGGAATAGGTATCGAAGATCAGCGAAGGTGTTTGCATTGCTTTCAACCGGTAGCTGCTTTCCTTTGATTTCGCGGCAGCGGCATCCGAAAAGTCTGAGTACATCGTCACCCGGTTTTTATCATCGAATTTGAAATAAAAACCATAACTACCTCCGCCACCGGGATAAATGATCGCATTCCAGCCGTAGGGTGCTTCCACGAGTTGTTTTTCGTACGATGCCAATGCCGCATTCAAACGCACATCCGCCGATTCTTCAAAAACAGTGTCGTCTTTGTTTTCGCAGGAAAAGAAAACGGTGGTCAGGAACAGGAGGTATAAAAGTGAGTTCTTCATCTGGCATTAAAAAAGTTTGTTCATCGAAGTCCGCACCCTTTTTTGCAGACTGTAAAAATCAATTTTCCAGGTATTTTTATAATAGGCTACAATAATAGCCTCTTTTTGCCGCAATGCGGCCTGCGCCTGGGCCTTTGTTACACCGTGCGAGCTCGTTCCTTCGGGAATGGAGTTGACCAGCTTTTCAAAGCCAGCTTTCCCTTCTGTTAGCATCATCGCGATCATTTCAACAAAATCTTCGTCAAATGCCGACGAGCTGTATGCGGTAATAAACCCATCTCGGCGCGCATCCGCATCACTCCAGTTGATCCAGTTTCCGCCCTGATAATAGGATTTCGAAATATTCTTGTACTCGACCGGGTAAAGGACTGTCTGGTGCAGAATGTGACCAAACTCATGGTGGATCGTATGCAGGAACCAATCCTTTACAAACGATGAATCCTTCGCAGCGTCATAACCCGCCATTCCCTTGATCTTGAAAAGATTTACCCCGTACAAGATCACTTTCCGGCCACCTTCCGCAGTCCCGAGCGTCACCGAACCCTCCGAATTATATTCGTTACTTCCTGAAAGGATGAAGAATTTGGGTGAATATTTATTGTAAAACACTTTCCCGGCTTCTTCCACGTATGGGTTAGTCCATGCTTTCTTAATCGTGCTGAGCAGGGGAATTACCTGCGATTCGTCCGGCGGCACCAGGTTCTTGGTCAGGTTGCCAAATTCGAACTGGTCCCATTTATACTTGGCGGAGATATTATAAGGAACCACCAGGCTGTCCTGTATCCACTTGTCGATCGGGCCGGCTACCCAATCTTCACCACCCAGGCCCGAGATGTCGTCCACATTGCCGATATCCTCTTCTTTACAGGAAGTCAACGTCGTGCTGAACAGCAATGCTGCAAAGAGGTAGTTTGCGAAATGTCTGAATAGAATTTTCATATTGAATGGCTTTCTTATCTCGGATTCTGTTGTATACCTGAAATGGAGGCTGTTTGCGGTATTTGCAATACCCTGCGAGGATCACCAGCCGGGACCGCGATCGTCGACCCGCTCCGGGTGGTGTGCGTCACCGGAATGTTGTAACGCTGAATATCGAACCAGCGCATTCCTTCCTGTACAAACTCGACACGCTTAAACGCGAGCACCGTATTGATAATGTTGTTTCTGAGATTATTAGACCTGAAATAGTTGGACATACTGGTCGCTGTTACCCTGTGCGTCGAAGGGTTGTAATTATCTACCCGCTTGCTGACGTATGTATTCAAATCCGTAAGGCAGGCGGCGGTATTGTTTAGATAGGCATTGGCTTCGATCCGGTTGAACAGCACTTCCTCCACAGTAAAAGCAGGTAGCATCACATAAGGAAGCCCAATGTCCGCGTTCACCGATTCGCGGACGAAATACTCGGTCAGTTTTGGTATGAAATAGTTGTTATCGCCCCGGTAATAAAGCGGAAAATCCCAGCCGGCGTTTCCGGCGATGATCTGCTCGCTCGCAGATATTTCCTGCCACTTAGCATACGTCATTCCGTAACGGTAGCTGGCCACGAAGCGGCCGTAATTCGATGCCGTTTCAATCAGCAGCAAATTAGCATTCTCGCTCGCACGTGAATAAATATTGAACAACTCAGCCGGCGACATGCTCGAATAAGTGGTATTCCAGGGACGCATGTTCTCGCCAAAATTATTACTAGGGAAAGCCGCATTTGCGTAGTCCAGCACTTTTTGATAATCCTTTTTGACCAGGTAAAAACGGCTGGCAAATGCATTGGCGGCAGCCAGGTTGAAATGGTATTTCGGAACTGTGTAAGTACCGTCGCTGATCAGCGGTAACCCTTCCAGCAAATCCTTTTCGATCATTTGGTACACATTCGCTACCGTGCCCCGCTCATATTGCTTAATCACCACATCCTCGGGCACCGTTACATAAGGAATACCCGGGCCGCCATTGGCTTGTTGCGGGTCGAAGAAAGTACAGTAGTAGTTTACCAGCATGAAATGCGCATAGGCGCGCGCCAGCAATGCTTCGCCTTTCTGCGCATTATAGTCGTCAGGGTTTGACACTTTGCTGATAATGTCCAGCGCCTCGTTGGCCACCGAAATGGCGCGGTAACATTCGGCCCAGTATTGGTCCGGCGAATCCTGTTCGTCAACAGTCGCTTCCACCACCTCGAAAAGGAATGAACTACGATTGGTCCGGTCATCTTCTCCTACGCCCTTGTCCCCCACATTATCGCTCATCCCTTCCGCAAATACAATATAGCCACCCTGCGGGTAGGCAGTAGTGAGCAATTGCGAAACCTGTTTCGGCGTATTAATTACAGCCCGGGTGCTGTCCGGCTCCTTGGATAGGAAATCCTCACAACCAGCCAAAGCCAGCAGCGGGAGGATCAGTATTATTTTTTTAAGATTTTCGATGATAGTCATATTTGAAAAGTAAATCATTCTCAAACCATTACCCTGCTTATAATGTCAGTTTCAATGCAACCGTAAACTGCTTCTGGATGGGTTGCGCCACGCCACCTGAGTTAAAAAACTCGGGATCCTGGCCTTTCAACTTCTTATCCGAATAGATCAGCCACGGGTTAATCGATGAAACCTGAATACTGGCCGCCTTGAAACCGTAGCGCGAAATCGCCTGCAAGGGCAGCTTATACGCCAGCGATACCGACTTTAACCGTACAAAATCTCCTTTGGCTACGCGCTCGGTCGAATAGTTATAGATATTGTAGGGATAGGTGCCCTGCAGATATTGTTGTTCAAGCTGGTCGGCAATGGATGGGGTAGTTGGAAACTTCTCATCCCCGGACATTACCCAACGGTCCAGAAACTCCTTTGGCATTGCATCCAGATCACTGAATGCGCCCTTGTACAAAGGATTGAGCCTGATTTTGTTACCTGCCTGATAGGTAAAGAACACGTTCAGCGTAAGCCCCTTATAAGTCAACGTATTATTAAAACCACCTGTAAACGGAGGATCGACGGGACCTTCATATTTGAGGTACTGGACATTCTGATCCTGCAAATAAACATCCGAGCTTACTTCCCCATTCTCATTCAGGAAGATCGGAACGCCGGTTTTAGGGTTGAGCGCACGGTAATCGATCGAGAAGAGGCTTCGGACGGGCTTTCCTTGGATATTTGCCCCTTCTGCTTTCACGAGATCGAATATGCCAGGGCTGTTATCCACATTTGTAATAAGCGTATGTGAGTACCCCAATGTAATGCGGGAGCGGAAATCCCAGTCGCGGTTTTTGAAAAGCACGCCATCCACCGAGAAATCAGCACCATACGATTCCATATCGGCATAGTTGGCTACCTTGTATATCTGCCCGCCGATACCCGAAGTCTTAATTTGGTCGATCAGGTCAAAGCTATTGCGAATGTAGCCATCGAGCGTAAAATTGATCCGGTTAGCAAACAAACCAACATCCAGACCGAGGTTTCCACTATACAGTTTCTCCCAGGTAAGCTCGGTGTTTTGCAAAGACGCAAGCTGAATAGCCGATTCTTTTTCGTCCGCATAAGGTCTGCGCGTGATGATGCTCTGAAGCAACACCGCGGCATTGGTAGCAGGGCCAGTATCTGCCGAAAGCCCGTAGCTCAGACGCAAACGGCCCATGCTCAGCCATTTCATGTTTTTGAAGAAGTCCTCCCGGTCAAAATTCCAGGAACCAGCAATCGTATAAGTAGGAAGCCAACGGGCAATAATGGATTTTCCGAACCGGTTGGAACCGTCATAGCGGACATAACCGGTGACGTTATACTTGCTATCCAAAGTATATCCCAAGCTCCCATAAAATGCCGCAAAACGCTCATAGTCCATTTGCATTCCATAGTATTGGAAGTTGGTTTCAATGGTTTGTTTCAAAATACGATAATCCACAAACGGTGTCCCGCCTTGGTCATACTGGAAACCATAACCGGTATTATTGGAATTCTGACGGTTGGTAAATTTCACTTCCTGCCCCACCAGCGCATTCACTTCATGCCTCTCACCTAATTTCTGATTGTAACGGATATTGTTTCTTACATTGTAAAAAAGCATCTGATCTTCATTACGGTTGTAAAAACCACCACTTGGCAGTACTATAACGGGCTCCGCATTGGGCACATCCGGATCGGTATAAAGATATTTGTTAGCCAATGCGATAGTAGAATTGTCCGCGGCACGGTATGCATTGGCCATATTGCTATGTTCCGTAATAGTATGTTCCCTGCCGGTTTGGATGTACCTTATAGCGCCCAGGAAATCGTAGCTAAAGTTGTCCGTAATCTTGTAGGAAAGATTGCCCTGCAGTTTGATATCGGCCAGGGTGAGGTTTATCTTATTGTTGGCCAGCTCCGAAATGATATTGAACGGCGCGAAGTTTCTGCGAAAGAATTCAAGGTTCCCATTCTGATCGTAAGCCGTCAGTGTCCGGCTGGTGTTCAATGCATAACTGAATGGGTTGATGTCGAAATCGCGGTCGTATTTACCTTCTACCGGGTTGCTTCTTCTGCTCAGCGAGCCCGGTGCCTGCTGCCGTCTTACGGATGCTAAGGTCGTCAAACCAATACTCAGACGGTCGGAAAGCTGGTAGTTGTTGTTAAAGTTGAGCGTATACCGTTTGACTTTATCAGCGATCGTCCAGCCATTGTCGTCGAGGTAACTCACCGATGCATATGAGCTGGATTTTTCTGTTCCAAACGAAACACTTAATGAGTGTTCGTGTATAAAGTTCTGCTTGAAAAGTACATCAAACCAATCTGTATTAGCTTTGGCGTAACCCAAAAGAAAATTGCGCTTTGCCTCTGTAGAGTTTTCCAGAGGGAAATTACCCTGGTTATCACCAGTCATCGAGTTGTACATTTTACCATAAACCCCGTAGTCCGGCTTCGAAAGAACTCCGGAGTTCAGATATCCCTTACGTTCCAGTTCTCCCAGCACCGACATCTGTTGCGCCGAGTTCATAATGTTAAAGTTACGGTATGAAGGCACCAGCTGCGTACTGAAATTTCCCGAATAGGTAATCACCGGCTTTCCGCTCTTTCCTCTTTTCGTCGTGATCACAATCACACCGTTCATAGCCCGCGCACCGTATAATGCAGCAGCTGCCGCGTCTTTCAATATATCAAAGGTTTCGATGTCATTCGGGTTAAGACCAGCCACTGCCGAGCCTAGTAAGGTGGTAGGGTCGCCGCTGGAAAGCTGGTCGTTGGAAATATTGACGATATCCTCCTGCACAACACCATCGATTACCCACAATGGCTTGTTGGCTCCATTCAATGAAGTAGCCCCGCGGATACGGATCTTGGGAGCAGCCCCGAATGTACCCGAAACGTTCTGGATCGAAACCCCCGCCGCACGGCCTTCGAGCATACGGCTAACATCCGGCAGACCGTCAATCTTGACATCGTCTGTTTTGAGGGTTACCGCCGACCCGGTGAACTTATCCTTATCTATCTGTTGAAAACCAGTCACCACCACATCCTGCAATCCAACGGCGTCTTCAACGAGCTCGATCGACAGGCTTCGCGCCGCTTTTACCTCTTTGGACAAAAAGCCGATCATAGAAATGACGAGCGTCGCATTGTCGCTGACATCCTGCAACACAAATTCGCCCTTTTCATTAGTAACCGTGCCCTTTTGCAAGCCTTTCACCCGTACAGTCGATCCGA
Organism: Dyadobacter sp. CY261; assembly: GCF_021440085.1. Lineage (GTDB taxonomy): Bacteria > Bacteroidota > Bacteroidia > Cytophagales > Spirosomataceae > Dyadobacter. The sequence continues at coordinate 466,675 of NZ_JAKCPW010000008.1, forward strand.
TCAACAATTCGCCGGTGCTACTTTTCACCACACCTCTTATGTCGATATCGGCGGCAAATGCAATGGAAGAAAACGGAGAAGTGCAAACGGACAGGAAGAAGACAACCATGAGCAACACAATAAGCCGACTCAGGCCACTGATCCGATAGAAAAGATTCATATAAATAAGTATAAGTCTAACCCCAAATAACTGTCGTTCCGCCCAAAGCGGGTTTAAAAATTCATCAATTCAATAATACGTATTATCGCACGAAAAGCGAAAACATTCTACCACCACCGGTGACAAAATTTGATAGGTATTAGTTGTACAAAAACAAAAGAATATACTTGGTACGCAAAAAATGCCTGTGCTGTGGAGGGAGGCCGCACGATTTTAGCAAATTTTCTTTCTAAAAACATTCACAAACCGCTTTTTATTGTTCCATAAAGCGATTTAAGCTGCATTAGGAAGCATCTTTTTTCTTTTCTGTCAAAACGGCGGTGATCCGATTCAGTTCGTCGACCTTAGATGCGAAATCTCCTTTTAACATATCGCGCACCGCTTTGAGCTGTTCCATGGCCGTTTCAAGATTGTCGGGAAGCGCTTCCCCTAATACTTCTTTAAGCCGTTTGGCAAACGTGGGAGACATTCCGTTTGTTGAAATCGCCACTTTTAAATTCCCCTTTCTGACCACCGAGGAAAGGTAAAAGTCACAGATATCGGGCGTATCGGCCACGTTTACGAGCATATGACGCGCACGGGCAGTTTCACGGATCCGTTTGTTCTCCAGCTTGTCATTCGTAGCTACGATCACCAGGTCTTTTTCAAGGAGATCATTGTCTTCAAACTTCCGCGCAATTAGATTTATTCGGGAATTTATTGTTGCAATATCCCTTATTTCCTCACGGATTTCAGGTGCTACAAGTGTGACCTGCGCGAGCGGGGAATTATCGAGGACCGCGGTAATCTTTTCTAAACCCACGTAGCCGCCGCCCACAATGAGCGTGTGCAGGTTTTCAAGTTTCAGGAATATAGGAAAGAGATTGTTCATTGATCAAATTTACGCAAATAACCCATTCATAGCGATAGCGCTAATGTCTTTATAACTATTCCAACATCACGCTTTTTCTATCTCCTTCTTTCCCCGTACCTTTGCACTATGATCGCGATTACTAACCTTAGCTATTTCCTGGGCGACCGTGCATTGTACGACAGCGCCTCTTTACATATCAAGCCAAAACAAAAGATCGGGCTCATCGGGCTTAACGGCACCGGCAAGTCTACCCTGCTGCGCATGATCAACGGAGAGTTTCAGCCAGATGGCGGATCAATCTCTAAGGCCGGCGATTGCACAATAGGCTTCCTCAACCAGGATCTCCTTTCGTATCAGACCGAGGACTCTATTCTTTCGGTGGCTATGCAGGCATTTGAAAGACAAAACGTGCTCCAAGTGCAAATGGACAAGATCCTGCACGACATGGAGCATAATTATACCGACGACCTCGTCGACAAACTCGCACGCGTTCAGGATGAATTCGAAGCATTAGACGGTTATTCGGTACAATCAAAGGCAGAAGCCATTCTGGAAGGTCTGGGCTTTTCGACGGCCGACCTTCATCTGCCGTTGCGGCAGTTCTCCGGAGGCTGGCGGATGCGCGTAATGCTTGCAAAACTGCTTTTGCAAAAACCAGCGCTGCTCATGCTCGATGAGCCAACCAACCACTTGGACCTCCCCTCGATCCAATGGGTTGAAAAATACACGCAGAACTATGAAGGGGCTGTGATCGTCGTTTCCCACGACCGCCAGTTCCTCGACAACACGATCGACACGACCGTGGAAGTTTCGGGTGGAAAACTCAATTACTACGCCGGAAACTACTCCTATTATCTGGAAGAAAAGTCTTTGCGCAATGATATTCAGCGTGGTGCTTATGAAAACCAGCAAGCCAAGATCCGCCAGACCGAGCGCTTTATCGAGCGATTTAAAGCAAAGGCAACCAAATCACGTCAGGTACAAAGCCGCGTGAAGGCCCTGGATAAAATGGATGTCGTGGACCAGGTTTTGGACGAAAATGCAAAAGTACATTTCCGTTTCCAGTTTACCACGCAGCCGGGCAGGCATGTATTTCAGCTTGAAGATGCTTCCAAGGCATATGGCGAAAAGGTCATTCTTGACAGCACGAACATCAGCATGGAACGCGGCGACAAGATCGCGCTGATCGGGGCCAACGGACGTGGAAAATCAACTGTTCTCCGCATTGTGGCCGGTACCGAGCCAATTGATGGCAAGAGAAGGTTGGGACATAATGTGTCTTTCACATTCTACGCCCAGCACCAGTTGGAATCCCTCAATGTAGCGCATAACCTGATCGAGGAATTGAAATATGCCAACCCGACCAAAACGGAAACCGAATTGCGGACTGTCCTGGGCTGCTTCCTTTTCACGGGGGATGATGTTTTCAAGAAGATCAAGGTACTTTCGGGTGGTGAGAAATCTCGTGTTGCGCTGGCGAAGGTGCTGCTTTCACAGGCAAACTTCCTGCTGCTCGATGAGCCTACCAACCACTTGGACATGCAGTCCGTGAACATCCTGATCCAGGCTTTGCAACAATACGAGGGAAGCTATATCGTCGTTTCCCACGACCGCTACTTTGTCGAAAACATCGCTAACAAGATCTGGTATATCGAAGATCACCAGATCAAAGAATATCCGGGAACTTATGAGGAATATGAGGTCTGGATTGAAGAGCGCGGATTGCAGTCGGCCGTTAGTGAAAAAGTAACGGTAAGCAGCGCGCCGCCACAGAAAAGCCAGCCTGTCAATAATACTAATCAGAATAAGAATCAAAGCAAAACACCTTCCGGCGGAGATGCCCAGAAACTGAAAAAGGCTCGCAAGCAGATTGAAGAGCTGGAAGAGACCATTAACAATCTTGAAGTAAGAAAAACGGAAACCGAAGCCAAACTCGCCGATCCGACGATCTACAATGATTCAGTAACTCTCGGGGAAATGAACCGGTTTTATGCCGACATTAAGCAAAAGCTGGAACAAAGCACGGAAGACTGGGAACATCTGATGCTGGAAGTGGAAGAGCTTTCGGGAAAATAGAAAGAATTTGAGGGAGCTGAATGGCTCCCTTTTTTATTACAACAGGCCTTCAGTTTGAGCGTAGATGTCTGACATTTTTAGTGTCAGGCCGATGTGACCAATTTCAATGCTATGTAAATTTCACCTGACAAGTTTTCCGTAATCCGGTTGTGATTGCGACTTACTCCCGACATCGCAAATACCTCCCCTCGGTAGTACTCACTCTTGTACTCCGCTTCGCGTTCCAATTCTAGATACTCTTGCTCTGTGTACATTTTGATCGCTACTGCTGTCACGGTTCTAATCAAAAATAGTTAATAATGTTCAAATCACGTTTTCCAAACTATATGTACCTTACACTAAAAAGTTACGTTACCCATTAAAAAATCCCGAGATGCGTTTAGTATTGCTGATAGGCCTTTTTCTCTTTTGCACACACGCTTATGCGCAGCCACAGGGGCTGCGTTTGGAAGACTATATTTACCAGGACAAGATCAAAACGGTATTGCTCTATCCCGCCCTCGACAATCCCGAAACGCCCACTCGCTTACTCACACCTCCCATTACGCCACTCAGCAACCCGGCACCGCTGGTACTTGAATTCGATGACATGACCGGCCAGCCGGAAGGATTCCGCGCCAAGATCATCCATTGTAATGCCGATTGGACCAAATCCAACCTGAACGATATAGAATTTACCTACGAATTCAATGAATATCCGGTCAATACCTACGACCAGTCGTTCAGCACAAAGGTGCCTTATGTGCATTACCGGTTTGAGCTGCCAAAATTAAAGTTGCCGGGCAATTATGTAATCTACGTTTTCTCGGATCGAGATCGTAAACTAATGTTCAGCCGGCGGTTTATGCACTATCAAACGCGCGTGAACGTCGCCGCACAGGCTCGCTTTTCCCAGGGAATTCAGCAGCAATTCTCCGATCAGCAGATCGATTTCTCTGTCGATTATAAAGGTTACCAGTTGGTTGCCCCTCAAACAGACCTAAAAGTGGTGATACGCAAAAATTTCCGCTGGGATCAGGCCAAAACAGGCTTCAAACCGAGCAATGTCCGTCCGTTTGACCAACAACTGGAATACACTTTTTTTGACCTTGAAAATACATTCCGGGGTGGGAACGAATTCCGATACTTTGATAGCCGCTCGCTGACCGGCAGAGGATATGGTGTGAATGAGATCGAACGTACAAACGAATACACCAAACTGTTCCTCTTCCCCGACAAGCCCCGCGCCCATGTACCGTATATACAAAACGATGATTTCAACGGACAATATATTGTCGATCAGCGCGAGTCCGGGCGCGGCAGTGTGGAGGCAGATTATACCCCGGTTGTGTTTACATTAAAAACTGCGGAAGAATCAGATGCCACGTTTTATGTTAACGGCGCTTTCACCCTATGGCAGCTCACCGACCATAACAAGATGATTTACGACGCCGATGCGCAGGCATACCAGGTGGAAATGATAGTCAAGCAAGGGGTTATCAACTATGAATACACGGTAGTTAAAGGAAATCAGAAGCCCGACGAATCTTATCTTGAAGGAAACTTTGCCCCTACCGAGAACGATTACGACATATTGATCTACCATCGCCCACCAGCCAGCCGCGCCGACTTGCTGATCGGTTACCGGACCGTGGAGTGGAACCGGCGGCGTTAAACACCCAACGTTATGAAATCTTCAACCAACAGTGTACATCTCACATCGAACCTCTCGATCACCAATGACGAGAATTACATTATCGACTGCCTGGTGGATCATGATGAGATGCCAGCCAATTTCGAAACGAGCCACGTCATCAGCTTCTATGTGGACACAGACCTGTACCTCGTGCTCTATTTCCCGCAACTGGACGATCGCGGCTTTCAGATGTACATTATCGAAGATTTTACAAAAAACATTGACGACCTCATTTTCCTTCGGGATATGTTTATGCAGTTGATCAATGAAGGGCATGATCCTGAACTACTAAAAAAAGCGCATTACAAGATTGACACGATTCTGCATATGGCCAAGACATTAAGGGCGGTTATTCACAAAGATGCGCCTGATTATTATGAGGATTGATTTATATGCAAAAAGAGCGACACCAGCCGCTCTTTTTGCATATAAATCAATGGACGTTCAATCAAACCTACACATTAAACCGGAAGTGCATAATGTCACCATCTGCCACGACATATTCCTTGCCTTCCACCGCCATCTTCCCTACTTCCTTCACGCCGGCTTCGGTCTTGTACTGCTCATAATCCGAGATTTTGATTACCTCGGCACGGATAAAGCCCTTTTCAAAATCGGTGTGAATCACCCCGGCAGCCTGGGAGGCCTTCCAACCTTTCACGATCGTCCAGGCACGAACCTCTTTCACCCCGGCTGTAAAATAAGTAATAAGGTTCAAAAGCGCATAAGATGCCTTGATCAGCTTGCTAAGGCCTGATTCTGTCAAACCGTATTCGCCCAGGAACATTTCATGCTCCTCGGGGTCTTCAATCTCGGAGATTTGTGATTCAATGGCCGCACATAGAACGATCACATCTGCGCCCTCGTGTTTTACGGCTTCCCTCAGTTTCTCGGAATACTCATTGCCGGTCAGCATTGAGCCTTCGTCCACATTGGCTACATAAAGAACCGGCTTGGCAGTCAGCAATTGCAAATCGCCGATCACAGCCTCTTTCGTTTCGGCATCGATTTCAAGACTTCTCGCATTCTTCCCTTCTTCCAGGGTCGTCTTGTATTTTTTCAACCATTCCAGCTCCGCTTTCGCTTTTGCATCGCCGGCACGTGCGCCTTTTTCGGTACGCTGGATTTTTTTGTCAATGGATTCCAGGTCTTTGAGCTGCAACTCGGCATCGATAATTTCTTTATCAAAAACTGGATCGACCCGTCCCTCCACGTGTACTACATTGTCATCGGAGAAGCAACGCACCACATGCACGATCGCATCCACCTCACGGATATTGGCCAAAAATTTATTTCCTAAACCCGCTCCCTGGCTAGCACCCTTCACAAGACCCGCAATATCCACGAATTCGATAATGGTTGGAATGACTTTCTGGGGATTAACCAGTTTGGTGAGCGTATCCAAACGCTCGTCCGGAACGGTCACAACACCCACATTGGGCTCAATAGTGCAAAAAGGGTAGTTGGCAGCTTCGGCTTTGCCGGTAGAAATGGCATTAAAAAGGGTGGATTTCCCAACGTTCGGCAATCCGACAATCCCGCATTGAAGACTCATATATGAATGGTAAGCAGTGAACGGCGGCCGCATGCCCGATCGACAATACAAAGCATGTCCGCCTGCTAATAATAATTTTCGCAAAATTACTATTAGCAGGTACAAAAACCAAAAGCCTTCGTAATCAATTGCGAAGGCTTCTTTACTTATCTTAAATTTTCTAATCCCACTTAAGGTCCGATTCTCCTACTACGTCTACCTCGTCTACCTTGGCTTCAAATTGTGAGAAGTCAACCTCTGGCATCAACTCAGTTTTAACGTGATCTACCGCTTCTTTCAATGCATCCACGAACTTGTCAAAGTCCTCTTTGTACAAAAACATCTTGTGTTTTTCGTACGTAAATCCGTCTCCCTGAGGGTGGCGACGGCTTTCTGTGATGGTAAGATAGTAATCGTTAGATCGCGTTGAGCGAACATCGAAGAAGTAAGTCCGTTTTCCCGCCCTGACCCTTTTGGAGTAGATTTGCTCTCTGTCTTCCACTATGTTTAGTTTTAAATAGGTTTCCAAACGCTAAAATATAAAGTTTATTGCTGGTTCCAAAGAAACCGGAACATATTAGCAGTTTGTTGGTTTTGGGTTACTTTCCAGGACAGTCCGGTTTCCAAATTAACCACGGCTTTTGCTGGTTTCTTAAAATGTTTTTACTAGTTTTGAAATTCGTGGGTATTGAAATTGATCTGAAAGACCAAAGTAAGTTATGAGATAAGGGACATTTACCTTATTATGTTTCACCTAAATCCAGAAAAATGACCTATCGTCGGATTCTGATTCTCACCTTGTTAGCGTTTGCCGCGCTGTTACCCGAAGCATTTGCACAGGTAAAGTTAGGCAAGACAGAAAATGGAAACGCCTCCTACTACTCGACGCGGTTTCACGGCCGAAAGACCTCCTTCGGTGAAGTACACAAAAGCAGTGAACTGCTGGCCGCCCATCGGAGCTACCCGCTCAATACCATGCTCGAAGTGACGAATCTGGAAAACGACGAAAAAGTGATTGTAAGAGTCAACGACAGAGGCCCGTTTTCGAGGCACCGCGTAATCGACCTCAGTAAAGAAGCAGCCCGCCTGCTTGGCATTCTGGCCAAAGGTGTTGCCAATGTCTCAGTTAGGGTTGTAGGGATGGAAGGAATGGTATTACTATCGCCCAATGAAGAAATCGATCCCAAATCGGGCAAAGTCATTTCGATGAGAAAGTAGCCTTGATGCCATTATGAGTGTCCGCCAACTGGATCTGGCAAAAGTCAGAGAATTCGGAAACCTGGAATTTCTTGCAAAACAGTTGGTAGAAGGTTTCATTACCGGTCTCCACAAATCTCCTTTTCACGGCTTTTCAGTCGAGTTTGCAGAACATCAGCTTTACAATACAGGCGAATCCACCCGGAATATCGACTGGAAGGTTTTTGCCAAAACCGACCGGCTATATGTGAAGCGCTACGAAGAAGAAACCAACCTCCGCTGCCATATCTTGCTCGACACTTCTTCTTCCATGTATTATCCGGAAGAGAATTTCGGCAAAATGACATTCAGCGTTATGGCTGCGGCAAGTCTTACCTATTTGCTGCAAAGGCAGAAAGACGCCGTCAGCCTCTGCACATTTTCGGAGAAAATTGAAGTACAAACGGCCGTTAAGTCCACGCCATCGCATGTCCACAAGATCATGCTCGAACTCGAACAGCAATTACAGGCCAACCGCCCATTGTTGAAAACATCGGTGGCGGAAGTATTGCACCAGATTGCCGAAAAGATCCACAAGCGATCGCTGGTGGTCATTTTCAGTGATATGTTCGATAACCTGGAAGAAGCTGACAAGATTTTCTCGGCATTGCAGCATTTGCGGCATAACCTGCATGAGGTACTCCTCTTTCACGTAACGGATCGTAAGACAGAGGAGAATTTCGCATTCGAAAACCGTCCTTATGAATTCATCGATCTCGAAACCGGCGAGCGGATTAAAGTTCAGCCCGAACAAGTCCGTGAGTCTTACCAGCAATTTGTGGGTGAGTTTTATCAAAAATTGAAACTCAAATGTGGGCAGTACAAAATCGACTTCATCGAAGCGGATATTGCCAAAGGTTTTGATCCCGTATTGCTCGCCTATCTGGTGAAGCATTCCAAAATGCGCTGATAAGCGACCGCTATAATTTCAAAAGCCAGATTTACTGATTGAGAAAAAGCGACATAAAAAGCTCATCCAAATGCGCCACTGGTATCACTTCTATTTTTGATCTTTTCAAATCCAATCCCTTGCCATTGTATTTTGAAATATAAATTTTCTTAAAACCTAGCTTTTCAGCCTCCGAAACGCGGCTATCTATCCGGTTAACAGCTCGCACCTCACCACCAAGCCCAACTTCTGCTGCAAAACACACGGATGGCGGGATAAACTTGTCCTCATAAGAAGAAACCAGCGAAGCAATAACCGCCAGATCTATCGCCGGATCTTCTACTCTCAAACCGCCTGCCACATTCAGGAACACATCCTGCACGCCCAATCGGAAACCACCGCGTTTTTCCAAGACAGCCAGTAACATTTGCAAACGTTTCGCATCGAAACCCGTGCTGCTCCGCTGTGGCGTGCCATATGTAGCAACACTCACGAGCGACTGGATCTCTACCAGCAATGGCCGGTTACCCTCCATCATTGAGCCGATTGCTATACCACTCACCGGTTCATCGCGCTGCGAAATAAGAATTTCCGATGGATTACTAACCTGGCGAAGGCCAGTACCCTGCATTTCATAAATGCCCAGCTCAGAAGTACTGCCAAAACGGTTTTTCATTGTCCGCAAAATGCGATAAGTGTTGTGCCTGTCGCCTTCGAACTGCAACACAGTATCCACCATGTGTTCCAGCACTTTCGGGCCAGCTAACGAGCCATCCTTCGTTATATGCCCGATCAGGAACACGGGAACACCCATTTCCTTGGCATACTTCATAAATTCAGCGGTACATTCGCGCACTTGTGATACGCTTCCCGCACCCGATTCAATGTAAGTCGATTGCATGGTTTGAATGGAATCGACAATGAGTATCTCCGGCTGGAAGTCTTCGATTTGCCGAAAAATATTCTGCGTTTGTGTATCGGTGAGAATAAAGCAGTTGTCGCTTTTGGCGGCCATACGTTCCGCCCGCATCTTGATCTGCGCCTCTGATTCTTCACCGGAAACATACAATACCTTCTTGTTCGAAAGCGTCAATGCGATTTGCAGCATCAGTGTGGATTTACCGATGCCAGGCTCTCCACCGATCAGCACGAGCGAGCCGGGCACGATGCCGCCACCCAGTACGCGGTTTAATTCCTCGTCGAATGTACGGATGCGCGGTTCGTTTTCGTAGACTATTTCGGCGATCGCCCGCGGCCGGTTTGCCAGGTTCACCGATTTCCAGGACACTGCTGTTTTCTTATCCTCCTTTTCAATAACTTCCTGTACGAAAGTATTCCACTCGCCGCATGACGGACATCTGCCGACCCATTTTGGCGAATTATACCCACATTCCTGACAAAAATATGCCGTCTTGGCTTTGGCCATAATAGAAAAGTCTAATTTATATTCTTCTGGTGACTAACGTTTTCCCGGTGATATTAATCCAATATTTGGACGTTTCGGCCATAAAATCAAAAAAAATGTGGGATAGGTATAGTTTTTTGCAAATTGTCGTTATTATGCTGTTTTACTTAAAAAATCATATTATCCATGAAAATCCTGACAAAAGTGGGCTGTGCCTGTCTGTTGTGCATTTTCGCATTCTCAAATGTGCAGGCTCAGCAAAAAGGTTTTGCGTTTGGTATCAAGGGAGGGGTTAACCTGTCGCGGCTTACAATGGGCGATGTGTTCACGACGCGTTACGATGAAAATGGAAACCCGTACCTGGGATACGATGGCAAAGAGGTACGAGACAATCTGAAAGAAAGTTTTAATACCAGGACCGGCGCAGTAGGTGGTATCTGGATGCGTTTCGGCCGTACCATATTCATTCAACCGGAAGTATTGATCTCGACAAAAGGCGGTTCATTCAAAATCATTCAGCACGACCAGGAGACACCGGTTGAAAAAACCATCAATGTCAAATACAGTAATATCGATGTACCATTACTGATAGGTTTGAAAGGCGGTCCATTCCGCATTCTGGCGGGACCAGTAGCATCGTTTCGCATTGGCGACAGCCAGCGTCTGCGCGATGCATTTAAATATTATACTTCCGATCTGAACAATGCTATGTCCGAAGCGACATTCGGGTACCAACTTGGAGCCGGTCTGGATCTGGGCAATTTCAGCCTTGATGTCCGTAAAGAAGGCTCATTCACCAACCTGGCATCATTTCAGGTTAGCGGCCAGCAGGCAACGGGCGGTTCTGTAAAACAGAAGTTGAGTTCGTGGCAGGTAACTTTGGGGTTGAAGTTGTTTTAAGCGGCTTCGCCGCATGACCATAGACCGCCGACCGACCATAGACCCATTTTTTGACTAAGATAGTTACTTAAAAGACACATTGTCGATGGTCCATGGTCGGCCTAAAACAAAACGAGCAGCCTTCGATCATAGCGATGGCTGCTGTTTTTATGAATAACCCACTAATTTAATTCACCAAATATCTTTTAGGCACTGATGCGGAGAAGATTACTATGATCCAGGAGACCAGATACTTCTTTGATCTTTCTGCGCGACACGACAACTTCTTTGCCACATGACAATTTCAGCATGCGATCGTCTTCCAGGCGTTCCACCACGTAGTCTGAATTAACGAGGTAGGATTTATGTACGCGGAGGAATTTAGCGTTCAATTGCTCTGCGAGCGATTTCAATGTTTTTGAAACCAGGTACTTTTTCCCGGTATTGGTATAAATAAATGTGTAGTTACCTTCACCTTCCAGGAAAGTGATTACATCGGGTGTCAAAAAGATCGTTCTGCCCATCGACTGAACTGAAATGTAGGAACGGCTGTCACTGTATGATCTTTCTGACAGATTGGGACGAGTAAAGTTTGGAAAATTTTTCATGGTAACTACGCTAATGTTGTTGTGATTTCTTGTTTCAAAATTAGCACATAGCGTAATCTCTCGAAATACGTAAAAGTACGCATATATAAATAATAAGCTCATATTCAGTACGTTAACTTGTAACCAAAAAGTAAAAAGACGTAACAGAACTTGGTAGAATGCGTAATTTTACGTAGTCCAAAAATCATAGATTCTTTCAACAAATTCGCCTGATAGACGTTTCTATACGTTTTCACTTCCTTCGGCGCGCCAACTTCCTTATCTTTGCACAAATTTCGGGGCCCTCAAAACGGCCTTTTGCCGCAAAAGTGTAGCGACAAATCACTAATAACTACAAGCTTTTTATGATTACCGACCGGGTCAAGGAGTTAGTTTCTGAAATCGAGCAGGCGACAGTTACCAACAGGGAACAACTGGAAGCTTTCAGATTAAAATATATAAGTAAAAAGGGGGCCGTTACCGAGCTTTTCGATAACCTCAAAAATATCGCTCAGGAAGATCGCCGGGCAGTTGGCCAGGAACTGAATACGCTCAAAAATTTGGCCCAAACCCGCTTCCAGGAGTTCCAGACCGCACTGGAAAGTGCTACGGACAGCAATCCGGAAATGCTGATCGACCTGACTTTACCCGTTACACCGAATTTACAGGGAAGCCTACACCCGCTAACGATCGTACGCCGGAGGATTATTGAGATTTTTGAACGCATGGGCTTCAATGTTTCGTACGGACCGGAAATCGAGAAGGACTGGTACAATTTCAGTGCTTTGAATTTCGCCGACAACCACCCGGCGCGTGAAATGCAGGATACTTTCTTTATTTCCAAAAGCGCCGGCGAGGTGAAAGACGATGTACTCTTGCGTACACATACGTCTAATGTGCAGGTGCGGCTCATGGAGCGCCAGAAACCACCTATTCGGAGTATTATGCCGGGCCGCGTATTCCGGAACGAAGCTATTTCAGCACGGGCACACTGTGTTTTCCACCAGGTGGAAGGGCTTTATGTGGATAAAAATGTGAGTTTCAAAGACCTGAAAGATACATTGTACCACTTCGCGAAAGAGATGTTCGGCAAGGATTCCAGGATCCGTTTGCGCCCGTCCTACTTTCCATTCACAGAGCCTAGTGCGGAAATCGATGTTTCCTGCTTTATATGTGGGGGAATAGGTTGCAATGTCTGCAAACACACCGGATGGGTAGAAATCGCCGGATCAGGAATGGTGGACCCGAACGTGCTGGAAAACTGCGGCATCGATAGTGAAGAATACACCGGTTTCGCATTTGGAATGGGCATCGAGCGTATTACAATGCTGCGTTACGGCATAAATGACCTGCGTTTATTCACAGAAAACGATGTACGGTTCCTGCGACAATTCGAAGGAGCCTGACTTGAAATACCAATAAAGCAAAAGCCCTGGAATGTGATCATTTCAGGGTTTTTGCTTTTTGCGACTGTTACTTAAATCTCAAAAACGTGTTTCGAGATAATAAGGAAGCATCTTTTTCCAGGCCCACCAATCATGGGGAATATCGCTGCCCCAGATATCAAGTTCATGCGGGACGTTCTTTGAAGCCAGGATTGACGATATATGCCTCGAATAATCCGGCACTTCGTATGCCCCCGATCCTGAGATGAAGTGAATGTGACGACTATCCCGGTACATCGCCAAATGCCACTCTGCCTTCAAATTGGGCAGGTAATGCACCGGTGAGTTGAAATAGACATTGTCATCATAATAACCGTCCGTGTAGACGCTCAGATCATAGCAACCGCTCATAGCAATGACTCCATGAATGGAATCGGGATGTTTGAAAAACAGATTAGCTGCGTGCAACGCCCCGAATGATGCACCTCCGGCAATGATCTCGTTGTTCGCGCTCGTATCTTCTTTAATAAACGGAACAACCTCCTTGATCACATAATCATTGAAAGCCTGGTGCCGCACTGCCTTGTCATAACCGTGCATGTGCGGGTTAAGCCAGCTTTCTCCGTTAATGCTATTAATACTGTATACTTTTACCTTCCCGGAATAAATATAAGGTTCGATGCTTTCGATCAATCCATGCCTTTCATATTCCAGGTAGTCGGATGCCGCGGTGGGAATAAGCAGAAGCGCAATTCCATAATGTCCGTAAACGGCAATTTCCATTTCCTTGTTAAGCGCCGGACTAAACCATCCGGTTATATGGCGTTGCATTGTTGAATCATTTAAGTTACTGACTATTCATTTTAAGCAGTTCAAATATGGTTTATCAAAAAACTCATAAACCGTTATCATGAACAGACTGCCAGTAACTGTTAATGATAACTTAATACAACACCCAGGTGTCTTTCCCGCCGCCACCCTGCGACGAGTTCACCACCAGCGATCCCTTACGTAACGCAACACGCGTCAATCCTCCCGGGATTACGCTAATATCGTCACCATATAATATGTAAGGCCTGAGGTCTACGTGCCGCCCTTCGGCGTGCCCTTCGACCATACAAGGCACTCTTGATAGTGAAATCGTTGGTTGGGCAATATAATTCCTTGGATTGGACTTTATTTTTTCCCTGAAAAGTTCGTGATCTTCCTCTGTCGCCTTCGGTCCGATCAGCATTCCATAACCACCCGCCTCATTGGCTTCTTTTACAACCAGTTGTGAAATATTCTCAAGGACGTACTGCATATCATCTTCTTCTCCGCAAATGTAGGTTTGCACATTCGGGATTATCGCCTCCTCACCCAGGTAATACTTGATAATGCGCGGAACATATGCATATACCACTTTGTCGTCGGCCACACCGGTACCTGGCGCATTGGCTAGCGCAACGCGGCCTTTTTTGTAGACCTCGAATATTCCGGGAACGCCGATCAGCGAATCTGGATTGAATGCATCAGGATCCATAAATGTATCATCGATACGGCGGTAGATCACGTCCACAATCTGTAAACCGTTGGTCGTCCTCATTTTGACATAACCGTCGGAAACGACCAGGTCCCGGGTATCAACCAGCTCCACGCCCATTTGCTGAGCCAGGTACGAATGTTCGAAATAGGCTGAATTGTAAATACCTGGCGTCAGCACGGCAACGGTCGGGTTCGGGCGGTCTGCCAGGTGTTGCAGCATTTGCAGCAAGCGCGTCGGGTAATCGGACACTGGCCTTACGCCTGTGCGTGCTAAGACGTCCGGGAAGATTTGTTTCGACAGCTCCCTGTTTTCCAGCATATAAGACACACCCGATGGGCAACGCAGGTTATCTTCCAGCACCATAAATGTACCGTCATCACCCTTGATAAGATCCGTACCCGTAATATGGCACCAGATACCTTTGGGCGGTTTCAAACCGATACATGGTTTAAGAAAGCATTTGCTCGACTCGATCAGTTCACGCGGAACTACACCGTCGTTCAATATATTCTGGTCATTGTAGACGTCGTCAATGAACATATTCAGCGCCTTGATCCGCTGTTTCAACCCTTTTTCCAGCCACTCCCATTCCGCGTTGGACAATACCCGCGGAATAATATCGATAGGCATGATCCGCTCGGTGCCTTCTCCCTCCGAGTAAACATTGAAAGTGATCCCCATCGACAGCAGCGCACGCTCTGTGGCCAGCTGCCGGTTGGTAAGGTCTTCGTGTGTCAGGTTTTCAAATTTATTCTTTAAATGTTCATAACCTTGACGGATTTCGCCCGCTGGCGTAAACATCTCATCGAAGAAATTTTCTATTTGATAATTAGAAAATGAAAAATTCATACAATTCAAAATTTGAATAAGTCAATACCGATAGTCCACAGAACAATATATGGTCAATGTATGAATTACCAAAACAATTACCAACTAACAATAGCCGACGAGCACCTCTTTAAATCTCTGCGAGAATCGAAGAGTAACGTAAACGATTGATGCTGATGTATTACAGGTCCGCAACCTTTATTCTTTATCGTCCGTATTAAAATCATGCCGCCAAGCGTTATCGAATATTCTTTATCCAATCAGTAAACAATGTTGCAAGTCAGTCGTGTTAGCGTTTTCTTTGTAACCTGATCTCAAATGTCGGCACCCCACCGAATCTTGTTCCTCATGCAAAAAAGCTGGTTGTCCATATTAGGACTGGTCTGCGGAATAACCATCGACGCTCTATCCCAGCATTTGCCTGGAACGGCCATGAGCAACTTTGCCGGAACAAACGCTTTGTACCACAACCCGGCATTTGTGGCTGACAGTCGTTATAGCTTATATGTCAATCTTGTTGGCACCCAGTTTTATACAGCCAACAACCACGTCAAATACGAAGCACCATACTCTTTCCTGAGCCTGATCACCAATACCGTCCCAGCCGAATACCATAATGAAAGGGGCATGTTGCTTTTCCCCCGCTCCTACTTAGGCGAGAAACTGAACGGGAACAAGAAATACATGAACGCCGGTGGTGACACTCGGTTGCCATCGTTCATGTTCAATATATTCAAAGGAAGGGTCGGCGTAGGCTTTACAACGCGTGCGCGCTACCTGCTCAACACCACGCAAGTCACCGAACCGCTTGCCCGGCTGATCAGCAAGACCACGCAATTCAAGGACTTACATGATCAGGTATTTGAAAACCAGTCAGGGCAATTGCATTTGAATGGGTTGGGGGAATTTGCATTGACACTCGGGGGTACTGTTTTCGACAATGAAACCGATTATCTCAAAGTAGGCTTTACGGTCAAAAGGTTAATAGGTCTTTACAATGCACACGCGATTATAGAGAACTCTTCCTATGATATCCAGCCAGACGCGAATTGGGAAAACAAGCGACAATACATTAATGTAAACGAAATCAACGTCCGTTACGCCGTTACGCGCGACGAGGGTTTTCAGAATATCAGGCCCACCCCCGCATGGTTGCTCGGCGACGCCGCTCCTGGAAGTGGCTGGGGTTTCGACATCGGAGCCGTTTATGAATACCGACCCGACGTTCACAAAGCAACATACCGGGAAAGAGGCGAGCGGAAGCGCGACGCGTCAAAAAACAAATACCTGTACCGGATTGCAGTTTCGTTAACAGACATCGGTCGCGTCCATTTCAACAATCCGGCTTATATTCTCCAGCAGGAGACCCATACAACCAACAAGGAGTTCCGTTACGATACATTCCAGAAGCTGAAAGGCTCCGAAGGTATTTTCAATGCGATCAACTCTTCGCTGGATGGAGGTCAGCCCATTGCGCCCAACTTCAAATCGGTACTGCCAATGGCATTCCAGGCGAGTGTGGATTATAATGTGAAACCTAATGTGTATGTGAATGGCCTTTGGGTTCAAAACCTGATTCCCCAGGGCGCATTCGGCATGAAAGCTGAATCCTATATTGGCGTCACACCGCGTTACGAACACAAATGGTACGAAATATCGGTTCCCCTCTCGCTGATGAACCGTTATCGCTCTCCCGCCATTGGGCTGGCGGGCAGGATAGGGCCGCTTTGGCTGGGTACCGACCATCTTACCGGCCTGCTCAACATCGGCAACCCGAGGTCATTCAATCTTTACTTCGGAATTTCCGGCGGATTATTCCGAAGGCCACCCGAATCGCAAAACCAATGCTGGCCACCGCAGGATTCGTGGATACGCCGCATTTTTTCCAAACGATAATTACCGATTCAGCGTTATCAAGGGATATGGTACAAATTTTTTTGGCCATTCCTAACAGACAAATCCATGAGAGAAGTACAAAAAACCAAAGAAGAATGGCAGCAGGAGCTTACTGGTCAGCAATGCTTCGTTCTATTCGAAAAAGGTACCGAGCGGCCTTTTTCACATCCTTATAACGACAATAAAGAAGAAGGCACCTATGTGTGCGCAGCATGCGGGACACCACTTTTCAGCTCCGATTCGAAGTATGATTCAGGCTCAGGCTGGCCGAGCTTTTTCATGCCGGTTGCGAAAGAGAGTGTAGAAGAAATTCAGGATAAAAGTCATGGTATGACCCGCACAGAAGTCGTTTGCAGAACATGCGGAGGACACCTGGGGCACGTTTTCAACGATGGTCCAAAACCAACCGGCCTGCGTTATTGCATGAACGGAGCCGCATTGAAATTTCACAAAGCTGAATAGAATCGATTTCAGAAAAAGCCGGATTGATCATATCTATCCGGCTTTTCTTATCTTTGACCCATTACGAACCAAAACGTTTGATGGAAGTTATCCGATCGTTTTTTATAAAAATCAGGAACCTGTTCCGGGCATTCCGGTCGCGGCTCGCCACACTTATCAACAGGATTGCTTATAAAATTACATCGCTGGTTACAGGCAAAACCAACGCAGACCGGCTCTTCCATTCATACCGGCAAAACAAGAAATCAGCGCGCGGTTGGTGGGAAGACAATGTGGATGTCGATTCGAAATACTATCGCCCGATCATAACGGTCTGGAAGACTTTGGTTTACGGAATCACGTTATTCGCGATCTACATTTTTTGTGTAGAAACCAATTTCCTGTGGTTGATGGGCAGCATGCCGAGTGTAGAAGACCTTCAAAACCCGAAGGTGGCGCAATCGTCGGAAATATATACGGCCGATGGTGTAATGATCGGGAAATTCTACACGGAAAACAGGACGCCCGTCCCGTTTAAACAGATTTCCCCAAACCTCGTAAAGGCATTGATTGCCACGGAGGATGCCCGTTTTTACAAACACTCCGGGATCGACTATAAGGCGATGGCCAGCGTTGCCTGGGGCATTGTCACGGGCGCCACCGATCGCGGTGGTGGTAGTACCATTACACAACAGCTTGCGAAAAAACTTTTTAAAACCCGAAAATCCGGCGCGCGAGGTGTACTGGGCTATGTTCCCGGACTTAGCACATTAATTTACAAAACAAAAGAATGGCTCACGGCCATCAAGCTCGAAAGGAATTTTACCAAAGAAGAAATCCTGACGATGTATTTCAATACAGTCGATTATGGAAATAACACCTATGGTATCAACACAGCGGCAAAATCCTATTTCAGCAAATCGCCCGACAGCCTTAATGTGCAGGAATCGGCGGTATTGGTAGGTTTGCAAAAAGCGACAACCACTTACAATCCGGTCCGGAACATCAAGCGCTCACTCGAACGCCGTAATGTGGTCATTGACCAGATGCGCAAATACGGATATCTGTCCGTCAAGCAAGCGGATTCCATCAGTGCACTACCCATTGAACTTAAAACCAAATTCGAAACACCTTACGATGGCAATGCCAACTATTTCAAAAATGCGGTGGTTGATTTTGTCAAAAAATGGGGTGATGAGAATGGCTACGACCTTTACACCGATGGCTTGAAGATCTATACCACGATCGACTCACATATGCAGGCCGACGCCGAGGAAGCCATGACCCAAAAGATGAAGCAGTTGCAACGCGTCTTTGAAGACCACTGGCGTAACCAGAACCCATGGCGCGACGAACAGGGCAACGAAATCACCGATTTTCTCCCGACAGTAGTAAAACGGACCAGTAAATACCGCTCATTAGCCGCAAAATTCCCGAATGACCCGGACAGCGTGACCTATTACCTTAACAAAAAGGACACCATGACCGTGTACGACTGGAAAAATAGCAGCGAAATGACGAAGTATTGGAGTTCCATGGATTCCTTGGATTACTATAAGCGAATCTTGCGCGCCGGTATGATGGCTATGAGCCCGCAAACAGGACAGATCAAGGCTTGGGTAGGCGGTTTGGATTATAATTATTTCAAATACGACGCCGTAAAACAGGGCAAAAGGCAGCCTGGATCAACTTTCAAGCCATTCGTCTACACCGCGGCGATCGACGACTCGACGTTCAATATGTCGCCCTGCAACGAGATTATGGACAAACCGTTTGAGAAAACGTACGAAGAAGACGGAGAGGAAAAAATCTGGAAACCCCGCAATGCCACCGGAAGCTACACCTATGCGCCAATGACGCTGCGACGTGCCCTGGCACAATCCATTAATTCCGTTACCGCCGAGCTGACCGACGAAATCGGCGCGGCAAACGTAGTGCGCTATGCCAAAAAAATGGGTATTACCACACCACTAAAACCTGTTCCATCCATAGGTCTCGGGCCGTTTGATGTGTCGTTGTATGACATGGTGGCGGCATATGGTGTTTTTGCAAACAATGGGACATATACTCAGCCCATTCTGGTCACGAAGATCGAGGATAGCAATGGGAAAGTGATTGAAGAATTTCAGCCCGAGCACCGTCAGGCGATCAGTGAAGAGTCGGCATACCTGATGTTGCAAATGTTGCGCGCCGGTGTGGAAGAAGCGGGAGGAACATCTGGCAGTATTCGTTGGCGATTTAATGTAACGCCGAATGGCAACGAGCTGGGAGGAAAAACCGGAACGACTTCCAATAACTCGGACGGCTGGTTTATGTGCGTCACACGTGACCTCGTGGTAGGCGCTTGGGTGGGAGGCGACGACCGCAGCATCCACTTCCGAACCACAAATCTAGGGGAAGGCGCGAAAACCGCATTACCAATCGTGGGTGCCTTCCTGGAAAAGGTTTATAAAGATAAATCGATCGAACCAGGCCCATTCCCGAAACCGAACTTCAAAATTTCCAAGACCTATAACTGCCCTACTCAATGGGCTCCTGCCGAAAGCGACTCGCTCGGCGTTGAAGGTGACAGCACGCCGGTGAAACGTAATGACGAAGACGAATTCCTGATCGGTCCGCCACCGATTCCGCTGGATACCGGCAAACGAAATTAAAAAAGCCCTGGCATTTCAGATGCTGCACTGCCCCCAAAAAGTTAGACACTTCTTGGGGGTATTTTTATGGGCAAAAAAACTAAGCTCAGCAAAACATACGGTCCATCGACCCGCTTGGAAGAGCTGGAAAACGAAAACATGCGCCTAAGAGCAGAAAATGAACTACTAAAAAAGCTGGATGCCTTAATTCGCCAGAAGGAAGCAGCGCAAAAGAAAAAGCGTTAATAATTGACGGATTAAGGCATAAGTACCCACTTGAAGTGCTTCTGGATTTTTTGAAAATGCCCAGAAGCAGCTTTTACTACCATGTTAGAACCAATAGTTTGGCCGGCAAATATCAGGACGCCCAAAAGCAGATCAGCCAGGTTTACCATCAGCACAAAGGAAGGCTGGGCTACCGCCGTATTACAATCGCGATCAGAAAACAGGGTTGGCACCTTAACCACAAAACAGTCTTCAAGCTAATGAAGGCTATGGGACTCAAATCGTTGGTCCGTGTTCAAAAGTACCGCTCTTACAAAGGTGACACAGGAAAGATTGCGCCCAATATCCTAAATAGGGACTTTAAGTCAGATAGACCGTCACAGAAATGGGCCACGGATATTTCTGAGTTCAGGGTAAAGGACAAAAAACTTTATTTGTCACCTGTTATCGATCTGTTCAATGGGGAAATCATCAGTTACAATTTGTCCGAATCGGCTAATTTTAACCAGATTACCCAGATGCTTAAAACAGCATTCATAAAAGTAAATAAGTCGGAAAAACTGATCCTGCATTCCGACCAGGGCTGGCAATATCAGATGGCGCGATACCAGCAGATGCTTAAATCAAAAGGCATAACCCAAAGTATGTCCAGAAAAGGCAATTGTCTGGATAATGCAATTATTGAAAACTTTTTTGGTACGATTAAATCAGAGCTGTTCTATCTAAACAAATACAGCAGTATTGATGAGCTCAAAGGAGCCATCATAGAATATATCAACTATTACAACAATGACAGGATCAGGCTTAATCTAAATGGAATGAGCCCGGTACAATACCGAGCTCATCATACTAGTCGTTAAATTTTTTAAACCGTCCAACTTTTGGGGTTCAGTCCAAGCCCCGGGGCTTTTTTAATTTCGCACCAGGATGATTTACAACGTCCCGATCTTGTGGACCTCCTTATATTGCATCCGATAAAGGTTGGCATAAACGCCATCCTTTTCCAGCAATTGCTCGTGGTTACCCTCCTCTACGATCCGGCCCTTGTCTACCACAATAATTTTATCAGCCTCCTGAATGGTCGATAAGCGGTGGGCAATGACAATCGCCGTCCGGCCGTGCATCAGATTTTCGATCGCGTGCTGGATCAATTCCTCGGTTTCACTATCAACCGATGACGTTGCCTCATCCAACACGATGATCTTCGGGTCATGTACCATTGCGCGCACAAATGAAATGAGTTGCCGCTGCCCTACCGACAACGTCGCTCCGCGCTCCATCACATTATAGCTGTAACCACCCGGCAGTCGCTCGATGAAATCATGCACGCCCACCAGTTTCGCGGCTTCCACGATCTTCTCGTGGGAAATACGCTCATTACCCAGGCGAATATTGTTTTCGATGGTATCTGAAAAAAGGAAGACATCCTGCAAAACAACTCCAATGTGCCTACGTAATGCATTCAACTCATAATCATGCACTTCGACGCCATCGATATAGATGTTGCCCTTATTAATATCATAAAACCGTGTGAGCAAATTAATGATCGACGACTTGCCAGCCCCAGTCGCACCGACAAATGCAATGGTTTCGCCCTCTTTTACTTTAAAATTGATGTCTCGTAGAACATATTCCTCGTCATTGTAAGCAAACCAAACATTCTTAAACTCGACATTTCCCTTGATGGACGCCGGCACGAACGTACCTTCATTTGCCGTGAATTCGTCGCTATCGAGTAGTTTGAGGATACGATCGGTACTGACGATCCCCATTTGCAGGGTATTGAACCGGTCGGCGAGTTGACGGATCGGGCGGAAAAAGAGGTTAATAAACATCACAAAAGCTGTAACCGTACCAAATGTGACCTCGGCATTCAAAATCTGTTTCGAGCCATACCAGACGACGAGCCCCGTACCAGCTGCCGCGATTACATCCGCAACCGGGTAGTATACCGAATAATAGAGGATAGACCGGATGTTCGCATTCCTATGCAACTTATTGATTTCTCTGAACTTCTTATATTCAATATCCTCACTACTGAAAATCTGCACGATACCCATCCCGGTAATATGCTCCTGCACGAAGGCATTCAGATTGGAAACCGCTGCACGCACCTCGTTGAACGAATCCTTGATCTTTTCCTTGAAAATGTAAGTACAGAACAGCATGAGCGGGATCATCGAGAGGCTGATCACCGAGAGCTTCCAGTCGGTATAGAACATGACGGCAATGATGAGCACCAATTGCAAAATGTCCCCGGCAATGGCGGCCATACCGTCGCTAAATACGTTGGAAAGCGTTTCCACATCGGAAATTGTGCGGGTTACAAGCCTTCCTATCGGGGTATTGTCAAAAAATTTAAGTCTTAACCCAATGATCTTCTGGTACAACTGCACTCGAATATCCCGGATAATGTGTTGTCCGAGCCAGCCCGACATGTAAGTGTTCCAAAATTGTGCGATGCCTTGAAAGATCGTGACGGCCACCATCACGACCAGCATAACAGTCAATTGTGAATAGTCGCCATTGGAAATGGGCGTATCGATGGTATACTTGATCAGCAGAGGTGTGAGTGGTGCCAGGACCGCGTTAAGCAATATAATGGCAATCAGCAGGTAAAATTGCTTCTGATAAGGTCGAACGAATGTGTATAGACGCCTTAGGGTAGGAAGATCGAATATCTGGCCGCTTTTAGTTTCCTGGTTCACCGGGTAGCTTTTAAAGTACAGTTGTTGTTCTGGATCAACAATGCAAAGTTAGAAAATGTCACAACGGGGATAAAAAAACTGGCGACCGGCAGCAGTCGTGCTGGTAGTTTTCCCGATTTTGCTGCTTTTGAAACGACTAGTGAATTTGAAAAAAATTTGAATGCATGGTTTTCGTGTCTAATGCTATCCCGGTCCATTCCCTTCCCAAAACACCCAGCCAGGTACCCGCATTAAAGATTTTCAGGTTCAAAAACAGCGTTGAAATCGGAAAAGATGAACCGGTATCGCTGCCAATTACCCCCCTTCCGACCGACACGCCGCACCGGCACACGTATTATGAGATCCTCTTTATCGAAGAAGGCCAGGGATTCCACGAAATTGATTTCCATTCGTACAATATCCAGGGTTCCGGCCTCCATTTTCTGACGCCCGGGCAAGTGCATTTACTAACCTTCTCGACTTCGTTTCAAGGCTATATCGTCGCATTCTCAGAAGATTTTTATACGTTTTATAACCCTGTTAACCCCCCGCTTTCCCAGTTGTCTTTCTTCCAGCCAGCGCGTCGACAACCTATTATTTCCCTTTCCGAAAGTAACAAGCACTATTTCCACAACATCCTCGAAAACATGGTAACCGACCATCTGAATGCAGGAACAGATCAGACGCTCATCGGCCGGTATTTGGGGTTGTTATTGCAAAAATGTGCTTTTATGACACAACATGACGTGCAGCCGACAGAATCCGCGGCATTATCGGTCCCGGAGCTGGCAGGGCGTTTTCAGGAGTTGGTCGAGAAGAATTTCAGGCAGATGCATGAAGTGCAGCAGTACGCCAGCCAATTATCGGTTACG
This sequence comes from Dyadobacter sp. CY261, assembly GCF_021440085.1. Classification (GTDB taxonomy): domain Bacteria; phylum Bacteroidota; class Bacteroidia; order Cytophagales; family Spirosomataceae; genus Dyadobacter. The sequence goes on from NZ_JAKCPW010000008.1 coordinate 490,461, forward strand.
CCTGATTATCTGAGTAAAATCATCAAAAAATACCTGGGCATCTCCTGTCAGGAATATATACTCGAAAAACTCCTGCTAGAAGCCAAACGACTGCTTGTTTTCACCAATCTGAGCAGTAAGGAAATCGCCTATCACATCCATATGGACGATCCGTCCTATTTCAGCCGCATTTTCAAGAAGAAAACGGGTCTAACCCCGAACGAGTACCGCGAACATGTTCGGAAAAGTACCATTTAATAGCAAATTTGTACCTTGCTATCGCTTTTTGCTGCGAATATCTTTGTATTATCCTAAAATAAAATGGCTAAATAATACCATCGATATACGTTATGCAGATAAACAAAGAACTAACTGCGGCCTCACTCGAAACAAAACTTAACCGGTTTTGGGAGGTATCCGGCGAGAAGATCAAACTCATCAACAAAGAATATGATAACTCCCAAGGAACGCCGGTTTTCACCGTGAACGGTAAATACACCCTACGCGGCTGGACCGAATGGACGCAGGGTTTTCAGTATGGTGCCGAAGTGTTGCAGTTTGATGCGACCGGCGACGAGAGCTACCTTAGTAGCGCCCGCCAGAACACCGTTCAGTCAATGGCATCGCATGTGGGGCATTTTGGTGTACACGATCACGGCTTCAACAATGTGAGCACCTATGGCAACTTACTACGTCTGATGAATGAAGGTGTACTTCCTGAAAACGAATGGGAGCGCAACTTCTATGAAATCGCGCTGAAAGTTTCAGGATCTGTGCAGGCCCGCCGCTGGACGACCATTAAAAACGGGCAAGGCTTCATCCATTCATTCAACGGGCCGCATTCGCTTTTTGTGGACACCATTCGTTCGGTGCGTGCGCTGATGGTTTCGCACCTACTCGGCCATAGTTATATGGGTGAAAATGATTTAAAAACCAGCCTTTTTGAACGAGGAACATTGCATTCCATCGCTACCGCAAACTATTCTGTTTACTACGGCGAAGGACGCGACAGCTACGATCTCTGGGGCCGCACCGCACACGAAAGCGTTTTCAACACCAACGACGGCAACTATCGCTGCCCTAACTCGCAGCAGGGCTTCTCGGGCTTCACTACCTGGACACGCGGGCTAGCCTGGGCAATGCTTGGCTTCGCCGAACAGCTCGAATCACTGCCGAGCTTTTCCGAAGAAGAACTGGCCCCATTGGGCGGCCGCACCGAAATCGAGCGCATCTACCTGAAAGCCGCACAAGCGACCTGCGACTTTTACATTGCTAACACAGCCACCGACGGCATTCCATACTGGGATACCGGCGCACCGCAAATCCATAAACTAGGCGATTATACTTCCAGAACGTCAGATCCTTACAACGATTTTGAACCGATCGACAGTTCAGCAGCCGCCATCGGCGCACAAGGGTTGCTTCGCCTGGGTAAATATTTGAATGATAAAGGTCAAATCGAAGCGGGTAACCGTTACTGGCAGGCCGGTCTTACGGCTGTCGACACCCTTTTCGCAGAGCCTTACCTCTCGACCGATCCGACACACCAGGGATTGATCCTGCATTCGATCTACCACCGTCCGAACGGCTGGGATAATATACCTGCCGGACAAAAGATCCCATGCGGCGAGTCCAGCATGTGGGGCGATTACCACGCCCGTGAAGTGGCGCTTTACCTGCACCGGATTAATAAAGGTTTGCCCTATTACTCGTATCTGGGGGCTATCAGATGATGCCACTGTAATCTTGTTGTCAGTCTGAACGCAGTCAGGTAACGCCATTGTCAGTCTGAGCACAGTCAGGTAACGCTATTGTCAGTCTGAGCGCAGTCGGGTAACGCTATTGTCAGTCTGAGCGCAGTCGGGTAACGCCATTGTCAGTCTGAGCGCAGTCAGGTAACGCTATTGTCAGTCTGAACGCAGTCAGG
>NZ_JAKCPW010000009.1 GCF_021440085.1 Dyadobacter sp. CY261
AACAAATGTCAGTCTGGCTATAACAAATGTCAGTCTGGCTATAACAAATGTCAGTCTGGCTATAACAGATGTCAGTCTGGCTATAACAAATGTCAGTCTGAGCGCAGTCGAAGACAGCACGTGCATGCCCTTCGACTGTGCTCAAACTGACAAAAACCTGCTCGGGGCAACGTGCCAAACATTAGTCATTAACTTTTAGCGTTGAATAGCCTTTGGTATTCGCTGTATAAGGGTCCTTTCCAAAACTTTTCAATTTCAACACCACATCCTTGGAATTGATTTCGGAAAGCAGCAGGTCCGAAGGCAACAGGTTCATGTAATCGAACGAAACGGGCAGACTTACCGCGCTTTCTACAAATTCGAGGCCGTAAAGTGGATACACGCTGAATGGCGTTTTAGTCAGCCAGATTTTCTCCTGTGTTCCCGAAGTTGCGTAGGTCAGGTCGTATTCAGTGCTGGTAAAGCCGAATTCCTCCCTTTTGTTCTCCGTGGGAACGACATAAGTCTTAAAATCATCCTGTTGCTGCTTTTTGGTATCTATATCCGGCTTAAACTCCTTCACCACCTCGTTGACCCTGACCTTTTTCCCATCCTCGTCCGTTCCGCAGAAAATATATCTGCCATCGGGAAAGGCAATCACGAAATCAAAGCTTTTACCACCCTGGCCAAAGCTGGTTTCCTTCACAAAACACATAGCGCCGGTTACAGGATCCAAATGTATTTTGAGGGCGCCACTGGACTTGTCGGCTTTGTTTTGATAATCGAAAACCAGGGCATGACTAAAATAATATTGGCCTTTATCTGGCTTCCAGAGCAATGCACGCTGCTTGTCGGCAGGAATTTTCTTTGGCGCTTGCGCCATCGCTGGGGCAATAGCACCCAACAAGCCGACCAAAAGCACTATAATGGTTAAATATCGTTTCATTTCACAGGTATTTAAAATGAATGCAAGCTAAAAAGAGCCCGTCGAAAAACCATACCATCGCTACAATTTCCCGAATTGCACACGTCGGGTGAACACTATATTAAATTTACACATCCGGCAGAACCCACTGATTTTATTTGAGCTACTGGTCGACAGCGCGTCTCATGCGAGCATTTGACGCGAACAGTGTAAATTGCACCGCATTTGCCATATCCCATGAGCCTTCAATTCCAGACAAAAAACATTACACTTGCGCCAGGTCGCCGCATTTACTTCGCTTCGGATTTTCACCTTGGAGTACCCACCGCTGCCGCAAGCCGTGAACGTGAAAAACGCATTGTAACTTGGCTTGATTCTATCCGGCATAATGCACAGACCATTGTTCTGGTGGGTGATATTTTTGATTTCTGGTTTGAATACAATCGCGCTGTTCCCAAGGGTTTTGTGCGTTTGCTGGGGAAGTTGGCCGAATTGACTGACGAAGGGATCGAACTGATCATTTTTACAGGGAACCACGACATGTGGATGTCGGGCTACCTGACAGAAGAACTAGGCGCTCCTGTTTACCGAAATCCGGTTGATTTTAAAGTCAGATCGCAAGCAGGCGAGAAAAACCTGCTTGTGGGGCATGGCGACGGCCTCGGCCCCGGGGACAATACTTACAAGTTTTTGAAGAAAGTATTCGAAAACCGGTTCTTTCAGGGGCTATTCCGAATCGTGCACCCGGACGTAGGCATGTGGATCGCCTCCGAGTGGTCGAAGCGCAGCCGTTTAGCTAATGTAAACAAGGGCGAAGAAAGATTTCTTGGCGCAGACAATGAATGGTTGTTTCAATATTGTCGCGAGGTGGAGGCGTCGATGCACCATGATTTCTACATATTCGGGCACCGGCACCTGGTGCTGGATATGCATGTCAGCGCCCGCTCGCGGTATATTAATCTGGGGGAATGGGTTACACAGCAGCATTATGCTGTGTTCGATGGAAATGAATTGCAGTTAAAAAAGTTTGAACTGGCAGGCCATTAATTACTGGTCCTTTTCTTTGCAGCTTCTACTTCGCTCGGGCTTGGTATAATGAAATCCTGCTTGGTGATATTCTCACGCGGCGTAGCATTCAGCTCCTTGCTCCAATCCTTTTGCTTCAAATCGCCATTTTTAACCGACTTGATAAACTTAGCCCATGCAAACGGGTTCAGGAACGGGAAACTCGTAGCAAATCCCTTATTGGCAGCGGATTCCCGTCCAAACATTAACTGGTCCATAGAATACCGATAGTTTGTCTGCGCGTTATTAGGCACCTGGGCAGCCATACGATTGATATAATCGGGATCGGTACTTTTCGCCAAAGCGTCGCGTTCCGCCTGATCAGGCAACTTGAGTGCGAGGAAAGCCTTTTTAAATTCTTCCTCGGTTGAATACGGGTAAATTGTTACACCCGAAAGTGTTACAACATCTTCCCGCAATGCAACAATCGCTGAATACAGCTCGGAATTATAGTTTCTGGGTACAATATGGTATTGCTTTTTGAAGCCCACATAGCTGAACACAATGCTGTCGCCCGGGAAAACAGGAATTGTGAAAGAACCATCGCTTTTCGCAAGCGTTCCCCGTCCCGCGTTCACGATGAAAATAGTGGCACCCGGCAATCGTTCGGTGGTTTTGCCTCCCACAACCACGCCGGAGAAGATAATCGCCTTTTGTTCACCCTGAGCAAATGCCTCCCGGCCACACAACATTCCCGCAAGCACGAGGAAAAATATAAAAAAACTCCGTTTCATTCCTTCCAGATTACGCTCCGGGATTGACACCCCCGAGAGCTTTGATTAGCATAATAAGTTTCCCTTCGAATAGTGTCTGCGAAAAGCGTGTAAAATTTCGTTCCTCATTTTACAAACGACCCAAGTAACCGCGGATTGCCCCACGTTTTATACAAAGCTGCTTTACTCAGGAAAATAACTTTAAAAAAGTAACAATAAATGGTGCCGACAGCAAAAGTCCATCGAAGCGATCGAGAAAGCCGCCGTGCCCGGGAATGCTGGTTCCGGAGTCTTTGATCGCGATGCTCCGCTTAAATAACGACTCTACCAAATCTCCGTACGTGCCCGCCACGACGATAATCGCCCCGATGCAATACCACTTCCAGGGTTCGAAGGTACGGAAATATTGCCCGAGCGCAAATGCAATAATCCCCGCAAAAACTGCACTGCCGATCGAACCCTCCCAGGATTTTTTAGGTGAAATGCGTTCGAACAGTTTTCTTTTCCCAAACTTGGTACCTGCGAAATACCCACCAATATCAGAAGCCCAAAGCAACAGCAGGCTGCCCAGAACGATCTCATAATTATATGTTCCGCCCCGCAAAGCCATCACAATGATCAGCGCGAAAGGTAATGCCACGTAAATAATGCCCAGAAACGTAAACCCGATATTCGTGAAAGGTTTCAGGTCATTCTTTTTGTACAGTTTGATAAAAAAGATCATTGATAGCAACGGACTGATAATGAAGTAGTTTTCAAACTCAACAATATCCTGTTCTATCAGATACGCAAGAAGTATCATGACTGTGCCACAGAAGGTGCCATAATAGGTCAACGGCTGGTTACCGTCGAGGCCAAGCAGCTTATAAAATTCGAGCTGCGTTAAAGAGCTGATAGCACAAAAAAGCAGTAAAAACGACCATTCGCTGTAAATTATGCAACTGATAATGACAAATACGCCTGCAAGCCCCGTGATGGTCCTTTGCTGTAAATTACTCAGACTGTTTAAGCGCTTCTTCATTCGTCAGTATGGTTTGAGCCGTTGCAAGGTCGGCCGCGGGCACATGCACTTCACACATTCCGAAAATCGGATAGCTGCTGTCCTGCTTATTGACTATCACCGCTGCGATTCCGTTCTGTTCTAAGATTTCACGGGCTATTTCGGCCCGGATCATTTGTCCGCTCTGGTAGGCCTTCGCCCAATTCTCCTCCATGAATTTCTGAAATGTTAAATTTTCTTAAAAGTTATGTGGTAAAACCTGTTTTCGCCGTTTCTCCGTTCTTTTTGATCACCCCGAGTATGACCGTGGAAACCACCAGCGACGCCAGAATTAGTATAAACGGCATCGACTTAGCCTCCTCAATATTGATTTTGACAATCCCCACATTATGCAAGTACATCATTACCAGCACAAAACCGTTGTTTACAAAATGCGCAAGCACAGCCACCCAAATGTTTCCCGTCCAATAATACAGATAGCCGAACAATGCACCAAGCATCATCCGCGGCAGAAAACCGTAAAACTGGAAGTGAATAGCGCTAAAAATAGCCGCAGACAGCCACACCGCGACGTGGATATTACGCAATTCCTGGAAAAGCTTCGTTTGAATAACACCCCGGAAAAGTGCTTCCTCTCCCAGCGCCGGGAGGAGGGTCACCACAAACAACGCAATCAAAAGTTGACTTAAACTATCATACCCAGTGAGAAAATCAGTCATGACAGAAAGCTGATCTTCCTTATCACGCATCCATTTTTCAAGCCCCGATAATGCATCCGGCAAATCCATGGCTGCGTTCCATTCGATAAACTTGCTGTTCACCGGGATAAATGCAAGTACTAGCAAAAAAGCAAGTCCCCAGATGTGCCAGGCCGGAGTCCGTTCGGTGCTGAACTGCCTGATATTGCGGCGTTCGATATAGAACCAGTAAATCAGCGTCGGCAGCAGGTAAGAACAAAAGTGGACGGTACCTTGCATGATCATTAAAGCATTCCACCCGTCCGGTATTTTCTCAGGCTCGGCAAATAACTGTGTGAGCAATGATGTAACGCTTTCAGTATCCGCTTTGAGGTAAACGGCAAGGACCATTACAGCCAGCACATTTCCCACAGCCATCCCGATAAGCATGAAGCCGACTAATACCAATAAGCTGCCCCAGGTGCCGGGTACACGGGATACGGCCAGATTCGGGTTACTATTTTGCATAATTGGTGTAAATTTACAGTTTATTATCAATTTGTAAACAAGGGCTTCGCAAACCGGCCCGGGTAAAGGGGTTACCTTCCGGGGAGTTCCACTCCGGGAAGTTCCACTCCGGGAAGTTCCACTCCGGGGAGTTCCACTCCGGGAGTTCCACTCCGGGACATACTACTGCGAAGTGCTTATGATGGCTTATGGTTAAGATTGGAAATATTGAGTTGAGTGACTTCCCGCTGCTGCTGGCTCCGATGGAAGATGTGAGCGACCCACCGTTCCGTGCAGTTTGCAAGGAAAACGGTGCAGATTTGATGTATACCGAGTTTGTATCGTCGGAAGGTCTGATCCGTGATGCAGCCAAAAGCGTTCAGAAGCTGGATATATTTGAATATGAAAGACCGGTGGGCATTCAGCTCTTCGGCAGCGACGTGGAAACGATGGGCTCATGTGCGGAGATCGCTTCTCGCGTCAACCCCGACCTCATCGATATTAACTACGGCTGCCCGGTCAAAAATGTCGCCTGCCGTGGCGCAGGGGCTGCATTATTGCAGGACATTCCTAAGATGGTCAAAATGACCGAATCCGTTGTTAAATCGACGCATTTGCCTGTGACTGTAAAAACGCGGCTGGGCTGGGATGATAATACCCGGAACATCGAAGAAGTAGCAGAGCGTCTGCAGGACATTGGGATTAAGGCATTGTCCATTCACGGACGAACCCGTGTGCAGATGTACAAAGGCTCCGCCGACTGGTCGCTGATCGCCAAAGTGAAGGAAAACCCGCGCATCACCATCCCTATTTTCGGTAATGGTGATATCGATACGCCCGAAAAGGCTTTGGAATATAAAAACAGATATGGCGTCGACGGCATTATGATCGGCCGTGCATCTATTGGCAATCCCTGGGTGTTCAACGAGATTAAGCATTATCTCAGAACCGGCGAAAAACTGCCGCCTCCTACGATGGAGCAGCGCGTGGACGTTTGCCGCAGGCACCTCGAATTCTCGATCCGTTGGAAAGGCCCGGTGGCCGGTGTTTTTGAAATGAGAAGGCATTATACCAACTATTTCAAAGGGCTGGAACACTTTAAGCCCTACCGCATGCGTCTCGTGGAAGCACCTACATTTGACGAACTCGAAAGTATCCTCAAAGAAATTTCGAACGATTACAGCGAAATAGTATGCTAAAAATAAACGTGGGCAACAAGCCGCAGGGCGAGCAATCTGAAAACGGCAATACATTTGACATAGATCATCAGCAGAATGCCTGGTTTATCGATGGAAAAGCTTTTGAAGGCGATATTGTCGCCCTCGGTCATAACCGGTTCCACATTATTTGGAAAAATAAATCATACAATATCGAAGTGATCGACCGCAATCCGGCGGAGAAATCGACTCATCTACTCATCAACGGGCAGCATTACTATACTTCGGCCAAGGACGACCTTGATCTTCTGCTCGAAAAAATGGGTATGCAAAACAACGCTTCTCAAAAAATCAACAATGTAAAAGCACCCATGCCGGGCCTGATCCAGTCCATTGCCGTGGCCGAGGGCGACAGCATTGCCAAAGGCGACAACCTGCTCGTGCTGGTAGCGATGAAAATGGAAAATGTGATCAAATCATCTGGTAGTGGTGTCATTAAAACCCTGAAAGTAGCACCCGGGCAGATTGTGGAAAAAAACCAGGTATTATTGGAGTTTCACTAAATAACTTGTGAATCTGAACTTCGTCCGCTTATTTTTACAGATCAAAACACCACATCCCAACCATGCCGGAACCAAAATTCAAACGTTTATTACTGAAACTCAGCGGAGAAGCACTCAACGGGGGCGATAAAGCCCAGGTCATCGACTTTAACATTCTCGACAATTACGCAAAGGAAATCAAAAGGATTACTGAGGTTGGCGTACAGGTTGCAATCGTCATTGGTGGTGGGAATATTTTTCGCGGAGCTTCCGTGGAAAAATCAGGGATAGACCGTGTTCAAGGCGATCATATGGGCATGCTGGCAACCGTGATCAACGGGATGGCCATTCAGAGCTCATTGGAAAAACATGGTATGAACACGCGTTTGATGTCTGCGATCAAAATGGAGCAGGTTTGCGAACCATTGATCCGCCGCCGCGCAGTTCGTCACCTCGAAAAAGGGCGTGTGGTAATTTTCGGGGCAGGAACTGGTAATCCTTATTTCACAACCGACACTACGGCTGGCCTTCGCGCGATCGAGTCGGAATCGGAAGTGGTATTAAAAGGAACCCGTGTTGACGGCGTTTACACGGCCGATCCGGAGAAGGACCCGACCGCTACCAAATATGACCAGCTTTCGTTTGACGAAGCGCTATCCAAAAATCTTAAGATCATGGACCTTACCGCATTTACATTGTGCAAGGAAAACGATCTTCCGATCATCGTATTCGATATGAATAAGCCCGGTAACCTATACGATCTGGTAATGGGTGGAAAAGTCGGAACGCTGATTTCGAACCAATAGAAAAATACAGCTTATTATAACACAATGGAAGAGATAGAATTATATCTGGACGACGCCAAGGATACCATGGAAGGCGCAATCAAACACCTTATCATCGAATTAGGTAAAATCCGCGCCGGAAAAGCATCTCCACAAATGCTGGAAGGTCTTCAGATCGAATACTATGGTTCAATGACGCCGATCCAGAACGTGTCGACGATCAATACGCCCGATGCACGGACACTGGCAATCAAGCCTTTTGAGAAAAAGATCATCAACGACATCGAAAAGGCCATCCGTAACAGTAACCTAGGCTTTTCTCCTTCCAATGATGGCGAAATGATCCGGATTTCTGTTCCCCCATTGAATGAAGAACGCAGACGCGAGCTGGTAAAACGTGCCAAAAATGAGATCGAAACAGCGAAGATCAATGTCCGTAACATACGTCAGGACGCCAACAACTCCTTGCGCAAACTGACAAAAGAAGGCGTTTCCGAAGATCTGGTAAAATCCAGTGAGGACCGCGTTCAGAAACTGACAGACAGCTACATTGCCAGGATTGAACAGATATTCTCCATCAAGGAAAAGGAGATCATGGAAGTATAACAACGACTGATTCCCTACCTTAACCATCAAAAAACCCGCTTTACGCGGGTTTTTTGATATGAATCTATTAGAAAATAGGCGGCCGACGGCCGACCACTGAAGATACTTTTTATTTATTGGCGCTGAATCCTTCGAAACCGCGGTGATTTGACTCCTCGTACAGACGCTCTTTCGGCAAGCTGCGGAAATAATCGTAAGTAATGCGTAAACCTTCCTCACGCGACACCTTTGGCTCCCATCCAAGGATTTCCTTTGCTTTCGAAATATCCGGCTGGCGCTGTTTGGGATCATCCTGCGGAAGAGGTTTATAGACCACTTTCTGATCGGTGCCTGTCAGCTTGATAATCTCTTCTGCGAACTGCCCGATGGTGATTTCCCTGGGGTTACCGATGTTGACAGGTAAAGAATAATCGCTCATGAGCAAACGGTAAATCCCTTCCACCAAATCATCGACATAGCAGAATGAACGGGTTTGTGAACCATCACCAAACACAGTAATGTCCTCACCACGCAATGCCTGGCCCATGAATGCCGGTAATACGCGTCCGTCGTTCAGGCGCATTCTGGGCCCATAGGTGTTGAAGATGCGGACAATACGGGTTTCCAGATCATGGTAGCGGTGGTATGCCATCGTGATCGCCTCCTGGTAACGTTTCGCCTCGTCGTAGCAACCGCGTGGGCCGATCGGGTTCACGTGGCCCCAATACTCCTCGGTTTGCGGGTGTACCAGCGGGTCGCCATACACTTCCGAAGTGGAAGCGATGATGAAACGTGATTTTTTGGCGCGGGCCAATCCCAGCAGGTTGTGCGTTCCCATTGCTCCTACTTTAAGCGTCTGGATAGGGATTTTCAGATAATCGATCGGACTTGCTGGGGATGCAAAGTGCATGATGTAGTCGAGCTCGCCCGGCACGTGCACATATTTAGTCACATCATGATGGTTAAACTCGAAGTTCGGGTCTGGCATCAAATGCTCGATATTGCGCATATCACCCGTGATCAGGTTGTCCATCCCGATCACATACATTCCCTCCTTTAGAAAACGCTCGCAGAGGTGCGAACCCAGGAAACCTGCTGCTCCCGTAATTAAAACACGTTTCATTAAGATGAGTAAGTTAGAGTATTTACTAATTTATGATCAGGCCGGCACCACCTTCTCGCGACCGATGCTGTAATAAGTATACCCCATTTCGCGCATCTGATCAAGTTCGTACAGGTTCCGGCCATCAAAAACCACTTTATTTTTCAGCAGTTTACTCATTTTTTCAAATTCCGGCGTACGGAACTGGGGCCATTCGGTAAAGATCATCAATGCATCCGCATCGTCGAGCGCCGCGTAGGGCGTGTGGCAGAATGTCACTTTATCGCCTAAGACACCCTTTACGTTGGTCATTGCCTCCGGATCGTAGGCTACTACTTTCGCCCCGGCCGCGAGCAATGCTTCGATGTTTTCCAATGCAGGTGCTTCACGAATGTCGTCAGTGTAAGGTTTGAATGCCAATCCCCAAACTGCGATCGTTTTGCCCTTAAGACCATCTGCAAAATAGCCTTCCACCATCGGAAGCAACTTCCTCTTCTGGTCATCGTTCACATCCATCACCGATTTCAGAATGCGGAAATCGTAATCAAAATCTTTGGATGTTTTGGCCAATGCCTGTACATCCTTCGGAAAACAGCTACCACCATAGCCGATTCCTGCGAAAAGGAAGCGTTTGCCGATACGGCTATCTGTTCCGATACCACGACGAATATCGTCCACATTGGCACCGACTTTCTCGCAAAGATTCGCGATTTCATTCATGAAAGTAATTTTCATCGCCAGGAACGAGTTCGCCGCATATTTGGTCATTTCAGCCGATCGCTCATCCATGAAGATAACAGGGTTACCCTGACGCACCAATGGCGCATAAAGCTTCTCCATTACCTTTTTGGCTTTTTCCGAGGTTGTACCCACCACTACGCGGTCGGGTTTCATGAAATCTTCCACGGCTACGCCCTCGCGAAGGAATTCAGGGTTGGACACCACATCGAAATCAACTTTCGCATTTTTAGCGATCGCTGCACGCACTTTTTCGGCCGTCCCCACAGGAACCGTACTTTTGTCGATGATTACCGCATACTGGTCAAGGATCGGACCGAGGTCGTCGGCCACCTTGAGAATATATTTGAGGTCGGCGGAGCCATCTTCACCGGGAGGGGTTGGTAATGCGAGGAATATTACCTGCGCATCTTTGATACCTTCGAGCAGGTCGGTTGTGAACAACAATCGCCCTTCCGCCACATTGCGGTCGAAAAGCACGTCGAGGCCCGGCTCGTAAATGGGTATTTCTCCTTTTTGAAGGCGTTCCACCTTTCTAACGTCGATGTCGACACAAGTTACCTGGTTGCCTGTCTCGGCAAAGCACGTACCTGTCACCAAGCCAACGTATCCTGTTCCTACTACTGCAATTTTCATAAACGATTAATTATTGTATAGCTGTTTCGGCACTTGTTTAATAAAAATCCGGGAATTGTACTTAACTAAGTCCAGAGTCTATGGATGGTTGCAAAAGTAATTTTTTTAAGCGAATCTTCACCTCCGCCATTTCGATTTGTTCGTTAGAGGCTAGCGATTTTGTCGCATTCTCACTATCATTGGGTAATCACACAAATATAATCATCAACACCTATGGACACACGAGAAAAAGAGATAGCTAAAAACCCTTCTGACGAGATTTGTGACCTTATCAAGGAAACCGTCAGGGATTTCGCCGTGCTTCACCTTAAGCCGCATACCCGCACCTGGGACGAGCAGCAGCATTTTCCAAAAGAACTTTTCAAAGCCATGGGCGATCTCGGCCTCATGGGAATGGTCATTCCGGAAAGCCTCGGCGGAGCCGGTCTGGGCTACCGGGAATATGTTACGGCAATCATAGAACTGGCTAAGGTAGACCCTTCCATCGCATTGTCGATGGCTGCACATAATTCTCTTTGTACCAATCATATATACATGTTCGGTAACGACGAACAAAAGCAAAAATACCTGCCCGGCCTCGCTTCGGGGACGCTTGTGGGCGCCTGGGGCCTTACCGAGCCGAATACCGGGTCCGACGCCGGCAATATGCGCACAGTGGCTGTCAGAGATGGGAACGACTGGGTAATTAATGGGTCTAAAAACTTCATCACCAATGGAAAAAGTGCTGATGTGCTCGTAGTGATAACCCGAAGCGGCGAGCCCGGTGATAAGCACGGCGCCACTGCATTTGTGATCGACAGTAATACGCCCGGTTTCAGTGCGGGTCGCAAAGAAGATAAGCTCGGAATGCGTGCTTCTGAAACGGTGGAGTTGCTTTTTCAGGATTGTCGCATCCCCGACAGTCAGAGATTGGGAGAGATCGGCGACGGATTTATCCAATCCCTCAAAATACTGGATGGCGGCCGCATTTCCATCGCCGCTTTGGGGGTCGGTACTGCATGGGGTGCATATGAAGCAGCATTGGCTTATTCCAAAGAACGCAAACAGTTCGGCAAAGCCATTTGCGACTTCCAGGCCATCGCATTCAAACTTGCAGATATGTACACGGACGCACAAGCGTCATCCTTGCTCACATTCCATGCTGCTGCATTGAAAGATGCTGGCGAAAAAGTGACGCTGGCAAGCTCCGTAGCGAAATACCATTCATCGGAAACGGCGGTGCGCATCGCTAATGAGGCCGTGCAGATTTTCGGGGGTTATGGTTTTGTCAAAGATTACCCTGCCGAAAAATTCTACCGCGACAGTAAGCTCTGCACCATCGGTGAAGGCACCAGTGAGATTCAGAAAATGGTGATTTCAAAAGAGATTTTGAGGAATTAAATCCCAACATCCATTATTAGTTAAGTAAAAATGAGTGCATCCCAACCGGCTAATAATTGAACCTGACCGGCTGGACTTTAATATCCAAATTTTCAAAAAGAGGCACAAATATCGTTACTCCCGCCCCAAACTAACGCAATTGTTATGGGAAAGACGATCTTACTGCTGTTCATGCTGGCTAGCGGCTATGCATATGCCCAAAAAGCCGGCTCCCTGCCGGGTGCCCCCACAATCACTTACTCGCCCGTTTCCGATCGCGTCGCATTATTGACGGTCAGCGAGCGGTTCGACACCACAGGATGCCATAATCCGAAGCGATATTGGTTGCAATCCACGACTGATCCCGACTATCAAGCTACGACCAATCCTGTCCGTGTTGGTCGGCATAGCTTTGTACAAGGACTTTCAACCAACGGCGAGCCGGATATTGTCTTTGAGCTATATCTGATTTTTGACAAACCATTCAAAAACGGCAAATCCTATCATATGCAAGCCGAGCCTATTCAGGATGTTGACGGCAATGCAACCGTTTTGAATACCACATTTACTTTCAGCGACACCGACATCCTCGGCAATGTAAAGGCCAACCAGGTTGGTTACTTGCCGGAAGGGCCTAAGCTTGGGAAATTGGGGAGGTTCCTGGGCGACGCCTGGTTCATGCCCATCGATACTATTTCGCCGCCGCCGTTCCAGATTATCGGGGCAGATCAGCAAGCTGTTTTTGAAGGGAATTGTAAATATCTCAAATCCGATTCCGCATTCAGTGGCGAAAGGGTCTTTGACATTGATTTTTCGGCATGGCAAACGCCCGGCCAATATCACATTTACGTCCCTGGCTACGGCAGGTCAGAAACTTTTACCATCTCGGCCGACTGCTATAATGAACTTTATTATAACTCGGCAAGGGCTTTGTATTACCAGCGTTCGGGGAAGCTCGAAGGCGTCTATAGTGGAGCGTGGGCCCGCGAAGGCTTGCCCTCTCAAACAGCGCAAATCCATACTTCACACACCAATTCACCGCTTTACTCATCATCTGATCATCCGCCAGGGACGCAGCTTCCTATGCAAGGCGGTTGGCTGGATGCGGGGGATTACGGGCGCTATGTACCCACAGCCGCCAGCGCGTTGTTCATCCTTTTCACGGCCTTTGAACGCTATCCTCAGAAATTCCCCGACAGTCACCTGAACCTCCCGGAAAGCGGAAACGGTATTCCCGACTGGCTCGACGAGGCCAAATACGAAACCGACTGGCTGATGCAAATGCAGGCTCCCGACGGCGCCGTCTACTTCCGCGTCACACCCGCGACATGGCCGCAGGGCCTGCCAGGCGACGAGCACAACACACTAATTATTTCGGAAAAAACCACACAATCCACGGCACTTTTCGCGGCATCAATGGCCATGGCGGCCCGAAATTTCAAGAAATACAATCCTGCCTACTCGGCGTCGTGCCTCGACAAAGCCCGTAGAGCGTGGTCGTTCCTGAATGATCATCTCACACCAACCCCACCGGTTAGCGTGCCAGGCATCAACGCCGGATCCTATCCCGATCCGATCGATGCCGATAACCGGGCGTGGGCAGCAGCAGAACTTTACAAAACTACCGGAGAGCCGCAATACAACGCGGATTTCAAGAACTGGTACGGCCAGATTCCCCACCAGTTCCATGCGACAATGAGCTGGCAACAGCATACTTTCAAAGCCGCCTGGGCACATGCTACGACTTCGTTCCCAACGGATGCCGCATTTGTACAGGAGTTTAAAAGCAGATTAAACAGTGAAGTATTAGGTAATTATTACAACCGCACCATGAAAATCCACGCCTACCACGGTGCCTACCATCATTTTAAAGGCTATGTCGGTTATGGAACGTTTGGGATGGCACAGAGTTATGCCTTCGATTATATTCTGTTTGCCTCGCTGCTTCAAAAACCGGAACTGCTGGATTATGCCAAAATTCAGCTTGATATCCCACTGGGTAACAATCCCCTGTCCCAGTGCTTTATAACCGGAACTGGCAAGCATTCTCCTAAATATCCATTGCACTGGTCGACCGTACCTGGCAGATTTGCGGAGCCGGTTCCTGGTGTGCCGGTTTTCGGGCCAGCAGCTTCGCTGCTGATGAACCGGCCTTCGAGCTTTGCCATTCAGGATTTACTGAACCGTTACCCGAATGGTTATCGCAAAGAGGATCCCTACCCCGTACTTCGGCGCTACACCGATGCTCGGCAAGCCGTTGAAATGTCCGAATTTACCGTGCAGGAGATCAGTGTGACGGCGGCGGTTTTTGCGTTTTTTAGCAATATTGCAGCCGATCCGCTGCCAGTGCGGTTAGAAGCATTTGAGGTAAAAATAGCAGACTGCAAGGTTAAATTGCAGTGGCGCACCTCCGAAGAAGTGAATGCCGCATACTTCGCCGTTGAGCACAGTGCCGATGGCCGAAATTTCACCGCAATAGGTCGGATCGATGCCGCCGGTTCATCCAATTCCATCAGGCATTATGACTTTGAAGACCCTTCCCCGCAATCGGTCAACTACTATCGCCTTAAAATGGTCGATGCCGACAGGACATTTGAAAACTCGTCGATCCGTTTCGCCCGACTGGCGTGCAGGCAAGTCCAATGGTCCGTAACACCTGTTAACAGGCATATTTACAGCATTTTAGTTAAGAATAAAACCGATACTCCGGCTGCACAATATCAGGCTGAGCTTTACAACTTACAAGGCTCGGTGGTCAGAAGAACGTTGCCTGGCCGCGGTTTGGCATTCAATATCTCCGGGCTGGCTTCGGGTGTGTACATTGTACGACTTCGCGGTGGTGCGGGCGAAGATTTCGGAAGCAGAAGGTTGCTGATCCCATAACCAGAGAACCATTTATCCGGGAGTTCGACCGACGGGCACCATTACCTTACACTAGTCCGAGACCGGTAGGAATGAAGAACGCTTCATGCTATTTTCGCCATAGACCTTAAACCGACTTGTTATGACCCCCTTCATTGTCTTGCTTGTACTGGTAGTCCTTACCATTTTGATGACCGTCAAGGTTGTCCCGCAACAAAGTGCTTACATTCTGGAACGTCTGGGAAAGTTCTATGCCGTCCTTCAACCTGGCATTAACTTCATCATCCCATTCTTCGACCGCATTGCCTACAAATACACATTGAAAGAGGCGGCTGTCGACATTCCGGAGCAGATATGTATCACACGCGACAACGTACAGGTACGCATGGACGGCGTTATATTCATTCAGGTAATCGATCCAAGAAAGGCGGCTTATGGCATTGCAGACTATACTTTCGCGGTCATACAGCTTGCTCAAACCACCATGCGGAGCGAGATCGGCAAATTGGATCTGGACAAAACGTTCGAGGAACGTATGACCATCAACCGTGCGGTGGTAGAGTCTATCGACGAGGCTGCTACGGGCTGGGGGGTGAAGGTGCTCCGTTATGAAATCAAAAATATTACCCCGCCGCAGAGCGTTTTGATTGCAATGGAAAAGCAAATGCAGGCCGAGCGCGAACGCCGTGCCGTAATATTGCAATCGGATGGTGAAAAGCAGGCGGCCATTAATGTGGCGGAGGGTCAAAAACAGAAAGTTGTGCTGGAATCGGAAGGTATCCGGCTACGGCAAATTAACGAAGCAGAAGGTGAAGCTTCCGCATTGAAATCGGTGGCAGAGGCAACTGCCGAAAGTATCAGGCTCGTTGCACAGGCGATTCGCGAAGAAGGGGGTGCGGAAGCGGTACAGTTGAAAGTGGCCGAAAACTATGTGGAACAATTTGGCAAGCTGGCCAAAGCCGGCAATACGTTGATCCTCCCCGCAAACCTCGCCGATATGGGTTCGCTCATTGCGACCGCACTAACAGTCGTCAAATCTGAACCGAAGAAATAGCAATGGATTTGACATTACCTCAGATTTGGCTTATTGTTGGGCTGGTGATGCTTCTCGCGGAACTGGTCAGTGTCCTGCTTGTATTCGTCTTCTTCGCAATAGGTGCCTTGCTGACATCCCTTTTAACCACCTTCGGGCTATTGCCTAGCACCGAAAGCCAGATACTCGCATTCTCCGCCATCTCACTGATTTCCCTGCTCGTTTTGCGAAAGCAAGCCCGTAAACTCCTCGAACGCCGCTCCTCTCCCGAATACAGTGAATTCACCGGCGAAACGGCCATGGTAATCCGCGATATTCCCGGCAATGGCGAAGGCAGGATCTATTACCGCGGTGCCGAATGGAAAGCCGTTTCGGAAAATCATGAGATTATACCCGCAGGCAGCAAGGTCGTTATCAAGAAAACGGATGGTATTGTACTGATCGTAGAAGAATCCTGATTTTGAAATACAGTTAAAGCAAAAGCCGTGGGCACGATCGATCGAACCCCACGGCTTTTGTTTTTCACACCAAATTACTTTTTCAATGCCTCTTCAACAGGCAGGCCAATATTTCCGCTACCTGGCAGAATGTGCAGCAGTGCGGCGATGGTAGGCGCAATATCACAAACGGATGTTCTTCTCAGCGTTTCGCCAGGCTTGATACCCCAGCCAAACATCACAAACGGCACCTGAGTGTCGTAGTTATAGGGTGTGCCGTGCGAAGTCCCGGTCGAAGTCCCGTAAAACCAGCCTGGTTGTGAGATTACCTGCAGATCGCCACTTCGCTTGGCATTCACATTGTTTTTATAAAGTTCGAGCTGATAGGTATTCAACGGTGCTTTGCCCATGTCGGTCAGGTCGATTACCTCGGCGATGCCCGGAACTGTTAAAGAAGCATCCCGCACCACGCTGTGAACTGCTGCGATGGTGATGTTTTTCTTTTTCAAAAGGCTATGATCGAGGTAGAGCTGGTTGTTGTCGGTCGCAACGATGTATTTGTCTTTGCCAAATGCTTCATTCAAAGCGTCGGTAACCGCATTCGTCAGCAATTTACGATCCACCAGGCCGGCAGGCAACTTGTGCTCCTGTGCGAAACCCGGCACATCCACCACGCCGTGATCGGCGGTCAGGAACACGGTATATTCCCCTTTTCCTACCCAGCCATCAAGGAAGTTGAAAAGATCGGCAAATTCGCGGTCCAGACGAAGAAAATCATCCTGCTGCTCGATCGAATTGGGACCTACACGGTGGCCTATCTTATCCGTGGATGAAAAGCTGATCGCCAAAAAATCCGTATCCTTGCCTTTGCCAAGTTGCTCGCCTTTGATGGCCTCGATAGCCATCTCTTTGGTAATGGTATTACCCCATGGCGTATCTGTCACGATACCAAACGCATCGCCGGACATGCCCATCAATTCATACGGGAATACCGGCTTCTTAGCGCCTGGAAGCTTCCCCTCCCAAGCCACGTCATCGGGGGAGCTCTGAGTGTATGCATCTGCTGTTAACAGCAGGTCCCAGCCTTTTTTCAAATACTCGG
This sequence comes from Dyadobacter sp. CY261, assembly GCF_021440085.1. Lineage (GTDB taxonomy): Bacteria > Bacteroidota > Bacteroidia > Cytophagales > Spirosomataceae > Dyadobacter. The sequence continues at coordinate 17,205 of NZ_JAKCPW010000009.1, forward strand.
CAGGCATCTTTTTCGCATTGTAATCCTTGGCCCATTGCGGCAGGTCATCCATATAATAAGTGCTGGTGACCCAGTTGCCGGTTTTGGAATCGAACCAGTAAGCAGCGTTCGCCGCGTGGCCCGCTGGCAGGATCGACCCGCGGTCTTTAATGGCTATACCGATCGTCTTGGAGCGAAAATTGGTGGCAATGCGCAACTGGTCGGTTACTGTGCTCACCAGCAAATTCTTCGGTGACATTTTGCCAACGACCACATTATTGGCACCTACCGTTTTGACGGTACTGTCCTCCACACAATATACCTCCTGCTTTGCAATCGGATCGTACCATTCGTTACCAACAATACCATTGATCGCCGGAATGGAGCCTGTGTAGGCAGATGCATGTCCGGCAGCAGTAACTGTCAATGCATAGCTGTAATGGTTGTTTCGGCAATTGAAACCCTCATTCATCATGCGTTTAAAACCTCCCTCTGTGTACTGATCGTAATAGCGGTACAGGTAATCATAGCGCATCTGGTCCACAACAATACCGACAACGATTTTGGGACGGGTAATGGTCGACGCCTTTGCGAGGGCCGCTTTCTTGGGAGTTTGCGCATAAACGGCCGTGGTAGCCATCGCAGCCAACACCCAGCAACATAATCTTCTCACAGTTCAGGAATTTAGTTAAAACAAAAAACTGCGGGACACGTGACCGGCCCGCAGGAAAACATATTGGTCAGTTACTTTTTCAATGCTTCTTCCACCGGGTTACCGACATTACCACTTGGAGGCAGGATGTGCAGCAATGCCGAAATAGTAGGCGCAATATCCGCGATGGAAGTCCGACGGAGCGTTTCGCCCTTGTTAATCCCCCAGCCATAAAGGAGGAACGGCACGTGTGTATCGTAGTTGTAAGGTGTGCCATGGTCGGTGCCTGTTGGAGAAGTGGCCGCAAACCATCCTGGTCTTACAAGAACCTGTAAATCGCCGCTTCTCTTCGCGTTGACATTGTTTTTGAATAATTCCAATTGATATGTATTCAAAGGTGCCCGCCCCATATCGTGTAAATTTATCAGGTCTGCAACACCTTTGAGAGGTAATATGGCTTCGCGCACTACCTGATAAGCAATATCAACTGTAATTTTCTTTTCCTTTAAAATTGCTTTGTTGAGGTAGATCTGATAATTCTCAAAAGCGGTCACGTACTCGGCTTCCCCGAAAGCATCGTTCAGGGCTTTCACTACTGTCCTAGTCAACATGGTTGCTCCCATTAAGCCAGCGGGGAGCTTATGTTCCTTCCAAAACCCTGGAACATCCATTGCTCCATGATCGGCCGTCAGGAAAACAGTATAATTGCCTGTACCGGCCCAGCTATCCAGAAAACTGAAGAATTCGGCAAACTCCATATCCAGTTTCAGATAGTCATCCTCCTGCTCCACCGAATTGGGGCCAAACATATGACCAATTCGATCGGGCGATGAAAAACTCACGGCTAAAAAGTCGGTTTCTTCACCTTTTCCGAGATTCTCGCCTTTGATAGCGGCAATAGCCATTTCCTTAGTAATGGTATTGCCCCACGGCGAGGTCGTTAGCGGTCCGTATGCATCCCCCGAGTTACCTGCCAAATCGTAAGGGAAAACCGGCTTTTCAACACCTGGCAGTTTACCTTCCCAGGCTACGTCATCCGGGGTGCTCTGCGTATACTGCCCGACAGGCAACAAGACATTCCACCCTTTTCGCTGATACTCGGCAGGCTTTTTAAGGTTATTGTAGTCTGTCGCCCACGATGGCAGAGCGTTCATATAATAGGTACTGGTCACGAAATTGCCAGTTTTAGAGTCAAACCAATAGGCCCCGGAAGCAGCATGACCGGCAGGTAGAATAGACGCCCGATCTTTAATCGCTACGCCGATTGTCTTGGAACGGAAATTTGTAGCCACCCGCAATTGGTCGGTTGCCGTACTGACCAGCAAGTTCCGGGGCGACATTTTACCTACCGTAAGGTTATTGCTCCCGACCGTCGCAACCGTACTATCATCCGTACAATAGACATTTTTACCCTGGCCTGTATCGTACCAGTCGTTACCAACAATGCCGTTAATGGCTGGCATCGAACCGGTATAAACCGCCGAGTGTCCGGCAGCCGTCACGGTCAATGCATAGTGATAATGGTTGTTCCGGCAATTGAAACCTTCATTGATGAGCCTTTTCAGACCCCCTTCTTTGTATTTATCGTAATAGCGGTAGAGATAATCGTAACGCATCTGATCGACGACCATTCCGACTACTAGTTTGGGCCTTGCAAGCTTATTGGCGGAAGCTGCAATTCCCCGAGCTCCGGTGCCCGTTTTGGCTTTCGTTTGACTAAAAACCGGTTGGCAAAGAACCATTCCGGCGAGCAGAGCTCTCACAAGCGTGTGCGTGATTAATTTCATTAGAGATACCGATAACAGTGTTAAAGTTCTGTACAAATACGCGGCAAAGATAAAGATGTACTACGGTTAAAAGCAGAAAACCGGCGCGCTTTTCACGACCGGCTTTCTGAATCTTAACCTTATTTTAACCTTACTTCTTCTCGCTTCCGCCAAGCTGCGCAGGTGCTCCGGCGGTAGGGGCGCCTTTCTTAGCCTTTTCGAAATCGCCGGCCCTGATGATTATAAGTTTATTGTAATCGATATGCTTGTTGAATGCCGCCTTGATCTGATCCGGCGTCAACGCCTCGATCTTTTTCTCAAAATCGGCATCCCATTGCATGGTGCGGTTCAGATAAAGATTGCTGGTCAATGTGTTGGTCAGAGAAGCGTCCTGCGAGCGCGCTACCTGCCGGGATTGCAGGTAACCCGATTTCGCCGCCTTCAATTCGTCGGCTGTGAACCCTTCCTTCATCACCTTCTCGATTTCATCTTTGAACGCCGCTTCCAGTTTTTCAGCGTTTTGAGGCGCGTAGATGGCATACGACATAAAGGTACCGTTCTTATCGAGCGGGCTGGCCGAGAATTGCGAACCCACGCCATAGCTCAAACCTTCTTTCTGGCGAATGCGGGTTGCCAGGCGCGAGTTCAGGAACCCACCTCCAAGCATATAATTACCCATGATTAATGCAGGGTAATCAGCGTCTGTGTCCTGCAATGGCATATTCAAGCCTGCCACGAACATTGCATTCGCTTTGTCAGGCGTTTCGATGGCTTTATTTTCGGCTTTTACAACCTGATATGGCGACGCGATGCGGGTGAATGGCTTTACGCTTTTCCAGCTTCCGAACTCGTCGTTCAGGATTTTTTGGATAGCATCTTTATCAAAATCACCCACGACAGTCGCCGACGCATTGTTAGCACCATAGAAATCCTTGTGGAACTGACGGATCTGATCAATGCTAGCGGCCTTGATGCTTGCCACATCCTCATCAAAAGTACCTATGTAGCGGATATCACTTTTCGGATACGGCGATACCAGACGACGGTATTGGTTGAATGCGATCGCCTGCGGTTCGCTGCGTTGCGACTCGATGCCCGCGAGCTCTTCCTGTTTCAATTTTTCAAACTCGTTTTCATCGAATGCAGGGGTTTTCAAAACCTCAGCTACCAGCTTCACTACCTCCGGCAGGTTTTCCTTTGTCGTTTCAATACTGGCACCGGCCTGGTTGGCTGCCCCGAAAAAACTCACCCTCGCTTTCAGACGATCGAATTCATCCTTGACCTGTTGGCGGGTTTTCGTTTTCGTGCCCTTATCGAGCATGGAACCCGTCAGGTCGGAGATCGTAGCTTTGTTTTGCAGGCTCTTGTCATCGCCGTAACGCAAAGTAATGCGGGCGGCTACGACATTACCACGTGTCTTTTTAGGAAGTAATGCAGTTTCAATAGAATTGGCCTTCTCCACCCGGGTCGTGCGACTTTCGACGTTTGCCGGTGACGGGTCGAACGCCTCTCCTTCCGCTACCACAGCTTCTCCTTTATAGTTTTTAACCAGCTCAGCTACGTTTGGCGCCTCGGGGATTTCAGCCCGGACCGAATTGGATTCCGGCGTAAACGTTCCGAGTGTTCTGTTTGATGGCTTGAAATAGAATTGAGCCACCCTGAACACATCCTCGGGTGTTACTTTGCGGATATTGTCGCGGAAAAGGAATGCAAGCCGCCAGTCGCCGGTAGCAATGGATTCGCTAATGCTCAGCCCCACTCTTTCAGAATTCCGGAATTCGAGATCCCAGTTTTTAAGAAGGGTCGTTTTAGCTCTTTCCACATCTTCCTTCGAAGGTTTCAGGATTGCTGTGGAGTCGAGTGTTGCGGTGAAGGCCTTTTTGGCTTCATCAAGCGATTTTTCCTTCAATATCTCGGCACCGAACAATACGAGCCCCGGGTCGTACAGCTGAAAACTGAAGCCGAATTGGGATGATGCTTTTTTGGTTTCGACCAGATTTTTATAAAGTCTTCCGTTTGGCTCGGTGGTCAACAGCTCCGTCAGCACTTCCATAGCCGGATAATCCGCATGCGATCCTGGCATGATATGGTACATTGCCATCAGCATTTGCACGTCGCCTGTCCGTTTCAGTTCTACAAAACGCTCTCCGTCCTGTGTGGGCTCGATTGTGTAGGATTTTGGCAACACACGGGTTGGTTTTGGGAGTTTCCCGAAATAGTCGTTGATAAGTGTCAGCGTTTTCGCTTCGTCGATCTTACCTGCCACAGTCAGCACGGCATTATCAGGCTGGTAATATCTTTTGTAAAATGCTTGCAGGTTTTCAATGGGCACCCGTTCGATATCCGACCGGTTGCCGATCGTCGATTTGCCATAGTTATGCCAAAGATAGCCTCCTGAAATTACGCGTTGCATCAACACGCGGCCAGGGTCATTCTCTCCGGATTCGAATTCGTTCCGCACCACGCTGAACTCACTGTCGAGGTCTTTTTTAGCGATAAATGAGTTCACCATCCGGTCAGATTCCAGGTCTAGCGCCCATTTCAGGTTTTCATCCGAGGCTGAGAATGTCTCAAAATAGTTGGTACGGTCATACCAGGTAGTCCCGTTGGGCCGTGCGCCGTGCTCGGTGAGCTCCTGCGGAATATTGGTGTGCTTCGGCGAGCCCTTGAACACAAGATGTTCGAGCAAGTGGGCCATCCCGGTTTCACCATAACCTTCATGACGCGATCCAACGAGATAGGTGACATTCACCGTAATGGTAGGTTTCGAGGGGTCGGGGAACATCAGTACTTTCAGGCCGTTTTCCAGGTTGTATTCGGTAATCCCTTCAACCGACGTGACTTTCGTGATTCCTTTCGGCAACTGCTGTGCTTGCGACGGCATCGCCAGCATCGCAGCCAGCATCATTCCGACCAATGAGCCTTGCCTAAACAAATTTGTTCTTCCAGATTTCATGACCATGCTAAAATCAATTAGTTTAGATTTATAATCCTTGAAAATAATGCAGAATATCGCATTTAACAATGGATTGGTGACAAATGGCAAAATAATGTCCGTTGCAACATAATGTCGTATCAGGCGTGTATTGGTTGCATGCCGCAACCACGAAATCGTCCAACGGAATGCTCTGCAGCAGCTAACAGTTTAAAATATATCCCCTCATTTCAAGAGAATGAACCTGATTAAAAATGTCCCGCTTTTGTTTTCCCTTCTGGCTGCTTTGATGCTATCCGCCTGCGCCGGCAACGGTATCCCGATTTCTTCCAACACCAAATATCCTATTGAAGTCCTGTACGATACTCAGCCACTCGAACGACCCTATTCCGAGATCGCCGTCGTGGAGATCGGCAGCGAGGATTCGCTGACGGAACGGCAAACGCAGGACAAAAGGATGATGTTTAGGGGGAATGATGCTAAAACAAAAGAGTTACTGACCGCCCGACTGGTGATGAAAGCGCAGAAGATAGGCGCGGATGCGATTATTAACGTGAAATATAAGTATTACACGAGTGTCAACAAGGAAGGCTATATGCTAAGCGGATTGGCCGTGCGCTATCGCGGGGAGTAACACTTCTAACAAAATAAATCCGTACACCATGCTGTTTACTGCCAAACTATCCGACATGCCTGTTGAGGCGGAATCGCGGGTAATCATCCGTTTCCAGGACTGCGACCCGTTGATGCATTTGAATAACTCCAAGTATTTTGACTATTTCTTCAATGCGCGGGAGGACCAGGTTTCCAAATTGTATGGTTTCAGCTTTGAAGCGATGTTCCGCGAGCTGCGGACTAGCTGGGTGGTATACCAGCACCAGATCGCCTACGTAAGGCCCGCGAAGATCAGCGAGTGGGTGCGTATTACGTCACGCGTGATCCACTATAACGAAGATACGATGGTTACCGAGTATTTTATGACCAACGATTTGCGTACCGAGCTAAAAACCGTGCTGTGGACCACTTCGAAGCACATCAATGTTGCAACCGGACAGCGGGTACCTCATCCGCAGGAGATCATGGACTACCTGGATGCAACCTGTGTACCGGCCATCGATTTCCCCGCGCTGCATTTCAATGACCGCATTCACGCGATCAAACAGGAGCTGGTGCAGGGCGCTAGCGTGTAGATTCTTTTTCTGAAAGCAATTTCTTCGCGGAAGTCGTATCCTGCCGGGTCGAATCGGGTAGGAACGGGACCCGCACGCCGGGTTTCGGGGCGCGGGTGAAGCGATTGAAACTGTGGGTAAATTGCATGCTCACACCGCCAGTCGTAAATGTGCCGCTGTTGAACATGAGGTTGTTCTGGATATTCCGGTTATAGGCTTTCACGCGCACGGAACCTTTGGCGTTCAGCCAGTACTCCAACGTCCATTCGCCTAGTAAACTTGCCGCATCGTATTGCGACGAGCCTGTTTGCGATTGTGTTCCCGAAGTGAAACGTCCGTCTCGCGTCACGCGGAAACGGTCGTTCAGGAACCGGTAAGAAAAGCGGAGTTGGAGGTTATTCCAGGCATTTTGGTCCAGTGAAAGGCCCGAAACACCGACTTCGAGGTTCTCATTAATACCTGATGCCCAACGGCTGATCTGATTCGAAACCAGCTCGCTGATGCTGCTCCCGAGGAAATTCTGGCTACCTACCGCCGCCAGACTGCTTTCCGGCAACAGTTGGTTTACCACCAATAAACTACTCACCTGTCGGCTCAGCTCCTGTTCATCGGATTTCAGTTTGTTTTGAAACGCTTCCAACTGACCACGATAAGTACTGAGCGATGGGTTATCCAGGATTTTGAGATCGTAACGGATGGTAGGCGACATCAGTCTTTCCGACAAGCCGATAGTAACCTCCACCGGGTATCGTCTCGACAATGCATCTCCGCTGTTACCGCCCAGATTACTCGTATTCGGCAGCACCCCGGCCAGCGATACCATTTGGGTGTATCCGGCTTTGATATCCAGTATCGCACCATATGGGTCTCCAGACCACACGATCCTGCTTCCCGGCTTAATGCTGAACTTCTTATTGATCACATTCTGAAGGGTAAAATTATATTCCCCTTTTTCGATCTCGTAGGTCCCGGCCATCGTAAAGTCGCCCTGGGTATCGATATTCAGGTTCAGACGCCCGCTGCCATTTCCGCGCAATATATCGCCGGTTTGCCGGTCGAAGATGATTTCGCAGGTTGCATCGGGTGTAAGGTTGAAATTGAAATCCATTTTAATCCCGCCTGCGATCTGGCTTTTTGCGATCGAATCCGCAGGTGCTCCGGCCGTGCTGTCGGCAGGCACCATTTTGCTGACGAATTGTATATACTCCTGCGTTGCCACCTCTGTAGCCCCGTCCAACGGGATATGGATCCTCGTGCCCTTATTACTGGTCACATTGGCTTCTATATTGAGATTATCGATGGGACCAAATACCGCCACAGGGCCTGTTACATACGCAGTTCCGTAAAAAATATCATTGTTCTTCGCATTGGTATTCAATATTTTGAAATTACGAAGGTCGGCATTGAAGCCCAGCGAAAAGTACTTGAAACCATCGTGAAAGACCCCGCCGCGTAAGGTCGCGGTGTTTCCGTCGGTGTCGGCAACAAGGATATTATTTACAGTAATTTCGCTCTCCGTGAAGTTGATCTTGTCGCTGAATGTAAATACCGATTGGAGGTAGTCGAACTTCATCCGTCCCTTATCCACGGAGAGAGAGCCTTCCAGCACCGGGGAATCCATCACACCCCGGATGGACACCACGCCTTGCGCCGTACCGCTCACGTCTGAAACCAGGCCCTCCGCAAATGGCTCTATCGCCTTGAAATCCGCCTGGTTGAAAACCGCCTTCAGGTTCAGGGTATTTGTTTCAAGTTTGGGGTGATAAGACCCGACAAGGTTGAAGACTCGCCGTGCATTCTTGTTCAATTGTGCGTCAATCTGCAATTCGCTGGTCGTTTGATCCCAATCTCCGCTGCCTGCAAGGTTCCCGAATTCGTACTGGTCATAGCCCAACCCTTCTATGGCAAAACGGGCGTCCAGGATCACGCTGTTGTAAATGTCCTTAACCTTTGCCGAGCCGTCCATAATGCCCGACAACTTTGTATTAAATACCGGATTTAAGCTCGCCAGTTTGAAGTTCTTGATATCCAGCAAAAGACTTTTCTCAACGTCCTCAGAAGCTGTTCCACTGAGGAAAATACGCTGTTTGCCACTTACCAGCCCGAGGTTCGACATGGTAATGTCATTTCCGACGATCGAGATGAGGCTTTCGGAAGGCACATTCCATTCTTCATCCAAAAGGTAGAGTTTAGAATTTTTAAACCCTATATCCAGACCAGCCGGCAAAAAACGGATCTCACCTGCAAGATTGGCCCTGTTGGTACTTTTGACCTGATGGACCGCACCGTTAAAGTCGATATGATCGACATCCCAGGTGCCTTCCAGTTCCATCCGCTCGGTTGGCATCATCTTGCTAATCTGCTGCTTATCCGACGTGGCGAGGATCGACGCAAGTACTTCTGCACTGTTGACGAATTTTGAGGTCGTAACATCCACTTCGGCCTTCATAAACTGGTTTTTCCCGTAGCTGATTGTGTCAGATAGTGCATTAAAAGTCAGAAAGGCTGTATTATCCATTTTAAAAACGCCCTCGGCCCTGGCCCCTTTCGAGATGTAAATATCCGGACTCAGAAATGCCAGAAAACGTGACAGGTTGTGTGTTTCAACCGTATAGTCGATCTGGTAGCGTCGCGACAATGACTTTAATGGCTTTTGGGCATAATAGTCGTTACGGGCAGCTTCATTCTCGAAAAAGTAGAGCTTATATTCTTCCAGGACCTGGCTCACGTCCTTCCACGCCTGTGTCGGCAGGAAATTCCCTTCCACTTTGGCCGTCAGGAACTCGCTGTTGAGCTGTAAACGCCGCTTACCCAATTGATTCCTTGAAGAAAGCACTAGCGTATCTACCACCAGGTTACGCTCTTTATTGAGCATTACGAGATAGGTATCCAGCAATTTAGCGTCCCCCACAAGCTCGTCGACCGTATTTCCTGACACGTTCACATTCAGTTGCGTTCGCAATGTGATCGGATCTTTACTGAAGCCCAACTCTTTTAAATTTGCCTTCTCGATGATGCCTTTGACGTCGAACATATTCTGTTGTTTCGAAAGATCAAATTCGCCGTCGAGGGTAACCACCAGATTGCTGTCGCGTGTGCTGACAAGCCCGTTGAAATACTGGTTTTGCAAATTTCCTTTCAGCTGGATATTCTTATAATCGTAATTGCGGAAACCGATCCGGTGGACGACCGCGTTCATGTCTGCGGAAGCTGATGACAACTCCAAACCCTTGCCATACACCTTACCTTCGAAATCCAGCTCCTGCCAGTTGTCTTCGTCTTCCAGCAGCGTTCCCAGCCCAAAAGAGGAAGTCTTTACCTGTCCCGAATAGGTGGTTGTTTTCGCGTCGGCGATATGGAATACAAGATCTCCCGACAATTCACCTAATTCTGAAGAAGCCGACGCATTTACCGCGAAATCTTCCAGTGTGCCCTTGAATGTCCCGTCCAGAAGCGTGTAGCCGAACTTTTGTAAATCGGGATGCATATCCCATTCCGGATAGTACTGGACAAGGTCGGTCGGATCAATTTTGGATACCGATAACCGGATATCCATCATTACGCCTTGTATCGTCGGCAATCCTTTGAAACCAATATCGCCTACCAGGCGGCTGTTTTTACCAAAATGAAGATCTGTGTTGGAAAGCAAGAAATCATCCACCTTCCCATTGAAATCGCCCGAGATCTGCCAGGTTTCATTCAGTCCGTCGATGTAACTTGAAAACAGCCCGAGATCCTGAGAATCGACACGGCTGCCAACCAGGTGGCCTTTCATCCGGATTTTATGGTTAAAGTCACCCAATTCACCCGACCGGTTATAGAAGAAAATGACTTCATCTTTCAAATGCGAATTTCCGATGTGTGCGTCGAGCTCTTTCAGCTCCATCTTTTTCTGACAAAACAGAAAGCGGGTATCGAGGTCATGCATTTCCAGACCTGTTTGCTTATCGACCGTTTTCAGATTTTTAGCCAAAAAAGAAATCGTATCGCCCTGGACCAGAAAATCGTTGAGCTCGCCGTAGAGATGTTTCAGGCTGAAATGTGAATAGTCGAACACCCTCGCCCCTCGGTCGCGCGGCCTGCGCGGATCGTCATAGCCAAAAGTACCATCGATCACTTTTGCCTTTCCAATAATAAAAGGGGTATTGTTTTCCGGTGCATTGCGAGGCCGCGGCACCGAGGGAGCGGTGAGTTCATTGATGCGGGAAATGAAGCCGTCGATATTCAGATCACCGGATTTGGGAACGATTACCAGGTGGACATTCGGCTGGAACACATTGACTTCATCCAGAAATATCTCTTTCGCCGAATCGCGGATGATGTTGTTGACGTTCAGATTGACATCGATCCGGCCAACGTCGATCATATCTGCGCCCGACGAGTCCTTCACCGAAACGCCTTCGAGCGAAACTACGTCAAACCATTTGATATTGACCTTTTCGATGGTGAGGGGATAACCAAGCTTGCCGGAAATATCGGTAGTGAGATAGCCTACGGCCCAGGTTTGCACCGAAGGGAGCTGCAATGCCGTGGTAGCGATCCCGAGCGCCAGCAGCACGAAGATGACAACCACGATCAGACCATTACCTAGTGCCTTCAGGAATTTTAACATATACAGCTTCGCAGCGGGATACTGCTTATCTTATTGTTAATGCTTAATTTTGCGAATATTTTCCACAATATGAATATCCTCGCTATTGAATCGTCGTGTGACGAAACCTCCGCAGCTGTAATAACAAACGGGAATATCCGCTCTAATGTTGTCGCTACACAACTGATCCACACCCAATATGGCGGTGTTGTTCCGGAGTTGGCTTCGCGCGCCCATCAGCAACACATCCTACCTGTGGTGGACAAAGCATTGAATGATGCAAAAATAGGAAAAAAAGACCTGGATGCCATTGCTTTTACCAAGGGACCCGGTTTACTGGGTGCTTTGCTCGTAGGCACATCGTTTGCGAAATCGATGGCGCTGGGGCTAGCCATTCCGCTGATCGAGATCAACCACATGCAGGCCCACGTGCTGGCCCATTTCATCGATGCCCCCAAGCCAGCATTTCCGTTTCTGTGCCTGACCGTAAGCGGCGGACATACGCAAATTGTGAAAGTGACCAGCCCGTTGGACATGGAAATCATCGGAGAAACGCGGGATGACGCCGTAGGCGAGGCATTTGATAAAACTGCCAAGCTGCTAGACCTGCCCTACCCCGGCGGCCCGCTCATCGACAGGTATGCCGCGGAAGGCAATCCGCAAGCCTACCCGTTCCCGCTTCCGGAAATGCCGGGGCTGGACTTTTCATTCAGTGGTATTAAGACTTCTTTTCTCTATTTTCTTCAAAAACAAGTCCGTCAGAATCCGGGATTTATCAAAGAAAATATCAAAGACATTTGCGCCAGCATTCAATATACCCTCATAGATATTTTACTTAAAAAGCTCAAAAAAGCGGTCAGGGAAACTGGCATCAGGGAAATCGCGATCGCTGGTGGCGTTTCCGCTAACTCGGGATTACGCAATTCGCTCCGGGAAATGGGTGACCAGCTCGGCTGGAATGTGTATATTCCTGCATTCGAATACTGTACCGATAATGCGGCCATGATCGCCATGGCAGCTCATTTCAAATATGAGGCAGGCGAGTTCTGCGATCAGACGGTGAGCCCGCTGGCGAGAATGGAGTTTTAATAATAACAATATCAAGACTAAATGCGGTTGTATGAAACACTTCTGGCTGTGCTTTCTGTTGACACTCGTTCCATCCGGCACCAGCCATTCCATTCATGCGCAGACTGCGCGGATGCTGCGGGAAGATCTCACGATTGAGCCATTCTTCCGTATTGAAGGCACCGACACCCAGGCGCGGATCGCTTATGACGCTTCTGACAAGTCGTTTTACACCATCGCCTGGAATGGCGACCTTTTTCATCTGACAGCCAATGCCCAGGGAAATTATGCCGCAGAAAGGATCGCTTCGGCCCAGGATCATGGCATCAACTATTTGCAGGGAATGGCCTTGCACGACGGCTATGTTTACCTGGCAGGCAATGTCGTGATCACACAGGGAGTTTCGGGTTATGGAAAAGCGGTGAAAGCCAAGCTAAGCGCGAATAAGCTCACCTGGACGGAAATCTTCAAAACCGCTGAACACGCTTCCTCCAAAACATTGTACGATCACGCATTCAGCGCCATCTGCTTTTCGCCCGATGGAAAGGATATATTCATCGCCAGCGGCTCTCGCACCGACCATGGCGAGGTGAAGGACAATGAAGGCCTCTATGCGGGGCTGCGCGAAGTGCCTTTGACGAGCTGCATTTTCAAAATCCCGGCTAATACCGAAAACCTGCTGCTGCCCAACGACTCAGCCGCGCTGGCGCCTTACATCTATGTACGGGGCGTCCGCAACGCATTCAGCCTGGCTTTTGCAGCCAACGGCGACCTGTTCAGCGTCGAAAACTCCGGCGACCGCGACGATCCGGAAGAAATGAACTGGATCAGGCCCGGCGCGCATTACGGATTTCCCTGGGAAATGGGCGGCAACGATACACCAATGCAGTTTCCGGGCTACAAGCCGCAGGACGACAAGCTCATTAACCGCGCTTACACGGCTTACCAGATCGGGGCTTTTCATGAAGACAAACAATATCCCAAAAAACCTCAAAATCTGACCTATCGCAAACCGATCCTGAATGCGGGCCCGGATGCCGATAAGTACCGCGACCCGGCGACGGGCACGATCATGGACGCAAGCGATAATGGCACCAGCATTGCGACATTCACCGCACATCGTTCGCCGTTGGGGCTGGTAATCGATACGGAATCCGGTTTCGGAGGGGAATACAAGGGAAAAGGATTTGTATTAAGTTATCAGGCGGGCTCGGCCAACTATGGCCCAATGCAAGAAACAGGACAAGATTTGCTGATGCTGGATTTGAAGAAAAATGCAGCAGGCGACAATTATTCCCTGAATGCCCACCGCATTGCCGCCGATTTTACCGAGCCGACCGACGCTGAAATTGTGGCTAACAAGCTGTATGTGCTCGAAGGACATGGCCAGATCTGGGAAATTACATTCCCGAAAGAAGTGTTGACCGGAACCGAGCAACCTCATGCGGCATTGAGCGTATACCCCAATCCGATACGCGGCAAAATGCATATCGAATGCCCCGTTTCACAACAAAACATCAAACTGACCGTGACCGATATGACAGGCCGCACGCTGATCCGCGAAAGCCGGAAAGCGGAAAATGGCAGAGCGGAACTGGATGTCTCGAAACTTCCGGCGGGCATTTACGTGCTTCAAGCCGAATCTCAAAAGCAACAGGTTACTACCCGATTTCTGATCAACCCATGAAAGCATTCATTTTTATTGCATTGATAGCCCTGTCTGCCCTATGGCTGTCATGCGGCGATCCGGAATCGCCGAAGCCCCCGGTGAACGGAGGCGATCCGGTGCTGGTTGCGGAGTTTACGGGTTTTAGTCCGGGTAGCGGCAAGAAGGGGACTGTGGTAAAACTGCAAGGGAAGCATTTCGGGACAGACGTTTCCAAAGTTTCCTTACAGATCAATGGGTTAAAAGCAACAATCAATGCGGTTACAGATACGGAAATAACAGCTGTTGTTCCTGCCAAATGTGGCCTCGGAAAGCTGGTACTGACCGTGAACGGCAAAGAACTGACTTCGCAAGCCTCTTTCAGGTATTTGTATTCGGCTACCACCACCTACTTCGCGGGCGGCTCGATTGGTTACGAAGACGGCCCGGCGCAAAAAGCCAAATTCAGAACACTGTACAACATTGCGACCGACAGCAAGGGCATCATGTTCGCTGCCGATCTCGGGAACTGCATGGTAAGGCGCATCGACACCGACGGCGCGACCTCCACGATCGTAGGCACGCCACATTCAGGGTTCAAAGACGGCAAAGGCGACCAGGCGTTAATGAAGTTCCCGATCGGCATCGAACTGGCCGCGGACGGATCCATTTACATCGCCGACCACGAGAACAATGCGATCCGCAAAGTACTGCCCGACGGCGCGCTCATTACTGTCACCGGCCATCCCGATCGCCCTGGCCTTGTGGACGGGGATATTGCATCAGCCCAATTCAAAAAGCCTTATGGTGTAAAGTTCGATCAATCAGGTGTTTTGTGGATTTGCGACACCGAAAACGGCGTCATCAGAAAGCTGTCCAAAGAAGGGCAGGTAACGACTTTTGCAGGAAGCACACCGGGCTATGCGGATGGGAAGCTAAGGGATGCCAAATTTTACATGCCTGCATATCTCAATTTTGACAACATTGGCAATGTGTACGTCGCTGATAAGCACAACCATTGCATCCGGAAAATCACGCCGGAAGGAATGATTACAACCCTGGCCGGCGTTCCTACCAAAAACGGATATCAGGATGGCGAGGCCGCTCAGGCGATGTTCAACCAGCCCAGCAATATTCAGGTTGATAAGCTGGGTAATTTATACGTGACCGACTTGTGGAACCATTGCATTAGGCTCGTGTACCCGGATGGGTACGTGATCACGCTTGCAGGCAAAGGCGGGACGTCCGGTTATAAGGAAGGCACGGGAGAAAATGCCCTTTTTTACCATCCTCAGGGAAGTACCCTGGACAAAGATGAAAACCTTTTTGTTACAGATTCGGCGAATCAACGCGTCCGCAAGCTGACTATTGAATAATCATGGCCATGACATTATCTGAAATATGGATCTATCCCGTCAAATCACTGGGCGGAATCAGGCTTACTAAAGCACTCACCGAAGAAAGAGGGTTACAATATGACCGCCGATGGATGGTCATCGACGAAGAAAACGTTTTCATCACCCAACGCGTGCACCTCCAAATGGCGCTCATCGACGTGGCATTACTGGAAAACGGATTGAAAATATTCCTCCGAAATAACCCGGAAGATTCCGTGACGGTGCCCTATGAGCCGGCAACCGCATTGCCCGTGACCGTGAAAGTATGGGACGATACAGTTGAGGCTGTTACTGTTTCCGAAGAAGCTGATGCATGGCTCAGCCATCAGCTTGGATTGAATCTAAGGCTGGTTATGATGCCCGAATCGACGCAAAGAAAGGCCGATCCCCGTTATGCTGAGCATAATGAGAATGTCAGTTTCGCCGACGGTTTCCCTTATCTGGTGATTTCGCAAGCGTCGCTGGACGAGCTAAACGGCCGTCTGGCGGAGCCGATTACGATGAGACGCTTCCGCCCTAACTTCGTCATCAGCGGCACCGAGCCGTTCGCGGAGGATCAATGGAAGCACATTAGCATTGGCAATCTCCGTTTTGAAGTAGTTAAACCTTGCGCAAGATGTGTATTGACGACCATTAACCCGGAAACAGCCGTGAAAGGACCAGAACCCTTGAAGACGCTAGCCAGCTATCGCCGGAATGGTAATAAGATATTATTTGGCCAGAATGTGACTGTCCGCGATTTCGGGGAAATAAAAGAGGGCGACCAGGTTGTTGTCCACACATAAAAAATGCCCCCAATAAGTATCTGACTTTGGGGGGCATTTTTATTGATATTAAATATATCAGGATTGCGCTTCCGATTCGCTGGTTCCGCTTGTTTGGAAAGGACTTTTCATAATCCCTCTTTCCGAGTTGCGAATGAAGTTGATAATTTCGTCGCGCTCGTTGGATGGCGGCATTTCCAGCTCTATTTTTTGAAGTGCTTCGGCATTGTTAAGGCCCTTCATATAGATGTAACGGTAGATGTTCTGTATATCGACGATCTTCTCATTGCTGTACCCCCTTCTCCGCAAGCCAACCGAATTAATCCCTACATAGGAAATAGGCTCGCGGGCTGCTTTGGTGAATGGAGGAACATCTTTCCGCACCAGGGATGCACCTGAAACGAATGCATGGATACCGATTTTTACAAACTGATGCACGGCGCTCAACGCGCTGACAATGGCCCAGTCGCCCACATGGACGTGGCCTGCCATCTGCACATTGTTACCGATAATGCAGTTGCTTCCAACGCGGCAATCATGCGCTACGTGTGCATAAGCCATGATCAGACAGTCGGAACCAACCACCGTTTTCCAGTGCTCTTCGGTGCCTCGGCTGATCGTTGCATATTCACGGATAGTCGTATTGTCGCCGACGATCGTCAGTGTGTATTCATTATTGTATTTCAAATCCTGGGGCGTGGCCGAAACGACGGCACCTGGAAAGATTTTACAGTTTTTGCCAATCCGCGCTCCTGAATTGATTACAGCGTGTGAGCCGATCCACGATCCTTCCCCTATCTCGACGTCTCCATGGATCATCGCGAAAGGTTCAATTTCTACATTCTGAGCGATCTTGGCGCTAGGATGGATATATGCTAATGATTGAGTCATTTTTTCTTTACCAGGCTTGCTATCATATCCGCTTCACATACCAGTTGTCCGGCTACATACCCCCGGCCACTCATTTTAACGATCCCCCTCTTCATGGGAGACGTGAATTCACATTTAAAAATAACTGTGTCACCGGGAAAAACATTGCGCCGGAAACGGCAGGCATCGATACCGATTAGGTACGGCCAGTAATTATCCGGATCGGGAACACTAGACAAGACGAGGATACCGCCCGTTTGAGCCATCGCTTCCAGTTGCAAGACGCCAGGCATTACAGGGTTACCCGGAAAGTGCCCCAGAAAAAATTGTTCGTTGATCGTTACATTTTTTACGCCTACGACGCTGTTCTCGTCCAATGCGATGATCTTGTCGATCATCTGGAAAGGATAACGGTGCGCCAGCAACTGGCCGATCTGGCTGATATCGAAGACCGGGGCCTTGTTAGGATCGTATTGCGGAATATCGCCTTTGCCCGATTTGATCAGCTTTTTGATCTTTTTCGCTAATGCTACGTTGGCCGCATGCCCCGGGCGGGCGGCAAGAATTTGTGCTTTAATAGGTCGTCCAACCAATGCAAGGTCACCGATGAGATCGAGCAGCTTGTGCCGCGCCATTTCATTGGAATAATGCAGGTCTACATTGTTGAGGATACCCTTTGTTTTGTCGACACTCACCTTCGGTTTGTTGAGCAACTGCGACAGATGATCGAGTTCGCCATCCCGGACTTCACGGTCCACTATCACAATCGCGTTCGTGAGGTCACCGCCTTTAATCAGGTTTTGCTTGTAAAGTGCTTCGAGCTCATGCAAAAACACGAACGTGCGGCAGGCTGCGATATCGTCTTTAAAAAGCGTAATATCATTCAGAGAAGCGTGCTGGCTGCTGATGACGGTTGAATTGTAGTCTACCATCACTGTCAGACGATAATCCGAGAGCGGAAGGGCTACCAGTTCGGTATCCTTCTCTTTATTTTTATAATGTACGTATTCCGGAACTTCGAAATAATTGCGGTAAGCATTTTGCTCTTCGATACCCGCGTCCAGCAATGCATCTACGAATTTGATCGAGCTGCCGTCCATGATCGGAGGTTCCGGGCCGTCGAGCTGAATGAGGACGTTGTCGATCTGCAAGCCTACAAGCGCTGCCAATGTGTGTTCAACAGTATGAACCCTGGCCCCGTTCTGCTCGATGGTTGTACCACGTGAAAGGTCCACAACATTATCGACATCTGCATCGACGATCGGCTGGTCCGGTAAATCAATACGTTGGAACTTATATCCGTGGTTGGCTGGTGCGGGCACAAATGTCATTGTAGCCACAACACCGGTATGTAAACCCACTCCTGTTACGGATACAGACCTGGAAATGGTTTGTTGTTTTTCGTTCATTATATTTATTTCCTTTTCTAAATAAGGCGCGTTCGGCGGGATCACTTCACTGAAAATCGGAGGTTTCCTGCTTGCGTTCCAGGTCTTTCAGCCGTTCTTCCAGCTCAGGTAGCCTTCGCACCAATGCCATGGACCGTAAATGTTCGTTCAGGTCCCTGGCCGGAGAGCCCGACAGCGACAGGCCTTCCTTCTTAATGGATTTGCCCAGACCACTTTGTGCACCGATTTTCGTATTATTTGCTATCGTAATGTGGCCTACTATTCCCACCTGACCCGCGATTATGCATTGCTCGCCGACAGTGGTGGAACCGGAAACTCCCGACTGGGCCGCAATTACGGTATTTTTTCCAATCTCTACATTATGTGCGATCTGAACCAGATTATCAATTTTTGCGCCCTGGCGGATTATCGTGGAGCCCATCGTTGCGCAATCGATTGTTGCATTGGAACCGATACTTACATTATCTTCAATGATCACATTTCCAAGCTGCGGAATCGTTTTATAGCTTCCATCGGGCTGCGGTGCAAAGCCGAAGCCATCGCTGCCGATCACTGTGTTGGCAAAAATCGTGCAATTCTTCCCGATCAAGGTATTGTCATAGATCCTCACACCGGGGTGGATTACCGAATAGTCGCCTACTTCAACGCCATCGCCCAGATAGGCATGCGGATAGATCTTAACCCCTTTTCCGATGACACAATTTTTGCCGATGTAGGAAAAGGCGCCGCGGTAGCAGTTCTCACCTGTCTCGCTGTTTTCCCCGATAAAACTGGGTTGTTCTACGCCTGACTTGCTATCGGAGAGACGTTTCTGATATTCTTCCAGCAGGATCGTGAAGGCAGTATAGGCATTGTCGACGTAGATTAACGTCGCGGAGACCTCTTTTTTAGGGACAAAATCTTTACTGACAATTACTGCCGAAGACTGTGTGGAGTAAATATATTGCTCATATTTGCTGTTGGCCAGAAAAGAAATACAACCTGGCAGGCCCTCTTCAATTTTTGCAGCCGAATTGATCGTAATCTGATCATTTCCAGCAACAGTTCCATTCAGCATTTGAGCAATCTCGCTGACAGTAAATTTCATATTTTATCGGCTAATTTCAGGTAATAGTATTCGAGTACGTCGTGTATTTTATTAATTCAGCTTTCTTTTTAGCGTCCTGATTAACCACGCAAAGATACATTTTTACCCCAACATACATAGTACTTGCGTACAATCTTAGTCAGGGCTTCGATGGTTGGGAGATCAGATGCGTCGGCAATGTCGAGTAAATTTCCGCTTTTCATTTTTACCCGGATCGGATCCTGCTCTTTCGCGTAGGCCCAGTTGGTGGTTTCGCCGGTGATCAGGAAATAATCCAGGTCATCTTCAGACACCCCTGCTGCCATCAGCTGTGCCCTGATCGGCGTCAGTACGTCCTCTCCCGGTGGTTCACTGAAAAAGCTGATTTTGAATAGATTTCGGTTGAGAAGCATCTCACACAGGGTTGACAATACGGGGTCACGATGGGTTTTCCATCCTTTCACTGATGCCCATACGTCATTATCATCCAATCCGTTGAATGCTTCGAGCAAATCGGGTTCACCATAAAAATCCGAGAGTGCAACCCGATGATACAGGAAGCGAGCAAAATCGGGCGTTGCGAAAAGCTGATCTCCTGCCGCCGCCAGTTCGCGGGCGCGGTGCATGATCTGCGTTAGCATAGCCTGGGCGCTCAGGAGCGTCTTGTGCAGGTACACCTGCCAGTACATGAGCCTGCGCGCATGCAGAAAATTCTCGATGCTTAGCAAACCTTTTTCCTCCACCACCAGTTGATCGTGACCGATATCCAGCATCTTGATCAGCCGGTCGGCACCGATGGATCCTTCGACGACACCCGTGTAAAAACTATCGCGGTTCAGGTAATCCATCCGGTCCATATCGAGCTGACTTGAGATCATCTGATGGAAAAACTTTCTCGGATAAGTGCCTTCGAACATCTGGATAGCTATATCAAGCCTGCCGTTCATCTGCCGGTTCAAATCCTTCATCATTGCCAGCGTAATCGCCTCGTGCGGAACGTCGGGAATGACCACACTTTCCAACACGTGTGAAAAAGGACCGTGACCGAGATCATGCAACAAAATCGCCGCCTGTGCAGCCTCCACCTCCAATTCCCAGATCATATGCCCTTTTTCCTGCAATACACGCAATGCCTGACTCATCAGATGCATGGCACCGAGGGCATGATGGAAACGGGTATGCAGGGCACCGGGATAAACGATATCGGCGAGGCCTAATTGCCGAATGCGGCGGAGACGCTGAAAGTAAGGATGGTCGACCAGATCGTAGAGCAGATCCGATGCGATGGAAATGAATCCGTAAACCGGGTCGTTAATGATTTTCCTTTTATTCAAAATCGATTTTTTGGCAAAAGTAATAAACAAGCAACGGACAAAAGAAGCTAATCTTGTTGTATTCGTTTGGAGAATTGAAGCGATTCGCTAATTTTGCACTCCAAAGAAATGGGCCTATAGCTCATTCGGTTAGAGCAACTGACTCATAATCAGTAGGTGCCTGGTTCGATTCCAGGTGGGCCCACTTGAAAATCAAGCACTTACGAGAGAATATCTTGTAAGTGCTTTTTTGTTTGCAAACATAGATCGCTTATTTGGCCCAGATTAATAGGATGCGAACAAAAACATCGCGACAAAATTGCCCCAAAACATCATCCCGAATTCTAGATGGATTAAGGGGTTGTGTGATGTTAAAGGTCCGAGATCGCAAACATACGGCACCCGTTCAGTAACTGTTTCTTGCCACTTTGCTGCCAGCGCTGCAATTTCGCATTTCCTTTACACGATTATCCACTATGGAAATGCTCACACTCTACACTATCGCTGCATTGGCTTTTGCCACGGTGACGCTGATCAGCGGCGGCAAATGGCTTCGGGCCCATGAAAGCAGAAAATTGAAAAAAGTATTGAGGGATGGCCGTGAATATGAGGCACTGATACTCGACACGCAGCCTATCAAGCCTTCCATATTCAGCACCGAAAATCTAAGATTGAGGGTGCAGCTTCTGGGAGAAAAACCGGTCGTCGTTGAATTTGATCACGATGCTTCCTATCCCGAATACCGCGAACTAATGACCGGCAAAGTGATCACCGTAGATATCGATCCTGCCGATCACCGTAATGTGATGATCGTCCGAAAATCGTCCATACAATCCAAACCGTCGGCAACAACAGGTGAAATTCCCTTGCCAGCCAATTAGAGAATCACCATAATGTCCGGATTGGGCCGGTCCTTTTTTTCAAGATATTCCCAGGTAACGATATCTTCTTCGGGATAAATATTCCCTGTGTCTTCCGGCCCCTCGTCGCCGATGGCTTCAATAAATGCCTTTGAGGCCTTTTTGTAAATCCCCTCCCGGGGTATTCCGTTTAGATCTGTAAACAGTACCAGCGACTGATCTTCTGGAAGCTTTTTGTCTTTCATCACTTTGCTTTTTATGTATAAAAGAAGTTAATCCCCTCTTTATTTACTTCCAAAACGCTCAAATTTTATGCCTGATCGACATTTGGCAGGATTAAAATGATGATCACCAGTATTTTCTTAACTACCATTTGCATCGTACGATTTTAATCGTACCTTTGTAATGTACTGAATTTCCCTTGCCATGAATGAGAAAAACGAACCGACCAAAGCGGAGTTGGATATCCTGACAATACTCTGGAAGCACGGCCCTTCGACTGTCCGCTTCGTGCACGACCAGCTCAATGCTTTTAAGGAAGTAAATTATACGACTACCCTTAAACAGATGCAGCTGATGGCGGAAAAAGGGCTGCTCCGTCGGGATGAAAGCAGCATGAAACACATTTACGAGGCCATCGAAGAGGAGAAAAAAACCAAAAGCCTGCTGCTCGACCGTTTTGTAGATCATATTTATGGCGGCTCGGCCAGCAATCTGGTAATGCAGTTGCTAGATAATAAGAAGGCTTCCAAGGCCGAACTGGATGAGATCCGCGCAGTTTTGGATCAATTGGAAAGAAAGAATTCTTAAACCGTGTCAGCCATGAACAGCTATCTTAATTCAGAAAACGTCAGCGCGCTCATTCAAAGGATCGGTATTGCACTTGGTCATTCGCTTTGGATCGGCGCAGTTGTCGCTACCCTTGCCGCAATGGTCATTATACTGACCCGCCGTAGCAGACCGGAAGTACGGTACAACTTGCTTACCGGCCTTATGCTAATGTTCCTTGCTGCCACCACCATTGCATTCCTGCGATCGGGAGAAGCCTTCTCTTCCAGCGCCAAGCTACTTGGCGAGGCATCTTCTTACCAATCAGCAACGATCACAACCTCTCCACAAGCTCAGCTACGGCAACCCGGTTCCATTGCGATCGTTAGAGAGTTCCTGGCGACAAATATCCATCTCATCACACTGCTATGGCTTATAGTAGTAATCGCCAGGAGTGCTGGCCTTGTGTTGGGTTTTTATCGCTTATATCAACTCAAAACCCAACAGATTTACAGCATCGGACGGCATTGGGAGCAACGTGTCGGAAAGTTTGCAGCCGCTATGGGAATCATGCGGCCTGTCCGCATACTACAGTCCGGTCTGGCGCAGGTGCCTATGGTACTGGGGCATTTCAAACCGGTTATCCTTGTTCCGCTGGGGGCCATTACCTCCATTCCGGCCGACCAGATCGAAATGGTGCTGCTGCACGAGTTGGCACACATCCGCCGCCTCGACTTCTTTGTTAATTTCATACAACGGATTACCGAGCTGCTTTTTTTCTTTAATCCGGGCATTCTCTGGATTTCCAGACTTATCCGGGAAGAGCGGGAGCATTGCTGCGACGACATGGCACTCAGGTACTCCGGCAATCAGGCGGTTTATATCAATGCGCTCCTGTCTTTCCGGGAATACCAGCTTTCTAACGGCGTATATGAATTAGCGTTCACAGGAAAAAGTGGTCTGATACAACGGGCAAAAAGAATCGCATCGCGCTCGAATTCGACATTGGGTACAGTCGAAAAAACCGTATTGGCATTCACTATGCTCGCATTTTTTACATTTTCCATTCTGTATGCGCAATCACACGAGCCGCAGAAAATTGACACGCCTGTCCATCGTTTCGAAAAAGTTACGTCGCAACAGGTGCCTTTAAAAAACACTTCAGGAGTAAAAGTAACGACAGACAAAAACAGCACACAAAAAGCTGCCAATAACCTAGTTAATCAAAATACTAAAAATACCCCTAACCCTGCAAACCTCTCAATTCACGACACATTACGGCCCTTGCGAAATACGTTGTCGCCGATTTATGAGCCCGCATCATTGACACTGTCGGATTCATCTGGTAAGGGAAGAGTGGCACCTGTCTTGAGGCAGCCATACGTTCAGACCTATGAAATGCAACCGCTGCAAACCTATCAGCCATTGTTCGAGGACAAGCCGCTTTCCACAAAATCGCTTTCCATTAGCGAGAAGATCCTTGCTGAAATTGAATTGCAGGGAGTAGTCATTTCCAGAACTGACATCACATTTAAAATCACTAATACAGAGCTCATTATCAACGGAATCAAACAACCTGAGACTATTCATCAGGGCATATTGAGCGCCGTCCTGAGTGGCCCCGGCGACATCATCAATTTTACATACGGAAGTCACAAGTAATTGATCCTCAATAATTTTAAAAAACTTACAGCAGTAGGGCGGGAAAGCTACGCCCGCTAGTCACGAAAATAAATAACCTTAATAGTCCATCATGAAAACCATTGATCGGGTGAAATTCACCCTATGGCTCGCTGTTGCCTTGCTGGCAGCGTTTGGAAATGCCCATGCTCAATTGAAAGGAAAAGTTGTTACGAAGGATGGTAACCCGCTGGAAGGCGCAGTTGTATCGGTACTCTCGGCGACGGATTCCAGTCTTGTAAAAACCGCATTAGTTGGTCGGGACGGTACGTTCAGCATTCCCAATCTCAACAACAGAAGTTATTTCGCATCCGTCACAATGCTGGGATATATCAGTTTTAATAGTCAAAAATTTGAAATCGCAGGACACAACGTCGGCACTGACCTGGGAATCATCACTTTATCAGCATCCAACATCAAGCTCAATGAAGTAAAGGTGACCGGACAAAAGAATTTTGTAGAGTATGAGATCGACCGGACGATCGTAAACGTCGATGCACTCATTTCCAATGCAGGCGCCAACGTACTCGAAGTATTGGAAAAATCGCCAGGTGTGATGGTAGATCAGAGCGGAAATATCAGTTTGAAAGGACAACCGGGCGTTTTAGTGATGATCGACAACCGACCTACTTACCTGGTCGCAACGGCGCTGGCCGCATATCTGCGCTCATTACCGGCCAATTCTGTCGAAAAGATCGAACTCATCACGAACCCGCCGGCGCGTTACGATGCAGCCGGGAGCGCGGGGATCATCCATATCAGGATGCGTAAAAACAAAGTTCACGGCCTCAATGGGAGCATCACCCTCAGTCCGGCGCGGTCGCGGTATTGGCGGCATAATGAGAGTACCAATGTTAATTATCGCAACAACCGTTTCAACCTGTTTGCCAATGCCAGTTTCAACAGCGTAGACCAGTGGCGACAACTCGATGTCCAGCGGCGATACTACGATGAAACCGGGGCATTGCGTTCCTCATTTGATCAAACCACCTATTTTTATCCCAAAAGCAGGACTGTCAACCTGAAAACCGGTGTCGATTTCTATGCGAATGAAAAGACAACCTGGGGACTGGTCTATACCGGCGCGTATACGCATTCGCGAGAGCAACGCCCTGTCGCGAGCATTGTGCGGAATGCGGCTGGTAGCATCGACTCACTGATCCAGGCCGACAATAGCGAAAGGAACCGCTTCCGGCAAAACGGTATTAACCTCAATTTCAGCCATCAATTTGACAGTACCGGTCGGTTGCTCACGTTCGATGCCGATTACATCAATTATCGCATTCATGCACGGCAGACTTTCCTAAACAATTTTTACGACGGCGATCAAAATTTTAGTAGGCAGGAAAAGATCACCACAGACCTGCCCTCCTCCATCAACATTTACTCCGCCAAAGCCGATTATGAGCACCCGCTACGAAAAGGTAAGCTGGGAAGCGGTTTTAAAACAAGTCTGGTGAAGACAGACAATGCAGCCAATTACTTTTTACACGAGGCAGAGATCATTTCCATAGATTATGATAAAACCAATCGCTTCCGTTATTCCGAGAACATCAATGCAGGTTATGTAAATTTCAATAGGGATTTTAACCGATTTTCCTTGCAAACAGGGCTCCGCGCCGAAAATACCAATGTCCATGGACATCAACTGGGCAATGCATTTAAGTCGGATTCTTCATTTACATTGCATTATACCAGTCTGTTCCCGACGCTCTATGTAAGCTACAAACTCGACACCAATAATACCCGTCTGAATTTTTCCTATGGACGAAGAATCGGGCGCCCCTATTATCAGGACCTCAATCCCTTTGTTTTTTTGTTGGATAAATTCTCCTACTTCGCCGGAAACCCCTATTTGAAACCCGAGCTAGGCAACAAATTCCAGGTTTCACTGAGCTACAAAAACCGCTTTAACCTGTCGTTTCTGTATAATTATGTCCGAAATATGCAGGGTGAGGTAATCGAGCAATCCGGGAATGTCTTCATCAGCCGGACAGGAAATATCAGCAGACTTATCTGGGGCGGTATTACCCTGTCAGCGCAGCTCAAAGCGGGCAACTGGTGGACTTGCAACTTTTACGCGGAACTGATCCGGAACAATTTCCGCGGCATGCCCGGCGACCCCGACCGTACCACGGGTTCGACATACGGCTACATTAGCCCCAATAACCAGTTTTTGTTCAAAAACGGATGGAGCGCCGAACTGAGCGGCTTTTACATCACCAGAAGCCAGAGCGCCCAATTTGATAAAAACGACCTTTTCCTCGTCAATACCGCTGTCCAGAAAAAGGTCATGAAGGACAAAGGAATCTTCAAACTTGCGCTTCGCGACGTTTTCAGCTCCCTGGAACCCAACGGTCGGATTCTCAACATCCCAAATGCACGGGCATCTTACAACAACGACGCCGACACCCGAGCGGTAGTAGCTTCATTTACCTATAATTTCAGCAAAGGCACTTCCAGCAAGCGCAAACGAAGTGTTGGTGGCTCGGGCACCGAGGAACAGCGGGTTAAGAATTAGGCATTGACAAGTCACTTATAATCCGTTAATTTTATGTAAATCAATGAACTGAAACATGAAAGCATCTCAACTCATTTTCGGATTCGCCCTGCTCGTGGCTGGAAATGCCCTGGGACAGCGTGCCGCATTGTTATATCGCAGCACCGACATAGAGACCACCCAACCGGATAGTTCCATACGCAACATCTGGCCTCAAAAATTTGGCAGGTATATGGTTATCAAATACAAAAATGGTGTAAAAACAAAAGTCCCTAAAGACGCTGTTTGGGGCTTTAGGGACAAGAAGGGCCGTCTTTATCGAATGTTTAAAAGAGAACCCTTTGAGGTGGTCAAAAATGAAGGCTATGTAAGATACGCGTTCAATTCCTTCATTTACATCGATCCCATGATTATCCCCCATAAAGAGGCCCGGTTCAGCGCGACGCTCGATTCACCTATTGTCTTTACGAAAAAGAAAGCCCTGCGCAAGTAATCAGAACTTCTTTGCAAAACGGATAAAATTTCCCCAATCGTAAGCGGTCATGTTATGCTCGCCTTCGCGGTTGTGGTAACCGAAATGCGAACCAATTACCGGCGTGTTAATGCCCGGAGGATCTTTGGGGAGCTCCGGCTTGATATTGTATAATGCATAAACCGGCTCAGCCGCCTTCATCGCCAGAAAAGTGCCTGTGGGATCGGCCCAGAGGTCTTTGGAAGCATTGGTCGCGTACACAGGGCGCGGCGCAATAAGGCTTATGAGCATATGCTGATCAACCGGCAGGGCGCTTTCTTTGTCGTTGAACTGTTTGTAATTGTTATTAAACCAATGTGGGAATGTAGTATTGATCCGACTAATCCGCTCCCCAAACTGCCTCCGCGCCAACGCCGCACCCGTATTGCCCGAGCAGTTGGTGACACAAGCGGCAAAGCGTTGATCCTGCGCGGCGGCCCACAATGAGGTCTTTCCACCTCTTGAATGCCCTACCACAATGACCTTTTTGGCGTCGATATCCCTGTCCGTTTCGAAATAATCCATCACCCGGCTTGCGCCCCAGGCCCAGGCGCCTATCGCTTTCATGCCATTATCCATGTTCAGTTGCTCAGGGTAGAGTTTTTCCAAAATACCGGTCATGTACGTCTCCTTATCGTCCGGGGCGAGATCGCTCACGTGGAAGGCCGCGATGGCAAAACCGCTGTCGACCACCATTTCAGCCGGCCAGAATTCGCTCTTTTTAACCCGTGTAGGATCGGTGTTGTCCTTGCCCCGGTTATTGATCAACAGAAATACCGGCACCGGTTTGCGCGGTTGCGTGGGTACAAATAGCACCACATTGATCTGCACCGATTGCTTGTTCCTGAAAACGGTTACTGTCACTTGTTTCAAAACCGCCTTCCCATCCATTTCGGGGACGTCGTCTTGTGTGAGCATGTAACGGATGCTGTCATAATCCACCGGCATTCGGCCGTAAATATTATCTTCGAAAAGCCTTAACACTTCCGGGCGTCTCAACTTTTCCCATTTTTCTCCACTACGGATCACTTTTCCGCCGGTTGTCTTCAAAACATCGGGCAGGACATAAAGCGGTACTTTCGATTCATCGTAATTCTGGGCAAGCGCTGCCGAAAACGATGCAAGCAGCAGCAGACAGTAAATAATTCCCTTTCTCATGAGGCGGTTAGTCAGGTTATTCAATTCAAAACAAAAACGCCCGGATGACTCGTTTTTACTGACAATGCAAATGCTAATCAGCCTTTCCAAAGATTTTTTCAATAGCCACCCAACCTCCCGGCCATCCCGTGTAGTTTATTTTATTGACAGGGGGCCTCCTGATTTCCATTATTTAAATTTTAAACATTTAATGTCATGAAAAGAGAAAAATGGCTGGTATTGTGCATTGTGTTATGGGTTGTGCAATTGGTCGCTTGTGAAAAGGGCAAACTGAACGAAGATGCGCCGGCACCGATTGCGGCGCGGGCGAATGCGGATAGCGTCGGAAAAGATAGCATAGGGAAAGATAGCATCGTAAAGGATAGCATAGGGAAAGACACGATTATTATTGACAGCACCTGGACCAATGACAGCACAGGAACCGATAGTTCCCATTACGACCCTAGCAAAGGGAAATCGATGCTTGCTGATGATATCGTGCGAATAACACCCATTGTAGAACCCGATTCGTCCGCAAATTGGCTGTTATTTCAATGCGCCACAGATAAGAAATACCCATGTGGCTACAACATTCTGGTCACGCATTTAACAGCGGCAGAAAACGCCTATCTGATTGATTTCGATAACATCATCCAGGGTTTCAACTGCTCGCCGGGCAGTGAGTCCCAGGGACTGGGGACGGCGGTTATTACCGATATGCCTGCCAAATTCAGCGGCGGCCTCGAAATTCGGTTAAATCAGAAGGTATACAAGGGTTTTATCAAACGTACAGGGGTATCAACCTATGAATTCACCTGGCCCGATGAAAGCCGTGTCGTTATTACCAAAAAATCATTGTAAACGATCTTTATAATATCACAATCGCATGGCTGGCGTTATTTTGCCAGCCATGCAAAATAATGCCAGTTGAATACATTGAACCGCACATTGGAAGGATGCCGTCGCGGGGAACGCCAGGCGCAGGAAAAATTGTACCGCCAATTTTACCCTGTCCTGTTTGCATTATGCAAAAACTTCTTCGACGACAAGCATGATATCCTTACGGCGATTAACAATGGTATGCTTAAAGTGTTTGCAAATATCCATCAATACAATCCCGAGAAAGGTGAATTTTTCAGCTGGATGTATACGACCGTCCGTAATGCGGCGCTCACCATGCTCCGCGACCGAAAGACACAGACATTCGACTATGTAGAACTGAACGACACGATGGGATTTGTATCCCGAGAGAACCCTTTTGAACAACTCTCAGGCAATGATATTCACGTATACCTCATGCAACTGCCCGTTGCCACCCGAAGGATTTGTAGCCTGTATTATCTGGATGGGTTTTTGATAAAAGAAATAGCGCAAGCCGTGGAGATCAGCGAAGGCACCGTCAAATGGCATTTGAATGAGAGCAGGAACCGGCTAAAAACAATCCTCGAAAACCCTCTCTGATGAAAAGGAAAAACAACCATATCGACCAATATCGCAAAGGCTCGTTTCCCGATCCAGAAATACCGGCCGATGAGGCCTGGGCCAATATGAACGAGGTATTGAATGGTGCGGAGGCCGGTGCACATTCAGACGTTCGTGGAGTACAAAAGTTACTGAGCTCAGCAACCAGCTTCAAAGGCCTGCTCATTGCATTGCCCATCATGCTCCTATCGGCGGTATTGGTTACCCTTTTCGTTTTCGTTGAGCCTTCGGACAATCAATCAGCCCCAACACGGTCCATTTCACTTTCACCTGCTTCGACTGCCATTGTACACGAAATCGATAAGGACGTGAAAAATACACCTGCAACATCTGCCGCCCCGGAAAAGCACGAAGTGGAAAAACCCATAGCAAGCGCGGAGACAACTGTGCCCGCAAATGGAGAAGAGATTAGAGTACCCGATGCCAAATCAGGAGTACATAATTCCCGATCAGGAACACATAATCCTCGAAAAGTGCGTGAAAGCCTTTCTCATTCCAATAAATCGTCTTCTAACCACCTCCCATTTAATGCAAAACACGTATCTAATCGTCCAACAGTGACGAAAAATGGCAGACAGCAAGCGAAGTCGATCCGGAAGTCCGACCAAATTGCCGGACACTCGTCCAGCGAGCTATTGAATAGCGACTATAAGCCCGTGTCCCCAACGACTTTGAGGAATGGCGCATCCATTCCAGAAACTGGTCCGACAGGTCACGCATCAGGCAGCCATAGCACATCGCCTCAATATCTCGTGAAGAACCTGGACCCGCGGCCGGGGCATTTTAATAATAGACCCTTCAATTGGAATGGAATGATTAAAAAGCCTTCACCGGCACATCAATCACCTGCCAAAGTTCAAAAATCCTTTCTGCGAAGCATTCATTTTGGCCCTGAATGGAATATGCAATGGCCCGCTACCAACGACGCAAGCCCATTTCTATTTACCGGAGCCGACAGCATCAAACGCCCTGCCCGACTGGCAATTCCCGGTTTCTTTATTTCCAATAGCTGGAACAGACATGCATTGACATTCTCATTCGCACCTACCCACACTTATTTTGGCAAGAATGAACAACTCGTTCAGCAACTGGATTCCATACAATCGGCACCTGATTCGTCAATTGTTAAATATTACATCAATACCAACTTCATCAAAGCGGCGGGCCTGAATTTCACATTGCAATATCAATATGAAATCACACCTTGGTTTTCGGCCACAACCGGTTTTTCCTACGCCAGGTTTTCAGGTGCATTATTCCGAAAAGAATCGGAAAACAGTCTCGGTGTATTCATTCCAGGCTCGCTACTCAGTACCAGTGGCGGAGAAGCCACCCGAAACTATATCCGCCAGCAACAGTGGACAATACGCGCCGGGATACTGTTCCATCCACCTTTTGCATTAAATGGAAAACTACAAATCGGTGCCAACGCAATCCTACCGGTATCAAACCTCTCCCAGAACAAGGCAATCAAAATAAACACATTCAACGGCCAGTTATTCCTAAGGTTCCTCATCCGCTAACAACCAAAAGTCGTCAGAACAGCCCCGATAAAGCCATTCTGGCGACCTACTTTCATTATCACACACCGCAATCGGCGGTCCATGGTCGGCGGTCCATGGTCGGCGGTCAGCCGTCGGCCATCGCGGCCTCACGCCGCCCCCTTCAACCTCGCCACCGGCATTTCCGGGTCATATTTTCCGAAAATCACCGGGATCTGTCCTTTATCTTCGGGGCCACTTTTAGGAAGCGATGCCAAATGCAGGTAAAGATAGTCAAATGCCTCTTTGATCGTCACCAGTTCGTCCTTATTCTTGTCGGCCTCTCCCTGCAAGCCATCGACCAGATATTTGGTAAAATAGCCGTGCTGAATTTTATCGTTTTCGCTGGAATACTGGTAAGATCTCGCCGCCATCAGCACCACCAGGCCGGATTCTTCATCTTCAAATGACCGCACCGACACGGGGACCGGCTTCGCCTCCTCCATTTCCCTCGCACGGTTCTTCATGCTTCCCGACATACATGCATCGGCAAAGCACAGCCGGGTTTTAGCGCGGCATTTTTTAAACACTTCTTTTACATCCTTGTGCCTCAGGCTGGTATTCATGTTGCGCATATCGATATCGTAAGTCGCAAAAAAACCGTTGGCACCATGGCCTGCGAAATAGAAGATCACGCGGTCGTCGGGGCCGGATTTAGCAAAAAATACTTCCATCTGACTGATGATCTGCGACTTGCTGGCCTGTCCGTCTATTAGCAATGCAATATTTTCAGCAGGCACCGAACCTCCTGCGGGGCTTTTGAGGAAATCATAGAAAATGCGTGCGTCATCGTCGCAGTACCGCAGGTCGTTGAGCTGGGCCTGGATGCCGCTTTGCGGATCGGAGCCATTGAGGTAGTCGGAGATCCCGACAATCACGGCGTAGGTGTGACCCTGGGTTCCGACAAACTTCGCGCCTTTCAGCCATTTGTACCCGAAGAAAACCCCGGCAGCTACGGCAACGAAAATGAGGATATTGGTTATATTTTTCATTGTAGTAAAGGTCAAAAAGTGATCGATTCCGTTTAAGTTATTATCTCCGTACGGCCTGTTTGAAAAGCTCGTTACCCACTTTTTCCCAGAATGCACCGGCATTGTTTTTCTGCCGCGCCTGTTTGGGTTTGTTGTTATATTGATAGGGGCTCGATGCGTGCGCCAGAGCGCTGTTCGGGCGGCCGCGATTGATATTGTTCAATGCTTGCTGGGCATTGGAATTACCCTGATTGGCCGCTAATGTGTAGTAATATTTGGCGCGCGCTTCGTTAGCGGCCATCCCGCGCCCCAACTGGTACATTTTCCCGAGTTCAAACTGTCCGTAGCTCGAACCACCCGCTACCGCCTTTTCAAACCAGCTTTTGGCAATTTTATAATCTTTGGTAACACCGTAGCCGCCCTCTTCATAAATGTATCCCAGGTAATCGGCTGCGCCAGCAAGCTGTTTTTTGTCGTAAGCTTCTTTGAAATGTTCCGCAGCAGTTTCGAAATTTTTAAGCGTCCCTTTTCCCCAGAAATGGAGATAGCCGATATTGTATTTCGCCCATTCAAAGTCACCACCTCTTTCGTAGAACTCCATTGCTTTTTCAAAGCTTTGCTGCGCTCCTCCCCGGCCATTCTGGTAAAAAATTCCGAGGATGTTGTTCGTAGTGTCGTCCATCGCGAACGTACCGGCATATTTGTCAAGGATTTGGAACATTTGCTGATAAGTATTCGCAGAGTCGGCAGGAAGGATGTTCGAATTGTTTGCAGACTTTGCCCAAGCCAGTTCTTTACGGGCAGCAGAGCGCCATAAAAAAAAATACACCGAGCCCATTCCGACCATCACCGCCGCAGCTGCGAGCATTACTTTTTTCGAGAGTAACCTTGGTATTTTAAAAGACGTTTTCTGTTTCAGCTTGCTATTGCATTGCCCGATCTGGAACCGGGCGTGCATATGCCCGGGATCGATGCGGAGGATTTCTTCATACAAACCGATGGCATCGCGCAATGTTTGTTCTTTTTCAAAACCCTTTTTCGATTCTGCGAGTTGAACGAGATGATCGGCGCGGATGGTGAGCTCTTGGGTATTGGCAAAAGGTTCATCGATCCGGATCGTGTTCTCATCATTCGCGGGCACTTTTTCCTGCGATTGACTAGGAGGGCTACCAAGTATTTCCAGCAACTCCTCCGCCTGCTGTACACGCTTCGCATTATCGGGCACGAGGCATTTTTTGATAATGGTCCTGAATGGCTCCGGTATCTGACTTACTTTATCAGATACTTTCGCTTTCACGATCAGCTTGCTCACTTCCAGGTTCCAGCTTTCCTGGCTCATCGATCGGGAAGCGTCGAATGGCAGGTCGCCGATAAACATCTGGTAAGCGATGATCCCCACGGCCCACAAATCGACATTATGCCGGATCTCGCGGTTTTGGATCTGCTCCGGAGCGGCGTAAGCGATCGACAGTCCGATTGATGAATTTTCCACCGAACGGGTATTGGTATCGGTCAGTTTGCTCAATCCAAAGTCGGTTAGCTTAGGCACCCAGCGATCACCCTGACGTTCCATGAGCACGTTTTGAGGCTTCATGTCGCGGTGGATGATGTGGTGTTTATGCAAATGCCCCACGCCTTTCAGCACTCCTTCGAGGATCTGGTATTTTTGCGGGATGGTCAGTGCGTATTTCCTCAGAACGTCGGCCAGGTTGCCTTCCTGATAAAAAGTCAGGACGGCAAAATCGTATCGAACAGGCATGAACTGGAACCGGTAGCAGTTGCCGTAACGCGCCACATTCTCGTGGGAGTCGAGCTCGTCGACGATCTGTTTTTCATAAAGCAAATTAAATTTCTCATGCTTCACTTCGGCCACTTTAATGGCCACAAAACGTTTCTGTACCGTATCGAAGGCCTTGTAAACTGAGCCGAAACCACCCGCGCCGAGCATCGCTTTCTGATCCTGGGTATCGAACTCGTATCGTTTCAAAAATTCTTCGTAAGTCATGATGCTAGGGATTTGAAGTTCTTTTGCCCTTTATCGAAGGCATGGTCGCGAGGTCACCGGATTTTTTTATCTTTTTTCAAATGCGGTTTTTGCTTGCCTTGCTTGACCGGCTTCACCGGCTGCAATACGACGACCGAATCCCTGGCAACGGCTACGTGAGCAGGCTGAGGTTTTACAGGAACCGGTTCGGGCTTGCGGTGGTGCCAGAAATACCAACCCGACGAAAACATCAGCACAGCAAATATTACCCACACACGCATGTTCAAAGGCTTCTGTGCCGATTCGTTTTCCGTTTCATTCTTTTTAGAAGATGTTTCCGGAGGCAGCAATTCTACCGTAAGCATTTCCACGGAATGAATGGGCACGAGATAGGCCGTAAAATTGTCGTTGCTAAACTGCTCGCATAGCTTGCGCACCTGTTCCATTTTCGCATCGTCCGACGCAGGCGCCGACAGGATTTCCAGCAGCGCGTTTTCATCCAAGCTTTCGAGGATGCCGTCGGAGCAAAGGAAGAAGTAATCGTCCCCAGCCAGGTCGGCAATATGATGAACATCAGCTTGTGTATCAGGATCGCCACCTTGCAGCGCACGCATAATCACGTTGCGACGCGGGTGTGTACGGGCTTGCTCTTCGGTGATCACACGGGCTTTAACGAGGTCGTTCACATAGCTGTGGTCGCGGGTGCTCCATAGCACTTTCCCGTT
Source organism: Dyadobacter sp. CY261 (assembly GCF_021440085.1). Taxonomy (GTDB): domain Bacteria; phylum Bacteroidota; class Bacteroidia; order Cytophagales; family Spirosomataceae; genus Dyadobacter. The sequence goes on from NZ_JAKCPW010000009.1 coordinate 51,988, forward strand.
ACGCACATGGTATACGCGGCTGTCGCCGATGTGCGCCACCGTGGCCCCACGCTCGTGCAGATGCAGGAACGTAAGCGTCGTCGCCATTCCCTGCGATCCGGGATTATCCCTTCCATACCGTTCCATTTCGGCCTGTGCGAAAGCAATGGCATTATACACCGAGGCATCGTCGCTCACCGTAATGCGGTGACGTTGGTAGTAGCCCGAAACCGACCGGCACGCCAGTTCGCTGGCCACCTCACCCTTCTCGCTACCCCCTACTCCATCGCATACCATAAACAGTGTGTCACTGACGGAAGCTGCACCCGGCGGGGGAAAAAGGTTATCTTCATTATTGGTCCGTTTACCGAGTCCATATACCGAGACGGGCTGATTTATCTGAACTTTCATAAGGTTGTCAGAATAATACTGTTTTAGCAAAATCGCTGCTCGCTACGGTTTCAGAGGCATTCCTGGCAGTTCCGGCAGCGGCGGCGGTTTTCAATGCCACTTTGGTTTTGCCCAATTGCATGATCACGCCGTCCACGAGTTCGACTGTCGTCCCACGTTTGAGCGGATAGGTATCGATGAAGGTAGGATTGGTACAATCGGGATGTTCGGACACCCAATATTTGTAAACCCCTTCCCTGCTCTTCACCACCTCGATCACCAAATGCCGCCGACTCATATAGCGGTCCTGCGACTGGATCATCACTTCGCAGGGCTTGCTCTCCGAAAACCGGCCCACGATCTGCAAGCCGGGTTTCAGGGGAAGGGTCTGCGATTCGGTATATTCATCATGGACGATCACCCAACCTACCTCCGCAGGTTCGAATATCAATGTGGCCTCCTCAGAAGCCTGGCGTTCTGCCGCAGGTAGCCCAATGCGAACGGGTGAATGGCAACGGACGCATGCAATCACAGGGTTCTGCGGCGACAATGCCTTTTCATTCACCCTCAACCTGGCCTGGCACGATGGACAAACGACGATCATAAGTTCAGCGGTTGAATGTGGCTATCAAGCAATGTCCTCAGGGTTAACCCATTCGTCCACACCTTCGAAATCATTATCATAATCCTCCTGCGTGTATACGATGCCGTATTCGTCGGTGTCCATGCTCACGCTGTCCTGCTCAGCCACAATGGTAGCATCGGTTGCAGTAGAATCTGTGGTAGTCGTGTCTGCCGCTACCTCACTCGACTCAACGGCCGGGCTCATATCGTAATCGTAGCTCACCATATAACCTTCCGCAGGCAGTTCCGAAAAACCGAATGCATTGTCCAACCACATATCCTGGAACAGCTCCTTCATTTCGGTCGGGAGTGCAGCGTATTCATGGGCATGGCAGGTGTGGTACAATTCGCCTTTCCATTCGAAGAGCTGTGCGGGCCCCGCCTCCTCGCGTGACCAGGCAAATGCTTCATCAAAACTCATATTGTCCGGCGCATTCACGATGCTAAGGTGATCGGGGATCAAAACAGCCGTTGGCTGGTGGGCTGGAATGGTGTCTTGCGCAGGATTGTTTTCAATCACCTCCGAGTCGGCAGGTACGGTAGCGGTGCTGTCTGTTTTGTTTTCGGTGTCCGCCGAGGGAATGCCCGACGGTGTTGTTTCATCCTTTTTGGTGTCATCTCCAGCATAGGAGTCGTATGCAATGGCACCTACACCCGCGGCGGCACCCGCCGCGATAGCACCACCTGCCTTACTTTTTGCTCTTTTAGGGGTTACCAGTGCTTCGGGCAGCAGCTCGCTGTCTTCGCCGATAATTTGTGTTTGCTCTGACATGGTCGTTAGATTTTAGAAGTTTTCAGATCATTTGAACCTTTATCGGCGGCACTCGGAGAAGGTCACCGATTTTTTTTCAAAATTTTTCTAAAACCATCTCACCTTGCATTTGGGGCATTTTTTGAGGTGCTCGCAGTCGTTCCATGTAAGCCAGTCATAATCCCGGAGCGGCTGCTGGCAGGCCGGGCACACCCACAGGCGGCGCATATCTTCCTTCCATTTCACCCGCCGGTTTTCGAGCCCGTAATGCCTGTTCATCAGCAGAATGATCACCCGGCCGATATACGGAATGGCGAGCATGACATCGATCTTTTTCTGAATATTGATCATCGCAACGCGCTCGTCTTCTAATTTCTGCCACACGTACTGCATTTCACCAAATTCAAATGCGTAGTCGTCGGGCTGTTTGTCGAAGCGAAAAATCTTGCTGGCCTCAAAAGGCATTTTGCCCAGCAGAATGCTGCTGCGCGGAGTAAGCTGTGTTTTGCGAATCCGAACGCCGTCCACGAAAGTGCCATTCGAAGAGTCATTATCTTCCAGAATGCCGGAGCGATCAGGCCCGAGCGTCACCAGAGCATGGTAACCGCTCACACTCGGATGGTCCACCACAATATCATTATCCGGCTTGCGGCCAATGCGTAATTTCTGCGGACTCATGGTAGAATTGGGTCTATATTTTTCAGGGTTGCCTCAAAGGCGCAATCTGCTCCGTTTTGCGGATGGTGTAACTGCTTTTCCCGATGTGGAGGCGGTATTGTTGCAAATCCACATCATACGCAATGCTGATCTTCTGCTGCTTTTCAGTCAGCTTGTCGGAGTATATTTCAAGAATGTCGGTGAAACGGTAATGCGAGTGGTATTCCTTGCTTCGGACGATCGTCACGTCGATCATTCGCCGGTCTTGCAAAACCGGTTTAAACCCCTCCGTTTTCCAGCTCAGCATGGGCACGCGAAAAACTTCATTGCGTTCGTCTACACGGATTTCCGATTTGTTGCCCGTCAATCCGCCCGTGAGTTTTGTGTTATTCCAAACAGTCCACACACCGATGATCAGGATCGCCACGGACGCTGCGATAGCCATATACGACCAATTGCTCCATTGCAACTGCCGCTGTATGCCTTTCTTATTCTGCAAATACTCATTAACCTGACTTTCTTCCTTGCCGGTCGGCATCGCTTCCATTTCCGCATGAAAAGTCGCGAAGAGCTGCCGGAGATTCTCTTTTTCCGCCTGGCTGCTGATGAGGTTCCGCACGGCTTCCTGCGCTTCCACTTCCAGCCGGAAGTCGGCGTTGGCCGCCATTTCGTTTTCAAATGCGATTTTTTTCGCGGGGGAGAGCGTGTTTTCGAGGTAACGGTCGATGCGCTCGGTTCTGTCTTCGTTTTCCATCTGGTCAGCTGTAATGTTGTTTCAGCACATTTTTTCCCAGAAACCGCGCTTTGTCCATACACTTGTTCTTCTGACTTTTGGCAGAATTCTCGTCCGCAAAACCGAGCTTCGAAGCGATCTGGGTCATCGTCAGCTTTTCGTAATAGAAGGCTTTCAGCAACATCATGCACTTTTCACCGATCTGCCCGAGCACTTTTTCAAGCGCCTGGAGGTAAGGTGAGCTGTCGTCCTCCTCGATCACCGCCGTTTCCAGATCGTCGCCATAACCCGCCTGCATCATTTTCCCTTTCTGCCGTAACCGGTCGATCCATTTGTAATAGCAAACCGAATACAAATAGGTGGAAAGCCTGCTGCCCAATTGATCCAGCCGACCACGCCTGATCTGTAAAACCACCTCCGTCATGCAATCCTGGTACACGTCGCGTGCGTCGTCGTCGCTTCCGCTGTTTTTCAGGACCAGGTGCAGGATTTTCCCATAGTTATCCTTATAAAAAAGCCCAAGAGCCTTTTCATTGCCACTTTTGATAGCCTGGATCAATGGAAAATCCGGAGAACCGATTTCTGTTATCATGGGTAGGTCGTGAAGAAGAGGAAAACGTCACTATTGATTTAAAACTATTTTAGTCAAACAACCATAACACATTGATTATAAATAATTAAAGGACAATCTGATACAAAATCGGTTACAAAAAGTAACCTGTTTATATCGGATTGTCCTTCGTGCGAGGCTATGTAAATTTGCCCGTCTTTGAAGTAAGGGTCAATACTTAGTTCTAACTATTTTTGAATGAGTGAATGACTGAATGAGTGAATGGTTCGCCTTGGAATGATGAATAGCAAGGGGCTGTCAAGTGTTGTCTGGCGTTGCGAGCTGTTTTATTGCTTATTTGAACAATACATAACTATTACTGACCTCCTGACTCATTCACTCATTCACTCATTCACTCATTCAGTCATTCAGTCATTTACTCATTCAGTCATTCAAAATTAGATTTTAACGCCAAACGAAATCCCCAGGCTTCTGCCATCCGAACTCCACACACCCGCGCCGGGGTACATGGTCGGGCGTTTGGTGAAGTATTGCTTGTCGGTGATGTTGTTCACGCCGAAACGTAGCTTGTAATTCTGACCGAGGTACAGGGTTGCATTCACGTCGAGGAGGCCGTATCCGTATACTTTTCCGATAGTACCATTTGCCGAGGGCTTTTCCGTGTTAAGCGGATTGGCGAAGTTGGAGCTTACGTAGCTGTATTGGGCGGTTACCGAAAGTTTCTTGTGCTGGAACTGAATACCATTTCTTGAAATCCAGGTCGGGACGCCTTCCACGCGGTTGCCGGCTACGCTTTTGTTTTCATTGTTTTGCACTGCGTTGCCACGGATATATTTGGCGTCGAAATAGGACGTCGCCGTGAAGAATGAAAGTTCGGTCTGTGCCTCCGCACCGTTGTACCGTTTGAATGCGGTGTATTCCAAATATGCCTCCACGCCACGGGTTTTGCTGTCGCCGGTGGTAGTGCGGTACAGATAGGCATTGCCACTTGCATCCTTCATCGATACAGTTCCCATGCGGTTGTTGATCAGCACCTGGAACAGGCCGATGTCGTATTTCAACACGTCCTTAATATTCCCGTTGATGCCCGCTTCGAGGTTATAGCCGGTGGCATCTTTCAGGTTTTTATCAACTTGTTCCAAAACGGAGCCGGGGATAATGTCTTTAAAAACGACCGGGCGGTAAGCCTGCGAGAAGCCTGCATAAAGGCGGCCGTCGGTGCCGAGCTTGTATTGCGAGCTGATCCCGAATAGCGGGAAGCTATGCTTGATCGTGTTCGGCAAGTTCTGCGGATCGTAATAGGTGATCTTGCCGGTCATATCCGTGCTGCCTTTCTCGACACGGACGCCGGGCGAAAAGCTGAGGCGCGGGGTGATGAAAATGAGGTTTTCTACAAACAAAGCGATGTTATCGGTAGTCATGTACATATCACGGCCGAACTGCGGGTCGGTTACCGCCAGATCGAAATCGCTTCCGGTGGTGCCTTTGCCGAGCTGGCGGCGGCGAAGTTTGTTGTGCATATACTGAATGCCGCCAGAAACTACATTTCGGAAACCGAGGATATCGTACTGGTGCGTGAGCCGCAGTTCCGAAGTGAAACTCTTGAAATTATCGATATCCACCTGGCGAGCGCGGTACGCATTCGTTACCCGGCTAATGGTATCCGGCACGTTGGCAAATGCATCGAACATTACACTGTTGCGTGCGCCGTAAACTCCAGAGTTCGTGAACTTGATTTGCGTATTCGGATTGACTTTCCAATCTATGACGATCGAAGGCACATAAATGTCCGGGTTGAAATAGTTGCGCGAGCGCGTCGACTGCCTCGGATCTTCGTTGAACATCGCGTCGGTCAGCGGGCCGGGGATTTGGTATACATATTCCGAACGGCCCAGCTCCGCTTTAATGCGGAACGATTTGCTGAATTCGTATATCAAACTCACATATTGCGATTCCGCATCGGATTTCGCATTCTTGCGGTAGCCGTTGGAATGGCGCTTCTGGTAATAGCCCGAGTAAGTAAGCTTGCCGACTTTCCCGCCAATGGCATTATAAGAGCTGAAAAGCCCGAAAGAGCCTCCGGAGTTGATGGTTTCGAATGTGAATGCTTTGGTGGTATCAGGCCCTTTGGTCACGTAGTTGATCATCCCGCCAAACTGCGCACCGTATTGCAGTGACGAGGTCCCGCGCACAAGCTCTACACGCTGGATCGATTCCATGGCGGGGCTGTAATGGCTTGCAGGATAGCCATACATGTCGGAGTTGGTGATAATGCCGTTCTGCCGGATGTTGTATTCCCAGGAGCGATGTGGGTCAAGGCCACGGGTGGAGATGTTGACCTGATTGCCGCTGCCGTCCATATCGTAGACGAACACACCGGGGATTTTGGCAAAAATATGCCTTCCTGTCTTTTCGGCAATGTTGCCATTGACGCCGTCGACCTGAACCACTTCGCTCTTTTTACCGGCGGTGATGTAGGTATTGTGGACGTCGGGCATGCGTTCCGTGTGGATCGTATTTTTGCGTTCTCCTACCGTGACTTCGTTGAGGTCGAAGACTTTGTCATAGTCTTTCTTTTTGTCTGGATGATCGGTTTGCGCCTGAGCACATCGGATGCCCAAAAGTGTGCAGAGGAGGATGATTACTAGGTAGCGTTGTTTCATTGCAAGCGTTTACATTGGGGTCTTTCAAATGCCACAAAGGCTCCGCAATTGCGGGCATTAACTGATACTAATATTGCTCCGTGGACGGATGAAAAGTACGCCAACTGTGCCAAAACTCCTGGTAAGCGTTGATGCGTTTCAGATCGTTACCAGTTCCGGTGAGGCGTTTGCCAAGAAGGTTGTAGGAACCTTTTTCAGTGAAAATGGTGTCGTTTTTCAGGGTAAATGGTTGACTAATTTCCTTATCGAATGCGAAGAAGCTATTGTTGTCGGCACTGATCACCAATGCAACCGGTGTTGCTCCTACCTGGTTGTTGATGATGCGTTCTTTTTTGAGCCGGTTCCAGTCGAATGCTTTGGCGCCGCCGCCTGCCTGGATGCCTACTACCCAGGATTTGTCTTTCCAGGATAATGTGTCGGTACGGGTCAATGCCGATTTCCCGCGACCGGATTCATAGCGGCTCATGGAATCGTATTTAGCCTGATACACCGGATCTGGCTGCATTACTTTGCTGTTTGGATGCAATTTCAGCCATTGGCTCAGCGAGGTTTGGGTGCTGGCGAGCTCGGGGAGCATTTTACCTTTCAATGGGCCCGCGATCGCTTCTCCATTCGCTTGTCGCCACCAGCTTCCGGTTTCCTCGTCTTCAAACATGGCATTGAAATGGTCCATTCCAACCAACCTGAAAACTTCCGGTTTGCCATCTACGTTCGGCTCAAAAACCCGGCCTGTGCGACATACGGTGCAATAAGTAACCATAATGGGTTTGCCACCGAGCATGTCGCGTACCTGGTGATGATAGCCTATATATTGGATCGGGTAAGCCTTCGCCTCGCCATTCGCCTCCACGCCGATCACCAGCCTGTCCATATCCACTTTGTTGGTCGCCGCATCGTGCTGGATCACCTGTGAAGGTTGGTAGAACATCGTATCCGCGGCCATTTCGTAGTTTGTAGCATAAGTAATGCCTGCCGCGAGCAGCAGGAAAATAGCTGGCAACCATTTCAATTTACCTGAAAATACTGAAAGTGAACCAGCAAGGATCATCGCCCAGAACAAAATCCTCAACGGCCAGCGCCAGGTATGCAGGAGATAAGCGACATCGATGCTATTCATCCGCTGGCTGCCCGGCATGGGCATGATAAAATAGACTTTCGCGATTTCGTAAAGGATGATGCCGATAATGCCTAAGTAGAAGAGTTTTCTCATAATAAAGAAATGGGTCCGCCAGGCGGCGAACCCGTTTGCCAAATATATTAACCTATGATAATACGCAAAACTAAACTCATTTGCTTCTGAATGTGACCAATAGTGCGATCGCAAAAGGCAGCGAGAACACCAGCAGGGCATTCCCGAACCCACCCAGCACAGTCACCAGCGAGCCAATAAAAAACACCGCCGTCGCGGTAAAGAACCGACCGACATTAAAACAAAAACCTGTGGCCGTGCCCCGCACCACCACAGGAAACAGCTCCGGGATGTAGCTGGACAATGCGCCCTGGCTGATCCCGAAACAGAATGCGAGCATTGCCGTTTCAATGTAAATGATATTGGAAAATGCCTGGTTTGTCACGAACAGTATACCGCACATGACCACGCAGGTAGCGAATGTCGCCATCAATGTATTTCTCTTGCCGAAACGGTTGATCAGGATTCCCGATAAAACGCCACCCGTAATACCGCCCATACCAAGCAGGATCATCAGCAAACCACGCTCCTTCTGGCCGTCCTGCCCGCTTACGAGCAACGTCTGCGCCCAGGTAGGAAGCCACGAGAATATCCCCCAAAGCCCGATAAGCACCGCACCGAAAATCAATGAGCCTCTGATTAAATTGGGCCTGTTTTGAGCATTAAAAATACTTTGCTGATTATTCCTGACTTCCCTGATGCCCTTCCACCGGTCAGATTCAGGCAAAAACAAGAAAATCAGCAAGGCTGCCACGAGCGGGATCAAGCCTATGCCGAATGCCGTGCGCCAGTCCGAGAATAGCAGGTTCAAACTGCCGGTAGTTACAATCCCGATCGGAAAGCAAACCGCCAGCACGCCCAGGATCACAGCCCGGCCACGCTCGTCCCAAATTTCAGAAATGTAGACTGTCGTGATCAGCAACACACCACCTACACCCATTCCGGCTGTGAAACGGATAGCAAGCAGTGAATACCAGTCGGGAATGATCGTCACGAGGCAGGTCGACAAACCATACAATGCCGTCACGAGTGTCAGAGACTTTTTCCGGCCAATACGGTCGCTGACGATACCGAACAGCAGCCCGCCGCACATCCAGCCATACAGGTAAATAGCGCTCACATAAGCCCCAATTTCGCCAAGCTCCGCCTGCGTCACAGCCGATCCTTTCAACTCAGGGATCGCCACCGGCAGGTACACCGACATCAGCGTCGACACTGTTCCGCTCAGCGTGTAAGCCACCACGCAAAGCGCGAATGCAAGCCATTTCCGACTGACGTTGATAGGTTCTACGCGGGTTATTTCTAATGTTTCCATAAATTTTAGCGGAATATTTCGTCAAAATTCAGACTTACATAATATAACCCTCCAACTGCCGGCGAGCCGTAAGCCTGCACGATGTATTTGTTGGTGATATTGGAACCACCCAGCTTCACCACCGTTTTCAGGCTGGGAATGCGGTAGCTAACCTGAGCGTCCAGCAAACTGTATGCATTCACTTTGCCCGGGCGCATTTCGGTGAATGTGCCGTACCAGTCGAACGCCTGCTGCCAATGCCACGCCACGTTGAACCCGATGCGGTCGGTCAGGCGCGCATTGCCAAATAGGAGGTTCGTTTTCCATTTCGGCGTGTTGAATGCCGGAATATTGTTCGCATCAGCATCGCCGATGTTAAAATCAATCCAGGTCGCATTGGCTGTTACCTTGTAGTTTTTAGGTAAAGAGTAAGTCAAGCCGGCGGTTACACCTTGTATCGACACTTCATCTTTGGCATTGGTATACAACTGATACAACTGCCTGCCCGGACCCAGCAACTCCATTGCAGCCGCCTGGTTTACAGACCCATCCGCTGCCAGAATATTCGATGGTGCAGCCGCCACTACGGTATTGATCATAAAGTCGGTATACTGGCTATAATAGTAATTAACATCCACCAGCAATTGCTTAGCTATCAAACCCTTATAACCCACCTCATAGCTTTTCACTTTCTCCGACTTGATATACGGCACATTGGATTTGACCAGCCGCTGTTTATTATTAGCCACAGCTTGCGGGAATGGGATCCCTTTCGCCATATCGGCACTGAATGCCGAGGCAAATTCGGAGAACGACGCAATCGTCACCGAATTCGAATAGGCATTCAAACCTACCGAATTGACAGGGGCGCCTCCGAGGATAATGATCGGGCCCACATTCAGCTTGATGTATTGGTCACCAATTGTCGGGTTACGGAAGCCGGTCTGGTACGAAGCACGAAAATGGTGGTTTTCATTAGGCGAAAAAACAGCCGATGCACGCGGTGTAAAGCGGCCATCGAAGTTCTCATTCTTATCATAACGGCCCGAAACCGTCAGTTTTAAATGATCTTTCCAAAGCGATTTGGAAGCCTGTGCAAACACACCATATTCTTCATTTGTAAGATCTTTGTCCTTATCATCGAACAGTGTCCCGCCCGTGTTCAGGTAATATTTCCGATAGTTGCCGCCCACCTGGAAATTGACCACTTTAAGTAGCGAACTAAAATCGTACATTCCTTCCACATGGCGCAAGCTGCATTGGCTGAGAATGCCCGCACCGGCCAAGCCACGCGTTTTGATCAACTGTTCCCTGGCCATATCGAACGCCTGAGAGCCGGGGGCGACCCTCCCCTCGTCCGCGAATGTGCGCGCCGCTGTATGGCTTTGTTGCGTTACGCCTGTGATTGCACCCGTATAAGCTGCCGCATACCTTGCAAACCAGGTCGAATCAGCCTTATTAGGCGCTACGGTGTTACCTGCGAGGTCTTTTACCCAGGTCCGGTTGATCTGCTGGCCTAATGCACGGGTATTGTAGGAATTGGTCGAATATTCGTGGTTCGTATAGGCACGTACGTAAAAATTGCTGCCGCGTAATTCCAAACGGTGTTGTACAAATTTGAAATCATTGATCACAAACCGGTTGCTACCTGTATACTGCGCTGTCCCCTGGTTGTAATTGCCCTGATAAATGGCTTCCAGCTTATCAGTAATGCGATAATGCAACGCAGCATTCAGTTTGAGGCTGTAAACACCGTAGGTAGCGAGGTCTTTCTCCTCATAACCCGTGCGCGAAACCCGGCCAATGTTCGGCAATGTCTGAGCCACTTCGTCCCCGTAAATGTTCAGCGCATTGCGGGCCGGATTGTTAGGCCCACGGTTTTCCGGGTTCGTATTGGGGTCAATGTCGGTGTAATCGTTCGCATACCAGTCGGTTCCTTTCAGATAAGCGGCATTGACTTTGAATGCGAACTTGTTATTGAATGCTTTGGCGTAACGAACAGCCAGGTCGTAAAGCGGCTTGGCGCCAAGATCCGTACCGTCGCCGATATGGTTTACACCAAACTTCGTTTGCGCACTCAGGCCCTGGTATTCAAATGGGTTTTTGGTACGTGTATTGAGCATTCCGTTGAAAGCGATCGGCCCATACAAGGCCGAAGCCGCACCGGGGATCAGCTCTGCACTTTCCACATCGATATCGTGTGGGCCAAAGAGGTTACCCATCGCAAAACCAAGCCCGGAAGGCTGGTTATCGACGCCGTCCACCAATTGCAAAAAGCGGCTGTTGCCCGTTGTGTTAAATCCACGGGTGTTGATTTGTTTGTAAGTCAAACTGCTCGTCACCATATCGAGCGATTTAAGGTTTACCAAACCATCATAAAAATTGGCCGAAGGCGTCTGCTGAATAGCACGGATATCCATTTTTTCGATGCTCACCGGCGATCGCAGGATGCTTTCTTCCACACGGGAAGCGGTTACTACCACCTGGTTCAATTCCTCAATGGCAGGCACCAGGTTGATCCGCAAACTTTCTGACGCTGTTACCTCTTTTTCCTGCCGCGCATAGCCCACCAATGAGATGATCAACGTCGCAGGGGGATTGGTTTTCAGTTCAAAATAACCTTCCGCATTGGTCATGGTGCCGGTATTCTTGCCCTTTACAGAAACCGAGACGCCGGAAACAGGCTTTTGGGAGTCATTATCAAATATATGACCCGAAATTTTGGTTGTCTGTGCTTCGGCCGTCTGCGTGAAACACAGGTTCATGATGAGGAGGAAAATGAGTAAAGGTTTTTTCATACAGTTCGATTCAATTGTCAGGTTAGGTTGGTTGGTTTTGTCTTTTCAAATGATCGTAACCATTAGGCAGGCGATTGTAACCGTAATCCACTAAACGTTGGCCGAGGCCTTTGTAAAATTGCGGATCAGTCGGCGCGACGGTTGCCATCCCATCGACATAGCGATTGTAGAGACAGAACAACCCGGCGATCAGCACCGTGTCGTGAATTTCTACATCCGTAGCACCCTGTTCTTTGGCAAATGCAACAGCCTCTTGCGTCACCGCCTTGCCGCTCACCTGCACTTGCTTGGCTATTTTGAGCAATGCTCTCATTTTGTCGCTCACCGGCGCAGCATCGATATCCCGCTTCATAATCTCGCAGGTTTCGGTTTCGCCGAGCAGCGCATCAGCAGCAGCCGTGTGCGCCGCGGTGCAGAAACGGCATTCATTATTATGCGACACGATCGTCGCAATCAGCTCACGCTCTGCTGGTGTGAGCGAATTCTCGCCCCTCAAAATGAACTGCGTCAACTGACGTATAGGTTCGGCGGTTAACCTACTATATTCCAGCAAGCCGGTAATTCCGGGCAAATGCTCCGGTAATGGGATGTGGGGCATTGGTACGTTGTTCTTGTTGCTAATGATTTGGGTTCTTTTTCACAAGTTCTCACGAATAGTCAGTGGTTGTCATGGAGGTCAGGAAATAGAATCGCAATGGTCGCCGATTACAATACTTGACTACACCTAACTACATTGACAATAATTAACCACTTCACTAAACTTCCTCGGCGTCCGCCTGCACAGAATACCGAACGTAGCCTGTAAAAGCCATGCGCTGGCCCATTTCGCGGTACGCCTCGTTCTCCTGCGGCGCCCAGGTCCCGAGTCCATCGACGTATCGGTTGAACATGCTGAACGCAGCTGCGATTAGTATCGTGTCATGAATATCCTTGTCACCGGCACCTTCAGCACGGGCAGCGGCAATGTCCTCGTCGGTCACCGCTTTGCCGCTTTTCTGCACTTTGCCTGCAATGTGGAGCAATGCACGAAGTTTCGGCGACACCTCGATCACTTCGAAGCCATTTTTGATGTCATCGATCAAGTTAAGGTCATACCCAAAATGCGCCATTGCCGCGGAACCGTGCGAGGAATGGCAGAAGTGCGTGTCATTGAGGTGCGACACGTAGGAAGCGATCAGCTCGCGCTCGCCGCTAGTGAGGGGCGACTCGCCGCGCAGCAGGGTTTCCGCCAGCAATTGAAGCGGGCCGGCCGTTTCGGGCCGGAAGTTAAATAGACCGACAATGCCGGGCAGCGATTCGTCAGGTAGAGCAATATGCGCCATGTTGAGGGAAGATATCTGGTTAGTAGTCGGTCATTCCTCCCGTGAGCCAGCGTAAAGCCACATGATATGCATTCACTCATGTGTACGCAGCGTCCTAACTGCCTGGTGGCAGCTATTCGGGGAAGTAAAAGAAGGCACTAAGCCAGATCCGGCGGCGGGGACGGAATAGAAGAATATCTTTCAGGCAGGATAGATCTGATGGACATTTGCGGAGCCACAAGGCACGGCTCCCATTCCAGCACGTAGAACACATGCTGACGACCAGCGGTCATATATTCTTTGAGGAAATGCTTTAAAATGCTCGAATGAGCATCTTTTTGTGGTTCGGACGACTGTCCTGTCACCTGATCTGTGATTTTCGAAACAAGATCCGAGAACCGGTCTCTCGCATTCTGATCAAATTCGCACTGTACGTATAAGGTATCGTTGATTAGCTGCTGGCTTTTCATTTGATAAAACAGCCCCTCGTGCTCGATCTGTCCTTGCACCGCCTCCGGCGCATCCCAATTGTTCTGGTAAGGGACCGCCACCGGCACCTTAATCACGATATTCGCGGAACCCGCTGCCTGCTCCACAAAATCCTTTCCCGCAGCACTGATGGTATAGCGCCCTTCCGTCAGGTAAACTATCGAATAGCCCACCATATTGTAAAGCAATAGCCCCAGCAGCAATATGGAAATGATCCTGCGCAATGTTGAAATATTTAAATTTTAAGCAGCATACACAAATGTATGAAATGGCATTGAAATGTATGATCCGTTTAGTGAAAAATTTTGCCGCCTTAGCGCCCAAACACCTACATTTGCAATTATTAATACAAACTAAGCAACGAAACCAATGCCTTTCGTCAACTTTAAAACCAATAAAGTAGTCAAAATCTGGGACGGCATTCACGGCACGCTGGGCCATTCGGAACAGCAGACATTCGGGCATTTTACGATCGACGCCGGGACGATGTTGCCGGAGCACAGTCATTTCCATGAACAATGGTGCCATGTGCTGGAAGGGGAGCTGGAATTTACGATTGATGGGGAGACCATGCTTCTGACGCCCGGGATGACGGCCCACATTCCGCCAAACGCACCGCATTCGGCGACCGCGCATACGCAATGTAAGGTGATCGATTGCTTTACACCTGCCCGACAGGATTTTATCGACCTGGAATTGCTAGTAAGTCGCCCTACCCCCTGAAAGATCAAACGTGAAGCCGGTAGTAAAACTATTTTCTGGCGAAACGATAAACGCGGCCATGTTGGCTGCTTCTTCGAGCGTACCGCAGCGTTTCATTGGAATCTTGTCTGTCATGTATTTTACCTGAGTTTCTGGCATCGCGTCCACAAGCGGCGTTTGAATCACCGCGGGTGCCAGCGCATTGATGGTAATACCTGTTTCGGCATATTCTTTCCCTTGCACCTTCGTCATCCCGATCACAGCCGCTTTCGAAGCCGAATAGGCTAGCATACCCGCATTCCCCTCTTTCCCTGCAATGGACGCAATGTGGAGAATGCGACCGTAGTTGTTTTGAAGCATATAAGGCAACACCGCCTTGGAGGTATAAAAACTGCTCATGAAGTTCACATTGAACACTTTCTGTAAATTAGCGGTATCGACCTCGTGGCTTTTGATATTCGTTGCACCGGTAATTCCGGCGCAATTGATAAGAATGTCAATCTTCCCAAAACGGTTCGCCACGCGGTCAATGGCCTTGGCCACGCTCAATTCGTCCGTCACATCCACACCGATCAGCTCCTCGCGTTCGGCATTACCTACAAATTCTTCGTTCAACGCCTTCTCATTGAGATCGAGCAGACCGATTTTCGCACCTTCGTTCAGCATTTTATGAGCAATTACGAGGCCTAGTCCGGAGGCAGCGCCGGTAATGATGGCGACCTGGTTATCGAAAATGTTCATTTTGCCAGCACTTTTGTTAATGAGTTTAGCTTGCCGACTTTAAATGTACTTTTTTTGCCGTTCTGTATCACGCTTTCGATAGGGTTCTTTACCGCGACTTAATTTCCCATATTTCATCATTCAACACATCCCAAATCCTTCTATCCAATCTTTGGCATAAGAAACCGAAAAGGGTATTCTAGCAGGAAGCCATGTCCGGACCGCGAAGAACTGGCTGGGCGAGTAAGGTAAGCAAAAAGTCAATCCAATTAAAGACCGTCCGCAGGAAGAGACAGGCACCTTGTTATAAAAAAGGAACCGGGCGATGATCAGACTTTGTAGTCCGACCATGCCCGGCGTCAGTGTGTGCGTAAATTGCCTATATAATGTGGATATAGAAGACTTAACCTTTTTTAAACCAGTTCGCTTTCATATTGCAGGCCTATTTGCGCCGGCGGATAGCTGAGGATCCGATTAAACTCTGTAATGGTTTGGTTAATCTGCCGCTGCGTGATACCACTGTATTCCATCAGAAGTATCTTAGCCTGTTGTGCGCTGGATCGCTTCATTTTCCAGTACTGCGGGTGATTGATCCCGATCGGCGTTCGGAAATATTTTTCTTTGGGTTCCCGAATCAGGATCTCGCAATCTGTGTCGCGCTGCGGATTGTCGTGGAGAAAGTAACTTTTAACGACGACCTTGACCTCTCTCCCACTTTTCAATTGGAAAATTTTCTCGTGAATCATGACTTTTTTAAAGTATTAAGGATCGATGAATATGCTGGACTGCTGACGAAGTTCCCGGCTTCCTTAAACTTTTATACCAGCAGCGCTTTTAAAACCTTTGCAAACTTCGCTGCTGACCAGGATATTTCAGCAAATTGATTAGTAAACGGCAGATTCAATGATCCTTCGGTAACTTTTTGATGCAGAGGCAAGTAAAATTACGCAGTCCACTAATCGATCACATGCCCCACAAACTGCGCGGTGTTGTCCAATATCTTCCCACCGCGCCGGAACCCCAGCCCACATGCCTCGCCGGCAAAGAATACACCTGCCTGATAAGTCCGGCCGTCGGCGTCGGTCGGAAGGGAGGCATATTCCTGGTAAATCCGCGGCTGGTCACCGTATTCTCCCGCAGCGGCCTCGAGAACCTCGCCGCCTTTTTCGTGAATCGTCACATTAGCTCCCTCGCGGCCCAGCAACACCTTACTCACTGACTTTTTATGCGGCAGAATATAGCGCTCCGTCTGGAGCAGCAATGGATGGTAAGGATAGAGGTCCCACAGAACTTTAAGGATGTACTTCGATTGAAATAACAATGTGTAGGCCGGATTGAGAACAACTGCTTTGCGGTTTTTAACGATCTCCGTGAGCATCCCTGCAAGCTCCGCCTCTTCCGTCCCAATATATTCCCAGGGTACGAGCTTAAACCAGAAATCGAACCGGACGAAATCTCCGTGCTCAGGCTCCTGATAAAATATGCCTTCTCCATTTGAAAATTCGACATCATCGACATAAGCGAATTCCACGTCGAAGCCAGCCTCTTTCGCCGAACCCATCAATACGGCCACGTTCGTGTCGTCTTCGGAATAGCCGGGCATGGTCGAGAACAGGATAGACGGCGTAAGATCGCTGTTTTGTTCTTTGAGATAGGTAAACTGCCCCACGAGCGTTTCAAACAAAGTATTGAACTGTTTGGATTCGTCCAGGCCGTTCATCCGTAAATGTGCCCACTGTACAACGGCCGTTTCGGGAATGCAGGTCGCAGTATCCGCATTGAATTCGATCAGTTTAATGGGCTCGTCGCCAAAGCCGCCTGCGAAGTCGAAGCGGCCGTACAAATGAATTTGCCGGTCGTCGCTCCACGAGAGCTTAATGAGCTCCACCAGGTTTTCCGGAATGCCCATTTCCTTGTATAGATCATGATCGATCGCATACTGACCCGCTTCGATCAACATATCATATAATGTACCGGCAGCTTCATAATAGTCTTCCGCTTGCGGTTCGCTTACAACCACCATGTCGTTCACCACATAGGGCGTAGTGTCGGTGCCCAGCGCCCAGTCCCAGCCGGCTTTCTCTAATGCGCTCTGGGGCGGATTGGGTAATGATTTTAATTTTACCATAAGAGTTTAAGGTTGATGAGTTTAGAGTCGATGCGTAAAAGCTCATAAACTTTGAACTTGAAACTCCTCTACCCGCCGCTTCGTCCCGAGGAGGATCTGCCGAAGAACCCTTTGCGTCCGCCGGACGGCCTTGCTTTTACCGTGCGGACCGAACGCGAGGCATCCACACTTTGAACTGCGGTGCGCGAGCTCGCCCATGCCCCTGAATTGGCATAAAACGACCGGCTTCGCTCTGCGCCCATCCTATCTCGGTAATTGTTCATATAAGAATAACCCGAATTGCGACCTAGCAAATAGCCCATTCCACCGTAAAGCAGCATACTCGAGAGCCCACTATGATAACCCATATGCTGGTTGGTCCGGATTTCCTGGTCGATCAATGCTTTGGCAGCCGTCGGGTTCAATGTGTCCTTGTGGCCATCGAGATACGAAACAATCGCCATGGAACTGTCCGTAGGAACGCTCTCCTCACTGACAATCTTGAATTCGCCCGCACTCACTTCTTTAATATGTGAGCGAATGCCTTTTCCGTAAGATGTTTCTTCGTAACTATAATCCGACTCGTCGTCGTTCGAAGAGCACGAGACAAGCGTAGTGCCCGACAACAAGGCGAGCGCCAGCGCGCCGCCCATACTGATGTCTTTTACCTTTTTGATAAAAGAGCCCTTTCGTAACTGTGTCATATTGTTGGTCTTCTGTTGGGGATTTTTCAAAAGTAATGCACACGCAGAAGCTTATCGAAAGGAATTATGCCAAAGGTTCTTGCGGCGGATATCCAAACATGGGAATTTATAGGCGGTAAAAAAAATGAGCATGACCGGAAGCTAATCCGATCATGCTCCATGCACATTGCTATTCAAATGGATTACGCTTTTTTAGCAATCTTCTCAATTGCTCCTACCAGTTTATCCAAATCACTTGTTTTTGTGTACACATGCGGGGTAACACGCACGCAATGAATGTTTTCCCAATTAATACCGACCGTATGGATCTGATAATCCTTCATAAGCTTGCCGTCGAGTTGTTCGGGTTTCATACCGTCAATGCTCACCCCGGCAATGGCGCAGGAAAATTCCGGTTTTAATGAAGTATGGATTTTCACACCCGGGATCTGCGCCGCTTTTTCAGCCCAGTATTTTTTCAGATAGTGGATCCGGTCCTGCTTCCGCTTATTACCGATACCTTCCTGAAAATTGAGGGCCTCACCAATTGCCTGCTCAATCGGGAAGCTGCGGGTCCCCAGCGTTTCGAATTTGCGGATATTGGCGCTTTTAGGCTCACTGTTACAGAGCAACGGCCATATTTTCTCGATCTTATCCTTCTTAATCCACATCATTCCACTGCCCACCGGCGCACTCAGAAACTTGTGCAGGCTCGTGCCAAAGTAGTCGCATTCCAGATCAGGGATTTTGTAATCCAGCAAACCAAATGTATGCGCGCCGTCGCAAACGACTTCAATACCTTTTGCATGCGCCATTTGCGAAATCTCCTTAACCGGCATAATCTGCCCGACCCAATTGATGATATGCGTTACATGGATAATCTTGGTTCTCGGCGTGATAGCGTCTGCGTAGGCTTTCACGATCTGTTCTTTGTTTTCAATTGGAAAATCAAAGGAAAGCTGTTTATAAACGATGCCGTCCCGCATTTGGCGCTGCTTGTAAGCTTGCACCATGTTAGGATAATCCTGCAACGTGCCGATCACCTCGTCGCCTTTTTCCAGTGGCAGGCCGAAAATGATGGTATTTAGAGCCTCTGTGGCATTCCGGTTGATTGCGATTTCCTCGGCATCGGCGCCAGCGAGCTTGGCCAGGCGCTGGCGGAGCGGCTCGCGGCCTTTGTCCATAATTCGCCACATATAATAGGATGGGCCTTGCGCGGCGGCTTTGTTGTATTTGTCCAAAGCTTCCTGCACCACGATCGGAGAAGGCGAAACGCCTCCGTTGTTGAGGATAATGATCTCGCTTTTGCTGGCGGTGTAAGCGTCCTGGATTACCGACCAGTATGCTTCGTTGCTTTCACTACTGTGGTCCCAAAGCTTTTCCGCTTCGAGAAACTGCTCCGCATGGAGCTGGTTGAATAGGCTGTTGATCCCGAAAGCGCCCATACCCAATGCAGCACTCTTTCGAAAAAAGGAACGGCGGTTGTTCATAAAAGTTCGTTAAAGGAATAGTAATGGAGTGAAGTACAATATATTGAATATCTACTTCAATCCCAATCACTCCGCCTCCAAACCCTCTTTCACAATCGATTGCTTCAACCATTCGTAGGTATTTTCAGGTATCGGCAGTCCGTCGGCGTCGAGCGCCAGGTACATCAAATGCAAATGTGTAGGCGAACGTTTCTGGTAGGCATTGTAGCCCGAACGACCCATTTCAGAAATCTTATCACCTGCATTCACCCATTGCCCAGGCTGCACTTCCACGATGTTGTTATGCGCATAATAGAACAATCCGTCCAGGCACGGATCGTAAATCCATATCCAGTTGCCACCACGGTATTCGCTATCGTATTTCCAGGCCGTCTCGGTGGCTACCACAAGCCCCGACGTGAATGCAAGTACCTCGATAGGTTTCCAGGTACGATCATCGAGGACATCCTGGTCTTTATCACGTACAAAAAGGTCGTGCGCGGGATGGCTACCCGTCACATTCATATCAAAAAGATCGAAACCATTGGGACGGTAACCTCGGCCCCGTGAGCCGATCGACTCCCTGGGCATGTAAGATTTAACGGGATATACAAAATAAGAAGAGTCGATCGCACGGCAGGTATCCCGCTTGTACTCAGCACGAATGCCCCGCATGACCGCCCCGAAAGCGGCACGGGCCGAGTCGGGCGAGATGGCACTATCCCGGATATCGATCTGGATTTGATGGAAAGCCCGGCAATATTCTGCAATTTTATCGGAAGATTCACTCTGGTTTGTCAAACCGGAAATACAGATCACCAACACGATCCCGGCAATTCTTTTGACTGTCATCAACAATGCATTAATCAACCCCCTATCTTTCACTGAAACCCTGTTTTGGAGAAACGCTGGCACGAAAACTCACTAATAAAAAAGTCGTGCAAAGGTATCCGTTCTATATTAAATAAATGCACAGAAGTTCTTTATTGGTCTAACACTAAAATCAAATTACAATGCAAAAACGCCGTTTTGGACGCACTGGCTGGGAAATCAGCGAAATAGGTTATGGAATGTGGGGCTTGGCGGGCTGGACTGGCTCCGACCGCAAGGAAACGGACGACTCACTCGACCTGGCCGTCGAATCGGGTGTAAACTTCTTCGATACCGCCTGGGGTTACGGCGAGGGGCTGAGCGAGCGCATCCTCGGCGAGCTCCTCAAACGGAATCCTGATAAAAAGCTTTACGCGGCCACAAAGATCCCGCCCAAAAACCGTCAATGGCCGTCACGCGCCGAATATGCATTGAGAGATGTGTTCCCGGCCGATTACATTGTCGAATACACCGAAAAAAGCCTTCAAAACCTGGGTACCGAGCAAATCGACCTGCTGCAATTCCACGTGTGGGAAGATGCCTGGGCACAGGAAGATGAATGGAAAGAAGCGGTTCAGAAACTAACGAAGGACGGAAAAGTAGCTGCCTGGGGCATTAGCGTCAATCGTTGGGAGCCGGATAATGTACTGAAAACGCTCGAAACTGGTCTGATTGACGCGGTCCAGGTGATTTACAACATTTTTGACCAGGCACCGGAAGATAATCTCTTCCCGCTTTGCCGGAAACTCGATATCGGAGTGATCGCCCGAGTGCCTTTCGACGAAGGAACACTCACCGGCACGTTGACGAAGGAAACCACCTTCCCGGCCGACGACTGGCGCTCGACCTATTTCGTACCTGATAACCTGAATGCCAGTGTCGACCACGCAGAAGCACTACGGGCAGACATTCCTGCGGGTATGACAATGGCAGAACTCGCATTGCGTTTCATCCTCAATAATCCTGACGTGCACACAACGATTCCGGGCATGCGCAGGCTTCCCAACGTGCGTGCTAACGTGGCCGTGAGCGATGGCGTGCAACTGGATGCCGCCGTAGCCGAGACGCTGAAAGCCCACCGCTGGGATCGCCAGCCGACGAAATGGTCGCAATAGCGTGATAATAAAAGCCTTCCCGAACATCAGGAAGGCTTTTATTTTTAGAATAACTAAAAAACCTAACGACATAATTTGCTATCGACCGAAAACCGTCCTGGGCCGGTCAGAAATAACGCGATGTAGGAAAATAGGAACAGCAACCCGTGCTCCTTCATATCAAATGCATCTTTCGCGTGCACAATCAATACCACTACACACATCGTGAATATTAGTGGAAGCAATGCCAGGCGCGTTCCAAACCCGAGAATAACCAAGATAGAGCAGCCGAACTCGGCACATATCGTCAAAAAGTAGGACAGCTCCTCGCCTATACCGATCGGATCAGCAAAAGAATGGTCACCGCTGAGGAAACCAGTTAGTTTGGCATAACCGTGTGTGAGCATCAGGCATGAAATACCAACCCGAAGAATCAGTACCGCCCAGTCGACCGACGCGGGCAACTCGATCGGTCTCAGAAATCTTTTAAGCATAGTGAGTTAAAATGATTTATAAATGAATTTGCATTTATGCTTACTAACCAATGCCATGCCGGGGCTAGTTTCGGCAAAGAGTTTTTGTAACCGATTTTTTAATTTCCATATATCATGTTTTATTTTTAGGTTTGTCTAAATTTATATTCAGACAATAAAAAATTAATAATTCGGCGATACTATGAAATTATACATACTATTATTGCTCAGTTTCTTAACCTCTAACGTTTTTGCACAATTCACGCTTTCGGGCAAAGTATCGCTGGAAGACAAGGCCGAAGCTGCTTTTGGTGCGTCGGTATATATTCAGGAACTTAAAACAGGCACTACGGCCGACACCGCCGGGAATTATCACATCACCGGCATTCCGAAAGGTGCCTACACGGTGAAGGTCAGTTTCGTATCGATGCCCACAATTACTCAGAAAAACTTGAAGATTGAGCACAATACCGTTAAGGATTTCGTGCTGAAATCGGGTGCCAACGCCCTCAATGAAGTAGTAGTAACCGGCACGATGAAGGAAGTATCGAAGCTCGACAGCCCGGTGCCAGTCGACATTATCACGTCAAAATTTCTCTACAAAAACCCAGTACCGAGCATTTTTGAGGGACTTAGCTATGTAAACGGCGTGCGCCCACAGCTCAATTGCAACGTCTGTAGCACTGGCGACATTCACATTAACGGACTGGAAGGGCCTTACACAATGGTGTTGATCGATGGCATGCCGATGGTAAGCGGGCTTTCCACCGTTTATGGCCTTTCAGGCATTCCAAACAGCCTGATTGAGCGAGTAGAGATCGTAAAAGGGCCTGCGTCTACACTTTATGGTTCAGAAGCGGTTGGCGGTTTGATCAATATTATTACGAAAAATCCGTCGAAGGCACCGTTGCTCTCAGCCGACGTTTTCAGCACAGCCTGGCGCGACTATAATGTGGATTTTGGCGTCAAATTCACGCCAGGTGAAAGAAGCAGTTCCTTGCTGGGGATAAACTATTTCAATTATCAGAATCCGATTGACAATAATAAGGACGGCTTCACTGATGTCACTTTACAGAAACGCATTTCTATTTTCAACAAATGGTCATTTAGCCTGAAAAACGACCGGCAGGCGAACATCGCGGCGCGCTATTATTATGAAGACCGCTGGGGCGGACAAATGCAATGGAACAGGTCGTACCGTGGTGGTGATCAGATTTATGGCGAGAGCATTTATACCAAACGCTTTGAAGTGCTCGGTAATTACCAGCTTCCACTGACCGAAAAAGTCACGCTGCAATATTCTTTCAGCTCCCACAATCAGAATTCGGCCTACGGACATGTGCCCTTCAATGCGGACCAGAAGATCGCTTTTGTGCAGTTTTTATGGGATAAGGAAATCGGGAAGCACAGCCTGTTGATGGGCACGCCCTTCCGCTACACATTCTATAATGATAACACTACCGCCACGCGTTATGCCGACGGGCAAGACCATGCCGACAAGATTTATCTACCGGGTGTCTTCATACAGGACGAGATCAAGAGCGGTCCGCATGCAATTTTACTCGGCGCGCGCTACGACTATAACAGCCGCCACGGAAGCATTTTCACACCGAGAGCCGCTTACAAATACAAATTCAACCAGACCGACGTGGTAAGGCTAAACATTGGTCGTGGTTTCCGGATCGTGAACCTGTTCACGGAAGACCACGCGGCATTGACCGGTTCGCGCCAGGTGATTTTGGAAGAAGAACTGAAACCGGAGCAAAGCTGGAATGCGAATATCAATTTTGTCAAGAAAATCGTCACCGGCAACTCATTTGTCGGAATCGATGCATCGGTTTTTTACACCTATTTTACTAACCGCATTCTTCCCGATTACGACACCAACCCCAACGAGATCATTTATAATAACCTCGATGGTTATGCAGTGTCCAAGGGAATCAGTCTTAATCTCGATTTCAATTTCCCGTTCCCGTTGAAAATTATAGCAGGCGGAACTTATATGGATAATTTTCAAAAAGAAAATGGCGTCCGGTTCAGACCTGTGCTGACTGAGAAATTCACCGGCACCTGGTCAGTTTCGTACGAAATCCAGAAGGCCGGCATTTCATTCGACTACACCGGTAACATTTACGGTCCTATGCGGCTGCCTATCCTTAGCGAAGACGATCCACGCTCGGCAAACTCTCCGGTATGGTCTTTGCAGAATATCCAGATTACCAAAAAATTTGACAATGGATTGGATATTTACGGGGGCGTCAAAAACCTGCTCAACTTCACTCCTCCCGCCAACTCGATCGCCCGCGCGAACGATCCTTTCGACAAAAACGTAAAATTTGACAATCAGGGACAGGTCATTGCGACGCCCGATAATCCTTATCGGCTGACGTTCGATCCGAGTTACGTTTTTGCGCCTAATCAGGGCATCAGGGCATTTTTGGGAGTTCGTTACACGCTTCGTTAGAGAATTGGTATGATGGCCAAAAATGTCGCCTGGAAGTTTATTATATAACTTTTCAAAGATCAAAAACATTTAGAATATTGATATTCATTGATTTGAATAATTTTTGATTGTATCTTTGAGCCATCAACCAATTAACACTACTAATTATGGCATTAACAAAACAGTTTGTAAAAAGTAAATCTGTTTACAAAGTAACGTTTACAGTTCCTGCTGAGGCGGCATCAGAAGTGACGAAGGTTGCCCTCGTAGGCGAATTCAATGGCTGGAACCCGGAAGAAGCCATTGCATTGAAAAAACAGAAAGATGGCTCATTCAAGACCAGCCTCGAACTGGGAGCCGGCGAATACCAGTTCCGTTACATTTTGGACGGAGAGAAATGGGAAAACGACTGGGAAGCAGACAAATATGTTCCTGCTGGCGTAGATGCTACTGAAAACTCGGTGGTAGTTCTTTAATCAGTTTTGACATTAACAAAAAACCGGAAAGCATCACTGCCATCCGGTTTTTTTATGTTGTAATGACTTAAAATCAGATCGTAAAGCTGTCGCTTTCCACGTAAGCTTTGATCAGGGCATCTTCTCCTTCTTTTCCTTGTTTGTAGTTTCCGTGTTCCATGCCCATGATGAACGACTTGCCTTCTTTCTTGCTACGGTCGTAAATGTATTTGAAGATATTCTTGTAGTTAATCTCACCAGTTGTTGGCTCTTTCCGGCCCGGTTCGTCACCAATCTGGAAGTAATCGATTTCGCTCCAAGTCTGGTCGATGTTGTAGATCAGGCGACCTTCATTTTTCTGCATGTGATAAATATCGTATAAAATTTTACACGATTTGCTGTTTACACCACGACAGATTTCATAGGTCTGATCCGAAGTTCTCAGAAACAAATTAGGTGAATCGCTCAGCGGTTCGAGCACCATCACCAATCCATGCGGTTCGAGGATTTCGGAGCCACGGCGTAATGCATCGATCACGTGGCCAGTCTGCACGCCAATCGGGAGATTTCTTTCAAAATCACCGGGAACAACCGTCATCCATTTGGCATTGACCCGCTTTGCCACTTCAACTGCCTTTTTACAGCCATTGAGGAAGATATCGATATATTCTTTTTTGCCTGCGGCTAAAGTATTGGCACCATTACCGCCTTTGTCCACCACAAACACACCCATTTCCATACCCAAACGGCTCATTTCTTTGGCAATGGCTTCCTGTTGCTCCACCGGTCGGCCCATCATACCATTGTCCTCCAAAGCCATAAACCCCTGATCTGCCATAAATTTAAGCTGGTCGATCAAATCCTTTCCGGCGCTGTTCTGAAACATGCCGAAATGCGATGCATATTTAAGCTTAAACTTATTTTTGGCCATAGGAGCGGCGGCAAATGCATCTCCTGCTGCGATTGCGGCACCAGCCAAACCAAGGGTAGATCTTACAAAATTTCTGCGGAGCATAAATGTCTTGATGTTTTCGTTTCAGATGGTAAAGATGTACAGTCCGGAAATATACCCCAAGATCGCTCCGGAATCTTGCTATTACTGGTTCCTTCTGCGTTTCCGGCGTTCTTTCTTACCACTTTTTGGTTCTTCCGCAGGCGTCGTGGCCACCTCCTCAACAGGCGGTTTGGGCAGATACGGCGCTAACTGCACTTTGATTTCCTCCCGGAACGCATTCTTTACCCCTTCCAATGCGGCTTGCTTCACTTCACCGTCGATCTGGCTGCCCGTCAGCAGCTTCACGACCGCCTCTTCGCCCGGCCAGCTCGCGCCAAGGTACCTGGCTGCATTCTTCCTGACAGTTATTGATTCACCGCTATTCAAAACCGTCGAACGCAGTAGGTATATCGATTCAGAACTACCGACTGTTTGAACCGAGGCCAGCAATGCCGATTTCTTCACGTCGTTCATTCCCGCAAGTTTCTGAGTCAAGTAGCTAATGCCCGCCTGTTCGAGCAACAGTCCGCCCGCATCGCGGCCTATTACCTCATCGGATTTATCCAAAGCCAGTTTCAAAAGCCGGTCATTTTCCGATTCCAGCTCATAGCGGGTCATCAGGTCGATATAATGCTCGCTGCCATAGGTTTCATCAAGCAGCTTATTGAGTGCCGTCAGTCCCTGTTGGGAGTTAGTTACAAATGACTTATCCAAATGCAGCAATGCGAGTTTGCTCACCTCAATGCGATCAGATGAGGGAACATTCAGCACATTCAGCAGTGCCTGCGTTTTTTCATAGCCCGCATGAAAAAAGTCAAAAGAACGGAAATAGCGCAGCCTGCTTTTAAAGCTGACGGACGTGTCGGCTGCCAGTTCACTTAGATAAGGAATCGCTTTGCGCGTACGTGCAAGCCAGATAATGTCCTTTCCGGCGTCGGTGGCCCAGGGTTTCGCACCGGCCCTTTCCAGCCAGGCCGGGAAGAGGCGCTCCCATTGATCGTAAGCACCAATGCTTAATGCTTCTACGGTCCAACGGTCGTTGCCTTTGTATTGCTTAGCCAATTGCAGCCACACATCCAAAGCTTCGTAGGTGTGATTGTGGTTAATGGCTAGCGCGCATTCACGTCTTACCTGTGGATCGCGATCGGACGTGAGACGTTTAATGTATTCGGTAGGGTCGCTGTTACGCTGGCGCACGGCACGTAATGCCGTGATGCGCAGGTTCGGGTTCAACTCGCGGAAACCAATGTCCAAATTTCGGTAATTAAAACCTTCAATGCGGTTGAGCACCCACAATGCCCGGGCGCGGAGTTTTGGATTGCCATTATACAATCTGAAAAGGTCTTCCAGAAATGGCTCGGCCGCCCAGCCGTGCTTTACGCAAGCATTCCAGGCCAGGTAGCGCTGCGATAAGTTAGGGCTTTGTAATGCTTTTACTGCCTGCTCAGGTATAGAAAGGTCATAAACCGGGATTTTATAGGTAACACCGGCCGGTGCGACGCGAAAAATACGGCCACGGCTGCGGTCTTTCATCTTATGCGAACCGATCACAGGATCATACCAATCGGAAATAATCAGCGAGCCATCGGGAGCAACGCAAACATCCGTCGGCCTGAACCATTTGTCGCGTTTGCCTTCGATAACAGGGATAATGCCTGTTGATTTATAGCCTGCACCATCGTTTTGTACCGGGAATGCGCTCACATAGCCCTGCCCGGCATCAGCCAGCAGGATTTGGTCCCAATAACGCCGGGGCAGCAAGTCGCCTTCATAAATCGTCATCCCCATAGGAAAGCCAGAACCCGTTTCCAGCAAATCGGGGACAACACCAGGGTCATTTTGATGCCAATGGCGACGTGGGATTTCGTCTTCCAGGTTAGTCCGGTTCAAACGCCAGCTTGCACCGGTCATTTCATCGATATAACCGAAATTCCCATTTTCCATCACATAAGACACCCTGTCGCCACCATTACCCGGCTCTTCCTGGTCCGACTGCCACATGGTACCATAGCTATCCACAGCTACCTCCCAGCCATTCCGGAAGTTTTCGGCCATGATCTCTACTTTGGTAAAATCCTGCTCACAGCGAAAAACCACACCTTGCCTATACTGGCGGAAATCAATGGGTCTTTCATATTTATCCAGCAGCGGGCGATCCTGGCCATCTACAAGTTGCCTGCCTGCGTTACCAAAGTTGAAGTAAAACTTACCATCCGGCCCAAAAACAAATGAATGGACACCCGCATCGTTCTGTACCCCGCCGATGCCTTTGAAAAGGATTTCTTTTGTATCCGCCTTATCGTCGCCATTGGTATCCGTGAAAAGCCACACATAAGGGCTTTGCGAAACAATAGCCTTGTTGCCCATCACCCATATTCCGAGTGGTGCATTGAGCTCCGGCCCTTGGTAAAAAACTTTGGTTACATCCGCTTTGCCGTCACCATCCTTATCCTCCATGATCACAATGCGGTCGCCCTGGCCGAGCTCGGACTTGCCATTGACATTCGGCCGGTAATTGTACGCCTCACACGCCCACACGCGCCCTCTATGGTCGACGTCGATATTGATCGGGTTGATCACGTTCGGCTCCGAGGCAAAGAGCGTCGCTTCGAGCCCGTCGGCAGCCTGCACGCCCGCCACCGCATTGCGCGAGAACCGGCGTTCGGTTTCCGACAATGCCGCATAGGCACTATCCGGATTAACAACTACCAATGAATCAGAAACTTGACTAAAACCTTGAAAAGAAAAGGAAGTAAAAATAACCGCAGCACACCACGCAGATCTCACGATACGAAATTGTTTCAAAACGAATTTTTGATGAGGCAAATGATTTCAAAAGACGTTATAAAAATACCTCATGTTTGGGGATTTACGAAATGGAGTTTTAAGAAATGTAACCTTTCGACGAATTGGAGTGGCTTGATTTAGAAGTGAAACGTGGTTAAATTTAGGGAAGGATTACATGCACTATCAGTATTTATGAAGGAAAAAGTACGGTATCTAATTGCACTCAAGATTTACAAAAAGGCTGAAATCAAGTTAGCTTTAAGCAATCTGCTTGTAGTCGACAAACTAACAGAGCAAGCTCAGAATCAACTTTTGGATGAGCTGCGCTTGCTTGATGAAGATATCGAGATTTTAGAAAAGGTATTAAGACAATCGAAACAATGATCATGAAAGCAATGAGAAAGGAAGAATTGACTCAAGCCTTGTATGACGCGAAAACACTACCGGCCCTCACAAAAGCCAACAATGAATGGCTTGCATTCTATGGAGCGGCATCGGAGAAAGACAAAGAATACATGGGAAATGCGATGGTCGAATACAGTCAGTGGCTGCTTGCAAAATCCAAAGAGTCGCGGGAAGAATTCAAGAAATTCATGGCCGAAGTCGAAGCCATTAACCTCGAAGCGAATCAACAACAATAGCGAAAAAGGAGCCTTTCGGCTCCTTTTTGACTTTACTGCTTCTTCAAATTACTCAAATAGTCCACTAAACTCACCAGCTCCTCCGTACTCATTGCATCCTGCAAGCCGGATGGCATCATCGAATCTTTGAGTTGTTTGATGGATTTGACTTGTGACATTTTGTATTCCTGTGTGGAGCCGCCAGGGAATTTGAGAATCAGGTCTGTTTCAGTTTTGCTGGACACAATGCCGGATACTGCTGTACCATCCTTGAATGTCACTTCAAAACCTTCATAGCCAAAACCAATGCCCGCGCTCGGCTCGAAAATGGCGGAGTACTGGGCTTCCTTAGGCAATTTGCTGCCGATTTCAGAGAGTTTCGGGCCGAAATCCATTCCTTCGCCATTGACTTGGTGACATACCGAGCAATAGGATGTGAATGTTTGCTTGCCTTTGGCAATGTCCCCTTTCATCCCGACGAGTTGCTTTACTTCCGGATGTTTACTGGCGGTAGTTACCGCCCCGTCGAGATATTTGGCAGCTTCCAGTTTGACAGATTTCCGCCAAGCTCCATTCAGCCCTTGAACAGCAGCAGTTTTCAAATCGCCATTCAATTGACCCTCTTTCAACAACACCAATACCTGATCCTCGCCGCTCATGGTACCACCCAGCGATTTGACAGCTATCGTTCTGAGGTTTTCCGAATAATTGCTGCCCGAAGCGACGGCCTTCAGTATTTCAAGGGCGTCCTTGCTTCCGACGGATTTCAAAGCAGTCAAAACGCTGGCCGTTTTACTTTCATCTCCTCCCTTCACCACATTCCAAAGCAACGGTGCCCCGCCTTGTTTGATCAACTGGGAAGCCGCCCCGGACCCTATCCGGCTAACCGATTGATCCAATGCCAACGTTAGGAGCCGCTGGTTTTCAGAAACCGGTTCGTATTTCGCTACCAATTCAAGGTAAGTCTGGGTGCCATAGGATATATCGAGCATCTTCTTCAATGCAGCCATTGCCTCAGGGCTCTGTTTCACAAATGCCGGGTCGAGATGGCGCATGGCCAATTCATTCACTTTATCCTGGTCGGCGCCAGCCCCGTTCATGAGTTTCAACAAAGCGAGTGATTTTTCATGACCTGCTTCATTGAAGTCGAAAGCGCGGAAATAGCGCAACCTGCTTTTCAGATCCACCGTGGGATCACCCGCCAGCGAAGCAAGCAATGTAACAGACTCTTTTCCACGCGAGCGCCACACGATATCCTTGCCAGCCTGTGTGCCAACCGGATTTGCACCCGCCTTGTCGAGCCAGGCTTTAAAGAACGTGTTCCATTGCGCATCAGCCCCGATACCCAATGCTTCGAGATACCAGCGATCTTTACCATCATATTGTTGTGCAAGTGTTGCCCACAATGCCGGCGCCTCAGGTGAAGGATTATGATGCAGGAGCAACGCGCATTCACGACGGACCTGTGCGTCGGCGTCCTTCGACAATGTTTTAATGTATGGAATCACATCCAGGTGCTTCGACTCACTCGCCGCACGAAGCCCGGCAATACGTAAGTCGGCATTTGCGTCTTTCACTGCCAGATCAACGGCCTTTTTGGCTGTAAATGGCCATTTGCTAAGCAGCCATAGCGCCCGCGCACGCATTCGTGGTTCCGGATTTTTGTTTGCAAAAAGCTTTTCCAAAGTCGGGGCAGCTTTCGCACCCATACCGTTCAATGCATTCCAGGCGTGGTAGCGGATCGAAAGGTTAGGGCTTTGCAATGCTTCCACCGCACCGGCGACGGTCTTAAAATCGGTTTTGGGGATGCGGTAAGGTGTATTAACAGGCGCAACGCGATAAATACGGCCCTTGGCCTGATCGCCAGCCTGGTGACCGCCTACGCCCGGATCGTACCAGTCGGATACCAGCAGGGAGCCATCCGGTGCCACGCACACATCCGACGGCCTGAACCATTGATCACGCTTGCCATCGACGATGTTCACAATTTTGGCGGTGTAACCTGCACCGGCCTTTTCGACCGGGTAAGAGCGTACCACATTATGCCCCGGTTCGCAATGGATCATTTGTCCCCAAAATTCCTTTGGCAGCAGTTTACCTTCATAAAGAACCATTCCCGTGGGTGAACCAGAACCCGTTTGAAGGAGGTTTGGCACTACACCCGGATCATTCAAATGCCAGTGACGATACGGGATCGAATCTTCCACGTTGGTACGGTTGGCACGCCAGCCTGCACCGGTCACCTCGTCGGTGTAGCCGTAGTTTCCGTATTGCATTACATAGTTGATGCGCACACCTTTGTTGCCGTCGTCGTCATTGTCGGACTGCCACATCGTGCCGTAGCTGTCAACTGCCACTTCGAAATTGTTCCGGAAGTTATTTCCAAGCGGCTCGATATTGGTAAAATCAGGATCACAGCGGAACACCATTCCCTGTTTCAGTTTCTTAAAATCGATAGGTTTGCCGTCTTTTCCGACAACCGGATTACCCTTTCCATCCAGCAAATGCTCGCCTTCGTTCCCGAAATTGAAATACAACTTACCGTCCGGCCCGAACACAAATGCGTGCATACCATGGTCGTGCTGGTCACCGCCGATGCCTTCGAAAATGACCTCCTTTTTGTCGGCCTTCAAATCACCATTTTCATCCGTGAAAAGCCAGACATACGGACTTTGCGAAACGATGACCTTATTCCCCATCACCCAAACTCCCAATGGCGCATTGATTTCAGCTCCTTGATAAAACACCGTTGACTTATCGGACTTGCCGTCGCCGTTGGTATCCTCCAGTACCATAATGCGGTCGCCCACTTCCTTCGTGGGGTTACCGTTGATTTTCGGACGATAATTATATGCTTCGCAAACCCAAACCCGTCCCAGGTGATCGATGTCGATATTCGTGGGATTGGTAATCGTCGGCTCCGATGCAAAAAGGGTAGCCTCGAGTCCATTGGCGACCGTCAGACCGGCCACCGCGTAGCGCGACGACCTTTTTTGAGAATCCGAAAGGTCCTTGTAAAGCGTGTCGGCTCTTGCGGCGTCGAGCGTGCTGGGATTCGAGCGCTGATAAGAGGCGAGCATCATGCCCGCCAGCAAGCAACCGGCGGGAAAGAGGAGAAACGATTTTTTAAAGTTCATAGGGTAAATCGGGCGCTTTTAGGCCTTGAATCAGAAAGTATTACACTGATACGAAGCCCTAAACGTGTCATTTTAACAATAATAAATTTAATAAAGTGTATAAGAGACCACCGACTTATATTTACTATCATGAAAAAGACTTTTTTTTCCTGCGTGGCCCTTTGTGTGACCGCAGAGATTTCCGCACAAAATATCCCGTCCTCCGACATCCAGATCAAAACCGCCGTCATGGCCGCACCGTCTGATAAACAGGCAGGTGCAAAGGTTTATGGCTATGGGTCAGATGGTACGTTCAAGATACTCCGCGAAGGCAGCAACGACTTTGTATGCCTGGCCGACGATCCAAAGAAGGAAGACATTGGTGTATCATGCTACCTGGCTGAACTCGATCCGTTTATGGAACGTGGCCGGCTTCTCGCGAAAGAAGGCAAAAGCCCCAAGGAAATTTTCGATATCAGGGAAAAAGAGGTGAAAGAAGGCAAATTAAAAATGCCGAAGCAATCATCTACTTTATACGTTTTGTCCGGATCAAAGGATAACTATGACGCCACGGCAGGCACACTCAAAAACGGTTATTTACGCTATGTCGTCTACATTCCGTTCGCGACCTCCGAGAGCACGGGGCTACCATTGAAACCGGACGTTCCGGGTATGCCGTGGATTATGGACCCAGGCACACACCGGGCGCACATTATGATCAATCCGCCTAAACCGTAAAACCGCTGGTTTTTACCTTTTGATAATCAATGCTTCTACATTAAAAATTTAGTGTGAGAAAGCATTGCATTAATGGATTTTGCAATTTTACTTTGTAAAACAAAGTACTTTTAAAAATCACCATGAATAAGCCTATAACATCCGACTTTGACGTAATCCAAGGTTTACCCTTAAAAGAAAACGATGCTTCAATCGAAGACAAGTCCACCCGGTTTGATTCTGACTACCAGATCGGGCTCGGATGTCTGCTGTTCAGCGCTACGCTCTTCCTGGTCACCACTTTCAAAACGGCGTTGACGACAGCGGGCGGAGCGGTATTTGCCCTGTCGTATTTAACGGCCTTGTTTTACACGGCCTGGCTACTCGGCTCCGGTAAATTGCGCTGGTTTTGGAAGAAACAACACGCCGAATTCATTCATCACAGGCTGCTACTTGGTTACGTATGGCTGGTAAGTTGTTTTGCTCTGAACCAGGACATGCATATTTTCCGCCCGTCTGCGTCCTGGCTGCTGATATGTGTTGCAGTAAGCGGGCTTTCGGCGATTGTTTACACTTGGGAGGAATCTCTCCCGCTCTTTTTTCGGCGTGTGCTTTTTGTAGTAACCGGCAGCTCGCTCATGCTGTGGGTTTATTATTCGATCTACCTACTGCCGCTCTACCCTTTAAGCGTGATAGGCCTGCTTGCGCTCGGGCTATCTATACATTCTTTCATACCTCTCCTGCTATCGTCTACCTACCTACGCCTTCTCTATTTACGGTGGAATGACTCTAAACCCGCCATCGTTATCGGCGCATTGTTGCCGGTGGCCGTGGTGATTTATTTCTCTGCTACCTGGTATTCTATTAACACTTCCATTGGCTATCGGGTCAATTCCATTGCCAGTCGGGCCACCGATGACCTGCCCGATTGGGTCATTTTTGCCCGTGATTTGGAGAATAACTGGATAGCCCGCCGTGTCATCATGAGTGACCTGGCCTATCAGGTCATCGACAGCAGAAACAATTCCCTGCTTGATAACGCATTCAATAGCACGGAGCTCATCAGACACGACCCGCTCGTGCTCATTGCCTCCGCTTTCACCAGCAAGCTGCCATATCGAAAGCTGAGCGGATTAAGATCATGGATGTACTTTATGATACCCGGCACGAAACCCAGGAACGCCTGTGGTCAGGGAGCAGTTTGCGTACGGCCAATGTGCTCACACAGGCACGTATATATCCGGACGTGCGGGTCGCCTACACAGAAAAGACGATCAGCATAGCCAACCAGTCGAGCTCATCGTTCTGGCAAGAGGAAGCGCTTTATACGTTTTATTTGCCTGAGGGATCGGTGGTGAGCTCGCTTTCGTTGTGGATCAATGGAGTGGAGGAAAAAAGTTACCTGACAACACGAAGCAAAGCCGATTCTGCCTACCGCACGATCGTCGGCCGCGAGGCCCGTGACCCTTCGGTGGCGCACTGGCAGGAAGGAAATACGGTTAAAGTCAAAGTCTTCCCTTGCACTTCCCGAGAAAATCGCAAGTTCAAGATTGGGATTACTTCACCGCTGAAACTGGATCGAGAAAGTCTGGTTTACGAGAATAGCTGGTTCAAAGGCCCCGGAGCGAGCGACGCCAATGAAACGATCCGGATTGAATTTCCCGAAAACACCGTTCCGCCTCAACTTCCCTTCGACACAACGACTTCCGGTTCCGGCTTTATGGTGTATGAAGGCAAATACCAGTCTTCCTGGAATGTCCGGTTTAAATTAATGCCACTCACACACGACATTTTCTCGTTTGACGGAAAAAGTTATGCTTTGGAACCGCTGGTGCAAACGCCCGATAATTTCAGAGCAGAAGCATTTTATCTGGACATCAATCAATCCTGGACAAAAGATGATCTCGATACATTGTGGCCCCTAGTCAAAGACCGACCCGTATTTGTTGCCGATGAACGGCTCATCAGGCTCACCAGCGCCAATAAAGACGAGCTCTTCAAAACCTTGTCGACATTCCATTTTTCGATATTCCCGACACACCAAATCCCTCATCCGGAAACTGCGTTGCTCGTGACGAAATCCGGTCCGTTGTCGCCTACACTCCATGAACTGGACAAAAGTCCTTTTGCTAAAATGCTCAGCCGCAGCAATGGCCCTGCCGTACGCGCTTTTATCATCGGAGATGAGCCTTCACCCTATATTAAGTCGTTGGACGAACTACGGATAATCCGCGGAGAGAAAACCGACTGGCAAAAACTGAAAGGATTTATTGCCAAGCACCAATTCCCTGCCGATCCCGAAAAAGACCCGTCGGTAATCCGTATCGACGAATCTAAAACCCTGATCCGCGAAATCGACGGTGTAGCGAACGGTCAGGCACCCGACCATCTGCTACGGCTTTTTGCTTACAACCACATCATGAAACAGATTGGCGGCCATTACCTCGACCAATCCTTCTAAACCGATTCCATTTTGAATACAAAACTCGTTGGCGAGGCAGAAGCGGCACATATTGTTACGCCGGTTTCGAGCATGGTCGTCCTGGAAAGTCAAAGAGATTATGACCGTTTCGATATCCGAAAGAGTAAGAACAGCCTCGACAATGCAACGCTGAAGAGGTTCGGTGCGGTACCAGAGCCGCATGAATGGATACTCATAGGTCTTTTCGTCTTAATCATCAGCATTTTCACAATTCGCCGATATGTCTGGTGAAAGAACATCCGGCGTCGCTTTTCTGACAGGCTACGCAGGCATTTCAATCCTCTTTTTTATCCGGGGATATGTCACCGGCGATGCCACCTTTTGGATGGGTATGATACTGATTCCATTTTTGTTCAGCGCATTCCCGCCCGGCCAAAAAAGCTGGCGAATGGCGCCTATGGTAGCATTGATCATCATAATCTGCTGCTTCCGGGGCGAAACGTCATTTCGGTTTTTGTTGCTAATATGCGCGTGTCTCCTAGTCACCGAGACCTATTTCGGAAAACTGAATCCGCTGCTTTTTCTGACACTTCTCGTAGCATCTCCGATTTTCAAATATGTTACCGAAGTATTCACCTTTCCGATCCGGCTGCAAATCACTGCCTGGACAGGCTGGCTATTACAAAAAGCACGCATACCGGCAAGCACTGAAGGGAACAGCATCCTCCTGAATGGGTCTGAATTTTCCGTCGATCCGGCCTGTATGGGTTTACAAATGACTGGCTTCGCGATATTCTCAGCTATTTTCCTCCTTACCGACGGGCGGAAGCGCTATCAGCGATCATTGAATGCGGTCTTTCAGGCTGGCTTCATCGCTTTGGCCTTTGTTCTCAACATCCTGGGAAACCTCATTCGCATTATCATGCTGGTGTTATTGAAAATCGCTCCCAGCAATCCAATGCACGATATGACGGGGATCATCTGCTTGCTGGTTTACGTGGTAATGCCACTATATTTTGTAAGCCGGTACATTTACCAGCGCTTTGCCGAACCGACTTCACAACGGCCGACTAGCCCACGACGTTTTTCTGCCTATCGGCTGGCCGTGCATACCGGCCTGTTACTTAGCTGCGCCTTTTTGTGTTTCCCAAAACCACCTTTTAATGTACGCCCTATCCGGGCGATGGAAATCCGGCCGCCAGGTGACTATGAAACAAACCAGCTTGCCAGCGGGGTCGTTCAGTTCAAAAATTCAGACGCATTGGTCTACGTAAAACCTATCCCTGCATTCTATTCTACCGAACATAGCCCGGCCACCTGCTGGACAGGCTCGGGTTATCATCTCGGCCGGGTTTCCAGGAAGGTCGTCGGCGGAAGCACGGTTTACATTGGCACTCTCAAAAAAGGAAAAGAGGAACTGTTTACAGCTTGGTGGTTTTCAGACGGACTTGACGCCACCAGCGGTCAACTAGATTGGCGTTGGCGATGTCTGGCTAAAAATCGGCATTATCAACTCATCAATGTAACGTCGGACAATGCCGACCGACTTGAAAAAGAAGTAAAACGATGGTTACCGGCAAGTTGAGGGTATATTGCATCAGAGAGCGTCTTTTCGAGGAAAAGATCGGATAATCAATGAAAAAAACAGCACGTATCCTCACCATTTTGAGCCTGCTCGCGTTATCGTTACCTTCTATGGCACAAACAGAAACCATTACACTCTGGCCGGAAGGCAAAGTCCCCAATTTTAAAAGTAGCGACGTAGAAGAAAAATCGGCCACCGACGCCCAGGGCATCCTGCGTATCAGCGGCGTAACGATCCCGACCATTACCGCGTACATTGCACCAAAAGAAAAGGCTACGGGCGCGGCGGTGATGATCTGTCCCGGCGGTGGCTATGGCATTCTGGCTGCGTCACATGAAGGAAGTGATTTTGCCAAATGGTTTAATGACAGGGGCATTTCCGCATTTGTACTAAAATACCGCCTTCCCAACGAAAAGGCCATGACGCACCAGCATGAAGTACCGCTGATGGACGCCATGCAGGGCATGAAGCTGATTCGTCAGAATGCCTCCAAATGGAATATAGATGTGAACAAAATCGGTGTGATGGGCTTCTCGGCCGGTGGGCACCTTGCTGCGACACTCTCTACGCATCATAATATGGGAGAGAAAGCGTCGCCTGACGGTAAACCGAATTTCTCGGTCCTGATTTATCCGGTGATTTCATTCCAGCCTGTCATTTCGCACGGAGGTTCTCGTGACAACTTGCTCGGGCCGGAAAAATCGGAAGAGCTGATCAAATATTACTCGAACGAATTGCAGGTATCCGACCAGACCCCGCCTGCATTCCTGGTACATGCGATGGACGACACCGGAGTACCGGTTGAAAACAGCATCCAATATTACCTCGCCCTGAAAGCAAAGAAAATCCCGGCAGAAATGCATTTATATCCCCAGGGCGGACATGGTTACGGCATGCGCACCGAGGGAAAAGGTTCACTAGCCAACTGGCCCGCTGCCATGGAAGGTTGGCTGAAAGCTATGGGATACCAGAAAAATTGACGCCACGATAAATTAATCCCTAGTTTTGAAAAAAATTTCAACGCTAGGGATTCGCTTTTTATGCATGCTTTTAACCGCCTCCTGGGCAATCGGAGATATTTGCTATTTATTGTGCTATTTATCGCCGCATTCTCGACCATTCAGTCGATCCTGTCGCATACCAAGACCTTCCCGGGCGGAATACAACCTTACACCGCCTATAACAACTACCTGATTTTCAAACAATCCTTCTTCCACCTGATCGAGGGAAAGGATCTGTACATTCTGCACCCGACCGAGCACTGGGATTTGTTTAAATATAGCCCCACGTTTGCCCTCGCCTTCGGAGTAATGGCCTTCACACCGGATGCGATCGGTTTGTTCCTTTGGAATCTCGTGAATGTACTGGTGCTCTTTTATTCGATCTATTACTTACCT
The DNA here is from genome assembly GCF_021440085.1 of Dyadobacter sp. CY261. Taxonomy (GTDB): domain Bacteria; phylum Bacteroidota; class Bacteroidia; order Cytophagales; family Spirosomataceae; genus Dyadobacter. The sequence continues at coordinate 90,081 of NZ_JAKCPW010000009.1, forward strand.
AAAATCGACCTCCGCACCAAAGGGCTAATGCTCACGTTCATGATCGTGGAGCTATTGACCGCCACGCAGAACGAGCAAAGCAATGCGTTGATTGCCGGGATGTTATTGTTTGCATTCAGTTTTCTTGAAAAGGACAAATATTGGCTGGCGGCGTTGTGCATTGTCTGCACGATCTATATCAAATTGTTCGGTATTGTCGCGCTGGCCTTGTTCCTGCTATATCCCAACAAATTGAAACTGGCCTACACCACGGCTACCTGGTTCCTGGTGTTTACAATAATTCCCGTGATCGTCACAGGTCCCGATCAACTCATTTTCCTTTACAAAAGCTGGGGGCGGATGTTGACGGAGGACCGCTCGATTTCGGACGGACTGTCGGTGATAGGCTGGCTTAAAACGTGGTTTGGCCGGCCTGTGGACAAAACATGGGTCAACATTGCCGGAATGGCGATTTTCTGCCTTCCATTATTGAAAATCAAGTCTTACGGAAACTTTGCATTCCGTGCATTAATGCTCGCCTCGGTACTTGTTTGGGTGGTGATTTTTAACCATCGGGCCGAGTCACCGACGTTTATTATTTGCATAGCGGGCGTGGCTGTTTGGTATTATATGCAAGCCCCCAACAAACTCAATTATGTGCTGCTTGTGCTGGCATTTGTGTTCACGACATTGTCGCCAACAGATATTTTTCCGAAGTTTATCCGGAACGAATTTTTCTGGCCTTATGTGATCAAGGCTGTGCCATGTATTCTTATTTGGGGCAAAATTGTTTATGATCTGCTCGTGACCGATCTGCTTCCCCGCCCAACAGCTGTGGAAATTATCGAATAAAAAAGGCGTTACAGGAATGCTGCGGCTGCAACCTGTAACGCCCGAATTCAAATTCTTTCAATCAATTTCCCCCCAGAAGCGTCCGGTTCACCTCGCGCACCTCTTTGGTCGACAAGTAAACGTTCTTCACAATCTTTTCGTAGTCGTCGGAGATTTCAATGGTATAGACGCCGTCGCTCATTTCCTCGAAATTTATCTTGCGCCCCAGTTTAGTAAGATATTTGGCGACAAATTCTTCGTGCAACAGCTTACCCTTGCTGTCGAGCAACCGGATAGTCACTTTTTCGCCTTTGTCTTTTTCCATCATCAAATTCATCGACATCGTGTCGCGAACGCGGTACATTCCCACCCGGAATTTCTCACAGGTATTGTTTTTACATTCCGCCTTGGGTGACACGATCGGATCTGCTTTTACATTGGAGGCGATTACAAATAATACGAAAGCAGCGGCGGTTTTTAAGATGTTCTTCATGGCTTTTGAAGGTTACAGATTGGTACTTTTTAAATGATTTTGCACCAATGAGGTAACCGTTCAGGCCTTTGTTGCACACAAAGTTTAGACGGTTGGAAATGCGGTTGAGTGGTTTGTGGCTTAAAAGTCTTACCGGAGTGGCATATTACCGAAGCTCAGCAAACGTATCAAAAAGAACGAAAACCAGCCTGATTTGCTGGTAGACGAAGGCGAAGTTTTCAGAAATTCGATGAAATTCTGAAAAGGTTTTCAAGACTACCCCCCAATCGCAATCATCTGCCGGTTCTGTTCGTATTCTGATTTGGCTTGATCTTCGGAAAAGCCGGCGTGGCCCCCGTGCCTGAAATGCTTTTTCTGAAAATGGGCATAAATGAGTGGACGGACGTCTTCGCCCTTGCGTAATGGGGTGAGCAGATCCACTTCGGAAGTGTCGAAAAGGCAGTTTTTCAGCTTGCCGTCGGCGGTTAAGCGAATGCGGTTGCAGCCCTCGCAGAATGGATGGGTAACTGTCCCGATAATACCAAAAGTCCCGGCACCGCCATTCACCTGGTACCTTCTTGCGGTATCATGCAACTCACCAGCCACAGGTTGAAATTCAAATTCCTGACTGACTTTTACCAACAGATCTGCATAGGAGACAATTTTGGAAAGATCCCATTGATTGCCCTTGAACGGCATAAACTCAATAAAACGAACATGCAGGTTAGGCTCGCTCAACGTCATTCTGACAAAATCGTTGACTTCGTCATCATTTGTGCCACGCATTACGACCATATTGAGCTTTACGACAAAACCATCATCCAAAAGCAAACGGATGTGATCCAGTGTCTTCGTAAAATGGTCACGTTTGGTAATTGCACGAAAACGGTCTTCACTCAAAGTATCCAGACTGACATTCAGCGAAGTAACACCAGCCTGCTTTAATTGAGGAATAAACTGATCGATGTAAACAGCGTTCGTGGTGAGCGTGAGAGAGGCGGGAAGTTGTCCTAAATTCGAGATGATTTCCCCGGCATCTTTCCGGACCAAAGGTTCTCCGCCGGTAAGCCTTATTTTTTCAACCCCCATTTCGACAAATAATCTCGCCAGATGGGAGATTTCGTCGGCCTGCATGAGCCATTTGGACGGCATGAATTGCATATCCTCCTGAGGCATACAATAGGTACAGCGCAGGTTGCACTTATCCGTAAGCGAAATGCGCAGATAAGTGTGCTTGCGACCAAATGTATCTACAATCGGTAATGCCATGTTTGTCCCTAGTCGTGTTTCTTTCCCTCTAAAACATTAAAAACATGTAAAACATGCGGAAAGAGCGCATCAATATATTCCGTGACACCTCCGGTACTGCCCGGCATTGCGATCACAAGCATTTCACCGATGAATCCCGCCGCAGATCTCGACAGCATTGAAGTAGGGATACGTTCCTGCCCATATCGACGCGCTGTCTCGGCAATACCGGGAATTTCCCGGTCGAAAAGCTCGGATACTGCTTCAGGTGTTACGTCTCTGTGCGAGAGTCCGGTACCACCTGTGAGTAGTACCAAATCACAATCCGCACGCTGCAACGCCCGCAATTTGGCTTGAATGCCGGCCTTCTCATCCGCAACAATGCTGTAATCACTTACCTCCAACTGGAATGCACCGAGTTTCTCAATAATCTTTTTGCCCGATTTATCTTCACCAATTCCTTTCGAAATGCTGTCGGAACATACGACAACCGCCACTTTCAAACCCTCGGGAGCAGCTTTTCGATCGCTTTTGCCTCCTTTCTTTTCCAACAAACGAATATGCTTTATTTCGACACCCTTATCAATCGGTTTGAGCATATCGTACATCGTAAGCGCCACCACCGACGCGCCATGCATAGCCTCTACCTCGACACCGGTTTTATATATCGTCTTGACAGTCAGCTCTATCACGATTGTCAGATCCTCAATCTTGTATTGCACCCCCGTGTATTCCACCGGAATGGGATGACAATCCGGCAATAGATCGGGCGTCTTCTTTACTGCTAAAAAACCCGCCGCTTTCGCCATTTCGAAAACATCGCCTTTCGGCACAGACCGGTTTTGTATCGCCTCCACGGTTTCCTGCTTGCTCACCTGCACAATAGCCTGTGCAGTAGCAATGCGGAGCGTATTGGTTTTATGCGTAATGTCGACCATATGTAATTTTGAATGACTGAATGATTGAATGATCGAATTTTGAGTGAGAGTGAATTTTGAATGAGTGAATAGTCATAATGAGTGAATAGTCATTAGGTCAGTAGTGATTTCTTGTAAATCAGAATCAATAATATTAAACAACACCTGTCAACACCTTACTTATTCAATTCCGTCATTCAATCATTCGGTCATTCAAAATTCACTCATTAACATTTACCTATTCTCCTTCCAAACATGCTGCCCCGTTTCGCCAACCAGTTCCTTACCGAAAATGGGGACTTTGGCTTTGATTTCTTCTACTATATATTCTGAGGCTTCGAATGCCGCCCTTCTATGCGGGGAGGAAACGAAAACAAACAGGCTGATCTCGCCGGTTGGCACTACACCCAGGCTATGGTAAATATGCATGCAGGTCAGCTCGAATTTGGTAAAAGCAGCCTCCCTGATGTCGTGGAACGCCTGCTCGGCCATTTCCTCGTATGCGGTGTAATCGATACCCGCCACCGCACCGCCTTCCTTCTGATCGGCACGGATTTGTCCGAGGAAAATGGCATGGGCACCAATGCCCGTCTTAGATTGGTGGCTCGCGATAGACTTGGCCACAAATTCGGGATTTATCGGCCCTTCTATAAATACCTTTTTAGGCTTATGTGTTTTTTCCATGGTCCTCCTGTTATCCTCCTGCAAATGGCGGCAGCAATGCAACCTCCGCCGGGATTTCGATAGGTACAAAATCCTCAGAAATTTTCCGGTTGACCGCTATTTTGAATTTCTTATCACGCATGGCCGGATACTTATCCAGCACTTGCGCACGAAACTGCCCGACCGTCAGCTCACCGCCTGCATTCCAGACTTCATCCGATAATCCGGCGATTTCGGCCAGCATCCCGAAATATTTGACTTGAAAGCTCATTTATATCGATGGTCAATTCTTTTCTCTCCCAATAACCCGCACATCGCTGTTCAGGTTCAGACTGGCAGCAAATGCACTTCTACAAGTTCGCCAACCGCCACCTGATTTTGGCTAACCGGCAGATAGATCAATGCATTCGCAATCGCGAACGACCCAATCACGAACGATTCCTGGCCGTCGAGCGATACAACTTCGTTTCCCTCAACCCTCGCTTTCAGAAACTCGTCGCGTTCCCCGTCGAAGCGGTAAGCGTGCCGGATCGGCAATTGGACCGATCTCAAAAATGGCTCTTTGGAACCCATAATTTTTTGCAAAGCCGGCAGCACATACTCGTAATAACAGACAAGCGAAGATGCCGGATTACCAGGCAACGCGAAGATCAGCTTTTCTTTCTTTTTGCCAAACAGCAGTGGCTTGCCAGGCTTCTGTCTTACCTTATAAAAGATCGTCTCCGCACCCAATGCTTCCAATGCCTTTCCCACAAAATCATAATCCCCCACCGAAATCCCGCCGGAAGCGAGCACTACATCATTTTCCTCCAACAGTGCCTTCAAGGCTTCTATTGTTGCATGCAGTTCATCAGAAGCATAGCTGATCGTAACGCTGTCAATCCCAATCTGATTAAGTGCGGCTTTCAGCATGGCGGAATTGGATTCATAAATCTTGCCGGGCCTAAGTGACTCTCCGCTTTTCAGCAGTTCATCGCCAGTAACCAGCAAACCGATCCGGGGTTTTGAATATACCGTCACGGCGTTCACATCCATTCCTTTCAAAAAGCCTATGGCACCCGGAGAAACAAGCGTACCTGCCGGCAATGCTACGGCGCCGGCTGCGATCTGCTGCCCCACCCGGCGGATATTCTTACCATCGGGCACAGGGAACTCGTTAATCATCACGATTCCATCCGCCGCCGACGTATTTTCTTGCATCACAACGGCCGTGGCACCGTCAGGTACAGGGGCTCCTGTGAAAATACGGGCTGCCAAACCAATGTTGACCACAGGAAGATCGACCTGTCCGGCTTTGGACTCGCCGACAAGTCGCAACTCCGTGCCGGGTTGGGTAATATCCGAGTGCACGATCGCATATCCATCCATAGACGACTGCCGGAACGGCGGCAAAGCTATGGGGGCAATCACGTCCTTCGCAAGGAAACCGCCCCCAGCTTTCTCCAGCGGCACTGTAACCGTCGGCAGTGTGTTGGAATTCGCAATAATTCTCTGTTTCGCCTCGTTGACTGTGACCATATTTGAAATACCATTCGAGAACGCAAGTTAACACATTCGGGAAGGCCAAAAATGTCGCTGGATTTCAAATTAGCATACAATTGCCGACATTTTCCACAATAATACCATTATCCCTACAACTGACTATTTGTAACCAGTTGACCATCAATATATATAACTTTCACTAAAAACTGCCTCTCTTGCTAAAATTACATTCATTACCGAAACTTGCATTTGGTACTAAGTGGTTTCTACCAATTAAAATTTTACGTTCTAAGGCGATGGCCTGGTTTTTATTCAGAATCAATTACCGAAGACAAAATGTAGCGATCTTATTTTTATCCTAGAATTACTTTTACCAAACCCCTATAAATCAGTTTTTTACCTCAATTTCAAATTTTATTTATTCAATACCGTTATCTTTGCACTTCGGCCATGTGCCTAAAATGATGTTTCACGAAATACAAAATGCATGATTAGACTTATCTTTATGGCCTTCTCAATCGCGATATTTGGGAAATCCCCGGTGAGCGAGGTGGAGGTGGAAAAGAAGGAACTGAAAGAAATAACAATCATTAATTCAGATCTTCTTGCTATTGACTTCTGTGGCGAAGCCATTCCATTATCAGAGCTTCGAATCGCCGAGCGATATCAAAACATGATCAGAAATTACGACAATCCCACTTTTCGTAAGCTGATGACCACGACAAAAAAGAGAATGCGGATTATTGAACCCATTCTCAAGAAGTACGGAGTACCAGCCGATTTTAAGTATATTCCATTGATAGAGAGCGCCATGAAAGACGAGGTAACATCCCGTCGCGGCGCAGGCGGATACTGGCAGCTCATGCCCTCCACCGCAAAATCTCTCGGGCTGGTAATAGATGAAACCAGGGACGACCGCAAACATTTGGTCAAATCGACCCACGCGGCAGGTAAATACTTGCGTGACTTGTATAAGCAACTGGGTTCCTGGACATTAGTAGCTGCTGCATATAATGCAGGCCCGACGCACATCCAAAACCGGATGGACTCGCAGAATAAAGATGATTATTTCAAACTCCGACTCAACTCGGAAACAGCAAGATATCTCTACAAAATCCTTGCTGTGAAAGAATGGTTCTCCAATCCCGAAAGAAGCCGCGAATGGGGAAGCGGCGACGTGGTAGAGCGACTAGCTGCATTCAAGACAGAGCAGAAAAAAGCGGCAGAGCTGGCCAAGGCCGAGACCACATCGGAAACCGGATCATAATCTCCTTCATTTTATTTGAAAGTTCATGTGAAGAAACGGATACATTATCCTTTTCTTTGTGTTGTTACGACACGGGCACACTAGCGCCCCCTGAAAACGTTCTTTACTTTAAATACTCACTTTAAGACATGACAAAAGCGGAAATGATCACCGACAAAGGGACAATGCTCATCGAATTTTATGATGAAGATGCCCCGAATACGGTGAAAAATTTTGTTGACCTTTCCAAAAAAGGCTTTTTCGACGGACTGATCTTTCACCGCGTCATCCCTGACTTCATGGTTCAGGGTGGCGATCCTACCGGCACCGGCCGCGGAGGACCTGGCTACAAAATCGATTGCGAGCTGACCGGCGGTAATCAATATCACGACCGCGGTGTGCTTTCGATGGCACACGCCGGACGTAATACCGGTGGTTCACAGTTCTTCATCTGCCATAGCCGTAACAATACTGCGCACCTTGACAGGAACCATACCTGCTTCGGCCGCGTGGTAGAAGGAGTGGATACGGTTGATTTGATCCGTCAGGGCGACAAGATCCAGAAGATCACGATCATCGAAGAGCAGGCGTAAGTCACCACAATAAAGCAAAAGGGGGCCGGAATATTGATTCCGGCCCCCTTTTGCTTGTTATCACGGCCATCTCACCAGAAATGTGCGTACAGAAAAGCAATGATTATGAGTACAACTACGGCACCGATCACAAAGGTACGGTGCGGCATGAACATCGACGCGTCAATAGCAAGGCCTTTCTTTTCGTCAGGCATTACCAGGCCAAGGACGATCATCACTGCCACACATATCAGGAACACGAGGCCCATACGGTCGAGGAACGGCACCTGGGTCCAGTCGGCGAATGGAAAGTAGTTGTTATGCATTGCCAGGGCGATGAGGAAGCCACCCACGATCGCAAACAAGGCGCCCGCAGAGTTGGTCCGTTTCCAGAAAAAGCCCATGATAAACGAGGCAAAAATACCCGGCGATAAAAGACCGGTCATTTCCTGAATGAATTGGAAGCCACCTTTTTTATCGATTCCCATGTAAGGGGAAACGATAATCGCGATGATCATAGAGATGACTACCACGGCGCGGCCAATGCGTACGAGTGTTTTCTCGTCGGCGTTTTTGCCAATATAGTTTTTAAAAATATCCAGTGTAAAGATCGTCGAAATACTGTTCGCTTTACCTGCAAGCGACGCAACTACTGCGGCGGTTAATGCGGCGAACGACAACCCTTTAAGACCTGTGGGAAGCAGATTCAGCAGTACGGGATAAGCCTTATCTGCGTTGATAAGACCATCTTCACCGAGCATTTCGGCCTGAAACATGCCTTTGCTGTACAACGCGTAAGCAGCGATACCGGGCAATACCACGATTACCGGCATCAATAATTTGAGGAACGCGGCGAAAAGGATACCGTTACGTGCGGTTTTCAGGTCCGCACCCAATGCACGTTGCGTAATGTACTGATTACAGCCCCAGTAGTTCAGGTTCACGATCCACATACCACCAAGCAAAACCGCCAAACCGGGAAGCTGCATATAGAAAGGGCTCGATTTGGGGAAGATCATGTGGAAATGATCGTCGTGATTGTCGCGCATTACTTTGAAACCCTGCACAACACCTTCCACACCTGCATTATCAGACACAAGATTGATAGCAAGGTAGGTAGTGGCCAATCCACCGATCACCAGGAAGAATACCTGAATTACGTCTGTAAAGCCAATTACTTTCATCCCGCCGATGGTAATGATGATCGCGAAGAGTGCTAACGCAATCATACAAAACTGGAAATCAAGCCCCGAAATACCCGAAACCGCCAAAGCCCCCAGATAGAGGATCGAAGTAAGGTTAACAAGAATGTACAGCGCCAGCCAGAACACGGCCATGATTAAGCTCACCGATTTGTTATATCGCTGGCTCAGGAACTGGGGCATGGTGTAAATCTTATTCTTGAGGTAAATAGGCATAAAAAAAACAGCCACAATCACTAATGTAGCTGCTGCCATCCACTCATAGGTCGAAATCCCGAGCCCCATCGAGAAACCATTCCCGGACATCCCGATAAACTGCTCCGCTGAAATGTTAGAAGCGATCAGCGATGCACCGATCGCCCACCAGGTAAGCGAGCCTTCCGCGAGGAAGAAGTCCTTTGTTGATTCAACCTTTGATCTTTTCCGCTGATAAATCCAATAACCGTAACCGGAGACTACAATGAAGTAAAAGAAGAAAACGACATAATCCAGTGTTTGTAATTGTTGCATTTCAAATAATAAAATAGATGAATGATTGAGATTGATCAGCTTGGAATGAAACGTACATTATTTTCCGAAAATAGTACAAAATCAAAAAGAATACGATAATAACGCCTCTTGTTCTGAAAAGAAGCGCATAAATATAGCCTACAAGCACCTATTCGTAATGCTTTACTCTGATATTTTCTTCGAATCTTTAAAATGGTGCGGGTTCGCAGGACCGTAGGCTTTCCCGAACGAAGACCCTTGCTGCATTTCGGAAATAAACCGTTGCAAGCCAGCATCTTTACGAAAAAGCAACCAGTAAGAAACCTCCATCCCAGCCGTCATGTAGGCAGCCATAACGTGCTTTTGGTCACCTTCAAAAAACTCCCGCATGGTCGATATGTCTTTGAGTAAAAGCAGGTCACGCCCGTTGCGGGTGTAGTAACGCCATTCGTAACGGTAGGCCTTATAGCGCTCTTTCGGCTCCTTTTCGGACACGAAACGCCTGTCGAGCATAAGTGCGAGACCTTCGTTGAACCATTGGGGGATGTCGGTGGTCGTTTTCCACCAGCCGATCTGCCCGAGCAGTTCGATATGGCTCATTTCATGGGCGACCACATCGGTGTTCATGTCCTGCGCATTAAGAATAACATAGGAGTTTCCCCAGGGTGTGCCGATGCTGCATCCAGCCCCCTCGGTGCTGCTGCAATATGTCTGGTATTCCTGCGGGGTTTGGCAGATGATGATCTTCGGGTTGGATTTCCTGCCGTTGTAAAATGAATCGACCCTTGCCTCAGCCTGGGCTACGCTGCTTTTGAGGCTGCTATATTTCTTGCTGGAAATGCCTGGGCTGAAATAAAGCTTTCCATTTTCAGATTTGAAGCTCGACAGCGAGATTAACTCGCAATAGAGTATTTGAGGGTAAAGGAAAAAGAGGCTGCCCAACAGGATGATTAATCCGGTCAGAAGAAATTTGGTGACTTTCCGGATGGGCTGGGAGTTCAAAAGAAGAGTATTTTTCGCCACGAAGAACACCATCGCGGCGTTCTTCGTGGCAATCAAATTAATGCTTAAAGTGGCGAACGCCCGTAGTAACCATCGCTACGCCATTCGCATTGCAATAATCGACCGAATCCTTATCACGGATAGAACCGCCCGGCTGAACCACGGCAGTAATGCCGGCGTGGTGCGCAATTTCTACACAATCAGCAAAAGGGAAGAATGCATCTGAAGCCATTACCGCACCGTTCAGGTCAAAACCGAATGCTTTCGCTTTCTCGATCGCCTGACGCAATGCATCCACGCGTGAAGTTTGCCCCGTACCGCTCGCCAGCAATTGATTTTCTTTTGCCAAAACGATGGTATTGGATTTCGTATGCTTGCAAACTTTCAATGCAAATTCAAGCGCTGTCACTTCACCGGCGCTAGGCGCCTTTTCGGTTACAGTAGTGAATTGCGCAGCCACTTCCGTTGCCAGGTCTTTATCCTGCACCAAAACACCATTCAAAATGGTTTTGAACATCACCTGAGGCAATTCCACAGCATTGCGCTTCAACAGAATGCGGTTCTTTTTGGATTTCAACAGTTGCAATGCTTCATCATCATAAGCAGGCGCGATCAGGATTTCCATGAACAATTTGTTCAACTCCTCAGCAGTAGCCAGATCGACTTTTGCATTGGTGATTACCACACCTCCGAAAGCAGAAACCGGGTCGCACGCCAGCGCATTGTCATATGCTTCCTTAGCGGTGGGCGCTGTGGCTATCCCGCATGCGTTGGTATGCTTGATAATGGCAAATGTAGGCTCCGCGTCAGCGAACTCGTCGATCAGGCTCACGCACGCGTCGACGTCCACGAGGTTATTATATGAAAGCTCTTTTCCGTGCAGTTTATCAAAAATACCGGCGAGGTCGCCATAGTATTTTGCGCTTTGATGCGGGTTTTCGCCGTAACGCAGTGTTTGAGAAGTTAGGTTGGTGAAATCGAAGAGTTCTTTATCGGTCGTTTCCTTTCCGGCAGTGAAAAAGCTGTTGATCGCTCCGTCGTAATGCGACGAAACGCCGAAAGCCAGGCCTGCATAATAGCGGCGGTCCTCGATGTCAGTCTCTCCTGCTTTAGCATTGAGCAGCTCAACAACCTCGGCATACTGGCTGCGCGAAGAAACGATCAATGTATCTTTAAAATTTTTGGCCGTTGCGCGGATCAGGGAAATACCGCCAATGTCTATTTTCTCGATGATATCCTCCTCGCTTGCGCCGGATGCCACTGTTTCCTCGAAAGGATAAAGATCCACAACCACCATATCGATGGCAGGGATATTGTATTGTGCCGCCTGTGCCACATCACCGGCGTCATCGCGGCGGTAAAGGATGCCACCCATGATCGCCGGGTGCAGTGTTTTGACACGACCTCCGAAGATCGAAGGATAGCCTGTCAGCTCCTCGGCAGCAGTAACGGGAATGTTGAGATTTTCAATGAAAGTCTGCGTTCCCCCAGTCGAGTACAGCTTCACGCCGTTGTGGTGCAGGAGGCGAACCAAAGGCTCAAGTCCGTCTTTGTAGTAAACAGAAATCAGCGCGGATTGGATTTTTTTAGACATTGTGCAATGTTTGCTCTAAGATTACAAATGCGGGATTTTGCTTACTTTCGGTATTTCGGCTCGTCCCATGTTGAAAAATAAACCGCAAAGATAGCCGAAAAATCAACGAAGTAAGAAGCGGAGCGCACGAAAATCAAAACGTTATCATTCTGAAACCAAGTTTAAAAATACGACTATGAACCTCGACCTGACCGGAAAAACAGCGCTTGTGTGCGGAAGTACCCAAGGCATTGGGCTTGCATCCGCCGTAGAAATCGCATTGCTCGGTGCCAATGTGACCCTTGTAGCACGAAACGAAGAAAAACTCCGCGAGGCCGTCGAAGATCTGGACACTTCTCTTGGTCAGCTTCACCGGTACATCGTGGCCGATTTCTCGGATCACGAAAATGTTAAATCGGCCATTGAAAATTACCTTCGGCTATGTCCGGACGTCCATATACTCGTTAATAACACGGGTGGCCCGTCGGGCGGTCCGATCATCGAAGCAGAGACCGATCAGTTTTTAAAAACCTTTCAAATGCACGTGATCAATAACCAGTTTCTCGTGCAGGCCGTGGTTCCGTCGATGAAAAAAGAAGGTTTCGGGCGCATTGTCAATATTATCAGCACGTCTGTAAAGCAGCCTATCATCGGGCTCGGCGTGTCCAATACCATTCGAGGGGCGGTGGCAAGCTGGGCAAAAACGCTTTCGCTCGAACTCGGGCAGTTTGGGATTACTGTCAACAATGTGCTGCCTGGCTACACCGAAACGGCTCGTTTAGATTCCGTTTTTGAAATGCGCAGCAAAAGCCAGGGCAAAACGAAGGAACAGGTCGCCGACGAATTGAAGGCCAGCATTCCCATCCGGCGTTTCAGCGAGGCGAAAGAAGTGGCTGCGGCTGTGGCGTTTTTCACGAGCCCCGCTGCGGGAAGCATTAGCGGCGTAAGTTTGGCTGTCGACGGCGGCAGAACGGAGAGTTTATAATCAGGAATTACATTTTATTGATTTTGAATAAAACCGGCGCAGCGTTATTAACGAGGTTGATCAGGTAAGGCTTGCCTTGAATACTGATCGGGCTGATCTGTTTCACTTCGCCGTCCAGGGCAAAGCCGCTCTGTTTTCCGAGCAGCACATCGAACTGCATATTTCCCTTATTGATCAACACATTACCACGGCAAGCATCGAGCGCACCTAGCTGCGGGATGAAGTGCGTGAAGTTACCGCCAACAATCAGGTCGGGTTTGCCGTCTCCGTTTACATCCTCGCTTTGGATGGCATTCAGGCAGGAGATCTGAGCCAGGTGGGGCAAAGGGACTATTTTAAAATTCCCTTTGCCATCATTCACGGCCACCGCCGACTGCACGTAATTGACCGATTTCTCCACCGCCGATTGCAGCAGATCGCCTGGAAACAAGTCCTGGATGGTCAGCACGGCGTATTCGGAGTGTTTGATGCTCTTCTTTTTCAGAAATGGAAATTGTGTTGTTAATTCTCGTTTTAGCAAAATGGGCAGGTCTTTGGAATCGACGCTCTTGGAAATGACTTTTTCAATGGTACCGTTTTTGTTAAAATCATTGATCCACATTTTAAGCGGCGTCGTGGTGCTGGCTTTCAAAGAGAAATTTTCCCCGATATTGCCCAGGACAAAATCCACGTCACTGTCACCATCCAAATCCGTAACCTTTAGCGCGCCCCAGAATCCGGAGTAATTTTCCAGACCCGATTTCAACTTAATAAAACGGCCATTTGCATATTTGAAAACCACCGGGGCCATCCAATCTCCAACGAGGACCAGCTCCTTTGTTTTGTCACCATCCACATCCGTCCAGGCTGCGTCCCGAACCATCCCTACTCTCGACAGTTCAGGCGCAACAGACTTGCCCATTTCCTTGAATGCTCCCTTCCCATCATTCGCGTAGATATAGCTGACGGGGTTAGAGCCATACTCGCGCGGCACGCTACGACTACCCACAAACAGGTCCAGGTCGCCGTCGCTATCATAATCATGAGCGATAATGACGGCCGTATTCATCGCATTAGCAGGGAAAGCCTTGCTATCAAGGGCAAAATTGCCTTTCCCGTCATTCAGATAAAGTCTCGTAGGAAGGTCGGGACTTGCTTTGGTGCTTTCGTTGCCGCCACCGCCTACTACCAGATCGGAATCTCCGTCCCCATCTGCATCGAAAAATAATGCAGCAGTATCTTCAATTCCGGGGAGATCGGGGAATGCTTTCTGAATTGATCTTAAAAACTGACCATTTTTTTGCAAATAAAGCTGCCCGCCCTGGCCTTTGGCTCCGCAGATATAAATATCCTCGGCGCCATCGCCATTCACATCGCCGATAGCCGCCTTAGGCCCTTCCCGGGACAGCATTACCGGGATATTTCTTTCATTGTAAAAATCCTCGTATTTGTTTTCCTGATGCCCCTCAAGTCCCTTTACATTCATCAGCGTCAGCAATGTTGGTTGGCTTGAATTAGCACTTATCACGGATTCCTTGGCCGCTTTCATTTCAAATTGCAATGTCGTATCCGGCCTGATATCCCTCCGAACGGTTATTTTATGATCGGGCCACCGCACCAGCACCGAATCGATACGACCGATCGTCCCCAAACCAATCGTGACAGGATATTCCGTGCTCGATTGAAACCCGTGCGACGGATTGACCTGCTTAGTAAAAACCTGATTGCCAGCATATACCTCCACTTTCGAGCCAATCGCATGCGTATTCATTCCCTTTCCTTTCAAGTCGAACCTGATGTAATGCCCACGGTTCTTCCGGCTGTCCGATCTGTTCTTATATATAAAACACGGCTCATTCACATTGTTGACGACCAGGTCGAGGTCGCCGTCATTGTCCAGGTCGGCATAAGCCGCCCCGTTGGAAAACGATGCCTTATTGAACCCGAATTCCTTTCCTTTTTCCGCGAACCGGAGATTGCCTTCGTTGTGGAAAAAATTGTTGAAAATGGGCGTCGACGGCATCCGGTCGATGATATCTTGCATATTCTCCTTTTCTCCGGAAAGCACCATTTTCTGCGTCACTTCGTTGGCGAAGAAATCGATAAAATCCTGGTCGAGAATGTCGTGGTAAATGCCGTTGCAGATGTAAATGTCGGTTTGGGTATCATTATCCGCATCAAAAAGCAACGCACCCCAGCTCCAATCGCTCGCCGCCACGCCCGAGTAATTCGCGATCTCGCTGAATGTCCCGTCCTGGTTGTTGAGTTGCAAGCTGTTCTGCATGTATTGATTATAGAAACCCTTCTCTTTTTTCAAGTTAAAGAGATAATGGTTCTCGAAAGATGTGGTCGTTTTATAACGATACTCGTCACGCGGGAGCATATCCGTGGTGAACAACTCCGGGTAGCCATCGTTATTAACATCCGCCATATCCGCCCCCATCGAGGCCAGACTCGTGTGCTTGATGCGTTTTTCGAGCTCCTCGGAAAACGTCCCGTCTTTTTGATTGATATATAGGTAATCCCGTTCATAAAAGTCGTTGCAGATATAAATATCGGGATACATATCGCCGTTGATATCACCTACCGTCACACCCAGCCCGAAGCCAATCAGGCTGCCGTAAATCCCTGCTTCTTCGCTTACATCCACGAAATGCCCGCTGTCATTGCGCATCAACTTAGCGCCTCCTCCTTTCAGAAAATCCTTCACCGGCCAGTCTTTGGCGCGCAGGTTACGATCGTTGGCATAATTGAGGGTATTGACTGGAATAAAACTGTTGTTGAGAATGTAACAGTCCAGGTCGCCGTCGAGATCGTAGTCGAGAAATGCGGCCTGTGTTGTATAGCCCGCCTCGTCGAGGCCGTATTTTTTGGCCGATTCTGTGAAAGTAAGGTCACCATTGTTGATATACAGGGAGTTGCCCTGTTTATTCACAAACTTCTGGTAACCCGCATTGCAAACGTAAATGTCCAGCAGATTATCACCGTTCACATCCGCCATAACCACGCCGGTGCTCCATTTGTCGGGCTCGGCTACTCCGGCTTTATCGGTAATATCCTCGAATTTCCAGTTTCCTTTGTTTAGATAGAGCTTGTTATCACCCATGTTGGCGGTGAAGTAAATATCCGGCAAACCGTCATTATTGATATCTCCGATCGACACGCCGCCGCCATTGTAGAAATTCCGGTAGTTAAAAATGTTGACCTCTTCTGTGTCCACCACTTTGTTCACAAAGTCAACGCCGGTGTCGGATGCATCGAGCTCCTCGAACAATGCATCGGCACTATTTTCGGAGTCTTTGCACGAAAACAGCGCGCAAATCCCCGCTATCAAAATGAGCGCCCGGCAGGCGGCAGAGTGGTATATGGTCATTAGCTTAAACTCATCGAACCGATAATATTTTTTCAGAGATGTCGCCAAAGATAATTTAATCAAGATTTAATTGACCCCTCTTACTTCCCCAATATTTTGCTGGAATTCCTTCCGCGTTGTGCGTAACTTTGAATCCGTTATTATTTCAGTTAATTGCATTTATGACATCCCTGTCTCCAGTATCAGATGCAGATCTGACTTTGCTTGCGCAACGCCTTGAAGGTGAACTCTTTTACGACAACACCATGCGGACGTTATACGCGACAGACGCATCCGCCTACCGCGAAATGCCGATGGCCGTCGCTATTCCAAAGTCCATCAGCGATCTGAAAGCACTTATCGCTTATGCCACGGAAAAAAAGATTTCGCTGATCCCACGGACCGCCGGGACCTCGCTTGCCGGCCAGGTAGTCGGTAACGGTATAGTAGTAGACGTTTCGAAAAACTTTAATAAAATTCTCGAAATCAACGCCGAAGAACGCTGGGTACGCGTACAACCGGGCGTCGTGCGTGACGAGTTGAATATGGCCTTGAAACCATACGGACTCTATTTCGGCCCAGAAACTTCCACTGCCAACCGCGCAATGATCGGCGGTATGGTCGGTAACAACTCATGCGGTTCCAATTCGATCGTATACGGAAGCACGCGGGAGCATTTATTGGAAGTAAAGGCCATTCTGGCCGACGGCACCGACGCCGAATTCAAGAACGTGAGCAGCACCGAATTGCAATCGCTGTTGAACAATGCCCGGCAGAAAAACGGCAGCGCTTCACTTTTAGATAAGATATACCTTAAAACGGACGCTATCCTGGCCTCGCCCGACAACCAGGCGGAGATCCGGAAAAACTTTCCAAAACCCTCGGTTGAAAGGCGGAATACCGGTTACGCGCTCGATATGCTGCTGAATATGGCACCCTACACGACGGGCACAGGTTCGGAAAAGCAGTTCAATATGTGCGGCCTCATCGCCGGCTCGGAAGGTACTTTGTGTTTCCTCACGGAGATCAAGGTAAATCTGGTGCCTCTGCCTCCCAAAACGCAAGGCCTGGTTTGCGTGCATTGCGATACGATCGACGAGGCATTGCGGGCGACCATTATTAGCTTGAAATACGGTCCGCACGCGGTGGAACTCATTGATGAATACGTTCTCGAATGTGCCGCTACCAACCCTGAACAGAGTAAGAATGCATTCTTTGTAAAAAATAAACCGGACGGCAAATTTCCGGCAATCCTGGTGGTCGACCTGTCGAGAGAGTCGAAAGAAGAAGTGGAACAGCTGGCTGCCGACATGGAGAAGGAGATGAAGGAAGCTGGTATCGGTTTCCATTTCCCGCTACTATTCGGGGATGATACGAAGAAAATATGGACGCTGCGCAAGGCAGGACTCGGTTTGCTGGCTAACATTCCAGGCGATGAAAAGGCAGTGGCGGTGATCGAGGATACTGCGATAGACGTGTACGACCAGCCCGAATATATCCGCGAGTTCAACGAAATCCTGAAAAAAAACGGAATGTCGGCCGTGCATTATGCACACGCGGGCTCCGGCGAGCTGCACCTGCGCCCGATCATCAACCTGAAAACCAGCGAAGGACACCGCCAGTTCAGGATGATCGCCGAAGAGATTGCGGACCTCGTAAAGAAATACGACGGCTCCCTTTCCGGTGAGCACGGCGACGGCCGCCTCCGCGGGGAATTTATCCCGAAAATGGTGGGCCAGCATAATTATCAGCTCTTCAAGGACATTAAGAAAACCTGGGACCCGAATAATATCTTTAATCCCGGCAAGATCGTCGATACCGCGCCAATGGATACGTTCCTGCGCTACGAAGCCGATCACAAAACGCCCGAATTCAAAACGAATTTCCGGTTCCACGACCAGGATATTCTCCAACATGCCGAGCAATGCAATGGCTCGGGCGACTGCCGGAAAACGCATTTGAGCGGCGGTACTATGTGCCCCAGCTTCATGGCGACGCGCAATGAGAAGGACACCACACGCGCACGCGCGAACATCCTGCGTGAAATGCTCACGCGCTCGCCCAAGGAAAATCGTTTCGATAATAAGGAAATCAAGGAAGTGTACGACCTCTGCCTTGCCTGCAAAGGCTGCAAAGGCGAATGTCCTTCCAATGTGGATGTCGCGAAACTGAAAATGGAGTTTTTGCAACAATACCACGATGCGAACGGCATTCCCGTACGCTCCTGGCTGGTTGGCAATTTCTCCAAAATGACGGGTCTGGCAAGCTATGTACCATGGGCTTATAATCTGATTTATAAGAATGCACCGCTACGGAAGATCGCCAACACCGTAGTAGGCTTCCACCCTGAGCGCACGATGCCGTTGCTGCACAGCACTACATTGAAAAAGTGGTATGACCAGCGCAAAAAAAACGCACCGAAATCGGATCGGAAGGTATACCTCTTCTGCGACGAGTTTACCAATTACAACGACGTGGAAATTGGTAAAACCACCGTTCTCACTTTGGAAAAACTGGGCTATGAAGTGACAATTCCCAATCACGGGCCGTCGGGAAGGCCACAGCTTTCCAAAGGGCTGCTAAGGGATGCCAAGAAGATCGCAGAAGAGAATATCCGTTTGCTGAAAGATATTATCTCGCACAATACACCGCTGGTTGGCATCGAACCGTCGGCAATCCTCACATTCCGTGACGAATATCCTGACCTGGTAAGCGACGAGTTGCTGGAAGACGCCAAAATGATCGCGCAAAATGCCCTGCAATTCGACGAGTTCATAGCGCGTGAAATTGAATTAAAGAACATTTCGAAAAACCAGTTTACCAAAGAAAAACGGCTTATCAAGTTGCATGGACATTGTCAGCAAAAAGCCATTTCGAGTGTTATACCAACTAAAAAAATGCTCTCGCTTCCTGAAAACTACACCGTGCAGCTCATTCCATCGGGATGCTGCGGGATGGCGGGTTCATTCGGTTACGAAAAAGAACACTTCGATATCTCAATGCAAATCGGTGAGCTGGTGCTCTTCCCGACTGTTCGCCAGCAGCCCGAAGATGTGATCATCGCCGCACCGGGTACCAGCTGCCGCCACCAGATACACGACGGAACCGGCCGAAAGGCGCTGCACCCGGCAGAAATCCTTTGGGATGCATTGGTTTAAAATATCTTTGTATAATTCAAAAAAGGCCGGCAAACGAAATTTGCCGGCCTTCTTCATTTAGTTGGAAATAAATGGCGCTTTCCTCAGCCAGGTATCATCCGCAAGTTGCCCGATCATGAATGCGGCAATATCCGCAGCGTCGATCTTCGAACCAGGCGAATCGGTCTCGTTCACCTTCACTTCGGCCCGATTTCCGTTAAATCCGATATACGGAACCCGCACCATAATCCATTCGGCATTGCTGTGGGCGAGTATCGAATACGATTTTTGGCGGTCTTCATGAATAGCAGGAAACGTGGCATGCATCCATTCTGTCGCCTTCGCCGTTTCCTCGCCCTTTCGGTCCGACGGCGTATCGACATTCAAACCCGCCAGCACAATATAACGGACCGGCTTGTCACCGATCGCGTTCAAAATATTGATACAAGCCTGACTAGCCACGAGCGGCTCATCCTTTCGTTGCCCTACCGTGCTCAGTACCGCATTGCAGCCTTCCATTAATTTATCCACAGCCTGTGCATCCAGCACATCGCCATGCACGATCTCGATTAACGAACTTTGGATGGTAAAATTCTCAGGATGCCTGAGCAGCAGTTTGAGCGAAATACCTTTTTCGATGAGTTGATTGACAAGATATTGGCCTGTACGCCCGCCGCCGCCAATCACAGCGATTTTTTGTATTCTTTCCATTTCTCTCTGATAAAATTTCGGATATAGCAAATGATCCCGGTTGAAGTGTCCGGGGTTTCACAGAAGAACATCGCTCGATTCTGTGGGTGATGCGGTGTTTTTATCAGGAGATTTTAATAGCATGAAGATAAGTAACCGAAGTTTGCAATTCAAAGTTGGCATCAAAAAAAACATAGATGTCAACTTTTTAGGAATAGATTCCTAAAAAATATCAACTTTTTAGGAATTCATTCCTGAAAAGTTGTAAATTAGAATAAACAACAGGCAGCGTATGATCAGGCGAAACCTTCAAACAGCATTAGAAACTAAGTTATATGATGGAAAGGCGATCATACTGACGGGAGCCCGGCAAGTTGGTAAGACGACTTTACTGCATTCGCTATTTGGCAATTCGGACGAAACAATTTGGCTAAACGGTGACGAAGCCGATGTCAGGGCGCTGTTCGAGAATGCAACCTCGACGAGATTAAAAAACCTCTTTGCAGGCAAAAAAAACATTGTCATCGATGAAGCGCAACGTATTTCCGACATTGGCATAAAATTAAAACTCATCACCGACAACATTCCCGGGATACAGCTGGTTGCTACGGGAAGTTCTTCATTTGAATTTGCCAATAAAATTAATGAACCACTCACAGGCCGCAAATGGGAATACCGGATGTTCCCTCTTTCCTTCGGTGAAATGGTAAACCACCACGGACTGATCGAAGAAAGGCGATTGCTACCGCAAAGATTGCTCTATGGCTACTACCCCGACATTGTAAATCACCCTGGCGAGGAAAAAGACATTTTGAAACAGCTTTCCGATAGCTATCTCTATAAGGATATCTTGACTTGGGAAAACATCCAAAAACCAGAAAAACTACTCCGCTTATTGCAAGCGCTGGCCTTTCAGGTCGGATCACAGGTTTCATTCAATGAGCTAGGTACTATGTGCGGTCTCGATAACAAAACAGTCGAGAAATACATCAATCTGCTCGAACAGGTTTTTATCATTTTCCGTCTGGGTTCATTCAGCCGCAACCTGCGGAACGAGCTCAAAAGCAGCCGTAAAATCTATTTTTATGACAATGGTATCAGAAATGCATTGATCGCCAATTTCAGCCAGCCGGAACTACGTACCGACATTGGTGCATTGTGGGAGAACTTCATTATTTCCGAGCGGATGAAGTTCACAAGCTATAACGGAATTTGGGCAAATCAATATTACTGGCGCACCAAAGAGCAAAACGAAATCGACTATCTGGAAGATATCAACGGGAAATTACATGCCTACGAGTTCAAATGGAATGCAAAGGCCAAAGCCATATTATCCAAAACATTCAGTAAGGCATATCCCGGCAGCGATTTCCAGATCATACATCCAGGTAACTTTGATGAGTTTATTCTCTAATTCTTCCCCCACCCAATATTCATCGTAGTCCCGACCCGGAAAACCGTATTTTTATACTTAAACCCTTCAAAACTATTCGCTACCTCCACGCGAAGCGGGAACCTGATGCCAATATCAAGCCCATAACCCAACTCAGCATAGTTATCCGAATCATGCGTGGCCAGGTAATGCAGGAAGAAGTTTTCCTTGACGCCCAGAATGCGGAACCAAGGGATTTGAGTTAGCAGAAACTGGCGGAGTTCGGTGAGGACATGGGCTTCGAAGAATTTCTTCGAGGTGCTGTATTTGTAGTAATCGAGCATCCGGAATGTGCCGACCGGGTCGCCAAGCTGGAAAAAGAATCGGTTGCCTGCGAAATGCTGGAAGTCAGGAAACTGAATGGTGTCGCTGCCCAGGAAACTACCTGCAGCCAGCTTATAGCGCAATTTGCTGCGGATACCAATGTCGAAACCGTGCTGAATGCCGATTTGCACAAAATTGAAATCGACATCGCTGCCGAATGCATTGCGGATTCCCTTCCGGAAATTGATCGAAAGTTTGGGCGAATCATCATCATAGAAGCTGGTTTTACCACTGCGGGTCCGGTACTTTTGCCAGGGTTTGTAGCTTGCCCAAATACCGACCGTCAACGCCTGATGCCGGGGCATTGGCGCCGGCATTACTGCTGCATCTGTTTTTCCTTCGATATTTTCCGGAATGTTGGAAGTAAATTCCCGTCGATTCCAGTCGATCCAGCGGTAGGGCGACGTCTTTTCAAGATTAGGCAATGCCGTACGATCAGCGTATTCGATGCTTGCTTTTATTTCGAAATGCTCATTTTCCTGACTGGTTTTGAAGTCTGCCCGCAAGAAATCCTTTTGGTATTCTTTAATAAAATTTTGCTCCAAAAACAGGGTCGTGAAAGTGTTCAGCAACGGATGCATCGGATTTTCCCCATTGAACTGGGCAACACCGCGACCGCCCGAAATATTGATCGTATTCCGTGCCCAACCGTAATCTGCCACACCTGTAACCAACAATTTATTCCTGCCAAAGGAATACCGGGTCAATCCTCCAACCGACCACTCCCGACCATCCCTAACCGCTCCTGACTTTCCCTTACCTTCCCGCTTCCCATCCCCCGAATGTCGCAGCTTCAACCCGGCACCATTCAACACCAATCCTTCCACTGTATTAACCTGAATGCCCGGCAACGGCCCGATGTAATCCAGTCGCCACGGACTTTCCTTACCCAGGGGGAAATTGCGCCCGGCCAGCAAATCGCCCAGGCCAAACTTGCCGCCTTTCTTCGATTTGGTAGTATCGTCCTTGCTTGCCTTTACGCTGTCCTGCTGCTGCTTTGTCCCTTCATGGATGACGACGAGGCTGTCCAACCGCGTATAACTTTTCACCTCCGCGACCGTAAGCGGGACCGTGCGCAGCGAATCCCAGAATGCCGTATTGCGCTGTGTAGCCATGGAATCTACCTGCGTTGAATCTTCCCTGCTGAAATTCAGATCGATATCCTCGCCTTTCTTTTCCTTTTCTTTTAAATCCTGCTTTTCGTACTCCTTGATCATTTTCCGCAGATTTTTAGCCGAGAACTCTTTTTGCTTGCTCACCACCTCTTCCATGTTCCGCGTTTTGATCTCCCGGCCGGTCAGGCGCACTTTCTTGGCCTCCTCCGCGTATTTTTTGTCGTCGATCACCACGATATCCGGCTTGAATGCCGGGTTGATCTTCACGTTCGTAAACGACTGCGAGATCACAAAATCGCCTTTCCCTTTCAGACCATAAATGCCTCCCTGCACATGAAATTGCTGGTTAACCGGCATCCACACACCTTGTACCGGGCTATAAACCTGCTTGATATCGAGCCGAAAACCTGTGTTGACGGTTTGCAGATCCAGACTATAAATACTCCATTCGTCCTCAATAATCTGGATAGTCCCGCGGTAAACACCCTCTCCCCAAGAGCGGGGTGTGACCTTAATTTTGTTCACTTCAATGCCATTCTCCCGAAATGCCCCCAGGTATTCAAATTTATAATAGGCAAATGCGCGGGGCGATAATGGAGAAACAGCTTTCACGACTTCTGGCTGATAAAAACTCGCCAACAGGTACATATTCGGATCGGCGATATTTTTGTCCATGCTGCTCCGCGTCGCGATCACTCGCTGTTTATAGGCATTGGGTTGCCTGAACGTCACCTCCGAAACTGTCTCATTCAGCATCGGAACGCCCTTTTTGAAATTGGTTTCCTTCTCCATTTCCTTCAATTCCTTTTTATAAAGAAATTCCATCGGCAAATCGGTAATCACAAAGGATGATTTGGAATATACTTTGGCGGTGTAGGCATCCACCTGAAGAAAATGATAGCGGCTTTTGGCAATGGCACTGCGCATAATGGTATAAGCCGGATCCTCATCCCTGCTTCCAATGCGCACTTCGCCGAGATTCAGTGCCTGCTCCTCCATGACAAGGTCGAACGTTTGCACTTTGTTTTCGACTGTAAAACCCTTCTGCCCTGTCTTGTAGCCGAGATATTGAAAGATTACCTCATAGTACCCCGGTTTCAGATCGAGCTGGTAGCGGCCCTCCTCGTTGGAAATGGTACTAATACTCGTGCCTTTGACGATGATGGCCGCGAATGGCAACGGCTCCCCTTTCTTTGTCTTGATGGTACCCCGAACGCCGCTTGCGGGCGCTTGCGCAAGGGCAATGAAGGATGTTAGGAGAACAAGGAAAAATGCGAGAACGTAGTGTTTGAGCATGAGGTTTCAGGCAGGTCGGATGAATATCTTTTCAGGCTAGATGGTTTTAAAGATAATCCGGTTGCTTTGAAATCAAAATCCACTCATCATATAGTTACAAATCCGAAAACTCCCAGGCACTCTGGTAGGCATCCAGGCTTTCGGAATAGGCGATAAAATTTTCATAAAATGGCAGTACTGAAAGCGTAGCGCTATCACCGATGACGACGAGTTTCTTCCGCGCGCGGGTCATGGCCACGTTCATGCGGCGAATGTCGGCGAGGAAGCCGATCTGTCCCTCAGCATTACTGCGCGTCATACTAATGTACACCACATCCCGCTCCTGCCCCTGGAAGCTGTCGATCGTGTTGACGGCAATTTTATCGAGATAAGGTTTTAGCTCGGGAACGTGAGTAAGCTGGGATTTGAGGATATTAATCTGTTCTTTATAGGGCGAAATAATTGCGATGCTGGGAAAATCCTCCGGTTTGGCATTGGCCTTGATAAAATCCGCTGCCAACTGCGACAAATGTTTGAAAAGAAATACCACTTCCTCCGGGTTCGTCGAACTGGTCCCTTCCAGTTTCTCATCAAAACCGCATCCAGCCGTATCGATAAATGCCAATGGCGGCTCGCCGGGAAATAGCAGGCGACGCGCCACCGATTCGTGCGCCTTTAATTTATCACCATAAAAAACTTTGGACGAATAGCCCATAATTGCCTCATTCATCCGGTATTGCTCTTCCAATAATGTGACTGATTCAGGATGCAATGCGACGCATTTTTCAAGCAAAGTCTTGCTTAATCCGCCTTTGGCTGCCGTTTCGGATTTGATCGTCGGCGGCAATTGTAAATGGTCTCCGGCCAGCACCACTTTCTCCGCTTTCAGGATCGGTATCCAGCACGCAGGTTCCAGGGCCTGCCCCGCTTCGTCAATCACCACCGTACGGTACTTCATATTCCGGACGGTGAAATGGTTGGCTCCTACCAGCGTGGCGGCAACCACCTGCGTTTTGGCCAGCAAATCGTCGATCACATATTGCTCCATGTGCGCGACGTCCTTCATAATGCGGTGTGCTTCGTCGAATAACGCCTTCCGTTGATCACGCTCCGCTTTCCCAAAATGGCGTTTGTATTTGTGCGCCATGTTCTTGTATTCGTTGGCTTGTTTTTTCAATGCCTTAATGTCCTTCACACCCGCGTGTGAGGCCATTTTGCTATCGAGCGTCAATCCCGACAATCGCTCCGAAACACGCACAGGGTTTCCTACCCGCAGCACATTCAAACCTTCTTCGCTTAACTTTTCACTAAGCAGATCAACTGCAGTGTTACTCGGCGCTACTACGAGTATCGGCTTGCCCTCATTCTTCGCCAACGTTTTAATGGCTTGTACCAAAGTGGTCGTCTTGCCCGTACCAGGAGGCCCGTGCACGATCGCGAGCTCCTGCGCGGAAAGGATTTGCTGCACAGCACGTTGCTGCGATGGGTTCAGTTTGGGGAGGATAACAGGGTAAATATCCTGATCGAATGAAGGCTTTTTGTCGCCTGTCAATACTTTGATCAAATGCCCGTCCTTTTCCGAGGAAGCCAGCGAATCCGCCGCTTTCAGGGCATTCTGCATCTCGTCATAACTGTTGTCGTCGAAAAGCAGGTCGATACCAAGCTTGCCGTCGCGCGACCATTCGGGCAACTCATCGGTCCGCAAGGTGATTTTCAAACGGTTACCGCCCTGGTGCGAGATCACACCCTCGACGCGGTCTTTTTGCGGCTCATGGTTACTGAACAATACCGCGGGCATCCCAAACCGCAACTGGTGCGGCACATCCTGATGCGTAGTGCGCTCCACTTCCACGGTCAGATAATCGCCCCGGCCTATTTCCTGGCCGCGAATCGCAATCGGGTACCATGCCAATCCATTCGCCCGGCGCTCGGAAACAGAAGACCTTTCGATCAACCGCATATACGATTGCTTGTCTTCCTCCCTTTCTATTTTTAGTAATTCGAGTAGTCCCTTGAAGTAATCCATCTACAAATTAAATAAACCCCGCCCTTAATGCATGACGGCATCGGCACCTTGCTGCACTTCCACTTTGTCGGTAATAAAACGCTTGCCTACTACCAGCACAATCAGTGCCAACGTGGCCGAAACGGCCATTGCAGTCACCATGGGTAGGATAGAAGGCTTTTCAAAAAGGCTTATCGCGATGGAAATCAACGTACCCGCACCCATTTGGAAGGCACCCATTAACGCTGATGCGCTCCCAGCATTACGCGTGAACGGTGCGAGTGAAAGCGCGGCCGCATTCGGGAAAGTGTAGCCGACGCAGCAAAGGAACAAGAATAAAAACACCAGGGTCGAAGTCAATGTAAGCACATCCGTTAACGCCGCAGCCAGAAATGTGAGCCCAATAATCGCCTGGCAAATCAGTGCCACATTCACGATCTGTTCGCTGGTAAACCTTCGGAGCATCAGCGTATTGACCTGCCCGGAACCGATAAAACCGATCGAGAGGAATGCAAAAATCCAGCCGTACACTTTTCCTTCGATATGAAACACCTCCATAAAGACAATGGGCGAGCCCGAAACGTAAGCAAACAGCCCCGCGAATGCAATAGCGCCGGTAATGGAATAGGTATAAAACTGAGGTTCACGAAGCACCTCCAGAAAGTTCTTGATAATTGGCTTCGGTTTCAGCGATAGCGTTTTATCGGGTTTGTAGCTGTCGGGCAGCCATAATGCCGTTGCTATGAATATCGCTATGCCCATTACCGTCAATATCATAAACACGGCATGCCAGCCGAATGCGTCGGTCACATAACCACCGGCGGTAGGGGCGATCATCGGTGAAAAGCCAACAACCAGCAACAGCAACGAGAATACTTTCGCATTCTCGCTCACCGGAAAAAGGTCACGCACCATCGCCACTGAAGCGACAGTTGCCGCGCAGCTGCCAATGGCTTGTATAATCCGAAGCACGATCAGTTGTTCGACGGTAGCAGCCATCGCACATCCGGCAGAAGCCAGAATGTACACGGCTAACCCGATGAATAAAGGCTTTTTACGTCCAAACCGGTCAAGCAATGGTCCGTATAGTAACTGACCGAGGGATATTCCGACAAAGTATCCCGACAGTGTCAGCGAAACCTTGGCCGCCGTGGTGTTCAGGTCACGGGCGATGGCCGGAAAACCCGGCAAATACATATCAATCGAAAAAGGGCCAAGCGCAGTCAGGCTCCCCAAAATGAGGATCAGGAAAAAATACGTCTTTTTGGACATGGGAATTTTGTGGTGTGGAGATTTGGGTGTTTTGGTAACACTGTTAGCTCCCTATCGGTTCGGCCGCCTGGAATTTAATTGACCGCCGACGGCCGACGGCCGATTGCAATTTATATTCGGAAGCCGTAGTCAGCGGTCAGCGGTCAGCGGTCAGCGGTCAGCGGTCGGCAGTCGGCAGTCAGCGGTCAGCGGTCGGCGGTCAGCGGTCGGCAGTCAGCGGTCAGCGGTCAGCGGTCGGCGGTCGGCAGTCAACGCCGCCCACAAAAAAAGCCCCGGTTGTATACCGGAGCTCCACTTTTATTTTCATGGCAACAGACCGAATAAGATCATGCTGCGACCCAGTTCAGTTTTTTCTGGACTTCCCTTTCACTCTCACTTACTGCGTAGGGGACTTTGTTTTTGAGATAGATAATACAACCCTGCCCTCTCTTATTAGGAGTAATTTTCAGAACGTCTTCCCTGTGGATAATAATATTAATGAGCTTTTGCCCAAACATTTTAAATGTACCCTTCTGTACCATGTCCTTTCTTAATGCTTCTTTAATGAAAAACTTAGTGCTTATGCAATTCCACTAATCGAATTTCCGGATTTCATGTAAAGTAGGAAATAATCCTTCGAGATCAGGAAAAAACCAAGGTCGGTCCTGTTACTTAATTGCAGAAAATCAGCCACTTCTCTCTGCGCTTCCGATTCAGATCTCGCACCTGAAACGGCAAGCACTGCGCCGGGTTTCAAACTTTTCGCTGGGTTGTTACCTAGTGTCGCTACCATAGCTATATATCCGATTTAAGAGTTAGTCTTCGTGTGAAATTGTTTTCAGGAAGCATCATTAAAGAAATATGCCAGATTCCCGGATTCAACTAACGTATAAGGATATTTTAGCGAGGCTTA
Source organism: Dyadobacter sp. CY261 (assembly GCF_021440085.1). Taxonomy (GTDB): domain Bacteria; phylum Bacteroidota; class Bacteroidia; order Cytophagales; family Spirosomataceae; genus Dyadobacter. The sequence goes on from NZ_JAKCPW010000009.1 coordinate 118,215, forward strand.
CGCGGTAACTATATAGGAATATAGTAATTCAAAAGGTTGATTACAAGCATCTTGTAAAATTTTATAAAAAATTTATATGGGTTATTAAAATAGTCACACAGACCGGCGGCACTTTGTGCGATTTTTGAGGAACAGCCTATCTTTTTGATCGCCCTCTAAAAACGCTTCGCTCCCCAACTTCTGCACTTCATCCGCCCCGTCCTCAACTTCGGTTAACTTCGTTTCCGCGTCCACGCCGCCGTTGCCAACTTTGGTTCAAATCCTATGGCACATGAAAGCAACGTTTACATTTATCACACTGCTTGTCACCACCGCAACTTTCGCGCAGACGAACATCACGGGCAAGGTTACCGACGCGAAAGGCGTCGCCATCCCGGGCGTTAATGTTTATCTCAAAGGCACTTACGACGGCACTTCGAGCGACGCGCGGGGCGGATTCGCATTCGAAACAGACGAAACGGGCAACCAGCTGCTCACTGTTCAAGCATTGGGCTTTGAAATACAACAGATTAGTATTCGATGCAATGGACAACTCGTCAGCCATGATATTAAACTCTTGGAAAGCATCAATGTCCTCACGGCGGTAACCATCACAGCCGGTGCAATGGAAGCCAGCGACGAAAAGAAATCGGTCGTACTGAAACCGCTTGATATCGTAACGACGTCCGGCGCGATGGGCGACATTACCGCCGCACTGCTTACGTTACCCGGCACGTCTACGGTCGGAAACGACGGGCGGCTCTTCGTGCGCGGGGGCGACGCATCCGAAACAGCCATTTTTGTCGACGGTATGCAGGTAGGTAATGCTTTTGGCACCACCGCGTCCAATGTCCCGACGCGCACCCGGTTCAGTCCTAACCTATTCAAAGGCTCGTTTTTCAGCACCGGCGGCTATTCGGCGGAATACGGGCAGGCTTTATCCTCCGCTTTGGCCCTGAACACCCTCGACCTGCCCCTGCGCAACCAGGGCGATCTCAGCATCATGGCACTTGGCGGCGGTTACACGCAGACGCTCGTAGGAAAACAGCAGTCGCTGACCGCCTCGGCCAACTACTACAATCTGGCTCCTTATCAATCGATCATCAAACAAAATTTTGACTGGGAACAGGCTCCGGCGAGTTGGGATTCGGAGATTTCGTTGCGGCATAAATGGGGCAATGCAGCCAAGAGCCGTTCGGGAATGCTCAAAGCCTATTTTCACTCGGAAGGCAACCGGATGGCCATTTGGCAGAAGATTCCGGGCAGCGACAGCCGTGGCGATCGCATTCAGCTCCGGAATAACTACCACTACGGAAACCTTTCATTCCGCCATTCCAATAGTAATGGATGGCTTTTGTACGGAGGTGCGGCCTATTCCTACAACAAGGATGCCTGGAAGCTGAACTTCGATCCGGTACGCCAGGTTACCACACTCTCCCACACCAAAATTGTGGCCGTCAGAGATTTCTCGTCACGTTTTTCATTAAAGAATGGTTTGGAGTGGTATATCAAAACCTACTCGGAAGCATTGACCGACCAAAACCTCCGCCGCGACTTTACAGACCACCAGCTCAACCATTTCGCCGAAGGCTCGTACTATTTCAGCAACCGGCTGGTGATGGTCGGCGGGGTACGCACCGGGTACAGTTCACTGGCGCGCCAGGTCTGGATCGATCCCCGGTTTTCAATGGCTTACAAGTTTGAAAATGAAGGTCAGGTTTCTTTCGCCGCGGGCCGGTTTAACCAACTACCCGAGGAAAAGACCCGCATTCACGACATTAATCTGAAAAATACTTCGGCTACGCATTACATACTCAATTACTTCATTGTCAACAACAATAGAACGCTCCGCGCCGAAGCATTTTACAAGAATTATAACCACCTCACAACGTGGCAAGGCAATGCCTCCGAGCCATTCGACATCGCCCAAAATGGCACCGGTTACGCACGTGGGTTCGACCTTTTTTACCGCGACAAGAAATCCCTCAAATCCACCGATTTCTGGATCACTTATAGCTTTATAGACAGCAAACGGCAATATGCAACCTATACCACACGCATTCAGCCCTCATTTGCCCCAAGACACAATGCCTCGGTGGTGGCCAAGCATTTTGTGACCGGGTTGAAATCACAGCTGGGCCTGTCGTGGTCGTGGAACAGCGGCTATCCCTATAACGACTCAAACTTACCCGGCGAAATGCAGCGCAAAACCGGGATGTACAGCGACCTGAGCCTGAGTTGGAGCTATTTGCCCAGGCCCAACGTCATTATCCACGCCGCCTGCTCGAATGTGCTGGGCCGGAACAACGTGTTCGGCTACCGGTACGCGACGCAACCCGACGAGACCGGCACCTACGCCAGCCTGCCAGTAGGCCAGGGTGCCAGGCGGTTTGCGTTCATCGCCCTCTTCATCACCCTTTCCAAAGACAAGAGTGCCAATCAGTTAAATAATCTATAACCATCAATCATTTCAGACCATGAAAACCATTTTCCGAATTATCACACTTATACTATTCATTTCACCTGCCGTTTGGGCCCAGGATTCGCCTTATCAGAAAGCAATGAAGAAGGAAATCGCCTCGCTGATTACCACCGATTCGCTGCCGCAACTGCAACGGTCGGCCAATGCATTTGCCCGCATTGCCGAACTGAACCCCTCAGAATGGCAGCCCGCCTACTATCAGGCATTGGCTTACATTTACCAGAGTTTCAACATGGCATTGGCCATTGACAAAAAGGACGAGGCATTAGCGAAAGCCGACGAACTGGTTAAAAAAGCCGATGCTATTTCCCCTAACAACCCGGAAATCATGACGATGCAAGGCTTTGTAACGATCGCAAAACTCAGCGCCGATCCGGCCGGTCGCGGACAGAGCTTGTCGGGCGTGGCCATGCAGACATTGGGTAAATCGTTGACTATGGACAACAAAAACCCGCGCACACTGCTCCTGATGGCACAAATGGAATATGGCATGGCGCGATTCTTCGGATCGGGAACGGAAAAGGCTTGCGGACTTGCGAAACAAAGTTTGGCTATATTTAGCAGTCAAGACGAGGAGGCATTGAAAGCTGCTATTCAGCCCACGTGGGGAAAAAACCAGGCCGAAGGGATGGTTGCGAACTGTAAGTGACGTGGTCTGGGGCCGCAGGGACTGATGACGATAGACCATGGACGATAGACCATAGACCATAGACCATAGACCATAGACCATAGACCACAGACCATAGACCATGGACCATGGACCATGGTGTCAGAGAGTTGGATCAAAACAAAAGCATCGTCCATGGTCCGCGGTCCATGGTCTCGCCATCGGCCATCGGCCATCGGCCATCGGCGGTCGGCGGTCGGCGGTCATTATTTTCACTAAACCAGCCACCCAATGTGCGCTAGAAGTTCTTCCAAAGGTTCGCGCGAATTCTGGAATTTTTCGCGAGGGTTTCTTGCGGGTAATGCGGTGATCGCGTTGCTCATCACACTGTTCATCTGTCCTTCCTGCTCATCCGGTGAAAAGATCATCAGCGCGTTGGCCGACGATTTCCTGATTTCCTTCATACTATCTACAACTCTGAGCTATGGTGGTTTTTTGATTGAGGACTACTTCGATCAGCGCATTTCCTGGATAGAATACCCTGTGAAACGGCTCCTGCTCGAATGCCTTTGCTATTTAATATATGTATTTGCTGCCAGCTTCTCAGTAATCTTCGTGTATTCGCTGATCGTCCGGCAGTCTTTCACGCTTGGCAATATCCCGTGGAAGGAACTGGTGCAATGGACGAAGTTTCCGATGCGAATTTCATTCATTGTATCATTCATATTCATTAGCCGGTCGTTCCTGATGGAATGGCGGAAGACTGCCATTGAAGCCGAACAGTTAAAGGCCGAGCGGTTTGCAAGCCAATACCAGTCGCTGAAAGATCAATTAAACCCGCATTTCCTTTTCAATTCTCTAAACGTCCTGAGTAACCTGGTATACGAAAATCCCGACACTTCGGCGAAGTTTATCCGGCAGCTTTCGCGCATTTACCGGTATGTACTCGATGTGCAGCAGGAAGAGCTGGTACCATTGGAGAAAGAGATGGAATTTGCGGAGAATTATCTGGCATTGCAGAAAATAAGGTTTGAGGAGGGTTTGGTGTATCACATTCATGTAGGCGAGAATGTACGTGGTAGTTTGCCTCCATTGTCACTTCAATTGCTGCTTGAAAATGCGATCAAGCATAACGTGGCTTCTAAACAGCAACCTTTGGTTATCGAAATCAGGCTGGTGGGAGATGAATTGATCGTCGAAAACAATCTTCAACCCAGGTCCAGCTTGCCGGAAGAATCGGCGGGTGTGGGTTTGGCAAACGTCAGCAAGCGCTACGAGCTTTTAAGCGATAAAAAAATAGCGGTATTGAATAACGGCAATACATTCACCGTCAAGTTACCGATCCTAACGCCATGAATATCCTTATCATAGAAGACGAAGGCCCCGCAGCCCGGCGATTGACGCAATTGCTCAACGAAACAATGCCCGGATCCCAGATTCACGGCAACCTCGACACGATCACCTCGGCGATACAATGGCTGCAAACGCATTCCGAACCTGACCTGATCTTCCTCGACATACAGCTAGCCGACGGGATCAGTTTCGAAATATTCGAAAAGATCAAAGTGAATTCACCGATCATTTTCTGCACGGCTTACGATCAATATGCGATCAGGGCATTTAAATTGAATAGTATCGATTATTTGCTGAAACCCATTGATCCCGAAGAGCTGGAACAGGCTTTACACAAATTCCGATCGGGGCGGAAGGAGCCGGTGGTTTCTTTGGAACAAATCCGCAATCTTATTCTGCCCATGCCCAGGGTATTCAAAAACCGTTTCCTTGTAAAGATTGGCGAGCGCATTCAAACCATAGATGTACAGGATATTGGATTCTTTTTCAGCGAAGATAAAGTAACGTTTCTGAAAACTGCGGCAGGGAAGAAGTTCATTGTCGACTATACTTTGGACGAGGTCGAGGATATGGTTTCACCGGAGACGTTTTTCAGACTAAACAGGAAGTATATTAGCGCCATTTCAGCTGTCAAGGAGGTTTTTACTTACTCCAATAGCCGTTTAAAGGTGCACCTTTCCAATTGTGCAGATAATGATATTCTGATATCCCGGGAGCGGATGGGGGCGTTTAAGAATTGGCTCGGACAATGATTTAGTGCCACTAAGGCACAGATTTTGCTAACCTCTCATTTTCAACAAAAATCATATGAGAGCAATATGGTCCGGGGCGATCGGGTTCGGCCTCGTTAATATACCTGTGAAACTGTTCAGCGCCACGCAAGGCAGCGAGCTCGATCTCGATATGCTGGACAAAAAAGATCACGCTAACATTCATTTCCAGCGCGTTAATGCCAATACCGGCCGTGAAGTGAAGTGGGAAAACATTGTCAAGGGCTACAAGGTTGACGACAGTTATGTGGTACTCGACGAATCCGATTTTGAAAGAGCCAGTCCCGAAAAGTCGAAAATCATCGAGATCGCCGAGTTTGTCGATGAAAAGGAGATCGACAGCATTTACTACGAAACTCCGTATTATCTCCAACCCGAAAAATCGGGCGCGAAACCCTACGCATTACTGCGAGACGCATTAAAAAAAACCGGCAAATGCGGCTTGGGAACTTATGTATTGAGAAACCGCGAAAGTCTGGTGCTCATCAAACCCCAGAACGAGCTCCTGATCCTCAACAAAATCCGGTTCGCAGAAGAAATCCGCGACACCGATGAGCTGAACATCCCTGACGTCAACATCAAACCAGCCGAAATGAACATGGCTGTGCAGTTGATCGAACAGCTCACGACCGAATTTGACATCACAAATTATAAAGATACTTACAATGAAAAACTGCTGAAACTAATCATGGCCAAAGCCAAAGGCAAGAAACCGGCTGGCACAAAGATGAAAGTTGTGCACTCGAAGAGCCGTGATTTGATGGCGCAATTGAAGGAAAGTCTGTCAACGCCCAAACGAAAAGCATCATGAAAAAGAAAGCGGAGATCACCCATCCGGAGAAAATATACTGGCCCGACGAGCACATTACCAAAGGCGAGCTGATCGACTATTACCGTAACGTAGCGCCTTACATTCTACCCTACATAAAAAACCGTCCGCTTTCGCTACGCAGACAACCTAATGGCGTGAAGGATGAAGGTTTTTTCCAAAAAGACGCGAGCGATTCGACACCGGAATGGATGAAGACCTTTGAAATACTGGCTGAATCGACGGGAAAAATGGTCAACTACTATGTAGCTAATGACGTCGAAAGCCTGCTTTATATCGCCAATCTGGGCTGTATCGAAATGAATCCGTGGAATTCAACGATCACCAAGCTCGACCATCCCGATTATGTGGTAATGGACATTGATCCTTCCGACAAAAATACTTTCAATGATGTTATAGACGTGGCATTGACCGTCAAGGAATTGCTCGACGAAATGGGCGCCGAAGGTTTTTGCAAAACATCAGGAGCCAGCGGAATGCATGTTTACATTCCGTTTGGGAAGAAATATGACTACGATAAAGCCCGCGATTTTGCTGAAATGCTGGCCCACATGGTTACCGAGCGGCTTCCCAAGCTTACGACATTAGAACGCTCATTGGCGAAGCGTAAGAAAAATCAGATTTACGTCGACTATTTGCAAAACCGGATCGGACAGACACTCGCATGCGCATACAGCGCCCGCCCAAAGCCCGGCGCAACGGTTTCGACCCCGCTGGAATGGAGTGAAGTACAACATGGCCTGAGCCCGCAAGACTTTACGATCAAAAACATATTCGACCGGCTTGACAAGAAGGGCGATCTTTTCAAAGGCGCACTTGGCAAGGGCATTAATCTGGATAAAATTTTACAAAAGTTGTCGGTAACGGAGCAGGATTAGGAGATGATTTGAAGGTGTGTTTATTTTAACCCTTCAAACCAAATCCAATACCATGCGCCTAATCCCTACTCAAAAGAACATCGGCACGGCATTGCTGCTTGTGGCGTTACTCACCCCATTTCTTTTTCTGAATGGCTGTTCGTCCGAAAAGAAAGACGGAGCCGCTTCCGACTCCACCAAACGTCCGGTCGTGATCGGCTATGTTGGCGGCTTCCACGGCTTGCTGAATACCAGCAACATCGAAGCCAAAATGCTTACGCACATCAACTACGCTTTTGTCAATATCAAAAATGGCAAGGCATTCCTGGACAACGAAAAGACCGACACGACCAATTTCCGTCAACTCAACCTGCTGAAAGCCGACAATCCTGATCTGAAGATCCTGATCTCGATCGGCGGCTGGGCTTGGAGTGAGAACTTCTCCGACGCGGTCCTTACCGATTCTTCCCGCAAAATTTTCGCAAAAAGCAGTGTCGAGATCATTAAAAAATACAACCTCGACGGCGTCGATATTGACTGGGAATATCCTGGCCTGCCGGGAGAAGAAGGAAATGTATTCCGCCCAGAAGACAAGCAGAACTTCACCGAAATGTTTCACGCGATCCGCAACGAACTGGATCTGCTGGAAGAGGAAACCGGCAAGAAAAAATTACTTACCACCGCTGTGGCAGGCTGGGTTGAGTTCCTCAGCGCCACCGAAATGGGTAAGGCGCAGCGATACCTGGATTACGTAAACCTAATGACCTATGATCTTTTCCAGGGCGACACAGCTGTTCACCATGCAAGTTTATACCCTTCAAACATCTATAAAACAGCCAAATCAGTGGATAATGCCGTAAAAGGCTTCCACGCGGCGGGTGTTCCGATGGAGAAACTGGTAGTGGGGCTGCCGTTTTATGGTCGGATGTTTACGGTCACGAAACTTGACAAGGGTCTTGGGCAGAAGCAAATCAAGCAACAGTATATTGATGGCTATACTTATATCAAAGATAGCTTAGTCAATAAAAAAGGATATAAAGAATATCGGGATACGGTCGCCAAGGCACCTTACCTCCTCAATGCGGAGACAGGCGACGTGCTGAGCTATGAGGATGAAGAGTCCGTGCGGGAAAAATGCAAATATGTACTCGCCAACAAACTGGGAGGCGTGATGTTCTGGGAGTACGACTCCGATCCCAAAAAGTATTTGCTCACCGAGATCGACAGGTCGTTAAAGTGACATCTATCCTCCATTGCAGAGGGTATAAACCCTGGTTGGGAAGTGGGGCGTGCCTGCGGCACTGGTTTTTCGGGCTGGCCGATTAGAGGTTAGAAAAGTCGCCATTCGGTTAGCTCGTGGTAGCCTTCGGTTAGTTCGCCCGTCCGGAACTTGTTCACTATCTCATGCGCTTTTCGCGTGGGTTCGGGCAAGCGGTGCCTGCCGGTACATCTCAAGGCGAGTGTCAGGCTGTCTTCGAGACTCATCTGATGGCCTGGTGAAATGAACACAGGTTTGACATCATCCTTGGTGCGAACTGCATAGCCGATCACATCACCTTTGTCGGTAACATTCGTGTACTCACCTTTCGATTCGCCGGGCTCTGTGTATTGCCCGGCGAGTTTCTTTTTAGCGCAACCCATCGTAACTGCACCTGTAAGGACTCCAAAATGGGAAGCAATGCCCATTCTGCGGGCATGCAGGATGCCGTTGCCATCGAACATGATCACATCTGGTTTTACCGGTATTTGCTCGTAGGCTTTCAGAATGGCTGGGATTTCGCGAAATGCGAGATAACCCGGCACATAGGGGAATATCGTGCTGCTTTTAACCAGCGAACAGGCGATCGGTTGCAACTCAGGGTAGCTCAGGATTACCAGCCCTGCATATACTGTCTCACTGTACAGCGTTAGCGAGATATCGGCACCTGCAATGGTTTTAATCTCTTTCTGAAGTGGTTGCAAATTCAGATGGCTTCTGAGTTGTTGCTGAATGAGCGTGGCCTCACCGATCGTCAATTGATCATAATTGAATTCGGGAGTGACCAAGCTTCGGTTCAAATCGTCTGGCATGATATTTCCTGATTGCATATCAAAGTTCTTTACCCAGCTATAATCAAAAACCAGGCCACTTTCATGGAACACACCTCCGTCAAACGCAAATGGGCGAATTGGAAATTCATTTCCTTCGTTGTCATACTGATCGCCATCTTTGTTAAATTCTATGTACTCGACGAACACGACGAAAACGCGGTGGTGACCGTAGAGCTCGATCTCCCACAGGTCGCGTTACGCAATCAGCAGGAAGTGGCGGCCATTCTCGGCGACGGCAAGCTCGAAAGTTTCTACAATGACGAAAAGGCCGGCTGTGAGAAATGCCCGAAAGTCTCCTACCGCGAGGGTAAAGTAGAGATCATTTACATCAACGATATTGCCGATCAGATCAGGCTTAACAATCTCTCCGACTTCGAATTTGAAAACCGGGTCATCCTGGGCCTGCTTAATCTATCCGAAAACATTCCCCCGAAAGTGGATGAAGACGGCCTGAAACGATGGGATAATTATCAGAAATACACACAGATAGCCGCATTCTCCAAAAAAGGCCATGTCGATTACATCCTCATTAAAAGTAAAACCGAATGATATCTAGGGCGCAGACTTTTTGCTCACCCGGCTTAACATCGCATATCCCAGAATTCCGGATAAAATCGAGCCGGTAAGAATTGAAAATTTTGCTTCGGAGAGAATCGTATGCTCGCCCGGGAAGGATAGCAGTGCAATAAAGACGGACATGGTGAAGCCGATCCCACCAAGCATTCCCACGCCAACAATGTGCGCCCAGCCAGCCTGGCTGGGCATGCTGCTTATTCCCAGTTTAACGGTAAGCCAGGAAAAAAGACTGATACCCAGCGGCTTTCCTACTACTAATCCGAGGATAATACCCATACCCAGCGTGGTTGTAAGACCCTCGACCATTCCTGCTTCGAAGGTGATATTAGTATTCGATAATGCAAAAACCGGCATGATGACGTAATTCACCGGTTTCATCAGCATGTGTTCCAACTTTTCCAACGGCGATTCCTGCGCATTGGGTGTAGTAGGGATCGCGAAGGCCGTGAGTACGCCTGCAATGGTGGCGTGAACGCCCGAATGGTGGATGAAATACCAGATGAACGCGCCGGGAATAAGATAAGCAGCCAGACTCTTCACGCCAAGCCGGTTCAGAGCCAGTAACACGGCGAAAATCCCTCCTGCGTAAAGTAAATAGGTGTAGTGTAATTCGGACGAATAGAAAATAGCGATCACTAATATCGCCATGAGGTCGTCGACAATAGCGAGTGCTGCAAGGAAAATTTTAAGCGATGCAGGTGCTTTGCTACCCAGCATGGTGATAATGGCAATAGCGAAGGCAATATCGGTCGCCATGGGGATTCCCCAGCCTGCGGCGGTGTGCGTGCCGCTATTGAGTAAAAAATAAATCGTTGCAGGGGCCACCACACCTCCTAGCGCGGCAAAAATAGGCAATGCCGCTTTTTTGAACGACGACAGCTCGCCTTCCACCAGCTCCCTTTTGATTTCAAGTCCTACCAGCAGAAACAAGACCGCCATTAGCCCGTCGTTGACCCAAAGCAAGACTGGATAGCGCAAATGAAAAGTGTCCGTATCGACGCCCAGTTCAATACCGAGCAAATTTTCAAAGGCTCCGGCCAAGGGTGAATTGGCGATGATAAGGGAAATAACTACGCAGATGATCAGGATACTGCCACCCAGCGACTCCGATTGTACAAATTCTCTGAACGGTTTAAGATTGATCATTTTAGTCATGCCGGCAATATAGTAAATCCGCCCAAAATAGAATGCATTCAGAAAATTGCACTTTTTCAGTAAAAACCAGATTATTAATGAGCTAGCACATATTTGAATATTTCAAAACACAAGAACACTCAAAATGCCATTAAATCACTCATCACCAATAAAAACCATTCACATAACCGTTAGATCACTCATTCAATAAATATGCAATCATTCCTAAAATCCCATTTATATTTGCATCATCAAATAAGACAAAGACAAGAAACAAAAAATAAATAGAGCTATGAAAACTTTGATCACAACCTTCGTAAGTGTTATCGCATTGACCAGTTCAGTTGCTTTTGCAGACGACAATAAATCAGCCAATACCATCAAAAATACATTGCCAGCATCAACCCCAGCGGTAGAAACTCCGGCACCGCCAAAAGCGAAAAGCACAAACACGTACATTACGTATACCCCGACTCAGAAAGCGGCGATCGTGGAGCTTAAAACCACGAAATAGTTTTTACAAAATTGAAAGGTGAAATTGAGATGTTAAAAAGGAGGGCAAATTGCACCTCCTTTTTTTTATGTCCCTACAAACAGGAGATCAGGCCGCAGCGAGTGGTGGACCGCTCTTCTCGGCCGACCGGTCCGAACGGCATTTATCGAAATAAATATTGCTTGCCGCAAGCAATAGCAGCCCGAGGCAAAATTGCAGATAAGAGAACTGCATCAGCACCCGCGACCAGCTCAGGTCTTTCATAAAAAACTCCTTGTAAAGCAGCAATCCTACGCTGCCCATATAGCCGATACTTTCGCAGATATAGACAAAATACCCCGCATTGGCCTTGATGCGGTACAATGCGATCATCCGCTCGAAAACGACAGTTTGCAACACCGTGTAGGCCAGGAAAAGCCCCAGCCCCACCAGCAGCATCCAGTAAAAGCCACTGATGACCGATTTCTCAAACAATAATGTACCTACGCCGATCAGGATTATACCGCCAAAAAGGATCAGGTAAGCAAGGCGGAAACCAGCGAGGTTATCCCGCACAAAAGCCAATGCCCCGATGATGACCAGCACAACGACACCCGTGATCATTTCGGTGGTCGTGAGCACACTGCTACCCCAGTGCGAATCGATTTCGTTCCAGATTTCGATCGTGAAATTGTCGCGGAAATCGCGCACAACTACAAGGGTGGCATAAAAGATGACCAGGCATACGATCGGAAAACCGAACCGTCGCATGACTAACCGCTTGTCCCCGCTCGTCATAGGCACGCGCTCAGTGCGTAATGCGATATCTTCGGCCGTCGGTTTGGGGATCACCGAAAGCATCCAGACGCAGATTAAAAACAGGGGCAGGAAAAGTAAACCCATAAAAAACGGCATCCAGAACTCCGAGATACCGGGAAAAATGCCGTGAATTTCGAGGTACGTCGTCTTAAGAATCCCCGACGCCACTACCACGCTGATATTTAAACCCATCGCCAGCATTTCGGTAAACCGGCGGCCTTCCAGGAAACTGAATACCACGCCATAGACCATTCCAAGTGGCAGGCCATTCATGAATAGAAATACAAAATTATAGGGATAAGGCACGAGCCCGAAAAATAGCAGCGCCAGTTCCGCCACGAGGATCAGTCCGATCACCAACTTGACCCGTGCATTGTGCTTCAACTCCGAAATCACTTTAATGCCCGCAAACTTGGAAAGTGTGTAACCCGCCACTTGCGAAATGATCAGGATCGCCTTGTAACTTACCTCGCCCAGTTCCAAGCCCTGGTAAAGCCCTGCATTGAATGGCTTGCGGAATGCATACATACAGAAATAAGCCCCAAAGGAAGCAATGACAGCCCAGCTGATAAAAAACGTATTCGATCGCGTAAGTGCTTCTTTCAGGCGCATATGGTCAAAATTGTTGAGTTTTTATACCAAAACCGAAGCCATTTCAATGGCCTTTTCCAGAATCTGCAATGCTTCTGAGAGTTGCTCGCGGGTAATAATCAGCGGAGGAGAAAGTTGTACCACATTCCCCTGCGACACTTTGAAGCTTAAACCGTTTTTGAGACATTCATACATGACAATTTCGGCCTCCTGCACAGCTTTTTCCTTTGTCCCGCGGTCCTTTACCAATTCCACGCCCCACAAAAGACCGATCCCGCGCACCTCGCCGATGAGGGGGTATTTTTCTTTCAGTTTTTCCAATGACTCCCGCATAAACTCCGCGTCGGCATTCACTTTATCCAGAATGCCGTTCTGCTCGATGAAATCCAGCATTGCCAGCGCCGCAACGCTACCCAACGGACTTTTTTCATGCGTAAAATGCCCCAGCGATACACTTTGGGCTACATTATAGCCGTCACGCGCCACAATGGCGGCCATGGGCATCACACCACCGCCCAGCCCTTTACCCAAACAAACAATATCCGGCTCGAAGCCATAATGCTCAAATGCGAACATCTTGCCCGTGCGCCCGAATGCGATGGGTATTTCGTCGAGGATGAGTAGCACTTTATGTTTGGTACAAATATGTCGAACCCGCTCCCAATAGCCTTGTGACGGGATCTGCACATCGGTATTCCTAATCGTTTCGATCACAAATGCCCCGATATCACCCTCTTTTTCAATCACATATTCGAGATAATCAGCATAGGGCAAATCGCCATTATCTGCCGCCGCAAAAGGCCCCCGATAGGTCATCGGCGGCGGAATGCGCTCCACACCGGGCAACAAAGGCCCCATATCTTTTCTAAAATCCAGCTCACCACCTGCTGAAATAGCATCCAGAGAAGCACCGTGAAACGAGTCCCAGAGTGAAACCACTTTATGCTTGCCCGTGACGATGCGGGCGAGTTTGAGCGCCATACTGATCGCCGAAGTCCCTCCCGGCGCAAAAAGTACACGGTTCAGGTCGCCAGGCATAAGGTCGCCCAGCTTTTTGGCCAGCTCAATGGCGGGAATATTGGTGTACCTGCGCGGAGAAAACGGCAGGATGTCCATCTGCTCTTTCAGCTTTTCGATCACATACGGATGTCGGTAACCAAGCTGATGGACATTGTTGCCATGGAAATCCATATAGCGCTTTCCCTGCACGTCGGTCAGGTAAATGCCTTCGCACGAAACAAGCACATCGAGGCAGGGCGTGGAGAGCGATTGGTGCAGAAAATGCTCCGCATCCTCGTGCAGCCAACCCGACGTTTCGGGATCGCTGATCACCGCATACCAGTCCTGACGCGCGGATGATAGATTAATGTCGCCTTCCGTTCGGTTGTGTACAGCTGCCATATGCAGGGTTTCAGGATGTTATTTTACAAAGAGCTTGTCGGCCGGAATGAGTTGCTTGGCGATACCCGGACCGCGATAGAAAGCGTCGAGCCAGAACCCTCCGCCATTGTTATAATATTGTATTTTAATCGGATGCTTACCGGCTTTCAGCTCAACGGAGCCTGTTTTTTCCTCCACACCGTGGTTACCGTCGTTGTTCACCACTTCCTTGCCGTCCACAAAAAGCTTGCTGCCATCGTCGGACTGCGTCGCAAACTGGTATTTCCCGTCCTGATCGATCTGAATAAAACCCTCGAACTGAATAGCAAAGCTTTTACCTTCTGCTCCAAGCATTTTTTCAACCTCCTCTTTCACCATCCCAAACTCAGGAGCTACCCACGACTTGCCTTTTTTGAGCTTCGTAAAATCAGGTATTTTATTCAAATCCTTACCCTCGTAAAACGTGGCGGTAATGCCATTACCCTGCCCGGATTTTACTAACCTAAAATACGCAGTCGAAAGCATACTGGAATTATCTTTTGCATCAAAAGTTCTGGCTTTCACGACGGTAGTCTTGCTGACAGTAAATGGCTGTGTGTATACAGGCGCAGTTGCGCCCGGGTCGGAGCCGTCAACAGTGTAATGCGTCGTACCTTTTTCAGCTTTGGTATCGATCTTCACCGTCGCAGTTTTATCCACAAACAATCCACCAGCTTGCTGATACAACTTCCTTTCGGGATGAATTACCGGCGCATCCACGGTTTTTTCGCCGAGCCAAAGGTTTTGGGGTTCATCAAAACCCGTAAAAGCTGGTTTCACCGGTCTGCCGATCCAGGCATAAGGCTGTTCCACCCCCAAAACAAATGCAATGGTTGAGGCCAGGTCATAAGTATAAACCTGCTGCTGTATCTGATAACCCTTTTTCACCCCAGCCCCATAAAATACACCGGCAATTTCGGCTTCCTGGGGTGTAGCACCGCCATGCCCATAACCAATTCCGCCATGATCAGCCCAGAGTATGACCAGCGTATTCTCAGCCATTCCGGCTTCCTTGATACCTGCCAGAATTTTGCCGATCAACGCATCAGCTTTGCTTACCGATTCATAATATTCCTTTGAACCGTGCCCGCCATGATGCCCTGCGTGATCGACATGGTCTAAATGCACGAAACCGAGTTTGGGCTTTTTGGTTTTGATATATTGAATAAAATCGGTCGCGGTAGAGTCTTCGGTCGAGAAATGCCTGTCATAATTCACCGCGTTCTTTTGAAAAAGTCTTCCAAAACCACCCCAGTGGTATACGGCACCGATTTCCGCATTGGGTTGTGCCTTATGTAAAATACTGAAAATGGTCGGAAAGCGACCGTCAGCCTCCTGCGTAATGGGCGGGAGCGTGTGGTCGTCCATTTCCCAGTCGTTATTAATAATTCCGTGCTGCTCCGGCCCCGCACCCATGATCATCGACGCCCAGTTCTGGCTGCTTGCAGAGGTGAGCACAGTGCGTACATTCCATTTCACGGCCCCATTTGTGACCATGTTGCCGATGTTGGGCGCTTCGGCCTTTTTAATGCCGTCAGGACTCAGCCCGTCGACCCCGATCACGATCACATGCTCGATACCCGCAGGTTTGTCGTCGGATTGAGGATGAAACGCCGACAGCATCATTGCCGCTGCCAACACGCAGAAAACTCTCGCAAACATATATTCAGGATTTAGGATTAGTACATTTCCGACTGGTAGGTTCCTCCAACCACTTCATCGCAAAGCCCGAAGGAAAGCGTCATTCCATTTCCGCCGAGACCATTGATAATCGTCACACCGCTTTCCGGTTTCATCACGATTTCCGTTCCGCCATTGGTCATTTTGGGATAGATCCCGTGCCAGGTCTGATACACTTTCGGCGATTTAAACTGCGCGAATGTGCCCAGGTAATCCAGGATCATGGTGTTGATAAATTCCCGGTCGAAAGGGTCGAATGTAAGTGCATACTCATGCGAATCACCCACCGTAATCTCCCCCAGACCATTCTGCGACGCCATTACGTGAATGCCCCATTTGAGATACTCCGCATAATCGCGCTCATATCTTGCTTTCAGGCCGGGCAGGGAAGCCGCCGCTTTGAAACCATGATAATGGATAAAAGACAAGCCGCCACACAACGCCGGCCCGATTTTCCAGTCGTCCGGCTGCGCTTCGAGACGCATCATTTGCAACTTGCATTTAGTCAATGGCGCAGCGGAAAAATGTTCGGGATAGAGCGTTTCAAAATCCTGACCGCTGCAAACAAATATTTCATCCGCCGACCAACTATTATTTCCGGAATGCACCGACGGATATTCCACCTTCGAAATCGCTGTATTCCAAATAAACGTAACGCCGAACGCCGCTTCCAGGTAACCCGGAATGGCCGCGATCGCTTCTCGGGGATCGACAATCATTTCATCTGTCGAATACAACGAACCCAGCAAATTTTGACCATTCACGGCTGGCGACTTTGCGAGCGTCTCAGCCGCATTCAGGAAACTTACGGGCCGGTAGGCACTCACTTCCACAAATTGCTGGATCACCTCCAACTCGTCCTGATGATAAGCCATATGGAGACTCCCCCCTTCGTACGCCCAACATTTGGCACCCGCCAACACTTCCTTCCAGATGCTTTTTGCATGCAATGCTCTTTCATAAAGCTTTCCTTCCGGCTGGCCGATCGGCCATACCATGCCGAAGTTTCGTATCGAAGCACCCACAGCCTTTGAGGAGCGTTCGATAACCGTAACTTGATAACCGCGCGTGGCCAAAGCCCTTGCCGTCGCCAGGCCCACAATGCCTGCGCCGATGACAATCGCAGATTTGCTCATTCCTTATCAGTCAAAAATGTGAACAGATTAACTTTTCGCCGCCAGCGCATGGCTCGTTGCAATAATACCGGGCACCTCAGCGATGTCGTCGATGATATGCGTGGGGTTGTATGGCAATAATTCCTCGCGGGTAAATGCGCCGGTCGTGATACCGATTGAATATTGGCAGCCGGCATTGATACCTTCATTGATATCCACTTCGGTATCCCCCACTTTCGCAACACGCTCGGCAGACTCAATACCCAGTGCGGTCATAATTTTACGGATCATATCAGGATAAGGCCGTCCGTGCGGCACTTCATCACTGGCTACGAGGTGATCTATTTTGTTTTCCCAACCCAGGCGTCCGATGATCACATCGGCAATATCACGCGAGAAACCTGTATTTAAGGCGATTTTAATACCCTCCGCGCGAAGTATATCAAAAGTCTCCTCCACATGCGGCAAAGGGCCGATCTCGGTTGTTGTTTTATAAAAAGCAATCATTCCTTTCACAAAATGTGTGTGAATCGCATCCACCAGCTCATCTGTGATCTTCGCCTTGTCGGGCTCGCGCACTTCGAGCATCATTTTAATAGCCAGCGGCTTCTCGTAACCCATTAGCGGGTTTACGTCCCCGATCGCGATATCATAGCCCTGCGATTGCATCGCCTGCTGAAACGCGACCCCTACAAAATTCTTATCTCTGACAGTCGTGCCTGCCATATCGAAAACTACCAGTTCTATCGACATTCCGATTGGTATAAATTGGTGAACTAATACTGAACTTTTGTCAACCACTCGCGGGTCATCCGAGTTCCAGGGTTTCGACCTACAAATGTTAAGTAAGATTAAACCCAGCAAACGTTCACGAATACTTCCAGTTGTGATTTACAGCTCCAAAATATCAGAAAACTAATTCAAACACAAGAAAAAGTTAACTTATATTAAAAATTCGACATAGTAATGCCTCGAATGCTGTAAAAGTAGCGAACGATATATTCCCGAAGGTTAAGGAAATGTTAATTAATATTTAACACAGAAAAGAGAAAAGCGCCCTACCCTATTGCGCTTCGTTGAAGAAGTAGATTACCAGCAACACTGCCTCGTCACAGTCGTTACATTTGAGGTTGTGTAACTCGTTGGCATCAAAAAACATCGAATCCCCTTCGTTCAGGATATATTTATTTTTCCCGACGGTATACTCGACAGCCCCCGACAATACATATTTGAATTCAAAGGCATTGGTGCGCACCATCGGCCGTTTTGCATCTTTTTCAAGCCGTAGCAGCACCACGTCGATGTGGTTATCCTTGAATTGCTTGCTGAATATCCGCTGATAAAAATAACCCTTCGCGTTTTCCTTTGTAAAAGGCTGATATTCCTCCTTCCGCCGGATCAGCACATTTTCACCCGGAGCGGTTGATATGATATCTTTGAAGAAAACGTTCAGGTCAATATCCAATGCCTTGATCAGCCCCAGCATCACAGGCAATGAGGGGATCGTTCGGCTGTTCTCGATCTGAGAAACCAGACTCTTGGTAACACCAGCCTCGTCGGCGATCTCCTGAAGGGTCACCCCTTTACTTTTTCTGACTTCCTTTAATTTATTGCTGATCTGAAAAAGAATATCCTCCTGCATATTGCTGAGCGTGATAACCGGTTACTTTGGTTGAATATAGTTACAAAGTAAATCCTAATTTTCATCTAAAAACAGAAAATCTCCCGGTTGCGGCGGCCGGGAGATTACTGAGGCAAACTTAAAGTGATCATGCGTTCAGCCAAGCAGCCCGGTGACGGGACGATGGCTCTGGAAGTCCCTGAGGTCCCGAAGCACCGATTCCATCGTCAATAAGGTTGCCCGGTGCACATTGGGACCAAAACTTACTCTTGCTACGCCGAGTCTCTGAAGAACGTCCAGGTCGGGCACCCCCGCCTTCGCCAGGATATTTACAGGCACCTTCAATGCCCCTGCCAAAGTCTTGATCGTAGTCTCCTCCGTCGCAAAAATCGGATAAACCGAATCTGCACCCGCATCCACATACGCACGCGCCCGCTCGATCGAGAGCGCCAGCTTTTGGTCTTCCGAAAAGTCGGTTTTGACCAAAAATACATCCGTACGGGCATTGACAAACAACCGTGTATTTTCGCGCTCAGCCACCCGTGCTATCAATTTCAGCTTTTCCACTTGTTCCGCAACAGGCACCAGTTCGCGGCTTCGCACGTCGGTATCCTCGATATTGATCCCCGCTACGCCCGCTGCGATCAGGCGGCGGATATTTGATTTCAGGGTTTCGCGATCACTGGCATAACCCGCTTCCATATCCACTGTCACCGGCACATCCACCGATTTTACGATCTGTGAAACAATGGTCAGCAAGAAATCAAACGGGATATGCTCACTATCCTCATAGCCATGTGCGCGGGAAACGGCAGCGCTGGCTGTGGCCACAGCTGCATAGCCGAGCTTTTCGAGCATAACCGCCCCTGCCGCGTCCCATATATTGGGCAGCACGAGCATTTTACCACTATGGTGTAGTTTTTTAAGCAGATCCGCCTTTTCGGATTGAGTGCTCATTCGGATCGAACGACTATTGAACATAACTCGGCGCAGCGTTTAACAGTGACAACGTAGGTAATCATAATGAATAAGTGAATTTTGAATGACTGAATAGGGCAGGTCAAAATTATGTTTATTTACCACTACCCTTGACCACACCTGACAATTCACTCATTCAATCATTCAATCATTCAAAATTAACCCTCCTCCCGCCGCTCGTGTGATCCATTCCACTACATTCCGCATAGTCCAATCTTCGGCAAATGTGATCTACTTCGAAATTAAAAAGCAATTAAATGCGGGGATTCTGAAACTTTAACAGATGTTTCTGCTATTTGAATTTTATAATATTGAGATATGAACCAGACTGAATCAATCCAGGAATTTTACCGGCGCGTGCCACTGCCCAATACGGCAGACCTACCGCTGAACAATGCCGGCATCGGACACTTCAATGTCTTTGAAAGAAATTCATGTTATAAAAAGACCCCGTACAGCCGTCGTGATTTTTACAAAGTATCCTTCATTATCGGTACCGGGCGACTGCATTATGCCGACAAATGGATCGAGATTGACCGCCCTGCATTGCTCTTCTCGAATCCGATGGTACCCTATTCTTGGGAAGCGATCTCGGACACGCAACTCGGCTGGTTCGCATTGTTCACCGAAACTTTCGTGCATTCCAGTGAGCGGAAGGACTTTTTGCAGGATTCGCCCCTTTTCAAAATCGGCGCAAACCCTGTCTTTTTTGTGAATGAACAGCAACAGAAAGAGCTTTCAATGATCTTCAAAAAGATGATGGCTGAGATCGATTCGGACTACCCGCACAAATACGGCATGCTGCGTAATTACCTGCACCTGATTATCCATGAGGCCATGAAAATGCAGCCCGCGGAAACGTTTGAGCGACAAAAGAATGCATCTGCCCGAATCACATCGCTGTTTATGGAGCTGCTCGAAAGGCAATTCCCGATCGACACGCCCGAAAATGCATTGAAACTCAAAACAGCCAACGACTACGCGCAAAACCTCTCGGTCCACGCCAACCACCTGAACCGCTCTGTGAAGGAAATCACCGGCAAAACCACTACTGAGCACATTTCGGCGCGCATTACCAAGGAAGCACAGGCATTGCTGAACCATACCAACTGGAATGTATCGGAGATCGCGTACAGCCTCGGCTTCGAATATCCGGCCTATTTCAATATCTTTTTCAAAAAACAAACCGGCCTTACCCCCGGTAATGTGCGCACCCGGGTTATGTGATATTTATAAAGATTTGTTTGAAAACTATAAACCGGTCGCTGGCTCCGGCAGGTACATTTGTATCATCAGGACGATCCTGACAAAATGCATGATCAATCCCGGTCGCCCGATGCCAACGGATGGCCGACAAACAGCAAACAAATGCAGTACAGAAGCCTTGGAAAAACAGAAGAAAAATTATCAGCTATCGGATTAGGCTGCATGGGAATGAGCTTTGCTTACGGCCCTACGGACGACGCCGAAAGCATTGCCACCCTGCACCGCGCGCTCGATCTCGGGATCAATTTCTGGGATACCGCCGATATGTATGCCAATGGCGAAAACGAGAAGCTAATCGCAAAGGTACTCGTGCCCAACCGCGACAAGATATTTATTGCTACCAAATTCGGTTTCCGTTATGGGGAAAACGTCGATGCGCCGCGCAACTCCGCCGGTGCCTGGTTCGACGGTTCGCCCGCATGGATGAAAATAGCTGTCGAAAACAGCCTGAAACGCCTGAAAATTGATACGATCGACCTTTATTATGCCCACCGCATCGACCCGGATATACCTGTTGAAGAGATGGTTGGCGCTATGGCCGAGCTCGTAAAGGAAGGCAAAGTGCGCTACCTGGGTCTGAGTGAAGCCTCCGCCGCATCGGTCCGCAAAGCTCATGCCGTCCACCCGATCGCCGCGTTACAAAGCGAGTATTCGGTGATAACACGTGATGTAGAAAATGGCATTTTAGACACCGTTCGCGAACTAGGCATTTCGCTGGTACCCTACTCGCCATTAGCGAGAGGACTCGTTACCAACACATTGAACACCCAAACGTTGGCCGATGACGATTTCCGCAAAACACTCCCCCGCTACCAGGACAATGTTGCCGACAACAATACCAAACTCGTAAACGGCTTCGCCGAAATCGCGGCGGGCAAAGAATGCACCCCGGCGCAACTCGCACTCGCGTGGGTCCTCGCACAAGGCGACGACATTATCCCGATTCCAGGTACCAAAAAGCGCAAGTACCTGGAAGAAAACGCTGGCGGGGTAGAAGTAATCCTTTCTACCGAAGATTTGAAGATTATCGATGAACTGATAGCACGTTATCCCGACACCGGAGAGCGGTACAGCGAAGGCGCAATGAAAATGGTGAACCATTGATTTTACAGCCATGCGTGGCGGAAGTTCTGCCACGCATTTGCACATCAGAATAAAATATTGAAATTCTACGCATTAATATCAAATAATCAACTATTTAGCCAAAAATGCAGTTTTTAATATTGCATTTTCATTAAACTACGAAGTAAGGGTTGTCAATTTATTTTATATTTGGTAAAAGAATGCTCATTCTCAGACCAGCCTGACAACCCGATGAACCACTTTCGTACTGTTCCCGATGACGAGCTTACCGCTTTGGTGAAGGAAGGCGAGGAAGGTGCGTTCGATGAGATTTATAATCGGTATTGGGACAAACTTTACTTCGCTGCCCACCGGATGGTGAAATCCGCTGCCGTGGCGGAAGAAATCACGCAGGATACATTTATGCTTTTTTGGATGAAGCGGCAAACGCTCGAAATTCAGTCATTGAAGCCCTACCTGGCTACGATGCTCCGATATGAGGTTTACCGCTATCTGGCCAAATCCAAACAGGCGCACGAAATGGAGCAGTCGATTAGGCACGAGGCTACACCTTCAGTGTCGATAGACCAGGAAATTGAAAACCGCCTGCTGCTCGAAATCATCACCAACCTCACCAACCGCCTGCCGGAGAAATGCCGGCTTGTATTCCAGTACAATAAATTACAGGATCGCTCCCTGCCCGACATCTGCGAAGAGCTCAATATCTCCCCCAAAACCGCCGAAGCCCACTTGACGAAAGCGTTGAAGATTGTCAGGGCGAGTTTGAGTAATGTGGTGGCGCTGTTGCTGTGAGGGACTGTGGCTGGACGATAGACCGCTGACCGCTGACCGCTGACCGCTGACCGCTGACCGCTGACCGCTGACCGCTGACCGCTGACCGCTGACCGCTGATGGCAAACTTCGCTTTACCCATAAAAGACTAGTTTTCAGTACAAAAAAAACGAACCATGGTCGATCGTCTATGGTCCATGGTCGATTATCCTAACCGCGATCCAATCGGCGGTCAACGGTCGGCCGTTGGCGGTCAAAAAATATTTACCATCCCACTAAGGGGTCCTGCCGCCAATTCCCCTCTATGTGCTCCAAAGGGCCAATCCGCTTTGCGATGACACAGGAATACATCAGATTGCTTGCCAGAAAATTCTTTGAAGGGACGGCTTCGGAAGAAGAAAAACAGCTATTGCACGAGTGGTACGACCGGCTTATCGAAGACGAAACCTCGGAAACTGTCTTCACAGAGTCCTCCGCCGCTGAAATACGTGACCGCATGCATACCAATCTGAAAAGCTGGCAGGAGCAGCAAAATCCGGCAAAGCGCTTTGGCTGGGTAAGAAGGCTTACTGCCTGGTCGTCGGCCGCCGCGGCAGTCATTATCATTGGATTTTTGCTCTGGACCAATGAGCGCAGGCCCGTTGAGTCGGACATCAGGCTCGTACAAGCGCCCCTGGGTAAAACCATCAGGGTAAACCTGCCCGACGGCTCACATATCTGGCTCAATGCGGGTTCGGCTCTTACTTATCCTATTGCATTCAAGGGCAAAACCCGCGAAGTGGTGCTGCGCGAGGGACAGGCATTCTTCGATATTTCACGCGATACTACCAGGCCGTTTATCGTGCATGCCAAAACGCTGGATATTACGGTACTAGGCACGTCCTTCGATGTGAAAGCTTATGAAAATGACCCCGATATTAAGGTGACGGTCAAGACTGGAAAAGTAGGGGTACAGGTGCGCGACAAGCCCGGGCAGCCGGCCTTGATGCTGCTACCTGCCGAACAAGCAGTAGTAGTCGAAAAAGCGCAGAAAATTCACGTCAACGAGATTAGCAAGCCGGCCATTGCGCCCTGGAAGGACAATCGCATGGTGTTCGAGGATGAGTTGCTCGTAGAGGTGCTACACGCGTTAGAAAGGAAGTATAATCAGCACATTATCATAGAAAAAGAAGGGCTTTCATCCGAAAAAATATCACTTACCCTCGACAATCAGCCCATGCCTGATGTACTGAAAGTCCTGGGATTCTCCAAGAATTTTAATTATTCACAACTAAACGATAGCACGGTAGTCATCAAATAGGAAGATCAGAAAATGCAGGCTGGCTTTCCAGGAAGGCTGGTCTGGTGAATACCGGGAACACTGCAAATGTCCCCGGTATCGGATGTCCCCCGCCAGGCAATGCTTGGAACCATGAATGACGGGAGGACGCGGTTTAACAGCTTAACCATTAAACATCAGACAAATATGGTGAATTATTACCATAAGGGGCTCCCCTTGTTCAAAAAATGTATGCGCATTTCTACGCTAATACTGGGTATTAATGTCCTGACAACCGCTCTGCTGATGGCCGGACCGACCGAAGCCCAGCATGTGAGCATGGATGTGAGGCAATCCCGCGTAAAGACCGTCCTGAGGCAGATCGAACAACAAACCGGTCTCACGTTTGCATTCGACGAGAAGCTGGTACGCAAGGCACCGGAAATCACCATTTATGCACTCGGACAACCTGTGCCGATGATCCTGAAAATGATCGAGAAGCAAACCAGCCTGGAATTCAGGCAGGTCGGCAATATGATCGGGATTACCGAGCGGCCCAAAATGGAAATCCAGCGTGAAATCGCGCCCGTGATGCAGGCGCTCGCGCGGCCCGTAAAAGGCAAGGTAACCGACGAAAAGGGCGAAGTTCTGCCATCCGTAGCGATCCGTGTCAAAGGCACCAACGAAGGTACCATGACCGACGTGGACGGCAATTACACCATCGACGTTGCCGGCGACGAATCTATTCTGATATTCAGCTTTATCGGGTTTTCCGCGCAGGAAGTAATGGTCGGCGCACGTACAACCGTGGACGTAGCCCTGAAACCCGACGTTTCGACATTGACCGAGCTAGTCGTGACGGGTTATGGCGCACAGCGCAAGAAAGACCTCATTGGTGCCGTTTCGGTGGTGGATGTAGAACAGTTGAAACAAACACCCGACGGTCAGGTTGCGAACCAATTACAGGGCCGGGCTTCGGGTGTTACGATCCTGAGCTCCGGCCAGCCGGGAGAAGCACCACAGGTCCGTATTCGCGGGTTGAATACATTTGGCAATAATTCCCCGTTGTATGTGGTCGACGGTGTTCCTACCACTTCCATCACAGATCTTAATACGAACGACATCGGTTCTATTCAGATATTGAAAGATGCCGGTTCTGCATCGATTTATGGTTCCCGGGCGGCCAATGGCGTTATCATTATCACCACTAAAAAGGGCGCCAACAAGGTCAAAATCAATTACAGTGCATGGTTCGGGGTACAAACGCCTCCGGGGGGCAATGTATGGAACACCCTGACGCCACTTGAACAGGCACAGCTCAAATTCCAGGTGCAGAAAAATTCGGGACTTAGCTTAGGTGACGACCAGTACGGTTATGGCAACACGCCCGTTTTGCCTGATTATATCCTACCCGCCGGTGCCAAAGAGGGCGATCCGGGCACCAATCCCGATCTGTATTATGTGAATCCGAACTACACGTCGGTGGATGATTTTAATACATTCAACCAGATTGTCAAAGCCAACAAGGCGGGCACAGACTGGTTTCACGAGATTTTCAAGTCGGCACCATCGACGAGCCACAATGTTTCCCTCAGCGGTGGCAGCGACCAGGGTAACTACCTGTTTTCTCTGAATTATTTCAACCAGCAGGGCGCATTGACCAACACCTACCTAAAACGCTACACGCTCCGCTCTAACAGCCAGTATAATATCGGCAAACACGTGCGTATCGGCGAAAACCTGGCCTATTCCATTTCTGATAACCCAAAAAGCCGCCTGTCCGACGGCGGTTCGGCCATTGCATTCTCGTTCCGTATGCAGCCTATCGTACCTGTACACGACATTATGGGCAATTACGCGGGCAGCCGCGCTTCGGGTATGGGTGACGCATTCAACCCCGTAGCGATGCGCGACCGCACCCGTTACGACAAAGGACTGGATAACCGTCTTTTCGGTAACGTTTTCGCCGAGGTGGATCTCTTTAAATACTTCACATTCCGCACCAGCTTTGGGGGCGAGAACTATTCAGGCAGATGGAATTCATTCGCCTTCCCTTCCTACGAAAATAAAGAGAACAGCAACACGAACACTTATTCCGAAGGCTCCAACTCGGGCTTCAACTGGACCTGGACCAATTTGCTGACTTTCCACAAAACCATGGGCAAACATGATCTGACCGTTGCGGCCGGAACTGAGGCTTACAGTGGCAAATACTATGAGATCGGCGGCAGCACGCAGGGTTATTTTTCTTTTGACCCCAACTACATGGACCTGGGCACCGGTTCGGGCACCCGCACTAATTCAAGCAGCCGGTCTGCCGACGCATTGTATTCGTTCCTCGGCCGCCTGGATTATATTTACAATGACAAATACCTTTTCGGTGCCATTATCCGCCGCGACGGTTCATCCAAATTCATCAACGAGCGCTACGGCGTTTTCCCTGCCGTGAGCGCGGGCTGGCGGATCTCCCGAGAGGATTTCATGCGCGGCGTGACGTGGATCGACGACCTGAAACTCCGTGCCAATTACGGCATCATGGGTAATCAGATCAACGTGACCTCCGGCAACGCATTCACCACTTACAGCTCCAACCGCAAAAGCTCTTACTACGACCTCGGCGGAACCAGCGGCTCGGGTGCATTGGAAGGTTTTGAAAAAAGCCAGATCGGAAACCCCAATGCCGTTTGGGAAAAGAATGTGAGTACGAACATCGGGATCGACGCTACTTTCTTCAAAGGCAGGCTGGATGTGATCGCGGATTATTATGTAAAAGAAATCAAAGATCTGCTCTTCAATCCGGCATTAATCGGAACGGCGGGGGGTGGCTTAGTGCCTTATGTCAACATCGGTCAGATGAAAAATAAGGGTATCGACCTGCAAATCGATTCTAAATTCGAGCTTTCACGTGACTTGAAACTGAATACAACGCTGACGCTCACGACTTACAACAACAAGATTAAGAAAGTTACCAACAGCACCAATTACTTTGACCTCGAAGGCCGCGGGTTCGATGGCGCCTCCATTGTCCGCAACCAGGTAGGCAGTTCTATCGGGCAATTCTTCGGCTATAAAGTGACCGGCTTCTGGAATTCGCAGGAGGAGATTGCAACGGCGAATGCGGAAGCTGCGCGCCAGACAGGCGATGCGAATGCGGTTTATCAGGATGGCGCTTCGGTAGGACGTTTCCGTTATGAAAACATCAACGGCGACGGCCAGATTACCGCCGCCGACCGCCAGATGCTCGGTAACCCAAACCCGGATTTCAGTTATGGCCTGAATATTGGTTTAAATTACAAGAACTTCGATTTCAGCCTATTCCTTTACGGTGTTCAGGGCAACCAGCTTTGGAACCAGACTCTCTGGTGGAGCGATTTTAACTCCTCACGCTCGGGTGCCAAAAGCAAAACTGCATTGTACGATTCCTGGACACCGGAAAACCACAACGCGAAAGCACCGATCCAGGAGAATTCCAGTTCTTTCAGCACTATCAATGTTCCCAATTCGTATTTCGTTGAAGACGGCTCTTATCTGCGCGCAAAAAACCTGCAAATCGGGTATACGTTCCCGGCACCATTCATTTCGAAGATCAAGGCGCAGCAATTCCGCGTGTACCTGCAAGCGACCAACCTGTTCACGATCACGGGCTATTCGGGCCTCGATCCTGAGGTTAGCCGGAACGCCGATGGAAATCCGACGGTGTTCGGCATCGACGAAGGTTCGTATCCGTCTTCCAGACAATACACCGTTGGCCTGAACCTTACCTTTTAACCACTTCCAAAGCGACGCGATATGAAGAAGTTCATGAAATATATGGCCGTTATCTGCTGGATCGGCGGTTTTACAATATTGCAGGCCTGCCAGGATGACTTTCTGGATAAACCGGTCCAGGGTGCCCTCGGTGACGATGTGCTCGCCAATGCGAAAGGCATCGACGGGCTACTCACCGGTGCTTATGCCGCGCTCGACGGCCAGGGTGACTTTACCGGTGGCAACGGCTGGGAGTCGCCTCCCGACAACTGGGTGTACGGTGCCATCCCCGGCGGCGACGCGCACAAAGGTAGCGACGGCGGCGACCAGACGCCTATCAACGCCATTGCGACCTTCGCTACCGGTGCGGACAATGGCTTTTTCAACAGCAAATGGAAGGCATTGTACGAAGGCATTTCCCGTTCTAACACAGTGCTGAAAGTACTCGCATTGGCGACAGATGTTTCGGCGGAAGATAAAACCAATATCGAGGCCCAGGCCCGCTTTCTCCGGGCACATTATTATTTTGAGCTAAAGAAAATGTGGAACATGGTGCCGTGGATAGACGAGACTACTACCGACTACAATCAACCAAACGATAAGGATATCTGGCCGATGATCGAAGCGGATTTCAAAGCAGCTTACGAGCAATTACCAGCGACCCAGTCATTGGTAGGAAGGGCCAACAAATGGGCAGCCGGCGCCTATTTGGGCAAGACTTATCTGTACGAGAAAAAATACACCGATGCAGCAACTGTTTTCGCCCAGGTCATCAGCAATGGTGTGACTACGAATGGCTTGAAATACGACCTAGTATCGTTCAAGGACAATTTCGACGCGGCTACCAAAAACAATGCTGAATCGGTTTTCGCGATTCAAATGGTGGCGAATGACGGTACACTGGACATTACGAATGCCAATCAGGGTGGAATGCTGAACTTCCCTTATGGAACCGGTGCGCCATTCAGTTGCTGCGGATTTTTCCAACCTACCCAAATGCTCGTCAATATGTACCGCACCGACCCGAACGGTCTGCCTTATCTGACGGATTTCAATAACCATGCTGTCAAAAACGATATGGGCGTTACCTCCGCGGCTGCATTTACGCCCGATGCCGGCAACGTCGATCCCCGACTCGACTGGACAGTAGGCCGCCGCGGCATTCCCTACCACGACTGGGGTATTTACCCAGGCATGAACTGGGTTCGCGACCAGCCCTATGGTGGCCCGTATGCACCGAAAAAGAACATTCACCGCCAGAAAACGCAGGATTTGTACGCCGACCTCAGCTCTTGGGCACCCGGTAATGCAATCAACGTGTTAGTAATCCGTTTTGCAGACGTGCTGCTCATGGCCGCAGAAGCGGAAGCAAATGGCGGAAGTCTGGCAAAAGCCGAAGAATATGTGAACCGGGTAAGAAGCCGGGCCGCAGACAAAACCGGCTGGCTGTACAAATATGTCAATAATTCGAACCCGCTGGGCGGCTTCTCGGCCACACCCGCAGCGAACTACGTCATCAAGCCTTACCCAACCGGCACATTGGCCGCCAAAGGCAAAGATGGCGTGCTGGATGCGATCTACTACGAGCGCGGCATCGAACTGGCCATGGAAGGTCACCGCTTTTTTGACCTTGTAAGATGGGGGAAAGCCAACACCGCTATCAACGCTTATTTCGGCTATGAATCCAAAATCACTACCGATTTGGCTGGCGGCAAATACCTGGAAGGCAAAAACAACTACTTCCCGATCCCGCAATACCAGATCGATATGAGCGTGACGAACGGCTCAGCATTGCTCAAACAAAATCCAGGATACAACTAAAACCTTTCATCCCCGGGTTAAAACCCGGGGATCAAGACTTGCTTTTGGCCACAAAAAGTGCCTACGGCGCTCCACTTCTCTTGCCCTGGGCTGAAACCCGGGATCAGGGAAGGCATATGGTTAAATTACTTTTAGAGCCGGGTCGTAGAAACTTTTCCAGAGCGCCACTGCTTCCTCTACCGTCTCGGGAGGCGAGGCCAGATAATCTTTAATCTTCGTAAAGTTCTCAGAATGTGCATCCTTGGCGGAATATTTGATCAGGTTTATCAACAGCTTGTCGATAATCGTCGTGTCATTCTTCCAGTTCTTGCTGTATTTCGTAAACCATTCCTCATTCAGGAAAACCACTCCCGAATATCTGTAAACGTCTGAAAATCCAAACGCATCGATCACAATCGGTTCGGTGGGCCATTCTGCGTCCAGTTCCTTGTCGCTAAAACGCTCGCGACCATCGCCTAGGAGGGCAATAAATCTATATGTTTTCACCATTAACGTATTTTTAAATTCTTAAACAGTGCCATAAAAGCCAATTTAGAGGATTGTTCACAACTCCGCCAATCGCAGGACCGAAAAATAGGGAGAAATTTGCAATCGTTTTAAGTTAAAGATATGTTCAGCATTTAATACAAAAAACAACGTATCTACGCCTCTTTCAAAAAATGGACACATTTTTGCATGATGTTCAATACTTTTTGAAAACTGGACACGACAGATAAAACAATATGATCCGAATCTCCCAACTCCCGCTAATCCAAAATTCGGGACAATTTTACGCCACTGAGCACATTCTGCTGGTTGATGTGTTGCTGGTCGGCAACGCTCCGAGACAGATGCGGGAATATATCAAAAACACCCACGGCGGATTTATTTACGAAAAGGAAACCTATATCCCCATCACACTCACGGGCACACCCGAAAGCCTGCTGGCGAATGCTGGTAAGCCTATTGTCTTCAAGTTCGACCGCGGATTTGAAAATCATTACCATTTCGATGGCAACCTGAACGCTGCCATCTGGCACAAAAAGCTCTACAACATTTCCGCATTCATCGACCAGCCCGCGGTCCAGTTCGAAAGGGAGGAAGACTTCATTATCAACCGCTATCTCGCTGGCCACCGTGAATACATCGAGCCGGAAACGGAAGAGAAACTACTGTCAATACCCGCCAAAAGTACAGCAATCGGGACACAAACGATGAGGGGTTTGAAGCCGGTTCCCACCATCAAAGCACATTCTTCGCGATAGCCTTTCCCCAGTATTCGCCCAGCACTTTTACGCCTTCGACATTGGGGTGCAGATAAAACACACCCTGCTGTCCGTTTTCGGGTTTAAAAAGTTCGAGGTAGTGCTTTTTGAAGTATTTAAATGCTTTTGTATCACCCTTGAAAACACGCCCGGGTTCGGCAGTTTTAGTTTCTTTGATCAGCTCATCGAGCTCAGGAACATATGTTTGAAGCCGCTCCAATCCTTCGGCCAGGTATTTCGAACGATTGTAGGTGTTGGTGCTGTACCAAATCGGATGGTGAATGATCACTTTGCTGCCAGGATAACGTTTCAGCAACTCCGAAACAATCGTCTTGACATTCCTTTTATAATCTTCTTTGGAAACAGGAGCACCGTTAGGCCCCTGAATGGCACTATCATTGGTGCCTAACTTCATTGAAAAAAGCAACTGATGGTCCTTTTGGAGATAAAGACTATCGGCAGCGGTGGTTGCCAATGTAAAATATTTGCCCGTTGCGGGCAGCCAATCGACGGTAGTGGAACCGCTCCGTCCCACGTTGATAAACGAAACGTCGTCGACACCTTTTTTTGCTTTCAGATAATTTACCGCATGGGTAGGCGGTGGAAAGCCATCATCGCCTCCTTTCCCCTGAGTAATGCTGTTACCGATAAAAACAATGCTGAGTTTGGTTTGGGCGAATGTGTTAAGCGATATCAGCAGCAAAAAGGCCGCTACGAGCGTTTTGAATTTCATTGACAAATTGGGGTTTAGATCATACACGGTATGCACTTCGTTCGCTAATTCAAGAGTTTTCGGAACAGCCATATCAGCAGGTTCAGCAACCCGCTGAGCAGAAGCATGGTTGTGATCGGGAAATAAAAACGAAAATTTTCTTTTTCAATACGGATGTCGCCGGGCAGCCTTCCCAACCAATGAAGTTTATCGCTGAGGAAATAAACAATAATACCCACCAGCACCACCAGCACGCCTATGATGATCAGATATTTTCCTGTTGCCTGCGACATTATTCCGTATTACTCAACGCCAGATCGATGTGCGCCAAATGATGCTTTACATGCCACACCGACATGGCCAGCGCTTGCTTCTGATCAAACCAAAACTTACGCGTCGGATGATAGTAACGTTTTGCGAGTTGCTCTTCATTCAACGAGGCCGCCAGATAAGCATAACGTGCATGCGTGCCTTCGAAAATGGCTAATGATGACTCAATGGGAACATTCAGGGAGTCGGGTGTCCCGGCCCATGCATTCATATCAATGAGCGTAACCTCGGTGTAATCCGGCTCGGTAATGGCCTTCTTCATCCGCAGGTAATGCACAAATTGCAAATCCGCGACATGATGAATGAGCTGACGGATGTTCCAACTTCCTTCTCGGTAAGTTCTTAACAAATTCTCGTCTGAAAGGCGGGCAACACGATTCCGGTATTCGGTCGGAATCTCGGCGATGATCCGGATAAACTCGCGAACCTCGTCGTCCGAATAAGTGTCTTTCAGTTCAAATAGTCCAATCGGATAGCGGCGGTCTGTCATCGTCAGGCGCTTTTCTTTCTTTTAGATTCAACAAAAACAGCCCCGGCGATCAGCCCGACCAGGAGTAATGAGCTTACCAGGTCAACCTTATAGCCCGTTGCCACCGAAACCGGCTCAAAACGGAATTTGACTGTATGCTTACCAGCAGGTATCTGCACTGCACGCAACACATAATTGGCGCGGAGCATGTCCGCTGGCTTGCCGTCGATCGTTACCTGCCATTCATCCCGGACATTGTAATAGATTTCCGAGAACACAGCGAGACCGTCGCCATTCGAATTTGTTTCATAAACCAACTCGTTGGGTTTGTAGGAAATAAGGCTGATCTTGGATGTCGAGTCAGTACCAATTTTGAGTCCGTTCAGTTTCGATGCGAACCGCTGGTCGAGCACCGCTTCATTGCGCAGGTTTACCGTCCGCAACGCAGCCATTTCGGCATCCGCATTGGGAACGACTTTGTAGGAATTAACAAACCAAGCGTGCCCATAAGCCTGCGGGTTTGGCTGAGCGGCTTTATTCCCCTGCTGATCCGGCGTAATGAAGTATTTTGTATTCAACATATTCAAAATCTCCATATTAGGCTTGTCGGAATTCAACTGGTTTTCAAATAGCTCCTGGTAACGGCGCATTTTCGCGGCGTGATATCCACCCAGTGATTTGTGGAAATACGATGCGAGCGCGCTGTTAAACGGTCCTCCCTGCGCAGCTAAGTCATACACGCGGTAATCAGGGTCAGGATCGCGCATAATCTGCTCATCGGCGGGAGAAGGCGTCGTTGGGCCCTGTGCGGCATAAGCGCTTACAAAATCTTCGTTGTTGAGGTATCTTTTATCTACCCCAAATAAATCGAAAATAACCAGAGCAAGCATGACGCCATAGAACAATGCGATTTTGAGTTTATCCTGCACAAAAAACCAAACTAATCCGGCAGCCAGAGCTATAAAGATCAGGCTCCTGATCGCGTCGCTCTTCATAAGGCCCTCACGGTCTTGTATGACGGAGTTCATAACTTGCTGACCAAATTCCTGATTCTGCACCATTTGCGAAAACTGCTGTGCAAATTGTAAGTCGTTAGTACCCTTGAAGCTAAAAAACAGCCCTGGTAACAATGCCATAATCAGCATTAAGCCGCCGGTTATAGCCACGGATATCAGGAATGGTTTCTGGAATTCTTTGACCGTTATTTTCCTTTGAGCGATCGTCGAGAGCGCCAGAACGCCCACAAGCACCATAAGCAGCTGAGCGAGCGAAATCACCATTGTCATCGCCCGAAATTTGTTGAACATCGGGAAATAGTCAAAAAAGAGATAGTTAATTCCCGACAGACTTTTTCCCAGCGCCCAGATCACATAGAGCAGGATCACGCCCGCTGCCCAGTTTTTCAACGGGTTTTTAACAATAAACAGCCCTAGAACAAAAAGAAAGAACACGATCGCACCGATGTAATTCGGCCCACCCATGATCGGTTGATCGCCCCAGTAGAGTGGGAGTTGCTGTACGAAACTCTGCGCTGCCGCGGCGTCAACACCGCGCCCCGTCAACGTTTTATAGGTTTCGGAAGTGTTGGAAACAGGGCCGTAGTTAGCACCGCCATAGGCATTCGGGATCACCAGCGTGAGCAACTCGCCTATGCCATAGCTGTATGCAAATGCATATTCTTTGTCGAGACCAGTCCCTTTTTTAGCGGCAGCATCTTTGCCCGTTGTCACCAGTTCCGATTTGCCGCGGATGGTTTCCTTGGTATAATCATAAGCATTCCAAAGGCGGGTAGTATGCGTTCCGAGCGCTATTACGGCAGCTAATGCCAACCCGCCAAGGATCAGCACCAGGTCCTTCGCCATTCCTTTTTTAATATAAGAAACACATTCAACGATCACCAGTATCACTACACCAATGCCCAGGTAATAGGTGATTTGCACGTGGTTGGCATATAATTCCAGTGAGAGAAATAATGCGGTAAGTGCTGCTCCAGCCAACCAATTTTTGCGGAAGGCCAGGATCACACCTGCCAGCACGCCGGGCGCATACATGATCGCCAGCACCTGCGAAATATGGCCAGCTTCCAGGTTAATAACATTGAAACAAGAGAATGAAAAGGCTATTGCTCCAATGGCCGACAACCAGCCCCCTGCCCCAAGCACGAGAAAAAGCACATAGGCGCTCACCATGCCGATCAGGAAATAGCTGGCGGGAGCAGGCAAAATCTTGTTGACACCCTGCCCGATCTTCGTCGGGATACTCGTGGGGTAATCGGCCGCTACCAGGTAAGAAGGCATTCCTCCAAACATGCCGTTGGTCCACCACGACCATTCGCCCGTTTGCTTGCGATAATCCAGTACCTCCCGCGCAGCTCCTTTCGCCTGGATTTCGTCTGTAGCACTTAACTTTTTGCCTTCCAGAACAGGTGAAACATAAGCAATGGACAAAATCATAAAGCCGATGACAGCTACCAGATGCGGCCAGAAACGTTGCCAGGAGAACAGATTCTTCATTTTGATAATTTAAGCTACGGGTTGGTTTCAGGTGAAAGCAAGACCCCCCATGGTCCGCTTTGAATATGACTTTTCAAACAGTAATAGTAGCAACGAAGGCCGGTTAAGGGATATTAAATTTCCATTAACAGGCGCAAATATAGGAGTATTGGTATATGTTTGAGACGTTAAAAATGATTCTTGTTCGCGCATTTTTTTAACATAATTAAGAATCGGGGCATATATTTTAAGAAAATACCGGATAAATTTGCGGAAATTGTGCCTTAAAGGTTCAAATCGAGCTGTACATAGAAAGAATAGAAGTAACCCGAAATTATTAAATGAAACGAATTGGAGTTTTTACCTCAGGAGGAGATGCCCCTGGTATGAACGCCTGCATCCGGGCGGTAGTACGGGGAGCATGCTACCATGGTATTGAAGTATTTGGAATAAGAAGAGGATATAGCGGAATGATTGCCGGTGATGTCTACAAAATGGAGTCTCACTCGGTTAGCAATATAGTGCAAAGAGGTGGTACGATCCTCAAATCGGCACGAAGCAAGGAATTTATGACACCCGAAGGCCGCAAGAAAGCGTATGACAACTTGCAGGCGTTGGGTATTGAAGGGCTTATCGCAATCGGCGGTAACGGTACTTTCACCGGTGCGATGATCTTCGGTAACGAGTACGGCATTCCTACCGTAGGTGCTCCTGGAACCATCGATAACGATTTGTACGGAACCGATTACACCATCGGCTTTGACACCGCGGTAAATACCGCATTGGACGCCATTGACCGCATCCGCGATACCGCGAGCTCACACGACCGTATCTTCTTTATTGAGGTAATGGGCCGTGACTCAGGGTATATTGCTATCCAATCGGGTATTGCAGGCGGAGCCGAACTCGTAATGGTTCCCGAAGTATTGACGCCTATTTCACAAGTGGTGGAGACTCTGAAACAGGGTTGGAGCCGCTCCAAATCATCTTCCATTATCATCGTGGCAGAAGGTGACGAGG
Organism: Dyadobacter sp. CY261; assembly: GCF_021440085.1. GTDB lineage: Bacteria > Bacteroidota > Bacteroidia > Cytophagales > Spirosomataceae > Dyadobacter. Next base: position 153,801 of record NZ_JAKCPW010000009.1, read on the forward strand.
AAGGAAGCGCACAGGAAGTTGCCGATAAGATCAAAGTGCAGGTCGACGAGAACGCGGATATCCGGGTAACCACGCTGGGCCATACTCAACGCGGAGGAACGCCTTCGGCCTACGACCGCATCCTGGCAAGCCGCCTCGGACTGGGCGCATTGGAAGGCCTCATTGCAGGGCAGAGCAACGTGATGGCCGGCATTATCAACAATGAGCTGGTTTATACACCTTTCGAAGACACGATCCGTCTGCCGAAACCAATCAATGAAGACTTGCTGAGAATGGTAAAAATCCTGAGCGTTTAGTGCGCTCGGTTACCATTCAGCAGTAACCCATGATTTTGTAAATAGCCAATCCGACCAGTTCGTGCCATAGCACATTGAAATCGTACAACGCGACTGGTTCAGGAACGACTTTACGAAAGCTCCATGTACTATAACCTCCGTAATAGTCGGCCGGGAAGGGCTTTGTTTTGATTCCCGCTTTTTCGAAACACCCAACCGACCGGCGCATGTGGAATGCGGAGGTGATCAGGACGTATTTTCCGCCGGGAAACATTTTGTTGAGGATCCTCGCCGAAAACAGCGCATTCTCGCGCGTGTTCTTCGCTTTCTCTTCGAACACGATATCACCAGCCGGAACTCCCCATTTTACCAGCAGCGATGCAGCCACTTTTGTCTCTCCTCTTGCGGCAACCATCGCATCGTCACTGCTGATCCCAGTTATCAGAATCTTTTTGATTTTCCCTGCCTTATAGAGCAAGAAAGTTTGCAAGACACGGTCCCCGCGATCGCCCATTAATGCATGGTCGGCTTCCGGCATATCTGTATTGATCAGTCCTCCGGACAGTAGTATACCTACATCGTAAGTTTCTTTGAGATCGCTGATATTCACCAGCGGTGCTTCATACAGATTGAGAGCAGTCCGTACCAGAAATGAATTAGACATAAGAAAGAGCAGCAAAATCACCAAACCAATTGTTAGCTTCCGCTTTCGTGCATTTTTAACAATGAATGCGTAGATCAACAACAAAAAGAGCATGCTCATAGGCATGATCAGGAAGTCGACGGCTTTGGAGAGAAAATAAAACATTTGGATAAGAACCCGGTTGATGTTAGCGTTTTGAAGTTAATTTTACGTTGTTCAAGATTTGAAATAATCCAATAAACCGCTTTAAAGCAAACTTTCCATACCCTGATGAGAGATTATACCCGCACTTGCTTGCCGATTTTGCTGATCGTTTTCAGCCTCTTTTCCAAAGCGCACGCGCAAGGCTACCGCATCGAGGCAACCGTTAAGGGAATGCGGGATTCGTCGTTCGTAATCGGGCACTACAATCGCAATGCTTCACAGTTTGTTCCCAAAGACACTGCCAGGGCCGACGCCAATGGCAAAATGGTTTTTGAAGGCAAAACACCGCTTCCGGGAGGTCTATATATGATTCTTTTCCCCGGAAACCAGAAAATGGTCGAACTCATTTACTCGGGCAAGGAAACCAACTTCTCCCTGGAAGTCGACACCACCGATTTAAACACCTCCATGAAAGTAACCGGCTCCAAAGAAAACGAGCTGTTTTACAACTATCGAAAAGAATTAGCCAGCGGCAGCAAGGAGATTGAAGCGCTTAGCAAGCAGGCTACTCCGGAAGCACAGGCACGCCTCAAAACAATTCAGGAAGGATTCGGTACCTATCGCAAGAAATTACTGGCCGACAATGCAGGAAGCTTTACCGCGCAGCTTCTGAAAATGTCGGCAGACCCGGAAATCCCTCAGGCACCTAAATTAGCCAACGGTAAGACCGATTCTACGTGGGTTTTCAATTACTATAAGGCGCATTATTGGGACGCCTTCGATTTCTCCGACCCGCGGATCGTCAACACGCCCTTCATTGAACCCAAAATGGAGCGTTACTTTAAAAATCTCGTCGTGCAGGTTCCCGATTCGATCATTAAGGACGCGGATCTGATGGTTAAGAAAGTTTCGGCGAATAAAGACTTGAAATCCTGGACGGTTTTTTACATTACCAATCAATATGAAAACCCCAAAACAGTGGGTACCGAGGCTGTTTGGGTATATATGGCCAATAAATATTACCTCTCAGGTGAAATGGGCGTTGCCGAGGATGTCAAAAAGCGCGTTGGCGAAAAGGTAGCTACCATGAAGGATTTGCTGGTAAACAAAACCTTCCCGCCGCTGACATTGACAGACCCCACTGGCAAGAAAGTGAGCGTACAGGCCATCGATGCGAATTACACCGTGCTATTTTTCTTCGCGCCCACCTGTGGGCATTGCAAAGAGGCTTCACCGCTGCTCAAAGCATTTTATGACAAAAACAAAGCTGAGGGTATCAAGGTAATGGCTATTTCGACCGAGCATAATATCGAAGAATGGAAGACATTTGTTAAAACTTACCACCTCGAAGAGCTGCTCAATGGTTTCGATGCTTTGAACCAGATCGATTTCAACCGCAAGTTCGACGTAGTAACCACACCGACGATCTACATTCTCGATAAAAACAAAAAGATCATCGCGCGTAAAATGCCGGTGGAACAGATCGAAGATTTTTTGAATTACTACAAAAACAAAATGGCCAGAAAACTCTGACCATCCTGCATACCGTTTTGCGAAAGCTGCACCCTATAAAAATGCCACGCAAATGGGCGTTTTCACAGCAATGCTCTCATGCTTGAACGTGAACTTGCCCGTTGCGGCATCCACATCGTAGACCACCAGGTTGTCCGAGGACTGATTGGCGACGATCATGTATTTTCCGGTAGGATCAATGTTGAAATCACGAGGGGTGGCGATGGATTTGGTTTGCTGGTCGACCATTTCCAGTTCGCCGTTCCCGAGGATCTTGAATGCGCTGATCGAATTATGCCCGCGGTTTGAAACGTAGACAAACTTTCCGTTGGGATGCAGATGGATCGCGGCACTTGTATTAGTAGGCCCAGAGTAATCGGCGGGGATCGTCGGGTACGTTTTAATGGCCTTAATGACACCCTTTTTGCCGATCAAACAGGCCGTCACCGTAGCATCGAGCTCGTTGAGCAGAAACAATCGCTTCCCCGACGGATGAATGACCAAATGGCGCGGCCCGGCGCCGGCTTTGCCTGAGAAAAACGGCTGCGCCTTATTCGGCTCAAGTTTGCCGGAATTTACATCGACCGAGTAGTTCATTACTTTATCACTTCCCAGGTCCGTCACGTACACATACTGACCGTCGGGACTGGCTGTCGCAAAATGCGCGTGTGCCTTTTCCTGACGCTTTGCGTTAGGACCTGTGCCAGTATACTGCTCTTTATAAACCGGCGCACTCAATTTGCCTCCATCCACGATATTATACGCCGAAAAGCTGCCTCCGCCATAATTCGAAACAAAAGCCATTTTCCCAGTCGAGTGCACAGAAACGTGGCATGGCCCTGTGCCTTCGGAAGGCTCGCTATTCAGGAATTTAAGTTTTCGATCGGATCCGATGGCGTAAGCAGAAACCTTGTTGTCAGATGAAATTGCGTACAGGTTCTGTTTGTTAGGCGAAATGGCAACATATCCCGGCCCTACCGACCGGTTGATCGTGTCGATCATTGTAATCTGGCCCGAAACGAGATTCAGTTCACAGCGGGTAATCGAGGAATTAGCCGCCTTGTCCTGCGTGCCCACGTAGAAAGTAATGCTACGGTCCTGGGCCAAAGCTTGCAACCCGACTGAAACCAATATAATGGATAAGAGCAGTTTTCTCATATGTAAGTTTGGAATGGAACGTGTGAATGCAAGGTAAAGAGCCGGCAAAGGTATTTTTAATGTATGTGCAGCGGCTTTTCCTTGAATCTTGCAAACCACAGCCAGAATTGTGTAACGGCTCCAGCATGCTGGGATTTTATCTTTGCATACTAATTTGAAAGATGATGGAAACTGTCACTGATACAAAAAATATAATACTTCCGGTCACTGGTATGTCGTGTGCGGCATGCGCAGTGAGCGTGGAATCGATGCTCGGCCACACTAAAGGCGTCGTGAATGCAGGCGTCAACTACGCCAACCAGTCGGTATCCGTCACTTACGACCCCGACCTTGTAGACCTTCCCGAAATGGACCGCGTGCTGCAAAGTATCGGCTACGGGCTCATTATTGAAGAAAATGAGGAAGACGCGATCGCCGAACAGGAAAAAATCCAGCTCGAACATTACCAACAACTGAAAAACAAGGCTATTTACACCGGAATATTGACGGTACCGGTCGTAATATTGGGTATGTTCCTGATGGATTGGGCCTATGCCAATTACATCATGTTCGCGCTCACAATCCCGGTTCTGTTTGTTTTGGGGAAGGATTTCTTTGTCAATGCATGGAAGCAAGCCAGCCATCGCAAAGCTAATATGGATACGCTGGTGGCGCTTAGTACCGGGGTCGCATTTCTTTTCAGCACATTCAACACATTTTATCCGCAATTCTGGCATGAGCGGGGCTTGCATCCACATGTCTACTTCGAAGCTTCGGCTGTTATTATCTTTTTTATTTTGCTGGGCAAACTGTTGGAAGAACGCGCCAAGTCGAACACCTCGGATGCATTGAAAAAACTGATCGGCCTGCAACCTAAAATTGTAAGAGTATATCGCGAAGGCAATGAAATGGAAATTCCGGTGCGCGAAGTGCGGTTAGGCGATGAGGTGATCATCCGCTCAGGTGAAAAAATTCCCGTAGATGGAAAAGTGGTAAGCGGCAGCTCTTTTGTGGACGAAAGTCTGATGACCGGCGAGCCGCTTCCCGCAGAGAAAAAAGCAGGGGACAATGTGTTTGCCGGAACGATCAATCAGACCGGCAGCTTTACATTCACCGCTGAAAAGGTGGGTAAACAAACCGTGCTGGCTCAAATCATCAAAACCGTGCAGGCAGCGCAGGGCAGCAAAGCCCCGGTACAACGGCTTGCCGACCAGATCGCCGGGATCTTTGTTCCGGTCGTGATCGGTATCGCTATCCTGACATTTGCAACCTGGATCGTATTGGGCTCCGAAAATGCTTTTACACATGCCATGCTCACGGCAGTATCCGTACTCGTGATCGCCTGTCCATGTGCACTGGGACTGGCTACGCCCACGGCCATGATGGTAGGTGTAGGAAAAGGGGCTGAAAACAACATTCTGATCCGCGATGCCGAAAGCCTCGAAAAAGCCTACAAAGTGGATGTCGTTATCCTCGACAAAACCGGTACGCTTACCGAAGGCCGTCCGGAAGTAACCGACTGGAAATGGGTAACGTCCCTTGAAAATGTGAGCAACCATTTAGCGGCCATAAAGGCCCTCGAAGCGCGTTCGGAGCATCCGTTGGCTGCTGCTATCGTTCAGTTTATTGTAGATGATAGCAAAGCCGAAGTTTCGGAATTCAAATCATTAACGGGAAGCGGCATAAGAGGCCTTGTCGATGGCAACGAGTACATCGTCGGGACATTTAAATTCCTTGAAAATGAAGGCATCCAAATCGCAGATGAAATGCAGCCTGCCTACGACGTCCTCACTACACAGGCCAAAACCGTTATCGGCATTTCCATCAACGGCCAGCACGCAGGGCTTGTGGCCATTGCCGACCAGTTGAAACCGACGTCCCGAGAGGCCGTCGAAAAATTGCGCGAGCGAGGCATTGAAGTACATATGCTCACTGGTGACAATGCCCAAACCGCCGCGGCCGTTGCGTCGCAAGTTGGGATCGACAGCTACCAGGCGGAGGTGAAACCAGACGACAAAATGCAGTTTGTCAAAAATCTCCAAGCCGCAGGCAAAACCGTAGCGATGGTCGGCGACGGCATCAACGATTCCCAGGCGCTCGCCCAGGCGGATGTGAGCGTAGCCATGGGCAAAGGTTCCGACATTGCCATGGATGTCGCGAAAATGACATTAATTACTTCCGATCTTCTTGCTTTACCCAAAGCATTGAACCTATCGCACAAAACCGTGATGACCATCAAGCAAAACCTGTTCTGGGCATTCATTTACAACATGATCGGCATCCCCATCGCCGCCGGTGTGCTCTATCCCATCAATGGATTCCTCCTTGATCCGATGATCGCAGGTGCTGCGATGGCACTGAGTTCGGTTTCGGTGGTGATGAATAGTTTGAGGTTGAAGCGTGCGCGGTTGTAAAAGCTAATCTAGTTCTTCTGATTAATTAGGCTCACTACTACCCTTACCATTATTTCCTTTTCGGACGTGTTACTTTCCGCGATCATCAACGTGAGTGCTACCAATGCGTTATCTGCAAGCCGTTTGGAACCATCAGATCTGTAGAGAATACCGTTCCGTTCCATGAACCAAACAAACATTAATGCCGCTATCCGCTTGTTACCATCCGTAAACGAGTGGTTCTTGATGATAAAGTAGAGTAACTGAGCAGCCTTTTCTTCAACGCTGGGATAGAGTTCAATTCCATCAAATGTCTGGTAAATCGTATTAATGGAACTTTTAAAGGATTCATCCTTTTCATTTCCGAAGAACCTGTGTCCGCCAAATTTATCTCGCAAGCCCTGGATTGCTGACATGGCTTCTTCGTAGCTAATTACGAAAAGCTCCTTTTCAGAGACGCCATCAATGGGTAGGGTCTGATGATCGTATCGGTCGAGGATATCAAGGGCATAGGCATAATCCGTAACCACCTGAATAAGCCCGGTAGCTTCACCAGCGGTCAGTTCTTTATTTTGGATGACGTTCGCGAGCAACGCAACGGTTTTCTTCAAACTTTGCAGCTGATTTAATTTCAATTTTTCCTGCGTCGCAAAGCCTTTGATCAGGTACTCTTTCAAAATTCGGTTAGCCCAAATCCTGAACTTAGTGCCCTGTGCCGACTTGACACGATAACCCACTGAAATGACTGTATCGAGGCTAAAAATCGCGGTTGGTTTCACGGATTGCCAATTGTGCATTTTTTGCACATTTGTATTTGCGTCCAATTCTCCCTCTTTGAACACATTGGAAATGTGTTTTGAAATCACCGACCTTTCCTTGCCAAACAGTTCCGCCATTTGCGCCTGCGTGAGCCAGACAGTGTCATTTTGAAGTTGTACTTGAATCGTCATTTTGCCTTCTTCCGATTCATAAAGAAAAATTTCGCCACGTGGTGAGGATATTGCTGCGTCCATGGGTGCTTTTGGGTTTAAGTTCCACCCGTTGATACGCTACAATTTCGAGTTGGTCACGGCTTGTAGAATCCGCCATCTCCCAAAAACTCTGTAACACCTCCCCACAATTCTGTAACATTTGCCCGGCAACAACAACCGATATTTGTAAAACAATTAACACATAACACCGGGCGACTGCCCCTGATTAGTAATCATGGAAACTTTGCAATTCAAAACCAATATCAAATGCGGCGGATGTGTCGCTACTGTCACTCCCTTTCTGAATGCTGATGAAAATGTTGAAAAATGGTCGGTGGACCTGGAAAGTGCGGATCGCGTGCTAAAAGTTGATACAAGCCATTCTCCGGAAGAAATCCAGCAACTGATCAAAAAGGCTGGTTACGTAGCAGAAGAAATCGCCTGATAATTAGTACTTTTGGCCCGGAAGCCAGCTTTCGGGCCAAGCCAATTGGTTGAAGTCCATTGCCAAACGCATTCAAATGAAAAACAAACTACATCGATCGATCACCATCCTGATGGCCCTTCTGGTTCTGCTGAGCAGCACCGGATTCGTGCTTACAGAGCGCCATTGCGCGATGATGGCGGGCAAATCGATGCAGTTGGTGGGCCAACCCAAAGACAATTCCTGCAAACCGAAAGTCGTTTCTTCCTGCTGTGCGAAAAGTGCTGCGATGAAAATGGCCAAGGGTACATCCCTCAAAAAAACCGCCTGCTGTAAGGAAAGCCAGAAACTCGAAAAGCTCGACGTCGCTTCGGCGAATTCGCATGTGTTGGCCAAACTACTCAAATCGGTGGCAATGGGTCTTACCTGGACAGTGACCAGCTTCCAGTTTATTCAGGCGGAATGGCTACTACCTTCATCCCCGAATTCTCCCGACGTCTCCTTCTCCTCCCGCTTCCATGGGCGAAGCATGCTCTCATTTATCCAGTCGTTCCTGATTTGATATTATTGAATAACAGTCATTTAATGCAAAACCGCACGAATTGGTCGCGATTTTGATAATGCATCTCTTATTCCAATGAATCCATGAAATCATGAACAAATACCTTTTGGGAGGTTTATTTCTGCTGATATCCTCCTGCATTTACGCACAACGTATAACCGGTTCGGTCAATGAACAGGAACCGCAAACGAAGAGCTTGAAACCCATTACGGGTGCTAACGTATACTGGGCAGGCACTGCTAATGCAACAGCTACCGACGGGAATGGGCGGTTCAGCATTCCGAGATCGGCACAATCGGCACTGCTCGTCGTCAGCTTTGTAGGATTCCAGAACGATACCATTAAAATCGGACAGGAAAGCGAGTTACAAGTGGTTCTGCAAAGCGATCAGACGCTCGAAGAGGTGACGGTACGCGCCGGTAACACGTCCATTGACCGCCTTTCTCCGCATCAAACCGAAATCATTACTACCCGCGCATTGGCCAAAGCAGCCTGCTGTAATCTTTCCGAAAGTTTCGAAACCAATGCCTCTGTATCCGTTTCGTACAGCGACGCCGTGACAGGTTCCAAACAAATTCAGATGCTCGGGTTGAACGGGACTTACATTCAGACGAACGTTGAAAATATTCCCTCCATCCGCGGACTTGCATCGACGTTCGGGCTGAATTTCGTTCCAGGCACCTGGATTCAATCGATCGACGTAGGTAAAGGCGCCGGTTCGGTGGTGAATGGTTACGAATCGATGACGGGGCAGATTAACGTAGAACTACAAAAACCGGATACGCAGGAGAAACTTTACCTGAATACCTACGTCAACAATTTCGGTCGCGGGGAAGTGAACCTGAACCTGGCGCATAAGCTCAGCGACAAATGGAGCACCGGTCTGCTTACACACGGAAGCACATTGCGCAACCGCATCGATAAAAATGGCGACGGCTTCCTCGACCTGCCGCTTTACACCCAATATAATGCCATTAACCGTTGGAAATACCAGGGCGACAAGCTCATGGCGCAGTTCGGCATAAAAGCGTTATATGAAGATCGTCTCGGCGGCCAGAAGGACTTTGAGCGCGAAATGAAAGGCACAACCCAAGCTTACGGCTTTGGTGCGAGGGTGAACCGCTACGAATTTTTCTCCAAAATCGCACGCTTGTTTCCCGACCAGCCTTACAAAGGGCTAGGGCTAATCCTGAATGCGTCTCTGCATGATTCCAAATCCTATTTTGGACTGAATAACTACGACGGAACGCAAAAGACATTATACGGGAACCTCATCTACCAGTCGATCATCGGCAATACCAATCATAACTATAAAGCCGGTGTGAGCTACATACTCGATCATTATGATGAACTATATAAGGACATCCGCCTAAAACGCAATGAATCCGTCCCCGGAGCATTCTTTGAATACACCTACAACCACCTCGACAAATTCGTAATGGTGGCCGGCGGCCGTGTCGATTTCCATAATCTCTACGGCACGCAATGGACGCCCCGCCTTCATTTGAAATACAGCCTTACCGGCCAAACAACCTTGCGGGCTTCCGCAGGACGTGGTTTTAGAGTCGCCAACCCATTGGCTGAATATTATGGCAACCTTGTGAGCTCGCGTAGTGTGATGTTCCGTGAGGCTATTCGTCCCGAAGTTTCGTGGAACTACGGAGCCAGCGTGACGCAGGAATTTAAAATCGGGGAAATGAGCGGTAATTTTATCCTGGATTTCTACCGTACTGATTCTGAAAACCAACTGGTGGCCGATATGGAAGATCCACGCTATATCCGCTTTTATAACCTGGAAGGGACAGCTTATGCGAACAGCTTCCAGGCCGAGGCGAACCTCACGCCCATCAAACGCTTCGACCTGAAACTGGCCTATCGCCTGTTCGATGTAAAGCAGAGTATCCGCAATGTGTATGACGACAATGTGCTGCTACCGAGAATGATGGTGAGCCGCGACAGGGTGCTTTTTAATGCGGGTTATGCATTGCCTTACGACAAATGGAAGTTCGATGCCACGGTGCAATGGAATGGCAAAAAACGCCTTCCCTACATGGGCCACGTCCCCGATCACCACGTGCCGGACAACCTTGGCTCTACGATGGCACCATCGTTTTATAACTTTAATGCACAAATCACGCGTACATTCCCGAAATGGGACATTTACCTGGGCGGCGAAAATCTCGCCAACTTCCGCCAGAAAGACCCGATCATGGGTGCCAGTGAACCTTTCGGGCAGCATTTCGATGCAGGAATGGCTTGGGGGCCGGTGGTAGGACGAATGATTTATGCGGGAATGCGTTATAAGATTATTAGATAGGAGAATGGAGGAAGGAGGAAAGGGCTTAGACTTTTAGATTATGAAATTATATATCAAAAATATGGTTTGTGACCGCTGCAAGCGGGTGGTGCGGGAAGAATTGAACGGGCTGGGCATTGACTTGACTTTCGTGGAATTGGGCGAGGTGGAGACGGTGGCGGAAGTAGATGCCGATAAATTGACGGAAGTCAAAACGGTGCTAGAAGCAAATGGATTTGAGTTGCTGGATGACCGTCGGCTGGCGATGGTGGAGCATATTAAAACACTCGTGATCGACGAGGTGCAGAATCTGAAAGGGAATAAACCGGCGCAGATGAATTTCTCGGACTATTTGTCGGAGAAGATCGGTTATGAGTATTCTTACTTAAGCAACCTTTTCTCTTCCGAAACCGGACAGACGATTGAGCAATATATCATTGCCCAGAAAGTGGAGAAAGTGAAAGAATGGCTTTCTTACAACGAACTGACATTAAGCGAAATCGCATGGCGGCTTTCTTACAGCAGCACGGCGCATTTGAGCAACCAGTTCAAAAAAGTGACCGGTATGACGCCCGGCGAATTTAAAAAAGGTGCATTACAGCGGACCGCACTCGACCAGGTCGGTCATTTGCATTAGTCATTAAATTAATATAAATAATACATTATCAGGAATTTACTAAACTTCAACTGTATGAACAAAGTCATTATTGCTTCCCTGCTTTTCCTTTCCGTGGCCTGTACCGGAAACAAATCCGAAAAAGAAGCGGAGACGACCGAAACGCATGCCGTGAGCGATAAGAAGTATGCTTGTCCTATGAAATGCGAAGGCGAAAAAACTTACGCAGAAGCGGGCAAATGCCCGGTTTGCAAAATGGAATTGGAAGAAGTAGCGCTGGTCGAAACGGATTCACCAGCTCATTAACAATGATCTTAATCTGATAACATCATGAAAACAACGATTTTAAGTTTCGTAACCGTCCTGCTCCTGGGGCTCAACATCGCCCTTGCTGACGGCAGCAAAGAGGTAAAGATCAAAACCTCGGCCATTTGCGAAATGTGTAAAGCGCGCATCGAACGCAACCTCGGGCTTTCGAAAGGGGTGAAAGAGTCCAATCTCGATCTATCCAACAAAGTGGTAACCGTGAAATACAATCCGGAAAAAACCACGCCGGAAGCCATTAAAGCGACGATTATCAATATCGGCTACGATGCTGACGAGCTGCCTGCCAGCCAGAAAGCGCACGACAAACTCCCTAGCTGCTGCCGCAAAACCGCCGCGGCGCATTAGTCAGGAAATCACATCATCATGCTTCTCAACAAACTTATTTTGATGACAGCCACCATTCCGGTGGCCGTCGTCAGCCCCGCATTTGCCCAGCACGAGCACCACGAGCCTGCGAAAGACACTGTTAGCCACGAAATGCATGACATGAAAAGCATGGATCATGCTAAAATGGGCCACAATGGCCCGGCGCACATGACCCACAGTTTTTCATTGAGCCTGCCGATGACACGCAACGGATCCGGTACAGGCTGGCAACCGGATGCTACGCCTATGTACGCCTACATGAAGCACGGCAGCAAATGGAATTACATGCTGCATGGAAGCATTTACCTGCGCTACACAAGCCAAAACTTCAATAACGACGGCAAAAAAGGCTCCAATTCTAAATTCAGCGTACCCAACTGGTTTATGGGAATGGCGCAACGGCAAGTCGGGAAAAATGGCTTGCTCAACCTCCGTGCAATGGTTTCGCTCGACCGGATTTTGGATGGCGGCGCAGGTTATCCGCTCCTTTTCCAATCGGGCGAGAGCTGGAAAGGCCAGCCGCTGATCGACCGCCAGCATCCGCATGACCTTTTCTCTGAACTTTCGATAGGTTATACACAACGGATCAATGAGAAAGTCGACCTGACAATATATGCCGGATACCCCGGCGAACCTGCGCTGGGCCCTACCGCATTTATGCATCGGATGTCGGCATTCAACAATCCCGATGCCGTGCTCGGGCACCACTGGCAGGACGCTACCCATATTACATTTGGCGTGGTCACGGCTGGCGTTCGTTATGGCAAATTCAAATTGGAGGGCTCGTCATTCACCGGCCGCGAACCCGATGAAAACAGGTTTGATTTTGATAAACCCCGCTTCGATTCTTACAGCTACCGGCTGCTCTTTAACCCGTCGGCCAACTGGGCATTACAGGTGTCGAGAGGTTTTATCAAAAGCCCCGAGCCCCGAGAACCCGATGAAGACGTGAACCGTACCACGGCCTCCGTGCAGCATTCGGGTAATTTAGGTGGAAAAAATAGATGGGTATCTTCGACGATCGCCTGGGGACTAAACGACGCCGGTAAGCATCACAAGGAAAACTCGGCGCTGGCAGAAACCAACCTGCAATTCGATAAATGGGCATTTTATGGCCGGTATGAATGGGTCCAGAAAAGCTCCGGGGAGTTGGGTTTATCTACTTACGAAGGCGTCCCAATAAAACTACCTGTTTCCATGTTTTCGCTCGGCGCGAATCGTCAGATCGCTTCTTTCGGAAATACGTTATTACAGGCTGGCGGGCAGCTCAGTTTATATAAGGTAAATAGCGACCTCGAAGACCTTTACGGCAAAACGCCGCTATCCGCACAGGTTTATCTTCGTGTTACGCCCGGACTGATGCGTATGTGAGCGCCCTTTTTTAGTAGTTTTAGATTTTAACCCAAACAAAATCATAGCCGTGGCCTGGTACCATACCTATTTCAAAGGACTTCCGCAACGCGCCTGGAAACTGAATCAGGACGAAGAATATACCGATTATGAAGTCGATTTCCTGCGGGACGTACTTGAAATTACATCAGAAAGTAAGGTACTGGATGTGCTCGCAGGCTACGGCAGGCACGCCATCCCGCTCGCGGAAAAGGGCACTGCGTTAACTTGCATCGATATTTCCCAGGAATATTGTGAAGAATTGCAAACCGTCAGCAGCGAACAGCAGCTATCCATCGAAGTGATCTGTGCCGATGTACTGAACTATCAGTTGCCGGCAGCACAGTTCGACGCCGCATACTGCTTTGGAAACAGTTTCAGCTTTTTCCCGCGGACGGAAATGCAGCAATTTATCAATCAGATAGCCGCAGCATTGAAAGCCGGTGCACACGCGGCCATTCACACCGAAAACCTGGCCGAAAGTATTTTTCCGAATTTCCAGACACGCAACTGGATGCCCGTGCAGAACGACATTATTTACCTGGCCGAAAACGATTACCGGGCAGAAGGAGGCTATATCGAAGCAGAACAAACATTTATTTCCGGCTCCGAAAAGGTGAGGCACAATGTCCGCCAGCACATTTACACATTAGGAGAGCTTACTTACATGTTTGAACAAGCTGGTTTGCTCGTAGTCGGCACATTCGGCAACCTTGAAGCGGATCCTTTTATGCTGGGCGACGAACAATTATACCTTGTGGCGCGCAAGCAATGATCAATGTGGAAGGCGCGCCCGGATCAACCCGTAAACCCAGGTTCCTGCAATGGCGCTCAGCAGCGTAACCGCCACCGCCGCATAACCTGCACCAATCTGTGCAAACAATGGCCCGGGGCAAGCTCCGGTAATGGCCCAGCCGATACCAAACAGCACACCGCCGTAAATCTGACCTTTGTCAAAAACTTTATCGGCAATACTGACCTGTTCGCCGGATAATGTTTTGATATTGAACCTCCTGATCAACCAGATAGAGAGCAAACCTACCACCACTGCCGAGCCTATCACGCCGTACATGTGAAACGAATCCAGCCGGAACATTTCCTGAATCCGGAACCAGGAAACGATCTCCGCCTTCACAAAAACGATCCCGAAAACGACGCCTACAAGCAGGTATTTTACGTTTCCGGTAAATCCTTCCGCCTTTTTTTGGCCGTTTGCGCCATCGCAACCGTCCATTTGAATGGCATCCGGCTCGGCAACGTGCTGCCCCGCGAGGCCGCTATTTTGAAATGACTTTTCCATTGTTGAGTTAAATAGAATGATTTGGGATGCTTTTTCCGGTTACTTAACCAGATCCACCAAAAACGGAAGTAACAAATGCGTACTCGCAAAGCCGCCGACCATAAAACTGACCGTCGCTACCAGTGACGGCCATTGTAAGTTGGACAGCCCCATTATTGCGTGTCCCGAAGTACATCCGCCCGCATAACGAGTCCCGAATCCAACGAGAAAACCTCCTAATACGAAGAATATCAATCCCTTTAAGGAAAATACGTTACTGAATGCGAAAATATCATTCGGCATCAGTCCCGAAAAATCTGTGACGCCCAAGGCGGCCAGACTTTGCCGCGTATCATCCGCAACTACAATCGCCTCGGGATTTCCCAAAACAAAATTCCCGACGAAACCTCCAATCACGATTCCCGCTACAAAAAACAGGTTCCAAACTTCCTTCCGCCAGTTGTATTTAAAAAAAGGCAAATTAGCCGGAATTACCGCCGCGCAGATGTGCCTGAACGAAGATGAAATTCCAAAAGACTTATTGCCGAGCAAAAGCAAAATCGGGACTGTTAAGCCGATTAGCGGACCTGCGACGTACCAGGGCCAGGGTTTTCTTAGATATTCGATGATGTCCATTCTAAAATATTAATTATATCGATTTTATATACTAAAATTTCAAACAGGGTGTAGCATAAATAATAAGCTCAGTCAAATAATCATGCCTCTGTCAAAACTGGAACATTCGTTTTGGACACTGCCCCAAAGCCTCCTTCGATGTTTACGACGTCGTCGATGCCACGGGATTTGAGGATCGAGGCGGCGACCATGGAGCGGTAACCTCCGGCGCAATGAATGTATAGCTTTTTGTCCTTTGGAAATTCAGGCATAAGGTCATTAATGTAGTCCAGCGGCAGGTTTCGCGCTCCTTCAATGTGACCGGAAGCAAATTCATCCGGCTTCCTCACATCAATTACTTCCAAACCATCGGACTCGAAACGGTCCGCGAACTGCCGGGCATCAACAGATTCTACCATATCGATTTCCTTCCCTGCCTCTTTCCAGGCTTCAAAACCGCCATTTAAATAGCCGATCGTATAGTCGTACCCAACTCTTGCAAGTCTTGTAACTACTTCCTCTTCTTTACCTGGCTCTGTTACGATCAAAAGCAACTGCTTCAAATCAGGTATCAATGCACCTACCCAGGGAGCGAAACTGCCGTCGATGCCGATATTGATGCAATTGGGTATAAAACCCTGAGCAAATAGCTCCGGCTTGCGCGTATCGAGGATCAATGCCCCGGTGTTATTGGCTTTTGCTTCAAATGCCTCCGGCGATAATGCCTCATCACCGCGTTCGAGCACGTCGTCGATGCTTTCATAACCGTCGCGGTTCATTTTAACGTTTCCCGGGAAGTATTGCGGCGGCTCGGGGAGGCCTGCTGTAACCTCCTGGATAAACTCTTCCTTTGTCATATCCGCACGCAACGCATAGTTGAAAAGTTTCTGATTACCCAGCGTGTCGGAGGTTTCCTTGCTCATGTTCTTACCACAGGCAGAACCAGCCCCGTGTGCGGGATACACGATCACGTCATCGGGTAACGGCATAATCTTCGAACGCAAACTGTCGTAAAGGATACCCGCAAGGTCTTCCATCGTCAGATCACCCTTCTGCGCCAGGTCTGGACGACCGACATCACCTATAAACAAGGTATCGCCACTAAACAATGCGACGGGTTTAGCCGACATATCGAGCAGCAGATAACTTGTCGATTCCAATGTGTGCCCCGGTGTATGCAATGCGCGAATAGTAACATCGCCAAGTTTGAAATCCTCACCATCTTCGGCAATATATGCTTTGAAACCGGTTTGAGCACCAGGGCCGTACACGATCTCCGCTCCGGTTTTTTCTGCAAGGTCGATGTGACCAGAAACAAAGTCCGCATGAAAATGCGTCTCAAATACATACTTGATCCGGGCTCCGACCTTCTCTGCTTTCTGAATGTAGGGAACCACCTCACGCAAAGGGTCTATGACGGCGGCTTCACCGTTTGAAACAATAAAATAAGCGCCCTGCGCAAGGCATCCGGTATATATCTGTTCTATTTTCATGCGGATTGTGGGTGAAATATGTAATGGTTAACCAAGATAAATATCTTTTCGTTTCGAGCGATCATCGGCGGAACCGCTGGGTCGCGGCAAGGCAATACCTTACCACGACCAGACAGTGCCTGACCAATGCAATCAAAACATGACCACCTCGGATAAATGTCGGCATATTTACACTTTTACAACTTTCCATCCCCCAAGACGGAACCGCCATATGCCCATGATGGCCAATACAGCTTCTGCAATGGGTACTGCGGCAAAAACCCCGACCGGTCCGAAACTCAGGATAACGGCCAGTACATACGCAACGGGAATCTGGATACCCCAGAATCCGATCAGGTTCAAAACCATTGGCGTTTTGGTGTCGCCAGCGCCATTCAACGACTGGATCACCACCATACCATAAGCATAGAACCCATATCCCAGACACAGCACACGCAGTGCCAGTGTACCGGTTTCGACCACCTCCTTCTCCGAGCTGAAAAAGCCGATAAGATCTCCCGCGCCGATAAACATGAACACCGAAAGCCCCAACAGGAATATCAAGTTAAATGAAGCGCATTTCCACACCGAAGCTTCTGCCCTTTCAGGCTTTTCGGCACCCAGGTTTTGCCCTACCAAGGTAGCCGCTGCATTTGCCAAACCCCAAGCAGGAAGCAAAGTGAACATGATCACGCGGATGGCGATGGTGTAGCCTGCAACAACATCGCTTCCAAATTCAGAGAGAATGCGTGTCAGAAAAATCCAGCTCGCCGAACCGATCAGGAACTGGACAGTACCACCGGTTGCGACCTTGATAATCGCAGTGATCATTTCCATATCCGGCCGAAGATCCGCCCAGCGTAATCCTAATGCACGGTCGCCTTTTGCCAGCGAAAACAGCTGATAACCAACACCTATCGAGCGCCCCGTCGCCGTCGCCAATGCAGCGCCGGTCACGCCCAGTTCAGGAAATGGTCCAACACCGAAGATCAGGATTGGCCCTAAAATCATATTGAAACCATTCGCGATCATCAATGAACGCATGGCCGTGGCGGCAGCGCCGGCACCACGTAATGCACCGCTCAGCGAGTAAAGCAACACAACTACCGGACTGCTCAAAAACTGGATACGCGCAAAATTGGTACCTGTTTCGATTACTTTGGGGTCGGCGCCCATTGCCCGAAGAATATCGCTGGCCAGCCAGAATCCCAGCAGTGCGGTAACAGAGGAAATCGCAAGCGAAATAAATATAACCTGACCGACGGCGTGACGTGCCTGGTCCATATTGCCTTCGCCTGTTCGGCGGGCAATAGTGGCCGTGGCCGCCGTGCTCAGACCGATTGCGAGGGAATAGACCAGCGTGATAACGGATTCGGTAAGCCCTACCGTAGCGACGGCTTCGGTGCTTACTTTGGAAACAAAGAAAATGTCAACAACCGCGAAAAGTGACTCCATGACCATTTCGAGGATCATGGGTACAGACAAAAGGAAAATAGCGCGGTTGATGCTGCCTTCGGTAAAACTTTCTTCGGAGCCACGAATAGCCTGACGAAGTAGTTGAAACCACTTTTTCATGGATAATAAAAATTTGCAATAATGGATAAATAGAAATTTGCACAGCCAGCGAGGGCTGCAAAAAGTTGCCTGTTAAAAGGCGGAGAATGAATTGTGGCTAAGTATTAGCCGAAGATGAGCACCAACATAGGCTTAAAGAATTTCGGCAAAGATACAAAAGACTTTTTCGAACAATCAAATAAAAAAAAGGATTTGTTAAATGGTAAATGTAATTTCACGAATCCTGTTATGAACTTTTGCTGTCGGCCAACCGTTGCAACTCTGCCCCTTTTCCGGCGCGCGGGTATGCTTTTTGCAGGATTTTAGCCGGAACGCGTCATAAAACACCAATGCATGATTGATAAGAAAAAATTATATTCCACAGCTGCCAAACAGGAAACTGCCGTACTGGTAGCTGTAAGCACCCAGAAACAATCGACCGATAAAACGAAGGAATACCTGGATGAACTCGCATTTCTGGCGACAACACTGGGCGTGGAAACTGTCCAGACTTTCACTCAGAACCTTGAACGGGCGGATATCCGCACTTATACCGGCAAAGGAAAGCTCGAAGAAATCATGATCTACGTCACTGCCAATCCAGTGGACATGATCATTTATGACGATGACCTTTCGCCTTCGCAGGTGCGTAACCTCGAAGCCGTTTTCAAGGACATCAAGGTCATCGACCGAAGCTTGCTCATCCTCTCCATTTTCGCTATGCGCGCCCAAACGGCACAGGCGAAATTGCAGGTAGAACTTGCGCAGTACCAATATATGTACCCGCGGCTAACACGCTTGTGGACACACCTTAGCCGCCAGTCGGGTGCTGGCGTAGGGATGCGTGGCCCGGGTGAAACGGAACTCGAAACTGACCGCCGGATTGTCAAAGACCGGATTGCGTTCCTGAAAGAAAAGCTCGAAAAAGTCGATAAACAGAGTACTACCCGCCGGAAAGAACGAGATCGGCTGGTGCGCGTCGCCATTGTGGGTTATACCAACGTAGGTAAATCGACATTGATGCAGCACCTGTCTAAGGCCGACGTTTTTGCGGAAAACAAGCTATTCGCGACCGTCGATTCTACGGTCCGCAAGGTTAACATGGAGAACATCCCTTTCCTGCTGACCGACACTGTTGGTTTTATACGCAAACTGCCAACGACACTCATCGAGTCATTTAAATCGACATTGGACGAGGTTCGCGAGGCCGACATTCTGATGCATGTGGTCGATATTTCACATTCTTCCTTCGAGGAACACCTGGATGTCGTCAATAAAACGCTGGAAGAAATTGGTGCGGCGAACAAGCCTTCGATATTGGTTTTCAATAAAATAGACCTTTACAAACCATCGTACAACGACGATGAACAAGAAGAAGAAACGACGCCTTCGACGCAGGATATCCTCAACCAATTGAAACGCAGCTATGTCACGGAAAAGGCCGATCATGTGGTCTTCATTTCGGCCCGGCAAAAAGAAAATATCGATGAATTGAAGCGGACATTGTTCTCACTGGTAAAGGAAAAACACTTCTCCATTTATCCGAACTGGCTCGATCTTGGTTACACACCGGTACAAACAGAGGAATAATCATTTGTAATTCAAACGAATTTTTCTCAGTTTTGCACCCCGAAATGCCTTTTTAGCAGCGCGAGGTTCAATTCCCGACGCGGTCACAAGTGAGAGAAGTAATATTTGATTAAGGATAGACTGCGTAGTTCAGCGGATAGAGCGGCCCGCCGCCCGATAGGAGTTTCCTAAACTCTGGATATGGGTTGGAGTCGCAAGCGATCGGGGTTGCGTTCGACTGATTCCCGCCGCGGTCACAAACAACGAGAGAAGTAACATTTTGTTAAAGAATAGACTGCGTAGTTCAACGGATAGAATAGGAGTTTCCTAAACTCTAGATATGGGTTCGATTCCCGTCGCGGTCACGAAAGCCAGGCTCGATGTCTGGCTTTTTTATTTCCCTGCCCAACTCTTTAAAAAGAAAGTCAGTATTCCCCCGCCCCGTGCTTCTTATTAGGACGCTTTCAAATCCCAAAGCTCCTAATCCCATGAAAATAAATCTATTACTCGCTGCTTTAATTTGCGTCTGTGCCGATGCAATTGCCCAGCAACAAGCCGCGAACCGCCCGACTGTCGTCGCTGGCTTCGCAGTCAATTACGCGGAAGATTCGGTCGGAACCTACACATTGCCAGCACTCTTGAAGACCAGCGACGGCAAGCCTGTCACGACCACCAAGCAATGGACGGAAAAACGCCGTCCCGAGCTGCTGCAACTGGTGGAGCAAAACCAATTTGGCAAAATGCCTCCGCGCCCGAACGACATGACCTTTCATGTATTTGATAAAGGCACGCCTGCATTTAACGGGAAAGCAATCCGGAAGCAGATCACGGTGTATTTCAAAAAAGACACATCGGGCCATAAAATGAATCTCCTGATTTATATTCCGGCAGCTGCGACAAAGCCTGTACCACTGCTTCTGAACATTTCCTTCGCGGCATACAACCAGATCATCGACGATCCCGGCCTGCGAGTCGGGGAGATCTGGAATAAGGAGGGCAAAAAGATCAAGGCAGACAAGCCGACACCATTCGGCAAGCTCAATGTGGAACAATTCCTGGACGCAGGCATTGGCTTCGCCACAGTGTATTATGGCGATATCGAGCCCGATTTTAAAGATGGCATACAATACGGTATACGCAAAACATACCTGAAACCCGGTCAGGCAGAAACGGCAACCGATGAATGGGGCGCCATCGCCGCCTGGTCGTGGGGGCTAAGTCGGGCACTGGATTACCTTGAAACCGACCGGCAGGTCGATGCCAAACGGGTAGCCTTACAGGGCGCTTCCCGCCTCGGCAAAACAGTACTTTGGGCCGGCGTGCGCGATCCACGCTTCAAAATGGTCATTGCAAGCATCTCAGGCGAAGGCGGTGCTGCATTGAGCCGCCGGAACTATGGCGAGACCATCCGGCATATTTCGGATCCTTCGCGTTATCTATATCAGTTTGCACCAAATTATCACAGCTGGGCGGATAAGGTGAATTCTATGCCCATCGATGCCCATATGCTCGTAGCATTGATGGCTCCACGGCCTCTGCTCTTGCAAACCGGCAGCACAGATTACTGGTCTGATCCGAAGGGCGAATTTCTTTCCGTCGTCGCCGCCGCGCCGGTGTACAGGCTCTTCGGAGAAACAGCGCCCGCGGCTAATGCGGCAATGCCGGTTGCCGGGGATACTTCTTTGCTGATGAATCATCTGGGTTACTATATGCACGAAGGTGGGCATACCGTGCTGCCGGAGGATTGGAAGCTGTTCATCGGTTATATGCAGAAGTACCTATAAGAGGAATTTGTAAGTTTTTTTAAATGCCACGAAGGCGCCGCTGCGGTGTCTTCGTGGCATTTAAATATACCCAAAATCAAACATAGCATATTTATGCAAACGTTTGCATAAATATGCATTTACAGTTGCATTATCAGATATTAAACCTTTATTTTGATCTAAATCACCATTTTTTAAGTTATTAAAAAAATTTAAAATAAATTTTCATCATAAACTCGGAATATTGGAAATGTCAAATACTGATAATAAAATAAAAGTAGCAATCGTAGGTGTAGGAAACTGTGCCAGCTCATTAGTTCAAGGTGTTGAATATTACACGAAATACGCCGACAAAACCTCGGGCCTCATGGCCGGCAATATTGGTGGCTATCGCGCAGCCAACATTGAATTCGTCTGCGGGTTCGATGTCGATGAGCGTAAAATCGGCCTGCCGCTTAAAGAAGCCATTTTCACAAAACCGAACTGCGCTATCGAACTTTACACGGACATTACCACCGAAGCGCCAGTTTTCCGCTCACCTGTACTCGACGGTGTTTCACCCCAAATGCTCGCCTACCCACCCGATAATCGTTTCGTGGTGAAAGAGGAACTGGAGGCTTCCGATCTGCTGACGAACGCCGAAGCATATGACCAGTCGCTCACCGATACCATCCGTCAGGAAATCGTCTCCCGTCTGCAAGAGTACGAAGCAGAGGTCTTAATCAACTATCTACCGGTAGGGTCCCAGCTGGCAACGGAGTTCTATGCGGAAATCTGTCTGGAACTGGGCATTTCCCTGGTTAACTGTATCCCGGTATTCATCGCATCTGACCCGGAATGGGAACAGAAGTTCATTGATGCCGGTATCCCGATCATCGGCGACGATATGCGGAGCCAGTTTGGGGCAAGTATCCTGTCCCAAATGCTGCAAGAGCTGGCTTTCGAGCGTGGCCACCATGTGAAAGCACACATTCAGCGTAACGTCGGCGGCAACACCGATTTCCTGAATATGGAAGACAAAAACCGACTGAAATCGAAGAAAATATCCAAAGAGAATGTAATCCGCGCCCAAAACGAGATCCGCGGCATCTCCACTGCGGACAGCTTTCTGCACGCGGGGCCGTCGGAATACATTGCTTTCTATGGTGATAACAAAGTGGCCAACTTCCGGCTCGAACTGGAAGGTTTCATGGGCTCGCCAGTGACATTGGATGCGCAACTTTCGGTGCAGGATTCACCCAACTCGGCAGGTGTGGTGATCGACGCCGTGCGCTATGTGTACGTAGCACGTGAAATGGGTCTTGTCGGCGCGTTACGCGGCCCTTCGGCGGCCACGCAGAAAACCCCGCCTCAGCAAATGATGTTTGCCGACGCCACCTACGAGTGCCATGCGCTGGCAAAACGCG
This sequence comes from Dyadobacter sp. CY261, assembly GCF_021440085.1. GTDB lineage: Bacteria > Bacteroidota > Bacteroidia > Cytophagales > Spirosomataceae > Dyadobacter. The sequence continues at coordinate 176,514 of NZ_JAKCPW010000009.1, forward strand.
AACTGACTGCTTCTACCCGGAAGCAGCTGAAATTAAGCTTCGAGCTGGCCGATAAAATGGATTAAAAGCAGACTTACTAACTCAACCCTTACTTCCCCGCGACCAGCACCTTCACGCCACGGTCTTCGAGGGACATCACGACCTCTTCCGGAACCCCGGCGTCGGTAACGATGTACTGGACCTGGTCGAGGTCGCAAATTTTGCCAATCCCACGCTTGCCGAACTTTGTATGGTCGGCAAGCACTACCACAATCTGCGCGGTATTGATCATTTTCTGGTTTAGGCCTGCCTCGGTAAGGTTACTGATCGACAATCCGAAATCGAGGTCGATGCCATCGACGCCGATAAACAACACGCCGCAAGAGATATGTTCGAGGATATACTCGGCATAAGAACCTGCCACGGAAGAGGAATTCTGACGGATCAGCCCGCCGAGCTGTAATACTTCCACATTAGGCCGGTTACTGAGTTCAAGCGTCACCTTCACCGCCGGTGTAATGACGGTAATCTGCCTGGTGGGATGTAAACAGCGGGCCAGCTCAAACACCGTCGTCCCCGAACCGATCATTATGGAGTCCGTTTGCCGGATCAGACTTATTGCCTCGCGCGCAATGCTTTGCTTTTCCTCGGAATTGATAAACTCCTTCTCATTGATTGGCCGCTCCACCGCATATGGATTGTTAAGCGAACCGCCGCCGTGGGTCCTGAACAGGAGATTTTTGTCTTCCAGGATCTTCAGGTCTTTCCGGATCGTCACGCCTGATACCTGCATTTGCTCCGAAAGCTGTACAATACTAACGCTCCCCGCCCTTGCCAGCTCCTGCAAGATGAATTGATGCCTTTCCGTAATAGTCATTTCGATACGCTTTGAAAGCAAGTATAACCATAGTTTCCCGAACACGGAAGCCCTTACAGAAAACTCCCAAGCCCTGATACCATCGTATATATCCCTTCAATACAAATAATACAATGTAAAGGGCCATTGTCGTCCCGCTTATTACTCCGGACCAGACATTATTATATTATTAAGATTCAAAACCAAAAGTTTCAAATACTTTAATAATCTTTAATTTTGTTTAAATAATTTAATTTCGTTTTGTTTGTGTGGCTTTTAGTATAAAATATATAATGATTTTTATTCTAATTATCCCAAACAAGCCAGAACAATCCGACGCTACTTTATATTCCTAACCCCATGATACCAACAACATCTCTCGACCGAATCGGGCTGCCCAGGCATCTCGCCTGGGGCTACCTGGGCATCCTGATCTTCATGATGGGTGACGGCGTGGAACAAGGCTGGCTCAGCCCCTACCTCCTCGACCGCGGCATGACTATCCAGCAATCCGCGTCGTTATTTACTGCTTACGGCATTACCATTGCCATTTCGTCCTGGTTTTCGGGAGTATTGGCCGAAGGATATGGGCCACGCAGGGCCATGCTGATGGGGATCCTGCTGTATGTCATCGGCACAGTGGGCTTCGTTGGGTTGGGCATGGAATCGCTTAACTTCCCGGTTATGCTGCTCACCTATGCCATTCGGGGGTTCGGGTATCCGTTGTTTGCATATTCTTTCCTGGTCTGGATCACTTACCGGACGCCGGAGAATGCATTGGGGCGCGCCGTAGGCTGGTTTTGGTTTGTATTTACGGGCGGGCTCAATGTGTTTGGCGCCTATTATTCTAGCTGGGCCATTGATAGGATCGGGTACCAAAACACGCTTTGGAGCTCTATATTCTGGGTTTCCGTCGGTGCGTTCTTTGCATTGGTTTTGAATAAAGACCAGTTCCATTCCACCGGCGAAACCGTTGGTAAGGCGAAAGAGCTGCTAAAAGGCTTTACAATCATTCAAGAAGAACCAAAAGTACTTATGGGTGGAATCGTCCGTGTGATCAACACCACTGCACAATTCGCATTTCCGGTATTCCTGCCTACCTACATGGCTGAGTATGGCCTGTCCACCCAGGAATGGTTATGGATATGGGGCACCATTTTCACCAGTAATATCATTTTCAACCTCATTTTCGGCTTCGTCGGCGACCGGCTGGGCTGGCAAAACACCATCATGTGGTTTGGCGGATTCGGGTGCGGCATCAGTACATTACTTTTTTACTATTCGCCAGCCCTTTTCAACGGTAATTTCTGGCTGATACTGATTCCCGGCATTCTCTGGGGCGGATTGCTGGCCGGTTATGTCCCACTTTCAGCATTGGTACCATCATTAGTTAAAGAAGAAAAAGGCGCCGCCATGGCAATCCTGAACCTGGGGGCTGGACTTCCCGTATTCATCGGGCCCGCAATCGTAGGTCTTTTTATCGGATCAATAGGCACCGAAGGTGTCGCATGGACGCTGGCGGCACTGTACTTCGTCAGCGCTGTACTTACCAAGTTCATTACGTTGCCGCAGAAGAGTGGCATTTGAGGGGTAATGATAACATTTAGCAATTTGACCGCCGACGACTGACCGCCGATTACAAAGACGGTCAGCAGTCGGCCGTCAGCGGTCAAAAAAACATCCAACCATGAAAATCCTGATCACCGCCCCTTACCACGATAAAGCACGGGCGATTTTAAAAGAACAATTCGGAGAAATTATTTATAAGCCATGGAAATTGCAGGAACGTGCCTATAACGAGGCCGAGCTCATTGCATTACTCAACGAGACCGGAGCCGAAGCCCTTATTACCGAGCATGACCACGTTACTGCTTCGGTAATCGCGGCATTTCCTGACCTGCGATTCATCGGCGTGTGCCGCGGGACGCCTTCCAATGTGGCCGTCGATGTGGCTACTGCGAAAGGAATCCCGGTTTTCAACACACCTGCCCGTAATGCACAGGCCGTGGCGGAAATGTTCATTGCAAACCTCATCAACCTCATGCGCAACACGCTCGAAGGCATTGCATGGCTGAAAGGGGAACATTGGGAGGTCGGCGCGCACACCTCCTATTTGCAGTTCAAAGGGAATGAAATCGCCGGAAAAACGATTGGCATGGTAGGTTTTGGAGCGGTGGGGCAAACAATCGCCAATCTCGTCAAGCATTTTCCCGCCGAGATCCTCTATTATGATCCGTTTTACACCTCCGACGACCCGGCTTACGAAAAAGCGAGCCTGGAAGATGTTTTTCGACTCAGCGATATAGTTTCAATTCACTTGCCGGTAAACAGTGATACGGAAGGTATGATTGGGGAAGAGTTGATCGGATTGATGAAAAAGGATGCGATTTTCGTAAACACCGCGCGTGCCGTCGTAGTGAAACGCGAAGCATTGCTTTCGGCCATCGAAAACAATGCGATCCGAGGTGCGATACTCGACGTTTTCGACCATGAACCACCTGACGCGCTCGATTATCGCCTCATTCATCATAAAAATGTAATCGCGACGCCGCATATTGCAGGGGCTACTTTTGAGGTGGAAGATCATCATGCCGACATTATGAACAAGGCCCTGCACGACTTTTACAAAGCAGGCAACCGCAACATCCGCCAGTTGGTGAACCGCGAGGTATTGTCTGTAAAAACCCGTTAATGCACAAACAATGATTTTGAAACAGGCTTATCTGGTGGCTGACATCGGTACAGGAAATGTGCGGATTGCCATTGCCGACACCTCCGGAACAATGCTCGGTGTGGCGAGCGATGATATGCGGTACGAAAAAGACCATCACTATCCCGAATCCATATTTTTTGATCCCGACGCCCTTTGGAAACAAATTAAAACTCTTGCCAAAACAGCCCTCGCACAGGCAGGCCCGGTGATGATCGCTGCAATCACCGCTACCAGTCAGCGGGAAGGCATTGTTGCCATCGACAATGCAGGACGCTCGCTGATTGGCATGCCGAATATCGATCACCGGGGCCGGGAATGGGAAGATGCCACGCCCGACAAGCATGAGATCTATTTGCTCACAGGCCGCTACCCTACTTCACTTTTCTCAGCATTGAAACTAGTCGGAGTACGCGAGCGCCTCCCCGATTTATGGCAGCAAGTGTCGACATTCACAAGTATCAGCGACTGGGCGCAATTTATGTTCAGTGGCGTGCTCGGCTATGAGCATTCGCAAGCTTCGGAAACATTACTCTATGACGTCGCTAGGGGCGAATGGTCGCAAAAGCTCTGTGATGCTTACCGGCTCGAAGCTTCTTTACTTCCACCGCTCGTGCATTCGGCCGCCATATTGGGCAAGGTGCTGCCTGAGATTTCACAGGAACTGGGTATTGCAGAAACGGTGGACGTGATAGTCGGAGGCTCCGATACGCAACTGGCGATTATGAGTGTTGATCCTTCGGTGGAAGACGTTGTGATCGTTTCAGGAACAACTACCCCTATTCTCAAAATAGCCGATCATTATGTTACCGACACACAAGCCCGAACCTGGACGAACCGCCATACCGACAACGCTAATTTCTTGCTCGAAGCCAATGCAGGCGTAACGGGGCTCAATTATCAGCGTTTGAAAGAAATCTTTTACCCCAACGAACCCTACGAACTAATCGAAACTGAGGTAACAGCGATCCGCGACACGCATTGTGTAGCAGCGTTGGGATCACTTCTTGCCAATGAAAAGTCCCCGCTGATCCGGGGCGGGTTTATCTTTAATACGCCCGTGTCGCATCAATTGGGCCGCGCGCATTTTGTATGGGCAACGCTTTGGGATATTGCGTGCAGCATTGCAGAAAACTACAACGTGCTCCGCGAAGTAACGCGCCATGACCAGGATTATGTGTGGATGTGCGGCGGCGGTGTTCAAAGCAAGCTGCTGCGACAGTTTATCGCCAATTTGTTAGGTAAAAAAGTAGTGATCCGTACCAATTACCGGCAGGCATCGGTCTCGGGCGGGGTGGGGATTTGCAACAATGCATTGGGCATCCCCACGGCTTCTCCTGAGATGTTGGAAGTGATGGAACCCAATGGAGACGGTGCATATCTCCAATGGTACGACGAATGGAAACAAAGCAGGGAAGTATTTAAAACATTCAACTAGGCCATGCATTCATATTTTGTAGGAATAGACGTCGGGACCCAGGGGGTGCGCGTGGTATTGCTCGATGATTCCGGCAGCCCAATGGGCAGCAGCGAAAGGGTGTTCCCGCTTACCACCGGTTCCCGCGAGGAGCAATCGCCTGCGATGTGGTGGAAATCTGCATTGGAATGCCTGCAAAACCTGCTGGTTTCGGTTAAAGGGAATATTGATTTGAATTGTGTCAAAGCGGTTTCAGTCACCTCCACATCTGGCACGGTTATTCCACTCGACGAAAACAATGAGCCGCTGCACAATGCGCTGATGTACAGCGATACCCGCCCGGCTGCGGAGGGAAAGCTATGCCGGGAAACAGCGGAACGCTATCGCCCCAATGGCTACACCGGTTTCAATGCATCGAGCGGCTTGTCCAAAATGGTTTGGTTTGTCAACCACATCCCCGAAAAAGCAGCCAGGATCAAAACCTGGATTCATGCTACGGATTTTATCATTGGAAAACTTTGCGGCGATTACTCGGTTACCGATTATACCAATGCATTGAAATCCGGCTTTGACGTGGGAACCAGTGAATGGCCTTCCTACCTGGCGAAACATCTGCCGGTCCGAAAAGAATGGCTGCAAAAAGTGGTTCCCTCGGGTACGCCGATCGGCACGTTGCTTCCTGCGTTAAGTGAGAGGTTGGGACTAAACCAAATACAGGTAATCGCTGGAATGACAGACGGTTGTGCATCACAGGTCGCTTCCGGTGCGGTACAGCCCGGTGATTGGAATACTACCATTGGGACCACACTCGTCATCAAGGGTGTGACAACCCGGGAAGTACGCGATCCTGAGGGCAGGCTATACAACCACCGCCATCCCGAAGGCTACTGGATGCCGGGCGGCGCGGGCAATATCGGTGCGGACTGGGTTTCCGCAGACTTCACCCACGACCTTCCCGCATTGACCATAGCAGCAACCAAACTGATCCCTACCGGACTGATCGCCTACCCCCTGTTGCAGCAAGGAGAACGTTTTCCCTTCATTGCGCCGCAAGCACGCGGTTTTACACCCGAGCGCACCACTCGCGAAGCTCTTTTTACTGCTAATATGGAAGGGGTCGCATTCATTGAGCGGTATGCCTATGAAATGATCGAAAGTCTTTCGGGCGAAGATGTAAGGTCAATTTATACGGCTGGCGGCGGCAGTAACAGCGATGTGTGGCTGACGATCCGCGCTAATGTCCTCAACCGGCCCATCCACAAATGTGCTCATGTAACGGGCGCGGCAGGTGCGGCCATTGTCGCTGCGGCGGGTTTACACTTCGGGACGCTTACCAAAGCAGTCGGAGCGATGACCCGCATTGAAAAGACAATCCAGCCGGAACCAGCGCTTGTAAAAGCTTATGAGCAACAATACCAGATTTTTATTCAAACTTTAACCGAAAAAGGTTTTATCGCCGGGCGTGTGCTCGTAACCCATTGACCATGCTTCAAGTTTATCTGCTCCGCCACGGGGAAACTTTCTGGAATGCCGACGGCAACCGTTACTGCGGCGTCACCGATATTGGATTGACCCAAAAAGGCCTCCAACAGGCTCACCTGGCAGCAACTTTACTGAAAGATGTCCAGTTCGACGCCGTTTACACTTCACCCTTGCAACGGGCGCATCAGACTGCCACTATCGCATCCGGCAATTACCCGCAGATCACGGTCGACCAGCGATTGATCGAAGCCTCATTTGGTGAATGGGAAGGTAAAACAAGGGAGCAGTTCATCGCCGAAAACCCGGCCCTGTGGGAAGCCTGGGCACAGGAACCCGACTATGCAAGAGCAGGCGGAACAGGCGAAACGGCCATCGAGATCGTGACGCGCGTCGATGATTTTTTCAATGAAATTCTACAAAAACATCCTGACGGCACCGTGCTCGTAGTTGCGCACAATGCGGTGAACCGTTTCTATATGGCCTGGAAACTGGGTATGCCGCTTAAAAATTACAGGCAGATTGTCCAGGAAAACTCTTCGGTAACTTTGTTCAGCCTGGATCCGCAGGGTGAATTCAGTCTCTTAAAACTCAACTGCCGTTCCTAATTCTAACATTCATGAAAAAGAACTTCTCAAATCCATTGCTGATAACCGCGTTGCTCGCATTCGGCGGACAAATTACAAGCTTCGCACAAGACAAGCTCAATGTCCTGAAAATCAAGACAGCGAAAGATCTGCATGCTTATTTTCAATACACCGGCAACGACGTCATGCTGATCACCGGCCACCGCGGCGGAATGGTGAAAGGTTTTCCGGAAAATTCCATTGCTACTTTTGAAAATACATTAAAACACACCCCGGCATTCTTCGAAATCGACCCACGGCTAACCAAAGACAGCGTAATGGTACTCATGCACGACGCTACACTCGACCGTACGACTACAGGCACCGGCAAGCTATCGGATTACACCTATGAAGAGTTGAAAAAATTCAGATTGAAAGACGCCGAAGGCAATATCACCGATTTCCCGATCCCGACATTATCCGAAGTCATCGAATGGGCGCGCGGGAAAACCATCCTCAACCTCGATCATAAAGATGTGCCGCTCGCGATGACCGCCGCATTGATCAAAAAGCATAAAGCAGATGCATTTGTGATGCTCACCGTCCACAGCGCCTCAGAAATGCAATATTATTTGTCCCAAAACAAAAACCACACCTTCTCGGCATTCGTCCGCAACAAAAAGGAGTATGAGGATTACGAGAAAGCAGGTGTCCCTTTTAACCAGATGATCGCCTACATCGGTCCGCATGTGAAGCCTGAGAATAAGGAGTTATATGCATTACTGAACAAAAAAGGCACGATGTGTATGATTTCGGCGGCATCTTCCTACGACAAGCTCAAAACAGCCGAAGAACGCAAAGCGGCCTACCTGGCCATCGCCAAAGACGGTGCTTCAATCCTTGAATCGGATCTGCCTATTGAAGCAGCCGAAGCCGTAAGAGCGTATGCACAGAAAAGCAGTCCGAAGCAGCAGTTTTTTGGCAAAAAGTAGCCCAAGAGACGTTTCCAACAATACATGTTATCGTAAAAAGCCCTGTACAACCACCTGGCGGCCCGGACAAACCGTGTCCGCTTTTGAACAGAGCTCTTTTGTAAAATATGCCTAAATTGAATGCAAATACGATTTTGAAATCTTGGCAAGATATTTTACATACAGAAATAGATGTAATAACTCCGAACATATTGTATGAGACGAAGCGATCTGGGTGAATTTGAAGAAATCGTATTGCTGGCGGTGGCCGCACTGGCACCGGGAGCCTATTCGGTGAGTGTTGCCGAAGAGCTTGAAAACGAAACCGGGCAGGTAGTCAGCACCGGTGCGGTGCACGCGGCATTGCAACGGCTGGAACAGAAGGGTTACCTGAGCTCGCACCTGGGAGAGGCCACGCAGGAGCGTGGGGGCAGGCGCAAGCGGCTATTTACCGTTACCGCTTATGGCGGCAAAATCCTGCACGAAGCGCGTTCTGTACGAAACAGCCTCTGGAACCGCATTAGCCCCGCGGAATTGTCAAATATGGGACTCGATTTTTCAAACAGCTGACCGATGCAACCATTCCCTCCCCGCTGGCTCGATAAGCTGGCTACCCGAATTTGCGCCCCGCACCTCCGCGAAGAGCTCCTTGGCGACCTTCACGAGCGTTACGCCCTCCGCCATCGACGCACCGGTGCACGCAAGGCCAACTGGTTTTTCATCCGCGAAGTAAGCGCACTACTGCGCCCATCGATCATGAAGCGCAAGCCATCACCCTACCGCTCGCCTTCCGCATTCAACCCCGAAATGCTCCGGAATTATTTCAAAATCGGCTCGCGGGTATTGCTCAAAAACAGCAATTATTCGCTGATCCACGTCACCGGGCTTTCCATCGGCCTATGGGCTTGTATGATGGTAGCTACCGTGGTGATCGACAGTCTTTCTTATGACAGGCAATGGAGCCGGAAAGATGATATTTATCGGATTGTAAGTGTGAATAAGATGGGGGGTGACTTGACGGAGCGCCATAACTCGTCGCCTTCCAATTTGGCTCCCGAATTGCAGAAAATGTATGCAGAGGTCGAGTCATGGTCGTCCATCGATAACCAGGAAATGCATTTCAAAACAGATCCAAGGGACAGTTACGGCATAGAAACCAGTATGCTGACTGCCGATACGATGGTTAGTCAAATGCTGGATTTCAAACTTTTGGCCGGTAGTTTAGAGCGTTCTACCCAAAACCGGTGGAGCCTGCTTGTAACGCGCTCGTATGCGGCCAAAATGTTTCCGGGACAAAATCCGATCGGCCGTATCATTCACGAAATCCCGACTTTCAGCTCGGAGACTGCACCTTACGAGATTACCGGGCTGATCGAAGACCTGCCTTACAACAGCCACCTTCGCACTGACGTGGTCCGCCTGAAACGCACGAAGATCGAACCATTGATCAATGACGGGATGATCATGTTCGGGATCAATTATCTTATGCTAAAACCCGGCACTGACATCGGTGCATTCACGCAGAAAGTCAACGCATGGTATGCGCGGTTTACAAAAGCCGGTGAACGTCAGTTCGAATTCCAGCCCTTAAAAGACATTTACCTGCATTCCGACTTTGCCCAGGCGCAAAAGGTCCAGGCCAATGCAGGCACTATTTACATTTTTGCAGGTGTGGCGCTGCTACTGTTATTTATTGCTTGCGTCAACTTTGTGAACCTGAGCACTGCTAAGGCATTTACGCGTGTGAAAGAGGCAGGAGTACGAAAAATCCTGAGCGGATCCCGGTCGCAACTGGTTATGCAGCTGCTAACTGAAACCTTGCTGCTTTTTGGTATCTCTGTGGGAATTGCGGCATTTGCCTATTACTTCACACTGCAATCCGTCGAAAGCTTTCTTGGCCATAAGCTGGTATTGACCTTTACTTCCAATTTCCTCATGGCCGCCGCAGCTATTTTCATGTTTTCTCTGACCGCATTGCTGACAGGCCTTTATCCTGCCTGGATCATTTCCGGTTTCAAACCGGCCAATACACTACGCGGCATTCTGAGCGCAACATGGGGTCAAAGCGGCCTTCGCAAGACATTGGTCGTTGCCCAGTTTTCCATTTCTATCATAGTACTGCTTGCAACCATTGTGGTATGGCAGCAACTCGATTTGATGGAACATAAGGAACTTGGCTATGACAAAAATAACCTGATCAGCATTGGACAAATTTCCTGGAATGGTAAAGCGGAGGCATTTAAAAATGAAATACAACGTCTACCGGGCGTCGTTCATAGTAGCCTGGCGCAATGGTTGCCTACCGAAGGAGGCGGCTACATGCAACGTGAGGTTGAAGATCCAGCACACGCCAACCGGCGGATTCGCGTCTGGTACATTGCAGGAGATGTGGACCTACCCGAAACGATGGGATTGAAGCTGGTAAAAGGCCGCATGTTCAGTAACCGCTTTGCGGATGCAATCAATGCAGATTCTTTGCAAAAAGAGGGTTTTGAAAAATTCGAAAATGCACAGATGAACCAGAATTCATTGATGACGGCCTCGGCAGCTAAAATACTGGGGATCAAACAATTAGACATCCCGGTTAAAAACGCGCATTCGGTACCGGTAGGCGTTGTCGGTGACTTCCATAACGAATCACTGTACGAAGCCATTAAACCTACGATACTTCTTGCCCAAAAGTCGTCTAATTACGGTGGCATGCTCATTCGTGTCCAACAAAACACCGAACCACAGGTAGCGGCAGGCATCCGCAATCTCTGGAAGCAGTTTTTCCCGGACAAACTGCTTGTAATCAACAATGTAGAAGATCAGTTGTTAAAACAATACGAAGCCGAATCAAAACTCCACCAACTCTTCCTTTTTTTCAGCGGGCTTACAATGTTCCTTTCGGCCTTAGGTATTTTCGGATTGGTGGTGCAGGCGGCGGAGCAGCGTGCGAAGGAAGTTGGCATCCGTAAAGTTCTGGGTGCTTCGGTGGCGGGTATCGTGGGTTTAATTTCAAAAGATTTCGTCAAACTGGTGCTAATCTCCATCGTTGTGGCATCGCCGCTGGCGTGGTATGCCCTGCAAAAATGGCTTGAAACTTATCCTTACCGGACGCCTATCAACTGGTGGGTGTTTGCAGTAACCGGCGCGGCGGTATTGCTAGTGACCATCGCTACGGTTAGTTTTCAGGCGATCCGCGCCGCCACGGCCGATCCGGTACGCAGCCTTAGGAACGAGTAGCAGTTAGGGAATTAAAGTACAGCGATGGCACTTTAATTCCCCATCTTTTTGAACCATACTTGCAGAACATGGCCATTTTCGGTTAGCATGACAATTGTATAAATCCTGTCAGCACTAAAACCACCGTTCATAATGCAAATGTTGTCAGGTCTGGGCAAGGCCCGGTATATTCCCCTCCTCGTTCTATTTACACTTGCCATCATGCAATCCTGCCGGAAAAATCCGAAGGAAATGACCAATGAGCAACTGGCCGAGGCCATTAGCAATAAGAAAACCTACGAGGAACTCCTCACCAGCGCTGGCGATGCAGGGGTCGATATCAAAAAATTTGAAGCGAAGGACGGAAAAGCGCCCGTCTTTGCCCTGTTGGAGGAACTTGCGTTCGGACATAAACCCAACATCCGTTTTACCCAAAAGCAAATAAAAGTCGACACCAGCCTGATCCGCGATGCGGCAGAAGATTTGGTAAAAGGGCAACCGGTGGATAAGGTGTTGGAAAAACTGGAACCGGTCTTCCCGGTTTACCACAATCTGAAAATCCATTATGACCGGCTTTTAAAAGAGCAAAAGAAGGATAGCGCCGCTTACGTAGCCCAGACCCTGAATGCCTATCGCTGGATTCATCGGCAGGTTCAGGGGGCTCCACGCTTTGTAGTAGTCAATATTCGCGGCGCTTACCTTACCGCCATGGATTCGGCGGGCCAAAATGTGCTTACCATGCGCACCGTGGTAGGAAAGCGTGACACGCCTACGCCAACGATTGACACCTATGCGACGAGCATTGTGACGCATCCTTACTGGAATGTCCCAAAAAGCATCGCGATCAAAGAAATCTTTCCCAAAGCAGCCGCAAACCAGGAATATCTCGCTAAAAACCGAATTCAGGTAATCGGGAAAGATGGTCAGGCGATCGACCCTTCCGAACTGGAATGGGGTGAGCTCACAGCCGAAAAGTTTCCCTACCGCTTCCGTCAGGAAACCGGCGAAGATAATTCGTTGGGTTTATTAAAGGTGGAGATTAAGAATCCACTGGCCATTTACCTGCACGACACGAATGCCCGGTATTTGTTTACCAGTAACCAGCGCTGGCGCAGCCACGGATGTGTACGTGTGCAAAGGCCGACGGACCTGGCTAATTATATGGCGGGAACCAAACTACTCGACAGCGATTTCATGACCGAGCCGGATACCGTATCCCATCCGCCGAAATGGCACAAACTCAAAGTGAGGGTACCGGTTTTTCTGCTCTATCTTCCAGCAGATTGTACGCCGAAAGGCGATCTGATGTACTTCCCGGATGTTTACAAACGGGAGACGCCCAACGTCTGAACGTCGGATAATACATCAATTCCGGTTAATAGTGACGATGCTTTAATATAATGCTGATCGCCGGAATAGATAAAAAGTCCGGCCCCATTGTATAACAAATTGATCAGTTTTTTGGAATCGGCGATTGAAACGGCCGGGCAACCGAGGCTGCGACCAAGCCTGCCGGTGTTCTTGATGAATGCTTCACTCACGTAATCGGCACCATGCATGACGATGGCACGTTCCAATGCACGGTCGTTAATCCCTTTTTCAAGTCCTTCCAGTTTGAGCGAAAGACCGTGTTTGCCCTGGTATGTCCCCAATGTTTTGTAAAAACCTAAACTGGACTGATACGAGGAATTGGCATTGGAAAAACGCTCGGCAAACTCATTCCCGGAATTGCGTCCATGCGCGACATAAGTATTAAAAAGGACTTTCTTTTTGAGGAAATCAATCACATACAGCCTCTTGTTGCGCGATGATTGCGTGAAATCGGCAATCGCCATGATCGGGTTCGATAGTTTTACTTTGTGAAAACCAAACCATGCACAGTAGAATGCCCGTTCAGACAAACCCTGCTTTTTCAAGCCAAGCGAATCATATAGCGAAATCCATTCGGGCATTGTGACAACCGAATCTTTCTTTATGATTGCAAATCGGGAGGAACTTGAAGAATCTGAGAATGAATGGATCTTTTGACCAACCAGGGAAATGCCTAATGCCATCATTACCGCCGCCAAAACCACTTGCACCTTTGTCATTTTTAATTGTTTTGTTGAGTAATCTGTTCAAATCCAATTAAGAAGAGGTTGTCTGAAAGACTCCAAGTTAACAGCCCTGAAAATGTAAATGGTTCCGAAAAATTTCAGAACCATTTACAAGAGACTAATAATCAGTTAATTATAAGCAAAATTTACTGCCAACAACTGACTACACCTGACTATTTCTTTTCAATCCCCGCTAAAACCCGCCCTATATCATTGGCCCGCGCCATATAACTGAGGCTCGCATCCATATCCCGGCCGTCGATCGCTTCTTTAAACTTTTTAAGCAACTCGATGTAATCGCCCAGCGCTTTGGAAACGTTCTTCTTGTTTTGGTCAAAAATAGGCGCCCACATCTGCGGGGAACTCTTCGCCAAACGAACTGTGGAAGAAAAACCGGTGCTCGCCATATCGAAGATCGCGCGCTCGTCGCGTTCTTTGTCCAGTACCGTCATACCCAATGCAAAAGAGCTGATATGGCTCAAATGTGAAACGTATGCCAAATGCAGGTCGTGCTCGACGGGGTTCATGTAATGGATTTTCATACCCGCATCACGCAGGAAGGTTTCAACGAGTCCCGAAGAATCAGGATTGCTTTTTTCCTTGTCGCAGATGATCACGTTCTTATCTATCAAAAGCTCCCTGAATGCAGCCCCCGGGCCCGAGTTCTCGGTACCAGCCATCGGATGTGCGGCCACGAACTGGCCGCGATTCGGGTGTTGATCTACCAACTTGCAGATCAACTCTTTCGTCGAACCCAAATCCATGATCGTCCGACCGTCTGGCAAGTGATCGAGCATATAGGGCAGCAACTTGATAATGGCGTCCACGGGTGTGGCAAGCACATTCAGCTCCGACACTTGCAATGCCTCGTCGAGCGTCAGGATCTCGTCCACGATCCCTTTTGCCAAAGCTATTTTCTGATTGACCGCCGAGTTGTCCACCCCCACGAATTTCACGTGCGGGTATTTCTCGCGCAGTCCCAGGGCAAACGACCCGCCCAGCAGGCCGACCCCTATGATACTGATTATCATTATTTTAAATTTAAATATCAACCACTATTACCCCTTGATCCGCGCCACAGCTTCCCAAATCCTTTCTTTGGGCATACATAACGACAAACGGATATAACGCTGGCCTTTGGGACCAAAAATGAAGCCGGGAGCTATGAATACATGCTTTTCAACCAGCAGATTATTTACCAGCGCTTCCGCCGACTCCGTGGAATCGGGCAGCTTGCCCCAGAGGAACATGCCTTCCTGCTTATTATCCCAGGTACATCCCAAAGCCTTCAACAATGCCTCCGACGCATCCAAACGGCCCTGATACACTGCATTGCGCTCCGCATGCCATTCCGGTGAATTGCTCAAAGCCGCTACCGCAGCCTCCTGCATTGCCCAGAACATGCCCGAATCGACATTACTTTTGATCGTAAGCACCGCGCTGACGTACTCCTTCGCGCCCGAAAGCCATCCCAACCGCCAGCCAGCCATATTATGCGACTTGCTCATCGAGTTCAGCTCAATCGCCACTTCCTTGGCCCCTTCCACAGAAAGCAGGCTAATCGGCGCTTTTTTGTTTAAAACCAGGCTATATGGATTGTCGTGACAAAGCAATATCCGGTGCTTTTTCGCGAACGCGACCGCCTCTTCGAACAACTCCTGTGTAGCAGGAGCGCCCGTAGGCATATGGGGATAATTGAGCCACATGATCTTCGTTTTCGGCGTTACAAGGTTTTCCATGGCATTCCAGTCTGGTTGCCAGCCGTGGTCCTCGCGCAGTGGATATTCTTTCACTACCGCGCCCACCATCTGGCTCACTGCGCGATAGGCCGGGTAACCCAGCTCGGGCACCAGCACCTCGTCGCCCGGATCGAGGAACGTCAGCGATATATGGGTAATGCCCTCTTTGGAACCCATGAGCGGCAATATTTCGGTATTCGGATCGAGTGTGACGCCATAGGTACGATAATAAAAGCCTGCAACTGATTTTCTGAAAGCGGGAGTGCCTGTATAAGGCTGATAACCGTGTGCCTGCGGCTGATAGGCAGCGGTTGTCAATGCTTCCAGTGTTTCTACTGAGGGCATCATATCCGGGTTTCCGATCCCAAGATTGATGACATCATGCCCTTCGGCAATCAGTTTGCGCACTTCGGCCAGCTTCACGGAAAAATAGTATTCCGATGTCTGCCTGGTGCGCTGTGCAGTTTCAATGATCATTATGATGATTATATTGTGCTTTTAGCCCTTGGCTATCAGCGGTTAAAACGTCCGTCCGGAACAGCCCGGCGAAACGGGGCGCAATTTACGACAAAATCCCGACGGGGCGCGCTGCGAAGGCTGCAACCGGTTATTATTGCAAAACAATATTTTAAATTGCGGCATGAACAAACTACGTATTCTCGCCCTTTTCGCTACACTCCTTGCCGGCTGTTCCAAACCGACGGAAAAAATCATCGTCGCTACCGCCGCCAATGTGCAATATGTGATGAAAGAAATCCAGCAGGAATTTGAAAAGGAGTCTGGTAAAAAGATCGAGATCGTAGTAGCCTCGTCGGGCAAGCTCACAACCCAGATCCGCGAAGGCGCTCCGTTCGACGTATTTGTTTCCGCTGACACCAAATACCCCAACGAGATATTCAAAAACGGCGGTTCTGATCTCAAACCCGAAGTTTACGCCACCGGCACATTGGTACTCTGGGCCAAAGACATCCCCGAAACCGATCTCAAACCCGAAGTCCTCACGACCGACAAAGTCAAAAAGATAGCCATCCCTAATCCTAAAATAGCACCGTACGGCGAAGCGGCGGTCCAGGCATTACAAACATTGAAACTCTACGGGCAAACGGAAAGGAAGCTCGTCTACGGCGAAAGCATCGCCCAAACCGCCCAATACATCACCACCGGCTCGGCGGAGGCTGGTTTCAATGCATTATCTATTGTATTGTCACCTGAAATGAAGGGCAAAGGACATTACACCATCGTAGATTCAACACTATACAAACCCATTCAGCAAGCTGCAATTTTACTAAAACACAGTAAAGCCTCCCCGAAAAAAGAATCCAGCGAGGCGTTTTATAAATTCCTGTATTCGCCGAAAGCGAAAGCGATTTTCAAGAAATATGGATATAAATGATTGACACCCAGCCAATCCTCCTGACGCTAAAACTGGCCAGTATCACTTCGGTGCTGCTCCTTGTGATTGCTTTGCCAATCGCGTACTGGCTGGTATTCGGGAAGTTTAAAGGGCGTGGCGTGGTAGAGGCGCTGATCGGGATGCCGCTGGTGTTACCGCCTTCTGTAATAGGCTTTTATTTGCTGTTGGCATTCAGCCCGTCGCATTGGTTTGGGGCTTGGATTGAGGGATGGTTGGGTTTGAGGCTGGTATTTTCGTTTCAGGGATTAGTTATTGCTTCGATTTTATACAGCTTACCTTTCATGGTTTACCCCATCCGCGCAGGCCTTCAATCGCTGCCGGTCTCGTTGCGGGAAGCCTCTTACACGCTTGGCAAAAGCGAATGGCAGACATTTGTGCAAGTGCTCTTGCCCAATTGCAAACCCGCCATACTCACAGCGTTCGTGCTCACATTCGCACATACCGTCGGGGAGTTTGGCGTGGTGCTGATGATCGGCGGGAACATTCCGGGCGTCACCAAAGTAGCGTCCGTGGCCATTTATAATGAGGTGGAGGCATTGAATTACCCCGCAGCCAACGAATACGCGATGGTGCTTTTTGCGATCACTTTCATTATTTTACTGCTGGTTTATTCTATCAACAATCGCCTGCTCCGTGTCCAACAACCTGCTTGACGTCCATATCCGGCATACCTTGCACACCGCGCACGGCATCCTGCCTATGGAAGTCGATTTCTCGCTTGCACGAGGCAGTATCATGGCGTTGACCGGCCCCTCGGGTGCCGGGAAGACTACATTACTCCGACTTATCGCAGGGCTGATCCATCCTGAGAACGGCCGCATTGCTTTTGAAGGGGACATTTGGCTGGATACCGCGTCCCGCGTGTATACTCCTCCGCAAATACGGCATATCGGGTTTGTTTTTCAGGATTATGCCTTATTCCCGCACATGACGGTGCGGAAAAACTTGCTCTTTGCACTTTCTGAAAATCAGTCGACCCAGATCGTGGATGCATTGCTGGAAGCGACCGGCCTGACCCAACTCGCCGACCGGAAACCGGCCCAGCTCTCGGGCGGGCAGCAACAGCGCGTGGCACTCGCACGGGCACTCGTGCGCAGGCCGGAATTGCTTCTAATGGACGAGCCCTTCGCGGCGCTCGATCCCGAAATGCGTTACCAGTTGCAGGATTTACTGCTCAAACTACACCGCGATCACAACTTTACCGTTATCCTCGTCACGCACGATATGGGCGAAATCTTCCGCCTCGCCGACCGCGTGGCGATCATGGAAACAGGCAAAATGACCCGTTTCGGCATGCCTTCGGAAGTTTATCTCAATGAAACAAGGCAGGAAGGTTTGCTCATCTACGGCGAAGTACTGACCTGCAAAAGGCAAGGCGAAACGCTAACGGTACACGCGTGGATCGACGGCAAAATCCGGCAGCTCAACGTTCCAGCGCATTTTGAAACACAAATGCAGCCAGGAGTGACGTTTACACTGCGATATGATGCTGCGAGTCTCGATGTTTGGACCGCCGACAATAGACCATAGACGATAGACCATAGACCATGAAAGTATATCAAAAACCATTGTCCATTGTCCATGGTCCATGGTCTATTGTCCATGGTCAGGGCCGCAGGCCCGCAAACTATCGGCGGTCGGCGGTCGGCCGGCGGCGGTCAAAAAGGGTATTTCCACCATCCACCTGTCTTTTTCCAAAAATCATATTCAACACTCAACATGCGGGTATTTTTCAAACTCTTACAAATTGCATTCATAGCGCTGCCTCTACTAGCCATGCGCCAGGACAAACCCATTCGCGTCGTTTTCTTCGGCGACTCCATTACCCAGGCGGGAGTAAGTCCGACTGGTTATATCACCAAGGTGGGTGAAATGCTGAAATCCAACAGCCAGGACAGCCAGTACGAACTTATCGGAGCGGGCATTGGCGGCAATAAAGTTTATGATCTCTATTTGCGGCTGGAAGACGATGTGCTGGCCAAAAAGCCGGACGTCGTATTCATTTATGTGGGTATCAACGATGTTTGGCACAAAGCATCGTCGGGCACTGGCACCGATCCCGACAAATATGTGAAGTTCTATGAGGCATTGATCAAAAAGCTAAAAGCACAGAACATCCGTGTGATCGTTTGTACGCCAACCGTCATCGGCGAGCGCAACGACAATTCCAATCAGCAGGACGGCGATCTAAACCAGTACTCCAAACTGATCCGCGAGATTGCGACGCGCAACAGCCTGCAATTGCTCGACTTACGTCAGCATTTCCAGGATTATTTGGCCAAAAACAATCCTGAAAACAAGGAAAAAGGCATCCTGACCTCCGACCGCGTGCATTTAACCGATGCGGGTAACCAGTTCCTGGCGGAGAAAATGCTTGAAGCATTAGTGCAGAAATAATTTTTGATGGTGCCGAATGGCATCCATTAACCCAACTAATACAGGTAAGCCCCGGGAAGTAGTTTCCGGGGCTTTTTTGATAAAGAGAACTACCTTTTGATAATCGCAGTATTCGTTTGATCATCGGATTGCTAAGGAGTTTATGCTAAGTGTAAAATTAGCCGCGGGTCATCTCCGACCTGCCTACACTTCACTTTAAACACCTGTTGATCCATGAAGCAAACCAGTAGATTACTGCCTCTGTCCGTCGCGACTCCCATTCTAATCCTTTTCATTTACGGATTATTCACCTGTTTTCAACCTAACCTTTTTCCACACAACGAGGCTGGCACTGATCGGGAAATCACACCAGAAGTTCCGCAAAGCTCTTTAAACTCCTTTCCGCCTGGCCTCTCGGAAACGATTGCCGCACGTGAATACCACATTTCCTACGGGCCTGAAAAGAGCATGTTGCAAAGTCCGAACCGCCGGCATGATCTTCGGGCGTACTATGAACCCGGACATTTCATCCTTCAAAATCGCAGTGATTCCGCAGGGAATAGCTTCAAGCTCCGGTTGGACAATGAAGGCATATTCGCTGACGGCCGCCTTATCCATCAACCTGACGCTAATGCACGGGCGGAAATATCGGGCAACAAGCTCACGATGCATCATCAGGGCTTCGCCGAAGAGTACATTAACAATCAGGATGGTGTAAGGCAAAATTTCATCATTCGCCAGGCTCCCGACGGCACACGCCAATTACAGCTGACGCTAACAGCCTCAGGACTCAAAACGGTCGGGGGAGGTGAAAATGAAATACTATTTTTTTCAAAACATGACACCCTGCATCCGCGCCTCATTTACCATGACCTCCAATGCTGGGATGCCAAAAAAAGGCCGCTTATTGCTCATTTAACCAGCAAGCATCAGCATATTCAGATTACCGTCGACGTTCAAAACGCAGCCTACCCCATCACCATCGACCCACTCGTCATCAACGGCAATCCTGGTAATGCCGATGCGTTGTTTGAATCGGGTCAGGCCAATGCATTATTCGGCTTCTCCGTATCATCCGCAGGGGATGTGAATGGGGATGGTTATAGCGATGTACTGGCCGGTGCACCGCATTATGATCATGGAGAAACCAACGAAGGTGTTGCTTTTCTCTATTACGGTTCCGCCAACGGACTCAATCCGGCCCCCTATTTACTGGAAAGTAATCAGCCAGACGCCGCGATGGGCTATTCCGTTTCCAGCGCGGGTGATATCAATGGGGATGGATTCAGTGATATCGCGATCGGTGCGCCATTTTTCGACAAGGGACAAAATGACGAAGGCGTAGTTTTCGTCCATCTGGGTTCAGCCAAAGGCATTAAATCCAATCCGGTTGCCATTTTGGAAGGGAATCAATTTGAAGCGCAATTCGGCATTTCTCTGGCGTTGGCCGGTGATGTAAACGGGGATGGTTTCAGCGATGTGATTGCAGGCGCAAACCAGTTCGATCAGGGCCTTGTGAACGAAGGGGCTGCATTTGTCTTTTATGGCTCCAAATCCGGCATTATTCCTAACAAGGTAAGCACCTTGGAAATAAATCAGGCTAATGCGATGATCGCTTCGTCCGTTGCCGGTGCCGGGGATGTGAATGGGGATGGATTCGGTGATGTGCTGGTAGGAGCGCCTTTTTATGAGCAGGGAGAACTGGATGAAGGTGGTGTATTTGTGTACCTGGGGTCGGTCAATGGGCCAGTCAATATTCCGACTATCATCCAAAGCAATCAGGCGAATGCGCATCTGGGCAGTTCACTGGGATCTGCCGGCGATTTGAATGGAGACGGCTATTCGGACGTCCTCGTCGGCGCACCGCATTACGATAAGCTGCATGCCGATCAGGGTTTGGTAAACATTCATTTTGGTTCTGCCCTCGGAGTGAATGCAAATCCGTCGATAGAACTTGCAGGAAATCAAATGGAAGAAGAATTTGGCCGTTCAGTCGGGTGCGCCGGGGATGTGAATGGGGATGGCTATGCCGATCTGATGGTAGCAAGCCGATTTCAGGGTAAAGGCCCGATCAACGAGGGTGGGGTATCCCTTTTCACAGGGTTTCAGGCTGGTATTAATAAAAAACCAATTTCAATCCTGAAAAGCGAGCAGGCCAACGCACTACTCGGGCAATCGCTGGGAAGTGCCGGGGATGTGAATGGCGACGGGTTTAGCGATATTATCATCGGATGTCACCTTTACGACCAGGGACAGGCAGACGAGGGTGCTATCTTGCTATGGCGCGGATCCGCCTCGGGAACCGACATCGCTTCGGCAGCAACGCTGCTGTCTGCGCAACCCGAATCCGCATTCGGCTATGCAATTTCCGGCGCCGGGGATGTAAATGGCGATGGCTATGACGATGTCCTTGTCGGCGCTCCACATTACGACAATGGTCAGGCCGATGAGGGAGTTGCATTCATATTTCATGGAACTTCCCATGGCATCAGCAAAACAGCGGCCCTCATGCTTGAAGCAAACCAGGCAGATGCCGGGTTCGGTGCGTCGGTATCATCTGCGGGCGATGTAAATGGTGATGGTTACGCAGATATTGTCATTGGTGCCATGCATTTTGATGATAGCGAAGATGAAGAAGGCGCAGCGTTTGTTTACCTGGGTTCTGCATCTGGCATCCAACCGGCACCTGTAAAGTTGGAAAGCAATTTACCCGGCGCGTGGCTGGGATGTGCAGTGGCCCACGCAGGCGACCTCAATGGTGACGGATTTTCGGAGCTTATCATCGGCGCGATGAATTATTCCAATGGCCAGTCCGAGGAAGGCGCCATTTATCTGTTTCCTGGCTCGCCAACCGGACCTGACGTCGCCAGTAAACGCATTATTGAAGGGAATAAAGAAGATGCCAGGCTAGGCAATTCTGTGGCCGGGGCGGGTGACATCAATGGCGACGGCCACGACGACATCGTCGCAGGAGCATACAGCCTTGGAGACTATGATGCAGGAGCAATTTGGGTAGGTTATGGGCAGTACAATGCGCTCGATTCGCTCACGAGCGAGTATATAAAGGGCACGCAGGACCAGGCACATTTGGGGTGGGATGTATCGGGGGCTGGCGATGTAAATGCTGACGGCTTCCAAGACGTGATCGTGGGAGCTAATGCCTACGATAACGGCGACGGCGCCGCTTTTCTGTACTATGGTTCCCTCACTGGCATTACCCCGGCGAATGTAGCCAATCTCTACTCGCATGAGACAGGCATGGCGGCGGCAATGGGCGAATCCGTGGCTGGTGCCGGCGATCTGAACGGCGATGGATATAGCGATATCGTGATAGGCGAACCCTGGTTTATAGATGACAAGACCTGGATCACGACCGGACTCGCAAGCATCTTCTTTGGATCAGCTGCTGGTCTCCATCCCGCGCCGCAACGCATTATCGGAAACCCGAACGACGCTTTCGACTTTTTCGGCTGGGCAGTAAGTGGTGTCGGGGATGTGAATGCCGATGGGTTCGGCGATATGATCATAGGCTCCCCCAATTTCAGCTCATCTCAAACCGACGCTGACGCGGCATTTGTCTACTATGGAAATAAGGGTTCAGGCATGCGCAATAACCTTCGGCTATATAATAACGACCTCGTGACCTTATTGAACCAAAACCAGAAAAGTAAAAGCGACTTTGGTGCCGGGCTATTTGCCAAATCGTTCCTGGGCCGCAACAAGGGGAAACTGGTTTGGGAAGCTCAGGCTAGCGGGCTGGGCTTTTCGCAGGGAGCAAACAATGTGATCACTCAAAGTACCGCAATGACCGGTAGCCAGAAAGGATTTTCCGATCTTGGTATAATTGGAATTGAATTAAAAGCCCTGATCGTCAAACAAGGCATTTCCACTAAAATAAGGGCACGCGTAAAATACAATCCGGCTTTGGCACTAACGGGGCAGGCATACGGGCCATGGCGGTATTTGCCGGCTTATTTGATGGGAAATAGCGCTACACCACCTCCCGAAAGAAATCGTGATTTGCAAAAGATTATTGGAAATAAGCGAGAGAACGACAAAGCAATTGTTTACCCCAATCCAGCCTACGATATTCTCAACATCCGGTCCGACAAACTAGCTCCTATAAGAAGTCTGACATTGTCGACCAACGAGGGGAAGATTATTTTTCAATCCTTCACTCCATTAGAAACACTTGATTTAAGTGTGTTGCAATCGGGGCACTACGTCTTGAATATTATTTACACTGATGGATCGCAGATTTCCCAAAATGTGATCAAGAGGTAATATTGAAGTTTTCTCCTTCGGGTAACACCTTCTGCTCATTACAGTCCCCTCTTGCTCATTGCATTGCATTTCAGGTCAATGGTATCACGAAGTTTGGAAAGGCATTTGCCGCCTTTTCAAACTTCTTCATGTACCCTAAATGCAACCACGATGAGACACACCTACCAAAAATTGCTTTTACCCGTACTTGCCGCGGCACTGATTCTCGGCTGCTACGCATATCGGGACCATTTAACAAGCACTTTGGCCAAAACCAGTTCACACAAAGCTTCCTTATCTAGGCAGGAGGGTGATGTGATCCCGCAAAACGCCCTTTCTCAAATCCAGCAAAACCTCTCCGAACGGGAATACCACATCACTTACGACAGCCTGAAAAATACCCTGCAAAGCCCTAACCGGAGCCACGGATTGAGGGCATATTACCAACCAGGCCAACTCACTATCGTCAACCGCAAAGATTCGGCAGGCCACAATTTCAAATTACAACTGGTCAATGAAGGTGTTTATGCTGATGGCAAAAAGCTGTTCGAACCACTCAAAACGGCCCAAACTGAACCTGATGGCAATAAACTGCACATCCGTCACAAAGGCTTTATCGAGCAATACATCAACGACCCAAGTGGCATTAGGCAGAACTTTATTGTAAAGAATGCCCCTGAGGGTACAAGCAGCCTGCAAGTCAAACTGGCAATTGATGGCATGCAGGTTGCTGATCTGGGAAATAATGAGATTCTGCTGACGCGTCGAAGTGCTACATCTAATTCAGAACAACTCCATTATCGTGACCTGCATTGCTGGGACGCAAATCAAAAGCCGCTGGTTGCCAGCCTCGCTTATGTAGGCGGCAAGATACAGATCGATGTCAATGTCGAAAATGCCGCTTATCCGGTCACCATCGATCCGCTCGTTGTAAACGGTAACCCAGCCAATGCGGCAACGTTGCTCGAAAAAGACCAGGGACTCGCCGCTTTCGGGTATTCCGTTTCAAGCGCCGGGGACGTCAATGGCGATGGATTCAGCGATGTCATCGTAGGCGCGCCCAATTACGATAAAGGGGAAAGCAATGAAGGCGTTGCATTTTTGTACATGGGTTCCGCAAGTGGCCTGGCTAATGCGCCGGACCGAACACTGGAAAGCAACCAGCCAGAGGCTAAGTTCGGCAACAGTGTATCCAACGCCGGGGACGTCAATGGCGATGGGTTCGGTGATGTGATAGTGGGGGCCCCCATGTTTGATAAAAACGAAAACAATGAGGGCGCTGCTTTCGTATATCATGGGTCAGGGGCAGGGCTCAGCATCGTCCCCACCACCACGTTGGAAAGCAACCAGCCAGACGCCAACCTCGGCCACCGCGTAGCCCTGGCAGGTGACATCACAGGCGACGGGTTCAGCGACGTCATCGTTGGGGCACCCATGTTCGACAAAGGTCATTCCAATGAAGGCGCTGCATTCATTTATCATGGATCCGGAACGGGAGTAGCCACGTCAGCCAACACAACTTTGGAAAGCGACCAGGTTGACGCGCAGTTCGGCTGCTCGGTCAAAGGTGCTGGCGACGTAAACGGCGATGGGTACGGGGATGTGATTGTGGGCGCTTCCATGTTTGACAAAGGCCAGAATAACGAAGGCGCCGCATTCGTTTACCATGGTTCAGCCCTGGGACTCGCCACAGCAGCCACGACAACACTAGAAAGCGACCAGGCCACCGCCTACTTCGGCCACTCGGTATCCACAGCAGGCGATGTAAACGGGGACGGGTTTTCGGACGTGATCGTTGGCGCATATCAGTACGACAACGGACAAAGCAATGAGGGGGGCGCATTTGTATACCACGGATCAGTTAATGGTATCGGCTCCGGCGTTTCAAAGCTCCTGGAATGCAACCAGGCAGGGGCACAGTATGGTGTTTCTGTTTCCGCAGCAGGGGATGTGGATGGAAATGGCTACGCCGATGTGATCGTCGGTGCCAACTTCTACGATAATGGGCAAAGCAATGAAGGTGCAGCATTTGTATATGAAGGATCTTCAAACGGTATTAACAGCGCGGCTACATCTGTGCAGGAAAGCAACCAGCTCAATGCTTACATGGGTTCTTCGGTGGCCAGTGCAGGGGATGTAAATGGGGATGGGTATAGTGATATTGTTGTGGGCGCGCATATGTATGATAAAGGGCAAGGGGATGAAGGTGCTGCGTTGGTGTGGCTCGGAGGAGCGAGGGGTATTAAAGAAACAGTCGTTACCCATCTGGAAATGAACGTTCCCGGTAATCAGTTTGGTTGGTCGGTGGCTAGCGCAGGAGATATAAATGGGGATGGATTTGGAGATGTGATTGTCTCAGCCAACAACTTTGATAATGGAGAAACCGACGAAGGAGCTGCTTTTGTATTTCATGGCTCCGCGCAAGGATTGGCCGCTGTTCCTAATACGACATTGGAAGGTAATCAACAATATGCCAGTTTGGGATCTGTGGCTAGCGCCGGAGATGTTAATGGGGATGGATTTGGAGATGTGATTGTTGGCATTCCGTTGTATGACAATGGTATCGAAAATACAGGCAAAGTTTGGGTTTTTTATGGCTCTAAACTAGGTTTGGGGATGGGTAATTTAACCGAAACCACTCTCCTTGGAACGCAGGGAGATGCCAAATTCGGATCTTCTGTTTCCAGCGCGGGAGATGTTAATAAAGATGGGTACGGCGATATAGTTATTGGAGAACCTGAATATGATATTAGCAATCCATACATGGACGAAGGGCGTGCAATCATTTATTATGGTTCAGCAAATGGAATAAATTTAAATACAAATCCAACAATAATCAATGGAAGCACGGACGGCGTGTACATGGGCATATCGGTTGCAGGCTCGATCGATGCAAATGGAGACGGGTTTGGAGATGTGCTTATTGGCAATCCTTTCTTTACGAATGGACAAGATTATGAAGGTGCAGCATTTGTTTACTATGGCTCCCAATCTGGTATAAATCCAGCAAATCCTGCTATTTTACAAAGTAATTTTGCTTTCGCAGAGATGGGGGAAGTAGCCAATGCCGGAGATATTAACGGAGATGGATTTAGTGACATTGCAGTTGGAGCACACAGTTATAGCAATGGAGAGGCTTTTGAGGGAGCAATTTTTATCTTTTACGGGTTAGCTAACGGCATTAACAACGCTCCGGTAATCCTAGAAAAAAATGTTGCAAACGGTTATTTTGGCAACATCTCTTCAGGAGGCGATGTCAATGGTGATGGATATAGTGATTTAATTGTTGGCAGTATTGGTTTTTCTAACGGCCAAAGTAACGAAGGTGCTGTTTACCTTTTGCAGGGATCACCCACCGGCTTGACAACAACCAGTAATCTCTTAATCGAAGGTAATCAAAACAGTGCCTTTTTAGGCAATTCTGTTGCGGGGGCCGGTGACGTTAATGGAGATGGCTATAGTGATATTATTGCCAGCGCTCATCAATACGACAACAATCAAGCAAATGAAGGAAGAGTATCCGTCTATTACGGTAATAGCGGCTTAGGCCTCCGTAACAACCTCCGCCTCTACAACTCCTCCGACTTGCTAACCCCCATCAACCACGCCCAATTTGCCCAAAACAACTTTGGAGCTGGCTTTTTCGCCAAGTCGTTCCTTGGACGTGGCAAAGGGAAGCTAGTATGGGAAACGAAGCCGCTGGCACAAGGCTTCTCTAAAGGAAGCAACAATGCCATCACCAACAGCACCCAGTCCACCGGTTCACAGAATACTTATTCCAATCTGGGTTTGGCCGGTATTGAGTTGAAGAATGTAATCGGCAAGCAAGGCCCCTCGACCAAGGTGAGGGTACGCGTTAAATATCATCCTGCTTTGGCGCTAACCGGTCAGGCGTATGGGCCCTGGCGGTATCTACCCGCGTATTTAATGGGCAATAGTACAGCACCGGTGCCGGATAACACAGCCACTGATATGGCGGGGACCATCAAGAAGAAAGCAAATATGGAAGTCGGTTTATGGCGAGATCAGATTGCCATTTACCCCAATCCGGCTTCAGATCAGCTCCATATCACCCATGACCACCCCGAAATGGTGAAGAATATCAAATTGCTTACACCCGATGGCAGAATGGTTGGCCAGGCAGCCAACCCGGATAATCCAATCAATGTAAGCGAGTTAGCAACTGGCATTTACTTCCTGGTCATCAGTCATACCGACGGTTCACAGACATCAAGGAAAGTTGTTGTCCGTTAACACTTTTGTCAAATAATTCTAAGACCTGCCTGCGTTAGTGAACCCGCTGGCAGGTCTTATTTTTACAAAAAATGACCGGTTATTATAGTAATTAAACCCTTTGTCTATTGGATTACGCTTCCCTTCAATAAATTATTGAACTTTTAGAATGACCAATTACCCATCCGATTTCAAAATTTTTATTATCTTGACGCCTATGACAACGTTAGCACAACCCTCTCAATCTCTTTCAAAAAAAATATCAACGTCCTTGGGTGCCTTGCGGTTCAGCACACTTCAAATCCTGGGATTTTTGCTGGTAGTGGCAGGCGCAATCCTGATCAACTATAATTACCTCAACCGGCTCGACATCATTTCAGACGACGACGACCTGTATTTCTCCTTTGGCATGATGCTTTTGAAAGGTAAATACAGAGGAGCGGACGACGGCCCGCTTTATTATGGCTTTCAATTGCTATTACAGCTCATTACCGATGACGCCATTCAAACCTTCTACATTAATTATATCGTTACCACCACCATACCTATCATTCTTTTCTACCTCTTGCTGAGAGCACGAAACATAAATGTCTGGCTGGCGGTATGGCTGAGCCTGATGTTTATGTTTTCCAGTCTCAATTACCCACTGACTCCCAAGCTGACGCATTACGCCATTATTTTTTTACTGCTTGGCCTTCTCGCTTTCACGTACGCCGAAGACCTGGTACGGAAGTTCTTTTATTGCAGTTTATTCACACTACTTGCAGCTTATGCCAGACCTGAACTTTACATTGCCTGTTTTCTGCTTTCTGTCGTAACGGTTTTTATTTGCTTTCGAGCGAAAAAATGGGGTTACATCGTGGCAATCGTTGCGATTATCGTTGCTGCCGGATATCTCCTGGGAACACCTATCGGCGCCAGGGACCGAAGCTTCTGGACCTTCAAACATCACTTTTCCATCAACTACATCGAAGTGCATCCCGGATTGAACCTATCCCCGTGGAATCATTTCAATCAGATTACCACAAGTGCCTTCGGCCACAAACTGACGTCTATCAAAGATGCCATCCTGTCTAACCCGCAAATGGTGTTCTGGCATGTCAAGACGAATATTATCCGGTATGCCGGCTTGATCCCGCATTACTTGAAAGATATTATCTTCGACAGCATACAATTCCCCTTTCGAAAATATGTGCTTTTTGCCATGGGCGTAGCGGTATTGTTCCGGATGAATTACCGGCAAAGTTGGATGAATATCGTCTCGGCTTTCAAGAGAAATGCGCTCTTTCTGATCGTGTTTTTAATTATCCTTCTGCCGACCTTCATATCCAACTTCTTTATTTATCCGCGCCCGCATTACGTGCTCTATCACTTGTTCCTTTATTTGTACGTACTGGCATTGCTATGCAACGGCATAGAACTGAAAAAGTACCCTGCTGGCTACGCAAACTGGCCGAAACTCGCATTACTGTGCGGAAACCTGATTTTCATCATACTTCTTTTCATTCCGAAATACAAGGAGAACATTCAAAGCAAACCACTACCATCAAAGAATTTTGCTCTGATGCTTCAAAAATGCAATATAAAAGGGCCCGTTTCAGCGCTGGGTGGCGACGCGCCTTTCTCTTATAACCGCTATGTTGGACTGGACTGGACGTTCCACTATTACGACATTATCCGCCCAAAAAATTTCGCCAAATGCCTTGCCGACTATAAAGTCAATTGTGTCATCATTAACGATAAAATGAATGGGTACTTCTTAAAAGACGCATCCTATCACAACTTCCTGGCCCATCCCGAGTCAAAGGGCTTTTTGCTAATTAAGGAGACACCGAGCCACAAAGTCTTCGCCAGGAAGGACTTAATTTGAGCGCCTTCTGCTCATTACAGTCCCCTCTTGCTCATTGCATTGCATTTCAGGTCAATGGTATCACGAAGTTTGGAAAGGCATTTGCCGCCTTTTCAAACTTCTTCATGTACCCTAAATGCAACCACGATGAGACACACCTACCAAAAATTGCTTTTACCCGTACTTGCCGCGGCACTGATTCTCGGCTGCTACGCATATCGGGACCATTTAACAAGCACTTCGGCCAAAACCAGTTCACACAAAGCTTCCTTATCTAGGCAGGAGGGTGATGTGATCCCGCAAAACGCCCTTTCTCAAATCCAGCAAAACCTCTCCGAACGGGAATACTACATCACTTACGACAGCCTGAAAAATACCCTGCAAAGCCCTAACCGGAGCCACGGATTGAGGGCATATTACCAACCAGGCCAACTCACTATCGTCAACCGCAAAGATTCGGCAGGCCACAATTTCAAATTACAACTGGTCAATGAAGGTGTTTATGCTGATGGCAAAAAGCTGTTCGAACCACTCAAAACGGCCCAAACTGAACCTGATGGCAATAAACTGCACATCCGTCACAAAGGCTTTATCGAGCAATACATCAACGACCCAAGCGGCATTAGGCAGAACTTTATTGTAAAGAATGCTCCCGAGGGTACAAGCAGCCTGCAAGTCAAACTGGCAATTGATGGCATGCAGGTTGCTGACTTGGGAAATAATGAGATTCTGCTGACGCGTCGAAGTGCTACATCTAATTCAGAACAACTCCATTATCGTGACCTGCATTGCTGGGACGCAAATCAAAAGCCGCTGGTTGCCAGCCTCGCTTATGTAGGCGGCAAGATACAGATCGATGTCAATGTCGAAAATGCCGCTTATCCGGTCACCATCGATCCGCTCGTTGTAAACGGTAACCCAGCCAATGCGGCAACGTTGCTCGAAAAAGACCAGGGACTCGCCGCTTTCGGGTATTCCGTTTCAAGCGCCGGGGACGTCAATGGCGATGGATTCAGCGATGTCATCGTAGGGGCGCCCAATTACGACAAAGGGGAAACCAATGAAGGCGTTGCATTCGTATACCATGGCACAGCGACCGGCTTGGGTACTTCACCAGCCTGTACCCTGGAAAGCAACCAGCCAGAGGCTAAGTTCGGCAACAGTGTATCCAATGCCGGGGACGTCAATGGCGACGGGTTCGGTGATGTCATCGTAGGCGCTCCGATGTACGACAAAAACGAAAACAACGAAGGAGCAGCATTCATTTACCATGGCTCTGACCTTGTCGGGATCAACACCCAACCGTTCACCACCCTGGAAAGCAACCAGCCAGACGCCAACCTTGGCCACCGCGTAGCCCTGGCAGGTGATGTCGATAATAATGGGTTCAGCGACGTCATCGTTGGGGCGCCCATGTACGATAACAATGAAAGCAATGAAGGTGCCGCATTTGTATACCACGGTTCGGGAACGGGAGTGGCCACACAGGCAGCTACCACATTGGAAAAGAACCAACCCGACGCTCAATTCGGCTGTTCCGTGAAAGGAGCCGGGGATGTAAACGGGGATGGCGTCAGTGACGTCATCGTCGGGGCATCTCAGTACGACAAGGGACAAAGCAATGAAGGTGCCGCATTCGTTTACCACGGATACACAAACGTCGGAATTTCGGCCGTCGTGGTTACAACACTAGAAAGCGACCAGGCCACCGCCTACTTCGGCCACTCGGTATCCACAGCAGGCGATGTAAACGGGGACGGGTTTTCGGACGTGATCGTTGGCGCATATCAGTACGACAACGGACAAAGCAATGAGGGGGGCGCATTTGTATACCACGGATCAGTTAATGGCATTGGTTCCGGCGTTTCAAAGCTCCTGGAATGCAACCAGGCAGGGGCACAGTATGGTGTTTCTGTTTCCGCAGCAGGGGATGTGGATGGAAATGGCTACGCCGATGTGATCGTCGGTGCCAACTTCTACGATAATGGGCAAAGCAATGAAGGTGCAGCTTTTGTATATTAAGGATCTTCAAACGGAATTAACAGTGCGGCTACATCTGTGCAGGAAAGCAACCAGATTAATGCTTACATGGGCTCTTCGGTGGCCAGTGCAGGCGATGTGAACGGGGATGGGTATAGTGATATTGTTGTGGGCGCCCATATGTATGATAAAGGGCAGGGGGATGAAGGCGCTGCGTTGGTGTGGCTCGGAGGAGCGAGGGGGACCAACATTTATTCCCAGGAAATAACTGGATATCAGGACTTCTGTTCCTTCGGACGGTCAGTTGCAAACGCTGGTGACGTAAATGGTGATGGTTTTAGTGACATTATTGTAGGCGCATACGAACACAACAGCGGGCAGGCCAATTCGGGAGCAGCATATATTTACTATGGCTCTTTACAAGGAATAAACCTCAACATGGTCACTAAAATAGAAAATGTTGTAGGAAGCGGTGGTTTAGGCTTCTCAGTGGCTGGCGCTGGGGATGTAAATGGTGATGGCTTTGACGATGTTATAATCGGAGATATGAGCTATTTTGTTAGCTGGAACCCTCAAAAAGGCTTAGTTGAGGGAGCCGCTTTAATCTATTATGGATCGAATCAAGGCCTTATTACAAATACACCTTCTATCCTCAAAAACAGCCAAACGCAAAGTTCCTTTGGGTGGACGGTTTCCAGCGCCGGAGATGTTAATGGTGATGGTTACGACGATGTTTTGGTAGGCGATCCTAATTATGATAAGCAATTTGACGAGGGAGCTGCATATGTCTACTACGGTTCCGGTCAGGGGATCAATACCGTAGCCGCAATTACATTGGAAGGAGATCAGCAGTCCGAACAATTTGGGGGAGCAGTGTCAAATGCTGGTGATGTAAACGGTGACGGCTTTGATGATATTTTGGTAGGAGCCGGTTTTTACAGTAACAACCAATCCTATTCCGTTGCCGCATTTATATTCTACGGTTCAGGATCAGGAGTTAGTAATAACCCCACAATAATCGAAAATAAATTACCGGACACCTGGAATGGATACAGTGTCTCCGGGGCGGGTGATCTTAATGGAGACGGATTTAATGATATTGCTGTGGGTATTCCCGACAACCAAGCAGGAGACGGAGGAACATTCATCTATTATGGATCGTCAGCGGGTATAAATATAAATTCCTCCAAAACAATATTGAAAATTGGACAACCATCCTACTTCGGGAACTCCGTTTCGGAGGCAGGAGATTTCAATGGGGATGGATATGGAGATTTGCTAATTGGAGCAGTACAATATTCTCAGATTGGCACCGCAGCTTTTATATACCTTGGATCAGCAAACGGGGTAAATTCACAGACTCCAATCACATTTGGAAACAACATAGCCAATTCAAATATGGGAGAATCGGTGGCGTATGCAGGTGATGTCAACGGGGATGGCTATTCCGACGTTCTAATCGGAGCCACCTCTTACAATACTAAAGGGTCAGCGTTACTATTTAAAGGAAATAACGGAAATGGCCTCCGCAACAACCTCCGCCTCTACAACTCCGCCGATCTGCTAACCCCCATCAACCACACCCAATTTGCCCAAAACAACTTTGGAGCTGGCTTTTTCGCCAAGTCGTTCCTTGGACGTGGCAAAGGGAAGCTAGTATGGGAAACGAAGCCGCTGGCACAAGGCTTCTCCAAAGGAAGCAACAATGCCATCACCAACAGCACCCAGTCCACCGGTTCACAGAATACTTATTCCAATCTGGGTTTGGCCGGTATTGAGTTGAAGAATGTAATCAGCAAGCAAGGCCCCTCGACCAAGGTGAGGGTACGCGTTAAATATCATCCTGCTTTGGCGCTAACCGGTCAGGCGTATGGGCCCTGGCGGTATCTACCCGCGTATTTAATGGGCAATAGTACAGCACCGGTGCCGGATAACACAGCCACTGATATGGCGGGGACCATCAAGAAGAAAGCAAACATGGAAGTCGAAGCATTGCGTGACCAGGTCGCAGTCTATCCCAACCCTGTCTCGGAACATCTGAAAATCGACATCAAAAATCCTGATCAGGTTCGGGCGATAGAGATCCTGACAAACGCAGGTTCTGTGATCTATCAGACCGCGGGATTCAAATCAGCCATTGACATGAACAGAATTCCCAACGGAACTTATTTTGTAGTCATTACAAACCATGACGGATCGCAAACAACGAGGAAAATCCTAGTGACGAAATGACATTGCATACAACAAAAAATCCCGTTGCTGGTGTCAGTAACGGGATTTTTTGTTGTTTATGGATTTCACTCCCACAACTTCGAAGGATAAATCCCCGCCTCATGCAAGGCACTCAAAGACGCCTGCACCGATGGCTTATCCTCAGGATAGGTCACGCCGAACCAGTCGGAAGCGATGCGGAATACGCGGCAATCGCCCAGGCCATCTTTGATAATATGCGTCATCACGGTCGGGATATAGAATTCTGCCTTCGGGGTGTTGATATTTTCGCGGGCATATTTTTTAAAAAGGCCTTCGGTAATCGGGAACATCGACGGTTTGAAGCCCCAGAAGTTCATGGATACCGGCGTTTCCGGCGCGAGCTCGGTGCGGGTTTCTCCTTCTTCGAAGTAGATGACGCCATTGTCTTCAAAGATTTTGGTACGTTCCACGACAGATTCCAGATTATGGTCCTCGCGCTCGACGCACACGCCGCGTGACACAGTGCCGTTTTCCGACAATGTGCGTTTCAGCTCGTAGCCAATCATCGCGTGTTGCTTGTCGTTAGTATCGTTTTGCAGGAATTGCGCCATCGTTTCAAATGCATCGCGACCGTAAAAGTCGTCGGCATTGATCACGGCGAATGGCGTGTCGGTTTTATTCCATGCGCAAAGTGTCGCATGCCCGGTCCCCCATGGCTTGGTGCGTTCTACGGTGCCCAAATCTTCGGGAACGTATGACTGAATACCCTGGATTGCAAAGTCGAAGTCAATCTTACCTTTCAGTTTTGGGCTGAAAATGGCCTCTGCGCTTTCCTTAATTTCCTGGCGTACAATAAAAACTACCTTTCCAAAACCTGCGCGAATGGCGTCGTATAAAGAATAATCGATGATCGTTTCTCCGTTGGGGCCGAACTGGTCGAGCTGTTTGATACCTCCGTACCTGCTACCGATGCCGGCAGCCAAAATCAAAAGAGTTGGTTTCATTCAAATGGATTTTAACGTTCCTTAATGCGGTGTGTAAAAGACGGATCAAAATAAACCCATTCAAAACGATAAAAAAAACGCCCTCCGGATTTCGAAGCGCGTTTTTTCAAAATAAAATATTTTAATAATGTAATTATACCGCGAAGCTTTCGCCGCAGCCGCAGGTACGGGTTGCATTCGGATTGATGAACTGAAAGCCCTTTCCATTCAAACCGTCGGAAAAGTCGAGCGTTGTTCCCGCCAGGTATAGCAGGCTTTTCTTGTCTACGATAATTTTCACCCCTTTGTCTTCAAAAACCATATCATTCGGCTTCGAATCGGAATTAAATTCCAGGTTGTATGTCAAGCCCGAACAACCGCCGCCAAGCACGCCTACGCGGATCTGATAATCTTCTTCAAAGCCGTCGGCCTTGCGGAGTTCTACAATTTTATTTTTGGCTGTATCGCTTACCGTAACCATTTTTCTAATGTTTTATTACCTGTCAAAATTAACGTCATAGCCTTACCTGAAAGTTCACCGGATCACCAAAAACGCTATATTGATTTTGAACTACAAAATCATGGCGCCGCCCTGGTTGATCGCCGACACGTGCATGCCCGATTCGATACCCACACTGGCAAAACGCGCCTGCATGGCTTTTCCGGCATTTTTCGCATTGTCTATACCCTTGCTAAGAGCAAACATCGATGGCCCAGAACCGGAAATACTGCATCCTAAGGCGCCATTTGAAATAGCCGCCTGTTTCACTTCTTTGAATTCAGGAATGAGGATCGAACGAACGGGCTCGATGATCACGTCCACCATCGAGCGGCTGATCAAATCGTAATCTGCCTTCATGAGACCGGCTACCAAACCAGCAACATTGCCCATTTGCGCGATGGTATTTTTCAACGAAACTTCGTTTCGCAATATAAAACGGGCGTCTTTGGTATTGATTTCAATATCAGGATGGACGAGCGTGCAATAAAGATCGTCAGGCACAGGAATGGTAAAAATATCAAGTGGATTATAGCTGCGGATTACGACAAATCCCCCCAAAAGCGAAGGCCCGACATTATCCGCATGTGCCGATCCCGATGCAATGCGCTCGCCTTCCATCGCGAAAGGCAGCAATTCTGTTCGGGTTAACGGATTACCCAACAACTCGTTCATGGCCACCACACCGGCCACTGCGCTCGCCGCGCTGGACCCCATTCCACTGCCCAAAGGCATATTTTTACGCAACACTACCTCGCAGCCAAGGTCTTTGATGCCGAGATGTTTCAGCAATGCCAGCATAACTACCGTCACCGAATTCTTTTCTGCCTGCCGTGGCAGCCGTCCCCCGTCGCCTGTAATCTCGGTAATGACAACACCCGGCTCGTCCCGTCTGGTCAACTCAACCGTATCCCCTGGCTCCTGAATGGCAAACCCGAAAATATCAAACCCACACGACACATTAGCGACTGTCGCCGGCGCAAAAGCTTTTACTGAATTCACTGTAAATGGTTGTTTTTATCCCAAATAGCTACTGATACTCATGATATCCGCGAAGACGCCGGATGCCGTCACTTCGGCCCCGGCACCCGGGCCTTTGATCACCAGTGGGCGGTCTTTATAACGTTCCGTGGTGAAGGAAACGATGTTGTCGCTGCCCGACAGCGTGTAAAACGGGTGCGACGCATCTACGGTTTTGAGCTCGATCGTGGCTTTGCCGTTTTCTAGTGTTGCGATGTAGCGCAGTTTTTCGCCCCGTGCTTCCGCTTCGGACTGCATATTGGCAAAAAAGGCATTGGAAATTTCCAGTTCTTCGAAAAACGCAGGCACCGTGGGTGCATTCAGGCAATTCCCGGGCAAAATTTGTGATATTTTGACTTCTTCCGGTTCCAGCGCTACCCCTACTTCACGCGAAAGGATCAGGATTTTCCGGCCTACGTCGGCTCCGCTGAGATCGTCGCGCGGGTCGGGTTCGGTGAAGCCTTTGGCTTTGGCTTCCTGCACGACGTCCACAAAGCGGTTGTCGCCGCCAAAATTGTTGAATATATAGGACAGCGTTCCCGAAAGGATCGCTTCGATCTTCAAAAACTTATCGCCGCTGGCCATTAACCCCTGAATGGTATTGATAATGGGCAATCCTGCACCAACGTTGGTTTCGTAAAGAAACTTTACGCCACGCTGCAAAGCCGTGCGCTGCAATGAGATATATTCCGAATAGCTGCCGGAGTTAGCCACTTTATTAGGCGTAACTACGCTGATACTCGCATCAAGCAACATGTGATAGTATTGAACAATGTCCTTATCGGAAGTACAATCGACAAAAACGCTGTTCGGGAGGTTGAGCTCGATCATGCGCTGTACGAATGCGGGCAGGCTCGTTTTCACGCCTTCGTCCATCACCCGGTCGCGCCAGTTTTCTGGCTTGATGCCGTCCGGATCGAGCAGCATTTTTTTCGTATTGGATAAACCGGCGATATTCAGGTTCAGCAACTTTTCCTCCCGCAAAAATTGGGTCTGGTTACGAATCTGCTCGATGAGCGTACTGCCGATCAACCCTACTCCGACGACAAAGAGGTTCAATGACCGTGTTTCCGATTGGAAAAACACGCCGTGAATGGAGTTCAGTGCTTTGGAAAGATCGCTTTTTGAAATAACCACGGAAATGTTCAGCTCGGAAGATCCTTGTGCCGTGGCTACCACATTGATCCCGTTTTTACCCAAAGCAGAGAAAAGCTTGCCGGAAATACCGGTATTCTTTTTCATTCCCTCACCCACAATGGCGACGATCGACAGGTTTTTTTCAACCGAAATACCATCGATATGTCCCAAACTGATCTCCGTCGCGAATTCCTTTTCGAGAACTTCAATAGCCTTTTGGGAATTTCTAGGGTCGATCGAGAAACAGATCGAATGCTCAGAAGATGCCTGTGAAATCAGGATGACGCTGATGGCATTGTTGGAGAGCGAGGTAAACAACCGCCCCGAAATACCGGCGACGCCGATCATACCGCTACCCTGAATGTTGACCAGCGCAATCTCATCGATCGACGAAATCCCGGTGATCGCATATTCCTTACCGTTAGCGGATTTCTGAACGTACGTCCCTTCAAAGCCGGTATTAAATGTATTAAGAACTTTAAGTGTAATGTTCTTCGCAAATGCAGGCTGCAAGCTCGGCGGGTAAATGACCTTCGCCCCGAAATGCGACAATTCCATCGCTTCCGCATACGAAATAGACGGGATCGTGAACGCATTCGCCACCTTGCGCGGGTCGGCGGTCATCATACCGTCGACGTCGGTCCAGATTTCGATGGAATCGGCTTCCAGCGCAGCGCCTACGATGGACGCGGTGTAATCGGAGCCGCCCCGGCCGAGTGTCGTTGTTACGCCTTCGGCTGTGGATGCGATAAAGCCGGTAATGCATTGCAATGCCGTACTTTTCGCGAAATGTTCGAGTATGAGGTGATTGGTTGTCTCAAAATTCACATCCCCCATACCATAAACGGCATTGGTGCGGATGATCTGGCGCGCGTCGCAGAACTCGGCGGCGACGCCTTTACTTTTGAGAACTTCGGTAATAACCATCGTAGAAAGCCGCTCCCCGAAGCTCATAATGAGGTCCAGTGTGCGTTCGGACAGCTCACGAATCCAGGAAACACCTCGCAGAATGTCTTCCAATTCATTAAAAAGGCCCCTTACCGCGGCAAATGTGCTGCTTTGGTTTTTGACAGGAATAAGTCCCCGCACCACCGCGAAATGCCGTTCTTCGACGCCTTTCAAAAACTCCACGTATTCCGTATTCCCGGCGGCCGCCATCTTCCCGATCTCGATAAGCCTGTTCGTGACCCCGCCCATGGCCGAGAAAACCACGGCGATGCGCTCGCCTTCTGACAGATTTTCTTCGAGGATACTGATTACCTTTTTGATGCTGTCGACCGAGCCGACAGAGGTGCCGCCAAATTTAAGAACCTTCATTTAAAGCTATATTCGAATACGCGAATGTGAACGGCATAGGGCCGCCCATTTTGAACAGAATGCAAATATAGCAATTCCAGCGCCGCTAACTTTTAATAACAATCCTAAATACCGCCCGACGCATTCTATTTTGATAAACGCCTCATAGCCACGCTACCACGCCCGGCGTTTCGGAAAGTCCTTACTCTCCTATAAAAATCTTGGTTTTTAATATAATATTTTAAATAAAATCACTTTTGTCGACGAATATTTTATTAAAACATTTTTGCACAATCAGATATTTTTTGAAATTAATTAAAAATAGAATAATCTTCTGTTTTTAAAAGGTTACCTAACTGTTTCACTCCATTACTTAATCAATTATGAAGAAAGTCTTTACATTAGGCTTCTTATTGTTCTTGCTGTTCCTTAGCTGGACAGGTTTTGCACAAGACCTGACGATCAAAGGTAAAGTGCAATCGGCCGACGGGAATCTTCCGGGTGCCAGCATCCTCATCAAGGGCACCAGTCGTGGGAGCACGACAGACGCAAACGGCGATTTTACCCTCAGCACGCCGGCCAATGCAACCCTGGTTGTTTCATTTATCGGGTACAAAACCACCGAAATTCCCGTTGGCTCCAAAACCGTTTTCGACATTATGCTCGAAAGTGATGCGACGCAGTTCAACGAGATCGTCGTGACGGCCCTCGGTATTGCCCGTGAGAAGAAGGCATTGGGTTATTCCGTGCAGGAAGTTAGCGGTAAAACGCTTACCCAGGCACGGGAAACGAACCTGGTCAATTCGCTATCGGGCCGCCTGGCTGGTGTGCAGGTGACCAACTCCAATGGTGCTCCCGGCTCGTCGTCCAGGATGATTATCCGCGGTGCCAGTTCCATTGGCAGCAACAACCAACCCCTGTTCGTCGTGGACGGTGTGCCGGTCGATAACAGCAACTTCGGCTCGGGAACAGGGATCGATTATGGCAATGCCGCCGCGTCGATCAACCCGGACGATGTAGAGTCTATCAACGTCCTGAAAGGCCCGAGTGCCGCTGCGTTATATGGTTCAAGAGGAGCAAATGGCGTTGTTTTGATTACGACCAAAAGTGGTAAAGGCACGAAGGGCATCGGCGTTTCATTCAATACGAACACAGCATTCGAATCGCCATTCCGCCTTCCTAAGTGGCAAAATGAATACGGACAAGGTGCAAAGGGACTATTCTCCTACGTGGATGGAACCGGTGCCGGCGTGAACGATGGTGTAGATGAGAGCTGGGGCCCAAAACTCGACGGTCGTTTGCTACCACAATTCGATTCGCCTATTGGTGCCGACGGCACCCGCACGCCCACGCCCTGGATCGCGCATCCCGACAATGTCGATAAGTTCTTCGAAACCGGCCGCACCCTGACCAACAACGTGGCTATTACCGGTGCTAACGACAAAGGCGATTTCCGGCTTTCATTTACCGATCTGAACCAAACCGGCATTCTCCCGAATACCGATTACAAACGCCGCACGGTATCATTGAATGCAGGCTGGAATCTAACCAAAAAGCTGAGCATCCGCGCAACTGGTAATTATGTAAAAGACGGTAGCGACAACCGTAACAACTTCGGGTTGTACTTCATCTGGTTTGGCCGCCAGGTGGATATGGACAAGTTGAAAGATTATCACAAGCCGGGTAGCATTTATCAATACAACTGGAACGACAACTACTGGACTAACCCGTATTACCTGCTCAATGAGAGCACCCGGGCCAACGAACGCGACAGACTGTACGGAAACATGTCGGCAACTTATAAATTCACCGATTGGCTAAGCCTCACCGCCCGCACCGGAACGGACTTTTACGAAGATCGCCGCAAAACCAAAACCGCCGCCCGCCAGGCCAAAATCGGCGCTTCGTCATTGTACGACGCTTACAATGAGGAGCAAATATTCGTCCGCGAGTCCAACTCCGATTTCCTTTTGAATGCCACCCATAAATTCGGGGAGTTTGACATTACCGCAAACATCGGAGGCAACCACCGAAGCAATTACGCACAACGCAACTACATGGGCGCTACCGAACTTGCGATCCCTCGGGTATACAATATGGGTAATTCGCGCCAACGCCCGGTGACGGAGAACAGTTTTATTCGTAAAAACGTAAACAGCCTTTACGCCGCCGCTAATCTCGGTTTTCGCAATTACCTGTTTGTGGATCTGACGGCCCGTAATGACTGGTCGAGTTCACTGCCAAGCGACAACCGCTCTTACTTCTATCCTTCCGCGGCTGTCAGCGCTATCATTACCGATATTTTCGATGTAAAATCATCGGTATTGTCTTTTGCCAAAATTCGGGCTGGCTGGGCGCGTGTGGGTAACGACACTGATCCTTATCGACTCGCAAGTACCTACAAATATGAAAACCCATGGGGTAGCACACCGAGCCTTTCCGAAAACAATGCATTGCTGAATGCGACCCTGAAACCCGAGCTAACTTCTTCCTATGAGATCGGAACAGATATTCGTTTATGGCAAAACCGCATTGGTTTGGATCTTACCTATTATAAAAAGGTTTCGTCCAACCAGATTCTTGATGTAAACATCTCAAACGCTACCGGTTATCTGTCCAAACTCCTCAATGCAGGGAAGATCGAAAACCAAGGTATCGAGATCCAACTGACAGCCTCACCAATTAAAACACAGACATTTGAATGGGAGGTGGGCGTTAACTGGGCGCGCAACAAGAACAAGGTTGTTTCCCTGGCTAACAACCTGACCACCTACCAGCTGAACACCAGCTATAACCCATTGACCCAGGCTACCACCACCAACAGCTTCCGCGGATTGTCGGTGGAAGCACGCGTAGGCGAGCCTTACGGCACATTCTTCGGAAAAGGCTTCCAGCGCGCTCCAGATGGTCAGATCATTTACGATGCGCAGGGTTACCCGGTACTGGAATCGGCAAGCCGTGTGTTGGGCAACTTCACTCCCGACTGGATCGGAGGGTTCTCAAATACTTTCCGTTATAAAAACCTATCACTTAGCACATTGATCGACGTAAAACATGGAGGTGATATTTTCTCACAATCCATCAATATCGGTCGCTACACGGGGGTTTTGGAAGAAACTACGATGGGACGTGAAGACGGCATCGTGGGCCAGGGCGTAGTGAATATCGGCACTGCCGCCGCTCCTGAATATGTGGCAAACGAAAAACGTATCAGTTCCGAGGAATACCATCACAAATATTACCTGCTGACCAACAACGAAAACACCATTTTCGACGCCAGTTACGTGAAACTGCGCGAAGTGAAGCTGACTTACGTGCTTACAGGCCAGGTGTTCAAAAAACTGCCGTTCCGCGACATCGCGATTTCGGTGGTTGGCCGCAACCTCGCGCTCCTGAAAAGCAACCTGCCACATATCGATCCTGAAACCAGCTACTATAACGATGGTAACCTGCAAGGCATCGAAAACGGTCAGATCCCGACCACCAGAACCGTTGGTTTTAACATCAGTTTCAACCTGTAAGCCATTATCCTAACTGATTTCAAGCATGAAAAGCATCATACGTTCCTTCAAATCCAAGACATTGCTGGTGGCATCCATTGTTTGCCTGTCGGCTTGCACGGGTGATTTCGACGAGGTCAATACGAATAACAACAGCGCTGCAACCGGTACCGCCGACCTCTTTCTGCCTCATGGCATCCAAAGTGCCGTAGACCTGTACTGGGGCGGTTCTATAGGCCAGGATATCGGCGACGGTTTCTCCCAGCATTGGGCGCGCATCCAATACACGGATATCGACCAGTACACCGTGTCGGCCGACGTGTATACCACCGGCTGGCAAACACTTTACATCGAAGCATTAGCTGATTATCAGCGCATTTCGAAAATTTCGGAGGAATCGGGTAACACCAACTACAAGGCCGTGGCAATG
The DNA here is from genome assembly GCF_021440085.1 of Dyadobacter sp. CY261. Lineage (GTDB taxonomy): Bacteria > Bacteroidota > Bacteroidia > Cytophagales > Spirosomataceae > Dyadobacter. The sequence goes on from NZ_JAKCPW010000009.1 coordinate 218,707, forward strand.
ATCATGCGCTCGTGGGTGTTCTCGCTTTTGACCGATATTTACGGTGATATTCCTTATACAGATGCTCTGCAAGGGCTGGAAGACAAGTTGTTGCCCAAATACGATGCGCAAAAAAATGTATACGCCGCACTGATCGCCGAACTGAAAACAGCCAACGACCTGATCGATGTCAACGATAAAAACAAAGCGATTGCAGGCGATATACTCTTTAATGGCAACCTCACAAAATGGAAGAAGTTCTCCAACTCACTAAGCCTGCGCCTGCTTTCGCGGATGATCGACAAAGCCGATGCGCCGATCGACGTGAAATCGGAAATCACCCGCATTCTGAGTGACCCTGCCAAGTATCCGGTATTGGAAGCCGTCGCTGACAATGTTCAACTGAACTACCTCGATGCAACAAACAACAATAATCCCATCAATCAGAACCGCAAAACGCGGGATGATCATCGCGTGAGCGCGACATTAATAAATAAACTGGCGGCGCTGAATGATGGAAGATTGGCCGTTTATGCCAACAAGCCTGCCGACGGCGGCGATTTTAAAGGCGTTCCAAACGGACTTTCATCGTCGGACGCGAATGCCCTGGGTCTTTCCAAAACATCGAAAGTAGGCGACTATTTCGTAGCTGCAACTGCCCCTGGCGTGATTATGAGCTATGCAGAACTGCTTTTCCTCAAAGCGGAATTTGCCTACAAAGGCATCGCAGCAGCCGGTACCGCCTCAAAAAACTATACGGACGGCATTACCGCCTCATTCGCACAATACAAACTGACCGTCCCGGAGGCATATCTTACGGCGAACGCATTAAAATCGGGTGCCGATGGCTTCACCCAGATCATGGAGCAAAAATGGATCGCGCTTTTCGGCCAGGGTGTCGAAGCATGGACCGAGTACCGTCGTACCGGCATCCCCGCCCTAGTCCCTCCTGTTTTGAATACGAATGGAAATGTCATTCCAACGCGGCTGCCATACCCGGGCTCGGAAGAATCGCTGAATTATGAAAACTTTTCAGCGGCGCTTACCTCCCAGGGAGGCAAGAATGACATGAAATTGAAGCTTTGGTTTGCAAAATAATGCAGGCCGATAAGTACTAAAAAGCAAAACGGGTCAGATGCGTGCGGCATCCGGCCCGTTTTCTTTTGAATTGATATTTTAACTTAAAACGAAATCCCTAACCCGGCACCAATGTTCGCAACCCCTACAAAACGTTTCTCGTTAATGGGGATACCCACCTCCGGATAACTGCCCACACGGACATTCACCGCCACATTTTTCAGCACGGCCTCTGTAGCAAGGAAATCGCCGGAAAGATGGAAATATAACGGCCCGGCAATCGGCAAACGTAAACTCGCCCCGGCACCTACACCGAAACCACTGGTAGAAGCCGGGCTCAAATGCACCAGGATCTGGTTCTCGCCTGATTGAAATGTGCCGGTCATGTCCACGGTTGGCGACGTAACCTTTACATATCCTCCCTGCACGTGCCCTTCGATTTGTACACGATTAAAATTGAGAAAAATGGCAGGACCGGCCATGATCGCATTGAATTTCCAACGCGAAACCTTCGTGTCCCAGGTATGCGAGGTTGTTTCGTTAATAATACCTTTGATCTCTTCCACCCGTAAGTCGGCGATATCGACGATCGGTTGCGGGCGGGTGGTATTTTGATTCATGCTACCTGAAAATTTCAGCCCGAACCAGCGCGCTACGCGGACATCATAATTGACCTGCCCATAATATCCTGAGCCCGTTAACCCCGCGAAAGGATCGTTCAATTTTTCCCTCGCCAGCTCACCTACCGGCAAACTGTATCCGGCAGTAACAGAAAGGAAACTCCGGTTATCGTTTTGTGCCTTGCCGTCGATCTGCACAAATAGGAAAAGTGCAAATAAGAGGGTTAATAAACGTTGGCTACTAATCATGAATATGGCTGGTTTGTGAGAAGAACTAGTACCTCAAACGAAATTTCCAGCTAAGGTAACATGAAACGTCCCCGATTTATCACATTTTTAACCCAGTACTTACTTTGGGGAAATTTTATCAACACAATGTTATATAAAACGGTTAAAAAGTGCTGAATCCGCGCTGGTATAGAAATGGTAGGGTCTATTTTAAACTAAATCAATAAACCCATGAACAGGCAAGAAACAGATGATGAAGCAAGATCCACCAAGAACCTTAAAAACGTCTGGAAATGGATTGTTGGCGTCGGTATCGCACTCTCGCTGATCGCCTGGTTTGGCGGCTTTTTCAATCACGATAGAAATTTGGGAGAGGCGGATAATCCTGCTGATCAAACCGCCGCCGCCGATAGTGTTGCTTCCGATACCGCAGGCACCAATTTACGATCAGACACAGTGTATGAGCACGTCCGCGGCACTAAATAGCGCTATTTGATTAGTGCATCATATAAAATTTCAACCGGGTGCATGGCTTTGCGCCCGGTACCATCTTTAATCTGATGGCGACAACTCGTCCCGGAAGCCGCGATAATCACATCCTCCGGCTGCTGACGGACGGTCGGAAATAATACCAGCTCCCCGATGCGCATTGACACGTCGAAGTGCTCTTCCTCATAGCCGAAAGAACCCGCCATTCCGCAACAGCCCGAGGGAATGAGCTGAACCTGATAATTTTCGGGCAATTGTAAAGTTTTTTTGGAAGCAGTTAAAGTCGAAAGTGCCTTCTGATGACAGTGCCCGTGCAACTTAATAAGCTGACTTTTGGAAACAAATGCGCTTTTCTGAATACGCTTCGCGTCGATTTCGCGGGCGATGAACTCTTCGAAGAGTAAGGCATTTTCACCGATCTTTTGCGCATGGCCCCTCTCTTTTTCCCCTACCAAATCGACATATTCGTCCCGAAATGACAGGATCGCCGAGGGCTCGATGCCAATCAGCGGTGTATCGTAAGTGATCTTATCTTTGAGTAAGGCCACATTTTGGATCGCGAGTTTCTGTGCTTCCTTTACAAGTCCTTTGGACAAATACGACCGGCCTGATTCGACATGCTCCGGAATAATTACCTCATAACCCAGCTTTTCGAATAGCCATACCGCCTTTTTGCCTACTTCCGCATCATTATAATTGGTGAACTCATCGCAGAACAAATACACTTTCCGCGCGTGGGTTACCTTTTCCTTTCGCTGCTGATGTTTATTCCACCAACTTTTCAACGTCTCGCTATCAAGTTTTGGCATTGACCTGTCGGGGTGGAAACCTACCATTTTGTTAGCGATCTTACGCAATGCGGGTGTTCCAAAAATGCCATTGAACGCCCAGGGAGCGATAGAGGCCAGTTTCATCTGGTTGGAGAAGTTGGCTATCAGTTTACTCCGCATGGGTATGCCATGCGTTTCGTAGTATTGCTGGGTAAACTCGGCCTTCATTTTACCAATATCCACACTCGAAGGACATTCTGATTTGCAGCCTTTGCAGGATAGGCACAAGTCGAGCACCTCCTTTACCATTTCCTGGTTTGTAGCCGGGGCTGTCGCGGGTGTCAGGTACTGGCGTAACATATTGGCACGGGCGCGGGTGGTATCACGTTCGCTACGGGTGGCCATGTAGCTTGGGCACATCGTACCACCGGTGAGTTCAGTTTTGCGGCAGTCACCGGATCCACTGCATTTCTCAGCCAGTCGCAATATGCCTTCCTGCCTTGAAAAATCGAATGTTGTCTCAATTGTCGGATTAGGCTTATCCTGCTCGTAGCGGAGGAATTCGTTCATCGGCGGCGTGTCGACGATCTTGTTCGCATTGAAAACGCCATCCGGGTCCCAGATCCGCTTCACCTGCCTGAACATTTCATACACTTCTTCCCCCATCATATAAGGAATGAATTCGCCCCGCAAACGGCCATCCCCATGTTCTCCCGACAATGCACCATTGTATTTCTTTACCAATACCGCCGTGTCGGCCAGTACATCCCTGAATTGCTGCTTTCCTTCACTGGTTTTAAGGTTGATCATCGGCTCCACATGCAGCTCGCCCGCACCCGCATGTGCATAGTACGACGCGTGCAAGCCATGCTTTTCGAGCAAAATCTCCAATTCTTCGATATACGCGGGCAAATCCTCCACCGCTACTGCACAATCTTCGATCAGGTTCACCGGCTGGGTGTCACCAGGTAAGTTACGGATCAGGCCCAAACCTGCCTTACGGATATCCCAGGCTTTATTGGCATCATCACCAAACAAAAGCGGATAGGCGTAACCGAGGTTTTCTTCCTTCAACTGTGCAATCAATGCGGCCGCTTTTTGCTGGACTTCTTCCTTCGCAATGCCCCAGAATTCGACCATGAGCATGGCCGCGGGGTCGCCTTGCATGAAGAAGCGGTTTTGAGAATACACATTATGGTTTTTGGTAAAATCCATAATGTATTTGTCCACGAGTTCGGAGGCCTTAGGGTCGTATTGCATCGCCACGCGGTTGGCGTGCAATGCTTCCGCGAGAGAATTGGTATGTACACACACCACACCCACAGCCGCCGGTGGCGCGTCCACTAGCGCAATTTTAGCTTCTGTTACAAAGCACAACGTTCCTTCGGAGCCTGCGATCAGGTTACAGAGATTGATGTTGCCCTTTTCAAAGTTCCGGACCAATGCATCGAGTGCATAACCCGAGTTTCGCCGCGTTACCGTTGGCTTTGAAAATTGCTTTTTAATTAAATCCTGATCTATCGGATTGGATACTAACCCGAACATTCCCGCCAGAATGGACTGTAACCGCTGACCTTTTACCTGGTTTTCCCGGATCGATTGTGTAAAGTCGGCGATGGTCTGCTCACTGAACATCGCCTCTGAGCCGTCGGACAGCAATACTTTCACTTCCAGCAAATGGTCGCGCGTGGCGCCCCAGGTAATGGAATGCAAGCCGCAAGAATTGTTTCCGATCATCCCGCCGATCATCGCGCGGCTGGCAGTGGAAGTTTCCGGACCAAAGAGCAGGCCGTAAGGCGCAAGGTGTTTGTTCAAATCGTCGCGGATCACTCCCGGCTGCACACGCACCCATTTCTCCTTCGCATTTACCTCTAAAATCCTCCCAAAATGCTTTGAAATATCCACCACAATTCCTTTTCCCACCACTTGCCCGGCCAGCGAAGTCCCAGCGGCGCGTGGAATGAGCGTCACCCTGTTTGCCTTTGAGAATTCGATGAGTGCACGAATATCCTCAACCGTCCTTGGTAACGCCACCGCGAGCGGCATTTCCTGATAAACGGAGGCATCGGTAGCATACACTGCACGCTGCGCTGCGTGAAGTGTGGAGTTGTCAAAGTAAAGTTCACCTTCAAATCGGGCACGAAGGGTATTGAACTGAAATGGTGAAACGCGGGTCATGGGAATAGTCGATAATCAGGCAGCGAAGTTAAGGTACTTGGCCTATTTATGCTTTCAAAAACTGCATTAATGTATGCGCGGATCACGCTCAATAAGCAGACGGAACAGATACCGGGACGAGTTACGTATATTGGCACAATTTTTACACCGACCTGTTTTGGTAAATACAGTTTTCACTTTCGAAACGATGAAACACATAAACACTCTGATCCTCACACTATTCAGCTGGGCTGCATTTAGCTGGGTATCTTACGCGCAAAATACAGCCAATATTACGTTAACAGCCCCAAAAAAGGCCGCTGTGACCGTTACGATAGTGCTGGAAGATGTTCATTTTCACCCCAATCTGGGCACCGGGCTGGCGGATGCGAAACTGGATGCTGTCGCTTCGGTAAATTTCGCCGATATAACGTCCGAAAAAGCGGTGATCCAGCTTAGCGAGCCCAAAATGATGCGCTTGCAGTACAGCGGCAGCGGCGTGAACAAAACCTGGATGCTGTTCCTGCAACCCGGCGACGACCTGACGATCAACGTCGGAGAGAATGCGGATGTGACTTTCGCAGGCAAGAATGCCAATTACCAGACATTCCTGAAAAATTATTTTCTCGAAAACCAGTACCAATACCTGCCCGTTTTTGGATACAAACCATCACAGATCGACAACAAAAGCGTGGTGCAGCAAAGCGATAGTTTGAAAAGAGCGCGACTGGATGCATTCGACAAGTTTAAAACGGCAAATCCGGTAGTGCCTGCATTTGAAGCTTACGTACTCGCCACCACTGCTACCGAACCCTCGCTGACCCGCCAATTAATTCAGGAAAAAGTCATGCGTCGCAACCGCGTGGCGAAACTGGATGCTACCCAACGGAAAGAACTGGAAGATTTCACACTTACCGACTTCAAAATTCAGCCGGACGACGCATTGTTGAGCCAGGCATACCGTGATGAGTTGCGCAACTGGGTATTGATCCCTTCGACCCGCAAATACCCGCTCGAATCAGAAACGCGCTATGAAATCAGCCCGCAAGCGTTGCAGGATGTATACGCATTTAGCAAGGAAAAACTGGCCAGTTATCCAAAACAGAAGGAATATCTTGCTACCTACTGGCTTAATTATGCAGCTACGGCCATTCCGAATGTCGAAACAGCTAAAACACTGCTCACTGACTATAAAGCTACCTTTCCGCAGTCTCCTTACTCCGATTACATTTCTAAACTGATCCAGACCAAAGAATCGCTGCAACCGGGCTCCCCGATCGCCGATGTGACGCTTTTAAACGCGGATAGCGCCGCCGTGACGGTTTCATCGTTGCAGGGCAAGCCGGTTTGTATGGTATTCTCATTCAGCATTGGACAGCACGAGCCCGGATTGAAGGTTTTGGAAGATAAATATGCCGACAAGGTGACATTCGTATATGTTTCTGTGGCATCTGGCATCCCGCTGACGACATGGAAACAATACGTAAAAACACGGCCTGCTGCAAAGCATTTGTGGGCTTCGGATGAAAATATTGAGGTTCTGAAAGAGAAATATGGTATCGATATCCGCTACCCATTTTTGGTATTGGATGGTTCAGGCAAGATTGCGAACCGCTGGATTCCGCAGGAGTTTCCTAACAACAAAACGCTGGAAGCCGAATTGCAAAAAGTTGCTAAGTAGTGTTTCGGTAGGTGCGAGGCAGTAGCTTCGCACCTACCGAAACATTGATAGCTATTGGAGACGAATGATGTGAATAGACTCTGAATACCGATAAGAAATCTGCAAATCACAATTATCACAGATCTGCTTTACAATTGCCAGCCCCAGCCCAAGAGATTCCGCTCCTGTAGACTCTTTTTTAAATCGCTCAAATAACCGTTCCGGATCACTTTTAAGCGGATTCCCCGTGTTACTGATCTGGACAAAATCAGCGCCCGCTTCCAGCCGGAGCTCACCGCCTGGATGATTATGCCTGATGGCATTGCTGATCAAGTTCGTCAGCAGGATTTCCGCCAACGCCGGGGACATTACTTTCCGGAAACTACCCCTCGATTGCACACTTAGCTGGATGTCTTTATGTCGTAAAATATCTTCGAAATCCTTCAATTTGTTCAAAGCTAGCTCGGAAAGATCGAGATCTTCCTGTTCGGTAAACTGCTGGTTATCAATTTTTGCCAACAATAGTAATCCCTGGTTAAGCCTCGACATCCGCCGTGCGGCATGGTAAATTTCCTCAATCCAGTAAGTATGGTCTTCTCCCAGGTCTTTTGACTGGATAAACTGTTCCACCCTCGCATTGATCAGCGCGAGCGGCGTCTGAATTTCGTGAGAAGCATTTTCGGCAAATTCCCGCAGGCTCCGGTAATCGTGCTGCATTTTGGAAGCCATTTTTTCCATCACATCACCCAACTCATTGAACTCCGTGATTTCGCTCCTAATGGGCTCCAAGGGCTTATTTTTAGTCCAATCAAAATCTTTGATCTTCGCTAAGGAATCGTAAAACGGTTCCCAGAGCTTGCCAGACAAGACCCGGTGAAAGAAAAATGTGCTTACCAACAAAAGCCCTAAAAAGGCAATCATCGCCGCAGAGATCGCCTCGATCAGTTTATAGGACTCGATCATCGACTTCCGTATCGCGACCCGATACGGCGACCCGCCGATCAAAGTGTAGAATGTAAGCTGTCGGAACGGATCGGCGGTTTGTTCGTAACGGTTGCTGATGAGTGTGTCGGTGAATGCCACTTCGTTTTTGAATTTGCTGAAGACAGGCACTACTTCGATTTTATTTTCGACGAAATAGGAGTTAGTCGTCCAGGTATCGTTGGTGCGAACGTAGGCCTCAAAGTCACGCTTCTCGACCATTAGCCTGCTTTCCACCTCTTCGTAAATCATGAATTTGATGATCCAGAAGAAGGCGATACCCACCGCCAGGTAAATCAGCAACGAGGCGAGCAGGTAAATGCGGCTAGCTTTTTCGAGGAGTTTCAAGGTGCGGTAAATTTGTAACCTATCCCGTAAATCGATTGAATGTAATCCTTTCCACCTTTCTCGACGATCTTCCGGCGAAGATTTTTGATATGCGAATAAACCATATCCAGCGAATCGGCCGAATCCATATTATCGCCCCAAAGGTGCTCGGCGATAGATTCCTTCGTCAATGCGACATCGATATTGGAAAGAAAATAAAGCAAAAGATCATATTCCTTTCGCGACAGCATCGTTTCGGCTTCGCATATAAACACCTTACGTGCCGGCAGATTGACCCGGATATCTTTCCATATCATATCATTATTCCCTCCGAAATTCCGCCGCCGAATGAGCGACTTAACCCGTGCATTGAGTTCGGATAGGTGGAATGGCTTGGTCATATAGTCGTCCGAACCGATTTCCAGACCTTTTAGCTTGTCTTCCAATGTATTACGGGCAGAAATAATGATAATACCCGTTGCGGCGGCGATCTTTTTAAGTGTCTGGATAATATCAAAACCATTGCCATCCGGTAATGTGAGGTCCACGATCGTGCAATCGTACTGGTACAGGCTGATCTTCTCGTCGGCCTGCCAAAACGTATTGGCCACTTCGCAAACGAACCCTTCTCGCGAAAGATAGTCCGTGATACTTTCTGCAAGCCCCTTCTCGTCCTCCACTACTAATATTTTCATTTCTCTTCCAAAAAGGTACTTCACAAAAGTACGTTCCAAATTTGGAAACATTTGGGAAGGATAAACCTATAATAAACAGCCCTTTGAGTAATTCCATTTCCCAAATGTTTCCAGAATTGGGCTCTAATTTCGGCTAAAAATATCTTTAACCAGAATTATGAAGCACTCCCCGTACCATCGTGTTTCGCATCTGTTCCCGCCGGGAAATGCGCACTCCAAGGAAAGGTTCACACACCGAATTTTCAATATCAGGACCACCTGGCTAATCATCCTGCTGTTAACAGCCTTTATATGCCTACCCGCCTGTGCACAGCAGATAAAGCTACACGAAGCGCTGGAACTGGGCAAGGGCAACTTCCCCTTTTTGAAAGCCAAACGGGCTGAAATACATAGTGCCGAAAGCCGCATCAAATCCGTTAAAACCGATTACCTGCCTGCATTCATCGTGCAGGACCAATATACTTATGCCACAAGCAACAGCGTCGCCGGCGCGTTCCTGCCCAACGAGGGTAGCGCATTGTCGCCATCGGGTGGTATCCGTCCGGAAAATTATTACACAGCCACATTTGGCAGCTTCACGACCGCGATGGTCGACTGGAAGGTTTTCAATTTTGGAAAAATTAAAGCCAATGTGAATGCCGCCAGGGCTGACCTCACCCGTAGTCAGGCCGATTATGAGAATGAATTATTTCAACATCAGGTTAGGATCGTCGATGCCTACCTGCTGCTGTTGATCAACCAGAAACTGGTAGACGCCCAACGTCAGAACCTTCAACGGGCCTTGGTTTTCAAACGTGTGACCGATGCCGCTGTGAGTTCGGGCATGCGCCCGGGTGTCGACAGCTCGCTCGCCGCTGCCGAATATGCCAAAGCACAATTGCTGTTACTGGAAAGCCAGCGTGTCGAAAAAGCACAGCGACTTCGTTTCTCCGAGCTTACCGGCGAGCTGCGTGATAGCATTCAGGTGGACAGCATGTTTTTTTACTCCAAATTGCCCGCGGTTCCCGGAGAAACAGGATCGTTCCTCAAAAATCCTGCATTAAGGTTTTCGCAAGCCCAAATAGACGCCTCATTGGCACGCAGCCTGGCAGTAAAACGGTCGGCTCTGCCATCCATCTCCTTTGTGGGAGCCGGCTGGGGGCGCGGGTCGGGCGTTTCGAATAAGGACGATTCCTTCCGCACAGATTTCAGCAGCGGGGTAAAATACCAGGTTTTCAACTATCTCTTCGGCGTCTCCACGCGCTGGAACCTGACCAACATTTTCAAAGTCAGAAACGATTACCACGCGGAACAATTCCAGGTTGAGCGTTTCAAATCATTATACCAAACACAACAGCTGCAACTCGACCGCCAGGCGCGGGAATCCGAAATCCAGTTCCAGCTCTCACTCGCTCAGGCACGCCTTACACCCGTGCAGCTCGCTGCCGCCCAACGCGCATTCAACCAGGCAGAAGCGCGCTACCAAAGTGGCCTGACCGACCTTTTTACATTAGCACAAAGCGTGAATGCCCTCAACCGTGCCGAAATAGACAAGTTCGTCACCAATGGCAATGCCTGGCGCTCGCTCCTACTGAAAGCCGCAGCAGCGGGTGACCTAAGTATGTTCTTAAATCAAATAGCCCAATGAAACGCAAACTGTCATGCTGAGCGGCACGACAAATACAAAATCTGAATATTATGTATCAACTCATCAGAACTGCCCTCCGACAGCCCATTTCCATCGTGGTAGTCGTGATCGGCATCCTCTTTTTCTCGGTTCTGTCCATCAGGAGCATTCCCGTTGACATTTTCCCAAACCTCGATTTGCCCACCATTTACGTAGTGCAGCCCTATGGCGGTATGGCACCCGACCAGATGGACGGCTTTATCGCAACCCGCTACCAGGACCACTTTCTGTATGTATCGGGTATCCGCGACGTGGACGTAAAAACGATCCAGGGGTTATCATTGATCAAACTGTCGTTCTACGCCGGCACCGACATGGCGCAGGCGGCGGCGGAGGTCGCCAACAACGTCTCCCGCGCGAAAGCCTACATGCCCGAGGGAACGGTGCCGCCGCAGGTGGTCCGGTTCGATGCGAGTTCGGTGCCGATCGGCCAGATGGTTTTCGAAAGCGCCTCGCGGTCACTAAATGAGATCCAGGACTTCGCATCCTCCCGCGTGCGACCGATGTTTAGCCGGATCGAAGGCGTTTCCAGCCCGCCGCCATTCGGAGGTAACCAGCGCACGATCGTCGTTCGTGTCGATCCCGAGCGGATCAGAAGTTACCATTTGACGCCGGAAGAAGTGATCAAATCCATTATCGCCAACAACCAGCCTTCGCCGGCCGGTAACATCCGGATGGGCGACAAAACCTTGATGACGCCCGTTAACTCGCTCATTAAAAAGCCCGAAGACTTTCTCAATATCCCCATCCGCGTAGGCGCAGGCCCGACGGTATTTATCCGCGACGTAGGAGTGGTCGAAGACGGCGCCGACGTGACGGTGAGCTATGCATTGATCAATGGACGCCGGGCGGTTTACATTCCGGTTGTTAAAAAATCCGATGCTTCTACGCTGGATGTGGTCAACAACATTCGCAATGCATTGCCGCAACTCCGGAATGCTGTGCCCGAAGATGTGAAGATCTCCTACGAATTTGACCAGTCCGTGTATGTGACCAATTCGCTGAAAAGCCTGATCACGGAAGGTGTTCTCGGGGCATTGCTCACGGGTTTAATGGTATTGCTCTTTCTCCGCGACTGGCGGAGCGTGATCATCGTGATCGTAACCATTCCCATTTCCATTCTTTCGGCGGTGATATTGATGAATTTGTTTGGACAAACGATCAATATCATGACGTTGAGCGGATTGGCATTGGCGATCGGCGTGCTTGTAGACCAGGCGACGGTGACGATCGAAAACATTCACCAGCATCAGGAAATGGGCAAACCAAAAGAGCAGGCCATCTGGGACGCGTGTAAGGAAATCGCATTTCCCGAGTTTTTGATCCTGCTGGCGATCCTGGCCGTGTTCGCGCCTTCTTTCGTCATGAGTGGTATCCCAAGATCGATGTTCCTGCCACTTTCACTTGCAGTCGGCTTTGCGATGATCGCTTCCTTTTTGCTTTCGCAGACATTGGTACCGGTGTTAGCTAACTGGCTTTTGAAAGACCATCCACACCACGAAGCGCCCACATTGGCATTGGATAGTCAGGAAATCAATGACGTGATTGCAGAAGGGGCGCACCCGTCGCTGCCTCCGACAGGTTTTGAAAAATTTAAATTAAAATACCTGAATGTACTGAATGGCATCATGGGCAAGCGCCTGATCGTGCCTGTGTATCTCGTCGGCACCATTGCATTGATCGTCGGCGGCTTTTTGCTTATCGGCACCGACATTCTGCCAAAGGCCAACAGCCACCAGTTCCAAATGCGGATGCGCGTGCCCGACGGAACACGAGTGGAGCGCACAGAGCAGGCTACATTGAAGGCTCTGAATTTGATAAAATCGGAAGTAGGAAAGGAAAATGTCGAAATATCCTCGGCTTATGTAGGAACAGTTCCTTCCAGCTACGGTACTTCAAATATTTTCGTGTTCAACAGCGGCCCGCACGAGGCTGTGTTGCAGGTTTCTTTAAAGGAAGATTTCCCTGTAAGAATGGATGCATTAAAGGAGAAATTGCGTGCGCGAATCGGCAAGGAGATCCCAAATCTCGCTATTTCATTCGAACCGATCGAACTGGTCGACAAGATTATGAGCCAGGGGGCTTCGACGCCGATTGAAGTAAGCGTCGCTGCCAAAGATGTAGAAGAAGCAGGAAGATTTGCGCGTAAGATCCGGAAAGAAATGCAGCGTATCGCATTCCTCCGAGATGTGCAGATCGCACAGCCGCTGCAATATCCGATCCTCGACGTAAAAATCGACCGCGAGAGGGCCGGGCAGCTCGGTATTACCTCCACCCAAGTGGCCAGATCGATGGTAGCTGCGACTTCATCCAGCCGTTTTACCGATAAAAACCTCTGGCTAGACGATGCAAAAGGACTTGCCTACCAGGTGCAGGTTCAGATCCCGGAATATCAAATGACATCCGTCGAAGACATTGGCACCATTCCATTGAAAACCGGTGTGAGCAACCCGCTTTTGGCCGACGTTGCCACATTCTCCGAAAAGACCGCCCCCGGCGAATACGACCGCGCCGGCCCGAACCGACTGGTAACCGTTACGGCCAATATTCATAAAAAAGACCTTGGCGCGGCGACAACTGCCGTTCAGAAGGCTATTAAAAATGCAGGTGAACCACCCCGCGGCGTGATTGTAGAACTCAAAGGGCAGACCGACCTGCTGACCGAAACACTAAGCAGCTTGCAAACCGGCTTGCTGATCGCCGTCGTGATCATGTTCCTTTTACTTGCTGCGACTTACCAGTCATTCAAACTGTCGCTCGTCGTGCTTTCAACGATCCCAGCCGTGGTGGTGGGCTCAATTGGACTTCTTTTGCTTACCGGCGCGACATTGAACCTGCAATCCTATATGGGCCTGATCATGTCCGTCGGGGTATCCGTAGCGAATGCGATTTTGATGGTGACCAATGCGGAGAACCTTCGTCTGAAATTAAATGATGCACACAAGGCCATTACACTCGCTGCCGGCAGCCGTATCCGACCGATCCTCATGACCAGTATCGCGATGATCGCCGGGATGGTACCAATGGCGTCCGGCCTGGGCGAGGGCGGCGACCAGATCGCTCCATTGGGGCAAGCCGTAATCGGTGGGCTCATTGCCTCCACATTGGCGTCGCTCCTCATTCTCCCGGCCGTGTTCACGCTCGTGCAACGCAAGGCATCCGTTAACTCGGTATCCCTCGATCCCGAAGATCCTGAAAGCAATTTCTTCCGCAAAAAACTCCAAACATCCGTTTCTATGAACACCCCGAAATCCATTCTGATACTGATTACCGTCGCTGTCGGTATGAGCGCATGCAGCTCCGAAGCCGAAACGAGCGAAAAGCACGAGCAGCAGGCCGAGAAAGAGCCATCGGTCGAGCTTGCTTATGTGAAAAGCATGAAACCCGCCAAACAGATCGCATTACCGGGCGAATTGAAGCCGTGGAACAAGGTGAGCATTCATCCGAAAATAAAGGGGTTTGTGAAAACGGTGAATGCAGACCGGGGCACGGTAGTTCGGAAAGGCCAGGTCCTGGCGGTATTGGAAGCGCCGGAAGTGATCTCTGAACTAAGCCAGGCCAAAGCGCAACTCATCGCCGCCGAGGCCGCATTGAACGAAATCACAACGCGATACCAGGCCAGCGCATTGACATATAGCCGCTTGCAACGAACCAACCGCACAGAAGGCGCAGTGTCCCTCAACGAGCTCGACCTGTCCAAAGCACGCGCAGCAGCGGATAGCTCTGCCATGTCTGTTGCCAAAGGCAATGTACAGGCCGCGAAATCATTTATGGAAACCAAAACAGAGCTTTCGCGCTACCTCACCGTAACCGCTCCATTCGACGGGATTATTACGGAAAGAAACATCAGTCCGGGGGCATTGGTAGGACCGGGAGAAGGCGGTGCAAAGCCATTGTTTATGTTGGAAGACAATACCAAACTGCGCCTGACGCTGGCCATTCCTGAAAACATGTCCAGCGCCGTGCCGAGCAAGGGGGAAGTTAATTTCACGGTGCCGGCCAGTCCCGAAAAAGTATACAAGGCCGTCTATGCCCGCAGTTCCCGCACCTTATCCGAGGAAAACCGGGCGATGATCACCGAATTTGACGTTACCAACCGCTCCAACCAGCTCAAAGCCGGCATGTATGCGCAGGTTCAGCTCAATACCGAACGCACGGGAAACACCCTCTTCGTTCCCATCACCGCCGTAGTCAGTTCCAGCGAACAAGTCTTCGTCATCCGCGACAAAGCCAAAAAAGCCGAATGGGTACCCGTGAAACGCGGCATCGTCGTGGATACGCTTGTGGAGGTTTTCGGAGACTTGCACGATGGAGAAGCGATCGTGAAAAAGGCGTCGGAAGAGTATCGGAATGGGGAAGATTTGTAGTTGATCCGGTTGCAACGCAAAAATGCCGGGCACTGTGCCCGGCATTTTTGCATTTTAGATTATCACAACTTCGAAATTACTTCCTGCTGTAAGTATCCTGCGTGGCTTCCGGGAAGGAGCGGAGGATATCAGACATCGTGTTTTTGATCATCGTGTTCTGATCCTCTTTTTTGGTCGGGGCTTTCACTTTGCCTGATGCCCAGCCTTGCCATACCATCCGTTCGGTGGTTTTCTGATAAATGTTCAGGATAAACCGGCTTTCCTGGTAATTGTAGGTCGAGATATTGTTACCTCCTCCATACCACCACATGTAAGGCGAATACATATTGTTGGAACGCACTTGCTGGCGGTCCTTCACATCAGTCATAAAGCGTACCACGATCTCCGGACTTTTCGTATCCAACTTGTAGCCTTTCGCTTCCATCAC
The DNA here is from genome assembly GCF_021440085.1 of Dyadobacter sp. CY261. GTDB lineage: Bacteria > Bacteroidota > Bacteroidia > Cytophagales > Spirosomataceae > Dyadobacter. The sequence goes on from NZ_JAKCPW010000009.1 coordinate 234,150, forward strand.
TTCTACGACCGCATCGCCCAGCCTTCTCCGGTTCAGTTCGCTACCCAGCAACGGGTCCTGCTCCATATTGTGCTCGGACTCCACTTTGAAAGTTTTAAACTGTTTAAGGTTAACCGCCGAATCGTAATCGTAACTGACTTGAAGGGCATTGCTACACGCCATAAAGATCACTCCCGCCACAACCGCCATACCGGCGGATTTCATCAACTTCACTATGGTTTTCATTTGATTTTGAACGTTTGGTTTTTGTTGTACTACTCTGACAGTTTCAGGGGGTAAATGGTTTAAATACCTCGAAAACATCTATTAAACTTATAAACAAATAAAACTGATATATCGATCAGAAAAATTATTGTTTTGACACGTTTCAAACGTTTGAATTCACCTTTCAGTCCCCTTTTGAAATCTCTTCGGGGCTCCTCTGCCATTATACCCCCGCAGACCGACTTTTGTTGCAGCCGCGGCCGTATAAATACCATGCCATCAAACAAAAACGCGCCCGGATTTTGCCGGACGCGATGTACTGGGATATATAGGGACCACGAACTTTAATGACCTATCCTAGACGTGCTTGTAGTCAGGATGCTTGTAGGGAGCCCGGTAGGCGCGGGCAAGCAATGCATTGGCTTCTCTATCTCCCACAATTTCGCGTTTTATCGGATCATAAACAATCGAACGACCGGTTTTCATCGAAAGATTTGCCAAAATGCAACTCGATGTAGAAATATGCCCTTCTTCGATGTCGGCAACCGGTTTTCCGTTGTTCTCGATCGCGCTCAGGAAATCGAGCATATGGAGGCGCGTAGCCGGGGCCGCATTCAGCTCGATTTTATCCTCTTTCAGATCTTCCGGATACTTTTCTTTTTCGAAAACAACATCCTTATGGATCTTCTCGCCCTTGCCTTGCGGAATGAAATCGTAGGCCATCGTACTGGCCCAAAGCGTTCCTTTCTCTCCATAGAGCGTAAACGACCAGGGATAATCCGGGTTGTTGGGTGTTCCCCAGGTGCGGTGCTGCCATACGCAGTTCAACCCATCGTATTCAAAGATCGCCGATTGCGTATCCGATATATTGGACTTACCCTCTTTCTGCACATAAATACCACCCGTTGAAGATATTTTTTTCGGCCAGCCCAGTTTCAACATCCATCGTACCGTGTCGAACATATGCACGCACATGTCACCTGTGACACCATTGCCATATTCCATAAACGTCCGCCACCAGCGCACGTGCGGCAGGCCGTCGTAGGGGCGCAGGGGTGCAGGGCCCGTCCATTTTTCATAATCCAGAAAATCCGGAACCGCCTCAACCGGCGGATTACCGTTGGCGCGCATATGGTAGTAACAGCACATTTCCACGTGTGAAATCTTGCCCAACAAGCCTGCATCGACGATATTTTTCTTGGCATCGATCAAATGCGGCGTACTTTTCCGCTGCGTCCCTACCTGCACTACCTTTTTATATTTCCGGGCGGCCGCTACCATCGCTTCCCCTTCCAGCACATCCACGCTGATCGGCTTCTGCACATACACGTGTGCACCGGCCTTCACGGCGTCGATCATTTGCAGTGCATGCCAATGGTCGGGCGTGCCGATGAGCACGATATCCATCTCATTTTCGGCGAGCATTTTCTGGTAATCGCCATACAACTTCGGCGTCTTACCCGATTTCTGCCGCTGGCTCACGAGTTTACCCGCTTCATTCAATTGATTCTTATCCACATCGCACAATGCGATCACCTCTACCGGCGCCACCTGGATTAGTCTGAAAAGGTCACTTTTACCATACCAACCTGTCCCGATAAGCCCCACGCGCCATGTTTTAGCCGGGTTCATCAGGTCCATTCCCTGCGCTCCAAAAGTTGAAAGTGCCAATGCAGCCGTCGCCCCGTGAAGAAAGCTACGGCGGTTGATATTAAAAGTGTTCATCCGTGATTTTGATTGGTTTTAGGAAAACTGGCAAATGCCATATGCCGGTAAAAGCGCAGAGGAAGCGGCGTTTTACTTTTGTGAAGGATTATTTTACATTTGCGACACATACAACCGCTCAACTTCCTGCATCGATATGGTACTCACAATTCCGAGTTTCTATGCAGTCAGAGTTTTATCCTTTTCAGTCAGATGATGACCGGCTCTATTTCGATTTTTTCAGTGTTAGTTATGACAAGACGATTACAAAAGCCGTAGTTTTTACAGAATTTTCATATGCTAAGCGGCTTTTTAATCTGGCGCTTGTAGATGTACTTTCGGACGGAGAATTAAGCGATATGGCTACCAGCGGCAACAACCTGGACCTGGAAAAAGTCATGGCAACTGTGTCGCAATGCATACGGCTTTTTTTTGAAAAATATCCTGACGCAGAAATTCAAATCCAAGGCAATACTCCAGCAAAAAACCGTTTGTATAGAATGGTGATTACCCGAGAACTTTCAAACATCCGAAAGTATTACGAAATTTATGGAGCAAATGGCCCGCTCGCTGAGCCATTTGAAGTTGGCAAAGCTTACAAAGCTTACGTTTTAAAACTTAGGACATTATGAAAACTCAAGTTAAGACCATCGAAGAGCGCAAAAAACAGGTTCTTTCTGATCCGCGGGTACAGGCGATTATCATAGAAAAAATGGAGGCCGCCCGAGAGTTTATTGAGGGCGGAGGACTGGAAAAGATGCGCGCCGCAAAACACTGACTTATTTCAAAAACTCTTCAACATTCCCCTTCGTCACCAGGCGAAAAGGAATCAGTACCTCCTGCTCAAACGCCTCTTTTTTGGCTGCCTTTACAGCGGTCTCTATGGCCTTTCCGCCCTGCTCTTTTGCATTCTGGAATACTGTCGCATCCAACGTTCCCTTCTTCACAGCTTGTAATGCGTCCGGTATAGCATCTACGCTTACGACGAGCACTTTATTTTTTAAACCTGCGGCTTCCAGTGCTTTTACGGCACCCATTCCCATTTCATCATTTTGGGCGAAAATGGCATTGATCTTGTCGCCGTAGGATTGGATCCAGTTTTCAGTCAGGGACATGCCTTTGGCACGATCCCATTCACCCGATTGCTCCGCAAGCAGTTTGAGGCCCCGGTTGGCTTTCAGAATTTCCTTAGCGCCATTATCGCGTTTGATTTGCGCTGCCTGGCCCATGAAGCCATGCATCATCAGTACATTGCCTTTGCCGCCCAGCTTCTCTGCAATATATTTCATCGCGATCCGCGCGGATTCTGTATCATCAGAGCCAACAAATGCGGTCGGTTTAGCAGAAGTTTCAGAGTTGACGTTGATGATGGGGATCTTCGCATCCATCGCAAGTTTGATGGCTGGTGAGCTTGCCTCCACCTCGCAAGGGTTCATAATAATCGCATCCACGCCCTGGCTTATGAAGCTTTCCACCTGTTCGACCTGCTTCAAAGCCGAACGCTCCGCATCGACAGTAATGAGCTCCACACCCATTTCCTTCGCCTTCGCTTCCATAGCGTCGCTTACATTCACGATAAATTCATTTTGCATGCTCAGCATGGTAGCACCAATCACCAGCTTGTCTTCGCCGGATTCTTTATCTGAAGACTGGTTACAGCTCGCAAAAAGAGCCGTGGCAATGATAGTAGCGAAAATTCCGTTGCGTTTCATAGCGTTTCGGCACTTTGCAATCGGCCGTCCAATTATGTTTAGTATTTTAAAATCAAATTCAACCCTTGCTCCCCTTCCTCCATCTTCCCTTTCCTCCATCCTCCCTTTCTCCTTCAATCCTTTTTCCCAATCCCATCCAGCACCACCGCTCCAATAATAATCACGCCCATTACCACCTGTTGATAGTAGGAAGTTACATTGAGCAGGTCCAGACTGTTGCTGATCACGCCGATCAATAATGCACCAATCAATGTGCCCGTCATAGTTCCAGTGCCGCCGGAGGTGCTGGTACCACCAATTATTGCAGCAGCAATGGCGTCGAGCTCGAATCCGGCTCCTGCATTCGGCTGACCTGTCGTAATGCGCGACGTCAGCAGGATGCCTCCCAATCCAGAAAGCAGTCCACAAATCGTATATACCCACATCTTTACCCGACTTACGCGTATTCCCGACGCAAGCGCCGCAGGCTCGTTACCTCCGACCGCATATATGTATCTGCCCAAAACTGTTTTATTTAAAACAACCGAACAAACCGCAAATGCCAATATGAGAATGATAATGGGGAATGGGATTCCTGCGATATTCCCTCCTCCGATGAAATTGAATTCATCTGAAAGATTAGAAATGGGTCTTCCTTTGCTGAAAATCAATGCAAGACCGCGCCCGATGGTCATCGTCCCCAATGTTACGATGAATGGAGGAACTTTGCTCTTGGTAGTGACTAACCCGTTGAATGCGCCTATCGCGGAACCGGCTCCCAGGCCAACGAGCAATGGAACTATTAACGGATAAGTGTCGGGATGCGCAAAAGTAGCCGCCACCACTCCCGCAACTGCTACCATGGAGCCCAGTGACAAGTCGATGCCTCCCGTGATGATCACAAAAGTCACGCCAAAAGCCAACAAAGCATTGATTGACACCTGATTCCCAATGATCAGCAAATTAGAAAGAGTAAAAAACTTGGGCGTACTGAATGCCAGCACGAGGCATATCAATGCGAATGCGAGGAAGATGCCGTACTGGCCGAGTTTGGAGAATCTGTTCATTCGTTTGTTGGGTCTTGCCACGTTGTTCGATGTGACCGCCGACGGCTGACCACCGACCGCCGTTGTGTTTCTTTAAATTGCAATTATATTCGTTCGCCCCCCTTCGGCTGTCAGCGGTCGGCCGTCAAAAGAATCACCCCTCCACCGCATACCGCATAATCAACTCCTGCGTCGCTTCCGCTTTTGAGAGCATTGCGGTTTGTTTTCCTTTGGATAACACCAATATACGATCGCTCAAACCGAGAATTTCCGGCAATTCCGACGATATCATGATAATCGCCATGCCCTGGTCGGCAAGGCCTCGGATTAGTTTGTAAATTTCAAATTTGGCCCCAACGTCGACGCCACGGGTCGGCTCGTCGAGGATGATCAGCTCGGGTGAGGCAAGCAGCACTCTGCCGATGACAACTTTCTGCTGGTTTCCGCCGCTCAAATAAGTTACTTGCTGACCGGCCCCTGCCGTTTTGATCTTCAAATCGGCGATCATTTTGTCGGTGACCGATTGCTCGCTGTGTGTGTCGATAAAACCACCTTTGCGGTGGTAATTGATGCTCGAAAGCGTGATATTATCCTTTACGGACATTTGGGGAATAAACCCGAGTCCCTTCCGGTCTTCGCTCACATAACCGATGCCTCGATCGATCGCCTCGCGTGGCGTGCGTGCACGGAGAGGTATTTTTTTTATCATAATTTCTCCCTCGTCCCATTGATCCAGTCCAAAAATCGCCCTTGCAATTTCCGTCCGTCCGGCGCCCATCAGGCCAGCCAGCCCCACAATCTCACCTGCTTTTACATTGAAGCTAATATTCGAAAACTTGCCTGCCCTACCCAGATTCTGAACTGAAAGCACTTCCTGTCCCACCGGCTGCGTGGTTTCGGGAAACATCCGATCGATTTCCCTGCCTACCATCATCGCGATCAAGGCATTTTGATCCAGCTCGGTGGCGCTTTTGGTGCCCACATATTTCCCATCACGCAAGACGGTAATGGTATCCGAGATGCGGAATATCTCGTCCATTTTGTGGGAAATATAAATAATGCTGACGCCCTGCGCCTTCAGGTCATGAATGATCTTAAATAGCGTCGCCACCTCTTTATCCGAAATCGCCGAGGTAGGTTCGTCCATGATGATGACTTTCGCGTTGTTTGAAATGGCTTTCGCGATCTCGACCATCTGCATCTGCGCGACGCTGAGATGTTTCATTTTTGCGTTCGGTGCGATGTTGACACCCATCTTGTCCAGCAATACAGCCCCACGCTGATTGATCTCCTTATCATTCAGCCAGCCAGAAAGCATTCCCCTTTTACCCGAAACTGCCCTTTCCCTACCGAGAAAAATATTCTGCGCGACGGTCAGTTCAGGAATGATCAGGATTTCCTGGTGGATCATGGAAATGCCTTTTTTCAAAGTCTCATTCACATTGCTACCAATCAAACTTTCACCTTCAAGCAGGATTTCCCCTGAATCAGGTGCTACAAGTCCGATGAGGATTTTCATGAAGGTAGATTTCCCCGCACCATTTTCACCCATCAAGGCATGCACTTCGCCTTTTTTGAGGTCAAAATGGATATTATCCAGCGCTTTGATTCCGGAAAATGACTTGGAAACTTCCTTAATCCTTAGGATATAGTCGGACATAGCAGTATCGAAACTGAGGCTTTAACCTTACCCTCTGTACAGGATTTGATTAAAGCCTCAGATATAGATTGTATACGGAATTAACCTTCCCAATGAACACCGGTGTCTTTCCAACTCTTCGTAGCCGCCGATTCGAGTACCGCTTCACACACTTTCTGTGTTTCGTAAGCGTCACGGAAGGTCGGTGAGCAAGGTTTGCCCGTTTGCAGGCTTTCAAAGAAATCGGCCGCCTGGTGTATGAATGAATGTTCGTAACCAATGCTGGTGCCGGGGATCCACCATCTCTTCATATAAGGCTGGTCGCTATCGGTTACCAGGATCGACCTCCATCCGCGAACGATCGAATCGTCGTTGTGATCAAAATATTCCAGGCGGTTCAGATCATGCAAATCCCAGCGGATAGAAGCATGTTCGCCATTAATCTCGAATGTATAAAGCGCCTTGTGGCCGCGTGCGTAACGCGTTGATTCAAACAGACCGAGAGATCCGTTATCGAAATGGCAATGGAAAATACAAGCATCGTCAATACCCACTTTCTGGACTTCTCCGGTTTCGGTATGCTTGCGTTCCTTAATAAACGTCTCGGCCACCGCAGATACATCCTTAATCCCACCATTGATCCACATTGCGGTATCGATACAGTGCGCGAGCAGATCGCCGGTCACGCCGGAACCCGCTGCATCCACATCCAAACGCCATGTTGCCGTGCCACCCTGCGGTACGTCCGGGCTGATCGTCCAGTCCTGAAGGAAGTTGGCACGGTAGTGGAAAATGCGTCCCAGTTTGCCTGAATCCACAATCTGTTTCGCCAAAGTCACCGCAGGAACGCGGCGGTAGTTGTACCAGACCGTGTTTTTGACGCCAGCCGCTTCAATGGCTTCCACCATTGCTTTCGCCTCAGCCAATGTACGTGCCAATGGCTTTTCGCAAAGAATCATTTTACCTTTTGCTGCGGCGGCCAATGCAATCTCGGCGTGGGTATCGTTCGGTGTACAAATATCGACCGCGTCGATATCGTCACGCTCGATGATTTTGCGCCAGTCAGTTTCGTAGGATTCGTAGCCCCATTGTTCTGCGAAAGCCTTCACTTTCTCTTCATTACGGGAGCAAACGGCCGCCAGTACGGGGCGATATTCAAGTTCAGGAAAAAAATCCCCTATTCTTTTATAACCATTGGTATGCGTGCGGCCCATCAAACCGGAACCGATCAGCGCTACTCTGATTTGCTTTTTTTCTGACATAAGGTTTTGTTGGTTGGGGCTTTCAGCGAGTCGCTTCGAGCCTTAGGTTTTGGAATATTCTTATTTGACGGCTGACCACCGACCGCTGACCGCCGATTACTTGATTCGGCCGTCAGCGGTCGGTGGTCAGCCGGCGGCGGTCATCACGCCACCCATCCATGCGCATTGCGCACTTTCACTAATGCGGCGAGGATGTCGTTCCAGGTTTGCTGCTGGTACATCACTTCGTTCGGGAACATACAGCCGTCCCAGCAAATATGGCGGAATGCTCTTGTCAGCTCGCCTTTGTCGTCGCGCAGCCAGAAACCGGCATGATGTACGATATCCAGCTTCCCGTTAGGATCGGTGGCGAGGCAGTGGCGGCCTGTTTTATCGTGTGAACCGGTTCCGTGAACGGTTCCGTCATTTTGTGCTACGTGGAAATCGATAGTCCACGGGCGGAGCGCGGCGGTCATTTTCTTAAAAGCCTCATCCAGCGCAGCCCTGTCGTCCCACTGGAAATCGGCAGGTAGAATGCGGTCTTCCGGAGCATTGTAGCCCAGCAAATAAAGGAAAGTATGTGACATATCAGCCTGGAAACCTACGTTCGGACGGTCTGTTGCTTCGAGCGTATCCAGCATCGCTTTCCAGCTGTGCATACCACCCCAGCATATTTCACCTTCCGCAGCCAGATTTTCGCCGAAATCAGCCGCTACATCGGCAGCACGCCTGAAAGTTTCCGCGATTTGCTTCGTGTTACCCGCAGGGTCTGCCGACCATGCTTCCGGCGAAGCAGCCGAGTCGATACGGATCACGCCGCTCGGGCGGACGCCCGCGTCGCGCAGTTGCTTTCCAAATTCGCATGCCTTGCGCACTTGCTCCACAAATGTATCGCGTGCATCCTGGCTACCCAATGCCGAACCGGCCCATACATTAGCTACCAGACTGCCTGCTTCGAGGTTAAATCCGGCAAGTTTATCCGCCAGACGCTTCCCGCCATCCGGGCTGTTCAGGTACTCACCGATGTGCTCATCGAAAAGGCCGATATCGACCCCGTCGAATTTCGCACCGTCCACCTCGGCAGCGGCGGTTTTTTCAAGCAGTGTATCAAAAGGAATGATCGGTTCCGAATCGGAACCTTTGCCCACGATACCAGGCCATGTGGCATTGTGGAGTTTAGGGAAATTATTTTCAGGCATGGTTTAAGGAATTTTAGTTTTTACAATACTAAATCAGGGTTACCTGGGCCGAAGTGTTTCAGGATCACGATCGGGTCGGTTTTGGACGGGTTGCTGATCGTAACGCCTTCGGTCGCAGCGGCCTCGCTCACGAAATATTCGTCGTTGGTCAACTGTCCGTAGCGGATCAATGCAGGGGTTTCGATATCCCACACACCGAATTTGCCATGTCCCTGCATCACAATCATTCCGTATGCAGCAGCGTCAGTAATGGTAACAGTCTGTCCTGGAAAAACGGTAAGCTCCTTGGCACTGTAAGCCTCGTTTTTATAGCAGATCCAATTTTCACTATATCCTTCTTCCGCCATCACCGCGACATCTTTTACCGGTTTGGGGCGCATGAAATGCTTTTCCATTAAATTGGGATTTACGTTCAAATCCCAGTCGATCACTTCCATCAACAGGTCATAATCGCCAATTCTGTCTTTCGGTGTACCTTTCCAAAGCAGCTCTTCCGGAATAACCGCCTCATTGACAAGCGATTGATACATCGCAAAAATATCTGATGCTTTTTGAGGCTCATAGGTACATAAGCTGCCCGGCGCATGTAACATGCCCGGTGGCACATCCCAGCCTGTTCCCGGCTCCAGGCGAAACGCCTGGGAGTAATTGGTAATCTTATTGTCACCCTTGGTGAAGTTCATCAGACACTCTTTGATCTGCTCTTTTGAAGTACCGGGAGCGATACCAATGAATGTGTATGGAAAATCGCCACCGTGATTGTTAAGTTGAGGCGGGAAATAGTAGGCTTCCGGCTTTCCATTCTGGCCCACCATAGCCGCGTGCTCATCTCTGTGGTGGATATGATGCGGAAGCGGCCCCATATTGTCAAAAAACTTGGAGTACATAGGCCAGCTCTTGTATTGATCCCAAAGTCTGTCGCCTATAATTTGACCTTTCAGTTCTTCTACCGCGTCCCGCAATGTCACTTTTTGAATCCCTGATTCATCTTCAAAAACGATTTGGCTCAAACCTTCATTTTCGCCTGTAAGCGGCCCATTTTCCGCAGGAGTTGTGGATGATAACCAACGCTCATCGATACCACCACGCTCTCCACCCAGCACATAATAATCGTCGGGGTGCAACTTGATCCTGCGGCCGGGAACGCAAAACGAGCGCGGCACCCATGTCGGCGCCAAACGCAAAATTCCCTTTCCCTGCTCCAACGCCTTCTCAGCTATACTTGAAAGTCCCATTGTTTTTGTATTAAAAATTGGTTTTGGTTGATACTTAGTTAAAAATATTCGCTGTGTATTGATATGTTGCCGTTCATGTCACCCCGAGCGCAGCCGAGGGGTAGTTGCATGATGCAAAAGCATTTTCGCCTATCACCCTTCGACTGCGCTCAGGGTGACATTACGATCGTACAGATTTCATCAACACCATCGGTTCTTCGCTATACGATTTCTACGACACATTCACCTTCAATTCAAATTCTTCAATCTCCTCCTTCGTCGTCATCACGCTCAATTCCAGATCATATTCCCGTGTCTCTTCCGGTTGCAGGAAAATTAATGTCCCGTCCTCACGTGCTTTGGCCTGACCCGAAAGCGGATGCGTGCTCGGTTCAATGCCAGTTACATATTCCCCTTTGCCCCAATGCTGCCAGTTGGCCAGCCACGGAAGTTGTTCCTTTCTGAATTTCAATGAGACCGCCAACCCAAGTTCACCGTTATGCAGCCCGCAAATGCTGTCGCCGAAAATGTCCGCATCTACATCGATCAATGCCACTTCCTCACCGCTACCAAGGTGCGATTCCAATGGAGCCGGTGCTTTTTTGAATGCATTGCCTTCTTTAAAAATCGTTGCATTCTCGTCGCCAAAGCGCGGGTGCCATTTTCCATTCCAGAGAATGTCAGTGCCCTCGTCGACGAGCGGCCAACCGAAATTGAAATGATATAGTAACATATGCGGCGCTGCGGTATTGGCTTTATTGATTACTTCATCATGAATGCGCAGCTTCGGCTCGCCTAATGTGGCCGAAATCGTACGTTTCAGTTCCAGGCTTGGTCCGAATGGCCGCGTTTCGCGGATAATGCCCGTAATACTCATGTCGTACTTCCCTGCACGCAAATCGGGCTGGATGATGGAAATGATCTCGGCTGGCTGATTGCCGATCAACCCGTGCAAACCGCGGTCGCCATGGCTATCCGATTCCGGGCCGCCCGCGTGCGAAAGACCGCAGGTGGTGAGTAATCCACCGCCGAATGTGCGGAGCCAATCGATGCCTTTGTCGGAGAATGGTTGCGGATAGGTAATACCGCCGTGACTGATCCAGGCCAGACTATGCTGGTTATAAAATGCCTCGGCAATGTCCATCGCCCGGTCGATCACGACTTTGAAGCGCAGCCCGCCGCCCGTGTTGATCCATGCAATGCGGGTACCGCGCCCAGCGCCATTGTCCAGCACCGAAGTCTCGATGCCGCCTACCTGTACGTGGTTCGACACCTTGTTCCTCCAATCTCCTTCTTGCTGCTCAGCGCCTTTCGAATCGTCGATCCCCATTATATCTTAATTAAACTGATAATTGTCTAAACCTCAAAAAGGCGCAAAATGCCTTATTTTAATGCTTTATCCTGATAAAAACGAGATCAGGCAACTGGCACGCTGTTCAGCCAGTTCCTTACGCGTGCATTAAAATCCTCTGTATTTTCAAAATGGAACGCGTGTCCAAGCTTGTCGTACAAAAACAGCTCGGCGCCTGGAATGCCGCTGGCGACCTCTTCGGCCATCCATACCGGCGTAAAAATGTCTTCTTTCCCGCCGATCACCAGGGTCGGCACATTAATCTTGCCCAGATCGGGCAATGCATTATGGTTAATACAAGCAGCAGCTTGCCCTTCCAATCCGTGCAGGGGTTGAGGAAACGGGTTAAAACCATCGATTTTACGACCATTTTCAAGATCTTCATGCTGCTTCGCATCGTCCCATGACGATTTTGAAAAGATCAGCAATTGAATGTATAAACTGAATTCCTCCGGTCTGAAACGTGCCTTGGCATTCATAATATGCTGGAACAAGCCCTTCGCATAATTGTCGCACCGTGCCCAGGGGCACATTAATACGAGCGATTTAACTTTTGCAGGATGACGAATAGCCAATTGCTGCGCAATAGTACTGCCCATTGAACAACCTATCACATTGACATTCTCTAACCCCAACGAATCGAGCAACCCCGCATAATCATCCGCCATTTGCTCGGTCGAGTACGGCCCTGTTGGTTTGTCCGTCAGCCCTACGCCGCGGTTATCGCCAATAATACAGCGAAAATGGTGTTTCCAGTCGGCCACATGCACATTCCACACCGCTCCCGGCGCGGTAATGCCCATAATGAGCAGCAAAGGCTCACCCGAACCGCGTTCTTCGTAGTAAAAGTTGATACCGTTGGTTTTGATCGTAGGCATGGGGTGGGATGCTTTGTTGGTTGGTGATTCCTTTTTGACCGCCGACGGCTGACGACCGACCGCCGATCGGTTGTCTGTTTGTATTTCAAAAAACGTACACGCAATAGGCGGTCCGCGGTCGGCCGTCGGCGGTCATCACTTACCTCAACGCCGGAATCAGATCCTCCTGAATCCATTTTCCATCGTGCAATGTCACAAAATCCGGGTCTTCCAGCGCTTCTTCGCCTTCATCCTCGCAAATGATCCAGCCTTTATAGTTAATGTCTTTAAGCCATTGGGTTACGCCGAGCAGGTCTACTTTACCCTTGCCCATTAATGTAAATTCCGGGTTTCCGTCCCAATCCTTGTAATGCACATGATTGATCAGCGATTGGTATTCCTTCATTTTCGCGAGCGGATCCATGCCGCCGTTGATGATATGGCCTACGTCCGGCGTCCAGCCCGTTGCCGAGGCGTCGAGGCCTTCGAGGACGATTTTATAGTCCTCTTCTGTACGGATAATGGAAGTATGAGGAGAATTGGGGTGATAGCTGCAAGCCACACCTTTGTCGGCAGCACGGCGCGAAACTGTGTTGACAATCTTGACAAGGCGTTGCTGGCGCTCTTCGATATTGTGTCTGCCTGTCGGGATTTGAACGGTATTCAAAACCGCGCCGGGGAATCGTTGCAACACGCGAATGGCGTGGTCGGCTACTTCGCGCTCGCGTTCGTTCTCCTCGGCTTCGTTCCAGTCCAGCGCGAGGGCCAGTGCGGCGAGTTCGATGCCTTGCTCTTTGAGCTTGGCTTCGAGCAGATCAGGGTCCTGGAGATCGCCCATCCAGGTAAAAATGGGTTGAATTCCCGTAAAACCCGCTTTTGCGATGACTTCGATCATGTGTCCTAACCGGCCCTGGTGTGTCTGGCCGCTGTTGCTCATAAACCAGGTGTAAACTTCTGATCCAAAGCGGAATGGGAGTTGCTGAGACATTAATTACTATTTTCAGATAATGATGAATATTACTTCGATTTCTTCTTTACAACTTCCCCCGGCATGATCAGAGAATCCCAGCCAGCCAGATCGGATGGCTTTACATTCGCCTTATAACCATTGAAATTAAAGGTAGATGGTTCGTAAGGTCCGACAAACGCAATATCATTGTCTGGTTTGATTGCGCTCTCCATGCCCATCGCCCAAAACATAGAATTTACCACCATTCTCCTGAACCCATACTCTTTTAAATCTTCCGAAGCACCATGGGTTGTGGTGAATGCACGGCCCTTTTTGCCACCAGCAATTTGATAGTTGCGAGTCCAGGCAACAGGAAGCAATTCCTTCGTAGGATCTGCGGGCGAATCTGCGGTCATGCCGTTCAATACCCGGCCTCTTGCCAAAACACTCCCTTTAGGATAAGCAGTGTAACCTCCTGTATAAACCCACATATCCTTCACACCCCGCATGATCGGGTGATTCTTTTGCGCTTCGTCGATGATGATTCTGGAAGATTGCTTGTGGTTCGTGCCATAATGGGATACCCAGGTTTCACCCAGAATATATTCTCCGAAACCGTCTTTCCATTCCGTTTTCGACCCTTTGTAATTCCAGCCATAATGCGCCCATTTCGGGTCGTTCTTGATATCGAATGCATGGGTGGAGGTACGGAATGCCACGATCGGCCCCCCTCGCTTGACGTAATTGTCGATATGCTGCATTTCACTGTCGCTGAAATGCGCAAACCGCATGAAAAGCACCATCAGGTCGGCCTTGTCGAGCACGTCCAGCCCCTTAACATTGGAACCGCCGGGCAGGATATAGCCGCTGTCATCGAGCGCATACACGACAGTACACGTGAACCCGTACTTTTTAGCCATGATCCGGGCAAGCGCGGGAAGTGATTCTTCGCCGCGATATTCATGGTCTGTGGCAATAAAAACGATGTTTTTACCCACACCCGGCCCTTTGTCGCCTTTGTATACGACCCGGTGTTTCGCGGGATCGTCCTGCGCTCTAGAACCGAAAGTGATCAGTGCAATGCCGAGCACCAGCATCGATTTCAATAGACTTTTCATAAATCCAGACTGGAAAAGTTGGTTTGATCAAAGCCCGTGTTTCAGGCTCATTTCGCGAATAAAACGATAGCCGTTTTCAGCGATATCCCACGGCTCGTTGAATTCCCGCCATACGCCGATCGCATTCGCAAAGCCGGGATCGTTACGTGAAAACGCTTCGATCGTAAGCCATCCGTCATATTTGATTGCCGCCAGGGACGAGAACGCATCGTCCCAGAGTACCTGTCCGGTTCCCGGTGTACCACGGTCGTTCTCGCTGATGTGCACGTGCGCGAGCACCGGCGCGATAGTCTGCAATGCGGTGGAATATTTTTTCTCCTCGATATTGGAATGGTGGGTGTCGAACATCGCCCGTACATTCGGATGGTCGGCGGCTTTCACCAGTTTGAGCAGTTGCTCCATGGTGTTGCACAGGTAGCATTCAAACCGGTTGAGCGCTTCCAATGCAAAGGTGATGTTGGCCTGCGCTGCATAATCGGCGACTGCATGGAGCACTTCCCCAGCCAGTGCATATTCGCGGTCTTCGGCAGGACGGTTTACAAAAATCGTATGTCCGGAATGAAAGGGGCCGCAAATCACTTTGGAATTAACGTCATGAGCACGGTCAACGGCCCATTTGATCTTGTCCAGCGCCTTCTGCCTCACCTCCGCCGACTCGCTCACCGGGTTGTCGTCCCTGCCGAGCGTCATCACTGCGGTGGTTTCCAGGCCTAGGTCCTTCGTAAAATTGCCCATCCGCTGGTAAGCGGCCGCTTCCTGCGGGCCCAAATAAAACTCGACACCGTCATAGCCGATCGTTTTCAGTCTTTCGATAACCGGAAAAAGATCATCCGAAACTGCTGCCGTCCAGGCGAGCACATTAAATCCAATTTTATTCATTATAAAGGCTTTATGCTACAAGCCTTAGGCTATAAGCTTTGCATTAGGAGAAATACTATTGTTTGATGCGCAGGTCTTTGTATTCCACTTTCATCGGTGGGCCTACGTGTACCTGTACACCTAAAAGACCTTTTTTAGCTCCATTTACCGTGTCGTTGTCCGTTACATCACTCATGAGAACACCATTGATGTAATGCTGGAGGTGATTGCCTTTGACAACCAGATGGAATGTGTTCCAGTCTTCGCTTTTAATCAACGTTTTGAGAGAATCTGATTTACCCAGTGAGCCTACCACTTCAAAGCCCGTCCAGGCGTTGGCCTTTACATTCGAGCGGATAGCTTCGGGCGTTTTTTCACCGGTGTATTCTTTGATAACCGTTTTCTGGCCGCGGTAGGCGAGTGTAGTACGCTTGCGTTCTTCGTAATTCTGGCCCGTGTAGTTGTTTTTACCGTCGATGTCGGCCTGGTAACCTTTCAATGCAAATGGCACGTCGGTGAGCTGCTCGCTGCGGTAGTTAATACCCGAATTTCCGGCTGTCGCGATCTTGAATGAGCCCTTCAGTTCGAAATCGCCGGGTTCGCCGCCTTTCCAGATAATGAATGAGTTGGTTTTCAAAAGCGTTTCAGGTGTTATTTCCCCTACAAGAGAGCCGTTTTCGACGCGCCAGTACTTGGGGTCGCCGTCCCAGCCTTTCAATGTTTTCCCATCAAAAATGGATACGAAACCTTTCTCGTCTTTCTCTTTTTTCTGAGCGAAACTGTCGACCTGGAAGGTGAAGGTCATCGCGGCGGCCATCAATAATCCGGCCTTGATAATTCTGAAACTCATTTGGATCTCATTTATAGGTTTAGTGACTTCTGAACAACTGACTTCCCTTATTGTACCGACTATCGGAACATCCACTTCTCTTAAAAAAGCAGAAATTAATATCCAAAAATTCCTAAAAATATCTGATGCACTATCCTGTACTAACCTGCTAGTTGATGTTCCGGCTGGATGGAAGCCTGCGATTAGTAGGTACGAAGTCTGAACTTTGCATCAGCGCGTCAGGGAATCGGGTCGCCGGGGGCTTTAGCGGACGGATCGTACACAGCTACTCCTACGCGCGAATCGGCGCAACCATAGTATAGCAGCCATTTCTTCTTGTAATACACCATTCCTTCAATAAAAACCGTCCCTGCCACATACTGGCCGCTTTTTTCAAAAGGCTCCATTGGTCGGAAAAATGGCGTATCGAGGCGAGCCAGCAATTTAGTGGGGTCATTTTTATCAAAAAGTACCTGGCCGGCGCAATAGCTGTTGGGTGTGAAGCGCTTGTCGCCATCCTCGCCTTTATCATTTTTTCCGTTGTAGAGCAGCACGATGCCTTTTTCGGTGACGATGGCTGGCGGGCCGCATTCGGTGAGATTACTGTCAAAATAGCCTTTGCGAGGCGAGATCAGGTTCACTAATTCTCCTTTATTATCGACAACCGGCTCCCAGTTAACAAGGTCGGTGGAAGAGGCAACATTCACGTTCGCTTCGCCGAAATAAAGCCAGTACTTGCCATTGATCTTCGCAATTACCTGTTTGTCGCCCACCAGTTTGGTTACAATGGAGCCCGATTTTGTCCAGATATTGTTGAACTTACCATTATAAGCCTCTCTAAAAGCGGGCCCGTATTTCTCCCAGGTGAGCAAATCGCGGGACGTCGCTACACCCAGCCGGGCCTTATCTTTGTTCCATTGGGTGTAGATCACCACATAGAGGCCATCTTCCGTTACGGCCACGCGGGGGTCTTCGCAGCCGCCGGGCCATTCATTGGCTTTCTGGCTGTCCTCGGCCGGAAATAATACCGGTTGTTTTCTCCTTTTAAAGCGGATCCCATCCTCGCTCTCCGCATATCCCAGGCGCGAGGTCCGCATTCCAATTGCTTTTCCGGCTTTATCTTCGGCCCGGTATAGTACCACAATCTTGCCGTTTTTTATGGTAGCAGCAGGGTTGAAAGTATCGTTGGACTCCCAATCGATTTCCCGCTTGTTCATCGGGCAGAAGAAGTGTGAGGTGCTGTCCGGTGAAATGACGGGGTTTACGCGGGCGGGCCGTTTGAAACCGCCGAAGGCCCAGTCTGGTAATTTGTTTTCAGTTTGAGCAAATGCCTGTCCCGCCGATATGGATGTGCATATAGCGAGACCTGCGATAAAATTTTTCATAGAATTTCTATCAGTTATCAAATCATATCTTTCAAATATAAAGCATTTCCTTAACTCTCAAATCTTCGCCGAGGGCACTCTATGCCACGCAATAAAAAATCCGGTCTGATCGCTCAAACCGGATTTCATGTCTTTTAAATACTCGCTGATTATTTGTTCGCAACCAGATTTACGTCCAGCGTAAAATCGTTGTCGATCGCCTTGTCACCAAGGTTTTCGAAGAAGTTTGTCGAGCGGAATTTGATGTCGTATTTGGTACGATCGATCGTTACTTTCGCATTGGCAGTCACTTTTTTAGCATCTGCTGTTACAGTCGCAGGGAATTTTACATCCTCGGTAATGCCCTTGATGGTAAGCTTGCCTGTTACATCGTAAGCGTTTCCACCTTTGGGTGTCACCGAAGATATAACCAGTTTCGCCTGCGGGTGTTTTTCAACGGAGAAAAAGTCGTCGCTTTTAAGGTGATTGGTGAGTTTGCCATTCATTTCCTTATCCGTTACATCCGTCACAACGAGCGATTTGATGTCGGCCACAAAACTTCCTCCTTTGAGCTTGTCATTATCAACGACGAGTGTCCCGCTTTCCAGAGGCACAGTTCCGGCATGGGTTCCGGTCACTTTTTTCGCACCCCAGGTTACGCTGCTCGCTTTGGGATCTACTTTCAAGGTTTTGTCCGCAGCACTCTTTCCGGGACCGTTGGCAATAGCAGCAACATTAAAAAGTAAACCAGCTGCTGCGAGTACAAACATTCTTTTCATAATAATTTCAATCGTTTAAAGTGTAGAAGAATTGATTTGAAAGATATAAAGATTTAAAGGGACTATTTAAACCATTAACAGGCTTTAACAATCCCATACGATATTTCTTATAAACGCGTTGCTTCGCTTTCGAGCAATTTCACGCCTTCGAACTGTTCCAATATCTTCTTTCCCTCTGTCCAATCTTGTAGCCCCGAAACGGCATTTATATGCCCTTTTTTGCCAACATTCACAAAATCGCTGCCCCAATTGGCGGCAAATACTTTTGACCGGCCGATCGTCGCATAAATATCGTTGGTGCTGGCCACCACGATGGTTTTGAACGGGATCGTGCGGACGGGTATGGGCGTAAAACCGACCACGAAATTCAACCGTTTCGACAGCTCCGCGTCCGCCGGTGCTACCAGCAATGCACCTTTAATGAATTCAGAACTAAACTCCTGTGCCCAATGCGCTACCGTAATGCAACCCAGGCTATGTGCAACCAATAGGGTCGGTTCGGTGAGTTCGCTGATCTGCTTTTGCAACTGCGCAACCCAGTCGTGCTTCACGGGCCAGTCCCAGTTGACCTGCTGCACGCGGTCGAAATGGTCGGGATATTGTTCTTCCCAAATGGTCTGCCAATGCTGTGGTCCCGAGCTTGCGAGCCCGGGTACGGTCAGAAAGCGCATACTCATATGCATTATAAATTTGATAATCTCCTCATTTTTTATCCATCACGCAACGGAAACCGAGGTTATTGCTTCCGCTGGTGACTTCACCCTTACCACGGCTGCCAGCCTTGTACCGAATGCAATAATCATCACTACAAAGGAATGAACCTCCGCGTTGCACGCGTTTTACCGCTCCCGGTTCGTCCGGGTCATAACTATCGGAAGGCCCTTTCGGGTTTACGGCCGCACTTTTCTGGTAATAGTCGGGGCGGTAGAGGTCCTCACACCATTCCCACACATTTCCGTCCATGTCGTATAGTCCATATGGGTTGGCTGGGAATGATTTGATAGGCGCGGCGGTAAGATAGCCATCTTCCTTTGTATTCTTGTCCGGAAAACTTCCCTGATAAATATTTGCTACCCATTTTCCTTCGGGTTTCAGCTGGTCGCCCCAATAATAGGTATGGTTTCCCTTTCCACCTTGCGCGGCAAACTCCCATTCCGCTTCGGTAGGAAGCCTTTTGCCCGCCCACTTCGCATATGCCGCGGCATCTTCATAGGAGACATGTACCACCGGATAATTTTCGCGTCCCTTGGTCGAGCTGGACGGACCTTCGGGATGCGCCCAGTTGGCGCCCGGCACATAGTTCCACCATTGAAGTGGGTTATCCAGGCTCACACGTGTGGGAGTGGGCGTGAAAACCGCGGAGCCGGGAACCAGCTTATCGGCAGGCACTCCAGGATAGTCGGCGGGGTTCAATGGGCGTTCCGCAATAGTTTTGTAATTGGTTGCTTTTACGAAATCTGCAAATTCAGCATTGGTTACCTCATGGGCGTCGATATAATAGCCATTCACCGTCACTTCGTGCATGGGTCGCGAATCGGGAAACTCGTCGGCACCCATGAGGAATTTGCCGCCAGGGATCCACACCATCCCGGTGCTATCACCAGCGCCCTCCGTCACTAGGCTCGCATTACGGATGGCGGCTGCCCGAGACGGCATACCGTCGGCAATGCACGCCGCCAGACTGTCGGCCTTGCGCTTTTCTTCGGCTGTCTGCTTGTTTCCGCAGCCCCATAACGCCACGGCCACAATTCCTACCAATCCGCAAAAACTTTTTATTGAAAACTCCATATTCCAAAACTCGGTTACGCTTTTTTAAATTTCAACTTTAAAAATATCTCTCAACGCCTGTCGCGCCGCGTGGTATCCGCACATGCCGTGTACGCCGCCACCCGGAGGAGTTGACGATGAGCAGAGGTAAATATCCTTCGCAGACGTCCGGTAGGGTGATATGCTCACAATCGGCCGCGAGTATAACTGCCCAATATCCTGAATGCCTCCATTAATGTCGCCTCCAAAATAATTCGGGTTATATTGTTCAAATGCGCTGGTATTGATGGTATGTTTGGCCTTCACAACGTCCCTGAAACCAGGTGCATAGCGTTCAATCTGGCTTTCGATGGCTTCGGTCATATCGCGGTCGTCGCCGTTGGGAACGTGGCAATAAGCCCATGCCGTGTGCTTGCCTTCGGGTGCGCGAGTGCTGTCGAACAGGCTTTGCTGTGCTACCAGCACAAATGGCTTTTCACTACGCTTTCCACTCCCTACATTCCGTTCGTATCTCACAATTTCTTCCAATGTATTCCCTAAATGCACCGTTCCGGCACCACGGCATTCCTCCCGCAGAAACGGGATCGGCTCGTCGAGCGCCCAGTCGACTTTGAAAATACCCGGCCCGTGGCGGTAGGTCTCCAAACGCTTTTTATAGGTAGAACTCAATCTGCTCCCCGCGATGCGAACTAGCTGCCGGGGCGTCACGTCCATGAATATCGCTTTCGCCGACGGCAGTTCACCTACTGAGCCAACCATCCAGCCCGTCTGTATCTTCCCGCCGAGCGACTGGTAATTGGCCGCCAACGCATCGGCAATGCTCTGGCTTCCTCCAACCGGGATCACCCAGCCTTTTATATGCGCCGCGGCCATGAGCATAATTCCAAATGCCGACGTTGCGATATTGCCGAGCGGCTGGATCGAATGTGCAGCCATCCCGGCCCATAATGCGCGTGCTTCCACCGTTTTGAACTTCGCCGCCGTCCAGGTTGCAGCAGGCAATGCAGCCAATCCAAATCCCGCCAGCCGAAAAGGTTCGTCAGGCCACCGAAGCGGCCCTAGCAAATCAGGCAGCAACTTCAGGATGGATTCGAGCAATTTACCCATCCATTTACGATAAGTATCACCATCCGCACCCAATCGCGCGGCCGTCAATTCCACCGACCTGTCCAGCACCGCTACCCGGCCGCCATCCAGCGGATGCGCTGCGTCGTGGGTCGGTTGAACAAATCGTAATCCAAAATCCGCCAGCGGCAATCCTGCAAAAAAGGGCGACATCAATGCCATCGGATGGATCGCCGAGCAAATGTCGTGGCGATAACCCGGCAATGTAAGTTCCGCTGTCCGCATGCCACCGCCGATCGTTTCCTTACCTTCGATCAGCAGCACCGAAAGTCCCGATTTCTGTAAAGTAATAGCAGCTGCAAGCCCGTTCGGACCGGAGCCGACCACTATCGCATCGTATTCGGTGTTCGCCACGCTAATCAGGGTTTGGCTGTCGCGAGGATTTTCAATGCCTCGTCGTCCTTGTATTCATTCATTAGTGCTTTCAGCTTGTCTTTCAAATCAGCCGTCAGCTTTTCCGTCCCTTTTGTTCCGTAAATATTGGAGACCTCTTTAGGGTCTTTTTGCAAATCATACAACTCCCAGGAATCGGCCCCACCGTAAAAATACGCCAGTTTGTAGCGGCTTGTCCTCAAACCGAAATGCGGGTGGACGTGGTGTGGCTGCGGGAATTCATAATAATGATAATAGGCCTCTTTCCTCCATGGTACCTGTGCAGCATCATTAGCTTTCAGCAATGGGAAAAACGATTTGCCTTGCATATCGGAAGGCGTTTTAACACCGGCAATGTTCAGCACGGTAGGTGCCCAGTCGATATTGACCACGAGGTTGTCCACCTTCGTACCCGGCTTGATCACACCAGGATAGCGGATCAAAAATGGTGTTTTCAATGATTCCTCATAAATAAAGCGTTTGTCGAACCATCCGTGCTCGCCTAAGTAAAAACCCTGATCGGAAGCGTAGATAACGACTGTATTTTTGGATAAACCGCTTTTGTCGAGATAATCGAGCAGCTTGCCGATGTTACGGTCGAGTGAGTTTGCAGTCGAGAAGTAATCGCGGAGGTAGCGCTGAAATTTCCATTCAACCAACGCTTTACCTGTCAGGTTTTTATCCGTTACTTCTTTTGATACCTTGTCATAATACGCTTTGAAAACCTTTTTCTGCTCGGCATTAAGGCGCCTGTATAAAGGATCCGTATCATAATCCACGCCCACTTTCAAATCCAGCTTCATACGCATGGTTTTGTCAATGGTCATATCCTGGTCGGCAGCGGCCTTTCTTCCTTTATAATCATCATAAAAGGTAGATGGCAGTGGAAACGTCACATGATCATAAGCGCCAAGATCCTGCAAATCGGGCATCCATTCGCGATGCGTGGCCTTGTGACCTACGATGAGAAAAAATGGCTTGTTGTTATCGCGCTTTTCAAGCCAGCCTGTTGCAAACTGGGTGATCAGATCGGAAACATAACCGGTATAATGCGTGGTATCATTCGGCTGACCGACGAACTCCGGGTTGTAATAATGTCCCTGGTCGGGCAACACATTCCAGTAGTCAAAACCTGCCGGAAGGCTGTTCAAATGCATTTTCCCAATCCACGCAGTCTGGTAACCATTGTTGCGCAATGTTTCGGAAAGTAACGTCTGACTGGTATCGAACTTTGTCCGGTCGTTACGTTTGTAGCCATTCAGGTGACTGTACTTGCCAGTAAGCAGTGTAGCCCGGCTAGGACCGCATATTGAATTGGTGACAAGGTTATTAGTCAGTAATGCGCCCTCACGCGCAATGCGGTCGATATTCGGAGTTTTTACAATCTTATTCCCATATGCACCAATACCCTGATAGGCGTGGTCGTCGGAAAAAATGAAGATAATATTCGGACGCTGAGCGGTTTGTGCGAAGGAAAACGTGACGGACATTGCCAGCGCTACGAGGCCGGAGAAGGCTGCCAAAGTCAACTTTGCGGAACGGGATAGGGTAACAAACATGAAATACTCTATATAATAGGTAGACAAAATAAACTTATAAAGAATCAATTCGCAAGCGTTTGGCCGGAATTACTTTCCGGCATCGGCAAAACAGCGAGGCTAAAATTACAAATTGATGATCTGTTTTCACTATCTCCTATTTATAAAGCAAAAAGCCCGGAGCGCGATTTCCGTGCTCCGGGCTTTCAAACCATCGGTTAGCTTACTTGGTCTTCTTATTCAATGCCTCTGCCATTTCCAGGTGATGTTTTAAAGTTGGCAGCTTTGCCTCCGCCCAAGCCTTCACATCAGGATCTTTAGCTTCTTTGGCAGCTTCTTCGAATTCGCTGATATCTTCTTTATGGTCGTCTACCATGTAGGAAATATAGGCTTTGTCGAACTCCGCGCCTTTCATTTTAGCCAGGTCGTCATATTTCTTCTGTTTGTCGTCGCTCAGCATCGCCGGTAGCGTGATATTCTTTTGTGACGCCAGTGTTTTGAGTTCTTCGGAGGCTTTCGAATGTTCGGTTACCATGGTTTGGCCAAACTTCTTAACATCTGCGTTGGCCGCGTTTGTCTGCGCCAGTTCGCCCAGTTGAACTTCGATTAAACTACCGTCCGCAGCTGCTACTGCAAACTCCGCATCATCTTCTAGATTGGTCGTGTCCAGTTTTGCCTCATTTTGCTCTTCGGCAACTTCCTTTGTGTCCTCTGTTTTATTACTATTACAGGCTGTGAACGCCATCACAGTGGCGAGCATCAGAACACTTAATGTGATCTTTTTCATATTTAGTTTTCATTTTTTGATGGTTAAATCCAATAAATCAAAAAAGCATGCCACTGAACAAGTTTTCAAACACTTTTCGACCCTGCCGCATAGTAGTTGTGAGAATCTTCGTACAGCATCGGGCAAGTTTGTATATTTAAGAACCGACCAGCTTTCACAACTTGGTCGGAATGATGAGAAAATGCCTGCGGTAACGGGCAGGAACATCAGCGCCAGAGGGGTTGGAACAATTTTTGATAACCGCTTAATCCTTACAGATTTTCAATTTGCATTCAGTATGAGTGAAGCGACTGCTTTCAACACGGAGCAAGACTTATTTTTCAAACAATTAAGACAAGAGACAGCGGAAAGCCACAAAAAACTGGAAGATAACCCGCTTTCTAAAGCCATACTCACCCCCTCCGTTTCTATTCAGGACTATCAGGCCTACCTTACTGCCCTGTACGGAGTGACCATTGCATGTGAGGATCAGATATTTCCTGCCATTCTCCACATTGTCAGTGAGTTGCCAGAACGCCGTAAATCGCGGCTGATTATAGAAGATTTGCTGGCAACTGGCTGTTCTGAGTCTCAGATCGTTGCTTTGCCTGTATACCGTTTTCAATTTTCTTCCGTTGCCGAAGCGCTGGGCATTATGTATGTGCTGGAGGGTTCGACACTCGGCGGAAAGATCTTATACCGGCATATCCACGAAGTGCTTGGGCTGACGCCTGAAAACGGTGCTTCCTATTTCTGGGGATATGGTACGCAAACAGGGAACCTGTGGAAAAGTTTCATCTCGTCGCTTACTCAATTTGTCGACCAGACAGGAGAACGGGACGCGGTGATCGACAGCGCAAAAAGAACTTTTACTATCATCGACAATTGGCTCGACCAGATGGCTCGGCCAGACGGGCGCATCCGGTCGTAACTGATTTCAGGAAGATGAATATTAAGGACATCGTAAATCGTGACATTGTCAATCTGACAAATTGCGAAAGTGAACCCATCCATATCCCGGGGAGTATCCAGCCCCATGGTTTCTTGCTGGGCATCAAAAAAGGTGAATCGCGTATTGAATTTTGCAGCGCCAACAGCGCCGACTTTATTGCGATTACTCCGGAACAAATCCTTGGCAAACACATCCGGGATATTTTTTCGGATGAGCAAGCTTCCGCCTTCGCACATTACGTTGGAAAGGATGTGATCGACTCCGCTCAGCCATTCGTGTTTTCGCTCAATGGAACGTCGTTCAACACCACCGTTCATCAGGTAGGCGGCAATGTGATCATGGAACTCGAACCATTTCCTGATGGTACATTACATTTGCCTAACCTCTATAATCAGACCCGAAATTTTGTGTCGATCTTAGAGAGATCGAGCGGCTTATCGCACCTCTGCCAGGAGATCGCCGACGAAACGCGGGTCATTACCGGTTACGACCGTGTGATGATTTACCGATTCGACGAGGAGTATAACGGCGAGGTGATCGCGGAAAGCAAAAGGGACGATCTGATTTCATTTGCCAACCAGAAATATCCGCATACCGACATCCCGGTGCAGGCACGCGAACTGTACATCCGTAATCCGTTGCGCATGATCGCGGACATCAGCTACACCCCCGTACCGCTACTGACGATCGACGATTCTTCGGATAAAAGCAATCATTCGCTGGATCTCAGCCATTCGATCCTGCGGAGCGTGTCGCCCATTCACGTCGAATACCTGAAAAATATGGGCGTTGGCGCGACGCTGACGATTTCACTGCTTCAAAATCAAAAGCTGTGGGGCCTCATTGCATGCCACCATTATTCACCCAAAATATTACCGCACTATACACGCCTTTCCGCATTGTTGCAAGGAAATTTCCTGACGTCCCAGATCGCAGTGCGTGAAGTGGCGGAGGAATTCAATCTTGGCGAGGAGGTGGACAAAGCCCTTGTGGAGTCATTGACGGCACTACATGAGACCGAAAATTTTATGGAAGCTTGCCATCAGTCGCCTTCGCTGCTGAAACTGGCCAATGCTACCGGAGCCGCCATTTTTTATAGCGGGACGATCTATACCAACGGCAACGTTCCGGATGAGCAGGCCCTTTTAAAACTATTTGCATTCCTGGCCGATGCCTACCCGAATAAAGCTTTTGCAACTGACCAGTTAATCAACATGTATCCCGACGCCCGCGATATTTCAAAATATGCAGCAGGTATCATTTATCACTCCATGGTATCCGGGCAGGATGGCATTCTCTGGATGAGACAGGAGAAAATCGAAACCATCAACTGGGCAGGCAATCCCGACAAAGCTGTTGTAAAAAACGAGGACGGCGTACGGCTTTCGCCGCGCAAATCATTCGAACTGTGGATGGAAATCGTCAAAAACAAAAGCTTGGCATGGAGAAAATCAGAGGTCAATGCGGCTTCCAGCTTTTCCTATGCATTGCAAAAACATATCAATTATCAAATAATCAGGACACAAGAAGATAAAAACAGGGCTCTCAATGAAAAATTGCGGCTTGCCAACAAGGAGCTCGCCAATCTTAACTGGATTTCGACCCATGACCTGAAAGAACCTTTAAGAAAGATCCAGATTTTCGCTAGCAAAGTCCTTGACCGGGAAGACCCGGATCTGTCTATGCAAGTAAAGGACTCTGTGGAAAGAATGCGTTTGGCCGCCGAGAAAATGCAATTGTTAATCGAGGACATTCTGACTTATTCGAAAGCAGGTAGTATGGAACAGGTTTTTGCCATGACAGACCTGAATGAAGTGCTACGGAACGCCCTAGCCGAGTTGCAGGATGACATCGACGAAAAACGAGCTATTATCCGCACGGAAGACTTGCCTGCTCTCGAGATTATCCCATTTCAGATGCATCAGTTGTTCATTAACCTGATCGGCAACGCGCTCAAATTTGTAAAACACGGCGAACAACCCCAGGTCTCAATAACCGTATCGATGGTCGACGGAGCCAACATTCCGCAGGCGAATGCACCCTCCGGCTGGCAATATCATGCAATTGCCTTCCTCGACAATGGGATTGGCTTTGAAAAGGAATACGAGCACCGGATTTTTGATATTTTCCAACGCCTGAACCCGGCTCACAAATACCCGGGCACGGGCATCGGGCTGGCGATCTGCAAAAAAATTATGGAAAACCATCAAGGGTTTATCGGCGCTACTTCCGTGCCTGACGAAGGTTCCGTTTTCACCATCTATTTCCCGTTAAATTAAGGGCCGGTAAGTGAGTACATACTTCCTCAGCTACATCGCATGCGCGCTCGGGCTGGGGATTTTTATTTTGTCAAAATCTGCAAAATGCCGTTTACGAACGGAATGGCCTGCTGGCAAAATCTGGTATTAAATTATTATGAACTGTGGTGCAAACAAACTGTAAACCGCATGTCAGTAGCCGCAGCCATTGAAGTACCGGCAGAGGAACCCGTTCTTACCGCCCAACAATTTAAAAAGCTTAGAAAAAACCCAGCACTGACCGCCGAAGCGGCAGGGCTTCATTATGTACAGTCGGCCAATGCGCCGGGATTTTTACGCAAAGGCAAAGCACCGAAGTTTTATTACGCCGATCAGGAAGGCAACCGATGCAAAGACCCGCAGGCGATCAAGCGTATCAAGTCGCTCGTGCTGCCCCCAGCCTGGACGGAAGTATGGATCAGCAACGACCCAAATGCACATTTGCAAGCAACCGGCATCGATGCCGCCGGTCGGAAGCAATACCGGTATCACCCCTACTGGAACCTCATCCGCAACCAGACCAAGTATTATAAACTGCTTATATTTTCCGAAGCATTACCCGCATTACGTGAACAGGTGGAACATGATCTCAGAAAACGAGACTTCGATTCAGCGAAAGTCATTGCGCTGGTGATCAAGCTGATGGATAAAACGTGTATTCGGGTTGGCAACCAGCGCTACAAAGTCCGGCACGGCTCGTCCGGCATCACCACACTGGACTCCCGCTGCGCTACCGTTACCGGGAGCACCATCAGGTTTATGTTTACAGGTAAAAAAGGCATTAAGCAGGACATCACCTTGCGTGACAAGCAGCTGGCTCGCCTTGTGAAACAATGCAAGGAAATGCGGGGGAAACGGCTGTTTCAATATGTTAATGAAAATGGTGGCAGATGTGCGCTAAATGCGCAGCAGGTGAATGACTATATTCGTCGCTACACGGGTGCGAACTTCTCGGCCAAGGACTTCCGGACGTGGATGGGTACAGTCACCGCATTCGAATATCTTAGTCATCAGGAAAAAGCAGGCTCACAACGACAATTAACGCGTGTCGTGAACACCTGTCTCGATGCCGTGGCGACGCATTTAGGCAATACGAGGGCGGTTTGCAAGAAATACTATGTACATCCGGCCGTTTTCAGAGCGTACGAAAACAACCGTATCCAGCGCTTCATGAACAAGCAAGTCGAAGAAGCCGCCTACTTTTCCGAAACCGAACAACATGTGCGGGCGCTGCTCACCCGTCCGTCTTGAATTTGATGACATTCAGAAGCATATACGCTTGGACCGACGGGCAATAACTCCCACATAAGGAATGCCAAAAACGCTTAAACCAGCTTTCCAGGGCAATTTTGGAAAAATGGCACAGCATTTGAAAGTAATGCAACTGATTTCAAACTAAAAGTGTCACAAACTTTAACAACAAATAATCATGGAAACCAATGAAAATCTGATTGAAGTATTAAATGACCTGATCAGGATTAACAATGATCGTGTAGATGGTTATGAAAGAGCACTTGCAGAGGTTGAAGATATAGATGTGGACCTGAGAGGGATCTTTCAGAAAATGGCTAATGAAAGCCGCGAGAATATCAACGAACTAAGCGCAGAGATCCGTAACCTTGGCGGTGAAATTGTAACAGGAACTACTGCTTCTGGTAAGATTTATCGTGTATGGATGGATATTAAGGCAACCTTCACCGGCCACGACCGTACTTCGGTACTGGAAAGCTGTGAATATGGTGAAGATGCCGCGCAAGAGGCTTACGACGATGCGCTTGCCACTGATGCAGACCTGCCGGTAGATATTCGCCAGATTATCGCTAATCAAAAAGCAGAACTACTTGAATCGCACAATCTGATTAAGAAATACCGTGACCTGCACCAGGCAGTTAATTAAGAAGCTATATATAACGCGTATAAGAAAATGGGTGAGACCGAAAGGCTCACCCATTACTTTTGATGTTATTTATCCAATGATGTTACTTATCCAAAATTATCTCAGATCCACCACTTCGACTCCCGGATATTGCTTGGCATTAAAAGCGAAGAAGTTATCTGCGACGTTCACATCAGCAACAAACTGGTCTACTTTGTAGGTAACTTCCTGTCCGTTTTTCTGGAAAATTTTCCAGCTGGCGATCGACTTATCAGCTTTATTCACCTCAATCTGCACCTTGTCGACCTGGCTGCTTTTATTGGTCGAGGTCAATTCAACCACTTCCAATGCCTTACCAGCTTCCTGTTTCTCCTTTACAAATGCTGACTTAAAGCCTTTTTTGTATGCAGTGTAAATTTTGGTCGGATCCAGATCGCCGCCCGTGGTGGGGTCGAAATCCTGCAAATTCACTTCGTTGGTTTCTTTAATGTAAGTCGCCATTAATTTGCCATCATTAAAGATCTCCTGACCTGCCATCTTCAACCGAAACTTCGTGCCCTTTACGGTCGCTTCTCCTTTCAGGGGCTTTTCTCCTTTACTAATATAGGTAAAAAGCGCTTTGAAGGATTTGATCTTCTGATACTTGCTGCTCATGGCATTGAGGATCTCCGATGATTTTTTATCACCCTGCGCCTGTGATTCAAAGGGGTTTAAAAGGGAAATCGCTATGATCAAAAGCAGACACGCACTATTCTTTAAATTTCTCATATACAATTATTTAATTCTTAATGGGTTTATAAAAACGGGGTTTTAAGTGAGATTCTTGAAATTTTAGACGCTGGAAACTTTCGAAGGTTTAATGCCTATTCTAATTTACTCCCATCACTCGCAGATGCTCTTCCAACATATTCAGGTCGTGGAACATCACGTCGCGCGCTTTGCTGCCTGTAAATGGCCCTACAACCCCTAACACTTCAAGCTGGTCCATAATACGGCCTGCCCGGTTGTACCCCAGTTTCATCTTCCGCTGGATCAACGATGTGCTTCCTTGCTGATGCGTCACGATTAGCCGGGCGGCATCTGGCAACAAAGTGTCAAAATCGTCCGGGTTAAGCTCCGCTTTGCCTTCCGCTGCATCCTCACCTTCATATTCAGGCAGTGCATAGGCTTCATCATAACCGCGCTGCGCGCCAATGTATTCACAAATATCCTCGATCTCGCGCGTGTCGATGAACGGACATTGTAAGCGGATAACCTCAGAGTTGATTGCCAGCAACATATCACCCTGACCCACCAGCTGTTCTGCACCGCCCATATCGAGGATCGTGCGCGAATCGATGCTGGACGTCACCCTGAACGACAGACGCGCCGGGAAGTTGGCCTTGATCAAACCCGTAATAACCTTCACCGAAGGCCGTTGCGTAGCCACTACAAGGTGAATACCAACCGCACGGGCGAGCTGTGCTAAGCGGGCGATCGGCGTTTCGACCTCTTTGCCTGCCGTCATCATCAGATCTGCCAACTCATCGATCACCAGCACGATGTACGGCAGGAAACGGTGGCCCTTTTCGGGGTTTAGCCTTCGGGCCGCAAACTTCGTATTGTATTCCTTCAAATTCCGTACCGCGGCCTCTTTTAGCAGGTCGTAGCGCGAATCCATTTCGATACATAATGAATTAAGTGTGAATATTACCTTCTTAGTATCGGTAATAATCGCCTCCTCGGCGTTCGGCAGCTTGGCCAGAAAATGTCTTTCCAGCTTATTGAAAAGCGTTAATTCTACCTTTTTAGGATCAACGAGAACAAATTTGAGCTCCGCGGGATGCTTTTTATAAATTAAAGAAGCCAGAATGACGTTCAACCCCACCGATTTACCCTGACCGGTCGCACCGGCCATGAGCAAGTGTGGCATTTTAGCCAAATCGGCGATGTGAATATCGTTTGAAATGGTTTTACCTAAAACAATCGGCAAATCGTAGTTCGATTTCTGAAAACGCTCATTGGCCAGTACCGACCGTGCAAATACTGTCTCCCGATTCTTGTTCGGCACCTCGATCCCGATCGTTCCCCGGCCAGGCATAGGCGCGATGATCCGGATGCCCAATGCCGCAAGGCTCAATGCGATATCCCCTTCCAGGTTTTTGATCTTCGAAATCCGCACGCCGGCTTCCGGAATGATCTCATACAGCGTTACGGTGGGGCCGATGGTCGCCTTAATTTTGGAGATATTAATACCATAACTGCCCAGCGTATCGACAATCTTGGTTTTATTGCTTTCCAGTTCTTCCTGACTTACTTTTTCATGCTGATTTTCAAAAACTTCATTCAGCAGATCGATGTTCGGGAATTGATAGGAAGGCAAGTCGAGCATTGGGTCGTACTGACCAAATTCTCGTAGAATTGACGCATTGACATCCTCATCCTCAAACTCTTCTTCCACTACTTCTGTTACGTGCGTCGTGTCCTCCACTTCGAGTTCCAACAAGGGCTCAGACGGCGCGGCAGAGACTTCCATGGGCATTACCGGAAGTTCAACTGCTGCGGAGGCGGCCGGAACATGGGGAACAGGGCGCGTAACCGGCAATACCACAGCCGGATGAGGCACCACCTGCGGCGTTTCTTCTTCGGCTTCGAGATCAGGCTGCCCTTCGGACGCCATCACTTCATCATCGTAAGTATCGTTAACTACCGAGACAAACTTGCTTTCAGCAGCGGCACCTGCTTCGGATCCCGTTTGCGGAATCGCTCCTTCGAGGTCACCCTCCGGTGCGATTTCCGGCCTGGCATGTTTGGCCTGCCACGATTCATATCGGTCACGAACGTCATAAAAAAATACGGCAAATACGAACAATGCAAACAGGATCGGCAGAATGCTACCCCATTTGAGCCAGTCAAAAAACATTATATTGGTCTGATAACCAAAGCCACCCGAGAGAAAGCTCAGCGTATTCTCGTTGTCGCTCATGAGCACGACATAACCCATCAGCACACTTACCCAAAGTGTGAAAAAGATCGCTTCCTTGGTCGTTTTGCTTAAAGGCAGTATTTCCCTGCCAAAGGCCATTTTCCAACCCGCCACAAATGGCACAAGCGGCAGCAGCAAGGCGCCGATGCCAAACCAGCGATACACAAAAATATGGGATACCACTGCGCCGAGTACACCCAGGAAATTGCGTGTCTGTCGGCCTGCGTCACGGATCGATTGATGCCCCAGACCATCCAGAACACTCTGATCGGAGAGCCCTGTGA
Source organism: Dyadobacter sp. CY261 (assembly GCF_021440085.1). Lineage (GTDB taxonomy): Bacteria > Bacteroidota > Bacteroidia > Cytophagales > Spirosomataceae > Dyadobacter. Next base: position 266,135 of record NZ_JAKCPW010000009.1, read on the forward strand.
TGATATAAGAGAAAAATGACGTTTCCAGGATCAATGCCAGGATGATAAAGAATGTGCCCCAGGCCAATGTATTCTTTGGGCTGGTGAAAATGTGCTCCCAGTCAAGGGATACACGAAAACGGGGAGCGGCGGCCTCCTCCTGTTTTGGGCGCTGTGTGTTACCTCTTGGCTTGTTGACTGACATTTATTTCAATTCCGGGAATGCGTGAAGTGCTGTGTTTCTGATTTTACTTTCTGACCAATGCCTTGCAGATCCTGCTGACCACACCGGGCCCTTCGTAAATAAAGCCGGTATAAAGCTGAATCAGGCCGGCCCCTGCGTTTATTTTTTCCAAAGCGTCTCCGGGAGTGGCGATACCGCCGACTCCGATAACGGGAAAAGCATGATTGGATTGTTCGCAAAGGTAACGAATTACTTCCGTTGAGCGATGTGTCAGCGGGGCTCCGCTCAAACCGCCTGCTCCTATTTTCTCAACTACCGACCGGTCGGTAGTGAGGCCTTCCCGGCTGATCGTCGTGTTAGTTGCTATCACCCCTGCAATGCCGGTTTCCTTTACAATATCAATAATATCGTCCAATTGGCTGGTCGTCAGGTCTGGTGCGATTTTGAGAAAAATCGGCTTCGGGTTAGTCCTTTCGAGATTTCTGGTTTGTAATTCCTTCAAGATTTCAGTTAATGGCCCTTTCTCCTGCAAATCGCGCAAGCCAGGCGTATTGGGTGAGCTTACATTCACTACAAAGTAGTCCACCACCTCAAACAGCTCCCGGAAGCAGATCAGATAATCACTCAGCGCCTGCTCATTAGGTGTGTCTTTATTCTTGCCAATATTCCCTCCTACCAGAATTTTAGACTTCCGTGTAGCCAACTTCGCCGCAGCCACCTGCACGCCCTTGTTATTGAAGCCCATGCGGTTGATCAGCGCCTTATCTTTTTTGAGGCGGAACAAACGCGGCTTATCATTCCCCGGCTGCGGGCGTGGCGTCAGCGTCCCGATCTCGATATACCCGAAACCCAATGCTTCCAGCTGGTCCACCATTTCGGCATTCTTATCAAACCCTGCGGCCAATCCTACCGGATTGCGAAACCGCAAACCAGCCACCTCCTGTACCAGATCGGGATGTTCATAAGTATAAAGCGCCCGGATGATCCGCGGCACCAAAGGGATTTTAAAAGCGATATGCAGCACTTCGCACACAAAATAGTGAATGCGTTCAGCGTCAAACAGGAAAAGTATAGGGGAGATCAGGATCTTATACATCCTGCAAAAATAGAATGTTTCGCAGGAAGGCGCGGGCGGGTTGGGGAATTTATTTTATGTCTTGCGATCGCAATTCTCCCAGAAACTGCTCCCAAGTCTTAGCTTTTATTTTTCCTTCTTCAATCAACTTTACTTCGGCAAGTCCTTTTTTATACTCTCTGCGATATCCATGGCAGTGAGTTTGTTCTTTTTGTTATTTAGTGTCATCGGCCCCCTTTGGTTTCATTGCCATTTTCTCCAACAGTTCATCAATCATGATCACATCTTGAAGGTCTTTCGGACGTCGGGCAAGTATTTTAACTTCCCGAAGATCGTTGATGTGGATGAAGTAAATTTTGATACCCTCCTTAGTAACAAATTCGTTTGCCCGCGATCGGCAACTATCATATTCAATCCTAAAATGAACAATAGTAAGAACATCGATAGGACCTGCCAAACGCAAATGCTGGGCGTTACAGAAGTTCACCTCTTCTAATCTGGCAAGTTCGTATTCATCGTATTCAAGCGCCAACAAGGTGTTAATGAGTTTCTGCTTATTCTCATTTGTGGGGCGAACCCAAACATCTGCATCCTGTGTATACCGGGCTATGCCGTTCATGGCAAGCGCTAGCCCGCCAATGAGCATGTATTCAAGGTCGTTTTCGGCAGCTGCGTTAACAAACTTTAAAAATTCTACATCTTCAACGTCCATAGGCTTAGAAAAAATCAATTTGATGGATGCTTCGGGATAAACCATATCCTCACCAATTTCTTGAAAAAGCGCCTTATGGAACCTACGCAGCTTCCAATAAGCTTCGAATCGCTCTTCAAGAGTGGTTTTGATGTTTAATTCCAGTTGGTCTTGATCAAGCTCCTCAAACGACCCGAAGACCTTTATCTTTTTCCTTTCCATAGTTGAACGTTGCCTGTTAACAAATATAAACAATAAAAGCACCCCGCCACCGCGGGATGCTTTTACCAATGTGCAAACTAACGCAACTACTTCTTCTCCGGCCAGACGTACTCGAACTTGCCGTTGATCGGCGCGCCGAAGTAGTTGACGCCCAGGAAATCGAGGCGCTTCTTGTGGATTTCAAGTCGTTTGCTGAAATCTTCGAAGTTCCTGCCTTCTTTGGAAGTCCAGCCCACTTCGGCCAATGCGGTGGCGCGCGGCCATACCATATATTGTACGTAAGCAGGGGTTTTCATGTACTCCGTCCATACGTTACCCTGCACGCCAAGGATATGTTTCGCTTCGTCGGCTGAAAGATCGGCCGGCGTTGGTTCGAAGGAATAGGACTTAGCCAGGTCGGTGAAACCGCCAAAGGCCACTGGTTGGGTTTTGGCATCCGCCTGGTAATGGTCAAGGTAGCAAAAGCCGCCAGGCGTCATAATCACGTCGTGACGTTCTTTTGCTGCTGCTATGCCGCCCTCAATACCACGCCAGCTCATCACGGTCGCATTAGGCGACAGGCCGCCTTCGAGGATTTCGTCCCACCCGATCATGCGGCGGCCTTTTGCGGTGATGAACTTGTCGATGCGCTTGATCACATAGCTTTGCAAGCCGTGTTCGTCTTTCAGGTTTTCTTTCTGAATCAGGTTTTGTGCAAAACGGCTTTCTTTCCACTGTACTTTCGGGCATTCGTCGCCGCCGATATGAATATATTTGCTTGGGAAAAGATCGATTACCTCAGTCAACACGTCTTCCAGGAACTTGAAAGTTTCTTCCCTCGGCATAAAGACGTCGTCATAAACGCCCCATTTGGTTCCGGTTTCGTAGATTTTGTCAGGATTATTCCCCAATTGCGGGTAAGCAGCAAGCGCAGCCAAAGCATGGCCCGGCATTTCAATTTCAGGAATGACATTTACAAAACGATCCTCCGCATATTTGATCACCTCTTTGATTTGCTCCTGTGTATAGAAACCTTCATAAGGGGTACCATCGAATTTCTGGTCTCTGTAATGTCCCTTCATCGTTTGTTTACGCTTTGAACTGATCGTTTTCAGTTCCGGATACTTTTTGATCTCGATGCGCCAGCCCTGGTCGTCGGTAAGGTGCCAGTGGAACTGGTTTTGTTTGTGCAAAGCGATCAGATCGATGTATTTTTTGACAAATTCAATTGGCATGAAATGACGGCAAACATCGAGCATCAAACCACGGTAAGCATAGCGAGGCACATCTTTGATGGTCACGCAGGGTATCGTCCATTTGACACCGGCAACCGGCGTTTCACTAAAAACTTCGGCAGGAAGCAGTTGCAGCAATGTCTGAACCCCGTAGAATGCACCTTTCGCGGTTTGGGCTTGTATCGTCACACCTTTGGATGTCGACAACAAGTGGTAACCCTCCTCGCCAAGGCTTGCGTCCGAGGAAATGACAAGCGAAATATCGGCCTTCCCTTTCACGGTTTGCGGAGTGTTGCCTGTTGCTTTGCCCAATTGCGCAGCCAGCATTTGAGCCACATGCGACCATTTGGCATCGGCGGGCGCTCCGATCTTGGTTTTGGCTTTCAGCGTCCACTCGCCCTTGGCGGTCAGGACCTGGGTAGGTTTGGGGATTACGTTAACCTGCGCTGATGCATTTTGCATAAACACACAGCAGATCAACCCGAAAAGGAAACTTTTCATGAAGTGTGAAAACGGATTATTAAAATTATTTAAGAATACTGCAAGTTAACGTGTTCCCATTTTAAAATTCTGTTGTTCTTAAATTTTTTATAATTTTATGTAATTATTTCAAAAACGGGCACGTTACCAGTTTTGCGTGTAACTTTGTACCCTTTAAAGTTTTACAGCTTGGTATCGTTACATTTCGATATGCTCTGCATGGTCTTTGCCTAACTTAGCTCCTAATAAAATTAAAATCCTATACCCGTGAAAAGAACTCTGTTTCTTAACAGTATTGCCCTAATTCTGCCGACACAACTCCTTTTTGCATCCCCTGGCTCTCGTCCGCTTCCTGTGAATGGTACAAAATCGCAGCGTGTCGACGGCGGTAAATTGGTAGGCAAAATCGTGGAGGCTCCCAACAGTGCCGGAGTGGCATTCGCGACCGTAGCGTTGCTTGCTCCCAAAGACTCCTCCCTTGCTAATGGCGCCGTGGCAGACGAAAACGGTTTATTCACGATCGCTAATGTGACGCCTGGAAGCTACATTCTACGTGTGACTAATATGGGTTACCAGACGCTATACCGGCCCAACGTCCGCGTGGCCGCCGAAGCCAGCCTGCTCGACCTCGGAAGTATTACCATTGTTGCCGAAGCCCAAAAGCTGGCCGAGGTGGTGGTGAAAGGCGAGAAAACGATGATCGTGGACGATATCGACAAGAAAATCGTCAATATCGGCAAGGATATGCTCGCGACAAGCAACAACGTGAGCGATCTGCTCGAAAAAGTCCCCGCCGTGTCGCTTGACGAAAACGGGAACCCGCAGGTGCGCGGCAAAGGCAATGTGGTGGTACTGATCGATGGTAAACCATCCAATCTTTACGGCAGCGACCTTCCTACCATTCTGCAATCTTTTCCCGCCAACCTCATTGAGCGCATCGACGTGATGACGACGCCCTCGGCCAAATATGAAGGCGAGGGGGCATCGGGCGTGATCGATATTATTACCAAGAAAACTAAAATCCGCGGTATGAACGGCGGTGCGCGGCTAAGCATCGGTAATAAAAATAACAATGCCGCTTCGGGTAATCTTAGCTACAAATCGGGCAAATTTGGCCTGAATGCTTCATTAAGCGGACAAACACGTGCGATGACCTGGGAACGGACATTGAGCCGGGACAATTTTGTCACCGAGTCCACCACCCATTTGCAGCAAGACGGAACCGGCGGAAATAAAGGTAAAAATGCATTCGGCCGGGTAGGTGTCAATTACGATTTTAATGACAAAAATTCCCTTGAAGCTGGTGTCAATTACTCGCGTGACAACAGCCGTAATAATAGTAATATCCTCAATGAGACCAGCCTTGCGACGGGTGCGATTACAGAAAGCTTCCGCCGCCTCAACAATAGCAAAGGCAATGGCGACAATGTGAATTTCAACCTCGATTACCGTTTGAAATTCGCAGAAAAAGACCATCAGTTGAACCTTAATTCGAGCTATTCGCTGGGCGGATCGGACGGAGAATCGTATTTTGCACAGGAGGGCACCATCGACAGCCTGCTGCGTAACCAGCAAAACCTGCGTAACAATAACCGCCATTCGTTGTTCCTGAATGCGGATTATACCTGGCCCATAACGTCCAAAGCAACATTGGAAGCCGGTGTCCGCTCGCGTACCAGCTCCAACGACAATGTGAATGCATTCTATAACCTCGATCGCGAGACTAATTCCTACGTTTTCGATAATACCATTAGCAATGTATTTGGCTATAAGGACGCCACTTACACCGGCTTTATGACATTCTCACAAAAAACAGATCTGTGGGGACTCCGCGCCGGTTTGCGTGTGACCGATTATAACCAGAACATTGACCAGGTGAGCCGAAACCAGGATTTCAATGTGCATTTTCTCACACTGGTGCCTTCATTGGCAGTTACCCGCAAGCTCGGCGAGTCGTCGCAGGTAAAACTGAACTACAGCCGCCGCGTGCAACGCCCTGAGGCCGACTGGCTGAACCCGTACACCGATGTCTCCGATCCACGTAACGTCAGAACCGGTAATCCAAACTTGCGTCCTGAATTTACACACAAAGCTGAAATGGGTTATTCCAATTATGAAGCGAATGGTGGCTGGGGACCGTCTCTTTTTATGGATTATTCCAACAATGCGATTACCCAGATCCGCACCATCGACGAGGCGGGCGTTTCACTTAGCCGCTACGACAATGTCGGCCGCGAAATGTCGTATGGCTTTGAAACCGATTTTTCCCAAAAACTTTTTGGCGACGTGCTGAAACTCAATGGTAGCGGACGTGTTTTTCGTAGCGAGGTCGTCTCCGCCGTCGCGGCAATTGACAACCGGACATGGAGCTACTCCGGTAACCTGAACGCATTCATTACGCTGCCAGCAGACTTCCGGGCATCCGCGTATGTGAATTATGAGGGTCCGCGTGCGATCGCGCAAGGCACGCGTGATGGCGTTTTCATCGCCAACATGGGCATCCGCAAGGACCTGCTGGAAAAGAAAGCGACCATTTCCTTCAATGTGCAGGACATTTTCCTGTCAAGAAACTACAAAAGCCAGTTGAATACCGATACTTATTCACAGGCTTCGAACTGGCATCAGACCAACCGACTTGTGAATGTGACTTTCCAGTACAGGTTTGGAAAAATTTCCGCAAGCGGAGACGATGTCTGATCCCGCAGAGCGAAATTGTTAATATATGTGAAAGGAAGGGCTTAAACGGCTCTTCCTTTTTTATTTACAGATACTTCCAAATGGGCATTTCCCGCTCGCTGCTGCTATTTTCGATCAAAGCGGCACTGATGGAACGGTTTTTGCAAATACCTGACGCAGGAGTCGATTAATTTTGCTTATTTAAACCCTGAACACATGGTGTGATCTAAGAATCCGGATATTAAAACTTACCGGAAACATTTAAACACAAATTCTTAAAACCAATGAAAAAGCTAAAAATGCTGGCCGCAATGCTACTCGTATCGGCTGGCTCCTTTGCACAAAAATTGCCTGCCGACTCCATATTTTCTCAGTATTACAAGGCAACAGGCGGTAAAGCTTTATGGGACGGCGTGAAGTCCTATAATATCAAAAGAAATTATACCGCTAGCGCGGCGACTCCTTACGATGCAGCGATCACGGCTTCTATTCCCGATCAGTCCATCTATAAGAGCAAGACGATCATGAAGCGGAGCTTTATCTACACGGTTAAAGGTGACCAGGGATGGATTAAGGTACCCATCGGGCAAAAAGTAGATATAAAAGACCTCAGCCAGGCCGAGCAACAAAGCATGCGCCAGGAACTGTACGATAATCTTGTGCCCTTTATTAACTATAAAAATCGCGGCCTGATTGCGACCACGGTGGGAACCGAGACGCTCAATGGCGTGCAGGTGAACAATGTGGAATTGCAGGGAAAAGGTGTCAAATACAACCTTTACTTCGACGCCAAAACAGGGTTGCTAGTCCGCCAGAAGGAATCACAGGGAGGTGTGGAAACGACCACGGATTTCTCCGATTATGCCAAATCCGCATATGGTCTTCTATATCCGGCCAAACTTGTAGAGCTCAGTACCTCTGATAAGAAACCAGTTACCATCAAATCGGCCCTGACGGTGAACGACCAGGTAAACGTCGAATTATTTAAAAGATAAAAACAAGATTTCTCAACGCCTCTAAACAACAAGGCGGAACTAAGCCCAGGATGAAGAAAGCACTGAAAGTATTGGCCATAATAATCCTGACAGTATTGATTCTGGTTGGCGTGTTAATCTGGGGTATCCAGACACCGTTCGGCCAGAATTTTTTAACGTCCCAGGCAAACTCCTTTTTGCGTAAAAAACTCAAAACCAAAGTCAATATTGAGAAGGTGCGTTTTGATATTCCCGATTGGGTGTTACTGGAAGGGGTGTATTTTGAAGATTTGCACGGGGATACGCTTGTCTCGGGCAAGCGCCTGTACGTGGACCTGGACATGTACAGCCTCATTAAGGGCGACATCGGCATCAACAAAGTCGAGCTCGAAGATGTGAATGCCAATATCAGCCGCGTGCTGCCGGACACAACCTTCAATTTTCAGTTTATTGTTGATGCATTCGCGGGGACCGACACTACTACCGTTGATACCGCGGCTTCGGAACCACTCAAAATGCGGCTGGATCAGATTTCGCTTAAAAGAGTACGGTTCTCGTACCGCGATGCAGTCATTGGCACCGATGCTTCGGGCAATATCGATTCGGCCCTTGTGAAGTTCGACAAATTTAACCCAACCATTTCCCAATATCACCTCACCAACACGGCTTTGCATAACAGCCAGGTAAAGCTGCGAATGTATAAGGCATTGAAAGTAGCGGACGCGGGGCCGGATCCGAAATCAGACCCCGCGGATTCACTGGATATTAAAGTAGGCGATATCGATATCCGGCAGTTCAAATGGCAATTCGATGACGAGGTTTCCGGACTAAAAAACGGGATGACCGTGGGCAAACTGGCCGGACATGTCAACAACATTTACATGGGCAGCCAGCGCGTTGATGTAAAAAACGTGTCGTTGCAAAACATGTCGCTCTTTGCCGAATTTGCCAAAATGCCGAAAACGGCGGCAGAGAAGAAGGACACTACCGCTGCCCAAACTGATGCGCCTGGCTGGTACGTGAAAGTCGGGGAAATCAAGCTTGAAAACAACGATGTCCGCTACGACGATTTCAATTCACCGGCCGTACCCAAGGGCCTCGACTATGCACACCTTAATATCAAAGATCTTAATGTCGATTTGCAGGAATTCCTGTTTTCTTCCGAGAACATCGCGGGAGCACTGAAATCGGCGTCGTTTAAAGACAAAAGTGGTTTTCGTCTCGATGCATTTCGCACGAATTTTGCCTACGGCGACCACGAGACCTATCTCCGCAATCTTTATCTCAAAACCCCCAACACCCTTTTGCGCGATGAGCTGAGCCTGCGTTATAAAAACCTCGACCAGCTTACCAATGACATCGGGAAAGTAAAATTAAAGTTGCGTCTTACCGACAGCCGCATTGCATTCGCGGACATCCTTCTGCTAGCACCCGACCTCGCGAAAACGCCGCCATTCGACAAAGAGCCTCAGGGGTTGGTGAAGGGCTCAGGACAAATTAGCGGCTCGGTTGATGATATGCTTATTTCCAAGGCAAGGTTCACTATGCTGGACGGCACAGTATTAAACGCCGAAGGTCGTTTGCAGGGGCTTCCGAATGCAGAAAAGCTGGCGATGGATTTAAATATCAATGAAATATCGTCCACAAAGGCAGATTTGCTCAAAATGCTGCCTGATAGCGCAGTACCGGCATCCATTGAACTGCCCGAATCAATCAAGATCTCAGGCAAAGTGAAGGGCTCGATGGAAAACCTGACTCTTGCGACTACGATTAACACCTCTTTTGGCACCGGCACATTCTCGGGAAACCTCAAAAATATTACCGATAGCGTCCGGGCGCAATATACCGGCACGCTCACATTCACAGAGTTTGACCTCGGCAAACTTACCAAGCAACCGCCTGCCGAGATGGGCAAGCTGACGCTCCGCACAGATATTGAAGGTGTGGGTTATGCGCCCAAAACGATGAAAGCGCGGCTCGACGGCAATATCGAAAGTGCGGATATCAAAGGTTATGTATATCAAAACCTGCGGTTGAAAGGTGATATTGATCATGGACTCGCCAATATTTCGGCAGACATGAACGACCGCAATATCGACCTAGACCTTACGGCCCAGGCTGATCTTTCCAAGGAATACCCCTCCGTTAAGGCCGATCTGGAAATCACTAACCTGGATCTCACAGCACTGAATTTATATGCGGATTCATTGCAGGTAAAGGGTAATATCAAAGTCGATATGCCTTCAACCAACCCGGAAAACCCGCTCGGAACTGTGAAAGTTGACAGCCTTGTATTGACTCACCACCGCAGACCGATCGGTATTTCGAGCATTAATGTGCAATTGACCGATTCAAGCGGCGGAAGGCAGGCCTATATCGATTCGCCTATTTTGAAGGCTAAAATGACCGGGCAATATACTTACACGGAGATCGGCGACGCGATCCTGACCGAGGTTGGAAAGCATTTCAAATCACCTGACCTTACTTATAAAGAAGTTACCAAACCCGCCAACTTCGCACTGGATGCTACGCTGACAAACCACCCGGCCGTACAGGCATTTGTTCCTCAGCTCCGGGAAATGAATGCGATCCAATTACATGCGCAAATGGACAATCAGAAAGATTCTTCGCTGGTGGCCAGGTTGAGCGTGCCTATGGTGGACTATGACAGCATTCGCGTCGAGGGGGTGTCCGTGGATTTCAGTACTGTGGAAAGTAATGCGGCACTAAATGCCAATGTCGGCCTGGTTAATATGAGCGGGTTCCGAATGCAGAATGCCTCGGTTGCAAGCCAGATCGTGAACAACGATGTGAAATTCGATTTCATCGTGCGTGACTCAGTGAACACCGAGAGACACGCTGTGAAGGGCGATTTGGCGGTAGCGGGCAACCGTTACCGTCTCAACCTGCGCGACGCTCTCCTGTTGAATTACGGTAAATGGGCAACTGATACTGCCGGATTTATTCAATATGCGACGGATAGCGTGTATGTGAAAGATTTTATGATCAGTAATAATGGTCAGTCTTTAAAAATTAATTCAACTACGGAAGCGCCCAACAGCCCGCTGAACATTGCGATGTCGAATATTTCCATCGGCCCGCTGATCGAGATCGCAACCCTGGATTCGACCCTTGCTACCGGCACATTGAATGGCAAAGTGCTTCTGAGCAACTATATGGCTTCGCCAGTCTACACGGGTGAACTGACGATCGACAATCTTGCAGTTACCAAAATTCCCGTCGGTAATCTTTCCATCAAATCGACCAACGAAACCGAAAACCTCATCCGCGTTGCTATGTCGCTCGTCAACGACCAAAACGACGTCCAGATCGGCGGGAGTTATAATGTGAAGTCCGAAACGCCGATGGACTTTAAAATGGATTTGAAAAAACTAAGTGCAAAAACGATCGAGGCATTCAGCTTCGGCGAATTAAAACGGGCGGAGGGAAATCTTACCGGTAACATTGCCATTACCGGCGCGACGGATAGCCCAAGACTTGACGGCGCGATCAACTTCGACAATGTCGCATTTAACGCGACACAATTGGGATCGAGATATTCACTGGCTGGTCAGAAAATCCAGTTCAATGGCCAAAATATCAACTTCAACAACTTCACATTGACCGATTCGCTGAACCAGGCAATGAAAATTAATGGCAATGTGAATATTGCCAAACTGCCCGACGTCGGTTATGACCTTAATCTTTCTGCCAAGAACTTCAATGTCCTGAATTCAACCCAAAAACAAAACGAACTTTTCTTTGGCAAGGCGAATATCGATGCCAATCTGACCGTAAAAGGGCAGGGTGCCAAATCGGTGATCGACGGTAACGTGAAAATCGATCCGGGTAGCAATATTACAGTAGTTATGCCGAGTGACGCCACAGAAGCGGGTGACGCTACCAAAGGCGTTATTGAGTTTGTGGATATGAGCGATTCGACGCAGGTCGCGAAGAAAGACTCACTTGAAGCGCAGAATGTGGTCGTCGATTTCGCGTCCCAGATTTCACTGGATATCGATGTGGATGATAAATCGGAGTTTAAAGTAGTGATCGATGAGCTGAACGGGGACAATATCCGATTGAAAGGGAATGCACAACTCAATACGGGGATCGCGCCGAATGGGCAGCTGTTTCTTTTAGGCTCTTATGACCTGACGGAAGGCTCTTACGATCTCACCCTTCAAATCCTGAAAAGACAGTTTGAAATAAAAAAAGGCAGCACATTGCTTTGGACCGGCGATCCGATGAAGGCGGATCTGAATATCACTGCTGCCTATCCCGTGATGGTAGACCCGGGTTCTATTTCCAGCAAATTCCAGGGTTCCAGTAAAATACCGATCGAAGTACAAATCGTCATTACAGGCAATCTAACGACTCCGAATATTACTTTCAACATTGTTCCCGGCGCGACTATCGATGAGCAAATCAAAAGCGATATCCAGAATCAGACTTTCTGGAATGATATGGTGAATAACCCGTCGGAGATGAACAAGCAGGCATTTGCCTTGCTCATCACCAACAAGTTCATCACCGATCAGTCCAGCTCGGGTTTTAATATTGGTTCAAGTGCCGAAGCTGTGGCCAGACAAAGTGTGAGCCAGCTTCTCAGCGACCAGCTCAATAACCTGGCCTCGGACCTCATTAAAGGGGTAGATCTTAACATAGGCTTGAATTCTACTGCCGACCAAACCACCGGCGCGCGCACAGACCTGAACCTGGGGCTGAGCAAAGCATTCCTGAACGATCGTCTGAAGATTTCCGTAGGTAAAAACTTTGAGCTGGAAAGCCAGGGCAATTCGGGTAATTCCACCGAAGTTTTCGACAACATCGCCCTCGACTACTCTTTAAGCCGCGACGGTCGGTATATGTTCCGGGGCTATCGCAAAAACCAGTACCAATCGATCCTTGAAGGTTTTATCGTCGAAACCGGGGTAAGTTTTATCATTACGGCGGACTATGACCTGTTCCGCGAAATTTTCCGAAAGCAGCGCGATGAGAAGTAACATTGGATATATACTGGCGATCTGTATTTTCCTGGGCGGCTGCTCGGTCAATAAGTATGTGCCCGAGGGCCAGAGCATTTATGTTGGCAACAAAGTGAAAGTGCAGCCCGACAGCATTTCAAAACCGAATGTATCGGGTGTTGCGGATGAACTGGCAGGTTTGATCAAGCCACCTCCCAACAAGACCATTCTGGGCTTCCCCTGGAAGGTTTGGTTTTACTACTGGATCGGCGAGCCCAAAGATGAGGGCGGATTAAGAAGCTGGTTCCGGAAGAAGCTCGGCGAGCCGCCACGCTATGCTACGCAACGTATTGTCGACATCAATGCGGCGAATATGGTTGCTTATCTTGACAACGAGGGCTATTACCGTTCCTCCGTAGGGGGTAAGATCGTGGAAAGCAAAAAGAAGAAAAAACGGACGGCAACCACCGAGTACAACGCCTACTTAATGCCGCGCTATGTGATCAACGAGATCAGCTACGTGGTTCCCGACAGTTCGCTTTTCAACAAAGACCTCGTTCTTGCCAAACAAAAAACATTACTAAAAAAAGGCGACCCGATCCGTCTGGAAGTCATCTCTACCGAGCGCACACGCATCGACCAGGAATTAAAGGGCAAAGGTTACTACTATTTCAATCCCGATTACCTGATCGTCAAAGTGGATTCCACCATTGGGCGAGTTGATTCTACGTTGGGTCCCCAGCAGGTAAATCTGTATCTCGAAGTCAAAAAGGAAACTGCGCAGACTTCTTTAAAACAGTATTTTATCAACCGTATTTACGTCAATACCGGCACGGAAGAAAACAAGCAGAGTGATTCTACCGGGCTTACCACCCGAGGCCCGTTGCGCAGGGGCATTACTGTTACGGACCCGGGAAACAATTACAAACGACGGATTTTCTACGATGCGATCGGTTTCAGACGAGGGAATATGTATACCAACACCATGCACGACGTGTCGCTGCAGAGGCTGGTCAACCTACAAAATTTCCGTTTTGTCAAAAATCGCTTCGACCTGGTGCCTCGTTCTGATTCCGCATTGCTGGACGTGTATTATGACCTTGCTCCGATGAAGAAAAAGTCGCTGCAAACAATATTATCTGCCAGTACTAAATCCAACAACCTTGGCGGTTCACAGCTTGACGTAACGTGGCGTAACCGAAATTTCTTCAAAGGAGCGGAAATGCTGGCGATCAGCGCGTATTTTGGGTTCGACGTGCAACTGGGCGGGAACCGTGGCACCAGTTCAAACGGCATAGGAAATGAATATATCAGATATGGAGCCAAGGCAGACTTATCTTTCCCAAGGTTCATTATCCCGTTTGTAAAGTTAAGGCCAGAAAAAAGCCAGGCGCTTCCAAAGACGATCCTTTCATTAAACTACGAAAACCGGATACAACGTAATTTTTACACCACGCGTTCTATCAGGGGCGACTGGTCGTATGTGTGGCGTCGCAAGACAGAAGTTGAGCACACTTTCACACCGATTTCGATCAACTTCGTAGAACCGCGAAATATTAATATTGAATTGCTTGGTGAAGTGGTGACGGATCCGAACACCAACCCGCTTGACATCGATCGTCTTTACCGGCTTATCGACACCAAATTTTTCATCATGGGCTCCAACTACTCGGTTTCCTACCGGCCCACTCCTCGTCCGTTTAGCAAAAACCAGATTGCCATGACGGGTGGTATCGATTGGGGAGGCAATATTTTAAGCCTGCTAGCTAAGAAAAACCCGGAAGGCTATCCCAAAGAATTTCTCAAAGTGCCCATTTTGCAATACGTAAAGGTGGATGGTGATGTACGTTATTATCGTACTATCACGCCGTCCATCAAATGGGCCAACCGTATTCTGGTTGGCGCTGCCAAACCATACGGCAATTCCAAAACAATGCCGATTCCGCAATTCAAACAATATTTCGGTGGTGGTAGTACAGGCATACGCGCATTTCGTGCACGCTCACTCGGACCAGGTGCCGTTGCTCCTGACACCCTGACGATAAGGCTACTGGGCTATCAGCAATTTGCCGATATTCGGTTAGAATTCAACTCTGAAGTAAGGATGAAATTCACTGATATTATCAATGGCGCGATCTTCGTAGATGCTGGAAACATTTGGTCATTCGGTGACAGTACACGCGCGACTTATCCAGGCACTGCGCTAATCAGCAACAAATTTCTAAAACAAGTCGCAGTCGGCGGGGGAATTGGGTTGCGCCTGGATTTTTCTTATCTGATTTTCAGGCTCGACCTGGCTACTCCATTTAGGAAACCGTGGTATGTGAGTGAGGTCAAAAATGTGAGTGACGAAGGTGTAGTGAAATACAAAAATCCCTGGGTATTTAATGAGATTAACTTTGGTAGTAAAGCGTGGCGAAAGGAGAATCTGATACTGAATATTGCCGTGGGGTTGCCGTTCTAAAGAACGCCAGTCTTCACATAGAGGAATTACATGAAAACTGGCAAACTCATTATTAGTTTGTTCTTATGTAGCCGATTTTATTGGCGTTGTAAACTGCGCCACCTACCAAAATTGAGGCTTTCAAAGTTAGTTTACCTTGGGCATCAAGTGACAGCTGAGAAATTGTAACCTGTCCGTCTGCGACACCATATGAACCGCAGTCACCGGTACAATTGTATACGCTGGGATTGGTACCTAATGTTGCGCCCACTATCAATTTCGACGCGCCAGCGGGGACAGTAAATGGGAAAAAAGTGTCAGTTTTGGCCGGGCCAAACGCAATAGCATCTGATCCATTGGCCATTATTCAATTCCAAATTTATTTAACGGTTTCCCATCTCCTGACAAAGCTCGATCAACACCCCATTCGCACTTTTCGGATGGACGAAACAAACGAGCTTGTTGTCAGCGCCTTGCTTAGGAACCTCATTCAGCAATGTAAAACCCGCATTGCGAAGCCGCTCCATTTCGGCTACAATGTCATCGACTTCGAAAGCGATATGGTGAACGCCTTCGCCTTTCTTTTCGATAAAGCGGGCGATGACGCTCTCCGGTCCGGTGGCTTCCAGCAGTTCTATTTTAGTTTGGTTGATTTTGAAAAAAGAAGTCGCAACCAGCTCGGATTCGATGCTTTCACGCTTATAGGAAGATATATTCAATAATGCTGAATAGACCCTCTCCGCCTCAGCGAGGTTTTTAACAGCAATACCAATATGCTCTACGTTCTTCATAAACGGGACCGTTATTCAACTCATAAACTTTAATCTCCTGAACTTTAATCTCCTGAACTCCGATCTATTTCCGATTATCATCCCCCAGCATCATGCTCAGGTAACTTTCATAGCGGGTAAAGGCAATTTTTCCTTCTGAAACCGCATCCTTTACCGCACAACCCGGCTCATTGATATGTTGGCAATTGTTGAAGCGGCATTGGTTCAGCAAATCGCGCATTTCAGGAAAGTAATGGCTGATCTCCTCTTTTTCGATATCGGCCAGGCCCAACTCCTTGATCCCCGGCGAATCGATAATAAACGTACCTTTTTCCAGTTCGAACATTTCGGCAAATGTGGTGGTATGCACCCCTTTATTCGCAAATGTGGAAACCTCCTGCGTTTTGATGTCGAGATTAGGCGCGATCGCATTGACGAGCGTCGATTTCCCCACGCCCGAGTGGCCTGAAAGCAATGATACCTTCCCTTTCAGTAATGCCTTAAAGTCATCGAGGCCCAAGTCTTCCAGGGCAGTCGTGGCTAAACAACGGTAACCCAGGGCGGAATACATCTCCATGAGTGCAGCCTGGATATCTTTCATGTCATCGTCCAGTAAATCCTGCTTGTTAAAAACCAACACACCGGGAATGCGGAACGACTCGATGGCGACCAGAAACCGATCTATAAAACCCAGTGAAGTACGGGGAAAGACAAGCGTGGCAATCAGTATGGCCTGGTCCACATTGGCGGCGATCAGGTGGGCGTGGGCGGTTTTGTGTACTGAGCGGCGGATTACATAGTTTTCACGCGGCACGATCTCGTGGATGATGCCAAAATTTTCACCCTCATTCTCCACTTCAAAATTAACATAATCACCTACGGCAATCGGATTGGTCACTTTAAGGCCCAATGCTTTGAACTTGCCTTTCAACCGGCACTGCCAGATATGCCCGTCGCGGCTGTCCCTCACCTCATACCACGAACCCGTCGACCGGAGCACCAAACCCTTTATTAAACCCATTCTGTCTTTTTTTGGAATCAGCGAATTTAAAAGGACTTTCACTAAAAATCAGCTTTTCCCTCAAAACGGCATACAAAACAAGTAGTTTTTAACAACAGCCTAGTTTTATCTGAATCGCGTATAATCTATCTGCTTCAAGCTAAAGCTCCCATTTGTGACTACTTTATTAATTAAAAAACGTTTGGCAAATCGCCCGATCTGCTGTGGATTTTGCAACAAATAATAATATTTTTTAAAATCACAGGCGTTTTTTCCGATTTTTCCATACATTAGTATCATTCTATCGTAAAGAAAATTAATAATATCACCCCATAATAATTTCTACTCCGCATAATGGACTTAGTGGCAGAAGAACCGAGTTCGGTCATTGATATTCGTAAGAATCGTATCAGAAGCAGTTTACTGCTGCATTTATATCAGTCCGGGGACACTTCCATTAACAAAATGGCCAAGTTGTTCCATGCAAGTATCCCGTCTGCAACCGGGATCGTTAATGATCTCATGCGCGAAGGCTGGATCACAGAAACAGGCACGGGGCCCGCGCGGGCCGGTCGACCGCCCGTATTATACGGTCTGAATGCGAAAAAGTACCTGACACTCATCATGGATATTAACCGCCATGATACGCAACTGGTCATTTTTGACCTGCATAACCAGCTTATCCTGAAAAGGAAAGTTGCTATCCGACTCGACGATTCTGCCAATTTCCTGAAAGAGCTCTTCGCCGCTACCAACGATTTCCTAAAATCCAACAATATTGCCCGCACTAAACTTTGGGGCATCGGGGTTTCGATGCCTGGGCTGATCAACTCTTCACAAGGCATTAACCTTACTTATATGAACCTCACGCCTTCGGGTGTGCCGCTGGTAACGTACCTCAAACAGCATTTCGATCTTCCGGTGTGTCTTTTCAATGATACCAAGGCCACCACGATCGGTGAACACCGTTTTGGCTATGCAGTCGATAAATCGCAGGTGCTGACGATCAACATTGACTGGGGAGTTGGTTTGGGGATTATTATTAATGGCGAAGTTTTCAATGGTGCGTCGGGCTTTGCCGGAGAGTTGGGACATATCCAGGTCAAGCCGGATGGCATGCTGTGCCATTGCGGTAAAGTAGGCTGCCTTGATACGATCACATCGGCGATCGCTTTGATCCGCCAGGCCAAAGAAGGCATCAATAGCGGTCGGGCGACTATCCTGAAACAGATCGTCAATAATGATCTCGATCAGTTGGAAACTTCCCATATTATTGAAGCCGTGCATGCGGGTGACGAGTTTTCTATTGACTTGCTTAGCACAGTGGGCACGGAGCTCGGAAAAGGATTGGCTACCGCGGTACATTTGTTCAACCCCGAGGTGATTATCGTGGGTGGGTTGCTGGCCGAGGCCGGACCGTTCATTTCCAACCCGATCGAGCAGGCGATCAACAAGTATTGTTTGTCGGATTTCAAAAATCCGCTGTCGATCCACATTTCAAAACTCGGCGCCAAAGCACGTTTGCTGGGAACGCAGGCTTATCTGTTCGATAATTTGATCGCAAAGGAATTTGCCTGATGATATAGATAAATGGGCTGTCGGCGACGTCGTCAGCCCATGGCCTCTCTCACTTTTTGCATAATCAGGTCAGTCGCACCGGTTCCGGAAAGCACAAACTCACTGCTGATATCGCCTGCACTACGCGCTTCAACAGGGTTTTCGACCCAACTTTCTACTATTTTCAATAACTGAGGGGTATCCGCCACTGAGAATGCCCCACCTTTTTCCATGAGTCCCACAGCTTCCTGGAACCTGTGATAACTCTTGTTACCAAACAGGATGGGCAAGCCGAATGTGGCTGCTTCCAGGATATTATGCAGCCCTACCCCGAAAGACCCGCCAATATAGGCCATGTTGCCATAGCGATAAAGCGACGAGAGCATTCCAATATTGTTGATGATAAGATAGTCGAAATCATCGGGTGACTGCCCCGCCGCCACTTCGGAATATAAAATGGAGCGCCCCATTAGCTGAGTTCGCCAGCCGGCGATCTCCTCGGCCTTGATCTCATGAGGAGCTATAATCGCCTTCAACTTTCCGGTTAATGCATTCAATGCCGGAATCAGCACCTGCATGTCGGCATCCCATACCGACCCAGCGATCATGCACTGGCTAGCCCCCTTGAACCGCGCGATTTCAGGCAACTCACGCGCACTGGATGCGATGGCACGCACCCGGTCAAAGCGCGTGTCGCCCGCGATGCTGCAAGCACCAATATTGGCTTTTTCCAACAAATCAATTGAAGTTCGGTTCTGGACAAACAAATGATCAAAATAGCCCAGCATTTTGCGAAAAAAGCCACCATATGATTTGAAAAAAATTTGATTGGAACGGAAAATCGACGAAAATGATAAAATATAACTGCCATTTTTCCGCAATTCCCGCAGGTAATTAAACCAGAACTCGTATTTAATGAAAAAAACTATCCGAGGATTCACGATCCTTACAAACTCACGCGCGTTGGCTGGCGTATCGATGGGCAGATAACAGATAAAATCGACGCCATTGTAATTCTTCCGTATTTCATATCCGGAAGGCGAAAAGAATGTCAGCAATATAAAATGATCGGGATAGGCATCGCGATATGATTCTATAACGGGCCTTCCCTGCTCGAATTCGCCCAGTGATGCCGCGTGAAACCAAGCTACCGGTCGCCCCGCTACCAGGCCCGGAAGCGATTCGCGCATACGATCCAAAAGGCCTTTCCGCCCATCCACTCCGAGCTTTATTTTATGATTGAAAGGTGCAATGAATCGGATGAGAAAAGCGAAAACCTGAATGGCAACCTGATAAATGATTTTCACCTAAGCACACTGATTAAAAGGATGTTAAAAATGAAACAAAGCAGCTATATTTTTGTGGATCCGGGTTCACTAGCAGGCTTTTTTCCTTCTTTTTTCGTTTAAAGAACATAAATGTACAAAAAACCGTTAAAGTGGGGTGGATATACAGATGCGTACACTATTATTTTGTACTTTCACTCTTCATACGACACATACATAGTCACAAGGAATTTATACTAATAATATGATGCGTGTAAAACTTTTACTTTCAGTATCTATTCTGTTTGTATTGTCGACAGAAATATACGCTCAGCGCAGGTCTGTGAAGAAAGAGGACGAAGAGGAAACCTATAAGTCGTTTACCTCTGTGGGCATCACTACCAATACCAACTCCGGGATTCTGGGAGGCGCAGTATTTCGTCAGTCCTCCGCCCTGAGCTCCAAGATGTTCGGAAAAAATACGTATCGCTATCTGGCATTGGAACTTGTGAATGTAAAGCACCCGAAAGAACTTTCGACACAGGACTTTGTGACGGGCGCGCGATTGGTATATGGAAAACAAAATTACCTGTTTGTATTGCGGCCGGAATATGGCCGTGAATTAACTTTGTTCAGCCGGCAGGATGACGAGGGCATATCCATCAGCGGGATTCTAGCGGCGGGGCCATCTCTGGGATTTGAAAAACCCTACATGGTCCAATATCAGAATTCCGACGGACGTGTCACTACCGAACCGTTCGATCCAAATAAATCGGGTGACCTGATAGGCGCCGGAAGTTTCTTTCAAGGTTTTGGCCAGTCGAAGGTCGTACCAGGCGTGCATGCAAAAGCAGCGATGAGCTTCGAATTAAGCGCATTCCGCGACAATGTTACCGGCGTGGAAATCGGTTTTATTGCAGAAGCATTCACGCGGAAAATCACGATTATGGCGGATGCTCAAAACAAAGCCTTTTTTACATCCGGATACCTGACCCTTTATTTTGGAAGTAAGAAAAGATAATTAGTATTACATAAACAGATGGCGCGCAGCAGCTCCATCGGAGATTGACAGATTGATATGATTGAATTGCCAGTAATACCGTCGGAACGCAGAAAACGCCCCGATTGGCTCCGGGTCAAACTCCCCGCAGGACCTGAATTCAGGAAAGTAAGACAACTGGTCGACAATTATAAACTTCACACCATTTGCGAAAGCGGAAATTGTCCTAATATGGGAGAATGCTGGGGTGCCGGAACGGCCACCTTCATGATCCTCGGGAATGTGTGCACAAGAAGCTGCAGCTTTTGCGCGGTGGCAACAGGCCGGCCTAACGAATATGACACCGATGAACCGCGACGCGTGGCTGAGGCTATTAAGCTTATGCAGGTAAAACATGCCGTTATCACTTCTGTAAACCGCGACGAGTTGAAGGACAAAGGTGCCGAAATATGGTACCAGACTGTCCGCCAGGTAAAAGAAAATACACCGGAAACGACCATCGAGACTCTGATCCCGGACGTTAAAAGCAATTGGGAAGCTTTGATACACATGATCGAAGCAGGGCAGGAAGTGGTTTCGCATAACATGGAAACGGTCGAACGTTTATACCGTGCGGTGCGACCTCAGGCCAAATATGCACGCAGCCTCGAGCAGATCAAACGCACGAAAGCATACGGGCAACGTACCAAATCGGGTATCATGCTGGGCTTGGGTGAGACGCAGGACGAGGTGCACAAGGCAATGGACGACCTGGCCAAAAGCGGCCTCGATATCCTCACGCTGGGTCAGTATTTACAGCCAACTAAAATGCACCACGAAGTGATCGAGTGGATCACACCGGAAATGTTTGAAAACTATAAAGAAGAAGGTCTGAAACGCGGATTGAAATATGTAGAATCCGGGCCGCTTGTGCGTTCGAGCTATCACGCTGAACGGCATGTAAATGTTCCGATCTGATCAATTAGAAAAATCGATTGAATGGTAAAGCCGGTGTAGTGTTACTATACCGGCTTTTTTACAGCTTCAAATCAGTTTTAACAGTAAATTATAGGTAAACCACAGGATTCTCAAAGCCAAATTCTAAAGGATTACTTATTTTTGCCGACAACCAGCAAAAACGGAAGCAATTCCAATGCAGTAACTGTCACACATTTAAACTTTTCTTCAACTTTATTTCGTTTCCAATGCCATACTTATTCACCTCGGAGTCCGTATCTGAAGGACATCCCGACAAGGTAGCCGATCAAATATCAGATGCACTGATTGACAATTTTCTAGCATGGGATACCAACAGCAAGGTGGCCTGTGAAACACTGGTGACGACCGGGCAAGTAGTTTTGGCCGGCGAGGTAAAAACCAACACCTATCTGGACGTTCAGAAAATCACGCGCGATGTGATCAAAAGGATTGGCTATACGAAGAGCGAATACATGTTTGAAGCCAATTCCTGCGGTATTCTCTCGGCCATTCACGACCAAAGTGCCGACATCAACCAGGGTGTCGACCGCGCTGCTGCTGCGGAGGACTTCGAATCCAAAGCCAATGCACAAGGTGCTGGTGACCAGGGAATGATGTTCGGGTATGCGACACGCGAGACGGCTAACTATATGCCACTTGCCCTCGACCTGGCACACAAGATCCTCCAGGAGATGTCGTACATCCGCAACAACGAACCATCATTGATCCCTTACCTGCGCCCCGATGCGAAATCACAGGTAACAATTGAATATAGTGACGACAATGTACCTCAGCGTATCGATACCATCGTGGTTTCGACACAACACGACGATTTCGATAGCGAGGAGGCGATGCTTGCCAAAATCAAAGCGGATGTCATCAACATCGTTATCCCTCGCGTAAAGGCTAAACTGACGCCTGAACTGCAGCAACTTTTCACCGGCGACATTACGCACCACATTAACCCTACCGGGAAATTTGTGATCGGCGGTCCTCATGGTGATACAGGTCTGACAGGTCGCAAGATCATCGTAGATACTTACGGCGGTAAAGGAGCACACGGTGGTGGTGCGTTTTCAGGAAAAGATCCTTCCAAGGTAGACCGTTCGGCCGCATATGCTACCCGCCATATTGCTAAAAACATGGTTGCATCAGGCCTTTGCGATGAAGTATTGGTGCAGGTTTCCTACGCGATCGGTGTTGCCGAGCCTTGCGGTTTGTACATCAACACCTACGGAACCGCGAAAGTAGCTGGCAATGACGGCGCCATTGCAGAAAAAATCGGCAAAATATTCGATTTACGTCCATATGCGATCGAACAACGTCTGAAACTACGTAATCCGATCTATTCTGAAACAGCAGCCTATGGCCACATGGGACGCAAGAACGAGATCGTCAAAAAGTCGTTCAAGGGCGCCAATGGCGAAGAGAAAGAAGTTGAAGTTGAGCTTTTCACATGGGAAAAGCTGGATTTTGTAGACGCGATCAAAGCAGAATTTGCCCTGTAAAAGGCATTTTTAGCAGTAATGAAAGAGGTCGGCAGTGATGTCGGCCTCTTTTGTTTTTAGGTACATTTTCAAAACATTGTTTCAATTATCAACTTTTGACAGCATTTTTGAGGCCAATATTGAAATTAATGAAGCATTTGCCAATATTTGTAACCAAACTCCGTTCTCACGAAACCATCCCATTAATTTAAACTGCGTTTTCCGCTTGCCCGCAATGCAATATCAGAAAGTTAAATTCACAAATCTAGATAAAAGTACATTTTTCCCCACCCTGAGGCAGCGGGTCGATCAGTACTTCGCAACCAACGAAATTTGTAAGTCGGGCGGGTCCGGCATTATTTACAAAGCGTTATTTATGTTAAGCTTGTATCTGGTGCCTTATGTACTGATCCTGTCCAATCAGTTCAGCATGCTGGCAATGGCAGGTTTGGCTTTTGTGATGGGCCTCGGCGTAGCGGGGGTAGGTATGTCGGTGATGCACGATGCTATCCATGGCTCACTGGCAACATCCAATTTACTGAACAAGGTTTTCGGCTCATCTATCTACCTTCTTGGCGGGAACGCTTACAACTGGGAAGTGCAACACAACAGACTGCATCACACCTACACGAACATCCACGAGGTAGACGAAGACATTACCGGCAAATTTCTCCTGCGGCTTTCATTCCAGGAAAAACAAAGGTATATCCACCGGTTTCAGCACATCTATGCATTTTTCCTGTACAGCCTTATGACGCTGTCATTCCTATGGAAGGATTTCAAGGAAATATCCCTTTTCAACGAGATGTCGAAGTCAGGAATGACGAAGCCGTTTCCTAAAAATGAACTTATAAAACTGGTGTTGACTAAACTGGCCTACGTCGTATTTATCTGCATCATTCCGCTTGCTCTCACGTCCGTTACATTCGGTCAATGGCTGATTGGATTCATGATCATGCACGCAACTGCGGGAATGATACTTAGTACAGTATTTCAAATGGCGCACGTTGTAGAAGGGGCAGAACAACCCGAACCCGACCAAACCGGGTGCATTGAGACCGCCTGGGCTGTGCATCAGTTGCAAACTACGTCCAATTTCGCAGGAAAGAACCGCATATTGTCATGGTTCATCGGCGGCCTCGATTATCAGATCGAGCACCATTTATTCCCTACTATTTCGCACGTCCATTACCACGCATTGTCGCCCATCGTAAAAGCGACAGCCCTTGAATTCGGGCTGGTATACAATGCCAAATCCAACTTCCGAAACGCATTGGGCTCGCATGTGAGGATGCTAAAAAATATGGGAACGCGGTAGTCCACGTTCCCATTTGTATTTGCTTCTTGTTTGCTCCCCATCAAAAGTGCGCCGGTTCTTCCAATTCGCTATCCCGTGCTACTCTTTCGATCATTTTCATTTTCTCGAAGTTTCTAGGCCGGGAGAAGAATGTGTAAATGGCCGGGATGACATACAGCGTCAGTACAAGTGAGAACAATAGCCCTCCCATAATTACAATACCCATTGACATCCGGCTGCGACCTGCGGAGCCAAGCGCCATCGCGATCGGTAATGCGCCGAGGATTGTAGCCAAACTGGTCATCAAAATAGGTCTGAAACGCAACGTAGCAGCTTCCAATGCTGCTTCCTGGACGCTTCTGCCTTGCTCGCGCAATTGATTGGCAAACTCGACAATCAGGATACCATTTTTCGTTACCAGACCGATCAGCATGATCATGCCGATCTGACTGAATATATTGAGTGTCTGATCGAAGAACCAAAGCGAGAACACTGCCCCGCCGATGGCCAGAGGCACTGTGAACATGATGATGAATGGGTCCACAAAACTTTCGAACTGCGCTGCCAAAATGAAATAGATCAACACCAGCGCCAGGAAGAATGAGAACATCGTATTGGAAGAACTTTCGGCATAGTCGCGTGACGAGCCGCTCAATGAGGTCTGGATTGTTTCGTCGTTCAATTTATCCCGAATACGGTCCATAGCAGCGATACCGTCGCCAATCGTCTTTCCAGGTGCTAATGCGGCCTGCACGGTGGCGCTCATGTAGCGGTTGAAGTGGAAAAGTTGCGGCGGGCTGCTTTCTTCTTCGGCTTTAACAATGTTGTCCAACTGAACGAGCGCACCCGTATTCGTTTTGACAAACATGCTCTTTAAATCCAGCGGCTCGTCGCGGTTGGCACGGTCATACTGGCCTATAACCTGATACTGACGGCCGTTCATGGTGAAATAACCAAAACGCTGGCCTGCAAATGCCAGCTGCATCGTCTGCGCCACGTCCTGAACGGTTACACCCAACGATTTCGCCTTTTCGCGATCGATCACGATCTGGATCTCTGGCTTGCTGAATTTCAGGTTGACATCTGTGATTGCAAAAGTGGGATCTTCTGAGACCTCTTCCATGAATTTTGGAAGGTATTCTCTAAGCTTCTCAAAGTCCGGCGCCTGAATTACATACTGAATGGGCAAACCACCGCGCGAATCCACAGAAATGGTTTGTTGCTGAACGACAAAAGACTTGGCGTCAGGCATCGTTTTCAGTTTCTTATTGATATAATCTGCAATTTCTTGCTGCGACTCTTTCCTTAATTTTTTATCTACCAATGCAATACGCCCACTACCCGTATTGGCCGCACCGAGCCCCGAGTTACCAGGTGATGTAATCATCATTAACCCTTTCCGGCCTGGCATGGAATCCATCAGCATATCACTCACGTTCTGCATATAGCGATCGGTAAATTCAAATGACGAACCTTCCGGCGCGGTCATGTTAATACGGAACCAGTTGCGGTCGTCGAGCGGTGCCAGTTCTGATTGGAGACCTTTACCAAAGAACCAGATCATACCCATTGTAACGGCCACCAATGGGATGGCAACCCAACGCATTTTCAGGAATTTGGCCAGCGCATTTCCGTAGTCGCTGGTGATCTTTTCAAAAAACGGCTCCGTTTTTTCGTAAAACCAGCTTTTCTTATGTGTCTTACGCACCAGGTAGGCATTCAGCATCGGCGTCAGAGTCAGCGATACGAATGCAGAGATCAATACAGCGGCGGAAATGACGATACCGAATTCACGGAACAGTTTACCTACAAAACCCTCCATAAAAATCACCGGCAAAAACACCGAGGCCAACGTGATGGACGTAGATAATACCGCAAATATGATCTCATTCGAACCTTTGATAGCCGCCTCGATCGGGCTCATACCCTGCTCGATCTTCTTGAAAATATTCTCGGTGACTACAATACCGTCGTCCACAACAAGCCCGGTCGCAAGCACGATGGCGAGTAACGTCAGTACATTGATGGAGAAGCCCATGATGTACATAATGAAGAATGTCCCGATCAGCGAAACCGGGATGTCGATGAGCGGACGAAAAGCGATAAGCCAATCGCGGAAGAAGAGGTATATGATAATGACGACCAAAATAATGGCGATCAGTAATGTTTCGCCCACTTCCTCGATGGACCGTTCCACAAAAATGGTATTGTCGATCAGCGTGTCAAGCTCGTAATCCTTAGGCAGTTCCTTTTTGATAGCTGCCATCCGCTTATTTACTTCCTCGGCGATATTGAGATAGTTTGCGCCTGGCATAGGAGATATCGCCAGACCGATCATCGGGACATTATCCAGACGCAGAATTGTTTCTTCGTTTTCTGGACCCAACTGCGCAAAACCTACGTCTTTCAGGTGGATAGTCTGTGTTGAGGAGTTTTTGATAATCAACTCATTGAAATCGTCCTCGGTGCGAAACCGGCCGATGGTTTTCACCGTCAGCTCGGTATTATCGCCGGCGAGCTTGCCGCTGGGCAATTCTACGTTTTCCTTATCGAGCGCAAGCTTCACATCCTGGGTAGTAACGCCCAGTGCAGCCATTTTGATGGGATCCATCCAGATCCGCATCGCATATTTTTTTTGACCAAAAATCCGGATTTCACTTACTCCCTCGATTGTTTGGAGGCGCTGCGCGATCACATTCTCGGCATAATCGCTCACTTCGAGGTGCGAACGGTTGGTACTTGTGAAAGTCAATACAATGATAGGCTCCGAATTGGCATCGGCTTTGGCTACCACCGGCGGGCCATCGATATCCAACGGCAAGGTCCGCGAGGCAGAACCTACCTTGTCGCGAACATCATTGGCTGCACGCTCCATATCCACACCAATGTCGAACTCGACGGTGATCTGGCTTGTGCCCTGGCTACTCGTGGAACTGATGGATTTGATACCTTCAATACTGTTGAGCTGCTTTTCGAGCGGTTCGGTAATCTGAGACTCTATAATATCCGCATTCGCGCCCGTGTAGCTGGTGCGGATTGAAACCACCGGCGGATCGATGGACGGGAACTCGCGCATCCCCAGGAATTTGTACCCGAGGAACCCGAACAAGATAATCAGCAGGTTCATGACAATCGCCAGGACCGGCCTTTTGATAGAAAGGGTCGAGATGCTCATAGATTGACCTTCACAGTGGTGTTAGGTTTGATAGCGATGATACCCGACGTAATCAACGAATCACCCGGCTGCAAGCCGTCGATGATCTGGATCCTCTTATCGGTACGCAGGCCGGTCGTTACCATTACTTCCTGCGCTTTGCCTTCCTTCACAACAAACACTTTTTTACCTTTCAAAACAGGCACGATGGCCTCGGTCGGGATCATCATGGCTGCCCGGTTAGCATCGAGATCAGCCAGTACTTTTACAAACATACCCGGTACAAACCTTCCATCCGGATTGTTCGCAACCGCACGTACGCGCAACGTGCGCAGGTTTTCATCCACTTTTGGATCTATTGCGAGGATTTTTGCGCTGTATGTGGACAAGTCGCCGTCCAGATTGAATTTGATTGTGCTCCCTACGCGGATACTCGGACTGTATTTTTCCGGAACTGTGAAGTCGATTTTGACCGGATTACTTTGCACGATCGTCACGATGGGCGTACCCGGAGCCAGATAAGCACCTTCGCTGATGAATTTCAACCCGATACGACCACTGAACGGCGCGCGGATTTCTGTTTTTTCCAGCTGGGCTTCAATGACTTCCTTCTCAGCTTCCAGGACTTTGATATTATTAGATGTTACGTCGTATTCTTCCAGATTGATCGCCTCCACATTCAGCAGCTTCTTCTGCCTGGCTTCTATCTTTTTGCTCAAATCCTGATTATAAGCGACTTTTTGGAGTTGCGCTTGCAGTTCCCGATCATTGATTTTGGCGATAAGCTGACCTTTGGTAATAAAAGCACCTTCCTTGATGTCGAGCTTCACCAACCGTCCCGATATTTCGGCCATCAGGTTCACTTCTTCGTTGGGCAGCACCGTGCCCGATGCAAAAATCTGGTTCTCAATAGACTCTCTTCCCACAATAAACACATTCACCGGCACAGCCCCGCCGGAAGATTTCGTATTTTTCACATCCCCGCCTTTTTGGGCTTCTGAACCTTTGCCCTCACCCGGTTTTGAAAAAATGAACAATTTACCCAAAACCAGGGCGACGATGATCCCCGCCACCAACATGATCGTACGCATAACTTAAAAATAAAATTCGTTCAAGAAGAGTAGTAATTAATTATATTTCTGTAAAAGCCTTTATTAAAGATACTTCATATTGTAAAAAGAGGCAATGTAGAGATTTTATACTTCTACCAATAAAGCTTTCCAAAGTTGTTTGCTGAGTGACGATTTCCGGCAGTTAAATGCCGTTTTTGACGCTGCTACGTTTTGCTATCTTTATCACATCATCACAAACAATCCCCTGCTATGAAAATAGTGCACGCCTTCAGGCAATATCTGTTCATCACCATTATCTTATCATTAACTATGCACACCCACGGTCAAAACCTTATTAAAAGCTACGAAAAAGAGTGGAAGGTCGTTGAAGGTCTCACCGACAAGGGACTCGACAAGGATGCCCTGGATCAGGTACGGAAAATACATCAGCTTGCCAAAAAAGAGAAACAGGAAGCGCAGGTTATCAAAGCGGCCATGTTTATGATGCAGCTGCAGGCCGAAAACCGTGAGGATAATGCCATTGCCTCGATCCGTGAACTGGAACAGGAAGCGGCTGACCACACAGGACCGGCTAAGGCTATCCTGACAAGTCTGGTTGCTTCTCAATACTACTTCTACTACCAGACCGTCCGCTGGCAACTGTACAACCGGACGGCTACCGTTAACTTCGACAAAACGGACATTGCTACCTGGGGAACCGACGACTTTCACCAAAAAATAGCCGCGTTATACCTCGAATCGATCAGCGATGAAGCGCTCTTGAAAAATACCCGGTTGGAACCCTATGACGCGATCATAACCAAAGGCAATACGCGCAAATTGCGGCCAACGCTATACGATCTGCTCACTTTCAAAGCATTGGAATACTTCTCAACCGATGAGCCTAATCTCAAAAAACCCGCTTATAAATATGAAATCAATACCGCATCCGCTTTTGACCCGGCGGCTGACTTCATTCACCGGAAATTTGAGACAAAGGATTCGGCTTCGCTGGAACATCATGCATTGCTGCTCTACCAAAAGCTGGTGGCATTTCACATCGGCGACAGTGATGCGGGCGCATTGATCGATGTCGACCTGGCCCGTCTTCAATACGTGCGGCAAAAATCAGTGCACCCGGATAAGGACGAGCTTTATTTTATGGCGGTAAGTCACGTTGCGGACCAATGCCAGACTACTCCCGCTGCTGCTCAGGCATGGTATCTGAAAGCACTTTGGTTGAATGAAAAAGCAGACAATTATAAGCCCGGCACTGACTCTACCTCCCGTTTTGAACGGGTGAAGGCGTTGGAAATTTGTCAAAGGATTATACGGGAGAATCTCGAAACGGAAGGCGGCATCAATGCATTCAATCTTGCAAAACAAATTACGAGGAAGAGCCTTTTCTTTTCGGTGGAACATGTGAATGTCATAGGTAGGCCGTTCCGGGTGCTGGTAAAGTACAAGAATTTTAATAAGGTTTTTTTGCGGGTTGTCAAAGCAGTCGATCTCATTAAAAACAGTTTGGAACGGGATGATAACGACACAAAATGGCCCCGATTGACCAGTGCGCAGCCGTTACGTGCCTGGGAGCAATCGCTTCCAGAAACCAATGATTATCAAGAACATTCTGTTGAAATAAAATCCGATGGCTTATCGTCGGGAGAATATGTGCTGCTGGCGAGTTCCGACCCTGGCTTTAAGAATAATGAGGCGGTACTCGGTGCTACATTGTTTTACGTGTCGGACATCAGTTATGTCCAGAAAGCAGACGATTTCTTTGTCTTAAACCGTGATAACGGCCAGCCTCTGCCCGGAGCAACAGTACAATTGTGGGAAAAAAGTTATAACTACAATACAAGGACTTACGTCAGCGATAAAGGACCGCGACTAACTACCGATCCATTTGGGCATTTCAAGGTGCCGCCACGGCCCCAAACCAGCAATGCCAGGCAATACCTGTTCGAAATCACCTATCAGCAGGACAGGCTGTTTTTGCAACAAAACAACGGCCGCTATTACTATAACGCGGAGGAAACGGAGGATCACGCCGAAAATGCCGTGCATGCATACCTTTTCACAGACCGAAGCCTATACCGCCCCGGCCAAACTGTTTACTACAAAGGCATCGTCCGAAAGGGTAAAAGTGTGCTCAACGATCAGCGAGCGGAATTTACCGTTACACTTTATAATGCGAATGAAGAACATGTGGCTGAAACCAAACACCACGTGAGTGCATTCGGAAGTTTTTCAGGCTCGTTCAATATTCCGCAAAGTGGGCTTACCGGCAATTTTCACATACAGATTCGGGATGAGTACCGGGCTGATTTCCGTGTGGAGGAGTACAAACGTCCCCGGTTTGCCGTCGAATTTGACACGATTAACACTACCTATAAAGTCAATGAGCAAATAAAACTGACAGGTAAGGCACTGGCCTATGCCGGAAATGCGATCGATGGGGCGACGGTGAAGTACCGGGTCGTACGCACGCCGCGGATGATCTACACCTGGATGGTCAAGCGCTGGTGGCAGCCGACGGAGCCGATGGAAATTGCACACGGTGATACCATAACGGGCGCTGACGGGGCATTCCAAGTAAATTTCGAAGCCATTCCCGATCTCAAAATCGACCCAAAAACGGATCCGGTGTTTGATTATACCGTTTACGCGGATGTGACGGACAGCAATGGAGAGACCAGGAGCTCGCAGACCCAGATCTCGGTAAGTTACAAGTCCTATGTGCTGCAGGCCAATATCCCTATGAAGCTGGATGCCAGCCAATTTAAATCGCTGTCTATCCGTACCGAAAACCTGGCCGGCGCATTCGCTCCTGCGGACGCCACAATACGGATCGACCGGATTGTGCCGGAGAAGAGACTGATCAGGAACCGCTTCTGGCAACGGCCTGACCAGTTTGTGATGACCAAAAACGAATATGTATCCGACTTTCCAAACGATGAATACAGCGACGAAACGGAAATGGAAAACTGGGAAGTGACCGGAGCTGGCGTAGGTAAAACGGTCAGCCTTAGTCCGGATACCGAAATCCCGGTTTCAGAATTTGCGCTTCCTGCCGGTTTTTACAAAATTCAGATCAGCACTGTGAATGCCGCCGGAGAAAAACTCACCGACATAAAGTTCATCGAGTTAACCGACCCGAATGCCAAAAAGCTCACCCATCCCCAATACATCGCTCCTACCCATAGTAAAGCCATTGAACCAGGCGAAAAAGGTCAATATGCGCTGGGCACCTCTGCCGAAAAGGCATTTCTGATCACCAGTACCAATCGAAAATCAGCGCCGAAGGACTTTTCCTATATTACGTTAGACGACGAAGTCAGGACATTTGACTATACTGCCTCGGAAGCCGATCGCGGTGGTTATTCCGTGGATTACATGTTTGTCAAGCACAACCGCGTGCACACGTATCTGGAAACCATAGTGGTGCCCTGGACGAACAAGGACCTGGAAATCGAATACGAAACATTCCGGGACAAAACGTTGCCGGGAAGCAAGGAAACCTGGAAGGTAAAAATCAGTGGTTACCGGAAAGAAAAAGTCACTGCTGAAATGCTGGGGAGTATGTACGACGCGTCGCTGGATCAGTTTTACCCGCATCAATGGACGAAACCGTACATCTGGCGCGAACTATCCGGCTTAAAATACTGGACAGACAATGGCAACTTCCGGTCGGCAGATGCAAATATCCGTTATGCTGAGTATGGGGAATACAAGTCTTTCAACAAGCGCTATGATGAATTGATCCGGGGGGTAGGGATGTTTGATCCATCCAGACCCGCCAGTGCGGCGGGTGGAGGTCGTTCAGGCCGTACGCGCATGGCCATTAGAGGGGCTGTTCAGTCAGCAATTATGCCGCAAGCCGCCCCGATGGAAATTGAAGAAAAATCAACATCCATCGGCATGGACGGAGATCCCAAGTTGAATGAGGTTGTCAAGGTGGGCTATGGCTTCAACCGTAAACAGGAAAAAACCAAAACAGGCAATAATGAAACCACTCCACCAGACAATGTAGCTCCCTCAATTCGTACCAACTTTAACGAAACCGCCTTTTTCCTCCCCGATCTAAAAACAGACAGCGAAGGCAATATCACCTTCTCGTTCACCATGCCGGAAGCGCTCACAAAATGGAAGTTTCAGGCGCTTGCGCATACGCAGGAACTTGCTTTGGGATACAGTACCAAGGAGATCATCACCCAAAAGGAGCTGATGGTACAACCTAATGCGCCCCGCTTCCTGCGCGAGGGTGATCGGATCAGCTTTCCCGTCAAGGTTGTGAATCTAACGAAAGCTGTGCTGCAAGGCGAAGTAACGCTCCAAATGATCGATACGGAAACCAGCCAGCCTGTCGATGATCTTTTCAAAAACAATACGCCGTCAAGCCATTTTTCAGTCGCTGCCGGTCAAAGCCAGACCGCATTGTTTGCTTTGGAAATACCAAAAGGCTTCAACAAAATGGTCACGTGGCGAGCGGTTGCGAAGGCTGGAAGTTTATCGGATGGAGAGGAAAATATGCTGCCGGTACTGCCGAACCGGATGCTGGTGACCGAGAGTATGCCTATTTCGATCCACGGAACCGGTAAGAAGCAGTTCACCTTTGAAAAATTGGCTGGCTCTTCCAAATCAAACACGTTAACCCACCAGTCCGTCACCGTAGAATACAGTAGCAATCCGGCCTGGTATGCCGTTCAGTCCCTACCCTATTTGATGGAATATCCTTACGAATGCGCCGAACAAACCTGGAACCGCTATTATGCCAATACGCTGGCTTCGCATATCGTGAATTCGTCTCCGCGCATTGCCCAGGTTTTTAAGTCGTGGAAAGGTACGGATGCATTGCAAAGCAATTTATCCAAAAACCAGGAACTGAAATCGCTGCTCTTGGAGGAAACGCCCTGGGTGCTGGCATCGAAAACGGAGGAAGAGCAGAAACGCAACATCGCCTTGCTGTTCGACCTCGCTAAAATGGAGAATGAGCTGAATGCAAGCATGCTCAAATTGCAGGAAATGCAAAGCAGCAATGGCGGATTTGTATGGTTCAAAGGCGGCCCGGACGACCGCTACATTACCCAGTATATCGTTACCGGCATCGGGCATCTGCAAAAAATTAAGGCCTTCCTCCCTGCACAACAGAAAGGCATTGATGCGATTCTGGAAAAAGCCATTCCTTACATCGATAAACGTATTCTCGAAGACTACAATAATCTGGTCAAATATAAAACCGACCTGAAAAAGTACATTCCCGGACCGGTGGAGCTGCAATATTTGTATGCGAGAAGCTTTTTCAGTCGGCCCATTCCAGCGGCGTCCCAACAGGCATATCAGTATTATCAGGATCGGGCGAGACTTACCTGGGTTTCCCAATCCAAATTATTGCAAGGCATGACTGCATTAGTGGCCCATCGCATGCGGGATAATAAAACGGCTAACCAGATCCTCGAATCATTGCGCCAAACTGCCATTCGCAACGAAGAACTTGGTATGTATTGGAAAACAAGCCAGCGAGGCTGGTGGTGGTACGAGGCTCCCATCGAACGCCAGACATTGCTGATCGAAGCATTTCAGGAAATCGGGAATGATCAGGCAACAGTGGGCGAGCTTAAAATGTGGCTGCTCAGAAACAAACAGACGAATAGCTGGGAGAGCACGAAAGCAACCGCAGAGGCTTGTTATGCATTGCTCATGACTGGTTCGGATTGGCTGGCCGTAAATCCGGAGGTCACAATCCAGCTTGGAGAAATTGAGATCAAGCAAAATGACCAGAAAACTGAAAGTGGGACCGGGTATTTTAAAAAAACCATCGATACGGGTATCACAGCAGCCATGGGAAAGGTCAATCTTGATATTAAAGCGGCTACCTCGCAAGTGCCCGGTTGGGGTTCGGTGTACTGGCAATACTTCGAAGATCTTGACAAAATCACATTTGCAGAAACCCCGTTGAAACTCTCTAAAAAGCTGTTTATGGAGACAAACACGGACACTGGCCCTGTGCTAACACCGATTACTGAAAACGATCAGATACACATCGGCGATAAAATCAAAGTCCGCATCGAACTGCGTGTAGACCGTGATATGGAATACGTACACATGAAAGACCTGCGCGCTTCGGGCCTCGAACCCGTGAATGTGCTCAGCGGTTATCGTTGGCAAGGAGGGTTGGGCTATTATGAAAACACCCGCGACGCCAGTACGAATTTCTTCTTTAATTCGCTGCGAAAAGGAACCTATGTGTTCGAATATCCACTTTTTATAACGCATGAGGGTGATTTCAGCAATGGTATCACGACGATCCAATGCATGTACGCCCCGGAATTCACCGCACACAGCGAGGGAGTCAGAATTAAGGTATTACCTAAAAAGTAAAGTTCAAATATGTCCATACAACTTGTAAAAGCTACCATCAACGACCTGAAAACCGTCCGACAAATCGGAATAGACACTTTTTACGAGTCTTTTGCTTCTGTTAACACGGAAGAAAACATGGCCTACTACCTGGAAACGGGTTTCAGTGAAGAAAAAGTAGTCTCCGAGCTCAGCAATCCCGATTCTGAATTTCATCTTGCCTATGAAGACGATACTTTGATTGGCTATCTGAAAATCAATCATGGCCCGGCGCAAACGGAGCTCAAAGACGAAACGGCGCTAGAAATAGAACGGATTTATGTCTTGAAAGCGTGGCATGGCCTGAAAATCGGTCAATTACTTTACGAGAAAGCCATGGAAATTGCCCGCGAACGCAAGTACAAATACGTTTGGCTCGGTGTTTGGGAAAAGAACGAAAAGGCGATCGGATTTTACAAACGCAATGGCTTTGTCGCATTCGACCAACATCTTTTCAAGCTAGGCGACGATGTACAGACGGATATTATGATGCGGTTGGAATTATAGCTTACATTAAGGCGGTTGGAAGATCAATTACCCAACCGCCTCCTGAATCTTCAAAATTGCGCTTGCAAAAGCTTCCATATCCTCTTTGTCTCCCAACATGGCATGTTGCAATATCCAGACGGCGTCTGTATGGCAAGCCTGTTCGGCTACCGGGCAGAAGGCACCCGTATAGTCTACCGATTCAGGAATTGCGTAGCACATGAAGTTTTTGTTTTGAAAAAGAGGCTGTTTATAAAGCGGATGCGGATAGCCTTTGAAACTTGGAACACCTTCCGCAGCTAGCATGGCTGCAAAATCGTTTTTCAACAGACCTCCAAACTTCGAGGCATCGTATTTAAAAATATAGATATGATAGCCGTGCAAAGTCACCTCGGCGGGGCGGACCAGTGGCGTAATTCCTGCTATTTTCTCCAATAAACTATTTAAATACAATCCATTGGCATTTCGTCGCTGTGTTTGCTCTTCGAGGCGTTTGAGCTGTTCAGATAACAGCGCGGCCTGCATTTGGGTAATGCGGTAGTTGCATCCCGGATTGTAATGGTCGTACCACTGCCCACCCTCGATCCTGCCGACATTGCGCAGGGAATGCATCATCGCGTATAGTTCGTCGTCGTCCGTTATGACAATGCCTCCTTCACCGGAGGTCAGGTTTTTGGAAGATTGAAAGCTAAAACTACCCACGTGGCCGATAGAACCCAGTTTTTTGCCTTTATACTCGGCTCCGTGGCCATGCGCTGCGTCTTCGATCACTTTAAGATGATGCCTCCGGGCAATGTCCATGATCGCCTCCATGTCGCATGCCAGCCCTCCGAAATGGACCGGAACGATCACTTTTGTGCGCGGAGTAATGGCCGCCTCAATCGCCGCCGGGCTGATGTTGTAGGTGTCGGGATCGATATCCACAAAAACAGGCACACAATTGCATTCGATTACCGACGATGCGGTAGTAATGAACGTATAAGGCGGAACAATCACCTCGTCACCGGGTCTTACACCACACGCCATGAGCGCCAGCCGGAGCGATACCGAGCCATTCACACAGGTAATAGCGTACTTGCTTCCGCAGTAAGCGGCAAACGCCTGCTCAAATCGCTCTACCTCGTCGCCGCAATCGGGATTTCCCCACTTACCACCTGCTACGATCGCCGAAACGGCATTCACTTCATTTTCATCGTAAATGGGCCAGGGAAATACTTTTTCAATTGTTTTAGGCCCGCCATTGATCGCGAGTTGTGCTGCTTTGATGCTCATAGATTGGTGTTTTGCGGAAATATCGTGACGATTCATTCAAACGAAATACAGGCGTAAGGCGCTTTCGGGCTATTTCCGATGTATGAATGGTCGCATTATAGTCTTTTTAAAGGACTATCCAGTATTTATCCCACAACCACTTAGTCGGATTGCATTCATGAATAACAGACAACTGCTTTATGCCCTGCTTGTTGCGGGAATTTCACTGGGTACCGCCTGGGCTATCCGTGGGCAATTCGGTCACGAACAAGGTGCAGCCTGGGCGGGAGGCATTGGCGGGCTGAGTATCGTCCTCATTGCCAAACGAAAGGACTGGTACGCGAAGGCATTTCAACTCGCGCTGGCTTCCGCAGCCGGCTGGGGTGTGGGCGGGATAATCAGTTATGGTAAAGTGGTAGGTTTTGCCCGAGGACTCGAATTCGGGAATGTTTATTACGGACTCCTGATGCTTGGGATCATCGGCGGGCTGTTTGGATTGATCGGCGGTGGGTTATTTGGACTTACCCTGGCATCCAGCAGGCAAAAGCCGGTACAATGGCCTCAATTAATTGCTGAAATGACGGCAGGTGCAATCATTTTTTACTATCTGCTCATCGAAGAGCTTGGCTGGCTCATGACCCCACCGCGCTCGGAGGCCTGGGCGGCTTGCTTTGGGATGGCCGTCGCCATGTTCTGGTACATGATCCGCAGTAGACAATATTCTGCCATGCGGCTCGCCGTCTTTGCGGGGCTCGGAGGGGGTTTTGGATTTGCTTTCGGCAACTTTTTACAGGTAATGGGCAGCGTTTCGGGCATTCATTTCAATTTCTGGAATGTCATGGAATACTCGATAGGCTTTTTTGGCGGCGTGGGAATGGCTTACGGAACATTTACTTCCGAATGGGAAACCACCGATGAGCAAGCGACTCCTTACAGCCTCCTTGCTCCTATTATTATCCTCACTTTAATCCCATTCATTGTTTGGGACCAATCCTTTGAGACCAAAAGGCTTGTCGAAACAATTCAAAGCTTTGATCCACTCGCCAATGCGGCAAGAATTGCATCTGGTGTACAATGGGTTGCCTTACTACTTTTGTTCGCATTTGGAGCCTACACGTTGTTCGCCTATCATTTCCGATTAAAAAATGGGCGTTCGGAATTGGGTTACGATGGCATTCAGGTATTCTTCTTTCTTAATCTTGGCTTGTACACCATTTACAGCCTGCTTATTACCTGTGCATTCATGAGCTTGTACCGGATCGAGCAGTATTTATATATTCTAAATATGGTCGCGCTCGGTTTCATGATGCAAAAAACGCAGGCTTCCTTCTCTGACCGTGGTTTGAATATCAGTCGCTGGGCCATCAATTTTGTATTCATTATCGCCATTTTCGCGATCCTGACAGCCGTTGCCATCAGCACGCACGGGGAATTGAATGGGGCAAATGTGCGCTTTGAATGACAGGGCACTAAATGGAGGGACTACTTACTAATTGTCAACTCATCCTTCAATTCGCCTTCGGGATTGTAGCACTTGTAATGTAGCTTATTGCCTTTGATCGATATATGCTGGTAGAGGGGGCCGTCTTTATACCTTACTACCGCGTAGTCTTCGTCCGGCCATCGCTCCTGTTTGCCCGGAATGCTGATCGACATGGTGTAAATAGTGCCTTTGGCAGGCGTAGCCACGTCTTTCTGATTATACATCGGCTTCGTGCGCAGATAGTAATGCATATGCCCGCTCATGACCATATCTACATGATATTTGTCAAAAAGTGAACACCATTCGCGCTGGATCTCGTCGTAAGGCTCTTCGAAATTGTACGGGGGAAAATGGAACATCGCAAATTTCCATTTTGCTTTGGTGTTTTTAAGCTGATTTTCAACCCACGCACTTTGCTCCGGCACGGACAATGTCGCGTCGATCATCAGAAACAGGGCTTCCTGATAATTGAGCGCATAAGTCATTTCCGAAGGCTGACCGGTCGGCCCGTTCTCGGGAAGACTGAACATCTCCTTAT
Source organism: Dyadobacter sp. CY261 (assembly GCF_021440085.1). Lineage (GTDB taxonomy): Bacteria > Bacteroidota > Bacteroidia > Cytophagales > Spirosomataceae > Dyadobacter. The sequence goes on from NZ_JAKCPW010000009.1 coordinate 304,736, forward strand.
ACATCCACGCCCCCAGACCATCCTGGCTATCGTGGTTACCGGGCACGGGCATTAACGGCCGGGTAGTAAATGTCGAACCGGCATGATCCCAGAGCTGATCCCAGTCATCGCGATGCAAGCCGGTGGTCACCAGGTCTCCTGCGATAGAAAAAAAGGCCGTTTCAGGATGTCTTTTTATGGACTTCTGAGCCATATCCCCCCAAATCAGCGAAAAATGCGTATCGCCAAACCAGATGAATGAAAAATCTTTTACCCGATCGGAAGCTGTTTGAAACGACGACGGTACCGACCAATGCGATTGTCCGCTACCGATAGAATAATGATACAATGAACCGGGATTGAGACCAGTCAACTTTGCGGTAAAACGATTTATGAACCGGTCATTTTGCAAAAGCCTGTCTTCCATATTGAATGCCGAAGCTTCGGCAAAAAGCGTGTCAGAAGTACCCTTTTTCCAGTATTTTATCCTACCTCTAAGTACTTGGGGGCTTGTCCGCCATTGGATATTGACCGTCGTGGCAGGATCTCCGCTCCACGTCAGGATCGTCTGATCCGGCTTTTCGGATGCGGGCGTGGATGTCTTCCGGAATGCATTTACCAAATGCGCCTCACGCGCACGTCCACGCACGGTTGTGAAGAGCGTCTGACCTTTCAGCTCCTCGGGTACTTCGGTTAACACGAGGCCATCCCAGTCGTGATAGGTGAATGCTCCCGGTTGTACAGTACTGAGTGCATATTGCGACGGCATCACGTTTGTTACCGATAATTTATCAGACTTATTCAGCGGGGCAACGCTGATGAAGTACACCGGACGGTCTTTATCAAACCCATTGATCCCCAAGCCGATCGGCCCTTTGCCAAAATCCTTTTGCCAAACTTCATAAGTATATTCCTCATTTTTGACGAGCATTGGTGTTTTCCGAAAACCGCTCTTTTCAAGCCAGAATGGTGGGATTTTCTGTCCGGTATGTCGCATTAGCGACACCCTGACCGGTACATTCACCTCGAAAGTCCAAAAGCGCGTAGCCAGGGTTTCCTTGTCCCGATCGTTGAGAACGCTAAGAATATACGCGTCCGAAATTGTATCCAGTTGTGCCGGTGTCAGCGTGTCGTAGAACTTGGTCACGAGACGATCCACCACTTCCTTTACGGACCTTTCCGGCTGCTCGTCGTTCCCGGCGTAAAATGACATCCAAACCGGGCAAAGCAAGGCCCAAAACAGCATTAATTTTTTTTTTATCATGGCTATCTTAAGTTTCCCAATAAGTATAAATACACTATTTTCAGGGATTTACAGAACCGACTTATTATTCGTCAAAAATATCCTCGTGCTTTCTGTGTAGACGTCGCCCTTTGGTGTTTTGTATTTTAAATCAACATAAAAAGCCCGGAAGCCGCTTGCAGGCAATGCTTCGGTGACTTTTACGGTAGATTTCTTGCTGATACCCAAACTTTTCGCCGTCCAGGTGTCGTTGCGCAAATCCTGGTCGGGCGAGTTGGCCGACCACAGGATTACATCTACCAGCGCGTCGGGTGTCGCTTTAATGTCCAGGCTTACCTTCTGGTTCGAAACCGACTGGCTCCATTTGCATTCGGTATAAGGCCGTTTGTTGATGGTGGCACCAAAAAACGCGCTCAATGCTTCCATAGCCTGCTTGCCATCGCCCAGATCGTGTCCGGCATTTGGTACGTAATGCAACATATTATTCCCCGGGATCTTGTCAAGGTAGTTTTTGATATTGTCCACCACCCAATATTCATCGTTCGTGCCCATGAATATCATCTTGGGCATCGTCAGTTTGGCGCGGTAGGAAAACGGATCGATCATTGTTGTAATGGCCTGGCCGTCGGGAGACCCTGTGGATTGAGGAATGCCCAGTTTTACATAATCTTCGATCTGGACACTGTAATCACCCCATGATTTGATCTGGTAATCGAGACTTACCGGCATATTCAGCACGTCGATCACCATCGGCGCGATCGCCTCCACACGTTTGTCGCTTGCGCCTGTGAGCCAGGTTGTCCACCCACGCTTGGACGCGCCAGTCACCACAAAGCTGTTCACGGTGTGCTTCAATTGTTTTTGAGAAAACTCCTGAACTGCATCCATTGCCTTCACCGCACTTTTAACCATCGGGAATAGCAGCGGCCAGGTGTAGTCCTTGTCTTTTTTAAAGTTGTGCAAAGTGTAGGAGATCAATGCATCTTCGGTGAGGTCGCCGAAAAATGGCTGGTTCGGCGTCTGTTTCAGCAATGCTACAATAGCCTGGTTTGAAGTGGCCACCGCCCCAAGCGACGCGTACATTTTCTCATCCTTTTTACTGTTCCAATTGGGCAACTCGTTGCTATTGGAGCCTCCGGTAATGAAAAGCAATGCGTCATCGTGGCGGTTTTCTTTCGGAACGATGACAGTCAATTGATGCGTCCATGTAAACTCCCGCCATTTCTGAGAGGTCAGGAGAATTTGGTAAAAAGTCAGGTTTTCATGGACGAAGGACTCTTTGAGCTCCCATTTGAAGGTTTTATCGCCATTCCCAAGGTAACTTTCCAACGCATTTTCGGGAGTAACTTTCTGCGCGTGTACAACAACCGATACAACAAGCACCAGGAGGACGGATTGGATTGTCCGGACAGCCATTTTTGAAAACATGATTACTCGTATTTGGATTTAAGACTCTGTTTACTTGTCCGGCACCGGACTTTCTTTCACTAATTTCAATGCCTGCTCAATATAGATCTCACCCGTCATTTCGCCCAGGCTTGTCCGGCTGACGTAATCATATCTTTTAAAACTGTTGAAATCCACTTTGGTGAGCATATAGCCGAATGCATCGTTCGTTAACCCGAACAGGAACGGCTGTTTGGTATTCATATGCCTCTTGACGTAATACCCGATGTTAGGTAATGCTTCCCCCGGAATCGTCAAAACCTGCGCGGTACCGATATTAAGCAGGTTAAGCTGTGTAACAATGCGGTTATCACCCGCCATTTCATTTTTGATCGGTGATTTTTGAAGAATGTAACGCATGATCTCAGAATCCACCGGAAACTCGATCTTGCGGGAAACGCAGTACAAATCGGGATTTTCCTGCGCTGCGGCATCCTTCACAATGCGTAGAGCCTCATCGGCCAATAGCTCTCCTATGCGTTTGCATTCATTCCAGTCATTGGCTTCCTTGCCGTTTCCAAGTCGGTTGTCGGCTGTGACCATGCCTCCTTGCGCGCCATTCATGAAAATCGCTGTACCACCTCCCTGCGATTCGATGCGGTCGTACAGCGGGCCGCAAAGATCGGGGCTGAGAATGCCTCTTCCCGAACCGATCACTTCGGGATGTATCGCGTAATTGACCAAAGTGGCGATGGGTTTCCCTTTATGGGTTCCCGAAGCAGCCACCGCCTGAATGACGCCGCAACGCGGGTCGTACAATTGATCTGCATAATAATTATAAGCAATTTTGCCCTTTGCGTCCGCCACCGCAATCTTTAATGAGGCATCTTCCAGTTTCTCCACCGCCTCATTAACCGCCTCGGCAATCAGCTTTACACATCGGTCGAGGTAGGCGAGATCGGCGAACGATTCCCCTTTTTCATTCGGGAAACCATATGCATCGGGCCCGCTATGCGTATGCGTGGCACCTATAAGAACATTTTCAGGCGGAATACCCTTAATCAGCTTCCTGGATTGATTGCCCAACGCCGCAGGCCATCCCAGGTTATCCACATTCACAATGGCAATGCGCACGGAGCCTTTTTCCATGACAAATGCCCGCGCATACAACTCTCCATTCTTCTGAGTAGCCTTCTTCGGCGTCCCGATTCCCCCCGAAACCGGCAACAGCGGATCGGGCGTGATGATCCTTACAGCAGCTGCGGCTTTGAAATGTTGCCCCATCGCCAGTTGACAAAGGCAGATGCAAACGAAGCAAATGAAAATAGCCCTGGTTTTCATAAGGAATCTGTTTACGAAAGAAAACTAAACCGGAACTGTATGTAAGCTTACAGTCCCGGTTTTAAATACTCACCTTACACCAAATATAACTACCACGGCTTTCCTGTTCCTTGAATAAGCCATTGTTTCGACCATGGGCTGTTACCGCCATCGGCCTGCGAATAATTGGTCACTTCCAGCTTGCTCACTGCCTCTCCCGCATTGGTTTTATTGATCCGCAATTCATCCTGCATATAATAGAAGCGCACCGGTAGCACTTCCCTTTTTGCCGCCGGCCCAGCCTTTAATGCGGGCAAGCCGGTACGGCGGAAGTCGAACCACGACTCCGTAGCGGCAGTCCAGCTGGCGATCCATTTCTGTTCGATGATCTGTTTTAAACTATTATCGAAAGCAACACCCGGCGTAGCGATGTACGCGGCGTATTTGTCGCCAACCGTCCAGGTTTCCATGGAAGCCTTCACGCCCGCTTCGTAACGGTCCTTGGCTACTCCCGCCGACCAGCCTTTTAGAGCAGCTTCCGCGAGGATAAAATTCACTTCGGCCGCCGAAATCAGGCGCGCACGGAGCAATGGTCCTTTCGCGGCTTTATAAATGCTGTTCAGGAAGGATACGTGCGGGTTGTACGATGTCTGGCCCGGTGTCGGGTTCAGGTTGTAAGCCGAGGGCAAAGCCGAGAAGCTCGGTGGCAAGCCTACGTATTCCGGATCTGTATCGATCTGTGTATTACGTACCTTGTCGGGTGAAAGGATACGCTTGCCGTCCACGATCTTATCGGTTCCGGCGGGCTGTTTGTCATCTACGACGAGCGGGATTTCCACTTTATTGGCCCAGATTCCGAGTCTTGGATCTTTCAGTGTCTGTAACTTTTCTACAAATGTGGCGCACATTTTGATGCGGCGATAGTTGCTTCCGCTGGCATCAATTACGGCATTAGCTGGCCATGAATCTGCCTCACTATTGCCGGGGAAGCCCATGGTTGCATCATCTGCATTTGAAGTAATAATGGGGTATTGTGCCGCATTGGAGACAATTTTCTCGATCCCAGCCTTGGCTACATCCGGCTGCTTGCCCGAAAGGCGCATGTAATAACGCAGCATGAGCGAGTTGGCCATTTTACGCCATTTGGCCGGATCACCGCCGTAATATATATCCACGTTGTCGACGATCCCTTCATAATCGGCTTTGGATTTGGAAAGCAGCGTATTGGCCTTGTCCAGATCGGCAATGATCCCGGCATAAATCTTATCCTGGCTATCGAACGACGGCAGAATATCGGTCGTCGAACCGGCTTCTCCTTTCAATGCATTGGTATAAGGTGCGTCGCCCCACAAATCGGTGATCAGTCCGAACATGAACGATTTCATGACGAGCGACACGCCCTGGTGGAATTCGAAATTTGTTGCGACGGCACGGGTATACACCAGGTCATTGTTGCGCAACACATCGTAATACGCGTTCCAGCTTTGATCGCCGCCCCAATCGTAATCGTTGTGCCCGCTCGACCATGCGTCTTTTTGTGTATGCTGCACCACCCCGGCGATGTCCTGATAACCCAGATTGACATACAATTTCGCAGCTTCGGTAAGCACGGTTGGCAGAACAAGGTTCGGGTTTACGCTTTCGGGCGCTACGCCGTTGGGGTTTTCATTAAGCTCCGTCAGATCCTTACAGGAAAAGACCATGCATGCCAGCAGCAGCGGTATGATGACGAACTTTTTACTAAGTTTTTTCATGAGTTTATTTATATTAAAATAGACTATGTTGTTCCAATCAGAAAGTTAAACCCACCTTAAAGCCGATAGGAATCACCCAGGGGGTTACGTTGTAACGCTCGATACCTTGCTTGAACTGAGTACCCGCCTGCGCGTTCGACTCCTGCTGGAATGCCTGCTCGGGATCGATACCGATTTTAGCTTTGGTCCAGAGCATAATATTACGGCTGTAAACGGCCACATTGGCATTCTGCAAACCGAGGCGTTTCACAAATGTGGCGGGCAGGTCGTATCCCAGGGAGATTTCGCGAAGTTTCACAAATGATGCATCGAATGTGGCCGCACGGGTGAAATCCCAAGGGTAGTTATCACCATATGGGATGTATTTGGTACCCGGACCACCCAGGTTTTCGGTATAACCTACAATTTCGCCGCCTTCATTATACTCGGCGATTACGCCCGGGTTAAATACCGCATAGTTATAGGTATTGCCACCATATTCAAATGGGAAGCCGCCGTATTCTTTAGTAGGTCCTCCTACAATATTGAAATGATTTCCATGGATCGCTACCTTGTCGTTGTTGACTAGATAGTTGCGCAGCTGATCGCCGGTCATACCGTTCGGGTTAATGAGGTTATCCAGGAAACGTTGCGATTTCAGGTCGGATTCACCATAACGATAGGTTTGGGATACGAAATCACCACCCTGACGCCAATCGAAGGACATGTTGAGGGTAAAGCCTTTGTACGATAACGATGTCTGCAAGCCCAACAGGAAGTCCGGATTGAAGTTACCGATCTTGTTACGCGTGTTCGTTGAGCCGATAGATTGCCACGAACCGTTTTCATCCAGAATAGGGTAACCATAATAAGGAGAGCTTTTGTCCTTCACTGTTACAACTTCCGAATCGTAAATGTCGCCGATCTGTTCGCCTACGTAAGTCCAGGCACCACCTTTGGCATCCGTCCAGAGTGTATAGAAATCCAGCCCGTCAGACAGCGATTTGATCGTCGTCCTGTTCCGCGACCAGTTGGCATTGATATCCCAGCGCCAGCCGTTCTTGTCGATGGGTGTGCCGCCCAAAGTAAATTCCAAACCTTTACTTACGAGCAAACCTGCATTGATATTTTTGGAGGTAAAACCACTGGATCCCGGAAGCTTGGTCGGAATGATCTGGTTGCGGTTTTCCACCTGATAGTAAGTGGCTGTAAGCCGTAAGCGGTTATGGTAGAGGTTCAGGTCGAGACCATATTCATAGGAAGTGGCGATCTCCGGTTTCAGGTCGGGAAGCAAAATTTTCCCTGATTTCGACAATCGTGTAATACCATCCCACGCACCTGAATTGTCCAATGTCGCCAGCAGGCTGTATGGGTTCGTATCATTTCCCACCTGTGCCCAGCCTCCTCTCAGTTTGAACAAGCTGATTTGTTCTGCCATCGGGAACATTTCGTTCAGCAAAACACTCAACGAGGCCGACGGATAGAAGTACGAACGGTTAGCCTTCGGCAGCGTGCTCGACCAGTCATTCCGGGCAGTCAGATCGAGGTAAATCATGTCTTTGAAACCGAGGTTTACCAATCCATATGCACTGAATACGGCCTTTTCGTACAATGCGCTTGTGTAATTGAGGTTCGCAGGAGCGATGTTCGACATCGTGTAAAGGCCTGGAATGATCAGCCCGGTTCCATTTTTGGTCGAAGAATTCTGGTCGGTATTTTTCTGGTAACGCGTATTACCACCACCGGAAAACGAAACGCTGAAATCGCTGATGTCGCGTTTGTAGGTCAAAAGGAAATCGGCGTTACGTTCAAATCTCGACAGGTTGATCACCCCGTAACCGCCGCGGCTGTCGTTCGTGTAGCTGTTGCCGATCTTCGTTTGACGTTCCTCCCGGTAGGTATCGAGCGCATAACGGCCCATTAAACTCAAATGCGGGGTAATCTGCCAATCAGCCTTCACGTTTCCAAAAACACGGTCGCGGACAAAGCTGTTGTTGACCTCATAGGCCAGGAACCAAGGGTTATTGTAGTCGCCCGGCCCTTGCGACAGTTGCTGCAAACCTTCCTGTCCCGGCACCCAGTAGTTGCGCAGATCACGGATATCGATGTGCGGCGAAACGGCATAAGCCCATTGGAGCGGGTTGGCTCCCCGGTTGGTAGCCGGACGGTTGTTCGAATTGTTACGGCTCAAATCGATGTTGGTGCTCATCGTCAGCTTTTTACTAAGCCGAACGGTGGAACTGACATTGAATGAATTACGGAACAGATCGGAGTTCGGGATAATGCCCCGGTTCGTCATGTTCGAGTACGACAACCTGTAGGTAACGAGGTCATTGCTGTTGGAAACCGAAACGCCATTGGTCGTCGTGATACCTGTACGGACAAAGTTCTTCACGTTATCTGGATGCGAAACGAGCTCGGTCGGGATTGGGTTGCCATTCGCATCTTTCGGGCTGTTCCATTGGATGGCTTTATAACCTTTGTCCAACTCAGGCCCAACGCCGCCAGCCGAGCTTTCATCGATCATCAGCACACCGCCCGGATAGGGATTGTTATCCGGCGTAAAAGGCAGGATACCCGTTGCGAATTTGTGGTGCATGTTCAGGTATTTGTAAGGTTTGTCAAAAACCGTATTTGAATTGACAGAAACCGTCATTTTTTTCGATTTGCTACCACTTTTGGTGGTAATAAGCACCACGCCGTGACCTGCGCGCGAGCCATAAAGCGCCGCGGCGTTAGGGCCTTTCAGGATCGATACGCTTTCCACATCATCCGGGTTAATGCTCGAAATCGCATTGCCATAATCGACACGGTTGTCGCTACCGATCTGGCTTACGTTGTTCAGCGTGTTGGCAATGGGCACACCATCCACCACGAAAAGCGGCTGATTGTCGTTACTGAGCGAAGTAGCGCCGCGGATGATCATGCTCACCGACGAACCCGTGCCGCCCGTCGAACTGATCGTCACACCGGGAACCCGACCCGACAGTGAGTTCAAAACGTTCTCCTGTGCTACCCGGCTGATGTCCTTTCCGTCCACCTCCGTAATTGCATAACCCAGAGACCGTTTCTCGCGAGAAAGGCCCAATGCGGTGACCACGGTTTCCTTGAGGGTTTCGGCACCTTCTACCAGCACGACGTCAATCACCGATTCGTTACCTACCGTAACTTCTTGTGTTTCATGCCCGATATAGGAAAATACCAGCACCGGTCTGCCCGATTCACTCACATTGATCGAGTAATTACCGGTAGCATCAGACGACGTTCCGACCTGGCTGCCTTTGACCACAATGCTAACGCCCGGCAATGCGGCTCCGTCGATTTTGGAAGTAATCTTCCCTTTGATTGTCTTGTCGAATTTTTTCTCCGCGAATGCGGGACAGGCGAAAAAAACAGCCACGAACATGCATAAAAGCAACCTTCGCAGGCTAACAGTAGAGTTTGGATCCATAGTTTTCTAAATTAAGGTGATGGGCACTAGTCATGATACTGGAAATTGGGCTATGTTAAAAAATGAAAGCACAACGAGGCTTATATAATCCGTGTCTGAGATTATTTATAACATTTAGAGCATGTATCAGGTGAGTAGCGGATCACCTTCCGGCGTTTATTCCGGAAGGAAAACCTTCTTGAATCCTGATCACAATACTTAGGCTGGTGTCTTTTGGGCTATTCTGCGGTACTGACTTTTTAGAGGTTTTTTGATCAAACTTATGATAGAGGAGGGTTGAGTGGTAGTACTTTAAGAGTCAAGAATCCTTTGGTGCCGCCGAGCCGTTAGCCGAACTGTTTTCATTCAACAGACGGTTAAAATAGATTTCGAGCGCATCGGCATACACTTTCCGCTCTTCTTCATCGGTAATGGCTGTAAGCAATTCCGCCAGTTCTCCCTCCGATATCTTGTTGCTGATCAACTTATTAATCAATGTTTCCGCCCGGGAGAATGACATGGTGCTAGTTAGTTTTGGTATGTGAACAGGATACTGGACATGTTTCATAAAAGACTACTTCTTTTTCCAGGATTTTTCATAACTGTTTGCTCCTTTTTCCCAAAGTCTTCCTGTACCAACACCAAATTACCCCGCGCCCGCCAAGGCCCGTGGAAACCCAGGTCAACGCATTCTATCTTGTTTCAAGCTCAAATTGACGAAATAATGCAGGCTGACGCTCGGCGTAATCATGAAACTGGATCGCGTGAGGAGGCAATAAAAGTTGGCGAAATGGCCCACTTCAAAACTAATCAGTCGCTTGTAGCTAATCCCGGCATGAAGCCCCAAGAAATCGGCCCGATACCCCCGGTTCACAAAACTCGCATTTAACCCAAAGTAAGGTCTTATACTTCCCGACCCGATGTGCCGGCCTACCCCGACTTCGATGATCGTCGCCGTCTCAGTCTCCCAGGAATTCAAAGAAGCGTCTGTCCGGATTCCTGGTGTGAGAAGGATACTGGCCCTGGCATATCGGTTACGAAACCTCCTCGGAAAGTTCACCCGGCATCCGAATCCATAAGTAGCCTTACTGTTAATCCTGAGACTGCCTTCCTGCCAATTCTCTACACCTGCACTCAATTCGAGATCGAATGTTGGCCGAGGGCTTTTTGCCTGATACCGGGTGCTATCCTTTGTAAATGAGTCGTTATACACCTCAATATATTGTTTCAGATATTTTTCCTGATAAGGCGGCATTGGCTCCTTAAAATCCTTCGAATCTCCGCACAACCGGTCAAGCTGCTTTTTGTATTCGTCATAGACCAGCAGATAGGTCTTTTCACGAACCAACTTATAGAACGGGTAGTAAAGCAACTCCTTCAACTGACCATCCTTTTCAATAAAGAAATGCGCATGTTCCGAACGGTCCAGAAGCTCAAATAACGTAGCCCTGCCTCCGCTCACGAGTTCCTGCAAAAACACCTGCACCGAATCCCTGGCCGCGAATGACGGTGAATATGTATACGTATGAGTCGAACTGATGTCAAGCAACCCGATTTTCCTGCTCTTGTAAACTTCCTTCGCCGTAACAAGCCCAAAACCCACAAGATCCTCAGCCGAATACGTCCACACTTCTTCGCCAGCGCTCTTAAATTCCACCCGCCGCGGACTCGCCGCCCAGTTCCCATCCCGAACAGAACCACGAATGGTATCTCTTTGACTGGTGAGAATGTACCCTTCAACAAATTGGCCCTGTGCAAAAAGCTTAGTTGGTTTAATTAATAGAATTAAGAATAAACAGATGATTGCATTTATGAAGATATGTGTATAGTTCTTCATAATGTGTGTTGATTGAGTTTTCATTTTTGGGTGTGTTTTTGTTTAGGTTAAAAAAAATATTGTACATTATAAATACTACTATTTTATCATTTTAACACTTAACTTTCAATTAAGACTCTTTTCATTTTTTAAATCCTTTATTGAAAAATAAACACTATCGATTGGCATCTCCTTTCCATATCTGATACGTCTTGAATATTTTATTGCCTTTATTGTGTCACCTAACACTTCACATCTATAAAGCTCCTCCTCATCGCATTGACCTAATAAAATCCTGAAATTTATTGAATCGGTTAGATAATATGATCTAGTATCATTCATTAATACTCCTCCACTAAATGGCTTAAACCGCTCTTCATAAATTCCACTACCTATTTCATCGGTATGTAAGTGATTTCTTTTATTATAAAAAAGACTATCGGTACATTTCCAGATACCAAAGAATAAAATAATAAAAGTCACTATTTTAATTATTGTTCTTCTTTTCATTACCTGCCTGTGTCATTCCTGTTGTTACCCAAATAAAGTCATCAGCTTCATCTCCAAATGGTGGAAGAGCTATAGGGGCCATTGAGCCAAACTCGGTTAGGGCTTTCCTGATTTCTCCTTGTAGCAAATCTTTTCCTGTTTGAAGTATACCAGCAGCCCCCCATAAAGTTATTGGACTGTATCCAACACCGCCAACATTTCTTCCTGTATAGCCGTAATTATAGTTTCCTACATCCGCACCGCCTTCAACAAAATTTAATTTACCAAAAGTGAATGACGTTTTATCTTTGGTTACGTCCTCATACCTGGCAACAGCTCCAAAAATGTTTCCTTTTTGAGCATTAGCATCTTTATAATCCCATTTACCACCTGGACGCACAGCGTTAGCAAAGCCTAGTGCTCCCATCATCTTAGCGTCTTTTTTGTTCTCTCTCATGACATTTGATAATATCCCATTAAGGTTTACGGATTTGCCGAACTCTCCAATTTGGGTCAAATTCCCGTTTTTTTCTTGCTGGTAAATGATATTATCTCCGCCGTACTGTCTTTGAACAACACCTTTGTTATTAAGGATTGTGGTGTCTCCTAATGGATCAGGATATCTTATTGGATTGTTACTCATGGCCACATATAAACTCATTCTCAGATCAGGCTTAGGATCGATCTGCATCCAGCGGCCGATAGCAGGATCAAGGCCCCTGAAATGAGCCTGATAAATTCCTGTCTCTAACTGCCGCTCAATGCCATTGAACAAATACCGGTTATAACCATTCCTTACTTTGGCCTGCTGCGTCGGATTATTTCGGTCGATTTCAAGGCCGAAAGGATAATAATCCGTCCGTTGCAAAGTCTGGCCTTTATCGTCAAACACGAGCCTTACATTGCCTAAATGATCTTTTAAATAGTATTCGAATTCGATATTATTATTCCTGAAAACAGCCTGGCCTTCGGAAAGCGAAACCCGATAGAGATTGTTCACATTGCCAACCTGCCGGTATTGAAAGTGACCGGCGTATTTCATTGTTAATGTATCGAAAGCGTACTTGTGTTTGTTTCCGAAAGCGTCATAGTCGTAAGTTGCTGTCTTGGCTCCAAGCGTAACAGTCTTAGGCAGGTTCAAATAGTTGTAAGCTAGTGTTGCGCCGCGATTGCCGTCCGAAGTCATGTTCCCGTTGCCATCGTAACCATAAGAACTACCTCCGCTTTTGACACCCAAATTGCTGCCACTTCCGTCGTTAATCGCCGACAACCTGTTGCCCAGATACGTGTAAGTCAGGTTATCGATTGCCGTGCCCGCGCGTACCAGCGTTTTGAGGTTTCCATTCTTGTCATAGGTGATGCCCGCTTCGGTATCAGCGTATCCACCCATACCCGTTGAGCCAGTCATCCTGCTTGCTCCATCATATGCGAAATTGAGGCCCTTGGTATACGAGACGTCATTTTTATTCAACAATTGCATTTGGCTGATATTACCATTGGTATAACTATTCCCATTGGCATAGCTTAGATTGTAACCAAAGATATTCTGCTCAGGGCTATTGTCTTGCTGCTTGTATACCGTCCTGCCTTCGGTCTGCCATCCCCGGATATTGTTGGTAAAATTGGTTTTGCGCAGATAATGGATATTGTCTGTTGAATGAAACCATTGACTTTGCCGCTGCCCTAGCGTATTGTAGCGGCTAGCGGTAGTGAATGCCTCCTTCGTTTTGTTTCCACTCATAATCTTTTCCTTGATACTCAGCAGCCTGTCGGCATGGTCGTACTGGAAGGTGGCTGTATGGCTGTGAGTTATATTGCCAGGTAAGAATTGTTCCGTCTTCTGTTCGGCGAGTACCGGGGCCAGGTCATATTTGTATTGGTTCGAAATGCGCTCCGCACTGCTCGCTCCCAAATCATAAAGCTCTCTGCTGATTTGTATCGAACGGTATTCCGCATCATAATGGGTCACAGAAGTAAGCCAGCCGCCTGTTGCGCCATTGCCTGGGAGCATTCTTGCACGCGTACCGGTAACTTGTCCTTTTACATTCGCATTAGCTGAGGGATAGTATACTGCATTGTAAATCATATTGGCGGGCTTTGAAAAAGTGTAGTCATCATAAAACGTAATCGTTAGCAGATTGGCCTCTGCTGCGTTTTTAGGTGCTGTTTTGTCAAGTGTATATCCTTGAACAGTTCCATTGCTGCGTTCCTCATGATGTTCCGTATTGGCATCTACGATTATGGCCCAGTTTTGCAGGGTGGCATTCGAGACAATTTCTCCGGTCACGACTGGCCGGTCCAATGCATCATACTTGATAAACCCCCAAACGCCGCGCGCCAGTTGATTGGCATTACGGGAAACGGCCAACCGGTTGTATTGATCGTACACAAGTTCTGTCACGCCCCCGCCGGGCACTCGCTTGACGGTCATGCGGCCCCGTTCATCGTAATCATAGGTAAATGCATTGTCTGTCAATGACGGTACATCCTGGTAATTCGGCTGTAAAACGCCCCTAAGCAGCCCGGCATCATCGTAGATGTAATAAGTGGATAGTAGATTTCCGGCGTCGGCGATTACCTGCCGGCAAATTACCTGCCCAAGCAAGTCGGTAAACTCGTTGGTGACATTGCCCTGTTCATCGGTAATATTTTTGTAAGTCAATGTCCCGGGAGCATACATTCCCATCCCGACGATGGTGTTAGTCAATGGGTCGTAATCGTAGCGATTGACCTGATTAAGCGTGTTAACCTTTTGTTTGATAACCGACGAACTGCTTTTATTACCGGGAGCACGTTCGCCAGAAACGCGACCAGTAGGGGCCGGCTCATAAAACGTTTCCTGAAATGGCCTGCCGAGATCCGAAGCTGACAGGCCTGCCGTGTTCGCGTTGTACCAATTCACTGCTTCTGTGGTTCCATTACCGTGAAAAGCCCTGTTTCCGGCCGCTGCATAAGGCAGATACTTCTTGATAATCCGCCCAGCTGCATCATATTCCAATGGTTCGACGAAATCCTGCCCGGCTGGACTTTGTGCTACCGTCACCGTTTGCGCCGGGCGGCCGAGGCCATCGAAATAGTGTACTTGCGTGGTCACCTTACCCACGTCGTCGGCGTTGGCACCTGATTGCTTGTAAGTTCGTTGGAGAATGTAGTTACGCGCATTCGTTTGCTGTGCATAGCCGGTGATCTGCGCGAGCATGCAGACCATCAGCCAGGATGATGTGTGTTTCATACCTGAGTTAGGGTTTAAATAAATGAATTGAAAAGATGGGCAGCCTCTTTGCTAAAAAGGCTGCCCGCAATGGAAAGGCTATTGCCGGGCGATCCGGTGCACACCCACCGAGCCATCGCGGTAGGCGATGCGCACGATGTACAACCCCGTCGGCAAGCGCGAGACGTCGATTTCAGGCTGCCAAGGACATGACATGGTTTGTACACCTCCAGAATCGAAAATCGTTATGCTCGCAATCGTCGAAGGATCGGAAACGCGGATGAACAATTTGTCATCGATAGTAATCGGGTTAGGATAAAGCAAGGCATCACGCACGTCCCCAAACGTCACACTTTGTATGCGGCTGTAAGCGTAAGTGCTATCCTGATCGACCATTTTGAGCCGGTACAGGTTTTCCGTTGGCAAAGGCGTGGGATCTGTAAATGCATAGGATTGCCTTTCCGCACTTTCCCGATGTGACATCACTGTCCCTATCGTTTCCCACTGCTTTCCGTCGCCGCTCCGCTGGATTTCGAAATGATCGCTGTTGGATTCGTAGGTTGTAATCCACGAAAGTAAAGCTGTCTTTTCTTGCCTTTCCGCCGTAAAATCTACGAGTGTGACCGGCAGGGCCGCCTCGGCAATCAATACCAATGGGGGCGCAGCAACCGTTCCGGCCGGTGCCAATGCAGCGCAATCGACCACCTGCCCAGCGAGATTATAACAATAGGTAGCACGCTTCGGACCGGCTGCATTATTTGAAACCACCGATTTGAGGCGGTTGAAACTGTCGTAATCGTAGAAGATCGCTTTCCCGTTCGGGTCCTGGATAGTTTCCATTCCTATTGCGGGTTTGTAATCGTAAGTGGTGGACTGGGCAATGGAAACTCCGTCGGCAATGGTTCTCTTTTTGAGTAAATCTGCTTTGCCGATGTCGGCGAGACCGAAGTATTCTAATTTCCGGGTAGGACCATTGAGTTCCTTATAAGTAAGCAAGTTGCCTCTTGGGTCGTAGGTAAGGAATTCGATATCGGTTGTGAACAACGGCCAATTACCTAGCTGGCTTTCTACTTTTTGGGGCTGGTACGCTCCCGAGAAAAGGTCATAATAAATCCTTGTTTCCTTGATTGGAGTAGGCAAAACATCCAGACCGCTATATTTAAATATTTCAATGACTGGACCGATCATATGCTTGGTGGTCAAGGCAATACTTATCGCGTCCCCTTCATTCGGCGGATATCTGTACCAATGTTTGATGGCACGTCCTTTGCTGTCATTCCGCCCCTCGATGTCCAACTGCCCGTTTGGCCAGTACATCTTCGTCGTCACCGAACTGGTGAATGAAGCCGGATTGTCCTGATCGTACGTATTTTGAACAATTTCAACAGGGAGAAATTTCCTGACATCGTTGACACTTGCCGTACCTTCGTAAACCTTATGATTGGTCTGACAAAGCAGCGTCACCAGCGTTTTAACAGATCGGGCCGAATAATCGCCCAACGGTCCGACCGGTGCAAAAACCTGGGTAGTCTTGGAAGCAGGATTCCCGTTCTGATAGTAACTAGCAGCGCTGATTAACTTTCCTCTTGTATAAGACTTGTTGTTGTAAGGCTGATAAGGGGTTGCACTCGGCTGCAAAAAACCCGATGGGCCTTCATCACGATACCCATTATCAAAATTCGAGAATTGATACACATTCCAACCTTCCGTAGACGATCGCTCGATCACCTGAGAGTAGCCGATGTGAGCTCCCATTGAATTTTCTGATACCGGCAGTACCGATTGTGTGGAAAAAATATCCTCTTCGATCAGTACGCCCTGTGTTTCGGGCAATGGTTTATAATCCGGCCAATAATACTGTGCTTTACCAGCCAACACGCCACTGGAAAGTACCGCAAAAACGTATTGAGTGCCCAGGTCATCTGTGATGATAAATCCCTCGAAATGTTCGGCATAATGCTGATTATTATAGCTATCCCATTGATTTCCGGTAAAAGTGGGAGGTGTAAATGGAGGATAACTGGGCGTCCCGCTATTGATGAGCTGGACTTTTACAGGCCGGTCACATTGAACTTTCCATTTCGCGTCACTGCCAAGATAGAATTTACCAGATAGGCCCGGAGCTGAAAAAGTGAACTCATCCGGTTCGGTATCAATGTGAATTTGATTCAGCGTGGTGTTTGCGATGCCAATAATGCCTGCATTCTGTGACCAGTCGACATTGTTAATCAGAGCAGTATTATAACCAAAACCATGTTCACCAAGCGTACTTGCCGTTGCTTTATTGTCATCCGGCCCATCCCGGACCGTTCTTGTTACTGCATAATGGGTCGAAAGCGTAAAGTTCATCCCTACCCATCCGGGATGCTGCTCAGGCCGGACGCCCGCTGCATCATAAGCCAGGGAGATCGGTAGCCGAACCGAGCCATCGAAAACCTCGTGGAGGTTGACGGTAATCTCCGGCTTACCCATAAAAAGCGAAACAGGAATTTCTCCATAAGAGCCGAAACTGGCCACGTTGGGACTTTGAATGGATTGGGGAGCTTTGGGAATATTTTCCTGAGTCTGAAGATATTGGATGGCCTCGGCTAGCTTTGTGGAATCCTCGGAATCTGGTTTGGGCACAGGCTGTGCTGTGACGTGCATGTGAATCAGAAATAACGCGATGAAGCATAGTAATGTTTGTCTCATTTGAATGATAGTTAAGAGATAAATTGGGCATAGCGAATCCGACTGACCTGAACCAGGCCGGTGGACAATTCCTGACGCGCAGCGCACAAAGTCAGTATCAATGGATAATAGCGGGTGCCTTCCGACATTAGTTAACCGCGCGATTCAACTAATGCGATGCGGGTAAACATAAACTTCTATTTCCTCGCTCAAAGGATATAGTTTCCCAACAACCCTTTTTGACGATCAAACGGATCGATGTTTGCCGTTAACCCCTATTTTTGTCAAAATTTTATCATATTAACGGGAAGTATCGTTTCTATACCGAAACCGGGCTGTGAAGAATGAACCCTAAGAAGTACTATCAGACGATTTACTTTCTGCTTTTTACCTTGTTGATTTCCCACTTTACATGTGGTCAGACGGTCGTAGCCGATAGCTCCGGCATTGTGGTCGTGGGGGACATCATGGTGGAAGGCAACCACCGCACGCGCACGGGCATTATCATGCGCGAAATGGCCCTCCGCAGAGGTGATACGCTTTCTACGGAGTCGCTGAAGGAAAGGCTTGAAATTGACCGCAGGAAGGTGATTAATACTAATTTATTTATCACGGTTGACCTGCTCACAAAGCCTAATCCGGACTCCGTTCACACTGATATCCGCATTGTGGTCAAGGAGCGCTGGTACTTTATCATGCTGCCGGTTTTCCAGCTCGCCGACCGGAATTTCAATGAATGGTGGTACGAACGCAAGCGCGATCTTTCCCGCACTACTTACGGCGTATACTTAAGCTACGGTAATGTCACCGGCCGCGCCGACAAGCTCCGCTTCCTCGCCGAATTCGGTTTTATCCCAAAGTTCGAACTTGCATATACGTTGCCCTACATCGATAAAGCACAGAAGACCGGTATCACCGTCGGCACTTCCTATTCGATTAATAAAAACACAGCATTCAGGACATGGCGCGACAAGCTGCAATACCTGAGCAGCGAGGAGGTCAATCGTGAGCGCTTTTTAGCTTATGTAAGCCTTTCGCGCCGCAACAAATACTATACATTCCATTCGCTTGACTTACGATGGAGTTACATGAGCATTTCGGACACGATTGCCCTGCTCAACCCCAATTATCTGCTGAATGGGGATAAACGGCAACGCTATTTCCAATTGACCTACACTTACAGTTACGACAAGCGCGACAATGCGCAATATGCGTTGCAAGGTCAGACTGCCGGTTTGCAGATTTCCAAAACAGGATTACTCCCGACCGACGACGTTAATACGCTTTATCTTTACGGCTCCTATCGTAAATTCATCCCGCTCAGCAAAAAATGGTTTTTCAACACCAATGTGCGCGGCCGCATCTCGTTCCCGAAACGCCAGCCTTACCCGCAGACCGTCGGCTTGGGCTACCGAAATGACCTCGTGCGCGGGTACGAATTGTATGTGATCGACGGTCAGGATTATGCATTGATCAAGAATGAGCTGAAATACAAGCTCTTCTCGGTTCAAAAGCATTTGTCGTTTATTCCTGTAAGGCAATTCAATACGATCCCATTAGCTGCCTACATCAATGCATTTGCGGATGCAGGTTATGTCAAAAACAGCTACCCGGAGTTCAGCAACACGCGTTTGGGCAACACTACGCTTTATGGCGCCGGTGCCGGGCTCGATATTGTGACTTTTTACAATATCGTTGCGCATTTCAATGTGACGCTGAACGGAGAGGGCGAACGCAGGTTCTTTTTCAACCTGTCAAGAGAATTCTGAGGTCATTTCCGAAAGCAACAAATATGTCTAAATTGCGATTAAAGAACATCGAATTAGTTAGAAGGCACGATAATTTCTCAACTCTATTTAAACCGGATGGTACAACCTCTACGCTTATGAACATGCTTAAAAACGGGGCAGTCATCTTCTCTATGGCACTTCTGGCCATGGCTTGCGAGACCAAGACAAACGAAAAAACAGAGGCGGAAGCGGATTCCGTCGTGCTGCACGAACCCGCCGCTGCTGAACTGAACAGCGATCAATCCACATTATTAAAGACCATTCTAGGCCCACCCGAGCAAAGTACGGCGGGTACGGTTTTGAGAGGCGTTGCATTTGGCGATCCTGTTGCGAAGGTAAAAGCGACTGAAGCATTCGAAATGTTCGAAGAAACAGCTGACCATCTTGGCTATACGTCCGAAACCGCACAGTTGGAGACGATCGATGTGCAGTATTTCCTCACAAGCGATAAGAAGGTAAACAAGATCATGATTGACGTTTATCTCAACAGCCCGGCGGCAACCAAGCAGCTCTGGGACGCCAGCAGGCAATATTTTAGTAAAACCTATTCTTCTCCGAAAGAAGAATCCAAAAAGATCTCCTGGAACAGCAAGACTGTTCGGGTGAGTATGGAGGATGTATCGGAAGGAAAAGACTATGGACTGAAATTTCAATTCTTCCCAGCCGACAAAAACGTACTGGCCGCTAAATAACACCTATGAAAACCAAAAGATCGATTATCCTGGGCGTACTTTGCCTCATTGCTGTTTCAGTTTCTGCTCAAAAAACGTCGAAAAGAGACGAAGTGGTTACCATCGAGACGAATAAGGGCACGATGCGTTTCATCCTTTTCGACGAGACCCCGAAGCACAAAGCCAATTTTATAAAACTCGCGAAAGATAAATTCTATAACGGGCTCCTGTTCCACCGCGTGATCGACGACTTTATGATCCAGGGTGGCGACCCCAACTCGCGCAATGCAAAGCCCGATGAAATGCTCGGTCGGGGCGACAATGGCTACAAAATCCCGGCGGAAATCAATGGGAAGCTGTTTCACCAGAAAGGTGCATTAGCCGCGGCGCGCGACAACAATCCTGCGAAGGAATCGAGCGGATGCCAGTTTTACATTGTCGAAGGACGTAAATGGAGCAAAACCGATTTGGAAAAACAGTCGGCCCGCGCAGCACGCAAGCTGACTGACGATCAGAAGAAAGTATATGAGACTGTTGGCGGAACACCGCATCTGGATGGCGCGTATAGCGTTTTCGGACAGCTCATTGACGGGATGGATGCACTCGACAACATTGCTTCGGTAGACAAAGACGAGCGTGACCGTCCCGAAAAGGACGTTACGATGAAGGTGTCGGTTAAAAAGATGAAAAAGAAGAAGATTACCCGCAAGTACGGCTGGAAATACGAAGCTTAAATTGGAAAAGAAGAAAATCCTGATCACCGGCTCCAACGGATTGCTGGGACAAAAACTGGTGGAACTACTGGTTTCAAAAGCACATATAGAAACCATTGCCACGGCCAAAGGTGAAAACCGGCTGCCATTCAGCCAGGGTTACCGTTATGTTGAAATGGATATTACCGATCCGGCGGCCGTCGACCATGTATTCGCCACCGAACGGCCGAATGTGTTGATCCACACAGCAGCTATGACGAATGTAGACCAATGCGAAACGGAGAAAGACGCGTGCTGGAAGCTGAATGTAACGGCAACTGAAACGCTGGTCTCGGCTTGTGCTAAATATGATGTCTTCCTTGAACACGTTTCGACGGATTTTGTTTTCGACGGCACTTCCGGACCCTATCGCGAAGGGGACACACCCAATCCGATCAGCTTTTACGGTTGGAGTAAGTACGCTGCCGAAAAAGTGGTGATTTCTTCTGACATTGAATGGGCTATCGCCCGAACAGTGCTCGTTTACGGCATCGCACACGATATGAGCCGGAGCAATATTATTCTTTGGGTCAAAAAGTCTTTGGAAGAAGGCAGGGCGATCAAAGTCGTGACCGACCAGTTCAGAACGCCAACATTGGCCGAAGATCTCGCAACCGGCTGTTTCCTCATCGCCGATCAGGAGGCAAAAGGTATTTACCACATTTCCGGCAAGGATTTTCTCACGCCTTACGAAATGGCCCTTGCAACCGCAGATTATTTCGGGCTCGATGCTTCACTCATTTCGCCTACGGATGCGTCTGCATTCACACAACCCGCACGGAGACCTCCTCGAACGGGATTTAATCTTACCAAATCACGGAAAGTACTGGATTACGAGCCGCATTCTTTTCGCGAAGGGATTGAACTGCTGGCAGGGCAGATAGGCGGATAAGTATTTCAGGAGCACTCATCTCAGCGAGAAATGCACCGCTGCGAAAGACGGTGAATCAGCATGGACATATCCTGCTGAATTAACGGTCCGTTGCAGCGGTGCTTTTAACGTCTAATTATATAGCAACTCATAGTATTCCCTCGCCATCCGGTCTGAATTGAATGCTTCGCTCACATCGTTCATGCTATTCAAAACCATTTGCTGCCACTTTTGCGGGGCGTTGTAGTAAGTTGGAATAACGCTGCGTTCGAGCGTTTCCATCAGGTTGTCGCAATCCTGCTTGTTAATATCCTCTCCCTTGGCAACCGGCAAAAGGAATGAATTATGCTCGTCCTTCGCGAATTCGCAGATCCAGCCATCGAATGTCGAGAGATTTAAAGCGGCATTCATAGCCGCAGTCATACCGCTCGTGCCCGATGCTTCCCGCGTAACGACGGGTGTGTTGAGCCACACGTCTGCACCGTCTTTCAGCAGTTTTGAAAGTGCCAGTTCATAGCCGGTCAGCACAGCCATATTTGGGAAAAGGTGACTGAGATAGAATAAATGATTAAAAGTCCCTACTGCGCCTTCATCTTTCGGATACGGTTTTCCTGCCCATATCACCTGTATCGGCTGATTTTTATTCCCCATTAATCGCCTGAAACGTTCGATGTCCCACACCAGCATATCAGGACGCTTATAAGCCGCAAACCGCCGCGCCCAGACGATCGTCAAAACCTCCGGATCGAAAATTTTTCCGCTTTGGTCGGCGACCGTTTTGAACAATAGTTTTTTTAGCTCCTTCTTGCGGGTAACAATCGTGTCGATGTCATCAGTCAGCCTCGCCTTTTCCAATACGGGATCAACCCAATACGCATTGTTCTGCGCATTGGTGATGTGGCCGATCGGCGCAATTTTGGGATGTGCTTTCCACATTTTCCGGGAAACTTCCCCATGCAGCTTTGAAACGCCGTTCGCTTTATGGCTGAGACTCAATGCGGCTAGTGAGTGATTAAAAATACTATCGCGGATGCCACTGATCTTCCGGACAGTTTCCAGGTCGATACCTGAAAAGAAACCAAGTTTATCCAGAAAATGGATGTCGTGCTTCTCATTACCGGCCTCCTCGGGCGTGTGGGTTGTAAAAACAACCTTTTTTTGTACTTCGGAGACACTTTTATATTTTTTATACAAATGAAAAAGCGATGATACCGCATGCGCTTCATTTAAATGATATACTTCGGGCTCATAACCCAACCCTTCGAGCAACCGCGCTCCGCCGATGCCCAACACCATACATTGTGCCACTTTGTAAGTCACATCCGCATCATACAATGAATAGCTGATGGCCCGCGTCGATTCATCGTTACCGTCGGTGTCAGTGGTTAGCAAGAACAATGGCGCCGACTGAAATATCTCGGGATCGAGATAATAGGCCGCTACCCACACTTCTTTGCCCATCATCGGAATCTGGAAGCGGATTTTTGTATCGACAAGATAGGAATACATCTTCTCATGAAACTCGGGCTGCATGCTACCGTCCTTGTTGCGGCCCTGATCGTAATAGCCATACTTCCAGAGCATTCCGATTCCGATGATATTCTGTTTGAGCGCATACGCACTTCGCATGTGCGACCCCGCGAGGAAACCAAGCCCGCCGGAATAGATTTTCAATGCCTGGTCGACGGCGAACTCCATGGAAAAATAAGCGACTGACTTTTTATATTTCTGATCCGCGGTGAATGGATGCTGGTAAGGGAGAGAGAAAGATTGTTGTGACATTAGAAATGATTTTGGTGAACAAAAAGACATAGCATAAAAAACCCGGCCTGTTAAAAAGGACCGGGTCAAAGTACATTTCAATTAAGCACTATCCGCCGAAGAGTCGCGCCCAGAAGCCTTTGGCTTTTGTTTTCGTTTCGACGACCTTTTCCGACGCTTCTTCCCTCAATTCGGCTATTTCCTCGGCGGCTTTCGCTTTGAGCTCGGCAGCTTTCACCTGCGCCTCGGCCAGTTTTTCGGCGGCGATTTCCTTCGCGTCTTCAAACGCCTCAGCGGCATCTTCCTTAATATCCTCAAATTTATCAGTTGCTGTCTCTTTTAAATCGTCGAATTTATCCACAGCGGCTTCTTTAATATCCTCAAACTTATCGGCGGCAGCTTCCTTAATCTCAGCCAGCTTTGCCGCAAAACCGGATTGTGCCGCTTCTGCTTTTTCCGCAACTTCTTCCTTCACTGCTTCTGCCTTCACTGCTGCCTCTTCTTTGACCTCCTCGGCTTTGGCAACAACCTCCTCCTTCACGTCCGTTACAGTTTCCTCAGCTGCCTCCACTTTATCCTCAATTACCTCTATAACCTCAGAAGTTTTGGTCTCAGCTTGCGCTTTCAGGTCATCCAACGTTTCATAAACTTCCGTTTTGATGCCGTCGGCGGCTTCTGCTGCTTCCTCCGCCTTGATTTCTGCCACGGTCTCAAGTTCAGCCGCTTCTTCCACCACTACTTCTTTCGCCTCTTCCTTGATCCCCAGCACTTCTTCCACAATCTCATCCTTGGCTTCGGTAGTAGTGGTTTTGAGTTCTTCAACTTTATTTTCCAGCGATTCTTTTGCATCATCTGGTGTGGGTTCGGTATTCTCGGCCATGGGAACTGGTGTTTTAAGGTGGGAACAGTTGATACGATGAATGCGTAAGCTACAAATGTCTTGGCAAGGTTGCAAACAAGACGCTCACCTTTCTGCTATGTTAACCGTCTAACCATCAAATTTTTAACAAGCTCGTAAAACGGCTCCGGCTGCAACGTACGCCAGTTATTGAGGTGCAATGTACCACCGAAATTGATATAATAATCAAGCCGGTATTTCTTCCATTGCTCCTCGACGTGCTCCCGGAAATTGACAGCGACGATCCACCCATCCTCTACGTCGTCGAACCATTCGGCATAGTAATCGTCTTCGGCGCCGTGGAAATCCAGCACATTTTCACCCAGCAGGATAAACTGGTTAATGCCCTCATCTACAAGTGGATCGACAACCTGTCTTTTGAAGAACATAATGTCATTATGCAGGGCATCATTCCATTCACCAAACATTTCGATGATCACAAAACGTTTCTTATAGTCGGCAAAAAGGATTTTTACATATAGCGTCTCAGATCCGATGGGATCCCAGAGCGGATGTATATAATAACCATAGATGGCATTTTCGTAATATTCCAGATTGTATGTCCGGCCATAGAAGGGCGAGCGATCGTCCTGGCTGGCTACGTAATGTTTTTCCCAATTATAATATGGCTCTATTTCCTGCATAGCAAGATTTGTAAAAGGTCTGTTAAACGAATATAAAAGAAAACCGAAAAGGGCCAATGATGTTGCCAATCGTTTAGACCTGCAAAAGTATTATACCCGAATTTCAGATCAGCAAGCACACCTCGCGATCACGCCCAACACCCCCGACATCCATACATAAAAAAGGCCGTCCCTTTAGCGGAGACAGCCTTTCTACTTTGTACTCAAATATGCTACAACTCGCGGATCCAAATGTTCCGGAAACTGGTCGTATTGTTATGGTCTTGCAATTTGATGGGGCCTTTGCCGTGCGGTTCGATTGTAGGCTGGCCGATGTAAGGCGTCGTTCCCTGGATTGCGGTGTGGTTTTGAACCAGTACACCATTATGGATAACGGTGATGTAAGGTGGGATGGACATTTGGCCATCTTTGTTGAAATGCGGCGCAGTATATACTACGTCGTAAGTCTGCCATTCGCCCGGGCCTACCGCTGCGTTCACGAGCGGCATGGTTTGCTTGTAGATCGAACCTGCCTGACCGTTTGAATAAGTCGGGTTGTTATAGCTATCGAGTACCTGCAATTCGTAGACTCCCTGCATAAAAATACCGCTGTTACCACGGCCTTGTCCGTTTCCATCCACTTTTGCAGGGGTTCTCCATTCGATGTGCAGCTGGTAATCGCCGAATGTCTGTTTAGTTTGAATATCGCCTGACTTGGGAGCGACGGTGATTGTTCCGTCGGCTACGGTCCAGGGAGCGGCAGCTTTGCCATCTTTTCCGGAAACCCACTGATCGAGGTTTTTACCGTCGAAAAGCACGATCGCATCGGATGGGGCAGTGAAGCCGGAAACGGCAGGAGAACTTTTGCCGGGCGTTACAACACGGGGTACCGGGTTCCACAATTCGCTGGATTCAGGAGTTTGTTTCGCAGGTTGCAATTGTGCGTGTGCGGCAAAGGCTGCGGCCATGCTGAACGCGGTAAGCATCAATTTTTTCATTTGAAAAGTAACAGTTTTAGTCTAATAACTCTTTGAAATAGTATCAAAACACAACATTAAGTAAAAAGCACTAACAAAAGGGATTCTCATCTATATAAATGTAATTTTCCCGATTCTTATCACGTAATTTGCAGGGCTAAAGGCATTCCTGGCCTGATTGCTAATCTAAAACCGACTAAGCTTACCGCAAGTATGTTTAAAACAAACCGTTCACTTTTTCAATTAATCGCCTCTGGGGTAGCAGCATTCGCTATGCATACCGCCTACGCCCAGCAGCCCATTCCTCTCAACGACCTCAGTGCTTTCACGACCAAATCCAGTGACTGGAAAATTGTCGGCAATGCATCCGCAGACATTACCAGGGAAAACGCGCTGATCACCAGCCCGGGTAAAGGTGTGCTGGCTTGCCTTCACGAAAAAGGCAAGTATGGCAGCGACTACGAATTGATCTCCAACTTCAAACACGGCGACCTCGACATTGAACTGGATTTCATGATGAGCAAAGGTTCCAATTCAGGAATCTATCTCCAAGGCAACTACGAAGTCCAGCTTTTCGATAGCTGGGGCAAAAAAGGGGCTAAATACAATGATGCCGGCGGTATCTACGAGCGCTGGAACGACGCCAAGCCCGAAGGTGAAAAGGGTTACGAAGGATATGCACCTCGTTTCAACGTCGCAAAAGCACCGGGTTTATGGCAGCATATCAAAATCTCTTACCAGGCACCACGTTTTGATGCCAATGGTAAGAAAATCTCCAATGCTGTATTCCTTTCCATCGTACTGAATGGTGTAACAATTCACGAAAACGTGGAAGTAAGCGGCCCTACCCGCGGTTCACTCACTGCCGAGGATGTGCCTATGGGCCCGATCCGCATCCAAGGTGACCATGGTTCGCTGGCAATCAAGAATATTGTAATTAATAATTTTGATAAAAAACCGGCTACCCTCTCCGAACTGACCTACAAAACCTATTACGGCGCTTTGTCGGAGACCGAAGACCTTTCAAAACATACGCCTGCTGAAACCGGCAAATCGGAATCGCTGAACTGGGAAATCCTGAAAGAGAACAATAATTACTCTTACGTTTATACGGGACGTTTCAATTCGCCTACCGAAGGCGAATATGACTTCCGTTTGCAGGCTTCGGGTAATTCCTACCTTAAAATCGACGGCAAAGATGTGATCAAGCCGGAATGGAAATCGAACAACGAATTCCGCAATGGAAGCGTGAACCTGAAAGCGGGTGACCATACCATTGAAATTTTCAATAACAAAAAAGATGGCTGGATGCGTCCGGTATTGGGCCTTTGGGCAAGCGGCCCGGGCTTCCGCGAGGTTGCTTACCACGCTAAAAGCTCGGCAATGGGCGGCGGCTCCAACGACCCGATCCTGATCGGCGCGGCAACCAACACCATTACCCGCAGCTTCATGGATTTCCGCAAGGATGAAAAAGCGAAAAGAACACGCGTCGTTCACGCTGTTTCTGTGGGTAGCCCTTCAAGCCTGCATTATACTTACGACCTCGATAAAGGAACGATCCTGCAAGTATGGCGTGGCGAATTCCTCGACGCAACCCCCATGTGGCATGATCGCGGTGACGGTTCTTCCCGTCCGCGCGGCAGCGTGACCTTGCTGGGAGACGACATGTTTTTAGGTAAATCGGGTAAATCTAAATGGGAAGCGGATACAACCGGTAGCGGGTATCGTCCTAAGGGCTATGTACTGGATGAGTCCGATTTGCCTACATTCCAGTACCAGGCATTTGGTTCTGCAATTACCGACTACATTTCGGTTGTGAACAATCAATATTTCGAGCGCATTGTAAAGGTTAATAACCCTGCAAAAGACCTCGTGGCACGCCTGGCTGATGGTTCTGCAATCGAGAAAGTTGGAGAAGGACTTTATGCAGTAGACAACAAATCGTACTACATCCAGCTTGCCGATAAAAAACTTAAACCGGAAATCAGAAGCGCCAACGGGCAGCAGGAACTCATCGTGCCTGTTACCAATGGTGAAGTGAAGTACGCAATCCTATTCTGATTTTAACCTTATTATTTCTGATTGAACAATGAAAAAACTTGCTCATATAGCATTTGCTCTTTTGGCCGGACTATCGACGCTGAAAGCGCAGGAGTCTCCAAAAGAAGAAGATTTCTATAAAATCGTCACCCCGCCAATCCCCGAGGGCATTATTCTCGAAGTAGGTGGTCTTACGACGATGCCCAATGGTTCACTGGCCATTTCAACCCGTCGCGGGGAAGTGTGGATCGTTGACAACCCAACGAGCCGCGCGCCATACTTCCGCAAATTCGCGACCGGTTTGCACGAAATCCTGGGTCTGGCTTACAAAGAAGGCGCATTATACTGCGCACAACGCGGTGAATTGACCAAACTGGTCGATAAAAACGGCGACGGCAAAGCTGACGTTTACGAAACAGTGTATGCATGGCCTTTGTCGGGTCATTACCACGAATACTCTTTCGGACCGAAACTGGCGCCGGATGGCAGCTTTTTCGTGAGTGGTAACGTAGCATTCGGTGACGAAGAATGGTGGAGAGGCGAAAGCCGTGTACCCGGCCGCGGCTGGATCTTCCACATCACCAACGATGGCAAATACGAGCCATACGCAACAGGTGTGCGCTCCCCGGCAGGTATCAGCATGCTGAACGGCGAACTGTTCTACACTGACAACCAGGGTGACTGGATGGGTACCGGTGCTATTTTCCAGGTTAAAAAAGGCGGCTTCATGGGTCACCCCGCAGGTTTGAAATGGGCTGGATTGCCTAATTCACCCGTTAAACTGACTGAAAAGCAATTCTTCGCCGAGCGCGACAACCGCCAGAATAAAGATGCACAAGGCCGCGCTATCAAGCCAGAAAATACGTTGGGAGAAGAACCACAGTTCCTTTACCAACTGAAAAAGAAATATGACATGGTACAGCTTCCGGCTGTATGGCTACCTTACGGTGTGCACGGTGTATCTACTTCCGAACTCATTCTCGATAATACCCAGGGAAATTTCGGCCCATTTACAGGTCAGGTTTTCGTAGGCGACCAGGGACAAAGCAATATCATGCGTGTCGTTATGGAAAAGGTAAAGGGTGAATATCAGGGTGCCAGCATTGGATTCCGCAGTGGGTTCCAGTCGGGTGTGCTGCGTATGGCGTTTGATAAGGACGGGTCGATGTTCGTAGGGGAAACCAACCGCGGATGGGGCTCAGCAGGTGATGCGAATCAAGGGTTGCAGCGTCTGGTGTGGAATGGTAAAATGCCGTTCGAAATGTACACAGTAAAAGCGCAGCCAGACGGTTTCGAGATCGAATTCACCATGCCCGTTGATCGCAAATCAGCGGAAGACCTGGATTCATACAAAGTAGGCAGCTATCTCTATAAGCATTACCCTGTGTACGGTAGCCCACAGATCAACCTCGAAGATGTGAAAATCGCCGGAGTGAAAGTATCCGACGATAATAAGAAAGTGCGCATTGTGCTTGAAGGAATGCGTCAGTACTATGTGCACAAAATCTCGCTGGAAGGCGTTCGCTCGGCGACTAACAGCTGGTCGCTTGTTCACCCGGACGCTTATTACACGCTGAACAATATCCCTGATGGCGAAAGAATGAAGGTTTCTGACCTGAAAACTACCCGCTCAGGAAAAGCACAAGCATCCGTTTCCGCGGAGCCTGCAAAAGAACACGTTTCGCCGGACGGCAAAGGTAAAGCGGCTACCGCGAAGGCCGGTGCTGCCAAAACCCCAACCTGGGAAGAAGTGAAGCCATTACTAGCTAAAAACACTTGCCTTGCGTGCCATGCACCCGATAAAAAAGTGGTAGGACCATCTTACGCCGATGTGGCGAAGCGCAAGTACAGCAACGAGAAGATCGTAGAGCTGATTTACGCACCGAAGCCTGAAAACTGGCCTGATTACGCGACACCGATGGCACCAATGCCTCAGGTTCCGAAGGCAGAAGCTGCAAAAATCGCTGCGTGGATCAATTCTCTTGCCAAATAATCTACTTTGCCTGGATCTGACCGGGAATACATTATAAAAGGCTGCTTCCGCTGCGGGAGCAGCCTTTTTAGTTGGCGGGAAGCATGTTTACATTACATTTTTATACATTATATTCACATTGCAAATCAGTCGGATCCATTACAAATGGCACGTTTTGGCATTGAAAATGCGTTAATTGGTACTGACTGTAACCCGAAACTATGTCTACGCAACGTGGCCCGTCTTTCTTGAAATCGATGAAAGGCAAAGTCTTTCTCGGCTTCTTTATAGCCTCCCTCGCATTGGCAGCATCCTGGATCACCAGTAAACTGGCATTTGATAACATGCTTACCAAACTGCAAGTGTTGTCGACGCCAGACAATAAAATGCAGCTCGTCAATAAAATTTTCCGCGATATCCTTACACTCGACCAACTCCAAAATGAGCGAAAGCTTAAAGGTGAGGAGATGGATGGCGAAGTATTGGCCCAATCTGTGGAGCTCATCGCAACGCTGGACTCTCTCAGCGATATGAGCATCGGCGATCATATGCAGATGATCCGGATCGATTCGATGAAGACCATTCTTAAAGAAAGAGAAAAAATATATGGCGACTATGTGAAAGTCCGATCCAAATTGGTGAATAATAAGGATTTAGAGGACGAGGTCAAATCCATTTCAGGATTGATCACAACTGAACAACTTAAACCGGATAGCACGGTAGTCAAGACCGAAAAACGTACAACGACGACCACTGTTTATACGGAAGTACCAGACACGGCGCAGAAAGCGAGCGAAAAAAAGGGCTTTTTTGGCCGCGTTTTCCGTAATAAAAAAAGTGCCAAAAAACCCGCCCCCGAACCCACCAAGCTGGTTCAGAAGCAGGAAGTGAATGTCCAGGTCGACACAATTCGTGTCGTAAAGAAGGATAGCACTATAGAAAAGGTAGGCGAAGCCGTTCACGCCATTGAAAAATCACAAAAGAAGCGGGCAGTTACTTTTGTAGACCGGGAACAAGAACTGGCTACTGCACGCAACTCGCTGGTGAAACAACTGCTAAGCGTCATGCAGAAGATAGAAGAGAACGTCGTAACCCAGTCTCATCAAAACAGCTCGCAGGCCAAAGGCATCGTGGAAGGCAGTATCAAGTATCTGGAATGGATCATGCTGGGCTTTTCCTTAATTACTGCGGTAATGGCCTATCTTATCTTCGCAGATATTACCAAAAGCAACGATTATCGACAATTGCTCGAAGAGGCCAAAGAGGAAGCTGAATACCATAGCATGGCCAAGCAGCGCTTTCTGGCCAATATGAGCCACGAGATCCGGACGCCACTGCAATCCATCATCGGTTATACCGAGGCCTTGAAAAACGAAGAAAAGCCCAAAAAGCAAGATCTCGAAATTTTGCATTCGGCTTCTGAACATTTGTTATATCTGGTCAATGAAGTGTTGGATTACAGCCGCATTATTTCCGACCGCTTTACCTTCGAAGACAGGGTGTTTTCGATTAACCAGCTCCTCAACGAAGTTATTCAGGTATTACGACCTAATGCCCTTTCTAAAGGTTTGATATTGAAGCTGGATAATAAGCTTATTCCCAACTTGTATGTGCACGGCGACCCATTCAGGTTGCGGCAGGTTCTGTACAATTTGCTGACTAATGCTATAAAGTTCACCGAAAACGGCGAGGTCGTGCTCAAAGTGGCAGGCCACGAAAGTGGTAGCCAGGTCAAGATCGAGTACCAGATTTCGGATACAGGCATAGGGCTTTCAAAAGAGCAGTTAGAGCGCATTTTCAATCAGTTTGAGCAGGCCGATCCGACCATTCAACGCAAATACGGCGGTACCGGGCTGGGTTTGAGCATTGTAAAAGCATTAGTAGAGGGGATGTCGGGAAACATTCATGTGAGCAGCAAACCCGGCGAGGGCACGACTTTTTTTGTCACCACCAGTATGAAAAAGGCAGACACACTGGAATTGGCAGAAGAAGCGCCGGAAAGAAGTTATCAGATCAATGGCAAAGTCTGGCTGGTTGACGACGACGCCTTCATTCTCAAATGGTGCTCTTCCGTTCTTGAAATGAACGGCATTCCGCATACAGCATTCTCATCGGGTGAAGAAGTCCTCAACCGGCCGTGGGACAATCAGGTAAAATTTATACTGACCGACATGCGCATGTCGGGCATGAACGGGGCCGAGCTGGTGGGCCGCCTCCGCAAATCGGCACCGGAAAGCGTGAAGTTCTTTGTGCTTACGGCACAGGCATTGCCCGAAGAACGGAAAAAGTTACTCAGTATGGGCTTCGATGGCTATCTGATGAAGCCATTCCACTCCAGAGATTTACTGGAACTACTCGAATTATCGTCCACGCCTGAAATAGAACAGGAGGAGCAGGTGCTCGTCGAACCCACGGAAGTTAACGTTGCCAACAACTTGGAATTCGATTTTTCGATGTTGAGTGAAATGACCTTTGGGGACGAAAGCCTGTTGCGGGAAATACTAGACCAGTTTGTGAAAGATTCCCGTAACGATATCGAATCACTGAGAAACCATATTGAAGCCAATGAGCCCGAGCATGTACAGGAACTCATGCACCGTATGGCCGGGCGAACCGGGCAGATCGGAGCCCGTGATTTATCGGCCCGATTCAGGAACCTCGAAATAGCACTTCGTGAAGATTCTTCGGAAGTATCGGAAAAAGAAATGACGCAGGTCGTAGAAGACGCTGCGTCAGTAGTTGAGCATGTGGAGGAAAAAGCGCTTTCCTACTCGATATGATATTTTTCGATTTTATAATATAAAGTCTTCCGGTCGATGTTGAGCAACTTGGCAGCTTTACTTTTGTTATAGCGCACCTCTTGCAAAACTTTTTCAATCATCTCCTTCTCGTGTGTTTCCTGTAAAGCTTTGAGATCCGATCCAGGCGCTGGTTTCTGCTGATCTTCCATCGCTGTGATCATTTCCGGGGGTAATGCGCTCAATGTTGCCACTTCCTCTTTTGAAAGTAATACCAACCGTTTGATCACATTGTTCAGCTCCCGCAGGTTACCTGGCCAGTCGTATTTTTGAAACACATCCATCACCTCCTTTGAAAGCTCCCTCACATTCCTGTCTAGCTCTTCATTAGCTTTATCCACAAAATGTTGTATAAACAGCGGCAGATCTTCACCTCGCTTGCGTAATGCGGGAACTTCGATCTTGAATTCGTTCAAACGGTGGTAAAGATCCTCGCGAAAATCTCCCGCGGCGGCACTCGACATCAGGTCCTCATTCGTTGCCGCGATCAGCCTTACGTCAACCTTAACTTGCTGTGTACTTCCGATGGGAACGATTATGCGCTCCTGCAATGCCCGGAGCAGCTTTATTTGCACGTCGTAACTAAGGTTACCGATCTCATCAAGGAAAAGGGTACCACCGTCGGCCGCCTCAAACTGTCCTATTTTGTCTTGTAACGCACCGGTAAATGCGCCTTTTTTATGACCGAACAGCTCGCTCGCTGCCAAATCTTTGGAAAGAGAACCACAGTCGATCGCTACAAAAGGTCCATCGGCGCGCTTGCTTAAGCGGTGGATCGACTTCGCTACATGTTCCTTCCCCGTCCCACTCTCACCCTGAATGATCACCGACATGTCGGTGGGCGCTACCAGCCGTACGTATTCGAATAGTTGCTTGGCAATTTTGCTTCTGCCTTCGATATAATCAAGTGACTGTTTGTCGGCCTTTGCATTGCTTTTGGCCTTCGGTGCCGTTTTAACACTCGTAACCTCTCCCTTATTTAACGCCTCTCTCAGTACCATAAGCAGTTCTTCCGGATTCACCGGTTTAGTAATATAGTCGAACGCCCCGATCTGCATGGCGGTCACTGCGGTGCGGACATCATGAAAGCTAGTCATAATGAATGCCGGTGTGCGGTTACCCTCGCTCCTGAGCGTCTTGAGGAAATCCACAGAGTTACCGTCGGGCAGGCGGTAATCAAGCATCAGTACTTCAAACGGTCCATCGGTGGCATTTTTGCCGAGGGCCTCTCTCGCCTCTTTAATATTTGTGCAACCTTTTACCTGATGACCATGCTTGCCGAGAAAATTGGTGAGCAACTTTGAGAATGTAGAATCGTCTTCAACGAGGAGCAGATGAGCCATGGGTGATACTATTTCAAAAAATAAATATTAATTAACGAGTGGGCTAAATGTAAAATTACAAAAAACAAACACCAAAAAGCCGGAGATGTCTCCGGCTTTTCATTATGAGCCTGTTAGGAGCCAGGAAGGCAACCGCTTTTTAGTCAATTTTCTTCCCGTACTTGTCCAGATTTAACGTAGATGTTTCCTCCGCTCTCTTGATATTGATTTCGTAATACTGTGAATTGTCGTCACGTGTGACCAGATACGCACTGGTTACCTTCCATTCCGAATAGGAACCAGCCAATGTGCTTTTCACCGGCTCAGGAAGATCTTCGGGCCTCACGGTCACTTTGCTTTGTTCAGCAACAACGACTATGTACGTCGAAGATTGTCTGGCGGCATCAACATTCGTTATAGCGGCGAGCAGCAAGAGGGCGATGGCTATCGGAGTTATTCGCATAATCGATCGGGGCATTTAATTTTTACTGTAAACTGAAAAGATATTCGTGCCAATGGAAGTTAACCACAAAAAAAGTTGATTATCAGATATTAACCAATTTTTGTTTCCGACGGCGTAGTCGGAATGAAAGGGATCTGTACCTCAGGTTGTGGAATTTCACATCAATATGCGAAATTCAATAATAATTTTGCCTATTCATCAATATCTTATTACATCAACTAAAAAAAATTCAAAATTTTTTAGAAAATAATTTCTTTGTTAAGAACACTTTCCCTTATATT
This sequence comes from Dyadobacter sp. CY261, assembly GCF_021440085.1. GTDB lineage: Bacteria > Bacteroidota > Bacteroidia > Cytophagales > Spirosomataceae > Dyadobacter. Next base: position 339,232 of record NZ_JAKCPW010000009.1, read on the forward strand.
TGCGTAGAAATTATTTAAGTACTGAAAGTAGCACAAATACTACACACGGCTGGAATTTAACGCTATACATTCATGCATTGAATTATATCTCAGGCATTTATTACTCAACGTTATTTAATAGAATCATCGGTTAGTTTGAAACAAAAAGAGTCCTCTAAAAGGGACTCTTTTTGTTTGTTCCCCCAACCCCTCCATTCTCCTATTCTCGCCTGTCCTTCATTCATCCCTTCCTCCCATCGATCTAAAGCAATCAAACATGCGTAGGTCTATAAAATCTATTAAACTCTTTCGAACACGCGGAGAGTGATTCAACAACCTTTATTGTTATGAACAAACACACAGAAACGAAGAAAACCTCCGGCAAAGGAGAGGGGGAAATCACGTCGGTTGTCAACAGACGTTTGTTTTTGCGCTCAGCCGGTTTAGCCACATCATTGGGGACAATCGTAATCGCCGCAGGTTGCAACGACGACGACGACCCGATGATCCCAGGGTCAGGCGACACCGTCGACCTTGGCTCAGGAGACGTTGGCGTGCTTAACTATGCATACGCTTTGGAACAACTGGAAGCCGCTTTCTACACACAGGTGATTGCTACGCCATACACGGGTATTACCGACGCGGAAAAAACAATCCTAACCGACATCCGCGACCACGAAATTATCCACCGCGATTTTTTCAAGGCTGCATTAGGTGACAAAGCCATTAAAGGACTGACCCCTAACTTCGCCGCCATCGACTTCACCAAGAAAGACGCGGTTTTGGGCGCTGCTAAATTATTCGAAGACACCGGCGTTGCCGCGTACAATGGTGCCGGGAAACTGCTTAAAGATCCCAATTACTTGTTACTGGCCGGCAAAATCGTGTCGGTGGAAGCCCGCCATGCTGCGGTGATCCGCGACCTGATCAATCCTAAGTCTGCCGATTTCGCGGGTGACGATATCATCGACGCCAACGGAATGGACAAGGCCGTTGCCCCTGCCGACATTCTTTCTGCCGTGAAAGGTTATGTAAAAGATACTATCACGGGTGCCAACGTAGGCAAGTAATTTCAACATATAAAGGATCACACAACATGGATATCTTCAAAATCATAGATAAGTTTCAGCAAATCGACGGTGACGCAGTGGGGCGTCTCGAATACGCAACTCGCCGTCATTTTATGAACAGGGTGGGGAGCAAACTGGCCTCTGCCGCGATTCCGACCGCATTTGCGGCGATTGTGAACAAGGCATACGCACAATCGGCTAAGGCTGTGGATGTACTCAACTACGCCTTGACACTTGAATACCTCGAAGATGAGTTTTACAAAGCAGGTAATGCGGCTGCAAATCTGATCCCGGCGTCTGACAAGGCAATTTTTACGCAAATCGGTAAGCACGAAACGCAACACGTGGCATTCCTGGTAAAAGCATTGGGAACAAAAGCCATTGCCAAGCCGACATTCGATTTCCAATATGGCGGCGCATTCGGCGATGTTTTTACCAACTACAAAACATTCGTTACCGTTTCGAGTGCGCTTGAAGACACCGGTGTGCGTGCATATAAGGGACAGGCCGGCGAACTGATCACCGATCCGCAAATCCTTGAATATGCATTGCAAGTGCATTCAGTGGAAGCACGCCATGCAGCAGTAGCCCGCAGATTGGCGGGAACATTGCTCGGAAACCCTGCCATGAAAGGCTGGATTACCGGCAAGGAAGGTGCGGTAGCAGCGATTTACGCAGGCGAGGAAAACATGATGCAAGGCGGAAAAGATCTGAAAGGTCTTGCCTCCAAGTCGGATGCGGCCATTACCGAGGCATTCGATGAACCATTATCAAAAGAAGCGGTACTGGCCATTGCCGGGCCGTTCATCAAAAAATAATCACACGCATTATCGTAAACTTTCCCTGTTGGCATATACATGCACTTTTAAGTGAGTAAAGTTCGAAGTGCAACCGACACACTATTATGAATGAGGAGGTTACCATTACTGGTAACCTCTTTTTTGCGGTAAACCACCCGAATTGTGTCTGATTTAATGTTTTAAAGCCATGTGGTTTATGTAAATTTGGGATGAATGTCTTACAAGTTTTTCCTGAACCAGTTGATGAATTCCGAATTGAACAGAAGAGATTTTCTCAAACAGGGCAGCCTCACGGCCCTGGCCACGACCATCGGCAGCCAGATCGTTTTTGCAAAGCACATGCCTGTGGGCTATCGCCCATTGCTCCTTGATGAAAAGGATGCATTAAAAGGCAAGGATATCGAAATGATCGTGCAGGGCGACAAACCCTGGAACGTGGAATCACCAGTACATTTGCTCGACGACCGCATTACCCCGGTAGAGAAAATGTTCATCCGCAACAACGGGCTTATTCCCGAGAAAATCGATGTGTCCACCTGGACGCTGACCATCGACGGCGAGTCTGTAAAAGCTCCTAAAACCTACTCGCTGGCCGACCTTAAAAAGAATTTCAAACAATACACTTACCAGCTTGTACTTGAATGCGGCGGTAATGGGCGCTCGGGCTACCAGCCGCAAGCTTCGGGTAACCAGTGGGGCCAGGGGGCCGTGCATTGTGCACAATGGACGGGCGTAAGGCTTAAAGATATTTTAAATGATGCAGGCATTAAGAATGACGCCGTATATATAGGATACCATGGTAAGGACCTGCATTTAAGTCGGGACCCTAAAAAAGAACCCATTTCGCGCGGCGTACCCATCGCAAAAGCCATGGAAGACGAAACGTTGATCGCCTGGCAAATGAACGGCAAAGACATTCCGGAATTTCACGGCTATCCGCTTCGGCTCGTGATTGGCGGCTGGCCAGCTTCGGTTTCAGGCAAATGGCTAACCGGAATTTCGGTGCGTAACAAGGTACATGATGGCGCAAAAATGGAAGGCCACAGCTACAAAATGCCTAAAAACCCTGTTGCTCCCGGCACTGACATTCCGGCAACCGATGAATATTACAAAATTATCGAATCGATGCCGGTGAAATCGCTGATTACCTATCCCAAATCCGGCGCGACGATCGGATCCGGCACGGACCTCGCGTTGCGCGGGCATGCGTGGGCCGGAGATCATTCCGTCAAAAAAGTGGAAGTTTCCATTGATTTCGGCGCGACATGGAAGGAATGCAAGCTCGAAGCCCCGGTAAATCGCCTTGCCTGGCAACATTGGAATACCGAAATCAAATTCCCGGTAAATGGCTACTATGAAATTTGGGTTAAGGCCACAGACAATAAAGGCAATGCCCAACCCATGCTCATACCAGCCTGGAACCCGGGTGGGTATCTGAACAACGCCTGCGAAAGGATCGCCGTTAAGGTGGGTTAATGCGAAAATAATGCTTTCCGGCAAATCTGATATCTATGAAAATCCTATTGATTGCCTTGCTCGGGCTGGGCATTATTTCACAAACCCTGCCCGAAACATCGTTAACCAACGCGAATGTGGCTGCAATGCCAGCCGACACGACGAAGAAAGACCCCGAAACAGGCCTGATCGTGGACGAAAACCTGTATATGGTGAAAGCGCAATGCACTAACTGCCATTCCACAAAGCTGATTATCGCCAACCGCTTCACACGCGATGGCTGGAAACAGAAGATACGCTGGATGCAGGCCAACCACAACCTCTGGGAGCTAGGTGACGCCGAAAAGCCGGTGCTCGATTATCTGGAAAAAAATTACTCGCCAACTGCCTCAGTGGCAAGGAGAGCGCCTTTGAAGGACATTAAGTGGTACAAGCTGGATCAGAACTGATCGGAAACAATACCTATCTTTGGGTATTCAAAACTTATCATCCGTGCGCGTGCCTGCTTTCCGCTTCCTGATTCCCCGAGTTGTATTTTCCTGCCTGTTGTTCCTCATTTTTACAACCACCCCGACAATGCTCGCCTCGTGTGTGCTGACGTCGGAGGAAGGCCAGCAGTTTGGCAGCAACATTGATTTACCTAACCCGCTCAAAGCCGAAGTTATAGGTATTCAGGACGGTGACACGATTGAGTTGAAATTTATTTATTCCGGCAAAAAAGCGGGACGGAGAATGGGTAAGCCGGTCAGGATACGCTTTTTGCACATCAATTGCCCCGAACGCGGTATGCCGTTTTACAAAAACGCGAAGCAGTTTACGAGCGAAAAATGTTTCCGGAAAGTAGTGAGTATCCGTCACAAAGGTGAATTTGATAAATATGGCCGCCTGTTGGGCGAAATAGTATTGCCCGATGGCAAGATCTTGAATAAAGAACTTGTAAAAAAAGGCCTTGCGGTGCATTTTAAGAAATATTCGAAAGACCAGGAATACGCAGCCCTCGAAATAGCCGCAGAAAAACAAAAAGTAGGTATTTGGAGTCAGCCAGGAATGGTACTTGGACATTTATAGAAATTATGGAGCATTCGTCGGTCGCATTTTTTCAGATACTTTACCAGCATGAAACTTTGTTTCAACTGGAAGATCGCGCGCGGCCCCAAGACGCAACTTCAGAGGAAATAACCGAGCCCGAACTTCCCATACCGACGCCCGCCACCGTGCAGGCAGATGTTCCCACATTGCCAGCCACGCCCGCTATCCCGGCATCAGCATTACCACCCGCTCCTGCGATTCTCGTGCAGCCACCGGCTACACCAGTACCAAGTCCAGCCGCCACTCCTCCACAAGCTACCGTTCCCGCATTCCCGGCGTTGAAACATAAAGTGCTGGTGCTGGTGGACGAACAGAAGCAAACGGACATGATCATGTCCGAAGCGTTGTTCCTCGACAATATCCTGAAAGCAGTTGGTCATTCGCTGGAAACAAGCGACGTCCTGAACTTCAGTTTTATGCCCGGGCAAGATGCGCGCACGGTGCTTTCAGGTAAAAAGACAAATTTCTTCATCTCTTTCGGAGTACCGCTGATCAAGCTCCATCTGGATCTCCTGCTGGTGCCCTACACTCCCAAAATGGTCGAGGGCGTATGGTTCCTCCTCGTGGACCCGCTGGTCGTGATCGAAGCCGACCGTAATTTGAAGAAAAAGCTCTGGCAAGCTTTACAGAAGATGTTCGAAATGTCCTAATTCCGAGGGACTTACCTTTTTTAATAGCCGGTCATCACAATATTATAGTGATTTTGTTTGTTTTCATGGATAATCGCAGGCTAACCCATGAAAACTATGGCCAAACTGACTGAATTAATTGCCGGCTGGTTTCGTCCGAAAGAGTCCGACGAAAACCAATTCTATGACGATGAGCCTGTTGAGGCCAACGACACCCCTACCCAATCAGTGGAACAAAATCAGATCAATCAAACACCCGTTGTCGAAACAAGGCAACCAGTAACCGCGACCTTGTCGCAACCGCTCTCCGAAGTAAAAGAACTCCCCAAAGTGGAAGTACCGATCCCTTACTGGCTCGAAGACGAAGATACATTGCGCGATGAAGGTGTGCTATTCGGGCTTTCGGAATCGGACCCAAATGAGAAAACCGATATTATCCATAAATACTTCTCTAATCTGGCCGCCTCTCATATTGCGAATATCGAGCAGCATAATGAGCGCATTCAGGAACTGAACCTGTTTATCGGTCAGAAAAACAACCGGATCGACGAATTGCAGGAACGCTTGAAAAACCCAGGCGCACGTGCCGAAGGCGAGCATCAGCTCCCGCGAACACTCATAGGTATCACATTGTGCGCGGCCATGTGCGTGGGCAACTTCTTTCTGATCCGCGAGTCGCTGAAACCCGCGTTTGCCGATAACTCCTGGATTGCGCTGGGCGTGTTCCTCGCCGGGATGTTTAGTCTCTTTGGTCGCATCTCCCTTTTCCACGACACCGATTCGAAAGTGACTTGGAAATCGCTGCTGGAAGAGACCGGGTTACCATTTGCAGCGACATTGTTTGTGTTTGCCAACGTGATCACGTACCAAACCTGGTGGCAGGCGTTTGCATTGTTTGTGTTCGTGTTTTTTCTCTTCCTTTTTGCAGGAAAACTATTGCTCAGTAACATTACCGTATTGCGCAATGACTTGAAGATCTGGTTAAATATTCGTCGCGACCGCCAGGATTATGTTGAAAATAACTACAACTGGGAAGCGGAATGCCAGAATTTAGGGGAAGAAATCGATGCACTCCGCGTAAAAAAATGGCAGGTATTGCGTGAACAGAGCCATGCCGAGACCGAGCGTGACCGCCTTTTCGCGAAGCGGGATATGCTTATCAAGCTTTTTGAGAGCGAATTTTATCTTGCACGCCGCATGAAACACGAGCTGACAACCCGGCAGCTTAACCTGATCCAGAAAGGCAAATAAAGGAGAAATGATGATCAGGAAGCGCCCTGATGGCGCGATTTTTTACCCAAACTCACATTCGATCAACCCTAATACTGGTTATGAACGAGCAAAATCCAAATGAAAACGGAGACTACCAACACGGCTACACGCGTGGAATCGAAGGTATCGACCGTCAGGTATATGAAAACTATTTGTCCAGTAACGTAAATCACGGCTGGATCCAGGACCGGCTCAATGAAAAAAAACAGGAGCTTTCCGAAGTAAGATCGCGCAACCAGCAAGCCACGGAGCAACACAAGGCTGCTTATGGCAAATTGCAAAATGAGGTAATGGGCCTCAACAATGCGGCTACGCAAACGAAGGACATGGAGCGGCAGATTACCGAGATCGATTTCACGACTGAGGAGCTGAAAGAAAGACGTGCTGAAAAAGCGCCATCCTATTCACTCATTGCAGGACTGATCTTCCTTGCTGCCGGTATTTCATTCATCGCCGGTGACTTGATTATCTCCCACGAAATCGTAGCCTATGCGCTCAATATCCGGAATGTGAACGAAGCTTGGGCCTTTGCGATCGGTTTAGCGATGCTTTCCGTCCTGCTGAAACCGGCTTACGACCGTCTTGTGGAAGAACCTTATCATAAAGACGACTCGCCCAAGGCGAAATCGCGTTACGCAGGTTTTAAGCTGGTACTATCGGTTTTTGCTATTGTGACGCTCATTGTGCTTGGCTGGTTCCGTTACGAAGCCTACCGCACCGACAAGCTGAAAGAAGCAATCAACAAATCAGTCAAAAACCTGCAATTGAATGCGGTCGATCCACTCACAGGCGCGCCGATCGACAGTCCTGTATTGACCAAAAAGATTGAGCAGGCACTCCAAAATTCCGATCAGTTGAACCTTGACCTTGTGAACAGCCCCTGGGCATTGCTGTCATTTGTTTTGAGTGGCGTGCTCTTTGCCATTGCAGGCGCAGTGTCGCTGGGTATGGCATTGCCGGTATTGCAAGGTTTCTGGTACCGGTGGTTGCAGATTGACCCAAAACTGGGCCGCCTGCGCAGAAGAAGAAAGCGTATTTTGAAACAAATGGAACCGCTTCAACTGCTCGTGACCCAGCATATGTCCCAAAAAACCGTTCTGGAAAACGATATCGAGCTGTTGCCTAAACTTGACGAGTTGAAAGCGGAAGAAGCGAAGATCAGGGCGGAAATCGAAGCGCTTGAAAACGAGCGTAAAAACGCATTGACCGACAGTCGCGTACAGTCGTTTGGCGACGGTTATGCGCACGGACAAGTAACACGCGACGTAATGGATGAGGAAGAATACGATACCTGGCGCAACAGCCATTTATCGGTTTCGAACCTCGCATTACGCGCACAATCCAATGCCCAAGCCGACAGGGCAGTACCTCGTACACGAAGTACCGGAATGCGTCCGCACCAAGCGATCCGCAAGGCAATAACCGATCGTTTTGACGAAAACAATTCATAGTTTCTTAACTTGGGGGGCTCATTTCTTTTATTATGATTTTGACCCCCCATTTAAGAATTGTCTCGTGCGATGATACATTATATGATGCTATCCGCATGGGAAACAATACATTAGCCCGCGTTATGGGCGTCAATGTCCCCAAAAAGTGGACCGATTTCCGTGACACTTTTACTCCTTCCTACCATCGCTGGAAAGCCCATCCCCCGCTTCGCGACTGGTGGGTATATCTCATCGTACATGTTTCCGATAACATGCTGATCGGCTCCTGCGGCTACAAAGGTGAGCCCGACCCCAATGGCATGGTTGAAATTGGTTACGAAATTATCCCATCCTATCGGGAGAAGGGCCTCGGCACCGAAACTGCGAAAGGTTTGCTGGATCATGCTTTCACGCACAATGCGGTACGCAAGGTGATCGCGCATACACTCCCGGAAGAAAATGCCTCCGGACACATTCTCGAGAAATTGGGTTTTGCCCAGACGGAAGATGTGAGCGACGCAGACGAAGGGCTACTCTGGCGGTGGGAAATTAGCCGCCGGTAAAGCCATTTCAACTCTTTCCAACCATATTTGGATGTTTTTTTAGGTCAAAAATAAATTGGACTGGTTCGATATTTTTTTGGCTTAATTGATTACCTTAATCACAAACATCATTCACACCCTTTGCTCTCTACATTATGACTGCGATCTCAAAGGATACCTATCCATGGCTTCAAAACTATCCGGAAGGCATTCCCTATGAAATAAATCCGGATGCATATTCGTCGCTCCTTGAACTGATGGACAGCAGTTTCCGTGAAAACGCGGATAAAGCGGCATATGTCAATATGGATAAAAAACTGAGCTTCGGGCAGTTGGATGAGCTTTCACAAAATTTTGCCGCATACCTGCAAAGTATCGGCCTGAAACAAGGCGACCGGATTGCGCTGCAAATGCCCAATCTATTGCAATATCCGGTGGCGATGATGGGCTCGTTGCGCGCAGGGCTAACAATCGTGAACACGAATCCGCTCTACACGCCGCGGGAAATGCAACACCAATTCAAGGATTCAGGCGCGAAAGCGATCGTGATACTGGCCAATTTTGCTACCAATCTTGAAAAAGTAATTGCCAATACGAACATCGAGCACGTAATCATTACGGAAATCGGCGATCTGCTGGGTTTTCCAAAAAAATTGATCGTAAACGCGGTAGTGCGGTATATCAAGAAAATGGTGCCGCCTTATCATGTCAAAAATTCAGTCAGTCTGGCTAATGCGCTGTCGATCGGGTCGGGGATTACTTACAAAAAACCGAATATTTCTGGACTCGATCTGGCATTTATCCAATATACGGGAGGCACGACCGGCGTGTCAAAAGGGGCTATGCTAACCCACCGCAACCTCATTGCGAATGTGGAGGGCATTAATGAATGGCTAATGTCGAAAATGCGGACGTCGGAGACATCGGGCCAGCTTACGCTTATTGCCGCGCTGCCGCTCTATCATGTATTTGCTATGACGATCAACGGCTTGTGCGGAATCAAATGGGGTGCATTGAATGTGATGATTACCAATCCGAAGGACATTCCTGCATTTGTAAAAGAGCTAAAAAAACAACCTTTCCACATTTTCCCTGGCCTAAACACGCTTTTTAATGGTCTGCTGAATAACCCGGCTTTTGCTTCTGTCGATTTCTCGAGTTTGAAGATCACAATTGCCGGGGGTATGGCGTTGCAAAAGATCGTAGCCGAACGCTGGGAAAAGGCAACCGGTTGTCCGCTAGTGGAAGGCTACGGGCTTTCCGAAACGTCTCCGGTACTTTCTGTCAACCCATTAAATGGGACCCACAAGCAAGGCACTATCGGTTTGCCATTCCCAAGCACAGAAATTCGTATCCTCAGCGATGACGACAGATGGTTGCCGATAGGCGAACGGGGTGAAATCTGCGCAAAAGGGCCCCAAATTATGCTCGGTTATTATAACCGTCCCGACGAAACTGCCAAAGTAATCCTGGAAGACGAAAGTGGTCGCTGGTTCAGAACGGGCGATATCGGCATCGAGGACTCCGATGGCTTTTTCAAGATAGTCGACCGCAAGAAGGATATGATTTTAGTTTCGGGTTTTAATGTCTATCCCAATGAAATTGAGGATGTGGTGGCACAATGTCCGGGCGTAGCGGAGGTAGCCTGTGTGGGTGTTCCTGACGAAAAATCCGGAGAAATGGTGAAGATTTATGTAGTCAAAAAAGATCCGGAACTGACTGAGGAAAAGGTCAAAGCATTCTGCAAAGAAAACCTGACAGGTTATAAATGTCCTCGACAAATCGAGTTCAGGAAAGAGCTTCCAAAGACCAATGTCGGTAAGATACTTCGCCGGGCTTTACGGGAAGAAGAAATGGCGAAAGTTGCCCATTAGGGGCGCAAACGGTAGAAGGTTTAGTATATTTAGGCAAACAAGTTCTCAACCTTGATTGCAAATTTATATGAATCTACACCGGAAAACTTTGGTTTTACTACATGGTCATGGCATAGATGACACGATTTGGGACAGCCTTGATGCTGCGCTAAATGACTCTTATACTGTGGTAAGGCCCAATATTTCGCTCTTCACGTCCTGCCAGTCGGTGGAAGATTATGCCGATGAGCTGCACCGTTTCCTGACCAACGCCAATATTCAGAAATGCACGCTGATCGGCCACTCGATGGGTGGTTATATTTCCCTGGCATTTGCTGAAAAGTACATGGGTATGCTGGAAGGTTTCGGGCTGTTCCATTCCACAGCCTATGCCGACGACGATACAAAAAAGCACCAGCGTAGTCAAATGATCGATCTCCTGCGGACTTACGGGACCGAGTCATTCATCAAAAATACCGCGGCCAACCTGTTCGGCGACCGGTATAAGGAGCTTTATCCCGAGCGTATCAAAGAGCACATCGCGCATTACAGCAAATTACCCGCCGAAGCGCTCATTGCCGGCATCACTGCCATGCGTAACCGCCCCGACCGCACGGCCGTGCTGGCGAGCCTCCCTTTCCCGGTGCTATTCATTATCGGTATGCAGGACAAGCTTATTCACTTCGAAAGCGTGATCGAACTCGCCGAATACCCGAAAAAAAGCTACCCTTTGATCTTCGCCGAGGCTGGCCATATGGGCATGGTAGAACGCCCCGACGCTACGGCCAGGATGATCAATTGGTATATGGGTAAAATTTAATTCGATAAATAAGAAGAAATGATCATCGAAAACAGGCCATTATGCGTTACTAATCAAGACTAATGGCCTGTTTATCTTTTAGCTATGCAAAAATCTATCCCAACTCTCCCGCTTAAATACCTTTCCTTTCTCCTGTTGTGGAGTTTGCTCATTCTTAATTCGTGTAACGACGACAATAACAATCCGGTACCACCCACCGAGGAGAATGTCTATTTGAAGGAAAGCACTTCCATCAAGACATTAACCAAAGAGCAGATTATTCAGGAGGCTAACGATCTGAATCCGCTGATCGCCGGGTTCGTGAAAAATGGCGTCAAAGCTTATAGGATTACTTACAAAACAAAAAATACCGACGGTACCGACATTACTGCCTCAGGAGCGCTGATCATCCCGACCGTGACGCAGCCGGCGTCCATGATCAGCGTACAGCATGGCACCATAACCAGTGACCTCTCGGCACCATCTAATTTTCGTGACGACAGCGAAGCCGCATCATTCGGCTCTATCTTCGGATCTATGGGCTACATTATAGCCTATCCCGACTATATTGGATACGGTGCCTCCAAAGATCTTCCGCACCCATACGAGCACCGCGCAAGCCTTGCATCCGCGTCGCTGGATATGCTGCGGGCAGCGAAAGAATTTCTGAAAGGTCAAACGGAAGTAAAATGGGATGAAAAATTATACGTCGCGGGATATTCCGAGGGCGGCTATGCGACCATGTCCCTGCAAAAGAAAATCGAGGAAGAGGCTTCATCGGAATTCAACCTGAGGGCGTCGAGCTGTGGTGCGGGTGCTTATGATAAAACGGCGTTCATGAAGTATATCATCAATTCGCCAACGACTGGCGTTGCTTCGTATAACTCGTTGTATTTGTGGGTACTACTCACTTATGACCGGATTTACAAACTGAACAAGCCGGCCAGTTACTACTTCATCGACAAATACGCGTCCCAGATTACCCAAAACGGAAATAATGTAACGATCAATGGAAGTTTCAGCGATGTCCTCAACGACTCGTTCAAAAAAGCATTGAATGATGGCACGGATAAGGGTTTTATCGATGCCATTGCCGATAATGATGTGTATAACTTCAAGCCAAAAACACCGACGCAGTTGTACCATGGCGACAAAGATCCGCTGGTTTTCTTCTTCAACTCTGAGAATGCTTACAATGCCATGCAGAAGCTGGGCGCAACGAATGTTGAATTCATCAAAGTTAAGGAGGGAACGCACAGCAGTTCAATTCTCCCGTTTCTGGTCGGTACGCAGGCATTTTTTGCCAAAACTCTATAAATATTCAGGTATATTTGCAACCCATTAATTTCATAGGGTAAATATGCTTTTAACCGCCAAATTTTCTACAATTTATTCTGCGCGGGCATTCTTTCAGCCTTCACGATGTTGTTGATCTATATTTCAAAAGCAAAACGGGATTTCCGTCGACCTTTTTAACACGTACCTTTTTTGAATCACAACAACATCATCATGTCATCATTACTGGATCTGGTGGGCAATACCCCTCTGGTCGAATTAACAAGGATAAATCCCAATCCCAAGGTCAGGATTTTCGGTAAGCTGGAAGGTAACAACCCCGGCGGCAGCGTGAAAGACCGCGCAGCATATAGCATGATCAAAGGCGCGCTCGACCGCGGTGAAGTAAAACCCGGAATGAAGCTCATAGAAGCCACCAGCGGGAATACCGGTATTGCACTTGCCATGATCGCCCGGCTCTTCGACCTGGAAATTGAACTCCTGATGCCCCAAAGTTCCACACGTGAGCGCGTACTCACAATGGAGGCATTCGGCGCGAAAGTCGTCCTGACCGAAACCATGGAGAGCGCCCGCGACCTGGCAGAAGAAAAGGCAGCCAAAGGCGATTATTTTATGCTAAACCAGTTTGCCAATCCCGATAACTGGAAAGCGCATTACCGCACCACCGGTCCGGAGATTTACCGGGATACCGATCAGCAAATCACTCATTTCGTTTCGTCCATGGGTACTACCGGCACCATTATGGGCGTTTCGCGGTATTTAAAAGAACAAAATAATGATATCCAGATCGTCGGCTGCCAGCCCAACGACGGATCCAGCATCCCCGGCATCCGCAAATGGCCGGAAGAATATCTTCCCAAAATATTTGAAAGAGGACGTGTAGACAGGGTGATCGAAGTATCGCAGGATGATGCGGTGCTTACTACCCGGCGTCTGGCGAATGAAGAAGCTGTTTTTGCAGGAATGAGCAGCGGAGGCGCGGCCTGGGCAGCGGTTCAGCTCGCGAAGGAATTAAAAGAAGGCGTGATCGTCTTCATTATCTGCGACCGGGGCGACCGGTATTTGTCGAGCGATCTGTTTGGGTGAAGCGGCTACACCGCTGACCACCGACGGCAGACCGCCGATTGCTTACTTTTACTGTCATGCAGTCGGCGGTCCGCGGTCAGTCGGCGGCTGTCAAAAAATCAAAACCACTTCGATCCCAGGTTCCGGAATGGCCAGGGGATGGCTACCAGGATAATAATCAAGGCCAATGCGTAGAAGTACAGCACAGTACGGTGCTTGGCGGCGCCAGTGAGTTTCTTCGAACGAATCCTTCCCACAGTAATAAGCACAATCGCAATGAGCATCATGAAAACGTGCTCGATCGAAAAGAAACGGAATACTTTCTCGCTGATCAGATCAAAATTAACTTTGGGGCTCATGAAATATAGCACGAAGCCTATCAATAGCTGCGTGTGCGTGGCAATGAGAGTAAAAAGGTAAAGTTTACTGTCGTCCTGGCTACCTTGCTGCCACTTGGAATATGCAGTAAAAATGGCTGCGATTAAAAGTCCTAACACCACATAGCGGAGGCCCGAATGGGCGTGTAGAAGAATATTCATGATAATACTGGTTACGGTGAATTAGTATATGCATGCAAATGTAACTCGCAAACAATAAATTTTTATAAAATGATCGTCTATAACATCACAGTCAACATCAGCTATTCAGCGGAGAAGGACTGGCTGCATTATATGAAGTCGGTGTACATCCCTGAAATCGTCGCGACTGAAATACCGCTTGACTGCAAGCTGTTGCGGCTGTTGACCGAAATCGAAAACGAGGGTGCGACATACACCACTCAATTTACATTCAGGACTATGGAGGATTTTCTCACCTACCAGAGCCACTTCCAGCCAGCCTTGCAGGAGCGCCATAACGAGCTCTTCAACGGACAGTATGTTTCTTTCAGGACACTTCTGGAGGAAGCATAGGATCCCTATACGCTTATAATTTGTACAAATAATAGTACCTCAAAAACCACGGCTATTACTTGACATTAACTTAATATTTCCTTTTATTTAATCTACCGTTAAGGCAGATTTAACCAGGAGATCAGCCCGGATAGCACCTATTTTATAACTATCCGAAGATGAATACAACTCCGGTCTGAAAATCGCGAAGGCGGTTGGAAATATTGTTTTACAACTAAATGATGTGTGCTTATGAGACTGCAGATGCAAGCAATTCACTTTGATGCCGATCCCAAACTACTGACTTTCATTCAGCAAAAATTGGATAAACTGGATACGTTTTATGACCGGATCACCAGCGGAGAGGTATTCCTTAAGCTCGCCAAAAATGACAATACCAAATTACAGACCAAGCTCCTGGAAGTGAAGCTTTACGTGCCCGGCGGAACCGTGTTTGTGAAGGAGCAGGGGACTACTTTCGAAGAAGCCACCGATCTGGCGATCGATACGCTCAAAATGCAGGTTAAGAAGTTTAAAAATAAACGCAATAACTCCAGGGTCACCAAAAGCCTGGACGGAATCTCGGAAGAAACCGACGGAGTGGTGGTGCTTACCGAGGATGTAGAAGAATAGGTAAAAACAGGTTCAAAACAAGAAGCCGCCTACCGCCAGGCGGCTTTTTTGCGTTTTAGGCGTATTTTTGAAGTTCCATTAAAGTTATTCGCGAGCTATGCAAATAGAACCCGTCGTCGATGCGACATTCGACCATTTTTTTAAATTCACACAGGAACAGGTTCAGGCCTTTGCCGATCTGACCGGCGATAATAATCCCGTCCACCTCGACGCCGAATATGCTGCCACAACGCAATTCAAAAAACCGATCATTCACGGCATGTTGGGCATTACCGTTTTTACCAAGGTTCTTGGCACACAATTCCCTGGATTCGGCTCCATTTACCTTAAACAAGCTGTCGAATTCCTCCGTCCGATGTTTGTTGACACCGAATATCGCGCTGTTTTCAAGATTGTTTCTATTAATCCAGCGAAGCACATTGCTGAAATTTCCACGGAGATTTACGATGCGACGACTAAAAAGGTCGCTGTTCGGGGAATTGCCACGATGATCAACGAGGAGAAATTCTAAGGAAAAGCAAAAGCCCCGACGGTATCCGCCGGGGCTCTAAAATCTTCCGTGTGCTTCGTGATTACTCGCCTGCGTTCTTCTTGTTCTGAACCTCAGAGCGAATGTCCTGAGCCAACGTTTTCAGGTCCTGCATGCCTTTACGAACACGCGTCCCAGCAGCCTGATTGCCTTTGTTATAAAACTTATCGAAATCGCCTTCCAGTGAAAGAATCAAGTCCTTTACATCATCGAATCTTGCCATGTTTTCCTGTGTTTTTTTAGTTTAAAAAATGCCTCTCACACGCTAAAAACGCATGTTTTGACCGAAATTTAATAATTAAAACCATTTTAGCAACCCAAAAAACAAAAAAAAACACTTCTAAAATACAATTAAATACACGATTCTATATAAACAGCTCTATAACAATGAGTTACATTTAATAACTTTTATTGTTTGGAAGGAGCAAAAAAAGAGGGCTTTCCGAAAAAAGCCCTCAGCACGCGAAAAAACGCGTTTTTATAACTATTCCACGACTTCCTGTATCGCGTCGCTCTGATAAACCCTGTTTTTAAGTTTATCCGCCAACGTCGTAAATGCGTTCAGCGTGTACTCAACGTCGTCCAAAGTATGCGCCGCGGTTGGGATGATACGCAGCATGATTTGCCCTTTCGGTACAACGGGATAAACAACGATCGAACAGAAGACACCCATATTCTCACGCAGGTCGCGTACCATGCGGGTAACCTCAGGCACCCCGCCTTCGCTGTGCAGGAACACTGGTGTTACAGGCGATTCGGTTTCGCCGATATTGAATCCGCGGCTACGAAGACCGTCCTGCATTGCTTTTACATTCTCCCAAAGTTTTGAGCGCAGCTCAGGCGTTTGCTTGATGATCTCCAGACGTTTGCGACAACCTTCGACGTAGGGCATTGGAAGCGCCTTCGCGTAGGTTTGTGAGCGCATGTTATATTTAAGGAACATGATAATCTCAGGATCGTTGGAGGCGATGAATGCGCCAATAGCAGCCATAGACTTCGCGAATGTCGAGAAGTACAAGTCAATGTCGTCCTGAACACCCAGCAGCTCTCCTACGCCGGCACCGGTTTCACCCATGGTACCAAAGCCGTGCGCGTCGTCTACGAGCAGGCGGAAATTATATTTCTTTTTAAGTTCGGCGATCGCTTTTAAATCTCCTACCTTGCCCGACATACCGAAAACGCCCTCGGTGATGACCAACACACCACCGCCTTTCTCCTCCGCCAGTTTTGTGGCACGGATGAGGTTCTTTTCCAGGCTCACCATGTCGTTGTGGTTGAACTTGTAGTATTCGCCCAGCTTGGCCTTGTGCAGACGGATACCGTCGATCAGACAGGCGTGCGACTCGGCGTCGTACACGATCACATCGCGGTGGTCGCAAAGGCATTCGATTGCGGACATGACGCCCTGGTAACCATAGTTGAGCAGGAATGCATCGGTTTTACCGACAAACTGCGCCAGTTCCTTTTCAAGAATCTCATGCAAGGTCGAATTTCCTGACATCATCCTGGCACCCATCGGATATGCGAGGCCCCATTTGGCGGCGGCTTCGGTGTCCGTCTTGCGGACTTCGGGATGATTCGCTAAACCCAGATAATTGTTGAGACTCCAGTTCAGCACTTCCCTTCCCATAAACCTCATGCGCGGACCAAGTTCTCCTTCCAGTATCGGGAACGAAAAATAATGGTGGCTGTTCAGCATTTTGGCCGAATTCCCGATCGGACCTGAGTTGTGACGCAATTTCTCGAAAATATCCACTCTCTCTTATTTTATGTGGGTAACTGATGATTTAAATGTTAGATAAATGCAAAAATAACGAATTTACATGTAACATAAAAAGACCGTTGTCATTGCAACTTACGGTAAGTTAGTAAAATAGCAAAAATGAGGCCATATGCCTATCAATGAATCGGGCATTTTCCCACCAACAAAAAATCCCGGCAGTAACGCCGGGATTCGCGATGAAGGTAGAGATATTAGTAATGTATTCGGAGTGTTATTGCCAGGTGTTGGTCCAATTTGTTACATCTCCATTGTCGTCGGTCCTTGTCCCACTTGTTACGTACCCTTGCTGATCCAGGACATAGGTAAAATCAGACTTCAAGGGAGAAGCGCCTTCCATAATCCTTTTTTTAATGAGATATTTAAATTTTCTAGGGAAAAGTGTGCCATCCATAAAGCCATTCGATTGATCCTGATCTTGTGTGAGCGATCCGGATTTGTCTATTTGATTGGTATACTCAAACGTCGTCTTAGTCTCAGGCACCCCATTTTTATCAAAAGATTGTGAATACTTTAAGTTCTCGTTAAGATCATCGTAATAGTGCTCTATATAGCCTTCTGCCTCCCCTGAATAAATTTCCTTGAAAAGCTTTCCTTTCTTATACGAATAAGCCACCGTTAAAATGCTAATCTCGTTCCCATTGTTGTCTACCTGATAAAACGTGACCTTCTTAGCCACTTTATTCTCCATTTCGTATACATACTTATTAACAATCTTCCCGTTAAGACTCATTGAGTAAATGACGGTGGTTGACGTATATGCGACATCAATGACATTTCCCGCTTGTCCAATCTGAAATTTCTTTACGGTCTTATCTGGGTTGTATTCTATTGCTTTGGTAGGATAGAATTGGGTAGACTCCAGCAACAACCGCTCATTCACCGCCGCGACCGGCAATGGATCGGTCTCTGGCTGAGGTTCATGGTCGGTGCACGCAGCAGTGAGCAGCAAGAGCGCGAGAAAGTTTGCATACTTCAGAAAATAATGTTTCGTGGGTGTTGTCAACATGATCTTATCAGTTTGGTTGAAACCAAAACTACAACGCCTCTGCGCTATATAAATCGGTGACATACCCTCTAAAAATCCTGCGGTAGTGTTGTAATGATTCTTCGGTATAAAAGCAGTTTAAACTTAGCGAGTAGGCGAGGCTGAAATGAATGCTTTTGAACATTATCGACAATGCTATTACGATCCTAACCTGTTCAAATGCCCCAGATCAAAAAAATCCTGGTTGCCAACCGTGGCGAAATCGCGCTACGCATTATGCGTACCGCGCGTGAAATGAATATTGCAACCGTGGCCGTATTCAGCGAAGCCGACCGAAAATCCCCGCACGTTCGGTATGCCGACGAGGCAGTTTGTATAGGGCCGGCGCCGTCGTCGGAATCTTATCTCAATACCGACAAAATCCTGGGAGTCTGCCATGACCTGGGTGTGGACGCCATCCATCCTGGCTACGGGTTCCTGTCCGAGAATGCAGGGTTTGCCCGGAAAGTCAGAGATGCGGGACTGATTTTCATCGGTCCGTCGCCGGAATCGATTGAGATCATGGGCAGTAAGCTGGCTGCTAAGCAAGCCGCGTCGCATTACAATATCCCCATGGTACCTGGCACGCCGGATGCCATTGACGACCGCGACGAAGCGAAACGCGTCGCTCTGGCCATTGGCTATCCGATCCTAATCAAGGCGAGTGCAGGAGGGGGAGGCAAAGGTATGCGGGTTGTGGATCAGGAAGCAGAATTTGACGAACAAATGAACCGGGCTGTGAGCGAAGCACAGGCGGCATTTGGAGATGGCTCCGTTTTTATCGAAAAATACATTACATCGCCGAAGCACATCGAAATTCAGGTTTTGGGCGATCACCATGGCAACATCGTCCATTTGTTTGAACGCGAATGCTCGATCCAGCGACGACATCAAAAAGTAGTAGAAGAAGCACCGTCAATTTCCATTACGCCTGACATACGGGCAGAAATGGGCCGCTGTGCCGTTGATGTGGCGCGCTCTTGCGGCTACTATGGCGCGGGAACCGTGGAATTTATCATGGACGAGGACAGAAATTTCTACTTTCTCGAAATGAACACCCGCTTACAGGTCGAACATCCGGTAACTGAAATGATCACCGGTACGGACCTCGTAAAAGAAATGATAAGGATCGCCGAGGGCCAGCCGCTTACTTTTCAGCAGGACGATTTGCACATCAGTGGCCATGCCATTGAAATCAGGGTGTATGCGGAGGATGCTGCGAACCACTTTTTGCCCGATATCGGCACGTTGTCCACTTACATTAAACCGGATGGCAATGGCGTTCGAGTGGACGACGGTTTCGAACAGGGCATGGAAATCCCTATATATTACGACCCAATGATTGCCAAGCTCGTTACATACGGCGAGAACCGCGAAACAGCAATCCGGAAAATGATCAGAGCCATTGACGAATACCAGATCACGGGTGTGCAAACCACGCTTCCATTCTGCCGGTTTGTAATGCAGCACGAAGCATTCGTGAGTGGCCGTTTCGACACCAATTTCGTAACGAGACATTTTCACGCGGATTTGTTAAATACAAATACCGATCGTGAAATAGCAGGGATGGCCGCACTGCTTTCGGCGCTTTTGAACGGCTCGTCGCGGGAAACCGAACCCGTTCAAAATGAGATAGCGAACGTTAATCCATCGAAATGGAAAGCACGGCAATATATCTCGCGTTAAAACTAGCTGAATTCTTGAAATTTTTTAAAAAAATTCCTACTTTTGCGGTCTTATTTTAGATAAGGGTTCTCTATACAAATTTTTGGGCAATTTGAAACTACCGTAAGTAATCCTAATGCCCAATTTTCTTTGATAGGAGATGCTATCTAGTTAGTAATTGCTATAATTCAGTTGCATTAAGTGCCGGAATCCGTCATAAACGGGCTTTACCCGTTTCTTTTTGACATTATCTACGACCAAAGACATTCACAGAATATCCAGCTATGAAGCTATCCGAATTTAAGTTTGATCTTCCCCAGAGTTTAATCGCACTTCATCCTTCCGACCGTGGAGAATCCCGCCTGATGGTCGTTCACCGAAAAACAGGAGAAATTGAACATAAAACATTCGCCAATGTGATCGATTATTTCGAAGACGGCGATGTAATGGCCATCAACGATACGAAGGTATTTCCGGCACGTTTGTTTGGCCAGAAAGAAAAAACCGGTGCTAAGATAGAAGTTTTCCTGTTGCGCGAACTGAACCGCGAAATGCGGCTTTGGGACGTTCTTGTTGACCCTGCGCGTAAAATACGTGTAGGTAACAAGCTCTATTTTGGCGATAGCGACCTCGTTGCCGAGGTGATCGACAATACAACCTCACGTGGCCGGACTATCCGTTTTCTATATGATGGAGACAATGATGCGTTCATGAAGCTGGTCGACGAGTTGGGCGAAACCCCGCTTCCTCCCGAAATCATCTCACGCCGTAAGGTCGAAAATGCTGACCGCGAGCGTTTTCAAACGATATTCGCAGAACATGTAGGTGCCGTTGCCGCTCCAACAGCCGGGATGCACTTCACGAAAGCGATTATGAAACGCCTGGAAATTAAAGGTGTTAGCTTTGCCCCGATTACTTTACACGTAGGTCTTGGTACTTTCCGGACTGTGGACGTAGAGGATCTGACCAAGCATAAAACGGATTCAGAAAATTACCGCATTACACAAAGTACCTCTGAGCTCGTTAACAAGGCGATTGATGGGAAAAAACGCATTTGCGCAGTAGGTACCACGTCATTGAGGGCCATTGAATCGTCGGTATCTGCAAGCGGTCATTTGAAACCGGTAGAAGGCTGGACCGACAAGTTCGTGTTCCCTCCATACGACTTCAAAATCGCGAATGCATTACTCTCGAATTTCCAATTACCCGAATCGATCCTCTTGATGGCTGCTTGTGCCTTCGGAGGTTTTGACCTGGTCATGAAAGCATATGATCTCGCTATCAAGGAGAAATATAAGTTCTTCACGTACGGCGATGCGATGCTGATTATCTAATATACAACCCACCCATCTAAATGGTCATTTATGATCAGCGACCACCGTCCTGAGCCGTAAATGACCATTTTTGTTCGTATTTCGATCCCATGCAAGAATATGTGATCATCGTGGCGGGCGGCAGCGGAAGCCGCATGAAAAGCGATATACCTAAGCAATTCCTACCGGTTAACGGTCTTCCCGTGCTGATGCATACGATCCGGGCGTTTGCGGGCTATTCCCGGAACCTGCGCATTATCGTGGTGCTGCCTGCCGATCAATTTCCATTCTGGAATGATTTGTGCCTGCACCATAATTTTGACATTGCCCATCAGTTGGTAGCCGGTGGCAAAACCCGTTTTCATTCTGTCAAAAACGGATTGAACCGCATTACCGACCCGGGAGAATGCTTGATTGCCGTTCACGACGGCGTAAGGCCCATCATTTTCCGCGAAATCATCGCACAAAGCTTCGAAAGTGCAGCATTACAGGGTACAGCAGTTGCGAGTGTACCACTAAAAGATTCAATCCGGATTGTGGGACAAAATGAAGGCAATAAGGCAATGGACCGCACGCTGTTCAGACTTATTCAAACACCACAGACATTCAGGGCGACATGGATGCGGGCGGCATTTACAGCGGATTATCAGGAATCGTTTACCGATTGTGCAAGCGTCCTCGAAGCCTGGGGCTACAACATCCAGCTTATCGACGGTGCTTACGAGAATATCAAAATCACAACTCCGGAAGATCTGCGCTGGGCGGAAATTTATCTCAAAGCCACTTCCTGAACCACGCAAATGCTTCCTTCTGCATATCGGCGTCAAATTTATGAGGTCCGTCGTAGAAGCTGGCTTTGTATTTGTCGGAAGCGCCTGCTTTTTTAAATACTTCAGTTAAAATGGCGTCCGCATTCTTCATTTCGGAAAGTGTGTACAGCTCGTCCTGATTGTTGTTCAAAACTAATGTAGGTAATGGCACTCTCAGTCCCAGAATCTCCGGAAAATCCAGGTATTTGGGTAGTAGAGGCGTGTAAGTCATCCAGGTGTGGTTGAATGATTTATTTAGAACCAAATCCTTCCAGGTGGTCATAAAACCAACACAAACGGCGCACTTAATGCGCGGATCGAGACCAGCCAGGTACACCGTCCGTAAGCCGCCTCCGGAAAGACCGCCACAACCGAGCCGGTTAGGGTCCACGTCCTTCCGACTGGCTAAAATATCCAATGCTACCTGGTCTTCGGTGAGAAAAACACCTGGCCAAGTTGTTCCGGCCGAGAACAGCGACTTGGACATCACATGCTCGTGTTCAGATGACCATTCGTTATAAGCGCGAATATTTTCGGCTTTTTCAGGGTCAGCATCGGATTTACCTTCCGCACTCACCGCGCCCCAATTCAATCCTTTCGTGTCCTCATAATGAACTCTTCTGCTACCAAAAGCATAAGTGTCATGCACTAGCACCACATAACCTTGCTTTGCGATCTCATTGGCCCAGGCTCGGCCGCCATAGTCCGTTTTCTGATGTTCTTTCAGTATCGAATGCTGATCGTCCGAGGTTTTGACGATCTTTCGCAGACCGAAATATTTCATCCCGGCATGATCGTGAAGTCCCAGAATGCCCGGCAAAGGTTTGACAGAACCGGCAGGTTTGAGCAAAACTGCTTCGGTAGCCCTTCCATAGGGCAATTGCCATGTCAGTTCTTCGATATCCAGGCCATCGTAAGTATATTTCTTCTTCACGGTAACCTTCGGCAAATCTGGTTTAGGAGGTGCCGAAACTGTATCCAGAGTCTTGGCTAATGCTTCCTTATGCCATTTTGCGAGGTTACTCCATTTACTATTCCGAAATGAGAGTGGTGGAATTGCGGGAAGCAGCGACGCAGCCCAGGGACCATAAGCGCCAATCAGGCTTTTTTCCGATGCCATAGAAGGAATGTGATGACTATCTGTACTAAGATAAGATGTTGCCACGGCCACCGGGGCACCAGCTACCATCGATAATGCGACCGAACCGGCGCTGTTCTTTAAAAAAGATCTTCTCGTCATTTCACCAGCATTGCGGTCCGTTTCCATAGGCTACACTTTGACAAATATTTTGTTCCGGTATAAAAAGTAGAGGAAGAGCCAAACCAGCACGAAACCGCCCAGCGCGTTGTAAACCTCATGCCAATTTTCAGGCGCATGTTTGTAAATCCCTTCAAAAAGCAAGCGTGAGGATGCGTTGAAATCCACAAAGCGGACTGCCAGATAGATGACCAGCGAGTTTAAACCAATAACCCGAAAGAAAAAGGCCCATTTCTGACAACCTTTCACATCGATGATCCAGTAGAAAATGGCGAGCATTGCGAAGGCCATTCCGGAAGTCAACATAATGAAAGAGCTCGACCAGAGGTGCTTATTAATTGGAAAAACAAGATTCCAAGCTAATCCAATAATGATACCCGCTGTACCAAATGAAAAGTGCTTCCTAAGTTTCGATCCTGCATTATCTTTGTTCAGTAACAAATCTCCCGCTACGGTACCAAAAATGGTGAGACATATTGCGGGAAATTGGGTAAGCAGTGCGAGTTCGTCGTAAGTGCCTTGTCTTAATTTACCCGGCATAAAATTACGATCGACCCATCCTACCAAATTGCCTTCAAAAGACAGGTCTCCGGCACCGAAGCCGGGAACGGGAACGAGGATGAGCGTCAGATAGTACACTACCAGAATGCCCATCGCAATGTAAACCCGCTGGTTAAAATCGAACTTCATATACAAAATGGCCGAAACGAAAGTCGCAAGACCAATCCTGCCCAACACACTTCCGTAACGTATATGTGCGGGATCAAAAATATCCATCGGTGCATTCTTATCGAGGATACCCAGGGCGATAAGGATAAGCATCCGCTTGAAAACCTTGTTGATGATCACCGATTGCGGTATTCCCTTCACCAAACCGCCTTTAATGCTGAATGCGAGCGAAGTTCCGGCTAGAAACAGGAACAACGGAAAGATAAAATCATAAAAAGTAAATCCATGCCAGGCAGGATGCTCAAACTGTGCGGCAACAGTATCGATGAATGGAACACCTGTTTTCCCGCCCAGCAGGGCGATGAATTGCCCGCCACCCGCGATCATCAGCATATCGAACCCGCGTAATGCATCGATGGACGCCAGCCTCCCAGAAGTATTAGCCGGTTTTACTTCTTTTTGAATAACAACAGATGGTGCTTCCATGGGTTTGGATGATTATTAAAATAGAAGTAACTGTACCACTGCTTTTTACCTGTGATGCACGCGCTATTTCGGTATTTCTACATTGCGGTCTCCACCAGCCAGTTCCTTTTCGGATAACAAACCCGATGACTCCTTGTCGAGGAAAAAGGTACAATCGGGGTGCAATTGCAGAATGCTTGCCGGGAATGCATTACTTACTTCATTCTCGAGGCTGTTTTTCACTGCCACTGCCTTGCGCTCGTCAGGTACTGAGCATATGATATGCCGCGACTGCATAATTTGCCGCACCGACATGCTGATTGCCTGCAAAGGCACTTCTTCCAGCGACGTAAACCAACCTTCCCCCATTTGCTGAAGCCGACACGGTTCGTCGAGGTACACAGCGAGATATGGGGATTCGGTATCAAAATCTGCTGGCGGATCGTTGAATGCCAAATGTCCATTCTCTCCGATTCCGACCAATGCCAGATCAATGGGGTGCTCACCGATATGTTTTGCAAGAAAGGCAAGTTCTGTATTCAGGTCATTTTCGCCGTTGATAAGGTATACTGCCTTTAACGGGGCTACCTGGGATAAAAAGCGTTCCGACAGATATTTCCGAAAACTCGCCGGGTGCGTTGCGGGAAGTCCGATATACTCATCCAAATGAAACATCGTAACCTTCGACCAAGCTATGTCCCTCTCGGTAGTTAACTGATTTAGTGTTTCAAACTGGCTGGTACCTGTCGCCAGAATAACATTGGCATATCCCTGCCTGCCCAACGTCTCTCTAATAATCGTTGCCGCATATGCGCCGGCATTTTGACCAAGTTCTTCCTTTGTCTCGGAAATAATGACTTTCATTTCGCTTATGATTTTACTTCTGTATTACCACCCTCTTTCAGTGCTACATCCACGGGCTTGTTTTTCTTCCATGAACCGCTTGTGAAATCGGGAATATCAATGGAATTGGATCTGTTGGCCACCGACCATTCGCTCAAAGGTGAAATAACACTCCATGAAGCCGCGTCATATACGTCCTGATCCAATGGCAATCCGTTCCGCAGGCAGTCAATCAGCCGCCAGTCCATGAGAAAGTCCATTCCGCCGTGTCCACCCACTTTCTTGGCTAGTTCCCCCACCCGTTTGATGATCTCTGGCTGGTACTTCTGTTCCAATGCCTTAAATTCTTCCGGTTTAACCCACTCATGCCCATGCGAAATGCGGCCCGATGTCCCATCCTCGGGCAATGGATATTTCTGTGCGGCACCCTTGGTTCCGCTAATCAAGTGCAGACGGGAGTAGGGTCGGGGAGAAGATACGTCGTGCTGCAGCATGATTGTCTTCCCCTTCGCTGTTTTAATAGTGGTGGTATTCATGTTGCCACGATATGACTTGCCAGCGTATTTTTTAAAGTCAGGATCTTTCGTTGCCAGTTCGTTGGCCTTCGCTTGCAGCATAAAATCATTACTGCTCAGGGATACCAAATAATCCATTTTATCGCCTCTATTGATATCGAGCACTTGGGCGACGGGGCCAAGCCCATGAGTAGGATATAAATTCCCGTTGCGCTGGTTTTCCTTTAATCTCCAAAGATCGAAGCGCTTATCCTTTTCAAAAAGTGACTCGAAAATGTCGTGAATATACGCTCCTTCCACATGGACGATCTCTCCGAAGTAGCGTTGTCTGGCCATATTCAGGGTGAGTAGTTCAAAGAAATCGTAGCAGCAGTTTTCCAGCATCATGCAATGCTTTTTCGTACGCTCCGACGTCTCCACCAATTTCCAGCAATCTTCAACGGTTGTGGCAGCCGGGATTTCCGTTGCCACGTGTTTTCCATGTTCCATTGCGTACAATGCCATGGGCGTATGTAGATTCCAGGGCGTACAAATGTAAATCAGGTCTATATCATCCCGTTCACACAGCTTTTTCCATGCATCCGGTGAGCCTGAGTACGCAACCGGACTATGGCCTGCGTCAGTCAGCAACTTCTTTGCATTATTGGCTTTTTCGGGTATAATATCAGCCACACCCTTTACCTGCACACTTTCGAGATGGACGATTCGCTTGATAGCTCCGCCACCACGATTACCCATTCCGATATACCCTATACGTACAACATCCATCTTAGGCGCGGCATAACCGCTCATATTGAACAGTTGCTTCCGGCCGCTGGGAGAGCTGCCGATCCCTGCGGCTCGGCTAACCGACGATACACCGGTCATCCCAATGGAACCGAAACCGGCTATTTTTAAAAATTCCCGCTTTTTCATTTGCCTTGATTCGGTATACAATCCAAAAAAACATTTGCAATCGCACAATTTTACGATGATTTATAGCGGCATTCCAGATATTTGCCTTAAATAGTAGCGAGAACGTTATCGAAACTAGAATTTTATTCCAACGCCGTGAAGCGACTTGCTCGATGACAAAGAGATTGACTACCATCAAGGACATAGCCCGAGAACTCGGAATATCTGTGGCGACGGTTTCGCGGGCGATGAGGGACACATACGATGTAAGTGCTGAAACCAGGAGGCTAGTACTTGATACCGCCGGAAAAATGAACTATCGGCCTAATTTCAATGCAACCGGGCTGGTCAAAAGCGGAACACATAAAATTGCAGTGGTCATCCCGGCAATTACCAACTACTATTTCTCCACGGTAATTACAGGGATTCAGGAATACGCGTTGGAGAAAAATTATCAGGTAATGTTATATCTGACAAATGATTCCGCTTATTGGGAAACAAAAGTTGTTCGGGAGTTGTCGTTGAGCAGTGTTGACGGTCTCCTTGCCTGCATTACTTGCGAAACGGTCGATTTCAGCCATTTTGAAGAACTACTGGAAGCCGACATGCCTTTGGTTTTCTTCGATCGTGTACCGCATTCGATAAAAACGTCGATGGTCGTACAAGATGACTATACCGGTGCTTGTGTAGCTACCGAGCATCTCATCTCTCAGGGATATAGCAAAATTGCGCATCTGGCCGGTCCATATGGCCTGAACCTTACCCAGCAGCGCAGGCAAGGCTATATTGACACACTGAAAAAGCATAACCTGGAGTCCTACGGAATTATTCACTCCGGTTTCAGCGACGAGAATGGGCGCGAGGATGTAAGTACATTGTTCCAAAGCGATCCTAAGCCGGATGCGATCTTCTCAGTGAATGATCGAAAAGCAATCGGTGCCATTCTTTGGCTGCGAGAACATCATATAGCTGTTGGAAATGAAGTGGGAATTATAGGTTTTACAAATGATCCTACCTCAAAAATCATATCTCCTTCTCTCTCGACCATCGCCGAACCTGCCTATGAAATCGGTCGAACCAGCTGCGAGATATTAATAAAACATATACAGAAGCAAACCTATCCTACACAGGAAATCTCGTTACCTACCGAACTGATCGTCCGGGAATCCACGCGACGTGAATAGCTATAAACGCAAAAAGCATCCTTTTGAGGGGATGCTTTTTGTTTGTTAAAATTGTGGCGGCTACCTACTTTACCAGGTTTGATCCAAGTATCATC